>NZ_JBSRYQ010000001.1:0-4800000 GCF_054056815.1 Bradyrhizobium sp. LB13.1 | reverse complement strand
CACCAATCCGGTGACGCCGGGAACCTGTACCGGCCTGATCTACGACGACAGCAAGGTGATCCGATCGTCGGTCGGTGTCGGCCTGATCTGGCAGTCGCCGTTCGGTCCGCTGCGCTTCGACTACGCCGTGCCGCTCAGCAAGGGCAAGTACGACCGTACGCAGGAGTTCCGGTTCGGCGGCGGCACCTCGTTCTAATTCGATCAGCACGGCACGATCCGGATCACTGGAGCCGGTTTCCGAAAGGGATCGTGCCAATTTAAGAGATGAGGCATGATGCGGTCTTGCCGCTTCATGCCGAAGCCGGACCGCGATGGGGTGGAATGGCGCAGCCGACCTTCTTCACAAAACCGCCTGCCTCAGCGTTGGCTGACATTGCCACGCTGACCAAAGCGGAGCTGGTCGATCCCGCCAAGGGCGGCCAAATCATCACGGGTCTGGCTTCGCTCGACGAGGCCGGCCCGATGCACCTGACGTTCTTCGATAATCTCAAATATGCCGACGAACTCAAGGCGACCAAGGCCGGAGCTTGCCTGGTGAGCCCGCGTTTCGAGGCCAAGGTGCCCGCGCATGTGGCCGTGCTGCGGGCGACGCAGCCGTTCCGCGCCTTCGTCAGGATTGCGCGGGAGTGGCATGGCGACGCCCTCCGGCCGCAATCCTGGACCGGCAACGACGGCATCGCGCCGTCGGCGATCATCGACCCCACGGCCCGGCTCGAGGACGGCGTGATCGTCGATCCCCTGGCCGTGATCGGCCCCGACGTGGAGATCGGCAGTGGCACGGTGATCGGTGTAGGGGCCGTGATCGGCCCCGGCGTCAAGATCGGTCGGGACTGCAATGTCGGCGCGCGCACCGCCATCCAGTGCGCACTGATCGGCAATGACGTGCTGATCCACCCCGGCTGCTCGATCGGCCAGGACGGCTACGGCTTCATCTTCTTCGGTCCCGAGGGCCATCTGAAGGTGCCCCAGACCGGCCGCGTGCTGATCCAGAACAATGTGGAGGTCGGCGCCAACACCACGATCGACCGGGGCAGCTTGCGCGACACCGTGATCGGGGAGGGCACCAAAATCGACAATCAGGTCCAGATCGGCCACAATGTGACCATCGGCCGGCACTGCCTGCTGGCAGCCCAGATCGGCCTCGCCGGCAGTCTGACCCTCGGCGACAACGTGGCGCTAGGCGCGAAGGTGGGTATCAACAATCACGTCAAGATCGGGGATGGAGCTCAGGTGACTGCCATGAGTGGCGTCAAGGACGACGTTCCTCCCAACGGACGTTGGGGTGGTTTTTTTGCCAAGCCGACCAGGCAGTGGTTCAAGGAAATCTTGGCGGTGGAGCGCTTGGCGCGCGACGGCAAGGCCGAGCCGAAGCAGGAGGAACGGGAGTGACGGACGAAGCACCGGTCAGGTTCGAGCTTGTGGACATCAATATGATTCTGCAAACGCTCCCGCACCGTTTTCCGATGTTGCTGATTGATCGCGTGATCAACATCCGCACCGATTACAGCGGCATCGGCATCAAGAACGTCACCTTCAACGAGCCGCAGTTCCAGGGCCATTTCCCGGATCGTCCGGTCTATCCCGGCGTGATGATGATCGAGGCGATGGCGCAGACCGCGGGCGTAATCGGCATCAAGTCGGTCGAGGGCACCGAGAAGCCGCGGGCGGTTTATTTCCTCACCATCGACAAGTGCAAGTTTCGCAAGCCCGTGCTGCCCGGCGACACCATCGAGTATCACATGCGCTCGGTCGGGCGCCGCAAGGCGATGTGGTGGTTTCACGGCGATGCCAAGGTCAACGGCCAGGTGGTCGCGGAAGCCGACGTCGGCGCCATGCTGACCGACTGAACGGTCCGGTTCATGCGCGGCAGTCGTAGCGGCTGCCGGCTGCCTCGCGCTTGATATTCCGGTTGAAGAACTGGCCCATGGACGGAGCGCCCAGGAGGCTGTCGACGGTCTCGGCCGCGACGGCGCAATAGCGGTCATACCTGCCGTCGACCGCGACTACGAGGTTCTGCTGCGCCCGGTCGTAGCAGACGCGCTGAAGCACCGTGCTGCGGCTGATGTCGCGGCATTCGAACGTCGCGAGGTCGGTGGGGCGAAGTTCGCCGGTCTCGACCGTTTCGGAGACGATCGGTGCGGCCGCGAGCTGTGCGAGCAGAAGTGCCAGGGCCCTGACCACGATAGCTGAAGCTCCGTGTGAACTTGTTGACGAGCCGAGAAGGTTGCTTCATCCGGCACTTGAAACACGGCGAGATGATACGTCACTGGACAGATCGGGCATAGTCGCGCTAACCACCGGAAAATCGAATGACTTCAACGCATAACCAGCCCTTCTTGACGAGTTTGATTGCTTGATGAGCAAGATTGATCCCACCGCACGGGTCGAGGACGGCGCCGTGATCGGCGAGGGCACCGAGATCGGACCTTATTGCATCATCGGCGCCAATGTCGTGATCGGCGCGAACTGCAAGCTGATCGGACATGTGCATATCACCGCGCAAACCACGATCGGCGACGATTGCACCATCTATCCCTTCGCCTCGCTCGGCACGCCGCCGCAATCGCTCAGCTATCGCGGCGAATTGACGAAGCTCAAGATTGGCTCGGGCTGCACCATCCGCGAATCCGTGACCATGAACGCCGGCACCGTCACAGGCGGCGGAATCACAGAGGTCGGCGACCGCAACTATTTCATGAATTGCAGCCATGTCGGCCACGACTGCCATGTCGGCAACGACGTGATCTTCGCCACCTCGGCGACGCTCGGCGGTCATTGCGAGATTGGTGATTTCGTCTTCATCGGCGGTCTGTCCGCGGTGCATCAGTTCACGCGCATCGGCCCGCAGGTGATGGTCGGCGGCGTGTGCGGCGTGCGCGACGACGTCATTCCGTTCGGGCTGGCCAACGGCCAGTATGCGGCGCTGGAAGGCCTCAACCTAATCGGCATGAAGCGGCGCAAGTTTACCAAGCAGCGGCTTGCGACCGTGCGCGCGTTTTACCAGAAACTCTTCCATGGCCCCGGCACCTTTGCCGAACGCTTGGAGACGGCGCGGCCGCTCGCCGGTGAAGATCCGGCGATCGCCGAAATCCTCGACTTCATCGGCAAGGGCAAGCATCGCCCGCTCTGTCTTCCCGCCATCGCGAAGTGAGTTCTGGGATGGCCGCGGGCATGACATCGGCGGCTTCGGAGATTTCGTCACCGGTCGGCGTGGTCGCAGGCGGCGGCGCGATGCCGTTCGCGGTTGCGGACTCGCTCGCCGCCCGCGGCATCACACCGGTGCTGTTTCCCCTTCGGGGGGCCTGCGATCCGGCGCGAGTGGAGAAATTCCGTCACCGCTGGATTTCGGTTGGCCAGCTTGGCCGCGCCATGCGGCTGTTTCGCGAAGAAGGCTGCCGGGACCTGATCTTCATCGGCACGCTGGTACGGCCTTCGCTCTCGGAGGTCCGGGTCGACTTCACAACGCTCCGGCTGCTCGGCAATGTCATCCGCGCCTTCCGCGGTGGCGACGATCATTTGTTGTCCGGCGTCGGGCGCATTCTCGAGCAGGGCGGCTTTCGCATGGTCGGGATCCGGGATGTCGCGCCCGACCTGCTGATGCCCGAGGGCTGCATCAGCCGCGCCTGGCCGAGCGACACCGGCAAGACCGACATCGAGCGCGGACGCGCGGTGCTGACCGCGCTCGGTCCGTTCGACATCGGCCAGGCCGCGGTCGTGATCGACGGCCATGTGGTGGCGGTCGAGGATATCGAGGGCACCGATGCGCTGCTCGCGCGCGTGGCGCGCCTGCGCGAAGAGGGCCGCATCCGCGCTGCCACCGGGCGCGGCGTGCTGGTGAAGGTCCCAAAGAGCGGGCAGGATTTGCGCTTCGACCTGCCGACGATCGGCCCGCGCACCCTCGAGGGCGTCGCCGTCGCGGGGCTCGCCGGCATTGCCGTCGTCGCCGGCAATACCATCGCCGCCGAGCCGCAGGCGATGATCGCGTTCGCCGACACAAAATATCTCTTCGTCATCGGCCTGCCGGCGTGATGCAAGGCCGCGATCCCACGCGCAAGATCTTCCTGATCGCCACGGAGGAATCCGGCGACCGGCTCGGCAGCGCCTTGATGAAGGTGCTGCGCCAGCGGCTCGGCGACGGCGTGCAGTTCGTAGGCGTCGGCGGCCGCACCATGGCCCGCGAGGGGCTCGAGACGCTGTTTCCGATCGAGCAGCTCTCGATCGTCGGTTTCGCCGCGGTCGTGCAGCAACTGCCAAAGATCCTGCGGCTGATCCGCGAGACCGTGGAGGCCGTGACCGAGTCCGCGCCGGACGCGCTCGTCATCATCGACAGTCCCGATTTCACCCATCGTGTCGCCCGCCGCGTGCGGGCGCGCAATCCAGCAATCCCGATCGTCGACTACGTCTCGCCGCAGCTCTGGGCCTGGCGGCCGGGACGGGCGCGGACCATGCTCGGTTATGTCGACCATGTGCTCGGCCTCTTGCCGTTCGAGCCGGAGGAATATCGCAAGCTCGGCGGACCGCCATGCAGCTATGTCGGCCATCCCCTGATCGAGCAATTGCCGTCGCTGCGACCGAACGCGGAGGAGCAGAAGCGCCGCGACGGTGAGCTGCCGGTTTTGCTGGTGCTGCCCGGCAGCCGCCGCAGCGAGATCCGGCACCATCTTGACGTGTTCGGCGCGACGCTCGGCCGATTGCAGACGGAAGGCCGCGCGTTCGAACTGATGCTGCCGACCACGCCGCATCTCGAAGCGACTGTCCGCGAAGGCATCGCGAACTGGCCGGTCAAGCCGCAGATCGTGGTTGGTGAAAACGAGAAGCGCGCCGCCTTCCGGATCGCGCATGCAGCGCTCGCGAAATCCGGCACGGTGACGCTGGAGCTGGCGCTGTCGGGCATTCCGATGGTGACGGCCTATCGCGTCAGCGTGATCGAAGCCTTCATCCTGCGCCGCGCGATCCGCGTCTCCTCGGTGATCCTCGCCAATCTCGTGATCGGCAAGGATGTCATCCCGGAGTTTCTGCAGGAGGAGTGCACGCCGGAGAAGCTGGCGCCTGCGCTGTCGGAGCTGTTGACGGATTCGCCGCTGCGCAAGCAGCAGGTCGAAGCGTTCGTCCAGCTCGATCAGATCATGGCGACCGGCAACAAGCCGCCGAGCGTGCTTGCCGCCGACATCGTGCTGGCGACGATGCGCAAGGGCCGCCGGACAGGCTAGTCTTTGATGTTCTTTTCGACAGTTTCCATGAGCGGAGCATTGAGTCCAAGACTGCGCAGTTGTTGAAAGTCGGTGCGGATTGATTGCTTGAAGTCGGCTGCATCGGGACCTGAGATGAGACCCTGATAGATTTCAAGAGCTTGCTGCGTCTTCCCGGACAGCATCAAGGCATGCGCCTTGTTTATTTGCACCCAGCTCAGTTCGGGAAATGAAGGAATGACAAAATCTGCTATGCGAACAGCTTCGTCGTAGTCACGAACGAAAACGAATTTGTAGGTCAGGTCACCGAGAATCTTGGCCGCTTGAAATCTCGTTGCTGCCGGCATCCGATCTCCCGCGTTCGCAACCGCCATCGCTAAACGCACCACCCGCTGACATGATTGCTGTGCTTCCGACTTCTTGGACTCGTCGCTGGTTCGGTCGCCCGCCAGCCAGAGCACCACACAGTAATCCGCTTGATTCCTGGCTGCGTCGAAGATGCGGTTGGCACGCTGATTAACTGCCATTGCCTGTCGATACGAATCGGCCGCTTCCTGGAAGCGCTGGGATTGCGAAGTCCGTATCGCAAGCAGGAAGAGGACGTCGCCGATGTGGTCCTGTTCCATGGCCCAGTCGAGAGGCGAACTATCAATTGTCCATTCCTTTGTTGCCTCCGTGTAGGCCGCAAGCGCGGCTTCCAGGTCGGCTGTACCTGGGCGCAAGCGTCCCAGGCGTAGCCGCACGTTGCCCAGGTTCGTCTGGGCTCTTGCCCAGACCAGTCCGGATCGTTCCTGCGTGATCTCCTGGAGAGCTGCGCGATAGGAGATCGCCGCCTCGTCGAGCAGCTTTACCCCGGAGTCGTCCTTCGCAAGGTCGGACAGCGTGCCAGCAAGATTATAGGTCGTCGTCGCCCAGTCGTAAGGATATCGCTCCCTCGTCTTGACCGCTAGCGAAGCCCGATACGCGTCGATTGCGGAAGCGAGCATTTTCTGGTCGCCATTCCGGGTTGCCAATTTGGACAGCGCCGAACCTAGGTCATTCTGGATCGTCCCCCAGGCCGCCGGATCGCGCTCCCGGGTAACCTCCTGCAGAGCGAGATCGAAAGACTTCAAGGCCAATTCGAAGCTCTCGGTGCCGCTCTCGGTTTCGGCAATCCTCAGATAGGCGGCCGCAAGATTTGCCTGAATGCCGCCCCACTGCAGCGGAGCCTTCTCTCGCGAGCACTCCTTGAGTGCTTCCTGGTAGGCGGCGATCGCCTCCTCCATTCGCCCGGACCCGGGAGAGCGCTCTCCGAGTTGGGCGAGCGCGCTTCCCAGGTTGCTTTGCATGTTGGCCCAGTCGAGAGGAGACTTGTCTCGCGTAATCACCTGAAGGGCATCGCGGTAAGCTTCAATGCTTTGGAGAAGGATGGGCTCGGCGCCACTGCTGCGTTGCGCAATCGTGTCAAGAGACAGGCCAAGATTGTGCTGGTTGCGGGCCCAGTCCCGAGCCATCTTGTCGCGAGGCAGCCGTTCCAGCAGCGCTCTGCGCCGCTCTATGGACTGGTGCAGCGCCTTGTCGTCGCCGAACTCTTCGCCCTGCAGATAGAGCGCATCGGCCTCGCGCTCGAGATAGTCGAGCGCCTTGGGACTGTCGAATGCGGGTGCATACATGTTGCCTGCGGAGGCAAAATGCGTCGCGGCTTCGACGTAACGTAACCGCGTCATGGCGACCTCGCCTCGGCTTGCAGCCGTTTCAGCAACATCGGCGGCGAGATTGCGGGTCGCATTGAGCAACGCTGCCCGTTGGAGGTCCTCGACCTTGGCGAGCAGGGCCTCGGCCCCAGCTAGGTCCCCGGCGTCGATGGCCTTCCGGGCATCGTTCTTCAGGGTGGAGGTCTCTGAAGAGTCCGTCGGCCTGGTGAGGGCCTGGTCTCTCAGCAGTTTGTATTGGCTGGCGATCTGCACCAATGTGGGTGCGAGCTGGTCCGGTGACAGGTTTGTTTCGCCCAAAATGAAGAGAGCCGAGCGAATTTGTCGTTCGTTCAGATCGAGCTTCTTCTGAAGTTCAGCGAGCCGGGTGATTTGTTCTGCGTTGAACTGCCTTAGATCTGCATTGTTCTGCCTCAGGTCTGCATTATTCTGTTTCAGATCCTGGGCATCTTCCTTGTATTTCTTGACGAGATCATCGACGCCGATGTTGATCACGGAATTCACAATGTCGCGGCCGGCCGCCACACTTCCAAAGTTGGCCTGAACCTGAGCTTGGACGGTGTTCGCGATCAGAAGCGTGATGGCTACAACGACGAATGTGCCACGAAACATTGCTGCCTCATTGCTTACTGCTGCAATCTGAGTCTTTCGGTCCGTTCATCACGATGGTCGCGCCGCTGATGTTTCCGCCCGCCGCTACGCTGCCGCAGTTCGCGGAGACAGGCGCAACATCGTGGGCGGCTTGTTTGGGTTGCAGTTGGACGTAGGCCGTCCATAGGCTCGCTATGGCGACCACGGCTCCCCCGCCGAGCCAAGCCAGGACGTCCCGATTCTTCTTGACTAGAAAGAACCGCCAAAGCGTATCCATGGAGCATCCCCGTGGTTGGTTCTCGATCCAGCTCCCCATCCGGCTCACGCGCCGGCGGCGCTTATCCAGCTTCAATGGTATTGGTCAGTCCACGGTTTTCATGCCGCGCAAATTCTGCTGTGTTTCAATCTGTCGTTCTAATGATTAGTCGCACTCTATCTACAGTTTAGATGTGGTCTATGGCATTTTCAATGAGCAGTTTCGATCCTAGCAGGATGGTATGAAGCGTCGCAGGAGCTGCAACGAACAGTTCGCCTGGAGCGGCTAGCCAATCCCGCCGTCGACCTGAAAACACTGGCGCGTGATGCGCTGGCTCTCGTCGGAGGCGAGGAACAGCGCCATGTTGGCGATGTCGTCGGGCGTCACCGCATCGGGAATGGCCTGGCGCGTGCGCAGCTCGGCGATGGTCTGTTCGTCCGGATACCACAGCCGGCGCTGACGCTCCGTGATCACCATCCCCGGCGCTATCGCGTTGACGCGGATGCGGTCGGGACCGACCAGCCGGGCCAGAGAGTTGGTGAAGCCGACGATCGCGGCTTTTGCCGCAGCGTAGACCGGCAGCGCCGGCGCGCCGCGCATCCAGGCAATCGACGACATGTTGATGATCGAGCCGCCGCCGCGCGCGCCTGCATCTGCGGCACCACCGCTTGAGCCGCAAAGAAGACGTGCTTGAGGTTGACGCCGATCGTCCAGTCGAATTCGGCGGGCGTCACCTCGGCCAGTACCTGGCGCTTATCATTGGCGGCGTTGTTGACGAGGACCGCGGCATCGCCGAGCGATCCGTGGACCTGCGCCATGGCGCCGCGCAGGGCATCAATGTCGAGGAGATCGCATGGCACGAACAATGGTACGGTGCCGGACGCCGCCGCCACTTCCGCGACCAGTGCTTCGCCGGCGCTCGCATCGAGGTCGAACAAGGCAACGCGTGCCTTCTGGGCTGCGAAGGCACGCACGAAGGCGGCACCGATGCCGCTGGCGCCACCGGTGATCAACACCACGCGGCCGGCAAGGCTGGAATAGGTGGTCCTGGTCATGCGATCAGCCGCTCCGTTTCGGGGTCGAACAGGCAAATGCGCCGCGTGTCGAGCGCGAAGGAGGCAGTCGCCCCGGGCGTGGGCCGGATATCCGGCGTGATGCGCGCCAGCGCAGGCTCGCCGCCAAGCCGCAGCAGCACGATCGTTTCGGCTCCGGTCGGCTCGACCATTTCCACCGGCGCGTCGACGATGACGGGCGCATCGCTGGAAAACACGCGATTGCCCTCGGCGATGCATTCCGGCCTGATTCCGACCACCACGTCACGGCCGACGAAGCGCGCCGCCGCGTCGTATTGGCCAAGGCGGAGGCGGACCTCGTCCGGCCTTCCTGCGCCGATCACGGCCACAGGCCCGCCGGCATCGGCCTCGAGCCGAGCCGGCATCGTGTTCATCGGCGGTGAGCCCATGAAACGGGCCACGAACAGATTAGCGGGATAGCGATACACGGTATCGGGGTCGGCAAACTGCTGCACCACGCCCCGGTGCATCACGGCGATGCGCGTCGCCATCGTCATCGCCTCGATCTGGTCGTGGGTGACATAGATGATGGTGGCGCCGATGCGCTGATGCAGCCGCTTGATTTCCATCCGCATCTCGACGCGCAGCTTGGCGTCGAGATTGGAGAGCGGCTCGTCGAACAGGAAGAGCAGGGGATCGCGGACCAGAGCCCGACCCATCGCCACGCGCTGGCGTTGACCGCCGGAGAGCTGCGACGGCTTGCGGCCGAGCAGCGGCTCGATCTGGAGCAGCCGGGCCACATTCGCCAGTGCCTTCTCCTGTTCAGCCTTCGCTACGTGGCGGCATTCCATGCCGAAGGTGATGTTCTGACGCACCGTCATCGACGGATAGAGCGCATAGGACTGGAACACCATGGCGATGTCGCGGTCTTTTGGCGGGATGTCGTTGACGACACGTCCGCCGATTTCCACGGTGCCTGCGCTCGGGCGGTCGAGCCCGGCGACGATGTTGAGCAGCGTCGACTTGCCGCAACCGGACGGGCCGACCAGCACGGTGAACTCGCCGCTCTCGATGTCGAGGTCGATCCCCTTCAGCACTTCCAGATTGGCGTAGCGCTTCGACAGGGAGCGAATGCTTAGTGCTGCCATGACAATCCCATCATTTCACGGCCCCGGCGGTCAGGCCGCGCACGAAGTACCGGCCGCCGAGGAGATAGATCAACAAAGTGGGCAGCGCCGCGATGATCACCGCCGCGCTCTGTACGCCATGCTGCGGGATGTCTGCGATCGCGGCAGATAGCGCAATGAGAGCGGCCGTGACCGGCTGTTGCTGGCCGGTCGTGAATGTCACGCCGTAGAGGAACTCGTTCCAGATGTGCGTGAACTGCCAGATCACGGTGACGATCAGAATCGGAGACGAGAGCGGCAGAATGATGCGCCAGAAAATGCGGAAGAACCCGGCGCCATCGATGCGCGCGGCGCTGATCAGTTCATGTGGGATGGCGACGTAGTAGTTCCGGCAGAACAGCGTGGTGAAGGAGAGCCCCTGGATCGTGTGAATCAGCACGAGACCCGTCAGCGTGTTGATGAGACCGATATCCCGCAACACGATGGTCCAGGGAAGCAAGCGCATCTGCTGGGGAAGGAAGAGGCCAAGGGTCACGATGCCGTAGATCCAGCTATCGCCGCGAAATCGCCAGAGCGACACGGCGTAACCGGCGATAGCACCGAGCAGGGTAGAGAAAATCGTCGCGGGAATCGTGACGAGCGCGGAGTTCAACATGTACGGCCGGAGGCCGGCGCAGGTCTCGGCGACGCAGAAACCGCTCCAGGCAACGGCGTAGTTGCTCCAGGCCCATTGTTTCGGCCAGCCGATCATCGAGGCCTGTGCGATCTCCTCGTTGCTACGGAGCGAATTCAGCACGACAACAGCCAATGGCGCGAGCCATGCTGCAGCGATCGCCAAAACGAGCAGATAGATCAACATTCGGCTTGGTGCGAAGGCTCGATCACGCATGGGTCGTCCGCCGTCGCTCAAAATAACGCCACGCTGCATACGGCAGCAGCACCGCGAGAAGAATAAGCAACATGAGCACCGCCGCCGCCGCACCCCGGCCGAGCTGGCCACGTTGGAACATCAGATCGTAGACGACGAGTGCCGGCAGCTGGGTCGCGATTCCGGGCCCGCCGTTGGTGAGAGCGCGGACGAGGTCGAAGGCCGAAATCGCGAACTGCAGCTGGATCACGGCGACGGTGATGGTTATCGGCCATAGCGTCGGCAAGATGACCCGCCGATAGATCCGGATAGGTCCGGCGCCATCGATCTGCGCGGCCTTGATGATGTCCGCGTCGACGGAGCGAAGGCCGGCAAGGAACAGTGCCATGGCGAAGCCCGAAGATTGCCAGATCGCAGCGATGACAATGGTCCAGATCGCCATGTCGCGGTCTAGCAGCCAGTCGAACCGGAACGAGGTCCAGCCGAGGTCGTGAGCGAGCTTCTGGATACCAAGGCCGGGATTGAGCAGCCAGCTCCAGACCGTGCCGGTGACGACGAACGACACCGCCAGGGGATACAGGAAGATGGATCGCAACACGTTCTCGCCGCGAATGCGCTGATCGAGAAGAATCGCGAGCATGAGGCCGGTGATCAAGCTCAGCACCACGAAAGCGCAGCCAAACAACAGCAAGTTGTCGAACGCGATCTGCCAGTTCCGCGACGACAGGACCGCCGTGTAGTTGCGCAAACCCACCCAGCCCGAAACTGGGACAAGGGTGGAGGGCGTGAACGATACCCAGATCGTCCACAGCGAGAACGAGACGAGATGCCCCGCCGCCAGCAGCAGCGGCACCCAGATCATCAGGTATTCGGGCAGCCGGCGCACCAGGTCAGAGGTCGCCGGCCAGCCCGGCCGCGTCGCTGGAGAGACGGTGTCGGTCAACGCGCGCCCTCGACGGCCTCTGCAAGACGGGTGACCGCCTGCTCCGGTGTAACCGTCTTGTTCTTCACATACTCCGTGATCACGTCGATCATCGCTGCGGTCATGCCGTTTTCCTGCGCCATGTTGTGCGCGAGACTGAGGACCGCTTGATTGCTGGCGATAGCGTCTTTCAGGGCTGCTGCGGTCCGCCGTTGACCGTCCGACCAGCCTTCACCGGAAAGATCGACATCTGTGCGCACGGGTATCGATCCCGTGATCTGTGAATACATCGTCTGGATTGCTGGATCCATGACGAGTTGGGCCATCAGCGCCTGACCCGCCTGCAGATCTGGCTCCTTGCGCTGCCAGAATATGAAGGCATCGGCATTCAACAGGAAAACCGGCTTGGAATTGTCGCTCGGGCCCGGGGCGATGATGAAGTCGTCGAACTTGAAACCGGCATTGCGCAATACGCCCTGCGCCCAGCCGCCCATGATCATCATGCCCATGTCGCCGTCGATGAAGCGCTTCAGGTTGGTCGAAAAGTGCTGGGCGCCGACGTTCGGGTCCATCCAGTCGGCGATCTTGCGCACCTGTGCGAAGGCAGCCTTTATCTCGGGACCCTCCAAGGCCTTCTTGTCGAGATTCATGATGGCTGCGCGGTATGAGGTGGGACTGATGCCGGCCAGAGCGGCCTCGAATTTCTGTCCATCGTCCGGGCGCGTACCACCGTTGGCGATGGGATAGGCGACACCGCCCGCCTTCATCTTCTCGGCAAGGTCGTTGAAGTCAGCCCATGTGACGGGGATCTTGTCGGCCTTGGCTTTGTCCATCGCGCGCTTGGAGAGAAACAGCATGTTGGTGCTGTAGATCTGCAGCGGCAGTGCGATCCATTTGCCCCCCGGCTTATGCAATCGTGCAAGGTCTGGAGCGACGACCTTTTCGTAGCCGGCGGCGGCAACAAGGGCGTCGAGATTGACGGTTGGGGCAATCTTCGACCAGGCTGCAATCTCGGGACCTTTGAGCTGCGAACAGGCCGGTGGATCGCCGGCCATGATCTGAGCGCGCAGCTTGTTCATCATCTCGGTGGTGAATCCGGGGACCGGCGAGTGCTGCCAAATCCCGCCCTTCTCCTCGAATTTCTTGCCGAGCGCCGTGATGGCCGCCCCGTCGCTACCTGCGGACCATTGTGAGATCGCAGTCAGGCGCGGCTTGACCGCGCCTTGCGCGCGGGCAAATGCCGGGAGCGCAAGCGCGGCAGCAGATCCAGCGAGCAGACGGCGCCTTGTTGTCGTGATCGGCATGGCAAGTTCCTCCCGGTGTGAACTCTTTCGCGCGAGAGCCGCGCGGTATCAGGTATCTCAGGCGGCCTCGGTCGATGCGGCCGGCATGCCGCCGCGGCAAGCGAGGCAGAACGCCGCGAATGCCAGCGCCGCCCGCGGATCATTGCCATTCGACGGCGGCACGAAAGCAAGCGACACTTGCGCATGCTTGCGACCGCCCAACAGGCAGGCGTCGATCCCGTCGACGAGAGCGTTGCGATCGTCCTCGATGAGAAGCGACGGCCAGCCGCTGATCGCGACGCCGTTGCATAGCTTCACGTTCAGCGTGTTGCCGATCGCGAGGCCAAGCCGGAACAGCCGCCGGCGCAACTCCTGCCGCACGCGCGACGAAAGCGGCATTGCGGTCACCCATTCGCTGCCGAGTTGAAGCAACTCGGCCTCCGCGACGCCAAGAAGCTCGGCCAAGGCTGGAAGCGATGTATAGGCCTCGACGCAGCCATGATGACCACAGCGGCAACGCGGTCCGTCGGGCTCGAACACCATGTGGCCGAGCTCGACCGGCTGGAGCGCATCGTCCTCGACCGGATCGTCCATCCAGGTCCCCGCGACGCCCTGGCCGACGAAGACGAAGAGATGCGCGCCGCTGAATGGATAATTCTCCGTACGGCAACGGTGAAAAATGGCGTGCGCGACCACCGAATTGGTGAACTCGACCGGCACGCCGGCAAACGTCTCGCCGAGCATCTCGCTGATACGCCCGACGTCGCAGGGAATGATCGGATTGGTCGATGCGCCCAACCGGCCAAGGCCCGGAATGGAGACGCCGATCTGCGCGAGGGGGATGCGCCGGCGCCGCGTCCAGTCGCGCAGCAATGTCATCGCCTCGCCAAACGCCCGGCCGACGGTCGCGACGGTCGGCGTCTTCGGCAGGCGGCACGTGTCCGGTGTAGTGCAACTCACCCGACAGGCCCCCAACACCGACGCTGAGACGCTGGGTGCTCAGCTCGAAGGCCGCGAGCGCGACCGAGCCGTCGAGCGACACGAGGCCCGTCGGGCCGCCGACATAAGGGGCAGGGCGCCGCACCTCCTCGATCAGGCCTTCGGCCTTGAGATCAAACAGAATGCGCGACAGGCTCGCTTCCGACAGGCGCACGGCCCTGGCCAGCGGCGGGCGAAACGAGCCGCCCGACTGAAGCAGATGAGTCAAAATGGCAGCACGCGTCTGCCGCCGACTTCTCGGCTGCTCCGGCATTTCCATCCCTGTCGTTATTCTTACTTAGGGTAAGGATTTGCGCGCGGAGCGCTTCAACTGTCAAGGCACTTGCGGCTCGATGCATGGACTTGTTGTTGTGCGCGGCAGCAAGATAGGGGAGCGGTCCAACCCGTTTCGTAGCGTGGGCAGAGCAAAGCGTGCCCACGCTGTCTATGCCGGTCGCGGAAAGATGGTGGCACGCTCCGCTTTGCCCACCCCAAGGTGAACGCCAAACAAAAACGGCGCCATCGCAGACGATGGCGCCGTTTCAAACGTCGTGAGGCTAAGACTTACTTCCGATCCTTGATCGCGACGTAGTCGCGCTTGGTGACGCCGGTGTAGAGCTGGCGCGGACGGCCGATCTTCTGCTGCGGATCCTCGATCATCTCGCTCCACTGGCTGATCCAGCCGACGGTGCGGGCGACCGCGAACAGCACGGTGAACATCGAGACCGGGAAGCCCATCGCCTTCAGCGTGATGCCCGAATAGAAATCGACGTTCGGGTAGAGCTTGCGGTCGATGAAGTACTGGTCGCTGAGCGCGATCCGCTCCAGTTCCAGCGCCACCTTGAGCATCGGATCGTCGCCATGGCCCGTCTCCTTGAGCACGGCGTGACACATCTTCTGCATGATCTTGGCGCGCGGATCGTAGTTTTTGTAGACGCGGTGACCGAAGCCCATCAGGCGGACTTCAGAGTTCTTGTCCTTCACCTTGGCGATGAACTCGGGAATGTTGTCGACCGAGCCGATCTCGGCGAGCATCGCGAGCGCGGCTTCGTTGGCGCCTCCATGCGCCGGGCCCCACAGGCAGGCGATGCCGGCGGCGATGCAGGCGAACGGGTTGGCGCCGGAGGAGCCGGCGATACGCACCGTCGAGGTCGAAGCGTTCTGCTCGTGATCGGCGTGCAGGATGAAGATCTTGTCCAGCGCGTCAGCCAGCACCGGGTTGATCTTGTACTCCTCGCACGGCACCGCGAAGCACATGTGCAGGAAGTTCTCGGCGAACTTCAGCGAGTTCTTCGGGTACACGAAGGGCTGGCCGACCGTGTACTTGTAGGCCATCGCCGCCAGCGTCGGGATCTTCGCGATCATACGCATGGAAGCGATCATGCGCTGCTTCGGATCGTTGATGTCGGTTGAGTCGTGATAGAACGCGGCGAGCGCGCCGACCGCGGCCACCATGATCGCCATCGGATGGGCGTCGCGGCGGAAGCCCTGGAAGAAGCGGGCCATCTGCTCGTGGACCATCGTGTGATGGATCACGCGGTCGTCGAAATCTTTCTTCTGTGCGGCGGTCGGCAGCTCCCCGAAGAGCAAGAGGTAGCAGGTCTCGAGGAAGTCGCCGTTCTCGGCGAGCTGCTCGATCGGATAGCCGCGGTATTCCAGCACGCCCGCGTCGCCGTCGATATAGGTGATTTTGGACTGGCAACTCGCGGTCGAGGTGAAGCCCGGATCGTAGGTGAACAGGCCGGACTGTGCGTAGAGCTTGCCTATATCGACGACATCAGGCCCGACGCTGCCGCTATGGATCGGAAGATCGAAATTCTTGTTTCCGACCGTCAGTGTGGCGGTCTTGTTGCTTGGTTTTGCGTCCATCAGAGGTCCCCGATGTATGGTGAAACGGGCCGGACCCGGAAGGCCCCTAAGCAGATGTTGGGGCAGGCCGGATGTTCCAGAAGGTACGGGTGAGATGGGTATATTATTGCTGTGTGCGCTGCAAGATGGCGCCACGCATGGTCGACTTACGTCGTAGACTAGGCCTTGGCTTGGTCCTTGAGCCGGCCCAGGCTCTCCTGGCGTCCCAAGACGTCCAAAACCTCGAATATACCAGGCGACGTCGTTCGTCCGGTCAGCGCCGCCCGCAGCGGCTGGGCGACCGCGCCGAGCTTGAGACTATTTTCCTCGGCAAAAGCACGCAGTGCGGCTTCCGTGGCGGCGCCGCTCCACGTCTCGACTTTCTCCAGCGCGGAATGAAGCTGGCCGATCAGCTTGCGGTTTTCCGGCGTCAGCAGCGCCGCCGCCTTCGGATCGAGCTCCAGCGGCCGGTCGGCGAAGATGAAATAGGCGCTGTCGATCAGCTCGATCAGCGTCTTGGCGCGCTCCTTCAGGGCCGGCATGGCCTTCAAGAGCTGCGCGCGCGTGGTGTCATTTAACTTGGCCTTAAGCTCGTCGCGGCTGGGCACGATGTGGTCGAGCACGTCCTCGAACATCTTCACGAGTGATTGATCGTCGGCATTGCGGATGTAATGCCCGTTGAGGTTTTCCAGCTTGGCGAAATCGAAGCGCGCCGCGGCGCGGCCGACGCTGGCGAGGTCGAACGCGGCGACCATCTCCTCGGTCGAGAAAATCTCCTGGTCGCCATGGCTCCAGCCGAGCCGCACGAGGTAGTTGCGGAGTGCGGCCGGGAGATATCCCATGGCGCGGTAGGCATCGACGCCAAGCGCGCCATGGCGCTTCGACAGTTTTGAGCCGTCCGGGCCGTGGATCAGCGGGATGTGGGACATGCTCGGCAGCGTCCAGCCCATCGCATCGTAGATCTGCTTCTGGCGGGCCGCGTTGATCAGATGGTCGTCGCCGCGGATGACATGGGTGACGCCCATGTCGTGGTCGTCGACCACTACCGCGAGCATGTAGGTCGGATTGCCATCGCCGCGCAAAAGCACGAGGTCGTCAAGGTTCTCGTTCTGCCAGACCACGCGGCCCTGGACCTGGTCCTCGATCACGGTCTCGCCGGTCTGCGGCGCGCGCAGCCGGATCGTCGGCTTTACGTTGCTTGGAGCCGTCGCCGGATCGCGGTCGCGCCATAGGCCGTCATAGAGGCGGGTGCGGCCTTCCGCGCGCGCCTTCTCGCGCATCGCGGTGAGCTCCTCGGCGGTGGCGTAGCAGCGATAGGCCTTGCCGCCGGCGAGCAGCTGCTCGGCGACCTCGCGGTGGCGGGCGGCGCGGCTGAACTGATAGATGACGTCGCCATCCCAGCCGAGCTCCAGCCATTTCAAGCCGTCGAGGATGGCGCCGATCGCGGCCTCCGTGGAGCGCTCCCGGTCGGTGTCCTCGATCCGGAGCAGCATCTTGCCGCCGTGCTTCTTCGCATAGAGCCAGTTGAACAGGGCCGTGCGGGCACCCCCGATATGGAGGAAACCGGTCGGCGAGGGAGCGAAGCGGGTGACGACGGAATCGGTCATTCTTGGCAGGGCCTATGCATTGGAGGCGGTGGTATATAGCAGGACCGGGGCATAACTAAAGCCCGGCAGCGGACCGCTTAAGGCCTTGGCTCAGCGTCCCGAATTTGGCAGAAGGGCCGCTGATTTCCCTACAGGATTTTCGTAATGACAGAACCGGTGGCGACTGAGGTTGGGCGCGATTTCATTCGTGACATCATCCAGGCCGACCTCGATCAGGCCAAATACAAGGAGATCGTGACCCGGTTCCCGCCGGAGCCGAACGGCTATCTCCATATCGGCCACGCCAAGTCGATCGCGCTCAATTTCGGCATCGCCCAGGAGTTTCCGGGCCGCTGCCATCTGCGCTTCGACGACACCAATCCGGTCAAGGAAGAGCAGGAATATATCGATTCCATCCAAGCCGACGTGCGCTGGCTCGGCTTCGACTGGGGCAAGAACCTGTTCTTCGCCTCGGACTATTTCGACCGCCTCTATGAATGGGCGGAGCAACTGATCCGCGACGGGCTGGCCTATGTCGACGACCAGACCCAGGAGGAAATTCGCCGTGCGCGCGGCACGCTGACCGAGCCCGGCAAGAATTCGCCCTTCCGCGATCGCAGCGTGGATGAAAACCTCGACCTGTTCCGCCGCATGAAGGCGGGCGAATTCCCCAACGGCGCGCGCGTGCTGCGGGCCAAGATCGACATGGGTGCGGGCAACATCAACCTGCGCGATCCGGTGCTGTACCGCATTCTGCATGCGCATCATCCGCGCACCGGCACCAAGTGGAGCATCTATCCGAGCTACGACTACGCCCACGGTCAGTCGGACGCCATCGAAGGCATCACGCACTCGATCTGCACGCTGGAGTTCGAGGATCACAGGCCGCTCTACGACTGGTTCATCGAGAAGCTGCCGGTGCCGTCGAAGCCGCACCAGTACGAGTTCGCGCGGCTGAACCTGACCTACACGCTGCTGTCCAAGCGCGTGCTGACCCAGCTCGTCCGCGAGGGGCATGTCGCGGGCTGGGACGATCCGCGCATGCCGACCATGGCGGGGATGCGCCGCCGCGGCGTGCCCCCGGCGGCCCTTCGTGAATTCGTCAAGCGCATCGGCGTGGCCAAAGCCAACAGCGTCGTTGACGTCGGCATGCTCGAGTTTTGCATCCGCGAGGAGCTGAACCGCACGTCGCAGCGGCGTATGGGGGTGCTGCGGCCGCTGAAAGTGGTGATCGAGAACTACCCGGAAGGACAGGTCGAGGAGCTCGAGGCGATCAACCATCCCGATGATCCCAGCGCCGGCACGCGCAAGATCACGTTCGGCCGTGAGCTCTATATCGAGCAGGACGATTTCATGGAGAACCCGCCGAAAAAGTTCTTTCGGCTGTCGCCGGGCAACGAGGTGCGGCTGCGCTACGC
The DNA here is from genome assembly GCF_054056815.1 of Bradyrhizobium sp. LB13.1. Classification (NCBI taxonomy): domain Bacteria; kingdom Pseudomonadati; phylum Pseudomonadota; class Alphaproteobacteria; order Hyphomicrobiales; family Nitrobacteraceae; genus Bradyrhizobium; species Bradyrhizobium sp. LB13.1. Next base: position 4,781,230 of record NZ_JBSRYQ010000001.1, on the reverse strand, counting down.
CTATTTCGTCAAGTGCACCGGCGTGATCAAGAACGATAACGGCGAGGTGGTGGAGCTGCGCTGCACCTACGATCCCGCGACCAAGGGCGGCAACGCGCCCGACGGCCGCAAGGTCAAGGCCACCATGCACTGGCTGTCGGCGGCAGCGTCGAAGCCGGCCGAAATCCGCATCTACAACCAGCTCTTTGCGAACCCGAGCCCGGACGCCTCGAATTTTGCTACCGATCTCAATCCGCAGTCGCTGGAGATTCTCGCTGATGCGCGAGTCGAGGCATCGGTTGCCGAGAGCAATTCCACCGAGCCAATGCAGTTCGAGCGCCAGGGCTATTTCATCCGCGACAAGGACTCGACGCCCGGCAAGCCGGTATTTTCCAGGACCATCGGTTTGCGCGACACGTTCGCGAAGGAAGTCGCCAAGGGATGACGAGGGTTGAGGGACAATGAGCAACGAAGCCGACGCCATCGTGTCCGCCATCATCGCGAAATGGCGCGCCGGCTTCGCCACACTCGATGCAGCGGCGCTATCATCGCTTTATGCGAAGAACGCGTTCTTCTTCGGCTCCAACCCGAAACTCTACCGGGGCAGAGACGGCGTCGCGGACTATTTCAACGGCCTGCCGCGATGGCGTAAACCGCGCGTCGGCTTCTCCGAGGTGGTGGCGGCGCCGGTCGTCCCTGACGTGATCAGTATGGCAGGTATCGCCTCGTTTGACTTCGGCGAAGAGGCCGCGCCGCTCTCGGTCAAGATCACCTGGGTGATCGTCCGCGAGGACAGCGACTGGAAGATCGCGAGCCATCACGTGTCTTCAAAGACCGCGCTGATCGAGCAATAGGCCGCTTTGCCCGCTCGCTGCGTCATTCCGGGATGGCCCGAAGGGCCAGGCCCGGAATCCATAACCCCGATCGGTGGCTATGGATTCTCAGATGCGCAATTGCGCATAACAGCTCGCGACTTCGTCGCGCCCCGAAATGACGATGAATATCTACTTTCTTCGCTTGCGCCCTGCTGCTGCGGCGAAGCCAGCTGTTCGCGTTTGCCGTGATGATCGCTGCGGTCGCCGCGGGCTTTGCGACTGCGCGGCCACCGTCGGCTAGATGTCGTAGTAGAGATGGAACTCGTAGGGATGCGGGCGCAGCCGGACAGGATCGACCTCTTTCTTTCGCTTGTAGTCGAGCCAGGTTTCGATCACGTCGGCGGTGAAGACATCGCCGCGTAGCAGGAATGCGTGATCGCGCTCGAGCGCGTCAAGTGCCTGATCCAGCGATCCCGGCGTCGACTTCACCTCCTTCGCCTCCGCAGGCGGGAGGTCGTACAGGTTCTTGTCGATCGGGCTGCCCGGGTCGATCCGGTTGTCGATGCCGTCAAGGCCGGCCATCAGCATCGCGGCAAAGGCCAGATAGGGATTGCAGGATGGATCTGGCGAACGAAACTCGACGCGCTTTGCGCGTGGATTTGGCGAATACATCGGAATCCGGCAGCAGGCTGAGCGATTGCGCTGGGAATAGACCAGGTTGATCGGAGCTTCATAGCCCGGAACCAGACGCCGATAGGAGTTCGTGGTGGGGGCGCAAAGCCCGCACAACGCCCAGGCGTGGCCCAATAGCCCGCCGATGTAGTAGCGGCCGAGCTGGCTCAACTCGGCGTAGTCACCTTTGTCGTAGAACAGATTGGTCTCACCGTTCCACAGCGATTGGTGAACGTGCATGCCCGAAGCGTTGTCCTCGAACAGCGGCTTCGGCATGAATGTCGCGGTCTTGCCGTGCTGATGCGCGGTGTTCTTCACCACGTATTTGTAGATCATCAGGTTGTCGGCCATGCGGGTGAGGGTGGTGAAGCGCATGTCGATCTCGTTTTGGCCGCCGGTTGCGACCTCATGGTGATGGGCTTCGATCTGGATCCCCAGAGATTCCATCGTCAGCACCATTTCGGTGCGTAGCGCCTGCATGCTGTCGGTCGGAGGAACGGGAAAGTATCCCTCCTTCGGGCGCGGTTTGTGGCCTAGATTCGGCGCTTCCTCTGCGCCGGTGTTCCAGCTGCCTTCGCTGGAGTCGATTTCGTGCATCGCGTAGTTGATGCCCTGTCCGTAGCGCACGTCGTCGAATACGAAGAACTCCGCTTCCGGGCCGAAATTGCTCGTATCGGCGCGCCCGGTGCCCTTGAGGTAGGTTTCGGCTTTCTGGGCGATGTAGCGGGCATCCCGACTATAGGATTGGCCGGTCACCGGGTCTCTGATGTTGCAGATGAGGACCAGCGTCTTTGCCTGACTATAGGGGTCGACGAAGGCCGTCGCCGGATCCGCGACCACCAGCATGTCGCTTTCCTGGATCTCCTGGAAGCCGCGGATCGATGAGCCATCGAATCCAATGCCCTCATTGAGCGCATCGGCACTCACCGCGCTCGGCGGGACGGAAAAATGTTGCCACGCCCCCGGCAGGTCTGTGAACCGCAAATCGATCATCTGGAAGTTGTCGTCCTTGATCGCCTTCACGAGATCCTCGGCTGTCGCACATTTCGCAACCATGGCTTCGCTCCCAGATCAGCGTCCTGAGATCGCGTTGCCGTTCGGCCGCAACCGAGCGGCTCGCGACGGACTGTGGTCCACGTTCGGCCTTGTCGCCGCAGTCAGGCAAGCTTCGCGCGCGGGCAGTCAGCTTTGGAGTGGCCCGCGCATCAGCTTCATCGCGTCTTCGATGTGCCGCCAGGTTTTTGCCAATTCGAGCTCGCCCTTCTGCTCGAGGTCGATGGCGTTTTGAGCGGCCTCCGCGATGGCCTTGGGGCCATGGGCTTCCAGCAACTGCCGCGCATAGTCGTGGATTTCCATTTCTCGCATGGCGTCATCTCCCTCTTGTTCCGGGCGCGAATTGGGTGAGCCGAGAACGGTAGACATTGACACCTGTCAAGCTCCGACAGTCTGCATCCTGGTGCGCCGCACTCGCAAGGGCCCTTTCCAGGGCATGGGCGGCCAGGATTGAACGCCGGTTCTTGACCGGCAGTCGCGGCAACACAACGCAGGCCGGACGGATGATTTTCATCGGTGCGTCCCCACATAAGTACCAGAAGGGAGGTGAGCATCATGCGCATCCAACATTGGCAAGACGCAGCCAGCCTGTTGGTGGGCGTATGGCTGGTCCTGTCGTCCTTTGTCCTGGGTTTATCCGGGGCAGCCGTCTGGTTCACCATCGCACTCGGGCTCGGCGTCATGCTGTTTGCCATGGAAGCCTTTGTCATCCCGTCCTACCTGGAAGAATGGGGCGAAATGCTGCTGGGCCTGGCTCTGGTGGTGGCGCCTTGGTCCGTCGGCTATGAGCCCGTATCGGCCGCGATCAGCAGCGTAGTGTCGGGCCTATTGGTGATCTTGTTTGCTGTCTGGGAATTGATGACCGATCACAACTTCAGTACCTGGTGGCACGATCATTGGCCTCACCGCGCCGGCTGAGACGAGAGGTTGCCGGCTCTTCTCCGACCGCCATCGGCTGGCGGCCGGAGGAGAGGTGATCACGTTACGATGCGGTTCTGGGCTCGATCGGTTGCCAGATGCTGATCTTGCGCGTCTCCGGCATCAGGAAGAGCGCGAGCACGAAACACACCGCTGGCACCGCAATCGGGTAGATCAGCGCGTAGCCGACGCTGCCGGTCGCCGCGAACGCGGCCGACGTGATGAAAGGCACCAATCCGCCACCCCAGCCGTTGCCGATGTGGTACGGCACCGATACCGACGTGTACCTGATCCTAGCCGGAAAGTATTCCGCCAGGAATGCGCCAACCGGCCCGTAGACCATCCCGACGTAGCAAACGAGGATGAAGATGATGAAGATCGCGATCGGGTAGTTGATGTTGCCGGGCTGCGTGACCGTTCCCAGCCACAGATACAGCGGATAGTACGTGATCGCGGCGAGCAGCATGCCGCCCAGGATCACCGGCTTGCGGCCGATTTGATCCGACAGCCAGCCGAAGAAGATCAGGCTCGGTGTTGCGATCAACAGCGCGGCGCCCACGATGTAGGCCGAGGTCACCCCGCATCCACCTTGGAGACCTGCTGCAGGAAGTACAGCGCCCAGAACTGGCCGCTGTACCAGACCACGCCCTGTCCGATCAGGACCACGATCGCGATCCCGATGTATTTGATGTTGGAGCTGAGGAAGGCCTCCTTCCACGGATTCGTCGTCATTTGCCCGCGCGCCCTGATCTCCTGGAAGATGGGGTTCTCCTGGAGCTGGAGCCGAATGTAGATCGCGATGGCCACCAGCAGGAATGACACCAGGAACGGAACGCGCCAGGCCCATTCGTCGAAGACCTGATTGCCGAACCAGGTCCGTGTCAGGACGATCACGGCCAGTGACACCACGATGCCGAGAGTCGGTGAGGTCTGTAGCCAGCCGGTGTAGTAGCCGCGCTTGTCGTCCGGCACATGCTCCGCGACATAGGTGATGGCGCCGCCATATTCGCCGCCCAGGCACAGACCCTGGATCATGCGCAAGCCGAACAGAACGAACGCCGCCGTCAGACCGATGGACTGGTAGGTTGGTATCAACCCGATTGCCCCCGTACCCAGTCCCATTCCACTCAGCGTGATGAGGAACGTATACTTTCGTCCGACCCTGTCGCCCATCCATCCAAAGAGGAAGGCTCCCAGCGGGCGGATCAGGAAGCCCGCAGTGAACAGCGCGATCGTGCTGAGGAGGGCTGCAACCGGGTGGGACTGCTCGAAGAACTTGACCGACAGAACTGCGGCCAGGCTGCCAAAGATATAGAAATCATACCATTCGATAACGTTTCCCACCGACGCAGCAACAATCACGCGGCGAAAATCGCTCGGTACTTGAACTGCCATGTGCTGCTCCTATCAAATTCAAAACGCTACTCCTGGCGCCTTTCAGCACCCATTTGCTCGCGGAGTACGCTTGGTGCGTGACGCTACAGGCGAGAATGGCGAGTTGCGTCCGCACCGCCTGGTCTCAGGGACGCTTGAGCCACCTGAGAAAGAGCTCCAGCGGTCTCTTCGGTACCGCGAGCTATCACGACCTGCCCGTCTGCCGGGGAGGCATAGAAGCAGTGTAATCCCGCCGGGGCTGGCGTCTTATGAGACTTTCGGCTCAATCGACCTAGGGTCTGTTGGGATTCAGGATTCTCATCGGGGCTTGGTTGTGATTCAAGCTTGGGATGGACCGATTCGTTTTGACTGACGCCCAATGGGCGAAGATGGAGCCGCATTGTCTTGGCAAGCCGGGAGATCCGGGCCGCAGCGGCAAGGACAACCGACTGTTTGTCGAGGCCGTTCTGTGGATCGCCCGAACCGGCAGTCCCTGGCGGGATCTGCCGGCGATGTTCGGCCACTGGAATAGCACATTCACGCGCTTTCGCGACTGGGTGAAGGCGGATGTCTGGAAGCGGCTGTTCGAGGCCATCTCCGACGATCCCGACATGGAATACGCCATGGTCGACGCCACCATCGTCAAGGTCCACCGCCACGGTCAGGGCGCAAAAGGGGGACGCAAAGCCAGGCGATCGGCCGCTCGAAAGGCGGCATGACCACCAAAATTCTGGCGCTCACCGATGCGCTCGGCAATCTCGTGCGCTTCGTGCTCCTGCCGGGACAGCGTTTCGATACGGTGGGCGTGCCGCCGCTCATCGAGGGATTGGCCTTCAACGCGCTGATCGCTGATAAGGCCTTCGATAGCAACGCCATCATCGCCGAAGTCGAAGCGCGTGGCGCCAAAGTCGTCATCTCCCAGCATCCGCGCCGTGCACAGCCTCTCGCCATCGACAAGGAGATGTACAAATGGCGGCATCTCATCGAGAACTTCTTCGGCAAGCTCAAGGAATTCAAGCGCATCGCAATGCGCGCCGACAAGACCGACCAGAGCTTCACTTCAATGATCTATCTGGCCGCGGCCGCGATAAACTCCAGATGAATCCCAACAGACCCTAAACCGAGGCTGACCCGTCCTGAGATGGAACGGTCGCCCGACCGCGCCGGGCGATTTTGTCTCGAACGAACGGAAAGACCTCTCAGGCGTTGTGTGGGTCCAACAAGGAATCCACCATGCAGAATATCGCAGAGCATATGGAAGTTATCGGCGCCGACGGCGTCCATGTCGGCACCGTCGACCGTGTCGAGGGCAACCGCATCAAGCTGACCAAGAAGGACAGCGGCGAGGGCAGCCACAGGGGTCACCATCACTTCATCGACAAGGGCCTCGTCGCCGATGTCGAGGGCAACAAGGTCCGGCTGTCGGCCAAGGCGGATGTCGCCGTGACGATGGAAGAGGAAAAGTAGCGGCTCGGCCCTTTCGTTCCTGATCCGTACCGCTATCCGCCCGCCTGCACGTTCCGGTAGCTTCGGCCTTCGTTGCGTATCGTCAGGTGCAGGGAATGGCGGAGCCGGGCCGGCCGGTACGGTCGCAGGGGATCGCGGGGACTTGGCCCGCGGGCCGCGTTGCGTCCGCGGGCGGCCTTGCGCCTGCGGGTCTCGACCTCTGGACATCGCTGGTCGAGATCCTGCGCGCATGGGTACGCGCCGAGGCTGGCGCCGGGCGGCTGTTGCCGTGGGTGCCCGTGGCTTTCGGCTGCGGCATCGCGCTTTATTTCTCCGCCGATCATGAGCCGGTGCTGTGGGTCGTTGCCACGACCGCCGTCGCGCTCATGCTTGGCGCGGCTCTGTTGCGGCGGAGCCGGCTGTTCGCGCCGGCGATTATGATCGCGGCGGTCGCGGCCGGCTTTACCGTCGCGACCTGGAAGACGGCGCGCATCGCCCACCCGGTGCTGGCAAAGTCGCTCTACTCGGTGTCGTTGTCGGGCTTCGTCGAGGCTCGCGACATCCGCGAGCGCACCGACCGTTTCGTGCTGCGCGTTACCGCGATGGAGGCGCAGCGCAGCGACGTCAGGCTCGAGCGCGTTCGCCTGTCGGTCCGCAAGGGCACCGCGCCGGAGGTCGGCAGCTTCGTGCAGTTGAAGGCGCGGCTGATGCCGCCGCTCGCGCCGGTGCGGCCCGGCAGCTACGACTTTTCGCGTGACATGTTCTTCCAGGGCATCGGAGCCTCCGGTTTTGCAATGGGCGCAATCACGGTGGCGGCGCCGCCTGAGACTGGCGGCTTGCGGCTGCGTTACGCAGCCTTCATGCAAAGCCTGCGCGATGCGATCGACGCGCGCATCCGCGCCACGCTCGACGGCGACAGCCGCGCGATCGCGACTGCGCTGCTCACCGGCCGGCGCGATGCGATCACCACGCCCGTCAACGACGCGATGTTCATCTCCGGCCTCGGTCACGTGCTCTCGATCTCCGGTTAACAGATAGCCTAGCCAGTCACTAACGGTCACTAGGCGTCAACATCCACAGATTTCAATGGCTTACGGCCAGAAGCACGTGGCGGATCGGTTCGCCAATGGTCACTATTGGTCACCGGTTTGCGTCCCATATGCTTCCCAAAAATGAGGGCTGCTTCCCAAATGCTGAAAATCTCCGAAGATCGCATCCGCTTCACGGACGCCTATGTGCGCAAGCTGGCGCTGCCGGCCGGCAAGACCGATCACATCGCATGGGATCCGGACCTCCCGGGCTTTGGCGTGCGCCTAAGGGCGGCGAAGGCCACCTACGTCGTTCAATACCGGGTTGGCATTGACCAGCGTCGTAAGGGCATTGGGGACGTCCGCAAGGTTACCCTGGAGGATGCCCGCGGCATCGCTCGCAAGCGGTTCGCCCAAGTCGAGCTCGGTATCGATCCGGACGCCGAGGAGGAGAAACGGCGCACCGACCAAGCGGCCGACGCCTTGACCTTCGAGAAGGTAGCGGAACTCTATTTGGCGAGCCAACTGGCGCGCCTGGAGGCGGGGAGCCTCCGCCGAAACACCTACCTCGCCGAGGAGCGTTATCTGCGGCGCCACTGCACGCCTCTGCACGGGAAGCCCGTCAGCAAGGTATCGTTCGAGGACATCGCCGGCTTGATCCGTAAGCTGATGAAGGAGCACGGCCCCACGTCGGCCGCCCGGGCGCGCGGCGCGCTGTCGTCGTTTTTTGCATGGGCTATGCGGCAGGGCATCGGGGTGAAGGCAAACCCGACGATCGGCACAGATAATCCGGTCTATGGGAAAGCGCCGCGCGATCGAGTCCTGAACGATGACGAGATCCGCAGCATCTGGCGGAACTGCGGGGATGACGATTTCGGCCGGATCGTTCGCCTGCTGCTGCTGACCGCGTGTCGACGCGACGAGATCGGCGGGCTTCGCTGGCAGGAGATCGAATTGGCCACAGGCCGTCTGTCGCTGCCGAAGGAGCGCACCAAGAGCAAGCGGCCGCACGAAATCACCATGCCGGCGACCGCCGTGGCAATTTTGCAATCAGTTCGTCGGCGCAACAGTCGCGACACGCTATTCGGCGGCGGGGCATCAGGCTTCTGCGCATGGTCGTACAGCAGCCTGGCGCTGGGCGCCCGCATCACCGCGGCCGACGGCAAGGCGATGACGCCGTGGCGCTTGCACGACCTTCGCCGAACAGTGCGCACCCGGCTTGGAAGACTGGGCGTGCTGCCGCATATCGCCGAACTGGTCTTGAACCACGCCGGCCACAAGTCCGGCATCGGCGGCGTTTACGATCACCATGATTACGAACCGGAGATTTCCGCAGCGTTGGCGAAGTGGGAGGCGCATCTGCTCGCGATTGTGCAATGAAGTCCCCAGGAACCGGTGCCGCTTTTGATCTTGGCCTCACCGAAGAAGCGCGTGAAGATTTTAGGCAACGGCTCGTATCCCTGTTTCGCGAAGGCTGTGCGATCTTCGGTCCGGGAAAGGCAGCTAAACTGTTTCGTGAACAGGCGAGGGCGGCCCCGAAGGAGCTCCGCCGCGCGAAATCGACGCCGCCTCAGAAACGGAAAGGCCCTCACGACCCCGAGTCCGACAAATATCTCGTTCAGCTTTGGCTGGCTGGACAATGGCTAAGCAAACGCGACTTCGCGAGGCACGCCTTGAAGAATCAGTCGGTAAAAATCCGAAAGAGGATTGTGGGAAAGGTGATCGGCAAGAACCGAGATCAGGACGAGAGGGAAGTTAAATCAATCATCCGGCGCCTTGACCGAGCTCTCAATCGTGAACCATTAGTGAGACAAATAGGGCGATAGAAGCGGAAGGCCTAATCGTCTCACTTAACACCGCCAAATCAGCGGTACCTCTAGCGGCGTCTTGAAGACGCGCAGAGGTGCAGAATGTCTCAGAAGCAGGAAATTCCAAGCTATATCGAGGCCGACCGGGTTTTATCGTTCGACGACTGGTGCAAGCTGAATGGTTTTTCGCGCAGCACCGGGCAGAGGCTCATCGCCTCCGGCAACGGGCCCACCTTCATCAAACTTTCCGAGCGCCGCAAGGGCGTGACAGTCGCGGAGAACCGCCGCTGGCAGGTTTCACGTTTGATCGAGACGGCGGCTTGATCATGGGCACGCGCAAGCCCGAATTGCTCGAGCCCGTCGTCGTCGATCAGTTTTGGGCCAACCGCCGCCACGATGCGATCATCACCGAGCTGTCGACCTACCAGGGCCACAACCTGGTCAACGTGCGCAAGCACGCCATGAGCAGGGAAGGGAAGCTGGTCCCGACTGCGAAGGGCGTCGCGATCAAGGTGACGCGGCTGCCGGACCTCGCCAAGGCGATCAACAAGGCACTGGCCAAGGCGCAGGAGCTCGGCCTGCTCGACGGGGGCGAGACCGAATGAACGCGCCGGCAAAAATCATCGATGGGAAAGCGCTGGAAGACGCAATCTGGCTGCTCGAAACGCGCGCGTTGATCCGCGCCTATCTCGACTACGAGTACCAGTTCGAACATCTCGCCGACGCGATTGACCCGCTCCAAGAGTTTGCCGAGCAATCGGGGTTGGTCGCGGCCATTGGCCAGGATGAAGTGCAGCGGCTCGTTGCGAAGCCGTTCCAGCGCTTCCGCAAAATCGTGGCTGCGCAGGTTGCGGACGAGTTGGCCGACGCAGGGTGGGAGCCGGATCTGCCTTCCGACTATGCTTCGCAGCTCGTGATGCAGTGGGAATTGGCAGACCCGCGCGACCGTTGGCGCTGGACTGGCGAACAGCCGCCGACGCAGCAGGCATCAGCGACCGAGAAGTTGCCGTATCGCACGCCGCAATCAACGATCGATAGCTTCTACATCGTGATGAGCGAGAACAATCCCGAACGGCTCGCTGAATGGGTGCGCAATCATCCGGATGACGCACTGGCGGTGCTCGAAATGCTGGAGGCTACCTGATGCTGAGCCCCGCAAACAAGGCCATGGCCCTGCAAGTCTTGTCCGACTTCGGCCTCGACAGGCGCCCGCCCGCTAAGACCGAAGAACCGGCAGAACATGGCGATGACGTTCCGCGACCGCCCGCTTTTACCGACGAGGCACTGGCCCTGCGCTTTGCCGACGAACACCGCAACGATCTGCGCTTCGTATCTGCCTGGGGCAAGTGGATGATTTGGGATGGCCGCAAATGGGCGGCCGATGAAACGCTGGCTGGATTCGACTATGCCAGGTCCATCTGCCGCGCTGCCGCCGCGGAGTGCAACAAACCAAAGGTTGCCGTCAATCTGGCAAGTGCGAAGACGGTGGCAGCCATTGAGCGGCTGGCGAAGGCGGACAGGGCGATCGCCGCCACGACTGCACAGTGGGACCTCGACCCCTGGCTGCTCAACACGCCGGAATGCGTGATTGACCTCCGGTCCGGCGTGCGCCGTCCGCATCGCTGCGACGACTACTTCACTAGCATCACCGCCGTGTCTCCAGCGGGCGCCTGTCCGATCTTCAGGCAGTTCCTGATGAGGATCACCGAAGGCGATACCGAGCTCCAGGCGTTCTTGCAGCGAGTTGCTGGGTATGCCTTGACCGGCTCGACCAGCGCCCAGGCGCTGTTCTTCCTGTACGGCACCGGTGGGAACGGGAAGGGCGTCTTCATCAACGCGATCTCCGGGATCCTCCAGGATTACCACAGGACGTCGCCGATCGAGACCTTCACCGCGTCGTCATTTGCCCAGCATCCGACCGAGCTTGCTGGCCTTCGCGGAGCCCGGCTCGTCACGGCCAATGAAACGGAAGAGAACCGCCGTTGGGCCGAGGCCCGGATCAAAAGCGCTCACCGGCGGCGACAAGATATCGGCGCGCTTCATGCGGCAGGACTTCTTCGAGTTCACCCCGCAGTTCAAGCTTCTGATCGCCGGCAACCACAAGCCCGGTCTTCGGTCGGTGGACGAGGCCATGAAGCGGCGCTTCCATCTCATCCCCTTCACCGTGACCATCCCGGCGGAGGAGCGGGACCCGGATCTGTCCGACAAGATCAGGGCGGAGTGGCCAGGCATCCTGTCCTGGATGATCGAGGGCTGCCTCGAGTGGCAGCGCATTGGATTGGCAGCGCCCGAGGCGGTGACCAAGGCTACCGCTGAATACCTCAGCGCCGAGGATACGGTGGGCAGCTGGATTGATGACCGATGCAAGCGCGACCCCAACGCCTGGACCTCGTCCGCCGCGTTGTACAGCGATTGGAAGGCCTGGGCCGATGCTTCCAGCGAACACGCCGGTAGCACCAAGACGTTCACCCAGAAACTGGTCGATCGCGGCTTCACGCCCCACCGCCTTAATTCCGGACGTGGCTTCTATGGTCTGCGGTTGACGTCAGACTTGGCCGATTTCGAAGGGGTTTATGATCGGTGACGGATGTGACACGAGATTACTATAACCACGTTACACGCGCGCGCGTGACGGCGATAAGTAGGTTTCCCGTCACATGTGTCACCAGCTTGTGGAAGAGGGGGCTTCAGATAGCTGCATTGTCGAGATGTAGGCGTAACGCCGAGAAACCCAATTTCCGCCGGCTCTCGCACGCGCATTATACAGCGGTCCAGCGGCAGCCTGGTCGACGAGCTAACGGTTATGTCAGTTACGGTCGAGGTCGATATAGATGGCGACTGATTCCCATGCGCTTCCCGCTGCGGCACCACTCATCGCGGTTCGTCATCAAGTTGTTGTTTGCGCTGCTCAACCGCGATGGTCATCCGATTTGTCCCAATCATGTGGCGTTGACGCGCGCGCGATGGTGCCGGCCGATCGCCTGCCAGATAGCCATGGTTTTCCCTTTTGGAATCCAGGATCGAGGGGGGTGGGAGGAAGAATGCGCGCGCGTTCCCCCAATTACCTCCTCGCTCTCTTTCGCGGCGCCCTCCAAAAAATTCGGCGGCCAGCTTTCGCAAACCTCGTTGAGCATTGTCTGACATGAAGCCCCGGATGATTGCTGACCGCGAGCAACTGCTGCAGGTCGTGCGCGACAGGCGCGACGAGCTCAACATTTCGCACGAGACGCTGGACGCCATCACGGGCCTGCAGGGCGGCTACGTGAGCAAACTGCTGGCGGACCCACCGATGCGAGGGTTCGGCGAGATGTCGCTCCAGGCGCTTCTGGACGCGCTTGGGATGCGTATCGCGTTCGCGGTGATCATGGAGGACCCAGAGCAGGCGGCGCGCGTGCGCGGCCGCTGGCGGCCTCGGAAGCGGCGGCCAACGAATGGGAAGGCAGCCGCACCGGGCCCACCTCCGGAAACAACATTGTGGTGCGTTGCTAGCGATCCGCAGATCACGCTGGATGCTGACAGCACGAACCGGACAGAGGCTAACGATGGCAAACAGCACGAAGATTGTCGGCACCCGGATCAAGCGTGATCTGGAGGAGCGCATGAAGGAATTGGCGGCGCGCGAGCGGCGCACGGTTTCGGACTGGATCCGCTGCCGGCTCGAGGACGCGGTCGCCGCGGCTTCACAGCCGATCCAGCATCGCAACGAAGCCGCGTGAGGATTTTGACCATGTTCCGCAGGAAGTCCGGCGAATACGCCGCAGAGCAATCGCTGCCGCAACCCGAAGCATCGGCGCGGCGCGCGCCGGCCGTCCAGGAGAAACTTGATTGCGCGTTGGGGGCGCTGGCCGAGCTCGATGAGCAGGTCGCGGAATACGCGCTTGAAGCTGCCGAGCGGAAGCCCGGGGCGGCGGACAAGCTGGCGGGGCACCGCGCCAAGATTGAAGCCGCCAACACCGCCGCAAGCGAGCTGCGCGGCGCGCTACGGTTGGCCCGGAAGCTGGACCGCCAGGCCGACGCGTCCGCTGCCATTCAGATGCGCGATGACCAGCTATCGGCATTCCGAAGCCACGTTGGGAGCCGCGAAGGGGCCATGAAGCGAGCTCTTGAGCACGCCGCCGAAATGGCAAAGGCCTTCGCGGAATTCACCGTGGAGACCGAGGCCATGATCGGAGTTCTTCCGAGCGGCACCTCCTTCCCGACGATGACGATCGGCGAGAACGGGCTCAGCGGCAATTTGCTTGGCTCATGCGAGAAGTTGCTCTTGGCTGAGATGTATCGGCTTGGCGAGGCCCGCAATGGCCGCCGCGCGCCACTGGCATTCGCAAAGCCGCAGGTCATCTCGCTGCGCGACGTTCCTGAGGAAATTCCACCCGGCATCGAAGTTCTGAAACGGGCTCATCAGGCGATGCTGCAGGACATTGAACAGCAAGTCCTTCGGCTCGATGCCGCCCAGATGAGTGCAGCCACGCAGGGAGAAGCGGCATGAGCGACGATCCACATCTCGCGACGCCTGCGGCCGCCCACTCTCGCCTTGGTGAATTGACCGCAACCCAGGAATGGCGAGACCGCTTTTTGGCGGGGGACGTCGCCGCCAAGGGCGAATTTCAAAACCTCACGACCAAGATCGCGGGGAACGATCCGGCCGACACCGGCATGATTGACGCCGCGATGGCAGGAGCCGTCCCCGGCCGCGATCTTCCCATCACGGAAGGCCGGCAGATGGCCAGCATAGCCGATTGGATGCGCGGGCTGGGCATCTCAGATCCCGTCATTCGTGAGCACCTGGAGGGCAAAGGCGTCAGCCCAGCGGAGATGAAATTGGTCGAGGCTTGGAAACAGAGGCAGACGTCCGACAAAGGTTTTGTCGCAAAGTTCCTCGCAAACGACGCGGAAGCCAAACGACTTATGGCCACGGCCGATGCAGTGATCGCTCGTGGTCTCAAGACAGATCTCACCCCGGAGGTAACCAAGTGAAATATCGATGCTGTTTTTTGAACCGGGACACCGACGAGCAGAAAATCGTCGTCGCGTCTCTTTCCGCCACGGAAGTGAAGTCGATCGAGGACATGCGCGCCGCCGCAGATAGCGCTGCAGACATTCACGCGGAGGCCTACGCGCTTCGGCATGCATATGCCGATGTCCCGGACAATTTCGTGCACTACAAGCCGCCGCAACTGGTTCAATAGGAGCACAGCATGTCCGACCATTTCATCGCACTGAACCGAGGCGTTACCGGTTTCAAACAAAATGACTTCACCACCGGCACGGCATCAAGTGCCGCATCCGGTATCGAGCTACGCATTCTTGACGGCGCAGGGTGGAACAAAAAGGACGCGCTGAACGCGCTGAATGCATTTCGTTTGTTCATCGAGACAGCGCCGTGGGTCGCGGCGGCGGGCGTTGACGTGAAATTGTGAGCTCCGGGGGACGGGTAATCCTCTTCATCCAGGCTTGGTGGTTCGCCTGGGGAGACTGAACCACCACAAATTTGCGTACCGCGTAGACGCCCCGCGAAGGGGCGAGACGCAAGGATTAAGCGGCCCCCCGACGAGGATACGGCCGAAACGGAGGTGGTGTCGTTAGCGGCATCACTGAAATTTTCGGTTCGTCAACATGACCGCTTTTCGTCTGAAGCTCGCGCTTCTTGCGTTCGTCCTGCTGCCGGCTCTTGCCGCGGCGCAGACGTTCCCCACCGTGCCATCCGGTACCGTCATCGGACGAACTCAGTTCGGCACTGGCCCAGCCCAGCCGATCCCTTTCGCAAGCATCACGGCCAACCTCTGCAACGCTTTCACAACCACGACAAAGGGGTGCGTCCCCGCGCCAACCACAGCAACCGGGCGCTATCTCGGTGATGACGCCGCCTGGCACACCTTCCTGACGCAGCAGGTCGTGGCTGGTGCAGGCGTCTCTTTAACTGGAACGTGCTCGGGCAACTCGATCAACTGCACCGTCAGCGCCACTGCAGCCACGCAATACGTGGTGCCGTCGCGGGCCGCCGCCATTGGCTCGGATCTCTCAGCGCTGTCCGTCATCAAGACGCTCGGTTACACCACGGCTGGGGATGGCGGGGGAGCCACATTCAAAAACATCGGCACCGCCGCGTTCATCGATTCCTTCGTCTCTGCCGTTTCAATCAGCACCCCCGGAGCCGGCTGCACCAACGGGACGTACCACGGCAACAAGGTCACCGGCGGCAGCGGCTTCGGCCTGGTCGGGACTGCGGTGATCAGCGGAAACGTCCTCACCTCTTTCACCATCACTGGCACGGGTGGCAACGCCTACGTGGCCGGCGACCAGCTTACCGTTCCATTGAACGATGGGCCCGTTGCGGCCGTACCATGCTCGACAACCCAGCCCAAGATCACGGTCACAAGCCTGACCACGCCGCTGGCCAGTTTCACCGACAGTTCAGGCACCCATTTCCAGTACGTCGTCGACGAGGGCAACTACATCAACGCGCGCCAGTTCGGCGCCAAGGTCAATTGGGTTGTGGCCACCGGCGACGCGGGCGCCACCAACGACAAGACCTCGATCCAAAGCGCGATGAACTTCGCCGCCTACGGCAACTATCAAATCGACGGCGGCGGCTTCTCTGGCCACACCGTCATTGTCCCTCGAGGCACCGCCTTCGTTTGTGGTGGCCTGATGGTCCCGGAGAGTGTTGTTCTTAGAGGAGTGAGCCAAGTCGGCACCACCCTTAAAGAGTGCGACGTTGAAGCGAGTAGCATCAATTTCATCACTCTTGGTGATCCGACCGCACGTTTCTCATGTTTCTATAATAGCATTCGCCACATAACGCTGTTTGGTGCGAACCATACAATCAGCGGCACAGTGGCAATGGTTTATACCAACTGTCAGCAACAGTCGATTGCGGTTCTTGAAGTCACGATGTACCCGATCTATCGGGGCTGTGTGTACACAGAGACCGGCTCGGGCGGGACCGCTTTTTTCCGCATCACCAGCATGTATTGCGTTGCAAATTATCAAGTCACGCCATTCGGCGTATCATTGAATTATCCAAATGCGATCCAGACGATCGACGGCGATACACAATTTACGTCGGGATCGTCGACCTGGCCAGGACCCGCAGTCATCGTCAACACTGGCGCAGTGAACGTCATCCGTGAGACCTACTGTGAAGAGGTCGTTACCTGCATCCAAGTCAATGTCCCCGCCGCCAACGGGGCCATGACCTACATCGAAAACGTCGCCGGCAGCGGCTCGGTGACCAACCTGGTGACGCGAAACGCTGGGAGCGCCACAAATCAGATCAAGGCCTCGATGTTGTCTCGGAATGGAGCCACCAACACGATCAACAATGCGGGCGCATTGACGACGACCAACATCGTCGCCGACACGGTGTTTTGAGGAAGATGACAATCGAAGTAGCGATGGCAGATCGGCGCGTATTCAATCCGTGAGGGGAATTTAGTGAAGATCACAGCAGCTATGTTTGCGCTACTCGCTTTGACCGGCTCGGCGCCCGCCGAGGAGACCGTGATCTATCCGCAGCTTCCGCGTGACCGGCAGTGCGCCGCGATCGTCGACCATGGCGGCGGAAATGTCACCGTGCTCATTCGCTGCAAGGGATACATCGATTGGGTGATCTATAGCGGAGCGGATCGAGAGTGAAAAACGGCTCGCTGTCTGATTAGCAAACAGTGCGGGCCTGGTGATCGGCGGTTGGGCGGAACCCTAGCTCAATGGCGCCGCGCGTCAGCGGCCGGAGCCGATGCGGCGGATCACCCTATTCGTCATCCTCGATGACCGAGGGCTCTTCCCGGAGTGCTTTGGCAAACATAAGGCTGTCGATTTTGAGCTTGATGAGGTTCACGCAACCGATAGCTCGGCCACGAAACACCTCTTCATTGCCGAGTCCCTCACTCCAATTCGAAAGCTTGCGGCATTCACGATCAATATGCTGACTTTCGAAGAACACGTAGCGGCTCGTGTGCGCGAATTTGTTGCGAATTCCCTTGATGATCCGAAGGTCGTCGCGGACGTCTCGATTTATTAGTTCAAACATGTAGGCAATTTCGATTTTGGCTGAGAAGCCATGAAGTGGTCCCATGGCACCAAAGATCTCCTTCGCTGTCTTGTTTTCCAGTGGGCGGCCCGCCGAAAGCAATAGCTTCTCGAGCTCGTCTTCAATGAGCCCTGCCGTCACAAGGACACTTCCGGCCTGACTTTGGCGGTGCAAGATGCGAAGCAAATCGTCTTGCGTTAAGGGAGCAACAGGAAGCTTTGTCATGGGTTCACCGCCTTGTGTTAAGCCCAATGCTACCATCCCAGGAGAGCACTAGGCCGTCAGTACACGAGGCTCCGGGCGATCGCCACGACCAGCAGCATTAGCATGGCGATCAGGGGCGGCGTAGGGCGAGGGCAAGGGCATTAGTTTGGAGATGCCGGCTTCCACCCGTAAGAATGATGCGGAATTTGCCCCGTTATATCAGTATCCTTCGCGTCAGAGACGCGCCAAGCGGCCACTCCGATGCATACGGTCATGGTTAGAGCCGTCGCTAGCAGCAGCACCGACAAAAACTGACTCACGCGCCCCCCCAACAAAACATGGTGGGGCAGCGAGCACGCTCTGGCGATTCGGAAAATGCAGGCCGGCTGACCTAGCGTCACTTGTCCCTAAGGTTGTAAAACGGTGGATTAGCACCTTCAACCTTGGACCGGCCGGGACTCGGGCCTCACGTGCGCAAGCGCTCATCAGGAGCGGTAAAAACTCAATCGTCAGCTGTGTCAATGCCACTGGAGACATCGAAGCCTTGCGCAGCGAGATCCAGGGACGCGGGCGCAACCTTCTTACGGCTCGCCTTCGCTAGCAAATCGGCTCTCATTTCGGAAGGCAGCGGGGCTTCACTCCCGAGATAGACGTACTGCGCGTTGGCAATCCACGTCGAACCTAATGCGCCATCTGGCTGGCAGGAGTACCAATAGTGAATTCTGAACCAGGAAACGCTTTCGCACCAAAGGTAGCCTTTAGCGGTGGTGGAGAACAGGTCTCCCATGGCTATAAAGCCGGCGCGGTCATCCTGCGGCATCAACAAGACGTCCTCATTGACGGCGAATGTCACTTTGAGGGCGGTGCGAAACGACGTCAGTGCCAACAGGTCAACTAAATCTTGCGGGACCATTTCGCCCGCGTCAACCAATCGGCAGCCAAAGCTTTTAACGCAGTACTTGAAGAGGTCGCGCTGCTTCTCTTCCCATTCCTGTCCGTAAATCTCTTCAAAATTCAGATGCCGCCTTTGCAAAATCACCCGTTCGTTAGACATTACCCAGTCTATGAGACGATCGTAAGCTCTATCGAACGGTTGCGACCGCCCTGTATTACAGTCATGGCACAGGATCTGATTATATTTGAGCCGAAGTGAGTTCGGTCCTTGCACTTGATTGATCGCACCATCTCGAACGTGAACAGGCGCGGACGGCCCTTGATAAGAGCCTCGCCCATAGGCACGGGTCACATCCGACCTCTTTATCCTATGTTCTGCGCTATCGGCGGGCGCGTCGCAGATCCAGCAATTCGTGTTCTTTATCATTTTCGCGCCGGACGAGAATACTGGGGAGGGCTCATCGCTTCGCCTTCAGCCCGATCTCGACTAGCCGGCGGATGGCCTCGGAGCGGCTTAGCTCGCGTGCTTCCCCCCAAGCATCAACCTCCTGAGTTACATCGGCAGGAAGTCGGACAGCGCTGACCGGATCGACCCCGCCAGCCTTCTTCGGTCGACCGCGTGAGTTTTTGTTTACCGAAATTGACTTCTTCATCTTTTCAGTTTACTAAAAATACGAGCCGAGGGGAAGCGCGAACTTCCGCCCCGGCCCTAACCTCGATCACGGAAGGGTATTCAAGATGACCGAAGCTGACAGCGTGCATAGCACGCCACGGGCAAGCTCGCCCATAGAACGGCCAGCGGAGTCCGCTGGTGAGCTTTACCGTCGCACCGACATTTCCCCCGACCAGTTCTTCCACGCGCTCAAGCGACTCCGCAGGGCGGCCGCGAGCCAGGTTGGGGGGCAGCAATGAGCAACGTCCTCACGTTCCCGGGCAAGCTGCCGGCATCGAACGTCCGAATGCTCAATGTGACGGCTGAGGCCTATACGCCGTGCAGCAGCGGCCGTCAGCGCGCCAGCCGCAATCGCAATCCGCTGCGGCACCCCTGCCATAGCGTATCCATCGCTGTGACCGTTGCTGGAAAAATTCACAGGGGCGAAGCACTCCGGGCCGATCCCTACCTGGACGAGGGCGCCTTACTCTGGAAAGGCGTAGAGGCAGCTCGCCTTCTTCTCGCCGAGCTATTCGAGCTTGCCGTGACGCAAGGCGGGAGGGCGCAGCAATGAGCAACGTTGTCGAACTGGTCCCCGACCGATCAGGGATCAATATCGAAGAACTTCACGCCCAAGCCTTCCGAGAGCTGGAACCCAGCCTTCGGGATTGCGTCAGGATGACGGGCATAGCAGCGGAGTTGATGCTGAATGCGGCGCTCGAGAACGATCATTTGAGGTTCGCTGTCTTTCATTCTGCCGAGATGCTGACGCGGCTCGAAAAGGAGTACGACGCCCGTTGGAATAGCGAGCTGCGAGGGCCATCATGACGCGCCGGCGCCGAATGCACAGGAGCGCGACCGGCAGCCGCTGGTCGGCCCGCCTGGACGATTGAAGCGCTGACATCGCCAAGAGCCACCTGAACAGGTGAAAAGAGGCCGCCGACAGAGGCGGCCTCGGAATCACCAGGCCAAGTTAGGAGTGCCATACGGCCGCAGAGCGCGCGACGCAAACAGGGCGAATACCGCTTCTTCTACAACCTTTAGCATGATACATATCACTGGTTGCGAAATATCTGGAATCAATTCCTATGGGAGATTTCAAGATGAGTGACCAATTTTCTGCTACTCCATCAAAAAACTCTTCAGAAGGCGCTGGATCCACGGCGCCGGATTCATTAGTCGTCAAACAAGAGCACAAGCTGAGCGACAACCCGGGATTACTAGACGGAAACTGCCGTTTTATTAACCGGTACAACGGTCGCTGCACAGTCTCGGTATGGTACTCGACCGGTGGTGTAAGCAACGCGACGTTGCAATATCAAAACGACTATTGGGACCTTAGCGTTAGAGACGGCGATTGCTTTTGCTGGGATCGCAACGGTCCATGTAACGCGGATTGTTCCTTGCGTTGTGCTCCGGGCGGGACTTATTACGTCGGCTAGTTTGGATGGGGTGCCCGGGCTTGCAACCACTTAGTAGCGTTCGTAATATCTCGGTTCATACCTATCTCGGCGATGTCGGTAATTGTCGTGGCCATAGGGGGCGTAACGAGGTGCCGACCTCGCGTACGCGCCGGGGGCGTGATAGCTGTTCGGATAGCAGCGACCGTTCGAATAGTTGAAGTCGTAGCCATCCGGACACGAGCCGCCTCTTCCCGGGAATTGAACTTGTTGAACTTGAGCTTCCTGGGCAGGCGCGGCCGGCATTGCTCCAAGGGCAGCCAGCGACAGAATCACAGCTTGAATAAGCACCGTTTCTCTCCCTCTTGGTCGATGTAACGAAGGGCAAGGAAGCGAGTTCCCGCGACGATGCTTATAGGACGCTAACGCACAACGGCCATTGAACGGAGCATTCACCTGCTGTTCACGCGACACGGGCGGGCCTCATTGATCCCTCTTCAGCTTGCGCCGGCCCCAATGCGGCTCTTTCCCCTTCGGATTCATTTGGGGGACGTGGTGCCGGTTCAAAGCCCGCATGATGCCGATCCGCGCGAACATCGTTGGGCCGCCGCCTTCCGCGACCAGGATCAGCGCCTCCATCGCTGCTTGCCATTCCGGCGCGCTGTGCTCTTTCTTTGGCAGAGCGCTGATGTATTCGCCGGCATCGAGCAGCGCCATCAGCTTGCGCCCATCGGGCAGCGGTATGGGTTCGTCAAACGAGCGGGACCATTTCACTTCAAGCGCAGCCTGCCGGAAGGCGAGCGATTACAACCCCTGATTCCTGGTGGTTGTGGTCCCAACATGACATGATGATCCATATTTGCGTTTCGGAGGGAAAGCCCGATGCGCCTTGCATTGCCTTATCTTGGAATTTGTCTCTGCGCATCGCTTGCGGCGTGGTTGTCCTTCACGCTGATTTATTGAGCGAGCAGATCATCGCCATGCGTCAGCAGCCGCACATAGGTGCCGCTTTCGTGCAGATCGAGCCAGCCGCGCTCAACTGCATACCTAATGCCGGCGCCAAACTCCGCCCCGCTTCCCTTGAGCGTGTAGATGAAGGGGTAATTGATCTTCTCGATATGGATTCTGCCCTCCTGTACCGCCTCGATGCTGGCGGCGAGATCGAGCAGCTTGCGGGCTGCGGCTTGTGGATCGGCAAAAGGGCGTTCGGTGACGTGCTTCATCGGTGGAATCAAAACCTCAAGCCCATGCTTGGCCTGACTTGCCCGCGACTGTCATGCCAGTTCGGGACGATATGCACAGATCCTGCGGCACCGCATGCTGAGCAGACCAGGCGCAAGCCGACCCGCGACCACGGCTGATCCTGCGGGAGTGCGTCGAGCCGAACGTCGACCCTGCGATCGCAGTGGCCGTTCAGGCACTGGATGCTGCAGGTCACATGGCCATCGGCCAGCCATTCAGCAGGAGAGCGGGGCGGATAATGGCCGGCCCATTTTGTGTATCGACGGCGAGCACGCATGCCGCCATCAAAGCGGCACCGACGCGACCTCGCAACTTATCAATCCCTGGGGCCTCGGAGCGCCGGCTAGCTACTGCGCGTCGTGGGTGTGGAAAAACCGCCGGTTCACGCTGGCAGGACTTTTGCCCTAATTTCCGGGCTTGCCGATCACATACTGATCGTCAGCCACGTCAAATGCGTCCCAGACAAATCTATCGCGATAGCTCGCGAGAGGCCACTTGTGCAGCAGGAAGTCAGCAATCTTTGGCTGAAGCAGCTTCCTTACTCGAAATTCGCGGTAGAGATCCCAACCTAGCTTGATTCTGACTTCTGGCTTCTCCGGCAATCCGTCGATTTCGGCATCAAGTTTGCTTTTCACAGCATCAAAACCGGCATTGTCCATCGATCTCTCCTATGTCTCCGGAGCAAGCAAGCCTTAGATGAGATTCCATTGGCGCTCAATCCGCGCGATTTCGTCCATGATCGCACTTCGCGGGAACGGCGGTCCGCCTACATTGACCCGAACCACCGTGTCCTCCAGTTTGGCCCGCAGATCTGGCCGGAGGTGAGGTCGTAGGCTGGCATAGCTCTCGTGATCCATGAAAGCATACTTACTCTCCGGACCTCCGCCGCGCGTTTCGTGCTTAGTGATAAGTAGGGGAACGAGGTTCTTTCGCCACTCTGCAACTAGGTCGCGGCGGGCTTGCAGCTTCTGCCGGCGCTTTTCGATACCCCACTGCCCGTAGATGGTAACTATGCCGCCTGCGCCCCCTAGCAAGGGAGGAACGACATAGCGAGTAAAGATGTCGAGCCAGGTAGTCTCAGCCAATCAGAGCCCCCTCCCGCTAAATCGCTGACGCGCGAGACTCAACATGAGCGGTGCCCTTGTGGCCAGAGTCAAATTATCAATTCCGTGGGCCGGGGAACGCGCGCGAGCTACTGCGCATCGTGGGTGGCTAGTCGGCAAGGGATTCGAGTGGTGTGGCCGCTCTCATAAATTGCCGGCCCCAGATCGTCAGATGGAACTGAATGTGCATCCGGAGGCCAGTTTGCCGGCCGCTCGTATAAAGGGGTTCGGCTGGCTTTCCGACTTGAGGCTCCTCGCCGGTCAAGCCGAGCTGTACCAAATGAGCCAGAATGGCCCTGGCATTCTCAGGGAAAGCAAGCCCCGGTGGGACCTCGAGAGATTCGATCACGGCGGGCGCGAAAAGATTGTTCACGGGATCAAGCGCCTGAGTAAACGTCTGCCGGATCGGTTTTATGGCGATCGCCTTGAGCAGTTTCGCTTCGTCGGGAGACAAAGATCTGATGATAGTCGCAAAGGCAGGATGTGCGTCCTTGACCCGCCGGTCGTCCATTGAAGCGCTCAGAAGCTCCGAGAACATCGCGTCAATTTCGGTACCCTCGGGTTCGTAGCGGATCGCCTCGATGGTGGGTCCGAGGATTTGCGGCGCCGGTGACACCCGGTTTCCTTCTGGTACCTTTCGAATGGAATTATCGATGAAGTGTCTCAGTCTGTCCTGCAGCGCACCCGCGAGCTGAATGGGTGCCAGCGCGAGTTGGACAGTTTTGACGATGTCTTGAAAGATTTCCCCTGCCTGACGAGCCGGCGGGCTGAGTACGTCCTTTACGGGCAGTTGTTTCGCGATCTCCGTCGCCACAGCTACCGTTAGATCTGTCTCCGTAGTCATCCATTCCTCTCCTGGCGCAAATTCACCCGGCACCGTGGCGGGGACGTGACGCGATCATCCCCGATTCGGCGGCCCCTTGTTATGGGACATTTACAGGCTAGACAGCCTTGACGAGTGCACGGCCGCCGGAGTCTGATCGGCCGCATGGGGCGACATCAGCACGACATCGACGAGCTCGCGCGCATGGAGCGCATCTGCCTGGAGCTGGCGGCCGGCGCGGACATGCCGGAGGAGCGGGCAGGGCTCGAGTTCATGGCCAACTGCTACCGAGCCGAGGCCAGTTGCCTCCAAAGCTGCTTCCCACCTGCTTCCCGGTCCAAATTCTTGGGAAGCAATAGCGCCATAAAGCGCTGTATTTCCTATATAAAATCTTTGCTTGACCGATCTCCGGTTATCACATGGCAGTCGTTGCCGGTGTCGTGTTTTTCGCGGTGCGCGCGCTGCTGGCTCTGATCCCGGGACTGGCGGCCGGCTTCGCCATCAAGAAATGGTCGGCGGCCGCGGCACTGGTCGCCGCTGCGTTCTACCTGCTGCTGTCGGGCGCGGAGGTCGCAACGCAAAGATCGTTCTTCATGACTGCAGTGGTGCTGATCGCGGTGATGGTCGATCGCCGCGCCATCACCTTCCGCACGCTGGCGGTGGCCGCCCTGATCGTGCTGGCAGTCGCGCCGGAGGCGCTGGTGCATCCGAGTTTTCAGAGCTTCTATGCTGATGGTCTGGGTAGGGGCCGCGCGGCCTGAATACTCAACGATTTCAACAAGCTGGTAGACTCATGTTGACGTCGCGCCCAGAACAAAAACCGCTCAAAACGGGGCAAAAACCCCGGATTGGCCGCGTAGAGTCCCGGAAAAAGTCCCGGAATAGGGGCGGGCGTTCTACATGCGTTCGGGAAGGCCCCGGGTTCGGGTCGCCTGCCCCAACAACCGTACGGGCTTAATTTTCTTTGGCCAGCGCCCTGCACACTTTGCGCCCCCGACCGCCATATATCTTGCTTCTCCCAGTGATTTTGGAGCGGTCCGTTTAGCGGCGGGCCGCGAGAGTCGTACTGCTAATTTGAACCCCCTCAATGGATGAACGTCATGGGCAATCGAGCAAAACGACGGGCGTGGGTGCATCGAGTCATGTCCGACCCGCGCCTGACAGAAAGCCACAGGCGGCTCGCCCTGACCGTCGCAGAGATGGACCGCCGCGGATTCACGTTCTGCGAGTTAGACGGCGAACTCTTTTTCGAACCGAAAGAGCACTACGCGGCGAGCCTCAACTAGCCATTCCGCCGGCTCGCCTCTCAACCTCCAGGAACCACATTTTTGAAAATCATTGAATTCAGACCCTCCCGCAGTAGCGGGAAACAACTTGGCACGTTTGACGCCGAGATAGCCCCCGGCGTGCGGGCTCTCGATCTTAGTCTGATCCGCAAGCCTGACGGCTCCTATCGGGTATTCGGCACGAACGTCCGCCTCGATATCGGCGTTGCGAACGATCTCGCCAGAGCAGCGGTAGCGGTGGGGGGCAGTAGCCGTGGCGGACAATAAGATCCACAAGACGGGCGGCTTGCTGGATCAATACAACCTGCTTGGCGCCATCATCGACTCGCCTTGGGCAACGCGCCTCGACCATAAGGTGGCGCGCCACGTCATCGACCGTTATTACCCGAAGCATGGCAACGGACGCGCCAGCCTCCGCTATCTTGAGCGGGCCACGGGCTCCAGCCGTTCCAATATCACAACATCCCTGCGTCGCTTGGCCGAGAACGGTGCAATCATCATCACCCGCCAAGGGCAGGGAACCCGGCCGACCGAATATGCCCTCAATTTTGATTTGTCTGCCAGTGTACCTGTGGACGTGACCTCTACCGATGAAGTTCCTAGCGGTACTGTGGATGTGACCTCTAGTGGTCACGCGGACAATACCACTAGCAACTCTAGTGTACCTGTGGACGTGACCGAATCCTATCTACTGAATCCGGCCTACAAGGCCGAGATACAGATAGATAGAGTTGACCCCGCCGCGCCTACGGCGCCGCCGCTTGCGGATGGCCTCGCGGCCACCGCCGCGGGCGGGACGGCGGTGGAAGAGCGCGCGCCCGCCAAGCCGACGTTTGAGCTTTGCTACCGCACCTATGCTTTCCTCAAGGGCAAGAAGGAAGCCAAGGCGGCATGGGGTGCGCTCCCGGCCGAGGTAGACCGCGCTGCCGTGATTGAGGCCGCCAAGGCGTGGCAGGCGTCATGGGCGGCACAAGGCAAGCCGGATGCGCCGCGATACGCATTGGCGCGGTGGTTGAAAGATGAGCGCTATGACGAGGACGCGCCGAAGGGCTTTACCAAGGTGGAGAAGGCCAGCAAGGCCAAATCCAAATCGGCCGGCAAGGGCGATCTCGGTATCGGTGCAAACATCAAGCACTTCACGATCACGGCGCATGAAACCGATGGCGACGTCTTTGCCGATTGGTATGAGACATTCTCCTTCCGGGCCGATGACGGGCAGGAGTTCAGCAAGCGCTTGCACGTTGTCTGTGCCGCCGCTGAATTCGCGGAAGGCGCCGACGGTGAACTTAAGCATAGCCTGTATCTAGCTGCATGGGGCAAGGGCAATCCAGAGGGCGATTACATCGTCGGTCGGGTTGTCGGTGTGAGCGACGATAAGGGGTTGGCCTTCCTCAGCGTCGGCCAGCCTGCCGCCGAGCCCGAGCCTTGGATCGGCGATGTTGGCAAGTTCTCGCCCTTCGGCACATTCCCCGCAACCATCAAGGATAGCGCCTTCGAGTGGAATGAGCACGGCCAGTTCGTCACGTTGATGTTGGATATATCCGACAACTCAGGCGGGATGAAAATCAACAGGCAGGTAGAACACGCCTTCGACATGGAGACGGCGAGGGGGCAAGCGTTCCTCGCTTCTATCTGCCGGGCTGTCGGTATCGCATCTATAGAAGACACCGACGTCCTGCACGGCAAGGCGCTTGAATGCACCATCACCAATAGCGGCGCTATCAGCTATGCGGCGCTACTGCAGGAGGCAGCATAACCAGGCCCCGGGGGTATCCGCACTCTCTCCCACTATCCAACAGGGGACCAGCGCCCCCGCCTCCCTTCCGCGCGTGCAAAACGGAAGGGTAAACATGCTTACGGGGAGGGCGACTCGACTCTCTATGAATTTTGCCGGTCGACGCCGGCAGTCTCACGCTAAAACCCGCAGGTTTCCAAGAAGTGTGACCGGCAAAAATATCTCGAAATCTGCGGCATCGCGTGTGCGAGTGCCCAACCGGTAGTTAGGAGCAATCGGCGCAGAGCCTCGACCTACCCCTGGGGTGGTCCTCATTCCTTTGAGCCCGGCACCAGCCAAACCAGTCGTCCACTCACGCGTAACTTTTTTGATTATTTTTGATTTATCGGCCCAGCGCCGAAAGCCAGAGGGCCGCGCAGCCGGTCAACAGCACGTCAACGGAGGGCTCAATGCCCGCACTTAGTTTCCACGAGGCACTTTCTACTTGGCAGCAGCCGCGGCCCGCCAACGACAACGGTCCTATCAGCGCCGATAGCTTCACCAGTCTGGCCGCTCGCCGCGCCTATATCCAGCGCCCACAGCGGGCGCCAGAGCCGGTATTAAATCTCCCGCAACTGGAGCGCCTCAGCCGGATGGCGCCCGACGTGGTGCCCCTGTGGCGGTATTGGCGGGACCTTCAAGCATCTCACTCGCCTGACCTCTATGCCGAGCCGGAAATCGTCGTTGATGAAGGCGATGAGCCGCGAACGCAGGCTTCGCTGAGGGAGGCGAGCAGGATTTAGAGATTCGCCCATCCGTCGACGAATTGCTGCGCGCCATCGAAGGGGCAAGGTGTGTTGCTGTGAGCTGCACAGTGCAGAACGGCCAGCGCAGCGACATTCGGCGGGAGGAGCGGCCATGCACCACCAGCCGGATCGGCGATCTCGTATTCCGCAAGGACCGCCTGGTGCGCTACGGATTCACCAAGCGCGGCGTTGCGCTTGAGCCGATCGAGAGGTTGGGCGCTGCGAAGGGAAGCCGGAAACCACCGCCCGCTCGAGACTCCCACTTCCTGGTTAGCGGCAATGCGGCCATGGCTCGCAAGGTGGACTTCCTCGCAGGCATGCCCCCCTGGACCGGCCGGGTTGGAGCGCCGCTTGAGTGCTTCGCTACCGCGCATCAGGACCGCAAAGCAGGGCATACAACCCTGCGGCAGGCGCTGGGTGCACATGCTGAGATTTTGGATATGGCGAGCGGCGACGCAGCCGCGCGCGAGATCGGCGAGACATCCGGCATGTCACCCGAAACGTAGATCGACAGTATTTGGTTGCGAGTCCCTGCGATCTTCTGGCGGAAGAGGAAGCCACTTATCACAATGGCGCATTGTGATGATCTTTGACCTTCATGCAGGACATACTCCCTATTAGCGAGAGTCTTCACTGTGTGCTGCATGTTCTTCAGCTTGCTGCGGTCTTGCTCGGAGAGGCCGACTACAGCCTCAAGCCGCGCGATCAATCGTTGGCTCGGCATGTAGCCTCCTGTTAGATTGTCGCGATGCAAGGACGGTGCAGCCGGAGAGGGGGCACGCGGCCCCTGGCGATGCCTGAACTGCCCCCGCTCTAGAGCGGCTTGGCAAAGCTGGAGCCACTCTGGCACTTGAGGGGTGATCGTGTTGCTCTACCTCAATGCTCCAACAGCGTTGGTGGCGAGCCTCAGCCCATGTTGCATTGCTTTTGGGCGGGCAGCTTGTAACCAGCTTCGCCAGCAGGGTCTCTGCCTTCCGATGGTTCTATTGTCCTCTCAACTTCGTCTGGCAATGCCTTGAGATGGTCGGCCAACCGCGAGAACAACTCGCGCTTTTTGGCTCTGTCGCGAGAGTCGCGGATCAGAGCGCATTCAGCAGCGTCAGTGCGTAGCTTCTCCGCTTGGGCCCGCATGTCCTTCATTGGTTGCCGCATTGTTGGGAGGTTGAGGAGCCGAGCAAGGATGGCGGGGCTATCTATTTCATCCGATGGGACAGCCGCACTGGCTTGATCAGCATCGTCGCCGCTGACACATCATAGTCCATCGGGGATACGTTGGCCCCGACATACAGGCAACGCCTCGACTGCCTCATGCGATGACGCATCCACTGCCTCATTCATGAAGGTTGTGCGTCCTGTGGGTGGCAGGCTTGGGCTACGTTCGAGCACCGCTCGGCGCGGCAAACCTCTACGCAAACGCAACGCAACGACACAGGCCGCCGAGGGAAACCTTGGCGGCTTTTGCGTGGGGGCCATATTGGACTAATCTGCCAAGCAGAGCTTATCGGAGGGCGCCAACGTGAATTCCACTCTTAAGGTCCAGAACTCAGAAACAGCCCTGATCCAACAAAGCAAAGTCGAGATCAAAAAGCGGTCAGAGGCGAAGGCCAAGCGGATGATGCTCAAGCGACCGAAGAGGCTGGACAAACGCTCCGGCTAGTCGATCAGCTCATCACTATCATCGGTGTCTTTGAAGAGCGTCCTCAGCAGCCGCCATAGCTCGCGGTGTCCTGGGGTTTGGCCGCCTTGCTTGAGATAATCCGCGATATCCATCGTGGTGGTTTGCATCTCGATCGTGCCGTCGATACATGCGTCCAAATGGGTGACCTCGCGCTCGACATACAAACTCTTGGGGTCCGTATCGAAGACCAGCGCGCAGCGATCGGCGTGGGTGGACCTCTGGTCCTCTAACTTGACGGTACAACTCGCGTCTTAGGACAGCCATGTTCTGCTCCCTCAATCGTACCAATCCCTTGCGCTCATAGCCGGTCGAGGCCGCCGCCTCCTCACCTGGGGCCTCGAAGAGCACGAGCAAAAAAGTCGTGGGCTATCGCGTCTAAGGCTGCCGAGATTTGTTCGCCGGACTCGCGTGTGGCGACACCTTCTTTTTCGAATCTTTCTGCTTCGCGAATGTAATCCATGGATAGTTCACGCAAGCGCTGGACTTTAGCATCGTCGGGCAAGAGTGCGATTTGCGCCAACAGGTATTGTGCACGCGCACGTGCGCGTTCGTTACGAGAGCCATCCATGACGGCCTCCGAGGGACTTGCATTTTTTGTCTGATCAATTCCCTCTGCCCGAGCCGTAATATTCGGCACTGTGAGGGAGGACACTTTTCAAGCCCAACGTGCGCCGCTTTGTCTAGTTCCGGACATTGCGCCGGTTTCTCAAAAGGAACACAAAGGCTTGCCTCCGTTCACCCCACCCGTCAAGTCTCGCCGGGTCGTGGCCGTCTACTTTAGCGCAGGGGCGTCTGCAGCGTAGGGCGGCGCTGCGATCCGGCTTGCCGCTTACGTACGGATCCGGAATTTTGCCGCGGCCGATCGAAGCTCATGATCTCGCGTATAAATCGCAACATCCTCTTCAGGTGTCCTCGCACCGGCATGAACGTCCAGCATAGGCTTCTGGGTTCGGTGGATGGCGGATTGAACGCGGGGAACTCGCACGACCCCGTGACCTGGCTGGCCTGCGGTTCGGTCCTGTGTCGCCGCGATTGGGCAATGTCCGCTAGCCCTGGCAGCAACCCAAATTCGCGCCGCAATGAAACGACGCTGAGGCATTTCCTCGTCCGCCCAATAAAAAGCCTTGCACCGCGTGCGCAAAGGGGCAGAGAAACTCATCGCGGCCAGTGAAGGTGACCTGTCACGCGACGAAGCACGGCACCAGACGCTGTTCTCCTAGCTGACGAAAGAGCCAAGAACGCGGGCCCGGACGACTGGCCGAACGCCTGATCTGGGCCGCTCTGATCCAGCATGTAATACGAGGTTCGGCACGGCTCCGTCTCCATGACGCATTGGTGCGCCCCGCCTGTTTTATATCGCCTATTTTGCCACTGGCGCGTCATGAACGGAGGTCTGATTTTTCGCCCGGATGGACATGACTTGCGGCCCGCACAACTTGATCTAGCGCAATGAGCTGAGGCGACTTGGGACTAAACTTTCTGAGCCTCTCAATCGGTCACCTTTGTGGGTCGCAGCGTGCGGAGTTGTTCCCAATGGGACGAAAGGTCCGGGCTTCAAAAGAGCAGAAGCGCATTAAACCAGACCGACTTGTGCTGGCTCTCGAGCTTCAGAAGCTGAAACGAAGGCGCGCATCGATCGCCAACATCGAGAATCTATGGGATGAAGTGCAGGCCCTCCGAGAGCAAGTTAGGAAGGCCGAAACCAGAGGCCTGCGATGACCCGCTACGTCGCAGCCCGATCAATACGTAAGTCATCGATGCGTTTTCCGGACCTTAGCAGACTTGCTACCCAGAGAGGCTGCTTGCCGCGACCGGCCCAAGTCTCCGATCCATTTAACGGGTTTCGATACTTTGGAAGGACTTTGGGATAGTGCCGTCGGGCGCGAACGGTGTGCGGCGGCACCGACCCACCGGCGGCACCGAGCTTAGCCAGCCGCTCTTCTAGCTCCTTTTGTTTCGCCGCTAGTTTTCCTGGGAGAATGGCCCGGGTGTGGCGGTAGAAATCCCAAAGCTCATTGGTGGACATTCCTTCGAGCATACCCTTGAATTGTTTCACATCGTGCTCCGTTAAGAAGCCCCTCTGAGAATTCCGTTCCAGAATTGGAACCTTTTTAGGACTTCTTCGAGCCTGATCCTCGACAACAAAGTGACATTCGGAGCCTCTCGGCCACCACGGCGCGGGCACAAACTTGATTTAGCGCAAAAGAGCTGAGGCGAGTTGGGGCTAACTTTCTGTGCCTCTCAATCGGTCTCCTTTGTGGATCGCAGCAATGATCATTGAGCGCTTAAGCCAAGAGCACCGCAATATTGAGAAACTGCTCACCGTCCTGGAGCGGGAGCTTCAGATTTTCGACCGTGGCGACCGCCCTGACTATGAGGTTATTGGTGCGGTTATTAGCTACTTCGAACTTTACCCGGAGGTTTATCATCATCCTCAAGAAGACCTTGTCTTCGCTAAGTTGAAAATTCGCAATCCCGGTGCGGCTGCGAAAGTCGGTGATCTCGCGCGCGAACACCAAAAAGGCGCCGAACGTTTGCGCCGCGTCGCTCGTGCGGTTGACAGTGTACTCGCGGATCGCGAACTCCTTCGGCAAGATGTGCATGCCATTGTTCGTGATTTCATTGAGCACGAGCGGTGCCACATCATGATGGAAGATCGCGATTTCTTTCCTGCCGCTCTAAAAGCTCTCGAGCCTCAAGATTGGACGGAGATCGCTTCGGCTATGACTAATCCTGAGGATCCTCTGTTCAGCGAGGCGGCCGAAGAGACGTTCGACGCGCTGCGCGAGCGTATCTTGCAGTTGGAGCAAGAAGCCGAAGCCGAACGACATTAGTCGAGCTCATCACATGGCGTTGATCGGGCTCAACATCCGAAAGGGGTCAAAAGCGCCGTTTTGGCTAATTGCCTGGCCACTTCGGTCTGCCCGATAATCGGACGCAGCTGGTGTTGGAAGCCACCTCGCACAAGGGCCAAATGACGACACGTAGCGAAATCTGTTTGAGGCAAGTCAATTTGCTCTTCGGCTCGTGCGACTAGCCTGTGACAGGAATTGGAGGGTGGAGCATGCTTCCGTTCACTCGCGAGCAATTTCTGTCCGTATTCGTGAACTACAATACTGCTATCTGGCCGTCACAGGTGGGAGCCTATCTGCTTGGTTGCGTGGCAATTGTTCTCTTGCTCTCGAAAGCGTCGCTCGCAGATCGCTTTACAGCGAGCGTCTTGTCGATCATGTGGCTCTGGACCGGGATCGCCTATCACGGGGTTTTCTTCTCGACCATCAATAAGGCGGCGTACTTGTTCGGGATGTTGTTCGTTGCCCAAGGCGCTTACCTGCTATATTCGGGTGTGTATCATGGCCGGCTCCGTTTTGGCCTTAGGTCCGGACCGACGGCTTGGGTCGGCGTGGCGCTCGTGTTCTACGCGGCAATTCTCTATCCAATGATCGGCATCTCGACGGGACACGTTTACCCCGAGATGCCTGTCTTTGGTGTGACGCCGTGCCCGGTGACGATTTTTACTTTTGGAATGTTTCTGTTGACCACACGCCCGATATCTCGCTGGCTTCTGGTCATTCCATTCACCTGGTCCCTGATCGGCGGCAGCGCCGCCGTTCTACTGCAGGTGCCTCAAGATTCGCTACTCCTGGTCAGCGGCTTCATCGCTGTCGCGCTCATCATCGTGCGAGACCGAGCCGTCCAATGTCTGGCAGCGAACGTCAGTGCCTGACCTTACCTCCTGCGCTGAAGTGCAGTCGTTAACACCGCCCGAATGTCCGAATTGGGTCAAGATGCGAAGAACGCAAGGTGAGCAAATCTAGTTC
Source organism: Bradyrhizobium sp. LB13.1 (assembly GCF_054056815.1). Taxonomy (NCBI): domain Bacteria; kingdom Pseudomonadati; phylum Pseudomonadota; class Alphaproteobacteria; order Hyphomicrobiales; family Nitrobacteraceae; genus Bradyrhizobium; species Bradyrhizobium sp. LB13.1. Next base: position 4,748,485 of record NZ_JBSRYQ010000001.1, on the reverse strand, counting down.
GCAGTGCTCGGTGAGCGGACCTAGTGGAGGGCTGGGGCCAATTCTCCGATGGCCACTAGCAGACTCAAGCGCCGCAGCGAACCGAGGCGGTCTGTGAAAGTCGAAAGGCGCCCGAGGTTGCAGCGTCTTAGAGGCAGGATAGCTTCACAATCTATGTTGCGGTGCTTCTATAAATGCATTGCGAAGAGCTGGCGCGCTGACCCTTATATTCATTCTGGCAGACGAGGCGACCCGGCATTAACATGAGGGCCGTTCAGTCGAATTGGATGTCGCCAATGAATGAAGTGAGCGCGACATTTGCGTCGGGGAACGTGTCTGAGGACTTCGCTCTGTTCAGAACGCTCAGTCCGGAACAGCGGATGACGGCTCTGAACGCAATGGTTCGCCTCGATCTGGTGCGAGGAGAAAGGCTCGTTGCCCAAGGCGGCCTCTCGGACTCATTGTTTTTGGTGCTGCACGGTGCGCTAGCTGTGTGCCGAAATGGCGAGCTCGAACCTCTAGCCGAGCTCCGTGCCGGCGAATTGGTGGGCGAGATCGGCTTCTTTGCAAATGTCCCGCGCACTGCCAATGTAATTGCCATCCGCGACACCAGTGTGCTCGTGTTGACACGTGAAGCCTACCAGAAGCTTGCCAGGGACGCCCCTGCCATTGTTGAAGCAGTACTTGCGGCGCTCGCGCTCCGTTTTGGCAAGGAGACGGCGCGCCTCGCGCCGCTTCGCTCGTCGCCAAGGGCCAGAACGGTGGCCCTAATCGCAGGTGGACGCGAGCTGTTGCCTGGCGCCTTTGATCGTCGAATGCGCGATTCGCTCGCCGCCACTGATGCGGAGATCGTCGATGTGGCCCGCGTCAATTCCAAGTTTCCCGGGCAAGCCCCGGATGCGCCCGATGTCGCTGAATGGCTCAACAGACTAGAACACGCCGCGCCGCTGGTAGTTTACCTCGGAGATCACGATGCCAATGCCTGGACACGCAAGGCCATCCGCCAGGCCGACATGGTTGTGTTCGGGTGCCGTGGCGATGCGCCGGTGGGACCCTTAACAGATGTCGAGACTTTTGCCTGCGAGGTTCACCCAAGGTCGGCGCGACGCCTCGTTCGCGTACATGATCGACGGAGCAGTCACGTCAGTGGAACCGCGGCCTGGCTTGCTCGGCTGCCCTCCTTCATGCATCACCATGTCGCGCTGGGGGATCAAGTTGATTTCGACAGTCTAGTCCGATTCCTGTCGGGTCGCGCGATTGGCTACGTCGCCGGCGGCGGCGGAAGCCTTGGATCGGCGCATGTGGGGGTCTACAAGGCCTTCCGCGAGCTTGGCGTGATATTCGATATCTTTATCGGCACCAGTGTCGGCTCTGCCATGGCGGCCGGATTCGCAAAGAACCTCGAAGCAGAGGATCTTGAGCGCGGCACGCACGATATTTTCGTTAGGAGTCGCAGCTTCCGGCGGCCGACCTGGCCACGTTACGCCTTGCTGGATCATAAGGCGTTCGATCGGGCGCTCGCCCGCCAATTCGGCCACGACTGCCGGATCGAGGATTGCTGGCGACCTTTCGCGGCAGTCGCGACCAATCTTTCGACCCATAATCTGGAATTGATCCGCTCAGGATCGCTATGGCAGGCGGTGCGTGCCTCAAGCGCAATTCCCGGATTATTGCCGCCGTTCTACACGCCAGAAGGTGCGATGCTCGTCGATGGATGCTTGATCGACAATGTGCCGCTGGCACCGATGCATCAACTAAAGAGTGGCCCCAATCTGGTTGTGCATTTCGGCGAGCCGGCGGCTGAGCTGTTTGATGTCGCGTATGATGAGTTGCCCGGACGGCTTGAGCTGGTCGCGGCAATGCTGATGCCGTTTCGTAAGAAGCTGCTTCCCGCCGCGCCGAGTGCCGTCAACGTGCTGTGGCGAAGCCTCGTGGCGCATCAGCGCTACGATACGTTGCCGACGAGACCACTCGATCTGGTAATGCGCCCGCCCTGTCCGCTAGGGATCGATGTGACGGACTTCGACCGCCATACGGAGATTTTTCAGGCGTCTTACCTTTGGGCCCGACAAGCTATCGTGGCGCTGGAAGCAGAGGGCAACCCGGCAATGGCCGCCATCCTCGCTGCCGGAAAGCCAGCAACAATGCGAGGTTCCGTCGTCGAGCTCGCCAGTAATGCTCTATCCAGCTGAGCTGCGGGTGCGTATCGCCGTCCGTCTCGCCGATTGGCCGCGCGTCGGGACCGGCCTAAGATATTGATCAGCGCCAATGTCCGGTCAGTGTCAAAAGCGTGAGCCTAGCGCTCCACTGCAAACGTCCGGTCCAGCTCTCTGAGCCGAAATGGCAAAGGCTGCTTGGGCCACTTCCGGACTCATTCACGTCTTCGCACCTGCTTTGCAAGGTCAGAAGGCTTGCCCTATGGGCCGAATTTTAAAAACCAGGAGTTGCATTTAGGGCACGGATTCTCAAGGCCCTGATTGTCTATCGTTAGAGGTGGAATTCTAAATCATGCGTTGCTGCCGGAACAAACTCATAAATGGTCGCTGGTGCATTTATCGTTTCAGATAAATCAGAAGCGATCGAGATGGAGAAATGCCATGAAGAAATTTCTGGTGTGTATGGCTGGTCTAATAGCATTAGGCGTGGCTGCTCCCGCGTCGGCCGCTGACTTGGCTGCACGTCCCTACACCAAGGCGCCGCCCCCGATGATGGCTGCGATCTACGACTGGAGCGGCTTCTACATCGGTGCCAATGGCGGTTGGGGATCAAGCCACAAGTGCTGGGATATTACGAACTTCCCCGGAGCAACTGTCGTGCCTACCTTCCGTGAAGGTTGTCACGATGCGACCGGCGGAGTGGTAGGTGGTCAGATTGGTTACCGTTGGCAGAGCGCCGGTTGGGTGTTCGGTCTCGAAGCGCAGGGCGACTGGGCTGATTTGAAGGGATCTAATGTTAGCGGTTTCATTCCCGCCTGGACCAACAATTCCAAGATTGAAGCGTTCGGCCTGTTCACAGGCCAAGTCGGCTATGCCTGGAACAACGTCCTTTGGTATGTGAAGGGTGGAGCTGCCGTGACCGACGACAAATACCGAGGTACGGTGACTGCCACAGGCACGCTGTTTGATTCGGCGAGTGAAACACGCTGGGGTGGTGTCGTCGGAACGGGCCTCGAATTCGGATTCGCACCGAATTGGTCGGTTGCGGTCGAGTACGATCACCTGTTCATGGGTAATCATAGTCACAGCTTCACGTCCACAGGTGTTTTGGGTGCTGCTGTCATCCCGGTCGGCGGCGTATTCCGCACTGACGCTATTCGCCAAGATGTGGACCTCGTCACCGCTCGCATCAACTACCGCTTCAACTGGGGTGGTCAAGTCCTCGGTAAATATTGATCTTCCCGAAACCCGATAACTCAAGCCCCGGCATCGCCGGGGCTTTTTATATTTGCCTTGGCGGAATTATAGATCGTGCGGATGTCGCAGTTGGGTCATTCGCGTCGGTCCGCCCTGAGTCGAAAGCTTCCGGTGTCTCTCCGACACGGACATGTCATTGCGATGCGGCAACTTGCTAGGGCCCAACTGCAGACTCGTCCAGCGCAGAAGATCGTTATTCAATCACCTCGTTGGCGCCGCCGAGCAGCGTCGCAGGGATATCGATGCCGAGCGCCTTGACCTTCGAGAACATCGGAATGCTACCGGTCTTCAACCCGGAGGTCTGCAATGGGTGGTCATTAGCGGACATCGCTGAGCGCTTAGCGTAGGTCTGCTTTAATCAACTCGTCAGCCCTCGCGACCAGATGCTGAGGAACAGATAGGCCAATATCTTTGGCAGCTTTGAGGTTGATGGCAAGATGGAATTCGCTCGGCGCTTCGACGGGCAAATCACTTGGCTTTGCGCCGTTGAGGATATTCTGAACGAAATATGCGCCCCGGCGCCATATTCCATCAATTGTCGGACCATAGGCAAGCAGTCCGCCGCTCTGCACCCATTCTCGATATTCATGGGCGTTCGGGATTTTGTTTTCTATTCCGAAGTCGACAATCCTCTTGCGATCAAAGACGAACATCGGATCGGTGACAGTAGTCATTGCATCAATCATCGTATCCCGCCTTTTGCGCAGGATTGAAGCAAACGCGAGCTCAAATTCCGGCGGTGAACGAACTTCAAACGGCTGCGCTTCAATTCCCAATTTTTCAAATGCCGAAGAAATACTGTTGAGATGATTGCTGGCGTAAGAGGGGAGCGGATTGTAAAGAACTGCCAACCGCGAGAGTTGTGGAACAATTTCTTTCAAGAACTCGACACGTTTGACATCGCGATCAGGCGAGAGATTGTCGATGCCCGTAAGGTTCCCGCCAGGATGTGAAAGAGACGAATATAATTTGGCTTCAACGCCGCCGCGGCTCGAGAGCACGACAATGGGAATTGTCGCAGTAATCTTCTGCACCAAAAGTCCGGGGTAATTTCCCACAGCCACGATCAGGTCCACATTCTGCCGGACGAGATCGGCAGCCATCTCGGGCAGAAGTTCCGAATGTCCTTTTGCCTCCCGCCATTCGATGGTGAGATTGTTGCCCTCCGAATAGCCGCGATTGCTTAATTCGTGAACGAAGCCGTTTACCCAAGGATAGCTGCTCAAATTAGCCGTCAGATATCCAATCCGGTAAATCTTTTTAGATTGCTGCGCCTGAGCGGCCAGCGGCCACACCGCAGCGCCGCTGAGTGCGGCTATGAACTCGCGCCGCTTCATGTCTGATGCCTCCGCAAAGCCTAGCTAGAGACAACCTATCACTCGCCGCAAACTAACACATTGGAACCGGGTGGCCATGACCTCTGCCACAGAATCTCGAGTAGGCTCGCCAGCCGCGGGATGTCCGGTGAATCTCCGCTCTTGCTCGCGCAGCAGCTCGGATGTTCTTCAAACGAAGCTGAATGCTAATCCGTCAAGGCCCGGGACCCGCTTGCGCCGCAGGCGGCTTTCCGCGGCAAGGAAGACCGCCCATGCGTGCGCAAAGGGCGACCAACGCCTCGCAATGACCTTTGTTCTGTCAGGCGGTTTTCAGCCTTGACCCGGGCCACGTCCCAGGCGCCGCGGCAGAATGTACTCGACGTCAATGCTGATGCCGTCCCCGCTCAGGGGGGTCGCTGTGTAGACCGCAGAGACGGCCAATTCGAAGAAGCTCCCGATCGTGAGATAGCCGATCGTGAGCGCCGACTCTCCGCTTGGGGGGCCGCCGAGCAGCAACTCCGCGATGTGGCAGCAATCGTCCATCGTCGCCGCCAGCGGTGGAAGAGTGATGAGCTCGCCGGTGTGTTGAGAGATTTTGGCTGGATCGGCGAATTTGGGCTCGCGCCCAATAACCGCGCCCGCGTTGATCAAGGGTACGAAGAATTTCGCGACCTGCGCCGGCTGACCAGTGATATTTTGAATGTTGACCTCGGTCGCGTACACGCCCGGCCTGGCGCCTGCGGTACAGCAGCAGTTCGTCTCGGTTTGTCTGCCGCACACCACCTTCACGCTGTGCACGAGGAACTCGGCTTGCGGCGGTACAGTGGCGGCGGCGAGCAATTCGTTGAACGGATGCGGGAGACGGTCACTTGCAGAGCCCGTCGGATTTTTGGCCATTTCGATCTCCACGATGGTTTGCGGATGGCGACCTACACGCCGAACTTACGCCAGACTCGACGCAATCCTGTGAGAGATGGCTCACACACTTGGAAGAAACCGCGACAGGCCAAAGTTCGTCGCAAGCAGTGCAACGGATCGTCAGGCGACGATCACTCGATTATCCGTTGAAGCGCCAAAAGAGAGGCTAAGACGAGCACCTGGGCTCCGGCCAAGGTGATGCCAAGGAAAACATTGTGCATGGCGCCGCATCTCCTATTCATCGTTCCCCCGGCCACCTTGTTGGCGACGTAGACGGGATCGTCAAATGATCCCTCAGCCGTCGTCATTGGTTGCGTTTCAGTTCGACGACGAATCCCTCCGACAGATCGTCGGGATCGCTACGCTCGCAGGCGGGACAAGACAGCCTCGTACTGGTGCAGTATCTCCCTCGAGGAACACTTGGGCCCTTCGGGTGCCTCATCTGTCGTGTTCGGCATTTCTGTAGGTGCGATCGCGCCCAATGACGAAGTCGGTGGTAGCATCATCGCCGTTTCTCGAGCCGGGACTTCGAAGCGTTGGCAGTCAGGGGGTCGAGGCTTGCCATCAGTTTAACCGTTCGACTGAGGCGATCCTTATGGGTGGCCTGTCGGTCGAACCACCGGTAGGTTCCGCCACTTGCTGCGGCAAACACCACCCCGATCCGATCAGCAATAGGACAAGGGTAATGCCGACAAACCCGAAATATTTGATCAACGGCATGGGTCGTCTCCCATTTGAGACGACCTTGAGTAGATCGCTAAAGATAGATTAAAAACGGAAACGTGGTTATCAGCGATGTTGCGATGCAGACGCGATGCCGTTTGGCCGAGGAGAGAGCCGAGCCTTCAGCGCGTTGAGAGGATTCGCTCTCTCAAAGAGGCAGAAGTCGACGCCACCTCCGCTCCGCTCACTTGCAAACTAATGGCTTCGACATCGTACAAATGCGAACGTTGCGCTGCTTGCGTGCGCGGCTCCTGGAGCGAGCCTAATCAACCGAAGGCCGACTTCTTCCATAACTTGGATTTGCGATCGACCATCTCATTGAGGACTACAATAGACAGGAAGTTAAGCGAAGGTCGGCATGAGCGGTCCAAGATCCGCGGAGGGCATTATGGCCAGCGGTCATGAGTACCGCACAGGAAGGCCGAACACATGGCTGCTTGCTGACCTTCGCTTACAGGCCCGCGATGTCTGCCTTCAGGAGATAAGCCGACCTACTCAGGTCAAGCAGGTGTCGAAGTCAGCCTTTGACCCTCAGACCGAACGTTCATTCAGCATCACCGCAACAACTTGTAAGAGCTGTGAACCTAGTCAGCAACCTTGACCGATCGCAAAGCCACGAATTCTGCTAGCTTCGAGCTCTGGGCGTTTGGTGCCTGCGGGGAGGGAATGGTGACGGACTCAGAAGTCTCCAGCGACCGACCGAATGAACCGGCATCCGGTAGTGACCCACTGAACAAAACGCTATCTGATGACGAGCCTCCGGACCAACCGGCATCGACTCGCAATTTTAAGGCTCGCTTTCGGGTAAGATTGCAATTGATCGGCGGGGCGCTCGCTTCAATTGCGGCTATCGGCGCAGTCGCGGGTGGCCTCGTCGGCTACTGGACTGTGTGGAAGACGCTCCGCACCGACGTGTTTCCGGACAAGCAACAGACGCAGAGGGAGGCTATGGCCCGGCCCGACATTGCTCCCCGCTTGTCACTTGTCGTTCTGCCGATTCGCAAACGTCAGCAACGATCTGGAGCAGGACTATTTCGCCGACGGCATCACGACCGACCTAACGACCGACCTCGCGCAAATGCCCGGCGCGTTCGTTATCGGACGGGGAACGGCCTTTACATACAAGAACAAGCAGATCGAGTTCAGGACGCTCGGCAAGGAGCTTGGCATCCGCTGGGCGGTCCAGGGCGCGGTGCGGCGCAGCGGGGATGAGGTCCGGGTCAACGTATCACTTACGGATATCGCGAGCGGTCGGGACGTCTGGTCCGATCGTTTCGACGGCGATCGTACGAACCTCGCCGCCTTGCAGGACCACATCACAGCGCGGCTTGCTCGCTCGCTTAACATTGAACTGATCCAAGCCGAAAGCCGTCGCAGCCAAGTGGACCGATCGAGGAATCCAGACGCTACGGACTTCACGATGCGAGGCTGGGCAAAGCTCTATGAGCCGCAGTCGAAGATCCAAAATGGTCAGGCAATGGACCTATTCGATGGTGCGCTGCGCCTCGATCCGGACAACGTCGAAGCCATGATTGGCAAAGCGCGGTGTCTAGCGGCTGGTGTGAACAACCGATGGTCTACATCCGTTGTCGAAGACAAAAAGCAAGCGATCGACCTCATCGACAGAGTTCTGTCCAAAAGCTCGGCAAGCGCGAGTGCTCATACGACTAAGGGAACCATTCTTCTATTTGGACGTCCTGAGGAGGCATTGGCTGAATACGATACGGCGCTTGAAATTGATCCAAATAATCCAGCTGCCTACGCTACTAAAGCAATTGCACTCATCGCCTCTGGGCGCGCGCGCGACGCCTTCTCGCCGGCCCAGTTGGCTCTCCGTCTCAGTCCCAGAGATCCTTTTGCTTTCCAATGGCGCTTCCGGCTCTGCCATGCACACTTGCACCTGCGCCAATATGGAGAAGCCATCGAGGAATGCGGGCGCTCGGTTAATCTGAACAACTCGCACTTGTACGCCTATGTAGATCTGATATCGGCTTATGGAGCCACGGGGCAATTGGAACAGGCACAGCGGAGCTTGACTGAATTGAACAAGCTCCGATCAGACTTTACGATCCATTGGTACCGTGATCTCGTTTACTCGATGTCAATCAACCCGCAGTTTCGTCGAGAGATCGACGACATTCTCGATGGGCTGAGGAAGGGAGGGGTCCGGGAGCAATAAGAAGCAAGGCTATTTGCTTGCTGACGTCGACGGCCTCTTACATCTCGAATGTCGCCTATTGGCCCATCGCTACCGCTGATGCGGTGCCGCTACATGTCGGCTCAGAGGGTTAGACCGGAAGTTTGCAGCCGAGCGCTAGACCGACGCTTTTGACCCTTAGCGGTGGCAAATGACCTGCACGTCATCCGTAGCATCAGCAAGAAGGCGAGATGGGCCGAAGTTTGGAATACCGCAGTGCATCATATCAATGACTGGGAACGACTTCCCCACTGTGCTATCGTTTTCCATCACAGCCCGGTATGTGGCTTCTATCTGTGATGAGAACGTCGGTTGCGCTCCCGCCCTCCTCTAACGATAAGAGGCGCGCCATGGAGCAGCAACGGCGTCGTTTCCAGCAAACGCTATCACTTCAAGAGCTGCTGGTGCTTTTCGCCGCCGCGCGACAAAAGGCTTCGCATCTTCACAAAAGCAAATCTAAAAGGGGAGGTTTCATGCGCTCGATTCATGCAGCGGCATTCGCTCTTTGTTTGCTCACAGTCGCGCCGGTAAGGTCCCTCGCCGGTGACCCCCAGCACGATGTCTCGGCGGCTTACACAGCATTTGATGCGACGTACAACAAGGGCGACGCGAAGGCCGTCGTCGCGTTATATGTGCCGAATGCCAAGGTGCTACCGCCAACCCACGAGGTGGCGTCGGGTCCCGCGGCGATTGAGAAGTTTTTCGCCGGGTTCTACGCCAACGGCGTAACGGATCACAAACTTGAGCTGATCGACGCGGGTGGCGATGACAAGGTCGTCTATGGCACGGCAAACTGGAGCGCCAAAGGCAAGGACAAGGATGGCAAGCCTGCGAACTTCTCTGGCATCGCCACCCACGTGTTCGAGCGTCAGGCGGATGGTTCGCTGAAGCTGAGGTTGCATACCTTCAACTGAGCTGGCCGTATATGCCGCCTCGCGAGGAGACTTCGCGTGGATATCGCGGAATGGCTTCGTGGCCTTGGGCTGGAGCGCTACACACAGGCCTTCCGGGATGCCGAAGTCACGCCCGAGATCCTGTCAGAGCTGACCGAGGCCGACCTGCGGGAACTTGGCTTGCCACTCGGTCCACGTAAGACGGTGCTGAAAGCGATTTACGGGCACGGTTCATCGGATGCTCCCGTTCTCGCTGTTGAGGCTCGCGCGTCGGCTACAGAGCGGAAGATAGCACTCCCGTCGGATGCTGACCGTCGGCAACTCACTGTCATGTTTGTCGATCTGGTCGGCTCGACCGCGCTTGCCGCGGGGCGCGACCCTGAGGAGATGCGTGACCTCATGCAGGCCTACCACAACACCGTGGCAGGCGAGATCACCCGGTTCGAAGGCCACATAGCCAAGTTCCTGGGCGACGGCGTGCTCGCGTACTTCGGCTGGCCACGGGCCCATGAAGACGAGGCGGAGCGTGCCGTTCGCGCCGGCATGCGGGTGACTAAGGCGGTCGCGGCCCTTGCCGGGCCCGCTGGTGCAGCGCTTGCCGCTCGCGTCGGCATCGCAACCGGCCTGGTGGTCGTCGGCGAACTGATTGGAGAAGGCGAGGCCCGCGAGCGTGCGGTCATCGGCGAGACCCCGAACCTGGCCGCGCGATTACAAGGGCTCGCCGAGCCAGGCAGCGTTGTGATCGCCGAGTCCACGCGCCATCTAATTGGCGAAGCCTTCATGTACCATGACCTCGGAACAGTGCCTCTAAAAGGTTTCCCTGGCCCAGTGCAAGTCTGGCTGGTGATCGGTGAGAGCCCGGCGGAGAGTCGATTCGACGCACAGCACGGGCTCTCGACGACTGCGCTGGTAGGGCGCGACCAGGAACTCGCACTTCTCTTGGATCGCTGGGAGCGGGCGAAAGAGCGAGAGGGACAGATCGTCCTGCTTGGCGGCGAACCAGGCATCGGTAAATCCCGCCTCCTGCGGGCCCTGCGCGACCAGCTCGCGGGCGTTCCGCACATACCCCTCAGCCATTTCTGCTCGCCATTCCATACCAACAGCACCTTATACCCTGTCATTGGGCTCCTTGAACGAGCAGCGGGAATTCGGCGGGAAGACCTTCCCGAAGAGCAGCTTGATAAGCTTGAGGCGATGCTTGCTCTTGCAACAGACGACGCGCATGAGAGCGCACCCGTTCTCGCGGACCTGTTGGCAATCCCGACAGGCGAGCGATACCCGCCACTGAAGCTCAGTCCACACCAGAAGAAGGAGCGAACGTTTCAGGCTCTTTTGGAGCAGGTACGAGGCCTGGCGGCAAGACAGCCTCTGCTTGCCATTTATGAGGATGTCCACTGGGCCGACCCCACCATGCTCGAACTCCTCGATCGGGCTGTTGACGAGGCGCAGCGGCTCCCGGTCCTCATGATTATTACCTTTCGACCGGAATTCGTTCCGCGCTGGACGGGACATGGACACGTGACAACACTCTTCTTGAGCCGGCTGGGACGCAGGCAAGGCGCTGCCGTGGTCGACCGAATAACCGGCGGCAGATCGCTTCCGCAGGAGGTGCTTGAGCAGATTTTGGCCAAGACGGATGGCGTGCCGTTGTTCGTCGAGGAACTGACTAAGACCGTCCTCGAATCCGGGCTCCTTAGGGAGCGGGGCAACTGCTATGAGCTGATAGGTCCGTTACCGCCGCTGGCGATCCCGACGACGCTCAAGGACTCGCTGATGGCTCGGCTGGACCGGTTGGCACCGGTGAAGGAAGTCGCCCAGATCGCAGCCTGCATCGGGCGAGAGTTCGGACGCGACCTTCTGAAAGCGGTAGCTCCGCTCGATGAGGATGCCCTCCAGCTTGCTCTCAATGAACTGCTGGAGGCGGAGCTCATATTCCGGCATGGAATTCCACCGGCTATTGGCTACAGCTTCAAACATGCGCTGGTACAGGACATCGCGCACGAGAGCCTCTTGAGGAGCAAGCGGCAGCAGATCCATGCTCGTATCGCCGCTGCTCTCGAAGAGCTTTATCCGGCCCGTGCGGAGGCGGAGCTGGAGATGATTGCTTCGCATCTCACCGAGGCTGGGCTGGCGGACAGGGCCGTCGGCTATTGGATGCGGGCCGGCCGGAACGCCGCGGGGCGTTCCGCCAATCTCGAAGCGATCACTCATCTTACAAGCGGGCTAGACGCGCTCAAGTCCTGTCGAGAGGGGCCGGAGCGGGATCGCCAGGAACTCGCGCTGCAGACGGCAATCGGGGGGCCGCTGATCGCCATTCACGGATACACGGCTCCGCAGCTCGGCACTGCGTTCGACAGGGCTCACACGCTCTGCAAAGAACTTGACGACACGGATGCCTTGTTCGCCACGCTCAGCGGCAAGTTTATTTTCCATTTTGTCAGAGGCGACTACGGCGCCATGCAGAGCCTGGCGGCCGAGGCGCGTAGCGCCGCCGAGCGCACCGGGGACGTGGCACTGGAATTGGCGGCGCATCGTTTGGCGGCTCTCACGGCCATGCACGCCGGCGACTTTCTTAAGGCCCGCTCCGAGTTCGAGACGATCCTGAGTCGCTATGAGCCGACGGCGCATCGGCCGCCGCCTGTGCACTATGTCCATGACCCGAAGGCTTCTGCGTTACCCTACTTGGCGATTGTGCTTTGGATCCTAGGCTACCCCGAGCAAGCGCAGAGAACGAGCCGCACGGCGTTTGAGTACGCTGTTGAGTTGAACCAGACGAACCTTACCGCCCACGTGGAGGTCTATGGCGGGGCCGCGCCTGCGGAGCTGATGGGTGATGTGGCGGCTGCGCATGCGCACGCGGACGCTATCATCGACCTCGCTGATCAACACAGCTTGAACTACTGGCGGTTAAGCGGACTCATCCTGCGGGGCTGGGCAATGGCACGGGAAGGCAACGTGGAGAGTGGTTTGACGCTCATGCGCCGGAGTCTGAACGAGCGGAACCGGCTCGGAGCCAGTTGGTACGAGGTTCGGTACTTGTGCATGCTGGCAGCGACGTACCTGCAACTGGGTGACGGCGACAAGGGCCTCGTTACCCTCGCTGAAGCAAAGGACCTCGCTGCACGCAATGAAGAGCACATGTGGGACGCAGAACTTGCATGCCTCGGTGGCGAATTGCAGCGCATTCGTGGTGCTTCACCGGATGAGGTCGAAGCGTATTTGCAAACCGCGCTCCACGTTGCACAGGGCCAGAGCGCCAAGTCATTCGAGTTGCGTGCGGCCATGAGTCTGGCTCGGCTTTGGCGCGACCAGGGTAGGGTAGTCGAGGCGCGAGGTATCGTTGGCTCCATTTACGGGTGGTTCACGGAAGGATACGAAACACCTGACCTCCGTACCGCTAAGGCACTCATGGCGGAACTAGCTGCGCCCTAATACTCCTTTGGCTTTGCGCAGTTCCGCGCCATCTAACTGTACCGAATTGGCGCGGGCGCTATGGTCCGCCAGAGCATCCGCGGCGTATCTCAGGCGCAGATATTCTATAGCAAACTCGCGACCTTCGGCTGGCGCAAGCGCTCCTCGCTACGAGGATGACCGCTTCCTGCGGCAGACCGGACTCCGCAACGCGGCAAGCTGGCTTCTGCTGTTGACCCGTAGCGGACGTTCGCGACTGGCGATGAGCGCGTCTGCTTTGGCCGACGTCATGCAATGTCGCTGAACGACGCTACCGCTCGCCCGCATAAGCTTTTCTTCGTCCTGAAGGCCAAAATGCCGAACTTTAGCGACTGTCCAAAGCTGGACCGCATTCACGCAAGTTGTGGCAGCTATCATCCCAAGGAATGCGTTACAGGTTGGGCAGTCGTCCACGCGCAGGCCGCAGCGTCAGATAGTAGGTACTTTAATACGCCGCGGAGCGCCGTTCAGTTGAATTATAACAGCCGCTCGTATGTCACGGTTTGGCATATAAAGGAATCTTAACAACTTCAGCGCGTAATACATTTGATTTGACATGACGATATTAAAAAGAATTTGGGCCAGCCAATGAGGGCAATTTCTGCGCTCGATCTCATTACTGAGTTGGATGCCACCATCGCGAGGAGCTCATCCGAACGTTGTGCGCGCATGCTCTGGCGCACCACCGAGCTGCTCGTCGACGGTAATAACCGATTGCAAGAGCCGCAGGTCGGCCTGCTTGACGACGTTCTAATTCGCTTAGCCCGGCGGATTGCGCCGGGGACGCTCGCCGAGCTCAGCACGACGCTCGCCGACCTGGGTACTGCTCCGATGAAGACCCTGCGACGTCTCGCCTCGTGCGGCGATCCGGCGATCGCAGTCCCGATCCTTATGAAATCTCCCGCCCTATCGCCGGCTGATCTCGTGGCGATCGCGACGTCCGGCAGCGAGGATCACCTTCTCGCCATTGCTGGGCGGCGCAGGATCGAAAGCCCAGTGACTGAGGCAATATTGCAGCGCGGCAGCAGCAAGACTTGTCTGGCCGTCATCGGCAATCCGGGCGCTGAATTCTCAGGCGCGGCCTATGCCAACTTGGTCCGTAGGGCTGTGGATGACGACGAGATCACGAAAGCGCTGACGCTGAGGCCAGACACCCCGGACATGGTGGTTCGGGAGCTGCTGTCGGCATCGCCACGGCCGGCGAATAAGGCTTCCAACGCAAACGCTTCATCGCAGGTATTAGCGACAGCGAAGGGACCTTGCGACACTGAGTACGCCGCCGCGAGGCCGGAGATCATATCGCTCAATCGGAGCGGAAAGCTGAGCGACTCGACTGTCAATCGGTTCGCGATCCGGCGCGAGACAGCCAACCTGTTCACGGCGTTGTCGGTGCTGTCGGGAGCACCGATTGAGGCCATCGAGCAGGTTATGGCAGAGTCCGGTTACGAAGGCCCGGTTATGGCGTGCCGGGCATCGCGCTTGAACTGGCAGGCCACGCTGGCGGTCCTCAACACTCGTGGCGCGGGGCTTTCACCAGGCGAACGCGCACGAGCTCAGGTGCTGTTCGAAACGCTTCATCTCTCGACCAGCCAATGGTCCGTTCGTTGGGGAGAAATCTCCGCGGGCGCCCGCGGTCGCACTGCAAGATCGGCAGGAAACCCATGAAATTCGATGGTCGCAAGGCGTCTCGGGTGCGCATGGACAACAGACAACCCGTGAACCTGATGGGCTCCGACGGCACCTGGCGGCGAAGCTGCGTCTTGCTCGATATCTCGAATACCGGCGCCAAGATCGAAGTCGAAGGATCGCTCGATGTTCTCTCGGCCAAGGAGTTCTTCATGCTGCTGTCGTCGACGGGACTGGCCTATCGACGTTGCGAGCTGGTCTGGATCGACGGAACCACGGCTGGCGTCCACTTTATCCAAGCAAATGGCAAGAAGGCCCAAACGACCGCGAGCGACAGAGGCGCGCACAAGCCAACCTGAGCGAGCAGTGTTATCTAAGTGAGCCAATGACCTTGGACCACCGACGAGGCCCATTCAGACCGGCACCCGACGAACGAAGGCACCAGTCATGCTCGTGCACGTATTGGCCGACACTTCCGAAAAGCTCTTCGGGCTCTGCTCGCTTTTTGGAGGGCAGTTCACCGTTGCCGGCGAGCGGCTCGATGTAGAAGCAAAGCTTCCGCGCGCTGCTGCTGCGGTCGTCGTCCGTGCCGACCTGCGGGCGGTCGAAAACATTGCCGCGCTGAAAAAGAGAGCTGCGCGGTTCGCCAAAGCAAAGAAGCGCATCTTCCTCGTCGAGCAAACCTCCCACTTTTGCATCTCGCAAGCTTATGCGCTGGGCGCAACATTGGTGTTGCCTGGCAAGATCGAGGCAGCCAAGCTCCTGGCCGCTTTGGTCGATCCGGCCGCCCACGGAACTGGGTCGACGAGCGGCATCTCGAAGTCTGACAATGCGGTTGAGGCCGCAGCAACCGCCATTGCGTCGATGTTCACTTCGATCACCCTCGGGGAACGGGTCGACGTCGCCGGTCCCAAAGAGGCCGGCCGCAAGATCACCAACCGGATTTCCGAGCATGGGCTATCCGAATGGCTGGCCACTGTGCGGCGCCATCACGAGGGAACGTTCCAGCACTGCCTGCTCGTGACCGGCGTCGCCGTCGATTTCGGCCTCAGTCTCGGTTTTCGTAAAAGTGACCTTGAACGGCTCTCCACCGCTGCCATGTTCCACGACATAGGAAAAGCGAGGGTGCCCTTGGCGATCCTGGACAAGCCAGGACGCCTCGACGACGACGAGCGAGCGTTGGTCGAAACCCACCCAGCGACGGGTTACGATGTGCTGAAGGGGCACGGGGACATCTCACCCGAAGTCCTCGATGCTGTGCGGCACCATCACGAATATCTCGATGGCAGCGGCTATCCTGATCGCCTCTGCGCCGAGAACATCACCGACATTCGTTCGCATTCTCACCATTTCGGATATCTTTGCGGCGCTGATCGAACACCGGCCCTACAAGCTGACCATGCCGCGCGCGGCAGCGTACGAGATTCTCTGCGGCATGAGGGGAAAGCTGGACAGGGCGCTAGTCGTCTCTTTCAAGGATGTCGCGCTTACCAGATGAATTCTGCTCGAACCTATGCAGGAATATTCCACGTCTCCACTCAAGGCGTGATCGGAGGCGGTCTCATTTCCATGCACTTCGGCTTCTGGCCCGAAGCCGACGTCCTGCCTGCCGCTGTTCAAACTCCCCTTTATCAGCATACCTAAGGGCAGTGCCGCTGCCGTTTGAGGTTGCTTGCCCCAAAACGATTTCACGTGTTGAATTGGCTTACGAACACGCTGCCTCTTCGCCAACTGTCAAGCGACGTAGGCTTCCAGCTTGAACAGCGCTCGCTCCAGGGCATCGTGACCAAGGAGGCCAACGGTCAGCTGAGCAGGAGAATCAAATGTCCAAGCTCTCGCGACGGGAATTGGTTGGAGGTACGGTCGCTGCATCTGTGGCGCTCATGACCGCGCCCTCTGTGCGCGGCGCTTATGCGGGCGGGAAACTGACTGTAGGTTTCTGGGATCACTGGGTGCCCGGCGCGAATAAGACCGCGACCGAAGTCGTGGGCGAATGGGCAGAGAGAGAAAAGGTCGACGTTCAGATCGACTATATCACGAGCCAGGGCAACAAGCTGCTCCTGACCGGGCAAGCTGAAGCCCAAGCGAAAGTCGGCCACGACATCCTGCGCCTAGGGACATGGCAGCCGCACGGTTTAGCCGAGTTGCTCGAGCCAGTGGACGATGTGATGGGGCCGGTTCTCGAACAGAACGGCGAAGTCAACGAAACAGTCAGATATCTCGGTCAAGCTAACGGCAAGTGGATCGGCGTGCCCGCCTGCCAAGGTAGCCAACTCCAGCCTCCCTGCTCGCGCATAGACCTGATGAAGGAGCACGCCAAAATCGACGTGCAGGCGATGTATCCAGCGGGCTCAGCGCCAAGGGCCGAAGATTGGACGATGGATACGTTTCTGAAGGCGGCGGAAGCGTGCCACAAGGCCGGTTTCCCGTTCGGGATTGGACTGGGTGACACGAACGACAGCGTGTCTTCCGCCGGAGCTATCTTCCAGTCATTCGGCGCGAATCTTGTTGACGCTTCTAGTCAAATCACCGTCAGGACGGATGAGGTACGGCAGGCGCTGGAATTCTACAAGAGGCTGCTTGCTTTCCTTCCGCCAAACGTTGGGGCATGGGACGATGCATCCAACAACAAATGGCTGATCGCCGGAAAAGGGACGCTCATCTGCAATCCGCCGAGCGCGTGGGCTGTTGCGAAGCGCGACGCCCCGCGAGTTGCCGAACAATTGTGGACCCATGGCATGCCGGCGGGTCCAAAGGGTCGCTTCGCACCCTATCTTCCTGCCTTCTATACGATCTGGTCGTTTTCGAAGAACAAGGAAGCAGCGAAAAGCCTGATTGCGCATTTGTCGTTGCCATCCTCGATCGAGAGGCTTGTGGTCGCCAGTACGGGTTTTGATCTACCAGCTTACCAGAAGCTGACAGCACTGTCCGTATGGGCGGAAGCAGGACCCCCGAAGGGGACGCTTTATCACTATGCGAATCCGTTCGACCATCAGAAGCTGTCAGTTGCGGGATGGCCGGCCCCGCCAAAAATCGCGGAGCAGATCTATACGCGGGCGACAATGACCAAGCTAGCGTTGCGCTATGCGCGCGGCGAAAAGATGGAAACGGCGGTCGCCTGGGCTGAAGGCGAGTGCGAAGGCTTTATGCGAAGCTGATAGAAGGCGCCGCTGGCAGACACTCCCTTTCTCTGCTTTCAAAGATACAGATTGCTCAGCGGGGGCCATTCGTGGCGATGGACGTGAACTAGCGCGCCTGAATGTTGTTACGGTGACAGTGCTGGACTGCACCCCTGAAGTGAGACACGCTAATTGCAGTGACTGTGCGGTTGCCACGGTACTAGAGCTAGGAGTTCTGCAACTCGCTCAGCAGACGGGTAGGGCCGCAAGGCGCTGTCACTATCCGTGAGCCTGGTTTTGGCACGGAACGGACACGCCACGGCGGTCCTGGATGTCCACTTCTTGAGAGTGGAGCCGATATTCGCCAGGAAGCCTGTTGCTGGCCTCAGAAGAAGCCATAAGCTAGCGCGAATAGCGCAGCCGAACCGGGGGCAATCGCGGCCCACGCGCTCCATCGACTTTGCTGATAAACCAAGAGCAATACCTGCCTTGGGTCGTCGATACCGCTCGCGAGCCCACGTTTGACTTTGCTCCCCTTGCTCAGCCTCATCCTCGCGGAAATGAACCAAAGGGTCGCCGCAATCGCAGTACCGCTCTCCGCAGCAATCTCGCATAATCGCTTCATGCCGTACCGCCCTCACAGATCCTTTTCCAATATCGGGTCCCGCCATTTGACCTAAAATCAAGCGATAGGAGTGTCGGCCTCCCGCGCAGCGCCGCAACACGGTGCGACCCATCAATTACAGGACGTGCGCTTTGGGGCTAAGGTAGGCAGACCGTCCATTGATCTGGGTCAACGTCAGGGACCCTTGCCGCTGACCTAATGCTCAGCAGCACCTGAGGCGGCTCTCGTCACCTTTCAGTGGCGCAAGCGAAGAAGGAGGTCCACCATGCATCCGAAGAAGCGTCTTTCGATCAAGTCAGCGACTGCTGCCCGGATTGCCGCCAGCGCCCTGTTGGGCCTTGCAGGTCTCAGTCTCAATCCAGCGCCAGCCAAGGCGGTCGTGTACTGCCAATACGTTGAATACCCGACCGGCTGCATTGCCCGAGCAGGAGTCGTGCTTAGGCCTCGTCCGGTGGCGCGCGCTGCAGTCCGGCATAATGCTGGCGGCAACTTAAATGGTGGCGTCAATCGCGTTGGGGTGCGGCGGTAAAGACTGTTTTGCGGGTCGAGACGATGGCGTCCCTGCCGCCGCCAGGGGCTCATGCCCCGCTGTATTCTAGGGTTTCGCCGATTCGGGCCGGATAGAGGGACATCGGATGAGTGAGCTTGTCGTAATTGCATTCCCAACCGAGGCAAAGGCAGAGGAAGTTCGTCAGAAACTGCTTGCTATGCAAAAGGAGTACCTGATCGAACTCGGCGATGCCGTCATTGCGGTGAAAGACAGCAAAGGAGACATTAAACTAAACCAACTCATCAATACCACGGCTGCGGGCGCGGTTACTGGCGCTTTTTGGGGCTCGCTGATCGGCTTGATCTTTTTGATGCCACTGGCTGGCGCTGCTCTTGGTGCAGCGTCCGGCACGCTCAGTGGCTATTTGACTGACATCGGCATCGACGACAAATGGATGAAGGAAACCGCTGCTGCGGTTCAACCCGGAACCGCGGCGCTCTTCGTACTGGTGCGCAAAGTTACGGGGGACAAGGTTCTTGAACGGCTCAAAGGGGACGGTGGCACGGTGCTCAAGACTTCTCTCGACCACACCAAGGAAGCCGCGTTGCAAGCGGCTTTAGCGGAGGTCAAAGCGGCGGTACCGACTTAGCGGGCTGAATTGCGATCACTTCCGCTCATCGCCCGCAAACTGAGTCGATTCCATTATGTCCGATGTTCGGGGTGGAGCGGAAGTGACAGGGAGAGGTCTGCACCGACGCGATTGCCCCCGAACGGACATCGGGTCGTAGCCGTCCCCGTTTTGCGCTTCTATGGATTGCAAGTTGAGTATATCGGCACCGGTCATTGTTTCAGTGATAGAGGGCAAACTGATCGCCGCATGTGCCTTACGAGGCTGCCGAACAGTTTGGCGTTTTCGGACAAGCTGCGCAGCTGAATCTGGACGAGGGCAAGGCCCTCCTCGAGCGCGGCGAATTGCTCAAAGAACTGTTCCTCAGTGAGTTCCTGTTCTGGGGAAGCACCTTTGTTTCTGTCGTGAGTGTCGATGAAACATTTCATGATAATGCTCCCTTGTGTTGGGTTAGATCGATCTGCGCCAGGGCGCCAGCATCGACACACGATCTCTATAACTCCGATAATCTTCGCCGAAGAGATCGACCAGATCTCGCTCTTCCAAGAAGATGCCAATACAGATGTAGGCCGTGGTTGCAGCCGCGAACAGCAGATGCCCGATGGTCATCGTGGGCGCCACCCAGAAGGCGATGATGAGGCCGAGATAGGTCGGGTGTCGAACCAGCTTGTAGAGCACGGGCGCGCGGAAGCGCTGCCCCGACGGCTCGCGACCGGTGAGATTATCCACGACCTGATGCAATCCGAACAACTCGAAATGGTTGATCAGGAAGGTGCTGCTTCGTGCGATCATCCATCCGAAAACCGATAGGCTCGTGACTGCCATGGCGATCTGAGGATCGCCGATCTGCCACACCCGCGCGGGTATTGGGCACCATTGCCAGAACAGGAAGGCAAGTACCAAGCTTGAGAACAATACATAGGTGCTTCGCTCGAGCGCGGCCGGAACGAAATGCTTCCACCGTTGCTTAAACATCTTGCGCGCCATCACGCTGTGCTGAATCGCGAAGACACAAATCAGGAGCAGGTTGACAGTAAATGCTTCCACCGTCGGCACGATTTTTCCGGCGTCGATGGTTTTCGGCACCGCAACGCCAGACACGAAGCCGACCGCGTAAAGCATGGTAAGAAGGAAAACGATGTAACATGTCAGACCGTAAAGAAACGAGATGAACCGGCCCATGGGATTCTTCCTCTATTCCAGGTGTTAGGCGCCGCATAGACGAGTTTCGTAAGTAGGCGAACCGTGCCTTCCTAGGTCCAGTAGCGGAGGAGGGAGGCATCTGCTTGTCTGCAGCCGCGGCCTCCCGCCTCCAAATAAGTGATCAATCGATGACTAAGGCCGGTTTAAGGACCACGGCTCGGGCTAAGTTGTAGAAATTGGGCGAGGTCGCCATTACCGCGTTGTGGACTTCGGCGAACTGCTCCTTTGTGCCGTCACCTTTGATGTGGACGGTGTAGCTAAGGTCCTCGTAGCCCTGCGCGACAGCAGGATCGATTCCAAGGAAGCCGCGGAGGTCGATCGCGCCGTCGGTCTCGATCGCGAGACTTTCGAGGGTGATTCCGCGTACCGCGCACTGCGCAACATATCCAACCGTCATGCAGGCATTGAGTGCCGCGATCAGATGGTCCTGCGGATTGGCAAAACGGTTCGATCCGCCGAGTTCGCCGGGCTCGTCGATGTCGATCGAGAAGCGGCGTGGCACCTTTTTCCCGCCGATCTCATAACTCTCGATTTCGGCGCGGCTCCGTGCCTGGCCCTGCCAGGTCGTGGTGACGCGCCAGTTCGTCCTGCCTTTTGAAGCGTCGCGCTTGACATCGTCGATTAGCGCAAATAGGTCGTCGACGTTGATACCGTTGATAACGGTGGGTTCGGTAGTCTTCGTTTGTGCGGGCACGGTAAGTCTCCTGTGATTAGTGATGTTATGAGTTGCGTTAGGATTATTGCAGCGTGGCAAGCGCCGACTGGATGCGCTTGCCCTGGTCCTCGGTGATCAGGTTCGAGAGCACCTTTCCGAAATGCGGGTGCTGGGCGCCTGAGTGGATGTATTGCCAGCGATAGGCCTTGAGGAATGCGGCCTCGATCATTCGCGCCTCCGCGTCCTGGACCTCGCGGCCGCATGTTGCCGTGAAATAGCCGGCGTCGGCCTTGGCCTGCGCCTGCAGGATGCCGTCTACCGCCACAACCAGCTCGACGAATTCGTCGACCGCGAAATTGCGCTCCTCCACCGTTAACCCGGCGTCGTGGCGCACCCATTCGAGTTCGTCGAGGATCGCGTGCTGGCTTTCTTCTTTCCAGTGAAACAGGAACACGTCCCTGAACAGCTCGGAGAGTTGGGGATCGGCGTCGATGCTCTGGCGATAGTGAAGCTGGGTGAACAGCTCTATATCGAGCGTCAGTGCCAACACCGCCCAGGTACTTTTGCCTAGGACGACATGGGCGACGGCGTTCTGATCGACGTCGAAGCGATAACCGCCGGGCAGGACATCACCGACCATTGCGTCGACAAGACGGAACAGCGCCTGGTGTTTTAACTCTTCGTCGCTGAACCGTACCAATGCCTCGAGCGCGATCTGGTCGCCGAACCAGTGGTCCTCGCTCAGCTCCAGGACCTTGGCATTGATGAAGCGCTCGACCAGACCAAAGATGTTGGCGTAGGTGCGGCCCTGGATCTGGCTAACGTACCGCTTTTCATCGACCGACAGGGTCGTGAACGCATCCGCCAGCGAAAGCCCGTCTGGAAGAAACTTCTGAGCGGTATCGAAGTTGCGGCCCCGGATCACATCCTTGTCGATGTCCCAACGAACCCGCTTGGACGTTTGAACACAGCGTGCGTACCGTTCGCTGCTGTCAGAGATATTGCTGATCACGTTCATTTCAATCTCCTTTCGCGACCAATGGCGCAGACAGGCCGATCGGCTGTCGCAACGATGTTTAAGCCGCCAGACGGGCCAGGGTCTATGACCGGCGTACCTTGAGACATGACCAAAACACCGGCTTCTGATAGAACGCTCGGTATGGATGCATTGTCCGACGTTTTGAGAGTGGCGCATTTGACTGGCGGCGTGTTCTTGCAGGCCGATTTCTTCGCGCCATGGTGTATGGCTGCCCGCGTCGCGCCGGAACACTGCGCACCGGCACTCGGGCCAACGTCGCACATGATTCTTTATCACTATGTCGTCGAGGGCGAACTCCATATCCGGGTTGACGGCGAGGATGGAGAAGACCTCGTGCTTGAAGCCGGCGACGTGGTTCTGCTGCCGCGCAACGACTTGCATCTGGTGGGTAGCGACCTGAACCTGCCGCCGGTAGCTGGTAGTGATATTATCCAACCGCCAAGAGAAGGCGGGCTGTTCACGATCCATCACGGCGGCGAAGGAAAACGCACGCGGATGATCTGCGGGTACCTCGGCTGCGATAGTGCCGAAGACAACCCGGTGATCTCCACCTTGCCGTCGCTGCTAAAGCTCGATGCCGAGCAAGGCGGGGCAGCAGAATGGATCCGCTCGACCTTCCAATATGCCGCCGATGAGGTCGCCGCTGGCCGCCCAGGTTCGGAGACCGTGCTGGCGAAGCTGTCGGAACTGTTGTTCGTTGAAGCCGTGCGGCGCTACGCAGAAGGCCTGCCCCAGGGCCAAACCGGTTGGCTCGCCGGTTTACGCGACCCACACGTTGCGCGGGCGCTGGCACTGCTGCACCGAGACATCGCGCGGCCCTGGAGCGTGGATGACCTTAGCCGCGAGGTCGGCCTGTCGCGTTCAGCGCTGGCCGACCGCTTCATTAGTTTGATCGGCATGCCGCCGATGCACTACGTCGCCAGTTGGCGCATGCAGGTCGCGACCCAGAAACTCCGCAATTCCAGCGCGTCCCTTGCGCAAGTTGCCGACTTGATCGGTTACAGTTCCGAGGCCGCTTTTTCCCGCGCCTTCAAGAAGGCGTTCGGGACTGCGCCAGCCACTTGGCGACGTTCGAACAGATAGGCTGCGTCCAATCTGTTACATTCGAAAGCTCCACCGAGCCCGTCAGCGATTGGTCCTGGGGACACTTTCTCCGCCGGCACGCGAATGCATCGAACATTGTTGCTCGTTGCTGCAGTGCATGAGTCCGGAAGTGGCCCAACTCGGACATTGATTATGGCCTGAGATTGCCAGACGTGCTTTGATAGCTTGTGCTGCACTGGTCCGAGGCGCCGTCGTGGCCGACGAAAACCTTCCACGCCGATTAGCGGCCGTTCTGGCGGCTTCCCGAGAGCGGCCCCAATGGCAATGGCTCGGTCGATCTGGTTGGAACGCCCGCTTGGCCAAATGGCGTCACGTTCGCAGCCGAAGCCAGCTTCACGGTTGCTGCCATTGTTACGGCTGCTGTTGTGGTGAGAAATGCGCGTCTGTTCATCGTTACCTCTTTTTGTCTGACTGTTTCGTTAGACGCTGATCAGCATCCGAGGTGCCCGCAGACAAACTTGGTAGCGTGGTTCAGTATCAAGAAGTCTAGCACGAGAAAGACGGCGTAAGAAGTCGAGCGCCACACGAGCGTTGGCATTGACGAATGGTGCTTCTTGATGTGCGCGCCCGATCGCGTACGGAAGAGCTGAGCCAATCGGTTTAAGAAAAGCCCCAGCTCCTGACCAAGGAAACTGGGGCTAGGCTTTCCATCGGGCCGGCAAGGGGACCGCCGGCAACCGAAATGCTAGTTCCTCCAGGGACCCGACGGGAGTCACGATCAGGTGTGGCTGATCACAAATGTCAGGGCGTGCGTGGTGGAATGGAGCCGTGCGAAAGATATGGCTGGTTCCGAAGAAATGCGATGCTCGTCTTGATGCTCCGCAGCGGATCGGTTGAAACATCCTGTTCGACGAGAACATGTCGCACGCCGCTCTGGGACGCAGCTTCGAGTATGCGGGCGAAGTCGATTGTGCCGTGACCTAGTTCGGTGGTCGAACCATCTTCTGCCATGTCCTTGAGATGAACCAGGGGAAACCGCGATGGATGTGCCCTCAAGACGCGCGCAGAATCGAGATTTCCTTTGGCTGCCCAATAAGCATCGAGCTCGAACTTGACGAAGTTGTTGTCCGTGCGGTTGAGCAAAACATCATAAGGCTGGATGCCACCTGGCAACTGCGCAAACTCAAAGTCATGATTATGATAGGCGAGCGTCAAATCAGAACGCGATGCCAGTTGACCGATCGTGTTCAGATCGTCGCAGATCCGCTTCCAATCATCGGTGCTCTTCCGTACCGCTGGATCCAACCATGGACAAACGACAAAACGGCTGCCGAGCAAATGAGCGATCTCGAACGATGGTTGGGCATTGTCCCGCAGGCTGGCGTAGTCGATATGCAGTGATGGGGCAGTGAGACCCAGGCCGCGCAGGACCTTGCGGGTGCGGCTGACGTCTGAGCCGAGAATGCCGGCAAACTCAACCTCTCGGTATCCGAGAAGGGCAACCCTCCTCAGGGTCCCCTCAAAGTCGACCTTCAGCAGGTCACGAACCGTGTAGAGCTGCAGGCCAATCTTCCGCAGCTCTCGTCCGAATGCGGCCTTCGGCGCGACGTTCAGCGATGCGCAGGTCGACGAGATCATTAAGTTCATCCGCGCTCTGAAGCCACATGAAGGCTAGGCCACATTGATCTACACTCGTGATTCCATGAAGACCTATCTTCCCCTCGTGGTCAGCGCCCTGCTGGGACTAACCAATGTGGCGCAGGCCCGTTCTCTCGATGCGATCCCGTAACTCCGGTGTGCTCGGATTATGCGCCCACCCCAACTCGCTGCCTTTCGCCAACAAGGCCGGCGACCCTCCGGGATTTCAGATCGAGTTGGGCAACGCGTTCGCGCGCGAGCTCGACGTCTCGCTCAGGCCGGACTGGATCATCACTTAATACCAGATGCGGAGCGCGGGCTGTGACATCGTGCTCGACGTCATCGCCGATCGCGAGGCGCAGGGCACGACCAATCTGAAGATATCGAAGCCGTATTACCGCACGGGCGTGGCGCTGGCCGTTCCCCTTGGAAGCAGACTCACCTCATTCAAGAGCCTCGACGAGCATTCGAAAGTCGGCGTCTTGGTCGGATCGATGGCCGCTATGGCCCTGACTGAGCGCCACGTGCCCACGTCGACCTTTGGTTTCGAGGTCGACAGCCTAGACGCTCTTGCCAATAATGAAATTGATGCGGCAGCGGTCACCCCGACGACGGCGAGCTACTTCAATCTGACGCATCCGGACAAGGCGGTTCACATTCTCGGACTCGACGACAACGAGGCGGATCTCAACTGGAATGTTGCCGTTGGCATGGTGCGCCCGGATGACCAGTTGCGCGAAGCAATCGAGAGAGATCCGGACCGGCTGCGAACCGACGGTACGATCAATCGGATATACGAGCGCTACGGTGTCGTCTTACAAGCGCCAAGGTAACCCCGTCACGCCGGCACAACCCAGCAGACGCCATGTCTTAGGATGCGTCGCGGCTGGCGCGATGATGAGACTCAATTCGATTGGGTCGGCGTGTGCATTGACAAGCCTTTGCGGCGCTTCTTTCGGCAGCCACCGCGGCCCCCGGGTCTCCTTAAAAATCCGAAATGAAAAGGGATTGCCAGCCCCGGTCGCATTATTCTCGCCCCAACTTGGATTAGACAATCACGATTTCAGCGTTCCAGGAACGGGAGCCATCTACTTAGCTTTGCTTGCCTCGTATCTGCGCCATATGGCCTGATAGGCGACACATCTACTAAAGATGTAAGCCAGTGCTTTCCATGAGCCACGCCAACATCGTCCGCAGCTTCGGTCGATGGCTCATGACGATGAAGATGCCATCGCGGGTTTTCTTGTCGGCCATTACGCGTGCATTGGTTGATCTTTCACCTTTACGCTGCAAGGCGTTTGGAGCGGCATCCTCTTATCGGCCATCCAGACGTCGGTCTTCTCCCAATGGATGGCAGGCAGTAACCTTCTCGGTGGCGAGCGATGTGAGAGAGGGCAATGCTTACCAGGTAGATGCCATGCATCGCGCTCGGCAACGACACCGCAACGAAACGCCGCACAGCGGGAAGGCGTGAAGGAATGCGTGTCAGCTGTAAGGGGGTGGGGAGGGGTGTTCGCAGCTTCAGAACCAATCGTTTCTTAGCGACCGCTCGCCCCCAGTTTCACGCGCGTCTGCAAATCAAATGTTGAGGGGTACCGCGTGGCGCCTCGTCTGCCGCCGGCCAATCGCCGGGCTGAACCGATCGAGGTCGCGCTCGGACTTCGGGCGCGGCTGATGAAAAGAAACCGAAGTTACAAATGATCCAACCCAACGATATCCCACCTCTCAGAACCACCAGCGCCTTGGCTCGCCTTCCGGTCGCGAGCGGCACGGTCACAGGAGCTGCTTTGATCGAGGCGAGACGTTCGCTAGGAGACCAACGAAAAAGCCCCGGACGATGCCGGGGCTTTGACGAGTGAAAGGTTAGACCAGATCAGTACCTGCCGATGCCCGGGCCGCTCCAGTTGAAGCGATAGACCAGCGAGGTCGAGATCGTCTGGTTCCAGCTGTTGGCGCGGATGTCGTGCCCGCCCACGAACGGGACGTTGGTGAGTTGTCGAGCTCGCTCTGAGTCTTGCGCTCGTAGAAGGCCGAACGGTATTCGGTCTTCATGAACCAGCCGGGCGAGTTGATGCCGAAGAAGTTCAGGCTGTTCTCGACGCCGCCGCCGACATACCAGCCGTTGCGGTTGTAGCCATTGAGATGGACGCCAGCATCAACACCGGCGAGGTCCATAAAAGTTTGTGCGGCCGAAGTGAGCACCCGAGTAACCGCCGTTGACGAAGGTGAGGACGTTCCGAGCGGCGAGCCAACCGAGACGGACACCTGCGGCCCAGGAGGTTTCCAGCTTCTGGTTACCGGTGATGTCGAAAATCGGGTCCTGAATGGTGGAACGGATGCTACCGAACTAACCGTCAGCGAACACACCGGCGACCCAAGTGCCGTTGAACTGCCAATCGTAGCCCGCGCCGACCGTGCCGAACCAGCCGGAACCGCCTTGACGCTGATCGATCGTCAGCGGGGTGCCCGTGGCGGTGTCATTAATGTCTTGGTCGGCATTCGAGAGGCCGCCACCGCCGCCGAAGATGTAGAAGCCGGTCCAGTTGGCGACGGGCGCCGGCATCGGGGCCTTCACGTAGGGACGGGCAGCAAGGTCAGCGGCCGAGGCCGAACCGGTCATCGCGGCTAATGCAGTCAGAGCAAGCAAAGTCTTTTTCATCGGCTGACCAAGGCCTTCGTTGGCAACCATGCCGAGGAGGCCATCCTTGCGTTGAAAGAAGTCGTGTTGGGTCAGAATGTCTCAGCGCTGGCGCGAGCGTCGGGCATCCAGCGGAGAACGATTTACAAGACGTTCGGAGGCAAGGTGGATACTTACTTGAGCCGGATATTGGCACTTTTCGCAGCTTTGAGAGTACGGTTGGTCGTGGTTGCACTTCCACATAAGCCAAGAACATCGCGACCGAAGCTGGGCCGTCCGCCTAAGCTGCCTGCGGGCGGCTCCCGAGCGTAGTGCCTCGACGCGGAGCCGGTCCCAAATCACACGCCTGCCGTTTTCGCCTGCCGGGTCTGCGGTGGCTGCGGAGGCGGCACAGCCCCCGCTATCTATCGGGTCAAGGCGCTCGCTGTCGTCGGAGCAGAGGCGCGGTACGCGCGATGACGAAATTGCGCTGAGCCGGCCGGAATGCGGGAGCACTGCGGATGCGTCGCTCGGCTTTTTCGACCTGAAGTCGAAGGTTTTCCAATTTTGAGAGTTCGGAAGAGAGTTCGTTGAATCGTTGGGCGAGAAGGGTCGCGCGAGAATTCGGCATGAATACCCCCAACACAAAAGCCACTGAAAAAAACGCCTCAAAGTAAACCAGTAACGGCGGGCGCACTCGCATCAAAGAATGTGAATGTTCGTGCTGCCATTCCAAGGCCGACGCCTATGAGGAATTCTAGTCCAATTCCCGACAGACGCTTTGTGAACTAGCGCACATTTGGCGCCGAAAGGCGCGCACTATGACCAATGATAGGGCCGCCCGGCTGTACGCAAACCCGCGACCGCAGATCTACCGCGCGCCTTCAAAAAGGATACCAATGTCCAACGACCTCGTCGTTATTCCGGCTGAGGAGCGTCAGCGCGCAATCGTTAGTCGCTCGTTACTCAACTGCCACGTTTGGGGGCTCGCTGGAATAGTCCGCCGATTTCGGCGAGCGATGGCGCAGAAGGAACGAGACGCCGCAAAGAGTTCCTTTTCTCCACACGACGCGGCAGATAAAGATTGCGGAATGGCCGTTGAACGACAGCACAAATTCATTCGCAAACACGTAGTAGGGTGTGGAGATGCAGGCCCCAAGGGCGTTGATATCGCGCACCATACATGGATGTGTCCCACGAATTCCACCAAATGACAGCTGCGCCGCCCGGTTAATCGTTATGCGCTCCATTGCACGACGTTCGATCATGGCGAGATGCTCCAAGATGAGGAGGTAACTTTCGAATCGAAGCGATCGCTGCGATTGCGATTCGCTCTTTACGAAGTCAGTTTTCCGGTCCCGCCGAAGCCCGAAAAACGGCCATACTCACATGTTGAGCCGGTGGGGCCCAGGCTAACAAGCAGTGTTGTTGTCCAATTAGAATTGATCGGAATTAGTGGTTAATTCGGGCACGCACTGGGTTGGAGGCAAGACTCTGCTCACGTCAATCGACGCCAATGGCATTACGCGGCGCATGGTGCATCAATATGCGAATGACCACGCTGGCGCGGCGATCCAGCCAGAACACGACACCGATTGGAAGACGTTTCGCCGCGAGCTTAAGGGCAGGCGGAAGTGGTGGAGGTGAGGGGCATCGAAGGCGCGTCGGGTGTTGTGAGGTGAGGGGGGACGTCAACGGAGAGCAAGGCTCCGGCCGTTTGCAGAGAAGGCGAGGGACTACGTTCAAGAGCAAATGCTCCGCCCCTATGAATTCGTACTATCAATCGTTGCATTACATTGTCAGATCCAGAATCTGCTAAATTTCGATTCCATTGAAATTCCTGCCGATACGCCGTGCGAGATACAAGTGAGAACGCTTCTTCAGCACGCCTATAGCGAATTAACTCACGACACGATTTACAAGCCAAACGTGCAAGCCACTCCTTCGTTAAAGAGGTCGGCCGCGAAAAGCATGGCGCTTATCGAGGCGACCGGAGATTACTTCGCGAAGGTTCATGAGGAAATTCAAGCAGCGCTCGCGAACAGCGAGCAGATGTCGCTGTTTCTGGACCGTCAATATCGTTCCTGGATTGGACTAGAGGCTTCTCACGGTCCGATCCAGTCTCTTATCGTGGATCACTACGCACACCTTGTTGGAACGGACTTTGAGACAGCTATCGACGAGTGGTGGAGCAGCAAACAATTTGTTCGAGAGAGAATAGTAGGACGCAGCAAAGACCAAGTGATCTACAGGGTGTCGGGAATTCTTCTCGTCTACTACTGCGTTTCAAAATTTCCGCACGCCGCCAAAAAGGTCAGCCCTTTATCTGATGACGAACTGGGGCTGATCTACTCTGACCTCGGCAGGTCGCTCAATTGACAGGCTGCCAGCACGATGACCGCATTCTACCTCGTAACCCGAACGTCGCCGTAGTCTTCTTTGTTCGGCCGCTCACCGTCAAGTTCTGTGTGAGCGAGTAGGGCTGCTATACCAAACAAGATCATACCGCCGATCCAAATCGATGCGGAGGCAGCAAGAACCGCCGACGTCCCAACGCCGATGCTGCCGGTGAGACCGAACAGCGTGCCGGCGTTGAACAACAGTCCGACGACGCCCCAAAGCCGGAAAAGAGACGTGAGTATGCCGCGCCCTGTGCTCTGGTGGCTGCGGAGCCGGAACGTCCATTGAAATCCCAACCGTCTCGGCCAAAAGGCGAGAAAACCGGAGGGGGCAATTACAGTTCGGATGCAATGCGGACAGCACCAGCGCGGGGGTTGGCTATAGCAAGGCAATCTGGGGGGTCCGGAGTTTGGCGCAGCAATAAATCCGCGATTCGGAAGCGCCCTGCGTTCGTATAAATCTTGAAGGGATCAATCCTCGTGAAGCTTTTGAGCACTCGCTAACGACCATCATTCAAAAATTAATGTTTAGCTTCAACGAGAGGCGCAAATCGAGCGCTACTCACGTGTCGTGAGGACAAAAAATCCAGAATTAAATCAAAATTAAATGTAGACAACATTTAAATAAGGATTAATTATGGCATATCTTGGCGCCGGACGAACGCGTCAAGCTCTCCGAGAAACGGCTCCAGCATCCCGCCCCCTGGTTACCCTCGGATGCAGGGGCCGTTTCGTCGGCATATGGGGAGTGAACGATGAAGTTCCTGTCCCTGGGTGACTTCTTTCTGATCTCTGC
Organism: Bradyrhizobium sp. LB13.1; assembly: GCF_054056815.1. Lineage (NCBI taxonomy): Bacteria > Pseudomonadati > Pseudomonadota > Alphaproteobacteria > Hyphomicrobiales > Nitrobacteraceae > Bradyrhizobium > Bradyrhizobium sp. LB13.1. The sequence goes on along the minus strand of NZ_JBSRYQ010000001.1, from coordinate 4,717,717 downwards.
GCTGACGGGAGCAATTATGCTGGTCGAGATGGCACTCTTCATTGTTGTGGGCATGATCTGAGCCAATGGGGCGCCGCCACATACGGACGTGGTCCGCCAGCGCTTCCTTTGATTGTTGAGGCGCCTGGGCAGCTTGGGCTCGCCCCCCGGATGATGATGTAAGTTTCCGTGCAAATCCCTAATGAGTCGGGGGCGCCGTGGGTATTTTCTTACTCTTGCTTGCGGCGTGCGTTGTTGGTGTTCTTCTCATGCTCGCGTTCGGCCTATAGGGCCATAGCGGACGCAACAGTTGCGTTGAAACCTCGCCCCCGCGCCGAATTAGGTTGCCGGCGGGTTGTTTTTGACTGTGCGCGGTTGAGCGCGTTCAACTCCATGTCTGGAGACGAACGTGATCACTTGGTTGCTAGTCATCCTCGTCGCGGTCAGCGCTGCAATCCTGATTGCTCACGCGATAGAGGCGATACGTTCCTGAAGCTCAGCGCAGCGGCGCCAGCTATCGCTTGTGGTAGGTGACTATGCGTTGTTCTTTGGGCTGGAGTTGAGGAGCGGAAAGGCCGGCAGATCGATCGGCTCGTCTAGAGCTCGATCAACCCGGTCCGCCTTCCTTCGGCTGACGAGGAGACCAAAAGAGCCGGCACCTACCAGCAGGGCTCCTCCGATCATCAGCCAGTGCGCTAATTCCAACAATGCCATTGTTGAGTCCGCGGCACGAGCAAAAGTCAAAACGCACCCGCGTCGAAGCTACGCAGCTGCCTTCTAAACCATTCAACCATTTAGATTGATTTAGCAAAAGATTTAATGTATTTAATTATTTATATTTGGATTTATATTCTAGAACACGCGAGGTGCACTTTATGCCCTCCATAGAGTCTACGCGCTCCAGCACAGAGCCTTCCGAACAACGCTCCCCTGATCGCGGGCGTGCGCCTCCTGCCTGCCCTTCTTCAACTCCTACTGAGAGAGCTCTGAGCGGGACGGGAACCATCAACGTCATGCCAGAGGTCGCGAACGACAACGCGGGCGCCTGGCCTCTGCTACCGTTTCCTGATGGCTGGTACGCCACCTGTTGATCTGTGATGCGCGCTCGCCCTGCGGTGCTCAGCAAGTAGCAGGCGGGCGCATTTGATGGCTTTCAATTGCCCACAACATCCGCCGGTTCACGCTGGCGGGCCTATCCTTTCATATGAAAGGGCAGCGTCCTCGATGGAGGAACGCACATCTGCAGGACTCGGCGTGTATACGTTGGTTTATCGCCACAGTACTTTCCAATTCTCACCAAATTTGCCGGTCAGCAAACGAGGGCAAATATGAAACAAGTAGCATCACGGGGGCACATTGTGGCTATTAAGAACATCGTCATTCCTTTGGAAGATGAGTATCTACAAAAGGCAGCAAGGGAACGCGGAATCTCCCGCTCCAAGCTTGCACGATTTCTCATGGAGAAGGTTGTGAGCGACGAACTCGTTCCTGCGATTCTCGGTGAGGGCGACTTGTCGAACGTTGAATCTACCACCCAAAGGTATCGACGCTTTCGGAATCCAGCGTAGGCGGGAACATTGGTCCGGCGCCGCGGACTGCTAGCAGGTCACCTGACGGATGAGAGACGGCCCGGCTTCAGGGGGGCTTTGGGGTAGGCCGGGGCCGCTCCGCCAGCTTCAGTGGCGAGCTGGCGCCGATTCAAGCAAAACATGCCCGACCGGTTCCTCAGCGCGTCAATAGATTCTCGCTTGGTGTCAGTAGCCGCACGTAGGTCCCGCTCTCGTGCAGCTCGAGCCAACCCTTTTCGACAGCGCACCTGATGCCGGCGCCGAACTCCGCGCCGCTTCCCTTGAGCGTGTAGAGGAAGGGATAGTTGATCTTCTCGATGTGGATTCGGCCGTCCTGTACCGCCTCGATGCCTGAAGCGAGCTGAACCAGCTGGCGGGCGGCAGCTTCCGGATTGGCAAAAGGGCGCTGTTCGGCGAATTTTATCATCGACTGATTGTCACCGTTCCTCGTTCGGATGGACCCACTTATACGGCGTAATGCTCTGGCTTTTGGTCAGCTTTATCATGTGGACTGCGGGCGCGTTGCGACCCTTGCGGCACGATCGGCATTTGAGTGAAGCCTCCAGCTTCCAAATCGGTGTTTCTGGAGGCCGCCGGATTGCATTAAGTGGCAGGCTCGCACGCGTCTTACATCTGTTGCACTCAACTTCCAGCCAGCCCATCCCGCCGTTCAAGCATTGAGCAATCGTCGGAGACGGTTGCGCCGGCCCCCGTATCCTTCCATTCGCACCGACCCAGATGACCTCTCGCGACTTGGTGCTCATGCCGGAGGATTCCTCCGCGCGCGCTAAATCGCAAGCCGCTAGGTTTTGTAGCTTCGACGGACGGGAATGCCACCTGTTCGTCAAGCAAGACTTTGGAGAGCCCGCATTCGGCTTGACCAGAAACAATTCGCGGTTAGCTTGCGCCGTCATGGGGGCACATCCAGAATATCGGGCTGACATCGACGGGCTGCGGGCGCTAGCCGTGGTTGGCGTTGTCGCCTTCCATGCTTTCCCGGAACTCTTGCCCGGCGGGTTTGCCGGCGTCGACGTGTTCTTCGTCATATCCGGCTATCTGATATCGGGCATCATCTTCGATGAAGTCGCCCGAGGGTCGTTCTCCCTCGCGAGCTTCTATTCGCGCCGCGTGCGGCGCCTTTTCCCCGCGTTGATAATTGTGCTCGCGAGCGCAGCTGCGTGCTCCTGGTTTGTCCTGCTGCCGGCATCTCTCGATATGCTTGGGCAGCAAATCGTCGCCGGTTCAGCGTTCCTCGCAAACTTCTATTTCTGGCTTCAATCTGGCTACTTCAGCCCCGACGCCCATACTCTCCCGCTGCTCCATCTTTGGTCGCTCGGCGTCGAGGAGCAGTTTTATATTTTCTGGCCTGTGGCCGTCGTGCTGCTCGCAAGCCCCACGCGATGGCGTGCGGCTATCTGGGTCGTCGCCGTTCCGTCATTTATTCTCTCGGTTGCGCTGGCCTCGCGCCGAGACGCTGATTTCTATTTGCCGTTCACCCGAGCGTGGGAATTGATGGCCGGCGCCCTGGTCGCTTGGCAGTTCAAACAGCGCCCCGGCGCCAGGATTGACCGGCCCGAGTTGCTCGTCGCCTTTGGTCTGTTCCTGATAGTCGGCACATTCGTGTTTTTAAACCAGAGCATGGCTTATCCGAGTTGGCGAGCCGCGGCGCCGGTTGCTGGCGCGGTGCTTGTTCTCGTCGCGGGAGCACGTAGCCGCCTTGCCTCTCATCTGCTCTCTAATCGACTGGCCGTTTTTACTGGCAAGATCAGTTACCCGCTTTACCTTTGGCATTGGCCGGTTCTTGTTCTCGCGGTCGCTGTGAAGTTCTTGCCACTTACTTTGTTGGAACGAGGCGCCGCCGTCATTTTCTCTTACGGTCTGGCTTGGACAACCTTCGTGTTCGTCGAGAGGCCATTTAGGTTTGGACGCGCCGCACGCGGCCGGATGCAATATGCCTTGCCCTCTGCGATGATTGCGGTTGCTTTGGCGGGGGCCGTCTTCGCCAACTTCAATGGTTTCACGTCGCGATTTCCCGCCGATCTGCAAACGGCCAACTCCGAACGCCCTGAAGCGTGGCGAACTGGGGTCTGCCTTCTCGACCTTGGCACTAGCGCGGAGATTCTTCCTGAGTGCTTGGAGGCCGTACGTCCCACACTTGCGGTATGGGGAGACTCGACTGCCGGCGCTCTCATGCCGGGCTTGCGGTCGATGCAAGCGGAGTATCCCTTCGGAATTGCGCAGCTCACTGCTAGCAGCTGCATGCCGCTATTGGACGGATCGCCTTCGGTCTGCACTCGTCATAATGAGGAGGTTATCAGGACTATTGCCAGCATCAGGCCAGACGCTGTGCTGTTGCACGCAAATGGTCCGCTAAACCAATTTGAGAGGACAGGGTGGTCCAATACAATCGCTGCACTTAAGTCGGCGGGGGCCGCGGTAATAGTGCTCGGGCCCGTTCCTTCATGGAAGCGCGGCTTGCCTGAGCAACAAATCGCTTATTACATCACTCACCGCAAATTGTTGCCGGAGAGGTCGTCCCAGTTCGTGAGCAATCTGTGGGATGAGGAAAGCGCGCGCACGTTCTTTGCGGAGCACGGAGCTAAATACCTCTCCGCCTGGGAAGTGTTCTGCGAAGCGTCGGGCTGTCTTACCCGAATTAGTCATCAGGGCCCGACCGCAATAGACGGCACGCATCTTTCTGCACCTGGATCACGCTACCTAATCCGGTCGATAGAAGTTGACCTCTTCACGGCGCTGCAACTTCGCGGGCCCTAGATCATTTGCGGCGGATCACCCGAACACCGTCTTTTTCTGTCAACGTTCGCAGCAACCTCCGCACACCCACGCTCACCGGCATCATTGCGGGGGCAGCCACATGAAATATTCACCGCGGTCGAGCGAGCCCTTCCACGCATTCTCGATATCGAAGCCCGTCAGGAAGCCATGGGCGACATGATCCTTGCGATCCTGGAGCAGAGACTAACTATCGAGGACGCTCCTCGCCGATACCGGGAGTTCCTCAGAGCTACCAATCGCATGTTCCCCGCAAAGTACGCACCACCGTCACTGGATGCGCCTGCATTTCGCGGCGGCGAGATACCCTAGTAGAGAGGGTTAGCGTCGGTCTTTGGTCTTAAACCCAAGTACTGAGCGCGCAGCAATCAGAGTCACTAAGAGACTCGGGCCCGCCGGTTCACGCTGGCGGACTACTGCACGCGGGTGTGATGCGCATTATGTGAAGTGGTTCACAAGCGGCAGGTCTCACCGAGCGTAGCGTGCGCGCCGCGTTCCACTGCGAGGCGAAGCGCTGCATAGTTTCCCCATTGCTTGCCAACTTTTTCCATGAGGTTTTCGCCATGTCGAACAGTGTCGAAGATCTACAGATGCTGCGCTTGATTAGGGCATTTCAAAAGCTAACCGACCACGGCACACGGCGCACGGTGCTCTTGTACGTCGAAGATCACAGCAAGCCGAGGGATCGGTCGAGTGCTCCACCAAGTCGTCGCCTGGGGCTGGCAGCAGCACAACCGTAGATTCGTAGTCGTCGGCCTGCAGACATGCAAACCTAAGGCATATTTCGCGTCTCGGAGGAGAAACCCGATGCGCCTTGGATTGCCGTATTTGGGAATTGGTCTCTGTGCGTCGCTCGCCGCTTGGATGTCGGTGATGCTGTTCTATTGAAGTCCGTCCGTCGATGCGGGCGATCCTTGACTGTCTAGCCGGGAGGGTCGTTTCCCTTCGGCTCCTGCAAGAATTTCGACATGTGTCCACGCGCTTCACGACCGCGTGGAGCGGGGCGCTCGGACGGGTCGCGGCCGATCTTGGCTTGGAGCTCGATGAGATCGGTGAACACGTCGGCCTGGCGGCGCAGCTCGTCGGCGATCATCGGCGGCTGGCTCGCGATCGTGGAGATGACGGTGACTTGAACGCCGCGGCGCTGTACCGCCTCCACCAGGGACCGGAAGTCGCCGTCACCGGAGAACAGCACCATTTGGTCGATGTGATCGGCGAGCTCCATGGCATTGACCGCGAGCTCAATATCCATGTTGCCCTTGACCTTGCGCCGGCCGCCGGTGTCAACGTACTCCTTGGTCGGCTTGGTGACGACGGTGAAGCCGTTATAGTCAAGCCAGTCGATCAGCGGACGGATCGAGGAGAACTCTTGGTCCTGGATAGTCGCAGTGTAGTAGAACGCGCGCAGAAGCGTACCGCGGCTCTGAAATTCGCTCAGCAGGCGTTTGTAATCTATATCGAAGCCGAGCGTCTTGGTGGTCGCATAGAGATTGGCTCCGTCGATGAAGAGCGCAATCCTGTTGGGAGACGACATTGTAATCTCGGAAGCACGAAGTGCCATGCTGCGGGGAATATGAACCCGCCAATGAGGCGGCACTTCCAAAGCTTTCATCAAAGCCGGAGCCTCCGATCGTATACTGGGGTCCTTTAACCTTCAAACAGTTTTGCTCCGACCGAAATTAATTCGTAACTCGGCAAGGCGAGGAAAATTCCAACTGGCGGCATTGAGGGGCATGTCCGCGACTTGTGGATTGGATCCGCGCTTTCGACTATTCTCGACTGCCCGGAATTGCTGTGCAGCGCAATGCCTGACCAATTCGAAATATTTGATTTTGCCTTACAGCGGCGGGGCCGAGGGTGGGCTTGGCGCGTGGTGCACCTGCGAAGAGGCGACCGTGATGTCCGGGCGGGAGACCAGCCGCGCCGCCGCCAATACAAAGCGACCAGCGCGCTTTTCCTGATATTGCTCTCGGCTCACTACCGGGCGGCGAGATCGAAACTATCCAACGGTGGCCCGGCTCAACGAGCAAAACACTCGCCTAATCAGTCACAGCGAAGGATGGCCTCGTAACACGACGCGTCTTTGTAGAAAGAACCGAGATGGCGCTGAGGCTGATTGAGCAGGGCAAATTGGCCTGAGTTACAATCTAGATCAGGCGGGTGCCGCGGCCGCTGCACGCTCGTTTTCCGAACGTCTGAGTGCGGGATCGGCATCTTGCCGCCGTCAATGTCTATCGTGAAGCAACGACTAACATAGCGCGCAGTTCGCAAGCCGCGCACTCACCCACTACGCGTGACGAAACTTAAACGCGCCTTCACCGACAGGAGTGACGGGTATGATCAGGCTGTTCGCTGCGGCTTGGCGGACTCTAACTCATTGCGAAGTTGGAGTGGCAATCCATCCGCTTTTCCCAAGAACAACCAATCCAGTGTAAGGCCAGGAATCTTTTGCACTAGCAGAATGCCGATGCTTTTTGACAACGGAAAGCCACGTTCGAAATTGTTCCAACGGGGGATTTCAATCCCAATCCGCTTACAAAACGCCGTTTGCGTCCCGGCAACGGCTTTGCGCACGAGTTTAAGCCTTTCGGCTACGTTTTCATTACTCAATGGATTACCGGACATTGATTGCTAACCTTGGACGCTGCGTCGAGGGGAGTCCGAAAGTGTCAGGGTGGGTGCCGACCTGGTTCAAGAGATGAGCCACTGCAGCGCCAGTCTCAGGTACGAGAAAAAATAGCGATAAACGAATAGGCCGAGGGGCGGCCATGCGATGATGCCGATGCCGAGTAGGATTATGATGCCTGAACCGATCAGCATCTCTTTGATTTCGCGGTGCATCGCGTCAGTTTAGGCAATTCTCCGCTATTCCGTCCATTCCCTTAGGGGCAGCGCAAATCCACACCCTTTAAGGGTACGTCGCCTCGACGGTTGCGAATCGTCCAGCTGGCGCGCGCGCAGCACGGCGCCGCACTGCTGAGGAAGGTTGTTGCCGCGGTGAACGATGCAAAGCCGGCGGCTGTTGTGCCGGGGGAGGACCCCCGGCTAACCAACCCATTGCGCGAAGGTGCGTCCGCTGGTGCGGCTCACTCGGCCTCGCTGCTTGCGGAAACGTTGTAACCGACCGTAGACGGCCTGGCGACTGCGACCCAACCGCTCGCCTAGCTCGGTTGCAGTCATGCCCTTGTCGAATAACGCAAGTAGTTGCGCTTCTTCTTCAGGCGACCACGGACGTATCTCTTGTCGATCGTTGGACATCGATTCATGCCATCAAAAGCGCTGCGGACCATCATCGTACGTCAGAATCGTGAATGATGAGTTCAGGGTAAGGAGGTCTGAACAGTCGCCGGATTGGCGCTTGCAGACCCAGGTTGCTCAGCCAAGGCCGAACTGCCACGGCGCTAGGGCCGCAGTCAAAGACGCTAATACGAGGAGGGTGTTGGGGAGGAACGTGCAAGGCAGACCGAGGAAGGGCGGTCCAGGGTGCTCGCGTAACGATCTGTAAGTATTTAAGCCTGCAAAATAGCACCCTTCTGCGCGTGATCAGTCCGACCAAAGAGATTGCCGTGACCTCAGATAATGCTGACCAACTGGTTGTTTTGACGCGAGAGATCGCTGACAAGGCAACCTATGTTCAGAACCAAGCAATCCTGATCGAGGTCCTTGAGCGAGACGGACACGACGTCTCCGACCATGAGTCGGATTTGGCAGCACGGATCGCGAGGCTGTTTAGGCTGCTTGAAATAGCATCGGCCAGTGAAGGACACGAGACAGCCGCGTCAGCTCAAGGGTAATCATGCCGGATCGCCGAAAGATTGATCGTTCGGACGTCGACTTAGTCGCATACATTTTTGGAGATGGCGGCAGCCAACGTTGCCGCGTGTTCAACATCTCGGAGGACGGGGCTGGGATCGAGTTACCGACGAAGCTGCACATGCGTCCCACATTCAAGATGATGTTGGAAAGAGACCGTATCATCAGAGATTGTCGTCTCGTTTGGTCCAGTGATACTCGCATCGGGGTCGTGTTCAAAGTCGATTGAGTCGGCTCTGCTAGGTTGTTGGTCCCAGCCGAGAGCCGCGCGGCTCTCCAAATCTCCGGTGCGGCATCCGGTATTCGGTGTCGACTGCATCACGCGCTGCGGCTGCTGGAGCGGCGTCAGCGGCCGTCACTGGGGGTATCGATGCATGGTGCAAGGCATTTACTTTGCGATGTTGCATCCAGCCGCAACTGAAGCGCGCGACCGCAAGCCGAGGCGCAAGAAAGATCGAACCCCTTCAACTGAGGATTGCTTGTTGTCGGCTCTAATGCCGGCCTATCGCGGCATCCCTGGCGAATGGCGCTGTTCGACAAACCCCTGTCGTTTCCGACAGTGCGCGCCATCACCATGATCGCGGCCAGGAAAGCTATTTAGCTCTGCTCAACTACGCGTCCGATACGGTGCGCGGATCGCTCGGGACATCGCAAGCGATCCCGATTACGAGCTTGGCGGCGGTCGAGCTGATGGGAAAGCCTACTGGTTCGATCGATCGCCCGGACGTGCGTCCCCGACAAGCCTTTCTTTAGTCAAAATTCGAGACCTACTTTTGGTTTTTGAAGAATGGAGAAGTTAAAAGTGGCTATGGGAACTGTGAAGTGGTTCAACTCGACCAAGGGTTACGGATTTATTCAGCCTGATAACGGCAGCAAGGATGTGTTTGTTCATATCTCCGCCGTTGAGAAAGCTGGTTTCACCTCACTCGCCGAGGGCGCAAAAGTCAGCTTCGACGTCGTGAACAATCGCGGTAAAGACTCGGCGGAAAATCTACGGATGGGTTGACCAACCACGGCCAGTCGGGGGCGGGAAGTCCGTCGCTACGAGCGCTCGCTGGTCATTGTTTGTTTGGCACTCGCCTTCGGTTCGACGGCCAGTCGATCGGCTTTGGGGGCCGCGGGTTCTCGCACTTCTTCGGCCGTTTGCACGTTTCTTTGGAACGCCCATCCGAGCAAGCCCGCCAGCACGAGGACGGCCCCGGCGAGCATCAACCAGTGGGGATATTCGATCCTGGAAAGCATCGCTGTTCCCGCTACCTAGTGCTCAGCGCTCACCTCGTGCCGCAGCGGCTGGGTATGCAACCGCTTTTGAAGGCGATGGTTTCGACGACTGCTTGTGTTTTGGTCGGAAAGTGGGTCGCTACCAGCCATAGGACTCCGGCGATGCAGAGGGCCGTCAACGCGGAGCCTCCAACGCTCATCGCACCTCGTAACAGCAACTGCCCTAACGCTCCCAACATGGTACCCGCTTAGCGGGAAATGCTTAACGAAAACTGCGATGCGGCGGACCGCGATGGAATCGGCGCAGTTCGGTCGCGTCGGGAGGACCAACGAGAGGCGCGCGTCTGACGTCAATCGTTGTCCACGCGCGATTTCCGAAACTCAACTGCGCCCTCTATGAGTCGGCTCTTACGAGCGTTGACGTCAGCAGTGCTAGCATCTTTATCGCGCAAACCATCGATCGCGTCTGCCGCCAACTCGCCGGCCCGATCACTTTGTGTCGGATGACCGTCGAGCCAATCCTGTTCGGTCGCTAAGGCGGACCACGCCTGCGCCATCCGCTTGTAACGGAGTGCCGCCTGCGCATTGGTCGCCCCCTCGGCGAGTTGCAGACAGTTCTCGGCATTTTCGCGAAATTTATCGGGCGTTTTGACCATCGCAAACAACGGGCTTCCGGTGAGATCGTTCCGACGGATTACGTCGAACCATCATCGGCGCTGGATGCGACCGCGCTTGCTCAGGGCTCGGAAACGCTCCTCGCGAACTCCTGCGCCTGCTTCTTGGCGGTCTCCTGATCGACCTGCTCGGGACCCAGCCGGCGGGACAGGATATCGTCCCAGTAGAATAAGACGCTAGGTCTTCCGTCAGAAAACCGCACCTCGAAACTGCCGCAGTCAGAGACGATCGAGTGCCTTATGATGCGGACGGTCATCAGGACTTTCTCAGTGGTGCGCTCGCGCCAAACCTGAACCAGGCGCACAATGCTGCAGCCGGCGACGCCACCACCGATCTTCTGCATGGCGTCGGTGATGTGGCCGTGACGATCGGGAGTAAGATGCTGCAGCAGCTCAAGGGATATGGCGACGGCCAAAATGAAGGACATAACCAGCGCAAAGTGGCGTGGATAGGCAGCCACGAACAAGGCGCCCAATAGCCCATAAGCCACAAAACGTTCCAGTCTGACAGAGCCCGTCTCTGGGCGCAGCCCAATTCGCGAGAGTGTCACAACGACGATTAGCCCAAGGGCGACCCAAGCCAAAACTGCGATCAGTTTATGCGCCATGGTCAGCTGAATACCGAAGCCCCCAGAGTTCGTCCAGTCTCTCGGGGGGCCTGCTGACACCTTGTCGGCGTTGATCTCAATTTCCTGAGCCGTCGAGCGACAGCGCGTTCGCTTCTTTCGAGCATGATAGATATTCGCTTCGGTATTTCGTTGTTTGAAGCGAGCTCGAGAAAACGTTTGTCTTCTTTGCTCCAGCGCCGAGACCGGTTCCTGAGCATGTTTTACTCGCAGATGTTAGCGTTGCCGTCATGACGATAATCGGCGTAGAGGGGCTGTCCTCCGCTGTCTTTCTGCTCGATTTGCCTCGGGTGAGAAGAACATCTTCTCAGGGATTCCTTTCGCCGCCATCTCTTCGACGACTCACGGGGCGGGGTGTAGATTAAGCGAAGAGCAAGCGTACCAAGGAAGATTGCAACCTTCTCTAGAGCTTTGATTAGCAGAATGCCCATTTCGACTTTCAACCGTTGAGTGTGGTTGAAATGCGCATCTGAAGGGGAAGTTCCCAGCTACACCGTTTTGAAACTCAACCGTCGGGCGCTGATGGTGCCCGCTGACCTGGATGTTTGGTGCTGCTTCAGGAAGAGCGCAAGTGCACTCCCTTCGAGGAAGCGCAGCGCAACAAAGCGCGTATGGCTTTAGTTGGGGATGACTTCCCGTCGGCTCTATTGCGGACCTACAGGGCCATCCCCCGTGAATGGCGCCGTTTGACCAACCCTGTCTTTTCCGACAGGTGCCGGCCCTCCAAGATGTGGGCATTGTCGCCGCGCAAAAAGGACGAGGGCGGCGATGCGACGTTACTTCTTCCCGATTTTCCACAAGGGAGAGACTCAGGCGGACGATGTGGGGGAGCTATTTGGCTTTGCTGAGATGGCGGACCAATACGGCGCCCGTGTCGCTCGGGATATCGCCAGTGATCCCGATTACGGACCGCGGTGCGGGCACGGTCGTAATCGTGGTCGACGCCTCCGGTGCTGAGGTCGCGCGGCATGTGGTGGGAGGTGTTGTCTAGCGGGAGGGCGTCAGCGTTGTCGCCGTCAGGGATGCTAAGACCAGTAGGGTGCTGTGAGGGGCTAACCTTCGAGAGTGTCTGTGGGGGAGCGATCTCATAGCGCGCACAGACTGCACTCACTCGCTCTCCACTTATTTACGGCGTGGCTTCCGTGATGATCGGAAGCCTTTGCTCGGATAAAGAGCCTCAAGCCCGCGAATGTATTCCTCTCTTGCGGCTTTGCGTTCTTCGGACGCTTCATCCGGGTCGATAAGCTCAGACTTAGCGAATCCGTACAGCACATCGTCGATCTGCTCCTGCATCGATGTGGCGACGCTTGTCATGCTGTTGACCGTCTTAAGCGCGCGAGTTCGCAGATAGGGAGGCAATTGGTCGATTGGATAGGCGCGCAATGCCATGACGCCTTGAGCGATCAATGGGAGGCACTTGGACATGCGCTCCCTTATGTCGCGCAACCCCAACAGTGCCTCGCGGTTTAGGTCGAGTGTCTTGATGGTGAACTCGCCTACCGTTGTCGCTCCTTCGACTCTGTTTGCCTCACCAGAGTGGCGAAAATGCTCCTGTCGAGCCTCTTGGTCGGCACGGAAGAAGCGGTATCCATCGGTCCTTGCTTGCGGTGGCGGATATCTGTTGCCTTTGCGCTCATTGCATATGTCGCAAGCATACATGAGATTGGAATAGTCATTCTCAAGGTCGGCCCGCTCAGTGCGCGGTTCGTAGTGATCGATTGTCATTCGAATGGACTGGGCTTCGAATTCGGTGATTGTGCAGTACGCACAGGAATAGAAAAAGTCCTTTCGTAGGGGCTGCCGATATTCAGGATATCGTTTCCCGGGCTCCACCGTGGATCTCGCTACAACTCTCGGGTCTTTCCGGGCAATTTCATTCATTTCCGGCCCCCAGACCTCCTAAATTTCTCAAGCTCGCCTCGAAATTCGTTGATGTCGGCGTGGAAGCGCTCGGCTTGTGAGACCATGTCGGCAAGTTGTTCGAAGTCAGATCCATACTTCGCATCGTCAACGCGATCGAGCGACCATCGAACATATTCGAGCCGATTTGTTTCTTCTGGACTCAGTGCGCCTGCTAGTTCCTTATCGACAAGGGTCTGACGCTCCGCAAGGAGCGCTCGGTGCTCGATAGGGTCTATCGAGGCCGCATTAACCCGACCGGCCTGCCGAGAAGCGGCCGCATAGGTGAAACTTGGAAAGCGCGGCATATCGAAGACGTCTGCACCTGCAGTGCGCCTAGGCCGGCTCGGCCCACTCGTTTGCATTGACGCCGAGTTGTCGGCGCCCATGTCGCCAAGTTGGAAGTCGAATTCAACCTGCCTTGCGCCCGATAATGTGCTCATCAAACATGTTTCCTTCAGCTAACCGTTCAAGGTACGCGAGCGCGCTTTCGCTGCACTTGCTTATGATGGTTCGCATTTGACCTTCGCTTGCTACTTGGCCGACCTTAAATTTCCGATGAAAGTCTAAGGTTATCGACATGAGTTCGTCAGGATCTTGCGGCCTTGCAATCTTGTGTTGGCACTGACCTGCCCCTGCCGATTTCCTCCAGTTGAAGTTAGAGTCCGGCCTTCTGAAGGACGGACAGATGAAGCGAGCCAGGTTTACGGAAGAGCAGATTATTGGCGTGCTGCGTGAGCATGAGGCAGGTGCGAAGGCTGCCGATTTGGCGCGGAAGCATGGCGTCTCTGAAGCGACGCTGTACAATTGGAAGGCGAAGTTCGGCGGTCTGGACGTCTCCGATGCCAAGCGGTTGCGGCAACTCGAGGACGAGAACGCCAAGCTGAAGAAGCTGCTGGCCGAGCAGATGCTGGATGCTGCAGCGCTACGCGAGCTTTTGTCAAAAAAATGGTAGGGCCCGTCGCCAAGCGCGAAGCCGTCGCGCACCTGCAGGCCGTCATGGGTCTGTCGGAGCGGCGGGCCTGCGGCATCGTCGGCGCTGACCGCAAGATGGTTCGGTACCGATCGTGCCGACCGCCGGACACCGAACTACGCGGCCACTTGCGCGAGCTTGCTAATGCCCGTCGGCGGTTCGGCTACCGCCGGCTGTTCGTGCTGCTTCGCCAGCAGGGCGAGCCGTCCGGGCGGAACCGGATCTACCGTCTGTATCGAGAGGAAGGCCTCAGCGTGCGCAAGCGCCGAGCCCGCCGCCGCGCCGTGGGCACCCGAGCGCCGATACTGGTCGAGGCTCGGCCGAACGCCCGGTGGTCGCTGGATTTTGTCCACGACCAGTTCGCCAGCGGCCGTCGCTTCCGGGTCCTGAATATCGTCGATGACGTGACCCGGGAATGTCTGGCGGCCATCCCCGACACCTCGATCCCGGGGCGGCGGGTGGCACGCGAACTGACGGCGCTGATCAATCAGCGCGGCAAGCCGGGCATGATCGTCTCCGACAACGGCACCGAGTTCACCTGCAATGCCATGCTGGCCTGGTCGGAGGAGAACAAGATCGACTGGCACTTCATTGCGCCGGGCAAGCCGATGCAGAACGGCTTCTGTGAAAGCTTCAACGGCCGGATGCGGGACGAGCTTCTCAACGAAACCTTGTTCTTCGGCCTCGATCACGCCCGCGCCAAGATTGCGGATTGGGTCGGCGACTACAACGGCCAACGCCCGCATTCCTCGCTCGGCTATCTGACTCCTGCGGCCTATGCCGCCTACCTCACCGCAACGTGCGATCGGCTGCGCAACCCCGACCAGCTCCGCCGATCGCACGTTGCTCACACCGCGCCAAACGGCGTAACATCCCCCGAGACTCTAACCGCTACTGGGTGAAACTTCAGGGGCAGGTCAAAAGGTCGGTTTTCTTTTGGGGGATTATTGGAGCTTCCTTTGTCGGGTATGCAGCCTCCTACTCTCATAAAAGAGACCTGATACCGTTGCTTATCTCCTGTTTTGGACTTTTCAGCAGCGTTGCTTGGACCCTGCAGAACCGAGGAAGCAAATATTGGCAGGAGGCGTGGGAGCAGAAAGTAAAAGCTGTGGAAGTGGATGTACTCGGCACTAACTTGTTTTCAAATTGGGAACCGCTTCTCAAAAAGGGCCCTTGGGGCGCTGCAATGTTTTCTGTTTCTAGCCTTGCTATAGCTATCAGTGATTTCTCAGTCCTGATTTGGATTATCTTATTGATCAAGGCGCTCCCCCAGTGGGGCGGTCCTGTTGCAAACTGGGCTGCATTGATCGTTCTAATTACAATTTCCTGCATCCTTGCCTGTTTTACCGCACTGACCCGAACCAGACAGAATTGAAAGTTTTCAAACTGAGACACTACCCATGTCCAGGATGTTCGTCGCGAGAGGCGAGGGCCGGTTGAGGTCCGCTCCCGCGTCGGGGCATTTCTCGCGGATCATCGCCGGCGGCCTCGCGTCTATGCCGACGCTTGGTTCAGTCTAGATAATCCGCTGCGGGACGATAGCGGCATGACGTGGCTCGACACGAAGACGGATGCGGACCGACTTTGGGCGTAGCAGCGAAGGCCGCAGGACGCCGGTTACAGCGCCTACGGCCCTTGCTGGCTACCGTTCCGCACGAGCGGCGCCCGACCGCCAATTGAAGCCCAGACAGGGGCACCGCGGCAAGCCAAAACGCGCCGAAGCGCCGCGAAAGGAAAGGGGTTTAGATCTTACCGAGCAGGGCAAGGCGTCCGTGGGCTTCACAACCCGGACCAGAGCTATAGCCAGGAAGTGTCTCGCCACCTCCGGCAGGACGATGTCTTGCATCTGGCAGCAAAAGGCCCGCCGGGTCACGCTGAGGGGGCCTAGCACTCCCGGCGCTCTGATCCGCAATTGGATCGGCAGCCGGGAGCATTGGGGCTGGAAAGCGAGCCGTGTCATGTTGGCCCTTTAACGACAATGGGTAGATCGGCGGACTCCGGTAGTTATACCGACTCCATTTTCGGAACGGGGTGTTCTACTGTGAGAACACCGGCGAGATTTAAGTACCAAAACCGATTTCAAAGTTTCCGGGAATGCCGCAGTGGGGGCTGGAACCGCGCTGCGGCTTTTCGCTTGAGTGCACCTGAGGCGGCAATGTTTTCTGGGGGACGATTTGTGGGCATCCAAAGCATAGTGGCTACTATATTGGAGCGCGAGCTGGCGGCGCGTGGCGTTGAATCATTGGGGCATTCCGCTTGCATGGAGATCGTTGAAAACCTCCTCGGGCGCTTGAAGGAGTTGGACCGCGAATTAGCCGCAAGAAACATCGAGCAAAGCTAGACGCCCCCTCCAATCGTATGAGAGACGGCCCCGGCTTGGGGGCTGGAGCATTATAGGCCGGGGCCGCTCCGCCAGCTCAGGCCGCCGAGCCAGCGCGGATTCAAGCAGAATTGGCCCGGTCGGTTTCTAACAGCGCCAGCAGATCCCGGCCGGGTGTCAGCACCCGCACATACGTGGCGCTCTCATGTAGCTCTCAGCCAGCCTTTCTCGATGGCGCACTTGATGCCGGCGCCGAACTCGGTGCCGCTTCCCTTGAGCGTGTAGAGGAATGGATAGTTGATCTTCTCGATATGGATCCTGCCATCCTGTAGCGCCTCGATGCCCGAAGCCAGCTGGACGAGCTGGCGGGCGGCAGCGTGCGGATCGGCAAAAGGGCGTTCGGTGACGTGTTTCATCGCTGGAATCAAAACCTCAATCCCATGCTTGGCCTGACTTGCCCGCGACTGTCATGCCAGTTCGGGACGATATGCACAGATCCTGCGGCGCCGCAGGCCGAGCAGACCAGGCGCAAGCCGACGCGCGACCACGGCTGATCCTGCGGGAGGCGCCCCATCAAAGCCGTAACGTAAGCGACTCGCAAATAATCGATCCTCTCTCGACCTGTACGAACCACTGCGGGTCGTGGTGCGCTGCGTACTATGGTAACAATAAATTAGGAGCTGAAGCTCAGGCTGTCCCTGTTCGGACCTCGCACACCCGAGCGACCTTTCTGGTACGCTTGGACCCCAGCTCCGATCTCAACCCGGAGCTGGGGTCTGTCATTCGGCCTGCAATATTGACCCCCTAAGCCGGGGGATCGGCGTCCAAAATTGACCCCCTACAGGTTGGTCTGTTGCGCTGCCTGCTTCGTAACAAAGCAGGTGGTGGGGGATGCTGATCGTGGAGACGATTGCCCGGATCCGGCGCGAGCACTTCATCAAGGGCAAGACGATCAAGGAGATCGCCCGTGACCTGAAGGTGTCGCGGAACACGGTCCGGAAGGTGCTGAGGTCGGGAGAGACCTCATTCGAGTACGAGCGGCAGGTGCAGCCGCGGCCAAAGCTCGGACAATGGGCAGTCGAACTTGACGGGCTGCTTGCGTCGAACGTGACTAAATCCGCTCGTGAACAGTTGACGTTGATCCGGATCTTCGAAGAGCTGCGCGGCCGCGGCTATGACGGCGGTTACGATGCGGTGCGGCGTTACGCCAGGCGCTGGAGCAAAGAACGCGGGCAATCGACCGCAGCCGCTTATGTTCCGCTGAGCTTTGCCCCAGGCGAAGCCTACCAGTTCGACTGGAGCCACGAGGTGGTCTTGCTGAGCGGCACCACGGTGATGGTGAAGGCCGCCCATGTCCGGCTCTGTCACAGCCGCATGCTGTTCGTGCGAGCCTATCCGCGGGAGACGCAGGAGATGGTGTTCGACGCCCACGACCGGGCGTTCGCCCTGTTCAAAGGCACCTGCACTCGCGGCATCTACGACAACATGAAGACCGCGGTAGAGACGATCTTCGTCGGTAAAGGGCGTCTCTACAACCGCCGCTTCTTGCAGATGTGCAGCCACTATCTGGTCGATCCGGTCGCCTGCACGCCAGCGTCGGGCTGGGAGAAGGGGCAGGTCGAGAACCAGGTCGGGCTGGTCAGGGAACGCTTCTTCACGCCGCGGCTGCGGTTCAAAAACCTCGACGAGTTAAACGCCTGGCTGCTCGACAAATGCATCGCCTACGCCAAGGCTCATCGCCATCCGGAGTTGGTTGATCAGACGATCTGGGACGTGTTCGAAGCCGAACGCCCCAAGCTCGTTCCCTATGCCGGCCGCTTCGACGGCTTCCATGCCGTGACGGCGTCGGTCTCGAAGACCTGCCTGGTGCGCTTCGACAACAACAAGTACTCGGTCGCAGCCAGCGCAGTCGGACGACCGGTCGAGGTTCAAGCCTATGCCGATCGCATCGTGATCCGTCAGGATGGACGCATCGTTGCCGAGCACCCGCGATCCTTTAGTCGCGGCGATACCGTCTACGACCCCTGGCATTATGTGCCGGTGCTCGTCCGCAAACCCGGCGCCCTGCGCAACGGTGCTCCCTTCAAGGACTGGGTGCTGCCGGCCGCGATCGAGCGGATCCGGCGCAAGCTTGCCAGCACCGACGATGGCAATCGGCAGATGGTCGACATCCTCAACGCGGTGCTGACTGACGGTCTCCCCGCGGTGGAAGCGGCCTGTGCCGAAGCGCTCAGTCACAGCGTCCATTCCGCAGATGTCGTTCTCAATATCCTGGCCCGGCAACGTGAACTCGCCCCACCGGCCAACATCATGACGCCGGCCGCACTGACGCTCCGTCATGCACCGATCGCCGATTGTGCCCGCTACGACAACCTCCGGAGGACCATCTGATGGAACGAACCCAAATCTTCGACCTCATGGGCGAACTCAAGCTCTATGGCATGAAGGCGGCCTTCGACGAGATCATGGCGATCGCTGTCAAACGCCAGCACGAACCTCAGCGCATTGTCGGCGACCTGCTCAACGCCGAGATCAATGAGAAGCAAGCCAGGTCGATCAAATACCAGCTCACCATTGCCAAGCTGCCACTTGCCAAGGACATCGCCGACTTCCAGTTCGATGGCACGCCAATCAATCAGACTCTCGTCAATGACCTCGCCGGCGGCGGCTTCATCGCCCAGCAACGCAACGTCGTACTGGTTGGCGGCACCGGCACCGGCACAGGCAAAACCCACCTGGCCATTGCCATCGCCAGAAGCTGCATCCGCGATGGCGCTAGAGGACGCTTCTACAACGTCGTCGACCTCGTCAACCGGCTCGAGACCGAGACCCGCAACGGACGGCAAGGACGGCTCGCCGAGCATCTGACCCGGATGGACTTCATCGTGCTGGATGAACTCGGCTATTTGCCCTTCGCCCAGTCGGGTGGCCAGCTTCTGTTCCACCTCGTCAGCCGGCTCTATGAGCGCGCCTCCGTCATCGTGACGACAAATCTCGCCTTCGGCGAATGGCCGAGCGTGTTCGGCGACGCCAAGATGACCACCGCGCTGCTCGACCGGTTGACCCATCACTGTGACATCGTCGAGACCGGCAACGACAGCTGGCGGTTCAAAAGCCGAGACGACGATCACGCCACCCGCGCTCGTCTCGCCTCCGCTATCCCGGCCAGCTCCGACGAGACGAGCGCTACCAGCAAACATCGCCGCGCAAAGGGGTCAAAATTGGACGCCGATGAGGGGTCAAAGTTGCAAGCCGATTGACACTGGGGTCTTTGCGTTTGGGCTTCAGAAGCAAAAACGCCGCCCGCTTAAATGAAGCGCAGGCGGCGGATAGCCAGCCCCGAATGACCCCAAAGCGCCCTAGCAGTCTGCTGAAAAACCTTGAAATGGAGAATTTTCATTTTTCCGCCGGTCGTTTTTGGAGCGGCGCGGTAGAGTTGGATGTAATTTCGAGCTTGTTATTGAGTGTGCCCCGGCGCGGGGTGGCTATGCGGCGAGCAGTTTGGGAATTCGGATCAGGTTATAGGCGATCAGATTAAGCAGGAAGTCGGCGGCGACGCGAGCGATGCCCCGATGTTTGGTCTTGCGCATGGTGCCATGCTGCTTGCCCCATCCGAAAATGCACTCGACCATCGCCCGGCGCGATTGCGACATGCCGTATCCCGGATGCCGCGTGGTTCGTTCGTCGATCGCGCTGTTACGGTTCTTGCCGGTTTTGGTGATGGCCTGGTTCTGTGTCACATGCGGCGTCACGCCGATGGCGCGAAGGTTGGCGACATGATCGGCCGTATCGTATGCCTTGTCCTCACCAGCCGTGATGCGGCGACCTGCGGCTTTGCGTCTCGCCTTCAGCATGACCTCCGCAGCCCGGCGTTCGGCGGTGCCATTGGCATGCGTGACCCTGCCGGCCACCGCCAGCCCATGCCGGTTCTCCATGGTGGCGTGGCCCATATAGCAAAGCTTGGCCTCCCGTCCGGCCGCCTTGCGATAAAGCCTGCTGTCCGGGTCACTGGTGCTCGCATGGGTGTCGTTCTTGCGTTTCTGGCCATGGAAGTTGGCGCCGTCATCATCGTCGCCGCTGCCGTCCTTGGGGCGAAAACTCTTCTGCGAAGCCCAGGCTTCGATCAGCGTTCCGTCCACCGAAAAATGCTCGTCCGACAATAGCGGCTTGACCTGAGAATGGTTCAGAAGCCTGGTCATGAACTTCGTGAACACATCGCCGTTCTGCAGCCGCTCCCGGTTCTTGGTAAAGGTGGTCGGGTCCCAGACCGGATCGTCCGGCGACAGTCCCACGAACCAGCGATACAAAAGATTGTAGTCCAGCTGCTCCATCAGCTGGCGTTCCGAGCGGATGCCGTAGAACACCTGCAGCAGCAAGGCGCTCAGCAATTGCTCCGGAGGGATCGAAGGACGTCCCTCGCTGGCGTATAGCTTTCCAAGGCTGCGGTTCAAATCATTCAAAACATCCCGGACAAGTTCCCGGACCTTCCGCAGCGGATGGTTCGCTGGCACACGTTTATCCGGCGCGATGTACGAAAACAGGCCGCCCTGATCCGTAAACCTGCCGCGCATGATCGTCTCCGCCGATTCGAGATGATAAAGTGAATCATCAAGTCCCCTTCCTGGCGAGGGGTTTTTCAGCAGACTGCTAGACAGACCGCCTCAGTTGACGGCCTCTTAGTTGCAACGCTGCGGCACGCCTTCCGCATCGACCGTCACGCCCTTGCGCTTCCGCAGCGCGGCTAGGATTGTCGCCTATAGGTTGTTCTACTTGCTTCCGGGTCGGCTTCGGCGACTTCCCGGCTAGCGAGGCCCGGCCATGATCGGTTGTTTGGCGCTGGCGATCGGGACTTTCCTGCTTCGCTAGTCGCCACAGATGCGCGTTTCGCCCCCTCGATAGCTACCTAGATTGCGCCGATCTTCACGGAGATTGCGTAGACGATAACGAATATCGGGAGGGCGATCAGGAACCATACGATGGCGTCTCCGTCGCGATCTGGCGCAAACTCCCGGTTCGCATCTGTCTCGCGGGTATGAGGAACTACAGAAAAGACCTGGCTTGGTCGGGTGCGCTTGGCTGCGCGACGCAACAGCTGTTTGAGGGTTGCTTCGGGCTTTGGCATCGTAGCTGCGCGGGTTTCTTGGTCAGACATCAGTTTTGGCTATCCATCTATCTCGACCAAATATACCGGTAGGCCAGCATCTGCCGATCTCGCCGCGGTCTGCTCTCGGTAAAGCTTCTTTTCGTCGGCATTGGACAGTCGCACGCCCAAGGTTGCGAGTTCGTCACAAAGAGGTTTGCCGGCCGACCAAGTCGAACTGAGCTTGTCGCGGATTCTTCGGTCGGCACAGATCGTCTCAGCATCCGAATATTTTCGAGCTGAGAAAGCAATGACCGGCTTTCGATCGACCTCGATTGTAAATACGGACAATGAAATCTTGTCCTCGATCATGCCTTTCCCTTGCCGCGGTCGACACGTTGCTCCCGGAACTCCGAAGGCCCCTTGATCAACCGCCGCTTCCGAGTGGCGTTTTCCTCGGCCGAAGCGGCAGGATCGCCGATTCGGTCAATCGTCTTTCCAGCAAGCTCTTTGGCGCGCTCGGCGGAGACTTTTCCGGTCGACGCCATCGCAGGGTTTGATAGGGACTTACCTAGGCCGATCTCAACCAGCCGGCGGATTGCCTCGGGACGTGATGGCTTTGGTGCAGGCCGCCCTTCAATCCAGCGGTCGACCCCCTGCATCTCGTTTGGCGGCATCCGCACCATCACAGGTACAGCGTCGACGCGCGGCCTTCCTAGGGGGCGTTTTTTTCTGATATTAGAAACTGTTGACTTTGCCATTCTTACCTGATATCAGAAAAGACAGGCCGGAGCAAGGTGGCTGCCTCGCTTTCGGCCCTGACCCCAGCGCGAAAGGATCTTCTGCGCCATGGCTGACACCACTATATCCAAACTGACCCGCCAACACCGCCGCATCGTTACACTCATGCACGGCGCACTGCCACAGCGCGTCGTTGAGATGCTGGACGACACCGCCAATGACGTGCTCGGCCAGCTTGCCGAAGCCGAGGCGACGACTTGGCTCGAATTCTCGGACAAGGTGGCCTGCTTAGTCGGCGGGCTGCCGCACGATCCGACGTCCGGCTGGCTGGAGCGCGTGCGGGACAGCTTCGCTGCTGACTTGCTGGCGCTGCCGGTGCGCTCGGCATGGGCGGAGAGCGAGTTGGCCGAGGCGGCGGAATAGATACCAATCGGCGGCCCAGCAGCTCAGCGCCACCCCATCAAGCCCACGCCAAGCCCGCTCCTGAAAGGGGCGGGCCATCCGCTTTCTCAAGCTCAAGTAACAAAGATTTACAAATCGGTTGCAGCGTCGGTTTGTGCCGCATTTGTTCTAAAGCGACCGTGTATAAGAATCATAAGTGCGTCGGCCTCAGCCGGCGAGGTTTGCGGAGTACTTTTTTCAGGGGCGCGCTCTTGCCCAATCCCGCCAACGACAACAACCGCTTGCTCACGCCAGAGCAGGCGGCCGCTCGGCTTAACATCACCGAAGATCATCTCCGCGACCTCGTTAGCGACGGCGCAATCGAATACATCAATGTAGGGCTTGGCAAGAAGCGGCCACGGCGGCGCTTCACCGAGGCCGATCTAGCCAACTTCATCGATCTACGGCGCGGAAGGGAAACACCATGTCACTCTACAAAGACCCACGGTCGCCCTACTACTCTTTCGATTTCCAGCACGCCGGTAATCGGTTTCATGGCAGCACGAAGTGCACGACTCGACGCGAGGCAAATGCGTTCGAGGCCTTAGAGCGCGAAAAAGCCAAGGCTCTGGTGAAGGCGACGCGGCGCACCAAGGCTTCGCTGGCGATTGATGATGTCGCGGACCGGCTCTGGAATGACAGCGCGCAATATGACTCGGAGCCGAAAGCTACTGAGACCAACCTGGCGCGGCTGATCGAATATTTCGGTAAGGAGAAGCCGCTCACAGAGATTGACCACAAGGCGGCCAAGGACCTCGTGGCATGGCGGCGAGGGCATCGCGTCTCGCGCCGCGGCAAACGGACCAGAGAAGAAGAGTTGGCCCTGCCGCTGGTCTCGAACGCCACCGTCAACCGATCGGCGACCAAAGTGCTGCAGCGGCTATTCACGTTCGCCAGGTCCGAGGGCGCGGTATTCGACAGTGAGCCGAAGTGGGCCGAACTGAGTCTGCGTGAGCCCGAGGAGCGCGTACGAGAACTGAAGAGCGAGGAGGCTGACGCACTCGATTCATCTATGCGCGACGACTATGCCCCGTTCTTCGACTTCGTCCGGGCCAGCGGCATGCGCTTAAAGGAGTGCGTAACGTTGCGGTGGTCTGAGGTCGATTTTGGCACCAGACAAATCGTGCGGCTTGGCAAGGGCGGCCGGCGCGTGGTGTTTCCGATCACGCCAGGGGTGCGGGATATCCTATTCCCGTTGCAAGGGCAGCACCCCGAGTTCTGCTTCACCTACGTTGCGGTCTACGGCAACAGGCGGCTGGGCCGGATTAGGGGACAGCGCTACCGTCTGACCTACACGGGAGCCAAGACCGCCTGGCAGCGCCTCCGCGCGAACTCAGGCATTGCCGATTTTCGTTTTCATGACTTCCGCCACGACTTCGGAACTAAGTTGCTGCGTGACAGCGGCAACCTCAAGCTGGTGCAGAAGGCGCTCAACCACCGAGACATCAAGAGCACGCTGCGATACGCGCATGTGCTGGATGAGGATGTCGCCGCAGCGGTCGAGCGGCTCGCCGAGTCCCGAAAGGGGCCGGAGAGAAAGGGCAGGAATGTGATCTAATTCGTTGATCGGCCGCAACAGGCACGTACCTTCCGTCGAATTGTTTCACATATGCAACCGATATGGTATGTTTAAACGCCATTAGGATTGTAAGGGAGGCTGAAATGGCAGAGCTCCCAATTCCTGACTTCTCCACTCTTCAAAAGCTGTTTGGTTGGGCGGGCGAACAAGCACAGACGTTTGTTCGGGTACTCAATAGTCCTGCCCAATATTACCGGGATCAGGTTGAGACGCAGAGCGACCCCATACCAGCCGCTGCGAAGTTCTTCGCATTCGTATGATTGGTCTGGTGGATCGTCGAAATTCCACTCAGCTTGGTGTTCTGGAATCTCTCAATGTTTGACGCCGCCACGGCTTTTTCGGTCATCGTCCCGGATATCTGCGGTGTCCTAGTTTTCACCTTATTGGTGTTTTGGTGCGCAGCACTCTTCAGAGGGAAGGGCCAATTGCGCTACCACTTCGCCGGGTTGATTGCAGGTCGCGGATTATGTTCCGAACCTTGATCCGGAGATTCGAAATCTAGTTCTCTCGGGCTCCCCTGCGATGGTTCCGTCAGTGTTCGGAGCTTTCGCCATGGTGATGCAGCTTTTCGTGTATGTGTGGATCGTCGCAAAGATTGTCCCGCTTGTGAGTGCTATCCACTCGTTCGGTAGGATCAGAGCACTTTTGGCAGTGTTGATTGGTGGAGCATTGTCACAAGTCGTTGCTTGGTTTGTTTTTATGCCATTTTTCGCCGAGCTGGTTAAACGGGCGGCGAAAGCTTAGCCAGCGCCGTTGAGCGGCTCGCGGAGTCCCGGAAAAAATCCCGGAGTAAGATCAAGAGAGTAAGTTAAACGTTTGACTTTACGAATGAATTAGGAATCCGCGTCCCACATTTCAGATGTCGTTCGCCGCGACGCTCGGGCTGGTGGCGCTGGTGCAGATCGGCATGCCGAACCTGTTCGCATCGCCCGATCATTCGGCGACAGCGCGCGTTGCGATGTGGGGCGGGCGCGAGATCGCGATGCTGTTCATGGCTTCGCTGATCGCGGGACTTGCGACCACGCCCTATGCCGCTTTCCACTTCCACCGCGTCACCCCGTTCGGCGTGCTCGCCAATCTCGGTGCGATGCCGGTGGTCTCGGCGCTGGTGATGCCGGCGGGGCTGCTCGGGCTGCTTGCGGCTCCCTTCGGGCTCGATAGCGTGTTCTGGTGGCTGATGGGGATCGGCATCGACTGGATGGTCGTGGTCTCGCGCTGGGTCGCGGCATTGCCGGGCGCGATCGGCCGCATCCCGGCTTTCGGCATCGCGCCGCTGATCGCGGCGAGCCTGGGGATCATCGTGCTGGGCCTGTTGCGCACGCCGCTGCGCTGGTCCGGCGTACTGGTGCTGCTGGTCGCGATTCTCTGGGGGCTGTCGGTGCGGCAGCCCGACATCCTGATTGCCGGGGATGGCCAGAGCGTCGCGGTGCGGGGCAAGGACGGACATCTTCACCTGATCAAGACGAGCAAGGATAGCTTTTTGCTCAAGGAGTGGTTGGCTGCCGACGCCGATCCGCGCGATGCCGCCAGCACCTCGCTGGCGGCCGGCGTGTCTTGCGATGAATCCGGCTGCGTGACGCCGCTCGCCGATGGGCGGCTGGTCGCGCTGGCACTGCGCATCGACGCGCTGGCGGACGATTGCAACCGCGCCGCGCTGGTGGTGACGGCACGTCCCGCGCCGCCCGATTGCGCCGCGATGGTGGTCGATCGACGGCGGCTCGCGAGCCAGAGCGCGCTGGCGCTGACGCAGCGTGGTGACGGCTTTGCAGTTCAGGCGGTGAGGGAAAGAGGCACGAGCCGTCCCTGGTTGCCGGCCGGCGCAGGCGAAGGTGATTTCGACGGCAGTCTTGCGCCGAAAAAGATCCCGCCACGCAGCAAGGACGCAACGCCGGCGGAAATCGATTTGCAAGCCGACGATTAATCGGATCGTGCGGAGAGATGCAGTGGGCTGGTGCATCCGATCGGATTCGCTGGACGCAAACCACACCACCTCGCCGGCCACGGCCGGCGATTGCAAATCAATCCTGGCCTCCGATCCCGTGGCCGGAGGGCGACCGTGTCAGCCGATCGGCAGGCGCGTGATGGTCGGCTGCCTGTCGGCCATGATCTGCGGCTTGTGCTCGCGCTCGCCGGCCGGCAGCGTCACCGGCAGTTGCAGCACGGTCGCGCGCTGTCCTTCGACAAGCTGGGTCACCAGCACGTATTTGCCGTCGGGGAATTCGATCGCGTCATGATGGCGGTCGGGAATGTGCGGATCGATCTTGCCGAACTTGCCGACACGGGAATTGATCGTGCGTGTCCAGATCCAGCGATTATCGTAGCGGATGTTGTCGGCGAAGGCGAGCTCCGTTCCCGGCAGCAGGCAGACGGCCACAGTCGGATCGGCTGCGGACGCAAAACCACGCGTCGAGGTGCCGCGGAAGGTTGTCGTGACGACCGTCTCGCCGACTTCGGCGGGGCGCGACGCGATGGCATGCAGGCTGTAGTCACACATCGGGTGCTCCTCATGCTGGGATAGCAACCGGCGTCTCTTATCGAGGCGCAGGCCCCTATCAGAGTGGAAACACACAAGCCTCTGCTTGGTTATGGGCAAATCTGCGGCTGGTTTCCGCACGCCGCGATCACATTATCTTTCCCGAATCGGCGAGGAACAAAGCCTGCTCCTGGGCATTTCGGTCGCGCACGTCAGCGGCCGGAGATGCCCTTGCGCATGACGTCTCCTCAAACCGGAACGCCGCGAAGCCTCTGGGATGCTTGGTGCGGCGTGTCGAGGATGGGCCGCCGGAGAAGCGGCCGGATAATCTGTGCAGAACCAGGATGACTATCCAGCCGGAGCGGGCAATCCGTCCACTCCAATTGGTATTGCGTGACTGCCGTACGGGCTCAGTACTTTCGGTACAGCCCGATCAGCTTGCCCTGAATTTTTACCCGGTTCGGCGGCAGGATGCGCACCTCATAGGCGCCGTTGGCGGGCTCGAGCGCGATCGATGCGCCGCGGCGGCGGAAGCGCTTGAGGGTTGCTTCCTCGTCGTCGATCAGCGCCACCACGATGTCGCCGGTATCGGCGCTCTCGTTGCGCTGGATCAGCGCCATGTCGCCGTCGAGGATGCCGGCCTCGACCATGGAATCGCCGCGCACTTCGAGCGCGTAGTGCTCGCCCGAGCCAAGCATGTCAGGCGGTACGCTGATAGTGTGGCTGCGGGTCTGCAACGCCTCGATCGGTGTGCCGGCCGCAATCCGGCCCATCACCGGCACCGCGACCGGACGTTCACCATCGTCCGCGGGCAGGCTGGAGCTCGCACGTACCTTGCCGAGATTGCCCTCAATGACGCTCGGCGTGAAGCCGCGGCGGCTGCCGGCGGCGGCCTGGAGCTCGGGCAATTTGATGACCTCGATCGCACGGGCGCGGTTGGGCAGGCGTCGGATGAAGCCGCGCTCCTCGAGCGCCGTGATCAGGCGATGGATGCCCGACTTCGAGCGCAGGTCGAGCGCATCCTTCATCTCGTCGAAGGAGGGCGGCACGCCGCTTTCCTTCAGACGTTCATTGATGAACCGCAGAAGCTCGTATTGTTTGCGCGTTAACATCTCGACCAAAGTCTCCCGGTTGATGTCGTTCGATTCCGAGACGCTGAATTCAGCAATAAGCCGCTACACGCTCGAAACAAATCATGAACGGACACTATATGTTCGATATGTGTTCCGCAACTGCTTAATTTACCGTGAACAGAGCGAAGTTCGCGGAACATGCGTTGTCGGGGCGCTCACACGGGGAGCCGCAACACCTCGCAAGGTGTGCCTGCTTCGGCTTTCGGCGCGAACGGTGCGCGCACGAGAAGTACCTGTGCCGCAGCGAGATTCGCAAGCAGCGAAGAGTCCTGATGGTTGACGGGAAGGGCAACGCGCGTGCCGTCGTCGCGCTCCTCCAGATGCGCGCGCAGATAGTCTTCCCGCTGGTCGTTGGCGCCGACGTCGCGGCCGAGCACGGCGCGCTCGCGGCGATGGTGAATCACTGAACGGCCCGAGAGAGCGCGAATCAGCGGCACCAAGAACAGGAAAGCGCAGACGTAGGACGACACGGGATTGCCCGGCAGGCCGATCACCTCCATCGCGCCGAGCCGCCCGTGCATCATCGGCTTGCCCGGCCGCATCGCGATCTTCCAGAACGCCATCGTTATGCCTTCGTCCCTCAGCGCCTGCTGGACCAGATCGTGGTCGCCGACCGATGCGCCGCCGGTCGTGATCAGGATGTCGGCTCCGCTCTCGCGGGCGCGTCGAATGCCGACGGTGGTGGCCTCCAGCGTGTCGGTGGCAATACCGAGGTCGATGGTCTCGGCGCCCTCGCTGCGAGCGAGAGCGTGCAGGGCGTAGCCGTTGGAATAGACGATCTGGCCGTGACCGGGCGTGGTGCCCGGCATCACCAGCTCGTCGCCGGTGGCGAGGATCGCGACCTTCGGACGTCGGCAAACGGAGAGGTGCGGGTGATTCATCCCGGCCGCAAGCGCGAGGTCGCGCTCGGTGAGACGGCTTCCCTTGCGCAGGAGCACGTCGCCGTCACGGAAATCGACACCGGCGGGCCGGATGTGCCGTCCGGCGATCGCGGCTTCCTTGATCGTGATGCGCTTGCCGTCGGCGACCGTGTCCTCCTGGATCACGACGGCGTCGGCGCCGTAGGGAACGACGCCGCCGGTGAAGATCCGCACGGCCTCGCCGGCGCCGACTGTTCCCGCGAACGGCCGACCTGCCGCGACCTCGCCGATGACGGTGAGCTTCGAATCGATCGTCGCGGCATCGGCCGCACGCACCGCGTAGCCATCCATCGCCGACATCGCCTGTGGCGGCTGCGTGCGCCGGGCCGCGGCGTCGCGCGCGAGCACGCGATGGTAGGCTTCGTCGATGGCAACCATCTCTTCGGGCAGCGGCTCTGCACCCGCCAGCACCGCGGCAAGCGCGTCAGAAACCGGCATCAAGGCCACGGCGAAAACTCCTGCTCGGCACGTTCGGGCGAATGTTCCGCAAGTCTTCTAGCCGAGCGCGGGCGCAGAGGCAAAAACAGCTGAGCGGGGACAGTCATCCCGCTGCTTCACATTGTTCTGGAAGGCAAGATCAAGCCCGTCGCGGCATGATCCGAGGAACGAGACAGATCGGCAGGAGAGTGACCATGGCAGGGACGAGATGACGACCGCCCCGGCCAGCACCGATCAGGTCGCTGTCTGCTCGGGACTTACGTCGGGCGCCTTCGGCCCCTGATCCTTGTCGGGAAGCGGATCGGCCTGGGATTTCAGGTCGGCGGCCTTGCTCACGAGCTTGGCGGAAAGGGCCGAGTCTGAGGTTGTCCTGGCGAATTCAAGAAGAAGAGAGGCCTGCTTGGTGAGGTAGGTCTTGCCCAACACGATGATGCATCCGTCCGTAGAAGTCCCAACGGACTCAAGAGTCCGGAGGGTGGCATTCCGTTCCCGGAACTCTGTCTAAAAATGCACAAAGTGTTTTGGTTCCTCGTCCCCGGGGTGAAATTGTTCCGGATCGGCAGGTCGGCTTGCCTGGCAATGTGCTGGGGCGGGCGGTCAAATCCCCAGCGCCTTGAGGGCGATCCCGACGTCACGCGGCGAGATCACATGCACCGCCGTCATGCCGCGCGCCCGCGCGCCTTTGATGTTCTCGGCAAGATCGTCGAAGAACACGATACGCTCGGCGGGCACGCCGATCGCAGCAATGACGTGGTCGAAGGCCTCCGCATTCGGTTTGCGCAGGCCGATGCTGGACGACAAATACAGCTCGCGGAAATGGCGGAGGACGTCGGCATATTCCTTCGAGAAATAGTCCACGTGCGGCCGGTTGGTATTGGAGAAGACGTAGAGCGGCATCTGCTTCGCTGCCCGCGGCAACAGCTCGGCGATATCAGGCATTTCGCCGGTGAAGATCGCGTTCCAGCCTTCCAGGAACTGCGCGTCCGAAATGCCGATTCCGAGCGAATCTCGCAACGAGGCGAAATAGTCCTCGTCACTGAGCTTGCCCACCTCGTGCAGCCGATAGGCTTCGCTGTCCCGCACGTAGCGCGCGACGATGGCATCGGGCTCGCAGCCAGCATGTCCCGCCCAGCAGGCGATCGCCTTGGAGAAATCGATATCGAGCACCACGCGGCCGAGATCGAACAGAAGCGCATCCGCGCTGCCGGGAGAGAGCGATGTCATAGCGTCCTTTCACTCAGTATCGATATGGCTCGTGGTCGAACAGCGGAAACGCGCTGAACACGCTCGGCGCGTTGGTTGCGGTCGCTGCATGGAGGCAGGATTTGTCGACCTCGGCGAACGAAGTCGCACCCAGCAAGCCGAGGCAACGCAGCACTTCGTCCTCGAGCAGCTCCAGCATGCGCGCCACGCCGGCTTCGCCGGCCGCCGCCAGTGCCCAGCATTGCAGCCGGCCGATGCCGACGAGGTCGGCGCCCGCCGCGATCGCCTTGACGATGTCGGTGCCGCGACAGACACCGCCATCGACCATGATTTTGGCGCGGCCCTTCACTGCATCGACGATCTCGGGCAGCACGTGCATGGCGCCGCGACCGTGATCGAGCTGACGGCCGCCATGGTTGGAAACGTAGATCCACTCGACGCCGTGATCGATCGCGATCAGCGCGTCCTCTGGCGTCGCGATGCCCTTGAGGATCAGCGGGATCTTGAACTTGTCCTTGATCATCTTCACCGTCCGCCACTCCAGGCCCTTCTGGAAATCGCCGCCGGTGGCGCGCAGGCGGCTCTCGCGAACGTACCGCTTGGCGATGTCACGCTCGCGACGGCTGTAATGGGCGGTATCGACGGTCAGGCAGAAGGCGGCATAGGCGTTCTTCTCGGCCCGGCTGACAACGTCGGCGACGAAGGCATCGTCGCCGCGCACATAGAGCTGGTAGAGGCGCAGCGCGCCAGGTGCCGCCTCGGCGGTCTTCTCGAGGCCGGGCTCGGACACCGAACTCAGCATGTGCGCCGCACCGAAAGTGCCGCAGGCGCGTGCCACGCTCGCCGCGCCATCCGGATCGAAGATTTCGAGCGCGCCGACGGGGGCGAGCACCACCGGCAGGCGCATCTTGCGGCCGAATTGCTCGACCGAGCCGACGACCTTGCTGACATCGCGCAGCACGCGCGGGCGGAAGGCGATTTCGTCCAGCGCCATGCGGTTGCGACGCATCGTGGTCTCGGTCTCGGCGGCGCCGACGATGTAGTCCCAGGCGTTCTGGTTCAGGTTGGCACGCGCCTTGCGGATGAATTCGTGCAGGTTCTGGAACGGCTCGGCGCTGGCGCCGAGTTCGACGTTCCTCTCCGGCCGGGTGCGGGGCGCGTCATTCATTGTTGTCCTCCCGAGAATTTGAACTCTTATTGTCATCGCCTATCGTGTCCGGCCCTCCAAAACCATCCTAAAATCGCATAGCTGCGAGGCGTGGGCCGGCGGACCGATTCCCGTCTTGCGCGAAACGGTTTCGGAACGTTGCCAAAAGTTTAGGCTCGGGCGAAGGGATTTTTTACGGTCTAGCCGCCGGCGTGGTATCTCGGCCTTGAAGAAACCAGAATGGTATTGTGAACAGCGGGCTGGATCGCCATTTGCATGGCGCAGCCGAAGCCCAAAGCAAAAAGGCCTGTCTATCCATGCGGAAAACCCTGCTGTTCCCCTTGGGCGCGCTCACCGGCGCGTGTCTGACCCTTTTGGTAGCCAGTCCGCACGGCGGCGTATGGGCAGCACGGGCGGCAGCGAGCGCGGATGACGCCTATTCCCAGCTCAATTTGTTCGGCGAAGTATTCGAGCGGGTGAAGGCGAGCTATGTCGAGAAACCCGACAATGCCAAGCTCATCGAAGGTGCGATCACCGGCATGGTGACCGCGCTCGATCCGCACTCGCGCTACATGAACGACAAGGCCTGGACCGAGATGCAGGAGACCACCTCCGGCGAGTTCGGCGGGCTCGGCATCGAGGTCACGATGGAGGATGGCCTCGTCAAGGTCGTCTCGCCGATCGACGACACTCCGGCGTCCAAGGCCGGCATCATGTCGGGCGACCTCATCAGCAAGATCGACGGCGACGCCGTGCAGGGCATGACACTCGAGCAGGCCGTCAACAAGATGAAGGGCCCCGTCGACACCCAGACCAAGCTCACGATCGTGCGCAAGGGGGCCGACGCCCCGCTCGACGTCGCGATCAAGCGCGAGATCATCCATGTGCGCCCCGTCCGCTTCCACGTCGAGAACGGCGATATCGGCTATATCCGCGTCTCCTCATTCAACGAGCAGACCACCGACGGCCTGAAGAAGGCAATCGCGTCGATCTCCAAGGACATCCCGCAGGAGAAGCTCGTGGGCTACGTGATGGACCTGCGCAACAATCCGGGCGGATTGCTCGACCAGGCCGTGTCGGTGTCGAGCGCGTTTCTGCAGCGCGGCGAGGTCGTCTCGACCCGCGGCCGCAATGCGGAAGAGACCCAGCGCTTTACCGCGCACGGCGGTGACCTCACCAAGGGCAAGCCGCTCGTGGTTCTGGTCAACGGCGGCTCGGCTTCGGCCTCCGAGATCGTGGCCGGCGCGCTGCATGACCACAAGCGCGCGACCATCATCGGCACGCGCTCGTTCGGCAAAGGCTCGGTGCAGACCATCATTCCGCTCGGTGCCCGCAACGGTGCGCTGGCGCTGACCACGGCGCGCTACTACACGCCGTCGGGCCGCTCGATCCAGGCCCAGGGCATCGCGCCCGACATCGAGATCCTCCAGGACGTGCCGCCCGAGCTGAAGGGCCGGATGGACACCATGGCGGAGTCCCAGATGCGCGGCCATCTTCAGGCGGCCGATGGCACGGAGCAGACCGGATCACAGTCCTATGTTCCGCCGGAAGAGAAGGACGACAAGGCGCTGCATACGGCCTATGACTTCCTGCACGGCCAAACCGCGAATGCTGTCGCGGCCAAGCCTGCGCCGAAGGCTGCGGTGCCGAACTAAGTCTCGCGATTCCAGACATCGATCGCCCGGGAGTGGATGACCGCTCCCGGGCGAATTCGTTTGGGACGCTGCAACGACGCGACTTCCAGGTTCACATCGGTCAAGCGCTCGGTCTCAACTGCGTCATGGCAACGCCGGACATCGCGAGCAGCCCGCCGATGATCAACTTTGAGGTCATGTGTTCGCCAAGAAACAACACGCTCGACATCAGGGCGAACACCGGAAGTAGCAGACCGAAAGGGGCGACGCGACTCATCGAGCAACGCCCGATCAGCCAGAACCAGAGTCCAAACCCGACAATTCCTCCGATGAAAATCGTGTAGGCGAGTGCCAGCCAACCACGTCCATCCGCGGTGACAAGGCTCGCGAGTTGTCCTTGTTCAAGGAGCAACGACATCAACATGACCTGGCGGCACCGTGAGCAGCGAGGACCACCCCATCAACATCAGGGGATCAATAGGGCCGTAGCGCTTCGTCAAGACGTTGGACACGGCGAATGCGAAGGCTGCCCCGACCACGAGCAGCAGGGGAAGCGCGTTTGCCGACAGGCCGGGCTCCGCCGCCAATACGACCACGCCGACAAATGCAAGCACCACTCCGGCGGACGTGGTGAGAGACGGCCTCTCCGCGAGCAGCGGCCACGCCAACAGGACGGTGAAGGGCGGCGCGAGTTGATATGCGACGGCCGACATGCTTCCCGAGCCGAGCCCAAGGCCAACATAGAAGAGCCCGAAGTTCAGCCCACCGAGGAAAATCGAAATAGCTACGATGGGGCCGAACTGTGCACGCGTGGGCCGTTTGACGAACGGAACGAGCAACAGCGCGATGGCCAGGAAGCGCAGTGCGAGGAAGAAGAGAGGCGGAAACTCCGTAACGCCTACCTTGATGGCGACGAACTGATAACCCCAGAGCAAGGGGACGGCCACCGCACAGACGATCTGGATGGCAGACATGGCATTCTTCCTTTCAAGACCGATCAGTCTAGATATCGACGCGCCAATAGCGGAGGCGTCCATGGGTTGTTTACCTAATGAAGCGGTCGAGAAGAGCGTCAACGGCGGCTTGCGACGTGATCCGTGTCGGTGCCGTTTTGGCGACCACGCGTAGCCCCCAAAGGAAACAGACGAGAATTCGGGCGGCACTGGAAGGCTCGACGCCATCGGCCAATTTGCCCGCCGCCTTCGCACGGGACAGGGCATCAGCCAGCTTGGCCTCCATGGCCTTGAAAAAGCTCCCGATGCGGCGATCAACTTCAGCGTCACGGCCGGCCAGTTCCATGGCCGTGGCCACCAGCAGGCATCCGCGCCGACCATTGGCACCGCTCGTTCGCTCAACGTAGCCGGCAAGGTAGGCCCGCAGGCCGTCGACCGGCTCTCTGCGGGGGTCGAGTTCGACGTCCATCCGCGTCACGGCATCGGCGACGTAGCGATCAAGTGCACGCAAGAACAGCGAGTGCTTGTCCCCGAAAGCGGCGTAGAGGCTGCCACGCGATAGCTTCGTCGCTCGAAGCAGGTCCGGTAGCGCCGTGGCATGATAGCCGCGCGACCAGAACACGCCCATCGCCTGTTCGACAGCGGCTTCCGTGTCGAAACTTCGGGGACGGCCACGGGGCAACTGCACTGGGCTTTGGCGGCGCATCTCCGATATATAGACCAAATGGTCTTGAATTCAAAGCGGTCGCTCGCGCCGATTGGCTGTCCGTCGATGTTTCTAGCCCGCTTCGCGGCGTCGGCTCTCGTTGCCGCCGCGCTGGGCGAGCCGGCTGCGATGGAGCGCGAACAGCTCCAGCACCTTGTCGGCAGGCTTCGCGGCGCTGAACAGATAGCCTTGCATCTCGGAGCAGCCGAGGGCGCGGAGCAGCCGCTGCTGCTCCTCGGTCTCGACGCCCTCGGCCGTGGTGGTCATGCGGCGAGCGGCCGCGAGATTGACGACGGCCTGCACGATGCTGGCGGAGCCGTCGGGGCCGGCGATGTCGTTGACGAAGCAGCGGTCGATCTTGATCTTGTCGAACGGGAAGCGGTGCAGATAGCTCAGGGAGGAGTAGCCGGTGCCGAAATCGTCGAGCGCGATGCGCACACCGATGGCGCGGAGTTGATGCAGGATCGCGAGCGCGGTGTCGTCGTCGCGGATCAGCACCGCCTCGGTGATTTCGAGCTCGAGCCGGCTCGCCGGCAAATTGGAGGCAGCGAGCGCCGCCATGATCTTCAGCGCCAGCGTGCCGCTCTTGAACTGCACCGGTGAGACGTTGACGGCGAGGCGGATGTCGTCGGGCCAGTTGGCGGCGTCCCGGCAGGCGGTCGCCAGCACCCATTCCCCGATCTCGTTGATCAGGCCGGTGTCCTCGGCGATCGGGATGAACTCGGCCGGCGAGACCATGCCGCGCTCGGGATGACACCAGCGCACCAGCGCCTCGCAGCCAGTGATGCGGTCGTCCTTCAGGCTGAGGCAGGGCTGGTAATAGACATCGAGGCCGCCATGGGCGATGGCGTGGCGCAGATCGATCTCGAGCTGCCGCCGCTCGTGGACCTTGGCGTCCATCTCCGGCTCGAAAAAGCGATAGGTGCGGCGTCCGGCGGCTTTGGCGGCGTACATCGCCATGTCCGCGTTCTTCAGGATCTGGTCGAGCGCCGTTCCGTGGTCGGGTGCCAGTGCGATGCCGATGCTGGCGTCGGTGGCAAGATGATGGCCCATGCAGTCAAACGGCGCGCGGATGGCCTCGAACAGCCGCGCGACGAGTTCGTTGACCTGATCCAGCGATGTCACCGCGCTCTGTACGATGGCGAATTCGTCGCCGCCAAGCCGCGCCACGAAATCCGCCGGGCCTGCGCACCGGCGGAGGCTCTGCGCGACCGACTTCAGGAGTTCGTCGCCGACGAGATGCCCGAGCGCGTCATTGACGCCCTTGAATTCGTCGATGTCGATATAGTGCACCGCGAGTTGTTCGCCCGCGGCGACGAGAGCCAGTTCCTCGCGCAGATGCTCGTGGAACAGGGTGCGGTTGGGCAGGTCGGTCAGCGCGTCGTAATGAGCGAGATGGGTGATGCGCTCCTCGATGCGTCGGCGCTCCGTGATGTCCTCGTGTGTCGCCACCCAGCCGCCGTCCGTGAGCGGTTCGTTGACGATCTGGATCGAGCGACCGTCGGAGGTGTCGACCACCATCGAATTGCGCATATGGATGTCGCGCAGGACCCGTGCGACATACGGGTCCACATCGCCGGTGAAAGAGCCGGTGGCGCTGCGGTGTGCAATGATGTCGCGGAAGCTACAGCCGGGTCTCACGATTTCGGCAGACAGCCCGTACATCTCGATGTAGCGCTGATTGCAGATCACGAGCTGCTGCGAGGCGTCGAACAGCAGCAGGTCCTGGGTCATGTTGTTGACGGCGCGGTCGAGACGCTGCTTTTCCAGCGTCAGCCGTTCCCGCGAAAGGCGGTGCTGCTCCAGGAGCTTGCGCACGATCGCGATCAGCACGCCCGCGATGGCGAGCGCGGAAGAGGCGGCGACCGAGATCAGGATGCCGATCTGCTCGCGCCAGTCCATCAGTGCCGACGCGCGCGTCGTGGTAGCCATCATCAGGATCGGGAAGTGGGGCAGGGCATGCGAGGAGATCAGCCGGTCCTCGCCATCGACGGGGCTCATGAAGCGGCCGGCGAAATGATCGAGCCCGAAGACCCTCTGGTGCTCGAACGGACCGTTCTTGAAATTTCGTCCCATCAATTCGCCGGAATGGGGATATCGGGCCAGCAGCGTGCCGTCCCGATGTAGCATCGAGATCGTCGCGCCTTCGCCGAGCACGACGGTCTCGAAGAATTTTTCGAAGCCTGCCGGCTCGATGCCGCGCCCGATCACGCCCATGAATTCGCCGTCCGGTCCGACGATCTTGCGCGCGATGAGGATGGTCCATGCGCCGGAGATGCGACTGTGCAGTGGCTCGATCAGGACGTCGGGAGCATTGGGATCATATCGAAAGGTCCGGAAATAGGCGCGATCGGCGACGTTCAATTTCGGGACTGGCCATGCCGTCGACGAATTGATCAAATTGCCTTCGGCATCGATGATGTTGACGCCGCCCATGTAGGGCAGTGCCTCGATCTTCGAGCGCAGCATCCGGTGGATGTCCTGGCCGGAGAGGCGTTTGCGATAGTCTGCTGCACTGGTGATGCCGGTGGCGCGAACGTGGTCGACGAAATCCTGCTGGATGACGGCGAAATCCTGCAATTGCTGGTCGAAATGATGGGCGAGCATCAGCACGGTGTTTTCCAGCTCGCGGCCGGAATTGCGAAGCGCACGTTCGCGGAAATTCTGCGCCATCAGCGTGGCGCCGACAGCGATCGCCGCGATCAGCAACATGCCGCCCACCACCAGCCAGCGGATCGGTCCGCTGCGGACGAAGGCATGGTCAAAAAGGCGGCTGCCGAATCTCGTCATCATGATCGATCGTTGTCATGCACACGCCAGGGTCAATTCGCGGCCCCGGAAACATCCGTTGGTTTACGGGAACGGGGTGGAGGCGAAGTTAGGAAGCTGGGTTAATGCGCCGTGAATGGACACGCACAAATACGATCGATGCGCGAAGCCGGGAGGCGTGCAGAACATCAAGTTCGGATCGATCAGCTCTTCATTGCGTTGATCGTCCGCGTGCTGCGGCGCCCCAGGATCGCCACAACGATCAGCGCCGCGACGATGTTCGCGGCGGCGCTGATCAGGATCGGCAAAGTATAGCTGTGATTGACGTCGTAGGCGAAGCCGGCCGCACTCGGACCAACCAGCGTGCCGAACGCCACGCTGGTGTAGAGGATGCCGATGATGCCGCTGACGTTGCGTCCGCCGAAATAGTCCATCACGACCGCTGGTAGCACCGCGACCCAGCCGCCGTAGAACACGCCGTAGATGAAGGCGAAGGCGGCGAGGGCCCAGACGTCAGCGGCAATGGCCCAGATCGCCATCGCGAACGCCATTCCGGTCAGGACCATGATCAGCGAGCGGTCGCGGCCCATCCGGTCGGCGACCGCGCCGAGAACGAAGCGGCCCGCGGTGCTGCCGGCCCCGATCACGCCGAGCAGCAGCACGGCAGAGGACGCCGCGACCCCGTGGTCGCGCGCGTAAGGCACGAGATGAACGAATGGAACGAAGGCGCCGAACGAGCAGACCAGACACGATACATAAAGGGCGATGAACCGCGTCGACCGGACGGCCTCGCGCACCGAGGCGCCGCCGGCGTTGTTTGCGTCCGCCGCATCGCAGGGCGGATCGCCGTCGGGTCGGAGGCCGCGGTCCTTCGGATCGTTCTCGATGAGCAGCGACATCCCGCCGCCTAGCACCAGCGCGATCGCGCCCAGCACCAGATAAGCGCCGCGCCAGCCCGTCGATGCGATCAGCAATGAGGCGAGCGGCGGCATCGCCAGCGTACCGAGCCCGATGCCGCTCACCGCGAGCCCAGAGGCAAAGCCGCGGCGCTTGACGAACCAGCGTTGGACCGCGCCGATTGCTGGAACATAGGCGCAGCCGACGCCGAGGCCGACGCCGAGCCCGTAGGCGAGATAGACCTCCACGAGGGAACGTGCAGCGCTCGCGGCCGCTAGTCCAACCGCCATCAGGATCATGCCCGCGACGGCCAGTGGACGCGAACCGAGCCGGTCGGCGAGAGGGCCGCTGACGAGTCCGAGGGCGAAGTACAGAAAGCCCGCAATCGAGAACACCAGCGAGATTGAACCGCGGGAGGCGCCGAAATCGCGCTGGAGCGGCTCTAGAAATGCGCTGAATGTGTAGACAGAACCAAAGCCGACGAACATGACGGCAAATGCCCCCGCGACGACGAACCAGCCGTGGAAGATGCTTCGCCCAGCGGGCATGAATGGAGTGGTCAATGCTGCCTCCGCGAGGTGGGGGAAGGATGGCGACGATGCCAGGACGTGACACGCTGGAACGTTGCGCCAGCGCGAACCAGCGTGGCCTCGTCGAGATGGGCGGCAACAAGCTGGAACGCGATCGGCAGTCCGTCCGTCGATGCACCACCTGGTAGCGTGATCGTGGGATGACCGGTCATGTCGAACGCGCAGGTGTAGCGCTGCAGCTTCGCAATCAGATCCGGCTGCTCGCCGAGCGTCCGGATCATGGTCAGCGTCAACGGCGCGAAAGGGTGTACCGGGATCAGCAGCAGGTCGATGGTCTCGAACAGCGCAGTCACCTGGCCGCGCAGTGCCAGCCGCCGCAGCAGGATCTTCTGATAATCGAGACCGGAGAGCGCGCGACCAGCCTCGAGCAGCGAGGCGAGGATCGGACCATACTCGTTCTTGCGGGCAGGATAGGTCGCCTCGTGCGCGACCGCAGCTTCCACCGCGCAATTAGGGGTCCAGTCGGTGATCGCCTGTCTTACGTCGGGAAATCTGACGTTGACGGTGTGGGCGCCAAGCGCGCGGAAAGCATCAATGGCATCCGCCAACACGTGTTGTGTCGCAACGTCCACGTCCTCGCTGTTCCAGGCAGCGTCGACGCCGATCCGCAAGCCCCGCACGTCCTGTGCGGCCGCGGCAAGATAGTCCGGCACCGGATTGAGCAGCGACATCGGGTCGTTCGGGTCGTGTCCGGCGATGACCCCAAGCAGCACGCCGGCATCGACAGCGCTGCGGCCGATTGGTCCGATATGGTCGAGCGTCGCGGCCAGCTCGAACGTGCCGTGGCGGCTGACGCGGCCCCAGCTCGGTTTCAGCCCGGTCAGGCCGTTGGCGGCGGAGGGCCAGCGGATCGAGCCGCCGGTGTCGGAGCCGAGCGAGCCGAAGCAAAGTCCGGCGGCCGTCGCAACCGCCGAGCCGCTGGATGAAATACCCGGCCAGTAATCCGGATTCCATGGATTTCGCGGTGGCGTCACCAACGGATGGTGATCGGAATAGGCGCCCTCGGTGAGCTGCAACTTGCCGAGCACCACGGCGCCTGCATCCCTGAGCCTGCGCGCGACGGTCGCATCTTCACCGGGACGAAAATCGCGATGAAGCGTAGTGCCGGTCGCCGTCGGAATGCCCTTGGTCCAAAACAGATCCTTCAGCGCAATCGGTACGCCATGCAGCGGGCCCCGATACTGGCCATTTGCGATTTCGGCATCCGCGGCTTTCGCCTCGTCGATAGCCGTTTCCGCCATCACGTGAACGTAGCTGCCGAGTTCACGGTCCAGGGCGTCGATACGGTCGAGTTGCGCGCGCGTCACATCCAGCGCGGAGATTTCGCGCGCCTTGATGCGTGCAGCAAGCTCGGTGAGTTCGAGATAGTGCAGGGCTTCGGCCACGGCGTTCTCCATTTTTTGTCATCGCAATGACGCTCGGTCTCAACGAGTAATCGACACCAGTATAAATAGAATACAGGTGTCTATTGCTGTCAACAGGTAAACATGTTTTACTGGTGTTCCAATTCCTCCGGTATTCTGATGTCGAAAGAGTCACGCAAATTCCAGGTTCCCGACGCGCTGGCGAACGTCTACGATTTCGCCAACACGCTCGATGTTCGCCACTTCACGCATTTCGGTGTGGAGCACCCGCAGAGCGACGAAATTGCCGGGATGAAGCAGATCGCGGACTGGATGCAGGAGCGCGGCCTCGGCGGCGGGCGCATCACGCCCGCGATGTTCGCTACCGCGCTGCGGCTGCGCGAAGCGCTACGCGCCTATCTGCAATGCGACCCAGCCGAGCGGCGACGGAACAAGGAGGTTCTCGGCGCGCTCGGTGACGCGCTCGCGGCGTTTCCGTTGCGGGTGGAGGCGCGGGTTGGCTGCGGCGCAGTATTATCGGCGATGCGCGCGGATGCGCTCGCCGGCCTGTCGACCATCGCTATCGAGCTGCACAACGCAACGCTTGTGGGAACGCTGGACCGGCTGAAGATGTGCGCCTCGGAGGAATGCCGCCGGGTGTTCTTCGACCGGTCGAAACCATCGACGCGGCGGTGGTGCATGTCGACGCTGTGCGGCAATCGGATGAAGACGCGCGCCTATCGCGAGCGGCAGCGCGAGGCGAAATAGATCAGCGGCAATCAGGCGCGGTAGTGGCCGGACTTGCCGCCGAGCTTCTCGACCAGGTGGATGCCCTCGATGCGCACGCCGCGCTCGACCGCCTTGATCATGTCGTAGATGGTGAGGCAGGCGACCGACACGGCGGTGAGCGCCTCCATCTCGACGCCGGTCGGGCCCGTGACCTTCACGCTGGCGCGGACGAGGCAGCCCGGCAGCTTTGCGTCGGGCTCGATGTCGACCGTCACCTTTGACAGCGCGAGCGGATGGCAGAGCGGGATCAGCTCCGAAGTGCGCTTGGCAGCCATGATGCCGGCGATGCGGGCGGTGCCGAGCACGTCGCCCTTCTTGGCGTTGCCGGACACGATCAGGTCGAGCGTCGCCTTGGTCATGACGACGCGTCCTTCCGCGACCGCGAGCCGCTCGCTCGCGGGCTTGTCGGACACGTCAACCATCCGCGCCTCGCCGGAGGCGCCGATATGGGTGAGGGCGGGGCCGGTCCTCGTCGGTTTGGCCTTTGCGGGCTTACGCGCCATCAGCGCGTGCCTGTGGCGCGCGCGGTCTCGCGTGCGAGCAGCGTGCGCGTCGCAGCGGTGACGTCGG
This sequence comes from Bradyrhizobium sp. LB13.1, assembly GCF_054056815.1. Lineage (NCBI taxonomy): Bacteria > Pseudomonadati > Pseudomonadota > Alphaproteobacteria > Hyphomicrobiales > Nitrobacteraceae > Bradyrhizobium > Bradyrhizobium sp. LB13.1. Next base: position 4,676,445 of record NZ_JBSRYQ010000001.1, on the reverse strand, counting down.
CTTGGCGCATCAGGCTCTCGCCGACCAGGAAGGTCGACATGCCGACGCGCTCGAGCCGGGCGAGATCGGCGGGCGTGAAGATGCCGCTCTCGCCGACCATCAGCCGGTCCCCGGGGATCAACGGCGCCAGCGTCTCGCTGGTCGCTAACGTGGTCTCGAAGGTACGCAGATTGCGGTTGTTGACGCCGATCATCGGCGAACGCAGTTTTAGCGCGCGGTCCAACTCGGCGCGGTCGTGAATCTCGATCAGCACGTCCATGCCGTAGGCGAGGGTGGCGTCCTCGATGTCCTTTGCCGCGGCATCATCGAGCGCCGCCATGATGATCAGAATACAGTCGGCGCCGTGCGCGCGGGCCTCCGCCACCTGATAGGTGTCGAACATGAAATCCTTGCGCAGCACCGGCAGTGAAGTTGCCGCGCGCGCGGCCACCATGAAGTCGAGATGGCCCTGGAACGAGGGCGTGTCCGTCAGCACCGACAGGCAGGCGGCGCCGCCGGCCTCATAGGCCCTGGCGAGCAGCGGCGGATCGAAATCGGCGCGGATCAGGCCCTTTGACGGCGAGGCCTTCTTGACCTCCGCGATCAGCGCGTAGTCGCCGCTGGCGTGCTTGGCTTTGATTGCTCGCACGAAGCCGCGCGGTGCTGCTTGCGCCTTGGCTTGCGCCTCCACGGCCGACAGCGGCTGCGCGCACTTGGCGGCTGCGATTTCCTCGCGCTTGTAGGCTTCGATCTTGGTCAGGATGTCCGACATGTCAGGCTCAGCCGTTCGAGACCGCGATCAAATGTTTCAGCCGCGCGCTCGCTGCGCCGCTGTCGAGCGATTTTGCGCCGATCGCGACGCCTTCCTTGAGGTCGCTGGCACGCCCGGCCACGACCAATGCGGCAGCGGCGTTGATCAGCGCGACGTCACGGTAGGGGCTCGGCTTGCCGTCGAGCACGCTTTGGAGCGCGATCGCATTGGCGTCGGCGTCGCCGCCTTTGAGTGCGCCGGCCTCGCAGCGCGGCAGGCCGGCGTCCTCCGGCGTCACCTCGAAATTCCGGATCTCGCCATTGTGGAGCGCGGAGACGAAGGTCGGGCCGGTGAGGGTGATTTCGTCGAGGCCATCGGAGCCGTGCACGACCCAGGCGGATTCGGAGCCGAGGTTCTTGAGCACTTGCGCCAGCGGCTGCACCCATTGCCTGGAGAACACGCCGACCATCTGCCGCTTCACGCCGGCCGGATTGGACAGGGGGCCGAGCAGATTGAAGATCGTGCGTGTCGCAAGCTCCACCCGGGTCGGGCCGACGTTCTTCATGGCAGGATGATGGGCGGGGGCGAACATGAAGCCGATGCCGCATTCGCGCACGCAGCGGCTGACCTGATCCGGCCTCAGATCGATCTTCACCCCGAGCGATGCCAGCACGTCGGCGGCGCCCGAGCGCGACGACAGCGCGCGGTTGCCGTGCTTGGCCACCGGCAGACCTGTGCCCGAAACGACGAAGGAGGCGCAGGTCGAGACATTGACCGAGCCGGAGCCGTCGCCGCCGGTGCCGACGATGTCGACGGCGTCCGCGGGCGCGTCGACCGTGAGCATCTTGGAACGCATCGCCGAGACCGCGCCGGTGATCTCGTCCACGGTCTCGCCGCGCACCCGCAGCGCCATCAGGAGGCCGCCCATTTGCGAGGGCGTAGCCTCGCCGGACATCATGGCGTCGAAGGCGGAAGCCGCTTCGTCACGCGACAGGCTGGCGCCGGTCGCCACTTTTCCAATGATCGATTTCAGGTCGTCCATCGCGTGCTTTCAACTGCTCTATTGGTTCGCGCCCGTCACCTGCGCGAAGGCGGCCTGATTAATGGTGGTGCCGATTTCGGTTTCGAGCCTGTTGACGTAGGAAGCGATCTGCTCCTCGGTCTGCGCGCGGTCGAGGCTGTCCTTCAGCTTCTTGACCGCGTCGGAGGCGGCGTCGACCGTGGGATCGATGATGTCGGTGACGCGGAACACGATCACTTCGGTGCCGCCGGTCACCGGCGTCTGCCCGACGCCGTCCTTGGCGGCGCGGAAGGCGGCCGCCACGACGGCTGCGGGCACGCTGGCGGGCGAGTCATCGCGCTTGAAGCCGGTGGCGGTCTCGACCTTGGCGCCGATCGCGGCTGCTTCGTCGGCGAGCTTGCCGCCGGATTCGAGCTTCTGCACCATCTCGGTCGCCTTGGCCTTCAGCTTGGTCGCGATCTGGTCCTGCCGCCAGCGCGCCTCGACCTGGTCGCGAACCTCGTCGAGATTGCGGTCGCGCGAGGGCGTGATGGCAACCACGTCGTACCAGACATAGCCGCCCTTGAACGAGATCGAGTCATTGTCGACACCGACATCGGTGTTGAAGGCCTGCGACACCACGTCGAGGCCCTGCGGGATGTTGGAGACCGGCTGGCCGTTCGGGGTGCGGCCGGAACGGTCGACGGCGTCGATGGTCACGGCGGTGAGGCCGAGCTTCTGCGCCGCGTCGATCACGCTGGCACCTCCGCCGCGCTCGTCTTCCATCTTGTCGCGGAGATCGGCGACCTTGACGCGCGCACGTTCGGTGGCGATCTCGCGCTTGATGTCGGCGGCGACGCTCGCATAGTTCGCCTCATTGCCCGGCTCGATCTTGTCGACCTTGACGATCGACGTGCCGAGACGGCCCTGGATCGGCTGGCTGATTTCACCGGCGGGAAGCGCGAAGACGGCGTCTCCAACCGCGGGATCGAGCGAGGATTTGGTCACGAGCCCGAGATTGACATCGGACGCGCTCAGTCCGCGCTCCTTGCCGAGGTCCTCGAACGACGTCCCGCTGGTGAGCCGCTCGCGTGCGGCCTGCGCCTCGGCGGCATTGGGGAATACGATCTGTTGGATCTGGCGCTTCTCAGGCGTGCCGAGCCGGTCCTTGCGCTGGTCGAACACTTTCTTGGCGTCCTCGTCCGACACCTCGCTCCACTTGCCGATCTCCTCCGGCGAGACCACGACGAACGCGATCTTGCGATATTCGGGCGCGCGGAACTGGACCTTGTGATCCTCGAAATAGGCGGCGAGCGCCTCGGGCGAGGGCGCGTCGATGGTGCCTGCCTGGGCTGCGTCGAGCCTGACGAATTCAATGGCGCGCTGCTCGTTCTGGAAGCGCGTCAGCACGTCGAGCATCGTCTTTGGCGGCTCGAGGCCGGCACCGATCGTACCGGTGATCTGCCGGCGCAGCGAGACCTTGCGCTGCTCGGAGACGTAGCGCTGCTCGGTATAGCCGACATTGCGGATCACGGCCTGGAAGCGATTCGGATCGAAGCTGCCGCCGACGCCCTTGAAGTTCGGGTCGTTCATGATGACCTGGCGGATCTGGTCGTCGGACTGGCCGAGCCCGAGCCGACGCGCCTCTTCGTCGAGGGCGGCTTCCGCGATCGTCTGCTGGAGCACCTGACGGTCGAGGCCGAAGGCGCGCGCCTGCTCAGGCGACAGCGGACGGCCGAACTGGCGGCTGATCTGTTGCAGGCGGTCGGTATAGGTCTGGCGGAACTCGTTCAGCGAAATCTCGGTGCCGCCGACCTTGGCCACGGTGGATTGCCCGAAGCCCTTGAAGATGTCGGCGATGCCCCAAACGCCGAAACTGATGATCAACACGCCCATCACGATGGCCATAATGGTCTTGCCGAGCCAGTTTGATGAGGCCTTGCGCATTCCTCGAAGCATTTGGTCCAACTTGTTTGGCAGGAGGGGAACGGGAGCGCGTCTTAATGCAGATTCCGCAAAAGCGCGTCACCAAATTGATAGATCATCATAAAGTGGCGGCTTTCCCCCCGCAACCTCAGGTCCAGCATGCTTTCGATCCCTGCGGTTAAAAGCCCCTGGTCTCTGGAACTGCCACGGGACCTCTGCTAGCGCATGCGCAAACCTCATTTTGCTGGAAATTGACATGACCGACGCCATTCGACCGCTGATCGCCGGCAACTGGAAAATGAACGGGCTGAAGGGCTCGACTGCCGAATTCGACGCCATGCTTAATGGTGCGGCAGAGGTGGCGGGTAAGGCTGATCTGCTGGTTTGCCCGCCGGCGACCCTGATCGCAGCCTTTGCCGAGAAGGCGCGCGGCAGCAAGGTCACGGTCGGGGCTCAGGATTGCCATCCCAAGGCCTCCGGCGCCCATACCGGCGATATCGCCGCCGAAATGCTGGTGGATGCGGGCGCGACCGCCATCATTGTCGGCCATTCCGAGCGCCGCGCCGACCACGGTGAGGGCGATGCCCTGATCCGGCAGAAGGCCGAGGCTGCCTGGCGCGCGGGGGTGACGGCGATCGTCTGCATCGGCGAGACGCAGGGCCAGCGCGATGCCGGCCAGACCCTGGACATCCTGCGCGGCCAGCTCAGCGGCTCGCTGCCCGACGGCTCCACCGCCGCCAATCTGGTCGTGGCCTATGAGCCGGTCTGGGCGATCGGCACCGGCCTGACCCCGACGGCCCAGGATGTCGAGCAAATTCATCGCTTTATTCGGGAATTCCTGACCTCCAGGTTTGGAGCCGACGGCGCTAAAATGCGCATCCTCTATGGCGGCTCGGTCAAGCCCTCGAATGCGGCTGAGCTGATGGCGGTGAAGAACGTCAATGGCGCGCTGGTCGGCGGGGCCAGCCTGAAGGCGGCCGATTTCCTTGCGATCGCCCAAGGCTGCCCTAATTAAAGGCTGTCCCAATTAAAGGCTGTCCCAATTAAAGGCTGTTCCAACTAAGGGCTGCCCCTGGCTAATTCCAAACCTTAGGACCCGGCCGATCGGGGGTGGCAATGCCCCTTCCGATCGTGTAACACCGCGCAACTTCAGGAAAACCCGCGAAGCACGATCGGCCGCCTCTCGGCGCTGTCGCGCTTGTGACGGAAGGACACTATGCAGACCGTTGTCATCGTCATTCACCTCATGATCGTCAGCGTCATGATCGGCGCCGTGCTGCTCCAGAAGTCGGAAGGCGGCGGCCTCGGCATGGGAGGTGGCGCAGGCTTCATGTCGAGCCGCGGCACCGCGAACCTCCTGTCGCGGACCACCGCGATCTTGGCCGCGGGCTTCTTCCTGACCAGCTTGTTCCTGTCCTGGCACGCGGGCTACGACCGTGCGCCTTCGTCGATCATCGGTACACCGGCGTCGCAGAGCCAGCCGGCCGGCGGCGGGCCGATCGCGCCGCCGACCTCGGGCGGTATCCTGGATTCGCTGAAGAAGGCGGATGAGCAGCAGCAGGCTCCGGCACCGAGCGGCCCGCAGGTACCGCGTTCGCAATAAAGCAGGGGGGCCATGCAGGGCGGCTTCTACCGTCCTGCATCAACAATCCCCATCAAGGCTTTGTCACCACTCTTAGTTTTTGGCTCACCCACAGGCCCGCAGAATCTTTGGGGCGGAATACGAATCGCTTTGGCGAATCGAATTCGAGGGATTAGAGGTTAAGCCCCATGGCGCGGTACATATTCATCACCGGCGGCGTGGTTTCTTCGCTCGGCAAAGGTCTGGCTTCAGCGGCACTCGGTGCCCTGTTGCAAGCCCGAGGCTACAAGGTCCGCCTCCGCAAGCTCGACCCCTATCTCAACCTCGATCCCGGAACGATGTCGCCGTATCAGCACGGCGAAGTGTTCGTGACCGATGACGGCGCGGAAACCGATCTCGATCTCGGTCACTATGAGCGCTTCACCGGACGGCCTGCGACCAAGGCCGACAACATCACGACCGGGCGCATTTACCAGGACATCATCACCAAGGAGCGCCGCGGCGATTATCTCGGCGCGACCATCCAGGTGGTTCCGCATGTCACCAACGCCATCAAGGACTTCGTCCTCCACGGCAACGACGATTACGACTTTGTGCTGGTCGAGATCGGCGGCACCGTCGGCGACATCGAGGGCCTGCCGTTCTTCGAGGCGATCCGCCAGCTCAAGAACGAACTGCCGCGCGATCACGCGATCTACATTCATCTGACGCTGCTGCCTTACATTCCGAGCGCCGGTGAGTTGAAGACGAAGCCGACGCAGCACTCGGTCAAGGAGTTGCGCTCGATCGGCATCCAGCCGGACATCCTGCTCTGCCGTACCGACCGCGAGATCCCGAAGGAGGAGCGGCGCAAGCTCGGGCTGTTCTGTAACGTGCGCGAGAGCGCCGTCATCGAGGCGCGCGACGCCGACAGCATCTACGCCGTCCCTCAGGCCTATCATGCCGCAGGCCTCGACGACGAAGTGCTCGCCGCCTTCGGCATCGGCTCGCGGATTCCGCCGGAGCTGCGGAGCTGGCAGCAGATCAACGAGCGCATCCGCAATCCCGAAGGCGACGTCACCATCGCCATCCGTCGGCAAATATACCGGCATGAAGGATGCGTATAAGTCGCTGATCGAGGCGCTCTCGCATGGCGGCATCGCCAACAAGGTGAAGGTCAATCTCGACTGGATCGAGAGCGAGATCTTCGAGAAGGAAGATCCGGCCCCCTTCCTCGAGCACGTCAACGGCATTCTGGTGCCCGGCGGCTTCGGCCAGCGCGGCGCCGAAGGCAAGATCCGCGCGGCGCAGTTCGCGCGCGAGCGCCGCGTGCCCTATTTCGGCATCTGCTTCGGCATGCAGATGGCGGTGATCGAGGCCGCACGAAACCTTGTCGGCATCGAGGACGCCAACTCCACCGAGTTCGGCCCGACCAAGGAGCCGCTCGTCGGCCTCATGACGGAATGGCTGCGCGGCAACGAGCTCGAGAAGCGCTCCAACGCCGGCGATCTCGGCGGCACGATGCGGCTCGGGGCCTATCCGGCCGCGCTCAACCGCGGCAGCCGGGTCTCGCAGGTCTATGACGGCGCGACCGAGATTTCCGAGCGCCACCGCCACCGCTACGAGGTCAACACCGCCTACAAGGACCGCCTCGAGCAGCACGGGCTGAAATTCTCCGGCCTGTCGCCCGATGGCATCTTGCCGGAGATTGTCGAATACGAGGATCACCCCTGGTTCATCGGCGTCCAGTTCCACCCCGAGCTGAAATCGCGGCCGTTCGAGCCGCATCCTCTCTTCGCCTCCTTCATCCAGGCGGCGATGGTGCGGTCGCGTCTCGTCTAGCAACTGTCACGCGGAACGATTGACCCGTTCTCGCCCGGAATGCCAACGGCTAGTCTTGGGTTCAGCGGAGCAGGGTGCTCACACTCCAACCCTGACGTTCGGCGGGTCGATCTGAAGATTCAACTTGTCCAAGCCAAAGGTGTCGCGAAGCCCGGTCTGGCCAGCAGTTGTCAATTGCACAGCCCGTGTATGATTCATTCGAACCAGCCAATTCAGCTCCATACAGCATCGTTGGATCTCGGCTCCGACATGGCCGGCGATGTGATATCGGCGCTCGCTCCAGTCGAGGCACGGCTTGCAAAAGATGCGCTTGTTTTGGCGCTTTCGACTCAGGTCGACGCCAAATTCTGTCAGTATCTTTGCGCCGGCATCGGTGACATCTCCACCATCTTCACCCAGAACGATGCAGCCGCTGGCGACCAAAGAGTCCGCGATCGCAACGCCCAATCGACCCGCCAAATGATCGTAGCAGGTCCGACCGAACCGCAACGCAGAGTCACGCGCGGATCGAGGTTGATATCGCTGAGGAACCTCGAGAGCAGCCACCAACTTGATGCTCTCAAGCATGCTGGCGACCAGTGGTGAGGAAATACGGTAGTACCGGTAGCTGCGCTTCCTGGTTACCGAGATAAGCCGGGCGTCGACCATCTTGGACAAGTGCTCGCTGGCCGTCGGTCGCGAAATTCGCGCGAGAAACGCCAGCTCACTTCCGGTCAAGGATTGTCCACCCATGAGGGCTGACAACATGGTCGCGCGCGCCGTATCGCCAACGAGCGCTGCAACCTCGACCATATTCGCCGCTGCAACCATAGGCTCCTCTACCATCGTCCGCATCGGATCAACAAGCGACGTGAGTTCGGCATGCACCAAACTCACGACTGGAGACAATGAGCGCGTCGGATGCGACAGCATGGGAAGTGTTGAGTCCACTTGATCGATATGTCTTGCAGGAGGCGGCCGTGAAACGCGAATCCATCAGAGTTGAACCCATTTCCACGTATTTGGAGCGACGGCGGAAGGGACCGATCTGTCCCGTCATTGTCGCCGGTGAGACGGTTTATGTCTCAGGCCTCCCGCCATTTGATCCGGTCACCGGTGAGGTCAAGCGATTGCCGTTCGTGCGGCAAACCGAGATCGTGCTCGACCAAATGAAACTTTGCCTGGAGGTTGCCGGCTCGTCGTTGCGGGAGGTCGTGAAATGCAATGTCTACTGCACGCCTGATAGCTCAAATTTCGATGCGTTCAATGACGTCTACCAACGCTATTTCCCGTTTCGCCACCTGCGCGCATCTTTCTAACGGTGCCTTCCTGGCCGGGTGAATTTGATGTGGAGGTCGATTGTGTTGCGATTAAATCCGACCTGGAAGATCGGTCGGCGTCCGCAAGGGACATGAACGAACTAGGGCATCTCAATGCGGGCTTATATGCGCTCGGTTGCCTTGAAGGATGTCGATTGGTTTCGCGAACATCTGAGCGATGACTTCCTCAACAGCAACCCCGACGGATCAGTGGTTGATCGTGCCGGGTTCATTGAACAAATCGCGAAGCCGGCAACCATATCGAATTTGGGATACGAGGACGAGCGGATCCGGATCATGGGTGATATGGCGATTATCCATGCACGGACGACCTATACCAGAGCCGATGGGTCGGCCAGCCTCGGACGATATACCGACAGTTGGGCACGTCGCGGGGGCGTCTGGGTTTGTGTTGCCGCTCACGTCACCCGGGGATGAGCATAGGCCCGGATTTGGCGGCAACCCGAGTTCGTGGTTGCTGCCGAAGATCGCCGAATACGAGGATCACCCAGGTTCATCGGCGTGCACTTGCGCAACGCGGCGTCGACCTTCGACTGCCAAAGTCCGACCTTGCAGTCAATCGCTCGCAGGGGAGGCATGTGTGCCCAGCTACAAGACAGTCTCAGACGCAGCCGCTATAGATCACGGGAAATGTCAGGGAGGATAACAAATGATCTACGAAATGCGCATCTATCGCTGCGTGCCCGGCCGCCTGCCGGCACTGCTCAAGCGGTTCGAGACCGTTACGCTGAAGCTGTGGGAAAAGCACGGCATCAAGCAGGCCGGGTTCTTCACGACGCTGATCGGTGAATCCAACCAGGAGCTGACCTATTTTCTGGCCTGGGACTCGCTTGCCGAGCGCGAGAAGAAGTGGGCCGGCTTCATGACCGATCCGGACTGGATGAAAGCGCGCGCCGAGAGCGAGGCGGACGGCCAGATCGTCGGCAACATCATCAGCCAGATCATGGCGCCGACCGCCTTCTCGGCGGTGAAGTAGCGGCCGCCGGCGAGGGGCATCGTGGGGAGCCCGGGCGCAACCCTGATATTCTGGGGGCCCGGGCCGAATGGGGTTGATCCGCCCTTCATCGCGGCTATGGTCGCGCCGAAACGAGGGATTTGCCTTGAGCTCTTCGACGTCAGCGGCGCCGGTCGTCACCATTGGCACGGTCCAATTCGGCAATGATCTGCCGATCTCGATCATTGCCGGGCCGTGCCAGCTCGAAAGCCGCCAGCATGCGCTGGAGGTGGCCTCCGCGCTGAAGGAAATCGCCACGCGGCTGAAGATCGGCCTCGTCTACAAGACCTCGTTCGACAAGGCCAATCGCACCAGCGCGTCGGCTGCGCGGGGTCTTGGGCTGACGCAGTCGCTGCCGATCTTTGCCGAAATCCGATCGTCGCTCGGCCTGCCGGTCCTGACCGACGTGCATGACGCGGCGCAGTGCGCCGAAGTGGCGCAGGCGGTGGACGTGTTGCAGATTCCCGCCTTCCTGTGCCGGCAGACCGATCTGCTGCTGGCGGCCGCCGCGACCGGCAAGGTCGTCAACGTCAAGAAGGGCCAGTTCCTCGCGCCTTGGGACATGGCCAATGTCGTGTCCAAGATCACGAGCGCGAACAATCCGAACGTGCTCGTCACCGAACGCGGTGCGTCCTTCGGCTACAACATGCTGGTCTCCGACATGCGCGCGTTGCCGATTCTTGCGCGTACCACCGGCGCGCCCGTGATCTTCGATGCCACTCATTCGGTGCAGCAGCCGGGCGGGAAGGGGACGTCCTCCGGAGGCGAGCGCGAATTCGTGCCGGTGCTCGCACGCGCGGCTGTCGCTGTCGGTGTTGCCGGCGTCTTCATCGAGACCCATCCCGACCCTGATAGCGCGCCGTCCGACGGACCTAACATGGTGCCGCTGCGCGAGTTCGAAGGGTTGATCCGCAAGCTGATGGCGTTCGACGCGCTCGCCAAGGAATCTGTCAGGACCGGCCCGCGCTGATGCAGCAAGGCGAGGCGCGGCCGCACGATCACGGCCTGCCGGCCGCGCTCTACGTCATCTCCGGTGCAAGCTTCGCCGCAGCGCTCTCCGCGCGTGCGCTCGACCCGGTGCTGCCGCACGTCGCCGAGGATTTTGGCGTCAGCATCGCGACCGCAGCCGGATTTGCCGCGGTGTTCGCCTTCACTTTCTCGATCATCCAGCCGATCGTCGGCGCCGCCGCCGATCTGTTCGGCAAGACGCGGCTGATGATCGGCTGCCTCGCGCTGCTCGGCCTTGCCAACATCCTGGGCGCGCTCTCGAGCTCGTTCTCGGTTCTGTTCGCGACCCGCGTCCTCGCCGGCATCGGCTCCGGCGGCGTGTTTCCGGTCGCGCTCAGCCTGACCAGCGATCTCGTCGGTCCGGAGAAACGCCAGGTCGCGATCAGCCGCACGCTCGCCGGCGCGATGACCGGCAATCTCCTCGGCGCCTCGGCCTCCGGCCTGATCGGCGACCTCCTCGGTTGGCGCGGCGTGCTGGCGGTGCTCGGCGTGCTCGTGATCGTTGCATCGATCGCGGTCGCCGCCGGTTTTCGCGGCGCCAAGGTCAAGCATCCGCCGAAGACCAGCCTGTCGGCGCTGAAGGCCGGCTATCGCACCATCTTCACCAATCCGAACGCCTATGTCTGCTATTCGGCGGTGTTCATCGAAGGCTGTTGCGTGCTCGGCCTGTTTCCCTACCTCGCTTCGTTCCTGTTCGAACTCGGCCAGACCTCGCTCTCGATCGCGGGCATTGTCATCGCGGGCTTTGCGGTCGGCGGCTTGTTCTACACGCTGACAGTGTCGCGCCTGCTGCCATGGCTGGGCATGAAGGGAATGATGATCGCAGGCATGACGCTGGTGGCCTCGCAGCTCGTTGTCGTCGCCTTCGGCCCACGCTGGGAAGTGCAGGCGCTCAATCTCATCGTGATGGGATGGGGCTTCTACATCGCCCATGGTTGCCTCCAGATGTTCGCCAGCGAGCTCTCGGTCGAGGCACGTGCCACCGCGCTGTCGCTGCATTCGTTCTTCTTTTTCATGGGGCAGACGGTGGGGCCGCTCGCCTATGGCCTTGGTCTCCAGCATGGCGGCAAGATGCCGACCCTGTTCGCGAGCGCCGTGATCATGGTGGTGCTGGGCTTCGTCTGCGCCCGGCTGCTCAAGCAGCGCGCGCCATCCGACGCGCCGACCTGACGGAAGTATCGGATGTCCGACTTTCGTACTTCCGCCACATCAAGCTCCAGCTCGAGCATCCGAGCCGCGTCACCAAACAGGCGGCCGCGAGGTCAAGGATTCCGACACCACCGTGCGCGCCTCTACGCACAATGCCGGCTTTGCGCTTGCCAAGTTCCCGCAATGTGAAAGAATGAAGTTGGGACGACCAGCGCCCAATGCAATTTCAGGGAGAGGCGCGTGAGTGAATTGCTACATCCCGCGGCCCCCCATCACCTGCCTTCCTTCATCACCGCGCCTGGAGAAACCGACGTCCTGATGGTCGTCGTCGGCATTGTCCTGATCGGCGCCGTTCTCGCGGTCGGGAATCTCTATTTGCACCTGCATACGATGCCGGAACGAATGGCCCACAAGTCGCAGAAATTCCAGTTTGAAATCGTGGCCGTGCTGGGGCTGCTGGCGCTGTTCACGCATAACCACCTGTTCTGGGTGATCGGCCTGTTCCTCGCCATGATCGATCTGCCGGACTTCAGCACGCCGCTACGCAAGATTGCCGGGTCGGTCGAGAAGATGGCCGGCGTCGCGCCCGGGCAGGATCCGACCGAGCCGCCAGGTGAAACCGTTGCCGCGCAGCCTTCCGCAGGAAGCAATGCCAAGGCCGGGAGCGCCAAGAGCGAAGTGGCCAGCCATGCTTGAGCTGCTTCTCTGTTCCCTCCTGACGATATTTCCGGACTATCTCTATCGCCGTTATCGGCAGGGAAAGCGCATCGGGCACGAAATCACGCTCTATTCGGTCTGGTTCGAGCTTCGATTTGGCATCATCGCCTGCCTGATGCTTACGGTCTCGCTCATCACGATGATCTTCTATTTTCATCCGTCGACCTCGTCGGCGACGTTGTTCTATCGGACTGTCCCGATCATGACCGAAGTCAGCGGCCGGGTTGCCGAGGTTCATGTCGACGTCAGTGCGGACGTCAAGCAAGGCGAGGTGATTTTCAGGCTGGACAGCGCCAAGCAGGAAGCGTCGCTCCTGACGGCCAAGCGCAAGATCGCCGAAATCGACGCCGCCATGCTGGCCGCGCAGGCCGATGTCATGAAGGCGGAAGGCCAGCTTCAGGAGGCAAAGGGTTCGCTGCAGCAGGCTCAGGACGAACTCGATACCAAGACTGAATTGCAGAAGCGCAACCCCGGAATCGTTCCGCAGCGCGACATCGAAAAGCTCGGTGTGGCCGTTGCGGGTCGCCAGGGCACTCTAGACGCGGCGACCGCTTCCAAGCAATCCGCGACGACGCGGCTGAGCGCTCTGCTACCGGCGGAGAAGGCAAGCGCCGAGGCCGCATTGGCCGAAGCGCAGGTCGATCTGGACAAAACCTTCATTCGGGCCGGCGTCGACGGGCGGGTAGAGCAATTTGGACTGAAGCCAGGTGACATCGTTACGCCAAATATGCGCACGGCCGGCGTCCTGATCCCGCAGGGTGCAGGACGGCGTGCTCTCATGGCAGGGTTTGGGCAGATCGAGGCTCAGGTCTTGAAGGTCGGAATGGTGGCCGAGGCCACCTGCATTTCCAAGCCGTGGACGATCATCCCGATGGTGATTACCGGTGTGCAGGACTACATCGCGGCCGGCCAGTTCAGGGGCGGTGAACAATTGGTCGAGGCGCAGCAGGTCGTGCGGCCCGGCACCATTCTCGTTTTCATGGAGCCGATCTACAAGGGCGGGCTGGAGGGCGTGACGCCCGGCAGCAGTTGTGTCGCCAACGCCTACACCAGCAATCACGAACTGATCTCGTCAGGGAAGCTCGGTTCGTTCAAGAGCTTCGGATTGCATGTCGTCGATGCGACCGGGCTTGTGCACGCAATGCTGTTGCGGATTCAGGCCCTGCTGTTGCCGATCCAGACGCTGGTGCTGAGCGGGCATTGACCCGCCCGCAGCGGCCAAAGATTAGCCCCGTCCGCGATAGGGCGCGACGCCCTGCTCGGGCAGCCACAGGCCCTTCGGCGCGCGGCCGGTCTGCCAGAACACGTCGATCGGGATGCCGCCGCGCGGATACCAGTAGCCGCCGATGCGCAAGAATTTCGGCTTGATCTCGCTCGCGATGCGCTTGCCGATCATCACGGTGCAGTCCTCGTGGAAGGCGCCGTGATTGCGGAAGCTCGCGATGTAGAGCTTCAGCGACTTCGACTCCAGCAGCCATTGGCCGGGGGCGTAGTCGATCATCAGATGTGCGAAATCCGGTTGTCCCGTGACCGGGCAGAGCGAGGTGAATTCCGGCACGGTGAAGCGCACCAGATAGTCCGTGCTCTTTTGCGGATTGGGCACCCGGTCGAGCTGAGCTTCTTCCGGCGTGTGCGGCCATTCGACCGCACGGCCGAGCTGAAGGGATTTTTTCGCCATCGTCGTCACATCCTGTTTCGGATGCCGGGATGGACGCAAACGCCGCGGCCGTCAACCGGCGGCGATCGTCTGGATCATGACGATCCGGTCGTTGCCCGACTCGCAGCCCCAGACCTCGCCAGGCCTGCCGTCGAGCTGGCGCACATTGGCATTGGCCTTGTCGCTGGCGAATAGGTTGAACTTTTCGGTGGCCGGATCGAAGCGGACGATGGCGTTCGCGGAGAAATCGGTCAGCCACACCTTGTCCTTGTCGTCGACATAGACCGCGTAGGTGCGGGGACGTTCGCCGGGAAGCTTCCAGGTCTTCCAGGAGGCTTCCGCGGGATTGTGCACCGAGACGTGGCCGCTGTTCCACTCGCTGACCCAGATCCGGCTGTTCGAGTCGGACCAGACGCGCCGTGAGCCCTGGCTCGGCGTCGGCGGCTCGACGACAGCGGCATTGCCGGTCGCAAGATCTATCTTCGCGATGTAGCTGCCGGCGAGCGAGGCGTACCAGACGTCGCCCTTGGGCGTGACGGTGATGCCGTAGGGGCCGAGGCCCTTGGGCGCCCTGAACACGTCCATGCCGCCCGAGTTCGGCTTGAGCCGGCCGTAATAGCCGGACTGGCCGGTGAACCAGTAGGTGCCGTCCTTGTCGAACACGCCGGTGTTGAGATTGGCGTAGGCGAACTTTTCGGGCAGGCGGAACAGCGTGACCTTGAGGTCGGAAGGGTCGACGCGGGCGATCGCATTCTGGCCGCTCTCGGTGATCCAGGGCGCGCCGTCGGGGCCGATGGTCACGCCGTGCGGAGCGGCGCGCTCGCCGAGGCTGACCGTCTTATAGCTGCCATCGTTCGGATCGAGCCTGCCGAGCAGGCCCTTGCCCTGGGCCGTAAACCAGACCGTGCCATCAGGGGCGGGAGCGAGGTCGTGCAGACCGATGCCGGGGCTGATGGGGTAGTATTTTGTCCGGAACGGGCCTTCCTGCGCAAAACTTGGGCGGGCCGCGAATAGGGCGGCGCTCGAGGCAAGAAACTGGCGGCGATTCATGGCGTTACCCCGACTGTTTCAGATTGAGGGTTTGCGCGCGGATCAGGTGCCGTCAAGCTTAGTCCCGGACGCCCCACACGCTAGTCGAAGCCGGCCCTCCAAGCGTTCACATTTGCTTGCGCTCCGTGTAAGACCCGCGGCACCGATCAGCCCTAACGAACGGAAGTGCACATCATGACCGCCATCATCGACATCATCGGCCGCGAAATTCTCGATAGCCGGGGCAATCCCACGGTCGAGGTCGACGTCGTGCTGGAAGATGGCGCGCTTGGCCGTGCTGCCGTGCCGTCCGGCGCCTCCACCGGCGCCCATGAGGCGGTGGAACTGCGCGACGGCGATAAGACCCGCTATCTCGGCAAGGGCGTCACCAAGGCGGTCGGCGCCGTCAACGGCGAGATCTTTGAGGCGCTGAGCGGCCTCGATGTCGAGCAGCAGGCCCAGCTCGACCAGATCATGATCGACCTCGATGGCACGCAGAACAAGAGCCGGTTGGGCGCCAACGCCATCCTCGGCGTCTCGCTCGCCTGCGCCAAGGCGGCCGCAAACTCGCTCGACATGCCGCTCTACCGTTACGTCGGCGGCACCTCGGCGCGGCTCTTGCCGGTGCCGATGATGAACATCATCAATGGCGGCATGCATGCCGACAACCCGATCGACTTCCAGGAGTTCATGATCCTCCCCGTGGGCGCGTCCTCCTTCGCCGAGGGCCTGCGCTACGGCGCCGAGGTTTTCCATACGCTGAAGTCGGAGCTCAAGAAGGCCGGCCACAACACCAATGTCGGCGACGAGGGCGGCTTTGCCCCGAACCTGCCGTCGGCGGATGCCGCGCTCGAGTTTGTCATGAATGCGATCGGCAAGGCCGGCTACACGGCAGGGACCGACATCGTCATCGGCCTCGACTGCGCCTCGACCGAGTTCTTCAAGGACGGCAAATACGTCTATGAAGGCGAGGGCAAGACCCGTTCGATCTCCGAACAGGCCAAGTACCTTGCCGACCTCGTCTCGCGCTATCCGATCGTGACCATCGAGGACGGCATGTCGGAAGACGACATGGACGGCTGGAAGGAACTCACCGACCTCGTCGGCAAGAAGTGCCAGCTCGTCGGCGACGATCTCTTCGTCACCAACGTCAAGCGCCTCGCCGAAGGCATCAAGGCGGGACGTGCCAACTCGATCCTGATCAAGGTCAACCAGATCGGCACGCTGACCGAGACGCTCGCCGCCGTCGAGATGGCGCACAAGGCCGGCTACACCTCGGTGATGTCGCACCGTTCCGGCGAGACCGAGGATTCCACCATCGCCGATCTCGCGGTCGCCACCAATTGCGGTCAGATCAAGACCGGCTCCCTTGCGCGTTCAGATCGCACCGCCAAATACAACCAGCTCCTGCGCATCGAGCAGCAACTCGGCAAGCAGGCGCTCTATGGCGGCAAGGCGGCATTGAAGGCGCTGGCATAAGCCAGCGTCTCGACAAAACAGGGGAGGATCGACATGAGCGACGGCAACACCGGCCTGCAACTGCGTTCGCTGATCAAGAAGAGCGGTGAACTCGAGATCTCGCTTCTGGACGTGCCAACCCCCGAACCCGGCCCGGACGAAGTCGTCGTCCGCGTCGAGGCGGCGCCGATCAATCCGTCCGACCTCGGGCTCCTGATCGGGGCAGCCGATATGAGCACGGCGAAGGCTTCTGGCGGCAAGGATGCCCCCGTCATCACCGCGAAGGTGCCGGAAGGCGCGATGCGACCGATGGCAGGCCGGCTCGACGAGTCCATGCCGGTCGGTAACGAAGGCGCGGGCGTCGTGATCAGGACCGGCTCGTCGGATGCAGCGAAGGCGCTGATGGGCAAGACCGTCGCCATGATCGGCGGCGCGATGTACACCCAATATCGCACGTTGAAAGTGCGCGAGTGCCTGCCGCTGCCATCAGGCACCACGCCGGCGGAAGGCGCTTCCTGCTTCGTCAATCCGCTCACCGCGCTCGGCATGACCGAGACCATGCGGCGCGAAGGTCACAAGGCGCTGGTGCACACCGCGGCCGCCTCCAATCTCGGCCAGATGCTGAACAAGATCTGCATCAAGGACGGCATCCCGCTGGTCAACATCGTGCGCAGCAAGGAGCAGGCCGACATCCTGCACAGGATCGGCGCCAAATACGTCGTCGATTCCACCGCGCCGAGCTTCCTCGGCGATCTCACCAATGCGCTGGTCGAGACCGGCGCCACCATTGCCTTCGACGCCATCGGCGGCGGCAAGCTCGCCGGCGATATCCTCAACTGCATGGAAATCGCGATCAACAAGACCGCCAAGGAATACAGCCGTTACGGCTCCAACGTGCACAAGCAGGTCTATGTCTACGGTGGGCTCGACATCCGCCCGATCGAACTGCCGCGCGGCTTCGGCATGGCCTGGGGCGTCGGCGGCTGGCTGCTGTTTCCGTTCCTGATGAAGATCGGGCAGGCGGACGGGGCCAAGCTGCGCCAGCGCGTGGTCGACGAACTGAAGACCACTTTCGCCAGCCACTACACCAAGGTGGTGTCGCTTCAGGAGGCGCTCGATCCCGCCAATATCGCGGTCTACGCCAAACGCGCCACCGGCGAAAAATTCCTCATCAACCCAAATAAATAATCGCGACGTGCGACGGCACGTCACCGAAAGAAGGTCTTGCCTTCTGAGCGAAGCGGGAGATTATTCCGCCGCCATTTGAAAGCGGAAAACCGCAAGGCGCTCAGAAGGGGACCTCTCCATGACCGATCTCAATCGCCGTCATCTGCTCGCAGGCGCCGCCGCCGTCGGTGCGGCTGCCGTAACCGGCCTCCGGCCGACCATTGCCAATGCCGCAGTGCCGCAAGCCGGGACGCAGGCGCCGGGCTTCTATCGCTACAAGGTCGGCAGCTACGAGTGCACCTCGATCAATGACGGCGCGCGCACGTTCCCGATGCCGGACAAGTTCGTCGTCAACGCGCCGAAGGAGGAAGCGCTGGCCGCAGGCGAGGCTGCCTACATGCCGAAGGGCATGGTCACGGTGCCGTTCAATCCGCAGCTCATCAACACCGGCTCCAAGCTCGTGCTGATCGATACCGGCAACGGCGTTGCCAATCTCGAGCCGAGCAAGGGCGCGGTCGGTCGCACGCTGCAGAACCTCCAGGCCGCCGGCATCGACCCCAAGAGCATCGACGTCGTGCTGCTCTCGCATCTGCATCCTGATCATACCAATGGCATTCGTCTCGCCGACGGCGCGCTCGCTTTCCCGAATGCGGAGATCATGGTGCCGGGCAAGGATTGGGAGTTCTGGACCAGCGAGGACAACGCCGCCAAGGCCGAGTCCAATCCGATGATGAAGAACTACTTCGCCAACGTGAAGAAGACGTTTGCCGGCCTCGAATCCAAGGTGACGAAGTACGATTGGGGCAAGGAGGTCGCGCCCGGCATCACCTCGATCGCGACGCCCGGCCACACGCCGGGTCACACCTCGTTCGCGGTGGCGTCCGGCGATGCCAAGGTGCTGATCCAGTCGGATGTCACCAACATTCCGGAATTCTTCGTTCGCAATCCGGACTGGCATGTCGCGTTCGACACGGATGGCCCGCTGGCACAAGCAACCCGCCACAAATTCTACGACATGGCGGCGGCCGAGAAGGCGACCGTGATCGGCTTCCACTTCACCTTCCCCTCGGTAGGTCATGTCGAGAAGGATGGCGCCAAATATCGCCTGATCCCGTCGGCGTGGAACCCGACGATCTGAGCCGGGTTGCAGATTTGTACGAAAGATCAGGCCGCCACTTGGCGGCCTGATTGTTTTGGGCGGCTGTTTCAGAAACTCAGCGTTTCCAAATCGATCTGGTCCATGCACTTGCATCCATCGCGCGAGATGGCTTAAGTGCCGCCCCGGCACTCCCGCTCAAGCTCTGAGGACATTCCATGGCCTACAATATCGTCACGATCGCCGGCAGCCTGCGCAAGGACAGCTTTTCGCTGAAGATCGCCAATGCGCTTGCCAAGCTGGCGCCGGCCTCCCTCAAGCTCGAGGTCATCACGCCGGCTGGCGTCTCGTTCTTCAACCAGGACCTCGAGGGCGCGCCGCCGGCCGACTGGTTGTCTTTCCGCGAAAAGATCCAGAAGTCGGACGGCGTTATCTTCGTCACGCCGGAATACAATCGCGCGATCCCGGGCGTGCTGAAGAACGCGATCGACGTCGCCTCGCGGCCCTATGGCAAAAGCTCGTTCAACGGCAAACCGGTCGGCATCATCTCGAATTCGCCAGGCCCGCTCGGCGGCGTCAGCGCCGCCAAGACGCTCCAGAACATCCTGCCGGGTATTTCCGGCCCGATCATGCAGCAACCGGAAGCCTATTTGAACGCGGTCGGCGACGCCTTCGATGCCGACGGCAATTTGACCAAGGACTCCCTGAAGCCCGTGCTCCAGGCCTATATCGACGCGTTTGCGGTACACGTGGCGAAGCATCACGGCTGAGGCCGCTCGATCCTTGGCATGCCCGGACAGGCCCGGGCATGCCAATTGGCGGTGGGAGTGGCGGCAATTAGCACGCCCTTAACCAACCTGACCCATCTTCCCAGGATGGTCTCCCGCGCGCGCCTGAAATCGATCCTGACCGGTCTCGCCCTCTATGCGATGGCGGCCGCAATCGTCGGCTATTTCGGCGTCAACGCCTATACCGGCAAATACGGCCTCAACGCCCGCCAGGAGCTCGACCAGGAGATCGTCGCGCTGACCAGCGAGCTGGCGCAGCTCAAGCGCGAGCGCGCCAGGAGCGAGCAGCGCGTTTCGCTGCTGCGCTCTGCGAAAATCGATCCCGACATGCTGGACGAGCGGGCGCGCTTCCAGCTCGACTACGTCAAATCCGCGCGATCTCGTCCGGATGATTCCGGCGAACTAACGCGCGTCGGCGCTGGCGACGCGCCTTCGCGAGCACGCAGCCTGTCACTGATTCCATCGATCCGGCGCGATCGGGACAAGCGCGAAGCGCGTTGCCGTCGTGCGGATGACGTCAGCATGTCTGCTATCTGGTACTCCACACACCATAGCGTGAGTGACCGGAGCTAATGTTGCCCGATCAGCGCCAAACATTGTGCAATATTTCGACCACGTTGCGGTGCGGCATAACGAAACTTGCGCCGCATCGCCGCGGTGCTTTCCAAGGGCGTTTGAGTTGGGTTAGAGAGGGCTGAAGTTTTCTCTGACCCGGAATTCCCATGGCCGCACCCAAGAAAGCCGCCGCAAGCACTGCACAGGACAAGACCGACGGCGGTTCGCCTCCGGAATTCAGCAGGGAGCAGGAGCTCAAGGCGCTCCGCGACATGCTCCTGATCCGGCGGTTCGAGGAAAAGGCCGGCCAGCTCTACGGCATGGGCGCGATCGGCGGCTTCTGCCACCTCTATATCGGCCAGGAGGCCGTGGTGGTCGGGATGCAGATGGCCTTGAAGCCGGGTGATCAGGTCATCACCGGCTATCGCGATCACGGCCATATGCTCGCCACCGGCATGGAAGCCAACGGCGTCATGGCCGAGCTCACGGGCCGTCGCGGCGGCTATTCCAAGGGCAAGGGCGGCTCCATGCACATGTTCAGCAAGGAGAAGCACTTTTACGGCGGCCACGGCATCGTCGGCGCGCAGGTCTCGCTCGGCACCGGGCTCGCTTTCGCCAATCACTATCGCGATAACGACAATGTCAGCGTCACCTATTTCGGCGACGGCGCGGCCAACCAGGGCCAGGTCTATGAGAGCTTCAACATGGCGGAGCTGTGGAAGCTGCCGGTGATCTACGTCATCGAGAACAACCGCTATGCCATGGGCACTTCGGTCTCGCGCGCGTCGGCGCAGCAGGATTTCTCCAAGCGCGGCGCCTCCTTCAACATTCCCGGCCAGCAGGTCGACGGCATGGACGTCCGTGCCGTCAAGGCCGCCGGCGATGAGGCGGCGGCATGGTGCCGCGCCGGCAAGGGGCCCTTCATCCTGGAGATGCAGACGTACCGTTATCGCGGCCACTCGATGTCCGATCCCGCAAAGTACAGAACGCGCGAGGAGGTCGAGAAAGTCCGCCACGACCAGGATCCGATCGAGCAGGTGCGCAACCGCCTGTTGGCCGCCAAGGTCAGCGAGCAGGATCTGAAGGCGATCGACGCCGAGGTGCGCGAGATCGTCAACGCGTCCGCCGATTTCGCCCAGCATGATCCCGAGCCGGATGCCGCCGAGCTCTGGACCGATATTTACCGCTGAACGCGCGCAAGCTTTCTTTTGGAGTCGATATGCCAATTCAAGTGCTGATGCCCGCGTTGTCACCCACGATGGAGAAGGGCAACCTTTCCAAATGGCTGAAAAAAGAGGGTGAGACGATCAAGTCCGGCGACGTCATCGCCGAGATCGAGACCGACAAGGCGACCATGGAGGTCGAAGCGACCGATGAAGGTACGCTCGGCAAAATCCTGATCCCCGAGGGCACAGCCGACGTGGCCGTGAACACGCCGATCGCGACGATTCTGGCTGATGGCGAGAGTGCCGCCGATCTCGCGAAGGCGCCCGCTCCGCAGCAGAAGGCAGCCGAATCCGCAGCCCCCGCCGCTGCAAAAGCCGAAGCGCCCGCGCCCAAAGCTGCGCCGGCACCGCGGGCCGTCGCAGAACCCGACCCGGAAGTGCCCGCCGGCACCGAGATGGTGACGCAGACCATCCGCGAAGCCCTGCGCGATGCCATGGCCGAAGAGATGCGCCGTGACGCCGACGTCTTCGTGATGGGCGAAGAGGTCGCCGAATACCAAGGCGCCTACAAGGTGACGCAAGGGCTGCTTCAGGAATTCGGCGCCAAGCGCGTCATCGACACGCCGATCACCGAGCACGGCTTTGCCGGCATCGGCGTCGGCGCCGCGATGACCGGTTTGAAGCCGATCGTCGAGTTCATGACCTTCAACTTCGCCATGCAGGCGATCGACCAGATCATCAACTCCGCGGCCAAGACGCTCTACATGTCCGGCGGACAGATGGGCTGCTCGATCGTGTTCCGCGGGCCCAACGGCGCCGCCGCCCGCGTCGCCGCCCAGCACAGCCAGGACTATTCCTCCTGGTATTCGAACGTCCCGGGCCTCAAGGTCGTCGCGCCGTTCTCAGCCGCTGATTACAAGGGCCTGCTCAAGGCTGCGATCCGCGATCCCAATCCGGTGATCTTCCTCGAGAACGAGATGCTCTACGGCCACACCGGCGAGGTGCCGAAGCTCGACGATTTCGTGATTCCGATCGGCAAGGCGCGCATCGTGCGCTCCGGCAGCCATGTCACCATCATCTCCTGGTCGAACGGCATGAGCTACGCGCTGAAGGCCGCCGACGAGCTCGCCAAGGATGGCATCGAGGCCGAGGTGATCGACCTGCGCACGTTGCGTCCGATGGACACCGAGACCATCGTCAACTCCGTCAAGAAGACGGGACGTGCCGTCACGGTGGAAGAGGGCTGGGCCCAGAGCGGTGTCGGTGCCGAGATCGCCGCGCGGATCATGGAGCATGCATTCGACTATCTGGATGCGCCGGTCGCCCGGGTCTCCGGCAAGGACGTGCCGATGCCCTATGCCGCGAACCTGGAAAAGCTCGCGCTGCCTTCGGCGGCCGAAGTGGTCGAGGCCGCCAAAGCCGTCTGCTACAGGTAGACCATGGCGGGCCCGAAGGAGCAGCCATTGCCACCCGACGTCCTCGTCCGCGATGATGCGGTCGAGATCCTGCGCGTGTTCGTGCTGGACGGCGGGCTGTCGATGGCGTTCCAGCGGGCCTTCGAGGAGCCCGACATGTGGGGCCTGCTGCTCGTCGATCTCGCCCGTCACGCCGCGCGCGCCTATGCGCGCGAGAGCGAATACACCGAGGAGGACGCGCTGAACCGGATCATCGAGATGTTCCAGGCCGAAATCGAGCGTCCCACCGACACCGGCACCACGACGCCGCGCGGAAAGGGACACTGACCGTGGCGATCGAATCCTATCATTTCGATTTCATGCTGGAGGCGATCCGCGAGGCGGAAGCCTCGATCGCGCAAGGCGGCCTGCCGATCGGCGCCGTGCTGACCCGCGACAACAAGGTCATCGCCCGCGGCCACAACAACCGCGTGCAGGAAAAGAACGTCATCCTGCACGGCGAGATGAGCTGCCTGCGCCAAGCCGGCGTGATCTCGTTCCACGACACCGTCATGTACACGACGCTGTCGCCGTGCTCGATGTGTGCCGGCGCGCTCGCTCTGTTCAAGGTCCAACTGGTGGTCATCGGGGAATCCGTCACCTTCCCGGGCTCCAAGGACATCCTCGACAAGTTCGGCATCCCCTGGATTGATCTTGCGGACGACCGCTCCATCACCATGATGAAGAATTGGCGTTCCAATCCTGCCAATGAGCGCCTGTGGCAGGGCGACATCGGCAACTAAACCTGGTCTGTTCGTCCTCGCTTCCGGGGACGGCATTTTGAGAAGTTCTTCGTGAGGTCAGCATGCCCATCAACATCCTGATGCCCGCTCTTTCGCCGACGATGGAGAAGGGCAACCTCGCCAAATGGCTGAAGAAGGAAGGCGACAAGGTCAAATCCGGCGACATCATCGCCGAGATCGAGACCGACAAGGCGACCATGGAGGTCGAGGCCATCGACGAGGGCACGATCGCCAGGATCCTGGTGCCCGAGGGCACGCAGGATGTCCCCGTCAATGACGTGATCGCGGTGCTGGCCGGCGAGGGCGAGGACGTGAAGGCGGCAGGTGCCGCCAAGCCCAGCGCGTCGGCCGCACCTCCGAAAGCTGCCGAAGCACCGGCGCCAGCGCCTGTCGCGCCCAAGTCTGCGCCGCCCAAGGCTGCGCCGCCGCCCGCCGCTACTCCCGCGGCGAAAGCTACCGCCGCACCGGCCGCGCAGGGCAACGGCCATGGCGGCCGCGTGTTCTCCTCGCCGCTGGCGCGCCGGCTCGCGAAGGACGCCGGCGTCGATGTTGCCATGGTGACCGGCACCGGCCCGCACGGTCGCGTCGTCGCGCGCGACGTCGAACTGGCCAAGTCCGGCAAGGGCCTCAAGGCACAAGCGGCGGCGTCGTCAGGTGCGCCCTCGAGCGCGCCGACCATGTCGGACAAACAGATCCTGTCGCTGTTCGAGCCGGGCTCCTACGAGGTCGTCCCGCATGACGGCATGCGCCGCACGATCGCCCAGCGTCTGACCGCGTCGATCCAGAACGTCCCGCACTTCTACCTCACCATCGATTGCGACATCGGCAAGCTGCTCGCCGCACGCGAGCAGATCAACGCCGCCGCGCCGAAGGACAAGGAGAAGAAGCCGCTCTACAAGATCTCGGTCAACGACTTCGTCATCAAGGCGATGGCGGTCGCGCTCCAGAAAATCCCGAACTGCAATGTGAGCTGGACCGAATCCGGCATGGTCAAGCACCACCATTCCGACGTCGGCGTTGCGGTGGCGATGCCCGGCGGCCTGATCACGCCGATCATCCGCAAGGCCGAGACCAAGACGCTCTCCACCATCTCCAACGAGATGAAGGATTTTGCGACACGCGCCCGCTCGCGCAAGCTGAAGCCCGAGGAGTACCAGGGCGGCACCACGGCTGTCTCCAACCTCGGCATGTTCGGCATCAGCCACTTCACCGCCGTGATCAATCCGCCGCATGCGACCATCCTCGCGGTCGGCACCAGCGAGGAGCGGCCTGTGGTGCGCGGCGGCAAGATCGAGATCGCGAACATGATGAGCGTGACCTTGTCCTGCGATCACCGCGCCATCGACGGCGCGCTCGGCGCCGAGCTGATCGGTGCCTTCAAGCAACTGATCGAAAATCCCGTCATGATGATGGTGTGACGAGAAAATTCGCGTCGTCATTGCGAGCGAAGCGAAGCAATCCAGGACGTGACCGGCAGACTGGATTGCTTCGTCGCACGAGCTCCTCGCAATGACGGTCTCGAACATTGAGGCCGGTTGAACGGGAACGAACGCAAAGCATGGCCGATACATCCTTCGACATCATCATCATCGGCTCCGGTCCCGGCGGCTATGTCACCGCGATCCGCGCCGCCCAGCTCGGCTTCAAGGTCGCGATCGTCGAAAAATCCTATCTCGGCGGCATCTGCCTGAATTGGGGCTGCATCCCGACCAAGGCGCTGCTGCGCTCGGCCGAGATCTACCACTACATGCAGCACGCCGGGGATTACGGCCTGTCGGCGGAGAAAGTGTCGTTCGACCCGAAGGCGGTGGTGCAGCGCTCGCGCGGCGTCTCGAAGCGGCTCAACGATGGCGTCGGCTTTCTGATGAAGAAGAACAAGGTGAGCGTGATCTGGGGCGCGGCTTCGATCGACGCGCCAGGCAAGGTCACCGTGAAGAAGTCCGACGTCGAGGGTCCCAAGGGCACGCTGGGCGAGGGGGCTTATCAGGCAAAACACATCATCGTCGCGACCGGCGCGCGGCCGCGCGTGCTGCCGGGGCTCGAACCCGACAAGAAGCTGATCTGGACCTATTTCGAGGCGATGGTGCCCGAGCGGATGCCGAAGTCGCTGCTGGTGGTCGGCTCCGGTGCGATCGGAATCGAGTTCGCCTCGTTCTTCCACACCATGGGCTCCGAGGTCACCGTGGTCGAGGTGCTGCCGCAGATCCTGCCGGTCGAGGACGCCGAGATCGCCGGCGTTGCCCGCAAGCGTTTCGAGAAGCAGGGCATCAAGATCATGTCCTCGACCAAGGTCACGAAGCTGGAGAAGAAGGCCGACAGCGTCGTCGCCACCATCGACGACGGCAACGGCAAGCCGGTCACGACCGAGTTCGAGCGGGTGATCTCGGCGGTCGGCGTCGTCGGCAACATCGAGAATCTCGGTCTGGAAAAGCTCGGCGTCAAAACCGATCGCGGCGTCATCGTGATCGACGGTTACGGCAAGACCAACGTCCCTGGCATCTATGCCATCGGCGACGTCGCGGGTCCCCCGATGCTCGCGCACAAGGCCGAGCATGAAGGCGTGATCTGCGTCGAGGCGATCAAGGGCCTGCACCCGCATGCCATGGACAAGAACCTGATCCCGGGCTGCACCTATTGCCAGCCGCAAGTGGCCTCCGTCGGCCTCACCGAAGCCAAGGCCAAGGAGGGTGGCCGCGAGATCCGCGTCGGCCGCTTCCCCTTCGTTGGTAACGGCAAGGCGATCGCGCTCGGCGAGGACCAGGGCCTGGTCAAGGTGATCTTCGACAAGAAGACCGGCCAGCTCCTCGGCGCCCATATGGTCGGTGCCGAGGTCACCGAGCTGATTCAGGGCTACGTCGTCGCTATGAATCTGGAGACCACGGAAGAAGAGCTGATGCACACGGTATTCCCGCATCCGACGCTGTCGGAGATGATGAAGGAAGCCGTGCTGGATGCCTATGGCAGGGTGTTGAATATCTGACTGCCGCCAAAGAGACCGTTCGCAAAATAAGAAGGAAACCAGCCCATGCAGGACAACGACAACCTCACCATCGAGCGCCCGAGCTTCGTCACCCATCTCGAATGCGCGATGGAAGGCGATCATTACGCCGCCGATCAGGTCCACAATCTCTCCAAGGCCGGCAAGCCGCTGCTCGTGCGTTACGATCTCGCGGGCGTGAAGAAGGCGCTGACCAAGGACGCGCTCGCCCAGCGCCCCGCCGACATGTGGCGCTACCGCGAGCTGCTGCCGGTGCGCAAATGCAAGGACATCGTCTCGCTCGGCGAGGTCACGACGCCGCTGATCCGGCTGCCCAAGCTCGGCGCCAAGCTCGGCGGCGGCGAGATCATCGTCAAGGACGAGGGGCGGCTGCCGACCGGCTCGTTCAAGGCGCGCGGCCTGGTCATGGCAGTGTCGATGGGCAAGGCGCTGGGCATCAAGCACATGGCGATGCCGACCAACGGCAACGCCGGCGCGGCGCTCGCGGCCTATGCGACCTCCTGCGGCATCAAGACCACGATCTTCTGCCCGGCCGATACGCCGGAGGTGAATGTCAGCGAGATCGAGCTTCAGGGCGCGACCGTCTACCGCGTCAACGGCTATATCGACGATTGCGGCAAGATCGTCGGCGAGGGCAAGGCGAAAGTCGGCTGGTTCGACACCTCGACCTTGAAGGAGCCGTACCGCATCGAAGGCAAGAAGACGATGGGCCTCGAGCTCGCCGAGCAGCTCGGCTGGGACGTGCCCGACGTGATCTTCTATCCGACCGGCGGCGGCACCGGCCTGATCGGCATGTGGAAGGCGTTCGACGAGCTCGAGAAGATCGGCTTCATCGGAAGCAAGCGCCCGCGCATGGTCGCGGTGCAGGCGTCGGGCTGCGCGCCGATGGTGCGCGCCTACGAGGCCGGTACCGAGCATGCGACGCGCTGGGAGGATGCTCACACCATCGCTTCGGGCATCCGCGTGCCGCAGGCGATCGGCGACTTCCTGATCCTGCGCGCGGTGCGCGCGAGCAAGGGCTTTGCGATCGCGGTCGACGACGACAAGATCTCGTCGGCCCTGAACGAGGTCGCGCGCGAGGAGGGGCTGCTATTGTGCCCCGAAGGCGCCGCGACCTACGCCGCCTACAAGGAGAGCCTCGCCGACGGCCGTGTCAGCAAGACCGACCGCGTGATGCTGTTCAACTGCGCTACCGGCCTGAAATACCCGCTGCCAAAGGTCGACCGCACGCTCGATCGCCACAAGCCGATCGACTATTCGCAGTTCTAGCGCGTCATTTCGTCTCTTTGCGAACGAGCCCTCTTCCCGTACGCGGGAAGAGACAAAAATAACAATGTCATCGCTGGGAGAACACAATGAAGGCCACTTGGGCTGCGCTGGTTGCTATTCTCGCTGTTGCAGGCGCCGCGCGCGCCGACGATTATCCTTCACGTCCCATCACCATCATCGTTCCCTTCGCCGCCGGCGGGCCGTCGGATGCCATGGCGCGCGTGCTTGCCGAGCGGATGCGGACGTCGCTCGGCCAGGCCCTGGTGATCGAGAACGTCACCGGCGCCGGCGGGTCGATCGGCGTCGGCCGCGCCGTGCAATCGCCGCCGGACGGCTACACGATCTCCTTCGGCCATCTCGGCACCCACGTTGCCAACGGCGCCGTCTACAAGCTCAACTACGATCTCGTCACTGACCTCGAACCCGTGGTGCTGCTGCCGAGCAACCCAATGATCGTCGTCAGCAAGAACGCGGTGCCCGCGACCTCGCTGAAAGAGCTGGTTGAATGGCTGAAGTCGCGCCCGTCGCCGGCAACCGCGGGCACGGCCGGCGCGGGGTCCGGCAGTCACATCGCCGGGGTCTATTTCGAGAGCGTCTCAGGTATCAAGCTGCA
This sequence comes from Bradyrhizobium sp. LB13.1, assembly GCF_054056815.1. NCBI lineage: Bacteria > Pseudomonadati > Pseudomonadota > Alphaproteobacteria > Hyphomicrobiales > Nitrobacteraceae > Bradyrhizobium > Bradyrhizobium sp. LB13.1. The sequence goes on along the minus strand of NZ_JBSRYQ010000001.1, from coordinate 4,648,206 downwards.
ATACGTGCCGTATCGCGGCACCGCGCCCGCCCTGAACGATCTCATCGCCGGCCAGATCGACGTCATCGTCGACCAGACCTCCAACTCCATCAACCAGGTCCGCGCCGGCACCATTCGCGCCTACGCCATCACCGACGACAAGCGCCTGTCGTCGGCACCCGACATCCCGACCACGGCGGAGGCCGGGCTGAAGGGTTTTAGCATGACGCTGTGGTCCGGCCTGTGGGTGCCGAAGGGTACGCCGAAGGCGATCGTCACCAAGCTCAATGCCGCAGCCGTGGAAGCGCTGAACGATCCCGCCGTGAAGAAGCAGCTGGAAAGTCAGGGCCTGGAGATGACGCCGCAGGATCAGCTCACGCCCGAAGCGCTTGGCGCGCGTCAGAAGGCCGAGATCGCGAAATGGTGGCCGATCATCAAGGCCGCGAACATCAAGGTGGAGTGAGGCGGCGGTGTCTGCGTTCCGAGCGCAACACCCACAGACCTCATCCTGAGGAGGCATCGCGGCCGTCTCGAAGGATGCGCCGCAACCGAGAGCGGGGCCTTCATCCTTCGAGACGCCTGCTGCGCAGGCTCCTCAGGATGAGGAGATAGAACGGACGCAGGCTGAGATTATTCCGTTCCCGTAAATCCCACCGGCGTCGCCACGGCCGCCGCATCCTTCGTCACGACGCGCTGATCGCTCTTGCCGGCGACCATGCCGCTGCCCTCGAACCGTGCGCGATAGACCAGCACGTTTTCGATCACGCGCTGGACGTAGTTGCGCGTCTCCGACAGCGGGATGCGCTCGACCCAGTCGACCGGATCGACCTTGGGGTCGCGGGGATCACCGCGTGCCTGCACCCATTCGCGCACGCGGCCACGGCCGGCATTGTAGCCGGCGAAGGTCATGATCTGGTTGCCGCGGTATTCCGAGAGAAGTGCGCTGAGCTCGGCCGCGCCCATCTGCGTGTTGTAGACGGGGTCGGAGACCATCTTGTCCCAGTCATAGGTCACGCCGAACCGCTTGGCGGTATCGCGGCCGGCTTCCGGCGTCACCTGCATCAGCCCGACTGCGTTGGCCGCCGACTTGTCGCGCTGGTCGAACGAGCTTTCGGTGCGCGCCACCGAATAGATCACGCTGGTCTCGATCGCAGGCGCCACCTGCTTGTGCTCGGGAATGCCGATGGTGGGGAAGGCGTAGTGGTCGAGCGCAAGCCCGCGCGCCAGCGCTGATTTGCCGACCTCCAGCATGACCCGCGCGTCGTTGCGCCGGCCGGCGAGCTCGCCGAGCGCTTCGAGCGCCACGACGTCGTTGCTCTCCTTGGCAAAATCCTCGGCGTAGTAATACACCATGTCGCGCTCATTGACGCCGTAGAGCATGTCGGCGGCGCGCACGCGTTCGTCCGTGGGCGGTGTATCAGCCGCGGCCAGCACGGGCGAGGGCGCGCGCAGCTCGATCCGGTCGAGGCCGAGTTTGGCGCGGGCGAGCTGTCCGTAATAGGCGGTCGGATAGCGCGCCGCCGTCTGATAGCTCAGGCGCGCATCGGCCGTTGCGTTCATCGCCTCGGCGGCGCGGCCGCGCCAATAGTTGGCCCGCGACAGCGCGATCGGATTGGCCGAACCTTCGTCGATCGCGGCGAAGTGCATCATCGCCGCCCTGGGATCGTCGAGGTAGCGCAGCGCGATCCAGCCGCACATGAAGTGATAGTCGACGCGATAGACTTCCATCGCGGGCACCGCCGCCGAGCGCACCACGTCATAGGCGGTTTTGAACTTGCCCTGGTCGAGCAGCTTTCGCGCAAGCAGGCGGCGCTCGCGCCACCAGGCGTCGGTGTCCTGAGCCGCCATCGTATCGGGCGCGGCGGCCAGGATCACCTCGGCGGCGTCGTCGATGCGGTCGTTCTGGAGATGCCATTGCGCGCGGCACAGCACATAGCCGAGATCGCGGCGCGCCTCGGCCGGAACGTCCTCGAGATAGTCCTTGGCCTTGGTGACCTTGCCGGTGACGGCGGCGCAGGCCTTGACGATCGCGAGCGCATCCTCGCCGAGCCGCTTGGCGGCGCGCCGCGCCCCTGCGTAGTCCTTGGCGCCGAGGCGCTTGTCCATGCGGGCGCGATGGTCCTCAGCGGTCAGGAGATCGCGGAACGCTTCGTAGGAATCCTCTTCGCTGCGCTCGGACAATTCATCCGTGCGCCAGGCCTCGCGCACCAGACGTGCGGCCCTGTCGCTGTCGCCCTCCGTCACCAGCACGCGGGCTAGCGCGAACTTGCCCTTGGCGCTGGTCGGCCGGTCCATCGTGAATTTGTGCACCGTCGCCGCGTCGGCCTTCTCCTGCCACAGCCGGGCCTCGGCACGGCGGCGGAGCAGGGCGCTGCTCGGCCAGTCCGGATTGGCGGCCAGGAAGGCGGCGTAGCGCTTGAAATTCGCGGTGCTCTCGGAATGGCGCAGCATGAACCAGTCGGCGAGTTTCTGTCCGGCGGGGTCAATGATGCGGTCGCGCGCCGCGCTCGCATCGTCCGTCTTGCCCTTTCGCGCGAGGTCGATGGCGTCCTTCAACGCGGCGAGATCGCCGGTCAGCGGCGGGGCTGCCTGCTTGTCCGAGGGCTCGTCGTCGGACTTCTTGGACTTGCGCTTGGCCTCGGCATGCTTGCCGTGCCGCGCTTTGCCGGCGGAGGCATGGCGCTGCTTGCCGGCTTTCGCCTCATGCGTCTTCTTCGGCGCGGACGATTTGTGACTGCTCTTCGCTGCCAGCTCATTAGGAATGAAGGCCAAAGCGGCCACGGCAACGACACACGCGAGCGAGCGTAGGCACTGGTTCATTCGATGGTCCCCCCGCGAAACCACTACAAACCAAGGTCCGCGACGACATGCGGCTTGAGAATCAAGGACGACACCAAAACGATGCCACCACATCGTTTCGCATTCCTCACGCTCGTTCAACAATGCGGCAAAATACGGATCGGGAACGCGGGAACTTCCGAAACGCCGGAAAAGGCCGCTTTTTTAACCTTCTCGGGGTTCGCGTGAGGGTTGCGCACAGCTCACGGCGGCGCGAATGGCCAGATTGCGCGTGTTCCCCCGTCAAATCCGGTGTACTGAGTTCCCTCAAGCCATCCTTTCAGCCTTTGCTCCGTACCCATGCCACTTTTCAACCAGTCGATCCGGCGCAAGATCGTCGGCATCGCCCTCGGATTGATCGTCCTGATGCTGGTCACCTCGATCCTGTCGATGGTGATGTCGGGCCAGGTCGGTGTCCTGCTCAACGAGCTGACCGATCGCTACATCCCGGCCTATGGCCATCTGGCACGCGCCAACATCCGCTCGCTGGAACGGGCACTTGCATTGCGGCGCATGGTCATGACCAAGATGCAGTCGCCGTCGGACGAAGAGGCCTATGCGGCGCGCCTTCGCGAGTTCGAGGAAACCGACCGTAGGATCGAGGAGGAGGCCGAAAGCGCGCGCAAGCTCATCAACGCGATTATCGACGATCCCAGAACGGCCTCCGACAATGCCGCGCTGGCGCGGATCGAGACCCGCATCGAGACCGCCGTCGCCGAGCTGCGCCGTGACCTGAACGAGGACCACGCAAAACTCCTTAAGCAGGTCGATGGCAAACAGATGACGGAAGCGCGCGGCACGCTGGAACATCTCGATCTGTTGCGCGATCAGTTCAATCAGCAGATCGATGCGATCCGCGCCGACATGCTGAAGCAGGTATTTGCCAGCACATCGCAGGTGATCGGTCGTCAGCGTCAGGCGATGATCATTTCGGGCATCGTGACCTTGCTCGCGGCGATCGTCGGATTCGCTTTTGCGCTGCTGGTCAGTAGCGGCATCACGCGTCCGGTGCGGCTGTTGCTGGCTGGCACCCGCGAGGTCGAGGCGGGCCGGTTCGACAAGACCATCACTGTCTCGACCCAGGACGAGATCGGCGAGCTCGCCGCCGCCTTCAACCGCATGATCGAGCAGTTGCGGCACAACGAGCGCATTCGCGAGACCTTTGGCCGCTACATCGATCCCAAGGTGGTGCAGGGCCTGATCGACCGGCCGGAAGTCGCCATCGACGGCCAGCGCCGGGTCATGACCATCATGTTCTGCGACATGAGCGGCTTCACCTCGATGAGCGAGGGCATGACCCCGCGCGGCCTGGTCAAGGTGATGAACCACTATTTCACGCTGATGTCCGGCCCGATCAGGAGCAACCGCGGCATCATCGACAAATATATCGGCGACGCCATCATGGCCTATTGGGGCCCGCCCTTCATCGAGGAGGACGAGCCGGCGCTGCTCGCCGGCCTTGCCGCCATCGACATGGCCGACCAGGTGCCCGCGCTGCAGAAGCAATTGCCGGATCTGCTGGGTATCCGCGCCATGCCGGCGCTGTGCGATTTGCGGATCGGCATCGCCACCGGCGAAGTCCTGACCGGCAGCATCGGCTCCGAGCTGATGATGAGCTTCACCGTGATGGGCGATGCCGTGAACCTCGCCTCGCGCCTGGAGGCCGTCAACAAGACCTATGGCACCCGCATCCTGATCTCGCAGGCGACGGCGGATGCGATCGGCTCGCATCTCGAGCTGCGCGAGGTCGATCGTCTTGCAGTCGCCGGCCAGAGCGCGCCGCAATCGGTCTTCGAGGTGATGGGCCGCGCAGGCGCGCTCACTGCCGCGCATGAGAGCCTGCGTTCGCACTACGCCGAAGGCCTCGCCGCCTATCGCGCCCGGCGCTTCGACGAGGCGCGTGCCGCCTTCAACGCGGCGCTCGAAGCCGTCCCCGGCGATGGCCCCGCGCGCGCACTGCTCGCCCGCCTGGCGCAGTTCGAGGTTAATCCGCCGGACGAAGGCTGGAACGGCGCCTGGCGGCTGCAGCAGAAATAGCCGGCCGCGGGAAAAATTGTTTCTACTCGATAACGATGTTCGCCGTGACCTATTTCCCGGGCCTAGGTTTGATGTCCTTGAGGCGTTTGATGGGGATACGCCGATGACAGAACTTGAGGACAGGCTGGAGCGGTTCGAGACGCTCACCGCGGAATGCGAGTTGATCGCCAAGCTCGCCACGGACCGCACCAAGCGGGAATTTTATCTGAAGCTTTCGGAGCAGTATCGCCAGCTGGCGTTGGATATGCGTCAGGCGATCGCGACCAAGGCTGCGGCCTGACGCCGGCTGCAATCCGTTCTTAACACTTGGCGCGCATCCTACATGTCGATGCGGGGACGCTTGCTGTGCTTCTCCGCTGTGGGAATGCCGGGGCACGCTGCGATGCAGCGCGCCTTGTAAACATTGTTTTGTCGTGTCTCACAGGGCGATCCCATGCGGCTCCTTGCGGTGATGATCCTTGCGCTCATGACGGCTGCCTGCAATCAGGAGCAGGACATCACCGGCTCGACCCCGGTCTGCGCGATGCGGAACTACACCTCCTACAATTCCCGCGACATGAACCAGTGCGTTGCCGCCTGCAAGGCGTGCGACCACGGCAACACGGTCACTTGCAGCACCTCTTGCACCATCAAGGGTGCGCGCTGAGCTGCTCGGCGGGGTCTCGTAGCCCGATGGAGCGAAAGCGCAATCCGGGGCCGCTCGCCCGTCGTCGGGCACTTGCCGGATCACGCTTGCGTCCCATCGGACCTTGCTGTTTCGCCCCTCTGTCAAGCCGGCGCATCCAAAATATTCCACTTTACCGAAATTCGGAATTGGCGTATGTGTCGCCCATCCCGGCTCACCCAAGAGGGGCGATCTTGTGTCGTCACGTTTCGCGAGCCGGGCGTGCGGTGGACGCGACAGCGTCGGGCGCGAAAGTGCGGGCGGGGCGGATTGCTCTCCGTGAGCCCGAGGCTTCGTGTCGACGAGCGGCGCTGTCAGGTTCGTCTCGTCATCAGGTCGGCGGCAACGTGCACAACGTCGTCGAAACCGGTGGCGACAAGCGAGCCGTGCGTACGGCAAAACCGTGTGGTCCTGGCCGTCGTTGCTACGGTCAAGCCTTTGCGGAGGCGACATTCGCGTCAACCGGCGCGGTGTCCGCGACTTTCGTGAAGACGAGGGAGGCCAAAAGGAACTCGGCTCCCGGGAGAGCACGGCATAAGCCGTAAAGCCACTGCGCAGGGAAGGCCGAGTGATTGGCTACACCTGTATGCTGCTGTGCGGTTCTTTTGCGCTACCTTTCGCGCAGCGGACCGTGGGTGCCAGCCGGCACCCGGCCTTCCCTGCGCCCTCCTGGACAAGAGGGTGGAGCGACGAAGCAGAGCTCGGGCGGAATGCGCCGCGAGGATGCGAAGGTGTGTCTGCAATCAAAAATGCAGCTGGAGAGTGGCGCTGCCGCCTCATATTCGCAATGACGACTTGAGAGAGCGTGCGCCACAATTCGCTCTCATGCCCCGGACGCTGCGCAACGCCCTTGCGGTGCGCTGCAGAGCCGGGGCCCATGTCGCCGCATTGTAACGTGTCGCCTTCTGGGTCCCGGCTCTGCGCAGCAACGCTGCGCGTTGCAGCGCGTCCGGGACACTCGGCGCCGACTCACCCTAGCTGCGCGCCGTCATCTGCCGAGGTGAGCCGCGCGCGTCACCCGCCGCAAAATCTGAGGTTGTGGACCGCCTTTCCAGCGAGGGTATCACTGTAGGCTTTCCCGTGTCCTTCGGGCCACGATTGTGCCGTCCATGCAACACTCATCCCGGATCTAACCCTCATCTCTGTCCGTTCGCATCAACGCCGCTTTTTGGCCACACCTGAACTTGAATAAAATCACTCTAATGTTTTAGCGGCAGCGGTGGTCCTGAAAGGCGACGGGAAATCCCAAGGTCGATTCAAATCTTGGCTCTGATTTTTCGGGTCTGAAAGGGTTGGCCGGGGAAACTGGTTTGCGATGGACGCAAAGACCGACATCAAGCAGAGGCTGCCGAGCCGTCACGTGACGGAAGGCCCTGCGCGCGCGCCCCATCGCTCCTACCTCTACGCCATGGGTCTCACCACCGAGCAGATCCACCAGCCGTTCGTCGGCGTCGCCTCGTGCTGGAACGAGGCCGCGCCCTGCAACATCTCCCTGATGCGCCAGGCGCAGGCGGTGAAGAAGGGCGTCGTATCCGCCGGCGGCACGCCGCGCGAGTTCTGTACCATTACCGTGACCGACGGCATCGCCATGGGCCATGACGGCATGCGCTCCTCGCTGCCGTCCCGCGAATGCATCGCCGATTCCGTCGAGCTGACGATCCGCGGCCACGCCTATGACGCTCTCGTTGGCCTCGCCGGGTGCGACAAGTCGTTGCCGGGCATGATGATGGCGATGGTCCGCCTCAACGTGCCCTCGATCTTCATCTACGGCGGCTCGATCCTGCCCGGCAATTTCCGGGGCCAGCAGGTCACCGTGCAGGACATGTTCGAAGCCGTCGGCAAGCACTCGGTCGGAGCGATGTCGGACGAGGATCTCGACGAGATCGAGCGCGTGGCGTGCCCCTCGGCGGGTGCCTGCGGCGCGCAGTTCACCGCCAACACGATGGCGACCGTCTCCGAGGCGATCGGCCTGGCGCTGCCGTACTCGGCTGGTGCTCCGGCACCGTATGAAATTCGCGACGCCTTCTGCATGACCGCGGGCGAGCAGATCATGGCCTTGATCGCTCAAAACATCCGGCCGCGCGATATCGTCACCCGCAAGGCACTGGAGAATGCGGCCGCCGTGGTCGCCGCGTCCGGTGGCTCGACCAATGCTGCATTGCACCTGCCGGCGATCGCGCACGAGTGCGGCATCAAGTTTGACCTGTTCGACGTCGCTGAAATCTTCAAAAAGACACCATATGTCGCTGATTTGAAGCCGGGCGGCCGTTATGTCGCCAAAGACATGTTTGAAGTAGGTGGCATACCGCTTCTGATGAAGACGCTGCTCGACAACGGATTTCTCCACGGTGACTGCATTACGGTTACCGGTCGAACGATCGCCGAAAATCTCAAAAGCGTTAAATGGAATCCGCACCAGGACGTGGTGCACCCGGCAGACAAGCCCATCACCGTCACCGGCGGTGTGGTCGGTCTGAAGGGCAATTTGGCGCCAGAAGGTGCGATCGTGAAAGTCGCGGGAATGTCCAACCTCAGGTTTACCGGTCCGGCCAGGTGCTTCGACCGTGAGGAGGATGCTTTCGAGGCCGTCCAGAAGCGTACCTACCGCGAAGGCGAAGTCATCGTGATCCGCTACGAGGGGCCGAAGGGCGGTCCCGGCATGCGGGAAATGCTCCAGACCACCGCGGCGCTGACCGGCCAGGGCATGGGCGGCAAGATCGCGCTCATCACCGACGGCCGCTTTTCCGGCGCCACCCGCGGCTTCTGCATCGGCCATGTCGGGCCTGAAGCCGCCATCGGCGGCCCGATCGGGCTGCTCGAGGACGGCGACATCATCGAGATCGATGCGGTCGCCGGGACACTTGACGTAAAATTGAGCGACCAGGAGCTTGCACAGCGCAAGACCAAATGGAGCGCTCGCGCGACTAACCACACGACGGGCGCGCTCTGGAAATATGCTCAGCAGGTTGGACCGGCGGTCGGGGGGGCAGTGACCCATCCGGGCGGCGCGCACGAGAAACAGTGCTATGCGGACATCTAGGCGTATCATAGTTGCGTTTGTGTTTGGGGCTACCGCGCTAGGCGCGCCGGCGCTCGCCTTCGACGGCGCGCCCGTCAGCCCGAAGGATGCGACCATCCCGGTGGTGACGACCTTGCCGGGCGCAGCGGGCAAGGTGCGCAATGTGCCGCCGGCGGTCGCGACCCAGGAAAGCTCGCTCAGCGCCCTGCAATATGCCGCCGAGGGTGGCCACCCCATCGCGCAGTGGAGGCTCGGCCGCATGTACGCCAATGGCGACGGCGTTGCTCAGGACGATGTGCGCGCGTTCGAGTATTTCAGCCGCATCGCCAACGCACATGCCGAGGACAGCCCCTCGGCGCCGCAGGCGCAGATCGTCGCCAACGCCTTTGTCGCGCTCGGTCGCTATTATCTGAGCGGCATCCCGAATTCGAAGGTCAAGCCGGACCAGGAGCGCGCGCGGGAGATGTTCTCCTATGCCGCGTCCTATTTCGGCAACGCGGATGCGCAATACGACCTCGCCCGCCTGTACCTGAAGACACCGGACGCCTCGCGCGAGGATTTCCGCTACGGCGCGCGCTGGCTTGGGCTCGCCGCGCAGAAGGGCCAGCACGAGGCCCAGGCGCTGCTCGGTCAGATGCTGTTCAACGGCGACCGCCTGCCGCGGCAGGCCGCGCGGGGCCTGATGTGGCTGACGCTGGCGCGTGACAGCGCAGGTAGCGACGAGACCTGGATCAAGGAAAACTACAACCGCGCCTTCGCAAAATCGTCCGACGACGACCGCGCCATGTGCCTGCAAATGCTGGAGCAGTGGGTGCAGGGCCGCCGGGAGTGATTGGTTGAGGCGGCCTCACGCCGCCTCGAGATCCAGATCCGCCCACACCGGCACGTGGTCCGACGGCTTCTCCCAGCTGCGCACATAGCTGTCGATGCCGACATTGGCGAGCCGGTCGCTGGCCTGTGGCGACAGCAGCAGATGGTCGATCCGCAGGCCATGGTTCTTCTGCCAGGCGCCGGCCTGGTAGTCCCAGAAGGTGTAGAGCCCGGGCTCGTCAGTAACCGCCCGCAGCGCATCGGTCAGGCCGAGGCCGAGCAGGGACTGAAAACTCTCCCGCGTCTCAGGCTTGAACAGGGCGTCCTCGGTCCAGGCGGCGGGGTTATGGACGTCGCGGGCATGCGGGATGACGTTGAAGTCGCCTGCGAGGACCAGTGGCTCCTCGGACTTGAGGCGCTCCTTCGAATACTCAAGAAGCCGCGACATCCATTTGAGCTTGTAGGGATATTTCTCGGTCCCGACCGGATTGCCATTGGGCAGATAGAGGCAGGCGACGCGCAGCACCCCACGCTTCAGAGTGACCACGCCTTCGAGGAAGCGAGCGTGCGCATCCTCGTCGTCGCCGGTCAGCCCCGACTTGGTCTCGTCGAACCGGAGCTTCGAGAGCAGGGCGACACCGTTAAACGTCTTCTGCCCATGGGTGACCACGTTGTAGCCGAGCGCCTCGATCTCCAGCCGCGGGAAGGCCTCGTCGACGCATTTGATCTCCTGGAGGCAGACGATGTCCGGCTGGCACTCCTTCAGCCAGGTCAGGAGGAGATCGATCCTCTGCCGGACCGAGTTCACGTTCCAGGTGGCAATTCTGATGGGCATGTCGGCGGGCTCCGGGCAGGGGCCATGGTTAGAACAAACTGCAAACGCGCCCGTCAAGGCGCCCGCAAAATCTCCCACAAAATTAACCCGGCTTAAGCCGGCCCTGGGCCATTGATACTGAAAAGGTTTTTCGAATGGGATGGCCGGACAAATCCATGAAGCGAACCGAGCCGCGCGACGGCCTGATCGGCGCGTTCCTGTACTGGCTCGGCGGCTTCGAGATCGAGGACGGCCTGACTGCCGATCTCAGCGAGCGCGAGCTGCGCCGCATCCGCGCCAAGCAGATCGACGCGGTGACCCGGCTGATCCCGATGACGATGGCCGTCACCATGCTCAATGTTGCGGTCGTGCTGGTCCTGTTCTGGGGCCGGGGCTGGAACGATTTCCTCGCAATCTGGGGCATGACCCTCGCCGCCACCGCCTCGCTCGCGGTGCGCGCGTGGCGGCGTTCGCATCGGAACCCGCCGCAAGAGGCTACCGCGTGCGCCGCGCGGCAGATGCTGCGGCAGGCATTTTTCCTGGCCGCTATCTGGGGCACGCTGCCGCTCGCCCTGTTCAGCCGCATCGAGCCGACCAGCCAGCTCGTCCTGGCCTGCCTGATGGTCGGCATGATGTCCGGCGGCGCCTTCACGCTCTCGACCTTCCCGCGCGCCGGCCTCGTCTATCTCGCGACGACAACGATCGCCTGCGCCGGCGCACTGCTGTTGTGCGGCACCGGGCCTTACCTCGTGACCGCGGTGTTCCTGCTGCTGTTCGCGTTCTTCATGGCGCGCAACATCGTCTCGCAAGGCAATCTGTTCCTCGGCAATCTCAAGGCCCAGCTCGAGCTCGAGCGCCAGACCGAGATAATTTCGCTGCTGCTGAAGGATTTTCAGGAGAACGCCAGCGACTGGCTGTGGCAGACCGATGCCGAAGGGCATCTGGTCGACGTGCCCGAGCGATTCGCCGCCGTCGCGCAGCTGCCGCTGCAGCTGCTGAAGGGCTCGCATTTCGCCGACGTGCTCGACATGCTGTGCCCGGAGGACAAAAGCGCGGCCTACAACGTCGTCGGACTGATGGAGCACGCCGAACCGCTGCACGAGATGAACCTCAAGGTCGTTGCCGGCGGCGAGGCGCGGCTGTGGTCGCTTACTGCGAATCCAGCCCACGACCGCGACGGCCAATTCCTCGGCTATCGCGGCTTCGGCCGCGACGTGACCGAGCGCTGGCGCGCGGAAAAGGCCGAGGCCGAGAGCCGCGCCAAATCGGATTTCCTGGCGGTGATGAGCCATGAGATCCGCACGCCCATGAATGGTGTGCTCGGGCTCGCCAGCATGTTGCTGGAGACGAAGCTCGATCCGGAGCAGCACGAGGCCGTCACGTCGATCCGCGAATCCGGCGATAATCTCCAGCGCATCCTCAACGACATCCTCGATCTCTCCAAGCTCGAGGCCGGACGCTTCGCGTTCGAGGCGATCGACTTCGCGCCGCAGGCGCTGGTCGAGACAGTCGCGACCGTCGTGCGCGCGAGCGCCAAGAGCAAGGGGCTCACGGTCAAGGTCGAGCTTGATCCGAACCTGCCGCCGACGTTGCGCGGCGACGTCGCGCGCATCAGGCAGGTGCTGCTCAACCTCGCTTCCAACGCGGTGAAATTCACCGACCAAGGCGAAGTCACGATCGCAGCAGTCTGTCAGGCGCGCCGCGATCTGCTCGCCACTGTCGAATGGAGCGTGACCGACAGCGGCATCGGCATCGCCCCCGAAAAGCTCGGCCAGCTCTTCTCTGACTTTGCGCAGGCCGATGCCTCGATCAGCCGCCGCTTCGGCGGCACCGGGCTGGGCCTGGCGATCTCCCGGCGCATCATCGAGCAGATGGGCGGCACCATCGGCGTCACCTCGACGCCGGGTGAGGGCTCGACCTTCCGCTTCACGCTGGTGCTGCCCTGGAGCCAGGCGCAGGCATCCGACCACAATTCAGACCGCGACGAAGCCGACGATCTGAAGGCGCGTATCGCCGAACTCGACCGGCCGTTGAAGGTGCTGGTCGCGGAGGACGATGCCGTCAACCGCATGGTCGTCAGCAAGATGCTCGGCGCCTTCGACGTCGAGCTGCGCGTCGTGGCCGACGGCGTCGAGGCCGTCGAGACGGTTGCCGAGAGCAATTATGATGTCGTGCTGATGGACGTGCGCATGCCCGAGATGGACGGCCTTGCTGCGACGCGTGCGATCCGCGCACAGGGCGGGCGCTTCGAAGCCCTGCCGATCGTCGCGCTGACCGCCAACGCCTTCGCCGAAGACATCAAGATCTGCCGCGAGGCGGGCATGTCCGACTTCCTGGCAAAACCGTTGCGCAAGCCCGCGCTGGTCGCGGCACTGCTGCGCGCGCTGGACGGCCAATTGGTGTCGGAGGACGCACCGCTTCAGCCGGAGCAGATGCCGGTCGAGGCGGACTGGACGGACGAGGAAAGGCAGATCACCGGCGCATAGCCGGCGACGTCAGATCGAGAAGCTGGTCCCGCAGCCGCAGGACGCGGTGGCGTTCGGATTGTTGACGCGGAACGAGGCGCCGATCAGATCGTCGACGAAATCGACCTGCGAGCCTGCCAGGAACGGCTGCGAGGCGGAATCGACCAGCACCACCGCATTGTCCTGCTCGATCACGAGATCGTCGTCGGTGCGGGCACGGTCAATGTCGAACTTGTACTGGAAGCCGGAGCAGCCGCCGCCCTCGACCGAGATCCGCAGCATCGCGCCAGACCCTTCGCCCTTGAGGATCTCCCCAATCCGGCGTGCGGCCTTGTCACTGATGGTCACGTCAGTCGTCATCGTTCGTCTCCGATAGTCCCGCGGTCACACCAAGGGCACTTGAAGGAAGGGCACTTGAAGGTCACTTGCCCAATTCATTTGGTATCCCGGGTGCGGCATAGTTAAGTACCACCATACGCAGAATCAAATGGATAGAGACTAAATTCGCCGTGTCCGTCGGAATGGCTGCCCCCCACGCGTCCTATGCCTGCGATCCCGAGCGCAGCCGCGGCCGGTTGGTTGCGGAACCGCCGAGCCAGACCCGCAGCCCGTTCCGGCGGGATTGCGACCGGGTGATCCATTCCACCGCGTTCCGCCGGCTGAAGTACAAGACCCAGGTGTTCGTGTTCCACGAGGGCGACCACTACCGCACCCGGCTGACCCATTCGCTGGAGGTGGCGCAGATCGCCCGCGCGCTGGCCCGGCAGCTCGGGCTGGACGAGGATCTCACGGAAACCCTCGCGCTCGCCCACGACCTCGGCCATCCGCCCTTCGGGCATGCGGGCGAGCGGGCACTGGACGCCTGCCTGAAGGAGTTTGGCGGCTTCGACCACAACGCCCAGACCTTGCGCGTCGTTGCGGCGCTGGAGCACCGCTATCCTGATTTCGACGGGCTCAACCTGACCTGGGAGGCGCTGGAGGGCATCGTCAAGCACAACGGCCCGCTGACCGATCGCAGCGGCGCGCCGGTCGGGCATTATCGCGAGCACGGCATTCCCGTCGGCATCGCCGACTACATCAAGATCTACGATCTCGAATTGTGGAGCTTCGCCTCGCTCGAAGCACAGGTCGCCGCGATTGCCGACGACATCGCCTATGATGCCCACGACATCGACGACGGCCTGCGCGCCGGCCTGTTTCACCTCGACGACCTCAAGGTGATGCCGTTGACCGCGGAGATCATCGCCGAGACCTCCGCGCATTACCCCGACCTCGAAGACGTCAGGCGGGGCGCCGAACTGGTGCGCGAGCTGATCTCGCACCTGATCGGCGCGGTATTCGCCGAGGCGCAGAAGAACCTCGCTGCCGTCAAACCGCAATCCGCCCAGGACGTGCGCCAGCAGAGCCGGGCTCTAATCGCGTTCCCCGCCGCGGTCGCCGAGGAGGAGGCCGCCATCAAGCGCTTTCTCTATCAGCACATGTACCGCCACAAGCGGGTCATGCGGGTGATGGGCGAGGCGGAACAGATCCTGTTCGACCTGTTCGCCAAATACCTCAAATCGCCCGGCGAGCTGCCGCCGGAATGGCTGGTCGGGGCGGAGGCGGACAATGAAGGCGACCGGGCCCGGCGGATCGGCAATTTCATTGCTGGAATGACCGACCGTTTCGCTCTGACCGAGCACCAGCGGCTCTTTGACTCGACCCCGGATTTGCGTTAGGCGGCGCCCATGCCCGACACATCCTCAGCACTGCACCTGTTCGCCGACGTGCTCGCACGCGTGCACGCGGTCTGCCGCGCGCTCGCGACGGAAGCCAACTGGCCCGAGGGTATCGATTTCTCGCGCGTGGTGGTCGAGCCGCCGCGCGACGCCACCCATGGCGACATGGCGACCAACGTCGCCATGGTGCTTGCGAAAGAGGCAAAGGCAAAGCCGCGCGATCTCGCCGAGCAGATTGCCAAGCGGCTGCGCGCGGATACCCTGATCGCCAAGGTGGACGTCGCCGGCCCAGGCTTCATCAACCTGACGCTGAAGCCGGCTGCCTGGGCGGAAGCGCTACGCACGGTGCTGCGCGAGGGCGCCGATTACGGCCGCGCCCGCGGTGGCTCGAAGGTCAATGTCGAATACGTCTCGGCCAATCCGACCGGGCCGATGCATGTTGGCCATTGCCGCGGCGCCGTGTTCGGCGACGCGCTGGCGAGCCTGCTCGAGTTCGCAGGCCGTGACGTCACGCGCGAATACTACATCAACGACGCCGGCGCGCAGGTCGACGTGCTCGCCCGCTCGGCGTTCCTCCGGTATCGCGAAGCGCTCGGCGAGGACATCGGCGCGATTCCGGAAGGCCTTTATCCCGGCGACTATCTGAAGCCAGTCGGGCAAGCGCTGGTGAAGGAGCATGGCGACAAGCTCCTCGCAATGAGCGAGGCCGCATGGCTGCCGACGGTGCGCGCCAAGGCGATCGCAATGATGATGGACGAGATCAAGGGCGATCTCGGCGCGCTGAACATCCGCCACGACGTGCTCTTTTCGGAGCGCTCGCTGCTGGACCCCGGCAACAACAAGGTCGCCGAGACGATCGATTTCCTGCGCGCCAAGGGCGACATCTATCAGGGCCGCCTGCCGCGGCCTAAGGGCGCTCCGGCCGAGGATTGGGAAGATCGCGAGCAGCTGCTGTTCAAGGCGACGGCCTATGGCGACGACGTCGATCGTCCGCTGATCAAGTCAGACAATTCTTACACCTACTTCGCCTCCGACATCGCCTACCACAAGAACAAGTTCGACCGCGGCTTTGCCGAGATGATCGACGTCTGGGGCGCCGACCACGGCGGCTACATCAAGCGCATGCAGGCGGCGGTGAAGGCGACGACCTCCGGCAAGGGGGCGCTCGACGTCAAGATCGTCCAGCTCGTGAAATTGCTGCGCAACGGCGAGCCGGTGAAAATGTCGAAGCGGAGCGGGGACTTCGTCACCTTGCGTGAGGTGGTGGATGAGGTCGGCCAGGACGCCGTCCGCTTCATGATGCTCTATCGCAAGAACGATGCGGTGCTCGACTTCGACCTCGCCAAGGTCATGGAACAGTCGCGCGACAACCCGGTGTTCTACGTGCAGTACGGTCACGCCCGTGGCCACTCGATCTTCCGCAACGCACGCGCGGAGGTGTTCCCGGAACTCCCCGAGGATACGGAAAAGCGCATCGCATGGCTCGCCGAGTCGGCGGTAGAGCGGCTGTCGGACCCGGCTGAGCTCGACCTTCTCAAGCGGCTCGCAATTTTTCCGCGCATGCTGGAAGCGGCCGCAAGCGCCCACGAGCCGCACCGAATTGCCTTCTATCTCTATGATTTAGCCAGCGAATTTCATGCACTTTGGACGAAGGGGCGCGATTTGCCCTATTTACGCTTCATTATCAATAATGATGCACTTCTAACGAAGGCGCGGCTGGCCATGGTACCAGGGCGTCGTCTCTGTCCTGGCATCGGGCCTCGCCATCCTCGGCGTCCATGCTCCGGACGAGATGCGGTAGTTTGGGGCGAACTACTTAAGGGGATTGTTGGGGGTAACCGGCAGAAGCCGGATCGCTTAGACTTGGTTGAAAGCCTTGTGGGTCGAAAGCCGTGCCTTGGTCGAGGGGGCGTGCGGCTTTCCCGAAGGGACGCATCATCACGATGGCCGAACGATATCAGGACAGACCGTTTCCTTCCGATGACTATGGTCGCGGTGGTGATCAGCATGGGAGGGCCGAGAGCGGCGATCCCTTGGCCGAGCTCGCTCGCCTGATCGGGCAGACCGATCCGTTCGCAGCGCAGGGGCGGCCCGGCGCGCACCCGCCAGCGGCGCCTGCGCCTGCCCAAAGCTATCAGGACGACGACTACCGGCAGGACGATTACCAGCAGGACCATGCCGAGCAGGCCTCGCCGCCGCCCGGACCACCCTCATGGATGCGGCGCGCCAATGTGCAGCCCGCGCCAGCCCCTGAGCCTGCGTATCCCGTTTCCGGAAGCCCGGTTCATCCGTTGCATCGCTATTCAGCCCAGCCGACCGCGCCGGAGCCTGATTTTCATCAGCCGCAGGCCCATCAGGATCCCGCTCACCAGGATCAGGCTTATCAAGCTCAGGCCTACCAGGATCAGGCCTACCAGCAGCCCGATCAGGCTTACCAGGAGCAAGCCTATCAGCAGCCCGATCCGGCGCGCTACGACGATGCGCTCTACGGACGGCTGGAGGCGGGCGAGCAGGACTACCAGCGCGACCCCGCCTATCCCGACGATCCTTACGCGTTCCAGAGCGACTATCCCGAGGCCGATCTCGACGAGCCGAAAAAGCAGCGCGGCGGCATGATGACGGTCGCGGCGATCCTGACGCTTGCCGTGGTCGGGACCGGCGCTGCTTTCGCCTACAAGACCTATGTGGGCTCGCCCCGCAGCGGCGAGCCGCCGATCATCAGGGCCGACAACACGCCGACCAAGGTCGTGCCGGCGCCGTCGGATTCTTCGGCGAAAGTGCCGGACCGCATGGTCACCGGCGATGGCACCGAGAAGATCGTGCCGCGCGAGGAAGCGCCTGTTGACGTCAACGCCAAGGCGGGAGGTCCCCGTGTGGTGTTCCCGCCGCTGAATCAGAACGCGAACCCGCCTCCGGTCGCGAGCGTGTCGCCGTCCAGTATTCCGCCGTCGGGTGCGGGTCCGAACCCGAGCAACGGGACGCTGCCGAACAATTCGCCGCGCCCGATCAGGACTGTGGCCGTGAAGGGCGATCAGAACGATAGCGCGGCGCCGCAATCGGCTGCGGCCAGGACGGCAACTGCGCCGAAGACGCTCGCGGCACCAGCTGCGCCGATCGCCCCGCATACGCCCCCGACCTCGGCCAATGCCAGTGCCAACCAGCCGATGTCGCTGGCGCCGCAGGCGCCGCCAGCCGAACCGCCGCAGCGGATGGCTGCGAGCAACCCGACCGCAACTCGCGCCCGCCAGCAGTGGCGGCGGCTAT
Source organism: Bradyrhizobium sp. LB13.1 (assembly GCF_054056815.1). Lineage (NCBI taxonomy): Bacteria > Pseudomonadati > Pseudomonadota > Alphaproteobacteria > Hyphomicrobiales > Nitrobacteraceae > Bradyrhizobium > Bradyrhizobium sp. LB13.1. Next base: position 4,630,598 of record NZ_JBSRYQ010000001.1, on the reverse strand, counting down.
ATCGTACAGGTCTCGTCGCAGCAGAACGAGGACAGCGCCGCCGCATCTTACCGGGTGCTTCAGGGCAAGTATGGTAGCATCCTTGGATCGCGCTCGGCGGTGATCAAGCGGACCGATCTGACTGACAAGGGCAAGGGTATCGTCTACCGCGCCTTCGCCGGGCCCTATGGTTCGGCCGCGGAAGCGACGCAGGTCTGCAACAGCCTGAAGGCTGCCGGTGGACCACAGTGTCTCATCCAGAGGAATTAACGGCCGTTTCCTTGACCCCCTCGCGGGTCAGGGTTAATCGGCCGTTATGAGCACGCGGGCCTTCATTACGGGCGTATCCGGAACGGAACTGACCGCCGTAGAGCGGGAGTTTATCCGCAGCGAACGCCCATGGGGCTTCATCCTCTTCAAGCGCAATATTGAGACGCCGGCTCAAGTTGCTGCACTCGTTGTGGAATTGCGAGCGGCTGCGGGTTCTGCTGATGCCCCTGTCCTGATCGACCAGGAGGGCGGACGGGTGCAACGGCTGGGACCGCCGCATTGGCCGGTCTATCCGCCGGGCGCCATTTTCGCAGGCCTCTACGACATTGATTCGGCGCTCGGGCTGACCGCGGCGCGCCTCAGCGCCCGGCTGATCGCGGCCGATCTCGCCGATCTCGGCATTACCGTGGATTGTTTGCCCCTGGCCGACGTTCCCGTGGCCGGCGCCGATGCAGTCATCGGAAATCGAGCCTATGGCACTGAGCCGGGCAAGGTCGCGGCGATTGCCCGGGCCGTCACCGAGGGCCTGGAACAGGGAGGCGTGCTGCCGGTCCTCAAGCACATTCCCGGCCATGGGCGAGCCACCGCCGATACTCATTTCAAGCTGCCGACGGTCGATACATCCAGGGACGAACTGGAGCGGACCGACTTCGCGGCATTCAAGCCGCTGGCGGATTTGCCGATGGCCATGACTGCACATGTTGTGTTTAGCGCGGTCGACCCCGCCCATCCGGGGACGACATCTGCGACAATGATCGCTGAAGTGATTCGCGGCGTGATTGGGTTCCAGGGTTTGTTAATGAGTGATGACGTGTCGATGAACGCGCTGTCGGGGAATATCGCCGAACGGACCCGCGCCATCTTCGCGGCCGGCTGCGACGTGGCCCTGCATTGCAACGGCAACATCGAGGAGATGCGCGAGGTCGCCGGCCAGACACCTGAATTGGCGGGCAGGGCGCTGGAGCGGGCAAACGCCGCGCTCGCGGCGCGTAAAGCACCGCAGCCGCTCGACCGCGCGGCCGCACGCGCCGAACTGGACGCATTGATCGCACGGGCAAACACGGCATCGGCATGACCGCAGAAATCCTATCGTTTGAAACCGGGCGGCCCGCAGAACTCGCCGAGGGTGAGCCGGCGTTGGTGGTGGACGTCGAGGGCTATGAGGGGCCGCTCGACCTGCTGCTCGCACTGGCGCGGCAGCAGAAGGTCGATCTCGCCAAGATCTCGATCCTGGCGCTCGCCGACCAGTATCTCCACTTCATCGAAGCCGCGCGAAAGATCCGGCTCGAGCTTGCCGCCGATTATCTCGTGATGGCGGCCTGGCTCGCCTTCCTGAAATCGCGCCTGCTGCTGCCGGAGCCGCCGAGTGCGGACGGCCCGAGCGCGGAGCAGATGGCGACGGCGCTCGCCAACCGCCTGCGCCGGCTGGAAGCCATTCGCGAAGCCGCCAACCGGCTGATGAACAGGCAACAATTGCTGCGCGACATCTTCCCGCGCGGTGAGCCCGAGCAGATCGCCGAGATCAAGCATCCGAAATACACCGCGACGCTCTATGACCTGCTCACCGCCTATGCCTCGCAGCGCCAGTCGCGCGTGCTGGCGAGCGTGCATCTGGCCAAGCGCACGGTGTGGTCGCTCGCCGAGGCGCGCGCCACGCTGGAGCGGCTGGTCGGCAGCATCAGCGAACAGGACGACTGGGGCGTTCTCGACGACTATTTGCTCCGGCACGTCGCCGATCCGACGCAGCGCGCGACGGTGCTGGCTTCGAGTTTTGCGGCTGCGCTCGAACTGGTGCGTGAAGGTCAGCTCGAGCTGAACCAGAAAGAGGCGTTTTCGCCCATCTATTTCCGGAAGGGGCGCCCTCAGCCGATCGCGGACGCAGCTCCTGCGCCCGATGCGCCGGTCGCTTAAGTGCAACAAGGAGAATCTGCCATGGCAAGCCTGGCTGAAGTGCGGGTAGATGAGGCCGAGCCGATGGAGAACGAATCCCAGGCGCGTCCCGAAGAATTGCGGCTGCTGGAAGCGCTGCTGTTCGCTTCGAATGAACCGTTGGACACCGCGACGCTGGCCAAGCGCATGCCCGAGGGCGTGGACGTGAAGGCCGCGCTCGAGCAGTTGCAGGCCGACTATTCCTTGCGCGGCGTGAACCTCGTGCGGGTCGCCAACAAATGGACCTTCCGCACCGCAGGCGATCTCGCCTGGCTGATGACCCGTGAGAGCACCGAGACCCGCCGCCTGTCGCGCGCCGCGATCGAGGTGCTCGCGATCATCGCCTATCACCAGCCCGTGACGCGCGCCGAGATCGAGGAGATCCGCGGCGTCGTCACCTCGAAGGGCACACTGGACGTGCTGCTGGAAACCGGCTGGATCAAGCCGCGCGGCCGTCGCAAGACACCGGGGCGTCCATTGACCTTCGGAACCACAGAGGACTTCCTGTCGCAGTTCACTCTGGAACAGCTCGGCGATCTGCCGGGCTTGGAGGAGCTGAAGGGCACGGGCCTGCTGGATTCGCGTCTGCCGACCGGATTCAGCGTGCCGACGCCGTCGGACGACCCGCAACTGCGTGAGGACGAGGATCCGTTGGAACCGGGCGAGGACCTCGATCTGGCGCTGGCGCCTGCGGTCGAGCCCGAGACGCCGCCGGAAGACGGCGATGAGGGTGGCGAGGGCGGCGGCGCGGACTGACGTCCCGGCCTTTTACCGGCCCCCTGCGACCAGTTAACACTAGCAAGATTACGTAGCGCCAACAGCGAATTGGCGCTGCCTTGGTCCTTGTTTTTGACACCTGCCAAGCCTAGGTTTCTGTGAAGATCGGCCGGTCCCCGGCCATACGCGTTTGGAGGATTGCAGGATGGGTTCACTTAGCATTTGGCACTGGATCCTGGTGATCGCAGTGGTCCTGCTTCTGTTCGGCCGCGGCAAGATTTCGGATCTGATGGGCGACGTGGCGCAGGGCATCAAGGCGTTCAAGAAGGGCATGCAGGACGACGACAAGGTCGCCGACAAGCCCGAGCCGGCCAAGTCCCTCGAGCACACTGCCGCGCCGACCGCGGCACGGTCCGACGTCGGCAGCAAGGCCGTCTGAGCCAGAGAGCACGCGAGACGCAGGTAGCGCCCGATCCTGCGCGCAAGGGATTGGGCCGGTCGCGGCTGGCGTGAACGGAAGACCTCATGTTCGACATCGGGTGGAGTGAACTGGTCCTGATCGGGGTCGTGGCCCTGGTGGCCATCGGCCCGAAAGAGCTGCCGGGCGTGCTGCGCATGGTCGGGCAGTGGATGGGCAAGGCCCGCAAGATGGCCGCCGAATTCCAGGGCCAATTCCAGGAAGCGATGCGCGAGGCCGAAATGGCCGACCTCAAGAAGAGCTTCGATGAGGTCAAGGAAGCGGCTTCCGGTTTTGCCGGCAACAATCTGATGACCTCGCTGCAGAAGGACGTGAGCGACGCACTCCGCGTCGATGCGCTGGACAAGCCGGCCGAGACGACCACCACGGCGGTCGAACCGCCGGCGACTTCGATTGAAGCGCCGACGACGTCAAGTGACGCGTCGACGACGTCAACTGACGCGCCGGTCACCCCGACCACTCCGGAAGCGCCGACGCCGGAGACCTTCGTGGAGGCCGAAGCGGATGCGGCCGTGAACGAGCCGCTCGCCATCACACGTGAGGTCGAGCAGGCGCAGGTCGCACAGGACACGGCGCCATCCGAAGCGATCAAGGACGCCAAAGCGTCATGAGCGACGCCGATATCGAGGCCAGCAAAGCCCCATTGATGGACCATCTGATCGAGCTGCGGTCGCGGCTGATCAAGGCGCTGCTCGGCTTCGGCGTGGCCTTCATCTTGTGCTTCTTCTTCGCCAAGCAAATCTACAACGTGCTGGTCTGGCCGTTCGTGTGGGTCGCGGGCCCCGAGAACTCCAAATTCATCTATACGGCGCTGCTGGAATATTTCATCACCCAGCTCAAGCTTGCACTGTTCGGCGCCGGCTTCATCTCGTTCCCGATCGTCGCAACCCAGATCTACAAATTCGTCGCGCCTGGCCTGTACAAGCACGAGAAGAATGCCTTCGTCCCGTATCTGGTCGCGACCCCGTTCTTCTTCGTGCTGGGCGCAGCGCTGGTCTATTTCGTCGTGCTGCCGATGCTGGTCCGCTTCTCGCTCGGCATGCAGCAGGCCGGCAGCGACGAGACCGCGCAGATCCAGCTGCTGCCCAAGGTCGGCGAATATCTGTCGCTGATGATGTCGCTGATCTTTGCCTTCGGCATCGCTTTCCAGCTCCCGGTGATCCTGACGCTCTTGGGCCGGATCGGCATCGTCTCGGCAAAAATGCTGCGCGAGAAGCGCCGCTATTTCATCGTCATCGCCTTCGTGATCGCGGCCGTGCTGACGCCCCCCGACGTGCTCAGCCAGTGCTCGCTCGCGATCCCCTTGCTCGCGCTCTACGAGGGCTCGATCATCGCGGTGAGCATTGTGGAGAAGAAGGCGGCAGCTTCAAAGGCGGCCACCGGCACTGACGTATCGACCCCGGCTAATCCGGCGGAGTAGGGACGAGATGTCATTCCCCGCGAAGGCGGGGAATCCAGTACGCCGCGGCCTCTCGGGGAATCATTGACCTCTCTGGAATACTGGATCATCCGCCTTCGCGGATGATGATAGCCATGCTAGGAGACGCGCTGACTTACAACGTTCACCGTTGTATGTTTGCGCGCTGATCCAGGACCACGGCCATGCACGACATCAAATCGATCCGCGACAATCCGCAAGCCTTCGACGCCGGCCTCGCCCGGCGTGGCCTGAAGCCGTTGTCGGCGTCGCTGCTCGCGATCGACGAGAAGCGGCGGGCGGCGATCCTGGCCTCGGAGCAGGCGCAGGCGCGGCGCAATGCGGCCTCCAAGGAGATCGGCGATGCCAAGAAGGCCAAGGACGAGACGCGCGCGGCCAAGCTGATGGCGGAGGTCGCCGAGCTGAAGACCACGATGCCGGAGCTCGAGGCGGCCGCGAAGGCTGCCGACGAGTTGCTGACAATGGAGCTGTCCGCGATCCCGAACATTCCGTTCGATGAAGTGCCCGATGGCGTCGACGAGCACGGCAACGTGCAGCGCCACGTGTTCGGCAACAAGCGCAACTACGGCTTCGCGCCGAAGCTGCATGACGATCTCGGCACCGCGCTCGGCTATATGGATTTCGAGGCGGCGGCAAAGCTCTCGGGCGCGCGCTTCGTTGTGCTGAAAAAGGGACTGGCACGGCTCGAGCGGGCGATCGGGCAGTTCATGCTCGACCTGCACACCACCGAGCACGGGTATGCCGAAGTGAATCCGCCGCTCTTGGTGCGTGACGCTGTGATGTTCGGGACCGGGCAACTGCCGAAGTTCGAGGACGACCAGTTCTTCGTCTCTCGCCCTACTGAGATTGACGACGCCAAGTCGGTCGAAGTTGAGGAATGTCTAGGAAAGTTTTCCAGAGCGAAGGCGAGAAGGGAAGAGATTCAGGGCGTACTTGATACGGGAGCGGTCGAGAACCGTCGCGACCTTACTGTCGAGATAGCAGCATTAAATGTTCAGATGAGTCGGTTGACCGCCCATCTGCGAAAGCTGTTTAACGCCGAGCGCCTTGGTCTCATTCCCACCGCGGAAGTCCCTCTCACCAACCTCGTCCGCGAATCTATCGTTGACGAGAATCAGCTGCCGATGCGGCTCACCGCGTTGACGCCGTGTTTCTCGCGCCGAGGCGGGCGCGGCCGGGCGCGACACCCGCGGCATGATACGCCAACACCAGTTCACCAAGGTCGAGCTGGTCTCGATCACGACGCCGGAGGTGAGCAAGGACGAGCTGGAGCGGATGCTGTCCTGCGCCGAACAGGTGTTGCAGAAGCTCGACCTGCACTATCGTGTGATGACGCTGTGCGCAGGAGATATGGGTTTCTCGTCGCAAAAAACCTATGACATCGAGGTCTGGATGCCGGGTCAAGGTGAGGGCGGCGCATTCCGCGAGATATCGAGTTGCTCGGTGTGCGGCGATTTCCAGGCCCGCCGCATGGATGCGCGCTCGCGTGGGCCGGACGGGAAGCCCCGCTTTGTGCACACGCTGAACGGCTCCGGGACCGCAGTCGGCCGCGCGCTGATCGCCGTGATGGAGACCTATCAGCAGGAGGACGGCTCGATCGCGGTCCCCAGCGTGCTCCAGCCCTATATGGGCGGGATCAAGGTGGTCGCGCGCGAGTAGGCGTGTTGCCAATCTGAAACTCAGAAACGTTTGGTTGCGAAGATCGCGCGGCCGGTTATCCTGCCGGCCACCCGACAACGCGAACCCCTCGTTCATGGCCTTGCACCGCGACATCTTCTGGGTGGGCAGACAATGGGCGGTGACAGGGGCCGGCATCCAGGCTGTCGATCAGCGGCTGCGTGGCGTGCTCGACATCGCGATCGCGCGGCTATGGGACGACGATCTGGTCCAGAGCCGGCGGGCCAAGCCCGGCGTGAATGCGGCGGATTTCGACAACGCGCTGACGATGGCACGGGAACGCTTTCCGCAGGCGCCGGTGGCGGACCCGTTCGTTGAACAGCTGGAGGCGCTCGGCGTCATCGAGGCTCCAATCGTGAGCCCGGTCGTGCCGGCGATGAAGCTGCACGCGGAGGGCCGGCTGGCGCGCTTCCTGCCGCAATGGCGCGTTCGCCGCTAACAGAACCGGGAACGGCCGCCGGCCCCGATCGGCCGGTTTGCCTGATCGGCCCCAGCCGGATAAGACGGATCAGACCCGTTTCAGGAATCGACCTTTCGCATGCGCATTCTCTGCACCAATGACGACGGCATCCACGCTCCCGGCCTCAAGGTGCTCGAGGAGATCGCACGCTCATTGTCCGATGACGTCTGGGTGGTCGCGCCCGAGCTCGACCAGTCCGGCGTGTCGCATTCGCTATCGCTGAACGATCCGCTGCGCCTGCGCGAAGTCGGCCCGCGGCACTTCGCCGTGCGCGGCACGCCGACCGACTGCGTCATCATGGGCGCGCGCCATATCCTCGGCGCCAAGCTGCCCGATGTCGTGCTGTCGGGCGTCAACAAGGGCCGCAACGTCGCTGAGGACGTGGTCTATTCCGGTACCATCGCCGGTGCGCTGGAAGGCACCATCCTGGGGCTGCCGTCGTTCGCACTGTCGCAGGAATTCAGCGTCGAGACCCGCGACCGGCCGCTGTGGGACACAGCGCGCAAATTCGGCCCCGACATCCTGCGCAAGGTGATCGCCGCCGGCATCCCGAAGGACACGGTCATCAACGTCAACTTCCCGGCTTGCGCGCCGGAAGATGTGCTGGGCATCCGCGTGACGCGGCAGGGCAAGCGCAATCTCGGCTTCCTCAGGATCGACGAGCGCAAGGACGGCCGCGGCAATCCCTATTTCTGGATCGGCTTCGAGCGCGCGGCGATGATTGATACGCCCGCCGAAGGCACCGATCTCGCGGCGCTGCGCGGACGCTACGTCTCCGTCACGCCGCTCAGGCTCGACCGCACCAACGAAGCGTTTTCCGAGGCGCTGAGTGCGACGCTGAAGTAAGTCTGCTGGAACTTAAGGCCTAGCCGCCGCGAAGCGCGGCTTCGATGGTCTTGCCGAGCGCGTCGAGCTGAAACGGCTTCTGAAGCGCCGGCCGATCGCGGTACTGCTCGGGGAGCCCGGAGGAGCCGTAGCCGGTGGCGAAGATGAACGGGCAGCCTTTCGCCTTGATGACATCGGCGACCGGCGAGATGACCTTGCCGTTGACGTTGACGTCGAGAATGGCGATGTCGAACTCGGTTGCCTGGGCGAGCCGCATGGCTTCGGTGATGTCGCCCGCCTCAGCCGCGACCTTGTAGCCCAGCTCTTCGAGCATATCCGCGACCATCATCCTGATCATCACCTCGTCTTCGACGAGGAATACAGAGCGGCCTGAAAGCCCCGTCGCGGTCATGGTAGAGTCCTTGCCCATTGCTAAAAACGTTCGCAGATAACATGAATCGACGCAATGCGCGTTTCGACGATCGGATGTCTGAAATGGCCATCGAGGCTCGCCCGTTGCAAGCCGATTTGTGGTCAGATACGCCAGCAGAAGCGTATCACGGGTTCCTGAACCGGAACAGGATTCTCGCGCCCCGGGTTCGCATCCCGGATCCCCAAAACAGCATAAGCAGGCAATGACCTCCCATCAGCACCCGCCGGAAAAGATGATGTTTCAGCTCACGCTGAGGCGCCGGGGTATCAGCGACCAGGCGATCCTGCGGACCATGGAGGAGGTGCCGCGCGAGCAGTTCGTGGACGAAGCCGATCGCGACGGGGCCTATCGCGATACCGCGCTACCGATCGCCTGCGGGCAGACCATCAGCCAGCCCTTCGTCGTCGCCTACATGACCGAGCAGCTCCAGCTCCAGAAGAAGCACCGTGTGCTCGAGATCGGCGCCGGCTCGGGCTACCAGGCCGCGGTGCTGTCGCGGCTCGCCGGCCAGGTGTTGACCGTCGAGCGCTACCGCAAGCTCGCGGACGCCGCACGTATCAGGCTTGAAAAGCTCAACTGTCATAATGTCGAGGTGATGCTGGGCGACGGACTCAATCTGCCGCCCAATATCGGCCCGTTCGACCGCATCATCGTCACGGCCGCGATGGAGCAGATTCCGGACAACCTGATCGAGCGGCTGGAGGTGGGCGGCATCCTGATCGCGCCCGTCGGCCCGCATCAGGGCGTGCAGACGCTGATCCGCCTGAGCCGGACCGAGGCCGGGATCGAGCGCAAGGAACTCGTCGACGTCCGCTTCGTGCCGGCGCTGCCCGGCGTGGCGCGGGAGCTGTAGAATTCCGGATTGGCTGTGCGGCCAACATCTTATTGGGAGGGTTAAGCCGTTATTTACTCGGCGCGTGTTTACTTAAAAGACCAGTTCTGTTGCGTACGAGTGAGTAACCATGTCCGCTGTCGCCGAGTTGCTTTACTCGCGCCGCGTACCGCAGGTCGCGGTGCTGGCGCTGATCTCCTTCAGCTTCGCAGGGTGCAGCGCCGACATGTCGTCGCGCATGTCCCAGTCGAACTTCTCCAACCCCTTCGCGCAGGAATCGACCGGTTCGGTGCAGCAGGCACCGCCGCCGCAGCGCGAGCTGCCGCAATATTCGCGGCCGCAGACGCAGTCCGGCTACTACCAGTCGCAGCCCTTGTCGCCGCCGGCGGTGTCCGCGCCGCAATCCTATCCGGTTGCGGCAGCTGGCGGGTGTGTCTGGAGGCGGACGTGGCATGGGGTCCTACGCACCCCCGGCGCAGCCGCATCTGGAGACCACGGCCACCGTGCCGCCGCGCTCGGTTGCCGCCGCCCAGCCGGTCGGTGGAACCAAGATCATCGTCGGCACCAGCGATACGCTTGAGTTGCTCGCCAAACGCTATCGTGTCACGCCGCAGGCGATCCTCGCGGCCAACGGCTATAAGGGCCCGCGCTCGCTCTCGCCCGGCCAGCAGCTGATCATCCCGCACCAGGCCACAGCCGCTGCGCCCGCGCCGCTCATGGCTCCCGTTGCGGCGGCGCCTGCTGCGAAGCCGGTTGCTGCCGTTGCCGTGCCGCCGAGCACGCACTTCGTGAACCACGGCGACACGCTCGTCAGCATCGCCCGCAAGAACCACATCTCGGCGGCTGAACTGGCCCGCGCCAACGGCCTCAATCCGTCTGCAAAGCTCAAGCTCGGCACCCGGCTGGCCGTGCCCGGTGCCAGGACTGCCGCCCTCGCGGCGCCGGTTGCCGCGGCTCCGGTCGGATCCGCCCCCGTCGTGGGTACGCTACAGCCCGTCGCGGTCGCTCCTGCGCCTGCGACCAAGATGGCGGCCGTCGCCGCGCCGGTGCAGAGCGCGCGCCTGGCGCAGGCCACGGCCAATGTCGAAGAGAAGACCGCGGAAGCTCCGGCGAAAGCTGCGGAGACCACCAGCGCGCTGCCGACCTTCCGCTGGCCGGTGCGCGGAAAAGTGGTCACGACTTACGGCGCCAAGACCAATGGCAAGTCCAATGACGGCATCAATCTCGCCGTGCCCGAGGGGACGCCCATCAAGGCGGCCGAAGACGGCGTCGTTGCCTATTCCGGCAACGAGCTGAAAGGTTATGGCAATCTCATCCTGGTTCGGCACTCCAACGGCTACGTCACCGCATATGCCCATGCGAGCGAGCTGATGGTGAAGCGCGGAGATACCATCAAGCGCGGCCAGGTCATCGCCAAGTCGGGTCAATCCGGGGAGGTGGCGTCGCCGCAGCTCCACTTCGAGATCCGTAAGGGATCGAGCCCGGTTGACCCGCTTCAATTCCTGAATGGGGCGTGAGGCCTGCGTTGCCTCGGCACTGAATCCGTCCAGTACGCCGCAGCCTCTCGATTAATCACAACCGTCTCTGGAATACTGGATTCCCCGCCTGCGCGGGGAATGACAGCGATGGGCCGGGCGACAGTTTCCGACTGATTACTTCGCCGTCAGCTTCACGCCGAGCCGTCCCGCAAGCTCCTGCACGAACTGCCAGGCGACGCGGCCCGAGCGCGAGCCGCGCGTCGTGGACCATTCCAGTGCCTCGCGTTCCAGCGCCTCGTCGTCGACCTTGACGCCGAAATGGCTACAATAGCCGCGCACCATGGCGAGATATTCGTCCTGACTGCAGCGGTGGAAGCCGAGCCAGAGGCCGAACCGATCCGACAGCGAGACCTTCTCCTCCACGGCTTCGCCGGGATTGATCGCGGTCGAGCGCTCGTTCTCGATCATCTCGCGCGCCAGCAGATGGCGGCGGTTGGAGGTGGCGTAGAGGATGACGTTCTCGGGCCGGCCCTCGATGCCGCCTTCGAGCACCGCCTTGAGCGACTTGTAGGATGCATCATTGCCGTCGAAGGAGAGGTCGTCGCAGAACACGATGAAGCGGAAGGACGAGGCGCGGAGCTGCTCCATGAGTGCGGGCAGGCTCTCGATGTCCTCGCGATGAATCTCGATCAGCTTCAGTCTGTCGGCCGGTTTGCGCCCCGCGTTGATGCTGGCATGCGCCGCCTTCACCAGCGATGACTTGCCCATGCCGCGCGCGCCCCAGAGCAGCGCGTTGTTGGCGGGCAGGCCATTGGTGAAGCGCTCGGTGTTCTCGATCAGGATGTCGCGCACCCGATCGACGCCTTTGAGCAGGAACAGCTCGACGCGGCTGACCCGTGGCACCGCCGCGAGGCGGCCGTCCGGGTGCCAGACGAAAGCATCCGCCTGCTTGAACGCTTCGCGTTCGACGGCGAGCTTGCCTTGGGCGGAGAGGTGCGCCGCGATCGTCTCCAGCGCGCGAACGACGCGCTCCTGGGAGAGGTCAGGGGTCGCCTTGGAAGCTGCCTTGGCAGTTGCCTTGGAGGCCGCCTTGGGACGTTTTGCCGCGACGCGGGCAGGCTTCCTGGCAGCGGTGCGGGGGCCTTTGCCGGCCGGGCTTTTGCTTGGTTTTTGGGGCATGTCCGAAGTTCCTGAGAATGCAGCCTTATCGGGCCTGAGCGCGCTCCGCAAGGTGGCCAAATCGACGGTCTGGCAGCGTTGCAATTGGGGCAATGACCGCTATAGTCCGCGCGAATTTGACCGAACCGGTCGCCATTTGGGCCTGACCGGTTTTCCCCCGTTCTCTCGAGGATCGTCCGAATGCTGATTACCCCTGCGTATGCCCAGGCTGCGGGCGCCGGCGACACCAGCGGCATGTTGATGTCGCTGCTGCCGTTCGCTCTGATCTTCGTGATCATGTACTTCCTGATTCTGCGTCCGCAGCAGAAGAAGGTCCGTGACCACGCCGATCTCGTGAAGAACATCCGTCGCGGCGACACCGTCGTGACCACGGGCGGCCTCGTCGGCAAGGTCACCAAGGTCGTCGACGACGACCAGATCGAGTTCGAAATTGCTGACGGCGTGCGCGTGCGGCAGATGCGCTCGATGGTCTCCGGCGTGCGCGCCAAGGGCGAGCCGGCCAAAGAATCCAAGGAAAGCGCCAAGGACGACGCCGCGGCGAAGTAAGCGCTTCCGCGAGTCCCTCAAATCTCCTGATCTGACAGGTCCAGTCGATGTTGTATTTCACGCGGTGGAAGGCGCTCGGGATTATCCTGACGGCGCTGATCGTGTGCCTCTGCGCGGTCCCGAACTTCTTTCCCGAAGCGCAGGTCAAGACCTGGCCCGCCTGGGCGCAGCGCCGACTCGTGCTCGGCCTCGATCTTCAAGGCGGCTCCTATCTGCTGCTCGAGGTCGACGGCAATTATGTGAAGAAGGAGCGGCTCGATCAGGTCCGCGACGACGTTCGCCGGACGCTGCGCGATGCCAAGATCGGGTTCACCGGCGGCGTCACCGTGCGCAACGACGCGGCCGAGGTTCGGATCACCAAGGAATCCGACCAGCAGGCCGCGCTCGCCAAGCTGCGCGAGCTGGCCCAGCCGCTGGGCGGACTGGTCGGATCCAGCGGTCAGCGCGACCTCGAGGTGACGGATGCTGGCGGCGGCCTGATCCGGCTCGCCATCCCGCAGGCCGCGATGATCGAGCGCATGCGCAAGACCATCGAGCAGTCGATCCAGATCGTCGAACGTCGCGTCAACGAGCTCGGGACCGTCGAGCCCGTCATCCAGCGCCAGGGCAACGATCGCATCCTGGTGCAGGTCCCCGGCCTCCAGGACCCGACCCGCCTGAAGGAATTGCTGGGCAAGACTGCAAAGATGGAATTCCGCATGGTCGATCCTTCGGTGCCGCCGGACCAAGCGCAGCAGGGCGCGTTGCCGCCGGACTCCGAGTTCCTGCCGAGCGCCACGCCGCCGCCGCCCGGCTACGTGGTCAAGAAGCAGGTGCTGGTTGCGGGCGGCGACCTAACCGACGCCCAGGCGACCTTCGACCAGCGCACCAGTGAACCCGTCGTCAGCTTCAAGTTCAATACGTCAGGCGCGCGCAAATTCTCGCAGGCCACGCAAGAGAACGTCGGGCTGCCCTTCGCGATCGTGCTCGACAACAAGGTGATCTCCGCGCCTGTGATCCGCGAGCCCATCACCGGCGGCCAGGGCCAGATCTCCGGCAGCTTCACCGTGCAATCGGCCAACGATCTCGCGATCCTGCTGCGCGCCGGCGCGCTGCCGGCTCCGCTCACCGTGGTCGAGGAACGCACCGTCGGTCCGGGCCTCGGCCAGGACTCGATCGAGAAGGGCGAGCTTGCGGCCTATGTCGGTTCGATCCTGGTCATCATCTTCATGCTCCTGACCTATCGGCTGTTCGGCGTGTTCGCCAACATCGCGGTGGCCATCAACGTCGCCATGATCTTCGGCCTGCTGTCGCTGCTCAACGCGACGCTGACGCTGCCCGGAATCGCCGGCATCGTGCTCACCGTCGGCATCGCGGTCGATTCCAACGTGCTGATCTACGAGCGCATCCGCGAGGAATTGCGTGGCGGCCGCAACGCGATCTCGGCGATCGACGCCGGCTTCAAGCGGGCGCTCGCGACCATCCTCGATTCCAACATCACTACCTTCATTGCCGCCGCGGTGCTGTTCTACATCGGCACCGGTCCGGTGCGCGGCTTCGCCGTGACGCTCGGCATCGGCATCATCACCACGGTGTTTACCGCCTTCACCCTGACCCGGCTGATCGTCGCTGGATGGGTGCGGTGGAAGCGGCCGCAGAGCGTGCCGATCTAGGAGCCTGATCGTGAATCATACCATTCTCATCGGGCTCGGCGTCCTCATTGCCATTCTCACCGTGGTTGCGGCGTTCGGCTGGCTGCCGTCGCTGCGCATCGTCCCCGACAATACCCATTTCGACTTCACGCGCTTCCGCCGCATCAGCTTCCCGATCTCGGCAGCGCTGTCGATCGTCGCGATCACGCTGTTCTTCACCCACGGGCTGAATTTCGGCATCGACTTCCGCGGCGGCACGCTGCTCGAAGTGCAGGCCAAGTCCGGCACCGCCGATATCGCGGCTATGCGTACAACGCTGGATGGTTTGCGCCTCGGCGAAGTCCAGCTGCAGCAGTTCGGCGGTCCGGCCGACGTCCTGATCCGCGTCGCGGAGCAGCCGGGCGGTGACGCCGCGCAGCAGGAGGCCGTGCAGAAGGTTCGTTCCGCGCTCGGCGATTCCGTCGACTATCGCCGCGTCGAGGTGGTGGGACCGCGCGTCTCCGGCGAGCTGCTGGCCTACGGCATGCTCGGCCTGATGCTCGCGATCGTCTCGATCCTGGTCTACCTCTGGTTCCGCTTCGAGTGGCAGTTCGCGCTCGGCGCCATGATCGCCAACGTGCACGACATCGTGCTGACGATCGGATTCATGTCGATCAGCCAGGTCGATTTCGACCTGACCAGCATCGCGGCACTTCTGACCATTCTCGGCTATTCGCTGAACGACACCGTCGTCATCTACGACCGCATCCGTGAAATGCTGCGGCGCTACAAGAAGATGCCGATGCCGCAGCTCCTCAACGAGTCCATTAACTCGACGCTGTCGCGCTCGATCATCACCCACTTCACGGTGACGCTGGCGCTGCTGGCCCTGCTCCTGTTCGGCGGTCATGCCATCCACAGCTTCACCGCGGTGATGATGTTCGGCGTGGTGCTGGTTGGCACCTACACCTCGATCTTCATCGCGGCGCCGATCCTGATCTATCTCGGCGTCGGCGAGCATCGCGAAGATGCGCGCGATACGGCTGCGCCGGCGAAGAAAAACAAGGCATGATCCGAACCGCACGTCCTCGCGGGCGTTTGCGAGGGCGATAGGCCTATTCGGACGAAGCTCATGGCCGGCGATTCCAACGCACCGCATTTCCCGCGCTCGGCGCCGATCGAAGCCTATGGCAAGGGCGGCTTCGCTTTTGCCGGCATGTCGCATCGGGGCTCGCTGCTCTGCCTGCCTGACGCGATCTGGGCCTGGGACGTGACCGACCCGGCGCGGATCGACCGCTATTCGCTTGAGCGGGTGTTCGCCTCCGCCAATAGCATCGACACGCTTCTGATCGGGACGGGAACCGGTGTCTGGCTGCCGCCGCCGGAGCTGCGCCAGGCGCTGAAAGCGGTGAGGGTGGTGCTGGACACGATGCAGACCGGACCTGCCGTGCGCACCTACAACATCATGATGGGCGAACGGCGCCGCGTCGCGGCCGCGCTGATCGCCGTGCCATGAGCAGTTCCGCGCCGCCGCCGGATTCCGCTGCCTTCTGCGCTGACCTCGTGCGCAGCCACGACTTTTCCCGTTATGCCGCGGCCCTGTTCGCGCCTGCCCCCCCGAGCGCCGCGCGCTGCTGGCGCTCTATGCCTTCAATGTCGAGATCGTCCGCGTTCGCGATCAGGTGAGCCAGCCCTTGCCCGGCGAAATCCGCCTGCAATGGTGGACCGACATGCTTTCCGGCCAGGTCCATGGCAGCGCCGAGGGCAATCCGGTGGCGGCGGAACTGCTCCGCGCGATCCGCGATTTCGACCTGCCGGTTGAGCCGCTGTCGCTGCTCGCCGACGAGCACCAGTTCGACCTCTACAACGATCCGATGCCGACCATGACGGCGCTCGAAGGCTATCTGGCCGCGACTTGCTCGGCGCTGTTTGCCCTCGCGGCACGGATCATGGCGTCACCTTTGGACGCAGCGGAGCATCTCGCGCGGCATGCCGGGCTGGCCCAGGGCATCGCTCAGGTCATCGCGAACTTGCCGCGCGATGCGGCGCACCGGCGATTGTTCTTGCCGCAGCAGGTTCTGGCGAGCCATGGCTGCAACATGGAGGATGTGTTCGCCGGCAAGGAGACGCCGAATTTGCGCGCCGTCCTGAACCAACTCGCGGGCGAGGCCGGGCAGCATTTGACCACGGCCTTGTCGCTGTTGGCGGAGGTGCCGCCGTCGGCACGGCCGGCGTTTCTGCCGCTGAGCCAGGTGCGGGCCGACCTCGAGCGCCTGTCGCAGCCCGTGCGTAATCCGTTTACGCCGCAGCAGTCGTCGCGGCTGCGCACGCTGTGGACGCTGTGGCGGGCTTCACGATCGCGGGAATTTACCAAATAGAAGCTGGCTTATCGCCTCATTTTGCCAAATGCTCTATGCTGTCCCATGGCTGAATTGTCCCAAAGCGTGTCCTCTGATCTCAGCGGCCTTCCGGTCGCGCCCGATGATATTCATGCCGCCGCCAAGACCATCCGCGGCGCCGTCGTCGAGACGCCCTGTAGCTACAGCCGCACGCTGAGCAACATCTGCGGCTGCGACATCTGGCTGAAATTCGAGAACCTCCAGTTCACCTCCTCGTTCAAGGAGCGCGGCGCGCTCAACCGCCTCGCGGCGCTGACACCGGAAGAGCGCGCGCGCGGCGTCGTCGCGATGTCGGCTGGTAACCACGCGCAGGGCGTTGCCTATCACGCCAGGCGGCTCGGCATTCCCGCCACCATCGTCATGCCGGTCGGCACGCCCATGGTGAAGGTCGAGAACACCAAGCACCACGGCGCCGAGGTGGAGGTCACGGGCGCGACGCTGGAGGAAGCCGCCGCGTATGCGCGCAGCCACGGCGAAGCTCGCGGCATGATCTTCGTCCACCCTTACGACGATCCGCTTGTCATCGCGGGGCAGGGCACGGTCGGGCTGGAGATGATGAAGGCGGTACCGGAGCTTGACACGCTGGTCGTTCCGATCGGCGGCGGCGGCCTGATCAGCGGGATCGGCATTGCCGCGAAATCGATCAAGCCATCGCTGCGGATCCTCGGTGTCGAGGCCTGGCTCTATCCCTCGATGTACAACGCCATCCATGACGGCAATCTGCCGGCGCGCGGCGACACGCTCGCCGAAGGCATCGCGGTGAAATCGCCTGGCAAGATCACGACCGAAATCGTCCGCCGCCTCGTCGACGACATTGCGCTGGTCAACGAAGCCGAACTTGAACGTGCGGTCGCCACCCTGATCTCGATCGAGAAGACGGTCGTCGAGGGCGCCGGCGCCGCTGGCCTCGCTGCGCTGATGTCCGATCCCTCCCGCTTTGCCGGCCAGAAGGTCGGGCTGGTGCTGAGCGGCGGCAATATCGACACACGGCTGATCGCGTCGGTCCTTACCCGCGAGTTGGCGCGCGAGGGGCGGCTGACCCAGTTGTCGCTCGACATCCCCGACAGGCCCGGCCAGCTGGCTGCGGTCGCGGCACTGCTGGCCGAGGCCGGCGCCAACATCATCGAGGTCTCGCACCAGCGCACGTTCTCGGACCTGCCGGCGAAGGCGACGCTGCTGCAACTCGTCATCGAGACCCGCGACAGCGCCCATCTCGACGAGGTCATGGCCAAGCTTGGTGCATCCGGATTAAGTGCGCGCTGCACGTGATTGGCGCGACCGTTATTCCGGCAGGCCGGCGGCACGAAGCGCCTCGCCAAGGGACGACGCAAGCGCCGGGGAACAGTTGACGCCTGAGAACTGCCGACTGTAGCGGAACGTCGGGTGCAACTCGAGCACCCGGAGGGCCGCCGCCCTCGCTTCTTCCAGACGTCCGAGCTTTGCGAGCGCCGCGGCCAGTTGCACATAGGTAATGCTATGTCGAGGATTGGCCTGAACCGACCGGTAGGCCGCACGACAGGCTTCTTCATATCGACCGCGGTGGAAGTGACCCATGGCCTGCGCGTCGAACGCAGCAAAGGCCCAGGGATCGAACGGACTGAGCCGCACGCCCCTTTCGCTCCACTCGATGGCGCGGTCGGCTTCGCCGCCCCAACCGAGCATGACGCTGCCGAGGATGTAGGTCAGCGCCGATGATGGGCTGATGGCGAGCGCGGCGTCGAGTGCAGTGAATGCTGCGGAACGATCGTGCCCATCCATGCCGATCGAAAAAGCCGCAAGGGTGAGAGCAAGCGCGTCATCCTGTCCGTGGATCAGGGCCGACCGAGCATGATGGATAGACGCGGCCCGATTGACCTCCTGCAAACCGGCTCGAAGGAACAGGCAATGGTGGCACATTGCGGCATTGCCGTGCGCTAGCGCATAAGTAGGCTCCAGCGCGATCGAACGTGCGAGCAGCACAAGGGCTTGCGTGACCTGCTCAGGCATTCCGGAATCGACATCCGGCTGGGCCCGCAGGACAAGATCATAAGCATCGAGGCTGTCGGGCCGTTGGCGCTTGACCCTGTTGAATTCGGCGCGCCGCAGGCTCGGCGCAATGGCGCCGACGACCGATAGGGCGATGTCATCCTGGAGGGCGAAAACGTCCTCGGACCGGCGGTCGTAGCGCTCGGCCCACACATGCCCGCCGGTCGACGTATCGATCAACTGGCCTGTGATACGGACCGTTGTGCCGGTCTTCCGGACGCTGCCTTCCAGCACATACCGGACGCCAAGCTCGCGGCCGACCTGTTTCAAGTCCACCGCACGGCCCTTGTAAATGAACGTCGAATTCCGCGCGATCACGAACAGCCAGTTGATACGCGACAGTCCGGTGATGATGTCGTCGACCATCCCGTCGGCAAAGTAGTCCTGCTCTGCATCACCGCTCAGGTTCGCGAAGGGCAAGACCGCGATTGACGGCCTGTCAGGCAACATCAGCGATGGCGCTGCGGAGGCGGCGGATGCGTGATCCCGCTGGGACGTCGTAACGGAGGGACCCACATAGCGATAGCCGTGCCGCGGCAGGGTCTCAATCCAGCGGGCCTCTCCAGAGATATCCGCCAAAATGCGCCGCGCAGCAGCGATTTGGACGGTCAAATTACTGTCTTCGATTGCCTGGGCGGGCCACGCCGCCTCGATCAAGGCTTCCTTGGACACCGGCGCGCCGGCCCGTCGCACGAGCAGGGCCAAGAGCAGGACGGCTCGCTGGCCGAGGGCGGTCGGCTCGGCACCGTGGAAAAGGATTCTTGCATCGGCGTCCAGACGGAATGGACCAAATTCAAGGATCATGGCCATTGTCAAAGAAGGGCACATTTCGGAGGTTTTTTGCAATGTTTTCCGAACGGCTTCACCACTTTCAGGAGCCGCTGGATCACAATGGCGCAGTTTTCAGCCAGAGCCGCACCAAGCCATGGAGGGTCACATGAACGCCAAACCGCTCATCCGCAGGCCCGGCGAGACAAAGGGAATCATGCTGCGCGGTCAACCGATGGCCTTCCTGGTAACCGGCGAACATACAAAGCACACCAGCATGTTCGACTGGACGATACCGGCAGGGTTCGCCACAGGCCGGCACGTTCATCGCGTGCAGGAAGAGACCTTCTACATGCTGGAGGGCGAGTGCGAATGGCATGTCGGTGACGAAGTCGTCCGAGCGGCACCGGGGACCTATCTCTTCATCCCGCCCGGCGTCCCGCACAACATCACCAACGTCAGCGAGAAGCCCGCGCGCGTGCTCATGACGGTCTCTCCACCGGGACACGAACGCTACTTCGAAGAATTGGCCAAGCTGACCGCAAACGGAGCCCCGGACGCGAAAGCCATCAGTGAATTGCGCGCCCGCTTCGACACCGACCAGCTGTCGGCGCTGACAACGAAAGGTTGAAGGCCATGTGCTGGGCGACGGCGGATCGGCTTCGAACTTGATTCGGTCGCGCAGGTTCTTGCGCCTTGCTATCGCGGCACCAAACCCGCCAAATGGGCGATCAGCCGATCGATCTCGACTTCCGTGTTGTAGTAATGCGGGGATGCCCGCACCACCGGCGGCAGCGAGCGAATTTCGGCATCGATGCGCGTGCTCGACGGATCTGAGGCACCGATAGTGATGCCGGCTGCGGCCGCATCACTGACGACCGCTTCCGCCTCGTACCCTTCCATCGTGAAGCTGACGATGGCCCCTGGAGCGCGTCCGAGGTCGCGAATGCTGATGCCGCGAACGGACGCGAGGCCGCCCCGGAGACGGTCCGACAGCATGCGGCAGCGCTGCTCGATGGGGCCTATTCCGATGTCGAAGGCATAATCGACAGCCGCACCCAGTCCCAGACGCGCCGCGTAATTGTTCTCCCAGGTCTCGAACCGGCGCGCATCGTTACGCAGCCGGTAAGCGTCCCGGGAGACCCAGGGCGCGGCGAAGTGGTCAATCATCGGCGGTTCGAGCTGTTGCAGCATCTCCCGGCGGACGTAGAGAAAGCCGGTGCCGCGCGGACCGCGCAGGAATTTGCGGCCGGTCGCCGACAACATGTCACAGCCGATAGCCTCGACGTCGACCGCCATCTGTCCGACCGACTGGCAGGCGTCGAGCAGATAGGGAATGCCTCGCGCTCGCGCGATTTTGCCGACGGCTGCAGCCGGATTGACCAGTCCGCCATTGGTCGGAACCCAGGTGATCGCAATCAGTTTCACGCGCTCGTCGATCATGCGTTCGAGCGCGTGGACGTCGAGTTCGCCGCTGGCGTCGCTCGGCACGACTTCGATGACGGCGCCTGTACGCTTGGCGACCTGAAGAAAGGCGACGTAATTGGCAGCGTATTCCGCCTCGGCGGTCAGGATCCGGTCGCCCTCGCGAAACCGAAATGCGTAGAACGCCATCTGCCAGGCCACCGTCGCGTTCTCCATGAGCGCGATCTCATCCGGCGCGGCATTCAGCAGGCGCGCGACCGAGCCGTAGACCGCTTCCAGCCGATCGGACACCCGGTCGGCCGCAGCGTAACCTCCGATCTCGCTCTCCAGATCGATATGCCGCTTCATGGCCTCCACAACGGGAGCCGGTATGAGAGCCGCCCCTGCGTTGTGAAGGTACGCAAGCCGGGAGGTAGCTGGCGTATCGGCACGTATTCGCTCGATGTCGATCAATTGCGCCTCCGCTTCTCGCGATCTCAATGCATGAATTAGGCGCGTGGAGGAGTGCGAGCAAGATGGCCGCCGGCAATGCCTGAGTTCGCCTCAGATACAGAGCCCGAGCAGCTTGATGTGACAGCCGCCGGATTTGGGCTTGCTTGCAGGAGCGGCCTCACGTTTCACGGCGACCAGCGGCTCCTTGTCCTTCTTGCCTTTGCCCTTCGGCTCGTAGTCGCCGGCGATCACCATCGCCCAATAGGTGCGCTTGCCGCTGGCGGTTTTCGCGTTCGCGATCCCGACGCGGGAGGCGTTGTGCAGCAAGAGGTTCTTGCGGTGTCCGGACGAGTCGATCCACTGGCCCAGCGTCTTCTCGAAATTGTCGTAGCCGTAGGCGATGTTCTCGGCGGCGCGGCCTGCGCCGGCCGGCGCGACGCGGCGATTGAACGGACCGAGGGCGTCGTGACTGAGGTCGTCCTTCGCCGCCATCGCGCGCGCCTGGTCCATGGCGATGCGGTCGAGGGTCGAATCCCGCACGACGCGGACCTCACCATGCTTGAGGCGGAAGCTCGAGATCTGATCGGCTGGGGATTCGGCCATTGCGGGCGTGGTGGCGAGCAGCAGAAGGCCAGCGACCAGGCTGCCAACCACACGATGTATCATCGTCCCCCGAGTGCCCATGACCCCGTCAGCCCCTCCCGCCAAGCCCGAATTCTCCGATCGCTTCTCTATCGCCAATGTGGGCGCTTCAAGGCGGGTCCACCGTGCTAGCCCGCCGGCAGGTCCGCCTCGAAATTGAAGCGATCGCGCAGGTTCTTGCGCTGCTCCAGGATGTCCTTGAGGAAGGCGCGGTCCTGGTCGTTCTTCATCATCGGCTCGATCAGGTCGAGCTGGTTCATGGCGACCAGTTGCAGGATCTCGGTGCGCGGCTTGCCACCCGCATCGCGGGGCAGTGCGTGCACGATTTGGATGTGTTCCGGCGGCTTTGGGCCCTTGGCGGCGGCGAGCTCGTCCCGCAATTGGCCTTCAAGGTTGGACTGATCAGCTTCAACGAAGGCATAGAGCCCGACACCGGAACGGCGGTCGGCAAAGGCGACGATGGCAGTGTCGCGCACGGCGGGATTCTTGCGGATCAGCTCCGCCAGCAGCGGCGCGTCGTTGACGAGCCGGCGGCCGCCGCCTTCGCGGTCGGTGAAGTTGAACAGGCCGCGTGTGATTGCCCGATAGACCTTCTTGCCGGTGGCGAGCCAGAGGCTGGCGGCGAACGACTTTTTCGCCAGGATTTTTCGCTCCCGCGGCGTCAGCGCATCAGGTGCATAGGAGCGCTTGTGCTTGAGCAGATGCCGCAGGTCTTCATAGGCCAGGACGCGATAGAGCCGGCCGCGTCGGTTGAAGCAGGCCGCAAGCTGGAAGTCGGTCACGTAGGCAAGCCCGTCGCGGCCGACCAGCCAGTTCTGTTCCTTGGCAAGGTCGTTGTGGCAGATGCCGGCGCGGCGCAGCCGGCGCAGCGCTGCTTTGGCCGAGCGGAAATAGGCGAGGTCGCCGTGCGGTTTGGCCAGATGCAGCGCAACGCCGTCGACGAAGCTGCGCGCCAGCGCGCGGCGTCCGGCCCACAATAGCTCGGGCCCGACGTTCAGCCCCTTGGCGAGCACCAGCGCATGCTTCTCTCGGGCGAACAGATGGCGTGCCAGCAAGAACGACCACCACGGTACTTCATCCAGCCGGCGCAGCACCGCGTCGACTTCACTGTTATCGCCACGGAAGCGCCCGCGCTCGACGGTCGAGAACACGTCGCGCTTGAGCAGAACGCCCTCGGTCCAGCGCGCCGAGAGTATTGCGGCGTCGTCTTTGGGAAGTCGAAAACTCATGCCGCGGCGGCAATGCGCAGGTGATCGGCGATCCAGCGATCGAGATCGGCGAGCGCCAGCGCGCTCATCGCCTGCTTCTTGGCCACGGTCTTTTCGTTCCCGCGCAGCCGGCTTCCGTCTGGCTTCTTCGTCGGTGCGCTGGCGAGCGGGGGGAATAGGCCGAAATTGATGTTCATCGGCTGGAACGAGCGCGTGCCGGGCTCGATGGTCTCGATATGGCCGCCCGTGATGTGGCCGAGCAGGGATCCAAGCGCGGTGGTGCCCGGCGGGCTCGCAAGTGTCTCGCCGCGCGCATCCGCGGCCGCATAGAGGCCGGCGATCAGGCCGACGCTAGCGGATTCCACGTAGCCCTCGCAGCCCGTCATCTGACCGGCAAAACGCAGCCGCGGCTGTGCGCGCAGGCGCAACTGGCCGTCGAGCAGCTTTGGCGAGTTGAGGAAGGTGTTGCGATGCAGGCCGCCGAGGCGGGCGAATTCGGCCTTTTCCAGCCCCGGAATGGTGCGGAAGATGCGCTGCTGCTCGCCGTATTTCAGCTTCGTCTGGAAGCCGACGATATTGTAGAGCGTGCCGAGCTTGTTGTCCTGGCGCAGCTGCACGATTGCGTAGGCTTTGGTGGTGGGATCGTGCGGATTGGTGAGGCCGACCGGCTTCATCGGCCCGTGGCGCAAGGTCTCGGGGCCGCGCTCCGCCATCACCTCGATCGGCAGACAGCCGTCGAAATAGGGCGTGTTGGTTTCCCATTCCTTGAACTCGGTCTTCTCGCCGGCGACCAGCGCGGCGACGAAGCCGTCATACTGCTCCTTGGTCATCGGGCAGTTGATGTAGTCGGCACCGGTGCCGCCGGGACCGACCTTGTCGTAGCGCGACTGGAACCATGCTGCCGACATGTCGATGGATTCGCGGTGCACGATCGGCGCGATCGCGTCGAAGAAGGCGAGCGCGTTCTCGTCGGTCAGCTCGCGGATGGCTTCGGCCAGCGGCGCCGAGGTGAGGGGACCAGTCGCAACGATGACGTTGCCCCACTCGGCCGGCGGCAGGCCTGCAACCTCGTCGCGGGCGATCTCGATCAGGGGGTGGTCGTTGAGCGCCTTGGTGACGGCCGCGGAGAAGCCGTCGCGGTCGACCGCCAGCGCGCCACCGGCGGGCACCTGGTTGGCGTCGGCCGCGCGCATGATCAGCGAGTCGAGGCGGCGCATCTCGGCATGCAGCAGGCCGACGGCGTTGTTGGCGGCATCATCCGAGCGGAACGAGTTGGAGCAGACGAGCTCGGCAAGCCCGTCGGTGCGGTGTGCCTCGGTCATGCGGGTCGGCCGCATCTCGTGCAGCACCACGGGCACGCCGGATTTGGCCACCTGCCAGGCGGCTTCGGAGCCGGCAAGGCCTGCGCCGATGACGTGCACGGAATTGGATTGGGGTCCTGTCATGGGGCGGACAGGTAGCGCTTTTCGGCGACGAGTGGAATCGCCGAGATCGAGTTTTCTGCCACTGGATGCGACAACGCCCGCACGAGGCGGGCGCTATCGGTTTGTCCGGTGAAGGGCTGAACGATATCAGCCCTGATACTGACCGGCGGCAACGCGCGCGATGTCCGAGCGATCGAGGCCGATATCGGCCAATTCGCGATCGCTGAGCTGGGACAGCTCGGCAACATTGCGCTGATAGTCCCGGAAAGCCTGGATCATGCGGATGAGCGAGAGCAGCATTGGTAGTCTCCTGTAGTTTGATTCAGCCCTTGCCCGGGCGTCATCGTTGAAATGAATATAGGTGAGAGTGGTGCAGTGCAAAAGTTCCGATGTTGCGATGCAGCTAAGCGATATGTGCATGGCTCTGGTAACGGACGATTAACCCGGAGGCACTGCCGCCCAAAGGGTAGGCGCAACCGGGGCGTGCGCGCTATAAATGGCCGTGAATTCACGGAGTTACTGCGGATATCCAGGTTCCAATTGGAGACGAAATAAGGTTCGTTCCATTCGTTTACAAGGCGATTGTCTAGCTCCTGCACCCAACTCTCGCATGCGCGAATCGCATGAGAGCAAGTAAAAATGAATCTAAATTCAATTTTATGGGCGCGAGCGACCACGTTTCGACGGGCGCGGGGTTAGCGATTCGCTTGGTTCCGAGCTGGGCGGATCGACGTGACGGGCGGCTGCAAGGCAGACGATCCAATCCAGCCTCGGTTCACAGCTCCAACCGCTCCCATGGTGCAATGCGCACACGCTGAACGTGTGGCCTTCATTACGAGGGTGGAAGTTTCGCATGCGGCTCTGCGTGGTGCGCAACATCACGCAATTCTCGCGAGGAGTTTATTGCGTCATGTTGCCGCGCCCGGAGGAAAGTCATGTCGCAGATTCCGGCAATGTCGCTGGGTCTGTGCCAAGAACAAGAGAAGGAAAGTAACATCATGACGAAGTTACTCGGGGTTATCGCAATTGCCGCCGTCGCATTCGCCGTCGCGCCGGCCCAGGCCGCCAAGCACGCCATGGGCGGCTGCAGCTCGGCCAATCTGGAGAAGACCGAGACCGCGATCGAGGCCATGCCCGATGGCGACGGCAAGATGGTCGCGCAGAAGGAGATCGCGGCCGCGCAGGACTCGCTGCTCAACAGCAAAATGGGTGCGTGCGGCGCCCATCTGAACAAGGCGATGCACGCCACCATGGGCAAATAAGAAGCTTCGAAAACGCACCAGGAGAGGGCCGGTCGCCGGGCGATCGGCCCTACGCTTTTGGCCAGCAAACATTTAAGGGGCGCGTGCCAGCTGGGTGGCGAAATGGGCGACGGTCTTGGAATAGACCTCGCTCTTATTCCACTGCTGGAGCACCGCAAAATTCGGGGCGCCAGGCTGCCAATCCTTGCCGCGCTGCCAGCCATAACCAGCGAGATAGTTCGCGGTGGAGGCGAGCACGTCGGGGGCGCTGTGCAGAAGATCGCGCTTGCCGTTGCCGTCGAAATCGACGGCATATTTCATCCAGGAGGACGGCATGAACTGGGTCTGGCCGAGCTCGCCGGCCCAGGCGCCCTTCATGTCGGCCGGTGCCAGGTCGCCGCGCTGGACGATGCGCAGCGCATCCAACAGCTCGGCGCGAAACTGCTCGGCGCGCCGGCAGTCATAGGCCAGCGTCGCCAGTGAGCGGATGGTCGCGAACTTGCCGGTGTTGACGCCGAAATCGGTCTCGAGACCCCAGATCGCGACCAGCACCTCGCCGGGCACGCCGTAGGTCTGCTCGATGCGCGACAGCACCGAGCCGTATTGCTTCATCATGTTGGAGCCGCGCGTCATGCGCGGCGGCACCATGCGGCCGGAAAACTCTTCGAAGGTCTGGGTGAAGACCTTTTGCGAGCGGTCGCGGTTGAGCACGCTCTGATCGAGCGTCACGCCGGTGAGGCCGGCGGAAATGGCCTGTTGCGAGACGCCTTTGGCCGCGGCGTCGGTTTTGAAGTCCGCAAGCCAGGCGTCGAAATTGCCAGAGCCGCAGGCAACAGCGGCGAGCGCTGGCTGGGCGGATAGGATTGACGCGGAGATGAGGAAGGCTGCGAGGGCGAGACGAGAAATCGTCGGGGTCATTCGAGTAAATTAATTCCGTGAAGTGATCTGACCGGCGGGCGCAATTTCGGTGGTAACCGCGGCCAAAGCAAGGCGTATGACCAAGGCGTATGACAGTGTGCGATCCTGCCCGGACCGGGGCAGGATCGCATGTCACGATATCGTCAGGCGTCGGTCCGATTGCGCCAGGGGAAGAGGTTGGCGGGGAAGTCGGCGGCCGGCTTGCGCGGACGATGCGGCGGAGGCGGCGCCGGACGCGCGCCCGGATCCGACACGATCACCTTCCGGTAGAGATGCCACGTGGCATGGCCGAGCAGGGGGATCACCACGGCAAGGCCGAGGAAGGCTGGAATAGTGCCCAGCGCCAGCAGGACCGCCACGATCAGGCCCCAGGCCGCCATCGGCACCGGGTTCTTCGCGACCACGCGCAGCGACGTCACCATCGCCTCGAACGCGCCGGCATGGCGGTCGAGCATCAACGGGAACGACACGGCGCTGATGCAGAGCGCGGCAAGCGCGAACAGGAAGCCGGTGCCGCAGCCGACCACGATCAGCCACCAGCCTTGCGGGCTCGTAAGAACACGCGTCAGAAAATCCGAGATCCCGGATGCGCCTTCATAGCCGAACGCCGCGACGTAGATCGCCTGCGCGGTCGCAACCCAGGTCACGAACAGGGCGAGCAGCAGCGCGCCGAGACCGAGCATGGCGCCGAAGGAGGGCGAACGCAGCACCTCCATGGCATCCCAGGCGCTGGCCTCCTCATAGCGTTCGCGCCGGCTGGAGAGCTCGTAGAGACCGAGCGCGGCGAACGGGCCGATCAGGGCGAAGCCCGCGGCCAGCGGGAACAACAGCGGCAGCACCGAATAACCCATCACCACGCGGGCGAGCACGAGGCCCAGCACAGGATAGATCACGCAGAGGATGATGGCGTGGCTCGGGACCGCCTTGAAATCTTCCCAGCCGCGCTTGAGCGCATCGTGCAGATCGGAGAGTTGGATGGTTCGGATCGCCGGTCCAGCCGCTTCCGCGGGCTGGGCCATGGTGGGGACATTGCCCCGGTAAAGTGTGGCCATGGTCGCTTGCTCCTTAGGCGGCCGAATCCGGCGCCGGCAAACGGCGCAAGCGGCCGCTCTTCTCTGAGTTTCGCGATCCCGACCAGACGCGAATTCCGGATGGCACCGCGAGCTGAACGTCAAGGCTACGCCCATTTGCGAGTCCTGTCCCTCACGCTTGGGTGAGATTCGATGTCGCAGTGCAACCTCGACAATGTCATACGGTCGTCATTTCGCCGCAGATAAGCTGATGCTGCGTGTTGGTTCGCCGAACTTCGCGGGCGCAACGACGTAACTTGGTCTATAAGTGCCACTCAAGGCCCTTCCAACGGATCCTTTTCGGGGAGCAGACATGAGCATTTTCGGGAAAATCATGGGCGCGATCTTCGGCAGCAGTCATGCTTCCGCCGCGCCCGCAGGCAGCGCACCGTCGGGCACCGCGCCCGCTAGCGCCGCGCCTGGCGGATCGGCGCCTGCTGCCTCGCCCGGGGCGACAGTGGACGTCGCTTCGATCGTCGATGCGGCGGTCGCCGCGCACAAGGGCGAGAAGCTGGAATGGCGCACCTCGATCGTCGACCTGATGAAGGCGCTCGATATCGATTCCAGCCTCGCTGCGCGCAAGGACCTCGCCAAGGAGCTCGGCTACAGCGGCGACACTAACGATTCCGCTAGCATGAACGTCTGGCTGCACAAGCAGGTGATGTCCAAGCTCGCCGCCAATGGCGGCAAGCTGCCGCCTGAAATCAAGCACTGACCGACCCTCGGTCGTCAGCCAAGGGCCCGCGATCTCGCGGGCCCTTTTGCCGATTCAGGCGACGAGATCGGCATCCTCCGGATGCCTCTCGAGATAATCGACGACAAAGCCGCAACCGGCGATCACCTTATTGCCGTCGCGGCGGATCAATTCCAGCGCGCCCTTGACCAGCTCGGACGCGATGCCGCGGCCGCGCAGCGCGAGCGGCGTCTCGGTGTGGGTGATGATCACCGCCGATGGCGTCAGCCGGTAATTGGCGAAGGCGATTTCGCTGCCGACATCGAGTTCGAAGCGGCTTCTGTCCTTGTTGTCGCGTACCGATGGCGCCATGCAAAATCCTTCCGACATGCTGCTTGCCTCTGATCTAGACGCCTGAACCGGCCCTTGCCAAGGTGCGACCAAGAGAGGTTGCCGCAGGGGAGATATCCGGAAAATGCGTGTCCCGCTCAGCCTGATGGCGCTGCTCGCCGCGCTGATCTCGACGGCGCCGGTGCCGGCTTCGGCCGAAGGCGGTCCGGCCTGGGAGGCCTGCGTGGGATTGACCAGCACGCCGGACCAACGGGTCAAGGCCTGCTCGACCGTGATCGACACGAAGAGAGAGAGAGGATCTCGGCTCGCCGGCGCCTATTGCAACCGCGGCCATGGGCTCACCGAGAAGCGCGAGCTCGACGCCGCGCTGTCCGATCTCGACCAGGCGGTCAGGCTCGACCCCGGCTACGCCTGCGCCTACACCAACCGCGGCCGCGTCTACAGTTTCAAGCGCGACTATGATCGCGCCATCGCCGATTACGATCAGGCCATCAAGCTCGATCCGTCGCTGGCGCTGGCCTACAGCAATCGCGGCGAGTCGCGTTTCAACAAGGGCGACCTCGATGGTGCCTTCGCCGACTTCGACACCGCGATCAAGCGTGATCCCAATTACGCAATGGCCTACGCCAATCGCGCGCTGGTGTATTACAGGAAGCACGACATGGCGCATGCGCTCGCCGACTACACCACGCGGATCAAGCTCGCGCCCGATCTGCTTGCCTATATCGACCGGGGCAACGTCTATCGTGACAGCGAGCACCTCGATCGTGCCGCCGCCGACTATGGCGAGGCGATCCGTGTTGCGCCGACCGACGCGCGCGGCTGGCGCAATCGCGGCATGATCCGGCTCTATCAGGGTGACAGCAAGGGCGGCCTTTCCGACTACGACAAGGCGCTGCAATACGATCCCTCCGACGTGTTCTCGTGGAGCAATCGCGGACAGGCCAAGCTGCGGCTCGGCGACAAGCAGGGCGCGATCGCCGATTTCAGGAAGGCGCTGGAGTTGAAGCCGGGCCTGCTGACGGCGCAGGAACAGCTGAGGAAGCTCGGGGCGTTGTAGCTCTCCGTCATTGCGCGCGATGACGAGGTTAGACCTTTACCAGGCCCTGATTGTCCGGATGCTTCACTCGGTCGCTTTGGCGAGCCTGGTATCCTCGGGCTGCGGCTGCGGGCGCAGGCATCCCTGGCAGATGACAAGGGAACGGTTGACCCTGGCGTCCTGCTCGGCCTCGATGC
This sequence comes from Bradyrhizobium sp. LB13.1, assembly GCF_054056815.1. NCBI lineage: Bacteria > Pseudomonadati > Pseudomonadota > Alphaproteobacteria > Hyphomicrobiales > Nitrobacteraceae > Bradyrhizobium > Bradyrhizobium sp. LB13.1. The sequence goes on along the minus strand of NZ_JBSRYQ010000001.1, from coordinate 4,600,935 downwards.
CGTCCTGCGCCTGCCACCATTCTTTCGAATAGGGCTGAAGCCCGGCTTGCGATCTGTTGCGCTCGGACCGGGCGGCGGTCCGGGTTGATTCTGAGGCAGTACGCGGCCGATTGGGATTCTCGCCCGCGCCATCCCAGGCATAGCGCGCAGGCTTGAAGGCGGGATCGGAGGCCAGATGCGCCTGCGGGCCCACGGCACATCCGGCAAGCGCCAGCGACAACAGGAGGAGGGCGGGCGCTTTGACCATGATGCGGCACTCTGTACGCGAGAACTGAACGAGGTTGCGCCGATCATATTTAAAATTTCCTGAACGGTTGGATGGGCTGCGCTGCGACTCGCGGCCTTGCAGGGGCACTGGCTATGGCGATAAATGGGCTGCAATGAGCGGGAGGCTTGCGCGCCGTCCGCTATCGAAGAGGAAGCCCGATGCAGCCCCTGCGCATGTCCCGCCGCGTCATGAATCTCGCTCACATGCTGACCCAGAATGCGCGGCGGCATGGATCGCGTCCCGGGTTCGTCTGGGGTGACAGATCCTGGACCTGGCGCGAGATCGATGCGCAGGTCTCGGCGCTCGCCGCAGCACTCGCCGCGCGCGGCATCGCCAAGGGCGACCGCATCCTGGTTCATTCCAAGAATGGCGACCAGATGTTCTTTTCGATGTTCGCGGCGTTTCGGCTTGGCGCCGTCTGGGTGCCCACCAATTTCCGCCTGATGCCGGACGAGGTCACCTACCTCGCGCAGGCCTCCGGCGCGAAGGCGTTTCTGTGCCACGTCGATTTTCCCGAGCACGCCGCGGCCGTGAAGGGCGGGGCGCTCGAATTCACCTGGAGCATTGACGGCAAGGCCACGTTCGGTGAGCGCTCGGTTGCCGACGCCATCGCCTCGCAGGCAAGTCACCTCGTCGAGAACGCTGCCGTCGAGCATGACGATCCCTGCTGGTTCTTCTTCACATCGGGGACCACCGGCCGCTCCAAGGCGGCGGTGCTGACTCATGGCCAGATGGGCTTTGTCGTCACCAACCATCTCGCCGATCTCACGCCCGGCGTCACCGAAGCGGACGCCTCGCTGGTGGTGGCGCCGCTGTCGCATGGCGCTGGCGTGCATCAGCTGGTTCAGACCGCGCGCGGCGTATGCACTGTGCTGCTGCCTACGGAGAAATTCGACATCGACGAGGCGTTTCGCCTGATCGAGGCGCATCACGTCAGCAATCTCTTTGTCGTTCCGACCATTCTGAAGATGATGGTCGAGCATCCCGCCGCCGACAAATACGATCATTCCTCGCTGCGCCAGGTGATCTATGCCGGTGCGCCGATGTATCGCGAGGACCAGAAGGCTGCCCTGAAGAAGCTTGGCAAGGTCATCGTGCAGTATTTTGGTCTGGGCGAGGTCACCGGCAACATCACGGTGCTGCCGGCGGCGCTGCATGATCCCGAGGACGGCCCGCACGCTAGGATCGGCACCTGCGGCTTCGAACGCACCGGCATGCAGGTCTCGATCCAGGACGACGAGGGCCGCGAGCTCGGCGCCAACCAGAGCGGCGAGATCTGCGTGATCGGCCCTGCGGTGCTTGCCGGCTATTATGACAACCCCGAGGCCAACGCGAAGGCGTTTCGCAACGGATGGTTCCGCACCGGCGATCTCGGTCACATGGACGAGGAGGGGTTCGTCTACATCACGGGACGCGCCTCGGACATGTACATCTCCGGCGGCTCCAACATCTATCCGCGCGAGATCGAGGAGAAGATATTGACCCATCCTTGCGTCGGCGAGGTTGCGGTGCTCGGCGTGCCCGATGCGACCTGGGGCGAGGTCGGCGTTGCCGTCTGCGTGGCGCGCGAAGGCGAGAAGCCGGTGAGCGAAGCGGAGATGGCGGCGTTCCTTTCGCCAAAAGTGCCGCGCTACAAGATGCCGAAGCGGTTCTTCTTCTGGGAGGCCTTGCCGAAATCCGGCTATGGCAAGATTCCGAAACGCATGGTGCGCGACGAGCTCGAGGCGCGCGGGCTGCTCGATCTCGACAAGACACAGGCGGGCTGAGCCTACGCGATGCGGAGTATCAAGCAGCCAGGCGCACCCGTCGCAGAGCGTATCCAATGGGTCGAGGCGAGGGGACGCGCTTTCTCCTTCACGATACAAGCAGGTCTGCCGCTGCTGGAAGCCGCGCGCCGCGGTTTTGCCGCAGAGGGATTTGCCGGCGGCGTGCTCAACTTCAGGCACGGCGCGCTGGGGCCGTTCGCCTATGTCATGCCGGCGCTGTCGAAGACCAGCGAGAACGCCGCGTTCTACAGCGAGACCTTCAAGCCCAGCGGCGTAACGCGCACGAAGCTCGGCAGCATGACGCTGGGCCTGCGCGATGGCGCGCCGTTCTTTCATTGTCACGGTCTTTGGACGGAGGCCGATGGTGGTCGCGCCAGTGGCGGCCACATGCTGCCGGACGAGACTGATGTCGCCGAGCCGTTTGAGGTCGAGGCCTTCGGTGTTGATGGTGCAATGTTCACCGCCGAGCCCGATCCCGAGACCAACTTCAAGCTGTTCGGGCCGGTCGTAGCCGCGAGCACCGGCGCGCGCACGATCAGCCGCGCTTTCGCGATGCGGCTGCGCCCCAATCAGGATTTTGCGGGCTGTCTCGAAGACTTCTGCCGTGCGCACGGCATCGTGCGTGCGAAGCTCCATGGCGGCGTCGGCTCGACCATCGGCGCGCACTTCACCCATGGCGGCGTGACCGAGCCGTTCGCGACCGAGCTTGCTATAACGGCCGGTGCGATTGCGCCCGGCTCCACCGGCGCGCTCGAAGCTGCGCTCGATGTCGCCTTGATCGACTACACCGGCGGCATCGCCGAGGGCCGCCTGGTCCGCGGCGACAATCCGGTCCTGATGACGATGGAACTGGTGCTGGAAGCGCTGGAGTAATGAGCGACCGGCGCCTGAGCTCGCAATGACGGAGTGGAGGCAACTGTATTCTCCACTCTCGTGTCCCGGACGCGACGCAGCGCGTAGCGGTGCGGTGCAGAGCCGGGACCCAGTAAGCCGCACGGACGGATTGCTGATGCATGGGCCCCGGCTCTGCAGCGCACCGCTGAAGTAGCGCTGCGCTGCGTCCGGGGCACGGGAGCAAAATCCATCTTCGTATTTCAATCCACATAGTCCGCGCGGTTTCCCGTTCTCGCGGCACATCGTGCCCGAGCTTTGCGGCAGTTGCCGCCCCCAAAAGTGCCGAGGGCGCAGGGAAGGCCGGGCGCCGGCTGGCACCCGCGGTCCACTGTGCGAAAGTTGCGTTACGAAAGCTGCACAGCGGCATACAGGTGAAGCCAAACGACCGGCCTTCCCTGCGCAGTGGTTTTACGGCTTATGTCGTGATCTCCCCGGGGAGCGATGCACTATTGCCCCCGTCGCCTTGCAGATGGCTGATGTTGCAGACCCGGTCGGGCCGTCACATCACCACAAGATTTGGCGCACAGACCCCGGGCGCCAGGACCACACGATTTTGCCGTACGCGGGCTGCACCGGTCGTGTGCGCGCGGATCGCTGCTCACGGAGTGATCCGCCCTGCAACCACCCTCGCGCCGACGCCGCCCGCGTCCACCACGTCCCATCCCGCGTTCGTGACGATCGCGATCCGCCCCTCGGCCGGGTTGGGATAGCTCTCTATACGATAATCCGAAATACGGATAAAGAGAAATATTTTGACGCGATAGCGTTGACCTTGCGGTGGGGTGTTTTGCCTGCCGGGCGGCGCAAGAGGTTGTGGGTTGCGTATATCTTCGCCGCAACGGCGCCATGTACCGGTCTCCCCTCGGCCCCAAAATGAGCTAGGATGATCGCAGCGCGCCTCAAGTCGCGCACGATCAACGAGACGTATGAGGGAACGAGATGAGGGTGACGATTGGACGGCGCACGCTGTTGGTGGCGGCGCTGACGGCGGCGGGAGCGGCGGCTTTGACGGCGGCGTTTGCGCCGGCCTGGGCCCATGGTCCGACCCGGCAGAAGGTGCGCGAATCCATCGAGATCAACGTCGCCCCGGCCAAGGTGTGGGCCGCGATGGGCAATTTCCAGGATATGAGCTGGCTGCCGCCGGTCACCAAGACCGAGGGCGAGAAGGGCAACGAGATCGGCGCCACCCGGAAGCTGTCGCTGACGGGAGGAGCGACCGTCGACGAGGAGCTCTACAAGTTCGACGCCGCCGCCATGACCTATTCCTACCGGATCACCAATGTGGACGTGAAGGTGCTGCCGGTGACCAATTATTCCTCGACGCTGACGGTGACGCCGAGCGCCGACGGCAAGGGCTCGACGCTGGAATGGGCCGGCGCGTTCTACCGCGGCTTCCCCAACAACGAGCCGCCGCCGGAGCTGAGTGACGCGGCCGCGGTCAAGGCGGTGAAGGGGCTGTATCAGGCCGGCCTCGAGGCGCTGAAGAAGAAGATCGAGAGCGGAAGCTGACCGTGCGGGCGCTGGTCCTGGCGGCGCTGGCCGCCGGCCTTTGCCTTGCGCACGCATCCGCCGAAGAGGCGTTCGTCACCAACCAGCTCAGCGACGATCTGATGGTCGTGGACCTCGCCACGGCGCGCGCGGTAGCGACCATCCCGATCGGCGGCAAGCCGGCCGGCGTCGCCGTCAGCGCGGACGGACGCTTTGCCTATGTGACGAGCCCGGATGCCAAGGCCGTGACGGTGGTGGACGCAGCAACGCGGCAGGTTGCGGGGCGGATCGAGGTCGGCGGCGGGCCGCTCGGCATTGCCGTCGCGCCTGATGGCGGGACCGTCTATGTCGCGGACTGGTATGCGGCGGCGGTGCGGGTGATCGACGACGCAGCAACGCGCAGCGTCACGGCCAGCATTGCGGTCGGCGCCTCGCCCTCGGGGCTCGCGGTGACGCCGGATGGCAAGCTGCTGCTCTCGGCCGACCGCGACGACGACAGCGTCTCGGTGGTCGACACCGCGACGCGCGCGCGCAAGGCGACCATCAAGGTCGGCACCCGCCCGTTCGGCGTCACCATCGATGCCGAGGGCAAGCGCGCCTACACCGCCAATGTCGGCTCCAACGACGTCTCCGTGATCGATATTGCAGAAGCGCGCGAAATCGGGCGCGTGCCGGTCGGAATGCGTCCCTATGCGGTGGCGCTGACGCTGGGCCGCGGCTTCGTCACCGACCAATATGGCGGCACCGTCAGCGTGTTCGATCTGGCGACGCTGAAGCCGGTCAAGCGCATCAGTGTCGGCGACTACCCCGAAGGCATCGCCGCGACGGCGGACGGCAAGCGCATCATCGTCGCCTGCTGGGAGAGCAACACGCTCAGCATCATCGACGCGGCCGAGTTGAAGGTGATCGGCGAGGTCAAGACCGGCGACGGCCCGCGCGCGTTCGGGGCGTTCTTGCGCAGGACGGAGTAGAGGTTTGATGTGCACGCTCGTCAGGGCTACGGCACTGGAGACAACGTTCGCGCAATCTCATCCATCCGCTCGAACACATGATCCGGCGCCAGCGCCCGCAGCGCCGCCGGCGCCGCATAACCCCAGCACACCGCACCGCAGGCAATCCCGACGGCCCGCGCCGCCTCGATGTCACGCACCTCGTCGCCGATCGAGATGACCTTGTCCGGCTCCACGCCGGCGCGGCGGATGACCCGGCGGAATTTCGCGGCCTTGCCGAACAGCGACGCCGCGCAATCGAAATGCGCGAACAGCGCGGCGGAATCGCCAAGCTTCTCGCGCGCATTGGCCTCGCTGTCCGACGTCACCAACGCCAGCTGCACACCGTTTCCGGCGAGTGTTTGCAGCATCGCCTCGACGCCCGCAAACAGAAAGATCTCCGCCGCCGCCTCCGCCTTCAGCCGCCGCGCATGCCGCGCGATCGCCGGCAGCTTCCACAAGGGCACCTCGAGCCGAGCCAGAATCTCGCGGCTCGAAGCATGCCGCAGAGCCTCGATATCCTCATCCGCGACACGGCGAAATTTGAAGCGATCGGCGACATCGTTGATGACGCGCAGGAACCACGGAAAGCTGTCGGCCAGCGTGCCGTCGAGATCGAAGATGGCGAGGGTGTAGGGCATGGGGACGGGTTTTGGAGTTCGCTGACAAGCGAGATGTGGCGTGCTATTGTTCGGCAGAATTCAGGGATAGCCATGCGGCACGAGCGGATTGAAATCAACCCGGCGATCATGGACGGCAAACCTGTCATCCGTGGGACGCGTGTGCCGGTTGAACTCGTGCTGCGCGAGCTGGGCGGGGGGATGACCACCGAGGCGATCATCGCGGAGCACCCGCGGCTCACGTCTGATGATATCAGCGCAGCTCAGGCGTTCGCGGCCGATTAGCCGATGAAGAGATCCTCTATCGTTGAATCGTGCGCTGGCTGGTAGATGAATGCTGTACAAGCCTTCGGTTCGGGAGCTGTGCGGTGGTCGCGTGTGCATGGAAAACACGATCAACGCGGCTGGCCTCCACCGACCGAACAAGTCGTAACTAGCTAAATCGGACCAAACTCTCGTCGAATGGTCGCAAGAACATCCCCGAAAATTCCTGAAATTTGGCCTCGCTTGAACCTCAATTGCTGGATTCCATCGAAGTTAGAGGCAAGTTGAACGCCATCCTCGACGAGAAGTATCGCTCGGTCAAAACCCAAGCGCCCCTGAAATAGTCCGCACTCATGGATCACATTTTGGCGTGCGCGGAGCCCTTCATCTGTCTTGTCTTCGCCCGTCAACACGAGAAGCGCAAACGAGGACGCTTCTGCCATGCTGTCAAGAATATCGCGAATTGTGTGACCTGCGCGAGCGCCAGTCTCATAACACACTACATCCAAGCCGTGCTTGTCCTGCAGATGTGCCTTCAGCTTTTCCCACTGCGGATTTCTACCGTGTCCGATGAAAACTCTAGCTTTCTCGTCTCTATCACTGTCATCGAGCAGTGTTAGTCTATCTTCGGGACCCGCCTCTTCAAAGATAGAGAATATAGCTTCAATGCCGTGTCGCTCCGAGTTGTTCACGATGACATGGGTTGCGTCGTGTTGAACCGTTACAAAGAGGCCGCTGGTAACGTTGTCCCAAAATAGCTGTAATGTTGACTTCGTAATATCTTCGCTAGCTAGCGAGCTGTAAAATTCTTCGAGCTTGTCAAAACCCCATTGCTCGCTGCTTGTCCCAGTCGAACATTCTTGAATACGTATGTCCGGGTCTTTCGCAAATCTGCAAGAGGCTTCCACAACCTTCCGGTAAATGCGGGCATGGAACCTTATCCCGCGATAGTCTTTCGACTTTCTCATGTCGCCCCTTTGCTCGGTTGAGCCTCTCTACTCCGCCGCCTCGCTCGCCGCTCGTCTCCGCTTCGGCTTCCGCGCCTTCGCCAGCACCGGGGCCAGAAACTTGCCGGTGTAGCTCCGCGGCGCTTTGGCAATATCTTCCGGCGGGCCCCAGGCGACGATTTCGCCGCCGCCGTCGCCGCCTTCGGGGCCGAGGTCGATCACCCAGTCGGCGGTCTTGATGACTTCGAGATTGTGCTCGATCACCACCACCGTGTTGCCCTGCGCGACCAGCTCGTGCAGCACCTCCAGCAGCTTCTTGACGTCGTGGAAGTGCAGCCCGGTGGTCGGCTCGTCCAGGATGTAGAGCGTGCGGCCGGTGGCGCGCTTTGACAGCTCCTTTGCGAGCTTGACGCGCTGGGCTTCGCCGCCGGAGAGCGTTGTGGCCTGCTGGCCGACGTGGATGTAGTCGAGGCCGACGCGATGCAGGGTCTGGAACGTCTCGCGCACGCGCGGGACCGCCTTGAAGAACTCGGCCGCTTCCTCGACGGTCATGTCGAGCACGTCGGCGATGCTCTTGCCCTTGAACAGCACCTCCAGCGTCTCGCGGTTGTAGCGCTTGCCCTTGCAGACGTCGCAGGTGACGTAGACGTCGGGCAAAAAGTGCATCTCGATCTTGATGACGCCGTCGCCCTGGCAAGCCTCGCAGCGGCCGCCCTTGACGTTGAAGGAGAAGCGGCCGGGCTCGTAGCCGCGTGCTTTCGACTCGGGCAGGCCGGCGAACCATTCGCGGATCGGCGTGAAGGCACCGGTATAGGTCGCGGGGTTGGAGCGCGGCGTGCGGCCGATCGGCGACTGGTCGATGTCGATGATCTTGTCGATATGCTCGAGGCCCTCGATGCGGTCGTGCGGCGCGGCGCCCTCGCTGGCATTGTTCAGCTTGCGGGCGATGGCCTTGTAGACCGTGTCGATCAGCAGCGTCGACTTGCCGCCGCCGGAGACGCCGGTGACGCAGGTGAACAGGCCGAGCGGAATTTCGGCGGTGACGTTCTTGAGGTTATTGCCGCGCGCGTTCACCACCTTGATGGTGCGGCGATGGTTCGGCGGGCGCCGCTCCGGCACCTCGACCTCGAGCTCGCCGGTGAGATATTTTCCGGTGAGCGATTTCGGGTTGCGCATGATCTCGGCGGGCGTGCCTTCGGCGATGATGTTGCCGCCATGCATGCCGGCGCCGGGGCCGATATCGAGCACGTAATCGGCCAGCAGGATCGCGTCCTCGTCGTGCTCGACCACGATCACGGTGTTACCGAGATCGCGGAGCCGCTTCAGCGTGTCGAGCAGGCGCGCGTTGTCGCGCTGGTGCAGGCCGATCGAGGGCTCGTCGAGCACGTAGAGCACGCCGGTCAGTCCGGAGCCGATCTGCGAGGCCAGGCGGATGCGCTGGCTCTCGCCGCCGGACAGCGTACCGGAGGAGCGGGACAGCGTGAGATAGTTCAGGCCGACGTCGAGCAGGAAGGTCAGGCGCTCGCGAATCTCTTTCAGGATGCGGCCGGCGATCTCGTTCTGCTGCGCGTTCAACGCCTCCGGAACGGTCTCGAACCACGCGCCGGCGCCCTTCACCGACATCTCGGAGATGTCGCCGATGTGCTTGCCGCCGATCTTGACGCAGAGCGCCTCGGGCTTGAGCCGAAAGCCGTTGCAGCCTCCGCAGGGCACGTCGTGGAAATATTTCGACAGCTCCTCGCGCGCCCACTCGCTTTCGGTCTCGCGATAGCGGCGGTTGATGTTGGTGATGACGCCCTCGAACGGTTTCTTGGTGTCGTAGGAGCGGACGCCGTCTTCATACGAGAACTTGATCTCGTCCTCGCCGGAGCCGTGGAGGATCGCGTTCTGCGTCTTCTTCGGCAGATCCTTCCATTTGGTGGTCAGCGTGAACTTGTAGTGCTTGCCGAGCGCAGTCAGCGTCTGAATGTAATAGGGCGAGGAGGACTTGGCCCAGGGCGCGATCGCGCCCTTGCCAATGGGGAGCTCCTTGTCGGGGATGACTAGGTCTTCATCGACATGCTGCTCGACGCCAAGGCCGCCACAGGCGGGGCAGGCGCCATAGGGATTGTTGAAGGAGAAAAGCCTGGGCTCGATCTCAGGGATGGTGAAGCCGGAGACCGGGCAGGCGAACTTTTCCGAGAACAGCATGCGCTCGGGTCCGCTCTTGTCGTGGATCTTTGCGGTCTTCTTTTTCTCTTCCGCGGGTGCTGCCGCAGCCGGCGCATCAGCGAACTCGATGACGGCGAGGCCCTCGGCGAGCTTCAGCGCGGTCTCAAAGCTTTCGGCGAGGCGCTGGCCGATGTCGGCACGCACCACGATGCGATCGACGACGACGTCGATGTCGTGCGGGAATTTCTTGTCGAGGGTCGGCGCCTCGCTGAGCTCATGGAAGGTGCCGTCGATCTTGACGCGCTGAAAGCCCTTCTTGAGCCATTCGGTGAGCTCTTTCCGGTACTCGCCCTTGCGGCCGCGCACGACCGGCGCGAGCAGATAAAGGCGCGTGCCCTCGGGCAGCACCAAGACGCGATCGACCATCTGCGAGACGGTCTGGCTCTCGATCGGAAAGCCTGTGGCCGGCGAATAGGGCACGCCGACGCGCGCCCATAACAGGCGCATGTAGTCGTAGATTTCGGTGACGGTGCCGACGGTGGAGCGCGGGTTCTTCGACGTCGTCTTCTGCTCGATCGAGATCGCCGGCGACAATCCGTCGATCTGGTCGACGTCGGGCTTCTGCATCATCTCCAGGAATTGGCGCGCATAGGCCGATAGCGATTCGACGTAGCGGCGCTGGCCCTCGGCATAGATGGTGTCGAAGGCGAGCGAGGATTTGCCGGAGCCTGACAGCCCCGTGAACACCACCAGCTTGTCGCGGGGAATCTCGACGTCGACGTTCTTGAGGTTGTGCTCGCGCGCGCCACGGATCGTAATTGCGCGCAGATTTGATCCCACGTTCGGCTGTTGGCGCTTCGCCTTGATCACTTCATCCATCCTGGTGGTCCTCAAGAATCCCAAAGGCGCGCGATCGCGCCAACGCTGAAGGCGCGCTTCGCCCGGAACCGGGATCGGCGCCGATGGGTATGTCAGCGAACGTAGGAAGAACGAGGAGGGATTTCCAGTGGCCTTTGCGAATCGTCAACGGATTGTTGGCGCGCTGGCGGCATCTGGCAGCAGGAGGGCCAGCGGAACTACGCTGCAGGAGACCGCGCAAACAAAAAGGCCGGCGCAAGGCCGGCCTTTCGTAACGATGTGACGTCGGTCGTGCAGATCAGTACTTCGCGACGATCGGACCGCCGAAGCGATAGTTCAAGCGAACCGTGGCCATATCCACGTCCTGCTTGATGCTGTCGCTGCGGGTGTTCACACCGAGGAAGGTGAAGCTGTCGGTGTGCTTGCCCATGAACAGGTGGTTATATTCGACGGCGACCGACCAGTTCGGAGCGAAGCCGAACTCGATGCCGGTGCCGACCGTGCCACCCCAACGGGTTTCGTTGGCGGTATCGAGGGTGACGCCACCCAGAGTGCCGCTGAAACTTGTTGTGGGTGACGGCCGCGCCGCCCTTCACGTACCAGAGCACGTTGTTCCAGGCATAACCCACCTGACCGGTGAAGAGGCCGATGGCGTCGATCTTGGTGTTGTTCACCAGCGGGAAGAACGCGGCGGGCGAGCTGGTGTTCGAGCCCTTCAGGTCAGCCCAATCGCCCTGGGCTTCGAGGCCGAACACCCAATTGCTGGACTGCCAGCGATAGCCGATCTGGCCGCCGACGATGGCGCCGGTTGCATTGTGGCAGCCTTCAGCCGTGACGGGGACTGGTGCGCCAAGCACCGAGGTCGTATCCCAGCAATTGTGGCTCGAGCCACCACCGGCGTTGGCGCCGATGTAGAAGCCGGTCCAGTTGTAGACCGAAGCCATAGCCACCGGAGCCTTGGTGTAGGGGCGCGCCGCGAGATCAGCGGCCGAAGCCGGGGCAGCGAGAGCGAACAAACAGGCCGAAGCCAACAAAATCTTTTTCATTTTCAACTAATCCCAGTCCCCAGTTTCTGTTGCCCTCCCTATTCGGGAAAGGCATCGGACACTCTCGTCCAACTGATGTCACTCTTACACTACTAAAGCCGCAAGTTGTGTGTCCCACCGGCCACAGCAGCCTGAAAATGGAGCACTTGTTGACCTGTTATTCCCGTCGGGGAACGGAAACGAAAAGGCCGGCGCGAAGGCCGGCCTTAGAGTTCTTGAATGATGTCAGTTGGATCAGTACTTCGCGAGGACCGGACCGCCCCAGCGATAGTTCAAGCGGACAAGCCCCATATCGACATCCTGGCTAATTCGGTCGCTTCCGAATGTTGCGCCCGCGGGCGTTGTGAAGCCGATCGTGCGATTGCCAAGGAAGATGTGGTCGTACTCAAAGCCCAGCGACCAGTTTGGTGCGAAGCCGAACTCCAAACCGGCTCCGACCGTCCCACCCCAGCGAGTTTCACGCGCCGAAGCCAGCAGCGTACCCGCGCCGGGCGTACCTGCGGCGGCATAGACGTCGTACTTGTCACCGACCACGGCGCCGCCGCCCTTCACGTAGAGCAGCACGTTGTTCCAGGCGTAACCGACCTGACCGGTGATGAGCCCGAAAGAATCGATGCGAGAACGGTTGCGATCACCGGTCACCAAAGCGGTGCCCGGAAACAGTGTGCTCACGTTGTCGCCCCGGAAGTCGGCCCAGTTGCCCTGGCCTTCAAAGCCGAACACCCAACTGGCCGTCTGCCAGCGATAGCCGATCTGCCCGCCGACGGTGCCGCCTGTCGCATTGTGACAGCCTTCGCCGACCAATGTACCGGTCACCGGCGTAACGAAGTCCCAGCACTTGTGGCTCGACCCGCCGCCGCCGTTGATGCCGATGTAGAAGCCGCTCCAGTCATAGATGGTCGCAACCATCGGCGCCGGAGCCTTGTTGTAGGGACGTGCCGCCAGATCGGCCGCGCTCGCGGGAGCCGATACGCCCAACGCCACGGCACCGATTGCGCCAAACACAAGCTTATTCATTGCCAGTCTCCCCAGGTTCGTCGCTTCTTGTTGATCCGAAGCGGCTGATCAGGCGTGACGCCCATATGAACTAAGTCCGAGGCGACGGTAGCTCCATCGAGCGGCAGAGTCCGTCGCCCGGATGCAACAATGGCAGGCGGTGAAAGCGCCAATAACTTGCTGAATGTTAAGTTGTTCTGCTCTTCGGACGGGAACCTACAAAGGTTCCATCCAACGCTTCTGCAGATGAAGCATCCGCGAGCGACCGAAAGTCGGGTTTGCAGGAACAAATCTGGAACGAGATCCAAATAGATGCTATATTTGGGGATAACCGGAGGGATCGTGGGCTGAGCGTCCCTTGCGAGCGTATAGGGTCCGCAACAGGGTGGCAGAGGCCGCGGGCGCGGCCCCGCCTCGTGAAATTCAGTGGCATTCAAATTCAGTGGCATTCGGAGTGGAGAGCGGCGATGGCGGGAAGTGTCAACAAGGTCATTCTGGTTGGAAATCTCGGCAAGGATCCTGAAATCCGCCGCACCCAGGACGGGCGGCCGATCGCCAATCTGAGCGTCGCCACCTCGGAGACGTGGCGCGACAAGGCGACCGGCGAGCGCAAGGAAAAGACCGAGTGGCACCGCGTCGTGATCTTCAATGAAGGGCTCTGCAAGGTCGCCGAGCAGTATCTGAAGAAGGGCGCCAAGATTTACGTCGAGGGTGCGCTCCAGACCCGCAAATGGACCGACCAGAGCGGCGTCGAGAAGTACTCGACCGAGGTCGTGCTGCAGGGCTTCAACTCGACGCTGACAATGCTGGACGGTCGCAGCGGCGGCGGAGGAGCCGGCAGCTTCGGCGACGAGCCGGGCGGCGATTTCGGCTCATCGGGTCCGGTCAGCAGCGCGCCGCGCCGCCCCGTTGCCGCCGGCGGCGGTGGCCGCAACAACGACATGGACGACGATATCCCGTTCTGAGCGATCCCGTTCGAAGAACGCGGCGTATCGCACGATGTCGACGTGCCGGCCGGATGGGGCGGCGCTTCTCGTGTCGTGCCAGCAAATCTCGCTAATCGGCAGGACGGGCTCGGGATTTCCGGGCCCGCTTCATGTTTGGGTTGAGCTCGGATTGCGTCTCGGCAAGCGCGCTGACGGGCACGTTCGCCGCACGGTTTTCCAGGTGTTCCAGGCGATTTCGCAAGGTCGATGTGGCGGCTATCCGAGACATGGCTCGCAAGGGCTTAAGTTATTGGAAAAATAGGCGGAAAAAGCGCTTGCCCAAGCCTCGCAAGGGTGGTTATCCGAGCCTCGATGCGCTATATGATTCCCAGATAAAACCTCACCGGATTTCCCCTTGGCTGACGACGACGACAAGCCCGGCGACCAGCCGGCGCAACCCTCGGATATTCGCCCCGTCTCCATCTTCGAGGAGATGAAGAAGTCCTATCTCGATTACGCCATGAGCGTGATCGTGGCGCGGGCGCTGCCTGACGCCCGCGACGGCCTCAAGCCGGTGCATCGCCGCATCCTGTACTCGATGAACGAGCAGGGGCACACGCCCGACAAGAAGTACGTCAAGTCCGCCCGCGTGGTCGGCGACGTCATCGGTAAATATCATCCGCATGGCGACCAGTCGATCTACGACGCCATGGTCCGGATGGCGCAGAACTTCTCCATGCGCGTGCCGTTGATCGACGGCCAAGGCAATTTCGGCTCGGTCGACGGCGATCCCCCGGCTGCCTATCGTTACACGGAAGCCCGGTTGACGAAGGTGGCGCTGGCTCTGCTGGCAGATATCGACAAGGACACCGTCGACTTCCAGCCGAACTACGACAACAACGAGACCGAGCCGTCGGTCCTGCCGGCCAAGTTCCCGAACTTGCTCGTCAACGGCGCCGGCGGCATCGCGGTCGGCATGGCCACCAACATCCCGCCGCACAATCTCGGCGAGGTCATCGACGCCTGCGTCGCGTTGATCGACAACCCCGCGCTCACCATCGACGAGCTCATCAACATCGTGCCGGGACCGGATTTCCCGACCGGCGGCGTCATCCTCGGACGGCAGGGCATCCGCGCCGCCTATCACCTCGGCCGCGGCTCGGTCATGATGCGCGGCAAGGTCGCGATCGAGACCATCCGCAAGGAGCGCGAGGCGATCATCATCACCGAGATTCCCTACCAGGTGAACAAGGCGACGATGGTCGAGCGCATCGCCGAGCTGGTGAAGGAAAAGAAGATCGAGGGCATCGGCGACCTGCGCGATGAATCGGATCGCGACGGCTACCGCGTCGTCATCGAATTGAAGCGCGACGCCGTGCCGGATGTAGTGCTGAATCAGCTGTACAGGTTCACCCCGCTGCAGACGAGCTTCGGCGTCAACATGGTTGCGCTCGACAGCGGCCGTCCGCGGATCATGCATCTGAAGGACCTGCTGGCGATCTTCGTCGACTTCCGTGAGCGGGTCGTCACGCGGCGCACCAAGTTCCTGCTCGCCAAGGCGCGCGATCGCGCCCATATCCTGGTCGGTCTGGCGATCGCGGTCGCCAATATCGACGAAATGATCCGCGTGATCCGGACCTCGCCCGACCCGACCACCGCCCGCGACACCCTGATGTCACGCGACTGGCCGGCCCGGGACGTCGAGGACATGCTGACGCTGATCGACGATCCGCGCCACCGCATCAGTGAGAACGGCACGATCCGCCTGTCGATGGAGCAGGCGAGGGCCATTCTCGACCTGCGCCTGCAGCGCCTCACCGCACTCGGCCGTGACGAAATCCGCGAGGAGCTCGACAAGCTCGCCGGTGAGATCGCCGACTATCTCGACATCCTGCGCTCGCGCGACCGCGTGCTGGGCATCATCAAGACCGAGCTCGCCGAAGTGAAGGCCGAGTTCGCCACCCCGCGCCGCACCGTCATCATCGAGCAGGAAGGCGAGGTCGAGGACGAGGACCTGATCCAGCGCGAGGACATGGTCGTCACCGTCTCCCACGCCGGCTACGTCAAGCGCGTGCCGCTGTCGGCCTATCGCGCGCAGCGCCGCGGCGGCAAGGGCCGCGCCGGCATGCAGACCCGCGACGAGGATTTCGTCAGCCGACTGTTCGTGGCCTCCACGCACACGCCGATGCTGTTCTTCTCCTCGCGCGGCCAAGTCTACAAGATAAAGGTCTGGCGCCTGCCGATGGCCGCGCCGAATGCGCGCGGCAAGGCGCTGATCAACATCCTGCCGCTGGAGCAGGGCGAGCGCATCACCACTATCATGCCGCTGCCGGAGGACGAGTCCACCTGGGGCAACCTCGACGTGATGTTCGCCACGACAGGCGGCAACGTGCGGCGCAACAAGCTGTCCGATTTCGTCGACGTCCGCCGCTCCGGCATCATCGCAATGAAGCTCGACGAAAATGAAGCGATCGTCGACGTGCAGATCTGCACCGAACACGACGACGTGCTTTTGACCGGCGCCGGCGGCCAGTGCATCCGTTTCCCCGTCACTGACGTGCGCGTGTTCACCGGGCGTACCTCGATGGGCGTGCGCGGCATTGCGCTTGGCGAGGGCGACAAGGTGATCTCGCTGGCGATTCTGCGCCATGTCGAGACCTCATCGGACGAGCGCACGGCGTACCTGAAGATGCGCCGTGCAGTCGTCGGCGAAGCCGCGACTGAGGAAGCAGCAGTGGATGCCGAGGCCGAGGAGACCTCGGGCAGCTACCAGCTCGCCCAGGAGCGCTATGTTGACCTGTCGGCCGCCGAGCAGGTCGTGCTGACCGTCTCCGTCAACGGCTACGGCAAGCGGACCTCGTCCTACGAGTATCGCACCACGGGCCGCGGCGGCAAAGGCATCGTCGCCATGAGCGTCAACAACCGCAACGGCAACCTCGTGGCCTCCTTCCCGGTGGAAGAGGCCGACCAGATCATGCTGGTCACCGACAAGGGCCAGCTGATCCGCTGCCCGGTCGAAGGCATCCGCGTCGCCGGCCGCTCGACCCAAGGCGTGATCGTGTTCGACACCGCCGAGGACGAGCACGTCGTCTCGGTGGAGCACATCACGGAAGAGGCCGAGAGCGGGAATGGGGCGAATGGGGAGTCAAACGGGGAGTGATGCGCCACCCCTCGTAGGCTCGGATGGAGCGAAGCGAAATTCGGGCTACGAACCGCCCTATATCTCCAGCTCCGTCCCGAACTCCACCACCTGCTTGGTCGGCACGCCGAAAAACGCGGCGGAGCGTTCCGCGTTGCGCTGGAGGAAGGCGAACAGGCTTTCGCGCCAGACCCACATGCCCGGGATGTCCTCACTCGGGATGATGGTCTCGCGCCCGACATAATAGGTGATGTCGGAGAGGTCGATGCCCGACAGCTTGCCGTGGCGGCAGGCGAGGGTCAGTCCTTCGTAGATCGTCGGGTTCTGCATGAAGCCGTAATGCAGGATGACGCGGGTGATGCCGGGGATGATCTCGATCACCTCGGTACGGTCCTCGTCAGTGATATGCGGAAGCTCCTCGATCAGCACGGTGACGAGGACGATGCGCTCGTGCAGCACGTGGTTGTGCTTGACGAACTGGGTCAGCGCCAGCGGTACACCGCGCGGCGCCGACGCCAGGAACACAGCCGTCCCGGGCAGTCGGGCGCTGCATTTGTTGACCGCCGTCTCGATCAGATCCTCCTCGGGCTGGCGCAGTTTTCCGCGCGCGGCCTCGACCAGCTTCACGCCGGCGCGCCACGTCAGCATCAGAAAGGCGACGAGGGCCGCGAGCAGCAGCGGAAACCAGCCGCCTTCGAACAGCTTGATTGAGTTGGCCGAGAAGAAGATCAGGTCGATCACGAAGAAGAAGCCGTTCACGGGCAGCACCAGCCACGGCGAATAGCCCCACTGGATCGCGACCAGGGCGGCGAGCAGCGTGGTGATCGCCATCAGGAGCGACACCGCGATGCCATAGGCGCCGGCGAGCGCCTCCGAGGTGCCGAAGCTCAGGACCGCGCCCAGCGTTGCGGCGGCGAGCAGCCAGTTCACCAGGGGCACGTAGATCTGGCCGATCGCGTCACTCGTGGTGTGGCGAATCTGCATGCGCGGAAGGAAGCCGAGCTGGATCGACTGCTGGGTCAGCGAGAACACGCCGGAGATGATCGCCTGCGAGGCGATCACGGTCGCAACCGCCGAGAACGCCACCAGCGGATAGTGCAGGGCGTCGGGGCAGAGCTGGAAGAACGGATTTTCGATCATCGTGGGGTCGGTGATCAAGAGCGCGGCCTGGCCGAAATAGTTCAGCACCAGCGCGGGCAGGCAGATCGCGAACCAGGCCAGCCGGATCGGCAGGCGGCCGAAATGCCCCATGTCGGCATACATGGCCTCGCCGCCGGTCACCGCGAGGAAGGCCGCGCCGAGGATCGCGAAGGAGACATGGAAATCCTGGTGGATCAGGAATTCGAACGCATAGAGCGGGCTGAGCGCCGCCAGCACCGCCGGCGCCTTGACGATGCCGTGGATGCCGAGCGCGGCCAGCACGAAGAACCAGGCCAGCATCACCGGTCCGAAGATGCGGCCAATGAAGCCGGTGCCCTGCTTCTGCATTATGAACAGGCCAACCAGAATGACGATGGTGACGGGCACCACGACGGGCGCCAGCGAGGGGGCGTCGACCTTGAGGCCCTCGATGGCGCTGAGCACTGAGATCGCGGGCGTGATCGCGCCGTCGCCGTAGAGCAGCGCAGCGCCGACGAGGCCGACGACCAGCAGATGGGCGCGCCAGGTGCCGGGTTGGGCGTTGCGCGCGTGCAGCAGCGCCAGCAGCGCGACGATGCCGCCTTCGCCGCGGTTGTCCGCACGCAGGATCAGCAGCGCATATTTCAGCGAGATGATGAGCAGCAGCGCCCAGAGGATCAGCGAGGCAACGCCCAGAACAGCATCGTTGGTCACTGCGCCGCCGTGGGCGGCGGCCTTGGCGGCTTCCTTCAGGGCGTAGAGGGGACTGGTGCCGATGTCGCCATAGACCACCCCGAGGGCCCCCATGGTCATGGCGATCGGCACAGGGTCAGGATGATGGCCGGAGGCGACTGCGGGCGTACTGGACAAGATCGACCCCCGATGGGATCGCGCCCGTCGGACCATTCCGACGGGCGCGAGCATCAGGCAGTCTGCGACGGGATGTCGCAAATATCCATCTTCATTATCTTGGGCTTTATATCGGGGTTTGTGACGCGAAGCTGACAGACCCGACTACGGGGTACGGTCGGCGGTCACGAGGCGAGCCTCGCGGATGTTGGCTTTGGTACCGACCTGGCGGAGGCAGGAGGCCTCGAAATTCGGCCAGGCCTGCTGCGAGCAGTCCTTGCCGATGGCGCGGATATCGAGCCGGTCGCTCTTGGCGAGCGGCTGCGGCACGCTGGCCTCGACGGTCGGGGCGAAGCCGGGCAGGAGGGTGAGAGCGGCAGCGACACACGCAGAGATGGCGATCGCTGAAAGAGCCTTGATCATTGACAGTCCCCTGTGCTGTGGCCGCTACGCCCAGTGTGCGGCCCGTCATTTCGTTGGCTGGATTGGTAACCATGACCAGTTTCCGGACGTCTTCGCGGCTGTGGGAAATGGTTTCGTTCGCGCGTCCTTTGGTTTCGTGGCCGCCCTCAGGACGAAACAAACCGGCCATCGTCGACATGGCCGGAGGGACATTTTGCGGAAAATGGGCAGGAAATGGCCAGGGAACCCGCCCGGCTTGCCGGCCCGGGCCGGGCGCGGTAGGACGTGACCATGCCGCGCATTGCCTACTACCCAGGTTCCTTCGACCCCATCACCAACGGCCATCTGGACGTGGTCCGGCACAGCGTGTCGCTGTGCGACAGGCTCGTTGTCGCAATCGGGGTGCATCCCGGCAAGAAGCCGCTGTTCTCGACCGAGGAGCGGCTCAAGATGCTCCATGACGTCTGCGGGCCGGTGGCGGCCCAGGCCGGCTGCGTGCTCGAGGCTGTGACGTTTGACGATCTGTCGGTGGTCTCGGCGCGCAAGCACGGTGCGACCATCATGATTCGGGGCCTGCGCGACGGCACCGACCTCGACTACGAGATGCAGCTCGCCGGCATGAACGGGGCCATGGCGCCCGAGGTGCATACGGTCTTCCTGCCGGCCTCTCCGATGGTCCGCCCGATCACCGCCACTTTGGTGCGCCAGATCGCCGCCATGGGTGGGGACGTCTCGGCCTTCGTCCCGCCGCTGGTTGCGGCACAGCTCAAGGCAAAATTCGCCTGATAACGGCGCGTTCCTCTCTCATCTCTGATCCGGAGTTATCATGATCCGAATTCTCGCTGTTCTTGCCGCGGTTCTGTTCGCGGTGCCGGCCTTCGCGCAAGCCTTGCCGGCGGGCCTCGACAAGGCCAACGCCATCGTCATCGACACCACCAAGGGCCGCATCGTCATCAAGCTGCGGACGGATCTGGCGCCCCAGCACGCCGAGCGCATCAAGCAGCTCGCGCGCGAGGGCTATTACAACAACGTGCCGTTCCACCGCGTCATGGACGGCTTCATGGCGCAGACCGGCGACGGCGAGAAATTCAACGGCACCGGCGGCTCGAAATATCCGAATCTGAAACAGGAATTCTCCAAGGTGCATTTTGCCCGCGGCATCGTCGGGATGGCGCGGCGTGGCGACAGCGTCGACACTGCCAACTCGCAGTTCTTCATCATGTTCGCGGACGGCGGCAGCCTCGACAACCAGTACACAGTGATCGGCGAGGTCGTGCAGGGCATGGACGTCGTCGACAAGCTGAAGAAGGCGCCTCCCGGATCAAGCGGCGGCACCGTCACCGACCCCGACAAGATGGTGAAGGTGCAGGTCGCTTCCGACATCAAGTAGGAGAGACGATGGCGCGCTGCGCTGGCAAGCTCCTGCTGGTTGCCGCGGTGCTGCTGCTCGGCGTCTCCGGAGCGGCCGCCGGGGACGCCGAGGTCAACACCATCCAGGACATCTTCCGGCATCTGCGCACCTGCTGGAAGCCGCCGCCTGCCGCCAGGGCCCGTCCCATCGACATCACCGTCGTCGTGAGCTTTAACCGGGCTGGAAACATTCTGGGCCATCCGAGGATTACCTATGAATCCGCGGAGGCCTCCGACGATGACCGGCTGCAATACCGGGTCGCGGTGATGGAGGCATTGCAACGCTGCACGCCGATGCCATTTACCGACGCGATGGCCGGCGCCGCTGCGGGGCGTCCATTCGCGATCCAGTTTCGCAACCGGAAGACTTCACCCCCAACCCAAGAGAGACGAGCATGAGTGCCACCGAAAACACCCTGATCCTCGAGACCACCCAGGGCCCCGTCACCATCGAGATGCGGCCTGATCTGGCGCCCGGCCACGTCGCGCGCATCAAGGAGCTCGTGCGCGAGGGCTTCTACGACGGCATCGTGTTCCATCGCGTGATCGACGGCTTCATGGCGCAGACCGGCTGCCCGCAGGGCACCGGCACCGGCGGCTCCGGCCAGAAGCTGAAGGCCGAGTTCAGCAAGGAGCCGCATGTGCGCGGCGTCACCTCGATGGCCCGTGCAGCGAGCCCCGACTCCGGCGACAGCCAGTTCTTCATCGTGTTCGACGACGCCCGCTTTCTCGACAACCAGTACACGGTGTGGGGCAAGGTCACCGAGGGCATGGATAACGTCGACAAGATCAAGCGCGGCGAGCCCGTGCAGAACCCCGACAAGATCGTCAAGGCGCGGATGGCGGCTGACGCGGCGTAGGCGTTTCCCCTTATGGTGAGGAGGCGCGTAGCGCCGTCTCGAACCATGAAGGCCAAGCTGCAGCAGCGGGGCCTTCATCCTTCGAGACGCGCGTTCCGCGCTCCTCAGGATGACTATGTGGCGCTGAGCCCGATATGCGCACCGATCTCTTCGATTTCGACCTGCCCGCCGAGCGCATCGCATTGCGCCCGGCGATCCCGCGCGACTCCGCGAAGATGCTGGTTGTCGATCACGGCACGCTGCGCGACCAGGTCATCGCCGACCTGCCGCAATGGCTGAAGCCGGGCGACCAGCTCATTGTCAACGACACCAAGGTGATCGCGGCGCAATTGAAGGGCCGCCGCATCGGCCGCGAGACCGAGCCGAAGATCGAGGCGACGCTGATCAAGCGCGTCGACGGTTCGCGCTGGCAGGCACTGGTGAAGCCCGCCAAGAAACTCACTCCCGGCGACCGCATTCGCTTCGGCAATGAGGGCAAGGTCTGCCTGCTCGGCCATCTCGACGCCGAAGTCGAGGCCAAGGGCAGCGAAGGCGAGGTGACGCTGTCATTCTCGTTCCACGGCCCGATACTGGATCAGGCCATCGCCGATCTCGGCAGCCCGCCGCTGCCGCCCTACATCGCCTCCAAACGCACGCCGGATGATCAGGACCTCGCCGACTACCAGACCATGTTCGCGGCGAATGAAGGTGCCGTTGCCGCGCCGACAGCAGGCCTGCATTTCACGCCGGCGCTGGAGCAGGCGCTGCACGCGCGCGGCGTCGGCATCAACCGCGTCACGCTGCATGTCGGGGCAGGGACGTTCCTGCCGGTGAAGGTGGACGACACCGAAGGCCACAAGATGCATGCCGAGTGGGGCACGATCTCGGCCGAGACGGCGGAAAAGCTCAACACCGCGCGGAGCAATGGCGGCCGTATCGTCGCGGTCGGCACCACGTCATTGCGGCTGCTTGAAAGCGCAGCCAGCGAGGACGGCACCATTCAGCCGTTCGCCGCCGAGACGTCGATCTTCATCACCCCCGGCTATCGCTTCCGCGCCGTCGATATCATGCTGACCAATTTCCATCTGCCGAGGTCGACGCTGTTCATGCTGGTGTCGGCCTTCTCGGGGCTTGAGGCGATGCAGCAGGCCTATGCGCATGCGATCGCGAATGGCTACCGGTTCTATTCGTATGGCGATGGGTGTTTGTTGTTTCGGGCAGAACCGTAAGGTGGGCAAAGGCGCGTAGCGCCGTGCCCACCCGACGTACCCGTTACGCCATCACGCGCAGCGGCAACAGCTCCGCGATCTGCACCGCGTTCAACGCGGCGCCCTTGAGCAGTTGATCCGCCGCCACGAACATCGAGATCGAATGCCCGCTGGGATCGCTGAGATCCTTGCGGATGCGGCCGACCAGGACGTCGTCCTGGCCCGAGGCGTCGATCGGCATCGGGAAGTAGTTCTTCACGCGGTCGTCGACCAGCTTCACGCCGGGCGCCTGCGCCATGATGGCGCGGACCTGGTCTTCGCTGATCGGCTTCTCGCATTCGAAGGTGATGGCCTCGCAATGAGCCCGCAGCACCGGCACGCGCACGCAGGTGACGCCGATCGCGATCTTGTCGTCCTCGAAGATCTTGCGGGTTTCCTTGATGACCTTGGTCTCTTCGTCGTTGTAGCCGGTGTCAGGATCGATCGCCGTGTTGTGGTTGAAGAGGTTGAAGGCGTAGGGATGCGGCATCACCTTGGGCGCGTAGGCCTGCCCGTTGAGATTGGCGCGGGTGGACTCGACGAGCTCCTCCATCGCGGCGGCACCGGCGCCGCTTGCCGCCTGGTAGGTCGAGATGATCACGCGCTTGATGCGGTTGCTCTGGTGGATCGGCCACAGCGGCACCAGCGCGGTGATTGCGGCACAGTTCGGGTTGGCGATGATGCCCTTGTGGTCGCGGATGCGGTTGCCGTTGACCTCCGGAATCACCAGCGGCACGTTCGGGTCCATGCGGAAGGCGGAGGAGTTGTCGACCACGACGGCGCCTGCCTTGACAGCGATGGGAGCGAACTTCTTCGAGATGCTGCCGCCGGCGGAAAACAGCGCGATGTCGACGCCTTCGAAGGCGCGCTCGGACAGCTCCTCGATGAGGATTTTTTGCCCGCGGAACGACACCGTCTTGCCGGCCGAGCGGGCGCTTGCGAGCGCCTTGAGCTTGCCGACGCGAAAGCCGCGCTTGTCCATGGTAGCGATGAATTCGGCGCCCACCGCACCGGTGACGCCGACAATCGCGACGACGGGATCGTTACTCACTTTGTCCTCCATTGAATTGAGAATTGAGACAACAAAAAAGCCCCGGACCAACGAGGGCGGGGCTTCGGTAGAGTGGATTGCGTTCTAGTCGACGACTACACGCGCACGCCTCCCCGGGCCCCGAAGGCCGTGGTGGTTTTAGTCGTGCGTTTGGTGGTCGTGAACATGGCGGCGACTTATGGGGGAGAGTCTTGCGGTCGTCAATGGTTTTTCGGCGGGATTGGGGCCGCCGCTATCTCGTCCGGGCGCCCGGCGGTTCGAGGATGACCTCCTTGAGGTTGTCGCCACTGATGACGACGATCGCAAAATTCAGCCGGCCGCCTTCGCGCACCAGCCCCCCGCTGATTGCCTTGCCGGAGGCCGCACGTTCGGCGACGTGCACGGCATCCGCAAGGCGGTGCTTGATGGCACCGAGCGCTGCGAGGTTGCTGCGGTCGTCGAGATCGAGCTCGGCGAGGGGGAGGGCAGCTTCGCCGCCGACGAGCTCGCCGGTCGCGGCATTGATGGTGTGGCGCCAGATCCGGTCGTTGTGCAGGGTCTTCACCCGGTAGACCGGCACGCCGGAGGCTCCGTCGAAGCTCACATCCGCCGTGGTGGCACCGGCGTGGCGGGATTCCGCAATCGCCATGGCCTGGCTGATCGAGATCGACGAGCTGCGGAAGCGCTCGATCTCGCGGCTGACCGCTTGGCGATCGGCCTCACCATCTGTCTCGCCGTGAAGCGCGGTCGGCGTGCCCGTGCTCACGATCGCCCGCGCCGGCGCTGCAAGGAGCACTGCGGACAGGGCGATCGCAAGCAATCCCGAGGTCCATGGTTTGGCTGTCGTCATGCTCGAAACCCTCGGCCAGCGAGTGTGCCGGATGATCGTAAAGAATTTGCGGCCGACCTTGGGCATCGGTCGGCCGCTGAGCGTCGTGACGGGCTGTACCCGCCGCGGCGATCGAAGCGGTGCGGATCTCTTTGGGGCTGGTGAAAAAGCGATCCGCATCGCTCTATAATTAAACCATACCGTATCGTTTTGTTTTGGTCAACGGCGCGGGCGCGGGTCCACTCGGAAAAAATCGCAACCTCACGGAATTGTCAGCGGGACGGACGCCGCCGCTGCGTGCTCTTGGCGGCGCTCTGGACGCGGTCCGCCGGTCCGAGCGCACCGGCCAAAAACAGCTTGATCGCAGCGCGCATTCGTTTTTCCGCGACTTTCATCTCCGGCGGCGTTCCAAACGTCGCCAGGCGATGATTGTGACCGACGACGACGTCGAGGAACACCTCGGCCGCGATGGTGGTGTCGTCGACGTCGAGCGCACTTTGCGCCATCAGATGGTCGAAGAAGCGCGCCGTGGTGGCGACGGCCTTGAGCCAGCCTTCCTCTTTGCCGAGCTTGGCGACATCGGGAAAGTTGATGGCCTGTGACGTCATCATGCGGCTGAAGGCAACGGCATCGGGACCGCAGGTGAATGTCAGCATCTCGCGCCCGATCGCGACCAGCCGCTGCTCGACCGAAATGTCCGAGGCGCTGCTGATCTGCGTTTCGGCGGCTGCCGACAGTGGCGCAAGCCAGCGCGCGATTTCGCGCCTCAGCACGGCCGCGAACAGGCCGCGCTTGTCGCCGTAACGGGAATAAACCGTGGGTTTGCTGACGCGTGCTGCTTCCGCGACCGCATCGAGCGAGGTCGCGTCAAAGCCGCGATCCAGGAACAGGCGGGTGGCGACCTCAATCAACCGTTGATCCCGCTCGATCGCGGCGCTTTTGGTCGGCCGGCCGCCACGCGATTTCGGCACCTCGCGCCGGGGCGCCGCCGGTCTTGTCTTGGTCGCAGTCAATCCCATGCCCGATGATTCCTGCGCGTTCCTGACGTCGATCATTGCTCTATAACGCGCAGCAGCCGGGGCGTCATCGCCAATCTGGCCGAATTGGTCGTATCGTCAACGGTCTCGGTAAGACCTCGTTCCTCCGTGAGGGCCTCACGGAAGCGTCGAAGTCCAGGCCTGGCCGGCCGCCGCCTTCTCATATCCGTACTGATACAGCGCCCGCATATAGGCGGTGTCGAACCCTTCCGAGACCGGCGCGGGATAGTCGCGCGCGATGTAGGAGAGATGGAAACCCAGGCGGTTGCGCTTGGCGAAATCATAGGTCGAGAAGATGATCGAACGGGTCTGGGACTGGGTGATCGACGACAGGCTGCGTGAGGCGACGTCGATGGTGCTGTTGGAGACGAGTTCGAAGTTGCGTTCGATCTTCTTGTTGACGAGGATGTAGATGTCCAATTTCGCGGTGCCGGGCAGGCGACTGCCCTGGAAAAGCAGGGCTTCCGGCAGCGTCAGCACCGGGGCCGTCACGCCGCCGTCGACATGCATCTCCTGAAACCTGCGGCCCTGGCCTTCCGCGTCGATCATGATCGGCGGAAACACCAGGGGGATGCTGGCGGAGGCCGCCATCACGTCGCGAAACAGCTTTAGCGCCTCGGGCGTGCCGACCGCTGCGATCTTGCCCATATCCCAGATGGCGGTGCGCTGGGTGTCGAGATCGGTCGTCACGATCAGCAGCCTGCGGCCCTTGGCGTTTTCGCGCGCGACCTGCGCCATGATCTCCGGCCCGACATAGCGGGCGACGAGCTCGCGCAGCCGCGTGTTGCCGAACAGCCCGGATCCGAACAGCACGCGCATGATGCTGGGATCGCTCAACAGGCTCTCCGCGATACCGCTGGTGTAGACCTCCTTCAGCGTCTCGTCATATTGCGAGCCGAGATACGCAAAGGGCGCAATCAGGCCGCCGGTGCTCACACCCGAGACGACCGAGAAGGCGGGACGGGTTCTGGCCGCGGTCCAGCCGTTGAGCACGCCGACGCCGTAGGCGCCATCGGCGCCGCCGCCAGACAGAGCCAGGTAGGACTTCGTCGCGGTGCCGGTGTCCTTCTCGAAGCTGAATTTCGCGATGGGTTCGTCGGCGTAGCGACGGAGGCCGTCGATATCGAGCACCCGCGAGGTGCTGGCTTCAGCGGCGGTATAGGGCGTGCGGGGCAGGGAGGTGCAGGCGCCGAGCGCCAGGCTGCACGTCAGGAATCCGATCAGGCGGGCGCCTGTCTGCCTCGTCCAGCCATGCGAACGGCCGGACATCTCACTCGAACTTGAAGGGAAGGGCATTGTCGGTGGCTGGCGATCACGCATCTACCGCCGCCGGCAACATCGCCGCGGCAGCTCGTCCAACCCCAGATAAAACTACACTGTATCGTTTTGTTTAACAAGGGAAGCGGGTGCAAATATCCGTGTCCGTTCTGTCCCAGTCTGATGCACAAGCCGGCGCAAGCAACGCTTGAGCGGGTTGATCGGCCTGCTCCGACACGCAATAAGCACCCTCATGAATCGTCCTGACACCGGTTTGCCCAATCATTTCGAACTGCTCGCCACCGATGGCGCCGCGCGCACCGGCCGCCTGACCACGCCGCACGGTGTGGTGCGCACGCCCGCGTTCATGCCGGTCGGCACCGCCGGCGCGATGAAGGGCATGCACTGGCGCGAGGTGCGTGAGGCCGGTGCCGACATCGTGCTCGGCAACACCTATCATCTGATGCTGCGTCCCGGCGCGGAGCGGATCGCGGCGCTGGGCGGCCTGCAGACATTCACCGGCTGGAACGGCCCGATGCTGACGGATTCCGGCGGCTTCCAGGTGATGTCGCTAGCGGATTTGCGCAAGGTCAGCGAGCACGCCGTCACATTCCGTTCGCATATCGACGGCGCCAAGGTCGAGTTGTCGCCGGAGCGCTCGATCGAGGTGCAGCGTTTGCTCGGCTCCGACATCGCCATGCAGATGGACGAATGCGTGCGGCTGCCGGCCGAGCGCGCCGACATCGACCGCGCGATGCAATTGTCGCTGCGCTGGGCCGAGCGGAGCAAGCGCGCCTTCGAGAGCGCGCCCGAGGGCTACATGCTGTTCGGCATCGTGCAGGGCGGCGACATACCGCAGCTTCGCCATGCCAGTGCGCAGGGCCTCATCGAGATCGGTTTCCACGGCTATGCGATCGGCGGCCTCGCCGTCGGCGAGCCTCAGGCCGTGATGCTGGCGATGATCGACGAGACCGCGCCGCTGCTGCCGAGGGAGCGGCCGCGCTATCTGATGGGCGTCGGTACACCGGACGACATGCTCCAGGCGGTCAAGCGCGGTATCGACATGTTCGATTGCGTGATGCCGACGCGCAATGGCCGGCATGGCGTTGCGTTCACACGCTTCGGCCAGGTGAATTTGCGCAACGCCCGCCATGCCGACGATCCGCGTCCGCTCGACGAAGAGAGCTCGTGGCCGTCGGCGCTCACCTACGCGCGCGCCTATTTGCACCACCTCGTCAAGTCGGGCGAGACGCTGGGTGCGATGCTGCTGTCCGAGATCAATGTCGCTTATTACCAGTTCCTGATGCAGGGCATCAGGGACGCGGTCGCACGGGGAACGTTCGAGGAATTCTATCAGCGTACGCGCGAGGACTGGGCGAGGGGCGACATCGCCCCGCGCTAGCTCGACTGCACAGGGTCAGTTGCACACGAAATGTTGCTTGACGGCGTGCTTGGTCACGAAGCCATAACCGCAATTGTCGCAGGTCCAGAGATAGCTGATCACGTGGTCCGACACATATGCTGAAGCTTCGGCTGCGACCATGGAGTCGGCGCAGACGGGACAGGTAGGCAACGCGCTACAACGCGGATAGCGGTGGTGTGTGACGGTCGACAACACTTCAGCGACTGCTGACATCGTGGTGACCTTCCTGCTTCGAGACGTAAGCCTAACATAAGCAGAATCAGTTGACGAGGTCGCAACACAAATGCGTTGGTTTTATAAAATTGCCGTCACTTCAATGGTTTCCCATGGAGAGTTTCCCATTTTTGTTCTTGGTTTCCCGATCTCGCAGCGCAAGCAAAAATAAGTGCGATGCAACATCACTTGACGCGGCGGATCGTCGCCCGCTTGGCCCGCTGTTTGGCCGTCGCCTTCTCCGTCTCCATCTCATTGATGCGGGCGACCACCTTGGATCGCAGCTTTGCCTGCTCTCCGTCGCTTGGCATAGTAATTTGCCATGGCATCCGACTTGTGCAGGGTGATGGTCTTGATGCCAGCAACGCCGAGATCGGTGTCGGCGGCTATGATCGCGGCGTTCTTGCGCAAGCCGTGCATGCTGATCGTCTTGGTGAAGCGCTTCGCCAGCCCGATCTTGATCAGGTGCCTCCGGATCGATTGGCTAAGCGAGTTGGCGGAGGACCATGGCTTGTCCCATTTGTTGACCAGAATGGTCGGTGACTCGCCGCGCTGCTTCTTTGCCCGCTTGATGGCATCGACCAGTACCTTCGGCAGCTCGCAAAATTCCAGCTCCTGATCGTCTCCCTTTTCGGGCGCAATCCAGATGCCCCATTTGATCTCATTGTTGATTTCGACCTGACCAAACTGCTCCCAGGCGACGCTCACACAATCGCCGCCGCGCTGGCCGAAATACTTCAACATTAGGTAGGTGAGGGTGAGGTAATCCGGCGCGGTCGCAATGAACTTGTCTTGCTGCTCATCGCTCCATGGCATGGCCGGATGGCGCGGCTTGGTATAGCGGCGCTCGGCATCGGTGAACGGGTTTGGGATGTTCTTGATGCCGAACTCCGGATACTTGCGGCATACCCGCCAGATCATCGAGAGCAGGGTGATGTGCAGGTCTGCACTTGCTGGCCCGCCTTGGCGAACCTTCTTCATCGTGCCCCGAACTTCGCGCTTCACCCAACGCGGGACTGATATTCCGGCGGAGTAGACGTCAACGACGTCGACATCAGCAAAGTCAGAAAGCAACGTCACGCCGATCTTGTCGCGCATGATGTCGAAGGCGCGGTCATAGATATAGCGGGAGGAGGGGCGAAGGTCGTTCATGTACTCCGGCGAGCCCTTGAACCTCTCAATGGCCTTGCCCACCGTGCCGCCGATGAAAGCAACCTGCTTCATTGTCGGCGGCTGCACCGGCTCCGCCTTTGACGTCTGCTCGGCGGCCTTGTCCCGCGTCTTGCGACAGCTGTCATGTAGGCTCGCCGGAACTCACCGCTATCGCGATCAAGCGGCAGCGGCACAAGCTGGCCATCTCGCATCCGAAAATAGAGATAAGGCCTGCCCTTGACGGTCTTGGCGTAGAGATACTTGGTCCTATCGACTCTGGTCCCGTCGCTCATCCTCTAGCTCCCTCAGCCTTTTGAGCACCGTGTTTTCACGCGGCGCGCTGCCCGATTTCCAATCATCATAGATACTGTCGAGATCAAGCCTGTCCCACGTCGAAACATCATGCCCCGGAACCTTAGTTGGCTGGCCGATCGCGCCTTCCTCGACCAGCCGCAGGAAGAGCGACTTGCTGACCGCTAGATAGCTCGCCGCCTGCTCGGCACGCATGGCGCGCGGCGGGTAGGAGGTTTCGAGATGTTTGGTTCGCATGCTCCATCAGGGGGCGTGAAAAGCGACGCGGTGGCCGCAGGTTCGGTGAGGTCATGGCTTGCGCTTCGCTTCGATCAAGCCGAGATCGGCGGCGAGCCATGCCGAGCATATCGAGCGAGGCATTCATGCTGATGGGTAAGTCCATCTCCCTCAGCATCTCGCCGGGCGTCGGCTTGGCGCTTTCGATCTCGGTCATGAGGTGGAAGCCTCTTAGGGTGCCGAGCGAACCCGGCCGGAGATATTGCTGTGCGATCTCGGGCGGCATCTTCTGCGCATGCTCTTGTAGCCGCTCCGGGACTTTTGGGTCCTGCTGACGCTCCGGGACGAGATAGACGAGGGCAGCTTCGATGGCGCTATGTACGGCCATGCCGGTGAAGACGTCCTCGCGCCAGTTCTTCCCGGTGCGCGCCTCGATGCCCTCGGCGAGGTTGCCGACGATATAGGCCAGCGCGCGGTTCCGAGGCGCCCCGGATGGCTTCTCAAGATAGCTGCGCAAGGCGACCTCGGCTTCCTGCGACAATGATCGGCCATGCGCCTTGGCTGAGGACTCCAGCAACCGCCGCGTCTCCGCCGTGATCCGTGTCGTGAACGCCTCAACCTTGTTCTCGATGCCACCTTTAGGTGGGCGTCCAACGCGCATTCGAGCCATCAGCCCGCCTTCCGAGTTTGTCTGCACTATTTAAGCACAATGCCATGAATCTCGCGGACTCGCAACTCCGCAGATGGTATGTTGGTTGGATCGTCACACCGTCAGGGAGGGTTTGGTTATGACCGCCGACACCCGCGTTTGCGTCCAAGCGCGCTTCGACGATCAGATGATTGAGCAGATCGAGGCGTGGAGGCGAGCACAGCCGCGCATCCCGCTCTTGTCGGCGGCAATCCGCGCATTGGTCGTGGCGGGCTTGAAAGCCGCTGCGAGCGGAGCCGGAAAATGAAAAAGCCCCCGACGTTGGCAACGCCGGGGGCCTCGATCAATTACCGCAACAATAGCACCGTTAATGTAATTGACCGAGATACTTCGGCGCAAGCGAATTCACCCGTCGAGATTGCCCATATCGGCGCAATCTGGAAGTCAACACGCGACAAGCGCACCTGCATCCAGGCCGGGCTCAAACAGTTCAACGGCTCGCCGTATTGCGACCTGCGCGTCTTCGAGCTGGACGCTCAAGGACGCATGCGCGCCACAGCCAAGGGCATCACGATCAGCCCGCAGCGGCTGATGCAGCTCGCCAAGCTCGTCGGTGACGCGGCGCGCAAGGCGGTGGAGCTCGGCCTGATCACGGCGGGGTCGTCGTCATGAGCACCACCCCGCGCAAACTGGAGCTGAAGGAAAAGACGCGCTGGCGGAAGGTGCTGCTGACCGACAAGGAGCTGCGCTCCACGGCAAAGGTAGTCGCAATGTTCCTCGCCGACGTCGCGTCCGATTGGACCACCGGCATTGCCAAAATCTCGTCGCTCAAGATCGCAACTGCCGTTGGCCTGTCGGATGCTGCTGTCCGCAAGGAACTGCCGGTCATTCTCGCGCGCGGCTACCTGGGCAGCACGCCCGGCGGCAAGGGGGCGGGCAACTTCGCAACATATTGGATGATCCCGATTGCCGAGCCGGAGAAGACGAAGCCGCAGGAGACGAAGCTCCACGTCCTGGGCGACAAGGTGCTCGGCAACGACGCGGGCACGATCATCGCCGACCTCATCAAGGCCTGCGGCGGCAACACCGAGAAGGCGGAGACGGTTGTTGAGTTGGCATCCGAGGAAAACAACCCGCGCGGTTATGTCGACAACGCGATGAAACAAATCGCCGAGGGCACATGGATCGATTACTAAAAACCGCACCGGGATGCTGTTTCGTTGAGAGAGGAAACCGCACCGGGGTGCTGTTTAAACCGCACTATTTGAGGCAATAAACCGCACTTTTTTTCGAGCTTCTCTCGTCGGCTCAACGGGTTGCGCGCCTATCTAGGTCTCTATTTAGGTTATTATAGGAGGGCCGCCTGCGGCGGCCCCTACCCGCGTATGAGGATAGAGCCAGAGATGAACATCATGCCGTGACGCTCGCGCCGTTTAAGACGGCGCGGCATCACGGCAGAGACGTCACATGACGAGAGAAGGACAACATCGCCTGCAACACGATCACCGAGTCCACCAGCTACTTGAAGTATCTGGCGATGCCGTCACGAAATGCGTAACGGCTTGGCGGCGCAGCGAGAGAGGCATAGGTTCGGCACCATGAGCAACACTGAGATCGCCGATCGCGACGGCAAGGGCCGGTTTCAAATTGGCCACAAACCGGGTCCGGGCCGTCCTGTGGGCGCGCGTTCACGCCTTGGGGAAGCCTTCATCAGCGATCTACAAAGCGCATGGGAAACGCACGGCGCCGACGTCATCGCCCGCGTCATCCGTGACGATCCGAGCGTCATGCTCAAAGTGGTCGCCGGCCTGCTGCCGAAAGACATCAACCTCAGTGTTGAGCACAGCGTTGACGCTCAGGCCGTCTTGCTCGACTTCCGGCGAGCAGTTGAGCTTCTTCAGAGCGATCAGCTCCGCTCGCAGGCTAAGGTGCTCAATGCCCGCCGATCCTGATCGCCGCCAGCGGATCAAGGCCGCAGTGAAAGAACTACAGGCGGCGACACCTCCCGATCGAAATCCCGACGATCCTCTAAGCCAAGCTCTCGCCAGCGCTAGTTTGCCTGAGGTCATCGCATTGGTGGTCCATCTCGCCAGAGCCGAAGGGCGGGATGAGGTTGAAGACGTCGAGATTTGGGCTCGCGCGCTTCCGGGCCTTACCAAGCAAGAACTGCTCTCATGGGACGATGTCATGCGGCCGTTGGGCTATGCCAAGGTCAGCTCGCTCTTGCGGCGCATGGCGAGATCGGCGCCATCGAAACCATGCCTGAGCTTCATGGAGCGCTGGACGCGGAAAACCGCAAAAATGGCTTGATTTAGTCTGTGGCATTGCCTATCATGTGGCATTACTAAAGCAACGCCACATGATGTCATGAAGGTCTACGGATATTGCAGGGTCAGCACCGCAGAACAGGCCAACAGCGGCATGTCGCTCGAAAGCCAGCAGCAACAGATCACCGGCTACGCGATGATGAAAGGTTGGTCCGTTGCGGCGTTCTTCGTCGAGGCCGGCGTGTCCGGCTCGGTGCCGCTCGCTGACAGGCCCGAAGGCCAGCGCCTGCTGGCCGCCGCTCAGTCTGGCGACGTCATCATCACCGCGAAGCTCGACCGCGCGTTCCGATCCGCCGCTGACGCGCTGGGCACGCTGGAGCAATTGAAGGATGACAAGATCGGCCTGCACATGATCGATCTCGGCGGCGACGTCACCGGCAACGGTATCAGCAAGCTCGTCTTCACCATCCTGTCTGCCGTGGCCGAGAGCGTGCGCGATGGCATCCGCGAGCGCGTCCGAGAGGCTAAGCGTTATCGGGCCTCGCAACTCCTTTACAACGGCGGCAAGGTGCCCTTCGGCTTCACTGTCGAGGGCGAGGGCAAGGCCAGGCACCTCGTGCCGAAGGAGAACGAGCAAGCCGCGCTGACCCGCGCGAAGGCATTGCGCGCCGAAGACAAGAGCTATCGGGAGATCGCGCAAGTCTGGGCTTCCGAGTTCGGCCTGCCGTTGATGGACGCGAAGAGCATCAAGCGCATGCTCGATCGCGCCTGATCGCCGCCGCGAGATCGATCTCGCCGGCCGAGATCGTTGTCGCCAAAGGCCCGTGGGACCCGGCCACCCCCAGACCACTTCCACGGCGACGCCTCTGTCGAAATTCAGGTTCCCCCGTCCCCGTCAAAGTACATGGACTCCGTCCACATGGGACCCGTCCATATCTTCTTGGAAAAAATTCCGGATACTCGGATCGTCACCGACCTGAATGTCTCTCGCTCGACGCGCTCACACAAACCCTGCGGTTTCAGCACCCTTTGCGCCGGCCTAAAACCGCCAGTTTCTAGCGCTTTGCGCGGCCATGGCAGAGCTTGGGCCAGCTCGGCGGAGCTTGCCAAGCGCACTGGCCGCGACGCCTGAACCTTCTCGCGCTTATCCCGACCTATCGTGAAACAGAAAGGGCAATGCCATGGGACGCCGTATCCCCGCGATTGCGCAAGTTTCGTCAACAGCGCCGCAATGCGAAGAGACGCGGCATCGGCTTTGAGCTGACGTTCCGCCAGTGGTGCAAGATTTGGGATGAGAGCGGCATGTATTACTGTCGCGGTCGGCGAGGATTTGTCATGCATCGGTCGAGCGACGAAGGCCCTTACGCCGTGGGTAATGTCGAGATCATCTCCGCCGTCGATAACTTCCGCGAGGCGATGGAAATTCACTACTGGGTGATCGGAATTATACCTGACCCTCCGGATGCCCCGGATGCCCGCCACATCGCGAGGCAGCCTCGACCCTGCAATTCACCGCGTTGCCGGTCTGGGCCTCCTACGGCCTCGCCCGTTGCAGCCATCCGCTCAAAATGGGACATTAGCGCCGCCGAGGGGGGCGGGTCATTGGCCAAGACAAGCAAACTCTGAACAAGATCATCGATCCTGATCGTTACGCGACACTGAAAACGGTTGAGCGATTGTTCTTTCTTCGCTGGCTTGAAAAGTATTGGATCGTGAAGCGAGCCGCCGAGTTCTATGCCGACAAGTTCATGTGAGCTAGCGAGCACGCTATCTCTTCTGGTAGATGCCTTAGGTCTCTGTCCGCTCGCCGATCGATGCCCCGTCAGATCGCGCCGCAGCTTCGCCTGTGCGTCCGCGTCCTCTGCGTGCTGGGACGTGCCCCCTACCGGCCGCGCTCCTCCTGAGCCTCGCCGCGATGTCGTGGCCGCCGTCGTTCTCTACAATCCTGTGTCGTACTCTACATTCTTGAGGGCCTCGACGGCTTGACCGACACCTTGCGGCGGCCATGATCTCGGACATCGCCGGCACGCCGGCATTTCAAGCCCCCGATATCCCCGTGAACGACGACTATTCTGAACCCCGTTCCAGAAAGGGTCGCGGCATGGCGCAGTGGTCCCGCGATCTGATCGATGCGATGCATGCCGCAGCCCAGGCCGTCAAGCCGATTACAGGTCGCGGCATCGGATACAAGCCCTTCACCGCAGGTCTGATCCCGTCGATGGCGAGAAAGGAAATGCAGCGCGTCTATCGCCAGCTAAGGGAGGCCCGTGAACAGGGCATCATTCCGTGGGAGTGGATTGTTGACGAGACACGCGCCATCGAGCGTGTGGCAACCTGGTCCGACCCGCCGCGTACGCTCGCTGTGTAGCTCGATCCTATCGCCGGGACTTCTGGGACCAGCAGCCCCATCGGGTTCAGGTCTGGTCCGAGAAGGGCACCGTGCGCGGCGTGCTCGCCGCTATCCTTGATCAATATGCTGTCGGCTTCAATCCGGTGCATGGGTTCAGCAGCGCCACGTCGGTCCATGACAGTGCCGAGGATGCTGGGCGTGATCTGATCGTGCTCTACGTTGGGGACTTCGACCCGAGCGGGATGTACATGTCCGAGCAGGACCTTCCCGCACGTTTAGCGAAGTACGACGGCGATCATATCAAGCTTGCGCGCATTGCCCTGACTGCCGGTCAACTGGCGGGGCTGCCGTCGTTTCCGGCGGCCGATAAAAAGAAAGACCCGCGCTACAAGTGGTTCGTCGCCGATTATGCGCGCGACTGTTGGGAACTGGACGCAATGGACGCCAACGATCTCCGAGATTGTGTTGAACAGGCAATCATCAGGTTGATCGAGCCTGTGGCTTGGCAGCGGTGCGAGGTCGTCAACAAAGCGGAGCACGAGTCTCTCAAGACCATTCTTGAGCAATGGAAGCGGCCTTAAGCCGATGCCGCCCCAGATCGTGCCGCAGCTTCGCCCGTGCGTTCGCGCCCTTCCGCGCGGGGCGACTAGCCCCCGCTAGCGGCGGGCTCATGGGCGGGCTTCTCTGGGGATACCGTCAGTTCGTGTATGCCAGCGGTTGGCGAAGATGGCATCATCAATCCCAGCTTAGTGGGACGAGAGCATGGACATACAGCAATTGGCAAATCCACTCGGTTGGGACTGGGGCGCGATATTGCACGCCGCTTTTGGCGCGGGCATCGGCACGGCAGGGGGTACAGGGCGCGATCACGCTTTACCGAGAGCGGACGCAGAAGCAGGACAAGGCCGCGTATCTCGCCCTGAGGGTTGCCGTGATGCTGGAAGCATATGGCTCCGACTGCTGTCGCTTTTACTTCGACAATGTGAATGCGATTGAGCTACCGGACGAACAGTACCCAGCTTGGAGAACCCATCTGCCGACTCCACCGGAACTGCCGGACGACACCGAGGCTTGGCGCGCGATGAACCGGGGGCTGCTGGCCAGATGCTTGAACTTTCGCAACAAGGTCCTCGCGAGTCAGAACGCGATTGACTCGTGTATCGAGTTCACAATGGATGCTCTCGAAAACACGCTGGATACGCACGTCTCGGCACGCGGTATGGAAGCATGGGAGATCGCGCGGGAGCTGCGAAAAGCTTATGGCCTTCAGGCAGCAGACATAGTCTACGATTATCACGACACTCTCCAGAAGGCGAATAAGGCGGCTCTGGAGGAGCTTGAAAGGCGCATGACCAGACAAGCAGAACTTGTACGCGCGGCCTCGGCACCACGGAAGGAGACCTGAGGTCCCATCAGTGGGACCGCGATCAAAATGCTCGCCAGATCGTAAGCGCGGCGCCGGCTACCGCAATCCGCCCCGGCGCTCCCTGACAGCGCTGGTGCAATGGCCGCTCCAAGCGTGTTCCTAAGTCTGGGGATCGCGAGACAACAGTGGACATGCCCTAGGCATGGCATCCCTTGGTTTCCGCGACACTCCGACTCAGGCGGGATGCATGCCCCTCAAGCTCGGGAGTCAGCTCATGTTCCCCGTGGTCAAGATCACCCGTCAGTTCATGCTCGGCAAGCCGATCGTTTTCTTCGCTGCAATGATCGAAAGCAAGGACGCTGCAACCGCTATCGCGGCATTCCCCAAGGAGCCATGCGACAGCGTCGAGTTTGCTTGGTGGGGCGTGCCGAATGATCCGTGTCTCTTGCCGCCGCATTAGCGCCGTAGCTGTTTCGACTCGCTGCCAGTGCCATGCTCCAAGCCCTGCCATGGAAAGACATCGTCACGATCGCCGCGGCGTTCGTCGGGGCCGCCTAGGTTTGCTGAACATGTGGAACACGATCAATCAACGTCGCGTCCGCTTGATCGTAAGGCCCATGTTTGCGCACCCGACCAATGGTGGTGGCGCACCCATGTTTTCCATCAGGGGTGACGAACCTCAGCGCGTTCGCTTTGACGATCACCGAAGTCGGCTTCACGACTTCGCGAGGGGGAAACGAGGTCGGCGAAACGCAATTCTCGCACCGATAATTATCGATGGAAAACCTTGGCCGCGTCGTTTAGAGCCAAGAACTGCCGTCTCCAGCTACTTTCACCCACAGGAGATCGCGCTCGATCGGAAGATGCTCGCCAAGGCCTACGCTAAGACCGAATGCGGCTTGTTCGCCTACGGCCTGACCCCTGCCTTGGTCCAGCTAAGGGAGATCGCAAGCCAGGTCACCCGCCTGCGATCTTAGTCCTTCTCGCCATCAACCACGCCGATCTGCGTCTGCAACGGATCGGTCTGGAGCTGGAGCAAGGCAGC
This sequence comes from Bradyrhizobium sp. LB13.1, assembly GCF_054056815.1. Taxonomy (NCBI): domain Bacteria; kingdom Pseudomonadati; phylum Pseudomonadota; class Alphaproteobacteria; order Hyphomicrobiales; family Nitrobacteraceae; genus Bradyrhizobium; species Bradyrhizobium sp. LB13.1. The sequence goes on along the minus strand of NZ_JBSRYQ010000001.1, from coordinate 4,563,571 downwards.
GTTCAGCGCGTTCATGTCGGCGACGAGCGCGACCTTCTGACCGAGCGTGCTCTCAAACATGATGACCGCCTGCCGCTTGTCCGGCATATAGGCGACGTGGCTGATCTCGGCGACCTCAACGGTCCGAGCGCCCTCCGGCTACGGGGCGTAACCTTCGTTGTCGTTCGCGATCGTTTAGTCCGCCCTGATCAGTGTGAGACCGCCGACCGCGACCGGGGGCATGATGGCGAACGCACCGTTCGCATAGGTCGAGTTGCTGACCGTGAGGCCGGTCAGGGCGCTGTTGATGGTCGAGGTCTGAGCATTCGTCGGCGCCGATGTGGCGCCGCCGCCGCCCGGCGTGGCCGTTTACTGGCCCGTAATGACCGGATTGTTGTTGAAGCTATGGTTATGGCTCGGATCATTGACCGGATGGTTGTGCGCCGGCAGGTTTGACGAATCGATCGTCACACTTTGGCTGCCGCCTCCCGCGCCGACTGTGTTCGGCGCAAAGCCTGCGACCGCCGAGGAGACGCGCCCCGCGCCCTGGTCCGCCGTCAGCCGGAGACGGCCGCGTAGATCGGGGCAGCGTGCCGCTGAACATAGCGAACAACAGTAGGTAGCTCGCCGAGGAAATCGCGCTGCCATCTGCGTTCACATATGGCTGAAGTGTGCAGCCGGTGACCCATGACGGCATCGAGGAGCCGCCATAATCCATGTAAGAACCGATGCGCCCGAGATTGCGGAAGGCGAGTTTAGTGCCGTCGTTGATGACATCTACGATTTCACCGGGCGGCAGGCAGACGACCCGCCCGCCTGTCGCAGTCGTCTGCAACGTGATCGTGAAGTTGCTGGATCCGATGCAGGCGTGCTGCACCGACTACGGCTTCTTGAACGAAGTCGGGAAGGTGATCGAGACGCTGCCCGTCAATGTCGAGGCGAAGGTGATCACCGAACACTGGTATTGCGCGCTCGCGAGAACGACCGGCGAGTTTTTCAGCGTGATCGACGTCTGGCCGCCGGCAACGAGGTCGACAACGGTCATGTTGCTGTTGACGGGCGTGTCCCAAGTACCGACGTAGTCGCCGCGGGCCGGCTCTTCGAGATTGATTTTGGCCGTGAAGGTCGAGACCATGGCTTTTGCCTTTCAGGCGGCTGGAATTAAGGCCGGCGTCGCCGGCTTGTGCTTCGGCGCTGCTCGCGGTTGATCAAGCAGGGCAATCAGATCGGCCTCGGATCGAATGGTGGCCTCATGGGCCGCCCGGGCTAGCGTGTAGAGATCGCTGCTGCGGCATTCGCGCATCGTCGGTGCGCAGCGCCTCAACCGAGAATTGGCGGCTTTAGAATACCGCCATTGAGACGGTTCGCGAATTGAGCAGAGGGCTGCTCTAGCTGCAACTCCAGCCTCGCCGTCGGGCTGCCCAAGGCGATTTGTGCCCGCCGAGGCCAAAGAAATGACGCGGGCCGCCGTAGAGCAGTTCGCGACGGAAAGCCTCGATGATCTTCATCAGAAGACGACGCCTCGCCGCTTAGCACGCACGAGAGACGGCGGTTAGAACGTGATCGACTGTGCAGCGCGAGCTAGCGAGAAAAAGCCCCAAGCTCAAAGTCGGCGGGCTAGGGGCATTGAACGAACGCAACAGCGGTCGACGAACTCGCGCACCTCGATCGCCTCCGCGCTTGCCAGCAGCGCAATCTCGGCGGCCGCATGTATTGGCCCAAGCAAGCTTGATTTGAATCAAAGCTGCCAATCAGGGGGGCCGCATGACTCGTTGAGAGCGTCTCTCCTCCAGATCGGTGCGGTCCTTGAAGACACTTCGTCAGCTCCTGCCCGCCGATGGCATCATCCAGCTCGTGATCCGGCTCGGATTGCTGGCGCTGCTAATCTTCTGGTCGTTCCTGATCATCCGGCCGTTCGTGCCGATCCTGACCTGGAGCGGCGTACTTGCGGTGGCGTTCTATCCGGCCTTCAGCTGGCTCGCCAAGCGCCTCGGCGGCCGTCCTCGCTTGGCCGCGGCCATGCTTACCCTGGTCGCGCTCGGCATCATCATCGGTCCTGCGGCCTGGCTGGGCTTGAGCGCAGTCGAAGGGATCAGGGATCTCGCGGGCCAGATCGGCACCGGCGAGATCGAGCTTCAGTCCGCTCCCGAGCAGATCAAGAGCTGGCCGGTGATCGGCCCGCAGCTCTACGACCTCTGGAACCTGGCGTACACGAACATTCGGGCCATGCTGCGCGAGTTGGCGCCGTATCTCAAGCCGATTGCTGGGATGATGCTCTCGTTCGCGGGCGATGCCGGCCTAGGCACGCTGCAGTTTCTTGTGTCGGTGTTCGTCACCGGCTTCCTCCTTCCGTGGGGGCCGCAGCTCGTCGCCGCGGCTCGCGGCTTCCTGTTCCGCATCGTGCCGGAGCAGAGCGAGCACTTTGTGGAGCTCGCCGGCGCAACCATCCGTGCAGTGTCGCAGGGCGTGATCGGCGTCGCAATCGTGCAAGCCCTGCTGGCCGGCATCGGCTTCAAATTCGCAGGCATCCCGGCTGCCGGATTGCTTGCCATCATCGTTCTGCTGTTGTCGATCGTGCAGATCGGGGCGTTCCTCGTCCTCTTCCCCGTAGTCATTTGGATCTGGATGGACAAGGACGTCACCACGGCGTTGCTGCTCACCGCGTATCTCGTCGCCGTCGGCCTGCTCGACAACGTCCTGAAGCCGCTCGTCATGGGTCGCGGCCTGACCACGCCGACGCTCGTGATTTTGATCGGGGTGATCGGCGGAACGCTCGCGCATGGGATCATCGGTCTCTTCATCGGGCCGATCATCCTGTCGGTCGCATGGGAGCTGGCGGCGGCCTGGGTTCGGACCGATCGCGCCGCGGCTTGAGAGGGGATAGGCAAGCCCTGAATGCCTGCGCGGCACGGACAGTGTCGTACCATTGACATAAGTCAATCGCTGGACTTCCAGCGCGTCTTGAGTGTGTGGAGGTGAGGTATGACCTCGGGCATGTCGATGTCGATGGCTAATCAGGCGGCGCAGGATGGCTGCGCACTCGGGTCCCCGGTTGGCGGCCGGGTCCTGATGGCTGGTGACTGACAGCCATGGACACGATCCTCGCTATCAATGCTAACGCAGCGGGCGTGAGCTTTCGGCTCTTCTCCGTGCAAGGCGACGGGAGGCTGGAAGGGCAAATCAACGGAAGGCTCGATGGAGTAGGAGGCTGTCCCCGCCTCAAGGCGAGCCGGATGAACGGAGATTCGTTGGCGCATCGCGCTTACCGCAACGAGGATGTCGGTGACGTCGCGGCGGCATTCGCGGCCATCGACGCATGGCTGCGCAATGAGTTGGGAGTCAGCCCGTTGGCGGTGGGCCATCGCATCGTTCAGGGCGGGCCCGAGCACGCTCGACCGGTCTTGATCGATGACGCCGTGATGGTCCGGCTAGAACAGCTGGTAGCCTCGGCGCCGCTGCATCAGCTGCATAATCTCGCGCCGATCCGCGCGATCCGGGCAGATCATCCAGCGCTACCGCAGGTCGCCTGCTTCGACACTGCATTTCACCTCAGCCGCGCGGCTGCGAGTGAGGGCAGCGTCAGCCCGTATCAGCATCACGCAGGCACCATAAGACCTTCCGGATTGCACGGTCTATCCTACGAGTCAGTTGCGCGAACCCTGTCGCTCGTGGCGCCCGGAATCGCAAAACGCCGCGTGATCGTTGCGCGCCTCGGCGACAGCAGCTCGATGTGCGCGCTCCTGGACGGGCGCAGTGTCGAGTGCATCCCCGCACGCTATGCCTTTGGTCCGCTGCCGGCCGATGATTTCGCCAGCGAGATCGATCCCGATATCGCCCAGTTCCTCAGGTCGGAGAATGGCATGCCGACCGAGGCGCTACAGGACGCTTCCCGGCTCAGCTACGGGCTCAGCGGCCCCGCTGGTGCAGGGGAGGTCGCATTTGAGCTGGAGGGGGCCCGCTCTCCTCAAGTCAGACATGCCGTCGAGCGTCTGGCCTACCAGGCCGGCCTCGATGCCGGTCTGCTTGCGGCCGCGCTGGAGGGACTCGACGCATTCGTCTTCACCGGCGAGATCGGTGAAGGCTCGGCCGCCATCCGCGCGTCCATCGCCGAAAGGCTGAGCTGGCTCGGTGCGACACTGGATGCGACCGCCAACGCTCAGCACGCACGGCTGATCTCGCGCGATGATGGCCGCATTCCGCTCTATGTGCTCCCGTCCGATGACGAATTGACGATCGCGCGGCATACGTTGGCGCTTTTGTTGAATGGGCCGTCGCCACACTGAGCAGGCCCCCCGCTGAAAAACTGGTTGGTTCCTCATGCTGCTTCAGCTTCTCGTCGGCGCACTGGTCGGCATGACCAACATCGGAATTCATGCGCTGGTGACCGTCGTCGCCGTCTCGATTGCTCGCGGGGCCGGCCTTCGGACAACCGTGAGACCAAGATTGCACCTGATGGGCGTAATGATTTGCGACGGCCGCGGTGTTGACGGTCGCGCACACGCTGGAAATCCTGGTGTGGGCCTGGACGTATGGCATCGTCCAGGCCGCGGCGCCCGGCAGCGATCTGCTCTATTTTGCTTTCGTCAACTACACCACACTCGGCTACGGCGACATCACGCCGGTGCGTGAATGGCGGCTCATCGGCCCGCTGACCGCCATGAACGGCGTGCTGTTGTTCGGCTGGTCGGCCGCCATCCTGTTCGAGGTCTTGCGCAAGACACTCGAGCATCTCGGCGTGACAGAAGCGCCGGGCTTCAAGCGGTCCTGACCGCAACCGCGACGATCTGCCACGCCGCTCAAAATGGAGCGCGATGGCTGCGCCTGTCTGAGGAAGAGGGCGCCAGCGTGGTGACCAAACTGTCAGCGTTCCTGCTCTTTGCCCTAGGACTGCAGATCGAGGTCTGCGAGCTGATGGCGGTCCAAGAGCACGATCTGGCGCTGGGTATTGCCGACGAAGCCGAGAACGCCGAGTTCATGCAGCCGCGACAGGGCGCGGGATACTGTTTCCAGTGTCAGGCCTAGATAGTCGGCGATATCGCGCCGCGACATCGGCAACGCCATGATGCCGGATGCCGTCAAGCGCTTGTCCATTTCGAGCAGGAACGCCGCCACCCGTTCCAGCGAGGTCTTGCGTCCCAGCAGGAGCATGTGATCCTCCGCGTGCTGGAGGTTGATCGTGGTCATGCTGAGCAGGTTTTTGGCGACCATTGCATCGCTTTCGGCAACCATTTCGAGGCTTTGCCGCTTGACCAGCCGCACCGTGGTATCGACTATCGCTTCCGTCGTGAAGCGGTGCTCGATGCCGTTTTCCAGACCGAAGATGTCGCCGGCGAGGTGAAAGGCCCCGATCTGCCTGCGGCCGTCCGTCAGCAGCTTATAGCTTCGCACTGCACCAGATTTGACCTGGTAGACATATTCGGCGGGTTCTCTCTCGCCGTAGATTTCGGTGCCTTTTCTGTAAAAAAAGTCAGTTAAACTGATGAGCGCGTTGGAATGGCTGGTCATTCCGATGTCACGGAGTGAATTGGGACGCAGCGCGGAATCCGTCGTGGTGCGAACGAACATAGGCCAACTCCTTAGCTCATCGCCAGATTGGTCCGTCGGACGATGCGATTTCCTAGTAGGGAATGCGCCGCGCTATTCCGCTCCCGCCCAAGTTGATTTACGATCATGGCGGTATTTCAATCCATTGCCATAAGGTTCATTGTACCAAGGGACATCAGGAGCTTTTCCTGCGCAAAATGAGAAGTCACGACAATTGCCGGAATACATCTGCAGACGCAGCGGATGTTTTCATTTTCGAACTATTTGAAGACAAGATTCGCGAGTGACGAACGTTCATTTGATCTCGGTGGCTTCTCACGAGAGGTGACGCTTGCCAGGTCTCGTTCACGTAGTTGACGATGACGAGTCGTTTCGAACGGCGGTCGCGCGCCGGCTGAAGCTCGCCGGCTATGACGTGGCGACGTATGCCTCGGCGGAGGACTTGCTGCACGCCGGGCCGGACGACGAGCAGGCGGGATGCATTTTGCTCGACGTATGCATACCCGGGCTGAGCGGCCCGGATCTCCAAGGCCGCCTGATCGAGCAAGGCTCGGCGCTGCCGATCATATTCCTGACCGGGCACGCCGACACACCGACCACGGTGCGGGCGATCAAGGCTGGTGCGGAGGATTTTCTGACCAAGCCGATTTGCTCGGAGCAGTTGATCGACGCGATCGAGCGCGCGCTGGCGCGTCAGCACGCCGGCCGCGCGCAACGCGGCAGGCTCAATTCGCTTCGTACGCTCCTTGCTACGCTGACGCACCGCGAGCGGCAGGTGTTTGATCTCATGGTGCGAGGACGGATCAACAAGCAGATTGCCCATGAGCTTGGAACGACCGAGCGCACCGTGAAAGCGCATCGTCACCAGGTCATGGAAAAGATGCAGGTTCGTTCGTTTGCGGAACTCGTTTCGATCGCGGAGCGGCTGGGAATGCTCGATGCGGATGGCGATTGACTAATTTGTCGCTACGGTTCCCGCAATGTGACTGCCCCAAGGGACAATAGAAAAAGTCATCGATGCGGTGCTGTTATTGGCGCGCAGCGGATGTGGCGTTCTGCCTTCAAAGCCGGGAGGCAGAACGCGCGTTAAAAAATGCGGGTGCAAGCTGCCATTTGTGGCGCCCGACGCGAAAGATTGTCACTTGCCGACACGCCGGTCCATTCTCGTCGTCGACGACGACCCGTCCATTCGGACGAGCATATACAGATTGCTGCGTGAGCATGGCTTCATTGCGAGTCAGTTCGCATCCGCGAGCGCCTTGCTCGACTATGGCGGCTTGGATAGGGCGGTCTGCATCGTGCTCGACATCAATCTCGACGGACAGTCCGGCATCGATTTGCGCCGGAAACTCACCGAGAGAGGTGTCACCGCGCCTGTGATCTTTATCACCGGCAATGACAGTGCGGCGAGCCGCGCTGCTGCAATGACTTCGGGCTGTGTCGCCTACTTGACCAAGCCGTTTTCGGCGCAGTCTCTCATCGAGTCAGTGACGCGTGCGTGTGCCGCGTAGCAGTGCAAAGAATTTCATTCGTCGACATATTGCTCGAGCGTCTTGACCGGTGCGCCCTTGTGGACCGACGCGAACTGCGCCAGCGGCACCATGGTCGTCAGCGCCAGCAGGCTGGAATCGACGACCTCGAGCGCCAGCGTCTTGCCCGATTCCATATCCTTGACGATGTCGTGAGCCACGACGTCGGCCGCAATGCACGCGTTGGTGACGCACCAGCTATAGGGGACGCGGAAAGGTGCGCCCTGATCGACGGTCAGCTTGGCCGGCTGTTGCAGGTACATGCCGACGGGCACGAACACTTGCAGCCGTTTCGTCGCGGTGCCTTCACGTTCGATCAGGTCCACGCGCACGGCGATCTGACCGGTCGGGAATTTGCCGGTGATTGAGGTCCGGCAGAGCGTCGGTGCACCGCCGGCCTTGAAGCAGAGCTTTTGCCAATCGCCGTAGGTGATGTCCTTGGCCTCGCGCTGTCCACGCGTTGCGACTTCTGCCGGCCTGCCGGCTTGCGCCGCCTTCGATGCTGCGCGGGCGGGGAATGTTGCGGTCGCTGCGATCAAGACGACCAGAACTCCTGCGAAACAATGATGGCGACCAGACATGTTGTGCCTCCAAAGCTGAGCCCTATTTCCGCGCATCGAGGAATTTCGCTACTAGCGGCGACCAGAGCGGGATTGCGTCCGGCGAGCCGATGAAGAAGTGACCCTCGTTGCCGAACGGGGGCATCAGGTGATACTCGGCCTGGCCACCAGCAGCGGTAAACGCTGCATGCATGCGTTTCGACAGATCGGGGCCGAAGAAAGTGTCGTTCTCGATATAGATCCACAGCATCGGGACGCGCGAGGTCCGGCCGAAATCCGCGGTCGCCTCGACCAGCTTGTCGGGGGCGCAATTGTTGTTGGGCTTGCCGCCGACGCGACCGCCGCGGCCCGCGGCAAACGTGATGATGGCTTTCACCTGAGGCGGGTTTGCGCTCGATAGCGCGATCGAGGCCCAGCCCCCCGCGGATTGACCGACCACGATGACATCCTTCGGGATGATGCGCTTCTCGGCTGCCATGTAGTCGATGATCCAGAGATCGACCTGCGCGACCGCCAGGCCCGCATCGTGGAAGTTGGCGTTCGTGCATTTGCCGACCTTTGAGAAAAACGGGCCGTAGAGCGCGCGCTCGGGAATGTCGATCGCGGCTGCGCCATAGCCGCTGCCGACTGGCGCGACCACGAGATAGCCGCGCTTTGCGAACCATTTGGCGGCGTCGCGGAATTCAACCAGCGGAAAGAAGCTGCGATCGGTCGGGTTGAGCGAGACGCCATGGTTCATGATGACAAGCGGGAAGGGGCCGTCGCCGACCGGGCGCACCAGATAGGCGAACATCGGCAGCGGCAGGGGCAGCGCCCAGATCTCCTCCTGGATGCTTACGGCGTCGGTCGTGTCTGCTGAACGTGCCGGCCCGGCGACACCGATGGTGACGAGAATTGCGGCCAGCCATCGAAACAGATCAGCGGATCGCATCGGCATCTCCCGTCAACCAACATACGTGGCGGCCACGATGATCGGGCCGAGCACCGTCAGCACGACGTTACCGACGGCGTAAGGTACGGCGACCCCGAGCACCGGCGTCTGGCTCTCGGCGGCGTCGCAGGCACCGGTCACGGCGGCGTCGACCGTCATGGCACCAGCCAGCGCGCCGCAGGTGATGACCGGGTTCATGCGCAGCACGTAATGGGCAAACAGCGTCGCGACGATCAGCGGCACCAGCGTGATGACGAGACCCATGCCGACCAGCAGCATTCCATGTGCCTGGATCGCGGCCCAGGCTGCGGCGCCGTTGCCGAGCCCGATTGCCGCGATAAATCCGCCGAGACCGAGATCGCTCAGCGTCTGCTGTGCGGGGGGCGGTAGCGCGCCAATGGTCGGCCGGCGCGAGCGGAGCCAGCCGCAGGCCAGGCCCGCGATCAACGCGCCACCGCCGCCGCCGAGCGTCAGCGCGACGCCGCCGACCTTGAAGCTGACAAGGCCGGCGAGCAGGCCGGCCGCGATGCCGGCGGCCAAGAACGCGATATCGGTGCGGTCTCCGGCGCGAAGGATCTGGCCGACATTCGCAGCGGCCCGCTCGATGTGGCGGGTGCTGCCGACCAGGGTCATGACATCGCCGATATAGACCCGCGTATCAGGGCTCAGCGGCACTTCGCGGCCCATCCGCGTCAACGCGCGCAGGAACACGCCACGCGCATCGCCGCCGACGCGTTCGGCCACGTCCTTGATGGAGCGGCCGTGGAGCTGGCGATTGTCGACCAGCAGCTCGATCACGTTGCCGGGAATCGCTTTGAGGATCTCATCGGCGTCGATCTCGGTGCCGATGACTGCCCTGGCGGCAACCATGGCTGCAGTGCGCCCGGCGACGATGACGTTGTCGCCCGCCTCAAGCAAGGTATCCAGATCGGGTTCGACATCGATCCCCTGGCGAACGATGCGCTCGACGACAGCGCGGCTGCCGATGTCCTCCTCGATCGACCTGACGGAGCGGCCCGCTGCGGTTGAGACCAGATAGGCGCGCCCCTGAAATTTCCGGTAGGCGAGGTTCTCGGTCTGTGGCGCGGCATCACCCGAGAGCTCCGCCTCCAGCTTCTTCGCCTTCGGCCTTCAGGTCGATCCTCATCAATTTCGGAGCCATGAATGGGACGAACAGCAGGGTCAGGATGTAGCCGAGCACGTAAGTCACGGCGTATCCGGCTGCAATGTTGGCTTCCTGCTGCTTCAAGGCGTCGCTCGGCAGGCCCAGTTGCGCCAGCGCGCCCGACGCGGTGCCGATCACGGAGGATTGCGTCAGCGCACCGGCGGCGATGCCGGACGCGGTGCCGGGATCCAGCCTGAAGATGAAGGCAAACGCCAGCACGATGACGAGTCCGGTGCCGCCGAGCACGAGCGCCATGGCGACCTGCGCCAGCGTGCGCATGCTGAGCGAGGCAAAGAACTCCGGTCCGGATCGGTAGCCGATCGTGAACACGAACAGGCTGAATAGGATCACCCGCAGCAGTGGCGGAAATGCGAAGGTGCCGAGCTGTCCGATCAGGACGGCGACGATCAGGATGCAGGCAGTGGTTCCGATCGCGAAGCCGCGAATCTTGATCCGACCGAGCAGCGTGCCGATCGCTATGGCCAGCAGCAAGAAGATTTCCGGTGCGGTGGTGATGATCCACCTGACGGTATCCATGGTCGACTTCCCCGCCGCTTTGCGCCGATTTGATTTGCGCCCGGCAGCGATGGCTTGATCCAAATCAAGCCTTGCCGCCGATAAGGCGCCGCCAATGACGGCATGCAGAACTCGCGGCAGCCCTCGTCGTCCTCATGAGCACTCTGGAGGTTGTCACGGAGGCGGTGCGTCCCGATGAAACGGTCGTGATCGCTTTGCTGCTCGCCTTCGCCGGCGGCTATATCGACGCTTATACCTGGATCATCCACGGCGTGATGGCGAATGCCCAGACCGCCAACCTGATCTTTCTCTGGGTCTATGCGACTGCCGGAAATTGGGTCAAGGCACTTCACTTCGTGCCTCCGATCCTCGCCTTTGCGGCCGGCATTGTCGTCGCTGCATGGCTCCGCCGCGCTGCCGGCGATCGGGCCAGTGCGATCAGCACGTTGATCGAGATCCTGCTGCTGATCACGATCGGCATTTTGCACAACCGCTTGCCGGATCTCGCCGGCACGCTCGGCATTTCGCTCGTTGCCGCCATGCAGGCGGCGGTTTTCACCAGGGTCGAGGGTGTTGTCTGCAGCACGGTGATGATCACCGGCAATATGCGCCAAGCTATCGAAAATATCTTTGCAGTCGCATCCGGAGGCGCGCAGGGCGGAACGCTGCGCCTTTCGGGCATCTTTTTCGCTTTATGTGCGGTGTTCGGCTTCGGTGCGGCGGTCGGGGCCTTCGCCACCAAAGGCATTCCCGATCTCGCGCTCGGCATTCCCGTGGTGGCGCTCCTGATCGTCTTGCTGCGTTGCGAGGTGCCGCATCAGGAGGCGGCGCGATGAGTACGCCGTCCGAGTCCAAATGGAAGCGTTTCTTTCCGCCGGCTGGCTGGCTTGCGGCCTATCGGCGTGAATGGCTCCCCTCCGACGCCGTCGCGGGCGTCACGCTCGCCGCCTACGCTATCCCGGTTTCGCTCGCCTATGCGGCGCTGGCCGGTCTGCCACCGCAAATTGGTGTCTATGGCTACATGCTCGGCGGTATCGGCTATGCCTTGCTGGGATCGTCGCGACAGCTTGCGATCGGCCCGACCTCGGCCATCTCCCTGATGATCGCTTCGACCGTCGGGGCGCTCGCCGGCGGTGATGCGGCGCGTTATGCGCAGATCGCAAGTCTCGCGGCCTTCGCCGTAGCGGTGCTGTGCTTCATCGCCTGGCTGTTCAAGCTCAGCGTGCTCGTGCGCCTCGTCAGCGACAGCATCCTGGTCGGGTTCAAGGCAGGAGCGGGACTCACCATCATCATGAGCCAGTTGCCGAGCCTGCTTGGTGTCGCCGGCGGCGGCCACAATTTCTTCGACCGGGCCATCGAGCTGACAGGGCAACTCGGCCAGATCGACCCGTTGGTGCTGGCGATCGGCACGGTCGCATTGCTGTTGCTGCTGGTCGGCGTAACGCCTTCTGCCGGGCAAGCCGGTCGGCATTACCGTCGTCGCGCTGGCCATCATGTTGGCAACGTTCCTTGGCTTACCGACCATGGGTGTGCCCGTGACCGGGAAGATACCGGAGGGTTTGCCGGCCTTGGGATGGCCGACATTCGGGCTTTTGCAATTCGACGACCTTTTTCCGCTCGCCGCCGGATGTGTGCTGCTGGCCTACATAGAAGGTGTCTCGGCGGCCCGCGGCTTCGCCGCCAAGCACGGTTATCCCCTCGACGTGCGGCAGGAGTTTCTGGGGCTCGGCACCGCGAACCTTGCCGCCTCATTCGGCCATGGCTATCCCGTCGCGGGCGGCTTGTCGCAATCGGCGGTCAACGACAGCGCCGGCGCGCGGACGCAATTGGCCCTGGTGATCTGTTCGATGACGCTCGGGCTGTGCCTCTTGTACTTCACGGCGCTGCTGACCAACCTACCCAAGGCGGTGCTGGCAGCCATCGTGTTTGCCGCCGTGTACAGGCTGGTGGATGTCCGGAAGCTGTTGCGGATGTGGCAGGTCAGCCGGATCGATTTCTACGCCGCCGCAATCGCGTTGGTATCGGTGTTGCTGCTCGGCATCCTGCAGGGGGTCCTGCTTGCGTCGATCGCATCAATCGTCCTGCTGCTGGCCCGAGCCTCCCGGCCGAACGTGGCGTTCCTCGGCCGTTTGCCTGGCGGGCGATATTCGGACCGTGCGAGGCACGTCGACGTCGAGCCGCTGGTCGGCGTCATCGCGTTTCGCCCGGAAGCCTCATTGCTCTATATCAACGCCGAGACGATCCTAGATACCGTCCTGATGGCGCTACGCACAGCACCGGATATGCGGCTGGTGGTCTGTGACCTGTCCGCGTCGCCATACATGGATCTCGCCGGCGCGCGGATGCTGCACGACCTCCATAACGAGCTCACCTCCCGGCAGATTGCCTTCTGCATCGTCGGCGCGCACGCACAATTGCGCGACCTCTTGCTTGCCGAAGGGCTGGCGGAGAAGACGGACAGCGGCCATTGGTTGCGGTCGCTCGACAGCGTCTTGGGCGACGATCAGGCCAATACAACGCAACGAACGTCCTGACGATCGCATCGCGAGGCAAAACAGCGCGGCTTCGTCGATCAGAATGAGCCCGACCGTTGACTTGGATCAATAGAGCGACCGGTGCCGCACCCACGATCCGCATCAGGTTCGCCTCAGGGGATCGGAGAGAAACATGTCCAAGGACGCCAAGCCCGCGCAGAAGCGCATCGATCAGTTCCTTTCCGGCCCCGGCGGGCGAGCGGATGATTGGCGTGATCTGGTGGAAGCGGCAAAGGTGTGGGCCCGCGGCGGAGATCGTGCGAAATATGATGCCGCGCTGGCCGATGTCTCGGTGACGGAAGCGTTTCACGGCTATCCGGGCCTGCAACTGATGGCTGCCCTGCGGGAAACGGCCGCGACTGGCGATGCGGCCACATCGCTCGCTCTCGCCACGCGGCTGACGCAGGCGCTGATGACGAGGTCTTTTCGCCAGCATGCCGGTGACTGGAGTGTGAGTGACGAGGGCAATGGCGAGGCGTCCGACCTGGTGCCGCAGATGTTCGGGCAGCACACCGCGCGTCGTCCCTATTTCGAAACCCTGATCGTCACGGGCCTCTCGTCGAGCAAATGGGAAGGGCTCGCCAGCGAATGGCGCAAGCTGCGACGTCCGGTCGATCAGTTCATCTATGAGCCGGTTATTGTCGGCAGCCTCGAGGACGCCTTCTGCGCCGCGATGCTGAACCCCAATCTCGCAGCCGTCGTCATCAACGAAGGCTTTGCGTTGCGCTCGCGACACGACGCGCCGGTGCTACGCACGCTGACGGCCTCGGCCGGATTGCATGACGAGTCCGACGCCTCGGCGCTCCGGCTTGCCCATATCATCAATCGGGTCCGTCCCGAACTCGACCTCTATCTCATGTCCAACCGCAACGTCGAGGAGATGGCTGGAAATCCGCAAGCAAACGTCGCTCGGCGCATCTTCTATTCCATCGAGGATCTGCTCGAGCTTCATCTCTCCATCCTAGAAGGGGTGCAGGACCGCTACGACACGCCGTTCTTCGACAATCTCAAGAAGTATGCGCAGCGTCCGATCGGGACCTTCCATGCGCTGCCGATCGCGCGCGGCAAATCGGTTTTTAAGTCCGATTGGATCCGCGACATGGGCGAATTCTACGGCCTGAACTTGTTCCTGGCCGAAAGCAGCGCGACCACCGGCGGCCTCGACAGTCTGCTGGAGCCGACCGGCACCATCAAGAGGGCGCAGGACAAGGCGGCGCGTGCGCTTGGTGCGGACCGCGTGTTCTTCGTGACCAACGGCACCTCGACCTCGAACAAGATGGCCGTGCAGGCGCTGCTCGGGCCGGGTGACATCGCGATCGTCGATCGCAACTGCCACAAGTCGCACCATTACGGAATGGTGCTGGCTGGCGCCCAGCCGATCTATGTCGAAGCGTTTCCGATGACGGAATATTCGATGTACGGCGCCGTACCGCTGAAGACGGTCAAGCAGGCGCTTTTGAGCGCCAAGGCTGACGGCCGGCTCGACCGCGTAAAGATGCTGGACCTGACAAATTGCACCTTCGACGGCCACATCTACAACACCCGCCGGGTGATGGAGGAATGCCTCGCGATCAAGCCTGACCTGATCTTCCTCTGGGACGAGGCCTGGTTCGGTTTTGCGCGCTTCTCGCCTTATCTGCGAAAGCGCACCGCAATGGGGGCCGCCAACGATATCGAAGCCTGGATGCAAGATCCGAAATCGGTCGCGGCCTACGAGAAGCAGCAGGCCGAACTCGGCAAAACTCCTTCCGACGAGGTGCTGCTCAAGACCCGGCTAATCCCCGATCCGCGGCAGATCCGCTTGCGGGTGTATCAGACCAATTCGACCCACAAGTCGATGTCGGCAATCCGGCAGGGCTCGATGCTCTCGGTCAAGGACGTCGACTTCCACACGGTCGAGCAGCAGTTCAAGGAAGCTGTCTTCACCCACGCATCCACCAGCCCGAACCAGCAGATCATCGCGAGCCTCGATGTTTCACGGCGCCAGATGGAGCTCGAGGGATATGGTCTAGTGGCCAATGCGATAGAGATCGCGCTCGCCATCCGCCAGGCCGTCAACAACAATCCGCTGATCTCGAAATATTTCCGTATCCTGGGCGCGGACGCCATGGTGCCCGCGCAGTACCGGCAGAGCGGCTTCACCGACTATCTCGCGGCCGGCGCCAATTGGGCCAGCGTTCTGAAGAGCCTGGACGACGACGAGTTCTGTCTCGATCCGACCCGCATGACCCTGGTGTGCGGCACGGCCGGTTACGACGGCACGCAGTTCAAGGGCATTCTCGCCAACGACTACAACATCCAGATCAACAAGACCTCGCGGAACTCGGTGTTGTTCCAGTCCAACATCAACAACACCCGTAGCGACGTCGCACATCTGGTGAGGGTCCTGGCCGAGATCGCGGGCGAGGTCGACCGCGGACTTGTGCAGGGTGGCGCCAATGCGAAGAAGACCTTCGAGGCGCGGGTCAAGAGCCTGATGACTGATGTGCCCGACCTGCCGAACTTCTCGCATTTCCACGACAGTTTCCGCGGCGATGCCGGCACCAAGACCAACGAAGGCGATATCCGCAGCGGATTCTACTCTGCATATGACGCGGCGGGTTGCGAATATATCCGGCTTAGCGACGCGGAGATCGACCGCCGCCTGAAGGCCGGCCCGGATCTCGTCTCCGCCAGTTTCGTGATCCCGTATCCGCCGGGCTTCCCGATCATGGTGCCGGGCCAGGTCATTACCCAGGAAACCATCGACTTCATGCGCAAGCTCGATGTGAAGGAAATCCACGGCTACGACGCCAAGGAGGGCCTGAAGCTGGTGCGCATCGAAGCTCTTGCGAAAATCGGCCGGCCCAAGCCCGGCGCCACACCGAAGCTGAAGGCGGCGTCCTAAGGGGAACGAACATGCAAGCTTTCTTTGAATTTCTGCAGCACAACCCGTTTCTGCTGCTGTTCTTCGTCGTCGGGCTCGCGGTCTGGATTGGACGGGCGAGCATCAAAGGCTACGGCCTCGGCATGGTCGCCGGCGCCATCGTGGTGGGCGCGGCCCTGTCGGTCTGGGCATCCACCTACGGTGTGAAGCTTGAGCTGAACACGTTCGCCAAGAGCCTATTCTACTACCTCTTCATGTACGGCGTCGGGCTGCGCGTGGGGCCTTCCTTCATCAACAGCCTCAAGGGCGACGGCCTCAAGTTCTGCGTTCTGGCCCTGATATCGAGCGTGCTTGGCTTGGCGCTTGTCGTCATCTTCGCCAAGCTCTTTGAGCTTCCAGTCGGCGCGGCCGGCGGCATGCTGGCGGGATCGCAGACGATGTCCGCCGCAATCGGTTCGGCCGAACAGGCGGTGACCTCGGGCGTCGTCAAGCTTCCCCAGGGCATGAAGCCCGAGGATGCCTCGGGCATGATCGCGCTGTCCTACGGCATCACCTATATCTGGGGGACCGTCGGCATCATCCTGATCTGCAAATATCTGCCGCGCTGGTGGGGCGTTGACGCCAAGGCGGCGGCCAAGCAGTACGAGCAGGAATTTGGTGTCAAGGATCTCGAGGGCGGCGGACTGACCGGCTATCGCCAATTCGGTCTCCGCGCCTTTCGGCTGGAAAATCCAGCCCAGATAGGCATGAGCATTGGAAAATTCCGTACGATCAACCCGGAGTACCGCATCGTCAACGTGGCGCGCCGTGGCGAACCGCAGGGCGCCGATCCTGACTTCGTTCTGCAAGAGGGTGACGTCATCGCACTCGGGGGCTCGACCGAGCATCTCACCGACAAGATGGGCTTGATCGGGCCCGAGGTTGCGGATGTTAAGGCACTCGGCATTCCCATGGACCAGGCGGACATCCTTGTGACCAACAAGGACATCGTCGGACGGACCTTCGAATCCTTCCGCGAGACGGCGATCGCCGGCCAGTTGCAGGTCACCAAGGTCGAGCGCGGCGGGGTTCAGATCCCGGCCGGTCTCAAGACCAAGATCGAGCGGATGGACATCATCTCGGTGGTCGGTCTCAAGTCTGCCGTCAACGAGCTTGGTGAGATGTGGGGACGCATTGCGCGGACCAACACCTCGACCGATCTCTTGACGCTCGCCGCCGGCATGATCATCGGCTTCCTGATCGGCATGATCGAATTCCCGGCTTTCGGCGCCAAGATCGGCCTCGGCAATGCCGGCGGTCTGTTGCTGTCCGGCGTGATCGTCTCTTCCCTCGTCTCACGGCTGCGCTTCTTCGGCAACACGCCGAATGCGGCGCGCAACGTGCTGGAGGACCTCGGCTTGGTCGTCTTCGTCGCGATCGTCGGTGTCAATGCAGGCGCCGGCTTGCTGGCTCAGCTCACGGGCGGGGTTGCGTTGAAGATATTCGTCGCCGGCTTCATTGCCTGCACGATCCCACCCTTCATCGTCTGGGCGATCGGCTTCCACATCTTCAAGATCAACCCGGCCGTGCTGATGGGCGGCGTTGCGGGCGCGCGGTCCCATTCCGGCCCGTGCCGCGAGGCGGCGGTCGAAATCCAGAGCTCCGTGCCCTGGATTGGATTCCCGGTCGGCTACGCCGTGTCGGGCATCCTGCTTACCGTGTTCGGTTACTTCGCAATGATCCTTGCCCAATAGCTTGGCGCCATAACCCGAGGGGAAGAAAGTAATGAGAAAATCTGTTGTTCTTGCCGTACAGTTGGCCTTGACCATTGGCGCTGCCGGTTTCGTTACGCCGTCCCACGCCGATACCGGCCAGGTTGCGGTCGTCTTCACGAAAGGCGGGTTCATTGTTGGCGTTGGCGGCGGGGAGGGCGTCCTCTTGCTCCACGGCAAGAAATATCCGTTCACCGTGTCCGGCATGAGCGTGGGCCTTACGATCGGTGCTTCCACTACCAAGTTCGTCGGCCGTGCTCTCAATCTGAGGGGGCCGGCCTCGATCGAGGGCTCTTATGCAGCGGGCGGAGCAGGTGGAGCAGTTGCGGCGGGTGCAGGTGCCGTGCAGTTGCAGAACGGCAATGGCGTGATTCTTCAGCTTAGCGGCCCGAAGATCGGCGCCGAGGTGTCGGCGGCCGTCGGCGGTGTCACGATCCGTTTGAAGTAGGATAGGCAATCGGGCCGCGTTCCCGCGCGGCCCGATTGGTCAATATCGCTCTTCGACGAACTTCATCCGACGCAGGCCGGCTTGGTCATTGTAACGTCCCTTGTCGGAGCGCGGAGGAAGCTTGACTTTGTCCTTCTTGATCCGCTTGTGCGGGATCGCCTTCAACAGATGTGCGATGCAGTTCAGCCGCGCCCGGCGCTTGTCGTCGGAGCGGATGATGTACCATGGCGCGTCCTTCGTGCTCGTCTTCTTGAGCATGAGGTCTCGCGCCCGCGAATAATCGTACCAGCGTCCGTAGGATTCCAGATCCATCGGGCTCAGCTTCCATTGCCGCACCGGATCATCGATACGGGCGTGAAAGCGGCGCTCCTGCTCGTCCATGCCGACCTCGAGCCAGATCTTGATCAGGATGATTCCGCCGTCGACGATGTATTTCTCCAGCTCGGGGCAGAGCGTGAGAAAGCGATCGTGGTCGGCCGGTGTGCAGAAGCCCATCACATATTCGACCCCTGCGCGATTGTACCAGCTCCGGTCGAAGATCACGATCTCGCCGCCGGCGGGAAACTGCTGCATGTAGCGCTGGAAGAAGATCTGCGTCTTTTCGCGATCCGAGGGCGCCGGCAACGCCACCACTCGAAACACACGCGGGCTGACCTTTTCGGTGATCGCCTTGATCGTGCCGCCCTTGCCCGCGGCGTCCCGGCCTTCAAAGAGGACGATGACCCGAAGCTTTTTTTCCCGCACGAAGTCCTGGAGTTGGCAAAGCTCGATCTGAAGCTTCTCCAGCTGCTTTTCATAGTCCTTGCGCTTCATCCGCTCCGCGGGCTCGTCCTTGGCCATGTCTGTCCTTTCGTTGCCTCGGGTTCGAAGCCGTCGAGGTGCGCTCAATCATCTCCCCAAGAGATCGTCACGCCGACATCGCCCGGCATGCCGCCCGGAAAATCGATGATCTGGTAGGCGATGCGATAGCCGCGCGGCTTCAGGTAGTCGGTCCAAAGCTGGAATATCTCTTTGGGGATTCCCGTCAGCGTGTTCTCCCAGCCTTTTTCCATCTGGTTGATGGCGCGACCCTTGTCCGTGCACAGCGTGTTGGAGAAGCGATAGACCAGGACCTCGGTCAGACCGTTTCGCACCGCACGTTGGATGATGGTCGAAGCGAGCTTGATCTTTTCCTCCTCGGTCTTGCCGGAGGGCTTGCTCAGCCGGTCAATGAGCGCGCGCTTCTCGGCCTCGGCAGCCGCTGCGATGCGGACAAATTCCTCGGCCTTTTCGGCCTCCTTGACAGCGGCTTCTTTCCGGATCTGGGCGGCGTTCGGAATGAGATCATCGAGGCCGGACATGGCTGTGGCTCCTGACAGACTGTGCACGATCAGCATTCGCGTAAGGCTAGGTCGGGCAACGGGCGTTCCCTTGATTCAAATCAAGCAAACCCCAGGATGCGGTTGCCCACATTCGGCTCAGAGCGATTTCTTGATTGGGAGAGAGTTAGTTGAGCGACCAGATTCATCCGATGGCGCCGTCTCATCTGCCTTTTTATCTCGCACCGAGAAGCGGGATCGATACTCTGATGTTGATGATGGCGCTGGTCCTGATCGGCATCATATTTTGAGCCGGCACGCTCTACTGGCGCCTGCACAGCCTGCCGGAACGGATGGCGCACAAGTCGCAGAAGCTGCAATTCGAGATCGTGGCCGTGCTCGGCCTGATCTCGCTGTTCGCGCAAATGCACGTCTTTTGGATTGCGGGCTTGCTGCTTGCCCTGATCGACATCCCCGACCTTGGAACGCCACTGCGCAGCATCGCCAATTCCGTCGAGAAGATCGCCGATGTGACGCCCGGAGAGGACGAGCCGGCGCGACTCGGATCAGCTCCCGCTCCAACGAACAAGCCGGATACGACCCGGGAAAGGGAGCATAGCCATGCTTGAGCTCATGATCTGCTCCCTTTTGACGATCCTGCCCGACTACCTCTACCGACACTACGTTCAGGGTAAGCGCTTCGGTGCCTGATGCTGACTGTATCGCTGATCACGATGATCTTTTACTTCCATCCGGCGACCTCGTCGGCAACCGCTCTATTTTCGTACCGTGCCGATTCTGCCTGAAGGTTCGGGCCGTGTCGCCGATGTCAAGGTTGGCTTCAGTGCGCCCGTCACCAAGGGAGACGTGCTGTTCACGCTCGACAGCTCCATGCAGCAGGCGGCGTACGAAACGGCGAAGCGGAAGGTCGCCGAGGTCGATGCCGCCATGCAGACGGCACAGGCGGATGTAGTCAAGGCCGAGGCACAGATTGCAGAGGCTAAAGCTAATTACCAGCAGGTCGGCGACGAGCTCGAGGTCAAGCGCGATCTCCAGCGCCGCAATCCCGGCATCGTTCCGCAGCGCGACGTCGTCAACCAGTTGATGCGGCCGGCCGGCATCCTCGTGCCGGAGGGCGCCGGTCGCAAGGCGCTTCAGGGAGGGTTTGGTCAGATCGAAGCGCAGGTGATGAAAACGGGCATGCTGGCCGAAGCGACGTGCATCTCGAAGCCATGGGTCATCATCCCCATGGTGATTACGACCGTGCAGGACTACATCGCCGCCGGACAGTTCCGCTCCGGCGAACAGCTGATCGAGGCGCAGAATGCCGTTCGACCAGGCAGTATTCTGGTGTTCCTCGAGCCGCTCTATAAGGGCGGCCTTGACGGGGTCACGCCCGGCAGCGCCTGCATCGTCAACGCCTACACCAGCAATCACGACGAAATCTCTGCGACGGAGACCGGTACCGCCCGGAAGATAGCGCTGCACGTTCTCGACGGCGTTGGTCTCGTGCATGCGCTGCTGCTGCGCATCCAGGCGCTGCTGCGCATCCAGGCGCTGCTGCTGCCCATCAAGACGCTCGTGCTGAGCGGGCACTGACGAGGAACTGAAGTCGCTCTCCTCGATCATGCTCCTGCTCGGTGCAGCTTGCGTTCTGCTCCGCACGAGCCAGCGGGCGGGCGCTGTTCACGATTGGGCTCCCGATCATTCACTGACAGCCGACATCCGCCCCGGTAGATCCCGAATTGCTGGAACGACGCGCCAATCTCGCGATGCAGCGGAGCATGTGCGCCGTTTCGTTGATCTCGATCAACAAGCGCCCATACCTCGGCTCGATCCTACCCGACAGAAAGTGCAATGGAGGCTCTGATGTCTCGCTTCGGCAAAACCCTGATGGCGCTTGCGCTGGTGGTGGCGGTCCCCGCAGCTGCGACGGCGCAGACGACAACACCGGCGGCCCCGAGCGCGCAGGCGCAGCCTGCAAATCCGCCGGCACCGACCGTCGAGCTTCTGAAGCCCGAGCAACTCGAAGCGCTGGTCGCGCCGATCGCGCTCTATCCCGACGAACTCCTGGCCAACGTGTTGGCTGCCTCGACCTATCCGCTGGAGGTGGTCCAGGCCGACCGCTGGCTGAAGGAGCGCAAGACCTTGAAGGGCGATGCACTGAAGGCGGAGGTCGACAAGCAGGCCTGGGACGACAGCGTCAAGGCGCTTGCAAGCACCGCCGACGTGCTCACGATGATGAGCGACAAGCTCGAATGGACCAAGAACCTCGGCGATGCCTTTCTCGCCCAGCAGCCCGATGTGATGGACGCGATCCAGCGGCTGCGCACCAAGGCCTATGACAACAAGAAGCTGGTAACCACCAAGCAGCAGAAGATCAGCGTCCAGACTCAGGACAACAAACAGGTCGTCGTCATTCAGCAGGCCGATCCGGATGCGGTTTACGTGCCGTATTACGATCCGGCGACTGTTTACGGCAGTTGGCCCTATGCCGAGTATCCGCCCTACTATTTTGGGTATCCGTCCTATATCGGTGCCTGGTGTGGTGGCCGCAGGCCTCGCGTTCGGCACGGCTTGGGCGATCGGACGCTGGGGCAATTACTGGGGTGGCGGCTGCAATTGGGGCAATCGCAACGTCTACGTCAACCACCGGACCGCCAACATCAATACCGGCTGGCAGCACAATGCGGCGCATCGAGGGGGCGTGCGCTACAACAACACCAATGTTCAGCAGCGCTTTGGCAACAACAACCTGAAGGCCGGGGCTTCGGACCGGCAGGATTTCCGCGGTCGCGACGGAAATCAGGTGCTGCGCCCCAATCAGGGTGCGGGAGACCGAGCCGGCGATCGCGCAGGGGATCGTAGAGATCGTGCCGGAGCGAGCGACCGTGCGGGCACGCGGGACCGGTCCAGTGGCGGCGACCGCGCCGGCGCCGGCGATCGCGCCAAGGGTGGTGGCGATCGCGCCAAGGGCGGTGGTGATCGTGCCAAGGCCGGCGGCGACCGCGCAAAGACCGCCAACCGCGCCGGCGGCGGTGCCGGCAACCGGCCCAGCGGCGGCAACCGCGGCGGCGCCATGAACGTCTCCTCCGGCCGGTCGGCAGCCGCGGCATCGGCGCGCGGACGGTCCAGCATGGCGAGCATGCCACGTGGCGGCGGCGGCGCACCGAGCTTCGCCGGGCGCGGGGGCGGCGGAGGTGGCGGATTCCACGGTGGCGGCGGCGGAGGTGGCCGCGGCGGTGGGGGTGGTGGCCGCCGGTCCGACATCGCGCTGAAGCACGACATCGTTCTGCTCGGGAATCTCGCCAGCGGGCTCGGCTACTACCGCTTCTCCTACATCGGCAGCCATAAGGCCTATGTCGGCGTCATGGCGCAGGAGGTCGAGCGTATGATGCCGGATGCGGTGACCCGCGGCGGCGACGGCTACCTTCGGGTCTACTACGAAAAGCTCGGGCTGAAATTCCGCACCTACCGCGATTGGCTCGAGAGCGGCGCGAGGATTCCTGCGGAGGTGTTGCCATGATCGGCCTGAAGTCACTTTGTCGCGTCGCACTGTCGGGCATCATGACAATCGCGTTGATGAGCACGGCGGCTCTCGCGCAGCAATCGTATCCGACGCCGGAGGAGGCCGCATCGGCACTGGCCGCGGCGGCCAAGAGCGGCCCGCGGGATATTCTGAAGGTGCTAGGCAGATCGGCGGACGATATCGTCTCGTCCGGCGATGAGGTCGCCGATGCAGACATCCGCGCGCGCTTCATCTCGATGTACGACGCCAGGCACGCGATCAAGACCGAGGGAAACAAGAAGGCCACTCTGCTGCTTGGGCCCGACGACTTTCCGTTCCCGATCCCTCTCGTCAACACCAAGACGGGCTGGGAGTTCGACACTGACGAGGGACGCATCGAGGTGCTTCGCCGCCGCATTGGCCGTAACGAGCTCGATGCGATCCAAACCGCGCTCGCCTATGTCGATGCCCAGAACGAATATGCCGACAAGGATCGCGGCGCTGGCGCTGGCGTCTACGCGCAGCGCTTCCTGTCCGCGCCCGGCAACAAAGACGGCCTGTTCTGGCGCGACGACAGCGATCCCAGTCCTCTGGGGGCCTTGGTCGCGGAGGCATCTGCCGAAGGGTACAAGCCGGGCGAGGGGCCGGCGCCCTACCACGGCTACTACTTCCGCATTCTGAAGGGGCAGGGGTCTGATGCCCCCGGCGGCGCGCTCAACTACGTCGTAAAGGGCAAGATGATCGGCGGCTTTGCGCTGATCGCCTGGCCCGCCGAGTACGGCAATTCCGGCGTAATGACCTTCCTGGTGAACCATGCCGGGACCGTGTACGAGAAGGATCTCGGCAGCCGGACCGATTTCGTCGCCCCGCGCACCACGTTGTTCGATCCCGATCAAACCTGGAAGAAGGCGGATGCCGCAAAGCCCTGAATCGAGGACGCGCCCGCGGGTGTCTCGCCTGATCACGATGCTCCTCTTGGTACTCGGGTTTGCGGCGCCGTGCACGCAGGCCTTTGCACAGGCCGCCGGCCATGTCCGCGCCAGGATCGTCAAGGCCGGCCTCTTGGTCGGCGGTGGCGCCGGCAGCGGCGTGCTGACCTATCGCGGCAAGACCCATCCATTCAAGATCACGGGCATGAGCTTTGGCATCACCGCCGGCGCCACGATCGGCCGGCTCGATGGCTGGGCGTCTGGCATCCGCGACGTCGGCGATTTCGCTGGCACCTACACTTCCGTGGGAGGTGGCGCCGCCCTGCTCGGGGGACTGAACGGCGTTCACCTGCGCAACGACAAGGGCGTCGTGATCGTACTGCAAGGTCCAAAAGCCGGTCTGGAGTTCGCCGCCAATCTGAGCGAGATTACGATATCGCTGAAGGAGTGACGATATAGTCAATCCAGTTGCTCGGTGCGAGGCGGTGCGATCCAATGCTGAAAGCTGAAACGCTCCGGTATGCATCCGCAACAGAGCGCGATCTTCCTGCCGTAGTCGCATTGATTCCCGCGACGCCGCGACAGCGGGCCATAGCTGTTGGCGTCGTTATCGCTATTGTCACGGTCGCGGCGCTGGTGGCGCCGTTTGCGCACATCCAGATCGGCAGAATAGACAGCTTCGTTCCGGTTCTTCAAACGGTCCTGAGCGCAGCCGATCTTCTCACGGCAATCCTGCTATTCGCCCAATATTCGGTGCAGCCGCATCGCGCGTTGCCGGCCGTTGCGAGCGGCTATCTCTTCAGTGCCTCGTTTGCATTCTTGCAGACGTTGAGCTTCCCGGGCGGCTATGCCCCAAATGGAATCATAGGTGACGGCTACAATACCCCGGCGTGGTTTTTCGTTCTGTGGCACACCACATTCGCCCTCAGCATCCTCGGGTACGCACTGCTGAAGGAGACCAACGAGACCTCCTCCAGGTCGACGCCCCCAGGAATAGCACTCACACTTGCGTGCGTGATCGGGACAGTGGCTGTGCTGTCGTGGCTTGTGACCGCCGGTGTAGAGCATCTGCCCAGCTTCTACACGACAAACGTCACGACACAGACTCGGCTTGGCAATCAAATCAACGTCGCGCTGTTCTTTCTCGGCGCATTTGTGCTCTTGCTGCTGTTTATCCGCAGGGGGACAGTGCTTGATCTGTGGCTGATGGTGACCTTGTTGGCGTGGCTGCCCAACTTTCTGGTCGCCGCCGTCGCGAGCTCGGCGCGGTTTTCCGTGGGTTGGTATGCGGCTCGCGGCTTCGCGCTGGTCGCAAGCTGCTTGCTGCTCTCGGTCTTGCTGACCGAAATGACCGTGCTTTACGCGCGGCTGGCGAGCGCTCTGACATTGCAGCGGCGAGAGCGAGCCAACCGCCTGGTGAGCATCGACGCCGCCACCGCGGCAATTGCGCATGAAATCAGGTCGCCGTTGGGTTCGATCACGTTGAATGCTAGTACGGTTCTCAAGCTGCTTCTTGTCAAGCCTCCGCCATTGGAGGAGGTCGGCGTCATTCTCAAGGACATCGAAGACGCAAGCCTCAGGGTTGACGCGACAATCGCGAGCGTTCGCGGGCTGTTCAAGGATTCCACCGATCAACCGGCTACGATCAGCGTCGAGGATGTTACGGGGCACGTCTTGAGGTTGCTGC
Source organism: Bradyrhizobium sp. LB13.1 (assembly GCF_054056815.1). Taxonomy (NCBI): domain Bacteria; kingdom Pseudomonadati; phylum Pseudomonadota; class Alphaproteobacteria; order Hyphomicrobiales; family Nitrobacteraceae; genus Bradyrhizobium; species Bradyrhizobium sp. LB13.1. Next base: position 4,538,326 of record NZ_JBSRYQ010000001.1, on the reverse strand, counting down.
AGCACGATCTGCAGTTCAACGAAGTGTCGGTCGTGACCGATTTTCGAGTTGAAAGCCCGCTGGTCCGAGCGGATCCTGCGCAATTGCAGCAGGTGATTTTGAACTTGGTGAAAAACGCAATCGAGGTGATGAGCTTCATGCCCCCTGATGGCCGCCTATTGAACGTCGGGACCCGCCTCGAAGGAGGATCATCCGTTGTCCTGTTCGTCCAAGACACCGGGGCCGGAGTGCATCCAGAGGACCAGGGCCGCATATTTGAGGCGTTCTTCACGACCAAGCCAGCGGGCATGGGACTAGGCCTCGCGATCTGCCGCACGATTGTCGAAAGATATGAGGGCAGGTTGGTTCTCGCGGAATCGAGCCCTCGGGGGTCGACTTTCGAGATTTCCCTGCCTGTGAGGGCGCCAAGCGCGCCGTAGCGGAGATCGTGGGTTGCACGAAGCGCGTGCGGAAATGGGGCGCGCAGAAGCTCGCAGCCTCACCTCATCTTCACCGGCGCCTGCGCCGAGGCGCCAACTCCCATGCTGGGCTCGCTGGCTCGCCTGAGAATGGCGAAGCGCTTCCGCAAACCTGGCAGACGAAGCGGGGCCCAAGAACAGAGAGGCTCGCCCGGGCACTGGTCAACCACCTCGCGCATCAGCAAGACCTTGTGGCTGCACTTGTCGCCCTGGCAGAAGACGATGAGACCGTGAACCCCGGTCAAGTATCTTGCCCAGTGTGATCTTCGGAGCAGCTATCGGGAAATCTGCGGGTTTCGCGGCGGGCAGGTTTGCGCATCTCGCGATCAAACCCGCGCCAAACCGGCTGGCCAATTATCGATAGGTAGGAGCAACCATTAAAGCGAGGTCCGACTGCCGGTGCAGCATGATGCCGTGCTTGCAGCCGTCAAGGCGTGGCCTGGCAGCAGCGGGGATGGGGTGAGGCCGAAGCGACGGCCAGCCTTGACGGCCGCGGCGCGCGGCGTCGTTGCGATGGCAGGTCGGGACGAAGAAGCGGTGGCTCGGCCGAACAAAGAAACGAGATCAGGTCGTCGGCGTGCTCGCGGCTTCTGGGAGGGCGGCTAGCCACGGTGTCCCGCGAGCGGCGACGGCGTTGATGATGACGAGCAGCTTCCTCGCACAGGCGACGAGCGCGCGCTTGTGGCCCTTTCCAGCAGCGATCAACCGTTTGTACAGGGCTATGAGCTGCGGATTCCAGCGGAAGGATGCCGGTAGTGCAGCGGTATAGAGCGCCCGGCGCAAGCGCTCGCGCCCGCCATCGATGTGACGGCCGCCGAGGTGATTGCCGCTGTCGTCGTCGTAAGGCGCAAGCCCAGCCAGGGCTGCGGCCTGCTCCCGCGTGATCTGGCCGATCTCGGGCATTCGGATCAGGATGGTAACCGCCGTCGGCAGGCCGCTGCCGCCGACGCTGTGGATCAGATCGAGCCGCGCAGCGAGATCGCGATGCTTGCGGATCGCCGCAAGCAGAGCCTTGAACTCGGCTCGTTTGTGCTTGGCCAAGAGCGCAATCTGCTCCTTCCAGAGCTTCTGGATATGCTGGTTACGACAGCTCTCGAGCCGGTTCTTGAGCTTTGCGATATCCTCGCCGAGCTGTTCGATCATCGTCAGATACTCGGCAAAGGGCTGCAGGCGGGGATCCGGAGCAGGATGGATCTTCTTGACTGCGGCGGTGCAGGCAGCAATCAGCACCGCGTCGATCCTGTCGTTCTTGACCCGCTGCAGCAGGAACGTCGCATAGGCGCGCACCTGGGCCGGCTGAAACACGACGACCACAAGCCGCTTGCGTCGCAGTGCGGCAACCACCGCCTGCTCATAGCCGCCACTCGCTTCGATCCCAACCCGCGTCACCTTGTGGCGCTGCAACCATTCCAGCAGCTCGACATAGCCTTCCGGTGTGTTCTCGACCTGGATCCGCTCGGAACTGCCATCGAGCGCCACATCGAGCTTGCGTTTGCCGGTATCGATCCCGGCACAGATCATGATACGCTTGGCCATCTTCCTCGACCCTCCCTTGTGATGCGAACCTGAAATTCGTTCAACCATGCGGGTCCCGATGAAGTGCCGACCGCGATCTTGCTACAAAACGCAGCCCTCAAGGCTTCGGTGGGCATCGATCCGATCGATCGGCGGCCCAGCTCAGGTGGCCACCCGGGCTGGGCCATTCCTCACGGAACGTGGCCATCCTAGTCCGGCGCGCTAATACAAGGTGGGTACGGCGCCGAGCTACTGCTTGTCGTAGGTGTGGACAATCCGCCATCAAGAAAGCCGCTCCGGGCGTTCGAGTTTGCCCCAGACTGGGGAGCAAGCTGGCGCGACTGGACCGAACTGGCTACCATTGCGAGTAGGGGCACGCACACAAGCTCAAGGAACTGGTCTCGTGTCACGACTGCGGCGGCCAAGTGTCGTTCTCAGCACGGCATTGTCCGCGTTGCGGCTCGGCCGAACCAACCGGCCCTTACATCCATAGCCTTCGGCAGCGGCAACTCCACCGGGCGGAGGAGCGCAACGATCAGACAATCATAGGTATGCTGATCCTATGCTGCGGTATCGGCTTCTTTCTCGGCGCGGTCACTGGCGGCATATTGCCAGCTATGGGCTATGGGCTCGTCGGGGCCATTACCGGCGTGCCCGCCGGCTTCATCATCAATTTGAGCAGGCGGCTGTTCAATTGACGGCGCGGGTCGCTCTCGATTGCTGCACGGTGGATTGTCGACAATTGCATGAAAGAGGTTGCCGCTTGAGGGCGGCGAACCGGAGGGGCCATCGTGAGCCAGCCGACATTCTCATCTGCAATTGTTTGGTTGATGGTGATCGGAGCCGTTGGTGTGGTGATCCTTCTATGGAAACTGCTTTGGATCGGATTGCGCGCTATCGCTCTGTGAACAATCCAAACAAGGCCGACCTGATGGAGGGTGAAAGGCTCAACCGCCGATGCGATGGGGCGAGCCCAGAAAGGCGAGGGCGGCCCTTGGCATCTCACAAACAACAGCCTGAACAGGCATGGAACGGAATTGGGAAACGGCTTTTGGGAAGCCATTGAGATTGCTCAAATCCCGCCAATGCGTTGGTTTTCTGATAATTAAAGCTCACGCGATTTTGCGATGCAGCGTATTTAACATGTTGCCGCAATGTCGCTTGCCTGTCGTCGCAGGCTGTCTGTAACTGCGCAAGAGACGCGACAGAAGCGCAAATTGTCGTCACACGGAGTTCATCATGGACGCATCGTCCAGCACGGGTGCAGCGCACCAACCCGGCCGCGGCCGGATCTACGACTCGATCGTCGATGCTTTTGGCGACACGCCGGTCGTTCGCCTGCGACGGCTGCCGGCCATGCACGGCGTGAACGCGACCATTTTGGCAAAACTTGAATACTTCAATCCGGCCGCCAGCGTGAAGGACCGCATCGGCGCGGCCATGATCATCGCCATGGAGAAGGCCGGCATCGTCAAGCCCGACACCGTGCTGATCGAGCCGACCTCCGGCAATACCGGCATCGCGCTGGCCTTCGTCGCGGCGTCGCGCGGCTACAGGCTCAAGCTGGTCATGCCGGAGTCGATGTCGATCGAACGGCGCAAGATGCTGGCTTTTCTCGGCGCTGAGCTCGTGCTGACACCGGCGGCGCAGGGCATGAAGGGCGCGATCGCGACGGCCGAAGAGCTGTTGAAGACGACGCCGAATTCGGTGATGCCGCAGCAGTTCAAGAATCTCGCCAATCCCGAGGTGCATCGCCGTACCACCGCGGAGGAGATCTGGAACGACACCGGCGGCAATATCGATTTCTTCGTCGCTGGCGTCGGCACCGGCGGCACCATCACCGGCGTCGGCCAGGTGCTGAAGCCGCGCAAGCCCTCGCTGCGGGTGGTCGCGGTCGAGCCCGAGGAAAGTCCGATACTGTCGGGCGGCCAGCACACGCCGCACAAGATCCAGGGTATCGGCGCCGGCTTCGTCCCCGACATCCTCGACCGTTCCGTGATCGACGAGATCGTCAAGATCAACTCGACGACGGCGATCGAGGCCTCCCGCGCGCTGGCGCGGCATGAGGGTATTCCTGGCGGCATCTCCTCCGGCGCTGCCATTGCGGCTGCGCTACAGATCGGCAAGCGGCCGGAAGCTGCGGGAAAAACCATCCTGGCTATAGTGCCGTCCTTCTCCGAGCGGTATCTTTCGACGGCACTGTTTGAGGGAATCTAGGACATGGCTGATCAACCACCGAGGCGGCCGCGCACGCTCGGCGATGCCAGGACCGAGGCCGAGGCGGCGTTCAAGAAGGTGACGACCAAGGTCGCAGTGGCGCCGCCGAAGCAGAATGTAGCGCCGGGGGTCAAGGAGCAGGTCACCTTGCGGATCGATCAGGACGTGCTGGAGCATTTCCAGGCAGGTGGACCCGGCTGGCAAGACCGCATCAACGACGCGTTGCGGAAAGCCGCTGGGAAGTAGGCGCCAGCTGGCTGAGGGACTCGCAACGAAAAAGCCCGGCGCGAACCGGGCTTTTGTGCTTGCGATCTGGTCCTCGCCTCAACGGCGGAACATGCCGCCCATCATGCCGCCGACGACACCGCCGACGAAGGCCGCGCCGGGATCGCCGCCGCCGCTGCGATGCTGGGCCGGTGCGCTCGGGGCAGGGGCGCTGGCGCGCCGGGCCGGTTTCGCGCTTTCGTCGCTCGCGGTCGGCGTGGTGGCCACGATCTCGGAGAGCAAGGCCTTGTGCTGGAGCTTGTTGAGATAGCCGGTCGACGGATAGCCACGTGCCGCCTGCCAGCGCTTGAGCACCGTACGGGTGTCGTCGCTGAAGGCACCGGTGACCTTGATGTCGAAGCCGAGCCCCGTCAGGCGGCGCTGCACGTCGCGGCGCTGACCTTTGTCGAGGCCGATCTGGTCCTCGGTCAGCTGGCTGGCGTCGTCGGTGAAGGTCGCGGGATCGACACCAGCGTTCAGGTTACGGGTCGTCGTCGACGGGCCGCTCTTGATCGCGGCGAGCCGCGCCAGCGCCAGCGCCTTGAACTGGCCGTTTGGGTAGGCGGAGAGGTAGGCGTTGAGTTCTTCCGGCTTGTTGCTCTCCTTGACCGAGCGCCAGTATTCGAGCTCGACACCGTCCGAATTGCCGCTGGTTGCCGCCGGCACGACGCCAGCCGCCGTCGGTGCCGCATTGGCAACCTGGGTCGTGGGCGCCTGGTTGAGATACACTGCGCCAATCAGATTGGTGTGGCCCCAGGGCAGCTGACCCTTGTGGGTCTCCTCGTTGACTTGGGCGCGCACCGACGTCATCGCCTGCTGGATCTCGATACCAGGCTTGGTGATGTTGTCGATCAGCGCACGGGTGAACGGGCTGTTGTTGCCCTCCTGGCCGTCGAGCGCGGTCTGGCCCGGGCCGGTGGCGAACGCGATCAGCGTGCCTTCGCCGGACTTCATCTCGGCAAGACCGCTCTGCACGTTGACGCTGCGGGTCGCGGAGTTCGACTTGATCTTGGCAGCGAACGGATTGTCGCGGCAGGCATCGAGGAAGACGAGCTTGACCTTGGCGTCGCCCATGGTCTGCTCCAGCGTCAGGTCGATGTTGATGGCGGCACCGAGCTTGACGTCCATCTCCGATTTGATGTCGGCGTCAACCGGCAGGAGATAGTTGGAGCCGCCGACCGCGATGCCGTGACCGGCATAATAGAACACTGCGACATCGGAGCCCTGCGCCTTGCGGCCGAAGTCCAGCAGCTTCTCCGTCATCTGGTCGCGGGTGAGGTTTGAACCTTCGATCACATCGAAGCCGACATTGCGCAGCGTCGCCGCCATCGCCTTGGCGTCGATCGGCGGGTTCGGCAATTGCGCGACATTCTTGTAGGTGCCGTTGCCGACGACGAAGGCAACACGGCGGTCGGCCTTCGCGGCGCTGACCGACAACGCCATGCACATCAGCGAAGCGAGGAGGGTGAGAGTGCGCATCTGAAATCCCCAACAGAATCGAATTGCAGGCAGCAACAAATTGGCAGCAAACCTACACGAAATCGCCCGGCTCCGTGCAAGCAAAACGACCGTCACCCGTTGCTTAGCGGCGGACTGTCGCACGAGCGAATGCCCGTCCAACGTGATCCAAATCACACGCCCACTTCGTTTTGTCGCGCGAGGCCGGGCGAGGTTCACTGCGCGCGGGCAGGAACTGCTGAAGTCGGCTTCAAATTCAGGAGATTACCGCACAGGATCAGCGCCGCGCCGAATACGGTCCAGGCATCGAGCCGCTCGGAATAGAGCAGCCAGCCGACGGTTGCCGTGAGTGGAACCCGCAAAAAGTCCATCGGCACCACGATGGTCGCATCTGCGTACCGGAGCGCGCTGGCGAGGCAGTAGTGCGAGAAAGTGCCGCACACGCCGATGACGAAGAGCCAGCCCCACAGGGAGGCCGACGGCCAGGTCCAGACATAGAGCGTCGGCAGCAGGCCCACGACAAACTGCACCACAATCATCCAGAACAGGATCGACAATGCGCTCTCCGTTCGGGTCAGCGATTTCGCCAATATCATGGAGATGCTGAAGCCGATCGCGGCCCCCAGCGCGATCAACTGGCCCGGATTGATCTCGCCCGTGGCGGGCCGCACGATCATGACGACGCCGACGATGCCGAGCGCGATGGCGGCGATCTTCCAGACGCTCATGTGTTCGGACAGGAAAGTTGCGGCCAGCAGCGCCGTCCAGATCGGCATGGTGAATTCAATTGCCACCACCTGGCCGATTCCGATCAGCGTCAGTGCGTAGAACCAGCCGAGCTGTGCGAAATAATGGACCCCGTTGCGCGCGAGGTGCTGGGGCAGGCGCTTGGTCGCGACCACCTTGAAGCCTCCGGCCCGGTAGATGATCGGCAGGAGGAGCGTGAACCCGATCACCGAGCGCACTTCCATGATTTGAAAAACATTCAGCTCGCGCGTGGTCTCGCGCCCGGCCACCGCCATGACCAGCATCAGCGACAGCCAGCCGGCCATCCACAGGGCAGCCATCGTTTTGGACGGTGTCGTGTTCATCGGCGCTGGTATGGGAGGCGAGGGTCCTGAGGGAGGGCCGGTATCGGCGACATCGCCGCCGTTTGCAACGGCCAAATCTGCGGATGCAGCGATGCACGGCGGCGTGCTAAGGCATCAGCGACCAAGGACAAAAAACGGAGGGGCTTCGCTCATGCAGATATTGCAGCCGGCCGAGTGGAAAAAACCGCGCGGCTTTTCCCATGGTGTCGTGGCCGAGGGGCCGGGCCGCTGGGTGGTGCTGGCCGGGCAGACCGGCGGCGACGAGACCGGCAATTACGCGCCTGACATGGCGGCGCAGGTCGGGGCCGCGCTGAAGCGGATCATCAAGCTCCTGGGCGAGGCCGGCGCCGGCCCCGAGCACATCGTCCGCCTGACCTGGTACCTGACCAGCCGCAGCGAATATGAGGCAGCCGGTGCCGGCATCGGCGCGGCCTGGAAGGAAACGCTGGGGCGCAATTTCCCGCCCTCGACCTTGCTCTACATCGGCGGTCTCGTGGACGACCGGGCCAAGGTCGAGATCGAGGTCACGGCGTTCGTGCCGAACGCATAAAAAAAAACGACCCGGCGAGGTCGCCGGGTCGATTGTAATTTGCTTGTATCGGCTTAGCGCGTCAGCGAGATGTTGGCGCCGCGGAACTGGCTGTCGGCGCGCATCGTGACGATTTGCTTGTTGCCGATCGTCTTCAGCGAGATGTTGGCGTTGAAGCCGGCGGCGGAGGCGACCAGCTCGTAGTTTCCTCCGGCGCCGCGGCCCGAAAGCGAGCCAGAGATGTTGCGGCTGGCCTCGGACCAGCTGCCGGCGATGGCGCTGCCTTCAGCCTTGACGCTGGCGCCGAGGTTGAACTTGTAGGCGTCGCTGGCACAGGTCAGCGCCATCTCCATCGTCGGTCCGATCGGGATGTATTTGGCCCGGCAGCGAATCCGCTCGCTCGAGCCGTCATCCAGGGTGACCGTGCCGGAGCCACTCCAGCTGCCCGCAAGCGCGGCGAACGGGCCGGACTGCGCCTTGCTCTCAGAGTTCGCAAAGCCCACCGCAAATAAAACGGCGGCCGCGATCAGAAGCCGCCGGCTTAGGCCGGTGATCCCGAATTGCTTATTGGCGCGATGCTTGCCATCGCCCGCTGCACGGTATGCCTGCAGATGCTCCATTCCACTTTCCCGATCCGGCGTTGCCGCTGAGTTGACCGTTGGCATATGCGCCATTGATCGAAACTTTCACAAGACCCTCCCGGCCGATGGTGCCGGAAACGTTAGCGCCGGGGGCGGTGATCTTGCCGTCGGCAACGGTCAGCAACGAGCTTGCGGTCGGCTCGCAGGAACCGCTCTTGGTGACGATGGTGACCTGCCAGTTGCCGTCATAGGGGGTCTGGGCGAAAGCGGGCGCGGCGAGGGTGATAACTGAGGCGGCACAGAACGCCGCAATGCGAGCAAAACGCATGAATTGGTCCTTGAATCTGTCTGATATACTGACGCTTATTGGGACCAAATGTGACGGAAATTTGTTGCAATGCCAAATCGAAAATTGTTCCAGTGGAAACAACGGTTTATTTGCATTTCCGGCTGCAATTTTCGAAGCAGAATCAACGCCCCTTCACGTTAAGGGTAAACGTCAGGAGATCGACTCAGGAAAGAGCTGGCGCCGAGGTCGCGAACTGCTCGTCCTGAATCTTGGACGGCAGCGCCTTGTGGACCTTGGCATAGTCGATCACGTCGGCCAGCAATTTGAGCCCGAGCGGGGCAAGTGCGCGCTCCCACAGCTCCCGTGCCGTCTCGCCCTTCTTGACGAAGCACCATTCCTGGGCGGCGATGGCGCCGGCGTCCATGCGGTCGGCGAGGTGATAGATCGTGCCGCCGGCGATCGGATCGCCTTCCTTGATAGTCCATTCCACGGCGGCCTTGCCGCGATGGCGCGGCAGCAGCGAGGGATGATAGCCGATCCCGCCCAGCTTCGCCGCGGCGATCGCGTCCTTGCCGATCCGGGCATGGCTGTGCGCGGTGACGATCAGATCGGTGTCGGGGGCGATCTCGGAGGCCATCACCAGCTTGGGGTCGGCCTGGACCATGACGTCGATGCCTGCCGCCCGGGCTGCCGCGGCGAGGCGATCCTCCGCGTCGGCCACTACGACCCGAACGATCGAGACACCGTGCTCCCGGAACATGTTCAGGGTGGTCACGCCGAAATGGCGGGAGCCGACGAGGGTAATGCGCATGGGGGTCCGATCCGTCTCGCAACTGCGTCATCTCCCGATACCATGTCCGGACGTCCTGTCACCACCCGCGCGGCGTTTGCGCCGGTTATCAACAAGGCACCGGGGCCCAGATGCGCGATGAATTCGGCGATTGCGGAGCCGGCCGGTCCGGTGCTTCCATGGGCGCTTGGCACCGGCTTGGAGCGTGCGCATGCGAAGCGCGTGGCTTGTCCTTCTCGCGGCACTGATCGCGACCACTCCGGCGCGCGCCGGCGGACCACCCTATCCGGCGGTCCCGCCTGAGGTTGAGGTGGCGCCCTTCATCGGCCCGACCTGGGACACCTATCGCTGCGCGGAAGGGCCGGTGACAAATTTTTAGAGCCGCCGGCACTTTATCGCGGCTACGCGTACCGGCCGTATTACCGCTACAGCGCCTACCGCAGGCTGCCGCGTACATACTTCTGCGTCACGGACTAGCGTTGCCGCGCCGCCACGCTCGGACGGCAAGTGATGAATATGCCGGTTCCTGCGTTTCGTTTTTAACATACGGGACCCCGGTTTGCCGATAGAACATGGACCGACCGGGGCCGGCGAAATTTCAACCCGTATCCGTTTTCGAACCCGGCTTTGGCCGCTGGCATGATCGCCAGCGGCTTTTTCGTGCTGGGCCATCACGAAATCATCGGACGGTAATACGATCTCAACCAGCTTGGCGTATCGACGAATCCGTCGCGGATTTGTATTGCGTACCGCGACACCGAAATTGTCCCGCCGGCGTGGTGCGTCGTGCGGGCTTTTTTGCCGGGACCGATTTCATGCCGAGCGCGATTGAGCAGATCGTCGACGTCTATGTCCGACTGAAGAACCGGCGCGGCCTCGACCAGCTGATGATGCACAGACAGCGGCTCGCGGTCGACCTGAAGAGCAGGTCCGGCTACGATTTCAGCCTGCCGATCGGTCAGATCGACGATGAGATCGCGATCATCGAGGCGGGCCTCAGCCGGCTCAAGGCTGAATCCGCGGACCTCGGCGCGACGCATCCGATCTGACGCGCTCAGTCGCGTCGGCCGCCGTCGATGACGGTGAACAACGGCCGTGCCGTGGTCGGCTCGACCAGCAATTCCTCCACCAGCGCGGTCGCCGCATCGACATATTTGCGCGTCGGCTTGTCGAGGGCGCGCGCGGCCTCGTCGTCAAGCGCCACCTTTGCGGCCTCGACCAGCTTTGCGCATCCGCGCCGCATGCTCGTCGCCCGCCGTCAGCGTCGCGCGCGCCAGCGAGCGCAGCACGAACAGCTCGCCCTCGAGGCGGAGCAGACGGTCATTGAGTCTGGTGAGGACGGCGTTGAGATCGGCCATGGCGCGCGTTCGTTGCGGAAGATCTATCCTGCTCTAGCGGCGATCGGTGAACGGAGTCCAAACGGCATCGGCGCAATTGGGCCGATCTCCCCTCAAGCCTCGGTTCGCGCCAGATAGTCGCGCGCGAAGGCGAGATACCAGTCGAGGCAGGCGGGATTGGCCATCGCCTCCCTGTTGATGACCTTTTCGACGGGCTGGCCGAGCAGCAGCTTCTTGATCGGCAGCTCCTGCTTCTTGCCCGAGAGCGTGCGCGGAATCTCGGCGACTGCGAAAATTTCGTTCGGCAGGAATCGCCGGGAGAGGCCAGCCTCGATCGCCTTGTTGATCCTCGCCCGCATCGCGCCGTCGAAGGCGACGCCGTCGCGCAGTACGACGAACAGCGGCATGTAGCTGTCGCGGCCGAGATATTCGAGATCGACGACGAGCGAGTCCAGCACCTCCGGCAAGGCTTCGATCGCGGAGTAAAGTTCGCTCGTACCCATGCGCAGGCCGTGCCGGTTGATCGTGGCATCGCTGCGGCCATAGATGATGCAGGAGCCGTCCGGGTCGACCTTGAGCCAGTCGCCGTGCCGCCACACCGGCCCGCGGCCGCTGCCGTCGAAATTGTCCGGATAGGTCTCGAAATAGCTTGCGCGATAGCGCGCATCGCCCTTGTCGTTCCAGAAATAGAGCGGCATCGACGGCATCGGCTCGGTGCAGACGAGCTCCCCGACCTCGTCGATGACGGCCCGGCCCTGGTCGCTGAAGGCTTCCACGGCAGCACCCAGCAGACGGCACTGCATCGCGCCCGGCGTCTGCGGCAGTTCGCGGTTGCCGCCAATGAAAGCGCCGGCGAAATCGGTGCCGCCGGAGATGTTGGCCCACCAGATATCGGTCTGGGCCTTGCTGCCGTTGGTCTTCGAGAGCGCCGCGAAGCGGTTGTTGAACCAGGCCTGCGTGTCGGCATTGAGCGGAGAACCGGTCGAGCCGAGACAGCGTAATCGCGACAGATCACCGGCGGCGAGGTCGATTTCCGCCTTGGCGCAGTTGGCGAAGAACGCCGCGCCCGCACCGAAGAAGGTCGCTTTCGACTGCGCGACGAAGCGCCACAGCGTGGTCCAGTCCGGCTTCTCCCTGGCGCCGCCGGGACTGCCGTCGAAGATGCAGCAGGTGGTGCCATTGAGCAGGCCGCCGACCTGGCTGTTCCACATGATCCAGCCGGTCGAGCTGTACCAGTGATAGCGCTCGCCGAACGAGTTCTCGTGGTAGGAGCAGCCGAGATCGTTGTGCAGTCCCAGCAGCGCCAGCACCACGATGACAATGCCGCCATGGCCGTGCACGATCGGCTTGGGCAGGCCCGTGGTGCCGCTGGAATAGACGATCCAGAGCGGATGGTCGAACGGCAGCCAGGCCGGTTCGAACGTGTCGATCGCCGCACTTGTCCTTGCGAGGATATCGGAGAGCAGTATGTCCGGCGCTGCGGGTGCGACGGTCTCGCTGTGCAGGATGACGTGCTCGACCGTCGGCAGCGATCGCCGCAGCTCGGCGAGGACGTCTTTGCGATCGTGCAGTCGGCCGGCATAGGTGACTGCGTCGCAGGCGATCAGCACTTTCGGCTCGATCTGCTTGAAGCGGTCGATCACGGCGGGTGCCGCCATATCGGGCGCGCAGACGCTCCAGATCGCGCCGATGCTGGCGCTCGCCAGGAACGCGATGATGGTCTCGGGGATGTTGGGCAGGTAGGCAGCCACGCGATCGCCGGGCTTGATGCCTTTTTCTTTCAGATGCAGCGCGAGCGCTGCCGCCTTGCGCCGCAGCTCCGGCCAGCTCGTCTCTTTAAGCTTGCCGTCCTCGCCGCTGCTGACAATTGCGGGCAGGCCGGCGGCGTCGGCCGCGTCCACATGACGGAACACCTGCCGGGCATAGTTGACCTGGGCGCCGGGAAACCAGACCGCGCCGGGCATCTTGCGCTCGGTGATGACGGCCTGGAACGGCGTCGGCGATTGCAGATCGTAATAATCCCAGATGCTGCGCCAGAAGCCGTCGAGATCGCGCACCGACCATTGCCGCATGTCCTCGTAGCTGGCGAAGGTGAGGCCGCGCTGCTCGGCGAGCCAGGTGCGGTAGAGGGCGATCTGGGGAACGAAAGCTGCGGTCATTGCGTGTCGGCTTCAGTTGCGGGGAAGGGGAGTTTATCTGTTGCGGCGGAGTAGCAGAAGCCGCACTTCGCGCAGGCAGCGTTGACGGCAGTAGCGGGCTGCGTCCGCCAGGAACACGTTTGAGTGGCGTAACGCGACCGCTTCAAAGGGTTCGTCGTTTCAACCTACCGGCCCACGTCTGCCCAGCGCTTTCCGAACACCGGCGGCTTGGCCTTCACCGCTTCCCAGCCAAAGAAATGATGCTTGCCGGACCAGGTGTGCACCACGCCGCTACAGATGCTGCACTTGAAGCTGCCGGAATGCGCTTCGGCGTGCTCTTCCCTCGTCGCGGTGTAGTTCATGCTGCAACCCGCGCAGGTGAATTCTTCAATCGTCCAGATGCTGTTGGCCATTGCACCGAAAGTGGTTTGGGGGACCTCAATGAAAGCGTAGGTGCACGGCTTTGCATCGGCGTAAACCCGCCGGCCGAAATCCGGTTAATCGTCGTTAGCCAAACCGCCTTCGCCCGGAGCGGACCCTGTCGCCGACGGCATAGGCGTAGCGCCAATAGCCCGGTGCGGCGTTTCGCTTCAGCGAAAAGTGGATGCCGCGGTGAATTCCCGTGTGTGCGACAGGATCTCTGGGACGGCGCGCCATGCTCTCGGAATGCCGAATGGCCCGATGCGTTCCTAATCGCCAGGCTCGGGCTGGACCGGTCGTCTTGACGCCGGATGCGCGGCTGGCAATAACGCTGGACCGAGCAAGTGCCGGAACCCGCGTCAACGCCGCAAGGAAAGCCGTGCCCGTGAAAAGTCTCCGTCAACTCCTGACGGGCGAGGACATCATCCAGCTCGTGATCCGGGTCGGCCTACTCGGCCTGTTGATCATCTGGACCTTCCTGATCATCCGCCCCTTCGTGCCGATCCTTGCCTGGAGCGGCGTGCTCGCGGTCGCGTTCTACCCGGCCTTCAGCTGGGTCGCCAAGATCCTCGGCGGCCGGCCCAAGACCGCAGCGGCGATCCTGACCCTGATCACGCTCGGCATCGTCATTGGCCCTGCGACCTGGCTCGGCATCAGCGCAGTAGATGGCGTGCGCGAGCTGGCGCGCCAGCTCGGCACCGGCGACCTCGCGCTTCAGTCGGCGCCCGAGCGGCTCAAGTCGTGGCCGCTCATTGGCCCCTGGCTATTCGACCTCTGGGAGCAGACCTACAACAACATCCGCGCGGTGCTGCACGAGGTGGCGCCGTATCTCCAGCCGTTAGCGGGACCGTTGCTTGGGCTCGCGGGAGACGCCGGCGTCGGCACGCTGCAGTTCCTGGTCTCGGTGTTCGTGGCCGGCTTCCTGTTTCCGCACGGGCCGCGGCTGGTTGCGGCCGGCCGCGGCTTCCTGTTTCGCATCGTGCCCGAGCAGAGCGAGCATTTCCTGGGGCTCGCGGGCGCCACCATCCGCGCCGTGGCGCAGGGCGTGATCGGCGTCGCGATCGTGCAGGCGCTGCTGGCCGGAATCGGCTTCAAGCTCGCCGCCGTGCCGAGCGCAGGCCTGCTCGCCTTCATCGTGCTGCTGCTCTCGATCGTGCAGATCGGCGCCTTCCTGGTGCTGCTGCCGGTGATCATCTGGATCTGGACCGCCAAGGACGTCACCACGGCGCTGCTGCTCACCGTGTTTCTCGTCCTCGTCGGCTTTCTCGACACCATGTTGAAGCCGCTCGTCATGGGGCGCGGCCTGACCACGCCGACCATCGTGATCTTCGTCGGCGTGATCGGCGGCACGCTCGCCCACGGCATCGTCGGCCTGTTCATCGGGCCGATCATCCTGTCCGTGGCCTGGGAGATGATGATGGCCTGGATCAGGACGGAGGACCGGGCAGAGGCGGGGGCAGGGGCAGGGGAAAGAGCGGGGCAAAAAGCGGACGAGGCCTGATCTCGGACCTCGAACGGCGCGATCCGCCTGCCGTACCCCATCGGACCTGAGGGCCCAGCGGCCTGTGATCAAGCCGCGGCCTGAACTTGTCTATTCGACTAGACAAGTTACCATGGGTCCGATTCTGTTTTCGATTACGGCGGAAATGGCGAAGTCTTCCAAGCTGGTAGCCGCCAAGCGCGGTAAGGTATTGTTGGTCAGACGCCGGTCGGACGGGCTGTGGATGTTCCCGGGCGGCCGCAAGCGCGCGCGCGAGTCCGACAAGGACTGCCTGCGGCGGGAGATCAAGGAAGAGCTGCCCAAGCTGAAGCTCGGCCGGATCAGCCTCTGGAAGGAAGTGACGGCCAGGAACAAGCGCTCCGGCCGCAAGATGAGCGATGCTATCTTCATCGCGAAGGGCGCCAAAGGCAGGCTCGCGATCGGCGACAAGAACGAGCTCGACCGCGCCGCCTGGCAGAAGCCGCGCGGCATCCGCCTGACGCCGACCTCGCGCTATATCCGCGACCGCCTGTTTCCGAGGAAGCCCAGGCGGGCGTAAGCTACTCCTCGTCCTCCGACGGCTGCTGCGTCCGTCCGGCGTGGGACCGCGAAGAATTGACACGGGCCTGCGGCGCGGATGCCCTCGCCATTTCGGTTTCGCGCTGCTCCTTGCGGGCCTTGCGCGCGCGCTTCATGGCCTGCTTGACCTGAGGGTTCGGCGAGTCCTCCGCGAAGAACAGCACCACCTCGCAGCTCGGACATTGCCTGGAATAGCCGTCCTGCAACCGTCCGGCGCGATCGCGGAATACGGTCTTGCAGCGCGTGCACTGAATCTGGACGAAACTCATCCGCGGTCGACAATGACTGATGGAAATGGATCGTCAGGTGATCCCAAATGTCTGAAGAAAGCTTGAATGCTTCCGGGACTTCGCCGGCAGGTCTGGCCGCTGAAGGCGGTGACGCAGCGGCCCGTTGCGACAGGCGGCAGGCCGAGATCGTCAAATCGCTCGATCAGCCGCTATTGCTTCGCCGCGGTCGTGTCCAGGCAATGGTTGAGATAGGTGGTACGATCCCTCGGCAGCACCTTCTCGAGATCCGCCTTCAATGCGCATTCGCGCTGCCGCATCTGCTCGGCCCGCCGCTTCTCGGCCGCCTCGCGGTATTCGGGAGCAACCTTGTTGGGATCGACGAGGGCCTGCGAGCGGGCGGGAGCGGTCACGGCGAGTGCGATGGCGGCGATGACAACGAGCTGTTTCAAATGAGCCTCCTTAAAAGGCTCATTCTAGCGCTCGGGCGGCGAGGGCTCAAACGGCAAGTTCGGTGAGACGACCGACAGCGCGGCCTGTCCGCGCAGGGTCGCTAGCGGCTGGTGGAGTTGGCTTCGACTACCTGAAGTTTGGCCAAGTGAAGTCCGTCACTTCGGGACGTGGTCGATCTTGTGCCCGAGATGCCCGGTGTCGTGGTCGCGGCGCAACTGGCTCAGCGACGTCTCGTTCAATTGTTGCAACACTTCATTGAGTTCAGTCGTATCCGGATAACCGGCGGCAAAACCCTTTCCGTAGATCTTGCGCAACGTGCCGACCAGCGTGTTGCCGTGCTTCTTGCTGATCGCGCCATCCTTGTCCCGGTGGCGACTATCCAGGCCGTGCTCCTTCATGTGCTTCTCCCTGAGTGGCGTCTGCGCGCCTGGAGGGCAGCGTGCTCCCAAACGAGTTGATTGGCAACGGCATGGCGCGCGGGAGTGGAGGTCGGTTCGAGCTTCCATCTCTTGGCTGTGAAGTCGCGTCGGATTGCGGTGGGACGGTTGGCGTATCACATAGACCCGAGCGGTGCTTGATGGGAGCCGATACGATGCGCTCTGTTTTGGCCATGGGCCTCTTGATCCTGCTGTGCACGTCTGCAAGCGCCGCAACGGTGCATCACGCCCGTGCGGGCAATCCTGCGACACGCCATCCTGCGGCCGATCGTCCTCGCTCGGACGTGAATTCTCGCGCGCGCTTCGCGGTCCCCGGCTGGAGCGATGAAGCAACGGAGCGATGGCTCAATAGCGCCTCGTCCAACGTCGGCCGAGGCGGATAGTCACGGGGGTGTGAAAAGTTCAGCCGAGCCGTGTGAAGCAGCTCACAAGCGGTTGTCGAGACCGCTGCTAAGAAGGCCTCATTGCTTTACCGATTTATACTTCGAAAACGCCCCAGCGCAGCCACCAGGCGCTGGGGTTTTTCATGTCGATCGCCGCCACGGCCGGAGCACGCGAAGCGCGATCGGATGGGCGGGTGCTTTCTGAAAAACGCCTAAGGCGGGGCGACTAAGCGGCTTCTTCCTCAAACGATGTGTAAACTTGGCCTGCGGGATTAACGACCTGAACGTCCCAGCACCCGTCCGCGATCAGTTCTCGGGCTTTCTTGAGGGCGGCGGCGAGGGATACACGCTTGAGACTGACGACGCCTGCCGTGTCGAAACCGTTGATTTCAAACATGCCGCTCCTCCGATTTTCTCGAATCCTACACGTTTCGGGGGAGTTGTCTGTAGCTTTGTCGCGGTTCCGGGCAGGCGCTCCATTATCGAGGAGCAAAGCATTTGCTTCGGAGAACCGGAACTTGACCTGAAAAAGTCGGGCCTGTCCTGCGCTCAAATGGGTGCATTCTATCGCATGGACCCCGTACTCGGCCGGGGTGAGTGGGTATGCCCGGCGGCCAGGCCGCTAACGTGGAATTAATCCGAAAAGCCCACAATTTTAGGCAGTTGTAGGTGGGTGTTGCGTAGAGGAGGCGTCGCGAGGACGTTCCTGCGGCGGCATCCTTTTGCTCGCTCATTTGAGGTCAATGCAATGACCGCGACTTTCGAAACGCAAGGCCTCGTCGAACAACTCGACCCCGCAGCACTTGCAGCCGCAGTCGCAGCACACGAACCCGCATGCTTGTTGGACGCTCCAGAACCGATCAAGCGGTCCAGCCGGACGTCGGTCATGGCGCTATCGGTGTGTGCCCTGGCCATCAACGGCGCGGCGGCGATCTACACATGGCCGTCCGGCTTGCCATCGCTGAATCTGAGCAGCCTGGCTGATCTGCTACCGCGGCAAGAGGCTTCAGCGCCAAAGCCGGATCCGGTTGTCGCTGCCTTGAAGGATATTCAGTCGACCCAGCAGCAACACACGGCTTCGCTGCAGGAGAGCAACCAGGCATTGCAACAAAACGCGGCTGTGCTGCAGGCGGATTCGATGGTGCTGCTTTCGCTGCGACAGAGCATCACGGACGAACGGGTCGATGTGAAGAAGGTATATTCGCAGCTGTCCACGCTGATTGCGAAGATCGAGTCGCTGCAGAGTGCAATGATGTCGGAAATGACCTCCTCCATCCCCAGAGGGCGCACTCGCAATCGATCGACGATGCGCAAGCGGATGGCTCCGCAATCGAAATCTATGGGGCCCGTTTCGGTTGGAGGAGCTCCCTTGAGTGTGCCGGCTACAATCTCGGCCCCGGAAAGCTGAAGATAGGTTAGGCAAGTCATCTGGGACTATGTCCGCGCTAATCTGGCACGCGGGCTCGCGCCGGCGGGGTCTTTTACCCAGACTTGGAATTGCGGAATGACGGTGACAGTGCTGGACTGCACTGTCACCTCGCCTGATTCCGCTGATCGCTAAAAGCGATTACCAGGGCCCGCCGGTTTACGCTGGTGGGTCTTTCAATAGTAACGGCGCCTCGGACGGCGCTCGTAGTAATCATCGCCGTAATAGCCTTGCCGGCCCTGTTGAAACTGCGGCGGAACCGTTCCGGTCGGGTAACACTGGCCGTCGCGGCTATCGATATCGGCACCGTTTCCGCAAGGAACGGGATAGTGGCCATAGCCTCTACCGCCACGATAGTACTGCCGTGCGGCCTGTTCTTGCGGTGGCAAATAGCCGTTGGGGTAGCACATGCCGTCGCGGGCACCGACGTCCCAGCCGTTGCCGCACGGCGGCGGGTGTACAGGGACACGGTATTGAACCTGATGAACCTCACCGAGCTGTAGCGCCAGCAAGGTTGCGACAACGGCACCTATCATCGGATTGTCTCCCAATCGCAGTATGCCTACGCCTGAGCGGCTGAATGATCGCTGAACGGTTCACGCCGGCGCGCTCCCCAGCTCAGTCAAGTCTTTTCGTTCGACCGCAGTTGCGGACAGAAAATGGCTGGATCGATCTTCCACGACATCGAGCGGCTGGCGGCTGTCTGATGTTCGCATTACGCTCTCGGGACCCGCCCGTTCACGCTGGCGGGTCTTAACCTAGCTTTAGGAAACCGTTGTCCGGCGGCTTCCTGTCAGATAAAAAGGGAGCCTCCGCTAGCGTCAGTTGCGTCCGTGAGTCATGATTACGTACAAGCAGTACCATATCCAGCACGTTGAGCACGGCCCCAGGCGTTGGGTTGCCCGCATCACGCGGGCAGATGGCGGGAAAATCCGCACTGTCCTACCGGCGTCTGAGCATGCCTATCTCGAAACGAAGCCGACAGAGTCCGCCGAGGAAGCCGAGGAGCTTGCGAAGGAAGGCATCGACTTCGGCGGCGTGGTGTAGTCCGCCGTCGCAATCAGGGCCTTTTCATCTGCTCTCGCGAACAGCCATTGATTTTGCTTGGTGAGCGCGCTGGGGCTCGAACCCAGGACCCCGTGATTAAAAGTCACGTGCTCTACCGGCTGAGCTACGCGCTCCCATGGCCGCTGACGGCTTTCAAAGAGATCGCCATCGTGTTCGGACATTCGAGAAGCATGTCTTGCTGCCACGCCCTACTTGCGTCGCGGGGAAAACCGGCTGTTCTCCGGATCATGCTTTCGGCCCGCGCTGTGTAGGGGGATGGGGCGCGGAGGTCAATAGCAGGGGTGGCTGCCAAAACTCGCGGCAGAAGCGGGGATTTGCTCGCCGCTTCCGTGGTTTAAGTCGGGATTTTCAACTTGATTGGCGCACAGTCATCCACGCCCAAGAGCGAGGATGGCTTACCGGCCGAGGGCCTCGCCCGCGCCGCGAGGTCGTCTCGCCGTCAGTTCGCTTCGCGCCGGACCTCGTTCGGCAACGGCTGCGGCGTGCCGGCGGGGGTCGGCAGCGCGACGGGGCGCAAGCCGATCAGCTCGGCGGTGCGGATCGCGCTGTCGCGCCAGAACTGGAACGAGTTGATGCGGCTGAGCTCGAGGATGGCGATGGCGACTGCAGCCAGGAACGGCAGGCTTTGCAGCACCAGCACGCCCGCGAAGATGTAGATCTCGGTGATCTGGCGATAGCTGTTGGAGGCGACCAGCACGCCGGCGCCGATCAGGAGCAGGGCGCCGATCACGGCCTCCCAGAACGCCTGGAACTCTATCGACATCCGGGACAGGCCACCTTTGGAGGTGCGCGCGAACGCGATATGCTCGGTGATCAGTCCTTGCGCGACCGCGCGCGACACCGTCCATTGCACGCTCATTGCCGCGATCATGGCGCCCAGCATCTGGCCGGGCTTGATCGCGACGCGCGCACGGTACATCGACAAAAAGTGCGCGAGCGAGACAATGAAGGCGCCAATGATCGGCAGCGTCAAAATCTTGTCGGGGATGGCGATGTCGGCGAAGGCCACGATCGGCACCCAGATGAGGTTGAGCAGCGCCACGACCACGCCGAGGCTTTCGGCCCCAAGCCAGTTCAGCCAGCCGAGACCATATTCGCGCTTCTGGTCAGCCGTCAGCCGACTCTTTCCGGGCAGGAAGTTCCGCCAGTGCTTCTTGACGATCTGGAGGCCGCCATACGCCCAGCGATGGCGTTGTTTCTTGAAGGCCTCGTAGGTGTCGGGGAGCAGGCCCTGACCGTAGCGGTGGTTGGTGTAGTGCGTGGTCCAGCCGAGTTGGGCTGGATCGCTAGGCCGAGATCCGAGTCCTCGCAGATCGTATCGCTCGACCAGCCGCCGGCCATGTCCATCGCGGCACGGCGGATCAGGCACATCGTGCCGTGCACGATAATGGCGTTGGTCTCGTTGCGCTGGACCATGCCGATGTCGAAGAAGCCGGCATATTCGCCGTTCATGAGGTAGTGCATGATCGACAGATCGCCGTCGCGATGTTCCTGCGGCGCCTGCACCAGACCGACGCGCGGGTCGGCGAAGGCGGGCACGAGGTCCTTCAACCAGTCGGGATCGACGACGTAGTCGGCATCGAGGATGCCGATGATCTCGGCATCGACGGCGGTGCGGTCCATCGCGATGCGCAGCGCGCCGGCCTTGAAACCCTGCACCTTCTCCGCGTTGATGAACTTGAAGCGTTCACCGAGCGTGCGGCAATGGTCCTGGATCGGCTGCCAGAAGGCCGGGTCCGGCGTGTTGTTGATGATGACGACGCATTCGTAGTTCGGATAGTTCAGCCGCGACAGTGCATCGAGCGTCTGCTTGAGCATCTCGACGGGCTCGAAATAAGCGGGGATGTGGATCGAGACTTTTGGAAAGTAATTCTCGGGAACGTTCTCGACCGGCTTGCCCTTCGTGAGCAGCCGCTGCGGTGGCCGGCCGAACGCGACGGCGGCGATCTCGTCGATGCGCGCCATCGCAATGAGGACGAGGGGAACAAGCAGGATCATGCCCAGCGTCAGAGCGAAGGCCGAGCCGAAAATGAAATAGTGCCCGTTCCAGAACGCGAACACGGTGGCGGCCCAGGCGCCGACGCCATTGGCGGCGGCCGACAGCAGGAACGCCTGCTTCGCCGTCGGCTGTTCCAGCCGCAGGATCGGCAGCGACAACAGGACACCGACCAGCAGCGCTATACCCATCGACTTCCAATAGTCGGGATTCTCCACCGGGCCGGTCCAGGCGAATTTCGGCTCGCGGCTGGCGTTGAGGATGCCCCAGTACGGACCGACGCCGCCTTCGAAATATTTCCAGGGCTGATCGATGGCTTCGACGATGTTGTATTCCATGCCGATGGCATCGGCGCGGCTGACGAAGTTGCGCAAGGTCAGTGCCTGCTGGAACGGACCGGGGTCGGCATTGCGCAGATTGTAGCCCGCGCTCGGCCAGCCGAACTCGGCGATCACGATGCGCTTGCCGGGGAACAGGTTACGCAACAAATTGTAGCGGTCGACGGCCTGGTCGACCGCCTGGTCCGAGCGGAAATTTTCCCAGTAAGGCAGCACGTGGGCGGCGATGAAATCGACGTTGGAGCCCAGGTCGGGGTTGTCGCGCCAGATGTTCCAGATCTCACCGGTCGTCACGGGCACGCGGACCGCGCCCTTGACCTTCTTGATCATCTCGATGAGGTCTTCGACCTTCTGCTCGCCGCGATAGATCACCTCGTTGCCGACGACGACGCCATTCACGTTGCTGTTCTTGCGGGCGAGCTCAATGGCGGCCTTGATCTCGCGCTCGTTGCGGTCCGGGTCCTTGCCGATCCAGGCGCCGACCGTGACCTTGAGCCCGAACTCGGCGGCAATCGGCGGCACCAACTCGTTGCCTTCCGTCGCAGAGTAAGAGCGGATGGCACGCGTGAGGGTCGAGAGCTTTTTCAGATCGGCACGAATCTTGTCGGGATCGACGTTGTTGTCGACAGCATGTCCCGGTTCGAACGGCGTATAAGACAGGCTGGGTAACAGGCCCCTAAAGTCCGGCGCAGGTTCCTTGTCGCGCAAGACTCCCCAGAGGCCGGCGTGAAGCGCGGACACAAGCAACAGAACGGCGGCGACAACCCGCATCGCGGCTAAACCAAAAGGGGCTGAGGGGGCAGGGAAGCGGATCCGACCCCGAGATCCGACCAAGTCCGCGGCAAATGGAGCATACCTCTGCCGCGCGGTTTCACAACTGTCATGGCCTCATGACCGTATGAGGGCGTGGCAAATTTCGGAATACGCAGCAGTGCCAATTGCTTTCTATCGCCGATCGTTCCTGAACGGAGGCTGAAACAATCGCGGCTATTTCGAGGGCGCCGGTGGCGGGCTTGCCGCCGGCGAGGGGCTCGCGGCCGGCTGCGGTTGCGCATTGCCTGATGTCGGCGCGGCGGACTGCGAGGCCGCGGCGGCCGCCGCCTGCTGCGGCTGGGAGGCCGGATTGATCCAGCAAGCGTGGACACGGCTGTCCAGGGTCTCGGCGACCTTGGGATCGATCTGGCCGCCAAAGCGGGTCAGGCAGCGGAAGGCGGCCTGGATGTGGCCGCCAGGGCAGCCGAAGCGGTCGTAGAGGTCGAGATGGCGGAATGCGGTATCGAGGTCGTCCCGCCACATCAGCCGTACCACGCGCCGGCCGAGCCAGACGCATTCGGGGTTGCCGGCCGGGCCGCTGATGACCTGGGCTGCTTCGGCGAACTCGTCGGTGCGACGCTGGTTCAGGGCGGCATCCTTGGCGGCGTCGGCGGGCTGGGCGGCTGACTTGCTCTGGTCCGGGGCGGGCGTGCCGCTCTGGGCGGAGGCGCCACCGAGACCGACCATGACGAGAAGGGAAGTAACGGCCAAGGTGGCGGCGAACTGCCGCAGGACCGCATTTCGTAACTCGAACACCCGTTGCCGCATGAATTCCCCAATATATTCACTGACCGTCCGCGCCAGGACCTCGCGGACGCGCCGGTGATGGCGTCCAAATGGGTCTCCAATGCGGCGGAAAAGTCCTTTCGATTCCATGGCCTGAATTTCAAATTTTGTCCAGCAAAGTCACGATCCTAGGCCTCTGTCGAACGGCCGCAGGTAAATTCCTCAGGGGAGGGATCGATCCATACCGGAGCCACCCCCTTGGCAGATGGCGTGCGAGCAGGTAATCGACGGCCCTTCGCGGGAGGACGGAACTGATTTCTCTTCGTACACCACTGGCGCTTCTGCTCGTTTCACTGGGGGCGATTGCTGCCGTGTGGTGGTGGCTTGCCACGCCGATCACGCTCGCACGCGCCCCGATCGATCCCGCCGACAAGGTTCAGTGCGTTTCCTACGCGCCGTTCCGCGGCGAGCAGTCGCCGCTGAACGCATGGACCCATATCGAGGCCGATCAGATCGAGCAGGACCTGCGCCAGCTCAAGGAGATCACCGACTGTGTCCGCACCTACTCGATGGAGAACGGCCTCGACCAGGTGCCGGCGATCGCCGCCAGGATCGGCGGGCTGAAGTTGCTGCAGGGGATCTGGCTCTCCAGCAACCGCACCAAGAATTTTGAGCAGGCCGCGCTCGCCGTCCGCCTTTCCAAGGATTTCCCCGGCATCATCACCAGCATCATCGTCGGCAACGAGGTGCTGCTGCGTGGCGAGATGACGACCGCGGACCTAGTCTCCATCATCCGCTCGGTGAAGGCGCAAGTCAGCGTGCCCGTCACCTATGCCGACGTCTGGGAGTTCTGGCTGAAGAACCGCGACGTCTATGACGCCGTCGACTTCGTCACGATCCACATCCTGCCCTATTGGGAGGATTTCCCGGTCAAGGCGAAATTCGCCGCCGGCCATGTCGAGGCGATCCGCGAGCGCATGGCAGTCGCGTTTCCCGGCAAGGAGATATTGATCGGCGAAACCGGCTGGCCGAGCGAAGGGCGCATGCGCGAAGGCGCGCTGCCGTCGCGGACCAACCAGGCGCGCGTCGTCTCCGAGATTTTGTCCCTCGCGAAAGCGCAGAAATTCCGCGTCAATCTGATCGAGTCCTACGACCAGCCGTGGAAGCGCAAGCTGGAGGGCACTGTCGGCGGCTATTGGGGGCTCTATGACTCGGTGCACCGCAGCCTGAAATACCCGCCGGGCGAGCCGATCAGCAATTTCCCGTACTGGAAATGGTACATGGGCGCCGGCATGGGCCTCTGCGTGCTGGTGTTCGCGGTCGCCGGCCTGACGTTGCGGCGCAGGCCCTGGACGCCGCGCTTCTCGGCCTGGCTCGGTGTGGCGATCTCGGCGACCTCAGCGGGCATCCTGCTCGGGATCGGCGCCGACAAGATGTACTATGAGAGCTACGGCATCGGCGGCTGGCTGCTGTGGGGCGCGCTGCTCGCGGCCGGCATCCTGTCGCCGATCTTCTGCGCGCAGGCGATGGTGATCGGCCGCAGTCTTCCGACCTTTCTCGATCTGCTGGGCCCGCGCGAGGGCCGGAAATGGTCGAAGCTCACCGCCGTGCTGGGCCTCACGCTGGCGGTGACTGCGGTGATCGCGGCGCAGACCGCGCTCGGCTTCGTGTTCGATCCGCGCTACAAGGATTTCCCCTACGCCTCGCTGACGATGGCGGTGGTGCCGTTCGCGCTGTTGATGCTGAACCGGCCGCAGATCGGCCAGCGTCCGATCGCGGAATCGGTATTCGCGGGCGTGCTGACGCTGTCGGCCGCGTACGTGCTCGTCAACGAGGGCCGCGACAACTGGCAGTCGCTGTGGACCTGTGCGATCTATTTGTTGTTCGCGCTCACGATGTGGCGGGCGGCGGGCCGAGCAAATCCAAGAATGAACAGGCCGATCGCCAGGCCCGACAGCACGACATTGTAGAGCACGATGCCGAGGCCGGCGGCGATGATGCCGACGGTCAGCAGCACGATCGACGGCCGCATCAGATTCAGCGTCGCTACCACCAGCGCGACGATGCCGAACACCGAATTCTTGAACAGCACAGTCGAGACCGAGCGCGCCTTGCAGATCAGGGTCTGGAGCCCGGCGTCGCAGGCGAGCCCGACCTGCGAGTTTTCGATTCCGAGGTAGCGCAGATAGAGCGCATAGCCGACGGAGGCGAAGCCGACGACGATCAGGAACTGCACCTGGTAGGGCGTGAGGCGGAAGGGCTTTTTTGTCATGGCCGCAATATGGTCGGGATGAAGCGAGGGGGCAACAGGGCAGGTGGAAGTTTCTGCCTATCGTGGCGCAACTGCGCGCCATTGTGGCGGTGTGCAAGTCATCCACGCTCAGGGTAGCGGAGCATGACGCAACGATTTTCCACTGACGGCGATTATTGACGCCTGCCGCAGTCCACAAGGCTTATCGCCTGAAGAACGACGACAACGTCGATCCCGCTGACGCCGGCGCCGTCTCCGGCTTCGCCTGTGCGGCTGGCTGCGGAGCCGCAGGAGCAGGCGCGGGCTCCTCTCGCTTCGAGGAGCGTTTTGAGGAATAGCTGTGGCGGCGCTTGTCCGGTTTGGCGGCGGGCGCGGGCGCCGAGGCGGTGTCGGCTTGCGGCACCGAGTCCTGGGTCTTGTCGGAGTTCTTCTCCTGAACTCGATCCTGAGTCTTCTCTTGTCCCTTTTCCTGGCCGCCGCGCATTGACAGCCGCTGGCCGTCGAACACGGTGGTCTCGCAGTGGCGGTCGTTTTCGGCGAGGCCTGCGCAGAGCTTGGCTGCTGCGGCGGCGTTGATCAGCGGGCCGGCTCCCAAGCGAAGCTGCATGCCGAGGCCGGTGTTGCCTTCCTTGATCATGATGATCGGCCGCAGCGCCGCGATCTCCGGATTGGATTTGCTCAGCCCGCGCCAGAGTGCACGCAGGCCGTCGACCGAGTTCGCGCCACCGAGATCAATCGCAAAGCGCGTCTGCTGGACCGCAATCGCAGGAGCCTCGCTCTCGGCGGCCTCCGGCGGCTTCGCTGCCACAGCAGCGACTTCGATCGGAGCGGGCGCCGGGTCAGGCTTCTTCTCGGCAGCCTTCTCAGTTGCCTCGGGCTGCACCAGTTTTGATGCGGCCGGATCGGGCGGCGCCATGATCGACTTGGACGGCACCAGCGGAAGCATCGGCGGTGTCGAGGTCGTCAGCGGCGCGTGCGACAGGAGCGAGGCGGCGGCCGCGCTCTGCGTCGGCGGGCCCGACGGCTCCTTTGCGCTGTCTTTCGGCGCGTCCTTGGCAACTTCGGTGCGCGGCTTGTCGCTGACTGGTGCTGGTGTCGAGGCGACTGGCGCGACGCTGGGCGCCGGCGGTCCGACCAAAGCTGGCGCGTCCTGCGGCTTCGCAGCGGACGCCTGCGGCGGCGTGGTCGTCTGCCTGGCGATGGCGCCGGTGACAGAATCGAGCCCTTGCTCCAGCACGGTGACGCGCGAATAGAGCCGGTCGCGATCGGTGTTCAGTGTCTCGATGGCAGAGGCGAGGCGGCGGGCCTCGTTCTGGCTCTCCTTGGTCAGCATCTGGAGCCGGTCGGCCTGGTGCGCGAGATCGGCCGACGCGACCTGGTCGCGCCGCCAGCCGAGCTGGGCCTGGTTGGCGAATACGGCAATCACCACGGCGCCGACGGCCGCCACGCCCCACGAGCCCAGCCGCCACATCATGCTGCGATCGAACGAACTCTCCTCGGCCACAAGTCCGGAGAATAGCCCGCCGGTCTCCTTGGTGCCGAAGGCTTCCGCCAGTGGGTCGGAATCCTTTGCCATGTACGTTTAAGCGCCCAGCCCTGTCCGGCTTCCCCGAATCAATCAGGGAACATTAACAGGAAAACCTTGTCGCACTTGAATTCCGGGCGATTGCGGGGGTAGCAAGGCGATAGCTCATGACGGCATTGACCTGCCGCCGCCAACTGATTCGGCTGTATTTGACAGGATTTCGATGACCGCCCGTTCCAGCCTCACGATCGTGCTCGCCGCCGGCGAAGGCACGCGCATGCGATCGAGCCTGCCGAAAGTGCTGCATCCGGTCGCGCACCAGAGCCTGCTCGCCCACGTGCTCGGCGCTGCACCCAAGGGAACCGGTACCTCGCTTGCGGTGGTGATCGGCCCCGACCATCAGGCGGTGGCGGACGAAGCAAAGCGCATCCGCCCCGACGCGCTCACCTTCGTGCAAGGCGAGCGGCTCGGCACCGCGCATGCGGTGCTGGCGGCGCGTGATGCCATTGCGCGAGGTGTCGACGATCTGCTGATCGCGTTCGGCGACACGCCGCTGATCTCGGCCGAGACCTTCGCGCGGCTGCGCGCGCCGCTCGCCAAGGGCGCGGCGATCGCCGCGCTCGGCTTTCGCGCCGCCGATCCCACCGGCTATGGCCGCTTCATCGTCGAGGGCGACCGCCTGGTCGCGATCCGCGAGCAGGCCGATGCCAGCGCAGAGGAGCGCAAGATCGATCTGTGCAACGCCGGCGTGATGGCGATCGACGGACGCCGCGGGCTGGCGATCCTCGACAAGATCGGCAATGCGAATTCCAAGGGCGAATATTATCTGACCGACGCGGTCGGCATTGTCAGCGAACAGGGATGGGATGCCGTGGTGATCGAATCCAGCGAGGACGAAGTGCGCGGCATCAACACCAAGGCGCAGCTCGCCGAGGCCGAAAGCGTGATGCAGGCACGGCTGCGCAAGGCTGCGATGGAAGCCGGGGTGACGCTGATCGCGCCCGAGACCGTCTTTCTCGCGGCCGACACGGTGTTCGGCAAGGACGTCACCATCGAGCCGTTCGTGGTGATCGGTCCCGGCGTGTCGATCGCCGACGGCACGGTGATCCACTCGTTCTCGCATATCGTGCAGACCACGCTCGGCAGGAACGTTTCGATCGGCCCCTATGCGCGGCTGCGCCCCGGCACCTCGCTCGGCGACGGCGCGCGCATAGGCAATTTCGTGGAGACCAAGGCCGCGACCCTGGAGGCCGGCGTCAAGGTCAACCATCTCTCCTATATTGGCGATGCCACCATCGGTGCCAATTCCAACATCGGCGCCGGCACCATCACCTGCAACTACGACGGCTTCAAGAAGCACAAGACGGTGATCGGGCAGGGTGCCTTCGTCGGCACCAACTCCTCGCTGGTCGCGCCGGTGACGATCGGCAATGGCGCCTATATCGGCTCGGGCTCGGTGATCACGCGCGACGTGCCGGACGATGCCATGGCACTGGAGCGCAGCCCGCAGACTATCAGGGAAGGCGGCGCTGCGCGCTACCGCGAGATTAAGACGCGCGGCAAGAAGCCGGAGAAATGAGCGGAACTGTTTCTAGCTTGTAGTAAGCGCACTCCGTCCTCATCCTGAGGAGCCCGCTGGAGGCGGGCGTCTCGAAGGATGGCCGCGGGCGAGATCCGGGCCGTCATGGTTCGAGACGCGCTTCGCGCTCCTCACCATGAGGGTCGTCTTACGTGGCCGCTAGTCGTCGTCGGCGACGTCCGAGAACATCGCTCGCTTCAAGCGCCAGCCGCGCGGCCTGGCGCGCTTTGCCGGTTCGCCGCTGGCCTGCGTGGCGAGGACAGGCTTACTTTCCTTGCCTCGCTCCATGGCGCGCTGGGGCGGTGGCCAATGCGCAAGGTGCGTGCCTGTGGTCTCGCTGGCGTGCACGAATGTCGATGACAGACCTTTGCGGTCGGACGAGCCTTTCATGGCCTTATCTCCCGGAGAGGAAATCGTTGGCCAAATTTGTTGACAAGAAGTTAACGGACGCGGTTTAACGCCGGCCAATTCGACGCAGTCGAAGCAGGCGTGACGAGGCGCTGTCTCAATCAGCAATAAATATTGAGTATCTGGTTGCTTAGGAACTTCGCTAAAAACCGAAGTGTATCGTTTAGGCGATTTTTCGACGATTTGGGGGATAGTGAGCCGCATGTGCGGGATTGTCGGCATTCTCGGGCGCGAACCGGTTGCAGAGCAATTGGTGGATTCGCTCAAACGTCTTGAATATCGCGGCTACGATTCCGCGGGCGTCGCCACGCTCGAAGGCAAACACCTCGAGCGCCGCCGCGCCGAGGGCAAGCTGAAGAATCTGGAGAAGCGGCTCGAAGCGGAGCCTCTGAAGGGCACGACCGGCATCGGTCATACCCGCTGGGCCACCCACGGCAAGCCGACCGTGAACAACGCCCATCCGCATGCGACCGAGCGCGTCGCTGTCGTCCACAACGGCATCATCGAGAATTTTCGCGAGCTGCGCCAGGAACTCGAGAAGAACGGCGCGGTGTTCCACACCGAGACCGATACCGAGATCGTGCTGCATCTGGTCGACGATCTGCTCACGCGTGGCAACAAGCCGGTCGAGGCGGTAAAGCTGGCACTGGCGCGGCTGCGCGGCGCCTTCGCGCTCGGCTTCATCTTCGCCGGCGACAACGACCTCATGATCGGCGCTCGCAACGGCCCGCCGCTTGCCATCGGCTATGGCGACGGCGAGATGTATCTGGGCTCCGACGCCATCGCGCTGGGCCCGTTCACCGATACGATCAGCTATCTCGAGGATGGCGACTGGGTCGTGCTGACCCGCAACAGCGCCGACATCTTCGACAAGGACGGCCATGCCGTCCAGCGCGACAAGATCAGGCACGCGGCCTCGACGTCGCTGGTCGACAAGGCCAATTACCGCCACTTCATGGCCAAGGAGATCCACGAGCAGCCTGAAGTGGTCGGCCACACGCTGGCGCGCTATGTCGACATGGCGACCGAGCGCGTGTCGCTGCCGGTCAAGCTGCCGTTCGACTTCAAGGACATCCAGCGCATCAACATCACGGCGTGCGGCACCGCGAGCTACGCCGGTTTCGTCGCAAAATACTGGTTCGAGCGCTTCTCGCGCGTGCCGGTCGAGGTCGATGTCGCCTCCGAATTCCGCTATCGCGAGGCGCCCTTGCGCAAGGGCGATCTCGCCATCTTCATCTCGCAATCGGGCGAGACCGCCGACACGTTGGCCGCGCTGCGCTACGCCAAGGCCGAGGGCGTGCACACGGTTGCCGTCGTCAATGTGCCGACCTCGACCATCGCGCGCGAGAGCGAGACCGTGCTGCCAACCCTCGCCGGACCCGAGATCGGTGTGGCCTCGACCAAGGCCTTCACCTGCCAGCTCATGGTGCTGGCAAATCTTGCGATCGCGGCCGGTAAGGCCCGCGGCGAGCTGTCCGACGAGGACGAGACCAAGCTGGTCCATGGCCTGGTCGAGATCCCGCGTTTGATGACGGATGCCCTCACCACCGAGCCCCAGATCGAGAAGCTCGCACGCGAGATCGCCAAATCGCGTGACGTGCTCTATCTCGGCCGCGGCACCAGCTTCCCGCTCGCGCTCGAAGGCGCGCTGAAGCTGAAGGAGATTTCCTATATTCACGCCGAGGGCTATGCCGCCGGCGAGCTCAAGCACGGCCCGATCGCGCTGATCGACGAGACCATGCCGGTCGTCGTCATCGCGCCTTACGACCGCGTGTTCGAGAAGACGGTTTCAAACATGCAGGAGGTCGCCGCCCGCGGCGGCAACATCATCCTGATGACCGACGCCAAAGGCGCGGAAGAGGCGACCGTCGAGTCCCTCGTCACCATTGTGATGCCTGATATGGCGGCAGCCTTTACGCCGATCGTTTATGCCGTTCCCGTGCAACTGCTCGCCTATCACACGGCTGTCGTCATGGGCACGGACGTCGACCAGCCGCGCAACCTCGCGAAATCGGTGACCGTGGAATAGGCAACCGTGGAATAGGCACAAGGGATAATAGACACAAGGGATATCGGTCGGTCGCTTCGTGGTCTTCCAAAACCTGCTAGAAGACCCTAGCTTGTGTGCTGCGACCGACCTGGAACCCGAATGACCCCCCGCGACGACGCGCCTGCGCCGCTTGATCCCGCGCCGGAACCGCATACCGGCCTGATGGGCCGTTTCCGCAATTATTTCCTCACCGGCCTCGTGGTGACGGGACCGGTTGCGATCACCTTTTATCTGGTTTGGTGGTTCGTCACCTGGGTTGATGGCGTGGTGCGGCCGTTCGTGCCGCTGGCCTATCGGCCTGAAACCTACATGCCGTATGTCATCCCCGGCTGGGGACTGATTGTCGCATTCTTCACGCTGACTCTGGTCGGCTTCCTCGCGGCCAATCTCATCGGCCGGACCCTGGTCGATGTCGGCGAGACCTTCCTTGGCCGGATCCCGGCGGTGCGCGCCATCTACCGCGGCCTGAAGCAGGTATTCGAGACGCTGTTCTCGGGCAAGGGCTCGAGCTTCCGCAAAGTCGGCCTGGTCGAGTTTCCCTCGCCGGGCATGTGGTCGATCGTGCTGATCTCGCAATCGCCGAACGAGGACGTCTCTCGCAGCCTGCCGGGTCAGGAGGAGCACGTCTCGGTGTTCCTGCCGTGCTCGCCGAACCCAACCACCGGCTTCTTCTTCTACGTCCCCAAGAGCAAGATCGTCGAGGTCGACATGAGCACCGAGGATGCCGCGACCCTGATTATGTCGGCTGGCGTGGTGCAGCCGGGCTCTACGCCCGACCCGAAGAAGGCCGCCGCGCTCGCGGGCATGGCGAACGCCGCGCGCATTGCCAACGCCTCGGCGCTCCAGGCCCAGCCTGCGAAGGTGGAGTAGAGCCATTCCTCCCAGGGATGGCCGCCGGTGACGCGGGCGTCCGCGTCCTCTGCTAGTCTCCGGTTGAACTGAGCGCGTCGCTCGGATTCGATCTGGAGTGCATGATGTCCAAAACGACGTCAAAGACCATTGCGATCCTCGCGCCCGGTGCCATGGGCAGCGCCGTGGCCCGCCGCCTCGGCGAGCACGGTGCGCGCGTGCTGACGTCGTTGAAAGGGCGGAGCGAGGCGACGCGCAAGCGCGCGGCGGATGCCGGCATGATCGGCGCCGAGGACGATGAGATCGCCGACGCCGACATCATCCTCTCGATCGTGCCGCCGGGCGAAGCCGTGGCGCTCGCCGAGCGGCTGGCGGGGCTGATCGTCCGGCGCGAGAAGAAACCGGTCGTGGTCGATTGCAACGCCGTCAACGTCGATACCGTCAAGAGGATCGAGGAGATCATCGGCTCGGCACAGGCGCCATTCGTCGATGCCGGCATCATCGGATTTCCGCCGCAGCCCGGCGGCAAGAGCCCGGCCTTCTACATGTCCGGCGAGCATGCCGGCGACGTCGCTGTTCTCAAAGACCTTGGGCTCGACGTGCGGATCGTCGAGGGCCCGGTCGGCGCAGCCTCGGCTTTGAAAATGTCCTATGCCGGCATCGTCAAGGGACTCGCCGGCATCGGCGCGGCGATGGTGGTCGCGGCAACGAAAGCGGGCGCGGCCGATGCGCTGCGTGACGAGCTCGCAATGAGCCAACCCGCGGTCCTTGCCCGGCTCGAAGTCGCGCTGCCGGATATGATCCCGAAGGCCTATCGCTGGGTCGCGGAGATGCGGGAGATTTCCGGTTTCCTCGGACCCGATCATCCGGCCAGCCAGATTTACGAGGGCTTTGCGCGCTGGTTCGAGCATCTCGCCGAGGACGCGAAAGGCGAGGCGGCGGACGCGGACCTGATGAAGGCATTCGCCGCGCGTATCGCGCAGAAGAAAGCCTGATCGTCCGGTCTCTCCGGGAGGTCAGGTCGTGTTGTGTCGCGATCGAAGGCGGAGCGCAGGAGAATGCGCCACTGGCAGAGCCAGCGCGGGCGGTCGATGACGACCAGTGTATCGGCGCGCGCGAGCGTGAGATCGAAGGCAAGTCCCGAGAAGCTGCCGTCGACAACCCACGCATCGCCCGCGATCGCGTCAGTGACGCGCGTTCGAAAGCTCGCTTTGTCGGATGGCTTCCAGCCCGGCCGCCAGTAGAGCACGTCGAGATGGATCACGGGCAGACCAAGCCTTTGCCCGAGATTCCGGGAGAGGCTCGTCTTTCCCGCTACCCTGGCAGCCAACGACGATGATCCGGCGCATTGCCGCAGGGTTCCATAAAGTCGGGCTCTGGGAAAGAGGACGGCTTCTGAACCCGCTTTATTACCTCGGATGTAATTGAGCCAATTCGCAGCTTGACTACTCTCCACATCATTCACCCGACAGGAAGCGTCCTATCAAGCCTCCTGTCGCGCGTGTGTCGGTGCATGAGGAGAGAGAGATGCAAGTCGTGTTTACGCGAAAGGAGCCGCCGGGATGGCTGCTCGACATGTGGAAGGAGATCGACGACAAGACTTTCGGACGAGGTTTCGACTGTTTTGCGGAGGATGCCGTCTGCAATCTCGGCGTCGCCGATTGGAAGGGGCGGGAAGCGATCCGCGCCAATCTGAAGGCCTTCATCGACAGCGGCTTCACCGCGCTGCATCACGTCACCGAATATTGGGATGCAGGCTCCCTGAAGGTATTTCGCGGTGTCGTCGACATGACACCCGATGATCCCTCGATGAAGGCGGTGCATCCCACGATGACGCACTTCTTCTACATGGACGAGACGGACGATACCAAGGTACGGCACTGGGTCGGCGCCGTGGGGCCGGTCGCTTTCGGTTGATCGCCTCGAACCTGCTGCTATCGGCGGTAGCGCCTCGGGTAAACCGACGTGCCGCCGCCGACGCGTGTTGACGATACCGCAGATCGACGGGAAGGACCGACAAACCATGAAAGCGACGGCCAGCGCCCTCAAAACACGCGCCAGTTCCGCGGGCGCGCTGCTGCGTCAATGGCGGGACATTCGCGGCAAGACACAGCTCGACCTGTCCTTCGACGCCGGCGTTTCGCAGAAGCACATCAGCTTCGTCGAGAGCGGCCGCAGCGTTCCGAGCCGCCAGATGCTGCTCGATCTTGCCCAAGCCCTCGACGTTCCGCTGCGCGAGCGAAACGAGCTGCTGCTGGCCGCGGGCTACGCGCCGTCCTATTCCGATCCTGCGCTCGATACGCCGGCCATGACGAGCATCAACCGCGCTCTGCAACGCATGCTGCGTCAGCACGAGCCGTTTCCCGCCATCGTCATGGACCGGTATTGGAACGTGCTGATGACCAACGAGGCTGCGCCGCTTCTGTTCAATTGCTTCGTCGACATGTCGGCGCGGCCGACGCCACGAAACCTGCTGCATCTCATGTTCGATCCGGACGGCATGCGTCCCTTCATCGCGAACTGGCCGCAGACTGCCCGCGGACTGCTCGCACGGGTGTATCGCGAGGCGGTCGGGCACGTCGTCGATATCAGGACGAAGGCGCTGCTGGAGGAATTGTCGCAGTACCCCGGGGTGAAGCCGGAATGGCGTGCGCCCTCGGCCTCCGATGCGATGCCGATGATCCCGCTGTCCTTCGTCAAGGACGGTGTGACGCTGGACTATTTCTCCTTGATCACGACGGTCGGAACGCCGCAGGCGGTCACTGCAGAGGAACTACGGCTCGAGTGCATGTTCCCCGCCAACGAGGCGACCGAAGCCGAGCACGGCAGGTTTTTGCTGGTACATTCGGGAGAAGGTCGACGCCGCACTGAAGCGGGCCTGGGCTGAAGCGAAATCTGCTTGCCCTGCCAAGTGGGCGATGGCTGAATGCGCGAAGCATGACTGTGATTTCACTCGGGAGTTCGAATGAGAGTGCTGGTGATCGGCGCGGGAGCGCTCGGAGGCTATTACGGAGCTTGCCTGGTCCGAGCGGGCGCTGACGTGACCTTCCTGGTGCGGTCCGGGCGGGCGGAGCAATTGCGGCGGGATGGATTGAGGATCGTGAGCCCGCACGGCGACTTTGCCTTGCAGCCGAAGCTCATGATGGCGAACGATCTCAGGGAGCCGTTCGACGTCGTGCTCGTCGGCGTGAAATCCTACTCGCTCGATGACGCGATAAGCCAGTTTGCACCGGCCGTTGGCCCCAATACGATGATTTTGCCGATCCTCAACGGGTTGAAACATATCGACGCCCTGACTGCGCGGTTCGGCGCCGCGCAGGTCCTCGGCGGGCTGGCGAACGTCAGTGCCGGGCTCGATGCGGATGGTCGTGTCGTTCAGTTCATGGCCAATCAGACCATCGTATTCGGTGAGATCGAGGGATCGTTCAGTGAGCGCGTGCTCGCGCTGCAGTCACTGCTCCAGATCCCCGGTATCGACGTGCGCGCCAGCGAATCGATCATACAGGACATGTGGGAGAAATTCGTCCAACTGAGCACGCTCGCCGGTATCACCTGCCTGATGCGTGCAAGCATCGGAGACATTCTGACGGTGCCGAAGGGCGAGGAGTCCATCTTCCGTCTGTTCGCGGAATGTTGTGCCGTGGCGACGGCCTCAGGTTTTGAGCCACGAGCGCCGTTCATCGAGTTCGATCGGAATCTCTTCACAACGGCGAACTCTCCGCTCAAGGCGTCGATGCTGCGGGACATCGAGCGCGGCTCCGCGACGGAGGCGGAACATATCCTCGGCGATATGGCCAACCGGGCCCGTGCGCTGGGTATCGATACGCCGCTATTGAATTTAGCGCGCGCGCATGTGGCGGCCTATGAGGTTGGGCGGCAGAGAACGGCCAGCTAACCCGCCCCGATCAACGGAATCGCCTCGTCCCGTTCGTACAGATACAGCAGGCATCGCAGCGCCTCGCCGCGCTCGCCCTTGAGCTTCGGATCGTCCTTCAGGATGCGGAGCGCCTCGTCGCGGGCCTGCGTGATGAGCTGGCCGTGCACCTCCGGGCGGGCGATGCGGTAGCCGGGCAGGCCGCTCTGGCGCACGCCAAGCACGTCGCCTTCGCCGCGCAGCTTCAAATCCTCCTCGGCGATCCGAAAACCGTCAGCGGTCTCGCGGATCACCTTCAGCCGCGCCTTCGACATCTCGCCGAGCGGCTCGGAGTAGAGCAGGAGACAGGTCGAGGCCTCCGAGCCGCGGCCGATACGGCCGCGCAATTGATGGAGCTGGGCGAGGCCAAAGCGTTCGGCGTTCTCGATTACCATGATCGTCGCCGCCGGCACGTCGACGCCGACCTCGACGACGGTGGTCGCGACCAGCAGGCCGATCTCGTGGGCGGCGAATTGGCCCATCACGCGGTCCTTCTCGGTACCCTTCATCTGGCCGTGGACGAGGCCGACGCGGTCGCCAAACCGCTTTTGCAGGCTTTCGAAACGCTTGGTCGCATTGGTCAGGTGCTCAGTGCCCTCGGCCTCGGACTCCTCGACCAGCGGGCAGATCCAGTAGACCAGTTTGCCTGATAGAAGCGCGCGGCCGATGCTATCGGTGACCTCCTCGATACGGCTCATCGATATGGTGCGGGTTTCGATCGGCTGGCGGCCGGCCGGCTTTTCGCGCAATTCGCTGATGTCCATGTCGCCGAAATAGGTCAGCACCAGCGTGCGCGGGATCGGCGTGGCGCTCAGCACCAGCACGTCGACGGCTGCGCCCTTTGACGTCAGCGCCAGCCGCTCTCGCACGCCAAAACGATGCTGCTCGTCGACGATGGCAAGCGCGAGGTCGTTGAAGATCACATCGTCCTGGATCAACGCGTGGGTGCCGACCAGCAGGTCGATCTCGCCGGCTTCGAGTTGTGCCAGCAGCTCCCGCCGCTCCTTGCCCTTTTCGCGGCCGGTGAGGATCGCGACCCGCATTCCCGCGCGCTCGGCGAGCGGGGCGATGGTCTTGATGTGCTGGCGCGCCAAAATTTCGGTCGGCGCCATTAGCGCCGCCTGCTTGCCGACCTCCGTGACGGCGGCGGCGGCCAGCAGCGCGACCACGGTCTTGCCCGAGCCGACGTCGCCCTGCAGCAGGCGCAGCATGCGCACCGGTTGTTGCAGATCCTCGGCGATGGCCGCCGCGGCATCGCGCTGGGAGATTGTCAGCGCATAGGGCAGGGCGTCGATGATCTTGTTGCGGAGGTGCCCGTCGCCGGCGTTGCGCACGCCGGCCGGACGGCGCAATTGCGCGCGAATCAGGGCGAGCGCGAGTTGTCCGGCCAGGAGTTCGTCGAAGGCGAGGCGCGACCAGAACGGCTGGTCAGGCAGAATGTCGGTGAGTTCGATCGGCTGATGCACGCGGGTGAGCGCCTCAGCGATCGGCGGGAAGCTGCAGCGGCGCAGCACCTCGGGGCTGATCCATTCCGGCAGCGCCGGCAGCTTCTGCAAGGCCTGCGCGACCGCGCGACGCAGCGAGCCGAGCGCCAGCCCTTCCGTCAGCGGATAGACCGGATCGATGCCCGAGAGTTTTGAAACCGCCTCCTCGTCCAGCACCCGGTCGGGATGCACGATCTGCGGGATGCCGTCATACATCTGCAGCGTGCCCGAGACGTAGCGCTTCTCGCCCACCGGCAGCAGCTTTTCGACATAGCCTGGCTTGGCTCGGAAGAAGGTCAGCACGACGTCGCCCGTGTCGTCGCTGGCGTGGACGAGGTAGGGCGCGCGCGCATTGCGGGGCGGGGGCGGGCGGTGGCGGTCGACGGTGACCTCCAGCGTCACCATGGTTCCCTGAACGGCGTCACGAATCTTCGGCCGCGCGCGGCGGTCGATGACCTGGCTCGGCAAATGCAGCAACAGATCGACCAGCCGCGGCGTCTCGTTGCGGCTGAGCAGGTACTGCAGCAGCTTGTCCTGCTTCGGACCGACGCCGGGCAGGCTGGTCACGGGGGCAAACAGCGGATTGAGCAGGCTGGGGCGCATCAGGCGAATCTAGGATCGTTTCGACCCGTCATGCCCGGCTTTATGCAAGGCATCCACGTCTTTTTTCGCATCCCTGCGCGGGCAGCGGGCCATGATAAATCGAGGGCTGACATGGACGGTCCGAGTGGCTATACCACCCCCGCCCGGCACGTCCGGGCTTTCGGCGTTTGACTGGAATAAAGACATGACGGGCACGACACGATCGAGCAACGGCCTGGACGACCGCCGCAAGCGGCTTCTGTTCCGCTGCTGGCACCGCGGCACGCGCGAGATGGACCTTATTCTCGGCCGCTTCGCGGATGCCGAGATCGGCAATCTGTCCGATGACGAACTGACGCAGCTCGAGATCCTGCTCGAGGTCAACGATCCCGATCTCTATGCCGCCATTATCGGCGACAAGGTGCTGCCGGCTGATGTCACCGGCGCGCTGTTTGCCCGCATCAAGGCCTACCCGATCGCGGACCGCGACGTATGAAGCAGGGGATGAAATCTCCGGCCGAGCTGCTCACGCCCGGCCGCGCGCTGACGCTTGCCAATGTCGCCGAGGGCGCCGAGGGTCTCGTCGTCTCCGATCTCGCGCGCGCCATCGCGGCGCGGCCGAAGAAGCCGGCCGTCAGTCTCGCGGTGATCTGCCGCGACGGGCCGCGGATGCAGCAGCTCGAACGTGCGCTGCAATTCTTCGCGCCCGATCTGCCGGTGCTGACCTTCCCGGCCTGGGACTGCCAGCCCTATGACCGCGTCTCGCCGCATGGCGGCGTCCTCGCCCAGCGCCTGACCACGCTGGCACGGCTGGCGTCCCTGACCGGCAGCGACAAGCCGCTGATCGTGCTGACCACGGTGAATGCCGCCGTGCAGCGCGTGCCCTCGCGCGATCTCGTCGCGGCGCAGGCGCTGTCGGTCGCGCCCGGCAACGTCGTGCCGATGAACACCATCATCGCCTGGCTCGAGCACAACGGCTACAACCGCTCCTCGACCGTGCGCGAGCCCGGCGAATACGCCGTGCGCGGCGGCATTTTGGACCTGTTTCCGGCCGGTCTCGACCAGCCCGTGCGTTTCGACTTCTTCGGCGACAGCCTGGAATCGATCCGCACCTTCGACGCCGAGACCCAGCGCACGCTGCTGGACATGCGCGCACTCGACCTCGTTCCGATCTCCGAATTCCAGTTGGTCACCGACACCATCCGCCGCTTCCGCATGGGCTATGTCGCCGAATTCGGCGCGCCCGAGCGCGACGATGCGCTGTACGAGGCCGTCAGCGAGGGCCGCCGCCATCCCGGCATGGAGCACTGGCTGCCGCTGTTCCAGGACCGGATGGACACGCTGTTCGACTATCTGCAAGGCGCGGCCGTCGCGATCGAGCCGCAGGCCGAGGACGCCGTCCGCGAGCGCTTCAAGCAGATCCTCGACTATTACCAGGCCCGCCGCGATGCGATGGAGCATCCGGGCGGCGGCGCCATCTACAAGCCGCTGCCGCCTGACAGGCTCTATTTGACCGACGAGGAATGGACCAGGCGCGAAGGCGACATGCCGCTGGTGCGGCTGACGCAGTTTTCGGTTCCGGCTGATGGTACGAGTGTCGTCGATGCCGGTGCGCGTAAGGGCCGAGACTTCGCGCCCGAACGCAACGACACCACCGTCAATGTGTTCGAATCCGTCGTCAGTCACGTGATGGCGCTGCACGCCCAGCGCAAGAAGGTCGTGATCGCGCTGTGGAGCGAAGGCTCGCGCGACCGCATGATTTCGATGCTGCGCGACCACAAGCTGACCCACACCACCAGCGTCAACAGTTGGCGCACGGTGCAGGCGACCCCGCGCAACGAGACCATGCTCGCTGTGCTCGGCCTCGAAAGCGGTTTCGAGACCGACGAGATCGCGCTCATCAGCGAGCAGGACATCCTTGGCGACCGTCTGGTGCGGCCGCGCAAGGCGAGCCGCAAGCTCGACAATTTCATCTCGGAGGTGACGAGCCTTGCCGCCGGCGACATCGTCGTCCACGTCGATCACGGTATCGGCCGCTTCATCGGCCTGCAGACGCTCGACGTCGCCGGGGCGCCGCATGACTGCCTCGAGCTGCATTATGCCGCCGAGACAAAGCTGTTCCTGCCGGTCGAGAACATCGAGCTGCTGTCGCGCTATGGCTCCGACCAGACCACGGTCGAACTCGACCGCCTCGGCGGCTCGGGCTGGCAGACGCGCAAGGCCAAGCTGAAGAACCGCATCCGCGAGATCGCAGGCGAGCTGATCAAGATCGCCGCGGAGCGGCATCTGCACGAAGCGCCAAAGCTGCCGGTGCAACCCGGCCTCTATGACGAGTTCTGCGCGCGCTTCCCCTATGACGAGACCGAGGACCAGCTTGGCGCGATCGAATCCACCCTAAAAGACCTCGAACTCGGCCGTCCCATGGACCGGCTGATCTGCGGCGACGTCGGCTTCGGCAAGACGGAAGTCGCGCTCCGTGCCGCCTTTGCCGTCGCGCTCGAAGGCAAGCAGGTCGCGGTCGTGGTGCCGACCACGCTGCTCGCTCGCCAGCACCACAAGACGTTCACCGAGCGTTTCAAGGGGTTTCCGG
Organism: Bradyrhizobium sp. LB13.1; assembly: GCF_054056815.1. Lineage (NCBI taxonomy): Bacteria > Pseudomonadati > Pseudomonadota > Alphaproteobacteria > Hyphomicrobiales > Nitrobacteraceae > Bradyrhizobium > Bradyrhizobium sp. LB13.1. Next base: position 4,498,082 of record NZ_JBSRYQ010000001.1, on the reverse strand, counting down.
TGCAGGTCGCGCAGGCCTCGCGGCTGGTACCGACCAAGCAGCTCAACCTGGTCAAGAACGGTCTCACCGACGGCTCGGTCGACATCGTCGTCGGCACCCATGCGCTGCTCAGCAAATCGATCAAGTTCCGCGACCTCGGCCTGCTTATTGTCGACGAAGAGCAACACTTCGGCGTCACCCACAAGGAACGGCTGAAGCAGCTCCGCGCCGAGGTGCACGTGCTGACGCTGTCGGCGACACCAATCCCGCGTACGCTCCAATTGGCGCTGACTGGCGTGCGCGAGCTCTCGATCATCGCTTCGCCCCCGGTCGACCGCCTTGCGGTCCGCACCTTCGTCGCCCCGCACGATCCCTTGATGATCCGCGAGGCGTTGCTGCGCGAACGCTATCGCGGCGGCCAGGCGTTCTACGTGGCGCCGCGCATCGACGACCTCGCCGAGGTCAAGGATTTCCTCGACAAGAACGTGCCGGAGATGAAGGTCGCGGTCGCGCACGGGCAGATGCCGCCCGCCGTGATCGAGGACATCATGACCGCGTTCTACGACGGCAAGTTCGACATCCTGCTGTCGACCACGATCGTGGAATCCGGCCTCGACATCCCCAATGCCAACACGCTGATCGTGCATCGCGCCGACATGTTCGGCCTGGCCCAGCTCTATCAGCTCCGCGGCCGGGTCGGACGCTCCAAGCTGCGGGCGTATGCGCTGTTCACGCTGCCGGCGCAGCAGAAGATCACCGCGCAGGCCGAACGCCGGCTCACGGTGCTGCAATCGCTGGAGACGCTGGGCGCGGGCTTCCAGCTCGCCTCGCACGACCTCGATATCCGCGGCGCCGGCAATATCCTGGGCGAGCAGCAGTCCGGCCACATCAAGGAAGTCGGCTTCGAACTCTACCAGTCGATGCTCGAAGAGGCGATCGTCAACCTCAAGGCCGGCGTCTCCGAGCCCGCGGCCGACCGCTGGTCGCCCTCGATCACGATCGGCATGCCCGTGCTCATTCCAGAGGATTATGTCGGCGATCTCTCGGTGCGGTTGTCGCTCTACCGGCGCCTCGCCGATCTCGACAGCGAGGAGGAGATCGAGAACTTTGGCGCCGAGATGCGCGATCGTTTCGGCGTGCTGCCGGACGAGGTGCGCTATCTGTTCAAGGTCGCCGCGATCAAGGCATTCTGCCGCCAGGCCAATGTCGGGAAGATCGATGCCGGCCCGAAGGGCGCCGTCATCGCCTTCCGCGACAATTCCTTTGCGCATCCCGATCGCCTGGTGACGTTCATCCGCAGCCACGGCCAGGCCGCGAAGGTGCGGCCCGACATGAAGGTGGTGTTCCTGCAGGATTGGGAAACGCCGGAGGAGCGTCTCGCCGGCACCACGGAGATCATGCGGCAGCTGGCGCAGCTCGCGCACAGCAAAAAGGCGGCGTAGGGCCTGTGGCGTTTCCGGAGGCGGCGTAGCGCGAAACGATGCTCCGCACCCTGATCAAAAATAGCGACGTGTGCCCACTTGCGGAATGACCGAACCGTAGTTACGTTCATTTTATCGAGTTTCGGCCGAACGACTTGGCCTCGCCGCTGAAAAGCGCGCCTGACTGACGACTCTCCCTCCAGATCTCGACGACACAGACCGCGCTTCTGAGCGCGGCCAAACGCTTATCTATCTTAAAGGACGACCCCCATGACGACGGGAACTGTGAAGTGGTTTAACAGCCAAAAGGGCTTCGGATTTATTCAGCCGGACGAGGGCAGCCAGGATGTCTTCGTTCACATCAGCGCCGTTGAACGCGCCGGCATGAACACCCTCAACGAGGGGCAGAAGGTTTCTTTTGAAGTCGTTGCAGACCGCCGGACCGGCAAGTCTGCTGCTGAGGATCTGCGCGCTGTGTAAGCTGCGCGATTAGTGCTATGTCGCTTTGACCACGGATGTACTGGCAGAGCCTCTGGTTCTTACGACCCGCGACCGGTTCACCGGCCGCGGGTTTTTTATGACCCCGTATGCAGAGGGGCCCGATCATCCTCCGGAGCGAATAGTGGCGTTTAGCGCGAGCATCCCCATATAAGGGGCATGGCAAACTGGCAGAAGTCGAGCGCGCGGCAAGCTCCCATGACGAAGGCTGAGCTCCGCCAGATGCTGACCGAGGCCGTCCGCAACACGCAGCCCCGCCTCGAGCATAGGCCGAAGCGCCTGGCGAAGGCCAAGACGATCGCCACTGGGACCGCCTGCGTCGACTAGATGTGGTCATTCCGCCGGTTCGCTGAACCCGCAGATATCAAGCGAATTCATTCGAAAAATTCTACGCAGGAGCAGTATGCGCAAGCTTCCCGAACCCACCGAACAAGAGACCATTGAAGGCCCCCAAGCCGTATCCTTTCAGATCGCGAATGGGAACGCTCGACAGAGCTGCATTTTGCAAACCACCTTCCCGACGAAATTGCAGGCACAGAAATATCTTCTCGCGAATTGGCCAGCCATCGACAAGATGGCTCGCGACGCTCTCGCGATGGGAAGCTTTGAAGACGGTCAGATCAAGCTCGTGATGGCCTGAACAGCCCGAGCTCTACGGCGAACGTTCAAAAAGGGCATGAGATCAGCGAACCGAGGCTGCTCGTGCTCTACGACGCCGCGCGGGACGCCTCGGCGGACAGCCGCCCGAGCAGCGACCTTGCCGTATCCGACGGCGACAGCGAGTCCACCGAGACCACGGGATCGCTGCGCATCTCGTGCTTGCCGTTCGACGTGTGCCGCATCACCGCGGAGAGGCGGCGGGCGATCATGTGGGCGGTGCGGAAGTCGGTTTCCGCGAACGCGACGATGACCGAACCGTCCTTCTGTGCCGCGCCAAAATCCATCTGCCGCATCAGGCGGCTGAGAATGCGGGCGGCATCGAGCTGGGCGCGGGAATTGCCGGGGTCGAAGGCGAAGCGCGCGACCGAGAGGCCGCCGCCGCGGGCCAGCGTCTGCTCGACCGCTTTGGCGAAATCGCGGGCAAAAGCTTCCACTGTGAGCAGGCCGCTGCGCGGGTCGAGCCAGCCGCCGGCATCGATCGAGCGCAGCGTGCGGCTCAGTTGCGCTTCCATCGCGTGCTGGCGGATCAAGGGCAGCGCGTTGGCGGCGACTTTCGCCGGGTCGCCCGGGATCAGCTCGAGATTGGGCAGATCGTAAGTCTGCGTCAGCTGGTGTGCGCAGTCAGGATCACGGGCAGGCTGCGGAACCGGGTATCCTCGGCGAGCACCGTGAGGAAGGCATCCGTCACGCGGGCTGTGAAACCCTCGGCCAGCACGACGCCGTCGAGGTCGCGGGTGTTGAGATGTTTGGCCGCGGCCTCGATCGAGAGCGCGCCGACGACCCCGACGCGCTCGCCGAGCGCGACAGAGAGCGCAGGGTAAGCCGCGCCGCGGCCGATCAGGAGCACCGTGGCATCACGTGCGGGGTCGGCCTCCGGCAGCGCGACTTTCACTTCCGGCAGCCGGCGCAACACCGTGGCATGAAGTGTGCGAATGCGTAGCGCGGCGCGAAGCCGCGCGATCAGGCGGTCGGAATGGCCGCCGCGCGAGGAGAAGGGCAGGGCGTTGTGCGGGAGCGCGCCCGCCGCGTCCAGGGCCACGAAGGGAAGGTAAGGCGATTGCTCCGCGATCTTCCTGGCGAGCGGCGCCAGATGCGGCTCGTGCCCGGCATGCATCGCGGCGAGAACCACGGCCGGCTGCACCTCTTCGACCGCGCGCGCCGCGCCGGCCCAGCCGGTGTCGACCACAGGGAAGAATCGCGCCTCGTCCAGCGTCGCAATGAAGGCCGGCCGCTCAACGTTGGACACAAACAGGATCGGGCCAGCCTGGGACATCGAGCAACTCTGATCATGCAATCGATGCTGCGCAATCTAGTCCGCCCGCCTTAATGCAGCGTCAATGGATTAGTCGAAACTGCGCCTAGACCGGCCCGGAACGGTCGCGAAAAGCTTCGACCATCAGGGGGTTAAGCCCGAGTTCGTTGAGCGCCTCGCGTGCGCGGGCATTGTCCTGGGCCCGGCCCGCCAGCCGGTGACCGGAGAGCCGGTCGGGCAGCGCGGTGAGGAGGGCGCCCTGGCCGAGCCGGCGCGCCCATTCCTGGAGGTCGTTGGAGAGGAAGCGGTAGCCGCCGACGGCCATGATGCCGGAGGGCGGCGCGGTGATGCAGATCGCCCCGCCTGGGGCGGTCGAGCCGCGCGGCATAGCCGGTGTCGACATAGTCGCGTGGGGGCTGCGCGATCAGTGTGTCGCCGACCGGCGGCGGCGGGGCGTACGCCGCGATCGGCACCATCGGGCCGCGCAGGCCGAGCGTGCCTTTCGGCGTCAGCAAAATCTCGCCGGCGATCGACGAGCCCGACTGCTCGCGCGGCGCACCGTGCGGTCCCGGCATCACCGGCACCGGCATGCCGTCCTCGCCACGCCGAGCGCCGAACAATCCGGCCTCGCCGAACAGATAGACGTCCGTGAACGGCGCATGCGCCGCGATCCAGGCCTCGCTCGCCGCCACCTGCTCGGGGGCGCGCCACAGGCCGATGACATTGCGCAAGGTGGGCATCCGCGCCGGCATATCGGAATCGCCGAGCCGCTGGGCAAACTGCGCCGGCGCGATCAGCACGTCGCATTCGTGCTCGTTGATCTGCTGCTCCAGCACGTCATGCTCGAACGGATGATGCAGCGCCAGCGCGCCGCCGCACAGCAGCCACACCGCAAGCGAGGAGGCGAGGCCGGCAAACGACATCGGCGTGAATGCCGCCATCACGGTCGCGCCCTGCTTGATGTCGGCTTCCAGCGACATCGCGAGCCCGGCGGCGATCAGGCTGAAATGCGGGCGCGGCACCGGACGAAAGCCTTCCGCGGTAACGTCGAAGGAGATCATCGCCGCCTTGCGGCCATCCTGGATCACGGTGCGCGCGATGCCGGGCGGGCGGGCCAGTACATCGTCGAGCGAGGCCATGCCTTCGGGCAGGTCGGTGCCGAAACCGCAGACATGGCGGATCGAGAAGGCTTCGGCGGCCGCATGCATTGCGAGATCGGCATAGCTGGCGCCGTCGACCGTGCTCATGGTGACGATGGCGCGCGCCGCGGTGCGGTTCAGGGCGGCGGTCAGTTCGGCATGGCGCCAGAGCAGCGGCAGCACGGCGACGACCAGGCCGGCGCGATGGGCGGCTAGCACCGTGAGCACGAACTCGACCGTATTCGGCAACTGGATCGCGACGACGGAATTGGCCGGCAGGCCCGATTCGACGAAATAGGCCGACAGCGCCTCGATGGCCGTGTCAGCCTCGGCATAGCTCATACGCCGCGGCTGGTGCCCGGTCACCCGGAACTTGTTCAGGGGGTCGAGCAGAGCGAGCGCATGCGGCTGCCGCGTCAGCGTGCGCTGAAACAGCGTGTCGAGCGTCGGCGATACGGTTGGCTGGTTCACGGCGTCACTTTGCTTGATCAGCTTGCGGCTGCCCCTTCGACCACCACGTCTCCGGCAGGTAGCCGGACAGCGATGTGGCCTTTGGCCGTTCTATCCGATTCCAGCGCGCGATCCATTGCTCGGATACGTTAAACAGGGGGATTGTATAGAAACCGGAGATCAAAGCGCGATCGAGCGCCCGCACCGCCGATGCGAAATCCGTATGTTCACGGGCCTCCAGCAGCGCCGCGATCATGGCATCGACCGCGGGATCCCTGGCACCCATGTAGTTGCGGGTGCCCGGATTGTCGGCGGCAGCGCTCCCCCAGTAGAAATATTGCTCGTTGCCGGGCGACAACGACTGGTCCCAGCGATTCTGGATCATGTCGAATTCGTAAGAGAGCCGGCGCTGGTCGAACTGGACGGGATCGACCGAGCGCACGCTCGGCTCGATGCCGGCGCGCTTGAGGTCCCGTTGGAAGGCAAGCGCGATGCGCTCCTGGTCGCGGGTCGTGACCAGAATCTCGAAGGTGAAGGGCGCCTTGGTCGCGCGATTGCGAAGCAGCGTGCCGTCGAGATCGTAGCCGGCCTCCGACAGCAGCTTCAGGGCCGCGCGCAGCGTCGTCCGGTCGCGCCCGGAGCCGTCGGTCACCGGCAGGCGGTAGCTGCCGTCCAGGACGTCTGGCGGGATCTGCGCAGCGAACGGCTTGAGCAGCTCCCGCTCACGCGCATCCGCAGGCTTGCCATACGCCGAGAGGTCCGAGCCGGCAAAATAGCCGGCGACGCGCGAGTAGAGGTTGAAGAAGTAGTTGCGGTTGACCAGCTCGAAATCGAACAGCAGCGTCAGCGCCTGGCGCACCCGGATGTCGGCGAAGACGGGACGCCTCGTGTTGAACACCAGAAATTCGGAAGGTTGCGGCACGCCCGGCTTGATGGTGTCGCGGATCACTTCGCCGCTTTTCGCTGCGGGAAAATCGTAGCCGTCGTGCCAGCGCAGCGGCTCGTGCTCAATGCGGAAATCATAGAGGCCGCGTTTGAACGCTTCGAACTGGCCGTTGGCCTCGCGAAAATAGTCGAGCCTGATCTCGTCGAAATTATAGAGCCCGCGATTGATGGCGAGGTCGCGGCCCCAATAATCGGGATTGCGGGTGAGCGTCACGCTGGCGCCGGGCTTCACGGCGGTGACGCGATAGGGGCCGGAGCCGACCGGGCCCGTCATCGTCGTCTCCTCGAATGCCGCGACATCGACCGCATGCTTCGGCAGGATCGGCATCAGGCCGAGGATCAGCGGCAGTTCGCGGTCGTTGGCCCCCGCGAGATCGAAGCGCACGGTGAGAGGATCTGGTGCCTCGGCACTCGCGATCTTGCTGTAATATTGCCGGTGGTTGGGGCGGCCGTGGTCGCGCAGCAGCTGCCAGGAGAACAGCACGTCCTCGGCGCGCAGCGGCTTGCCGTCGGAGAAGCGGGCCCGGGGGTCGATGTGGAACGTGACAAAGCTCCGCTCGTCGTCGGTCTCGACGGATCTGGCGAGCAGGCCGTAGAGCGTGAACGGCTCGTCATTACCGCGCGCGAGCAGGCTCTCGACCACGTAGTTCCGCATCTGCTGCACGGCCAGTCCCTTGACGATGAAGGGATTGAGGCTGTCGAAGGTGCCGAGAACGCCCCAGGTCAGCCGGCCGCCCTTGGGGGCATCGGGATTGACGTAGGGCATGTGGGTGAAATCGGCAGGCATCGCCGGCTTGCCGTGCATGGCAATGGCGTGGGCTTCCTCGGCCCCTGCGCCGCTTGCCGGGAATCCCAAGGCGAACGGGAGCCCCAAGGTGAAAGCCAGGACGCAGAGGCGGACGCACAGACCTTCAGGACGGCCCTCCATAAGACGCTGGAACATGAACATCTGCACACGTTGATTCGAGGACCGGCGGGGCCTGAATCCTATCACAGGGAATTTCCCGGGGACGCACGTCAGGGCGCGGTCAAAGACGCTTGTCGGCATTGATCTTTTCGTCGGCCACGTTAAGAAGGCACGCAATCGCGCAAGAGCGCCGAGCCCGTCACTTGTCCGCCTCATTTGACGGGGACAGAGCCGCGCCCAAGGCGGCCATGTTCGGTGCGTCGAAGCGGTTCGGGCACTTCCCGTTCAGAAAGGGTTTTCCGCAATGAATTTCCGTTACTTGGCCGCGTCCGTCCGGCCGCGCGGGCGACTTCTCGCCTTGTTGACGGCGACGGCGTTGGCCGTCCCGTTTGCCGCCGAGGCTCAGGCCCCGGCTCCGGGCGCACCCGCGCCCAAGGCAGCCCCGAAAGCCGCTCCGAAGGCTGCCCCAAAGGCCCCGGCGCCGGCCGCTCAGGCACCTGCCCAGCAGCCGCCCGCTCAGGGCGCTCCGGCGCAGCAGGGCGCGGCCCAGCCGGCGGATCAGCAGATCCAGCTGATCTACGCCCCCTGGACCAAGTTCTGCCTCAAGGGCCAGGACGCCAATGCCAAGCAAGTTTGCTTCACCGGCAAGGACGGCCGTATCGAGTCGGGCCAGCCGGTCATCGCGGCCGTCATCATCGAGCCGGAAGGCGAGCCGAAGAAGATCCTGCGCGTGACGCTGCCGCTCGGCATGCAGCTGGTGCACGGCACTCGCATCATCGTGGACAACAATCCGCCGTTGCAGAGCCCGTATGTGATCTGCTTCCAGAACGGCTGCATGTCCGATTACGAGGCCACGCCCGAGTTCATCAACAACATGAAGAAGGGCCAGAACCTCGTTGTTCAGGCGATCAATGCCAACGGCGTGCGCCGCTGACCCTGCCGCTGCCGCTCGCCGGCGAATTCCAGAAGGCCTATGACGGTCCGCCGACCGATCCGAAGGTGTTCGAGGAAACTCAGAAGAAGCTTCAGGAAGAGCTTCAGAAGAAGGCTGACGAGCAGCGCAAGAAGCTCGAGCAGCAGGGTGGCGCGCCCGGCGCACCTCCGACCGCTCAGAAGTAATCGGGACCCAATCCCGGACATGAAAAAGGCGCTCGGTTCGAGCGCCTTTTTTTCTGACCCATATTATTTGTCTGAGCGAAGATGTGTCCGAGCGAAGATCAGTTCAGCGACGGGTTCCGCGGACGATAGCCGCCGGCCTTGTCCTTGATGAAGATCTCGGTGACCTGGGAATGCCGGACCGGCTCGCCGGAATCGTCCGGCACCAGGTTCTGTTCGGAGACGTAGGCGACGTATTCCGATTCCGCGTTTTCGGCGAGCAGGTGATAGAACGGCTGGTCCTTGTGGGGCCGCACCTCCTCGGGAATCGACAGCCACCACTCCTCGGTGTTGTTGAATTCCGGATCGATGTCGAAGATCACGCCCCGGAACGAGAAAATCCGGTGGCGCACGACCTGTCCGATCTGGAATTTGGCGGTCCGCGCTTTAATCATTCCCCGTCGATAGACCAGGATTGTGGCCGATGCTAGTGCCCTGATCTGGAATTAACCCGCGCTTACGGGGCAGATAGCCCCCATGTCCTCAGAAAACACTTCATCAATGGTCGATATCCTCAATCTTGCTCTACCTTATTTCGGCTTGATCTTCGTTGGATTCGCCTGCGGCAAGGTCAAATCCCTGCCGGAATCGGGCCTCGCCTGGATGAACTTCTTCCTGCTCTATGTGTCGCTGCCGGCGCTGCTGTTTGCGATCATGTCGAAGACGCCGTTCTCGGAATTGAACAACCCGCCGTTCCTGATTGCGACCACGCTGTCGACGGTTGCGGCATTCACCCTGGCGCTGGTCGTCAGCAAATTTCTCGGCCGCCTGACGCTGCGCGAGGCGACGCTCGCCGGGCTCTCCGGCGGCTACGGCAATATCGGCTACATGGGGCCGGGGCTCGCGCTCGCCGTGCTCGGAACCAAGGCGTCAGCGCCGACCGCGCTGATTTTCTGCTGCGACAGCATCTTCCTGTTCACGATCGTGCCGTTGCTGATCGAGCTCTCCGACCGCGATCATCCCTCGATCGTGCACGCCTTCGGCGTCGTGTTGAAACAGATCGTGCTCAACCCGCTGATCATGTCGGCCTGCTTCGGCGCGGCCTTCGCATCGCTCCATATCGAGATGCCGATCGCGCTCGACCGCACCATCACCTTCCTCCAGAACGCAGCCGCCCCGACCGCGCTGTTCGTGCTCGGCGTGACGGTGGCGCTCCGCCCTTTCGACCGCGTACCCTGGGAAGTGCCGGGCGTGATCGCGGTCAAGCTCCTGATCCATCCGCTCGCAGCTTTCGGCCTGATGTTGGCGTTCGGTCCGTTCGCGCAGCCCTGGGCCGCGACCGCCGTGCTGATGGCGTCACTGCCGCCGGCGCTGAACGTGTTCGTCATCGCCCGGCAGAACGACGCCTGGATCGAATCTGCCTCCGTGGCGGTGCTGCTCGGAACGTTTGCGTCCGTGGTCACGCTGACCAGCGTGATGTGGGCGATCCAGACCGGCCGGCTGGCGTTTCCTTAAACCTTAGCGCCGCCACGTCGGCGTCAGGCCCTCGCGCATCGCAAAACGCCGGAGCGGGCCGAACGCGCCGAGCAGGTGCATGCCGACCGCGCGGACCGGTTGGAGCGGGAGGAAATCGTTGAGCAGGGAGCGGTTGGCGATGTCGATCGCAAAGGTCCGACTCAGAATGTCCGGACGCCGGGCCCGGTCGTAGCGTTTGAGCACGTCGGCTGCGCCGGGATCCTGACTCGATGCGATGGCGTCGCCTGCGAGCCTGGCAATGTCGGCGGCATCTCGCAGGCCGAGATTGAGACCCTGGGCGCCGATCGGGGGAACCACATGGGCGGCTTCACCGACCAGCGCGATGCGGTCGCGGCCGAAGGATTTGGGGCGTTCGATTCCCAGCGGGAACAGGTTGCGCCCGGGCTCCACCGTCATGCGGCCCAAAATGGAATGCGATTGCTTCTCGATCGCGGCGGACAGCTCCGCGTCGCCCAGGCCGCGAAGCCGTTCGGCGTCCGCAGGCGCCGAGACCCAGACGACGCTGGAGCGGTCGCCGGGCAGGGGCACGAACACGCAAGGGCCATGCGGCGTGTGGAACTCGGTCGAGACGTTGCGATGCGGGCGCGCGTGGCCGACGTTGAAGGTCAGCGCCGTCTGGGTCAGCTCGCGCCGCGTCACCGTGATGCCGGAGGCTTCGCGGCAGAGCGAATGGCGGCCGTCGGCGCCCACCACGAGACGGGCAGAGAGGAATTGCGCAGCGGCGGTGCGAATCGCGACGTCGTCGGCTTCGATGACAACGGTTTCGGCCTCGTCATCGAAACGGACGAGACCGGGCAACTCGGCCGCGCGCGCTTCCAGCGCCAGCATCAGCGAGCGGTTGTCGATGTTGTAGCCGAAGACATCGAGGCCGATTTCGTGACAGGAGAACCGGACCTCCGGCGCGCGGAACAGCCGGCCCGTGTCGTCGACGAGCCGCATGATCTCGAGAGATGCCGCCTTGTCCTTGCAGCGCCACCAGACATCGAGCGTTTCCAGGAGACCGACGGAAGCACCGAGCAGGGCGGTGGTGCGGTTGTCGGCATAGGGCACGCGCCGCGCCACCAGCGCGGTCCGTGCGCCCGCCTGCGCCAGTGCGATGGCCGCGCTAAGTCCCGCCGGTCCGCCGCCGATCACGGCCGCGTCAAAGAGTGTCGATGCATCTGTCATGGAACGACATTTGACACGCCCCACGGCAAATTCAAGTCCACTCATATTTCCCTGATTTTATGACGAATTGTGCGACCGGGCGCCGCAATGGCTTATGTGCAAACCGGTGTCATTCTGATAGCAGAAGCCATGGACAGCCAAGAGGATTCCCTGAAGCCCAGGCCCGCGATCCGCGCCGCCGCCTTCTCGGTGCACATCTTCACCGCGTTCGGTGCGGCGATCGCGCTGCTGGCAATGCTCGAGGCCGTGCGCGAGCACTGGGCGGCGATGTTTCAATGGCTGGGCGTCGCCCTCATTATCGACGCGATCGACGGGCCGATCGCGCGCCGGCTCAACGTCAAGGATGTGCAGCCGAACTGGTCGGGCGACGTGCTCGATCTCGTGGTCGATTTCGTCACCTACGTGTTCGTGCCGGCCTATGCGATCGTGGCCAGCGGCTTGCTGCTGCCGGTCGCTGCACCCTTGCTAGGTGTCGCCATCATCGTCACCAGCGCACTCTATTTCGCCGATCTGCGCATGAAGGCCGACGACAATCATTTTCGCGGTTTTCCGGCGCTGTGGAATGCGGCGGCGTTTTATCTGTTCCTGCTGCACTGGCCGCCGCTGCTGTCGACGCTGCTGGTAGCAAGCCTGGTGGTGCTGACCTTCGTGCCGTTCCACGTGCTGCATCCGGTGCGTGTCGTGCGGCTGCGCTGGCTGACGATGTCGCTGATCGCAATCTGGGCTCTGCTCTCCCTCTACACGCTGCAGATGGACTTTCGCGTCGGCACCGGCGTGACTGTCGCGCTCTGCGCGATCGCGCTCTGGATCAGCTTCAGCGACGCATTGATACGGCTGACAAGATCCTTGGCATGATGCACCTGTTGACAAGCCCCGAAGCCTGGGCCGCGCTCCTCACCTTGACGTCGCTCGAGATCGTGCTCGGCATCGACAACGTCATCTTCCTGTCGGTAATCGTCTCGCGCATCCCCGAGAATCAGGCGCACCGCGCCCGCCAGATCGGGCTCGCGCTGGCACTGATCTTCCGCATCATCCTGCTCAGCCTGCTGGTCTGGCTGATCGGCCTGACCGCGCCGGTGTTTTCGTTTTCGGGTTACGGCTTCTCCTGGCGCGACCTCATCGTGATCGGCGGCGGCTTGTTCCTGATCGCGAAGGCAACGCACGAGATTCATGGTGAGGTCGAAGCCGATGACGGCGAGGGCGACGAGAACTCCCCTCGTAACGCTTTCTTCTGGGTGATCGTCCAGATCGTGATCATCGACATCGTGTTCTCGCTGGACTCGATCATCACGGCGATCGGCATGGCGCAGGACATCGAGATCATGATCGCGGCCGTCGTGATCGCCTGCCTGATCATGTACATTTCATCCGGGCCGGTGTCGCGATTCGTCGCGGAGCATCCGACCACGAAAATGCTGGCGCTGGCGTTCCTGGTACTGATCGGTGTCGCGCTGGTGGCGGACGGATTCCAGTTCCACATCCCGCGCGGCTACATCTATTTCGCAATCGCGTTCTCGGCGGCGGTCGAATTCTTCAACGTGCTGGCGAAGCGCAACCGCAGGAAAACCGGCAAGCCGTCGGTCTAGCCATTCCAGCCGGTGTCGAGTTGACAAGGCGGGCGCGATGCCTTTCGCTGGCCTGCGAGAAAAGGAGGTCAGGCGATGACCAAAGCCGTCCGTGTCCACAAGGTCGGAGGCCCCGAAGCCCTGGTCTATGAGAGCGTCGATGTTCCGGCGCCCGGCCCGGGCGAGGTGCGCATCCGCCAGCATGCGGTCGGCCTCAACTTCATCGACGTCTATTACCGCACCGGCCTCTACAAGGCGCCCGGGCTGCCTTTCATCGCCGGCAACGAGGCCTCGGGCGAAGTCGTCGCTGTCGGGCCGGGCGTGACCAATTTCCATCCCGGCGACCGCGTCGCCTACTACTACAACCTTGGCGCCTATACCGGCGAGCGCAATATCCCCTGGGAGAAACTGGTCAAGCTACCCGACCACATCACCCACGAGCAGGGCGCCGTGCTGATGCTGAAGGGGCTGACCGTCTGGTATCTCCTGCACAAGACCTTCAAGGTCGAGCCGCATCATCGCGTGCTGATCCATGCCGCGGCCGGCGGCATCGGCCTGCTCGCCTGCCAATGGGCGAGGGCAATGGGCGCCCACGTCATCGGCACCGTCGGCTCGCGCGAAAAGGCCGAGCTTGCCGAGGCCAATGGCTGCGACCACGTCATCCTCTACAACGAGGAAGACTTCGTCGCGCGCGTCAAACAAATCAGCCGCAATGAGGGCTGCGACGTCGTCTATGACGGCGTCGGCAAAGCGACCTTCCCGGGCTCGCTATCCTGCCTCAAGCCGCGCGGCATGTTCGTCTCCTTCGGCAATGCCTCAGGCCCGGTGCCGCCGTTTTCGATCGCCGAACTCAACGCACATGGCTCGCTGTTTGCGACGAGGCCGAAGCTCAACGACTATGTCGGCACCCGCAAGGAGTTGCTGGAAGGCGCCGACACGCTGTTCGCCGCTGTCATCAATGGCAAGCTGCACGTGCCGATCAACCACGCCTACGCGCTCAAGGACGCCGCCAAGGCGCATATCGATCTCGAAAGCCGCAAGACCACGGGCGCGTCGATCTTGAAGCCGTAGTTCTTCCGTCGTCATCCGCTCCCGTGTCCCGGCTCTGCAGCGCACCGCGAAGGGGCGCTGCGCTGCGTTCGGGGGCACGAGGCAGGCCTTACGCCACCCGCCGTGCCGCGCCGGCCCTGATCAAAATCCCGTCGAGGCAGTCGATCATCTCTGCGATCTCGGCCCGCGTGACGTTCAGCGCCGGCATGAAGCGCAGCGTGTCGACCTGCGGCGCGTTGAGGAGCACGCCGGCCTCGAACGCCTGCGCGACGATGCCGGGTGCGATCGGCAGCTTGAGGTCGAGCGCGAGCAACAGGCCGCGGCCGCGCACCTCGCCGAGGCCGTGCCGGGCCGAGACCTTTTGCAATTCGCTTTCGAGCAGCAAGCCGGTCTCGGTGACCGCCTTGAGGAAGTCCGGCTTGCCGACCTCGTCGAGCACCGCAAGTCCTGCCGCGCACATGATAGGGTTGCCGTTGAATGTGCCGCCCTGATCACCGTGCTCGAAGCAGGCCGCGCGTTCGGTCGCGAGCAGGGCTGCGAGCGGCACGCCACCGCCGATGCCCTTGCCGAGAGTCATGATGTCGGGCGCGATGCCCGTATGCTCGTAGTGGAAGAGCTTGCCGGTCCGGCCCATGCCGGTCTGGATCTCGTCGAAGATCAGCAGGAGACCGTGCGCGTCGGTGAGCGTGCGCAACTCCTGTATGAACTGATCGGTCGCAGGCCACACGCCGGACTCGCCCTGGATCGGCTCGAGCATCACAGCGACGGTGTTGTCGTTGATCAGCTTTTCGATCGAAGCGATGTCGTTGAGCTTCGCCTTCTTGAAGCCGGCGACCTTCGGCTCGAACAGCGGCTCAAAGGCCTTCTTGCCCGAGGCCGACATCGTCGCCAGCGTCCGGCCGTGGAAGCCACCCTCGAAACTGATGATCTCGAACGCGCCGCCTCTGTGCAGGCTGCCATATTTGCGCGCGAGCTTGATCGCGCCCTCGTTGGCTTCCGCGCCGGAATTGGCGAAGAACACCTGGTCGAACGCACTGTTTGCGACCAACGCCTGCGCGAGCTTCAGGCTGGGCTCGTTGTAGAAGGCCGGGCTCGGCGTCAACAGCCGCTTGGCTTGCGCGGCGAGCGCGTCGGCGATCGCGGGTGGGGAGTGGCCGAGGCAGTTGACGGCCCAGCCCTGCACAAAATCGAGATAGCGCTTGCGGCTGTCGTCCCAGAGGTAGGAGCCGGCGCCGCGGACGAACACGGCCTTGGGCCGAGCGGTGATGTCCATCAGCGCGTCATACGGGTGCGTGGTCATGTCGAACTCCTCTGGAGGCGGATCAAAAATGCGCGCGAAATGCAAAAAGGCCGCACCTTGCGGGTGCGGCCTTCTCGAAAACTGGGCTGAATTCAGTGGTTCAGCGGCGTCGTCGGACATGGCGCACCCTCTCATCGTCGCGGAAGCGACGGCGGAGCATTTCGATGCGCTGATGGGTCCGAGCGTTGATCATGGGGCGCGGCAATACAGGCGAATGGCGGGGCTTGTCAAGCGGGCGTTTTACAGATCACCCGCCCAGCGTGCATGGGGCAGGTCCGATCCGTGGCTTGCCCGGCGTGTGGCGGTTGTGACGTCGCGGGTGACGAGGAGGCGCAACTCGTGCGGTTGCGCGCGGTACGATGCGCCGGATGTCACTCGCACGATTGAATTTTATCGATCGTGCGCCTAGAAACCATCACGTCTCTAGCAGTCTGCTGAAAAACCTTGAAATGGAGAATTTTCATTTTTCCGCCGGTCGTTTTTGGAGCGGCGCGGTAGAGTTGGATGTAATTTCTAGCTTGTTATTGAGTGTGCCCCGGCGCGGGGTGGCTATGCGGCGAGCAGTTTGGGAATTCGGATCAGGTTATAGGCGATCAGATTAAGCAGGAAGTCGGCGGCGACGCGAGCGATGCCCCGATGTTTGGTCTTGCGCATGGTGCCATGCTGCTTGCCCCATCCGAAAATGCACTCGACCATCGCCCGGCGCGATTGCGACATGCCGTATCCCGGATGCCGCGTGGTTCGTTCGTCGATCGCGCTGTTACGGTTCTTGCCGGTTTTGGTGATGGCCTGGTTCTGTGTCACATGCGGCGTCACGCCGATGGCGCGAAGGTTGGCGACATGATCGGCCGTATCGTATGCCTTGTCCTCACCAGCCGTGATGCGGCGACCTGCGGCTTTGCGTCTCGCCTTCAGCATGACCTCCGCAGCCCGGCGTTCGGCGGTGCCATTGGCATGCGTGACCCTGCCGGCCACCGCCAGCCCATGCCGGTTCTCCATGGTGGCGTGGCCCATATAGCAAAGCTTGGCCTCCCGTCCGGCCGCCTTGCGATAAAGCCTGCTGTCCGGGTCACTGGTGCTCGCATGGGTGTCGTTCTTGCGTTTCTGGCCATGGAAGTTGGCGCCGTCATCATCGTCGCCGCTGCCGTCCTTGGGGCGAAAACTCTTCTGCGAAGCCCAGGCTTCGATCAGCGTTCCGTCCACCGAAAAAATGCTCGTCCGACAATAGCGGCTTGACCTGAGAATGGTTCAGAAGCCTGGTCATGAACTTCGTGAACACATCGCCGTTCTGCAGCCGCTCCCGGTTCTTGGTAAAGGTGGTCGGGTCCCAGACCGGATCGTCCGGCGACAGTCCCACGAACCAGCGATACAAAAGATTGTAGTCCAGCTGCTCCATCAGCTGGCGTTCCGAGCGGATGCCGTAGAACACCTGCAGCAGCAAGGCGCTCAGCAATTGCTCCGGAGGGATCGAAGGACGTCCCTCGCTGGCGTATAGCTTTCCAAGGCTGCGGTTCAAATCATTCAAAACATCCCGGACAAGTTCCCGGACCTTCCGCAGCGGATGGTTCGCTGGCACACGTTTATCCGGCGCGATGTACGAAAACAGGCCGCCCTGATCCGTAAACCTGCCGCGCATGATCGTCTCCGCCGATTCGAGATGATAAAGTGAATCATCAAGTCCCCTTCCTGGCGAGGGGTTTTTCAGCAGACTGCTAGCGCGTTTGTGATCGACCAACGCGAATTGGTTCGAACCGTACGCATGACGGTTCAGACCAAGAGGGGCGGGACCAACCAGATAGTTTTAAACCTTGTCCGACACGCCTTACCCGATCGACCTCGACAGCATTCGCGGCGCGTTTCCGCCGGGCATCGAGGCACCATCCCTTTTGGTCGACTTCGCCGGCTGGCTGAAGGGACGCCCCTGGGGCAGCGTCGGCTGCTTCTCGCTGCAAGGCCAGTTTTCCGATCAGGCGCCGATCTTCGACGGCAGTCCCTTGCGCAACAGGTTTTCGCTGTTCATGCGGCTGCCGGATGGCTCGGCCGTCGGCGGCTGGTATGGCGCGGGTCTTGACCGCGACAATCCGCCGATCGTGGGGCTTGGCTCCGAGGGTGACTACGAGCTGCTGGCGCCGAGCCTCGATGGCCTGCTCGCAAAATTGACATCGCAGCAATTCGATAAGGCGTGGCACGATCTGCTGCCGCATGACGAGGTCGAATGCCAGACGGTCGAACTCGCGCGGTGGCTCGCCGGACGGCCGACCGGGGAGGCGGCGCCGCCCGATGACAATTCGTCGGAGCTGCCCGATTTTCGCGGCTTCGTGGAAAAATGGAGCCGGGATCGCGAAGACTACTGGGCCAATCATCGCTTGATGGCCGAGCTCGGCTGGCGCCTCGCCGCGCATCTGCCTAGGGACAAGAAATCTTGGGACAAGACGAACTTCGAGATCGCGATCGTCGGCAAGCAATACGAGGCGCGCGTCCTGACTCGCGGGCCGCAGCCGTTCGAGGAAGCCGGCTCGATCGAATCCCTGCTGCGCGATCTGCGGGAGGAGATGCGCCGCGCGCAGCCCGAGCTCGGGCTGTGGCACGCCATGAAATTTGGACTCTATGCCGACGGCCGGGTCATGCCGAACTTCGAATACGATGTGCGCCCGAGCATCGACGGCGAACCTGCGAAGCTGTCCGAGGCGCAGGCTGATCTTGCGCGCGCACCGCGGCCGGAGCGCTGGGTGCCGAAATGGCTGGCAGCGTCCTAAATCTCAGAATCCCGCGACGCTGCCGTGCAGGTCGTATTGGTCGGCGCGCTCGATCTTCGCGGTGACGATCTCGCCAACGCGCAACGGGCGGCGGCTCGACAGGTAGACGGCGCCGTCGATCTCGGGCGCATCGGCCTTGGAGCGGCCTTTCGAAACAGTCGGACCGACCTCATCGATGATGATCTGCTGGCGCGTGCCGACCTTGCGCTTCAGCCTGCGCGCTGAAATCTTCTGCTGGCGGGCCATCAGCGCGTTGTAGCGCTCCTGCTTGATCTCTTCCGGCACGGGGTTCTCGATCGCGTTCGACGTTGCGCCTGCGACCGGCTCGTATTTGAAGCAGCCGAGCCGATCAATCTCGGCTTCGTCCAGCCAGTCGAGCAGATAGGCGAAATCGGCATCGGTCTCGCCGGGGAAGCCGACGATGAAGGTCGAGCGCAAGGCGAGATCGGGGCACTCTTCGCGCCAGCGCTTGATCCGCGCCAGCGTCTTGTCCTGCGCGGCCGGGCGCTTCATCGCCTTCAGCACCTCGGGGCTTGCATGCTGGAACGGGATGTCGAGATAGGGCAGCACCTTGCCCTCATTCATCAAGGCGATGACCTCGTCGACATGCGGATAGGGGTAGACATATTGCAGCCGAACCCAGGCGCCGAATTCGCCGAGCTCGCGCGCGAGATCGAGGAATTTGGCGCGGACCTGGCGATCCTTCCACGGGCTCTCGGCGTATTTCAGATCGACGCCATAGGCCGAGGTGTCCTGCGAGATCACCAGCAGCTCTTTCACGCCGGCATCGACGAGGCGCTCGGCCTCGCGCAGCACATCATTGGCCGGTCGCGAGACGAGGTCGCCGCGCAGTTTTGGAATGATGCAAAAAGTGCAGCGGTTGTTGCAGCCTTCGGAGATTTTCAAATAGGCGTAGTGACGCGGCGTCAGCTTGATGCCCTGCGGCGGCACCAGATCGAGATGCGCATTGTGCGCCGGTGGCAGTGCGCGGTGCACGGCGTCGAGCACGCTCTCATATTGCTGCGGGCCGGTAATCGAGAGCACACCGGGATAGGCCTGCTCGATCTGCTCGGGTTCGGCGCCCATGCAACCTGTCACGATTACCTTGCCGTTCTCGGCCATGGCCTCGCCGATCGCCGAGAGCGATTCCTGCTTGGCGCTGTCGAGGAAACCACAGGTGTTAACGATGACGATGTCGGCCCCGTCATGCTTGCGGGCGAGCTCGTAGCCCTCGGCGCGCAGGCGCGTGATGATACGCTCGGAATCCACCAATGCCTTGGGACACCCGAGCGACACGAAGCTGACCTTGGGCGCAGCCGTCTGATCCATATCCAAATCTGCCTGATTGACGGGCCTGAGCTAGTCCCAATTGCCCATAATTACAACCCTTTGCAGGGCCCTCCGGCGTGCTATGGGTGAATCACCTGCCGTGAGTGAGCTATGAGCGCCGAACAGTCACCCAAAATCGTGATCGTCGACGAAAGCCCGATCCGGGCTGCGATCCTCGAAGAAGGGTTGCGGGAGGCCGGATTCACGCAGATCGTCCATATCCGTGAAATGCAGAGCCTGCTTGCCCGTATTTATGCGGTCGACCCCGACATCATCGTGATTGATCTCGAAAATCCCAGCCGCGACGTGCTGGAGGCGATGTTCCAGGTCAGCCGCGCCGTGAAGCGGCCGATCGCGATGTTCGTGGATCAGAGCGATTCATCCTCGATCCAGGCGTCCGTGGAAGCGGGGGTCTCCGCCTACATCGTCGACGGGTTGAAGAAGGAACGCATCAAGCCGATCCTCGACCTTTGCGTGTCCCGCTTCAATGCTTTCGCAAAACTCCAGGAGGAGCTGGAGCGCACCAAGTCGCAGCTCGAGGATCGTAAGATCATCGAAAAGGCCAAGGGCATCCTGATGAAGGTGAAGGGCCTCACCGAGGACGAGGCCTATGTGCTGCTGCGCTCCACTGCGATGCGCGAGAAGAAGAAAATCGGCGAGATCGCGCAGTCGATCATCACCGCGTCGGAGATGCTGAAATGACCGCTCCTCTCCGCATCGGGTTCATTCCGCTGGTCGATGCCGCAGCGCTGATCGTTGCCGTCGACAAGGGCTTCGCCGCGGCCGAAGGGCTTGAGGTCGAGCTGGTGCGCGAGATCTCCTGGTCCAACGTCCGCGACAAACTCAATATCGGCCTGTTCGATGCCGCGCATCTCTTGGCGCCGGTCGCAATCGCATCCTCGCTCGGGCTCGGTCACGTCAAGGTGCCGATCGCGGCGCCCTTCAATCTCGGCATCAACGGCAACGCGATCACGGTGTCGCCGGCGCTTCATGCGGCGCTGATGGAGGTGATCGACGGCGATCGCTTCGATCCGCTCGCTACGGCAAAAGCGTTGGCACGCGTTGTCGCCAAACGGCGCAAGGCGGGAGCCGATCCGTTGACCTTCGGCATGACCTTCCCGTTCTCAACCCACAATTACCAATTGCGGTTCTGGATGGCGGCGGCCGGCGTCGATCCCGACGAGGATGTGCGCCTCGTGGTGCTGCCGCCGCCCTACATGGTCGATAGTCTTGCCAACGGCCACGTCGATGCGTTCTGCGTCGGCGCGCCCTGGAATTCGATCGCGGTCGATCTCGGCATCGGCCATATCCTGCATTTCGTCTCCGACATCCTCGCCCACGCGGCGGAGAAGGTGCTGGCAGTTCGCCAGGTCTGGGCCGACAAGCATCCCGACGTGGTCGCTAGCCTCGTGCGCGCCGCGGTGAAGGCGGCCGAGTTCATTGAGCATCCGGAAAACCGAACCGAAGCGGCGCGGATCCTGGCGCAGCCCGAACGGATCGGAGTCGACGCCGAAGTCATCCAGCGCACCCTCACGGGACGCCTCAAGATTTCGCCGGACGGCACCTTTCGCGAGAGTGGCAGCTACCTTCTGGTGGGACGCGAAGAGGCAGGGCGCCCCGATCCGGTCCAGGCCGCCTGGCTCTATGCGCAGATGGTGCGCTGGGGGCAGACGGCGTTGAGTTCGGAGGGCGTCAAGACAGCGATGGCGGTGTTCAGGCCCGACCTCTACGACGGCGCTCTCGGCCGACGGCCGCCCACGCAAGCCCCCGCGGCATTCGGCGCATTTGCCGGCCCCGCTTTTGATCCCGCGAATATTCGGGGGCATCTTGCGGCCTTCGAGGTGGGCCGCTGGAAGGCCTGATTCGCGTTTGCATTGTTTTTGGGCGCTGGAGATCAGCGTCTAAATTTTAGGCCAACTGCTCGAATTTCATAAGAATTCCAGAGGCGCGAGTTCCCTAGGGCGCGCCTAATCATCTGATATTGCACCAAGTTTCATTTCATCAAAGCTGGCACGCAACTTGAATGTTGCAGTGCGGCCAGCCTGTCACAGGTGCCTGCTGAGCCAGTCCCGCAGCAACGAAGCTGATCGGACCGTTGGGTGCAGAGCCGGCTATCAAGCCAGCCGAGTTCCTCGCGGGTCGTGCACTTTCCGTCGACACCCAGGTGGCCGCAGGAGCTTCGTTACTGACCATGAAAATCGACACCGTCTCAGTCGACTTTACCGACGACCAGAAACGCTATCTCGAAGGCTTCACGAGCGGTTTGCAGATCAGCCGGGTCGGCCGCGGTCTCGGCGGCGCCGGCAAGGCGAGCCCCGAACCGACCGGCCCCGATGCCGTGCACATCAAGGCGCAGGACAAGGTCATCGCCGCGGGCAAGAAGCTCGCCGATCAGGAGAAGATCAAGCGCGACGAGCATCCCTTCGATGCTTATCCGCGTCTCCGCCAGCAGGCGCTCGACAATACGCCGCCAAGCCTGGCGGACAATTTCCGCTGGCGCTATTACGGCATCTTCTACGTCGCGCCGACGCAGGACTCCTACATGTGCCGTCTGCGGATTCCGAACGGCATCATGAAGCACTGGCAGCTGTCCGGCCTTGCCGATCTCGCCGATGAAACGTGCGGGCCCTACAGCCACGTCACGACGCGCGCCAATCTGCAGCTTCGCGAGATCCCGCCAAAGAACGCCGTGAAGCTGATCGAGGGCGTTCAGGACCTCGGCCTGTGCTCGCGCGGCTCAGGCGCCGACAACATCCGCAATGTGACGGGGACACCGACGGCGGGCATCGATCCGCAGGAGCTGATCGACACGCGACCTTATGCGCGCGAGTGGCACTACCACATCCTGAACGATCGCTCGCTGTACGGCTTGCCGCGCAAGTTCAACGTCGCCTTCGACGGCGCCGGCAGGATCGCCGTGCTCGAGGAGACCAACGACATCGCATTCACGGCCTTTGAAGTGAAGGACGGTTTCGGCGTCGAGCCCGGAGTCTGGTTCCGCCTCGGCCTTGGCGGCATCACCGGGCATAAGGATTTCGCCAAATATTCCGGCATCGTCGTCAAGCCTGAAGAAGCCACGGCCGTTGCCGACGCCATCGTGCGCGTGTTCATCGAGCACGGCGACCGCACCAACCGCAACAAGGCGCGGCTGAAATACGTGCTTGATGCCATGGGCCATGACGGCTTTCTCAAGCTCGTCGAGGAGCGGCTGAAGAAGCCGTTTACGCGCGTGCGGGAAGAGGCGTTTCTCCCGCGGCCTGCCGCGGACCGCATGGCGCATATCGGCGTGCACAAGCAGAAGCAGGACAGTTTGAACTGGATCGGCGTGTCGCTGCCGCTCGGCAAGATCAGCTGCGATCAGATGCGGGGCCTCGCAAAGGTGGCGCAGGACCTCGGCGACGGCGATATCCGCCTGACCGTTTGGCAGAACCTGCTGATATCAGGGGTGCGCGACGAGAATGTTGAGCTCGCCGTCGCGGCGATCAAGCAGATCGGGCTCGCGGTCGAAGCCTCGCACATCCGCGCCGGCCTGATCGCCTGCACCGGCAATGCCGGCTGCCGCTTTGCCGCGGCGAATACCAAGCGCCACGCCGCCGAGATCGGCGACTGGTGCGAGCCGCGCGTCGAGATGGACAAGCCGGTCAACATCCACGTCACCGGCTGCCACCATTCCTGCGCACAGCATTACATCAGCGACATCGGCCTGATCGGAGCACGCGTGCTGGTGAACGAGGAGGACACGGTCGAGGGCTATCATCTCTTCACCGGCGGCGGGTTTGGCCTCGATGCCGACGTCGGGCAGGAGATCTATCACGACCTCAAGGCCGAAGACGCGCCGAAGACGGTCGAAGGGCTGCTCAAGGCCTATATCGCCCATCGCTCGTCTCCCGACGAAACGTTCCTGTCCTTTGCGCGCCGCCACGACGGCGAGACGCTGCGCAAGCTTGCCGATGCCGAGATGTCTTCATGAACCAGATCAGCCCTCCGCCGAAACTCGACATCATTCCCACGAGCGCTCCGTTCTCCGACGCGCAACGCTCCTGGCTGAACGGCTTCTTCGCCGGGCTTCTGTCGCCTGAGGCGGCGACGCCGATGTCGGCCGAGCAGGGCGCCGCTGTCATGCAAGCTGGTGACGGCGACGACGGCGAATCTCCGTGGCACGACCAGACCATGCCAATCGTGGAGCGGATGAAACTCGCCGAGGGCCGTCCCGTGCGCCGCAAGATGATGGCGGCGATGGCGCAGCAGGATTGCGGCCAGTGCGGCTACAATTGCCACGACTATTCGGAGGCGATCGCGGGCCGCAGTGAAGCGCGGCTCAACCTTTGCGTCCCCGGCGGCAAGGAAACCGCGCGGATGCTGAAGTCGCTGTACGAAGAGCTGGACAAGACGCCGATGGCCAAGGCGTCCGACAAGCAAGACGCGGTGGCAGCCCCCGCCGTGACCGTGACGATCGCCGAGCCCGGCCGCTCACGCGACAACCCTGTTGCGGCGACCTTCCTGTCTCGTCGTCTTCTCAACAAGGGAAAGTCGGAGAAGGAAACCTATCACGTCGAGTTCGATCTCTCCGAGACCAAGCTCGACTATACCGTCGGCGACAGCTTTGGCGTGTTTGCGCGCAACGAGGTCGGCCTCGTCGACCAGATCATCGCGTTGCTCGGCGCCTCTCACACGACGAAGGTCAATGGCAAGACGTTGCGCGAGGTGCTGATCGACGACGTCTCGTTGTCGCCGGCGCCCGACACGCTGTTCGAGCTGCTTTCCTTCATCACCGGGGGCGCGCAACGCGAGAAGGCGCGGGCGCTGGCGCAGGGCGAGGATCCCGATGGCGATGCCGCTACGCTCGACGTCATGGCGGCGCTGCAGAAGTTTTCGGGCACGCGTCCGCACCCCGAGGCCTTCGTCGAGGCGCTGGAGCCGCTCCAGCCGCGGCTCTATTCGATCTCCTCGTCGCACAATGCAACGCCCGGGAAGCTGTCGCTGACGGTGGACTCCGTGCGTTACGTGATCGGCAAACGCAAGCGCATCGGTGTCGCCTCGACCTTCCTCGGCGAGCGCATCGGCGAGGGCGAGAAGCTCAAGGTCTATGTGCAAAAGGCGCACGGCTTCGGCCTGCCGCAGGATCCGAAGACGCCGGTCATCATGATCGGTCCCGGCACCGGCATAGCGCCGTTCCGCGCCTTCCTGTTCGATCGCAAGGCGACCGGTGCGCCCGGCAAGAACTGGCTGTTCTTCGGCCATCAGCGCAGCGATTGCGACTTCTTCTACCAGGAGGAACTCAATGCGATGAAGACCTCGGGCCTGCTCACGCGCATGTCGCTGGCCTGGTCGCGCGACGGTGAGAAGAAGTTCTACGTGCAGGACCGCATGCGCGAGGTCGGTCGCGAGTTGTGGACGTGGCTTGCCGAGGGCGCTCATCTCTACATCTGCGGCGATGCCAAGCGCATGGCCAAGGACGTCGAGCGCGCACTGGTCGACATCGTCGCCCAGTTCGGAGCGCGTTCGACCGATGAAGCCGTCAGTTTTGTCGCCGAGCTCAAGAAGACCGGCCGCTTCCAGGCTGACGTGTACTAGGGTCTGTTGGGATTCATCTGGAGTTTATCGCGGCCGCGGCCAGATAGATCATTGAAGTGAAGCTCTGGTCGGTCTTGTCGGCGCGCATTGCGATGCGCTTGAATTCCTTGAGCTTGCCGAAGAAGTTCTCGATGAGATGCCGCCATTTGTACATCTCCTTGTCGATGGCGAGAGGCTGTGCACGGCGCGGATGCTGGGAGATGACGACTTTGGCGCCACGCGCTTCGAGTTCGGCGATGATGGCGTTGCTATCGAAGGCCTTATCAGCGATCAGCGCGTTGAAGGCCAATCCCTCGATGAGCGGCGGCACGCCCACCGTATCGAAACGCTGTCCCGGCAGGAGCACGAAGCGCACGAGATTGCCGAGCGCATCGGTGAGCGCCAGAATTTTGGTGGTCATGCCGCCTTTCGAGCGGCCGATCGCCTGGCTTTGCGTCCCCCTTTTGCGCCCTGACCGTGGCGGTGGACCTTGACGATGGTGGCGTCGACCATGGCGTATTCCATGTCGGGATCGTCGGAGATGGCCTCGAACAGCCGCTTCCAGACATCCGCCTTCACCCAGTCGCGAAAGCGCGTGAATGTGCTATTCCAGTGGCCGAACATCGCCGGCAGATCCCGCCAGGGACTGCCGGTTCGGGCGATCCACAGAACGGCCTCAACAAACAGTCGGTTGTCCTTGCCGCTGCGGCCCGGATCTCCCGGCTTGCCAAGACAATGCGGCTCCATCTTCGCCCATTGGGCGTCAGTCAAAACGAATCGGTCCATCCCAAGCTTGAATCACAACCAAGCCCCGATGAGAATCCTGAATCCCAACAGACCCTAAGGCGCGGCAACGAGCACAGGCGGGCCGGTCGGTTCCGATCGCCTCGGACTTTAACGAATAAGATGCTCGGAACCCGCCCGCGAGGAGAATTTGCATCTTCGATTGGGCTTCTTAGGAGAACCCGCATCGCTATTTCCGCGGGTGTCTTGCCCACCACCCGGATTGATCCTTCATAATGCCGCAAATGCGGCGTTGGAGATCGACCATGCGCGAATTATCGGCGGAAGGCCAGGCTGCACTTCTACGCGCGCTCGCTCTCGCGGCGGACCGCGGCGAGCATGCATCATGCCGCGATGTACAGCGCCTTCGCCGTCATCGCGGCCATCGTGTTCGGCACGCTCTCGGTACACCCGTTCTGATCACGCCCCGCGCTTGAACGGCGCCACTT
Source organism: Bradyrhizobium sp. LB13.1 (assembly GCF_054056815.1). Taxonomy (NCBI): domain Bacteria; kingdom Pseudomonadati; phylum Pseudomonadota; class Alphaproteobacteria; order Hyphomicrobiales; family Nitrobacteraceae; genus Bradyrhizobium; species Bradyrhizobium sp. LB13.1. The sequence goes on along the minus strand of NZ_JBSRYQ010000001.1, from coordinate 4,472,248 downwards.
CGATTCCCGCATCCTTCAAGGCCTGACGGAGGCCGCGCGCGATGTCGACTGCTCCCGGCGTATCGCCGTGGATGCAGACCGTGTCGGTGCGCATCTTGATGACCTTGCCCGTCACCGAGACCACTGCGCCATCCTGCACCATGCGCACCACGCGGTCGGCGATGGCCTTGGCGTCGTGCAGCACCGCGCCAGGCTTCTTGCGCGAGACGAGGTTGCCGTCGTCCTCATAGGCGCGGTCGGCGAACACCTCGTGCACCATCGGCAGATTGGCGTCTTCGCCGGCCTTCACCAACTTCGAATTGGCGAGCACGACGAAAATCAGGCCGGGATCGACCGCCTTTGATGCCGGCTGCGATCGCCTTCGCGGTCATGTCGTCCTCGCAGGCGACGTTGGAGAGCGCGCCATGCGCCTTCACATGCGTCACCTTGTGGCCGGCGGCCGTCGCGATCGCCTGCAACGCGCCGATCTGGTAGGCGACGAGGTTCTCGATCTCGGAGGCTTTTAGCCCCGCGATCGGATGCCGGCCAAAACCGTGCAGGTCGCGATAGCCGGGATGTGCGCCGACCGAGACGCCGCGCGCCTTCGCAAGCTCGACTGTCCGGCGCATGATGTCGGGGTCGCCGGCATGAAACCCACAGGCGACGTTGACCGAGCTCGCCAGCTCGATCATCGCAGCGTCGTTGCCCATCTCCCACGCGCCAAAACCTTCGCCGAGATCGCAATTGAGATCGATCGTCTTCATGGTGTCCTCCGCCTTTGGTCTTCTTGTCGTTTACGGCTCGGCCGCGACCTGCCAGGTCGCGGCATCGACGGCACTTACAGCATAACCCGCGACGTTGGCATCGCTGAGCGCCTCGATGTTGAGCGCGACGGTGTCGGCAGAGCGCAGGCGATCGGGCAGGCTGCGGACGGTTTGCGCGAATTTCTTCGCCTCGTCCTGCGCCTCGGCCATGCTGATCGCCTCGAAGCGGAACGCCGTTCCTGCCGAGGTCTGCGCGAGGCGGCCGACATCGGCCGTGATCACGGTTGCGATCTTCGGGTAGCCGCCGGAGGTGCCGCGGTCCATCATCAGCGCGATCGGCGCGCCGTTGCCGGGCACCTGGATGCTGCCGTTGACCGTGCCGTCGGAGACGATGTTGTGGCCGTGCTGATGCTTGATCGCGGGGCCTTCGAGCCGGTAGCCCATGCGATCGGAGGTCGCCGAGATCTTCCACTCGCTGTCGAGGAACAGCGCCTTGTTGGCGTCGTCGAACTCGTCGTCCTGCGGTCCCAGCAGGACGCGGATCGGACCGCTCGATGGCTTCGGCAGTTCGATGCGCAGCTCCGGCGCACCGCTTGCGGCGCTGACAGATAATTCGTCACCGGCCTGGAGCGGGCGCGGGTAGGGGCTGCCGAGGCCGGCGCGGGCGTTGACCGCGAGACTGCCAAATACCGGCTCGCCCTTGATCCCGCCTTCGATCGCCAGATAGGTGAACGCACCGCCGCGAGCAAAACCCAGCGTCAGCGTCTCGCCGTCCTTCAGCGTCACCGATGTGTCCATGCCGACCGGACTGCCGGCGATGTCCGCATTGCGCGGCGCACCTGAAATTGCGACGCGCACGGCACCGTCGCGCGCGGTGAACGAAGCGCCGAACGGGCCGACCTCGACAACGGCTGCGAACGGTTCGTTGCCGACAAGCGTGTTTGCTGCCGCGAGCGACAGACGGTCCATTGCCCCGCTGACCGTCAGGCCATAGCGTTGCGCTCCGTGGCGTCCGCCATCCTGGACGGAGCTTGCAGGCCCGATGCTGGCGATCACAAGCCGGCTCATGCGACCACCTGCTCGGCAATGATCTCGCCGGCCTCGGCGGCGCGGTCCTGTTCCTCGAACGCCTTGTGGTCGATTGCGAAAAACGTCACGCGATCGCCGGGTTCGGTGAGGAAGGTCGGATTGCGGTGGAGCTGATAGGTCCGCACCGGTGTGCGGCCGAGCAGGTGCCAGCCGCTCGGCGCTGCTAGGCACTGGATTCCGGCCTGGATGCCGCCGATCGAGATTGTGCCGGCAGGCGTCAGCAGCCGCGGATTCTGCCGCCGCGACATCTGCAGGGATTTGTCGAGGCCGCTGAGATAGGACCAGCCCGGTGTGAAGCCGATCATGGCGACCTTATAGTCGCCGGCGACGTGGCGGGCGACGATGTCGTCGGGCGTGGTGTTCAGCGCCTTCGCGACATCCTCGAGGTCAATGCCGTGCTCGCCGCCATAGGCGACGGGAATGCGCCAGCGGCGCGCATTGGTGGCCGGCGGCACCGGTTGGCTGGCGAGCGCGAGCAGCTTGTCGCCGAGTGCGTCAAAGCCGATCTTGCCGGGGTCGTAGTGCACCAGCAGCGAGCGATAGGTCGGCACGGACTCGGTGACGCCGTCGATGGGGCTTGCTGCGAGCGCCTTGTCGAGTGCCAGCACGCGCTGGTTAGCGGCGTCGTCGATGGTACGGCTGAATTCAACCGTGACGGCGCTGTCGCCACTGGGCAGAAGGCGGGGCGGGGGAAGCGTCGCGGACATGGGCTGTCGAAATCGGGCTTCTGGAGATACGCGGGCTCGGCCTTGAGTTCCGCTTCTTCCTGCTTCGCGTAAATGCGCCGCCAAGTCCAATAAATTAATGCAGGGGAAGACGATAAAGCCTTGTTATCGCGACGCATAACAGCGCTGCGGCTCTGCATGATTGGTACCTTCTTGGCCCTTGACGGCACGCCCGCACCTCGCAAGATGCGCGCGTTCATTCCCGCCCATCCGGAGCTCGTCTGTTTCCATGTCGCTGTCCCCCGAAGCCCGCAAGACCCTCGCCGGCATCACCACTGCCACAATCACTACGGTCCTGCTGAAGAAGGGCCTGCGCAACATCTGGATGCGCGGCGCGCGTCCGCTGCGCCCGGGTCTGCCGCGCCTGGTGGGACCGGCCTTCACGCTGCGCTTCGTGCCGGCGCGCGAGGATCTGGCGACGCCGGAATCCTGGTCGTCGCCGATCTCGACCCGCACCGCGATCGAAGCAATGCCGGAGGGCTGCATCGCCGTGGTCGACGCCATGGGGATCACCGATGCCGGCATCTTCGGCGACATCCTGTGCGCGCGCATGATGAAGCGCGGCGTCACAGCACTCGTCACCGACGGCGTCGTGCGTGACGTCGAGGGCGTGCTTGGTACCGGTCTGCCGGTCTGGTGCGACGGCTATGCCGCGCCGCCGTCGGTTGCCGGCCTGACCTTCGTCGGCTGGGGCGAACCGATCGGCTGCGGCGGCGTTGCGGTATTCCCGAACGACATCGTGGTCGCCGACCAGGACGGCTGCGTGCTGATCCCGCAGGCGATGCTCGAACACGTGCTCAATGAGAGTGTCGAGCAGGAGCGGATGGAAGCCTGGATCGTCAACGAGGTGAACAACGGCGCGGTGCTCCCGGGCCTCTATCCCATGAACGCCGAGACCAAGGCGCGCTACGCCGCAAGCAAGAAGTAACAGACAGCAAGCGAGGTTACCCCATGGAGATCACTGTCGCAGGCACGCGGCCGACCCGCCGCGCGCCCAAGGAACACTTCACCGGCACGGTCCTTCAGGACCCCGTGATCATGGCGCCCGCGCCGGCGCGGCTGAACTGCTCGCGCGTGTCGTTCGAGCCGGGCGCGCGCACCAACTGGCATCACCATCCGCTCGGGCAGACGCTCTACGTGATTTCGGGAGTCGGCCGGGTCCAGTCCAAGGGCGGGCCCATCAGGGAAATACGCCCTGGTGACACCGTCTGGATTCCGCCGGGCGAGTTGCACTGGCACGGCGCCACGCCGACCAACGGCATGACCCACATCGCCATGCAGGAAGCGCTCGACGGCGTGTTCTCGACCTGGCTCGAGCCGGTGACCGACGCGGAATATGGGGCGGCGGTCGGCTGACTCTCGTGCCCCGGGACAAGACGCATCGCGTACCGCGATGTGTCGCTGCTCGTCCGGGACACGGCACTTTACATCCTTTCCGCCGTCCACGTGCCCGTGCACATAGTGCCGCGCCAGGTGCCGGAGCCTGAGGTGCCGCTGAGCCGGCCGAAGCCGACGGCGCGCTTGATGCCGGTGCTCAAGGTGACATTGATGCGGCCGGCATCCGCGACGCGGCCGGACGCCGTCACTGCGGCGCTGCTCGACGCGATCTGACCATTGTTGATGCCGATCGAGACGGTCGAGCCGTTACCGCAGGTCTCGCTCGACGATGAGATACGGACATTCCATGCGCCGTCGAAAGTGCTGGCGCTTGCCTGCGCGGCCGGCAACGTGATGACAATGATTGTGGCGAAGAGAGCCTTGCGAAATCCGTTCATGACACGCCCCTAGGTTTGATCATGCGGGGATCGTGACATGGACGCGGAAACGGCGATGTGAGGGCTGTCACGCGCGCGACGGGCTCTGTGACGTCGCGCACGTCGCAAACGACTTGGCGGACAAAAGCAAAGGGGCCCGCGTTGCGGGCCCCTTTGTCTCGGTCAGAATGTCGCCTCGACGTCAGTTCGCACGCGTCCAGGTCTGGCCGCCGCAGAACATGCCGCCAAAGGCGCAGCCCTGCACGCGCAGCCGATCGGTGCCCTTCAGCGCGATGGTTGAATCGTAGGTCGAGCCGGAGTTCGGATCGAGGACGCGGCCGGACCATTTCTGGTCCTTGTTCTGATCCTTGCCGGGCTTCATGTTGATCAAGACCTGCTCGCCGTTCTGGTTCGATTTCGAATCGACCGAATAGCCGCAGAGATTGTTGCCGCATTGCTCGATCCGGACCTTGCCTTCCTTCTCCTCGGTGAGCCAGACGCCGAGCGGTGAATTGAGATCGCGCGTGGGCGCGGCCGCGGGAGCCGGCGGCGCGACTGCAGCCGACTGAACGGGGGCAGGCGCAGGCGCCGGGACGGGAGGCGGAGCCGGAGGCGCGGCTGCGACCGTCGGGGCTGGCGGTGGAAGCGGTGCGGGCGGTACTGCGGCCACCGTCGGGGCAGCACTCGGGGCCGGCTGAGGCGGCGGCACAAGCGCGTCTTCGGCCGGAGCATTGTTAGCCGTGGTGGCCGGAGGCGCCGGCGGGGCAGGAGGCGCCACGGCCACGGGAGCCTGGACAGGGGCCTGCTCGGTCGCCGGAGGTGCCGCGAGGGGTGCGAGTGCCGGCGCCGGATTGGCCGGCGGCTGCGGGTCGGCCTTGGCTTGCTGCGGTGCCTGCGGGTCGGCTTTAGGAGCCCCCTTGGCATCGGCCTTGGTCTTCTTTGCTTTGCCCTGGCCGGTGTTGTCGTAGACGCCGGGGATTTGCACCGTGCCGCGGTCGGGATCGATGCGGATGGTGCGCCCGCCATAGTCGAAGGTGTACTGCGCCTGCGCAGCGGTGCTCGCCAAAAGGAATGCGGCCGTGGCCAACAGCTTCCTCATTTCCGTCTCCTGAAACAGGTGGTCCCCGCACCGACGCTTACGCCCCGGAGCGATCGCAAAAAGTGATCTAGATCACTGTCACCGTATGAGTCGTGCTCCGGCTGTTCCGGGTTCAATAACACCGGAGCCGGTCCAAAGTTTGGCCGGGGCAAGCGACAGGAGGACGCGCCCTAATCGAACCAGGCGGCGTAGATCTTCTTGTAGCTGCCGTCCTCCATGGAAATGTGCAGCCATTGGTCGACGAACGCCTTCAGCGCCATGTCGCGCTGGAGCCAATAGGCCTTCTCGGAAAAGTCGAACGGCTTTTCGGGATGCACCGCGCAGAGCACGCCAGAATGCTGCTTCTGCTGGTAGCGCGTCTCGGAGGCGTCCGTCATCATCAGGTCGGCATTGCCCTTGGCGATCTCATCGAAGATCACGGTATTGTCGGGGAAGACGGTGATGTCGGCGTCCTTGATGTTGGCACGCGCGAAGCGCTCGTTGGTGCCGCCGGGATTGACGATCACACGGGTGCCCTTTTTGTCGATGTCGGTGATGCTCTGGTATTTGCCGACATCGGCACAGCGCGCGATCGGCGTCTTGCCCTCGCGCATGATGGCCGTGGAGAAGAAGCCCTTCTTCTGCCGGTCGAGCGTGACCGAGATGCCGCCCATGGCGATGTCGAATTGGTCAGCCTCGAAATCCTTCATCAGCTTTGGCCAGGCCGTCGGCACGAATTCAACCTTGACGCCGAGCGCCTTGCCGAGCGCCTCGGCCATATCGACGTCGAAGCCGCTGAACTGCTGCGTTGTCTTGTCGAGGTAGGTGAAGGGCTTGTAATCGCCGGTCATGCCGACGCGCAAAGTGCCGCGCTTGACGATCTCGTCGAGGCGGGAGGGCGTCGCCTGCTGTGCGTGAGCCGAAATGTTTGCCAGCAGGACCACGGCCAAAGCCGCCAAAATTCGAATGGTCATCCGAACGATCATCTCTTTTCCACCCGTGCCCGAGCTGTCATTGTGCAGCTCTTGAGGCTTGGATTTAGACCAGATGCCCATCGCTGGCGAGGCGGAATTGGAAGGGATTTTGAAGTGACGATCTCGATGTATGACGCCTCGGTCGGCGTCTTCGTGCCTTACCTGCGCAACCTGTCCGCACTGCTCGACAAGGGCGTTGCCTATGCCGAAACCCGGAAGTTCAATCCGGCGGTCCTGCTCGGCATGCGCATGTCACCAGACATGTACGATCTGGCGCAGCAGATCGGCGAGGCCTGCCGCCATGCCGCGGTCGCTTCGGCCTTGCTGGCCGAGCGCGAGCCGGTGACGCTGCCGGTGCTGGAGCACGACATGGCCGGGCTTCAGGCCCGCATTGCGACGTCAATCGAGTTCATCGAAAGCCTGCCGCGCGCGGAGATCGATGCCGCGGCGGAACGGAATGTCTTCTTCAGGTTGAAAAACGGCACCGAGCTGCCGTTCACCGGGCGGACGCTGCTGCTGACCTTCAGCGTCCCGCAGTTCTTCTTTCACGTGACGACGACCTACGACCTCTTGCGGCACGCAGGTGTCGAGCTCGTGAAGAAGGATTATCTCGGACGACGATAAGCCTAGGCTTCGCCCTTGCGCTCGTAGTCGGCGAGCGAGCTGCGGCCGGCGATCTCGCTGCGCAGCTCTTCGAAGCGCCGATGTGCCTCGTCCTCGTGCACGTCGACGAAATGCACGGCAGCCTCGCTGGTCATCGGGCCGCTGATCACGGGCACAGACTGCTCCCCGATGGTTTCGTGGACGTAGAACTGGCTGTCGTCGCCGCGATGGACCGTCCATTTCAGACGGATCGCCACCATCGGCCCCGGACCGACCTTGCTGTAGCCGTCGGCATCGGTGTGCTCCGGCACCAGCGGCTGCTCCTCGACCACCGGATGCTCATCGACCATCGGGTGCTCGTCGGCGACCACATGCTCACCAGCAACCACCATTTCTGTTACGGTCACGGTCTCGGTCTCGCGCACGACGAGGACGGGCTCGGGGTGCTCCAAAATGCTGGCGATGGTCGCCAGCGTGTGGTCGGTCGGGTCGATCTCTGACAAGGGTTCATCCTCCAGCTCGACGCGGCCGGCAAGTCTGTCCCACTGCCGCCGCGGCCGGACCTATTACGCGGGTTTGATTAAGGCTGAGTGAGGGCTCGATCTGCACCAAAATGGGACGCATTCTGGCGTTCCGAAGGCGGGCGGGTGGGCCGCCCGCCCCGGAGGTCGGCTCAGCCCAGGACGTCCTGGTTGATGATGTTCTGCCTGATGGGATCGCCGTCCAGCACACTCAGAATATTGCGCGCGGTCTGCTCGCTCATGCGACTCACCGCCTCGACCGTGACACCGGCGACATGCGGGGCCATGATCACGTTAGGCAGCGCAAACAGCGCATTGCTCACCGGCGGCGGTTCGACCTCGAACACGTCGATGCCAGCGCCGGCGATCTTGCCCGAGACCAGGGCGTCGTACAGCGCGGCTTCCTTCACGATGCCGCCACGTGCGGTGTTGATGAGATAGGATTTCGGCTTCATCCGGCCGATCCGCGCCGCGTCGAACAGGCCGACGGTTTCCGGCGTCTTCGGGCAGTGGATGGTGACGAAATCGGCGTGAGGCAGCGCGGCATCGAGATCGGCGACCGGCTCGCAGCCGGCCGCTTTGATATCTGCAGCAGGTTTGTAGGGATCGTAGACCTGCACGTTCATGTCCATCGCCAGGCAACGCTTGGCGGTGCGGGTGCCGATCCGGCCGAAGCCGATGACGAGGACGGTCTTGCCGTAGAGATCGAACGGCAGCATGCCGAGCCGGTCGGCCCATTTGCCGTCCTTGACGCAGGCGTGCATCTCCTGCGCGCGTTTTGCCAGCGTCAGCATCATGAACAACGCCTGCTCTGCGACCGAGGGCGAGTTCGCGCTGCCCGCGACCATCAGCGGCACCTTGCGGCGGGAGAGGGCGGGAACGTCGACGGCGTCGTAGCCGACGCCGATCCGCGTCACCACCTTCATGTCTTTCGAGGCTTCGAGCTCGGTCTCGCCGAAGGCGGTGGCACCAAGCGCCACGCCGTGGACCGGCGCGTGGCTCTCGAGCAAGGCCTCGAAGTCTTTGGCGGAGATCAGGTTCGGAAACTCGATGAGCTCGATGTCATCTCGCTGGGTGAGGAGGGTGCGCGCGCCTTGCGACAAAGTTTGTGTAACGAAAATCTTCTTCTTGTTGGTCGACATCGCTCCCCGCCTGCTCGCGTTTCCAAAACCGGCGTCACAACACGACGCCGGTCTCTTCGTTTAGCAGGTGCATATTGTTGAGGTCCATCGCCAAACGCATGGGAGCCCCGTCTGCAGCGCCGGCATTGGGATCGACGCGGCCGCAGACGGGCGTACCCTCGAGCCCGAAGTAGACCAGGGTCTCCATGCCCATCGGCTCGGTGACGTCGAGCACGGTGTCGAAGGTTTCGACGCCCGGCCCAAGATGCGCATGCGACTCGGTGAGATGCTCAGGCCGGATGCCGAGCAGGAGCTTTTCGGTGCGCGGCAATGCGTTGTAGCGCGTGGCACGGGCCGGCGGCAGCGCGAAGGCGATGCGGTCGGTCAGGCGGATCTGGAGCGCGCCGCCGGCATCCTCCAGCCGGCACGGGAGGAAGTTCATCGCCGGCGAGCCGATGAAGCCGGCGACGAAGCGCGTCGCAGGCTTGTGGTAGAGCTCGTTCGGGGTGCCGATCTGCTCGATCCGCCCTTTGTTCATCACCACGACGCGATCGGCTAGCGTCATGGCCTCGACCTGGTCGTGGGTGACGTAGACCGTCGTGGTGCGCACCTTCTGGTGCACCTTCTTGATCTCGATCCGCATCTGCACGCGCAGCTTGGCGTCGAGATTGGACAGCGGCTCGTCGAACAGGAAGACTTTTGGGTTGCGCACGATGGCCCGGCCCATGGCGACGCGCTGGCGCTGGCCACCGGAGAGCTGCTTCGGTTTGCGGTCGATCAGGTCGGTGATGTCGAGGAGGCGGGCGGCTTCCGTCACCCGCGCCTTGATCTCGGCCTTGGGATAGTGCTTCAGGCGCAGCCCGAACGACATGTTCTCCGCGACAGTCATGTGCGGGTAGAGCGCGTAGTTCTGGAACACCATCGCAATGTCGCGGTCCTTCGGCGGCACGTCGTTGACGACGTCGCCGCCGATCATGATGTCGCCGTCGGTGATGTCCTCCAGGCCTGCGATCATGCGCAGCGTCGTCGACTTGCCGCATCCGGAGGGGCCGACGAGCACGATGAACTCATGGTCGGAGATGTCGAGATCGATGCCGCGCACGGCCTCGACGTCGTCGTAACGCTTGATCACCTTGCGCAGGGAAACGTCGGCCATTGCAGTTCAACCCCTCGTTCTCAACCCTTCGTCGCGCCGGCGGTCAGGCCGGCAATGTAATAGTCCATCAGGAAGGCGTAGATGACCAGCGGCGGGGCTGCGCCAAGCAGTGCGCCGGTCATGATCTGTCCCCAATTGAAGACGTCGCCCTTGATCAGTGTGGTGGTGATACCGACCGGCAGCACGAGCTGGTCGATGGATGTCGTGAACACCAGGGGATAGAGGAACTGCGCCCAGGACACGGTGAAGGCGAAGATGGTCGCGGCGATCAGGCCGGGCAGGGCTACCGGGATGAAGATCCGCGTCAGGGTCTGGAGCCAGGAGGCGCCGTCGATGAGAGCAGCCTCGTCCAACTCCTTCGGGATCGAGGCGAAATAACCGATCATGATCCAGGTGCAGAACGGCACGGTCAGGGTCGGATAGATGAAGACAAGCACGTACCAGCGGTTGAGCAGAGTGATGCCGGTGAAGTCCTGGACCACCGCGAGCATCTTGAACAAGGGAATGAACAGGAGGCTGTCCGGGATCAAATAGGTGAGAAAGACGCCGGTCGCGAGCGTCGCCGAGCCCCAGAACTTCATCCGCGCCAATGCAAACGCCGCCGGAATGCTGATCAGCATCGTCACGATCACGACCACGATCGAGATCATCGACGAATTCCAGAAGAACCGCAGGAACTGGTTCGAGGTCAGTAGCTCGACATAGTTCGACAGAGTCGGATGAAAGACCCACCACGGATTGGTGGCGGCCGAGATCTCCGCGCTGCTCTTGAGCGAGGTGATCAGCATGTAGACCGGCGGGATCAGGAAGAAGATCGCAAACAGCACCAGGAAGAAGTAGGACCAGCGCAGCGCCCAGGTGCGGTCGCGGCTCATGCTTCGAAGCTTAACCTTGCGTGTGGGTCCGGCCTTGGCGATTGCGAGCGTGCTCATCAGGCTTCGTTCCCACGTTTGTTGACATCGCGCAGGATGAAGACCGCTGCGACGGCGAGGATCGGCACCATGAACAGCGAGACGCAGGCGCCGAGCGGAATGTCGCTGCTCTGGATGCCGACCTGGAATGCCCAGGTGGCGAACAGATGCGTCCGGTCCAGCGGACCGCCGGAGGTGAGAATACGCACGATGTCGAAATTGGCGAAAGTGACGATCAGCGAGAACAGCGTGGTGATGGCGATGATGTTGCGCATCATCGGCAAGGTGATGTGCCAGATCTTCTGCCACCAATTGGCGCCGTCGATCGCTGCGGCTTCGTAGAGCTGGTCAGGTACGGATTTCAGCGCGGCCAGGTACATGATCAGGAAGAACGGTGCGCCATACCAGACGTTGACGAGGATGACGGAGAAACGCGCCCAGAAGGTGTCACCGAGCCACGGGATCGGACCGATGCCGAAGAACGAGAGGGTATAGTTGAAGGCGCTGTAGGAGGGATCGAACAGCCACAGCCATGCCAGCGTGCTCATCGCCGGCGGGATCACCCACGGCACCAGCAGCATGCCGCGCCATTTACGTTGCTTCCTGCCGGGAATGTTGTGGACGAAATGCGCGACGATGAAGCCGATCAGCGCCTTGAAGACCACGGCGGTAATCGCAAAAATGCAAGACTGTCTCACCACCATCCAGAACGTCTCGCGTTTGAACAGGAAGGTGAAATTGCTGAGGCCGACGAACTTCGTCATCGCCTTGTTCAGCGTCGCCAGGTAGACCGAATAGAAGGCGGGATAGAGCACGAGCAGGGCGATCAGGAGGATCAGCGGCAGCGTCAGGAAGAACGCTACGGTCGATTTCCGTCCCATTGCATTGCGCAGGCTCGCGCGTTTGCGCGGCCTCGCAGCACGAGCGAGACGGCCTTGCTCAACGACGACATCGGCCATGACGTTAGCCTCTTTGCAGGACATGTAGCAGGACATGTTGAATGGCGAAGCCGGCGCAGCCGTCGGCTTCATTCGGCAAGCGGATCGAGCGAGGGGTGCCCCGGCGGCTCACGCGCGAAGCGTGAACCGCCATGGCACATACCCGTCTCAGGTCCGCATGAAGCCCTCGCACTCACCCTCCGCCCAGGCGAGCGCCGTTTCCAACTTCTCTCCTTGCGCAAAGCGCAGCGCCATTTTGGTCAGCGTTGCCTGGAAGTAGATCTGCTGGGCGATCTTCGGCGGCGCTGGAGACGCGGCGATCGACATCGTCTGCTGCTTGTAGGGATCCGGATAGTGGAACAGCGTGCCCTTCGGCGGCCCTTCCTCGGCCCAGGTCTTGAACTTCGTCATGTTCGCGTAGGCCGGGAGATCGTACCCGCCGCTCGCCGCGACGAACTTCTCGATCGCCGCTGGCGAGGACAGGTGAACGAGCAAGCTCTTGGCCGCTTCCTTGTTCTTGCCAAAGGCCCAGACGCCCCAGAAGTAGGGCAGGAAGGGCGCAAAACGTCCCTTCGGACCGGACGGGAAGCCGTGCGTCCAGCACTGTTCGGCGACTTGCGGTGCGTCGCGCTTGGCGACCGCCCAGGCACTCGGCGGATTCAGGATCATCGCCCCGCGGCCCGAGATCAGCCATTTGTTGTTGGACGCATCATCCCAAGACGGTGCGTCGGTGGGCAGGACGGCGATCAGCTTCTTGTAGAATTCGAGCGCCTGCCGCACCGCGTCGGTCTTGACGGTGATATCGCCCTTGGCGTTGACCAGCTCGGCGCCGAATGACTGGAAGATCGCGCCCGCGGTGTCGACGCTATCGGTGGTCTCGCCGAGACCGATGCCGAAGGGGAAGCCGGCCTTGTGGCAGGCCTCGGCCGCCTTCAGGAACGTCTCCATGGTCCAGTTGTCCGCTTTTGGCGGACTGCCGGCCGGATACATCTCCTGCACGTCGATGCCCGCGTGCTTCTTCATCAGGTCTATGCGGGAGCAGGGGCCCTTGATCTGGCTTCCCGGTGTCGCGGGCACTGCCAGCCATTTGCCGCCCGACTGCCCGAGATATTTGACGGTGCCGTTCACCTCGCCGTTCTGCTTGATGAGCGGCTCCATGACGTCATTGAGCGGCTCGAGATTCTCCGAATAGGCGTGTGGCCACCAGCTCGGCATCTGGAGAAATGTCGTGACCGGACTTGGCCTGGGCTTCGGCCGCCGCGGTCAACTCGATCTTCTTGTTGTTGCTGGTGATGTAGTCGATCGAGACTTCGACCTTCTCCTTCTCGCCCCATTCCTTGACGAGGGCGGTGGAGGCATCGTTGGCGCCGGGCACCCAGTGGTCCCAGAAGCCGATCGAGAGCTTGCCGGCGGCGTAAGCGCCTCGGACATAGGGCGCGGTGATCAGCGCCGCAGAGGACATTGCAGTGGCAGCCACAAATTGACGTCGCGTCAGTGTCTTGCGTGACATCTCGTTTCCTCGCTTGGGTGTTTTATTGTTCTGGTGTTTCCTCTGAACTCTTCCGAGTTTTGCTTTTGATTTTCTTGTTGGGAGTTTCTTGTTGATCGTTTTTGCAGATTGGTAGCGCGATCAGATCATGATTGATCGCGTCTGTCGAGAAAACCGGACGGCTTGCGCCTAGAACTAACGTTGTGCCCCGGGAAGGTGGGATTGCCTTCGGTGTCGCGCGCCGGCCATGAACCGCGGTCGGTCGTTTTGCGACGCACACTTTGCGCCGCCCCGCTGCAGCGACATGTGCGCAATTACGCCGCAGTTTCCAACGAGCCTGCATAAGCGCCTCGCGCCAAACACTTTTCGGGCGTGGATAGCATTTGTCGGCGCCTAGACCTCGAAGCGGTGAAAACGATAGAGTTGCAACTGGCGGGTGGCTTCCACCCCGACAGGCCAATCAGATCGACCATGGAGACCAGAATGAAAAACCCGGCGCCGCCCGCGCGGCTTTACCTGCGACGATGGTTCGCGCTGGGGGCCGTTTTCGTGTTGCTGCTCGGCGCAGCCGCGGTCGCGCATGCACAAGGCCTGGTCAAAGGCGTTCAGGATGGGGCCGCGGCCGGCAACAAGGCCGCGGGCCCCGTCGGGGGCGTGCTGGGCGGTGCGATCGGCGGCGTGGTCGGCGTCTTCACCGGCGTGCTCGGCGTCAACAACAATAACGGCAATCAGGCGCCGCCGGCCGCCAAGGATTCTAACAAGGACGCCAGCAAGGACTCTAAGCAGCCCGGCGCCGGCAAGGACAAGGATGCCAAGAGCGGCAAGGCGGGCAAGGGCGCCAAGGCGAGCAAGGAAGCCAAGAATGCGCCGCAGGACAATAAGGACGTCGCCGTCCTCACCCAGACCGGCGCGCCGCAACAGACCGCCGAGCAAATCGTTGCCAACAGTGATTCATATATCGAGCGGATCAAGACGGAACTGAACCTCACGCCCGATCAGGAGAAGCACTGGTTCGGCTTCTCGAGCGCCATGCACTACCTGGGGCACAATGGTGCGGAGCGGCTCAACCTGCGGGTTACCCGGGCCAAGCGGGATCCGCCGGACGACATCATCGAGCAGATGCGCAACGAGTCGCAGTTCCTGATCGATCGCGCTGCCGACCAGCGCAACGTCGCCGACGCTGCCGAGCCACTCTACTCGAGCCTCGATGACAAGCAGAAGCAGGTCTTCATACAGGAGATGGTGCACCTTAGCCACGAACGAGGATTGGATTGATCAAGTTGAATCGGATCGGGCGCGCCTGAATTAACGGCGCCCGCCACGAATTCGTGAATCCTCTCCGCAATTCGGTTATGCTTAGCTTCGTAAGCTGATTGCGGGGTTTAAATGGCGGACGCACTCTCCGTTTTCCTGGTCGAAGACGAGGCGTTGATCCGGATGATGATGGCGGACATGGTGGAGGAACTCGGCCACCACGTCGTCGCGGAAGCCGACAATGTCCGGGATGCCAGCGCTTACGCCATGACCGCGCAGTACGATCTGGCGATTCTCGACATCAACCTCAAGGGCGTCTACGTCGATCCCGTGGCCGACCTGATCGAGCGCCGCGGGAAGCCGTTTCTGTTTGCCACGGGCTACGGGCCGGAACTGCTGCCGTCCTTGCTCCGGCGTCGGCCGATCCTGCGCAAGCCGATTGGGATCGATCAGCTCAAGGCGATGATCGATTCGATGTTTCCGGAAGCGGGAGCGAAGACGCCGCACTGAGCGACGGCGAAAATAGCCGCCCATCAAGGGCGGCCATTTTGCGACGGAATTCGTCGCGGTCTCACATCAGGCCGGCGCCAAGATCAATGCCGCGCGCCATCAGGCCGAACGAGGCGACGAGGCCTGTGCAGCAGAACAGCAAGATGGTCTTGAAAGAAGAATCGGTCAAACGCGTTTCGATGGTGGCCGGCATCGCGGCGATCGAAATCATGCTCATGTTCATTCCCCCCTTTGTTGCCCCTGAATTGCATCAGGTGAGGGAAGCCTTAGAGCAAAAAGTTTGACGCGAGCTTTCGATGCATCGTTAACGGAATCGCAATCGGTCCCGTGTTTGCGCGCGCCGTAACGAGATCACGCCTCAGTGGCGCCCGTTCTTCAGCACCGTGGCGATGGTGTGGGCTGTCATGGCCGCGCGATCGGAAGCCCGCTGGGCAGCAAGCCGATCCCGCGCCTTTTCCTCGATCAAAAGCTCGATCAGGGCCAGCCGCTTGCCGTCGTCGTCCGCCTCGATCAGCAGGCGGTGATAGCGGTGATAGTCGAAACCAAAATCCTGCTTACGCATGTCACGCCCCCGCAACTACGCCACACACAACGCCGAATTGTTTCTGATCCGAAACATGCACGCAAGCACCATCCCGCATGGAACCGCGCGTTCGGTGCAATGAGCTGTGAATTACTGGAACTCGTATGAGATCTTAAGGCTGGTTGTGCTCGGCAAACATCTTCAGGCCGACGAAACTCGCGTCAGGCTTCATGACCAGCCTGGTCGGGATGTTGCGTAGATAGTCCTGGAAGCGCCCCTTGGCTTCGAAGCGCGCCCGGAACGCGGAAGCTGCAAGGAACTCCGGAAAACGCGGCACGATTCCGCCGGCGATATAGACACCGCCACGGGCGCCGAAGGTCACTGCGAGATTGCCGGCGACTGAGCCGAGAATGGCGCAAAACATTCCCAGGGTCGCGCGGCTGAGTTCGCAACTGCCTTCCAGGGCCGCCTTGGTAATGGCGGCAGCATCGCGATGCGGCACCTGAGCGCCTTCAACTTCGGACAGCGCTTCGTAGAGGCTTTGCAGGCCGGAGCCGGACAGTGCGCCGCGCTCGATGGAGACATGGCCGAGGCGTCGTCGCATGGACGCGATCACACGTTCCTCGTGCTCGTTCTCCGCCGGCAGGGTCGCGTGGCCGGCTTCGGTGACGACGGCCAGCCGTGCGCCATGGCGCTCGACCAGGCAGGAGACGCCAAAGCCGGTTCCAGGCCCGACCACCAGCAACGGCTCTCCGGGAAGGCCATCCTGTCCGCCGAGCGGGATCAGGTCGGCAGGCTGCAGGGCAGGCAGGGACCAGGCCACCACCTCGAAATCGTTGAGAACGTGAACGCTGCCGAAGCCAAGGGCCGGCTGGAGTTCGTTGCCGTCGACGACCCACGGGCTGTTGGTCAGGACGCAGCGATTGTTGGTCACCGGACCCGCCACAGCCAGCACGGCCCTTTGGGGCGGTTCGCCGCCGGACCGGCGCCCGAGGATATCGACAATGGCTTCCCTAACGGTCGGGAAGTCTGCCACCTTCACATAGTCGATCGGTCCGGTCTGATTGCCCTGACTGAGCGCGAAGCGCGCATTGGTGCCGCCGATATCGGCGAGAAGAATCGGTCCTGTCTTGCCGATGCTCATGTGCATATGGCTGCCGCGCCCTTGCCGGCTGCGGGAACCTCTTCCTCCGTTCTATCGGATCGCAAGATGCGAACGGCTTTCAGAATCCGTCCTCGGGTGGATCTAGTCAACACGCACGAGGCCAAACCGTTGCATCTCTTGGGAATGACGGCGGCCATTCGCGCAGATCGCCGCACCTTGCGGTGGTTGCCGAGAAGATCGACATTGGAGGAGCGTTCGGCGCCGGTCGCGCGGGACGGCTTGAAATGGACCTTGCGATGAAGATTTCCGACCGAGACGTGCTGCTGGTGATCGACGTGCAGAACGATTTCTGCACTGGCGGGGCGCTCGCCGTTCCCAGCGGCGAGAAGGTGGTGCCCGCCATCAATCGAATCGCCCAAAAATTCGCCAATGTGGTGCTGACCCAGGACTGGCATCCCCGGGATCATGTCTCCTTTGCCTCGAACCATGCGGGCAAACAGCCGTTCCAGACCATCGCGCTTGACTACGGCGCCCAGGTGCTGTGGCCGAGCCATTGCGTGCAGGGCACCGCGGGCGCCGAATTTCATCGCGATCTCGACGTCACCCGCGCAAGTCTGGTGGTGCGGAAGGGATTTCGGCGCGGCATCGATTCCTATTCGGCGCTGTTCGAGAACGACAAGAAAACACCGACCGGCCTGCTCGGATATTTGCGCGAACGCGAGTTGAACACCGTCTTCGTCGCCGGCCTCGCGCTCGACTTCTGCGTCCGCTTTTCGGCGGAGGATGCCCGCGAGGCGGGGTTCGATGTCGCCGTCATCGAGGATGCCTGCTGTGGCATCGATCTCGACGGCTCGATGGGCGCGACCCATCAGAGTTTTCGGGAGCGCGGCATTCCAGTCATCGGCCTCGAGGCATTCCTGTGAGAACGGTGACGTAGCCATGGCGGAGAAGACCGGCAAACAGCTGCGCGCACCGGGGCAGGTCCCGGGTGACCCGGTGCTGTGGCCGTTCGCAGCGGCTCAGCTCGCCATGAACGCCTGGTTCGGATGGCTTGAGCGCGATCCGCCGGAGCAGGCCGATAGCAGCCTGCCGTGGACCACGGCCAACTCCGTTGCTCTGGAGCTCGCGACCATGCGCTTGCGCGATTGCACGCGAACGGGGTCCGGCCAGCCGGCACTGGTCTGCGCGCCCTATGCGCTGCATCGAGCCCTGATCGCCGACTTCGCACCCGGCCACAGCGTGGTGCAGTCCCTGCAAAATGGCGGCATCGACCGGATCTATCTCGCCGACTGGCGGTCAGCCACGCCCGAGATGCGCTATCTCTCGATCGACAGCTATCTCGGCGATCTCAACGTCGCCATCGACGAGATCGGCGCGCCGGTCGATCTCGTCGGCCTGTGCCAGGGCGGCTGGCTCTCGCTGCTCTACGCGGCGCGCTTTCCCGCCAAGGTGCGGCGGCTGGTCCTGGTCGGCGCGCCGGTCGACCTCTCGATCGAGTCCAGGCTGTCGCAGCTCGCCCGCGACGCTCCCGAAATGCTCTATGACCAGCTCGTCGCACGCGGCGGCGGTAATGTCAGCGGCGAGGAGATGCGACGTGTCTGGTCCAAGGCGCCGAGCCGCGACGACATCGCCGCGGCGTTGCAGGTGGACCTTGCGGCTGAGGGGAGCGCAACGCTGCTCGCGCGGTTCGAGCGCTGGGACGCCGAGACGCTCAATCTGCCCGGCGCTTATTATCTCGAGATCGTCAACTGGATTTTCCGGGAGAACCGGATCGCGAACGGGCAATTCACGGCGCTCGGCCGCGTGATTGATCTGAAGCACGTCAAGGCGCCGATCTTCCTGCTGGCCGGGCTCGATGACGACGTCGTGCCGGCCGCGCAGGCGCTCGCCACTGCCGGTTTGCTCGGCACGCCACCGGCCTTCATTGCGGCGGTCTCCGAGCCCAGCAACCACCTCGGCCTGTTCATGGGCGCGCGAACCCACGCCCATGCCTGGCCCGGGATCGCCGAGTGGCTGCGCGGCGATCTGTCCAACGTGCTGGCTCGTAGCGCCTGACTTCGCCAGGCACCGGGCGGACGAGCCTGCAAGTCCGTTATGCATGAAGGCGGATGGCCTGCACGGGACCGGCTCGATGGGTTACATATGGTCCGGAGCTGACGGCTGCGGCCGGCCGCAGAGAGATTGAATTGAAAGTGCTGAGCTCGATGAGTTTCCACTCGATCTATGCCCACGGATTTGCGCGCGTGGCGGCCTGCGTCACCACCTCGCATGTGGCGGATCCCTCGGCCAACGCAAAGGCCATCATGGCGGCCGCGCAGGACTGCCACGAGCAGTCGGTGGCGGTTGCCGTATTTCCCGAGCTGTGCCTGTCCGGCTATGCGATCGAAGACCTGGTCAAGCAGGATCCGCTGCTCGATGCGGTCGAGCGCGGACTTGCCGCGATCGTCCAGGCCTCCTCGGCGCTGATGACCGCGCTGATCGTCGGCGCGCCGCTGCGCTTTGGCCATCGCATCTACAATTGCGCGGTCGTCATCCATCGCGGCAACGTCCTCGGCGTCGTGCCCAAGAGCTACCTGCCGACTTATCGCGAATTCTATGAGGGGCGGCATTTCGCCTCCGGCGCCGGCATTGTCGGCGAGACGATCGCGTTTGGCGGGCTGCATGCCCCGTTCGGCGTCGATCTCCTGTTCGCGGCCGAGGACGTCCCGGCCCTGACGATCGGTGTCGAGATCTGCGAGGACATGTGGATCCCGGTGACGCCGGCCTCCGAGCTCGCGCTTGCGGGCGCAAGCGTTCTTGTCAATCTCTCGGGCAGTCCGATCACGATCGGTCGTGCCCGTTCGCGCGCGTTGCTGTGCCAATCCACCTCGACGCGCTGCCTCGCGGCCTACGTTTATTCCGCCGCGGGGGCAGGGGAATCGACCACGGATCTCGCCTGGGACGGCCAGACCTCGATCTACGAGAACGGCGTGCTGCTGGCCGAGGGCGAGCGGTTCCGCCAGGGCGGCCAGATCACGTTGGCCGACGTCGATCTCGACCTGCTCAGGCAGGAGCGCGCCTCGATGGGCACGTTCGACGACAATCGCCGCCAGCGCGAAGCTTTCTTCCGAAGGATCACCTTTGCCCTGCAGCCGCCGGCCGCCGACATCGGCTTCCTGCGCAAGATCGAGCGCTTTCCGTTCGTGCCGAGCGACGAGAGCCTGCTCGAGCAGGACTGCTATGAGGCCTACAACATTCAGGTCGCCGGCCTCGTCCAGCGCATGCGCGCCACCGGCACCAAGCGCGTCGTCATCGGCGTCTCGGGCGGGCTCGATTCGACCCATGCGCTGATCGTTGCGGCCAAGGCCGTCGATCTCCTTGGCCTGCCGCGCGAGAACATCCTTGCCTACACCATGCCGGGTTTTGCCACGGGCAGCGAGAGCAAGACCAATGCGCTGGCGCTGATGAAGGCGTTGCAGACGAGTTGGCAGGAACTCGACATCCGCACCACCGCGACGCAGATGCTGAAGGACATCGGCCATCCCTTCGGCAAGGGCGAGAAGGTCTACGACATCACCTTTGAGAACGTGCAGGCGGGCCTGCGCACGGACTATTTGTTCCGGCTCGCCAACCATCACGGCGGCATCGTGATCGGCACCGGCGATCTCTCGGAGCTCGCGCTGGGCTGGTGCACCTACGGCGTCGGCGACCAGATGGCGCATTATAACGTCAACGCCGGGGTGCCGAAGACGCTGATCCAGCACCTGATCCGCTGGGTGATCGCCTCAAAACAGTTCAGCGACGACGTCAACCGGACGCTTGCCTCGATCCTGTCGGGCGAGATCTCGCCCGAGCTGGTTCCGGTCCAGCCCGGCGAGAAGGCACAGAGCACGGAAGCCTCCGTCGGTCCCTACGAGCTCCAGGATTTCAACCTGTTCTACACGCTGCGCTTTGGCATGCGGCCGTCCAAGATCGCCTTCATGGCGCTGCAGGCATGGAAGGACGTCGCTGAGGGCGAATGGCCGCCGGCATTTCCGACCGATAAGCGCAAGGCCTATGATCTCAAGGAGATCCGCCGCTGGCTGGAGGTGTTCCTGCGCCGCTTCTTTGCCTTCAGCCAGTTCAAGCGATCGGCGATGCCGAACGGGCCGAAGGTCTCGGCCGGCGGCTCTTTGTCGCCGCGCGGCGACTGGCGCGCGCCGTCGGATTCCAGCGCGGCGGCGTGGCTTGAAGATCTCGAACGGAATGTGCCGAACTGATCGGCAAGGTCTGACCGTGCAGCTGCCCAAAACGAAATCGCGCCGCGCGGCTCATGAGGCCGGCGGCGCGAAATCGCGTTCAATCTAGAAAGTCCCGAGGTCCGGAGTGCCTAGGAGTCCGGACCTCGTAACCTTGCCCCAGCCTTTGATCCCCCGCCCCATGCGGTCCCCCAACCCCATGTAGCGCGATCAGAGGGTGATGCCCTTGTAAGGCCGCCGATCGATGTCACGCGATGTACGCGACATCTGAATAGGACTCCATTCCGGATCACTACGGAGACGAACGCGCGTGATTCCGCGCGCGGATGCATGCGTCTTCCCTCCGGCATATCCTGCCCGACATCGTCTCGCCCCTGATCGTCTCGACCACGCTGGCGGTCTCCGCAATTGGCGACTGATTGCGCGACCGCCTCGATCCGACCCTCCAATAGACCGCGCCGGGAGCAGGGGAGGCCTGCGAAAGGCCGATCCGGCCCTGTCAGGCCCAAGTTACCGTTGCGCCGGCCCATTCCGTGCGCTATCCGGCCGGGAAAGGCCTGAGGCGGCTTCCATTTTTCTCGCCCGGCCAGCCAAACCGAGGACGGAAACCGCCATGCCAGCCTATCGCTCCCGTACCACCACTCACGGCCGCAACATGGCGGGCGCTCGCGGCCTCTGGCGCGCGACGGGCATGAAGGATGGCGATTTCGGCAAGCCGATCATCGCGGTCGTCAACTCCTTCACCCAGTTCGTGCCCGGCCACGTCCACCTCAAGGACCTCGGCCAGCTCGTCGCGCGCGAGATCGAGCAGGCCGGCGGCGTCGCCAAGGAGTTCAACACCATCGCCGTCGACGACGGCATCGCCATGGGCCATGACGGCATGCTCTACAGCCTGCCGTCGCGCGAGCTGATCGCCGACAGCGTCGAGTACATGGTCAACGCCCATTGTGCCGACGGCATGGTCTGCATCTCGAATTGCGACAAGATCACGCCCGGCATGTTGATGGCGGCGCTGCGGCTCAACATTCCTGCCGTGTTCGTCTCGGGCGGACCGATGGAGGCCGGCAAGGTCACGCTGCAGGGCAAGACCAAGGCCGTCGACCTGATCGACGCCATGGTCGCCGCCGCCGACTCCAAGGTCAGCGACGAGGACGTCAAGGTGATCGAGCGCTCGGCGTGCCCGACCTGCGGCTCGTGCTCGGGCATGTTCACGGCCAATTCGATGAACTGCCTCACTGAAGCACTTGGTCTTGCGCTGCCCGGCAACGGCACGGTGGTCGCAACCCACGCCGACCGCAAGCGCCTGTTCGTCGAGGCTGGCCACACCATCGTCGATATCGTGCGTCGCCACTATGAGCAGGACGACGCCTCCGTGCTGCCGCGCAATGTCGCCAACTTCAAGGCGTTCGAGAACGCGATGACGCTGGACATCGCGATGGGCGGCTCGACCAACACCGTGCTGCATCTGCTCGCCGCCGCCCATGAAGGGCAGGTCGAGTTCACCATGCAGGACATCGATCGGCTGTCGCGCCGCGTGCCTGTGCTCTGCAAGGTCGCGCCGTCGGTCGCCGACGTGCATGTCGAGGACGTGCATCGCGCCGGCGGCATCATGGCCATCCTGGGCGAGCTCGACCGCGCCGGCCTGATCGACACGTCGGTCTCGACCGTGCACGCGCCGACCATGAAAGACGCGCTGGAGCGCTGGGACATCAAGCGCTCGAAGAGCGAGTCGGTCCGCACCTTCTTCCGCGCCTCGCCCGGCGGCATCCCGACCCAGGTCGCCTTCAGCCAGGAGCGCCGTTACGACGAGCTCGATGCCGACCGCGAGAAGGGTGTCGTGCGCAACCTCGAGCACGCCTTCAGCAAGGATGGCGGCCTCGCCGTGCTCTACGGTAATCTCGCGCAGGACGGCTGCATCGTGAAGACCGCGGGCGTCGACGCCTCGATCCTGAAATTCTCCGGTCCCGCGCGCGTGTTCGAGAGCCAGGACGCATCCGTCGAGGCCATTTTGGGCGGCAAGGTCGTTGCCGGCGAGATCGTCGTCATCATCTACGAAGGCCCGCGCGGCGGCCCCGGCATGCAGGAGATGCTGTATCCGACCAGCTACCTGAAATCGATGGGTCTCGGCAAAGCCTGCGCGCTCGTCACCGACGGACGCTTCTCGGGCGGCTCGTCGGGCCTGTCGATCGGGCATCTGTCACCGGAAGCCGCCGAAGGCGGCAACATCGGTCTGGTGCGGACCGGCGACCGCATCGCCATCGACATCCCAAACCGTAGCATCAGCCTCGAGGTCTCCGACGAGGAGCTCGCCAAGCGCCGCGCCGCGGAAGAGGCGAAGGGCGATGCCGCCTGGCAGGCGACGGGCCGCAAGCGCAACGTCTCGACCGCGCTTCAGGCCTACGCTGCACTCACCACCAGCGCCGCGCGTGGCGCGGTGCGCGAGGTCAAGCGTCGCTCGAAGTAGGAGCGTCTTGCGCGGGCGTGATCGCAAGCGTCGCGCATCGCGCATGGTCAACAAGTTCTGAACGGCCGGCGAAAGCCGGCCGTTCGCATTAAGGATGCCCCGACGAACTTCGGCAAAGCAAGGTTTTGCGGCATATACTGCCATCGACCTTCGCAAATCCATTTTGGGCAACTGGGGCACCACAATAATGTCTCGTACTCTTGCTGTCGTTTTCTCGACGGTCGTCGCTGCGATTTCCATGACGACTGCTGCTTCCGCCGGCTGCTACAATTGCTACACGCCGCCGCCGTGCACGACCTGCTACCAGCAGCAATATGTGCAGCCGCAATACCGCACCGTCGACGAGACCGTGATGGTTTCGCCCGGCTCCGTCGTGGCGCACCGCGCGCCGGCGCAGTACCGCACCGTGATGGTGCCGCAGACCGTGATGGTGGCGCCGCCGAGCGTCCAGTACGAACGCATCCCGCCGCAATACGCCACGCGCCAGCGCGTCGAGATGGTCCAGCCGGGTTATTCCTATTACGCCCCGGTGCAGATGGGCTGCGCCTCCTGCGGCTACTGAGCCGAGGCAGCAACGAAGAACTCCATGCGGCGCTCCCAACGGGGCGCCGTTTTGCTTTTGAGAGCAGCAAACGAGGCCCGGAAACGGAGATGAATCCAGACCGGGCCTCGCAACCGGCGACGCCCTGGGAGATGTCGCCAGTGTCCGGATGGCTGAGGCGTACAGGCTAAGGGAACAGGCTGACGCTCGCCTGACAGATCGTGTGCGGGCGAGGGGGTTTCGGGTCGGGCGCCAACTTCGCGTTGCCTTGGACCGTCGACTGCGTTAAGCGACAGCAATTCCGGACTTGGAAGGGTGGCCGAGTGGTTTAAGGCACCGGTCTTGAAAACCGGCGTGCCCGCAAGGGTACCGTGGGTTCGAATCCCACCCCTTCCGCCAGTTCCGATTTCCCGAACGATCCCAGCTAGTCCCAATGCTGCCCGCAACCCATTGATAATGACTTGAAAAAGTCTGCGAAATGGGGTTTTCTTATCCCAGTCAGTCCCGGCCAATCCCGATAAATCCGGCTCCTCATCGTGGGTAAGACCGTGGGATTAGGCGGACACTTTTGGAAGACGAATGGGCCTCACAGTTAAACAGGTTGAGCACGCTAAACCCGGCGATCGGCTCGGCGACGGCAACGGCTTGTGGCTGTTCGTGGCGGCGAGCGGCAGTAAGAGTTGGATGCTGCGCTTCACGTCGCCCGTGACACGCAAGGCCCGCGAGATGGGCCTTGGTCCGGCTTCCGCTATATCGCTTGCCGAGGCCCGCGACGTGGCTCAGCAGGCCCGCAAGCTACTGGTGGCTGGCAGAGACCCGATCGAGGAACGGAGCGCCAGGCGGGCCGCTGTGCGGGTTGAGGCCGCCAAGGCGATAACGTTCGAAGAATTCGCCAAGCAGTATGTCACCACGCACAAGCCAGGCTGGCGAAATCCGAAGCACGCGCAGCAATGGGAAAACACCCTCCGCGATTACGCCTATCCCGTGATCGGAGCCACGCCCATCCCAGACGTCACCAAAGACGACATCGTGAAGGTGCTCGCGCCGATTTGGATGACAAAGAAAGAAACGGCCGCGCGCCTCCGTGGGCGCATAGAGAAGATCCTCGACGCCGCCAAGGCAAAGGACCTCAGCACGGGCGACAATCCAGCACTTCTGGGCATTATTCGCCACCTGCTGCCCAAGCAGAACCGCAAGCGTTCGGTAAAGCACCACCCGAGCCTACCGTATGAGGAAATGCCGAGGTTCTGGAAATCCCTTGCCGCCGATGCCAGCGACGCCGCGCGCATGTTGCGATGGATAGTACTGACTGGCTGCCGATACAGCGAGGCCCGCCACATGAATTCGGATATCGAGGTGAAGGACGACATCTGGACAATCCCAGCCGGGCGCACCAAGGCGGAACGCGAGCACTACGCGCCGCTGACGCCGCTGGCCCTGGCTCAGTTGCCATTCCAGCCCGTTTCAGACGTCAGCCTGACCAAGTGCATAAGGCGCCACACCGACTCGCCATCATCCACACACGGTATGCGGTCGACTTTCCGAGACTGGGCCGGCGATGAGACCGAGGCTGCGTGGGAAGTGGCAGAGGCCGCGATAGCGCACAAGGTCGGCAATGAAACCGAGCAAGCCTATCGGCGCCGCACCGCGCTGACGAAGCGTCGCAAATTGATGGCGGGCTGGGCGCGGTACTGCGCGGCATCCGTTGCTGGATAGCAACAGTCTTAATCAATCCTAAAAATAGTATGGGAATGTACGGGATTCGACTTGCCAAATCAGCCGGGCGAGGGCATAGTATCAACCCTGCGGACGAATGGGGTCTAGTTCGGCAGCCTCATGATAGACGGCCCCAAAGCAATGTCAAGCGGGATTTCCCAGACATGCTTCTCTTAAAACTCACCGACGTCACCAAGGCCACCGGCCTGGGGCGCTCGACCGTCTACCGCAAAATCAGCGAAAACACTTTTCCCAAACCTCTCCAACTCGGTCCTGGATGCGTCAGGTGGGACGCGGACCATCTGCAAGCATGGCGCGACAGCCTGCAGGTCGCGAACGATAACACCCGCAAGGCGGTGGCGGCGTGAGCAGCGCGCCCACACTCGATAGCAACGCCTTAGCCGACCGCGCTGAGACGGTACGCGATCTGATGGCTGCCAGCGATGCCGCACATAAAGACGCGGTTGGGAAAGCCCTGGAAGCGGGTCACCTGCTGGTGGCAGCGAAGGGGGACTGCAGGCATGGCGAATGGTTGCCGTTCCTGAAGCGCGCCTGCGTGCCGGAACGGAAGGCGCAGCGGCTCATGCAGATTGCCGAGTCGAATTTGGAATCCGACACCGTGACGGATTTGGGTATCGGTGGTGCATTACGATTTCTGCAACTTCGGGAGAAGGCCGCTCGCCTTCTCAGTGAGGCGCGTGATGACCAGCTAGCCGGCGGATTTGGTATTGAGCAGTTAGAAGACGCAATGGCAAAGATGGAAACAATGATTGAGATGTTCCCAGAGGAGCAGCGCCTACGTCTGCCGGACGCAGAGGCTGCCTAAACCTTGTTGGTGGGAGAATTTTTCCCACCAACACTAACGCTCGATCGGCCCTTAGCCGAGAGCATCGCTCCGAAGGAGCAACCCCTAAGAGGGGAATCCCACATTGCGAATATTATCTCTCCGCCCGGCACCTCCTGGCGGCAGCACAATTGCGCGTTTCGACCTCGAACTAAACAACCATTTGCGCTTGTACAATTTGGGCCTTCGTCAGCGCGGTAACGGCCGTTGTTGGACCGTCGCGCCCAACGCCTTCAGCGAGCGCACTGCTGCGTTCGGTGAACAATTCAATCGCGCAATTTCTGATCTGGCCTTCGCGGCCCTCATGGAGCTTCCGGCCGATGAATCCATCGCAGCCTAAGATCGCGGACTCGCCCGCGTATTGGACGCACAAGATCGGCGACCCTACTGGCCCAGTGGCAGTTGGGAGAATGTCCCAGCTGGTAGACTTCGATCCTCGCCTGTCGGAAACGTCAAGGCTGGTCTACCGATTTCTGATCAATTGGTATCACCACGAACACGGCGATGCCTTGCTCTCGCAACGACACGTTGCCACGGTTATGAAGAAGCGCGCGCCTGATGGCGCAGAATGCCCGTCACGTTCGGCGGTTTCGCGTGCAATCATATTGCTACTGGAAACAGGTTGGGTGGTGCGCACCTATCGGGGTAGAGGGCGCAACAAGAGCGCCAGCCGATACATCCCCGTCTTCAATGTGCTCGATTTGGCGGAGCAAGGGCGGTTTCCAGAACTGGCCCAGCAGGCGGGCCGGTTTGATGATTCACAGAACCGGCCCACTACGCGGGCCACTACTGGCCCAGCAGGTGGGCCAGTTCATGCCTCAAGTGGCCCAGCATGTGGGCCGAAGACTCACATACCTGACTCGGGGACAGACCCGAGGACAGGTATGTATGGAGTATCCGCCAGCGGGCCGGACGCTGAGGCGCCGGCCGTGGCGGGAATAGATTTCAACCGCGTCTGGAAAGCCTACGGCAAGCTTGGCGATAAGCAGGCTAGTAGGCTCGCCTTCGAAGCCATCAGCAGCCCCGACGTCAACCACATCGTCAGCCGAGCTACTGCGTGGGCTGCAAGCGCAAAGCCAGGCCGGCGCCGTATGCCGCTGGAAAAATGGCTGGCCGCTGAAAAATATGACGAAGCCGACCGCAGCGTGAGACCGAAGGCTGAGCCACCAGAGCTAGCCGAGGAGGATGACATGGGGAGGCGCCGCTCCAGTACCGTTGACGCAGCCGAGGCCGCCGAGCATGACCGCAAACTCAGCGGGGCAGCCATTGAAATCAGTGTGCCACGCAGCGTGCCGCTTACCGTGGTGTCAACCGCGGTGAAAAGAAGGGGCGGCGATACCTGGATGGCTCTCCAGACTGACCACGGGCGCGTTGCCGTCCTGGTTGAGGGGAGCAACGCTCCTATTCAGGACGCGGGGCAGGAGCACCTTCGGCGGCTTGCCTACGCCTGCGGGGTCGACACCATTGGTGACCCGGCCGAGTTGCACGGTACGTCCTTCATGATAGCTCGCGGCACGTTTGCCGCCCCACCTAACAGGGAGGCTGCATGACGGGGCAGGGGTGGGTCTAATCTCTTGGGCGTTTGTCCTCGGAAACCGGCCGCCAAGTCACGCGCTAAATCCCGCAGATATCGGGATTATTTTGCCAGTGACACAAAATGAAAACCTGCGGCGTCGCGTCTGCGAGTGCCCAACCGGTAGTTAGGAGGAATCGGCGCAGAGCCTCGACCTACCCCTGGGGTGGTCCTCATCCCTTGGACCCCGGTACCAAACAAACCAGTGGTCCAGCCACGCGTAACTTTTTTGATTGTTTTTGATTTATCGGCCTAGCGCCGAGAGCACCAGAGGGCCGCGCAGCCGGCCGCCAGCACGTCAACGGAGGGCACATGCCCGCAGCACACCAAGATTACCGCTCGGCTCTGTCAGCATGGCAGCCCACGCCAGCCAACGACAATGGCCTGGTCACCGCCGACGGCTTCATCAGCCTGGCAGCCCGCCGCGCCTATGTGCAGCGCCCGCAGCGCAAGCCCGAGCCCCTTCTAAAGCTACCGACGCTGGAGCGCATCGGCCGGGTAGCGCCCGACGCGGTGCCGTTATGGAAGTATTGGCGCGATCTGCAATCTGCACCGGCACCGGACGTCTTCGCGGAGCCGGAGATCATCGTTGATGAGGGCGAGGAGCCCGCGAACATGGGATTCTCTCCAGGCGAACAGGATCTGGAGTGCCGCCCCTCGGTTGATGAAATGCTGCGCGCCATCGAGGGCGCCGGGCGCGTGTCGGTGGTCTGCACGGTTCAGAACGGCAAGCGTCGCGACGTTCGGCAGGTCAGTCGGCCATGCACCACCAGCCGGATCGGCGATCTCGTATTCCGCAAGGGCCGCCTTGTCCGCTATGGCCGCACGGCGCGCGGCGTTCCGCTAAAACCAATCGAGCGCCTTCGCGCGGAGAAGGGCAGCCGGAAACCGCCGCCGCCGCGTGACCTGCGTTGGTTGGTGCAGACCGGTGCGCCGATCGCGAAGAACGCCGGCTTCCTTGCCGGGTCGAGCCATTCAACGGGCCGGAGTGGTGCGCCAATTGAGTGCTTCATGGACCAACAGCTTGAGCGGAACGCCGAGGAAACAACCCTACGGGCGGCACTTGGCCCCCACGCCGAGATCCTTGATCTGGCGATTGGCGACGCAACCGCCCGTGCGATAGGCGAGAGCCGTGGCTACAGCGGCAAGCATGCTGAACGTCGCGGCGTGTTTCTCGTCAACGAGGCATTCGCAGCACTGCGCGCGTTGGTTGGTGAAAATATTTTGCAGAAGGTGGCGTAAGCGGCCCCTAAACCGCCGCGCCAATCCGTATCTATATAGAAGGCAGCAGCCTAGCGCTGCCGACGTGCTCACCTTGGCTCCGGCTTCGGCCGGTGTCTTTTTCCGATTGCCGCGGATGTACCGGCTCGGAACTTTGCGAACACAGCCGACATTTTTTATAAAGGAGAAGAGAACGTGGCGAAACTCGCCGACGTGCTCGCAGCGATCGATTCCCTTGGGTTCGATCCAGCGCGAGCCAAACACTGTTGCGCGCCGCTTAAGCGAGTCTGGCGCAATTCCTTCTGGTGGGCCTGCCCGCGCACCCGATTTGGACGAAGACGACACCCTCAGACTGATCGTTGGTATTGCGACTTCGCCTAAGCTTCGTTTGGCAGACAAATCAGTCTCTGTTTATGAGGCTCTCTCACCCGCCGGCTCAGACATTCCAGACAATGCGCCCGACTCCGTTCCACGCACCGCTGCAGAGGCAATTGCGGTGGAAGTCGAGTGCGCCCGCGGCGGCAATTCCACCGCTAGATTGTCATTTCTGACATTTATCCGCTCTTGGCCAGAGGTTGTGATCGAGCGGCCCGGCGGCACCATGCGCCGCTTTCGACAGACCGGCGAGAATGCCGCGCACTGGAAGCGCGACGGGCACCGAACGGCCACGACGATTCCGGTGTCAGCAATTGCGAATATTTTGGATGATCTCTTTGGAAAGGTTACTGCCTAAATGGCTTCAATTTTGAGAAAGACCGCGGCTGCAGAACAGTTCCGCGTCCCGAGTTTGGCGGAAGCCGACCAGACGTATGCGGCGCTGTTGGCCAAATCTGCCGAGCTACATAATCGGCAATCCGTGCTGCGCGATGAAATCAATGCTGCCGACAAGCAGCTTCGCGACGCTCGCGCGGCGCCTGGCGAACGGCTATCGGACAGCGTGGCCGCGCTTCTGGGCGACGCGCCAGATTCAGCACATGGACTGCGCAAAAACGTTGTGGAATTGCGCAGGCAGGCTGGCGATGTCGAGGCCGCCACTGAGATCCAGCGGCGACGCATCACGGAGGCCAAATCGGCGGCGAGCGGGCTTGTGGTTGCGCAATGTCGTGACGAGTATCGGCGCCGATGTGCCGCGGTAGCCAAGGCCGCATCAGCGCTGCATGAGGCCCGGATGGCATATCTCGATTTGAAATGGCAATTCGAGGCCGAGGACGTCTCTTGGACGTCGCTTGGCCCGCTCTCGATCGGATTTCTTGGCGACCATACCGATGGACAGTTGGTGGCTCTAAGCAAGGGGGCCGGGAATGTTTGAGCGTGCAGATAGGCGCGACGCGAAGCCAAGTCGCAAAATCCTCTACCGAGGCAAGCCGCTTAACGTGACGGACCCCGATCCGCTCGCCATCGCTCGCGTACTGCGAAAGAACTCCAAACATAAAAAGCGGATCGCCCGGCTTGAGGCGGCGGAGGCGAAGGTTGCTAAAGGCTGACTTCGAGACACGAAACGCAGATGCACCAGAAGCCGGCGAGGGTCTGATAAAAGGCTATGCCGCGGTTTTCAATGAACCGGCGGTCATCTCCGGGCTCTTCGTTGAGAAGATTGCGCCCGGAGCTTTCTCTGAAACACTGAAGCAAGGCGATGTACTCGCCTTGGTTGCCCATGATTGGTCGCGGGTCCTGGGACGCCAATCGGCGGGGTCGCTACGGCTTAGCGAGAACGGAATTGGGCTGGCTTTTGAGCTTGACGCCGATCTGACGACGCCCTCCGGCCAGGAGATATTTGGAACGGTCAAGCGCCGCGACGTTCGCGGCTGCAGTTTTGGTTTTTCTGTGCGCGAGGAGTCATGGAGCGACGATAGCGATTTGCCTATTCGCACGCTCCTGCGAATTGATCTCAGGGAAATATCCATCTTGGCCAATCCCGCCTACGACAAAACCGCAGCGTGGGTGTCGCAGCGCGCCAACAACAACGCACACGCCCAACGGCGAATAGCAGCGCGGCGGGAAGCCATGCGGATTAGGGGCATGCTGTGATCCCGATAGCACCATTCGCCGCTGAGATTCAGTGCGGTCGAGAATGGGTGCCATGTACCGTTGTCGGCGTGGCTGGCGATGACGATTGCCCGCGCCTCGTCGTGCTATTCGAGGACGATAGGGGCATGACGACCGCGATGCGCGTGCGTGACGTGCGCCGCGTCGCGCCTGCGCCCATGCAATGGGAATAGGGGGGTACCAATTATCTCTTTCACCATGGCCGCTGGCTACCGGCGTTTTTCCAAACCGCGCGCATCTGCAATTCAAAATATGGGTCCATTCCATGGCTAGGCCACGCCTACCGCATCTCCGCGCGCGCAACCCCGTCCTGCATCTCGTCATGCCGGGCCTTGAGGTTGCTCGCGAGATGCCGCTGCCGCGCGAGACCGTGACCGCTTTCCTGCGGCGCTCTGGTTGGGCAACGCGAGACCGCAAGTATGGCTGGCAGTTCCGCAAGGGCCTGCCGACTATCCTTGAGATCAATGGCGAGGCGGTGCTGCGCAAGGACTGGCGACGTCGGCGCATCCGAGCCAGCGACTCTGTGCGCTTGGTTTCCTATCCGCTCGGTGGCGGCGGCAACGGCGGCGCCAAGCAGGTCATTGGCTTGGTGGCGTTGGTCGCGGTGGCCGCGTTTGCTGGTCCATTGGGTGGTGCGATTGCAAGCGCTCTCTCGCTTTCTGCAGGTGTAGGCACCGCGATCGGTGCGGGCCTCGCAATTGGCGGCTCGCTGCCGGTCAGCGCAGTACGCATGGTCAATTTTCAATTTGAGGATTTTTACAATGTCGGCATCTAACCTTGTCGTTGGCTCTGACGGCTCGCATCTCATCTCGGACGGGCTTGTTTGGAATACAGCAGATCAAACGATCACTGCGATTTGCAATAAGGCGATTCTATTGCCGCAGTTCAAAGCAGCCGCAACGGTCCGCGCTGAGCAGTTTGTTGTTTTCCAGGCCGTGTCGCTGGCTCTATCGACGATGACTGCAAGCGGCTTTGACGAGTTCAAGGGCGCTATCGGGCCGACGCTGATGGAGCTGAATGATCGGATGGCCGCAATGGGCGCAGCAAGCCCGTTCGAGGTATCGGTCGCGGGAATTTCGGAACAGCATGGTCCCTCCGGTTTCCGGATCACGACGCTGCAGGCCGGCGGCGAGCACCTCGAATCATGGCGGGTGATTGACATGCCGCGCGGGTTTAACCCGTGCCCGTGCAACACCGAGGCGGATGAGCAGGAGATCCGGGTTGCATTGGCCGCTGCGCCTCGAAACCTTGAGAGCCACGCAATTGCGGCGCTGAAAACGCAGCGTGATATCGCTAGCCGGGACTTCGCTGAGGGCCGGACTCCGTGTTGGGTGGGTGGCTTCGCGCAACTGACGACAATCACCACCAACGGCATTAGCACGCGGATCATTCACCGCTGGCCGAATGATGTTGTCGGGGCGAAATTGGTCTCGCGCTGATGACTCGCGAGCCAGCAGTGAAAATAAATCCCAACAACCTCCCGCCTGACATGACCGCGCCACCGCCGGATGCACGCGGATGGCTCGCGTTCCAGCCTTCCTCCGGCAAGATCTGGTGGAAACTAAACGGCGAGTGGCTTCCGATCGCAAAGGCGCGGGCTCTGATTGAATCAAGGAATTCCAAATGACTGCTCTCTCTTCATACTCCACCGGCACCGTTTCCGTTAGCGCGGACGGAACGATCGTTACCGCATCAAGCGCGCTTTGGTTGACCAACGTTAAGCCAGGGGATCTTTTCCAGAGCGGCCATTTTTGCGTTCCGATCACGGACATCACCGATGAGATGCATCTGTCCATTACGCCCTGGCCGGGCTCGACGGTGACCGGAGCGGCATATGCCATCTGGAAAGTGTCGCAACAGCGCATCGTCGGCGTGACCTACGCGGAGTCCGTCGCCAAACTTGTTTCAGCGCTTGATACGAGCGGATTCTTTGTCTTTGTAAATACCAGCCAGACCACGCCAGACCCCTCGCTCGGAGACGACGGCCAGTATGCGTTCCAGCCGACCACCGGCAAGACGTGGGCGAAGGTCGCTGGTGTCTGGACCTTTCTTGGTATTTACAAAGCGTTCCAGCTTCTCGGGGCGTGGTCTGGCGCCACCGCCTACGCGGCAGGCGACGTCGTGACGCTGAGCGGGTCGAGCTACGTGTGCGTACTCGCCCACACCAATCACACCCCGCCGAACGTGACCTATTGGCAATTGCTGGCGAGCAAGGGTGATACTGGCGCCACCGGATCGACTGGCGCGGCTGGAACCAATGGCACTAATGGCGCCGGCTACGGCGGCACATCGATCACATCACTGGCGATCGGTACGGGCTCCAAGGCGTTCACGACCCAGGCGGGGCTTGCTTACACCAATGGTGCGCGAGTGCGGGCTAGTTATACCGGCGATCCGGTGAACTATTGGATGGAAGGCGTTGCGACCTATAGCGGCACGACCCTAACAATCACTGTCGATAAAACCAACAATTCCGCGACTTGGGCGAGTTGGAATCTCAACGTTGTCGGCCAACCCGGCGCTGGCGATCTGTCGAGCGCGAACAATCTTTCGGACGTGGCGAGTGCGCAATCCTCGCGCGGCAATTTGGGCGTTCTGTCGCCGCCTCAGGGGCGATTGACCCTTGCAACGGCAACGCCGGTCATGACGACGACGCAGAGCGCCAAGACGATGTTGTTTTATGCGCTCTATGCCGGCAATCAGTTGCCGCTCTATGACGGCACCAAATTTACGATGTCGACGTTCGCAGAACTGTCGATTGCGACGACCGACACGACCAAGAACCCGGCGGCGATCGGCGCCAGCAAGGTTAACGATTGGTTCGTATGGGATGACGGTGGTACGCAGCGCCTGTCACATGGCCCCGACTGGACGAACGACACGACCCGTTCAGCCGGCACGGCGCTGGTGAAGGTCAATGGCATCTTGCTCAACAATGCCAGCATCACCAATGGGCCGGCCGCATCGCGCGGAACGTATGTTGGCACCACGCGCAGCAACGCATCATCGCAACTCGACTGGATCGTGGGCGGATCGGCATCGGGCGGCGTCGCAGGGTTTCTCGGCGTCTGGAACGCCTACAACCGCGTGACAGCTTCCGCGGCGTCGAACGACAACGGGGCTCCTTATACCTACTCCAGCGCAACCGTCAGGCAAGCGAGAGCATCCGCGGGCAATCAAATATCGGCTGTGTTCGGGTTGGCTGAGGATGGGACGCAGATTTCGTGTGCATCACGCATTGGTCTGGTTGCGAACGGGGCGGCCGCGGTTTCGGGTATTGGTGTGGATGCGACTAATGCCTTTATCGGCCAAGGGGTTCTTGCCGGCGGACCGAATACTACTCAGGTCGGTGGAGCAGCCGCGTACTCGGTTCCGCCGCTATTGGGTTTGCACGTGTTCTCAGCCAACGAACAGGGCGATAGCACCAACGCCAACAACATCAACGTAGCGTCTCAAAACGCATTGAGTGTTCTAGCTAGGATGTAAATCGGAGAGAGTTTCAAAACATCCGATCCAACGGGTTCGGCACAACCAGAACCGTCACCGTCCATGTCACATTCATTAGGGAAGTAAATTGGCAAATGATTTAGTCGTTCAACTCGGCGCAAAGCTGGATCAATTCGCTAGCGTGTCGGGTCTGCGGTGGCTGCGGAGGCGCTTTCCACTCAGGGCGTCAGTGCAGCCGTCTGATCTTCTTTTTGCGCTTAGCAGTCGCCTTCTTAATCTGTCCTCGCAAGCGAAGGATTTCTGCCCATCGAGCCGCGATCTCCGGGTCGAATGGTGCCCATGTCGGCTTGCCTTTTTGACGGTTGCGCTTCGCCATGTTTGCAGCCTAGCGGCTGCAACCGGCGCTCGCGCGATCATTCCGTCGTTAAGCTTGATGGGCGCGCGCCAGGTTAATTCTGGAACCGCACGCGCGGAGGTCGTTCGACGATGACGATTACCGCTGATGGCCCAGACCAATTCCCAGCACGATAGCCTTCTGACGGAGTGCGCCCTCGGTGCGCTTGGTCATCTTGGCTATCTTTACGACTGGTGTCCGAGCCTTCGAGTGCGCCTTGAGGTCCTTGATATCGCCATTTGTCCACTCGCGGCGAACAGTCTTCTTCGTTTTCTTAGCCAAGACGGCGCTCCTTCATTGGTAGGAGCGCCGTCTAACACATAGCGCGCGGTACGCAAACCCAGGGCGACCGCAGATGTAACCTCGCGTCTCAATTGTCCTGATTATGTTGTGATTAGGATACCAATGTCAGCGGCCGAAGAGCGAATGGTCTCCGAGGTCACAGATGGGCCAACAGGCGACATTCGCGAATGGAGAGGCGCCAACCTAGACGTCTATCCTCTAACGGGCGCCCATCTTCGCATACTGCTCGCGAAGCTGTTGCGAACGCTCATCGTAGAAGAAGGACAGAAATGCATAACGACGGCCGCGCGTTACTGGCGTTACTTCGTGCAACAGCGAGCAGGAAAATACAATGGCGTCGCCTGGTGTAGCGCAGCGAACTTGATCTCCGAATTCGGGAAAGCGAAGATGGCCGCCTTCGTAGTCCTCATTGAGATTGATCGTCACGGCGAAACGTCGGTGAGCCACGATCGCTGCCGTATTATCACGGTGCGGCCGAAAATAACCGCCAGACTGCGCATCGTAACAGCCAATAAGGTAGCGCTCTACGCGTGTCGTTTGGAATTGAAAGGCTCGAAAGACCATCGGCAGTAGACGACGCGCCAGCAGCGCTTTGGTTTGATCGATACGCTGTTGATCCGAGATGTAGTAGTCGCGACGTTTCCTGAAGTTTGGATCAAATCGTTCGACGATTTCTCCGTCCTTTTCTATTGAACCGATTTCGCGCCCGCCCTCCGATTGATAAAGCTCAACAAGTTCGCGACAAAAGCTCCGGTCAAAGACCTGCGGAACCACCAGCACTGGCGCATTCTGGGCGCGAGGCGGATTCGCGAGACGATTGCTCAGACTTGACATGATCCGTTTGTGGAATGCGGCCGATTCAGTCCACGGAACCACCTCGATGATCTGCATTGTTGGACCCAATAGGAAGGCCACTGGCGTCACGGTAGGTTCGGCCAATCCGTATAGCTTCGCCACAACGCCATTGGCATCCAGAAAAAACAACTGCCCACGATAGTGATCTTTTAGGCGTCCTTGTTTCTCGTCCTCAGGGTCGTTGCTTATGCCGAGAAACAAGGCTCGTGTCCCGTCGAGTAGGTTATTATCACGGCCGACCTCAGCCAGAAACTCGATCATCTCGGGCGTTGCGGCGGAGCCAAAGAAGAACAGTATGATGTGTCGACCAGCTAATTCATCAAAGGTGCCCGCGGCTTCACCATTCCTTCGTATCGTTCCAGAAAACCAGGGAGCCGGTTCGCCGACGCTAAGGGGTGAGATGGTCATGATCGCTAGTCTCTATTGGGGATTTGGCCGCGTATTCTCTCAGAACTTTGACAGACTCTTGACCACATTGTGCTGCTTGGGGGACACTTAGCCTCGCGCGCAAACGCCGTCGCTTCTAGACGTCAGATCTTCCCGCTTTGGGTCGAAACAGCCGAATAGAGGCAGGACTTTCTATGTTGGCGCCAACATACTTTTTGCGGTCGAAATCAGAGCTTCCACAGCGGATTTACAGGTTCGGCTATGGGTCACAAGCCGCCGATCACGCCCAAGGTGGGCGACTTCCGCTCTGCGTTGATAAGCCGACGTTTATGAGTACAGGTCCTAGTTAACAAGTGTCGTGCTTTTCCTCTGGCCAATCAATTGGCTTGCAGAACAGACCGCGGCGGCTGATCTCTTTGAACAAGCGGTCCGCCCGGCACCTTGCGGCGGGGCCGACAAGGCGCGTACCCGCCGACACGTCGGCGTGGACTTCGTGACGGATGAACTCGTACATCCGTAGAATGAACTGATCGGAAAGGCCGTCAAAGTCTTCCATGGCAGAGGGCACCATCTTCGTCAGAACAACCAGGTCATCAGCCGCCAGCTGGCCCAGCCCATTGCGGCGATCCACGCAATCATTGCGGTGGCAGCCAAGGCCAGGAAGGCTCACCGGTCAACCTTAATAGCCCAGTGGGCGGCGGCGTTACCGTTCACGGCGGCTCGATCAACATACAAGGCGATGCCAGCGAGAAAACCGTTGCGCTGATTAAGGCGGCGATGGCCCAGCAGAACGCGCGCAACTTCCGGGCCGAGTTGTTGCCGCGGTGAATAACGCCAAGTCGCGACGCGTGTTGTAGGGAGGCGCGATGCTAACGCTGCCGTTTGACCAACCCTGTCTTTTCCGACGGGTGCCGGCCGCTCCAAGATGTGGGCATGATCGCCGCGCTGAAAGACGAGGGCGGCGATGCGACGTTACTACTTCCCGATTCTCCACAAGGGAGAGACACAGGCGGACGATGCAGGGGAGATGTTTGGCTCTGCTGAGCTGGCGGTCCAATATGTGTTGCGGGGGATATCGCCAGCGATCCCGATTACGACCGCGGTGCGGGCACGGTCGTAATCGTGGTCGACGCCTCCGGTGCTGAGATCGCGCGGCACAGGGTTTAGGGGCGGGCGGAAGCGGTGGAGGTGAGGGCCGCGCTGGCCCAGCACGACGCTGCGTTGCCGGTGAAGGCGATTGACGCGGTTATCTAGCCAACCTCCTAACTAGACAGCGTCATCTCCCCACTTCTCGCGGACTTCCGCCGTATATTCATCGAAGTTATCGATGCGTCGTTCTGTAGCGGAAATGGTAACGAGAAATACCGCGCCAAGTGCAAAGAAAGCGCCGCTAAGAAGGCCAATAACGAAACGTGCGGGCTCCAGAGCCGTAATGTCAAAATGGGGGTGCGGGAAGGTTATGAAAGCCGTTAGTGCAAGCGTAGAAGCTGCCAATTCGAAACAGACGCAGAGCGCGCCCATCATTATGTAAAAGGGATACTTGTCTCTGG
Source organism: Bradyrhizobium sp. LB13.1 (assembly GCF_054056815.1). NCBI lineage: Bacteria > Pseudomonadati > Pseudomonadota > Alphaproteobacteria > Hyphomicrobiales > Nitrobacteraceae > Bradyrhizobium > Bradyrhizobium sp. LB13.1. Next base: position 4,434,196 of record NZ_JBSRYQ010000001.1, on the reverse strand, counting down.
TACCGTCTCTGAACGCTTTAACCTGGCGGTAGACTCTCAGCTCCTGCCCTTTGCTTCGCGTCCATTTTATAAGCCTGCGTCGGTCAAGATAAGAAACTAGATGAGGGGTGAGCAGGTTGGTGGCAATCCCGAGTGGGACAGCTAGCCCGAGCGAAATGATTCCGATCCAGTCACCGAATCCCATCACTACCCCCGGCTATTCCCAGCGCGCATCTTGCACTATCCGCAACCTGGCTGCTAGGCGGCAAAGCCTCTGCGTATCCAGCGAAATATGAGGATAACTAAAAATGCGAACAGCCAAAACACGGGAAGGGGCGCAAAGGCCATAAACAAAACATCGCCCAGGCGAGGGTCTCTAAATGGCTTAGCGTCCTCCCAGGATTGTTTGAAGCAGTCGAAATCCTTCGCTGTGGTACCCGCATCCTTGCCGCGTTGACAGACTTCATAGGCAAATTGGAAGAAACTGTTTGAGCGAGATAGTTCTTCGTTGTTTTGGTAGAGCCCGCCGCCTATCGCCCATATGGCCGAAAGCACAATACCAATTCTAGCCCAGCCTTTGATGCGCATTGCTCAAGCTACCCTAGCCGCTCCAAGTCGGAGAGGAATTTGTGATGGCGGGAATGGGCTAACTGATCTTGAATCCCTTAGACGCCCGCGAACGCCTCTTTGATCTTCCTGTTTACGTCGCTCTTCACCAAATCAACGGCCCGCTTCTTGATTTCATCATAGGGGCCGAAGTCGACACCACATTCTTTGCAGGTGGCGTGCGAGTCATCAGTGTGGTTATCGGGCAGGGTAAATTTCGGTGCAGCCGCACTTTGGGCATTTGAAGGTCACGTTGATGTTCTCAGTAGTCATCGTTCTGGTCTCCTAGTTAGGCAAGCCGTAAGATCTTCAAATTCATAGTTTGCAGGGCCATGCCCGACTGAGGGCGGTCATCGCCAGGATTCGAAAAGGTTCATTGAGGATCTGCGGATTGTTTTGCATGTAACTAACGACAATTCGAGCAGCCTGCTCTTTAGTGTGGCCCTTAGGAGGGCAGGTTTTGAAGCCTTCGGGAAGCGCATTGCCCAGGAAAGTGAGCGTTCCGATCGCGCCGCCGCACTCGCCGTCCCAAACGTCGAATTGTCCATGCTTGAATATGTAGTGTTCGCAATGTTGAAGCATGTAGTTGCCGCTATTGAAATCGGCTTCGTTCGCGAGTACGGACGAAACGGGAGCGAACGCGAGAGCGGCGGACAGGATCGCAATCCTCATTTCGTGGCCTCCTACCTAGTAACCCGCACATCGCCGTACTCGTCCTCGGCGGCTCGTTGCACGACCTCCATGTCGCTTCCGGCGAGCAGAGAGCCAAGGCCGAAAAAGACCATACCGCCGATCCAGACGACGGCGAGAGCGGCCAGGAAAGATGATTGCCCAACGCCAACTCCGGTCTGCAGCTTTGACATTGTGTCTGCTGCGTCAACAATGATGACGGCGAAACCTGCGATGCCCCAGACCCAAAACAGCATGGCCAAAACAAATCGCATCCCGCGTGTACGCTGGTTGATCTGATAAATCTCATCCCAGCGCTGGCGCGCTCGAAATACCCACATTGATGAAAATCCCCCAGAACCAATGCGCTACCATAGATCGAGGGCGATGGAGCGGGCAACTAGGCTTTCGGCTTGATCTTGAGCGCCCGCCGCATCAGCGTCCGAATAGCCTCCGGCCGGGTAGGTGCGTGGTCTTGCTCTGCAATCCAATTGTCGACGGCCGATAGATCGTCCGGCTGAAGGCGAACGCCAACCAGCGTACCCTTGCCGGTTGCGGGCGGGCCTCGTTTTTTTCGTGTTATCACGGGTTGGCGCTTCATGGAATCCGTGTTAACACAGTTTCGGGGCCGGTCGAATGAGCCGGTTCGACAGGGGATATGAATGTCTGATCTCAATCTTAATGCTAGCGCCAGTATCGACCCATCCACGCCTTTCTGTGCCCACACCTACTACGCAGGCCTGAGAGCCAAGGGCTGCGACCCCGTTGTTTATAAGGGCGGTCTCCACTGGCTTGTTGGGGAGTCTTCGACGGGCAACCTCCACGCGTGGGCCGCGCATCACGATTTGGATGGTTCGCTCCGGCTCGAACACGCGCGGACAGCGTGGGCGACGCGGACGTCGGATGACGAGGCCATCCTGCTCGGCACCGCTCAGTAGCAATCCTTGACAAGCCACCCGCCGGAGCCCGCGTCAGCAACGGCGCGGGCTTTTTCTACGGTAAGCTCCGGATCGTGGGTAGTATCGTGGGTCAAATTATAAGACGACGAAAACCTTAGCAATTCAAATCATGTTAGGCGGACACCCCTTCCGCCAGTATATTGTTCTCCTCTGTTCGCAGTTGTTCGAACTCCACAGCAAAATCAGTGGCTTGCACCGAAAGACTGTACTTTGCAGTTCGCCGGTGTTCCTCCTAATCGGGTCGCTGACCGTGGTTTTTGCCCGTGGGTTCGGAGGACGGTTTTTCCCGGAGGAACAATGGCTGGAAGGCTCAAACCGCTCGACGTAGAACGCCAAACCAAGCCCGGCAAATACGCCGATGGCGATGGGCTCTACTTGATCATTACCGGACCAACATCGAAGAGCTGGTCATACAGATATTGGAAAGATGGCAAGGAGCGCTGGCACGGCCTCGGTTCCTTAAAGGACGTGTCGCTAAAGGATGCGCGGCTGGCACGGGATGCAGCGCGGCTGCGCGTGAAGGGCGATCGCAGCACCGCCGGCGTGGACATAGTGCAGGAGAGGCGAACGGCGCGCGAAGATGCGAAAGCCGTCGAGGCCAAGGTTGTGTTGCCGACGTTCGAGGAATGCGCGGAAGCCTACATCCGGACGAATTGGTCGACCTGGAGCGGGAAGCATCGCGATCAGTGGCCGTCCTCCCTCAAGCGTTACGTCTATCCCACCATCGGCAAGCTCACCATCCCGGAGATCAAGCCGAGCCACATCCACGATCTACTCAAGTCGATCTGGGTGGAGAAGCGCGAGACTGCGAACCGGGTCCGCGGCAGATTGAAACGATTGTTGCAAAGAACGTTGATATCGACGATCCAGACTTCCGCAATCCGGCCGAGCTTACGAGGCAGTTGCGCGAAAAGCTTCCAAAGCGCCCCAAGCGGGTCGTCCGCCATCATCCAGCCTTGCCGTACGCCGAGGCGCCTGCGTTCATGAAGCTACTTGCCGGTGCGTCGGGGACAGCTGCCGCCATGCTACGCTTCCTAATCTTCACGTCTTGCCGCACGAACGAGGCGGTCGAAGCGCATTGGGCGGAGATCGATCGCCCGAGCTCGACCTGGAAAATCCCCGGCGAGCGAATGAAGATGGACCAGGATCCGATCCCGCGTTGGCGGTCCTCGACGAGATGCGAGACGGCCACCAAGGCGAACTGATCTTCACCAATCCCGAAGGGGGGTCATTCTCCGAAAACGCGATGCTCGCGGTACTTGATCGTATCGGCTACGGGCATGTAACGGTTCACGGCTTCAGGTCGACCTTCGCAACTTGGGCCGAGGAATGCACCGACCATCCGGACGGCGTACGTGAGGCTGCGCTGGCCCACAAGTACAAGAGCGAGACCACCGCAGCCTATCAGCGAGGCCAAAAGTTAGAAAAGCGCCGGGCGTTAATGAAAGATTGGGCCGTGTTCCTGAGCGGCACCAAGGTAACCCAATTGGATGACTGGAGGACAGGGTAGGGCGTCGAGCGGCCGGACTTAGGGCAACAGGAGGCAAAAGCGTTGCGTCCAATCTCCATGGCGTCCGGTCTGGTCCAAGAAGCCGATATGGGAAGGCGCTCGGCAAACGGTCGGCTAAGGGTGGCCATCAGCGGAAGTAATCGAGTGCCCGGCGTTCATGGACGCGGATCAGCCAAGGCCGATAGACGACCAAGCCGCCATCCGCGAATTGTCGGAAGAAATGCATCGCGGGCAGATGATGTTGGCCGCGAGCGCGATAACTCGTGGGGCTTGGCGAATGATCAGAACATCGCCCAAAACAATTATTGCATCGGCGTGCTGGGCGGCGGCCGACGCAAAGGCGATATCAAGTTCCTCGTCGGTGGTCGCCTCAACTATCGGCAGAGCCACGCCCAGCTTCCGCGCTGCGCTTGGTGCCTCCTCGGCTACCATCAGCCTGTGCATGGGGTTGCCCGGATTGACCAAGAGCGCAATTTTTAGCGCGCCAGCAACCAGTTCCTGGAGGAGTTGTATTTATTTGGCGGTCCAATCTCCCGGCACCCAGCTCGCAAGACCGGTGATGTTACCGCCTGGACGCGAGAGGCTTTGGACGAGGCCGAGCCCCACGGGATCGGCGACAACCACGCCACAATCGGAACGGTGGCAGTTGCCGATTTAAGGGCAAGGGCTGGTGACGGCCCGAGGGCAATTACCCGATCGGGAGTTAGCGCCACCAACTCCGCAGTTAGGGTTGCCATGCGATCCGGGGTTTCGGCAAAGCGATATTCAACGAGCAGGTTCTTGCCCTCGATCCAGCCCTTCTCGCGCAAGCCACTGCGCCACGCGTCGCGACCCTGAGAATCTAGGAATCCGCCCAAGAGACCGATTCGGCGAGGCGAGCGTTGGGCCCTCAAACGCCGTGGCGAAACGAGCAACACCGCGGTGCCCGCTATGAACTCCCGCGCTTCATTCAATCCTCATCGAAGCCTGAGGACGACGGGACACAGAGTATCACGTCTCAATAGTTGGTGCACTCACCGCGGGTAGATCCAGGGTATCGGCGCAGGAGGCAACTTCGGGGCACGTGCCGACATCGCTAGAGACGAGCGTCAAGTTTGCCCCGTAGCGGCATCATTGGATGGGTTTGGAAATCATGCCTCATCGTGCGTGTACATCTGCCAAAGGCAGCCGATTATATTCCTCTCTCAGGGCCTTCCGCGAAGTATGCCCTGCGACCAGCCGTAGGACCAGTCAGCGACACTGACTTGCGTATTCAGTTGGGTGCAGTGTGAAGTTGCCGACAGCGAGTACGACCTTCGGACTCTAAGCAAGCTGAGGCATTATGCCTCTCCGGGCGAACACCCATTTCTAGGGGTGCATCCAGTCTCGTAGAATGTGGTTGCCCTCGAGCGGGATGTGCCGAAGTCACCGTTCGGGACGAACGAGCAGTACTAGCGCTATCGGCAGGTACGCTACCCTAAGAGGCCGCCCCCTTTTCGGTTTCACACCACGATTTCACGTTCCCCACGCGCGCAGCTTTTGCGGCGGCTTGTTGCAGAGGAGAAAAGTGATGAGCACAATCGATCGAAGGTCGGCATTGGCATTCGGGTTGGCAGCGGCTACGGCGGCCACGATAAGGCCCGCCGCAGCTCAAACTACGGGCTACAAGGACACAACTCCATGGCCGGGTGTGGTGGTGCGCCAGTATGATGGCGACACACCATCGCTGATCCCGGGTTTTAAGACCGTCTCAATGCGCGACATCATCATGGAGCCGGGATCGAAGACCATGGGGCCCCCGATGATGAATGCCATGGTCTGCCATATCACCGAAGGAGAGCTTCGGCTTGAGCAGGACGAAAAGACTTTTACCGGCAAGAAGAATTTTGTTTGGACCTGCAACAAGGACACAAAGGAGCAGGCGTTCAATGATGGGAACGTGGTCGCGATCATGAGGATCACCGACCTGAAGGCTTAAGGCTCGTTCTCGCAAGTAATGTAGGAGCGAATGGCGCACGCGACGGCGCCGATCGCGTCGGCTTGCCCTCTGACGTGCCTTCCGGGTTGCGTCGAATTTCTGGATATGTCGCTGCGCTAACCGACGCGATGGGCCATGACCGGACAACTTCTCACCATTGAGGCCGCTCTCGCCGCTGCTAACACTTGCGCGACCGCTCGCACTTAAGATTAGATGGGGCGCGTGGCTCACTGTCCAGTTTTGAAGGAGGTGTTTCATGAAATACATGCTCGAATATACAGTCCGCACTGCCGGTCTTTCCTTTGACCAAAACTTCGCAGGGTCGCAATCGCTTCTTGCTGCGTTCAGCAAGTGGAAGCCGGATGAAGAGAAGGGGCTGACGATACACGCGTTCGTGGCGAACCTGGCGGGACGAGGCGGCTATGTTTTGGTCGAAGCCAACGACCCAAAAGCCATCACGGCCTTCGTGGCAAAGTACACTTTCTGGAATGACATTGATGTCGTTCCGGTCGTCGACATCGGCGAGTCGGTGCCGATAAACGCAAGTTCACTCGAATGGGCGAGACAAGCGTCTAAAGGGTAGTTGGCGGACGATATGAAATCGACAAGCGCCACGACAATTGGTCGGGGCGTCTCAATTCAAGACTACTGAAACATGAAGGGTGGGAGGCCGAGGTCTGAATTTTGGGTCAAATGCGAAGAGCTCAACATGAGCAAAATCTAGTCCGGCATGCCTCGCGAGCGGACCTCAGTGAGGTCCGCCGCTACTTTCTGACGGGCCACAAGCAGACCTGTAGCGGCAGCGGGCCGCCCGCAATTTTCTTGCCGACCCTAGTTGCCAGCCAATGTTCGCGCCGTTGATTATCCCGATGAACCCACAGGCGTACAACTGCGTCTTGATTTAATCCGAGAACCGCGCAAGCTGTTCTTGCTCGAGGGGCGCCATGTTGAATAACCGCTGGGGCATTCTCACCGTTCTCTTCCTTGTGCGTGCCACCATGGCCGTACAGTTTTCGAGCCTTGGTGCAGTCGCGCCGTTGCTGTCACGCGAACTTGTATTCAGCATTGCTGACGTCGGCATCCTGATCGGCCTTTACCATGCCCCCGGAATTGCACTGGCACTGCCCGGTGGCGCCTTCGGTCAGCGGTTCGGCGACAAGGCAACCGTACTCGGCGCGCTTGCCCTCATGCTCGCCGGTGGCGTGCTGATGGCATTGGCGCCGTCGTGGCCGTTGCAGATCACAGGCCGACTTGTGGCCGGCGCCGGTGCCGCGATGATGAGCGTCGTGCTCACGAAGATGTTGACAGATTGGTTCGCCGGAAAGGAAACCGCAACCGCAATGGCGATCTTTATCAATTCTTGGCCGGTTGGCATCGCGCTGTCGCTGCTGCTGCTGCCGCTGCTCGGCACACGCCTTGGCGTCAGCGCTGTGCACCTCGGCGTAGCCGCCTTCATCAGCAGCTGCATGCTGCTGCTCGGGATCTGCTACCGCGCGCCACCGAATACTGTGCAGTCCCAACCGGCAAGTCAGCACCTCGGCCGTGGTGTCGCCGTGGCGCTCGTCACGGCGGGACTGATCTGGGGCTTATTCAACATTGGATTCGCAGTGATCTTTAGCTTCGGACCATCGATGCTAGTCGAGCACGGGTGGTCGATTGCGGCCGCAGGTTCGGCCATCAGCATAGTCTTATGGATCTCGGCCGTGACCGTTCCCCTCGGAGGCTTCCTTGCTGACCGATTTCGGCGTCCGCAGCAAATTATCGTAGTCAGCTGTGTCGCCTTCGGTTCGCTGTTATTGATATTGCCGCGCAGCGGCGCAGTGATAGCGACAGTCATGGCGCTTGGCGCTATTTCCGGGCTGCCGGCAGGTCCAATCATGAGTCTGCCGGCGAAGGTGCTGCAGCCGGGAACACGTGCGATCGGCATGGGTTTATTCTTTACCGTCTTCTACGTCTGCATGATGCTCGGACCCGCCGCCGCCGGCGCGATCGGCAAATGGGCCGGTAGCGCAGCGTCTGCTCTTGATTTCGGCGCCGCGATGATCCTCGCCTGCCCGCTGCTTCTTTGGCTTGGCAATCGCATTCCGGCGTTCACAACCAAGCCTGCGTGACGCCAGAACATTGCGGGACGGACCGCCCGTCAACATTGCGCAGGCGGGCTATTGCATCACCTCATCGGTATGTTGCGTAATTTCCGCTTGGGGTCAAAAAACGAAAACTCAGCGTACGCAAATCTCGTTCGCTGCGCCCACTAAGCTGACCATAGTGAGGGCGTCGCCACTTCGCTGATGGGCCACAACCGGACTCTGCTGAGTTGAGAAATTTATGCCTAGTTGAGCTTATCGCTTGCTACTATGCCCCATTAGGAGAACTATGCTTGAGGCAAGCCTGATCCTCTCAGAGACTACCTGAGGAGGGATTTCAAATGCGCCGCGTCGTGGTGTCGTATCTCTTTGTTGTGTGCATGAGCACGCAGCTTTGGGCACAAGAGGTCAAGCCCAACTGGCCCATTCCATCGGAACTCAAATGGGAAGCCGTCAACGGATATCCCATGGCCTACCGGGACGTGGGTCAAGGTACATCCATCGTGCTGGTGCACGGCTCGACAAGCGACTACCGGGTTTGGAACGCTCAGTTCAGCGTTTTTAGCGCTTCTTACCGGGTGGTTGCCGTCAGCCTAAGACACTCTTACCCAGAACGCTGGGATGGCACTGGCACCGATTTTTCAATCGAACAGCACGCCCAGGATGTCGCTGCATTGATCAAGAAATTAAACCTCGGGAAGGTGCATCTCATCGGACATTCGCGGGGTGGCGCGGTTGCAGTCGAGCTAGCGAAATCGCACGCTGAAGTCATTCGGACGCTCGTGCTACCGGACGGCAGCATTGAGATGCCGGTGCCTGAGACTGCCGAGGGCAAAGCAGCCGGAGATTTCTCAAAAAAGCTTATCGGAACTTTGCAGGAAAACTTGAAAACCGGAGATCCAGCCAAAGCTGCGGAGGTTTTCATTGATATGTTAAGCAGCCCAGGCACATGGGCAAAGTTTCCCGAACCTGCGAAAGAGATTGTGTTGGTCAACATTTACTCGGCGCTGGGTGACAAAGGCCGCCCGATCAGCACATGCGCCGACGTCAAGAAATTTGATTTTCCGGTCCTGCTCATGACGGGAGATAAAAGTCCAAGCAAGTTCGAGTTTTTTTACAACGAAATGCGGAAGTGCCGGGAGTTTCCTGCAACGGTCGTGATACCGAATGCAGGACACGGTATGCAGACACGGAATCCGGTCGTCTTCAATCAGGTCACGTTGGAGTTCCTGTCACAGCATTGATTTCGCGTTGATCGGCTGTGCTCAATCGAACAATGGCGGCTTCGGGTCACAGGCTGACTTCCGCGCCGACTTGACCTGGGGTCGGCTTATCTCCTGAAGGCAGACATAGCGGCTGTGTAAGCGGAGGTCGGCAACGGGCCATAAGCCGACTCGCATTCATATCCCGACCTAGTGTGGTGCCATCGAGGAGTCTCCAACAAAAGCCTTTTTGTAGAGCGATCTTGAAAGCGGAGTTAGCGGGAGAACCAAATCAGCAGGAGCAAGCGTCATGCATCGATCGTCGACACTCACCTTTGTTTTGGCCGCGATATTGCTCAGCTTGACCAGCGCTTCTGCGCAAGAGGTGACGAAAATGAGCGAGTTTGTCTCCGGTATGCCCAAGGGCGAAAAACAGGAGATCCGGGTGCTGACTGCGACCCTGAAACCGGGCGACAAGACTGTTCTCCATACCCACCGTTTCCCCGTGACCTTGTACATATTGGAGGGAGCTTTTACGCTTGAGTTGGAGGGACGTGCGCCGGTTACGATTAAGGCGGGCGATGCCATGATAGAGCCGCCGCACGTGAAGATGACCGGTTATAATCGCAGTACAACTGACCCGATGCGGGTTATCACCTTCTATGTCAGCGATCCGGACACGCCTTTCCTTGATCCGATCCAGTAGAAGCGCCGGTTGTGGCCGAGGTGGAAATCTGCATGTCCGCCTTGAGTCCGCCGATTACTTCCGATCTCGCCTTGGCGGCGTGTGGCGTGTTGAAGCACATGGTGACGAAGGAGCAATGGTGATGGGTTACAGGATCTTCCTTGCAGGGGCGTCTGGAGCCATCGGCAGGCGCCTGACGCCGCTCCTGCACAGAGCTGGCCATTACGTCTGTGGCAGCACCAGATCGCAGGCGAATGCCAACGCGCTGCGCTCACTCGGGGCGGACCCCGTCATCGTCGACGTCTTCGACGCGCCGGCGTTGTCATGCGCCGTCGCATCGGCGCGCCCGAATGTCGTGATCCATCAGCTTACCGACCTCCCGAAGGATCTTAATCCACGTGAGATGGGCGCGGCGATCGTTCGCACGGCCCGCATCCGGAGCGAAGGGACGCGGAACCTCGTCGAGGCCGCGATCTCGGCGGGTGCGTACCGGTTGGTGGCGCAAAGCATCGCGTGGGCCTACGCTCCCGGGGCCGAGCCGCACGCGGAGACGGACCCGCTCGATATGGGAGCCGAAGGAGAGAGCGGTATCAATGTGCAGGGACTGATTGCGCTCGAAGATCTGACTTTGAAATCGCCGCCGCTCGAGGGCCTCGTTCTTCGCTACGGCCAGCTTTATGGCCCCGGAACCGCTTCGGACCAGCCATCGAATTCTTCGCCCGTTCATGTGGATGCGGCGGCCTATGCCGCTATGCTCGCCATCGATCACGGTGACCCAGGCGTCTATAACATCGCGCAGTCCAATAGACATGTTGCGACCGAAAAGGCGCACGCAGCCCTGGGTTGGACTCCCGACTTTCGTCTTCCGGCCTGACGACTAGTACGGCGCCGGGCTGTAGCGATGCCTCGGCACCCGCGACGTGACGCACGTCGCTTGCTCCCAAGGTGCCTTCCGATTGCATCAAAGAGGCGTCATTCCGCCATGACCGACCGGCGAACAGGAGCGATCAGGCGTCGCAAAAATGCGGCGCATGGACGGCTTTGGGTCACAAGCGGTTTTGGGTCACAAGCCGCCGAACTGGGGCTCGACTGCAAACTTCCTGTCTGCCCTCTTGAGCGGACATGCAGCGACGCGCGTCAACGGAAGCGATGGGCCAATAGCCGACATCAACGCCTGGCATCCCGTCAAGGCGTGCTTGGCACTGCCGTCTGATCCGTCATACAGTGTGCTATGGGTTGGATAGCGTGCCATGGCAGAAGAGCGGCCGGTCCGGGTCGAGCGCAGGTTGTCGGGGATATTGGCCGCCGACGTGGCTGGCTATTCGCGGCTCATGCACCATGACGAAGAAACGACGCATGCCAAACTGACGGCACTCCTAGCGGACGCTGTTGAACCGAGTATCGCCGAGCACGGTGGCCGCGTGGTGAAGAACACCGGAGACGGGTTCTTGGCAGACTTTCCGAGTGCGGTCCAAGCGGTTCGGGCTGCTGTTCAGTTTCAAACCCGCATCAAGGAACTTACAATTGGTGACGCGGAAGACAGACGCATTGCTTTGCGCGTGGGCGTCAATATCGGCGACGTAATTGTCGAGCCCCATGACATCTTTGGAGATGGCGTCAACGTCGCGGCGAGACTTGAGAGCATCGCAGAACCCGGCGGCATCTGCATCTCGTCTTCTGCCTACGATCAAGTCCGAGGCAAGGTTGGGATTGAGTTCACCGATCTGGGCGAGCAGAACCTCAAGAATATTGCTCGTCCGATCCGAGCCTATGCCGTGGCCCGAGAGGGACTTAGCCCGGTGACAAAGGTCGGCGGCACGACGCCAAGCTCGCTTTCAGCGCCGCGTCTGTCCATGGTGGTGCTGCCGTTTGCGAATATTGGTGGCGATCCCGAGCAAGACTATTTCGTTGACGGCGTGACCGAGAGCCTGACCACAGACTTGTCGCGCATCAATGGCTCATTCGTGATTGGCCGACACACCGCATTTACGTTCAAAGGCAAAGCGGTTGATCTCAAGCAGATCGGGCGCGAGTTAAGCGTCCGCTACGTACTGGAGGGCTCGGTGCAGCGTGGTGGCAACCGGCTTCGCGTGAATGTTCAGCTGATCGACGCCGAGACTGGCAAACACCTGTGGGCCGAACGGTTCGATAAGCCAGTCGCTGATCTATTCGATATGCAGGACGAAATCGTATCGAGGCTCGCCAACACGCTAAATACTCAACTTGTTGAAGCTGAGGCGCGGCGGGCGGAGCGTTCGCTGCATCCCGATGCGATGGATTTGATTTTCCAGGGCATGGCTTGCTTAAACAAGGGAAGGACTTCCGAGTATCTTGCGCAATCGCGCAGCTTTTTTGAACGCGCCTTGGCGCTCGAACCCAAAAATGTCGAAGCGCTGGTCGGATTGGCAGTTGTTGATGCGGCAGCTGTTGGCATGGCTTTGACCGTTGAGCGGGCCGCGCGTCTCGCAGCGGCTGAGACGGCCTTGATCAAGGCTCTGTCCCTGGCCCCCCAGCACGCACGCGCCCACTGGCTTCTCGGAAACATCAAAATGTTCACAAACCGCGCGGCCCAAGGCATTGCTGAATGCGAGCAGGCATTGGCGCTGGACCGAAACCTAGCTAATGCGCACGCCTACATTGGTCGCGCCAAGTATCTTCTCGGTCGCGGCGAGGAGACTGAGGCCCATGTCCAAGAGGCACTCCGCCTCAGTCCTCGTGATACGGAGGCTTTTGTTTGGATGATGTTCGCGGGCTTCGCCAAGCTGCAGCTCGGCGCCGATCAGGAGGCGGTCGCACGGTTCCGTCGCTCGGTCGAGATCAACCGAAATCATCCACGCGCGCACATCTATCTTGCCACCGCGCTAGCGCACCTCGGTCAGCTTGATGAGGCGCGATCCGCTGCCCAAGCAGGGCTTGCGCTCGACCCGACTTTCACCATCTCCCGCTTCCGCGCCAACGTGCCGAGCGACAATCCGACTTACCTCGCTGGACGCGAGCGCTTCTGTGAGGGCATGCGCATGGCCGGGGTGCCAGAGGGGTGATGTCGGAGACGGGTCACAAGCGGGCATCCCGGCGTTTTGAGACCTTAGTCCGCTCCCGGCTGGACAGCCGACATTCCGGCGCCCCTCGACGCGGGACGCTGCTTGGCGACCCAGGTCGTAGATTTCAACCGTAGCTTTCAAGCTGAGCCGCAAAAGAACGAACGCTATCAAGGCGATTTGGGGGATGGAGTATCCCCTGACCCATTGGAGGAACGCATTTGGCGGTGTAGTTACCCTCGAAGAGACCTTCGAAAAAACCGAGGACGATCACGGACTTATCGAGGCTTCAAGGTCATTCGAATTAGGCGAAATTTTTATTCTGCATTAAATTCAAGGGCTTATAGCAGTCTTATTGATTTGGTCCTGAGGATTTTCCGAACTTCTCAGTGTTTAACGGGGATACTGCAGAGCCGCATCATTTCTCGGCTATGTTTATCGCGGTCCCTGCTGTTCATTCGTATCCGCTACGAACAAGTGGGTACAAAGCGGATGACAGCGATGAGAGGTGAAAACGATCGCGCAGTTGTCGCGACCGTGAACGAAACCATGACGGCGCTCAAGATCGGGCGCGCGAAGATATACGAGCTTCTAAATTCGGGAGCGTTGGAGAGTTATCTCGAAGGATCTTCTCGAAAGATCACTTGGCGCAGCATTGATGCTTACGTGCTGCGGCGATTGGAGGAGGAAGCTAACCGCCGCGGCCGCGGAGTGCACCATGCGTCCCGCTGAAACGCGCTGCTCAACCAGCGCAACTGCTGTGTTAGTCCGACCTGCGCTCGCGGGAAACGACAGTTCGCTCCTGCAAAATGCTCGTTTTCCCAAAAGGGAGTTCGCGAAACCCCCAAACGAGCCGGCCCCGCCCGATAGAGGAAGACGCCCCACGAGGGCAAATCGGGAGCCGCCGGTTCTGGTCGATACTTGGGCAGCCGCGAATTCCGAATCCGAACGAAGAATTTCGTTCAAGAGTCTCCGCGATGCGGGGGCACTCATGAGCGAGGATTTCGATTGGGATGACGTTGATATCATCGTCCTGACCTGCCGCTGAACTTTCATCCATTGGCGATTAGAGTCTCGGCGGATGTTACGCCGTTTGGCGCGGGGTGAGCAACGTGCGATCGGCGGAGCTGGTCGGGGTTGCGCAGCCGGTCGCACGTTGCGGTGAGGTTGGCGGAATAGGCCGCGGGTGTCAGATAGCCCAGCGACGAATGCGGGCGGTGGCTATTGTAGTCATGGGCCCACGCCGCAATCCTGGTTCGGGCGTGATCAAGGCCGAAGAACAGGGTTTCGTTGAGAAGCTCGTCTCGCATCCGGCCGTTGAAGCTTTCACAGAAGCCGTTCTGCATCGGTTTGCCTGGCGCGATAAAGTGCCAGGCAATCTGGTTGTCCTCTGACCAAGTCAGAATGGCGTTGCAGGTGAACTCGGTGCCGTTGTCCGAGACGATCATGCCAGGCTTGCCGCGGCGACCAATCAACGCCGTCAGCTCGCGCGCCACCCGCCGTCCCGGGATCGAAGTATCGGGGATCGCCGCCAGGCATTCCCGGGTCACGTCATCGACGATGTTGAGGATCCGGAACCGGCGCCCATTGGCAAACTGGTCATGGACAAAATCCAGCGACCAACGGGCATTCGGCCGGGCCTCGAGCAGGATCGGCGCCCGGGTGCCGACCGCGCGGCGGCGAGCCCGGCGCTTACGCACGCTGAGGCCTTCCTCCCGATAAAGGCGGTAGATACGGTTCAGCCCGGACGGCTCGCCATGCTGACGCAGCAGCACGAATAACCGCCGATAGCCGAAGCGCCGGCGGGCGTTGGCCAGTTCGCGCAGTTGGACCCGCAGTTCGGCATCGGGCGGCCGGCTCGACCGATAACGGATCATCTTGCGGTCGGCGCTGACGATGATGCAGGCCCGCCGTTCTGACAGTCCCAATTCGGCCTGCAGATGCGCGACAGCTTCGCGCTTGGCGGCGGGCCCTACCATTTTTTTGAAAGAAGCTCACGCAGCGCCGCCGCATCCAGCATCTGCTCGGCCAATAGCTTCTTCAGCTTGGCGTTCTCGTCCTCAAGCTGCCGTAGCCGCTTGGCCTCCGAGACGTCCATACCGCCGAATTTGGACTTCCAGTTGTAAAGCGTCGCTTCCGAGACGCCGTGCTTGCGTGCCAAATCGGCCGTCTTCGCACCGGCCTCATGCTCGCGCAGCACGCCTATAATCTGCTCTTCCGTAAACCTGGCTCGCTTCATTTGTCCGTCCTTCAGAAGGCCGGACTCTAACTTCAACTGGAGGAAATCGGCAGGGGCAGGTCAGTCCCAGAGCAAGGGGCGATCGCTGTCTATAAAAACGCCCACGGCAACATTGTTGTGCGGGAAGGGGTTCCGTATCCCGAGCATGATAAGTGGATCGTCTTTCTTCCCCCATATGCAGAAGTGATCGCCCGTCGGAGAATTGAACTGGCCGAGCTGCCGTTTAGGCTGGTCCCGAGTGGAGCCCAAGCGCGTAGCGGCAGCAGCTCGTCTAAAGACGGCACCGCCTCGGAACGCCAACGTCGCCGTCGCGACAAGCTGCGGAACGGCCGTGACCCCGACCGTGACGATACCGTCGGCGTCACGGGCGTCACGGTCGCTCAGCCGCCGATTGCCTCTGACTGCGCGCAGGTCGTGCTTGTGCGTTCTTCAGAAGAGCAGCCTCCGGAGGAGTCTCAAGCGGCGCTTACGCGCTGATCGATCTCGCGCGATCGCCACTTGTGAACGCTGGCCGCTTGCCTGAGTGCACCAAGGCAGTCTGTTCAACCATGGGCGATTGCGGGAGGCCATAGGCCCATCCCGTCGATCGGGCGCGGTCCGCGAGCCTAGCCAGGGCTGCTGCGGGACACCGTGTGGCAACGCTAAAAGCGAGGGGTCACCCTCTCGCAGGAGCAGGCAACGGCTGGCGCCGACCTGCTGGAGAGCTGTCTGCTGATGGATCGGTGGTGCAGTGTTCCCGCGTCAAGGCGAGCGTTAAAGGCCGACAGCATGACCCCGGCCTCCCTCACAAAAAGGTTGCTTAGATCCATCTATGTCTCGATAGGACTCGTCCGACCGTTTACGGGGACACGGCTTCGCCCTAAAAGGCGAAGCTATGCCCGCTCCGGGATCTGAACCGCCGTTTACGAGTGCTCTGAGACGAGCAAAAGTCCCGCAAGCCTTGAGAGCTGCCGAGGGACGAGATCCCATTTGGCAAATCAACCGCTCGCCCGGGTTCAAGGCGACCGCGCAGATCGAACAACCACTCCAGGGTGCTGAAAGGGAGCGCGTGAGAGACACTGAGTCACCGCGCTGACTCAACCCTGTCTCATGAGACAGTCGGCGCAATGCCGACGAGTGATCCGACTTTGGATTTCCGTAACTTACGGGCAGTTCGGGCCTGCGAGACAGGGGATGAGACATTGCAAGGCCATGAGCTGATCCGGCGCGCGGCGAAGCTGATCGCGACGAATGGCTGGGCCAGTGGCGTCGACAACACCACGAGCGTGGTGGGTCCGAGATGCCCCAGGCGATACGGTGGGCTCCGAAGATCGCTCGCCGGACATCAACAAGCCCGTCGCACGGGCGCCTGATCCCCGGCAGGAGCGACGCTGAGGCTCGCGTGGAGCGTCCTGGCCGCGATCAGAAGCTATGCTGCACCGCAGGCGTGTGACAGGCGCAAGGTGTGGTTTCGGCGGCAATGCAAAGGGCGATATCAGGCCGATCGAGCCTGTGAGAAGCCGATTGCCGGGCTGACTCACTGTCTCATTAGACAGTTGAACGCCGGAGAGTTGTTCGCGAGTTTACGAGGCTCATTCGACGACAGTTCTAACGGGCGCTGCAACGGACGTTATAACGGATGCTCAGCCGTGGGCCGGCAGGCCGGCCTGCAAGCAGGCCACGGCGTGGCGCGCGAGACATCGCCTGACTCGGCATTGAGATGAACAGGGCGCCTTTGAGCGACCCGGCGGAATCTGATGCCCGGAGCATGCCACAAGCAATGCCTGGAGCATGCCACAAGCATACAGACGACATGGCGCATACGAGAGGCGGCCGCATCGGCAACATGGCCGTTCAGCGACGATACCGCGAGAAGAACTGGTCTCCGATCTCCGCAATCCTTGGCCCGGGGCGGGGGAGCCACAGCGACAGCACCAGGACGACCTCAACAGCTCGCCTATGGCCTGTGCCAGCTCGTCACCGCAGGAGTGAGACAGTGAGTCAGCGCGCTGACACAGGGTTTCGGGTGTCTCACCCACTTTGCGGAAAGCATCGGTATCAGAATTGCTTAGCGTGAGACACTGAAGCTCAAAGGTGAGACACTTGGGCTTCTGTACGAAGTAGCGCCGCGAGCCAAGCCTCCAACAGCGTACCGCATCAGCTGAGCCCCCGTTCTTGCCTACTGGTCCGCCTCTTCCTCGTCGACGGCGGAAGGGGAGCACAACGAGGAGTGCTGGAAGCAGTGCGCCGCATGCCAACAGCACAGCAAATATGTCAAGTGCATTGCGACTGCCGCGCATGGCGGGCGAATGGCGTGGTCCGTTTCGTAACACTCGGGCAAGAACGCTCGCCTCAAGCCCGTCTGTGGTCATCTCGACGTTTATGCGCGGCTGACACGCCGTGAGTCAGCGGGATGAGACAGTCGTCGCAGGTGTCTCACGTCGCCTGCCGGCGTGTCGTGTCCCGGCGGTGGTGAAGCTCGGTAGAGCAAGGCCGGTCCGGACGCGCTGTCCCCGCTGCCTATCCCGTCTTGCGGAAGAACCGGACCAAATCCGTCAATAATCCAAAGCTGAACTGAAAGCCCGCAGGTGGGCGCGGCGGCTTGGCTTCAGAGGAAAGATTGCACCTGGGACAAGGGTCACCCGCTGCGCCGCAGCCGCAGGCGTGCGGACCATCCCAAGGGCGGTCGGGGTGGTCTTCGCATACCCAACCAGTGTCTTCGCAAGCGACGCAGTTCATCGGTCAGCCTTCGGTGCATCCGTTCTTGGCCTCGGGTGCACCCGCGCGTCGACCAAAACCTCGGTGATCGCCTCCCGCAGGCTGTCCCGATCGAGAATACCGATGAGCCGGTCGATGGTCTCCTCCGCGTCTCGCTCGCGCGTGAGATAGTCGGCCAATGCCATCATGGCGAGGTCGTAGCTCTGCTCGATTTGCTCCGCGGGCTTCAGCCAGGCCATCACAAGTCCTCCCGCAGGCCCTTGAAGAACGGATGCCGGACCTTCCCCTCGGCCGACTTGCCCCGATACTCGACCTCGGCAAGCAGCGTCGGCTCCACCCAGATACCCTTGTGCGCGACGCGCTTGGCATAGGGCTGCGTCTTCCTGATCAGCGGCTTCAGCCGCTTCCGCAACTCGCCTCCGTCGACTTGTCGAAGCCGTGGTCAACCTTTCCGGCATAGATCAGGTCCCCGCCCTTGCGCCGTCCAAGAAAGATGCCGTCCCACTTGTTGCCGTCGAGCGCGAAGCCGGCGATGGCGAGGGTCTCTCGGTGAGCGCAGGTGGTTTTGACCCAGTAGTTTCCACGCCCGCCGACATAGGGCGAGTCCGCGATCTTGGAAACGATGCCCTCCAGCCCGGCTTGGCAGGCGCGCCGGTACAGCTCGGCGCCACCGATCTCGAAGTGCTCGCTGTATTGGATGGGCGTATCCTCGATCAGCGCCTGAAGAGCCTTCTTACGCGCCTCCAGCGGCTCCTGGCGAAG
This sequence comes from Bradyrhizobium sp. LB13.1, assembly GCF_054056815.1. NCBI lineage: Bacteria > Pseudomonadati > Pseudomonadota > Alphaproteobacteria > Hyphomicrobiales > Nitrobacteraceae > Bradyrhizobium > Bradyrhizobium sp. LB13.1. The sequence goes on along the minus strand of NZ_JBSRYQ010000001.1, from coordinate 4,415,809 downwards.
CTCCCGGCCTTTGAGGTACAGCAGATCAAATGCCATCATGATGATGTTCTGGGCGCTGCCTCTGAGACTGTTCTGAAGCTGCGAGAAGTCGGTCTTGCCGCCTTCAGCGGGCACGACGATTTCGCCGTCGATGATGGCGGAGTTGGCCCTAATCAGGATGGCATCCTGCGCGACCTTCCGAAACTGCCTGGTCCAGTCGTACCCGCGTCGCGTGAAGACCTTGACGCTCTCGCCAGTGATGTGGAGCTGGGCTCGGTACCCGTCATACTTGATTTCGTGGAGCCAACGGGCGCCTTGTGGCACCCGCTCGACCTGCTCGGCGAGCAGAGGCTCGATGAAGCCGGGGTAGGGCGTCTTGACCCCGATCGACACGATCTTCTTGCGCTGGGACGCCACTGACACACTCCGCGCCAGGTCACGAAATCAGAGTTCCAGGTCGAGCAACTCCTTTCAGAGGCAGCGTCAGTTGGACGGCAACGGGACGGATCGCGTTTGCCTCGATGAAGGCCCGCAGCGCGGGGCCGATCTCGACGCCGCGCTCGAGGGCGCGCTCGGCGATCTCGCTGGTCGCATCACGAGACCAACCCTCGATCGCGTTGACGGCAACGATCCGGACCGGATAGGCGTACTGACCCGAGAGTAGGTCGCTCATGATGGTCTCGAGATCAGTGTCCTGCTCGTCGGTCTCACGCCAGGAGCAGCCGGCGCGGGCGCGGAAATCCTCCAGGACCAAGTAGATTTCCCGGTCGAGACGATCCAGCGGCACGATCGACGGCGAATGACGCATGACGCAACTCCAATTAATAGAGGAGCAATGGCCCGGCTGGCCGATCGTTCCGGCGCTGCGCCCCTTCCGCGGTCGGGGCCAGCCAAGCGGTCACAGTGAGCCAGGTCCGGAAGAGCGCGCCCCCACCGGGCAGCCTCGCCCAGCGAAAACCCAGCTTAAGCGACCCGCGAGAAGCACGGCCAGTCCTCAGTTTTTTCCTGCCAAAAGCCCATGAAGTGACTCAGGTGGCTCATGAGGTCGGTGAAAGGGTCCTAGGTACTCTGCCAGCAGGCGCAATCCCACCGCCTTACCATTCAGGCGGGCCGCTTCATAATCGTGCAAATTCGGTGTGCACGCCCATCCCTCGCACTGGTCGGCAAGATGTTGCATCTGCGAGCTCGATAGCAAGCCTAGTGTGCCTGTCGGAGGTACAGCGAAAAAATCGATCAGGCGAAGTGCGTCCGCCCTCGGGATAGGCTTCTCCGGTATGCTTCCTCCATCAATGATGACCCTCCAGACGTCTGGGAGTTTCCACATTCGGTATCGACGTTCAGCTTCGGCCTCTTCGAGAGCGCCATCTCTGATGATCGTGAGCGTACATTTCAACTGGGTGATCTCGTCAGCTGATGAGCTTGCCGCAATGTTCTTCGTAATTTGAGCATACCTCTTCGCGCATAGCTGGATGTAATACTCGGGCTCAAATTTTCTGACCACGAAAAACCCCCGCCAGCACAGTGGGTGATGCCGATCAGGGCGGCTCAGATCGGTGCTTATCGTTTGTCCAGGTTCACGCCCAGATGGCAGGTAGTCAGCTTCCCTTCGATCTTCGAGTCCTCCTCGTCCCTTCAGCGAAAATTTCCTGCAAGCTCGCGCCGTCGGGCTTGGGCGACATGCCAGTGCGTCACTACGGTCGTTCCGACTGCCAAGCTCAAGTCCGCTCACGCAGGACCGATCGACACCCAATCGACCAGCCCATCCTGCTTGCGCTAGCCTGTGGCATCTACGACGATAGCGGCGACGAGGTACTGTGTCGTAGGTGCTGATAAGGATATCAACTAGGCCGTGTACTCATTACGCGGCTGGCCGCGTGAAGGTCCCGCTCTACCTCCAATAGCGGTAGAAAAGCGGACGTTTCCCGAGGTCGCAGAAGGGCCAGAAGCGGACCTAGGGCCGGCCCTCTGGCGAAGGCCAGCCCGCTGTTCGTCACATTAGAAATACGCCTATGCGGCAGCCTTGATAAGTCCAAGCTGTGTCAAGGCCGCCACACCATCGTCGAGGCCGATCTCCTCGACAATCTTGCCATCCTTGAGCTTCAGGACGGTCGTACCCGTGAACTTCATGTTGCGCCCTGTGTTGGCAGGCAGTGATCCCGCCAAAAAGTCGCGGAAGGCGGGCCCGGTGTGCGTGCCACCACCTTCCCAGCGTCCAACAACGTAATCGCCTTCCGCGATCAGGTCAGCCGCACCCCAGAAGTTGAGGTCCGGAAACGCCTTTCGAAAGTCAGTCATGAAGGCTTTAATGTCGTCGCGGCCACGACGAGGTTCGTGAAGCGAATATTGCAACAGCATGTCCGGCGCTGCGAGTTCGTCCACGATATTCAGGTTGCAGATCGCGCCCCAAAAGTCTGTAAACCAGCGACCCACGATCGCCTTGTTGTCACTTTCCTTCGACATGTAGCTAATTCCTCTGTTTGTGTTTTCAGTTCGAGTGGACGCCTTGCAGACGGGATCGGGGCCGGCTTGGACCATGCCGTCGGGACGGATGTGCAGCCCAGACTGAGGATCAATCGCCAGCCGTTCGAACAGCTCTCGCAGTTCTGGTCGGAGGCCATCTCCACAAAGAGCTGCGATAGAGTGAAACTTGTGCATGTCGTGCTCCTATGTGCGCCCGCCCACGATAGGATTTCACGCAGATCGATCCACCCGATTTCCGACCGGCCGCTGCGCCAACACAGGTCGGCTTCGGGTCACAAGGCGAAGAAATCAAACTGAGCAATTCTCGTCCGCTATGCCTCAGTGAGTGAACCTCGCGGAGGGACCGCCACTTTCGCCGATGGGCCAGGAGCGGACGTCGCCCGCCTCTCTCGATCAGCTCGCCGCCTCTGAGCTAACCTTGTTGATGGCTGTGGCATTTGACGCCGATTCTCGCTAACATTTCAAAAGGTGCCGGTTCAGACCGGTGACGCTTCACGGCGGGAGAATCCCTTGAGCCGCGAACACCTCTTGCGACGGCTAACAGCCATATTCGCGGCCGATGTCGCCGGTTATAGTCGTTTAACGGGCATGGACGAGGAAGGCACGCACGTCCGGCTGAGGGAGCATTTGCGGGTCTTGATTGATCCAACGATTGCCGCCTATCGCGGGCACATCGTCAAGAACACCGGCGATGGCCTTTTGGCCGAGTTCAATAGCGTTGTGGACGCAATGCGCTGTGCGGTCGATGTTCAGCGTGGCATGGCGGAACGCAATTCGGACGTACCAGCGAACAATCGAATTGAGTTCCGGATCGGTATCAATGTTGGCGATGTTATCCAGGATAATGGGGACATATTCGGCGACGGTGTCAACGTAGCAGCGCGTCTCGAAGCGATTGCGGAGCCCGGTGGCATTTGTGTGTCGGATGATGCCCACCGACAACTCCGCGATAAACTTGATGTTGTGTTTGATGATGCCGGCGAGCAGAACCTCAAGAACATTGGACGTCCGGTCCGCGTTTTCAGAGTGAGAAATCTTGCGGCAGCAAACCAAAGGCCCACGTTGGCGCTCCCTGACAAACCCTCGATTGCCGTACTATCTTTCCAGAACCTGAGTGCAGATCCAGAGCAGGAGTATTTCGCAGATGGCGTCGTGGAGGATATCACGATGGCGCTCTCTGCCCTTCGTTGGCTGTTTGTGATCGCGCGCAATTCGAGTTTCACGTACAAAGGCCGGCATGTGGACGTGAAGCAGGTCGGAAGGGAGCTAGGAGTGCGCTACGTGCTGGAAGGCAGCGTGCGCAAAGCTGGAAACCGCATTCGTATCGCCGGTCAGCTGATCGATGCCGAAAATGGAGCACATCTCTGGACGGACCGTTTCGAGGGTGCGCTCGAAGATATGTTCGATCTACAGGACCATGTAACCGCCAGCGTCATTAGCGCTATCGCCCCGAAGCTGCAGGTTGAGGAGATCAGACGTGCCAACCGCAAACCAACCGAAAATCTGACTGCGTACGACTATTACCTGCGCGGACTGGTGAAACTTCGCCGCACGACAATGGAAGCGAACCGCGAGGCGCTTGCGCTGTTTTGCAGGGCGATCGAGCTCGACCGTGGCTTGGCGTGCGCCTATGGCATGGCCGCGTGGTGCTACGTGCAGCGCAAGGCGCGTGGCTGGATGATCGAGCCTGAGCAAGAGAGTGCCGAAGCTACGCGGCTGGCCCGGAAAGCCGTGCATCTCGGTGGAGATGACCCTGTCGCGCTGTCTAGGGGTGGGTATGCACTCGCCTTTGTAGCCCAGGAGTTCGACGACGCCGCGGCGCTCATGGATCGGGGACTGACGGTCAGTCCCAACTTAGCCGAAGCTTGGACGCTTAGTGCCTGGCTGAGAGTTTGGAGAGGTGAGTCGGACCTGGCACTTGAGCATGTTGCGCGTGCCATGCGCCTGAGTCCGCTCGATCCGTCCATGTATGGCATGCAGGGAGCCATGGCATATGCTCATTTTCTCGCGAGCCGATGTGACGTGGCATCGTTATGCGCCGAACAGGCAATGCGCGACAATCCCAAATTTCTGCTGACGATCTGCATTTCCGCTGCCAGCAAGGCGCTTGCCGGACAGCTTGAGCCAGCACAGAAAGCCATAGCACGGGCGCTCGAACTTAACCCTGACTTGCGAGCCTCCACTCTCAGAGATCTAGCGCCATTCCGCCGAACAGAGGACTTCGCCATGTTCGCCAAGGGTCTTCGCAAAGCAGGCCTTCCGGAATGACGTTGCTGCCTCGACTGCGAACGAAACGGCCCCGATAGGCGCACGTCCGAAACGGGTCACAAGCCGCCGAACTGGCGCCCGGCTGCAACTTCCGGTCTGCCCTCTTGAGCGGACATGCACCGACGCCGCGTCAATGGAAGCGATGGGCCAGAAGCGGACTTCGCGTCTAGCAGTCTGCTGAAAAACCTTGAAATGGAGAATTTTCATTTTTCCGCCGGTCGTTTTTGGAGCGGCGCGGTAGAGTTGGATGTAATTTCGAGCTTGTTATTGAGTGTGCCCCGGCGCGGGGTGGCTATGCGGCGAGCAGTTTGGGAATTCGGATCAGGTTATAGGCGATCAGATTAAGCAGGAAGTCGGCGGCGACGCGAGCGATGCCCCGATGTTTGGTCTTGCGCATGGTGCCATGCTGCTTGCCCCATCCGAAAATGCACTCGACCATCGCCCGGCGCGATTGCGACATGCCGTATCCCGGATGCCGCGTGGTTCGTTCGTCGATCGCGCTGTTACGGTTCTTGCCGGTTTTGGTGATGGCCTGGTTCTGTGTCACATGCGGCGTCACGCCGATGGCGCGAAGGTTGGCGACATGATCGGCCGTATCGTATGCCTTGTCCTCACCAGCCGTGATGCGGCGACCTGCGGCTTTGCGTCTCGCCTTCAGCATGACCTCCGCAGCCCGGCGTTCGGCGGTGCCATTGGCATGCGTGACCCTGCCGGCCACCGCCAGCCCATGCCGGTTCTCCATGGTGGCGTGGCCCATATAGCAAAGCTTGGCCTCCCGTCCGGCCGCCTTGCGATAAAGCCTGCTGTCCGGGTCACTGGTGCTCGCATGGGTGTCGTTCTTGCGTTTCTGGCCATGGAAGTTGGCGCCGTCATCATCGTCGCCGCTGCCGTCCTTGGGGCGAAAACTCTTCTGCGAAGCCCAGGCTTCGATCAGCGTTCCGTCCACCGAAAAATGCTCGTCCGACAATAGCGGCTTGACCTGAGAATGGTTCAGAAGCCTGGTCATGAACTTCGTGAACACATCGCCGTTCTGCAGCCGCTCCCGGTTCTTGGTAAAGGTGGTCGGGTCCCAGACCGGATCGTCCGGCGACAGTCCCACGAACCAGCGATACAAAAGATTGTAGTCCAGTTGCTCCATCAGCTGGCGTTCCGAGCGGATGCCGTAGAACACCTGCAGCAGCAAGGCGCTCAGCAATTGCTCCGGAGGGATCGAAGGACGTCCCTCGCTGGCGTATAGCTTTCCAAGGCTGCGGTTCAAATCATTCAAAACATCCCGGACAAGTTCCCGGACCTTCCGCAGCGGATGGTTCGCTGGCACACGTTTATCCGGCGCGATGTACGAAAACAGGCCGCCCTGATCCGTAAACCTGCCGCGCATGATCGTCTCCGCCGATTCGAGATGATAAAGTGAATCATCAAGTCCCCTTCCTGGCGAGGGGTTTTTCAGCAGACTGCTAGACGAACCCGTGCGCTAATCGCGAGGCTTCCCGAATACAAAATCAAAATGTAAGGAGCACCTGCTGTCTCTTCCAATCCTCCAATCCGCTAGCCTCTCCTCTTGCTCGTGCAACTCACGATACAGCTGAGACATCCAGGCAATAACCACACGTTCAATTAGTCCAAATGGGCCGCGCTTACATTGCTTCGCGGGTGCTCCATGCGGCAGCAACGTTAGCAAAGAGATAGCGCAAGATGCGAAACGTTGGATGAGGGCTCCCATAACTGGGTGGCGTTTTGGCCTTGCCAAAAATCGCGAGAATAAGCCGCCGGTACGCAAAATGTATGTCAATCGGCTTGCAACTTTGACCCCTCATCGGCGTCCAATTTTGACCCCTTTGCGCGGCGATGTTTGCTGGTAGCGCTCGTCTCGTCGGAGCTGGCCGGGATAGCGGAGGCGAGACGAGCGCGGGTGGCGTGATCGTCGTCTCGGCTTTTGAACCGCCAGCTGTCGTTGCCGGTCTCGACGATGTCACAGTGATGGGTCAACCGGTCGAGCAGCGCGGTGGTCATCTTGGCGTCGCCGAACACGCTCGGCCATTCGCCGAAGGCGAGATTTGTCGTCACGATGACGGAGGCGCGCTCATAGAGCCGGCTGACGAGGTGGAACAGAAGCTGGCCACCCGACTGGGCGAAGGGCAAATAGCCGAGTTCATCCAGCACGATGAAGTCCATCCGGGTCAGATGCTCGGCGAGCCGTCCTTGCCGTCCGTTGCGGGTCTCGGTCTCGAGCCGGTTGACGAGGTCGACGACGTTGTAGAAGCGTCCTCTAGCGCCATCGCGGATGCAGCTTCTGGCGATGGCAATGGCCAGGTGGGTTTTGCCTGTGCCGGTGCCGCCAACCAGTACGACGTTGCGTTGCTGGGCGATGAAGCCGCCGCCGGCGAGGTCATTGACGAGAGTCTGATTGATTGGCGTGCCATCGAACTGGAAGTCGGCGATGTCCTTGGCAAGTGGCAGCTTGGCAATGGTGAGCTGGTATTTGATCGACCTGGCTTGCTTCTCATTGATCTCGGCGTTGAGCAGGTCGCCGACAATGCGCTGAGGTTCGTGCTGGCGTTTGACAGCGATCGCCATGATCTCGTCGAAGGCCGCCTTCATGCCATAGAGCTTGAGTTCGCCCATGAGGTCGAAGATTTGGGTTCGTTCCATCAGATGGTCCTCCGGAGGTTGTCGTAGCGGGCACAATCGGCGATCGGTGCATGACGGAGCGTCAGTGCGGCCGGCGTCATGATGTTGGCCGGTGGGGCGAGTTCACGTTGCCGGGCCAGGATATTGAGAACGACATCTGCGGAATGGACGCTGTGACTGAGCGCTTCGGCACAGGCCGCTTCCACCGCGGGGAGACCGTCAGTCAGCACCGCGTTGAGGATGTCGACCATCTGCCGATTGCCATCGTCGGTGCTGGCAAGCTTGCGCCGGATCCGCTCGATCGCGGCCGGCAGCACCCAGTCCTTGAAGGGAGCACCGTTGCGCAGGGCGCCGGGTTTGCGGACGAGCACCGGCACATAATGCCAGGGGTCGTAGACGGTATCGCCGCGACTAAAGGATCGCGGGTGCTCGGCAACGATGCGTCCATCCTGACGGATCACGATGCGATCGGCATAGGCTTGAACCTCGACCGGTCGTCCGACTGCGCTGGCTGCGACCGAGTACTTGTTGTTGTCGAAGCGCACCAGGCAGGTCTTCGAGACCGACGCCGTCACGGCATGGAAGCCGTCGAAGCGGCCGGCATAGGGAACGAGCTTGGGGCGTTCGGCTTCGAACACGTCCCAGATCGTCTGATCAACCAACTCCGGATGGCGATGAGCCTTGGCGTAGGCGATGCATTTGTCGAGCAGCCAGGCGTTTAACTCGTCGAGGTTTTTGAACCGCAGCCGCGGCGTGAAGAAGCGTTCCCTGACCAGCCCGACCTGGTTCTCGACCTGCCCCTTCTCCCAGCCCGACGCTGGCGTGCAGGCGACCGGATCGACCAGATAGTGGCTGCACATCTGCAAGAAGCGGCGGTTGTAGAGACGCCCTTTACCGACGAAGATCGTCTCTACCGCGGTCTTCATGTTGTCGTAGATGCCGCGAGTGCAGGTGCCTTTGAACAGGGCGAACGCCCGGTCGTGGGCGTCGAACACCATCTCCTGCGTCTCCCGCGGATAGGCTCGCACGAACAGCATGCGGCTGTGACAGAGCCGGACATGGGCGGCCTTCACCATCACCGTGGTGCCGCTCAGCAAGACCACCTCGTGGCTCCAGTCGAACTGGTAGGCTTCGCCTGGGGCAAAGCTCAGCGGAACATAAGCGGCTGCGGTCGATTGCCCGCGTTCTTTGCTCCAGCGCCTGGCGTAACGCCGCACCGCATCGTAACCGCCGTCATAGCCGCGGCCGCGCAGCTCTTCGAAGATCCGGATCAACGTCAACTGTTCACGAGCGGATTTAGTCACGTTCGACGCAAGCAGCCCGTCAAGTTCGACTGCCCATTGTCCGAGCTTTGGCCGCGGCTGCACCTGCCGCTCGTACTCGAATGAGGTCTCTCCCGACCTCAGCACCTTCCGGACCGTGTTCCGCGACACCTTCAGGTCACGGGCGATCTCCTTGATCGTCTTGCCCTTGATGAAGTGCTCGCGCCGGATCCGGGCAATCGTCTCCACGATCAGCATCCCCCACCACCTGCTTTGTTACGAAGCAGGCAGCGCAACAGACCAACCTGTAGGGGGTCAATTTTGGACGCCGATCCCCCGGCTTAGGGGGTCAATATTGCAGGCCGAATGACACGTTGCCCTCGATCCGATCCAGCAGGGCGGCAAAGCCCGTCCGACTCTCAATGGGATCAGCCTCCGACACCGCCGCGTCATTGAACTCGCCCGACAGCTCGAACCCTGCACGTTTTACAAAACCCTCAATCGCAGCGCGCTGCCGCTTGTCGCTGTCTTTACCGGCTCCGACGTTGGCGGCCGACGAAGTTCGAATATAAGCGACCGCGGAGCGTTTTGTTTTTCCTGCCATAGACTTAATCCAAGTGTATGTACGGATTTCTTGAGAAATCCTGCGCGTCCGCAGCGGCTCAATGGCGTAGGCGTTGTATTCAGGGTGGAGGCGAGGGGGCTGGCGCAGCGGACCTCGGCGGAACGGGGCTCCTCCAACCCAAAGCAGCCAAGGGCGTGATTGAGCTAATCTTTGCAGCGGGATGCCGAACTGCAAAATAAAAAGCTACGGTGCCAAGCTACTGGACGTGAGGCCATGGCTAACCGCTGTTGCGTGTATGGTGTCGAAGGTTTCTCCCGACCGGCGCTCGGTCTCTTTCCAATCGATGCCACGCGGCAGGAGGAGTTCCCATTCTTGAGACCTTCCGACGTGGCCCCACAGCGCGCGCGGAGGTACGCATAACTTGAGGACCAGAACCACCGGGCGACCATTGACGCAATCAATGCCCGCCCGCCTAAAGGCGCTGTTGAGGGCAACGATGGGATCGAGTGTCGCAGATACGTAGCTCGGGTAGGGATGCTGCGTCACGAGCAGGTCGTTGCATCGCCCATGAAACAATATCTGACCATGGTCCAGCGATATCCTAGAGGCGGCGATCTCGGCGTCGAGCCCATCGATGAGCTTCCGATCCTTTTCCGAGGCCGTCCCATCTGCAAGCTGCCGGGCCGCCGCATGGTACCTATCGTATTGGCTGCGACGGTAGGCCGGAAAGTGTCTCAGATCCTTGAGCGGCGTGTAGAGGGCTTTAATCGCGGCGACCTCTGGGTCCTGTACAAGCCGCTCCGCGATGCTCTGCTGAAATCGGGCGCGGTCGTCGTTGCCTGGGTCGTCCAGATGCTTCAGCAGGGCGTCAACGTCGGGGAAGTCGTAGGACTCCGCGTCCGGCACGAGTGACGGATCGTGTGCCCGAAGCGCACGGTCGCGCGGTGTGTCGTGTAGGTACTCAAAATGCCAGCAGGAAACATCAACGGGCATTCTGATCCTACAGGAATTCGAGGAAAGACATCTTCTACCAACATAGACCGCAGCGATACTTCTATAGCACAGCAGGCCACGTCCTAAGCTGGCCGCCAAGCACGCGAACTGTCTCCCAGAGCGGGACGCGGCGCGGCCGGCGAGGTGGAGAATAAAGGGGTAGGCGAGGCCGAAGCTTCGCCCTTCGGATCTTAGTTACGGCGGGTGATCGGCGGCAATGATGGACCACGGCCCGCCGCGAGCGGGATCTGCCTCGGACCTCTCATAGATCACGCAGAACGCCGCGCCGACTTGACGAATCCTCCGATTGCGGCGCGCTGTCGGCGATCACTGTCCTTGTTAGCACCAACGTTTGCGGCCGATGACGTGCGTAGATTGGCAACAGCTTCCATCTGGGTTTCGACGCATTGGGTTAGCTCTCATTTCTGTATGGATTACTTGGAAAAGCGGGCTGTCGGCTCTGAAGCTACGCTTTCAAACATTTCAAGGGCCGCGAAAGAAGAGCAGGAGCGAAGCTAAAAGATGTTCGAGGGAAGGGGCTCCTGTAAACGTCTGAGCTAAGACATTGAATATCCAGCAAAATACAGTCCAGCTCGGGAGGGACATTTCGAAAACTGGGCCAGCGATCAGTCAGGCTTGCGACATCCTGGTAGGGGCACATGGCTGGGCCGTCCGGGCCAGCCGCGAGTTTTGGGTGGGTAGTCCGACAACCAGCTTGGTTTGTTCGGCAACCGCCGGCTACATGTGTCAACCAATAGTCCCAGCGAGTGAGCCGGCCCCCATAGAGTTGCCGGTAAGAAAGTTCGTGAGTCTTCAATGGCGGATGATGATGTTGTAACCTTCGGGGACGGTCTTCCCCCCATCCCCGAGAAACTCCTTCTGGCTCGTGATCGGGGTGAGGTCCTGTTCATTACAGGAGCGGGAATATCTCGACCAGCCCCTTCGTCGCTGCCCGACTTCCGCGAACTTGTCGTTCAAGTGTACGATCGTCTCGATCCTGCAGTTGCAGCAAAGCTGCATGCGATCTTCAAAGACGAGCAGAAGGCCCGTGATGCCGGTAGCATCTCGCGAACATCTTGGAGGGACTACACCGCGGGTTTGAATGCCGGTCAGCAAGCCGAGTTGCGGGCCTTCACGGGCTATGAGTTTGATGTCGTGCTGGGGATGCTTGAGCGCAGGCTCGATTCTGGCGCCAGCAGCGCGAGCTCGATGCGCAAAGCCGTTTCGGAAATCCTGGCGCGCACGCGACAGACAAACGAACTACACGTATCGCTCGCACGATTGGGACAGCGTTTCGGCCGCCCATTCATCGCTACTACGAATTTCGACGCCCTCCTCGGAACAGCTGCCTCGCGCAGGAAACTATCGCCGAAGATTTATGCGTTGGGTGCAATGCCTCGTCCCAGCCGGCGAAAAGAATTCGAGGGAATCTTCCACCTTCATGGCGCCTTGGGAAAAGATGATGGCGCTTCCGATCTCGTACTGACTGATCAAGACTTCGGCGATGTGTATTTACGTCGGCGGATCGCGGCCGAGTTCATCTACGATGCGGCACGCATATTCCATCTGGTCCTCGTGGGTTACAGTCTTAGCGACGCGCCGATGCGCTACCTTATGAATGCGATCGCGGGAGATGAGACGCATTTTGCCGACATCAAGGCGCGGTATGCAATCATTCCGGTCGGGAACGACAACGCCGTCGACATAGCCTATTGGCGGGCGAGAGGAATCGTTCCAATCGCGTATAATCAGCGCGACAATCACAGCCAGCTACGATCACTAATGACGAATTGGGCGGAAAGTATTCCATCGCCTGCTGACGACGCTTGGTCGCGCCGGCAGATCAGGCGCATCACAAGTTCCACCCTAGAGGCGGCATCCGAGGCTGACCGATCACTCTTTCGATACCTTGTGCGCAGAGCGACACCATCCGAACGGGAATCGTTCGCCGGTTTGCTCCGCGGAGGTGGAGCATCAGCGCGGTGGCTCGGGTATATAAATGAAATCACGCGAGAAGACGTGGCGGGACCACGATGACTGATGACCATACCCTTAGAGGTCGCGAACTGGCTCAACAAATCAGAGCTACAACAATCGCGTTCCTACAGAACCGATTGAACGATCGTTCCTCAATTGAATGGGCACTGGAACTAGGTAGCGAACACGACGAAGAGCGGCTCGCGATCCGGCATTTGATCACAAGTGCGGCCGTCAAGATGAAGGAGCCGTTTCGCTCCGCCTGGTCTTGGCTTCTGGAATCATGGTCTGCAATGCCGCTGACGGGTCCCGATACACGGTATGAACTGATAACGCGCGCGCGGCAGAAGAGCATTGATGGCGACGTTTTGCGTCAGGTGGTCGATCTTGTTCGGCCATGGCCCCGCATAAAGAGACGAGAGGATTGGAGCCTGTATGGGGGCCCCGCTTTGCCGAAAGTGCCTCGTAAGCTCGGAGATTTGGTTTCCATCTCCATGACCAGCGGCAATCTTATTTCCCTTCGCGACGTCGGCCTTGAAGATATCACCAACGTTGCTCTTGCAGACGAACTAGCAGATCGGCTAGAGGCGGCCCTGTTAGATGGTTTACACGTTGCGCAGCGGCTTGGCTGGACTGAAGGGATCGACTTGACGAACTCGGAGGTGCGGCGCGTTTACCACGTCTCGGGCTTCGCGGGCAGCGAGGAGGACTCAGGCCACGATCCTGATGCTTATCGACATGGCTTTGCACCCGTGACGAAGCTTCTGTACGAGGTAATCGAGGTTCTTGCACGCATCGACGTCGAGAACGCGAAGCTTCGGATTGTTAGATGGAAGGCCAGTAAGTGGGCCCTTTTCAAGAGGCTGTGGGCTGCGCTGGCACGAAACCCCGATTTGGCCTCCGCTGAATGCTTATCGAAATTCTTGTCAGATCTTACTGACAAACAATTTTGGAAAGTCGCCGAATATCCGGAGTTTGCCGAGCTTCGAGCTCGCCGCTTCAGTGATCTGGATGAGGCTGCAAAACTGGCACTGGAAACGAGGATTCAGCGCCTTCCCCCCAAAACGCTCTGGACTAATAAGCCCGTGCCAAAGGAGTTGGAGCGCTATCGGCACATTCGCGCCGGTATCGAGTTGAAGAGAATTCTCGCAGCGCCGGCTCAAGTCAGTGACATTTCCCAGGCTTGGATCGAGGGTATTGCAGCAAAATACGAACTACCAAATGTAACCACCGTCGATTTCGACTTTGAAGGGACGTCTTCAACACGGTGGATGCAGGAGGAGGAGGAAGAAACGTTCGAAGCCTTGGATTCGGATTCGGCAGTTCGCAATTTGGAGAACGCGTTCAGCAAAGAGCGATGGGGAAACGCCGGCGCGGCACAAGTGTACTTGGAATCCCATCTCTCAGAGATCCTTGAACTTTTCTCCGCCTCGCCAGAGCTTAGCGCCAACAGCCCTGGAGTATGGGGCCAAGTCTTACGTCTTACGCGCCCTGCAAACCAAGCGTCCGCCTCAACAGAAGAGGCCAAAATCCAGGCTGAACTAGAAAGAGGGCGAGCTTTCGTAATCTTGACGCTCCTGAACTCCGTGCCGGAACGTTATCTAGAAATCTTGATTGATGGCTTGTCGGGCTGGATTGCTGATTGGGCCGTGATTTTAAAGGGCAACCCGATGTTTTCAGCGCTGTGGCTTCGCGCTTGGCCGCCAGCGGTCGATGTCACCAACAAACGCGGGACACTCTCGAAAGACGACGAGGTCGCGGACCTCTTGGGCGAGAGAGACTCCGACCTTGGCGAGCGCCTGGCTACGGCCGCCCTGAACACACCGGCCGGAGTCATGATGACGGCCTTTCTGCGCATGTGCCCCAATTTGAATGAGGTGCCGCATCCATTTGCGAGTGGTGCACTCAGGGACATGCGAGATAGCGCGGCGCGAACGACAGGCGCAACCCGCCTGCAAGTGCTTCATCGGTTTCTGTCGTCGCTAGAATACATGCGGCGCGCCGACGAAGCATGGACGGACCAGAACCTTTTGGATCCGTTGAACAACGCCGACGGAACTGAAATTGAGGTGTGGGATGCCATCTCGCGAAATCCCGTTCTTCGCTACGACACAATGCTGAGAATTGGAGAGCGGATGGCCGAGGTGGCGCATTCCAGTGCGCTGCCGATAGAGACCCGCGCGAGGCTAGGAGAACGCGTGGTGTACCGCATTCTTCTCGATAAGAACGACGGCAGGGAGCCATCGATACCGGACAGGGTCGTGCAGCAGATGCTGAGGCTTGGAACAGACCGCCTTCGTGCAGCTGGCGGACGAATTGCTGGGGTCTTTATCGAAGCCGACGACCGTCGGTCATCGCGCGAAGACCGTCTTAGAAAGGTAGTGGTGCCATTCTTTGAAACCATTTGGCCGCTGGAGAGAACGCTGGCGTCACCGAGCCTTTCAAAAGAACTTGCTAGGCTCCCTGCAAAATCAGGTACTGCTTTCGCTGAAGCCGTCGATGCGATCGCACGCTTCCTGATTCCCTTCGATTGTTGGTCGCTGCATGACTACGGGCTCTATGAGCGTGACGCCGATGGCAAAAACTTGCGAAAAACAATCGGGGACGCCGCGTCGGCGCTTCTGAAGCTCCTCGACATGACAATCGGCAGCGAGGAGCGTGCTGTGCATCCGCTCGATCTGGATCGCGCCTTGGTCGCCATACGGGGTGCTAACCCGAAACTGGTTCGCGACACGCGGTACGCGCGTCTATCTGCACTGGAAAGGCATTGACAAGCTCCCGCCAATAAAGCGGATCGAAGATCACCGCTCCGCCGAACCTCGTTACAATCGCTCGTATTTTTGTGCGCGCCGACGAAAGCTACGGTTGGAAGCCACGGTTGTCACGCTTCTTTCGCGCGCAAACCACTTGTCTGAAAGGGCAGGGAGGCTTCATCTAGCATCAAGCTCATCCTTGATCGCGACCCGTCGAGGAACGCCATGCTCGACCCGACTATGCACGCCTGCGAGCAATAGCCTCAGGGCTCGCGGCCGGTTGTCCAAGGGCGTCCGACGAGCAACGGCAGCACGTCTGCGCCGCCTGCCATGAGGGGATTCGACGGCTCGAAGTGTTCCCGCAATTCTCGCTTCCGGACGAGTGAGCGCGCTTCCAGAAATGCATCCTTCAGACTAACGGCTTTCCGGAGCGCGACGTTGAAAAAAGCGTCGCCGAAATAGGTCCACTTGGCCTTGTCCTGACAGCCAAACGACGGATGGTTGGCATCGGCCGCGGTGATGACCAGCACATTGGGATTCGCCAGACGCGGGATGAAGACCCCGGAATAACAAGCCGAGATGACAACCACCTTGTGTCGCACACCTGTCTTCGCGAGCATGTTGCCGAGACGAGATGGCGTGAGCGTCTCTGTGTGCCGCCCCGCCTTGATTGCGAGGCCGTCTGGAGAGCCATGCGAGGTGAGAATCAAAAAGAGAACGTCTTTCTCAGCATCCAAGCGGTTGGCTGCCGCCTGCAACGACCTGGTCAGCGCTTCGATCGTTGCATTTCCGCCCTTCTTGGAATTGTACTCCACGTCGATCGGGCCAGTCTGAAAACGGCCAGCTACGACCTCAGCTGCACCGGTCGCCTCGGATCTAAACACGCCTTGATCCCCGAACAGGCCAAAGGACACCACGCCAACCTTTCCAGCGTCCTCAACAGCATGTACCGACGAAACTAGCGGCCAGATAGTCAGAAAAAAAGCGACGAGCTGCGCACCGAGCCAACTGATCGAGGACCTGGAGGTCATGGCGAACCTCGTTTCGAGATCGCCGCGACAGAACTACGGCTCAACACAAATGGTGAAAAGCCAGTGTAGTTCCATCCTTCGGAACGGCACACGCATGAGCCCGGAAACGCGAAGTGGCAGCACCTCCGATTAAGGTCCGCTTAGTGGGTCGGAGCGGACCAGATTTGCTCACGCTGAGTTCTTCGCATTTTGACCCGAAGCGGGCATCGCGCCAGCGGGCGCTTTTCGTCCTGGTCCTGGGCTGACCAACTTTTCAGAAGAACGGCCCCGGCGCAGGGGCTGGGGGCTGATAGAGCGCCGGAGCCGTCGCTCCCCCGGTACCGAGCAGCTTCTGGAGGAATGACACAACGGTCGGATGAACCGATGACACTGAGACGAGCCCCGTCACAGACAAGTGCAGTTTGTGCCATTCGATGTGGCGTAAAAGGAAAGCCCCTTGCCGCTGGTGAAATCATTGGAATCAGGCGAAATCTGCAATATTTCAGCCATACTATCTCTGGGAAGCTTCATCGTTGGGACGAAAATGGCGCGCTGGAAGCAGGATTGGACCAGAAGAAGTTGAAAAGCTTAGGTCTTTGGCTGGCACGATGCCACTCATGAAGATTGCTGCAGAGCTGGACCGGACCACCGGCGGCGTGCTCGCAAAGGCACTGGAGGAGAAGCTGCCAGTGATCGTGCATGTAAGAAGTGGACGGGCCTGAGACGATGAGGAAGGCCATGCTGTCTGAGATCACCGCGCGCCTTTGCTACGGCCGTGAGGTCACGGCCTGCTCCGCCAGTGTCGGCTTTTTGACCCACATGTATGGACCGGCTGCGTTTCGCAAGAGAGAATGTGCGAGCGGAAGTCGCTGATATGTATCCGGCCTGTTTGATCGGCTCGCGGGCCGTGGCCTTGATGGGAATACGCACGCATCTTTGGTCTTATTAGCGGACAGGTTGGCAAGCAACCATTTGGGTCACCAGGCTCTGGATGCGCCCATTGATCGTTGCATTTTCTCTGTCGCGAACTCGGATGAGGTTTGGCTCAGATCGCCATCACCTGGTGACGGGGAGCGTCGAAGGCCGTCTCATTGCGCAGGATGCTCCACGCGATCGGCGCTAGTTTGTTGGCCAAGGCTGTCGCCAGCTTGTTGCGATGCAGCCATGGGGCTGCGTTCCGGAGGGCCGCAGAGCGGCCTCTGCAATTGCCTCGGCGTCGTTGTAGTCGTTCTTCTGTCCCTTTACGAACGGCTTGACATAGATCGCGGGGATGATCCGCGGCTGGTGACCCAGCTGGCGAAGCGCCCGGCTGACAAAGTGTGCACTGAGGCACGCCTCCATGCCGACCACACACGGTGGCAGCTTCTTGAAGGCTCGACGAGCAGCTGTCGCTTGATCTTGCGACGGAAGCGATCTTGCCGTCCGTGCCAAAGCGTACGACGTGGAAGACTTCCTTCCCGATTCGATGCCGATCGAGGCCAGCGGCTGTGTGGTGATTGTGTCCATGGCTGTTTCTCCGGATGCTGCGGGGTTGTCGTTCCAGACTATTCCCGCGGAGGAAGCAGCCGGTCCATCCCATTAGCAGACCTAGAGGGGTTCCCTACAAAGGATGACCCCAGTTCATGGCGTGCGCAATTGACGACTCGGCGGGTCAATGTTTCCGTACAAAACGCGGCAGCTTTTCTGTCCGTTTTCCGCAAGGGTACTCCCTGAACCGGGGAGCCGCGGCGCGCGACTACTAGGTCGACACGAAAACTCCGCAGGAGTTACGCCATGATCGACATATCGAAAATGAACACAAATACGCGGCTGCAGGATGTGAAAACGAAAGCGCTGGAGTTTGCGGCAGCCTTCAAAGTGCTGCCGCCGCCGAAAGTCGAGCCCGTTCTGGACAATCGCGCTACGAGCATGAATGAACTGATTTCCAAAGCGGTCGAGGCAATCGACCGTTTATCCCCCAATGCCAGACTTCTATTCATGTTCTTTATAGGCCGTGAAATTCGGAGGCTTACAAGCCTTCGAGGTGGTTCAGGCGTATCACTATGAGGTCGTCAATAACTATCGCCTTCGCATTTCGAGTCTGGAGGAAGCCGGTACGAACGTTGTCGACGATTTAGAGGTCAAGCATTGGGACGAGTTGATCGGAACGGACTGGGCTCGGCGCCGAGGTATATGGCTGCCGACGATGAGGAGCATAGTCGTGCCGATAAGCACCAAGTTTGACCTCGACGCAGAAACGCATACGCAGACGTGGGCGACTTACGCCGAAAACACGTATGCAGAAGGTACGGAGAACTACGTAGACGTTTATACCAGTGCAGAACTTGGCGCGAAGATTCCAATCCAAAAGGTATTCACCTTTGACGTAAGAGCAGGGGTGAAAGTAGGTGAGAAGCATTTCAAGAAATCTGAAGAGAAGCAGGGCGAGAGATTCGGCGCCCAAATATCGAAGACATTCATAGTCACCAAAATAGGACGGAACGCCCTGGAGTATTATCCCGGGCTCGCGAATGAGCCGGTGGTAAATCCTCTCGCTATTCAAACTGGTTGGGCAGTAGAGCTGAAAGAGTTGAACAAGAAAATGGGCATGTACTGGAATGGAGTCGGTCCAGCGGATGGTGTCGAATCAGGCAGTGCCTACAAGCATGTTGCGGACGATATTCAGCAGATGGTCGATGCTACCGGCCTAGAAATGGCGCGTCGGGCAGTTTCGATGAGATACAACAAGCCTCGATCAAACTAGCCAGCCAGCTAAAGGCTGATAAACAATCCCTGTAACAGCAAGTTCACTTGGGAAATAGCTTGTCCCGAATGTAGCGCGAGGTCGGGGTCAACCTTATGCCGCTCGGCTTTCGCCAAACTGCCCGATCAATCTCCTTCGGATCGCCTATCCGGTCAGCGCGAAGTCAATGTTGTGACAGGAATTCCAACGTGACTCGGTTGAAGACGTCTGCATTCTGTCTCTGCATAGCGTGCGCCGCATTCGGTATCACCGCTGTCGCAGGAAATTCCCTGCACTTTCGCATTTCATTGTAGAAGAACTCGAATCTTTTTGGGCTCTTATCGCCAGTCATGAGCAGCACCGGAAATCAAATTTCTTGATGTCGGCGCATGTGCTGATCGGGCGGTCTTTGTCTCCCAACGCCGTGTAGATGTTTGCCAGAAACATATCCTTGGCAGGTTGTGGAAGCTTTAGCCATGTGCCGGCGCCGTTCAATCCATCAACGAAGACCTCCGCAGCTTTGGCAGCATCCTCGGTTTGCAAATTTTCCTGCAAAGTCCTGATGACCTTCTTGGTGAACTCTCCGGCTTCTTTGGCCTCGGCGGTCTCGGCCACCGGCATCTCGATGCTCGCATCCGGCAGTACGAGGGTTCGAACGACTTCCGGGTGCGATTTAGCTACCTCGGTTGCAACGGCACCACCGCGCGAGTGCCCGATGAGGTGTATCTTGCCGAGCTTCAATCTTGTGATCAACGCAACAACATCTTGAGCATGCTGTTCGATGGAAAAGTCGGTGCCGGTGCCATCCCAACGTTCCGGGTAAAAATGCCTCAAGTTGACGGCAATCACCCGGTAATTTGCACTGAACTTGCCGAATTGCGCGTCCCAAATGCGGTAGTCGTTGGTCGACCCGTGCACCAAAAGGACCGCTGTGCCTTCGCCCGCGTCCCGGTATGCCATGGGATATCCATTGATGGCTTCCCATTTCAGTTCCGGTGGAATGGGCCAGTTCGGCTTGACCCCTTGTGCCCATAGAGTGTTCATGCACACGGCAAATAGAAATGAGACCATGATGCGCATCGAACCTCCTCCTCAGGCAGGCTTCCGAGAGGACTGGGTTTGCCGCCGGCATAGTTCACCACAACGCAGGTGGCAGCAAGCAATAACCCCAGCGCTGTATGCCTTCTTGCCTCGTCAGAGTCCGGTTGTGGCCCAAATGCGAAGTGCACGATGTCCGCTATTTAGTCGCTATCGGGGGAAAAGCGGACGTCGCACACAATCCGCGGGCGGTCTTACTGCGCTAGAAATCTGAATGCGACAACGAGTGCCACCATGCTCGCGAAAATCAGCAGTGCCGGGAGGGATTTTCGGGTCATTGGCCTCGTCGAATGGCGCGCAGCCGATTGACCGGGTTGAGGTCTAGGCGGTCTTTGGGACCGCACGACTTTGCCCTCTGTCGTTGGCGTCCGAGCCTTTGGTTCCGGCGCTGTGCCTACGCCTCCCATCTCGCTGTAATAAGCGCTGTAGACCTCGCGAACGGCGAGGGCCGCGGACTCGGCCTCGCTCATTGCCTCGAGCCGAGTTCGATAGTTAGTCAGAAAGCTTTGGGCGCTGGACGGCAGGTCATCGAAACTACCGAGCTTGGCCATCATGAGCCAGGTGGCAAAATCCGCCTCAGCCTTCGTGCGCGCTTTCTTGGCGATACTGGCGTTGGAGCTAGAGGACATGGTGGTCCGATTCTTTTGAACCCGGCCGCGACGCTGTTCATCGACACCATCCGTGCGGCGGGAAAGGCAATTGGCAATCCACTCACAGTAACGACGGCGCGGGAGAGTTCAAACGCGAACCTCGCCAACTAGTCGGCTCCTGGCCCAGGTTGAAGCGGACTGAACAGGCTAGCTAGGGTAGGGTTCACCTCTGCTGATGCCCCAACGGCAGTAGCCAACATTGACTCGTGGTCCAGTTCGACTCCAATTTGCACGCTCTGGATGCATGCTCTGCGACGAACCATACGAACAGTGAGCGCGGAAACAGCGTCTGCAGGCCGATCCTTAAACGTCTGCGGATATCCACTCCTCCACATTCAAGCGACTATCACATTGAAGGTTCGTTCGAATTCCGGCTCGATAGTGAGTGCGCTACCGCCCACCTACGGTGCCAACCTACGGGTCATCGAAAAAACTGCCAAGACGCGCAGCATGGTGTGACAACAACGCATTGTTCTTATCCGCTTACGACCGCGAGAAGACCTGGATCGGTGTTGGTCCAACCTGTCAAGCGGAGCATGTCGCGATGCGGTAATTCTTCCTCGAAGTTTCAATGTTCAGTCAACAGACGCGATAGCCTTGGGGTTGTGCAGGCACCCGAGTTTCGGCATAGGCTATCGTTAATGCCCTTCCGGAAGTAGGCCATTTTTGTGGGACCTACCGTGGACGGAAATTGTTTCGCCTCCACTAGATGTCGACGATGACCTCACAGGCCGCGCACGGATCGCCGTAAAAGCAATATGCCGCGTATGTGTCCTCCGCGGAGTCGCCCTCATACGCCTTAGTGCGCAGGCGCCGTATTATCTCCGCGAAGGGGGTGCTTGGCTCCGATTTTACAGACTTATAGAACGTCTCTGCGACTTGATGGGCTATTCCATCTTTCACACTCCACAACGGTGCGATTACGGCGCTTGCACCGAGCTCAATGAACGAGGCGGCGAAACCACCGAGACCGACCAGAGCTGCCGTTCCACGTCCAACTTCGCAAGCATTGATGAACACGAAGGGCCGCTTATGTGCAAAGGTCCGTTCCAATCCCTCGATTCCCAACAGCTGCGAGGGACTTAGTTCCTCACCGTTGTCAAGTTGGAGGACCTGTCTGCCGTCGGCACCGTCCTTACCATGGCAAACGAAATGTACGAGCGACCGTCCAGTTGACGTGAGCTTTTCCGCAATCTGTGCGAACGTGGCGGGGTTGATCGCTTCGGCTGCAAAATCGTGCGTCAGCAGCGCCTGCTCAGAGTCGGAAAATGCCAGCACTAAGCGGGTACCCATGTATTTCGGCGCGATGACGTAGCTGTCGGTGAAGGGAATTCGTGTGCGTCCAGCGACGAAGTCGGGTGGAATCCAACGGCCGATCGGGAATTCGACCCCGAGCGGCTTGCGCGTCTCCACCTCACCGTTAGTGCGCTTCCGCCGGGGAATCATCAATTCCCAAGGGATGTAAGGTTCTTCCGATACGATCGAAATCTCGCGCGGCAGCTTTCCGGCATCCACGAGTTTCCAGAAGAGATTCCTGAACGATCTGGGGGCGGCATCAAATAGCGCAATGCCAGCCCCACGTAGTTCGGCAATTAGCGCACCGGGCGCCGGCTGTTTCCTTGTAAAGGCTTGCATATAGCCGCGCACTAGCTGCTCGGCCACACCGGGCAAGTTCCATGCTGTGGTGACCGGCACTTTATATGCTTCAAGCAGGGGCGTGGACAGAGTGCACTCGAACTGTCTTCCATCATTCGCCTCGGCCGCTCGGATTGCGATACACAGGTCCGGCGTGCGACAGCGCTGCAACTCGACGCGAGCAGGCCGGCTAGCCGGCGGCGCGGCCGCGGCCAGTCCGGCGATAGTAGCCATCCGCGTCACCTTTCCACTGGGACGACCCTTGTGGAAGAACAATGCGGTGATCATCGGTGGTACGTCGACACGTAGCGCGTTCGGAGGCTTGACCCTGAGCTCAAAAGAACAAGCTTCCGCGGGCCCGTTATCGGCGTACAGGGTCATCGTGCGCATAATGTCGCTTAACACAATGAAATGACTGCTGACGCTGAGGTGCACTTGTACCTGGGTACCGACTGGGAGCACGACGTCTTCGCTGTCTTCTCCAGCGCGCGCGGCTTGCGTATCGAGGTAGACCTGCACCTGGAACACTGCGTCGGGCTGTAGCGGAGCATCAAAACGCAGGTGCGGAGTACGTCGTACAATGTCGCCGCTGGGTTGTGCCTCTTCGCTGGGTGGTGGTGCTCCTTTGTCGAACTCCGGTGCCGATCGGAGGTCGGGGTACGCTGAGGTATTAGCAATCGAAAGGCGAAGGCGAGAGATCAGCAGGTTGCGCGCAGGGCTCGGAATGTCCGACACGCGAGCGAGACGCCATTCGATTTCTTGAATGTATTGCGCGCATGCGGTTTCGTCCTCACCGCTCAGCGGGCCCAGTGCGAGAAACGACTCAATGTATTGGATCGAACGTTCGGAGTCTCCAAGCGCGAAGCCGACAAGCGCTTGACGCAAGAGGGATACGTGCGTGGGGGAAGCGCGGTCCTCGCTCATCGGATTTGTTCTTCGTGGTGCACCTCCCCGAACTCGTTCACGTAGCGAACCGTGATGAGCGGACCGTCGAAATCCAGAATCGCGAACCCAAACACTGCCCAGCTCTCAAAGCCCTTGGAAATGGACTCGCGAAGTTCATAAGAAGCCGGGGCGACCAGCGGATCGTTTTTTCTGTGTACCATGTAAACTGGCACGCCGCCGTGGCCGATAAGCCGCGGGTATTGGACGTTATGGAAAGCATCGTATAGCACGCAGCGGTGTTCGTGGCCCCAGAAGGCCGCGTGGATGCGGCCGGCGTTGAGTACGGGGGCAAGCTTCTCTCGCATTGTGCGTCCCACGGCGGGGGTATCCTCGTATGCGCTGAAAAGTTGATGATGGCTGAGCAAAATCGCACGCTGCGGATTTCGGTCGAGCTCGCTCTTTATCCACTCGGCTTGGGGGTCCTTCAGGCCATTGTCGTCCCAAGCGGTATCCAGCGCGAAGATTTGCCATAGGTCGTTGTGCAGACGAAAAAAGCTTGATCTCCCCTGTTTGCGGAAGCGCACATCCGCGAGCAAGAAGTCGAAATATGCATGCCCGCCCGAATACATGTCATGATTGCCATTGAGGGACCAGGAGGTGAGGCGGCCCGCCTCGCTAGGCCGCACAGGCCATTGTTCGAGGAAACGATTTTTGTATTCGTATTCCCAGCCGGAATAGTAGACATCACCAAGGTGCACAACGTGGGTGTCGCGTTGTTCGCGTAGAGCCTCCTCGATATAAACACGCATCGCCGTTGCCACTTTCTGCGCGCGCGGAAGGCCCGAGCCCCAGTCGCCTACAATAACAAGACGCGCATTTGGCCCCATTGCGACGGCTTCGGGCGGCTTGGAGTTAAACGCATGCCGCTGCCGTAGCCCTCGAATGCCCATTGCCACCAATGAACTGACCCAACTAGGATCGGTCTCGGAAAAGGCTTCGAAGACTCGCCGATTATCGGCGTTGCGCCGGGGCTCGGAATGGAGCAGTCGACGGCCGGTGACGACAGGACAGTCTCCCTGAACACGCCGTCCGTCATCTTCTGGCTCCTCCTCGAGGACCTGCGAGGCGTAATCAGGTGCGTTGTATCTGTATTCAAGCGCACTTTGAATGATGCTAACAACTGGATCGCGGCTGATGAAGGCGAAGTCGTCTAGCTCAGCTGGCCAATCGTTGCGCCGTTCGGGCGGGGAGGACTCAAAACCAGGCTGCCCACTCGATTGTTGTTTCTCTCGTGCCAGGCTGACTTCCAGATGCTCAAGTGCTGTAGCGTAGTCGGCTACATTCACCGGCGGCGACTCGCTTGAAGCGGAGGGGGGACACAGGTTGCGGCGCATCTCTTCCCCGATGGCTTCCATCTGGCGGACGACGAACTCTCGATTAAGAAGCTGCGCTATCATGTAGATCTCCTCGCTGATCAGACGGTCGCTGTGCGATCGGAGGTGGACGTCGAAGCGCCCGAGGACGCGGATCACTTACGTCACAACGCTCTATCCATTTAGAGCCCGTACAAGTCACGGTGCGATGCAATATCGCGCCAACAGTCGCGGCCGTACCCGAACAGGCGGACTGGCAAGTTTCTACGAACGGACGTATACTTTAGCGGTTGCAACCCGGTTGGGAAGAGATATGTTTAGAAACCCTACCCCGGGATAGTTCGCGTATAGGTTTTCCATGCCGGATGTATTCAAAATCCGCGTGATCAGAACCGGAGACGCTGAATGCCAGATTTTCGCCGAATCCCGAGCCGGGAAGGCGGAATCTGAGGGACCTCTGCCTGTCGAGGATCTAGCCCTGAGGGCCCGGCCGTTTCACAAGGAAATGAGCCGCGCTGCGGTCACGCGGCGTGCTGAATTTAGTGACAATGACGCCAGCGAGCGAATGCTTGCCCCACCTCGCCACGCTTCGGTCCGCGACGACGACGCCGTCGCGAAGACGGAAGCCCATAGAACCGATCTGAGAATTACGCAGGAGGTCGGCACCAGCATATTCGATTTCCTGTTTAGGCCGGATATCGACCGACTGTTCCGCGAAAGCATGGAGATGTCCTTTGAGGCTGAAGAAGCGCTGCCGATCAGATTACTAATCGAGCAAATTCCGCAGCTCACCGAAGTCCCTTGGGAATCAGTTTACGATCGAAAAACGCAAGGATTTCTCTCGCTTTCGCGGCAGACGCCATTCATTCGAGCTGTAAGACGAGATCCGGTAAGACTGTCGCGCAAGCGCAAGCCGCAGTTACGCATACTCGGAATGGTCTCCCGCCCCAGCGACATGGTCAATTTCTCACTCAGTCCTATTGACGCAGAGGGCGAGCAGCTCGAGATGCGCCGCGCGATAAAGGAGTTGGAAGAACAGAACAAGGTCAACCTTCATTGGACTGTTTCCGGGCGGCAGGACGATTTGGAGGACGCGGTAATTCGTCCGCCGATGCCGTGGAACATCTTTCATTTTATCGGACACGGAGGGTTCGACTGCGATGTAGGGCAGGGGTATTTGCTTATCCAAGAAGAGGATGGCACCAAAGCAGCTGTATTGTATTCAGAGACGCTGCGGAACATTTTGATCGGTCCAAATGGTCCGCAACTGGTCGTGCTCAATTCCTGTAAAGGAGCTTTCGCCAGCTCAGGCGATCTATTTTCGAGCACTGCTTCGGATTTAGCAGTGGGAGGAGTTCCGGCTGTCGTTGCCATGCAATTCGTAGTTAGCGACACGATGGCGAAGGCGTTTAGCCGAAAGTTCTATGAATGTATCACTAAGGGGGACTCCATCGGCACTGCGATGGCGATCACGCGGGCATATCTGAAAATGAGGATGTTCCCGGAATGGGTTGCACCGGTTCTGTTTCTTGGAGGCGACGACACACCAATTTTCTATGAATAGGTCACGAATTGGAGCAGAGAAGTGACCGAATTTGTACCAATAAACTTGCCGGCACTATTGATCGGGGCCGCATTAATTGCTGTCACCGCATTTAGGGATTTTCATTTACCGTATCAACCGCAACAGCTGCGCTATGCGGTTTCCCGTCGGCACTATTTTCTGGGAGCCGCGGTTTACATCGGCGCGAACATCATAACTTTCCTGCTGGCGACCGGGATCGTACAGTTCGTGTTGGTGCTGATAAACCGCCATACCGGCATTTTCGGTATCAAGGAAGGTGAGCCGCAAGGTATTCGGCAAACATCGCTTGTCTTATCCGCGTTGATCATCGTCACGTTTCCGTACCTTCCCGGCGCGCGCGGGCCTTTCGAGGCGCTCCGGCGCTTTGCGCACGAGCTCGCGTTGTACCCCAAATCGATCCAACTCCTGACGACGATCTTGGCGACTGCGCCGTTCGAGCCGGGCCCGAGCACGCACGAACAGCTGGAAAACCAACTCGAACGCTACTCGGTGCCGAAGGGCACCTTGAAAACGATGATTTCCCTTAGCGCCGTGCAGCGATTAGAAGAAGCGTGGTCCCTCCGAACCTGTTTTGGGGAGATCGCCAAGTCCGCAATGTTCTCAGGGTTCGTCCAGGCACGCGGGGCCGCAATGGCGAAGCTTGAGGTGGAGCTTCAGAAGGTGCTGCGGCGAACGGCCAAGGCGCTCCTGACTTTGAGTAGCGTCCAGCGCAAGCAGCTCCGCGTGGTATCGCAGTTCGTGGCGGAAGATTGCGAGGGGCTTGTTGGGGGATATCGTACTCTGCTGGCCGAAGCGGCGATGTCCTGCGTGCCCGGCCCGGGCGGTCGAGAAAAGCTGATCCGATCGTTCGGCTATGTAGTCTCACTTCCGCACTCGCTGCCATACCTCCCACTCATAGTGGCATTCGGTCTGGACTTCGCACTCTTGCTGTGGCCCTTAATTATCTCTCCGTGGGTCTCGGTAAGTACTCCCTTCCCGAGAATCAACATGTTCTCCTTCGCACTCGCGCACGCGATTTGCGAGACCGCAGCGATTGCTTGGGCAATTTAATCCTAAAGTGGCTTGGGATTTCGCGCGCCCTTCGCGCAAGCTGCCGATTATGTCCTACGCCGTGTTCGGCCTGTTCTCGTTCCTCACCGGAATCCTAGTCTGGACCGGGCTTCGAGTTGGAATCGAACCGATTCCTGGAATGCCCTTTGCGGAGCACCCGGTACCGTTCATTCTGATGAACTCGCTATCGTTCTTACTCATGACGGTTTTCGTGAGCGTACTCATCGACACACGGACGCGGACCCACTCGTACGACTACCGGAGCAATCGCTGGCGCGACGCCTTCATCCTGGCGCTGGCATTGTCGGGGGCGGCGGTTCTCTTCCAAGTCGTGATCTATTCGTACATGCCGCCAGTCCTTCGAGCAGGGTGGCTGCCAGAGATCTATCTGGGGTTGACTTTCCTTCTCGGCTTGGTGCTCGGGTTCTTTGTTCCCTCAGTCGCTGCCGCATATTTGCAGGCCGGTGAAATAATTGCCGAGCAGGTTCCGAGCGATGCGGACTTCTTATCGCACATCAAACACCGCAAATCGATCAATGCCCCCAGGCTCCAAGATCAAGATGGCGCGGGGGCCCCGACTTGATATTGCGGGGTACGCCATAGAGCCCTCAGGACAGTGAAATGGGTATGCTCAAGATGACGCACTGCGGAGTCCATTTGCTTGGGCCCGCTATTGGTATATCGGTCGCAACGAAGCGCTAGGTGAGAATCCCAAAACGATCGAAGCAGCCATTGAGACATGCAACGCAACGGGTCGAGCGCTCAGGCTCAAGCAAAGATAGCGCGTTTGCATCTAGAGCATGGATTAAAGCCGTTCGTGGCGAAGGCAAAGCAGAGGCCCAGCCGCCGGGCCGTCACCCGCCGCCGCAACACCGCCAGACGGCTCAGCAAAAGCCCGATCGGCCGGCTGAGCACGGACGGCGCCAGCAGCCCGCGCAACATCAACAGGCGCCTGCGATGGCCCGCGGTCGAGTGGACGCTCATGCGCCGCCGAGGGTTGGCCGGACCCCGTCAAGGACCTTGCCGAGTATTGCCGGCGCCACCGCATCAGCTTTGACTGGATGCTCGACGGCTGTTTCAAGTCTGGTCGATGAACGACGCAGCCGAGAGGCGCATCTCACCAAAGGTGATCTTCAGGGGCCGCCCATCGGCGTGCGGATGCGATTTGTGTCGAACAGGGCGAGGCAGGCCGCGATCAAAGCGGCATCCCAAGTACCTTGCAAATTATCGATCTCTTGGGCCTTCAAACGCGCGCGAGCTACTGCGTGTCGTGGGTGTGGACAACGCGGACTCTTGACGCGCGGCCGCTGATCGCGCATGGGGCAACATCATCGGGACGTCGACGAGCTCGCGCGCATGGAGCGCATCTGCCTGAATCTGGCGGAGCACAGGAGGGTGCCCAGCGAGGCCGGCCCGCTGCGGGAGATGGCACAAAACTTCGGTCGTGAGGCTGCCAATTTGACCGTGGCTAGGACCGTAGATCGAACACGTTGCGTTCGAAAAAGGTTAGGAATAGCAGTAGGGTTGACAGGACACCCCTTCCGCCAGTCAAGGCTAAAAAGTCTTTTATTTCTAGGGGGTGGCCGTTTCACTAACCAAATGGCTCTCACCAATTGGCCACGCTTGTGGACAAGTATAGTGTAGTGAAACATGCTTGCAACTTTTGAGCGCGTCGAGTATCTCGGCGCGGGGGAATTTGCTTGCTCAAGCTGCCGGAAAATTTGGCGGATGTTCTAACGTTTGACGTTGACACGCTTTCCGTGTCCGGGCGCGAGGGTAAGCACCGCGAATTCAAGGTCGACTTCGCCCAGAAAGACATGTCTGACTACACGAAGGCGCTTGCGGCTTTTGCTAACGCCGACGGCGGTATCATCATATTTGGCGTTCGAGATCGGCCACGAGAAATCGTTGGCATCAAGGAGGTGATCGACGAAGCCCGGTGGGCTGATCGCCTACGGGAAGATTTTGCCCCCGAGATCGTTTTTTCCACGCGTACCTACGAAATAAAAGGAAAGATCCTTCTGGCAATCGGCACCAATGCCTCGCCCCATAGGCCGATCATCGCCAAGATCAACAGGTCCAAGAAATCAGCCGATAAGGACGGCAAGCCGATCATCACTGAGTCGATCCGCGAGGGCACAATTTATTATCGCTACGGAGGTCAAATCCGACCGATTGGGTACACCGAGCTTTCCACGATGCTAGCTGACCGTGAGCGAAACCGCATCAAGGCGATGATGGAGAACCTGAAGGTCGTCGAGAAGATCGGCATTCAAAACGTCGGCATTGTCGACATGAAGGAAGGCTCGTCGCACCTCTATTTGTCGAAGGAAACCGCTAGGGGACTGTCGTTCATTGACCGGGGCCGGTTCGTTGAGGAGGACGGCGCGCCGGCCTCTGTCGTTCTGGGCAACGTCGACCTCAATCAGGTTATCCACCGCCCTTTAGAGGATGAGGACAAAAATCTTCCGATGGAAGTGGCCAAGCATCTGAAGCCAAATTGTCCAAAAAATCTACGGGATCGAAATTCCCTTTTCGCCGGGCCAAGTATCTCAAATTCTGCGTCATCTGGGTGTGCTGGACGACAACACTCATTCGATCTGGGAGAAGAAATTGCGGCGCCGGTATATCACCCGCAAAGGCATCGAAGCGATCGAGGCTTTCGTCCTGGCGGCGCCTCTGGAAGCACTGCGGGCGTTTGGGTCAAAGGCGGTGATCGCTCAATACGAGGCGCTTCCCTAGCTATCTTGGATCGATGGCATTGCGTTCGAATTGACGATTGGTTAGCGGCGGTGGTGAGCGACGCGATTTCTCCAAGTGGCTCAACGCAGATTGCGGATGACGTTTCCGCCACTCGTCCGCTCTAGCGCGCTTTCCAGACATATCGGGCTCAACGTCGAGAGTCCGTAAAGGGCCAGACGCGGACATTTCGCTACGGCGCAGCAACGTGGGATATCAGTTAGCCACCACTGCGAAATTGCGTGATGTTCGGCGGGGGCGGATTTGGATATCTCTTGATCGTTGCCATGTACTCATCGACAGTTTTGAGCGCTGGACCCGATACCCAGCCAAACATTGCCGCTACAATGAGATCCTCGTGTGGGTCCATTTCAATGTTGTAAATCTTCGGGTAGCCGGCCATCGGAGCGCTGGCGGAGAACATACCGGGCTGCCGCTGCGGTCCAATGCCGGTCGGATGTACGTCAGTGAAGTAAATGCGCCACTGCTTCCAACGCGAGGCGACGAGGTCTCCGCCGATAAAGCTCAACATGCTTTCGCGACGCCCTAGGGCTGTGCTGCCGAACAAGACGTCGGTTTGATCGACGCCGTCAATCGCTCGGTCTGTTGGCATGGTGCCACCGACAATGTGGGCGAAGGTCGGCAGGAAATCCATGATCGAGAACATGGCGTATGTGGTTGTGCTCGGCTTGACCTTGCCGGGCCAACGGATGATTGCTGCCGTCCGTATCGCTCCTTCCGTCGCTTCGCCTAACTCTCCCGCGAAACGGACCGGAATTTCCCATGTCCGGCGTCCCCTGGTTGCCATGTTCGCGTGCAGTTTGCCCTTGCGGGCCGTTATCAGAGGCGAAGACAACGATGGTATTGTCGTCGACGCCAAGTTCCTTCAGCGTGTCGAGGATCTGGCCGACGTGGTAGTCCCCTTCCATTATCTTGTCGCCGTAATTGCCGATCCGCGACTTGCCCTTGAACGGTTGCGAAGGCAGGTTCGGGAAGTGCCCCATCGAGAACGGCAAGTACAGGAGAAAGGGCTTCCCAGCGGCCTTCTGACGCCGCATGAAATCGATTGATTTATCCACCAACTCATCGTCGATGTTGGCGCGCACGTCCTCCGTAAATGGCTTCACCGTCTGCAACGGGCCGCCTGCCTTCGCCTCAACAATCTGCGGCCCCGTTCTCAGTAACGCTTCGTACGGCTCATTGCTGGAGTGCGTGAGGGCGATTGTCGCTGGATATGTTGCTGCATCCCAGCTGATATCGGGCGGAATACCGTAGAACTCATCAAAGCCGTGCGCGGTCGGCAAACTCTGAGGCGCACTTCCAAGGTGCCATTTGCCGAAAATCGCGGTGGCGTAGCCAACACTTTTGAACAACTCGCCCATGGTGAAGGCGTTGGCGGGAAGCGTATAAGGACTGCCCTCAATGGCGATCAGCGACAGACCGTTGCGGATGGAATATTGCCCGGTCATGAGCGCCGCACGGGAGGGGGTACAGGCTGGTTCCACTAGGAATTGCGTGAGACGCAATCCCTCCTGAGCCAGTGTATCAAGCCGCGGCGTCGGAGCCCCGCGCAACTCGCCACCGCCATATGACCCAAGATCGCCGTAGCCGACGTTATCGGCGAGAATGAAAACAACGTTCGGCCTATCGCTTTGTTGCGCAAAGGCAGTTGCCGAACCCATCAAAGCAACTAGCGTCACCGCTGAAGCGCAGCGCCTTAAGGCTGTGATTTTCATTGCGATAGCCTCCATAAGCCATACCGGCCGAAGCGTAGCCGCCGCATTCAACCTTCTCAAGTATATCTGAACGGACGCGCAGTGCTAATTTGTCCGCTCAGGGTCACAAGCCGACTTCCGAACCGACTTGAGCCTAGGTCGGCTTATCTCCTGACGGCAGACATAACGGCCCTGTCAGCGAACGGCGGCAACGGGCCAATAGGCGGCATTGAGCCCATCCCATCTGATTGCAAGGACGTACCTTTGAAAATGGCAATCGGAACCAGGAAACGTTGGGAAACTCGCGCGTTTAGCTGACCGGGGCAATGCACTGGAGGAGAGGCATGCGAACAGCAACTCTCGCGATGATTGTCGTTGCCGGAAGCGCGATTGCCTTCCAAGCAGCGGCGCAACAGCAAAAGGCCGCACCTAGTGAGCAAACTAAGGAGGAGATGCACGGTGATGTAGACAAAGGGCTCAAGACTAGCGAGCCCAATGAGCAGATGCAGCGTGAGGCAGACAAAGGGGTCAAGACGCGCAACTCCGTGGAGAATCCGGTTACGTGGCCGATCAAGACAAGCCGGGCGCTTCTGCGCATCCTCCGGGCCGACCGGGAAGTGAGCAGACGACGGGCTCGGGTAGCCAGACCGGCGCTCCAAAATAGAGCCATCAGCGCTCGCGTCGACGGCGAGTTGCGCCGCCGAGGTCGGCTTGACCGCGCGGCGCGCTCAGATTAACCGCCCACATTTCGCGGTTGGCCCCGGCTTAGCTAATCAAACTCGCCGCAGATCAAATGTCCGTTCGCGGTCATAAGCTGCCGATGATCGACCCAACCGGCAGCTTCCGCTTTATAACCGGAAGCCGACGTTTACGAGTACACGCCCTAGCTTAGCCCGGCGTGAACGATGCGACTTGCGTGTTCGACGCTGTGATGATCTGGGCCGGCCAGTCCTGCTTCAAGCTGGGAGCGAACTCGGCGTGTTGCAGAAGCCGCACAAGATCATCAAGTGCGTTCTTGTCGCGCAAGAAGGACAGCATAGGGGCCGACCCGCCGACATTGCGATTTTCGATCGTGCGGTCGAGAGCGGCGAGGTTATCGCGTGACGATTTCCACAGCCATATAAACCGCGATCGTTAGACAATTTGGTGAGCGGGCTAAAATCACAAGCGATGACAATGCGCCGGGAGGAGGGCGCGTCCGCCGCTCCACCGAAACATTCCCCGGACGCCTTATGTACATCCGACAAGGCGTCCGGGGCCTGCCCATGAACCAGCAACGGAGAAGCGACTAACCTTTGCTGGGGCATTTCGATTAACGTTTGTCGGGGGAACGCTGATCTCGGAGATGTCGATCTCGCGATCCAGTACACGCCACGACGATCCACCCACATAGAGGAGGCTCAGCAGCGAGCGGAGCAGTCGGGCAAGTCGATGAGCAACTTCCTGCAGGTCATCACATACGGCACTTCGGAGTTTAGACAGATACTGAAGAACAAAAGTCCTCACCTGTCGCTTCACGAGCGCTCTGAGCCTGATCGACTTGGCGTAGCCTCCCGCGTGCTCTTCGCCGCACCTTGATCAAGCCAGCAATCGTTGCTACGGATCAGTGCTACGGTGCATCGTTAGGTGACCGTTATTTTCGTAATCGGATCAATGTCTTCGGCGTGTAGGTAGGCAGACCCGCCCCTTCCGCCAGTACTATCCGGCCGAGGTCTGTCGGTTGGGCTTTCCCGGGCAGGTGATCGGTGAATCAGACGTTCAATCCGGCCGCGCTCGACAAGCTGAAGCTCCGTATTCAGGCGTTGCGCGCCAAGACGATCGCCAATGGTTGCACCGAGGACGAGGCGCTGTCTGCGGCCGCCAAGGTCGCCGAACTGTTGGATCGCCACGATCTGTCGCTCTCCGATGTCGAACTGCGTGCGTCGCCGTGCGAACGGAGGGTCTACGAGACCCATCGCAAGAAGCGAATTCCGCTGGACGACTGCATCGGCGCGATCGCTCATTTCTGCGATTGTCGGGTCTGGCGCGAGAAGAACGCGTCCGGCGAGAGCAGGTTTGTGTTGTTCGGTCTCGGCGCGGATGTCGAGGTCGCGCATTATCTGGCCGAATTGATCGACGGCGCCGTGCGCGCCGAACTTGGCCGCTTCAAGACCTCGGTCGACTACAGCAGGTTCCGACACCAGGAGCGGCATCTGGCCAATGCCTCCTTCGCGCTCGGGATGGTGGCGTCAATCGCGGACCGGCTGCTGGCGATCAAGGCCAGTCGCGATCAGGTCAATGAAAGCACCGGCCGCGGGCTGGTCGTTCTCAAGACCTCGGTGGTCGATGCAGAATTCGATAAGCTCGACCTGAAGATCCGGACCCAGCGCAGCAGCAGCCGGATGGTGTCGATGACGGCCTATGAAGCCGGCGGCGCTGCCGGAGCCTCGCTCGCCATCAATCCCGGCCTTGGCGAGTCGCCGTCGAGGACCACTCCCAAAGGGAGCTGAACGCACCAGGGGAGGGGCGCGGCTTCGGCGGGGGCGAGAGCATGGCGATGTCATTCCGGGCTCATCAGCTGCCGTCTGTCGTTTATGCTGCCTTGCTAATAAAGTGCAGCGACGAGCATCCGGAACGCGATCGAATTTGAGAAATTAGCCGGGCAGGAGTTTCACACTGGGCAACGCATGTTCTTCATTTTCTCCAACCGACTGGGGTGTCTCGGCTCGCTGCTGATCTCCGGCGTGATCACTGTCGCGCTGCTTGTCCTGTTCGGGATCGTCCGGTTCTGATCCCGAGGTGAGGTGCAGCTCTCGCCACAGGAACCTGGTCCTTGCTGGCCTGTTGTTCGCACTCTCGTCCAGCCACGGAGCACGCGCTTGGAAAGTACGATCATTGGAGAATTCGACTCGCGCCGCGGCGCTGAGCTTGCGGTTGAGCATGTCGTGCAGGAATGCGGCGTGCAGCGAAGCGACGTCTTCGTCCAGTCCGCCGGCGGCGCGAACACGGCAGGGACACATCCTGCCGGTGCTGACGTCAAGGCGGCGCCCGCGCCGGAGGGGCACCAACAATTGGGAGGTCTGATCGAAGTCTCCGTGGATTTTCACGGCGACGCCCCTGAGAAGATTGCAGACATCTTGAGGGACGCCGGCGCAAAGACTGTCCGAACCAAATAGCGGCAATGGACGACTGTGGCACCGGGATCCGCACGCGCTGAACGGTCGCCTCTGGTCTGAAGGCGCCTCTGGTCTGAAGTCGTGGAACCCCTTGAGCGTTCAGAGCGTTTAGACGCGAATGCGAATTGCGAGGTCCACCTGCTTCAGAGTTCATCCACCCTGATCCCCGGCGACACCGTCTGGCGGCGGTGCAAGGCGCGTCGCGTGGCGATTCTGAACGATGCTGCCGCTTATTTCGCGGCCCTGCGGGACGCGCTGCTGGAGGCGCGAGATCTCGTCTACATCATCGGATGGGATATCCATAGCGAGACCAGGCTGGTCGGAGATTCCGGGCGAGCGGATGATGGCTTGCCTGAACAGCTCGGCCCATTCCTGCGCGCGCTGGTTCAACGCCGTCCCGCCTTGCGGATCAACGTTCTCGTCTGGGATTTCGTCTCGTTTTACGCTGCGGAAAGGGAGTGGAACTCCGCGGCGAAATTCACCACCGCAACAGATGGCCGCGTCCGATTTCATCTGGATTCCACGCTTCCGTTTGGCTCGGCCCAACACCAGAAGATCGTCTGCGTCGATGGTTCACTGGCGTTCGTCGGCGGGCTCGATCTGACGATCAGGCGCTGGGACACGAGTGACCATCGCGCCAAGCACGCATCGCGCTGTGATCCCCACGGCAAGCCATACCTGCCATTTCATGATGTTCAATGCATGGTCGACGGGGATGCGGCTGCGTGGCTGTTCGACCTCGCAGGGCAACGCTGGCGAGCGGCAGGTCAACAGCCTGATGATCGGCACGCGCCGAAGGGCATTCGGTGGCCGGCGAATGTGCCGGTGGAGGCCGAGCACTTGCCGGTGGGTATCGCCAGGACCGAGGTCATCGGTCCTGCAGGTCTAGGCATCAATGAGGTCGAACGCTCGTTGATCGCAGCGATCCGGTCGGCGACGAGCTTCGTCTATATCGAAAACCAGTTTACCAGCGCCATCAAGATCGCGCGTGAATTGGCGGAGCAGATGTTGCGCGTGCCTTCGCTTCGGATTCTGGTCGTCGCTCCCAAGCTGCATTCCTCGTGGCTGGAATCCCAGGCCATGCAGAATGGCCGTGGTGCCTTCATCGACTGTTTCAGCGAGGCTGGCGTCGCAGATCGCATCCGCTTCGTCTACCCCGTCTCAAGCAGCGGGGATACGGAAGCAGCCGTGATGGTGCACAGCAAGCTGATGGTCGTGGACGATCGGATCTTGAGAATCGGCTCGGCGAACCTGAACAATCGCTCGATGGGCGCCGACAGCGAATGTGACCTGATCTTCGAATCGGCCTCCGACCAGCACCGGGAGTTCATCGCTTCGGTCCGCCGGCGCCTGATCGCCCATTTTTGCGGTCTCGACGAACAGGCCGTAGCGCAAAACGAAGATCGTCTTTTCGCGCTCCTGGACGATATCTCGAGAGCCGATGGGGCGAAGACGCTGCGGGATGTGGAATCCTCGGTCCTGACCAGTACTCTGGCCACGATGGTTCAGCCGGTGGCGGACCCTGAGCGGCCTCTTCATCTGGAGCGAGCGGCATCTCGCATGTGGAGCACGAAGACGATCATCGGGATCGTGTCGATTGCCGTGGCGCTTTTTGGACTGGCGACGGCCTGGTCGTACACGTCCTTGAGCGATTTTGCCGATGCGGGGCGTATTTCGACGTTCCTGTCTGCCTACGCGCAGTCCATCTGGGGGCCGCCATTCGCGATCGCGGTTTTCGTGGTGGGCGGCTTGGTCGTGTTTCCGGTTCTCGTGCTCATTGCGGCAACTGCTGCCGCACTCGGACCATGGCTAGGCTTCGTCACCGCCATGACGGGCGTCTTGCTCAGCGCCTTTGTCGTTTTTGCGATCGGACGGGCACTCGGCCGCGAACGCCTCCAGCGTTTGCTCGGACGACGTGCCGCGCGCATCCAGGAACGTGTTGTCGGCAAGGGAATCCTGGCTGTCGTTGTCATCCGGATGATTCCCGTAGCGCCGTTCTCGGTGGTGAACGTCGTGGCCGGTGCGAGCACGCTGCCTCTGCGTGACTTCCTGGTCGGAACCCTGCTCGGCATGACGCCCGGGATTCTCGCCATGGCAGTTCTGGGCGCTCAGATCGCAGATCTGGCCAGAAATGCGTCCTGGACCAACATATTGCTCCTCGCACTGGCGTTCTTAAGCTGGGTCGCGATCTGCGCAGGCGCGCAATTCGTCGCGACGTGGCTCGCCGGGAGGCGCTGATGCGCTTCATGACGTGGAATGTGCATGGCACGTTCAATCTCAATCCGAAGTTCGATCTGGAGGGGATCTGTTCCATCGTTCGCAAATGGGCTCCCGATGTCGTCGCGCTTCAGGAGGTGGATTCGCGATCGCGATCAGACGATCCGTTTGCGAAGCTGGCGAGTGTTGTCGGCGATCACCGTGTTCACGCCAAGTCGATCGTCACGGCGGATGGCGAATACGGCCAGACGCTCCTGAGCCGGTTTCCATTCTCCGGCCCGCCGGAGATCGTCGACGTGTCCTATCGTGAGCGGGAGCCGCGCAGAGCGATTGCGACGGGGCTGCTGACGCCGCTTGGCGATGTACGCGTGGTGGCCACGCATCTCGGCTTGAGTATCCACGAGCGCCATGCGCAAGCTCAGGCGCTGGTGAGCCTGGTGAAACCTGAAAGGACCGTCGTCCTCGGGGATTTCAACGACTGGTTTTGGGTCAAATCGGTGCGGCGCGTGCTCGCGCAGGTCTGCCCAAACCGTACGCGGCTGCGAACTTTCCCGTCGCATTTACCTCTTCTGCGGCTTGACCGGATTTATGCAACGTCCGACAGCCGGATCGGGAAAGTTTGGACCGACGAAAAGGCGAGGGCCTATTCAGACCATTTGCCGGTGATTGCGGACATCGAGATCTCCCCCGACGGGAGATGATCCGGCCATCTTCAGGATTTCCGAAGATGGCAGAATGCCACTGTTTTGCCCGACGCGTCAAACGGTTCGGCGCCGAGGGTCAAAAACAGGACATTGGAAAGCGTTGCATTTCAAAGGGTTGGCTACTGTGCATGGGGTTGTTTTCGAGCTTTTATCGGAGCGGCCTTCGGCGGGTGAGGCCGTTCGATAAGCCCTTGAAAAGCTGCTTTTCCGGAATGGCTGAGACGCGCGCGGGTTCGATTTGCGGAACTTCTTTCCCGCTTGCGCGTTATCGCGGCATGACTGAAGACCTTTCCTACCGACGCAAACCCTTGACCCCTGAACAGCGCCAAGCGCGCGATGCCACACGCCGGATCGAGGCCGAAAAGGCCATGCGTGATCATGAAGAGGCGCAGAAGGCGTTTTATGCCAACAAGGAACGGCTGAGGGCCGAACGGCTGGCACGTGAACAGACGGGGGCGAAGGGCTGACCGAACGCGGCCGCCACGCCAAAGACGTCTCTGCCCCGAGCGCCGGCCTCAGTGCCGGTGGGGGACGCGCGTCACGCTCAACGCCTGCTTCAGTGCTTGAACGGCGCTTGCGAAAGGTTTCCGTGGCGATTGCGCCTCGATCGCTTCGGCTGCGACGCGACAATCGTCCGCGACCTTGAGCAACCCGCTTCGCGCGAGGTCCATGGTGGAGAGGGCTGCCTGCTCCAGGCAGACCCGTTCAAGCCGTCGAAACTCCCGCAACTCTTTGTTCATGCGTCAGCTCTCGATGTCCCGGGGCCATGCGGCGCTGAGTCTGCTTAATGAATGGTTAAAACATCTCTGCCTAGCCGGGTTGGCTGGCGTAGAGCTGGTGCGTGCCGGTGCATGCGCCCGGTCTGCGGCGCGGCCCGGGCGGGCTTGACGGCATTTGTCTTCCGCCGGAAGCTTCAACGATCGGAAACTGACATGAACCACGGAGACGTTCGCTTCCAGCCAGTCCGATCATCAGCCAAAGCGAGAATGGAGCTGATCATGACCACGTTCGACAAGCGCGAGCAGGGCTTTGAGACCAAATTCGTCCACGACGAGGAGCTCATGTTCAAGGCCACGGCCCGGTCCAACAAGCTGCTCGGGCTCTGGGCCGCAAGCCAGCTTGGCCTCAGCGGCGATGCCGCGACCAGCTATGCGACGGCGTTGGTGACGGACCATCTGGAAAGCCAGACGATGGACGAAATCCTCGACAAGGTGTCAGGCGATCTTGCGGCCAGGGGCGTAGCCCGCGAGCAGGTCGCGGCCAGGCTTCAGGAATGCTTGCATCAGGCGTTGCAGCAGCTTGAAGCTGACAAGTGAAAGAAGCCGGCCTTCGAGATTGCCGGCCTCGATGAAGGTGCTCAGCAGCGCGATCGAGCAGATGCCGATGACGGCCATGGCGAGCTTGATCTTGAGGACGCTCGCAGTGACGTG
The DNA here is from genome assembly GCF_054056815.1 of Bradyrhizobium sp. LB13.1. NCBI lineage: Bacteria > Pseudomonadati > Pseudomonadota > Alphaproteobacteria > Hyphomicrobiales > Nitrobacteraceae > Bradyrhizobium > Bradyrhizobium sp. LB13.1. The sequence continues at coordinate 4,376,935 of NZ_JBSRYQ010000001.1, read as the reverse complement.
GCCGAGCCATTCCGGCTCGCTTCCGGGCACCGTGCCGTTTCGTGCTACCGTGCCGAGCGGGAGGCGGGAAGTGTCTTGGAGCGGCTTCGGCAAGTGGCCCGGCGCGATCGCGCTCGCTGCTGCGATCCTGGTTGGCTGTAGCGGCGCTGAGGCGTCGGCGACGCCGCTGACGCCGTTTCGCTACGAGGCGCAGGCGCAGCGTCATTGCCCGCATGACCAGGTCGTCTGGCTCGATTTCAGCAAAGGCGTCTACTACGGCAGGCGTCAGAAGCAGTACGGCCAGGGTTATGACGGCAGCTTCGTTTGCCTGAACGAGGCCCGCGACAGCCTCTATCGCCGCTCGCTGTTTGGGCTACGCTAAAACGGGAGCAGGGCAATCCAAAACAGATCGCGTGCTGCATCGCGGTGTAGTCGTGGTTACAAAAAGGAAAGTGGTGGTGGTGCTCAGCCGAAGGCCAATGCCACGAGGCTCGAGCAGAGCAGGACCAAACCGCCGGCGGTCAATGCCAGGAAGCTATCGGATACGAGGTCATGGTTGCGCATGGGACACCTGTCGCTCTTGTCTTCGATGCTCGATCGGATCGATTAAGATTGTCCGAACGGGCCGTCTTGAAAGAGGTGATGCTTGCCGCCCGCGCGAGTGCCTCAGGCCCTCGTGCGGTAACCTTCAAACGCATGGGCCAAGAATATCCCCGCGCTTACCAAACCCATCAGTGCCGAAACCGTCTCGATCATCGTCCAATTCCATTCCGCCCTGCACGCGAGAAAACGCGGGCGGCCTTGCACAGTCAAAAGAATTCCGGTGAGCGGCGCGACAATGGGGCTGGAGTGAGGATTTGGCGCAACAGAATGTCCGGCGGTGGCACAGAGCAGGGTGACCGCGCCCCGTGGTTCAGCGGGGAGAAGCAAACGCCCCGTTTACCATCCCGGCGTGAACGCTGTGGGCTCCCCATTTCCGCCGTGTTCGGGTTGCGTTATCGTTACCACTTCCGGCGCGGTGGTGGGCCGCCTCGGATTAAAGGACCGGACAGCGCTTCCCCGTAGCCAAAGCGGGTTGGGTACGCGTCCGGCGAAATGGTATTTGGGGCGAATGGGAATCCGACGGTCAGATTCGGTTTTGCGGGCCGCGCGAGCTGTTGCGGCGGCCGCGGCCTGCCTCGCGCTTGCCAATTGCGCCTCCTCAAACAAATTCGCCAGCCGCGTCGATCCGAAATACGGCGTGTCCTCGAGCCCTCGGGTCGTGGCTTTGGGTGACCCGGTCCCGAAGGGCGGTGGCGCTTACCGCGTCGGCAAGCCCTATGTGGTGGGCGGCCGGACCTATGTGCCCGAGGAGGACGTCAACTACCGCGCCGAGGGCATGGCGTCCTGGTACGGCGACGATTTCCACGGCCGCCTGACCGCCAACGGCGAGGTATTCGACATGGGCTCGCTGACCGCGGCGCATCCGACCCTGCCGATGCCGTCCTATGCGCGGGTCACCAACGTCTCGAACGGCAAGTCGCTGATCGTTCGCGTCAATGACCGCGGGCCCTATCACGGTAACCGGCTCATCGACGTCTCGAACAAAGCCGCTGAACTCCTTGAATTCAAAGGCAATGGCGTCGCCAAGGTCCGTGTCGAATATGTCGGCCGGGCGCCGCTCGAAGGCTCCGATGACCGCCAGCTGATGGCCACCCTGCGGACCGGGATCCCGGCGCCGTCACCCTCGATGGTCCGGGTCGCCTTCGCGAGGCCCTTCGTTCCTGAGCTGCCGTCGTCGAACCGCGGCGCCATTCGCGGCGAGGTTCCGACGCCGGAGGGACGACCCTACAATCTCGGCAACACCTCCGCCGACATGGCTTCACTCAGTGCGACCTCGGAAATGTCGGCTTCGAGCCGCAACCGGGGCCGGGCGCTCCAGAACGCGCGCGCCGTGTCCTATGACGGGGACGGCCGCTACGCCACCGAGAGCGCGCCTGACGGTGCCGCCGAGGCGCGCAGCATCCTGAGTGGCCGCGGCCTCTACTAGGCCGCGCTTTCCTTCAAGAACCTGACCAGCGCCGCATTCACCTCGTCGGGCCGCTCCTGCTGGACCCAATGGCCGGCGCCCTCGATGATCAGCTTTTGCGTCAGATTGGGCAGCACGCGCTCGAGCTCGTTGACGCGCTTGGCTCCGATCAGGCCGGTGATGACGGCGTCTTTCGAACCGGCAATGAAGAGCGAGGGCTGGTGGATCTGCGCATTCTGCCACGGCGCCGTCAGCTCCCAATTGCGGTCGAGGTTGCGATACCAGTTCAGCCCGCCGCGAAAGCCGGACTTGCGGAAGGCTTCGGTGAAAAAGGCGAGGTCCGCCACGCTGAGCCAGTCCGGCAGCGGTTCTTCGGCGGTCGTATGGCCGAGAAAGCCCATACCCTCCTGCACGAACATGGCCCCGGAGGGATCGGCAAGGCCGCGCCCGCCAAGCACGACGCGCATGGTGCGCGCGACGTCGTGCTCGAACTCGGCCTCTGCAACGCCGGGCGCCTGGAAATACTGCCAGTAGAAATTGGTGACGCCGCCCTGGCGCAGAAGGTCGAGCGGCTTGCCGCGGCCGCGGAACGGTGGCGGCACGCTCAGGCCTGCGACCGCCGTGAAGATGTCCGGCCGGAACAGCGCCGCGTGCCAGGCCACCGGTGCACCCCAGTCGTGGCCGACCACCATGGCCTTGCTCTCGCCGAGTGCCTGCACGAGACCGACGACGTCGCCGACCGTGTCGAAGATCGAATAGGCCGTCGCATCGGGCGGCGCTGAGCTCTGGCCATAGCCGCGCATGTCGGGAGCGACGACGTGAAACCCGGCCTCCGCCAGTGCCGCGATCTGATGGCGCCAGGAGTAGGAGAGTTCCGGCCAGCCATGGCACAGCACCACCAGCGGACCCTGACCGGCTTCGCGGATGAACAGGTCGATCCCATTGGCCTTGATCACGCGGGTGGAGGACATCGCTTTTCCGCCTTGTTTCAGGGGTTTGGTCAGAAAATCTGAGGTGCCACGATAGGGGCGCGACAAGAATCGTGCAATCTCGGGACACGCGCCCGGCCTCGTGTTGTTCGCACCGATTCCAGCTGTTAAAAACGCCGCTCTCAGGGCTTGGCCATGGCATTTCGTCTTTTTTCGTTTGGTCGCACCCGGTTCAGCGCCGGAGCGCTGGCGCGCGGTCTGATCGCTGCGGCAGTGGTGGCGGCCATTGGCTGGGGCGGGGCGCTTTACGCCGCCAACCAGAGCGTCCAGGGCGCCAAGAAGACGGAAGATTCCGGCTTCGACGGCGACGCCCCGACCGCGATCCTGATCGAAGCCTCCAGCGGCAGTGTGCTGTTCGAGAAGAACGCCGACGAACTGCGCGCGCCCTCCAGCATGATGAAGCTGATGACGGCGGAAGTCGTCTTCAACGCCATCAAGAAGGGCGACGTCAAGCTGACCGACGAGTACCGGATCAGCGAGAACGCCTGGCGCAAGGGTGGAGCGCCCTCCGGCGGCTCGACCATGTTCGCCGCCATCAACAGCAAGGTCTCCGTCGACGACCTCCTGCACGGCGCGATCATCCAGAGCGGCAACGACGCCTGCATCGCGCTGGCCGAAGGCATCGCCGGCAATGAGCGGATCTTTGCCGCCGACTTCATGACCAAGCGCGCCCGCGAGCTTGGCCTGACGAAGTCGACCTTCGGCAATTCCAACGGCTTGCCCGACCCCGGCAACAAGATGACGGTGCGCGAGCTCGGCATCCTCGCCCGGCACATCATTCTCGACTTCCCCGAATTCTACCAACTGTTCGGCGAGAAGGAGTACACTTGGAACAAGATCCGCCAGCCCAACCGCAATCCGCTGCTCAATTCCATGGAAGGCGCTGACGGTCTGAAGACCGGCTACACCAAGGAAGGCGGCTACGGCATGGTCGGCTCGGCGGTGCAGAACGGCACGCGGCTGATCGTTGTCATCAACGGGCTGGAAGACGCTGAAGATCGCGCCACGGAGGCCAAGAAGATGCTGGAATGGGGTTTCCGCAATTTCGAGACCCGCACACTGATGGCGGCCGATCAGCCGGTCGGCTACGCCAAGGTATTCGGCGGCGAGAGCCGCTCGGTGAAACTGGTCGCCAAGTCGCCCGTGCAAGTGATGGTGCACAAGAACGGCGGCGACAAGCTGATCGCGCGTGTCGTCTATAGCGGTCCGGTGCGCGCGCCGATCGAGGCCGGCCAGAAGGTCGGCGTGATCAGGGTCTGGCGCAGCGGCAATATCGCGGTGGAGACGCCGGTCTATGCCGCTGAGGCGATCGGCACCGGCTCGACCATGCGGCGTGCAATCGACGGCGCCAGCGAGCTCGTGATCGGCATGTTCCGCGCGGGCGCCGAGAAGCTCTGATCATGAGTGAAAGCGCGGTAAAGTGGCCGTCCGGACGCGGACGCTTCGTCACCTTTGAAGGCGGCGAGGGGACGGGCAAGTCGACCCAGATCAAGAAGCTCGCCGATCGTCTCAAGGCGGCAAGGATGCGCATCCTCGTCACGCGCGAGCCGGGCGGCTCGCCGGGCGCCGAGATCATGCGCCATCTGGTGCTGTCCGGCATGGGCAAGCTGCTGGGACCCGAGGCCGAGACGCTGCTGTTCGCGGCCGCCCGCGACGACCATGTCCGCACCGTGATCCAGCCCGCGCTCAACCAGGGCACCTGGGTGCTGTGCGACCGCTTCGCCGACTCGACGCGGGCCTATCAAGGCAGCCTCGGCCGCGTGCCGACGGCGCTGATCAACGCGATGCAGCGGGTCACGATCGGCGACCTCAAGCCGGACCTCACCATCATCCTCGACCTGCCGGTCGAGATCGGCTTGCAGCGCGCGGCCGCACGCCGCGGCAGCGGCACGCCCGACAGGTTCGAGGCCGAGAAACTCGGTTTCCATCAAGGGCTGCGCGAGGCCTATCGCAAGATCGCGGCGGACGATCCCGCGCGCTGCGTGCTGATCGACGCCAATTCCGATCCCGATACGGTTGCCGGACGCGTCTGGACCGCGCTGCGGGATCGTCTGCTTCCGACGCCGGCATCAGTGGTGTCCCTATGAGCCCGCGTCAGACCGAGCGCGAATCCGCCATTCCTCATCCGCGCGAGACGAGTCTTCTGTTCGGCCATCGCGAGGCTGAGACCGCGCTGCTTGCCGCCTATCGCAGCGGGCGCATCCCGCATGCCTGGCTGATCGGCGGGCCACAAGGCATCGGCAAGGCGACGCTGGCGTATCGGATGGCGCGCTTCGTGCTCGCTCACGGCCAGCCGTTGGCGCCTTCCGTGCAACGCGCCGAAGATCTCGCCATCAATCCTGATAACGCCGTGGCGCGGCAGGTTGCGGCGAGCTCGCATGGTGGCTTGCTGACATTGGAGCGCACCGCCAACGACCGCGGCGTGATGCGCACCGTGATCACCGTGGACGAGACTCGCGAGACGATCGGCTTCTTCGGCTCGACCGCGGCGGCCGAAGGCTGGCGCGTCTGCATCGTCGACACCGTCGACGAGCTCAATCCGAATGCCGCCAACGCGCTGCTGAAAATTCTCGAGGAACCGCCGCAGCAATCGCTGTTCCTCCTGGTGAGCCACGCGCCGGCCCGCGTCCTCGCAACGATCCAGTCGCGCTGCCGCAAGCTGCGCCTGCGCCCGCTCGCAACGGACGATGTGATCGGTGCAGCCGCCGCCACCGCCGATCTCGACCCGAACGATCCGGCGTTGCGCGAGGCGGCGGAGGCCTCCGAGGGCAGCGTCGCGCGGGCGCTGACGCTGCTCGGCGGTGATGCCCTGAAGCTCCAGCAACGAACGGCCGCGCTGCTTGCACGACTGCCGCAGGTCGATCCGCGCGAATTGCACACGCTCGGCGATTCGCTTGGCACCAGCGACCGGGTTGCGCTTGCCGCCTTCATCGACGGCATCGATCGCTGGATCGCGGAACGCCTGCACGCCGACGAAGCCAAGGCCAACCAGAACCTGCCGCGCCTTGCGCGCCTAGCTGAGGTATGGGAAAAGATCGTCCGCGCCGCGCGTGACACCGAAACCTACAATCTGGAGCGAAAGCCCTTGGTTTTCTCGGTGTTCGGCTGGCTGGCGGACGCAACGCGCTAGGCGCAGGTTCGTTTCCAAATTTCGAGAAGCCGGTAAAGGAATTCGTCGTGGCAGCGCGAGCTAAGAAAACCGCTAAAGGCAAGAGCAGTAAGAAGAAAGCCGCGAAGAAGGTTGTAAAGGCGCTCGCGCGCAAAGCTGCCAAGAAGGTCAAGAAAGCCGCTAAGACCAAAAAGACGGTCGCCAAGAAGGGCATGAAGAAGAGCGCTGCGAAGACGGCAAAGAAAGCCGGCAAGAGGGTTGCGAAGAAGCAGGCCGTTGCCAAGAAGGCGGTGAAGAAAGCAGCCCAAAAGCCAGCCAAGACTCCTTCAAGAACCAAGGCTAGTTCGAAAAACAAGATTCCTTCAAAAAACAAGGCTCCTTCGAAAAACAAGGCTTCAGCGAAGCAGGTGATGAAGAGCGCGAGGGTGACTGCTTCTCCCGCGATCGCAGCACTGGCTCCCATCGCCACGCCGCCGAAAGTTGCCAAACCCAAGGCGGCGCGCGCACCGAAGCCCATCGCAGCGCCGCAGGCCACCACGCCCGTGGCCGCCCCCGCGCGCGACAACGTCTTCTACATCACGACCGCGATCGCCTATCCCAACGGCCATCCGCATATCGGGCACGCCTATGAGGCGATCGCCACCGACACGCTGGCGCGCTTCGCCCGGCTCGACGGCAAGGATGTGTTTTTCCTGACCGGCACCGACGAGCACGGCCAGAAGATGGTTCAGACAGCGGCCAGTGAAAAAATGTCCGCCTCGGAGCTCGCCACCCGCAATGCCGCCCGTTTCAAGGAGATGGACGAACGCCTGAACGTGTCGTTCGACCGCTTCATCCGCACCACCGAGGCGCAGCATCATCGCTCCAGCCAGGAGATCTGGCGGCGCATGGAAGCGAACGGCGACATCTATGCCGACACCTATGCCGGCTGGTACTCCGTGCGCGACGAAGCCTATTTACGCCGAGGACGAGACGCGCCTGAACGATGACGGCGTGCGGCTCGGACCGCAGGGCACGCCGGTCGAATGGGTCGAGGAGAAGAGCTACTTCTTCCGCCTGTCGTCCTATCAGGACAAGCTGCTCAAACTCTACGCGGATCGTCCCGATTTCATCGGGCCTGACTCCCGCAAGAACGAGGTGGTGAGCTTCGTCAAAGGCGGCCTGCGCGATCTCTCGATCTCGCGCACCACGTTCGACTGGGGCGTCAAGGTGCCCGGTGATGAAGAGCACGTGATGTATGTCTGGGTCGACGCGCTCACCAACTACATCACCGGTGTCGGTTTCCCCGACGAAAGCGACAAGAACTGGCGCTACTGGCCGGCCGACGTGCACATCATCGGCAAGGACATCATCCGCTTCCACGCGGTGTACTGGCCCGCGTTCCTGATGTCGGCCGGCATTCCCGTGCAGAAGCGGATCTATGCGCATGGCTTCCTGTTCAACAGGGGTGAGAAGATGTCGAAGTCGATCGGCAACGTGGTCGACCCCTTCAACCTCGCCGACCAGTACGGCGTCGACCAGATGCGCTATTTCTTCCTGCGCGAGGTGCCGTTCGGACAGGACGGCAATTACAATCACGAGGCCATCGTCGCGCGCATCAATGCCGATCTCGCCAACGATCTCGGCAACCTCGCGCAGCGCTCGCTGTCGATGATTGCCAAGCAACTCGGCGGGGTGCTGCCGGAACCCGGCGAGTTCAGCGACAACGACAAGGCGATTCTGTCACAAGCCGACGGCATGCTCGCTGCGTCGCGCGAAGCGATGGCGGGTCAGCAGATCCATCACTGGCTCAACACCGTGTGGGCCGTGGTGGCGGAAGCCAACCGCTATTTCGCGGGCGAAGCGCCGTGGGCGCTGGCCAAGACCGATCCCGTCAGGCAAAGGACGGTACTCTACGTCACCGCCGAAGTCGTGCGCCAGATCGCGATCCTGGCCCAGCCGGTGATGCCGACTGCCTCGGGATTGCTGCTCGACAGCCTCGGTATTCCCGAAGGAGAGCGCAGCTTTGCCGCGCTCGGCGGCGCCAGCCGCATCGCGCCAGGCTCGACGCTGCCCGCGCCGACGCCTGCCTTCCCACGCTACATCGAGCCGGCAGCCTGAAGGCGTTCGCACCATGCTGGTCGACAGTCACTGCCATCTGGATTTTCCGGACTTTGCCGAAGATCTCGACGGGATCGTGTCGCGCGCGCGAGCGGCCGGCATCGGCCGCATGGTCACGATCTCGACGCGGGTGCGAAAGCTGAACCAGCTTCTCGCCATCGCCGAGCGCTATGACGACGTCTATTGCTCGGTCGGCACCCATCCGCACAACACGGATGAGGAAGACGGCATCGCGCCGGACGAGCTCATCGCACTGACGCAGCATCCGAAGGTCGTTGCACTCGGCGAAGCCGGGCTCGACTATTTCTACGACGACGGTTCGCCGGAGGCGCAGGCGAGGGGATTTCGTGCCCACATCGCCGCCGCCCGCGCCACCGGCTTGCCGCTGGTGATCCACACCCGCGAGGCGGACGAGGATTGCGGCCGCATCCTGGAAGAGGAAGCCGCCAAGGGATCGTTTCGCGCCGTGTTGCATTGTTACACTGGCGGGCGCGAGCTGGCATTGAAGGCGGTGTCGCTCGGGTTCTATGTCGGTTTCACGGGCATCCTGACCTTCAAGAAGTCGGAGGCGTTGCGCGCGCTCGCAGCCGAACTGCCGTCCGACCGGATTCTGGTTGAAACAGACTCGCCCTACCTTGCGCCCGGCAAGTTCCGGGGCAAGCGCAACGAACCGGCCTATGTGGTCGAGGTCGCAAAAGTGCTCGCCGAAACCCGCGGCGTGTCGTTTGACGAGATCTCGCGCCAGACAAGCGAAAACTTCTTTCGCCTGTTTTCAAAGGTGAAAGCTTAGGACTGGGAGTCGCATGACGCTGACGCTGACGATTCTGGGCTGCGGCTCCTCCGCCGGCGTGCCGCGCCCGGCGCTCGGCTGGGGCGCCTGCGATCCCAACAATCCCAAGAATCGCCGTCGCCGCTGCTCGCTGCTGGTCGAGCAGACATCGGGCGACGGCACGACGCGCATCGTGATCGACACCTCGCCGGACCTGCGCGAGCAATTACTCTCGACCGATGTCGACCACATCGACGCGGTGTTCCTGACTCACGAGCACGCCGACCAGACCCACGGCATGGACGATCTGCGTTCGGTCGTGATGCATATGCGCCGGCGGATTCCGACCTATCTCAATCAGACGACTGCGAACGACATCATGTCGCGGTTCTCCTATTGCTTCGTCTCGCCGGCGGGCAGCGACTATCCGCCGATCCTGACGGCGCATTCGATCGAGGCCGGTGAAAGCCAGATCATCCTTGGGAAGGGCGGCGCGGTGACGATGACCGCCTTCCTGGTGCAGCACGGCCACATTCCCGCGCTCGGCTACCGCATCGGCGATGCCGCCTACACGCCGGACCTCAACGACATCCCGCCCGAGAGCTGGGGCGCACTGGAAAATCTGGACCTCTGGATCGTCGATGGCCTGCGCTACACCAGCCATGTCAGCCATTTCAGCATCAACGACGCGTTGTCCTGGATCGACCGCTTCAAGCCGAAGCGCGCCGTCATTACCAACATGACCGCCGACGTCGACTACGAAGTGATCCGGCAGTCGCTGCCCGCGGGTGTGGTGCCGGCCTATGACGGGCTGCGGCTGGAGACTCTCTGAACCTGCGGTGGAAATTCGGGCACAGGCCGGCATACTCCTTGCTTACGTGGACGCCATCATGTTGATCTAACGTCTGAAAGACAGGCGCTGGGCAGGGGCGATATTCATGCAGGACCGGCACAGGACGTGCGATCGCCGGGACCGTTTGAATCGCCTCGTGTGAGGATGAGGATCGCGTTGGCAGGCAACGATGTAACGAGCCGGGGACCGGTGCGACGCGCGCTGGATCTCCTTTATCTCGGTGCGGGCTACGCCGCCGGCACCTTCATGGTTGCGATCTTTGCAATCATGATGATCATGTCGGTCGGGCGCCAGTTTGCGGTCAACATTCCCGCCGGCGATGATTTCGCCTCCTGGTGCATGGCCGCGATGGCATTCCTCGGCCTCGCACACACCTTCAAGCGCGGAGAGATGATCCGCGTCGGCCTGCTGCTCGAGCGTCTGCACGGGCGCACCAAGCAGGTTGCGGAGGTGGTGGCGCTCGGCATTGCCACCGCCTTCGTTCTCTATTTCACCTGGCATGCCGTGCAGATGACCTACGATTCCTGGCGCTTCAACGACGTGGCGCAGGGCGTCGTCGCGCTTCCGCTCTGGATTCCGCAGCTCGGATTTGCCGGCGGTCTTGTGATCCTGTCGATCGCGCTCATTGATGAAATGGTCGGTGTCGCCGGCGGCAACCGGCCGAGCTACGAGAAGGGCTCGCCGGACGAGACCCCGGACGAATTCATCGAGCGCATCTCGCAGGGCGGCGGAGGTTGACGATGGCCAATCTCGGCATGATCGAGCTGTCGTTCGTCCTGCTCGGCGTCATGATCCTGCTGCTGGGAAGCGGCGTCTGGATCGCGGTCTCGCTCGGCCTCGTCGGCTTCGTGGCGATGGCGCTGACGACGAGTTTGCCGCTCGGCGCGGTGCTCGCCACCACGACCTGGAGCGCCAGCTCGTCGTGGACACTGGCCGCGCTGCCGCTGTTCATCTGGATGGGCGAGATCCTCTTCCGCACCAAATTGTCGGAAGAAATGTTCCGGGGCCTGTCGCCCTGGGTTCAGTGGCTGCCCGGGCGCCTGACTCATGTCAACGTGATCGGCTGCGGCATCTTCGCGGCGGTGTCGGGCTCGTCGGCGGCGACCTGTGCGACCATCGGCAAGATCGCGCTGCCCGAGCTCGACAAGCGTGGCTACGACAAGGGCCTCAGTCTCGGCTCGCTGGCGGGCTCCGGCACGCTGGGCCTGCTGATCCCGCCGTCGATCCCGATGGTGGTCTATGCGGTCACGGCGAATGTCTCCGTGCTTCAGGTCTTCCTGGGCGGTTTTCTGCCGGGGGTGCTCGTGATGGTGCTCTATTCCGGCTACATCATCATCTGGTCGCTGCTCAATCCGAAGAAGATTCCGCCGCGCGACCCGCCGATGTCGTTTCGCCAGAAGCTGCGCGAGTCGGCCAGGCTTGCACCCTGCCTATTGCTGATCCTGGCGGTCTTTCTCTCGCTCGTACTCGGCTTTGCGACCGCAACCGAATGTGCCGCCTGGGGCGTTTCCGGCGCGCTGCTGTTGGCTTGGTGGAGCCGCACGCTCACACGCAAGAACTTCCTCGAGAGCATCATGAGCGCGACGCGCCTGACCTGCATGATCATGCTGATCCTGGCAGGCGCTGCCTACACGACCGCAGCGATGGCCTATACGGGCATTCCGGCGGCACTCGCCACCTGGGTCCAGGGCCAACAGCTCACGCCGGGCATGCTCGCGCTGTATCTGAGCATCATGTACATCATCCTGGGATGCCTGATCGATGGCATCTCGATGATCGTTCTGACCGCCGTGATCGTGCTGCCGATGGTCAAGCAGGCCGGCCTCGACCTGGTCTGGTTCGGCGTTTACCTCATCATTCACGTCGAGATGGCTCAGATCACGCCGCCGGTCGGTTTTAACTTGTTCGTGCTCCAGAACATGAGCGGGCGCGATACCTTGACCGTCGCCCGGGCGGCATTCCCTTTCTTTGTCCTGCTGCTCGCCGCCGTGTTCATCATCACGGAATATCCGCAGATCGTGATGTTTTTGCCCAAGCTCGCCTTCCCAGACTGAGCGTACCGCTTTCAAATTGACTGTGAGGAGAAGCCCGATGATCTCTCGTTTATTCCGCGCGTCCCTGATCGCCGGCGCCGTGCTGGCTGCGACACCCGCTTTGGCTCAGACCAAATGGAATCTGCCGGCAGCGTATCCCGCCGACAATCCACACTCGGAGAATCTGGTCGCGTTCGCCAAGGACGTCGATGCCGCGACATCCGGCAAGCTCCAGATCACGGTTCATCCCGGCGCCTCGCTGTTCAAGGCACCCGATATCAAGCGCGCGGTGATGACCGGGCAGGCGCAGATGGGTGAAGTATTGCTGTCGATCCACGAGAACGAGGATCCGGTATTCGGGATCGACGTGGTGCCGTTTCTGGCGACCAGCTTCCCGGCTGCGATGAAACTGTATCAAGCGTCGAAGCCGCTGATTGCGAAGAAGCTCGATGCGCAGGGTCTCAAGCTGCTGTTCGTCGTGCCGTGGGCGCCGCAGGGCGTCTATGTCAGCAAGCCGCTTGCGACGATCGAAGACATGAAGGGCCTGAAATGGCGGGCCTATAACGTTGGAACCGCGCGCATTGGCGAGCTGGTCGGCGCGCAGTCCGTCACCATCCAGGCCGCCGAGCTGCCGCAGGCACTTGCGACCGGCGTCGTGAACTCCTTCATGTCGTCCGGCGGCACGGGCTACGATGCGAAGGCATGGGAGTCGCTGAAGTACTTCTATGACGTGCAGGCCTGGATCCCGAAGGACTACACCTTCGTCAACAAGGCTGCGTTCGAGGCGCTCGACAAGCCGACCCAGGAGGCCATTCTCAAGGCCGCCGCGACCGCGGAAACGCGCGGCTGGAAGGCCTGGGAGGACAAGAGCACCTGGTACATCGACCAGCTCAAGGCGAAGGGCATGACGGTCGAGCCGCCGAGCCCGGCCCTCAAGGCCGGCTTCCAGAAGATCGGCGAGCAGCTCACCGCCGACTGGCTCAAGAAAGCAGGGCCCGACGGCCAGGCGCTGATTGACGCCTACAAGAAGATGTAGCGACGGAGAGGCCTTTCGCCCGTCGCCATCCGGCGGCGGGCGTCTGAGCCCGAACAGACTCAGGTCGAGATCGCCTTCGCCGATCCGGCTTCGTTGCGCAGCAGGAATTTCTGGATCTTTCCCGTCGACGTTTTCGGGATCGGCCCGAACATCACGGCCTTCGGTGTCTTGAAGCCGCTCATATGCGAGCGGCAGAAGGCGATGATATCGGCTTCGCTTGCGCTCGCGCCGTCCTTCAGTTCGACGAAGGCGCAGGGCACTTCGCCCCATTTCGGATCGGGCTTTGCGACCACGGCGGCGAACAGCACGGCGGGGTGCTTGTAGAGGATGTCCTCGACCTCGACGGAGGAAATGTTCTCGCCGCCGGAAATGATGATGTCCTTCGAGCGATCCTTGATGATGACATACCCATGCGCGTCGAGCACGCCGAGGTCGCCGGTGTGAAACCAGCCGCCTTCGAAGGCGTCCTTGGTCGCCTTCTCGTTCTTGAGGTAGCCCTTCATCACGATGTTGCCGCGGAACATGACCTCGCCGATGGTCTCGCCATCGCGCGGCACTTGCCTCATGGTCTGCGGGTCGATGACGGTGACGGCTTCCTCGAGCGGGTAGGGCACGCCCTGCCGCCGTTTCAGGCTGGCGCGCTCGGAGGCGGGGAGTTCGTCCCAGCCGGGCTGCTCGGCGCAGACGGAGGCGGGGCCGTAGACCTCTGTCAGGCCGTAGACATGCGTCAGCTTGATGCCGATGTTTTCCGCGCCTTCGAGTACCGCGACGGGCGGCGCGGCGCCGGCGATCAGACCGACGACATGGCGCGCGGCAATTCCCTTCGGTGCATCCGGCGCGTTGATCAGCGTGTTATAGACGATCGGCGCGCCGCACATGTGGGTGACGCCGTGCTGCTTGATCAGCTCGAAGATTTTGGTCGGCTCGACCTTGCGCAAGCAGACATTGACGCCGGCGGCGGCAGCAATAGTCCAGGGGAAACACCACCCGTTGCAGTGGAACATCGGCAGCGTCCAGAGATAGACCGGATGCTGGCCGAGATTGCCCGCGAGGATATTGCTGACGGCATTCAGATATGCGCCGCGATGATGGGTCACGACGCCCTTGGGATTGCCCGTGGTGCCCGACGTGTAGCTTAGCGCGATGGCGTCCCATTCGTCGCCCGGCGGGATCGCCGCGAAGTCAGGATCGCCTTGCGCGACGGCGGACTCATACTCGATCTCGCCGATGCGCCTGCTGCCCGTGAGCGCAGCGTCGTCGACGTCGATCACGAACGGCTTCGGTCCGGTCATTTGCGCGAGCGCATCGGTGATCACGCCCGAAAACTCCGGATCGACCAGGATGATCCTGGCGCCGCCATGGTCGAGCTGAAACGCGATCGAGGGCGCATCGAGGCGGATGTTCAGCGCGTTGAGCACGGCACCCGTCATGGGCACCGCGAAATGCGCCTCATTCATCGCCGGAATGTTCGGCAGCATTGCCGCCACGGTGTCGCCGGCGCCGATGCCCTTGTTCGCGAGCCAGGACGCAAAACGCTTGCAGCGCTCATGCGTCTCGCGCCAGGTGAAGCTGCGCCCCTCGTAGACCGTGCTGACGTGATCGGGATAGACCGCGGCGCTGCGTGCGAGGAAGCTCAACGGGCTCAGCGGCACGTAGTTGGCGGGCGTCTTGTCGAGGCCGATATTGTACTGGTTCTGCCGCTCGCTCATCGACACCTCCCTCACGCGCCGGCTTACAGAAATCCGATCGAGATCCACGGAAAGACAGCGACGACGATCAATCCCACCAGCAGCGCCAGCAGATAGCCCCAGATCGGCCGGATGCCTTCGGCCGGATCAACGCGTCCGATAGCGCAGGCGGCATAATAGCCGACGCCGAAGGGCGGGGCGAATAGCCCGATACCCATGGCGAGAATGATCACCATCGCATAGTGCACCTCGTGCACGCCGACGGCGCGCGCGATCGGAAACAACAGCGGCCCGAACAGCACGATCGCCGGGATGCCCTCCAGCACGCTGCCGAGGATGGTGAAGGCCAGGATCGAGACGGCGATGAAGGTGCCGGCGCCGCCGGGCAATCCGGTCATGGCCGACGCCAGCGAGCGCGAGAAACCGGACTGGGTCAGGCCCCAGGCCATGCCGGTCGCAGTGCCGATGATCAGCAGGATCGCGCCCGACAGCGCCGCGGTTTCGACCAGCATCGGAAACAGCCGCCGCCAGTCGAAGCGGCGGTAGACGAGCAGGCCGACCAGGGCGCCATAGACGATGCCGATGGTGGAGACTTCGGTGGCGGTGGCGATGCCCTCGACCACGGCGTAGCGGATCACGAAGGGCAGCGCGAGCGCGGGCAGGGCGATGATGAAGGTCTTGCCGATCTCGCCACCCGTGGCGCGGCGGACATGGCTCATGTCCTCGTGGCGGTAGCGCCACCACACCAGCATGCACAGCGTAATCGCGAGCACCACGCCGGGCAAGAGGCCGCCGGTGAACAGCGCGGCGATCGAGACGCCCGTGACCGAGCCGATCGTGATCAGCACGAGGCTAGGCGGAATGGTCTCGGTCTGCGCGCCGGTGGCCGCGAGCAGCGCAACGAGATCGCCCGGCTTGGCGCCGCGCTGCTTCATCTCCGGGAACAGCACGGGCGCGACCGCCGCCATGTCGGCGGCCTTGGCGCCGGAGATGCCGGAGACCAGGTACATGGCGCCGACAAGGACGTAATGCAGTCCGCCGCGGACATGCCCGAGCAGGCTCGCCAGGAACGCCACCATGGCCCGTGCCATGCCTGTCATTTCGATCAGGAGCCCCAAAAATACGAACAGCGGCACCGAGAGCAGGATGAGGTGGCTCATGCCCTCGTCCATCCGCCCGACCAGCACCATGACCGGCGTGCGCGTGGTCAGCGCCAGATAGCCGAAGATCGCGAGGCCGAAGCCGAACGCGATCGGAACGCCGGCAAAGACGCAGAAGCCGGCGACGCCGACGAAGAAGATGACGAGGTTGAGATTGCCGAGCGGCCGTAGATAAGGCTGCGCCAGCCAGAACAGGCCGACAACGACAGCAACGGAGATCGCGGCCGTCAGCACCATGCGGTAATCGGCTGCGCGCAGCAGCCGCAACAGCGCGAACACCGTCATCAGGCAGATGCCGGCCGGCAGCGCCGCGGCGCGCCACATATTGGAGATCTGCAGCGCCGGCGTGGTGATGAAGCTTTCCTCGTAGGCGTAGTCCCAGGACGGCCAGACGATCAGCGCCAGGAAGGCCAGCGCCGCGCAGGTCGCCACCAGATCGAGCCAGGCCCGCATCGCAGGCTTGGCGCTGGCGACGATCGCCGTCATGCGCATGTGCTCGGAGCGGCGGAACGCAACGGCCGCGCCCAGCATCGCGAGCCACAGGAACAGGATCGAGGCGAGCTCGTCGGACCAGATCAGCGGCCGGTGCAGGCCGTAGCGCGCAACCACGCCGGCAAACAGGATCGCGATCTCGGCGACGACCAGGATCGCCGCCGGGATTTCGACGAGGAGGCCGAGTGCGCGCTCCGTCGAGGCCAGCAGCGAAGGTCGGCGAGGGGACTGAACAGTCGCCTCGCCCGCCACGCCGCTCACCCCGACCTCGATATGAGCCATGACGGCCCCAACGCGTTACGACAGCTTGCCGACGGCCTTTTCCAGCAGGTCCCAGGCCTGGTCGCCATATTTGCCCTTCCACTCGGCATAGAAGCCGGCGGACCGCAGCTTGTCGCGGAACGGCGCGACCGCGGGCTGGTTGAAGGTCAGGCCCTTGGCCGCGAGCTCCTGCTGGAGATTGGCATTGAGCTTGGCGGTGTCCTCGCGTTCCTTGACCGCTGCGGCATTGATGTTCTTGGCGACGACGGTGCGCACATCCTCGGGCAAGCTGCTCCAGGCTTTGCGGTTGGCCAGGAACCAGAAGCCGTCCCACATGTGGTTGGTCAGCGAGCAGTATTTCTGCACCTCGTAGAGCTTGGCCGTCGAGATGATCGCCAGCGGGTTCTCCTGGCCCTCGACGATCCTGGTCTGGAGCGCGGAATAGACCTCGGCGAAATTGATCGAGGCGGGCGCCGCATCGAACGCCTTGAACATCGAGGTCCACAGCGGCGATACCGGCACGCGGATCTTGAAGCCCTTGAGGTCGTCAGGACCGGTGATCGGCTTGCTTGACGACGTGGTCTGGCGGAAGCCGTTGTCCCAGATCTTGTCCATGACCTCGAGGCCGGACTTCTTGATTTCGCCGCGGACGAAGGCGCCGAGATCGCCGTCCATGGCCTTCCAGACCGTATCGTAGTCCGGGAACGCAAAGCCGATGCCGTTGATGGACGCCGCAGGCACCAGGGTCGACAGGATCAGACCCGACAGCGTGAAGAACTCGACGCCGCCGGAGCGGATCTGGCTCAGCATGTCGGTGTCGGACCCGAGCTGGTTGTTCGGGAAGATTTGCAGGTCGAACTTGCCCTTGGTCTCGGCCTTGATCGCCGCCGCCATCTCCTTGGCGCGCACGTTCATCGGATGGGTGTCCGGCAGGTTGTTGGCGTATTTGAAGGTGAACTCGGCGCTCTGGGCGCGGGCCACATGGGGCGCACCGATGCCGCCCAGGACCGCGGTCGCGGCGGAGGCCTTGAGAAGCGTGCGTCGGGAAAAGCTCATGGGTCTGCTTCCTCGGAAGGTTTGTTGTTGTTCTGAGATGCAAACCATACGGACGTCGGGTCAGAAGGTCATCTGCGATCTCGCGAAGACTCGCTTATTGCAGCCGGACATCGTCACGGCAATATCGGCTTTCGGATGCATAGACCGGAATCTAAACTGCGAAAACAACCCCATGCACAGTAGCTGTCGAGAGCTGGGACGATATGCGACCGCCGGGCCGGAAAAGACGAGGAGCGAAGGTGTAGTGGCAGGAATTGCGCCTAAGCGTTTGATCTAATTGTATATAAAGATATTCCATAATATACCTTATGCGAATTACGGATATGGGTGTGCAGATCAGCCCGGCCTAATCGACGGCTACCGAGAACCCTGCTCCCGGCTCAGACTTGTACGCTAGGCAGGCAAGTCACCGGACGCAGCCAGACAAGCCGCGCCAGACATTGGGAGGTTCGTCATGCAGGAGAACGTCGCCCGCGCAGACCGCTCGCGCGCCATTCCATTCGATGCCGCCAAGCTCGACCGTCTGATGGAGGGCGCCGGCCTCGACGTGCTGGTCGCGACCTCCAAGCACAATGTGCAGTACCTGCTGGGTGCCGAGCGCGCGATCTTCTTCGACTACATGGATGCGCTGGGCGTCAGCCGTTATCTGCCGGTCCTGGTCTATCCCAAGGGCGCGCCGGAGCACGCCGTCTATGTCGGGCACAGGCTGGAGACCCATCAGCGCGCCGTTGCGCCGCCATGGGTAGCACAGGTCCGGACCGAGTCCAACGGCTCGATCGATGCGATCACGCGGGCCGCAAGCCTGATCCGCGACGCCGGCGTGCCCTTGAAGCGGGTCGGAGTCGAGATGGCGTTTTTGCCGATGGATGCGGGCCGGGCGCTTGTGGACGCCCTGCCCGGCGCCGAGCTCAAGGACGCGCTGCTGGTGCTGGAGCGGCTGCGCTCGGTCAAGTCTGCTGAGGAACTCGCAAAGCTCAAGACCGCGTCCGAGCTCGTCATCGCGTCGATGCTGGAGGTGATCGCCGGGCACGGCTCGGGCACGACCAAGCAGCAATTGTCGGATGCATTGCGCATCGCCGAGGCCAATCGCGGGCTGACCTTCGAATACTGCCTGCTCGCCTGCGGCAACAGCCACAACCGGGCGCCGTCAGCGCAGCGTTGGGAGCAAGGCGAGGTGCTGTCGCTCGATTCCGGCGGCAATTATCACGGCTATATCGGCGATCTCGCGCGCATGGCCGTGCTCGGTGATCCCGATGCCGAGTTGAAGGACTGTCTGGCCGAGATCGAAGCGGTCCAGCGCGCCGCCTTCGCCGCGGTCCAGCCCGGTGCCATGGGCGGCGACATCTACGTCGCGGCCGAGCGGCAGCTTGCCCAGATCAGCCAGCGCGACTGCACGGAGTTTTTGGCCCACGGCATGGGCCTCGTCAGCCACGAGGCCCCTCGCCTGACCGCCAAGGGCCCGATCCCCTACGACGACCCCGACGCCCGCCTGCCGCTCGAAACAGGCATGGTGGTGTCGATCGAGACCACGATGAAACATCCTAAGTGCGGGTTTATCAAGCTTGAGGATACGGTTGCAGTCACGGCGACGGGCTACGAGATTTTTGGAGAAGGCGGCCGCGGCTGGAATCTCGGCGGCAGCAAGAGCTAGCCGCCGACCGAGTCATATCCACACTCCATTCACACCTAAAACGGGTAACGCGCTGTCGGCACAACGATGCAGCTGACCGGATGTTATAAGGTCGGCTGATTCGATGGACTGATGAGGTGCGTTCATGTCGGCTTTCCGTTTCGTGCATGCAGCCGATATCCACTTGGACTCGCCGCTGCGTTCTCTCGCTTTGCGAAATCCGGGTCTCGCCGAGCTCATCGGCAACGCTAGCCGTCAGGTCTTCGTCCGGATCGTCGACCTCTGTCTCGATGAACGCGTGGATGCGCTCCTACTCGCCGGCGACCTCTACGACGGCGATCAGACCTCGATGAAGACGGCGCGGTTCCTGATCGAGCAGCTGCGCCGCTTGCATGCCGCCGGCGTCCGGGTCTTCATCATCCGTGGAAATCACGATGCCTTGTCGAAGATCACCAAGGAACTCGTGCTTCCGGACAGCGTGACCGTCTTTGGCGGACGGGCCGACACCGTCGAGATGTTGCGGGATCGTGGCGAGCGGCCGATCCTGGTGCATGGGCTCAGCTTCGCGAAACCACAGGCCCCGGAAAGCCTGCTTGGCAAATACAAGCCGCCTGTTGAGGGTGCGATCAACATCGGGCTCATGCACACCAGCCTGGACGGTGCGCCGGGGCACGACGTATACGCGCCGTGCAGCACGGCCCATCTCGCCGCTTCCGGCTTCCAGTACTGGGCACTCGGACATATCCATAAGCGGTCCACGACCGAGGGAGCCTGCGCTATTGTGATGCCAGGCATACCACAAGGCCGTGATGTCGGGGAAAGTGGATCAAAGTCGGTCACGCTGGTAAGCGTCCTGGACGACGGGTCGTTGTCGCTCGCCGAACGCGTCGTCAGCATGGCCCAATTCGAACGGGTGGCCGTCCACGCATCCGGGCTCGTGGATTGGCGCGAGCTCGTCACCCGCATCGAGAGCGCACTCGGCGAAGCCTCCGATCGCTCGGAATCCGATCATCTCGTCGCACGCGTGTTCGTCTCCGGCGCGACGCCGCTGGCCTGGACCATCCGACGCGACGCCGATGTTCTCCACGCCGAAGTCGAGAGCCGCGCGGAAGCCATCGGCAATGTCTGGATCGAGAAACTCGAAAGCGATTGTCGAAAACCAGCCATCGTCGATCCCGCCGACAGCGCCGATCCCGCCGACAGCGCCGATCCCGTCGAGGTGCTTCGCCGGACCATGACCAACGAGATTGTCGCGTCCGAGGCGTTCCGCGCGGAAGCGCAAATCATTGTCGACAATCTGCTTGATCAGCTACCTCCGGAATGCCGGCGCGTCCTTGCTCCGGATGAGACCGGTCTCGCGTTGCTCATCGGGCAATTGTCTAAGGAGGGCTCGGAAGAGGTCCTCGCGCGCCTGACGGCGGGCGGTCCGGACAGAGCACGCTAATGCGCATCCGAAAGCTCGGCCTGAGGCGTTACGGCAAATTCACGGATACGGTGCTTGACTTCGGCGCTCGCCTCGCAGTTGGCCCGGACATGCACATCGTGTACGGGCCCAATGAGGCCGGCAAATCGACGGTAATGTCGGCCGTCATGGACCTCCTTTACGGCATCCACACGCAGAGCAAGCTCAACTTTCTGCACCCATACCCGACCATGCGGATCGAGGCCGAGATCGAGCATTCCACTGGGATGCGCAACGTCTCGCGGATCAAGAAGCCTCAAAACAGCCTGCTCGACGAGGCGGACCGGCCCATACCCGAAGCTGTGCTGCTCGGCGAGCTGGGAGGACTCGACCGGAACGCTTATCAGACCATGTTCTGCCTCGACGATGAAACGCTAGAGACCGGCGGCGAGAACATCCTCGCCAGCAAGGGCGATCTCGGCACCCTCCTCTTCTCCGCGACCGCGGGCCTCTCGGATCTGAGCGCCCGGCTCTCGTCCGTACGAGAGGAAGCGGACGGCTTCTTTCGGGCCGGCAAGCGCACGGGCGTGCTGTCCGACTTCAAGAAGGAGCTTGCCATCCTAAAGGACGAGCGCGACAAAATCGACACGCTCGCCTCGGAGTTCTCCCGGCTCGTCACCGACCGGGACGAGGCGGCCGCGGCCTACGACGAAGCAGTCCGCCAGCGCGGACACACGCAGTCCCGGATTGACCAGATCGGGCGGCTCCTGCACGCCCTGCCCCGGCTCCAAGCGGTTCGCAGGCTCCGCGCGGAGCTTGAGCCCCTTGCGGCTCTGCCGGACGCGCCATCGGTGTGGGCGACCGACCTTCCCGACCTGATGACCCGGCAGACGAAGTTGCAGACGCAGGCGCAGGCGAGCGACGACGAGATTGCGCGACTGGAGCGTACGATCGTGGAATCGATCGTCAACGAGGCAGCTTGTAGCCTTCAAGGCCGCATCCAGGGTCTCATGGACGAGCGCGCGCGCTTCGTCACGGCGGAAAAAGACCTGCCTGAACGCAAGCTGGCCTTGGGCCTCGCCGAGCAGACTGTGTCGCGAATCCTGGCCCGCATCAACAGGGACTCGGACCCGGCGCCAAAGCGCTTGATTCTGTCGACCGAAACGACTGGCCCGCTCCACGATCTGATGGAGACGCGATCCGGTATCGAAGCTGCGATCATCGGGGCTGAGACGGAGCTTGCAAAGGCGCGTGACGGGCTGTCCGTCGCCGAGGCCAGGCTCGGGGACGACCGCCGCGCGCTTGATGAATCGGCGGTGCACGCCCTGAGCCTTGCCGTCGGCACGGCTCGCCAGAGCGACGACGTCCCGCGCCTGCGGGCAGCGGATCGAACCTGCCAGGAGCGATCCGAGGAATTTGACGACGCGCTCGCCGGATTGCATCCTTGGACAGGCGGCAGAGACGCGCTTCTCACAGTCCAGGTCGCCCGCCCGGACCAACTGGAGGCGTGGACGTCGACCGACGCGAAGCTCTCCCAGAAAATCGCTCTCCAGCAGAAGGACGTCGATCGCCTCGACGCGGAGGCGCTACAACTCCAGCGCAGGAGCGAGGCGCTCGCCTCCATCGCGGGCGCCATCAGCGACCTGGAGGTCGGTGAAATCAGGTCGGCACGCGAAGCTGCCTGGGCCACCCATAAGGACAGGCTGGATGCGACGACGGCCACGGCCTTCGAAACCGAGATGCGGAAGCTCGATCTCATCTCGGAGCAGCGCCTGAGCCACGTCGGCAGCGTGGCGGAGCTCAATCAGGCGCTGCTGGATTGTGCCAACGTCCGGAGCCAGCGCGAACATGCGGGACGGTTGCTTCAGGCGAGTTCACAGCAGCGGGAAGCGCTCGCCGCGGGCATCGCCGCATCCGCTCGTGCGATCGGCGGGGGGCTCGATGAGACCATCGGTCTTGCAGGACTGAAGCTTTGGCTTCAGAAGCGCGAGCGGGCCATTGAGCTCCGCACGCGCTGGATGGGCGCGGAGCGTGAATCGCGGCAGGCGCGCACCGACGTCGAGACCGCGCGGGAACGGCTCGCGACAGCACTGCATAGAGCGAGCGTCGCCTTTTCGGACGACGCGGACATCCAGGCGTTGTTGGCTGCTGGCCAGGCCGCTCTCGACCGCGAAGCCGTCGCCAAGGCGCTGCGGGCGGCCCTCGATGAGCATCGACGCGACTTGACGTCACGCGAGACGAAACGCGGAGAGGTGCTGGCCGCTGAATCCGCATGGAGCTCCGCGTGGCGGCAGGCCTGCGCCGCATGCTGGTTGGGGGAGAACGAGAGCCGGCCGACCATCGCGACCGTGAGAGAGACGCTGGAAGCGCTGGCCGAGCTGGGGCCCAAGCTGGAGAAAATGGCCGGGCTGACCGATCGGATCGCGAAGATGGAGCGCGACCAGATCCACTTCCGGACGGAGGTCGAAACCCTCGCCGCGAAGATGGGGCTGACAGCAAAGTCGTCCGATGTTCTCGGGCTGTATCAGGCCGTGGTGAGCGGCGTCGCCGATGCGACGAAGACTCTGGAGCGCCGGCAAGATGCCGAGGCGGCTCTCTTGGCCGAACACGACGAAGCTCGCCAGCTTGCCGAGGAATTTGCGCAAGTTCAAGCGCAGGCGAAGCGGATGATGGATGTCTTCAAGGTCGGCTCATTGACGGAGGTCGACACGTGCCTGCGTCGCGTCGCACGCCGGTCCGAACTCATGGCGCACCTGACAGAAGCGCACGATGAGATGCTCAAAGCCATTGGGCTCGAGACTTTCGAGGAAGCCGAGGCCATCCTCGACACGCTGGACCGAACAGAGCTTGAAGCAGAATTGACCGAAAGGAGATCACGTTTCGGCAACGAAGACGAGCGAATCCGCGATCTGTTTGCCGCAAAGACAAAGGCCGACGACAGCATCTCCGCGGTCGGCGGCGACGCCGCCGTCGCGCTCATTGATGCGACACGGCGAACGGTGCTGTTGTCGATCGAGGACAAGGCGCGGACCTACCTCCGGCTCAAGTTCGGAATCGCCGCAGCCGACGGCGCATTGCAGGCTTATCGGGACCGGCATCGCAGTTCGATGATGGCCCGTGCGTCGGAGGCCTTCTCGCTCATCAGCCGCGGCCGGTATCCCGAGCTGGTAACCCAGCCATTGAACGGCAGCGAGCTTCTGATTGCGAAGGGCGTGGACGGAAGCTCGAAGATTGCTTCCGATCTCTCCAAAGGAACTCGGTTTCAGCTCTATCTGGCGCTGCGCGTCGCGGGCTATTACGAGTTCACCCGGGCGCATGCACCGGCCCCCTTCCTCGCGGATGACATCATGGAGACGTTCGACGATTTCCGCGCCGAAGAAGCCTTCCGGCTGCTGGCCGAAATGGCTGCGCAAGGTCAGGTCGTGTACTTTACCCATCATCGCCATCTCTGTGAGATCGCCAAGACGGTCGCGCCGGCCGCGGTCGTTCACGATCTCCGATCGGAGATGCGCATCGCTTCTTAGAGCCTCAACCGCTCTCACGGCGTCATCGTTGCTACCGTCTTCAAAGGAACAGATCAGGCTATTGGAAATGCGGGCAATTCGACGATCCAAGCCGTCACGCCGCGCGCTCCTTCATTCCGGGGATACGTCCCTTGGCGCGAGCCCGGAAGCCATCGGGCGGATGAACCAGCGGAGCAACGGTACAGTAGTTATCGCAGCGGCAGCAGATCCAACTGGCTCTGCGCTTTCTTGACGGCCGCCGCGAACCAGCTCTGGCTTGGCGCCGCTTTGGCGAAGCACATCGTGTACGCGGTCATCGCATTGTCTTCGCGGGTGATGTCGCCGCGCGGATCCTTCTTGTCGATGAGCCTGGCCATCATCTGCTTCCAGACTTTCTCGCAGGCCGGGATCTCAGCCGTCTTCACCGCATCGCTTGCAGCGATGAAGAAGACCTTCTCGCCCTGAATCGCGACCACGTCGATTTCATGCGGCGGTCCCTTCAGGTCGCCATTGCCACGTACGCCCAGCACGGTGACCGCCGCGCTCACTCCCGCGGGCTTCGTGATCGGCAGCTCGGCATATACGGCCTGCATCCTGTCGCCTTCGGAGGCGAAGCCGAGCCCGTCGAGATGGCCGAAGCCGGTGTCGCCCTTGAAGAGCGTGTCCGCGTTCGTCTTGCCGTCGGCCGGCAGTCCCTTGATCGCGACGGGGCCCACCAGGCCGCGCAGCACAGTTGTCAGCTCCCTGAGCGCCGCATCGTGTTGCTTGCTGGTCTCGTCGTTTTCCGGAGCCTTCGAGAACTTAGCGATGTAGCGATCGCGCAGGTCGAGATAGTGCTGCTCGGGCGTCGCCGCATAAGCGGGCGTGGCCAAGGCGAGCAGGCAGAGCAAGGCGAGCGATCTCATTGCAAGTTCCGGCTGGGTGCGATCTCCAGTCTTTGTGCCGGTCCCGGCCGGGAAGGTTCATCCGCGAGGGGCTGTGCCCTACTCCGCCGGCGTGAGCTGCCGGTCGAGGCGCATCGCAGCCGTCTCGCGCACGCGGATACGGGCGCGGCGCTTGCGCCACCAGATCACGATTCCGGTGACCGAGAGCGCGGCCGGCGGTATTGGGGCGCGGTGTGGCCGGTGACGCGGGAGAACTTCGTCTCGTTGCTCTACAAGCTGCACTACACCATGCACATCCCGGGATTCTGGGGGCGACCGCTGGGGCATTAGAATCTCTCCAGAGGTACGCAGCGCGTGCGACGTATGCGCTCATCCGCAATGTGGAAAGCATCCAGCAGATCGCGCTCTCGCTCGCCGGCAATACCGGGAAACAATTGGCTCGGTCGCCGCGATATCGCGCGCATCTCGTCAGTCGCGAGAGCTGGACAGTCCCGCGAGAAGTGGCGCGTAGCCGGCAAGCCGGTGAGATATGAACTCTGTGAACATCCGCACGCGCTTGGTCTTGCGCGCCTGGCCCTGGGTGAAAAGCCACAATCCGGCCGGTCGAAAAACGCACCACCCTTGTGCGTAGCTCCGCACTGAACGGCTGACACGAACCGACCTAGTTGAGGTTCTCCGGACGAGCCGGGAACGCAAGCCAAGGGACGTGTCATGTCGAGATTGGAAGGCAAGGTCGCAGTGATCAGCGGCGGCAACAGCGGGATCGGGCTTGCCATCGCCCAGCGGTTCGTGAAGGAAGGCGCGCACGCGTTCATCTTCGGCCGTCGCCGGGAAGCGCTCGACAAGGCGGTGAAGCTCATCGGCGGCAACGTCACCGCGATCCAGGCCGACGCATCCAGCCTTGCGGATCTCGACCGCGTTGCGGACACCGTCCGAAGCACGAAGGGCAAGGTGGACGTGGTCGTGTCCAATGCCGGCATCACCGAGCAGGTGCCGCTGCGCGACATCACGGAGGAGCACTACGACCGCACGTTCAACCTGATGGCCAAGGGTCCTCTGTTCCTGGTGCAGAAGATGCTGCCGATGATGGGCGGCGGAGGATCGATCATCCTGGTGTCCTCGGCCATGCACTCCATGGGCCTGGCGAACCACTCGACCTATGCGGCTACCAAGGCGGCGGTGCGTTCGTATGTGCGGACCTGGGCGGCCGAGTTCAAAGACAACGGCATCCGCGCGAACCTGCTGAGCCCCGGCCCCGTCGACACGCCCATCATGGACTCCCAAGCGTCGACGCCCGAGGAGGCCGCCGCCATTCGCAAGATGTACGCCAACTACGTTCCGATGCTGAGACTCGGGCGTCCCGAGGAGCTGGCGGCGGCGGCGGTCTTCCTCGCCTCGGACGAGAGCGCGTTCATGACAGGCTCCGACATGCTCGTCGACGGCGGCGTCAGCAACGTTTGAATTCAGCAAAGACAGGTACGGAGATCAATATTCAGAACCACATCAAATACCCGATGTGAGGGCCGCCCCCAACCGATGTCAGCGATGCCGCAGCCGGCGGTTGACCCGGCGCGCGAGATAATCGCCGGCGCTCTGGACGAGCTGCACCAGCGCGATCAGCACCACGACGACGGCCAGCATCATCTCCGGCATGAAGCGCTGATAGCCGTAGCGGATGCCGAGATCGCCGAGCCCGCCACCTCCGACGGCGCCGACCATGGCGGAATAGCCGAGCAGGCTGACCACCGCGAGCGTCAGCGCCAGCAGAAGACCTGGCAACGCTTCGGGGATCAGCACCTTGAGCACGATCTGGATCGGCGAGGCCCCGAACGAGGACGCCGTTTCAATGAGGCCGCCATCGACCTCGCGGATCGCGGCCTCGACCAGGCGCGCGATGAACGGCGCCGATGCGATCGTCAACGGCACGATCGCGGCCGTCGATCCGATCGAGGTGCCGGCAACGAGGCGCGTGAACGGGATGATGGCCACGACCAGGATGATGAAGGGCGTGGACCGCGTCGCATTGACGACGATGCCGAGCACGCGATTGACGGCGGGCGCCGAGAACAGCTCCCCTTTCCGGCTGGTCCGCGAGAAAGACGCCGAGCGGCAGGCCGATGACGGTGCCGATCAGCGCCGCGAGCCCGACCATGTACAGGCTCTCGCCGGTGGCCTGGATGATCAGGTTGATGAGTTCAGGCGACATAGCCGAGACGCTCCGCGGGGAATTGATATTGTGAGAGCCAGGCCAGCGTCCGCGTCGTCGCGTCGTCGCTGCGAGAAGTGCCGAGCGGAATACCCAACGTCAGCGAGCCCACATGCTGGCCGCCGATCTCGTCGATGCGGGCCGACAGCAGCGAGACGTCGAGGCCGAGCTCGCGCGCGAGACGCGCCACCAGCGTGTCGCCGGCTCCTGCCCCACGCACCTGGATGCGGATCACGGCCTGTCCACCCGCAGGCAGCTCCGAAACGATCCGGCTCGCCAGCGACACCGGCAAGCTGTCGCCGATGACTTCAGCCAGGAAGGATTGCGTGATCGGATGTTCGGGATGGGTGAAGATATCCGCGACGTGGCCGCTCTCGACGACGTGGCCGGCGTCGAGCACCACGACGTCCCTGGCGAGCTGACGCACCACGGACATTTCATGGGTGATCAGCACGATGGTCACCCCGAGCTCGCGATTGATGTTGGCGAGCAGATCGAGGATCGCCCGCGTGGTCTGCGGATCGAGCGCCGAGGTCGCCTCGTCCGACAGCAGCACGCTCGGCCGCGTTGCCAAGGCCCGCGCGATGCCGACGCGCTGCTTCTGGCCGCCGGAGAGTTCTGACGGGTAGCGGTCGTGCTTGTCGGCGATGCCCACCAGCGCAAGCAACTCGGCGACGCGTGCGATGATGTCGGCCTTGGCCCAGCCGGCGATCTCCAGCGGCAGCGCGATGTTGGCGGCTGCGGTGCGCGATGACAGCAGATTGAAGTGCTGGAAGATCATGCCGATCGAGCGCTGCGCCAGCCGCAAATCGCGGCCCGCAAGCACCGAGATGTCACGGCCGTCAACGACGACGCGGCCGGTGGTCGGCCTCTCCAGTCCGTTGATGAGCCGGACCAGGCTCGATTTGCCGGCGCCAGAGCGGCCGATGACGCCTGTGATCGAGCCGCGTGGGATCGCGAAATCGATATTTTGCAGAGCATCGACGCCGGGCTTGCCGCGATAGGCCGGATAGGTCTTTGAGATGCCCTCGAGACGAACCATCGCGTCAGGCGCAGTCGCGGCAGGTGAGACCGCGTCACGTGAGATCGCGTCAAGCTCTTCGATCGGCCGTCCGATCGCGAGCGATGGGTGGGCGTTCATGGAGGCGCCTTCATGCACAATTGTTCCGCTTGCCTCTGGGGCATCCGGGAACCGGATCGCATCAAGCGACGGAAAATGAAACCGCGATGAGGGCTCGCGTGGAGCGCGCTGCACCGCAGCACGCACCTTCGCCCTTTCAGGTCGCTCTTGCAATGTCACATATTTGCGGGGAATTGGACAAAGTTTTCCAAATCCCGCCCCACCGAAGAAAATTCATCTGCCGGGGGACTCCGGCCTGGCTCAATGGACCTGCAACCAGGGCAGGACGATCAGCAGGAGCCCCGCGAAATAGAGCACTCCGAAGATCAGCCCAAAACCCCAGAACTGGCCCTTCCCGATATAGCCGCTGCCGAAATACATCGGCGCTCGCGTAAGGCGAGTCAAGCGCGGTCCGAGCTTGAGATGCTGCCGCAGCGTGCCGAGGTCCATGTCCTTGCGCGAGCGCCCTTCGGCATCCTTGAGGTCGAACCCGGCGCTGAACGCGTCCGCGCTGCCTGTCAGCACCACGACAGAGGTTGCGGCGTCATCCTCAAAACTGCGCGCGGCCGCGGTGAGCTGGCGCAGCGCCTCCGGTGACAGCGCGTTGATGCCGTCGCCGCGGTCGAACCGCACCACCGCAATCCGCCCCTCCGGCCCGAGGCCCTTCTCGATCTTCACATAGTCAGACAACGCAATCTCCCCTGTTCTTGGTTTTCTTGGTGCTCACAAATGCCCGGTGCGGTGGTGCTCGGGCTCGCTGCCGCGGACCGGAAACCGGACCGTGGTCCCGATGGTGATCCAGTTGCCGCTTTCGCCGGTGATGTTGCGGCCGTAGATCACGTCGACGGAGAATATCTCGTTCGGCCGGTAGCGGACGCCGGTCTGGAAACGCGGCTGGACGACGCTTGCGACCTCGGAGGCGCCAGCTTGCCCGTAAGCCTCGATCGTCCATTGCAACGTGTCGGTGAATTTCCAATCGAAGCCGAGGCCGTAGGTCAGGTAATGACGATCGACCGTGCGATCCCACAGCCAGCCGCCATTGACGTTGATGCGCATGGTCTCCGACAGGCGGAAGGTCGCGGGGATGACGACAAAGGCGGACATGGCATCGCCGCTCGCCGCGTCGAATGATCCGCCGCCATACGCTGACAAGCCCCACCGGCCTATTCCAGTCGGGACGAAGTTCGTCTTGGCTTTTGGAGCGACGGTCGTGCCCCAGTCGCCATCGCTCCGGGCCCGGATGGTCTGCAGGCTCAGCTCGATCGGCCTGAAGGGATCGACGACACAGGAGGGATTGGCGACCGCCGAAAAATCCGTGTTGGTCGCGACCGACGTCCAGCTTTCCACTTTGCAGGAGCCGACCTCGGAAATGTCGGCGGCATCGACCGCATAGGCGCCATTCGCGGCGCGCGCACCCTGCGCCGCGAATGCGCCAAATGCTGCGATTGCGGCGGCTATTCCGGTTCTCGCAGCCCAGCCCATGGTGCGATGTTAGCAGAGTCTTCGTCTCGACAACGCCCGGATTCTGGGACTATCTTTGACCCATGAGCGAACATCATCATCACCACGATCACGACCATTCCGAGCTGTCGGAGACCGAGCTGCGCGTGCGCGCGCTCGAGACGATCTTGACCGAGAAGGGTTACGTCGAGCCGGCTGCGCTCGATGCCATCATCCAGGCCTATGAGACCAGGATCGGCCCGCATAACGGCGCGCGCGTCGTCGCCAAGGCCTGGACTGATCCCGCGTTCAAGCAGGCGCTGCTGGAAGACGGCTCCAAGGCGATCGGCACCCTCGGCCATGTCAGCCGCGTCGGCGACCATCTCGTCGTGGTCGAGAACACGCCGCAGCGTCACAACATGGTCGTGTGCACGCTGTGCTCCTGCTACCCCTGGGAAATGCTGGGGCTGCCGCCGGTCTGGTACAAGGCTGCGCCCTACCGCTCCCGCGCGGTGAAGGACCCGCGCGGCGTGCTCGCCGATTTCGGCGTGCAGGTCGCCAGGGACATGGAGATCCGGGTGTGGGATTCCACCGCCGAAACGCGCTTCCTGGTGCTGCCGATGCGCCCCGACGGCACGGACGGCTGGAGCGAGGAACAGCTCGCCGAACTCGTCACGCGTGATTCCATGATCGGCACCGGCTTTCCCAAAACGCCGGGAGCGCCGTCATGAACGGCGTGCACGACATGGGCGGCATGGACGGATTCGGCAAGGTCGAGCCGGAGCCGAACGAGCCGGTGTTCCATGCGGAATGGGAGTCGCGGGTGCTGGCGATGGTGCGCGCGATGGGCGCGGCCGGTGCCTTCAATATCGACACCTCGCGCTTCTATCGCGAGACGCTGCCGCCGCATGTGTACCTGTCGAGCTCCTATTACAAGAAATGGTTCCTCGGGCTTGAGGAGATGCTGATCGAGAAGGGCTATCTCACCCGGCAGGAGGTCGCCGCCGGCCACGCGATGCAACCCGCAAAGGCGCTCAAGCACGGCAGGCTGGAGCGCGACAATGTCGAGCGCACCATGGTGCGCGGCAAGTTCGCCCGCCCTGCTCCGGCGCCGGAGAGATTTGGGATCGGCGACCGCGTGCGCGCGAAAAACATTCATCCGGCAACGCACACGCGGCTGCCGCGCTACGTGCGCGGCCATGTCGGTGTCGTCGAGCTGAACCACGGCTGTCACGTGTTTCCGGATTCGGCGGCGATGGAGCTCGGCGAGAATCCGCAATGGCTCTACACGGTGGTGTTCGAGGGCCGCGATCTCTGGGGCGCGGACGGTGATCCGACCTTGAAGGTGTCGATCGACGCCTTCGAGCCCTATCTGGACCCGGCATAATGAGCAGCACGGCTGCCGCCGCGACGGCGGCCATTCCAAGCATTCCGCGCGATGACGACGGCCCAGTGTTCCGCGCCCCCTGGGAGGCGCACGCCTTCGCCATGGCGTTGACGCTGCATGACCGCGGCGTGTTCACCTGGCCCGAATGGGCCGCAGCCCTGGCCTCCGAAATCAAGCGCGCCCAGGGCGCCGGCGATCCTGACACCGGCGAGACCTACTATCTGCACTGGCTCGCCACGCTGGAAGGCCTCGTCGCGCGCAAGGGCGTCGCGTCATTGGAGACGCTGCACCGCTACCGCGATGCCTGGGACCACGCTGCGGATCGCACGCCTCACGGCAAGCCGATCGAGCTAAAGCAGGAAGATTTTGGCTAGCTCGCGCCACACCCGTCATTGCGAGGACTTCGTGTCCCGGACAAGCTGCAACGCGCAAGCGTTGCGGCGCAGAGCCGGGACCCAGATGGCAACACGATAAGCTATGATGGATGGGCCCCGGCTCTGCAGCGCACCGATGAAGGAGCGCTGCGCTGCGTCCGGGGCGCGAGAGAGGCGAGACGCGCTACCTTCCCGCCACATACTCCCGCCAACCCTTCGCCCGCAGGCTGCATGCAGGGCACTCGCCGCAGCCGTATCCCCAATCATGCTGCGCGCCGCGTTCGCCGAGATAGCAGGTGTGCGACTGCTCGCGGATGAGGTCAACCAGCCCCTCGCCGCCGAGATCGTGCGCGAGCTGCCACGTCGCCGCCTTGTCGATCCACATCAGCGGCGTATGCAGCTCGAACTTGCGGGCCATGCCCAGCGACAACGCGGCCTGCATGGCACGGATGGTGTCGTCGCGGCAGTCGGGATAGCCGGAATAGTCGGTCTCGCACATGCCGCCGACGATGTGGGTGATGCCGCGCCGGTAGGCCAGCGCCGCGGCGAAAGTCAGAAACACCAGATTGCGGCCGGGCACGAAGGTGTTGGGCAGGCCGTCGGCACCCATCGCAATCGCGACATCGCGCGTCAGTGCCGTCTCGGACACGTCCGCCAGCGTCGGGATCGACAGCGTGTGGCTCTCGCCGATTTTTGCGGCCCAATCCGCGCGCAAGCCCTTGATGCCGTCGAACAGCTGGTCGCGGCAGGCCAGCTCGATGGCGTGGCGCTGGCCGTAATCGAACCCCAGCGTTTCCACGTGCGCAAAGCGGTTCAGCGCCCAGGCGAGGCAGGTGGTGGAATCCTGGCCGCCGGAAAACAGCACCAGTGCGGTTTCGGTCGAAAATGCGTCGCTCATGGTCCGCGCTTTAGCATTGCGGGCGCGGCCCGCCAATCGGTGGAAATCGGCCTGTTCCGTCGCGCTACGCTGGGAACGGCGGCTCGCTTTTGGCATAAGGCTTTAGAGTCAGGAGACTGCCCCGCAATGACCCCTTCCCGCGACATTTCACGCCTGATCGAGATCATGGCGGCGCTGCGCACGCCGGTGACCGGCTGCCGCTGGGACCTCGATCAGAATTTTGCGACCATCGCGCCCTACACGATCGAGGAAGCCTATGAGGTGGTCGAGGCCATCGGCCGCGGCGATCTCGACGATCTCTGCGAAGAGCTCGGCGACCTCCTGTTGCAGGTGGTGTTCCACGCCCGGATGGCCGAGGAGCAGAATGCGTTCGCTTTTGGAGATGTCGTCGAGGCCATCACCCGCAAGATGATCCGGCGCCATCCTCACGTTTTCGTAGACAAGGACGGCAACCTCGCCTCCTCCCACGTCAAGGAAGTCTGGGACCGCATCAAGGCCGAGGAGAAGGCCGAGCGCGCCGCACGCCGGCCACCGGAAGAGATTTCGCACAAATCGCTGTTGTCAGGCGTGAAGGCCGGCCAACCGGCGCTGACGCGCGCCATGGAGCTTCAGCGCAAGGCCTCTACTGTCGGCTTCGACTGGAACGACCCGCGCGCGGTGCTGGCAAAAATCCGCGAGGAAGCCGACGAAATCGAGGCCGCCCTCGACCGCAACGACAAGCATGAGATCGCGGAGGAAACCGGCGACCTGATGTTTGCGCTGGTCAACCTCGCCCGCCATGTCGATGCCGACCCGGAGGCCGCGCTGCGCGCGACCAACGCGAAGTTCGAGCGGCGCTTTGCCTATATCGAACGGGCGCTGGAAGCGCAGGGGCGAGCGCTGGAGCAGGCCTCGCTGGCGGAGATGGACGCGCTGTGGAATGCAGCGAAGGCCGAGGAGAAGCCGGCGTCAGAGGGCCGCAAGGAAGCCCGCCGCTAAGTCCAATGTCGTGTTTGGGATCGCACCTGGTTCGAGATACGACGCGACTAATGCCGCGCACCAAATTGCTTCCTGTGGATAAGGGCCGCGGATCTGCGCGCGCTTGGAGCGCCCTTTCCGGGACGACGTGGGAGAGATCACGCCACGCGCGGCACGGCGTCGAACCGGTTCACCACGATATCCCGCCTTGGTCTCGTCCACCCGCACCGTCATGTCGAAGCGGCCGTCGTGCAGCTCCTTCACCAACACCTCGGCATTGCGGTGCAGCCAGCTGATGCCGGCGCCATCGGCCGCGTCGATCGAAAGGTCGAGCGTGGTGCGTTTTGAGGCGAGCCGTTCCTCGATAGCGGCAAGAAGTGCGTCGACGCCCTCGCCTGACACGGCCGAGACCAGCATCGCCGGGTGGTCTTCCGGCCTGCGCGCAGCGACGTTCAAAAGCTCTTCGCGCTGCTCGGCGTCGTAACGGTCGATCTTGTTCCAGACTTCAATGATGCGGCCTGAGTCATCGGGATTGATGCCAAGCTGGCGCAGCACGGCGTCGACGTCGCTCTGCTGCGCCTCGGCGTCGTCGTGCGAGATGTCACGCACATGCAGGATGACGTCGGCCTCCAGCACCTCTTCCAGCGTGGCGCGGAAGGCAGCGACGAGCTGCGTCGGCAGATTGGAGATGAAGCCGACGGTATCGGACAGCATCGCCTTGCCGCCGTGCGGCAGGGTGAGCGCGCGCAGGGTCGGGTCGAGCGTGGCGAACAGCATGTCGGCCGCCTGCACATCGGCGCGGGTCAGGCGGTTGAACAGCGTCGACTTGCCGGCATTGGTGTAGCCGACCAGCGCGACCACGCGATACGGCACACGCTGGCGTCCTGCACGATGCAGACGCCGCGTCGCCTGCACCTTCTTCAGGTCGCCCTCGAGCTTGGAGATGCGCTCCTGGATCAGGCGGCGGTCGGCTTCGATCTGCGTCTCGCCGGGACCGCCCATGAATCCAAAGCCGCCGCGCTGGCGCTCGAGATGGGTCCAGGAGCGGACGAGACGCGAGCGCTGGTAGTTGAGATGCGCGAGCTCGACCTGGAGCGAACCTTCCTTGGTCTTGGCGCGGCGGCCGAAGATCTCCAGAATGAGACCCGTGCGGTCGAGCACCTTGGCCTGCAATTCCTTCTCGAGATTGCGCTGCTGGATCGGCGCCAGCGCGCAATCCATTACCACGAGCTCGACATCAAGGCTCTTGATCAGCCCGGCCATCTCCTCGACCTTGCCCTTGCCGATGTAAGTCGCGGGCCTGATCTGGTTGACCGGCGTGATGATGGCGTCGGCAACGACGAGATCGATCGCGCGCGCGAGGCCGGCGGCTTCATCGAGCCGGGCCTGGGCGTCACGCAGGATATGGCTTTCCGATTGCGCGTCGGCACTACCCGCGCGCACCCGCAAGTAGGGGCCGATGACAAGCACCCGCCCCGTTTGCTTGGCCCCTGCCGACCGCGGACGGTCGGCATCCCCGTCGAAATTCCGGGGTTCCAATCAGATCACTCTCAAGCCGGCTCCTCGCCGCCTTCGAACAACTGGATCGGAGCGCCCGGCATGATGGTCGAGATCGCGTGCTTGTAGACGAGCTGCGAGTGACCGTCGCGCCGAAGCAGCAAACAGAAATTGTCGAACCAGGTCACGATGCCCTGGAGCTTCACTCCGTTGACCAGAAAGATCGTCAGTGGCGTTTTGGTTTTGCGAACGTGATTAAGGAAGGTGTCCTGCAGGTTTTGTGCGCGGTCTGCCGCCATTGTTTTTTTCTCGCTTTGAGTTTCTTTTTATTGTGCCGGTTGCGGCCCTCTTTCTGAAATTAGGAGCCTCTCCCGGTTGCCGTCCCTCATGAGATCCCCCTCGGAAGGAACAGCGGTGCGATTAGAGGACAGGTGGGCTTATTAGGCAAGCCGCTTCACGCGCCAGCCCACGCCGTATGGCTCCGAAAAACTACGGAAATCGATGATTTTCCTCGCCTATCTCCGCCACGTCGCGGCGTCAGCCGACACCGAGCGCCTTCAATTTCCGGTGCAACGCCGAGCGTTCCATGCCAACAAACTCGGCCGTGCGAGAAATATTTCCTGAAAAACGGCTGATCTGTGCAATCAAATAGTCGCGCTCGAACACTTCGCGCGCTTCGCGCAGCGGCAGGCCCATGATGTGCTCGCCATTGTTGCTGGTCGGCATCGCCGGAACCATGGAGCCGACGTCCTGCGGCAGCATGTCGGCGGTGATGATGACCTCCGGGCCGCCCGCGGCCAGAATCATGACTCTCTCAACGTTGTTGCGGAGCTGACGCACATTGCCGGGCCAGACATGCGACTGCAGCACCGCCATCGCGTCCTGCCCGATCTGGCGCTTGGGCAGGCCGCTGCCCGCCGAAATCTGCTCCATGAAATAGTCGATCAATTCCGGAATGTCCTCACGCCGCTCCGACAGCGCGGGCACGCGGATCGGCACCACCGAGAGCCGATGATAGAGGTCCTCGCGGAAATGGCCGCCCGCGATCTCCTCTTCCAGATTGCGCGCGGTGGAGGAAATGATGCGCACGTCGACCTGCACCTTGCCGTTGCCGCCGACGCGCTGGAACGACTGCTCGACCAGCACGCGCAAGATCTTGTTCTGGGTCTCGCGCGGCATGTCCGCGATCTCGTCGATGAACAGCGTGCCGCCATGGGCCTCTTCGAGCGCGCCGGACTTGCGCGCGTGCTCGCCGTTGGACTGCTCGATGCCGAACAGCTCGTGCTCCATCCGTTCGGGCGTGATCGCGGCGGCGTTGATGACGACGAAGGGGCCTTCGGCGCGGCCCGAGGCGGTGTGCAGTGTGCGTGCGGTCAGTTCCTTGCCGGCACCGGCGGGGCCGACGATCAGGATGCGGCTGTTGGCCTTGGCCGCACGCTCGATGGTCTGGCGCAGCTGGTTCATGCTGGGCGAGCGGCCGACCAGCGAGCTTGCACTAGGCGCGAGCTGCTTCAGTTCCTTGACCTCGCGCTTGAGCCGCGAGTTCTCCAGCGCTCTGGTGGCGACCAGGATCAGCCGGTCGGTCTTGAACGGCTTCTCGATGAAATCGTAGGCGCCGCGCTTGATCGCGGCGACCGCGGTCTCGATGTTGCCGTGGCCGGAGATCATCACGACCGGCAGATCGGGGTTGTCCTTCTTGACCTGCTCCAGCAGCTGCAGGCCGTCGAGCTTGGAGCCCTGCAGCCAGATGTCGAGAAACACCAGATGCGGCCTGCGGTTGGCGATCTCGGCGAGCGCCGTATCGCTGTCGCGCGCGGTCCGGGTCACGAACCCCTCGTCTTCGAGGATGCCCGCAACGAGATCCCGAATATCGGCCTCATCATCGACAATCAGAATTTCACTTGCCATGGGTCGCGCCTGTTTTCTCAGCTGCCTGTTGAGGCTTCGGTTTTCGTTGAATCATTGGTCTTTTCAGCCGGCTCTTTGGTTTCAGTGGCCGGCTCTTTTGTTTCCATATCCTTGACGGATTCCGTGACCGTTTCCCTGATGTCCGGCTTGGTCGTTGCCTCGGGCACCGGTTCGGCCCCCTCGCTTTTCGCGGGAGTGCCGGAGACCGCAAAACGCATCCGCATCCAGGCGCCGCGCTGGCCCTCGCGGAAGTCGGAGGCGTCCTTCAGTTCGATGCGCCCGCCATGGTCTTCCAGCACGCGGCCGACGATCGCGAGCCCAAGGCCGGTGCCCTTGGCGCGTGTTGTCACATAGGGCTCGAGGAGGCGCGAGCGCGCCACCTTGGGCAGGCCGATGCCGTTGTCGACGACGTCGATCAGCACGTCCTCGCCCTCGCGCGACGCCACGACGTCGATCCGGCCTTTGCCGAGCTCCTCCAGGGGGACCTGCTCGATCGCCTCGGTGGCGTTCTTGACGATGTTGGTGACCGCCTGCGAGATCAGCCGCCGGTCGAACTGGGCGCGCAGCGGGTCTTCCTTGAACTCGGCCTCGATATCGATCTCCGGATGGGCGACCTTCATCAGGAACACCGCCTGCCGCACGGTGTCCACGACGTCCTCGCCCTCCATCACCGGCTTCGGCATCCGCGCAAAGCGCGAGAACTCGTCGACCATGCGGCGGATATCGTCGACTTGGCGCACGATGGTGTCGGTGCACTGTTCGAAGATCTGCTTGTCCTTGCCCTCGGTGATGTCCTTGCCGAATTTGCGGCGGATGCGCTCGGCGGAGAGCTGGATCGGCGTCAGCGGGTTCTTGATCTCGTGGGCGATGCGGCGCGCGACGTCGCCCCAGGCCGAGGTGCGCTGCGCCGAGACTAGATCGGTGATGTCGTCGAGCGTGATGATGTAGCTGTCGTGCGGCTGGCTGGTCTTCTCGGCGCTGACGCGGACCGACAGATTGCGTTCCTGCCCGTCACGCGTAATCGTGATCTGGCCCTGCACCAGGCGCTGGGTCCCTTCCCGCGCCGTCTTCATCATCTCTTCGAGCTCGGGCAGCACGTCGGAGAGCGGATGGCCGAGCGTCTCGGCTTCGGAGTGCCCGATCAGCTTTTCCGCGGAACGGTTGAGGATGCCGACACTGCCTGAGGTATCGACGCCGATAATCCCGGCGCTTGCGGAGGACAGCACGGCTTCGATGAAGCGGCGGCGGCTGTCGATGAGATCGCTGGCGTTGACGAGCTCGTCGCGCTGGCTGCGCAACTCCTGCGTCATCTTGTTGAAAGTCTCACCCAACTGGGCGAGGTCGCCTTCCGATTGGTGCACCGGCACTTTCACATGGAGATCGCCGGTCGAGACCGTCTGGGCCGCGTTCATCAACCGCCGGATCGGCGAGACCAGCGAGTTGGCGAAGTTGAGGCCGATGATCACCGAGGCCATCAGGATGGTCAGCGCGATCACCGCGAACATCAGCGCGAAGGCGACCTGGATGCCGAGCCGGCGCGACTCGATCTGGGCGTATTCGGCGACGCTGAGCTCGGTCTGCTTGAGCTGGTTGACGACGTTCGGATCGAGCGGCCGCGCGACGTAGAGGAAGGTGTCGCTGAAGGCACGCAAGCGAACCACCGCGGCGACGAAGCTCGCATCGGGCAGCACCGCGATCTCGGGCTCGGATTCGTTGACGTTGCTGAGGAAGTCCGGCGCCGGCGGCGAATAGGCCAGCCGCATGCCGGTGTCGGCGGATTCGAGAATGTTGGTGTTCTTGTCGATGATCATCGCGCCCGGCAGGTTGCGCGAGGCGGCGCTGGACGTCAGCAGCTCGCGAAACGAGCGGCGATCCTGATCGTAGAGCGGCCGGGCGTGGGCGATGTCGTTGGCCATACCGAGGATGTCGCCGCGGATCAGCTGCGCATGGTCCTGCATGTAGGCCCGCGCGATCGTCAGCGAGTTCTGGATCACCTCCTTGGTCGGGCCGGAGAACAGGCGGTCGAGGCCGCGCTCGATGGTGACGTTGGCGACGACGGCGACCAGCACCGCCGGCAGCACCGCCACGATCGAGAACAGGCTGACGATCTGGACATGGAGTCGCGCCGCCGCCCTGCCCCGCCGCCGCGCCAGGATCAGCTGCCAGAGCTCGCGGATGATGATGCCGACCAGCAGCAGGATCGTGCCCGCATTGATCAGATAGAACGAGCGGACAACCGCCGGCGTTGGCTCGATTGACGTGAGGCCGGTCAGGACCATGAAGGTCAGGAACGCCGACAGCAGCGCCAGCGCCACGGCGAATGGCGCCAGCCAGCGTCGCGCCGACCAACGCCGGGGCTCTTCCGCTGGGGCCGTGTCAAAGGATGCGGCCGAGGTCTCTGCGCTGGTCATTCCGGCAATGGGTGCTGAAAACGGGATCCGCCGCGGGCGGATACTGATGTATTCGTACCACATTGTTGCCGAATTGCGACAATTCCGCGGCGTCCAGGTCGCAACCGACCGGCGCATCCACAGGCCGCTGTCGCAAGACCTCGCTTGCGGGAACGGTTTTCCGGCCCAGCGGCTTAACCGGGCATGGACAAGTTCTATCTCGCAATGATGGTGTCGGCCGTGCTGCTGCTGATTGTAGCTGCTGACCTCCTGGTCAACGGCCCCGGTTTGCAGGTGCCGCCGGCGAATGTCGCCAGCATGATGCCGATGACAGGCCGGCTTGTCAGATAGTGTGTGAGGCCGCGTCCCGCGGCTGAATGACCATTTTCAATGTTCCAGCGGAACATTTCAGTCCAATCAGGACTTCTGCCCACCGCGTCAGCCATAACGGCCAGCGCGATCCGGACAGGCTCAGCTCTCTTTGGTAGGGGGAGCTGAGCCACCGTCCGTTCCGGGAAGGCTAGCCCCCGCTTCGATAAACCTGGATATCGAGATCCCGGATCTTCTTCCGCAGCGTGTTGCGGTTGAGGCCGAGCAGATCGGCGGCGCGGATCTGGTTGCCGCGGGTGGCGGCGAGCGCGGCCGTGAGCAGCGGCACCTCGATCTCCTTGAGGATGCGGTGATAGAGGCCCGGCGGCGGCACGCCGTTCGGGAAGCCCTGGAAGTGCGAGGAGAGATACGCCTCCACCGCGCCGCCGAGATTGTCGACGCCATGCTGGACTGCGGCACCCGGGCTGACCGTGGGTGGCGCCAACTCGCCGTCGATGACGGAGCCGGTGATCACGTCCTGCGGATAGAGCGCCGCGAGGCGCCGCGCCAGGTTTTCGAGCTCGCGCACGTTGCCCGGCCAGCGGTGCTGCTTCATCCGCTCCAGCGCCAGCGTGTCGAGCTTTTTCGGCGGCAGGCCGTCCTTCTCGGCGAGCGCGAAGAAATGGCGGATGAGATCCGGCAGGTCCTCGATGCGCTCGCGCAAGGGTGGCAGCCGCAGCGGCACGACGTTGAGGCGGAAGAACAGATCTTCGCGGAACAGGCCCTGCTGGATCAGGACGCGCAGGTCCTTATTGGAGGCAGCGACAATGCGCACGTCGGTCTTGATCGGGGTGCGGCCGCCGACGGTGGTGTATTCGCCCTGCTGGAGCACGCGCAGCAGGCGGGTCTGCGCCTCCATCGGCATGTCGCCGATCTCGTCGAGGAACAGCGTGCCGCCTTCGGCCTGCTCGAACCGGCCGGAGGCGCGAGTGTTGGCGCCGGTGAAGGCGCCGCGCTCATGGCCGAACAGTTCGGACTCGATGAGATCGCGCGGGATCGCCGCCATGTTGACCGCGACGAACGGGCCGTTGCGGCGCTTGCCGTAATCATGCAGCGCGCGCGCCACCAGCTCCTTGCCGGTGCCGGACTCGCCCGTGATCATCACGGTGAGGTCGGTCTGCATCAGGCGCGCCAGCACGCGATAGATTTCCTGCATCGCCGGCGAGCGGCCGACCAGCGGGATCGCCTCCATCTCGGCGTCCTCGTTCGGCGTCGAGACCCGTTCCTTCGGCTCGGCCAGCGCACGGCCGACGATGGCGATCAGCTCCTTCAGGTCGAAGGGCTTTGGCAGATATTCATAGGCGCCGCGCTCGGAGGCGCGGATCGCCGTCATGAAGGTGTTCTGTGCGCTCATGACGATAACAGGCAAATTCGGCCGCATCTTCTTGATCCGCGGCAACAGGTCGAACGCGTTCTCGTCGGGCATCACCACGTCGGTGATGACGAGATCGCCCTCTCCCTGGCTGACCCAGCGCCACAGCGTCGCGGCATTGCCGGTGAGCCTGACTTCGTATCCGGCCCGCGACAGGGCCTGATTAAGAACCGTGCGGATGGCGGTGTCGTCATCAGCTACGAGAATGCTACCTGCGGGCATTGTTGATCCTCATTTTGCCCCCTGAGATGCAGACGACGACTTCCCGGCAGAGCCGTCGCGACTGCTGTGATCGGCATGTTTCACCGATGTGGAATACATCGGCATCAGCACGCGGAACGTGGTCTTGCGCGGCTGAGATTCGCATTCGATGATGCCCCCGTGATCCCCGATGATCTTTGCGACCAGCGCGAGGCCCAGGCCCGAGCCGGTCTGCTTGGTGGTCACGAAGGGATCGAACAGGTTGGTCAGGAGATCGTCCGGCACGCCTGGTCCGTTGTCCTTCACGCAAAATTCCAGCGGCAGGGATACACGGGATTTTTGACCGGGGACTGACAGGCGCACGCCGGGACGGAACGCGGTGGTGAGCTGGATCTCGCCGTCGGGAACATCGATCAGCGCTTCGGCGGCGTTCTTGACGAGGTTGAGGAACACCTGGATGAGCTGGTCCTGGTTCGCCAGCACCGGCGGCAGCGAGGGATCGTAATCCTCGACGAAGCGGATGTTGCGGGCAAAGCCGGATTGCGCCAGCCGTTTGACGTGATCGAGCACCGAATGGATGTTGACGGGACCGCGCACCACGGGACGTTCGTCGCCGAACACCTCCATGCGATCGACCAGCGTCACGATGCGGTCGGCCTCGTCGCAGATCAGCCGCGTCAGCATGCGGTCTTCGGAAGAGGCCTGCTGCTCAAGAAGCTGCGCGGCGCCGCGGATGCCCGAGAGCGGGTTTTTGATCTCGTGCGCCAGCATCGCGGCGAGCGCGATCACCGAGCGCGCGGCGCTGCGATGGGTGAGCTGGCGGTCCATCTTGTCGGCGATGGAGCGCTCTTGCAGCATCACCACGATATGACCGGGCCGTTCCGTGAGCGGAGCAACGTGCAGATCGACCTGGCGGTCTCCGCCCATGCGCGGCGTGCCCAGATCGACCTTGTATTCGTTGACCGCCGCGTTCGACGAGCGCACCTGATCGATCAGCGCCAGCAAAGGACTGCCAAACGGCACCAGCTCTTTCAGCGACTGCCGCTTCAGAAACTGCGTCGAGATATCGAAGAAGGCTTCCGTTGCGATGTTGGCGGCGACGATCTTGCCGTCCGGCCCGATCATGAGCACGGGATTGGGCAAGGCATCCAAAATCGCGTCGTTGTCGGACGGAACAGGCCGACGATGTTCAGCAGCTGAGCTCATGCAGCAGCGCTCCATGCGAAGTCGTCGAAGGCATCTTGCAGTGACTGATGGACGAGCCGGGGATCCTCCGAGGTGAGGATCTTCTGGCGCCAGGATTTCAGCTTCTCGGCCGGCGCACGGCTCACATCGGCCGCGACGTCGAGCGCCCAGCCGAGATGTTTTCGCGCGTGCCGCAGACCAACGCGCAGCCCATAGAGCGCGCAGACGCCTTCATAGAGCGTGCGGACATAATGCAGCTGCGTCTCGAGCGACGGCGTGGCTTCCGCCGCCCCGCCTTTCAGGCGTCGGCCGATCTCACCGGGCAGCCAGGGCTGGCCCTGCGCGCCGCGGCCGATCATCACGGCGTCGGCGCCGGAGGCTTCGAGCGCCGCGAGCGCCTTCTCGAAAGTGGTGATGTCGCCATTGACGACGAGCGGAATGGAGATGGCATCGCGCACGGCGCGGATCGCGTCCCAATCGGCCTCGCCCTTGTAGAACTGGCAGCGGGTGCGGCCGTGCACGGTGACCAGCTTGATGCCTGATGCCTGCGCGCGCCGCGCCAGTTCCGGTGCGTTGCGGGTGCGGTCGTCCCAGCCGAGCCGCATCTTCAGCGTCACCGGCACCTTCACCGCCGCGATCGTCGCCTCGATCAGGCTGACGGCATGGTCGAGGTCGCGCATCAGGGCCGAGCCGGACTGGCCGCCGGTGACGTGGCGGGCCGGACAGCCCATGTTGATGTCGATGATGTCGGCGCCTTCGGCTTCGGCAATCCGGGCGCCCTCCGCCATCCAATGCATCTCGCAACCGGCGAGCTGGACCACGTGCGGACCGATCCCGGTGGCTTCGCAGCGCAACCGGGACATCCGATGGCCGTTGGCGAGCTCATCGCTGGCGGTCATTTCGGACACGACCAAACCGGCCCCCAGCTCGGCGGCGAGCCGGCGGACGGGCGAGTCAGTCACCCCCGACATCGGTGCCAGGAAGACCGGGGTGGCGACTTCAATATCGCCTATTTTCAACAGCTTAGAGTCTGATACTGCTGAGCCGGTCACAGGAGTTCCGTTCCGTTGGCAGGGGCCTCATCGCGCCTGCCATGACCCATCTTGCGCACAATTCTTGTGCAGTCAAGCGTCATGCCTACAGTTTAGACAGTTCTGCAGAACTTTCAAGTGCAGTGCAGCAAAATGCTGAATCCCACAATCCGGGGAAACCCCTTTTTTTGCGGGCCTGCCGTGCTAGAGGCATGCGGCATCTCCCCTCTCCCCGACTCTCGTGATCACCAACTGAGTATTTGAGTCCTATGGCGAAATCACAGCGCACCGCAGTCGTTCTCGTCGCGGCCGGACGCGGCCTGCGCGCGGGCGCCGGTGGTCCCAAGCAATATCGCGAGATCGGCGGTGTGCCCGTGATCTATCGCGCCATGGAAGCCTTCAGCCGCCACGCGGACGTGTTTGCGGTGCAGCCGGTGGTGAACCCCGACGACAGCGCCATCTTCACCGCGGCGGTCGCAGGGTTAAAGCACGAGGCGCCGACGAATGGCGGGGCCACGCGGCAGGCCTCGGTGCTCGCCGGTCTCGAAGCCCTCGCCAAGCACAAGCCGGACATCGTCCTGATCCACGACGCCGCGCGGCCCTTCGTCTCGGAAGGCGTGATCTCGCGCGCGATCGATGCGGCCAGCCGCACTGGCGCTGCGATCCCCGTTGTTCCCGTCACGGATACCATCAAGGTCACCGACGAGAACGGCAATGTCGAGGACACGCCGGACCGCGCGCGGTTGCGAATTGCGCAGACGCCGCAGTCCTTTCGTTTTGACGTCATCCTCGAGGCGCATCGTCGCGCGGCCAAGGACGGGCGCAGCGATTTCACCGACGATGCCGCGATTGCCGAATGGG
Source organism: Bradyrhizobium sp. LB13.1 (assembly GCF_054056815.1). Taxonomy (NCBI): domain Bacteria; kingdom Pseudomonadati; phylum Pseudomonadota; class Alphaproteobacteria; order Hyphomicrobiales; family Nitrobacteraceae; genus Bradyrhizobium; species Bradyrhizobium sp. LB13.1. The sequence goes on along the minus strand of NZ_JBSRYQ010000001.1, from coordinate 4,332,787 downwards.
CGGGATTGACGGTCGCAACCTTTGAAGGCGATGTTGCCAATATGAAGCTCACCACCCCCGAGGATTTCGTGCGCGAGGAAGCGCGGCTGGCCAGCCTGCTCGGCGACATCAGGACCGGCACGGGCTACGACGTGCACGCTTTCGGTGACGGCGACCATCTCATGATTTGCGGCGTGCGCGTGCCGCACACCAGAGGCTTCCTCGCCCATTCCGACGGTGATGTCGGCCTGCATGCGCTGGTCGACGCCATCCTCGGCGCGCTCGCCGACGGCGACATCGGCTCGCACTTTCCGCCCAGCGACGCAAAATGGAAGGGCGCCTCCTCGGACCAATTTCTGAAATACGCCATCGAGCGCGTTACCCAGCGCGGCGGCCGCATCGCCAATCTCGAGGTCACGATGATCTGCGAGCGGCCGAAGATCGGCCCGTTGCGCGACACCATGCGCGCGCGTATCGCCGAAATTTCCGGCGTCGACATCTCGCGCGTCGCGGTGAAGGCGACCACCAGCGAGCGACTCGGCTTTACCGGCCGCGAAGAAGGCATCGCGGCCACCGCGAGCGCCACCATCCGCCTGCCCTGGAGCGTGTAAGGTCATGGGCAGCAGCGACGCACGCGCCCTCTCCCGCTCGCTGCTCGATCTATGCCGGATGCGCAAGCTGACGATCGCGACGGCCGAGTCCTGCACCGGCGGCCTGGTCGCCGGCGCACTGACCGATATCCCCGGCTCGTCCGACGTCATCGATCGCGGCTTCGTCACTTATTCCAACGACGCCAAGCGCGCGATGCTGGGGGTCGAGGCGAGTACGCTCACCAATTTCGGCGCCGTCAGCAAGGAGACCGCGACTGCAATGGCAGTCGGTGCGCTGGAACGCGCCGCCGTCGATCTCGCGGTCGCCATCACCGGCATTGCCGGCCCCGGCGGCGCCACGCCCGGCAAGCCGGTCGGCCTCGTCCATTTCGCCGTCGCCGCGCGCGACGGCCGCATTGTCCACCGCGAGCATCGCTTCGGTGCGATAGGCCGCACCGCAGTGCGCCAGCGCTCGGTGGTCGAGGCGCTGCGCATGCTGATGGACCTCGCCCGCGGCCCAGTTCAAGCCAAGCCGCGCCGTGAAGCCGCGGTAACCCGCCTGCGCCCTCGCGTGACACGCTCGCCGCGCCGGCACGCCGCGAAGCGCAGGACTCCGCGGTCGCCGCGGGGGTGAGACCCCTCACGCAGCCGCGAGCAGCGCACTCGCATGGTCGAGCACGCACTGCTTCACCGCATCGGCTTCAGACGGCTTCGCCTTTGCGCTGACCGTCAATTCCAGGATCGGCGCTGCCGGATTGGCGACGTCGACGACCTTGGAGACGCGGACGGCAGGCTCTGCCTGATCGTCGATGCGGGAGTCGTTGCGCAACTCCTTCAGGATCCGGTCCGCTAGCGCATTGGCGGCGCCTGCCGGGACCGGAAACGCCACCTTGACCTCGCCGGTGCCGGGATAGGCGCTGTGGTTGACGATGGCTGCGCCCCACACCTGCCCGTTCGGCAACAGGATCTGCGTGTTGTCAGGCGCAACCAGTTCCGTCATGAACAGCGACAGCGACTTCACCTTTCCAGCCTTGCCGGCGACCTCGACGTCATCACCGATGTGGAAGGGCCGGAACAACAGCAGCATCACGCCGGCGGCGAGATTGGAGAGCGTGCCCTGTAACGCGAGACCAATGGCGAGTGATGTCGCGCCCAATACGGCAACGAGGCTCGCGGTCTGGATGCCGAACAGCTGAAGCACGGCGATGCCGACCACAGCCAGCACGCCGTAGCGCGTGACGCTCGAGACGAACAAGGTCACGAGCGGATCGACCCGATGCGCGACGTTGAGGACGCGCGTGACGAAGCGCTGCATCGCGCCGGACAGATACCAGCCCACAGCGAGCAGCAGGATCGCGTAGATCGCATTCAGCCCGTACAGAACCAGCGATGCTTTCAGCGTGTCGAAATTGATGGTCATGAGCTCTCACCCGGGGGCAATCCGAAGAGAACTCGTGGCGGCGCGAAATGATCCCCTTGCCGCGGAGGGAACACAAATCCCGTAGCGCGGACGGAGAAGCGCAATCCGCGGGCCACGATCCGTTGTGGTGCCCGACGGGCAAAACACACAATCAGCGGGTCAATCGGCTCACCTCAAAATATTCGTCTTTACAGAAATTCTGATTTGTCGCATCGTCCCGCCACCTCATCCCTGTCAGAGGGGCGTATCGCGATCGTCACGAAACGCGGGATGAGTTGTGGTGGACGCAGGCAGCATCGGCGCGTAGGGCCTCGCAGGGCGGGAAACCGTGAGCGAGGGCGTCGCGCACACGACCGGTGCGGTCTGCGTACGGCAAAACCGTGTCGTCCTGACGCCCGGGGTCTGTGCGTCAAGTCTTGTGGTGATGTGGGTTGCCCGACCGGGCACGCGCATCAGCCATCCGCAAGGCGACGGGGGCAATAGTGCATCGCTCCCCGGGGAGAGCTCGGCATAAGCCGTAAAACCACTGCGCAGGGAAGGCCGGTTGTTGGGCTTCACCTGTATGCCGCTGTGCAGATTCTTGTAGCGCAACCTTCGCACAGTGAACCGTGGGTGCCAGCCGGCACCCGGTCTTCCCTGTGCCCTCCGATACCTGAGGGCCACGGCAAAAAGCAAACCTCGGGCGAGAAACGTCGCGAGACTGCAAACCTGTGTTTGCTTGTCAAAATGCACGCAAATTTTGTCGAAACCGATCGGGATCGCAAATCTGCATCCGCGACCAAACGTCATCGCTCCCTGCCATCTTGCGCGCGGCTATATTGGCGCAATAATGCCGCGCTACGTTGTGACCGGGAATCAACCCGGCCAAGCCTCCTGGAGGGCGGCGAGAGTGTTCGCTCGCGGTACTGCCCTGGCAATCGCCATTGCCGCCTTCGCCGCTATTCATGGCGCGGCCGCACAAACGGCCAACCAGCCGCCGGATACCATGGCGGCGCGGGTGGAGGCGTGCACGCCCTGTCACGGCAACAAGGGCGAAGGCACCAGCGACGTTTATTTCCCGCGGCTTGCCGGCAAGCCGGCCGGTTATCTCTACAACCAGCTGCTCGCCTTCCGCAGCGGCCGGCGCAAATATCCGCCGATGAACTATCTGCTGGAGTTTCTGCCCGATCCTTATCTGAAGGCAATGGCGGAATATTTTGCCAGCGAGCACCCGCCGCTGCCGCAGCCGGCACCGAGTGAGGTCAGCAAGGACGTCCTGGCCCAGGGCGAGATGCTCGCCACCAGCGGCGATGCGGACCGCGGCATTCCGGCCTGCGTGAGCTGCCATGGCTCGGGTCTCACGGGCATGCAGCCGGGTATCCCCGGCCTGCTCGGCTTGCGCGCGGCCTATGTCAGTGCCCAGCTCGGCGCCTGGCGTTACGGCACCCGCACCGCGAAGGCACCCGACTGCATGCAGCTCGTCGCCGGTCATCTGACCGAGGCAGACGTCACCGCCGTCGCGGCCTGGCTCGCGACGCGGCCGGCGCCTGCAAACCCGGTCCCCGTGCCGAAAGGCACCTACGCGCTGCCGTTCGGCTGCGGTAGCCAGCCCAACTGACGAGGCGGATGATGGGCTCGAAATTCTGGATCACGCTGCTCGCTCTCGCCACCTTCACCACGGTCGCGCAGGCGCAGGACAAGAGCAGCGATGTCGTTGCACGCGGCGAGTATCTTGCCCGCGCCGGCGACTGCACCGCCTGCCATACTGCGCCGGAAGGCCGCCTGTTCGCCGGCGGCCACGCCATGCCGACCCCGTTCGGCACCATCTACACCTCCAACATCACGCCGGACGCGGATACCGGTATCGGCAAGTGGAGCGCCGACGACTTCTACAAGACCATGCACAATGGCCGTTTCCCGGATGGCGGGCTGATCTATCCGGCGATGCCGTTCGCCTCCTACACCAAGGTCACGCGTGCCGACAGCGACGCGATCTTCGCCTATCTGCGTTCGATCGCGCCGGTGAACCAGAAGAACAAGCCGCACGAGCTGCGCTTCCCCTATGACAACCGCCAGCTCATTCTCGGGTGGCGTACGCTGTACTTCCGCGAAGGCGAGTTCAAGCCCAATGCGACCAAGTCGGTGGAATGGAATCGCGGCGCCTATCTGGTCGAGGGTCTCGGTCATTGCGCCATGTGCCATTCGCCGATCAATGCGCTCGGCGGCACCTCGCAAGCGGACACCTTCAAGGGCGGCTTGATCCCGATGCAGAACTGGTACGCGCCGTCTCTCACCAACAACCGCGAGGCGGGGCTCGGCGACTGGAGCATCAAGGACATCACCGATCTGCTCCAGACCGGTGTCTCCATGCGGGGCGTGGTCTACGGCCCGATGGCCGAGGTCGTGCATAACAGCCTGCAATACCTCAACGACGAGGACACCAGGGCAATGGCGGTATACCTCAAGGGCATCGCGGAGCCCTCGCCTCCGCCGGCCGCGAGTTCGGCACTGCCGACCACCGAGAGCAGCCTCTTGGTCAGCCTCGGCAAACCCGTCTACGACAAGAACTGCGCGAGCTGTCATGGCGCGCAGGGCGAAGGCAAGCCGCCTCATTGGCCGCCGCTCGCCAATAACCAGTCGATCGAGATGCAGTCGGCGGTCAATCCGATCCGCATGGTGCTCAATGGCGGCTATCCGCCGGGCACCAAGGGCAATCCGATGCCCTACGGCATGCCGCCCTTCGCCGGCCTCCTCTCCGACAATGAGGTCGCCGCCGTCGTCTCCTACATCCGCACCGCCTGGGGCAATCGCGGCACGCCGGTCTCGGCGCGCGAGGCCAACGAGCTGCGCTCGGCACCGCTGAACTGAGGGCCGCCATGTTCAATTCCGATCCGCCGACCAGCCCAGCCGCCGCCGAACAAGCCATCGAGGAGGTCGTTGCCCAGGGACCGTCGGGTGCGATCGTGATCGCCGGCATCGCCACGGCCTGCGTGGTTGCGATGTGGCTCGCCTTCTATCTGTTCGTCTTCCTGCCGCGCGGGTCGCTGCAATGAACGCAGAGCAAACCCACAGCAACGGCAGCGCCAGCGCCGAGGTCGCGGCCCGCGTCGAGCGGCGCTGGACCATCGTCGCCGTGATCATCATCGTGATGATGGCGCTGCTGGCGGCGTTCGCCGGCATCCATCGCGCGACCATGCCGCAGCCGCGCGTCGAGACCACCGATCCGTCGCGACTGCACCTCTCAGGCGAATTCGTCGAGAGCAATCTCGGCAGCGTGCTCGAGGCGAACGGCAATGTGACCGTGCGCGCGATCGGGCAGCAATATTCATTCACGCCGGCCTGCATCTTGGTGCCCGTGGACACGCCGATCACGCTGCGCGCCACCAGCGCGGACGTCGTCCACGGCATTCTGATCCAGGGCACCAAACGTCAACACCATGCTGGTGCCGGGCTACATCTCCGAGCAGCTCATGCGCTTTACCAAGGCCGGCGACTATCTGATGCCCTGCCAGGAATTTTGCTCCTTCGGCCACGAGGGCATGTGGGGCAAGGTCAAGGTGATCGACAAGACCGAATTCGCTGAACGCGCGAAGGGTGGCGGGAGGCTGAGCTGTGTTGGTCAATAGAAAGCTCATCCTCGCCCATTTTTGGCTGGCCTTCGCCGTGTTCGGCATCGCGCTGACGCTCGGCGCCTGGCAGATGTTCATCCGCAGCCCGATCGGCACCTGGCTGTCCAATCCCGAGCTCTATTACCGCTCGCTGACCGCGCACGGCACGGTGATGGGCTACGTCTTCCCGACCCTGGTCGCGATGGGTTTCGGCTATGCCATCAGCGAGTCCGCGCTGGAGCAGCGGCTGGTCGGCGTCCGCTGGGCGTGGGCCGGGTTCTGGCTGATCGTGGTCGGTGCGATCATGGCGATGGTCCCCGGTCGGGCTTGGCCGCGCCTCCGTCCTCTATACGTTCTATCCGCCGCTGATTGGCAACGTGTTCTACTATCTCGGCGTCGTGCTGGTCGTGGTCGGCTCGTGGATCTGGGTCGCGCTGATGTCGATCAATCTGCGCGTCTGGCGGAAGGCCCATCCCGGCGCGCCGGTGCCGCTGGCGATGTTCGCCAACGTCGCGGGCTCTTACTTGTGGGCCTGGACCGCGATCGGTGCTGCGCTCGAGCTATTGCTCCAGATCATTCCGGTTGCGGCCGGGCTGAAGGCCACCATCGACGCCGGTCTAGCCCGCGTGTTCTTCTCCTGGACGCTGCACGCCATCGTCTATTTCTGGCTGATGCCGACCTACATCGCCTATTACACCATCGTGCCGCGCGCGATCGGCGGCCGGGTCTATTCCGACAGCATGGCGCGGATCTCCTTCATCCTGTTCCTGGTGGTCGCGATGCCGATCGGCATGCACCACACCTTCGCCGATCCGCAGGTCGGCGCCGGCTTCAAGTTCATCCATTCGGCCTTCACCGCGCTGGTGGCGCTTCCGACGCTGCTGACCGTGTTCACCATCTGCGCGTCGGTCGAGATCGCCGCGCGCCTGCGTGGCGGCCGCGGCATGTTCGGCTGGATCAGGGCCCTGCCCTGGGACAACCCGATGATGCTGGCGCTTGCCTTCTCCTTTGTCATGCTCGGTTTCGGCGGTGCCGGCGGCCTCATCAACATGAGCTACCAGCTCGATGCGTCGATCCACAACACGCAGTGGATCACCGGCCATTTCCACCTGATCTTCGGCGGCGCCATCGTGATCATGTATTTTGCGATCGCCTATGATCTGTGGCCGCATCTGACCGGGCGAGAGCTGATCGACGTCCGCCTGATCCGCACCCAGCTATGGCTGTGGTTCATCGGCATGATCGTCACGACTTTCCCCTGGCACTGGGTCGGTATCTTGGGCATGCCGCGCCGCATGGCCTATTTCGACTTCGGCGATCCCGCGATCGCGCCGCAGGCGCTCTCGGTCACCCTCTCCGTGATTGGCGGCTTCATCCTGCTGGCGTCGGGCATCCTGTGCCTGGTCATTCTGGCCCGCGGCATGCGTGCGCCGCAGGTCGATGCCGGTCCATATCGCTTTGCGCTGGCCGTGCACCAGTCCACGACGGTCCCGGTCGCGCTCAACACGCACGCGCTGTGGGTGGCGCTGATGATCGTGCTCACCCTGACCAATTACGGTTACCCGATCCTGACGCTGGCGCTGACCGAAGGCACGTCGGTGCCGGCCGTCTATGTGGGAGCGCAGTGATGGGTGCGCGCGACGTCTTCACGTTCCGCAATCGCCACTTCACGACAGGCGTCGGCGTCGTCGCCGGCATGCTGATCGTGACTGTTGTCACCGGCTTTATCGTGCTGCCCTTCGCACAGCCCTGGGTTCAGTTCGCCAGCGTCTGGGATGCGATCTGCAGCGCCGCGGGCGTACCGCAGCGCGCCGCCAGCGTGACGACGCCGGGGCAGACCAAGCCGTTGTCGGAGGTCGTGCTCACCTCGCGCACGCTGTCACGGCCGAGCCAGGAAGCGATCGGCCACGGCGCCACGCTGGCGCAGCGCTGCGCGATCTGTCATGGCCCATCCGGCATCAGCCGTGCGGACTCGCCTAATCTCGCCGGCCAGTATGCTGCCGTGATCTACAAGGAGCTGCACGATTTCCGCTCCGGCGCGCGCACCAATGCCGTGATGTCGCCGTTTGCCGTCAATCTGACGGACCAGGAGATCGCCGATCTCTCGAACTATTACGCCTATCTGCCGCGGCTGCCGGCCTATCACCCGACTCCGCAGCTCCCAAAACCCAATATCGTCATCTACGGTGCGCCGATGCGCGGCATCGCGCCCTGCGGCGCCTGCCATGGCAGCCTCGACAACAAGACCGGCAGCCCGTGGCTGGAAGGCCAGTCCGAGGCCTATCTGAAAGTGCAACTCCAGGCCTTCGCGTCCGGCGAGCGCCGCAACGACATCAGCCAGCAGATGCGCAACATTGCGCGTGCGATGACGCCGCAGGAGATCGAGCAGGCCGCAGCGTATTACGCCTCGCAGCCGCCGGATGTGGTGAAGGCGGTGGATTGAAGCGAGGAGTTCGTACCCCTACGACGATGCCAGCTTCCGCCGTCCGTAGATCGCGTCCGCACGCTTCTCGAACGCGAGGGAGAACCGCGCGAACGCGGCGTCGAACATCGAGCCCATCAGCAGCGCCAGCATGCGGCTCCTGAATTCGTAGGCGAGGAAGAAACCGACATCGCAGACGCCCTCACCCTTGGGCTCGAACGTCCAGCGGTTTTCCAGATTGCTGAAAGGACCTTGCAGATATTCGACCAGGATCTTTAAATTGGCGCGGTCGAGCGTCACGCGGCTGGTGAAGGTCTCCTTGACCAGCTTGAACGACACCGTCATGTCGGCGACCAGCACCTCGGTGCCGTCGGGTTTCGCGATGCGCTGACGGACCTTCAGCGCGCTGCACAGCGGCACGAATTCCGGGTAGCGCTCGACGTCGGCGACCAGATCAAACATCTCGGACGCGCTGTGATCGACACGGCGCTTGCTCGAAAATTTGGGCATGGCGGTTCAGCGGGCGCTTGCTGCCCGTGCGGCCTTCAGTTTCGTAAAATCCTCGCCGGCATGATGCGACGAACGGGTGAGCGGGCTCGCCGAGACCATCAGGAAGCCCTTGGTGTAGGCGACCTTCTCGTAGGACGAAAACTCGTCCGGCGGCACGTAGCGCATCACGGCGTGATGCTTGCGGGTCGGTTGGAGATATTGCCCGATGGTCAGGAAATCGACATCGGCGGAACGCAGATCGTCCATCACCTGCTGCACCTCGTGGCGCTCTTCCCCGAGGCCGACCATGATGCCGGACTTGGTGAAGATGGTGGGATCGAGCTCCTTGACCCGCTGCAGCAGCCGGATCGAATGGAAATAGCGCGCGCCGGCGGCCGTACCGTGAGATAGCACGACGGCACGGTCTCGAGATTGTGGTTGAACACGTCGGGCTTCGCCGCGACGACGACCTCCAGCGCCCCCTCCTTGCGCAGGAAATCAGGTGTGAGGATCTCGATCGTGGTCGAGGGGCACGCGGCGCGGATCGCGCGGATGGTCTGGGCAAAATGCTCGGCGCCGCCATCAGTGAGATCGTCGCGGTCGACGGAGGTGATGACGACATGGGCAAGGCCGAGCTTGGCCACGGCCTCGCCGACGTTCTGCGGCTCGGTCGCGTCGAGCGCGTTCGGCATGCCGGTCTTGACGTTGCAGAAGGCGCACGCGCGGGTGCAGGTGTCACCCATGATCATGAAGGTCGCGTGCTTCTTGTCCCAGCACTCGCCGATATTCGGGCAGCCCGCTTCCTCGCACACCGTATGCAGGCCGTTGGCGCGTACGATGTTGCGGGTGTCGGCATAGCCACGGGTATTGGGCGCGCGCACGCGGATCCAGTCCGGGCTTCGGCGGCGAAGCGGAATCGGGCCGGTTCACCTTTTCGGGGTGACGCGGGCGCAGCGGGTTCGAGATGGTATCGACAATAACGACCATGGGGTGTCCGGTCTGTTCAGGTCCTACCTAGTCGGTCTCGCCGGGCATCGCAACCCGGCTCGCCCTGCTTCAGGGAACATGGCAGATATGGGCATTATCCTGCTCTGTTCTCAGGCGATTCTCACCTCGAATGGCTCCAACCTCGAAAGCCTCTACACCGCGGCTCGGCAAGCCGCTGAAGCGCGCCTTCTTCGACCGCAACGTCCGCGAGGTCGCGCGCGACCTGATCGGTGCGACCATGCTGGTCGACGGCGTCGGCGGGATCATCGTCGAGGTCGAGGCCTATCATCATACCGAGCCGGCGGCGCATTCCTACAACGGACCGACGCCGCGGAACCAGGTGATGTTCGGCCCGCCCGGTTTTGCCTATGTCTACCGCTCCTACGGCATCCATTGGTGCGTGAACTTCGTCTGCGAGGACGAAGGCTCGGCCGCTGCCGTGCTGATCCGCGCGCTGGAGCCCACGCACGGCTTGGCGACGATGCGCCGCCGCCGCCATGCGGTCGATGTGCACACGCTGTGCTCGGGCCCGGGCAAGCTGACCGAAGCGCTCGGCATCACCATCGCGCACAACGCCCTGCCGCTGGACCGTCCCCCGATCGCGTTGCATGCGCGGACGGGGGATTTGGAGGTGGTGGCCGGAATCCGGATCGGCATCACCAAGGCCGTCGAGCTGCCCTGGCGCTATGGCGTCAGGGGATCGAAGTTTCTGAGCAAGCCGTTCCCGAAATAGGGCTACGAGGCCAGCTTCAGCCGCTCCAGCGCCTCCAGCAGCTTGGCCCTGCGAGCGAGCGCGGCCTCCCGCTTCTCGCGCTCTTCCTCGACGACTTCCTCGGCCGCGTTGGCGACGAATTTCTCGTTGGTCAGCTTGGACTCGGCGCGCTTGATGTCGGCGTCGGCTTTCGCGATCTCCTTGTCGAGGCGCGTACGTTCGGCGGTGACGTCGATCACGCCCTTGAGCGGCAGCGCGGCCACCTCGCCGCGCACCAGCAGCTGAACCGCGCCGTCGGGCGCGCGGTCGGCGAAGGAGATGTCGGACAGGCGCGCCATGCGTTTGATGACGTCGCTCCAGCGAGGCGCGCGCTCCTTCGTCTCGGTCGACGCGCCTGCGAGCACCAGCGCCGTCAGAGTCGCCGGCGCGATGTTCATCTCGGCGCGCACCGAACGGATCTGGGTGACGAGGTCGATCACCCAGCCGATCTCAGCCTCGGCCGCGGGATCGGTGAAGTCGGCATGGTCGAAGATCGGCAGCACCCAGGCCGGAGAGACGAGCGCATCGGTCGGCCCCGTCGTTGCCGCAAGCATCGCAAGCTGCTCCGGCGTCGGTGCGGACGGCTTCAGCGGCCATGGTGCCAGCGCGAGCAGACCGTCGCGCTTGGCAGTCACCTCCCACAACTCCTCGGTGATGAAGGGCATGAACGGGTGCAGCAGTTTCAGGATCTCATCGCGCGCCCATGCCACCATGGCGCGGGTCTCGGCCTTGGCCGGGCCGTCGAGACCGAGCAGCACGGGTTTTGCGAGCTCGACATACCAGTCGCAATAGACGTTCCAGACGAAGCGGTAGATGCTGCCTGCGGCATCGTTGAAGCGATAGGCCTCGATCGCCTCGGTCACCTCGCGCGTGGTGTGCGCGCTCTCATGCGCGATCCAGCGGTTCAGCGTCTCCTTGACCTTCGCCGGTTCGAAACCCTCGGGCACGGCGCAGTGGTTCATCTCCGCGAAGCGGGACGCATTCCAGAGCTTTGTCGCGAAATTGCGGTAGCCCTCGACACGGCTGGTGGCGAGCTTGATGTCGCGTCCCTGCGCGGCCATCGCGGCCAGCGTGAAGCGAAGCGCGTCCGCGCCATATTCGTCGATCAAATTGAGCGGATCGATGACGTTGCCCTTCGACTTCGACATCTTGGCGCCACTTCTCGTCGCGGACGAGGGCGTGGATGTAGATCGTCGAGAACGGCACCTCCTTCATGAAGTGCAGGCCCATCATCATCATGCGGGCGACCCAGAAGAAGATGATGTCGAAGCCGGTCACCAGCACGTTGGTGGGATAGTAGCGCTGCACTTCCGGCGCGTCTTCGGGCCAGCCGAGCGTCGAAAACGGCCACAGCGCCGAGGAGAACCAGGTGTCGAGCACGTCCTCGTCGCGCGTGATGAAGCCGTCTCGCTTGTTGCGGTCGAGCGCCATCTCGCGGCCCTGCTCGACCGTGATGACTTCCTGCTCGACGTAATAGCCCAGCGCGTGGCTGACGGCCTCTTCCTCGGTCTCGGCGACGAACACCTTGCCGTCAGGGCCGTACCAGGCCGGGATCTGATGGCCCCACCACAACTGGCGCGAGATGCACCAGGGCTGGATGTTCTCCATCCATTCGAAATAGGTCTTTTCCCAGTTCTTCGGCACGAAGGTGGTTTCGCCCGAACGCACCGCCGCCATCGCGGGTTTTGCGAGTGTCTTGGCGTCGACGTACCATTGGTCGGTCAGGTACGGCTCGATCACGGTGCCGGAGCGATCGCCATGCGGCACCATGTTGGTGTGCGGCTCGATCCGCTCGACGAAGCCGAACGAGTCCAGCCGCTCGACGATGCGCTTGCGCGCAGCGAAGCGATCGACCTTGTGAAACTCTTCGGCGAAATGCGCGGCGCCTTCCGGCAGGTCGCGCAGATAATCCTCGTTGTCGAGGAGATCGAGGCAGCCTTCCTTGTCGAGCACGCTGATGCGGCGCAGACCGTGTCGATTGCCGACGTCAAAATCGTTGAAGTCATGCGCCGGCGTCACCTTGACCGCGCCCGAGCCCTTCTCCGGATCGGAATAGTCATCGGCTACAATCTGCACCTTGCGGCCGACCAGCGGCAGGACGATGTGCTTGCCGACGAGCTTCTGATAGCGCTCGTCGTCGGGATGCACGGCCACGCCGGTGTCGCCCAGCATGGTCTCCGGGCGCGTGGTGGCAACGACGATGAAGCTCGAGGGATCTTCGGGGCTGAAAATCTTGCCCTCGATCGGATAGCGCAGGTACCAGAGGCTGCCCTTGACCTCGGTCTGCTGCACTTCGAGATCGGAGATCGCGGTGAGCAGCTTGGTGTCCCAGTTCACCAGCCGCTTGTCCTTGTAGATCAGGCCATCGCGGTGCAGATCGACGAACACCTTGACCACGGCCTTGGACAGGCCCTCGTCCATGGTGAAGCGTTCGCGCGACCAGTCGCAGGAGGCGCCGAGCCGCTTGAGCTGGTTGATGATGGTGTCGCCGCTCTCGGCCTTCCACTGCCAGACCCGCTCCAGAAACTTCTCGCGGCCGATCTCGCGGCGGCTGGGCTGCTGGCGCTCCATCAGCTGCCGTTCGACCACCATCTGGGTGGCGATGCCGGCATGGTCGGTGCCGGGCTGCCACAGCACGTCACGGCCACGCATGCGCTCGAAGCGGCACAGGATGTCCTGGAGCGTGTTGTTGAGGGCGTGGCCCATGTGCAGCGAGCCCGTCACGTTCGGCGGCGGGATCACGATGGTAAAGGGCACGGCGTCACGGCGGTCGGGGCGGCCGGCCTTGAAGGCAAGGCTGTCCTCCCACACGACGGACATGCGGGCTTCGATATCGGCGGGTTGGTAATTTTTCTCGATCATGGGGCTGCTAGAAAGCCGCGCGCGGGGTCCAAGTCAACGGAAAGCTCAAAGGAAAGCCAGGCGGCAACAGGGCTTTCCGGTCCGGTCGGGAGACCGAATATGGCGCACAAGCAGGGCTTTACGAGGGCCCTGCGGCCCGATCTACCTGCCGCCGCGCGATACCCGCTCGATTTCGGCCTTCACGATGCGTTCTACGAGACCGGGCAAATTGTCGTCGAGCCAGGACTTCAGCATCGGACGCAGCATCTCCTTGACCAGGTCCTCCAGCGTTCGCGCATTGCTGCTGAGCACTGTGTGGGCCAGGGAATTGAAGGCGGATTCGACCGCCGAGACGGTCGATTGCGCCAGGATCGGCTGTTGGGGCGGCATTGGCGGCGCATCGTAGTCCACGGGCGCATAGGAGGCCGGCGTTGGACGCGGCGGCGGCGATTCGGCGAATTCGAGGTCGTCGCGCGGCTCGACCTTGCGGAAGCTCGGCGGCGGCGGAGGCGGCGTCGGCTCCATCGCCATCGCCATATCGTCGGTCAATTCCAGCACGTCGGGCTCAGGTTCGGGCTCCGGCTCGGGAGCGCGGATTTCTGGCGCAGCCGTGGCCGTGTCGAGGCCCGCCAGCAGCGCGTCGATATCGTCCTGATTGTTGGATGCATCCGCGGCGGCGGCGGCGGGGGGCGGCGCCGATGCCGGCTTTGCGGCCGGAGGCGGTACGGGCTTCTCGGCCGCCGGTTTGGCCGGCGCGACCTTGGATGGCGGAATGTCGTTGATCGCCTGCGGCTTCGGCGGCGCGGCGGGGGCGGCAGCTTTCTCGGGCTTGGCGGCATCAGCCTGCGGCGGCTTGGCCTCATCGTCGGCAATGATGCGCCGGATCGAGGCCAGAATCTCCTCCATCGAGGGTTCTGTGACCTTTGCAGGCTGCGTCATTTCCGACTCCACATCATCAACGCCCTCGCATGCGTTGTTTTACACCAAGCACGACAGGATTGGCCGGTTCCGGATGGGTGGCCCGCCGTTTTCGACGCGGCAGCCCGACTTGTCCCCAGTTCACGGCTCAACGTGCAGCGGTGCGCCCCTGCCCGTGGCACTCAAGCTTTACGCACACGACATCAGGTGCGGGGCGAATCGACCCGCATCGTCTTGGCAAGGCTATGTCAGGGATTTTGATGATTGCAAGCAAAGCACCGGTCGGCCTCGGCTGTTTGCGAGGCCGACCGGATGACTACGGGACTTTAGCGTCCGTCAGGCGTGCGCACGCCTGCCCAGCTATCGCGAACCTGCTGGTAGTGCACGCTGGGATCGTAGACCGTGGTCGCAAGGCCAAGCACCTGAGGCGCGAGACGACCGACCGCGTTGAGCACCGAATAGGACGCCACCACGCGGTCATGCTGGGCAGTGACGAGCGCAACGCGCGCGTTCACAAGCGCCTGCTGCGCGTTGAGCACGTCGAGCGTGGTGCGCTGGCCGGCCTTGGCTTCCTCGCGCACGCCGTTCAGCGCGATCTCGGAGGCCGTGACCTGCGCCTGCGCGGATTGCACCTGCGCCTTGCCCGCTTCCAACTGACCCCAGGCCTGCACAACGTTGGCGCGGGTTTGATCGCGGGTGGTTTCGAGATTCAGGCGCTGCTGCGCCAGGTTCTCTTTCGATTGTCGGATCAGCGAATATTCCGCGCCGCCCTGATAGATCGGGATGGAAGCTGTCGCGATGGCGGACGCGGTATTCGTTCGAAAAACCGACAGGGTCTGCTGGTACGCCGTACTGACACCAGCCTGGACCGTGACCGTCGGCAGCAGCGCACCCTCGTTGATCTTGACCTGGAGATAGTTGACGTCGATGCCGTACATCGCAGCCGTGACGCTGGGGTTCTCCACCAGGCTGAGATTGACCGCGGAGGCGATGCTCGCGGGCAGGAAGCGATCGACCGGCGAGCCCGGGGCAAGGTTCGTCGGATCGTTTCCGATGATCCGGCGGAAATTCGCGCGCGTCGTCGTGAGATTCGATTCGGCAGTCAGGGCTTGGGTCCTGCCGGCAGCCAGCTGCGCTTCGGATTGCGCCACGTCGGTGCGCGTCACCTCGCCGACATTGAAGCGATCGCGCGTCTGCTTGAGCGTCTGTTCGAGCACGCGAACGTTGCTGCGCTGAACCTCGAGAGTTGCCGAGTCACGCAGGAAGTCCATGTAGCTCGTGGCGGCCTGCAGCAGGACCGTCTGCTCGAGCACACGCAACGCCTCGCGGGACCCCGAGACCTGGCTCTCCGCCGCGCGCGTCCTGTTGGCAGTCTGATTGCCGTTGTAGAGCGTCTGGTTTGACGGTCAGGCTGGCGCTGTTGGGCTGAAGAACGCCATTGAACGTCGCCCCCTTCTGCAATTGTTGGGTATCCTGATATTGATAACCGGTGCCGAGGGTCACATTGACCTTGGGGCGGTAGCCCGACAGCGCCTGCGGCACGTTCTCGTCGGTCGAGCGCGCCTGGGCGCGCTGTGCGTTCAGCTGCGGATTGTTCTGATAGGCGCGCACCAGCGCAGCCTCGATCGTATCCGCCAAGGCAGGCGTCGGCCCGGCAAGCGCCAGCAACAGGACCGAAACCGCAGCTCCGGTGAAGAGCTTCACCCCATGCATCCAAAAATTCCGTTCATTCTAACGCCAAGCTCGTGCCCGCGAGCGTGGTTACCGTCTACGAGTGGAGTCGTTGCCCCGTGGCAACATAGGACGCGGTCAAGCGCGACGGAACTACCCAAGGGTAGTTCCCGGTGGAAACTCTTCACGTGCAGCATCCCGGCCACACTTCTGATTCAGAACGGGATTTTAACAGGCCAAAGCCTCCAAACGGCCGTCAGAAGACGAAGGCGGCGGCCCGTTCCAGCCCCGGAAGGACCGGGGCAGCGGCATCGAACAGCGCCCGATGGCCAAATTCCCCGTGGGTATGGGTCACGATCATGGCGCGCGGCGGCCTGGATTCGGCAGAGACCCCCAGCAGTCGCCCCCCCTCCTTGAGCTGCCCGAGCAGCCCTGCCGGCGCCACCTCGGTGGCGCCGTTGAGGACGATAACATCATAGGGAGCAGCAGCGGCATCGCCCTCGCTGCAGGCCGCAGCCTTGCAGGCGACGTTGGCAAGCCCGAGGGCGGCGAATGTGTCCTTGGCTTTCGCGGCCAAGGCCGAATCGCATTCCGTCGCGGTGACCTGGCGGGCGAGCTTGGTGGTCAGCGCGGCGAGGTAGCCCGTGGCGCAACCGACGACCAGCACGTTGTCACCCTCGCCGATCTCGGCGGCCTGGAGCAGTTTGCCGGTCAGCTGCGGCTTGATCAGGAAGCGCTTGGCGCCGCCCTCGCTGACGTCGAGATCGAGGTCGAGGTAGGACAATGCCTGCCGGGCCACCGGCACGAAGGCCTCGCGCGGAATCATGAGCATGGCGTCGAGAACACGACGGTCGGTGACATCACTGGTGCGCACCTGGCCATCGACCATTTTTAGGCGCGCGGTGGAGAAACCGGACATTTGCGGACCCTGCAAGGCGGACGATGCCGCGGACGAAAGTTGCGGCATCTTTGGAACATGCCCGGCAAAAACGCAACATGGCCGTCGGCCCCGCAGACCGGGCCTTCCGCAACTCGCAACGTCTAACGCGAGGTTTATTCGATCGTGACCGCGAGCCGGCCGATCAATGCGGCGACTTCGTCCAGCCGCGCCGAATCGTGTGTCTCGACCGCACGCGCCAGGCAGGCGAGGCATTCATCGTCGCTGAGTTCAGGGATGTCTGCCGGCAGAATCGAGGGAGCCATTTGGTAACGGTCGACCTGGATGTCTGGCATGGGAATCAGCTCCGTAAAAATCCGGCACTGGCGAAGCTCGGTTCCAATTGAGTCGATTTGGCGCCGCCCTGATGGCGCGTCCGTGCCATTGCACACACCTGATTGAACGTGATTCCACGCGGAGATCGAGGAAACGGTGTTCAGCGATCGTCGCAACGCGATCACGAATCGCGCGAAGGCGCGGACATAACCCACTGAATTTGCGATGGAATGGCTCCCCGGGCAGGATTCGAACCTGCGACCATCCGATTAACAGTCGGATGCTCTACCGCTGAGCTACCGAGGAAAAGGGCGAACTCGTCGTTCGCGCGCGGCTGCGTATAACAAAGCCGCTTGCGCTTGCAAAGGACGAATTCGCGATCTTGCGCATTGCGGCGAGGAAGGGCACGCGGCCCCTCCTCGGGCCATGTCAGGTCAAGTTACTCGGCAATGAACGAGGTGGTCTTGGTGCCGGAATCGTAGCGCAGCCGAAGCGCCGTGAACTTGCAGAGGTTGACGTTCTTCCAGAGCACGGTCTCGTCATAGTTCTGCCAGTCGACGCGGACGTTCCAGACACAACCATCGTCGTCATCGTCGAACTCGACATAGGTGCTCGCCTGGTTCTGCAAAACCTTGTCGAGCTCGTTGTCCCATTCGTCCATGCCATCGTCCGGGGCGTTGAAGCCCAGGAATTTGATGGCATAGCCGGTCTCGTTGACGACGGTGACGTTACGGGCGTCAGCCGCGAATGACGGCGCGGCGGCAATCGATAGACCGATCGCGATCAGTGCAGACAGAAAATACTTCATATAAAATTCCCCCGATCGAAACAGGGCTCCGGCGCCTGACGTCGATCGGCGCAGGCGCCGCGGCAACCAATGGCGTTGCCTTGAGGGATTGGTCCGGGGCGCAATCGGAAGGTTCAAGACGCGATCTATCGATCCGCGCTCCGGCTCGTTACGCGACGCGAGACACGCAACGAGCCAGTTCTTATCGATTCGAATTCTCCGCAGCAATGAACCGGCATTCATAGATCGGCGGAGTTTGTTTTCTCCGGCGTGGGCGCCGGCACTGCGGCGCCGTTGCTCGTGACGATAGCGATATGCCCCTCTAGGCTACGCATCCCGCACGGGATGGCGAGACATGCAATTCCGAATTCGGGAGAACCAAATAATCTTGACGGCGGCAGCAATCTGCACGATCGGCGAATTATCCGGTGAGATCGTTTAACAAAGATATGACGAGCTGCAGACGCATCTACGCGCGGCATTTGCGGCACGCCGTTGCTCCACAGCCTATCCGCAGCATATCCACAGGCCGACTATGCTGGATTCGTGAGCGCGCGCGAGCCACTTGCTGCGCACAAACCCACAGGCCGCTCAGCCGCCGGCCTGGCCGAACACGGTGCGGCATGCTTCGCTCAGGCTGGCGCGGTTGCGGCGCAGGCAGGCTGTGATGGCGCGGACGTTGGGGATCTCGCCGGCGCAGAGCCGGTAGACGTCGGGCGTGCAGGCCCGCCGATGCTCCTCTGTTCCCTGGGCGTGCGCCGCAGAGGCAAACAGAGTCAGGAACAGCCCGAGCGTCGAGGCGCGATGCGCCCGGCTTTTCACGCCCGCAAACCGCAAGAACCTCGCCTTCATGACCCATCTCCCGTTCTGCCCTGCCCGCCCCGGCCTGAATTGGCCGGTTGCGCAGGGGTAGGAGAATTAAACCGCCGCGGATGTGATCTCCTTCACACAGACGGCGCTCGGCAGGAACCTAAGGTTCGCGCGGGGATTTTCATGAATCGCTAACCAATCGGGACCTGATCGCCGGATCGTTAAAATGCGAACGATCGGCTCAATCGGGAAACAAACCGTCTTTGCGACAGTGCGCCATCCGCGGTCCGGAGGGTGTGATGAGCGAAGCCGAATTCAACTTGCTGCTGGATGCCGTCCAGGACGCCATGGTCCATGAAGATCCGGCGTTCGCGTCGGAGGAGGATTTCGTGCCCCGCTCGTGGACGTACGCCGCAACGCTCAAGGCCGCCAACGATAACGAGGGCGCCTGGCCTCTCCTGCCCTTTCCCGAGGGCTGGTACGCGGCCTGCTGAGGCCATCTTCACAGTGAACGGATGCGCCCGCGCTTAGCGGGCGTTTTGCTATGGTCCCTACGCCGACAACCCGGCGCGGCCGCGATCAGCTCTTGACGCGGTCCCCGTTGTCCTGCGGCGTTAGGTCGGCTGCGGCCGACGGAAAGATGCTGTCGTAGATCGCGCGGGCCTCGCGAATGAGGCGAGCCCGCTCCAGCTCGGATTTCGGGACAAATCGGACGATTTCGCTCACCTGCTCTCCAGCGCTCGAACGGGAAATGCATCACTTCGCTGATGCGAAGACTATGCCAGCGGGGCTGAATGGCGGATTTCCGCCAGGCCCCGGGCAAACCCGGTGTCCGCGGCCAGCGGCAGCGCCTGCGCGCGACCAATGGCACCCGCGACGCAATCGAATATTTGCTGAAATATCAAGAGGTTGTGATGGAGGCCACGTCGGGACTCGAACCCGAGTAAACGGTTTTGCAGACCGGCGCGTAACCACTCCGCCACGTGGCCCCAACGAGGGCGGATCGTTACCTGAGATCAACGGGTTAGGCAACTGCCGTCGGGCCGCCTTGGAGCACAGTTCTGAAATGCCAATTCCGCAGCAGTTCTGAAATGCATGTGCGCGCTTCGTTCTTGCGCAGCCTGCGGCGGCGTGATTTGGCAGGGCGATGACCGACGATCTCTCCATGCGCCGGAACGTCATCGGCGGCGAAACCGCACCGGATGACTACGACGTAATCTGGGACGAGCTCACGATCGGCCGCATCTTCAAGCAGGTCGGTGCCGGCACCGCCTTGATCAGATGGCCCGACGCCACGAAAATGTTTGAGCCTTCCTGAAGCGTCGTCGCAATCAGGGTCCAGACGATCAGGCCGACGGCGAAGGGCGGCAGAAAGCTCGTGACGTCCTGCTTGAACAGTGCCGCATAGACCGTACCGACGCTGGCAGCGAAATGTCCATCAGGGCGAGCGTGCCCCAACGATCGAACCGCGCCGCCCGGGGCAAGGATCTCCTTCGCTGCAAGCTGAATTCGACGGCCCCTTCCGCTCCCGGCGCTGCGACAGGATAGCAGATCGCGGCCTGTTGGCCGATCGTCTCTATCTGTCCGTCCCTCGCGGGGCAATCGACCGTACGAATGATCCAGGCCGAAGTCAGGCTCGCTTGCCCCGCCGGACACCGCGCCGCCGGTCCTTGGCCACCGGCTTTGGCGCCAATTCGGGCATCTCGGTCTGGACCTCGCGGTAGCGTGTTAACATCCGTTCAAAACTGGCATTGAGCGTCTCGGCGATGTCGGGGCGCTTCTCCAGACCGGAGAAGATCGTCGCGGCGGCCTCGATGGTCGACAGCCCGTCCTTCCGCGGCTCCTTGCGCAGGCGCCCGTAGCGCGAGGGGGCGGCCGGATTAAGGATGACACGCTGGCATTTCAGCATCCAGGGGTTGCGCCACCACAGTGCCTTGGCTTGGCTCCAGGTGCCGTCCAGCAGCACCACGCCTTCGAGCTTGCCGAGGAGCGCTCGCTGGTTGTCCGCGACCTCGCCCTTGCGGTTGAGCGCCAGGATTTCGCCCTCGGCCCCGAGATCGGCGGCGTGCGCCGAGCCGAGATAGAGCACGGCCCAGTGCGAGGCGTTCTCGATCGGTTGCCCCAGCGCCTTGGACAGGCTCGGCCAGGACAGGCCGACGCGCAAGGTGGCATCGGCGAAATGCTTCGCAAGCAGCCGGGCGGTTCCGAGTGCCCTGTCCTGCTCCTGCGGATGCTGCAGGATCAGGAGCCCAAGGCGGTTCTTAAGCGGCGTGACGCTGTCGCAGATGCACAGCGGCATCGGCTTCTGGCAGTGCGGGCATTCAGGGATCGGATCGGCCGGCGTGGCGGCGGTGAGGTTCGACATGGCCGCCGCTATACGCTTTGCACGGCGGTTCAACAACCTGCCTATTCAGCCGGCGCGGCCAGCGGGCGCGGCTCGGAGCGCCGGCGCAGGCGGTCGATCAGCAGGTAGATCACGGGCGTGGTGTAGAGTGTCAGGATCTGGGAGACGAACAGCCCGCCGATGATGGTGATGCCGAGCGGACGGCGCAGCTCCGTGCCGGGGCCGGTCGCGACCACCAGCGGAATGCCGGCGAACAATGCCGCCATGGTCGTCATCAGGATCGGGCGGAAGCGCGCCTGGCAGGCCTCGAAGATCGCCTCCGCCGAGGACAGGCCGCGCTGGCGCTCGGCGTCGAGCGCGAAATCCACCATCATGATGCCGTTCTTCTTGACGATGCCGATCAACAGGATGATGCCGACGAAGGCGATCACCGTCAGCGGCGTGTTCGTGATCTGAAGTGCAAGAAGAGCGCCGAGGCCCGCCGAGGGCAGCGTCGAGATGATCGTGAGCGGATGGGCGAGGCTCTCGTAGAGCACGCCGAGCACGATATACATCGCCACCAGCGCGCCGAGGATCAGGAGCGGCTGGCGGCCGCTGGTCTTGGCGAAATCGCCGGCATTGCCGTCAAAACTGCCGCGGATGCCCTCCGGCATGTGCAATTCCTCGACCGCGCGCTGGATGTTTTGCGTTGCGGCCTGGATCTGCACGTCCGGCAGCAGGTTGAACGACACCGTGGTCGATGGGAACGACTGCGAATGATAGACCGCGAGCGCGGCGAGCCCGCGCGTCGCATGCACCACGGTCGACAGCGGCACCTGCGCGTCGCCCGCGCCGGCGACATAGATGCGTTCGAGGTTGGATGGGTCGACCTGGAATTTCGGATCGATCTCCAGCACGGTCATGTACTGGTTGCGCTGGGTGTAGATAATCCCGATCTGCCGCTGCGAGAAGGCGTTGTTGAGCGCGTTGTCGATGTCCTGGACACGGACGCCGAGTGCCGAGGCCTTCTGGCGGTCGATGGACAGGGTCAGTTGAAGTCCGCCGGGATCGCGGTCGCTGGAGATATCGGTGATGCCCTCGACGCTCTCCATGCGCTTGGCCACAATGGGAGCCCACTTCTGCAACAGGCCGAGATCGGTGCTGGTCAGCGTGTACTGATAGTCGGAATCGCTCTGTCGGCCGCCGGCGCGCACGTCCTGGGCGGCGAACATGAAGAGGCGGATGCCGGGCACCGGGTACAGGGCGCGCCTGAGACGGTCGATCACCACCTGGGTCGAGACGTGGTCGCGCTCCTCCGGCGGCTTCAGGCTGATGTACATGATGCCGCGATTGGACGTCGCGCCGCCCGGCCCGCCGCCGCTGCCGACGGTCGAGCCGATGCCGGCCACGGCCGGGTCCTGCATCACGATGTCGGCGAGCCGCTGCTGCAGGCTCAGCATCGACTGAAAGGAGATGTCGGCCGAGGCGCGCGTCGCGCCGATGACGAAGCCGGAATCGTCGGTCGGGAAATAGCCCTTGGGGATCTTGATGTAGAGCGTGATTGTGAGGCCGATGGTGGCGAAGAACACCAGCAGCGTCAGCAGCGGATATTCGAGAACAGTGCGCAGGGTGCGGGTATAGAACGCGACGATGCGCGACAGCGAGCCTTCGATGATGCGGTCGAACAGGGTCGCCGTCCCGGACGTGGCCTCCCGAATGTAATGCGCGCAGATCATCGGCGTCACCGTGAGCGACACCAGGGTCGAGACCAGGATCGCGAAGGTCAGCGTCAGCGAGAACTCGCGCAGCAGCCGGCCCACGATGCCGTCCATGAAGATCAGTGGCGTGAAGGCTGCGATCAGCGACAGGCTGATCGACACAACGGTGAAGCCGATCTGCCGGGCCCCGTCCAATGCCGCCTGGAGCGGCCGCATGCCGTGCTCGAGATTGCGGTACATGTTCTCGATCATGACGATCGCGTCATCGACCACGAAGCCGACGGAGATCGCCAACGCCATCAGCGACAGATTGTCGATCGAGAAGCCCGCGACCCACATGCCGGCGCAGGTCCCGGCCAGCGCCAACGGCACGGAGATTCCAGCCGCGATCGTCGGTGTCAGCCGCCGCAGGAACACGAACACGACGACCATCACCAGGATGGCGGTCGCGAGCAAGGTCCACTGCATGTCGAGCACGCTGGCGCGGATCGTGCTGGTGCGGTCGACCAAAGTGGAGATATCGACGCCGGCCGGGATCCATTGCTTCAGCTCGGGGATCAGCGCCTTCACCCGGTCGACGGTGTCGATGACGTTGGCATCGCCCTGCTTGGTGATCTGGATCAGCACCGCCGGCTGCTTGTTGAACCAGGCGATGGAGCGGGCGTTGCGGACGCCGTCTTCGATGTCGGCGACGTCGGCCAGCCGGACGAAATTGCCGTTCGAGCTCTTGATGACGATGTCGCGGAACTCTTTCGCCGTTCGCATCTGCTTGTTGAGCGACAGCGTCTCGCTCTGGCGCTCGCCGTTGAAGATGCCGACGGGACCGAGCGGGTTGGCATTGATGATCGCAGTCCGCACGTCGTCGGTGGCGATGCGCGGCGTTGGACAGCGCGACGGGGTTGAGCTGCACCCGCACCGCCGGCTGATCGGCGCCGGAAACCGTGACGTCGCCGACGCCCGGCACCTGCGAGATGCGCTGCGCCAGCACCGTATCGGCGACGTCGTAGATCGCGCTCGCCGACAGCGTCTTCGAGGTCAGCGCCAGCACGAACACGGGGGCGCCGGCAGTGTTGGCCTTGCGGAAGCGCGGCAACGTCGGCAAATCGCTCGGCAGGTCGACCAGCGACGCGTTGATCGCCGCCTGCACGTCGCGCGCGGCCTTGTCGATGTTGCGGCCGATATCGAACTGGAGCTGGATGTTGGTGGTGCCGAGCGACGACGTCGAAGTGATCTGGTTGATGCCCGCGATCTCGCCGAGCCGGCGCTCCAGCGGCGACGCAACAGTCGCGGCCATCACGGAGGGGTCGGCGCCCGGACGGCTGGCCGAGACGAAGACGGCGGGGAAATCGACGTTCGGGACCGAGGCGACGGGAAGGAACTCGTAGGCGACCCCACCCAGCAGGAACAACCCGATCGACAGCAGCGTGGTCGCAACCGGGCGGCGGATGAAGGGCTCCGAGATCGATGCCATCACTGCATCCCCTCGGTCGCGCCCGCGACGGGCGGGCCGCCGGATTCCGCCGGCGGCAGCGCCTGCTCGAGGCGGCGGTTGATGCGGTCGAGCGCGAGGTAGATCACCGGCGTGGTGTAGAGCGTCAGCAACTGGCTCAGCAGCAAACCGCCGATGATGGAGATGCCGAGCGGAAAGCGCAGCTCGGCGCCGGTGCCGCTCTCGATCGCCAGCGGCAGCGCGCCGAACAGCGCGGCCAGCGTCGTCATCATGATCGGGCGGAAGCGCAGCAAGCAAGCCTGCACGATCGCCCCACGCGGCGGCATGCCTTGGTTGCGCTCCGCTTCCAGAGCGAAGTCGATCATCATGATCGCGTTCTTCTTGACGATGCCCATCAACAGGATGATGCCGATCAGGCCTATCACCGAGAGGTCCTGCCCGCACAGCATCAGCGCCAGGATCGCGCCGACGCCGGCTGACGGCAGCGTGGACAGGATCGTGATCGGGTGGATGTAGCTCTCATAGAGCACGCCGAGCACGATGTAGATCGTGATCACCGCGGCGAGCAGCAGCCAGGGCTGACCGGCAAGCGCCTTGGAGAATTCCGCGGCGTCGCCGGCATAGACGCCGACGATGCTGTTGGGCATCTCGATCCGGGTCTCGATGGTCTTCACGGCCTCGACGGCATCGCCGAGCGCCGCGCCCGGCGCGAGGTTGAAGCTGAGCGAGATCGACGGGAATTGCGCCTGGTGCGAGATCGCCAGCGGTGCAGTGGTCCGGGTCAGCGTCGCGACGGCGGACAGCGGCACCTGCGCGTTGGGCGCGCCGGCGGTCGCGCTCGCCCCGCCCGGCAGATAAAGCTTCGACAGGATCGAGGGATCGCGCTGATACATCGGCAGCGCTTCCAATACCACGCGGTACTGGTTGGCCTGGCCGTAGATGGTCGAGATCTGGCGCTGCGCGAAGGCGTCGTTGAGCGTGTCGGTGATGCCCTGCAGGCTGACGCCAAGCTGGCCGGCCCGGGTGCGGTCGACAGTGAGCTGCGCCCGCAATCCGCCTTCCTGCGCCTCCGAGGAGACGTCGCGGAACAGCGGATCGCGCCGCATCTCGGCGACCAGCTTGCGCGCCCATTCCGACACCAGCGCCGCGTCGGTGCCGGTCAGCGTGTACTGGTATTGCGAGCGGCTCGACTGGGTCGAGATCTGCACGTCCTGCACCGGCTGGAAATAGACGGTCATGCCGGGGATGCCTGATACCCTCTCCTTCAGACGGGCGATAACCACGCTGACATCGTCGCGCCGCTCGCCACGAGGTTTCAGCGTCATGACAAGTCGCCCGACATTGGTGGTCGGGTTGACCGAGCCGGCGCCAATGACTGAGACCACGCCGGTCACATCAGGGTCGGCCTTGATGGCGTCGGCGGCCTCGCCCTGCCGCTTCTGCATCTCCGCGAACGACACGTCGGCACCGGCTTCCGTCACCGCCGTGATCGAGGCGGTGTCCTGCAGCGGCAAAAAGCCCTTCGGCGCGACGACGTAGAGAACCAGGGTTGCCACCAGCGTAGCAAAAGTCACGACCAGCGTAGCGCGCTGACGTTCCAGCACCCACAGAAGCGTCCGGTGATAACCCTCGACGGTCCGGTCGATGAAGCGGCTGATCGCAGCCAGTCCCGGTACCGCCAGTTCCTCATGAGCGTGCTTGAGCAGCCGCGAGCACATCATCGGCGTCAGCGTCAGCGAGACCACGGCCGAGGTCACGACCGCGATCGTCAGCGTCAGCGCGAATTCGCGGAACATGCGACCCACAAGGCCCGACATGAACAACAGCGGGATAAACACCGCGATCAACGACACCGTCAGCGAGATCACGGTGAAGCCGATTTCGCTGGCGCCCTTGAGCGAAGCCTCCATCGCGCCGTCGCCGTTCTCCATGTGACGGACGATGTTCTCGATCATCACGATGGCATCGTCGACGACGAAGCCGGTGCCGATCGTGAGCGCCATCAGCGACAGATTGTCGAGGCTGAAGCCGGCGAAATACATGATGCCGAAGCTGGTGATCAGCGACAGCGGCAGCGCTACGCCGGCGATCAGCGTGGCGCGTAGCGAGCGCAGGAACAGCAGCACCACCAGCGTCACCAGCACGACGCTCAGGATCAACGTGAACTGCACGTCGCGGACCGAGGCACGGATGGTGACGGTGCGGTCGGAGACGATAGTGAGGTTCACCCCGGCCGGAATAGCGCGCTGGACCTTTGGGATTTCCGCGCGGATCTGGCTGACGACGTCGATCACATTGGCGCCGGGCTGACGCTGGATGTCGATGATGACGGCAGGCGAACCCTGGTACCAGCCGCCGGTGCGGTCGTTTTCCAGCCCGTCGACGATCTGCGCGACGTCGGCGATGGTGACAGGCGAGCCGTTGCGGTACGCGATGATCACAGGCTTGTAGGCGTCGGCGGCGGCGATCTGGTCGTTGGCGGCGATGATGTAGGATTGCTGTGCGCCGTCGAGCGAGCCTTTCGGCCCCGAGACGTTGGCATTGGCGATCGCGGTGCGCAGATCCTCCATGGCGATGCCATAGGCAGCCAACCGCGCCAGATCCGCCTGGATGCGAACCGCCGGCTTCAGCCCGCCGAGCACCGAGACCCGTCCGACGCCGGAGATCTGGCTCAAACGTTGCGCCAAAAGCGTGTCGGCGATGTCGCTCATCGCCCGCATCGAGATCGTGTCGGAGCGAAGCGCCAAAGTCATCACCGGCGCATCGGCCGGATTCACCTTGGCGTAGGTCGGCGGATAAGGCAGCGTTTTTGGCAAGACGCCGGCCGCGGCATTGATCGCGGCCTGGACATCCTGGGTCGCGCCGTCGATGTCGCGGTTGAGATCGAACTGGAGCGATATCTGGCTGACGCCGAACGAACTCGTCGAGTTCATCGCCGACAGCGACGGGATCTGGCCGAGCTGCCGCTCCAGCGGCGCGGTGATCAGCGAGGCGATCACGTCGGGGCTCGCGCCGGGCAATTGCGTCGTCACCTGCACGGTCGGGAAATCGACCTGCGGCAACGCAGAGACCGGCAGCGCGAAATAGCCCAGCAGCCCGCCGATCAGAAGCGCGATGCCGAGCAGCGAGGTCGCGATCGGCCGTCGGATGAAGGGTTCGGAGACGCCCATGGGATACGCCTGCCGCTCAGGCGGCTGTTGTCGGGATCATGGCTGCTTGGCTCCACTTCCCGATGCTCCCGGCCCTGGTGCCGGTCCGGTCTGGCCCTTCTGGTCGCCTTCGCTGCTCTTCCGCTTGGCGCGAAACTCGCCGTCCTTGCCTTGTCCGTCCTTCTGGCCGTCTTTTGCACCATCCTTCTTCTGACCATCCGGCCCGCGCGAGCGCTTGCGCGGTGCGAGATCGGCCGACGGGGTCTGGTCGTCGCGGGCCGATGACCACCTTGGAGCCGTCGGACAGATTGGCAAAGCCTGTGGTGACGACCTTGTCGGTCGCCGACAGGCCACTCGCAATGACGGCGTCATGCTCGTTCTGCTGTGTCACCGTCACGGGCTTGGCCGAGACGACATTGTCCTCGCTGATCACATAGCTGAAGGTGCCGATCGGTCCGCGCTGCACGGCCGAGGTCGGCACCACCAGTGCCTGCATCAAGGTCTCGACCTTGAGGCGGACATTGACGAACTGGCCCGGCCAGACCTGGTAATTGGCGTTGGGGAATTCGGCCTTGAGCTTGAGCGTGCCGGTGGTCTGATCGACCTGGTTGTCGATGCCTGTGAGCTTGCCGGTGTCGATTACGGTGATGCCGTCATTGCCGAATACGTCGACCGCAAGCGTGCCCTTCGACGCAGCCGCGTTGACCCGCATGATCTGCTGTTGCGGCAGGCTGAACCACACCGCGATCGGCTGCAATTGCGTGATGACGACGAGGCCCCGTGGTGTCGGAGGCGTGGATGATGTTGCCCTGGTCGACCTGGCGCAGGCCGGCGCGACCCGAGAGCGGCGCCACGATCTTGGTGTAGCTCAGCGTCGCCGCTGCATTGTCGATCGCGGCCTGGTCGGCCTTCACCAGCGCCTCGGTCTGTGCGACCAGTGCGCGCTGGGTGTCGGCTTGCTGCTTGGAGCCGGCGTTGGACGCAGCCAACTGCTCGTAGCGTGTGAGGTCGATACGCTGGTTGGCGAGTTGGGCCTGGTCCTGCGCCTTCTTGGCAACGACCTGGTCATACGTCGCCTGATAGAGCGCCGGGTCGATCTCGCCAAGCACGTCGCCCTTCTTGACCTCCTGGCCTTCCGTGAAGTTGACCGCGATCAGCTTGCCGTCGACCTGCGAGCGCACGGTCACGGTGTTGAGTGCGCGGATCGCCCCGACGCCGTCGAGATAGACAGGAACGTCCTGGACCCGCGGGCTCGCCGCCAGCACCGGCACCGGCAGATCGGGCCGCTGGTTGCGGTTGTTCGCCTGCGGCTGCTGATGCGTAGCGGTCCAGCCGAGATAGCCAAGCCCGCCGAGGATCGCGAGCGTGATCAGGGTCATGACGAAGCCGCGGTCGCGCGACCTTTTCGCCGTCCCTTCTTTCGCGCCTTGCTTCGTGTCCGGCTTAAAGAGCATTGACCGGTTTCTCCATCCTCGGCTCCCAGCCGCCGCCGAGCGCCTGATACAGGCTGACGATAGCAAGAAGCCGGGCAAGTTGCGCCTGCGACAGCGCGTCTTCCGCCTGAAACAGGGTCAGTTGGGTATTGAGCACGGTCACGATGTCGGCAGTGCCGGCGCGCAATTGCTGCTCGGAGAGATCGAACGCGCGGCGTGAGGCGGTCAGGACATCACGCTGCAATTGCAGCTTGATCGTCGTCTGCTTGATCGAGAACAGCGCATTGTCGACATCGGCAAACGACTGGATGATGGTCTTGCGGTAGGTCTGGAGCAATTCGTCCTGCCGCGCCTTGGCAAATTCGAAATTGCCGAGGATCTTGCCGCCGTCGAAGATCGGCTGCGCCGCGCTGCCGACGAGCTGGAAGAACGCTGCATGCGGCTGGAACAGCGACACCAGCGCTGAACTCTGATAGCCGCCATTGCCGGTGAGCTGGATGGTCGGAAAGAACTGCGCACGGGCATTGCCGATGTTCGCGGTGGCCGAGGCAAGCTGCGCCTCCTGACGTCGAATATCCGGCCGCTGCGTCAGCAGCTCCGACGGCAGGCCGGGCGTGACGCGCGGGATCGCGATGTTGTTCAGGGAGCCGCCGAGCACACGCACGCTCTCCGGCGGCCGCGACACCAGCACCGCGAGCGCGTTGACGTTCTGGTCCAGCGTCTGCCGCAGCGGCGGCACCAGCGCCTTCTGGTTGGCGAGCACGCTCTCCTGCTGTGCGACGTCGAGATCGGTGCCGGTGCCGGCCTTGCGGCGCTCACGGATGGCATCGAGGATGCGCTGGGCGGCTCGCAATGTTGCGCTGGGCGGTGCGAAGGCGGTCCTGCGAGGCCAGCACCTGGAAATAGGCATTGGCGACCCCTGCCAGCGTCGTCAGCGCGACGACGTCGCGGTCGAAGCGGTTGGCGTTGGCGGTCTCTTCGGCCGTTTGCAGCGCATCGCGGTTCTGGCCCCAGAAGTCGAGCTGGTAGCTCGCGCTGAGCGAGGCCGAGTAGTTGACGACCTCGCGGCCGCCATTGGTGAGACCGGAGGACGACGAGCCCGAGGTGCGCGAATAGGTCTCCGACCCGCCCCCTGACAGGCTCGGCAGCAGTGCAGCGCCCGCCTGCCGCGCCTGGGCGTCGGCCTGGACGATGCGCGCGACGGCGGCGGCGATGTCGAGGTTGACGGTGTGCGCCTCCTCCATCAGTTGCGTCAGCTCCGCCGAGCGGAAGCCGCGCCACCAATCCAGCGTGGGCGGCGCATCGGCCTTGCCGGCGTATTTGTACTGCGTGGGAACGTCGAGCGCCGGATCCGGTAGATCCTGCGTCAGCACGCAAGCGCCCGAACCGGCGGCGAGGCAAAGCACTGCAAGCCAGCGCGTCGCGCGCCGCGTCCGGGACGCGGAACCTGGAGACCGCCACACGGCGATCGCAGGAACATCCTGTGTCACATCCACCCCCCGCCGGGCAGATCGAGCCGCCGCCGCGACGGATTAGCCGATTCGCGGCGGGACAGTCGGGGGTCTCTGGATAACTCGTTCACAGCGGTGATGCTTTCTGCGGAACCGGACACCCATCCTAGCCGGGCGCGGAACAGCGGGACAGTCCCGCAGTTGCGAGATGGCCGCCAAAATGCGACGATTCCAAAACTATGAAAATATAAAAGCCACTGTCCTGCAGGTATTTCTTGAATTCCAAGCCATTCCGGAGCGCGTTCAAGCTTACCAAGATTTCATGTGATATTGCCGCCACACCGATGCCAATCCCCTCAATCCGCCCGCACCGCTCGCGATGCGGCTTCAACGCAGTCCAGAAGCCAGGCCGGACCAGTCGCACGAAGTCGATTGTCGAAAACGAATAGGCATACGTCGCGCAGATATGTCTGCCGCCTTCCGCACGTTATCCACGTTCGCAGACATCGGCGCGTCCCGGCCAAAGGCGAGGATGGGTCGTGAGAGTGCTGACGACGACCGTTATTTTCCATGTCCAGGCAGAGACCGGCCATATCCTCCTACCGAAGCCCGCCACGTAGCCCAGCATTCATCCTCGGCGATCGCTGCACGGAAAAATGTCACTGCTTCGGCGGGCACTTCCGCTTGTTTCGCCGCAGCGCAAAAGCCTTCCCCTTTTGCCTCCCAAGCACTAGGTTCTGGTCAACCTGATCAACCCCTTTGCCAGTGATTTCCCCTGACATGACCATCAAAAACGACGTTGTCGAAGCCATCGGCAACACCCCGCTGATCAAGCTCAAGCGTGCTTCCGAACTGACCGGATGCACCATCCTGGGCAAGGCCGAGTTCATGAATTCCCGGCCAGTCGGTCAAGGACCGCGCCGGCAAATGGATGATCCTGGAGGCGGAGAAACGCGGCGAGCTCAAGCCGGGCGGTCTCGTGGTGGAAGCGACGGCCGGCAACACGGGCATCGGGCTCGCGGTCGTCGCGAGCGCCCGCGGCTACCGTACGCTGATCGTGATCCCGGAGACGCAGAGCCAGGAGAAGAAGGACTTTTTGAAGCTGTGCGGCGCCGAGCTCCTGGAATCGCCGGCCCTGCCCTATTCCAATCCGAACAACTACCAGCACGTCGGCCGCCGTCTCGCCGACGAACTGCGAAAGACCGAGCCTAATGGCGTGCTGTTCGCCGACCAATGGAACAACCTCGACAATGCGAAGGCGCATTACGAGTCCACCGGCCCCGAGATCTGGGACCAGACCGGCGGCAAGGTCGACGGTTTCGTCTGCTCGGTCGGCAGCGGCGGCACGCTGGCCGGCATCAGCCGCTATCTGAAAGAGAAGAGCAAGGACGTCAGGATTGCCTGCGCTGATCCGCATGGCGCCGGCATGTATGAGTATTTCAGAACGGGCGATGCCAAGGCGACGCCGGGCGGCTCGATCACCGAAGGCATCGGCCTCAACCGGGCGACCGCAATCGTCGAAAGCGCGAAGGTCGATGACGCCTATCTCATTCCCGATGCCGAAGCGGTGACGGTGATCTACGAACTACTCCAGCACGAAGGCCTGTGTCTCGGCGGCTCCACCGGCATCAATATTGCCGGCGCGATGCGTCTTGCAAAGCAGCTCGGACCGGGCAAGACGATCGTCACCGTGCTCTGCGATTCCGGCAGCCGTTACCAGTCGAAGCTGTTCAACGCGGACTTCATGCGCGCCAAGAACCTTCCGGTGCCGGAATGGCTGGAGAAGCGCAGCAACATCAAGCTGCCGTTCGTCTAGCCCCAGGTCGACCGCGACGATCCCTGCGACACCCGCGCGAGACGCTCGTTCGATAGCGAGGGCGTGACCTCGCGCGTGCGCGGCGGAAGGGGAGCGCCGTAGGGGCTTTCGCTGTGGCCGGTCGGCCAGAACATGAGCGCGAGCATCAGCACGAGGTTGACGAGCGCGCCGACTGCCGTTGCCTGGTGCTCCCGCCCGATCGTCCAGGCCGGAAACTGGCCCGCGACGACATGGTCGACGATCATGAGCGCGAACCAGGCCGGCACCACGCAAACCGGATCCCAGCCGATGTCGCGGATGCGCATCGATTGCAGCGTGAAGGTCGCCACTCCGAAGAAGACGATCGCAGCGATGATCGCCCAGCTCCTGGTGAGGTCTTCCGGCCGGATCGCACTGGGCGAGGTGCTGCGCAGCACGGCCAATGCGATCGCAAAACAGATCGCCGTCATCACGATCGCAAGCGCGACCGAGGCGAGGAAGAAATGCAGCCGCCCGAGCCGGGCGTCCAAGCCGAAGACGAAACCGAGCATTGGCGCACCTTTTTGGCGCCATAGGCACAGAAACAGCTTTCGGAGCCATGAACCGGCGCGCCCGTACCCCAGCTCATGGTTTCCGGACGACTAAGCTGGCCTGCGCGATTTGATGCTTCGCCGCGGACGGCAGGGTCAGGCGCCCTCGCCAACCTTCGAAGCCGCGGCACAATAGTCATGCCAGAACTTGCGATAACCCGCCTCGACCCTTTGCGTGTAGATTTCGACATTGCCGGCGGGCGAACTCGCGATCCGAGCCGGCAACTCCGCGCGCAACTTCGCCAGATGCGCCGGCTGTGTCGCGTATCGGGAGGCGATTGCGGCATAGCCGTCGTCGTCCTCTGCGACCCAGTCGTCGAGACCGACGGCAGCCACGATCGAGCCGCCGGCGCGCGACGAGGCGCCGTTGCCGAGCTTGGCCACGACGGGCACGCCCGCGTAGAGCGACTCCCAGGTGCTGACGCCACCGTTTTGCGGGAACGTATCGAGCGATATGTCGACATTCGCAAACGCCAGCAGATGCTCATGACGCGGGGTAGAGCCCAGGCAGATGACATTTTCTTCGGCAATGCCCCGTGCCACGAACCGCGCGACCAGGCTGTCGCGCAGCAAGGGATCGTCGAGCAGAGTATGCTTGATGATGATCCTCGATCCGGTCACCGCTCGCATCACTTTCGACCACACGCGGATGGCCTCGTCCGAGATCTTGTAGATGCGGTTGAACACGCCGAAAGTCACATAGCCGTTGCGGAGCATGGGAAGCTCCGAAGGCGGCACGTCCAGGATCGGATCGGTCGTGATCAGACACGGCAGATCATGAACCTTTTCGGCCAGCAGATGGCGCGCGGACGGCGGAATGAAAATCGGATCCGCAAGCAAATAGTCCATGGTCTGAAGCCCGGTCCCGGTCGCATGTCCGAAACCGGTGACCTGGACGGGAGCCGGCTTCCGCGCGAAAACAGGGAGCCTGTTCCCGGTCGAATGCCCCGAGACATCGATCAGGATATCGACCTTGTCGGCTTGAATGCGATCGGCCAGCTCGTCGTCCGTGAAAGCTGCCAGGCGTCGACCCAGACGTCCGCCGTCGACTTGAATTGGGCGGTCATCTCGTCTCGTAACGGCGAACACGAGTAGCAAACGATCTCGAACCTGGTGTGATCATGATGGCGCAGCACCGGCAGCAGGCCGAACGCCGCCGAGTGGTACCAGAACTCGGCAGCAACATATCCGACTACGATCCTTCTGTCCGGATCGAGCTGCCGGGGTGAGAGCTTCCTTTGCGGCAATCTGGCGCCGATCGCGTCCCACCAATGTTTTCGCGCGGCCTGCTGGACCGCGAAATCGGCATCGGAGAGAAAGTCCAGAAAGTAGATCTTCCGCGCGATCAGGTCCGCATGATCAGGCGCCATTGCCAGCGCGGCCTCGAGATGTTCGATCGCGGATGCGATCTCACCCTGTTGTGCAAAACAGGCGCTCAGCAGCGTCATCGCGATCGCGGAGCGCGGATTTTCCTCGAGCAAGGTCGTGCAGGCCAGGATCGCCTGCGCCGTATTCCCTGCGTTGAGCGAGACTTTCGCCTTCCCTTCCAAGGCCACCTCGAGCTTGGGCGAAAGCGCAAGTGCTGCATCAAAATCCGCGGCCGCCCGTTCCGACCGCGACAGCTCGAGATTGAGCCGTCCGCGGTGTGCCAGGGCCTTGGCCGAATTGGGCCTGATCGTGAGCGCCGCTGCGAGCGCGGCTTCCGCCTCATCGTAGTGCTTGAGGTCAATGCTGACCGTGCCTTTGCCGACGAGCGCTTCCGCGTGACGGGGCTGAAACAACAAGGCGCGATCGAAACTTTGCTTGGCGCGGTCGAACCGGTGCAGCGCCAGCTCGGCAATGCCACGGTTGCAAAGCGCGTCGGCAAAGTCCGGCTTCAGCGCAATGGCGCGATCGTACAGTTCGATGGCCTGTTCGGGCAGGCTCAAGTGGAGCAAGGTATTGCCAAGGCTGGTGAGGGCCAGCACGAAATTCGGCTTCAGCGCGATCGCCTTCTCCTGACATGCGCGGGCTGCATCAAATTGCTTGAGGTCCAGGTGCACGGTCGCGAGATTGTTATAGGCCTCGTGCGAACGCGGATCGATCGCGACCGCACGCTCGAGCAGCTGTCGCGCCTCCTCGATGCGCCCGCCATGACGCACGCACAGGCCGAGCAGGTGAGTGGCGTCGAAATGATCGGGCACGGCTTGCAGGATCTGGCGGCAGAGAGCATCCGTCTCCGCATATCGGCCCTGGCCATAGGCGCTCGCCGCAGCGGCGATGATGGTGTCCGCCTGCTTCTTCAATTTCTTCTGCAATCGCGCGTTCTGGAATGCGCGCGCGCCGGCGCCGCTGCTCTGCAAGGTATCTCTCCGGAGGATGGACCGGGAAGAGTCTAGCTGATTCGCAAGCGTCACCGGCCGGACAACCGGCCCGGCAACATCCGGGATTTCCGGCTATCACGCAGGAACTGGCTCAGAAACAGCTTCGTGCGGGCTGCCTACGCAACGTCGCCGCCTTCGGAGGCGGCGGCACAATAGTCGCGCCAGAACTGGCGATAGCCCGCCTCGACCTCCCGCGTGTAGATTTCGACATTGCCGGCGGGCGAAGCTGCGATCTGGGCCGGCAACTCGGCACGCAGCTTCGCCAGATGAGAGGGCTGCGCCGCGTATCTGCAGGCGATCTCGGCGTAGCCCTCGTCATCCTCTGCGACCCAGTCGCCGAGACCGACGGCAGCCACGATGGAGGCGCCGGCGCGCGAGGAGGCCCCGTTGCCGAGCTTGGCTACGACTGGAACGCCCTTGTAGAGCGATTCCCAGGTGCTGATGCCGCCATTCTGCGGGAACGTATCGAGGGAAATATCGACCTTGGCAAAGGCCAGCAGATGGTCGTTGCGCGAGGTCGAGCCCATGCAGGTAATATTCTCTTCGGCAATGCCCAGTGCCACGAAACGCGCGATCAGGCTATCGCGCAGCAAGGGATCGTCGAGCAGACCGTGCTTGAGGATGATCTTGGATCCCGGCACCTCTCGCATCACGCGCGACCAGACACGGATCGCAGCATCCGATATCTTGTAGATGCGGTTAAACACACCGAAGGTAACGTAGCCGTTGCGAAGCATCGGAAGCTCGGAGGGCTGCAGATCCGAGACCGGCTCCATCGTGATCAGGCACGGCAGATCGTGGATTTTCTCGGCAAACAAATGCCGAACCGAGGGCGGAATGAAAATGGGATCCGCGAGCACATAGTCCATGGTCTGAAGGCCCGTGCCTGTCGCGTGTCCGAAGCCCGTGACCTGGATGGGGGCAGGCTTCCGCGCGAAAACAGGGAGCCGGTTACCGGTCGTGTGCCCCGAAACGTCGATCAGGATATCGACATTGTCCGCCTGAATACGATCGGCCAGTTCGTCGTCCGACAGCTGCCAGGCGTCGACCCAGACGTCCGCCAGTGACTTGAACTTGGCGGTGTACTCATCCTGTGCCGGCCAGCAGTAATAGCAGATGATTTCAAATCGGGCGTGATCATGATGATTCAACACCGGCAGCAAGGTGAGCGCCGCCGAGTGTTGCTGGAATTCAGAGGCAACATAGCCGACCACAATCCGCTTTTCGGGATCGAGCGGCCGCTTCGGCAGTTCCCGTCGCGGCAGCTTGGCGCCGATCAAGTCCCACCAATCTCTTCGCACCGCCTGCTGGACCACGAAATCGGCCTCTGCGCGGTAGTCCTGCAAGAAGATCTTGCCCCTGATCGCTTCGGAATAGTCCGGTCTGATCGCCAGCGCAGCATCGAGATATTCGATCGCGGTGTCGATCTCGCCCTGGTGTGAATAAGCGAATCCCATCAGGGCCACTCCGATCTCGGAGCGCGGATTTTGCTCGATCAAGCTCGTGGCGGCCGCAATGGCCTGCGCGGTCTTTCCCTGCAGGAGGCAGGTCTGTGCCTTGCCCCGGAGGGCCAGTTCGAGCTTGGGCGAAATCGCAAGCGCCGCATCGAAATCCGCGAGCGCCTGGTCCAGGCGCGACAGTTCGAAATGGAGCCGCCCGCGCTGGGCCAGGATTCTCGGCGAACCGGGCTTGATCGCGAGCGCCAGGGCAAACTTGGCCGCCGCCTCGTCGTGGTGCCGAAACTCCATGCTGACCATGCCCTTGCCGACGATTGCCTCCGCGTGATGCGGCTGAAACAGCAGGGCGCGATCGAAACTGTCCTTGGCGCGCGCGAACTGTCCAATCATCATCTCGACCATGCCGCGATTGCAGAACGCGTCGGCACAGTCCGGTTTGGCCTTGATTGCGCGCTCGTGCAGATCGATTGCCTGTCCGAACAGCCCCAAATGCATCAGCGTGTTGCCGAGATTGGTCAGCGCGACCGCGAAATTCGGTTTCAGCGCGATGGCCCTCTCCTGGCACCGCTGCGCCTCCTCGTAGTTGCCGAGGTCGAAATGCACGGTCGCGAGGTTATTATGGGCATCGTGCAAACGGGGATCGATGGCAATCACGCGCTCAAGCAGCTCTTGCGCCTCCTCCAGGCGCCGGCCGTCATGCGCGCACATGCCGAGCAGGTGCGTAGCATCGACATGATCCGGAAGCGCTTTGAGTATCTCACTGCAGAGCGTCTCGGTCTCGGCATATCGGCCCTGGCCATAGGCGGCCGCAGCGGCGGAGAGGACGGCGTCCGCCTGCTTCATCAATTTCTTCTGCAATCGCGCATTCTGGAATGCGCGCGCGCCGGCGCCGCTGCTCTGCAAGGTGTCTCTCCGGAGGATGGCCCGGGAAGAGTCTAACTGATTCGCAAGCCCGGCCGGCCGGTCGGCTGGCGCGGTGATACCCCCGGGATTTCCCCGGGGGCTCAGCGCAGTATCTGGTTCAGGAACTACAATAGTCGCGCCAGAACTGGCGGTAAGCCGCTTCGACCTCGCGCGTGTAGAGCTCGACGTTGCCGGCGCGCGAAGCCGCGATCCGAGCCGGCAACTCGGCGCGCAACTTCGTCAGATGAGCGGGCTGCGCCGCATATTTGCATGCGATCGCCGCATAGCCATCGTCGTCCTCGGCGACCCAGCCCTCGAGACCGACGGCAGCCACGATCGACCCGCTGGCACGCGACGAGGCCCCGTTGCCGAGCTTGGCGACGACCGGAACGCCCCCATAGAGCGATTCCCAGGTGCTGACGCCGCCGTTTTGCGGGAACGTATCGAGCGAAATGTCGACCTTCGCAAAGGCCAGCAGATGCTCATGACGCGAGGTCGAGCCCAGGCAGACGATGTTCTCCACGGCAACGCCGCGCGCCACGAAACGCGCGACCAGTCTGCCGCGCAGCAAGGGATCGTCAAGCAGGGTATGCTTGATGATGATCTTCGAACCCGTCACCTCGCGCATCACTGTCGACCACACGCTGATGGCCTCGTCCGAGATCTTGTAGATGCGGTTGAACACGCCGAAGGTTACATAGCCGTTGCGGAGCATCGGAGGCTCCGAAGGCGGCACATCCAGGATGGGATCGATCGTGATCAGGCACGGCAGATCATGAACTTTTTCGGCCAGCAGATGACGCGCCGATTGCGGAATGAAGATGGGATCCGCGAGCACATGGTCCATGGTCTGAAGGCCGGTACCGGTGGCATGTCCGAAACCCGTGACCTGGATGGGGGCCGGCTTGCGGGCGAAGACATGGAGCCTGTTGCCGGTCGAATGCCCGGACACGTCGATCAGAATGTCGATCCCGTCGGCCTGGATGCGATCGGCCAGTTCGTCGTCCGAAAACTGCCAGGCGTCGACCCATACGTCCGCCATCGATCTGAATTTGTCGGTTATCTCGTCTCGTAACGGCGAACACGAGTAGCAAACGATCTTGAACCTGGCGTGATCATGATGGCGCAGCACCGGTAGCAGAGCGAACGCTGCCGAGTGGTTCCTGAATTCGGACGCGACATATCCGATCGAGATCCGCTTGTCCGGATCGAGCTTACGAGGCGACAACGCCCGTTGCGGCAGTTTGGCGCCGATAGCGTCCCACCAATGTTTTCGCGCGGCCTGCTGGACCGCAAAATCGGCGCCTGGGAGATAGTCCAGAAGGAAGATCTTGCGCCCGACCAAGTCCGCATAGTCCGGCGCGATTGCCAGCCCAGCGTCGAGATGTTCGAGCGCCGTCGCGATCTCTCCCTGGCTCGCATAGCAGGAAGCCAGAAGCGCAATTCCGATGTCGGACCGCGGATTTCCCTCGAGCAATGTCTGGACGGCCGCCATCGCCTCCGCCGTGTTGCCCTTGAAAATGTTGACTTGCGCCTTTCCCTGCAAGGCCACCTCGAGCCTTGGCGAAAGCGCCAGCGCCGCGTCGAAGTCCGCGAGCGCCTGCTCCAGCCGCGACAGATCGAGATTGAGCCGACCGCGCTGCGCGAGAATCCTCGGTGAATCCGGCTTGATCGCGAGCCCTGCTGCGATGGCGGCGGCCGCATCTTCGTAATGCCGGAGCTCGATGCACACCATACCCTTGCCCGCGATCGCCTCCGCATGACGCGGCTGAAACACCAGAGCGCGATCGAAACTCTCCTTGGCGCGCTCGAACTGGCCCTTGATCAGCTCCGCCATGCCGCGATTGCAGAATGCATCGGCATAGTCCGGCTTCAGCCTGATAGCGCGTTCGTGCAGTTCGATCGCCTGCTCGCCGAGGCCGATGTGCAGCAGCGTATTGCCGAGATTGGTCAGAGCGATCGGAGAATTCGGCTTCAGCGCAATGGCCTTCTCCTGGCATGCGCGGGCGTCCTGAAATTTTTGGAGATTGAAATACACGGCCCCGAGATTGCCATGGGCATCGGGCGAACGCGGATCGAGCGCAATCGCGCGCTCGAGCAGCTGTTGCGCCTCGTCGAGCCGCCCGCCATCATACGCGCGCAGGCCGAGCAGGTGTGCGGCGTCGAAATGATCCGGAACCTCCGTCAGAATCTGACGGCAGAGCGTCTCAACCTCCGCATATCTGCCCTGTCCGAGCGCCTGAACCGCGACGGACATGACCGCGTCCGCCTGCTTCTTCAACTTCTTCTGCAATCGCGCGTTCTGGAATGCGCGCGCGCCGGCGCTGCTCTGCAAAGTCTCTCTCCGGAGGATGGCCCGAAAAGAGGCTAGCCGATTCGCATGGTGCCAGGCTGGCGGGGCAGTTAGACCGGCGAGGCCACCGGATCGCAGGTGCTCAGCGCAGGATCTGGCTCAGGAACAGTTTTGTGCGGGCGTGCTGCGGGGCCGCGAAGAACTCGTTGGGCGTGTTGGCCTCGATGATCTGGCCGGCGTCCATGAACACCACGCGGTTGGCGACTTCGCGGGCAAAGCCCATCTCGTGCGTGACGACCAGCATGGTCATGCCCTCCTCGGCGAGGTCGACCATGGTATCGAGCACTTCCTTGACCATTTCGGGGTCCAGCGCCGAGGTCGGCTCGTCGAACAGCATCACCTTCGGGTTCATCGTCAGCGCGCGGGCGATCGCGACGCGTTGCTGCTGACCGCCGGACATCTGCCCCGGAAACTTGTTGGCCTGGTGCGGGATCTTGACCCGCTCCAGAAACTTCATCGCCGCCTCCTCGGCGTCCTTCTTGGGGATGTTGCGCACCCAGATCGGCGCCAGCGTGCAATTGTCCAGCACGGTCAGGTGCGGGAACAGGTTGAAGCTTTGGAACACCATGCCGACTTCGCGCCGCACGGCGTCGACGTGCTTGAGGTTCGGCCCGAGCTCGATACCGTCAACGACGATCTCGCCCTCCTGGAATTCCTCCAGCGCGTTGATACAGCGGATCAGCGTCGACTTACCCGAGCCTGACGGGCCGCAGATCACGATGCGCTCGCCCTTGCGGACCTCGAGGTCGATGTCGCGCAGTACGTGAAACTCGCCGTACCATTTGTTCAGGCCGGAAATCTTGACGATGGAGTCGGACATGGTGAGCTCGATCAGTTGCGGCGGTGAGCGTTGAGGCGGTGTTCGACGAAGAGCGAGTAGCGCGACATCCCAAAGCAGAAGATGAAGTAGATGATCCCGGCGAAGGCAAAGCCGGTGAACGCGGTCGACGGCGACGACCATTTCGGGTCCGAGAACGACGCCCGCAGCGAGCCCAGGAGATCGAACAGCGCCACGATCGAGACCAGCGAAGTGTCCTTGAACAGCGAAATGAAGCTGTTGACGAGGTTCGGAATGACGTGGCGCAGCGCCTGCGGCAGCACGATCAGCGAGCTCGTCTTCCACCAGGACAGCCCCAGCGCCGCAGCCGCCTCGCCCTGCCCGCGCGGGATCGCGGCCAGCCCGCCGCGGACGTTCTCGGCCTGATAAGCGCCTGTGAACAGCGCGATGCCGATCAGCGCGCGGACGAGGCCGTCGACCGTGAAATTACCGGGCAGGAACAGCGGCAGCATGTAGGTGGCGAAGAACAGCACGGTGATCAGCGGCACGCCGCGCCAGAACTCGATGAAGGCGACCGAGAATATCCGGATCA
Source organism: Bradyrhizobium sp. LB13.1 (assembly GCF_054056815.1). Classification (NCBI taxonomy): domain Bacteria; kingdom Pseudomonadati; phylum Pseudomonadota; class Alphaproteobacteria; order Hyphomicrobiales; family Nitrobacteraceae; genus Bradyrhizobium; species Bradyrhizobium sp. LB13.1. Next base: position 4,291,967 of record NZ_JBSRYQ010000001.1, on the reverse strand, counting down.
GCGGAATGGTCGAGCGTCGCCCAAGCGCCAGCGCAATGCCGATCGGCAGCGAGGTGACGATGCCGGTGACGGAGACCACCAGCGTCACCAGAAGCCCGCCCCACAAATTCGTCGTGACGATCGGCAGTCCGCCGTGATCGAGCCCCATCAGCTCGATGACGATCGCGATGGCGACGAAGGTCGCGATGCTGGATGTCAGGGCCCGCACGCCGGTGCGAACGCCGCCGCCGAGAACGAAGGCGATCAGCGAGACGATCGCGGCCGTGATGGCGAAATCGACCCAGACCGACTGGCCTGTCCCCTGGAGCTGGTCGCGCAGCCAGGTCAGCGGAAAGATCAGCCAGTAGATCGCAGTACCAACAAGCACGATGAAATTGCCGACGACCCACAACAGCGGCGCGGCAGCGGACGTCTTGCCGAGACCGAGCAGAGCCTGCCCGGCGCCGATGATGCTGTCGTCGAACAATTGCAGCAGGTCGGCTGTCGAACTCAGGCCAAATCCCTTGATGCCGCCGCCGTGCAGCAGAAAGAATGCAACCACTGGAAACGCGAAGAAGAACAGGCCGGCGTTCAGGCCTTTCGACGGCAGCCGCGGAATGAGCAACGGCAACAACAGGACCACCGCCAGGACGAGCGTGAGGTTGACCCGCCAGCGTTCGGCCTCGGGGTAGAAGCCGTAGATCAGTTGCGGCAGCTTAGCCTGGATATAGGGCCAGCAGGCGCCGACCGCAAAGCCGGCGTTCTCTGCGAGGCAGGCCGTGCGATCCTTGCCGGTCCAGACTGCATCGACCACCAGGAACCTGACGGAAGGAATGATGGTGAACCAGAGCAGCAAGGCGCCGACGATCGTAAGCAGGACGTTGGTCGGCGAGTTGAACAGGCGCGTCCGCACGAGGCCGATGAAGCCCGTGGTCTTCACCGGCGCGGGGCGCTCATCGAGAAGGTCCTGGCGGACGAAGCTGGGCGAGGCGATATCGCTCATGCGCCGAGACTCCGGCTGACGCGCCAACCGTAGACGCTCATGATGGCGCTGGTGATCAGCGAGATCAGGAGATAGACGCCCATCGTCATGGCGATGATCTCGATGGCCTGCCCGGTCTGGCTCAGCGACGTGCCGGCGAACACGGAGACGAGGTCAGGATAGCCGATCGCGACGGCCAGCGACGAATTCTTGGTGAGATTGAGGTACTGGTTGGTCAGCGGCGGAACGATGACGCGCATCGCCTGCGGCACGACGACCAGGCGAAGCGTGGTGCCGCGGCTCAGGCCCAGCGACGATCCCGCTTCCATCTGTCCGCTGTGGACGGAAAGGATGCCCGCGCGCACGATCTCGGCGATGAAGGCGGCGGTATAGGTCGACAAGGCCAATGTCAGCGCCACGAACTCGGGGATGATCCGCGAGCCGCCCGCGAAATTGAAGCCCTTGAGCTGCGGCAACTCGAAGGTGAAGGGCAGACCTGATATCAGCATGGTGACGAGCGGCAGCCCGAACAGCAGTCCCAGCACATAAGGCCAGATCCGGATCATCTGTCCCCGCTGAAACAGCGCCCGGCGCGCATAGACGCGCAACGCCAGCGAAGCCACGATGCCGAATACCAGCACCGCCAGGAACGCCTCGAAGCCGCTCTCGCCGATCGGGCGGGGAATGACGAGGCCGCGATTGCTGACGAAGGCGATGCCGAACAGCGAAATGCTCTGCCGCGGATTGGGCAAGGCCGCGAGCACCGCCAGGTACCAGAACAGGATCTGGAATAGCAGCGGCAGGTTGCGGATCACCTCGACATAGATCTCGCCGACGCGCGCCACGAGCCAGTTGGGCGACAGCCGGCACAGCGCGACGATGAAGCCGATCAGGGTAGCAAAGACGATGCCCACCACCGAGACCACGAGCGTGTTGAGAAGCCCGACCACGAACACGCGCAGGAACGTGTCCGAGCCGGTATACGAGATCAGTGTCTGATTGACATCGAAACCGGCATTGTTCCCGAGGAAGCCGAAGCCAGCGGCAATGTGCTGGTTCTCGAGGTTGGCGCGGGCGTTGGAGACGATTTCATAGGCAATCCAGCCCAGGACCGCGGCGAAGGCAAACTGGACGGCGATGCCGTTCCAGCCGGTCTTGCCGCCCAGCACGCGCCTGATCTTCAGCGCGATCTGGGGCGGCGGTTTGCGAGCCTCGGTGCTCATCGCCGCTGCCAGCGGGTCAAGCGGGATCAGCGGATCGGCGGCGCGTACTGGAGACCGCCCTTGTTCCAGAGATTGTTGAGACCCCGATTGATGGCGAGCGGCGAGCCCGCGCCGACGTTGCGGTCGAACACTTCGCCGTAATTGCCGACGGCTTTCACGATGCGCACCACCCAGTCCTTGGTCAGGCCGAGCTGCTCACCGAAATTGCCGTCGGTGCCGAGGACGCGCTTCATCTCCGGATTTTCCAGCTTCGCCTTCTCGTCGACGTTCTTCGCGGTCACGCCGAGCTCTTCGGCGGTGATCATGGCAAACAGCGTCCATTTCACGATGTCGAACCATTGGTCGTCGCCGTGGCGCACCATCGGTCCGAGCGGCTCCTTCGAGATGATTTCCGGAAGCACCATGTGATCGCCGGGATTGGCAAGCTTCAGGCGGTTGGCGTACAGGCCCGACTGGTCGGTGGTGAAGACGTCGCAGCGTCCGGCCTCATAGGCCTTGACCGTTTCGTCGTTGGTGCCGAATGCGATCACCTCGTACTTCATGTTGTTGGCCTTGAAGTAGTCGGCGAGATTCTGCTCGGTGGTGGTGCCGGTCTGGACGCAGACCGAGGCGCTGTTGAGCTCGAGCGCAGAATTCACCTTGAGCGACTTCTTCACCATGAAGCCCTGCCCGTCATAATAGGTCACTCCGGTGAAGTTGGCGCCGAGCGAAGTGTCGCGCGAGATGGTCCAGGTGGTGTTGCGCGACAGCACGTCGACTTCGCCGGATTGCAGCGCCGTGAAGCGGTCCTTGGCGGAGAGCGGCACGTACTTGACCTTGGTCGGATCGTTGAAGATCGCCCCGGCGATCGCGCGGCAGACGTCGACGTCAAGCCCGGTCCAATTGCCCTTGTCGTCGGGCGAGGAGAAGCCGGGCAGACCCTGGCTGACGCCGCAGGACAGCATGCCCCGGTCCTTGATGGTCTTGAGCGTTTGCGCATCGGCGGCTTGGGCAGTCAGGCCGGCGGCGAGAGCGAGAGCCAGGGTTACGCGTTTCATGGGCTTTAGGCCTTTCAAAGTCGTCTCAAGTTCAGGAACGTTGTCTTTGGGATCGTCTCTGCCAGGGCTAGCCGTATCAAGACCAGCCTTGCAAGAGTCATGCTGGAAAACCAAGAATCATGCTGGAAAACCTTGCCGATCACTCGCCGATCCCGGGAGGCCCATACCTTAATCCCCGCCGAAAGGCGCCCGCCGTTATGGCTGTGGCGCAAGGCCCGGTCAGGCGATGGATCGAAGCTCGCGGCAGGCCCCTCAACATGCAGCGACTGAATAGCACGTACGCATCTCAGAACGACTGGCGAGCCGGGTCAAGGGGTTGACGGGACTCTTCTGTGTTCTGTTATTAACGAGGGCGGCCCCCGGCCGTCCCGTCAGGCGCCGAGCGCCGAGCGGAAACGCGGTTTTGAAAGCAGACGCATGGATTCCTCGCACCCCTCCGAGCAACACGCCGAGACCCGGCTGGTCACCTCCGGCCGCGACACCAAGGCGCAGAAGGGGTTCGTCAACCCGCCGGTCTTCCACGGCTCGACCGTGCTCTATCCGACCGCCGAGGATCTGCATGCTCATCGCGGCGAGTTCCAGTACGGCCGGCACGGCACGCCGACCACCCGAGCGTTCCAGGAGACCCTGATGGCGCTGGAGGGGCCGCAATGCGCCGGGGTCGGCATCGTGCCGTCCGGGCTGTCGGCGATCTCCACCACGCTGCTCTCGGTGCTGAAGGCCGGCGACCACATTCTGGTCTGCGACAACGTCTATCGGCCCTCGCGCAATTTCTGCAACGGCATGCTCACCCGCTTCGGCATCGAGACCACCTACTTCGATCCGATGATCGGCGCCGGCATCGACAAGCTGTTCAAGCCCAACACAAGCGCGGTGCTGGTCGAGGCGCCCGGCTCGCAATCGTTCGAGATGCCGGACATCCGTGCCATCGCAGAGGTCGCACATGCCCGCGGCGCGCTCGTCATCGACGATAACACCTGGGCGACGCCGCTCTATCACCGCTCGCTCGAGCAGGGCGTCGACATCAGCATGCAGGCCGCCACCAAATATATCGGCGGCCATTCCGACATCATGTTCGGCACCATCTCGGCCAATGCCAAGGCCTGGCCGCAGATCGCCGAAGGCATCCGCCTGCTCGGCGTCTGCGCCGGCCCCGATGACGTCTTCCTGGCGCTGCGCGGCCTGCGCACGCTGTCGGTGCGCCTGGCGCAGCATCATCGCTCCGGGCTCGACATGGCGCGCTGGCTTGCGAGCCGTCCCGAGGTCGCCCGCGTGCTGCATCCGGCGTTAGAGACCGATCCGGGCCATGCGATCTGGAAGCGCGATTTCACCGGCGCGTCTGGCCTGTTCAGCATCGTCTTGAAGCCGGCGCCGCAGAAGGCGGTCGACACCATGCTCGACACGCTCAAGCTCTTCGGCATGGGCTTCTCCTGGGGCGGTTTCGAGAGCCTGGTGATTCCCTTCGATTGCGACACCTATCGCACTGCCACGAAATGGTCGCCGGGCGGCCCGACGCTGCGTCTGCACATCGGGCTCGAAAGCGTCGACGACCTCAAGGCCGATCTCGATCGCGGCTTCGCTGCCCTCAAGGCAGCAATGTGAGCCTGCTCACAAGGCATCGCGCCTCGGGACGCGGCAATCGCGCGCCGGCGGACGCGTCAACCCGCGCCGGGGGAACGTGCAGCCGACGCAAACGTTAACGCTGATGCGCCAACAAGGGGTTTGATCCGCTGGCGTTTGGCGTTAGCCTCACCGATCGACTCTAATCCGGACTCGGAGTATGGGAACGTTGGTTCTGCTCGATCTGATGGGCGGCGTTGCGCTGCTGCTGTGGGGCCTGCACATGGTCCACAGCGGGATTTTGCGCGCCTTCGGCCCCGATCTGCGGCGACTGCTGGGCAAGGCGCTCAGCAACCGCTTCAGCGCGTTTGCCGCCGGTCTCGGCCTCACCGCCCTGCTCCAGAGCAGCACGGCAACTGCGCTGATCACCAGCTCGTTTGCGGCCGAAGGCCTCGTCAGCGTCGCCGCCGCGCTCGCCATCATGTTGGGGGCCAATGTCGGCACGACGCTGATCGTGCAGGTGCTGTCGTTCAATATCGCGGCCGTCGCACCCGTCCTGTTCGTGCTCGGGCTCGTCGCCTTCCGCGCCGGCCCGCGGTCGAGGATCAAGGATATCGGCCGTGTCCTCATCGGCCTCGGACTGATGCTGCTGTCGCTGCACATCCTGCTCGACACGCTGGCGCCCGCGGAGAACGCGCCGGGTGTTCGTGCCATGATGTCGGCGATCACGGGCGATCCCGTGCTTTGCATCGTCATCGCCGCGCTCGTGACCTGGGCGGTACATTCGAGCGTCGCCAGCGTGCTGCTGATCATGTCGCTGGCGTATTCGCAGTTCATCACGCCCTATGCGGCGCTGGCCCTGGTGTTAGGGGCCAATCTTGGCAGCGCCATCAACCCCGTGTTCGAAGGCGCTAGGCGCGACGATGCCGCGAGCTACCGCCTGCCGGTCGGCAATCTCGTCAACCGCGTGATCGGGATTGCACTGGTACTGCCGTTCCTCGGCACGATCGCCGAGCACATGCATGCCTGGCAGCCGGATCTCGCCAAGATGACGGCGGCCTTCCACATCGCCTTCAACGTCGGCACAGCCGTCATCTTCATCGGCCTGCTCGACACCATGTCGCGTCTCCTGACCCGGCTGCTGCCCGATCGCGTCAAGGAAGACGATCCGGCCCGGCCGCGCTATCTCGACGAATCGGCACTGGAGACGCCGTCACTGGCGCTCGCCGACGCGGCGCGTGAGGCCTTGCGCATGGGCGATTTCGTCGAGGTGATGCTGCGCAAGGTGATGGCGGCGATGATGACCGGCGACCGCGCGCTGGTCGACCAGGTCTCTAAGTCGGACAATGTCGTCGACGGCCTCGACGAAGCCATCAAGCTCTACGTGACGAAATTGATGCGGGGCAGCCTCGACGAGAGCGAGGGCCGGCGGGCGATGGAGATCATCTCCTTCGCCATCAATCTGGAACATATCGGCGACATCATCGACAAGAGTCTGAGCGAACTCGCCACCAAGAAGATCAAGCGCCGCTTTCAGTTCTCGCCCGAGGGTGCCGAGGAGCTCGCCGCCTTCCACAAGCGCACGATGGACTCGCTGCGCATCGCCTTCGGCATCTTCATGTCGGGCGACGCCAACGAGGCGCGCAAGCTGCTGGTCGAGAAGACGGCGCTGCGCAACACCGAGCTTGCCGCAGTCGAGCGCCACCTCGACCGCCTGCGCGAGGGCCGCCCCGAGACCCTCGAGACCACGTCGCTGCATCTCGACGTGCTGCGCGATTTGCGCCGCATCCATTCGCACATCTGCTCGGTCGCCTATCCCGTGCTCGACGCGGCGGGCGAGCCTTATCGCAGGCACGAGGCAGATACCGCCGCCCTGCCCGCAGCAGGTGCGGCGTCGGCGTTGCCGCGCTAGTCGCCTCGGATCAGCGCTCCAGCGTCTGTGAGCCGCGGCCGCGGTTCTTGATGATCAGCATGATGTTGCGGATATAGATGATGGTCGCGAGCGCCTGGCCGAGGATGATGACCGGCTCGCGCTTGACGACGCCATAGACCAGCGTCATCAGCCCGCCGCCCATGGAGCAGAACCAGAACGCCATCGGCACCACGCTGTTGCCGGCGCGCTCGCTCGCGATCCATTGCACCAGAAAGCGCGCGGTGAAGAACAGCTGCGCGACGAGGCCGAACGCCAGCCAGAAATCGAACTTGGCGACGAAGACGTCGTAGAGATAATTGTTCAACGCCTGACCGTACTGGATGATCATGCTTGCACCTCAGACACATCTGGCGTCGGCTTCTTGCGGCGGATCAGCCACCACACGCCCACGAGATCCATGATGCCGATCCACAGCCGGTCGAAGAAACCGTAATTGGACACGCCGGAATGGCGCGGCCGGTCGATCACGTCGACATAGGCGATCTCAAAACCCTCGCGGCGCACCAGCGCCGGCAGGAAGCGATGCAGCCCGTCGAAATAGGGCATCATCAGGAACACCTCGCGCCGGAACGCCTTCAATCCGCAGCCGGTGTCGCGCGTACCGTCCTTCAGGATCGCGTTGCGAACGCCGTTGGCGACGCGCGACTGGAATTTCTTGAAGCCGGTATCCTTGCGGCCGACGCGTTGTCCCGCGGCCAGTCCGACCTTGCTACCCTTCTCGACCGCCGCGATCAGGTCGGGCAGGAAAGCCGGATTGTTCTGGCCGTCGCCGTCGAGCGTCGCCACGATGGCGCCGCGCGCGGCGCGCACGCCGCTGCGCACTGCCGCCGATTGACCGCCCGATTTGGCATGACGAAGCTGCCGCAGATTGTCCCGCCGCTGCATGATGGCAGCGAGCCGGTCGCCGGTCGCATCCGTCGAGCCGTCATTGACGTAGATGATCTCATAGGCCCAGCGGCCATCGAGCGCCGTGCCGATCTCCGCGATCAGCGGTGCGATATTGTCGGCTTCGTTACGCACGGGGACGACGATGGAAACCGAAGGCTGGGACGACAAATCGAAGCTCGTGGTTGGAATGGGCTTGGCTCGGGAACCGGCGGTCCCGGCAGGCAGCCGCTTTTATGGGGCGGATGCCCCGTGGGCAACCCTTTTGAGGCGACCCGAGACCGCCCCTGCAAGAGGCACAATGGTGCCGTCAGAACGGATGGCAAAGCCGAGCCTGCGGGCCGCGAACCAGTAGCGCACCGCCATGGCGCCGACCATGCCGACCAGGGCGCCGGCCACCACGTCACTCGGGTGATGCGCGAGCAGCACCAGCCGCGTCAGCAGGATCACGATTGCGTAAGTGAACATGAACACGCGCAGGCGCGGCCACAGCGCCGAGACCGCAAACGCCAGCGCGAACGCCGTCACCGCATGACTCGACGGCAGGCTGGCATAGGCCCCCGTCCCCTCGAACGGGATGAAATTGAACGGATTGGCCTTGCCGCCGACGAACGGACGTCCGCGACCGATGAGATATTTCAGAATCTCGGCGACGAATACGGACAGGGCAACAGAGAGAAACATGAACTGCAGCCGCGTGCCGAGGCCGAGCAGTAACGTGCGGCGGGTACCGTGCCATCCCGCTGCAACCAGCGCCAGGACCACCAGCGCCCCCCCGAGCACCGAGAGCACATACTCGTCCTTGCCGAAATCGGTGAGGATGCGGATAGGCCACAGGCCGGGCGCGCCACGCGCCGGCATCAGCTGGATCTCGGTCTGATCGAACGCGAGCATCAGCACGATGACCAGGGCTGCGCCGGCCGCGCTGAGCCATAGCGAATGCCGCGCCAGCTTTCGTGCGGCCTCGGCGCGGCGCGAATGCGAGGGCATACGCACGAGTTGCGCCAGGGCGCGCCCCGACGCCGCGAGCAATTGCGCGGGATAGCTCGGGCGCGGCGCGATGTCGGTTGGCGCCGGCATCCTACTCGGTGCCTTCCGAGCGGAAGATCGAGATCGAGATCGCGCGCCCTTGCGAGAAATTATAGCCGTCGATGCGCGTGCCAACCTTGTAACGCAGCCCGATCGCCTCGGCGCGCTGCACGAAGCCGCGCTCAGAACGTTGCTCGACCAGCGCGAAACGGCAGCTCCCCTGCCGCAGGAAATCCGCCGCGCCTGAACCGTCGGTGAGCAGCGTCTGCGTGCCGGTCAGGAAGACGAGGCTCGGCTCGTGATAGCCGGCCGCGGCCGCCTTCGGCCCGACGCAGGTGACGTTGCGAAGTGCGCGTGCGACCTCGATGCTCGGAAACACCGGCGTCAGCGACGGCAGCACGATGCCGTAGACCACGACCGCCAGCATCAGGGCTGCGACCAGCGCGTTGAGCAGCGAGCGTTCGGCGTGGTTGTTGTCGTGAAGCCACCAGGCGAACAGGCCGAAGATCAGCGAGGCCGCGATGAACGGCCAGGCCACGAAGGCCGGCTGGCGCGTCAGCATCACCGCGCCGACAACGGCGATGATCGAGCCGGCCACCGGAATCGCGAACCACCAGGCCGAGCCGCGCATCAACCAGGACCACGACAGCACGCGCCGCTCCAACGCACCGGCGGTGAGGATCGCGATCGCAGGGTACAGCGGCAGCACGTAATGCGGCAGCTTGGTCAGCACCGCCTCGAACACGATCCAGGACGGGACCAGCCAGGCCAGCAAGAATTGTGCGCCGGGCTCGCGCCGCGCGCGCCAGACTGCGGGCGCCGCCATCGCCGCCAGCGGCGCTCCGGGCCAGAACGTGATCCAGAACAGCACCAGGTACAGTCCCGGCGGCGCGCCGTGGGATTCCTGGGCGCCTAACTTGCTCAGCATGTCGCCACCGACGGAATCGGCGAAGAAGGCATCGCCCGCGCGCCAGAAGATCGCGACGAACCAGGGCAGCACCAGCACCAGCATCCACATCAGGCCCCAGAGCGGACGCAGCTTCCATAGCCAGGAGGCATCGCGGTCCTGGATCGCGAGCGCGACGATGGTCAGGCCTGCGAACATCAGGATCAACGGGCCCTTGATCAGGATGCCGACGGCGAGCGCGGTCCAGAAGATCGCGGGCCAGCTCCAGGGCGGATGCGTCTCGTCCTCGGCGCGCTGCCACGACAGATAGGCCCGCGCCATCGCGCCCATGGCGGCGACCACGCAGAACAGCAGCATCGCGTCGGTTTTCGCGAGCCGCGCCTCGACGCCGAGCAGCACGGAGGCGCTCATCAGCAGCGCGGCAAGCACCGCGGCGCGCCGCGTGACGAAGCCGAGCGCCGTCCAGTAGGTCATGAGCACGGCGCCGATCGCGCCGATCAGCGAGGGGAGCCGGTACACCCAGATGCGCAATTCGGCCCGCGGCAGACCGAGCGCCGACGCCGTCTCGACCGCGGCCGATTGCAGCCAGTAGATGCCGACCGGCTTCTTGTAGCGGACGTCTTCCTGGAAGCGGATGTCGACATAATCGCCGCTCTCGACCATCTGCTTGGTCGCTTGCGCAAAGCGCGCCTCGTCGCGATCAACCGGTGGAATCGTGAAGAAGCCCGGCAGGAACAGCAGCAACGCGCAAACCAAAAGGAAGCCGACCGCGCGGGCGTGGCTGGCTGTGGCGATGTCGAACATGGACACGAGCCGGCTACCCGGATTCACCGGGGATTTCGGCTCGCGGGGAGCTCCAAAACGGGGTGTTGGGTAGGTCTCGGCCATTGGTTCCGCTTACGCTGAAACCGTTATTGCCACAACCGCTTGAGGCAGGGTCATTGAATTCGAATGACGACTGTGTCCGCGGCGCCCGTGGCGTCGATGACGGTCAGCCGCGCAAAGCCCGGACCGGGCGGGTCGATCAGCCGCTGGCGCCGTCCGTCAATATCGCCGAGCGCCGTTCCGTTCACCATGACGGTCATGGGCAGGACGCCGCCCGCGACCTTGACCGGCATGGCAGCGCCGCCCTCGCCACCCGAGCGATCGACATCGATCCGCGAGCCGTTCAGCGGGAACTGGATGTGCAGAGCCTGTTCGCCCCCAGCCCGTACCAGATCACCGACCGGGCGGAACCGCCGCAACGGCAACGGCAGCTTCGCGTTGCTGGCGACCAGGGTTCCCTTCGGTGGCTTCGGCAACGGGACCAGCGTCTTGCCGGTCCGGGCGAAGGCGTCGAACACGATCGGCGCGGCGGCAACCCTGCCGATCAGGCCCGGCACCGGCGCGCCGTCGGGCCGGCCCACCCAGACGCCGATGGTCATGCGGCCGTCGAAGCCCATCGACCAGGCGTCGCGGTAGCCGTAGGAGGTGCCGGTCTTGAAGGCGATGCGGTTGTGGGCGGCGTTCTCCGGTGGCGGGGTGCCGAGCAGCACATTGCCCACCTGCCAGGCCGCGACCTGATCGAGCAGCCGCAGCGGCTCGCGGTCGTCCCTGTCGGTCATGACCTCGCGCAGCGGCTTGGTGGTGCCGAGCCGGGCGAAGCCCGCATAAAGCTGGGCGAGGTCCTGCAGCGTCACGCCGACACCGCCAAGGCCCATGGCAAGTCCCGGCGCCTCGTCCTTGGGCAGCACCAGATTGCCGCCGGCCTGGCGCAGCCGCGATGCCAGCCGGCTCGCGCCGACGCGGTCGAGCAGGACGATCGCGGGCACGTTCAGCGACATCTGCAGCGCCTTCTTCACCGGCACTGTGCCCTGGAACGTCATATCGAAATTTTCCGGCGCGTAGGAGCCGAAGCGCACGGGCCGATCGTCGATCAGACTGTCGGGATGAACAAAACCGTCCTCGAAGGCGAGCCCATAGATGAACGGTTTCAGCGTCGAGCCCGGCGAGCGGATGGCACGGGTCATGTCGACCTGCCCTGCCCGGCGCTCGTCGAAATAATCCGCCGAGCCGACGCGCGCGAGCACGTCACCGCTCTCGTTATCAACCACGATAATGCCGACGGAGATGCTCGGCCCCAACGCAATGGCGCGGTCGCGCGCCAGCGGCTCCAGCACCTTCTGCAGGTTGGCATCGAGCGTCAGCTTAATGACGGGCGTGTCCTTGACCGTCGCCAGCGCCGTATCGGAGGCGTGCGGCGCCAGGATCGGCATCGGCTTGCGCAGCTTTGGCACGGGAACGGCCTTGGCCTGCGTCGCGTCGTCGAGGCTGATCTGATGCTCCTCGACCATACGGTCAAGCACGCGGTCACGCGCTTTGCGCGCCGCATCGGGATAGCGATCGAGCCTGCGGGTCTCCGGCGATTGCGGCAGCGCGACCAGCAGCGCGGCCTCAGCCAGCGACAGCCGCTTCGGCTCCTTGCCTAGATAGGCGATCGAGGCGGCGCGAATGCCTTCGAGGTTGCCGCCGTAAGGCGCGAGCGCGAGATAGAGATCGAGGATCTGCTCCTTGCTCAAGCTCCGCTCGATCTCGATCGCACGAACCATCTGCCGCAGCTTTGCGTAGAGCGAGCGCTGCCGCCGCGGCTCCATCAGCCGTGCGAGCTGCATCGAGATGGTCGATCCACCCGAGACGATGTGGCCGCGCGTGGCGAGTTGTAATGCGGCCCGCCCGAGCGCCAGCGGGTCGATGCCGTCATGGGCGTAAAAACGCTGGTCCTCATAGGCAAGCAGCAGCTTTAGATAAGTCGGATCGACGTTCGCCTTCGTCTCGACCGGCAGCCGCCAGCGCCCGTCCGCCATCGCATAGGCGCGCAGCAGCTTGCCGTTGCGGTCCAGGATGGTGGTGGAGACCTGGCGGGCTTCGTCGAAAGGTAGCGGGCCGAGGGAGTAGACCCATGCGACGAAGCCGACGACGGCGAGGCTGAGCGTGAGCGCGAGGCCGGAGAGGAGGCGATGGCCCCCGCCCCTTGCTCCGTCAGGGCCGGGCTTGTCCCGGCCATCCAAATGGTCTCTCACCACATCGCTCATCTCGCCATCACTCACTTCGCCGCCCGCACCTCGACGGCGCCCGTCCCGGTGCGACCGTAGCGCGAGGGATTGTACATGTCCTCGACATAGGCCTGCGGCAGCACGTATTTGCCGGGCGAGACCACACGCACGACATAAGCCACCGTGAAGATCGCCTTGGAATCCGAGGCCCGATCGACGGCCGCCGTGAAGCGGTCGTCGCGGAACTCGGTATCCTCGGGCTCCTGGCCGTCCTCGATCCAGCCCAGCGTGCCGCTGTCGCCCGACGACACCAGTTTTGGATTGTCGATCTCGAGACCGGCCGGCAGATAGTCGGACACCATGATGTGGCCGTACTCGGGCTTCGCCTCGGTGATCTTCAGCACAACAGCGAAGCGGTCGTTCTGCTTGACCTTGCTGATATCGGCCGGCTTGCCCTCGAGCGTGAAGAAGTTGCGCTCGATCTTGAAGCCGTTCGATGCCGCAGGCTCGGGCGTCACCGGCGAGCCCGACACCGAGATCACGGCCTGCACCGGCGCGTCACCGGTGTTGGTAATCTTCAACGGCTTGCCTTCCAGTGTCGTGGCCTTGTAGCTGCGATAGAGCGCGGTCTTGACCGGCTGGCCATCGACCTCCATCGACAGGTTCTCCTTGGCGAGCGCGCGCGCCGCCAGCACCAGCCACGCATTCTCCTGCGTGGAGGTGTAGGGCGTCAGCCCGCGCGCGGTCTCAACCCGCGTCACCGCCTGCGTCAGCGTCGCCTTCGGCGCGTTGCCTTCGCTGGCAAGCGACACCAGCGCTGCTGCATCGCGGAGCTGCGAGCCGTAATCGGTGCGGCCGAATTCCAGCACGGGCTTGGGCGCAAGGCTGTCGAGGGCTGCGCCATAGACCCGTTCTGCGCGGCTGCGGTCGCCGACCAGCGCGAGCGCGGCCGCGAGCTGCGACTTCGCGATTGGCGTCGCGAGGTTGGAGAGCTTGGTGTCAGCGAGATAGCGAAGATCGCCGATCGGCGCTGCACCGTTGCGCGCGAGCACGTAGAGACCGTAAGCGAGGTCGCGGCCGCCGTCCTTCTCCGGCTCGTTGCCGTTGACGACCGAATTGCGAATGCGGTCGAGTGCGGTCTTGAACAGGACATCCGGCACCACAAAGCCCTTTTCGCGGGCCCGGGTCAGGAAGTCCGTCACGTAGGCATCGAGCCAGGCGTCGTCGCCGCCGGCCGACCACAGGCCGAACGAACCGTTCGAGCCCTGGCGCGCGAGCAGCCGTTCGATGGCATCGCGGATGCGCTGGTCGACCTCGGTATCCATGGCCAGATGCGCGCCCGTAGCGAGCTCGTTGACATAGAGCAGCGGCATGGCGCGGCTGGTGATCTGCTCCGAGCAGCCATAGGGATAGCGGTCGAGCGCTTTGAGGATCGTCGCCGCATCGAGCGCGGTCGACAGGCTCGCCGAGACCGAGACACTGCCGGTGCCCGGCACGAGATCGGCGAACATGTCCGAGGTCAGCGTCAGGCTCTCGCCCTTCGCCAGCGTCCGGATCGAGCGCCGCGCCAGCACCTGGGTCGCCGCCTTGACGTCGAGCGCATAGTGGCGCGCCAGCGCCAGGCCATTCGGTCCCTTGATGTCGACGTCGAGCGTCGCCTGCCCCGCCGCGGTCGCGTCGACAGCGAGCGTGAACGAATTGCGCTGCTTGGCGGCGAGCTTCACCGTGGTTGCGGGATTGCCGGTCGTCTTCACCGGGCCGCCCGTCTTGACGTCGATGACGTAGTCGCCGGCCTGCCCTTCGACATTGTCGATCTCGAGATTGACCGTGCCGTGGTCGCCGTTGAGCAGGAAGCGCGGCAGGGTCGTGGTCAGCACGACAGGGTCGCGGATCACGATGTCGATGTTGGCGCGGCCCAGCTTGGTCGCGGTCCACGCCACCGCCATCACGCGCGCGGTGCCGGCGAACTCCGGAATGTCGAAGCTCACTTCCGCTGTGCCGTCGGCGGCAACGGTGACGATGCCCGAATAGAGCGCGAGCGGCTTTTGCGCGGGCGGCGAGCCCTGGAGCTCGGCGGAACCGGCGTCGCCGCCGGACTTGATCTGTCCGCGCGTGCCCGACATGCCGTCGATGAGTTGCCCATAGAGATCGCGGATCTCTGCGCTCAGGCGGCGCTGGCCGAGATAATAATCGTCCGGCGCCGGTGACTTGTAATTGGTGAGATTGAGGATGCCGACATCGACCGCGGCGATGACGATCTTGGCGTCCTCACCCGGATTGAGCCCGTCGAGCTTGACCGGGATCTTCAGCATGGCATTCGGCCGGATCAGCGCCGGCGGCGTCAGCTTCACCTGGAGTGTGCGGGTCTGCTTGTCGATGCCGAACCATTTCAGGCCGATCGCGCGACCCGGCATGCGCTGCGCGGCCGCATCGAGCGGACGGCGCAGCGTCGCCACCACATAGGCGCCGGTGCCCCAGTCCTTGCCGACCGGGACCTTCACCTGCGCGGTGCCCTCCTTGACGTCGATGGTCTGCGTCGTCAGCAGGCGATCGCCGAGCACGTTGACGGTCAGCTTGCCGGCGCTGCGGACGTTGACCGACACGGTCATGGTGTCGCCCGAAGCGTATTGCGGCTTGTCGATCGAGGTCTCCAGCAGGTCCGGCGTGTCGGCGCTGCCGTCGGAATACCAGCCGACGTCGAACTGCACCGAGGTCACCGGGCCGTCGGCGTCGTTCGACTTCACGTCCAACCGGTAGCGGCCTGGCTGCGGCGTCAGCGAAATCCGCGACGGCTTGTCGGCGGCAACGGTGACGTCACCGTCAGCGACGCGCGACGTCGACTTGACCGGCTCGTATTCCCAATAATTGCTCTGGCGATACCATTGGTAGCGCGACTCCATCTTCAGGAGCTCGTAGCGCAGGCCGTCGCGGCGAAGCCTCTCGCCCGCGGGCGAGACGAACACGACTTCGAACTCGGCCTTGTCGCCCTCCGCGACGTTCTTGTCGCCAAACAGCGGCTTGATGCCGATCATGGCGGCCACGGGTGCGACCGGCAGCACGATCTTACGCTCGACGGCGCGGCCGCCGGTCTCGACCATGCGGACGAAGATCTGCGCTTCCTGGGGACGCGTCGAGGCCGGCTGCTTGTCGAGCGTGACCGGGAAGGTTGCAACGCCGTTGGCGTCGGCCTCGGGCAGGTTCTCCAGCGGCGTGCGCTCGTTCGAGGTGGTCTCTTCGTCGGCGACGCCGAACTGGTAGCCGGCAAAGCCCGGACGTTCCGATGCGGGCGCGACCAGCATGTCGCCTTCGAGCGCCAGACCCGAGGCCGGCGCGCCATAGAGGAAATGACCGTCCGCCTTAAGCTCCACTGGAGCGTTAGCTTTGATCAGCTTGTCCTTGGCAGACAAGTCGAATTCGATCCTGTCGGGAACGTAGTCCTCGACCATGAAGGTGGTCTCGCCGACCGAGGAGCCCTTCGGGTCGGTGAAGGCGCGCACCCCGCCACGTCCCGGTCGGCACGGCCGAGTTGAGCGGCACGGCCAGCGTGCGGCCGCCGGCGCCCTGGTCGGACACCACAGCGCGGCGGAATTCGACGCCATCAGGGCGCTCGATCACCAGGGTCATCGGCCCGCCGGTGACCGCATTGCCCTGCCCGTCGCGGAGCAGAGCGGTGAGATAGACGGTCTCGCTGGAGCGGTAGACGCCGCGCTCTGCATAGACGAAGGCGTCGGCGCCCGCAGGCACCGCGCGGCCCGAAACGCCGCGGTCGGACAGGTCGAAGGCGGAGGTCTTCAGGCTGAGAAAGGCATAGTCGGCCTTCTCGCCCGTGACCGTCAGCATCGCCGGCGACAGGCCGCCCTCGCCGCGCGCAAGCCCGGCCTCAAACAGCACATGGCCGCTGTCGTCGGTCTTGCGCGTCGCCAAAATCTCGTTGTTGCGCGCGACCAACCGCACCTCGGCTTTGCCGACCGGGTCGGTGGACGCCAGCGAATTCACGAACACGTGGATGCCGTCATTGCCGGAATAGGCTGCGACGCCGAGGTCGGAAACGATGAACCATTGGGTTGCGAGTTGGTAGTCGTCGTCCGAGCCCGGCCCCTTGGCCGCGGCCGTCATCACGTAGACGCCGGGCTGGAGTTCGCCGAGCGCCTGATCGACCGGGAACGCGGTGGTGACGTCCTGGTTCAGCGTCATCGCGGTCGCGAGCTCGCCGGTCCAGACTTTGACGCCGCGCTCACCGCCGAGGTCGCTGAGCTGATACTTGGACAGCGTCTTCTGGAAGTCGCTGTCCACCACCGTGTTGATCAGATTGCGGTCGCCGATCCGGAACACGTTGATATTGACCGCGGGCGTGTTGACGCTGACCACGGGAATGCCGCGCTGGCCGGTCCTCGGCAGCACATAGGCGCGGCTGTTGAAGCGCACGAACGGTTTGCGGTCGCGCACATAGACGTTGAACTCGGCCGATTTCGGCAGGCCCTCCTTCACGGTGGACGGCAGGCCGGCGCGCAGATTGATGTTGTAGCGTTCGCCGTGCTTCAGCCCGTCGACGCAGAGCTGCTTGCCCTCGGCCGACAGTGCCGGCTTGTCCTGGCCCGCCAGCGCGAGGTACGGCGCAAAATCGGTTCGCTTCGCCAGTTCCTCCGAGAACTGGAAGCAGGCGCGCGGGCTCGCCGAGTCCGAGTCCACGGTGTAGTCGAGCAGCCGAAAACCGTGCTCGTCGCGCATCTTCTCATACTGGCCGCGGACGTCGGCGACCTCGCGCATGTCGAGCGACAGCCGCAGCGCATCCAACGACGGCCGCCATAGTTTTCGTTCGGACAGCGACTTGCCGAGCACGGCGAGCGCGTCGGCCTCCTCGCCCGGATTACCGGTGCGCTGATAGGCGATGTAGGCGGCGGTCGAGGCGCGCTCCAGCAGGAAGGTCTGCTCGCTCGAGCTCTTCGGCGTGATCTGGAAGATGACTTTTGCCAGGCGCAGCCAGTTGCCGGCATCCTCCGGCGCGGTCGCCGCGATCTGGCCGAGCACCAACAGGCCGGTGCGATAGTCGTTGCGCCGGAAGGCAGCATCGGCGTCGGTGCGCAAGCTCGCGCCGGTCTTGGCGACCGGCCCCGCCTCGCCCTTGATCTGCGCCTCCAGCTTGATCGCGGAATCGGCGAGATCGTCGCGCTTAAAGGCCTTATCGGCGGCCTGCGCTACGCTAAGGCCGAACGCCAGCGTGGCGCAGAGTGTGACGGCGCGAACAAGACCGATCATGGATGGACTCCCGGAAATCGCGGACGAACGCCGCTTGTCGCATGAAATGCGCGGAAAGGTGACGGACTCAAGGCGATGGAACCAAAGGTACAAATCGTCGTATTCGCCATGACTAGGCAAGCCCAGAGGAGACTGATCGAGATACCGCCGCGCACGCCGTCCTGATGGCGCAGCAATACCGGACCAGTCGACCGGCGGCCGTGTCCCGGAAGCTAGTCAGCGTTCCCGGCGATGTGATCCATCGTCCAGTCCGCTGCCGCTCAACCCGGCCCCCTAACACCCCACCGTTCCGCTTTGTCGCGGCTTCGAGGAAAACGGTTCGGTTCAGGCTTGGCTAAAGACGATATTTTTCATAATGGCATGGTAGATGAACAGCTGGCCCCAAACCAGGGCGGCTAAAAACGGTCCCGTAGCTCAACTGGATAGAGCATCAGATTTCTACTCTGAGGGTTGCAGGTTCGATTCCTGCCGGGATCGCCAGTCGGCTTTTGCTACCAGTGACTTCAATGATTTGCGGGCACTTTTGCCTAACTGCCTAGGTGGGTTAGGCAATTTGATATCGAATCCTGCTTGCAGCTTCGTCATTGCCGTCGCGGCCAAACCCTTGCGCTCAGCGGCGCGGCAATAGCGCTCGATTTCGCGGATATCGGTGTGGCCTGTGATGGACATGATTTCGAGGGCTGTGCAGCCAGCCTCTGCAAGACGACGGCACGCAGCTTTGCGGACTCCATGCGGTGACGACTTCCGGAGGCAGGTCAGCGTCAGCCGCAGCTTCGCTAATCCACGCGGAAAACGCTTTCTCGCTTCGAGCGCGGCCGTACATGGTTGCGATGAAGGCCGGACCGTCCTTCGGGCACTCGGCAATGTAGCGGGCCAAGTCGGCGTGCACCGGGATGCAAAGCTCAACGTGGCCTTGGCTCTTCTTGGTGGTGATAACGAAGCCGTCCTTCGTCAGGTGCTTCCAGCCAAGCCGCACGGCATCGGAGCGGCGCAGGCCGGTGTGAAGCAATACCTCGAAGGCAAGCCGCAGCGGCGTACCAACATGACGCTTGCGGAATGCGGTGATGTCCCCCTCCGTCCACGTTCTGTGGCCCGTGGTCTTAAGCTTCACGCGCTTGGCGACAACAACCGGGTTATCGCTGCGCATCCCGGCCGACACCGCGTAATCCATAACGGCCTTCAGACGCTTCCGGAAATTGCTCGCGGCAGACGGCCTGTCGGCCATCTCGTCGATGAGGTTGTTGACGTGCCTGGCCTGAATGCCAGCAATCGGCCCCTCGCCGTGCTTGTCGACGAAACGATTCAGGACGTTGCGATAAATGGTTTGCGTGCTCTCGGCCAGCGCCTTGAATTCGGCGCTCCCGTAGTAGCCCCGCACAGCAGCAGCAATCGTGCCGGCCTTGATACGCCGCACCTCCGGCGTTGGCTCGTCGGCGCTCATAGCAGCGCGATAGGCCGTCCAGAATTCCGGGGTGTAAAGAGGCGCAGGCAAGGCAACTTGCGACCTGCCCGGCCGACGCAGATAGACGCGCGGCTGCCCGTGCCTGTCCAGATACTCGTTTACGTATTTGGGTTTCCGCTGCCGCATTGCTTATCCCAATAGTCGTCGTTTTCGTTCCCGACCGAAACACCATCGAACAAGCGGTCGAGGTCGCTGCGGTCCCATAACACTACGCCGAGCATCTGCCTCGGCGCCGGAATGTTGCCAGCCTTGCGCTGGGTATCGAAATAGCTGGGAGAGATCCCGAGGTACCGCGCCGCATCGGCACGGCGTAAGCCGCGCGGCTGTACGCGGCTGTTGTCATTGGCTGGAACGGGCAAGAGCGAGTCCCTGAATAGTAGATTGCTCTGCTTACCTCGCCGGCTGAGGCCCGACGCACGAGTCATTTTATTTATACACGGTCGCTTTAGAACAAATGCGGCACAAACCGACGCTGCAACCGATTTGTAACTCTTTGTTACTTGCGCTTGAGAAAGCGGATGGCCCGCCCCTTTCAGGAGCGGGCTTGGCGTGGGCTTGATGGGGTGGCGCTGAGCTGCCGGGCCGCCGATTGGTATCTATTCCGCCGCCTCGGCCAACTCGCTCTCCGCCCATGCCGAGCGCACCGGCAGCGCCAGCAAGTCAGCAGCGAAGCTGTCCCGCACGCGCACCAGCCAGCCGGACGTCGGATCGTGCGGCAGCCCGCCGACTAAGCAGGCCACCTTGTCCGAGAATTCGAGCCAAGTCGTCGCCTCGGCTTCGGCAAGCTGGCCGAGCACGTCATTGGCGGTGTCGTCCAGCATCTCAACGACGCGCTGTGGCAGTGCGCCGTGCATGAGTGTAACGATGCGGCGGTGTTGGCGGGTCAGTTTGGATATAGTGGTGTCAGCCATGGCGCAGAAGATCCTTTCGCGCTGGGGTCAGGGCCGAAAGCGAGGCAGCCACCTTGCTCCGGCCTGTCTTTTCTGATATCAGGTAAGAATGGCAAAGTCAACAGTTTCTAATATCAGAAAAAAACGCCCCCTAGGAAGGCCGCGCGTCGACGCTGTACCTGTGATGGTGCGGATGCCGCCAAACGAGATGCAGGGGGTCGACCGCTGGATTGAAGGGCGGCCTGCACCAAAGCCATCACGTCCCGAGGCAATCCGCCGGCTGGTTGAGATCGGCCTAGGTAAGTCCCTATCAAACCCTGCGATGGCGTCGACCGGAAAAGTCTCCGCCGAGCGCGCCAAAGAGCTTGCTGGAAAGACGATTGACCGAATCGGCGATCCTGCCGCTTCGGCCGAGGAAAACGCCACTCGGAAGCGGCGGTTGATCAAGGGGCCTTCGGAGTTCCGGGAGCAACGTGTCGACCGCGGCAAGGGAAAGGCATGATCGAGGACAAGATTTCATTGTCCGTATTTACAATCGAGGTCGATCGAAAGCCGGTCATTGCTTTCTCAGCTCGAAAATATTCGGATGCTGAGACGATCTGTGCCGACCGAAGAATCCGCGACAAGCTCAGTTCGACTTGGTCGGCCGGCAAACCTCTTTGTGACGAACTCGCAACCTTGGGCGTGCGACTGTCCAATGCCGACGAAAAGAAGCTTTACCGAGAGCAGACCGCGGCGAGATCGGCAGATGCTGGCCTACCGGTATATTTGGTCGAGATAGATGGATAGCCAAAACTGATGTCTGACCAAGAAACCCGCGCAGCTACGATGCCAAAGCCCGAAGCAACCCTCAAACAGCTGTTGCGTCGCGCAGCCAAGCGCACCCGACCAAGCCAGGTCTTTTCTGTAGTTCCTCATACCCGCGAGACAGATGCGAACCGGGAGTTTGCGCCAGATCGCGACGGAGACGCCATCGTATGGTTCCTGATCGCGCTCCCAGTATTCATGGTCGCCCACGCACTCTGCGTGAAGATGGGCGCCATCTGACGCAAGTCGCGTCGACTAGGCCAATCGTATCAAGCACCTCCCCTTGCCCTCGACCTACGGTTCGATTTGATGGAAACCCCATGACTGATCTACGCCCCTACGCACGACCGCTTAAGCCCCCGCTCACGGCAGGCGCGCGATTCATCAGAGGCTTCAAACGCGTCGGCATTGTACTCGGCGTCATCGTGTTGGTCGGTGGCTTCGCGATCACAATTCCGATCGCCATAGGCCAGCAAAACAGTGCACAGGGTCGCTACGAGCAGGCCGTCTGCATGAATGATAGAGTGCGGAACAACTGGCCGATCAAGATGAAAAGCTATGATCAGACGAAGATCGATTTTGATGCGACCGGCTGCCCGTCAGGCCCGTTGTATTATGAAGACCTTCCTACGGTCCTCTTCTATGCGAAAGAGAAGCCGGCGCCGTTGCAATATGCGATTGAGCCATTCACAATTGGTGCCGTAGCGTCGATCGTCTCCGCAGCGGCTCTGTTCTATGGGTTTTGGCTAGTCGGCTGGCTCTGCGCCGGCTTTACTCGCGACTGACAGGTCGAACGAGCACCTCCACAAAGCGCTGGATTGCGCAGCGGAAGGCGGCTCCTGAGTCGCGGCGGTAAAGAGATCGGTGCTTGGTATCCCCAACTAAAGATTGTTGCGATCCGGTGCACTGCAGCTTGCGCTCGCCCGGCGGTTGCGCTTGGATGGTTTGTCGGGTCGGGGAATCTTCATGCGCTATTTAGGAAGTGCGGCGCTTTGCGCCGTGCTGGGCGGCTGTGTTACGCAAAACGATCCGGCCCCGTCCGTCGCATATCAGCGCACTATTTCTGCCGACGTCGCCACTAAAGCCGTCTTGGCGAACCGGTCCACGATGTGGAAAGATCCCTACTCAATCAGAGATGCAAAAGTCGGCGGACCAGTGACGTGCCCCACACAAAACGGTCTATTCCCCACAGCGACATCGTGCGTCTGCATTGAGGCGAACGCCAAAAATTCATACGGTGGCTACACCGGAATCCGAAGGACCATTGCCGTCTTCTCATCCACCAGCGGCGCCTTCATCAATACCTCAGACGGCGGGATTGTGGGCTTCGAGGAGATTTGCCAGGCCATGCAGCCATTTCCGCAGCTTAATGGCGACTATGTTGAGCCTAAGCCCTCGTCGAAGCTAGCTAAGCAACCGGCTACTTAGCTGTTTTGGCGTCGCCAACCTGAAATGGAGTGAAAGCGATGCATTGTGCAGTCTGTGGGAAACCTGCTGAGCCGCTGCCGAAAACTCATGACGGCGATGGTTTCCACTGTGCTACTTGCGGGGACTACGTGGTCTCTGGGACCGTCATCACCTCCAGATGGCTGGAGGGGCGGTCACCCACCGAGTTGCTGAAGGCGCTAGAGAACGCGAAGCGGCAGGCTCAACCGGGCAAGCTTCCAGTTATTACTACCTACTCGCTTTGAGCTAGGACCTCCTCCCGCGCGCCGGCCGCTGTACTTACGGCTCGTCGACGGATGCTGCAGCCTTGGGCGGCTCTGTCGTCTTGATCAGTTCTGCTGATCTGACGTCTCCATCCACTTCTTTGAACGCCAATTCCATCCAAATAGACTCTCTGCTGTCGAGTGCCTCTATAAGACGCTTCCTGTCGTCTTGCCCGAATTGAGCTGCACCCGGTTCTGTTGACACCGGCTTAAGCTAATCCGACCTTCCGTTCGAACTCCATAGGGCTCAGATATCCGATCGTCGAATGCCTTCGCTTCGGATTGTACAACGAGGTTTGAGAACGCCCACAGGACCGTTCTTCGCGAGGTTCTTTATCGATATCATCCTTGGTTTGGCTGCCGAGTTTGCGTTCAATGGGGCCGTCGACAAGGCTGGCGATGTCGCCTTCCGCTGCACGCTGGATGGATCGCAAGCAGATCGTTGGCTGGAGGTTCCAGCATGGATGTTCGACCGGACGGCATGCCCTGAGGCGGAGCTTTTGGCAGCTCGGCCATTTGTCAGCATAACCGCACTTGCAGCGTTTTCAGCGCTTCTCGATCTGGCGTTGATGGATCGAACGTCATCAGCTGCTCTGCTTTCTAGCGCATCCAGAGCCTCTCACGACCAGAATCGGGGAGAGACCCATGTCACGGCAGACGGCAATGCCAGGGAGCGGATACCGACACAATCGACAACCGCGGCCGCAGCAGCAGATGGATCTGTTCGGGAGCGGCCTTTCGAACGGCGCCATCGGCGCACCAGCATGGCTGGAGCTGCCGGCGGAAGCTCGGGCGGCCCTCACAAGCCTGATGACGCAGTTGATCGTCGACCATGCTGCGATGACAGCGACGCCGCCCGCGAAGGAGGTCGGTCATGATCTCTGACAAGGTCAGGCCTCATCATCTGGAGCGCAAGGCGATTCTTTACGTGCGTCAATCCTCGGCACATCAGGTGTTGCACAATCGCGAGAGCAGCGCGTTGCAATACGCCATGCGGGACCGGCTGACGGCGCTCGGTTGGTCTGAGATCGAAGTGATCGATGATGATCTCGGTCGTTCAGCCGCCGGCGGGGTCCAACGCGCTGGTTTTGAGCGGATGGTAGCGGAGGTTTGCCTCGGTAAGGTCGGTGCAGTTTGCGCCCGCGAGGTCTCGCGGTTCGCTCGCAACAGCCGGGATTGGCAGCAACTCATCGAGATGTGCCGCGTGGTCGACACCGTTCTGGTCGATCAGGAGACCATCTATGCGCCAAGGCACGGCAACGACCGCCTGCTGCTCGGGCTCAAGGGTAGCCTCAATGAGTACGAGCTGGATCTGTTGCGCCAGCGCTCGCTCTCGGCCCGCTATGAGAAGGCGCGCCGGGGCGAGTTGATTGTGGGCGGCGCCCGTCGGCTTCGTGAAGGCCGGCGACCGCTATGAGAAAGATCCGGATCAGCGCGTCCAGGAAGCGATCCAGTTGGTGTTCGACAAGGTCGAGGAACTGGGCAGTGCCCGACAGGCGCTCTGCTGGCTCCACGAGTACAATCTCGATCTGCCGGTGAAACAGTCCAACGGCGACACAGCCTGGCGGCGACCGAGTTACTCCGCCATCCACCGGATCATTGAGAACCCGGTCTACGGCGGCGCCTATGCCTATGGTAAGACGGCTGTGGCGGCGGGATACCCCGCCGAGGGCGTGACCGTGAAGATCCGCCGCAAGACGCGGAACGAATGGTTGACGTTGAAGCCTAATACCCACGACGGGTATGTGAGCTGGGAGAGGTTCGAGGCGATCCGCGCGATGGTCAGCAGCAACGTTCCCACTGGTCGGCATCACGGCGCGCCCAAGCATGGAGACGCGCTGCTGGCCGGTCTGATCCGGTGCAAGCGCTGCGGCCGCAAGCTCACACTCCGGTACTCAGGCATGAAGCACCATATCCCGCGCTACAGCTGCAGCCGCGCTTGGATGGACAATGGCGGCCCTCACTGCATCGCCTTCGGAGGATTGCGCGTCGATGATGCAATAGAGGAAGCACTGCTTGGCGTTGTCGGCCCAGGCGCTATCGCCGCTGCAACCGCTGCCGCCAAGGGAGCCAGGGAACGCCGCGATCAGGTGCGCGATGCTCTCAATCGCGACCTCGAGGCGGCGCGCTATGCCGCCGACAGGGCTTTCCGGCAATACGATGCCGCTGACCCCGCGAACCGGCTGGTGGCGAGTGAGCTGGAAGCGCGCTGGAACAGGGCGCTCGCTCACGTGGCGGAGGTCGAGGGCAAGATCGCCATGCATGATGCAGTGACGTCCGCGCCCATTGCTGATCCAGCTTCGCTCAGCGTTCTTGCCTCGAACCTCAAAACGGTCTGGGATGCGCCGACGACGGATGCTCGCCTCAAGAAGCGCATTGTACGCACCCTCGTCCATGAGGTCGTGGCCGATATCGACGACGCGGCTTCCGAGATCGTTCTCATCGTCCACTGGGTGGGTGGTGCCCACAGCGAGTTGCGCTTGCCCAAGCGCCGGCGCGGACAGCGCAACAGCACCTCTGCCGATATTATCCAAGCCGTGCGTCAACTGGTGCTGATCGCCAGCGACGATCTGATTGCCGGCCTCCTCAACCGAAACGGCCTCAAGACAGGCAACGGCAATCGCTGGACCCGCGAGCGCGTCACATCAATGCGCTCGAGCTACCACCTCCCGGTGTTCAAGCCCGCCGATGACGGGATCGAACCCTGGCTCAACCTTAGCAACGCCGCAAAGCTCCTGAAGATCGCGCCCAAGACGCTCCGGCTGGCCGCTGAAGCCGGCGAAATCGAAGCCTTCCATCCGCTATCGGACGGCCCGTGGATCTTCGCCCGCGCCTCGCTGATAACAACTGCCGCTCAATCTATCGCCGAACGAGCGCTGACAGAACCCAAGATACCCCACGGGATCGCATCCCAATCAGCAAAGTCTCTTCTCTACAACAACATAGACAGATGGGTGTTCTGATGCGCGGTTGTAGAAGCGCTCGATGTAGTCGAACACGTCGGCCTTGGCCTCGTTGCGTGACCGGTACACTTTGCGCGCTGTTCGCTCGGTCTTCAAGGACGAGAAGAAGCTCTCCATTGCAGCGTTGTCCCAGACATTGCCTGACCGGCTCATCGAGCAGACCACGCCGTGATCGGCCATCAGCCTCTGGAACTGTTCGCTGGTGTATTGGGCGGATTCAAACGGTCGTCGCAACACCAGGAGTTTGGAGGTTGCGATGAACGTTGTAAGGCGCAGATCGGCGCGGTCAGGACGAGCCCCATTGCCGTCGCCAGGACGGCCCTCTGTTGCCGGGCGCGATGAACAGAATAAATTTTGGCGGGCGATTGCCGCTGGGTTAAGCAGCGAAGATGCTGCACTCGAAGCCGGATTGTCACAACCTGTCGGAAGCAGATTATTCCGAAAGGCGGGCGGCATGCCACCAGCGATGTTCAGATCTTCGGCAAAGGCTCTCTCCGGGCGGTATCTCTCGTTGAATGAGCGCGAGGAGATCGCACTTCTCAAGGTGCAGGGCCATTCCATACAGGAGATTGGACGTCGCCTGGGGCGGGCTGCTTCCACAGTCTCCCGTGAACTGCGGCGCAACGCGGCCACTCGCGGCGGCGGGTTGGGGTATCGGGCAATAACTGCCCAATGGCATGCGGATCGATCCGCCCGCCGGCCTAAGCCGACCAAGCTTGCGCTCAATGCAACCTTGCGCACTTATGTGGAGGAAAGACTTGCTGGCGGCGTCGTAGCCCCGACCGGCGCGCCCGTTCCTGGTCCCGCCGTTCCGTGGAAGGGGCGGCGGCATGGCCCGCGCAAGGATCGGCGATGGGCCAAAGCCTGGAGCCCTGAGCAGATTGCCCGACGCTTGCCGATCGACTTCCCGGACGACAAGACGATGCGCATCAGCCACGAAGCTATCTATCAAGCCCTCTTCGTTCAGGGCCGTGGCGCGCTACGCCGCGAGCTGACGGCCTGCTTGCGAACAGGGCGTGTGTTACGGATGCCCAGAGCGCGCGTACGCAGGCGAGGCAAGGGCTTTGTCTCGCCGGAGATCATGATCAGTGAGCGCCCTGCTGAAGCTGCCGATCGAGCAGTGCCGGGACATTGGGAGGGAGACCTCATCCTCGGTGTTGGCAGCTCAGCAATCGGCACGCTGGTCGAGCGCACGACGCGCTTTACGATGCTCTTGCACCTTCCACGGTTGGCGGGGCATGGCGAAGCTCCGCGCGTCAAAAACGGACCAGCCCTTGCGGGACATGGGGCCGAAGCCGTGCGCGACGCGATCACGCGCACCATCATCACTTTGCCCGAAGAGCTGCGCCGTTCGCTAACCTGGGATCAGGGAGCCGAAATGGCTCAGCACGATCGTCTCAAGATCGATGCGGGTATCCAGGTCTACTTCTGCGACCCGCAAAGCCCATGGCAGCGCGGCACTAACGAGAACACCAACGGGTTGCTGCGGCAGTACTTCCCGAAAGGCACGGACCTGAGCATCCACAGCGCCGAGGAGATATCCGCTGTGGCAGCGGCCCTCAATGCCCGACCGCGGAAGACACTAGGCTGGAAAACGCCGGCGGAGGCGCTTGACGATCTTCTGTTATCAGTGAAAGTAACTGGTGTTGCGACGACCGTTTGAATCCGCCTTGGCTGCCGCGATCGGAATGATGCAACAGCGCGTCCGGCTTGCCTCGTCGCCAGATCGCCATCACCAGGGCATCGGTGACGAGCTGTGCCGTCATTGCTGTACTCATTGACCAGCCGACCACCCGCCGCGAGAACAGATCAACGACTGCGGCCACATAGAGCCAACCCTCCGCCGTCCAAACATAGGTGAAGTCAGCGATCCATTTGCGATTGGGAGCGGGCGCTTCGAAGGAGCGGTCGAGCACGTTGGGAGCGACGGCGGCGATCTGCCGCTCACCCAGATCGGGCGGCAGTCGACGCCGTCGTGGGCGTGCTTTAAGGGCCTGCAGCCGCATCAATCGTTCGATCCGGTGCAGCCCGCAAGATATCCCTTCGGCCAGCAGGTCGTGCCACACCCGCCTGGCGCCATAGGTCCGGTCGCTGGCCAGGAAGCTGGCTCGAACCTTCGCGCCAAGCTCTTCTTCGGTCCGGCTGCGTTCACTGCGCGGCCGTGTCAGCCAGGCATAGAAGCCACCCCGCGAGACACCGAGCGCCTCGCACAACCATTCCGCCGGCCAGATCCTTCGGTGCTTCGCAACGAAACCGAACTTCACGTCGATTCCTTCGCGAAGTAGGCCGCGGCTTTTTTTAGGATGTCCCGTTCGGCTTTAAGCTTGATGACCTCGCGCTTCAGCTGCGCGATCTCCAGTTGCTCTGGCTTCATCTGACCGTGGCCAGGGAATGCATGTTGCGGATCGTCCGCAAGCTGCTTCACCCAACTGCGCAACTGTGTCGGATGAATACCAAGGTCTTTGGACGCCTGCGCATACGACACGCCGCGCTGCTTGATCAGCCGCACGGCCTCAAGCTTGAACTCCCGCGTAAACTGCCTTCTCTCCATGACGCACCTCCTGCTCCATAAAACACCTAACTTGGTGTCTTCGGAACCGGGTGCAGCTCAAAGGCACCTTCAAGACCCATGCTGAATGCCAGGCTTTCGTTGATGGCGTTCTTGCTGTGATCGACGCATAATCGACGATACTCGTTTTGGTGTGTTCGGTCATGTCAGGCGGGAGGTTGTTGAGTTGGATCATTTGTATTTCTAAACGAACGGGGATGTCGGGTTGCGTACACCGCACCGTGTGTTAAACCGCGCGCCCAACGATTGAAGGAGCGCCCGCCTTGGCCAAGAAGAAAAAGAAGACTGTTCGTCGCGAATGGACGCGTGACGATATCAAGGACCTGAAGGCGCACTCCAAAGCACGGACGCCTGTCGTAAAAATAGCCAAGATGACGAAGCGAACCGAGGGCTCGCTACGCCAGAAGGCGCTGTACTTGGGAATTGGTCTGGGGCATCAGCGGTAATCGTCATCGTCGAACGACCTCCGCGCGTGCGGTCGACCCGGAGACCGCGGCTCGATGGGCAGAAATCCTTCGCTTGCGAGAGCAGATTAAGAAGGCGACTGCTAAGCGCAAAAAGAAGATCAGACGGCTGCGCTGACGCCCTAAGTGGAAAGCGCCTTCGCAGCCACCGCAGACCCGAAACGCTGGCGAATTGGTCCAGCTTTGCGCCTAGCTGAACGACGAGGTCGTTGGACAATTTACTTCCCTAATGAATGTGATTTGGACGGTGACGGTTCGACGTAATCCGTCGGAACGATCTCACCGGAAGCCCGTTGTCTCCCATGGTCAAAACGTCCGATAAATTTCGCGAAAATGCCGAGAACTGCCTGCAACTCGCTGAGGGGTCGACGAATGCGCAAGGCGGCACTCCGTTACAAGCGGATGGCGCGGGCTTGGTCCGCCTTAGCGACAGAACAGGATTGGCTCGACGGTTATACGATACAAAGTGATCAGGCCGGCGAGTTGGCGGCAGATGCGATCGATGGTTTGCTCGATCAAGATGCTAGCGCCGCTGATGTCAACGCTCGTAAGAGCCGACTCATAGATGGCCCAGTTGAGTTTCGGAAATCGCGCGTGGACAACTGTTGATCATCAGCCACGCGTCTCGTTGTGCCGAGGCGTCCTACCGACCTTCCGGACGTGGCAAACGCCGCCAACCCGCTTGGGTGTATCAGCCGATTCTTAGATTTTCCGCCGAGTCTTTACCGCGATTGTTCACCACGTCGAAGCTGACCTTGGCTCCCTCTGCGAGCGAGGTGTAACCAGCCTTCTCAACCGCTGAGATGTGAACGAAGACGTCCTTGCTGCCCGAATCCGGTTGAATGAACCCGTACCCCTTCGTCGGGTTAAACCATTTGGACGGTGCCTATAGCCACTTAACTTCTCCATTCTTAAAAACCAAAACTAGTCCTCGAAGTTTGACTAAAGAAAGGCTGGTCGCGACACGCGCCCGCGCCCGCTCATCCTAAGACCCGCCGCGTCTTGGCGAGGCCCCTCACTTCCCTCAGCGCCGCCTGCCCTCAACTCCCCCGTCGCCAGTCCATCGGTGGCAGAACTCATCATTTACCATCTTGCTGTACGATGATGGTTCGCAGCGCTTTTGCTGGCATGAAATCGATGTCCAACAATCGACAAAGAGATACGTCCGTGGTCGCCTGAAGAAGAAGCGCAACTGCTTGCGCTACTGGATGAGGGCAGAGCTCGGCGAGCGGTTAGGTCGCACGCAGCAGGTCGTCTACGGTCGGTTGCAACGTTTCCGCAAACAGCGAGACCGAATAAGCCGAACCAGCGGACGCGCCTTCGCGCAATGGATTGGTTAGCCAGGGAACTATCCCTCACAACATCCGTCGCGACTTGGCGTTATTCACCGCCGGGACGGGTAAGAAGGCGTCCCTACCGCCGTTACCGACACGATCGAACCCGCGCGCGCTCCTATCGGACCGCTAAGCGTAGGAGCAAGCCCAAGAGGATCGACGGGCTGGTTATTCGGGACCGTGACCAAAAACAGGCAGCCTCAGGTTGCGCCTAGCCCACGGGAAAAGCCGCAGCGTGGTTCCAGCCCCCACTGCGGCATTCCCGGACACCTTGAAATCGGTTTTGGTACTTAAATCTCGCCGGTGTTCTCACAGTAGAACACCCCGTTCCGAAAATGGAGTCGGTACAACTACCGGAGTCCGCCGATCTACCCATTGTCGTTAAAGGGGGAACATGGCACGGATCGCATTCCAGCCCCCAAATGCTCCCGGCTGCCGAATCCAATTGCGGATTTGAGCGCCGGAGCCTCGAAAGTTAAGGTCGCAGGAACGGCCAGAGACTGCTCCTGCGACCGACGCCGCGACGTTCCGCACGATCGGCGCGGCGGCTGCAACTGTTAGCACAGAGGCTAGTCAGAGCGAATGGCGGCCGCGACAATCCAGACGACCTTATGAATTGAGCGGCTTGTCGTCTCGGTTGAGAAACCCGAGCCGTCGCTCCAGCTCTTCCTTCTTGGCCACGAGCCTCACGGCAAGAACGTCATTGACGAGCGTGTGGAGTCGCCACAGCTCTTTAACCGACATGCTCTCAAAGGGCTTTCGTTCCATGAATCCCCCGACTCACGAATTGTCTATAGCTTGGGCCTACAAGGGGAAGCTGGCAACTAGTCGTCTGTGGAGCGCGGAAGGTTAGAGGCGCCCGCGAACTTTAGCTGTTCTTCTGACTGATCCTCTCCGCCGTCGGTGCGGCGTGCCAATCCTTCTTTGCTCAGCTTCGAGCACGCGGTTGCGAAGGGCTTCGAAGATTCCGCCGGATGCTGCGTCGGCCGACGCAGAGGCGTTGACTTCGATCAATGACGACATTGTAAGGCTTGCGGGACAGCGCCGATCGACGATCGTAGTGGTTGGTTCCTTGGCCAGATCAAAGATCGCATGGAAAATCGAAACTTTTGCCGAGGCGGTCCTCTATAGGATCGTGGCGCTTGCCGAAGGGACGGCCCATTCATGGAATGCGGCGATGCCGCTACCGGCCTTTCTGTCCATCCGAGCACTCGTTGAAACTGTGGCCTTGCTTGTCGACTTTCAAATCCGCGTTTCGCAGCTGCTCGAGGCCAGGGATCTGAAGGGCCTGGACGAACTGACGATGAACAGGATCTTTTCAAGCCGCGACGAGGAATGGCTGAAGCAGTTCCCTGAGTTCAAAACGGTGAATGTGCTCACACACATCGAAAAGCTGGACAAGCTTTTGCCCGGCGCGTTGAACCACTACAACCGGTTGTCGGAGCGTTGCCATCCAAACTCCCTCGGTCATCATCAGATGTACACCACGACAGACTACAGCAACGGCACCGTGACATATGACACTCGAAAGGCAATGCGCGACGTCGCCGGCCATCATCGCGGGCTTGACGCTGTTGGCGGTAACTGATCATTCTCTTAGAGAACTGACCACTCTCTTCGAACTAGTGTCAGAGCTTCATCACCGTATAAGCCCTTCATCACGCGCATGAGGCGCGCCATCCGCAGTGACGAACCAAGACGAGCAGCCGATGACCGAACTATACGATGGAATGCTTGAAAATATCCCGTCAGACCCCCGCATGGCCGAACACTATGCCGAATTGCTGGAGAGGCATTCGAGTCGGCCGAAGCTCGCACGATCTGCAGGGCCATTGGGAAGGCGCTAGACAACTTCAACATTTCACAAGTCGCAAGAGAAGCCGGTCTGCAACGAACGAGCATTTATCGAGCCTTCGGGAACGAACGGCTTCCAAACTTTTCGACTGTTCTTGGTGTGCTCACGGCCATGGGATTGGAGATCAGGGTAGTCCCCCGGCGACGTCGCAAGCAATCGCCTACCTTTTGATGCCATCAGCGTCGTTGTCGTTAAAGAGACCCATGTTGTGGTCTCGGCGCTCGCGCGTGGACAAAGGGCTTCCGAAAAAGCACGGGTAAAGGTTTGGTCCTTCAAAATACCACCCGCGGCACCCGAACTGATCAACTGGCCGTCGAGCGGGCGGCGAGTGCCAACAGCAAGCAATGACTAGCGACCACTCGTAGCGACTGGCTGCTGCGTCAACCTATCCGTAGATTTTCCGCCGAGTCTTTTCCGCGATTGTTCACAACGTCGAAGCTGACCTTAGCTCCCTCTGCGAGCGAGGTGTAACCAGCCTTCTCAACTGCGGAGATATGAACAAAAACATCCTTGCTGCCAGAATCCGGTTGAATGAACCCGTATCCCTTCGTCGGGTTGAACCATTTGACGGTGCCTATAGCCACTTAACTTCTCCATTTTTCAAAAAACCAAAACTAGTGCTCGAAGTTTGACTAAAGAAAGGCTGGTCGCGAGACGCGCCCGCGCCTTGGACCACCCGACACCCGACGCGCCTTCGATGCCCCTCACCTCCACCACTTCCGCCTGCCTTTAAGCTCGCGGCGAAACGTCTTCCAATCGGTGTCGTGTTCTGGCTGGATCGCCGCGCCAGCGTGGTCATTCGCATATTGATGCACCACGCGCCGCGTAGGCGTCGATTGACGTGAGCAGAGTCTTGCCTCCAACCCAGTGCGTGCTCGAATTAACCACTAATTCCGATCAATTCTAATTGGACAACAACACTGCTTGTTAGCGTGGGCCCCACCGGCTCAACGTGTCATGGCCGTTTTTCGGGCTTCGGCGGGACCGGAAAACTGACTTCGTAAAGGGCGAATCGCAATCGCAGCGATCGCTTCGATTCGAAAGTTACCTCCTCATCTTGGAGCATCTCGCCATGATCGAACGTCGTGCAATGGAGCGCATAACGATTAACCGGGCGGCGCAGCTGTCATTTGGTGGAATTCGTGGGACACATCCATGTATGGTGCGCGATATCAACGCCCTTGGGGCCTGCATCTCCACACCCTACTACGTGTTTGCGAATGAATTTGTACTGTCGTTCAACGGCCATTCCGCGATCTTTATCTGCCGCGTCGTGTGGAGAAAAGGAACTCTTTGCGGCGTCTCGTTCCTTCTGCGCCATCGCTCGCCGAAATCGGCGGACTATTTCAGCGACCCCCAAACGTGGCAGTTGAGTAACGAGCGACTAACGATTGCGCGCTGACGCTCCTCAGTCGGAATAACGACGAGGTCGTTGGACATTGGTATCCTTTAACTGAAGGCGCGCGGTAGATCTGCGGTCGGGCGGGTTTGCGTACAGCCGGGCGGCCCTATCATTGGTCATAGTGCGCGCCTTTCCGGCGCCAAATGTGCGCTAGTTCACAAAGCGTCTGTCGGGAATTGGACTAGAATTCCTCATAGGCGCCGGCCTTGGCTTGGCAGCACGAACATTCACATTCTTTGATGCGAGTGCGCCCGCCGTTACTGTTTACTTTGAGGCGTTTTTTTCAGTGGATTTTGTGTTGGGGGTATTCATGCAGAATTCTCGCGCGACCCTTCTCGCCCAACGATTCAACGAACTCTCTTCCGAACTCTCAAAATTGGAAAACCTTCGACTTCAGGTCGAAGAAGTCGAGCGACGCATCCGCAGTGCTCCCGCATTCCGGCCGGCTCAGCGCAATTTCGTCATCGCGCGTACCGCGCCTCTGCTCCGACGAGAGCGAGCGCCTTGACCCGATAGATAGCGGGGGCTGTGCCGCCTCCGCAGCCACCGCAGACCCGGCAGGCGAAAACGGCAGGCGTGTGATTTGGGACCGGCTCCGCGTCGAGGCACTACGCTCGGGAGCCGCCCGCAGGCAGCTTAGGCGGACGGCCCAGCTTCGGTCGCGATGTTCTTGGCTTATGTGGAAGTGCAACCACGACCAACCGTACTCTCAAAGCTGCGAAAAGTGCCAATACCCGGCTCAAGTGAGGATCCACCTTGCCTCCGAACGTCTTGTAAATCGTTCTCCGCTGGATGCCCGACGCTCGCGCCAGCGCTGAGACATTCTGACCCAACACGACTTCTTTCAACGCAAGAATGGCCTCCTCGGCATGGTTGCCAACGAAGGCCTTGGTCAGCCGATTGGTGAGCGGTTCGGCACTGTCAGGCTGCAGCGCTAAATCCATACCACCGCCTGCAGGCGCGATCGCGGCCTGAACATTCAGCGCGTCATAGAGCTTCAAAATCCGGCTGATTTGAGGGTCGATTCGGCCGCCGAACGTGCTGTACAACCTGTCCCGTCTCAGACCGGCGTCCCGTGCAAGCATCCGAACATTCTGCGCCTGCATGACCTGGCTCAGCCCTGTCGTCGCCGCCTCTAAGTCGTTTTCCGCAAACTTATCAGTCAGATACGCGGCGATCGCGTCGGGGTTGTCGCGAAATAAGCTGACCAGGAGAGCTTTATTATCGGGCACCATTTGCCTTCGTTTATCGCTCAGTGTGTCGTCCAAGATACAGCATTCCTGTCGGTTCTAGGTAGGATGCCCGTCAACGAACCGCACGCCGATTAAATTGGGGACCTTAGAAATGAAAAAGACTTTGCTTGCTCTGACTGCATTAGCCGCGATGACCGGTTCGGCCTCGGCCGCTGACCTTGCTGCCCGTCCCTACGTGAAGGCCCCGATGCCGGCGCCCGTCGCCAACTGGACCGGCTTCTACATCTTCGGCGGCGGCGGTGGCGGCCTCTCGAATGCCGACCAGCACATTAATGACACCGCCACGGGCACCCCGCTGACGATCGATCAGCGTCAAGGCGGTTCCGGCTGGTTCGGCACGGTCGGCGCGGGCTACGATTGGCAGTTCAACGGCACTTGGGTCGCCGGTGTGTTCGCTGACGGTCAGTTCGGCAGCATCCGTTCCACCATTCAGGACCCGATTTTCGACATCACCGGTAACCAGAAGCTGGAAACCTCCTGGGCCGCAGGTGTCCGTCTCGGTTGGCTCGCCGCCCCGAACGTCCTCACCTACGTCAACGGCGGTTACTCGGGTGCTCACTTCGGCCGCACAAACTTTATGGACCTCGCCGGTGTTGATGCTGGCGTCCATCTCAATGGCTACAACCGCAACGGCTGGTTTGTCGGCGGCGGCGTCGAGAACAGCCTGAACTTCTTCGGCATCAACTCGCCCGGCTGGTTCATGAAGACCGAATACCGTTCGGCCTTCTACGAGCGCAAGACTCAGAGCGAGCTCGACAACGTCACCAACCTCCCGTTCGTGGGCGGGCACGACATCCGCGCCAACAGCTGGAACCAGACGATCTCGACCTCGCTGGTCTATCGCTTCAACTGGAGCGGCCCGGGCATCGGCAGGTACTGATCTGGTCTAACCTTTCATACGTCAAAGCCCCGGCATTGTCCGGGGCTTTTTCGTTGGTCTCCTAGGGTCTGTTGGGATTCATCTGGAGTTTATCGCGGCCGCGGCCAGATAGATCATTGAAGTGAAGCTCTGGTCGGTCTTGTCGGCGCGCATTGCGATGCGCTTGAATTCCTTGAGCTTGCCGAAGAAGTTCTCGATGAGATGCCGCCATTTGTACATCTCCTTGTCGATGGCGAGAGGCTGTGCACGGCGCGGATGCTGGGAGATGACGACTTTGGCGCCACGCGCTTCGAGTTCGGCGATGATGGCGTTGCTATCGAAGGCCTTATCAGCGATCAGCGCGTTGAAGGCCAATCCCTCGATGAGCGGCGGCACGCCCACCGTATCGAAACGCTGTCCCGGCAGGAGCACGAAGCGAGATTGCCGAGCGCATCGGTGAGCGCCAGAATTTTGGTGGTCATGCCGCCTTTCGAGCGGCCGATCGCCTGGCTTTGCGTCCCCCTTTTGCGCCCTGACCGTGGCGGTGGACCTTGACGATGGTGGCGTCGACCATGGCGTATTCCATGTCGGGATCGTCGGAGATGGCCTCGAACAGCCGCTTCCAGACATCCGCCTTCACCCAGTCGCGAAAGCGCGTGAATGTGCTATTCCAGTGGCCGAACATCGCCGGCAGATCCCGCCAGGGACTGCCGGTTCGGGCGATCCACAGAACGGCCTCGACAAACAGTCGGTTGTGCTTGCCGCTGCGGCCCGGATCTCCCGGCTTGCCAAGACAATGCGGCTCCATCTTCGCCCATTGGGCGTCAGTCAAAACGAATCGGTCCATCCCAAGCTTGAATCACAACCAAGCCCCGATGAGAATCCTGTCCCAACAGACGCTAGCGAACGTCTCGCCTCGATCAAGCAGCTCCTGTGACCGTGCCGCTCGCGACCGGAAGGCGAGCCAAGGCGGTGGTGGTTCTGAGAGGTCGGATATCGTTGGGTTGGATCAAGTAACTTCGGTTTCTTTTCATCAGCCGCGCCCGAAGTCCGAGCGCGACCTCGATCGGTTCAGCCCGGCGATTGGCCGGCGGCAGACGAGGCGCCACGCGGTACCCCTCAACATTTGATTTGCAGACGCGCGTGAAACTGGGGGCGAGCGGTCGCTGAGAAACGATTGGTGTTGAAGCTGCGGACACCCCTACCCACCCCCTTACACGCCCGTGACACACATTCGTTCACGCCTTCCCGCTGTGCGGCGTTTGGCGGCGGTGTCGTTGCCGACGGCGATGCATCGAACTTCAACTACGTGGTAAGCATTGTCCTCTCTCAATCCTGCCACGTGGTAGCACCCGTGTCCTGATAAGCAGAGCGGTCACCACGGACACTCCTTTTGACTTTGCCTGCCGCAATCAAACGCAGCAGCGTGTCTTCAGCGTGCCCAAGCGGGCGGTCGTTTTGGTGGTTCCGAAGCGCAACAGCATCGGGCTTAGCAATGGGCGCGGATCTTAGCTGTCTCAAGCCGGGTGCTTCACATCATAGGCCGCACTAATCGGCACGCGAACTGACACCGTAGGCTCTCCATATCGGCCGCTGCCTCACGGACGATCGGCACCGTTCCGGCGACGGCATCGCTTCAAAGGTTGATTTGCATGTCGTCGTGGGCTCGACACCCCGTCAAACTAAAAGGCCCCCGGGCGAACCGAGGGCCTCTGTTAGCATCAGGGGTACATCCGCCCTTAGTGATGCCAGAACAGTGCGAGGATAACAATAATCGGCAGCGGGATGCCCAGCATCCAAAGCAGTGCGCCTCTTCCAAAGCCCATGGTGTCCTCCTGTGTTGCAGAGATAACCAGTAGATTGTAAATTGGTTCCGAGTCAGGAACGTTCCACAAATCCGAAGGTTGTTGCTCAAACGGAGGATAGGATGGCAGTTAATAAGCCGACTGGCGACAATGCACGCAAGGGCGCGGTGAAGAAGCGTACCCAGCTCAAGAACAAGCTCACCAAGACCTCGACCAAGCGCAACAAGACTAGTGGCGAGTTCATGGCAGTCAAGAAGTCCGCAAAGAAGTTTAAGGGTGTTCGCAAGGAGAAGTGATGGTCCGATTCTTCGTCGGCATCGCCAGCGTCGCGCTAGTCCTCGCGGCGTATGTTTTCGCTCAGGAGCGGTGACTTTTTTATTTTGGCGCCTGCAGACCCGGAGACCGCAGCCAATCACTCATATGCGATGCGGTTTCGGCTTGCCGCGCTTTCCGAATGAGATGATCTCGCTGCAGGCCAGGCGGCATGGTCTGTGCCTGATGCTTCAGCCTGTCAGCTTCCTTCGCTAGTCGTTCTTCGAGTGTTTCGGTTTGTTTGAACCGCCGTCGTGTCTGCATGGCGCGCTCCCTTCTGGCCCTGCGATGCTGGACCGAAAGTACATTAAGAACTGACCGCGAGACATTATCATTTGATAGATCGACATCATTTGATAGGTCAGCTCTTCGAGAGCCCTTTAAACGAGCTCGCCCGGAGCAACCCTTCCCGCACCTGAGACGGAGCTCAGAGACGTCCCTTGTCAGCGATCCATCCGGCGAGTTCGCGCAGTCGAAGCCTGAAGCTCTTCTATTCGCGATGTTCGCTGGTGATGACCGTATCATCTGTAGAGTCGAATGGGCTGCCTTGCGCGATCGTTGCGGCCGCGGACGGGATCAATCCAAACGACATAGTCGGCATCTTCAAGAAGCATCGGGCCACAATCGAGCAGATTGCAAGCGATCAGTACGACGCGGGCAAGGAGATGCCGGTGGTTCGGACTGAGCACCTGGGGGCGGTCTAGCCGTGTTGGGCCACGATCAGTTGGCCGTCAGAGCAGCACGCCAAAGAGCTATGCCATCACAGAGCCCGCGCTCCTGAGGGAGTGGACGTCTGGCCCCCTTGAAGCTAGGCTTCGAGCCTCCTGCAGGACTCGAATGCCTTACTTGAAAGCAGATCAGACCCGAGACGAGCGCAATGGCAAGGTGCTCGCCGACATCGCTCTTGCTCGCTACCTTTTCTATCGTCTTCTTCGGTTGCCTCGGCGGTTTAGCCGCCTTTGTTGTCATCGAAGCTTGCCTGCTCTCTTTCGATTGGCTCGGCCCGAGCAAGCACGATGGGACGGGCGGTGTTCGCTGACAGAGCACCGGCGCCCCGGCCTCGGAAACAGCACCTCAAACAAGCCCGCGGCATTAGGAGCGGCCTAGTTTGGGCCGCAGGCGTGCGAGGAGATTTGGCCGGCCGGATTGAACCTCAGAACCGCGCTGACCGAGCCTTCGCGCACGACGTATGAAATGAGCGCTCCCTCGTCAAAGGGCTGGATATTGTCGAGCCGGGATGCCGGATGTTCGTTCAAGCGATCAACCCAATACGAGCATCGGGCTTCTGAGCCGGTCGCGCCGCAGCCGCAGGTAAATGACGGCATCTTAAGCGTACATTCCCACGTTCGCTTTGATATCGCCCGCGCGGTAGGCATCGAGCCAGTCAATGGCAGCGGCCATCGGGTCAAAAGACATACAAGCACCTCCAGCTGAATCGTTTCTGGCGGAACCAGCTAAATCTCTTCGCCATCGATTCTTGAGTTTTGATGCCTGCGCACGGTTCGTCCATATGCACAACGCCATAGCGGATACTTGCCGTCGGCCTGTTATGCAGACCCGACCTTCGCAGTCTCGCTATCCTTTATTGAATGGAACCGAGATGAGCACGAAATGCGAAAGGCAATGCGGGGGCCGGTAGCCGGCCGGACGAGATCGCGGCACTCAGCCGTAGCGAAGCGGCCCTCATGTCCGAACTTCGCAACATGGCATCCCGCTGCGGTTAATTACTAGCGATGCTGGACATGCGCGACCTCGGCGATGTGCTGAGCATCGGCACGGGCAGGAGCACGAAGGATCGGACGTGACATGCGCTCGCTGTCGCGGCACCATATTGATGCCAAAGCCGAATTGGGCCGCATCTAAACTTGTGACATGGCGGCTTTGGTCGAGAGCTGGCATCCTACGTTCGCATGGCTTGCCATCGACGAGCCTGTCAGCTGAGGGACCAGCGGCGACAGCTACCAGCTCGCTTGAGGGACGATTGGCCGAACTGCCCACAAACCTCAAAGATCAGGCTTGTCGCTTGCCAGCCGGTAGCGAGCGCGAAGTTCTTCTTAGAAACGCCCGTTTAGCCGAAAAGGCCCCAGGGATGACCTGAGACCGGATGCTGGCCGAACGTAATTCCTCGTCTTCGCCGGCGCCATCTGGATACGCCAGTCTCCGCAGCACGCCCCCCCGGGGGGCGGGATCCCGGTTTTCAGGACGCACTCATCGATCGGTTGACGTCTCTGACCGGAGTGAGGCTTGCATCGAGGTAAGTGAACCGCCTATGCGGCCGGATCTGCTCCGCCACTTGACTACCGGCCAAGACTAACAACCTCGGCAGATGCTCTTGATCTTCTTTTCTAACGCGATGTCGGCCGGATCGCGCGGCTGGTCGCCGGTTGGCTTTGCCGTGGCTGGTTGCTCCATTGCTTGCGCGCCTCGGCGATGGTGGTGCGGCTTGTCCTTCCCCTGAACCGGCTGGACGATAGCGACTGCTGCGACGAAGGCGATCAACATCAACGCAAATATCCTCAGCAATTTTTGCAAATCTTCCCCACTGTCTTGTCGGCCTTTTGTGTTCTCCTGATCGATTTTGGCGTCGCTGTCCTGTTGGTTCGTGGTCGTCGGCTTGCCGATGCCGCCCGCAGGTGCGGTGTTCTGCACGTTGGCACCCGGCGAGCCTGACGGAGCCGCGGTACCAGCCGTATTGGTGCCCGGCGCCGCTCCCGTGCTGAGCTCATTGCCGCTACCGGTCTGCTGGTTGGGAAGTTGGCCGGTCGTCGGACCGTTGGTGTTGCCGGTCGCTGTGTTTCCATTCAGTCCAGGGCTCCCCGTAGGCCCTGCCGCGGTCGACGCACTTCCGCTCGCTCCGGCTGCAGCGCCACCTGCCGCTCCTGCTCCAGAAGATGTTGAAGATGCACCTGCGGCACCCGAAGAGGCGGCGCCACCTGTGCCGCCGCCGGCGGATCCGCCACCACCGCCACCACCGCTACCGCCGCCACCGCCACCGCCTTGCGCGAACGCGGTGCAGGGAATCAGGACAGCCAAGGCCAGTGCAAAGCGGGAGAGCTTCATATCGTTCACTCCTTTTGCGACCAAGCTTTCTCGCGAAGTTTCGTTCCTGTCGTCCCGAAGTCGGCGCGATGTGGCAGCGACAGAGTTCGCCCTCATTCAGCTCGGATGGACTTTGGTCGTCGCAAGCGTAACGAGGCCTTCGGAAGAGGATGGCGGAGGCGAGTCCAGCGAAGCAAGCGTAGCCCATCAGCTCGCAGCGCCGCTTACAGACGAGGATCTGCTCCTGCACATTGTCACGTCTGTCCGGCTCATCTGCCGCACTGCGATAGTCGCTGATCGCCCCGCGATATCGCGAGACAGCCGCATCATAGCGCTGCTGGAGAAAGCCCATGAATATCCAGGCAGCGAAAATGATCGAGGCATTCGGCCCGATCGATTTTAAGATGTCAGAGAGCTCTAAAGTCACCGGAGCTGAACCGGGCGCGAGTCGAGTTGTTCCTGGCGATGTGGACCTACTTTTCCGCTTCCAGAGATGTGCGCAATCACAGTCGCTTGCTCCGCACCACCAGCTGCGAGGAACGGATTGTCGTCGGGAGCTTTGGAGCTGAGACCAACTTCTGAGCGGCGAACGTGGATAAGCAGAACGACCCAGCCTCATTCAATGCAGCTTCGGAGCTCGACGACGTCTCTCCGAGACAGACCGAGGAGATTGCGTCCCAGAGCAGGCCGAGCGCTGCGCTGATCCACGAGACAATCCGGGCCGAGGGCGAGCAGGAGCTGGAGCGGCATTGGTGGGCCGTTCTAATGTCCGGACTTGCAGCGGGCCTTTCGATGGGGTTGTCGCTAGTGGTCCAAGGCAAGTTGCACGCCACTATCTCCGAAGAGGCGACACGCCAGCTGGTCGCTCCGCTCGGCTACACTGTCGGATTCCTCGTCGTAGTGCTGGGGCGGCAGCAGCTTTTCACTGAGAACACGCTAACGCCGATCCTGCCACTGCTGCACCACCGGGATCTCTGCACACTCGTCAAGGTCGCGAAGCTGTGGGGCTTAGTGCTTGCGTCAAACGTTGCGGGAACCTGGGCGATAGGCTTTGGCCTTGCCCATACCAACATTTTCGAACCCAAGGTCACTGACGCTTTCCTTGAACTTGGTCGCCACACCGTTCAAGGCC
The DNA here is from genome assembly GCF_054056815.1 of Bradyrhizobium sp. LB13.1. NCBI lineage: Bacteria > Pseudomonadati > Pseudomonadota > Alphaproteobacteria > Hyphomicrobiales > Nitrobacteraceae > Bradyrhizobium > Bradyrhizobium sp. LB13.1. The sequence continues at coordinate 4,250,289 of NZ_JBSRYQ010000001.1, read as the reverse complement.
CCTTCCCGGAGACTTTTGTTCGCGCCGTCTTTGCCGGCTGGCTGATCGCGCTGATGATGTGGCTGCTGCCGGCCACGAAGGGATTTCGCGCGCACATCATTGTGGTCATGACCTATGTGGTTGCGCTCGGCGAATTCGCGCACATCATTGCCGGATCGGTCGAGTGCGCATTCCTGGTGCAACGCGAAGAGGCCTCGCTCGGCCAATACGCCTATGATTTCTTCGTGCCGACGCTGCTCGGCAACATCGTGGGCGGAACGACATTGGTAGCCCTGTTGAACTACGGCCAAGTCGCGGCAGAGCTTGACCAGGCCCAAGACTAATCCGCCCAACCGAGACAACATGGCTGATCGGGTCGAAAGTGTCCCTCAAGTTCATTCGGCGGCAGCTTAAGCAGGATGGCCCGGATCAACATCCTTCGCTGTCTTCTTCTCTCTCTGGGGTGTCATCTTCGCCGGGCTTTCCTTGCCCGGCACACCACGCGGGCCCAACTCCCGTTGCATGTCTTCTTTCGAGCGCTTCGGTTCGCGGCCGCTGACCGGTCTATCAGGCATCATTCCATCCTCCCCTTGTCCTTCAGATCGCGAATGCGGGTCTCGGACTCACCCTTAGATTTCAAGACCTCCGACCAGTCGTTAGCCCGGGCGACTTTGCTCAGTTCTTGGAGTTCAGTGAGTTGCTCTGCGGTTGACTTTTCCATTTTCGCTACCACAACGACTCGACATGCTCTGCTCACAAGCAAAAACGCGGCTGCGCGTTCCTTTTGAGACGCCGAGGCGGAGTAGATGGTAGGTAGTGCTTCCTAGGTGAGGCCGGCCCTTATCCCCGAAAGACGGGCGGGGCACATAGCAACCCTTCATATACGACCATCTGTCAGGCTACGTGCCGCCGGCGCGCACGCACTAGCTAAAGGAACCCGAACTGGAGTTTTGGCGCTGATTAACGGCGGTCGATTTCACGGATCGGCAGCTTTGTCGCTCGCGCGAGCCAACCGATTGATATAGGCCCAGACGTTTAGGTGCTGTCGCATCAATAGGAACCGTCACCGTCCGTCTCGAGTATGATCTGCATGCGTTTCAGACGCATCCGGCTATCAGTCCTTAGCCCGAGCGGCCCCAGCCCTGGGTCCTTCCCCCCGGCCTGGGGCCGTTTCTTTGGTGCGAATGGCCCGTCAGCGTGAACCGGCTCGGGCGATCAGCCGAGAACCATCTCGCGCGGCATTGCTTGATATTGCTGAGAACCATCGCGAGGTCATTCATCCGGACCGATGACAGCCGCTCCGTCCGCCTCCGCAAGCACGAAGCTGTGCCCCAAACCGGCAGCTACGAAGTCTGCTTCGCCGATGGTCGCCGAGCGTCTATTTCTAATGGTCGGCCGAGCGTCTATTTCTAATGGGACATTGTCGCCTGGACGGCGGCTCGCGCCGAACCTGTTGACCGGAGCAGAAGCGCTCGAGCACGCCCGGGCCCTGGCAAAGGCCGAGCTCGCCCGCTATCGCAACACAAAATGAAATTTGCGGATTGACGGTCCTAAATGGAACGACGAGCACGGGCGGATATTTGACTGGGCGCTGGCTCGCCGGCGAGATGGTGGAGCGGCCCCGGCCTACCCCAAAAGCCCCCCTGCAGCCGGGGCCGGTCTCTCCGCCAACGAACGGCTGGCGGGGCTGCCCTCCACCCTCGGCACGAAGCCATTTCGCACTCCCGGCGAAATCTTCTTGAAACATACGAGGTCGAAGCTTGGCCGCATCAAATATGGGGATGCCAGATGTTAGTCCTGATGAACCTGATTTGGCGCCGGCTTGCCTACACAATGCTGATCGGTATGCGCTGTAAGCTCGTGCGGCAGTAATGGTGAAGGCGGCTTTCGTCAGGAGGCCACCACCATGCCCAAAGAGATCGCTATAGCGCTCTGGTCCTTGGCAGCTGCCTGCGTAGTCGCATTCAGTATGGCAGCGCTGGTTGCGCCCCACTAGAAGAGACATAGACCCGCCAGCGTGAACCTCGGCAGAAGTGGCGCCGACCGGGGCTGCCTACTGTCTCTGTGCAGCGCCCCTCTCGCTCCGCAGCAAAAGGCCGATGTCTCCGGCCACCGAAGCAATATACCCTCCAAGCTCGGTGGCGATTTCGATCGCGGTCGAGCCCGCGTTGATCACTTTGATCAGCGTCTGTACCTCGTCCTCGATCCACTGCTTAGGTTTGTGATTTCGCACGCGCGACGCTCCGATTCGCGCGCGCAAAATTGTTCCCATTCTCGGAACTGAACGCCCATCACATGTATTTCGGTTCCACCGAAATTGTGTTTGCAAACGGGGCAAAGCTAGGGCAGAATTTTGTCACCGGGGCTGGCTGCATGTTTCACTTTTCGATTTGACCCGGGTTTTTGACCATGCGCGGGCCGCAGCGATTTAACCTCCCGCTGCGGCCTTCGTATGTGCGGTCACACCCGGGGGGTGGACGGCCGGCCTATTTGATTTTCGATCAATGGAGCGGGACCGTTCCTAGTCGTCCCAATGACCTTTGCACAATTCGCGCACTGGCAGACGCGGGCAGTCCGCCGGCCGTGCAAACGAGAAACCGCCGCTTTAAATACTGCGGCATGCCGCAGTCATCGCACCGCGGCGGCGGGAGTCTCATAATGGCGCCTGGTGAGGTCGGCATGAGCATGCAGATGAGCATGCCAATGATTCGATGAACGGCTATTTCATAGGTCAGCCTGCACTGCTTCACCCGGGTAGGCCAGAGCCGCTGCGCACGACAAATCAGTTTGCTTCGGGTGGACTTGGAGGCGGGAGCCCATATTCCCGGGCTCTCTTTGCGGCAAGTTTCCGATAGGCCGCAGCTTGGTTCAGCAACTGATCCTTGAAGTGCAAGGATTATAGTTCCAATTCTGAATAACAACTATATTCCGAGCCCATCGTCCGCCCGGAGCCGGAACTCGCAATCGGTTTCGGACGTTTGTTCCTAATGCCCCACACAGTTCTCCTAGTCGACGATGATCCGGCGGTCCTCGATGTAATCGCGAGCATGTTAGAGGAAATTGGCTGCAAAGTTATCCGCGCCAACGGCGGGGCTGAAGCCTTGGACCTGTTGCAGCATCATGATCGCATCTCGATCCTGATCACCGACATCAATATGCCGAGCATGGACGGCCACGAGTTGGCCGAGCGGGCGACCCGTCTCCGCCCGGCGCTGAAGGTTCTGCAATTGTCAGGACGAGAGCGACGGCGAGACGGTTTCCCGATGATCCGGAAGCCATTCTCCGAAGATGACTTGTATCGCGTGATGCAGCAGACCACCGGTGCCTGCTGATACTCTGGAGCTAGTCGGCGTTAGAGCCTTGGGCCCAGCAGCGTCCGCATGCAGCGATCGAGAGCGTCTAAGAGGAAAGGCTTCTGTAGAATTGGCCGACCTTTGAATTGCTCCGGTACGCCATCGGCGCCATAGCCGCTCGCGAAGACGAAGGGAATGCCGCGGACCTGCAAAGCTTCTGCGATGGCTGCCGAGCTATCCCGGCCAAGTTGCAGATCGAGAATAGCGGCGTCGCATTCAGCGCTCATGGCCATGGTCAGCCCAGAGCCTAGGTCACCGGCCTCCCCAGCAACCTCGTGACCAAGCTCAGTCAGCATATCCGCAATCATCATGCGGAGAAGCGTTTCGTCTTCAACTAGCAGTACTGATGCCATGCTTCTCAGTACGCCGGCAGGTTTGTGAATGGGAGTCTTTTCCCGACCTCTCATAAGGGCAGCCGGTTCTGAGGCCCGAAGCTCGCTGGAGGAGTTGATCAGGCGAGGCTAAGCCGACTTGGGCCTATTTCGGATATAGACTACCGCACCGCGGCCAGCAGACGTCAGCTCACCGAGAGTGGTCTTCCCTTGCCGCGCGGCTCCGATCAGTTGCTCGGCAACATATCTGCGGCTTTCGTGATCGCCGCCGTTCGTCAATTCCGCACAAACTTGCTCCAACACCACGTCCATGTTCGCTTGAACTCGATCTGGAAACTTGCCCACGCCCTTCTCTCCTTCGAGGAAACGTAACGAGGCTAAGCTCCTTTCTACAGTGGGTACAGCGCAGCGTGACGACGAGGTTAAGGAGCTGCTTTGTGCAAAAGTGAACTCAACGGCGTGAAGAATTGGCACCCCTCGCATTATACAGCCAGGGCTCGAACAATTGAGCTCAGCCGGAGTCGTCTTAGGTAAGGAGGAAATGGAGCGATCCGATGGACGAAAGGAAAAAACTCGAGCATCAGATCGCACTGGCTACTCGGACAGCCGCATACACCAAGGACGAGAACACCGCGAGCAGGCTGCGGCAGTTTGCTGATCAACTGAGGCGCAACCTATTGCCCTCTTCTTCCCGGCGGGCCCAGATCACGGCACGTGCCTATCAGCTGTGGGAAAGGGCCGGGCGCCCTTCGGGGCGCGACCTGGATTTCTGGCTCGATGCTGAGCGGGAGTTCAGCCGACCCGACCGTGGGAGCCAAGATTAGGGCACGACGACGCTCCGCGCGGTCCGCTCGCAAAAAAGCGGAGGCAGTGGCCAGTTGTGTGCACTTTCAGACCGTCAGTTCCGACGGGGGAACGTAGACCGTTGCCGCCTCTCTTAGCAGAAGCGAGCACATGCCCTCCGAAAAACAAGAAAACGGCAACGGCGGCCGTCCGCAAAACAGTCTCCTTCAATCCGTAAGTGCAAAGGACTTCAAGACGCTCCAGCCCCATCTGGATCAGTCAGAGGTCCAATCCGGCCAAACGCTGTACCACCATGGCGACATCGTGGAGAGCCTGTACTTCCCATGCGGCCCGACTCTGCTGACGTATGCTGTCGCCGTCGACGAGGATCGCGAAATCGATGCAGTGCTCATTGGTCGCGAAGGAGTCGCCGGTGGTGTCGTCGCGGCAGGCCGCGTCGCTTCCTACTGCCGCGTCGGGGTGAAGATCGGGGGTCCGATTGTCAGGCTCTCCGCCCGTAGGCTGGACGAGGCAGAACGCCAGTCCAATCCGCTTCGGCAACTATTTGCTCGCTATGTGGACTGCCTCGTGGCGCAGATTTGCCAATCGACGGCTTGCAACGCGGCGCATTCGATTGAGCAACGCGCGGCGAAATGGATCATCGATCTGATCGAGCACACCGGCACGGAGCAGGTGCTGCTCACCCACGAAGAACTAGCTGTGATCCTGGGCGTCGGAAGAAGCTACGCGAGCCGCGTCCTGCAAGGGTTCAGAGCCGAAGGCATCTTGGATACAGGCCGTGGCACCGTGACGGTGCGGGACATCGGCCTCCTTCATCGAAAATCGTGCCAGTGCAACAGGTGGGTGAAGAAGCATTTCCTTGAGGTGCTTGGCGACAAGATCCCGGTCACTAGCAGCGCTTTGTAGTCATCGTCAGGATGAAATCGGGCCCAGTCTCATTGACCACGCGAAGCGTCCAATCTTCACCGGGGCGCTGCTCGACATCGCGCACGAGCCGAAGGGCCGCCTCCCATGCAGCATCGTCGCGCTTGAGGAGTTCGCCCGTTTCGTCCGCGTGGGGACGACTTCCTTCGAAGTGAAAGTAGTACCTGAGCATTCCGTGCAACGCCGAAAGGTATCCAGATGTTCCGCGCTCGGACGGGCGAACTCTCGTTCATGAACGCTCACAGCACCATTCCTCGCACCGCGCCTAAAGCACGCCGTCGCCGCCCCAGCCCCTCCCCCTCCGCAAAACCGTCATCAGCGAGACAGTGGAACGGTACCTTGATCGGCCGCATTCTCCGCCCGCTAGGCATGCTGTTAGGTTGGCCGAACTTATCCTGGAGCGTCGTCCTCCGGGGATCGAAGCCATCCGAGCTCGGCCTCAGGAACGGAGCACTCTGCCTTTGGTTGACCGGCAACAACCGAAGGAAAGACCATGCTGAAATTCTCCATCACATCGGCCGCTCTCGTCTCAGCCAGCTTGCTCATATCCACGGTTCCTGCCGCTCACGCCCAGAATTATCGCTGGTGCGTTCAAGGCAAAGGGGTCGGCTATCCAGGGGACTGCAGCTATTCAACCCGCGCACAGTGTTTGGCGTCCGCGTCCGGACGGAACGTCGGCTGCGGTATCAACCCGCGAGCTGCCTATGGCCAGCAGGACCGTCGCCGCGGATGGAGGTAGACTTCGTCGCCGCCAACGCGACTAGGCGCTTTGACGTACGGCTCGCGCTGCCGCTGCGGGGAGTCGCCTGATGTTCCGGGAGGGCAAGCCGGAAGGCCCTGCGCCGCAAAGCGAGCGCGACCACTTCATCCGCTGCACGATCTGCGGCAAGATGCTGGACATGCGCGACCTCGGCGATGTGCTCGACCATCTGCACGGCGAGGAGATCGAGGAAGAGCCCGCGGCGCATTGATGGAGGACACGTGACCTGCGCTCGCTGTGACGGCACTCACTGGGTTTGCGAGAACCATCCCGACCGCCCTTGGGAAGGGCCAAAGGCCTGCGGGTGCGGCGGCGCCGGCGACCCCTGCCCGGCCTGCAACGATGCCGGGCCCGACGAGATGCCGCTGCCGCCCGGATTTGAGAACAGCATCACCAGCATCGACGTCATGCGCCCGCTGTTGAGGAACCCGGCGGGAAAGCCGCGCCGGAAGCCGCGGAGCTAGGACGTGTACTCATGAACGTCGGCTTACCGACGCCAAGCGGAAGTCTCGCACCTTAGCTGGCTTGTGACGCCAAGAGGACATTGAGGTTCGCGCAAGTCGCGGTTCGTCACCCCGACTGCCGTTGTTCGGATGCGATGCCCGGCACTTCCCAACCCGCGGACCTAATTCTTTGATAAAGAAGGGCACATTCAGGGCCCCCCGTGATCGTCGAGTGCGAAGACGATGACGCTGCCATTGTCGAAGCCAAGCAATATGTGGACGGCGTCGCAATACAAGTATGGGACCGCGCCCGCCGAGTAGCCGTACTGCCCTCTGTAGATTGAGGCCGCCTCACAGTTTGCGGGCCGCTTTTTCTGAGATTAGGCGGTGACTTGCCGCCCCTACCGCGGAACCACATGGCGCGCCGTACGTTAGGGTGTGTTCGGCGGGCTGCAGGGGCGTCCGCCCATGTTCATTCCCAATAGGCGAGGCCCGCATCGGGCCGTCGCTCCTCTCGCCCCCGAGAGCCGAGCGCCTCATGTCGAACGTCGAAGAATTCCCGCTCTCCGCCCGCCACCGGCCCACGGAGTTCGAGGCGCTAGTCGCGGCCGGTCACGCCGCGCTCGATGCCATTCCCGGCGCAGTCTATCTCTGTGACGCGGAGGGGGTGCTCGTCGCTTACAACGCCGAGGCCGTGGGATTGTGGGGGCGAACACCTGATCTCGTCAGGAAGGAGCGCTTCTGCGGTTCGCATCAGCTCTACCTGGTCGATGGAACTCCGCTTGCCCATGCCGACTGTCCCATGGCCGCGGCGGTTCGTCTGGGAACGCCCACACGCAATGCCGAAGTCATAATGGCACGGCCGGATGGCTCCCGCTTTTCGGCCCTGGTCAACATCCGGGCGTTGCGCGATCATTCTGGCTGCATCCAAGGTGCCATCAATTGCTTCCAGGACCTCACCGGACGCAAGCAGGTGGAGGAGGAAGTCCGCCGGAAGACGCAGGATCTGGAGGATTTTTTCGACAACGGCGCGGTCGGCCTTCACATCGTCAGCGGAGAAGGGATCATCCTTCGCGCCAATAACGCCGAATTGGATCTGCTCGGGTACACGCCCGAGGAGTACATTGGTCGCCACGTCGCCGAGTTTCATGTCGACGCGCCGGTGATCGGGGACATCCTTCAGCGCCTTTCATGCGGCGAGCCCCTCGGTCGGTATCCTGCGCGGCTGCGGGCGCGTGATGGCTCGGTCAAGCACGCCCTGATTACGTCGAACAGCCGTTTTGTGGACGGCAAGTTCGTCAACACGCGCTGCTTCACCACCGACGTCAGCGAACTGCATGCTGCCGAAGAGGCACACCGAGCCAGTGAAGCCCGGCTCGCGGCAACTTATGAGGCCGTCAGCGTCGGCATCGCCGAGACCGACGAGAACGGCCGCTTCTTGCGGGTGAACGAATCCCTCTGCCGCATCACCGCCCGGCCGCGCGACGAGCTGTTGCGGATGACTATGTTCGACTACACCCATCCCGATGACCAGACAGAGGACGCCGAGCTGTACGCGCGGCAGGTCCGCGGCGACATCGAGAACTACACGGTTCGCAAGCGTGCACTGCGGCCCGACGGGTCCGTGCGCCATCTCGACATTTTCAGTTCCTCGGTGCGCGATTCGGAAGGACGCTTCCGCTACGGCGTGCGTGTCGCACAGGATGTCACCGCCACCAAGCAGCTGGAGGACCGACTGCGCGAAGGCGAGCAGCGCATGCGCGATCTCCTCGAGGCGTTGCCGGCGGCCATCTACACGACCGACGCCGAGGGCCGCATTAATTTCTACAATCGAGCCGCGGTCGAGATGGCGGGAAGAACGCCGCAGCCGGGCGACGAATGGTGTGTGACCTGGAAACTCTATTGGCCGGACGGCTCGCCGCTGCCGCACAATGAATGCCCCATGGCCGTCGCGCTCCGCGAAAACCGGCCGGTCCGTGGTGCCGAAGCGGTGGCGGAGCGTCCGGATGGACGACGCGTGCCGTTCATTCCCTATCCGACTCCCCTGCGCGACTCCGCCGGTAACTTGGTCGGCGCCGTCAACATGCTGGTGGACATCACCGAGCGGAAGAACGCCGAGAACGCTCAAAAAGTTCTCATCGACGAGCTAAACCACCGCGTGAAAAACACCTTGGCCACGGTGCAGTCCCTCGCGAACCAGACCGCCCGTCATGCCGGCGATCTGCAGGAGTTTCTGCCGACCTTCATGGGACGGCTGCTTGCTCTCGCCCGCGCACATGACTTGCTGACGAAGCGAAACTGGCAGGATGCGCCTTTCGAAAATCTAGTCCACGATGTCATCGCTCCGGTATCGGGCGGACGGGTGGTGACTGGCGGGCCACACGTCGATCTAGACGCGCGCATGGCCCTGAGCATCACCATGGTGCTCAACGAGCTTTTGACCAATGCGGTGAAGTACGGCGCACTGTCGGTGCCGAATGGATCAGCTTCGCTCACCTGGCGGATCGGTGCCAGTGAGCGCTCACAGGGCGTGCTGGAATGCGAATGGCGCGAAGTTGGCGGACCACCTGTTAGCCCGCCAAAGCGGCGCGGGTTCGGCACGCGGCTGATGGAGCGTTGCATAGAGCATGATCTCTCCGGGGAATTCGACCTGGTGTTCGAGCCGGAGGGTACACGCTGCCGCATGGTGTTTCCCGTTGCGCCTGCCGCGTCCAATGGCTGAGTTATCGGGCGCCAGGGTTCTCCTGGTCGAAGATGAGGGCTTGGTGGCCCTCATGATCGAAGACATGCTCGAGGAATTGGGGTTGACGGTGATCGCCTCGGCCGCTCACGTGCCAAAGGCGTGCGAGCTTGCCAGCGCGGCATCGTTCGATCTTGCGCTCCTTGACGTGAACCTGGCAGGTGAACGTGTTTTCCCGGTAGCCCGCATCCTGCGCGACCGGAGAATTCCCTTCCTATTCAGCACCGGCTACGGCGGACCTCCGCTGGAGGAGGAGTTCAGCCATGCGCCCGCAATCGGCAAGCCCTTTTCTATCGAGCAATTGAAGGAGAAATTGCGGTTGATTCTAGCGCTCAAGTAGAAGCGCAGCAAATGCAAGTTTTTCACGGAAGAAAAAGACCTCCTAACCAGACGGCTTTTTCGACACGTCGGCACGATTCGTCCGAACCGGTGGTACTTCCCCATCCAGCCATTCCTGCTCTTCGGCCAAAGACCGCCACGCCTGTTCCATGCGCCGGTACCGCTTGTAAGCCGGGCTATCCCTGGAGGGCTCTCCTTCTGCGAGCATGGCGCAGTTATCGGCGTTCTCCTTGTAAATTTCTGATGGCGTCACGACAGGCTCCTTCCCCACGAAAGTAGTCCCAGGGCCGTAAATTTCGATGCCCGGAATGTTCTGGAAGTTTCCGAACTGGCGATAACTCAGCAAAAAATCTCCCGCCTGGAGCGCTGGATCACATTTAAAGGCGAGACGGCCCGAAGGGCAACTAGCGCTTCGACTTCTTACCCTTCTTCGCAGGCTTTTTTGGTGCCAACTTCTTCGCAGTTTTCGTTGGCGCGCGCTTAGCTGATCTTTTGGGAGCGGTTTGCTTTGCGGCCTTCTTCGGTGGCTTGGCATCTTGCTCGGCAGCCTTCTTCGGACGGGACGCTGTCTTCTTAGCCCTTGCTGCCGCAACTCTCTTGTTGGCTCTCATAGGGCCAGGACCGCGCTTCTTGCGAGTGAACAGTGGATCTGGCGTGGCCGCAGCGTCGGTCGCTTCCGGCATGTAGACCTGTTCGTTGGTGGTTGCCGCAACGGCTTCGCGGTCCGGATTGAGCGCTTTCGCGGCTGCTGCCGAAGCAGTGTCCACGATCTCTGTCACCGTGTCTGAAATCCTATCGACTATCGACTTTTTCTTAGCCAAGGGAGCCTCCCTGAGTCGGACGAGAATACCTCTTTGCCTTCAGGCGTGAGCGGACCCTTGGGATATGTCCCATGGATTTTTTGGCATGGGCAAAGCGTTGCGCACACGGCGGATGATTCTAAGAGTGGTGCGGCGGCAGCGGCAAAGTGAGAAAAGCGGTGGTTGGCCGCCTAGTTGACCTGCGCGGTGTAGCCCCTGAGGCGAGGCATTCCGTGAACTGATGGCTGGCAGCTTACGGCTGTACCTTAATGTCAGCTTACCAAGCCACAGCGGAAGCTTTGGAAGTTTGCTTGATCGGCGGCTTGTGACCCCCAGCCGACCATTTCGATGGAAATAGGCGATCGCCTTAACGTTCAGCTGCGAATATGCGCCACTCGCCCGGAATACCCTTGAGGGATTGCGTGCCCCGGTCGTTGAAGCGCAATCCAGAGCCCGCTACCAGATCCTTGACTGTGCTCGAAACGAAAACCTGGCCTCTGTCGGCAAGCCCCGCAACCCGCGCACCTATGTGAACGGCGATGCCGCCAACATCGTCGCCGATCATTTCGCACTCGCCTGTATGGAGCCCGGCACGGTTCTCTATGCCGAGCGGCCTTATTTCTTCGGCAATAGCACAGGCGCAGCGAACGCCTCGCGCCGGACCGTCAAAGGTGGCGAGAAAGCCGTCCCCAGTTGTTTTCACTTCATGACCTCGAAAGCGCGCGAGATTGCGCCGGATCGTGGCGTGATGATTATCGAGAAGATCGCGCCAGCGTTGATCGCCCAGTTCAGCGGCTTTCTCGGACGAGCCGACGATGTCAGTGAAGAGAACTGTGGCGAGAACCCGATCGACGGGGACCGGGGCCCTTGACCCAGTCAGAAATTCCTCGATCGCATCGGAGATTTCCGGTGCGTTCTCACCGACGTAAAAAATGTGGTCGATTCCCGGAAGCTCAAAAAGGCGGGCACCGGGAATATTCGCCGCCACGTCGCGTCCGCCCTCCACACTGACAGTCTTGTCCCCAGTCCGGTGAATCACGATAGTTGGAACTCGAACGGCCGGGAGAATACCGCTAATATCGATCTGGCTATTCATACTCATGAGAGCCTTCACGGCTGCCGGGCTGGCACCGAGCCGCTCGTTGCGTCCCCACCACCGTTGGAAGGAGGCATCGTTTGCGCGAGAGGGTGCGAATTTTTGGACGCTACCGCCTGTGCCCCATGCCTGCTCGACGTAGCCGAAGAACGCCGCCAGCGCCTCCTCGCTCGGAAACCAATAGGAAAACCGCGAAAAGCTGCCGTAGAGTACCAACGCACCGCATCGGTCGGGGTAGGTTGCGGCAAATAAGACGGACAGCGGAGCGCCTTCGGAAATCCCGAGCAGCGCCGCCTGTTCCATCCCCGCGGCATCCATGACCGCTCGGAGATCGTCCATGCGCTGGTCAAGGCCGGGGAGCTCGGCACCCCGATCTGACATGCCGGTGCCTCGCTTGTCGAAGGTAACCACGCGGGCGTAGCTGCCCAAACGATTCAAAAAGCGAGCGAGATCGGGCTCGTCCCAATAAATCTCCACATTCGACACGAACCCCGGAACCATAACCAGATTGATCGGTCCACCGCCAAACGACTGGTAGGCGATGTGGACATCGCCGCTTTTCGCGATTGCGTGACGGGCTGCATGTGATGGTCCCCGCTCGCTCGCCAGATTCGCCCGGCTGAATCCCCAAAATCTGATCTGAACCATAGCAAACAAGTTGCACCATGGAAAACGCGGCGAGTCCGCGTGATGTGGCTTGTTGGCCCGTTGCCGACCTCGGAGACACCATCCACCCTTCGGCCGCTGTCGGCGGTAAATCGGACATGTGGGGCCAGCCGCTTAATAAGTACGTGCCGTTGGTCGGGAGACTCCAAACCTCGCCTAACTGTCTGCCATGCTGAAAGCGTTCGAGTTCTGCCTGCCCACGGCAGCAAAAGCCGTCTCCGTCGATCCCGACTGGATCCACGAAATCAAGTATGACGGCTACCGCCTGCGCATCGAGCGCCAGGGCAAAGCCGTGCGTCTGATCACGAAGAACGGCCACAACTGGACCGCCCGCTTCCCATGGATTGTGCAGGCCGCGCTCAAGAACCGCGAGCAGCAATTCGTGATCGACGGCGAGCCCCGGAGCCACCCGGCGACTTCGGGCGTGATGGAAACCCACAAATAGGAAGCCGCGCGCGCCGGGCTCAGACCCCGCCGCAGCCGCCGTCAGCGGCCCGATGCTGGCCTGCGGCGGGATAGTGAGAGCTCGAGACCGCCGTCGCGCCCGTGACCCCGGCGGGCACGCTCCTCACTTTCGATAATCGGGGTTATTGGAAGTCAGGCCCCCGAGATGAGTGCCGACAAGGCAACATCCGTAATGGCAGAACTAGTTAGCACCCCTGCTTCGTGGCTAATCACCGTAGCTATTTGTGCGCCGCTCCATTGAACCGCCAAGAAGTGTTGCCTTCACAGTATCTTGCGACCGATGGTGAGGAGGAGTGGATATCCGCAGACGTTAAAGCATCGGCCTGCAGACGCTGTTTCCACGCTCACTGTTCGTATGGTGCGTCGCAGAGCGTGCATCCAGAGCGTGCTAGTTGGAGTCGAACTGGACCACCAGCTATGATAGCTACTCCGGTTGGGGATCTGCAGAGGTGAGCCCTACCTAGTTAGCCTGCTCAGTCCCGTTCAACTTGGCCAGGAGCCGACTAGTTGGTAAGGTTCGCGTTTGAACTCTCCCGGTATTGTGATTGGATTGCCAATTGCCTCCCTCCGCCGCGCGGATGGTATCGATGAACAGCTTCGCGGCCGGGTTCAAACCAATCGGACCACCATGTCCTCTAGGGTCTGTTGGGATTCAGGATTCTCATCGGGGCTTGGTTGTGATTCAAGCTTGGGATGGACCGATTCGTTTTGACTGACGCCCAATGGGCGAAGATGGAGCCGCATTGTCTTGGCAAGCCGGGAGATCCGGGCCGCAGCGGCAAGGACAACCGACTGTTTGTCGAGGCCGTTCTGTGGATCGCCCGAACCGGCAGTCCCTGGCGGGATCTGCCGGCGATGTTCGGCCACTGGAATAGCACATTCACGCGCTTTCGCGACTGGGTGAAGGCGGATGTCTGGAAGCGGCTGTTCGAGGCCATCTCCGACGATCCCGACATGGAATACGCCATGGTCGACGCCACCATCGTCAAGGTCCACCGCCACGGTCAGGGCGCAAAAGGGGGACGCAAAGCCAGGCGATCGGCCGCTCGAAAGGCGGCATGACCACCAAAATTCTGGCGCTCACCGATGCGCTCGGCAATCTCGCTTCGTGCTCCTGCCGGGACAGCGTTTCGATACGGTGGGCGTGCCGCCGCTCATCGAGGGATTGGCCTTCAACGCGCTGATCGCTGATAAGGCCTTCGATAGCAACGCCATCATCGCCGAACTCGAAGCGCGTGGCGCCAAAGTCGTCATCTCCCAGCATCCGCGCCGTGCACAGCCTCTCGCCATCGACAAGGAGATGTACAAATGGCGGCATCTCATCGAGAACTTCTTCGGCAAGCTCAAGGAATTCAAGCGCATCGCAATGCGCGCCGACAAGACCGACCAGAGCTTCACTTCAATGATCTATCTGGCCGCGGCCGCGATAAACTCCAGATGAATCCCAACAGACCCTAGCTCCAACGCCAGTATCTCCAAGAAAGCGCGCACGAAGGCTCAGGCAGATTTTGCCACCTGGCTCATGATGGCCAAGCTCGGTGGTTTCGATGACCTGCCGTCGAGCGGCCAAGGCTTTCTGACTAACTATCGAACTCGGCTCGAGACAATGAGCGAGGCTGAGTCCATGGCCCTAGCCGTTCGCGAGGTCTACAGCGCTTATTACAGCGAGATGGGAGGCGTAGGCGCAGCGCCGGAACCAAAGGCTCAGACGCCAACGACAGAGGGCAAAGTCGAGCGATCCCAGAGACCGCCTAGACCTCAACCCGGTCAATCGGCTGCGCGCCATTCGACGAGACCAATGATCCGAAAATCCCTCCCGGCACTGCTGATTTTCGCGAGCATGGTGGCACTGGTTGTCGCATTCGGATTTCTAGCGCAGTAAGTCCGCACGCGGATTGTGTGCGACGTCCGCTTTTCCCCGATGGCGACCCAAATTGCGGACATCGTGCACTTCGCATTTGGGCCAGGAGGCGACTTCTCCTAAAGCGGCAATGCCTGTGCAAACAGAGAAACCCGCTTAGCGTTCTCGCGGGTTTCACTCCTTGTGCCGCTGGCAGATCGCGGGCGATCTCTCTTTCCAAGCCGCTCGTCGCAAGCTGTTATTTCTTTGGCGCAGAGCCATCCTTCAAGGAAGCGTTGTAGTCGGCCTGCGAACTATTGATGTTTGATTGATTGGCGGGCGCACTGCTACCTGTTGTCGTCCCGACCGCGTTGGTTGTCTCTCCCGGTGCATGAGAAGCCGCGCCAGGCCGGTCCTGATTGCCAACGTAGCCGGAATTGCGGGTTTTTACGCCTTTGTCAGCTTCAGTTTGCACGTTTTGAGCAACGCCGGACTGAGTCGTCGCCTCCGTTTGCTGCTGGGCGGCAGCAGGTATTGATAACGCTGGAAGTGCGACAAAGCAATGCCACAGATATGTATCGCATGGCTGTTTCTCCATCTTGGCCCCGTCGCTTCATCAACGTGCGCATCCTCGAACATTTCCGCCAAACTGGTGAAAACTTGTGACTGCAGCATTGACACATTTCGCGAAGAAACTGACAGACAGGCGATCGGTGTTTTAGTGCCCCGCTGCAGCTAAATCTTATTGTGCAAGAGCATTTGCGCGTCTCGCAGGAACGACCGCGCGACGGTTTCGTTGTGCTCGTTTCGAACAAGAAGGGTAACGATCATGGACCGTGAACATGTGAAGGGCGCCGCCGACAAGGCAAAAGGCGCGGTCAAACAGGGGGCTGGCAAGCTTACCGGGGACAAGGACCTGGAAGCCGAAGGCAAGATGGATAAGGCCAAGGGATCCGCCCACAACGCTGCGGGAGACGTGAAGGACGCCGCGCGAGACGCCGCTGACGCCCTCAAGAAATAAGTAGAAGAAGGGAACGTCTGAAACTAGCCGCCTCAGGCGGCTTTTCTTTTCTGTCGGGCCCACGACAAGCTTTGGAGCGCTCTAGCCCAGGGGTCTTTGCCTCGCGTAATCGCATGAACGTAAGTGAAGCGGTCCTATGTCGGCTCAGGGCCTTGGCTGTGTGAAAACGCCAGGACGCTAAGCGGCGATAGAACAAGTTGTTCGCTCAAGACCGTCTTCGCGATCAACCGCGCAAGCGCATAAGCGGACCTCGTGGAACGATGCTGCCACTTCACCGAAGGGCCATACCCGGACTCTGGAACTATCATTACATCATCAAGATGTCCGCCGGATGCGCAGATTCCGGAAATGCCCATCCGTACCGTTGTCGACATAAAGCCCAATGCTGCCGTGCGCGTCTGCTCCCCGCTTGAGATCGTTGACGATCAAAGCTGGTTGTGGAGCCTCCCCAACAAATAACTTGGCGGTCGTGCCTTGTACCTCAATGCGCATGGCGGTCCATTCGCCCGGGATCAAGTCGACGTAGGACTCGTACTGCGCCGGTGCCTCGCGACGGAGGCGGGCGAAGTCGTAACCTGGATATGCGAAATATTGCGTTGAGTGATTGCGCCGGACTTGGTCGTCTGCACGCCCGTTGGTCGGGCGCAAATAAATTCCTTCACTGGCAAAAGACCCGTCAGTCGTCTGGACCCGAAACGCTACTCCCACGAAGCCGCGCGCGCCTGGGGGGGCCTCGGGCAATGGGTTGCCGGCAACCTCAACCTCGATGGTTCCGTTATGGAAGTCAAAGCCCGGCACGAAGGCAAAGGTGTCGATGTCCGGATCGGCCCCCGAGATGAGGCGTCGAACCTCGAGCGCCGGGCCTCCATGATAATCGACCGCCCGCACCGAGACGTTACGAGGCACAACTTGTGCGGCATTATCGAGTGCGAGTGAGAGTTCGGTATCCGCAGCATTAGCCTCCGGGACGGTAAAGGCTACGGTAGCGCATGTTATGACAACGGCGAAGCCGATCCTGGCAAACATGGTCATCCTGAAGATTTTGGGTGGTTAACGTGCGAGAAACGTAGGGGACGATTGCGTAACAGCAATAGTAGGCTACGCTATTTTCCAGCGGACGTGTGGTCTTGACGTGAAGAGTCCGTTCCGGGTCACAGTCTGACTTTCATAGCGACTTGAGCTGGGGTCGGCTTATCTCCTAAAGGCAGACATAGCGGCCCTGTAAGCGAAGGTCGGCGACGGGCCAAAGGCGGCGGTCGGTCCCCGAGTGGGACGAATTCCGCTCTACTCGTGCTCCGGACATGTCGCTGCGGTGTGCCAACCAACGCGATAAGCCAAAACCACCGTTCGAATGTGAAAGCAAGGAGCAGCGCGCGCACCACATACAACAGGGCTTGGTTGGAGAAAATGCAATGCGTTTTGTCTTGGGATTACGCCTTGTGTTCGCGTCGTGTGCTTCTGCGAACGCCGCGCCAAGGTGGCATCACAACTCGCGACAAGCCATCACGCGTCCTGGCCAGGTGGTCACCCCGAGCTATATCACTCCAGGCGGCGTGCGCATCTATCGCGACGATTCCGTTCCGGGAGGTCTCCGGACCGATCACGACGATCCTCCTGCCTACGATGATCCATCCAAGTTTGGCGGCGGCTGATGACTGAATCAGCGCGCGTCTGCTTTTGGTCACAAGCGGAAAAGACGATATTCACGCCGCCGCCGCGACTGAGCCAAGTGGGACATCCAGCGAGTAGATGAACCCACCCGACTGATATGCGAGCTGCACCTGGCCGTTCAATTGTTGGCCGAGAGACTCCATCATTCGGGTGCCGAAGCTTCGGCGCGTCGGTGGCTCAACCTCCGGACCCCCTCGTTCAGTCCAGACAAGGCGAAGTCGCTGTTTCAGCTCGTCTACGGTCCAGGCAATCTCCACGCGTCCAGCGGGAACGGACAAGGCACCGAATTTGGTCGTGTTGGTGCACAGTTCGTTGAACGTCATCGCAAGCGCGATTACGGCTACAGAAGTAATCCTGATATCGGGTCCGTTGAAATGAAAGCGTCTGCTCTCCCGACGATCATAAGGCTCCGTCGCACTGCTTAGGGTGTGATTGAGACTGGCACTTGCCCAACTGACCTGCATTAGCAGATCGTGAGCCCGTCCCAGCGCGATCAGCCGGCCGTCCATTGCCTTTTGACCGTGCTCGATACTGGGCGCGGAACGGAAGCTCTGGGAGGCAATTGCGCTGACGGTCGCCAGAGTATTCTTGATACGATGGTGAAGTTCCCCAAGAATCAGCTTCTGCAATTTATCCGCCGCCTCTCGCTCTCTGGCGTCGATGCCCGCCTGGACGAGCAGGGTCTCGGCATCGATTCCGGCTTGTTCGAGCAAAAGGCGTAGGCTGTCGTTCTCCGCCGCTAGGGCAACCTCCTGCGGTGAGCTGGGAGACAAGCCAGTCGGCTCCAGCGCTAGACGCACCTGTTCCGCCGGCCATCCGGTTGCGTCCGGGACAATCCTTAACGCTCCAACGCCCACCATGCCCTGCAACTCGGTGATCATTTGTTCGACACCCAACGGTTTGCCGAAGAACCGGCTGTTTGCCGGCCTTTCCTCGTCGAATGGCTGCACTTGACCGGAAACCAATATGATCTTGATGGAAGGCCAACGATCGTGCACCGCGTGGGCGAGCTTCAAGCCGTCCATACTGCCGGGCATTTGAATATCGGTGAATAGCAAAGAGATATCCGCGCGGGACTCGAGAATCGAGATGGCCTCGTCGGCGTTGACGGCCTCGACAGGGCAGAACCCGGCGTCCTCCACGATGTTGACCGCGCGCATGCGCAAAATCATCTCGTCCTCAACAACAAGAACGTTCGGCACCGGAGGTAAATCTGTCGACATGGATAGCCTCTCTCTCGCCGGAGAGCCGATCCCGGACCACGGCGAAGTTGCCCGAATTTGTATGCAAACGTCGATCCGGCAGCCGCCCCGATACTCACTGGCTGCCGCGCTTTTCGGCATCACCGTTGCTGCGCCTTTCGGGCAAGGATAGCGAGCTAAATCGCGCCTTCGGGCCGGATGACAGGACACGGAGAACAAGCAGGCACTTCGTTCAACGGCTGATCGCCATTGTCGATCAGCATCGCCAGACGCGGCGGCATTGCAACCGGCTTCAGATCGAGATTGATGCAGAGCCGCTCACTGATTTCCTTGCGGAGCGCGGCGCTATGGGCGTGGCTGATCTCGATGCCGCGGGAACAATTGGGAGAGGCGCTACCGGCGGGCGGTCACAAGACGAGCTTCTACGATCACCGTGCGAGAAGCGGGGTTTGCGCAAACAGGATGCGTCGTAATCTGGCCAGACCTGTGCCGAGCAGTTCGCCGCAGACGGTCGGACGTCAAGCCGGTCTGCCTTGGCCATCGGCATGACCTCGCCCGCTTCCACCTTGGGGGCAAAAATCGGCAAGGCGATTACCGATGCTCCGAGGAGCGAGAAGATCGCCAGGGCTGACAGTGATTTGACCATTTTGGGCTGCTGACTTTTTTCACTTCGATCCGCTGCTTGCGGTATCAGCATGGCAACAACCCAAACGAGAATAAGTTCCCCTACAGCAACCTATATTTGGCAGTCATTTTCTTGTCAGCGACTTCCGCTGTGGGTCAATCGCGTCGGTTTGCCCGTGAGGCGATGACTTCCGGTCTAGCCGAATAAGCGGACGTGGTCAGATCGAGCCGGCATGTCTCGAACGGGCAAATTGCCGACGTTTTCCAGATTGCGTCCATCATGTTAGCAATTAGAGTACCGGCTAGATTGGGTGGCAGGTGTTGTCTTCATGGGCACGTTCTATACCGATGAGCAGATCCGGGAAGCGATTGCGGCCTTGGAAAGCTACTCTCCCGGCATCTGGGAGATTATGAAGAAAATGGCTTTGACCGCTGAGCCTGACACTGAGGAACATGTGGCAGAACAATCTGCCATGGTGTTCGCACTTGCTGTGGTGTTGCCCAAGGTATCTTTCGTTGAGAAGGCCCCAGATCCCTTTGAAGCCCGGAACTTGCTGCTAATCGATGTTCGCAAAGCCATTCGGGCCGAAATTGACAGCAGCAGGAGCGGCTCTTAGGACACAACCGAGCAGCCGCTTCGGGTCACAGGCGGCGGTCTGCAACGGAGGCGAGGACTTCTGCTACCCCACGGGCCGCAAAGACCGATACCGTGATGCTGTCTCCGCATCTGCTCGAGCTGTTGCGGGCTTGGTGCAAGGCGGGCCGGCCACAAGGGTGGCTGTTTCCCGGTCGACATCCTTTTTGACGCACATCGCAACTTCTGAAAGCGCTCCTCTGACTGGAGGGACGCAATGCTGGGGGTCGTTTTGCAGCGCTGGCCAGTGCGAAGACTCGCGTTAATCTGCCCAAATTGCCGGAGAGACGCTTCGCTGGGCAACGTCTCGCGCGGTTGCACCATGCTTACAGGTTATCTGACCTGCGAAGGCTGTCTCCAGACCGCAGACGTTGCCGGATGGCGTCTTGCAGCAAAGCCGCAAGCTCGCGACGCACGGTAGCTCGCCGGCGTTCCGAGACCCAAGCGATTGATAATTTGACTCTTGGAGCCGCGGCGTTTCGATGGCGACATCCGCATACGTAAGCACGAAGCTGTGCCCCAGACCGGCAGCTATGAAGTCTGCTTCGCCGATGGTCGGCCGAGCGTCTATTTCTACTGGGACGGTGTCGCAGGACGGCGGCTCGCGCCGAACCTGTTGACCGGGGCGGAAGCGCTGGAGCAGGCCCGGGCAATCGCAAGAGCGGAACTTGCCCGCTATCACGTGATCGGCCAACGACGTTCGTGAAAGAGGCCGCCAACCGAGGCGGTCGCGCGATACGACATTGTCCCTGCTAGAGAATCATCGCTCCGTAAGGCACATGTGGGGCATGCAGGTGCAGTGTCCGAAATGTCGGGTGAGATAGCTGCTGTTGGAACCACTAAGTGGTTCTTCGATGGTGGCACATGTCGAGAACTCGATGGAACGGCCGCAGGCGATGCCGGGGACTATCAACGGTGCAACGTTCTCGCCAAGGCGGTGGGGGAAGCGCTGGCTGCCCACGGGCTTCTAAAACGTCAGTAGTTGCCCGCCACCTTGGACCGGCGGGCCGCCCTCCTACCCTCGGCACGAAGCCATTTCGCGCCCCCGGCGAAATCTTCTTGAAACATGACAGGTCGACGCTGACCGCATCAAGTACGGGGATGCCACATGCTAGTCCTGATGAACCTGATTTGGCGTCGGCTTGCCTACACAATGCTGATCGGTATGCGCTCTAAGCTCGTACGGCAGTAAGGGTCAGGAGGCCACGACCATGCCCAAGAGATCGCTATAGCGCTCTGGTCCTTGGCTGCTGCCTGCGTAGTCGCATTCAGTATGGCAGCTCTAGTTGCGACCCATTAGATCAGAGAAGCCCCAGCGTGAACTGGCCGCATGGGGCGGCGGCGGCCAAAAAGCCGGCCCCGCAGGAGGATCAATCCTTTGAGGCCGGGAGTCTACGCTGCGCTGCTCCGAGACACTGCCCGGAACTGGATGGAAACGCCTCCTCCCCCCCGCAGCCGCTTTATCTTCAACGTTATATCGAGTTCTTCCTCGGAAATAAGTCCCAAACCGCTCGCTGGAAACATCCATTGGCGCCTCACGCAAAATAAATGCACATTAAAATCGTGATGCTCAACTTTATACGAAAAACCCCAGCAAAATAAGAATGGCGTCTAGCATGACGAAGCAAACTCCGCCTAGATGCAGGTTACACCCGGAAGCGAAGCATTAAAGTCGGAGCCTCCTCATGGCGTTTAATCGCTGCGAGCACAAGTGAACCGACTTTAGGTCGTGCCCCAACTTTAAGCCCGAAAAACCACGGGCAGCAGCAGATTATCTGCTTGCGTCGCGGAGCTTTCGGAGCTTCCGGGGAGGATCTCGTAACGCCAATGAGAATTCCATTGCTTCGCAGACGCAGCAAACTCAAGTCCGTATCGGTGTAATAGGCTCTAACGTCCGGAGCATATCCGCGAGACTCCGGGTCCAAACTGAAAACGACGCGCACCTGCCGGACGCCTCACCTGCGCAAGGTTTTGCGCTGAGAGATTGCCAATCCGCATGGAACCAATCCCTTACATTGTATAGAATGGGCAGAGATTGTCCGGGAACGGAGCTATCTTTTGCATGACCTTTTGATCGGGAACGAGCCACGAGCGGCCTCCGCCCAGCAACACGCATTCTGGTTAGCGAACGAAGTCTATTCAGGTACACCCGCGTTCAACCTGCCCAGAGTGCTGCGGCTCAAGGGAGTGGTCCACAAACAAATACTCGAGCATGCGTTTGATGAGATCGTCGCGCGGCACGAGGTTCTGCGAACGGGTCTCGTCGAGCAGGACGGGAGGGTGCTGCAACGCGTGCATGCCGGGCTCCGGTTTGTCCTCGAGGAGCATGACCTCACCTCCCTAACGGAGCGCGAGCGCCGCATGCAGGCGGACGCGCTTGCGGTTCGGATGTGCCAGACCGCCTTCGATCTCTCCGTACCGCCGCACTTCCGAGCGGCGCTGGTTCGCTTAGCCGACGAAGAGCACCTGCTTGTGCTTGTATTCCACCACGTCATCATCGATGGGGCGTCGATGGGGACGTTCTTCGATGAGCTCGCGTGCCTCTATGACGCGGGACGAAGCCACAAGCCAGCTCTCTTACCGGATCTTCCGTTTCAATACGGAGAATTCGCTGAACGGCAGGAAAGGCTGTACGCGCGAGCCGAATTCGAGAGAGAAATTGCTTTCTGGCGGAAGGAGCTTGCCGGTGCCCCGCCTCTTGTGACCCTCCCGACTGTTCGCCCGCGCTCCGCCGTGCAAGCCCACCGTGGCAGGCGTCTCTCGCTCGACATAGATCCGCATCTCGTCGAGCCGTTCCGCGCGCTGTGCCGCCGACACGGCGTAACTCTTTTCATGGGTCTTCTTTCCGTGTTCCAGATCCTGCTGCAACGCTGGGCCGACACTGACGATATCGTAGTCGGCACACCGGTGTCTGGAAGTCGACAGGAGGATCTCGCGCCACTCATTGGCTGCTTCGTGAACACGCTAGCGCTGCGCGGCGATCTGTCGGGCGATCCCAGCTTCCTTGCGCTGCTGGCCCGCAATCGCTCAGCCTCGCTTGAGGCTTTTGAGCACCAAGAGGTTCCGTTCGAGCGGGTCGTGGCAGAATCGAAATGCCCGCGGACGCGAGACCATTCACCGATTTTCCAAATCATGTTCGTGCTCCAGAACTTTCGACATCGAATGCCGCGGCTAGCCGGACTCGAGATAGAGGAAATGGAAGTCGATCCCGGCGTGGCCAAGCTGGATCTCACGCTCGAGATTGTGGAAGGTGACGGGCTTGCTTGCTCCTTCGAATATGACTGTGAGTTGTTCGACCAGCCGATGATGGCGCGGATGGCCAAGCATTTTTCGCGCATCCTGGAGGATGTGGTGGCTGCGCCGGAGCGATTGATCAGCAGCATTGGGCTGCTTGAGAAAGACGAGTGGCATCGCGCGGTGTTTGGTTGGAATTCCACGGCACGCGAATACCCGCAACGCACGCTAGCAGAGGTCTTTGCCACGATTTCGGCAGAACGGCCGGGCGACGTGGCGCTCATCGCCGACGGCCAGCGGATCAGCTTTGGCGAGCTTGCTCGGCGCGCCGGCCAGGTTGCAACGGTCCTGCGCAGTCGTTCCGTCAGCGCCGAGGGGCCGGTCGCGATTTTCCTGCCCCGCTCCGTCGAGGCCTTCGCAGCCATGCTGGGCTGCTTCATCGCCGGGGTGCCTTGGGTTCCTCTAGATACGGCGCAGCCGGACAAGCGTCTTGTACAGCTCGTCGGCCTGGCCGGCTGCCGCACCGCGCTCACCCTTCGCACCTTGGCGATGCGCCTGCCCGGGCACCTCACGGCCGTACCGATGGACCCGGATGCAGCCATTTGGAGCGAACAGATCAGGACCATCGAAGCCGAGCCCGGCTCCGACCTCGCCTATGTCCTCTTCACGTCCGGATCGACCGGGGTGCCGAAGGGCGTGATGGGCTCGACCAGAGGTTTGATGAACCGCATCGACTGGATGCATGAGGTCTATCCGTTCGCCGCCGGCGAGGTCGCCTGCTGCAAGACGTCGATCGGCTTCGTTGACGCAATCTGGGAGTTGCTTGGACCGCTGCTGGCGGGCGTACCGACGGTCATCATCCCAGATGAGATCGTCCTCGATCCCGAGGCATTCATCACGCTGCTAGGGCAGCATGGCGTCACCCGAATTGTGCTCGTGCCGACGCTGCTGCGCGTGCTGCTGGATCACGCACCCGAATTGGGAAGGCGCCTGCCAGCTCTAAGCATGTGGTCAGTGAGCGGCGAAGTGCTCGCGCCGGATCTCGCGACGCGTTTCAAGTTGGCTTGCCCCGGCCGAAAGCTTATCAATCTCTATGGATCTTCGGAGGTGGCGGCCGACGTTCTGGTCCACGAGGTCGAGGACGCGGACGACAGGCCCGTGCCAATCGGCAAGCCCATTGCGAACACACAGGTATACATTCTCGACCGTACGGGCCAGCCCGCACCGGTAGGTCTGCCCGGCGTTATCCACGCAGGTGGCGCTTGCCTCGCACTGGGCTATTGGCGCAGTCCGGACCTCACCGCCGAGCGGTTTCAGGCCAATCCTATCGCGGGCGCGCCGTCTCCGCTGCTGTTCAATACCGGCGATCGCGGTGTCTGGCGGGCGGACGGCACCGTGATGTATCTCGGCCGCACGGACAATCAGGTGAAGCTGCGGGGTGTTAGGCTGGAACTCGGCGAAGTCGTAGCGGCGCTCCGTGCCTACGCCTCGGTGAAGGACGCCGCGGCCGTGATCGTTGGCGATGCCGACCGGCAGCGGCTGGTGGCATTCGTCGTCGGACAAGAGCACCACAAGGCTCCCGTTCCGACCGAGCTGCGCGCCTATCTTCAGGAGCGGCTGCCGCCGACAGCAGTCCCGGCCAAACTGCTCGTCCTTGACGCGCTTCCTCTCTTGCCGAGCGGCAAGGTGGATCAGATGGCGCTCAGAGCGTGCGCCGATGCGCCGACCCGGCATGAGGCCGAACTCAACATGGTCTCGGTGAATGCCGAGGTGGCGCAGATCTGGCGCACTGTGCTGAAGGAGGATGACATCGACGCCGCTGACGATTTCTTGGATCTAGGCGGCAATTCGCTGCTTGCGATGCAAGTCATCGTTCGCGTGCGACGCCGGTTCCACATCGAGATCCCAATCCGCGCGCTGTTCGACAACCCAACACTGGCAGGGTTCTCGAGGGCGGTCGAAGCGGCGCCGCGCGTCGAAGATGAAGCATTGAGGGAGATCAGGCCGCAGGCACGGTCGAAGGAGCTGGGCGAACTGAAGGACCGCCTTGTCAATCTCTCGCCGGAGGAACTCGATGCGCTGTTACGCAGCATACGACAGAGCACGAGCTGAACCGCTGCGCCAGAGGCTGAAGCGTTGGTGCACGTTCTTCCACATGCCGTACCGCCCCGGCAGGTCGGCATGCGCGCCCACCGGTGGGCCAAAAATGAATTGCACCCCATTTTGAAAAGGCTGGAGCGGGAAAATGAACTGGCGATCGCAGCAGGATCGACAGCCACACGGGCCGCCACAACCTTGCTCTGCTCGCCGTCAGCACAGGCCGAGATGATCCGACCGCGCAGCGTCAACCCCTGCGCTGTGCTCCGGCGCGACGTCAACTCAGCGCGTTCTAACTCATCGAGTTCGAGGGGAATAAAGCGTCGACCCATCGCCAATCCTCCCCAACATCTAGAGCCTCCTCTATCACTGAGTCGATTTGGAGTCCGCCGAATTTCTGATTCTGGACGCTGAGCGCGATGGGATTAGGATGAATTGGCCATCTCTCTCCACATATTCGATTGAGCATGATCTTTTCGTTTTTGCGGATCATGCTCTAATCCCGCTCCAGCTTGCTGGTGTGAGGCATGTGGAAATCGCCTTGTATGATTAGACCCGGATCCACGCGAAAGGGCGCAGCGCGCACGCGTCTGGCGAGAACACGACCGGCGGCCGTCGCGATTGTGAGGTCGACCGTATAAAGCCCCCGTTGCATGGCAAGGAACGGACAATCGAAGACAACGTATCCCGGTCCTGCAACGAGAGTGGAAGAGCACGACACAAGCTCGGTGCAGAGATAGCCACTGGGCCAGACGAAGCTCACAGTGAACACGATGTCTTCAACGGCTAATCCCGCCTCGTAGCCCACGCGCACAGTCAGAGGGTCCCCTGTCCTGGGCCGAGCGCCGTCACGACCGATGAAGCTTACGCCATGCAGGGCCACGGCGCCGCCATCTAGATTGAAGCTGGAATTTGGGACACGCTTTGTCGCACTGATCTGGTACTTCTCAATCACGTCGCGCGGGATGCCTTCGCCCGCAACTTCACCCGATGTGAGCAGGAGGGCGTTATCGCAGAGCCGTTCCACCGCCGCCAGATCGTGGGAGACGAGCAAGATCGTGCGTCCCGAGCGTCGGATTTCTCCGATCCGGTCCATGCAACGGGCTTGGAAAGCCAAATCGCCAACGGCCAGGACTTCGTCCAGAAGGAGAATATCCGCATCGAGGTGTGCGGCAACGGCGAAGCCGAGCCTGACGAACATGCCAGATGAATAAGTCTTGACGGGCGCATCGATAAAATCGGCGAGCCCGGAGAACTCCAGAATGCCGCCGAAGCGCTTTCGCACGTCGGCGACCGGAACGCCGAAGATCGCGGCGTTCAGGAAGACGTTGTCCCGGCCGCTAAGTTCGGGGTGGAAGCCGGCTCCCACTTCCACAAGGGACATCAGCCGGCCGGCGATGGTGATATCCCCACGATCAGGCGCAGTGATGCGGGCGAGCAGTTTGATCAGGGTCGTCTTGCCCGAACCATTAGGACCGACAACCCCCAGCGCCTCGCCACGCCGAACGTCAAAGCTCACATCTTTCAGTGCCCAAAAGCGCTCGGCTTTCCTGAACCTGAACAGTCCGCAGCCGCTTCTGCCGTCGCGGTAAACACGATAGGACTTTGACACGTTGCGGACGGCGATATCGACAGCAGCCATGGCTAGAGTTCGTCGATCATGTGCGGTTCGGCCGTCTTGAATACGAAATACGCTACTCCGAGCAGAATCAGCCCAAGGACGGCAGCGTAGAGCAGTTGCCCGGCGCTGATGATTTGCTTGCCGACCAACGCGCCTCGGAAGGCCTCGACCAGCAGTGCGAGGGGGTTGAGCGCATAGACTGCGCGCCAGTACTCAGGAACGGCGTCCAAAGGATACAGCACAGGCGTCGTGAACATGATTCCCTGCAGCAGAAGAGGCAATCCGATCGCGATGTCGCGAAACCCGATCTGCGCTATGGAAAGCAGCAGCGACAAAGCGGCCGCATAGATGATCAGGATCAGGCAGATCGGCAGCAGTTCGACTGCACTCGCCGAAATGCCGTGGCCGGTGCACGCGAGAGACACCATGGTCAGCGCCGTCGCGATCCCGAGGTCGGCGAGCGCGGCGAAGACGTAAGAGAGGGGGACGATCTCGCGAGGGAAATACACCTTGGCGATGAGCGACCTGCTGTTCAGCACGCCCGCCGCCGAGGTGCTCAGAGACGTCGCGAAGAATACCCACGGCGACAGACTGGCGAGAATGAAGAGCGGATAGGCGACGCTTGCGGTCGAACGTCCGCCGGCGGCGGAGCCGACCACCGAGAGAAATGCCAGGAATGCGAGTGGCTGCAGGACCGCCCAAGCCCACCCCAACCAACTATTCCGATAGCGTACTTGGAGGCGGTTGATTGTCATGTATCCGAGCAACTCGCGATACGCCGCAAGCTCAGCGAGACCAGCGGGCACACGCCGCAAGACCGGCGTTGCGCCCCGGACGACATAGGTAGCACGCTCGGTCAATGCGTAGATCCGGGTGTAACAGGAGTGGGCGTGACTGTATTCAATACGGTGCAGATTATGGCTCCGCTCCGCGGATTTGTTATCCAAGAAAGATGGTTACCTGGCATCATATGAACCCAAACCCGACCCGTGATCCGGCGATCCCAGCCAGACGCAACATCGACATAACCACGCATTGAGATTGTCGCCTTGAACTGGTGAACGTCTCCGTCAAAGAGGCGTTCAGGATGGTATGAGCGCACGGCCTGCCAGATTATGGCCCAAATGTATTGGAACCGCTCATACCCTGGCGTCATCGGATTGCCTGGCCGTCGTAAGATAAAATCTAGAAATTGGCGTTTGGCCTGCCGGATTGGGCCTAAAAAGGCTAGCTTGTTCTCCCAGAAGCCGCGGACAGGCGTATCCAACATGCCGAGGAGAGCGACCTCGTCACCTCTCTGCTGGAGCTGAAGCGCCAACTCGTAAAAAAACACCCCGCCTTCGCAGCCGCCGGCCAGCAGATAAGGACCTTGCGGCTGGATAGCTTTCAGTCGATATCGGAATTCCGTAGCGATCGCCTCCACGCTCTCGAGTATTGGCTGGTCGGCAAGCAGTCGCTGCTCCTGAAGGAAGTAAGCATCCAATCTGTATATCGACGGTCCTGGCCTCATCGCTGCTGCCAGTTCATCGAGACCCTCTTGCCCAGTGCTTACAAACACCACCCGGCCATCAACTCCGTCTGCGAGTTTAACGATGGCGTAATCCAATTCTCCCGCAGAATTGTCTCCCCTGAGACCATTCACCAGGCCGGCGACCGTGGGATCCTTGAAGAACAAGGCAACCGGCAGCTCTCGATCGAGATGACGGCACAGCTGCGACATCAGCCGCACGGCCAACAGTGAGTCGCCGCCGGCGTCGAAGAAGTCTTCGCGCATGTGATTCGGCGAGACGCCGAGAACCCGCCGCCACAGCTCGGCAACGAGTTTCTCGAGGCCTTCGCGACCCTGCGGCGTTTCCGAGAAATTGCAGGGAAGACCGTTGGCGGAGGCGGCGCCAACTGGATCACGAACGTGGCGGAGAGGCAGGTCGGCGCCGCCTCTGCCCTGTCTCGGATACACCATGAGCGTCGCGATATCTCCATGGGCAATTTCGACCAGCACGGTTCGGAGCGCTCCCGACAGGTGGGAGACGGTGCCAAGAGACAGTTTGTCGGGCCGGCTGTCGAAGCCAAGCCAAAGTACACCGTCTGGCGTCTCCGATGCGCTTACAAAAAGGTCGGCCGAGGGCGCAGGAGACGGAAGCCAGATCGGTCGACATGGTAGGCGCCCAAAGCGTTGAAACGGGGTGGGCAAGGCGATCGAAGACAACATGACTTGGCTAAGCGGCGCCGCATCGGCAGAGCGCGACGGATTGCAGGCGCGCACCAGCGCATCCCAAGGCACATTTTCATACTCAATAGTATCCAGAAGCTGGCGTCCGACGTCGGCCAGAAGCTCAGCCATGGTCTGGCCCGGACGAAGGTTCGTCTTCAGCCCAACGATATTAGCAAATGGACCAATTACGCCCTCCGCGCCATCGCTGCCGCGGCCGGCCACGGGCACTGTGATGACGAAATCTGGCCCGTCGGCATAAGGGGCAAGCACCGTCTCGAGCGCGGCAAGCAGCACCGTGAACAGCGTCACGCCGGTCCGCTGCGCAACCTGTTTGAGGCGATCCGCCACGACAGGGTCGACGGACAAGAGGTGGTTCGCGGCCGCCGGCCGGGACACGGGGGCTCGCTCGAAACCGAGGTCCAGGCGCGCCATCGTCGGGCCGAGTTTCTCCGCGTAACGTTGCAGGCGAGCGCGGAAAATGGGGCTTGACAGCCAACGGGCTTCGGCGATCGCGAAATCGGCGTACTGCCAGGGCAGCGGTGCAAGCGTCGGCACGCTACGAGCGCTGATTGCTCCGTAGATGTCGGCCATCTCACGCACGAATAGGCCAAGCGACAGGTTGTCGGCAATAATGTGGTGCAGGACGAACACCAGGACATGCACCCTCGGCGCGCGCCTTATGGCAACCAGGCGAACCAGGGGCCCCTTGCCCAGGACGAACGGGGCAATAACCTGCTCACGAAGGATGGCCCTGAGGTCGCGATCGGGCCCGGAAGGTGCATCGACGAGCTTGACCGCTGCGCGTGGGCCATTGGTAACTTGGTGAAGCGCCCCGCCATCGTCCACGAATATCGTCCTTAGAGCCTCATGGCGCTCAGCGAGCAAATCGAGGCCGAGCTGGAGCGCTGCAAGGTCAAGGTCGCCGAAAACTTCCAGAGCAAACGGCAGATGATGTTGCGGAACGCCCGGAGCGACGAGCTCCATGAACCATGTCCGACGCTGCGATGCAGATGCAGATTCGACGTGCAGCAACGCTTCTGCTCTATTCTCGGACGGAGTTCTCATACCCACCTTTTTCAGGCCCGCGGCAGAACGATTTTCACTCGCAAAACTGTAGCGTGTCTCCTAAGAAGTTTAGAACTAAATCATGACGAAGGCACATCCGCGAAGAAGCCAGCATCGAAAGCGTGAGCTACCGCATGAAACACGAGTTCTTCCTCGACTGGTCACCCGATCCCCGCGACCACGCAGCCCTGTTGCAGCGGCTCGTCAGCGCCAATCTAGCTCGTGGTGAACCGAGCGGCTACCGAAACTTAGCCATCATGTTGAGAGATCCTGATAGTGGCGAGGCTTCCAGCGGCGTCTGGGGCAATATCCTTTACGGTTGGCTATTCGTCGAACTGCTCTATGTCGCCGAATCCGATCGTCGCCACGGCCTCGGCTCTCGCCTTCTGACGGCAGTCGAAGATGCGGCGCGCGAGCAGGGATGTGTGGGTACCTGGCTCAGCAGTTATGCCTTCCAGGCACCCGGTTTTTTTGAAAAGAACGGATATGAGCCGTTTGGTGAACTTGTGAGCGACGTTCGATTGGCGGGAGCTACGGATACCCGGCTCCGTTTCTACCGCAAGCCGCTCAGCCGTTGAGAGGATTTTCAGCTATTTGCACCCCTCCCGACTACCCAGCGGCGCACACTGATTCACTCGATCACCTCGTCAGCACGCAAGACTGTTCGTTCTTCCTGTCCGCGCTGAAGCACCGCGAGCAGCAATTCGTCATCGCGAGCAACGCTACGTTCGAACGTGGTTGTAGTGGCCAGACCATGCTAGTCGGCCCGCCTGCGCTGGCGAATACGCGGCCCGACCGTTTGTCGAAAAGCCAGCCGTGGCTTCTCAATCCGCGAACCAAGGGGACTAGTGGAGAAGCACGACGATGGTGGCCCGACCGCTCGTTCGGCATCCAAACGAGTCATCCGTTCGACGCTCGCATCTAGACGAGCCTAATGTCGTTCCTTCTTACAGGCTGAGCTATTCCGCTGTTTGAGTCGCGCTCGGCTGTCGGGGCTGCGCTGGCCCTGAGTTTCCAATTCTGTCGTTCAGCTTTTTGTAAATCCGAATACGCGGCGCGCTCCGCACATCCAATAAATATCAATATATTGAATCAAATAAATTGGCGATATAATTCTCTGATCTTTTCCATAAAAATCCGTAATGAAAAATTTAAAGTTAAATGGACAGCAAACCTGTCTTTTTTCCGAATACTGGCGCTAGTCGCATCGGTTCGCGTTGGCATCGTGACGAACGTTGGAGTGTTTCAGAACACGGAGCAGAGACGGCGCCCCAGAGCGCCGTTACCAGCGACGCCCCCAGGAGCTCCGCTTTTTTGGAAGAGTTGTGGGCTCATGAAGCCGGCGAAGACATCCAAGCAGCAGGCTTGTGTTGCCGAGCGGGCCGCTCAGAGCGCTGGCGAAAGTTCTAAAGAAGAAAAAGAAGAAGGGCGTATGACGAAAGAATCTCTCCAGCACCACGCCGATCGGGCCGAAGCCCTCGCCGCCCAGACGGCGGACGACGAGCTTCGCGAGACTCTTCTCAAGGCCGCCGGGGAATACCGAGAGCAGCTCAACAGCGCGGACCCCAGCGCGCCGATGGGCTGGCCGCCATACTGAGGCTCTCCAGGCAGCGGCGTCTGGGCCGCGCCCCAAGACCGATGAGGAACAAGTCCAACTCGGTCGGAATTGCGGCTCTGAGCTGTCGGCATCCCCTGCCGCCAGAAAGCCGCGTGGCGTCGACGCTGCTGCGGGACCTTCATCTCGGGCAATGAACCTGCACCCTTGGTGCTCTTGGGCGTGGCAATCATCCCCATCATTGCGGTATTGGCGTGGTTCGCTTTTTAGGGCTTTGAACCTTTTCCGCAATGGCGTGTCATATAGCCGAAGCCTCCCTAAGCTTCACCCCCACCAGAAAGCCCCGCTCCCCCAAGCGGGGTTTTCACTTTTTGGCGCTGCATCAACGCTCCGAAATTTTCAAGCCTCCTTTTGGCTTGACCACTTTTTCCGACACAGCAGCCTAGATGTGGGCAGGGTTTTGAGGAGGCACACTTGCCGAAAGCCCTAGTGAAATTCAGAGCGCAGAACCTTCGTTTACTTGAACAGCTTTGTCCGGACGACCCGCGCTACGTCCAATCCTGGATACGCAAGTTTGACGAGCAGAACGGTATCGAGCCAGAAGCACGTCCAAAGTCACGCCTGAAGCCAAATGCCGCTTCGCAGAGCAACGCTCGGTCCCGCGCCCGGAGCAATTGAGTTAGGTGCTTTCGCTCCGGCGTAGCAGGACAGAAGCTGAAGCCAAAAAGCGCATTGCGTCCCTAAGCTGCTCGGCGCTTTTTCCGAGGCGCGGTGGCCTTTGTCGTCAACTTGCCCGACCCGGCATTCGAACCCGAGCGACACCTCCGAGTGCAGATGCAAGAACCTCGCGCTGAGCGTCTAGCCGCACCGCGAACTCTCAAACCTGACCCGAAGGTACAGGTTCAGCTTCTATACAATTACGGCCCGCACTTCGGAGGGCCTGCGACATTCGTTCGCGACTGCCCGTGCTCCGAAGTTCAGACCTCACGTTTTCGGACTTGGCTGCGGCGTGGGTGCGGCTTGAGGAGGCTGAGAAGGTGTCGAATTGCTCGGCTGCTGAGGGCCTATGGTGTCGCCGCCTGCATGAGGAACGCACGTGCCGATGTTGCTGAGCAGGCGTTTGGCCTGGAGGTCGCGCACCTTTGAGTATTCGCGTCTTCGCTCGAAATTGGCCGCGGCCCATCGGTCCCAGACCTCGAAGGCGTCGGTGTAGTGTTTTCGCATCTGCTCCTCGGCGGCAAGGCAATCGGCGAACTTGTCGAACACCAGGTCGGTGTTGACCGCTGTCATGCCTCCTACCAGGACAACGAGCATCCATTTCATCTTGCTTATCGCCATTCGCACCGCGTGAATTCTTCGCTCACGCGAAGAATTCCGGTCATGGTGGGTTAGATCGCCCGGCGGCTGCGCCCGGCCACAAAACCGTAGACAAGAAGCACGATGATGGCACCCACGACCGCCCCCACCAGCCCAGCGCCTTCTCCAGGCCGATACCAGCCCAGAGACTGGCCAAGATAGGTCGCAACGAACGCGCCCACTATTCCCAGGATCGTCGTGAGGATGAAACCCGAGGGCTCATTGTCGCCGGGCATGATGAACTTCGCGATGACGCCTGCGATGAAACCGATGACGATCGTCCAGATGATGCTCATATCTCGTCTCGAGTCTTGAGTAGTGTTATCCCGCCGATTGCGCCGGAAGACGTCCGTCAGGCGTGTATTTGTCCACCGCTGTCGGAAGTTCGCGAGACAATCGGTCGAGGATCTCTTGCTGCGACAGGCCGGTCTGCTGCTCCAGTTTTTGAAGAACGTCCGGACCGATAGCCTGCTGGAGTTCGGGCGGGGTGACTTCGCGGTTTGGCCCTTGATTGATCCAGGATTGGGCCGCGTCGCCCTGTCCGTTCTGCTTGAAGTGCTCGAGCAACTCGCCGATTCCGCCGTTCAGCAGCGAACCCACGCCGCCGCCTCCCACAAGGCCGCCAAGATTGCCGAGCATGCCGCTCAGGGAATCCTTGGCACCCGCCGGCTGACCGGAGGTGGCATTGCGAAACATGTCCGCCAGCTTGTCCCGATTTTGGTAACCGGCGATTGCGAGCATACCCAAGAGGGCGGTCATTGATGGCATTCCCCGGCTCATTTTCGGCTCCTGAGTTGGATGATAATCATGCGCAAGAATGGCGGCCCGCCCGGTGGCGGGCCGCCGGGTAATTTAGCGCATTCCGGTGCCATAGAGTTGGCGCTCTCTGCGGACCTCGTCCGCGCCATAAGGCTGGGCAGATGGATCGTAACTCTTCCACCCTGCCTTCTGCCAGGCTGCGCTCCGGTCGCGCAGATTAACGGCGGACTGGTTCAGGATCGCGTCGTAGCGCGCGCGCTCCGCATCCGGCACACGAGCCGAAACCAGCGTGGCCGCCGCGCCTCACACCTTCAGCGTAGAGTGGTGCTTCCTCATCGGATACGCCGGCCTGCGTCAACGCCCCGACGACTCCGCCCGTCGCGCCGCCGGCAACGGCACCGAGCGCGGTTGATGCGAGCCATCCGGCCGCCACGACCGGACCTAGGCCGGGGATAGCCAACAAACCAAGGCCAGCGAGCAAGCCGGCCGCGCCACCGAGACCTGCGCCGACGCCCGCTCCGGTAGCCGCACCTTCCGCCCGATCGTCAACCCCATCGCGATCGCGATCGACCTTCTTGTCGGTGCTGTACCAGTTGTCGGAATTGTTTGCGACGATGCTCAGATCCGAATGCGGCACGCCCGCGGCCTCCAGGCTCGTCACGGCGCGCTGCGCATCGGAATAATTGTCGTATAGACGTGAAATGGTAACGGTCATGTTCAATCCCTCTCAATTTCGCTGCCGCGCGCCAGGTTATTTGGCCGCGTTCACGTTGCCCTGGAAATCCAGACTGACATTGGTCGAGGCGCCGCTTTTGCTGGCCTTTCCGCGCCAAACGCCGTTGTCGTCCTTCTTCAGGGATGTGACGTTGGTGTAGCCCGCCTCCTCGATCTTCGATTTGGCCTGGCCTTCGGTGAAGCTGTTGGCGCCTTCAACCGGCTTGCTGGAATTATTCTGGCCGGAACTGTTGACAGCATTATTGTTCGGCCGATCGGTCGCCGTCGGATTTTGCGCAAACGACGGACCCGCCAGAAGCGAGGCAGCCATCAGCAGCAGAAAAGATTTCTTGTTCATTTCGTCCTCCAGTAGTGGCACGGCACAACATACGCCGGGCTGAGAAGTTCCAGGTTTTCCCGGTCCTGGGGGCGATGCAGGATCTGCAAGAAGACGGCAGCGGGCGCCGGCTGTGCATTTCCGGTAATCGGTCCTGATCGCCGTGAGCGTGAGGCAGCAAGGTGCTCCTTCACGGCACCCTCCGACCGCGCGTGTTCCCAGGCGGGCCCTTGACGTTGGACGGGTCCTGTTGGTGTACGGCAGGATTCGAGCCCCTACCGTGTCCTCCAAGCCTGCCCCGCGACAGACGCTGCAAAGCGTCGCCGAGCCTACGCAGGAGCGCCTCTTCCAGCTTCAACTCGGCCGATCACTGGAAGTCAGCGCACTAAGCCAGCGGGCTCTCTGTCGAGCAGATCGAGCAACAGCACCGCGAGCCCGACCGCCTGAACAACCGTTTTGGCAAGCATTTTCCGAATCCTGAAGGGGATCGAAAGCCATATCCTCGCCGCCGGCTAGCTAGACTGTCGCGATGAGGTCCTGGAGCGTTTCGAGTTCATCGTCGCGAGCATTCCCGGCGGCTTCAAGTTGGAAAGGAAGGCGCAGACGCAGCGCCTCGTCCGGCGATCTCCAATCCACACCACAATCATCGGCCGCGTGACCGGGCGGCAGCTGCTGCGGCGACCGAGTTACGACATTGACTGGAGAAGGTGCTGCGCGCCTGCGCCAGGTCAGGGGCACCGTTTCCGTAAGGTGTTGGGGCCCGAGA
This sequence comes from Bradyrhizobium sp. LB13.1, assembly GCF_054056815.1. NCBI lineage: Bacteria > Pseudomonadati > Pseudomonadota > Alphaproteobacteria > Hyphomicrobiales > Nitrobacteraceae > Bradyrhizobium > Bradyrhizobium sp. LB13.1. Next base: position 4,214,880 of record NZ_JBSRYQ010000001.1, on the reverse strand, counting down.
TCCTGTTGGTCGAAGGCGTAGGGACCGAGGGCGACGCGCACGAGGGTTCGTTCGTTCCGCACCGGTATCTCACCCGAAGGCAGCCTCGGAGAGTCGGCGAGAACATCACCACTGTCTCCGTGGCGTGCTGCTGCGCGGCCTGGAAAATAATCTGAATATCTGCGGAACAACGCGTGCGATTATACGGCCGGTTTCCACGGGCAAACGCCCAAGAGATTTCACCCACCCCTACCCCTGTCCGCCTAGGCTGACGCTCTGCTCTTCCGCAGCAGCTTGGTGACGTCGATTAGCGGAGTATTATCCCGTTCGGGCAGTGCGCGTGGGTGCCTGCTGCCCGCGTCCAGGCCGCGCCTGATAGTCGCCCGCACAGGACGCTCACCGTCGACAGCTATCAGGCCACAACCTTGTGCGGCGGCCAGCAGGCCATGCTCTGCCTCGCTTCGGTCCAATGCACCGGCGCCAATGAACGTGCCAAGCGTGAAGCTGACGCGGTTCAGCAGCGTGCCTCTGCTGCCTGCCGCGGCGCCAGACAGCGCCGCAAGCTCTGCCAGCACAGCGGCGTCTACGTAGTGGTCGTGGCTATGCGGCTGATACGGCTGGCTCGGCCGCGGGGTATAGGGCTTGGGCCGGATCATGGCCAATAGCCACTCGGGCGCCTCCGCGAGCGGCAGGTCTGGGTCCAGCACGTAGCCGGGATTGCCCGGCACGAGGACAAACCCGCCCTGGCCTCGAACGTCCCAGCTCGCCGGCAAGCGGCCAGGCGAATTACCAAGTCCAACGTGATTGAAGTAAAAATGCTTCCCGCCGCTGCGCGTCGTGACCGTGCGGGTTGGCGGCAGGCAGTGCGGCAGGTCGGCTTCGGTGGCGCCCTTATACGAGTCCATGTCCAGCACCCAAACGCTCGTCCGCTCGCCGGTCGGCATGCCGACAAGCGCGTCTGGCCAGTCACGCCACCAGCGGCGCAGCACATGCGGGAAGACCGAGGCCGCCTTAAATCCATTTGAAGTCAGCGGGCGCTTGTTGTCTGCCCGGCATGGAAATACGGGTGTGCCTGCCGCGGCCAGCGTGAGGGCGAGACTAAGCACGGTCGGAAGGTTTCATCTTCTAATTCCCTCAAATCTCAAACCACGCGGGGGTGCAGGTGCACGCATCCCCTAAAGGGGGATATGCATGCGCACCTTGCACCCCGCGTAAGAATGGTCGCTTAGTGCAGGTGCAAGTGCACCTGGGTGCTGCACCTAGGTTTGCACCTGAGCCGGCACATAGACCTTGGGCCTGCCGGAAGGCGTAACTCTCCCGTCTTCCTCAAGCTCTGCGATGGCCCGCTTAAACCTCGAATCGACGGTGTTTTTGTTCACTTCGGGATATTGCTCATGATATCTCGCTTGCCACATGCCACCGCCGACAGGATGCCCGCCGGCAGATAGCTCGGTCAGGATGTCCATCAACTCGGCCTTGGTCTTTGCCTTCACGGTCTCCGCGGCTCGGTCGCTAAGTGCAGCCGCGAACTTCTCGGTATCAGCCGCCTTAAACACGACAGGGGCCGTGAACGTGTTACCGTCGGCATCCGTCACCTCGACGGACTTCATGCCGTAGGTGAGCAGCGTTCCAGATGCGCCGCCGTCATTGGCGCCATCGCATTCAAGTCGGAAAAAATCACCCTTGCGAACGACCCTGCGGCTGACGTCGACGAGGCCATCCAGGTCGATGGCGCCCTTAGCCCGCCCGGTGTCGTGCCCCTCGTGGTGAACTATGGTGCAGTGGGCGGTCGGGAACTTTTCGAGCAGATGCGCAACGCTATCGAAGTACGCCTTCATGTCTTCGGCAACGTTCTGCTTCCCGCGGCCGAAGGACTTTGTGAGAGTGTCCAGCGTCGCGCTTCGCAGCACGGTCTGGTAGTCGTCCTGTAGATAATTAATCAGGTCGACCATCCGCCCGACCGAAAGCGTGTTGCCATGCAGGTCAAACTTACCGCCAACAACCACTAGCGGGATGTTCGGCTCGACGTCGGAATGATTTTGACGTAGTGCCATGCCGCGACGGAGCTGCAAATCGTATCGCTCAAAGGCGAAATTGACGGCGAGTCCCTTCGTCACGCGATAGCCGTGCCAATCCAGGCCGGCCGCGATATGGAAGTCCATGTCAAGCGTGATGACGGATTTACCGCTGTCAGGCTTCGCCACCGTGTACGATGACTCACCGGCAGCCATGACGCCATCGATTACAAATTCCTTGGCCTTCGTCGTCTGCCCCAGTTCGCAGTAGCGCGTGAAGGTGAAGTCCTTCTTGAACTTGGCTGCCTTATCTGGCTCGTTATCGTTGGCGTGAACGATTGTCTGCTCGCCCGCTTGGGCCTTCGCTTTAATGCTCACTTAGAACCAGCCCTCAATGCGCGCCACCCGGTAGCTCGCGAGATTGTAAACCTTCGCTACCGCCTCGCCGAATTGCTCCAGCATTGCGTCAGTCTCTTTCTCCTGCCGACGCGCAATCGCTCTGGCGCCGTCGTCAATCCATCCCTCTGGGACTTTCGGTCTTGAATGCGCCATGCCGGTCGAGCCGTTGTCGGATAGCGTCTGAGCTTGCATCCTCACCTCCGAATGGTTTGCTATTTCATCAGTACGAGTTTGCCGCTGAAACACTAAAGGTGCCGCAGATTGCTTTTTCGCGGCAGTTCATTTCCGCCCATGAGTAATATGGCGGCCGAGATCGCAATGTGTGCAGTCGGCGCGCATGGGAGTGCCAACGCGCACGGCGCTGCATCCGACATTAACCTGCGAGAGGGACGCTAAAGGCGGCAAAGGAAATATGCCGGGACGGCGGCTATGGCCTCCAGGTTCTTGCCCGCTGGTTAGGCAATCGCCAAATTTCTCTATGGGAAACAATGGCAGTAAAATTGCCTAACCTCGCCCTTAAGCTATTGAGATCGTTGAATTCAATCATTCCTGCCGGGATCGCCAGCTTTTAGCCTTACAACTCAATGGCTTCGACCTGAACCGCTTTCGTTCTGAGCCGATTTTCGTGTTGCGAGGCAGTGCCAATCGCTTTCATGGAAATCAACGGCTTACGCATTCTTACAAATCGCTCCGCGCAACACGGACGCAACACAGGCCTTCTTGTTTCGTTCGCAATCAGGTGGAATACAGCCTCTGCGCCGGACCTGTGAACAACCGGGATAAACGAACCAGCGCTCCACTACACAGCGCGAGACTGGCATCCCATTCGCGGGACCGAATCACGCGGAAAGGAGAAGCCCCTGATGCAGAGCGATGTGCGCCGTTTTTTTGAAAAGGCCTGGCTTGGAAGCCGGACAAGCCGGCAGCTGATAGTCAGATCGGGGCGCGACTTGCCGCCGCGGCTCAAGGCTGCGAAACATGTTGAAGAGGAGGGAAGCCGAGGACGGGATTCGGCGGCTCGCGTTAGAGTGGATGCGCGAAACCGACTACCGACCCAAGCCGGGATGGTATCCGAGCTTTTCTGATTTCAAACAATGGCTCGAAGCCAACCACCGCAGCTTGTATTTGAACTTCCGCTCTGAGATCGGCGCGCAAACGGAAGCCGAGGGTTGGTTCGAAGCCGAGATCGGAAACTACTGCCGGCAGATGAACGCCCGCGGCACGGCCTTCTAAATGCCCGGCCTTCCTCTGCAACCACGGCTGAAGGACTACCGAGGCTCCGATCCAAAAAAAGCCGAAAGGTCATCGAACACAACGAGACGGCACGGCGGATCATCCAGCACGTGCATCGTCGTATCTTGGACGATCCGACCGACCACCAACTACACGTCTATGACGAGATCGCTCGCGAACTCGATCTTGCTGGGAGCGACCTCCAAGTCTTCATCAGATTCGGCGGCCACAACGCCCTCGAGGTGTCGCCCACTGAGAAAGACCGCGCCACGCTGAAGCGGTTGTTGGGCATCTCCTAGGGCAGCAAGAAGGGCATTGCGAAATGAGTGATCCAACTTTCGATGACGCGCCGCAGTGGTACTGGGCAGCAGATAGCGGGCGTGTTTCCGATCCAGAGGCGTTCGAGCGGTCAGACGACCGTTTTGTCATCGCGAGCGGTAAACGCACGCTCTGGGCGCGCGCCCGTCGGGAGATCGGATCTGACGATTGCGCGTGGACTAGCTTTGGGCCGAGCGATGGAAAGGCAACTCTCGCGGATTGCATGCGAGTTTACCTGTCGTCGCGTGAAATCTACGGCGTCTCTCTCAATCGGCTGATGCTGGAGCTTTGCCAAATCCGATCGTTTGCAAAATTCATAAAAGACGGACAGATCAACCTTGGAAACTGGATATCCAACCCGATTAGAAAAAGCCCTTTGCCGAGACCAGCCTATGACGAAGCAGTTGCCCGCCAACTTGGCCAGCGCATCGCCAATACCTTAGGCTTGGAAGAGGACTGGTGGGTAGACCTGTAGCGGGGTCGTCCGCGAGCGCGCGTCGTCTCGCGCCAGCAAGGACCAAGGGACAGACTTGCATTGAAGCGAAGCGGTCCAACACATGAGACTTACAGGCAACACACTCGCCATCCTCGTAGCGGTCGTGCTCGCAGCTACAATCTGCGGCGGCACCTTCTATTGGGTCAAACGCGATGACCGGGCCGAGCCGGATTTGAGAAGTATGCGAGCGCATCGAGTATCGCTCATGACGGATGAGGAAGTTCGAGCGATCCACGCACAGGCCGTCACGGATGCAATTCGGTACAAGGCGATGGACCAGGACATGCGCGAAAAGGCTTTCAAAGAGGTTGCCGCCAGCGCGCAGCTATGTAGCGACTTCGTCTATCGCGAACGACATTCAGCGGAATGTAGCCGAGGTACGCCGCTAGGCCTGATGTTAGAGAGCAATGTCGCCCCAACTTCCGATCAGGTCTTCGAAGAGAAAATTCTCGGAATCTGCAGGTTCGTACACTCAAATCAGGATGCGCGGCTGAACAGGTGCTTGCCGCCGAAATGATTGGCGACCGGTGTCTCAGCGTCGGCCGACGTGACGGGTCATATTGATGACGAAGCTGATCGGGGCGCCAAGCAGCAATCCGATCAGGCCGTAGAAGGCCGCAGCGACAATCATCATGATCGGGCCTGAGGCTGTCAATGCTCCGAACGCCGCGCCCAGCAATCCACAACCAATCACCGACACGATGAGCGTGCGGTCGTTGCCCGCCTCACCGAGCCGCGCAGCACCACGACGTCGAAGCCGGGCAGCCGCTTCAGCGCCCAACACACGCCGTCGTCCTCGCCGGCGTCGAAATGATCGAACTTCACCAGCGCCAGCGGGTGATAGATCATGCCGCAGAACGATGCGATCAGTGCATCGTTCGGCGGCAGGAATGGCACCTCGCTCACGCCCAGCTCACGGCGAGCTCGTCGACCGTGCCGTCGAAGGCGTTAAGGTCGATGCCGCCATTGCCGGCGACGATGCCGGGAACGTTGTGAGGCAAGGGGGCCGATGCCGTCGCCCGTGTACTGCCACAGCCACCAGTTCTCGAGGCCCGTCGGCAGCCGCGGGGTCGGGCCGTACTGGCACAGCCAGAGCCTGTGCGAGGTGACGTAGGTGCGGTCCTGGGGGCCGAGCGCGGCCAGGCTCTCCTTGAGCCGGTTGCCGGAATAGATCGCGCCAGGGCGGCCCAGCCGGGCCTCGAGCTGGCGCAGGAATTCGACCGCCTGCTGCGCGCTCATGTTCGAGGGCCTGTTGTCCTCGAAGTCGAGCACCATCAGCGTGCGCTCGTCGGGCTGCGCGGTCTTGATGAAGTTCTCGATCTGGAGCTCGACCGCATCGCCCGTAGCGAAGTGATAGGCGCCCCACAGCAGCCCGGCGTTGGTCGCCGCCTTGCGCCGGGTGGCATAATCGGGGTCGCGGTAGGCGCGGCCCTGGGTGGCCTTGTGGATCACACCCCAGACGCCGGCCGCGGCGACCAGGCCGAAATCCTTGACGATGTTGTGATGCGAGATGTCGACGACGCGCGGGGTCTGGCGGCTTCGTCACGGGCGATCACCTCGAGATGGAGACCGTCTCCGGCGAGCCGATGTTCACCAACGTCGCCCGCCATGTCTCGCAGGAACGCACGCAGCACTGGAAGAGCGCCGACGACTGGCTAGCCTACAACAAGGAGTTCGACCGTCACAACCCGACCGACGCATGGCTCAACTCGGTCAACAAGTCGGCCGATCATTACGCGCTGATGAAGGTGTTCGGATCGAAGCCGAAGGAGAACTTCGAGGAGATCATCGCCTATGCCAAGAACGTGGCGATGGGCAACACGAACGTCACCACGACCTCGACCATCAATCAGTCCGCGGAACTGACGTTGGAGAGTGGCCAGATTTTCGTCGAGACTCAGGGCTCGTTCGGCTCGACCACGACGGCCTGCTACGGCTGGACCGACAACATCTAGGAAAGACAACAGATGAGTGCCAACGGAATCCTGCCTACCATCCAGCAGAACCTCAGCGTGCAGATCGCCTCGCCGCAGGGAACGAGCGTCCTGGTCAGTGGTGCGTCAATCATCGCGATCGGCGCCAACGCCGCGCGCCGCGGCATCATCTTCATCAACGGCAGCGCCGTGGACACGCTCTACGTCGTGCCAGCGAACCAGGCCGCCATCGTCGGGCGCGGCATTCCGATCCTGTCACAGGAACAGCAGCCCTTTATCGGCGACGGCAAGCTGATCAACTTCAACGCCGGCTGGAACGTGATTTCCTCCGGCGCCAACACCCCGCTGGAAATTCTCGAACTGCTCTGACCTCACGCCGGCGCGGCTACGCCGGCTCTCGCGCGACGACTTCGCATTTTTGGAGTCGTCTGAATGTCGAAATTGAAATCGCTGCTGGTCGCAGCCCTGCTTGCGCTGGCAATCCCGTCCGCCGCCCAGGCACAGGGCTGCGGATCACCGAACCCGAACTGCATCGTGCCGACGGCACCGCCCGGCACCAGCACCAACCAGGCCGCGTCGACGGCGTTCGTGCAAGGTGCGGTCACGACCGCGGCGCCCGGTGGCAGTGTTGGCCAGCAGCAGTACAAGGCCGGGGCGGCCACGTTCGGCGGTTTCACCCAGAGCGGCGACGTCACGGTCAACACGTCGACCGGCGTCGCCACGATCCAGCCGAACGCCGTCACCACCAGCAAGATTCTTAACGGCAACGTCACCAACACCAAGCTGGCGCCCGGCGCGGCGAACACGCTCAAGGGGTCGCTCGACGGCATCACGACCAGCGATCTCGCAATTGCCTCCTGCTCGGCGCTCTACAATTTTACTCAGTGGGTGTCAGGCACTGGCTGGCAGTGCGGCATCAATCCGGTGCTGCCATCACGCGCGATCGCCGCGACGCTCAATCTGTCGGCGTTCACCTCGATCACCACGCTCGGCTATTCGGATGTGCGACACGTTCACCAGCACGTCTCACTTCTTCGCCCTGTGCGACGTCAACTGGCATACCGCGTGCTTCGGCACAGTCCTCCGCAATCTTCAGCTTGCCGCTCGAACCTCCGTCGCATCGAGCAGCACCTATATGGTCTATTCCAACAACACACAGGACTCCGGCGGCATAGACAACGTTTACATTTACGCCGGCACCCGAGGCTGTGTGCATTTCGAAAAAGGCTATGGCGGCGCGAGCCGCGCCTCTATCGATAAGCTAAGCTGCACGGCGCTATCGACATTGCCAATGGTTTGGATGGGGAACACGACGGGCTCCGGGGTCAACTTCGGCAGCACCATTCTGGCGCTTCGTGACATCGTTCTCGGTGGCCCATCGAGCGGCGGCACATACCAAACCGGCCCCGGATTTCTTCTCAATGGCGGCTTCCCAAGGATCGAGAATAGCCGCTGCGAGAACATGGCCGTTTGTATCGAGATCAATACGCCATCCGGTACGGGCAATGGCGACCTGATCACCATCACCAATGCAAACAATGCATCCACCGGAGCACCAGCTCCTGCTTGCACTTCGGTGGTTCAGATCGACAACGGCAACAACCCATTGAACGCTCTCATGAGCCAGATACCCATAGGCGGCTGCACCAACACAATTAGCAATCTCCAAGGCGGGACCAACAATACCACCGTCAATGTTCTCAAGGCTCTCACTTGTCCCAACGCAGGTGTCTGCTCGTAGGGTTTAACGGGCGCGAACGACGACGGCTCTCTTCCCGTAAAAAGCGGCAATGCAATCGTTTGGCATGCGGCTCGGGTCAGCGGTGAGATCAGCAGACATCAGGACGAGGGGCTTGACGGAGCGCTCGGGGACGACGACGGATTTTTCTGCTGTTGTCCGGAGCAGCGTGTGCCGCTCCATGGTCTCCTGTTGGAACGTCGCGAATTGCGAGCTCTCCGCGTTGACGGCGACCAGTGCGCGACCTCGGAAGAGAAGCGTGGAAGCCGCGGCGCAGGCTAGCAACGCGATAACCTGGACGGTGCCGTTCCGCTTGCCAGGCGCTGCGCCTCGGGGGAGAAGCCGGGCAGATGTCGCAACGACGCAGCCGAGCCCGACCAGGAGAAGGACAATCACCTCGTTGCGCCCGCGCGTCGCCAGATCCTCGCCGGTGGCGAAATATGCGACAAAGTAAGCAGCATAGGCGCAACCGAGGATCAGGAAGATGAGCCCCGCGGCAAGTAGCAGTGTTGGTTTCGTCGGCGCGCGGCGCGCAGGCACGACGAGGAGCGAGAAGATAACAAGGAACAGGACCCACGCCCGCGCCGCGGCTTCGTCGTATAGCCACCACAGATCAAGCCAGAGGTAATAGGCCGCCATCATGAAGGACTCGGCGAGCTTTTGACCGGCTGGATAGGCTTCCATCCGCAGCGCGTTACCGGGCGAGAGCAGCAGGATTGCAAGGCCGGCCACAGTGGCGGCCACCATCGCAAGGTGGCTTCTGGCCTGTGGGGTGGGATGATGGCAGGCTTTTCGAAACAGCAGTGACGCCGTGATGAAGGCGATGAGCCACAGCGGCGTGAACTCGTTGCAGAGGGCGCCAAGAAAGCAGAGCAGGCTGAGCAGGGCAATCGCGGCCGGCGATAGCAGGGTTTCGTTCGCTGCCGATCTCACCATCTCGACGAGGACGATCGTGACGATGACTGCGGGGACCATATACGGAGCGCTGCCGGAGACCCAATAGAACATCTCCCGCAGGCTTATGGCGAGGACCGCGATCGTTGCCGCAAGCGTCGTCCCGACAAGGACCCTCTCCGGGACGGCAATGCCAGGCCACAGGCGCCCGATCGCAAGCGTGATAGACGCGATAAAAGTAACGATGCCGGCGATCAGGATCGAAGGATACATGACGAAGTAGTCGAGGTTGAATGCCTTTGCGAGCATCGCCGGAACGGTGATGAGGGCGAGCGGAACAAGCCGTCCCATCAATGTCCGATAGTAGATTTCGAGCGTGCCGATCAGGCCGTCGGCGTTGAAGTGGTTTGCCAGGCAGAAGTCATCCGTTTCCGGTGCCCCGTAGAGTGCGATGGTGGCCAGGCAAGACAGGATGACGATAGGCGCCACGGCAGCCAGGAATGGCAGCAGGCGCAGCGCGCGGTCCTTGAACATGTGTTTCCCCGGGCGCCATGCATCGATCTGATGGATGTGTCGTCGGCCGGGTTTCTATCACCACAACCACTACGCGTTCAATCAGGCAGCCGCCCGCCTGGGCGGCTTTTTGCTGTCTGGGGGTAGAGCCCCAGTCCATTCCCGCCATCGGAGCCAGCCATGAGCACCCATGGGCGGCGATGGCCGGCGGCGCCACGAACCTCCTCGCCTTCACGCCGGGAGGGCAGAACGATGCGTGAAAGTGGGGCACACGCGCAAAAAACCGCTTCGAATTCTATGGAGGGCCCATGTGACCCACTTCCTCGTAACTCATTGATTTCCAGTTTTCTGGAGCCCCTGCCGGGATCGCCAGTCTCCAAGACCCGGGACATCGGCGACAGCGCCCGCCAAGCAGCGCAATGCGGCGCAGCTGCCGATCCATCGTCCTTCACGAATGCGTGGGAATCGTCGCCCCGAACTTTCAACCGGCCAGATCAGCCTTATCTACGCGCCGGGCGAATTGAGCTCGATAAGGACTCCGATGCCGCTATCCGAGTGGACGAGAATGGCGATCGCATCTGCGGTGGCTGTAATCGCAATGTCGTATTTGGCAATCGACGCAGGCGTCGTGAGCTCCAGCGGTATCACAAAACGAATCGAGACGGCGCGGGCTTCCATCGCGGGCACGGCGGTGAGTCAGTATCAGCTCGCCTTCGCCGTCCAGGCATGGGCGGGTCGCGGCCACCAGAAGCCGGCCTTGGAAGCATGCTTGGCGACCGATTGATTCAGGCGCGGCAATAAATCGGCCGACCGGTCGGTCATTTTATCCAGAGTAACAAACTCAGCCGTACCTGACACCCTTCTTTCACTCATCTTCAAGCCGTCATTGACTCGACGCCCACCACGCGGCGATAGCCACGCCAAGCTCATCCCACAGCTCCGTCGGCAAATCGGGCACCGCCACCCGCACGCTGTACTCACCCGTGGTCGCGTTGTGAAACCACTCCGTCGCGGCGAAATCAAAACCGAAGCTGCCGGCGTGGCGGATCGGAAATCCCTTCCCGCTCAGGTCCCGGCTCATGTCTTCGGCGGCTTGCTGCGCGCTGGCCTGGTCGAGCGGACGCTGGCCGCGCAGCGTGACATAGAGGCCGTGGGTGAAGTGGAGCTCCGCTGAAAGCTGCGCCAACTCGGAGGCAAAGTATCGGCGCATGCGTCGGCCGTTGCGCAGCATCGCGGCGATGCGTTGTCTTGTCAGCCTCCAATAGGCGGCGGTGCCCACATAGGGCGGAAAGTGCGCCGGGAGCGCCGCGCCGCCGAGCAGGCGCACGGCCTCGCTCGTTTCCCGCGCCAGGTGCTCGCAGAGCGACGCGTTCGCGCCCTCGCCTGGTGTGACGAAAACCGCAGAACCGAGCCGGCCATATTCCGCCCCGAGCGAATCCAGCTTGGTATGGCTTCGCACCATCACGACGGGGATTCCGTATCGCCGGGCCCAACCGAGCACACGCCGGATGCGGCCCGATCCGCCGGCAAAACATGTCGTATCGAAAACCAGCAGATCGAGCGCGGATGGATCAACGCGAAGCGCCGCTTCGAACGCGCCGGCCGGGACGCATGAATCCAGCAGCAGAATCCGCCGCGAGCCCGCCCGCGCCAACGCATCGCCGAGCGGCAGCTTCAAGCTGACAAGCCGCAAATGCGGAACGAAGCGTTCGATCAACTCGATCGTCTCGCCGTAGCAGCCCGGCATCACCAGAATATCGGCCTTTCCGATGACCAGCGTCGAGGCCAGCAGCAGAGCCGAGATCGCGGCCATGCCCGAGGCAGTGTAGATCGCCTGTTCGGTGCGGCCGCATTGATAAAATGACGGACCGCGTACTTTAAGGTCGGCGCGCTGGTAGTCGTAGCTGAACGTGAATGGGCCGCTGGTGGGAGGCGACGCGTGCGACCAGGCCGTCTCCGTGGCCTTCCACTGATGCAACTCGTGCTCTGCCCGCAACGCCGCCGTGACCCGGAATTTGGACTTGATGACGTCGTCGACAGATCGCGGACATGCGAGATGCACTGGATGACTCAGGCAATCGTTCAACAGCCTGATCTCCCTGTGCTTCCGTTCCAGATAGGCCTCAATGCTCTCCATGCGGACCCGAAAAGTGCAACTGCCGTTCAACGTTTCGGAGGCGCGCTGGGTCCTACCACGACTGCCGCTTTGCAACGAAGACCGGTCTTCGCTGTTAATGCTGCATAAGGAGAACAACATGAGCGAAATCAGAGAGCACATGAAAATCATCGGCAAGGACGGCGCCCATGTCGGCACCGTCGATCGCGTCGAGGGCAACCGCATCAAGCTGACGCGGAAGGACAGCCCGGAGGGTCACAAGGACCATCATCATTACATCGACACGAAATATGTCGGTGCCGTTGAAGGCGATGTCGTCAAGCTTTCGGTGAATGCCGACGCGGTGCCGAAGTCGGAAGCGGCCTGACACAATGAACCCCTTCGGGGGCTTCTTGTTTGTTCACGGTCTCGCTCTGCTTCGTTCTCCGAAACGAATCGCGATCAGGAAATCGCCTTCGGAACGAGTCTTAACGCCGCGTTTCGTCGGCTCGCCTCAGGCGTCGAACGTCACGAGCACGGGCCGCAACCGGTAGGCATCGATCGCGGCGTTTGACAGTAGCAATCTTCGCCGTTCTCCGCGGAGCATCATGCGGTCGATCCTGTTCAGGATGAACTGGGCCGCCTCCCTGTGCTCACCGGTGAGCAGGCCGGAGTGGTCGAGATATTTCCAGGCAATCTCGAAGGACTGTGCGCGTAATTCGGGGTCGGTCATGGCCGCTCAACGTCGGCGGGGAACGGACGTTCCTACGGCAAATCGCAATCGGCTCCCTCCCGGCCGCCCTTCATGATCCCGAGAGGATGGAATTGAGGGACGCGGAACGAACCTGCGATCAGCGTGTTGAATAGTGTGTTGAATATTGAATGGTGCCGATCTGCCAGCCCCGATCGGCCCTGGAGAGCCCCGTGCTTGTCCCCCCGAGCGCGGGGTTTTTCGTATGCACACGGGCTTTTCTCGTGAGAGCGTCCGCTCAGGCCGCCCCATCCTCGCGCCGGTCGCGGGCGAGTTGATGCCAGGCCAGGGCCAGCTCGATGAGGCGCTGCCGGTCGGGGCCGTCGGCTGCCACGGCGCGCTTCATCGCCGCCTCGGCTTCGTGCTGTGGATCGTACGTGGTACACATGGGGCTCAGACTAGCCGGACGATCTGGACAAACGCATGGCAATTTCGTCCGGATGATTGCGGGGTTACCACCCACCCCAGGGATATGCCGCGCGAAGCCGAGAGGCCGCTCCACACAGACCGAACTGTGAAGTACGTCACAGCCTGCGCCCGGCGTCTCCGCTAAACAGCCTTCATCGCTCCCAGGAGAGCGAGAAGGCATGGGAGGTGTTTCCCGTCATGACACAAGAAGCCGCAGCCGAAGTTGCCGTCCCGACGCAGCGCGAAAGATCCGACCCGCTCGGCATCGCATATCTTGCGACCATCGGCATCGTGATGCTGGCCTGGATCGCAGGTCTGGTCTGGGCCGCGATCGCGTTCTTCAACTGGCTGGTATCCTGACCCGGGGGAGGATCAGTCTCTCTCAATTCTCGGCCAACGCCAAAACGAAAAAGAGGCGGGCTTTTTGCCCGCCTCTTCGTTTCAGGTCTCGCTTGGGGTCTCAGTAACAGGCGCGGGGATCGGCCTGCACATACTGGCCGCTCGGATAGCGGTAATAGCAGTTGCCCTGGGCCAGATAGTAGCCGGGACGCGAGGCAGCCGTGGCGCCGGCGATCGCGCCGGTGGCGCCGCCAATCACGGCGCCTGCGGCCGCACCCGAGGCGTTGCCCGAGATCAGGCCGCCCAGCACGCCGCCGACGATGGCGCCGCCAAGCGCACTTGCGCCGGGATCGGCCGGTGGCGGAGGCGGTTCATAGGCGACGGGCGGCGGGGCATAGGCTACCGGCACGTCGTCGTAATAGTCCTCCGAAATGTAGCCCGGCGGGCCGGCCATCCGCTGCGGATAATAGTACCAGACGCCGCCGACATCCCACCACCAGCCGGAGCGGCCGTTATGGACTTCATGGCGCCAGCGTCCGCCATCCCAGGCGACATTGCCGCGATAGGCGTGTCCGCCCCAATCGCGCGCCGGTGCGGGACCCCTGGCGTAATTGCGTCCGGGCGGCGGACCGCCGGCATTGCGCGGGCCAGGACCTGGAAGGCCTGGACCTGCATGACCAGAACCAGGACCAGGACCGCCAGCGTGAGGCTGGCCACCAGGCTGTGGCCCGGGCCGTGCCGCCTGCTGCGGCGGCGGACCCTTGCGCGAGTTCTGCGGCGGCGCACCGGCGCCCGGCCCGGCCGATGGCTGGGCGGAGTCTCTTGGCGGCCGGGCGTCTTGAGCCTGCGCCGAGACGGCGAGCAACGACATGGCCGAAACCAAGGGAATGATGATCTTCATGCGGCTGGACGCACTCATGCGTGCTTGACCCCCTACTCTCTCGATTGCCGTTAACGGCCGTGGTGCCTGGCGCGATAGACGATTCGCCTCGCGCTGAGCTGATGCCGGCTGACATAACTGACCTGCTTCGGTCGGCTAAGTCCCGTTACAAATGATTAAGATCACGGCATTTTTCGTTCGCGCGGGTTGCGCTGGAGTGCTTCTAACGCGCCGGCTCGATCACATTGCAGTTGCTTCGCCCGGACATCAGGCAATCCTGCATCTTGCTGGCGGAGGTGAGATCGCGGGCAAGCCACCAGCCGATTCCGAGGATCACAATCGCGATGATCAAGCCGGCGACGGCGCCGCGGCGGCTGTCACCGGATTGAGGCTTGGGCCGGGTTTTGGGCTTCCCACCCGGTTCGGGCTGGAGTTCAGGCTTAAGTTCGGGCTTGGGCTCGGGGCTGGACATGGCTACCTGGTCGCTCGGGCACGCGGGCTTTATCAGCTCTGCGACGGGGCGTCACATCCCGCCTCCGGCTCGGTCTTCTCAGTTCAGCCTCGCCGGTTCAGCCCCGGGTCGGCCGGATCGCATCCTTGCGCGAGGTTTCGACCGCCGGGATCGCGTGCTGGACCCGCGCGCAGGTCGTGAGCACAAACGCGGTCTGGGTGCATTCCCAATCCGCGCCTAGAACAGCACTTTCGATCGGCTGCGGACGGCCGAGGAGTAGCGTTGCACCGACCAGGGCTGCCACCGTCACGGCAATCGCGAGCGCCTTCAGGCTCAGTCGGAAGATCCTCATACCCGTGCTCCGTCGCGTATCGGGCGGACGCTAGGCGTCGCTCCGCGTGGCCCCCTATGAGGGACATCACAATTCGGCAGTTTTTCCGGGCTACGAGGCATCGTCGGGGGGTGGCGATATTTCGTCTGCCTGATCGGCTGCAATTTATGGGTGGCGTCGCGACGCGTGGCGATGTAAAGGCTTCTGCGTCGCGTGGCGCCTGCTATGCCCAGCCGACGTACCAACCGAAGTGATGTAGGATCGGAAGCGAGGAAGACAAGGCTCGTCGATGAGTGGATTCAGGGAACCAGGCTTCTCCGACCGGCAAAAGGCCGCGCAGGAAGCACGCAAAAATCTTTTGAACAAATTCAAGTCGCAGCCAGGGATCGACGATCCCGCGGTCGCGGCGAAGCGTGCCGAGCGCGAGGCCCTCGCGGCCAAGCGGGCCGAGGCGAAGGCTGCGCGCGAGGCGGAGAAGGCCGAGCAGAAGCGTCACGAGGAAGAAGCCTCGGTGCTCGAAGCCGCGCGGATCGCCCGCGAAGCCGAAGAAGCCGTCGCGAAGGCGGCTGAAGCCGAGGCCGAGCAAAAGGCCAGGCGCGACGCTCGCTACGCCGCCCGCAAGGCCAAGCGCAAGTAACGTTCGCAGGCCACGTTTCGCAAAGTCACGTTCATTTGAATTTGAGCTGAAGTATAATCCGGGGCGGTCCACGTGACCGCCCCGGAGTTTTTGGGCGCGCGTTTGCCTTTCCGCAAACGCCCGATGACGACCGAAGATCAGTTTTTCTTCATCCCGTCGTCTTTTTTCATCCCGTCCTTCGACATCGTATCCTTCTTCATTCCGTCCTTGGACATGGTGTCCTTCTTCATGCCGTCCTTGGACATCGTGTCCTTCTTCATCATACCGTCATCCTTGCCCATCTTGTCTTGAGCAAAGGCGGCCGGCGACATCGCGAGGCCGAGCGAGAGAACGGCCGCCGAGACGCCGAGCGCGATGCGGGTACGAATGGTCATGACTGGTCTTCCCTTCGAGATGATGTTTGTCAGCGACGGACGCCGCTATCTGATCTCGACGGATTGCCACGGGGCGTTGTTACGCGGACGCTGATAAATTTCTGCGCGCCCGTCGCCGCCCTTCGTTCGGCGTACACACGAGGATTGAAAGTGTGCAACGCAACATACCCGGCACTTGCCGCGGCATTGGGTCTCGAACTATCAGATGAGAGAACATTGCCTGAAAGACCGGCTAGGATGGGCCTCAGCGCAGTCTCAAAGACCAACTGAAAATCACAGCAAACAAGAACCATCAAGAAACAGTTCAAGGGGATAACACCATGCTCACGCGCCGCCACCTGATCGCGACCGCCGTCGCCGCACCCGCCATTCTCCGTTTCGGCACCGGTACCGCGCATGCCGCGACTACGCTGAAGATCTCGCATCAATTCCCGGGCGGCACAGTCGACAAGGGCGATTTCCGCGACCGCCTCTGCCGCATGTTCGCCGCCGAAGTCGCCAAGCGCAGCAATGGCGACATCGCTGCTGAAATCTATCCGAACTCCTCGCTGATCAAGACCAACGCGCAGTTCTCCGCGATGCGCAAGGGCGCGCTCGACATCAGCCTCTATCCGATGCCCTACGCCGGCGGCGAATTGCCGGAGACCAATATCGGCCTGATGCCGGGCCTCGTCACCACCTACGACCAGGGCATGCGCTGGAAGAAGGAGCCAGTCGGCAAGGCGCTGACCGACTTCCTCGCCGACAAGGGCATCATCCTGCTCAGCTGGGTCTGGCAGGCCGGCGGCGTTGCCAGCCGCTCCAGGCCGATCGTGTCGCCTGAGGACGCCAAGGGCCTGAAGGTGCGCGGCGGCTCACGCGAGATGGACATGGTGCTGCAGACCGCCGGCGCCTCGGTGCTGTCGGTGCCTTCGAACGAAATTTACGCGGCGATGCAGACCGGCGCCTGCGATGCCGGCATCACCTCATCCACCAGCCTGATCTCGTTCCGCCTCGAAGAGGTCGCGAAGTCGCTGACCTCGGGCGCAGGCGCGTCCTACTGGTTCATGCTCGAGCCGCTGATGATGTCGAAGGCGATTTTCGACAAGCTGCCGAAGAACCAGCAGGACGTCCTGCTCGCGGTCGGCACCGAGCTCGAAGCCTTCGGCCGCAAGGGCGCGCAGGACGACGACATCGAGGTCGCCAAGGTCTACGAGAAGGCCGGCGCCAAGGTCTCCGTGCTCGATGCCGCGACTGTCGGCAAGTGGCGCGACATCGCCCGCGACACCGCCTGGAAGGACTACGGCGCCAAGACCGCGACCGCTGCCAACCTGCTCAAGCTCGCTACCGACGTCGCTGCATGAGCCACGGTCCGCTTCCGGATCGTGACGACCAGGCAAACGCTGCCGCAAGGACCGGCCTTGCAGCGGCGATCGATCGCGGTCTCGCCGTCCTCAACAACATCATCGTCGTGTTCGCCGCGATCGCACTGATCGCGGCCTGCGCCATCCTGAGCTACAGCGTGCTCAGCCGCGCTCTGTTCAAGGCCGCCAATTACTGGCAGGACGAGGCCGCGGTGTTCCTGCTGGTCGGCGCCACCTTCATGACGGCCGCCTATGTGCAGCAGAACCGCGGTCACATCGGCATCGAGGCCTTCGTCGGCCTGCTCTCGCCGCTCGCGAACAGGATCAGGCTCTGGCTGGTCGATGCCGTGACGTTCCTGTTCTGCGCCTTCTTCGCCTGGAAATCCTGGACGCTGGCGCATGAAGCCTATGTCGACGGCCAGGTCTCGAACTCGATGTGGTCGCCGCCGCTGGCGATCCCCTATTCGCTGATGGCGTTCGGCATGAGTCTGCTCTGCGTCCAGATCATCGTGCAGCTTGCGCTGCCCTTCGCAGGAGCCAGGCGTCCATGAGCGTTTTCGGTATCGGCCTCGCCTACGGCATTGCGACGCTTGTCGTGATGTTCTCGGGCATGCCCATTGCGTTCGCGCTCGGCGCAGTGGCGGTCGTGTTCATGGGCATCTACATGCCCGCCGCCTCTCTCGATACGGTGACGCAGAACGTCTACGAGGAAATGGCCTCGATCACACTGCTGTCGATCCCGCTCTTCATCCTGAAGGGCGCCGCGATCGGCAAGTCGCGCGCGGGCCAGGATCTCTACTCGGCCCTCCACGCCTGGCTGCACCGCGTGCCCGGCGGCCTCGGCGTCGCCAACGTGTTCGCCTGCGCCCTGTTCGCGGCGATGGCGGGCTCCTCGCCCGCGACCTGCTCGGCGATCGGCTCGGCCGGCATCCCCGAGATGCGCAAGCGCGGCTATTCCGGCGGTTTTGCCGCTGGCATCATCGCCGCCGGCGGCACGCTCGGCATCCTGCTGCCGCCCTCGATCACCATGATCCTGTTTGCGGTCGCCGCCGAAAAATCGCTGGGACGGCTGTTCCTCGCCGGCATCGGCCCCGGCCTGCTGCTGGTCTCGCTGTTCGGCACCTACGCCGTGATCCGCTTCCGCCAGGAATATGCCGCGGCCGAAGCGATCTACAAGAACGGCGGACCGGAGGCCGCGATTCTCGCCCGCGACGAGTACACGCTGGCGGAACGTTTTAGCGTGCTGCCGCGCGTGATCCCCTTCGTGCTGCTCCTCACCGGCGTCATGATCGCGCTCTATGGCGGCTATGCCACGCCGTCGGAGACCGCCGGCCTCGGCGGCCTCCTGGCACTGGCGCTGATCGCGGCGATCTACAGTGTGTGGCGGCCGAGCGACCTTGCGCCCATCCTGAAGTCGACGATCCGGGAATCGACCATGCTGATGATGATCATCGGCATGTCGCTGCTTTATTCCTACGTGATGAGCTATCTGCACATCTCGCAATCGGCGGCCGAATCCGTCGTCGCGATGCACCTGCCGCGCTGGGGCCTCTTGTTCGCGATCCTCGTCATGGTCGTCGTGCTCGGCTTCTTCCTGCCGCCGGTCTCGATCATCCTGATGACCGCGCCGATCATCCTGCCGCCGCTCCGCGCCGCCAATTTCGACATCATCTGGTTCGGCGTGGTCATGACCATCGTGATGGAGATGGGGCTGATCCATCCACCGGTCGGCCTGAACATCTTCGTCATCCGCAACGTCGCGCCCGACATCCCGCTCCGCGAGGTGATCTGGGGCACCCTGCCCTTCGTGCTGCTGATGATGCTTGCAGTGCTGCTGTTGTGCTTCGTGCCGGGGATCTCGACCGCACTGCCGGATCTGGTGATGGGGCCGGACGGGAGCAGGTGACGCTCTCTCCCCCCGTCATTGCGAGTGGAGCGAAGCAATCCAGAATCTTTCCGCGTTGACAGTCTGGATTGCTTCGCTACGCGTAACTGCCCAGGTGGCCGTTTGTATTCTCTTGACTGACCACATGTGTTTGTGAGTCAAGGTATGGGTGACGCCGCCAAATTCCTCATTGTCTGTGGATGCCCTGCTGGCCCTGATTGGGGAGTTGCAGGAGCGCAACCTGATGTTGGAGCAGCAGAACGCATTGCTGACGGTGCGTGTGGCCGATCTGGAGCGTCGGCTTGGTCTGGATAGCTCCAATAGCAGCAAGCCGCCTTCGAGCGATGGACCGGGCCAGGCTTCTCGCCGGACACAGAGCCTGCGTGAGCGAGGGTTGAAGAAGCCCGGCGGCCAGCCCGGCCATGCAGGCAAACACTTGAAGCGGTCCGAACGGGTCGATCATACGATCATGCATTGCCCTGTTAGATGCGGGCGCTGCCGAATGGCGCTGGAGGGTGAACTGCTGGAACTTGTCGGCAGCCGTCAGGTGTTCGATCTGCCGGCGCCGGCGCCGCTGCTCGTCACGGAGCATCAGCTCTATCGTTGCAAATGCAGCGGCTGTGGCGCGGTCACGACAGGATCGTTTCCACCCGAGGTAAGGGCGCCGGCGCAATATGGCGTCCGGTTGGCCGCTGTGGTGACCTATCTGTCGGCGGGACAGTTTCTGCCTGAAGATCGGCTCGGGCAAATCCTCTCCGATCTGTTTGGCGTGACCATCTCGGCCGGCACGATCGGACAAATGATCGCCCGGGCTGCCAGCCGGACGCAGGATTTCGCTGCGGCAGTCTGCGAGCAAATCCGCCGGGCACCGGTCAAGCATTTGGATGAGACCGGGTTTTGGGTGGGCGCCACGCCGCAATGGCTGCATGTCGCGGGCACCGCCGGGATCAATGGGCTGGTGCATTATCGCGTCTCACCCAGGCGCGGCGAGGTGCTGACGCAAGCGGCGCATATCGTTGTGCACGACCATTGGACATCCTATTTTCTTTTCAGATGTCCGGTGTCACGCATGCGCTGTGCAATGCGCATCACCTGCGCGAGTTGACGGCGCTGGTGGACATCGATGGCGAGGCCTGGGCCCGGCGCATGCGCGGGTTGCTCCGCTGCCTGTGCCACGAGGTCAATCTGGCGTCAGAGCATCCAACCGACCAGACAGGCGCGCTGCGTCCCAACAGAATCCGCGCCGCCGAGCGACTTTATGACCGCATTATCCGCGCCGGTATCGCCTGGCACGAGGCGCTACCCGCGCTGCCTCGCGACATCAAGCGCGGGCGGATCAGACGGCGCACGGGCCATAATCTCCTGTTGCGCCTCAAGTTACATAAAGCGGCGGTGCTGCTGTTCCTGCACAACTCGGCGGTGCCGTTTACCAACAACGAGGCCGAGCGCGATGCTCGGATGATGAAATTGCGGCAGAAGATCTCTGCCGGCTTCCGCACCTCACAAGGCGCAGACAATTTCGCCACGCTTCGCACCCTGATCGGTACCGCTCGAAAGCGCGGATGGAACATGCTCGAAACATTGTCCCGATGCCCCACACAACTCATCCACAAACTCAGCGTCGCCTAACCGAGCAAACGGACCTGGGCAGTTACCGCTCCGCTCGCAATGACGGAGAACTAGCAAGCGACGCGCCTCTTCTTCGCGTTCAGCGCGGACGCCACGCGGCTCACGGGCGGCTTGCCCAGCACGCCGCTCATCGCGTTCGTGGCCGCCAGCAGCTTGTCCATGTCCACGCCAGTCCTGATCCCCATGCCTTCGAGCATGTAGACGACATCCTCAGTCGCGACGTTACCGGTCGCGCCCGGCGCGTAGGGACAGCCGCCGAGGCCGCCGGCGGCGGCGTCGATGACGCGGACGCCCTGCTCCAGGCCGGCGTAGAGATTGGCGAGCGCCTGGCCGTAGGTGTCGTGGAAATGCATCGCCAGCTTGTCGGCAGGAATGTTGGCGCCGACCGCGCGTAACATCTCCTTGGCCTTATCAGGCGTGCCGACCCCGATGGTGTCGCCGAGCGAGATTTCGTAGCAACCGAGCGCCCACAGCGCGTTGGCGAGATCGGCGACTGCTTTCGGCTTGATCTCGCCGTCGAACGGACAGCCCAGCACGCAGGAAATATAGCCGCGCACCTTCACACCATCAGTCTTGGCGCGCGCCAGTACCGGCTTGAACCGCTCGATCGATTCCGCGACCGTGCAGTTGATGTTGGCCCGCGAAAATCCCTCGGAGGCCGCCGCGAACACCGAGATGACTTTCGCGCCGGCCGCGCGCGCGGCGTCATAGCCCTTCTCGTTCGGCACCAGCACGTGGAATTCGGCACCCAGCAAATGGCTCACGCCGCGCAGCACGGCATCCGAGCTTGCCATCTGCGGGATCGCCTTGGGCGAGACGAAGGCACCGATTTCGACCGTGGTCAGCCCGGCCGCGACCAACGCCTCGATGAAGGCGATGCGCGCCTCGACGCTGACCGCCGTCTTCTCGTTCTGGAGGCCGTCGCGCGGCCCCATTTCGATGATGCGGACCTGGTCGCTCATGTCACTCTTCCAAAGGCTCGACCACGGCCAGCTCGACGCCTTCCTGGACGATATCGCCGACCTTGCATTTGACGGACTTCAGCACGCCGGCATAGGGCGCCCGCAGCGTCTGCTCCATCTTCATCACTTCCAGCGTCAGGATCGGTGCGCCCTTCTCGAGCTTGGCACCCACCTCCGCCAGCACGGCGACGACCGTGCCCGGCAATGGCGCCGCGATCTTGTCCGCGCCGGCCTGCTCCTCGGTCTCGCCGCCGAACGGATCGACCAAATGCAGGTCGAAGCGGCCATTGCGCGTGCGCAAATACAGCTCGTGGCCGTCGATCACGGCCGCGACCGACGTTTTGACGCCGTCAAGCGTCAGGTCGAAGCCGCCGTCCCGGGGCGCGATCGCAAACGCCAGCTCGCGTCCGCCGATCACCAGCGTCGATGGTCCGCTGCCATAATTCAGCGTGATCTTCTGCTCGGGCCCATGACTGACACCATGACCGGCGCGAAACGCAAAGTTGCGCTGGCGGCGGCCGACCGGCATCCAGCCAAAGGTCTGCCACGGCGAATTTGCGTCGCCTTGCGCAGCCTGCCGCTCGTCGTTGATCACAGCGGCGACGGCGGCGCAGAGCTCGAGCTCTCCGGGTGCCGGCGAGGCTTGCGTCAGAACCGCCAGCTCGCGTTCGATGAAGCCGGTGTCGATCGCATTCGCCCGCACCTTCGGATGCGTTATCAGGGCCGAGAGGAACGGGATGTTGGTGACGATGCCGCGGACGTCGGACTCTTCCAGACCGCGGTTCAGCCGCTCGATCGCGACATCCCGCGTCGGCGCCCAGGCGATCATTTTTGCCAGCATGGCATCGTAATACGGCGACACCGTATCGCCCTCGCGATAGCCAGCGTCGATGCGCAAGCCGCCGGTCTCGGCGGGCATCCGCCATGTCGAGAGCTTTCCGACCGACGGCATGAAATTCTTGGTCGGGTTTTCCGCGTAGACGCGTGCCTCGACCGCATGGCCGTTGAAGCGGATCTCGTCCTGCTTCAAGGGGAGCGCCTCGCCGAAGGCGACCCGCAGCTGCCATTCGACCAGATCGATCCCGGTGATCAGCTCGGTCACGGGATGCTCGACCTGGAGACGGGTGTTCATCTCGATGAAGAACACGTCCTTGCCGTCGGAGACGAACTCGATGGTGCCGGCGCCGACATAGTTGACGGCCCCCGCCGCCTTTCGCGCCGCGGCGCACACCGCCTCGCGCTGCGCAGGATTGAGCGTCGGCGACGGCGCTTCCTCGATCACCTTCTGGTGCCGGCGCTGCAACGTGCATTCGCGCTCGAACAGCGACACCAGATTGCCGTGGCTGTCGCCGATCACCTGCACCTCGATGTGCCGCGGGTTATCGACATATTTCTCGATCAGCATGCGATCGTCGCCGAACGCGGCTTTTGCTTCCCGCTTGGCGCTGACGATCGCAGGCGCGAGCTCGTCCGCCGAGCGCACGATGCGCATGCCGCGGCCGCCGCCGCCGGCGGAGGCCTTCACCAGGATGGGAAAACCGACGTTGTCCGCGGCCTTCGCCAGCGTTGCATCGTCCTGGGCCTCGCCGTGATAGCCGGGCACCAGCGGCACGCCGGCCTTCTCCATCAGCGCCTTGGAGCCGGATTTCGAGCCCATCGCCGTCATCATCCCGGCAGTCGGGCCGACGAAGACCAGGCCCGCATCGAAGCAAGCCCGCGCGAACTCGGCATTCTCCGACAGGAAGCCGTAGCCGGGATGTATCGCCTCCGCGCCGGTCTTCCGCGCGGCCTCGATCAGCCGCTCGACATTGAGATAGCTGTCGCGGGCACGTGCGGGCCCGAGCAGCACGGCCTCGTCGGCGAGCGCGACATGCATCGCGCCCCGGTCGGCCTCGGAATAGACGGCGACCGTGCGGAGGCCCATCGCGCGCGCGGTGCGGATGACGCGGCAGGCGATCTCGCCGCGGTTGGCGATCAGGAGCGTGCGAAAACGGCGGTAGAGCTTTGAGCGGTCCATCGCATCACATCCTGAACAGGCCGAATTTCGTCGGTTCGATCGGCGCATTCGACGCCGCCGAGAGGCCAAGGCCGAGCACGAGCCGCGTGTCGGCCGGGTCGATCACGCCGTCGTCCCAGAGCCGCGCGGTCGCGTAATATGGATGCCCCTGGCTCTCGTATTGCGCGCGGATCGGGTTGCGGAATGTCTCTTCGTCTTCTTTGGACCAACTATCGCCCTTGGCCTCGATATTGTCGCGGCGGACCTGGCTCAGCACCATCGAGGCCTGCTCGCCGCCCATTACCGAGATGCGCGCGTTCGGCCACATCCACAGGAAGCGCGGTCTATAGGCGCGGCCGCACATGCCGTAATTGCCGGCGCCGTAGGAGCCGCCGATCACCACGGTGAATTTCGGCACCGACGCGGTCGCGACCGCGGTCACGAGTTTCGCACCATCACGCGCGATACCGCCAGCCTCGTATTTCTTGCCGACCATGAAGCCGGTGATGTTCTGCAGGAACACCAGGGGAATGCCGCGCTGACAGCACAGCTCGATGAAATGCGCGCCCTTCAGCGAACTTTCACTGAAGAGAATGCCGTTATTGGCGATGATGCCCACCGGAAAACCCCAGATGTGGGCAAAGCCGCACACCAGCGTCGTGCCATAGAGCTTCTTGAACTCGTCGAACTCGGAACCATCGACGACGCGCGCGATGATGTCGCGCACGTCGAAGGGCTTGCGTCCGTCGACGGGCACCACGCCGTAGATCTCCTCCGCCGCAAACAGCGGATCGCGCGGCGGATGCATGTTAAGGTTCGGCCGCACGGATGGCTTGAACGTGTCGACGATGCGGCGGGCAATGCCGATCGCGTGCGCATCGTTCTGGGCGTAATGATCGGTCACCCCGGACTGCCGCGAATGCACGTCGGCGCCGCCGAGCTCCTCGGCGCTCACGACTTCGCCGGTCGCGGCCTTCACCAGCGGCGGCCCGCCTAGGAAGATGGTGCCTTGATTGCGCACGATGATGCTCTCGTCCGACATCGCCGGCACATAAGCGCCGCCGGCGGTGCAGGAGCCCATCACGATCGCGATCTGCGGGATGCCTTGCGAGGACATCTGCGCCTGGTTATAGAAGATGCGGCCGAAATGCCGCTCGTCCGGAAAGATCTCGTCCTGCAGCGGCAGGAAGGCACCGCCGGAATCGACCATGTAGACGCAGGGAAGATTATTCTGCCGCGCCACGTCCTGCGCGCGCAGATGCTTCTTCACTGTCATGGGGTAATAAGTGCCGCCCTTGATAGTTGCGTCGTTGGCGACGATCACGCATTCGCGGCCCGAGATGCGCCCCACCCCCGTCACGACGCTCGCGGAATGCACGTCGCCGCCATAGAGGCCATAGGCCGCAAGCGGCGATAGCTCCATGAACGCGGTGCCGGGATCGACCAAGAGGTCGACGCGCTCGCGCGCCAGCATCTTGCCGCGCGACGTGTGGCGGTTGCGCGAGACCTCGCCGCCGCCGCCGGCGACCTGGCTCAGCTTTTCGCGCAAGTCGGCGACGAGGGTGCGCATGGCCTCGGAATTGCGCGCAAAGTCCGAAGAAGACGTATCGATGCTGGAATGGAGCGGCATGTTGATTCCAATTTCGTGAAGGTTTTAAGCCGTCTCGGCCATCAGTTCTCGACCGATCAGCATGCGGCGCACTTCCGAGGTGCCCGCGCCGATCTCGTAGAGCTTGGCGTCGCGCCACAGACGGCCGACCGGAAATTCGCTGGTGTAGCCGACGCCGCCCAGCGCCTGGATCGCCTCGCCCGCCATCCACGTCGCCTTTTCGGCCGAATAGAGGATTGCGGCAGCGGAATCCTTGCGCAGGGTGCGCGCATGATCGGTGCGGTCGCAGGCGCGACCGACGGCGTAGACATAGGCGCGCGTGGCCTGCCAGGTCGAATACATGTCGGCGAGCTTGCCCTGCATCAGCTGGAAGTCGCCGATCGGCTGCCCGAACTGCTTGCGCTCATGCATGTAGGGCACCACTGCGTCCATGCAGGCTGCCATGATGCCGAGCGGGCCACCGGAGAGCACCGCGCGCTCGTAGTCGAGGCCGGACATCAGAACTTTGACACCTCCACCGACCTCACCCAGCACATTCTCTGCCGGCACCTCGCACTCGTCGAAGAACAGCGGATAGGTGTTGGAGCCGCGCATGCCCAGCTTGTCGAGATGCGGGCCGTGGGTGAAACCCTTGAAGCCCTTCTCGATGAGGAACGCGGTCATGCCGCGCGGGCCGGCCTCCGGATCGGTCTTGGCATACACCACCAGCACGTCGGCATCGCCGCCATTGGTAATCCACATTTTTGAGCCGTTGAGCACGTAACGGTCGCCGCGCTTGTCGGCGCGCAGCTTCATCGAGACGACGTCGGAGCCGGCGCCGGGCTCGGACATCGCGAGTGCGCCGACGTACTCACCGGAGATCAGCTTCGGCAGGTAGCGCTGCCGCTGCGCGTCGGTGCCATTGCGGCGGATCTGGTTGACGCAAAGGTTGGAATGGGCGCCGTAGGACAGCCCCACGGCAGCCGAGCCGCGCGAAATCTCCTCCATGGCGACGATATGGGCGAGATAGCCCATGTTGGAGCCGCCATATTGCTCCGGCGCGGTCATGCCGAGCAGGCCGAGGTCGCCGAGGCGCTTCCAGAGGTCCGCGGGGAACAGATTGGCTTTCTCGATGTCGGCGGCGCGCGGGGCGATCTCCGCCTCCACGAAAGCGCGCAGCGTGTCGCGCAGCATGCCGATGTCTTCGCCCAGATCGAAATCGATGCTCGGGATGTACAAGGCGATTCCTCCGTGTTTTGGGGACCGAACCTAGCGGCATCAGGGCCCTTCTGCGGTCGAAAAGGTTGCATTTTCCGCCAAACTTGGCGAGGATTTTCCCGAAGGATTTCCGATGCCCTTTCAAGTCGCAACCGCGATCCCGCGCCGCGCCGTGACCCCTGCCGCCTTCGTCCGCGGCGTCGTTGCCGCTTACGAACGCTACGGCCGTGATCCGACCGAGGCGCTGAGCCGGGGTCAGGTAGCGCCAGACCTGGTCAATTCTCCGGGTGGCCGGGTCACAGCCGGCCAATTCGAGGCCCTGGCGGGCCATGCGATGCGCGAGCTCGATGACGAGGCGCTCGGCTGGTTCTCGCGGCGCCTGCCCTTCGGCACCTATGGCATGCTCTGCCGCGCTTCGATCACGGCCCCGACGCTGGAGGTCGCGCTCAAGCGCTGGTGCCGGCATCATCGCCTCCTCACCGAGGACGTGCTGCTCGATCTCGCGGTCGGCGAGGAAACCGCGGTCGTCTCCATCCGCGAACTGCGCGACCTCGGACCGTTGCGCGAATTCTGCCTGGTCACCCTGCTCCGCTATGTCCTGGGTTTCTCCTGCTGGGCGGTCGATTCCAGAATTGCGCTCCGCGCCGCGGAATTCCCTTACTCGGAGCCGGGCCATGTCTCGGTCTATCCGACCATCTTTTGCCGGACCATCCGCTTCGATGCGGACCACGCCTGCATCATCTTCGACAAGCATTATCTCTCGCTGCCGCTCACGCGCAGCGCCAGTGATCTCGACAACATGCTCAAGGGTGCGCTGCGGCTGACCGTGCTGCCCTATCGGCGCGACCGGCTGCTGGTCGAGCGCGTCCGCCGCGTGCTTCGCAATGCGCGCGGACGCAGTCTCGGCGCCGAGGATGTTGCGAGAGAACTCGCGCTCTCCACCCGCACCATGCATCGGCGCCTGCGCGAGGAGGCAACCTCGCTGCGCGATCTCAAGGAAGAGGCAAAGTTAGAGCTCGCCAAGCAAGAGCTGATGCGCGGGCGCACCCCGATCAAGCGGATCGCGGAGATCGCCGGCTTCCGCAACGAAAAGAGCTTTTCCCGCGCCTTCCGCACGTGGACCGGCGCGTCCCCACGCGAGTTTCGCGGCCGGTACCGGTGAGACGCGGGCGTTATGGTTCGAGACGCGCCGCGAGGCGGCGCTCCTCACCAGGTTCTGACATTTCGCCGCCAAACAAGGCCTCATCCCGAGGAGCCCGCCCAAAGCGGGCGTCTCGAAGGATGCGCCACGAGGTATTTATTCGCCACGCTTCAGTGCGCAGAACCGCGGACTGTCATGCTGCCTATCCCGCCGCCGCGATCCCCTGCAGCGGCAACGGCACGTCCTTCGCGACGCCCAGCACGGGGAAGCTGCGGACGTTCTTCACGTTGGGCATCGCGGCGAAATGCAGCAGCTGCTGGCGCATGCTCTCGACGCTCGGCGCCACGCATTTGAGAAGATAGTCGGTGTCGCCCGAAATCCGCCAGCACTGCTGGATGCGCGGGATCGCTGATATCGAGCTCTCGAACGCCGCCAGCACCGGCTGCGCCTGGCTGCCGAGCTGGATCGAGACGAACGACACCACCTCGTAGCCGAGCAGCCGCTCGTCGATGACGGCGCGCACCGTCCGGATCACGCCGCGGCTGAACAGCGATTTCAGCCGCCGCAGGCAATTCGGAGCGGACACGCCGACGCGCAGCGCCAGCTCGTTGTTGCGAACCCGCCCGTCCTGCTGCAACTCGGCTAGTATCTTCAAGTCGACGCCGTCGAGCTGGTCACGCCCCGCCATACCCCACCTCGTCATGAGCCCGTCATGCACGTCAGCGAAGCACGCGGCGGAATTGGTGCCAAGAGGCAGCACGGTGGGAAGAATCCGCGTCGTGGCCGGGCATAACCGCACGAAGGACGCCGTCGTTTCCGCTCGCCTATGCCCCGGCCATCCAAGCTTTTACGCGGATGCTAAAACGTGGATGCCCGGGACAAGCCCGGGCACGACGAGAGTCTTGGGCGCGTGGCCCGCCCCTCAATGCGTCCAGGGCTCGCCGCGGCGGAACGAGAAATTGTCGGAATAAGCAACCGGCCGGCGCACCGACTCCTTGGGCTCGATCACCTGGTAGGCGACGCCTTTGCGCTCACAATAGGCGACGGCCTCTTCCTTGCTGTGGAAGTGCAGCGTGATCTGCTGCTTCATGTCGCCGGACGAGGTCCAGCCCATCAGCGGCTCGACCGCGCGCGGCTGCTCGGGCTCGTAGTCGAGCTGCCATTCCTTGGTCTTCGACCGGCCGGATTGCATCGCGTTCTTGGCGGGCTTGAAAATGCGTGCGGTCATGGATGGTCCGGGCCTCTTGTTCGTCTTTTCGTTCGATTTCGATGCGTCACGGTAGCAGTTGGTGGAAACCGCGGGCATAGTATAGAGACGCCTTTTGGGAACTGAATCGGTGATTCCGGCCCCCGGGGTGGCTCGCCGACGGGTATAGTCATTATGCTGCACCGTGACAATTGCGTACCCGCGTTCCGCGCCGGGATCCCGCCCGGCGCTACTGCCTCGCTGACATCAGCCTGTCCGTCCCCTCCGAAAGCTCCCGTCGCATGGCCTTCCTGAACATCAACGCCACGCTCCCCGAGAAGGGCCGTGACCTCAGGCTCGACCTGTTTCGCGGCATCGCGAACTGGGCGATCTTCCTCGACCATATCCCCGACAACGTGGTGAACTGGATCACCACCCGCAACTACGGCTTTTCCGACGCCGCCGACCTGTTCGTCTTCATCTCCGGCTACACCGCCTCCTTCGTCTATGCCCGGATGATGCTCGAGCGTGGCTTCCTCGTCGGCGCCACGAGGCTGACCAAGCGGGTCTGGCAGCTCTACGTCGCCCACATCATCCTGTTCGTGATCTACATCGCCTCGATCAGCTATCTGGCGCTGCGCTTCGGCGATTCCGAGATGATCAACGAGTTCAACGTCGCCGGTCTCGTCGACAACGCCACCGAGACGCTGCGCCAGGGCCTGTTCCTGCGCTTCAAGCCGCTCAATCTCGACGTGCTGCCACTCTACATCGTGCTGATGGGGCTGTTTCCGCCGGTGCTCTGGTTCATGCTGCGCAAGCCTGACCTGACGATGGTCCTGTCCATCGCGCTGTGGCTGACCGCCCGCCATTTCGGCTTGAACTTGAACGCCTATCCGGCCGGCCAGTGGTACTTCAACCCCTATTGCTGGCAGGTGCTGTTCGTGTTCGGCGCCTGGTGCGCCATGGGCGGCGCGCGGCGCTCGATGACATTGATCAACGCGCCGATCACGCTGTGGCTGTGTCTTGGTTACATGCTGTTCGCGCTGGTCATGACCATGGCCGGCCGCTTCCCGACCCTCGCCGGCATGTTCCCGGAATGGCTGTTCTCGGCGTTCAACCCGAACGACAAGACCAACCTCGCGCCCTACCGCTTCATCCACTTCGTCGTGATCGTGATCCTGGTGATCCGCTTCGTGCCGAAGGACTGGCCGGGCCTGGAATGGAAAGGGTTCGATCCGATCATCGTCTGCGGCCAGCAATCGCTCGCCGTGTTCTGCGTCGGCGTGTTCCTGTCCTTCGTCGGCCATTTCGAGCTGTCGATGAGCTCGGGCTCGCTGTTCGCGCAGATCTTCGTCAGCGTCGCCGGCATCGCGATCATGACGACGGTGGCCTATTACATCTCGTGGTCGAAGAAGCAGGACAAGCCGCTGAAGCCGCCGCCGCCCAAGCCGGCAGCCGCGGCGGCAAAGGCTACTTGAAGGGGCGGCAGCGATACCGCGCCGGTCAGCAGCAATGCCGTTCAGGCCGCGGCTTCGCTGTCGAACTCGGTGAATCTCTTGTAGATCCAGTCGCGGCCGTCATGGCGGCGCCAGACCCTGCCGTAAACGAGCTGCCCGTTGATCGAGCGGCGCGGCACGAGCACGGTCCAGAGGTGCCAGATCTCCGTCCAGCTCGCCTGCGGACCGACGGTTCGGAGGTTGCGATCGAAAGACATGATGCAGAACTCACAGGATACGAGCGCCGCGACGAACTGTGATCTCGTGTGAACACGAATTTCGGGCAGTCCGTCGCGCGCCGGGACCGATCTGATGACGATCGCTAAGCCTGCTGCAACAATCGCTCGCCCTTAACCTAACCGATCAACCTTACTTCTCGGGACGGAGCAGCAAGACAGGTTGAAAGCCGGCGCCAATTTTTCTAGAATGAACGAACGATTTGAGAATGAGCGCGCCGTTTTGAGAGCGCGCAGTGATTTTAAGCCGACATAAATTTTGAGAAACATAGATGGGCTGGGGCGACCACGATGAATTTGCAATGTGCATGCCTGCGCCTAGCGCTGCGATCAACGCCACCTGCGCTGTTCGCGAAGACGCCGGAGCAAGAGCCGCGGAAGGCCGCCAACGACAATCAATTGGTCTGGCCGTTCCTGCCGTTTCCGCTCGGCTGGTACGCCACGAACTGAACCTTCGAAAAGCGCAACGCCGCGCAAGCGGAATATCATCGCTTGGCGGCGTCCGTTAGGCATTGGGCGCTGAAATCCCCCAACACTCGTATGTCTATCGCGACGCTCAAAGGTTCGACGAAATCTTGCGAATTTCTGCGCGGCCACTTCGCCCCAATGCCTTGAAAAATCGCGCAGAAGTCGCGTTGCGCAGAGAATGAGCGCCAAGGGTTTGGAGGGAGCTCAAAAGCCTCCGCAAGCGCAGGGCGTCAGCGCCCGCCGCATTAGCCTATTTTGCTTTGTCGCCGTTGCCGAGCTTGTCTAGGGTCTGTTGGGATTCATCTGGAGTTTATCGCGGCCGCGGCCAGATAGATCATTGAAGTGAAGCTCTGGTCGGTCTTGTCGGCGCGCATTGCGATGCGCTTGAATTCCTTGAGCTTGCCGAAGAAGTTCTCGATGAGATGCCGCCATTTGTACATCTCCTTGTCGATGGCGAGAGGCTGTGCACGGCGCGGATGCTGGGAGATGACGACTTTGGCGCCACGCGCTTCGAGTTCGGCGATGATGGCGTTGCTATCGAAGGCCTTATCAGCGATCAGCGCGTTGAAGGCCAATCCCTCGATGAGCGGCGGCACGCCCACCGTATCGAAACGCTGTCCCGGCAGGAGCACGAAGCGCACGAGATTGCCGAGCGCATCGGTGAGCGCCAGAATTTTGGTGGTCATGCCGCCTTTCGAGCGGCCGATCGCCTGGCTTTGCGTCCCCCTTTTGCGCCCTGACCGTGGCGGTGGACCTTGACGATGGTGGCGTCGACCATGGCGTATTCCATGTCGGGATCGTCGGAGATGGCCTCGAACAGCCGCTTCCAGACATCCGCCTTCACCCAGTCGCGAAAGCGCGTGAATGTGCTATTCCAGTGGCCGAACATCACCGGCAGATCCCGCCAGGGACTGCCGGTTCGGGCGATCCACAGAACGGCCTCGACAAACAGTCGGTTGTCCTTGCCGCTGCGGCCCGGATCTCCCGGCTTGCCAAGACAATGCGGCTCCATCTTCGCCCATTGGGCGTCAGTCAAAACGAATCGGTCCATCCCAAGCTTGAATCACAACCAAGCCCCGATGAGAATCCTGAATCCCAACAGACCCTAGGGCATCGACCATCCGTCCAGATTTTCGGAGCGCCCGTTCGCTGTCCGCCTAGTCCGGTAACTGTGTTCCATCGCTTCGAGGTGGTGGCGCGTGAAAATGTCCGTGGCCGTTTCCAGCGCCACCCGATATCGCTCCGCCAGTTCGAGAACGAGTGTGCACTATGGTACTTAGTGTCGCTCGATGGTGTGGTGATAGCAGTGGATCGCGATTTCAAGAACGAAGTGTTTTCCAGTTTTGATCCAACCCGGTTAAGCCCTGCGACGAGTGCGGCAGGAAGCCTCTTTCCGTCTTGAAAATGCTCAACCCGCAAAACGGTAAAATAGTTCGCATGTTCAAGTGCGAATGCGGTGCGCAGACCTGGACCACAGACCTGGACCGAGGAAAAAGAGTAAGCCCCCTCGGTGACATGGTCATTCATGACCAATTCCCGCTTCTCACCATTTTGACGATCACAGGTGCCTGATTTGCGGGAACCGGAACCATCATTGTACGTTGGGCGCGAGTTCATTGGCTGGAGTATGACCATGGCGCCACGACGCAGGATCATCCAATCCTCCCCACTCGAAGTACGGCTTACCGAGGAAGCGAAGCGACTTCGCGAGAAAGCCAACACACTTCCACCGGGCGCTGCCCGCGAGGCACTGATCCGCAAGGCCCGACAAGCTGAAACCGGCTCGTACATGAGCGAGTGGCTGGCGTCTCCCGGCCTGCAGGCGCCTGAATAGGACCTCCGCCGCGCTCGTGATACGTTAGCTGCCATCAGCGGCCACGGTATCGGGCGCCGCTGACTGAGAGACGCCATAGCGCTCCCCCGCCTGCTAGCAGGGAGTGCTTGTGTGACAGAGCAATTCAGTCCCAAGACCCAGGAATTGTTGGACCGCGCTCAACGCGCGATAGCCAAGGCCATTGCACTTCGCAAATTGAGCCGCAGGCAGCGATCAGATGCCGAGCGAAAAACGTTCGAGCTTGAAATGACGATGTATCGTGAGCGGGCGCAACAGCTGCAAAATAAGAACTAGGGCTGCGGGGCTTGACGACGGTTGCGGTGCCGGAGTCTGATCGGCCGGGTGACAACATCAGCGCGACATCGACGAGCTCGCGCGCATGGAGCGCATCTGCCTGGATCTGGCGGAGGAGAGCACTCTGTCCCTTGAGCGCGTCGCCCTGATCGAGATGCCGGCCGGTACGGTGCCGCGGCAGCCGAGCCCGCAAGCCCGCTAAGCGTTCAGACTTCCCATGGTCTTCCCAATCCAAATTACTGGGAAGATCGGGCTTTGCATTTCTGCCGTAAGTACTTGAAATCGCTGGTCGGGGCAGCTGGATTCGAACCAACGACCTGCAGTACCCAAAACTGCCGCGCTACCAGGCTGCGCTATACCCCGAATGTCCGGCGAGCCCCGTCGATACACGCTTCCCAAAGCGCCAGCAAGCCTTTCCAAGGCGCCCCCGCAAGCTTCCTAAAAAGACCGCCAGGGACGGGGGCAATAACCCCTTCCCGCCTACTTGCTACCGAACAGCGGGTGGCCGACGCGATCGCCGGCGCGGATGCCGTATTTTTGCGCCGTCCCCGCCACCACCTCCAGAACGGCGCGCGCGGGCCCCCTGGATGAGATGATCCTGGTCGACATCGGCTCGGTATTTTCGGCGATGCGCAGGATGCGGCCGTCGGCGCGAATGAAGATCATGTCGAGCGACACATAGGTGTTCTTCATCCACATCGAGACTTCCTGCTCGGGATTGAAGTCGAACAGCATGCCTTTGCCGTCGGCCAATTCCTTGCGGTACATCAGGCCAGTCTGCTTCTCCTCCTCCGTCGTCGCGATTTCGACCGAGAACACCTGCACACCGTTTTTGGTGACGATCTCGAGCGGCTGGAAGCTGGCGGCGCGGACGGGTGCGCTCGCGACGGCACAGCCGGCGACGACGAGGATGGCGGCAAGCCAGCCCTTCGCAACGGCGAAGACGGCCTTTCGATCGAAATTCATGGACGGCACTCGAGGCGTGGGACTGGGCCAGTCCTTACGCGGCGGTCGCCGGAAAAGCCAGAGGCGCGCCGGTCAGCCAACGCGCCTCTGCTCACGATCGCGGGAATTGGAATTAGTGGGACGAGACCGGCGACCCCGTCTCGGGATGGATCTCGGCCGCCATCATGCCCTTGGAGCCGGGCCCGAAGCGGACCAGGACATACTGGCCGGGCCGCAGTTCGGTCATGCCGAAGCGGCGCAGTGTCTCCATGTGCACGAAGATGTCGGGCGTGCCCTCGCCGCAGGTCAGGAAGCCGAAACCGCGCAGCCGGTTGAACCATTTGACCTGGGCTCGCTCCAGCCCGCTGGTCGCGGTGACCGAGACATGGGTGCGCGGCGGCAGCATCTGCGCCGGATGGATCGCGGTCGATTCGTCCATCGAAACCACGCGGAAGGCCTGGTAGCCCTTGGCGCGCTGGATGCACTCGACGACGATGCGGGCGCCCTCGTAAGCGGTCTGGAAGCCGTCACGCCTAAGCACAGTAACGTGCAGAAGCACGTCGGGCCAGCCATTGTCGGGAACGATGAAGCCGTAGCCCTTTGAGGCATCGAACCATTTGATAACGCCGTGAACCGCGACGAGATTGGCGCTGCCCTCACCAAGTTCGGTGAAGGGACTAAGCGCGCTGTCGCGACCACCACCGCCGTGTTCGCCCACGGAGGGAACTCCGACCTTCTTGGACTCAAATCCGTCCGACGACCCCATAACCCCGGACCCCACACATGCCATGCGACCCGCCTGAATAGCGGCGCCGAATCACGCGTCTTTAGAGAATCTAGAGAATCTTCCCAACAGAGAATCTTCTCAACTCGACGCGACGCGAATCTTTCGACTCAAAAGATAACACTCCCGGTTGCGACGCATAGACAAAAAAGAGATTCGCCGGAACCTATGAACAGCTTGCACGGCCGCGAATCAAACTACCGCCTCAATTAGCGACAAAGGGCCCGAGCGTTTCGCCGATGTCGTGGCGGATCACGAGGTCGGCGATATCGTCCTGCTCGGTCGGCTCCCGGTTGATGATCACCAGACGTGCACCTGATCTCTTCGCCATCATCGGAAAGCCCGCGGCCGGCCATACCACCAGCGAGGAACCGGTCGCGATGAAGAGGTCGCAGGCTTGCGACAAAGCGGTTGCACGCTGCATTTCGTCCTCGGGCATCATCTGGCCGAAGGAGATCGTGGCAGTCTTCACCGGCTCGTCGCACGCGGTGCAGTTGGGCGCGGCGCCCGCCTCGTCGAAGCGGCGCTTCACCCAGTCGAGCGGATAGGCCTGCCCGCACCCGATGCAGCGCGCATAAGTGGTGTTGCCGTGAAGTTCGATCACGTGCTCTGCAGCGAAGCCCGAGGCCTGGTGCAGATTGTCGATATTCTGGGTGATGATCGCGGGAACCTTGCCTGCGCGGTAGAGCGCGGCGAGCGCGCGATGGCCGCGGCCAGGCTTGGCGGCCGCGAAGACCTCCTCCATCGCAAAGCGCCGGCGCCAGGATTCGTCACGCGCCTCCGGGCTGGCGACGAACTCATCGAACGGGATCGGACGGTTGCGCGTCCAAATTCCGCCCGGCGAGCGGAAGTCGGGGATGCCGCATTCGGTCGAGATGCCGGCGCCGGTGAACGGCACGATCCGTTTGGCCTCGGCGATCATGTCGCCGAGACATTCGACGCCGCTGCGAAGATCCGATGCAATCAACGCCGCCTCCCGTTTGTTTTGCCTTTTTGTTTTGCCGGTTTGTTTTACTGATTAATTTTGCTGATTTGTTTTTGCGCTAGCTGCAATGTGCGCAAGCGACAAGACTGTTGACGCTCTTATCCACTGCCCCGCAAGCGTGGTCGGCAATTCTTTCCGCCCTTCGCATATCACAATCCTGCAATGCCTCCTCCCCATTGACGCCCCAATCAGAAGCGCCAATGCATATGTTGACGCGACTCAACGCGATTGCG
Source organism: Bradyrhizobium sp. LB13.1 (assembly GCF_054056815.1). Classification (NCBI taxonomy): domain Bacteria; kingdom Pseudomonadati; phylum Pseudomonadota; class Alphaproteobacteria; order Hyphomicrobiales; family Nitrobacteraceae; genus Bradyrhizobium; species Bradyrhizobium sp. LB13.1. The sequence continues at coordinate 4,178,872 of NZ_JBSRYQ010000001.1, read as the reverse complement.
GCGGCAGTGCTTGAGTTCAGGAGTGTACACATACTCCACGTGTAGAGGGGATTTGACATGACCGAGGACGAACAACGCAAAATCCGCGAACGCGAAGAGATCGCCGCCCGTGTCGCCGCCTTCCGTGCCACGCAGGAAAAATTCAAGCGCGAGCGTGAAGAGTATTTCGTGTCGACGCTCGACAATGCCCGCAAGGTGGAGCGGCCCTCGCTCTGGCCGTAAGACACCAGATCACCCATCCATGAAAAAAGCCCGGAGCATTGCCCCGGGCTTTTCATTTGGTCCAGCCGTTACCAGTGACGGTAATAATGGTGGCGGCGATAGTACGGTCCACCGCCATAATAGGCGTACGGGCCAGGGCCGTAACCATAGGCCGGGCGACCATAGTAGCCATACCCCGGGCCGTAGCCGTAGCCGTAGCCGTAGCCGTAAGGACGGGACGCTGCGACAGCGCCCGCGGTGATGGCGCCGGCAGCCAAGCCAAACGCGAGGCCCGGGCCGATGCCGCGACCACGCGCCTCGGCGGGCGCAGGCGCAGCAATCGCGGTCACGCCGACGGCCGCAACGGTAGCCAAAATTGCCAATGTCTTCTTCATGACCTCCTCCGTGATATTCGCAGAGGCAACGCCGCCGCCGCGCGATGGTTGCGCGCAGGCTGCGGAACTCAGCGCCGTCAAAATTACGAAACGAGGGGAACGAAATCGATCGGGCGCGATTGCACCTGCAAGTGCGGAAGCCTCCGCTATCCGGTTGAGGCAACAGCACGAAGACCCCCGTCAGTATCTTCGCGATGCTGGCGGGGTTTTCAGTTTCACGGGAGGCAAATGGCAGCGGACGATCATTGCTGCCAAGGGGCGGATGATCGAGGAGGAAAGAATGCCAATATCCGCGCTGCTGGCCCGAATTCGCAGGCTCCTTCCCAGATCCGGCAACGAGCATTACGACGAGATCGTCCGCAATTTCGGTGTCGGCACGCTGCGTCCGCCGCCGACGCCAATGAGCGACGGCGAGCTGGCGCGGGCCATTGCCGAGTTTCTGAAAGAGACACCGTCGAGCTCATCCGTCGCGACCCTAGGACGGCGGATCGACCCCTCCTCGCCGCTCTGACGCCACACTCGAACGGAACTCTCGCAGGCCCGGAACGGGGGGCGCATACGCACGTTGAGCTTGCCTTCACGACAGGAGACACGACATGCCCGTTTGGCTTGAAATTTTAGTCAACCTGTCCGGCTATGCCGGCTTCGTGACGCTCGCAAACCGCCGTGTCGCGTATCCGGATAGTTCCGTCGACGAGCGCTAGTTGGCGTGCGGCGCCTGGCCTGCCGTGCGCATCAGCCTGTCAGCCTTGACCGCGACGCGCGTGTCTTCGAGCTGCGGGCGCAGCGAGAAGCTGATCACCACGAAAGCGAGACAGAACAGCGTGCCGACGATGGCGACGCGCCGGTAGGTGTGGCGGTCGCCTTGATAAAAGGACGGTTCTGAAAATGGTGTCATGAATTCGTTCTTGGCAAAATTGGTTCTTTGGCAAAGTCGTTGCCTGTCTTCGCCGGACAGACCTATCCCAAGTAGAGGCAAGCGCAACGCGATTGGGTTTTTAACCTAACCGAATAGGGTTATCGGCTTTGCGGCAAGCTTCCGTTAGGAGTTTGCGAAGCGTCTTTAGAACTCGGCGAGCCGCTTCAAGCTGGCGCGAAACCCGAGGCTGCGATGGCCTGCGACCAGCACGGTGCCGAACACCTCGGCCGCGTCGTCGCTGAACGTCCCGGAGAAGCCGCTCGTCGCCTCCTCGCCGCCGAACAGCGGCCGGGTGAGGCCATCGGCGAACGGCGTATGCTGGTTGGTGGCAAGCTCGCCCTTCCAAGTGCCGTCCTTCGAAGGGCCGTTCTTCGACGTGCCGCGGCCGATCGTGTAGGAGCCGCGCGACCAGAAGTAAGGGCCGCCACCGAGCAGCAGGCCGTCCCGCAAGATCAGCACGCCGCTGTCGCGGCCCTTTACGCCGTCGAGCATGTGGATGTGGATGGAATAAAGCCCGTTCTTCATGTTGCGTCCGCCGCGGGAGCAACGATAGCGCCGGACAGGGAGAGCGTCGAGACGATGATGAGACGATTCGCGCGTTTGCCGACCGGCTTTGTTCCAGCTTCGCCTGCCTTTCGTTCTCAAAGAACGAATCGGAATAGACGAAACCACGCGAAGCAACCCTTAACAATTCGTTTGCACGCGAACGAGCGCACCATCGCAACCGAGCGCTCGATCACATCGTGTCGTCTGATGTCGATCGCGGCGACGCCTGCGGCACCGACGACCTGCCTTTGCGCAAGCGCGGATGCCGATCGTACCAAAACACTTTTGCGATCTCGGCGAACATCTCGAGAAACCAGCACGCATCCGGGTCGCGTCTCCCTCGCCTCATCTTGTAACGAGGACGCAAGGACCGGACCGTGCGAAGCATCACTCCGGCTTGGCTTGGAGACGCGTGTCCCGCATCGATACAGAAGCCACGGCTTGTTCTGCATCCGACTCCATTTCGTTCGCAAAGAACGAATCAGAGTCGAGAAAATCAGCGCAAAACGATTCCTAACGATCAGTGAAGCCGGGCGCAGTCGCCCGTGATCAGCGAAATAGCGCGACGCTCGTCACGCCGCTCGCTTCGCCGAATCCTTCTCCGAAAACGCCTTCTCCGAAAAGCAGTCGAGGATCTGGATGCGGAGCTCTTCCGCGGCCGGGCCCTCGAGCTTCCTGAGTTGATTCCAGAGCCTGATCACTTCGCGTTGTTTCTCGACGGTCATGGCACACCTCCAAAAGAGATGATTCACTAGAACAAAATAAGAACAAAAAGTCCAGTCCCCCTCCCCGCGAAATTCGCCGGGCACATTGCCTTGAACCATCCATCGCGCTGGCGCGGTTGCTTTTTGGAGTTTCAACCTTAGGCTTGAGAGACGGCTGGCGGCCAGGCGCTGAAATCCCAAACGCCGTCAGCCACGAGAACCCCGTGCGCGAGCGCGGGGTTTTTCTTGCGGGAACGCAGTTCGGCTCTCCCCGTTACACTCTCCGGAGCGAGGGGACCGTGATCAGAAAATACTACGCCGTCGAGGTGGTGCGTCAGATCGAGGAGACCGTGGAGATCATGGTCGAGGCGCCGGACGAGACCAGTGCACACCATGCAGCGCTTGCGCACCTGAAGGTGCGCGGCTCCGAATATCAGTGGCTCAATCCCAAATGCGATTTCGTCGTCTGGCGCGAGCGCCAGGTCGATACGCCGGCGATCATCGACGTGTCGACAAAGCCGGAGTAGCGGCCGGAACGTTTGTCCCGCTGCACGTTGTCCCGGCGAATTCAGTGGTGCTGGCGGCGTGTCGCGACGCGGCCGTCCAGCTCGAAGAGCCCCGGTCCGAAGGTCCGGGGTTTTTCTTTGACGGCTCCGTCAGACCGGCAAATTGTCGGTCATCCCCGGCGGCACTTCGCCTTGCTTGCGCCGCTCGGCGAGCAGCTCCTTCTCGGCCTCGTACCAGAAGGTGTCCATCGTCCCCGCGGGCTCGCCGGCCTCTTTCCAGAGGTGATAGGCGCGGTTTCGAATCTCTTCCTCGCTTAAGCTGGCCATAGGGTTTCCTCCCTGTCGGAAGCAAAGCCTGACACAGCCCGAGAGTTCCTTCCAGCCCGCGCCATCACACGGCGCTCGTTGCGGCGCTTCGCGAAGCAAGCCGCCGCAACGAAAAATGCCAGCGCCTTGGACGGCGCTCTTTTTAGACGGAGTGCTTTTTAGACGGAGTGCTCTTTAAACGGAGTCCTTGGCCACCTTCAGCGGCGAGGCCTTCACCGACTTGCTTGCCGGCTTCGCCGCGAACTGCATCGGCTCCTTGGTGAAGGGATTGACGCCCATGCGGGCTTCGGTCGCAGGCTTGTTCACCACCGACATCTTCGCGAAGCCGGGAATGACGAACTCGCCGGATTCGTTGAGCTCTTTGTAGCCAACCGTCGCCATGTACTCGATGACCGACTTCACGTCGTTCTTCGACAGCTGCGTGCCCTCGGCAATTGCATCAATCAATTGGGTCTTCGTCATCTTCGCCATGTCTGAATTTCCTTCTGTGCGCGCGAGCAGGCTTTGCTCAGGAGGCGGTCCGACCGCGCAACGCGCTTCTGATTCATGCCAACTTTCATGAAGTGACGGGGCTTAGAACCCATCGAGGCCTAAAACGCAAGCAGGGGTTCTGCGGGGGGCCCGGACGCCCCCGAAAAGATGCCGCAGCCAGCGCCGCTACTGGATTGAACCATTCGCCGGCTGAGGCGTCTAACTCTTTGAAGTCCCCAAACTTCACTCCATCAGAGAGCCCCGCTTTCCCCCAGGCGGGGCTTTCGCCTTTTCGGGACCGACCCGACCACGCCCATCAGGCCCGACCCGAGCTCTGCGCCCGAGCCACGCGGACGACCATCACAAGGCAGGTTCTCTTTTCAGGCCATCTCCTGCATAATGGGGCATGGCAAAAACAAAAGTGACCTTCAAAACCGTCCGCATTGCAGACAACGACTGGAAAATCCTGGCGGATTACCCGGGCAGCGAACAGCGCGAAATCAAGGGCTTCACCAGCAAGGCAGATGCCGACGACTGGATCAACGGAGATCGCAAGATCGCGTGGCTCCGCTCCCAAGGGTACGCCAAGTGAACTGAGCATCAAGTGACCTGCGTATCAGGTGACCTGCCTCGCGGAGTCATCTCGTCGTGAAACCTGTGTCTGGGCATGCCCCGTTGAGACTTCAGTAACCTAACCCCGCCAAGCTCCTCGCAGTATCGTTGCGTTGGAGTACCCCACAGTGCTGGATTTTAACGAGCTGCGTGAACTCGCGGCTGACGTTCGTGTGTTTGTCGACATTGCCGAAGACAAGGCCGAAGCGCTTCGCGCCGTCATCACGGCCTATGACGTGGTGCTGGCGATCTTCCCGTCCGAACAGGGCATGGGCCTCCACGTCATCAAGGGCGGCGAGATCCTGGACCAGATTGCAAAATCACGAACCCATGTGATGTACAGCCACACGGCCATCGCGGTTCCCGACCTGGAGCACGCGGAAGTGCTCAAGCAACTGACGGCGCCTATCACGCAACGGATCGCAGCCTAGGGTCTGTTGGGATTCAGGATTCTCATCGGGGCTTGGTTGTGATTCAAGCTTGGGATGGACCGATTCGTTTTGACTGACGCCCAATGGGCGAAGATGGAGCCGCATTGTCTTGGCAAGCCGGGAGATCCGGGCCGCAGCGGCAAGGACAACCGACTGTTTGTCGAGGCCGTTCTGTGGATCGCCCGAACCGGCAGTCCCTGGCGGGATCTGCCGGCGATGTTCGGCCACTGGAATCCACATCCACGCGCTTTCGCGACTGGGTGAAGGCGGATGTCTGGAAGCGGCTGTTCGAGGCCATCTCCGACGATCCCGACATGGAATACGCCATGGTCGACGCCACCATCGTCAAGGTCCACCGCCACGGTCAGGGCGCAAAAGGGGGACGCAAAGCCAGGCGATCGGCCGCTCGAAAGGCGGCATGACCACCAAAATTCTGGCGCTCACCGATGCGCTCGGCAATCTCGTGCGCTTCGTGCTCCTGCCGGGACAGCGTTTCGATACGGTGGGCGTGCCGCCGCTCATCGAGGGATTGGCCTTCAACGCGCTGATCGCTGATAAGGCCTTCGATAGCAACGCCATCATCGCCGAACTCGAAGCGCGTGGCGCCAAAGTCGTCATCTCCCAGCATCCGCGCCGTGCACAGCCTCTCGCCATCGACAAGGAGATGTACAAATGGCGGCATCTCATCGAGAACTTCTTCGGCAAGCTCAAGGAATTCAAACGCATCGCAATGCGCGCCGACAAGACCGACCAGAGCTTCACTTCAATGATCTATCTGGCCGCGGCCGCGATAAACTCCAGATGAATCCCAACAGACCCTAGCTGCAGACGAGAATTTCTTTGCTCCGGAACGCCCGGTTTAGGAACCGGGCTTCTGCGCTCCCGTTGGCGCACACAACCAACCAAGAGTTTGAGATGAAGAAGCTTATCATTGCGACCGCCGCCCTCGGCGTCATGTGCGGCTCCGCCTTTGCCCAGACCCAGACCGGCCCCGCTGCGCAGACCGACAACATGCAGAAGCCCGGCATGTCCAACTCGAACAAGGGCACGATGACCAGAGGCACGACCGGCATGAGCCATGACCGCATGAACAAGGGCGGAATGGTGAGGCCCGACGCCTCCGGCCAGGGTGGCTCCGGCCCCGGCAGCGACCAGGGCGGCACCAAGACCCGCAGCAACATGAAGTAAGCCAGGCTCCTGCACGGCTTGCCTTTCGGCCGCGTCGCTTTCCACAAAGCGGCGCGGCCGTTTCGTAGCGAGGGTCTGACGGGGACTGATGTCTCGCCGCAAGACCGACCTCATCCTGAGGGCCCGCCGCAGGCGGGCGTCTCGAAGGATGGGCCACGAGCGGGCTATCCACAGTCTTTCTTCAGACCCGATAGCTCACGTTCGAAGCTTGCGAAACCTGTCGAGCGAAGCCGCGTTGTCCAACGCACTGCCGGGTGACAACCGGACGCAATAGGGATGTTCGACGGGACGCATTTTCCGTTTCTGCCCGCGACATCAACGCATCGGTACGCGCTGACAACTAACTGTTCCCGGCAAGTGCACCCTCACCAAACGCATCGTTGCAATGCACTCTGCACTCCTCACAATAATGGGCGCACCGGAACAATGGGCGCACCGGAACGGTCAGTTCTCACGCGACCCTGCTCGCTCTGCGAGCTTCGGGGCCACGCCTCACGGATAGGTCAACATCCAGCACTGTCACCGGAATTGCGAGGCCACTTCGGTAGACGGCGAATTGCCAGCTTGACGACGACAAGGACGACGAAGGCGGGCGCCCCGTAAACGATTGCATTCACGGCCCAAGCGATGGCTACGCCCAAAAAAACGGAACTGTCTACCGCTCCCCAGAAAAGGTAAGCTGCGGAGATGCCGGGCATCTCCCATGCCATCACAGCGATGGAGTGGTCGGTTAGCTGCTCGATGACGAGCAGCACCGTCGAGACGAGCGCTCCGGCCGCCAATGCGACGATGAGAATGGATTTCATTGTTTTCAAAGACCCAACAGCCCCATCACTGTCGGACTCATAAAAAAGGCTGCCAAGCCGAGGAGGACTCCTACGGCAACCTTGACCCAACGCGGTTGGATTTTCGGGTCGAGCCATGTCGCCAGTTTGACCCAGAGTGCATACGCCCATCCAGCAACAATCGAGCGGATAAGTGCGAACAGAAGCTCGCCTAAGATACTGGCCATAGCGGTTAGTCGCGTCATCTCCGCAGGAGTTCATCTGCCAACGCCTTAATCAGCCCTGTTGGAAGGCTCCAAAACACGGCGCATGATTTCCACTAACTCACATCTTCAACTTTTCACCATCGTGGCGATTCCACCCGTGGAGCAGCGACGCATGAGGTGGTCCCGGTTGTCTGATAAGTTAGGTACCCTGCTCGCTCCGCGAGCCTCGGGGCAACGCCTGACGGATAAGTCAACATGATGCGCTCACCGTCTCTGCCGTGTCGCACTTGAGGGGGTGCAGTCCAGTGCATTAAATTCATTTGCGATCGCCACCTTGCCGGCCCTGCGGCTTTGGTCCACCCGCCATTTCCTCCTCACGTGCATGTGCACGCGGCCCCTGCCCCTCCTCCGACTTTCCTGCTATTTGCTACCCGCCGTCCCGGCCCAAACCAAAAACCCCTCCATCCACCCCAGGGAGCAACAACCATGCGATACCTTCACACCATGCTGCGCGTGCGCAATCTCGATGTCGCGCTGAAGTTTTACCAGGATGCGCTGGGCTTGAAGGAGGTGCGGCGGATCGAGAACGACAAGGGGCGCTTCACGCTGGTGTTCTTGTGCTCGTCGGACGATCTCGAGGCGCTGAAGAAGCAGCCGCAATCGCGCGGCGCGCCGCTGGTCGAGCTCACCTGGAATTGGGACGAGGAGAAATATGGCGAGGACCGCTTCTTCGGCCACCTCGCCTATGAGGTCGACGACATCTACGCCACCTGCGAGAAGCTGCAAAAGGCCGGCGTCACCATCAACCGTCCCCCGCGCGACGGCAACATGGCCTTCGTCCGCTCGCCGGATTTGCACTCGATCGAGATCTTGCAGAAGGGCGAGCCGAAGGCGCCGCAGGAGCCGTGGTCCTCGATGCCCAACACCGGCCACTGGTAAGCCTGCCTCTTTGGAACCAGCACCCGCCCCCTGCGTTCTCTCTTCGACAATGCAATTTGGAGGAGGACGCAATGGGACGAGGATTATTGCTTTGGATGGTTGGCGTGCCGATCCCGGTGATCATTCTGCTGTGGCTGTTCTTCGGCCACTGACGTAGGGCTCACTTGCGACAGGCTTGCTTGCAATGAAAGCTCCGCCTTGCGCGGAGCTTTTTGCATGAGGACCTTTTGCACGAGGACCTTTTTGCATAAGAGGATCGGCGCAATCGCGCATCGCTCGCCGCAGTGAATTCCGCTATCACCCGCGCCGAAACAAACGCTGCGGGAGGATGATGTGCCGGACCAAAAACTGACGATCTGGGGCCGCGCCAATTCAGTCAACGTGCAGAAGGTGCTGTGGTGCCTCACCGAGCTCAGCCTGCCCTATGAGCGCATCGACGCCGGCATGGCTTTTGGCAAGACCCGCGAGGCCGACTATCTCGCGATGAACCCCAACGCGCGGATCCCGACTCTGGTCGAGGGTGACTTCGCGCTGTGGGAGTCCAATTCGATCATGCGCTATCTCTGCCTCGCGCATGGGCGCGGCACGCCGATCTATCCCGAAGCGCCGAAGCTGCGCGCCAGTGTCGACCGCTGGCTCGACTGGACGCTGTCGATGGTGCAGCCGGTCGACCGTCCGGTGTTCTGGGGCATTGTGCGCACGCCGCCCGCCGAGCGCGATATGATCAGGGTGCAGCAGGATGCCGATGCCGCCGCCGAGGTCTGGGCCATCGCCGACCGCCTGCTCTCATCGCGCCCGTTCATGGACGGCGATGCGTTCACGCTCGCCGACATCGCGATCGGCGCCTATGCGCGGCGCTGGCTCGGCGTCGAGGGCATCACCCGGCCCGCGCAGCCGCATCTGACGCGCTGGCTCGCCGAACTCGGCAAGCGGCCCGGTTTTGCGCAATATGTGGCCCCGCCGATGTCGTGAGCCGCTGACGCGGCTTAAAGTCCGTTGAGAGCACGATGAATCGCCATTTTGCCGCGCGCCGCCGGGACTTGACGGCTACTGTGCATGGGGTTGTTTTCGCGTTTTTTGTTTTGGGGGCCTCAAGGCCAGCCGCGCTCGACCAGCAGCACGCCGACGATCACCACGAGCGACACGACCGCGGTGGCCAGCTTTGCCGTCCAGCTCAGGCCGCGGCCGACCCACCACAGCAGCGCGCAATACATCACGAACGGGACGATGATCTCGGGCCGCATGATATCCGGCGGCATGCGGCCTCAGCGCCTGACCGTGGTTTCGACGCTGATCGAGCCGCCGATCTTGACGCAGGTCCCGGTGCTCTCGACCATATAGAATCCACGGCCATAGGAGGCGCAGGAGCCCGCCTTCGCCGTCCCGCCCGCGCCCTTCAGCGGCAAGGCCTTGCCGGCCTGTGGGCGCTCCGCGGGCGGAAGACGCAAGGCCTCTGCCGCGGACGCGGATGTACCTAGCAACGAGACGAGGATGAGGAGCAGCGCACGCATGCGGGCCGTTCTAGCCCGGACCGGCGCCACGCGCCATGGTGAGCCGCTGGGGTCGCTTCGCCCGCGGTCAGATGAACTTGATGCCGGCCGATTTGCCGCGGCGCCAGACCACCTGGCAGCTCCGCCCGGTCCGCGCATCGCGTGCGAAGGCCATCCGGATTGTGCCCGGGAGCTGGCTCGCATCCTCGTCCATCGTGATCTTCGCGCCGGTATCGGAGATATCCTGGACCAGGCATTGCCGTGCCGCGAACCCGCCGTCGAGCGTGATCCAGGCGTGCTGCGACAGCGACTTGCGGGCCGCGCGCTTCTTGGGCTGTGGCATAGGCTCAAATTCTCCCCTTCCAGCGCTAGCCCAGGGAACCTAAGAAACCGTTGAATTCGCCCCCCGAATGATCCCGGGGGCGGCTGTCCACCGGCCCAAAAGAGCGTTCCCGAACGGCTTGCCCAGGGCGCCAAAGGCCATTATAGGTTCGCCCGCTGCAGCCGCCGGGCACGACTCGGGCGGTCAGTGGCCGTGCCGCGAAAAGCGACGGGGCCCTGGGTTTGCTCCCTTCGTCTATCGGTTAGGACGCCACCCTTTCACGGTGGAGAGAGCGGTTCGATTCCGCTAGGGAGCGCCAACACCACTCCCAAAATATCCTGTTAAATCAGCCGCATACTCGATTTGCTTGACGCTCATGCGACGAAACGTCTCACAAAACGTCCAGCGCAGGGGCGCCAATTAAGAGCGAGCCGCAGTATCTGACCGTCCGTCATGGCGTCTGGCATTTCCTGCGGCGGGTGCCGGTCGAGTACGAGCACCTGGACACGCGCGGCAACGTCAAGCTCTCGACCAAGATCAAGGTCGCGACCGACCGCACCGGCACCAAGGCGAGCCGGATCGCGGCCCGGATGAACGAGACGCTGGAATCCTACTGGCGCGGTCTGGCCGACAAGAAGACGGCCGAGGCGAAGCAGTCCTATCTGGACGCGGTGAAGCTCGCGCGCTCGCTGGGGCTTGACTACCAGACGCCCTCCGTTGGCGCGTCAGCACCTGTCGAGGAGGTTCTCCGGCGCATCGAGACGCTGATCCTCGGCGGGACGATCGAGACAACCCAGCTCTGAGCAGGGCCGCCATGGGCGCGGTCGAGAAGCCGGCGATCATGCTGTTCCAGTTCTTCGACGAGTACGAGATCAGCCAGAAGCTCTCCTTGTCGAGGATGTCGCCGGATTAGGCTCGGAAGTGGAAGGCTGCCAAGAAGCGCGCGGTGGAAATCCTGATCGAGAGGACCGGCGACAAGGCCCTGCACCAGTTCATCCGCGACGACGCCCTGGCGTTCGCCGACTGGTGGGAGGAGCGCGTCATCACCGAGGGCATCGGCGCCGGCACCGCGAACAAGGACATCACGCACATCGGCGGCATGATCCGCGCGGTCAACAAGCGGCTCAAGCTGGGGCTCGACGACGTCTTCGCCGGCACCCGCATCGAGGCCGTCGCGATGGTCAACGCGCCACTTTCTCCGTGGACTTCATCCGCCACGTTATCCTCGCGCCCGGCAAGCTCGATGAATTGAACGATGAGGCGCGGGACGTCGTCTATGTCGTGATGGAGACCGGCGCGGCCGAGCGAGGTCGTCAATCTCACCGCCTCTCGCATCGTGGTTGATGCCGAGGTTCCTTACATCCGCATCGAGGCCGAGGGCCGCGTCCTCAAGACCGAGCACAGTGAGCGCGACATTCCGCTGGTCGGCTATGCGCTGGAGTCGATGAAGCGGCATCCGCAGGGCTTCCCGCGCTACTTCGACAAGGGATCGTCGCTCTCGGCAACGCTGATGAAGCACTTCGCCAAGAGGAAGCTGCTGCCAACCGATAAGCACAAGATCTATTCGTTCCGTCACAGCTTCAAGGATCGCTTGAAGGCAGTCGAGGCGCCGGAGGAGCTGATTGGCGAGATGATGGGCCATCGCATCGACAAGCCCAAATATGGCGACGGCGGGCTCGCGTTGAAGCTGAAATATCTGACTGCCATCGCCTTCAGCACGTCGACTGATGCGTCAAAGAGAGCGGCGGCTTAACTTCATCCAGGAAGCGCTTGGCGCGGGCCATCACGTCGTCGGCCTCGCGGCGATCTCGCGCTCCAGCCTTTCGAAGTACGGCGCGTAAACTGGGCCGTCGCGCGCCATGAGATCAACGGCATGCTGCTCGACATGCTGGCCGCAATCGGAAGAAAAGATTTTGAAGATCGCCCGCCGCCGACAGGCGCAGGGCATCAGCAGGGCGATGGCCGAAGGCAAGTTCAAAGGCCGCCCCGAGAACACCGAGCGCAACAGCGACATCGCCGACATGCTCGCCGAGGGCAAGTCGTGGAACACCATACAGCGCGTCACCAACTGTTCCCGCGCTACCATCGCGAAGGTCGCCGCCAAGCGGTCGTCGGCTGAGAGAGCGCTGGCGTGAGGCTGATCTATCGGTAAGGCCCGCATCGAAATCTGGTCGGTTGGCGGCGAGTTCTGGGTCTATGGCTGCACCCGCAGCGACGACCCCATCGTGTGCCCGAGCTTGGGCATGGCGCAACGAGATCGCGGCGCGCTAGACAGCGCCGCGAGGCCTTCCGACGCTAGCGAGATCATTGCTCGAAACGCCAAGGGGAGCCGTACTCCCCCCGGCCAACCGTCTATTGGATCGAGCGTGAGGAAATAGGGTTCCTGCCCTCGGCTCAGAACGTGCGCTCTCTCGGCAATTTCCGTTTTTCTCTTCTTATGTTTGTTATGTTTGGGAATTTTGCCGCGCATCCCGCTCGTCGTTCGGATGCCGCGCCAGATCATCAGCGCGCCTGTGCGTTGGTTTGCTCGGCGCATGACGACGTGCGCTTGAACCGACGACACATATGGACAGGCTTCGTTGAGCGGTCCGCCAAGACCCGCAACCCGGCAGCTTCTGCCGCGTTTGTGCGGGGATGCTTGCGCCTGAATCGCGGCAAGGTAGCCATAAAGGCTCAGCCGCCTACCGTGCTAGCCACATCACAGCGCCCCGACAGAAGTTGAGGGCGAGACGTCCATAGAAAAGGCTGCTCTCTGGCTCTGACGCAGCCAGGCGGTACGAACTGCCGAGAGCTCGGACAAACTCGATCATCCCCATGAGGTCATGGTGCGTCGGCATCAAATGAGTGCTCACGAGCGGCAGCAGAAGGGCTTGAATGCCAATGTTGTTCATGACGGGCCTGCTCCTGCGCGCGGCAGCGGCATGAATTGCGCGAGATAGGCGCTCCTCCATTGATACGGCGTATCGCCGACAAAGCGCTTGAACACCGTGGTGAAATGCGCCTGGGTCTGGAAGCCCACGGTCAAGGCGATATCCACGAGTGCAATTTCGGCCTGCTTGAGCAGCTCCTGGGCACGCTCGATGCGACGCCTCAGCAGATATTCATGAGGCCGAACGCCGACGGCCGCACGGAACTGCGCGGCGAAATGCATCCTGCTCAGGCCGGCGACGGCGGCCATGTCCTGAAGTGCTATTTTGCCAGTCAGATTCTCGTCGACATATTGCAGGACACGCTTGAGACGCCAATTCTGCAGCGACCGTACGGGCCGGCCGGCGTCCTCCTCGTGAATGGCGTCGGCCGGGTCGAGCTCGGCCCGTGCGCCGGAGGCCTGCCGGCTGAACGTCCGGGTGAGGATCGCAAGCCGCAGGGCGTCGGCCATGATGGCGGAATGGGCGTCGTGCGTGGCTTCGGTCGCTGCGAGCGCATCGGACAGGCGCCGCATAACCGGATCGGTGAATTCTCCCGCTGCAAACGCCCGCTCGCTCTCGGCAGGCGGTCCCGCGAGCAGTTTTGCGGAGAGCCTGAAGCCAGGCCCGCGAACGGCAGAACGTTCGACGTCTGCCGCATGCTCGACCGCCAGGGCCATATCCAGATGGACGAAAGAGAGCATTGACCCGCCTTCGTCGAACCGGCCAGGGAGTTTCGACAGCCCGAGGCGATCGCGATCGATCGTCGAGATATCGATCGCGCGAACGTCATGATCCTTGATTGTCTGTGAGCGTGACATCTGCAACGACATCGTCGAATCTCCTTGTTCCCGTTTTCGACCCGGCCAGGCCTGACTGCCTTGCCCGAATGTCATGGGAACAGCGTAATTCGGCGGTGCGTGCGATCCATTCTACGCGCGGGTGCGTCGATAGGTTCTCAGGTTGACCGCATCATACTTAGGTATGATCGCAACACGCTCGTCGGGTGAGCGCACTGGCGCGACGCCTCATCGGCATCGCGGATGCGGCAGGACTTGCGGCGTGACGCGCCTGCGGTAAGTTGACGCGCTATTTGCGCACCATCCACCGGTGGGACCACGCGAGCGCCCCGGTTTTTCCGGGGAATGCCACCTGCCGGCGCTTTCGTCGGATTGAGCGGCGCGACAGGTCTTCCACGAGAGCACGAAAATCGTGCGGCTCGATGTTGTGAACGCGATCAAATCGCGGCATCAACGCTGCTGATATGAGAAGAACGACTTCCAGCGACGATGACGACTCATGATCGGACCACGGGCTCATCCATAAGCCGCGCCGGCTTGCGGTTCTGGTCCGCCGTCCTCGCCTTTGCGGTTTTCCTGGTTGACGTGCTGACGCCGCTCGAGGGCGCGGTGGCGGTTCTCTACGTCGTGGCGATCCTGCTCGCAGCGAAGACCAACCGGCGCGACGACACCATCGTCGCCGCAGCTGGCTGCATAGCCCTGACGATAACCGCCTATCTGCTGTCGCACGATCTGCGGACCATCGCCTCGCCCGCGCTTCGCGTGCTGGTGAGCCTCGCGGCAATCGGGATCACGACCCTGCTGGCGCTGCAGAATCACGCGGCAACGAAGCGCCTCGCGGCGCAGGCGCGCCTGCTCAACCTCTCGCACGACATGATCTTCGTCAGGGATTGCGGCGGCGTAATCACCTACTGGAACAAGACGGCCGAGCAGATCTACGGCTGGTCGGACGACGAGGCGCTCGGGCAGCTCGCCGACGAGCTCCTGCAAACCAGATATCCCGACTGGCGCGAGGTCATCGAAGCGGGCCTGCTCGACACCGGTCGATGGGAAGGCCGCGTGCAGCAGCGAACGAAAGACGGCGCCGCCCTCACCGTCGATGCCCGATGGGCCTTGCAGCACGACCGTCTCGGCAAGCCCGTCGGGGTCCTTGAAACGCACACCGACGTCACCGACCGCATGGCCGCACACAGCGCGCTGGTGCAGAGCGAGCAGCGATACCGCCGGATGTTCGACGCAAGCCGGATCGGCGTGGTCGAAGAGGACTGGAGCGAACTCCGAACCGCGCTGCAATCGCTGAAGACCGCAGGAGCCGGCCTGCGCGACCATCTGGCGCGACACCCCGATTTCGTCCGGCATGCCCGCGGGCTCGCTGGAATCACCGACGTCAATCCGGCCCTGCAGGCGATGGCAGGGGCGCAGGGCGCCGCGATGTTCATTGAGAACGTGGACCGGCTTCTCGGCGAGAACGACCGGAATTTCCTCGACGCATTGGTCGCGTTCGCGGAAGGCGAGCCGTTCTACGAAGGCGAGACCGATCTCGTCAGGCTCGACGGACGCAAGGTTCCCGTGCTGTTCACGATCACCTTTCCCCCCGAGCCCGACGGTGATCGCAACGTACTCGCCTTCGTCATCGACATCACCGAGCGCAAGCAGGCGCAGGATGCGTTGCTCGCGGCGCAGGCCGAACTCGCCCATGCCGCGCGCGTCGCCACCCTCGGCGAGCTCACCGCCTCCATTGCCCACGAGGTCAACCAGCCGCTGGCGGCAATCGTCACCAGTGGCGAGGCCGGCCTGCGCTGGCTGCGGCGCGAGGTGCCTGATCTGGACGAGGTTGGAGCCACGATCGTCCAAATCGTCGCGGAAGGCCGCCGTGCCAGCGAGATCGTGGCGCGCATCCGGACTTTCCTGAAGAAGGCTCCTGCCGAGCCGGACAGTCTCGATATCGCCGAGATCATCCAGGAAGCGGCCCTTCTGGTCGCACGGGAACTCGCGAATGATGACGTCGTCCTCACAGTCGAGACGGAACCTGGCCTCAAGCCAATCCGCGGCGACCGGATCCAGCTTCAGCAGGTGCTCGTCAACCTGCTGGTCAATGCCGGCCAGGCCATGTCGGACCAGCGCAAATCCCGCGCTGTCAGGCTGCGCACCAGCGATGTCGACGGCGAAAGCCTCGCCATCATGGTGCAAGACAGCGGCCCCGGCATCCTTCCCGACGATCTGCCGCGCCTGTTTGATCCGTTCTTCACGACGAAGCGCGGCGGAATGGGCATGGGACTTGCGATCTGCCGAACGACGGCGGAAGCTCACGGCGGCCAGTTGTCCGCCGAGAGTACGCCCGGCGCGGGAGCGACATTCCGCCTGACACTGCCATACAGCCAAGAAAACACTCGACCATGACACGACCAGATCACGCGCAACCGCCGGGCGGATCCCTCAACTCCGTCGTCATCATCGTTGATGATGATGCGGGGATCCGCGCCTCGCTCGACAGCCTGTTCCGATCCGTCGGCCTCGATACGCGCCTGTTCGGCTCGCCGGCCGAACTGCTCGGCGGCTCGCTGCCCGACGGCCCTGGCTGCATCGTGCTGGACGTCCGCCTTCCCGGTGTGAGCGGGCTCGATCTGCAGAGCCAGCTCGTCCGGCAGGGCATCAGCTATCCGATCATCTTCATGACGGGCCATGGGGACATTCCGATGTCCGTCCGTGCCATGAAGGCCGGCGCCGTCGATTTTCTCTCCAAGCCATTTCGCGACCAGGACATGCTCGACGCAGTGACGGCGGCGCTCGAGCGCGATGCACAGCACCGGACCGAAGCCGCGACCAAGGAGGACATCCGCGCCCAGTACGAGACCCTGACGGCGCGCGAGCGCGAGGTGATGGGCCATGTCACCGCCGGCCTGATGAATAAGCAGGTCGCCGCCCTGATCGGCCTCAGCGAGATCACGGTCAAGATCCACCGGGGGAACGTTATGCGCAAAATGGGGGTCCGGTCGTTCGCCGACCTCGTTCGCAAGGCCGAGGCGCTCGGAGTTTCCCAGACCCGCAGGACTACGGACCAAACCTGAGTATAATTCCGGCGGGACTGCCCCGGGTGCATAAAGCCTCATCGGCCGCGCAAAGGGAGATGCTCTCCTTGCGGAACACCGCGGTCAGGATTGTGCGCCCATGGCCAAGACCCCGGTGATTGCGATCGTGGACGACGACGAAGGCGTTCGCGCGTCGCTGGCGAGCCTCGTGCGTTCGGTCGGCTATGATGCGCAGGCCTACGAAAACGGCATGGACTTCCTGCGGAAGGCGCCAGGAGACGATCCGGCATGCATGATCGCCGACGTCCAGATGCCTGTCATCACCGGCGATGAGCTGCAGGCCCGGCTGGTTGCCGCAGGCCGCAATTTCCCGATCATCTTCATGACGGCGTTTCCGAGCGAATCCGTGCGTCAGCGCGTGATGGCGGCAGGCGCGCATTGCTTTCTCGGCAAGCCCTCCAGCGGCGACGAAATCATCCGCTGCCTCGAAGAGGCGCTGGCGGGCCACGGCCGCAATAGTCCGGCCCGCGGCTGAGCGGACGACAGCCCTTTTCTCGCGACCCAACGTGCATTCCGGCAACCAGATTGGTGAACCGGAAATACCGGCGAACCCGGCACATCTCATACTCGGAGGCGTATCACGACATTGGCAGCGCCGACCGCTCTGCCGGGAGGATCTCGCGCGATGCAAATCAATGCCGATGCCGCCGCCGAGGCGCGCCCGTTGGTCTTCGCCGGGTTTCCGGCAAGCTCCTGGGCCTTTGCGCTGCGGGTGTGGCTCGCGATGCTTCTCGCGCTCTATGTGAGCTTCTGGCTCGAGCTTGAATCGCCCTCGTCGTCAGCCCTCACCGTAGTGATCCTGGCACTGCCCACGCGCGGTCAAGGCATGGAAAAGGCCGGCTACCGGCTGCTTGCAACCGGCATCGGCGTGGCGGCATCGATCGCGATCGCCAGCATGTTTTCCCAAACCGACGGTCTCCTGCTCGCAGTGCTCGGCATTTGGGTTGGCCTTTGCGTCTACGTCGTCGGGATGCTCGACGGCAATCGCGCTTATGCAGCGTCTCTCTGCTGCACCACGGTCGCGCTGATTGCCATTCAGCAGATCGACAGCCCGCTCAGGGTATTCCCGACCGGCATCGCGCGCGGCGCCGCCATCGGCATCGGCGTTCTTGCGGTGGCGCTGGTCAACGAGGTGCTGGCCGCGCCGGACTACCATCCGGTTCTGGCAGGCCGCATGGAGGCGCTGCGCCGCCGCGTCATGGACTTCGCGCAAGGCGCCGATCGCGGTGAAGCTTCATACGCACCGATCGCGGCAGGTCTTTTACACGATATCGCGGCGCTGCGTCCGGAGATCGCCAGCCTCGCGACGGAGTCAAGCAACGGCTCGGCGAGAACCGCGGCCGCCCGCTCGGTGCTCGTTGATCTCGTCAGCGCGTTGTCTCTCGCCCGCATGCTCGCAGCGCTATCCGTCGCTTCCGTCCCGGCCAGGGACGATCCGCGTCACGGCAGATCGGCCCTGATGACGATCTGCCGGACTTACCTTCGCAGCGACATCGACCGCAAGAACGCAGACTTGCGCAGCAGCCTCAATGCACTGCATGACGGAAGGTACCCCTCCCACGCGTGGCGTGCGCCCCTGTATCGCTCGCGCCGCATCGCGGCCGAAAGCGGCGCGCGGGCGGCGATCTATTTCGCGCTGGTCGCGGGCTTCTTCATGCTGGCGGGCTGGCCCGCTACCGAGCTCTGCCTTTCGCTGGTCGCGGTCATTACGGGCCTCGGCTCGACGTCCCCCGAGCCACGCAGTTTCACCATGACGGCGGCGATGGCAACGCCGATCGCGTGCGTGCTGGCCGGGGTCCTGAAATACCTCGTCTTCAACGGCGTATCCGAGTTCCAACTGCTGGCGATCGGTCTTGCGCCCGTCGTCATTGGCCTTGCGCTGCTGATATCGCTGCCAAGCCGCATATTGTCACCACTGGGACGCCTCACACTGGTGTTCACGCTCGCCACCCTCACGCCGACCAACCCTCAGAGCTACGATCCAGAGGTGTTTCTGGTGACGTGCCTCTTTGTCTGTCTGTCTTCAGCCCTGGTCTTGGCGGCGCAGCTTTTGCTCCCTCCCCTGTCGGGCGAGCAGCGGATCGGGCTGTTGCTGGAAGAGGCAAAGCGCGAGCTAGATCACCTGGACAGCGGGCGAACCCGGCATCTCGCACCCGGGGAAGCCACGTTTCGCGACGCGGCACGGATCGAGCAGATCGTAACGGCCAAGGGCGCTTCCCCGATTGCCGATCGGACCGTCGCCGAAGCGATGCACTGCTTCGACAGGGCGGCGATTCTGCGGCGATGCCGCGCGGAAATAGAGCGGCTAAAGGCAGGACCGCTTGCCGGTGCCGCGCGTGCCGCTGAAACAGCGGTTGCGCTGCGGAGCGGTGCAGCGATCCTCGGGGCTGCCGAGGCGCTGCGCCAAGCGGCAGCTCAAAGCGGCCTGTCTGCCGATGCGGCTCTTGCCGTGCTCGTCCCTGCGAGCATTACGTTCGGAGCGCCGCAGACTCTCACCGGCACCAGCCAAGAGAAGCGGTCATGATGAACACGTATCGGGAGCTCGTCTTCGATGGCGTGCTCATTGCTCCCATCATCTCCTATGCGGCTATCGCGCTGGTCGCGTTCCTGATGCTTCGGCCGGTGCTGCGCCTCGTCGGATTTGCGGAATGTTTCAGTAACCCGTCACTGGCCGAGCTCAGCCTCTATGTGGCGATGTTCGGTCTGTTGGCATTGTTTTTCTAGGAGAAGAGTCATGGCTAGCGCCCTTCCCCAAGATACCTCTCCACTGTTCTATGACGAAACGCTGGGCGGAGCACAGCGGGGTGCCTCCGACACCGTTGATCGATCCGGCCTCGAAGAACCCGAGGCGCGCGACACCAGCAATCGGAGCGCCGACGACAAAGCGCCCTGGCAGGCGCCGCCCCCCGCGATGCCACGACGCAATCCCCTCGGACGGTTCAAGGCCGGCCTCGGCAGGCATCTTGCGACCCTCGCAATCGCGTTGGTCGCCGTCCTGATATCGGTCGCGACGTGGCAGCATTACGTCACCGCGCCCTGGACGCGGAATGGCAGCGTGCGCGTCCAGGTCGCCAATGTCGCGCCGCAAGTTTCAGGCAAGATCGTGGAGCTGCGGGTGGCCGACAACCAGTTCGTCCACAAGGGCGACGTCCTCTACATCGTCGACCCGTTCGACTTCGACGTTGCCGTCCGCGTCGGCAAGGCCGTCCTCGACCAACGGGCGGCGGACCTGGAGGTCAAGCAAGCCCAGTTCAACCGGCGCCAGCATCTGTCCAATCTTGCGACGACACCCGAAGAACAGCAGATCTTTGCAGGCAACGCAGCGCAGGCAAAGGCCGCCTACGAGGCGGCAGCGCACCAGCTTGCACAGGCGGAACTAAATCTGAAACGGACCAGCGTGACCAGTCCCGTCGATGGCTACGTCACCAATCTCCTGCTGCGCGCAGGAGACTATGCCGCCACTGGCGTCAGCAACATTTCAATCATCGACTCCAACAGTTTCTGGATCGACGGCTATTTTGAGGAGACCAAGATGGCCCGAGTCTGCGTCGGCGATCGCGCCGAAGCGCAACTGGTCGGCTACTCGAAGCCGATTCTGGGGCATGTGAAGACCGTGACGCGCGGTATCAGCGTGTCGAACGCCGCCACGGGCACGCAGGGCTTGCCCAACGTCGACCCCATCTACACGTGGGTGCGGCTTGCGCAGCGCGTTCCGGTTCGCGTCGCCATCGACGCGGTGCCGCCGGAGGTGCCGCTAGTCTCCGGCATGACGGCGACGGTGACGATCCGGCAGTCCTCGAGCGAACCCCAAACCCCGTTTGAACGGTTGCGCGCGAATTTCGTCGATCCCGTCGCCGATCTGTTCGGCGCGGGACATCCGCCTCGCGCGAACTGCCTTCAAGCCACATCCCAGCAGCGCCCCGAGGTGGAAGCGGTTCCGTATTCGCGCGAACTCGTGGCTCCCCCGGCGGACACGATCGCACCCGGCCTCGGCGCCTCGCCACGCCTGCCCTGAATCGCACGAAGAAGCCCGGCCGGGGAGACGGTACCGCATGCACCTCTCGTCCGGTGGTGCCGCGCCTAACATCAGACATCACTAGACATGTACTTGATCTCTTTGGTTCAATTGAACTTTTCGCGACACGCGGTCGCACCTCTCGCATTTGCAAAATCTAATACCGCTTAAGCTTCCTTAACGAGCCTTTCGACAAGGTCGCACCTATCGTTCGAACATGGATCATTTGCATTCAGCAGCCGTCGCGACGGCAGCAGAATCCAGGATACGGGGACGAACGATGCTCACTGATATGCAAGCGGCCGGCGCCCGGGTGACGTATCAACCCAGCCAACGCGAACCGGATTCCCCGCAAGAGTCTCGCGCAATTTCCCTCGAACGCAGGTGGCGCCAGCCTAACCAACGTGCCGGCACCGCGTCCGAGGACATTACGATCTCGCGTTGGACCTCTGCGCAAACGGTCAGAAGGCACGAAGAAGCCCGGACACCTTGCGACCGATACTTCCTGGCCATCGCCTTAAAGACCACACGCGTCAAACTGACCAGAGGCCGTCACACCATCTTCGACGGCGTCATGCCGGCAGGCACGCTGTATATCGGCGCACCGTCGCAGCAGCTCAGTGCGCAGTTCTACGCGCCGTGCGATTTCCTGCACTTCCATGTCTCTGCCAACCGCTATTTTCCGCCTCGACCTGGAGTAGGACCTGCTTCGGCCGAAGATCTCAACGACCTCATCCTGCTCCGCGACTCGTTCGCCGAGCAGCTTGCGAAAGCGCTGACCGAACGCGGCCATTGGGCCGACTGGGAATTCGCGCGCTGCATCGGTCAGACGCTAGCAATGCACATTGCCCGGCGCGAACTCCCGCACGCGAAAGTCAATGCGTTGCCGAAATGGCGGCTGCGGCGCATCGAAGAGTATGTCGGGACGCACTTCGACCACTGCATCACCCTGTCCGAGCTTGCCAAGGTCGCGGGACTGTCCCGGATGCACTTCGCGGCGCAGTTTCGCGCCGCCACTGGATACCGACCGCGGGAATACCTGCTGCATCAGCGCATCGAGCGTGCGAAATCGCTGCTATCGAATTCCGAAACGGCCCTGGTCGAGGTGGCGCTGACCGTCGGCTTTTGCACGCAGGCGCATTTCTCGACCGTCTTCAGGCGGATCACGGGCGAAACTCCCGCGCGCTGGCGATGCGCCAGCCGGAACGCGTCGGCTCCCTCCAGATTCGCCGGCAGCGATCTGGCTTCGACCTGCAAGGCCGTGTCTTGCGTGCTGCCCGCGGACTTCACGTGAATCATGCGAAATGAGAAACAGCCGGGGTTCGTGAAATACTTCGGCCGCGGGATTGGCGATGCTGCGCGTGTTAGGTGACTGAGACCCCCAAGTCACGGCTCGAGCCTTTCTCCTCCCTGGGCATACGAGCATTTTGGGGCCGTCCTCCCCCCAAGGACGGCCCCTCTTTTTCGACGACGCGATCGACGGCATCGTCTCTCTTGTCGCGTTTAGGCGCTCAGGTGAGGCGCAACCCAGGCGCGGACGCCCTGAAGACTCCTGAAATCATCCAGAGAGCGAGCCGGAAGTCCGGCCGCGATTTCCGCGGCCATGCTGCTCAGCGCATGTCCCGGCCCCAGATCGAGAAATCCCGTCGCACCCGCTTCGACACAGGCTTGCAGGCAATCTGCCCACTGCACGGTGTGCGAGATCTGTGCGGCAAGCTTGTCGAGACCGCTCTCGGCCGAGACGACCGGACTGGCATCTATTCCGCTCAGAATGCGCGCACCGATCCTCGGCGGGAAGACCACCGGTGCCAGGCGCAAGGTTTCACGAAAGACGGCGGACGCCGCGGCGAGCCGTTTGGTGTGGGAGGCAACCTCGACCGGTAACGTGACGATCCTTGCGGCGTGCATGGCCCGCGCGTCGATGGCAATCCCGCTCAGCGCCTCACGGCCGCCGCCGATGACAAAGGCGTCGCCCGGATTGACGATGGCGATCGCTGCGCCGTGGCACTCGCAAAGGCGACCGATCGCGTCTGGCGAAAGGCCGCGGACGAAGATCAGCCCGTCGCCCGCGCGCGTAGCCGCATCCATGGCCTCTGCGCGGCGCGCCACGAGATCGAGCGTGGTGATAGCATCGAACAAGCCGCCCACACCCCAGGCGGCGACCTCGCCGACGCTATAGCCGGCAATGATGACGCCATGTGGGATGACCTCCGCGAGCGCGCGCGCCGCAGCGAGCGACTGCAAGGTGCAGAGAATCTGGCCGGCACGGTTGCGATGCATGGCCTCATCGGCTTCGCCGCGCACCAAATCGCGCGGATCCCTGCCGCCGAGCAATGCGGCCGCGTGCCCAAACAGCTGCGCGGCTTCCGGCGCATCGCCCGTGAGAGCGAACATGTCCCGATGCTGCCTGCCTTGCCCCGCGCAAAGGATCGCAAGCGTCATGGTCCCGGCCTAATGAGGAAAGAGCAGCGCGATCGCGATCGCCAGGGTCACGGCGCTGAATCCGGTGCTGGCGATGACCATGGACCCTGCCCTTGCGGAATCCAGCCGGTAGTTGACTGCGAATAAGATTCCAAAAAAGCCCGAGGGGATGGCGGCGAGCAGAATAGCCGTTTTGGCAGCATCCTGCGTGATCGGAATGACGCAAATGACCGCAACCGCCAACAGCGGGCGCCCGATGTCCGAGGCCACCGTTGCAGCGGTGATCTTCCAATCCAGCCGAAACGACTGCGCCGACAGAATGGCTCCTGTGAGGAACAGGGCGACGCCGGCGGCCGAACTTCCGATCAGCGCGAGGCTCGCATGCGCAAGCGCGTCGAGACTCACATCCGACAACGAGAACAGGATGCCAAGCCCGGGCGCGAGCACCACCGGCTTGGTGATCGCACGCCGGATTGCCGTCAGGACCTGCAGCGTCGCCATTTGCTCACCGCGAGCCTTGGCGGCGCCCATTTCCGCGATGATCAGCGTTAGCGGACTGATGAGAATCGAGCCCGCCGCCAATGCAACGGCAACCGGGACAGTGCCGGCCGGCCCCACGACCGACGTCATGATCGGAAGGCCCACGCCGGCGAGATTCGGAAAGCCGATCGTCAACGCCTGTAACGATGCTTCCGACCGGGAGACCTTGGAGAATCCACGTGCGGCAAAATACCAGGCGATATAGAGCAGCAGCATCGTCACGCCGAGCACCAGGAAGAGCGGGATCTGCTCGATCATCTCGCGGCGCGACGCCGAGGCGGTCGCGGCGAACAGCGAGGCCGGCAACGCAAAATCCATCACGAGTGCGTTGAGGGCGTCGACGTGAAGATTGTCGACGATATGAAATTTTCCGGCGGCATATCCCAGCAATAGAACGAAGAAGACCGGCACCAGCGCCATCAGGATCGCGTTAGACGTCATGGAACCGGCCTTTCGTGGGCGTCGACGAATAGCGTCATAGCGAGCAGGTCGGCCGATCCACCCGGGCTGAGACGGCGGGCGACGAAGCTTTCGTGGATCGATTGCGCCCGCGCACGCCAGCCGGGCGCGCGGACGCCGCCTGAAGCGATGAAGCTCCGCGCCTCGTCATGCGCGAAGCGGAGGCCGTCGAGCCCGCCGCGATGTAGAAGATTGGTGTCTTCGACGGATGCGATCAGGGCGAAGCACGCTTCAACCCGAGCGGCTTCCACATCCTGCGGCACGACAGACGTTGCTCTGCGCAGGGACGGCAAGCCGATCCGGTACACGCTGGGAAATCCCGTCGCGGCCTCGATGCGCGCACCGCCCGCGCGAAAGCGGCGGCGGGCCACGCTGCCGTGACTGTGCAGCAGCACTGGACCATCGAGTATGCCGTCGCCCCACAGGCGCGCCACGACATCGCCAAGCGGTAGCCCGGGATCGACCAACCCGCCGGCTCTCGCACCAGCCGCCGCGCACAGCAGGCCGAGCCCGAAGATTGCGCCACGGTGCGTGTTGACCCCCGCAGTCGCCGCCAGCATGGCGCGCTCCGCTTCAAGGCCGATGATGCGAAGCCGCCCCATGCCGCAGCCATGCGCACCCGCATCGGCCAGGCGTCGCAGATAGGGTCCGATGGCCGCGGCGCTGCGACGAAACGTGGCCGCATCCATGTCGTCGTGACTGCCATTGTCGACATGGCTCACGAGCCCCGGCTTCGGCCAGGTTTCGAGCTCCTGGACGAGGCAATCGGCGGCGACAGCGCCGACCGCGGAGACATCGGGCCCGATCTGCGCCCGGCGCAGAACCGGCCGTTCCACGCCTCTTGCAGCCGTGGTGATCATGATCCCCTAGCTCTCGAAATGAATTGCTGCCTGCCGAGCAAGACCACGCGCTCGATGCTCTTGACCAGAAGCTCGCCCGCGCCGCCGTGGAATTCGCGCCAGTTGACCGCGGCGCCGTCGGCGCCCATCAGCTCGCCATCAAGCCGCACCGGCGCGCCGGTCTCGATCGCGGCGACTTCGGCAATGAAACGATCTATGTCGGTTTCACCTTGAAACTCGAACAGGACATCGAGGTCGGAACGGCCGGTGACGTAGTCGAGCCCGGTCAACGACTGCCAGGCCAGGCTGCCGAAGACGCGCGCGTCCACCGCATGGCGAAGCGCCAGCCCGTCGAGCCGGTCGAGCGTCGGCCACCAGTTGCGCGGCGCGTAAGCCCGCGCCTGCCGCAACAATGGCGGCCTCGCGACCGAGGCGACGTGGTCGATATCAACCATAAGGCAGATCCGTTTCCTGCCGGCCGAGGGCGGCAAGGGCAGGCCCAGCGCGAGGCCGCCTGCCTCGCATGGCAAAGCGCGACGCCTGATCGTCGGCCATCGCATTTTGGGCCAGCGCGCGAGAAGGGAATCGGCTGCGAGATCGTCGCGCGCGTCCAGCATCGCGCGCCATCCCGCGGGGCTGACGAAGACGAGGTCATGACGACCCGGTGGATGCTCACCGTGCTTGCAGGGCCAGGTCACGAACACGCTCCGCAATCTCGGCGGCCTTGAGCCGGCCGCCACGCTCCTTGCCGAGCGCATCCCGCCGGTCCTGCGCGGCCGGCATGTCGGCGAGCAACGCCTCCAGCTGGTCGGCGAGCGAGCCGGCATTGCTCCATGTCATGTGAACGGCGCCCATCTGCGCAAGATTGGACAGGCCCGGCGCGAACACCGGCGTCGACTTCGCCTTCTCCTGCAGCGCCTCCATCGACAGCTTGGTGACCTTCGCCATCGACGGCAGGTCCATCACCGCGGGATCGGCCCCGGGCAATCCGACCAGCACGCGCGTTGCAAGGCCTGTCGCAAGCAGGGCACCCGCGGCCGAATGACCGTACAGGAGGCCGATGGTCGGGCGACCGTTCATGTCCGCATGGATCAGCACCTTCGCCAGATGCGCGAGAAATTCATTCAGCCCGAGCAGCTCGTCGCGCTTGCTCATGCGCTGGCTGTCGCTGTCGACCAGCACCAGGATCGGACCGGAATTCCGGCCGATCGACTCCAGGACATGGCCTGACAATCTGATCGCCTCGTCGACGCCCAGCGCAGTCCGGTCTGCAACGCCAAGCACGAGCATCCGGCCACCGGATCGCAGCGTCGCCGAGCCGAGGATGACGCCCTTGTCGCGCCTCACCTCGTGGCCGTCGGGAAAGAGCGAGGCGATAATATCATCGAGCGTCACGGCTGGTCCTCCCGATCCGGTTGGCAAGGGCAATGAACTCATCGGCCGGCAGCTCGGGAACGGCTTGAGCATCCGCGATGCCTTCCACCGTCCAGATGTCGACGGCATCCGCGCAGGCACCGAAGCTGCGCAGCCGGCCGGCAAGCCGATCCTGTTCGGCCTTCAACCTGTCGAGACCGAAAGGTCCGACCAGGCCGAGCAGTTCCAGCGCGGCCTCGCGAAAATCCTGCACATTGTCGTCGGCGAATGCATCGGCGGCGCCGAGCAGACGGCGATGCTTGCCGCCCATGGTACGCCAGACCAAAGCGCGATCGCGGGAGTCGAATTCCTCAACGCCGCGATTGGTCTCGATGACTTCCGGGCCCGACACCGCGATGCGCCCCGGCTCGGAGACGGCGAGCGCGGAGCAACAGCCTGCGATCAGGCCGCCGCCGCCATAGCATCCGGACCTGCCGCCGATCAGACCGATGACCTTCACGCCGGCGCTACGCGCCTCCATCACGGCGCGCATGATCTCGGCGATGGCAAGCTCGCCGGCATTGGCTTCCTGCAGCCGGACGCCGCCGGTATCGAACAGGATCAGCACAGGAATCGAGCCGATCTGGCGCGCGGCGCGGAGCAGCCCAGTCAGCTTGGCGCCGTGCACCTCCCCGAAGGCGCCGCCCATGAAACGGCCCTCTTGCGCGGCGACGAACACGGGCGAGCCACCGAGGCGGCCGTGACCGACGACGATGCCGTCGTCGAACTGCTCGGGTAGATCGAAGATCTTTAGATGCGGGCTGACCTCGCGCTGCTCCGACCCGATGAACTCGACGAAGCTGTTGGCATCGAGCAGCAGCTCCAGCCGCGTGCGGGCCGACGCCTCGTAGAAGCTGGTGCTGCGAGCCCGTTCGGCCGGGGTGATGTCCTTGAGCGGCGCGGTCATTGGCCGTTCTCCGTGATCAATCGCACCGCCTGGGCCAGACGGAGCGAGACCGTATCGGGACGCGCGCCGCCGTCATTGATCGAGAACTTCAGCCCGCCGGGTGAATAGCGCTCGACGAAATCGTCGATCACGGCACTCCAGACCTCACCGAATCCGACCGCCGCGGTCTTGATCTCGATAGCACATTCCGCGTCCGGCAGCACACGCTCCACCAGCACCTCGAGGTTGCCCGAGGCGACCACGCCGACAATCGCGCTTCGCCTGGCGCCGTCCGCGCGGGAGCGGACCGGATGTCGAAAGCTGAGAGCTTCCATGGCGGGTCCTCACCAGTTCCTGAATTTCGACGGAGGTGCGTACAAGCCGCCTGACCAGCGCACGAGATCCTTGATCGAGCGCGCCGCCAGCAGGCTGCGATCCGCATCGAGCGGATTGATGCCGAGATCCTCCGGCCGGCGGATCACGCCGCGCTCGCGCAAGCGCGAGACCATGCCGCGGTCCCGCCGACGGCCGACATCGGTATAGCCGGCAACGCCGCGCGAATGGCCTGCTCGCGCTCCTGCGCGGTGCGGCACAGCAACAGGTTCGCGACGCCCTCTTCGGTGACGATGTGCGTGACGTCGTCGCCGTAGATCATGACCGGCGCGAGATCGAGCTTCAGCTTCTCGGCGAGCTCGATCGCATCGAGCTCCTCGACGAACAGCGGCACGTTCTTGTCGCCGAACGTCTCGCCGATCTGCACGACCAGCTTGCGGCCACGGCGCATCAGTGCCGCGCCGTCCGGATGGCCTCCGCTCCGGCCTTCAGCCAGGGCTCACTCGGATGACGCCGCCCACGGGCATCCGCCCCCATGTTCGGGGCGCCGCCGAAGCCTGCAATGCGCGAGGTGGTGACGGTCGACGAATTACCTTGCAGATCGATCTGCAGCGTGGAGCCGATGAACATGTCGCAGGCATAGAGCCCGGCGGTCTGACAGAAGGCGCGGTTGGAGCGCAACGAACCGTCGGAACCGGTGAAGTAGATGTCGGAGCGGGCGCGGATGTAATCGTCCATGCCGACCTCCGACCCGAACGAGTGGATCTGCCGCACCCAGCCGGACTCGATTGCGGGAATGAGCGCGGGATGCGGATTCAGCGCGAAGTGGGTCGCGATCCTGCCCTTCAGCCCCAGCCTCTCGCCGAATGTCGGCAGCAACAGCTCGATCGCGGCCGTGCTGAAGCCGATGCCGTGATTGAGCCGCTGCACACCATAAGGAGCATAGACTCCCTTGATCGCGAGCATCGCCGTCAGTATCTGGCCTTCCGTGATCGCAGCCGGATCGCGCGTGAACAGCGGCTCGACGAAGAACGGCTTGTCGGCCCTGACGATGAAGTGGACCCGGTCGGCTGGGATATCGACCCGCGGCACGGTCTCGACGATCTCGTTGACCTGGGCGATCACAACACCGTCCTTGAACGCCGTCGCCTCCACGACGGTGGGCGTGTCCTCGGTGTTCGGGCCGGTGTAGAGATTTCCGTCGCGGTCCGCGCTGACGGCTGCAATCAGCGCGACGTGCGGCGTGAGGTCAATGAAGTAGCGGGCGAACAGCTCGAGATAGGTGTGAACCGCGCCCAGCTCGATCTTGCCGCCGAACAGCATGCGCGCAATGCGTGCCGATTGCGGCCCGGAATAGGCATAGTCCAGCCGCTTCGCAACGCCGCGGTCGAAGAGGTCCAGATGTTCGGGGAGAACGACACCCGACTGCACCATATGCAGATTGTTGACCTTGGAGAGATCGACCGCCAGCAGCGCGCGGCTCAAGAGATCCGCCTGCTTCTGGTTGTCGCCCTCCAGGCAAACCCGGTCGCCCGACCGGATCACGGCCTCCAGCAGGCGCGTCACGTCGTGCGCTTCGACGATCTTGCCGCGGGCAAGGCCAGCTCCCGCCGCAATGCGCGCATCGCGCGCGGCTCGATTGTTCTGCCAGCTCGTCATGACCGTCATTCCCTCAGACCGGCGCCGCACAGAAGCATCAGCGCTTCTTCGATTGCGTTCGTGAATTTTGGGACAGTCGGGACGGCGGGAGGGTTGTAACTCCCGCCGTCCTTCCTTCTGCCGGTCGTCCGTGCGTCAGGACCAGCGAAGGGTGATCAGCGCGTAACCGACGGCTGGATACTGCGCGCGGCGCGGGTGATGACCGCCGCCACTTCCTTCGGACGCGACTCGTACACCGAGTGGCTGGCGCCCGGGATCACGGTGGTCTGGCTCTTGGCGCGCTCGTAGTACCAACGCTCCAGATCCGGACTGATGATCTGGTCGTTGCCGGCGACGATGCCCCAGCTCGGCTTGGTCTTCCACGCCGCCGCTTTCAGCGGCGTGCTGAAGACCTGGGTCGCGGCCGGGACCTGCGAGCGCGCGACGAACTCGGCCCGCTCGCGCGGCAGATCCGGCGCGAACAATTTCGGGAATTGCACGGGATCGAGATAGGTGAACTTGTCGGGCGTCACCTTGATGACGCCTTCGGTCTTCCCGAGCACGCTCGGCGTCTTCTTGCCCAGCGCCGATTCGTCCTCTCCGACGTCAGGCGCATGTGCGGCGACGTAGACAAGACCAACGACGTTGGGATGAACGCCGGCCTCGGTGATGATCGAACCACCGTAGCTGTGACCGACGAGAAGCGTCGGGCCATCCTGCAGATCGAGAATGCGCTTGGCCGCAGTGACGTCGTCGGCGAACGAGGTCTCGGGCTCCTGCACCATGGTGACGCGGAAGCCTTCCCTGGTCAGGATCTCGTAGACCGGCTTCCAGCCGGACCCATCCACCCAGGCGCCGTGCACCAGCACGATGTTCTTTAGCGGTTCCGCGCGCGCCGGGGCGACGGTCGAGAATAGCGAAACGGCGGCGGCAAAGGCGAGGCCAGCGTTGAGGTGTTTCATGTCGGGATCACTCCGGGTTGGGCTGACGCGAGACTAGTTTCGAAGCTTGCTTGCGTATTTCCGCAAACAACTATCCTTGCCACTTCGCACGCCCGGAAACGTGAGCTGCGACGATCGCTGTTCGACCATCCTCCGGACGCGGCCCGGCCGAGAGATGCATTTCCGAGGCTCACGTGATGCACGCTGACATTCATGACATGACCTCTCGCAAGCGTGAACGGCCGGCGTTCGTACACGAAAGACGATCGATACGCGCTCTGTCATTCACGGCAACGTTCCTGACGTCACCCGAAATCCAAGCATAGGATCGAACAATGACATCCATCGCAAAGTACAGCGCCGCCCTCTTCGCACTGCTGTGCGCAACGATGCCGGCTCGTGCCGGAACCTGCACGGATGACATCGCGCACACCCAGGCCCAGCTCGATCTGGCCATAGAAAAGGACGCGGGCTCCCACGGCTGGCAGCCGGAGAGCCTCAGCGCGCTGCGCGGCCATCAACCCACGCCCCGCTCGCTCGCGGAAGCAGCAGGTGGCAACGGCGTCGATTTCACCGACGCGCTCGACTCGCTCGATCGCGCGCGCACCGCCAATCGCGGCGGCGACATCGCCGCGTGCGGCCGGGAGATCGCGCACGCGCGGGCCATTCTGAGATAGCGAAAGCACTTTCAGGGCCGACGACGAGGCGGCCCGCCAAAATGGTCGCGCGAGAGCGAATGCGGCGCACGAAGTGCCTCGTCGTCGTGCAGCCGAGCAGCAGGACGTGCGTTCTGGAAATACCCGCGCTCGCGCGGCTTCCTATTGTTCGATCGCAGTAGCCGGAGCTTTCATCCATGCGACAACAGCATTCAACATACAACGGTGTGATGCTTGCGACCGCCATACTGTGGCTGGTCCCGGCTGCGGCCATCGCGCAAACAACGGTGCCGGGCATGCAGCCGCCTACGGGCATGCTTGCGACGTCACCCCTCAACCCGCAATCCACGCGGCCGGTGGGCATCCCGCTGGGATCGACCGAAATCGCAACCCCCGGCATTTCCCCGATCAATCCTGTGCAAAGCACGATGGGCTGCGCCGGGTCCGGCAACGCCGCATCGACCGGAGCATTGTTCGACGGCGGCGGGTTGTCGGGCACCTCATCGACCAATTGCGCCGGCAGCACCGCAGCGGTCTCATCCCTGCCCTCGACGTCGACGGTCGGCCGCGTCGGAATTCCGCTGGGCGCGACTGAAATCGGCGGCGCCGGAATCAGTCCGTCCGTGCCGGTGGCCGGCCCCACGTCCTTGAACGGCACAACATCGATCGACGGCTCCGGCAATCCCCAAAATCAAGGAGGATCATCACCGTGAAACGGAACCTCACCGTTGCGCTTGTTACTCTCGTTGCGGTCATGGTCGGCGCCGGATTCTGGTTCTTCGGCACCGACCGCACGCCGGGCGTGGCAGCCGCACCCGTGGCCGCTGCCGTGCCGGTGGTCGCCGCCACGGTCACGGGCAAGGACGTTCCGATCTATCTGCGCGGCATCGGCACGGTGATCGCCTACAACACCGACGTCGTGCGCAGCCAGATCCAGGGGCAGATCGTCAAGATCGCCTTCACGGAAGGACAGACCGTCAAGGCCGGCGATCTCCTGGCCCAGATCGACCCGCGTCCTTACGAAGCGCAGATCGAGCAGCTCACGGCCAATCGCGACAGGGACCAGGCGCAACTCACGAACGCCGAGGCCAATCTCTCCCGCTACAATCAGCTCGGGGACAAGGGCTATGCGACCCCGCAACTGATCGAGACGCAGACGGCGCAGGTGGCGCAGCTCAAGGCCGCCGTGAAGGCGGACCAGGCCCAGATCGACGAGGCGAACGTCCAGCTCAGCTATACCCGCCTGTCGTCGGCCGTTCCCGGCATCACCGGCGTTCGCCAGATCGATGTCGGCAATGTCATTCATCCGACCGATGCCAACGGCCTCGTCGTCGTCACCCAGATCGAGCCGATCTCGCTGCTGTTCACCCTGCCGCAGGCAGACCTGCCCATAATTCAGGAGCACGCCGCAAAGGGCTCCCTGAAGGTCGTCGCCTACAGCCAGGACAACAAGACGAAGCTCGATGAAGGCACGCTGCTGCTGGTCAACAACGAAATCGCAGGAACGACCGGCACCGTCCAGCTCAAGGCCGTGTTCCCGAACCATGAGCACCGGCTGTGGCCGGGCCAGCTAGTGAATGCGCGCCTGCTGCTCGACATTCAGAAGGATGCGCTCACTGTCGCCGGCTCGGCCGTGCAGCAGGGCCCGAACGGCACCTATGTCTATGTCGTGACCGACGGCCAGACGGCCGCCTTGCGTCCCGTTCACGTCGTACAGATCCGCGATGGCCAGGCCCTGATCGACCAGGGGCTGAAATCAGGTGACGTTGTCGTGATCGACGGCCAGTACCGGCTCGCGGAAGGCAGTCGCGTTCGCGAGCTGCACGGCAAGGCGGCGCGCGAAGCCGACCTGCAAAGCGCCGTGCAGGACGCAATCCCATGAACCTCTCCGCGCCCTTCATCCTGCGGCCGATCGCAACCGCTCTGCTGATGGCGGGCTTGCTGCTGTGCGGCGTTGCGGCTTATCCCCTGCTGCCGGTCGGCGCGCTGCCGAACGTCAACTACCCGACCATCCAGATCTCGGCGCAACTACCCGGCGCTGATCCCGGCACGATCGCCTCGTCGCTGGCCACGCCGCTCGAACAGCAGCTCAGCCAGATCCCCGGCGTCACCCAGCTCACCTCGTCCAGTGCGCTCGGCGTGGCCCAGCTCACGGTGCAATTCGAGCTGTCGCGCACGGTGGACAGCGCGGCGGTGGACGTGCTGGCCGCGATCAACGCCGCGAGCCCGTTCCTGCCGCCAAACATCCCCTACCCGCCGACGATCCGGAAGGTGAATCCGGCGGAGACGCCGATCATGTTGATCGCGCTGACGTCGGACTCGCTGCCGCTGACCACGGTCGATGCCTATGCGGAAAATATCCTGCTTCCGAAGATATCGCAGGTGCCAGGCGTGGGCCTGGTCGGAATCGGCGGCCAGCAGAAACCCGCGATCCGTGTTCGCGTCAATCCGCAGGCGCTTGCCGCCCGCGGCATCGGCCTCGAAGACGTCCGCAACGTAATCGCCGGCGCCAACGTCGATCTGCCCAAGGGCACGCTCAACAGCCCGCGAGTAACCTATACGCTGAACACCAACGATCAGTTGCTCAAGCCATCTGCCTATGAAGACCTCATCATCGCTTATCGCAACGGTTCGCCGGTACGGATACGCGACATCGGCACGGCGATCGAGGGGCCGGAGAACGACCTCCTGGCCGGCTGGTACGGTAAGGACCCCGCCGTCATTCTGGCGGTCCAGCGCGTTCCCGGCGCCAACGTCATCGAGACCGTCGACCGCATCAAGAAGCTGCTGCCGCAACTGCAGGCCTCCGTTCCGCCCGCGATCAAGGTGACGATCGCCGCCGACCGGACCGCCACCATCCGCGCCGCAGTCTCCGACGTTCAATTCACGCTGATGCTGACGGTCGCGCTGGTGGTGATGGTCATATTCCTCTTCCTGCGGAATTTCTGGGCCACCATCATTCCGGCAATCACGGTTCCCCTGTCGCTGGTCGGCACGTTCGCGGTCCTGTACGTGCTCGGCTATAGCCTGGACAACCTCTCGCTGATGGCGCTCTCGATCGCGGTGGGCTTCGTGGTCGACGATGCAGTCGTCGTGATCGAGAACATCGTGCGCCATCTCGAGCAGGGCATGACGCCGATGGAGGCCGCGCTCAAGGGCTCCGGCGAGATCGGCTTCACGATCGTCTCCATCACCCTGTCGCTGATCGCGGTGTTCATCCCGCTGTTTCTGATGGGCGGTTACGTCGGAAAGCTATTCCAGGAATTCGCCATCACGATCACCGCCGCGCTGCTGCTGTCACTGGTCATCTCGCTCACACTGACGCCGATGATGTGCGCGCGGCTCCTGAAGCACGGCCCGCAGAAGAAGCACGGCCGGCTCTATCTCGTCTTCGAACACAGTTTCGATGCACTGCTTTCGCTCTATGCGAGGGGCCTGCGAATCGTGCTGCGCCATCGCTTCGCGACGCTGCTCGTGATGCTCTCGACCGTTGCGTTGACCGGCTATCTGTACGTGATCATTCCAAAAGGCTTCTTCCCGCAACAGGACACCGGCCAGATCGTCGGCATCACCGAGGCCGCACAGGACATATCCTTCCCCGCCATGTCGGAGCGCCAGCAGGCGATCGTCGACATCCTCTCAAAGGATCCGGCGGTCCAGTCGGTGGCGAGTTATATCGGCCCGGGCGGCCCGACCGCAACGCTCAACCAGGGACGCATCTTCATCGTCCTGAAGCCGAAGCCCGAGCGCAAGGCCAGCGCCGATCGGGTGATCGAGCGGCTGGGGCCCCAGCTCGCCCACATCCAGGGCATAAGGCTTTACATGCAGGCCGCCCAGGACATCACCATCGGCGCACGGCTGTCGAAGACGCAGTATCAGTACACGCTGACAGATGCCGATTCGAACGAGCTCACCAACTGGTCGGCGACCTTCCTGGCAAAACTCCGCGCGCTCGACCTCATCACCGACGTCGCGAGCGACCAGGCCAATGCCGGCCCGAGGCTGGAGGTCACCGTCAATCGCGAGGTCGCATCGAGCTTCGGTATCCTGCCCACGACGATCGACAATGCCCTCGACGACGCGTTCGGCCAGCGCATCGTCTCCACGATGTTTACCTCGCTGAACCAGTACCATGTCGTGATGGAAGTCGATCCGCGTTTCCAGTATGGCCCCGAGGCACTAAAGGACATCTACCTGAACTCGGCCACCGGCCAGCAGGTCCCCCTGAGCACGCTGGTTCACAGCGTCATCAAGCCCGCGCCGATCCTGATCAATCATCAGAGCCTGTTTCCCTCGGTGACGATCTCGTTCAACCTGAAGCCCGGCATCGCACTGGGCGATGCGGTGACGGCGATCCAGAATATCGAGAGGAGCACCGGCAAGCCCGCCTCGCTCTCGACCTCGTTCCAGGGCAACGCGCAGGCGTTCCAATCCTCCCTGTCGGGCACGCCGTTGCTGATCGGGGCCGCCCTAATCGTGATCTACATCATCCTCGGCGTACTCTATGAAAGCCTGATCCACCCGATCACGATCCTGTCGACGCTGCCCTCGGCCGGCATCGGCGCACTCCTGCTGCTGCTGGCAGTCCACATGGATCTCAGCGTCATCGCCATCATCGGCATCATCCTGCTGATCGGCATCGTCAAGAAGAACGGCATCATGCTGGTCGATTTCGCCCTCGAGGTGGAGCGCCAGCACGGATTCAGCCCCGAAGAGGCGATCTACCAGGCCTGCACGCTGCGCTTCCGCCCGATCCTGATGACGACGATGGCCGCGCTGCTGGGCGGCGTGCCGCTGATGATCGGCTCCGGCACCGGCGCGGAGCTGCGCCAGCCGCTCGGCTACACGATCGTCGGTGGCCTGATGCTGTCGCAGGTCCTGACGCTCTACACGACGCCCGTCGTCTATCTCTATCTCGACCGGCTCGGCAACCGGCTGACCGGGCGGAAGCCACGGGCGACCGAGACATCCGCTCCATCCACGAGCGAAGCAGATACGGGATTGCGCCGTGAATCCGCTTGAGCAGGTCACCGCCGGCATGATGCCGGCTCGATTTCGGATTCGTGCGTTTTGACAAAGCGTCGACGAAAACGCAGAAGACCGCTCTTCGGCGGGGCGGTAAACCGTTTGCATGACGCTCGAACGCCTGGATGGCTCTAACCCCGTACAGCCCCAGCGATGGTGGCGCCGTGTGCTGCCGATCCAGACAATACAGGATCGCATTCTCCTGTGGGCTTGGGGCAGCCTTGTTTTGACCCTGCTGTCCTTCGCCTGCTCACTGCTCGGAGACAATTTCACGGCGATCGCTTTCGCCGCTTTTCTGGCCGCTTCGCTGACGCTCGTCGGCGCGATCATGGACATCACGGCCCTGAGGAAGGCCCATGTCGAGCTGGAGCGGAGCGAGCAGCGCTACCGCCATTTGTTCAGCCGCATGCCGATCGCATTCCGGCAGCTCGATGCCAGCAGGCTGGTCGTGCTGTTCCGGAGATTGCGCGCCGAAGGCGTCAAGGATCTCGGCGCCTATTTCGACAGCCATCCCGAATTCCTCCGAACTTGCATGGACGCGCTCTCGTTTCAGGAGGCCAACGAACGGGCCATCCACATGTTCGGCGGCGGCGCCGGCGACTATGTCGGACGTTCCATGGCCGAGACCTGGAGGGATCGTCCCGATACATTCCGGCGCGCCATGGAATCCCGTTACCGCGGTGAGACGAATTTCGAGGAAGAGACCAGGATGGTCACGTGGGACGGCCGCGTCGTCGACGTTCTCTTCACAACGGCCCGGGTCGGCCCCATCAACGATCTCGAAGTCAGTCTGGTCGGCACCATCGACATCTCACAGCGTGTTCGCGCCCAGCAGAAACTCCAGCAAGTACAGGCTGAGTTCGCGCATGCCGCGCGAGTCTCGATGCTAGGTGAACTCACCGCGTCGATCGCCCACGAAGTCAACCAGCCCCTGGCCGCGATCGCCACCAACGGCGCAGCCGGGCTGCGATGGCTGAACAGGCCCACGCCCGATATCGTCGAGATCCGCAAGACAATCGAGAACATCGTTGTGGATACCCAGCGCGCCGCGAACATCGTGGCGCGCGTTCACGGGATGGCTTCGCGGAAAGCGCCCGAGCAGGCATTGCTATCGTTCGACGAGATCATTCGGGAAGTGCTTCTGTTCCTTCGACACGAGATGGAATCCCGCGGCGTGACGATCCTGCACCGGCCTGATCCGGGCACGCCGCAGGTGCTCGGTGACCGTACCCAACTCCAGCAGGTCATCGTCAATCTGGCCATCAACGCGGTGCAGGCGATGACGCAAGCGGGATATGACGATCGCAGGATCATCATCAGCACGGTCATACAGGACGCGGCCACGCTGTACTGCTCCCTGGAAGACAACGGTCCCGGCATCGCCGCCGAACATGTCGACCGGCTGTTTGAGAGCTTTTTCACGACCAAGGAGAGCGGAATGGGCATGGGATTGCCAATCTGCCGGTCGATCGTCGAAGCGCATGGCGGCCGGATCGGTGCCGAAGGCCATGGCGCGAATGGTGGCGCCCGCTTCTGGTTCACGCTGCCGATATCCGCTTCGCCTGCGGACTCGCCCCGCTGCGACCGCCGGGCCGATACGTGATCGCGACGTTTCCAGCCCGGCCGCTATTCCCCGGACACGGCCGAACGCACGAGGCGGATCGGGACGCCCTTATATGACGGCGTGAAGCTGAGAGGATCGCGGGCATAGAGCGGGACCAACGGATTGGTCTCCGGATAGTACGCGGCGCAGCAGCCGGTCGGGAAGGAATAGGCTACGACGCGGAAATTGCGGACGATCCGCTCGGCGCCATCTGTCGAAGCGGTTACCAGGTCAACGCGGTCGCCGTCGGCAAGCCCGCGCTTCCTCAGCTCGTACTCGTTGAGGAAGATCACGTCGCGCTGGCCGAACACGCCACGATAGCGGTCGGACATCGAGTAAAGCGTGGTGTTATACTGGTCGTGACTGCGTACGGTGGTGAGCCAGAGGAAATCGGGATCGCTCTGCGGCGGGTCCTCGCCGCACCCCGGAAAGACCAGGAAATTCGCCTTGCCCGACGGCGTCGCCCAAATGCGCTCGCGTGCAGTCGAGGTGAGATGGAAACCGCCGGGGACGCGGATGCGGGCATTGTAGCCCTGGAAGATCGGAAACACAGCCTCGATCGCATCACGGATGCGGTCATAATCGGCAACGAAGCCGTCCCAGTCCACCACCGTGCGCTCGCCCAGCGTCGCCTTGGCGACGCCGGCGACGATCGCGACTTCGCTGAGCAGATGCTCCGACGCCGGCTTGTTGCGACCACCGGACGCGTGCACCATCGACATCGAATCCTCCACCGTGACCGACTGCGGCCCCGATTCCTGCACATCGATCTCGGTGCGCCCAAGGCACGGAAGGATCAGGGCGGCGCGGCCGTGGATCAGGTGACTGCGGTTGAGCTTGGTCGAGACGTGGACGGTCAGATCGAGGTTGCCAAGCGCCGCCTGGGTCGCCTGCCAGTCCGGAATAGCCGCGGCGAAATTACCGCCCATCGCGAAGAAGGCCCTCACCTCGCCGCGGATCATGGCCTCCAGCGCGGCCACCACGTTGTGACCCGGCGCGACCGGAGGCTTGAAGCCGAAGCGTTGCTCCAGGCGCTCGAGGAAATCTGCCTTGGGAACCTCCGTGATTCCCACGGTCCGATCGCCCTGCACGTTGGAATGACCGCGAACCGGGCAGACACCGGCGCCCTCGCGCCCGACATTGCCACGCAACAGTGCGAGATTCGCGATCTGCTGGACGTTGTTCGCTCCGCGCCAGTGCTGCGTGATGCCCATCCCGTATACGAGGATGGCGCGCTCGGCCCCCATATAGGCGCCGGCCGCATATTCCATGTCTTCGCGGGTCAGACCGGACTGACGTTCGATGTCGGGCCATTGCGTGCGCTTGAGATCGTCGGTCAGCGCCTCCACGCCAACAGTGTGACCGCGAATGAAATCCCAGTCCAGGATCTCGGGCTGCTCGGCCGCACGAGCGGCCTCGTCGGCTTCCACCAGAATCTTCATGATTCCCTTGAGCACGGCGACGTCGCCGCCGACCCGCACCTGGAGCAGTTTTGAGCTGATCGTCGTCGACGACAGCGTGATCATCTCGACCGGGCTCTGCGGTGCCTGGAAACGTTCCAGCGCCCGCTCACGGAACGGGTTGAACGAGACTATGGAGGCGCCGCGGCGTCCCGCATTGCGCAGGCTGGTCATCATCCGCGGGCTGTTGGTGCCCGGATTCTGGCCGAAGATGAAGATGCAGTCAGCCTTGTCGAAATCCTCCAGCAGCACGGTGCCTTTGCCGACGCCGAGCGAGTACGGCAGGCCGACGCTGGTCGCCTCGTGGCACATGTTCGAGCAGTCGGGGAAGTTGTTGGTACCGTATTCGCGCACGAAAAGCTGATAGAGGAAGGCGGCTTCGTTCGAGGTCCGCCCGGACGTGTAGAACTCCGCCATGTTCGGATCCGGCAAGGCCCGAAGCTCGCGACCGATCATGTCGAATGCATCGCTCCACTCCACCGGGAGATAACGGTCGGATGCGGCGTCGTAAGCCACCGGATGGGTGAGCCGCCCGACCATTTCGAGATCGTAATCGTTCCAGCTCGCGAGCTCCGTGACGGTATGCTCGGCGAAGAATTCCGGCGTGCAGCGCTTCGATGTCGTCTCCCAGGCGATCGCCTTGCCGCCGTTCTCACAAAATTCGAAAGACGAGGTGTGCTTCGGATCGGGCCAGGCACAGCCGGGGCAATCAAAGCCCTCCGGCTGATTCATCCGGCTCAGCGTCGCTGCGCCCTTCAGCGGCGCCCGCTGCACCAGAAGCGCCTCGCTGAGCGCCTTGAGTGCGCCCCAGCCGCCGGCAGGTTCACGATAGGGCCGAACCGATTTCGTGGTCATCTCGATATCTCTCGATATGGCAATTCTCCGGTTCAGTTAATGGATCGCGCGGGCAGAGCCGTCTTTTCAAAACGAAGCCGAATTTCGCAATTGCACACGTTCGGTCCCGGGCGGCCGGCCGCAGCAGCCATGCATTCCGGCAAAAAGAGCACCGTTCGCGGAAGCAGAAACGGCAACCGGAAACTAGATTTGTCGGCCAGAGCCCCGTCGCTACGGAGGGCTTTCGACATTTTTCAGGAGCGACCCAACATGTTCTCACGACGTGATTTGCTGGCCATGTCCGCGGCAGGCGCCGCCATGGTCGGTTCCAGCGCGCAGGCCGCAACCTTCGGCAATCCGGACGAGCCGCCGCAAGGGGCCGTGAATGCCAAAAGCCCGGGAAGCCTGACCGATCCCGGTCCGCAAAATCCTGAATTGGCCAAGCAATTCCCCTCCGCGCAAACCCCGCCGCCGACCGATGTTGGCGGCCTGCCGATGGATTGGGCCTCGTTCAACAATGCGCCGAGGCGCATCCAGAATGGCGGCTGGGCACGGCAGGTCACCGTCGAGGATTTCGCCATCTCGAAGGAGATCTCCGGCGTCAACATGCGGCTGTCCGCCGGCGGCATCCGCGAGCTGCATTGGCATCAGGCGGCCGAATGGGCGATCATGACCTACGGCAGCTGCCGCATCACCGTGCTCGACACGCAAGGACGCCCCTATGTCGGCGACCTCAAAGCCGGCGACCTCTGGTATTTCCCACCGGGCGCGCCGCATTCGCTGCAGGGCCTGGGGCCCGACGGCTGCGAATTCGTAATCTGTTTCGACGACGGCCACGCCAATGAGTTCAACACGCTGCTCGTGACGGACTGGCTCGCCCATACGCCGCCCGAAGTGTTGGCGAAGAATTTCGGCGTCCCGGCTGACGCGTTCGCGAAGATCCCGCTGCACAATCGCTGGATCTTCCAGGGCACGGTGCCCGGCGATCTCGCCGCCGATCGTGCCGCAATCGCCAAGCATGCCGAAGCACCGCCCTATCCGTTCATCCATTCGCTTGGCAGTTCGGCGCCGGTAAAGGAGAGTCCCGCCGGCAGCATCCGCGTCGCCGACAGCAGCAACTTCAAGGTGGCCACCACCGTCGCCGCGGCGTTGGTGACGATGCCACCGGGAGCAGTCCGGGAGATGCACTGGCATCCGAACGCCGACGAGTGGCAGTACTATATCAAGGGCAAGGCGCGGATGACGGTGTTCAACACCGGCCCCAACGCGCTGACGACGGATTTCTCGGCCGGCGACATCGGCTATGTCCGGCGCAATCTCGGCCATTATGTCGAGAATGTCGGCGACACCGAATTGCAGTTCGTCGGCGTGTTCCGTGCGCCCCGCTACGAGGAGGTGTCCCTTTCCAACTGGCTGACGCACACGCCCGCCAGGCTGGTCGCCCAGCATTTCAACATCGACGAGAAGCTGGTCGCCCAATGGCCGGACAACAGCCCCGGCGTCATGCCCAAATCCTGAACCAGACCTCTGACAAAGGGGCCTGAACGAGAAAGGCGCCAAAGCCGGCGCCTTTCTTTTCGTCCATGGCGGCCCGCTGCAACTTCGAGCGTGCAGCCGTCAGTAGTGATCGACCGCAGGCGCCGCCTTGCCGCGGAAGACGCGATATCCGACGGCGACATAGAGCAGCATCAGCGGAAATACGAACAGGCCGGCGCCCCAGAACATGAAGGCGAGACTTGCATGAGGCGCCGCGGCCTCGTCAATCGTGACAACGAACGGAATCATGTAGGGCCAGAACGACAGAGCGAGCGTGGCGAAAGCCGCCACGTAGATCAGCGCGACCATATGGAACGGCCAATAATCGTCATGGACGAGGATGCTCTTGGCCAGCATCGCGGCCGCGCCGGCGCCGATCGCGGGAAACACGAGCAGATAGGGCCGGTCGGTCCAGCGCTGCAGAATCGGAAGATGTTCGGCAAGCGCATAAGCAAAGACAACGACCAGGAACACCAGGACGCCGATCGCCAGCGGCGGGATCTGGCGCCGTGCGGCATCCCGAACGGGGCCATCGCTCTTTCTCACCAGCCAGCAGGCGCCGAGCAGCGAATAGCCGAAGCAGAGCCCGATCCCGCACAGGGCGGAAAAGGCGGTCAGCCAGCCGAACGTTCCGCCGGTATAATCGCCGTTGGAGAACTGAAGTCCTTCGACGAGAGCACCGACCATCGCGCCCTGCATGAAGCTGGCCGCAAACGAGCCCGCGACGAAGCTGACGTCCCAGACCCAGCGCGACCGGAGCGCCTTGCCGCGAAACTCGAAGGCCACGCCGCGCAGGATCAATCCGAGCAGCATTACGACGACAGGGATATAGAAGGCCGACATCACCATGGCGTAGACCACGGGGAACGAGCCCCACATGATCACGCCCGTGACGATCAGCCAGGTTTCGTTGCCGTCCCAGACCGGAGCGACCGTGCTCAGCGTGGCATCCCGCTTCGCCTCGCTGCCGGCTACGCCGAACAGCATGCCGACGCCGAGATCGAACCCGTCGAGGAGGAGATAGATCAGAATGCTGATGGCAAGAAGGGCAACCCAGTACATCACCATGGCTATTCTCTCGCCTCGAGATAGCTGCGCGCGGCCGGCACCTGATCGGCGAGCGACATCGGCCGATTGGGCACGGGAACGTGGAGTGGCTTGCCGCCGAGTCCCGCCGGGCCGGCACGCAGCAGCCGATAGATGTAATACG
This sequence comes from Bradyrhizobium sp. LB13.1, assembly GCF_054056815.1. Classification (NCBI taxonomy): domain Bacteria; kingdom Pseudomonadati; phylum Pseudomonadota; class Alphaproteobacteria; order Hyphomicrobiales; family Nitrobacteraceae; genus Bradyrhizobium; species Bradyrhizobium sp. LB13.1. The sequence goes on along the minus strand of NZ_JBSRYQ010000001.1, from coordinate 4,136,226 downwards.
TCCCGAACGAGAAGATGAAGGCGTAGACCGCGACGAACAGGATCAGGGAAGCCATCGCAGCCGACGCGGTCAGGAACGGCGTCACGGCGTCCGCAGTGCGCAATACGCCGTAGATAGTCCACGGCTGGCGCCCCACTTCCGCGGTGTACCAGCCAGTGAGGATCGCGATCCACGGCAGTGGGAAGCTGAGGAAGATGCCCCACAGCAGCAGGCGGCTCCGATCGAGCCGATGCTTGAGGCCGAGCCAGGTCCCGAGCCAGGCCAGCCCCAGCATCACGAAACCGCAGCCGACCATGATGCGGAAAGCGAAGAACGGGATCGCCACCGGCGGTCGGTCCTGCGGCGCGAAGCTGGTCAGGCCGACCTCCTTCGACGTCAGGCTCATGCTGCCGATGATGCTCCCGAGCACCGGAATCGAGATCGCGTATTTGTTCGATTCAGTGCTCGAATCGGGAATTGCGATCAGCACCTCCGAGGCCGGCTGCTCGTCATGCCAGCGTGCCTCGATCGCGGCGAACTTGGCCGGCTGGTAGTCGTGGACATAGTCGCCGACGAGATGCCCGATGAAGAGCTGGGCCGGCAGCAGCACCGCCGCGAGCGCAAGGCCCATCCGCAGCATCACATGCGCCTCGGCGCGATAGGTCCGCTGCAGCAGATACCACGCGCCGGTCGCCGCCACGCAGAACGCGCCGGTCAGGTAGGACGCGAGCAGCATGTGCGGAAATCGGACCCAGACCACGCGATTGAAGATGATCTGCGCCCAGTCATCAGGCACGAACTGGCTGTTCTGCAGGACGTAGCCGGTCGGCACCTGCATCCAGCTGTTGTTGACCATGATCCAGAAAGCCGACAGCGCGGTTCCGAGCGCGACCATCGCGGTCGAGAACAGGTAGAACCACGGCGGCACTCGGGGACGACCGAAGATGAGGATGCCAAAGAAGCCCGCCTCCAGCATGAAGGCGGTGAATGTTTCATAGGACAGAAGCGGGCCCTGGATCGGACCCGACATCTTCGAGAGCACGCTCCAGTTCGTCCCGAACTGAAACGCCATCACCACGCCCGATACGACGCCCATGCCGAATGCCACGCCGAAGATCTTCAGCCAGAACTCGAACAGGGTCCGGTAGACGGGCTTGCCACTGGACTGGTGCATCGCTTCCAGCACGGTGAGCCAGGCGGCAAGCCCGATCGTGAATGCCGGAAAGATGATGTGGAACGAGATGGTGAAGGCGAATTGCAGCCGCGACAGGAGGAGTGCCGTCGGATCCATCGGATAGTCTCCCGTTCGCTCACGCCCGATTCGCGGCCATTGGCGCGCGTGCCGCCGGCTGCGGAATGTTGTCGACCTTGAGGACCTCCGCCGTCGCCGCGCGAATCTGGCGGCAGAAATCCGCGTCGTCGATCAGCGACACGCCATAGGACGGGACGATCTGCTTGAGCTTCGGCAGCCAGGCGCTCGCCGTCAGCTCGCCGGCAAAGCACTTCTCCAGCACGCTGATCGCGATGAAGGCGGCGGTGGAGGCACCCGGCGAGGCGCCGAGAAGGGCAACCAGAGAATGATCGTTCGCTCCGACGAGCTCGGTCCCGAACTCGAGCAGACCGCCGCGCTTGACATCGGGCTTGATGATCTGGACGCGCTGGCCCGCGACCTGCAGCCTCCAGTCCTTCGGGTCGGCCTTCGGGAAATATTCGTCGAGCGCCGCGAGCCGGTGTCCCTCGGATTGCAGCACCTGCCCGACGAGATATTCGGTGAGATCGAAATTGTCCCGCGCCACCGAAAGCAGCGGCTTGACGTTGGCGGGACGAATGGACTTGAAGAGATCCAGCAACGAGCCGTGCTTGAGGAACTTGCTCGAGAAGCCCGCATAGGGGCCGAACAGCAACGAGTGCTTGCCGCCGATCACGCGCGTGTCGAGGTGCGGCACCGACCCGCGGCCTTGCCGTAGACCTTGGCATGATGTCGCTTGTTGATCTCCTGATCATCGCAGCGCAGCCAGATCCCACTGACCGGAAAACCGCCATAGCCGCGTCCTTCCGGGATACCAGATTTCTCCAGCAGCGGCAGCGCACCGCCGCCGGCACCGATGAAGACGAATTTCGCGCGAACCGAACGCGTCTCGCCGCTCGCGGTGTCCCGTACCTCGATCCGCCACCGGCCGCCCTGCTCCCGGTCAAGACCGGTGACACAGCTGTTGTAGTGGACCGCGCAGCCCGGCTGACTGACAAGATGCCCGATCAGCAGATGCGTAAGCGCGCCGTAATCGACGTCGGTACCGGTGGTGATCCGCGTTGCGGCAACCGGTTCGTCGCCACTCCTTCCGTCCATCACCAGCGGCGTCCATTCGGCGATCTGACTGGGATCCTCGGTATGCTCCATGCCCTCATAGCAATGATGGGCCGACATCGCCTTGAACCGCTTTCGGAGAAACGCGACGTTCTCCGGGCCGTGCACAAAACTCATGTGTGGCACCGGATGAATGAAGGACTTGGGATCCACGATCGCTCCCCGCCCGATCAGGTAGGACCAGAACTGTCGGGACAGATCGAAGTCGACGTTGACCTGGAGCGCCTTGGAGATGTCGACGCTGCCGTCGGGCCGCTGCGGCGTGTAGTTCATCTCGCAGTTTGCCGCATGGCCGGTACCGGCATTGTTCCAGGAGTCGGAGCTTTCCCGCGCGCAATCCCCGAGGATCTCGAACGTCTGGATCGACAGCGAGGGTTCGAGCTCCTTGAGAAAGACACCGAGGGTCGCGCTCATGATGCCGGCGCCAATGAGGACGACGTCGGTTTCGCGGTCGGAAGCTGTCGACATGGCTTTTTCCTTCGTTGGCTATTGCTGTTCCAGATGGTTCGATCAGGCCCGCGCCGATTGCCGCGCTTTGGCGCGGAACGGCACGTCCGCTCCCGGCCGCAGGATCACGTAGGCACGGCGCCAGGACGAATCGTCGGTCAATTTCCAGCTGTGCCCGGAGCCTGCGGTATCTTCGGCCAGCAGGACGTTGCCGGGGTGGATCAGGAAGTGGTGGCCGTCACGCGTCTGGAAATCGAGTGTACCGCTCAGCGTGATCACGAGCTGCCGGATCGGCGCAGTGTGCCAGGCGAAGGCCCCGCCTGATTCCGTCTCCTGGAAGGAGATGCTGACGGCATCGATCTTGCCGGTCAGGAAGTCGCCACGCTGGCCCGGCTCCAGCTCGAGAAAGCCGTCCTCGAAATGCGAGTTGTTATCCTTGCCGGTCCATAGACGCACACAGCGGATCATTGTGTCTCTCCTTGCATTGTTGCTGCTTTGCCCGAGCGAGATTGTGCGCGCCGGATCATGGCTCTTGCTCCCTTCAAACGGCTTTCGCGCCGATCGCCAGCGGCACCTTGATCTCGGCAACGTAGGGCTTGACCATCTTGGCGGGATCCACGATGCGGTCGAACTCCGGCTCGGTCACGAAGCCGAGCTTCAGCGCCGCCGACTTCAGCGTGAGATCGTTGTCCATCGCGTAATGCGCGATCCGCGACGCCTTGTCGTAGCCGATCACCGGAGCCAGTGCCGTCACGAGCATCAGCGACCTCTCGACATACTCCTGGATCTTCTTGCGGTTCGGCTCGGTACCTTCGACGAGGAAGGTGCGGAAATTCGTGCAGCCGTCGGTGAGAATGGTGACGGACTGCGCGATGTTGTGGATGATCAGCGGCTTGTAGACGTTCATCTGCAAAAAACCTCCGGCGCCGCCGAACCCGACGGCGACGTCGTTCGCCATCACCTGCACGGCGATCATGGTCAGCGCCTCAGCCTGCGTCGGATTGACCTTGCCCGGCATGATCGACGAGCCGGGCTCGTTCTCGGGTATCCTCAGTTCGGCAAAGCCCGCGCGCGGACCGCAGGACAACAGGCGGATGTCGTTTGCGATCTTGTAGAGCGAGCCGGCGAGCGTGCGCAGCGTGCCGGAAAGCTGCACCAGCGCGTCGTGCGCGCCCTGCACTGCGAACTTGTTCGGCGCGCTGACGAAGGGCAGGCCCGTCAAGCGCGCGATCTCGGCGGCGACGGCCTCTGCAAAGCCCGGCGCGGCGTTGATCCCGGTGCCAACGGCCGTGCCACCCAGCGCGAGACGGTAGACACCCTTGAGCGTGTCGTCGATACGCGCCAGATTGTCAGCGAGCATGACGGCGTAGCCGGACCACTCCTGACCGAGCGTCAGCGGAGTGGCGTCCTGCATGTGGGTTCGGCCGATCTTGACAATGTCGTCCCACTGGCTCGACTTTGCCGCGATCGCGTCATGCAGAGCCTCGACTGAGGGAACGAGGCGCTCCGTCACGTTCAGCGCGGCCCGCGATGTACATGGCCGAAGGAAAGCTGTCGTTCGACGATTGCGACATGTTGACGTGGTCGTTCGGATGAACCGGCAGCTTGCTGCCGAGCGCGGTGCCCGCGAGCTGGCAGCATCGATTCGAGATCACCTCGTTCACGTTCATGTTGAACTGCGTTCCGCTGCCCGTCATCCAGACGTGAAGGGGAAACATGTCGTGATGCTGGCCCGCGAGAATCTCGTCGCAGACGTGGACGATCAGCTTGTGGATCTTGCCGTCGAGACGACCGCCGGCATAATTCGCGTTCGCCGCCGCCTTCTTCAGGATCGCGTAGGACTGGATCATTTCGCGCGGCATCAGGTCCCGGCCGATGCTGAAATGCTCCAGCGAGCGCTGCGTCTGCGCACCCCAGAGCTTGTTCGCGGGAACGTTCACTTCACCCAGGCTGTCTGTCTCTTTGCGGAGGTCGTTCATCCTTGCCTCTCGTGGCAGTTGATGTCGGAAAGTACCTTGGCGGTACTGATCGAAAGTGTACGAACGGCACGGTGAGCACGCTTCCGCGAACGAACGTGCTTTTGCCGAATGGCATGGTGGGCGCCTCGGCCTGCAGCAAGCGAGCCCTGCGAATGAAGGCTAGAAATGTTGGCAAGGCTTCAGTGCGGATGGCTTGGATACCGGCACAGCCAGAGAACCCATGCCGACGACGCGATCGGCAGAGCGAGGCTCCATGTTCCCAGCCATTTCGTTATGCAACCACCGACGGCGGCCCCGAGCAGGAACATCAGGCAGAGCGCAAGCATGGTTCCGGCGCCGCGCTCCGCATCGCGATCGGACGCCGCAACGAATTGATCGATGGCGCGGAGCATGTTCCCAGTAACGGTCACCGAGAGATACTTCCAGCGGCCGACCTCTCTAAAACTCGCCGATTGCAGCGCGACGCCAAAGGAGATGATAAGGATCACGATCTCATCAGGAAGGCGATGAAGCATCAGCATCGCCGCCGCCAGGCAGACGATCTCTCCGACGAGGCAGCGTCGCGCCGCCCGGCTGCGGGCCGCCACCAGCGCTCCCAGGATGAAGGCAGCCAGCGGAAGGAGATGATGGAGCGCGCGCTGCCATTGTCCGGACTGGGCAAAGACTCCGAGGAAGACGACATTGCCGGTCTGCGAATTCGCGAAGACGCCGAGCGAGAGCCACGTAAAAGCGTCGAGGAAGCCTCCCGACATGCAGAGCAGAGAGGCAACCAGCAACGATCGTTCCGGAGCGTGAATCTCGACGCGTGTCCCGGCCAAAGGCTCCGTTGTTACGGCTTGCATCACCATGTTCGCCGGTCGGCGGATATCAGCGGCCGGCGCGCGGCACGGCCTCGTCAGGCAGCAGAACGCGGCGCGGATGCGTGAAGACGCCGTATCCGTCATCACGGGCGACGGCGAGAAGCGTGATCCCCGCCTCGTTCGCGGTCTGGATGGCGAGCGCGGTCGGCGCGGAAACGGCGACAACGACTGGCACGCCCATCATCGCGGCCTTCTGCACCATTTCCACTGAAACGCGGCTCGTCAGCAGCACGGCGCCGTCGCGGGTCGAGTTGCCGTCGCGGACCATTGCACCGGCGAGCTTGTCGAGCGCGTTGTGCCGGCCGACATCCTCCCTGACCAAGGTAATGCCGGTGCCCGGATGCCAGAAGGCTGCTGCGTGAACGGACCTCGTCTGTTGATTCAACGTCTGGAGAGGAGACAGCGCCTGCATGGCATTCAGCAGGTCCCGCGCGTGAAAGGCAATGCCCGGACCCCCGACCCGCGACGGAGTGCGACGCGCCTGTTCGAGGCTTTCGATGCCGCATAACCCGCACCCGACCGGCCCGCTGATGGCGCGCCGGCGAGCGGCCAGGGCCGCCGCGCGGTCGCCATCGAGCCACATCCGCACTTCCATGCCGAGCTCGTTCGAGATCAGCTCGATGCTCCTGATCTGGCTCGCACGATCGACGATGGCCTCGGTGAGGCTGAAGCCGACACCAAAGTCCCTCCAGATCGGCCGGCGTCCCCATCATCACGGCATGGGTCGATCCGTTATAGGTGAGCGCGATGGCGCTCTCCTCGGCCACCAATCGCGACGTCGATGTCGTGCGGCCGCCGCGCCAGGCGATCTCCCGGTGCCGCGTGAATGTCGAACCTGTCATCATGGCTCACACCGTCGCCGGCTCGGCCGAATGCCGCGAGGCCCGGCTCCGGAGCGCGAGCCCGAATGCAATGAAAGCCCAACCTTGGAAGACCAGATCGACGACCAGCATCGCACCGAGCAGCCAGAGGCCAATGGCAGGCCAGACCGCAACCAGTATCACGCCGACGCAGAACGTCACAACGCCGGCAGCCACGATCCAGCGCCAGCCTGCAGCCGGCCGTATATGGAAGCCTGCCCAGATCCGCGTCACCCCGGCAGCGACCAGGAAAGCGCACATTACGAGCGACAGCGAGACCGAGGCCAGCGGCGGATCGTAGAGGATGACGGCTCCGGCAGCGGCATAGACGATTCCGGCGAGCAGCCAGCACAGGAAGCCACGCAGGCCGTGCACCGAAAAGGCATGTACGATCTGGGAGATCCCGGCGACTGCCATCGTGGCGCCAATGACGAGCACGGAGGCGAGGCTCGCCGCCATCAGATTGGCCGACGCAATGCCGCCAAGGATCAGTTCACCGCCCCCCAGCGCAACGAACCAGCCCCACTTTCCGGCGATTGCGTGAATGGCCCTTCCGAGCGACACCTTCGAGTTCGACATATCCGTCATGGCGTGATCCTTGTACGTATGACAGGCCTGCCGGTCATAAATGCGGTCAAGCGTATAGATATCTGCGTCCAGTCATCTTTCGCGGATGCAGCGACATTGTTTCATCCGCACGATGCTGGCCCGGCGCGCCCGCCTGTTCGATCAATTCGAAGACAATCAACCACCAACACGCGGAAGCGAGGGTCTCCCTCGCTTCCGCGCCGCCGCAACGATCGGCCGGCGCTTTCCGGCCGCATGATATACCCAGTGCTTACGAGTTCGGCCCGCCTCGGCCGGTCTCGTACAGGAACCAGATCCGCCGCTCCGTCTCGTCGATCCAGTTTTCCAGCAGGCTTGCAGTCGCGACGTCGCCGTATTCGTCGCAGAGCTCGTGGACCCGGCGCATTTCCCGTGTCAACTGTTGGTTGTCGCTCCGCAGCTCGGCCAGCATGTCCTGCGGATCGACGTAATCGGCGTCGTTGTCGAGAATGCGCTGCTCGCGCGCGATCTGGCCGATCGAGCGCAACGTCGTTCCACCGATCTTGCGGCCCCGCTCGGCAATATCGTCGGTCATGGCAAAGATCTGCTCGGCCTGCTCGTCGAGCAGCAGATGATAGTCGCGGAAATGCCTGCCCGACACGTGCCAGTGAAAGTTCTTGGTCTTCATGTACAGCGCGAAGACATCCGCCAGCAGCGCTCTCAGCGCGGCTGGAACGTCACGGTTCGCATTGGCCCCGAGATCCGTCGGGCTTTGGAGGTCTGCCTTGGTCATTGCCGTCATCCTTGCTGGAGGTTGAAAGACTTTTAGCCACGCGTTTCGCCGCCGCGCGAAGCCCTCATTCTGCCGGCGTCGTCCTGTTCCGAAGTGGAAAGAGTGCGATCGCACCGAACACGCCGTCGCGGCGGATCAATGCGTGGAACAGCCCGGCCGCCAGATGCAGCAGCACGAGGGCAAAGAACGCTAAGCCCAGATAGACGTGGGCCTGCCACAGCAGCGTGTGCACGGGGTCGCTCTGCGGCAGCAACGCCGGAATTCGGACTCCGCCGTACAGGACGACCGGATAGGCCGCGGTCCAAAGCATGCCGATGCCCAGCAACGGCATAATGATCATGAAGCCATAGAGGAGCAGATGCGACAATCTCGCTCCCAGCTTTATCGCCGGCGGAAGATCAGCCGGTAACTGCGGCGCGCCGTAATGGCGCCGCAGAGCCAGCCTGATCACGACGAGAACCAGAAGCGTGAGGCCGAGCGTCTTGTGGATCAGGATCAGCGGCAGATATGTCGGCGTCACCGTGGACACCATGCCGACGCCGATGAAGGACATGGCAATGATACAGGCCGCCATCAGCCAGTGCAGGAGCCTCTGAATCAGGGCGAAACGATGAGGAGCAATGCTCATGGCTTGGTGGTCTCAGTTCGCGGATAGTCGCGGGCTTCGGCCGCGCGTAAATCGTAGGACTTGCGGTAGACCGACGAGCGCGCAGCCGGGAAAGGATCGTCCGACACCCGGATTCCCCGCGGCAGCACGGTCGGGTCGAAGTTGATGTCGCGGCAAGGCCCATCCTGCTCCGGCTCGATCCGCTGCGCGATGAGCGTTCCGACCTTCACCGTGCGGCGGTTCTCCGGCCAGGCCTTGCTCGGGTCCGCGGTCGGATCGCCGGGATCGGCGACCGTCGTGACCATGGTCCAGCGTTGCGCGCCGACGGTCCGGACCCGCTCTGTTATCTCCCGCTCGAGAAAATCCGGACCGTGCGTTTCCAGCTCAGCTTGTGAGACCGGAACGATCTGTGCCGTCGGCAGCAGCGACCACCGAACTGCATGCTCGCCGCCCTTCGCGTCCGTGAAGATGAAGCTGTCGAGCCCGTGGTAAGGCTCTTCCGCATAACTGCCGGTCCAGGGCGCCGTCTTGGCCCAGGCCGCGAAGGCGGCGAATTCCGGATTTGCCTGGATGAAACTCTTCATCGCCTCCGGATCCTTCTTGCCGGATGCAATCAGCAGGTCGTGAAAGGCCTGCGGCGTGGACACGGCAAAGAACGGCGGATTGATCATCGCCATCCGCCACTCTTCGCCGTCCGCCGCTGCAATCTGCAATCCCAAACCGCGCACGCGGACAGTTGCATCCACGGCGTTCGGATCGGTGGTGCCGAGATTGAAGCGCCCCAGAGCCGGATAGGTGCCCCGTTCAAAGACCCTGGCCCGCGAGAGCTCCACACCGTCTCCGTTCGCCTCGAAGATGCCGGTGAAGCAGATCCCCTTCGCATGATTTCGGCGGTGCCCGAGCGGCGCGCCGCTTGGAGGCGTCAGCGCCGCGATCATCCGCTCCGGCGTCAGGCGCCCGGGCGAGAGCCAGCCTGCGGTGTAGGCGAACGCGGCAGCGCCGCCCCCGAGGACGGCCGCGATCAACACGAGCGATCCGAGTCCCGAACGCGGCAGGTTGCCCGACTGATTCATCCGCTTCTCCTTGCAATACGCGAGCTACCGCAGACCGCTCACACGGTCCGTTCCATCGAGCGGCTCAGGTTCCTTGTAGCCGGCGGCCGCGGCCACGATCTTCTGAAACCCAACGCGAATTTCGCGAAGGCACGTTCAGGGTTGTCCGGCAGCGGGAGGCCCGTCCTGTCCCGCCTTCGGGCTTTTTCGAAATATTTCGTGCGATCTGAAAATTAGCCGCCGGGCTCGAAAGACCCGTCTTGCGCCCGGCCGTATTTCTGAGGCTCTTCGCGCAAGGCCAGCGGTCGATTGCCGAACGACGACCTGTCGCGACGGCGCTGGCGTCTTTGCGGGAGGTGGAATGCAATTGGGGTTCGAATGAGCAAAGTGATCATCGTCACGGGAGCTGCGAACAGCATCGGACGAAGCACCTGCAAGAAATTGGCCCAGGCCGGCCACACGGTCTACGTTTCAATGCGGGAAACGGATGGCCACGATGAGCACGGCGTCGCGGGGCCGGAAGCCGAGGCTGGCAAGCACGGCGGGGATCTCCGAACCATCGCGTTCGACTTCTCTTCGGAAGGCTCCGTAAACTCGGCCATCGATGCCATCGTCGCCGAGAACAACCGCCTCGATGTAATCGTGCACAACGCCCGCCAGGTCCTCTACGGACCGGTGGAGGCCTTTACACCGGACCAGCTTGCCGAGCTCTACGACACCAACGTGCTGAATGCGCAACGGCTCAATCGGGCCGCATTGCCACAGTTGCGCAAGCAGGGCCAAGGCCTGCTGATATGGGTCTCGTCGAGCAGCGCGCGTGGCGGCTCGGTTCCTTTCCTCGCCGCCTATGCTTCGTCAAAGGCCGCCCTTGACGCGCTGGCGCTCGGTTATGCCGGCGAGCTCGCGCGTTGGGGCGTCGAGACGACCATCGTCGTCCCCAGCGCGCTCGGACCCGGCCACTACATTCGCTCCGGCCGGCCGCTGGACACCGTTCGGGCCGAGGAATACGCGGATGGTCCGACGGCCGATTTGAGCGAGGTCGCGTTATCGGCGCTTGCGCAGCTCTCGGCGAAGGATCGAACTCCCCAAGACGTCGCGACCGCCATAGCCGATGTCGTCGACATGCCATTCGGACAGCGTCCGCTACGCGCTCATTTCGGTCCGGACGACGACGGAGCCGCAACCGTCGACGCCGTCGCCGACAGCGCCCGCGCGGAACTGCTCCGCCGCATCGGACTGGAAGACATTCTCAAGCCGACATTCATCGGATAGGACGTCCCGAAAGATTCAGGAGCCACTTCGAGCCCCAGACGAAAGTGATAGGCTCTGATCCTTTACCCTGAAACTGCCGGATGTTACCTTTCGTGGGCCACTACGTTCACACGTCCTGGTGTGCTTCCAAGTCATAGAACGTGACGAATCGTGCGCCGGGTTGATATCGCCAAATGGCCCCCGCTGGCAAAGCAACAACGTGATGAGCCCCGCTGACCGCTGCGCCCAGGACGAAGCCTCCCGGGAGATCTTCGTCTTCGGGCCGTTTCGCCTCGACCCATCGCAGCGGCTGATTGAAAGAGACGGAGGCCCGCTGCAACTGTCGGGTCGCGCATTCGACATCCTGCTCGCCCTGGTGCGGCAGGCCGGCAACGTCGTCAGCAAGACGGATCTGATCGCCAAGGCGTGGCCGGGCACTGAAGTCGAGGAAAACATCCTGCGTGTCCATGTCGCCGCACTCCGCAAGGCACTCGGAGACGGCAACGACGGCGTCAGATATCTGAGCACGGTCTCCGGGCAAGGCTACTGCTTCGTCGCTGCGGTCTCGCACCCGGAACAGAGGCAATCTGCACCGACCGACCCGGTTTACGTCCACAACCTGCCGGCGCCTCCCCGGCAGATGGTAGGGCGCGAGCAAACCATCCAGGACATCTCAGAAAAACTGAGAGCTCAACGCTTCGTCACCGTCGTCGGCCCGGGCGGCATCGGCAAGACCACGGTTGTCGTTTCCGCAGGCCACGCCCTGCTCGATGAATTCGTCGGTCATGTCCACTTCGTCGATCTCGGCAAGACCGGCAACGCCGCTCCGGTGCCGGCAATCGTCGCATCTTCACTTGGGCTGCTGATCCGATCGAATGATCCCACGAGCAACCTCACGGCATTCCTGCGCAACAGGCGCATGCTGCTCATTCTGGATTGCTGCGAGCCCGTCATCGAGGCAGCGGCGGTGCTTGCCGAGCGGCTCTACCAGGCAGCGCCGGAGCTGCACATCCTGGCCACGAGCCGGGAGCTGATGCGCGTCGAAGGCGAATTCACATACCGTCTCCCGCCGCTGCCGAGCCCGCCGGAGAGGGCCGTTCTGACGGCCGCGAACGCCCTCGCCTATGCTTCCGTGAAACTCTTCGTCGAGCGCGCGACTGCGGGAGGCGGCGAGTTCGCGCTGTCGGATGCGAACGCCTCCGACGTTGGCAACCTTTGCCGCCGGCTCGACGGCATCCCGCTCGCCATCGAGCTCACCGCCGCCCATGTGGGCGTATACGGCGCGAGAGCGATGGTCCAGCTCCTCGACCAGCACCTCAATCTGCTATGGGAGGGACGGCGCACCGCACTGCCCCGACACCGGACGCTGCGCGCAACCATCGAATGGAGCTACAATCTACTAAGCGTATCGGAACGCGTGATCCTCGGCCGGCTGTCAGTGTTCGTCGGCAGCATGACCCTGGATGCCGCGCGGTCGATTGCCGCGACCACGGAGGACGACGACACGATCCTGGCGATCATCGACAGCCTCATCGCCAAGTCGATGCTCGCACTGAACATCGGCTCGCAACCGGCCCCGCTACCGCCTTGCGGACTCGACCCGGGCATACGCGCAAGAGAAACTTGCCGCCAGCGGGGACGCCGGCGCGATCTCGCGACGTCACGCCTGCTACTTTCACGGCCTCCTTGAAAAGATCGGCGGCGAAGCGAACCGAGACCTCTCGGCGGCTGCCGAGGAATTTGGCAACGTCCGTGCCGCGCTGACGTGGTGCTTCTCCGATCAGGGAGACCGCAGAGCCGGCGTGGCCCTCGCCGCAGCGTCAGTACCGCTATTCTTCAAGCTGTCGCTCCTGGCAGAATGCGAGTTCTGGGTCACCCGCGCCATCGAAGCACTCGATGAGACCAATGGAAACATCAAGCAGGGCCTCGTCCTTCACGCTACGCTTGTGGCCGCCCGCATGCTCACGGGACAGCTGGATGAATTGGGCGCAAATCACCTCCACCGGGCGATCGAGCTGACGGAAAAGATCGGCGACATACAAGGGCAGATCCGCCTGATCGATCAGTTGCATTTGCTGCAATTGTTCGTCGGCAAGTATGATGAGGCATTGGGCACTGCCAAACGCGGCGAAGCCATTGCTCTCGCCAGCAACGATTCCATTGCGGTGGCGCGCATGCGCGTGTTGCTCAGCATCTCCTGCCAATATCTCGGAAAGTTCGCAGCCTCTCGCTCATACATCGAATCGGCGTTGCTGCATCCGGACCTGGGTGGGGACGTCCCTAGCAGACTTACGCTCGAATATCCCAAACGCGCTCAGATCACCCTTGCGCGCGTCCTCTGGCTTCAGGGACATTCGGATCAGGCGACGCAAATGGTGCGCCGCGCCATCTCGGACGTCATAGCAGCGAACCATCCGGTGATGTTCTGCCGGGCACTGCCATGGGCATTCGGCGTCTTCTTCTGGAATGGCGAAACGGAGGATTGCGAAGACCATATCGACAGATTCATCGTGGAGGCTCGAAGGCACAACCTCGCCATCCTCCAGATGGTAGGCGAGGCCATGAAGGGGATTACGCTGCTGGCTGGGAGCGAGACCGGAATCGGGCTCGCGATGTTGAAAGGTTCGATCGAGAAGCTGCAGAGCCTGAGTTTCGGTGCGGTGGCAGGGCTTCGCATGCCTCTCGCCGAAGCCCTGGTGGCGACAGGTCATGGCGACGAAGCTCTGGACACCATTGATCAGGCGATCGCCCAGTCCCGGCGCTGCAACTTCATGATGGACATGCCCGACATGTTGCGCACAAGAGCGGAAGCGCTGATGCACAAGAGTAATCCGGATTTTTCGCAAGCCGAGCTGAGCCTCGTGCAAGCGCTCGACATCGCCCGCCATCAGGGAGCGCTGGGCTATGAGCTTCGCGCGGCGATTGCGCTCGCGAGATTATGGCAGCGAGGCGGGCGGCACCAGCAGGCGCACGATATGCTTGCGTCCGTCTATCAGCAGTTTACCGAGGGATTCCAGACACGCAGCCTCGTGACGGCAAGGGGCTTGCTTGCCGAGCTGAGCCCGCCACGCTCGTGCTCGTTTGCGGCCAAATGACCGCCGTGCAATCGCGATAGTGGGGTGCAGTCTCGAACGACTCGTGCGGGCTGCCGGTCCACGCTGCGCATGCAATGAGACGTCGGCGCGCGGCACAAGCGGCCTTACACGCGAATTGTGGAACGTTCCAGAGCACGGGGGATGCGGCGCTCACAGAGGCCGCACCGGCATCCGATGAGTTAAATCGGATGTCGCTCCCCGGGGCTTCGCCTACGACCCCAGCTTCGCCAGCATTGCGCGCGCGTCGCGGAAGTCTGCTGTCTCGAAGCCTTCGGTGACCTTGCCGTATGCGGACGCCAGAACATGGCGCGCATCGGCCGGACGCCCCTCGCTCATCCGCAATCGCGCCATGCTGATCGCCGTCCTGAGCTCCCAGAACAACGCGCCCTGGCTCCGGGCCACTTCGGACGCCCTGTCGAAGGCCTGCGCGGCAGAGATCGTCGAGCGGCGCTCGCCGGGAAGCAGCAGCAATTCGCCCTTGATGCGCCAGAGTTCGGCGACATACCACCCCTCGTCCCTCGCCTCGCATCGCGCGAGCGCCTCGTCGGCGGTCGCAAGCCCCTGTGACACCTCGCCGGCTTCGCCGAGACATACCGCGAGTTCGCCGAGCATAAGCAGAAAGCGCGGCAGGTGACGCGCCTCGCGGGCAAGCTCGAGCGTCTTGCGCAGCAACGGCAATCCGGTCGCAAGGTCGCCCCGGCGCGCGATCAACAGGCCCTTGAAGGCGCGCGCCCACAGATTCCACAAGCGGATCGGGTGGCGCTCGGTATGTTCGAGCAGCATCGTGCAATAGCGCTCGGCCGCGTCGAGATCGCCGGTCAGGAGGGCAATCGGGCAAGCACCCTGGCCGAGGACGCTGCAGAAAGTGAGAGCGTGACCACTGGTCCGGCCTTCCTCGACGTTGTGCTCGACGACGCTCAAGGCCTGATCCGCGAGGCCGAGCAGCCACAGTATCCGCGCCTGGAAGTAGCGCGTCGAGACCCGCAGATCGAAGCAGAACCGGATGACCTGAGGCTTGGCCGCCAGATCCGAGAGGCGAGACAGGGTTCGCCCGATATGATCATAGGCCTGCCGCTGATCGCCGAGATAGTGCAGCGTCGTCGCAAGCAGCCGGTCGGCCATCATCCGGTCGACTGGATTGCCGGAATCAGCCACGACCGCCGCGAAGCGATGCGCAAATTCGAGCGCCCTGCGGAATCCGCCGTTGTTGAACTGATCGATGCAGAGTCCCCAAAGCGCGCGCAACAGATAGTCCTTGTCCTCGAGCTGTTCGGCAAGCCGAAGGGTCTCAGCCCAGGCGGGACCGGCCTCCCGGGCCCTTCCAACACCGTACATCAGCGACCAGCCGCGCGCGGCCGACAGCTGCATACGAAGCCGCGGCGCGTTCGAGGCCGTCGGATCGAGGCGCGCCAGGGCGAGTTCGGTCCGCTCGCGGCATTCGGTGAGGAGCGACAACTGCACCCAGAGTGGGACCGCAGCCGCCGTCAAGGCCGCCCCAAGTTGCGAGTCTCCGCCGGACGAGAAGGCCCAATCGAGGCTCGTGCGGACGTTGTCGATGTGCCGGCCATAGATGGCGAGCCACTCCGCCTGCGGCCTTACTTCGCTGTCTGCTTCGGCGCGGGCAAAGACTCCGCAATAGTATTTCGCCTCGCGGCAGGCCGCGTCGGGATGTTCGCCGGCGGCGTGCAGCTTCTCCAATGCATAGGCACGTGTTGTATCCAGCAAGCGATAATGAGGACTGTCGCCGCGAATATCAGCGAGAACGAGCGACTTTACCACCAGCCGGGCAAGCTGGCCGGTCACGTCGCTGATGCCCTCGCCGGCGACCCCGATCACTGCATCGAGCTCGAATTCGCCAGCGAATATGCCGAGCTGCCGGAGAAGCCACGCCTCGTCGTCCGGCAACAGGTCATAGCTCCAGTCGAGCGTTGCGCGCAGCGTTTGCTGTCTCGGCAACGCCGTGCGCCGTCCGGTCGTCAGAAATTTGAACCTGTCATCGAGAAGTGCGGCGATCTTCGGCGGGCTGAGCATGACTGCGCGCGCCGCTGCAAACTCGATGGCAAGCGGAATGCCGTCGAGGCGCCGGCAGATGGTTGCGACGGCGCTAATGTTCTCCTCGTCGGACGCGAAGCTTGAACCCAGCGCCTTCGCCCTGCTCGTGAATAATTCCACTGCGCTGTACGCAGAAGCGCCGGCGGATTCGAACCGGGATTCAGGCGGCACATCCAGAGGGGGCACGCGGTAGACATGCTCCCCCTCGATGCGCAGCGCCTCCCGGCTCGTCGCAACAATGAACGTCCCGGAACAGCGGCTGACAATCAGCTCGGCCGCAACCGCCACGGCATCAATGACATGTTCGCAATTATCGAGAATGAGCAGCAATGGCCGATGGCCGATTGCACGCGCGATGGCATCAGGCGAAATCTCCTCGCCCTCGAGCTTGACGCCGAGCACGCCGGCGATGACCGAGCAGACGAGCTTGGGATCAGACAGCGAGGCCAGCTCGACCAGCAACCGGTCAGCCACAAAGCCGGGCGGAGGCGTCCTGGCGGCCTCGAGTGCCAGCGACGTCTTCCCAATGCCGCCAGGCCCGACCAGGCTCACGATGCGATAGGCCGACAGTAGCCGCCACAAATGTACGATCGCAGCCGTTCGGCCAATGAGATCGAAAGCTGCGTTGGGAATGTTGATCGACGGCGGCAAGCCGGTTGCGACAGATTGTGGCGGGGTGTCGATGTGCTGGATCTGCCACGCTCCCAGTAAACGATAACCGCGGCCGACGGCGGTTGACAGCATGTCGCGGTCAGGACCAAGCGCCTTTCGGATCGCCGCGATATGCACGCGAAGTGCGCTCTCTTCGACAAAGACGCCCCGCCAGACGCGTTCCGTTAAATCTTTCTTGGTGACGAGATGGCCCTGCGCCTGCACCAATTCGGCAAGAATCTCAAAGGCGCGTCCCCCCAAGGGAACGAGCTCTCTCGTCAAGCGCAATTCGCGTCTGGCAAGATCTATTTCCCATTCCCGGCAAATGTAGACGGTACGCTGGCCTGGCTCAGCCATCATTGGGACAGCCCAAGCGGTTTCATCATTTTCTACCCAGCTTACCATCAATTCTTTCGAAAGACACGGGTAGCCGGGCGGCGCAGCCGCCCCACTCCCGTCTTGCAATGCGCGCTGTTTAGCAGCCGCGGCAGATCGATCCTTCCAGCATCTTCTCGAGCCGGGCGTCTTCCTTGTCGATGGTCTGGTCCGTGCCGAGCAACGGCCCCTTAGTCGCGTGACCACCGCTGCCCGAAGACGGAAGCGCGGTGCCGAGCGAATTCGTTCCTGGTGCGGCGGCGCTCGTACCGAGCGCACCGCCGCTCTCCATCGACATATGCGATCCCATGCCACCGCGGGCAGACGCGGTGCCCGAGAGCGCAACGCTGGCGAGGATACAAACAACAGCAAATGATCTCATTGCTCACACTCCAGATGTTCAAACTATCTGCCTTCCAGAAACGGACACTGGACGCGTTTGACCACGCACAATCGCGCGAGAATTCTGACAACGAAGACAGAATCTTCCCGCAACAGTGATGCACATACGCCGGGGTTTTCCACCAGGACGACCTACATAACCATCAAGAACAATTTCGGAAACGCCACTAGCCGAGCAGCGATCATCGCGAAGCGACTCTCCGCACAGAGCAAACAATGGAGAAACGCTATGAGCGTATTCAGAATCCTAATCGCCGCTGCGCTACTCTCAACGGCAACGATATCATCCGCATCCGCAGCCTGGTCCTTCGCCGATCAGGAGCCAGCCGCCTTTGCATCGATGTACCCCGATCGCGACGTGCTGAATGGTGGCGCGCTGACGCCGGCCGGGCGAATGGGCATCGAGCGGCCCGGTGGCGCCGCGCCCGTCTTCGCCGCGGGCCACCTTCACAACCGCAGCTGGCACCGATGACGAGACACGGCAATCGAGCATCCTGCGTTCTGCCAGGTGCAAATGATGGTGTCCGCAGTCCGGGAGTGCGACCGCGCCATGCGGCGCACCCTGCCGGCTTCGAAGCAAGGCCGATCACATCGATTCCGACAACTGCAAAACTTAACAGTTCTTCGGCATCTGGAAACGTGCAATGCGCTCGCAATCTTGGCGCGCCCTCGGCACGGAAAGCATTCGCCTGACTAGTGCGCGAACCTCTTTGTCGGATGGGTCGTCGATGTCTGAGGTCAACGCGCCGCGACGACTCCGTGCAAAGGCGAAAATGTTCGTTCGATCAACACTGCGGATCCGGCGCGCACATGCACATGTCCCGTGAGCGGGCCGAGACGTTCCCGGCGTCGCTTTCTCAAGGAGATGTTCGATGACTACACTGAAGCTCTTGTCGGCCGGATTCGTGGTCGCAGCCATGATTGCCTCCCCCGTGATGGCTCGCGAAGGCAACGCGAAGCGTACCAATGTCGACGCTTATGCGTCGGCTCAGCGCGTTCCGGTCACCTCCAAGCACGGCTGCGCCCGTGCTCCCGACGTCGGCGCTTACGCAACCGCTCCCTGGCGCCGGCCGCCCTGCGAGCCCACGTCGGGCTACTGAGCTCCCGAACCGGAGCAAGTCCGGTTGACGCCGACTGGAAATTGATCCTCTCAACGTTTCGGATTTTGGCCCCTCGGCGGTAGGAAGGACGGCGGCTCACGATCAGGCCGCCGTTCTTGCGACTGGTGCACGTCTCCTCGAAGCATCGTGCCTCGGAGTTGTTGCGCTGACGTCTCCCGGCGATGTGAGCGAATGATGCCTTCACTGATGGCATCAGCCTCCTTCCGAACGACTCTCCCAATCTGACACACGCCCGACCTCGTCACGAATTCGTGTATCGAACACGAACGCGTCGGGTGCCAGCATCGACGATGAACGAAGCGCCGGCGACTGAGTGGGCCTTCTTGACACGCCGACAACCTCCCCTGTAGGAGACCCAAGCGCATTGACGCTTTCAAATTCTGCCAAGGGGCGGTGATCTCAAGGGCGAGCTCGTGATTTCCGCCGGATCACGGCAGCGAAATTGATTCACGGACCCCCGATGTCATCGCCGACTGATCGCACTTACTCTTTCGGACATTGGCTGATCGATTGCCAGCGAAGAGAGCTGAGATACGACAACGTCGCGGTGCCAATCGGCAGCCGCGCATTCGAAATTCTCGAGAAACTGGTCGGTTCGGCGGGCCTCCTCGTCACGAAGGACGATTTGATCGGGAGCGTCTGGTCGGGCCTGACCGTCGAAGACAACACGCTTCAGGTTCATATTTCGGCCGTCCGCAAGGCTCTTGGCGAGGATCGCAATCTCCTCAAAACGGTTTCGGGCCGCGGATACATACTCGCCGGGACCTGGCGAAGCGGGCATCTGGACTACCCTTTGGCCATACCTGTCACGGTGCCCGCCGATGCACCCTTTTCCGGCAACCTGCCGAGCATCCGCGCGCCTCTCATCGGACGCGAAGACTGTCTGAGACAATTGGCTGATGTGCTATCGGCATATCGGGCCGTGACCCTGGTCGGGCCCGGCGGCATCGGAAAGACGAAGCTGGCAATCGAGCTCGCGCGCAGCGTCGCCTCCACTTTCAACGATTCCGTTGTGCTGGTCGAGCTCGCGACCCTGCAGGATGCGGCACTTGCGGCATCCGCATGCGCCCGTGCACTCAAGCTCGTCTCGAATGACAAGGAAGTCTCGGCCGCGAGCATTGCCCAAGGCATCGGGACCCGCCGTCTGCTTCTTGTCCTGGACAATTGCGAGCATGTGATCGAAGCGGCCGCGCAGATCGCCGGCGCCGTGCTGCGCTATTGTCCGAACGCCACGGTCCTCGCGACCAGCCGCGAAGGCCTCCGTATCGATGGCGAATACGTTGCGGCCATTCCGGCGCTCTCGGTTCCTGGTGCCGATGTGCACGATCCCGACCTGCTGCTCCGGGAAAGCGCTGTGCAGCTGTTCGTCGCACGAACGCGGGCCTTGCGCGCAAGCTTCGCCGCAGGCGCTGAGGAGCTTCAGAAGGTCGCCGCCATCTGTCGTCGGCTTGACGGCATTCCGCTCGCATTGGAATTTGCCGCGGCCCGCGCCGCCAATCTCGGCGTAAACACCGTATTGCTTCGCCTCGACAAGCGCTTCGAACTCCTCAACGGCGGCCGCCGCGATCAGTTGCCACGCCACCAGACCCTGCGGGCGACACTGGACTGGAGCTATGACCTCTTGCCCCCGGCAGAGCAGAACCTGCTTTGCCAACTCGCGGTGTTTCCTGCCGGCTTCACGCTCGATGCGGCCAGCGCGATGATGAACGACACTTTGTCCCGGTCGGACGTCATCGAAACCCTGTTCAATCTGGTCGGAAAATCGCTAGTGTCGCTCGACCCCTCGTTCGAAGGACGATGGCGCCTCCTGGAGAGCACCCGCGCCTATGCGCTGGAGAAGCTCGCGGACGCAGGCCTCGTCGAACAGGCGGCCAAACGGCAGGCCGGCTTTCTCAGGCAGATCATCGCGCCGCTCGGCGATGCCTCTCCTGCTCCCGACGACATCTCCCGTTTCGCCCAGGAGATCGGAAACGTGCATGCGGCGCTCGATTGGGCGTTCTCGCCCGGTGGCGATACCGCGCTGGGAATCGAGCTGACGGCCGGTTTCGTTCCGGTATGGATGCAGCTGCTGTCCTTCGTGGAATGTTCGACACGGATTGAGCATGCGCTTGCACATTTCAGTCCCGGGTTCAGCTGCGTTCCGAAGCTGAAGGCGCAGCTCTGTGTCGCCCTGGGATTCTCACTTCTCAACACGACGGGATCGGCGGATCGCATGAAGGCGGCACTGAGCATCGGCCTCGTGCTCGCCGAGGAATTGTCCGATCTGGAACTTCAGCTCAAGGCGGTCTGGACTTTGTGGAGCTATAACCTCAACTCTGGTCAATATGCAGCGGCCAAGGAGGTCGGCGAACGCTACCTCGAGATCGCACTGCGCACGGAAAATACCGCCAACGAGGCGGTAGGCCGTCGCCTGATCGGCGCCGCCAGCCATTTCTTTGGCGCGCAGGAGGATGCGCGGCGCGAACTGACTCTGTCGCTGGACCAATCGGCTCACGGATTGAACGGCGGTGTGAACCAGATGTGGTTTCTGCTGAACCAGAGCGTTCTTGCCAAGGCGATGTTGGCGCGCGTCCTGCTGTTGCAGGGAAAGATCGCCCAGGGCAGATCCCTGGCCGCCGAATGCCTCCAGGAGGCCCAGCGTGAGAAGGACAAGCTTGCAATCGCCTACGCACTCCGGAATGCCGTCTGCCCCATCGCGCTGATGACGCATGATCTCGCTGCCGCTGATCAGGCGATATCCTCCCTTCTCGAGCTCGTCACACGCGAGGGGATAGCTTTCTGGACCAGCTGGACGTCTTGCCTGAAGGGACAATTGCTGGTCCTGCAAGGCAATCACGACGACGGAATTGCTCTGCTGCGCAGCGGCCTGAAAGCGCGGACCGAGAACGGATGGCTGATGCGCAATCCCGAGTTTCTCGGATCGCTCGCCGAAGGCCTGCTCGCGAGCGGCGAGGCTGCGCAGGCACTGGGCGCGGTGGAAGAGGCCTTTTCGATATCGCGGCAAGGCCGCCAGTTGTGGTGCCTTGCCGACCTGTTGAGGATCAAGGCTGAAATTCTCCTGGCCAATAATCCATCCGATCTCTCGCGATCGGAATTGCTGTTTGCCGAGGGACTATCTGTGGCCCGAGACCAGCAATGCCGCTTCTACGAGCTGAAGGTTGCGGCGGCGTGGGCAAGGATCATGGCTGGATCGAACCGTCAGCAGACTGCCCTTGATCTCGTCGGTCCGGTCAGTGCTCTGTTCGATCAGGAGATCGATCTTCCCGCGCTCGCCTTCGCCCGCGCTCTGGCTGAAATACCGGGCATCTCACTTTCGACATGCGACAGCGACCGGCCCGCGTCTTGCACCTGCCACTAGGTTGCTAGGCTCGGCCGAGACAACTTGTCCTGCACTGCCAAAATGACCCATCACTCCATCTTGCGGACTTGCTCGATGAACATCTCTCGACGACAGATTCTGGCCGGCATCGGCGCTTCGGTGTTTTCGCCCGGCCTGATCCGTGCGCAGGGCACTCGACCGATCAGGATCGGCGAGATCAACTCCTATAGCAGCGCACCTGCGTTCACCCTGCCCTATCGTCGCGGCTGGCAGCTGGCGGTCGAGCAGGTCAACGCGAAAGCAGGCCTTCTCGGGCGAGAGCTGCAGGTCATCAGCCGGGACGACGAAGGCAAACCCAGCGTCGCAATCCGCGCGGCGGAAGAGCTCGTGCGCAGGAACGAGGTCGATCTGCTGGCAGGTGCCTATCTGTCGCATGTGGGCCTCGCGGTCAGCGACTTTGCCCGGCAGAATCGGGTCTTGTTCGTCGCAAGCGAGCCGCTCACGGATGCCCTCGTCTGGGAGCGGGGACATCGATATTCCTACAGGCTCCGCCCCTCGACATACATGCTGGCAGCGATGCTGGTGGAGGAGGCAGCACAACTCAAGGCGACACGATGGGCGACGATCGCTCCGAACTACGAGTACGGGCAGTCGGCCGTGAGGTGGTTCATGCAGCTTCTCAGCCAACGTCGACCCGACGTCCAGCTCGTTGGCAGTCAGTGGCCGCCCTTGGGCGCCATCGACGCCGGCATTGTCGTGAACGCCCTCGCTCAGCAGAATCCCGAAGCGATCCTCAATGTCACCTTCGGGCCCGATCTCACGAAATTCGTCCGGCAAGGTAATGATCGCGGCCTGTTCGAAGGGCGAGACGTTGTGTCGTTCACGACAGGCGAGCCCGAATACCTCCATCCGCTCGGAGAGGACGCGCCGAAAGGATGGATCGTGACCGGATACCCCGTGACCGAGATCCTGGATCAGGCCAACAGCTCCTTCGCGTCGGCCTATTCCTCGCGATATGGCGAGCCTCCCACCATGGGCTCCGTGGTCGGTCACGCCATGATCAGCTCCATCGTCGCTCCGATCGAGCGCCTCGGGAGCCTCGATACGGAAACGATGGCGGACGGGTTTGGCAATGCCAGCTTCGATACGCCGTTTGGACCGGCGGCCTGGCGTTCCATCGACCATCAGAGCACGATGGGGACATTCGTCGGCCGCACCACGGTCAGGGGCAACAAGGCGGTCATGGTGGACTGGAAATATAAGGACGGTGGAACGATGCTTCCGCCGGATGCCGAAGTCCGCAAGCTACGCCCGGCAACATGACGGGCGAATGCGGTGTGATGCAATGACACGGAAGCCCTGCAATTCCGCCTCAGCAGCCCGGCGGAAGGATCGGCGACACGCCCGGCGTCGGTGCTGCGCCTGAGGCGTTGGCCGGCAACACCGTCGCAGGCTCCGCCAGATTCATCGAGACCCCTTCCGCGCAGGCCGAGCTGTTTGGGCTGGGCACAACGGCGACGTTCGGGTCTATGCCAGTGCCGCCGGCGCCGCCGATGTCTGCCAGGATCGTGCCAGGCGCGGGGCTTGCAGCCACTTGCGGTACCGAAAGCGGCAGGGACGCAGCGCTTGTCACCTGCCCTCCCGGCGTTGAGCTGCATGCGACACTCGTACCTGTTCCCACCGGCGTAGCGGCGGAGACAGTCCCGATGGAGCTGCCGTTCTGTCCCATGGCCAGCAGGATCGGAGCTGCGATGCCCGATGTCGAAAGGCCCGTGGCCGATACCATCGGAGTCGCCGGCACCGGCGCCGGCGATGACGACGATGGAGCGCAGACGACGACCGTCCCCGGCGTGGTCGGATCCGAAGCGAGCGGAACAGGCGCCAGCGTCGTATCCGGAGCACCCGGCACGGTCGTCGCCGAAAACGGTCCCGGACTGTTGAGCGGCGAAATCACGATCGCGCCCGGCACCGTCGGCAGATCCATTGCCGTGCTGCCGGTCGTTGCGACCTGTGCGTGGCCCGGAGAACCGGCGAGCAGGAGAGCCATCACCGTTGCGAGCGCGATCCGCATCATTTCCGTGTCCCTAACTCACCTCGGTCTTGCGAACGGTGACCTTGCTGCCCTCCGCCAGACTGACCGCCGGATTGAGCACGACCTGATCGCCGGCCTGCACGCCGTCTCGTACTTCCACCGTGGTACCGAAGTCCCGGGAGATCGAGACCTGCTGAAATTGAACCGTGCCGTTCCGTACGACCACGACATGGAGGCCGTTCTGATCGAAGACGAGCGCGTCGGAGGGAATCGTCACTGATGGCGTCCTGCGCGGGATTGACAATTCGACGGTGCAATAGATCCCGGGACTGAGCAGGCCATCGGGATTGGGGACGTCGATCTCGGTCAGCAGCGTCCGGCTACCCGGCTGCAGCGCGGTCGCGATCCGCGTAACCTTGCCTGCAAACGTCCGCCCCGGAATCTCGGGGACGCGGATTTCCGCATCGACGCCCGGCCCAACTCCGAACGCCTCGTCCTGCGGTACGAAAACCTGAGTTCGGACCACGTCGGAATGCATCATCGTGAACATAAAGGTGGAGCCTGCTTGCACCAAGCTGCCATTGTCCACGTTGCGCTGGGTGACCACGCCGTCGAACGGCGCCACCACGCGCTGGTAAGCCTTCTCCTGTTGGAGGACGCGAATCTGCGCCTCCTGCGCCGTGATGTTCGACTGGGCAACGCCCACCGCACCCTGCTGCGCGCGCAGGGTGAGTCGGTCGTTGTCGCCCTGTTGCGCCGTCAACCAGCCTTGCTTGACGAGATTGCTGTCCCGCGAATTGGTGACGTCGGCCAGCTCCCGGCTCGCCTGCGCCTGCTGAAGGGCAGCCTGGTCCTGGGCGAGCGTCGCCTGCGCCTGCGCGATCTGCTGGTCCAGCTCGGGCGCGGTGATTTCCGCGAGGAGATCGCTCTTCTTGACCCGATCGCCGATATCGACATAGCGCTTCTCGATATAGCCGCTGGTCCGCGCGAAAATGTTGGCCGCTTCGAACGCAGTCGTCGTCGCCGGCAAGCTCACCTTCATGATGTTGCCGCTTGGCTTGACTGTCGCCACCCGAACTTCCGGAACGTTGGTCCGAACCTGCTCTGCCACCGCGGCAACGTCACGCGCGGCCTCGTAGTGCCGCCAGCCGCCGATGCCGAGACCGCCCGCAAGCAGCAGGAGCACACCTCCCCCGAGCAGCGCGCCACCGTAACGGCGTCCGGATCGTGCGCTCTTGCCCGGCAGCTCCACGACCCGGAGGCTCTCTGCCCCCGGGCGGTCTCGAGCCCCCTCGTCATCGGTCCTTGCGCGAACATCACTCATTCCGGTTGCTCCTCGAATACGCCGTGGCGAGGCTTGCCGTCATTACCCTTGCGCAGCACGGCGAAGAGATAAGGCACGATCAGCAAGGTGGTCGGGGTTGCGAACAGCAGGCCGCCGATGACTGCCCGCGCGAGCGCGGCATTCTGCTCCTCGCCCGGCCCGCCAATCGCCATCGGGATCATGCCCACGATCATCGCGGCCGCGGTTCATCAGGACGGGCCGGATCCTCGTTCGGCCCGCGCTGAGCGCCGCCTGTAAGGCCGTGTGTCCCTTCAACTGCTCGTCACGCGCGAAGGTCACGAGCAGGATGGAGTTTGCCGAGGCGACGCCGATCGCCATGATGGCTCCCATCAGCGAGGGCACGTTCAGCGTGGTACCAGTGATGAACAGCATCGTTACAATGCCGCAGAATGTCGCCGGCAGCGCCAGGATGACGACGAAAGGATCGCCAAAATTCTGGTAGTTCACGACCATCAACAGGTAGACCAGGATGGCGGCGAACAGCAGTCCGATTCCAAGATCGCGGAACGACTGATGCATGCTCTGGATCTGTCCCAGAACCTGAATCGAATTGCCCGGCTGCAACTGCTTCTGGAGGTTTGACGTCACCTTCTCGATATCGGCCGCGACGCTGCCGAGATCCCGGCCTTGGACGCTCGCATAGACGTCGAACACCGACTGGACATTCACCTGGTTCGAATTGGTGGGAACGGTGCCCCGCTTGAAGGTGGCGACATTGCTGAGCAGGCCGGGCACCGTCTGCCCGCTTGCGGCAAGCAAGGCCGACACCGGCGTGTTGCTCAGTGCGTTTAGCGAGTTGGCCCTGTATTCGGGCGTCTGCACAGCCAGGTAATACGGGATGCCTGATGTCGGATCGGTCCAGAAATTCGGCGAGACCTGCGCGGACGAGCTGAGGCTGACATTGATGTTGGTCGCCACCGTGCTCGCATTGAGACCCAGCTGCGCCGCGCGGGTGCGGTCAATGTCAGCATAGAACGCCGGAGCATCGACCTCCTGCTGCAGATGCGCGTCGACTATTCCGGGGATCTCCGCCAGTCTCTTCTGCAGCTCCTTGGCCACGGCCAGGTTGTTAGCGCCGTACCCGACCGTGCGGACATCGATCTGCGCCGGGAGACCGAAGTTCAGGATCTGCGTGACGATGTCGGCCGCCTGGAAATAGAAGGTGTCCTCCGGGAATGCCGATGGCAGCACCTGCCGCAGCTTCCTGACGTAATCCGCAGTCGGCTTGTGCCCGTCCTTCAGCGACACCAGAATTGTGCCGTCGTTCACCCCGATCGTGGAGCCGTCGGTGAATGCGAGATTGTAGGCCCGCGCCGGGAGACCGATATTGTCGACGATCAGCGCCCGGTCATGCTCCGGAATGACTTCACGGATCTTGTCCTCGACCGCCTGGAAGATCGCCTCGGTGCGCTCGATGCGCGTGCCCGCGGGCGCGCGGACATGAAGCTGGATCTGGCCGCCGTCGATCAGGGGATAGAAATCCCTGCCGACATAGGCGAACATGGTGGCTCCGAGCGCCAGCACCAGCACGGCGACGACGGGTACGACGGCGCGACGCCGCAGCACTTTCAGCAGGAGATCCGAGTACCCATCGCGCAGGCGCTCGAAGCCGCGCTCGAATGCTGCGGAGGCGCGCGCGAAGATCCCCGACGGGCGCTCGCCCTCACCATGGCGTCGCTCCCCCTTTCAGCAGCAGGCCGATAGTGATCGGCGTGAGCGTCCGCGATAGCCCGTAGGACGCCAGCATCGCGAACACCACGGCGAGGCCAAGCGGCGTGAACAAATATTTGGCCGGCCCCTCCAGAAATACGACCGAGGTGAA
Organism: Bradyrhizobium sp. LB13.1; assembly: GCF_054056815.1. NCBI lineage: Bacteria > Pseudomonadati > Pseudomonadota > Alphaproteobacteria > Hyphomicrobiales > Nitrobacteraceae > Bradyrhizobium > Bradyrhizobium sp. LB13.1. Next base: position 4,109,273 of record NZ_JBSRYQ010000001.1, on the reverse strand, counting down.
CACGCAGCTGATCGCGAGCGTCGACACCAGCGTCGGCACCGCGATCTCGGCGGCGCCATGCAGGGTCGCTTCCGACAACGGCATGCCTTCCTCGGTCCAGAGCCGGTGCGTGTTCTCAATCGTCACCGTCGAATCGTCGACGAGGATACCGACCGCCAAGGCAAGCCCGCCGAGTGTCATCGTGTTGAGGGTCTCGCCGAGGAAATAGAGGACGATCAGCGAGGACAGCATCGCCAGCGGGATCGAGATCAGGACAACCAGCGTCGATCGCCACGATCCCAGAAACACCAGGATCATCAGCGCTGTCAGGCCAGCAGCGATAGCACCTTCGCGCAGCACGCCATTGACCGAATGGGTGACGAATATCGACTGATCGAACAGCTCGTTGATCTTCAGCCCCGCCGGAGCCGACGCGCGGATCGACGTCAAGGCCGCCTTCACGCCGTTGACGACGGCGAGCGTAGAGGCATTTCCGTTCTTGATAACGCTGAGCAGGACCGCGCGGTGGCCGTCCTCGCGCACGATGTTCTGCTGGACCTGAGCGCCGTCGCGGACCTGGGCGACATCCTTCAGGAAGATCGTGGCCCCGTTCGCGAACTTGACCGGGATCATGTTGAGATCCTGGATCGTGCCCGGCGTCGCGTTGGTGCGAACAGTGTACTGGGTGTCCCCGATCTTCGTCGTACCGGTCGGCAACGTCAGATTCTGGGTGTTCACCGCATTGACGATGTCGAGCGGCGTCAATCCGCGCGACAGCAACTTGTTTGGATCGATGTCGACCATGATCTGGCGGTATTTGCCGCCGGCAGGTGTGGGCAAGGTCACGCCTGGAACGGGAGCCAGCTGCTGACGGACCCGGTAGATGCCGAAGTCGTAGAGTTGCTGCTCATTGAGACTGTTCGACTCGAGGCTGAGCTGGAGCACTGGCACGCTCGAGGCATTGAACTGCACGATGATCGGCGGCTGGATGCCCGGCGGCATCAGGGCGCGGATGGCATTGGTCCCCGAGACGATCTGCGCGATAGCAAGATCGAGATTGACGTCCGGCTGAAAGTAGATCTTCTGAATCGACAGCCCGTTGAGGGTCTGCGCCTCGATGTTCTTGATACCGCTGACGTTGGCGCTGATCGAATACTGGCTGTAGGTACTGACGCGCTGCTCCATCTCCGGCGTCGAGAGGCCGGTGTAGCTCCAGATGACCGTAACGACGGGGATCCGAATCTCCGGGAAGATATCTGTCGGCATCGACCGGATCGCGATGCCGCCGAGAAACAGGATCAGCGCCGCAAGCACATAGAATGTGTGCGGAAGCCGGAGCGCGAAGCGAACAATTCCCATGGTGGTCTGCCTGGAGCGAGTTACGCCGGATCGTCGAACAGATGAGAACGGTCGGCCCCGCGTTCAAATGAAAACGAATTCAAACTCTCCATGCGGTGCCGCGTGGCGCATCCTGCGCAGCGAGCGTCACCGCCCGCTTGACCTTGGCGAAGGCGCGCATCTCGATCTGCCGAACCCGTTCGCTGGATATGGACAATTCGTGGGCCAGCTGATCGAGCGTAACAGGGCATTCCCGCAGCCGCCGCGCCTCGAAGACGTGACGTTCCCGCGCCGCAAGCCCGCCCAACGCAATATGCAAGGCTTTGGCACGATGCTCCGTCTGCTCGTGATCGGCCAGCACCGTCTCAGCGTCGACCGCCCCGTCGACCAGTAAGGCTTCCAGCTCGGTTCCACTGTCGTCGTCGCCGACGCGCGCATTCAGCGACAAGTCGCCATGCAGCCGCGCGTCCATCTCAATCACGTCACGCGCGGTCACCGCAAGCTTCGCGGCAATCAATTCGGCGACGTCGGGTGTGAGCCCGGTCAATCACGCTGCCAGTGGCTTTCCTGATCTCGCTGCGGAGTTTGAAGAATAGCTTCTTCTGCGCGGCGGTCGTCCCGATCTTGACGAGGGACCAGGACCGCAGGATGTACTCGTGAATGGCGGCCTTGATCCACCAGACCGCATAGGTCGAGAATCGCGCGCCGCGGCCGGGCTCGAAGCGTGACGCCGCAATCACGAGGCCCAGATTCGCCTCTGCGATCAGATCGACCAGCGGAAGGCTGTATCCCTTGTAGCCGCGCGCCAGCTTGGCCGCGAGCCTGAGATGGCTGGTGACGAGCGCATCCGCCGCGCTCTTGTCCCGCGTCTGCTGCCAGCGATGTGCAAGCTGCTGCTCCTGTCCCGGCTCGAGAAGCTCGTAGCGCCTGATCGCCGCGGAATACGCGGTGAGGAATGGCACCGGCACCGGTGCAAGCGACGCGGCGGGGGGATTGTTGCTCGTAACTTCGTGGCTAGTCTGCATCTGTCACTCCCACACTCCAGGCCGGTTGGTCGATCTCGAAAGCATCGCGCGTCATTTGGCTCATCCCATCTCGTCCGCGTCTGCGTGCAGCAATGTCCGCGACCGGCGTGTGGCGGCCTTGCCCGTCCGTCCGGTCCAAGCAAGGATCTCGATCCGTCCTCCGGGCGCCGGACCGATGATCAGCCGAAAGCCATGCAGCTTGACGATGGCGGCGACCAGGCTCAGTCCGAGCCCGACGCCCGGCGTGTTGCGCATCTTCTCGGAGCGATAGAACCGCCGCAGCACTGCCTCACGCTCCTGCTCGCTGATGCCGGGGCCGGTGTCGCGTATGCGCACGAGCGCCGTGTCGTCCTCCGCCTCCAGAGCGAGTTCCACCCGTCCGCCTGATGGCGTGAACTTGACGGCATTGTCCACGAGATTGGCGACCGCCTCGAACAGCAGGTCCCGGTCGCCCCACACCTGCACATTGGGCTCGGTGACGACACCGAGCGCGATGCGCTTGTCCTCGGCGATCGGCTCATAGACGTCGCACACCTCCCTCAGGATCTCGTCGAGCGCGACGTCGCCAAAGCCGGCCGTGCGACGGCTGTTCTCGATCTCGGTCAGGCGCAGCAGGGCGGTGACAATCGCGAGCGACTGGTCGATGCCGGCGATAGCCTTATCGACAATCTCCTGGAGCTCTTCCAGCGTTGCCGCATGCGTTCGCCCACGCTCCAGCGCAAGACGGACGCGCGTCAGCGGAGTTCTGAGATCGTGAGCGATGTCGTTGCCGACGCCGGCAAGCGCATTGATCATAGTCTCCATCTCGTCGAGCATGCCGTTCACGATCCTGGCCAACCGCGCGAAGGAATCGTCCGTGCCGCCCTCCGGAAGCCGCTCGCGCAGCTCGCCGGCCACGATCCGTTGGACCCGCTGGTTGACCTCCTCGACGCGCCTCTGGGCGCGGACGCTCAGCCAGACTCCGGCCAGCAGGCAGAGGCTGAAGGCCGGCAGCAGGCCCAGAGCCAGGGCCTCCCCCACGACGCTCGATATCTCGCGCGTCTCGTCCACGTTCCGTCCCATCACGAGGACATCGCCGTCATCGAGACGCCTACCGACGGCCCTGACGACCGGAACATGGACCGCCGGCTTTTCGAGCAGATCCAACCGCACGCCCTGCACTGCTCCGTCCAGCCCCAGCTCACGCGGCACGCGGTCGATGTTGCCGGCAAGCCTGGCGCCGGCGGCATCGAACAGTCCCGCGTACTGCACGCCCCTGGAATCCTGCGCGAGATGATCCGCGATGGCGCTGATGCGGCGAGCCGACGGCAGGTCTGCGATGAAGTGAATTTGCGTGGCGATCATGCGATCGGATCGCGCGACCAGATAATCGTCGAGCTTCCAGTAGATGAACGCGAACAGGCCGGCCACGAACAGCGCAAACGCGGCGGCCACAGCCAGAGCCCAGAGGAACGTGCTGGAGCGGATCAACTGTATCTGGTGCATCGTCCGTCCCTATTGCCGCGAGCGCAGGACGAAGCCGGAGCCTCGAACGTTGTGGATGAGCTGCATCTCTCCGGGACCGTCGACCTTGTGGCGAAGCCGGCCCATATGCACGTCGATCAGGTTCGTGGTCGCCGGAACGAACTTGTAATTCCAGACCTCCTCGAGCAGCATCGCGCGCGTCAGCAACTGATCGTTTCGGCGCATCATGTATTCGAGCAGGCGGAATTCACGCGGCAGCAGGTCGAGCTTGCGTTCGCCGCGTTGCGCGGTCCGCTCGATCAAATCGAGCTCGAGCGGCCCGACATGCAGCATGGTCTCGCGGCTGTCGGTCGGACGGCGCAGAAGCGCCTCGATCCGTGCGACCAGCTCGATGATCGCGAACGGCTTTGTGAGATAATCGTCTCCCCCCATGCGCAGTCCGCGCACCCGGTCGTCCACCGCGCCGAGCGCGTTCAGAACCAGGACGGGCGTGCTGACATGGTCCCTGCGCAGCGCCTCGATGACAGTCAGCCCGTCGATTCCCGGCAACATGCGATCGACGATCATGGCATCCGGGCTCGACGTGCGGGCACGGTCGAGACCGTCGACACCGTCGCCGGCCCACTGCACCTCGAAGCCGCGATCGGCGAGCTCGGCGACAATCGCCTCGGCGGTTTCGGCATCGTCCTCGATCAGGAGAATCCGGCTCATGATCTTCGCTCCACGTTCCGCGCGGCGTTTTGGCGCGCGGTGAGGAAGCATCGGTTCAGCGGCGCGCAGCGTCATGTTCGGCGTCCGCGCACGCCGAACCCTCGGCCCTGGCGCCGCCTGATACCGGCCACTCGCTGTGGTGCGAGATAGGCTTGCCGCACGGGCGCTGCCATTGAATTCCAGTTCATGTTGCGGACGGCTCGCCTCACGAGCAGCGCAAATGCAAGGACGATCCGTGTTGCCAATGTCGTGATCCTCTTGCGGGCTCCGCTGCGAACTGCGCTGGATCGAACATATGCCCTTAACGCACGCGCTGTAGTTTCAGGGGCCACGGATGTTGTACATTCGCACGATCGTGGTTGCGACGCCGCATCGGCTCACACGCCGTTGAACGCGAGTGAGCAATTCGTGCGTTTGAATCGTGCCCGATCATTCGTACCTCGATGGCGAGCCGGCTTGGTTCGGCCTGATGTCATCAATGGAGAGAGCGAATGACCACGTCCAAACTTTTGTCGATGGGACTGATTGCGGCCGCCGTGCTCGGCGGACCCGTCATGGCGCGCGAGCATCACGGCATGGTGCGGCAGCCCGCGGTGGAGGCCGATACGGTCGCAACCAGCGCGCCTGTCTATCAGGGCGAACGCGCCTGCGTTCCGGCGCCGCGCGTCGGCGCCTTCGCCACTGCGCCGTGGACCGGCAACAACGTGCCTTGCGAGCCCGGCACGGGCAGCCTCTGATCGCGCCGACGCGTCCGTGCGGATGACGCCGCCGGCCGCCGTATATCGAATGACAGGGAGCGGGTTGGTCCATTCAGCCCGCTCCCTTCGTACGCCGCCACCACGCGCGGCCCGATCACCTTCGCGCGGAGCGTGCCTGATGTATGACGCCGAATTCAGTGGGATTCCCGTGCATCGCTCCTACCTCTCTTGCATCACACGCCCAGTCATCAGCAGCCTCGCGCGCACGGCATGACGCGGAAGCGGGCTCAGGGATGGCCGGGCAGCTCAACACGAGAGGAGCTTTCCATGAAACGAGCCATCATGATTCTGGCAACAGCAGCACTCGCTTCGACGCTAGCCGTCAGCGCGGCCGACGCGCACGGCGGCGGCGGTGGCGGCGGCGGCCACGGCGGCTTCGGCGGCGGTGCACACGCCGGCTTTGGCGGCGGCGCGCACTTCGGCGGCATGGGGCATGAGGGCGGATTCGGTGGCGGTGCTCGGTTCGGCGGCGAGCATCTCGGCTTCGACGGCCATGCCGCAACCGGCGGCCTTCGCCAGCACGCGTTTCACCACTATGACCGCTACCGCTCTGGATATGGATTCTACGGCGCCTATCCGGATTGCTACGATTGGTACGAGCTGCATCCCGGCCAGCCGTTGCCGCTGAGCTGCAGCTAGATCCGCGCGCACAACGCCGATCGGTTCGGATCGCACAGCGTTGCGGTCCGGGCCGATCGAGCTGCGCAGTTCATAGCGTGGCTGTCGGCACGCGATGTGCCCGCAGACCATAACGGCAATGGCGGCTCCAGCCTGCAGCCTCCACTGGAGCCGTTTTCTTGCCTGCTGGCAGGGCGAAACACCGCGAGATTGAGGAACGCCACAAGAAAACGCCGCCCGCTTAAAATAAAGCGCAGGCGGCGGCGTTCCAGCCCCGAGAGGGATGAGCAAAATCCCGGATATCCATTGGTCTGGACGGTCAGCGTAAAGGTTCAGTCTGGTCCAGAATGGCCACGCACGTCTGCCTGTGAGGCAGAACGACTGCGGATATGGTGGCTCGCTGCTCGGCCTGAGATTGTCAGCGCTGAACCCAATGGCTGGCCTTAAATTCCGGCGTCCAGGAAGCGAAAACGGTGAGTGGACCTTAGTGGGCTTTGTGGCGCGCGCGAATGTCTCTAAGCTTTGCCCCAATGGGAGGCTGCCGATGTCCGACGATCCGATGCCGTACGAAAAGGCGATTGAGGAGACCGCAAAGACGACCGGGAAGATGGTCGACCTTGTGCGGGACGGCGCCCGGGCGATCAGCCCGACCGTCGCGGACGCGTACAACTTCCTGATGGGTGACCGATTATCACACGCCCGTAAACGAAATTTGGATGCGATCGCGAGGGAGACCGACAACATCCTGCGTGATCGCGACGTCAAGGACCGATCAGCCACGCCGGAGCAAATCGCAATTCCGCTCCTTAGCGCGGCGGAGGCAGAGAGCCGAGACGAGCTTCGCTCCCTCTGGTCTCGCCTGCTGGCGAATGCGGTGGACCCCAGTCGGTCGGAACGGGTTCGGCCGGAATTCATCAAGCTGCTGCAGAGCCTCGAGCCCTTGGATGCCCGCGTTCTGAAGTTCCTGCACACGAAATCGCTGGAGGATCACGTTTCGAAGTTCGAACTGTACGCTAGAGTGGGTTGCCGTACGGCGGCAGGCATCGTTTCCGTAGATCATCTCGTCGAGTTAAAAACTCTCCGAATGATCGGAGGAGGTGATGTGCTTGCGATGACGGAACTCGGGATAGAATTGATGTTCGCCACCGAGCTTTGAGACTCTTAGAAAACTCTGTGTGCAACGCGAAGGCGGTGGGGCTTGCTCAGGCGCAACGGCAGATCACGGCGGCGGGGCCCCCGGTTGGAGACCCCCTGTCTGAGGAGGCAGCCCGACAGTTCATTTCGTCTTACGTTGCGTCCAGCGCCTGTCATATGCTGCCAACGTAAGTCATTGAAAGTACAGCCTTCTCATTGATATACGACGGCGCTAGGGAGCGCCAGCCGGGTCATCACGGCATTATTTTCTTTTTCCCTTCACTTTTCGCGGTTTTTCCCAAACTCCCAAGCGTGGTTTGGGGAGATTTGTTCTTCCGATGTTCGTTGAGACTCGCGACGGCGCGCTTGCCGCCACGCCTCCGATCGGCCTCATGCGTGTAGCGCTCGGCTTCGGCCAGCGTCGTGTGACCCAACGCCGCCATGATGTCGTGCGCGCTGCACCCGGCGTCGGCGAGCATCCGGCCAAGTGTCTTGCGTAGGCCGTGCGGGCGGCAACTCAGGTCGGTTATTCCGGCGGCCTTGATCGCATCGCGCATCCACCCGCTGAAGCCGTCGACGGTGAAGGGCTTTCCCCTCCATCATCCGGTGTCTGACGGCCCGTACTATCTCGGAGTTTGCGGTGCTCAGGCTAACTGGCAGCCCGCGGTTGCCAGCGGGCCACGGCCTTATCGGACATCAGCCGCTGCGAATTCGGACCAAGCGTCAACGCACGACGGATTTGGGCCCGCCTCATTCAAGGGCCATCACGCGACCTCAATTAAAGGTCGTATTATATTTTGATTAAATTCGCCATATACTTTTAAATCTAGAAGTATACAATTTCTGGGGACTGGGCAAGATCACGGTCATCGCGCTCTTTATTCACACGGCAAGATCGCCAAGGTGCCTGCATATGCTCCGAAACAAGATCGATCCGACAAAGAGCTTAGTCCGGCCAAGCGGAGGTTGACCGTTCGTACCGACACGGAAGATGCGCCTGAGAGCTTTCTCATGCTGCGCCCCGGAGTCTGGCGCAGCACAGGCTGGCAGCGACGGCTCATCCGGCACATTCGCTTCAGCGAAGCCATCCGATTTGCTCGGCTCATTGCGCGAAACCTCTCGTTTCCGCCGGCATGCAGGATTGCATTTGAAAATTGGGACGTTTAACGGGAGGTGTTCATGGCCAAGCGCATTCCAATTATTCCTGGTAGTCTCATTGACCATCAGGTGGGTACCGATGACGTTTTGATTGGCCTCGCGAACGCAACCAACTTTCTTGTCGGCGATGCGGGTCAGGAAATTCGCGATCACGCCACCGGCGGCAACGACACCTTTACCGGTGGTGTGAACTCCATCAACAACTTCGTTGGCGACGCGGGTCGGGATATGCTCGATCATACCGTTGGCGGCAACGATCGCTTCACGGATCTCGCCTTCACTGACAGCACCTTCTATGGGGACGCTGGCGGAAACATGTCAGGCAACGCGCGCGGCGGCGATGACACTGGTGAGGCCGCTCCTGCCCTTGGCGCAGTTGCACCGCATATCACTTTCTACGGCGATGCCGGAGGCAACATGTCCGGCCACGCCGAAGGTGGCAACGACAGTTTCGAAGCATTCAGAGGCTCCCCCGCCATTAAACCGCAGACCACTTTCTACGGCGACGCGGGCGGCAGCATGTCGGACCGTGCCCATGGCGGTGATGACACATTCAGCGCCAACGTGGCGAATTCCGACCTGATCTTCTACGGCGACGCGGGCGGCAACATGTCAGGCCGTTGCGCGGGCGGCAACGATACGTTCACGACGACCGGTTTTGAGAACAACAACCATTTCTACGGCGACGCCGGAGGCAGCATGACCGGCCGGGCCGTGGGCGGCGATGACACCTTCACAGTGAGCGGCTTGAACCCCTTTAGTTTTTTCTACGGCGACGCCGGTGGCGACATGTCGGATCATACCCGGGGCGGCGATGACGCTTTCACGACGAGCGGCTTTGCCGCCGATTTCGTGAGCACCTTCTATGGTGACGCCGGGGGCAATATGTTTGGTCATGCCGCGGGCGGAAACGATGCCTTCACGGCCGGCGGAGGTCGAAACACCTTCTTCGGGGACGCCAGTGGAACCATGTCTGATGACGCCCAGGGCGGCAGCGACACTTTCATGGGTGGTGCGCCAGCGGGCACGCGCGGCATAAATTTGGCGTACGGCGACGCGCTGGCGATGTCCGGCAACGCGCATGGCGGCAATGACACGTTAATCGCAGGTGATGATGCGATCCCGCAACCGGCCGGCACATTCGACAATACCCTGATCGGCGATGCACAGACCATGTCCGACTATGCCTACGGCGGAAATGACAAGCTAGTCAGTGGTACTGGAAACGATGACATGTGGGGTGATGCGCAGTCCATTCTTGGCAACGCGCGAGGCGGCGACGACACGTTCCGTTTCAATTTCAACAGCGGTCACGACAGGATCGAGGATTTTGGTCAGGGCGCACAAGGTGTGGCAGGATCAAATTCGGGGACCGACCACATTGATGTGAGCGCCTTGGGCATCACAAATCTCAGTCAGCTCAGCATCTCTGCTTTCGATCCAACAACTCACGAAAGCACGATCACGTTCAGTCCTGGCAACGACGTCATTGTGCATAGCCAAGTCGCACTCACGTCGCACGATTTCCTTCTTGCATAGAGCTTTTGGCGGCTGCACCTGATCCCATGGCAGTGCACGCCGCGTCGCGCGCGTTGCGAACGTTTCGACGATGGCGAGCAGAAGAGCGAGGGGACTAAAGATCCGACCCGACAGCCTGACCTGCACGACGACCAAGTTCGCCCTCGCCCTTTGCGCGCTGGCTATGCTGGTACTGCTCGGATGACGCTATTGTGAGATCGCGGGCCTGATAATCGCGGCGCTTTGCCGCGCGCTCCGGTCGGCGCATTTACCAGAAATTTACCCCTGCTCGCGAGCGCCGGTATCATTTGCTTAGAATTTGATCGCTACCGTCGATCTACCGAAATATTCCGAAACACGATTGGCGCCCATGTCCGTCGCAGACTTCCTCAGGCAGCGTGCAGTGCAAGTCACCGTGAGCGGCAGCTACTCGCTGCCGCGCTGGTACGATTGCGAGGGCAAGCTCCGTACCTTCGCCTGCCGCACCAGCCGCGTCTCGCCGTTCCGCATGATGGTCGACGTTCCCGTGGTCGGCAAGATCGGCGAGCGCGTGACCTCCTACTTCCAGGACTTTGGTGAATTCCAGTGCACCATCAGCGCGACGCTGAAATCGGGTTTCCTGATGGAGCTCGACATGACGCGGGCCCGGCGCGCCTGGATGTCGGAAAAGCTGACCTGGCTCGAGAAGAAGCAGAAGGACGCCAGCGTCCTGGAGCTGCGGAATGACTCGCGCTTCGTTCCGCAGGTCGCCCATACTTTCCTGGCGCTTGCCGACGGCAGCACCCATGCCTGCTTCATCATCGACGTTTCCACGGCCGGCGTTGCGATATCCAGCGAGTACGACCCGCCGATGGGAACGCCGCTTGCGGTCGGCGCCTGCGTCGGGCGCGTGATCCGCAAATTCGAGCACGGCTTTGCGGTCAAATTCGCCGAAAGGCAGTCGCGGGACGACCTCGTCCGGCTGATTGTCCGTACGCCCATGCTGCAATCGGCCTGATCCTCCGCCTCGCTGCCCTATCGCGGCCCCATTCCGGGATCAGCTTTTGAGGGTCCGCCCTTGTGCCGGACATCATTTGCAGACCTGCGATCGGGGGACCGAATGGCAGTCGACAAGATCGGACTCGACAAAACCAGACTCGACAAGATCACTTGGGACAGGGTCGGCCGGGTCACCGAGCCCGGACGCTACATGTACACGTTCGGCTGGCTCACCATCACCGCCGGCGATCTCGATATCTGGAAGCAATACCCGCAGGCTGCGTTCACGCTGATGGCGGAACATTCCGAGCCGAACGCATCCATCGGCGAGGAATTCCACCTCGGCGCCTTCGACATCGCGCCCAACGCGCCGCCGCCGTTCACCACCCACTGAAGGCCGCAATGGCGGCCACCGACGGAACGGGAACGCATGGCATGGCCGTTGCTTTATCAATGCCATGGTACAGATCCCCGCCGTTGATCAGGCCTTCCTGCTGCTGCTCATCGTGTTCTGCCTGGGCATGTGCCTCGTGCGCGCCTTCTGGGAGCTTGAGCAGGTCCGGGCACGCCGGATCGCGTCGCCACCCCCGCGCACGCACGACGAAGCGTGACCAAGCCGGCCGGCCGGCCCCGCGTTGCTCTGGACTTCCCGCAGGGACACGTGCATCGTGAATCGAAGAAACCTGCGCATTTCGTTGATCTGGCTCATCAATCGCGCCCCGATATCTGGCGCGCGACCGTTGCCATGGATAACGAACATGTCCTGCCATGCAATTGATTGCGCTCCGCATTCTTGACCTCACCAGCGACGCGGATGAACGCAGGCTGTCACGCCTGTTAAGCGAGCCGACAGCAGGCGCATGACACATGGTCGCATTGGTGAATGTAGATAAGCAGATCAAGGGGACCTATTTTCGGCGCCGATGTACCTGATTGAAGCGTTACCCACGGTCATCGGAACGGCCGCCATCGCCCCGGCGCTGCTGATGCTGTGGCTTGTCATTGCCGCCGAGGAACGGCCGGGACCGCCGGCCCAGGTCTGGACCGCGTTCCTGCTCGGCGCAGCCAGCATTTCGCTGCTGGGCCTCGCCCGCGCCCCCTTCGCCAAGATGGTCGCGGCCCCCGACAATCCCTGGGCGGCGCTGGCCATGCATTCGATCTTCGGCGTCGCGCTGCCGGAGGAAGCGGTCAAGGTGATCGCCATCGTGCTGGTCGCCTCGACCAAGCGGCGGACCTTCGCCAATCCGATGGACACCGTGGTCTATGGTGCCGCGGTTGGCCTCGGCTTTGCCGCCTACGAGAACCTCGCCTATCTCGTCCAGCACGCCGAGATGTGGCGCTCGCTGGCCGCCTTGCGCAGCGTGCTGACCGTGCCGTTCCACGGCGCGCTCGGCATCATCGCCGGCGCTTATCTGACCATCGCGCGCGCCGGCACGGCGCTGGGTGCGAACCGCCATCATCGCGACTGGGCCCGCCTCTCCAGCCGCCTGCTGATCTTCGCAGGCCCGCTCGCCCTGCATTCGGCCTTCGACTTCCCGCTGCTGACCCTGCAGCGCATGCCGGATCTCGATCCGACGCTGCGGATGTGGCTGGGCGGCGCGAGCCTGCTGATCGGCTTCAGCTCGATCGCCTTCGCCATCCGCCTAGTGCGGCGCGTCGCGCGCCATCACGCGCCCCGGACCGACGTCGCGCGCGAGCGGCTGAGCCAACTGCGCCGGATGTGGGCGCTGCTGCTCGCCGGCGGCGGCGTCGGCTTTCTCGGGCTCGCCTTCGTGCTGACCTCGATTCATCACTGGCTCGTCAACCCCGAGCGCAATCTGACGCTGGCCCTGATCCCGATCGGCTTGGTCTCGATCCTGCTCGGCCTCGCACTTCTGATCGTCACGACCGCGATCTATGTTCTCGGCCGCGACCGCATCCGCACCAGCGGGGAAGGTTTTTCGTCAGCGCATGGCGGAGGCTGAACCGCGGGATGGCAAGCGCGGTGTGCGCATACTAGATTGAGCGCGCGCCTGTCGATCTGGAGCCTGCCGATGACATCACCTGAGGATTTTTCCCGGCTGCAATCCGCCATGAGCCGAACGGTCAAGGCACATTGGAAAGCCTTCCTGTTCGAAGGCATCCTGCTTGTCGTTCTCGGCGTTGCCGCACTGATCCTGCCGCCGCTCGCAAGCCTTGCGATTACGATCTTCCTTGGCTGGATGTTCCTGGTCAGCGGAATCGGCGGATTGATCGCAACCTATTGGGCACGCAGCACGCCGGGCTTCTGGTGGTCGCTGATCTCGGCCGCGCTCGCCGTGCTCGCCGGCATGTTGCTGCTGGCGCGGCCGATGCAGGCGGTGCTGACGCTGACCATCGTGCTCGGCGCCTATTTCCTAGCCGAGGGCGTCGCCACCATCATGTACGCGCTGCAGCACCGGCGCGAGTCGGGCGGCCGCTGGTCGTGGCTCCTAATCTCGGGCCTCGTCGACATCGCGATCTCGTTCATGGTGATCACGGGACTGCCGAGCTCGGCGGAATGGGCGATCGGCATCCTCGTCGGCATCAACCTGCTGTTCGGTGGCGCCACCCTGATCGGCATGGCTTTGGCGGCACGCAAAAGCAACAGTTGAGGCGTCCCGTGGCCCTCACCTCGCTTGGGGGTGACAACCCGCCGATCGCGCGCTATATGACTGACCATGATCACCGTCGCCACCAGCTTTTATTGGTACTTTAGCTACGACAGCTCGCTGGCGGTGGGAGGATCACGCTCAATCTGACAAATTGCAGCATCTAGTCCGAACAGCCGCCAGACCTGGCGGCTTTTTTATTGGCCGGCAGGTTCTCAAAATGACAGGAGCCCGCCGTGCTGAGCACGACCGACGATCTTCGTATCCGCGAACTGAAAGAGCTGAGCACGCCGGAAGAGGTGATGCGGGAAGTCCCGCGCACGCTCACCGCGACGCGCGTGGTGATGGCCGCGCGCAACGCCATCCATGCGATCCTCAATGGCCAGGACGATCGGCTTCTTGTCGTGGTCGGCCCCTGCTCGGTGCATGATCCCAGGGCCGCGCTCGAATACGCCGAGCACCTCGCGAGCTTGCGCGAAGAACTCGCCGACCAGCTCGAGATCGTGATGCGGGTCTATTTCGAGAAGCCGCGCACCACTGTCGGCTGGAAGGGCCTGATCAACGATCCTGATTTGGACGGCAGCTTCGACATCAACAGGGGTCTGCGGCTGGCGCGCAACGTGCTCTCCGCGGTCAATAATCTCGGCCTGCCCGCAGGCACCGAATTCCTCGACATGACGACGCCTCAATACATCGCCGATCTCGTGTCCTGGGCCGCGATCGGCGCCCGCACGACCGAGAGCCAGATCCATCGCGAGCTGGCCTCGGGGCTGTCCTGCCCGGTCGGCTTCAAGAACGGCACCGACGGCAACGTGCGAATCGCGGCGGACGCGGTGAAGTCGGCCTCGCATCCGCATCATTTCATGGCGGTGACCAAGCTCGGCCGCTCGGCGATCGCCTCGACCGCGGGCAACGAGGATTGTCACATCATCCTGCGCGGCGGCAGCAAGCCGAACTACGATGCGGCAAGCGTCGCGGAGGCGTGCAACGAACTGGCGAAAGCGAGCGTCGCGCCGCTCGTGATGGTCGATGCGAGCCACGCCAATTCGAGCAAGAAGCCGGAAAACCAGCCGCTTGTGACGACCGACATCGCCGGGCAGATTTCCGGCGGCGAGAACCGCATCATGGGGGTGATGATCGAGAGCAATCTCGTCGCCGGGCGCCAGGACGTGGTACCGGGCAAGCCGCTCACCTATGGCCAGAGCATCACGGACGGATGCATCGACTGGGCGACCACGGCAACCGTGCTCGAGCAGCTCGCTGACGCGGTCGAGATCCGCCGCAACACCAAAAGCGCCGGACTGCACGAGCGTACAGCCTAGGGCCAGAGCAAACGCGGGCGGGGTGAGGCTGTCGCACCCTGCCCGCTGCTCCGGCGCCTAGCAGCCGCGGCAGATGCTCTTGATCTTTTTGTCGAGGGCCTGATTTTCCTTGCTGAGGGGATCGTTCGGGTCGCTCAGGTTCTTCTCGTTCGGTACGTCGCTGGCGCGCGGCTGACGATGGCCCACCGGCGCCTGTGGCAGCGATCCGGAGGCCGCCCCGCCGGACGTGGATCCCTTGGTGCCGCCGGTCTGCGCAATCGCCGCGCCGCCGAGCAAGACCACGAGCGATACTGCCACCATGATCTTCTTCATGTCTCTCCTCCATTCCTCAAGCCGGCGTCTCCTCTGCCACCGCTCAGTTCTCGGGCGGATAGAGATGAATGTCGCCGCAATAATCCACGATACGATAGCGCGTTTCCGACGCCGCATCACCCGCATCAGGTGCGGTATTTTGCATCGGCAACACGTAGTTCGGCCCCACCGGCGACTTGCCGGCGCCGCCGGGAATGTCGATGACATAGTCAGGCTGACACAGCCCTGACACCCGTCCGCGCAGCTGCCGCATGAGGTCCTGCCCCTCGGCGAGCGTCGTTCGCAGATGCGCGGTGCCGGGCGCGAGATCGCCGTGATGCAGATAATAGGGCTTGATCCGGCATTCGACGAAAGCTCGCATCAAATCCGACAGAGCGGTCAAATCGTCGTTGACGCCTCGCAAGAGCACGGACTGGCTCACCATGGGAATTCCGGCATCGACCAGCCGCGCGCAGGCCGCGCGCGCCGGCCCCGTCAGTTCGCGCGCATGGTTGGCATGCAGCGCCACCCAGGTGGTCGCGCCCTGAACCTTCAGCGCCGCGGCCATCTCGTCGCTGATGCGCGCGGGATCGGCCACCGGCACGCGGGTGTGAAGGCGGATGATCTTGACGTGATCGATGCCGGCAAGATCGGCCATGATCTCGCTCATTCGCCGCGACGACAGCATCAAGGGATCGCCGCCGGTCAGGATCACCTCCCAGACCTCGCTGTGCGAACGGATGTAGTCGATCGCCGCGCGATAAGCGCCGTCCGAGAGCGCGTTCTCCTTGCCGGGCCCGACCATCTCGCGGCGGAAGCAGAAGCGGCAATAGACCGCGCAGACGTGAACAAGCTTGAACAGAACGCGGTCGGGATAGCGATGCACGATCCCGGGGACCGGCGAGTGCGGATGATCGCCGATCGGATCGGCGTTCTCGCCCGGCTGCATCTCCAGCTCCGCGGCAGTCGGAACGAATTGCCGCGCGATCGGATCGTCGGGACTGGATTTGTCGATCAGTTCGACCAGCGCCGGCGTAATCGCAACTGCGTAGCGCGCGGCGACACGTTCGAGGGCGGGCAGCGCTTCGGCGGATACAAGCTGCTCGGCCACAAGTTCGGCCGGCTCGCGCAATGTGCGTGCAAGATTGGTCTTCGTCATGTCTCACTTAACGTTTCATTTGCAGGCGGCGTCCAGACCACCTGATCAATTCGCGACGCGCCGCTCGCCAGCATCACCAGCCGGTCGAAGCCGAGCGCGACGCCGCTCGCCTCCGGCATTGCGGCGACCGCGGCCAGAAAGTCCTCGTCCAGCGGATAGGCCTCGCCGTAGCGGCGCTGCTTCTCAGCCATGGAGTCCGTAAAGCGCTTGCGCTGCTCGTCTGCGTCGGTCAATTCGCCGAAGCCGTTGGCGAGCTCGACGCCGCAGGCATAGACCTCGAACCGCTCTGCAACGCGGGGATCACTGGCCTTAACACGCGCCAGCGCCGCCTCTGGAGATGGGTATTCGAACAGAATGGTCAAATGCCCCTGCCCCAGATGCGGCTCGACATGCTCGACCAGGACCTTGCTGAAGATGTCTGACCAGGTGTCGTCCCCGGCCACACGGACCTTGCCGGCAGCCGCCTGAGCGAGCGCGGCGCGGTCGCCTTGGTCGCCGGAAATGGTCGCAAGCAGATCGATGCCCGCAAACTGCTCGAAGGCGCCGGCAACCGTCATGAGCTCCGGCTCGGCGAACGGGTCCGCGGTGCGGCCGCGGAAGGCGAAGGTGCCGATACCGGTCGCCTGCGCCGCGCGGGCGATGAGAACGACGCAGTCGGCCATGATGGCGTCATAGGGGGCGTCTGCCCGATACCATTCCAGCATAGTGAATTCGGGCAGATGCAGGTCGCCCCGTTCGCGGTCGCGGAACACCCGGGCGAATTCGAAAATCCGGGTCTCCCCGGCCGCCAGCAGCTTCTTGCAGGCGAATTCCGGCGAGGTCCGCAAGTATCGGCTGGCATGGCTGCCGTCGGGCCGCATGATCTCCGTCCGGGGGGCGTGCAAATGGGTCTCGTTGCCCGGGGAGACCTGCAGGACGGAGGTTTCGACCTCGACAAAGCCCTGCTCGACCAAAAAGCCCCGGAGAGCCCCCGTGATAGCCCCCCTGGCCTGAAGGAACGGCCGGCGGTCGAGATGCCGCCCGGGCGACCAGAACGGTGAGATCGGCTTGTCCCCAGCCATTAACCGGCCGCCCCCTCTTTGAGCAAAATGCTGGCATCCACCGGCAAAATCAGTATGTTGCGGCCCGAAACGGTCGCCGAGGTCCGATTTGAGACCCCGAGTCCCCCCGAGATTTGATCACGTCCTGGCCGGAGCCGGGCCAAGCAAGCAGGAAATTTAGCTTTGAGAGTCATCGCCAGTTCTATTCGCAAGGGCAACGTGATCGAGCAAGACGGCAAGCTATATGTCGTTGTGACCGCGGAGAACATCCATCCCGGCAAGGGCACCCCGGTCAGCCAGATCGAAATGCGCCGAATCTCGGACGGGGTAAAGATCTCGGAGCGCTACAAGACCACCGATCAGGTCGAGAAGGCCACGATCGAAGAGCGCAACTTCACCTTCCTCTATGAAGATGGTGAGGGCTTCCACTTCATGAACCCGGAGACCTATGACCAGGTCCAGGTGTCCAAGGACGTGATCGGCGACGCCGCGGCCTATCTTCAGGAGAGCATGACGGTCAAATTGTCGACGCATGACGTCAACGTGGTGTCGATCGCGTTGCCGCAGCGCGTTACGCTGGAAGTGGTCGAGACCGAGCCCGTGACCAAGGGCCAGACCGCCTCTTCGTCCTACAAGCCCGCGATTTTGTCCAACGGCGTGCGCACCACCGTTCCGCCGCACATCGCGGTCGGCACCCGCATCGTGGTGATGACTGAAGACGGCTCCTACTCCGAGCGCGCCAAGGACTGACGGGGAACAGAGCGAGCGCAACAGGTGCCGCCGGGAGGCGAGACAGTGGTTGGGAAGGGTTTCCGCTTCGTCTCGCAACTTCTGGCGTCGCTTTCGCTCCTCATTGCCTCTCCGCTCGCTGCGGATGAATTCCGCAGCCCCTCGCTCACGGCCCTGCGCGTCGATTGGCGGGCGGCGCTCGACCAGCTCCGCACCGAAATCAACGCCCGTCCCCGGGCCGCGGACGATTTCATCTTCGCGCCTCGTCGTTCGGTGCCGCGCTACGATCCGCGCGCGATGCCGGCGCTGGTGCAGCTCAACGCGATCTCCTCACAATTCTTCACCGGCATCGCCCGCAGCTCCGTGCCCGTGCTGCTGCCGTTCGACGCCGCCGCCTATTTCGAGGCGCTGCGCAATGGCGCGCCAGCGACTCTCGCGCTATCGCGCTACCAGGCTGACTTCAATTCTGTCGACATGTTCGATGCCGGCCCCGCCGGCTACAGCGCAACCTTCTCGTTCGAGCCCGGCGCCAGGCGACGGCATGCCGAGCCGGGTGTTCGCAAGGCCGGTCGAGGTGCAGATCACGGGTTCGGCGCTCGTCTACGACGTCGCCGATCCCTCAGGCGGCAAGGGCGAGCAGGTCAAACCGCTCGCAGCGCTTTATCCGGACCTGCGCAAGTTCATAAGGGAAGGCTATGTGCGCTACGCTTTCACCCGTTTCGGCGTCGCCTATGTGGTGTCGATCCAATGCCTCGACAGCGTCGCCAAGCCGCGTCGGCTTGCCTGCAAGGAAGCCTATCCGGTCGCCGAGCGTTTCCTGAAGGCGCTGCACGTTGCCGGCGGCCAGCGCATGCGGCCGCTGACGGACATTGCTTCCAACATTCTCGATCGTCCCACGCAGCGTTCCCCGGACTTCACCTATCGGCCAAGCGGCGACATCATCCCGAACACCGGCTATCGCAAGCAGGGCGGACATCCCGACGTGATGGCCTATGCGCAGATCCGCTTTCCTCTCGAGAAGGCGCCCGCGTTCGTACGCTCGCAATCCTATGCCAAGCGCGACAAGATGGAGAGCACGACCGGCTATCCCTGGCGCGACAATTTCTGCGAATCTCGCAGTTTCGAGGTCTGGCAATGCGGCGGGGGGTTTGGCCACCAGGGCGAGGACATCCGCGCGGCCGAATGCCCGCCGCCCGGCGAAGGCCGCGAAGCCTGCGATCACAAGCAGCGTGGCGTCGTCGCGGTGCGCGATGCGAGGGTCATTCGCGCCTCCAAGGACCAGGCCGCCACGCTTCAGGTCAACAGCCGGACCGAGCACATCCGCTTCCGCTACATGCATATGAACCCCCAGGCGATGAACGCCGACGGCCTGCTCAATGGCCGCATCGTCTCGGAGGGCGAAAAGATCGGCGTGGTCTCGAACTATCTCGACCATCCCGCCGGCACCTCGATGCACCTGCATTTCGACGTGCAGGTGTTCACCCGCGACGGCTGGATCTGGGTCAGTCCTTACGTCACGCTGGTCTCGGCTTATGAGCGCCTGATCCGCGCCCGCGGCCGCGAGGTCGGCCCGGAGATCGCGGGTGCTCCGCAGCCGGTCGCACATGCGCTGCCGGAGGACGTGATCAAGCCGGACCTGCGCGAAGGATCGGGCGGCGAAGAGAATTGACGGCTTGCTCGTTCCAATGCCGGGCAGTGCAAAAGCGTGTTGTCGCACACCTCGCCGGCTCGAAGGCCGAAGGAACAGGGTTGATGAGTGTCGGACTGATTGGTCTTCTCGACGATATCGCGGCGATTGCAAAGGTGGCAGCAGCCTCGCTCGACGATGTAGCGAGCCAAGCGGCCAAGGCGGGAGCAAAGGCGGCTGGCGTGGTCATCGATGATGCCGCCGTCACGCCGAACTACGTGATCGGCTTTGCCTCGAAACGCGAACTGCCGATCGTGGGTAAGATTGCTGTTGGGTCGCTGCGTAATAAATTGCTGATACTGTTGCCCACTGCTCTGTTGCTGGGTTATTTCCTTCCCGCCGCGGTGACGCCGCTGCTCATGCTGGGCGGAGCCTTTCTCTGCTACGAGGGTGCCGAGAAGGTGCTCGGAGCCGTGATGCCGCATCATGCGCGCCACCACGAAGCTCAGCTCCAGCCGATTGCGTTGAATGCGCGGTCGGTCGAGGACGAGAAGGTCGCGAGCGCCATCAAGACGGATTTCATCCTGTCGGCGGAGATCATGGCGATCACGCTGGCGGCCATCCCGGCGGGCAACATCTGGACGCAGGCGCTCGTGCTGGCGCTCGTCGCCATTTTCATCACAGTTGGAGTCTACGGCGTGGTTGCCCTGATCGTGAAGGCGGACGATGTCGGCGTGGCCCTTGCGCGGTATGACGGCGCATCGGTCATTGGCGGCGCAATCCGCTTGCTTGGACGTGCGCTCGTCCGCGGCATGCCTACCTTCCTGGCGGTGCTGAGTACCATCGGCACGGCGGCGATGATCTGGGTCGGCGGCGGCATCATCCTGCACGGCATCGAGCAATACGGTCCACCCGTGGTCGGCCACACTGTCCATGCCGTTACCGAGGCTGCCGCGCACCTCCTTCCCTCCATTGCCGGCATCGTCGAATGGTTGGTCGTGGCAGCCATCTCAGGCGTCATTGGACTCCTTGTCGGCGCAGCTGCGATTCCTGTCGTCGAATACGGTCTTTCACCGGTATGGAAACGGTTGAAGCGATCGCAGCCGACTTGAACAACGGCGGTTTCGGATTGCGAGTGCCAGCTACTCCAGCAACGTCGTCAGCTGCGCGCCCTCGTCCGCCACGAATACCGCGATCAATTCCGCCGGCTCCGTGGTGCTGGCATTGGCCGAGACCAAATGGGTCGAGCCGGGCGGCTCGAAGAAGGACTGGCCGACGCCAAACGTCTCGACCGGACCGCCGCCGAGCTGGGAGCGGATCTCGCCCTTGGTGATGTAGGCGGTGACCGAGCCTGCGTGACGATGTGGCCGCGAGAACCCGCCGGGACCATAGAACACACGCAAGATGGTGACGCGCTTGCCCGGCACGTTCGGCAGCGCGTAGGAGCCAATCGGTTCGACTTTGTCGAGCGGCGAACTTTCGGCGGCGGTGGCACAAAGCGGCGCCAGCGCGCCTGAAACAGCATCCATCGTCACCGGTAACGCCTTGCCGATCGCAAGCGCGCAGGCAAGCCCGCCGGCGACGGTAATCGCGATCGAACGCGATGGCACCCGGCACTGCGTTGTGGCCAAATTCATTGCAGTCATGACAACCTCCCTTCGTTGCAATCAGGACGCCGCGGCATTCGCTGCGACCGGCCGCTTCGCCGGCGTCCAGCGAAACGCTGCGCCAAAACGGTTCCAGACGTTGATCGAGGCGACCGCCGAGGTCAGGTAGGTCAGCTCGGTCTCGGAGAATTCACCGCTCGCTTCGGCGTACACGTCTTCGCCGACGCCATCAGGCAGCAACGTTAGCGCCTCGGCCCAAGCCAACGCGGCGCGCTCGCGCGCGGAGAAGATCGGCGCCTCGCGCCAGACCGCGACCAGATTGAGCTTGTCGACGGGCACGCCGATCCGCTCAGAAAGCAGGATGTGATGCTGCACGCAGAACGCGCAGCCGTTGATCTGCGAGGCACGCAGCTTGACGAGCTCGAGGAGCTGCTTGTCGAGGCCGACCTTGGCCTCGAGCTGTCCCAGCGCCAGCACGAGATCATAGACGTCGGGCGCGATCTGCTTGAAATCCTCGTATTCGCTGCGGGCGTGTGACATTGCCGTTCACCTCGTGATATTGTAAGAGCGGTGACACATTATAAGAGCTCTTACATGGCGCGCAAGCCGGCCGATATCACGAGATCGCAACCCCGGCGGAAGGCACCCACGGCCGCCCCGGTGGTGCGCGTGCCAGCCCCCGGGGAAGGCAAGCGCGGCGAGCAAGGTTATCTCGGCTATCTGCTGCGCCAGGCCCACGCCGCGGTCCGTCTGACGACGGAACGGTCGCTGGCCGATCTAGGCGTGACGTCGCCGCAATTCGCGGTGCTGACCATGCTCAATGCCTATCCGGGACTGTCCGGCGCCGATGTCGCCCGTCTCACCTTCCTGACGCCCCAGACTGTGGGCGTCATCATCCGTAATCTCGAACGTGACGGCGCGATTGTGATGACGCCGCATCCTGTCCACGGCCGTATCCAGCAATGGACGCTGACGTCGCGCGGGGCGACGCTTTTGAAGGCGTGCCGGGAACGGGTGATCGCGCTGGAGAAGCGCCTCGCTCGGGATTTGGATACCAAGGCGGAAACCGCGATCCGGCGCTGGCTCGCGGGAATCGCGGCGGATCTACAGGAGGATTAAGCGATCTGCGATTGCCGCGGGCGCGTCTAGCTAGTCGCCGTCTCCCTCGCCGCAGCCGCGATCGTAATCCGAGAAGTCGCTGACGGCGCCGTCGCCTCGAATGCAGCGGCCAAATTTCTCGACAATGATCATCAGGATCACGACGAACAGCCCCGCGCCAAACGGCCAGGGATTAGTACGGATGATGTCGAACAGCTCTCGCATATTCGCATTATGCGCAGATGGAAAGACCGTAAAGTGACAGGCTTAAATTGAGGATATCCACCCGTTACAGGAACGCCCTACCTGCCCTTCAACACTTTCTTAACCTCGCCATCAGACCAGGTTTCGCCCGCTGCAATCACCCGCACGCGGCTTTGGTCCGCCGCGTTCACCAGCTCATGCGAACTCACCCGGTGGCCGCTTGGCTCCAGATGCAGATCGGTCTCAGGCTTCCAGCTCAGCGTGGTCGCGAGATCGCCGGGAAAGATCTGCCATTGTGATCCGTCATCCAGCTCGACCACATGGCTTTCCGTATGCGCGTTTATCTTCATTCCACCCCAAATTCTCGATGAACGGACTGCGTGCGGCGGCGGGCCCCGGCGATCGGCCGGGGCCCCGCTCCGTCAGTCGTTGTCGTGATGAATCACGGTCTTGCTGCGGTTGCCGAGCTCATCTTCCTTCTTGATCACCGTGGTGCGGTCGGCAGGCTCGCGCTCCTTGACGACCGTGGTGCGGTCGCGGTCGCGGTCCCGCTCACGATATTCGTGAGATTGTCCGACCGTCACGCCGGCACCGACCGGACCGACGTGAACGCCGACTTCGTCGGCAAATGCAGGCGCGGCGATGGCGGTGACCATGGCGGCGGCAAACAGATATTTCCTCATCTTCTCCTCCTCAATTTGGTGCGGGGAAAATGCGGGAGTGCGACAGTTTGTTCCGGCGAAAGCATGGAAGGCGGCTTGTTCCTCCAGTTCCAGGAACCGGGTCACAAGCGCCATGTTTCTCGCTAGACTAGGTTCATGAAACAAGCTGATTCCTCGGCCCATCGTGGCCGCCGCGCTCTGCTTCGATCCACGCTCGGCGCAGCCGCACTCATCGCCATCCCAACGCGCATCCTGGCCGCGCCTCGGGGCTTCGAGGAATGGCGGGAGGGTTTTCGCGCCCGTGCCATGGCGAAGGGAATTTCGGCCGCGACCTGGCAGCGCGCGATGGCGCGGGTCGAGCCCGACATGAGCGTGTTCAAGCAGATGCGCAACCAGCCCGAATTCCATGAGCAGGTCTGGCAATACATCAACCGCCGCGTCTCCGACTGGCGCATCATCAACGGCAAGATCGCGCTGAAAAACAACGAGGCGCTGCTCGCGCGCATCGAGCGCGATTTCGGCGTCGAGCGCGGCACGCTGCTGGCGCTGTGGGGCGTCGAGTCCGCCTATGGCGATCCGCTGGTGCAGCAGAATCACATGACGCCGGTATTTCCCTCGCTCGCCGCGCTCGCCTGGAATGAGCCGCGGCGCAAGGCTTATTGGGAGAACGAGCTGATCAACGCGCTACGCATCGTCGACAAGGGCTGGAGCACGCCGGAGCAGATGCAGGGATCCTGGGCCGGCGCGATGGGGCATTCGCAATGGATGCCGGAGGTCTGGCTCAATGTCGGCATCGACTATGATGGTGACGGCAAGGTGTCACCGTTCGGCAAGCCCGACGACGCGCTGGGCTCGACCGCAAAATATCTGGTCAACCGCGGCAAGTGGCACCGCGGCGAGCATTGGGGCTACGAGGTGCGCGCATCCGGCGAGGCGAGCGGCACCCGGACCTATGCGGCCTGGCAGGCGGCCGGCGTCACCCGCGCCGACGGCCAGCCGTTTCCGCAACCCTCCGCGTCCGCGCAGACGTGGACGCCGGTTGCGGGCGGACCGACGTTCCTGCTGGGACCGAATTTCAGCGCGGTGAAAAGCTACAATCCCTCGATGAACTATGCGCTGGCGATCTGCCATCTCGGCGACCGCTGCCTCGGCGGGCCGCCCTTCATCCAGCCCTTCCCCGGCTCTGAGCGCGCGCTGACACTCGCAGAAGTGCAGGAGATGCAGACGCGCCTGACCAAGGCAGGTTTCGACACCGGCGGCACCGACGGTCGCGTCGGCAACGACACCATGAAGGCGATCAAGGATTTCCAGCAGCGCGCGGGGATCGCGCCTGCGGACGGCTATGGCGGGCTGAAGGTGCTGGCGAAGCTGCGCCAGGGGTCGTAGGCCGGCTCAGTGCCGGTACTGCGGCTCCTCGGCATCGAGCTGGCGGCGGATCGCGGCAAGATGCAACCGCGCGGATTCGGAATCGCCTTCGCGCATCTGCCTGTAGGTTTCGGCCGCAATCGCGGCATCGACCGGCAGAACTTTCCTTCCCGTCGACATCGCCAGCACCTGTACCTCGGCGGCACGTTCGAGGTAGTAGAGATCGTCCCAGGCTTCCGCGATAGTCGCCGCCAACACCATCACACCGTGATGCTTCATGAAGACGATGTCGGCATCGCCGACGGCCGACGCTATGCGCGCGCCTTCGCTGTTGTCGAGCGCAAGGCCGTTGTAGTCGCGGTCCACGGCCGTGCGACCGTAGAATTTCAGCGCGGTCTGGCCGGCCCAGATCAGGGGATCGCCCTCCGCCATCGACAGCGCCGTGGCGTAGGGCATGTGGGTGTGGAAGGCGACCTTGGCGCGCGGCAGGCGCTTGTGCATCTCGGCATGAATGTAGAAAGCGGTCGCCTCGGGCACGCCCTCGCCGTCGAGCACGTTGCCGTGGAAGTCGCAGATCAGCAGTTTTGACGCGGTCAGCTCGCGGAAGGCGTAGCCGTAAGGGTTGACGAGAAACAGATCGTCATGGCCCGGCACCACGGCCGAGAAGTGGTTGCAGATGCCCTCCTCGAAGCCGTTGCGCGCCGCCATGCGGAAGCAGGCAGCGAGATCCTCGCGCGCGCTCCGGATTGCGTCGCTGACGAGATCCGGCCGGTTCGAGCGGAATGGCGCCGGCGTGGATGACGAAGAGTGAAGGCTGTGCGCCATGGCGGGAGGACACCTCTGTCGGTCGGGAGAGCTGCCCGCGTTGTACAGCGGCTGCGCCTGCGCGTCAGCCCCTGCGGGCGCCACCCTGCCCTTCGCAGCCCGCGCGGCGGCTTATTGCCGCCGCGGCACGCCGCCGGCGGTTCATGCCGCCGTCGATGACGAGCTCGCTGCCGGTGACGTAGCGCGAGGCATCGGAGGCCAGATACAGCACGCCAGAGGCAATCTCGGCGGCCTGGCCGGCGCGGCCGAGCGGCGTGACGACGCGCGCACGCTCGTCCGGATCGATCGGCGCGTTGCCCTGGTTACCGGTCGCGCCGGTCGGGATCTTGCCCCAGATCGGCGTGTCGATGATGCCGGGATGGACGGAGTTGACGCGGATGCCGTCACCGGCGGCCGCACACTCCATCGCGATCGATTTTGCGAACAGCCGCACGCCACCCTTGGTCGCCGAATAGGCCGACAGCCCGGGCGAGCCGCGCAAGCCTGCGAGCGAGGACATCATGACGATCGAGCCGCCGCCGGTTTTGCGCATCAAGGGCAGGCAATGTTTGACGGAGAGAAACACGCCGTCGAGATTAATGGCGTTCTGCTTGCGCCAGTCACCGAGTGTCATGTCGACGATCGAGGGCACGGCAATGCCGATGCCGGCATTGGAGACCATGATGTCGAGCCGGCCATGGCGCTTTGCGATATCAGCGACGATCTCGATCCAACGCTCTTCGCTGGTGACGTCCTGCTCCAGGAAAATCGCCTTGCCGCCAGCCTTGGTGATGCGACTGGCGAGTTCGGGGCCGCGCAACTCGTCGATGTCGGTGGCAATGACGGTGGCGCTCTCGCGCGCGAACAGCTCGACGATGGCTTCGCCAATTCCGGATGCGCCGCCGGTCACCAGCGCGACCTTGCCCTCAACCTGCCCTGCCATGTTCACTCCCTTTTTGTTGTTTGCTTTTTGGTTGTTTGCCGGACCTATCTGATCATGGATGGCCCTTGGTCGGGTAGCGCGACGTCGATGACGCGGAATTGCACGCGCTCGGCGCCCTGGTAGCGATCGACCGACAATGATCCCGCGACATGCAATTGCTGGCCGCGATTGGCAACAAGCGCGTTGCCGAGCTTCTGTCCGATCGAACGGAACGCGATGCCGTTGACGATAGCACCGTCGCCCGACTTGAAGCGCAGCCTCAAATGCGCCTGTCCGACCTCGTCGGCATAGACGAGCTGATGCGCCGGCAGCGCCAGCACGGCTTCCGGATTGCCGCTGCCGAAGGGACCTGCACGGTTGAGCGTGGCGGCAAGCTCCGTCGTCACCGCGCGCGCGGAAACCGCGCCGTCGATGTAGAGCTCGTTGACGTGGCGGGCCTCGGCAACATCGCGTGCCAACGCATTCTCGAGGTAGGCGCGGAATTCGGCGAGCTTCTCCTTCCGCAGCGTCACGCCCGCAGCCATCGCGTGGCCGCCGCCCTTGAGCAGAATACCGTCGGTCACTGCCTGCCGAACCGCCTTGCCGATGTCGACGCCGGCGATCGAGCGACCCGAGCCGGTACCGATGCCGCCGGGCTCCAGCGCGATCGCGAAGGCGGGCCGCGAGAACTTCTCCTTCAACCGGGACGCGACAAGGCCGACGACGCCGGGATGCCAGCCTTCGGAGGCCGTGACGATGACGCCGAGCTTGTCCTCGAACCCGATCGAGGCGAGTGCCTCGGCTTCGGCCTGCGCTTCGGCCCCCTGCTCGATGACGCGGCGCTCGCTGTTGAGGCGGTCGAGCTCGGCGGCGATCCGCGCGGCCTCGACGCTGTCGCCTTCAAGCAAGAGCCGCACGCCGAGATCGGCGCGGCCGATGCGACCGCCGGCATTGATGCGCGGCCCCAGCATGAATCCGAGATGCCAAGCCTCCGGTGGGCCGTTGAGCCGCGACACGTCCATCAGCGCGGTGTGGCCGACATGGTCGCGCCGCCGCATCGCGATCAGGCCCTTGGCGACGAAAGCGCGGTTGAGACCGATCAGCGGCGCGACGTCGGCAACCGTGCCGAGCGCGACGTGATGCAGCATGCCGAGCAGATCAGGCTCAGGCAGCCCCGCACTCCAGAAGCCGCGCCGGCGCAGCTCGCGATTGACCGCGACCAGCGTCACCAGCACGAGGCCAACGGCGGCGAGATGACCGAGGCCGGAGAGATCGTCGAGCCGGTTCGGATTGACCAGCGCATCGACCTCCGGAAGCACGTCGCCGGCCTGGTGGTGGTCGATCACGACAACGGACATGCCGAGACGTTTTGCCTCGGCGAGCGGCTCGATGCTGGTGGTGCCGCAATCGACGGTGACGAGCAGCGTGGCGCCCTTCGCGGCCAGCCCGCGAACCGCTTCGACGTTGGGGCCGTAACCTTCAAAGATGCGGTCGGGAATGTGGATCAGCGGATCGAGACCGCAATGGCGCAGATGCCAGGTCAACAGCGCCGCCGAGGTCGCGCCGTCGACGTCATAGTCGCCGAAGATCGCAATCTTCTCGCCATTCGCGGCGGCATCCGCGATCCGCTTCGCGGCGGCTTCCATCTCGGTCACCGTGAACGGATCCGGCATGAGCTTGCGGATGGTCGGATCGAGGAAATCGGCAACCGCATCGGTGTCGACGCCGCGGCCCGCCAGCACCCGCGCCAGCAGCTCGGGCAATTGGTGCTGCTGCACGATGGCGAGCGCCTTGGCCGCCCCGCGCGCGTCCAGCCGGTCGCGCCAGAGCTTGTCGGTGAGCGAGCGCGCCACTCCCAGGAACGCCTGGGGTGCTTCGACAGGCAAGGCGGTGGCGGGCGGCGTCATGAATAGCTATCGGTTTGAGGAACCTGGGAGCCGGAGCCATCGCATCGCCCGGCCAGCGGGACGATTGACCCGGAATCGCTCGGGCTTTGCAATGTCTGCGCCGCACAAAGCGGTGGATTGCCGCTTTGCTACGCGGACTGACTATCATTTGAGCATTCCACAAAACAGCAAATTAAGCAGGCGTTAGGCGGAATCTTCGAAAAAGACTCGTATTCGATCTGTCAGTGATTGTTCCGGGTTCGTTGCAGATCAGACCTCATTGCCAAGGGAAGTCCCCCGATGTCTGCTGCGCTGGGTCTCAAAGCCAAGCCGATCGCGACCGAACCCGCCGACGATGATTCCGACATCTCCGCGCTGATCAACCGCCTCACGGCGGAGGTCAACCAGATCGCGGTCGACAAGACCAAGGCGATCCAGCAGATCACCAACCAGATGAAGATGCTGGCGCTGAACGCGCTGATCGAGAGCTCGCGCGCGGGTGCGCAGGGCGGATTCAAACGGTCGTCGCAACACCAGTTACTTTCACTCATAACAGAAGATCGTCAAGCGCCTCCGCCGGCGTTTTCCAGCCTAGTGTCTTCCGCGGTCGGGCATTGAGGGCCGCTGCCACAGCGGATATCTCCTCGGCGCTGTGGATGCTCAGGTCCGTGCCTTTCGGGAAGTACTGCCGCAGCAACCCGTTGGTGTTCTCGTTAGTGCCGCGCTGCCATGGGCTTTGCGGGTCGCAGAAGTAGACCTGGATACCCGCATCGATCTTGAGACGATCGTGCTGAGCCATTTCGGCTCCCTGATCCCAGGTTAGCGAACGGCGCAGCTCTTCGGGCAAAGTGATGATGGTGCGCGTGATCGCGTCGCGCACGGCTTCGGCCCCATGTCCCGCAAGGGCTGGTCCGTTTTTGACGCGCGGAGCTTCGCCATGCCCCGCCAACCGTGGAAGGTGCAAGAGCATCGTAAAGCGCGTCGTGCGCTCGACCAGCGTGCCGATTGCTGAGCTGCCAACACCGAGGATGAGGTCTCCCTCCCAATGTCCCGGCACTGCTCGATCGGCAGCTTCAGCAGGGCGCTCACTGATCATGATCTCCGGCGAGACAAAGCCCTTGCCTCGCCTGCGTACGCGCGCTCTGGGCATCCGTAACACACGCCCTGTTCGCAAGCAGGCCGTCAGCTCGCGGCGTAGCGCGCCACGGCCCTGAACGAAGAGGGCTTGATAGATAGCTTCGTGGCTGATGCGCATCGTCTTGTCGTCCGGGAAGTCGATCGGCAAGCGTCGGGCAATCTGCTCAGGGCTCCAGGCTTTGGCCCATCGCCGATCCTTGCGCGGGCCATGCCGCCGCCCCTTCCACGGAACGGCGGGACCAGGAACGGGCGCGCCGGTCGGGGCTACGACGCCGCCAGCAAGTCTTTCCTCCACATAAGTGCGCAAGGTTGCATTGAGCGCAAGCTTGGTCGGCTTAGGCCGGCGGGCGGATCGATCCGCATGCCATTGGGCAGTTATTGCCCGATACCCCAACCCGCCGCCGCGAGTGGCCGCGTTGCGCCGCAGTTCACGGGAGACTGTGGAAGCAGCCCGCCCCAGGCGACGTCCAATCTCCTGTATGGAATGGCCCTGCACCTTGAGAAGTGCGATCTCCTCGCGCTCATTCAACGAGAGATACCGCCCGGAGAGAGCCTTTGCCGAAGATCTGAACATCGCTGGTGGCATGCCGCCCGCCTTTCGGAATAATCTGCTTCCGACAGGTTGTGACAATCCGGCTTCGAGTGCAGCATCTTCGCTGCTTAACCCAGCGGCAATCGCCCGCCAAAATTTATTCTGTTCATCGCGCCCGGCAACAGAGGGCCGTCCTGGCGACGGCAATGGGGCTCGTCCTGACCGCGCCGATCTGCGCCTTACAACGTTCATCGCAACCTCCAAACTCCTGGTGTTGCGACGACCGTTTGAATCCGCCCAGGGTGCGGGCTTCGCAGTGGTGGCGCAGGAGGTACGCGGCGTCGGCCAGCAGGTCGAGACCATCGCCCGCGAGCTCGAAAGTCAACTGACGAAACGCACCGGCGATCTCGTCGCCTCGATCGACCGCATGAGCCAGCGCTCGCGTGGCGAGCGCATGGTCGATCTGTCGCTCAACGCCATCGAGCTGATCGACCGTAACCTCTATGAACGTACCTGCGACGTCCGCTGGTGGGCGACCGATTCCGCTGTCGTCGATTGCGCGGCCTCGCCCGGCACCGCTGCCGTGTCCCATGCCTCGCAGCGCCTCGGCGTGATCCTCGGTGCCTACACCGTCTATCTCGACCTTTGGCTCTGCGACCTCGACGGCAATGTCATCGCCAATGGCCGCGCCGACCGCTTTCGCGCCGTCGGCCAGAACGTCGCCCACACCAAATGGTTTCGCGATGCGAAGACCTTGCGCTCCGGCGACGACTATGTCGCCGGCGACGTCGAGAACCAGCCGCTGCTCGGCAATGCGCAGGTCGCGACCTATTGCGCCAGCGTGCGCGCCGGCGGCCAGGCCAACGGCGCGCCGATCGGCGTGCTCGCCATACATTTCGACTGGGAGGCACAGGCCCGCGCCATCGTGCAAGGCGTGCGCGTCGGCGACAGCGACAAGGCGCGCGTGCTGCTGGTCGATTCCAATCTTCGCATCATCGCCGCCTCGGACGGCCAGGGCATTTTGAGCGAACGTATCTCGCTCTCGCTCAACGGACAGCGGGCAGGCTTCTATCAAGACCGCTCCGGCACGCTGGTCGCGTTCCATGCGACGCCCGGCTACGAGACTTATCGGGGGCTCGGCTGGTACGGCGTGATCGTCTGCGGGGCGTAGTGCCGATCGGTCAAGCCGACGACGGTCCGGCTCGCCTGCCAGACAAAAAAACCGGAAAACAACCCCATGCAAAATAGCGCAGGGTGCAGGCATGATGCACGCTCACGCTGCATAAGCGTTTGATAGGTCAGGCAGAACGATGGCAGCTGCGCATCGCCCGCGAGATGCGGCGATCATATGCCTCCATCAGTTGGAAGTGACCGATGCATGGATCACGACACCATGCTGCTCGGCGATCGTCGCGACGGCCTGGACAGGCGGCATGCCTCCGCTGCGTCGTCCAAGCTCGTCGAAGGCGGCAAACATGCGATCGAGACCGGCGCCCGGCATCGCGAACACCAGCAGGCGCGCCGTATCCGTGCCGACATTGCGATAGCCGTGACGCCGATGGCGCGGAGCGAAAAGAAATGCACCGGTGCCAAGACGCAACGGACCGGTCGCACCTTCGATGTCCATAACCACCTCGCCGCTCAGCACATAGAATGCCTCGTCCTCGCGGCTGTGCGTATGCGCTGGCGCCCCGCGACCCGGCGGCACGATCGATTCCCACACGGAGAATTGTTGGCCGGTATCGCTCGCCATCGCCTTGTAGCTATGCGTCACACCGAGCACGTCGAGCGTGGGTCCGCTCCCCGGCGCCCGGAACAACGCGCTCAATGACGGACAATTGCGGGTTGCATCGCTGCTCATGGCAGTTCCCTCCAAGGATCGGGTTGCGATGCGCTGTCTTCCAGCGAAAATGAACCCGCCCGACGCCATAACGTTCCGCACCCAGATGGGCTTCGCCCACCGATATCGCGCAGCGGCGGAACCGGCGTATCCCCTGCTGGAACGACACTTGCCGCACCTCCAGCGCTTCCCAAATGAACGGGTGGTCGCACCGCTTGAATTCCGAAAAAGCGGGAGGCCCGTCTCAGGATCTCCTCCGAGGAGACCAACATGCCGTCACCGGCGC
The DNA here is from genome assembly GCF_054056815.1 of Bradyrhizobium sp. LB13.1. Lineage (NCBI taxonomy): Bacteria > Pseudomonadati > Pseudomonadota > Alphaproteobacteria > Hyphomicrobiales > Nitrobacteraceae > Bradyrhizobium > Bradyrhizobium sp. LB13.1. Next base: position 4,077,472 of record NZ_JBSRYQ010000001.1, on the reverse strand, counting down.
CCACAAACGAAACAGAACGGCTCGCCGCCCTGCGCGCACTCGACATCATCGACAGTGCGCCGGAGGCCGCTTACGACGAAATTACCGAGCTTGCGGCGCAACTCTGCGGCTGCCCGATCTCCTATGTCAGCTTCATCGATGACGACCGGCGGTGGCTCAAGGCGAGATATGGCCTGCCGGCCGAAGTCACCGACGCACCACGCGAGAGCGCCATCTGCGCAACGACAATTTGCGGCGCCGAACTGCTCGTCATTCCCGACTTGAAACAGGATCCGCGATTTCAGAACAGTCCGATGGTCGCGCTAAGGCCATCCTGCCGGTTCTATTGCGGCATGCCGCTGATTACCGATGAAGGCTATGCGCTCGGAACGCTCTGTGTGATGGACTTCGAGCCGCGGCAGCTTTCCTTCGAGCAGACGGAAGCGCTGCGAATGCTTTCGCATCAGGTGCTGGCGCAACTGGAGCTCCGCCGCAAGCTGCTCGAGTACGGCCAGACCATCAGGGAGCTCGAGCAGGCACGACTGGAGGCCGCTGCCGAGCGCGCGCGTGCTGAAGCCCCTGCTGCGCAATGTCCTGCCGACGTCGATCGCCGACGAACTCAAGCGCAGCGGCAGGGTCCAGCCCAGATACACGCGATCGGCGACCATCCTGTTCGCAGATATCCAGGGCTTTACACTGCTGGCCGAACGGACCGAGCCGGCCCGGCTCATCAATCTCCTCGATGAGTATTTCTCGACCCTGGACGAAATCGGCGCCCGATATGGTCTGGAGAAGGTCAAGACCATAGGCGACGCCTACATGGCGGTGGCCGGCGTGCTATCGCCCGGCCGGCGGCACTCGATTGATGTTTGCCTGGCGGCGCTGCAGATGCGCGCCCGGCTTGATCGCCTGAAGGCGCAATACGAAGCAGTTGGCGAACATGGCCCGCAACTGCGCATTGGTATCCATACCGGGCCCGTCATTTCTGGCGTCGTCGGCCTGCGCAGGATGACCTTCGACATCTGGGGCGATGCGGTCAACACCGCATGGTTCATGGAAGCGTCTGGAGTCGCAGGACGGATCAACGTGTCGGAAACCGTGGCCGGACATGTCCACGGGCTGTTCGCGCTGGAGTCACGCGGCGCTGTCGAAGCCAAGCACGAACGCGCCCATCAGATGTTCTTCCTCAATGGCTTGAAGACGGAGTATTCGCGCGATGGCGACGGCCATTTGCCGAATGACCAGTTTCTTGCCGAGTATCACCGTATCGGCGGTTCCCGGTTGGCGCCGGATTGACGGGAGCGCGCATGGTCCGTCTGACACGTGGGGCAAAACAGCGGCAACCTGAGATCGTCGTGCAGTCCGCAAACGCGGCCGTTCACCTCGTCTAAAGTCAGGCGCCTGCGTGGACACCCCGACGATGCGACGCTTATGTGCGCTTCTCCGCGAGGTGGGCTGACGTCGCCAAAAGGGGAACAATCCCTTACCAATTGTCGTATCGCGACGAAATCTCTGGAGCATTTTCCGGCAAGGCAGGCCCGTTACAGGCAAGAGCTTGCCCCATTGCTCGGGTAAGAGTCGCTTCGCATTGCGTTCATCGACGTGAGAGCGTGAGTACCCGTTGGCTTTGACCATCCCACACTCGCAAAATACCGAGGAGACATGCCATGAAGATCGTCGTGATCGGCGGGACCGGATTGATCGGATCCAAGCTCGTAGCGAAGCTCAAGCAGCAGGGCCACGAGGCCGTGGCAGCTTCGCCGAAATCAGGCGTCAACGCCGTGACCGGGGAAGGCCTCGCAGCAGTGCTGGCGGGCGCGGATGTCGTCGTTGACGTCGCTAACGCGCCGTCGTGGGAGCCTGCCGCCGTGCTGGAATTCTTCGAGCGTTCGAGCAAGAACCTCGCCGCGACTGAGGCGGCCGCCGCCGTAAAGCATCACGTGGCGCTCTCGATCGTGGGAACCGATCGATCGCCTGACATCGCCTATTTTCGTGCCAAGCTCGCGCAGGAGACCATCATCAAGGCGTCTCCGGTGCCCTACTCGATCGTCCGCGCCACCCAGTTCTTCGAATTCCTCGGCGCCATCGGCGATATGGGTGCGACCGAGGACCGGATTGTCGTTCCATCGGCGTTGTTTCAGCCGATCGCGGCCGAGGATGTCGCCGATTGCCTCGCGGAGGTCGCAATGGGCCAGCCGCTCAACGGCACGATCGATATCGCAGGGCCCGAGAAGGCTCCCTTCAATGAATTTATCGCACGGCGCCTGAAGGCGTCTGGCGATGCCCGACCTGTAGTCGGAAATCCAAAAGCAACCTATTACGGCGCTCCCATTGACGACAGATCGCTGAACCCGCTCGGCGAGGCGCGGCTCGGAAAAATGCCGCTCGCGACATGGATCGAGACGCTCTGAAGACTCGCAAGTCCACAGATCACGACAGAAACGGCAATAAAGGGAATCCCATGCGCAGATTGCTGATCGCAACGGCGATTTATACCGCATCTCTCCTGACTGCACACGCCGCCGAGACGGCTACGCCATCGGCCAAAGTGACGGTCGTGTTCGATCAGGCGCTGCCGAATGTCCCGGGCAAGAGCATGAAAGGCGTGCTGGTCGAATACGGCCCAGGAGGCTCCTCGCCGGCCCACATGCACCCGCGCTCCGCATTCATCTATGCCACCATCCTGGAAGGAGCGATCCGCAGTCAGGTCAATGACGAGCCTGCCAAGGTTTATCACAAGGGAGAGAACTTTTCTGAAAAGCCCGGCGACCGCCATTCCGTCAGCGCCAATGCCAGCGACACCGAGCCCGCGAAGCTGCTGGCGGTCTTTGTGGTGGATACAGCGGATAAGGAGCTCGTGACGCCTGTCGCGAAGTAATTCCAGGTCAGCGCGTGCAATCAGGCAGCGCGCGGCGCGGCCATCTCCGCCGCGAGCAGCACGGCGGCGCGGCTGGCGCCGATCGACGCAGTGCCCTGGCCTGCGATGTCGTAGGCAGTGCCGTGCGCCGGTGTGCAGATCGGGAACGGAAAGCCGCCGAGCAACGTCACGCCGCGATCGAAACCCATCAGCTTCATCGCGATCTGGCCCTGGTCGTGATACATCGTCAGCACCGCATCGAAGGCGCCGCCCTTGGCGCGCAGGAACACGGTGTCGGCGGGAAACGGTCCCTCCACGGCGATGCCATCGCGCTGCCCGGCTGCGACGACCGGCGCAATAACATCGATCTCCTCACGGCCGAAATTGCCTCCGTCGCCGGCATGCGGATTGAGCCCGGCGACCGCGATGCGCGGCCGCGCGAAGCCTGCATTGCGCATGCAGGAATCGGTCAGCTTGAGCGCGCGATGGATGCGTTCGCTGGACAGTCGCGCGGCGACGTCCTTGAGGGGGATGTGGGACGTCACGCGTGCGTTCCAGATCCGGTCCAGCACATTGAATTCGCTTGCAGGGGTTTTGAGTCCGACCACTTCCGCGGAGAACGCGATCTCGTCGTCATACTCGGCGCGGGCGAGCCGCATCGCCTGCTTGTTGAACGGGGTGAAGCAAACGGCATCGACGCGGTTGTCGCGGCCGAGTTCGAGCGCGTGCTTGTAGTTGGCAAGCGCGAACCTGCCGCCGGCAAGGCTGGCAACTCCCCGCTGGACGTCGTTGGGATCGAGGTGGCCGAGATCGACGAACAGCGTCTCGCCCTTCGCTGCGCGGAAGTCGGCTCCCTGCTCCATTGTCTTCAGCTCGGGCTTGACGCCGGCAATGCGCGCGCCCTGGTCGAAGATGCGGCGGTCACCGACCACGACGATCCGGCTGCAGGCGCGGATATCGTCCTGCACCACGAGCCTTGCAGTCAGCTCCGGGCTGATGCCGGCGGGATCTCCCATTGCCAGTGCAATGAGCGGCTTTGCGGTCATATGATCACCTTCTCTTGAGCTGTCTCTTGAGCTGTCTCTTGAGCTGTCTCTTGAGCTTTCTCTTGGGCCGTTGTCCCGGTCGCGGCAGATGCGGGTTTGCGCCAGAGGCGCGGGAGCTGCAGCACGAGCGGAAGCAGCAACAGCGTGATGCCGGCCACGATCAGGCACGTCACCAGCTTGTTGGCAAAGAAGATTCCGAGCGATCCCTTGGACATCAGCATCGACTGCCGAAACGCGTCCTCGGCCTTGTCGCCGATGACGATCGCGAGCACGAGTGGCGCCAGCGGATAGAACAGCTTCTTGAAGAGATAACCGACGATGCCAAAGCCGAGCATCATGACGACGTCGAGATAGGAGTTCGACACCGAATAGGCGCCGACGACGCAGATGATCACGATCAGCGGCGCGATGATCACGAAGGGAATCCGCATCAGGGCGGCGAAGACCGGGACGGTCAGCAGCACCAGCGCGACGGCGACGATGTTGCCGACATACATCGAGGCGATCAGGCCCCAGACAAAGTCCTTCTGGTCGACAAACAGCATCGGCCCGGGATTGAGACCCCAGATCATCAGCCCGCCCATCATGACTGCCGCGGTCGCCGAGCCGGGAATGCCGAGCGAAAGCATCGGCAGCAGCGCGCTGGTGCCGGCGGCGTGATCTGCCGTCTCCGGCGAGATGATACCTTCGACCTCTCCGGCGCCGAAGTATTTACCACGGCGCGAGAAGCGGCGGGCGATGCCGTAGCTCATAAAGGATGCCGCGGTCGGGCCGCCCGGCGTGATCCCCATCCAGCACCCGATCGCCGCGCTGCGCAGCAATGCAACACTATGCCGTGGCAGGCGGCCGATCGCGCGAAACACCTCGCGCCACTCGATCTTCGTGGAGACCGCGCGGGCATGAAATTCTTCCTCGACCGCGACCAGCAGCTCGCCGATGCCGAACAGGCCCATCACGGCGACGACGAAGTTCACGCCCTTGACCAACTCGTCGACGCCCATGGTGAGGCGCACGCTGCCGGAGACGGTGTCGATGCCAATCGCGGCAATGGCAAAACCGATCGCGAGCGCCACGAGGGTCTTGCTCGGCGCCGCGCCGCCCATGCCGACGAAGCTCGCGAAGGCGAGGAAATAGACCGCAAAATATTCCGCCGGCCCGAAGGCAAGCGCGACCTGCGCCACCCATGATGCGAGGAAGGTGATCAGGATGACGCCGACCAGCGCACCGAACGCCGCCGAGCCGAAGGCGGTCGCGAGCGCCGTGGTCGGCCGGCCGTCGCGGGCCATCGGATAGCCGTCGAAGGTGGTCGCGACCGACGACGGCTCGCCCGGAATGTTGAACAGGATCGAGGTGACCGAGCCGCCGAACAGCGCGCCCCAGTACATGCTGGAGAGCAGGATGATCGCCGATACCGGCTGCATGCCGAAGGTCAGCGGCAGCAGCAGCGACACCCCATTCGGCGCACCAAGCCCTGGCAGCACGCCGACGAGAATGCCGAGCAGCACCCCGACCACCATCAGCACCAGATGCGGCACTGTGATCGCGATGCTGAAGCCGTGAAGGAGTTCCCCAAAATTGTCCATCGGCCTCTCCGTCAGAAGCCAAGCGCCGCGGCGAGCGCGCCGTGCGGCAAGCTCACTTGGAACATGCGCTCGAACACGGCATAGAGCGCGAGCGCCGTTGCCGCAGCCATGGCCAGAGCACGCGGCACGGATTGGTACTTGGGGATCGCAAGCACTGCGAAGACATAGAGCGACGAGGCGACATACATCCCGGCCAAGGGGATTGCGGCGACGAAAATCGCGGCCGGCACGAACAGGCCGGCAAGCCGGCGCAGCTCGATCGGCGTGATTGCGATGGGAACATTTGCGAGCGCCGTAGCCGGCAGAACGCCTCGCACCAGATTGGAAAGGCTTCCGAGCACGATGATGATTCCGGTCAGGAACGGGAACGTCCCGGCATCCACGCCCGCGCTGGACCAGCCGATGCCGTTGTCGAGGCTGGAGACAACGACGGCCACACCAAAGCTGCCGGTGAGGATGGCGGTCGCAAGTTCAAGCGCACGGCGTGAGATCATCGAGGGCTCCGGTCCGTCACGAGATGTCAGAACGTCATTGCGGTGTCACCGCCTTACTTGACCAACCAGCCCTGCTCGCCCGCAACCAGCCTGACGCGCTCAAGGTCCTCCTTGATGAAATTGTCGAACTCGGTGCCGGTCAGGAACGTGTCGATCTGGGAGCTCTTCTCGATGTAGTCCTTCCAATCCGGCGTCGCCTGCACCTTCTTCATCAAGTCGATATAGAACGCGGCTTGGTCCGGAGTGACCTTGCCAGGCAACCACACCGTCCGCGGCTGCTCATATTGCTTGATGTCGAGGCCCTGTTCGACACAGGTCGGAACGTCGCCCCAGCCTTCGGTCGCGGTGATCTTGGCGCCCTGCGGCAGTCGCTTCGGACTGAAAACGCAAAGCGGGCGCTGCGTTCCACCGCGCCATTGCCCGAGGCTCTCGCTGGGATTGTTGACGTGGGAGTCGAGGTGTCCGCCGGCGAGCTGCACGGCAGCTTCGGCGCCGCTCTTGAACGGAATGTAGGTCATCTTGACATGACCTGCCTTCTCGATCATGCGGGTCAGCACCTCGTCGGTATCCTTCGACTGAGCGCCGCCCATCTTGAATTCGCCCGATGCGGCCGCCTTCAGATAATCGCCCGCCGTCTTGAAAGGCGAGTCCTGCTTGACCCAGAGCAGGAACTCGTCCTGCGCCATCGCTGCGATCGGGGTGAGATCGGTGTAGTTGAAGGCGACCTTGGAGACGAGCGGCTGCTGCCAGGCATTCGACGTGCCGAAGATCACCTTGTAGGGATCGCCGGCGGACGCCTTGCCGTAGACATAGCCTTCCGCGCCGCTGCCGCCGCCCTTGTTGACGACGACGATCGGCTGCTCCGTCAGCTTGTGCTTGGTGATGATGTTCTGCACGGCGCGCGCGAGGTTGTCGGTACCGCCGCCGGGCCCGGCGGTCGCCACGAACTCGATCGGCTTTTGCGGCTGCCAGGCCGAGAGCGCCGGCATCGTGCCGGCGAGCAGGGTTGCGGCTGCGGAGAGCAGAAATGTTGACGTCCGACCCATGATGTCCTCCAGCTGATTTTTGTCTTTTGTTCTTGTCGTTTTGACGTTCCGTCAGGCGACGCGTTCCTCGCGTCTTCCTGCTGCCAGGACGATTGCGCCTTCTTGTTCGAGCGCTTCGATCTGCTTCTGGTCGAACCCGTGCTCGGCCAGCACCTCGCGCGTATGCTCACCGTAGACCGGCGCGCCCGTACGCACTTTGCCTGGGGTCTCCGAAAACTTGACGGGAAGACCGATGGTCTTCACCGGACCGAGCGTGGAGTGCTCGACCTCGACGACCATCTCGCGCGCCAGCGTCTGCGGATCGCTGAGCGCCTCCAGCATGTCGTGCACGGGTCCGCACGGAACGCCCTTCTCGTCCAGCGCCGCGAGCCAGTGCGCCCGGGTCTGGGTGCGGAAGCGCTCGCTCAGGACGGCTTCGAGCTCCTTCAAATGCGCCATGCGGTCGGCCCCGGTGACGAAGCGCGGATCGGCGGCGAGTTCGCTCGCGCCGAGGGCCTCCAGCATCAACAGCCAGTGCTTCTTGTTGGCGCCGCCGACCACGAGCCAGCCGTCCCGAGGCCTCGAACGCCTGATACGGCGCGTTGAGCGGATGCGCAGAGCCCATCGCGCGCGGCGCGGTGCCCGCGGCCAGCGCAATGGTCGATTGCCAATAGGTCTGCACCAGCGCGGCCTCATAGAGCGAGGTCTCGACCCACTGCCCTTCGCCGGTCTTGAGGCGGTGCGTATACGCCGCGAGGATTCCCATGCTCGCGAGCAGTCCAGCGGTGATGTCGGACAGCGGCGGACCGCACTTCACGGGCGGACCGTCGGGACGTTCGCCGGTAAAGCTCATGATGCCGCTCATGGCCTGGGCGACCAGATCGAAGCCGCGGCGGTGCTTGTAAGGACCGGTACGGCCGAAGCCCGACAGCGAGCAATAGATCAGCGTCGGGAATTTTTCGTGCAGCGCCTCGTATCCGAAGCCGAGGCGCTCCATCGCGCCGGGCGCAAAGTTCTCGACCAGCACGTCGGCGTCCGCGATCAGCCGTCGCAGCACCGCTTTGCCGCCGTCGGTCTTGAGGTCCAGCACGATGCCGCGCTTGTTGCGGTTCATCATCAGGAAGGAGGCCGCCTCATCGCCGATCTTCGGCGGCACCGAATGGCGGGTGTCGTCGCCATTCGGCGATTTCTCGATCTTGATGACGTCGGCGCCCATGTCGGCCAGCATCAGGGTGCAGGTCGGCCCGGCCATGACATGGGTGAGATCGATGACCTTGAGGCCGGCAAGCGGCCCCGAACGGCGGGAGATTGATTGCGATCGATCGCTTTGCATCGGCCCGTCCTATTGGCCGCACCATTGCGGCGCGCGCTTGGTGAGGAAAGCATCGAGCCCTTCGCGAAAATCCTGGCTCGTGTAGCACATCAGGATGAGGTCTTCGCCCGCGTCCCGCGTCAGCCGCCTTTGCAGGCGCGCCACGGCCTGCTTGGTCGCATTCAGCGTCAGCGGCGCATGACTGGCGACGAGCCGCGCGACCTCGTCGGCACGCCGGTCGAGCGCGGCAAGATCCTCGACGACCTCGCCGAGCAGCCCGACGCTTGCGGCCTCCGTGGCGTCAACGAGGCGCGCGGTGAAGATCAGATCCTTGACGCGCGCGGCGCCGATCAGCGCCGTGAGACGGCTGACATTGGACATCGACAGGCAATTGCCCAGTGTCCGGGCGATGGGAAAGCCGATTTTCGCGCTTCTGGTGCCGATGCGAAGGTCACAGGCCGCCGCAATGCCCGCACCGCCGCCGGTGCAGAACCCGTTGATCGCCGCGATCGTCGGCACCCGGCACGCCTCGAGCGTGGTCAGCACCCGATCGATCCGGTTCTCGTAGTCGATCGCGTCCTGCGGCGACTTGAACTCGCGGAACTGATTGATGTCGGTGCCTGAGGCAAACGCCTTGTCGCCGGCCCCGCGCAGCACCAGCACCTTGATCGCATGATCGTCATTGACCTCTTCGCAGATCGCGGCGAGCCGCTCGTACATCGCGAAGGTGAAGGCGTTGCGCGCCTGCGGTCGGTTGAAAGTGATCCGCCCGATGCCGTCCTGGCGCTCGAAAACGAGGTCTTCCGCCTCGACCTGCTGGTCCATTTCCTCATGTCCTTCTGTTTTTTACATTTTTGAATGCAAAATTATCGCTTTTCAAGCTAAAACTTGCAATACTTCGCATGTATCTTCGATTTTGCATTCAAATGGACCTCAAACCCATGCTTCACGAAGAAGTCGTCGGCCGTATCCGCGCCATCCTGCTCGACGGCGAAATCCCGCCGGGTGCGCGGATTCCCGAGCGCGAGCTGTGCGAGCGGCTCGAGATTTCGCGCACACCGCTGCGTGAGGCGCTCAAGGTGCTCGCAGCCGAAGGGCTCGTGCAGCTCCTGCCCCATCGCGGCTCACGCGCGGCGAAACTGACCGACAAGGACATGCGCGACCTCTTCGAGGTCTGCCAGGGTCTCGAGGCGCTCGCCGGGGAGCTCGCCTGCGAACGCATCACCGATGCCGAGATCGACGCGATCGTCGCCGCGCACGCGGACATGGTGCGGCATTATCGCGAGGGCGATTTGATCCAGTACTATCGCGGCAACCGCGCCATTCACGAAGGCATCGTCGCAGCGGCCGGAAACCCAGTGCTTGCGGGGCTGTATACGTCCGTGACCGCGCGCATCCGCCGCGCGCGCTATGTCACGCCGATGACGCCGCAGCGCTGGGCATTTGCCGTCAGCGAGCACGAGGCGATCCTGAACGCGCTGCAGCGGCGCGATGGCGCCGGCCTCTCGCACATCCTGCGTGCGCATCTGCGCCACAAGCGCGAAGAGGTCTTGCAGGCGGGCTTTGCAGAGACGGAAGGCAATGACCTCACGCTGAGAATTGCGTAAGACAGCGTTCGCGACCTAAAAAAATCTTACCGTCCCATCGCATCGCGTGGTTAGACGACATAATCGCGACACAATCATTGATTGCATTGCGGCAGGCTTGACCGGATCGTGCTGACGACAAAAGTCAGCGACGAACGTCTTTTGTCGCGCGCCGGAATTGCACCGCCAACTGCGACAAGCCGCGATCATCCGCAAACCAATTCCACTTGCTAGCGTGTCTGAACCGGCGCAGCATCTCACCGCTGGCTTCAGGCCGACATAACGCGCGACAAATTCGCGCAGCTCAAAAGAATAAAGTGGAGGAAACGAATGACACTCAATGTCTCACGTCGATCCCTGCTGTCGCTTGGCGCCGGACTTGGTGCCAGCGCCATGTTCGGCAGCAGCGCGATGGCGCGCGCTCCCAAGCTCGGCACGCAAACGCCCTACTGGCACCGCTTCGTGCTCGGCGACGCAGAAGTCACCGTCGTCTCCGACGGACCGCTGCCGCTCGGCGATCCCTCCGGCACCTTCACCGGCGTTTCCAAGGAAGAGGTGAAGAAGATGCTGGCCGACAATTTCCTGTCGCCTGACAATGTCGTGCTCGAACAGAACTCGCCGATCGTGAACACGGGCGACAAGCTCATCCTGTTCGATACCGGCATGGGCTCATCCAAGATGTTCGGCGCCACCACCGGCCGGCAGCAGAAGAGCATGACCGAGGCCGGCATCAAGCCTGATGACATCGATGCGGTGGTCTGCTCGCATGCCCATATCGACCACATCGGGGGCATCGTGGACGAGGGCGGTAAGCCGCTGTTTCCGAACGCGCAGATCTACATTTCGCAGACCGATTTCGACTTCTGGACCGACGAAAGCAAGCTGGGGAGTCCGGTCAAGGACTTCATCGTTCACGCCCGCAAGAACCTGCTGCCGGTCCGTGACCGCATCGTGTTCTTCAAGGACGGCCAGGAATTCCTGCCCGGCATACAGGCAATCGCAGCGCCCGGTCACACCGTCGGCCACACCATCTTCATGGTCTCGTCGGCCGGCAAGTCCTTCGCCTTCCTCGGCGATCTCTCACATCATCCCGTGCTGCTGCTCGAGCGTCCCCGGATGGAATTTTCCTACGACACCGACCCGAAGCAGGCGGCCGAGTCGCGCGTGAAACTGCTGACCATGCTTGCGGCGAACAAGACGCCTGTGATGTCCTATCACTTCGCCTGGCCCGGCTACGGCCATGTCGGCAAGGTCGGTGAAGGCTTCCACTATTATCCCGAACCGATGCAGATGACGTTGTAGATCGTCGGATCAGGTCCGGGTGGCGCACGCGCCGCCCGGACCATCCGAACGATCACTGCCGTCCGGCCGACCGGCAAAGAACTGCAATTCGTGAGGCCTCCGGCGGCGCTGGCAAACGGGCATTTTGGGGCTGTTGAACTGCACTTACTAGTTGCAAGTAAAAACTAATTTCACGCGGTTGTGTTTGGGAGCGTCAATGTCCCGCGAGAACGATGGTTTTGTCTTCCATCATGACCTGCTCCAGGGGGTCCAGGACGTTGTCTATCGGGCCATCAACTTCTTTGTCACATGGGACAAACTGCCGACCCTGCTCGGAGCTGCCAATCTTTCGGCGTTCCGCGACCGGCTGCGGAAGCACAATCTGCACCATACCGGCTACGGCACGACATCGCCTGGCTGGAGCACGGGCAATGACCGGTGGCGTTCCGCCGACGGCTCCTTCAACAGCCTCGACCATCCGCGCATGGGGATGGCTGGTGCCCGGTTCGGACGCAATTTCGCGCTGCCGGAATGCGTGCCGGACAGTGTAGACGATCTGCTCGAACCCAATCCGCGCGTGATTTCGGAGGAATTGCTGGCGCGCGACGAATTTATTCCCGCGACCAGCCTCAATCTGCTGGCCGCGGCCTGGATCCAGTTCGAAACCCATAACTGGTTCAGCCACGGGGTGCCTGGGTCGGGAAACGAGTTCAAAATCCCGCTCAGGCCGGGCGACACTTGGCCCGAGCGGATCGACGGCTGCATGAAGATCCGTCGCACTGTTTGCGACGAGACATCACGCGAACCATGGCTCGGCGCGACCCCCACATTCCGCAACCTCAACTCGCACTGGTGGGACGCCGGACAGATCTACGGCAGCGACCGCGCGAGGCAGATGCAGATCCGTTCCGGGGCAGATGGAAAGATCACGGTCGACGATGATGGGATGCTTCCAGCCGATCCAGTCCATCCGGGCGCCGATCTCACCGGCTTCAATGACAATTGGTGGGTCGGGCTCAGCCTGCTGCACAACCTCTTCGCACGCGAGCACAATATCATCTGCGACGGCTTGAAGACGCGGTATCCGACCTGGGATGACGAGGAGCTATTCCAGCGTGCGCGCCTGATCAACGCGGCCCTGATCGCCAAGATCCACACCGTCGAATGGACGCCAGGCATCCTCGGTCATCCTGCGCTGGACTTCAGCATGCACGCCAATTGGTCGGGGATACCGTATCGGGTGCTGCGCGCGGTGCTCGGCAAGAACAGCGAAGCCGCCTTTGGTATCGTCGGCTCTCCGACGGATCAGCACAGCGCGCCCTACGCGATGACGGAGGAATTCACCGCCGTCTACCGCCTGCACCCGCTGATCCCGGACGACATGGATGTTCGGCTGCTCGAAGCCGCAAAGGTCGAAAACTGCAAGCTGGTCGATATGCAGGGAGGCGTCTCCCGCAAGTTCATGGAGACGCACGGCTTCGCCAACCTGATGTACTCCTTCGGCACCGCTCATCCCGGCGCCATTCGCCTCCATAATTATCCCAACTTCCTGCGCCAGTTCACGAAAGACGGCCAGCCGTTGCTCGATGTGGCCGCGATCGATATCATGCGCGATCGCGAGCGCGGCGTGCCGCGCTACAATCGTTTCCGCGAGCTGGTCGGAAAGAAGCGGGTCGAGACATTCGAGGAAATCACCAGCATCCCCGGCGCGGCCAGGAAGATGCGCGCGATCTACAAGGGCGACGTCGATCGCGTTGATCTGATGGTCGGACTATTGGCCGAGGACCTGCCGGACGGTTTTGGCTTCAGCGATACCGCCTTCCGCATCTTCATACTGATGGCATCGCGGCGTCTCAAGAGCGACCGGTTTTTCACCGACGACTACCGGGCGGAAGTCTACACCAACTTCGGTCTGGACTGGATCCACAACAACGGAATGAAATCGGTCCTGCTGCGGCATGTGCCGCAACTCGGACCGGCGCTCGAGGGCGTAAACAACGCCTTTGCTCCCTGGCACGTGCTGCAAGGCTGAGCCATGGCCTTCATCTTCAGCATCCGGGCCTCGTCCGCCTCGCATGGGTGTCAGCCGGCCTAGCACCCGAGCTTGTCGGCGATGCCGCCAAAATCCTTGGCGACGATGTCCCAATTGCCGGTGGCCTCGAAGTCGACTTTCTGGAGCGGACCGTATTCGGTCGGCCGCGCCACGAAGGCGGTCTTCAGCCCGTTCTTCTGCGCGGCGGCGAGATCGCCGTTGTGGGCGGCGACCATCATCACCTGCTCCGGCTTGAGGCACAGCAGGCGCGCGGCGCCGAGATAGGTCTCAGAGTCGGGCTTGTAGTGCTCGAACAGTTCGGCCGACATGACCAGGTCCCAGGGAAGCCCTGCGAATTTCGCCATGTTGGTCAGCAGCGCGACATTGCCGTTCGACAGCGGCGAGATCACGAATTTCGACTTCAGCCGCGTCAGACCGGCGACGCTGTCGGGCCACGGGTGCAGGCGGTGCCAACCCTTGGTGAGGTGATCGAGATCGGCTTCGGTCAGGCCCTTGATCGAAAATTGCGCGACCAGCTTTTCGAGCGAGCGGCGATGCAGATCATCTAACATGACATAGCCGCGCTCGGGATGTTTGCGCACGTCATCCATCGAGGCCATGTACATGCCGCGCCAGCCGTCGACCAAGGCGGTCCAGTCGGCGGCGATGCCGCGGCCCTTCGCCCACCACATGAAGTCCGTGATCAGGCTGGTGCGCCAGTCCACGACCGTGCCGAACACGTCGAACACCAGGGCTTTGACGGCGGTGAGGTCAGACATCGACGCTTCCCTGTGTATTGCTTGTTCTTGGTCATGCCGGGGCGCCGCGAGGCGCAGGCCCGGAATGACGGCCGCACGTTGTGACTTAGTCCAGGTGGAACTTCGCCAGCTCGCGGTGCTCGGCCTTGATGTAGCGCACGGTGCCGGTGACGGAGCGCATCACGACCGTCTCGGTCTCGATCACGCCATCCTTGCGGAATTTGACGCCCGAGAGCAGCGAGCCCGTGGTGACGCCGGTGGCGGCGAACAGGCAGTCGCCGCGGGCCATGTCCTCAATGCCGTAGATCATCTTGGGATCGTTGACGCCCATCTTGGCCGCACGCTCGCGCTTCTCGTCGGAGTCGAGGATGAGGCGGCACTGCATCTGGCCGCCGATGCAGCGCAGCGCCACGGCCGCGAGCACGCCTTCCGGCGCACCGCCGGTGCCGAGATACATATCGACGCCGGTATTGTCGGGGTCGGCGCAATGGATCACGCCGGCGACATCGCCGTCCGTGATCAGACGCACGGCGGCACCCGTCGAGCGCACGCTCTCGATGATGCTGGCATGGCGCGGACGGTCGAGCACGAGAACGGTGATGCCGTCCGGTTGGACACCCTTGGCCTTGGCGAGGCGGCGGACGTTGTCAGCCGGCGTGGCATCGAGATCGACGACGCCCTTGGCGTAGCCGGGGCCGATCGCGAGCTTCTGCATGTAGACGTCGGGCGCGTGCAGCAGCGTGCCGCCGTCGGCCATTGCCATGGTGGCAATCGAGCCCGGCATGGCCTTGGCGCACAGCGTGGTGCCTTCGAGCGGGTCGACCGCGATGTCGACTTTCGGGCCGGCGTTCATGCCGACCTTCTCGCCGATGAAGAGCATCGGCGCCTCGTCGCGCTCACCCTCGCCGATCACGATGGTGCCTTCGATCGGCAGCTTGTTGAGCTCGCGCCGCATCGCGTCCACCGCGGCCTGGTCGGCAGCCTTCTCATTGCCGTGCCCGCGCAGACGCGCCGAAGACACCGCCGCCCGCTCCGTCACGCGCACGATCTCCAGCGTGAGAATCCGCTCGAGCAACGCTTGCGGCGGGACTGAAATATGGGTCGACATCGGCTAACTCCTTCGCAACAGTTTGGACGGAAATCTCCACCCGCATCAACTCGTAACACCCACAGTTCGTTCGAACCGTGTCATTGTTTAAGCATGTTCTTTCCGGAAAACCGCTTCACACTTTTCCGGAGCATGCCCTAGTTCTTCTCGATCCGGATCACCTGCGGCCGTCCGCTGATCACCTTGTCGCGCTGCACGGCCGCGAGCGCGCGGCGCACGGCGTCCTCGTGCGTGGCATAGGTGATCAGGATAACGGGCACCGGGACCGCCTTGCCGTTTGCCGGCGCAGCGCCGCCATTGGGGTGGCGCTGCACGATCGACTCGATCGAAATCTTCTGCTCCGCGAGCCGGGTCGCGATCGCAGCCGCGGTGCCCGGGAAATCGCGTGCTAGAAGGCGGATGTAGTAGCCGCCCTCGTGGCGCTCCATCGGCGCCTTCTTGGTGTCGCGCAGCTGCGAAATCGGCCGGCCGAACGGATTGGCGCGAATGCCGCGCGCGACATCGGCGATGTCGGCAACCACGGCGGATGCGGTCGCCGCGCCGCCGGCACCGGGGCCGACCAGCGTGATCGGCGGGATGCCCTCGCCGTCGATCGTGACCGCATTGGTGACACCCATCACCTGTGCGATCGAGGAGGATTTTGGAACCATGGTCGGATGCACGCGCTGTTCGATGCCCTTGGCGGTGCGAACCGCGACGCCGAGCAGCTTGAGTCGGTAACCGAGATCGTCAGCGGCACGGAGATCTTCCGGCGCGATGGAGGAGATGCCTTCGACATACACCGCGCTTTGAGCAACTTTCGTGCCGAAAGCGAGGCTGGCAAGAATAGCGAGTTTTTGCGCGGTGTCGTGGCCGTCGACATCGAAGGACGGATTGGCCTCGGCATAGCCGAGCCGCTGCGCATCCTTCAGGCATTCGGCGAACGACAGGCCGTCCTGCTCCATCCGGGTCAGGATGTAATTGCAGGTGCCGTTGAGGATGCCGTAGACGCGGTTGATGCCGGTTCCGGCAAGACCCTCGCGTAACGTTTTGATGACGGGGATCGCGGCGCCGACCGCTGCCTCGAAATTCAGCGCGCCGCCGTGCTTTTCAGCGGCTTTTGCCAGCTTGAGGCCGTGCTTGGCGAGCAGCGCCTTGTTGGCGGTGACGACGGACTTGCCGGCGCTGAGCGCGGCTTCGACCGCCGCCAGCGCGGGATCGCCCGAGCCGCCCATCAGCTCGACGAAGCAGTCGATGCCGGGATGCATGGCGAGGGCAAGCGGATCCTTGACCCATTCGACACCGCGCAGGTCGACGGCGCGCTTCTTGGCCTTCGAGCGCGCGGTGACGGCGACGACGCGGATGCCGCGGCCGCTGCGGCCCGCGAGCACGCGGGCCTGCGTTTCAATCAAACGGACAACTTCGGCGCCCACGGTGCCGAGCCCCGCTATGCCCACTTTCAGGGGTGCAACCATGATGCTTCAGAAAACCTGCGGAAGAGAACTTAACGCCGATTGGCGAGCGGAACGACGTTGTGCAACGTTTCGATGCCGCTTTCAAGGAAGCGGCGCACGCCGCGCGCGGCCTGCCTGATCCGTTGCTCGTTTTCCACCATGGCGATGCGGATATATCCTTCACCATGCTCGCCGAAGCCGACGCCGGGCGAGACCGCGACGCCGGATTTCTCCACCATCAGGGTCGCGAACTGCATGCTGCCGATGCTGCGGAAGGCTTCCGGCAGCGGCACCCAGGCGAACATCGAGGCCTCCGGCGGCGGGATCTCCCAGCCGGCACGGCCGAACGATTCCACCAGCGCGTCGCGCCGCTTGCGGTAAGTGTCGCGCATCTCCCTGATGCAATCGTCGGGGCCGTTCAGCGCGGCGGTCGCGGCGACCTGCACCGGCGTGAACGCGCCGTAGTCGAGATAGGATTTGACGCGCGCGAGCGCCGCGATCACGCGCTCATTGCCGACCGCAAAGCCCATGCGCCAGCCGGCCATCGAATAGGTCTTCGACATCGAGGTGAACTCGACGGTGACGTCCATCGCGCCGGGCACCTGCAGCACCGAGGGCGGTGGGTTGTTTTCGTCGAAATAGACCTCGGCGTAAGCGAGATCGGACAGGATCAGGATTTCGTGCTTCTTCGCGAACGCGACCAGGTCCTTGTAGAAGTCAAGGCTCGCGACATAGGCGGTCGGGTTCGAGGGGTAACAGACGACCAGCGCCAGCGGCTTCGGAATCGAGTGGACGATCGCGCGCTCCACCGCCTCGAAGAACTGCGGGGTTGGCTCCGAAGGCACCGAGCGGATCACGCCGCCCGCCATCAAAAAGCCGAACGCGTGAATCGGATAGCTCGGGTTCGGGCAGAGGATGACGTCGCCGGGCGCAGTGATCGCCTGCGCCACGTTGGCAAAGCCCTCCTTGGAGCCGAGCGTCGCCACGACCTGGGTGTCGGGATTGAGCTTCACGCCAAAGCGGCGGGCGTAGTAGCCGGCCTGGGCCTTGCGCAAGCCGTTGATGCCACGAGAGGCCGAGTAGCGGTCGGTGCGCGGCTTGCCCAGTGTCTCCTTCAGCTTCTCCAGCACGTGCGCTGGCGCCGGCAGGTCCGGATTGCCCATGCCGAGGTCGATGATGTCGGCGCCGGCATTCCGCGCGGCCGCCTTGGCCCGGTTCACCTGCTCGAACACGTAAGGCGGAAGGCGGCGGATGCGGTAAAATTCTTCCATGGCTCTCTCGGCTCCGGGCAACCGGTCAGGACAGAATCGACAGGCCATAACGACCATGCGAAAAGGCGCCCGCCTCGTTCACGAAAATCACTCAAAATCAAATGCTTAGAGCAATCATCGATGGCGGTGACTGAAGTCGTTCGCCCTGACTCTCGGCTGAACTGAGGTCTTTTAGCACGGCAAGGCGGAGGCGCCAGCGATTACCTTGCAGCGCCTTACTTCGCGTCCTTGCCGGCAACGGCCTGACGGTCGCGCGCGGCAGCGAGCTCGGCCTCGATCTTGGCGCGTTGGTCCGGCGGGATGACCGCCTGATCGCGATCCGGCGGGAGATCGTGCACCGGCAAATAGCTGCCGGGCTCCCTGGGATGCGCTTGCGCATCGGCGGGCGTCATATCCGCGAGTTGGCTCGAGCAGCCGCCCAGGGCAAGCGCCGCCATCAGCAGCGCGCCACAGATCAGCCGCGACTTTTGCAGGTCCCTCAACGCCAACACTTGGGAAATCCCCTACTCGTCCCAAAGCACGGCCCCGGCAACCTTACCGAAGTCCGCACCCAAGCTCAAACCATTGCTGCCCAAATGGCGCGAGCGAGAAAACAGCCCGGGACCACCAAGCCGAGCGGTGCGGCTCGATTGTGACGGAACCAAGAAAATTTGTCGCACTGCAACACATCTTCGAGAGTGTTTAACGCCAAACATGCGAGCTTCGCGGTGACGAATACGGAATGAATCGTTACTGTTCTGCTCATGAGCATGGCCACGACCGACACGCCCAAACCCGAGACGAAGTTCGATGCGGAAGCCTTCGCGATGAATGTCGCGCGGGCGATGGAAAGCGGCGGCAAGGCGATCGCTGCCTACCTCAAGCCCCGCGAGAGCGGCGAGGTGCAGGATCGTCCGCCGGCCGAGCTTACCGAGGTCGTCAAGACCTTCACCGCGGTCGCCGAATACTGGCTGTCGGACACATCACGCGCGTCGGATCTCCAGACCAGGCTCGCCAAGGACTATCTCGACCTCTGGGGCTCGGCGGCGCGCCGCATGGCTGGCCAGGACGCTCCGCCCGCGATCGCGCCCTCGCCGCGCGACAAGCGCTTTGCCGATCCGGAATGGAAGTCGAACCAGTTCTTCGATTTCGTGATGCAGCTCTATCTGCTCACGACGAAATTCGCGCATGAGCTGGTGCGCGACGCCGAGGGGCTCGATCCGCAGACCCGCCGCAAGGCCGAGTTCTACATCCAGCAGGTCACCAACGCGCTGTCGCCGTCCAACTTCGTGCTGACCAATCCGGAGGTGCTGCGCGCGACGGTGGCCAGCAACGGCGAAAATCTCGCGCGCGGCCTGAAGATGCTGGCCGAGGACATCGCAGCCGGCAAGGGCGTCCTGAAGATCCGCCAATCCAATCCGGACAATCTCGTCGTCGGCGTCAACATGGCGACGACGCCGGGCAAAGTGATCTACCAGAACGAGATGATGCAGCTGATCCAGTATTCTCCGACCACGGAGAATGTGCTGCGCACGCCGCTCCTGATCATCCCGCCCTGGATCAACAAGTTCTACATCCTCGATCTCAAGCCGGAGAAATCCTACATCAAGTGGTGCGTCGACCAGGGCGTCACCGTGTTCGTGATCTCATGGGTCAATCCCGACAAGCGGCTCGGCACCAAGAGCTGGGAAGACTACATGAAGGAAGGCCCGCTCACGGCGATGGACGTGATCGAGAAGGTCACTGGCGAGATGAAGGTGCACACCGCCGGCTATTGCGTCGGCGGCACCATGCTCGCGACGACGCTGGCCTGGCTCGCCGAGAAGCGCCGCCAGCGCGTGGCGTCCGCGACGTTCTTCGCGGCACAGGTCGACTTCACCCATGCGGGCGACCTTCTCGTGTTCGTCGACGAGGAGCAGATCGCAGCGCTGGAGCAGGACATGAAGGCGGCCGGCGTGCTCGAAGGGTCCAAGATGGCGATGGCCTTCAACATGCTGCGCTCCAACGATTTGATCTGGTCCTATGTCGTCAGCAATTACCTCAAAGGCCAGCAGCCGAGCGCGTTCGACCTGCTGCACTGGAATTCGGACGCCACGCGCATGACGGCGTCGAACCATTCCTACTATCTGCGCAATTGCTATCTGGAGAACCGGCTGTCGACCGGCACGATGGTGCTCGACAACACCCTGCTCGACCTCTCCAAGGTCATGGTGCCCGTCTACAATCTTGCCACCCGCGAAGACCACATTGCGCCGGCCGAATCGGTGCTGTACGGCTCGCAATTCTTCGGCGGTCCGGTGAAATATGTGCTGTCCGGCTCGGGCCACATCGCCGGCGTCGTCAACCCGCCCGCCTCGAACAAGTACCAGTACTGGACCAACGACAACGTCAAGGACGTCAACGTCGCCGAGTGGATGAAGGGCGCGGTCGAGCACAAGGGCTCGTGGTGGCCGGACTGGCGCCAATGGCTTGGCACACTTGATCCCGCGGAGGTGGCGGCGCGCGCGGTCGGCAGCGAAGCGCTGCCTCCGATCGAGGACGCCCCCGGCAGCTATGTCAGAGTTCGCGCATAGTGGAGAATTCTTTGCGCATGGCGCAATCTTGCGCGCTTGTATAAGCTCGCTCTCAACACAGCGACGACAGAGGGGACCGGGTTATGACGCGTGAACTGTTCTGGCTGACACTGACGGTGGTCCTGACCGGAATCCTCTGGATTCCCTACACCATCAACCGCTGCCAGATTCGCGGTCTCGGTGGCGCGATGGCCAATCCCTCGCGCGCCGACAAGCCGCAGTCGGAATGGGCGAACCGCCTGATGTTCGCGCATGACAACGCCGTCGAGAACCTCGTGCTGTTCGCACCGCTGGTGCTGATCCTGAACGCCATCGACTATTCCTCGAAATGGACGGTGCTTGCTTGCGCCGTCTATTTCTGGTCGCGCGTCGCGCATCTGATCGTCTATGCGCTCGGGATCCCGATCTTCCGCACATTGGCCTTCACCGTCGGCTTCGTCGCACAGGCGGTGCTGGCGGTGGCGATCTTCAAGGCGGTTTGAGCTCAGGCCCTGCTTTGAGATCAGGCCTTGCGAACGACGAGATGCAGCATGTTCGCCGGTGTCTCGTCAAAGCTCTGGATCACGTTCCTGTCCGACGACAGCGTGATCCATGGCCCCGCGGTGGCGTAGGCCGCCTCGAGCCATTCTGCCGACGCATAATTGTAATAGCGCCCGAGGCTGTCCCGGCCGTCGCCCTCGCCCATCTTGTAGCTGGCATAGAACACGCCTGACGGCCTGAGCGCGCGATGAATCCGCGCCAGGATGCCGGCGAGCTCGTCGCGCGGCACGTGCAGGAGACAGGCGCTGGCCCAGGCGCCGTCATAGGCCTCGTGCGCGTCAAGCTGGTCGAACCGCATCGCCTCGACGGGATGACCGAGCCGCCGCGACGCGATCTCGGCCATTTCAGGCGAGCCGTCGGTAGCGCGCACCGAAAAACCTTCGACCAGCATCACCGCCGAATGATTGCCGGCACCACAGCCGAGTTCGAGGATCGAGCTACTGGGTTGCAGCAAAGCCAGAAAACCGCGCAGCCGCGTCGAGGGCGCCTTGGCCCATCCGGCATAAGCCTCGGCGTTCTCCCGGTAGAACTGCAATGTGGTCTCATCCATGGCGTCACTCACTTCGGCAGGTCCTCGACCAGCCTGCCTACTCTGCAAGCAGCCCGGCATCAACCGGCGGTGTTGCCGAAGGATGACACTGCGGCAAAAACAACCGGCGCTCCGGATTGCCTCTACAGGTTGTCACCCGTCCGCAGCTATATTCGCCCATCGCAATTGATTGATTCGGGGCAGACATGAATTGGAAGATGATATCTGCGCTCGGCGCGATCTCACTCGCAGCCGTCGCGACCCAGGCCAACGCCGCTGATCTCGCCGCCCGCCCGTACACCAAGGCGCCGCCGATGATCGCTGCGGTCTACAATTGGAGCGGCTTCTACATCGGCGCCAACGGCGGCTATGGTACGTCGCACAAGTGCTGGGACCAGACGGTTGGTTTCTCCCCCGCAACTGCCGAAGGATGCCATGATGCGACGGGCGCCGTCGCTGGCGGCCAGATCGGCTATCGCTGGCAGAGCAACGCCTTCGTGTTCGGTCTCGAAGCGCAGGGCGATTGGGCCGACCTCTCCGGCCGGAATACCAGCACCGTGTTCGGCGTCGCGAACCGCACCCGCGTCGATGCCTTCGGCCTCTTCACCGGCCAGGTCGGGTACGCCTGGAACAACGTGCTGCTTTACGCGAAGGGCGGCGCCGCGGTCACCCGCGATCGCTACGCCGGCATCGGAACCGGCGGTCTGGCCGGGGCCGAGTTCGACGGCGCCAAGGAGACCCGCTGGGGCGGCACGGTCGGCGTCGGCTTCGAATACGGTTTTGCCCAGAACTGGTCGGTTGGCCTCGAATACGACCATCTGTTCATGGGTCGGCACGACGTCAACCTGCTGGCAACTGGCCTCGCAGCGCCCGCTGCCGGAACGTTCTCGCGCACCGAACGCATCGGTCAGGATGTCGACTTGATCACCGCACGCATCAACTACAGGTTCGGCGGACCGATCATCGCGAAGTACTGAGGTCTCCTGTCCCGGACGCGCGAAGCGCGAGCCGGGACCCAGAAGGCTGCAGCAAAGTAACAATGGGCCCCGGCTCTGCAGCGCACCGCCAAGAGGCGCTGCGCTGCGTCCGGGGCACTACCGTGCCCTACTCCTCCGGCAGGCCCAGCATCAGCCGCATGTTCTGCACGGCGGCCCCCGAGGCGCCCTTGCCGAGATTGTCGAGCCGCGCGACCAGCACCGCCTGATGGTACTTGTCGCTGGCGAAGACGTAGAGCTCGAGCATGTTGGTCTCGTTGAGCGCTTCCGGCTCGAGCTTGCCGCCCTTGGTCGTCTCGTTCTGAAGCGGCATCACCGAAACATACTTCGAGCCGGCGTAACGCTTTGCCAGTGCGGCTTGCAGGTCCGCACCATCAGGCTTGCCGGGCAGCGTGTCGAGTTGAAGCGGCACCGAGACCAGCATGCCCTGCCGGTAGTTGCCGACAGAGGGAATGAAGATCGGCCGTCGCGTCAGGTTCGAATAAAGCTGCATCTCCGGCAGATGCTTGTGCTCGAAGCCGAGGCCGTAGAGCTCGAAGGACGGCGCGCTGCCGTCTTCGAAGCTTGCGATCATCGACTTGCCGCCGCCGGAATAGCCGCTCACCGCATTGACGGTGACGGGATAGTCCGAAGGCAACAGGCCGGCATCGACGATCGGCCGCAATAGCGCGATCGCGCCGGTCGGATAGCAACCGGGATTGGACACCTTCTTCGCCGCCTTGATCTTGCCGGCCTGGTCGGGCGTCAGCTCCGGAAAGCCATAGGCCCAGTCGGGCGCGACCCGGTACGCGGTCGAGGCGTCCAGCACCTTCGGGCCCGACGGTCCCATGCTGTCGATGAGCGCGACGGTTTCCCTGGCAGCATTATCCGGCAGGCAGAGGATCACGAGATCCACCTCCTCCATCAGCGCCTTCTTGGCTGCGGGGTCCTTGCGCTTGTCGTCGGCGATCGTCTTCACCGCAACGTCGCTCTGGAGCTTCAGCCGCTCGTTGATGCCGAGGCCGGTGGTGCCCGAGCCACCGTCGACGAAGACGGTGGCCGGCTTCTTCGTAGCGCCAGTGGTCGGTGCTTTCGTCGTTTCAGTGAGGCTCATGGCGCGCTCCTTTCGAGCATGTTCGTTTCGTTCGCGAAGGCTTCCGGCCTCACGTCCTGCATCAGTTGCGCGATCTCTCTCGCGTCGGCAGCGGGCTGCGCGCCGAGCGCATTGGCAATCGCCGTATAATCGGCGTCGGACTTGTGCTGGTTGAGCTTGAAGCTGCCTTCGACCTCCTCAACCGTCATGACGAGCCCTACAATTCCCTTCTTCAACGCTTCCAGCCTGCCGGCCGTCATCTTGCCCGACGTCCACGGCGTCTTCGGCAACAGCCAGTTTTCGAACTTCTCACTGAGCGTGTCGATCTGCACCGCCAACTCGTCATCCGACAGGAGCCGCACCGGCCCGCTCAGATGCACCGACTGGTAGAGCCAGGTCGGCACCTGATCCGGCGAGACGTACCAGTCCGGCGACACATAGGCATCGGGGCCGTTGACCGCGAGCAGCCAGGACGCCGCGTCGCCTGCCAGTTTTAGCAGCGGATTGTGACGGGCGACATGAAAGGCGGCCTGCGGCGTGCCGTCAGCGGCATAGGTCAGGTAGAACGGCAGCGGCGAGGCGACAGGCTTGTGGCCGTCGAAGGCGCACATCGTGCCGAAGCCGCGCTCGCCTGCGAATTTCAGGCTCGCGGTGCGGTCCTGCTTGAAAAAGGGTGGCGTGTACATCGTGGTCTCCTGCTGGCCTCCTTGGGGGCCGCCGGATCAGATCGCGCTGACAGGAGAAAGAATGCCGCGGATCGGATCCAGCGGCAAAGACGATGATCTCAAACGCGATCGACCGCCCAAACCGCAAGACTGCGGCGGCGGCGACGGGCGAACAGAATGGTCGCGGCGTTGATCATGGCGCGCGGCTATAAAGCTATATCCGGTTTTCGTCAAGGTTTTGGCGTCAGACCACCCGCCAGAGCCATTCCATGAACTTCGCAAGCACGTCGCCAAACAGAAGCAGCGCGGCCGACCAGACCAGCGCCGAGACGAAATTGGCGGCCTGGAAGCTCCAATAGGGCATCTCGAAGATGCCGGCTGCGAGCGGCACCGAGGCACGCAAGGGGCCGAAGAAGCGGCCGATGAAGATGCTGGGCACGCCCCAGCTCCGCACGAAGGCCTCGCCCCTGGGCAGGAGTTCCGGATAGCGCGAGAGCGGCCACATCTGGGCGACCCGCTCCTTGTAGCGATAGCCGAACCAGTAGGAGACCCAGTCGCCCAGCGCCGCGCCGATGCCGCCGGCGATCCAGACTGGATAGAAGCTGATGCCGCTGGCGCCGATCAGCGCGCCGATCGCGACCAACGCGCCCCAGGCCGGGATCAAGAGCGAGATGAAGGCGAGCGACTCCCCGAAGGCCAGCAGGAACACGATCGGGGCCGCCCAGGCCTGGTGAGCACGCACGAAGTCGGCCAGTGCGTGCGCATAATGCTCCATTCCAGATCGCCTTCCCGCCCCACCTTGAGGTGTGCTCGATGAAAAAGACTGGTAAGGCAATGGCTTGTGTGACATCAAGTCACAAATCCCGACCCAGACCGGCCGCAGACGTCAAATTGCCGGGAATTGGTGGACCTGTGGCGTAAAATCGCTGGCATCGGCTGCCGCGCGGACCGGCCAGCCGGCACGCGATGACCTTTTCAAACGAGCCGTGGCATAGTCGGCGTAACCGATTCGCCGCCTCCGCGGCCCTGAAAGCACATCAAGATACATGTCCAAGCAATTGAAACCGAAAGCCAAAGACGATTTTTTTGGCGGTGACGAGCCCAAATCCCGCGCGCCCGCCAAGGCGACCTCGCGTGCGAGCGGTGCGGAGGCCGACTACACCGCGGCCGATATCGAGGTGCTCGAAGGCCTGGAACCGGTGCGACGGCGTCCCGGCATGTATATCGGCGGCACCGACGAGAAGGCGTTGCATCATCTCTTCGCCGAGGTCATCGACAATTCGATGGACGAGGCGCTGGCAGGGCATGCGACCTTCATCGGAGTCGATTTGAGCGCGGACGGCTTTTTGACCGTCATCGACAACGGGCGCGGCATCCCGATTGATCCGCATCCGAAGTTTCCGAAGAAGTCGGCGCTCGAAGTCATCATGTGCACGCTGCACTCAGGCGGCAAGTTCGACTCCAAGGTCTACGAGACCTCAGGCGGCCTGCACGGCGTCGGCATCTCCGTGGTGAACGCCCTCTCCTCGCTGCTCGAGGTCGAGGTCGCGCGCAGCCAGAAGCTCTATCGCATGACGTTCGAGCGCGGCCACCCGAAGGGCAAGCTCGAGGATCTCGGCAAGGTCAACAATCGCCGCGGCACGCGTGTGCGCTTCAAGCCCGACACCGACATCTTCGGCGCCAAGGCCGTGTTCAAGCCGCAGCGCCTGTTCAAGATGACGCGCTCGAAGGCGTATCTGTTCGGCGGCGTCGAGATCCGCTGGAACTGCGCGCCCGAACTGCTCAAGGGCGTCGAGGACGTGCCGGCGGAGGCGACGTTCCACTTCCCCGGTGGCCTCAAGGATTATCTGGCGGCTGCGATCCACGCCGACACGCTGGTGCATCCTGACGTCTTCTCCGGCAAATCGGGCCGCAACGGCGCGCATGGCGCCTGCGAATGGGCCGTGGCCTGGACCGCCGATGCCGACGGCTTCCTCTCCTCCTACACCAACACCGTGCCGACGCCGGACGGCGGCACGCACGAATCCGGCCTGCGCAGCGCGCTTCTGCGCGGCCTGAAGGATCACGCCGAGCGCGTCGGCCAGGGCAAGCGCGCGTCGTCCATTACGTCGGAAGACGTGATGGTGGGTGCAGCCGTGATGCTCTCGGTGTTCGTGCGCGAGCCTGAATTCCAGGGTCAGACCAAGGACCGTCTCGCCACAGCGGAAGCGCAGCGCATCGTCGAACAGGCGATGAAGGATCCGTTCGACCATTGGCTGTCGGGCAATCCGAATATGGCCAACAGGCTGCTCGACTTCGTGATCGACCGCGCCGAAGACCGGCTGCGGCGCCGCCAGGAAAAGGAAACCGCGCGCAAGACCGCCGGCAAGAAGCTTCGCCTGCCCGGCAAGCTCGCCGACTGCAGCGATGCGGGCTTGGACGGCTCAGAACTCTTCATCGTCGAGGGCGATTCGGCCGGCGGCAGCGCCAAGCAGGCGCGCGACCGCAAGACCCAGGCCGTGCTGCCGCTGCGCGGCAAGATCCTCAACGTCGCCTCGGCCGGCAAGGACAAGCTGACGGCAAACACGCAGCTCGCCGATCTCGTGCAGGCGATCGGCTGCGGGATGCTCGCGCAGTATCGCGAAGAGGATCTGCGCTACCAGCGCATCATCATCATGACCGATGCCGACGTCGACGGCGCGCACATCGCTTCGCTGCTGATCACCTTCTTCTACCGGCAGATGCCGCGGCTGATCGACGAGGGCCACCTCTTCCTGGCCGTGCCGCCGCTCTACAAGCTGACCAACGGCACGAAGTCGATCTATGCCCGCGACGACGCGCACAAGGCAGCGTTGATCAAGAGCGAGTTCAGCGCCAACGCCAAAGTCGAGGTGAACCGCTTCAAAGGCCTCGGCGAGATGATGCCGGCGCAGCTCAAGGAAACCACCATGGATCCCGCCAAGCGCACCATGCTGAAGGTGGTCCTGCTTGCCGACGACCGCGACACCACCGCGGATTCGGTGGAGCGCCTGATGGGCACCAAGGCCGAGGCACGCTTCGCATTCATCTCGGACAAGGCCGAGTTCGCCAATGAGGAATTGCTGGACGTCTGACCCTCAGACGCTGCACGCTTCGCGTCCCCATCAAGAGCCCCGGCGTGATGCCGGGGCTCTTTTGCTTGTGGGGACGACAACCGCCCTTCCCCAACGATCCCGCCAACGATTCGCCTCGACTTTCGTGATTCCGGCGCCGCAAGCCGACTCGGCCAACGACTCACCGGGCCTAGTCTGATGCAGGATTGCCTCGATTTCGGACAAAGCCCGATTTGCTAACCAGAAGTTACCGGGATCAGGAATTCGGAAATTGACGTAACGCACTGGAAATGTAGCATTATTTCAAGCTTCAGCGACGGTGCTTGGAATCCCTGCCGTGAGGCGTTTCCCGGCGACTGTGCCCGTCCTGCAACAGCATTTCGACGGGAAGCGTCTATAGTCCGGACATCAGATCACTCGGACTTCAGTGCGCTCGCGCCTGCCAGACAGACCAAAGCTTGGGGATTTAAAATGAAGAAGATTTTGCTCGCACTGACCGCGGTTGCCGCGATGACCGGTTCGGCCTCGGCCGCCGACCTTGCCGCCCGTCCCTACGTGAAGGCCCCGATGCCGGCGCCCGTCGCCAACTGGACCGGCTTCTACATCTTCGGCGGCGGCGGTGGCGGCCTCTCGGCCTCCGACCAGCACGTGCAGACCACGGTTGGCGCGGTTCCCCTGACGATTGATCAGCGCCAGGGTGGTTCGGGTTGGTTCGGCACCGTCGGTCTCGGCTACGACTGGCAGTTCAGCGGCACCTGGGTCGCCGGCGTGTTCGCTGACGGTCAGTTCGGCAGCATCCGCGCCACCATCCAGGATCCGACTCTTGGCATCACCGGCAACCAGAAGCTGGAAGACTCCTGGGCCGCTGGTATCCGCCTCGGCTATCTGGTCGCTCCGAACGTTCTCTCCTACGTCAACGGGGGTTACTCCGGAGCTCACTTCGGCCAGACCAACTTCATGACCCTGGCTGGCGTTCCGACCGGTACCCACCTTGGCAGCTACAACCGCAACGGCTGGTTCGTCGGCGGCGGCGTCGAGAACAACCTGAACATCTTCGGCATCCAGTCGCCCGGCTGGTTCATGAAGACCGAATATCGTTCGGCCTTCTACAACGCCAAGACTCAGACCGAGCTGTCGGACGTCGGCAACCTTCCGCTTGCCAACAGCATTCGTGCCAACACCTGGAACCAGACGATCTCGACTTCGCTGGTCTATCGCTTCAACTGGAGCGGCCCGGTCGTCGCGAAGTATTGATCTGATCTAACCTTTCAGACGTCAAAGCCCCGGCATCGCCGGGGCTTTTTCGTTTTGCGGTAGCGGCTGATGCCTGCTTTCAGCGATCGGTGCCCGTCTCGGGTTGTAGCCGCATCGCCCTTGGATAATCTTGCATACGGACATGCATCCTCGCTGCGGCCTGCATCAACAGCCATTGTATCCGAACCACAGCTACGGCTAGTCTTCCGGCAAGTTTTCGGGCCGCGGCAATCGTTTATGCCGCGTCGCGACAGAAGCCGACCAATGGGGAGGAATGCATGCGCAGATTTCTGCTGATCGCAGGCCTGTTTGCTCTCGCCGTCGGGCTGCTCTGGATCGGACAGGGCACGGGCACCATTGCCTGGCCGCGATCGAGCTTCATGGTCAACCAGCTGCAATGGGCCGGCTATGGCGCAGCCATGGCCGGCTTCGGGCTGGTACTGATCTGGCAGAGCAACCAATAGAAGAAACCAGGGAATAGCAGCATGACATTCAGTCGTTTCGATCTCCGCGGCAAGGTCGCGATTGTCACGGGAGGCAATGGCGGCATCGGGCTCGGCATGGCCCGCGGCCTGGCCGATGCCGGCGCCAACATCGCCGTGGTCGGACGCAACGAAACCAAATCCGCCGCCGCCGTCGCCGATCTCAGTCAGCGCGGCGTGAAGGCGATCTCTCTTCCCACCGACGTCACCGACAAGGCGGCGGTCGCGGCGATGATCGATCGCGTCGTCGGGGATCTCGGCCGCATCGACATCCTCATCAACAATGCCGGCATGAGCATCCGCAAGCCGCCGCACGAGCTCGAGCTCGACGAGTGGAACAAGGTGATCGACACCAACCTCACCAGCGCCTTCGTGTGCTCGAAGCTAGCCTATCCGGCGCTGAAGGCGTCCGGCAACGGCAAGGTGATCAACATCGGCTCGATGATGTCGATCTTCGGCGCGAGCTTCGCCGCGGCCTATGCAGCGAGCAAGGGCGGCATCGTGCAGTACACGCGCGCCTGCGCCAATGCATGGGCGCCCGACAACATCCAGGTCAACGCCATCCTGCCGGGCTGGATCGACACCGACCTGACCCGCGGTGCGCGGCAGCAGGTCTCCGGGTTGCACGAACGGGTGCTGGCACGCACGCCTGCGGGGCGTTGGGGCGACATCGACGATTTCGCCGGGATCACCGTGTTCCTGGCCTCGTCCGCCTCGAACTTCGTCACCGGCACCGCGATCCCCGTCGATGGCGGCTTCTCGGTGATGGCGTAGGCACTACGCGAAAAACCTGCACACGAAAAAAGAAGCCCCGGACAATGCCGGGGCTTTTAAATTTGGGCAGTGATCGTCTTTTATAGCTGCTTGGTCGTTCGTTGACGCACTCAGTAGCGCGCGATGACCGGCGCGTCGAACTTGTAGCTCGCGCGCACGACGGCCCACTGGATGTCGCGCGGCTTGGCGTCGAAACTGTAATTGCCCGAGGTGCCGCCAAGTTGATAGGTCTGGCTGGCGAAGGCTGCGTAATTGTACTCGAGGCCGACGATCCAGTTGCGGGTGATGCCGTACTCCCAGCCGGCACCAACGGTCCAGCCATTGGCCCAGTGGGTCTGACCGCCGGAGCCGGTGGCCGGGCCGACCGTGTCGGTGACCGACAGACGGTTGTTCACGCCGGCATAGCCGCCCTTGATGTAGAACAAATTATTCTGCACGGCGAAGCCCGCACGGGCGACGACGGTCGCGAGCACGTTGGCGCGCCAGGAGAACACATCGTCACCCGCACCGAACGCGGTGTTCAAGAACGAGCCCTTGTTGTCCAGGCCGGAGATCGTGCCCTCCATGCCGAACACGTAGTTGTTGGCCTGCCAATTGTAGCCGATCTGGGCGCCGCCCAGGACGCCCGAGTTACGCTGACGGTAACCTTGGCCCGGCACCAGATCGCCGAACGGCGCGCCGATTCCGTTGTTGATGAACTGCTCGTTGGTCCAGGCGCCGCCGACGTGGCCGCCGACATAGAAGCCGGTCCAGTTGAACATCGACTCCATATAGGCCGGCGCCTTCGTGTAGCGCGCGCCGAGATCGGCGGCGGAAGCAGCACCGGTCGAAACCAGAGCCGTCGTGCAGACGAAGGCGGCAATCAATTTGTTACGCATGGTACACCCCGTATCCTTTGATGGGTGCACGCTCACACGCAGTTCTTACTCAAATTTGAATCAAGAAAGTTAAGACGCCGGATTGGCAAGCAGCGCGGTTTGAATCCGTTTTCGCTGTTGCACGCAGGCAACGCACCGGGTGCGATTTAACGCGACATTATCCCTACCGGGTCCTTGCACTACGGTGCCGGCGCCGCCTTCGACCGGACATGCTCGGGCCGGACGCCAAGCGCCAGCAGGCGCGCTGGAATGCCCTGGAGCCACGGCAGCGCGGTGATGAGGCGCACGATCAGCGGCACTTTCAGTGGCCGATCGCCGCCCTGCAGGGCGCCGCTGATGATGTTGTTCTGCACGATCATCTGCATTCGCTGCGTCATCTTCACCGGGAACTCGCGGCGACGGCGAACGGCGTCGAGCTCGTCCTCCGACGGGCAGCCGTGCTGCATCTTGTCCGCCAGCAGGTTTGCGGTCGCGACTGCATCCTGCACGGCGAGATTGACGCCGACGCCGCCGACCGGCGACATCGCGTGCGCGGCATCGCCGATGAGAAGCAGGCCCGGTCGCGTCCAGCGCGTCAGGCGGTTGATCACGACGGTCAGCAGCTTGAGATCGTCGAAGCTCTTCACGTCGGCAATGCCACTTTTCAGGATCGGCGCCATGCAAACGACATCGTCGCGCAGCGCCTGCAATCCCCTCGCCTTCACCGCGTCGTATTGTCCCTTGGCGATGACATAGGCACATTGCCAGTAGTCGCCCCGGTCAAAGGTGATCATCATCTTGCCGCGCTCGACGCGCGCGAACAGGTTCTCGCTCTCGTCCGCCTTGCGGCCGACGCGGAACCACAGCACATCCATTGGCGCGCCGATCTCCTCGACCTCGAGACCGGCCCGCTCGCGCACGGTCGAATGCCGGCCGTCACAGGCAATCGTGAGATCGGCTTCGATGTCCACGATGCCGTCCGGCGTCTTCGCCCGCACGCCGGTGATCGTCTCGCCGCGGCGGATCAGGTCGACGGCTTCCGTGTTCATCATCACCTTCAGCGAGGCGAAGCGCTTGCCGGCCTCACGGAGGAAATTGAGAAAATCCCATTGCGGCATGAAGGCGATGAAGGGGTACTTGGTGCGGAGGCGGCTGAGATCGGCGATACGAACGGGCGTGCCGCCGAACAGGCCGTCCATCTTCTGCAAGCGCTGATGCGGCAACTTCAGGAAGCCGTCGATCAGGCCGAGTTCGTCCATCACCTGGAGCGTCGAGGGATGCACGGTGTCGCCGCGGAAGTCGCGGAAGAAATCCGCGTGCTTCTCCAGCACCACGACATCGATGCCGGCGCGCCCCAGGAGATAGCCGAGCATCATGCCGGCCGGGCCGCCGCCGACGATGCAACAACGCACTTTTACAGTGGAACCTTGCGGAGCCTGTGACGCATCTGGTTTCACGACGGGTCCCTCGTTTCTGACTTAAGTTTTCTGTGCGATGCAGCAAACAAGATTCATTTGCCGCAATTGCGAATGGCCGTTAGCGTCGCCACACATTACGAGTGATTTCAGGAAAGTGCAGTGCGGACTATCCTTATCGTGCTCGGCATCTGGATCTTGATCAACGCGCTCATCGTCCTGATCATGATTCCGCCGCGCAAGCCACGGAAGTCGGGTCCGCGGCAGACGGACGCGCTTGCGCCGGTGCCGATCGACCGGAACGGCTATCCGTTCGAGGAGCAGGAAAAGCCCCTGCTGCGGCACGTCATCATCTCGATTGCGATGGGCGCGTTCTTCTCGCTGGCTCCGCCCTTGATCGAAGCTGTCGATTCCGTCAAGCGCTTCATCAGGAAGCGCCGCGGGTAGCGTAAGCGACGCCTACGCCCGCGTCATCAATTGTTGCTGCGGTTAGCACTGCGGAAGCTCTTGATCTCCGACACGCTGCCGTCGCGATAGGTCAGCTCCACCGAGATGAACTGCGTTGCCGGCGCGAGCTTCATGTAAAGCGGCATGCCGGCGCTGATCGCGCTGGGATCGCGCAGATCGCAGCCCGGCATCTTCAACACCTGATTCGGAACGGCGGTGTCGATACCGATGCGCACCTCGCGGATGGCGCAGCGGTAGGACACGAGATGCGTGTAATACACCAGCAGCCCGTTGAACTCGCGGAATGACAGCCAGCTCGTCGCGGTCATGTCGAGGATCTTGCGCTGGTCCCGGATCAGCGCGGCCTCGGGATCGAACCTGATCGGGAACGGCCCCTGCATGTCGCCGGACTGGTCGACATAGCGGATCTCGATGGTGCCGGCCACAGCGTCCGGCGGCAATTCGATCGACGGGTTCGGCATCCTCTTGCGCGTGCGCGGGTCGAGCGTATCGATGAAGCCGGTTTCGCGGAAATCGGCGTTGCCGGCCATGCGCCAGGAAATGCCGAGGGTCGGATCGGCGAAGGAGAACACGACGCTCCAGCCGCCATTGTGCCGCGAGAAGCTCGCGATCGGCGCGTTGGTGGTCTCCTCCTTCGGCACGCGCGGCACCGACACCGGTGGCAGCGCCGCGAGCTTCTGCGCCGGCGGATCGGGGCGCGCCGCAGCGGCGGCCGTGTCGTTGGCGACGCCGCTAAGGAAGACGTCGTCGACCATCTGATCGAAATAGACCGGTACCTGCCTGTGCTTGACGGTATCGGCCATCTCGCTGACCAGACGGCGCGTCCGCTGCGCCACCTGCACCAGGTTCTCGCCGGGCTGGAGCAGCTCCTTGGCGAAGGTGCGCGTGAACACCGAATTGGGATTGGCGTCGTCGTTGGAGAGGCGGTCGAGCGCGGTCTGGCGCGGGCCTGCGGAGAATACCGAGAACACGCCTTCGGGCAGCTGCACCATCGGGGCAAGCCCGCCACCACCGGAGACGGCGCGGGTGCCCTTGCGCTCGAACGGGTTGTTGCGGCAGGCGTCGAACACCAGGATCGAGGTTCGCGCCTTCTTGTTCTGGAGGCGCTCGACGATGCGGTCGGCCAGGATGGATGCGTCACGCACCAGCTCTTCCTGCCCTTCCGTCGCCGCCGGCACGTCGGTCGGCAGCAGATAGTTCTGGCCGGCGATCTCGAAGCCGTGGCCGGCATAGAAGAAGAACGCGGTGTCGCCGGGCTCGATCGCCCGATCGAACGCGAGCAGCGTCTCGGAAAATTGCTGCCGGCTCTGGTTCTCGGCGACCATCACCGAGAAGCCGAGTTGTTTCAGCGTGTCACCCATGGTGCGGGCGTCGTTGACCGCCTTGAGCAGCTTTGGAACGTTCCTGTAGTCGTTGTTGCCGACGACGAGCGCGACGCGCTTCTCGGCATAGGCGGGAAGCGCGAAGCCGCTGAGGCCGGCCGCGAGACCAAGCAATGCCAGAATTCTGAAAAGCTGACGCGTCATCGAAAATCCTTCAAGAACGGCCCACGCCGGCTCCCTCGAACGACGGTTCATTGGAACCCCGCCGTTGATGTGATAGTCGGCCCAGCCATACCACCGGTTCAACAGCCCTGAGGACTCAGGTTCCGTGTTCTGGCTATAGTCGACTCCGCCGAAATCTGCTTTTTCTTAGGCAATTCTTGTGGGCAATTCCGCTGGAAGCGAGGGGCAGCCGTGTATCACTGGTGCACCGACGAGGTCGAGCCGCACGACCGCTTCGACTATTGGCGCGAAGTGCGCGCCAAGGGCCTGTTCGGCGTCACCGCCGAACTCGAGCGCGAACGCCGCGCGGACTTCTTCGGCGAATTCTCGCTGCGCCAGCTTGGCGGCGGCGGTCTCGTCGAACTGAAGGCCTCGCACTACACGGTCGAGCGCAGCACGTCCGACATCGCCCACGCGCCCGGTGACAGCATCTGCGTCTATCAACAGCTCGGCAGCGGCGGCTGGTTCGGCGGCATGCGTGGCAGCGACTTCGCGATCGCCAATGGCAGCTTCGCCACCAGCTACACCGACCTGCCTTATCGCACTGCGCCGCTGGGCGCAGGAGGCTTCCACCTGCGGATCCTGAAGATCCCTCTGAGCGGCCTCGCCAGGCAGGACAAGCGCATGCGCGAGCTTGCGCCCCGGACGTTCGACGATCCCAGCCTTGCGCCGCTGCTCGGCGCCTGCTTCGCAGATCTCGGCGAGGCCGCCGCTGACGATGATAGCGCCGCCGATGCGGCTTCCCTCGTCCAGGCTTTGGCCCATCTGGCGCTGATCGAGCGCGGCATCGTGCGGCCCGGCAGCCGCCTCGGGCAGGCCGCGCTGCGGACAGCCCGGCTCTCGCAGGCACGGCGCCTGATCGCGCGCCACCTGCAGGACCCGGACCTGACGCCGATGATGGTTGCCGACCTGCTCGGCATCTCCGTACGTCACCTGCACATGCTGTTCGAAAGCGCGACGAAGAGTTTTTCCCAAACCGTGACGGACGAGCGCCTGAAACACAGCCGCCGTCTGATGCGCGAAGCCCCGGACCGGCTCATCGCCGACATCGCGGCCTCCTGCGGCTTCGACAGCCTGGCGACCTATTATCGGGTCTTCAACGCCGCTTACGGGATGGCCCCCGGCGACTTCCGCGCCCAAGGTCCGGAGGGCGTTAGCCGACGTTTGGACAGTTGCGGCTGACCGCTGGATTGGCGGAAAACCGCTGTCGCGCCCGCTATTTGGGCGAAAACCTCGGGTTTTTTAGGGCCTTCCCGCGGCTGCTCCATTGACTTTGGCCGATTCCCGCCTATGTTCCGGTACGACGCGGCTCGGTATCGAAGAGCGATTCCAGAGCCTGGCGCTTTGTTCGCGTGAGTCAGCACCCCCAGCTTCTTTGAGAGCGCGCCGTTTCGGGGTGGAACGCGACAGCCTTAATCACCCTCGATTCCGAACGGCGGTTTCGACCAGAGGCTCAATGTCCTTTTCAGATCTCGGACTATCCGAAAAAGTCCTCGCCGCA
The DNA here is from genome assembly GCF_054056815.1 of Bradyrhizobium sp. LB13.1. Lineage (NCBI taxonomy): Bacteria > Pseudomonadati > Pseudomonadota > Alphaproteobacteria > Hyphomicrobiales > Nitrobacteraceae > Bradyrhizobium > Bradyrhizobium sp. LB13.1. The sequence continues at coordinate 4,041,988 of NZ_JBSRYQ010000001.1, read as the reverse complement.
GTCGCGGCTACCGGTTACACCACCCCCACCCCCATTCAGGAACAGGCGATCCCTCACGTCCTTGCTCGCAAGGACGTGCTCGGCATCGCCCAGACCGGCACCGGCAAGACCGCGGCGTTCGTGCTGCCGATGCTCACCATCCTCGAAAAGGGTCGCGCCCGGGCGCGCATGCCGCGCACCCTGATCCTTGAGCCGACCCGCGAGCTCGCGGCGCAGGTGAAGGAAAACTTCGACCGCTACGGCGCGGGCCAGAAACTCAACGTCGCCCTGCTGATCGGCGGCGTTTCCTTCGGCGACCAGGATGCCAAGCTGACGCGCGGCGTCGACGTGCTGATCGCCACTCCCGGCCGCCTGCTCGACCATACCGAACGCGGTGGCCTGCTGCTCACCGGCGTCGAGCTGCTCGTCATCGACGAAGCCGACCGCATGCTGGACATGGGCTTCATTCCCGACATCGAGCGCGTCTGCAAGCTCGTCCCGTTCACGCGGCAGACCCTGTTCTTCACCGCGACCATGCCGCCGGAGATTCGGCGAATCACCGAAGCCTTCCTGCACAATCCGCAGAAGGTGGAGGTGTCGAAGCCCGCCACCACCGCCGTCACCGTTACGCAGTGTCAGGTCCCGGCCGGGCGCGAGGTGCATGAGAAGCGCGAGCTGCTTCGCCGACTGCTGCGCGAGGCCAAGGATCTCCAGAACGCGATCATCTTCTGCAATCGCAAGCGCGAGGTCGCCGTCGTTCACAAATCGCTGCAAAAGCACGGCTTCAGCGTCGGCGCGCTGCACGGCGACATGGACCAGTCGGCCCGCACGGCGGCGCTCGAACAGTTCCGCAAGGGCGAGCTGCCCCTCCTGGTCGCATCCGACGTCGCCGCCCGCGGCCTCGACATTCCAGAGGTCAGCCACGTCTTCAATTTCGACGTCCCCCACCATCCCGACGACTATGTTCACCGTGTCGGCCGCACCGGCCGCGCAGGCCGGTCCGGCATGGCGATCTCGCTCGTCACGCCGCTTGACCAGAAGTCGATGGTGGCGATCGAGAAGCTGATCGGCCAGAGCATTCCACGCGCCGAAGGCGATTACGAAGTCCGCACCGATGCTTCCGATGCGGGCGAGCGTTCGCGCGAGCAGCGCGGCCGTGAACGTTCACGCGGCGGACGCGGCAAGCCGCAGCGCGGTCGTGATCGTGAGCGCAGCCACGAGCCGCGCGAACCGCGTGGCGAGGCACAGCCTTCAGCCGAAGCACGGTCCGCTCCCGAGGCAAGGCCCGCTTCCGAAGCAAGGCCCGCACGCGAGGCAAGGCCTCCGCGTGAAGCAAGACTTCCGCGTGAAGCAAGACTTCCGCGTGAAGCCAAGCCATCATCCGAGCCGCGTGACGGCGCGCGCCAGCAGGCCAATCCGTCGCATGTGCCGTCGATCGGCCGTCCCGAGCCGCGCCGCCAACGCGAGGCCGACAGCGAGCCGGGCGATCACTCGCATCTGCCGGCATTTCTGCTGCGGCCGGTTCGCTCCCCCGCCGGAGCCTGAAGCGCGATGCGCTCCAGGTTTCGGTTGAGATAAAGCTGGCGCGCAATTTTTTGGATGCATTCGGGGGCGTATATTTACGGGGCCTTCACGATCGTCCGTTAGCCTACGAACATAATTTAAGAATTTCTGCGGTCGACGGCGCGCCGATCGCTGTGGGGTATGTTTCGTGGTCAAGGTGCTCGACGAACACGAACGCACGATGGCGTTCGCCGAGGTAGCGCTCGGTCAAATCCGATCGCTGCGGCAGACGGCAATTCCCCGCAATTACGAGATCTGGTATGTCTACGCCACCGGCTACAACGCGCCGCTCAACAAGATCATCAACGAGACGCTGGCGCGGAGCGGCAAGCTGACCGAAGCCGATCTCGAGCAGATCTACGAGACCTACCTCTCCCACATCAAAACCACCGACCGCATCGACAAGGTCGGCGCGCGCGTCATCGGCGAGATCGACGACGTCATGAAGGTTCTCGGCGACGCACTCGGGATGTCCGGCTCCTATGACGCCAGCCTGTCGGGCGCGACCGAACAGCTGTCATCGGCCAAGAGCCGCGAGCAGATCAAGTCGATCGTCGAGACGCTGTTGCGTTCGACCAGTGAAATGCGCGAGACCAACAAGGCGCTGGAAGGCCGGCTGACCCTGTCGAAGAGCGAGATCAGCAACCTCCAGCAGAGCCTGGAGGCGATCCGTGCCGAGAGCCTGACCGACCCGCTGACGGGGCTCGGCAACCGCAAATATTTCGATCGCATGATCGACATGGCCGTGCAAGGCGCGCTCGTCTCCGGCGAGCCGCTGTCCCTGCTGCTGGTCGACATCGATCATTTCAAGTCGTTCAACGATTCCTACGGCCATCTCACCGGCGACCAGGTGTTGCGGCTGGTCGGCCTGTCCCTGAAACAGACCATCAAGGGCCAGGACATCACCGCGCGCTATGGCGGCGAGGAGTTTGCGGTCGTGCTGCCCAACACTGCGCTGCGCCAGGCGCTCACCGTGGCCGATCACATCCGCCGCGCGGTGATGGCGAAGGAATTGAAGAAGAAGTCCACCGGCGAAATCCTCGGTCGCGTCACCATCTCCGTCGGCGTCTCCATGCTCAAGCAGGACGACGACACCGAGGCGCTGATCGAACGGGCGGATGCCTGCCTCTACGCCGCCAAGCGCAACGGCCGCAACCGCGTGATCTGCGAAGCCGATCCGGAATTCGCGGTCGAGACGCACAACCGGGTGGCGTGACGCCGAAGCTGCGCGCCGCCACCCGCGCTTGACATTCCGACCTGACCAACGACATTTTCCTCATCGCCTGACTGCGAGCACCGAGGACTTGTCGTATTGCCCAACCCGCATGATTTTCACACACCGCAGCCGTCCTACACGAAGGACGAACTGCTGAGATCGAGCGAAGGCGGCTATTTCGGCCCTGGCAACGCGCAATTGCCGGCACCGCCGATGCTGATGATGGATCGCATCACGGAGATCAGCGTGGACGGCGGCGGGTTTGGCAAAGGCCATATCGTCGGCGAACTCGACATCACGCCAGCCCATTGGTTTTTCGATTGCCACTTTCGCGGCGACGCCATGATGCCGGCTTCCCTGGGACTGGACGCAATGTGGCAGATGATCGGCTATTGGCTGGGATGGTCGGGCTCGGCGGGCAAGGGCCGCGCCATCGGCGTCGGCGAGGTGGAGTTCACGGGATCCATCACACCGGACACAGGATGTGTGCGCTATGAGGTCACCATGCGCCAGGTGAGGCGCGGCAGGCTGGTTCTGGGATTTGCCGACGGTCGCGTGCTTGCCGACGGCGTCTGTGTCTTCACGGCCAAGGATATGAGGGTTGGCCTGACGAAGGCCGTGGATTGATCCTCAAGCCCTTCGCTTGGCGCGCTTGCGAGCCGGGCTGTTCTTGCCCGCTTTCCTCGCCGCCTTCGCGGGCTTGGCGACCTTCTTCGCCGGCTGGTTCGCTGGCTTCTTGACCGCCTTCTTCGCCTTGGGCCGCTTCTTCACCTTGGCGCGCTGGGCGGCGGCGAGCGCCACCTTCGCCCAATTGCGCAAGCTCCGCGGAATCATCGAACAGGCGGGCCGGCAGCTCCCAATAGGAGTTCACCAGCACGGACTTGGCGCGGGTCGAATACTGGAACGGCTTTGAGCCTTCGGCCTGAAAGTCCGGGATGGTCATCTCGTCGGCGCGGAAAAAAAGGCCGGCGCGCAAGGCCAGTGCGAAGTTGATGCCGTCGGCGGAGATGCCGTAGCCGGAAAACATTCTTCGGATGGCGACGGGGCCGAAATCGGCGAACAGGTCGATCAGGAATTCGCGGTCCATGGCGGGCTCTCTCGTGCCCCCACGCAGCGCAGCGTGAAACGGTGCGCTGCTGAGCCGGGGCCCAGTCGTCTTGTACTGGTGACCATAGCGTGGGTCCCGGCTCTGCGCAGCAGCGCAAGCGCGCTGCAGCGCGTCCGGGACACGAGAGCAACGTGAGAAGACTACCCGTCGATCGTCGCCGGGCGCAGCTCGACCGATTCGCCGCAGCCGCAGGCGGAGATCTGGTTGGGGTTGTTGAAGACGAACTGGGCCTGCATCTTGTCGGCCTTGTAGTCCATCTCGGTGCCGAGCAGGAACAGCACGGCCTTGGGATCGACCAGGATCTTGACGCCCTTGTCCTCGACGACTTCGTCGGTCGGACGGACGTCATGGGCGTATTCGACCGTGTAGGACTGGCCGGCGCAGCCGCCGTTCTTGACGCCGACGCGCAGGCCCACGATCTCGGAATCGGCGCGCTGGGTCAGCTCGCTGATGCGCTGGGCGGCAGCGTCCGTCAGCCGCATCACCTGCGGGCGGGGCCGCCTCGGCTTTGGAGTGGATGCTGGTGTCGAGCCTGACGATATCTGTGTCATGTCAGTGATGTGGTCCGTTGCCGAGCGAATTCAATACCAAGGATCTAAAGCCAAGGTTACGCGTCACCACATATTGAGCACGAGGCGGGCCTCGTCGCTCATACGTTCCGGCGTCCAGGCCGGCTCCCAGATCACCTTGACGTCGACCACGCCGACACCGGGAACGCTGGCGACCGCGTTCTCGACCATGGTCGGCAGCTCGCCGGCGGCCGGACAGTTCGGCGTCGTCAGCGTCATCTGGACGTCGACCGAGCGATCGTCCTTGATCTCGACCTTGTAGATCAGGCCGAGCTCGTAGATGTCGGCCGGGATTTCCGGATCGAACACGGTCTTGAGCCCGGCGATGATCTCGGTGGTCAAACGTTCGGTCTCCTCAGGCGGCAGTGCCGACCGGGTTTCCATCGGATTGGCTTTGATTTCGGCCGTGTCACTCATGCGAACAAATCCCGCGCCTTCAACAGCGCCTGTGCCAGATGATCGACTTCTTCCCGCGTATTATACATGCCGAACGACGCCCGGCATGTGGCCGTGACGTTGAACCGCTCTAAAAGCGGCATCACGCAATGGGTGCCGGCGCGCACCGCGATGCCCTGGCGGTCGATCACGGTGGCGACGTCATGGGCGTGCGCGCCCTTCATCTCGAAGGAGATAACCGGGCCCTTGTCGCGCGCGGTGCCGATCAGCCGCAGCGAGTTGATCTCGCGCAGCTTCTCCTGGGCGTAGGTGACGAGATCGTGCTCGTGCGCGGCGATGCGCTCCTTGCCGATCGAATTGACGTAGTCGATGGCGGTACCAAGTCCGACGGCCTCGACGATCGCGGGCGTGCCTGCCTCGAATTTGTGCGGGGGATCGCCGTAGGTGACGACATCGCGCGAGACCTCGCGGATCATCTCGCCGCCGCCGTTAAACGGCCGCATCGCGACGAGGTGGTCGTACTTGGTCCAGAGCACGCCGATGCCGGTCGGACCGTAGACCTTGTGGCCGGTGAAGACGTAGAAGTCGCAGCCGATGTCCTGGACATCGACCGGCAGATGCACGGCGCCCTGGCTGCCGTCGACCAGCACGGGAATGCCGCGGGCGTGAGCGATCTTCACGACCTCCTTGACCGGGACGATGGTGCCGAGCGCGTTCGACATCTGCGTGATCGCGACCAGCTTGGTCTTCGCCGTCAAGAGCTTCTCGAACTCGTCGATGAGGAAATTGCCTTCGTCGTCGACCGGCGCCCATTTGATCACCGCGCCATGGCGTTCCCTGAGGAAATGCCAGGGCACGATGTTGGAGTGGTGCTCCATGATCGAGATGACGATCTCGTCGCCTTCTTTGATGTTCGGCCCACCCCAGGACGACGCAACGAGGTTGATCGCCTCCGTCGCGTTGCGGGTGAAAATCACTTCCTCAGTCCGGGGCGCATTGATGAACTGCGCCACCTTGGTGCGGCCGCCCTCATAGGCCTCGGTCGCGGCGTTGGCGAGATAATGCAGGCCGCGATGCACGTTGGCGTATTCGGAGGTATAGGCCTGCGTCATGCGATCGAGGACGGCACTCGGCTTCTGCGCCGAGGCGGCGTTGTCGAGATAGACCAGCGGCTTGCCATAGATCTGCATGGCCAGCGCCGGAAAATCCTGGCGCACGCGCGCAACGTCATAGGCACCGTTCTTGACTGCGGGATGCGTGCTCATTGGCGCCGCTCCAGCCAGCGCTCGGCAATGCCGATCACATGCTCGCGCAGATCATCATCGGCGATCTGCTCGATCGCCTCGCCGACGAAAGCCTGGATCAGCAGCGCCTGGGCCTGCTTCTCCGGCAGGCCGCGCGCCTTCAGATAGAACAAGAGATTGTCGTCGAGCGCGCCGGCGGTGGCGCCGTGACCGCAGGAGACGTCGTCAGCGAAGATCTCGAGCTCGGGCTTGTTGTCCGCTTCCGCCTCGTCCGAGAGCAGCAGCGCACGGATCATCATCTTGCCGTCGGTCTTCTGCGCATCGGGACGGACGATGATACGCCCCTGAAACACCGAGTGCGCACGGTCGTCGATCACGGCACGAAAAACTTCGCGGCTGAAGCAGTTCGGCACGGCATGGTCGACGACCAGCGTGGTGTCGCCATGTTCGGTCTTCTGCAACAGGTTCACGCCGTTGACCGAGAGCTCGCTGCCCTCGCCCGCCAGCGTGACGAAGCCCTGGAGGCGGCTGACCGCAGCACCGGTGGTCATGTTGAAGAAATTGAGCTTTGTATTCGCACCAACAGTGACGAATTGCGAGGTGATGTTCACCGCATCCGGTGAATCGTCCATCAGGCGGATATGCGCGAGGTCGGTGTTGTCGCCGACCGAGAGGATGACGGCGTCGTTGACCTGGTAGGCCTTGGCGCCGGCCGCGACGAAGCTCTCGATGATGGTGGCGCGAGCGCCCTTCCCGACCGCGACCTGCGAGCGTGTGAACGTCGATGCCGAAGCCGCGGTCGCGATGTGAATGATCTGGATCGGCGCCGACAGCTGCGCGCCGTCGGCGATATCAAGCACGACACCGTCGGTCGCCATCGCCGCGTTCAGCGCGATCACGGCATCGGTGGCCGCGGTCTTCAACAGACCGGAATCCTTCTCCAGCGTCTCCCGCAAGGTCTTGAAGCCCGCCTCGGAGGCGAGCGCCTTGACGTCGGAGAGATCGGCAGCGAACACGCCGTCGACCAGCACCAGCTTGCGGGCGCCGGCGATCGCATGCGCTTTCACCGCGTCCGCGGCGCGCTTCAACGCAGCCGCATCGGGCGGAGCCGCAAGCGGAAGCACCTCGCCGACCAGCGCACGCAGATCGGTGTACTTCCATTCCTCGATCCGGCGGTGCGGCAGGCCGAGACGTTCATAGGTCTCGAACGCCTCGCGGCGCGCCGCGATCACAGAAGGCGAACCCGGCAGGCGGCCTTCGGCGCTGGCGAACAGATCGCTCACCGCGCGGCCGTTTCCGGTCTTTGCCACAGCAACGTTCATCTCAAACAATCCTTACGCGGCGTCCTCGAACTGGGCGTAGCCGGACGCTTCCAGCTCCAGCGCCAGTTCCTTGCCGCCGCTCTTCACGACGCGGCCATTCGACATCACGTGCACGACGTCGGGCACGATGTAGTTCAGCAGCCGCTGATAATGGGTGATGACGACCATCGCGCGCTTCGGCGAGTGCAGCGCGTTGACGCCGTCGGCTGCGATGCGCAGCGCGTCGATGTCGAGGCCGGAATCCATCTCGTCGAGGATGCACAGGCTAGGCTCGAACAGCGCCATCTGCAGCACTTCGTTGCGCTTCTTCTCGCCGCCGGAGAAACCGACATTGACGCCGCGCTTGAGCATGTCCTGCGGGATGTTGAGCGATCTCGAGACCTCGCGGACTTTCTTGAGAAAGTCAGGCGTCGAATATTCGCTCTCGCCGCGCGCCTTGCGTTGCGCATTCAGCGCGGTGCGCAGGAAATTCATGGTGGTGACGCCGGGAATCTCGACCGGATACTGGAACGCCAGGAACACGCCCTTGGCGGCGCGCTCGTTGGGGGCCATCGCGAGCAGGTCTTCGCCCTTGAACAGGATCTCGCCGTCGGTGACCTCGTAACCGGGCTTGCCGGCGATGACGTGGGACAGCGTCGACTTGCCGGAGCCGTTCGGCCCCATGATCGCGTGGATCTCGCCCTCGTTCACGGTCAGCGTCAGCCCGTGGAGGATCTCACGCTCCTCGACACGAACCTTGAGGTCTTTCACTTCAAGCAAAGCCATCTTGGTGTCCAGTTTATTCAAATGATGCATAGGGCGCGCGATGCGCACCGCGAGGGTCGGAGTTAGCCGACCGATCCTTCGAGTGAGATCGAGATCAGCTTCTGCGCTTCCACCGCGAATTCCATCGGCAGCTGCTGAAGCACGTCCTTGACGAAACCGTTGACGACGAGGCCAACCGCCTCCTCCTGCGTGAGGCCGCGCTGGATGCAATAGAACAGCACGTCCTCGGAGATCTTCGATGTGGTGGCCTCGTGCTCGAACGTCGCCGACGAGTTCTTGGCTTCGATGTACGGCACGGTGTGCGCGCCGCATTTGTCGCCGATCAACAGGGAATCGCAGGCGGTGAAGTTGCGCGCGCCGGTCGCCTTGCGATGCGCGGTAACGAGGCCGCGATAGGTGTTCTGCGACTTGCCGGCGGCGATGCCCTTGGAGATGATGCGGCTCGACGTGTTCTTGCCGAGATGGATCATCTTGGTGCCGCTGTCGACCTGCTGATAGCCGTTGGAGATCGCGATCGAATAGAATTCACCACGGGAGTTGTCGCCGCGCAGGATGCAGCTCGGGTACTTCCAGGTGATCGCGGATCCGGTCTCGACCTGGGTCCACGAGATCTTGGAATTGTTGCCGCGGCAGTCACCACGCTTGGTGACGAAATTGTAGATGCCGCCCTTGCCTTCCGAATTGCCCGGGTACCAGTTCTGCACCGTCGAATATTTGATCTCGGCGTCGTCATGCGTGACGAGCTCGACCACGGCCGCGTGAAGCTGGTTCTCGTCGCGCTGCGGCGCGGTGCAGCCCTCGAGGTAGGAGACGTAGGAGCCCTTGTCGGCGATGATCAGCGTGCGCTCGAACTGGCCGGTGTTGCGCTCGTTGATGCGGAAGTAAGTGGACAGCTCCATCGGGCAACGGACGCCCGGCGGCACATAGACGAACGAGCCGTCCGAAAACACCGCCGAGTTCAGCGTCGCGTAGAAATTGTCCGACGTCGGCACCACGGAGCCGAGATATTTCTGCACCAGCTCGGGATGCTCGCGGATCGCCTCCGAGATCGGCATGAAGATCACGCCGGCCTTCTTCAGCTCAGCCTGGAACGTAGTCGCAACCGACACCGAATCGAAGACCGCGTCGACCGCGATCTTGCGCCTGTTAGGATCCTGATCGCCGGGCTTGGGCTCGACGCCTTCGAGCATCGCGACTTCACGCAGGGGAATGCCGAGCTTCTCGTAGGTCTTCAGAATCTCCGGATCGATCTCGTCGAGCGAACTGATCGTCTTCTTCGGCTTCGGCGCCGAATAGTAATAGAGGTCCTGGAAGTCGATCTTGGGATAGTCGACGCGCGCCCAGGTCGGCTCGGTCATGGTCAGCCAGCGCCGATAGGCCTCAAGCCGCCACTGGAGCATCCAGGCGGGTTCGTTCTTCTTCTCGGAGATGAACTTGACGGTCTCTTCCGACAGCCCCTTTGGGGCCTTGTCGGACTCGATCAGGGTCTCAAACCCATAACGATACTGATCGACGTCGATGCGCTTCACGCGCTCGACCGTCTCTTGCACGGCTGGCATTCTATCCTCCGCTCGCGGTTTCAAGGACCGCGGTGGATCATCAAACTCGGACGACTATTACGATGTTTCTTGGCGAGACGCACGCGCTTAGAACCATTCAAGCCGTGTTTCGTCGCTTATCCCTTAAGTAGGGTATTGCCGAGCTTTCGCCAAGCCTCTAACGCCCTGTTGATGTCATCCGGTCCCGTAGACCAGCCCAGACTGAGACGCACCGCTCCCTGGGCGACGGCAGCATCATACCCCATTGCCGACAGCACGTGAGACGGCTGCACCTTGCCCGAGGAACAGGCTGAGCCCGAGGATACCGCCACGCCTTCCAGGTCGAAGCCGATCACCGCGGTCTCGGCCTTCAGGCCGGGGGCCGTGAAGAGAACGGTATTTGGCAGCCGCTCAACGTCGTTCGAGAAGACGATCGCGCCCGCGACCCTGCGGATGCCATTTTCCAAGCAATCCCTGAGGGTTACCATCCGCTCCGCATCCTCCGGCAAAGCCTGAAGGGCGATCCTCACCGCTGCTCCGAAGCCGGCAATGCCGGCGACATTCTCGGTTCCCGCGCGCCGGTTGAGCTCCTGCCCGCCACCCCGCAGCACCGGTTCCAGTCCGGCCACTCCGTCGGCCACGACCAGCGCGCCGACGCCCTTGGGGCCGCCGATCTTGTGCGCAGAAAAGGTCGCAAGGTCCGCACCGATAGCCTTGATATCAAAAGGGATTTTTCCAAGGGCCTGGATTGCATCGACATGCAGGAGGCCCCTCGCCTCGTGAACGATCGCCGCGGCCTCGGCGACCGGCTGGAGCGCGCCCGTCTCGTTGTTGGCCGCCATGATGGATACCAGCGCCGGCGGGCCGTCACTGAGCAGCGCCTTCAAATGGTCGAGGTCGATCACGCCAGACCGCATGACCCGGATCTGACCGATCTCACCGGCCGGGAACCGTCCGCCTGCCAGCACCGAAGCATGTTCTATGGCCGAGACCAGCAGGCGCTCGACAGGCCGGCCAGACGGCCCCCGCAGGCCCGGCGACAGCGCCAGCGCGTTGGCCTCGGTTCCTGCGGAGGTGAAGACGACGTTCCGCGGCTGCGCGCCTAGGGCAGCCGCAAGCGTGGTCCGCGCCTCCTCGACCAACCGCCGCGCCTCCCGCCCCTCGGCATGGACCGAAGATGGATTGCCGATCAGTTCGTAGGCTGCGAGCATTGCGCTTCGCGCCTCTGCGCGGAGCGGCGTGGTCGCATTCCAGTCGAGGTAAATACGACTCGGCATGAGTATTATGTTACCATGCGGGTGGGTTGCTTCGCCCGCGCTGGTACCCGACATGGGGCCCCATGGAGCACTTGGCAATCTCGATTCCGAATCCCCATCGCGCGATGGCTCCGCCATGACGCGCTAACACCTTGAGCTCATTGGGCGATGTTCAAGATGCTTGCTTTTTGACCCTCGCCTCATGCTAGAACGCGCGCGTCAGTTCACCGCGCGCCGCTCGCGCATCATCCGAGGGCGCCCCGCTCCATACTTCCATTCGCGCTTCCGTCGGCGTCGCTGCCGATGAGGCTACAATCGGTTGATTGCTGAAGAGCGTCTTCAAGAGATCAATCAAGAGATCATCCATGCCCGAAGTTATTTTCACCGGCCCTGCTGGCCGTCTCGAAGGCCGCTATCACCCGGCCAAGCAGAAGAACGCACCGATCGCGATGGTCCTGCATCCGCACCCGCAGTTTCACGGCACGATGAATCATCAGATCATCTACCAGTGCTACTACGCGTTCGCGCATCGCGGCTTCTCGGTGCTGCGCTTCAACTTCCGTGGCGTCGGACGCAGCCAGGGCTCGTTCGACCACGGCACCGGCGAGTTGTCGGATGCGGCCGCGGCGCTCGACTGGGCGCAGACCATCAATCCCGAAGCGCGCGCCTGCTGGGTTGCCGGCTTCTCCTTCGGCGCCTGGATCGGTATGCAGCTGCTGATGCGCCGCCCCGAGGTCGAGGGCTTCATCTCGATCGCGCCGCCTGCCAACCTCTACGACTTCTCGTTCCTCGCGCCCTGCCCGTCCTCGGGCCTGATCGTGCATGGCGAGAAGGACGCGGTGGTTCCGCCCAAGGACGTCAACACGCTGGTTGAGAAGCTGAAGACGCAGAAGGGCATCGTGATCGACCAGCAGGTCATTCCCGGCGCCAACCATTTCTTCGACGCCAAGCTCGAGCCGCTGATGGAAACCATCACGGCCTATCTCGACATGCGCCTCGCCAACGTGCGCTGAGGCCTCAAATGGGCTCGTTCCTCGCCCTGCTGCGTGCCGTGAATGTCGGCGGCACGGGCAAGCTGCCGATGAGCGAGCTCAAGGCGATGTGTGAGGAGCTCGGCTTCGACGCCGTGCGCACCTACATCGCCAGCGGCAACGTGGTTTTTAACAGCCGCAAATCGGAATCCGCGATCAAGGCCGCGCTGGAAAGGCGACTGCACGCCTACGCCGGCGCGCCGGTCGGCGTCCTCGTGCGCAGCGGCGCCGAGATGGCAGAGGTCGCTGCTCAAAATCCGTTTCCGAAAATGGCGCCTAACCGCACGGTCGCGATCTTTCTCGACAAGGCGCCGCCCGCAGATACGCTCGCCGGCGTTCGCGGTCAGAAGGATGAAGAGGTCAAGCTCGGCCGCCGCGAGATCTATGTGCACTATGGCGATGGCATGGCGTCGTCAAAACTCGTCATCCCCGCCGCGAAGACCGGCACAGCGCGCAACATGAACACGATCGCAACGCTGGCGAAGATGGCCGCGGAGCTGTGACGGCTCAAGCCAGCTTGAGCGCGACGATTCCCATCAAGACGAGCGCGATGCCCGCAAGCTTCATCGCGCTCAAGGTCTCGCCGAACAGCACTACGCCCATGATAAAGGTGCCGGCTGCGCCGATGCCGGTCCAGACCGAATAGGCGACGCCGACCTCGAGCACCTTCAGGGCGCGCCCGAGCAGGACAACGAAGGCTGCGAGCAGCACGAGCGAGACGATGCTCCAGCCAACGCGCGTGTAGCCCTCCGCATATTTCATCGAGATCGCCCAGCCGACGTCCAGCACGCCGGCGATTACCAGCATGAGCCATGCCAATGACGATGACATAGGCGTGCGCTCAGGCCGCAAGCTTGAGCAGATGCGCGTCATGACGCACAAGGAAGGCGCGCAGCAATTGCGGATAGTCGGCGCCGACCGCGGTGCGAACGCTCGGACGGCTCGCCAGCGCGGCGCGCCACGCCCTCACCTTCGGCAGATCCTTGAAGATGCCGAGTTCGGTCAGCTCATCGAACACGTCGAAATAACGGAAGACGGGCGCGAACACCGCATCGACGAGGCTGAACGCATTGCCGGCGAAGAACGGGCCTGCGCCTAGCGCGGCCTCGACACGCGCGAACTTTGTCACGAGCGCCCGGCGTTTGGCTTCGAATGTTGCCGGATCGGTCGTCGTCTCCAGACCCCAGAGGTCACCGAGGGTCGCTGAACCGAACTCCATCCACGCACGATGCTCAGCGCGCGTCAGTGCCTCCGCCGGATGCAAAGCGACGCCGCCTTGCGTCTCCTCGATGTACTCGCAGATCACATTGCTTTCGAACAGCGCGACCTCGCCCTTGTCGGTCGTCACGACCAGCACCGGCACCTTGCCGAGCGGCGACAGCTTCAAGAACCAGTCGGGCTTGTTGGCGAGATCGATATCGACCCGCTCGAACGGCACGCGCTTTTCTTTCAGCGCGATCACCGCGCGCTGCACGTAGGGACAAAGCGTGTGGCTGATCAGTTTGAGCGAAGCGGTCATGGCAATGATCCCGGCAGTTGAATGCAACTGCATCCAATATAGATGCATTTGCATGCACCTGTCAAGTTCAATGCATTTGCATCAACCGCCTATGAGATCAGGGCCGCGCGATCACCCCGCCGGTCATCGGCATCGGCACGCCGGTGGTAGCCGGATAGGACAGCGGCAAGCCCTTCAAACCGCGCGCGGCGAGGAAGCCGAAGGCCTGCGCCTCGATGGCGTCGGAAGCCCAGCCGAGCGCCTCGGCGGCCTCGACAGTCGCGGACCCGACACGCTCCCGCAGCATCTGGAGCATGGTCCGGTTGCGGGCGCCGCCGCCGCAGACGATCCAGCTCCGCGGCCTGCGTGGCAGCAGGGGGATGACGCGGGCGATCGCCGCGGCGGTGAAGGCGGTCAGCGTCGCCGCGCCGTCGGCCGGCACCACCTCGCCGAGCTTCAGCGCGGCAAAGTCGTTGCGGTCGAGCGATTTCGGCGGCGGGCTTGCGAAGAACGGCAGCTCCAGCGCCCGCGCGATCCAGGCTTCGTCCACCTTGCCGAGCGCGGCGAACTTTCCTTCGGCGTCGAACGCCTGGTTCATGGTGCGGTACATGAAATCGTCGAGCAGCGCGTTGCCGGGCCCGGTGTCGCAGGCCATCAGCGTATCGTTGCCGTCGATATAGGTGATGTTGGATACGCCGCCGATATTGACCACCACGATCGGCCCCTCACGGTCCAGCGAGTTGGCGAGCGCCCGATGATAGACCGGCACAAATGGCGCGCCCTGGCCGCCGGCCTCGACGTCGGCGGCGCGGAAATCATGCATCACGGGAATATGGATTGCCCTGGCCAGCGCCGGCGCATCGCCGATCTGCACCGTCAGCCGCTTCTCGGGGCGGTGCAGCACGGTCTGGCCGTGGAATCCGACGATGTCGATGTCTTCCGGTTTCATCCGGTTCTGGGCGATAAAGGTGGCCACTGCCTCGGCGTGCACGAGCGTCACCGCGCGCTCGGCCTCGGCCAGAATTCCCGGCCGGGCATCGCGTTGCGCCAGGTGCACGGCCTCGCTCAGCGCCTGGCGCAGCAAATTGCGCTCCGCCGGGCTATAGGGCCGGTAGCCGGACGGCCCGAACGCCTTCACTTGCTTTCCGTCGGTTTCGATCAGCGCGACATCCACCCCGTCCAGCGAGGTGCCGCTCATCAAACCAAGTGCCGTCAACATCATGGATCAGCGTCCTCAAGAGAACCCCTCCGGCATGCCGATCTTGTGCCTGAGGGACACATCTTATAATGCCACAGGCCAAAGTGGCGGGCGGCAATCGAGTTCCCAAGTAGATCCTTAAATTGCCCCCAAAACAGTAAACCAAGAATTGTCAGGCACGCCGACAAATGACTGCATTCAAATCGGATTTCCTCAATACCCTGCAGGAACGTGGATTCATCCACCAGTGCTCCGATTTTGAGGGGCTGGACGCGCTCGCGGCCAAGGGCGAGGCGACGGCTTATGTCGGCTACGATTGCACCGCCCCCTCCCTGCACATCGGCAACTACCTGACCATGATGATGCTGCACTGGCTGCAGCAGTCCGGCAACAAGCCGATCACGCTGATGGGCGGCGGCACCACCATGGTCGGCGACCCCTCCGGCAAGGACGAGACGCGTGCGATCCGCACCGTCGCCGAGATCGAGGCCAACAAAGCCTCGATCCGCGGCGTGTTCGCAAAGGTGCTGCGCTATGGCGACGGCAAGAGCGACGCCATCATGCTCGACAATGCCGAGTGGCTGACCAAGCTCAACTGGATCGAGATGCTGCGCGACGTCGGCCGGCACTTCTCGGTCAACCGTATGCTGACGATGGACTCCGTGCGGCTCCGCCTCGAGCGCGAGCAGGAGATGAGCTTCATCGAATTCAACTACATGATCTGCCAGGCTTACGATTACGTCGAGCTCGCCAGACGCACCGGCTGCAGCTTGCAGATGGGCGGCTCGGACCAGTGGGGCAACATCATCATGGGCGTCGATCTCGGCCGCCGGATGGGCACCCACCAATTGTTCGCGCTGACGACGCCGCTGCTGACGACGGCGTCGGGCGCCAAGATGGGCAAGACCGCGCAAGGCGCGGTCTGGCTCAACGCCGACCAGTTCTCGCCGTATGATTTCTGGCAGTACTGGCGCAACACCGAGGATGCCGACGTCGGCAAATTCCTGAAACTGTTCACAACGCTGCCGATCAGCGAGATCAGGAAGCTCGAAGCGCTCGGCGGCTCCGAGATCAACGAGGCCAAGAAGGTGCTCGCCACCGAGGCGACCGCGCTCTTGCATGGCCGCGACGCAGCGAACGAGGCGGCCGAGACCGCGCGCCGCACCTTCGAGGAAGGCGCACTGTCCGAGAGCCTACCGACCGTGGAAATTCCGCGCGGCGAGTTCGACGGCGGCCTCGGCGTGCTCAACGCCTTCGTCAAGGCGGGCCTCGTTGCTTCCAACGGCGAAGCACGGCGCCAGATCAAGGGTGGCGGCCTGCGCGTCAACGACGAGCCCGTCACCGACGAGAAGATGACGCTCTCAGTGACCAACCTGACGCCGGAGGGCGTGGTCAAGCTGTCGTTCGGCAAGAAGAAGCACATCCTCATCAGGCCTGCATAGGCGTATGAGCTTTTCGCTGCTTGTCAGGGCGCGCCGAAGCGCGCTCCCTGATCGGCAATGAACCAGAACACGCCCAGGGAACGGTCCAAGGAACAGTCCAAGCAAGCGACCAGGGAACGCGTCACGGCGACGCCGCATGACGTCGCGCGCACAGCGCTGGTGGTGCTCGCGCTCTGCTTCACGCTCGCCGTGCTCGGCCGCGGCCTCAGCGAAAGCTTCACCGTCTTCCTGAAGCCGATCTCGGAAAACTTCGGCTGGGATCGCGCCCAAGTCGTCTCGATCTATTCGCTGACCTGGCTCGTCAGCGGACTGACTGCACCGCTGGTCGGGCGCCTGTTCGATCATTCCGGACCGCGCATCGTCTATGCGCTCGGTCTCTTGCTGCTCGGCTCGGCCTTCCTGATCGCAAGCCATGCGCAATCGCTCTGGCAATTCCAGCTATCAATCGGACTCTGCGTCGGCATCGGCGTCGCCTTCATCGGCAACGTACCGAACTCGATTCTGCTGGGCCGCTGGTTCGGCCCAAAACTGCCGACCGCGATGGCGGTCGTCTATTCGGCCATGGGTGGCGGCGTGCTGGCGCTGCTGCCGGCTTCGCAGCTTTTGATCGATCATCTCGGCTGGCGCGAAACCTACCAGCTGTTCGGCTTCGTCACGTTCGGCCTGCTGGTGCCGCTCATGCTGCTGCCATGGCGGCTGTTCGCCTCAGGCTCGCCGCATATCGCGAAGAAGACCGATCCGGATTTCGTCGATCACGGCTGGACGCTTCCGAGCGCAATGCGCCATCACGCCTTCTGGGCGCTGTTCTCGACATTCTTCTTCACTGCCGTTGGCATGTATGCGATCGCCGCGCAGATCGTGGCCTATCTGATCGACGCCGGCTTTCCACCGCTCCAGGCCGCGACCGCCTGGGGCTTTTCCGGCGTCGTGCTGGTGTTCGGCATGCTCGGCGTCTCCGCGCTCGACGGGCTGATCGGGCGTAGGCCGTCGGTGCTGCTGAGCTACGCGATCTCGATCCTCGGCATCTTCCTGCTGTGGCTGTTGCAGTACACCCCCAACATCATTGTGCTCTCCGGTTTCGTCGTCTGCTTCGGCAGCATGATGGGCTCGCGTGGACCGCTGATCACGGCAACCGCGATGAAGATTTTTCGGGGTAAGCGTGTCGGCACCATCTTCGGCACGATCTCGATTGGCAGCGGCCTCGGTTCGGCGTTCGGCTCCTGGAGCGGCGGCCTGATCCATGACGTTACCCATGGCTACAACGCGCTGCTCGCTTTCGCACTTGCGAGCGTGGTGCTCGGGATGATCCCGTTCCTGGTCGTACCCGCCTTGCGGCGGTAGGTCTCCTCGACGTAACCTGCATCCCTCGATGCCACCGGGAAATTACGTACGACTCACGAGGCCACGCGTGAAAAAAAATTCGACGCAACCGGAGTGAAGCGGCAAACTGCGGTGTTTTGTCCTACATGACGAAAATGTCAGCGCGGAATCGATCCCGGGTGGCTTGCGAGGCGGAACTGAATCCGCTCCAAGTCGCGCATTGGATGGAGGGACAAACCCATGAACTTTCCCTATCTCACTCGCTTTCAACCGGTTCTCTTGAGCCTGTTTCGCTTCGTCACCGGCCTCTTGCTGTTCCAGTACGGGATCGCCAAACTGTTCAAGTTTCCGGTGCTGCCCTACTTCGCGAACATCCCGCCGATCATCTACGCGGCCGGTACGATCGAGCTCGTGCTTGGCGCGCTCTTGATGCTCGGCCTGCTCACCCGCCTCGCGGCATTCATTCTCTCGGGTGAAATGGCGTTCGCCTACTTCATGGGCCACATGCTCAAGGGCGAAACGCCGGTGTTCCTGCCGCTGCTCAATGGCGGCACCGCGGCGATCCTGTTCTGCTTCGCCTGCCTCTACCTCTCGGCAGCCGGCGGCGGATCGGTCAGCGTCGATGCGGCAATAGGCAAGGAAAGCGATTCGACCGGCGGCGCATTCGCGCGGCGCTAAGGCTCCTAGTTATCTCGCAAGCAAGTCGGTACCGGCGGATTTGCCGGTGCCGGCTCAGCGCGTCCCCAGCACGTTCCAGATGAGAACGAGGGCCGCCACGAGCAGCAAGGACATGATGATGCGGTGAACGAATCGGTTCATCGGCCGTCCTGCCAAGCTCGATCACCACCAAAGTCTGAGAACGATATCCTTCCGCAAAAATACGGGTGCACGGCGATGCATGGCGTTTTGCCTGCACGCTTGCGCATAAGGTTGCGCAGCGGCTGTCCCGCAGCGGGTCGAGGCATGGCTGTGTTCATGAATGGTAAGAACTTCATGCTACCGATGCGAGCAATAACAACCATTTCGTAGAGGCTGCGATGAAGCTGCTGAGCCATCTGAAGATCCGCACCAAGCTTACCAGCATGGTCTGCCTCGCGGCTCTCACAATCACGGCCATCATCGCGGTATCGGCCTTCCTCAGCAAGAGCCGCATGATGGAAGACCGGGTCCAGCAGATGAAGACAGCGGTCGACATCCTCTACACCCTTGCCCAGTCGGTCCAGGACGACGTCACCGCCGGCAAGCTGACGCAGGCCGAAGCGAAGGCCCAGTTCCACATGCGCGGACGGCGCATGACATTCAACGGTAACCAGGGCTACCCGGTGGTCTATAACGCCGATACCTCGATCCTGGTGAACGGCGCGAACCAGCAGCTCGAAGGCAAGATCACGGGTGCAAAGGACTCCAACGGTGTCCTCATCGCAGATGCGATCATAAGTGCCGGCAACCAGACTGCTCAGGGCGGCGTAACCTCATATCTCTACCCCCGCCCCGGCCAGACGGAGCCCGTCCGCAAGACCGTTTTCACGCGCAAGTTTGCGCCCTGGAACGCCACGATCAGCTACGGCCTCTATGTCGACGACATCGACGCCGACGTCCGCGCGCTGACGCTCGAGCTTGCCCGGGATCGGCGTTGGCCTGATGCTGCTGATGGCGACGCTGTCCTGGCTGATCGCCCGCGACGTGCTGAGCGCGCTCGACCGCCAGAAGACCCGCATGCAGGAGATTTCCGAAGGCGCCATCGACAAGCCGGTCGAGGAAACCGGTCGCGGCGACGAGATCGGCCGCATGGCCGAGACCCTCGAAGTGCTCAGGCAGACCGCGCTGACGGCGCGTAACCTGGAGGCCGAGCAGGTCGCCACCAAGACCCGCAGCGAGCAGGAGAAGCGCGACGCGCTGATCTCGCTTGCCGACCGGTTCGATGCCTCCGTCGGCCAGCTCGTCGGCCTGATGGCCTCGGGTTCCGGCGAACTGGAGGTCACCGCCAAGTCGATGTCGTCGACCGCGGAAGGCACCAACCGCCGCGCCGCCGTGGTCGGCTCGGCCGCCACCGAAGCCAGCCAGCGCGTTCAGACGGTCGCGGCCGCTGCCGAAGAACTCTCCTCCTCCATCACCGAGATCAGCCGTCAGGTCGCGCAATCCGCCGAGGTCACCGGCCGCGCCGTGGACAGCGCACGCCGCACCGACACCATCGTGCGCGCCCTCTCGGACGGTGCCCAGCAGATCGAACATGTCGCCGAGCTGATCTCCAGCATCGCGGCGCAGACCAATCTGCTCGCGCTCAACGCCACCATCGAGGCCGCGCGCGCCGGTGAAGCCGGCCGCGGCTTTGCCGTCGTCGCCTCCGAGGTGAAATCGCTGGCGAGCCAGACCGCGGAAGCGACCCGCGAGATTGGTGACAAGATCGCGCAGATCCAGGGCGCGACCAAGGAGGCCGTGGACGCCATCGGTGGCATCACCGCCACCATCGAGGAAGTCAGCCGGATCGCGACCTCGATCGGGGCTGCGATCGAGGAGCAAGGCGCCGCCACCGCAGAGATCGCCCGCAGCGTCTCGCAGACCGCGGAGGCGACCCAGGAAGTCACCACCAATATCGGCGGCGTCAGCACGGCAGCGAACGAGACCGGCAATGCCGCAGGCATGGTGCTCGCAGCCGCCTCGAACCTCTCCAAGCAGGCCGAGCAGCTCTCCGGCGAAGTCGGGACGTTCCTGGCCGGCGTGCGCGCGGCGTAGGCTGACTCGGCGGCGGCCCGACCTGATCGCACTCGGCGAATCAGCCCAGCGCGTTATCGCCGCGCGACGCTGCAGCCGCTCGATAGTTGACGCGGCGATCCGGTCGAACCATCGTGCGACTGCGAGGGGAATTCCTCGAACGGCGTGTTCTGCTTGCCGGTGTTGAACTCGAAGATCTTGCGGAATACGCCCGGCACCATGGCCGAGACCGGATTGACGCGCATCACGGGCGCGGCCGGCGTGCCGACGACCTCGTAGGTCACGCCGATCAGTCCCTCTTTATCGCCACCACCCAGGAACAGCCCGAGTACCGGAATCTGTCCGAACATGTTGTTCAACCCGTACATCGGCACGAAGGTGCCGCTCATGCACACCTGGTTGCCGGGAAAGTCGATCGAGCCCTCGATGGTGGCGCCGACCATCGGACCCTTGACCACGCCGTCGCGGATTGTGAGCGCGCCGTTCTGCCGCGTGAACTCCGCGCGCAACGCCGTGAAGGCCACCCCGCTCTGCGCGCCGTTAGCAGCGCCCGCCGCGACGCGATCGAGCTGTTCCATTCCCTTGACCGAGAAGTCGCGCACGTTGATCAGGCCTTCTCTTGTCGTAGGCTCAGACGTCGGCGGCTCCATCGCCACCACCATCTGGCCGCCGAAGACCTTGTTGGTGGTGTCGGTGAAGCGCAGAAAGCTGCCGGCATCGTTGGTCTGGAGATAGATTACCTCACGGTTGCCCTGGGCGCGGCCGCCGCGCAAATCGGCCGCCACGGGCGTGTCTTTTCCGATCCTGCCGCTCAGCGTGAAGGCTTTGACCGCGCCGCTGCGGCGCGACATCTTGGCGTCGACGCTGCGCATCGCCTCGCCGTTGAAACCCATGACGGCGCCGAGCTTCACGTCGATGTCGAAATCGACGTTCTTCGTCTTGCTCTTGGCATCGTCCTTGGAATTTCCTGAGATCGCCGACTTCAGGAAGCCGCGGCCGTCGAATACGTCCCCGCGCATCGTGCCCTTGATCACGCCGTCCTGGCCTCGCTCCACCTTCAGCGACGCCTTGTCGCCGTCGGAGGGCGCGTAGGTCGGGAAGTTCGCGTTCATGAGGTCGCCGTTGGCATCGACCTCGAGCGCCCCTTTGATCGAGGCGCCGCCGCCTTCGACGACGATGTCCTCCAGACGCGTCGATTGCGCCGTCGGCACCACCTTGAAGCTGGCCTTGCCCGATTTGCCCGGCAGCTTGACCCAGCCGGGCAGGATGTTGTCGAGCCTGACCGAGGTCAGGTCGGCCTCGACGCCGAGCTTCGTCGTCTGGTCGGGCCCTCCTGCGATCTTGCCCGACAGCTTGATCGGCAGCGATCCGCTGACGGCGGGGCTCAGATCGAATCCGAGGCGCGCGCGGCCCGCATCGTCGAGCGTGGCCTGCAATTTGACGTCCGCATCGCCCTCAGCCGGCTTGCGGTAGTCGAGCGAGGCCGCCTGTCCGTTGATCTTGACGTCGCCCTTGACCTGATAGCCCTGGTTGTTCGCGACGATCTTGAGGTTGTTGGCTTCCAGCTTCTGGTTCATGACCAGCTTGTCGGCAGCAAATCCGTTGAGATCGGCGGTGACGGTATAGGTGGTGTCGGCCTTGGTCAGCTCGCCCTTGACCGGCAGGCCCAGCTGGATGTTCGCCGAGAACGTCCCTTTGCTGGTGTTGGGATCGATGGCGGTCGACGACAGATCGCTCAGGCGATCATTGGAAAGCATTTCGGCGGCCGCAGGCACTGGGCCATCGGCACGGAACCTGGTCCGCGACGGCGACGGCTTGGGAACCATATCAGGCACCTCGAACACGAAGTCGGAAATCGTGATCTTGCGGCCCGCCGGAGTATCGGCAATGCCCTGCCCGATATTCACGGTCGCGGTGCGCCCGGTCACGCGCGCCTTCAAATCGGCATCGTGCACCACCGGCATGCCATCCACGGGGCGAACCGCGACACCGCTTGCAACGATATTGACCGACAGGCCGTCGTCGGGAATGGGTGGACCCCTGCGCGGAAGATTCTTGACCGGCGAATTGACGCCGATCTCGATGCGCTGGAGCGTGCCACGCTCGATCCGCTCGATCACCCATTCGCGCAATTCGGGAACGACAAGCGTCGGCCACATCCGCTTGAGCGCGGAGGCCGACATCGGCGTCCCCGCAAAACCCAATGTCAGCCGCGGCTCGCCCGAATAGTCGATCGCACCGGTGCCGGCGACGCCGATCTCTCCGTTGGAGATATCGGCCTGCGTCAACAGCAGCCTTTTGTGGTCGGTGTCGAAGCGGAAGCCGATCGCAATCCGGTTGAAGACCAGCGGCGGCTCGTTGTCGATGCCGCCCAGCAGGATCGAACCGCCGCTGAAGCCGAGCTGCCAGTCATTGATGGTGCCGTTGGGCGGCTCGAGATGGGCCAGAAGGGTCAGGCGGTTCGCGCCCGACAGAATCTTGAACGGCGCGACCAACACCCGCCGGTTCGAATCCCACTCGACATTGATCTCGGCCGAGTCGATCGCCATCGGATAGTCGGGCGTGTCGGTGTCGATGATGTTGCCCGCGCCGATCGCAATCTTGCCGCGGAAGAATGTCGGCACGCCGTCGCGGCCGAGCTCGCCCTTGAGCTCGCCGGTCAGCGGCAGGTCGGCGGTATAGGTGAGGTCCTTCACCCGCAACGCCAGCAGGATGTTGGCGGTCGAGACCTTGTCGGCGCGGATATCGACCGAGCGCACGCCATTCTCGGCGGGGCCGATCGTGGCACGCAGCGACCACGGACGCGCGCCCTCCTCGCCGAGGCTGAGCGCGACGCCGCCACGGCTCGGCCGGCGCAGGCTGAGCGTGATGTTCTCAAACGTCCATTTGCTGCCGCGCTGCTGATCGTCAACGACCAGATTGCCGTTCTTCAGGCCGATCTCGTTGAGGTTCTGGCCGTCGAGGCCGGTCATGCTCAGACTGTCGAGCCAGTCGAGACCCTGAAGAATCCCACTCGGGGGCGTGGCCTGGGCAACGGCTTGCGATGCGTCCGGACTCGCAGGCACCGTTGCGAACGGCGGCGGTGGGCCACCGTTGCGCGGGAATGTCGGTGGCAGGCCCGCGTCCTTCTTGGAGGCGACGCCGGTTGCGAGCGGCTTTGCGGTGTCGCCGGCCGACACTGTGACGGTGCCGTCGGGCGCGATCCGGATCGCGAGCTCGGCATCGACGAGGTTGAGGCTTTCGGCGCGCAGGCGTCCCATCAGCAGACCCGCACCCGACAGCCTCACCTCAGCCTTCGGCGCGGTGGCGACAATGGCGTGATCCTGGTCGCGCACGACGATGTCACGGATACGCACGGCGATGCGGATCCGCCCGGTCCGCTCGATCTGCGTGCCGCCGACCTCAACCGTGTTGCCGTGGCCTATATTGTCCTCGATCGCCGCGGCGAGCCACGGCGTCGCAATGTCCAGATTGATGGGACCGGCGCCGAGCCGCCACCACAGCGCGCCGAAACAGCCGACGAAGATGACGGCCAGGGCACCGACGACCACGGCCGTACGCTTTAGCCAGCGCCCACCACCCAGCCAGCGGCGCAACCTCCCAAACCCGTCACCGAAACGATGGAAGCCCGAACTGGAACGCGACAACAGCCGGCGCGCCCGATGGCCCGCCGCCGCTTCCTGATCAGAATCCCAATCGGCGTCGTCCCATTGCTGCGACTCTTGTTGGCCGCCGCGCCGATCCAAATCCCGATTGTAGTCCTGGGGCGACGTATTCCTTGCCATTGCCTCTCGATACAGGCGCCCGTCGTGGGATTGAGCGCCGCCAGGACCGCAGCCGTCGACCGGAAGCGAAGCTCCCTGCGCCGGCATTGCCGCCATACCTCGAATGTTCCTGCTGTTCGTCATTTCGCCCCGGGAGCGCGTTCAACGAGCAGTGGGGTGGTGCGTGTAATTCCTTGTAACCAGACTCCGGCGTCGTCAGACTCGCCTACCTGAGGGCGCGATTCCGGCACACCGGACGAAGGCTGTAATACCGCTTTGGTTGACCCGCCGAAAGCGACGAAAGGAAGGCGTATGTCCCAGAAATCCCGAAAGAAATCGTCCAAAACGCCCTCCGGCAGTTCGACGGCTAAAAAGGCGCCCCTGAAAACGCGGGCCGCGACTCAAACAAAGTCCGCGAAAACACAGCGGACACCGGCGAGCAAATCAACTGGAACGATAGCAAAAGCAGCATCGCATAAGGCCGCATCGAAGCGGTTAAATTCTTCTAAATCCGCCTCCGCGCCCGGAACGGCGGCAAAGGCCGCCTTGGCCGAGGGCCAGAAGGCTCCCGCCTTCCGCCTGCCCCGCGACGGCGGCGGTGTCGTTGCGCTATCGGATTATGCCGGCCAGAAGCTCGTCCTGTTCTTCTATCCCCGCGCCGACACGCCGGGCTGCACCAGGGAGGCCATCGACTTCACCCGGCTGACCGGCGCCTTCGCCACGGCTGGCACGGCGGTGCTTGGTATCTCCGCCGATCCGTTAAAGGCCCAGGAGAAGTTTCGCGACAAGCACGGTCTCGACGTCCCCCTGATCTCGGATGAGAAGCATGAGATGTTGGAGGCCTACGGCGTCTGGGGCGAAAAATCGATGTATGGCAAGACCTTCCTGGGAGTTCTTCGCACCACGATATTGCTCGGCGCCGACGGCAAGGTCGCCAAGGTCTGGCGTAATGTCCGGGTCGACGGCCACGCCGACGACGTGCTGGAAGCGGCAAGAAGCCTTTAACCAATCCTTTAAATTCAAGGGGTTCCATTTCCGGAAAATTAACCATGACCGGCCCAGATTGCTGCGGCAATTAAGCCGTACGGACTCATCCGACCGGCGCGGGAGTGCCGATGTCGAAAAGTTCTGCCCAATATTCGCAGTACACCCAACATCACCCGCACGACCACGGACGGTCTTTCAACCGCCGTCCTGCCGCGACGGCGGCAGCCGCGATTCCCCTTCCGGACACCGATGACGCCTACACCATTGTGCATCACGGCAAGCAGGTTCGCCTGGGGCCTGTGGTGTTCTGGATCGTGGTCGGCACCGTCGTGCTGCTCGGGCTCTGGTCGGCCGCAACCGCGACCTATTTCGCCTTCCGCGACGACGTCCTCACCCGGCTGATCGCCCGGCAGGCCGAGATGCAATACGCCTATGAGGACCGCATCACCGAGCTGCGCGCCAAGGTCGACCGCACCACCAGCCGGCAGCTGCTCGACCAGGAGCAGTTCGACCAGAAGCTCGACCAGATCATGAAGCGCCAGACGGCGCTGGAGTCCCGGGCGACGGCGCTTGGCGCCATGCCCGACGTGACCGGATCGATTCCCCGCTCCACCCCGCAGCGTGGCGACGCGAGCCAGGCGACGCAGGGCACGCCAAAACCCTCGCCGATTAGCGATACCGTGATTTTCGTGGCGCCGCCGGATCGCGAAGCGCGGCTCGAATCGCGCGCGCCGACCCTCGCGGCTCCGCCGGTCAATCAATTCGCCAAGAACCAGGGGTTCGACAACGTCGTGGTTCGGCTCACGACCTCGCTTGACCAGGTCGAGCGTCGCCAGATGGCGGCGCTCAGCGCCGTCGAGGAAGGCATGGATTCACGCATGCGCCGGATGCGCGGCGTCGTCAGCGACCTCGGCCTGAACCTCGCAAATCTCGAAGGCGCCGTGCCGCGCACCGCGATGGGCGGGCCTTTCGTACCCGTAAAACTCACGGCCAGTTCAGGGCCGTTCGAGAAGCAGCTCTCTCGCATCAACACCACGCGTGCCGAGATGGACCGGCTCAATCGCACGCTCGCCCTCGTGCCCTATCGCAAGCCCGTCATCGGCGAGGTCGAGTTCACCTCCGGCTTCGGCGTGCGCAGCGACCCGTTTCTCGGCCGGTCCGCGATGCACACCGGGCTCGACTTCCGTGCCGCAACCGGCGATCCCGTTCGCGTCACCGCCAACGGCAAGGTCGTCTCGGCCGGCTGGTCCGGCGGCTATGGCCGCATGATCGAGGTCGATCACGGCAATGGACTTGCGACCCGCTACGGCCATCTCTCGGAGATCAACGTCAAGGTCGGCGAGATCGTGAAGATCGGTCAGGTCGTCGGTCTCGTCGGATCGACCGGCCGTTCCACCGGCCCGCATCTGCACTACGAAACCCGAATCGACGGCGAAGCGGTCGATCCGCAGAAGTTTTTGCGCGCCGGTGTGCGGCTGAGCGCCGGCTAGGCCTGCGCTTCTCGCTTTGGGTGCACGCGCTTAGCTCTGGCCGCCAGCCCTGACTATTGACTGCGCTCGTGGCCGACTTCGCCGGTGATGACGTCGCCGAACAACTCCCAAGCCTGCCCGTTGAAGCGCATCAGCTGCATCTGCTCGACCGGGAAATAGTCATCGGCCCGAGGTGTTGACCAGGATGCCGGGCAGCATCAGATCGGTGTGAAAATCCTTCAGGCTGGTGGCCTGCTTCATGACGTTGTCACGTGTGAGGTTGTCGCCGCACTGCTTCAGCACCTGCGCCATCGCCTCGGCCTGGACGTAGCCGTAAACGTTGTTGGCATTGGCCTTGTCGCCGTCAGGGTAATATTTGTCCATGAACTCGCGCCATTTGACCACCGCAGGATCCTTGTCCCAGGTCGGATCGGTCGGGTCCTTGAGATAGACGGTCGAGATGATGTCCTTGGAATAGTCGAGCCCGGCGGGCTTGAGCACCGAGGCGACCGAGGTCGCGGTGTTGGCGAGGAAGAATTTTGGCTTCCAGCCAAGTTCGCCGACCTTGCGGATCGCCTGCGCGGAGCCTTTGGGCGCAGCCCAGGAAAAGAAGATGTCGGCGCCTGAATCATGCAAGGCGACGATCTGCGAGTCGATCGAGGGATCGCTGACCTCATAGGATTTGTCTGCCGATGATCATGTTGGCCTTGTCGCCAAGCCCGTCCTTCAGGCCCTTGAACTGGTCCTTGCCGGCATCGTCGTTCTGCCAGAACACCGCAATCTTGCTGTTGGGGAATTTGTCGCGGATGTACTTTGCGTAGATCCGCCCTTCGCTTTGGTAGTTCGGCTGGAATCCCATGGTCCACGGGAAATTCTTGGGGTCGCCGAACTTGGTGCCTCCGGAGGCGACGAAGAGCTGCGGCACTTTCTTGGAATTCATATATTTCATGATCGCGGAGTTCGAAGGCGTGCCAAGCGGCTGGAAGATCAGCAACACCTCGTCGCTCTCGACCAGCTTGCGCGCCTGCTCGATCGCCTTCGGCGGCGAATAGGCGTCGTCATAGCTGATGAAATTGATCTTGCGGCCGTTGATGCCGCCCTGGTCGTTGACCATCTTGAAGAATGCGGCCTCGGTCTTGCCGATCACGCCATAGGATGACGCCGGCCCGCTATAGGGCATGATGTTGCCGAGCTTGATTTCGGTGTCGGTGGCGCCGGGATCGTATTTCTTCTGCGCCAGCGCCGGTGTCGTGACCAACACTCCGGCAGCAAAAATGGCGAGGGCAACAAGGTTTTCGCGACGACCCGGCATCGTTCTCTCCCCTATTTTGTAGTCTTGTTTTGCCGGGAGTGTCGCAAGCGGACTTGCCGCTGGCAAGCGCTTCGATTTTCCGCGACGTGAAACGACGATCCGGAACTTACGTGACGCGCCGCAGTAGATTTAGAACGCGTCCGTCGATCACCAGCAACGCGCTGCCGATGACGATGGCGCCCGCGATCTCACGCATGGAGATCGGCTCGCCCAGCACAAGCCATCCCAGAAGGACGGCGGTGACGGGAATGAGCAGCGTCACCAGCATCACATTGGTCGCGCCCGAGCGCCGCAGGATCTGGAAGAAGACGATATAGGCGAGCGCCGTCGACAGGCCGGCAAGGCCAAGCACCGCGAGCCAAATCGTCACGCCCGGCATCGGGAGACGCCACGGCTGCTCCATTGCGCCGGCGACGATCGCCATCATCACCGTGGAAGCCATCAGCTGAAATGCTGCCGTCCCCAGCGGGGCTGCGTCCTTCAACAACCGCCGCGCCGCCAGCGCCGCAAAGCCATAGCTGAAGGCGCCGCCGAGGCAGAGCAGGATGCCGAGCCCCTGCCCTGCCCGTGTTTCAACGCCCCATCCGCGCAGGATGATCACGCCGGAGAGGCCCAGCGCCACGCCGGCGACGCGGCGCAGCTGTAAGGCCTCTTCGCCTGCCGCCGCCATCACGATCACCGTGAACAGCGGCGTGGTGGCATTCAGGATCGACGCCAGGCCGCTCGGGATGAAAGTCTGTCCGATCACGATCAACGAGAACGGGATGACGTTATTGAGGAATCCAATCGCAACGAACGGCTTCCAGCCCGCCATGCCCTTGGGAAAACGGATTCCCTGGAGGCGCAGCAGCGGCAGCAGAATGGCCGCGCCCAGCCCGACACGCAACAACACCAATGTCAGCGGCGGCAACTCCCGCAACGCCGCACCGTTGAAGAAGAACGAGCCGCCCCAGAGGACCGAGAGAAGCGCGAGCAGCGACCAGTCCCGCGCGTCGATCCGGTTGTCGTTTGGGGGCATGGCGTCTCATCTCGGCGGCCGAGCTTGCCGCCTAGGACAGCACAGCGAACAGCGCCACCCGATTTCCGATGAAGCACCGGTTTACGAAGCCGATGCTCTAACGGAGCGAACGTGCCTACCGATGTCGATGTGATCCGCTATGACGGCTTCTTCGGCCGCGACACCAGCTCGATCATCTTGCCTTCATCGTCATCCGGCATCGCAGCTTTTGCCTGCGCGTAGGACTCGACCGCAGCGCGCGAGACCAGTGGCTTGTCGGCCAGCAGGCTCTCGGCGAGCTTCACGGCGTAGGCGGCGTCCTTGTGCCGCAGCGCCGCCGTGAACGTCGCGCCGCTGAAATCGCGGGCGACCATGCGCTTGGAGTGGCGCTGCACCTGCGGGCTTGCGGCGACGCCGGCCTGGATCGATTCCAGCACCAGATTCATGTCGAGCCCCGCCTGCTCGGCGATGGCGAGGCCTTCGGCGAGACCGACGATCTGGATGGCCCCCATCAGATTATTGACGAGCTTGTAGACGGTGCCGGTGCCGACCGCGCCGAAATGGCGGATGGTCGAGCCGATCGGTTCGAGATAGGGCCGCGCGCGTTCGAGATCGGCAGCGTCAGCGCCAACCAGCAGCGTCAGCTTTCCGCTCGCTGCGGCATCCGGCAACCCCGTCACGGGGCAGTCGATATAGATGAGCCCGCGCGCGTTGAGCTCGCGGCCCATCTCGCGGGCGTGGTCATAGGAAACGGTGGAGCATTCGATCGCGATGGTGCCGGCCTTCGCGGTCTTGGCCGCGCCCTTCGGGCCGAGCCAGACTGCGCGCGAGGCTTCGTCGTCGGCGACCATGGTCACCACCGCGTCCGCATCGATCGCGGCGTCCTCAGGCGAGGTCGCCCAGAGCGCGCCGCGCGCGATCAGGTCTTCCGCCTTCGCCTTGCTGCGATTCCACAGCGTCACCGTAAAACCGGCATCGAGATAGCGGCCGGCCATGCCGTGGCCCATCCGTCCAAGCCCGATGAAAGCGATCCGGGGCATCAGTCGACGTCCTCGATGTCAGCGCCCGTGGTGCCGAAGGCGCGCTGCGCCAGCGTCGCGGCCATGAAGTCGTCGAGATCGCCGCCGAGCACGCCGGAGGTGTCGGAGGTCTGCACACCCGTGCGCAGATCCTTCACCATCTGGTAGGGCTGCAGCACATAGGAGCGGATCTGGTGGCCCCAGCCGATATCGGTTTTGGCGGCCTGGTCGGCGGCGGCTTTCTCTTCGCGCCTCTTCAGCTCGATCTGGTAAAGCCGTGCGCGCAACATGTCCCAGGCCTGCGCCTTGTTCTTGTGCTGGGAGCGGCCGGCCTGACAGACCACCGCAACGCCGGTCGGAATATGCGTCAACCGCACCGCGGATTCGGTCTTGTTGACATGCTGGCCGCCGGCGCCGCCCGAGCGCATGGTGTCGACGCGGACGTCGGATTCCTTGATGTCGATCTTGATGCTGTCGTCGATCACCGGAAACACAGCGACCGACGAGAACGAGGTGTGCCGCCGCGCGTTGGAATCGAATGGCGAGATGCGCACCAGGCGATGCACGCCGGCCTCGGTCTTGAGCCAGCCATAGGCATTGCGGCCGGAGACCTGGATAGTTGCCGACTTGATGCCGGCCTCTTCGCCGTCGGACTCTTCCATGACCTCGACCTTGAAGCCGTGGGTCTCCGCCCAGCGCGTGTACATGCGCAGCAGCATCTGCGCCCAGTCCTGGCTCTCGGTGCCGCCGGCGCCGGCATGAACCTCGAGATAGGAATCGAAGCCGTCGGCTTCGCCCGACAGCAGCGCCTCGAGCTCGCGCCGCGCCACTTCCTTCTTGAGGTTCTTCAGCGCAGCTTCGGCTTCCTTGACGACGCCCTCATCGCCCTCGGCTTCGCCGAGCTCGATCATGCCGATGTCGTCTTCGAGCTCCTGCATGACCTTGCCGATGCCCGAGAGCGAATCCTCAAGCGAGGTCCGCTCCTGCATCAGCTTCTGGGCCTTCTGGGGATCGTTCCAGAGGTTGGGATCTTCTGCGAGCTTGTTCAGCTCAGCGAGGCGCGCCGTCGATTTCTCGACGTCAAAGATGCCTCCTCAGCAGCCCGACTGACTGCTTGATCTCTTCTACCAACCGTTCGATTTCGGCGCGCATATGGTTCTCTGGTCTCGCGGAATTGGTCCCGCGCGTAATTGAGATCGGGATGTAGCGGCGGCGGCTGCAAAGCGCAACCGCCGCCGCGAGGAACGTCCGTCTTGTCCTAAGTCTTAGTACAGTCCGCCGGTGCCCGGACGCATGAAGAAGCCGGAATCCGGCTGCTGCTGCTGCGAGGCCGGCATGCGACCGTCGGCGTCGGCAACGCCGATGACGGAGTAGTTGTCCGGCGGTGCAGTGCCCGGCTTGAAGGCTTCGAGGATGGTTCCGCCGGTCTCGCCCGGACCGGCGCGCATACCGGTCTTGGAGACGACGCGCACCAGCTTGATGCCGGCCGGCACCTTGAACGGAACGGCGGGCTTATCGGCGAGCGCGAGCTGGAGGAAGTCGCGCGCGATAGGGGCTGCGAGATGGCCGCCGGTCGCGGCGTTACCCTTGCCGAGCGGACGCGGCTTGTCGTAGCCCATGTAGATCGCGACGGCGACGTCGGGCGAGAAGCCGACGAACCACGCGTCCTTGGCCTCGTTGGTGGTGCCGGTCTTTCCGGCGATCGGCTTGCCGACCGCCTTGACCACGGTCGCGGTACCGGCCTGGACCACACCTTCCATCAGCTCGGTGATTTGATAGGCGGTCATGGAATCCAGCACCTGCTCGCGCCGGTCGATCAGCTGCGGCTCGTTCTGGTTCTTCCAGCCGCCCGGCGCGTCGCAGCCACGGCATTCGCGCTGGTCGTGCTTGAAGATGGTGTGGCCATAGCGGTCCTGGATGCGGTCGATCAGAGTCGGCTTCACCCGGCGGCCGCCATTGGCGAGCATCGAATAGGCCGTGACCATGCGCATCGCCGTGGTCTCGCCGGCGCCGAGCGCGTAGGACAGATAATTCGGCAGCTCGTCATAGACGCCGAAGCGGCGGGCATATTCGCCGATCAGGGGCATGCCGATGTCCTGCGCGAGGCGCACCGTCACCGTGTTGAGCGATTGCCGCAACGCGTTGCGCAGCGTCACCGGTCCCTGGAACTTGCCCGAGGAGAAGTTTTCAGGCCGCCAGACGCCGGCGCCCTGGCCCTGGTCGATTTCGATGGGCGCGTCGAGCACGACAGTCGAGGGTGTATAACCGTTGTCGAGCGCGGCCGAATAGACAATCGGCTTGAACGACGAACCGGGCTGCCGATAGGCCTGCGTGGCGCGGTTGAACTGGCTCTGGTCGAACGAGAAGCCGCCGACCATCGCCAGCACGCGGCCGGTCCAGGGGTCCATCACCACCATCGCGCCGGACACTTCGGGAATCTGGCGCAGCCGGTACTGGCCCTCGACAGGCTGGCCGTCCTTGTACAGTGGATCGGCATAGATCACGTCGCCGGACTGGAGCACCTGCGACACCGCGCTCGCCGCCCTGCCCTTCGCAGCCCCGGTGGCCGCCTTTGCCCATTTGATGCCGTCGAGCGTGATGAGACCGGTCTCGCGCTGCTTGCTCACCGCGCCGCCGAGCTCACGGCTCGGCTGGAAGCCGATGCGCGCCGACTGGTCGCTGGTCTCCAGCACCACCGCCATGCGCCATGGCGAGATGTCGGAGAGCGACTTGATCTCGGCGAGCTTCACGCCCCAATCGCCCGAAATATCGAGCTTGCTCATGGCGCCGCGATAGCCCTGCTGTTCGTCATAGTTCACGAGGCCGGAGACCATGGTCTTGCGCGCCATGACTTGAATCTTTGGATCGAGCGTGGTGCGGACAGAGAGGCCGCCCTCGTACAGCTTCTTCTCGCCGTAGCGCTCGAAAATGTCGCGGCGGACTTCCTCTGCGAAATATTCGCCGGCGAAGGTGTGGGCACCGTTGGAACGATTGGTGACGGCCAGCGGCT
This sequence comes from Bradyrhizobium sp. LB13.1, assembly GCF_054056815.1. Classification (NCBI taxonomy): domain Bacteria; kingdom Pseudomonadati; phylum Pseudomonadota; class Alphaproteobacteria; order Hyphomicrobiales; family Nitrobacteraceae; genus Bradyrhizobium; species Bradyrhizobium sp. LB13.1. Next base: position 4,009,273 of record NZ_JBSRYQ010000001.1, on the reverse strand, counting down.
CCTTGCGCGCCTTGTCGGCGTCGGCCTGCTTGATCCAGCCGTTCTCCAGCAGACGGTCGATCACGTAGTTGCGGCGCTCGATCGCGCGGTCGCGGTTGCGAACCGGATGCAGCGTCGCGGGCATCTTCGGCAGCGCCGCGAGATAGGACGCTTCCGCCACCGTCAGCTCGTTCACCGACTTGTCGAAATAGACCAGCGACGCGGCCGCGATGCCGTAGGCGCCGAGGCCAAGATAGATTTCATTCAGATACAGTTCGAGGATCTTGTCCTTCGAGTAGGTCTTCTCGATCCGCATCGCCAACAAGGCTTCCTTGATCTTGCGGGCAAAGGAGACCTCGTTGGTCAGAAGGAAGTTCTTGGCGACCTGCTGGGTAATCGTGGAAGCGCCCTGCGGACGGCGGTTGGAGCCGTAGTTCTGGATGTAGGCCACGCCGGCGCGCGCCATGCCGGTGTAGTCGATGCCGCCATGCTCGTAGAAATTCTTGTCCTCGGCCGCGAGGAACGCGTTGATCACGAGCTTCGGCACCGCCTGGATCGGCAGATAAAGCCGCCGCTCCTTGGCGTATTCGCCGAGCAGCGAGCCGTCGGTCGCGTGCACGCGGGTCATCACCGGCGGCTCGTAATCCTGGAGCTGAGAGTAGTCCGGCAAGTCCTTGGAGAAATGCCAGATCAGGCCTGCGACGGCACCGACACCGACCAGGAACAACACCGTTCCCGCGGCGAACAGGAAGCCCATGAACCGCACCAGCAAGCGCATTATCTGTTTATCCGTTCAAACTCTGGATCAGCCCAGTATCAGCCCCTTGGCACCCAAAACTGGCGCCAACCTCACGTCGCGAATTCACCGGCCTTACTCGATACTATCCGTGCCGGATCCAAGACGCTTGCCGAGCGGGATTCTCGCCGATTCCGGAACCCCCTGCGGCGTTTTTATAAAGCGCCCGCTGTGGCCAAACTAGGGCTTTTGCGGCGGGACGGAAAATCCCCTCTCAATTCGACGACCCGGCGATGGCCATGCGCTTGGCCAGGAACCCGTCGATCGCCTGCGCCATCGAGCCCACGGCGCGCGACCGCCATCCCTCGGAGACCAGATGCTCGAGGTCGCCCTTGTTGGAGACGTAACCGATCTCGACCAGCACCGACGGCACATCGGGCGCCTTCAGCACCCGGAAGCCGGCCGACTTCAGGGGGTGCTTGTGCATCCGCACCGTCGACTTCATTTCGCCCATCAAGAGGCGGGCAAAGCGGCTTGAAAAGGTACGCGTTTCCCGCTGGGTAAGATCGATCAGGATGTCGGCAACATCGGTCGGCTCCTCCGCAAGGTTGAAGCCGGCGATGGCGTCCGCCCGGTTTTCCGCGTCCGCCAGCCGCTGCGCCTCGGCGTCGGAGGCCTTGTCCGACAGCGTGTAGATCGTGGCGCCCTGCGCATCGCCTTCGGCACGCGGCAGCGCGTCCGCATGAATAGAGACGAACAACGCCGCCTTGAGAGCGCGGGCGACTTTGACCCGGTCGTTAAGCGGGATGAAGGTGTCGTCGTCCCGCGTCATCACCACGCGATATTTGCCGGTCTTTTCCAGCCGCTCGCGCAGCGCCAGCCCAAAGGCCAGCACCAGGTTCTTCTCGCTCTCGCCGCTCGACTGCGTGCCGTTGTCGATGCCGCCATGGCCAGGATCGATCACGACCACCGCACGGCCATCGGCCTTCTGCTGCCCTGACTCAGGGGGGGTGGATCCGGGAACCGTTGCCGGCGGCGGATCGGCAATTGCGGGCCGCAGCTCGGGACGGTTTTCCGGAGCGAGCGACGGCACGAAGGCGGCGCGATCGACCACCTCCAGTTCGAGCACCAGCCGGGCTGGTTGGCCGTTGGCGGCCTCCACCACATAGGAATTGGCGATCTTGGCCGGGCCCGCCAGGTCGAACACGATTCGCGAGCCGCCGGGCATCACCAGCCCGTAGCGGAAAGCCTTGACCAGTCCCCGTCCCCCGGCCCCGGTGCCCGCGGGGAGTTGAAAATTGACCTGGGGGACGTCGACCACCACCCGATACGGGTCAGCCAACGTGATGGCGCGGAAGGTAACGGTCTGGTCGATGTCGAGGATAAAGCGAGTCTGCTTGCCGTCACCGGCCAGCCGGGCGGCCGAGGCGATTGGGAAATTCGCTGATGCAACAGAGGATTGGGGCTGGCTTTCCGCCGCCTTCAGGCGCGAGGAATCAGCACACGGCAATGCCACGGCGCAGAGCAGCGCGCATCCCAGCAAAAACCTTTGATTTGCGCGGCTCGCCACCGATTCCGTGCCTCCGAGCAGCCTCTTTAACGCAATAGAACCACAGGGTTAAACGATCCTTAATGACAGGCACGCGAAACTCGCTGACTGTGACCGCCGTGCGACGCTCCTTGCACGGATGACCCAATCCACGTATGTACGGAATGCTGACGGCCGATATTTCCGGTTGTGTCGCATTCAGCCTCCCGGTGCAGCGCCGGAACTCTCAAGGTTTGGGAATTCCAGCGTTTTTCCGTTCCCCTCAAGTCCAGCGCGGTGCGCGGCAGCGAGGTGGGGCGGGGCAAGCCCCGGCGGCGGACGGTCCCCGGTTACCACCACGTTTCCGGGACGGTTCTGACAGCGGCGCAACCCGTTACCCGGTCCCTTAATCTCAAGGGAGCGGTTCGTATACCCAAGGCGCGCTCGCGCCATGCCTGGCCAGCAGCAACTGATTGAGGGGCGGCCCCGCCGCCCAATGTTTCATACGGGCCGACGCTTGATGCGCCAGACTGTGCCGACCAATTCTGAAGGACCATTCGCGACGCTGCGGAGTAACAATCCCGCGCGCCGCTTCGGTCCTTCGGCTTCCGGTTCGGCAAGGCGCGAGAGACGGCGTTTCGGCCTTCCCCTCACCCCCGAATCAGGTGGACCGTCGCGTCACCCGGCAGCGCTGATGGCGCCCACGGTGAATCGCGCCCGCCGCCGCCGAGAGTTAAGACATGCCCAACAAGATGTTGATCGATGCCACCCACCCGGAAGAGACCCGGGTCGTCGTGGTCCGCGGCAATCGCGTCGAAGAGTTTGATTTCGAGACCGCACAACGCAAGCAACTGCGCGGGAACATCTACCTCGCCAAGGTCACGAGGGTCGAACCCTCGCTCCAGGCCGCCTTCATCGAATATGGCGGCAACCGCCACGGCTTCCTTGCGTTCAGCGAAATTCATCCCGATTACTACCAGATCCCGGTTGCCGACCGGCAGGCGCTGATCGAAGCCGAGGAGCAGGCCCACCGCGAGGCCGAGGAAGAGAGCGAGAACCGTTCCCACGGCCGCCGACGCTCGCGCCACCGCAACTCCCGCCGCCGGAGCCAGGGCGAACGCGTCCGCAGCGACGTCGTCGAAGGCGCCGATCCCGCAACCCAGCCGCTCCAGGGCGAGGCCCTGCCCGAGGGCGCTTCGCACGAGGGCGAGCACCTGCACGCCGGCGCGGAGCATCACGGCGAGCACGAAGGCCACGATCATCACGATCATGACCACGAAGGACATGATCACGACCACGATCATCATGCCCATGGTGACGATCATCACGCCCACGACCATGACGACCATGGTCATCACGGCGAACACGATCATCACGACCATGATCATGACGACGAGACGCCAGCGCCTGTTGCGGCGATCGGCACCGAGCCCGTGGTCGCCACCGAGGCCGTTGCCGAGCAGCAGGCGGCTGCCTTCGAAGCACACGCCGACAATCTCGCCGAGGCCGTAACGTCGGCCGCCGAACCGGCCGACGCCGTGTACGCCGCCGGCGAGAGCGCCGAGGCTCCGCATCACGAATCCGACGCGGCGGGCGAGGACGACGACGACGAAGACGACGAGGAAGCCGAAGAGGACGTCGTTGAATCCGTCGGCGGCGACGATGTGCTGGAGGAAGTGCCGGAGCGCACCTTCCGTCCGCGCCGCCAGTACAAGATCCAGGAAGTCATCAAGCGCCGCCAGGTGATGCTGGTGCAGGTCGTCAAGGAAGAGCGCGGCAACAAGGGCGCGGCGCTGACGACCTACCTTTCGCTCGCCGGCCGCTACGCCGTATTGATGCCGAACACCGCGCGCGGCGGCGGCATCAGCCGCAAAATCACCAGCGCGCAGGACCGTTCGCGCCTGAAGGAAGTGGTGCAGGATCTCGACGTGCCCGAGGGCATGGGGATCATTCTGCGCACGGCGGGTGCCGCCCGCACCAAGCCCGAGATCAAGCGCGATTTCGAGTACCTGATCCGGATGTGGGAGACGGTGCGCGACATGACGCTGAAGTCGCAGGCCCCCACCCTCGTCTACGAGGAAGGCTCGCTGATCAAGCGCTCGCTGCGCGACCTCTACAACAAGGAGATCGACGAGATCTCAGTTGCCGGTGAATCCGGTTACCGCGAAGCGCGCGACTTCATGAAGATGCTGATGCCCGCCAATGTGAGCGCGGTGAGGCAGTATCGCGACGGCCAGCCGTTGTTCTCGCGCATGGGCGTCGAAAGCCAGCTCGACGCGATGTTCTCGCCGACCGTGCAGCTGCGCTCCGGCGGCTACATCGTGATCAACCAGACCGAAGCGCTGGTTTCGATCGACGTCAACTCCGGACGCTCGACGCGCGAGCATCATATTGAGGACACCGCGCTCAAGACCAATCTCGAGGCCTCCGAAGAGGTCGCGCGTCAGCTTCGGCTGCGCGACCTCGCCGGCCTGATCGTCATCGACTTCATCGACATGGACGAGAAGCGCAACAATCGCGCGGTCGAACGCAAGCTGTCCGATTGCCTCCGGCAGGACCGCGCGCGCATCCAGGTCGGACGCATCTCGCATTTCGGCCTGCTCGAGATGTCGCGCCAGCGCATCCGCGCCAGCGTGCTGGAATCCTCGACCGATCCCTGCACGCATTGCGGTGGCACCGGCCATGTGCGCTCGGTGTCCTCGGTTGCGCTCCAGTTGCTGCGCGGCCTCGAAGAGATTCTGATGAAGGGCGCGACCCACAATCTCGTGGTCCGCACCCGCACCGACGTCGCGCTCTACGTGCTGAACCACAAGCGCGGCCATCTGCGCGACCTCGAGAACGGCTTCAAGGTCACGTTGTCGGTCATCGCCGACGCGAGCGTCAGCGGACCACAGGCCTATGTCATCGACCGCGGCGAGCAGGTGCATACGCTGGAAGCCGCCAAGGCTCTGCTGGCGGCGCAGGCGGCCGCAAGCCCGCCGCCCCTGGTCGAAGAGGCCTATGACGACGAGGAGTTCGATCCGGAGACCGAATCCGAGGTCGAGACCGAGGAGACCGAAGGTCTCGTCGAAGAGCAAACCGCAGGCGACGCCGCGTCCGAGCAGGACAGCCAGCGCCGCAAGCGTCGCCGTCGCCGCCGCGGCCGCGGTGGCCAGCGCGACGAGGAGACGCGCGAGGATGGCGCTCCCGCTGTTGCCGAGACGGCCGTAGCGGCCGGCGAAGGCGAAGAGGAAGTCGAGGCCGAGCAGGACGGCGAGGAAGGCGAGGAGCAGGCAGCCCGTGGCGAGCAACAGGCCAGCGCCGACCGCCGCCGCCGGCGTGGTCGCCGTGGCGGACGACGCCGGCGCGGTCCTGGCGAGGAAGGTCTCGCCGGCTCCATTGGCGACGAACTCGCCGCCAATGCGCCGTCGGAAGCGACCGACGCGGTTGCGGATTTCGACGGTTTTGGCGGCGAGGCTGCGCCCTCGATCGCGCAGGCCGAGCACACCTCGGAGCCGCAGGTCACCCAGCCAGAGCCGCGCGCCGAGGCACGGATCGCCCAGCCTGAGCCGGCTCCTGCTGCCGCGGACGAAGAGCACGCCGACGACAAGGCCGCACGACGCCGTTCTACGGTTCGGGAAAAAGTGAGCTTCGGGTCAAGCAGCCCGAGTGAGCCGGCACCGGTTGCGCAGGCAGCCGAGCCGGTTGCCCCGCCGGCTCCGGAGCCCGCGCCGGAAGCAGAAAGTCAAACATCGTCCGCACCGCGTCGCGCCGGTTGGTGGTCGCGCCGCTTCGGCGGCGGCGAATAAAGCGAACAAAACTGTTGAAACCGCCCGGCCAAACCGGGCGGTTTCGATTTGGCGAGGTCATTCCGATGCAAAGCGCGATCGTACTTGGCGGCGGCATGATCGGCGTCAGCGCGGCACTGCACCTCCAGCAGCGCGGCTGGTCCGTTACGCTGGTGGATCGCAGGGAGTCGGGCCGCGAGACCAGCTACGGCAATGCCGGGATGATCCAGGCGGAAGCGGTCCGCCCCTATCCGATGCCGCGCGACATCGCCTCGCTCCTGAAGATCGCCACGGGCCGCACCAACGACGTGCGCTACAGCTTGTCGTCGCTTCATCTCCATATCGAGCCCCTGCTCCGTTACTGGTGGCATTCGGCGCCGAAGCGGCATCGCGAGGCGACCGACGCCTGGGCGCGGCTGATCGCCTACGCGACGGTGGAGCACGACATCCTCATTCGCGAAGCCCATGCCGACAATCTGATCCGCCGGGCGGGATACCGCCATCTGCATCGCGACGCTGCATCGTTCGATCTCGCCGTCAAATCGGCGGAAGAAGACCAGCGCGAATTCGGCGTGAGATTTCGTGCGCTCTCGGGCGCCGAGCTCGCCAAGGCCGAACCGGTCCTGCGCGACGATTTGCCCGGTGCGATCCATTGGCTCGACACCTGGACCGTGTCAGATCCCGGCGCGCTGGTCACGGCCTATGCCGAACTGTTCGAGCGCCTCGGCGGCAGCATCGTGCTCGGTGATGCCCAGAGCTTGCAGCAGACCGCCACCGGCTGGTCCGTCGATACGGATCAGGGACGCATCGATGCCGCCCACGCCGTCGTGACGCTCGGGCCGTGGTCGCCCGATCTGCTGCACAAATTCGGTTATCGCATTCCGCTGGTCCGCAAGCGCGGCTACCACATGCATTACAGCGGCGGCGCGTCGCTCGATCTGCCGCTGGTCGACAAGGCCGGTGGCTACGCCATGGGTCCGATGGCCAAGGGCATCCGCATCACCACCGGCGCGGAGCTGACCGGCCTGGACGCGCTCGCAACGCCCGTGCAGCTCGCCAGCGCCGAAGCCTCCGCGCGCGAGCTGATCGACCTCGGCAGACGCGTCGAGCCCGATCCGTGGTTCGGCACCCGCCCCTGCACGCCCGACATGCTGCCGGTGCTCGGGCCTGCCCCACGCCATCCCGGCCTCTGGATGAACTTTGGCCACGGCCACCAGGGCTTTACGCTGGGCCCTGCAACCGGACGATTGCTCGCCGAGATGATGAGCGGCGAAACGCCGGCGATTGATCCGACGCCTTACCGGCCGGAGCGGTTCTAACCTTCGGTGCTCGCGGCGAGGACCGCGAGCCGGCCGTCCCATTCGCGTGGGGCGCGCTGACGGATCAGCCGCATGGTCGGAGACCAGGGGCTGTCCTCGTCAGTCGACCTGCCCGGCGAGCAGCTTTTTGATCCGCTCGGCATCTTCGGGTGTCGCCGGGTTGTAGACGATCATGCTGAGATCGGAGCGGCCCTCGACATTGAAGCTCGAATATTCGAACGACATGGTGCCGTGAACTGGGTGCCGCAGCCGCTTGGTGCCGTCGCCATGATGGCGTACGTCGTTGTCGCGCCACAGCGCTGCGAATTCCGGACTGGTGCGGCAGAGCTCATCGACGAAATCGGCGACATGCGAGACCGCGCCCGCCCGCGCGGCATCGGCCCTGAAGGCTGCCACCACGAACCGCGCCACGCTGTCCCAGTCATGATTTGCTGCGCGCACCCGGGGATCGCAGAAGATGAAGCGCAGGATGTTGCGCTGTCCCGGCGGGATCGCGCCGTAGTCGGTCAGCACCACGCTTGCGGCACGATTCCAGGCGACGACATCCCAGGTCGCGGTCCGCACCAGCGCCGGGCTGACTTCGAGTGCATCGAGCACGCGCTGCAGCCGCGGCGAGACGCCTTCGCGCGCCTGGTAACGCACCTCAGGCGGTCGGCCGAGGCCGATCAGGAACAGGTGCTCGCGCTCGACATCGGTCAGCATCAGCGCACGCGCGATGCGGTCGAGCACGTCGGCCGACGGCGCGCCGCCGCGGCCCTGCTCCAGCCATGTGTACCAGGTCGGGCTGATATTGGCGCGCTGAGCCACCTCCTCGCGGCGCAGCCCGGGCGTACGCCTGCGGCTGCCGGCGAACCCGAACGCGGCGGCATCGAGCCGGGTGCGGCGGTCTTTGAGGTAGGTCCCCAAAAGGTTCTCAGCTGTCGCGGTCTCGCTCATCCTGTTAGCTCTTATACCCTGATAATCTCACTACTTTACCCGGATAAACCTAGCGCAGATGGTCGTCTCCACCAACCTCTCAAAGGTTTCTTGGAGATTACTCATGCGTGTTTTCGTCACCGGCGCCACCGGCTTCGTCGGCTCCGCCGTGGTTCGGGACCTGATCGCCGCCGGCCATCGCGTTACCGGCCTTGCCCGCAGCGAAACCGGCGCAGCCGCCCTCGCCGCGATGGGCGCCGAGGTCCATCGCGGGTCGCTGGAGGACCATACGTCCCTGCGCAGCGGCGCCGCTGCTTCGGACGGCGTCCTGCACCTCGGCTTCAACCACGACTTCTCGAAGTTTCTGGACAATTGCGAGCTCGACCGCCGCGCGATCCTGGCGATCGGCGAGGAGCTCAACGGCTCTGATCGTCCGCTCATCGTCACCTCCGGCGTCGCGCTGCTCGCCCCCGGCCGCCTCGCGACCGAGGACGACGAGTCCGCGCACGGCTTTCCACGCCTGTCGGAATCGACTGCGTTGTCGCTGACCGGCGTCCGCGCAGCCGTGGTTCGTCTTCCGCCGTCCACCCATGGCGAGGGCGATCACGGCTTCGTCCCGATCCTCATCAACCTTGCGCGCCAGAAAGGCGTGTCAGCCTATGTCGGCGACGGCCGCAACCGCTGGCCCGCCGCGCATCGCTTCGATGCCGCGCGCGTCTATCGGCTGGCGCTGGAGCAAGGCGCAACCACGAAGCACTATCACGCGATCGCGGAGGAAGGCGTGCCGTTCAAGGCGATTGCGGAGGTGATCGGCCGACGGCTCGGCGTGCCCGTCGTGTCCAAATCGCCGGAGGAAGCGGCCGCGCATTTCGGCTGGTTCGCACAGTTCGTGGGCGTCGACGTTCCGACCTCGAGCGCGAAGACGCGTGCTGCTCTCGGCTGGACGCCGAAAGAAAAAGGGCTGATCGAGGATCTCGACCAGCCCTGTTATTTCGCGACCTGACGGCGCAGCTAGCGCCGTCACAGGCAACCAGCAAATCAGTCCGTCGTGACAGCCGTTTCCATGTCGGTCGGATCGATCTGCCTGGCGAGGTTGGCGTTGAGCTTGTCGCGATCGAGTTCGCCCTCCCACCAGGCGACGATCACGCAGGCCACGCCGTTGCCGCACAGATTGGTCAGCGCGCGGCACTCGCTCATGAACTTGTCGATGCCGAGCACGATCGCCATGCCCGGCACGAGGCGCGGATCGACCACGGCGAGCGTTGCCGCCAGCGTGATGAAGCCCGCGCCGGTGATACCGGAGGCCCCCTTCGAGGTCAGCATCGCCACCACCAGGATCGTCAGCTGCTGGCCGAAGGTGAGATCGAAACCCAGCGCCTGCGCGATGAACAGCGTCGCCAGCGTCATGTAGATGTTGGTGCCGTCGAGATTGAACGAATAGCCCGTGGGCACCACGAGGCCGACCACCGACTTCGAGCAGCCGAGGCGCTCGAGCTTTTCCATCAAGGACGGCAACGCGCTTTCCGAGGACGAGGTGCCGAGCACAATCAGCAGCTCGTCCTTGATGTAGGCGAGGAACTTGAAGATGGAGAAGCCGGCGAAGCGCGCGATGGTACCGAGCACGACGAACACGAACAGCGCCGCGGTCAGGTAGAACGTCGCGATCAGGCCGACCAGGTTGAGGATCGCCCCGGTGCCGAACTTGCCGATGGTGTAGGCCATCGCGCCGAAGGCGCCGATCGGCGCCGCGCGCATCACGATGGAGATGACTCCAAACACCGCATGCGCGGCGTCGTCGATGAAGCTGCGGATGGTGTGACCGCGCTCGCCGAGCCCCATGATGGCGAAGCCGAACAGCACCGAGAACAGCAGCACCTGCAGGATCTCGCCTTGCGCGAAGGCGCCGACGACGGTGTCCGGAATGATATGCAGCACAAAGTCGACCGACCTCTGGCCTTCGGCCTGCTTGGCGTAGTTGGCGACGGCCTGCGCGTTGGCCGCGGCGCTGCCGAAGCCCGCACCCGGCTTCACCAGATTGCCGATGATAAGTCCAATCACCAGCGCGAAGGTCGAGACGATCTCGAAATAGACCAGCGCCTTGACGCCGATGCGGCCGACCTTCTTGGCGTCCTGGATATGCGCGATGCCCGAGACAACGGTGCAGAAGATGATCGGCGCGATCACCATCTTGATCAGCTTGATGAAGCCGTCGCCGAGCGCCTTGACCCATTCGTTGGTGGCGATTGACGGCCAAAGCCAGCCGACAATGGCGCCGAGCACGATCGCGATCAGCACCTGGACATAGAGAACCTTGTACCACGGCTTGGCGGCCGGCGGCGCGACCGGCGCCCCCGCCATCGTTGTCGTCGTCATTGTTTCACTCCCCCTCAACTCAGAGCCAGCCAAGATCAACTTGGCCGACCCTGTCAATTGGAACTGCTCGCTATTGCGCGTTTTACCGGCAATCGACGACCCGGCGTATCGCCGGCATCAACGTCGCGCCAAGCGCGTTCTTGACCAGCGAGGCCGCAACGAACGGCAGCAGGCCGACCTGCCACGCCTTCGCGGCGCCCAGGCCGAGGCCGAAGGCCAGCCAGCCAAAGCCCGCGGCCAGAATGAAGATGTGGCCCACGGCCATGGCCGCAAACAGCAGCACCACGCTGCGGTCCCAACCGCGCTCGGCGAGCCAGCCGGTGACGAAGGCAGCGCCAATGAAGCCGAACAAATAGCCCGCGGTCGGGCCGACCAGCGGTGCAATTCCACCGACCGGACCGGCGAATACCGGCAGGCCCATCGCGCCCTCAGCGAGGTAGGCGACCATGGTTGCGCTGCCAAGCCGCCAGCCATAAGCGGCACCGATCATCAACACGACCAGCGTCTGCAATGTCATGGGCACGTAAGGCAGCGGCAGGTTCACCTTGGCGGACAGCGCCATCAAGCCGGTGCCGAGTGCAATCAGCACGAGAGCGCGAAGTGCGCCGACGGCTTCACCCGGCCGGGTCGGCCACATCAATGCGGCGAGAGAAGAATGAGAAGTGGCGGTGGACGGGACGGAACGGTCAGACAAAATTGAACTCCGGAGGCTGTCGAAGAAGGCTGTCGAAAACTCGCGGCTATTTAAGCCAGTGAGCGATCCGGTCAACTGCTTCCCGCATCTCCTCTGCCGAACGCGCATAAGAGAGCCGTATGAATGAACGACCGTGGATGGGATCGAAGTCGAGGCCTGGCGTGACCGCGACGTGCGCCTGCTCCAGCATCTGCTTGGCGAACTCGAAACTGTCGGAGGTGAAGTCCGAGACGTCCGCATAGAGATAGAATGCGCCGTCGGCCGGCAGAAACCTGGTCAGGCCGGCCTTGGGCAATCCCTCGATCAGGATGCGCCGGTTTTCCTGATAGCCGTTCTTGATCTCCTCCATCTCGGCCGCGCCGTCGAAGGCAGCCTCGGCCGCGATCTGCGACAGCGACGGCACCGAGATCGACAAGTTCTGCTGGAGACGCTCGATCGGCCGCACCAGAGTTTCGGGCACGACCATCCAGCCAACGCGCCAGCCCGTCATGCAAAAATACTTCGAGAACGAGTTGATCACGAGTGCGTGGTCCGACAGCGCTGCCGCCGTCACCGCGGGAAACGCATAGTCGAGCCCGTGATAGATCTCATCCGAGATGAAACGGATGCCCGCGTCTTCCGTCGCCGCGATCAGGCCAGCGAGCGCCTCGCGGGACATCATCGTCCCGGTCGGATTGGCGGGGCTGCCGACCAGCACGCCCTTCAGCGGCGCCTTGCGGTGGGCGGCCAGCAACGCCTCGCCGGTCAGCGCATGGCGCGTCTCGTTCGTGGTCTCGATCAGCACCGTCTCGCAGCCGAGCGCGGTGAGGATATGACGGTATGGCGGATAGCCCGGCACCGTCACGGCGACGCGGTCGCCGGGCTCGAACATCGCCAGGAAAGCCAAAATGAACCCGCCGGAGGAGCCCGTGGTCACCACGACCCGCTCGGGGCTGACGTCACAGCCATAGGCGTCGCGATAGTGTCGCGCGATGCGCTCGCGCAGGCTGGGGATGCCGAGCGCGGAGGTATAATCGATCCGACCTGCCTCGAGCGCCGCATGGGCGGCCGCAATCGCGGTCTTCGGCGCGCCGGCGGCGGGCTGGCCGACCTCCATGTGGATGACGTGGCCCCCGGCCGCCTCGATTCGGGCCGCCGCGGCCATGACGTCCATGACCATGAACGGGGGAACATCGCTGCGGCGGGAGGGCTCGAGCCACTGCCCCAACCGGTTCCTCAATGTCGCATCGTTCATCGTTTTCTGCTATTCGCTGGCGGACTGGTCCGTCCCGTCCGGGAACGGGGCGCTTGCGCCCCAGACTGGCCGCATTGTACGGCTCATAAGGGGTAAAGCGCACAAGGGCATATCGCGTATCCGGTCCGCCGCCAATCGACAAAACCAATCACGAAGCTCCTTGACCAAGACTGCTTGACCAAGACTGCTTGAACAAGTCCGTTTGACCCAGACCGCTTGATGTTGCTCCAGATCGCATTGCGCAAGAAGGCCACCGTTCTCACCGCCCTCGTCACGGCGGCTGCGATTGCGCTGCTGCCGTTGCCGGCCGCGCAGGCGCAGATGAAGGGGCCGCCGGTGCTGCGCGACACCGAGACCGAGCAGCTCCTGCGCGAATACACGCGCCCGATCCTGCGCGTCGCCGGTCTGGAGAAGCAGAACATCCAGATGGTGATCGTCAACGAGGGCTCGTTCAACGCGTTCGTCGCCGATGGTCGCCGCATCTTCGTCAATTACGGTGCGCTCCTTCAGTCGGAGACGCCGAACCAGATCATCGGCGTGCTCGCGCATGAGACCGGGCATCTGGCCGGCGGCCATCTGTCCAAGCTGCGCGAGCAGCTCGCCAACGCCCAGACCCAGATGATCATCGCGATGCTGCTCGGCGCCGGTGCGATGGTCGCAGGCAGCACACGCGGCAGCGGCAGCGCCGGCAACAATGGGCTGGCCAATGCCGGCGCGGCGGCGATCGCCGGACCGCAGGAGATGATCCGCCGTACGCTGCTGTCCTATCAGCGTCAGCAGGAGGAGAACGCCGACCGCGCCGGCGTGAAATTCCTGACTGCGACCCAGCAGTCGCCGAAGGGCATGTACGAGACCTTCAAGCGCTTCACCAGCGAGAGCCTGTTCGCGGCACGCGGCACCGATCCCTATCTCCAGTCGCACCCGATGCCCGCAGAGCGCGTCGCTGCACTCCAGCAATTCGCCAGCGCCAGCCCCTATTGGGACAAGAAGGACGATCCCGCGCTCCAGCTCCGCCACGACATGGTGCGCGCCAAGATCTCCGCCTTCATGGAGCGGCCCGAGACGGTCTACCGCCGCTATCCCCAGACGAACGACAGCATGCCGGCGCGCTATGCCCGCGCCATCAGCACCTATCTCCATGGGGATTTGCGCAGCGCGCTCGCCCAGATCGACGCGTTGATCCAGGTCCAGCCCAACAATGCGTATTTTTACGAAGTGCGCGGCCAGGCCCTGCTGGAGGGTGGCAAGCCGGCCGAGGCGATTCCCGCCCTGCGCAAGGCTGTCGCACTCTCGAACAACGCCCCCCTCATCGAGATGTTACTTGGGCAGGCGCTGGTTGGGTCCGATAATAAGGCCTACACCGATGACGCCGTTCGGATTCTCAGGAGCGCGGTGGCACGGGAACCGGAGGCCCAGCTCGGCTACATGCAGCTCGCGATGGCCTATGGTCGGAAGGGAGACTATGCCGAGGCGGATCTCGCGTCGGCACAGGCCGCTTATCTGCGCGGCGACAACAAGACCGCCCGCGAGCTTGCGACGCGCGCGAAAACCCGTTTCGCCGTCGGCACGCCCGGATGGGTCAAGGCCGACGACATCGTGGCGTCAAAACCGTCGCGCAACTAAATCGACCAAGCTACGCCTTACACCACGACGTCACGACACCGAGCTTAAGTCAGCCGGGACGTTTTCCGAAACCTGCTTTGGATAAGAGGATTTGCCTATGCCTTCGCTGCGCCTGCTTGCTCCCGCGCTGTTCGCGCTCGCCCTGTTCGGCGCGGCCGCGCCCGCGTCGGCCGACAGCTTCTCCGATGCCCAGCGCACCGACCTCGAGGCGATCATCAAGAACTACCTCGTCACTCATCCCGAGGTGCTCGAGGAGGCGATGACCGAGCTCACCAAGCGCCAAGCCACGGCCGAGACGCAGAAGCACGAGGCCAGCATCGCGCAGAATTCCGATGCGATCTTCAACTCGCCGCGCCAGGTCGTGCTCGGCAACAAGGACGGCGACGTCACCTTCGTCGAGTTCTTCGACTACAATTGCGGCTACTGCAAGCGCGCCATGGGCGACATGCTCGACCTCATGAAGGCCGATCCGAAGCTGAAGGTCGTGCTGAAGGAGTTTCCGGTGCTGAGCCAGGGCTCGGTCGAAGCAGCCCAGGTCGCGGTCGCGGTGCGCATGCAGGATCCCTCCGGCAAGAAATATCTCGATTTCCATCAGAAGCTGCTGGGCGGCCGTGGCGCGGCCGACAAGGCGCGCGCGCTTCAGGCGGCCAAGGAAGCCGGTCTCGACACCGCCAAGATCGAGAAGGACATCGGCAGCGCCGAGGTGCGCACCACCATCGAGGAGAACTTCAAGCTCGCGGAAGCGATGGGCATGAACGGCACGCCGAGCTATGTGATCGGCAAGCAGATCGTGGTCGGCGCCATCGGTGTCGAAGGCCTCAAAGAAAAGATCGGCATTGCCCGCTGCGGCAAGGCGACTTGCTGAGCGCGCATTTACAACGACACGATGAGAAAAGGCCGGCTGATGAGCCGGCTTTTTTTGTTTGCACTGCTTTCATCGCGAAAGTGGCGCGAATCCGGCGCGCGCATTCATCTCGCGTTTAAGAAACAATTGCCCCGGAACCCCCGATGTTCCGGAACAACTCAAATCGCCTTTCGTTGTCGGCGCGGGCAATGACGCAAAGAAACACGTGAGGAGAATTCCATGTCTAACCGCTTTATGATCTCGGTTGCGGCGCTCGCGCTCGTCGCCGGCACCGGTCTGGCAAACGCACAGGGCACCACGAACCGCGACAGCGGTGGCGGCGCCGGTGGTGCGCAGATGCAGCATTCGCAGCCTTCCGGTGGCGCCGCCGAGCGCGGCTCGATGGGCCGCGAGTCGACCCAGGAGAAGGGCACCGTTGGCCAGGCCGGCGGCTCCAGCAGCATGAAGTCCGGCACGTCCGCGGAGGAGAAGTCCTCGGGTGCGACCAAGGACGAGCATTCGGGCCGCGAGATGAACAAGAACGCGGCTGAGGACAAGGCCGGCGCCACCAAGGGCCAGCGCACCGACGAACGCGCGCAGGACAAGTCCCAGCAGGACAAGTCCAAGAGCACGATGGACAAATCGCAGACCGACAAATCCCAGATGGACAAGTCCAAGAGCACGGAGACGGACACCAAGAGCGGCAACATGAACGCCCAGACCAAGGGCGCGGAGACCAAGGGCGCGGACAGCAAGTCGCAGACCACGACCGGTAACGCCTCCGCCACCGCCTCCGCACCGCCTCCCGAGAAGCGGAGCCAGATCTCGACGGCGATCAAGTCGACCAAGATCGAAGAGACTACGAACGTCAACTTCAACATTTCGGTCGGCACGGCCGTCCCGGCGTCCGTCCGATTCCACCCGCTGCCGCCCCAGATCGTGGAAATCTATCCGGAATGGCGCGGCTACGATGTGATCTTGGTGCACGGCAAGTACGTCATCGTCCGTCCCCAGACGCGTGAGATCGTGTACATCATCGAAGGCTAAGCCACTTCGCTGAAGCCCAAAATGAGCCCTTGCCGAGCGATCGGCAGGGGCTTCTGCTCTATTGGGTGGCTTCTGCCCATGGGCCCTCCCGGCAGCCATGCTTTGGACTGGTTAACAAGCAATTTCCGTAGCTTCCGCACAGGTTTTTGCACCCCGGATGAGGTATCTGAAGCCCCCTGGGAGGTCCTTCAAGGCTTCCCCTCACGCGCTTTGTTACCTATAACCCCCGCCACGCCGAAGCACCTCTTGCGGGATTGGAATGGCCGAACCAGCAATCGACACGATCCTTGTTCTGAACGGGCCGAACCTCAACATGTTGGGGACGCGGGAGCCCGAGAAGTATGGCCATGCGACGCTGGCCGACGTCGAGGCGCTGTGCCGGGAGACGGCGGCGACGTTCGGCCTCAAGGCCGACTGCCGGCAGTCCAACCGCGAAGGTGAGCTGATCGACTTCATCCACGAGGCGCATGGGCGCAAGATGAAGGGTATCATCATCAATGCCGGCGGCTATTCACACACCTCGATCGCGCTGCACGACGCGCTGCTCGCGGTGCAGATCCCGACGGTCGAAGTGCACGTGACCAACATCCACGCCCGCGAGAGCTTCCGTCACCACTCCTACACCGCGCGCGCGGCCTTCGCCTCGCTCTGCGGTTTCGGCATCGAGGGCTACCGCCTCGCCATCCAGGGCCTTGCCGCCAAGCTCGGCATCACGCCCAAAGCCTGACGCTCCCTCTTCACACAGAACATTCGGATCAAACAACATGGCGCGCCAGCCAGACGACAAAGCAGCCGCAAAGTTTTCCAGCGAGGATTCCGCCCTCGTCCGCGAGCTCGCTTTGCTGCTCGATGAGACCAGCCTCACCGAAATCGAGATCGAGCGTTCCGGCCTGCGCCTGCGCGTCGCCCGCAACGTCAGCGTTGCTGCGACCATGCCGATGCAGATGGCAGCCGCCCCCGCCGCCCTCCAGGCGGCCGCAGCTGTCGCCGCGCCAGCCGCTGCCGACCTGTCGAAGCATCCCGGCGCCGTGACCTCGCCGATGGTCGGCACCGCCTATTGGGCGCCGGAGCCCGGCGCCAAGCCGTTCATCGAGGTCGGCAGCAAGGTCGCGGTCGGCCAGACGCTGCTGATCATCGAAGCCATGAAGACCATGAACCAGATCCCCTCGCCGCGCGCCGGCACGGTGACGCAGATCGTGATCGAAGACGGCCAGCCGGTCGAGTACGGCGAGCCGCTCGTCATCATTGAGTGACGGTCGAGGCCAACAGAGCCCTCGCCGCTTCCCGCGCGCCAGTCCCTTAAGGACACCATGTTCGACAAGATCCTCATAGCCAATCGCGGCGAGATCGCCCTTCGCATCCTGCGCGCCTGCAAGGAGCTCGGGATCGCGACCGTCGCCGTGCACTCCACCGCCGATGCCGATGCCATGCATGTGCGCCTGTCGGACGAGAGCGTGTGCATCGGGCCACCGGCGTCCAAGGACAGCTACCTCAACGTGCCCGCACTGCTCGCGGCCTGCGAGATCACCGGCGCCGATGCCGTGCATCCCGGCTACGGTTTCCTCTCGGAGAACGCGCGCTTCGCGGAGATCCTCTCCGAGCATAATCTGCATTTCATCGGCCCGAAGGCCGAGCACATCCGCCTGATGGGCGACAAGATCGAAGCCAAGAGGACTGCCAGGAAGCTCGGCATTCCCGTGGTGCCCGGTTCCGACGGAGGCGTCGGCCCCAACGACGACGCGATGGCAATCGCCAGGAAGATCGGCTTCCCGGTGCTCGTGAAGGCCGCAGCCGGCGGCGGCGGCCGCGGCATGAAGGTGGCGCAGAGCGAGGGCGACCTTCAGATGGCGCTGTCGACGGCCGCCAACGAGGCCAAATCCGCCTTTGGCGATGCCTCCGTCTACCTCGAAAAATATCTCCAGAAGCCGCGTCACATCGAAATCCAGATCCTCGGCGACGGCCGCGGCGGCGCGATTCATCTCGGCGAACGCGACTGCTCGCTGCAGCGGCGCCACCAGAAGGTCTGGGAGGAAGGCCCCTCGCCCGTGCTGGCCGCGGCCGCGCGCGCCAAGATCGGCGAGACCTGCGCCAAGGCGATGCGCGAGATGAAATATCTCGGCGTCGGCACCATCGAATTCCTGTTCGAGGACGGCGAGTTCTACTTCATCGAGATGAACACCCGCATCCAGGTCGAGCATCCCGTCACCGAGAGCATTACCGACATCGACCTCGTGCTCGAGCAGATCCGCATCGCCGCCGGCGGCGACCTGCCGGCGAGGCAGGAAGAGGTCCAGGTCATCGGCCACGCGATCGAGTGCCGCATCAACGCCGAGAATCCGCAGACCTTCCGTCCTTCGCCCGGCCGCATCACGCAATATCACCCACCCGGGGGGCTCGGTGTGCGCATCGATTCCGCGGTCTATCAGGGCTACACGATCCCGCCTTATTACGACTCGCTCGTCGGCAAGCTGATCGTGCACGGCAAGACCCGCGGCGAGTGCCTGATGCGACTGCGCCGGGCGCTTGACGAGATGGTGGTCGAGGGCATCGAGACCACCCTGCCGCTGTTCCGCGCGCTGGTCCGCGAAGACGACATCATCAACGGCGACTACCACATCCACTGGCTGGAACAGTACCTCGCCGGCAAGACGGAACCCGGCCGGCAATAATCCGCCTCCCATGGAACCCTTTCCCCCCGATCGCGTTCTGGTCGGCGGGACCGTTCCGAGGGGGCGTTTTGAATTTCGCTAAACCTGATCAGGCGAGACCGTCGTGATCGCTGAAGCGCAGCGACGGCGCGCATTTTGGCAGATCCTGCTGTTCTCGGCGGGCCTTGTGGTGCTGACCGTGATCAGCGCCGGCTCGGTCTATCTCGTCAACAAGGCGAGAGACGATAGCAAATGGGTGGTTCACACCATCGAGGCGGAGAACCAGATCAACACGCTCCTGCTGGAAATCCGGCGTGCCGAGAGCGCAGCCCGCGGCTACCTTCTGACGCAAGCGGCGGATTTCCAGGCCGACCATGACAAGGCCGTGGCAGCAATCATCCCGGCGCTCGACAAGCTCACGCGCCTGACGGGCGACAATCCGGCGCAACGCGAAAGCATCGAGAGGCTGAGCGCGGCGATCGAGACCCGGCTCGGCCAGTTCGTGGAGGAGATGGATTTCGTCCGCCAGAATGAGCCCGAGAAGGCCGCAGCGCTGGTCCGCAAGCTCGCCTCCACCGACGCCACGGCCGCGATCGCCAACGTCGCGTCGGAAATGATTTTGGAAGAAGAACGGCTGTTCCGGCTCCGAACGGTCAACTCGGACCGCAGCCAGTCCCTCGCCGCGTCGATGACCGGCATTGGCTCCGGCCTCGTCGTGCTGCTGGCCCTGATCTCGATCTGGCTGGTGCGGCGCTCGGCCCGCGCCCGTGACGACGCCGAGGCGCGCCTGCGCGATGCCAATGTCAATCTGGAGACCATCGTCGACGAACGCACGGCCGATCTGCGCGAAGCCAACAACGAGATCCAGCGCTTTGCCTATATCGTCAGCCACGATCTGCGCTCGCCACTCGTCAACATCATGGGCTTCACCAGCGAACTCGAAGAACTCGGCGGCGACATTTTCCGCCGTATCGGCGGCCTCACCCATGTTCCGGCCAACGGGCCGCCGCTGACTGGTGGCGAGATCGCGCTCGAAGGCCCCGACAAGCAGCTTTCAGCGGATTTCTCCGAAGCGCTGAGCTTTATCAAATCGTCGATCGCCAAGATGGACCGGCTGATCTCGGCGATCCTCAATCTCACCCGCCGAGGGCCGGCGCGAGTTCCAGCCGGAAAAGATCGACACGCGCGGGCTGATCGAAGCGATCGTGTCGACGCTGGCGCATCAGGCCGCCGAAGCGCAGGCCGAGATCCACATCGCGTCCCTGCCGGATCTGGTCAGCGACCGCCTCGCGCTGGAGCAGATCTTCTCCAATCTGATCGACAACGCCATCAAATATCTCAAGCCCGGCGTCCCCGGCGAGATCAGAATCCGCGGGCGTACCAAGCTCGGCTACGCTATCTTTGAGATCAGCGATAACGGCCGCGGGATTGATCCGAAGGATCACCAGCGGATATTCGACCTGTTTCGCCGCGCGGGAACCCAGGACAAGCCCGGTCAGGGCATCGGTCTCGCGCATGTGCGTGCACTTGTGCGTCGCCTTGGCGGCACCATGTCGGTATCATCGGAACTGAATACGGGCAGTAGCTTCACCATCACGCTGCCCATCTCCTGGAACGCCAGCAACCGGAACGCGGATCAATGACTCAACCCGTCAGCATCATCATGATCGAGGACGACGAGGGACATGCGCGACTGATCGAGCGGAACATCCGCCGCTCCGGCGTCAACAACGAGATCATCTCCTTCGCCAACGGTACGGACGCGGTGAAGCACCTGTTCGGAGCCGACGGCAGCGGGCTCGTGCAGAAGGGCAATGCGCTCCTGATCCTGCTCGATCTCAACCTCCCCGACATGACCGGGATCGACATCCTGAAGCAGATCAAGGAGAACAAATATCTGAAGGCCTCGCCCGTGGTGGTGCTGACCACCACCGACGATTCCCAGGAAATCAAACGCTGCTACGAGCTCGGCTGCAATGTTTACATCACCAAGCCCGTGAACTACGAGAATTTCGCCAATGCCATCCGGCAGCTCGGCTTGTTCTTCTCGGTCATCCAGGTCCCGTCCGCCGCCTCATGAACCAGCGCACGCCAACACTGCTCTACATCGACGACGACGGCGCGCTGGCGCGCCTGGTCGATCGCGGCCTGACACGGCGCGGCTACCAGGTCCTTCATGCCGCAAGCGGTGAGGAAGGCCTAGAGCTCATCCGCCGCGCGGGGACGACCGGCGGCATCGACGTCGTCGCGCTCGACCAGTACATGCCCGGCCTCGACGGGCTGGAGACGCTGGAGCAGATCATGGCGATCCCAGGCGCACCTCCCGTGGTGTTCGTCACGGCCTCGCAGGATTCCAGCATCGCGGTGACGGCGCTGAAGGCGGGCGCGGCCGATTATCTCGTCAAGGACGTCAAGGGCGACTTCATCCCCCTGCTTCACGTCGCGGCCGAGGGCGCGCTGCGCCAGGCCGAATTGCAGAAGGCGCGCGAGGAGGCCGAAGCCGAGATCCATGCCTCGCGCGACCGCTACGCAGCGCTGGCCGCCGAACGCGAACTGCTGCTGCGCGAGGTCAACCACCGCGTCGGCAACTCGCTCCAGATCATCGCCTCGCTGCTGCATCTCCAGGCAAGCTCCGCCGCGCAGGACGAGGTCAAGGCGGCGTTGACCAATGCGATGGGGCGCGTCGCCGCGGTCGCGCAGGTGCACCGCCGCCTCTACACCTCGCAAGACCTGAAGAGCGTGGTGCTGAACCAGTATCTGGACTCGCTGCTCGAGGATCTCCGCCGCTCGGCCGAAGGCGACCGGATGTCGCGCCTGACGCTGAAGGCCGAACCGGTCGAGATCGATCCGGACCGTGCGGTCGCCGTCGGCATCATCGTCAACGAGCTGGTGATGAACGCGGTGAAATACGCCTATCCTGATGGCGCCGGCCCGATCCATGTCGAGCTGACCTCGCAGGGCGACGATCTGCTGCTGGCGATCAGGGATGACGGCGTCGGCGACAACGTCAAGGCCGATCCGCGCTCCACCGGCATGGGCCAGCGCATCGTCGCAGCCATGGCCACCAAGCTCGACGCTTCGGTCGAGCGCGACCCCACCCATTCCGGAACCCGCATCATGTTGAGGTTCCGCCGTGTGCCCGCGGGCCCCGTCAAGCCCAATACTGCCGCAGCGAGCTGACCCGCACCGCCCATCGCAACCGCATTGCGATCCTGCTATTGTCGCGAGCCATGACTTCGCGCGACTCTGCCCCGTCTGAAATCACGCCAGCCGTACTGCTGCGCGCCTATGCCTGCGGCATCTTTCCGATGGCCGAAAGCGCCGACGATCCGACCCTGTTCTGGGTCGAGCCGGAGTTGCGGGGCGTCATCCCGCTCGAGGGATTTCGCGTGGCCTCGCGGCTTGCGCGCACCGTGCGTTCGGATTCGTTCCATGTGACCGTCAACACCGCGTTCAAGGCCACGATTGCCGGCTGCGCCGCGCCGCAGGCCGGGCGCGAGGACACCTGGATCAACAAGCGCATCCGCGACCTCTATGGCGGCCTGTACGAGCTTGGCCACTGCCACAGCGTCGAGGCCTGGCATGGCGAGGACCTTGTCGGCGGGCTTTACGGCGTCAGCCTGGGGCGGGCCTTTTTCGGTGAGAGCATGTTCCACACCGTGCGCGATGCCTCGAAGGTCGCGCTGGTGCATCTGGTCGCGCGGCTGATCCATGGCGGCTTCGAACTGCTCGACACCCAATACGTCACCGAGCATTTGAAAAGTTTTGGCGCGGCCGAGATTTCGCGGCGGCGCTACACCGCGCTGCTCGACAAAGCGCTCGCGGGCGAGCCCGGCGATTTCCTGAAGCTCTCCGCCGGTGAAGCGATCCCGGGCGCACGCGCGCTCGAGATCATCGCCTCACGGCAATAATCAGGGATATCACCGGCCGAATCCGGGGGATTTGGCCTAGCGGCCAAACCCCGGGATACCGAACAGACCCGGCCGCTGCTCGGGTGGCGGAGGTGGCGGCGGTGCCGGTTGCTGCTGCTGGATCGGCGGCAACGGCTGCGGCGGACGCTGCTGCACCTGCTTGGGCGCGGACTTTTTCTGCGCGGGCGGCGGCGGCGCAGCCGGCTTGGTGGCGGGATCCGGCGCCGCGGTCGCGATGGTCTGCTGCGGCTCTTTGCAGTCGGTGAGCCAGATGTCGTAGATCGGGTGCTCGACGCCGTGCAGGCCGGGACTTGCCGCATACATCCAGCCCGAGAAGATGCGCTTCACCTCGCCCTGCAAGGTGATCTCGTCGACCTCGACGAAGGCGTCGGTGTTGGCGGCCTCCGTCGCCGGCCGCGTGTAGCAGGCGTCGGTTTTGACGCGCAGCGCGCCGAACTGCACGGTCTCGCCGATATCCTCGTCGAAATTGATGATGCGGCCGGTGATTTTGTCGAGGCCGGAGAAAGTCGCTTTCTTGTTCACGATCTTCTGGGCCGGCGGTTCGGTGACGACCTCGTCGCCCGGCTGCAGGGTCGCCGGCGTCTGCGGCACAGTACCACCCGGTCCGCCCTTCTGCTGCGGCTGGCGCTGACCGGGTGCGCCCGGCTGCGGGGCGCCTTGCGGATTGGGCGGAGCGACCGCAACGGACGGCGGCTGGTTTGGCGGAGCGGCGGCCGAGCCAGGGGGCGGCGCCAGAGGTTGGGTCTCGACCGGCCCCGGCATCACATTACCCTGCCGGCCCGGCGGCGGGGGCATCGGGCGCGACGGCAGCACACGGCCCTGCGGCGGCAGCTCCGGCACCTCTTCGTCGTCATCGGGGATCTGCTGCTGCGGCTGAGGCTGGCCACGCGGAATGTTGCCGGGTGGCCGCAGCGGCGGCGGATCGGAAAAGATCGTGCCGATTTGCGCCTGAGCCGGCGTCGCAGCCGTCAGTGCGGTGGCGGCCAAAAGCGCCGCAAGACCTGTCAGGGTAAAGGTTCGAAACATCTCGCGCGGCTTCAACAGCGAATCGGGCTTGCTGGACATTCTACAGGGGATACCGCCGCTCGCAGGCCATCCGGTTAACACGGCGAATACGGCGGGGGAAGGGCGGCATCCCTCCCCTTCCCGGCGCGGTCTGGCCAGATCGGCCCCCGGATGGGATAGTCCGAACGCCCCTCGCCCGAGCCAGGGCGGCGGCGTCCCCGAAGAGGCGGCGCCGCCTCCGAAAACGACATCCAACGATCTCTGGAAACCCGTAAGGTCGCTTCCCCATGCCTGTTGTGCTCGATCCCGACGCCGCCGCCGTCTACACGGCCTTTCAGGCGGCCGGCCGCCCCGCCTACGAGACCCTGACCGCTCCGGAAGCGCGCGCCTATTACACGCAGGCGCGCTTTGCGACCAATCCCGAGCCACCGGAACTTGCGCGCGTCACGCCGCTGGCGATCCCGGCACCGCACGGAACGATCCCGGCCCGCATCTACGTTCCGAAAGACCCCCGCCGGCATGACGGCCTCTCCCCGGCGCTGGTGTTCTTCCATGGCGGCGGCTGGGTGATCGGCGATCTCGACTCCCACGACGTCGTCTGCCGCCAGCTCGCGGTCGAAGCCGCGCTGATCGTGATCTCGGTCGACTACCGCCTCGCGCCCGAACACAAATTTCCCGCCGCAGCCGATGACGCGATCGCCGCGACCAAATGGATCGCCGCCAACGCCCGCGAGCTCGGCGTCGACGCCGCGCGCCTGTCGATCGGCGGCGACAGCGCCGGCGGCAATCTCGCCGCAGTCGTCGCGCTTGCTGCGAGAGACGGCAACGGCCCCGCGATCGCGGGCCAGGTGTTGATTTACCCCGCCGTCGATTTCGCCATGACGCACGGCTCGCACAGCGAGCCCGAGACCAGTGTGCTGCTGACGCATTCGGTAATCCGCTGGTTCCGCGACCATTATCTCAACGGCGCCGCCGACGTCGACGATTGGCGCGCCTCGCCGGCGCGCGCGCAAAACCTTGGCGGCCTGCCGCCGACCTATGTGCTGACTGCCGGCGCCGATCCGCTGCGCGACGAAGGCGACGAATATGCCGAGCGACTCAGGCAAGCCGGCGTGCCCGTCGCCACCAAGCACTATCCCGGCCAATTCCACGGCTTCTTCACGATGGGCAAATTGCTGCGCGAGGCCAATGTCGCCGTGAGCGAGATCGGCGCGTGGCTGAAGGGATTGGGCTGACGCCGCCTCCCGCATGCCATCCGTCTTTCAAAACCTCTTCGCCCTCCCGCTGCGCGGGCTGACATGGCTCGGCGGCCAGGGCACCCGCGCTGTGGCTGCCGTCGTCTTCATCGCGCTCGCGGTGCCGCCGCTCGGGGCGTTGCTGCGCCCTTACGTCACCGAGGCGATTTTCGTCCTGCTCTGCATCTCCTTCATGCGGGTCGATCTCGCCGCGCTCTCCGGCCATTTGCGCCGGCCGGCGCTGGTCGCGACCGCGACCGCCTGGACCGTGATCGGCGTGCCTGTGATCGTCGGACTGATCGTCCATGTCACCGGTCTCACCGCGCGCTCGCCCGGCCTTGCGCTGGCCTTGATGCTCCAGAGCATGGCTTCGCCGATGATGGCCTCGCCGGCGCTGGCCGCACTGATGGGCCTCGATGCCACGCTCGTTCTGGTCACGCTGGTGACCGCGACCGCGCTGGTGCCGTTCACCGCGTCGCTGTTCGCGAGCCTGTTCCTCGGCGACATGCTCAGCGTCACGCCGGCCACGCTCGGCCTGAAACTGCTCGGCATCCTCGCGGCATCGCTGCTTGCAGCGACCGTGATCCGCTGGGTCTTCGGCGCGGCCGCGATCCAGCGGCACAGGCGGCCGATCGACGGCTTCAACATCGTCATCCTGCTGATTTTCGCGGCCGCGATCATGGGCGACGTTGCGAGCGACCTCGTGGCCCAGCCGGTGTTCACTATCGGCTTGGCGCTGCTGTCCTTCACGATCTATTTCACGCTGCTCGCGATCACCACGCTGCTGTTCCGCCGCATCGGCTATGAGCGCGCGCTGGCGCTCGGGCTGATGGTATCACAGCGCAATCTGGGCCTGATGCTGGCCGCGACCGCCGGCGCGCTGCCGCCCACCACATGGCTCTATTTCGCGATGACGCAGTTTCCAATTCACCTGGCGCCATACATGCTGACGCCGATCGCGCGGCGGCTGACAGCGCGGGCGACTCTTGCAACTGCAAAAAAGAGACCACGACCTGGCGATGAGATGAAACGTATCAGCTGATGCACGGCCGCACGGCGTTGCCAGAGAATATCGAAACTGCCGGCGCCCGTGAAGCCGAGCGCGGCGCGCTACTGACGTGTCACTGCGACCTTACTCGTGTGTTGGCGGAACTTGGTTGAGGAGTTGTGAGGTCGCGGTCACGACCTGTGCCGGGGCGAAGGGTTTTTGCAGGAGCATACTGTGAGGAACGCCAAGGGACGGCCAATCATCGGCGGCGGCACCGGTCATGTAGACCACGGGAATGTGGGGATTGAGTTCTCTTGCGCGCCTGGCAACGTCCCAGCCGGTGAGAGCACCGCTGAGGTTCACGTCGGTGATCAGGGCCAGATATTTGCTTTCTTCGTTTTGGAGAAGTGTGAGCGCTTCCTCCCCGGATGAAGCAACCTCCGGGTGGAAGCCACCCTCGGCTAATGCCTCTTCTACGATTGTCTGGATAAGCGGATCGTCTTCCACAACCATGATGACGAGCAACTCAGTATTCACCGCTTACCTCCATCCACTTCGGGTGGCGCACATCAAGCCGAAGCGGGAGCTTTGGTTCCCGGATCTGTGCAAAAATGCACACAAGGTACTGCCGGGATGGGGCGCAGCCGCCCGCCACGAACTACAGCTTCCGGCGAAACCTAGCTGGCCCTTGCCGCACGCCGCAGCGCCTGCGGCGGTTGGCCGAAGGCGCGGATGAAGGCGCGCCGCATGCGCTCGGGGTCGCGGAAGCCGGTCGCCTCTGCGACGAGCTCGATCGCCTCGCGCGAGGACTGCACGCGTTCGCGCGCCACCTCGATCCGCAAGCGCTCGATCGCCTTGGAGGGTGTCGTGCCGGTCTCGGCGGCAAAGGCGCGGGCAAAATGCCGCGCGCTCATGCCGGCGCGGTCGGCGAGATCTTCGACCGTCAAACGCGCGTCGAGGTTCTCGCGCGCCCAGGACAGCAATGCACCGAACCTGCCGTTCGGCGTCTTCAACTCCAGCAGAGAGGAGAATTGCGACTGGCCGCCGCTGCGGCGATGATACAGCACGAGCTGCCGCGCGGTTGCCTGCGCGATCTCCTCGCCATGGTCTTCGGTCACCATCGCGAGCGCGAGATCGATACCTGCGGTGATGCCGGCGGACGTCCACACATTGTCGTCACGGGTGAAAATCTGGTCCGGCTCGAACTTCACCTTGGGATAGCGCGCGACGAAATCTCGCGTGCGGCCCCAATGCGTGGTGGCGCGGCGGCCGTCGAGCAGGCCCGCCTCGGCCAGCACATAGGCGCCCGAGCAGACGCTGGCGACCCGCACGCCGCGCCGTGCCAGCCGCTGCACGAAGCCGCGCGTGACCTCGCACCGCGCCGCATCCGTGACGCCTGCGCCGCCCGCCACGACCAGGGTCGTGATCGCATTCGCCGACTTGAAATCGCGCGCCATCATTTCAACTCCGGACGAGCTGCGCACAGGCCCTGGGTTCAACGCGAGCACCCGGATCGCGGGTGCTTTGCCGGTGGCACGTGCCGCGATCTCGAACACCGAGATCGGGCCGGCCGCATCGAGCAACTGGAAATCCGGGAAGATCAGGATGCCGATCATCGGTGATGTCCGAAAGTGAGGGAAAAATGCCATTTTGGACAGGACGGCATCATGCCAATTTGCCGACGTCAAGCACATAGTTGGAGGCTCTCATGTCGACACCGCTCCAGATCGGACTTCTGGTGTTCCCGCGCGTCACTCAGCTCGACTTCACCGGCCCCTTGCAGGTGTTCTCGTCGGTCCCAGGCGTAAAACTGCATTTGATCTGGAAGCGGATCGAGCCGGTGCCGAGCGATTCCGTGCTGACGCTGACGCCAACCACGACTTTCGCCGATTGCCCGCAGCTCGACGTGATCTGCGTGCCCGGCGGCGGCGGCACCAACGATCTGCTCAATGACGAGGAGGTGCTGGATTTCCTGCGCCGGCAGGCCGAAGGCGCCAAATACGTCACCTCGGTCTGCACGGGATCTCTGGCGCTGGGCGCTGCCGGCCTCTTGAAGGGCTACCGCGCCGCCACCCATTGGAGCGCGATGGAGATGCTAGGCCAGTTCGGCGCAACGCCGACCAGGACGCGCGTCTGCATCGACCGCAACCGCATCACCGGCGGCGGCGTCACCGCGGGAATCGATTTCGCGCTGACCCTGGTGTCGATCCTGGTCGATCGCACCACGGCGGAAGCGATCCAGCTTCAGCTCGAATACAATCCCGCTCCGCCGTTCAATGCAGGCTCGCCCGATACCGCGCCCGCCGAAGTGCTGGCCTTGCTGAAAGAGCGCGGCGCCCCAAACCAGGCCCGCCGCCTGGAAGCGGTGAAGCGCGCCGCCGAACGGGTGATGTAGCCCCTCTCGTGTCCCGGACGCGGTGCGGCATGCAGTGACGCTCCGCAGAGCCGGGCCCCAGGAAACCACACTTGTCGCTGCTACATGGGTCCAGGCTCAGCGCTGCAGCGTTACACGCTGCAGCGCGTCCGGGACACGCAACTCGTCACACCAGAAAAAGGCCGCTCGGTTTCCCAAGCGGCCTTTCCTGCCTTACGGCGGCTGCACATTTCATCGGGCGATTTCGGAGCTTCCAGACCGGGGGCCTATCTCCCGATCGAGTCCTGGTCGGCGGCCGCTGCATCTCGGGACAGTCGCGAACTGTTGCCCGAACCGAACGCGATGGTCTCCCATCTCCGTAAGATGCGCCATTGAGCCGCGTCGCTCGCATGGCTGCAACGAGCGCGCAGGAATCATCCCCGCTGTTCGCGTTGCCCACAGCAGGGTGAGGCGGATGCGGGTGCATCCACTCCCACGAAGGAATCGGACGGGAATCGGAAGCCTAGCCAGGCGTCCAGGGCTGATAGTCGCCGGTCGCCTTCGGCCGCTTGCCGCTGGCGAGCGTCGAACCCGAGGGGCGGTAGGCGTTGGCCGTGCCGGTGAGATTCGGCTGGTGCGGCTTTTCCCACTCGCGCGGCTGATAGTTGTCCTGCGTCGGCGGCACGTCGACGGTGTGATGCATCCAGCCGTGCCAGGACGGCGGGATCCGGCTTGCTTCGGCATAACCGTTGTAGATCACCCAGCGCCGCTCGAAGCCGAGCGTCGGGTCGATCACCCCGCCGCGGGTGCGATAATAGAGGTTGCCCTGCTCGTCCTGGCCGACCAACTCCCCGTACCGCCTGGTCCAGAGTTGGGTGCCAAAAGTCTGGCCATTCCACCAGGTGAAGAACTTGAGGAAGAATTGTTTCATGCGGCAAGGGCCCTGCTTCGTCGGGTCCTGATGCCATCCGGACGGCGAAATGTCCAGTTCGGCGGATGCGGCGGTGCCCCCCCCGCTTAGGGATGCGGCCCCCGGCACAGACGCTGCCGCAAATCGGACGCGATCCGTTCATGCCGGATACAGCGTTCCCATGAGAGCCTTGCCGCGCACGCAAACCGCCGTGATCCCAGGAACTACAGCCCCTTCATTGGGTTTGCTTCCGGGAAAAGGAGTTTTGATCATGAAAAGTCTGAAAGTCTTGAGCGCCGCTGCGGCAGTGGCATTGGTTATCCCGTTGGCGACGCCGAGCTTTGCACAAAGCCGGGCCGCGGTGGTCGGAGGCGGCGCACATATCGGTGGCGGCGGCGGCGGCGCACACTTTGGTGGCGGCGGTGGTGGCGCACACTTTGGCGGCGGCGGTGGTGGCGCACACTTTGGCGGCGGCGGCGGCGGCGCGCGAATGGGCGGCGGCAGCTTTGGCGGCGCGCGGATCGGCGGCGGCGGCGGTAACTTCGCGGCGGGTACAACTGTGCGTCCGGGTGGCGGCGCTGCTTTCACCGGCGGCGGCCGCGGCTTCGCAGCAGCCGGGGGCCACAACTGGAATGGCGGCGGCGGCCATTGGCATGGCGGCGGCTGGCGCCATCGCGGCGGCGGCTTCTGGCCCGGTGTCGCGGCGGGTGCTGCGATCGGCGGCCTCGGCTCGTACGCTTATTACGGCGGCGGCTATTACAACGATCCCTACTACTATGGCGACGACAGCTATTATGACGAGCCGTCAGTGGCGGTGGTCCCCGACAGCGGCGGCGACTCCGCAGCCTATTGCGCACAGCGCTACAAATCCTACGATCCGGCGTCCGGCACCTATCTCGGCTATGATGGCCAGCGTCATCCCTGCCCGTAAGCACACCGACACCGCTTGAAGAGAGGCGCCGCAGCGATGCGGCGCCTTTTTCGCGCATGTCGAGCACCTCAACTGTTTCGCGCGCATCGCGGTCGTTGTCCGCCACGATGAAGCCCGTGGATCTTTAATCACCGCACCGTGCATACCTACCCTGACCCAATCCAAAATTGACCCGACGCGCGATTCACCTGTATCAATTTGGCTATGGGGATTTCGATTACTGGAAAGTGTCATGCCGCGTATTCTCGTGGTCGATGACGATCCGATGGTCGGCGCGACCATCGAGGTCCTCCTCCAACGTCAGGGCTTCGACGTCACGCTGACCGACGGCGGAGAAACGGGTTTGGCTGCGCTCGAAACACAGAATTTCGACGTGATGCTGGTTGACATCTTCATGCCGCACATGCGCGGCTTCGAGTCCGTCCGCATCTTTCACGAGCGCGCGCCGGCGGTACCGCTGATCGCGATGTCCGGCTACGCCTTCGCGTCATCCGCCTCGCCCTCTCCCGATTTCCTCCGCATGGCGCTGGAGCTCGGCGCAACACGCTGCCTGCGCAAGCCGTTCACGCCGGACGCGCTGCTGACCACCATCCGGGAATGCCTCGGGGGCGAAAGTGCACAGCCGAAGGACAAGAAAGAAGTCCCTTGATCCCAACGCAGCGCATCATTCTCGGTACTGGACTTGCCATCCTCCTGATCATCACCGCAGCCTCGATCGGCCTCGACGTCAAGTCACGGTCCGATGCGGCCTGGGTCAATCACACCATCGAGGTGCTGAAGAAGATCTCCGATCTGCGCCTGCTGATGCGCCGCGCCGAGAGTGCCGCACGCGGCTACGAAATCTACGGCAGCCCGAGCTTCAGCGAGGAGTTCCAGGCGGCACACGCCCAGATCGCGCCGGCACTTGCCGATCTCAAGCGCGGCGTGCGCGACAATCCCGATCAGGTCATGCTGCTGGAGGGCACCGAGCCGCTGGCGCTGCGCCGGATGGAGATCGCCGCCGAGGCCATGCGCCTGCGCGCCGGCAACGACCAATCCGGCATTGCCACGCTCCAGGGCAAGGGCGAGGGCCGCGGCCTGATGGACACGGTGATGGGCAACCTCGATCGTCTGAGCGCGGGCGAAGAGCAATTGCTCGCCGCGCGCTCGCAGGATTCGCGCCGCACCGGCATCGTGCTGCTCGGCATCGATATCGCCGGCGCGCTCGTGATCATGCTGCTGGTCGTGATGGTGATGCGCGAGAGCCAGCGCACCCAGGGCGCGCTCAAGAGCACGCTCTTGGAGACCACGGCCGCCAATCAGCAACTCGAGGCCGCGGTGGCCGAGCGCACCGAGCATCTGGTCACCGCGCATGACGAGCTGCGCCTGTCGGTCAACGTGCTTCAGAGCACCTTTCGCAGTATGGCAGAGGCGGTGCTGGTCATCGATGCCGAAGGCAATGTCCTTCTGTCCAATCCGGCCGCGGAGCGCATACTGCTGCACCGGACCGGCATGAACCTGCGCAATCTGCGCACGCTGTCCGACGTATTTCAGGGCGACGGCATCACCCCGCTCAAGCCCGACGAGCTGCCATCGGCGCGCGTGCTGCGCGGCGAGCAGTTCGAAGACATGGAGATGATCGTCCGCCCGCACAGCAGCAATTCTCCCCGCCATCTCATGATCAGCGGCCGGCCGATGCTGGACGGTCAAGGCAAGATTTCCGGCGCGGTGCTGGTCTATCACGACGCGACCATGTCGCGCGAGACCGAGCGGCAGCTGTATCAGTCGCAGAAGCTGGATGCCATCGGCAAGCTGACCGGCGGCGTCGCGCACGACTTCAACAACATGCTGACCGTCATCTCCGGCAACACCGAGACGCTGGTGGCAAGCCTGAAGGCCCAGCCCGAGCTCCAGCGCACGGCGCGGCTGATCGACGAGGCCGCCGAGCGCTGCGCCGAGCTGATCCAGCATCTGCTCGCCTTTGCGCGCAGGCAGCCGCTCCAGCCGCGCAACGTCGAGATCAACGCTGCGGTCGCGGATATCGCAAAACTCCTGCGCCCCACCCTCGGCGAGCAGATCCAGATCGAGACCGTGCTGGAGCAGGGGCCGATGACCTCGCACATCGATCCGTCCCGGCTCACCAATGCCGTGCTCAACATGGCGATCAACGCCCGCGATGCCATGCCGAAGGGCGGCAAGCTGCTGTTCGAGGCCCACCGGGTCGTGCTCGACGAGGCCTATGCCCAGAATAATCCGGATGTGCGCCCCGGTCCTTACGTGATGCTCGCCGTCAGCGACACCGGCACCGGCATGCCGGCCGAGGTCCAGCAGCAGGCGTTCGAGCCGTTCTTCACCACCAAGGAGGTCGGCAAGGGAAGCGGCCTCGGCCTCTCCATGGTCTACGGCTTCGTCAAGCAGTCCGGCGGCCACATCAAGATCTACAGCGAGGAAGGCCACGGCACCACGATCAAGCTCTATCTGCCGCCGGGCGAAGGCATGACGGATGTGGTCGCCGCCGCGACGCCGCAAGCCGAAGGCGGCGCCGAGACCATTTTCGTGGTCGAGGACGATCCGCTGGTGCGCAACTTCGTCACCGCGCAGCTTCAGAGCCTCGGCTACAAGACCGTGGCGGCGTCCGACAGCAAGACGGCGCTGGAGTTGATCGAGACCGGCCAGCCGTTCGATCTCTTGTTCACCGACGTCGTCATCCCCGGCGGCATGAGCGGGCGCGTGCTCGCCGAGGAAGTGGCAAAACGGCGCCCCGGCCTGAAGGTGCTGTACACCTCCGGCTATACCGACAACGCCATCGTCCACCACGGCAAGCTCGACGACGGCGTGATACTGCTGACAAAGCCCTACCGCCGCAACCAGCTCGCCGAGATGATCCGGAAGGCGCTGAACGGCGGAGGGATGACTGCAAGCTAGCTAGCGCGTCGCCAGCACCACGGCTGCCAGCGTGAAGATCAGTGCCGCGATCTGGCCCGGGCCCAGCGGCTCCCCCAGCGCCAGCGCCGACGCCACCACGCCGATCACAGGCACCGCCATCGTCCCGATCGCGGCGACCGAGGCCGGCAGGCGCGCGAGGGCTGCGAACCAGCTGACATAGGCGATGCAGAACTGCACCACGGTCGAATAGACCAGCAGCCACCAGCCGACCGGCGTCACCTGCTCCAGATGCGTGGTCTCGATGACGAGGCCGATAATCGAGATCGGCAGGCAGCCGATCCCGATCTGCCAGGCCGCGGCCGTGATCGGCGGCAGATGGATGGGGTATCTTTTGGAAAACACCGTGCCGACGGCGAAGCCGATCGCGCCGCACAGCGCCATGATGATGCCCGGCAGCTTTTCCGCGCTGGCGGCAATGCCGTTGCCGCCCATGATCGAGGCAAGCCCGGCAAAGGCCATCACCAGCCCGATGGTGCGCAACAAGGTCGGTCGCTCGCCCAGCACCGGCCAGGCGATCAGCGAGGCCCAGACCGGCATGGTGTAGGCGATCAGCGCGGCCTCGCTGGCTGGCAGCCAGAGCAGCGCCAGGCCCATCAGCACCATCCAGCCGGTGACGTTGAGGATTGCGGCGGTCACCAGGCGCGGCCAGATCGCAGGCTCGACCCTCAGGCTCTGCCGGCGGATCAGCGCGAGGGCGGCGAGCAGCACTGCGCCCACCACGCCCGTCACCCCGCGCAGCGTCAGCGGCGGCAGCTCGGAAAGCAGGAATTTCGTCACCGGCCAGTTGAAGCCCCAGCCCACCGAGGTGATGGCGAGGAACATCAGGCCGGCCGGGGCGATGCGTGGTCGCAAGCCCGGTCGCGTCGAATCAAGCATGTGGGTGTCCGGCAAAATCGAGGTCAGCTTGGCGCGGATTCGCGCGCTCCACCACCACCCCGGCGGGCATGCCTGCCCTCACCGTCCGTAACCCCACGTGAGTCCCGTTGAGGCAAGCCCGGTCCTCAAAAATATACCTGCCCTGTGAACAGCGGGGTGAAGCCTCCGCAGCGTCGCGGGATGCAAATTTTTTCGGTTGGGAATCCCTGAGGACTCACCGATACTTGGCTCAAGAACAGGTGTGGGCTTGCCCCTGTTATCCCCGACAATCCACCATATTTAGTATTTGATTCAGGAACCCGCACTAGTTCTTGACGGGCGCAATGGAGAGTCCTAGTTTTCGATCCGTTCGGCGCGAGTGTGTTTGCGTCCCGCCGGCACTCCCCGAAGGGTCTGCAAAACAGCACTCCGCCAAGCCAGCCAAAGGCAGCGGGATGAGGGCTTGTCTGCCCGCGATAGCGGTCTCCCAGGGCGCCAGAACGGGCCGGCAACAGGCTCGCATGGCAATTGGTTGAAGTGGCGTTGTGGGGCGTTGAACGCATGTCGGGCTCATCCCCTTGGGGGCGGATGGATCCGGACATGCCGGCCGGTGAGAGGTGCACGCACCTCACCGCCGCCGGGAGAAAAAGGGCCGGGTCCACCGGCTGAACTGCGAAGCCTTGGGGCGGAAACGCCTTCGGGGATTCGCGAAATGAAATATCGATCCGGTCGCCTTGCGGAGGCGGTCCGGCTAAAAATAGGACGGGGCAAGACCATGCGGATTGAGCGGCGCCACACCACGGTAGGACAGTCACCTTACGCGGGAATCGAATTCCGGCAGACCACGTCGGAGATCAGGAATCCCGACGGCTCGGTCGTGTTTAAATTGGACGGCGTCGAGGTCCCGACCGAGTGGTCGCAGGTCGCCTCCGACGTCCTCGCCCAGAAGTATTTTCGCAAGGCCGGCGTTGCCGCGCGCCTGAAGAAGGTCGAGGAAGAGTCCGTGCCCTCGTTCCTGTGGCGCTCCGTGCCCGACACCGAGGCGCTCGCCCTCCTGCCCGAGAAAGAGCGCTTCGTCAGCGAGCTCTCGGCCAAGCAGGTGTTCGACCGTCTCGCCGGCTGCTGGACCTATTGGGGCTGGAAGGGCAACTACTTCTCCTCCGACGCCGACGCCCAGACCTTCTACGACGAGCTCCGCTACATGCTGACCATGCAGATGGTCGCGCCGAACTCGCCGCAATGGTTCAACACCGGGCTTCATTGGGCCTATGGCATCGACGGCCCCGGCCAGGGCCATTATTACGTCGACCCCTTCACCGGCAAGCTGACCCGGTCGAAATCCTCCTACGAGCATCCGCAGCCGCACGCCTGCTTCATCCAGGGCGTCGGTGACGATCTCGTCAACGAGGGCGGCATCATGGACCTCTGGGTCCGCGAGGCGCGCCTGTTCAAGTACGGCTCCGGCACCGGCTCCAACTTCTCGCGCCTGCGCGGCGAAGGCGAACGCCTCTCCGGCGGCGGCCGCTCGTCCGGCCTGATGAGCTTCCTCAAGATCGGCGACCGCGCGGCGGGCGCGATCAAGTCCGGCGGCACCACGCGCCGCGCGGCCAAGATGGTCGTGGTCGATGCCGACCATCCTGACATCGAGACCTATATCGACTGGAAGGTGAAGGAGGAGCAGAAGGTCGCAGCTCTCGTCACGGGATCCAAGATCAACCAGAAGCACCTCAAGCTGGTGCTCAAGGCCTGCGTCAACTGCGAAGGTTCGGGCGACGATTGCTTCGACCCCGAGAAGAACCCTGCCCTGCGCCGCGAGATCAAGCTCGCGCGCC
Organism: Bradyrhizobium sp. LB13.1; assembly: GCF_054056815.1. Taxonomy (NCBI): domain Bacteria; kingdom Pseudomonadati; phylum Pseudomonadota; class Alphaproteobacteria; order Hyphomicrobiales; family Nitrobacteraceae; genus Bradyrhizobium; species Bradyrhizobium sp. LB13.1. Next base: position 3,973,600 of record NZ_JBSRYQ010000001.1, on the reverse strand, counting down.
GCTCGCTCGTGCCTGACAATTACATCAAGCGCGTCATCCAGTTCGCCAAGCAGGGCTACAAGGACATCCAGTTCGACGTCTACGACACCGACTGGGATTCGGAAGCCTATCTCACGGTGTCCGGCCAGAACTCCAACAATTCGGTCTCGCTCAAGGACGATTTCCTGCGCGCGGTCGAAACCGACGGCGACTGGAATCTCATCGGCCGCACCACCAAGAAGGTGACGAAGACGCTGAAGGCGCGCGACCTCTGGGAAAAAATCGGCTACGCCGCCTGGGCGTCGGCCGACCCGGGCCTGCACTTCAACACCACCATGAACGACTGGCACACCTGCAAGGCGTCCGGCGACATCCGCGCCTCCAATCCGTGCTCGGAATACATGTTCCTGGACGACACCGCGTGCAACCTGGCGTCCGCCAACCTGCTGACGTTCTACGACGCCACCACGAAGCGGTTCGACGTCGAGGGTTACGAGCACCTCTGCCGGCTCTGGACCGTCGTGCTCGAAATCTCCGTGATGATGGCGCAGTTCCCGTCGAAGGCGATCGCCGAGCTCTCCTATGAGTTCCGCACGCTCGGTCTCGGCTTCGCCAATATCGGCGGCCTGCTGATGACCATGGGTCTCTCCTATGACAGCAAGGAAGGCCGCGCGCTCTGCGGCGCGCTGACCGCCGTGATGACCGGCATCACCTACAAGACCTCGGCCGAAATGGCGGCCGAGCTCGGCACCTTTCCCGGCTACAAGAAGAACGCCGCGCACATGCTGCGCGTGATCCGCAACCACCGCCGCGCCGCGCATGGCGAGACCTCCGGCTACGAGGCGCTCAGCGTCAACCCGGTGCCGATGGACCTGGTCTCCTGCCCGCAGGCCGACCTGGTCACGCATGCGCAGGCGGCCTGGGATGGGGCGCTCGAGCTCGGCGAGAAGCACGGCTATCGCAACGCCCAGACCACGGTAGTCGCGCCGACCGGCACGATCGGCCTGGTCATGGATTGCGACACCACCGGCATCGAGCCCGACTTCGCGCTGGTCAAGTTCAAGAAGCTCGCCGGCGGCGGCTACTTCAAGATCATCAACCGCGCGGTCCCCGCGGCGCTGCGCACGCTCGGCTATCGCGAAGCTGATATCGCCGAGATCGAGGCCTACGCCGTCGGCCACGGCTCGCTCTCCAACGCGCCGGGCATCAACGTCTCGACGCTGAAGTCCAAGGGTTTTACGGATGAGGCCATCGCCAAGGTCGAAAAGGCCCTGCCGACCGCCTTTGACATCAAGTTCGCCTTCAACAAGTGGACCTTTGGCGAAGACTTCATCCGCGACCAGCTCGGCATCGGTGCCGAGGCAATCGCAGCACCCGGCTTCGACCTGCTCCAGGCCGTGGGCTTCACCAAGCGCGAGATCGAGGCGGCCAACGTCCACATCTGCGGCGCGATGACGGTGGAAGGTGCTCCGCACCTCAAAGCCGAGCATTACGCCGTGTTCGACTGCGCCAATCCCTGCGGCAAGGTCGGCAAGCGCTATCTGTCGGTCGAGAGCCACATCCGCATGATGGCGGCGGCGCAGCCCTTCATCTCGGGTGCGATCTCGAAAACCATCAACATGCCGAACGACGCCACGGTGGAGGATTGCAAGTCCGCCTACATGCTGTCGTGGAAACTGGCGCTGAAGGCCAACGCGCTCTATCGCGACGGCTCGAAGCTCTCCCAGCCGCTCAACTCGCAGCTCATCAGCGACGATGAGGACGAAGACGATGCGGTCGAGAATCTCTACGACAAGCCGATGGCCGCGCGGACCGCCCAGGTCTCGGAAAAGATCGTCGAGAAGCTGGTCGAGCGCATCATCGTGATGCGCGAGCGCGAGAAGATGCCGGATCGCCGCAAGGGCTACACCCAGAAGGCGGTCGTCGGCGGCCACAAGGTCTATCTCCGTACCGGCGAATATGACGACGGCCGGATCGGCGAGATCTTCATCGACATGCACAAGGAAGGCGCGGCACTGCGCTCCTTCATCAACAACTTCGCCATCGCGGTGTCGCTGGGCCTGCAATACGGCGTGCCGCTCGAAGAATATGTCGACGCCTTCACCTTCACCCGCTTCGAGCCCGCGGGCCCCGTGCAGGGCAACGACAGCATCAAGTACGCGACCTCGATCCTCGACTATGTCTTCCGCGAACTGGCGGTAAGCTACATGTCGCGCTTCGACCTCGCCCATGTCGATCCGACCGAGTCGAACTTCGACGCGCTGGGCAAGGGCGTCGAGGAAGGCAAGGAGCCGGAGGAGGCGAACCACCAGGCGACCAGGCTGGTCTCGCGCGGCCTCACCCGCTCGCGCACCGACAATTTGTTCGTGATGCGCAGCGGCTCCGCCGCAGTTGCATCCGGCAATGACAGCGCGCCCGCCGGCGGCAGCAAGGTCACCTCGCTCGCCTCCCACGGCGCCACCGCCCGCGATGCCCTGGAAGGCGCGGTCGCGCTGAAGCAGGAAGCCAGCCACGATTTGTCTCCCACGGAGAAGCTCGAAGCCCTCCAGTGGAGCAAGTCCGGCAGCGCGCAAGTCGCACTCCCCAGCAAGGCCGAGCGCCGCGCGGAAGCCAAGGCCAAGGGCTACGAAGGCGAGATGTGCGGCGAGTGCGGCAACTTCACGCTGGTGCGGAATGGCACCTGTATGAAGTGCGATACTTGCGGAAGCACGACGGGGTGCTCGTGAGAGTTAGCTTACTGCAGCGTATCGCGTCAGCCCCATAACACACTCCGGCGGTCGCTTCGACCGCCGGAAGCGCTTGAGGAACGAACCATGAATCAACACTCCAATGCTACTGCGCTCACAGTCCAACCGATCTCTGCCATCTAAGGCAGCATCCGTTTCAGCTCATAGTAGACCATGCAAATTTCGTCAGTGACTATCGAAGCGTTCAAGCGGGTCAAGCAAGTTGAACTAAGCTTGGCTGATGTCACAATTCTGATTGGAGGAAACAACTCCGGCAAATCATCTGTTTTGCAGGGGATCCACTTTGCCGTGACAACGTTGCAATCGGCACGATCGGCAAGTCTTTCTCCGAATAAGCCTATAAACACGCTAGGCTTCGAACAGCTAATCTTCAAGCCCGCCAGCGACCCGATGAAGCTGCATCATGCCGCGGACATGAATACCGCTAAGGGCCCCGTATTCACGTTCAACTACGCAACCGACGCTGCGCCCGACGATCCTAAGCAATTTCGCTTTATGATGCGTCGAGGCAAGAACGCGAACTTAAGTCTCACATTTCAGCACAACAATCATTTCTACGGCCTCGCGTCCGATAGAAGCCGTCCCCTCTCAGTATTCGTCCCAGGACTAGCAGGTGTAGCTCTCCGAGAGGAGCGTCGCACTGACGCAATCGTTGCGACTGGTCTCGCCCAAGGTGACGCGAACTTGTACCTGCGCAATATTCTACTACGGCTGCTTAGCGATCCTCCGCGACTGAAACAGTTTCATTCCATAATTGGTGAGCTCTTCGAAGGCCTGAAAATACAATCCAGCTACGACGAACGTCTGCACCAGCACATTGAAATACTTGTGAAGGTGGGAGACCAACTTTCACCGCTTGAGCTCGTTGGAACTGGCACACTTCAAGCATTGCAGCTCGTGGCATACGCCACAGCCTATGACCCTGCACTGTTACTGCTCGATGAACCGGATGCGCACCTTCACCCGTCCAACCAGAGGCTTCTAGCAGCGACTTTGCTGAAGATTGCGGAGCAAGGCAAGACAAAGGTCATTTTGGCTACGCATTCACGCCACATCTTCGATGCGCTCACAAAATCTGAACTCACAAAGGTGATCTGGCTGAGGCACGGCGTTCGTCAGGAAGTGGCCGACAACGACGATCTTTCGATCCTGCTAGATTTAGGCGCTCTGGATAGTTATGAGCTTCACGCGGGGCAAAGCAATCGAGTTGTCGTCCTTACAGAGGACTCAAAATCACAGAAGCTGGATAGGCTTCTGCAAGCCAACGGTTTTCCGCAAGGCAGCTATTTCATTCAGCCGTTCAATGGTGTTCAGAACATCACATGTGCTCGGCAATCGCCGAATTCTTTATCAAGCAGGGAAACAATACGCACGTCTTAATCCATCGTGATAGCGATTGCATGCTTCCTGACGAAATGAAGTGGTTTATTGAGAAAGAGCAAAAAAAGCTGCCAGAACGAACAAAACTGTTTCTAACTCCGTTGACTGACGTGGAGCACCAGTTCTGCCAACTCCAACATATTTCTGCAGCGTTGGGCATATCGTGGAGGCCAGCACAAACCTCGTAGAGGGAGTTATTACCGCCAACGCGGCGAAGTTTGCCATGGAGTTTGCGCAAAAGAGAGCTGATTTGAAAGCTAAGGCCCTTCGGGGAAAGACTGAAGTGCCTTCTGCAACGGACTTGGCAAAGGAACGCATTACGTTCGAACAAACCAAAGGAAAAACTCTCTGGGGCCAGTTGCATGAGGAACTGACCGGCTCACACTATAATCCAATGCTGTTGCTTACTACTCCGACGCCTGCACTGCAGACCGAAGATCTCCGAAGCTTTGTGAAATCTGTATGGCCGCCCGCCCCCTCGTTGAGCTAGCCGACAAATACCGTTGTCGGCCTGCCGAGCGAATCATGACCGCACCAACCTAGGTACTTCCTATTGAAAACGCGCGCATCAAATGGATTGCTCTGTGACAACACCCATTGAAGTCGGAATAGGAAAACGTGCGTTTGATTGGATAAAGAGCGGCGCAGGCTACCTCTTTAGACTAGGGTCTGTTGGGATTCATCTGGAGTTTATCGCGGCCGCGGCCAGATAGATCATTGAAGTGAAGCTCTGGTCGGTCTTGTCGGCGCGCATTGCGATGCGCTTGAATTCCTTGAGCTTGCCGAAGAAGTTCTCGATGAGATGCCGCCATTTGTACATCTCCTTGTCGATGGCGAGAGGCTGTGCACGGCGCGGATGCTGGGAGATGACGACTTTGGCGCCACGCGCTTCGACTTCGGCGATGATGGCGTTGCTATCGAAGGCCTTATCAGCGATCAGCGCGTTGAAGGCCAATCCCTCGATGAGCGGCGGCACGCCCACCGTATCGAAACGCTGTCCCGGCAGGAGCACGAAGCGCACGAGATTGCCGAGCGCATCGGTGAGCGCCAGAATTTTGGTGGTCATGCCGCCTTTCGAGCGGCCGATCGCCTGGCTTTGCGTCCCCCTTTTGCGCCCTGACCGTGGCGGTGGACCTTGACGATGGTGGCGTCGACCATGGCGTATTCCATGTCGGGATCGTCGGAGATGGCCTCGAACAGCCGCTTCCAGACATCCGCCTTCACCCAGTCGCGAAAGCGCGTGAATGTGCTATTCCAGTGGCCGAACATCGCCGGCAGATCCCGCCAGGGACTGCCGGTTCGGGCAATCCACAGAACGGCCTCGACAAACAGTCGGTTGTCCTTGCCGCTGCGGCCCGGATCTCCCGGCTTGCCAAGACAATGCGGCTCCATCTTCGCCCATTGGGCGTCAGTCAAAACGAATCGGTCCATCCCAAGCTTGAATCACAACCAAGCCCCGATGAGAATCCTGAATCCCAACAGACCCTAGCCAAGCGTGTCGCTACCTTGGAAGAGCGCGTCTCGGCTCTTGAGGACGCGCTAAAGACAGCGCCGCCTCATGCGTGCCCATACTGTGGCGAGCGCGCAATGCGACTATCGCATCAAAGCCTCACTGCCATGGGCGATCATCCCAAGAGATGGACGGAGGAGACTTGGACCTGCGGAAACTGCAGCAAGGAATATATCGAACGAATTCCAATTTAGTTCGTAGGTCGGATGGCCCATTACGGTGACAGTGCACTCAACTCTCGGGGACGGATCGTTGCAATTTCGGCGGCCGCGTCCCGGTTATCGCTTCCACCTTCGCTCTGTGAGCTACGGCGGACAAGTCGCTGATCCGCGAAATTGCGTAACAGTGCACCAAATTCACTCGCTCCATCCTCCCGATCTGCGGCTTCAGCTCGCGTTTGGTGCGTCGTATCAATTGAGTGCACTAGCCTCGATAATCGAGGTTGTTCCGGCTTCGATGCTCATCAATACCCTTCCTCCGAATTGCCTTTGTGGTCGAGCCCTTCCCTCCTAAACTCCTGACATCACCGGCATGGGTTCCGACGGGCCCGGTAAAAGCGGAGTCGAATTATGCCCAGACCGGAAAGCTTCCCGATCGAGAAGATCTTCGTTCCCACGAAGCAGAAGAAAGCTATCAAGCCCGAGATCGTCGGGGAGATCGCGGAAAGTATTCTGGACATCGGACAACAGGCCCCCATTTCCGTTCGGCGCGACGGAGACCGCCTCGTTCTGGTCGATGGACTGCATCGGCTCGAAGCCTGCAAGGCGCTCGGCGAGACGACCATTCTCGGTGTCCTGGTCGCGGCCGAGCTTGCTCAACACAAGCCAGGGCTCGCCGAACGACCCGAAGTCGAGGCAGAGCGCATCAAGATGGCGCGGTTGAAACAGTTGCGTCTGGAGAAGGAAGCCGCGGAGGCATCGACGGCTGCCTTGAAGAGCGTCAATGCAGCGGAGGCGCCGGGCGCCCGTCCGGCGAAAGGCGTCCGCGACAATTCAAGGGCGTCACCGCGCCGGACTGCGGGATCGACACGGAAAACATTGTCGGACTGGATCACGCAGCAAAAGAGCAGCGGCGGCCGCTATTGATTGCCGGCTCCAAATTACGGTGTTAGTGCCGGAGCCTCGATCCGCCCCCGAGGCCGCCACAATTTCTCCTTCGCACGCGCGTTGTGTTGGACGGCGGCGCGACCTATCCTTCCAGCGATCGGACTGCCGCACTCCCATTGACCTCGACTGTATGGAGAGCGCATCGTTGCCTGAGACGAACGACCCCAAGCCTGATACCGAAAAGCCGGACGCGGTGCGCGCCGAAGGCGGGCTGGCGCGGGCGTATGACCAGATCAAGAGCGCAGAGCAAGACCTTGCGCGGCTGGACCGGCTGGTTTCCGGAATGGAACGCGGCAGCGAAGGCCCGCGGGCCTCGCAAGCACGCGCCGGAGCGGAGGCGGCCGAGACTCCCAGGGACAAGGCGCCCAGGGACAAGGCGCCGGCACCAGCTAGCAAGGTTCGCGATCAAGGCCTGAAGGGAGATCGGACCATGATGCGCGCTTTGATTGGCCTCGTGTCTCGCGATCGGCCTTCTCGGTGCCGCCTTCGCTTCGCAATATCGCGATGAGGCCAAGTCGTTCAGCAAGTCGATCATGGCGCGATGGGCTCCGCCGGCCACGAGCCAGCCCCCGCAAGCGTCCGCGGTTGAAAGTCCGGCGCAGCCGCGGGCCATGCAACTGGCTGCTGCGGATGGGCCCGGTCCGGTGCCCGCGCCACCAGTCAGCAAGGAAACGGAAAGCGCTCCAAAACCTGACGCTTCAAGACCTGACGCTCCAACACCTGACATTCCAAGAACTGGCGCCACAGCGCCTGACCCCTCGTCGTCTGATCTCGCGCAATCGCTCAAGACCATCACCAGCGAGCTTGCGAGCATCAGCGGAAAGCTCGAGCAACTGAAAAGCCGCAACGAGCAGACGCTGCGCGAACAGGCCGACACCATTCAACAGCTCAAGGCGGCGCAGGAGAAGGATGCGGCGGACAATGCGCGCCTCGCCGCACAGGTCCAGGCGCTGCAAACGCAACTGACGACGTCATCCGCATCTGCATCCGCGAAACCCGCCGCGCGGAGCGTGACGAACAACGATACGGCTGCGCCTGCACGGCCGCACGTGCAAACGGCCGCACCTCGGCGGCCGAGGCCGCCGCGCGGACCCTGGATGCCTCCGCCCTATATGGTCGATCCCTATTACGGCGATCAGGATTGGTGAGCCCGCAGGATTGGTCGAGCGAAGCGCTACCCATCGCTAGCTAATCGACAGAAGCGATGGGTTTCGCAAGGGCTCAACCCATCCTACGAGCTGCTCGGTTCGATCCCATCTTCGGGGATCAGATTCCGAATTTCCACCAGCGCCTCCAGAGCAATTTCGCAAGCTCCGTCGATGAACTCCTCGCCCCGCGGCGTCGCATTGATCACGTTTCTCATCTCAGCTTGATACTGGCGCTTCGCGAGATTCAACCGATTCAGGGCGGACGATACGACATGATGGGTGATTGCCGGAGATTGCGCGATCTCGCGGAGCGCCGAACGATCATGCAAATGGATCGCGGCAAGATCGAAGGCGTCGCGCGGCGTGTATGTCGATGCGCGATAGACCAGTTTCTTGGTCGCGATTTCCGCGGACCGCTCCGCTGCAATGGCACGCTCGCCAAATTTAAGTTGATGGGTCGGATTGGCGATGTAGGACGGGGCGTTCAGGAAATCGATCTCGCCGACGTCGCGCACGATGAGTTTCAGATACTTGCCCGGCCATTGCCAACTATCACACAGCGACTTCGTCACCGGGTTCGTATTCGGCGCGAGGTTCTTCAGGGCGGCGCTTGAATCCAGGAAGATATCGACGTCGTAACTGATCCGATGATTCAGGATCTGCGCCAGGGCGGTGCCGCCGCCGAACGTCCACGGTCCGGCGCCCCCCTCCAGACTATCGAGTGCGATCAGCGCCTTCTGCAGGAGATCTTCCCACCTCGAAGGAAGCCATCTCCCTGACCCATCTTTCATTCGCGGACTCCGTGACCTGCCAGGCGTCGATTGCTTTCAATAACTCGTCGAACGTCACGATATGATCAACGACGAGATTGTGGATGACGGAAACATCGACCTCGTCGAACAACGCTTGCACGTACACGCGCCATTTTCGCTCGGAGATCTCCCCCTTCAGACACGCCAGCAGAGTCCCTTCGTCGATGCTGGCAGGCATCGGCGTGTTGATCGTCGTCACGGCCGCAGTCAGGTTCTCGATCGCATTTTTCAACATCCCCGCAATATGGTGCCATTCGCAGAAAGCCTCAACCGGCGCCCGTTCTTCATCGTGACCGGGGTCACGAGCAATTGGATAGGTTATTGAAAATATTCAGCTTTTAGCGCGTACCTCAACAAAGAGCCATGCCAGGAAAGCGCAGGCCCTTCCTCCGCAGCTTTTGCACCGTGACGATCACGCCCGAATTGCTGGCCGCGCTGGCGCAGCAGCCAGTAGGATGGGTAGAGCACTTGCGAAACCCATCGTGCCATGACGGCTATATGATGGGTTTCGCTTCCGCCTTCGCTCTTCGAGCTACGGCGGACAAGCCGCTCTACCCATCCTTACGGGCTTCAGACCATAGCTTCCGTATCTGGGATTGAACGTTTCCCGCCGTCGGAATCTCCAGAGCGAAGCGTCCGGCTTCCGGCCGCGAAAATGTCGTGCACGAGGCCGAGCTTCCCGAGCCCGAGAATAATCAGACCGTTGATGTCGATCTCGTACCAGGCGTGCGAGAGATAGGCGTCGCGCGGAAACCGGTGATGGTTGTTGTGCAGGCCTTCACCGAAGGTAAGAATCGTGGTCACGAACTCGTTGGTCGTGCCGTCCTCGAGCGCGAAGCGGCGGTAGCCGTAGCGGCCGTCGCTGTGGCAGACCGAGTTGACCAGCGAGGTGGCCATGGTCATGAGGTAGCTGCGGAACAGACCTGAGAACAGGATGCAGCCGGTCATCGCGTGCACGCCGCCGAAGGCGTAGCCGATCGCGCCCGGAATGATCACCGCCGAGAGCGCGTACCAGTACCAGCGTGTCCTGGTGAAGAACATGGCGATCGGGTCGGCCAGAATATCCTTGGCATAGTATCCGGCGTCGGTAGTGGCCTGGTCCCACACCCAGCCGCCTTGCGCATGCATCATCCCCTTGGCGAAGGTGACATAGCGGTTGCCGTCGCCGTCATAGTAAGGGCTGTGGACGTCGCCGGGCTTGTCGGAGTGAAGATGATGTCGGCGATGATTGCTCACCCATTTCAGGATCGAGCCCTGCACCGCCATCGTGGCGATGGCCGCGAATAACGTCCGCATCACCGGACCGCAGCGGAAGCTGCGGTGGACGAAGTAGCGATGCATGAAGCCGATCCCGACCGTGGACAGCGCGAACGTGCCGGCGAAGACCGCAATCTCCACCCGGCCGATGCCTTGCCAGAAGGCCCAGACCAGCGCCGCGATCGAACCTCCGATCATGATGACGAACGAGATGTAGGAATCGCGAAACTTGGCGTCGACCACCGGGCCTTCGACAAGCACGCCCGCTGGCATTTTCCGGTCCGCGCTTTCCGCCGACACCACGCTTTCAATTACGGTCATTCCAGCCGATCCATTCACACAAAATTAACCCTGCTGCGGCGCACCGTACAACCTCGGGTTACTTCCATCAAGGATTCGAGCTGCCGTAGGAGACGGAGCCGACATCTGAAAAGACGCGATCAGAAGGAAAAGAAGCCGGATTTCAAGGCCTGGTGACAGCGTTAACCAGGTACACAGTCTCCGCAATGCACTCCCACGAGACCGATGCCCAGAAAAAGCAAGCGCCTCCTCCCTCGCCATCGCAAGTTCCGGCGCGGCGCGCGGTGGGCAGGAAAGACATTCGCGCGCGCACCGCGAATGGTTCGGATCGCGGGCGGCGTGGCGATGCTGCTTGCGGTCGTCGTGCTGGTGAACATCGCCTATCAAACAATGCGCAAGCCGACCGAGCTATTCGTCCTTGTCGGCAATGCCCTCGACAAGGATCCATCAGAGACCTGGCGGCAATACGGGCCGCTGTTCCGCAAGCATTCCACGGCGACGATCACGCCCGAATTGCTGGCCGCGCTGGCGCAGGTCGAGAGTTCAGGCAATCCGCTTGTGCGCACCTACTGGCGCTGGCGATGGAGTTTTAATCCCCTCGCGATTTACCGGCCCGCCTCCAGCGCCGTCGGCCTTTTCCAGATGACCGATCCAGCTTACGCCGACGCCGCGCGGTTCTGTATCCGCGGCAACGCGGTCACGGAGACTGCTTGCGGGTTCACCAGCTTCTATGTCCGCGCGATCCCGAGCCACGCCATCGAGCTGGCATCGGTGTATCTGGATCGCAATGTCGCTGAAATTCTCGCCCGCGCGGGCGATGTGAAGGCGAGCACGCGCGCGAGGCAGGATCTGGCCGCCTTCATCCATCTCTGCGGCGCAGGTCCCGCCACGGCGTACGCGCGCCGCAAGTTTCAGTTGATCGCCGACGAGCGCTGCGGCGATCACCTCGTCGCGGGCTATATTGCCAAGGTCAACGCGATGAAGCGGCAGTTTCTGCGGCTTGCGGTGGATGACGGCGGTTAGCGCGCAGTCCGTAGGATGGGTAGAGCACTTGCGAAACCCATCGTGCCATAACGGCCGTTGATGGGCTTCGCAAGTGCTCTATCCATCTTACGAGCTTTCAGCGATCGATAGTCACCACCAGTACGGCCACCGCCAGCCTTCATAGCGGACCCACGACGACACCAAAGGCGGGCCGTAGGGGTCGACCCGGTCGTCTTCAGGACGATAGCGATACCGCGGAACGATATTGTAATCCCACGGCGTCGGCCTAAGCACGGGCGCCGTGACGATGAGCCTCTGCTGCGGTTCACGAATGATCTGGGCTTTCCGCGCCCTGGCTTCGGCACCTGATATCCCAAGGTTACACAGCACCAGGGCCATTCCGAGAGCACACGCGGCGGTCATTGTTTTCATACGACTGGCCTCCTACCCAAAGAGTGCAAAAGGACGCAAAGCAACGCAAGCCCAATTTGATCCAGACTTGCTTGAATGACCGCTGATGGCCCCGGCGCCCTGTCGGTATGATGGGTTCGTGAAACGCGAAACCCATCTTGCAAGCCACAGGCTGATGCCGGCTTGCCGGCGACAACGAAGCGCGCAACTCAATCGACCGGCCCCGCGTTCCCCAGGGTTGCAGTCGGCAATTCAACACGCTAGACGTTTAGCCATTAAAGCAAGTCGATTCGGAACTCCGGGGGATATATGAACAAGCTGATGACGGCTTTCGTCGTGATGTTTTTGTCGCTGGGCATCTCTATGGCCAAGGCTGCCCCCCTTTACGAGTGTGGCGGCGACGCTGCCTGCCAAGCCAAGCGCGATCGTATGTCCCATGATACTTATGCGCGCAACATCAACCGGTGCCTGGCCGCAGCCGGCGCCACGATGGAGCAGTGGCGCGCCCATGCCGTGCCGCGCGCGCAGGCAGACAAGGTTCGCGCCTGCCTTCAGGCGCACGGCTGACTCCGCCAATCGACCTCTGCATCGAAGCCGGCCGTCACCCAGGCCTTGCTCTGGGAATGCGTGAATGTCTCGGGGTCTTCGTGACGCTACCACGTGCCATGATCGGACATCTCGCTCCTCCTTGAATCGGTCCCGGCGGCCCCTATTCCCGCGCGCGCCGCACCGCCTCCGCCAGCTTCATCCTCTGCTTGTCCCAGCGCGTCGCCTCCGCCTCGGCGCGTTCATCGAGCGCGGCGCGCTCGGCTTCGATCGCCTCCGTCCGCGTGTCGTGCTCCCGCCTCGCCTTGTCCAGCGCCGCCTGCGCGCTCGCGACCGCCTTGTCCCGGCGGGCGCGCTGCTTGGCGCGGGCGGCCTCTTCCTTCCGGCGTTTGGCTTCTCGCCGCCGCTCTTCCTGCTCGAACGCCGCGGCGGCCTTGCGGGCTTGTTGATCGTCGATCTTGCGGGATGATTTCCCTGTAGCCTTGGCCGCAGCCTTTTTCGGCTTGGCTTTGGATTTGGCTCTGGATTTTGGCCTTGCCTCGTCGTCAATGAGATCGGTCGGCAGCTTGGCCTGCTCGGTGAACGGGCCGTCCGATCCGACCGGGCGCCTGAGCACGACACCGGGGCTTGCCATGGTCGCGGCGACGATGTCGGGGTCGTCGGTCTCCTTCGCGGCGCCCTGATGGAAGAGATTGGATTTGGCGCCCCAGGCGTCCAGTGCCGCCTTCATCGATGGCGCGGCGACCGCCTGGTCGTAGAAGCCGAGCGAGGTCTGGTAGGTCTTCAGTTTTCTTGTTGGTTTTGTTTTCAGGTCTTTTGGCATGTCGCCCCGTGCCTTGCGACGCATCAGCTTCAGCCGTCGCACCGGCGCCACGATGCCATACTGCCCCTGTTTTGCCCGACAAGTCAAATTCGATTCGGTATCGCCGAAGTCGATCCGGACAATGCGGAGCCCACCATCAACAATTTTTCGGATTTGCAAAACGTTGAAATCCTTACGAATTTCTACTGTGCATGGGGTTGTTTTCGACGTTTTTGTTGGACGGGTGCCAACTACGCCGCGTCGACGTCCTCAGGCGCCGGCCCCGCCACGAGCCCGTCGAGACCCACCATCAAGAGATCTGCGATATGCATCAGCTGATACAGCGGAATGTCCGCCTCGCCCATCTCGGCCAGCGACACGAAACCGGGCGTGGCACCGATCAGCTCGGCGAGCTGCGCTTCCGTGTAGCCGCGCCTCTCGCGCGCAGTTTTGACGCGCGCACCGATCCCGAGCCTGTGCCGGGACTGCTCGTCCGCGGTCATCATGACGGCCTGCTCGTCCGTGCTCGCATAGCCATCGGCGAATGCGCTGCCGATCAATCTGCCTTTGCGCCAAGCAACCCGGCAGTCCTTGCGCAGGCCGCTGCTGAAGACCAGCGTGAATTGCTCCGCGACCCATAACGAGGCGTTGAGGCCCAGGCGGGCGCCGGTGCCGGAGACGTCGCGGATCGTGCAGGGCGCGCTGATGATCTTGCCGGTGCCGTTGTCGAATTCGACAATGCCGGTCCGCAACGTGTGATGTCTGACGGCGGCACGATGCTCGCTCATGACGGGACGTTCCTCCTGGACGCTCCTCCCGCGGCGACGTCGAACGGACGCCGCCGGTAAGCCCGGACCTCAATACCGCAGACTTTTTCCTGAACTCCTAAGTTTCCCCGGGTTCGACCGGGACTGGAAGCCATGGTAAAGGATTCGCTCCCAATCCATCTTTTCCGGCGGAAGGCGTGCGGCGCGCCCGTGACGGGCGACGAGGCGAACGATGACCGACACGATGAAATGCCCGACCTGCAATTCCGAGCACGCCTACGAGGATCGTGGTCTCTGGGTCTGCCCGGAATGCGGCCATGAATGGAGCGGCACGGCGGAAGCGGCCGCCGACGCCGCGCAGGATTCCGGCGTGCGGGATGCCAACGGCAATGTGCTCGCCGACGGCGACAGCGTCATCGTGATCAAGGACCTCAAGATCAAGGGCTCCTCCTCCGTCGTCAAAGGCGGCACCAAGGTCCGCAACATCCGCCTGCAGGAGGCCAGCGACGGCCACGACATCGCCTGCAAGATCGACGGCATCGGCGCGATGAATCTGAAATCGGAGTTCGTGAGGAAGGCGTAGCAAGGCGATGCGCTCGCCCTGAACTTTTCGGGCGGTCGGCCGTTCTCTGAAACCCGCGTTTCTGCGATCTATCGCTGCCGCTGCGCCAGATAAAAGCCGCACAGCACCGTCACCAGGCCCGCGGCCTGCAACATCGTCGGCTGCTCGCCGAGCAGAAGCCAGCCGGTGAGCAGCGTCAGAGCCGGCACGCAGGCCGGGATCACGGAGGCGCGGGCGACGCCGAGGCGTTGGACCGAAACAGCGTAAAGATAGAGCGCGGCGGGGCCTGCAAGCACGCCCTGCGCCAGCGCCTGGATGGCGTTCTCGGTGACACCCATCGCTGCGACCCGGGCGAGTCCGCCGGTCATGAGGTAGATCGGCAAGAGCAGCAACGACAGCACGTTGATGACGAGCGCGGCCGACACCGCGGAGACACGCCAGTGGCGCAGCAGCGCGCCAAAACCTGCGAACATGAATCCGGTCAGCACGAAGGTCAGATCACCCAGCACGCCGTCGGCGCCGATATGGCCGATCGATTCCGCGCCGATCACGCCGAGGCCGCCGACGATGACGAAGGCGCCAACAAGGCGCGATGCAGAGATATGTTCCTTCAGGAACAACGCCGCGAGCAGCAGGCCGCCGAGTGTCGCGCAGGAGGGCTGGATCACGCTGCCATGGCCGAGCGGCACGAACAGAAAACCAGTGTAGGAGATCAGCGACATCACGGGGCCGCCGAGCACCATCAGCACAAGGCCCCTGCCCCAGCCGATGCCACAGAGATCGCCGACGCCTGCGCGCATCACCAGCGGCAGAAACGCGATGCCCGACCAGACATAGCGATGCACCAGCAGATCGACCGGCGTAAAGCCGATCTTGAGGCCATGCCGCGTGCCGGCAAAGCCAAGCGCCCAGAACAGCGCCGCGGCGAGGCCGCAGACGACGCCAAGCAGCGCCGGCGCCGCATCGTTTTTGTGAGTGAGAGCGTCAGCGCCGCTCGTCCGCTGATCCATGCGGCAAGCCTTAGGTCAGCGCGTGATGAGGCTCAACCCACGCGGTTGCAGGGCTGGCACGTCGCTTACGCGCTAGAAAAACCCGGGGCTGAGATCGAGCCCATATGTCAGGCTCAGAACGAACACGAACAGCGCGGCAGCTGCGAACAACGCGATATGCCTGAGGATAAACGCGCGCGGCGAGGCGCTTGCAATAACGGCTTTCTGTGCAACGGGCATGACGGCTCCATTATGAAAATGATTCTTGGCCGCTCAATAAGCGACGACCGCATCAAGCGCCCCGATCTGCAAAGCAACTATTAAAGAGATCACAGTCGCTTTGAACCGCCGTACACAACCGGCACGTGACGGCGATTTTTCTCGCCGCAACTTTCTCAATCCGCGCACCCGCCACGCTAAAAAAAGACCGCGCTCCCGAAAGGGAACGTGGTCGGCGCAGGCTCGCGTGGAGACGAGCCTGCTTCAGGTCGGGGTGAATTCAGATCAGCGCGCGCTGCCCGTCGTGACGTCAGCGGTCTTGACCTTGCGCGGCGTGAGCACGCGGGCCTGGTGGACCGAAGCGACGGTGGTCGGCGCAGTTGCCTGCTGCTCGACATGCGCGGCACCGAGCACGCGCACCTGCATCGGGGAGACCGGGAAACCGTTGGCCTCATAGGTCGGCAGCTCGGCGGCGAAAGCCGCGGTGCTGCCCGCGATCGTCAGGATGGCGGCGGCAATCGACAGAGTCTTCTTGTTCATTGGTGATGCTCCTGATGGAAGGTTCGGAGCACATCTAAGCGCATTTTGCTGCAATGCGACATACGTTGGTGCATTGCAATAACGCGTCCGGCGCATGGCAATATGTTTAATGCGCGCAAGGCTTTGGCCGAATCATCGCCGGCTGGGACATGACACTTTTATGAGCATTGGTCAGCCGCCGAGCACATTGCCCCAGCCGTCGAAGACGTAGACCTTCCAGTTCACGGTTCCGTCCCCGCCCGGACGGCTGGCGCGCCGGTAATCGTCGGCCTGCTCAGCGGTCCAGGTGATGATCGTATCGGAGAGCAGGTCATGCAGGATGGCGGGCTCGGCGGGGTCGAAGGCGTCCATGGGACGAAGCGAGGAATGCGTCATGAGCGCATAACGCGCTAGCCGGCCCAAGGTTGCTCCGAAGCGTCGGGCGCCGCACCACGCAGCTTATTTCAACGCCGTCGCCAGCGATTGCAGCTTTGCGACGAGGTTGGTGCCGAGCGCGTAGATGATCTCGATGATCGCGAGCGCGATGCCGGCTGCGATCAGGCCGTATTCGATGGCGGTGGCGCCGGATTCATCGGCGGCGAATTCGGCCCATTTGCATCTCAATTTCACACGCGTGTCCTTTCCCAACTCTACCGGGAATCGCCGGCGCGGGAGACTTACACAGCCACAATCCAAGATTGAGTAAACTCGACCGCCTCAAATTGACGACAATGAATGCTGCATTTGCAGGCCTTTTTGGCCGTGGCGCCCTTGGAACCGCAATGGAACCCGCGTTGCCCCTGCGCAACACCTGTCCGAAAAGCCCGCTTTCGCCGAATTGCGCCATTGCGCCGCCACACCGTCCTCCGAACAATTGACGCGCGGCCTGCCTTTTCGTGCAAGACTGCATGATAAAGAGTGTCGGCATCACGACTGTTCGGAGAAGACGAGGTTCAAACAGAACCGTTTGGAGGCAGGGATCATGGATGATCGGCGGTCTCTTCTGGTGGCGGTATCCTGCCCCTCGGCGGTTCTCGCCGGCTGGTTGGCACTCTCTCTGTCCGCCTATGCCCCTGCCCTCATCGAGAACAGCGGCGCCAATGCTTCTGCCGTCTCGCGCGCGAAAGATCTCGGCCGATTCGACCTCGCCGACATCCCGCACGCTGCGACCATCGAGGACGGCGTCGCCCTGACCGCCAATATCGCGGCCGCGGTCGCTGCGACTCCGAGCCTGGTAACCGCTGAAGAAGCAACGCCCGAAGCGCCTGCTCCCGCCATCAAGCTCGCCTCGGCCGACCCAGTGCTGATCTTGCCCACCGAGGCGCCGCCCGCGCCGCAGATTTCGCCTGAACCCACGCCCGTCGTCAGCGAGGCACCGCCGGCGCAAGAGCCCGCGATAAAACTCGCATCCGCCGATCCCTCCGAGATCGTAACGACGGACGCGCTGTCGCCCGCGACGATCACGACCGGTCCTGCGCCGGCCGCGAGCAAGGCCTCGCCGTCCGCGGACACCGCCGCCGTGCTCGACGAATGCTTCGTCATGGAAGCCTGCATCGACCGCTATCTCTGGGTGCTCTACCAGCGCACGCCCAAGGAAGATTCGATCAAGGTCGAG
Organism: Bradyrhizobium sp. LB13.1; assembly: GCF_054056815.1. NCBI lineage: Bacteria > Pseudomonadati > Pseudomonadota > Alphaproteobacteria > Hyphomicrobiales > Nitrobacteraceae > Bradyrhizobium > Bradyrhizobium sp. LB13.1. The sequence goes on along the minus strand of NZ_JBSRYQ010000001.1, from coordinate 3,955,947 downwards.
GATCGCCGCGCCGTCACCGTCAAGCGCAAGGGCAAGACGATCACAGTAATGCGTAGCTTCACGAAACTGGTCGACGAGGACTTTGGCTGGAAGGATCCGAAGGCGGCCGACCACGCCGGCATGTCGATGATGGACTACGTCATCGGCGGCATGGACAAGAGTTTTAAGCAAAAGCTGTTCCGGACGCTGCTCGCGGCTGAGGCCGCCGGCCTTTCGCCGGGCATCACCAGCGCGTTCCGCGACAACTATCGCCAGTCGATCGCGAGCGGCTTGAAGGCCGCCTCCGACCGCTCCTATCACGGCGGCAGCACGCGCGGCGGCTACGGCCACGGCATGGCGGCCGACATCGTCAGCACCAAGGGCGACAACCGCGCGCAGCGCTGGGTTTCGACCGAGGTGCTGTGGAAATGGGTCGACGCCAACGGCAAGGCGCTCGGCATCGGCCGGCCCTATCTCGGCCGCGATCCGCCGCATGTCGGCCCGGTCGATGGTCCGGAATACGTCTCGCGCCGGGGAACGTCGGACCGCAAGGAAGCCGCCAACGTCAAGCCGAGGAAAGCGCGGGCTGTCGCCAGCGCAAAGCGGCCCAAGGCACAGGCGAAGTCGCAGGCGACGCGCGAGCAGAAGGTCCCGGCAAAGCAGCAGAAGTCGGCGCAATCGGCCGCGAAGCGCGCGACGTGAATCCGCTAAGGCTTACCGTCCCGGCGTCGGCAGTGGCACGAGCCGCATCTCGGCGGTGCCGGCTTCCTGCGTGCGCACCAGCACCGCAAAGATGGTCTCGACCGCGAGCCGCACCGCCGCCTCGGTTGCCCTGCCCCTGGCCAGATGCGCCGCGATCAGGCCGGTGAGGAGATCGCCGGTGCCATAGGGCCGGATCGGCAGGCGCGGCGTCGCCAAGCGCGACAACTGACCGTCGGCGCACAGAATCGTTTCCACCTGCCCTTCCGCCGTGTCGGTGAGCGTGCAGCCGGTGGCGACCACGTCGATGCGGCCGGTCCCGGCGAGCGTCGCGCAAGCCGCGCGCAGGCCCTGCGCATCCGCGATGGTGAGCCCGGAGAGAAGCTCGAGCTCGAACTGGTTTGGCGTGGTCAAATTCGCAGCCGGCAGCAGCCGGTGGCGGACCACGTCCAAAATGCCGTCGGCAACATAGACGCGGCCGTCATCGCCGATCACGGGATCGCAGAGATAGACGAGCTTTGAATTGCGGGTCAGCGCCCGCTCGACGAAATCGGCAATGACAGCGGCATTGCCGGGCGAGCCCAGATAGCCGGTGACGAGCACCGCGGCCTCGTCGACGAGATCGCGTTCCTCGAGGCCCTTCAGGAGATCTGCAACGAGCTCGGTCTCCAGCACCCGTCCGCGCAGGCTCGGATAACGCGGATGGTTCGATAGCAGCGTCGTCGGCACCGCCGCGACGTTCACCCCCTCCGCCTGCATGGCATAGGCGGCCGCGCTGTTGCCGACATGACCGTGGACCACCTGGCTTTGAATGGAGATGACGAGCATGGAGGAGGTCCGTAGGATCAAACTTTGGGTGTGGCAAGTGTAGCCCGCCGCGCCAGCCTCGTAAGCGCCGAACATGTCGGCCATGGCATCGGCATAGATCGCGATCTCCGCCTCGCTCCGCGCTTCTTCCGGCGCGGCTGAAGCGCCACCGTGCGACCGACGGCACGCCCGAACTCCACGTCGTCCGCCTCGCCGCCGACGGCGCCTGGCTGTCCTATGTTACGACGGGACAAACGCGCATGAGCGCCGACCTCCGCGCCGTCCACGCAGGGCTGCTCGCGCAGACCTATCGGCGCGCCTAGCCGAACCGGCTCACGCCTATTGGCCTTGCGACGGCTTGGGAAGACGCGGCGCGGATCGCTTTGCACCCGGTTTGGCCGCGGCTCGCGGCGGCGGCGTGTCGACTGATTCCAGATACGCCGCGAGCGCCTTGGCTGTGTCCGAACTGGTTGCGTAATGGTCTTTCAGGAACCAGTACAGCGTCAGGCTGAAGCGCCCCTTGGCAAGGCCGCGCGGGCTGCGATGGCAGGTCGCGCAACCATCGGCGAAGAGCTTTTTCGGCGACTTGCCGGCATCGAGATTTTGCGCGGCGGCGACTGTCGCCGTCAGGACGGCGGCGGCGGCAAGAGTTATCAGGGGCACGATCACGTCGCGCCCCGGTCGAAATAGCGAAATCAATGTCGTCCCCTGGAGCGCTTTCGAGCGAAGTGGGAATACCGGTTCGCGCAAAGAAAACGCGTCAAAAGAAAGAAGCAGCCCCGTGTTGCGGTCAGGCCGCCAATAGCTGATCGAATTCGGGCGGCGCGTAGGCCCTGCCGTCCTGGTCGGTGATGATGACCTTCCATCCCTCGCTCGCCCAAACCTTTGCCTTCGCCACGATGAGCAACCGGCTTTCGCGGGCATAACTGCACTTCTCGTTGTCGCGTTCTGCGATCATCTTATAGGCCAATGCGCATCCCCTAGCGTTGCCCTGCACCCGTTCTCCTCGTGGCAGCGGGCTTTGTCGGCAATTCGCCGGGAGCGTGGCAATTTGATGCCATCCACGGCTTTGTTCCGGCCGAACGAGGGAGGTCGATCGTGCGCCATATCAGGAACACGATTCTGCTTGCCGCGGGCTTGCTTGGAGCGGGCTTGCCCGGCGTGGCGCCGACAGCCGCGCAGACCTACGATCCGCGCCATTCCGTTTGCTTCGAGATCTACACCATCGACGGCCGCAGCATCGATTGCAGTTTTGCGACGATCACGCAGTGCGCCGCGACCGATTCCGGGCAATCCGCCCAGTGCTACGCCGATCCTTATGCCGTGCAGAGCCGGCAGCTGAGCCCGGTTCCGTCGCCGCCGCGACGAATCCGATAGCATCAGGTCTGCGCTTCGATCAGTGGACGCGGATGATGTGGGGACGGCCGAGATCGATCAGCCCCTGTACCGCCGAAAGGCGGTCGTCGAGGGCTGCGATGGTGAGCAGCAGATTGTTTCGGCGTTCGTCGAGAAGGCCCATCTCGGCGCCGGATAGTTTGATGCTGGACCGCTCCTTGTGAATCCCGTCGAGGGATTGGCGCAGCCCGGCAATCAGTTCGGACAGCTGCTTGGCCTCCTTGGTCATCGACCGCTTCGCGACATTTTGGCGGCGCGTCTCCGCCTGGCTCTGTCTCATCGTTCATCCTCCCGTGCCCCGCTGCCCCGAGTGGAATGCTTACAGCTTTGGGGAGACATATTACGATCGATGAAATCTGCTCGCGAAGAACTTTCTTAAATTAGACGCGCCGGGAACCGGTTCGGACCGAGCAGAAAGCCCGGCGCGAGGGCCGGGCTTTCGTTGGGCTGATTTAATGCTTTTGGTGGCCGCCACCGGGACCGCCGGCCGGCGCACCGCCGCCACGCGGTGCGGCGTTCATGTGAGGAGCGCCGCCGCCGCCATGCGGCATCGCGGGCACAGCCGCGCGCGGCGCCGGCATTTGGGCATGAGCATTCATCGGCGAGCCGTGGCTGACGTTGGGCTGGGCAACATGGGGCATCGCACGGCGGCTTGCGGGCGCGGCTGATACACGCGGCGTCTCATGCGGGCGCGCCATCGGCTGCGCACGCACGGCCGCGCGGCTCGCAGCCTGCTCGTGCATGATGCGGGCCTGCGCATCGCGCGGATTGCGGCTCTGCAGATTGGTCCGCTCATGCGCGATGCGCTCGCTTCGTCCAGCACGGCTCCGGTCCGTCGTAACCGCAGTCTCGTGCCTGGCGATGGCGGCGTCGTGCCGTGAGGTCACGGCATCACGACCGGAGACCGCAGCCGCACCCTTAACATTTGCACCGTTGCGCCCGAGTGCGATCGCCGCATCGCGCGTTGCCGCGCGGCCGATGCGAGCCGCGCGCGGATCAATCGTCATCCGCGTCGCGTCGCGCTGATGCGAGGTCCAGTAGCTGTTCCAATGGGCATGCCGCCGATACCAGGGCCGCCCCTGATAATAGCTCGACCAATACGAGGTCAGCACGAATGGGACAACGGGCACGTCGATCTCGTCGACATAGTCGGGGAGATAGACGTAGTGATTGCGGTAGAGGTATTCGAGATATTGCGACGACACCCAGCCACGATCATCGGAGAAGCTCACGTCGCACCAGGCGTTGCCGCGCAGGCAACCATGGATGTTGACGCGGGCACCCTCCGGGATGCGATCGACCAGCGGAAAGCCCGAACCCGGCCCGGCGCGCAGGCCAGTCGAGACGGTGACCATGCCCGGTGCGGCCAGTGCGGCCGTCGGGGCGAGCAGCAATGCGGCTAACAACACACTTCGGAATCTCATGGCGTAGTCCTCCTCGTTCGAGTCGGAACGCGCAAGCAGAACGGGCGTTCCGCGTACGATGGTCTCATTCGTCGAAAGATCGAGACCGATACCGCGCGCGGTTCAATATTCATTCGCCGTTCATCGAGACACCGCGCAAGCGCCGTGGCGGCCCGTCAATTCACTTGCAGCATGAAGACGTCGAAGTACGCAGCAAGCGCCGCAAAATCATCGATCGGCAGCACGGTCGCGACGTATTGATCCGGCCGCACCACGACCATGCAGCCGGCCTTGCGGTCGACGCCGCGCATGGTGAAAACGTCTTGACCATTCTTGATATCCGGACAGAACATCTTCTCGTAGTCGATCAAGCCGTAGCGGCCTTTGCGCGGGAGCAGCAGTGCGGGCATCGCCTCGACGGCGAGCTCGCGATGATCCTGCTGGAACACCGCCCGCAGGTCGATCACGCTGTCGATGTCGGCTCCGACAGGCGTATGGCGCCTGACCGGTGACTCCCGCGCCTCGGAGAGGAAATTGCACAAGGCGCGAATGGCCGAGCCCTCGGCCGCCGGATCTTCCGCAGGCGAAAACGCGTAGATGCGGAAGCGGCCATCCGCCTGCGCAGCGTGACCGAGATGGACCGGCTTGGCGTCCGCAAGCCGGATCACGGGCGCGGAATGGAAACGCGCGCCGATGACGAGGCCTTGCGCGAGATGCTGGTGGGACGTCGCTCCGGTGAGAATCGACGGGCGGTATTGCGTCGCGGTGCCCGCGGTGTACCGGCCATGCTTCACAAAATAGGCCTGCGTCCTGGCGGCATCGGCGCCGCCGGCCTTGGCGCCGGACGCAAGAATGCCCGCCCATTCGCGGTCGAAATCGATCAGCTCTTTCGCAACCGCCTGGCGCTCGGCCGAATAGGAATGCAGCAGGCTTGGCGCAGACTGCTTCCGCAAAACGGCGGCGAGCTTCCAGCCGAGATTGAAGGCGTCCTGCATCGAGACGTTCATGCCCTGCCCCGCCTTCGGGCTGTGGGTATGGCAGGCATCGCCGGCGATGAAGATCCGCGGCAGACGCGAGTTGATCTCGGCCTCCGGCACGTCGTCGAACTTGTCGGTCAGGCGCTGGCCGATCTCGTAGACCGACCACCACGCGATCTCCTTCACCTCGAGCGTATGCGGCGTCAATATCCGCTGCGCCTTGGCGATCACGTCCTCGGCGGTGATGTTGCGATTGGTGACGCGCTCGCCGATGTCGAGCTTGGCGAGCTCGACATAGAGGCGGACCATGTAGCCGCCTTCGCGCGGGATGATCAGCAGGCTGCCGTCCTTCGCCGACTGGATCAGGGCTTTGAAGCGGATGTCCGGAAAATCGGTCACCGCCAGCACGTCCATCACGCCCCAGGCGTGATTGGCGGAATCGCCGTGCAGCTCGCGGCCGATCGATTTGCGCACCGTGCTGCGCGCGCCGTCACAGCCGACGACGTAGCGCGCCTTGATCGTCTCGACCTTGCCCTCGTTCCCCGCATCGACCCGTTCGAGCCGCACGGTCACGGCATGGTCGGCGGGACCCGCGGCCGGATCGACCTCGAGATCGAGCAGGCGTCGGCTGTAATGCGGCTCAAGCTTGGCCGGCGCTTTGCGCATGACGTCAAGAAAGCCGTCATGGATCCGCGCCTGGTTGAGGATGACGTGCGGGAATTCCGACAGCCCGTCTTCGACGTCCTGCACCCGGCCGCTGCGGACGATGTTTTCCGGAATCCGTTCGTCCGGCTTCCAGAACGTCGTCTCGTTGACCCAACAAGCTTCCTTCAGAACGCGCTCGCTGAAGCCAAAGGCGTGGAACATCTCCATGGTGCGACAGGCGATGCCGTCGGCCTGCCCGACCAGCAGGCGCCCCGGCTTCTGCTCGACGATGCAGGTCTTGATGTCAGGGAATTGCGCAAGCTGGGCGGCGAGCGTCAGGCCCGCAGGGCCACAGCCGACGATGAGGACATCCACTTCGTCAGGCACGGCCCCCGCTGCGCCGGAAGCCTGAATGCGTTCTGCGGGATCGGCGATTTCAGGGTCGCCCGGTTGAAATCCATTGAGATGGAATTGCATGAGCACCTCTCCGCGAAACGTTCTGTTTGGATATTGCTCAGTATGCTGACTATCAGTATACCTGTCAACGACCCCAACCGTCCCTGCCCCAACGGAGAATCCGGTGAAAGACAACAACGACATGCCCGGACATCTGGCGCGCCGGTTCCAGCAGATCGCGGTGGCGGTGTTTCTGGCCGAGGTCGGGGATGCGGGCTTCGACCTCACGCCGGTGCAATACGCCGCGCTCGCGACCATCAAGGCCAATCCGGGGCTCGACCAGGTAACGCTGGCAGGCCTGATCGCCTACGACCGCACCACCATCACCGGCGTGATCGACCGCCTCGTGCTGAAGGGGCTCGCGGAGCGCCGGGCCTCGAGCCGCGACCGCCGTGCCCGCGAGCTCGAGATCACCGACGAAGGCCGCCGCACGCTGCGCAAGATCACGCCGGCCGTCGAATCCGCGCAACGCATCATGCTGCGCGGGCTCAGCGCGAAGGAAGGTGAGGAGCTGATGCGGCTGTTGCACAAGGTCATCGCCGCCGGCAACGAGCTCAGCCGCGCCCCGTTGCGCGAGGTGCAGGCCTAGGCCTCGTATTTTTGCCCGTATTTGTTGCAGACCCGCGAAACCTGGAACTAACGTTCGGCTGCTACTGTCGGCACCGTTCTGCGCTTAAGGCGCGATTAACTTTGCCGTTCGGGAGTTTTGGATGTCCAGGTTCATCATAGTCGCGGCGGCCGTCGCGCTCTCGACCATCCCTGCACTCGCAAACGGCCATGGCGGTGGTGACCCTGCCCCGCCGAAGGTCGAAGCCGCGGTCGCGCCAGCCAAAGTCGTCCTGACCAAAAAGGGTCCAAAGCTCGTCGATCTCAGGGGAATGACGCTCTATTACTACGAACGCGACACCACCGGGAAGACGTCGAACTGCAACAGCAAGTGCATCGAGAACTGGATCCCGCTGGCCGCAACGGCGGACGCCAGGGCCGTTGGCGACTTCACCGTGATCAATCGCGACGACGGCAGCAAGATGTGGGCCTACCGCTATCGCCCGCTCTACACCTCGCCCGCCGACAAGGCGCCGGGCGATACCAACGGCAATGCCACGACGCTGCAATGGCGCGTTGCCCAGCCCGCGGAGTAGGGCGACCTCACCCGCGCCAGCTGGGCCTCGCCTCGACTTGCGCGCTCTGTCCGGGCGGTAACACCACGACCGTTGAATTGAGCTTCACCCGGTCATAGAGATCGATCACGTCCTCGTTGCGCATCCGGATGCATCCGGACGAGATCGCCTGCCCGATATATTCCGGCTGGTTGGTGCCGTGGATGCGGTAGAGCGTATCCTTGTTGCCGGCATAGAGATAGATGCCCCGTGCGCCCAGCGGATTGGCGGGACCGCCGGTGACGCGCGCTGGATAGGGTCCGAGCCGCGCCTGGATGTCCGCTGTCGGAACCCAGTCCGGCCATTCCGCCAACCGGCCGACCCGCGCCACGCCGGAGAACGCCATGGCTTCCTCGCCGACCGCGACGCCGTAACGCATCGCCTTGCCGTCGGGCAGCACGAAATAGAGGTAGCGCGCATCGGTATCGACCAGGATCGTGCCTGGCTGCTCCTTGCGTGGATAATCGACGATATGCCGGAGATATTGCTCGGGCACGTTCGCCTTTGCGTAAGGCGCATGCGCCAGCAACTGCCGGTCGCGCGGCGTCATGCTCGCATCCGTTGATGGCGAAAGTGTCGTCTGCATGCAGCCGCCCAGCGGAAACATGGCAACGACGAATAGAACGAATAAAGATTTTGGCACCGCTGGCCCCGATAGCGATAGCAGCACCCCCAGCGGTACCAGATGCTGCCCAAATCGTGCTGAAAACAAGGCAATGCGGAACACGTGCGCGTGTTTGACCGAGCGGGTTCCATCACCACAAACGGTGGAAGAGCGTCGCACAGTCTCCATCCCCTCGCCTTGCTTTGGTCAAATCCGGCTGGACTCGTGCGCATCGTGCTTGGCTCGTCAGATTTGGATGGGCTCAACTCAACCGATCGGCTCGCGCCAATGCGGACGACGAAGGCATCAAAAGGAGCTGCGATGCTCGCGACGCTGAACTCTCGGCAAATCGTCGATGAGATCGTGAAGGATACAGTCACGAACAATGACCCGCACGACGCCGTGCAGATTTCGCCCGAGATGGTGCTGGCCTCTCGCGCCATCGGCGTTGCGCCCACGTTCGCGCCTGAGATCACGACCCGTCCGGAGCCCAAAATAGATCCGGCGTTCACGCCAAAGTCCAAAGTTGGTCCGGAGCCGAAGTTCAGTCCTGTCGCGGAGCCGCAGGCGGCGGTGCCTTCGGTCGACACCGCCGTGCGCATCGCGGCCAGTGATGGTCGCGGCCGGCAGAAGCGATCCTCCGCCGGCAAATGGCTGCGCGGCGCGTTCGTCACGTTGCTGTTTGCGGGCGGCAGCGCGGCCGCCACTGTCGCCTGGGAGAATCACGGCGACACTGCAAGACAGTTGCTGGCCGAATGGACGCCGGCATTGGCGTCGCTGCTGCCTTCGACGTCGCAGACGGCACCGGTCGCCGCCGCGCAGGCCGCGCCACCTGCGGAGCAGGCCGCAACGGATCAAGCCGCAGCGGATCAAGCGACCGATCAATCCGTGGCGCCGCCTCCAACTCAGGTTGCAGCAGCCGTGCCCACGGCAACACAGTCCGATCCTATACAATCGGTGCAATCGATGACGCGCGATCTCGCCGCGATGGCGCAGCAGATCGAGCAGCTCAAGGTCAACATCGCCGAGTTGAAGGCCGGACAGGAGCAGATGGCGCGCGAGATGGCGAAGCCGCCCGCGCCAAAGCCGGTGGCCGATGCGAGGCCGCCCGTCGATCCGCGCGCGCGCGTGTCCGCGCGGCCTCCGGCGCCGCCGGTTCGCAAGCCGAAGCCGGCCGTGTCGCAGACTTACATGCCGGCTTATTCGCCTGCGCCGCTCGCACCGCCGCCTTCGCAGGCGGCCGCGGTCCCACCGCCAGCTGCGCCCATAACGACGCAAGCCGTTGCCGACGACGATGGACCTGTCGTGCGTCCGCCAATGCCGCTGCGCTGAACGATCGTCACGCGACGATGCAGAGGGTTGCGACTAAGGACGCTGTCCGAGTCGATATGATGCGTTGAGTCCGGGCAACTACGGGAAGCGACGCTTCGCGCGTTTCGCATCAAGAGAAAAGGCCGTCGGGATCTATGCCGGCGGCCTTCTCTTGCAGCTGCCGGTTCCCGGAGCCCGGTTCTGCTGCAATTCCATGCCTCATGATCGCGCCGACATATTTAATAAAATCTTAACGCACTTGAATGTTGCACATCATTTCTGCGCCATAAGCACAGAGATTGCGCGCGCCGTTCATTCGATAAACATCGACTCAGTGGTACCATCGGTCACGTGTTGAAACGTCCACCCGAAGCTCAATTCGTCATACCGGGGAATTCGAATGCCTTACTATTCCTTCGATCTCGTGGTTGGTGAAGAGTTCAAGAACCAGGGCGGAATCATCCTCGAAGACATCGAGGGTGCTTCCGACCGCGCCGACCAACTGGCCACCGAACTTTCGCAGGTGAAGCCGGAGTTGCAACGCAAGGGTTGCGCTGTGCGCGTCACCGACCGCGATCACAACGAGGTCTACCGCACACCGCTCGATCCCGTGCCGGCCTGGCAACGCTAGCTCGCCGGCCGGCCTCGCGGCCGCGCGCTATCCCCATTGCGGAGCGGCGCTCCAGCCGCTAGCCTTCCCAAAAATGCGGGGAGGTACCAAGGATGCGCACTGGTTTTCTGATGACGGCCCTGTTGCTGCTGGCGGCGCCGGCCCAAGCGGCCGACCATCCACGTTCGACCTATGTCACGTTGGTCTTGCAGGCCTTCGCCGCCAAGGTCGAATGTCCGGGCACGGATGTCGTCTACCAGGGCCTGGTGCAGAAGGCGGAGCAGATGCAGCTGCCCGACGGCACCACCGAGAAGGTGCGCAAGGCGATCGCCTGGATGCACACCGGTGGCAAGATGGGCGAGAAGCAGGACGACGATTTGATGGCCGAGGTCGCGGTGGCCACCCAGGCGACCGATCTCAACCAGCGCCGTCTTGGCATGCCCAGCTGGTGCGAAGCCCAAAAGACCAACCTCGCCGGCCTGATCCGCAGCAAGGGCGGCTAGCAAGGCGGTTCCTCACCGCGTTAGCACGCGACGGCGAAGGCGCTGTCGCGGCTAATAATTGTCACAATTCTTGCCAGCATGCAGGACCCCTTCCCAGCATGCAGGACCCCTTCGACCTCGAACAGGAGACCCCTCATGCGGAACATGCATGTCGCTTTCGCCGGAGCGTTTGTCCTCGCTACGGTGCTCACTGCGCCGGTGCTGGCGAAGAACTCCGACGCCCAGAAGGGCGAGGACAAGTCCGCGTCCCCATCCTGCAGCGCCTATCAGCAGGCGCCAGACGGCTCATGGGAACCGCTGCCCTGCAAGGAGACAGGCGAGCGCAGCCAGCCGCAGACCCAGAATCGCACGCCGCAGGGCGCCGACCGCGGCGAGCGATGAGCGCGCGGGAGTGTCAGCTCTGGTGCGGACCGCGCATGATCTTCATCGCGTCGGCGATGTGACGCCACTCTTTGGCGTCATCGGCCTCGCCGCGGCCCTCGCAAGCCTGGGCCTGCTCGGCGGCCTTCGCAATCGCCGCGAAACCATGCTGTTCTAGCATCTGGCGCGCGACGGTATGGACCTGGACCTCGGTCATCATGGGCGCTCTCCCGTTTGACTAAACCGCGGTGCATCGCTCCTGCTGTTCCGCGGGTTGTTGACAACGATTTCGCCGCAAGTCCCGTTCCGCCAGGTGCCGATCACATCGGCCGACTAACACAAATGACAAAGGCGGCCCGCTATGCCCAGCGGACCGCCCTATCACCCACCCCAAACTTGAAGGGCCTTCGGCCGCGTCCCTATGCGACCGCGACCCGCTTACGCTCGAAGTCATTGGGCACTTCGATATCGACCTCCAGGGTCGACACCTCGTCGCCGCGATCGAGCCGGACGATGACCTTGGTCGGATCCAGCGTGACGTGCCTGGAGACGACGGCGAGAATTTCCTCACGCAGCACACCGAGCAGATCGGGCTGGCCGCGCAGTCCGCGCTCATGGGCAAGCAGGATCTGCAGCCGTTCGCGAGCGACGGGTGCCGAAGCCTTTTTGCCGCGGAGAAGCCGAAGCAGACCCATGCTCATGCAGCCCTCCGTCGCAGCAGACGATCCATGAAGCCCTTGCGCTCGGTCGGCACCTGCATCGGCACGGTGTCGCCGCACAGTCGCCGCGCCGCGTCGATATAGGCCCGCGCGGGTGCGCCGTCCGCGTTCGACAACGTCACCGGTGTACCAACGTTGGAGGCCTTCAACACGTCCTGGCTCTCGGGGATAATGCCGAGCAAGGGGGTCGCGAGGATTTCGAGGATGTCCTCGATGGTCAGCATCTCTCCGCGCGCGGCGCGCGAGGGATCGTAGCGCGTGATGAGGATGTGCTTCTCGACGCGCTCGCCCTTCTCGGCCCGTACCGTCTTGGAATCGAGCATACCGATGATGCGGTCGGAATCGCGCACCGAGGAGACTTCCGGATTGGTGACGATCACGGCTTCGTCGGCAAAGCGCATCGCCATGGAGGCGCCGCGCTCGATGCCGGCCGGGCTGTCGCAGATCACCCAGTCGAAGCGGCCGCGCAGATCGTCGATGACCTTGCCCACGCCCTCCTCCGTCAGCGCGTCCTTGTCGCGGGTTTGCGAGGCCGGCAGCAGCCAGAGGTTTTCGAGCCGCTTGTCGCGGATCAGCGCCTGCGGCAGCTTGGCCACGCCCTGCACCACGTTGATGAGGTCAAACACGACCCGGCGTTCGGCGCCCATCACAAGGTCGAGGTTGCGCAAGCCGACGTCGAAATCGACAACGACGACCTTTTCGCCGCGTTGCGCCAGCGCAGCCCCCAGCGCGGCGGTCGTCGTCGTCTTGCCGACGCCCCCCTTGCCTGATGTCACGACCAGTACTTTACTCATCTGAAATATCTCCTTTGCTGGTCAGTTCAGTGCCGTAATTCGCATGGTGTTGCCCTGGAGCCAGGCCTGGGCCGGCTTGCCGCGCAGGGCCGCGTCGATATCGTCGGCGGTTTGGTAAAAGCCATCGATTGCAAGCAGTTCGGCCTCGATCTTCTGACAATAGATGCGTGCGCTCGTGTGACCGTTCACGCCCGCCATGGCACGGCCGCGCAGCGCGCCGTAAATGTGAATGGAGCCGCCGGCGACGACCTCGGCGCCGGAGCCGACCGAGCCCAGAATGGTGACGTCGCCTTCGGGGAAGATCACGGTCTGGCCGGAGCGCACGGGGGTCTCCAGCAGCAGCGAGGTCGGCTTGGTCTCGACCTTGGTCTCAGGCTTCTTGGGCGCGCTCGGCTCGACCACGCAGCTCCGCCCGCCCGACAGCAGCGGCGGCATCGTCGGCGTCAACCGCGCCTCCTCCACACCCTCGATGCCGAGCACGCGGATGTTGCGGTCCTGGAGGCTGGTGAGCAGATGGCCGATCCCGGATTGGCTGAGATCGACCGAGGACAGATCGATCACCACGGGCCTGCCGGCAAAAAAGCCCGGCGAGCGCGCGATGGTGGTGTCGATTTCCTGCAGCCAGTCCTGGATCGGAACCGTCGGCACGAACACGAAAGCCACATAGGAGCGCCCGCGCAGGCGCACCATTTGGCGTTGAGGTTTTACTGCAGCCTCCATATCGGCCGACTCGTTCCCAGTTATTGAATGGTTAACGATGCGGCCGATATGGTTAATGGCTGGTTAATTTCTCCGTGGGGCTACGTGGAGGCGGCCGGTATTCGCGCCTCGTGTCCCGGACGCGCTGCAACGCGCAAGCGTTGCTGCGCAGAGCCGGGATCCAAGCCATACGGCCTGCTCCCGGCGAGTGGGCCCCGGACGCAGCGCACCGCCGAAGAGGCGCTGCGCTGCGTCCGGGGCACGAGATCAGAATGCGGCGCACGCCCCCTTCGCGATGACGGATGCCCCCTACTTCTTCACCTTGCTCGCATCCATCTTGATGGCGGGATCCAGCATCTTGGTCGTGAACGCCGTGGTCACGTCGAACGGCTTCTCCATGCCGAGATAGGTCTGGACCAGCTCGTAGTCCTTCTTCATCCGCTCGCCGTCGATCCAGCCGAGCGACTTCGTCGTCGTGAATTCGTCCGTCATCAAGAACTTGATGCGCTCCCACTGGCGCTCCTGGTTCTCCTTGTCGAGACCGGAGACCTGGTCGAGCAGCGCCTTCAGGCAGGGCGCGGCGTCGGCGACGCAAGTCGCAAAGGCCTTTTGCGTGACGCGCACGAAATCCTCGACCAGCTTCGGGTTCTTCTGCAGGTAGCCGCCGTTGACGATCAGCGAATTTCCGTAAGGGTTGAGCCCGATGTCCTTCCAGTTGACATAGCCGAGATCGGGCCCGAACTCGATCACCTTCAAATCGTGCTCGTTGTAGAAGTCGCTGATGATATCGACGGTGTGGCTCTTGAGCGCCGCGATCTTTGCGGTCGGCCCGATATTGACGAAGCTGGCCGAGTCGGGCGCGAGCCCTGCGGCCTTCGCAAAGGCCGGCCACATCACCCGCGAAGCATCACCGGGCGGATTGCCTATCTTGTGGCCGGCAAAATCCTTCACCCCGTTCACGCCGTAGCTCTTCAGCCAGTAGAAGGTCTGGCCGGTGTTGGCGTAGACGCTCATCACGGCAACAGTGTCGGCACCCTTGCTCTTGGCTACCAGCATGGTGGCGAGATCGGCGACGCCGAAGGGCGAGCCGCCGGAGCCGACCTTGGCGGCGGAGACGCCGGAGCCCTTGCCGACCTCGATGGTCAGGTCGATGCCCGCCTTTTCGTACCAGCCTTGCGCCTTGGCGTAATAATAGGGCGAGTGATCGGCCGTCGGCGTCCAGTTCAGGATCAGATTGACCGCCTCGCCCGCGGTCGCCGGCACGACCGGTGAACCGAGCATCAGGGCCAAAGCCAGGGAGCCCGCCGCCTGCAAACGCTTCATCGCATCTCTCCTCGTTGCCCGCGACCCGGCTTGTCGCTCTCCCCCCGTGAGGATACCAATGCAACAAGGCCGCCCTCCACTTGTCAACTGTTTGGTTGGAAATGCCCGCAAAACGTTCAGGCGACACCGTGCCGCAGCGGCGCGACCCCGTCGCCACACGCAAGAAGCTACTCACCGCGGCGCGCGAGGAGTTCGCCCGGCACGGCTTTGCCGGCGCCCGCGTCGACGAGATCGCCGAGCGCGCCGGCGTCAACAAGCAGCTCGTCTACCATTACTTCGGCGACAAGGATTCGCTCTATCTTGCTGTGCTCGAATGGGTTTACGCCGATATCCGCGAGCAGGAGCGCCAGCTCAATCTCGAGGGCCTGCCGCCGGAAAAGGCGATCCGCAAACTGATCGAGGCCTCATTCGATTACCTCGCGGCAAACCCCGATTTCATCGTGCTTCTGAACGACGAGAACCGCGGCGGCGCCCGCCATGTCCGCGGCTCGACGCGGCTGGAGGCGATGCATTCGCCGCTGGTGAAGAGCGTGTCCCACATCCTTCACGAGGGCGTCCGCGCCGGAATGTTCCGCAAGGGGATCGACCCGATCCAGCTTTATATCTCCATTGCGGGCCTCGGCTATTTCTATCTCTCGAATACGCCGACGCTGTCGGCGATCTTCGGCAAGGACCTGTCGAGCCGGGCCGCGCGCCGCGCCCGCCGCCGGCACGTCGCCGATCTCGTGCTGCATTCGCTCCGGCCGTAATCAACCAACTGGTTGAAACTTTCCTCAAGGCCGGTTAGGCTTGCGACCAGCGGCAAGGCGGCCGCTGGCAACAGGGAGCAAACGGTGGCAGGAGACGGCGGCCGCAATACGCGCAGCTTTGCGATCGTCCTGATCGTGCATCTCGCCGTGCTCGTGCTCTGGCAGGTCATGGTGGATGCCTTCCACGTGCCGAAATTCATCCTGCCCTCACCGCTGGCGACAATCCAGACGCTTGGCACCGCTACCTACGCCTGGGGCGCCAATACGCTGGTGACGGCGATCGAGATCCTCGGCGGCTTTGCGCTCGGCGCATTCGTCGGCGTCGCGCTGGCCGTCATCTTCAGCTGGGCGCCGCTGCTCAGCCTCGTGCTGCTGCCGCTGTTCGTGACGCTGAACATGATCCCGAAAGTGGCGCTCGGCCCGCTCCTCATCGTCTGGTTCTCCTATGGCATCGTGCCGAATATCCTGATCGCCTTCAGCATCTGCTTCTTTCCGATCCTGCTCACCACCGCGCGGGGCTTGCGCGAGGTCGAACCTGATCTGCTCGATCTCGTCAAATCGCTGCGCGGCTCGCGCTGGACGCTGTTCCGCAAGATCCAGCTGCCGGGATCGCTGCCCTACATATTCTCCGGCATGAAGGTCGGCGCCATCCTCGCGGTCGCCGGCGCCATCGTCGGCGAGTTCATCGCCTCCGAGCGCGGGCTCGGCTACCTCATGATCCAGGTGCAGTCGTCGCTCGACACGCCCGCGATGGTGATGGCCGTCGTGCTGCTGACGCTGCTCGGCGTCGCTCTCTATGGCTTGGTTCTCGTCCTCGAACGCATGTTCGTGGTCGGCGACGCAAGACAAACCTGAAAACACAAACCTGAAAACGGCAGACTTAAAGACCAAGGACCAGATCCATGCTCCTCACCCGCCAGAACCTGCCGAAGACCATCCCCGATATCGCCGCGCTCGACGATCTTCTGTGCCGCCCAACGCAGGCATTGATCGACGACCTCGCCAAGGTCAAGGGCGACATCATGATCCTCGGCGTGGCCGGCAAGATGGGACCGACCTTGGCGGGGCTCGCAAAAGCCGCGGTGCCCGATCGCCGTGTCATCGGCGTCGCCCGCTTCAGCGACGCAAGCGTCAAGGACTGGCTTCACGCGCGCGGCGTCGAGACGATCAATTGCGATTTGATGGACGAGACCGCAATTCAGGCGCTGCCGAAGGCGCCCAACATCGTCTTCATGGCCGGCCGCAAATTCGGCGCGGAGGGTGATCTGTCGCTGACCTGGGCGATGAATGCGCACGTGCCGGCGCTGGTCGCCCAGGCCTTCCCGTCGTCGCGGATCGTGGCGTTCTCGACCGGCTGCATCTATCCCTTCGTTCCCGTGGACGGCAAAGGCGCGACCGAGGACATGCCACCGAACCCGCCCGGCGAATACGCCCAGTCCTGCGTCGGCCGCGAACGCATGTTCGAATATTTTTCGCGCAAATTCGGAACGCCCGGACAGCTGTTCCGCCTCAATTATGCGATCGACATGCGCTATGGCGTACTACACGACATCGCCGTGAAAGTGCTCACGGGCACGCCAATCGACGTCAGCATCAGTCATGTCAATTTCATCTGGCAGGGCGATGCCTCGTCGCAGGCGCTGCGTTGCCTCTCGCATTGCACGGCGCCGACCTCGCCGATCAATGTCAGCGGCCACGAGATTTTGGCGGTGCGCGATCTCGCGCAAAAATTCGGCTCAAGGTTCGGCCGTGCCCCGGTGCTGACAGGCAAGGAAGAGCCGACGGCGTGGCTGACCGACACGTCCAAGGCGGTCGAGCTGTTCGGCCTGCCCGTCGTCGACACCGAGCAGTTGATCACCTGGACGGCGGACTGGGTGTCCCGCGCCATGCCGAGCCTCGGCAAGCCCACCAAGTACGAGGTGCGCGATGGACGCTACTGACGGCCTGCCCGTCATCAAACTCGGCGTCAAAGACGCCGCCGCGGGCCTGCTTCTCTCGACGGAAGCACACTGGAACCAGACCGAGGAGGACTGGCGCATCTTCCTGCACGAAGGCATCGTATTCGGCATCCGCGACGGCGCGCGACTGGTCGCTACGGCGGCTTTACTCCCCTACCCCGGCAACAACGCCTGGATCAGTATGGTGCTGGTGTCGGCAACGCACCGCCGCCGTGGCCTCGCAACGCGCCTGGTCGATGCCTGCATGAAGACGGCGCGCGAAAATGGCCTGACGAGCTGGCTCGATGCGACGCCCGATGGCGTCGCCGTCTATGGACCGCTCGGGTTCACGCCGACGCTGCAATTGCGCCGCCTGAAGCTGGTGAAATCAGGTCACGCGACCGCGCAGGCACCTTCATCCGCGACGCTGGACGCGCTTCGTGCCCGGGACCTGCGGGCTACCGGTTTTGATCGCACCGCCCTGCTCTCTGCCTTTGCGCGGCGGCCCGGCTCACGTATCGTCGCTGCGAACGGCGCCATCGCGCTGGTTCGCGACGGACGCATCGCGCGCCATATCGGCCCGTTGTTTGCCGACGACGACGCAGCCGCGCTGACCCTGGTCGATGCGATCGCGCAATCGGAGAGCGGACCGCTGCTGCTCGACGCCGTCGCGGCACAAGCCGCATTCCCTGAAGGATTGACCGCATCGGGCTGGACCATCGAGCGGCCGTTCCAGCGCATGCGGTTCGGCCCCGCCACCGCAGCGGGTGAAGACATGCCATTCGCCGTCGCCGGCCCCGAATTCGGATAGGACATCATGCACCACAGCCAGATCAACAGCGAAATCCGCAAGCTGATCGCCGACGGCACCGTGCTGCCGGCGCATCCGCTCGCGCTCACCGCCGAACGCCAGCTCGACCAAAAGCATCAGCGCGCGCTGACGCGCTATTACATCGACGCCGGCTCCGGCGGCCTTGCGGTCGGCGTGCACACCACGCAGTTCGCGATCCGCGATGTCGGCCTCTACCGTCCCGTGCTCGAGCTCGCCGCCGAGACTGCGGCGAACTGGACCAAACGTCCGCTGGCGATGGTCGCGGGCCTCGCCGGCCCGACCCGGCAGGCCGTCACAGAAGCCCGCACCGCGCGCGACATCGGCTATCACGCAGGGCTCCTCAGTCTCACCGCGATGAAGAGCGCCTCCGAGGACGAGATCATCGCGCATTGCACGGCGGTCGCGGCCGAAATTCCGCTGGTGGGCTTCTATCTCCAGCCGGCGGTCGGCGGCGTAATCCTCTCAAGCCGGTTCTGGCAGCGCTTTGCCTCGATCGACAATGTCATCGCGATCAAGATCGCGCCGTTCAACCGCTATCGGACACTCGACGTGCTGCGCGGCGTCGCCGCGGCCGGCGCGCTCGACCGCGTCGCGATCTACACCGGCAATGACGATCACATCTTGCTCGACCTGATGCTGCCGTTCGACCTGCGCGACAACGGCGTCACCACGCGGACCTACTTCAAGGGCGGCCTGCTCGGCCATTGGTCGGTGTGGACGGCGACCGCGATCAAGCAATTCGAGCGCTGCAAGGCGGCACGGCACAAGGACAGCGTCCCGGCCGATTTGCTCGCGCTCGATGCCCGCGTCACCGATTGCAACAGCGCCTTCTTCGACGTCGCCAATAATTTTCACGGCTGCATCGCCGGCTGCCACGAGGTGCTGCGGCGACAGGGCCTGATGCAGGGCCTGTGGTGCCTCGATCCGAACGAGGGTCTCAGCCCCGGCCAGAAAGACGAGATCGATCGCGTGTACCGCGAGCACGCCGACCTCAGCGACGACGCGTTCGTGGGCGCCAACCTGGACAAATGGCTGGCATGACCGAAGAGCCCTTCATCAGCCTGCGCGGCGTCCGGAAGATTTACCGTAGCCGCGGCGCCGAATTCCTGGCGGTCTCCGACGTCACCATGGACGTGCAGGAAGGTGAGCTCGTCTCGCTGGTCGGCCCGTCCGGTTGCGGCAAGACCACGGTGATGAAGATTCTGGCCGGGCTGCACGGCGCCGACGGCGGCACCGTGAAGATCGGCAATGCCAAAAGCCGGTTCGATCCGACCCGCGACGTCGGCATGGTGTTTCAGCAGGCACTGCTGCTGAAATGGCGGACGATCCTGGACAACGTACTGCTGCCGGCGGAAATCGTGGGCCTGCCGATCAAGGCCGCGCGCGGGCGGGCGCGCGATCTGCTCAATCTGGTCGGGCTCGCGGGCTACGAGGAGAAATATCCGCGAGAGCTATCCGGCGGCATGCAGCAGCGCACCGCAATCGCGCGCGCCTTCATTCACGACCCAAAACTGATCCTGATGGACGAGCCGTTCGGCGCGCTGGACGCGTTGACGCGCGAGCAGATGAATCTGGAGATGCTGCGGATCTGGCGCGAGAGCGGCAAGACCATCGTCTTCGTCACGCACTCGATCCAGGAAGCGGTGTTCCTGTCCTCGCACTGCGCCGTGCTGACCGCTGGCCCGGCAAAGATGGCCGATTATTTCCCGATCGACCTGCCCTTCCCGCGCGACCTTCCGCTCAAGACGACCGACGCCTTCGGCGCCTATGCAAGGCGGGTCTATGAGAAGCTGGGCCTCGGCGCGGCGTGAGGCGCTGCGCGATTAATCCTGTAGCCCGGGCTACGAAAGCTGGGCGCGGCGTAAGCACCGCGCCCCTCCTGCGATCAGGTCTTGTTGCGCATCTTGCCGAGCAGATAATTGTCGTAATAATTTTCCGCGATCTGCGTGTAGAACAGCAGCTCCTTCATATACGCGTCGTGGCTCTCCTTGGTGCGCTTGAACAGGTCGTTCTTGGCGGCGAGCTCGTTCAGATGCTCCTGGGTCGCGGTGTAGCAGGCCTCCATCACCGGCTGCGGAAACGCCTTCAGCTCCGCGCCATTGGCGATCAGCCGCTTCAGCGCCGCCGGATTCACGCTGTCGTATTTCTCGAGCATCCAGGCGCCCGCAGCTGACGCCGCCTGGTTGACGATCGCCTGATACTGCTTCGGCAGCGAAGCCCACTTCTCGTCGTTGACGATCATGTGCAGCATGGCGCCACCTTCCCACCAGCCGGGGAAGTAGTAATATTTGGCGACCTTCTGGAAACCGAGCTTTTCGTCGTCATAGGGACCGACGAATTCGACCGCGTCGATCGTGCCCTTCTCCAGCGCCGGATAGATGTCGCCGCCCGCGATCTGCTGCGGGACCACGCCGAGGCGCGCCAGCACATGACCGCCCATGCCCGCGATGCGGAATTTCAGACCCTTGAGATCGTCGACCGACTTGATCTCCTTGCGGAACCAGCCGCCCATCTGGGTGCCGGAATTGCCGCAGAGAATGGCGTGGGCCTTGAACGGCTTCAGCGCCTCGTTGGTGAGCTCGGCGCCGCCGCCGAACGCCCACCAGGATTCCTGGTGGCGATGGTTCATGCCGAACGGCGCGCCGGTCGCATAAGCCAGCGCCGGCTCCTTGCCGATGTAAAAATAGAGCGGGGTCTGTGCCATCTCCACGGACGCGACGCTGACGGCATCGAGCGCCTGGAGGCCGGGGACGAGTTCGCCGGCCGCAAAAGTCTGGATCTGGAATTTGTTGTCGGTGGCTTCGGCGACGTATTTCGCAAAGGTCTGCGCCGTGCCGTAGATGGTGTCGAGCGACTTCGGGAAGCTCGAGGTCAGGCGCCATTTGATCTCGGGCGCGCTTTGCGCAATTGCAGGTGCGGCAACCAGCGTCGTCGCACCGGCGACGGCGCCGCCCTTGAGGAATGTACGGCGTTTCATGATGGGTCTCTCCCTGAAGTATGTTTGAATGTACCGGCCTGGAGCAACGACCTTCGCGGGCCCTTGCCTGTTCCTATAGCGGAGTTCAAGTTGTGAGCGGTAGCCCGGATGGAGCGTAACGCAATCCAGGCTACGCAGTGTTGCTCTCAGAGCAGCTTCGCGCTCACGAACAGCGCGCGCACGGCGTTGGTCGCCTGCACTACGAGCATGGCGTTGTCGGCGGCGCCTTCGAGCGCGGCGACCGCGTCTTCATGCAGCGAGCGGAATTCCATCCACTCGACCGATTTGAAGTTGGTGAGGAATTGATAGGCCTGGCCGACGGTCGCAATCGCCAGCGTGTCGCCGTTCAGCTTGATCTTGAACGTCGTGCGCAGCGGGGTCTCGGAATTTTGGGGATCACTCATGGGCTGCTTCTGGACGATGACGGCTTAATGAAGGGAAAACGGTAGCCCCGCCGTTGCAGGCCAATCAGGAGTCGGTGCTCGCGCGCTGCGAGGCGGTCGCCGATCCGCTCAGGCGCGGCACCACGATCAGGCGGTTGAACTCGCCGTTGTCGTAGGCCTTCATGAATCGATCATAGTCCTTGATCGAAACGCAGCCGTTGGAGTCGCCGCGCGGCCCGAGCATGAAATTGTGGGTGAGAAGACCGACGCGGCCGAGCGCGCTGGTGCCCTCCGCGGGGGTCAAGCGCAGCGCGCGGACGCCGTGGAACAGCTTCTCGCGCGGCCTCAGGTCGTAGGTCGCGGGCGGGGTCGCGCCGACCATGCGCTGGTCGACATGCTGAGGGTCGTCCATCAGCGCGCCCATGCCCGAATGCGCTTCCAGCGCGATGCCGCTCGGCAGGTAGAGCGCCTTGGCCGAGATGTCATAGACCGCGGTCCGCGAATCGTAGCCGAGGGCGGCGAGATCCGGCGCCTTGCCGAACAGGCCGCTGTCCGGCGTCAGCGAGGCCAGCTTGATCTTGTCGGTGAATTTTTCGAAGAAGTTGCGGTTGTCGATCCTGGGATTGGCATCCGCAAAGGCCTGACTGGAGGCGATCTGGGCGGAGAAGTCCGCCTGGGCCGGGCGCGAGCGCGGCATCGGGACGCCACCATCGGCCCGCTGCGAAGGCCTTGTCTCGTCGACCACGTGCCTGTCGTCATCGGTCAGGGTCGCGCGCCAATCGTCGCCCTGAAGTTTCTGGGCGAGCATCGCCTTTGCGTCGCGCAATTTGAGCTGGACCGCATTGAAGGTGGAGCGCTCCAGCGTCCGCAGGCCGAGCTCGCGGGCGGGCGGACTGCCAGATGTGGAAGCGAAACGATCATCGAACGAAGGGGCATTGGCCGGCGGCAGTGCGGCGGTGGCCAGCGAGGCCGAATCGCCGATATCCGCGACCCAGGCGGCAGCGCCCAGCGCCAGCGCGACGGCGGCCAAAGATAGCAGTATCGTCTCGGCTCGCCCAATACGGCGGCGCGACAATAGCCCCTCGGCTTGTGCGCGGTCGGAAACCATCAGATCCCCAAAATCGACCCCCGGGGGGACCCACCCCCACCCGGAGATTCTATACCAGCTACCACATTGGGAGCCAAAAGTTAGGCATAATCGCGGCCGCCAAGGCTCCCCCAGGGTATCCAATGACCGATCCTTTCGATCTAACGCGCTTCGTCCGGGCCCAGGACCCGGTTTTTCGCGACGTCCAGGAGGAGCTGACCCGGGGCCGAAAGCAGAGCCACTGGATGTGGTTCGTCTTCCCGCAGGTCGCCGGCCTCGGCTTCAGCGCCATGTCGCAGCGCTACGCCATCGCCTCCCGCGCCGAGGCCAAGGCCTACCTCACCCATCCCGTCCTCGGTCCGCGTCTGATCGAATGCACGAGGCTCGTGCTCGCCGTCGAGGGGCGGACCATCGACGCCATCTTCGGTGCGCCCGACGACGCCAAATTCCGCTCGTCGATGACGCTGTTCGGCGCGGTGTCCGACGAACCTGTTTTCGATCAGGCGCTCGCCCGTTATTTTTCGGGCGAGCGCGACGGCGCCACGCTGGAGATCCTCGCCGCCCTTGACCGAAAGGCCAGGTGACCGCGGCCACGAGCGTAAACCCGGGATTAACATCGCCTGCCTATTGTTCGTGCAAAATAATTCCCCCGCGCCAATTGCCGGACAGAATCATGAAAATCGGTACGCTCCTGACCACCGCCATCGTCTCGCTCTCGACCGTGGGCGGCGGCCTCGCCGTCTACGTCGCCGTGACGAAGTACCAGACAATCGAGCGGATCACCGAAGCCCAGGGCCGGCTCGCGATCGTCCGCGCCGTCAGCGACATCCCGCGCTATCTCAATCCCGAACGCGGCTTCTCGACCAACATCCTCTACGGCCCTGCCACGGTCGACCCGGCGCAACTCGCTGAGCAAGGCAAGCTGCGCAAGCAGACCGACGGCGCCCGCGACAGGATGAACGCGCTGCGCAAGGAGCTGCCCGGCCCGTTCGACGACGGCACCGCCCTCGGCGGCAATATCGACGGCATCAACGCGAAGTTCACCGCCCTGCGCGAGGCCATCGACAAGGCGATCGCCGGGCCGGCGGAGGCGCGCAAGGACGCCGCCAAGAAGGTCGTCGCCGACAACGCCGTGCTCAACGGCAGCGTGACCGCACTGCTCAACGAGCAGGTGCGCCGTATGGCGATCCTCAATGGCGATGCCTACCGCCAGTCCAACAACGCCAACATCGCCATGACGCTGCGCGACATCGGCGGTCTCAATGCCAGCGTTCACAAGAACCTCGTCGGCGGCAAGAAGGTCGCCACCGACGCCGAGAAGGCCGACGTTGCCCGCATGCAGGGCCGCAGCGACCAGATCGTGATGTCGCTGATGGAATTGCGTGGCAATCCCGCGACCCCGGCCAATGTCGGCGGCGCGCTCGAAACCATGAATTCGCGCTACGTCGAGGAGTTCGGCCGCGAGCTCAAGCTCGTCAAGGACGGCGCCGTCAGCGGCAAGTACGAGCACGACGTCGAGACCTATTACGCGGCGTCACAAAAGGGGCTCGGCTCCATCATCGGCGTTCGCGATGCCTTTTACGATAACGCGGAGCAGATCCTCGCCGGCGCGTCTTCAGCCGCGCGCACCAGCTTCACGGTCGCTCTGATCGGCCTTCTCGCCGTGCTGATCGCCAGCGCCGGCCTTATCGTCATGGTCCGCCGCCGCGTCTGCGCCCCGATCGTGAACCTGACGACACGGATGTCGCGGCTTGCCGACGGCGATGTTGCGGAAGATATCCCCGGCGCCGAGCGCTCCGATGAAATCGGCGCGATGGCCGCCGCCGTTCAAGTGTTCAAGGACAACATGATCCGGGCCGACCGGCTCGCGGCGGAGAAGCAGACCGAGAACGACGGCAAGATGCGCCGCGCACAGGCGCTCGACGGGCTCACTCGTGCGTTCGAAACCAAGGTCACCGAGCTTGTCGGCGGCCTGTCCCGCGCTTCATCCACCATGGAGAGCACGGCGCAGTCGATGACCACGACGGCGGCCCAGACCAACAGCCAGGCCGCGGTCGTCGCCGCCGCCTCCGAGCAGACCTCGACCAACGTGCAGACCGTCGCCAGCGCCACCGAAGAGCTGACCTCCTCGATCGCGGAGATCGGCCGTCAGGTCGCACAAAGCACCGAGATCGCGGCCCGCGCCGTCGACAACGCCCGCCGCACCGGCGACACCGCGCGCTCGCTGGCCGAGGGCGCGCAGAAGATCGGCGACGTCGTCACGCTGATCCAGAGCATCGCCGAGCAGACCAATCTGCTGGCGCTGAACGCCACCATCGAGGCCGCACGCGCCGGCGACGCCGGCCGCGGCTTTGCGGTGGTTGCGTCCGAGGTGAAGTCGCTGGCGGGCCAGACCGCCAAGGCCACCACCGAAATCTCCGAGCAGATTTCGGCGATCCAGGCCGCGAGCGACGAGACCGTGACCGCGATCCGCAACGTCGCCGACGTGATCGGCGAGATCGACCAGATCGGCACCGCGATTGCGGCCGCGATCGAGCAACAGGGCTCGGCGACCAAGGAGATTTCACGCAGCGTCCAGGAGGCCGCGCGCGGCACCCAGGAGGTCAACACCAACATATCAGGCGTGCAGCGCGCCGCCGACGACACCGGCACGGCCGCGAGGGAGGTGCTGGGCGCGGCCGAGCAGCTGTCGACGCAGTCACGCGATCTCGCCGGACAGTTCGACCGCTTCCTCGGCGAGGTTAGGGCCGCGTAAAGCCGTTCAATACGGCGGCGCCTTGCGCGCCCGCTGCGCCTTGGCGGCCTCGATCCACCATGCGAGATCGTCGGCGAAGCGCGGGAACGAGCGTTCCAGCGCCTTGCCGCCCTCGCCGATCGGTTCGCCCGCCTCCGACAGCGTCTGCGCGATCGGGCCGACGCCGATGGTGCTCGATACCACCACCATGCCCATTTCCGAGAGCGTGCCGTGCCATGCGGTCGAGGCGCGCGCACCCGACAGCCGGCCGGCGGAATAGCTGACGATCGCGGCCGGACGCCAGAACCACTCTTCGAGGAAATGGTCCGTGAGGTTCTTCAACCCCGGCTGGATTCCCCAATTGTATTCGCCGGTGACGAAGACAAAACCGTCTGCGCCGCGGATCTCTCCGGCCAGCTTCTCCAGCGCCTCGGGTGCTGCGCCCTTGGCATATTCCTTGTACATGCGATCGAGCATCGGCAGGCCGATCGCCTTGGCGTCGATCAACACGACGTCGTCGCCGCGGCCGCGCAGGCGATCGATGACGAAATTCGCAAGGCGGATGCCCATGCGGTCCGAACGGTAGGAACCATAGAGGACGAGGATGCGATTGCTCATGGCCGCAGTCTAGCACGAAGGGACAGCCCCAATCCATTTGTCCCGCTATCGGCCTCGGCCGCGCTCCAGCGTTTGCGATGGTGTCTCGCCGAACTGATCGCGATAGCTTCTGGAGAAGTCGCTGAGATGCCAGAAGCCGAACGCCAGGGCCACGGCCTTGACGCTGTCGGCGCCAACGAGCAGCCGCTGGCGCACCAGCCACAGCCGGCGCAGGCGCAAATAGCGATGCAGGCTCATGCCGCGATAACGGCGGACGACGTCGTGCATGGTGCGCACGGGCAGGTTAAGCTTGCGCGCGATCTCCTCGCTGTAGATCGGCTGCGAGAGGTCGTCGGACAGAAGCGCGCGAATGTTCCGGAAGATCTTGAAATTCCGCTCGTCGTTGGGACGCAGGGTCCATCGTGCGGGGACAACGCTGTCGAACGCGTCATCGACGGCTCCAAGCAGCGATTCCTTCATGGCTGCGCCCTTCAACGGCACCTCCGCTGCACCGACGGGTTCCGACGCGGCAGCCAGCACCTCCCGAACCACGCTGCGCAGCCGGTTCAGGCCCACGACGGGCGTTTCAAAAATCTTGAAGCTCGAGGCTGCGTGCGGCCAGCCGCGATCCATCACCTCCGGCCTGAACACCACCGAGGCAATTTGCCGCTGCACCTCCTCGATGGTGGTGTAAGCGGCGCCGCCGCTGCCGATGACGATAACCGGCCGGGCGCGCTGCGAGCCATTGAAGCGGATGGGCACGTTGAGGTCGTCCATCGTGAACCCGATCGCGGTGCAGTTCTCGACCAGCTGTGCGTCCACGATGCGGGGAAACGCGCGCGTCAAATTCACGTCGCAGCCGGGCAGCGACAGAATCGTCTGCTCGGCCGAAATCCTCCGTACGAAGGGCGTGAACTCGAAATTCAGGCCGCGTATGGCATTCCGAAATTCATCGACGTCGGAAAAACGAAATATCTTTGGCGCCAACCTGGGCGCGTCATCAACACTGTTCATGGCAATACGAAACGTCGCGTCGCAACAGACGCGCGCCCGGCGACGATGCCGGTTCGAGTTTCCCCCCTTTCGGCGTCCCGTGGGACCGAAAGAATCATCTTAATCCGTCTCGATCAGTTGGCGAGGGTCCCGTTGAAAGGACAAGTCGCCGGATCAAGCCTCGCCGAATTTCGATATCGTTTCCGGCAGTATCGGCGGTGCGCCAATACCCGGGCGCTCAAGGTCTAAATTTCAAATTAACGCCTGTGGGGCACAATGGAGGTCATTGGTTAGTCGAAGTTCATTTTGAATACAGGCCCCTGCCATGATGGCAAATTCGCCTGCTGATGTTCTGGTTGAACTGGAAGATGCGGTCGCAACGTGTCCGCCGGACCGCTGCGCACGGATCCTTTCCGGTATTGTGCAGTTGCTCACTGGCAGCGGCGACCGATCTCAGGAATTGCTCTGCGGTGTGGTCGACGGCGTTCTGCTGCGTTTGACGGAACGGGTCGATGCCATTGCTCTGATTCAGCTCGGTGCCGCGCTTGCCGAACTCAAGGCGGCTCCGCCGGAGACGTTGCGGCGGCTCGCCTCGCACGCCGATGCGGACGTGGCGTGTCCCGTCCTGCTCAGATCTCAGGCACTCGCCGCAGCCGACCTCGTGGCGGTCGCAGCCTCCAGTGGCGAGCGGCATCTACGCGCGATCGCTGCCCGCAACGCGATCGAGCCGGCCGTGACCGAGGCGCTGATCAGGCGCGGCAGCTCGATCTGCCTTGCCCTGATCAAGAACCCGGGGACCGAATTTTCCGACGCGGCTTATGACACGCTGGTCGCGAAAGCCGAGCAGGACGGCGAGATCATGAAGGCGCTGGCGCTGCGGCCCGGCACGCCCGACCTGGTCGTGCGAAGGCTGCTCTCGGCCTCACCCGGCCCGACGAAGCCAGCCAGGCTCGACGCATCGGCAGTTTCGCCCGCGCAGGTTCCAGCACCGGCTCCGCTCAAGCCCGTCTGTCCGGCCGACTATGCGGGCGCACGGCCGGAGATCGTCGCCCTTAACCGCGTCGGCAAGCTCAACGATTCCACGGTGAACCGCTTTGCGATCCGCGGCGAGACCGCCAACCTGTTCACGGCGCTGTCGGTGCTGTCGGCGGCCCCGATCGAGATTGTCGAGCACGTCATGACCGATGACGACTGCGAGGGGCTGGTCATGGCCTGTCGGGCGTCACGGCTGAACTGGGCAACCACACTTGCGATCCTCACCAATCGCAGCGGCACACGGCTGTCCTTTGCCGAGCGCGAACGTGCGCAACACATGTTCGAGACACTTCTTCTGTCGACCAGCCAATGGACCGTGCGCTGGGGAGAAATCGCAGCAAGCGCCGGTACAAGCGATCGGGGAAACCGCGGCGCGAAAATGGGGATTAACCGATGAAGTTCGATGGCCGCAAGGCGCTTCGCGTGCGGATGGATCACAAGCAGGGCGTCAAGCTGATGGGCTCGGACGGCACCTGGCGACGCAGCTGCATCCTGCTCGACGTGTCTCAGAGCGGCGCGAAGATCGAGGTCGAAGGCACGCTCGACGTGCTCCAGGCCAAGGAGTTCTTCCTGCTGCTGTCCTCGACCGGTCTCGCCTTCCGGCGCTGCGAACTGGTGTGGATCGACGGCACCACGGCCGGCGTTCACTTCATCACCGCAGATAGCAAGAAGAAACCGGCAGCCGCCGCGCAGACTGCCGCTCAGAGGAAATAGGCCCAAGGATTCATCAGCCCCATCCAGTTCCAGCATAATTCAGGTCAACCGTGCAGAACGCGCGAACCATATCCCGCCCGGTCAAAAGCGACGGCATCCGAGAGAAGGAAGCGGCACGCGCGTTCGTGCATGTGCTGGCTGATTCCTCCGACAAATTGTCGAGCGTCTGTTCGATTCTCGCGCAACAGTTTGCCGTCGCAGGCGAACGGCTCGACGCGGAAGCCAAGCTTTCCCAGGTGCCGTTCGCGATCGTCATCCGTGCGGAATTGCGTGACGTTCACACCGTTGCGGCCATCAAGAAACGAGCCGCAAAGCTCGCGAAGGCGACGAAGCGCATCTTCCTGGTCGAGCACTCCTCTCACATGAGTATCTCGCAGGCCTACGCGCTCGGGGCCACGCTCGTCCTTCCCGGGACGATCGACAAGATCAAGCTGCTGGCAGCGCTGGCTGATCCCGCCGAAGAGGCGTCTGCTTCCTCAGGTCACGCGCCGCAGCCGGACAATGCAGTCGAAACCGCGGCGACCGCCATCGCTTCGATGTTCACGGCCGTCACGCTCGGCGAGCCCCTTGACGTCGACGGCACGAAGGAAGCCGGCCGCCAGATCGCCGATCGCATCACCCAGCATGGCCTGTCCGAGTGGCTCACCACGGTGCGTCGCCACCACGAGGGAACCTACCAGCATTGCCTGCTCGTGACCGGCGTGGCGATCGACTTCGGGCTGAGTCTCGGCGTGGGCCGGGCCGATCTCGAGCGGCTGTATTCGGCCGCCATGTTCCACGACATCGGCAAGGCGCAGATCCCGCTCGCGATCCTGGACAAGCCCGGCCGCCTCGATGCGGACGAGCGCACCATGATCGAGACGCATCCGGCGGCGGGCTACGACTTCCTGAAGGATCACGAGAAAATATCTCCGGAGACCCTCGACGCCGTGCGCCACCATCACGAATTTCTCGACGGCAGCGGCTATCCGGATGCGCTCGGGGCCGAGAGCATCGGCGACGTCGTGCGGATTCTCACGATCTCGGACATCTTCGCGGCCCTGATCGAGTATCGGCATTACAAGCCGACCCTGCCCCGCGGCGAGGCCTATGACATTCTCTGCGGGATGAGCGGAAAGCTGGAGAAGGCACTGCTGACCGCGTTCAGGCAGGTCGCTCTCACGAGGTGAGCGCAGCAACCCGTCTCGACCCAAGTCTAGTGCCCAAGTCTAGTGCGCAAGTCTAGTGCGCAAGTCTAGTGCGCGGCGCGATGTCTGGCGCGGCGCGGGATGGACCGGCAGGCCAGCCCTTCGGCCAGCAGCTTCATGTCCTCGTGCCGCCCGCTGCGGATCAGCCGGCCGAGTTCGTCGGGTGTGAAAGGAAGAGTTGGATCATCATCGATCGGGCGCCGCACCCGCGGGCCGAAGAACCGCCGAACCAGGCTAGCCAGCCGCCGCATGTCAATTCCCTCGCGCCAGCAACAAACCTCTCAGTCCGCATATTGTTCCTCCTGCATGATCGAGATTGCAAGAGGCCGCCTGGCTCTACGCCCAAAAAAAATCGTCGAGAGAATAATCTCCTCTGCGTGCACTACTCGACGTGCACTACTCGGCGAATCCGACATAGCGAACGAAATCGTCGTTGCCCTCGCGGTCCGAGCGCACCGCGTTCGCGGCAAAGTTGTCGTCGGGATAGCCCATCGCGACGCAGGTCATGATCACCTCGTCCTCCGGAATGTTTGCGACCCCGCGCACGATGTCGGAGCGCATGATGCCCTGCCCGTTGATCACCGAACCGAGACCGCGGTCCCAGGCCGCGAGCACGATGCCGTAGCAGAGCGCGCCCAGATCGAAATGGCAGACCGCGCCGGGATCCAGCACGCGATCATACGTCAGCACCAGCGACACCGGCGCGTCGAACTGGCGGAAGCCGCGCAGCACCCAGTCCTGCCGCATCGGCTTGTCGTCGCGCGCGATCCCCATCGCGCCGAACAATTGCTTGGCGATGTCGACCTGCCGTGTCCGGTGAACGCCCTGGTACTCGCCGTGGCTGACGATGTCGCGCTTGACCTTGGCGCCGCCGACCATTTCTTCCATGTTGCGCCGGCGCAGCTGTTCCAGCGGGCTGCCTGTGAGCACGTGGACATGCCAGGGCTGGGTGTTCATCGACGACGGCGCACGCTTGGCGCTGTCGATGATCGCCTCGATCACCGCGCGCGGCACCGGCTCGTTCCTGAAGCCACGCACGCTGCGGCGCGACTGGACCAGCGTTTCGAATTCCACCTCAAGACCTCCCTGCCCGTTCATCCCCTGGCATCGCAACATGCGAGCGGTTGCCGATGCGGCGCGCAATATCTATGCTAACCCGCAAGCAAGACCAAGAACCCTGTGAGGATCCCATGGCCGCACCGCTCGACCCCGTCATCGCCCAGATCATTCCGCTGCTGCCGATGCGCGATCACACGACGATGACGCCACAGAGCGCCCGCGATTCCTTGCGCGCACTGGCTGCCTCGCGCGCGGCCATAGCGCCGCCGCCGGTCGACATCGTCGCGGATATCAAGGTGAAAGGCGACGCCGGCCCGCTCGACGCACGGGTCTACCGGGTCGGCACCAATCCCGCGCCGACCGTGGTGTTCTTCCATGGTGGCGGCTGGGTCGCGGGCGACCTCGAGACTCATGACCGGCAGGCGCGCAACCTTGCGATCGAGACCGGCGCCGTCGTTATCTCCGTCGACTACCGGCGGCCGCCGGAGACGCGCTTTCCCGGCGCCTTCGAGGACGCCTTCGCCGCGGTCAGCGACATCTTCAACCGCGTCGCGGAATTTGGCGGCGATGCAAAACGCCTCGGCGTTGCCGGCGACAGCGCCGGCGGCAATCTCGCCGCCACCACCGCGATCGCCTGCCGCGACGCCGGCATCAAGCTCGCCGCGCAACTCCTGGTCTATCCCGTGACCGACGTCGTTGGCAGCTATGCGGACGCGCGCGAGAACGCGCCCTTTCCCTCGCGCGCCGAGAATGCCGAAGGCTACTTCCTCTCGCGCGCCGTGATGGAGTGGTTTTGCGGTCATTATCTCGCCGATGCGGCTCACGCGACCGACTGGCGCGTTTCACCGCTACGCGCCACATCGCTCGCCGGCGTCGCGCCCGCGATCGTCACCACTGCCTGGTACGATCCCCTGCGCGACGAGGGCGCGGCCTATGCACGGGCGCTGGAGGCGGCCGGTGTGCGGGTGAAGCATCATGAGGGCGCCGGCCTGATCCACGGCTATTTCGGCCTCGGCGACGCCTCCGAGGTGGCGCGCGCCGAAGCGCAGCGTGCACGCGCGGACTTCAAGGCGCTGCTCGCGCGGGGCGTATGAGACCGCTAGGCGCGCCGCGCCGGTTGCGCGTCGGTGCGTCCCCACGTTTCGTCCCAATCCTGCCCGGCGGCATCGACGACGCGGCCGTCGGATTCGAAGAACTTGTTCGGCACCTGGAAGATCGCCAGGATCAAGGCACCCTCCGGGCACCAGGCGGCATGCCGGCTGCCCGCCTCGCGCCAGATGAATTCGCCGGCCTTGCAGGCGATCCCCTTGGCCGGCCCCTCCTTGTCGACGAGAGCGCCCTCGATGACGTAACTCTGCTCGACGCCGACATGCTCGTGATCGGGCAGCACCGATCCCGGCGCAAAGCGCATCAGGGCGGTCATCAGACCGCTGCTGCGATCGAACAGCAGCGTCTTGGCCTCGCAGCCCGGAAAGCGCGTCTTCTGCCATTCCATCTCTTGAGGCCGGACCAGATGCGAATGCTGATCAGCGGCGGCCTCCGGCACTTTCGGAATCACGGCGTCCATCACGATGCTCCTCCAGCTAAACTCGGCCGAAGCTAGCAGGGTTGCCCGGCCAGGTCAGCGCGCAGCGCAACACGCCGCAATCCTCCCCCGCGGGTGATCAAAATGGCGCCACAGGCGCCGATCCTGCTTGATTGCGCCACGATTCCCGGTTCCAATCCGCGTGCCATTTCTGGTTTAGGGAGACAACCATGATGAAGCGGACTTTCCTGGCTGCGATCGTTGCGACCTTTGCAGCGGGTTCGGCCTTCGCGGACGACACCTGCGAGAGCAAGGCGGTCGGCAAGGACGGCAAGGCGCTCGCCGGTGCGGCGAAGACGTCGTTCATGAAGAAGTGCAAGGCCGACGCCTGCGCGCCCAAGGCGATGAGCGCCGATGGCAAGCCGCTCGCCGGCGCCGCCAAGAACAGCTTCATGAAGAAGTGCGAAGTCGGCGCGTAAGGCGCGAGCTGCGAATTGGATGCGTCTTTAGCGAACGGTTGCTCCACGTACTCGTCGTGCGCGGGCTTGTCCCGGGCATGACGGCGAATGTCACTCCCGCTTGAAGCGATAATCGAACGCTCCACCGAGCGGCTTGATCAGCCCCACCGTCGGCATCGGGAAATGCACCGGCAGGATCAGCGTGTCGGTATCGGCAACGGAGGCGAAAAACTTCCGCCGTGACACCGCTGATTGCCTGGCATCCCAATCCGGCTTCGCCGACCAGTCCGGCTCGCGGCACTGAATCTGGTGATGCATGAGATCGCCGGCGACCACCGCCCGCTCGCCCTTTGAGAAAATGTTCACGCAGCAATGACAGGGCGAATGCCCCGGCGTCGGCGTCAGCGTGACGGTGTCGTCTAACGCGTAATCATCATCGACCAATAGCGCCTGCCCGGCTTCGACGATCGGCAGGCAATTGTCGCGAAACACGGTGCCGGGCGGATTGCTGCCCTTGGCATTCTCCGCCTCCCATGCCGCATACTCACCCTTGTGGAAGACGTATTTCGCATTCGGAAACGTCGGCACCCAGCGCCCGTCGCGCA
Source organism: Bradyrhizobium sp. LB13.1 (assembly GCF_054056815.1). NCBI lineage: Bacteria > Pseudomonadati > Pseudomonadota > Alphaproteobacteria > Hyphomicrobiales > Nitrobacteraceae > Bradyrhizobium > Bradyrhizobium sp. LB13.1. Next base: position 3,922,631 of record NZ_JBSRYQ010000001.1, on the reverse strand, counting down.
AGCTCGTATTCCAGCCGGTGTGGTCGATGTGAAGATGCGTGCAGAAGACGTAGTCGATCTGCTCGAAGCCGATGCCAAGCGCGAACAATTCGTTGCGCCAGCGCTCCTTGCCGGGAAAATCGAACGGCGGCGGATGACCCTTGTCCTCGCCGGTGCAGGTGTCGACCAGAATAGTGTAGCGTGGCGTGCGCACCACGAAGGTCTGATAGGTGATCACCATCATGCCGCGCGCGGCGTCGAACACCTCAGGCTCCATCGTCGGCAGATGGCGCTTGAACACGCCCTCGTCATAGGCCGGGAAAAAATCCTGCGGCCGCCGCCACGGCCCTTCCCGTTCGATCACCGCATCGATGGTGATGTCGCCGATCCGGAGTTGCTTCATGTTTGTTTCGCTCCCCTTTTTGGAAGGAGCGTAGCGGGCGGCAGCAACGGGTCAAGGCGCGTAGCGGAATGCTAGCTCCGCAGCCCCGGCGCTTCCTGCCCCGTGCGCGCGACGTATTCGGTGTAGCCGCCGCCAAACTGGTGGATGCCCTCCGGCGTCAGCTCCAGCACGCGGTTCGACAGAACGCTGAGAAAATGCCGGTCATGCGAGACGAACAGCATGGTGCCCTCGAAATCCGACAGCGCCGTGATCAGCATTTCCTTGGTGGCGAGATCGAGATGGTTGGTCGGCTCGTCCAGCACCAGAAAATTCGGCGGATCGAACAGCATCTTCGCCATCACCAGACGTGCCTTCTCGCCGCCTGACAACACGCGGCATCGCTTCTCGACGTCGTCGCCGGAGAAGCCGAAACAGCCGGCGAGCGCGCGCAATGATCCCTGCCCCGCGGTCGGAAACTGTTCCTCCAGCGACTGGAACACGGTGTGCTCGCCGTCGAGCAGGTCCATGGCGTGCTGGGCAAAATAGCCCATCTTGACGCTGCCGCCCACCGCCACGGTGCCCTTATCGGGCTCGCTCGCGCCGGCGATCAACTTGAGCAGCGTCGACTTGCCGGCGCCGTTGACGCCCATCACGCACCAGCGCTCGCGGCGGCGGATCATGAAATCGAGGCCGTCATAGATGCGCTTGCTGCCATAGCCCTTGTAGACGTTCTTCAACGCCACGACGTCCTCGCCCGAGCGCGGCGCGGGCAGAAAATCGAACGCCACGGTCTGGCGGCGGCGCGGCGGCTCGACCCGCTCGATCTTGTCGAGCTTCTTCACCCGGCTCTGCACCTGAGCGGCATGAGACGCGCGCGCCTTGAAGCGCTCGATGAACTTGATCTCCTTGGCGAGCATCGCCTGCTGGCGCTCGAACTGCGCCTGCTGCTGCTTCTCGTTCAGCGCCCGCTGCTGCTCGTAGAACTCGTAATCGCCGGCGTAGGTCGTCAGCGAGCCGCTATCGATCTCGACCACTTTCGAAATCACGCGGTTGATGAACTCGCGGTCATGCGAGGTCATCAACAGCGTGCCTTCGTAATCGTGCAGGAATTTTTCCAGCCAGATCAGGCTTTCGAGATCGAGATGATTGCTCGGCTCGTCGAGCAGCATGACATCGGGACGCATCAAGAGAATGCGGGCGAGCGCCACGCGCATCTTCCAGCCGCCGGAGAGCTTGCCGACGTCGCCGTCCATCATCTCCTGGCTGAAGCCGAGGCCGGACAGCGCCTCGCGCGCGCGGCCGTCGAGCGCGTAGCCGTCGAGCTCCTCGAACGCGTGCTGCACCTCGCCGTAACGCGCGATGATCTCGTCCATCTGGTCGGCTTTGTCGGGATCGGCCATCGCCGTCTCGAGTTCGCGCAACTCGGCGGCCACCGCACTCACCGGTCCTGCCCCGTCCATGACCTCGGCCACGGCGCTGCGACCGGCCATCTCGCCGACGTCCTGGTTGAAATAGCCGATGGTGATGCCGCGATCGGTCGAGACCTGCCCCTCGTCGGGCAGTTCCTCGCCGGCGATCATCCGGAATAGCGTGGTCTTGCCGGCGCCGTTCGGGCCGACAAGGCCGATCTTCTCGCCCTTATTGAGGGCGGCAGAAGCTTCGATGAACAGGATCTGGTGGCCGGCTTGCTTGCTGACGTTGTCGAGGCGGATCATGGGGTCTTTTTGGGGGATTGTTGCGTTGCAGCGTCATAGGCCATGCCGGCCGCCAGGGGAAGCCCGGCCGGCCCGGATTCCGCCTTCGCCGGCCCCCAAACTCGCGCAATTCGACAAAGAATCTGGGGTTGGGCTTAGGGCTTGTAGACCTCCACGGTCTGCATCATGCCCATCTCCTCATGGTTCATCATGTGGCAGTGGAGCATATAGACACCGGTGAAATCGATGAAGCGCGAGCGGAACACGACCTCGCCGCCCTTGCGCTCCACGATCACGGAATCCCGCCATTCCGGCACGGCCAGCGCCTTGCCGTTGACCGACACCACCTGGAACGGATTGGTATGGATGTGAAAGACGTGGTCGTCATGCTCATGCGTGTTGACGATGGTCCACTCCTCGACCGCGCCCAACTTGACCCGCTGATCGATGCGGCCGGGATCGAACTTCTTGCCGTCGACGAAGAACTCGAACTCCTGCCAATGGCCGGCCGCATCGGCCTCAGGCGCGGTTGCCGACAAAGTCACCTTGCGACGGTTGGTGATCTCGGAATCCTTGATGGTCGCGAGCGGCGCCGGCGGCAGGGCGCGCGGCAGCTTCATGTCCATCGGCGCGCCAGCCACGACGACCCGCGCCAGCGGCCCGACCGGCGAAGGATGCCCCTGGTCGTAGGGCGCGGCGTTGAAGGCGTAGGTGCCGGGGCCGCCTGCCTTCACCAGAATGTCCGCGCGCTGGCCGGGCGCGATCAGGACCTGCTTGAGCGACTGCATGGCGCCGAGCTGGATTCCGTCATAGGCGATCGCATGCAGATCGTGCTTCTCGAGATCGAGCAGCATGTCGTCCTGATAGGCGGCATTGAGGATGCGCCAGCGCTGCACTTCGCCCGGACGCATCTCGATCGCCGGCCGTCGTTGTCCGTTGATCGCCAGAAAGCGCGTCGCGGTCTCCGGAAACAGCGTCTCGAAATTTTCGACCATGCCCTTGGCGTCGTAGACCACCTGGGTCAGCACCAGCAGGCGCTCGCGCGCGGCCATGATCTCCGGCACACCGGCGAAATCGCCCTCGATGACGACGGCGCCCACCATGCCGCTGGACATCTGGATATCGGCGCTGCCGTGGTGATGCGGGTGATACCAATAGGTGCCGCTGGTGTGGTCGGCCGGCAGCGAGATCTCGATGTTGTAGCTGTGACCCGGCGCCATCGAGCGCATGACATTGTCCGCAATCCCGCTCGGGCTCGCATGCGCGCCGTGGAAATGGAAATTGGTGTTGTTGAACTGGTGCGGATGGCTGATGTCCGCGGGCAACCCATCGCGGTTCGGCGGCAGGTCGTTGATCATCTTGATCCGCAGCGTCTCACCGGGCTTCATCCGCAGGGTCGGACCGGGACTGCCGCCGTCGTACGACCTGACATAGAGCTTGACGCCGCCGATCTGGCGATAGGCATAGCCGACGCGCAATGTGGTGCTGAGCACGCCATTGACGGATCTGCGCACCTCGGGCTCGACCAGCGGCTGGTCCATGGCGGGAGCCGGCGTTTCCGGCACCATGCCCATGGTCGGCGACATGTCTGCGGCGTGCGAGGCGCCCGCATGGTCGTGCATGGCATGCTGGGCCTTCGCTGCCCCCGCGACCAGGGACAAGGCGCCTGCCTTGAGACCGTAATCGAGCAATTGGCGCCGCGAGAAGTTCGTCGTTTCCGCCCTGACGCGCGAGACGTCGTTCGAATCGTGCTGCATTTGCGCTTCGCCCCCGTTGCCAATCCGTCTTCTGTTTGATTCGATCCTAAAGCAAGCGCGAAACGACAATTCCATCCGGCAAGCATACCGCATTCACCGGTTGTAAACGCCCAGACCCTTTCTATCGTCGTATGACGAATCATGACGGATTCGAGCTAGCATCGGCGCGTACTCTCCGGGCGTCGATGCCGCCAGCATCATGATATTCTCGAAACCTTGTACAAGGATCTGATCATGGGGCCTTCGCGACGCGAGTTCGTGAAGTGGTTATCGGCGGGAGGCATTTCGGTCAGCCTGTCGCATCTTGCCTCGGCGGCAGGAGCTCCCTTCGCAGCCCAGGAGACGCTGCCTGGACGCGGCAAGTTCAATCCCGCGACAACGGGCGCCGGCCGTGTCGACGGGGTCGCCAAGGTCACCGGCGCAAAGCTTTACGCCTCCGACTTCCGCGCCAATGATCTGCCGGGCTGGCCGCAGGCCACCTCGCACGCGATCCTGGTCCGCGCCAATGACGCCACGCATGTCTATACCGGCATGGACCTCGGCCGCCTCGGCGGCGCGCTCAAGCCGTCGGTGGTCGTGACGGCCGCCGATCTCGACCGGATCGGGACGCAGGTGCCGGAATTCTATGCGGGCGACCTGTTCTGTCCGATCGGCAAGACGCCGCTCTATCTCGGCCAGCCGGTCGCGCTTTTGATCTTCGAAAAGTTCGACGCCTTCGACCAGGCGCGTCTCGCGCTGCGCGACGGCACTTTCGTCCAATTCGGCGAGGAGACCGGGCCTGTCGTCGTCCCGGATTACGGGGCCTTCCGCTTCACCCGCGTGGCAGGTCCCTCGCCTGACAAACCGGATGTCTATTCGCCGCTCCAGGCCGGCTGGGTCTCGCCGAAGAAAGTGCAGAGCGCGGCGCTGCCGGTGTGGTCGCCGCTCGCCAAGGAAATGCCGGCGGATTACGCCAAGGCGGCGAAATATGGCGAGCAGATCCGTGCCGAGCTTGCAGCGGATGACGCCTCCATGCTGGTGCTCGACCGCGAGTTCGAGACGCAATCGGTCGACCCGATGTTCCTCGAGCCCGAATGCGGGCTCGCCTGGTACAACGGCAAGGGCGGCAACCTCGAACTGCTGCTTGGCGTCCAGTCGCCCTACGAGGCGGCGGAGTCGATCGCGCATCTGTTGGGCAAGGCCCGCGCGCCCTACAAGCCGGCGCACATCAACGCGCAGTTCGCCCATGTCGGCGGCGGTTTTGGTGGCCGCGATCACACACCTTTCATTCTCTATGTTGCGCTCGCGGCGGTCTGCTTTCCCGGCAAGCCGGTGCGGCTGGCGCATGACCGCTACCAACAGTTTCAGGCCGGCATCAAGCGCCACGCGATCAAGATGCGCTCGCGCATCGGCATTGATCGCGCGACCGGCAAGATCAAGGCGTTTGCCGCCGACCACGTGCTCGACGGCGGCGGGCTCGCCCATTTCTCGGCCAGCGTCGCCGTCGTCGCGGCCACTGGCGCAATCGGCATCTACGACATTCCGAAGGTCGACGTCAGGACCGTCGCCGTGCACTCGCGCGGCGTGAGCGCGGGCTCGATGCGCGGCTACGGCATACTGCAAGCCATGACGGCGCTGGAGGTCCTGATCGACGAGGCGGCGTCCGACCTCAAGCGCGATCCGATCGAATTCCGGCGGCGCAATGCGCTGCCCCAGAACGGCCGGACCATGACGGGCAATCCCTACATCGTCTCGGTTCGCACGCCCGAAATCCTCGACAAGCTCGAGAAGCACCCGATCTGGCAGCAGCGGGCACAGTTCAAACAGACATCGTCGGATCGGCTGGTCGGCACCGGCGTCGCCTGCGTGACGAAAGACTATGGCTCCGGCGCGGACGGCTCGCTCGGACGCGTGGAGCTTGCCCCCGACGGCAGGATCGTCATCTATTGCGATCATGTCGAGATGGGCAACGGCATCGGGACGGCGCTGGCCAACCGGGTCGCCAGCCATCTCGGCGCCATCGCCGACGAGGTCTCGGTCGCCCGCGTCGACAGCTATGACGTGCTCGGGCTGTTCACATCAGGCGATCCCTCCACCATCGACCAGAAGACCCAGGATGCCGCGGAGAAAAATCCGCGCTGGGTACCCGCGATCAGCTCGCCGACAAGCTCCTCGATCGGCGCGCATGTCGGCACGCATTCCGCCGCGGAAGCCGCCCGCGTCATCTTCCGCTTCGGCCTGTGGCCCGCGGCGCTTGAGCTGTGGCGCATCGCAAAGACGGATCCGCGCGCACGGCAATGGGCCAGCGCAAGCTGGCAGAACGGCCAGCTCACGATGCCGGGCCTCGGGCCGCTGGCCCTCCCTGCGCTCGCCGCAACTGCGCATGCGCGCGGCTTCGTCACCGGCGCAGTCGCCCACAGTTTTTCGCGCTGGGCGTGGTCGCGCGCACGCTTTCCGCTGTCCGGCGAGCAATACCGCGCCGACATCGACGCGCTCGCGATCCGCCGCGCCAATGGCAAGTTCGAGCGGATCAACCGCGTCAGCGTCAAGTTTCCGCCGACCGACAACAACCGGATCGGCACCGCCTACACCTCGATGTGCGGCACGGTCGTCCGCGTCGAGATCGAGCGCGCAACCGGCGCGCTTCGCATCGCCAAGGCCTATAGCGTGTTCGAATGCGGCACCGCGCTGGTGCCCGAGGTGGTGATGGGTCAGGCCCAGGGCGGCTTCGCCATGGGCGTCGGCTACGCGCTGCTCGAAACCCTGCCGCCGTTCGAGGGCGGCCCGGGCAACGGCGAATGGAATCTCGGGCGCTATCTGGTCGCACGCGGCTCCGACCTGCCGCTCCGCGATCTCGAGATCGAGATGCTGAAGCCGTTGACGCCGGACGAGGAGCCCAAGGGCATGGCGGAGGTCGTGATGATCCCGATCGTGCCGGCGCTGATCAACGCCATCCATGACGCCACCGGCCATCGCTTCCGCGCGCTGCCGGTCACAGCAAACCTCTTGAAGGGAGTGCTCGCGTGACCACCCTCAGCCTCACCATCAACGGCCGGAAGCACGGCCCGATGGACGTCCGCGACGACCTCTCGATGAACGATTTTTTGCGCGAGATGCTCGGGATGACCGGGACAAAGTTCGGCTGCGGGGCCGCGCAGTGCCTGAGCTGCGCCATCATCGTCGACGCGCCCGACGGCACCAGCACCACCAGCCCCACCTGCGTCGCGCCCGCCGTGTCCTTTGACGGCAAATCGATCCGCACTGTCGAGGGCCACGCCCAAGGCGGCCAGCTCTCGGTGCTGCAACAGGCCTTCATCGATCATTTCGCTTTTCAATGCGGTTATTGCACCGCCGGCTTCCTCAATGAGGGCCAGGTCTTGCTGGAGCGCCTGTCGCGGACACCGGTCGCGCGCGAGGCACTGGAGCAGACCATCGCGGATGCACTCGACGGCCATCTCTGCCGCTGCACCGGCTACATCAAATATCACGAGGCGGTGCGCGACATGATCCTGGCCGATTCGAACCGCTACCTCATGGCCACCAAGTGACACGCGCCATGATCTCCGATGCGCGGTTCAAGATGATGGCCGCGGTCGCGGCACTCGCCGGCAGTCTCAGTGCGGGCTACGCCGCCTCGGAAAGCGCGGGCCATGCGCTGGCCTCACCGGAAAGCTTCGCCGGCATCACTGAGACCGAGAAGCGATCGGCTGCGATCTTCACCGAGCTCGGCAAGGTGCTGACGCATCCGCGCTGCACCAATTGTCATCCGGCCGGCGACAGGCCGCACCAGGGCGACAATGCCCGCCTGCATCAGCCGCCGGTCACACGCGGCGCCGACGGCCATGGGCTCGACGCGATGCGCTGCAACACCTGCCACCAGAAGGCCAATTTCGAGCCCGGCCGCATGCCCGGCCATCCCGAATGGCATCTGGCACCACGCGAGATGGCGTGGGAGGGCAAGACCATCGGCGAGATCTGCGAGCAGATCAGGGATCCCGCGCGCAATGGCGGGCGCAAGGTGGAAGACCTGATCGACCATATCGGCAAGGACACCCTCGTCGGCTGGGCCTGGAAGCCCGGCTTCGGCCGCTCGCCCGCGCCGGGCACGCAGGAGCAGGCCGGCGCGCTGGTGGAGGCCTGGGTGAAGACCGGAGCGGCGTGTCCCGCGCCGTGACGCGAAGACGAGCACTCATCAACTAAATGTCGGCTCCCGAGGGTAAAGCGGCCTACTTCGCAGCCTAAGGCCTAAAACTTGGATCAATATTGGTCGTCCCGTCTCGCGACTTATCGATCAATTGGGCAACTTGTTCTCGGCTCTCTAGCCGCAACTTCGTACCTGGAAAATCGTTGAACAGCTTAGAGTGACCAGCAAACGACGAAGGTGTCTGCCGAGTCCAGTAGGCCTCCGCCCACTTCATCAGTTCGGCGGCGTCATGATTTGTTGCTCCTCGCCGCAGACCGCGAGCCAGCAGACCGGCGCGGCAAAGGCTCCAGGGAAAATCTAGCCAAATGAGAGCGGTTGCTTTGGGAAGGGCGACTTCCGCAAGCCATCCGAATGCACCTTCGATGATCCAGCGCGGCTGACCTGAAATATCGAGAACCATCTTTCGCGCGACGGCTTCATTTCGCTTTGAGCCAAAGCCATCGTCTTCCCAGTGCAACAGATCAAGATCAATCGCGGGGATATCGGCGAGAATCGCAATGGCTTCGGCCAACGTGCTTTTGCCTGAGCCGCTGTTTCCAATAATTACCGTACGTTCGATCAGAGGTTCAGGCATTCAACTTGCAGATGGTAGTTCAGCCTCATTGCCGGATAATATTTCGGTCGCTCATTGTCGACATGACCTAGGGTCTGTTGGGATTCAGGATTCTCATCGGGGCTTGGTTGTGATTCAAGCTTGGGATGGACCGATTCGTTTTGACTGACGCCCAATGGGCGAAGATGGAGCCGCATTGTCTTGGCAAGCCGGGAGATCCGGGCCGCAGCGGCAAGGACAACCGACTGTTTGTCGAGGCCGTTCTGTGGATCGCCCGAACCGGCAGTCCCTGGCGGGATCTGCCGGCGATGTTCGGCCACTGGAATAGCACATTCACGCGCTTTCGCGACTGGGTGAAGGCGGATGTCTGGAAGCGGCTGTTCGAGGCCATCTCCGACGATCCCGACATGGAATACGCCATGGTCGACGCCACCATCGTCAAGGTCCACCGCCACGGTCAGGGCGCAAAAGGGGGACGCAAAGCCAGGCGATCGGCCGCTCGAAAGGCGGCATGACCACCAAAATTCTGGCGCTCACCGATGCGCTCGGCAATCTCGTGCGCTTCGTGCTCCTGCCGGGACAGCGTTTCGATACGGTGGGCGTGCCGCCGCTCATCGAGGGATTGGCCTTCAACGCGCTGATCGCTGATAAGGCCTTCGATAGCAACGCCATCATCGCCGAACTCGAAGCGCGTGGCGCCAAAGTCGTCATCTCCCAGCATCCGCGCCGTGCACAGCCTCTCGCCATCGACAAGGAGATGTACAAATGGCGGCATCTCATCGAGAACTTCTTCGGCAAGCTCAAGGAATTCAAGCGCATCGCAATGCGCGCCGACAAGACCGACCAGAGCTTCACTTCAATGATCTATCTGGCCGCGGCCGCGATAAACTCCAGATGAATCCCAACAGACCCTAGTGAAGCCGCAAGGGCGCGCGATGTCCGTTGCGGGTCACAAGCGCCTCTGGGCTCCACGCCGCGCGACTTCGCTCGACTCCCCACTCCAGACCTGCCGCTGCACTGCGCCAACCGACGCGATGGGCCAATAGCAGAAGTGGTCACCGGGATGATTCCATTGAATCTTATCCTGCTCGCTGCAGCGGCGGTCGCTCCCACTTGCCTTCCACCGCTGCTTCTTTCGGCCAATAGAGACGCATGATCATGGAGAACGGCCCCTTGGGGGCAGGCAGCCAGTTGGCTTCCTTTTCCTTACCCGGGGTTTCGTTCTGGATGATCAGCGTCAGCCCGCCGTCGGCATCGCGCTTGAGCTGCGGCAGCATCGGTGAATTGATCAGATAGCGGTCGATTGGGTTGGCCACCAGCAGACTCTGCGGCTCATCATACATGGTCAGCGACCAGAACGCATTGACGGGCGGCAACTGGCCCGGCGCAAAGCGCATGGTGTAACGGCTGGTGCCGTCCAGCTTCTGCTTCGTCGCATCCACGTAATAAGCGGGATACATCGCCTCCTGCTTCGAATTGCCGTAGATACCGAGCACGGCGGCACCCATCCGGTAGAGGTAGTTGTTCTTCAGATACTGCCGCGTGCCGAAGACGTCGCCGGAGGCCAGTTTTCTCTCTTCAAAATCTTTCTTCAGGCCGGCGAAGGCAATCCAGGCATCGGCCATCCCCTGCTCGATGGCCGTCTCCATCTCGGGCGAGAGCTTGCTCGCGTCGAAGGTCTTGCCCGCGCCGACGCCGATCCTGGCGAAGCGCGCCATCAGCGCTTTCTCGGATGGGACCGTTGGGCAGAATTGCAGGACGAAGTTCAGGATGTTGAAGAACTGGAGTGAGGTCTTCTCCTCTCCAGGTGTCAGCGGTTTGATGAAATCAACGGCCGGGGCGGCGATGGGTGCAGGCTGGCCGAGAAACGCGGATAGCGGCTGTACCTTGTAGCCGGCCTGGACCTTCTTCACATTGTCGATGTCCTCAGGGTTGAAGAGCTGCGTGCGATAGGTGGGGATCGCCAATTCCGTCTCGCAACGAAACACTTTCTTGATGCCCTTCGGCGTTGCGCCTTTCCAGCCGGGCCCAGCGAGCAGGAAGCTGCCGCCTCCGTTGCCGGTCGCGCGTGTGCCGATGTAGTCGAAGTTGAAGGTGTAGTAATCGATCAGCTGGACGCTGAAATAGCGCTCCTTTTCGATCGCCGGCACCGTGAGCACGAGAGGTTCGGAGCGCAGGTCCGCGCCGATGAATGAGTAAGGCGTATCCGAGTTGGGTGTCTGAATCGCCTTGTCCGCGGGTGTAAAGACACGCGCGCTGTTCCATATCTGGTTAAAGGGCCCCTTGTATTCCGGGTTCGTCTTATCCATCCAATATGCATGCTGGATGCGGTAATTGTCCACGATCGGGAAGCCGTAGATATAAGCCTCCTTCGCAATGGCGCGGGCTTCTGCCGGACTGATGCCGGCCTGGGCGCGGGCTGCCGAGGAATGGAGTGCAGGGAGGACAGCAATCCCGCCGACAAAGCCTCTGCGTGTGATGCCCTTCATGTCTAAACCTCTCCGCTTCGTTCGAGTCGAACTGCCATGTCAGGTACGAATCTATGAGACCTTCTTGATGTCGGGCGGTTGCCATGCGCCTGTGCCCGGCGGCAGGATCGAGGGTGCTTCGGTCTTCGGCCAATAGAGCCGCATGACGAGGTAGATGTCCCCGTTCGGTGCAGGCAACCAATTGGATTCTTTGTCGGCGCCCGGTGATTTGTTCTGAATGTAGAGCGTCAACGAGCCGTCGGCGTTCATCTTCATGCCCGGCAGCATCGGCGAATTGATCAGGTAGCGGTTGATCGGGTTTTCGATCAGCAACTGCGTCTTGCCGTCGTACATCGTGACAGACCAAAAGGCGTCCACCGGCGGGAATTGTCCGGCAGGAAAAGTGAGGGTGTATTGGTGCTTCGAGCCGTCGAGGACCTCGCCATCAGCAAGCGTCTTCGTCATTGGATAAACGGCCTCGACCGCGTCGTTGCCATAGATGCCGCCCTTGGCTGCGGCAGCACGCTTCAGCCAATCGCCATTGTAGAACTGCCGGTCTCCAAATAATGATCCGATTTTCCATCCATTGACGTCTTTCTGTCCGCTGGCCAGATACTTTTCAACCTTCTCTTCGCCGTCTTTCATCCCCAGCCCGATTTCAAGCTTGTGCGTGATCGGAAGATTCTTGAATTCGAAGGTCTTGCCTGCACCGACGCCAATGCGCGCAAGCTTGGCGCGAATTTCCTTTTCCTCTGGTCCGGCTGGCGCGAACTGCAAGGCGAAGTCGAGATACTCGAAGAAGTTCTTCTTCACTAACTCCGCATTGGCTTTGGGAAAGTCGATCGCGGGCGCAGCGGGCGGTGCCGGCTGGTTGAGATAGGCCGACAAGGGTTGCGCCTTGTAGCCGGCCTGGACCTTCTCAACGTTCGGCATGTCTGCAGCATTGAAAAGTTGCGTGCGGTAGGCAACGGCCGAAAACTGCGTTGAGGACTGGAAGACCTTTTTGATGCCGGGCGGCGTGGCGCCCTGCCAATCGGGACCGACAACCATATAGTCACCGGCCTCGCTGCCGGTTGCGCGGCTACCGACATATCCGTAATTGAACGTATTGCCGTCGCACAGCATCACCGAGTAGTAGCGGCTCTTCTCGACAGCCGGCACTGAGAGAACGATCGGTTCGGCACGCAGATCGGTCCACAAGATCGAATACGGCGTGTCGCTATTGGGGGTTATGACGGCCGTGTCTTTGTAGGTGAAGACCCTCGCCTCGTTATTGATCTGATTGAACGGCGCCTTGAATTGTCCCGAGTTCCTGTCCACCGCATACTCGTCCATCACCGCGTAGTTCATGACGATGGGCAGCCCGTAGATGAAACCTTCCTCGGCGATGGCCTTTGCCTCACGGATATCCGGCCATTGCGCCTGCGCAACTTTGGGCGACAATGCACATATCGATCCCAATAAAGCAGCGGCCAGCGCTCTCGCTCGAATAGTCATGTGAATCTCCCATACCGACACGCACGCAAAAATAGTGCAGCGATGATTATTCTCGGAATAGCTTTGGCGGTCTATGCGAAAACGGCAACTTGCCGCAAGGCATTGTGGTTGCTGGATTAAAACGTGAACTGAAAAGCACTTTCCCAATACTGCCCCGCAAATCCGTTCTGAAAAGGCCGCTTTGAGTCAATCGCGTCGGTTCGCCCCTGGGGCGATGACTTCCGGTCTGACTGGGCAAGCGGACAGGGTCAGATCGGACCGGCACGTCTCGAACGGGCCCACTTGCCGAGCTCGCCGTGAGTGGCACGTCAGGCCGCCGCTTTATCCTCGCAAGCGGACATCCCGGATCTTTGAGTACCGTCCTAGGCCCTTCTCATCAGCTTGAGCGAGGCCGCGAGGCGCAGGCTGCGCTTGCCGGCGAGCGCGATGCCTTCGAGCTCGCCGCTGTCCGCCGTGCAGGTCCCGGAGAAGCCGATCCCGACCTCGTAGCCGCCGAACACGGGGTTTTCGCCTTTCGCCGGCGTATGCTCCTGGTTGAGCATCTCGCCCTTCCAGCGGCCGTCCGCCGAGGAATAGGAGCCGAGATAGTAGAAGAACGCATCTCCGCCCAGGATGCGGCCGTCGATCAGCAGCATGACACCGGAGAGTCCGGCATCGACACCGTCGAGCGCGCGCAAACTGATGCCGTAGAGCCCGTTGGCGATGCCACCCGCTCCGATCGTGCCGCGTGGCGGCAGCGCTCCATCGTCGAGCCGCGTCAGATTGGCCCAGAAATGCCCCCCCGGCATGGTGTCCGCGCTGCCCGCGAGACGAATCTGGTCGCCGATTAATCGCCCGCGTGCGCCGATCGAGGCGACATCCGCGCCCATCAGCGGCTTGTGGTGAGGATCGTCGTTATGCCGTTCGGTGATCACTTCGGCTACGATCTCGCCGTTGTCGCGCTCCTGATACGTTCCAAGGTGCGCGAACGCCGAATTGCCGCCCAGCATCTTGCCGTCATGCAAGCACATGATGCTGCGGCCGAACGCATCGTGGATGCCGTATTCAACCTTGTAAAGTCCGTCCAGCAACGCAATTGACCTGCAAATAAAAGGGAATGGCGGGCTAACTAGCACCGCCGCCGCACCAAGGCCATCCGGCTTTTCCGCGCAGGGCCATTCGCGGAGCCACGCTTGCCATGATGCCATCATGCCCCTGTTTTGCCCGACGGAGCAAGTTGCTTTCGCTAAATCCGCAATGAGCGATTTCACCCAAAAGGGTGATTTCAGCAGCCAAGTGATTTCAACGACTTGGCTACTGTGCATGGGGTTGTTTTTCGACTTTTTTGTTGCGGCCGGCGCTGGACGGCCCTCCTCATGCGTCAGTGACGCTTGAAATACTGCACCTCGCGCTCGTGCTTTTCGGCCGCAGCTCTGCTTCTGAATGTGCCGAGGTTGCGGCGCTTGCCGGTCTTGGGATTCACCTTGCGTGAATAGAGGCGGTATTCGCCGGATGCCAGTTTGCGGATCATAGTTGCACTCCGTTCTGTCTCGCCATCAACAGTGTACGGACGAGCCAGGTTCCGTCACGCTTGCCTGCCAACGGCCGAAAGACCGCTTCCCTCCGGCGACGCTCAGAAGCACAGCGTGGTGACGAGCTTGCCCTGCTTGTCCTTGATCGCATAGGGACAGCGCAGCCGCTCCAGCGCCTGCTTGGCATCCTCGTCGCCGAGCGCTGCGGCGCGCTCGTAATAGGATTTCGCGGCGTCCTTGTCCTTTGGTCCGCCGCGGCCTTCCTGCGCGAAGGCGCCCATCCGCTCCAGCGCGCCGGGATGGTTTTGCGCCGCCGCCTTCTCGAACAGCGCGCGCGCCGCGGCGTCGTCCTTCGCGCCGCCTGTGCCTTCGGAAAGCATCACACCGAGCTGGTACTGCGCCTCCGCATTGGTCTCAGCGGCCTTGCCGAGCAATGCGCGCGCCTGCGCGGGATCGGCCGGGGCGGCACCGCCGGTGCCGCCGAGCGCGGCGAGATTGCTGACGCCGCGGGGATTGCCGGCCTGCGCCGCCTTCTCGAACAATTTGCGCGCCTGCGCTTCATCTCTGGCGACACCGGAGCCGGTGCCGTAGGCCACACCGAGCTCGACCATTGCCGCACTCGATCCCTTGTCGGCGGCCTTGCGCCAGGCAGCCATCGCTTCGGCCGTCTGCCGGTTGGCCGCATAGGCGCGGCCGAGCGCGAACATCGCGCGCCGCGATGACGACGCGGCCTGCTTGCAGAACTTGATCGCGGTCGCGACGTCGGAAGCTGCAATCTCCGTCACGCCCCTCATGTCGGCCGGCTTGTCGGGATCGCTGGGATCGGCGGCGACCCGGTCGCACAGGACGAGATCGGCCGATTGCGCATGCGCCGACAACGGCACCGCAAGCGTGAGGAGGATGACAACGAGGAAGGTCCGCATGGACACTACGTTGGGTCCCCGCCCCGGCAAGTTCAAGGCTCGAGTCCCGATTGGCGCAGCACGGGGACGACCTCGGGCGACGCCAGGTAGCGCAGCAGCCGGTCCGCTGCGTCGGCTTGCTTTGCGCTGGCCATGCGGCCGGCGGAGAACACGGCCGGCGTTTGCAGGTCGTGCGGGATCGGGCCGATCACCTCGATGCCTTCGACCTGCTTCAGCTCGCTGATCTGCTGCACGGCGAGGTCTGCTTCGCCGCTCACGAGCCGCTCCGCGGTAAAGCCTTGCTCGACGATAGCAGCCTTGGCGCTGATCTCTGCCGCGATCCCCATCCGCACGATCAACTGCGCGAAATAAACCCCGCTCGCACCCAGCCGCGAATAGGCGACGGACCGCGCCGCGAGCAGCGTCTTGCGCAATGCGGCTTCGCTGGAGATGTCGGGATGCACTTGCCCTGCCCGCACCGCGATGCCGACGAAGGAGCGCGCCAGGTCGGCCGCGCTTTCGGCGACCACGCGGCCCTCGCCGATCATCTCGTCGAGCCCCTCACGGGTGAGGATCACGAGGTCGGCGGCCTCGCCGTCGCGCAGCCGCTTCAGCAAGGCCAGGGTCGGCGCGAAGTCGGCATCGATATGGATGCCTGTCGCGTCTTCGAAGGCGGAGGACAGGCTGCGCATCGCGCCCATCAGGCCGAGCGTCGAGAGCATGCGAATTTTTTCCATAAGCGATTCCTATCAGGCGCGGTGCATCAGCTTGAGGGCGGCGGTCAGGCGCAGGCTGCGCTTGCCGGCGAGCGCCGTCGCCTCCAGCACCGCCTGCTCAGCGTCATAGGTGCCGGAGAAGCCGATGCCGACCTCGTGGCCGCCGAAGATCGGATCGTCCTTGGCCGGCGTGTGCTCCTGATTGAGGATCTGGCCCTTCCAGCGCCCGTTGGCGGCGGTGTAGCTGCCGAGATAGTAGAACGAGGCATCGCCGCCGAGGATACGGCCCTTGTTGAGCAGCATCACGCCGGTGAGGCCGCCGTCGACGCCGTCGAGCAGGCGCAGATGCAAGGAGTAGAGCCCGTCGGCGATGCCGGCTTCGCCGACGCCGCCGGCGATCGGCACCTCGTCTTCGGTGATCGGCGTCATCAACGACTGGAAGGGCACGCCGGGCAGCTCTTTCAGCTCGCCCTTGAAACGATAGAGATCGCCGTCGGCCCAACCCTTGGCCAGCAAGGTCGCGTCGTCGGTCCCCGCCATGGCGCGGTAGCTCGGGTCGGGGTTGTGGCGAACGGTGCTGATCACGACCTCGACGCCGCCTTCGGTCTTGGCGTAGGTGCCGATATGGGCGAACGCCGAATTGCCGCCCAGCATCTTGCCGTTGCTGGCATGCATCACGCTTCGGCCGACCCCGTCGCCGAGTTGAAATCTCACCTTGTAGAAGCCTTCAAACACCAGCCGTCCCCGGCCCTGCGTGCATCCAGACGCACTCTATCCCGCTTTCGGCGGCGATGGACAAATTTCGCGCGATCGAGGTCCGAGGGGCCTCCGCAACGACTGTCATCAGAATGCAAAAATCCGCCGGAGTCTTTCGACTCCGGCGGATCAAAAGTCCAACCCGGGCCAGCCCCCAGCCCGGGCCGGGAGGATCTTAGGCCGCGGCCTTCTTGTCGGCCGGCACGGACGCGATCGTCTTCAGGATCTGCGAAGCGATCTGGTATGGGTCACCCTGCGAGTTCGGACGGCGGTCTTCCAGATAGCCCTTGTAGCCGTTGTTGGCGAAGGAGTGCGGAACGCGGATCGAGGCACCGCGATCGGCAATGCCGTAGCTGAACTTGTTCCACGGCGCGGTCTCGTGCTTGCCGGTCAGACGCTTGTCGTTGTCCGGGCCGTAGACGGCGATATGGTCCATGATGTTCTTGTCGAATGCCGCCATCAGCGCCTCGAAGTACTCCTTGCCGCCGACCGTACGCATATATTCGGTGGAGAAGTTGGCGTGCATGCCGGAGCCGTTCCAGTCGGTGTCGCCGAGCGGCTTGCAGTGGAATTCGATGTCGATGCCGTAGCTCTCGGTGAGACGCAGCAACAGGTAGCGAGCCATCCACATTTCGTCAGCGGCCTTCTTGGAGCCCTTGCCGAAGATCTGGAATTCCCACTGGCCCTTCGCAACTTCCGCGTTGATGCCTTCGTGATTGATGCCTGCCGCGAGGCAGAGGTTGAGATGCTCTTCGACGATCTTGCGCGCGACGCCGCCGACGTTCGCGTAGCCGACGCCGGTGTAGTACGGACCCTGCGGCGCGGGATAGCCCGAGGCCGGGAAGCCGAGCGGACGGCCGTCCTTGTAGAAGAAGTATTCCTGCTCGAAGCCAAACCAGGCGCCGGAATCGTCGAGAATGGTCGCGCGCTTGTTGGTGGAGTGCGGGGTCTTGCCATCGGGCATCATGACTTCGCACATCACGAGCGCGCCGTTCTCACGCGCGGCGTCGGGATACACGGCGACCGGCTTCAGCACGCAATCGGAGCTGTGGCCCTCGGCCTGCTGGGTGGAGGAGCCATCGAAGCCCCAGAGCGGAAGCTGCTCGAGCGTGGGGAACGACGAAAATTCCTTGATCTGAGTTTTGCCGCGCAAGTTCGGAGTCGGCGAATATCCGTCGAGCCAGATGTACTCGAGCTTGTACTTGGTCATTGAGCCTCTCTGTAGATGATGCGAAAGGTGGGGGCCGTAGGCCCCCGCACGATTGTTTACCCGGCCACCATCGGCCGACCCTTCACAAGCATTTAACGTGCCAAAAGGCCGCAGTGCGGGAGGTTTTCCACCGCTACCGGCCTGCCCTCGCTCGAGGCAGATCGACCACCGCGGCGTGCGTCATAGCGGCGCACCTTTGCGTGAAGCTGCACCGCAAAAATCCCGCTGAAAACGCCTGATTCTGGAGCAGGCGAACGCGTGCCGGAGGTTGCCGATGAAACGCGCATCAGCGTCCAGCAATTTTCGCAAAGGCGCTGGCCCCGGCCCGCAACCTTTGGAATGGCCAACGCGTTGGTCACGGCCATGGTGCCTTGGGGGATGCAGAAGGCTTCTTGCCTACAAAATGGGCTGCAACTGATTTCCTTTTCAGCACTTTGCATTTCAGGATGCGCGGCCGATATGGGGAATCCAGTAACCACAATCGAACGAGTCGGGCGCACCATGGAGGCGATCGCCTGGGCCGGAGGAGAAATCGAAATGATGAACAATGGTCTGAGTCACGGATCTGCAACGATCTACCAATTCCCTGTCGGGGGGCCGCGCGGCGCTCGCAGGACGCCGCCACGGTGAAACCGGCCTCGCCGATCACGTCTCTCTCCCCGTGAACGAGACTATCTGCAGCGGCAGCTGGTATCATCAGGACGCGATCGACGAAGCCAAGCCGAAATGGGATCGCTGATGCCTGTGGTCGGTTTGATATCGCCGCGCTCTCTTGGGCGACCGGCGGCAGTTTGAAAAAGGGTCGAAACAACGATGTTTCGGCCCTTTTTGATTCCTGCGGGATTGCCGCCGTTCAGATCCCCGCACAAGCCGTGACCGGCCGCTTCAGATGCCTGACGGTGGTGCTCCCGGTCTTGCCGATCACAAGCGTGATCCCCGCCCCCGAATAGCGCGCGCCGGAAACCGTCAGCCGCTTGGCGAGCGTGACCGGCTCGCCGTCGATCTGGAGGAAGGCGCGCTTGTCCTCGTCATAAAACCCAACGATGAACTGCGTACCATCGGCGCAGCGATAGCTCCGGAACGTCTGCGCATCGGCCTGCCGTGCACCGATAATTCCGCCCGCCAGCATGGTGACCGCCAAAAGAATGGCCTTGTGCCGGCCCATGATCGCCCCCTGTAATAGATCTCAAGGACGCCCGTCGCGCGTCCATGGAACCATAACCCAAGCTGATCTCATGCAAGACTCTTTACAAGACTCCTCTTTACAAGTTGCCCCCGCTCGCCACCTCGCCCTGCAAGGCGCCAGCAATTTTCGCGACCTCGGCGGCTATCCGACCGCAGATGGCCGTACCACGCGCTGGCGGCACATCTTCCGCTCCAACCATCTCGGCCAGCTCACCGTCGCGGATATCGAGATCGTCCGTGCGCTCGGCGTGCGCAGCGCGTTCGACTTTCGTGGTGTCGAGGAGCGGACGGCGGACGTCTGTGTGGTGAACGAGATCGCCGTGCATTCACTGCCGATCGAACCGACGGTCGTGGCCGCATTGCGCGCCGAGCTCGCCCGGGGCTCGCTGACCGCGCCGGTCGCGCTCGAACTCATGCGCGAATCCTATCGCAATTATGTCCGCCACAACACGGCCAGTTTCCGCAACCTGTTCGGTCATCTCCTGGAGGACCGCGCCCCGCTCATCATTCACTGCACCGCCGGCAAGGATCGCACCGGCTTTGCCAGCGCGCTCATCCTGCATGCGCTCGGCGTCGCCGACGAGGTCATTGCCGAGGACTACCTGCTGACCAACCAGCACTACAAGCGCGATGCGACGGCCGCCACCGATCTGCCCGAGGACGTCCGCAACGCCATCGGTAACGTCGATGCCTCGTATCTTGCCGCGGCTTTCGAAGCCATCGGCAAGGAATATGGCGATCTCGAAACCTACTTGCGCGACGGCCTCAAGCTCGGCACGCCGGAGCGGACCGCGCTGAAGGCGCGTTATCTGCAATCGTAAGCGCCGTAAATCTCAATCGGCCGCGCCGGGAGAACGACGATGCAAGGCAAGGTTCTGATCGTGACCGGAGCACTCGGCGCACTTGGAAAAGTCGTCGCCGAGGCCGCGCAGTCGCGCGGCGCGCGCGTCGCCGGCATCGACCATGCGCCATCGCAAATCTCCGCGACGCCTGAACGCATCGAGATCGGCGGCGTCGATCTGTCCGACGCGGCGCAGGCGAAGACGGCGGTCGATGCGGCCGCGAAGCACTTCGGCAAGCTCGATGGGTTGATCAACATCGCCGGCGGATTCGCGTTCGAGACCATCGGCGACGGCGACATCAAGACATGGCAGCGCATGCATGCGCTCAACGTGCTGACGGCGCTCAACGCCTCGCACGCGGCGCTGCCGCATCTGGCCGCCTCCAATGCCGGTCGCATCGTCAATATCGGCGCCATGGGCGCGCTTCAGGCCGGCTCGGGCATGGGCCCCTATGCGGCGTCGAAAGCCAGCGTCCATCGCCTCACCGAGGCGCTTGCGAGCGAGTGGAAAGGCAAGGTCACGGTGAACGCAGTGCTCCCTTCGATCATCGACACTAAGGCCAACCGCGCCGACATGCCGAAAGCGGACTTCGCCAAGTGGGTGACGCCCCAGGAGCTCGCGGAGGTCATCCTGTTCCTCGCCGGCGATGCCGCAAGCGGCGTCACCGGCGCGCTGATCCCGGTGGGCGGGCGGGTTTAGTCGCATACCGGCTTGATTGTCTCTGCCCCTGCTCCGATTCAATCGGGACCAGGAAAGCTCTACACTGCCCGCAACTGATTCTCCGATCGGACGTGCCGTGGAAACCACGCTCTATCTGCCTGTCAAACGCTTCCTCGAAGAGCTGGGCTTCACGGTCAAGGGCGAGATCGTCGGCTGCGATCTCGTGGGCCTCAGCGCCGGCGATCCGCCTGTCGTAGTGATCGGCGAGCTCAAGCTCGCCTTCAATCTCGAGCTGATTCTTCAGGCGGTCGACCGCGCACCCGCCGGCGACGAGGTCTGGATCGCCGCAAAGATGTCAGCGCGCGGCAAGGGACGCGAGACTGACGCGCGCTATCGCAATCTCTGCCGCCGTCTCGGCTTCGGTATGCTCGGAGTGACCGACCGCGGCCAGGTCGAGGTGCTGGTGAAGCCGCCGACGGCAGCTCCGCGCCGTGAGCCGAAGGTGCGTTCGCGCCTGGTCGCAGAGCATCAGCGCCGCCAGGGCGATCCTGTGCTCGGCGGCAGCACCCGCGCGCCGATCATGACGGCCTATCGGCAGCAGGCTCTCGCCTGCGCCTCGGAGCTTGCGGCCGGCCCGCGGCGCGTGGTCGAATTGCGCCAACGCTGTCCCGATGCCGGCAAGATCATGCTTAACAATGTGTATGGCTGGTTCGAACGCACGGAGCGGGGAATCTACGGGCTGACCGAGGCCGGACGCGCGGCGCTGAAGCGCTGGCCGCAACAGCGGGCTGAGGTTGTTGAGGGTGTCGCGTCACCGCCCTGACACCCAACCGGTGCATAGCTGAGCTGCCACATGAAATTCATATTGCAATGCAACATGGACGGCACTAGGTATCCCGGCATCGAAACGAGGCCGTTATGAACACAGACTGGAATACCAAATATGGCACGCGGCGCGTGCGCCACGATCCGCCGACCCTGGACGAGGCGATCTTCGCCGCCGTCGGCATCACCGACGATCAGGAGCAGCAGGCCGAGATCGCCGCAGCCCTGATGGGCATGCCGCTCGATGTCGTCCAGGCCGAGGTCAAGAAGCAGGTTCGCACCAACAGCCGCATCACCTCGACCCGCGTGATCGCCGGCGAACAGGGCGCGCAGCGCTCGGTGGTGGTCGAACGCCGCGTCGTGCGCCGCTTCGGCAACGACAAGCGCACCGGCACCTGAGCGCTCAGTTCTCTGTTTCCAATACGTCAGTTCTCTGTTTCCAATACGAAAGCGGACCAGTTTTGCCGGTCCGCTTTTTTGATTCCAGTCGGCTGTTTCAGGTCAGGCGGCGCGATTGCCATAGATGCTGGAGATGATCTTCCAGCAGGTCGAGTTGAAGCTGAGCAGAGCGCGGCCGGCCGTGAATGGCGAGGCGGCGAGATCGGCGAGTTCGTCCTCAGGTGCCCTGGCGAGATCGATCGTCCCGGTCGATTCGCCATGACGGAATTGCAGATCCGCCCCGAACTTCCTGGCGAGCGCCCGCATTGCGTGATTCTCGGCGCCCGTGGTGATGCGCAGGCGCTTGTAGCCTTTCCAGCGCGCTTCCGCGATCAGGCGGCTGAACAGCACGGTGCCGACGTTCTGGCGCCGCGCTGAGGCCTCCACGCTGAAGGCGACCTCGGGCAGTGAATCGTCCTCAGGCGGATGCAGCTCGGCTGCACCGCGGACCACGCCGTCGACGATGTAAGCGACGATCACAGTGCCGTCCTCGGCACAGCGGGCGGCGTAACGCTCGATAAAACTGTCGTCGAGAAAACCGTTGAAACGGTCGTGCCGGCTTCCGGCATCGAGCCTCAGCAGGTGATCGCGCAAAAGCGGCAATTCTTCCTGTTGGCTCAAGGTCCGCACATAGCCCTGAACGGACTTCGTGCGGTTGGTTTCTTCAAGTGCGAAATCTGCTTCGAGTGACAAGTCTAAACTCCTCTTGGTGTCCCTCGAGGAGGCGTTCGAATCCCTAGACCTCCAATATTGTGCATCGCAACAAATTTTTCAAGACGGGAACCTGCCCAAGTTTCGGGCATCGGAAACGACTAATTCGTTAACAAAATCAATCCCCCGTATTCATATGAGGACCAGCTGGGTCTGGGTCACCACCGCGACCAGCTTGCCGTCCTCAGTCTCCAGCCGGGTGGTCCAGACCTGGGTCCGCCGGCCCCGGTGGATCGGGGTAGCGGTTGCGACGATCGTGGTTCCCTCCTTGGCTCCGCCGATGAAATTGGTCTTACTCTCGAGTGTGGTCGTGCCCGTGGCGTCCTCCGGCAGATTGATCACGGTGGCCGCAGCGCCAACGGAATCGGCCAGCGCCATCACTGCGCCGCCGTGGATGGTGTGGTGAAGGGTGCAGAGATCCGGCCTGACCATCATCCGCGCCACCACGCGATCTTTCCCCGCCTCGACGAACTCGACGCCCTTAAGCTCGGCGAACGGCATCTTCATCGCTTTAAGTTTCTCGAGCGGCGTCATCGGATCTCCTCCCAATTCATTGTTGTCTCAGCGTGAATTGCTTCGCGCGGCAAAGCAATGACGTCCGAGGTAATCGCTGCCGTGACATTGGACGAAGCGTTTGCGCATATGGTGCCGCCATGCGCCACTTCACGGCAGCCCCTTCTCAAGTCACCGCATTCACGACCTGATACTCCGGCCGCCGCCACACCTCGCCCGCGATCACCTCCTCGATGATCTCGGCTGCCTTCATTACCTCGGCCTCGCCGATATACAGCGGCGTGATGCCGAACCTCATGATGTCAGGCGCGCGGAAATCGCCGATGACGCCACGAGCGATGAGGGCCTGCATCGCGGCATAGCCGCCCTCGAAGGCGAACGAGACTTGCGAGCCGCGGCGCACGTGCGCACGCGGTGTCACCAGCTTCAGCGAAGGACAGCGACGTTCGACCTCGGCAATCAGGAGATCGCCGAGCGCCAGCGAGCGGGCCCGGACCTCCGCGATATCGACCCTGTCCCAGATATCGAGCGAGGCCTCCAGCGCCGCCATCGCCAGCACTGGAGGTGTCCCGACGCGCATGCGCTCGACGCCGCCCGCAGCCGCATAGGCCAATTCGAACGCGAACGGCTTTGCGTGGCCCATCCACCCCGACAGCGCGGCGCGCACGCTGTCGGCGTGGCGCGGCGCGACGTAGAGGAAGGCCGGCGCGCCAGGGCCAGCGTTGATGTATTTGTAGGTGCACCCGGCGGCGAAATCGGCGCCGGTGCCGGCAAGGTCAACCGGCAGTGCGCCGGCCGAATGCGCGAGGTCCCAGACCGTGACAATGCCGAGCGCATGCGCTCTTGCAGTCAGCTTCGCCATGTCGTGGCGTCGTCCGGAGCGGTAATCGACCTCGGTGATGTAGAGCACCGCGATCTCCTCCGACAACGAAGCCTCGATCTCCTCTGGCGCCACCAGGCGCAATTGATGGCCACGGCCGAGCGTCGCGATCAGGCCTTCGGCCATGTAGAGGTCGTCGGGAAATTGCCGGCGTCTGACAGGACGACCTTGCGCGACGCGTTCATGTCGAGCGCGGCCGCGAGCGCTTGATAGACTTTCAGCGACAGAGTATCGCCCACCATCACTGAGCCGGCTTCCGCACCGATCAGTCGTGCGATGCGATCGCCGACATGGCGCGGCTGGGCATACCAGCCCGCGCTGTTCCAGGCGCGGATCAACTGGTCGCCCCACTCGGCGGTGATGACGCGGCTGACGCGCTCGGCAACGCCAAGCGGCAACGCGCCGAGCGAATTGCCGTCGAGATAGATTACACCATCGGGCAAATGGAACAGCGCTTTGGTGTCGTCGTAGACGCGAAGCTTGGTCATGAAAATCTCTACAGGATCGTGCGCACGCGCCAGAGTTCAGGGAACAGCTCCACTTCCAGCATGCGCTTGAGATAGCTGACGCCGCCGGTGCCGCCGGTGCCGCGCTTGAAGCCGATGACGCGCTCGACCGTCGTCACATGGTTGAAACGCCAGCGCCGGAAATAATCCTCGAAATCGACCAGCTTCTCGGCAACCTCGTAGAGCATCCAATGCGTTTCCGGCGCCTCGTAGACGATACGCCAGGCCTGCAGAACGCCTTCATTGAAGCTATGGGTCTCGCGAACATCGCGCGCCAGCACGGCCGCAGGCATCTTGAGCCCGTTGCGGTCGGCGAGCCGCAGCACCTCGTCATAGAGGCTTGGCATCGCCAGTTCGGTCTCGAGCAGCTGCGTGGTTTCCACATCGTGCGCGTGCGGCTTGAGCATGGCGTGGTTGCGGTTGCCGAGCAGGAATTCGATCAGCCGGTATTGCCGCGACTGGAAGCCTGAGGACTGGCCAAGCTGCGAGCGGAAGCGCGTGTACTCGCTGGGCGTCATGGTGCGCAGCACGTCCCAGGCATTGTTGAGCTGTTCAAAGATGCGCGACATCCGTGCCAGCATCTTCATCGCGGGGGCGACGTCGTCCTTTCCGATCGCGCGGCGTGCGGCGCTGAGCTCGTGGATAGCGAGCCGCATCCAGAGTTCGGTGGTCTGATGCTGGATGATGAACAGCATCTCGTCATGCGCTTCCGAGAGCGGATGCTGCGCGCCGAGAATGGCGTCCAGCGCCAGATAGTTGCCATAGGACATGCGCCGGGCGAAATCGGTCTCGGCGCCGTCGCTTGCGGGATCGTAGTCGTTGGACGTCATGACAGGCCCTTTCGATCGATCTTCCAGGCCTCGTCAGTCGAGGCCGATCAGGCGTGCGGTGATTGGCGATGACGGGTCCTTGAGGGCGTCGATCACGGTGAAATGGTTCAGCCCGGGATCGACAACGAGACGCGTCGACACGTCGAATCCAGTCCAGACATTGGCCATCAGATCGGACTGGCGAATGAATTCGGGTCGCTCGTTGCCGCCGACCCAGGCGGTCACGGGCGAATGCCCGCGCGGCAGATGCAGCGCCGCGCTTTCCAGCGTCGCCTCCTCCGTCGTCATGCGCAGCGTTTCGTTCATCCTGGTCTTGAGCAGCGGACGCAGATCATGCAGCCCGCTGATCGAGAGCGTGCCGACGATGCGGTTGAAGACGGCGGGCTCGAGCCGGCTATCATCGCACAGCATGCGCGTGACGAGATGCCCGCCGGCGGAGTGGCCGGCGAGCCGGATCGGGCCTGCGACGAGCGAAGCCGCCTTGGAGATGGCGGCGGTGATCTCGGCGGTGACGTCTGAGATGCGCGCGGATGGCGCCAGCGTGTAGCTCGGCAATGCCACCGTCCAGCTGTGTTGGCGCGCGCCTTCGGCGAGATCAGTCCATGTCGATTTGTCGAAGCGCATCCAGTAGCCGCCGTGGACGAACACGACGAGGCCCTTGCTGTCGCCGTCGGGCAGGATCAGGTCGAGGCACTGGCGCTCAGCCGGGCCATAGGCGATGTCAGCGCGAAAATCTTTCAGACCGGCGCGGTAAGCCGCCGCCCGCTCCGTCCATTGCGCCGGCATCTTGTCCGAGCCCGGGATATGGGCTGAATTGGCGTAAGCATCATCCCAATCGCGCATCGCTGCTTCCTCGACGGACTCAGGCCTTGTGGACCTGACGCCAGTCTGCCACCTGCGCGGGCGGCATCCTAGTCTTTAGTTTAAGCTTAAAGGATTTGGGGCGCCGGTGGATTGGGCAGGCGAAGCTTTGTCTGGTTCGTTCCCCGGGCGCAGCGCGAAGCGGTGCGCTGCTGAACCGGGGTCCAACGTGTGCGGTGACGTGGGTCCCGGCTCTGCGGCGCACAGCTTCGCGCTACGCCGCAGAGCCGGGACACGAGACCTACCCCTTCTCGACCCCGCACCAATCCGCGATGAACAGCGCCATCGCCTTGGTCGTCTTCCTTAGCGAGTCCAGATCGACGAATTCATTGAAGCCGTGCATCTCGCCGCCGCTCGCGCCGAAGCAGAGGCTTGGGATACCGTGATTGAGGCCATAGAAGCGGGTGTCGGTGAGCGCGGTGAAGACGAGGTCTTCGACCTCGCCGCCATAGACGGTGTTGAAGGCCTTGCCGAACGCCGCCTCGGGCGCGGCGGCGTCAGTCAGTTCATACCCCTCCGACAAGAAGCCCGACCATTCGATCTCCGGCGGATTGTTGGCGAGAAAGCGGTGGTTGCGCGCGGCAGCCGCAACGCAGGCCATGATCTCCTTCTGGTGATCGGCGATCGACCAGCCTGGCAACACTGCAATGCGGCAATCGACGTCGCACCAGGCCGGCACGCTGGAAGCCCAGTCGCCGCCCTTGATGATGCCGGGGTTGAAGTTGATGGGATGGTTCAGCGTCTTGAAGTGCCGATCGGCTTTCGCACGCTCGTTCCACTCGACCTCAAGCTTTTGCAGCGACTGGATCAAATGATAGGCAGCCATGATTGCGTTCGCGCCGGAGCCGGCGAAGGCAACGTGGGTCGGATGGCCCTTCACGCGCAGACGAAACCAGATCACGCCGACCTGCGAGCGCACCATCTTGCCGCCGGTCGGCTCAGGGATGAAGCAGGCGTCCGCACGATAGCCGCGCTGAAGCGTCGAGAGCGCACCGACGCCGGTGCTCTCCTCCTCGATCACGGACTGGAAATGAATCCGCGCCGTCGGCTTGAGGCCCGCGACCTTGATCGCATCGAGCGCTGACAGGGCTGCGATGGTGCCCGACTTCATGTCGCAGGCACCGCGGCCGAACATCTTGCCGTCCTTGATGACGGGCGAGAATGGCGGGGTGTCCCACAGTTCCAGCGGCCCCGCGGGCACGACGTCGCAGTGGCCCTGCAGGATCAGCGATTTGCCGCCATTCGTTTGCGGACGATAGGTCCCGACCACCGAGCGCGCCTTCGAGAAGTCATGCTCGATGGGCCCGAAGCCGCGCAGATCCTTGAGGTCGTCGACATTGATGTGCCAGTCGTCGACCTCGTAGCCGCGCTCGCGCAGAAGGTCGCCGATCATGTCCTGGCACGGTCCCTCCGCCCCGCGGGTCGAGGGGATCGCGACGAAATCGCTTGTGATCGCAAGCTGGGCTTCGAAGCCGGCGTCGACGGCGCCAAGAATCCTCTGCTGCGTTTCGGCATTCATCAGGCAACTCCAATTGGGCATTCAGATCATCGATGGAGCGCAAGCTAGCCGATTTCAGCCGTTCGGGTACTCTGCAAAATAGGCATCCCGCAATGCATCTTCGAGCAGCCGGCCCTCGGAATAGCCATTCAGTGTCGCCGGCCGGCTCACGCCCTCGAGCAGCCGCGGGCAAGGTTCCGGCGCGCCGAGCACGGTGCGCACCGGAATGCGCTCGGCATAGATCGGCAATTCGTAGTCCTCGTCATCGTCGGCGACACCCTTGGCACGGACTTTCGCGGAGGCTTCCTCGATCTCCATCGCGATGAAGGAGGTCGCCTTGATCTCCTGCGTATTGGTCGCCCGCAGGCTTGCGGTGCGATCCGGGAAGAAGCGGTCGACCATGGCGATCACCGCGCGCTCTTTCTCCTCTGGATCGGTGACGAGATAGGCGGTGCCGAACGCCATCACCGCACGGTAGTCGGCCGAGTGATTGAACCCGCAGCGTGCCAGCACCAGGCTGTCGAGATGGGCGACCGTCAGGCACACGCGTTCGCCCTTGGTCTGGTTGCGCAGCATGCGGCTGGCGCTCGATCCGTGCCAGTACAGCTTGGTCCGTTCGCGCCAGAAGAAAGTGGGTGTGCAATAGGGTTGGCCGTCGATCGCGTAAGAGACATGGCAGAGCATCGAGGAATCCAGGATGCGATGAACGGTATCGTGATCGTAGAAGCCGCGGTCGTGACGGCGCTTCACCTGGTTGCGCGCGGACGTCGGATAGGAATTTTGGCTCTCGGTCTGGCTCACGGCCGCTCCTGTCGGACTGGTACAATTCCCGAGCAGTTGTAGCCCCTGGGTTTGGTCTGCGATAGTGCCAATTCCATGCAAAAAATTCCGACCAATTCTGTCCCTTCGCCGGCCAAGGCCGAGCTGCCGCTCGACCTCACCGGTCCGCACATCACGGCCGCCGCCTCGTCGGCGCACCGGCTGTATCAGGCACTGTGCGAGATGATCGTCGGCGGCCTGGTGAAACCCGGCGAGCCGCTGCCGCCGTCGCGCACGCTGGCCAAACAGACCGGCTTTCGGCGCAACGCCGTCGTCACCGCCTATGAGCGCCTGATCGCCGACGGCTTTGCCGACGCCACCGTCGGCTCCGGCACGTTCGTCGCCGCGCGTATCCCCGCGCGCGCGGCCGAGCCGAAGCGGCCGAAGATCATCGTCGAAACGCCGGGGCAAGGCGCGTTTTCGCTCGGCTGCACCCATATCGACGCGCGAGCCGTGCAGCGTTTCCGCGCCTTCGTCGGCCGGCGCATGCGCGCCTTCGGCGCGGAGCATCTGCATTACGGCGATCCTCGTGGAAGCCGCGAGCTGCGTGCCGCCATAGCCGATCATCTTTTGTCAGCGCGGGGCCTGCGCTGCGATCCCGATCAGATCATGCTAACGTCAGGCACGCTGCACGCGCTGCGCATCGTGCTGAGCGCGATCCTGAAGCCGAACGACCAGGTTTGGTGCGAAGACCCCGGCTACCCGGCTGCGCGGAAAACCATCGCGCATTGCGGCTATCGCGCCGTGCCCGTTCCCGTCGACCCGCACGGCATGCGTGTCGCCAGGGGCCGCAATGCGGCGCGGTCCGCGCGCGCAGCCTATGTGACGCCGTCGCACCAGTTTCCGCTGGGCGTGCAGATGTCGATGCCGCGGCGGCTCGAGCTGCTGGACTGGGCGAAGCAGGCTGGCGCCTTCGTGCTGGAGGACGATTACGACAGTGAGTTCCGTTATGACGGCGCGCCGCTGATGTCGCTTGCCGGCATCGATCACCTCCAGCGCGTGATCTACATGGGCACCTTCGCCAAGACGCTGTTTCCGGGCCTGCGCATCGGCTATTGCGCCCTGCCCGAGCGCCTGATCGCGGATGTCACCGCCGCGCGGGCCGCGCTCGACCGGTTTCCCGGCACGCTGATGGAGGGCGCGGTGGCCGACATGCTCAACTCCGGCGCGTTTGCCGCGAACCTGAAGCGGGTGCGCAAGCTGTACCGCGAGGCGCGTGACGCGCTGGCCGAGACCCTGGAAGCCGCATCCGACGGCGTGCTGTCGGTGCCGGTCCCGTCACAGGGCCTGCATCTCGTCGCCCGGTTCGAGCCCTCGGTCGACCTGCCTGTGGCCGCAGAAGCCAAGCAGGCCGCCGGCGCTGAAGGCTGGCTATTGGCCGACACCTATTCACGGGCACGTCCCTGCCCGGTTTCGTGCTGGGATTTTCCGGCCACTCGGTTCCGAAGCTGGTGACATCCGCCGAGCGGCTCGCGCGGGAATCGCGCGCGGCCTTGCGTGCGAGGAGCAAGCCGGCCCGGCGGGCATGACGAACGTTCACTATGAGAATCGGCTGCCGCTCCCTACATTGCGGCATCGATGGGGACCTCACACCATGCTGCTGCGCCGTGCGACTTGCCTCTCGCTCCTGATCTCCATCGCACTCGCCGCGACGGCGCACGCAGGCACGATCGGACGCGAGCAGGACATCGTCGATCTCAAGCTCGGCCAGCGCGTTCAGGTGGATGACGGAACCTGCCCCGCTGGACAGATCAAGGAAGTGCGCGGCGCCAAGATGACCGAGAAGGGCGTGGCGCGGACCAGCGCCTGCGTGCCGCGACACGGTCCAAGATCGAGATGACGGCTACGACTTGGCCGGATCGAACATGCATTGCAGGGTCGGCTTGGCGATTTTGGTGAAGGTCGGCCCGATCTCGCCTTGCTTGGACGTCGGCACCCAATCGGTCTCGATCGTCGGCACGCCGGTTTCGCTGATGCCGCGCAGCAGTGCCTCGCGCAAATCCCGATCCTCGACGACCGCGGCGGCATGGTCGTGCAGGCAGCCGCAGACTTCCTCCGGATGTTCCCAGCGCCCGAGCATGCGCGGCGCACACTGACGCACGAATTCGGTGCGGGGATCCGGCAGCCTCGCGGGCGAACGCACCTGGGCCTGGGCGGCACTGATCGTCAGAACAGATATGAACGCCGCAGCGCCGAAACGAACAAGCATGATGGCCTTTATCGGCTGTTTTTTCGTTGTTGGCGATCAGAAGCGCGCGGCGACCACGATCGGCTGCGGCGCAGTGGTCGTGATTGGCGAGCCGCTGTACCGGAAGGTGCCGACACCCGGGAGATTGCCGTCCGGCGAGCCCGCGAATGAGGAGCCGGCGAGCACGAAACCAAAAGCAAGGATGAGGCTGAGCGTGCGCATGGACTTGTCTCCGAATTCGGTGGCCGGCGGTGAGCCGTCGTCGTTGTGAGGTTGATAACCATGGGCGGTTTCGCGTGTGATGCGCCAAAGGCCGAAAATGGTTTCATCTCCGTGAGAATTGTTTCGTCCCGCTCGGGGCGACGACACATTCGACGGAAAATCTCAGTGTTTTCAAATGGGTCGTACCGCTGCCCAATGTCGTTGGCAGGTTCCGTGCGAGCTCGGACGTGCGCCGGACGATAGGCGCCGTCATGGTCCCGCCTCGCACGCTTCACATGCATTTTACGTTTTTCTGCTGAAGAGAAGCCGAACGAAGGCTGGGCCCTGTTGAACCGGGGGCGCTTCGGCTGCGACCCAAGCCATCGAAACCTGGAGTCCGGATCACCGGGCGCGTTCATTTGAGGAATGGCCATCATGATGGCGCAAGATCGCGCAACGCCGCGCGATGCGGACCTACGGACAGACCGCGGAGATCAACGACCCGTTCGCAGCGGCGCCACCTCGTCGGGCGAAATGGTGCTGCAATCGAGCCGCGGCTTTGAGGCCGTGCCACAGATGTTCGTGCGGCTGACCGGCTCGCATCTTGCAAAGCCCCGCGCCTGCCGCGCAGGCATCACTGAGTGAACGCAAACGTCATTGAGTGAACGCAAGCGCGTCACTGAGTGAAGAATTCGCCGCACTTCTGGACGTTTGCGTCCGCAGGCCCCCATGGCATGATCGGTACGGTCGAGGTCGAGTTCTTCGGTGAACCCTCGATCAGCCTGTCCGAATAAACCATGTAGACCAGCACGTTGCGCTTGGCGTCACAGCCGCGAACGATCTGCATCTTCTTGAAGAACAGCGAGCGGCGCTGGCGGAACATGTCGTCGCCCTGCTCCATCTTGTTCTTGAACTTGATCGGGCCGACCTGACGGCAGGCGAGCGAGATGTCCGAAACCTCCTCGGCAAGGCCCAACCAGCCCTTGAAGCCGCCCTTCTCAGGTATCGTGAAATGACAGGCCACGCCCTCAACCTCAGGATCGTCCAAGCCGTAGGTCGCGAGCTTGTCGTTCGGGCTCATCCATTTGAACACGGTCGAGCGGCGGAAGATCAGATCGGGCTCGTCCGCGGCGGAGGCGGACGTAGCCGACCAGGTCAGCGCCAGGAGGAATAAAGCGAGGCCTTTC
Organism: Bradyrhizobium sp. LB13.1; assembly: GCF_054056815.1. Lineage (NCBI taxonomy): Bacteria > Pseudomonadati > Pseudomonadota > Alphaproteobacteria > Hyphomicrobiales > Nitrobacteraceae > Bradyrhizobium > Bradyrhizobium sp. LB13.1. Next base: position 3,890,879 of record NZ_JBSRYQ010000001.1, on the reverse strand, counting down.
AAGCGGATGCCGGAAAGACCGGGGAAACGAGATGACATGAAGCTCTCCGGTAACAAGTCCCTGCAATGTAGACATATGGCGGCCGATCAGGAAGACGGCCCGCAATCCGACAAGCCCGCCGTTTACCGCTCCGTGAGGCTTTCTTGTTACGGTTTGGACAAAAGTAGCTGATGGCAGAACTGCCGTGCTGGTGAACGCGTATCCCCTCTGAGAGACTAACACCTGATTTGGATTGTGGATTGGAAGATGAATAGCGTGAAAGGGTCCGGTTTTTCTGCCAAACCGACGCGGCTTTGGCAGGTCGCCATTTTGACGGCGGCGGGTGCAATCGGTACGGCAAGCCAGGCAGACGCAGCGTTTTATTACTGGACGGATTATTCCGACGGGTTCTACGGGCGCCAGGAGCGCCATTCCGAAGTCCCGCGCCAGAAGCCACAGAAGCGCGGCGCGGCCGGCAAGAAAGGCGTCCTTGCCGAGAAAGAAGCCGGCGCGAAACCGCAAGGTCCTCTCGTCATCGTCGTCTCGATCGACCGGCAGAAGGTCACGGTCTACGACACCAACGGCGTGTTCGCGGAGTCCCCGGTGTCGACCGGCATGAAGGGCCATTCGACGCCGATGGGTGTGTTCAGTGTCATCCAGAAGCATAAATTCCACCACTCCAACATCTATAGCGGCGCGCCGATGCCGTACATGCAGCGGGTCACGTGGTCCGGCATCGCCATGCATGCCGGCGTGCTGCCGGGCTATCCGGCCTCCCATGGCTGCATCCGCATGCCGATGGCGTTCGCGGTGAAGATGTGGAACTGGACCAGGATGGGCGCGCGCGTGATCGTTTCGCCCCGCCAGATATCGCCGCAGAACTTCTCACATCCGCTGCTCGCCTCCGTGCGCGTGCCGCCGCAACCCGCGGCCAGCCTGGAGCCGCAGACCAATGCCAGCGACAAGGCCGACAAGGACGCGGCCAATAACTGGGCCGCCGAAGCCAAGCCGGCTGAAACGAAGACCGCCAGCGCCGACGGCGCTCTCGAGCTGCGCTCGTCGGTAGGCCACACCGTAATGTCGGACGTGACCACCGGCAATGCGCCGGCCCGCGGCGAAGCCGCGGCATCGACCCAGACCGAGCCGACGGCAAAGCCTGAGACCAAGACCGCTGAGGCATCTGACGCGGCCAAGCCACAGGAACCCGCGAGCACCGAAGCGAAGCCTGTCGAAGCCGCGGAGGCGCTTAAAGAAACGACCAAAGAAACGACCAAGGCTTCGGCGGCTGCCGGAGACAAGATAGAGGCTGCCAAGCCTGACGCCGTAAAGTCTGACGCCGCAAAGTCTGACACCGCAAAGTCCGAGCCCGCGAAGACGTCCGATGCACCGGCCACCGCGCCGGCACAGGCCGCCATGCCCGACGTCACGAAGGACGAAACCCGCGCCGCCGATCCGGCGCCGGCCGCAAAGCCGGAAGCGCCCAAGCGCGCCGGCCAGATCGCGGTCTTCATCAGCCGCAAGGATTCCAAGCTCTACGTGCGGCAGAACTTTGCGCCGCTATTCGAGGTGCCGGTCACGATCGCAGCGAGCGATCGGCCGCTCGGCACGCATGTCTTCACCGCCGAAGTCGACAAGGCCGATGCCAATGCGCTGCATTGGTCGGTGGTGTCCTTGCCGGTGTCCGTCCGCTCTGCCGCGCGCGAAGATGACGGCCGCGCGACACGCCGCCAGCGTGGTGCCGCCGTCATCCCCGTCGCCATCAAGCCGGTGGTGACACCGGACAGCCCGGCCGAGGCGCTCGACCGCGTCGCGATCCCTGCCGACACCATGGTCAAGATCAACGAGATGCTGACGTCGGGCGGATCGATCATCATCTCCGATCAGGGCATCAACCAAGGCGAGACCGGCGAAGGCACCGACTTCATCGTGCGGCTCTATTGAGAGTTCGCCGCGTCAGATCGCGTCAGATAACGTGGTGTTGAGCAGGGTGATCGCCGCGGCGGAGTAAGGTGAGTCCCGGATCAGGTCGGGGGACGCCGCCATGCTGAACCGCAGGACCATGCTCGCCGCGCTTCTGACGACGGCCGCATCCGCAACGCGCGCGTTGGCCAACGGCGGCATGAGCCGTATACCAGCCTACGCCTTTTCCTTCCCTGCATTGTCAGGCGACGACATCCGCCTTGCGGCTTTCACCGGCAAACCGCTGCTGGTGGTCAACACCGCTTCGCTCTGCGGTTACACGCCACAATATGCCGGCCTGCAAGAAATCTGGAGCGAGTTTCGCGAACGCGGGCTCACCGTGATCGGCGTTCCCTCCAACGATTTTGGCGGACAGGAGCCCGGCGGCATCAGCGAGATCTCGGAGACCGCGCACCACCAATATGGCGTCACCTTCCCGATTGCGGCCAAGGCCGTCGTGGTCGGTGCGAAGGCGCATCCATTCTACAAATGGGCGGCAGAGGCGCGGCCAAAGGAGGTCCCGAAATGGAACTTCCACAAATATCTGATCGGCCGTGACGGCTACATCGCCGACGTCTTTGCATCCACGGTCGAGCCGGCCGACACGCGGATCAAGACGGCAATCGCCAAGACGCTGGCCGACAGCTGACGGGCCGCAGCCCAATCCGGTTGGGCACAATTGTGGTGAGGCGCCAAACAGCCGTTGCAATGGCGAGGGCCCACCATCTAGGCTAGGATTGTTTGGGGCAGGATGGTTTTGCCGGAAGCGAAAAGCCACGGCAGAACAACGGGATCAATCTCGAGGACAACACCATGCGTGTGGCAGCAGGACTGATTTTGGCAAGCGCGATGTCAGTTGCGTTGACAGGCGCGGCTTGGTCGCAGACCCCCGCGGCAAAACCTGCAGCCGCTACCCAGGCGGCACCCGCTCCAGCACCTGCTGCTCCCGCGGCTGCAGCCGCCGCACCGGCGCAACCGGCCTTCCCACCGCCGCCGAAGCAAGCGCCGCAGCCTGCCCGTGCCGCCTGCAACACGCCCGGCGCACTCGGCGTCGCCCGCACCGTCGAGATCGACACCACGGGTGGCCCCGGCTTTGGCTTCGAGCATTTCAAGGAGCTCGACTTCCTGCGCGACAAGGAGGTGGTGCTGACCTTCGACGACGGTCCATGGCCGAAGAACACACCCGCGGTGCTGAAGGCGCTCGCCGACGAATGCACCACCGGCATCTTCTTCTCGATCGGCAAGCACGCGACCTATGAGCCGGAGATCCTGAAGCAGGTCTACGCGGCCGGCCACACCGTGGGCACCCACACCTGGTCGCACGCCAACCTCAACAACAAGAAGCTCAGCGAGCAGCAGCGCAAGGAAGAGATCGAGAAGGGTCTTTCCGCGGTGAAATGGGCGCTCGGCGGCATCTCGCCCTCGCCGTTCTTCCGCTTCCCGGCGCTCCAGCACCCGCCGGAGATGGTCACCTATCTCGGCAACCGCAACGTCGCGATCTTCTCCTGCGACATCGACTCCTTCGACTTCAAGGCCTCGAAGCCCGAGAAGGTGATCGAGACCGTGATGAAGAAGCTCGACAGCAAGGGCAAGGGCATCATCTTGATGCACGACTTCCAGAAGCATACGGCGGAGGCCCTGCCCGAGTTGCTCAAGCGCCTGAAGGCGGGCGGCTACAAGGTGGTGGCGATGCGCGCCAAGTTCCCCGCCTCGTCGCTGCCCGAATACGATCAGGAGCTGCTCAAGGACGTCAAGCTGCCGACAGTCAGCACCCGGCCGGTCAACAGCGTCGTCACGACAGTTTCCGAATAGCCGGCAATTGTCTTTCCGCTTCGAAGGCTACGTCATCGTCTCCGCGGACGGCATGCTCGCCGATCCGGCGCACGTCATGCCGGACAGCCTGAAGTTCGAAGGCGACAAGCTGTTCTTCGAACAGGCGCTCGATCGCGCCGCGCTGGTCGTGCACGGCCGGCACTCCCACGAGCAGCAGCCGAATTCACCCAAGCGCAAGCGCCTGATCCTGACCCGCAAGATCAAGGCTCTGACCGTCGATCCCGAGATGCCGAACGCGACATTGTGGAATCCGGATCATGCGCGCTTCGAGGAGGCCTGCGCCTTCGCCGATGTCGCCTCCGGCACCATCGCGATCATCGGGGGCCCCGTCGTGTTCGACATGTTCATGGACCGCTACGACACGTTCTGGCTGTCGGAAGCCCCCCATTTGCGGCTGCCCGGCGGCGAAGGCTGTTTTGTGGATGTACCGGCGCGGACGCCGCACGAGGTGCTTGCGTCACACGGGATGAAGCCGGGCACGCCGTATCTGCTCGATGCGGCGCATGACGTGACCGTCACGCCGTGGCGTAGGACGTAGGTGGTTTAGCCTCACACGTCCCCGTAGGCCGCCTCGGCCGGACGCGTGGCGCGGCCGTAGCCCATGATCATGAACAGCGCGCCGATGATGGAGAGGTTCTTGAGCGCGTCGACCAGCATCTTGGCGTTCTCGGGCGCCGCCTGGTTCCAGAAGTCGTAGAACAGGAAGGTCGCGACCGCGACATAGATGATCATCAGCATCGCGAAGAAGCGCGCACCGAAATTCAGCGCGATCATCACCCCCCCGATGATCTCGAGCACGCCGACCGCGATCGCCAGCAGTTGCGGCGTGGACATGGCCGTCGCCGTCTCGATCTGCTTGGCGTAAGGCGCGATCATCTCGGGCACCACGACCTTGGCGGTGATGAAATCAACCGTCGCCTGCATGGCAAACAGTCTTGCCGCGCCCGTGTAGATGAACAGCACGGCGAACAGGATTCGCCCGAAAGTCACGAACGCTGGCATGATCGGCCTCTTGGCTCAGGCTTTCTGAAATCGCAACCTTGACGAAAGCACCGAGCGATTATGAAGAGTCATTCGCCGGTTTACAAACGGGGAAATCGCTAACTGCAAGTAATTCAAAAATAGCCCCGCGCACGAACTTCCCCTCATCCGGCGCTTCGCGCCACCTTCTCCCACAACAAGGGGAGAAGGGATTGCACCTCCGGCGGCGCTTCAGTTCGCCTCAGGTAAACAACGTCGGCTGCTGCCGGGCCGCGCGCTCCTGCGCTTCGACCACGGCCACCGCGGTCATGTTGAGGATGCCGCGTGCCGTCACCGACGGGGTGAGGATGTGGGCCGGGCGCGCCGGGCCGATCAGGATCGGGCCGACGGGGAGCGCGTCCGCCAGCGACTTGATCATCTGATAGGCGACGTTGGCGGTGTCGAGGCTCGGCATCATCATGATGTTGGCCTCGCCCTCGAGCTTGGAGTGCGGCAGCACCATTTTCCGCGCTGCGGCTGAGAGGGCGGTGTCGCCTTGCATCTCGCCGTCGGCCTCGATCTCCGGATGCTTCTCCTTCAGGAGCTGGGTTGCCCGGCGCATCTTGCGCGAGGAGTCCGTGTCGTAGCTGCCGAAATCCGAATGCGAGACGAAGGCGATCTTCGGCTTGATGTTGAAGCGCTGGACGTGGACCGCCGCCAGCGAAGCGATTTCGGCGAGCTCCTCGGCGCTCGGATTGGGCCGCACCTGGGTGTCGGCGATGAAGAAGGCGCCCTTGCTCGTGATCAGCAGCGCCAGCGCCGCATAGTCGCTGATCCCCGGGCAGAACCCGACGATCTCGCGGACATGGCGCAGATGGCTCATGTAGCGGCCCTCGACGCCGCAGAGCATGGCGTCGGCCTCTCCGCGCACCACCGCGAGCGCGGCGATGACGGTGTTGTTGGTGCGCACCACCGTGCGCGCCGCATCCGGCGTGACGCCGCAGCGGCCGGCGACCTCGACATAGGACTGCACGTAGGAGCGGTAGCGCGGATCGTCCTCGGGATTGATGAGGTCGAAGTCCTTGCCGGCCTTGATCGAGAGGCCGAAGCGCTTGATGCGCGCCTCGACCACCGACGGACGTCCGACCAGGATCGGCGTCGCCAATTTCTCTTCCAGCACCACTTGCGTGGCGCGCAGCACGCGCTCGTCCTCGCCTTCGGCGTAGATCACGCGCACCGGCTGGGTCTTGGCCTTGGCGAACATCGGCTTCATGACGAGGCCGGAGCGGAAGGCGAAGCGCTCGAGCAGCGCGGTGTATTCGTCGAAATTCGTGATGGGGCGGGTCGCAACGCCCGATTCTATCGCCGCTTTCGCCACCGCCGGCGCGATGCGCAGGATCAATCGGGGATCAAACGGGCTCGGGATCAGCGAGCCCGGTCCGAAACCCTGCGTTTCGCCGGTGTCAAAGCCTTGCGCGACCGCATCGGACGGCGCCTCGCGCGCGAGCTGTGCGATCGCCTCCACGGCGGCGTGCTTCATCTCCTCGTTGATCGCGGTGGCGCCGACGTCGAGCGCGCCGCGGAAGATGAAGGGAAAGCACAGGACGTTGTTGACCTGGTTCGGATAGTCCGAGCGCCCGGTGCAGATCATGGCGTCAGGGCGCGCCTTGCGCGCCTCTTCCGGCATGATCTCCGGCGTCGGGTTCGCGAGCGCCATGATCAGGGGCTTGTCGCCCATCGCCTTGGCCATCTCGGGCTTGAGCACGCCCGGTGCCGACAGGCCGATGAAGATGTCGGCGCCGCCGATCACGTCGGCCAGCGTGCGCTTGTCGGTCTTCTGCGCATAGACCGCCTTCCAGCGGTCCATCGTGGTGTTGCGGCCCTCGTGCACGAGGCCGTCGATGTCGCAGACCCAGATGTTCTTGCGCTGCGCGCCCATCGACACCAGCAGGTTCAGCGTCGCGATCGCGGCGGCCCCTGCCCCCGACGCCACGATCTTGACGTCGGACAGCTTCTTGCCGTTCAGCCTGAGACCATTGGTGATGGCGGCGGCAACGATGATCGCGGTGCCGTGCTGGTCGTCATGGAAGACCGGGATCTTCATGCGTTCCTTGAGCTGCGCCTCGATCTCGAAGCACTCCGGTCCGCGGATGTCCTCGAGATTGATGCCGCCGAAGGTCGGCTCGAGCGCGGCCACGGTCTCGACCACGCGATCGATAGTGTCGGCGGCGATCTCGATGTCGAACACGTCGATGCCGGCGAATTTCTTGAACAGGACCGCCTTGCCCTCCATCACCGGCTTCGAGGCCAGCGGGCCGATATTGCCGAGACCAAGCACGGCGGTGCCGTTCGAGACCACGGCGACCAGATTGGAGCGGATCGTCAGCGTCGCCGCTTCCGCCGGGTTCTTGGCGATCTCCATGCAGGCGGCGGCGACGCCTGGAGAATAGGCAAGCGCGAGGTCGCGCTGGTTGGCGAGCGGCTTGCTCGCCTGGATCTCGAGCTTTCCGGGGCGCGGCAGACGGTGATAGGCCAGCGCCGCCTGGTGGAGATCATCGGAATAAGACGACATGCGGTGTCTCGCCTCGCGTTACCGGCCTCAAACTACGTTGTCCTGACCGGCCCGCCTTCGGGTGGTATTTCCGGGTCATGGAAACGGGATGAAGCACGGCGGGCGCCCCGGTGGCAACATCCGATTGCGGCCCCATCAACAGGGGCGCGCGGTCAAATATCTAGATGATCGGCTCGATCCCGAGCAAGGTACATGCGGTCGCCAAGATGGTCATGCCCACCGATCCATCCGCCTCGAAGCAGATTACATTGATGCTCAGCGGGATCGACAAGCTCGCGATCGACCTCGATCTCGGCGCGGCGTGGACAGAACAGTCCAACAGCTTCGTTCTGACGCCCGCGACCCTCGACATCGGGATCGCAAAAGTGCAATTGCGTATCGCGCTCAACAACGTACCACGCGAAGTGTTTTCGACCGATCCCGCCCAACTGATGGGTCAAGCGGCCCGGATTGAGGCTGTCGCGCTCGAGTTCTCAGTGCGCGACAATGGTTTCGTCGATTCCGCGGTGACGCAGAATGCACGGGGGCGAAATGTCAGCCGCGACGCCGCGCGCCAGACACGCGTCGACAGCGTCAAAGCCTACCGAGCAGATATCGCCGCCGCCAATCCGGAGGCAGGCACGGCGGTGGATGCGGTCGCAAGCTTCATCGAAACGCCGGGCCAGACGCTCGTCATCAAGGTCACTCCGCGCGCGAAGGTGCCGCTACTGCAATTGATGCAGCTCTTCAATGCCGACCCGGAGGGCACGCTGGCGCAGTTCAATATCGAGGCGTCGACGGGGCTGTAGGGAAACGAGGCGCAGCTCTCTCGGCGTCATTGCGGAGACAGCCTCACTTCTGCGGCAGGCTCACCTTCACATGCAGATCGCGGAGCTGCTTGGTGCTGGCGTCCGACGGCGCGCCCATCAGCAAATCCATGGCCTGCTGGTTCATCGGGAACAGCGAGATCTCGCGCAGATTGTTGGTGCCGCACAAGAGCATCACGATGCGGTCAACGCCCGCGGCCATGCCGCCATGCGGCGGCGCGCCGTACTGGAAAGCGCGGTACATGCCGCCGAAGCGATCGACCACTTCCTGCTCGCCATAGCCGGCGATCTCGAACGCCTTCACCATGGCTTCCGGCACGTGGTTGCGGATGCCGCCCGAGGCAATCTCGTACCCGTTGCAGGTGATGTCGTACTGGAACGCCTTGATGGTCAGCGGATCCTGCGACTTCAACGTTTCCAAGCCGCCCTGCGGCATCGAGAACGGGTTGTGCGAGAAGTCGACCTTCTTGTCCTCCTCGTTGTACTCGTACATCGGGAAGTCGACGATCCAGGCCAGTTCGAACCGCTCCTTGTCGGTGAGGTTCAATTCCTCGCCGACCTTGTTGCGGGCCAGCCCTGAAAACTTCCAGAACTTGTCGGGATCGCCGGCGACGAAGAAGGCGGCATCGCCCTCCTTGGTGCCGATCTGCGCGCGGATCGCAGCAGTGCGCTCGGGCCCGATGTTGTTCGCGAGCGGACCGGCACCCTCGCCGCCCTCGCGCCACATGATGTAGCCGAGGCCCGGCTGGCCTTCGCCCTGCGCCCATGAATTCATGCGGTCGCAGAAGGCACGGCTGCCGCCGCCCGGCGCGGGCATCGCCCAGACCTGATTCTTGGGGTCTTCGAGCATGCGCGCAAACACCTTGAAACCCGAGCCGCGAAAATGCTCGGAGACGTCCTGCATCTCGATGGGGTTGCGCAGGTCCGGCTTGTCGCTGCCGTACTTTCGCAGCGACTCGGCGAACGGAATCCGACGCCAGTTCTTGCTCACCGGCTTGCCCTTGGCGAACTCCTCGAACACGCCGGTGATGACAGGCTCCATCACCGCGAAGACGTCTTCCTGCGTGACAAAGCTCATCTCGACGTCGAGCTGGTAGAACTCGCCGGGCAGACGGTCGGCACGCGGGTCCTCGTCGCGGAAACAGGGCGCGATCTGGAAGTAGCGGTCGAAGCCCGACATCATCAAGAGCTGCTTGTACTGCTGCGGCGCCTGCGGCAGCGCGTAGAATTTTCCCGGATGGATGCGCGAGGGCACCAGGAAGTCGCGCGCGCCTTCCGGCGAGGACGCGGTCAGGATCGGGGTGTTGAACTCGAAGAAGCCTTGCCCCTCCATGCGCCGGCGCATCGACTTGATGATCTCGACGCGCGTCATGATGTTCTGATGCAGCTTCTCGCGGCGCAAATCGAGGAAGCGGTACTTCAGGCGGATGTCTTCGGGATATTCCTGCTCGCCGAACACCGGCAGCGGCAGGTCGCCGGCCGGGCCCAGAACTTCGATCTCGCTGACATAGATCTCGATCTTGCCGGTCGGCAGATCGTCATTGTCGGTGCCTTCGGGGCGACGACGGGCCTTGCCGTCCATCCGTACCACGAATTCCGAGCGCAGCTTTTCAGCCTGCGAGAACGCCGGCGAGTCCGGGTCGACCACGCATTGGGTCAGGCCGTAATGGTCGCGCAGGTCGATGAACAGCACGCCGCCATGGTCGCGAACGCGATGGACCCAGCCTGAAAGGCGGACCGTCTCGCCGATGTTATTCTCGCGGAGCGCGCCGCATGTATGTGACCGGTAGCGATGCATGGTCGTCCCAAAATCAATGTCGGAGGATCGAATCGGACCTGCCGAAAACGGCCGGTCCAAAGTTGCGGCAGGGTTTACCCGACGAGGCCCAAGGCGGCAACCAAGGGAACGCCCTGTTTTCGGCTGGAAGTGCCCATTTCTGGCCAATCTGGGCTCAAGCCTTTGCCATCAGGCGTTCCACGCCTATCTTGAGGCCATGACGGTTCATTTCCCCTTCCAGAACTCCTATTCGACGCTGCCGGACAGCTTCTTCGCCCGGGTCGCACCGACGCCGGTGGCAGCGCCCCGGCTGATCAAGCTGAACCGGCCGCTGGCGCTCCAGCTCGGACTCGACCCTGATGTCTTGGAGACGCCGGAGGGCGCCGAGATCCTGGCCGGCAAGACGGTTCCCGCAGGCGCCGATCCCATCGCCATGGCCTATGCCGGCCACCAGTTCGGGCAATTCGTCCCACAGCTCGGCGACGGCCGGGCGGTCCTGCTCGGCGAGGTCATCGACAAAGACGGCATCCGCCGCGACATCCAGCTCAAGGGCTCGGGCCCCACCCCGTTTTCCCGCCGCGGCGATGGCCGCGCCGCGCTCGGGCCGGTGCTGCGCGAATACATTGTCAGCGAGGCGATGTTCGCGCTGGGCATTCCGACCACCCGCTCGCTCGCCGCCGTCGTCACCGGCGAGCACGTCATTCGCGAGACCGCGCTGCCCGGCGCGGTGCTGACCCGCGTGGCCTCGAGCCACATCCGCGTCGGCACCTTCCAGTTCTTTGCCGTCCGCCGCGACGCCGACGCGATCCGCCAGCTCGCCGACCACGTCCTCGCCAGGCACTATCCGGAGCTGCTTGGCGTCGATAGGCCCTACCACGCACTGCTCGCCGGTGTCGTCGCGCGCCAGGCCGACCTCGTCGCGCGCTGGCTGCTGGTCGGCTTCATCCACGGCGTGATGAACACCGACAACAGCTCCGTCTCCGGCGAGACCATCGATTACGGTCCGTGCGCCTTCATGGACGCCTATAATCCCGCGCAGGTGTTTTCCTCGATCGATGAGATGGGCCGCTATGCCTATGCCAACCAGCCGCGCATCGCGTTGTGGAATCTGACCCGACTGGCCGAATGCCTGTTGCCGCTGTTTGGTGAAGAGCAGGAAAAGGCGATCGAGCAGGCGCAGGAGATCCTTGGCGCATTTCCGGACACCTTCAGCAAAGCCTATCAGGCAGGCCTGCGCCGGAAGATCGGGCTATTCACCGAGCGCGACGGCGACGAGGCGCTGATCCAGGACCTGCTGGATGCGATGGCGAAGAACCAGGCTGATTTCACCCTCACCTTCCGCAAGCTGGGCGACGCCGCAGGCAGTCTCGTTGCGGATGCCGCGCGCGCGCAGTTCACGGACCCCACAGCCTTCGACGAGTGGGCCAAGCGCTGGCACGAGCGCACGGCTCTGGAGCCGCAGCCCGCAACCGAGCGGCAAGCCGCCATGCACGCCGTCAACCCGATGTTCATTCCCCGCAACCACCGCGTCGAAACCGTGATCCAGGCCGCGGTGAACAACGACGACTACGCGCCGTTCGAGGAATTGGTGAAGGTGCTGGCCAAGCCCTACGAGGACCAGCCCGAGTACGCGGCCTACGCCGATCCGCCGCTGCCGGACCAACGGGTGTTGCAGACGTTCTGCGGGACGTGAGGACGTTCAATTCGTAGGTGGATTAGGGTCTGTTGGGATTCAGGATTCTCATCGGGGCTTGATTGTGATTCAAGCTTGGGATGGACCGATTCGTTTTGACTGACGCCCAATGGGCGAAGATGGAGCCGCATTGTCTTGGCAAGCCGGGAGATCCGGGCCGCAGCGGCAAGGACAACCGACTGTTTGTCGAGGCCGTTCTGTGGATCGCCCGAACCGGCAGTCCCTGGCGGGATCTGCCGGCGATGTTCGGCCACTGGAATAGCACATTCACGCGCTTTCGCGACTGGGTGAAGGCGGATGTCTGGAAGCGGCTGTTCGAGGCCATCTCCGACGATCCCGACATGGAATACGCCATGGTCGACGCCACCATCGTCAAGGTCCACCGCCACGGTCAGGGCGCAAAAGGGGGACGCAAAGCCAGGCGATCGGCCGCTCGAAAGGCGGCATGACCACCAAAATTCTGGCGCTCACCGATGCGCTCGGCAATCTCGTGCGCTTCGTGCTCCTGCCGGGACAGCGTTTCGATACGGTGGGCGTGCCGCCGCTCATCGAGGGATTGGCCTTCAACGCGCTGATCGCTGATAAGGCCTTCGATAGCAACGCCATCATCGCCGAACTCGAAGCGCGTGGCGCCAAAGTCGTCATCTCCCAGCATCCGCGCCGTGCACAGCCTCTCGCCATCGACAAGGAGATGTACAAATGGCGGCATCTCATCGAGAACTTCTTCGGCAAGCTCAAGGAATTCAAGCGCATCGCAATGCGCGCCGACAAGACCGACCAGAGCTTCACTTCAATGATCTATCTGGCCGCGGCCGCGATAAACTCCAGATGAATCCCAACAGACCCTAGTTAGCCGAAGGCGTAATCTATGATGCGGGGGCGTGTCCGGCCGTGGCTGTTTCCGCAAACAGACCGGCCTCCACGCGAGATCATGCCTTCAGGCAGGCTGAGGCTCGACGATCTTGAGGCGATCGCCGATGCCGCCGCGGTCGTGACGTGATCGTGGGCCTCAAGTCCCGTTAACCCCGCGTCCACCATCCGGCCCGGCCCGCCGCCGGTAACCACGAGAATTAACAGACCCTCAATTCGCCCCGGACAAGTTTAGCAATGTTTCCGAGGGGTTTTGCCATGGATCTGTTGGTTTTCGAGTTCCTGGGACTGGCGCTGGTCGCCATGTGCGTGGTCGTGGTGGCACTGCCTTGCGCCCGAAAACCCTCGCGGCGGGTCCGTTACGAATAGGATTATCGTCGGAAAATGCGATTCCGGCCCAAATGCAAGGCTCGAATTCGCTTAGAGCCCCTTGACATCACAGCGCTTTCGGCAGAACGGCTGATGGACTTGTCATGGGCCGTTCATGGATTTGATTACACCACCACCGCTGACCTTGCGGCTGCCTGCAGCCGGCTGGCCAAGCACCCCGTCATAACAGTCGATACCGAGTTCCTGCGCGAGACCACCTATTACCCGCTGCTGTGCGTGGTGCAGATGGCCAGCGCTGAGGAAGCGATCGTCATCGACACCCTGGCCGAGGGCATCGACCTCAAGCCGTTCTTCGAGCTGATGGCCAACGAGGGCGTGCTGAAGGTGTTCCACGCCGCCCGCCAGGACATCGAGATCATCTGGCACCAGGCCAACATCATTCCGCACCCGGTGTTCGACACGCAGGTCGCGGCCATGGTGCTCGGCTACGGCGACAGCATCGCCTACGACGCGCTGGTCGAGAAGGTCGCCGGCCACCGGCCCGACAAGACCCACCGTTTCACCGACTGGTCGCGCCGGCCGCTGACCAAGGAGCAAATGCATTACGCCGTGTCCGACGTCACGCATCTGCGTGACGTGTTCGCCGCGCTCGATGCCGATCTGAAGAAGCGCCGCCGCAGCGAGTGGGTCTCCATCGAGATGGAGGTCCTGACCTCGCCGAAGACCTACGACTTCCACCCCGAACGCGCCTGGGAACGGCTCAAGACGCGGGTGCGCAAGCCCAAGGACCTTGCGGTCCTGATGGAGGTCGCCGCCTGGCGCGAGCAGGAGGCGCAGAGCCGCGACGTGCCGCGCGGCCGCGTGCTGCGCGACGAGGCCGTCAGCGACATCGCGACCCACGCGCCGAACACGATCGAAAAGCTCGCAAACTTGCGCTCCGTGCCGAAGGGTTTCGAGAAATCAAAATGGGGCGCGGACATCGTCGCCGCGGTCGAGCGCGGGCTGGCGCGGGATCCTGCCACGCTGCCGAAGCTGGAGAAGCCGCGCAACAACAACAATGGCGCCGCGATCGTGGAGCTGTTGAAGGTGCTGCTGCGGATGACCGCGGAGCGCCATGCGGTCGCCAGCAAGGTGATTGCCACCGTCGACGATCTCGAAGAGATCGCGGCCGACGACCAGGCCGACGTGCCGGCGCTACGCGGCTGGCGCCGCGAACTGTTCGGCGAAGCCGCACTGAAACTGAAGCGCGGCGAGCTGGCGCTGGCGGTCGAGAAAGGCCGCGTGATCGGGGTTCAGCGGGCGGAATAGGCCCTCCCCGATCTCGTTCTGGCGAAGGCCAGGACCCACTATCCCAAGGAGGCGTTTGGTGAAGACACCTCGCTCGGTACTCCTACCACCCTTCTCGATAGATCACGCGGTATGGGTCCTGGCCTTCGCCAGGACGACACCGAGGGTATAAGTCGACCGCCCGCAACGACACGCCTTACGCCGGCGTCAGTTTCGCCACTTCCGGCTTCATGTCATCCAGCACGCCTGAGATCGCCGCGATCAGCTCGTCGATCTGGGCCTTGGTGACGATCAGCGGCGGGCAGATGGCGATGGCGTCCAGCATGTTGCGCGAAATCACGCCGCGCTCCTGCAGCATGCGGCTGGCCATGCCGCCAACGGCGCCGGGCGTCGCCGCTGCGGTCTTGCGCCCCTTGTCCAGTACCAATTCGATCGCCGCGATCATGCCGACGCCGCGGACCTCGCCGACCAGCGGATGGCTGGTGAGCTCGCGCAGCTTGGCTTGCATGTAGCCGCCGAGCTCGGCGGCATGCGCGACCAGGCCGCGCTCCTCGATGATCTTCAGATTCTCCAGCGCAATCGCCGAGCCGACCGGATGACCGCCCGCGGTAAAGCCATGGCCGAGCACGCCGATCTTGTTGCTCTCGTCCGCGATCGGCTCGAACATGCGCTCGTTCAGGAGGATTGCCGACAGCGGGAAATAGCTCGAGGTGATCTGCTTGGAGACCACGATCGCGTCAGGCTTGATGCCATAGGTCTCGCAGCCGAACATCTTGCCGGTGCGGCCAAAACCGCAGATCACCTCGTCGGCGACCAGCAGGATGTCGTACTTGTTCAAAACCTTCTGGATCTTGTCCCAATAGGTCGCCGGCGGCACGATGACGCCGCCCGCCCCCATCACCGGCTCGCCGAAGAAGGCCGCGATCGTGTCCGGGCCTTCCTTCTGGATCAGCGCATCGAGTTCCTCGGCCCGCCGTGTCGCGAAGGCTTCCTCGCTCTCGCCGGGCGCGCCGTCCTTGTAGAAATGCGGCGAGCCCGTGTGCAGGATGTTCGGCAGCGGCAGGTCGAATGAGCGGTGGTTGTTCGGCAGGCCGGTCAGGCTGGCGGACGCGATGGTGACGCCGTGATAGGCGCGCATCCGGCTTATCACCTTCTTGCGCTGCGGCTGGCCGAGCGCGTTGGAGCGATAGGCGATCAGCTTCAGGACGGTGTCGTTCGCCTCCGAGCCGGAATTGGTGAAGAACACCTTGCTCATGGGCACCGGCGCGAGCGCCACCAGCTTCTCGGCGAGATCGATCGAGGGCCCGTGCGATTTGGCGGAGAACGTATGGTAGAACGGCAGCGCCAGCATCTGCTTGTGCGCGGCCTCGACCAGCCGCTTCTCGTTGAAGCCGAGCCCGACGCTCCACAGGCCTGCCATCGCCTCGAAATAGCGCTTGCCCGACGCGTCGAACACGTAAGGACCCTCGCCGCGTTCGATCACCAGGGGACCGGCCTGCTGATGGGCGCGCGCGTTGGTGTAGGAATGGAGCTGGTAGGCCACATCCCGGGCCTCTTGCGAATTGGGCAGCATGGACATTTGCGAGAATCCTTGAAAGCCGTCACGTCGCCGGCGCGGCCAGCGTCATCACTCGATGATCCAGTCACTTGGCTATTGCGGCAACGCAAAACTTGCAACGCCAATTCGTCGGCGGCAAGCGCTCAGCAGCGTTGCACAAAGCCGCACATCGGGCAGCTGCACGGGGCAGCGCTCACGCCGCGCCGTCGTCATTCCCATCGCCATCGGCGGCAGTGGCTTCCCGCACTTCCACCAGCGCCATCGACAGCAGATATACCGTCGTGGACAAACCAAGACGGCGCGCCGCCTCGGCGGCATGCGACAGGTCGCTTGCCAGCTCCTTGAGCTGATCTCCCCGTGACAATGTCCCACTCCATCCGCCGATCGCGGCCGTCTACACCGCAACGGCGCCGCTGGCTCTGATCAGTTCGGCGCTGGACTGGATTGTAGCAAAATTCCCGATCACATTCACTACCGCATGCTTGTAGGCGGCGGCGTCGCCAGTTCCCGGCTGGCGGCAGGCCACCGCATCGGCGGCCACCTGGTAGCGATGGCTGCGGTGAAACCCGTCGACAGCGGTGGCCAGGATGGTTTCGTCCAGGGAAAAGCCTGCGAGCACGCAACGCACATTGCGGATATTGGACATGTAGTCCACGAACCGCGACGAACTGTAGGCCGACGGCAGCGGGTGCTCGAACGTCATTTCTCCCGGCCGCGGCTTCGCGTCCACGATCCAATCGGTCAGCCTGGATGCCGGATTGAACCAGGCTGCCTGAGCGATGCGCTTCAAATGCATCACCGGCCAGAGATTGTCGCGCCACAGCGTCAGCAGTTCCAGGCAGCGCGCCGTCGCAACCTCGCCGTCGAGGATGACGTGGCGACGTCCAGGGGTCAGATATTCGATCTGGAGATCCGCGCAGACCAGGATTGGCGGATCGTCGGTGATGGAAGCCAGCATGATCTTGCGCGCAGCTGCACTGGTTTCAACGGCCAGCGAGCGCGACGTCCCGCAGCGGCGACGTCACGGCTCGTCCAGCCGAGGCGTCGAGCACGCCCGGCCGGTCCCAATCGCCCTCGGGACGGATGATCACATAGGGATCGCTGTCCAGCGTAATCGCGTCCGGACCCGGTTCGATCTCCAGCAGCATCTCCGTGTAGGAGAAGTCGGAGAAGGTGACCTTGCGATTGTGGCCGAGCGGCTTGGCGCCGAAATGGGCCCAGAAATCGACCAGTCGGTCCTGCGCCTGGCCGTAGATCTTGCGAAAGCCCTTGCGCTTCACATAGTCGACGCTCGCCTGCACCAGCTTGAACGAGACGCGCGAGCGCCGATATTGATGCCGCACCGCAAGCCGTTCCACCTTGGCGAAATCGCCGAAGAACCGCACCCGCAGACAGCCGGCAGGCTCGTTGCCGACATAGCCGATGAAATGCGCGGCGACCATGTCGTTGCCGTCGAACTCCTCATCGAACGGGCAATCCTGCTCGGCGAGATAGACGGCTGAGCGGATCGAGGTGACCAGCATGAGATCGCTGAGATCGCGTGCGAGGCGAATGGTGATGGCGCGGGAGTCGGGCTTCGCGAGAGGAATCCTAGTACCGTGCATCTGCAAAACTCCTTGCTTGGATGATCGCGCCGGGCATGCGCATGGGTTGTCGATGCCAGGGGCGCTCGTAGCACCAGAGGTCGGGTTGGAAGCTCGGAACAGGCTCGAAGCCGGTCGCCTTCATGATGTCGCGTCCGGCCACGGTTGACGGCTGCGCATAGCAATCCGCGTTACGAAACCTTAGCTGTCTTAGATGAGCCGCGGCCTTGCCGAGACCGAACGGCGACGCCGCGCCCTGTCGCCGCGATCGCCCAGATGTAGATGGCAGAAACGTCCTCCTTCGCAGAAGCGAGATCGCGCGTTTCCGGCGCGGTGAGACAGATCTCGTCGAGCAGCAGCGCATCGTGGCCGCGTTCGTTCAGAAACAGGAAGGCCATGCCGCCGACGAGGTTGCCCTTCCGGCTGAAAGTCAGGATGCTCTCGGGATCGAAGGTGAAGTATCTTGCAAGCTCAGCCGTCCCGATCCGAACGCCCGGCACCAGCCGGTGCGCCATCTGCGAAAGCGCGGCAATTTCGGAAAATTGGGCGCAACGGACCTCGACATCCGGACTGAGCGGCAGCGCGTCGAAATCATGCCTTGCGGCAAACGAGCCCCTTTCCATACCCATGTCACCCCTTTATCGTCCGCGGCTTTCGTGCCCCGCTATCGCGAAGAGCTTAGCGGCTGGGGATCAGGAGTATGCAGCAGTTATTGCACCGGGGTGCTGCTATGATGCAGCACCGTGAAGAAGCCCTGGATGCGTCCTGGGACGATTTGAAATTGTTTTTAGCTTGCGCAAAATATAAAAGCTTCCGCAACGCCG
Organism: Bradyrhizobium sp. LB13.1; assembly: GCF_054056815.1. Lineage (NCBI taxonomy): Bacteria > Pseudomonadati > Pseudomonadota > Alphaproteobacteria > Hyphomicrobiales > Nitrobacteraceae > Bradyrhizobium > Bradyrhizobium sp. LB13.1. Next base: position 3,872,848 of record NZ_JBSRYQ010000001.1, on the reverse strand, counting down.
CTGAGGAGCTCGGGCTCACCTCCACGACCCTCATGCGCAGGATCGACCGGCTCGAAGAGAGCATCGACTGCAAGCTGTTCCTGCGCGACCAGAGCGGGCTCACGCTCAGCGACGAAGGCAGCGCCATGATCGCCGACGTGGCGCTGATGGAGCGTCATGCCTTCAACGTCCTCCGGCGTGCCTCGCGATCGTCGAACGACATGTCAGGCACCGTGCGCGTCGCGGTGACGGAAGGCCCCGGCAATTTCTGGATCCTGCCGCGACTGATCGACTTCCAGAAGACCTATCGCAAGATCACCGTCGACCTGCGCTGCGCGATGGAGCAGGCCGACGTCGCGCGGCTCGAATCCGATATCGCGATCCAGCTCGAGCCGCCGACCAATCCGGATCTGATCGTCGCCAAGCTCGGCCGTCTGCACATCTATCCGTTCGTCTCCAAGGAGTACGAAAACCTCTACGGCGTCCCGGCGGGCCTGACCGAGCTGAAGAACCACCGCATCATCAAGCAGAACGCGCCGCAGGTCGATGACGGCGCCTACGCCCGCGTGCTCGGACTGAAGTCGCTCGAAGGCATCGTCGGGATCAAGACCAACTCGTCGGTCGGCGTGCTCTATGCGGTTGAGCGCGGCGCCGGCATCGGGTTCCTGCCGACGGTCTCGATCGCGCTCGGCGCCCCGCTCGTTCCCGTCGATCTCGGCGTCAGCCACCACGCCGATCTCTGGCTCACTTACCACAAGGAGTTCCGCACCTCCGAGCGCCACAAGATCGTGGTCGACTGGCTGAAGAAAATCTTCGATCCCAAGATGCATCCCTGTTTCCGCGACGAGTTCATCCACCCGAACGCGCTGGTGCCGATGATGACGGCCGCGCGCGAGGGCTTTGGATTGACGGGATATATCGCGGCAACGCCGACCTGAAGCTTGGGCATGACCTTTTCAAACAACCGCTCCGCACTCTTCCGGATCGCTCTGGGCGGACGCAGGCAGGCTTCGCCTCACCACCGATATTCGAAGCCGAGCGTGCCCTGGTGCGACGTCAGCTCGTTGCGGAATTTGCCGTCGTAATTGACGTAGAGCCGCGCAGTGTTGGTCAGGCTGAGCGAGGCGGAGGCGCCGGCATCCATGCCGTAGCGGCTCTCGCCGATGCCGGGCACGATAATGCTCTGGGTCCCGAGGCTCACCTGCACCGATCCCAGGTTCTGATAAAAATTGTCGATGAACTTGCCGTAGGCGGACAGGTCCAGGATCATCTGGTCGAAGATGAAGTAGCGCCCGATCTCGGCCCCGATCATGACGCGCGCGCGTGAGAGCGCCGTCGAGCCGACATTGAGGGGATCGAGGCCGCCGGCCTCCTGGAACGCGGCGCTGGTGGCGCGGACATATTCCAGCGCCCCCTTGGGCACGATGCGCATCTGGTCCTGGGTCCAGTAGTAGCTGATCTCGGTCAGCGCGCCGTCGATTGCCGCGCGATAACCCGCAGTCGCAAAGCCCAGGTCGGTATCCCGGCTGGAACGGACCTTGCCAAAACCGTGCACCACCGCGAAGGCCCAGGTCCATGGGCCCTTGTCGACGGAGCCGTTGAAACCGAGCTGTGTGAGGTCCAGCGTTGCGGATTGAAGCGCAAGCGGCACGTCGATGTCGGTGTGGCTCTGGTCGACGGAGAAGCCGATATTGACACCCGGCGCGAGCCGCGCGCCAAAGCCTGCGACCCCGCCAACCGTCTTGCGCTTGTCGCCGACGAAATCGCCCTGCGCATCGGTCCGAACCGAGATGCCGTAGCCCTCGAACCAGGTGCGGTAGCGCGGATCCTCCGTGGCCGTCGACGCGCCGCCGCCGCCCGGATTGGTCCGAAATGCCCGGTTGACGCCGCCAGATGCCTGGTTGCCGAGCCGTTCCAGGAAATTCGAGCCGAGATCGAGAGCGCGCTGTTGCCGGCCGACTGGTCGTAATTGGTCGAGGTCGGCATCGGAACCGGTGACGGCAACGGCGTTGGGGTCGGCGTGGGCGTCGGACTTTGCGCGAAGCCGGGCGTCGCGGCCGATACCATCACGACGAATGTAAAGGCCATGGCGATCGCCGTCGCAATCCGGCGGACGCGGTCCAGCCCGATCGTCTGCCGTGTCCCGGAGAGCTGCGAGGTGCAGCACATGACGACCTTCCCGAAGCGAGTGGCGGCGCGCTGGAATGCAACACAAGCTGCGGCGCGTGCGGCGATTTGTTCCGAACTGTCACGGAGGGTCAACGGGTTGGCACGCTATGGCCGAGGCTATTGCCCGGGATTGTGGTTCCACGGCCACAGATCGCAAATTGCAATCCTGTTCGCCCGGCCCTGGCCTGAAATTCGCGCACGGCTTGCTAACGCGCGATTTTCATGTTGCAATATCGGACACAATCGGAATTGGCGCTCGGCTGTGCGTTTCGCGACATTGAGATTCAAGACTCGAACAGACTTCCGGAAGCCCGTTTGTGGCGTGGCACGCGAAAAAAGCGGCCGCGTCTTTTTTGTATCTAGCGGAGGAGACTGAGGATGCCGCAAAAGGGCACCGTCAAATGGTTCAACCCGACCAAGGGCTATGGGTTCATCAAGCCGAACGGCAGCGACAAGGACGTGTTCGTCCATATCTCCGCCGTCGAGCGTGCGGGACTTTCCACCCTCAACGAAAACCAAGCGGTTGAATACGACCTCGTGGAGAACCGCGGCAAAGCATCCGCGGAGAACCTCAAGGTTTCCTGATTTCTCTCGATTTTGCGCGAGAGATCATGACGTTGCCCCCGGCTCCGCCGGGGGTTTTTATTTATGACGACGAAACGCGACAGCGCTTCAATTCGCCACCGGCGCAATCAAAAAATTCTCCGACGGCCCGCCGCCCGCCGTCTTGCAGACGTCGCCCTCGATCCGGATCTTGCCGGCCGCGAGCAGCCCGCAGCGCCTCAGGATAGATGCGGTGCTCGATCTCGAGGATGCGCTCCGACAGCGTGGCCCCGGTATCGTGGTCGCTCACAGGCACCGCGCCCTGCATCACGATGGGGCCGGCGTCGGTCTCGGGGATCACGAAGTGCACCGTCGCACCAGACAGCTTGACGCCGGCGCGCAAGGCCTGGCCGTGCGGGTCGAGACCGGGGAAAGACGGCAGCAGCGAGGGATGGATGTTGAGCATCCGCCCGTACCAGGCCTTGGTGAATTCGGCCGTGAACAGGCGCATGAAGCCGCCGAGACAGATCAGCTCGATGCCGTGCTGATCAAGCGCTGCCTGCAGCACCGTCTCGAAGCCGGCGCGGTCCTTGCCGAACGGCTTGCTTTCGATCACCAGCGTCTTCACGTCGCGCGCTTTGGCTGTTTCCAGCCCCAGCGCATCGGCCTTGTTCGAGATGACCAGGGAAATCTCCGCCGGAAAATCCGGTGCAGCCGCGCCCTTGATCAGCGCGGCCATGTTGGAGCCGCGCCCCGATATCAGGATGGCAACGCGGCGCTTCATCACAGCGCCAGGTCGAGGTGGCCGTTATAGACGACGCGGTGCTCGCCTTCGGCCGGGATCACGGTGCCGAGCTGTGCCACGGTCTCACCGGCCTCAGTGAAGACCTGCATGACCTCGTTCACCTTGTCCGGCTCGACGATCGCGATCATGCCGATCCCGCAATTGAAGGTCCGCAGCATTTCGAGCTCGGCGATACCGGCCTGCGCGGCCAGCCATTTGAACACCGGCAGCACTGGCAGACGCGCCAGATCGATCCCGGCGCCGAGATGGTTCGGCAGCACGCGCGGAATGTTGTCGGTGAAGCCGCCGCCGGTGATATGGGCAAGCCCCTTCACCGCACCGGTCTCGCGGATCGCGCGGAGGCAGGATTTGACGTAGAGCCGCGTCGGCGTCAGCAATGCGCCGCCGAGCGTCATGACGGGCGAGAACGGCGCCTGCGCCTCGAAGCCGAGGCCGGATTGTTCCACGATCTTGCGCACCAGCGAGAAACCGTTGGAGTGCACGCCCGACGAGGCGAGCCCGATCACGGCATCGCCGGCGGCGATGTCCTTGCGCGGCAACAGCGTGCCACGCTCCGCGGCGCCGACGGCAAAGCCGCCGAGATCGTAATCGCCGTCCTTGTAGAGGCCGGGCATCTCGGCCGTCTCGCCGCCGATCAGGGCGCAGAGGGATTCGCGGCAGCCTTCGGCGACACCGGCGACGATCGAGGCGGTCGCCTCCGGATCGAGCTTGCCGCAGGCAAAATAATCCAGGAAGAACAGCGGCTCGGCGCCCTGCACCACAAGGTCGTTGACGCTCATGGCGACGAGGTCGATGCCAATCCCGCCATGCAGGCCGGTCTCGATCGCGATCTTGACCTTGGTGCCGACGCCGTCGGTCGCGGCCACCAGGATGGGGTCCTTGAAGCCGGCCGCCTTGAGGTCGAACAGGCCGCCGAATCCGCCGATTTCGGCGTCGGCGCCGGGCCGCGCGGTGGCGCGCACCATCGGCTTGATCAGGTCGACCAGGCGGTTGCCCGCGTCGATATCGACGCCTGAATCGGCGTAAGTGAGGCCGTTTTTGCGGTCGGTCATGCCCGATTTCCAGTGGGTTTGCGGCTGGTTACGTCGAATTCCGGGGACGCGCAATGGCTCGCATGGCGCGCCTTCGTATACTATGTAGAGATATCAACCGGTTCAGCCTCTAAGGGCCGGATTCGAGGTCAGACCGGGTGCCGGGAAGCGCTTTCGTGAGTATTCCGAATATCATTACCCTGGGCCGCATCATGTTGGTCCCGATCATCGTCTGGGCCATCGTGTCGAGCCAAATGGAGGTGGCGTTCGCCGTCTTCCTGATCGCGGGTATCAGCGACGCGGTCGACGGCTTCCTTGCCAAGCGCTTCAACATGACGAGCGAGCTCGGCGCCTTGCTCGACCCGCTCGCCGACAAGGCGCTGCTGGTCTCGATCTACATGGCCCTGGGCATCTGGGGTGCGATTCCGCGCTGGATCGTCATCCTGGTGGTCTCGCGCGACATCATGATCGTCGCCGCCGTGATCGTTTCGTGGCTGTTCGACCGCCCTGTCGAGATGAAGCCCTCGAGGGTATCCAAGCTCAACACTGTGGCCCAGGTGGCATTCGCGGCGCTGGTGCTGGCCGCCCTCGCCTTCGGCTTCAAAGCCGGTCCTTATGATATAATCCTGATGGGCCTCGTCACGGTCTTCACGCTCTCCTCGGTGTCGCTCTATCTTGTCGAGTGGTTACGGCACATGAGCACTATCGAGGCCAAATGAGTTGGGATGCGGCTCCGCAAAAGGCCAGCTCCGCTCGATTAAGTCGCATCTCCTCAAACGAGGCCGGCACGCCGGCACGGAGCAAAGCAAGCGTGCCAGGCCGCGTTCATCCCCGACAATTGGCGTTTTCGCTTCCGCATGCGGAGAGCCTGAGCCGGGACAATTTCCTCGAAGGCCCCGCCAACGCCGCCGGTGTTGCCCTCATCGACGCCTGGCCGGAATGGCCGAACCGGATCATGTGGCTGGCCGGCCCGGAAGGGAGCGGCAAGAGCCATCTCGCCGCGATCTGGGCCGAAGCTTCGGGCGCCCGTTCGACCACCGCCAATGCGCTGACCGCCGAAGCCGTCCCGGGTGCGCTCGTCACCGGCGCGCTGGTGGTCGAGGATCCCAAGGCCAGGGAATTTGACGAGCGCGCCTTGTTCCATCTGATGAACCTGGCCCGCGAGGACGAGGCCTACGTCCTCTTCGCCGGGCGCCAGATGCCGGCATCGCTCGAGATCGAGCTTCCCGACCTGCGCTCGCGGCTGCGCGCCGTGCCTGTCATCGCGCTGCTGCCGCCTGACGACCAGCTCTTCCGCGGCCTGATCGTCAAGTTCTGCGCCGACCGCCAGCTCGCCGTGGACGAGAGCGTGGTCAGCTACCTCGCCACCCGCCTGGAGCGGTCCTCGGCCGCCGCCCGGCAGGCCGTGGAGCTGCTGGACAGCGAGGCCCTGCGCCTCGGCCGTCCCGTCACCCGGGCCCTGGCCGCCGAGCTCTTGCGGGATGTCTGACCAAGGCGGGCTTGACGCGGCCCGGCAGCGGAACATCAATGTCATCGAAACGTCATCGCTCTAACACATGCTCCCGACGGTTTTGCGCATAAGTCGCAAATTTGGGCGAACTGGATGGATCGATTTCTGATGGACTCTGCGCAAGCTGTTGAAGTTAAAGAAAAAGCTCCGGAAGCCGAGGGCCATCCGGCGATCGCATCGAGCCCCGAGCGGTTCATCAATCGCGAGCTCTCCTGGCTGCACTTCAACCGCCGCGTCCTGGAGGAATCGGTCAATGCCAGCCACCCCATGCTGGAGCGGGTGCGATTCCTGTCGATTTCAGCGAATAATCTCGACGAGTTCTTCATGGTCCGCGTCGCCGGCATCAAGGCCCAGGTGCGCGAGGGCATTGCCGAACGCAGCCCCGACGGCCTGACGCCGTCCGAGCAGCTCGCGCTTATCAACCGGACCGTCTCGCAACTGGCCTCCGACCAGCAGGCGATCTGGCGCGACCTGCGCGGCACGTTGGCCAACGAGGGCATCGTTCTGGTCGAGGGCAAGGAGGTCACCAAGGCGGAGCGAACCTGGGTCGAGGACTACTTCCTCAGCAACGTGTTTCCGCTGCTGACACCGCTCGCGATCGACCCGGCCCACCCCTTCCCGTTCATTCCGAGCCTCGGCTTCACCATCGCGCTCCAACTCACGCGCGCCGCCGACGGCAAGCAGATGAACGCGCTGATCCGCATGCCCGGCAAGATCGACCGCTTCATCCGCCTGCCGGCTGACGGCAAGGTCGTCCGGCTGATCTCGCTGGAGCAGGCCACCGCGCTGTTCATCAACCGCCTGTTCCCCGGCTACAATCTTCAAGGCCAGGGCGCTTTCCGCATCATCCGCGACTCCGAGCTCGAGATCGAGGAAGAGGCCGAGGATCTCGTCCGCCTATTCGAGACCGCGCTGAAGCGCCGCCGCCGCGGGTCGGTGATCCGGCTCGAGATCGACGCCAAGATGCCGGAGCAGCTGCGCAGCTTCGTGCAGCATGCGCTATCGGCCGCCGACGACGAGGTGTTGCTGGTCGACGGCGTACTGGCCATGAACGAGCTCTCGCAGCTCACCCGCCTCGACCGGCCCGATCTCGAATTCACCCCTTACGTCCCGCGCCATCCCGAGCGCGTGCGCGAGCACGGCGGCGACATCTTCGCGGCGATCCGGCAGAAGGACCTCGTCGTCCATCATCCCTACGAATCCTTCGACGTGGTGGTGCAGTTTCTCCAGCAGGCGACGCGCGACCCCGACGTCGTCGCCATCAAGCAGACGCTCTATCGCACCTCCAGCAACTCGCCGATCGTGCGCGCGCTTGTGGAAGCCGCCGAAGCCGGCAAATCCGTCACCGCGCTGATCGAGCTGAAGGCGCGCTTCGACGAAGAGGCCAACATCCGCTGGGCGCGCGATCTCGAACGCGCCGGCGTCCAGGTCGTCTATGGCTTCCTCGAACTGAAGACGCACGCGAAGCTGTCGATGGTGGTGCGCCGCGAGGGCGGCAGCCTGACAACCTACGTCCACACCGGCACCGGCAATTACCACCCGGTGACCGCGCGCATCTACACCGACCTCTCCTACTTCACCTCGGAGCCGACCATCGGCCGCGACGCTGCGCGCGTGTTCAACTTCATCACCGGCTATGCGGCGCCGAGCGATCTGGAAAAGATGGCGGTGTCGCCGCTGACCTTGCGCAAGCGCATCATCGAGCACATCCAGGGCGAGACCGCGCACACGCGGCACGGCCGGCCCGGTGCGGTCTGGATGAAGATGAACGCGCTGGTCGACCCCGACATCATCGACGCACTCTACGAGGCCTCACAGGCGGGCGTGCAGGTCGAGCTCGTGGTGCGCGGCATCTGTTGCCTGCGGCCCGGCATCCCCGGCCTGTCGGAGAACATCCGCGTCAAGTCGATCATCGGACGCTTCCTGGAACACGGCCGAATCTACTGCTTCGGCATGGGCCAGGGCCTGCCGAGCGCGAAAGCGGCTGTGTATATCTCCTCGGCCGACATGATGCCGCGCAACCTCGACCGCCGCGTCGAGGTGCTGTGTCCGCTGCAAAATCCCACGGTGCATCAGCAGGTTCTCGAACAGATCATGGTCGCGAATCTCAAGGACAACGAGCAGAGCTGGCAATTGTTGCCGGACGGGTCCTCAACGCGTATGAAGACCGCGAAGGGCGAGGAGCCTTTCAACGCCCACAACTACTTCATGACAAATCCGAGTCTGTCTGGCCGTGGTAAGTCGCTCAAGGAATCCTCGCCGCGCCGCCTCACGCGCCGTAATGAACGTCATCAATCCTGATCCGGGATCTCTGACGTGAAGCGGCCGCGCAAGCGCGGCTCGAGCGTCGCGGTCATCGATATCGGCTCCAACTCGGTCCGCCTCGTCGTGTACGAGGGACTGACGCGGAGCCTCATTCCGATCTTCAACGAGAAGACGCTGTGCGGCCTCGGGCGCGAGGTGCAGAGCACGGGCCTGCTCGCACCCGACGCCGTCGACAAGGCGCTGACCTCGCTCAAGCGCTTCCGTGCGCTGTGCCGGGTGATGCAGGTCGGACGGGTGTTTGCGATTGCGACCGCCGCCTGCCGCGATGCCTCCAACGGCCCCGACTTCATCGCCAAAGCCGAGCGCATCTGCGCGGTGAAGATCGAGATCCTGTCGGGCCCGCGCGAGGCGCGGTTGTCGGCGCTGGGCGTGATCTCCGGCATCCATCACCCCGACGGCATCGTCGGCGACCTCGGCGGCGGTTCGCTCGAACTGATCGACGTGCGCAAGAACAGCGTGCGCAGCGGCGTGACGCTGCCGCTCGGCGGCCTCGCGCTGCAGGATCTCGCGCATAAATCTCTCAAACGCGCCGACCGCATCGTCCGCGAGGCGCTCGACGGGGTGCCGCAACTCAAGGCAGGTAGCGGCCGGAGCTTCTACGCGGTCGGCGGCACCTGGCGCGCGCTCGCGCGCATCCACATCATCCAGAGCGGCTATCCGCTCCAGGTGATGCACGGCTATTCGATTTCGGCTGCCGAGGCGCTCGACTTCTCGCGTCGTCTGCGTCGTCTTGCGGCTGTCGACATGCTCGCCGACATCGAGATCGTCGCGGATGCGCGTCGCCCTCTCCTGACCTATGCAGCGCTGGTGCTCGAGCACATCATCCGCGTGGCGAAGCCGAAGACGATCGTGTTCTCGACCTTCGGCGTGCGCGAGGGCCTGCTGCACGAGAAGCTGTCGGAAACCGAGCGCAACAAGGACGGGCTGATTTGCGCGGCGGAGGAGCTGAACCAGCTGCTGTCGCGTTCGGCGAAGCACGCCCGCGAGCTGATTGCCTGGACCGACCGCCTCGCACGCGTGGTGAAGCTGCACGAGACCGAGGAGGACCGCCGCCTGCGCCACGCCGCGTGCCTGCTGTCCGACATCGGCTGGCGCGTGCATCCCGATCATCGCGGCGAGCAGACGCTGAGCCTGGTCGTCAACGGCAATTTCGGCGCCATCACCCACACCGAACGCGCGTTCGTCGGCCTGTCCGTGTTCTATCGCTACGCCGGCCTGAGTGAAGAGAACCAGCCGCCCGTCGCCATGCAGGAGTTGCTGACGGCGGCGCAGCTTGAACGCGCCCGCCTGCTGGGCGCGGCCTTCCGCGTCGCGCATCTGATCTCGGCGGCGCGTCCGGGCGTCTTGCCCGCGACGCATTTCCGCAGCGTGGGCCGCAAGCTGTTGCTGGTGTTCGAGCATCGCCTTGGCGATCTCGTCGCGGACCGCGTCGGCAGCCGCTTCCGCGCGCTCGCTCGGCTGATCAACCGCGCCGGCTCGATCGTCCGGCGCTAGAGAATTACTCAGCCGAAGCCTTTTACTCAGCCGATGCCTTGGCTACTCCGCCGAAGCCTTGGCGTGGCGCTCGGAGGACTCCAGCGCGGCCGCGCTGAGGCTGCGTCGGCGCCAGATGGTGCCGACGACCAGCACGACGACGACGCCGAGGATCGCGCAAAAATATTCGCCGCCCCCGCCACCATGGGCGAACTGCGGCGGGATGCGCAACGCGCCGAGCATGTTGTCCAGCGAGGCGCCGAACGGACCGTCGAACAGCGTGTGCAGCCGCGGCGCAATGGCGGGATCGGTGGCAATCACTTCGCCTGCGATCCAGCCGAGCAGCGCCGCGCCGGCCCACACCAGAACCGGCAGCTTTGTAAGCAGCGCCATGATCAGCGCCGCACCGGCGACGATCAGCGGCACGCTGATGGCAAGACCGAGCACCAGCAAGGGCACGCTGCCATTGGCGGCGGCAGCCACCGCAATGACGTTGTCCAGACTCATGACGATGTCGGCGACGACGACGATCTGCACGGCCTGCCACAGATGCGAGGCCGACTTGACGCCGTCCTCGTCCTCTTGTTCCGGCACCAGCAGTTTGGCTGCAATCACGATCAGCGCGAGACCGCCGACGAGCTTGAGGTACGCCAGCTCCATCAGGCTCGCGACGATGCCCGTGAAGATAATCCGCAGCAGCACCGCTGCGCCAGCACCGAAGATCATGCCCCAGAGCCGATGCCGCGGCTTGAGGCCGCGGCAGGCGAGCGCGATCACCAGCGCATTGTCGCCGGACAAAAGGATGTTGATCCAGATGATCTTGCCGACCGCAACCCAGAAGGTCGGTTCGGCCATCTCGTTGCGAAACTGGGTGAAGAATGCCCCGATCGTAGCGGGATCGAAGATCTGCCAGAGCCAGTTCACACTACGTCCTTTCGCCGTGTCTCTTTAACTTATCGGCTGACGGATCAGCCGACGATCTCGTTGCCCGAGAAGAACTGCGCGATCTCGATCGCGGCGGTCTCCGGCGCGTCCGAACCGTGCGCAGAGTTTTCGCCGATCGACTTTGCGTAGAGCTTGCGGATGGTGCCGTCAGCCGCCTTGGACGGATCGGTGGCACCCATCGCATCGCGGTACTTGGCGACGGCGCCCTCGCCTTCCAGCACCTGGACCACCACGGGCCCCGAGGTCATGAATTCCACGAGCTCACCGAAGAACGGCCGCGCCTTGTGGACCGCATAGAAGGTCTCGGCCTGCTCCTTGGTCATGCGGATGCGCTTCTGCGCGACGATGCGCAGGCCCGCCTTCTCGATCACGGCGTTAACCGCACCGGTCAGGTTACGCGCGGTGGCGTCGGGCTTGATGATCGAGAAAGTGCGTTCGATGGCCATAATCTTGTCCTTGGGGAAGAATGCGGTGGTTCGGAGTTGCCGGGCTTATATCGGCGCCTTCGCCGGACGGCAAGCGACCGCCCGAATGTCTCACAGGCGCTTCGCCGCAGGAGCGAACGGCCGATTCCAGCATGGCTTACAACAATTTCACCCAGATGAACCCAATCTGAAGCCCCCGTCAGGATTCGGTTCAGCTTCGCCGGCGTAACGTCAGGTCTATCGAAACCGAAACCTGATGATCAGGCAGACCGTTTCGGCGGCCTTTCCATCGACGCGATAGCCCCGCGCCGGCAATTTTGAGGAGATCACCATGTTGAGGAAACTTTCGCTTGCCGCTGTTGCCGCGGTCGCGCTGGGTGCCGCGCTGGCGCCGACCTCCGCGTCCGCTCACTGGCATGGCGGCTGGGGCCACGGCGGCGGTGGTGGCTGGCATCACGGCTGGGGTGGACCGCGCTTCTATGCCGGCGGCCCCGTCTCCTACGGTTATGGCGGCGGCTGCTATGTGCGGCGGCTGGTCCCGACTCCCTGGGGCCCCCGCTGGCGCCTGACCAACCGCTGCTACTGAGCCCGACAGCACCTTCCCAAAAGAGTACCCAAGCCCCCCAGGTACCTTTCGAGCGAAGTCCCGGCGTTCCCCTGCGCCGGGGCTTTGTATTCGGGTTGGGGCATTGCGCCGCTTCATACAATTTTTGCTAGAATGACGGGCAATCTCCGCGAGTGGCGAAACCATTTGGGGGCCAAGGACTTGATACCGTATCGCTTCTTTGAAAACACGGAACCCTGCGATGGCCGGCCTTTCTGCCAATGACGGCGAACAAATCGACCGGCGCACCAGCCGCGCGATCTCCGATGCCGTGGGTGAACGGCTCCGGCAGAGCCTGCGCCCCGAAGCCAGGCTCCCGACGCACCTCGAGCAGCTCCTCAACGAGCTGAAGCAGCGCGACCGCGATTCGCACTGACTTCAACCTCACGGAAAAACGGGTTGCGTTTGGTCCCGGGTGCGGTGACAAGGCCGCATGCTTGCGATCACCGACCTCTCCATCCGCCTCGCCGGACGCCTTCTGATTGACCAGAGTTCCGTGCAGATCACGCCCGGATCCCGCGTCGGCATGGTCGGTCGCAACGGCACCGGCAAATCGACCCTGTTCAAGGTGATCCGCGGCGAGCTCGCGGCCGAGCACGGCACGGTCACATTGCCGCCCCGCTGGCGCGTCGGCAGCCTCGCGCAGGAAGCCCCGAACGGCCCCGAAAGCCTGATCTCCGTGGTGCTCAAGGCCGACCTCGAACGCGACGCTTTGCTTACCGAGGCCGAGAGCGCGACCGATCCGCACCGGATCGCCGAGATCCAGACCCGGTTGGTCGACATCGACGCGCATTCCGCCCCGTCGCGCGCGGCCGCGATCCTCTCCGGCCTGGGCTTCTCGGCCACCGACCAGCTCCGCCCCTGCGCTGAATTCTCCGGCGGCTGGCGCATGCGCGTCGCGCTCGCCGCAACACTGTTCGCGGCTCCCGACCTGTTGCTGCTCGACGAGCCCACCAACTATCTCGACCTCGAAGGCACGCTGTGGCTGGAGGATCACCTCGCGCATTATCCGCGCACCGTGATCGTGATCAGCCATGACCGCGATCTCCTGGAAAGCTCGGTCGACCAGATCCTGCATCTGGAGCGCAGCAAGCTCACGCTTTACAAAGGCACCTACTCCTCCTTCGAGGAGCAGCGCGCCATGCGCGAGATGCTCGATGCCAAGCAGGTCAAGCGCCAGGAAGCCGAACGCGCGCGCCTGCAAGCCTTCGTCGATCGCTTCAAGGCCAAGGCCTCGAAAGCCCGGCAGGCCCAATCACGCGTCAAAATGCTGGAGCGGCTGAAGCCAATCACGGCGCTGGTCACCCAGGATGTGCGCGAGATCAGCTTTCCGGCGCCCGAGAAAATCCTGTCGCCGCCGATCATCGCCGTCGACAACGCCGCGGTCGGCTACGATCCGGCAACGCCGGTGCTGGGCCGCGTCACCTTGCGGATCGACAATGACGACCGCATTGCGCTGCTCGGCTCCAACGGCAACGGCAAATCGACACTGGTCAAACTGCTCGCCGGCCGCCTCGCGCCATTCTCGGGCAAGGTGACGCGCGCGGACAAGCTGTCGATCGCCTATTTCGCGCAGCACCAGCTCGACGAATTGAACGAGGACGGCTCCGCCTACGACCACGTCCGCAAGCTGATGGGCGGCGAAGCGCCCGAGGCCAAGGTGCGCGCCCGCGCCGGCGCGATCGGTTTTTCCGGCAAGGCGGCCGACACCAAGGTTGGAAAACTGTCGGGCGGCGAGAAGGCGCGGCTTCTGCTGGGACTCGCGACCTTCTTCGGCCCCAACATGATCATCCTGGACGAGCCGACCAACCATCTCGACATCGACAGCCGCGCCGCGCTCGCCGAAGCCATCAACGAATTCCCCGGCGCCGTTATCATGGTCTCGCACGATCGCTATCTGATCGAGGCCTGCGCCGACCGGCTCTGGATCGTCGCCGACCGCACCGTGACCAACTACGACGGCGACCTCGACGAATATCGCCGCCTGGTGCTGTCCGCGCGCAACGGCGAGCCCGCCCCGCGCGAGCGCAGCGCGGCAAGCGAGAAGCCGCAGCGTCCGAGGTCGGACAACCGCGGCCCGCTGAAGAAGCGCATCGCGGAAGCCGAGTCCGAGATCGCCCGCGTCAGCGAGATCATCACCAAGATCGACACGGCGCTCGCCCTCCCCGACATCTTCACCCGCGATCCCAAGCAGGCCGCGCAACTGTCAAAGGCACGCGCCAACGCCGCCGACGCGCTGGCGCGCGCCGAGGAGCAGTGGTTGGAGGCGAGCACGCAGTTTGACGAGGCCGCGGGGTAACGTCTTCGCCTACCCGCGCTTGCAGGAAATGGCTCAGTCGGCAAACTGGCCGGTTGCCGTGATCATGGGCGCTCAGCGGTCGTCGGCAGCGGCGTCGGAACTACCGCTCCCGCATGATGTCGTGCCGGTAGCGCTGCAGCGGCGACAACAAATAGCTCAGGATGGTGCGCGAGCCGGTTCTGATCTCCACCGTCACCGCCATGCCCGGCGCCAGGCTGACGAGGCGGTCGTCCACCTGCATCTGCGTGCGATCCAGCGAGATGCGTGCGCTGTAGCTCAGCTCCTGCCCGTTGGGCTCACTGCTGTCGCGCGGCGTCCCGAGCGGGCGGTCGCTTCCGCGCTCCGGTGGACGGTCGTGAATGATGGCATCATGCGAGACGCTCAGCACCCGGCCTTCCAACAAGCCGTAGCGGGTGAAATTGAAGGTGTCGATCTTGACGGCGGCGCCCTGCCCGGCCTCGACAAAGCCGATATCGCGGTTGGAGATCATCGCCTCGATCTCGAGCCGCGTATCTGATGGCACGATCACCAGCAGCGATTGCGCGGGCGTGACCACGCCGCCGACGGTGTGGATCGCAAGCTGCTGCACGACGCCGTCGACCGGCGACGTCAGTTGCTGAAGCCTCGTCCTCTGCTGCGCCTTGATCAGATCGCGCGCGACGCCGTTGGCTTTCTGCTCGCTCTTGGCGAGTTCGTCGGACAGGTTCTTCCTGTACTCGGCCACGGCCTGGTTATGGGTTTCCCGGATCGCGGCAACGGCGGACTCGGCCTCCTTCAAGCGGCTGCTTTGGACGCGGAGCTCCTCCTGCTGCTCGATCTGGAGCTGAAGGGTCTCGTAGTAGGTCAGCTTCGAGCCGATCTCCTTCTCCATCAGCGTCTTGCGGATCTCGACACGTTGCTGCGTGACCGGGAGCAGCGAGTCGAGCTTATGAATCGTGGCCGCGATCGTCTGATGCTCGGCGTCCTTCTGCGCCTCCTGGCGCGCAAGCGCCGCGAGCTTGGCCCTGTTCTCGCTGACCTGATTGGCGAGAAGCTGCCGCTGCGTCGCGATCAGCATCGGATCGGCGTCCGCGGGCGGGGACAGATCGGCAGAAGCCTCCTCGCCAGCTGTCAGCGCCGCACGAAGGCGCGCGATATTGAGCCGTTCAGCCATGAGATCGTCATGAAGACGATCGCGCTCCGCGGCGTTGACGGTCGGATCAAGCTCGATCAGCAAATCGCCTGATTTGACCGCCTGCCCATCCTGCACGTGGATGGCTCGTACCACGCCGGTCTCGAACGGTTGCACCACCTTGCTTCGCCCGCTCGAAACGACCTTCCCGGTTGCGGAAGCGA
This sequence comes from Bradyrhizobium sp. LB13.1, assembly GCF_054056815.1. NCBI lineage: Bacteria > Pseudomonadati > Pseudomonadota > Alphaproteobacteria > Hyphomicrobiales > Nitrobacteraceae > Bradyrhizobium > Bradyrhizobium sp. LB13.1. The sequence continues at coordinate 3,857,405 of NZ_JBSRYQ010000001.1, read as the reverse complement.
CAATGTCGATCGTGCCCCATGCCGACCATGCGAGCACCGCACAGACAAGCAGCATCAGGGCCATGCCGATGGCGCGGCCGGTTGGCGACGGCGGTGTTTCGGTGATCTCCAACGCCGCCGGCAGGAAGGCGATTTCCTCGGCGCGTCGCTCTTTCGCTTTCCGGAAAGGAACCACCGTCTGCTGCGGCCGCGCAGCCGGCACAGCCCTAGCCGACCTCATAGATCCCTCCCTGAAGACGATGCAGCGCCGCGTAACGGCCGCCGGTCTTGATCAAGCCGTCGTGCGTGCCGTCCTCGACCAGCCGGCCTCGCTCCAGCGTGAAGATGCGGTCGGCGCCGCGGACGGTGGACAGGCGGTGGGCGATGATCAGGACCGTACGGCCGCTGGCGATCTCCTTCATGTTGTCGTGGATGATCCGCTCGCTCTCATAGTCGAGCGCGCTGGTCGCCTCGTCGAAGATCAGGATACGCGGATTGGTCACCAGCGCGCGGGCGATCGCGATGCGCTGGCGCTGTCCGCCGGAGAGCGTCGAGCCGCGCTCGCCGACCACCGTGTCGTAGCCCTCAGGAAGCTCCAGAATGAAATCATGCGCGCCCGCAAGCTTTGCAGCGTCCATGATGCGCGTCATCGGCAGAGTCGGATCGGCCAGCGCGATATTGTCGCGCACCGAGCGGTTGAACAGCATGTTGTCCTGGAGCACCACGCCGATCTGCCGCCGCAGCCAGGCCGGGTCGGTCATCACCAGATCCATGCCGTCGATCAGCACGCGGCCGCCTTGCGGCACATAGAGCCGCTGCACCAGTTTTGCAAACGTGCTCTTGCCCGAGCCCGATGATCCCACGATGCCGACGGTTTGGCCTGCCGGAATATCGAACGAGACGTCGTGCAGGATTTCCGGCCCGTCGAGCCGGTACCGAAAGCCCACGTGCTCGAACCTGACATTGCCCCGGAGCGGCGGCAGCCCCGCGCGTGCCGCGGAGTGAGCCGGCTCCGCCGCGCTGTTGAGGATATCGCCGAGCCGCGCGATCGACAGCCGCGCCTGATGAAAATCCTGCCAGACCTGGGCCAGCCGCAGCACCGGGGCCGAAACTCTCCCTGCGAAAATGTTGAAGGCCACGAGCTCGCCGACCGTCAATGCGTCCCCGATCACGAGTCGCGCGCCGACATAGAGGATCGCGGCAGTGACGATTTTGCTGACGAATTGCACCAGCTGGCTCGCCGTGTGGCCGAGGCTGGTGACGCCAAAACTGGCGGAGACATAGCCGGCGAGTTGCTCTTCCCAGCGGCGCTGCATCTGCGGTTCGACCGCCATTGCCTTCAGCGTTTCGATGCCGCTGACGCTCTCGACCAGGAACGCCTGGTTCTCGGCGCCGCGGCGGAATTTCTCGTCCAGCCTGCGGCGGAACAGCGGCGTCGCCACCGCCGAAATCGCGATGTAGAACGGGAACGATGCCAGCACGATGCAGCTCATCAACCGGCGAATAGGCGAACATCACCGCCAGGAACACCGAGGTGAAGAACAGGTCGATGAGAAGCGTCAGCGAGGAGCTGGTGATGAAATTGCGGATGTTCTCGAGCTCGCGGACACGGGCCACGGAATCGCCGACACGCCGGGCCTGAAACCAGGCCATCGGCAGCGCCAGCAGATGGTGGAACAGGCGCGCGCCGAGTTCGACATCGATGCGGTTGGTGGTGTGTGAGAACAGATAGTTGCGCAGGATTCCGAGCACGGTGTCGAACAGGGAGACGACCACGAGGCCAATGACGAGAACGTCGAGCGTGGACAGCGAGCGGTGAACCAGTACCTTGTCGATCACGACCTGGAAGAACAGCGGTGAGACCAATGCAAAGAGCTGGAGGAAGAACGAGGCAGCCACCACCTCGCCGAGCAGTCGCCGGTATTTGCCGATCGCGCCGATGAACCAGGTGATGTCGAAGTGGCGGCCAAGGTCGGATAGCCCGGCGCGCCGCGCCATCAGGATCAACCCGCCGTCCCAGTTCGCGCACAGCTCGTCGCGCTCCATCAATACAGGCCGCTGCACCCCCGGCGACTGCACCAGCACCTGGTCGGGGGAAGCTTTGGCGATGACCATGAAGCTACCGTCGCGCAGCATCGCAATCGCAGGCAGCGGGCTGTCCGGCAAACGGCTCCACTGCGTTCGATAGGTTCGTGCTTTCAGTCCGAGAGACCTGGCGCAGCGGACGATGTCCGCTGCGCCGAAGACTGCCGCTCCCGTCCGGTGCCTGAGCTGGTCGCGATCGGCCGCAACGCCCTTCAAATGCAGAAGCGTCAGCAGAGCGTCGAGCCCCGTATCGGCCACGCCAGCGTTCGTCGTCATGAGCGTTCTCCAGGCCGCAGCGGCTAACGTCAGGCGTGCTGCGGCGGAGCGAGCGTCTGGTTTTGGCCAGCGTGCGGATCGGGCAACGGCATCTCGCCGTGGCCGTCACCTGCCGGGACGAAGCTGGCCGCCATGGCCTGGTTGAGCAGCATCGCGGCCGCCATCGCCGCGCCGCCCTGAATGACGACGTTGTTTCCGCTGCCGCCATCGAGAACGTCGAAGCCCCCGCCACCGATCAGCACGTCGTCACCCGCGCCCCCAGTAAGCGTGTCGTTGCCGGGGCTGCCGATCAGGATGTCGTCGCCATTGCCGCCGTTGGCAACGAGTTGGATGCCGCCGTGCAAACCGGAGGCCGTGATGACGTCGTCCCCATCGAGGCCGTTGATGACGATCCTGTCGCCGACGCCGGCATCGGTGATGTTGATGTCCTGGCCAAGCCCCGAGACCGTGATGATGCCGTCGTGCTCGGTCACCGTGATGACATCGTTGCCGCCGGTCGCGTTGATGGTCACCGTATCGGCGGCGCCGTCATTGGCGCCGAGGTCGAGATTGACCTCGTTCACGCCCGTCCCGGAGAGGTCATTGACGGTGATGTTGTCGGCACCGCCGAGGGCGTTGAAGTCGACATGTTCGACGCCGTTCAGGTCCATCGCGATGGCAGCAACGTCGCGCGTGAACAGCACCCGGCCACCGTTGGCCGAGATGTTGATGTTCTCGTTGATGTTGGCGCCGTTGAACGCCAGCGTGTCGGTGCCGTTGCCGCCTTCGACGGTGTCGCTGCTGTCGCCGGGATTCCAGACGAAGGTGTCGTCACCCGCGCCAAGACTGGCCACGTCGTTGCCGCGTCCGCCATTGACGATATCATTGCCGGCGCTGCCGGTGATGGTGTCGTTGCCATCGCCGCCGTTGATGTTGAGGCTGAACAGCTGTCCCGCCCTGATCGCGGAAGCATTGATGACGTCGTTGCCGCCTCCGCCGTTGACACTGAACACGTCACCGGAATCCGCGTGCGCGATCGTCACCTGCGCCGCGAGGCCGTTGACCACGATCGATCCGCCGCTGGTGGCAACCGTGATATGATCATCACCGGCGCTGCCGTTCACGGTCACGCGGTCCGCCGCACCGTCCCCGCTCTGGCTGCCGGGGCCGGCACTGAGGTCGATGGCGACCAGCGCGATGCCGGTCCCGGTCAGGTCGTTGACGGTGAGATTGTCGGCGCCGCCGGCCGCCGCGATCTGCACGCGCTCGATGCCATCGAGATCCATGACGATGGCGGCGACGTCGCGGGTGAGCAGCGCATGGCCGCCGTTCGCCGAGATCGACATGTTCTCGGCGACATTCGAGCCGTTGAACACCAGCGTGTCCGTTCCCGCGTCACCGAAGACGGTGTCGCTGCCGTCGCCGGGATTCCACGTGAAGATGTCGTCGCCCGCGCCGAGGAGAGCCACGTCGTTGCCGCGGCCGCCGGTGACGTTGTCGTTGCCATCGCCCCCGATCAGGGTGTCGGCCCCCTGACTGCCGGTGATGGTGTCGTTGCCCGCGCCGCCGTCGATGGTCAGCCCGATCGCCGCCGCGAGCAGGGATGCATCAATGACATCGTTGCCGCCGAGCGCCTGGATCACCAGCCGGTCGTTGGCAGCCTCTGCATTTGCGATCGTCACGACCTCCGGCATCCCCCTGACGGTTACCGTTGTGCCCGTGGCTGTGACTTCGATGTGCTGATTGCCGCCGGTGCCGCTGACGGTCACCGTATCAGCCGCACCGTCGCCTTGCGTCCCTCCGGGCGTAGCTCCGAGATCGACTAGGACCTGCTTGACGCCGGTGCCGGTGAGATCGCCGACAAGGATGTTGTCAGCGCCGCCGCGCGCATCGAATTCGATCTGCTCGATGCTGTTGAGGTCCATCGTGATGTTTGCAACGTCGCGGGTGAAGCGCACCCGACCGCCATTGGCCGATATGTTGATGGTCTCGTTGATATTGGCACCGTTGAACAACAGCTTGTCGTTGCCCGATCCGCCCTCGACCGTGTCGCTGCCGTCGCCGGGATTCCAGATGAAGGTATCGTCGCCCGATCCAAGCTCGGCAACGTCGTTGCCGCGTCCGCCATTGACGATGTCGTCGCCGCTACCGCCGATCAGGAGATCGTTGCCGTCGCCGCCGGTAATCCTGTCGTTGCCGGCGCCGCCATCGAGCGTCAGCGAAATCAGGCTGCCGAGCCCGTTGCCCGCGGTGATGACATCGTCGCCGCCGCCGGCGTGCAGGACGAGATTCTCCGTCGTGCCGATGTCGAGCGAAAATGGCGCCGCGCCCGTCCCGTCGAACCGCACCCGCGTGCCGTTCGCCGTGATCGTGAACGTCTCGTCGCCGTTGCTTCCGTTGACCTTAGCCGTATCATTGCCCTCACCGCCCTCGAACAGGTTGGTGCCGCCACCGGGATTCCAGATCATGAGATCGTCGCCGGTCTCGCCAAACAACTGGTTGTCGCCGCTGCCGCCGTCCAGCGTGTCGTTACCCGCGCCGCCGAACAGCAGATCGTTGCCGCCGCCGCCGTTGATCACATCGTTGCCGGCCTGACCAAACAGAAGGTCGGCCCCCGAGCCGCCCGTGATCCTGTCATTGCCGTCACCGCCGAAAATGTGCACCGCGGGCATCGGGCCATGGCATTCGTTGACGGTGATCGTGTCGTCGCCGCCTTGACCAAAGATGTCGATCTCGCTGGTGTTGGCGACGGTGGGGGCGCCACCGATTGGCGTCACAGACCCGTTATTGATGAGAATGCGGCCTGCGTTATTGCGGCTGATCACGACGCCGTTATTGGCGCTATCGCCGAAAATGGTGAGTTGGCCCGTAACCGGGGAAAAAACAGAGGTAGTAGACATTCAAAATGATCCTTCGGTCGATCTAGCCCCACCCCTCCACGTAACAGCCGCGAACATGACATTCTTGAACCGTTGCTTGAGACGCGCGTGATTATTCTGGAGATTTCGTCCAGATTTGCTTCGGGGCAGTTTTCGACAGCGGATGCGAAGGCTCTCTCATCACGAATGGCCTGATCACGGATCACGCGTAACGCCCCCGTGATTTTCAAACGCGCGCGGAAGAACCGCGGCTCGAGACAAGCGCGCAGTTTGACCTGGGTGGATGTCGGTTGCGGCAAGGGCGCGTTCACTGAGCTCCTTGTTGCGAAGTCCGCCCCTTCGTCCGTTTGCGCGATCGATCCGTCCGACGGACAGATTGCGACTGCACGCCGGAAATTATCAGCAAAGCAGGTCGAGTTTTCGATTGGCGATGCGATGGCACTTCCCTACGACGTCAACCGCTTCGACGTCGCGGTGGTGGCGCTGGTGCTGTTCTTCGTCCCGGACGCGCACAAAGGTGCCTCGGAAATGGTCCGCATGGTCGCATCCTACACCTGGGATATCTTGCGGAGTGGCTCGCCCACGCAGCCCTTATGGGAGGAGATGGACGCTCTCGGCAAACCTGCACAGCGCCCACTGAGTGCGGATGTATCGCGATACGAGGCACTCAAGGCGCTTTGGGCGAAGCTCGGCATCCGCGATGTCGAAACTCGCGAACTGGTCGTCGAGCGAACGTTTGCGAATTTCGATGACTACTGGCTGTCGATGGTCGTCAGCAGCCCGACCGGCGTATTGGGAAGGCTGTCGGAGACAGGGAGCGCGGAACTCAAACGCCGGCTACAGGCCAAGGGATGCAAAGCCGCTTGGCGATGGGGACGACCATGGGCGGCTGATCGCATCGACAGCCGCAACCAGCTTCAGGGCAGAAGGCGACCCGTGTTACGCCGCCGATTTCTTCTTCGGCTTCGGCTTGGCAGCCTTCGGCACAACCGGTGCCTCCGGCGTGCCCTCGATCGAGGACAGGCGGCCGGCCGTGAAGGTGTAGATGCCCGCGCGCGGACCGGTCGTCCACGTCACGACCGCGACGCGCCTGCCGGCGGCATCAGCGGAGAGGTTGACGTTCGAGGGCGCGCCGATGCCGCGCACCACGTCGCATTCGGTGTGGCCGAGCGCAACGGTGCCGCCCATGGGCGCCGGCGCCGTCGTGGACGCATTGGCATCGGCCGGCCCGGGCTGCGGCGCCATGCCGGCACAGCCTCCGTCTGCACTGACCAGATCCTCGGCCCCAACCGCCCTGTCGGGGGTCAGCGGCGGCGACTCAATCGAGATGTTCCGGATGAACATGCGGCTGGGCGTGTTGAACCACTGGGCGTCCCTGGAGAACACATCGGTCCCAGAGCAGCCCGCGACCAGCGGGGCTACGGCAGCCAACGCAACTATGAGCGAGCCGGGAAGCTTTTGATGTCGCACGATAAACTAAATTCCCCGTGTGAAGGATCGACCCTAAGCGTTTGTCCCAACATCACTTTGCGGCACGAAGGTGACCAAAGCCATCATCGTCCGAAAAGTGCAAATTATCATTAATTGCGCGCGACCGCTAATTCCGCTTCTGCCACCGGCCCCGTTCGTCGGCCTGCCAATAGGTGACATCAAATCCCCGCGCCTTGCAATCCGTCCAGGCGCTGCGGGCAAATGCAAGCGCGTCCGGATCGTCGCCGTTGAACAGCAGCACCATGCGCTCATAGCCCTGGGCGTCCTGCGGCAGGGCGGCGTTGTCGACGAGGAAGCGGACATTGGCGCCGTTCGGATTGTCCTCCTCGACCGCCAGCACGATCGGCTGATCGGCGGCGTCGCTCGCCCGCCATGTCGCGTGCGGCAAGAAGGAATCGTCGCGGTAGGTCCACAAGTGCGCGTCGAGCGCATCGGCGCGCTCCGGCGAATTCGACTGCACCACGACGCGCCAGCCGCGCTCGAGCGATTTCTCGAGAAGCGGCGGCAACACGTTCTCCACCGTCATGTTTTGCAGATGATAGAACAGCACTTCAGTCATCTTGGGTCATTTGCGCTCGTAATGGTCGGCGACCAGACGGTCGAGCAGACGGACGCCATAGCCGCTTCCCCAGCTCTGGTTGATGTCGGTTTTCGGCGCGCCCATGGCGGTGCCGGCGATGTCGAGATGCGCCCAGGGCGTGCCGTCGACAAAACGCTGGAGGAACTGCGCCGCGGTGATCGAGCCGCCGTGGCGGCCGCCGGTGTTCTTCATGTCGGCGAACTGGGAATCAATCAGCTTGTCGTATTCGGGGCCGAGCGGCAGGCGCCAGACCTTTTCGCCGCTCTCGATGCCGGCCGCCAGCAGCCGCTCGGCAAGCTCGTCATTGTTGGAGAACATGCCGGCATGGTCGGTGCCGAGCGCGACCACGATCGCACCGGTCAGCGTCGCCAGATCCACCATGAATTTCGGCTTGGTTTTCTTGGCGACGTACCAGAGCACATCGGCAAGCACCAGGCGGCCTTCCGCGTCGGTGTTGATGATCTCGATGGTCTGGCCCGACATCGAGGTGACGATGTCGCCCGGGCGTTGGGCGTTGCCATCGGGCATGTTCTCGACGAGGCCGATGGCGCCGACGACGTTGACCTTGGCCTTGCGTGCCGCGAGCGCATGCATCAGGCCGACGACGCAGGCCGCGCCTCCCATATCGCCCTTCATGTCCTCCATGCTGCCGGCCGGCTTGATCGAAATGCCGCCGGTGTCGAAGCAGACGCCCTTGCCGACGAAGGCAACCGGTGCCTCACCCTTCTTGCCGCCGTCCCAGCGCATGATCACAGTCCGGCTCGGGCGCGACGAGCCCTGGCCGACGCCGAGCAGCGCGCCCATGCCGAGCTTGTCCATCGCCTTGACGTCGAGTACCTCGATCTTGACGCCGAGCTTGCGGACCAAGCCTGCGCGGCGCGCGAACTCCTCGGGAAAAAGAACGTTCGGCGGCTCGTTGACGAGGTCGCGCGCAATGATCACGCCGTCCACGATCGCACCGGCCGATGCAAACGCCTTCTTCGCGGCGGCGGCATCGCTAACGGCAAGCGAGATGTCGGCGCTGGAGCCGTCCTCCTCACCGTCCTTCTTCTTGGTCTTGTAGCGGTCGAACTTGTAGCTGCGCAGCCGCAGGCCCGAGGCGATCGCAACCGCCTGCTCGCTCGTCATGGCGCCATTGGGCAGTTCCGCCATGATGGTCATGGCCGCCGCTCCGGCGGGAAGCTTGCTCGCCGCCACGCCGCCGAATTTGAGGAAGTCGTTCGCCTTCAGGCCGGCCACCTTGCCGGCACCGATCACGATCAGCCGGGTGGCCTTCACCCCCTCCGGCGCCAGGATGTCCAGCGCGGCGCCGCTTTTGCCTTTGAAGGCGGCGGCGGAGGCGGCCCTCTTCACGAGTTCGATGGCCCCGCCGAGCGCCTTGACGGTCGCCGGGCCGAGCTTCAGACCGTCGTCGCAGAACACGACCACAATGCCACGGACGGCGGTAGACAACGGGACAATGCCGACCTTGATGGCATCGGACATAGGTAACTCCTCCAAAACATGGGGCTTTTTGCCGATCGGCGGTCCCGGCCACGGGCCGGAGCTGAACGGCGATTCACTGAGTCTGCCGTACTATGGGCTAGGGGCCCGGCAGATGCCAAGCACCCCCGTGGCCGCGAGGCCACAACGAGGGAAATGTTAACCATATGTTGAGGGTGCCACGGGGCGGCCATTTTGTTGACGGATCAAAGGGATGGTAGTGAGAGAGTAAGCTGCTGGAAGAGACGGTTGGCCGACCTTGGGGATCCCCTCGCGGGGATTGGTTGGACAGCCGAAATTACGGCCGACGTTGGGGACTTGGTGGGATTCGTGCGGTAGCGCATGGGGTCAATCGACAGGTATATCTTCCGCACGACGCTCGCGTCGTTTGCGCTGGTCCTGGTCAGCCTGACGGGCGTGATCTGGATTACGCAGGCGTTGCGCGGCATCGACCTGATGACGAGCCAGGGTCAGACCATCCTGACCTTCCTCGGCATCACCAGCCTCGTCGTGCCCGCGCTGGTCCTGATCATCTCGCCGATCGCGCTGATGATCGCGATCTCGCATACGCTGAACAAGCTCGCGACCGATTCCGAGATCATCGTGATGAATGCCGCCGGCTTCTCGCCGTTCCGGCTGTTCTATCCGTTCTTCTACGCCACCTGCGTGGTGGCGCTGCTGGTCGCCTTCATCGCGGCCTATCTCGCCCCCGACGGCATGCGGCGGATCAAGCAGTGGGACGCCGAGATCACTGCCGACGTGCTCACAAACATCCTCCAGCCCGGCCGCTTCGCCCAGCTCGACAAGAACCTGACGATCCGGATTCGCGAACGTCAGCCCGGCGGCATCCTCGCCGGCATATTCATCGACGACCGCCGCGATCCGAACGAGCGCGTCTCGATCGTCGCCGAGCACGGCGAAGTCGTGAAGAACGACACCGGATCGTTCCTGGTGCTGGAGACCGGCAATCTCCAGCGCTTCGAGGCCGGCAAGCGCGATCCCGCGCTGGTGGCGTTCGGCCGCTACGGCTTCGACATGTCGAAGTTCTCGGGCCAGGGCCGCGACGTCGCCCTCGGCATCCGCGAGCGTTATCTCTGGGAGCTGCTCTCGCCGTCAGAAGACGACCCCGTCTACAAGCAGATTCCCGGCCAGTTCCGCTCGGCCTTGCATGACAGCCTGTTGGCGCCGATCTATCCGTTCGCCTTTGCCGTGCTGACCTTTGCGTTCCTGGGGGCGCCACGCACCACCCGCCAGAGCCGCAATTTCTCGATCGGCTCCTCGATCCTCGCCGTGTTCGGCCTGCGCATGGCCGGCTTCGCCTGCTCGGTGGTGGCCGTGAAATCGCCGGGCGCGGTGCTGGTCCAATATGCGATGGTCTTTGGTGCCATCGGCATCGGGCTGGCGATCATCATCGGCGGCCTCGTGGTCGAACCGCCGCCGCGCCTCATGGAGGCCATCAACAGGTCGAACGCGCGCATCGCGCGGCTGTTCGGACGGCCGGCTACCGCATGAGCATGCTCACCAACACACTCGGGCGCTATTTCGCCGGCCGTTTCGTGGTCGCAGCGCTCGGCGTGTTCGCCAGCATTTTCCTGCTGCTGGTGCTGGTCGACTACATCGAGATGGTGCGCAAGACCTCGGGCCTTGCATCCGCCTCCGCGGTCATGGTGGCAGAGACCTCGCTGTTCCGCGTGCCGCAGCTGTTGGAGAAGCTGACGCCGTTCTGCATGCTGATCGGCGCCATGACCTGCTATCTCGCCCTCTCCCGCCGGCTCGAGCTCGTGGTCGCGCGCGCCGCCGGCGTCTCCGCATGGCAATTCATCTCGCCGGCGCTCGGCAGTGCGCTGCTGATCGGAGTGATCGCCACCGTCGCCTACAATCCGATGTCGGCCAATCTGCGCGAACTCTCCAAGCGCATGGAAGCCGAGCTGTTCGGCTCTGCGCCCGGCGGCGGCATTCAGGACGCCTCCGGTTTCTGGCTCAATCAGGTCACCAATGACGGCCAGACCATCATCAACGCGGCGCGCAGCGAGCAGCAGGGCGTCCGGCTCACGGGGCTCACGCTGTTCCGGTTCGACACGGAGCAGCACTTCAAGGAACGCGTCGAGGCGCGCGAGGCGACGCTCGAGTCCGGCCGTTGGCTGTTCAAGGGCGTCCGCCGCTTCTCGCTGGATTCGCCGCCGATCGACCAGGCCAGCCTGGAGATTCCGACGACGCTGACCGAGGCACAGGTCCGCAACAGTTTTTCCACACCCGAGACTGTGTCCTTTTGGCAACTACCGAGCTACATCCGCTCCTCCGAAAGCTCGGGCTTCGCGACAGCCGGATACCGACTCCAGTATCAGAAGCTTCTGGCGCAGCCGTTTTTGCTTGCAGCAATGGTGATGCTGGCGGCCTCCGTGTCGTTGCGCTTCTTCCGGATGGGCGGCGTACAGAAGATGGTTTTGAGTGGCGTGGGCGCAGGCTTTCTGCTCTACGTTTTGTCGAAAGTGACTGAAGATTTGAGCAAGGCTGAGTTGATGCATCCGATCGCTGCGGCGTGGTTGCCCGTGGTGGTGGGCGGCCTCACCGGCTTTTTGGCCTTGCTGTATCAGGAGGACGGATAGTGACGGCCGTCCACCAAGGACCCGTGTCTCGTTGGACGCGGCGCACATTGGTGCGCGCGAACGGGTTTGGCTTGTCCATTCGCAGGTTCCTGCTTGCTTTCGCCGCCGTGGCATCGCTCGGTGGCCTGATCGACGTTGCCGTCGTGGCGCCGGCCTCCGCCCAGGGCTTCACCTACAATCCGCTGCCGCCGCGTCCGAAGCCGCCGAAGGTCGCCAACGACAACCAGATGCTGGTTCAGGCAACCGAGGTCGACTACGACTACAACAATTCGCGCGTCTCCGCGGTCGGTAACGTCCAGCTGTTCTATAACGGCACCAGCGTCGAGGCCGACAAGGTCATCTACGACCAGAAGACCAAGCGGCTCCATGCCGAAGGCAACATCCGCATGACGGATGCCGACGGCAAGATCACCTATGCCGAGATCCTGGATCTTTCCGACGATTACCGTGACGGTTTCGTCGATTCGCTGCGCGTGGACACGGCCGACCAGACCCGCATGGCGGCGAGCCGCTCCGATCGCTCCAGCGGCAACTACACGGTGTTCGAGAACGGCGTCTACACCGCCTGCGCGCCGTGCAAGGACGATCCGAAGAAGCCGCCGCTGTGGCAGGTCAAGGGGTGCGCGCATCATCCACGACCAGCAGGAGAAGATGCTGTATTTCGAGACGGCGCAGCTCGAATTCTTCGGCGTGCCGATCGCCTATATGCCCTATTTCTCGACGCCCGACCCGACCGTGAAGCGCAAGTCCGGCTTCCTGATGCCGGGCTTCACGTCGAACACGCCGTTCGGCTACGGCGTCGAGGTTCCGTTCTACTGGGCGATCGCGCCCGACATGGACGCGACCTTCAACCCGCGCATCACGTCCAAGCAGGGCGTGCTATTCCAGGCCGAGTTCCGCCAGCGCCTGATGGACGGCGCCTATCAGATCCGCGTCTACGGCATCGACCAGCTCGATCCGAGCGCGCTCGCCGGCCAGCCCGGCGACAAGCAGTTCCGCGGCGCCGTCGACACCAAGGGTCAGTTCGCGCTGAACGACAAGTGGGTCTGGGGCTGGGACGGCGTCCTCATGTCCGACTATTATTTCTTCTCGGACTACCGGTTGTCGCAATATCGCGATCCGTTGGGCTCGTTCCTGTATCTGCCGACGGATGCGCTCTCGCAGCTTTATCTGACCGGTGTCGGCAATCGCAGCTTCTTCGACGCGCGCACGATGTACTGGCTGAGTTACTCGGGCAACCAGAGCCAGGTCCCGGTCGTCTACCCCGTGATCGATTACTCGAACGTGCTGAACTATCCGGTGTTCGGCGGCGAGTTCAGCTACAAGACCAATTTCGTGAACCTGTCGCGTGACACCGCCGTGTTCGATCCGATCACGACGCTCGCCAACACCAACAGCCTGTGCACGACGACGTCGGCCGATCCGCTCGCCCGCACGCCGTCGCAGTGCCTGCTACGCGGCTTCCCGGGCACCTACACCCGCCTGACGGCCGAAGCGCAGTGGCGCAAATCCTACACCGATCCGTTCGGTGAAATCTGGACTCCGTTCGCCATTCTCCGCGCCGATGCGATCAACTCCTCGGTCTCGAACCAGCCGGGCGTGTCGAACTATCTTCCCGTCGGCGACACCCAGGCATTCCGCCTGATGCCGACTGTCGGTCTCGAATACCGCTACCCCTTCATCAACATTCAGCCCTGGGGCTCGACCACCATCGAACCGATCGCGCAGGTCATCATCCGGCCGAACGAGACCTATGCCGGCAAGCTCCCCAACGAGGACGCCCAGAGCATGGTGTTCGACGCCTCGAACCTGTTCAGCGTCGACAAGTTTTCCGGCTACGACCGCGTCGAGGGCGGCGGCCGCGCCAATGTCGGCGTGCAGTCCACCACGCAATTCGACAAGGGCGGCGCCGTCAAGGTGCTGTTCGGCCAGTCCTACCAGCTGTTCGGCATGAACTCCTTCGCAGTCCAGGACTCCATCAATACCGGCGTGGATTCCGGCCTGCAAAGGCCGCGTTCCGACTATGTGGCGAGCGCCGCCTACTCGCCCAACAGCACCTATACGTTCAGCGTCCGCTCCCGCATGGACGAGCAGACCTGGAACGTCCAGCGCTTCGAGGCGGAAGGCCGCGCCAACTTCAATCGCTGGTCGATCAGCATGCTGTACGGCAATTACGCGGCGCAGCCGGAACTCGGCTATCTGACCCGCCGCGAGGGCATCCTGACGTCGGGCTCGATCAAGGTCGCGGCCAATTGGGTGGTCACGGGCTCGGCGCGCTGGGACCTGGAGGCCAACAAGATCAACCAGTATGTGCTCGGTGCCGGCTATGTCGACGATTGTTTTGTGCTCGGCTTGAACTACGTAACTGCGTATAGCTATTCCGCGGGCTCGACGCCGCCCGTGCTGAACCACGCGATCATGTTCCAGATCGGCCTGCGCACGCTGGCGAATACATCGACGGCCAGCAGTTCCGGCGGCGGCCTCCAGTGAACGGTTTGAAGTGACGGCCGCGTGTTCCCGATCGCAGGATCACCGCGGCTGACATGCGAGCGACAAATATGATGATGCCATTGCCTGTCTTCCGCCTGCTCCTAGTTCTCGCCGCCCTGCTCCTGGCCGGCACGCCCTTGCGCGCGCAGAACATCGTCGTGATGGTCAACGGCGATCCGATCACCGACTTCGACATCGAGCAGCGCTCCAAGCTCGACCAGCTGACGACGCAGAAGATGCCGGCCCGTCAGGACGTCATCAACGAGCTGATCGACGACCGGGTGAAGCTGAAGGAAGGCAAGAAATACGGCGTCGACCCCGGCGTCTCCGACATCAACCAGTCCTACGAGGGCATGGCGCAGCGCATGCGCATCTCGCCGGACCAGCTCACCAAATCGCTCGAGATCAAGGGCGTCCGCCCCGAAACCCTGAAGACCCGCATGAAGGCCGAGATGGTCTGGACAAGCCTCGTGCGCGGCCGCTTCAAGGAGAAGCTGATGGTCGGCGAGAAGGACGTCGCGCAGGCCGTGCAGGCCCAGACCGGCGACAAGCTTCAGATCGAGGGCACCGAATACAAGATGCAGCCGATCGTGCTGATCGTGCCGCGCGGCTCGTCGCCGGCATTCCTGGAGACGCGGCACAAGGAAGCCGAGCAATATCGCTCGCGCGTCGGAAGCTGCGAAGAAGCCAATTCCTTGTTCCGTTCCACGCCGAACGCCACCATCCGCGACACCGTCACCAAGACCACGGCGGAGCTGCCCGAGGCGCTGCGCAAGGTGCTCGACGACACGCCGATCGGCCACCTGACCGCGCCCGAGGCGACCAAGGCGGGCATCGAGATGGTGGTGCTGTGCTCGCGCAAGCCGACCATGATCGACACGCCGAAGAAGCGCGAGGTCCGCGAGAAGATGTATCAGGAGAAGTACGAGAAGACCCAGAAGACCTATCTCGATGACCTCCGCAGGGCCGCAATGATCGAATATCGCAACCGCTGATGGCCAGGCAGCCAGCCAAGCCCCTCGCCCTGACGCTGGGAGAGCCTGCCGGCATCGGCCCCGACATCGCCATCGCAGCCTGGCTCAAGCGCCGCGAACTGGACCTGCCCGCCTTCTACCTACTCGGCGACGAGGCGCTGATCGCCCGCCGCGCCGAGGCGCTCGGCGCCGACGTCAGGATCGCCTCGGTGAGCGCCGGCGGGGCCTTATCCGTCTTCGCCGAGGCCCTGCCCGTGGTTGCGACCGGCGAGCCCGCGAGCGCCGAGCCCGGCAAGCCCGACGCATCGAGCGCCCCGGCCGCGCTCGCCTCGATCCGCCAGGCGGTCACTGACGTCCGCGAGGGTCGCGCCGGCGCCGTCGTCACCAACCCGATCGCCAAGAGCGTGCTCTACCGCGCCGGCTTCCGCCATCCCGGCCACACCGAATTCCTCGCCGAGCTCGCCGCGGAAGACGGCCGCGTGCCGCAGCCGGTGATGATGCTGTGGTCGCCGCAGCTCGCCGTAGTGCCCGTGACCATCCACGTCTCCTTGCGCGATGCGCTGGCCCAGCTCACCAGCGAGCTGATCGTCTCGACCGTGCGCATCGTCGCAACCGAACTGAAATCCCGCTTCGGTATCTCAAATCCGCGCATCGCGATCTCCGGCCTCAATCCGCATGCGGGCGAGGACGGTTCGCTCGGCCACGAGGAGCAGACCGTGATCGCGCCGGCGCTCAAGGCGTTGCGCAGCGAGGGCATCGAGGCGAAGGGACCGCTTCCTGCCGACACCATGTTTCACGAAGCCGCGCGAAACAGCTATGACTGCGCCGTCTGCATGTACCACGACCAGGCGCTGATCCCGATCAAGACGGTGGCATTCGACGACGCGGTCAACGTCACGCTCGGCCTGCCCTTCATCCGCACCTCGCCCGACCACGGCACCGCCTTCGACATCGCCGGCACCGGCAAAGCCAATCCGGCAAGCCTGATCGCGGCGTTGAGGCTTGCGAGCCGGATGGCGGCTGCGAAAATCCGATGAGCGCGATCGACGACCTCCCGCCGCTTCGCGAGGTCATTCGCCAGCACGATTTGTCGGCACGCAAATCGCTCGGCCAGAATTTCCTCCTCGACCTCAATCTCACCGCGCGCATCGCCCGTGCGGCGGCTCCGCTCGAGGACTCCACCATCGTGGAGATCGGTCCCGGCCCGGGCGGACTAACGCGCGCGCTGCTCGCGCTCGGCGCCAGACGCGTCATCGCCATCGAGCATGACGAGCGTGCGATTCCTGCCTTGCAGGATATTTCCGCGCGCTATCCCGGCCGTCTGGAGATCGTGCATGGCGACGCCACGACCTTCGACCCGCGCCCGCTGCTATCAGGCGAACGAGCAAAGATCGTCGCCAACCTGCCCTACAACATCGCGACCCACCTTCTGATCGGCTGGCTCACCACCGAGCCCTGGCCGCCCTGGTACGACATGATGGTCTTGATGTTCCAGCGCGAGGTCGGCGAACGCATCGTGGCGCGCGAGGACGAGGAGGCCTTTGGCCGCCTCGGCGTGCTCGCCAACTGGCGCTGCGAGACCAAGATCCTGTTCGACATCGCGCCGTCCGCCTTCGTGCCGCCGCCGAAGGTCACGTCTTCGGTCGTGCGGCTGACACCGCGCGAACAGCCTCTCGCCTGCGACCGCAAGCTGCTCGAACAGGTCGCGGCCGCCGCCTTCGGCCAACGCCGCAAGATGCTGCGCCAGAGCCTGAAGTCGCTCGGCGCCGATCCCGCGCGGCTCGCCGCAGCGGCCGGCGTCGATGCGACGCGGCGCGCGGAGACCATTCCGATTTCCGGCTTTGTTGCCATGGCGCGTGAATTGGCGGATATACGAAACGAAAACTAAGACAGAAATTCTGGAGGAAGAAATATGGCGTTGATGCGTCGGCAGTCCCTGGTCAAGTTCGATGCGCCGCTGTGCGAGACCATCGTTGACACGCCAAAGCCGACAGGGCGCGAGGTGCTGGTGCGCATCGAGCGCTGCGGCCTCTGCCACTCCGATCTGCACATCCAGGACGGTTATGCCGATCTCGGCGGCGGCAAGAAGCTCGACACCACGCGCGGCATGACGCTGCCCTTCACGCTCGGCCACGAGATCGCCGGCGTGGTCGACGAAGTTGGTCCGGAGGTAGCGACCGGCCTCCTAGGTCACAAGAAGGCGGTGTTTCCGTGGATCGGCTGCGGCCAGTGCCGCGACTGCGCCAATGGCGACGAGAACCTCTGCGCCAAGCAACGCTTTCTCGGCGTCTCCATCGACGGTGGCTTCGCCACCCATGTGCTGGTGCCCGACGCGAAATATCTGCTCGACTACGACCCCCTGCCCGTCAACCAGGCTGCGACCCTGATGTGCTCCGGCGTCACCGCCTACGGTGCGCTCAAGCGCCTGGTCGACCGTCCGCGCCAGCGCAACCTCCTGTTGATCGGCCTCGGCGGTGTCGGCATGATGGGCCTTTCCTTTGCAGAGGCCATGTTCAAGCAGCCGATCACGGTCGCCGACCTCAGCAGCGCCGCGCGCGAGACCGCGTTGAAGAACGGCGCGGCGGTGGCTTACGATCCGGCCGAGCCCGATGTGGTCAAGCGCATCCTCAAGGAGACCGAGGGCGGCTTCGACGAGATCGTCGATTTCGCCGGCAACGAGAAGTCGATGGCCTTCGCGGTCGCCGTCGTCGCGCGCGGCGGCAAGATCGTGGTCTCCGGCCTGATGGGCGGCCAATTCACGCTGCCGATGGTGCAGTGGGTCTACAAGCGCATGACCATCGAGGGCTTCATGGTCGGCACGCTCACCGAGGCCCAGGAGCTGATGGCGCTCGCCCGCGCCGGCAAGATCAAGCCGACGCCGATGCGCGAGGAGCCGATGGGCGACGTCCAGACATGGATCGACGAATTGCGCGCCGGCAAGGTGGTCGGCCGCATCGTGCTGAAGAATTAGCGACGCAAGGATCGAGCGGCCGTGGCGGCGGGATCGATCTCCCGGCGCCCCGCTTTGATGATCGCGATTGACGCAAGGTGCGGTTCCGAATTGGGGAACCCACCGCCCGCGGATATGGTCCTCGCCAGCTCTTTCCTGGAATTCTCGCAAGACAATTCTCGCAAGACCATGCAGACCATTCGCCGCCTCCTCGCCGGCGAATCCGGCGCCACCGCGATCGAGTACGGCCTGATCGCCGCCGGCATCGCGCTCGCGATCATCGCCGTCGTCAACAACCTCGGCTCGACACTGAACAAGAAGTTCAGCGCGATCCGCACCTCGCTGAACTAACGCGGACACCCGCGTTAGTTCGCGGCACCTCGCCTTGGGCGCGGAACGTCGGCGGCCGCCTTGCGTTGGCAGCGCATGTCCATTCGTTGCACCGTCGAAAGCGCATTCTTCATCGCCTGGAGCTTCCTGGAGCAGAGCGGAGAGCTCGGCCCTCCGGACGAGTCCGCGAACGTCCTTCTCGACGCCATCGAAGCCCAGCTCAGGACTGGCGAACGCCGCCAGTTGATGCTCGCCAACAAGGCGATCGATGCCTATCGCGCGCATGCAGCCAAAGGCCGGTCCGCGCACGACTGCGAAGCCCGCTTCGGGTGACGAACGTCGCCGCCGCCCTCGGGGTTGCCGGCCCCGGCGGCGTACAGGTATAGGCCGGCGGTCCGTCGGGCGGAGCGCGCGGGGTGCGTCGCTCCGCAGCGAGGACGCTACGCCGATCCGCGTGCCTGCTGTGTGCACTCCTGCACAAGAGTTCATGAAGTTGAATGCCTCCGGTTCGGCCGCGCCACGCGGCCCCGCCGACTTCCGGATTCCGCAAGCCAGAGGCCAACTTTTCAACGCCCGAAAAACGCCTTGTGTGCACTTTGGAACCGTCGGCCCTGTCACGGAAACGTAGGGTTCTGGCTGGTGCCGATTCCCGGCCAGAGCAAGTCATGTGACCGGTCGGCCCCAGAACGATCTTCTCCAGCGGCTCAGTTATCCGGATTTCGAGCTGCTCGCGCCTCACCTCCAGCCGGTCGAACTCGAGGCAAGCCACATCCTGCATCACGCCGGCGACGAGATGACGGCGGTTCATTTTCCTTGCGGCTCCACTCTGGTGTCGTTCGCGGTGCCGGTCGAGGACGATCGCGAGGTCGAAAGCCTGCTGGTGGGGCACGAGGGCGCGGTGGGCATTGCCGCCGGCCGCAGCGCCTCGCTCGCCTATTCGCGCATCGTCGTGAAACTGGGCGGCACCCTGATGCGGCTGCCGCTGCGCTCGCTCGAGCAGACCCAGCAGAGGTCGGCCACGCTCCATCAGGTGTTCTCGCGCTATGCCGACTGCCAGTTCGCGCAGCTGCTCCAGACCGCGGCCTGCAACGCCGCCCATTCGATCGAGCAGCGTGCCGCCAAGTGGATCATCTCGGCACAGGAGCACATCGGCGGCCCCCAGATCCCCCTCACCCACGAGCAGCTCGCCGGCATGCTCGGCGTGTCCCGCAGCTATGCCAGCCGCGTCATCCAGATGTTCAAGGCGAGGCGGATCCTCGCGACCCGCCGTGGCGCCATCCTGATCCTCGACGCGCCGGCGCTCGAAGCCAGAGCCTGCCGTTGCAACGATTGGGTGAAGAAGCATTTCGACGAAGTGCTGGGCGGGCGCCATCTGCCGACGGCTGACACTTTGCGGCCTCACGCTGGCGGCGGCGACTGACGCTTGAGGTGTAGATAGATCGGACTGAAGTCTCCGAGCCGCTGCAATTCGCGCCATTTCAGGACGATCAGCTCGCTGTCGCGCAAGTCCATGGTCCCACTCCGCCTGAGGTCGGCGAGCGTCCGGTTCACCGTCGCGATCGCCATGCCCAACGTCTCGCCGAGCTGCGCCAAGCTGATCGGCAGACGGCAGCGATTGCCGCGGACGAGCTGCGCCGCGCGGGCGCGGTAGAACAGCTCGCAGAACAGGTGCGCCATGCGCGCCTGCATCGGCCGCGCACTGTTGTTGGTGATGGCCTCGCGAAATATCGAGGCATCGCGCAGCGTTTCGCGCCAGACCGCCAGAGCAAAGGTCGGCCGCCGCCGGAAGGCAGCGAACAATTGGCGATGCGGAATAAAGGCGATCGAGGCTGGCCCCAACGCACTCAAGCCGTGATCCATCTGGTCGATGAACAGACCCTGCGCATCGGGCAGGTCGCCGGCCAGATGGAACGCAAGATATTGCCGCCGCCCGCTGCCGAGCAGATGGTAGCGCGCGATCATGCCTGTGACGACCAGTGCCGAATGTTCGGGCTCATCGCCCTGACGGATGAAATCTTCGTTCGGCGCGACCTCGCGCAGCATGAAGGTGAGCGCGCGGATCTCGGCGATGTCCTCCAGCGCGAGCGCGGTGTGCTCGCACAGGTTCCGGATCAGCACGTCATATGCTTTTTCCATGCACAGGGTCCGCGAAAAAAAGGTGCCCACTGTATCAATTGATACATCTGGCAAGAATCTCGCGGACTAGAACTCGCATCGACGGGACTGGTTGCTAAGTGCGTCGGCAACGGTCTGGATCCTGACTCTCATCAATCCCGAATGCGGAATGGGCCGCCTCCTCTCATGAGTTACACGACCGTACTGGAGCGCATTTGCGGATTGCTGAGCTGGGGCCCAAGCAAAGCTTCGGGCAGGATCAGGAACATCTCGCGGGAGGCCGCGCACGAGGAGCCGAGCCGGCCGATGTCGGACTGGGAATTGGCCCGCGCCATCCGCGAGTTCCGTTCCGCGCCAGCATCGAAGGACGAATGACTGCACCCACGGCCAACACACCCCACGCCAAATTCATCCAGCGGCTCCAGGCGATCGCGGACCTCTCTGACGGCGAGCGCGCGGCAGTGGGTCGCGCGTCTCGGTGGGCAGGCGGCGCTCTCCAGGGTGGCGCACCTGATCTGCGAGCTGGCGACACGACTGGAGACGGTTGGGCGTGCGGCGGAAGGCTGCTTCCAGATGCCGATGAAGCAGCGGCACGTTGCCGATGCCAGCGGATTGTCGATCGTCCACGTCAATCGTACCATCCAGGAACTGAGACAGCGCCGATTGATTGCCTGGGAGGAAGCGAGATCGAGCTGCTGCAACCCGACCAACTCCGCACGCTCGCGGATTTCACGCCGGATTATCTGGCCTGACCGAGGCGGGTGAATGCGCCGCCAGCTGGGGCGCCGCACGCGCTACCCGCTCCGTCGAATCTCCTCCCGCTCCTTCTCGACCCGCTCGGCGTCTTTGTCATCGACCTTCATCAGATCGGCGCGGCCGCTGGCCTTGAGCAGCTCGTCGAGCTTGGCGTGAGTCGCCTGGGTATCGCGGTGCTCGGTCCGCTGGATCACCAGCGTCATGCCCCATGTCGCCAGCGTCGCGAACGAGTGCCATTCAAGCCCGTTGCCCAGCGCGCCCAGGCGACGCGATGTGGCAGAAGCAGAAGAACAATCGGTCAATTTCGTCGATTGGGCGAGGCGTTTCGCTTACCTGCGAGCGGCTTCGCTACCTCTCGAGCGCACTCGACGAGCAGCCGCTGAGCAGGGTTTGGCGTTCTGCCATTAAGCGCAACGATCCCTACCGGCCACATCTGAATAGGCATTTCGACGGGTAAGACCTTCATCGACAGCCGCTTCGCGCTGAAGTGCAACATCGATGCCGGAAGGAAACTCAGGAATCGTTCCGACGAAAGCAACGCCGACTGCATAAGGATCGAATACACGGTTACGCTGGCACGTGGCACCTCCAGTCCGGAGGCGTGAAATGCGTTGGCAATCCAGCCGCCCGGAAAACTTTCGCGCGGCGGCAGGCACCAACGCTCGTTGACCAGCTCGTCGAGGCGGATCTTGCGCCGCCGCACCCACGGACTGTGCAAGCCTGCAACAACGACACCGCTTTCGTGCAACAGCACCTCAACATCGGTATCGGCAGCCGGCGTCGAGCTCGGCAGGCGCCCTATCATGAGGTCGATGTCGTGATTGCGCAGATGGCGATCCTGAAGCTCAGGCGGTTCGCCCTCGATGATGTGAAGCGCGAGCCTCGGGTATTGCCGGGACAGCCGGTCAATAATGGCGGGCAGTAATCCAGCCATCACGGGCTCGGTGCTGCCAATGCGCAATTCACCCATCGCGGGATCAGCGAGCGATTGCAGCTCGTCCACGCCGCTCCGCAAATCGTTGCACAACGCAATGCTACGCTTGAGTAAGGCCTTGCCATAAAGCGTGGGCTCAACACCGAGCCGGCTGCGCTCTAGGAGCGGAAGGCCGATCGTTTGCTCCAGGCTCGCGATCATCTTGGATATGACAGGCTGTGAAATGGCAAGGTGCTCGGCCGCTTTCGCCATGCTCCCGTATTCCACGACGGCGATAAACACGTTCAGCTGCCGCAGCTTGATCCGATGGCTAATCTGGGATGCATTGAGCATGCTATCCTTTCTAAAATGGAATAGAAGTATCGGAAAATAGAACTTTTCATATATAGGTCTGCAGGACAAGCTCCAATCCGCGGTCACCTCCACCGCCAAGGATTGGAGCAGCCATGTCGAACATTTATGTAGCCCGTCGCACCTTCTTGCTCGGAAGCCTCGCGGGATTGTTGCTGCCCGGGAAGGTCGTCGCGCAACCTTATCCGTCCAATCTCATACGGATTGTCGTCCCTACCGGTGCGGGCACACCGCCCGACATTATCAGCCGCATGGTCGCCGACGGGCTCGCGGCCAATGAAGGCTGGCGGCTTGTGGTGGAAGATCGCCCGGGTGGGTTGCAGACCATTGCCATGAACGACGTGAGCGGCCGTCCGGCGGACGGTTATGCACTGCTGACCATGAGCCTTCCGATGACAGTCACTCCGTCTCTGCTTCCGAAGGCGGATGTACGGCCGGATGTGGATTTCGATCCGGTGATCAAGATATCGAAATCCTACACTGTGCTCGTTACAACGCCTTCCTTGCCGGTCGGCTCGCTGTCCGATCTGGTGGCGCTGCTCAAGAGCAAGCCGGGGAAGCTCAATTTCTGTTCCGCCGGCTTCGGCACTCCGTCGCATCTCATCGGCGAAATGTTTGCATTGCAGGCGGGCGTGCACGCCACCCACGTGCCCTACCAGCAGTTCTCCCAAGCAATCACCGATCTGATGAGCGGCAACGTCCAATACATGTTTGTCACCACGCTTCCAGTTATTGACCTCATTGCGACCGGCAAGTTGCGAGCGCTTGCCGTCACAGCCCCCACCAGGATCGCTGCCCTGGGCAACGTTCCCACTGTGGTCGAGGCAGGCCTTCCCGATCTGGTGACAGCCGATTGGATCGGCTTTGCAGCCAAGCGTGGTACGGCTGCAGAAATAACGTCGCAGCTCAACAAGGCAATTAACAAGGTCCTTGTCGAACCGAAGATCCACGCCGCGCTCGACAAAATAGGAGCCGTGGCCGTGGGTGGCACCGCTGCAGAATTTGGTGAGGGAATCCGGACTGACATCGCCCACTGGGCCAAGGTCGTGAAGGATGCGGATATCAAGCTACCTTGATGAGCCAGACCACATCCAAAACCCAAACGAGTGGCCGCGATGCAGCAGCATTGGCGATCACGCCGCCGCAGATTGTCGGCCCGTTCTATCCGGTCTCGCAGTGCCCCGATCTGGCAACCGATCTGGCGCGTCCAAGCGGCAGCACCGCTGAGGCACTGGGCCAGCTCATCCATGTCAGCGGACGTGTGCTCACGCGTCGGGGAGCGCCGGTGCCGCATGTACGCATCGACATCTGGCAAGCCAACGCAGCGGGGAAATATCGTCATCCGAGTGACATCAACCCAGCGCCGCTCGATCCCAATTTCAAAGGCTTCGCGCGTCTCACAACGGATGCGGCCGGGCACTACAGCTTTCGTACGGTCAAACCGGGTCGCTATCCGACGGCAGAAGGCGACGTCAGGCCACCGCACATTCACCTCGCCGTCGAGGGGCGGTTCGATTGCCTGGTAACCCAGCTGTATTTCGCTGGCGAAGGAGAAAACGTGACCGACCGCTGGCTCAATGCGGCTCCGCATCCGGAAAGGTTGATCGTTACTCTGCAAGATTCGCCATCACGCCTTGAGAGGCATGCGTTGGTCGCGCATTTTGACATTGTTCTTGCCAGCGGATGACAAGCGGTTTCAGGTGGCTCCAAGCCCGATTTGGGTCATTCGCGACCGGGCTGACGCGTCGGGCAAAACACCCCGTCAAGCCCTCACTTCAAAAAGATTTCACTTTTCCGAATTTCGGATTTATGGCATACGACGGTCATCCTGGCCCTGCCAAAGGGGCGTTCGCGATCGTCACGACATGCGGGCCGGGTGGCGGTGGACGCGGCAGCGACGGCGCGGGCAGCGTGATGACAGGGCGGGCAACCGTGAGTCCTCACGCGACGCGGTACGACACGGCGCTGGAGAGCGGGCTGGTCGGTTGTCAGGGGTGAGCACACGCGAGCCCCTGATGATCAGGCGGGTCCGTCCGCGGACGGAGAAGTCGTGTGGTCCTGACGCCCGGGGTCTGTGCGTCAAGTCCCAGCGGTGATGTGGCGGCCCGACCGGGCGTGCGCATCAGTCATCGGCGGGACGACGGGGGCAATAGTGCATCGCTCCCCGGGGAGAGCACGAAGGACACCGTTAAAACCATCCGCGCAGGGAAGGCCGGGCGATCGGCCACCCCATCGGTCCACCCCGTGTGCACTCTTGTCGCGCACGGACCAACGGGTGCCGCCGGCGCCCGGCCTTCCCTGCGCCCTTTGGCCTCCATTGGGCGATGAACAAAAGCAAGACTCGGGCAAAACCTGCCGCGGGAACACGCAACCATGCTCCCTTCCCGGCTCCCGCCCCTCGGTGCCTGCGGCGGCTCCGGAACCTTCCGCCGCTCGGACGGCTGCGGCGGAACCGAGACCTTGAGCAAGCAGTCGCAGCGAAAAAACCTGATTCCGCGGCGGAACGAATGCCGCGCAGGCCCGATTCAAGCCACATCCTCTCCGGATTCGCGGCTCATTGCCACCCAAGTCTTTGACGACAAAGGGAAGGTAACGAGTTGCGTCAGGCGTAATCGGGAGACCAGGATGGGCAACCGCACCGCAAAGTTCATATCCGCCCTCGCGGGCAGCATCATTGCCGGCGCGCCTTTGGCCGCCGTATCGCAGAATGCACCGACGGCACCGAGCACGGCAAATGCCGCGAGCGACTGCCTTGCCTCGCCAAAGGGCGCCGCGCCGCAGGGCCAGCATTGGCACTATCGCCTCGAGCGCGGGACCAAGCGGCAGTGCTGGTATCTGCGCGCCGAAGGCGGCAAGGCCACACAAACCGCACGGGTTGCGGCCGATACGCCGACAGCAGATTCAGCCGCGCCGCAGCAACACCCGGTGCAGGATGCGCGCGCCGAATATCTGACCCCGCAGAGCATTGCCGCGCCGAAGACGCCGGCGGCGCCGATGCAACAAGCTGCGAGCCCCTCCGCTGACACCAACGCGCAGCAGCCCGCCGTCGACGCGCGCTGGCCCGATGCCTCCGCGGCGTCCGTCACGCCCGCAGTGCAGCCATCGCCCGCCCCTGTCGCGGCTGCCGCGCAGCCGAGCGCGAAGCCGGCGAAATCCCCTGCTCCGATGGCTCTGGCTGCGGCCGACAGCTCCGCCGACAAGCCGACCGGCTCACTCCAGATGCTGCTGCTCGCGATCGGCGGCGCGCTGGCACTTGCCGGCATCCTCGCCAGCATCATCTATCGGTTCGCCGGCGGACGCGGACGCGTCCAGGCCGCCGACCATCGCCGCGTCAACTGGGACAATTTTGAGCCGCACGATCACGACGACGGCCGCGCGCCCTGGCTCAACGCAGCGCCGGCCGGCGCGCCGCGCGCGCAGCAGCCGCGCCCGGTCGATTTCGATGCCGTGCGTCCGCAGGCCGGGCCGCTCAAGACGGCACAGCTCGCCGCGATCGATCGCGAGATCGATGTGATCCACGCACGAGCACCGCAGGCCCGCGACGAGGCCGCAGCGTTCGACGACGCCGACATGTTCAACGGAGAATTCGAGATCGAGGCCGCAACGCCGCGGCTCGCGGCCAACGACGTCACTGACGAAGAGCCGGCCGTTCGCGATGATGGTGTGCAAATCGAGGACGCTGTCGACGTCGACGTGATCACGGCGATGCTGGAACGGCTGGCGCAGGAAGGGCCGCGGCTGAGGCAACCAGCTATTTCTCGAGCTGATTACGTAGACCCCGCACGAAGCCTTCAAGTCCGACCTGGCGTTCGCGCTTAAGCTGCTCGGCGCGAAGGATCGAACGCACAGCCTCGAATGCGAGGCCAATGTTGTCGTTGACAACGATATAGTCGTAAGCGTCGAAGTGGCTCATTTCGTCGCCCGCTTTTTTCATGCGGCCGCGGATGACCTCATCTGAATCCTGCGCACGCGTATGCAGGCGCTGCTCAAGTGCAGCAACCGACGGCGGAAGGATAAAAACGCTAACGACATCCTTTCCTGAACGATCGCGGAGTTGCTGGGTCCCTTGCCAATCGATGTCAAACAACACATCGTTCCCAGACGCTAGCGCAGCATCGACCGGACCTCGCGGTGTGCCATAACGATTCCCGAAGACGTGAGCCGATTCCAGTAGCTCACCAGCCTGCACCATCGTTTCGAAGCGTTTTTGATCGACGAAGAAATAGTCCTTCCCATCGACCTCGCCCGGCCGCATCGGCCGTGTTGTCGCGGACACCGACATCTGGAGACCTGGAGTCTCCGCAATCAGCATGCGCGACAGCGTCGTCTTGCCCGCGCCCGACGGCGAGGACAGCACGAACATCAATCCACGCCGCTCGACACCGTCAGTTCCGTGACCGCCAATCGTCATCGATCACTCCAGATTCTGGACCTGCTCGCGGAACTGCTCGACCACGTTCTTCATGGCGAGCCCCGTATTGGTCAGCTCGATGTCGTTCGACTTCGAGCAGCAGGTGTTGACCTCGCGGTGAAACTCCTGCGCCAGGAAGTCGAGCTTGCGCCCCACCGGGCCGCCCTTGCCGATCAGCTCGCGCGCCTGCGCGATGTGCGAGGCGATGCGGTCGAGCTCCTCGCGGATGTCGGCCCTGGTCGCGATCAGGATCGCCTCCTGCATCAGGCGGTCGGAATCGAAACGGTCTGAAGTGTCGAGCAGCGTCGCGATCTGCTCGGCGAGCCTGGCCTTGATCGCCTCGGGCTTGCGGCCGGGCGCGGCCTCGGCCTTTTTCGCAAGCTGCTCGACCTCGTCCACCCGCTGGATCAGTATCTGCCCCAGCGAAGTCCCTTCGCGCTTGCGCATCCCGACGAGTTCGGCGAGCGCCTTGTCGAAGGCGTCGGCGGCCGCGGCGCGCGCGGCCTTGTCCTCCTCCTCGTCGCCCTCGGGCTCGGCGACCTCAATGACACCCTTGATGGACAAAAGCCCGTCGACGCTTGGTGCGACTGCATCGACCTTGCCGGCGATCACGGCGGCGGCCTTCAGGACGGCGTTCAGCACGTCGTCGTTGACGCGGACCGTGGTGGCGGCATTGGCGCGCTTGACGGTCAGATTGGCGTAGACGGTGCCGCGCGAGAGCAGCTCGGCGGCGCGTTTCTTGGCGTGGGCCTCCAGCTCGTCAAACCCCTGCGGCAGCCGCACGCGCAGGTCAAAGCCCTTGGCGTTGACCGACTTCAATTCCCATTCGAACGTATACGGCCCGCTCGCGCCGTGGCTTCGGGCAAAGCCGGTCATGGACGACAACGCCATCAGGTCAATTTCTCCAGAAGCACGGGATTCGCGGGGCCATCAAGCCGCGCGAATCTTAAGACTATTTTGCAGGAAAGTGGAATGCGCAAAGTCCCGTAGGCAGGTCTGCGCGCAGGTCTAGCGCTGGACCACCGGGGGCGAGGGCTGCACCGCGCCTTGCCGGGCCGGCGCCGGTCCTGCGGGGCGAGCGGCCGGCGGCTTTTTCTGCTGGTTGGGGCGGGCTGGCGTGGTCGCCGTCGGCGTATCGGCGGCGCCGGGCGCGGCGGCGGCCGGCGGCTGCGCGTCCTCGGCCGGCTCGACCGTGTCGTTCTGGATCTGCTTTTCCATCGCGCGCAACTTGGCGACGTTTTTCTGATGCGCGTCGTAGGTCTCGGTGAACGCATGCCCGCCGGTCCCGTCGGCGACGAAATAGAGGTCCGCGGGTGCGGGCCGGGTTGGCGGCGGCCTCGAGCGAGGCTCGGCCGGGATTGGAGATCGGCCCCGGCGGCAGGCCCTCTATCACATAGGTGTTGTAGGGCGAGGGCTGCGTGATCTCGCTGCGCTTGATCGGACGGCCGAGCGTGCCCTTGCCGCCGACGAGGCCATAGATGATCGTGGGATCGGACTGCAGCTTGATCCGCTGCTTCAGGCGGTTGACGAACACCGCGGCGACGCGGCTGCGCTCGTCGGGCTTGCCCGTTTCCTTTTCGACGATCGAGGCCAGCGTCACCAGTTGCTCCGGACTCTTGACCGGAATGTCCTGATTGCGGCGCTCCCAGATCTCGGTCAGCACGCGCTTGTGCGCCTGCTGCATACGCTGGACCACCTGATCACGTGGCGTCCCGCGCGGGAATTTGTAGGTCTCTGGCAACAGCGTGCCTTCGCGCGGCAGCTCACGCACGCTGCCGGTGAAGATGTCGTTGTCGGACAGCCGCGCCACGATTTGCTCGGAGGTCAGGCCCTCCGGTACCGTCACGGCATGCTGCACCACTTTGCCTTCGACGATGGTGGCGACGACGTCGCGCAAGGATGCGTTTTTCTGGAACGAATACTCACCGGGC
This sequence comes from Bradyrhizobium sp. LB13.1, assembly GCF_054056815.1. Lineage (NCBI taxonomy): Bacteria > Pseudomonadati > Pseudomonadota > Alphaproteobacteria > Hyphomicrobiales > Nitrobacteraceae > Bradyrhizobium > Bradyrhizobium sp. LB13.1. The sequence goes on along the minus strand of NZ_JBSRYQ010000001.1, from coordinate 3,828,806 downwards.
TTGAGATCCGAACTCGCCTTCAGCGCAGCGACACTGGCGATGAATACCCACGGATTGACGTCGGTCACGCCTTCCCGGTTCAACGTCTCGGCGATGTCGCGCTTGCCGGCGCGCTGCGGGATGTTGACGATCTTGTCGTCCTTCAGCGGTCCCGGCGCCTCGAGCACCTGCCGGCCGTAATAGTACACGCCGCCCGCGCCGATCATCGCGATCAGCAGCAGGGTGATGATGCCGTTGCCGACGATCACGAAGGGATTGCGCGCGCGGTCCGATCGCTTCGGCGGCGGCGGGACCTGCTCGGGCTCAAGCGCTGCCCGCGGACTCCGGGGCGAAATGGGCGGCCTTTCACTCATCGAAGCAACCTGAATCCTGCCGGTTTCAAATGCGGCCTGACAATCGCTTGTCCGGCCAAGTACACGCGCCCACTTGTATGACTATCGCCGAATACGGCAAATCGGTGGATTCGTCGAAAACACAAACTAGTGGACCGGACGCCGAAAGATTACCGACGCGTTGGTACCGCCAAAACCGAAAGAATTCGACAACGCGACGTTGACCTCGCGCTTCTTCGACTTATGCGGCACGAGATCAATCGCAGTCTCGACCGATGGATTGTCCAGATTGATGGTCGGCGGCACGACATTATCGCGAATCGCGAGAATGGCGAAGATCGCCTCGATCGCGCCGGCTGCACCGAGAAGATGGCCGGTCGACGATTTGGTCGAGGACATCGCGACCTTGGAGGCGGCGTTGCCGAGCAGGCGCTCCACCGCACCGAGCTCGATCTCGTCGCCGAGCGGTGTCGAGGTGCCGTGCGCGTTGATGTAATCGAGATCGGACGGCGTGAGGCCGGCGCGCTTGAGCGCTGCCGCCATGCTGCGGAAGCCGCCATCGCCATCGGGCGATGGCGAGGTGATATGATAGGCATCGCCGGAGAGACCGTAGCCGACCACCTCGGCATAGATCTTCGCGCCGCGGCGCCGGGCGTGCTCGAGCTCTTCCAGGACCAGAACGCCGGCACCCTCGCCCATCACAAAGCCGTCGCGGTCCTTGTCATAGGGACGCGAGGCCTTCTCGGGCGTCTCGTTGAAGCCGGTGGAGAGCGCACGCGCGGCGTTGAAGCCAGCAATGCCGATGCGGCCGATCGGCGATTCGGCACCGCCGGCGACCATGACGTCGGCATCGCCGAGCGCAATCAGGCGGGCGGCATCGCCGACCGCATGTGCACCAGTCGAGCAGGCCGTGACCACCGAGTGGTTCGGCCCCTTCAGCCCGTGCTTGATCGAGACATAGCCGGAGGCGAGATTGATCAGGCGGCCCGGAATGAAGAACGGCGACACCCGGCGCGGCCCGCGTTCCTTCAGGAGGATCGCGGTGTCCGCGATGCCGTTGAGGCCGCCGATGCCGGAACCGATCATTGTGCCGGTCGCGCATTTGTCCTCTTCGGTCGCGGGATGCCAATTGGCATCGTCGAGCGCCTGGCCGGCCGCGGCCATGCCGAAGATGATGAAGTCGTCGACCTTGCGCTGGTCCTTCGGCTCCATCCAGATATCGGGATCGAAAGTGTCGTTCGTCCCGTCGCCGCGCACGACGGTGCAGGCGTATTTGGTCTGAAGATCGGAGACATCGAAGCTCTCGATCCTGCGTGCGCCGCTTTCGCCGTTGAGGATGCGCTTCCAGGTCGGCTCGACACCGCAGCCGAGTGGCGAAACCATGCCAAGACCCGTGACGACAACCCGCCTCATATCCGAAAACTCCGCATCGAAACATTCACGGCCAATAACAAGAAACCGGCTGACCGCTGTTGGGCGGCCCGTCCGGTTTCAATGTTTTCCCCGCGAAAATGAAGAGCCTTAGCTCTTCGCGTTCTTCTCGAGAAACTTCGTGGCGTCGCCGACGGTGAGAATCGTCTCCGCGGCGTCGTCCGGAATCTCGCAGCCGAATTCTTCTTCGAATGCCATCACCAGCTCGACGGTGTCCAGACTGTCGGCGCCGAGGTCGTCGATGAAGCTCGCAGCGTCGACAACCTTCTCGGGTTCAACACCAAGGTGTTCGACCACGATCTTCTTAACCCGCTCGCCAATCTCACTCATTGCATAACCTCGTGTTGTTCCCTGTAGACCCGACCCCCCGGGACGATACGAGCCGTCGTGGTCGTTGACTGCCTTCGCTTACAAACTTTGATTTGGCCCCATCCTAACCGATGCAGGCCCGGCGAATGACGGCCAAGGCTCCGCATCGCCAATATACAGGGTTTCAAAAACCTGCAATGGCGTTCTTTGCCCATCCGTTGAAGGTCCGGTTATCATACTTCAATTGCCTTGACTACAAGCCTCATTTCGCTCCGGAAACGGCCGTTTGCCGTATCCGGCGCCGCCTGAGGGGGGCGGAGCGGCATCAGGCGTCAGATCATGGCCATGCCGCCGTTGACGTGGATGGTTTGGCCGGTCACGTAGGCCGCTTCGTTCGAACTCAGGTAGACGGCAGCCGCCGCGATGTCCTCTGGCGTCCCCAGGCGATTGGCCGGAACCTTGGTCAGAATCGTTTCGCGCTGCTTGTCGTTGAGCGCATCGGTCATCGGCGTCTTGATGAAGCCGGGCGCAATGCAGTTCGCAGTGACGCCGCGTTTGGCGTATTCGGCACCCAACGTCTTGATCATGCCGATCAGGCCCGCCTTCGACGCGGTATAATTGCCCTGCCCCGGATTGCCGGTGACGCCGACCACCGAGGTGATGGCGATGATGCGGCCGAAGCGCTTGCGCATCATCAATTTCGTGGCGGCGCGGGCAAGCCGGAAGGTCGAGGTCAAATTGATGTTGATGACCTCCTCCCAGTCCTCGTCACGGAGCTGCACGAAGAGATTGTCGCGGGTGATGCCGGCATTGGCGACGAGGATGTCGACCTGTCCCATTGCCGCTTCCGCCGCGGGCACCAGCGCCTCGACCTCGTCGGCCTTGGAGAGATTGCAGGGCAGCACATGGGTGCGCTCGCCGAGCTTGCCGGCAAGCTCATCCAGCGCTTCCTTGCGCGTCCCTGATATCGCGACGGTGGCGCCCTGCGCGTGCAGCGCCTGTGCGATCGCACCGCCGATGCCGCCGGTTGCGCCGGTGACGAGCGCCTTTTTGCCAGTCAGATCGAACATCAATAACTCCTCCAAAGCACGAACCGGAAAAGTGCGCAGCGGTTTTCCGAAAAGATCGAGCGTAAACTAAAGAACGCAAGCGCGACCAGGAATCATCGCGCTTCAGGCCTGCTTCGAAGCGGCCAATGCATCCCTGGCGGCAGCAATGTCGTTGGGCCCGCTGACCGCAACGCCGACCGCACCGTCAGCAATACGCTTGACGAGGCCGGTCAGCACCTTGCCGGCGCCGATCTCGAAGAAACAGTTGACGCCCTGCCCTGCCATATAGGCAACCGACTCGCGCCAGCGCACGGTGCCGGTGACCTGCTCGACAAGGCGGCGTCGGATCTCATCAGGGTCGGTAATCGCGCTCGCCAGCACGTTCGACACCAGCGCCGCCGCCGGCGCCTTGATCGTGACCGTGGCCAGCGCCGCCGCCATCGCCTCCGCAGCCGGCTGCATCAGCGTGCAATGGAACGGCGCCGACACTGGCAGCAACATCGCGCGCTTGGCGCCCTTGGTTTTGGCGATCTCGACGGCGCGATCGACCGCGGCCTTGTCGCCGGAGACGACCACTTGTCCGCCGCCATTGTCGTTGGCGGCCTGGCAGACCTGCCCCTGCGCCGCCTCCTTGGCGACCTCCAGGGCGGCCTCGTAGTCGAGGCCGAGCAGAGCGGCCATCGCGCCGGCGCCAACCGGCACGGCTTTTTGCATTGCGAGACCGCGGGTGCGAAGCAGCCGCGCGGTGTCGGAAATCGTCAGGCTGCCGGCCGCAGCGAGGGCCGAATATTCACCGAGGGAATGGCCGGCGACGAAGGCAGCATCCCGCCCCACGGAAAACCCGGCTTCGACCTCCAGCACGCGCAGAGTGGCGATGGACACAGCCATCAGGGCCGGCTGGGCGTTTTGGGTGAGCTGGAGGGTTTCGGCCGGACCATCCCAGATGATTGCCGTCAGCTTCTCTCCCAGCGCGGCATCGACCTCGTCGAAGACGGCGCGTGCCACCGGAAAGGCGTCAGCCAGAGCCTTGCCCATACCGACCGCCTGGGAACCCTGCCCCGGAAATGTGAATGCTGCCGTCATCGGCGCTCCCCTGGATCGATCGAGCAGTTGTCTTCGAGAACCGGCAGCCGACTACGTCCGGCCCGAGCCTTGGTTCCCGATCATGCCCCAAAGGGGGCCGTAGACACTGTCCGAGGCCGGAATGTCAAGCCAGGGAGCATCGGCCGGCATTCAACCGGAGATCGGGTCCCTAGAATCCGCCGGCGGTCTGGTTGGCGTCGACCTCCGACCCCGCCTGCGCGCGGCGCGCGCTGTTCACCAGTTGACCCGGCCGGTCGTCGCGGTTCGGCTTCGCGGTCGCAAGCCGCAGTACCGCGGCGTAACTCGGTTGCACCTCCATGCGGCCCGCGTGCCGGCTTTCGCTCAGCAGGCGATGAACCTTCGGCAGATTGTAGCAGGGCACGTAGAACAAGAGATGATGTTCGAGATGATAGTTCACGTAGTACGGCGCGATGAACAGGCGCTCGAGAAAATTGGCGTAGGTGGTGCGGGTGTTGCGCAAGGGATCGCTGCTGTCAGGCACGACCGCGTGCTCGGCGATATTGCGGATGCGGGTGATGACCATCATCCAGCTTACGAGCGGCACCAGCCATAGCAGCGGATAGGCCCACCACACGCCGGCCACGGTGAGCGCTGCGAACATCGCGCCATTGACGAGGCATTGCGGGCCGAGCTTCTCCCAAAAATGCGCTGCGCGCTGCCGCAACGGCCAGTCCTTCGGCCCGAGCGCGTTGAGCAGTTGCGCCTTGCGCTGTTGGAAGCCGGTCTGCCCGGTGATGTCGCGAATGAACTTGCGGCGATAGCTCAGCTTCGTGATCGGAAACGGCGCCGACAGCACGAGGTCAGGATCATCCTCCTGCTGGGTACGCGCATGATGCTGAAGGTGATAGCGCCGGTAGCTACGCGTCTCTGCGAACAGAGGATAGGCGCAGAACCACTGGCTCAGGGTCAGATTGGCTTTCTCGTCGGCGGACAGGCAGCCATGTGCGCCGTCATGCATGAGGATCGCGAGCCCGAGTTGGCGCGAGCCGATGATGGCGACGGCGAAGATATAGGTGATCGGATTGGGCCACCACGCGACCAAGGCGATTGCGGCTATGATGAGCGCCCAGGCGTGCGCGATCAGCGCGACGCCTTTCCAGGTCACGCGCTGGCGCACGTCGGCGAGTTGATCGTCGGTCAGGAAATCGCGGGCACGCATGCGAAGCGCGGTCATGGCCTAACCCTCCTCATTCGAATTGCTTGATGCGTCCCGCTCGTCGACGAGACGAAGGCGCGCCGTGTCGCCCGTGGATTTCGCCTGCTCGCCGAGCACGCGCAGCATCTCGGCGCACAGAGCCTCGGGCGAACGGCCCATGGCGTAGCCTTCGAGAATGACGCCGATGGCGACGGCCCAGAATCGCCGCGAGCTTTCGTCGGGCGCGCGCAGGGAGCGCCAGCCGTGCCGCTCAACCTGGCTTGCATAGGCCCGCGCGCCTTCGCTGTGCAGGCGCTCGATGGTGCGCTCCACCAGCGGTGCGAGATCCTGGCGCCGCCGCGTCAGCGTCAGCGCCTCGGCGAAGAAGGCCACCGAATCGTTTGCCGTCACGGTCTCGGCCAGCGCATGGGTGTAGTCCCGTGGCGTGCGCGCCTGCAGCGCCGCCCGCTCGGTCGCCCGCGCCAGATACAGCAGCTCGCGGCAGGCGCATTCGACGAACAGCGCCTCTTTGGTGCGGAAATAGTAGGTGATCTGGCTCGGGAACGCGTTCGCGGCGGCTGCGATGTCGGTGATTGCCGTGCCCGATAGCCCCCGCTCCCGAAACAGCGGGCTCGCGGCATCCAGCAGCAGCGAGCGCATTCTGCGGCCGGCCGAGCGCGTAGCGCGGGCGGCGTGCTTGGGGTCGCCAGCCGCCTCAAACGGCTCCTGGGACAAGTTTTCTGCCATTGGGGTCCGCTCCGTTGATTTATTTGTATGACATACAAACAAATAAATCAACCAGGCATGTTACTCTGCGGTGGGTCAGGCTGCCCGCATCGGGACCATCCGCGCCGAAAATGCCGCCCTCAACCTTGCCAAGTCAGCCAAAATCCGTATAAGGCGCGCATCCGCAGACCCCGGCCGGGAGCTGAACGGACGGTCTCAGCAAATCATTCGTGATCTTGGTGTGGCAGGGCCAGTCGGCCCGTCGTCCCGTGTTTCCGCCTTCTGAGCTTAATCCCAGAGTCCTTTCCGAAGGCCTCTTAAGGGCTTGACGCCGGGCGATGCGCCAACATGAGGAAAGGACTTCCATGGCTCTCTATGAGCATGTTTTTCTCGCGCGCCAAGACGCGAGCACGCAGCAGGTCGAAGAACTGACCGCGCAGATGACCGGCATTGTCGAGGGTCTCGGCGGCAAGGTTGTCAAGACCGAGAATTGGGGCGTGCGCTCCCTCACCTACCGCATGAACAAGAATCGCAAGGCGCATTTCGTGCTGCTCAACATCGACGCGCCGTCCGCGGCGATCGCCGAGATCGAGCGCCAGGAGCGTATCAGCGAAGACGTGATCCGCTATCTCAGCGTCCGCGTCGAGGAGCTTGAGGAAGGTCCGTCCGCGATGATGCGCAAGGCCGACCGTGACCGCGAGCGTGACGACCGTGGCGGCGGCTTCCGTGGCGATCGCGAAGGCGGTGGCTTCCGAGGCGACCGCGAGGGTGGTTTCCGTGGCGGCGATCGTGAAGGTGGCGGCTTCCGCGGTGACCGCGGTCCGCGCCGTCCGCGCGACGACGCTGAAACCACGACCACTACCACCACCACCACGACGGATGGGGAGTAAGAACAATGGCTGAAGCTGGTGCACGCCGCCCGTTTTTCCGTCGTCGCAAGAGCTGCCCGTTCACGGGCGCGAATGCTCCGAAGATCGACTACAAGGACTCCAAGCTGCTGATGCGTTACGTCTCCGAGCGCGGCAAGATCGTGCCGAGCCGCATCACCGCGGTGTCCGCGAAGAAGCAGCGTGAGCTCGCCCGCGCCATCAAGCGCGCGCGGTTCCTGGGCCTGCTGCCCTACGTCATTCGCTAAGACGAATTCGGCCGGCGGTGACATCGCCGCCGGCCGTATTACCTAGTTTCTCATAAGGCTTCCGGGTCGTCCGGTCGCCGATGGTTGGGGCGAGATGCCTCTAACCGCTCGTTTGAGCTACAAGAATTTTTCCCAATTAAATCAACGAATCTGCTGTCATAAGCTCACGCTGCGTACCGGGTTTTCTGCTACGAAACTGCTACGGTTGAAGCTCCGTTCCACGCGAACGCAGGCTAGACGGGACCGATCTTGGCCTTGATCCTCCCTCGCGCTTAGATTGCGCGGGTGATTTCTATGGAGGGGCAACGATGTAGCAGAAGTGGCGTGGATTGCCGCCGGGCGAACCCGAGCCGACTATCTGGCCTTTTTTCGTGTTCATATTTGGCGCTCCCGTTGTTGCTGTGGTTAGCGGCTATTTCCTCGCCACGATCTTTCTCGGCAGCGCCGTCGCTGTTGTGGCCCTGCTTATCTACAAGAGGAAAAAACGGCTGTAGAGGTTGCAGGGGCATTCATAGGCGCCGTCGCTTTGGCTTCAATGCACTGGGCCAATTTGTGAACGAGTTCAATTCGAGCGCTGAGTTTAGGAACGAGATCAAACGTCGCGTCGATCGCTGAGACCGGCTCTTTTCGTGCGCTGATCTCGATCCCGATCGCTATAGGCCGTTGTTGACAGCGATCGAAACCCATCTCCACGGGCTCCGCTGCCCCGTCCAGGGCTGCCTCATGCGCCAGCCCCAACCCAGCCCCTCCCCATGCGCGTTCCGCGATCGGGTGCAGCCGAACCGCATCGGCCTCAAACGGTCTCTCCATGGCCCTCGCCAGCGACGCGGGTTAGCGCTCAGGACTATTTCGCTGCCTCCGTAGCTCGGTGCGTCGGCGCCACTTCAGCCAAGTGATGATCCGCCGTGGTCGGTCCTGCTCCGCTCAATGAGGCGCAACATCTCGGCTCTCAACATGAGGGCAACCGGCGCGTATCTTCCGCAAGACGTTGTCCGCTAACCCCATCGGCAGTGGCGCTTGCCTCCGTTAGTTTGGCAACCCCGTAGATTCCCCCCTGATTGAAACGCTTGCAGGTCCCGCAGCGGTTGAGTAGCGTGTCGGCGGGGCTGAAATGCATATTCATACGCGCGTTTTGTGCGCGGGCATCTTTGCGGTGCTCGCGTCCTATTTTTTGATTTGGCCGGTCTGGCGGGCTCAATTCCCGATCGAGATTTGGTTTACCGAGTCATGGAACGCCTTTCACCAGGATTCCGTGGTTGCCGGTCTGCCTCTGTATCCAGGCGCCGGCGAACTCATCGTCAACAATTACCCACCGCTTTCATTCTTCGTCATCGGCGAACTCAGCAGGCTGTTTGGTGATAGCCTCTATGTGGGCCGCGTGCTCTCGTTTGTGGGGCTTCTCGCTCTGGCCGTAGAGATCGCAATGGCCGTGAGGATTTTGGCCGGGTCGCTCTCTGCCGGAGTTGTCGGCGCGCTATGGTTCGTTGCCCTAATGGCGCACAACGCGACTTTCTATGTCGGCGCGAACGATCCGCAGATTGCGGGACAGGCGATCATGGGCGCAGGGCTGGTATGGTTCCTCGCTCAAGAAAAGGCTGGCCGTTCGCCGCTTCTGCCGCTCTTGCTCATGGTTCTGGCGGGCTTCTGGAAGCACAACATCATAGCCATGCCGGCAACGGCTGTTCTTTGGCTCTACTTGCGCGACTGGCGCGGGGCCGCCCGGCCGGTACTGATCAGCATCGGCGCTGCGGCCGCGGGGCTCGCCATCTGCGACGCGATATTCGGGCCTCAATTCTTCACCAACCTGCTCACCGCTCGCGCCTACTCGGTTCCGCACCTGATGAGCCAACTCGGTCATCTGCAATGGCTGGCGCTCGCGGCCATCCTGTGGGGTTCTTGGGCGTGGTTTGATCGCGCCAGCTACGCTGCGCGTTTCACGGCACTGCACGCTGCTGTTGCGCTGCTCTCATGCCTCACCCAATGGCTCGGCGACGGCGTCTTTGGGAACGCTGAATTCGACCTGACGATTGCGCTCGCGATCGGTACCGGCGCTGCGCTGGCTCGGATCGCCGCATCACCTGTAGCTGTGGCGATCGGCCTAAACCGCGCGCGGGTGATGATGGTTGTCGCGCTTGCGCTGCGCCTGGTTTTTTCCGGCCGACAGGAGAGTGCCAAGGTGTTGTTTGATTCACAATTCCGCACGCGCTACGCGGTGCTCGCTGACATCATGACGGCCGCTGCGGTTAGCGTTTCGAAGATCCCCGGGGCCGTCTATTGCAAACAGAACAACCTTATTTGCCGCGCGGCCGGCAAGGGCTTTGTGGTCGACGACTTCAAGACGGATCAACTCTTAGCAACGGGGAAGGCGAGCGAAGCCGATATCGTCGCGATGTTCCAGAGCCGAGGAATTACGGTGGTCGAAGGCGCGGCGCTGCTCTTGGCCGCCGGGCCTCAGAACCCTGCCTTTAACAGCCCGTAGTGCGCTGCGCGGGAGCTTCGTGGCGCCTGCATTCGAAACGGTGGAAAGCCAGTAGACTGCTCTGACGATGCGGCCGATCGCTGAGAGTGAACCAATATTTGTCACCCCGTTCTTGATGAGGGTCTTCATGCCGTTTTTTTCACTGCAGTCCCACTCCCCTTGAGCCCGGCCCAATCATCAAGTTTGGGAATTGGGGACGGATCATCAAAAACTTCGGCTGGCAGCACAACCTTGCCTTCCGTGAGGCTGTATTCGAGGACATCCGCGATCGGGAGTTCGCTGGCGACGGTCCGCAAGACCTATCGCCACGTGATGCCGGGAACCTTCGACGACTTGCTAGACGCTGCCCATCAGATTGGGCGTTGAATATCGGGACGAAAGTGGTAGAAGGCCGGCGTTGGTTTGCGGCTCCCTCGGGGGCCGCACTCGTTTGCGGCTCCCGGTTGGAGTCCGCAGGGCTGAGTGAGCTGAGGTTTCTGCTACGGTTTTTGCTAGAGAGCATTCACTGATAGCCATAAACCCCTGATAACACTGGCATTTCCGCTGGTCTCGCTCTAACCGCTCGAAGGGAGCGGGACAGCTGATGATGGCCTTTGGACTGATAGCCCTGATCGCCGGCGCTGCGTCGGCCGTGATGTTCGCCTCGATCGTCTCGGGCGCGCTGATCTCGCTCGTCCTGTTCTATCTCGCGCCGCTGCCGCTGATGGTCGCCTCGATCGGCTGGGGACCGCTTTGCGCGACCCTCGGCGGCATCGCCGCCGCGCTTGGCCTCGGCGCCCTGTTCGGCCTGCCCTACGGCATCGCCTTCGCCGTCACCGTCGCACTGCCGGCCTGGTGGCTCGGCCACCTTGTCCTGCTCAGCCGGCAGGGGGAACCCGTCGCCCCGGCGGCGGCCGCCGAGCCGTCGGCCGAACCTGCGCTCGAGTGGTATCCGGTCGGCCGCATCCTGCTATGGATCGCGGGCTTCGCCACGCTGACCACGATCGCCGCCCTGCTTACCCTCGGCACCGACGCCGAAACCATTATCGGCACGCTGCGTCGTGGCCTGATGCGCCTCCTCCGCGCCGCCGACCCGCAGACCTCCGGCGAGACCGACCAATTTGTCGACGCGCTGGTGCGGATCGCGCCGGCCGGCGCCACCATCGTCGCGATGATGACGCTGACCCTCAATCTCTGGCTCAGCACCAAGGTGACGGCGACGTCGGGCCGGCTGCGGCGCCCCTGGCCGGACCTGATGACAGCGGAGCTGCCGCCGATGACGCTCGTGGCGCTCTGCATCGCGCTTGCCTTCTGCTTCACCGGCGGACTGCTTGCGATCGTGGCGCAGATCGCCACGGCGGCGCTAATGATGGGATATGCGCTGACCGGCTTTGCGGTGCTGCATACGCTGACGCTGGCGCTGAAGAGCCGCACTTTCTGGCTCGGCTCGACCTACGCCGTCGTCGTCGTGTTCGGATGGCCCGTCATCGCGATGGTGATCCTCGGCCTTGCGGATGCCGTGTTCGGCCTCCGCGAACGCTTCCTGCGTACGCGCCAGCCACCGCCGCTGCCGGTCCCTTAAGTTCAAGTCCGAAAATCCAACCCACTCAACACTTCGAAGGAGAACGAATATGGAAGTCATTTTGCTGGAACGCGTCAACAAGCTCGGTCACATGGGCGAAGTCGTGAAGGTTCGCGACGGCTATGGCCGCAATTTCCTGCTCAAGCGCGGCAAGGCGCTGCGCGCCACCGCCGACAACCGCGCCAAGTACGACGGCATGAAGGCCGACCTCGAGGCTCGCAACCTTGAGTCCAAGGGCGAGGCGTCCAAGGTCGCCGAGAAGATCCAGGGCAAGAACATCATCGTGATCCGTCAGGCTTCGGAAGCCGGCCAACTGTTCGGCTCGGTCAACGTGCGCGACATCGTCGTGGCGTTCGAAGCCGACGGCGTTTCGCTGTCCCGCCCGCAGGTTCAGCTCGACGCGCCGATCAAGACCATCGGCAAGCACACCATCAAAGTTGCCGTCCACCCCGAGGTCGAGGTCGAGATCAGTGTCACTGTGGCGCGCAGCCAGGACGAGGCCGAGCGCATCAACCGCGGCGAAGACATCTCGACCCGCAACGAAGACCGGGATGCTGCCGCCGAAGCGATCGCCGCCGCCGGCGAGTTCTTCGATCCGGAAGCCCAGCAGGACGAGGCCGAGCCGGCGCCGGCTGCGGAAGAGACCGAAAAGTAAGCCTCGCGTTCGCGCAGGCTTTCGAAACCCGGTCGCCTCAGGCGGCCGGGTTTTTCGTTTTCGCGACGACGTCCTCGCTCAGCATCGCGATCGAGGCGAGCGCCGTTGCCGTATGCTTCTCGATGCCATCGCAGGCGATCAACGTATCGGTCTCGGCGCGCGGATCGGCGCGGTCGCGTCCCGACAGGAAGGCGCGGCAAAAAATCTGAGCCGGACCGATAAGCGGGCTGACGAACATCACCGGCGTCATCGGCAAGAGCTCTCCGCGCGTGACCAGCGGTGCGCGCCAGCACTCGATGCCTTCGGCAAGGCGCGCATTCTGCGCGCGCTGGGCGTCGCGAACACTCTCGCCCCATTCGCTGCGCGAGATCTCGAAAAGATAGCGCGCCTCGCGGCGGCTGATGACGACCCGATCAAGATGCGCCCGGATCAGGCGATCGATCCCCTGCCTGGCGTCCGGCACAGGATCGAGCGCGGCCAGTATCGCGGCGTGATAGTACCCGAGCACATCGAGGAACAGTGCACCGGCCAGCTCCTTCTTCGAGCCGAAGACGTGGAAGAAGCTGCCATTGGCGGCGCGATGCGAGGACCGCGGATGCGTGCGGCCTTCGCAAGTCGATCGGAAAAAATGGGTCGCTTATCTCGAAATCGGCGGCGTCGGCGCACCGGACGATTCGGCTGGCGCCGCGGGTGGGGCGGCGGCGGTCGCGGGCGGCGCCGGCTCCTGCGACTTCGCTGGCGGTTCGGAGCTCGCGGCAGGCTTGGGAGCAGCCTCTTCCGCCGGCTTGGGCGCAGCTGGCTCGGCGGGCTTCGCGGCGGCCGGTGCAGCGGGTGTCACCTGCGGCACCGGATCGGGCCGCAGCGCCGGAGTATCGCTTCCGCGCGGCTCAACCTTGGCGCTCTCGGGCTTGGCCTCGGCGGGCTTCTCGGCCGGCTTGCTGCTTTCAGATTTGGACTCGCCGGAATCATCCTTCGCAGTCTCGGGCTTGGATTCGACCTTCGGCTCATTCTTCTTGTCGTCTGCCGCCGGCGACGCGGCGTCGACCTTCGGCGCCTCCTCGATCCCGGGCTTGCCGCGACGCTTACCTTTGCGCCCTTCGGGGGCGGCCTGGCCCTCGGGCTTCACGCCTTCCTTGGCGCCCTCCTCGGCCGGCCGCGCCGCGCGCTTCTGACGCGCGCCCTCGGCCGCGGGCGCGGCACCCTCGCCTTCCGGCCTGACGGACTCCTGCGAACGTTGGCGGCGGCCCCGATGTTCAGGGGGCTGCGCGGGATTGGTATTGGCTTCCTTGTCCTTGACGCCGTCCTTCTTGTCTTTGCCGTCCTTGGCCTGATAGCGGGTGTCGGTGGCGCCGTTGGAGACGAGGTAGGAAGCAAGCACGCCGGCCATGTCGGAGCTGGTCGTGTAATGCTGACGCAGGAAGCCCGGCAGCGAACCCGGCGCCACGGACTTCAACAGGCCGCGCGGGCTCTTGTGACATGCAGTGCAGGTCTGCGTGAACAGCTGGGATGGGGCCTTACCGGCCTCGAGGTTCGTCGCCTGCGCGAGAGCGGCATCGGTCGCGCCGAAGCCGATCAAAAGCAATACCGTCGCGAGGCTGAGCGCTCGGCTCGACATTCCCATCATCTCCATTGAATTCCGAGAGGTGCAGCCGGCATGGGGCGCGGCGGCGGGTCACCTTTTATCCGATTGAGCCGCGAATGGAAGCAGGCTCCACGCGCAAGAATGTGATTAAGCGCTTTTTGAATATCGGCCGTGAACACAGCGCAATAGCCGGGACGGGACACTTCCCCTAGATTTAGATGCAAACGCATAGGAACCGCTGCGGTTGCCGCGCGTAGGGTGAATGCCGGCTTAGTCGCATCTCTTCGGGTTCGCTCGAGAGGATGGGTATCGATGGACCGATTGTTGCGTCAATTCCTGTCTCAATTCATCCGCCGCGGGTCGATGACGGTGACCGCGGCAAAGGGTTCGAAGTTCACGGTCGGCGATGGCTCAGGCGAACCGGTTGCAGTCCGCTTCGTCACCGCGGACGCAGAGCGGAAGATCCTCGTCAATCCCGAGCTCGGGCTTGGCGAGGCCTATATGGACGGCGAGTTCGTCGTCGAGCACGGCACCATAGCTGATGCCCTCGCGATCCTGCTCGATCAACCCGACCTATTGCCGCACTGGGCAAAACCCTGGTGGCACCTTCGCTACCTGGCGCGGCACCTGAGGCAGTTCAATCCGCGCCCGCGCTCCCGCAGCAACGTCGCACACCACTACGATCTCGATGCGAGGCTCTATTCGCTCTTCCTCGACGCCGACAAGCAATATAGCTGCGCCTATTTCGAGACGCCGAAGACCACCCTCGACGATGCGCAGCTCGCCAAGAAACGACACATCGCCGCAAAGCTGCTCGTCAAGGGCGGCCAGCGCGTGCTCGACATCGGCTCGGGCTGGGGCGGACTTGGGCTCTATCTCGCCGGGATCGCAGGTGTTGACGTCACCGGCATAACGTTGTCGACCGAGCAGTTGCAGATCGCCAATGCGCGCGCAGCCGAAAAGGGTCTGACCGGATCGGCCAAATTCCTGCTTCAGGACTATCGCGACGTCGCCGGCCCGTTCGACCGCATCGTCTCAGTCGGCATGTTGGAGCATGTCGGCGCCCCCTTCTACGACACCTACTTCCGGCGCTGCGCCGAGCTGTTGGACAAAGACGGCGTCATGCTGCTGCACTCGATCGGCCGTTCGCAGGGCCCGGACTCCACCAATCCCTGGATCGCCAAATACATCTTTCCCGGCGGCTACATCCCCGCTCTCTCGGAGGTGCTGCCGGCGATCGAGCGGGCGGGCCTGCTGGTCTGCGACATCGAGATTCTGCGGCTGCATTACGCCGAAACCTTGAAGGCATGGCGCGAGCGCTTCATGGCGCGGAGCGAAGAATCCGTACAGCTGTACGACGAGCGCTTCGCGCTAATGTGGGAATTTTATCTGGCAGCCAGCGAGATGACGTTCCGCAAGCAGGATATGATGAACTTCCAGATTCAACTCACCCGGCGTCAGGGCATAGTGCCGATGACACGCAACTACATCGCGCGTGAAGAAGCCCGGCTGCTGGCCGTCGAAGCCGGCGCCAAGCCGAGGCTGAAGATGGCTGGTGAATAAGTCCTAGTGGCGCAGGGTCGAAATCGGAGCGGACCGGAAAGAGGCCGTCAAGGCCAACTGCACCCGCAATGCCTTCAGGATTTCGGGGGCGACCGGTTCCCGACGCACTTCAGGCCGCTCAGCGTGCTCCATGGCCGCGATCAGCCCCGACAGCCAAAGCCGGCTGCCTGCTTCGCTTCGCCAATTCCGGGGCTGCCGTCCTGGCCGCATCGCTTGCCTCGTTCCTGGTGGCGGATCGCGGGAGACAACCCCCCGCCCGCTCGCCTGTTCCGGCCGTACCCCCGAAAGAATCCGGGGAGATGTGATCTGCTTCACCATAAGTCCCGTCGGCCCTGGCCTAGACCGTCGCCATGAGCAAAGAGACCCAAACCTCATTCGACGTGCAGGACGACCTCCGCACCGATTACGCCCTGATCGCTACCGGAGTCGGGGCGGCCCTGGTTGCACTGGTCTACCTCCTGCTGGTCTGAACCGAGCCGAAAGCTCCCAGCGTGCGTCATTTCGCGCGCGTCTCGATAGGTCTGCCCGCCAACCCATTAGGTTCACTTCATCCGGAGTTTTCCGTGGCGCGGTCGCTACCTGCGCCGCGACCTGGTTCAGCGAAAATCCGTCAAGCGCGGCGCGTACCGCGGCGGCCAATCATCCACCATTTTAATGATCGGTTGATAGCGGCGAGCTTTTGCTTCCGCTTTGCGCTGAGGCGGCGCTTTATCCCGGCCCCGCATCCGCCCCAGAAAATTGCTATCGCTCGACCATGGCCCTGACTGATTCGAACGTTCTCAAACTCGCGCCGGAATCCGGAACTCCCGCCTATCGGAGCGCGCCGCATAATATCGAAGCGGAACAGAGCCTTCTGGGCGCGATCCTGGTCAACAACGACGCATTTTACCGCGTCTCCGACTTCCTGGAGCCGAAGCATTACTTCGAGCCGCTGCACCAGACCATCTTCGAGACCGCCTCGAGCCTGATCCGGATGGGCAAGATCGCGACGCCCGTCACGCTGAAGACCTTCCTGCCAGCCGACACCGATGTCGGCGGCATGACCATCGGGCAATATCTGGCGCGGCTCGCCGCCGAAGCGACCACCATCATCAATGCGCAGGATTATGGGCGCACCATCTACGACCTGGCATTGCGCCGTGATCTGATCGGCATCGGCGAGGACATGGTCAATGTCGCCTATGACGCCCCGGTCGACTTCGCGCCGCGGGCGCAGATCGAGGACGCCGAACGCCGCCTCTACGAGCTCGCCGAGTCCGGCCGCTACGACGGCGGCTTCCAGAAATTCTCGCAGGCACTAACGCTCGCGGTCGATCTCGCCGCGAAAGCGTTCCAGCGCGACGGAAAGCTGTCCGGCATCTCGACGGGCCTGCGCGACCTCGACACCAAGATGGGCGGCTTGCAGCACTCCGACCTCATCATCGTCGCCGGCCGCCCCGGCATGGGCAAGACGTCGCTTGCAACCAACATCGCCTATAACGTCGCCCGGGCCTATGTTCCAGAACTGCAGACCGACGGCACCACGAAGGCCGCCCATGGCGGCGTCATCGGCTTCTTCTCCTGCGAAATGTCGGCCGACCAGCTCGCCACGCGTATCGTCGCCGAGCGCACCGGCATTCCCTCCTCCCACATCCGCCGCGGCGGCATCTCGGAAGCCGATTTCGAGAATATCCGCGAGGTTTCGATCGAGCTGCAATCGCTGCCCTTCTATGTCGACGAGACCGGCGGCCTCTCGATCTCGCAGCTGATGGCGCGCGCCCGCCGGCTGAAACGGCAGAAGGGCCTCGACCTCATCGTCATCGACTACATCCAGCTCTTGTCAGGCTCGGGCAAGCGCAGCGAAAACCGCGTGCAGGAAATCACCGAGATCACGACAAGTCTGAAGGCCCTGGCCAAGGAACTGAGCGTGCCCGTGATCGCGCTCTCGCAGCTCTCGCGCCAGGTGGAGTCGCGCGACGACAAGCGGCCGCAGCTCTCAGATCTGCGCGAATCCGGCTCGATCGAGCAGGACGCCGACGTCGTTCTGTTCGTCTACCGCGAGGAATATTACCTCGGAAACAAGGAGCCGCGCCCGGGCACACCCGAGCACGAAAAATGGCGCCTCGACATGGATCTTGCGCATGGCAAGGCCGAAGTCATCATCGGCAAGCAGCGCCACGGCCCGACCGGCACCGTCGATCTGGCCTTTGAAGCTTCGATCACACGATTTGGCGACCTTGCGCCGGACAGTCAGGTGCCGGACCGCGGCGGCGGCGACTACTAGGCTCCTTGTTCGGTTCCTTGTCGGTTCCTTGGGTTGAACCGTAGCGGTCTCTTGCGTAAAACGGCGTCATGACAATGGCGTCCGACCCGAAAATGATCCCGCAGTCTGGCCTTCTCTCCGCGGCGGCCAATCAAACTGCCACGCTCGCTGCCTTCGGCGGCGTGCTCACCGTCGACCTCGACGCCATCATCGCCAACTGGCGCAAGCTCGAGAAGACCGCGGTGCCGGCCGAATGCTCGGCGGTGATCAAGGCCGACGCCTATGGCTGCGGTGCCGAGCAGGTTGCGCGTGCCCTGAACAAGGCCGGCTGCAAGACCTTCTTCGTCGCCACCATCGAGGAAGCGCGCAAGGTGCGAGCAGCCGTGCCGGAGCCTACGATCTACGTGCTCGGCGGCTATTTCCAGAACACCGGCGAGCATTACGCCCAAATCAACTGCCGCCCCGTGATCGGCGATCTCAACGAGCTTGCCGAATGGGACGTGTTCTGCCGCCGCACCGGCTGGACTGGTGGCGCGGCCGTTCATATCGACACCGGCATGAACCGGCTTGGCCTGACGCTTGCGGAAGCGCACGCCATCATCCCCCGCATCAATGCCGGCGACCACGGCATCACGCTGGTGATGAGCCATCTGGTCTCGGCCGAGCAGCTCAACAACCCAGTGAACGCCAAGCAACTCGCGGCCTTCCGCGGCATCGCCAGCGAATTCTCCGGCGTGCCGGCCGCGCTCGCCAATTCCTCCGGCGTCTTCCTCGGCGCACCTTTCCAGTTCGACCTGGTGCGGCCGGGCGCCGCGCTCTACGGCGTCAACCCGACGCCGGAGGCCGACAATCCGATGCAGCCGGTGGTCGACCTCAAGGCCCGCATCGTGCAGATCCGCAGCGTCGAGCGCGGCGAAAGCGTCGGCTATGGCGGCACCTGGACCGCACGGCGGCCGACGAAACTGGCGATCATCGCGGTCGGTTATGCCGACGGCTATTTCCGCGCCGCAAGCTCCAATGACGGCACGCGCGGCGCCGAGATCATCGTCGCCGGCAAGCGCTGCCCCGTCGCGGGCCGCGTCTCGATGGACCTGATCGCGATCGACATCACGGACTTGCCGCCGAACGCGGCGCGGCGCGGCCACATGGTGACGCTGCTTGGCGAGGGCATCACCGTCGACGAGCTCGCCCATCATTTCGGCACGATCGGCTATGAGGTGCTGACCAGCCTCGGCCACCGCTACGCGCGAATCTACAGGGGCGGCAATGTGGTGGAGCCGCTGGCAAAGCCGGCACCTGCGGAGACGGCCGAGCAGCAGCCGTCCGCTCCGCCGCCGATCGAGCAGCCCGCGAACCCGCCGCCGCTGCCGGGCTGACCTATCGGCCGCTTACTTCTTCTTCCTGCTGTCCAGCGCCGTCCTGCAGGTCGCGCTGAGCTGATCGCGCTTGCCGTTGAGGCAGGCGACGATGCCGCCGCCCGGTGCGAGGCCGGCGCAGAATTTATCGTAGTCCGCCTTGCACGCGCCGCGCGGATCGGAGGATTGTGCCGAACTCGCTCCGGAGAATGCGACGAGCAATGCGATGGCGGCAAAGTTCAACTTGGACATTGTATCTCCGGTGTCGGAACGTAAGAAGCGGTCAGCTCTACATGAAGATTGCGACATTCAACATCAACAACATCAATCGCCGCCTGCCCAATCTGTTGGCATGGATGCGAACGGCGAAACCCGATGTCGTCGCACTTCAAGAATTGAAGGCAAGTGATGGCGAATTTCCGGCGGCCGCCATCGAAAAGGCCGGTTATGGCGCAGTGTGGTGTGGACAAAAAACCTGGAATGGCGTCGCCATCCTCGCTCGCAATGCCGAGCCCATTCTCACCCGCGATCGCTTACCGGGAAAGCCTGCCGATCTCGAAGCCCGCTACATCGAGGCCGCCGTAAGCGGTGTCATTGTCACCAGCATCTACCTGCCGAACGGCAATCCGCAGCCGGGACCGAAATTCGAGTACAAGCTCGACTGGTTCGCGCGGCTCAAGCGCCACGCCAAAACTTTCATCAAGCAGGACCTGCCCGTGGTGCTCGCGGGCGACTACAATGTCGCGCCTGATGAGATCGACATCTATCCGACGCGCTCGTGGGACAAGGATGCCTTGGTTCAGCCGAAGAGCCGCGCGGCCTTCGGCTCGTTGGCGGCACAAGGCTGGTGCGACGCGATCCGTGAACTGCATCCGGAGAAGCGCATCTACACCTTCTGGGATTACAAGCGAAACCGCTGGCCGCGCGATGCGGGCCTGCGGCTCGATCATCTCCTGCTCAGCCCCGCCCTCGTCTCACGCCTGGCTAAAGCGGGCGTGGACAAGAAGGTTCGCGGCGAGGATGGCGCCAGCGATCACGCGCCGGCGTGGGTCGTGCTGAAATAAATGAACGAACTCGTAGGGCGGCAAAGCGAAGCGTGCCCACCACTGCCGCTTGCGTTGGTGAGGAATGGTGGACAGACGTGCAGCAGATATGCCTGAGACCGCATATTCACCACAAATTCTTGCCGTCGATCATGTTCACCGGCACGGCCTCCAGATCGAAATCGTCGAACAGGCGCGCGTTGACGCCGACCTTGGGATTGTCGAAATCGGGCTTGCCAGTCGACCAGTCCGGCGACTCCGAATAGGTGCCGCAGCCGCAGCTCGCGCAGAAATGATGTCTGACCGTGCGGCTGCCCCAGAGATAGGTCGTGACGTTCTCCGGCGGCGACAGCAGCCGAAACTGCGCCGGCGTGTAATAGGCCCACAACGCGCCGCGCTTGGCGCAGAGCGAACAGGTGCAGCGGGTCACGCTCGAAGGCGCCTCCGTCACCTCGAACACCGTCTCACCGCAATGACAGCTTGCCTCGATCGGCATGACCCGCTCTCCGTTTTGTCAGAAGATGGTCGTAGCCGGCCCCTGCTGCCAACATGCTGTCAGCAGCGCGGCCCCATCACGGGGCCTCGCTCGCGGACAACCGCTTGGCATTCGCGGCCACATGCTTGCGATAGCGCTGGACGATCACTGCCGGCGTCGCCCCGGCAAGCAGGCTAGCTGCCGTCTCGAAGGCAGCTGCGATCTTCTCGCTCACCATCAGCACGGCCTCCCGCCCGGCGGCCTCGTTGCCCTGGCTGGGTTTTTCGTAGCGCAAGCGCATCACATCACTCGCCTCGACCGCAAGCATCGCGCCCGCGTACCAGGGGAAACCGTCATCAGAGCCGCTCAACACCGCGTGGCGATCGAGCACGGAGAAGGAATGATGGTCGGGCATCGCGGACCTCAAATTCTCTAAGCGAACGCTCCGATCAATACGCTTCAAATTCTAAGGATCGGGCCGGCGAACGGCTCGGATTGGCGGTGCCTGCGACACCGGAGGTTAACCAAGGCGCTTGACGCACCATTCTGGTCATCCTACTGGTCTTACCAAGATCAGACCAAAAGAGACGGGGATGGAACTCAAGCGCGCGGCCGAAGGCGAAAAGGGCTTTGAGAAGGTGTTCGCCTTCTTGCGCGAACGGCTGCTTGCGGGCTCGCTCAAGCCCGGCGATCGCCTGATCTCCGAGCGTGAGCTCGCGAGCCTTCTCGGCGTCAGCCGGCCAATCGTGCGCGAGGCGCTGCGCGCCCTCACCGTGCTCGGCATCGTCGAGATCCGCGACCGCGTCGGCACCGTGGTGACGCGGCCGGACGTCTCCGTGCTGAACGACTTCTTCACCTTCGCGCTCGCCCAGCAAGCGGACATGCTCGACGACGTCATGCAGGCGCGCGTCGCGATCGAGTGCCAGGCGATCCGGCTTGCCTGCGAGCGCGCAAACATTGCCGATTACGAGCGGCTCCAGCGCGCGCTTGCGAAAATCGAGGAAACGATCGACGAGGCGGATGGCGGCGGTAAAGCCGACTTCGATTTCCACCGCACGATCGTGATGGCTTCACGCTCGGAAACCCTGACCGTCCTCCATGGCTCGATGGCCGGCCTGTTGACGCATTCGCATCGCAGTCGCCGCGAACTGGTGCAGGCCTTCCCGTCCATGAAGACCTATCTGATCGACGACCACCGCCGCATCTTTGAAGCTGTGATCGCGCGCGATCCGGAGCGCGCGGACGCAACGCTGCGCAAGCATTTTGCCATTGGCGACGAATTCCGCAGACGCGCCGTCGTCGGCGACTTGGACAAGACCAGCGCCTCGCGCTGACCGCAGACAGACGAAACAAGAAACGGACTGATAACATGGGACGGAACGACAAGGGCAGCGTCGGCTTCATCGGCATCGGCACGATGGGCCTGGAGATGGTGCGCAACCTCTTGAAGGCCGGGCACGCGGTGCGCGCCTTCGACCTCAATGAGGCTGCTGTCGCCGACATCGTCAAGGAAGGCGCGGTTCGCGCCAAAAGTCCGGCCGAGGCCGCGCAAGGCGCCGATGTCGTCATCACCATGCTGCCCGACACGCCCCATGTCGAGGCGACCATTTACGGCGAGCATGGGCTGTTGAAGTCGCCACCATCAGGCAAGCTCATCGTCGACATGAGCACGATCTCACCGGTCGCCGTCCGCCGCATCCATGCAGACCTGCAAAAGGCCGGCGTCAGCTTCATCGATGCGCCGGTCTCGGGCGGCCCGCTCGGCGCCAGGAACGCCGCGCTCTCGATCATGGCCGGCGGCGACGCCGAAGCATTTGCCAAAGCCGAGCCGTTCTTCCGCGCGATGGGCACGACCATCACGCATGTCGGCGCGGCCGGCGCCGGCCAGACCGTAAAACTCTGCAATCAGCTCATCTGCGGCATCAACATCCAGGCCATTTGCGAGGCCCTGGCGCTCGGTCGCGCTTCTGGCCTCGATCTCGATCTGCTGCGCCGCGTGCTGCTCGGTGGCTCCGCCGCATCCTGGATGCTCGACAAGCTCGGCCCCGCGATGATCGCGGGCGACGTGTCCGCCGGCTTTCGGATCGATCTGCAGCTCAAGGACCTCCGCCTCGTGCTGGAGCAGGCGCAGGCGCTGAGCGTGCCGCTGCCCGGCACCGCGTTCGTCACCAGCCAATATGTCGATGCGCGCGCCCACGGCGAAGGCAACAACGGCAACCAGGCGCTGTTCCGCGTCTACGACCGCATGACCAACCAGACCACCGGCTGACCCTACACGATGAGCCTCCAACTCGACTTTCCCGCAGTGCTGGAGCGTTGGCCGAGTTTCCTCGCCGGCGCCGTCCTCACGCTGGAGCTAGCGGCCTTTTCGACGGTCTGCGGCGCCGTCCTTGGCACGCTCACGGCGGTCGGGCGCGGCGCGCACAGCGCGCTGATCGCAGCCGCCTGCAAGATCTATGTCGAGGCCATCCGCAATACGCCGCTGCTGGTGCAGATCTTCCTGGTCTATTTTGGCCTCGCCAGCCTCGGGCTGAAATTCTCCGCCTTCACCGTGGCGGTGGCCGCGCTGACGATCAATGTCGGCGCCTACACCGCCGAGATCATGCGCGCCGGTTTCGAGGCGATCCCGCGCGGACAGATCGAGGCGGCCGAGGGGCTGGCGCTGTCGCGCCTCCAGATCTACTGGCATATCATCCTGCTGCCCGCGATCGAGAAGGTCTATCCGGCGCTGACCAGCCAGTTCGTGCTGTTGATGCTGGCCTCCTCGGTCTGCTCGCAGATCTCGGCGGAAGAACTCACCGCAGTCGCCAACTACATCCAGTCGGACACTTACCGCGCGTTCGAGACCTACATCATCGTCGCGGTCCTCTACATCATCCTGTCGCTGGTGATGCGCGCGGGCTTCTGGGGCCTCGGCCTCGTACTGTTTCCGCGCCGTCGCCGGCTCGGCACACCGTTGTGAGATGACCATGGGTGGACATCTCAGCATCAACCATCTGATATTCCTCGGTCAGGGCGCGTTGTGGACCATTGGTCTTTCGCTGATCGCGCTGATCGGCGGCGGCATCGTCGGCTTCGTGATCGCGCTGGCGCGAATCTCGCCGCTCAAATCGGTGCGGATCGCCAGTGCCGTCTATGTCCAGCTCATCCAGGGCACACCGCTGCTCGTCATCCTGTTCCTCGGCTATTTTGGCCTCGCCGCCATCGGCCTCAAGGTCTCGTCGCTCGCGGCCGCCGGCGCCTCGCTCACGCTCTATGTCGCCGCTTATCTCGGCGAGATCTGGCGCGGCTGCATCCAGTCCGTGCCGAAGCCGCAATGGGAGGCCGCCGAGGGCCTCGCGCTGAGCCGCACCCAGCGCATGATGAAGGTGATCCTGCCGCAGGCGATCCGCATCGCCACGCCGCCCACCGTCGGCTTCATGGTGCAGATCGTCAAGAACACCTCGCTCGCCTCCGTCGTCGGATTCGTCGAGCTGATGCGCTCGGGCCAGATCGTCAACAACTCCCTGTTCGAGCCGTTTGCCATCTACGCCATCATCGCCGTCACCTACTTCGCCATGTGCTATCCCCTCTCCCTGTTCAGCCAGAGGCTGGAACGGCGGATGGGGCGTGGCAGGTCCAACCTCGCGCCAGCCTGACATGCAACAAAAACCCACCTCCTCCGAACCGGTCGTGTCGCTTCGCGACGTGCAGAAGAGCTTTGGCCCGCTCCGGGTCCTCGATGGCGTCTCCTTTTCCGTCGAGCGCGGCGAGGTGCTGGCGTTGATTGGCCGTTCCGGCTCCGGCAAGAGCACGGCGCTTCGCTGCATCGACCGCTTCGAGAAGGTCGACGGCGGCGAGATCGTGGTGTGCGGTCACCGGGTCGACCGTCCGGACGTCGATCTGCGCGCGCTGCGTCAGGATGTCGGCATCGTCTTCCAGAGCTACAATCTGTTTCCCCATCTCACGATCGAGCAGAACATCACGCTCGCCCCCTGCGCCGTGAAGAGCCTTGCCACAGGCGAGGCCAAAGACCTGGCGCGAAAAGTGCTTGCGCAGGTCGGGCTCGAGGAGAAGCTGCACGCCTACCCCGAGCAGCTTTCGGGCGGCCAGCAGCAGCGCGCGGCGATCGCCCGCTCGCTCGCAATGCAGCCGAAAGTCATGCTGTTCGACGAGGTCACCTCCGCGCTCGATCCCGAGCTCACCGGCGAAGTGCTGAAGGTGATCGAACAGTTGGCGGCGGACGGCATGACCATGGTGATGGTCACCCACGAGATGGGTTTTGCCAAGGGCATCGCCGACCGGATCGTCTTCATGCATCGCGGCAAGGTTCATGAGACCGGACCCGCCTCGATCCTGACGTCGCCAACGACGCCGGAGCTGACGCAATTCGTCGGCACAGGAAACTTGAAATCGTAACAGGGAGAGGAGAACCAAGGATGACAAAGAGGACATTTCTGGGCGCAGCCGTTTCGGCGTGTTGTCTCATGTTGATCGCAGCCGGCCCGGCGTCGGCTGCCGATTTGCTCGACGAGATCATGCAGGCGAAGAAGATCCGCATCTCGACGGACGTCGCCATTCCGCCCTCGGGCATGATGGATGCCAGCATGAAGCCGACCGGCTCCGACGTCGAAGTGGCGCAGCTGCTTGCGAAGGACTGGGGATTCGAGCTCGAATTCATCCAGACCACCGGCGCAACGCGCATCCCCAACGTCCTGACCGGCAAGGCCGACATCATCATTTCGACGCTCTCGGTGACGCCCGAGCGCGCCAAGGTCATCGACTTCACCAAGCGCTACGCGACGCTGCAATCCGACGTCGGCTGCCTCAAGTCGCTCAACGTCAAGGACTGGCCCGACCTGAAGGACAAGACGATCGGCGTCTCGCGCGGCACCACGCAGGACACCACCTTGTCGAACATGAAGGACAAGGAACTGAAGATCGCCCGCTATGACGACGACGCCACGGAAGTGACGGCGGCGGTCTCCGGCCAGGTCGATTGCGTCGGCACCTCCGCGACGATCATCAACCAGATCGGCGTCAAGAATCCGGCCCGCATCTTCGAGTCCAAGATTCCGCTTGCTACCTTCGACCTCGCTATTGGCCTGAAGAAGGGCGAGCAGCGCCTGATGGACAAGCTCAACGCCTGGATCACCGAGAACGTCAAGAACGGCAAGCTCAACGCGATCTACAAGAAATTCCACGGCGTCGATCTGCCGCCCGACATGCGTAGCTGAAACTACGGAAAATCGTGGCAGCCGCTTGCGGCTGTCACGACCAATGCAAAATCAAGAAGGACATCACATGCGTCTCGTCATCGGATCAGACCACGCCGGCTGGCCGCTCAAGCAGACCGTTATCGACCACATCCGCAGCCTCGGCCACGACGTTCTCGACGTCGGCTCCCATGACGACAAGCCGGTGGACTTTCCCGACATCGCGCGCGCAGTCGCCCAGAAGGTCACGTCGGGTGAAGCCACACGCGGCATCATGGTGTGCGGCACCGGCGTCGGTGCCTCGATCGCGGCCAACAAGATGAAGGGCATCCGCGCCGCGGTCTGCCACGACGTCCATTCCGCCCATCAGAGCGTCGAGCATGACGACGTCAACGTCATGTGCATCGGCGCGCAGATTGTCGGCGCCTGGCTCGCCGTGGATCTCGTCTCGTCGTACCTCTCCGCCGAATTCTCCACCGACGAGGATTTCCGCCGCCGCGTGGAAAAGCTGCGCGTCATGGACGAGCAAGGCTGACGGACCTCGCCGCCATGATCCTGGTGTTCGGATCGCTCAATATCGATCTGGTCGCCTCGGTACCGGTCATTCCCGGGCCGGGCCGAACGGTGCTCGCGCCGTCCTACCAGACGCATTTCGGCGGCAAGGGCGCCAATCAGGCCGTGGCCGCCGCGCGGATCGCAGGACCGGGACAGGTCCGGATGGCCGGCCGCATCGGACGGGACGGATTCGGCGATCGCGCGATCGAGAACCTCCGGGCAAACAATGTTGATGCCGATCTCGTCGTCAGATCGGATGAGCCGACCGGCTGCGCCTTCATCACGGTCGACCATGCCGGCGAGAATGCGATCACGGTGGCCAGCGGCGCCAACATGACCGCGAGCGCCGGTGACCTCCCTGCGGGGCTATTCGGTCCCGACACGGTGCTGGTGCTCCAAATGGAGGTGCCTTTTGCGCAGGCGATCGAGGCCGCACGCAGGACGAGAGCGGAATTCGGCACCGTCATTTGGAACCTGGCGCCAGTCCCGGAGCAGATGACGCGCGATATGGTTGCAGCGCTTCTCGCCGTGACCGACTATCTCCTCGTCAATGAGCACGAGGCGATGGACGCGGCCGCGGCCATAGGCTTCGCTCCATCCGATTACGAATCGGCAGCCGCCGACCTCGCCGGGACCGGGGACCTCACCTGCATCGTCACCGCCGGTGCGCAAGGCGCGCTGGCCGTCACGGCCGATGACACCCGCCTGCGCGCCCCTGCCCCGCGCATCACGCCGGTGGACACGACCGGCGCCGGCGACACTTTTGTCGGCGCGTTCGCGGCCATGTTGAGCGAGAAGGCACCATTGCAAACCGCCCTCCAGGTCGGGTGCGACGCGGCAGCCCAAAAGTGCCTCACGCGCGGCGCGCAGGCCGGCATGCCGATGCGGGCCGCGATTCCCTCTCTCGCCTGACATCGTTCCGCGGCTACACTGCTCCGATTCCCGGAGCAGTTCCCTTGGCCTTCCTCTTCGTCCTCACCGTCGGTCTCGTCGCCGGCACCATCTCAGGCATCGTCGGCACGGGGTCGTCGATCATGCTGATGCCGGTGCTGGTCTATGCCTATGGGCCGAAGGAAGCGGTGCCGATCATGGCAGTCGCCGCGGTGATGGCGAATTTTTCGCGGATTTTGGCCTGGTGGCGCGAAGTGGACTGGCGCGCCTGCGCGGCCTATTCGGTCACGGGCATTCCGGCCGCGGTGCTCGGCGCGCGGACGCTGCTGGCGCTGCCCCCGCACACCGTCGATCTTGCCATCGGCCTCTTTCTGATCGCGATGGTGCCGGTGCGGCACTGGCTGGCGCGGCACGATCTCAAGGCCAATCTCTGGCATCTCGCCATCGGCGGGGCCCTCATCGGCTATCTCACCGGCATCGTCGTCTCCACCGGCCCGCTCAGCGTCCCGCTGTTTTTGTTCTACGGCTTGTCCAGGGGCGCCTTCCTTGCTACCGAGGCGGCTTCTTCGCTCGGCCTCTATTTCGCAAAGTCCGTGACCTTCGAACGTTTCGGCGCGCTCACCGACGATGTGTTCGTCAAAGGCCTGGTGGCAGGATCTTCGTTGATGGCCGGTGCCTTCATCGCCAAGCGCTTCGTGCTGCATCTGAAGCCCGAAATGTTCCGCGTGGTGATGGACGCGATCATGATCGGGGCCGGCCTTTCCATGCTGTGGAATGCGGCGCAGCCGTAGCCGCGCTGCGCCCAGGCGGCAAATTCGGGCGCGATCGACGGGTTATCCTCGCTCTCTTGGGCCAGTTGTTCCTCGAGCCATAGCAACACGGCCGCGAGCGGCTGCGGCCGGCGATAGAGAAAGCCCTGCCCGAGCGTCACGCACATCTCGCGCATGGCCTTGGCCTGCTCGGCGCGCTCGATCGGCACGCGCCGCACCGATCAGGGCATTGGCCATCGCGCCCGCCGTCCGAAGATCCGTCGTGATGTCGCCGAGCCAGGTCTTGAGCTTTTGGCGCGGCGACACAGAGCTAACAAAGCGTGTATCAGGCGCGCTGAATTGCGATATTCGGGATTCGGCCGGTCTGCTCTCTCGACCCGTCATTCCGTGCTATCAGCAAACCTGCAACCCTTGGACTCGCTGTCCCCATGGCCAAGAACACGCTTTCCTTCGTCTGTCAGAACTGCGGCGCGGCCTATAACCGCTGGCAGGGCAAGTGCGAGTCCTGCGGCGAGTGGAATACGCTCGCCGAGGAGGACGCGACCGGCAGCGTACCGGTGTCGATCCGCTCCAAGCGCAAGGGCCGGACGTTCGCGCTCGAAAGCCTGTCCGGAAAAACCCAGGATGCCCCGCGTCTGTCCTCAGGCATGACGGAGCTCGACCGCGTCACCGGCGGCGGTTTCGTCCGCGGCTCGGTGCTTCTGGTCGGCGGCGATCCCGGCATCGGCAAGTCGACGCTGCTGACACAAGCAACCAGCCTGATGGCACGCGCCGGGCATCGCATCGTCTACATCTCGGGCGAAGAGGCGGTCGCGCAGGTGCGGCTGCGCGCGGAGCGGCTCGGGCTATCGGACGCCCCGGTGCAGCTCGCCGCCGAGACATCGGTCGAGGACATCGTCTCGACGCTGTCGGAAGGTGCGGTGCCGCGGCTCATCGTGATCGATTCGATCCAGACCATGTGGACCGACACGGTGGAATCCGCGCCCGGCACGGTCACCCAGGTGCGCGCCTCGGCGCAGGCGCTGATTCGGTTCGCCAAGAAGACCGGCGCGGCTATCATTCTGGTCGGCCATGTCACCAAGGATGGCCAGATTGCCGGCCCCCGCGTGGTCGAGCACATGGTCGATGCCGTGCTGTCGTTCGAGGGCGAAGGCTCGCAGCAATTCCGCATCCTGCGCGCCGTGAAGAACCGTTTCGGGCCGACCGACGAGATCGGCGTGTTCGAGATGACCGGGCTCGGCCTGCGCGAGGTCACCAACCCCTCGGAGCTGTTCCTGTCCGAGCGCGATCTCGGCACGCCGGGCACCGCAGTCTTCGCGGGCATCGAGGGCACCAGGCCCGTCCTGGTCGAATTGCAGGCGCTGGTGGCCCCGACCTCGCTCGGCACCCCGCGCCGGGCCGTGGTCGGCTGGGATCCGAGCCGGCTGTCGATGGTGCTGGCGGTGCTGGAGGCCCATTGCGGGGTCAAGCTGTCCGGCCACGACGTCTATCTGAACGTTGCGGGCGGGCTGCGCATCCACGAGCCGGCGGCCGATCTCGCCGCCGCGGCCGCGCTCGTGTCCTCTCTGGTTAATGCGCAATTACCCACCGATGCGGTCTATTTCGGCGAGATCTCGCTGTCCGGCGTGGTCCGCCCGGTGGCGCAGACCCCGGCCCGGCTGAAGGAAGCGGCAAAACTCGGCTTTCAGCGCGCCGTGCTGCCCGAATCGGCCCGGGGCGAAGCCAGCGGCGATGCCGGACTATCGCTGAACGCGATCAACAGCCTGACGACATTGGTCGCCGAAATCGCCGCCCGCGGCTCCCGCCGGGGCGACTCGAGCGCGCCGGCAGAGAAAAATGCCACACCGGCAAGATTCCGCCGTGGAGAGGGTTAGGCGGAGGTGACGTCCCCCGTCCCCGCCGCTATACAGCCGTCACAAAAGCAGCATGGGATTGCGTGGTTGCGGCCTTGCCGGAAACGTCGTCTGGCCCTCACTTAGGGCGGCGGCAAACACCGATTCGCTGAGCACCTTTGAAGTACGAGCGGACCAGACCAGCCGATGCCAGTAACCATCCTCGACCTGATCCTGCTCGGTGTGATGCTGATCTCGGGCCTGCTCGCGATGGTTCGCGGTTTCATGCGCGAAATCCTGTCGATCGCGGCGTGGGGCACGGCGGCGATCGTCACCCTTTATTCATTCTCGAAGCTGCTGCCGACCGCCAAGACCTATTTCAACAACGATACCGTCGCGAGCGTGGTCGTGGTCGCCGGCGTGTTCGTTGGCACCTTGGTCGTGGTCTCCGTGATCACGGTCCGGATCTCCGACATGATCCTCGATTCGCGCATCGGCGCGCTGGACCGCACCCTCGGCTTCCTGTTCGGGCTGGCTCGCGGGCTTTTGATCGTCGTGGTCGCCTTCCTGTTCTTCACCTGGCTGGTGCCGGACAAGCAGCGCCCGGACTGGGTCACGGGGGCCAAGTCCCGCGTTGTGCTCCAGGGAACCGGCGATTGGCTGATGGCCCTCTTGCCTGACGACCCCGAGAACACCATCTTGAAGAGATTCAAGAAAAACAAACCAGATGATGAGCAGACTGATTCCGAGCAGCAGCCTTCGGGCAGTGGCGACGGATACAGCAAACCGGCTCGTGACGGCCTTAAAAAGCTGATCGAGAAACCCGCGGCGCGTTGATTAAGCCCTAAAGAGAGGCTCGGACGAGATGCGAAATCCTGACCAGGACGCCCTACTTGATCTCGGCCCGGCCGCGCTAGAGCTTCAGGACGATCTGGAAGGGGATACGCTGCGCGAGGAATGCGGCGTCTTCGGCATCTATGGCCACCCCGATGCCGCCGCCATCACGGCGCTCGGCCTCCATGCCCTTCAGCACCGCGGTCAGGAAGCCGCCGGCATCGTCTCCTATGACGGCAGCCGCTTTCATTCCGAACGCCGCCTCGGCCTCGTCGGCGACACTTTTTCCCGCCGCGAGGTGATCGACCGCCTGCCCGGCAACATGGCGGTCGGCCATGTCCGCTATTCCACCACCGGCGCGACCATCCTGCGCAACGTGCAGCCCCTGTTCGCTGAATTGAATGCCGGCGGCCTTGCGGTCGCCCACAACGGTAACCTCACCAACGGCCTGACACTGCGCCGCGAGCTGGTGAAGAGCGGCGCAATGATGCAGTCGACCACCGACACCGAAGTGATCCTGCATCTGGTCGCGCGCTCCAGGCGCAGCCGCTTCATCGAGCGCTATGTCGACGCGTTGCGCGAGATCGAGGGCGCCTATGCGCTGGTCTCGCTGACCAACAAGAAGCTGGTCGGCGCGCGCGATCCGCGCGGCATCCGTCCGCTGGTGCTCGGCGACCTCGACGGCTGCCCGATCCTGACCTCGGAGACCTGCGCACTCGACATCATCGGCGCGCGCTTCGTCCGCGACATCGAGCCCGGCGAGGTCATCGTGTTCGACGAGAACGGGAAGGACATTCACAAGCCGTTCCCGCCGATCGCGCCGCGTCCCTGCATCTTCGAATACATCTACTTCTCCCGTCCCGATTCCATCGTTCACGGCCGCTCGGTCTACGAGGTGCGCAAGGCCTTTGGCGCGCAGCTCGCGCGCGAGAGCCACGTCCCGGTCGACGTCGTCGTGCCGGTGCCGGATTCCGGCGTGCCCGCCGCGGTCGGCTACAGCCAGCATTCCGGCGTGCCGTTCGAGCTCGGTATCATCCGCAACCATTATGTCGGCCGCACCTTCATCCAGCCGACGCAGGCGATCCGGGAATCCGGCGTGCGCATGAAGCATTCGGCCAACCGCGCCGCGATCGAAGGCAAGCGCATCATCCTGATCGACGACTCGCTGGTGCGCGGCACCACCTCGAAGAAGATCGTGCGCATGATGCGCGACGCGGGCGCCAAGGAAGTGCATTTCCGCCTCGCCTCGCCGCCGATCCTCTATCCCGACTATTACGGCATTGACCTGCCGGACCGCGGCGGCCTGCTCGCCGCGACGCATTCGCTGGAGGAGATGCGCGAGATCATGGGCGCCGACTCGCTCGCCTTCCTGTCGATCGACGGCATGTACCGCGCGATGGGCGAGCCCGGCCGCGACCCCGCCAATCCAAAATTCTCGGATCACTGCTTCACCGGGGCGTATCCGACCCACCTCACCGACCAGACCCAGACCGAGCAGCAGCCGCGGCAATTGTCGCTGCTGGCGGAGGCGAGCTAGGCTCGTCGTCCTGGCGAAAGCCAGGACCCATTACGACAGGCCTCTCTGGTTCGAAGAAGGTGTGACAATCATCTTCCCTAGCCGATAAACGTCACGGCGTATGGGTCCTGGCTTTCGCCAGGACGACGCTGGATAGAACCTTTCAATGACAAATCCCCTCGCCAACCGCATCGCTCTCGTCACCGGCGCCTCGCGCGGCATCGGCTTCGCCACGGCCAAGGCGTTGGCCAAGGCCGGCGCGCATATCGTCGCTGTGGCGCGTACGCAGGGCGGGCTGGAAGAGCTCGACGACGAGATCCGCCAGGACGGCGGCAGCGCAACGCTGGTGCCGCTCAACCTCACCGATTCCGACGGCATCGCGCGGCTCGGCGCCGGCCTGCACGAACGCTACGGCAAGCTCGACATCCTCGTCGGCAATGCCGGCGTGCTCGGCCCGTCCTCGCCGGTCGGTCATATCGAGCTGAAGGCTTTCAACGACGTGATGGCCGTCAACGTCTCCGCAAACTTCCAGCTGATCCGCTGCATGGAGCCGCTGCTCAAGCAATCCGACGCCGGCCGCGCGGTGTTCATCACCTCGGGCGCGGCCAACAAGGCCACCGCCTATGTCAGCCCCTACGCCGCCTCCAAGGCCGCGCTGGAAACGCTGGCGCGCGCCTGGGCGCAGGAGACCGCAAATACGAAGCTGCGCATCAATCTGTTCAATCCCGGCCCGGTCCGCACCCGCATGCGTGCCACGCTGATGCCGGGCGAAGACCCGGCGACGCTGGAAACGTCCGAGCAGGTCGCCGAATTCATCGTGCCGATGTGCGCGCCGGACTGGACCGAGACCGGCAAGTTCTACGATTATAAGTCCCGCAGCCTGATGAGCTTCCGCTCGCCGGCCTGATTGACTTGACGGCCTCCCCGCGATTGACTGCCCGCACTCAAGCGGCAGCAAGCCGCAAGCCAATAAAGGGAGGTCGCCATGGCGCCACGGCATGATCGCGCAGGCGTTACGCGTGCGCTCGCAAATGTCTCACACGCCTTTGCCATCCTGATCGCGGCCATCGCATTCGCGCTTCCGGGCGTAGCCACAGCAGGCGATGTTCCGACCTTCGCGGTCGATGCCTCCTGGCCAAAGCCGCTGCCGAACAACTGGATCCTCGGCCAGGTCGGCGGCATCACCGTCGACTGGCAGGGCCACATCTGGGTCATCCATCGCCCGCGCTCGCTCACCGATGACGAGAAAGGCGCGAGCCTCAACCCGCCGCGTTCCAAATGCTGCGTTTCAGCACCGCCGGTGCTCGAATTCGACACCGACGGCAACCTGCTACGATCATGGGGCGGTGCCGGTGAAGGCTATGAATGGGTCGGCCGCGAGCATGGCATCGAGGTCGACGAGCGCGGCTTCGTCTGGGTCGGCGGCAATGCCGACAATGACAACGCGATCCTGAAGTTCACGCTCGACGGCAAGTTCGTCGCCCAGATCGGCAAGATCGCGCCGAGCCTCGGCAGCAACGACACGACGCAGCTCGGCAAGCCCGCCGAGACCGCGATCGACAAGGCTACGAACGAAATCTACGTCGCCGATGGCTATGGCAACCGCCGCGTCATCGTGTTCGACGCAACCACCCTCGCCTACAAGCGGCACTGGGGCGCCTACGGCAACAAGCCCGATGACACCAAGCAGGCGGCGTATGATCCCAAGGCGCCAGTGTCCCAGCAGTTCGGCAACCCCGTCCATTGCGTGAAGCTCGCCAATGACGGGCTCGTCTACGTCTGCGACCGCATCAACAACCGCATCCAGGTCTTCAAGAAGGACGGCACCTTCGTAAAGGAGTTCTTCTTCGAAAAGAACACGCTCGGCAACGGCGCCGTGTGGGACATCGCGATCTGGCCCGATCCGAAGCAGACCTGGCTGCTCAGCGCCGACGGCGAAAACAACGAGATCAGGGTCATCAGGCGCGAGGACGGCAGCGTGGTCGGCAGCTTTGGGCACAACGGCCGCAATGCCGGACAATTCCACTGGGTGCATGCCATGGCAGTCGACGCCAAGGGTAACGTCTATACCGCCGAGGTCGACACCGGAAAGCGCATCCAGAAATTCAAGCTGACGTCGGACGCGCTGAAATAGCGTCTCGACGCATTTTGCTCCAAAAGTTAACCGACGGATGACGCTACGACGCAGCGCCATCCGGCTTTAGGCGCATTGCCGCCGGCCGTGGGACACGGTAGAGCCATCAGCCGGAACAAGGCTCCCATTCAAGAGGGCTGTCCGCATGTTCGACAATGGAGGAAACCTTTTATGACGATGACGTTAACGCGCCGGTCTGCGGCGCTTCTGGCCTGTGCCGCCTTCGGTTTTGCAACGTCCGCTTACGCGCAGGACAAGACAGTAAAGATCGGCGTGTTGAACGACATGTCGAGTCTCTATGCCGACATCGGCGGCCCGAACTCTGTGGTCGCGATCAAGATGGCGGTCGAGGATTCCGGGCTGCTCAAGAAGGGCTGGAAGATCGACGTGCTGAGCGGCGATCACCAGAACAAGCCCGACGTCGGCGTCAATATCGCCCGGCAGTGGATCGACAACGAGAAGGTCGATGCGATCGCCGATACACCGAACTCCGGCGTGGCGCTGGCGGTCAGCAACCTCGTCAAGGAAAAGAACGCAGTGCTGCTGAATTCCGGCGCCGCTTCAGCCGACCTGACCGGCAAGGCCTGCACGCCGAACACGATCTCCTATACTTACGACACCTACATGCTCGCCAACGGCACCGGCAAGGCGCTGACCAAGGCAGGCGGCGACACCTGGTTCTTTCTTACCGCCGATTATGCCTTTGGTCACGCGCTGGAACGCGACACCACGGCTGTCGTGACCGCGAATGGCGGCAAGGTGCTCGGCAGCGTCAAGCATCCGATCAACAGCTCGGACTTCTCGTCATTCCTGCTGCAGGCGCAATCGTCCAAAGCCAAGGTGGTGGGCCTCGCCAACGCCGGCGGCGACACCACGAACGCGATCAAGCAAGCGGCCGAATTCGGCATCGTCGCCGGCGGTCAGAAGCTCGCGGCACTGCTGCTGTTCATCAACGACGTGCATTCGCTGGGACTCAAGACTGCGCAGGGCCTAACCTTCACAGAGTCCTTTTACTGGGACATGAACGACCAGACCCGTGCCTGGTCGAAGCGCTTCGCCGCACTGTCCAGCAAGAACGCGATGCCGTCGATGACTCAGGCCGGCAACTACGCGATGGTGCTGCACTATCTCAAGGCAATGGACGCGCTCGGCGGCAATCCGCATGACGGCGCCAAGGTTGTCGCCAAGATGAAGGAGCTTCCGACCGACGACCCGCTGTTCGGCAAGGGCCCGCTGCGCGCCGACGGCCGCCGCCTCATCCCCGCCTATCTGTTCGAGGTGAAGAAGCCCGAGGAGTCGAAGGGGCCGTGGGACTATTATAAGCAGATCGCCACGATCTCGGCGGAAGACGCGGCCAAGCCGCTCAAGGACAGCGAGTGCCCGCTGGTGAAGAAGTAACCGCGTAGCGGTCACGCAAATTCTCAACGACGCCATGCCCGGGCAAAAGCGCGAAGCGCGTCTTCGCGCTGGATGTCCCGGGCATTTACGTTATTGGCTCCGGAAAAGCTGCCGTAGGGTGGGCAAAGCGGAGCGTGCCCACCGTTTCTTTCGAGATCGAGGAAGGATGGTGGGAACGGCACAAGAGCGCTTTTGCCCACCCTACGAGACCGTCTTCGTCGCTGCCAGCGCCCGCACCGCGATCGCCACGCACACCACCATCAGCGCCGCCGCGAGCAGGAACGGCGCGCCGGGCAGCTGCCACGGCGCGCTGGCGCCGATGAAATATGAAAACGTCAGCGTAAACAGGAACGGGCCAACGAGCTGCGACACGCTCTGCACGCTTGCAGTCGCACCCTGCAACTGGCCCTGCTGATGGGGCGCGACGAGCCGCGTCATCAGCGACTGCATGGCGGCACCCGAAATTCCCCACAGCGACATCACGGGAATACCGAGCCAGAACAGCGGCCCGGTCGGCGCCGCGCCGAAGATCACGAAGCCGACCGCGCCACAGCACAGGCCCATCATCAACGCGTTCCGCTCGCCGAGCACGCGCACGATCGGCCCGATCGCAAGCCCCTGCACCACCATGGCGCAGACGCCGACCATCGCCAGCGTCAGTCCCACGGTTTTCGAATCCCAGCCGTAGCGGTAGGTGGCATAGAGCACAAAGGTCGAGGGCAGCACGACATGCGCGACCTGCGCGATGAAGTTAACGACGGACAACGCAGCGAGCACCGCGTTGGAACGCAGCAGGCGCAGCGCGCCGACCAGATTGGCGCTCGTCCAGTGGAACGGCGAGCGCTTCTCCGGCGCCAGCGATTCCGGCAGCACGAACAGCCCATAGAGTGCATTGGCAAGGCTCAGGGCTGCCGAGGCCCAGAACGGCAGGCGCGGATCGATGTCGCCGAGCAGACCGCCCAGCGCCGGGCCCAGCACGAAACCGGCGCCGAAGGCAGCGCCAATCCTGCCGAAGACCGCCGCGCGCCGCTCCGGCGGCGTGATGTCGGCAATATAGGCAAAGGCGGTCGAGATACTGGCCGAGGTGATGCCGGAAATGACGCGACCGACGAACAGCCAGACCAGCGACGGCGCCAGCGCCATCAGCACATAGTCGGCCGCGAGCCCGAAATTCGACAGCAGCACCACCGGCCGCCGCCCGAAGCGATCCGACAGCGCGCCGAGCACCGGCGAGAACACGAACTGCATCAGCGCCCAGGCAGTGCCGAACAGGCCGAAGATGCGGGCCGCGTGCGCCGTGTCGTTGTCGACGAAGCTCTCGATCAGCTTTGGCAGGATCGGCATGATCACGCCGAGCGCGAGCATATCGAGCAGGATGGTGACGAAGATGAAGGCGACCGCACCGCGCCGGACCGGCGCAGCGCTCTGCGCCATCGCCTCGCCGGCATCGTTGCTCACGACGGCCGCTTGCGCTTGTGGGCGAAGGGATTGGCCTTTTCGCGCAAGGTGATGCGCACCGGCGTGCCCGGCAACTCGAAGGCCTCACGCATCGAATTGGTGAGGTAGCGCATATACGACTGAGGCACCGCGTCCGCGCGCGAGCAGAACAGCACGAAGCTCGGCGGGCGGGCCTTGGTCTGCGTGATGTAATTCAGCTTCAGCCTGCGGCCGGATACGGCGGGCGGCGGATTCGCCTGGACTGCCTCTTCGAACCAGCGGTTCAGCGATGATGTCGACACGCGTTTGTTCCAGAGCGCGTAGGCGTCCTGGATCGCTTGCATCAGGCGGTCAATGCCCTCGCCCATCAGACCGGAGACGGCGACGATCGGCACGCCCCTGACCTGCGGCAGCAAATGGTCGGCATCCCGGCGCAGGCCGGAGATCGCGCCGCCGCCCTTGCTCTCCATCAGGTCCCATTTGTTGACGGCGAGCACGACGGCGCGGCCCTCGCGCTCGATCAGGTCGGCGATGCGAAGATCCTGCTCCTCGAAGCGGTTCTGCGCATCCATCATCATCACGACGACTTCGGCAAAGCGCACCGCGCGCAGTGCGTCGGCGACCGAGAGCTTTTCGAGCTTCTCCTCGATGCGCGAGCGCCGGCGCAGACCCGCGGTGTCGAACACGCGAAAATCGCGGCCCTTCCAGTTGATCTCGACCGCGATGGAATCGCGCGTGGTGCCGGCCTCCGCGCTCGTCAGCAGGCGCTCCTCGCCGAGCAGATGATTGATCATCGTCGACTTGCCGGCGTTGGGCCGGCCGACGATGGCGACCCGGATCGGACGCGTGGCGGCCTCTTCCTCGGTCAGCGGCTCGTCGTCTTCGAGCTCATCGTCCTCCACCGGCTCCGGCATCAGCGGGCGCAGAGCGTCGTAGAGCTCACCCATGCCCTCGCCGTGCTCGGCCGAGACCTGGATCGGATCGCCGAGGCCGAGCGCGAAGGACTCCATCGCGCCGACGTCGCCATGCTTGCCCTCGCTCTTGTTGGCGACGAGCAGCACCGGCTTGTTGGCCTTGCGGGCGAAATCGGCGAAGGCGCGATCGTTGGGCGTGAGGCCGATACGGGCATCGATCACGAAGAACAGCGCGTCGGCCTGTGCGATCGCTGCCTCCGTCTGCTCCTGCATGCGCGCGGTCAGCGAGCCCTTGGCGCCCTCGTCGAGCCCTGCGGTATCGATGATGGTGAACTCGAGGTCGCCGAGCCTGGCCTCCCCCTCGCGGCGGTCGCGGGTGACGCCCGGCAGGTCATCGACGAGCGCGAGCTTCTGCCCGACCAGGCGGTTGAACAGCGTCGACTTGCCGACATTGGGTCGGCCGATAATGGCAATTGTATAGGACATCGGTCATTCGTGCGCTGCCGGGGCTGCGCCTGTCAATGAAATGAAGCAATTAGCGCGAGAAGCTGCCGCTCGGCATCGGCGCCGGGAAGGCGCCCTGCGATTGCTGCTGGGTGGTCTGGGTCGGTTGCGCCTGCTGGACGGGTTGATCGGGCGGCGGAGCGGTGGTGCGCTTGCGCACGATCTTCTGCCTGGGCGGCGGAGCGGCCGCGGGCGCCGCCTCCGGCTGGGCCTCGCCATCGACTTCGCCGGCGGGCGCCTCAGCCGGCGCGACTGCTGCGGCGGCCGGCTGCCTGGTCTTTTTCGCCTTGGCTCCCTTCGCCGGCTTGGCCGGCTCGGGCTGAGGCTCCACAGGCAAGGCCGCAACGGCAGGCGCGTTCGGATCGGGCTGTTGCTGGGCGCCCTTGTACATGTCTTTCGGCACGCCCTGCTCGAGGCCCGGCACACCTTCCGGGAACACCGGCTTGCGGTCGCCCGGCAGCTTCTTCTTGGTATCGAGGAAGTCGAGCATGTCGCTCGGATCGAAGCTGGAGCAACCGCCCAGGACGCCCGTGAAGGCGATCAGGACGGCGGCTGCGATCAAGCGTGGCGTGCGGCGCATATCGGTATCTCGTGTCAGCTCTCGGGCCGTCAGCTTTTGGCGACGGGAGGCAGCAGGGCCTGAAGGGCCTCGGCGCGTGAGCGCAGGCCGGGCGGCGTTTCGCCGTCCTCGGCGATCGCATCGAGCCATTTGCGGGCCGCAGTCATGTCGTTGTTGCGCCAGGCCGACAGCGCCAGCATCTCGCGGGCACTGTGACGGAAGGTCGATTTGGGCGCGGCGGAGGCTTCCAGCCGCTGCTGCATGTCGGCATAGCCGGCGCTGTCGAGCAGGAGGCCGGCCGCGCGGAGCTTCGCCAGATCCTGCCACTCACCGCCCACGCTGCGGTCGGCGGCAATGTCGTCATACAGCTTGGCGGCCGCCTTGGGATCGCGGGCCGCCGTCTCGGCTGCCGCACGCAGCCGCGCCAATGTGCGATAGCCCGACGGAGCCTTGGCGGCGAGTTCGGTGAAGGCCGCTTCGGCCTCCGCGTGCTTGTCCTGCTCGGACAGCTCAGCGGCCTTCTCGAAAGCGGCACCGGCCTCGGCGGCCTTCTGGGCCTCCAGATATTGGTAACCGCGCCAGCCACCTACGGCGGCAACGATCAGCACCATCAGGGCGATGAAGAAGATCGAATATTTATCCCACAGCTTCTTGAGCTGTTCGCGACGTACTTCCTCGTCGACTTCGTCAAATAATTCAGACACTTATGATAATCCCATGCCCGTCCGGGTGCGCGCGCCAAAGCGTTCGCGTCAGGAATCCCGGTCCCCACGTGGCGGCGAGGTAGCCTAACGATATGGCGGTGGCAAGGCAAAGCGAGCCCGATCAAGGCGTTAACCACCCGGGACAACCCGAGAGAAACCCACCTGCCCGGCCTCAGGTTCCCACGAGTTCCCGCAACTGCCGCTTCAGCACCTTGCCGTTGGCATTGCGCGGCAACGGCTCGGCGGTGATCACCATGGTTTCGGGGACCTTGTAGTCGGACAGCCGTTCCGCGCACCAGGCGCGCAAGGCCTCGCTGTCCACCAGCGCGCGCGTCACCACCACCGCGTGAACGCGTTCGCCCAGCACCGGGCATGTCTTGGCAACGATCGCGCTTTCGACCACGGCGGGATGGCTGGCCAGCACGGATTCGACCTCGGCCGAATAGATCTTGAGGCCGCCACGGTTGATCATGTCCTTCTGCCGGTCGAACACCCGGACAAATCCCTCGTTGTCGACCGAGCCGAGATCGCCGGAATGCCAGAACCCGCTGGTAAAACTTTCGGCCGTGGCCTTCGGATTGTTCCAATAGCCCTTGATGACCGAGGCACTCTGGATCCAGAGCTCGCCGATTTCGCCATGCGGCAGCTCATGCCCGTCCGCCCCCATTGCCAGGATACGCGCACCCGGACACGGCAGGCCGACGCTGTCGATATGGCTTGCCGTCAACTCGCCAGGCATGATCGTGGACGGCGATGTCGTCTCGGTCGCGCCGTAGCAGTTCGTCAGCTCGAGCCCGGGAATTATCGCCTTGAGCTTCTCGATGGTGGCAACCGGCATCGGTGCGCCGCCAAAACCACCGATGCGCCAGCTTGAGAGATCATAGCTTTCGAAATCGGGCTGGAGCAGGCAGAGATTGTACATCGCCGGCACCATCACCGTGTAGGTGACGCGCTCGCGCGCGGCGAGCTTGAGGTATTCGGCGGCTTTGAATTCCGGCATGATGATCAGCGCGCCGCCGCAGCAGATCATCGTCGTGATGTTGGCGACGACGCCGGTGACGTGGCCGAGCGGCACCGCCGCGATTGAACGGTCCGCCTGCGTCAATTGCAGGCAGGACACAAAGATCATCGAGGAATGGACAACGTTGCAATGGGCCAGCATCGCGCCCTTCGGCTTGCCTGTCGTGCCCGAGGTGTAGAGGATCATCGCGGTGTCCTCCTCGCTGGTCTCGACCGGCGCCGGGGCCGGTGCGTTGTCGACGAGCACCGCGAAATGCGACAGAGCCGGATCATTGTCGACGGCGATGCGGTGGATCACATCAGGCACATCCCGCGCATCCGGCAGCCGCTCCGCTAGTGCCGCCTCGTGGATCAGTATCTTGGCGCCGCAGTCGGCGAGCACATAGGCGATTTCCGGCTTCTGCTGCCGCGTGCCGAGCAGCACCGTGACCAGCCCCTCATGAGCGGCAGCGAACAGCAACAGCGGAAATTCGACGCGGTTGCCGAGCAGGATCGCGACACGATCGCCGCGCTGCAATCCGAGCTTGCGAAAGCCCGCCGCGATCCGCGCGGCCTGCTCCGCGGCCTGCCCCCAGCTCAGCCGGACATTGCCTGAGATCAGCGCTTCACCGTCGGCATTGCGGGCGCAGGCGTCCGCAATCATCGCCCACAGGCTCGACGGCCGATCGCAAAATGCCGGCACTACCCGTTCGCCGAAGCGCGCCTCGAACCGCATCGGCGGGATCTGAGATTGCGACCAGTCCATCGGAACGCCCTTGGCTTGTTGCTCTTGTTACCTTCCGCGCATGGGCATGCCGGTCCTGTCTTGTGCTGATCGGCTAGGTGCCGATCACGGGAACACCGATCACGACCGGATGGAACGCAAAAGCCAGCGCCAGATAAGCGACGATTCCGACCGCGACCGCGATCAGATCATTGGTGACGCCGCCCACTGGGAATCGGCGGGCCGCCGCCATCGGTGCGACGCTTCAGCGTAATGCGATCGTACACCGCCCAGCCCAGGAAGGAGCCGAACAGGATGATGGAGCCGAGATCGCCATTGGCCAACAGATGCGCCGCCGCCCACAGCTTGATGCCGGCCAGCATCGGATGCTTCAGCGTCGCATAGATGCGGCCGCGCAGATATGACGCAACCACCAGGATGACCGCGGGCAACATCAGCGCGAGCGTGATGTGCTTCAGTGCCTTCGGCGGATACCAGACGTCGATCCAGCCGGTCGCACGGTAGTGGGCGAAGCCCCAGATGATCAGCGCGAGCCCCGCGAGCGAGACAAGCGAGTAAAGGATCTTGTAGGTCCCCTCGCCCAGTCTCGCGATCGCCTGCGCGCGCGCCTCGCGTTTCGTCGTGAAAACATGGGCCGCAAAAAACAGCGCAAGCCCCAGGATCATGACCACCAGACCCACGAGATTCTCCCCTCAACCAGTGCCCCAGCCCATGGCGTATCATCGATTGGCGGCGGGTCGCAACTGATGCGCTACTTGCCGATCTCGCGATTGTCGACATACCGGATCGCGATCGGCCGCCCGGCGAGGGCACCGCCAAGACCGCCCGTGAATTTCAGCGGCAGACAGGCGTTCAACGATGATTTGATCGCATTGAGGTAGGTGGTTCTAGTCTCGGCGGGAACGCCCGAGGTCGCAAAGGTCAGGCGCGGCGGACCGATCAGTCCACCCGCCTTGTTGAAGCTGAAACGCACCGCCATCTGCATGCCCGCCCGCGTATTGTCCGATGGCGGCGACCAGCAGGTGCGCAGCTCGGCGAAGAGATCGCCGATCGTGTCGAGATCGTGATCGGGCTTTTGGTATTTGGCGCGATCGGCCTCCGCCGGTACGCTTTGGATCGTGAGTTGGAGGTTCTGTCCGTAGGGATAATCGATCTCGGGAATACAGGGACCAGGCTCGAGCGGGCTGCAATAGGACGGCGTGCAGGGCCTGCCGTCGAGCACGCTGCATGGCTCATGCGAAAACGGTATGGGGTTGATCTGCCGGGGCCGCGCGTCCGCGGCGATCGTCGAGATCGCCAGCAGGAGGAAAACAAGGATGCCGCGCCACATCATGCGAGCTCCCAGTGCCACATGGAGAAAGGTGGCATCGTCAGTGCACACGTCAAGTCCCGCGCATTCACGTGCTCGCGCGCGACCCGTTTGCGCGCACCCTAGCCCTTCTTCTTGACGTCCTTGACGTTGGTGAACTCAATGCCTTCGGCCCGTTCCCGGGTGTAGCCGAGGTAGAACTCGTTCCTCGCCAGATACACGGGATCGCCATCGACATCGTCGGCGATGCTGGATGTGTTGGCGGCGATGAAGGTGTCGAGCTTCTTGCGGTCATCCGAGGAGACCCAGCGCGCAAGCTGGAACTCGCTCACCTCGAACTCGACCGGCAGCGAATATTCCGCATCCAGCCGCGCCTTCAGCACGTCGAGCTGGAGCGCACCGACGACGCCAACTAACGCGGGTGCGCCGTCGCGCGGGCGGAACACCTGCACCACGCCCTCTTCCGACATCTGCTGAAGCGCTTCCTTCAGCTTCTTCGCCTTCATCGCATCCGTAAGACGCACGCGGCGGACGATTTCCGGCGCAAAGCTCGGCACGCCGACGAAGTTGAAATCCTCACCGTCGGTCAGCGTGTCGCCGATGCGCAGCGTGCCATGATTGGGAATGCCGACGACGTCGCCGGCATAAGCCTCGTCCGCAACCGAACGGTCCTGCGCGAAGAAGAATTGCGGGCTCGACAGCGGCATGCTCTTGCCGGTGCGCACGAGCTTCGCCTTCATGCCGCGGCTGAGCTTGCCGGAGCACAGACGCGCAAAGGCGATGCGGTCGCGGTGATTCGGATCCATGTTGGCCTGGATCTTGAACACGAAGGCGCTCATGCGCGGATCGGTGGCTTCGACCCTGCGTTGGTCGCTCTCCTGCGCGCGCGGCTCGGGCGCGAACTTGCCGAGGCCTTGCAGCAGGTCGCCGACACCGAAATTGCGCAGCGCACTGCCGAAATAGACCGGCGTCAGATGGCCCTCGCGAAACGCTTCGAGCTCGAACGGTTTTGACGCCGCGGTGACGAGCTCGAGCTCGTCCTTGACCGCTGACACATCGAGATTGGCATTGAGCTTGGCGAGCTCGGCGATCTCGATCTGCTGCGCCGCACCGGTCTTGGCGCCGCCGCCTTCGAGCAAGCGCACGCCGCCATTGACGACGTCGTAGGTACCGAGGAACTCGCGGCCGCGGCCGACCGGCCAGGTCATCGGCGTGGTGTCGAGCGCCAGCGTCTTCTCGATCTCGTCGAGCAGATCGAAGACATCGCGGCTCTCGCGGTCCATCTTGTTGATGAAGGTGATGATCGGGATGTCCCGAAGACGACACACCTCGAACAGCTTTCGGGTCCGCGCCTCGATGCCCTTGGCCGCGTCGATCACCATGACGGCGGAATCGACAGCCGTGAGCGTGCGATAGGTGTCTTCCGAAAAGTCCTCGTGGCCCGGCGTGTCCAGCAGATTGAACACGAGGCCCTCGAACTCGAAGGTCATGACCGAGGTCACGACCGAGATGCCGCGCTCGCGCTCGATCTTCATCCAGTCCGAACGCGTGTTGCGCCGCTCGCCCTTGGCCTTGACCTGGCCGGCCAGATTGATGGCGCCGCCGAACAGCAGCAGCTTTTCGGTCAGCGTGGTCTTGCCGGCGTCCGGATGCGAAATGATCGCAAAGGTCCGCCGCCGCGACACTTCAGCGGCAAGCGAGGAACGGGCCGGCGATTCGGCTGTGGTGGCGATGTCGGACATTGCGGCAGCGTTTGGCAGGGAAAATGAGCCTTATCAAGCCTCATTTGGTGATTGCAGAGCCTTCCGGCCAGCCCCATATCGGGCTTGGATCAAGGCTTGGGAAGGACGGCCTTCCCGCCCATCAGCACGCCAGTCGCGGGGACGACCCTGCCTCGAAGGGAGGGTCGCCATGGCCTGGAGCATCCTGTTCGTCGCCGGTCTCCTGGAGATCGCCTGGGCGATCGGCCTCAAATACACCGAGGGATTTACGAAGCTCGTCCCGTCTGTCCTCACGCTCGGGGCCATGGGCGGCAGCATCATCCTGCTCGGGCTTGCCCTCAAATCGCTGCCGATTGGAACCGCTTATGCAGTCTGGACCGGCATCGGCGCGGTCGGCACCGCGACGCTCGGCATCATCCTGTTCGGCGAGCCGGCCACCGCGTTCCGCCTCGCCAGCATCGGGCTGATCGTCGCCGGGATTGTCGGGCTGAAGTTCGTTACCTGATGAATATCTGTACTGCCCACCAGGTCAGCGCGGCGACGATGGCCGAGGCCGGCATCGTGATGACCCAGGCATAGACGATCGAGCTGGCGACATTCCAGCGCACCGCCGAGAGGCGGCGGGCGGCGCCGACGCCGACGATCGCGCCGGTGATGGTGTGGGTGGTCGAGACGGGAACACACCGAGAAAGGTCGCCATGAACA
Source organism: Bradyrhizobium sp. LB13.1 (assembly GCF_054056815.1). NCBI lineage: Bacteria > Pseudomonadati > Pseudomonadota > Alphaproteobacteria > Hyphomicrobiales > Nitrobacteraceae > Bradyrhizobium > Bradyrhizobium sp. LB13.1. The sequence continues at coordinate 3,783,908 of NZ_JBSRYQ010000001.1, read as the reverse complement.
GGGTCGCGGCACCGCCGGTCTCGGCGCAAAAGCCCTGCATCGGGGTCAGTTTTGTAATCCGCAATCCCATCGTGCGGACAATGCGCCAACCACCCATCAGCGTGCCCATTGCCATGGCCGCCTGGCAGGAGAGCACCACCCAGAAGGGCACGAAGAATTCGCCGCCAAGTTGGCCCTGCGAATAGAGCAGCACGGCGATGATGCCCATGGTCTTCTGCGCGTCATTGCCACCATGGCCGAGCGAATAGAGCGAAGCAGAGGCGAACTGCAGGATGCGGAAGGCGCGATCGACGGCAAAGGGCGTGGAGCGCACCGAGGCCCAGGAGACGATCGCAACCAGTACCATCGCGAGCAGGAAGCCGACGAGCGGAGACAGCACGATCGCGATCACCGTCTTGGACAATCCGCTCCAGACCGCCGCCGAAAGGCCGGCTTTGGCCACGCCGGCACCAAATAGACCGCCGATCAATGCGTGGGACGAAGACGATGGGATGCCGAGCGCCCATGTTACGAGGTTCCAGACGATGGCGCCGACCAGCGCCGCGAAGATCACCTGGGCATCCACGATCGCGGGATCGATGATGCCGGTGCCGATGGTCTGGGCGACGTGCAGCCCGAACACCATGAAGGCGACGAAATTGAAGAACGCGGCCCAGAACACCGCGAATTGCGGCCGCAGCACGCGGGTCGAGACGATGGTCGCGATCGAATTGGCGGCGTCGTGCAGGCCGTTCAGGAAGTCGAACAGCAGCGCGACGGCGATCAGTCCGACCAGGACGGGAAGACCCAACGCAACATCCACGGCGCGGCCCCTGCCCTAAACTTGCTCGATGACGATGCTGTTGATCTCGTTGGCGACGTCGTCGAAGCGGTCGGCGACTTTCTCGAGATGGTCGTAGATCTCCGCGCCGACGATGAAATCCATCGCGTTGCCGTCGCGATGCTTGAGGAAGAGTTCCTTCAGCCCGATATCCTGGAGGTCGTCGACGCGCCCCTCGAGCTTGGTCAATTCTTCCGTGATCGCAGTCAGCATGGCCACGTTCTGACCGATCGCCTGCATCAGCGGCAACGCGCGACCGACCAGATTGGCGCATTCCACCAAGAGCACGCCGATCTCCCGCATCGGCGGCTCGAAGATGCGAACCTCGAACAGCATCACGGCCTTGGCGGTCTGCTGCATCTGGTCGATGGCGTCGTCCATCGAGGTGATCAGGTTCTTGATGTCGCCGCGGTCGAACGGGGTGATGAAGGTGCGGCGCACCGCCGTCAGCACCTCGCGGGTGATGTTGTCGGCGTCGTTCTCGAACTGGTTGACGCGCTGGCAATAGACCGGCGTCTCCTCGCCCCCGTTGAGCATGCCCTGGAGCGCGATCGAGCCCTGAATCACGGTCTGGGCGTGGCGGTCGAACAGGTCGAAGAACCGTTCTTCCTTGGGCAGGAAAGCGCGAAACAATCGCATCATGGGGGAGAGACAACCGGTTGGATTTGGATAATGGCCTAGCCCAAGCGGGCCGTCATGAAACTGTCATAGACCATTTTCGATCCACGCGCGTGCCACCTCACACCTGTGGAGTCGGATCATCCACCGCTTTCGCGCGCCACCGATTTTTCTGATACATCAATAACTTACAGCGAACGCCGGAGGTAATGCGCGATTTCGCCGATGACGCCACGGCGGAAGGTGAGCACACAGATCACGAAGATCGAGCCCTGGATCACCGTCACCCACTGGCCGAAGCTCGCCAGATATTGCTGCATGGCGATGATCGCGAAGGCACCGACCACGGGCCCGAAGATGGTCCCGAGCCCGCCGACCAGCGTCATCAGCACCACCTCGCCGGACATCGACCAGTGCACGTCGGTGAGCGAAGCGTTCTGCGCCACGAACACCTTCAGCGATCCCGCAAAGCCGGCGAGCGTGCCCGACAGGACGAAAGCCAGGAACTTGTACTGATCGGTCCGGTAACCGAGCGAGATCGCGCGCGGCTCGTTCTCACGGATCGCCTTCAGGACTTCGCCGAACGGCGAATTGATGATGCGGTAGATCAGCAGGAAGCCGGCGAGGAAGCCGACCAGCACCACGTAGTAGAGCACGGTCGGCTTGGTCAAATCGAACACGCCGAACATGCGGCCCTGCGGGATGCCCTGGATGCCGTCCTCACCATGGGTGAACGGCGCCTGGAGGTAGATGAAGTACAGCAGCTGCGACAGCGCCAGCGTGATCATCGAGAAATAGATGCCCTGGCGGCGGATCGAGATGAAGCCGGTGATGAGCGAGAGCCCGAACGCCGCGGCAATGCCGACGAGGATGCCGAGTTCCGGCGGCAACGCCCACACTTTCAGCGCGTGCGCGCTGCAATAGCCGGCGGTGCCCATGAACATCGCGTGGCCGAACGAGAGCAAGCCGCCATAGCCGATCAGGAGATTGAATGCACAGGCCAGCAGCGCGAAGCACAGCGCCTGCATCACGAAGAACGGATAGATGCCGCTGAATGGCACCGCAGCCAGCAGCAGCGCCATCACCACGAACACGATCATCTCGTCGCGGATCGCGCGCGGGGGGGCCGGCAGTGTGTCGTCCGTCAAGGCTGTCATATCAGGCCGCCCTTCCCGTCAATCCCGTTGGCTTCACCAAGAGCACCAGCACCATCAGCACGAACACGACGGTGTTGGAGGCCTCGGGGTAGAAATACTTGGTCATGCCCTCGATCACACCGAGCGCGAAGCCGGTGATGATGGAGCCCATGATCGATCCCATGCCGCCGATCACGACCACCGCGAACACGACGATGATGAGGTCGGCTCCCATCAGCGGCCGCACCTGGTTGATCGGCGCCGACAGCACGCCGGCGAGCGCGGCAAGGCCGACACCGAGGCCGTAGGTCAGCGTGATCATGCGCGGCACGTTGACGCCGAAGGCGCGCACCAGCGTCGGGTTTTCGGTGGCTGCACGCAAATAAGCGCCGAGCCGTGTCTTCCTCGATCAGGAACCAGGTCGCGATGCAGACCACCAGCGAGAAGATGACGACCCAGCCGCGATAGACGGGCAGGAACATGAATCCGAGATTCATGCCGCCCTTGAGCTGGTCCGGAATGGCGTAAGGCAGGCCGGAGGAGCCGAAGTAGTTCTGGAACACGCCCTGCACAATCAGCGCAATGCCGAAGGTCAGAAGCAGACCGTAGAGATGATCCAGCCCGGTCAGCCATTGCAGCATGGTCCGCTCCAGGATCATGCCGAAGATGCCGACGATGATCGGCGCAAGCAGCAACGCCCACCAGTAGTTGATGCCGCCGAGGTTCAGCAGGAAATAGGCAGCGAACGCGCCCATCATGTAGACCGCACCATGGGCGAAATTGATGATGTTGAGCATGCCGAAGATCACGGCAAGCCCGAGACTGAGCAGCGCGTAGAACGAGCCGTTGATCAGTCCCACCAGTAGCTGAGCGTAAAGAGCCTGCATCGATCCCGCACCCGGTCCCTTCGGCGTTCCCTGAAAGTCGCCCGCAGGCCTGATGGCCTGCGGGCGGTTATCTTACTTCTTCAAGAGCGCGCACTTGCTCTCGGACAGCGGCGTGAAGGCCTGGTCGCCCGGCACCGTGCCGACCAGCTTGTAGAAGTCCCACGGTCCCTTGGACTCGGAGGGCTTCTTCACCTCGAACAGATAGGCATTGTGGATGGTGCGGCCGTTGGGCTGGATCTCGCCCTTGCCGAACAGATCGTCTTCCGTCGGCATCGACTTCATCTTCTCGACGACCTTGGCGCCGTCATGCGGGTTGCCGCCGAGCGCTTCCAGCGCCTTGAAATAGTGACGCACGCCTGCATAGACGCCAGCCTGCACCATGGTGGGCGGCGCGTTGCTCTTCATCTTCTCGGCGAAGCGCTTGGAGAACGCCCGGGTCTTGTCGTTCATGTCCCAGTAGAAGGTCTCGGTGAAGTTGAGGCCCTGCGCGGTCTCGAGCCCGATCGCCTTGACGTCGGTGAGGAACAGCAACAGCGCCGCGAGCTTCTGGCCGCCCTTGACGATGCCGAACTCGGCCGCCTGCTTGATCGTGTTGGTGGTGTCGCCGCCGGCATTGGCAAGGCCGATGATCTTGGCCTTGGAGGCCTGCGCCTGGAGCAGGAAGGACGAGAAGTCCGGCGTGTTCAGCGGATGCTTGACGCTGCCGACCACCTTGCCGCCATTGGCGGTGATGACCGCAGTGGTGTCGCGCTCCAGCGCCGCGCCGAAAGCGTAGTCCGCGGTCAGGAAGAACCAGGTGTCGCCACCGGCCTTCACCAGCGCCTGGCCGGTGGTATGCGCCAGCATGTAAGTGTCGTAGGTCCAGTGCACGGTATTGGGCGAGCACTGCGCGTTGGTGAGGTCGGAGGTCGCCGCACCCGAGTTGATGTAGACGCCGTTCTTCTCCTTGACGACGTTGTTGACGGCCAGCGCCACGCCGGAATTCGGCACGTCGACGATGATGTCGACTTTGTCGACGTCGAACCATTGCCGCGCGATCGCGGTGCCGATGTCGGGCTTGTTCTGGTGATCGCCCGAGATGAGGTCGATCTTCCAGCCCTTCGCAGCCAGGCCGGAATCTTCAATGGCCATCTGCGCGGCGAGCGTCGAGCCCGGTCCGCCGAGGTCGGCGTAGAGTCCGGACTGATCGGACAGCGCGCCGATCTTGACGGTCTTGTCCTGCGCGGACGCGACGCCTGTTACGGCGAAGGTGAGCGCCGTGGTCAGCAGCAATGACGCAATCGACATGGTCTTCATGCAACTTTCCTTTTGAATTTTCTCGTTCGCAGTTCTTTTGTTGAGCATGATCTTTCGGAAAACCGCTACACACTTTTCCGGATCATGCTTTAAACGCCGAGATAGGTGTGGAGCTTGTCCATGTTGGCGGCAAGCTCCGCATTGGAAAATCCGTCAATGATCTTGCCGTGCTCGACCACGTAATAGCGGTCGGCGACGGTGGATGCGAAGCGGAAGTTCTGCTCGACCAGGAGGATCGTAAAACCCTCCTTCTTGAGCCGCGCAATGGTGTGGCCGATCTGCTGGATGATGACGGGCGCGAGACCCTCGGTCGGCTCGTCCAGCATTAGGAAGTTCGCGCCGGTGCGCAGGATGCGCGCGATCGCGAGCATCTGCTGCTCGCCGCCGGAGAGTTTGGTTCCCTGGCTGTTGAGCCGTTCCTTCAGGTTCGGAAACAGATCGAAGATCTGCTCGAGCGGCAATCCCCCTGGGCGCACCACCGGCGGCAGCATCAGGTTCTCCCGCACGTCGAGGCTGGAGAATATCCCCCGCTCTTCCGGACAGAACGCGATGCCCATGCGCGCGATCTTGTCCGAGGTCGTGCGGATGATGTCCTGGTTGTTGAACTTCACCGAGCCGGTACGCTTGCCGATGATGCCCATGATCGACTTCAGCGTGGTGGTCTTGCCGGCGCCGTTACGCCCGAGCAGCGTGACGACCTCGCCTGCATTCACGTCGAAATTGATCCCGTGCAGGATGTGGGACTCGCCGTACCAGGCTTCCAGGTTGCGGACCTGAAGGATGTTGCCGCCGCTCGCGGTCTTTGCGGGAGCTTGCGCGGTTGCAGTCTCAACCATGACCGGCTCCCAGATAGGCTTCCTTGACGCGTTCGTCCTTGGTGAGTTCGCTGTAATGGCCTTGCGCGAGCACCTGCCCGCGCGTCAGCACGGTGATGATGTCGGAGAGGTTGGCTACGACGCTCAGATTATGCTCGACCATCAGGATGGTATATTTCGCGGAGATGCGCTTGATCAGCGCGGCGATCTTGTCGATGTCCTCGTGGCCCATGCCGGCCATCGGCTCGTCCAGCAGCATCATCTCGGGGTCGAGTGCAAGCGTGGTTGCGATCTCCAGTGCGCGCTTGCGCCCGTAGGGCATCTCGACCGCGGGCGTATTGGCGAACTCGCTGAGGCCGACATCGTTCAACAATTCGCGCGCGCGATCGTTGAATTGGTTGAGCACGGACTTGGAGCGCCAGAAATCGAAGGAGCTGCCGTGCTGGCGCTGAAGCGCGACGCGGACATTTTCCAGCGCGGTGAGATGCGGAAATACCGCCGAGATCTGGAACGAACGAACCAGCCCCAGGCGAGCCACGTCGGCGGGCGCCATCGTGGTGATGTCCTGCCCCTTGTATAGGATTTTTCCGGCAGACGGCTTGAGGAACTTGGTCAAAAGATTGAAGCACGTCGTCTTGCCGGCGCCGTTGGGGCCGATCAACGCGTGAATGCTCCCACGGCGAACTTTGAGCGCAACGTCGCGGACGGCGAAGAAGCCCGCGAACTCCTTGGTCAAGCCTTCCGTTTCGAGAATGAACTCATCGGCCAAACAGTTTTCCCCCTGCCCGCGCAACACGCGTGGCTGTCCTTGTTGCTTCGGTTTCCGGAGGCCTTTTTCCGGAGGCCTTGGAGCCTCTCCGGAACGCCGCCTCCGGGCGCGGAATATGCCGGAGGTGACGGGGGTTAAGGCAAGGCGGAAAGCTGAGCAGGTCAGGCCTCCGGCCGGGAGACTTATGCTCCCTTAGTCGGACGTGTTTTGATGTCGCCTGCCCAGCCTCCCGGTCGCAAGGCGCCGGTTATCAAGCCGTCGTTAACGGTCTTTCGGTCCATGCGCCAGCCTTCATAGAAAATTTTCCCGCAACCAGGATCATGCGCGGGTTTTATACGTCGGGAATATTATCGTGGATTTTGCAAGCGCCGCTCCTTCTGTGGTGAAGTCGATCAGGCAGCGTGATCTCCTGAACACGTGGCTGCGGCTTTATGCGCGCGAGCAGATGGCCCCGGCGATCTGGGAGTACCAGCCCGAGCGGCTCGAGGAAGAGCTCTCCGATCTCATCTATTATACGGTCGATATTTCGGCGCCGAAACCGCGTCTGACCATCCAGAGCGAAGGTACGCGCATCTCGCGCGCCTATGGACACACGGGTAAGGGCGTTCTGCTCGACGACTATATCGGGCCGCGACTCGTGCCCTTTGTGATGCCGGTCTATTATGAATGCGTGGCGCGCGGCCTTCCCGTCTACAGCGTTGCCGACGTCGACGACATTTACGGGCGGATCGTCGCCTATGAGCGCTTGCTGCTGCCGTTCCAGGTCGACGGCAATATCTGTCACATCATCGCATCGCTCAAGACCTTCTGCGAGGACGGCGGCTTCGAGATCAAGAACCTGATGCGCGGAAATGACGCGCTGCCGCGCCCGAGATCGCGCGCGGTGATCGACCGCGACCTGTTCCATCGCGCTCCCGGCCGCATCGCGCCCGCCGAACTGGTCGAGTTCGCGGACCAGTCGGGCTCCGGTGTCACCACCGCGATCATCGCGCTGAACTAGCCGTCAGCGCGATTTGGCGCCGAAATCCTTGGCGTAGATCTCCGGCTTGAAGCCGACCAGCACCTTGCCGCCAATTTCCAGCACCGGCCGCTTGATCATCGATGGTTGCGCTAGCATCAACGCCAGCGCCTTCTTCTCGCTCAAGCCTTCCTTGTCGGCATCGGGAAGCTTCCTGAAGGTCGTCCCGGCGCGATTGAGCAGCGTCTCCCAGCCGACCTTGTCGCTCCACTGCTTGAGCTTGTCCTTCTCCACCCCCTCCGTCTTGTAGTCGTGAAACGTGTAAGTCACGCCATGGGTGTCGAGCCAGGCGCGCGCCTTCTTCATGGTGTCGCAGTTCTTGATGCCGTAGATGATGTTGGGCAAGACGTTCCTCGCGCATGCGTCGTATCGTGATCCCCAAGCGTTGTACGCAACTCCGGTTCGCGCGACAATATTGCGAACGACGCCAGCTCTCCGAACGGACACTCCATGCACGTCACCCACGATCCAGCCGCTAACGCGTCGCCGACCATCGACTTCAACAGCTTCCTCGCGGTCGATATTCGCGTCGGCACCATCGTCGATGCAAAACCGTTCCCGGAGGCGCGCAAGCCGGCCTGGCGTCTGTGGATCGACTTCGGTCCCGCGATTGGCGTGCGCAAGAGCTCGGCGCAGATCACCGAAAACCATCCGCTTGAGACGCTGGTCGGCCAACAGGTCGCGGCCGTCGTCAATTTCCCGCCGCGCCAGATCGGTCCGGTCGTCTCGGAGGTACTGACGCTCGGTTTCCCCGATGCCGAGGGCAAGGTCGTGCTGGTGCAGCCGAGCAAGCCCGTGCCGAACGGCGGACGGCTGTTCTAGCCTTAAGGCCGCTTCGGAATGTTCAGCCCGCTCTGGACGGAAGGACGCGCAAGGCCGCGTTCGAGCCAGGCGCCCACCGACTTGAATTGGCCGAATTCTACGAGATCGCCGGCGCCGTAGAATCCGATGAGGTTGCGCACCCAGCCGAGCATGGAGATGTCGGCGATGGTGTAGTCGTCATCCATGAACCATTGCCGGCCGGTAAGATGCGTCTCCATCACGCCGAGCAGGCGCTTGGCCTCGCCCACGTAGCGCTCGAGCGGCCGCTTGTCCTCGAAATCCTTGCCGGCGAATTTGTGGAAAAAGCCGACCTGGCCGAACATCGGCCCGATGCCGCCCATCTGGAAATGCAGCCACGCGAGCGTCTGGTAACGGCGCGCCGCATCCTGCGGCAGCAGCTTGCCGGTCTTCTCCGCGAGGTACTGCAGGATCGCCCCGGACTCGAACAGCGGCAGCGGCCTACCGCCGGGACCGTTCGGATCGAGGATCGCCGGGATCTTGCCGTTCGGATTAAGCGAGAGGAATTCCGCCGTCTTCTGATCGTCTTTGCCGAAATCGACGAGGTGGACTTCGTAAGGAAGCCCGATCTCTTCCAGCATGATCGAGACCTTGACGCCGTTCGGCGTCGGCAGCGAATAAAGCTGGAGCAACTCCGGGTGCTTGGCTGGCCAGCGCTTGGTGATGGGAAAGGCGGACAGATCGGACATCGGGACCCCGGCTTCGTTCATGAGACGCCGCCTAATCTAGGCGAGCGGACGAACGACGCAAGGTCGAGTGCTCAGATCGATTTCCCGCACCGGGATCAGGTCACAATGGCCGTAGCAAATGGCTGGTGGCGTAAGTCATATCGCGCTGTACGCGCTGCTCGATGAAGCGCTGCCCGGTAACGTGCAGCGCTCCGGTGAAAACAAGCGCGAGCATCGCGGTCGCGAACTGACTGGTATCATTCATCGCACGAGCTTCTCTCACACCGGTTCGCACAGGGAACGCGGGCGGACCATCGACAGTTCCTGCAGGCTTCAAATAAATTGCCGCTTTTTCCCGGTTCATGAGCCGGCTGCCCACCTCAATAGTTGATCTCCATCCGCAGCCCGTGCGGGTCCTCCTCCCCGCCGACACGTTGCGTGCTGTCGCGTGCCGCGACGGTGCAAGCACAGGCGTCGATAAGATCGTCGCGGCCGATGCCGGTGCCGTGACGTTGGGTCAACCATTTCGGCAGGCGCGTGAAGCCGCGTTGCGCGAGGAGCGCGATGCGCTGCTCACGGCCTTCCGCGGATGTCTTCTTCGCAAGCCGGACACACCCTGCGAGATTCCAGAAGATCAATTCCGGATGCGCTTCGCCGATTGTCGCCTGCCGCGCCGGCGTCATGATCTCGTCGACGTCCCTGATCTTGTCTCTGATATTCCAGAGCTGTGCCGATACGCCCCTGCCCTTGCCTTCGCGCTCCCAATAGTGGCGATTGGCTGCCGCCATGTCGGCGAATGTCCAGAGGTCTCGGCGCGCGCCGAGAAACACGGCGGGACCGACCAGCTCGCGTGCGCGCAAATCGCAGATGCGATAGCCGCTCGGCTTCAATCCGATCGGCATATCGATCATCGCACGCGCGTGCGGCATCGCGAGCAAGCGCGTCAGGCCGGGTGAATAATCGAAGCCATGATCGCCGCTCGCGTCGATCCAGGCAGCGACCCAGCCGAAGCGAAATCCGTCGAGGCCGAGATAGTTGTTCACGCGTACGATCCAGCCGCCGACCCGCGCTCGTTCATCCCGTGCCCTCGCTCCGATGTCGCTCGAACAGGCGCTGCGCCAACAGTGCATGGCCGAGCGTGCCGCCGGCGCGAACAGCCGCCGCAATCAATGCGGCCTCCGCGACTTCCTCGCGCGTTGCACCGGCCTTCGCCGCCTGCGCCGTGTGCACGTCGAGGCAATAGGCGCATTGCGTGGTGAGTGCGACCGCGAGGGAGATCAGCTCGCGATATTTTGGCGGGATCAATCCGTCCTTGCGCTCGACCGCGTGGTTGAACGCAAGGAACGCGCTGGCCTCGACCGGCGCGAGCGCCACGAAGTCCGGGATCGATTTCAGATCGTCAGGGCTTTGATAACAGGTCATGGCTCACCTCGTCAGATATTCGCGCATCAGGGCGCGGGCGCGATGCAGGCGTGCCTTCACGGTTTGCCTTGTCGTATCGAGTGCGACGGCGATTTCGTCGATGGTCATTTCCTTGACGTCGCGCATCAGCGCGACATCGCGGTAGTGCGGCGGCAGCGCCTCGAAGGCTGCCGCGACGTCGAGCCGCAAATCGGCTTCTGGGCGCGACAGCAGCAGCGCCTCCGCCTCTCCGTCGTCAATCGCCGGCGCGAGCCCCGCCTTGCGGGCGAGCCGCAGGCATTCGCGGCGGACCACGCTGAACAGCCAGGCCGAAAACGCGAGCCACGAACGGATCGTGCCGACATGGCGAAACAGGATCCAGAGCGCCTCCTGCGTCGCATCCTCGGCATCCGCCGAGTTGCGGCAGGTGGCGCGGGCATAGCGACGGATGTTCGGCTGCGCCGTCTCAAGCAGAGACGCGATCGCCTGGGGATCGCCGAGGCGCGCGGCCTCGAACAGGTTTGGCGAGATCACGGCGGCTCTCACGACACCCCTCCCCTTCCGATGCCGGCCATCGCGCAGATCGGACAATAGCCGACTAGGCCGGTCAGCGCGAAGCCGGCGCCGCCGAGCGCAACCAGCCACGCCGCAGCGCCGCTGAAATACGCGAATGCGGCGACCGCCACCGCGACGCCTAAGGCAATCCGCACCGCCTGATGAAGGCCGCCGATGTTCTTCCTGTAAAATGCCATCACATCCTCCGAGATGAGCCGAAGCAAAATGCCCCGACCATCAAGAGAGGGCGCGACGACCCAAAAGGATTCGCGGCACCGTGCAATGTTTTTCGCGCTCAGCGTCCGACGGACTGATAGGCCAGACGCTTGAATTCGAAGAAGAATGGATTCCAGAAACCCATGTAGCGCTGCGTCATCAGTACGCCGGCGGTATTGGCCTGCGGGCAGATCCACCAATGGGTGCCGGCAAGGCCGCCCCACTGGAATTCGCCGGTGGAATTCGGGGGATCGAACGGCATCGGCGCGAAGGTGACGGCGCCGCCGAGGCCAAAGCCCTTGCCGGGGATCGGGCCGAGATTGGCGAAGCGGATGGTCTGGCCTGCGGGCAACTGGTTCGTCATCATCTGCCGCAGCGTCTCCGGCTTCAGCAGCGCACCCGGGCCGGGTAGCAGCGCCCGTACCAAAGCGAGCATGTCGGGCAAGGTCGAGACCAGCCCGCCGCCGCCCGACAGCCGCGGGAATTGCCGTCGATAGGCCTGCGGATAAGGCAAATTGTCGGCCCGGGTGAGGCCGGGCTTCATCGGGTCCAGCACGTCGGCACCATTGTACAGCGCGACCAACCTGCCCTGCTGCCCGTCCGGCACGTGGAAGCCGGTGTCGGTCATGCCGAGCGGCTCGAAGATGCGCGCCTTGAAGACGGCGTCGAGCGGCTTGCCGGAGACGACCTCCACGACACGCCCGAGCACGTCGGTCGCAACCGAATATTCCCAGGACGAGCCGGGATGATAGGACAGCGGCAGATCGGCGAGCTGGTCGATCATGCCGGTCAGCGGCGTGAGCGGATTGAGGATGATCGCCTCGTTATAGCCTTTGAACAGCACCGAGCCGGGATCGAAGATGCCGTAGCTGAGGCCGGCCGCATGGGTGAGAAGCTGGCGGACCGTGATCGGGCTCTTGGCTGGCTCGACGTCGGCAAGGCTCGAAGCGCCCGGCTTCAGCACCTTGCGATTGCCGAGTTGCGGCAAGAATTTCTCGACGACATCATCAAGCCCGATGCGGCCTTCCTCGACCAGCAGCATGACCGCGCAGGTGACGAAGATCTTGGTATTGGAAAACGCCCGAAAAATGTGATCGGGCCGCAGCGCGGTACTCGCCTCGCGATCGGCGAAACCGACGCATTGCTGATCGACGACCTCGCGCCCGCGCAGCACCGTCCAGGATGCGCCAGGAATGATCTCCTGATCGACGTAACGCTGCATTGCCGTCCGTGTGGCGGAAAAATCAGGTGTTCTGGCGTCCATGTGCTTCCCCCAATGATGGTTGGGATCGATATAGCGTGAATTCGCCGGATATGAAGCCCGTCCGAACGGCGCAGCTCAGTCCTGCTTCATGAACGCAGTGACGTGCAGGCGGCGCCGAATCCGCATCCCCTGCCGCTGGTACAGCGCGATGGCTGACGAGTTGCTCGAAAACACGTGCAGGAACGGAATTTCGCCGCGTGCCTCGATCTGGCGCGCGACCGCCGCGAGCAGTGCCTGCGCGTAGCCTCGCCCCCGATGATCAGGGTGGACGCAGACGGCCGTCATCTCGACGAAATTGCCCGGCTTCATGCGCTCGCCGGCCATCGCGACCAATTCGCCGCCGGTGCGGATGCCGAGGAACGTGCCGAGCTCGTGCGTGCGTCGCGCGAAGGGACCGGGCTTGGTCAACTCGGTCAGCGCCATCATGGCGGGAACGTCAGCCGCACCCAACCTGACGATCTCGGCGTCGCGAAGCGGGCTGTCGGCGGGCGAGCCGATCATCTGCTCGCAGGGTCCGGCGAGCACGACCTTGAAGCCGGCGGGAACGTCGACCGTATCAGGCGTAAACAGCGCGGCGACCCGCGAGCCGGAGAGAAGATCGCCGAGCGCGGCAAAGCTCGCTTCGGACATGTCGACCATGTCGGCAAACGGCGTCATGTCCACGGGGTAGCGCAGCGCGCGCGGGCCCCCTTCGGCCAGATGTTTGTGGCTGGTCGTGAGCGCGCTCCAGATCGGGCGATCCAGCAGCGTCACGTCACCGTCGGACACAGTCTCAATCCTTCTCGAAGCTGACGATGACGGCGGCATTGGCGATGAGGATGGGGTCGTTGCCCTGTTCCGGGGCCGAGGGAATCTCCAGCCCACCCTTGACCGCGTTGACGGTCACCGTGCCGTAAGGCAGCTCCTTGGCGACGGCTTCCTTGTCCACGCTTTCCGGATTCGGCACGGCGATCGTGACGTCGACGAACATGTCGTTCGCGGTCTTGTTGATCATCCGGAAGAAACCGAGGCTCGAATGCCTGATGGCATCCGACACCGCGCGCTTGGCCGCTTTGGTGGCGTCCTTGCCGTGGACGTCCACGCCCATGCCCATCTCGGTGATACAGCGAACGCGAGTCATGCTCATTCCTGTCGGTGCTGGAATTTCGGTGCTGGAATTCAGAGGGGCTGAGCTTCCGCGATCCGCGCCTCCGGCACAAGCGCCTTTTCGCGCAGGAAATATGCGTTGCGGTCCTCCTCCTGCGCATTCACGACCGCGCGAATTCGCAGCAGATCCTTGCGCGCCACCAGACCCACCACACGATGGTTGGCGCGGTCGACCACCGGCAAGCGGCCGATATCCGAGGCGACCATGAGATCGGCGACCCGCCCCAGGACGTCGTCGGGATGTGCCACCACTGCCGACGTATCCGACACGACATCGTCGAGCGTTGCGGCCTGGTGATCGCCCTCGGTGCGCCAGCGCAGCACGTCGGCACGGGTGACCATGCCGGCGAGCCGCCCGTCGGCGGCGACCACCGGATAGGATTTGTGACGGCGCTGATCGGAGGTGAAGAAAGCGACCGCCGCGTCGACAGGCATGTCGACCGGCAGCGTGTCGACATTCGTCACCATGACATCGGCGGCGCGCAGCAGCTCGAATGGATCGATCGCGTATTCGCGCGTGATGTGCTGACCGCGGCGCGCAATCTTCTCGGTCAGGATCGAGCGCTTCAGCAGCAGCACGGTAACCGCATGCGCCGCGCCGGTTGCCGCCAGCAACGGCAGCAGCATGTCGATGTTACCGGTCAGCTCGATCGCGAACATCACGCCTGTCAGCGGCGAGCGCATCGTGCCGCCCATCATCGCGGCCATCCCGACCAGCGCCCAGAACGACGTTCCGCCGGGCAGCACCAGTCCCTCGATCCAGCCGGCCGTGCCGCCGAGGATGAGCAGCGGCGCCAGTACGCCGCCTGACGTACCCGAGCTCAGCGCGATCACCCAGATCGCGGACTTCACCAGCAGCAGCCGGATCGCCTCGTCGCGCGCCATGTGACCCGACAACAGATCGGCGATCACGTCGTAACCGACGCCGAGCGCGCGCGGATCAATGAGTCCGCCGAGGCCAACGGCGAGGCCGCCGAGCATCGGCCACCACATCCAGTGCACCGGTAGATGGTCGAACAGGTCTTCGATCGCGTAGAGCAGCCGCGTCATCAGGCCGGATTGCAGGCCGGCCACGATCCCGACGCCGACCGCAGCTGCCAGTCCCCACCAGGGCAGATCCGGCCGCTCCGCGAACGGAAACAATGGCCCTGTCCCGAACAGCAACGGGCGCCACGCCGCCGAGATCACCGCCCCCGTCACGACAGGCAGGAAGCTGCGCGGCTTCCATTCGAACAGGAGCAGTTCGACTGCGAGCAGGACCGCCGCGATCGGCGTGCCGAAGATCGCCGTCATGCCGGCAGCGGCACCGGCGACCAGCAGCGTCTTGCGCTCGGCTGCGGTGAGATGGAAGCACTGCGCGAAGATCGAGCCGATCGCACCGCCGGTCATGATGATCGGCCCCTCGGCGCCGAACGGACCGCCGCTTCCTATCGACACCGCCGAGGACAGCGGTTTCAGGATCGCGACCTTCGGCTGCATCCGGCTGCCGCCGATCAGGATCGCCTCGATCGCTTCGGGGATGCCGTGGCCGCGGATCTTCTCCGAGCCGAACCGCGCCATCAGCCCGATCACGAGGCCACCGAGCGCCGGCGCCAGCACCATCCAGATTCCCGGATGGGCGTTCGCGAGCGAGACATTCTCGGTGCTGATATGACCGAACCAGACCAGATTGGTCACCAGCGCAATCAGCTTAAGCAGCACCCACGCGGCTCCGGCGCCGAGGCTGCCGACCAGCACCGCCATGCCGATCAGGACCAGCACGCGGCGGTCGGCGGTGAAATCTCCGGGCTTGCCGCGAGGACGCGGGAGGCCGCCGGTAATGTCCACGGTCTGGCGCATGAATTGCTCTTGAAGGATTTGATTTGGGAGGGATTCTTGTGCCCGCCAATATATCGTAACACGATATATATCAAGGAATGGCTGCCATGATCCTCCGAGACCATTCGATGGCCTCGGCGCTACTTCTCCCGCGCCCGGAGTTCGTCGACCAGAACCCGCACATTCTCCGAATAATCGATCGGGATCACGACCAGATGCACGCCGCCTTCCTTGAAGGCGGCATCCAGCGTCGGAGCAAAACTGTCGATGCTCTCGATTCTATGTCCCTTCGCCCCATAGGCCTGCGCGTACAGGACGAAATCGGGATTGCCAAAGGTCATGCCGAAATCGGCAAAATGGTCGACGGCCTGTTTCCAGCGGATCATGCCGTAGGCCTTGTCCTCGAGCACCAGCACGACCAGGTTGAGCTTGAGGCGGACGGCGGTCTCCATCTCCTGGCTGTTCATCATGAAGCCGCCGTCGCCGGCGACCGCGAGCACGCGGCGGTCGGGATAGAGCATCGCGGCCATCATCGCCGACGGCAGGCCGGCGCCCATCGTCGCCAGCGCGTTGTCGAGCAGCAGCGTGTTGGCGACGCGGGTGCGATAGTTGCGCGCAAACCAGATCTTGTACATGCCGTTGTCGAGCGCGACGATACCGTTCTCCGGAATGACCTGCCGGATGTCGTGCACGATGCGTTGCGGCGTCGGCGGCCAGCGCGCTTCAGTGGCGCGATCGGCGATCCGGCCGAGAATCGTTTCGCGCAGCGGCAGCAGCGCGGCGGCTTGCGGCAGCTTGCCTTCGAGCCGGTCGGCGAGCAGTTCCAGGCTCGGGCCGACGTCGCCGACGACTTCCGCATCCGGAAAATACACCTGCTCGACGCTGGCCGGCGTGTAGCTGACGTGAATCACCTTCGGGCCCGAGGGCCCCATGATGAAGGGCGGCTTCTCGATCGGGTCGTGGCCGATCGCGACGATCAGATCGGCGGCGTCGATCGCGTCATGAACGTAGTCGCGCTCGGACAGCGCGGCGGTGCCCATGTAGAGATTGGTACCGCCCGGCACCGTGCCCTTCCCCATCTGCGTGGTGAAGAACGGAATGCCGGTCCGCCGCACGAAGGTCGCGATGCCGTGGGTCGCGCGCGGCCGGCTGGTCGCCGCGCCCATCATCACCAGCGGGTGCTTCGCAGCCAAGATCATCTCGGCGGCGCGGTCGAGCGCGGCGCGATGGGCGACCGGGATCTCGATCGGATGAACCGGGATCATCGGGACATCAGGCACTTCATCGCCCGCGATGTCCTCGGGCAGTTCGAGATGCACCGGCCCCGGCCGCTCCTCCATCGCCACGCGAAACGCATCGCGCACCACAGTCGGGATGGTGGAGGCGCTGATGATCTGCCGCGACAGCTTCGTCAACGGCTTCATGGTGGCAACCACGTCGACGATCTGGAAACGCGCCTGCCGGCTGCTCATGATCGGCTTCTGGCCTGTGATCAAAATCATCGGCATCGCACCAAGATGCGCATACGCCGCGCCCGTCGACAGATTGAGCGCGCCCGGACCGAGCGTGGAAAGACAAACACCGGGTTTGCCGGTCAGCCGCCCGTACGTCGCGGCCATGAAGGCGGCGGCCTGCTCGTGGCGGGTCAGGATCAGCTCGATCCTGGAGGTGCGGAGCGATTCCACCAGATCGAGATTCTCCTCGCCGGGCACACCGAAGATGCGGTCGACGCCTTCGTTCTCCAGCGCGGCAACAAACAGGTCCGAGCCTTTTGTTTTGCGTTCCTGCCCACTCATGTCGCCTCCCGGTCACAATGTCGGCTCCCGTGTTCCACGGCAGCCGGCGCATGGTAACGGTCCGCGGCGCGGGCACAACTCACAATGAGGCGCGCAGCTGCATCATCCCTGTCATCGCGAGCACAGCGAAGCAATCCAGACTGTCGCCGCGGAGAGATCCTGGATGGCTTCGCTGCGCTCGCAATGACGGAGTGTGGCGACAACGCTCCTCCCTCTCGTGTCCCGGACGCGGTGCGGCACGCAGTGACGCTTCGCAGAGCCAAGGAAGCTACGCCCATCGCTGTTGCACAGACCCCGCCTCCAGCGCACCGCGAAGAGGCGCTGCGCTGCGTCTGGGGCACGACCATCGTTGAAGGACTGGCATGGGCTCGCATCCTCGCGGCATGTTCGCCCGAGCTTTGCTTTGCTTCATCGCCTTGCCCTCTTATGAAAGAGGGCGCAGGGAAGACCGGGTGCCGGCTGGCACCCACGGTCCACTGTGCGAAAGTTGCGCTACGAAAAGCTGCACAGCGGCATACAGGTGAAGCCAAACAACCGGCCTTCCCTGCGCAGCGGTTTTACGGCTTATGCCGTGCTCTCCCCGGGGAGCGATGCACTATTGCCCCCGTCGCCTCACAGATGCGCGGACCCGGTCGGGCCGCCACATCACCGCAAGACTTGACGCACAGACCCCGGGCGTCAGGACGACACGGTTTTGCCGTACGCGAGAGCGCACCGGTCGTGTGCGCGACGCCTTCGCTCACGGTTGCCCGCCCTGCGAAGCCGTTCGCGCCGGTGTGCCCAGCGTCCGCCGCCGCCCGGCCCGCGTTCGTGACGATCGCGATACGCCCCTCTTCCTTGGGCCGGAGTGAGGCGACACATACGTCGTTTCCGAAATTCGGTAAAGTGGAATATTTTTGATGGCCGGCATCGACCAACGGATGGCGTGTTTTGCCGACGGGCAACACAAAGTCTTGTAGCCCGGCGCCCTCACCTCGCCATCAGGCTAATCTCCGTGACGAGGCGGCGTTGCAAGCCGCGTGCGCCGTGCTATCGCTTGGGCGATGACTCCCAAAACCTTCGAAACCCGCTGCCTGCACCTGCCCGCCGTCACCAAGGTGGTACAGTGGGAAGGCACCTCCGTGTTCAAGGTCGGCGGCAAGATGTTCGCACTCGGCGGCGGCTTTGCCGCGCGCTCCGGCGGCTACATGTTCAAGGTCTCGAACATGGCCTATGCCATGCTGATCGAGCACGGCCTCGCGCGGCCGGCGCCGTATCTGGCGCGCGCCAAATGGGTGCAGCTCGTCGGCAACAGCGCACTGTCAGACGCCGAGCTCACAACCTATCTGGCGCAGGCGCACATGCTGATCGTGGCGAAACTTACGCGGAAGTCCCGCAAGGCGCTGGGCCTGGACTGAAGCGCAGCCGCTGCTGAGGCTGCTGAAGCGAGGGCCTGCAGTGATTGACTTCGATAATATGCCTGACTAAAGTCAGACATCATGCTGGACCCTGTTTCCCGCGTCCGCCGCTTCAACCGTGCCGTCACGTCGGCTGTCGGCGCGCTCGATACGTCATTCCTGGGACGCGGGCGGCCACTGGGGGCGGCGCGCGTGCTCAACGCGATCGGGCACGGGCGGTCGGACGTGGCCGAGATTCGCGACTATCTCGGCCTCGATTCCGGCCTGATGAGCCGCCTGCTCCGCAGCCTCGAGGACGAAGGGCTGGTCGAGACCATTGCGCATGAAGATGATGCGCGCCGCCGCGTGGCAACGTTGACACGTGCGGGCCGGCGCGAGTTCGCGGCCTATGAGGCGCTGTCGAATACGCAGGCCGAGAGCTTCCTCGCCCAACACTCGCAACGCGAGGCGCTGCTGGCGGCGATGGATTTGATTGCCTCCGCATTGACGCGCGAGCGCGTCACGCTGGACGAGATGGATCCACGGAGCGAACAGGCCCGTTATTGCCTCGGCGAATATTATGGCGAGCTCGGCCGCCGCTTCAAGCAGGGCTTTGACGTCTCGCTGTCGCGCGATCCTGACGCCAAGGATATGCGCCGCCCGCGCGGCACGTTCATCGTCGCGATCTCGGACACGCTGCCGATCGGCTGCGTCGGGCTCAAGGGCACGGATCACGGCTATGCCGAGATCAAGCGGCTGTGGGTCGCACCGGCAGCGCGCGGATTGCGGCTTGGCCGGCGCCTCATGGAAATGACCGAGGATGCTGCGCGCGGGCTCGGCATCAAGCTGCTGCGGCTCGACACCAACAGCGCCCTGGCGGAGGCCGGCCAGCTCTACCGAGGAAGCGGCTGGACCGAGATCCCCCGCTTCAATGACGATCCCTACCCGGACCTGTTCTTCGAAAAACGTCTGTGAGCGCCGGCGCCGATCGCCCTGTTGCCGCGTTATGGCCGGAGCCGCAGGAGCAACGCCATGACCAGGTCCGACCTCGCCGACATCTACCGCGACTACATCGCCTGCCTGAACCGGCGGGATTGGCCCGCCCTCGGACAGTTCGTCCACAATAACGTCGCCCACAATGCGCGACCGTTCGGACTATCCGGCTATCGTGCCATGCTGGAGCAGGATTTTCGCGCAATTCCGGATCTGCATTTCGACATCGAGCTGCTGGTCTGCGATCCGCCGCAAATCGCCGCCCGGCTGAAGTTCGATTGCACGCCGGCTGGAACGTTTCTGGGGCTGGATGTGAACGGCAGGCGCCTGTCCTTTTGCGAAAACGTGTTCTATCAATTTCGCGACGGAAAAATACGGCAAGTGTGGTCCATCATCGACAAGCGCGCGATCGAGGCGCAGCTCTAGCGCTGCGCCTCGATGAACCTGCTTACGCCGCCGCCGGCGCCACCTTCGCTTGAGGCTTCGCGAACGGCCTGAAATTCATCGCCATCAGGAAGGCGCCGAGGCCCATCGCCCAGGAGGCGATGTAGAGCCAGGCGTAGCTCGAGAACGCATCGTAGATCAGGCCGCCAGCGAGCGGGCCCGTGGCCATGCCGAGACTGCCGGCCATCGCGGTGCCGCCGATCACCGTACCCATCATCTTGAGCGGAAAGTTCTCGCGGATCAGCACCGCGTAGAGCGGCATGGTGCCGGCATAGATGAAGCCGAAGACGGCCCCGACCGCGTAGAACGTCGCGAGCTGATGCGCGAAGACATAGGCGAGTGCGCCGAACGCCTGCAACAGCAGACCCGAGACCAGCACGCGCTTGGCACCGAAACGGTCGCCCATCAGGCCGAAGGCGATGCGCCCGCCCATGCCGGCAAAGCCCTCGATGCTGTAGATCGTCACCGCCGCAATCAGCGGAATGCCGCAGCTCACGGCATAGGAGACGGTGTGGATGATCGGGCCGGAATGCGTGGCGCAGCAGAAGAAGTTGGTCGCGAGCAGGATTAAAAATTGCGGCGAGCGCAGCGCCTCGGCCAGCGACATTTCCCCTTGCGGTGCACCCTCGCCCGCAGGCGCGGCCACGGCGTGCGCGAGCGCCGGCGGGGGGCGCACCAGGAACGAGACCGGGATCATGATGGCGCCAACCACCAGCGCCACGATCTGCATCGAGGTGCGCCAATCATGGCCGGAGACGAGCCAGGCCGCGAGCGGCGCCATCGTCATCGGCGCCATGCCCATGCCGGCCGACACCAGCGACACCGCGAGGCTGCGATGGGTGTCGAACCAGCCGGTCACGGTCGCCATCATCGGCGGGAAGATCGCTGCACAGGAGGCCCCGACCAGAAGGCCAAAGACGAACTGAAACGCCAGCAGCGAGGTGGCGTGGCTCGCCGCGAACAGGCTGACGGACAGCACCGCCGAGCCCGTCAGCACCACCGGCCGCGGCCCGAACCTGTCGCTCAACGTGCCCCAGGCCATGCTGGTACAGGCCATCGCCAGAAAGCCGATCGTCATCGCGCTGGAAATGCCGGTCACGGACCAGCCGGTGTCCTTTGCAATCGGCTGCAAAAACACCGGCAGCGAAAACATGCCGCCGATCGCGACGCAGCCGAGCAAGCCGCCCGCGGCGACGACCACCCAGCGATACGAGGAAGAGTTCATTTTGGTCTCCGTCAGGTCTGTCTGGCTGGAAGACGAATGGGAACTGCGCGGGCCGACAGCCGGCACCACGGCATCGGAGCAATTTTTTCGGGACCGGCCGCGCTCACGCTCCGCCTAGTTCGCCAGTCCCTGCTTCCCGATCCAATCATTGATCAGCTTGGCGACGTCGTCGGAGTTGCGGTCCATCATCATCATGTGGGTGTTGCCCTTGATCCCCATCCTGGGCAGCTCGAACGTATCGACATTGCCGCCGGCCGACGCGATCGCCTGGCCCCATTTGGTCGGATTGACCACGAGCTTGGACCACACCGGGACCTTGTCGAGGAAATCATCCCACACGATCAGATGCGGCACGCCCTTGAGTTTCGCAGCATCGGCCTTGACCGGATCGGGTGCCCCCGACGGCTCGACGGTGATCAGCGCCTTCACCTTGTCCGGCGCATTGAGCGCGGCAGTGAAGCCGAAATTGCCGCCCTGGCTGTGCACCAGGATGATGCACGGGCACACCTTCTGCACCAATGCATCGTAGGCTTTTTGCGTGGCGGCGTCATTGGTGGCCCAGCGCGGAATGCCCTGCTTGGCGAACTGGTCGAACGCCTCGATCGGGAATTGCTCGCCCTCGAATGCCTCGCGCTTGCCGCCGACCTCGTAGCTCGGCCCGATCCGGAACAACTCCCATGCTTCCTTCTTGGGCCGGAAGAACGGCTCGCTCTTGAATATCTCCGGATAGCGCGCCCAGGAGGCGCGGCCGCGCTCCACCGCATCCGAGACGTAGACGTCATAGCCCGCATTCAGGAAGAACTGCTGCCAGCCCGGCTTGCCGTCGGGCTTGGTCTCCCATGTCACCCCCGAAAGGCCGCCGCCGTGCCAGAGCAGCAGCGGCAATTTCGACTTCGGCGCTGCCTGCTTGACGAACTGAACGTACATCTGCTCGACCTCGAACTCGCCGTTCGGATCGACCTTGATCGGCGGCGCGCCTGGAGAGAACACGATCTCCTTGGAAGCAAGACCGCTCAGCGTTTCGGTGTGGCCGCCGACGTGAAAGCTGCCGACTTCCTTGACCAGATAGTCGGCCGCGGCCGGCGTTGCCGCTGCGATGGTCGCCGCCAGCGCGATTGCGATTGTGCGCATGAAGTTTTCCTCCGACTCTTGTTGTTGGCGGCATTGTCGCCAACAAGAATGTCGAAAACAACCCCATGCACAGTAGACGGCCCCTGCGGGATCAATGGCTTACGATGTGCCTCAACTGCAAGACCGCGATTTGACTCGTCGGGCAAAACACCGGCATCATGTCATGATCCCGCCAACGCCGTCGCAATCATCCCTGCTGTGTCCTCTTGACGCTGCGGCGCAACTCGCTGACGGTCAGCCATACGGCCGAGACCAGAAAATAGAGCGCGCCGACCGCAGCATAGCCTGCGACATTCGCGATCGATGGAGACATCGGCGTCGTGGCCTGAAAGATGAAGAAGCCGCCTGCGAGCGCCGACTGGGCCCCGCTGAGCACCATGGCCCATTGCGCGCCAAAACTCCTCCAGCGGCGGATGGCCGTCCCGAGCTGGAGCAGTCCTGACAGGATCGCCCAGGCCCCGAACACTCCGAGCACCCGGTTCATGCTCATCTGCAAGGCAACAAGCACCGCGACGGTGGTCGCCAGGCTGACCACGACGTTCAGAGCCTGCGTGCGGTTTTGAGCGAGCCCGCCGCTGCGCAACGCGTCGACCAAATTGGCCGCGGCGTCCCATGCCGGGTAGAGCACGAGCAAGGCTCCCGCGATCACCGGAGATGACGGCCCGACGGCAAACGAAGCTCCGACCCAGGCGACCGAGAACGCCGCCCGGATGAAGTAGTAGAACTTCAGCCATCGCTCGCGATCGGCACGAACGATATCCAATTGATGATACGCCATTCTACCCTCCTTTACCTACTAGTTGGTAGTCTTTCGCCGATAGCAAGGCGCCTCGCCCGGCTTGGCTGCCGGGTGTCGTGGTCGTCTCGCCGATGTCTCTCAATGTCTGGTGGACAGCCGATCCAGCAGCGGGGTGGTGATCACACCGAACATTTTTGGATCGCCATAGGCGCGCGCCGACAGCATCGCGCCGTGAATGGTCGCCATGAAGCCTTCAGCCTCGACCTTGGCTGTGCCGGAGAGTTTGAACCGCCCCTTCCGCTTGCCGCGCTCCATCACCGATGTCAGCCACGAAGCCAGCGAACGGAAGTGCGCACGGACTTCGAGCGCGACTTCCTCCGGCAAGATCGGAAGCTCGCTGGCAAGCAGCGCGCACACGCAGAACGGCGCCGTCGCATCATTGATGCATGCTTCCCAATACGCGACATAGTTTTTGAGCTGATCGCGCGGATCAGGGACATTGCGCTCGAGCGCCGACAGTCCAGCCTCGGCTTCGGCGCGGTAGCGCGACACGAGGGTGCGGACCAGATCGACCTTGCTGGCGAAATGGTGGTGGATGCTCGGCTTGCGGATGCCGACAACATCGGCCACGTCGGCGTAGCTGAAGCCGTTATAGCCGCCCGCGATGATCAAGGTGCGCGCGCAGGCGAGGATGTCGTCGGCAGTCGAGGAAACATTGGTCATGGCCGATTAGCTACCTTCCAGTTGGTAGGGCGTCAAGAACGGGATGCTTCAACCATCCGTGAGTGGTAGGAGCCTGCATGACCATTCGCCCGATCGTCCGCTATCCCGACCGCCGCCTCGCGATGCCGGCTCGCCCCGTCACTGCATTCGACGCCGCCTTGCGCGAGCTTGCAGCGGATTTGCTTGAGACCATGCGCGCCGCGCCCGGCATCGGCATCACGGCGCCGCATATCGGCGTGCCCTTGCGCGTCGTCGTGCTCGAGCTCGACGCCAGGGAGGGCGCGCGCACCTACGTCAATCCGGAGATCGAATGGGCCTCGCCCGAGATGATCCTGCATCGCGAAGGCAGCGTCTCGATGCCCGGGGTCACCGACGAGGTCCAGCGCCACGCCCGCGTGCGGATCAACTATCAGGATATCGACGGCAACATACAGACCGAGGAGTCGGAAGCCTTGCGCGCCATCTGTCACCAGCACGAGATCGACCAGCTCGACGGGATGTTCTGGATTCAGCGACTGTCGCGGCTGAAGCGCGAGCGGCTGGTGAAGCGGTTCGAGAAGTTGTCACGCGGGTGAAGGTGACTAATCGCTCCTATCGCCACCTTTGTTCGCGATTTCTCAAGCCCGCCTCCCGCTCCGTTTAGTGATCGGCGCGTTGCGACGCTCCCGCTTGCCGCGCGCGATCTCCGTCGCCAGGGCTTCGAGCTTCGGCTCCCAGAAGATCCTGAATTGATCGATCCATGCGTCCACCGCCCGAAGGCCCGCGACATCGACCGAATAAAGTCGTCTCTGCGCCTCCGCCCGAACCGTTGCAAAGCCGCTCTCGCGCAGCACCTTGAGGTGCTGCGAGACAGCAGCTTGCGTGATCCCGAACTCGGCCCCGATCACTTCGACGACCTCGCCGGACGCCATTTCCCGAGGCGCGAGCAGCTCGAGGATGCGACGGCGCACGGGATCAGCGAGGACCTCGAAGATTTGCATCAGCTTCCTGTGCCCGGATGGGCGATGTCAGGCGGCATCTCACCGCGATAAAAAGCGATGGTGCGATCAGAGCGCTGCTTTGCCGAAGCCGCATCGACGCCGCTCGCGACGTGCGCCGCGCGCCAATACTCGCCGCTACTCGTCATGAATTCCTTGCCCGCGGGAGAGCCCATCCATGCCTCGGCCGTTTCGTGGTCGACCGATGCCCCGGTCGCAACATATCGCTCGAGTCCCGCAATGGCGAGATCCCAGCCGATCCCCACGGCCCCCGGACCGAACTGATTCCAATGATCCTCGATCATCGCAGTGTGCTCGAGCGTCAAGCGCGCCTGACTTCGTTCTGCTTTCAGTATGACATCGATCCAGCTCATGGCGCCGCCGAATTCCCACGTCGCAGCAAAATGGGTCGGCGGCGTGCATGCCGTGATGGTACCGCCTGCATTCCCCTTGAGCTGGTACTTTCCATCGAGCCGGAGGTCTCCCTCGACCGGCAAGAACCACCGCGGAATGCGCTGCTGGCTGGTCACTGCGTCCCAGAGATCGTCGACGCTCGTCTCGTAAAGCCGCGTCAATGTCACTGCACTGGCCGCTCTCCCGTCCTTCTCGAAATTCTTTACCGAACGCGTCACAAGCCCCAATACCCTGGCAACGTCGATTTCCATGGCGCTCCTCCTTGTCGTTTCATGCAAGAATGAATACCGGTCGGAGCTAATATAAGTCAATTCTTATATTAAGGAGAGATACTGCGCAGATATTTCGCCGGCGGCTTCCCGAGCGCCTTCTTGAACATCGTGATGAAGGCCGCGACCGACTCGTAGCCGAGGTCGGCCGAAACCTGCTGCACGCTGGCGCCGGAGGTGAGTTCTCGCAAGGCGACGATCAGGTGCAATTGCTGACGCCAGCGCCCGAAGCTCAGCCCCGTTTCCTTGACGACGAGACGCGCGAGGCTGCTCTCGCTCAGCGCAACGCGATGGGCCCATTCGGCCAGGGTCCTACGGTCGGAAGGGTCTTTTGCCAGCGCTACAGCAATCTTCTTCAAACGCGGCTCGGGCGAGAGCGGCAGATGGAGCTGCTGAACCGGCATGTGAGGGAGTTCGCGCAGAAGGACGCTCGCCAGGAGGGCAACCCTCGCCTCGTCATCCGCGATCTGATCGGACAGCTCGACGATCACTTCACGCAGCAGCGGGGAGATCGAGAGCGTGCAGCACCGATCCGGCAAGTCCACGACGTCGGGCTCGATATAGACGAAGAACAGCAGGGCATTTTCTGTCGCGAGGTTGCTGTGCCGCATGTTCCCGGGCACCCAAACTGCGCAATGCGGCGGCACCATCCACAGGCCATTGGGAACGCGACAGGTGACGCCGCCGCCCAGCGCGAAAATAAGTTGTCCTTTGCGGTGCCTGTGATCGGGCACCTCCGCCTTGGTCCCGATCACGTCAACGCGCACGGCGATGACAGGTGCGGAGCGATCGTCCACATCGAGATTCGTCCACGGAAAGTGAAGGGACTGCCGCATGCTTGCCTGTTTTTAGCAATTGATTGGCGGAATACCTAAATCGAGCAGATAAGAAAGTCGATAGGCTGTCGCCTGAACCTGCCTGGCTGCGGCCAGGTGCGCACACGCGAGCAAGAGATACGACCATGCATGCCTTCACGACCGCTACAGCAGCCGAACGTGTGGTCAGCACACAAGCCGGCTCCGTGCGTGGCGGCCCACGCGATGCCAGCGGCGTGCTGGCGTTCAAAGGCATTCCCTACGCAGCACCGCCGGTCGGACCTTTGCGTTGGTGCGCACCGCAGCCGCCCGCACCATGGGACGGCATGCGCGATGCGCTGGTGTTCGGCGCGGGGTGTCTATCGGCACTCGAAAACGACCAGCGGCCGGGACCGCGCGACGAGGATTGCCTCTATCTCAATGTCTGGACCGCGGCGAAGCACGCGGACGAGAAGCGGCCCGTGATGGTGTGGATTCACGGCGGCGGCTTTCAGTTCGGCTCCTCGGCCAATCCCGCGACCGACGGCGGCGCGTTGGCCGCCAAGGGTGTCGTCGTGGTCAGCTTCAATTATCGCCTCGGCATCTTCGGCTTCTACGCCCATCCCGATCTCGACACGGAAGCGCCCTCAGGCAATTACGGTCTGCAGGACAAGTTGATGGCGCTGCGCTGGGTCAAGGCCAACATCGCCGGTTTTGGCGGTGACCCCGATAACGTCACCCTGTTCGGCGAATCCGCCGGCGCCATGGCCGTCGGCATCTTGATGGCCTCGCCGCTCGCGCATGGACTGTTTCACAAGGCTATTGGACACAGAGCGGCGCGTTCTGGGATGGCAAGCACGGCCCACTCCAGGGCTTTGAAGAAGCTCGCGCGCGTGGCCTCGCTTTCGCCCGGCAACAGGGCAACGGGTCCATCGCGGCCTTGCGCAGCATGCCGGCCGACCGGTTGAATGCAGCCGCGCCGTGGAGTTTCAGGACCAGCCCCGTCGTGACCGCCTTCTCGCCGAGCATCGATCATCATGTTGTGCCTGATGTGCCCGCGCGGCGCTTCCGGCGCGGCGAACAGATGCATATCCCCTTGCTGGCGGGCTGGAATGCTGCCGAGGAAGTCCCTTTCGCCTCGCAGTCCCTCCCCGATCAATCGGCGAAAGCCTTTGTCGCCGCGGCTGCGGAGATGTTCGGCAAGGAACGCATCGCCGATTTCCTGAAGGTCTATCCCGCCGCGACCGACGTGGAGGCCAAAGCGTCCGCGGCGGCGCTTAACGGCGACACTGTGGTCGGCGAGCAATGCTTGCAGTGGCTGCGGCTGCATCGCCGCGGGGGACGTGCGCCCGTTTACGGTTATCATTTCAGCTACACCTCGCGTTACACGCCGATCGCCTCGCATGTCACGGACGTTCCGTTCGTGTTCGGCACCCTGACGCCGCAACAGGTGATCGGCAGCACGACGCCACCGGCCGAAGAAGACCGCGCCCTGGCGCGGACGATGATGAGCTATTGGGTGAATTTCGCCGCACACGGAGATCCCAACGGATCCGGCCTGCCGCCCTGGCCCGCCTATGACGAGAACGATGTCGTGCAGATCCTGGGCACAAAGATCGAAGCCCACCGCAATCCGCAAGCCGCTCGCTTCCGCTTCCTCGACAGTTTCAGGCAGGACGGCATATTGCCGATGCGCTGGCGGGAGGTGCCGTAAGCGGCCTCAACCGCCGGCCATCATCTCCTTCGCCAGCGCCATGTAGGCCGGCAGCGTCACGGGATCGTTGGCGGCGTTGCCCGCGACCGGATGCGAGGCGTAACGCGCGATCACCATCTCGGCCCTGGGATCGACGTAGATGCCCTGGCCGTGAACGCCGCGCGCCATGTAGGCGCCGTGGGCATTGTGCGTGACCCACCATTGATTACGATAGGACGCACCTGGCAGCGTGGTGTAGCCGGCCGGCTTGAATTTTTCGGGATCGCCGCCGCGCGCGATGTCCTCGACGACAGATGATGGCACGATCTGGCGGCCGTTGAAGCGGCCGTGATTGCGCATGGTCTCGCCGAAGCGGGCGAGATCGCGCAAGCAGGTCGACAGGCCGCCGCCGCCGCTTTCGGTGCCGATGCGATCGACGTGATAATGCGCGTCCTCCTCGGCGCCCATCGGCGTCCATATCCGCTCGGAGAGATGATCGGACAACGTCATGCCGCTGGCGCGCCTGATGATCCAGGCCAGCACGTCGGAATTGACGGTCTTGTAGGCAAAGGCCTTGCCGTGCTCGCCCTGCTTCTTCTGCGCGACGAGGAAATCGAAAATATTGGTCGCTCCGTCATAGTCCGGCGGAATCGGCGCCATGCCGTTCGCCCTCCGCAGCCCCCACACCGCGGAATTCCTGTCGGTGTAAACTTCGGTGTATGCGAGCCCCGTGGTCATATCCATGGCCTCCCGCACGCGCGCATTGCCGAATGCGCTGGCCCTCAGCTCCGGCACATACTCCGTAACAGGCGCCTGCGGATCGATTTTGCCCTCGGCGACCAGAATGCCGGCGAGCGTGCCGGTGAACGATTTCGTCACCGACATCGCGATATGCGGCTTGTGCGGCTTCAACGCGCCAAAGTAGCGCTCGTAGATCAGCTTGCCCCGATGCATCACGGCGATGCCGTCGGCATAGGTCTCCTCCAGCATTTTTGCGAACGTCATGGGACGTCCATCCATCGTGATCGAGGCGACCGCGCCGATGTCATGGTCTTCGCGCGGAAGCACCGACGCGGGCCCCGCCCCGCGCCAGACGTTCACGGTCGGCACCAGCTGGCGGATGTTGCTCCACGCCCCCAGCGCAGCTCGGGGAAGCTGCGGAACGAGCCGTTCTGGAAGCTGACGGTGCGGTCCGGTGCCGGCGGGAAGCCTTTCATCCAGCCGAGGGTTTCGGGGTCGGTTTCGGTGGCGGTTGCGGGTGCGGGTGACTGGCTGGGGTCGGCGGCGGTGGACATGAAGGCAGGCTCCAGAGGGGACGCCGCGGTCGTAGCACGGGGGCGCGCAACAGAGACCCGGCGTTTGTGCAAGGCGACCTGCACGATGAGGCGGCGCTATTTCAGCGGCAGAAAAAGCTCCGCGACCGTCTCATGCTCCGGCACCTCCGGGAAGAAGCTCAGCCGCTGGCAATAGATCGGGAAGTCGCGCGCTTCCTCGCCGCTGGCCGG
Organism: Bradyrhizobium sp. LB13.1; assembly: GCF_054056815.1. Taxonomy (NCBI): domain Bacteria; kingdom Pseudomonadati; phylum Pseudomonadota; class Alphaproteobacteria; order Hyphomicrobiales; family Nitrobacteraceae; genus Bradyrhizobium; species Bradyrhizobium sp. LB13.1. The sequence goes on along the minus strand of NZ_JBSRYQ010000001.1, from coordinate 3,754,562 downwards.
GAGCCACTCGCGATAAAGAAAGAGCGCGGCCGGTTCCAGATTGTCGGTGTAGCCGACGACGCGCAGCACGGCGCAGCGTCCGCCGGGAATCTCGCCGGCTTTGATCTCTTCGCCGTTCGCTTCGATGGGCAAGGCCGGTCCCGACACAAAGGTCCACGCGATATTCGGCGGGCGGCACAGGACGCCGCTCGGAATGCCAGACGTTGAAGGTCGGACTTGTCCTGGGGTGAAGGCCGGCGGCCCTGCGCCACGCGATGAACCGCTGGATGGTGGCGGGAAGCGTTGCCGGGTCGCCCCGATGCTCCATGATCGCCACTGGTGTCGGGGACACATCGCGTATCGTTACGTCGTCAGTGGTAAAAATTGTCTGCATGAGCTTGCTCCTGGCGTTGTCGAGAGGCACGAAGGCCGCAAGCCACGGCTCCCGGTCGGGAGACTTCCGGAACGATGACGGCGATTGCCCGAACCGTTGCCGAAAGGCGCGGGCGAAGGCGTCGGGTGCATCGTAACCTGCATCCATCGCGATCTCAGTGACATCAAGGGCGTCCATGTAGGCCAGCTGATGCGAAGCGCGCTTCATACGGGCCAGATGGATATAGCGATGCACTGACAACCCGAAAGTCGCCGTGAACTGCCGGTGGAAATGAAATTTTGAGAAGGCCGCAACATCGCTCACCGTTTCCAGGTCCAGATCATCGTCGAGATGCCGGTCAATATGATCCAGCACCCGCCGCATCCGGGCCTGATAGTTTTGCAGCGCCGCCTTCATCATCCCTCCTCCGTGGCGGCTCAATCTAGACGCTGACGGCCATGATTTGCCCGACCGATCTTGCGGTTTGGCACGGATTCCGTCAGGAGGGCGGCAACTCGACAATGTGATCGAGCACAGGCACGCCGAGCGGCCGGAAGTGCCTGACACGACCGCACCTATTGCTTGAAACAATGCTCGCGATGCCAATTAAGAAAATGGGGGTGAGGCCGATCGGATATCCGATGCGGCGCAAGGGCGCGACCGGTCTTGTTGATGATCGACCGCACTCCGTCGGGATCATTTGTTTGGCGCGAGATCAATATCTCCAAATCGTCTGCCAAACTGATCAGACCGCGATCGAACATCCAATGCGCGGTACCTGAAAGAGCGATGCCATTGCTGATGATGTCCGGACCACTCGCCTCAACCTTTGTATGTGAGCCGCGGCGACTTCTGCGCGCCCCATCCCGTTGATGAGCTTTAGCCCAGTAATCGCGCAACGCTCATCATAGGCCCGCAACACGATCCGACGAAAAACTCGATCGCGTAAGACTCTCGACACTGTGAGGCTAACGCGGTCTCTCTGCTGGTCGAACCTAAACGGCGCCTGCCTCTCCTCAACCTGAAGCAGTCGAACGTCCTCATCCACCCGGGGCAACAAGGGCGCGCCCTCCGCCAAACCGAGTTCGCATATTCTATTGAAATCGTCCGGAGAGATTGGGCGGACTGCCGACTGCGCACGTCCTGAAATTCGGCCCTGCTCATTCAGGACGCCGCGCTCTGCGGGACCAGTCGGCCCGTTGAAAGGGACTGGATTGGCAAAATCGAGATAACTTCCGGGCTCGATCAGAGCGAGATACATCCCCGAGGCACCAGGGTCGTGGAATCACCTGCTGAACCCGAGCAATCGCAAAGTAGCCGCGCGTCTCCGAGACCTTGCTTGGTTCGTAATAGATGATCCAATCGCCGATGCAGGCTTCAACACGGCGGAGATATTGACTGGGAAACTGATATTGTTCAGCCGGGCTGTCATCGTAGATCGAGTCCGATCGATGGATGAATACCCCAAATCCCATGATTTATGCGACGACGCCTCTCGAGGAAGTAACTGCCTAATCCAGTGATGCCGAACCTGGAGAGGAAACTCCCTACTCCCACTCGATTATTTTGAGCGATTATAATGCTTTGATTTAACAGACAAAAGTCTTTCCCTGTACGACGAAGAACCGACTGCCCGATCCGTCAGAAATTTGCACTCTTGAATTCAAAGGAGAATTTCGGCGATTTGGAATCTGCTCGGTTTTCAGCGACTATCGCCGACGATCGGTCGATTTTTTGAAAGCCCGACGAATGTAAGCAGAAACGCCTCGCTGAAAAAAGACCGTCACCGTCCATGCGACCGGGGATTTTTGGTCCAATCGCGCCGATATGGCGCGTCGAATCGGCGAGCGCCATGAAGGGTCAGTCCAAACCCACATCCGTAGTGTTTCCCTTGTAGGAAACCCATATGGCGGCACTGGCGTTCACACAATGGCCGACCTGTGCAGCGCCTACGCGCGCCCATCGTGTGGGCCAGTCTCTGATGGAACCGTAAGTCCCGCTTCTGCAAGAGGAGCTCATATGGCTCATATGCAAGAGTTCGAGCGTATCAAAGTCTTGTTCGTTGCCGGGTTTGGGCCAATCGTCCGCGATAGAGTCGCGGGCGGAAAATTATACGGCGAGACCCTCAATATCTCATTCAAGAAGGAGCAGGGTGGTTACCTGCATACTGAGGCTCTGAAAGGAGTTCGGACTTTCGCCTTGTGGCCGCTCGATCAGGCGGCACAGTCCTGCTTTGGCAAAGATTCCTGGCCAGACAATACACCTGTTCCCCAAGCATGGCCTCGAATTTGATGTCGAAGACGTTGAAGGCGCAACTGCGGAACTGGAATCGCGAGGCTATCGACTGCTCATCAAGAACAAGAAGGAGCCATGGGGTCAGACTGTCACACGGTTCCTTTCGCCGGAAGGAATTCTGGTTGGACTAACAATCACTCCATCGATGCGGGACTCATGAGTGCCTCGGTGAATGTTTGGTGTCCCGTTCATTTCGACACTATCGAAGACGATCTGTTAAACTGAATTCCTAGTCCTATCCGCTACTATCCAAACGCCGCCTTTTCTACGCCCCCCTACTCCCACTCAATCGTCCCAGGCGGCTTGCTGGTCACGTCGTACACCACCCTATTCACGCCCTTCACCTCGTTGATGATGCGCGTGGCGGTCTCGCCGAGGAACTTCATATCGAACTGGTAGAAGTCCGCGGTCATGCCGTCGGTTGAGGTGACGGCGCGCAGGCCCACGACGAAGTCGTAGGTACGGCCGTCGCCCATGACGCCTACCGTCTTCACGGGCAGCAGCACGGCGAAAGCCTGCCAGATGTCGTCGTAGAGGCCTGCTTTCCGGATCTGGTCGATGTAGACGGCGTCGGCCTGGCGCAGGATGTCGAGTTTTTCGCGCGTGATATCGCCGGGGCAGCGGATGGCGAGGCCGGGGCCCGGGAACGGATGGCGGCCGACGAAGATTTCGGGCAGGCCGAGCTCGCGCCCGAGCTTGCGCACCTCGTCCTTGAACAGCTCGCGCAAGGGCTCGACCAGCTTCATGTTCATGCGCGCAGGGAGACCGCCGACATTGTGGTGCGACTTGATCGTCACCGAGGGGCCACCGGTGAAGGAGACGCTCTCGATCACGTCGGGATAGAGCGTGCCTTGCGCCAGGAAGTCGGCGCCGCCGATCTTCTTGGCCTCCTGCTCGAACACCTCGATGAAAAGGCGGCCGATGGTCTTGCGCTTGGTCTCGGGGTCGGTGACGCCTTCGAGCTCGCCCAAAAATTGCTTCGACGCATCCACGTGCACGAGCGGGATGTTGTAGTGGTGGCGGAACAGGTCAACCACGGTCTTGGCTTCATCGAGGCGGAGCATGCCGTGATCGACGAACACGCAGGTGAGCTGGTCACCGATGGCTTCGTGGATCAGCACGGCGGCCACGGCGGAATCGACGCCGCCGGAGAGGCCGCAGATCACCTTGCCCTTGCCCACCTGCGCACGGATCTTCGCTATCTCCTCCTCGCGGAAGGCGCGCATCGTCCAGTCGCCGGAGAGGCCCGCGATCTTGCGCACGAAATTGCGGATCAGTTTTGCGCCGTCGGGCGTGTGCACCACTTCGGGGTGGAACATCAGGCCGTAATATTTGCGCGTCTCGTCCTGGATGATCGCGAAGGGCGCGTTCGGCGAGGTGCCGGCGACGGAGAAGCCCGGCGGCATCTTCGTGATGCGGTCGCCATGGCTCATCCAGACCTGGTTCTTGCCGCCTGACGACCAGACGTCCTCGAACAGCTTGCTCGCTCGCGGCTTTGACCTCGACATCGGCGCGGCCGAATTCGCGGTGATGGCCGCCCTCGACGGTGCCGCCGAGCTGGGCTGCCATGGTCATCTGGCCGTAGCAGATGCCGAGCACGGGCACGCCGGAATCGAAGATTGCTTGGGGCGCGCGGGGCGAGCCGGCCTCATGCACCGACTCAGGCCCGCCGGAGAGAATCACCGCCTTCGGCTTCATCTCCTTGAAAACTTGTTCGGCCTTGTTGAACGGGACGATCTCGCAATAGACGCCGTCCTCGCGCACGCGACGCGCAATCAGCTGCGTCACCTGGCTGCCGAAGTCGACGATGAGAATCTTGTCGTGCGCCGAGGCCACTGAGAGCGTCGACGCGGAGCGGTCGTTCTGTGCTGCTGTCATGGCAAGCAGATACGCGACGGGGGCTTTTCCCGCAACCGCGCGGGCCGCGCGCCCACATTCTTCTTTGGGTATGGACAAATGGACATATGTCAGTATTATTGACCTAATATGCCCCGTCACTCACCAGGGGCCGACCAGGGAGGACGCCATGCCACCGCATCATCAGCCGTCGAATCTCGCCGCGCTCGGCCGCACCTGGGTCGAGGCCTGGAATACTGGCGATCTCGAACGCGTGCTCACGCTCTACGACGACGAGGCCGTGATGACCTCGGACCGCATCCCTGCGATGGGGTTCGAGCCGGATGGCACCGTGCGCGGCAAGGACGCTTTGCGCGCCTATTGGGGAAAGGCGCTCGGGCTGTTGCCCAACCTGCATTTCTCGTTGATCGAATTGTTCGTCAGCCCTGACAGCGTGGTGGTGTTCTACGAGAACGAGCGGGGAAAGCGGATCTGCGAGTATTTGCGGGTGAACGCGGCGGGGCTGATCGTGCAGGGCTCGGCTAATCATTTGGCGCCCTAAGCCTATCCTCGTCATTGCAATGACGGAGACTGTGGCGAACGCATACGCTAACAACACCGCCGCCGGCACCAAGACCAGGACCCCACCATGAAACTCCCGACGTCCCCCTTCACCGTCACCGACTGGAGCAAGGTCACCCCGACCATCCATCCCGGCGAGACCGGGCAGGCCCAGTGGCGCATGCTCAACATCGGCGATCTCCGGGTGCGGATGGTCGAGTATTCACCGGGTTATCTCGCTGACCATTGGTGCGATCGCGGCCACGTGCTCTACGTGCTGCAAGGCGAGCTCGACAGCGAGCTGCGCGACGGCCGCACGTTCAAGCTCACGGCGGGGATGAGCTACCAGGTCTCGGATTTCGGCGACGCCGCGCATCGGTCCTCCACAGCGACCGGGGCAACGCTTTTCATCGTCGATTGAGGCCTCCCGGTGGTTAATTTGCACCGCAAAATAGCAAATTGGCGCGACATCCCGAACCACGGGTGGTGCCTTGAAGTGGCCCCAAAATCTCGCTATATTGTGATCATCGATACTTGGCCGAACGACTGGGCCGCTTCGCTTCGTTGCTGACGGGCGCGCACGCTTCAGATGAATTCTCCAACATCGACTGATGAGGACTATGGACGCAATGTCGCGTTCCGGTCTGCGTGTTAACTTCTCAAGCAAAGGAAATTCCCCATGGCTATGGGCACCGTGAAGTGGTTCAACAATCAAAAGGGTTTTGGTTTCATCCAGCCGGATGACGGCGACAAGGACGTGTTCGTGCACATCAGCGCCGTCGAGCGCGCCGGCCTCTCGACCCTCAACGAGGGCCAGAAGGTCTCGTTCGACATCGTCGCCGATCGTCGCAGCGGCAAGTCCTCCGCTGACAATCTCCGCGTCGGCTAATCGCCAGCGCAACAGCGCTCTGACCACGGACGTACCGGTTAGAAGCGTTGAGACAACAGACCCCGCGACCGGTAACGGTTCGCGGGGTTTTTGTTTTGAGTGGATCTAGCCAGACTTCTTTAGCAGCGAGACGAAGAACCCGTCCGTGCCCGTCCGCCGCGGCGTCATCAGCCATCCCTCAGGCGATTGCAGCGCGGCCTGCGCAAACTCCTCCGCCTTGTCCCAGAGCACACTCGCGGTCTGCTCGGGTGGCACCACCGCGAATTCGGGATGGCGGCCGGTGAACGCCCTCACCTGCTCGCCGTTCTCCTCGGGCAGCACCGAGCAGGTGATGTAGGCGATGCGGCCGCCGGCCTTGACCAGCGGAACCGCGCGATCGAGCACCGCGGTCTGGTCCCTCAGGCGAATCTCCAGTGCCCCCGGGCGCATGCGCCATTTGGCGTCGGGGTTGCGGCGCCAGGTTCCGGTTCCCGTGCACGGCGCGTCGATCACGACAAGGTCGGCGGTGGCGCTGATGTCGGCCAGCGGATCGGCCTCGCCCTTGGGCGTGCGCACATCGGCATTGTGGACGCCGGCGCGCGACAGGCGCTCGTGAATGGGAACAAGCTGCCGCTTGTCGCTGTCGGTTGCGATCAGCCGGCCCTTACCCTGCATCATCGCGGCGAGCGCCAGCGTCTTGCCGCCGGCGCCGGCGCAGAGATCGATCACCTGCTCGCCGGGTTTTGCCGCGGTCAAAGCGGCCGCAAGCTGCGATCCCTCATCCTGCACTTCAATTGTGCCCTTGATGAAATCCTCTTCCGCCTGGACGCCCGGGTTGCGTGCATCGGCCGAAAGCGCGATGCGCAGGCCGGTTGCGGACCAATGCGTCGGTTTCGCATGAAGATGAGCAAGCGCCCCCAGCACCTTGTCGCGATTGGATTTTAGCGTGTTGACGCGCAGGTCGAGCGGCGCCCGGCTCGCCATCGCGGCGGCCTCCGCTACGCGGTCCTCGCCGAATGCTTTCGCAAAGTACGGCTCCAGCCATTCCGGATAGTCGCCGGCGATCGCGGCGGGGGCGTCCTTCAGCGAGCGCGCGGCGAGCGCGGCCTGCTCGGCGTCGGTGAGCGGCGCGGGGGCAAAGCGGCTGCCGTCGAACAGTGCGGCCATGGAGGCCGCGTCCATGTTGCGCTCGAGCCGGAGCATTCCGATCAGCCGCGCCCGCGGGGTGTCGGCATCCATCAGGAACGCACTCGATGCATAGCGGCGCAGCACGTCCCAGACGAGGCCGGCGATCGCGGCGCGGTCGCCGGAGCCGGCGAAGCGGTGCGCGGTGCCCCACTCCTTCAGTGCCTTGGCCGCGGGAACGCGGTCCTTCTCTATGGTGTCGATCAGTTCGATGGCTGCGGACAGCCGGGCAGCGGGAGTCATTTCAAATCTTTCAGTGAATCCTGCAGATCAGGATTGGCGATTAGCGCCTAGATCAGCAACAGCATTTTCAGCGCGAAGTAGATCCACATCGCCAGCAGCACGAGCACGCCGGCGAGCCAGATCGTGGAGCGCGGGCCGAGCTGGTTCGAGGAGACGAATACGCCGGCATGGACGAACCGCGTCACCACGAACACCCAGGACATCAGCACGATGAAGAGATCGGCATGGCGCAAGGGGAGCGCCAGCGCGATCAGGACATAGAGCAGCACCGGCAGCTCGAACTGGTTGCGGTAAGCAATTGGCGAATTGTGTGGCGTCCTGCGGCCAGTTGGGCTCGCCCAGGGCAATGTCGCGGCTCTTGGTCTCGCCGGAGACGAGCGCGCGCCGGCGCCCCAGCGCCATGGCGATCAGAAGCGCGAAGGTGAGACCGACCTGCACGAAGACCGGCAGCAAAACCATTTGAATGGACATCGGAATTTTCCCGGGATCTTCCCATCCGGCGGAAGGCACAGCTAGCGTCCATTAGCCGTCACCGCTGTTCCTGACAATCAACGAGTTGAACCGGCGTTCCCGATGAGGCGACCAACTGTCGATAGGCCTCAATTCACTGGTGATGAACTCAGGGCTCGCCTTCGAGCCGAGCAGTTCGAGATGTTTGCGCATATCGACCTGCGCCTGATCGCCAACGGTCACGTGCACCAGCGGCGCGACTTCACCTGGCGCCACACCCGCCACGTCTGGGCGCCGTCAGCCGGCTTCAGGGATCAACGACGCGCGCCAGGACCGGATCGCGATCAAGGAGGTCGGGTTCGTGGAGTACCGCTTCCAGCCCGACAGCTTTGAGGTCCGCCACGTCAGGGCGGCCGGCCAGGTCGATGTCGATATCGAGGAGCTGCTCGCTCAGATCGGTGGTGAGCACTAGCTCAATTGGCGGCTGTTCAAGCGACGCTTTTGAGATCCTGCTGGATCGCGGCAAGCAAGGATTGCAGCGCCGCGCTGTTCACCGGCTTGGCCCCGGTATTGGCAGGCTGAACATTGGCAGGCCGCGCGGCTTTGACCGGACGCTTGGGGAATGGCGGCAAAGGCGTGGGCATCGCGGGTTGCGTGAACGCGCGCTCATCGTCGCCGTGAACGAATTTGCCATGGATGACGTCGTCTCGACGGCCCATGACGAACATGGTCGCCCAATAGCCGGCGGCCAAAAGGATTACGCAGAAAACAACAATCTCTAACATCATCGCACCTGAAATATGCGCAATGATTCAATGCCTTCGCCGGCCCGTCAATGAACCGACGGTCACACTTGCGGCTTTTGCGGGCAGGTGTGGCCGATCGGTCACTCTTTATTAACCATCTCCGCCCCCGAGGGGGCCGGAGCGGCGGATCAAGCCTTGTCCGGCCCGACCCGCACCAGCTGCTTGCCGAAATTGGCGCCCTTCAGGAGCCCCATGAAGGCTCCGGGCGCGCTTTCCAGGCCCTCGGTGACGAACTCCTTGTACTTGACCTTGCCGTCCCGGACCCAGCCGGACATGTCGCGCAAGAAATCACCGTGGCGGGAGGCGAAGTCGGAGACGATGAAGCCACGGAACGTCAGCCGCTTGGTCAGGGTCGCGCGCATCATGCTGGCCGCCCATTTCGGCGGCTTGGCCTCGGTGTCGTTGTAGTGCGCGATCAGGCCGCAGACCGGCACGCGCGCGAACGGGTTGAGCAGCGGGAACACCGCCTCGAACACGGCGCCGCCGACATTCTCGAAATAGACGTCGATGCCCTTCGGACAGGCGTCTTTCAGCTTCGCCGCCAGATCAGGATCGCGGTGATCGAGGCATGCATCGAAACCGAGCTCCTTCACCACGTAGTCGCATTTGTCCTTGCCGCCGGCGATGCCGACTGCGCGTGCTCCCTTGACCTTCGCGATCTGGCCTACCGCCGAGCCGACCGCACCGGAGGCGCCGGCGACGACGACGGTCTCGCCTTCCTGCGGCTTGCCGATATCGAGCAGGCCCGTGTAGGCGGTCATGCCGGGCATGCCGAGCACGCCAATGGCCGTCGAGATTGGCGCGAGCTTCGGGTCGATCTTGTTCAGCCCCTTGCCGTCGGAGATCGCATGCGTCTGCCAGCCCGCGCGCGACAGCACGATGTCGCCCTTGGCGAAGTTCGGATTGTTGGACGTCGCGACCTCGCAAACCGTACCGGCTTCCATCACGCCGCCGACCGGCACCGGCGTCGCGTAGGACGGACCGTCGCTCATGCGCCCACGCATATAGGGATCGAGCGACAGCCAGATCGTGCGCAGCAGGACTTCGCCTGCCGCAGGCGACGGTACGGCGAATTCCTCGATGCGGAAATCGGACGGCTTGGGCTCGCCGACGGGACGCGCGGCGAGAACGATGCGTTTGCCTTGGGACATGATGGCTTCCTCCGGAGTTTTCTTCGTCGCGAGCGAAGCGGAGGGAGGCAAGCGCGTCAATACAAAAGCATTGGAGTAACCGGCACTGATGCGAGCGCGCGCCTCTCGTGTCCCGGACGCGCTGCAGCGCCCTTGCGCTGCTGCGCAGAGCCGGGACCCAGAACGCCACATGCGATCAGGTGGAAAGATGGGCCCCGGCTCTGCAGCGCACCGCTAAAGAAGCGCTGCGCTGCGTCCGGGGCACGAAAGCGAGACGACTAACCGCCGCCCGGATAGTTCGGCGCTTCACGCGTGATGGTCACGTCGTGGACGTGGCTTTCGCGCAGGCCCGCACCGGTGATGCGGACGAAGTTCGCCTTCTCATGCAGCTCCTTCATGTCCTTTGCACCGACATACCCCATCGCGGCGCGCAAGCCCCCGGCGAGCTGGTGCATGACGTTGCCGACCGGGCCCTTGTAAGGCACCTGGCCCTCGATGCCCTCAGGCACGAGCTTCAGCGTGTCCTTGATGTCCTGCTGGAAGTAGCGGTCGGCCGAGCCGCGCGCCATCGCGCCGACCGAGCCCATGCCGCGATAGGCCTTGTAGGAGCGGCCCTGCCACAGGAACACCTCGCCGGGCGTCTCGTCGGTGCCGGCGAGCAGCGAGCCGACCATCGCGATGTCGGCGCCAGCGGCGAGCGCTTTGGCAAGATCGCCGGAGAACTTGATGCCGCCGTCGGCGATGACGGGAATGTCGGCCTTCTTGGCAGCTTCGACCGCATCCATGATCGCGGTGAGCTGCGGCACGCCGACGCCGGCGACGATGCGCGTGGTGCAGATCGAGCCCGGGCCGATGCCGACCTTGATGCAGTCCGCCCCCGCATCGATCAGCGCCTGTGCGCCCTCAGAGGTCGCGACGTTGCCGGCAACAACCTGCACTGAGTTGGACAGTCGCTTGATGCGGTTGACCGCATGGAGAACGTGACGGGAATGGCCGTGCGCGGTGTCGACCACGACGAGATCGACGCCGGCATCGATCAGCCGCTCGGTGCGCTCGAAGCCGCTATCACCGACCGTGGTGGCGGCGGCGACGCGCAGGCGCCCCTGCGCGTCCTTGCAGGCCAGTGGATGCGCGACCGCCTTCTCTATGTCCTTCACGGTGACCAGTCCGACGCAGCGATATTGATCGTCGACGACGAGCAGCTTCTCGATGCGGTGATGGTGCAGCAACCGCCGCGCCTCGTCCTGGCTGACATTCTCACGCACCGTGACGAGACCTTCATGCGTCATCAGCTCAGAGATTTTTTGCTGGCGGTCGGTGGCAAAGCGGACGTCGCGGTTGGTGAGGATGCCGACCAGCTTGCCCGGCGTGGACTTGCCCGCACCGGTGACGACGGGAATGCCCGAGATGCCGTGATCGCTCATCAGCTTGAGCGCGTCGTCCAGCGTGGCGTCGGGACTGATGGTGAGCGGGTTCACCACCATGCCCGACTCGTAGCGCTTGACCTGCCGCACCTGGGCGGCCTGCCCTTCGGGATCGAAATTGCGGTGGATGACGCCGAGGCCGCCGGCTTGCGCCATGGCGATCGCCATGCGGGCTTCGGTGACCGTGTCCATGGCGGAGGCCATGATCGGGATGTTGAGCGGGATGGCGCGGGTGACGCGGGAGCGGATGTCGACCTCGCCCGGCATGACGTCCGACAGGCCCGGCTTCAACAGCACGTCGTCGAACGTAAAGGCTTCGCGAATGCCCTGAAGTTGCACCGTGGCCATTTGCCAACTCCTTCCTGCGGCCCTGCCGCAAATAGCTATGGATGAGCGCCGCCCTCGGCGTACCTTGCGGCATCGCCGGAGAATCGGAGCCCATCGGTGGGGTTGACGCGGGTCGATAGCACGGGAGGGTGACGAATCAAAGCAAATCGGACCGCCGGCCAGCCATGCACAGGCCTTTTTAGGCAAGTTCAGCGCGGATAGCCGGTTCAGCGTAGATGGCTGGGCCCGTGCCGGCGGATGGCGTCCACAACCTCTCGGTGCCGCCGGTCCTCCCGCTTCATGTGCACCGCGATGAGAGCGTGCGCCGACGGCACCAGCAGCAGGACGTGGAAGACCAGGCCTAAAATCACGCAGACCACGCAGAGAACGAGGTTCAGGATCGCCGAGAACGGCTGGCCGTTCAGGAGCAACCCAATCGGCGGCAGCAGCGCGGCAAGGATGTAGGTCATCGCGGGATCTCCGGCGGCCGATGCAACCGCATGGGGGTCACACCGTTGTTACGCAGGATTTAGGTGCTATGCGTTGATCCGCAATGGTCGCGGCTCGGCGGCGGTGATAAGCCGCAACTCCGCCCTTCCTTCCGATTTCCATTACCAATTCGTCATGGTCGACAAGCAACGCGTCATTCCACTGATCGTGGCCACTGCTCTCTTCATGGAGAACATGGATTCGACGGTCATCGCCACATCGCTGCCGGCGATCGCGGCCGACATCGGCACCAGCCCGTTGACCCTCAAGCTCGCGATCACCTCCTATCTGCTGTCGCTTGCGGTGTTCATCCCGGCGAGCGGGTGGACCGCCGACCGGTTCGGCGCGCGCATGGTGTTTGCGATCGCGGTCGGCGTGTTCATGGTCGGCTCGGTCGGCTGCGCGCTCTCGACATCCGTCAACGATTTCGTGTTCGCGCGCATCCTGCAAGGCATGGGCGGAGCGATGATGACCCCGGTCGGACGCCTCGTGCTGCTGCGCTCCGTCGACAAGAGCGCGCTGGTCAATGCAATGGCCTGGGTGACGGTCCCTGCCCTGATCGGCCCCGTGATCGGGCCGCCGCTCGGCGGCTTCATCACCACCTATGCGTCGTGGCACTGGATATTCCTGATCAACATCCCGATCGGGCTGCTCGGCATCTTCATGGGCCTTGCGCTTCATCGATCCCATCAAGAGCGAGGAACGTGAGCCGTTCGACCTTTACGGCATGGTGCTGGCGGGCCTCGGCCTTGCCGGCATTGCCTTCGGGCTCTCGGTTGCCGGTCTCAATCTGTTGCCGTGGAGCACGATTGCCGCCCTGGTCGTCGGCGGATCGATCTCGATGACGCTCTACGTCATTCACGCGCGGCGAACGGGATCGCCGGTGCTCGACTTCTCGCTGCTGAGGCTGCCGACGCTGCGCGCGGCCATTCTCGGCGGGTTCATATTCCGGCTCGGCATCGGCGCGCTGCCGTTCCTGTTGCCGCTGCTGATGCAGATCGGCTTCGGCCTGTCGCCGTTCAAGTCCGGTCTCGTCACGTTTGGCTCTTCGCTTGGCGCCATGGGCATGAAGGCGCTCGCCGCACGCATCATCCGCGCGTTCGGCTTCCGCAATCTGATGACGGTGAACGCACTCGTCAGCGCGGTTTTCCTCGCCGCCTGTGCGCTGTTCACGGTGACGACGCCGCTGCTCATCATCATGATCATCCTGGTGATCGGCGGCTTCTTCCGCTCGCTGGAATTCACCGCGATCAACACGGTGGCCTATGCCGACGTCGAGACTGCGCAGATGAGCCGCGCCACCACGCTCGTCAGCGTCAACCAGCAGCTCGCGATCTCGGCCGGCGTCGCCGTGGGTGCCGCCTCGGTGGAGACCACGATGTGGCTCAGCCATGTCAGCGAGCTCAACGCCACCGTGTTTGCGCCGGCCTTCGTCGTGATCGCCCTGACCTCGGCTGCGTCGAGCTGGTTCTTCTGGCAGATGCCCGATGATGCCGGCCACGAAGTCTCCGGCCGCAAGGCGGTCGAGATCGCGAGCCGCAAGGGTGCGGGCAAGGGCGCGGCGAGTGCCGCCATCAAGGCAGCGACGGAGGATACCCAGGACGCGCGGGATCAGCGGCTGGGATAGTCTCTCTTCTCGCCATTGCGAGCAATGACGGAGTTTGTTGCTATTCCGTCGCCCCGCCCCGAAATCCCGTCGCGAGCACGTAGCGCTCCGAGGAATCCGCACGGCTTGCGGCAGGCTTGACGTGACGCACCGTCGCAAAATCGCGCTTGAGCTGGGCGAGCAGCTCGGCGTCGGCGCCGCTCTGGAACGCCTTTGCCAAAAAAGTTCCGCCGGGCTTCAGCACGTCGCAGGCAAAGGCGGCGGCGGTCTCGATCAGGCCGACGATGCGGAGCTGGTCGGTCTTGCGGTGGCCCGTGGTGTTGGCGGCCATGTCGGACATCACGACATCGGCGCCGCCGTCGAGCATGGCCTTGAGCTTGTCCGGCGCGTCATTGTCCATGAAATCGAGCTGAGCGAACTCGACGCCGGCAATCTCGGGGATGTCCAACAGGTCGATCGCGATCACCTTGCCCTTGCCGTCGACGGAGCCGACGCGCTTGGCAGCGATCTGGCTCCAGCCGCCCGGCGCAGCGCCGAGATCGACCACCGCCATGCCGTGCTTGAGCAGCCGATATTTGTCGTCGATCTCCAGCAGCTTGAACGCGGCGCGCGACCGATAGCCCAGCGCCTTCGCCTTGATGACATAGGGATCGTTGAGCTGCCGCTCCAGCCAGAGCTTCGACGACAATTTGCGCTTGCCATGGGTCTTGACCTGGACGTGCAAGCGGCCGGTGGTGTCCTTGGCCATCTCACCAGCTCCTGAGTGCGCCGTCTTCGCGCATCATCTCGACCAGCATGCCCTCGCGCAGGCCCCGGTCGGCGACGCGCAGGCGCGGCAGCGGAAAGGCGCGGCGGATCGCATCGAGGATGGCGCAGCCGGCCAGCACGAGATCGGCGCGCTCGACGCTGATGCAGCTGTTGCCGGCGCGTTCCTCGTAGCTCATGCCGAGCAGCATGTTGATGGTCGCGGTGACGTCGGTATCATTCATCCAGATGCTGTCGATCCGGCGCCGGTCGTAGCGCGCGAGCTTGAGATGGATGCCGGCAAGCGTCGTCACCGGTGCCCGACGTGCCGAGCAGATGCATGTCGGCAAGATCGCCGCCATGCTGTTCGGCGAACGGCGTGATGTGACGGGCGACCTCGCGCTCCATCGCAGCGTAGATCTCCGGCGTCACGTCGCGCCCGCCGAATTGCTCGGCCAGTGTGACCACACCGAACGGAATCGACATCCAGGCTTTTATGCGCGGCTCTGGATTCTCCGAGTCGCGCTCGATCCGCACCAGCTCGGTCGAGCCGCCGCCGATGTCGAACAGGATCGCGCCCCGCCCCCTGGGATTGACCAGCGGCGAGCAGCCGAGCACGGCGAGCGCCGCCTCGGTCTCGCGGTCGATCACCTCGAGCTCGATGCCGGTCTCGGCCGCGACGCGGCTGCGAAAATCCTCCGCATTCGAGGCCGCGCGGCAGGCCTCGGTGGCGATCAGCCGCAATCGCTTGGCTTTGCGCAGATTGATCTTGTCGCGGCAGATGCCGAGCGCCACGACGGCGCGCTCGATCGCAGCCTCGCTGATGCAGCCGGTTGCCGAGACACCCTCGCCGAGCCGGATGATGCGCGAGAACGAATCGACCACGCGAAAGCCGTCATGGGTGGGACAGGCGATCAGGAGCCTGCAATTGTTGGTGCCGAGGTCCAGCGCCGCATAGACGCCGGTTCCCGGCGCTTGCGCGCCGACGGCCGGTTCAGTGGCAAACGCCACCGCCGCCATCGACCCCAGCTCACCGTGCGGCGCAAGGCCGTCGCGGAGCCGCGTGTGGTCATTCATACAAATTGTCTTTCCGCGGCCGGGTGGGCCGAGCTGGAATTGCTTTTTCGCCTGAAACATTAGCAGTGCGTCAGTCCTGCGCAACAACGCATCACATGGGACCATGCCCATTCGTGCGTTGTCGTGAACGGGCCGGTGGGTTATCTCAACAGGATCCGGTCCCCCGCTGGCGCGAAAATGCGCAAATGCCGGCTTTTCAGGTCATTTCCATGCAAGAACACACCAAATCATCCACGCTCGAAAACGCTATTGCACTGCAAAAATACGGTGTCGGGCAGCCGGTCCGCCGCAAGGAGGACGACACGCTGGTGCGCGGCAAGGGCCGCTATACCGACGATTTCAACCTGCCCGGCCAAGCCCATGCCGTCGTCGTCCGCTCCACCCATGCCCATGGTATCATCCGCGGCATCAACACCGACGCCGCCAAGGCACTGCCGAGCGTGCTGGGGGTCTGGACCGGCACGGACCTCGATGCGGCCGGCTATGGCCCCTTCACCTGCGGCCTGCCGCTGAAGAACCGCGACGGCTCGCCCCTGCGCCAGACCAACCGCCAGCCGCTGGCGACCGACAAGGTCCGCTTCGTCGGCGATCCCGTCGCCTTCGTGGTCGCGGAGACGCTGGCTCAGGCGCGCGACGCGGCCGAGGCCGTCGAACTCGACATCGAGCCGCTGGCCGCGGTGACCGACCCCGAGGACGCCGCAAAGCCCGGCGCGCCGCTGCTCTATGGCCACATCCCGAACAATGTCGCGCTCGACTACCACTATGGCGACATCGAGAAGGTCAATGCAGCCTTCGCCGGTGCCGCTCACGTGACCAAGGTCGACATCGAAAACACCCGCGTCGCCGTGGTCTCGATGGAGCCCCGCGTTGGCCTTGCCTCCTACGACAAGAAGACCGAGCGTTACACCATCCAGATGCCGACGCAGGGCGTCGCCGGCAACCGCGCCAACCTCGCCAAGAACCTGAAAGTGCCGAACGAGAAGGTGCGCATCCTCACCGCCAATGTCGGCGGCTCCTTCGGCATGAAGAACGTCAACTATCCCGAATACATGTGCATCCTGTACGCGGCTAAGGAATTGGGACGGCCGGTGAAATGGCTGGACGAACGCTCGACCAGCTTCTTGTCCGACAGCCACGGCCGTGCGCAGAAGATTCACGCCGAGCTCGCGCTGGACGCAGAGGGGCATTTCCTCGCCGCCAAACTCTCGGGCTACGGCAATCTCGGCGCCTACATCACCGGCGTTGCGCCCAGTCCGCTCTCGCTCAACACCAGCAAGAACTTTTCCAGCGTCTATCGCACACCGCTGATGGCCGTCGACATCAAGACGGTGCTGACCAACACCACGCTTATGGGCGCCTATCGCGGCGCCGGCCGGCCCGAGGCCAACTACTACATGGAGCGGCTGATCGACCGCGCCGCCGACGAGATGGGCATCAACCGGCTGACCTTGCGCAAGCGCAACTTCATCAAGCAGAACCAGATGCCGTTCGCCGCGTCCTCCGGCGTCACTTATGACAGCGGCGACTTCCAGGCTGTCTTCAACAAGGCGCTCGAAATCTCCGACCACGAGAATTTTGCCAAGCGCAAGAAGGAGAGCAAGAAGGCCGGCAAGCTGCGCGGTATCGCCGTCGGCTCCTATCTGGAGGTTACGGCACCTCCCGGCGTCGAGCTCGGCAAGATCGTGTTCGATCCCGACGGCTCCGTGCAGCTCATCACCGGCACGCTCGATTACGGTCAGGGCCACGCCACGCCGTTCGCGCAGGTGCTGTGCGAGCAGCTCGGCGTGCCCTTCGACAGCGTCAAGCTGGTGCAGGGCGACAGCGATATCGTCCACACCGGCAACGGCACCGGCGGTTCGCGCTCGATCACCGCGACCGGCATGGCGATCGTGGGCGCCGCCAAGCTCGTGATCGAAAAGGGCAAGCGCGCCGCCGCGCATATGCTGGAGGCATCCGAAGCCGACATCGAATTCGAAGGCGGCCGTTTTACGATCGCCGGCACCGACCGCAGCATCGACATCATGGAACTCGCCAAGCGCCTGCACGACGGCAAGACGCCGGAGGGCGTGCCCGACAGCCTCGACGTCGACCACACCAGCGAACCGGTGCCGTCGGCCTTCCCGAACGGCTGCCATGTCGCCGAGGTCGAGATCGACCCTGAAACCGGCGTCGTGCAGATCGTGCGCTACAGCGCGGTCAACGATTTCGGCACGGTGATCAACCCACTGCTGGTCGCGGGCCAGCTCCATGGCGGCGTCGTCCAGGGCATTGGGCAGGCGCTGATGGAGCACATCCGCTACGACGAGAGCGGCCAGCCGATCACGGGCTCGCTGATGGATTACGCCCTGCCGCGCGCCGAGGACGTTCCGTTCATGACGGTCGGCGACCACCCCGTGCCGGCCACGACCAATCCGCTCGGCAGCAAGGGCTGCGGCGAAGCCGGCTGCGCCGGCAGCCTGTCGACGGTGGTGAACGCAGTGATCGACGCCCTCTCCGACTACGGCATCAAGCATATCGACATGCCGCTGACCCCGGAGCGGGTGTGGCGCGCGATCCAGGATGCGAAGGCGGCGTAAGGCTGCGTAATCTCCGCGTCCACAACTGTCATCGCCCGCAAAAGCGGGCGATCCAGTATTCCAGAGGCGGCGCGGCTAGAATCGAGAAGCCGCGGCGTACTGGATGCCCCGCCTTCGCGGGGCATGACAGCGCTTGTTGTTACGCCGCCGCCTGCTCGCGCGGCTGGTAGATCGCGGTGTGCTGGCAATGCGCCAGCGGCGTGGTGCCGTTGGCGAGCACCAGCGCGTCGAGCTCGACGAAGCGGTGGCCTTTCTTCTCGTAGTTCGCGGTAACTTTTGCCCGCGCGGTGATCTCGTCGCCGGCGCGTGCGGCTGACAGCAGCTGCATGCGGCTGCCGACGTGGATCCACGGGCCCAGAATGGTGTTGTCCACCAGCACGCGGTTCATGACGCGCTGGATCAGGCCGGGATGGCCGAGCCCCTCGCGCGCGAAGATCGGATCGGGCTCCCTGATGTCGGCGAGGTAGTCGGCTGCATCCTGCCCGGCCCAGCGCCGGGGCGTCGTGCCCAGCCAATTTCCGGTTTCGAAGGTCGCTGCGCTGACTGGCTTACGCTCGGCCACCACAGGCACCGCGATATACTCGCTCAACGACACCGCAGTCGCGGCGGCCGCCGGCAGCGTTGCCGTCCCGGTGGCGCAGAGCTCGGTGCGGCTGAACACCTCGATCGTGAGCAAGCCATTGTGCTCGGTCGCATCGACATCGGCGGTCTCGCCGTCATAGACCGGCTTGATGAAGCGCGCCTCGACCAGCCCGCGCGACAGGAAATCGCGGCCCCAGCGCGCCACCGGCACGTGCATCATGTAGGCGAAGACATCGACGCCCGGAACCAGCCCGCCGGAAAAGCCGAAGCGGCGCGCCACATTGTCGTCATGCATCTTGTTTTCGGATTGTTTTGCAGTGTTGTAGGCCACGACGCGATGGGTTTCGAGCCGGTTCGGCATGGGGTCACCTTCCCTCAATTCTTGCTCTGAATTCTTGTTGTTGCGGACCGATCGTAGGCCTTGAGGAACCGGGGTCAATCCCCTCGCCTTTGCGGCCCGAATGGGGTACCACGCGCGGGCTGCGGAACCGCTTCGCAAGCCCCATCTACGGATAATGACGAACCCTCAAAACACCACCCGCATCTACGTCGACGCCGACGCCTGCCCCGTCAAGGACGAGATCTATCGCGTTGCCGGCAGGCACGGCTTGCCCGTGAGCGTGGTCGCGGGCAATTTCATCCGCGTGCCGCAGGACCCGCTGATCGAGCGGGTGGCCGCGGGCGCCGGTATGGATGCCGCCGACGACTGGATCGCCGAGCGCGCGGGGCCCGGCGATATCGTTATAACCTCGGATATTCCGCTCGCGAGCCGCTGCGTGAAGGCCGGCGCCGATGTGATTGCATCCAACGGCAAGCCGTTCACGGAAGAATCGATCGGGATGACGCTCGCGGTCCGCAACCTGATGACGGATTTGCGCTCTGCGGGCGAAGTCACGGGCGGCCCGAAATCGTTTGCACCACGCGACCGCTCGACGTTTCTGTCGACGCTCGACCAGACCATCCGCCGCATTCAGCGCCGCCGCGCCGACCAGGCCGCGACAAGACAGGACTGAGACACCGCATGGCGCCACCGCTGATTCAACTGCGCGATATCAAGCTGACCTTTGGCGGCACGCCGCTCCTGGCGAACGTCGAACTGTCGGTTTCGACCGGCGAGCGCGTCTGCCTGATCGGCCGCAACGGTTCGGGCAAATCGACGCTGCTCAAGATCGCTGCCGGCCTGGTCGAACCGGATGGCGGCAGCCGTTTCGTGCAGCCCGGCGCCACCATCCGCTACCTGCCGCAGGAGCCGGATTTTGCTGGTTTCTCCACCACGCTGGCCTATGTCGAGGCCGGCCTCCATGCCGGCGACGATCACTATCAGGCGCGCTATCTGGTCGAACAGCTCGGCCTCAGCGGC
Source organism: Bradyrhizobium sp. LB13.1 (assembly GCF_054056815.1). Taxonomy (NCBI): domain Bacteria; kingdom Pseudomonadati; phylum Pseudomonadota; class Alphaproteobacteria; order Hyphomicrobiales; family Nitrobacteraceae; genus Bradyrhizobium; species Bradyrhizobium sp. LB13.1. Next base: position 3,734,651 of record NZ_JBSRYQ010000001.1, on the reverse strand, counting down.
GAAGAAGACCCGGCGCATGTGTCGGGCGGCGAAGCGCGCCGCGCCGCGCTGGCGCGCGTGCTGGCGCCCTCGCCCGATATCCTGCTGCTGGACGAGCCGACCAACCATCTGGATCTCACGACCATCGAATGGCTGGAGGGCGAACTGGAGAGCCGCCGCTGCGCGCTGGTGATCATCAGCCACGATCGGCGCTTCCTGAGCAATCTCTCGCGCAGTACCGCCTGGCTCGACCGCGGCCAGATCCGGCAGATCGACCGCGGCTTCAGCGCCTTTGAGGCCTGGCGCGATGAGGTGCTCGCGGAGGAAGAGCGCGACCAGCACAAGCTCGACCGCAAGATCGTCAACGAGGAGCACTGGTTGCGCTACGGCGTCTCGGGCCGCCGCAAGCGCAATGTCAAGCGGCTTGGAAACCTGCACGCGCTGCGCGATCAGCGCCGCACCCATCGCGGAGCGACGGGCAACGCCAACCTCGCGGCTGCCGAAGCCGACAAGTCCGGCAAGCTCGTCATCGAGGCCAAGAATATCAGCCGGTCCTATGGCGAGCGAAAGATCGTCGACGGCTTCTCGATCCGCGTCCAGCGCGGCGATCGCATCGGCATCGTCGGCCCGAATGGCGCCGGCAAGACGACGTTGATCGAGATGCTGACCGGCGGCAGCGCACCGGACAGCGGCAGCTTACGGCTCGGCGCCAACATCGAGATGGCGACGCTCGACCAGCACCGCGAAAGTCTCGATCCCAAATCGACGCTGGCCGAGGCGCTGACCGGCGGCCGCGGCGACCACGTCATGGTCGGCGGCAAGCCGAAGCATGTCGTCAGCTACATGAAGGACTTCCTGTTCGCCCAGGAACAGATGCGCACGCCGCTGGAGGTGCTGTCCGGCGGCGAGCGCGGCCGGCTGATGCTGGCACGCGCGCTGGCGAAGCCCTCCAATCTCCTGGTGCTGGACGAGCCGACCAACGACCTCGATCTCGAGACCCTCGACGTCCTCGAGGAAATGCTCGGCGACTACGAGGGCACCGTAATTCTGATCAGCCATGATCGCGACTTTCTCGACCGCGTGGTGACGTCCGTGATCGTGCCCGAGGGCGATGGGCGCTGGCTCGAATATGCCGGCGGTTACACCGACATGTTGGCCCAGCGTGGCGTCGACTTGAAGCGCGCGACGGCGAAAGCCGCCGAAGAGAAGAGAGAGACGCGGTCAGCAGCACCTTCCGGCGTCACGAAACGACGGTTGACGTTCAACGAGCAACACGCGCTGGAGACGCTGCCCAAGACCATCGCCAAACTGCAGGCCGAAATCGCCAAGCAGCAGCGGTTCCTTGACGACCCCGATCTCTTCCGCAAAGATCGCAAGCGCTTCGATCAGGCCTCCGACGCTCTGACGAAAGCGCAAGGGGAACTGGCCGAGGCCGAGGACAAATGGCTGGAGCTCGAAGTGCGGCGCGAAGAGATCGAGAAAGCTTGACCCATGACAACGACACTCGCTGCAAAAATTGCCCGCGAATACGGCACGCCCTGCGCCGTCATCGACATGGACAAGGTCGAACGCAACATCGCGCGCATCCAGAAGGCCTGCGATGACGCGGGTGTCGCCAACCGTCCCCACATCAAGACGCACAAGAATCCGACCATCGCGAAGATGCAGATCGCGGCCGGCGCGAAAGGCGTCACCTGCCAGAAGCTCGGTGAAGCCGAGATCATGGCCAATGCCGGCATCGATAATATCCTGATCAGCTACAACCTGCTCGGCGACGAGAAGATGGCGCGGTTAGGGGCGTTGCAGGCCAAGGCCAACATGACGGCCGCTGCCGACAACTCGACCGTCGTCGCCGGTCTGCCCAAGGCCGCCGCTGCGTCGGGCCGACCGCTGTCGGTCGTCGTCGAATGCGATACTGGGCGCAAGCGCGCCGGTGTTGAAACGCCGGCCGAGGCGATTGCGCTCGCGCGCGAGATCGCCGCGTCCAAGGGGCTCGAGTTCGCCGGCTTCATGCTGTATCCGACCGAGACCGGCTGGGCGGACGCGCAAAAGTTCTACGACGAGGCTCTGTCCGGCGTGCGCGCGCACGGGCTGGATGCAAAAATCGTCTCGACCGGTGGCACGCCAAACCTGAAGAATCTCGGCAAGCTCAAGGGCGGCACCGAGCACCGCTTCGGCACCTACATCTACAACGACCGCATGCAGGTCGCCGCCGGCTCCGCCACCTGGGACGACTGCGCGCTGCACATCTATTCGACGGTGGTGAGCCGCGCCGCGCCCGAGCGCGGCATCCTCGATGCCGGCTCCAAGACGCTGACCACGGATACCGGCGGCCTCGACGGCCACGGCCTGATCCTGGAGCACCCCGAAGCCAAGATCGCGCGCTTCGCGGAAGAACACGGCTTCCTCGACCTCTCCCGCAGCAACACGCGTCCGAATGTCGGCGACATCGTGCGGATCGTGCCCAATCATGTCTGCGTCGTCGTCAACATGATGGACGAGGTGGTGATGGTGCGCGGCGAAGAAATCATCGGCACGCTTCCAGTCGCGGCACGGGGGAAGCTGCGGTAGGGGCTTCGACGATTCCACAGCCGTCATTGCGAGGAGCTCTTGCGACGAAGCAATCCAGACTACCTCCGTGGAGGATTCTGGATTGCTTCGCTACGCTCGCAATGACGGTGTTTAGCGGTCGAGCCACTTAAGCACACCCCTACCCGCCGCAGCCCCCGTCGCGAACGAGGCCTGAAGCAAATAGCCACCAGTCGGCGCCTCCCAGTCCAGCATCTCACCGGCTGCGAACACGCCCGGCAGCTTGCGGATCATGAAGTCCGCGTCGAGCTCGTCGAACGAAATCCCGCCGGCGCTGGAGATCGCGCGCGCGATCGGCGCCACGCCTGCGAGCTTGATCGGCACGGCGTTAATCAGCTCCGCCAATCGTTCAGCCGACATTGCCGACAACGATTGACCCGCACCGATGGCCGCTTCCTGCAACAGCCCGACAGCGACCGGAGACAGCTGCGCAGCCTTGCGCAAGAAGTTGGAGAATGATTGCTTGCCGCGCGAGGCGGACAGACGCTTGACGAGTTCGCCATGATGCACGTCCGGCCGCAAAGCGACGTGCAGGACCGCTTCGCCGTTCGCCGCAATCGCCTCGCGCAGTTCGGCCGACAATCCATAGATCGCCCCACCCTCGATCCCGCCGCTTGTGATGACGGCCTCGCCGCGCGCGCGCTGTGGACCGAAGGACAGCGTAACGCCCTTGAGCGGCTCGCCTTCGAAGCGCGTGCGGAAGATTTCGGACCAGGCGACGATGAAGCCGGAGTTCGCAGGCCGCAGCGGCGAGATTGAAATGCCTTTGTCGGCCAGGATCGTCGTCCAGCCGCCATCGGAGCCCAGTCGCGGCCAGCTTGCGCCGCCGAGTGCCAGCACCGTGGCGTCTGCGGCGATGGCGGCGGCGCCGCCGGGTTTTTCAAGGACTAGCCGTCCCTCCCCGTCCCAGCCCGTCCAGCGATGGCGAAAGGCAAAGCGCACGCCGGCGGCATCGAGCCGTCGCAGCCAGGCCCGCAGCAAGGGCGAGGCCTTGAACGCTTTCGGAAACACACGCCCGCTGGAGCCGACAAACGTCGGCTCACCCAGCGCCTCGCTCCAGGCACGCAAGGCGTCAGGTGGAAACGCTTCGATCGCCGCGTTCAGTTTCGGCGCCGCCTCGCGGTAGCGCGCCATGAACTGCGGCAGCGGCTCGGCTGTGGGTGAGATTGAGTCCGCCGCGGCCGGCCATCAAGAATTTGCGGCCCGCGGACGGCATCGCGTCGTAGACGGTGACCCGAGCACCGCCTTGCGCCAGCACTTCGGCCGCCATCAGCCCGGCAGGGCCGGCGCCGATGACGGCGACGGCTGTCAGAGTTTTACCCCGGCGCGCGCCGCGGCCTGCGCCACGTATTTCTGCGTCTGCTCGAACGCGCCCTGTAACGCCTTCGCCTTCGACATGTCGCTGATCTCGGCGAAATGCGCCGCGACCGCGTCCGGGGTCCACTCGGCCTCCGGCAGGTTGACGCCTTCGCTCTCGACGATCTTGATCACCGCGAACGAACCGGCGCCAGCGCCCATGATGGTGCGGGTCGGCGCGTCCTCACTGAGCATGTACTCGACCGCGGGCGTGATCGCGTTCGGCTTCATCAACTGAAGCGCCTGCGGCGGCAGCAGCTCTTCCGTCATGCGGGTTGCCGCCGTCGGCGAGATGATGTTGACGCGGATGTCGGTCTTACGGCCCTCTTCCGCCAGCACGTTCATCAGGCCGACCATGCCGGACTTGGCGGCACCGTAATTGGCCTGGCCGAAATTGCCGTAGAGGCCGGAGGACGACGTGGTCAGCACGATGCGGCCGTAGCCACGGTCGCGCATGCCGGCCCAGGCTGCCTTGCAGCAATAGAAGGTGCCGACGAGGTGCACGTCGAGCACCTTCTGGAAATCGGCCGCTTCCATCTTGCCGAACGATTTGTCGCGCAAAATGCCGGCGTTGGCGCACAAGAGGTCCACGCTGCCCCACTCCCTGGTGGCGCGCTCGACCATGGCGGTGACCTGCTCGAAATTCGAAACGTCGGCGCCGTCGGCCATCGCGGTGCCGCCGGCCTTGCGGATTTCCTCGACCACGGCTTCCGCGGGCGAGAGCGAACCGCCGCTGCCATCGCGCGCGCCGCCGAAATCGTTGACGACGACTTTCGCACCGCGGCTCGCCAGCCCCAGCGCATGCGCCCGCCCGAGACCATTACCCGCGCCGGTAACGATGGCGACGCGTCCGTCGAACCTGATTGCCATTGTGCAGTTCCTGCTTCTTCTTCCTACTCCCCTTGTGGGCGAAGGTGGCGCGAAGCGCCGGATGAGGGGTCTCTATCGACGGCGGAGCTCGCGGAGAGATACCCTCACCCGGCTTCGCGTTCCGCGAAGCCACCCTTTCCCACAGGGGAGAGGGTGAGAAAGCTCCGCGAGAGATTTGAACAGCTTTTGAGCAGCGATGGCTGGCCGGGTCAAGCCCGGCCATGCCGACCTACCCTAGGCGAAATAGATCAAGCCAAGCCACTCCGCGACCAGCGCGGGCTTGTCTTCGCCTTCGATCTCCACCGTGACGTTGGTGCGGGACTGCAGCTCGTTCGCCTTGCGCAGCTTGGCTTCCGCCAGGACGAAGCGGCCGCGGACCCGCTTGCCCGAGCGCACCGGCGAGATGAAGCGCAGCTTGTCGAAACCGTGTTGTTATGTAATTGACGCCCATCGTGGTGCCCGCGATGACGGGCATCACCTCATAGGACATGATCGACAGCAGCGACATCGTGAGGAAGCCGTGCGCGATGGTGGTGCCGAACGCTGTCTCCTTCTTCGCACGCTCCGGATCGACATGGATGAACTGGTGATCCTCGATCACGTCGGCATAGGTGTCGATGCGGGGCTGGTCGACCAGGTGCCACGACGACACGCCGATCTCCTTGCCGACCATGGCCTGATAGGCGTCCAAAGAAATCGGCGGCTTCTTCCAGACTTCGTTCACTTAGGTCTCACTCCGTGTTTTCGGCAGCTCCGGAAAATCCTCCTCGCGGAATTCCCGGCCGCGCAGGGGATCATTGCGGTCGTCGTCGCGCTCGAGACGTCGTAGCTGCACGCGGCGGATCTTTCCCGAGATCGTCTTCGGCAGCTCCGTGACGATTTCGAGGCGGCGGATGCGCTTGAACGGCGCAAGACGCGTGTGCAGATGTTGGAAGATGGAGAGCGCCGTCGCCGGCGAGCGCTCCGCGCCCGCGGTCAGCAGCACGAAGGCCTTGGGAACCGCGAGCCGGATCGGATCCGGGCTCGGCACCACGGCGGCTTCCGCCACCAGCTCATGCTCGAGCAACACGCTCTCCAGCTCGAACGGGCTGATGCGATAATCGGAGGATTTGAACACGTCGTCGGAGCGGCCGACGAAGGTGAGATAGCCATCCTCGTCTTCGAACACGACGTCACCGCTGCGATAGAGTTCGCCTTCGGCGCCGGACAGCCCGCCGTCGTCGCCCCGATATCCCTGCATCAGGCCGGCAGGGCGCTCACGGCCCAGCAGCAGCGCCACCTCGCCTTCCCTGGCAGGATAGCCGTCGGCGTCGCTGACCTGCACGCGGTAGCCCGGCAAGGGCCGGCCCATCGATCCGACCTTGATCTTTTGCCCGGGCGAGTTGCCGGCGAGCGCGGTCGTTTCAGTCTGGCCATAGCCGTCGCGGATGGTGAGGCCCCAGGCGGCCTGCACCTGGTCGATCACTTCAGGATTGAGCGGCTCGCCTGCGCCGCAGACCTCGCGCAACGCCACCTTGAAAGCTGCGAGGTTCTCCTGGATGAACAGCCGCCACACCGTCGGCGGCGCGCACAGCGTGGTGACGCCGCAGCGGCCGATGGTGGCAAGCAATCCCTTGGCGTCGAAGCGCGGCTGGTTGACCACGAACACGGTCGCGCCCGCATTCCACGGCGCGAACAAACAGCTCCAGGCGTGCTTGGCCCAGCCGGGCGAGGAGATGTTGAGATGGACATCGCCAGGCTTCAACCCGATCCAGTACATGGTCGAGAGATGGCCGACGGGATAGCTGCGCTGGCTGTGCCGCACCAGTTTTGGCTTTGCCGTGGTGCCCGAGGTGAAATAGAGCAGCATCGCGTCATCGGCGTTGGTCGGGCCGTCAGGCGTGAATTGCTCCGAAGCTTTTGCCGCTCCCTCATAGGCAAGCCAGCCGTCGGAGGCCGCACCGACCACAATGCGGACGATGTTCTCCGCACCAAGGCTGGTGAATTTTGCGACCTGATCCTCGGCGGCGACCACCGCCTTCGCCTTGCCGCGATCGAGCCGGTCGCGGAGTTCGTCGGCCGTGAGCAGCGTGGTGGCGGGAATCACGACGACGCCGAGCTTTATCGCAGCCAGCATCGTCTCCCACAGCGGAACCACATTGCCGAGCAGCAGCAGGAGATGATCGCCGCGCCTCAGGCCCTGCGCGCGGAAGAAGTTCGCCACCTGGTTGGAGCGGCGCGAGAGTGCCGCGAAGGACAATTTGGTCTGCCGGTCCTGTGCGGCATCGACAATCCAGATCGCAGGACGATCCTTGCTGTCAATATTCGCCGCCAGCTCGGCGTCGAACCAGTCGAGCGCCCAGTTGAAAGGAACCGGCTCGGGCCAGCGGAAGTCCTTGACCGCTGTCTCGTAATCCGTGCGGTTATGAAGCAGAAACGCGCGCGCTTCCTGAAATGTCGTCATCAAGCTTTCCCGGCCAGACCCCTAACGTGCTTGATAATTCCGGAAAAATCCACCCCGCCATGGCCGGCTGCGTCGAAGGATTGATAGATCTCCTGCGCATGCTTGCCGAGCGGCGTCGCCGCACCCGCGGCCTTGGCGGCGTCCTGCGCCAGCGTCAGATCCTTAACCATCAGCGCCGAGGCAAAACCCGGCTTATAGTCGTTGTTGGCCGGTGAGGTCGGCACCGGTCCCGGCACCGGGCAATAGGTCGTGAGCGACCAGCACTGGCCCGACGAGGTCGAGGCGACGTCGAACAGCGCCTGATGCGAGAGGCCGAGCTTCTCAGCCAACGCAAAGGCTTCGCTCACCGCGATCATGGAAATGCCGAGGATCATGTTGTTGCAGATCTTTGCCGCCTGGCCCGCGCCGGCGCCGCCGCAATGCACGATCTTCTTGCCCATTTTCTCCAGCACCGGCTTGGCTGCCACAAACGCGCTCTCCTCGCCGCCGCACATGAAGGTCAGCGTCGCACCCTTGGCGCCACCGGTGCCGCCGGAAACCGGCGCATCGACCGCGAGCACGCCGTTCTTGGCCGCCAGCGCATGCGCCTGCCGTGCGCTCTCGACGTCGATGGTGGAACTATCGATGATCAGCGCGCCCTTGGTCATCACGGGAACGACCTCGCCCCACACGCCGAGAACGTGCTTGCCGGCGGGCAGCATGGTGACGACGACATCGGCGCCCTTCACGGCGCCCGCCGCGCTGTCGGCTATGCCGGCGCCATCGGCCTTGGCCTGGTTGCGCGAGGCCTCGGCGAGGTCGAAGGCCACCACCTTGTGGCCGGCTTTGACCAGATTGGCCGCCATCGGGCCGCCCATGTTGCCGAGACCGATGAATGCAATCGTGGCCATCTCGATGTCCTCCCGTGATGCGTTTCGCTGATTAGTTGAACTTCAATTCGTCGGCGCCAATCTCGGCGAGATACGGCACAAGCAGGTCCGGCGTGACATCCTCGATGCGCGGCGGCGACCAGGTCGGATTGCGGTCCTTGTCGATCACGGCGGCGCGCACGCCCTCGCGAAAATCATCGCTGCGAAAGACTTCCAGCGCGGCGCGATATTCGCGCACCAGGCACTCTTCCAGGCTCGACGCCGTGCGTGCAAGCCGCAAAAGCTTCAATGTTACCACCATGCCGCGCGGTGACTTTTCATTGAGCGTCTTCAATGTCGCATGGGCGAACTCCGAGCCGTCGCGCTTGAGCGCAGCGACGATGTCCTCCATGCGGTCGAAGCCGAACAATGCGTCGATCGTCGCCTGCCTGGCCGCCACCGGCCCCGCGGCCTCGCCGGCGGCAAAACCGTTGATCAACTTGCTCACATCAGCCGCGGTCACGCCCTGGCGAACCTTGGTCAGCGCCTCGCGCAGCCCCGGCCATTTGGCAACCGGCACCACGGCATCGGCGAATTTCGCATGGATGGCGTCGGGGCCGTTCATGGTCTGGCCGGTGAGACCAAAAATAGGTGCCGATCTCGCCCGGCGAGCGTGACAACAGATAGGTGCCGCCGACATCGGGGAAGAAACCGAGCCCGACCTCGGGCATCGCGAGCCTGGTGCGCTCGGTGACGATTCGATGGCTCGCATGGGCCGAGAGCCCGACGCCGCCGCCCATCACGATGCCGTCCATGAAGGCGACATAGGGTTTTGGGAATTTCTTGATCCGGGCGTTGAGGATGTACTCCTCCCGCCACAGAATCTTGCCGAGATCGCCGTCGACCTTCGAACTCTCCCAGAGCGCGCGGATGTCGCCGCCGGCACACAGGCCGCGCTCGCCGGCACCTTCCAGCACGATCACGGCAACGGCAGGATCGGTCTCAAAACGGTCGAGCGCCTTGTCGATGCCGCGAAACATCTCCAGCGTCACGGCGTTGATCGCCTTCGGACGGTTGAGCCTGATAATGCCGGCCGAGCCTTCGACCCGTGCGACCAGATCGTGCTCTTCCACACCACTCATCGCCCGCCCTCGATCAGTTTGCGCGCCACGATGAGCCGCATGATTTCATTGGTGCCTTCGAGGATCTGGTGCACCCGCAAATCGCGCACGATCTTCTCGATCCCGTATTCGCTGAGGTAACCGTAGCCGCCATGGAGCTGGAGCGCCTGGTTGGCGACCTCGAAGCCGGCGTCGGTCCCAAAACGCTTGGCCATGGCACATAGCATGGTGGCGTCCGGGTCCTTGCGGTCCAGCGCCGCCGCTGCGCGCCACAAGAATGTGCGCGCGGCCTCGAGCTCGATTGCCATGTCGGCGAGGCGGAATTGCAGCGCCTGGAATTCCTCTAGGCGCTTGCCGAAGGCTTTGCGCTCTTTCATGTAGGAGCGCGCCTTGTCGAACGCGGTCTGCGCACCACCGAGCGAGCATGCCGTGATGTTGAGACGTCCGCCGTCGAGACCGGCCATCGCAATCTTGAAGCCGACGCCCTCTTCGCTTAAGCGATTGGCGACCGGCACGCGGGCGTTCTCGAAAATCACGGCGCGGGTCGGCTGCGCGTTCCAGCCCATCTTGCGCTCGTTGGCGCCGAACGAGACGCCCGGCGTCTTGCCGTCGATGACCAGGGTCGAGATGCCGCCGGGACCATCGCCACCGGTGCGCACCATCGCGACCAGGAGATCAGTACCACCGGCGCCGGAAATGAACTGCTTCTGGCCGTTCAGCACATAATGATCGCCGTCACGCACGGCGCGGGTGCGCAGCGCTGCAGCGTCCGAGCCGGCGCCGGGCTCGGTCAGGCAGTAGCTCGCAATCAGCTCCATGGTGCAGAGCTTTGGCAACCATGTGTGGCGCTGGGTGTCGCTGCCGTAGGCATCGATCATCCAGGACGCCATGTTGTGGATGGAGATGAAAGCCGAGGTGGTCGGACAGCCCGTCGCCAGCGCCTCAAAAATCAGCGCCGCGTCGAACCGCGTCATGGCGGAGCCGCCGACATCCTCGCGGATGTAGATGCCGCCCATGCCGAGCGTGGCCGCCTCGCGCATGGTTTCGACGGGAAAATGTTTCTCCTCGTCCCAGCGTAGCGCGTGCGGCGCGATCTTCGAAGCCGCAAACGCCAACGCCATGTCGCGAACCGCAATCTGATCCTCGTTCAGAGCGAACTGCATGATGGGCTGCTCACTGTTCTCGTCATTGCGAGGAGCGAAGCGACGAAGCAATCCAGTGTGTCCGAGGAGAAAGTCTGGATTGCTTCGCTACGCTCGCAATGACGGGCTGGGCTACAGCCTTACTTCATCAGCGGAATCGAGAACTCCGCGCCTTCCTTGACGCCGGACGGCCAGCGCGAGGTCACCGTCTTGGTCTTGGTGTAGAAGCGGACCGAGTCCGGGCCGTGCTGGTTGAGATCGCCGAATCCGGACTTCTTCCAGCCGCCGAAGGTGTAGTAGGCGATCGGCACCGGGATCGGCACGTTGATGCCGACCATGCCGACATTGACCTTGGCCGCGAAGTCGCGTGCGGCATCGCCGTCGCGGGTGAAGATCGCAACACCGTTTCCGTAGTCATGCTCGGACGGCAGCGCCAGCGCTTCCTTGTAGTCGTGCGCGCGCACGACCGAGAGCACGGGACCAAAGATCTCTTCCTTGTAGATCCGCATGTCCTTGGTGACGTTGTCGAACAGCGAACCGCCGAGATAGAAGCCGTTCTCGTAGCCCTGCATCTTGAAGCCGCGGCCGTCGACGGCGAGGGTCGCGCCTTCCTTGATGCCGATATCGATATAGCCCTTGACCTTCTCGACCGCCTCGCGCGTCACCAGCGGACCGTAATCGGCCGACGGATCGATCGAGGTGCCGATCTTGAGCGACTCGACGCGCGGGATCAGCTTTTCCATCAGGCGGTCGGCGGCGGACTTGCCGACGGGCACGGCCACCGAGACGGCCATGCAGCGTTCGCCGGCCGAACCGTAGCCGGCGCCGATCAGTGCATCGACGGCCTGGTCCATGTCGGCGTCGGGCATGATGATGGCGTGGTTCTTGGCGCCGCCAAAACACTGGCAGCGCTTGCCGGTCTGCGCGGCACGCTCGTAGATGTATTGCGCGATCGGCGTGGAGCCGACGAAGCCGACGGCCTTGATGTCGGGATCGTCGAGAATGGCGTCGACCGCTTCCTTGTCGCCGTTGACGACATTGAGGATGCCGGCCGGCAGGCCCGCCTCAATCATCAGCGCGGCCAGCATCATCGGCACGCCGGGATCGCGCTCCGACGGCTTCAGGATGAAGGCGTTGCCGCAGGCGATCGCGGGGGCGAACTTCCACATCGGGATCATCGCCGGGAAATTGAACGGCGTGATGCCGGCGACGACGCCGAGCGCCTGGCGCATGGAGTAGATGTCGATGCCGGGTCCGGCGCCTTCGGTGTATTCGCCCTTCATCAGATGCGGGATGCCGCAGGCGAATTCCGCGACTTCGAGGCCGCGCTGGATGTCGCCCTTGGCGTCGGGCACGGTCTTGCCGTGCTCACGCGCCAGCATCTCGGCAAGCTTGTCGTAGTCGCGCTGCACCAGCTCGACGAATTTCATCATCACGCGGGCACGGCGCTGCGGGTTGGTCGCGGCCCATTCCGGCTGCGCGGCGCGGGCGTTCTCGACGGCAGCGCGGACCTCGGCCTTGGACGCCAGCGCTACCTTGCCCTGGACGTCACCGGTCATCGGCTCGAAAACGTCGGCGGTGCGGCCCGATGTGCCCTTGACCTCCCTGCCGCCGATGAAATGTCCGATTGAACGCATGGAATGATCTCCCTGGAAGTCGAGCACGATCGCTTTGACAAATCCTATCAACCTGCATTTTATAGGATTCAAGTCTGAGATAATGCACCATAGATGTGCGAAAATGCTGGATCAAGGCGCTATCGACTGGGACGACTTCCGCTTTGTGCTGGCCATCGTGCGGGGCGGCTCGGTTTCGGCTGCGGCAAAACAGCTCGGCGTCGACCATGCCACCGTCATCCGCCGCGTCGACCGGCTGGAGAAGCACCTCTCGGCGAAGCTGTTTGACCGGCGCAAGACCGGCTACCTCCTGACAGAGGCCGGGCAGCGCGTCGCCGACAGCGCGGAGGCCATGGAATCGACCATCGTCGCCAACCAGGAGCAGGTCGGCGGCTCCGTGGCCCGGCTGACCGGCACGGTGCGGATCGGCGCGCCCGACGGTTTTGGGACTGCGTTCCTGGCGCCGCGGCTCGCGCCGTTCGCCGACCGCTATCCCGACCTCGATCTGCAACTGGTCGCGACCGCGCGGCTGTTCAGCCTCTCCAAGCGCGAGGCCGATATTGCCATCAGCCTGACCATGCCGAAGGAAGGCCGCATCGTCGGCCGCAAACTGCTCGACTACCGCCTCGGGCTCTATGCCGCGCCCGCCTATCTCGACCGTTTCCCGAAAATCACCTCGCGCGAGGTCCTGCCGCAACACCGCTTCGTCGGCTATATTGAGGAGCTGCTGTTCACGCCCGAGCTCGATTATCTGCCGCAGGTGTCGCCGAAGATCTCCGCACGCTTGCGCAGCGCCAATCTGATCGCGCAGCTCAACGCCACGCTCGCAGGCTTCGGTATCGCTGTCCTGCCGCACTTCATGGCTGCCGACTATCCGCAGCTGCTTGCGGTACTGACGGAAGAGGTCTCGATCACCCGCACCTTCTGGATGCTGATGCACGCCGACAGCAAGGACCTCGCGCGGATCAGGGCTGTGGCGGATTACATCAGCGAGATCGTCGAGCGCGAGCGTGCGCTGTTTGCGGGGCGGTGAATTCGGGGTGTTGAGAGCCCAACTGCCAGATCCTCATGGTGAGGAGGCGCGCAGCGCCGTCTCGAACCATAGAGGCCGGTATCTCACCCGCGACCATCCTTCGAGACGACCGCTTCGCGGTCTCCTCAGGATGAGGCCTGGAGCCTCTGGCTGTCGCTAATTCTGCTTCGCCTTCTTCGCCGCCGCAGTCTTCGGCTCACGGCGCGCGCCATCCAGCGCGCTCTCCCTGCCCGTCTTCAGCACCTCGTCCGACAGTTCGCTCGAGCCGGCGATGCGCGCCAACAGCATGGTGCCGGCCATGGTGGTCAGCGTCGCGATTGCCTGCTTGCGCGCGGCCTTGCGCGGGAGGTTCGGGATGAAATCGGTCATCATCTCGATCATCTCGTCGAGCTTGCCGGCAAAGGCCTTTCGCGTTTTCGGGCTCTCGCGGGCGATCTCGGCGCCGAGCGCGGGGATCGAGCAACCATGGCCGGGATTGTCGCGATGGAGCGCTGAGAGATAGGCTTCCGCGATCAGCGCCAGCCGCTTCTCCGGCGCGACCTCGTCGGAGATCTTGCGCCAATGGTCCATCCCGCGATCCATGGCGTAGCCAAACGCCTCGATCACCAGCGCCTCGCGGGAATCGAAATGCGCGTAGAAGCCGCCATGGGTCAGACCCGCTTCCTTCATGAGGTCGGCGACGCCAATGCCGTGGGCGCCCTTTTCGCGCAGCCGCACGGAAGCCTTCTTCACGATACGGTCGTGTGTTTCCTGCTTGTGTTCCCGGGAATAGCGCATGCTGGTCTCATTGAATGTCGAAGATCATCTCATAACACAGAAATGGACCAAGCGGCGCATTAATTCATGTTAAGATATTGCCGATCATCGAAAAGGTTGCAGTTGCATGGACCGCAAGCGCCCCCTTGCCGTCGCGCACAAAACCTTCGGCGTAGCTGCTCTGGCGTCCCAGCTTGATCACTTTACCTTCGGCCGAGATCAGCCCGGAACGAACCGAGAGCGGACGCAGGAAGGTCATTTTCAGATCGAGAGTGACCGAGCTCTGCCCGGCCTCCAACCGGGTCGAGATCGCACAGCCCATGGCAGTATCGATCAGCGCCGCGGCGGCCGCCCCGTGCAGGAGCCCGATGGTATTTTCGAGATCCTCGCGCGGCTCCAGTTCCATCACGATCCGGCCCGGTTCGACCACGGCCATCGTGAAGCCGATCAGTTTTGCAAAAGGCGGCGGCGGCAGGCGGCCGTCGCGGATGCCCATCATCGCATCCATGCCCGATAGCCCCATGGCCGCCTTTGCGACCGGCGCGGGCACTTGCCAGTCCACGACACGCTCGCGCCGTTGCGCGGGTGAAAACAGGTCGGGTTGATCGTTGTCGGGCATGGATACTCCTTTGCATGATGTACATCATGCTATCTCGCGGACTTCGCGCTGGCAACTCCGCCTCCCCCACCGCTTGACAACCAATGCGTTTCGGCTCGGAAGTGATCCTGAACGGCGTACCTTTGCGCAACGTCCACGAAATCAGAGATCCCATCATGGAAATGCTCAACCACCACTGCGGCGTGACGCGCGATGCGCGCGGCGTCGTTCATGTCGCGATCTGCAACGCCGGCTCGCTCAACATCCTCGGCTCCCCCGTGACCGATGCGGTCCGCGAAGGTTTGCAGAAGCTCGCGACTGATCGCAGCATCCGCGTCATGGTGCTGCGCGGCCAGAGCGAGAAGAGCATGATCGGCGGCGCCCGACATCAAGGAGATGGTGAAGCTCGACCAGACATCCGCCGAAGCCTTCATCAGCCGCCTGCGCGACCTCTGCGAGGCCGTGCGCGCCTTCCCCGCCCCCGTGATCGCACGCATGCCGGGCTGGTGCCTCGGCGGCGGGCTCGAAGTGGCCGCGGCCTGCGACTTCCGCATTGCCACGCATGATGCGCATTTCGGCATGCCGGAGGTACGCGTCGGCATCCCCTCGGTGATCCATGCCGCGCTGCTGCCGCGCCTGATCGGCTGGGCCCGCGCGCGCTGGCTGGTGATGACCGCCGAAAACATCGACGCGCCGACGGCGCTGGCCTGGGGTCTGGTCGACAAGGTCGCGCCGGAGGGCGGACTGGACGCGGCCGTCGAGCACCTCGTGCAGGCGCTGCTCGAATGCGGCCCCGAGGCGCTGCGATCGCAGAAGGCACTGCTTCGGCAATGGGAGGAACTGCCGCTGACGGAGTCGGTGAATTTGAGCGTGAAAGTGTTCGGCCAATCGTTCCTGACCGACGAGCCGACGCGGCTGATGCAAGCGTTCGTCGACCGGAAGCGGTAAGCCTGCCCCACAGCCTCCTTCCTTCGAACGAGCAAATCTCATCCGAGCCACGACAATTTCTCATGCCGGATGCGGTTGCATTTTTTGCGCCGCATCATATGATGGTCACAATCTTACCCACCATCGCAGGGAGTCCCGCCATGGCCGAAACCGCCGATCCTGTCGTCATTGTCTCCGCCGTCCGTAGCCCGCTCGGCCGTTTCATGGGCGAGCTGTCGCCGCTGCCCGCACACAAGCTCGGCTCGCATGTGATCGCCGCCGCGTTGGACCGTGCGAAGCTCGCGCCGGAAAAGGTCGACGAGGTCTTCATGGGCTGCGTGCTGCCGGCCGGCCAGGGCCAGGCCCCGGCGCGCCAGGCTGCGCGTGCAGCCGGCCTGCCCGACGCCACCGGCGCGACAACCGTCAACAAGGTCTGCGGCTCCGGCATGAAGGCGAGCCATGTTGGCGCACGACATCATTCGCGCCGGTTCGGCCGAGATCGTCGTCTCCGGCGGCATGGAGAGCATGAGCAACGCGCCGTATCTGCTGGCGAAGGCACGCGGCGGCTATCGCGCCGGCCATGACCGCATCATCGACCACATGATGATGGACGGCCTCGAAGACGCCTACGAGACCGGCCGCTCGATGGGCGATTTCGGCGAGGCGACTGCGGAAGCCTATCAGTTTACCCGCAAGGACCAGGACGCCTATGCGATGGAGACGCTGAGTCGCGCGCGCAAGGCGGTCGAGGGTGGCGCGTTCAAGGCCGAGATCGCGCCGATCACGCTGAGCGAGAAGGCAGGCCTGCGCATCGTCGCCAATGACGAGCATCCGCTGAAGGTCGATCCCGCAAAGATCCCCGGGCTGAAGCCGGCATTCCGCGCCAACGGCACCATCACGCCGGCGGCCTCCTCCGCCAACGCCGACGGCGCCGCCGCGCTGGTGCTGACGACGCGGTCGCTCGCCGATCGCAACGGCCTGCCCGCATTGGCAGAGATCAAGGGCCATGCCACCCATAGCCAGGAGCCGCAATGGTTCACCACGGCGCCGATCCCGGCGATCCGCAAGCTCCTGGACAAGGTCGGCTGGAGTGCCGGCGATGTCGATCTGTTCGAGATCAACGAAGCCTTCGCCGTGGTGGCGATGGCGGCGCAGCGCGATCTCGGCATTCCCCGCGAGAAGCTCAACATCAACGGCGGCGCCTGCGCGCTCGGCCACCCCATCGGCGCCACCGGCGCACGGCTGATCGTGACGCTGCTGCATGCGCTCGAAGCAAAAAACCTCAAGCGCGGTGTGGCGGCGCTCTGCATCGGCGGCGGCGAAGCCACTGCGATCGCGGTGGAGCGCCTGACGCACTGACGTAAAAGTCCGGAAATGAGGGAACTCTGTCATTTCCGACAGACGCGTCCCGTGCCATTCTGCAAACTCGCGCAGGTGTTTCAAATCCTGCCACCAAGGATTGAGGCCCAATGATCTCGAACTGGCTCGCGGCAACACTCGGCCGCCGCAATATTCACTACGGCTGGGTGATGGTCGGCGTGACCTTCCTCACCGCGCTGATCAGCGCCGGCACGGTCGGTGCGCCCGGTGTGTTCATCATTCCGCTTCAGAAGGAGTTCGGCTGGAGCACGGCGGAGATCTCGTCCGCGCTGTCGATCCGCTTCATCCTGTTCGGGCTGATGGCGCCGTTCGCTGCCGCGCTCCTGAACCGCTACGGCCTGCGCAACGTCACGCTGCTGGCTCAGCTCATCGTCGTCTCCGGGCTGATCCTGTCGCTCGGCATGACAGAGGTCTGGCAGCTCGTCGTACTGTGGGGCGTCGTGATCGGCCTCGGCACCGGCATGACCGCGCTGGTGCTGGGCGCCACCATTGCGACCCGCTGGTTCGCGGCGCGGCGCGGCCTCGTCGTCGGCATTTTGACCGCGAGCGTCGCCACCGGCCAGCTCGTCTTCCTGCCGCTGCTTGCAAGCCTGACCGAACGATACGGCTGGCGGCTTGCACTCGGCTTTGTCTGCATCGCGCTCTGCGTTTCCGCTCTGGGAGTTCTCCTTGTGATGCGGGACCGCCCGAGCGACGTCGGCCTGCGCCCCTTCGGCGACGAAGGCACCGAGCCCCTGCCCGGCCCGCCGGTCAGCCACGGCTCAATCACGGCTGTGGCACTCGGCACGCTGCGCGACGCCTCGAAGTCGCGCGCATTCTGGGTCCTGTTTGCGACCTTCTTCGTCTGCGGCGCATCCACCAACGGCCTCGTGCAGGTGCACCTGATCCCGATGTGCCTCGATTTCGGCATTCCGCAGGTACAGGCTGCCGGTCTGCTGGCTGCGATGGGCATCTTCGACTTCTTCGGCACCATCATGTCGGGCTGGCTGTCGGACCGCTACGACAACCGCCACCTCTTGTTCTGGTACTACGGCCTGCGCGGGCTCTCGCTGATCTTCCTCCCCTTCAGCGATTTCTCGTTCTATGGGCTCTCGATCTTCGCGATGTTCTACGGGCTCGACTGGATCGCAACCGTGCCGCCCACGGTGCGCCTCACCGCGCAGAAATTCGGACCCGAGCGCGCCAATCTGGTGTTCGGCTGGATCTTTGCCGGCCACCAGCTCGGTGCGGGCACCGCCGCCTTCGGCGCCGGCTTTTCGCGGACGGTGTATCAGAGCTATCTTCCCGCCTTCTTCATCGCCGGCGCACTCTGCGTGTTCGCCTCCTTGATCGTGCTGACGCTCTCGAGACAACCGAAGCCAAAGCCGCAAGCGGCGATGGCCTAGTACCTGATCGTGGTGGTGACGCCGAAGACCGCAGCCTCGACGTCGAGATTGCGCGCGCCGCCGCAGTGATATGGACCCCGGCTCTGCAGCGCACCGTCAAAGCGACGCTGCGCTGCGTCCGGGGCGCGAGACTGCGCATAAATTTCTTCCATTCAGAACGCATGGCTTCTCAGAACACATGGCTTCGCATTCTCGCGGCTCATTTCGCCCGAGCTTTGCTCTCTTCTTCGCACCCTCTCGCAAGAAAGGGCGCAGGGAAGGCCGGGCGCCGGCTGGCACCCGCAGTCCCGTGTGCGAACAAGACGCGCACGGGGTGGACCACAGGTGACGCCGGGCAACCGGCCTTCCCTGCGCGAATGGTATTACGGCTTATGACGCGCTCTCCCCGGGGAGCGATGCACTATTGCCCCCGTCGCCTCGCGGATGGCTGATGTGCTGGCCCGGTTGGGCAGCAGCATCACCACAAGACTTGACGCACAGACCCCGGGCGTCAGGACCACACGATTTTGCCGTCCGCGCACCTCCCCGCCCCTGTCCCCGATGCCTGGCGTGCGCTCGCCATCGAGACCGAACGGGGACGCTGTCAGCGCCGTGTCGTACCGCGTGTGCAGTTGCTCACGGGAAAACCCGCCCTGCAGCTTGCCCAGCGCGCCGACGCAGTCGCGGCCACCGCCTCCCGGCCCGCGTCTCGTGACGATCGCGAAACGCCCTTGTAGCGGGCCGGGATGAGCGCAAACTACGCCTTATCCGAACTTCTGTAAATACGAATATTATTCCAGCGCAGGCTTGACAGGGTGTTTTGCCCGACGGCTCCACGGCTCGTTACGTGCCCCCTGCCCTTGGCCGGCTGGTCTCTCAAGTGACCGAACCGCCGCGCGGGTTGACGATCGTATACCCACGCAATGAACGCGCATGCATTCGAGTCGCGTGTCCGCCCGAGTTGGCGTCGTAGGCCAACCAGGTGTCCCCTCCCAGGTGTTGTTCGAGGACGAACACATGTCCGCGTCGGGCTGCGACCATTCCCGGTGCGGGTGATGTCCGCGGAAAGCGCAGCCAGTTCGCCGCAAGATTCAACTCCGGCACGATACGGCCGAACACGCGCAGAGCCGCGCCGCAGCCGCAGAAGGAGGAAGGGCAACCTGCCGGACGACTGCCGACAATGCGAGCCTCAGCGATGCTCGCCGTCGCGGCGCCGTCTGCGTCGGTCACTGTCAGTTGCGTCGCGCGATAGGCTTGTAATGAGGACCTGGACGTTAGCGAGGACCTGGGAATCCGCTCACGGCGCGTTTGCGAATACGAAAGGTCGCAGGGCATCGTGACATTGCATTCGGGTGCTTGATGAATTCGATAGGGCCGTGCTTCGGAAGCGACTGAGCTAAAGGCAACAAATAGACACGCAGAAAGAACCGGCTTGAACATTGCAGGGCTCCAAATTGGAAGGACCCTGCCCCGACAACGAGAAACCAACAACAGTTTGGCTGAAATGGGCTCAAAGAGCGGCTGAAAGTGGCTGCCCTTGCAGGCCGCTCCCTGCAATCATCATAATCCACACGTAGCGACGGGCATGATTAGCTCGCAGAACGCGAATGCTTATCGTTGCAACTGAGACGCGGCTGCGTGTGCATTCGCTACTGACGCCGGACTGCAAGCCGATCATGAGGCCCAATCACGACGCCCCAGAGCGCTTGCTTTCTGCGCGTCAATTCGAAAGTCCGACTTGGCTGCGCCGAGCGCTGCGGCGAGTTCGTCGATGTGGTAGGGTTTCGGCAAAATCTGGACGCCGGCCGTTTCGGCGTCGCGAACCGCGGCTTCGGCGTATCCGCTCGTCAGCAGAACCGGGATGTCGCTTCGCCGTCTCTTGATCTCGCGCGCGAGTTCGACACCGTTCATGCCGCCCGGCATCATGATATCCGAAAACACCAGATCGACGGAGCGGCCGTCCGCCAGGGCACCGAGCGCCGCCGCAGCACTCGCCGCGCGCGTGACCTCGTAGCCGAGTTGCGCCAGCATCTCGCTCACCAGCGCGGCGACCTCGTCATCGTCTTCGACGAGGAGGATCCGGCCATGGTTGGCCTTCTTCGGCCGCGCCCTGTTCAGATCGATGAAATGGCGTTCACCAGAAGGGATGTTCCTGGATCGCGGCAGATAGAGCTCGATGCTGGTGCCCTCGCCGACCGTCGATTTGATTCGAACCGTCCCTCGTGACTGCGTCGCAAATCCATGGACCTGGGCAAGCCCCAGGCCCGAGCCTTTCCCGACATCCTTGGTCGTGAAGAACGGCTCGAAGACCCGCGCCAGGATCTCCGGGCTCATTCCAACACCTCTATCGACCACGGACAGACGAACGTAATCGCCCGCGATCTCGTCCTCGGTCAGGCCGGCCAGGTTCTCGCCACGGACAACGATCGTGCCACCGCTCGGCATCGCATCGCGGGCGTTGACCGCCAGGTTGAGAATGACCAGTTCGAGCTCTCCCGGATCGACTTCCACCGGCCAAAGACCATCCGGAAAATCGAACTCGACGTGAACGTCGCCTCTCAGGCTCCGATCGAGCAATTCGCGCATGCCGCCGATCTGCGATGCGATGTCGACAGCCACGGGCCGGAGCTTCTGCCGCCGCGAAAAAGTCAGAAGCTGCCTGGTCAAGCCGGCACCGCGCTGCGCCGCCTGGACCATTCCTTCCATGAGACGACGCCGACGATCAGGATCTGTCTGCCGGTCGAGCAAATCGAGGCCGCCGGAGATCACCATCAGCAAATTGTTGAAGTCGTGAGCTACGCCGCCGGTCAATTGTCCGATGGCCTCGATCTTCTGGGCCTGACGAAGCGTCTCCTCGACGCGGGCGCGCTCTTCCATTTCGGCCCGCAGATGCTTGTTGGCCTCCTCGAGCGCACGGGTGCGCTCGGCCACGAGCTTCTCGAGCTCTTGGGCCGTCCGCTCGCGCGCCTGCAGCAAGGTTCGAATTTCATATTGCCGCCGGCGGGCCCGCATTGCGGATTGAACCGCGCTCGTCAGCGTGATCGGCTGAACCGGGCGTTCAAGCAACGAAACGTTGCGGAGTGTCTCGACGATACTGCGGCGCCAGGCAACCACCGCCGGCTGCTCCCGATGGCTGGTGAGAATGACAAAGGGCAGGTCAGACCAGGGCGGCTGCCTCTCGATCCAATGTGCCAGCGGCTGGGTATCCTTCCCGAACAACCCCTCCTCGGCCAGAAGGACCGCGCCCACGCCCGCCGACATCTCGCTGACCAGTTCAGGGAGACCTCGACAATTGATCGCTACGAGATTCGAATTACGTAAAAGCTCGACCGATGCCGGTCCATCGCGGCCGATCGGGGCAAACACGAGAACGCAATGATCGCGGGCAGCGCTCATTCCGCCGGCCCTTCTGGTATCTCCGTGCCCGTATAACGTGGATTTCCGGAGAAGATGCCGCTGAACTCGCTCAGCGGAGGACCCAGCGTGATGCCGGCACGGCCCAGGCGAAACTCGCGGATGGTATTTTCATGATTGCCGCTGCGTTTCTTCACGACCGAGAGGGCACGCCGCACCGTTCCGCCGACCTCGAAATAGCGCAGCATGAGCACGGCATCGCTCAAATAGCTGATATCAAGAGCCGTTTCCATCGGGCCGACCAGCCCATGTTGGGCGAGGATCAGGACGGTCAGCACGCCTTTTTGCGCGAGATAGCTCAGGAGCTCATGCATCTGGAGGATGAGAAATCGCTCATCCGGCATCGCGTTGAGGTAGCCGTTCAGACTGTCGATGACGACAATTCTGGCGTTATCCTTTTCGACGCTCTTGCGCACATTGGCGGCGAATTCCCCGGGGGACAGCTCGGCGGGATCGATCTGTTGAAATCGGATGAGTCCCGATTGCAGGTAGCTTTCGAGGGGCATCCCAAGCGTTCGAGCCCGGGCTTCCACGGTGCCGCGACCTTCATCGAAGGCAAAGAACACCGCATGCTCACCGCGTTCTGCCGACGCGATCGCATAGGTCAGCGCGAGAGACGACTTGCCGACACCGGCGGCGCCCAGAAGAAGCGCACTGGTGCCGCGCTCGAGCCCTCCTCCCAGAAGGAGATCGAGCTGCGCGTTGCCGCTGGGCGTGAACTCGCCGACAAACGAGGCGTGATGTTCCGCCGCCACCAGACGGGGGAATATCCGCACACCTCCCGCTTCGATCGTGAAATCGTGGAAGCCGCCGCGAAACCGAATGCCGCGCATCTTGATCACGCGAAGCCGCCGGCGCTCTGCTCCATAATCGATGGCGAGCTGTTCGAGCATGACGACGCCGTGCGCGATCGAATGGAGTTGCAAATCGTCCTGGGAGGACGAGAGGTCGTCGAGGAGAATGACCGTGCAATTGCGGTTGGTGAAAAAGTGCTTCAGGGCCAGAACCTGGCGCCGGTACCGCAGCGGGTTCTGCGCAAGGAGGCGCAGCTCGGACAGGCTGTCCAGCACCACGCGCGCGGGATTGATCCGTTCGACTGCCTTGAATATCAGGCCGGTCGTTTCGCTCAGCTCCATTTCGGCGGGATGGAAAACGGTGAGCTCCCGGTCCGGATCGAGCGTCGTCTCCGGCGGGACAAGTTCGAAGATGTCGACGCCTTGCAGCGACCAGCCGTGGCGCTGCGCAACCAGCGTCAGCTCACGCTTGGTTTCCGACAAGGAGATATAGAGCACGCGTTCACCGCAGCGGGCGCCCTCAAGGAGGAATTGAAGCGCCATGGTGGTCTTGCCCGAGCCGGGCCGACCCTCGTAGAGATACATGCGATTGGGATCGAGCCCGCCATAGAGGATGTCGTCGAGGCCCTGACTGCCGGTCGAGATCCTCGGCAAATCTTCGGACTCGCTGGTTTGGGCCCCACTCGAAGAATCGGTCATAGAACCCCCTGAAGGTCTATCGCCAAAAAAAGACGCGCCCTGGCCCGGTTCGGGGCCGCGCAGTCTAGCGCCCCGGTTCCAAGCCGAAAGGCGAGATTTGGCAAAGAACGCCGGAGGCCGGTTCCCGGTTCCGCATCAGGACGCATGTCCCCAGACCGTCTCCTGCGGAACAGTTCCGAGTATTCTCCTGCCTAATTTCAGGTTCTACCGCCTGATTCGCGGCGGACGGCGCAAAAAGCGAACCAGCTCACTGCATCATCGCAGCCGCGATCTTCTCCGCCGACATCAGGACCGGAAAGTTGGTGTTGGCGCAGGGCACCACCGGGAAGATCGAGGCGTCGACGACGCGCAGTCCCTGCACGCCCTTGACGCGGCCCTCTGTATCGACCACCGCCATCGGATCTTCCGCCCGGCCCATGCGGCACGAGCAGGAGGCGTGCCACACGCCGATGGTCGCCTTGCGCACGAAGGCTTCCAGCGCCTCGTCGTCGTTGATCACGTCGTCGAAGGTAAAACCCTCGACCACGAAATTGTCGATCATGTAGTGGCGCAGCGCCGCCGGCCCGTCCATCAGGGCCGCGGCGATTTTTGTCAGTATCCGGTTCCTGGTGTTGACCACGCCGATCTTGCGCACGCGGTCGGTATAGGAGGCCGGGAACGGCTTGTCCGTCACGGCCCTGACGACGTCGCTCATCTGCACGGCCGCCATCTTGCGGAAACCGCTCATCAGGCGATCGAGATCGCGGCGGTCCGATAACAAGTTGAACTCGACGATCGGCTCGGCTGCCGGGTCGCGCGAGGCGAGCTTGATCTGTCCGGTCTCGGAATAGGTCTTGTTGACGAACGTCAGCAGCGATCCGATCTGCTCGCCGACGGCGTGCCAGGCCGATTTGCTGAGCAGGACGACGAACATGTCGCCTTTCGGTACGCCTTCGAGCCCGGACGAGTAACGCAGGCCAAGCTGCATGTGGCGCCTGGTGTGCTCGTTCATGCGCGCGCCGCGGCGGACAAAGGACGACAGCGAGATCGAGGGATGATCCATCAGGCGCTGGCCGACACCTTGCAGCCCCATCAGGACTGGAATGCCCATATCCTTGAGGTGACCGACCGGGCCGATGCCGGCGCGCAACAGATGCGCCGGCGAATGGATGGCGCCGCTGGAGAGAACGATTTCACGGCCGCGGAATTCCTGCTCCCGTCCGTCGACAGTCGCCTTCACACCGACGCACCGCGTGCCTTCGAACAGCAGCTCTCTGACTTGCGTGTTGGTGGAGATCGTCAAGTTGGCGCGCTTGCGCGTATCACGATCGAGATAGCCCATCGCGGCCGAGACGCGTTGCTCGGCCTGGTTGGAGTGCGTCACCGGGAAAAACCCGTCGACGAACTCGCCGTTCTGGTCGGCCAAGTATTGGTGGCCGGCCTGCTGGAAGGCGTCGGCGAACGCCTGCGAATGTCGCGTCCAGTGCTCCCGCGGGATCCGGCGAACCGGGATCCGACCGTCCTTGCCGTGGTACGGGCCGTCGAAATCGAGATCACGCTCGACCTTCTTGAAGAAGGGCAGCACGTCATTCCAGCTCCAACCCGCGGCGCCGCGCGCTTCCCATTCGTCGTAATCGGTCGGCGCGCCGCGGTTGGCCATCTGGCCGTTGATCGAGGAGCCGCCGCCGAGCACGCGCGCCTGCTCGTATTTGCGTAAGGGCGGACGTCCCTCGTTCGGATTGTTGTGGCTGACGATCTGGGTCGTGACCTTGAGCTCGGTCCAGTGGAAGCGCGGATCGAAATAGGCCGTGCCCGGATAGCTGTCCCTGATCTCGGCCGGCTCGTCGCCGGGCGGCGTGTCCTGTCCGGCTTCGCAGAGCAAAACCTTGTTGGCGCTCTTTGCGGAGAGCCGGTGGGCCAGCACGGACCCCGCCGAGCCGCCGCCCACGATAATGAAGTCGTACACGATTGGCGCTTCCTCTTGTTCTTGTCCGGGGAGCGTAGCGCGTTCTTGTTTTGAGGTCACGCCATCGCTGCCGCGGCAAAGCGCGAGCAGCCCTCGACGGCTCTGCTTACGGCCTGATCGTCATGCTCTCCGGCGGCCCGGGCTTGCGCAGCGGCTCCGCCAGTCGCGCGAACTCGCACAGCAGCGACCTCGTCTTCCTGGGATCGATGATCTCCTCGACCCAGAATTTTTCGGCGGAGCGAAACGGCGAGCGCAGCTTGTTGAGGCGATCCTGAATCTCCTTCAGTTTCTCCGCCTTGTCCTCGGCCGCGTCGATGTCCGCGCGGTAGGCGGCTTCGATGCCGCCTTCGAGCGGGAGCGAGCCCCAATAGGCCGACGGCCAGGCGTAGCGGATCGAGTAGCGGTCGGCCGGCTGATGCACGACGCCGGCAACGCCGAAGGCGTTGCGCAGGATCACCGTGCACCAGGGCACCGTGGTCTGGTTGACCGCGGCCATGGCGCGGACGCCTTGACGGATCGTGCCGGCCTTCTCGGCATCGAGGCCGATCATGAAGCCGGGGCAGTCCATGAGATAGACGATCGGCAAATGGAAGGTCTCGGCGAAGTCGACCCAGCGCACCACCTTCTGGCAGGCATCCGCGGTCCAGGAGCCGCCATAGTGAAAGCTGTCGCTGGCGAGCAGCATCACCGCCCTGCCCTCGAGCCGCGCGAGACCGACGATAAGAGGTTTGCCGAAATTCCTGGCGACCTCGAAGAACGAGCCCTTGTCCACGACCGATTCGATGATCGGCCGCATCTTGTAGACCTGCTTGCGGTTACGCGGCACCGCGTTCATCAGCGCCTCATCGGTGCGCTCCGGATGGTCAGTGCAAGGCAAGGTCGGCGGCAGCTCGTAGACCGACGACGGCAGATAGGACAGGAATCGCCGCGCGCAGGCAAAGGCCTCCTCCTCGGTGTCGACGGCATGATCGACAGCGCCGGCGCGGGTCTGGATGTCGGCGCCGCCGAGTTCTTCCTTCGAGAGGTCCTGCCCCAACGCCCTCACCACCGGCGGGCCCGCGACGAACATCGCGGATTTTTTGGTCATGATGGAATAGTGGCTGGCGGCAAGACGCGCGGCACCGAGCCCCGCGACCGAGCCGAGGCCGAGCGCGACCACAGGCACGCGCGACAAATTCTCCGTGGTGAAGCGATACCAGCGTGTGCCGCCGATGCCGCCCGGCAGATTAGCTGCACCCTTGGTCTCGATGGTCTTGACCGAGCCGCCGCCGCCGGAGCCTTCGATGATGCGCACGATGGGCAGACGGAAATCGTGCGCCATCTCCTCCGCCATCAACGGTTTTGCGGAGATGGACGCATCCGCCGAGCCGCCGCGCACGGTAAAGTCGTCGCCGACCACGACGACGGTGCGGCCATCGACGCGCGCGCGTCCAAACACGCAGTTCGCCGGCGTCAATTTCTGCAACTCGCCGCTGGAATCGTATTCGCCGATGCCGGAGACGGCACCGATCTCGTGAAAGCTGCCCTTGTCGGTCAGTCTGTCGATACGCTCCCGAACAGTCAGTCGGCCCTGGTCATGCTGACGCTTGACCTTGTCAACGCCGCCCATCTCCCGCGCGAAGGCTTCGCGCCGGGCGAGCTCGTCGAGTTCCGGCTTCCAGTTCATTCACGCCCTCCGAATTGATCGGCTTGTTATTGTTGTGCACGGCCATTGCGACCGGTTTGCGCGAGATGCGATTGTTGAAGACGTCGCCTTCCGCGCCGTCCATCAGGCTGCCGAGCGAGCGGCCGAGCGCGACCATCAACGGAGCGACCTCGGCATGCAGACGCTGCTCGTTATACATCGACGACAGAAGACCGATCGTGATCACCACAAAAGTCTGGTACTGCGGCGACCAGATCGGCACCGCGAGCCCGTTGATGTGCGGGCTCCACAGGCCGCAGGCCACGACATAGCCGTGATCGCGTAGCGACTGTCGATTGGCTTCGATGCGGGGCCGCAGGATTCTCGCAGCCTCGGGGGCTTCCCGTTCCATATCCGTGATGAAGGAATCGCCGACCTCCGGTGCCAGCGCCGCGGTGTAGGCTGCTCCCGCAGCGGTCGACGCCATCGAGATACGGCTGCCGGTGCCCTCGTGCAGGCCGAGCGCCGAAGCCGAGCGCGCGAACTGGAGATAGACCAGATGAAAGCGATCGGGCACGACGAAGCCGACAGTACCAGGCAGTTGCTCGGCGACTTCCTGGAGCCGCTGGCGGATCATGCTGCGCAGCTGCGCGCCCTTCATCATCGAGGCGCTCATCGCCACCGCGCTCGGCCCGATGCGATATTTTTGATCGCGCGGCAGATAGACCAGCTGTCCCAATCCGCGTCAGCGTGTGCGTGAGCCGCGACACCGTCGAGCGCGGCAGGCCGCAGCGATTTGAAATCTCGAGATTGCCGAGCCTGATCTCGTGGCCCTCGAAGCATCGCAGCACGTCGAACGCGCGCGACACCACCTGGATGACATCACTCTCACCGGCATCGCCGGCGAGCGCACCCTGTCTACTCAACCGCTCTGAACGTCGTCCCATGATCCCTACCGCTTGTTTCGCTCTGCGGAATTAAATTCCACTTGCGGATGACGCTACCTCAGGCATTTTGCGACGACAACAAAAAGGCGATGGCATGCCAAATATAAAAATCGTCACTGAGGTCGCGGGACGCATCTGCGCAATGCCCGTGCAAGTTGGAGGAACCGTTGCGGATGGCGACGAAATTGTGGTGGTCGAAGCGATGAAGATGGAGATACCTGTGCCGTCGCCCGCGAGCGGCACGATCACATCGCTTCTGGTGAAGCTCAACGACGTCGTTGCCGAGGGACAGGCGATCGCGATCGTCGCGAACTGACTGCATTATCCGCAGTTTCCGCGACAATCTGTCAGCCTCATTGCTGAGTTCGCTGTACGGCGTTGCCATCGCTTCATCGCGATGACATGATCTGTTTCAAACAAACCCTGTTTCAAACAAAGAAAGAAAATCGTCGCGGCAAACGCGAGGATCATTGGAGGGAAACATGCTTCGTGGGCTGATCATGCTCGCGCCTGCCTTGGTGGCGGGCATTTCTTTTGCGTCTACACGCTATGCAGCCGCCGAAGACATCAAGCTGCCGGCAACATTGACGTTCACGGCCTATGACACCGGCACCGCCGGCTTCAACATCGCGGTCGGCGTCGGCAAGATGATGAAGGACAAATACTCAACCGACGTGCGCGTGCTCCCCGCAGGCAACGACGTCGCGCGTCTCGCGCCGCTGCGCGCCAAACGCGCGGTCTCGTCCGCGATGGGATCGGGCTCCTACTTCGCGCAGGAAGGCGTGTTCGAGTTTGGAACCAGGGAATGGGGCCCGCAGCCGCTTCAGATCATGCTCTCGTCGGTCGACTGCAACTGCGGTACGCTTGGCGTCGCCGCCGATGCCGGCGTGAAGGATCTGAAGGACCTCAAAGGCAAGCGCGTCGGCTTCGTCGTCGGCTCGCCGGCGCTGAACCAGAATTCGCTCGCGGTGCTCGCCTTCGCCGGATTGACTCAGAAGGACGTCAGGATCGTCGAGTTCGCAAGCTACGGCGCGATGTGGAAGGGCCTGATCAACAACGACACGGATGCGGCCTTCGGCACCACCATCACCGGCCCCGCCAAGGAAGCTGAGACCTCGCCGCGCGGCCTGATCTGGCCGCCGCTGCCCGCCAACGACAAGGAAGGCTGGGCGCGGATGCAGAAGGTCGGCTCGTTCTTCTTTCCGCAGACCGCGACCTGCGGCGCCGGCATCTCGCCGGACAAGCCGATCGAGCTCGGCAACTACCCCTACCCGATCTTCGTCGCCTACGCCTCGCAAGCCCCCGACCAGGTCTATGCGATGACGAAGGCGATGATCGTGAACTACGATTCCTACAAGGACTCCGCACCCGGCGCCGGCGGGCTCGCGGCCGATCGCCAGACCAAGAACTGGGTGGTGCCGGTACACCCCGGCGCGGTGAAGGCGCTGAAGGAAGCCGGGCAATGGAGTGACGCGCAGGACACGCACAACAACAAGCTGATCAAGCGCCAGGAGGTGCTTGGCGCAGCGTGGACCGACTACGGCAAGTCCAATCCGCCCGCGGATGACAAGGCGTTCCTCGACGGCTGGATGAAAGCGCGTGCCGCGGCGCTTGCGAAGGCCGACATGCCGAACGGGTTCGACGAATAATCGTCAACGGTTAATTGCCCACGCGCGGGGTCGATCATGTCTGCTTCAGTCTCCACCGCCCCGCAGGACGAGGCCAAGCGGGTCGTGTTCGACGATCCGCATGGCGCCGCCGGCAACATGCAGGAAGCGGAGGTCACGCGCGTTCGCAGCTTGCGCGGCGCCTGGCGCTGGACGCTGGTGACCGCGACCGCCGCGACCATCCTGCTCTGCATCAACCAGCAATTCTCGCTGCGCTTTTTTGTCGGCTACACCCAGCTCAACACGGAGTACTTCTATCTCCTGATCGCGCTGATGCTGCCCTTCACGTTCCTGATCTTCCCGGGAACCACGCGCGCGCCGCTCGACCGCATTCCCTGGTATGACCTTCTCTGCTTCGTCGTGACCTTTGCCGCCGCGCTGCTGCTGATGTCGAACGTGCGCAAGGCCGCGGAGGCCGGCTGGGAATTCGGCGGCGCGCCGAACAGCGTCATCGCCGCCGGCCTCGTGATGTGGGTGATGCTGATGGAGGCGCTGCGCCGTACCGGCGGCTGGAGCCTCCTCCTGAGCGTGCTCCCCTTCACGGTCTATCCGCTGTTCGCAGAGGCCGGCTGGCTCGGGCCGTTCCGCGGCACGCAATCGACGCTGGAGCAGGCGACCGCCTATCACGTGCTGTCGGGCGAGAGCCTGCTCGGCATTCCCATCCAGGCGTTTGCCGACACCGTGATCGGCTTCCTGGTGTTCGGCACCGCGCTGATGATGACCGGCGCCGGAAAGTTCTTCATCAACCTCGCCTTCGCGCTGTGCGGCACGTTCCGCGGCGGCGCGGCGAAGGTCTGCATCTTTGCCAGCGGCCTGCTCGGCATGATGTCGGGCTCGATCATCTCCAACGTGCTCACCGCCGGCACCATGACCATCCCGGTGATGAAGAAGAGCGGTTTTCGCGCCTCCTACGCCGGCGCGATCGAGGCCTGCGCCTCGACCGGCGCGGTGCTGGCGCCGCCGGTGATGGGCGCGACCGCCTTCGTGATCGCGCAGTTCCTCAATGTTGGCTATGCCGACGTCGCGATCGCCGCGATCATCCCGGCCGTACTCTATTATGTCGGGCTGTTCATGCAGGTCGATTCCTATGCCGCACGACACGGGCTGAAAGGCATCCCGCGCGCAGAGCTGCCGCGGGTCATGGATACGATCCGGGACGGCTGGTACTACGTTTTCGTGATCGCGCTCCTGATCGTGATGCTGCTCTACTTCAAGCGCGAAAGCCACGCGCCGTTCTACGCGACCGCGCTGCTGCTGGTCCTCAACCAGCTGTTCTCGAAGGACACACGTTGGACCGTCGCGACCATCGGCAAATTCCTCGAGGTCAATGGCCGCACCTTCGTCGAGCTCGTCGGCATCCTTGCCGGCTGCGGCCTGCTGATCGGCGCCTTCTCGATGACCGGCGTGGTGTCGAGCCTCGCCAACGACCTGCTGCGCATCGCCGGCGACAATCCGTTCTTGCTGCTCGGCATGTGCGCCCTCACCAGCCTGATCCTCGGCCTCGGTCTGACCACGACGGCTTGCTACATCTTCCTCGCCATCCTGGTCGCGCCCGCGCTGGAGAAGCTCGGGCTGAACAAGATGGCCGTGCACATGTTCATCTTCTACTGGGGCATGCTGTCGTCGATCACCCCGCCGGTCGCGATTGCTTCATTCGCAGCCGCAGGCATTGCCGGCTCGCCTGCGATGAAGACGGGCTGGGAATCGATGTGGGTCGGGAGCATCATCTATTTCATCCCGTTCTTCTTCGTGCTCAATCCGGCGCTGGTGCTGCAGGGGGAAAGCCCCTATCTCGCCGGCCTCGGCCTGATGGCGCTTGCGGCCTTCGGCACGCTGTTCATCTGCGGCGGCATCCAGGGCTACCAGCCCTTCGTCGGCGATCTCCGCGGCGCCGGTGCGCTGGAATGGCCTATTCGCGTGCTGCTGGTGATCGGCGGGTTCGTGGTGGCCACCCCCGGCGGCGGCATCATGCCGCTGTCGCAGATGCAGGTGACGCTGCTCGGCCTCGCCATCCTCGTGCCCACGGTTTTGCTCGCCCTTGTTCTGGTCCGGCGGCAGACCATGATGCCGGACGGGTTGCGCGTGCCCTGATTGCGTTGCACAAAGAGAGGCGATGAAACCGCTTTCGCCGCTCGCCACCGCCTGGACCCGCTCAAAGCCGCCTTTGCTGCGGTTTCTGGACAATTGCCTCAAGGAATTCTCGGCGGAGACCTCGGGCGCGGTCGCCGACTACATTCCCGAGCTGAGCAAGGCCGATCCTGCCCATTTCGGCATCAGCCTCGCGACCCTGGACGGCCATGTCTACGAGGTCGGCGACTCCAGGGTGCCCTTCACCATCCAATCAATGTCAAAGCCGTTCGTGTTCGCGCTGGCGCTGGACCTGCTCGGCGCCAACAGGGTCGAGAGCGCGATCGGCGTCGAGCCCTCTGGCGATCCGTTCAACTCGATCCGGCTCAATTCCGAAAACCATCCGTTCAACCCGATGGTCAATGCCGGCGCGATCGCCTGCACCGGGCTGATCTACGACAGCAAGGGCGCAGACGCCTTCGAGCAGATTCGCCTCGCGCTCGGTCGTTTCGCCGGGCGCGACCTCGCGGTGGACGAGGCCGTCTACGCTTCCGAAAGCCAGACCGGCGACCGCAACCGCGCCATCGGCTATCTCCTCAAGACCAATGCGGTGATCTCGGACAATGTCGCTGCCGTGCTCGACGTCTACTTCCGGCAATGCGCGGTGCTGGTCACCGCGCGCGACATCGCGGTGATGGCGGCAACGCTCGCCAACCGCGGCGTCAATCCGGTCACGGGCGAACAGGTGCTGACGCCTTACGCGATCTCGCGCACGCTGTCGGTGATGACGTCGTCGGGCATGTACGACTATGCCGGCGAATGGATCTACCGGATCGGCATCCCCGCCAAGAGCGGTGTCGGCGGCGGGATTCTGGCCGCCCTTCCCGCCCGCCTCGGGCTCGGCAGCTATTCGCCAAAGCTCGACAAGCACGGCAACAGCGTGCGCGGCATCAAGGTCTGCGAGGCGCTGTCCTCGCATTACGACCTTCACATGCTCAACCGCAGTGACGATGCGCGCAACGCCGTCATCGCCGACTACGACATCGGCAAGAGCCCGTCGCGGCGCGTGCGCCGTCCGCAGGAGCGCGATATTCTCGCGGCGCACGAGCAGGAGGTGCGGATCATCGAGCTGGTCGGCACGCTGTCGCTATCGGCGGTCGACTATGTCTCGCGCCGGCTTGCGGGCCGGCCGCGGCCGCAATTCGTGATCTTCGATCTGCACCGCGTCACCTCCACCACGCGCGCGGGTGCGCGGCTGGTCGCCGAAGCGTTCGAGGAGCTCGCGGCGCTGAATGTGACCGTCGTGCTGTCAGGCGTCAGGCGCGCCTCCAAGGAATGGGACAGCCTGCGGGAATGGACCGCCGAGCTGAAGAACGTCCGCGATTTCTACCTGCTCGACACCGCGATCGAATGGGCCGAAGACCAGATCGTCTATCGCCATGGCGGCTCGATCGATTTCCACGAGACCACCGAGCTTGCCGAGCAGCCGCTGCTAGCAGGCATGAGCGAGGAAGAGCTGACCGACCTCGCCTCGATTTGCACGATCCGGACCTATGCATCCGGCGCGAAGATCATCACGACAGGCGCTGCAGCTGATTCCCTGTTCTTCCTGCGCAGCGGCGCGGTGCATGTCACCCTGCCCGACGGCGTGCGGCTGGCAACGCTGACGGCCGGCATGGCGTTCGGTGAGATGGCGCTGATTGAGACCACCCGCTCCGCGGACGTGTTCGCGGACATGGCAGCGACGGCGCACGAGGTGCAGCTGAAGGACTTCGAGCGCTTCCGCAAGCAGCATCCTCACGCCAGCGAACGCATCATGCGCAATCTGGCGCAGCTTCTGGCCGAGCGTCTGATTGTCGCCAACGCCAAGGTGGATATCCTGACCTCGACCTGAGCGCGATGGTTGCGGCTCAGCGGCTCGCCGCCTCGCTCAGCCGCCGATTGATCTTGGCCGCACTCGCCTTGAGCAATTCGGATGGCTTCTGGCCGGTCGCCGCACACAGGCAGGCCCAGTAATAGATGACGTCGCCGAGCTCATCGACGAGACCTGCCTGATCGAGCCAGTCGTCGCGCAGCAATTTCTTGATGTGCTCGGCGACCTCGCCGGATTCGCCGGCGAGGCCGAGACCGAGATAGGACAGCCGCTCGTTGGACGGATGCTCATCGACTTTCGCAATGCTCGCGGCCCAGGCCGTGTATTCATCGATCGTCATCGCCAGACCTCGCCGCGGTTTTTGGATCAGCCCACCACTTCCGTCACAGGCTGAAGATCGATCTCAAACGTCTCAAGGAATTTCGAGGTCATGATGTAGAAGCCGACCGAGAGCTGCAATTCAACCAGCGCGGCCGGCGTCAACTTCGATGAGATCGCCTTGAAGGTCGCGTCCGTCGGCTTGTTCAGCTTGACGATCTCGTCGGTGAAGGTGAGCGCGGCGCGCTGTGTCTCGTCGAAGCAGTTAGCTGACTGCCAGGTCTCGAGCGCCTGGTTCTGCTCGTCGGTGACGCCGACATTCTTGCCGATGCGCTTGTGCGCGACGATCTCATACGGCGCCTCGCACAGAATTCCAGTGCGGGTAATCGCGAGCTCGCGCACGATGGGGTCAAGTTCGCCCTTGTGGCGGATGGCGCCGCCCAGGCGGCAGTACTGCTCGAAATAGCTCGGCGAATGCGACATCATCCGGAAGATGTTGGCATTGCGGTTCTTGTCGAGGATTTCGCGGGTGCGGTCGGATGCCTTCGACGGGTCGCTATAGTTGATGCGGGCCATGATTTTCCTGATGTTTTTGTCGAAGGCTTTCTCGGAGCCTTTGATGCTCATTGTCGTTGCCGGCGAAAGTTCCCTGAAACTCTATTCGCGGAGAGACGCAGGAGCAACAACATCGAGTCAAAATGCCGCCGCATTGCTGATCGACCTTGGTACAGTCGATATTCGCTGCGTGGGGACTAGATCGCAGCGGATACTCGAAGTGGGGTGTTCCGAGTAAAATAATTGTCCGTCCTTGCGCTCACCGCGCATCGATGAGTCACGCCCAAGTCTAGGGAGAAAAGGCATGAAGGAAGCCACCAAGGGGGCGGCCTCGGAGGCGCTCGCGCATATGCTGGCCGTGATGGCTATGCTCGTCATCGCCAGCATCTTGTTCTACGGGCGCTAGGTAGAGTTTTTGCGTTTTCGTCATTCCGGGGTGGCTCTCGCACAGGCCAGGCCCAGAACTCCCGTTCCAGGCTCGGTCCCTTGGACCGCCCCCGAATGACGAATCCCACTATTTTCCCTTCGTGAAGAACGGCATCAGCTTTCCGGCAAACGGCTTAAAGCTCGCGACGACCTCGTCGCCGATGGCGAGATCATTCTCACCATGCGCCATCATGCGAAACCCTTCGGCGCAATCGACCAGCAGAATATTGTAGGGCACGTGCGCGCGCGTCTCAGGCGTGGCGGCACGGCAGACCAACGATGTCGCGTACACCCTGCCCTTGCCGGTGGCGCGCGCCTCGCGCGGATCGGACATGCCGCAGGCCGCGCAGAAAGCGCGACGGAAATACTGCACATGGGCGCAGGCGGTGCAGGTCTGATAGGTGACTGCCTCTTCGCCCCTGGTCCAGTCCGCTAGACGCTCGCTCATCGCACCCGCTCCAAAAACATGCTGACGTGGGACGACAGCACGCCGCCGTCGCCGTGCAGCAGCGCGATCGAGGCGTCGCGCACTTGCCGATTCCCCGCCCGCCCCGTCATCTGCAGATGCGTTTCGACCAGATGCGCCATGGCGCCGCCAACGCCGCAATGGCCGTAGCTGAGCAAGCCACCGTGGGTGTTCAGCGGCATCGCGCCATCGCGGCCAAAATGGCCTGATCGTACGCGGGCGGCTGCCTCGCCGCGCGCGGCAAGCCCGAGGTCTTCCAGCAGCATGGCGAGCGTGATGGTAAAGCTGTCGTAGATGGCGGCGTAGCGCACGTCGGAGATCGCAAGGCCCGTGGCCTCCTTGGCGCGGGCGACGGAGATCTCGGCGCCGAGCTCGCTGAGGGCGGGCGCAGCGGTAACATGCTGATGGGTATGCGCCTGGGCACAGCCGCGAATGCGTACGCCGGCCTCTCCCGTCCGCTCGCGGCTGATGACGAAGGCGGCGCCGCCGTCGGAGACCGGGCAGCAGTCGAGCAGTTTCAGCGGCATCGCCACGGGCTTCGAGGCCATGACGTCAGCGACCGTGATAGGATCGTGAAATTGCGCCCCGGGATGGGTGCAGGCGTGTGCGCGCATCAGCACCGCGAATTCGGCGAGGTCTTCTTCCGTCACGCCGTATTCGTGCATATAGCGGGTAGCGACGAGGCCGTAATAGGCGGGAATGGTCGGCCCCAGCGGCACCTCGTAGTCGGGATGGCCGACCTGCGCCAGCGCCTGGATCGAGGCATCGCGGCTCTGCCCGGTGAGGCGGTTCTCGCCGCCGACGACCAGCACATTGCGGGCGACGCCTGCTTCGACGAGATGATGGGCGAGCATGGTCATCGCAAGGCCGGTCGCACCGCCGACCTGGACGGCGTGGGCGTAAGCCGGACGGATGCCAAAATGCTCGGCGAAGACGGTCGCCAGCATGATGTGCGGCGAGACGGTGGAGTAGCCGCAGAGGATGCCGTCGATGTCGGCGCGCTCGAGCCCGGCATCGTCGAGTGCGGCCTGCGCGGCTTTGCTCATCAGGTCGAGCGAGGATGAACCTTCGTGCTTGCCGAAAGATGTGAGGCCGACGCCCGTGATGAAGCTCATGGCAGCACCTGTGCATCGTCATTCCGAGGCGGCGAACGGGTGACGCCGTCGCGGACCAGCGCGTCGATCTCGTCCGCGGAATAGCCGATCTCGCGCAAAATCTCCGCGCCGTGCTCGTTGAGCCGCGGCGCCAGCCGCGCCGGCTCGGCCTCGGTCTCCGACCAATTGGCCGTCACCTTCATGCTGCGGATCGGCCCTTCGGTCGGATGGTTTACGACCGGGAAGAAGTTCGTGGCGTCCAGATGCTCATCGTGCAGCATCGACGCCAGGTCGTGCATCGGCATCACAGGCACGTCGGCCTTGGTGAGCAGGTCGATCCATTCCGCAGTGCTGCGCGTCTCGAAGATGCGCGCGAGCTCGGCATAGACGACGTCGATGTCGGCGGCACGGCCGGCAAAGCTCGCAAATTTCGGATCGGCGCGCAGATCGTCGCGGCCCGTCGCCTTGAAGAAGTTCTCCCACTGCTTGTCGTTGTAGACGATGACGCTGAGATAGCCGTCCGATGTCTTGTAGGGCCGGCGGTCGCGCGAGAGGTGGCGGGCGTAGCCGCCCTTGTCGAGCGGAGGCTCAAAAGTGAGCCCGCCCATGTGGTCGCCCATGACGAAGCCGGCCATGGTCTCGAACATCGGGATGTCGACGCGCTGGCCGCGTCCGGTGCGGTCGCGGTGCACGAGGCTGGCGCAGATCGCGCCGACGGCGGTGAGGCCGACAATGCGATCGACCAGCGCGTTCGGCACATAGCGCGGCACGCCGTCACCGGTCTGCGCCATCAGCGCCGGCAGCGCGGTCGCGCCCTGGATCAGATCGTCATAGGCGGGCTTTGCGGCATACGGCCCGTCCTGACCGAAGCCGAACACGCCAGCATAGACCAGATGCGGATTGATCTTGGACACAACGTCATAGCCGAGTTGGAGCCGTGCCATCGCCTGCGGACGGACGTTGTAGACGAGCACATCGGCGTCCTTCAGCAGCCGCAGCACGGCCTCGCGGCCGGCGGGCTTCTTCAAATCGAGACAGATCGAGCGCTTGCTGCGGTTGGTGTTGAGGAACACCGGGCCCATGCCGGCGTGACGCATCGGGCCGATCAGGCGGGTGACGTCGCCGTCGAGCGATTCCACCTTGATGATGTCAGCACCGTAGTCGCCGAGCATCTGGGTCGCATAGGGCCCCATCAGCACGGTTGTCATGTCGACGACCTTGATGCCCTTCAGGGGCCCCATTGGTTCGCTCCCGATTGCGCGGGGCTCTAGAAGCGGACCCGCGATTTCGGTCCAGCTAAAGGCAGCAGCGCCGCGCGCGCAAGGGCGGCCGGCGTATGGCCGCATGCGCTGCGCGTCCGCTATTTCTTCTGGCGGGATTCACGGATCTTGATGAGACGGTCGAGTTCGTCGTTCTGCTGGTTGATGCGGTCGGCGATCCGCGACTCGTTCTGCTCGCCCGAGGCCGCCGCGGCCTGCTCGATGAGCTGCCTTATATTGTCCTCGAGGATCGCGATGCGGTCGTTGAGTGCATCCATCGACAGCGAGTCTTCGTAGTCATTGCTCATGATGCATTTCCCGCGAATCAATCAGAGCCATGGTGGGCAAAGCGAAGCGTGCCCACCATCTAGCGCAAACAAGTTGGCGGGCACGGCACTTGCGCGCCCTTCCCCACCCTACAAGGTCGGAGCTTACTTCAGCGGCTCCAGCACGGAGACGTAGTTGGCGACGGCCGCGCCCCCCATGTTGAAGATGCCGCCGAGTTTTGGGTTGTTGAGCTGCATGCCCTCGGGCGCCTGGCCTGCGAGCTGCATCGCGGTCATCACGTGCATAGAGACACCGGTGGCCCCGATCGGATGGCCCTTGGCCTTCAGCCCGCCGGACGGATTGACCGGCAGCTTGCCGTCCTTGAGCGTCCAGCCTTCCTTGATGGCGCGGGCGCCCTGCCCCCTCGGCGTCAGGCCCATCGCTTCGTACTCGATTAGCTCGGCGACGGTGAAGCAGTCATGGGTCTCGACGAAGGAGAGATCGGACAGCGTGACCCCGGCCTGCTCCAGCGCGCGCTGCCATGCGACCGTGCAGCCTTCGAACTGGAGGATGTCGCGCTTGGACATCGGCAAGAAATCCTGGGCGTGCGCGGTGGCGCGGAAGCCGATCGACTTGCTCATGGTCTTGGCGGTCTCGGCGTCGGCCAGCACCAGTGCGGCTGCGCCGTCGGAGACGAGCGAGCAATCAGTGCGCTTCAAGGGGCCGGCGACGTAAGGGTTCTTCTCGCTCTCGGCGCGGCAGAAATCGACGCCAAAATCCTTGCGCATCTGGGCGTAGGGATTGGCGACGCCGTTCCTGTGGTTCTTGGCCGCGATCAGCGCCAGCGCATCGGACTGGTCGCCGTATTTCTGGAAATAGGAGCTGGCGATCTTGCCGAACACGCCGGCGAAGCCGCCGACGGTGTCACCGTCCTCAGGCAGGTAGGATGCCTTCAACAGGTTCTTGCCGATCTCCGGCCCCGGCGTGCGCGTCATCTGCTCGACGCCGACGACCAGCACGATCTTGGCCGCACCCGCAGCAATCGCACGGACGCCCTGATGCACGGCGGCGGAGCCGGTGGCGCAGGCGTTCTCGACGCGGGTGGTCGGCTTGAATCGCAGCTTCGGGTCGGCCTGGAGCACCAGCGAGGCGGTAAAATCCTGCGGCGAGAAGCCGGCGTTGAAATGGCCGAGCACGATCTCATCGACGTCGGACGCGGAGATACCGGCATCCGCCATCGCCTCATTGGCGACGCGCGTGACGAGGCTTTCGACGGTTTCGGTGTCGAACTTGCCGAACGGCGTATGCGCCCATCCAACGATGCTGGCGGTCATGGTCTTTTCTCCCTACGGTCTCTTACTGACCTAAGTCTTAGCCCAGCGATGGCAAGACTTCACGCGGCTTTCAGGGCCTTGATCGTGCGCTGGCAGATGGCAGTTATGCCGGCCCAGTTCCCGGCCTTGATCTCCGCCGCCGGGCACAGCCAGGAACCGCCGACCGCAACCACGTTGGGCTCGGCAAGCCAGGTCGCCGCATTGGCCTCGTCGACGCCGCCGGTGGGGCAGAACCGCACGTTCGGAAACGGACCACCGAGCGCGCGCAGGCCCTTGATACCGCCGGCCTGCTCGGCCGGAAAGAATTTTGCAACGTCGAGGCCATGGGCCAGCGCCATCATCAGCTCGGACGCCGTGGCGATGCCCGGCGCGAACGGCAAGGAGCTGTCGGCGGCAGCCTTAAGCAGATCCGGGGTCAGGCCCGGGCTGATGCCGAACGCGACGCCGAGCCTCTCGACACGGGCGAAGTCTGCCGGATTGAGAATTGTGCCGATGCCGACGATCGCCTCGGGTACTTCGGCCATCATCGCCCTCGCGGCCTCGATAGCAACAGGGGTGCGCATGGTCACCTCTAGCGTGCGGACGCCGCCGGCAACCAGCGCACGCGCCAGCGGCACCGCATCCTGGATCCGCTCGATGGTGAGGACGGGGATGACGGTCGCGGCCTTGAAGAGCGCAACGAGGTGGTTCTGTTGGGCAGTCGTGGTCATGGGTCTCGATCTTACTTGGTCGCTTGACGAGAGGTCGCCGGCCGGTGCCGCTTCTTCGGCGGCATGGCATAACCCGGAATGATGGCGCCGGAATAGCAGATCACGAGGCTGGCAAGGCGATGCCCGGCCTGGGCGGCCTCGACCGGGTCGGAACCGGCGAGCCGCGCCGCGATATAGGCCGCCGCAAAGCTGTCCCCGGCCGCCGTGGTGTCGACCACCGGCTTGGTCATGGGCTCGGCGCGGACCTCGTGGGTGGCTCCGGCAAAGCGCAGCAGGCTGACCGGCTCGGCGAGCCGGAACACCAGCTCGGGGCTCGGGATGCGCGCCATCAGCTGGTCCTGGCTCTCGCCGGGATAGAGGGCGAGCAGATCCTCGGTCGAGGTCAGCACGATGTCGGCGGCCGCGAAGGCCGCTGCAAACACCTCGCGCGCGACATCGCGGTCCAGCCACCCTCGCGCGCGAAAGTTGGTGTCGAACACGAAGCGGGTGCCGAGCAGGCGCGCGCGCTTGATCGCCGCGAACAGGCGCTCGCGTCCGGCCGCATCGTAGATCGAGAGCGTGATCGCAGAGAGATAGATGATGTCGTAGCTCATCAGCGAGTTGAGCAGCTCGTTCGTCTCCGGCAAGTTCATCAGCTGGCGCGCCGCCGCACTGTCGCGCCAGTGGAAGAACTGGCGCTCGCCCTTCGCATCCAGCTGGATCATGTAGAGGCCGGGCAGCTTGCCCGCCAACCGCGCGACACGCCTTGTGCCGACGCCCTCCGAGGTCCAGGCCGCGATCATCTCATCGCTCAGGGCATCGTCGCCAAGCGCGGTGAGATAATCGACCTTGACCTCGAGCCGCGCCAGATACACGGCCGTATTGAGGGTGTCTCCGCCGAAGCCGCGCGAGTACAGGCCACCGCCCTGCCCGGCAGACTGTCCCGAAGACTGTCCGCCCTGGGCCTGCCGAAGCTCGACCATGCATTCGCCGATGCAAGCAACGCTCGCCATCACTTTACCCGCTCAGTCAGAGATCAGGCGACGAAATTACCACCGAGCTCGTCTTCGATGTGAATGCGGATGATGTCGTCGAAGGTCTTTTCCTCGGTGGTGAAGCCGAGTTCGAGCGACCGCTTGGCATTGAAGTTGCGCGGCCAGCCGCCGACGATGCCGACGATGAAGGGGTCGGGCTCCCGCTTGATGCGGGCGGCGACCTTGTCGCCCGCGACACGCTTCAGCGCGGCGATCTGCTCGCCGACCGTCGCCGACAGGCCCCCGGCATGGTCAAATTGCGGCGCGGACCGACGGTGGCGAGGTCCATGGTGCCGGCATGCAGCAGGAAGCCGACGGCGGAGCGTGGCGTGGCGTGCCAGTGACGGACGTCCTCGGAGACCGGCAGCACGACCTCCTTGCCGGCGAGCGGCTCGCGCAGGATGCTGGAGAAGAAGCCCGATGCCGCCTTGTTGGGCAGGCCGGGCCGGATGCAGATGGTCGGCAGGCGGATGCCGATGCCGTCGAGGAAGCCGCGGCGCGAATAGTCGGCCAGCAGCAGTTCGCCGATCGCCTTCTGGGTGCCGTAACTCAACAGCGGCGTGTGGAAGAACTCGTCGCCGATCGCCTCGGGGAACGGCGCGCCGAACACCGCGATCGAGGAGGTGAACACCACGCGCGGCTTGTAGCCGCCGCCCGCAAGCCTGACGGCGTCGAGCAGCATCCGCGTGCCGTCGAGATTGATGCGGTAGCCCTTGTCGAAATCGAGTTCGGCTTCGCCCGACACGATCGCGGCGAGATGGAAGATCACGTCGGGACGGCCGGCGATCAGCTTTTCGGCGGCGCCGGGGACGGCGAAGTCGCTTGATACCGTCTCGACGGCAAAACCGGCCTTTTCCGGTGTCTTCGGCTCGACCACGTCATGCATGGTGAGCTTGGTGATGTCGCTCTTGCCGAGCCGGCCGTCGCGCAGCAGCCGTTCACACAATTTGCGGCCGACCATGCCGGCGGCGCCCAGAACCAGAATGTGCAAGAGCCTACTCCTTCTTATTGGCGCGCTGCCCTCAGCGCGCCCTCATTGCGGCCCCGCGATCATTCCTTCACGGCGCCGGTCATCGCCGACACATAATACTCCACGAAGAAGGAATAAAGGATAACTACGGGGACCGAGCCGGTCAGTGCCGCCGCCATCAGCGCGCCCCAATGGTAGACGTCGCCATTGACGAGCTCGGTGATCGCGCCGACGGGGATCGTCTTGTTCTCGGACGAGGAGATGAAGGTCAGCGCGTAGATGAACTCGTTCCAGGACAAGGTGAAAGCGAAGATGCCCGCCGAGATCACCCCCGGCAGCGACAGCGGCAGCGTGATCTTCATGAGAATCTGCAGCCGCGTCGCCCCGTCGATCAGCGCACACTCCTCCAGCTCATAGGGGATGGTGCGGAAATAGCCCATCAGGAGCCAGGTGCAGAACGGGATCAGGAAGGTCGGATAGGTCAGGATCAGCGCCAGATTGCCGTCGAACAGGCCGAGCTGAAACACGATCGCCGCCAGCGGAATGAACAGGATCGAGGGCGGCACGAGATAGCCGAGGAAGATCGCAAGGCCGATATAGCGCGAGCCTTTGTAGCGCAGACGTTCGATCGCATACGCGGCGCACACGCTGGCAAACAGCGAGATGAAGGTCGAGGACACCGAGACGATCACCGTGTTCCACATCCAGAGCGGATAGTCGGTGTCGAAGAACAGCTTCTTGATGTGCTCCAGCGTCGGATGCACGATCCAGAACGGATTGTACCTCTCGTAGTCGTACATCTCCGCGTCCGGCTTGAACGTCGCGATCGCCATCCAGTAGAACGGGAACAGCAGCAAGAAGATGATCAGACCGAGCGGAAGGTAGACGCGGAGAAATTTTCGCGGGAAGCTCTCGAGGTAGTCCATTCCGACGCTTTGGTCGTCCGCTGTGCTCATGGTCAGTCCCTCCCGCCCTGCTGCCAGCGGGAACGCTGAAGCCCGAAAAAGCTGAGCAGGATCGCCGCGACCAGGAACGGAATCATCGCGTTCGAGATCGCCGCGCCCTCGCCGAGATTGCCGCCGGTGATGGCGCGCTGGAACGATAGCGTCGCCATCAGATGGGT
The DNA here is from genome assembly GCF_054056815.1 of Bradyrhizobium sp. LB13.1. NCBI lineage: Bacteria > Pseudomonadati > Pseudomonadota > Alphaproteobacteria > Hyphomicrobiales > Nitrobacteraceae > Bradyrhizobium > Bradyrhizobium sp. LB13.1. Next base: position 3,692,064 of record NZ_JBSRYQ010000001.1, on the reverse strand, counting down.
GGCGTTGATCGGCCCGCCCCGCGTGATGGTGTAGATCAACTGGAAGTCGGTGAAGGTCATCAGCACCGAGAACGTCATCACCACCGCGATGATCGGCGACAGCATCGGCAGCGTGATGTGGCGGAAGCGCTGCAGATTGGTGGCGCCGTCGAGATTGGCGGCCTCGTAGAGCGAGGGCGAGATGGTTTGTAATCCCGCCAGCAGCGTGATCGCCACGAAGGGCACGCCGCGCCAGATGTTGGCGGCGACGACCGACCAGCGCGCATTCCAGGGATCGCCGAGGAAATCGATGTAGTGCGTGATCAGGCCGGCCTTGAGCAGCACCCAGGAAATGATCGAGAACTGGCTGTCATAGATCCACCAGAACGCGATCGCGGAGAGCACCGTCGGCACCACGAAAGGCAATAGCACGATGGCGCGGACGATCGACTTGAACGGCAGCCGCTCGTTGAGCAGCAGCGCCAGGTAAAGTCCGATCGCGAATTTCACGGCGCTGGCGGCGACCGTGTAGAAGACGGTGTTGAACACCGACAGCCAGAACACCGAGTCCTTGGAGAGCGAGACGAAGTTCTGGAACCCGATGTAGCGCCCGGCTCCGCCGATCTTGGTATCGGTCATGCCGAGCCAGAAGCCCAGCGCCAGCGGGTAAGCCAGAAACAGGATGAGAATCGCGATCGCCGGCACCATGAACATCGCGCCGAGGAAATTCCGGCTCTCGAATGCTCTGGTCCACAAGCTGCTGCGCTTGACATGCGCGGCAACGGGCTCGGCCATAACTGCCATGTCGGACTCTCCTCAACGAAAAGTCGCGGCGTCCGGCGAACCGGACGCCGCGTAGATTGGAACTGATCAGACCTGGTAGTAACGCTTGGCGCGCTCGGCTGCGCGTGCGGCTGCCTGCTTCGGCGTCACGGAGCCCGACGCCGCCTCGGCGAACATGTCGACGACGACGAAGTCGCCCATCACGGCGGCGGAGGCATAGCCGAGATCGCCGGCATAGCCGTTGTCGCGGCAACGCTTCAGGCAGTCCCGATACGGCGTGATCTTCGGATCCGACGTCCACACCGGGTTGTCGTTGTAGGCCGGAAGCGGCGGCGACACGTAGCCGTTGGAGGAGACCTCCCAGGCGTCGTAGTTCGCCTTGTCCATCATTGAATTTGATGTATTCCTTGACCGCCTTGGGATACTTCGAGTGCTTGTAACCGTAATAGACGAGCACGTTCTGCTGCTCGGTCGACACGCCGACCGGCCCGATCGGCATCGGCGCGTGGTTCATGTCCTTGGCGATCTCCTGCTGCTTCGGATCGGTCGAGTTCTTTCCGACGGTCCAGATCGAGATGCCGTTCAGCGTCAGGCTGAGTTCGCCGTTGAGGAACGCCTTGTTGTTGTTCGAGTCGTTCCACGACAGCACGCCGGGGATGAAGGTCTCGTAGAGCTGCTTGACGTATTCGAGCGCGGCGATCGTCTCCGGCGAGTCGATCACGACCTCGTTCTTGTCGTTGACGACCTTGCCGCCGAATGCCCACAGCGCCCACTGGCACCACCCGTTGGCGTCGCCCGTGGCGTGGCCGAGCGCGAAGCCGGCCGGCGTATTGTTCTTCTTCAGGGCCTGGCACAGCTTGAGGAAGCCGGCGGTGTCCTTGGGGAATTCATTCGAAGCCGGCCGCCTTCACGTGGCTGATGCGGTAGTTCAGGCAGCCGCCGGTCGCGCCCTGCGGAATGGCGATCCAGCTGTTGCCCTTCTTGCCGTAGCGTTCGGCAACCGGATACCAGCCGCCATACTGCGCGCCGAGATAGTCGGCGACATCGGTCACATCGATCAGCTTTTCCGGGAACTTATGGGGATCATCGAGCGTGCCGATGATCAGGTCGGGACCGGCGCCGACATTGGCCGCGACCGCGGCCTTCGGCCTGATGTCCTCCCAGCTCTCGGCCTCGAGCTTGACCTTGACGCCGGTCTTCTCGGAGAACGCCTTGGTCTGCTCGGCGAACTTGTCGAACTCGGCCTGGATGAATTGCTTCCAGCGCAGCACGCGGATGGAGGCGTTCGGCTCCGGCGTGTTGGTCCAGGTCGCCGCACGCACCGGGACGATGCCCGGGCCAGCCAGCAACGCCGCGCCACCGAGGCCGACTTTAAGCACACTTCGCCTGTCGAAATCGCTCATCGTTCTCTCCCTAAATTTTATATTTTGTATTGGGTAGTCTTGTGTTGGGTCTTCTTGGGCAGTCGTTCGGCGTCGCTACACGCGTTTGCCCGTCGCCTCGTCGAACAGATGAACCACGGCAGGATCGGGCTTCAGCTTGACCTTGTCACCCGGATTGAATTGGTGACGTTCGCGGAAGACCGCGACGACCTGCTCACCACCGAGCTTCGCAAACACCTGCGTTTCGGAGCCGGTCGGCTCGACCACGACGATCTCGGCATCGGCGCCGTCGTCGGCGATGGTGAAATGCTCGGGCCGCACGCCGTAAACGACGGGACGGCCGTCGGACGCCGCCGGCGCGTTCTTGAGCGGCAGCTTGACGCCGTTCGGACCCTCGAAGGTCGCAACGCCGTTGACGCGCACATGACCCTTCAGGAAGTTCATGGAGGGCGAGCCGATGAAGCCGGCGACGAACTGGTTGTCGGGCTTGTCGTAGAGCTCGAGCGGCGTGCCCATCTGCTCGACGATGCCGTCATGCATGACGACGATCTTGTCGGCCATGGTCATGGCCTCGATCTGGTCGTGGGTGACATAGACGGTCGTTGTCTTCAGCCGCTGGTGCAGTTCCTTGATCTCGGTGCGCATCGCGACGCGCAGCTTGGCGTCGAGGTTCGACAAAGGTTCGTCGAACAGGAACACCTGCGGATCGCGCACGATGGCGCGGCCCATGGCGACGCGCTGGCGCTGGCCGCCGGAGAGCTGGCGCGGGTAACGCTCGAGCAGCGGCGACAGCGCGAGAATTTCGGCGGCGCGCTTGACGCGCTTGTTGATCTCGTCGGTGCTCTCGCCCCGCAGCTTCATCGAGAAGCCCATGTTCTCGCCGACCGTCATGTGCGGATAGAGCGCGTAGTTCTGGAACACCATCGCAATGTCCCGCTCCTTGGGCTGGACATTGTTGACGACGCGGTCGCCGATCGAGATCGTGCCGGAGGTGATGTTCTCGAGGCCCGCGAGCATGCGTAGAAGCGTCGACTTGCCGCAGCCGGAGGGACCAACCAGGACGACGAACTGGCCGTCCTCGATCGGAATCGAAACGCCGTGCAGGACTTCAAAATTGCCGAACGATTTCCGCACGTCGCGGATTTGCACAGACGACATCTAGCTCCCTCCTCGAAAGTCCACGACGCATCTTGCGCCGCGACCGTCTTGTTTTTTCAGACTTCACCGAACGAAGCCCAGCCTTAGCGGGGGACATTGTCGGCAGTTTGTGCGGTTTTGGCAATTTGTCTTTGGTTAGTCTGTGCTGGTAGCGCTGTCAACGTTCCTTTGTTTGCGACAGTGAGTGTGTTAAGAGCAGCAAATGGGTCGAAAACGCACCAAGTCAGGCAAAATCCGGCTGGCGGAAGTCGCCGAACTTGCCGGCGTCAGCCCGATCACAGCGTCCCGCTTCTTCCGCAATCCCGAGGCGCTGTCGGTCGCCAAGCGGACACGGGTCGAGAGCGCGGCCAAGGAGCTCGGCTATGTGCCCAACCTGGCGGCACGCGCGTTGGCCTCGCAGCGCACCGAAGTGATCGGCGTCTTGATTCCGTCACTGACCAACAACGTGTTCTCCGACGTGCTGCGCGGCATCTATGACGCCTCCGAAAGCAGCCGTTACTCGATTCAGTTGTCCAATACACGCTACAGTATCCTCCAGGAGGAGAAGCTGCTGCGTCTGTTTCTCGCGCAGAAGCCGGCCGGACTGATCGTCACCGGCATCGACCAGACCGCGGAATCGCGCGCGATGCTCGATGCTGCCGACTGCCCGATCGTGCAGATCATGGAGATCGGACCCAATCCGGTCGACATGATGATCGGCTTTTCGCACTATGACGCAGCCCGCGCGGCGATCGCGCACCTGTTCGCGCAAGGTCACCGCAAGATCGGCTTCGTCGGCGCGCGGATGGATCCACGGGTGCAGCGGCGGCTCGACGGATACGTCTCGGCCATGAAGGACGCTGGACTGTTCGAGCAACGCCTCGTCGTCACGACGGCAACACCGACCTCGGTGACGCTCGGCGCCGCCCTTTTCACCGACCTCCTGGCGCGGGAGCCCGGCATGGACGCGGTGTTCTGCGCCAATGACGACCTCGCGCTCGGCGTGCTGTTCGAATGCAGGCGCCGGGAGATTGCGATACCCGAACAGATCGCGATCGTCGGCTTCAACGATCTCGAATTCATGGCGTCCACCGTGCCGACCCTCTCCAGCGTGCGCACCAACCGCTACGAGATGGGCAACACGGCCGCGGCCATGCTGATCGAGGCGATCGACGGGCGGCGCCCGCAGCATCCGGTGCTCGATCTCGGCTTCAAGGTGATAGAGCGGCAAAGCTCCTCGGCGCGGCGTTCGGACAACAGGCCGGCGGTTTCAGGCGCGGGCGCTGCGAACAAATTGGTAGCGTTACCAAGTGGCCATGACTAGTATCGGATTTGTGAGGAAACGACCCGCCAGCGGGCAGGCAAATCATCACTCGCGCCGTTGGGCATCGCACAAGCCGACACCATAAAACGGACGCCAGTGCGTTTGCATTGCAGGAGAAACCAATGACAAAAAAACCAACCAATGGGCATGCCCCCGCCGAGAACGGCGCTCGGCGCCACCTTCGCTCGCAGGAATGGTTCAACAATCCGCATAACCCGGGCATGACCGCGCTCTATCTGGAGCGCTATTTGAACTACGGTCTGACCCGCGCCGAGCTTCAGTCCGGCAAGCCGATCATCGGCATTGCACAAACCGGCAACGACCTCTCACCCTGCAACCGCCACCATATCGAGCTTGCTCATCGCGTCCGCGAAGGCATCCGCGAGGCCGGCGGCATTGCGATGGAATTCCCGACCCATCCGATCCAGGAGACCGGCAAGCGCCCGACCGCGGCGCTCGACCGCAACCTCGCTTATCTCGGCCTGGTCGAGATCCTCTACGGCTATCCGCTCGACGGCGTGGTGCTGACCACCGGCTGCGACAAGACCACGCCGGCCTGCATGATGGCGGCCGCGACCGTCAACCTGCCCGCGATCGTGCTGTCGGGCGGCCCGATGCTGAACGGCTGGCACAATGGCGAGCGCACCGGCTCCGGCACCATCGTCTGGAAATCGCGCGAGCGGCTCGCCGCAGGCGAGATCGACTATGAGGAATTCATGGAGATCGTGGCGTCATCGGCGCCCTCGGTCGGCCATTGCAACACCATGGGCACCGCCTCGACCATGAACGGGCTTGCGGAAGCGCTCGGCTTCTCGCTGCCGGGCTGTGCGGCGATCCCCGCGCCTTATCGCGAGCGCGGCCAGATTGCCTATGAGACGGGCAAGCGCGCCGTCGAGATGGTCTGGGAGGATCTAAAGCCCTCGGACATCCTCACCCGCGAGGCGTTCGAGAACTGCATCGTGATCAACTCGGCAATCGGCGGCTCGACCAACGCGCCGATCCACATCAACGCGCTGGCGCGCCACATCGGCGTGGAACTCTCGATCGACGACTGGCAGAAGGTCGGCCACGACGTGCCGTTGCTGGTCAACATGCAGCCGGCCGGCTTCTATCTCGGCGAGGAATTCCACCGCGCCGGCGGCATACCGGCGGTGGTGCGCGAATTGATGAAGCACAAGCGGATCCACGAGAACGCGGTCACCGTGAACGGCCGCGGCATCGGCGAGAACTGCGCCAATGCGGAAAAGCCCGACAACGACGTGATCTGGAATTACGACAAGCCGCTGGTCAAGGACGCCGGGTTCCTGGTGCTGCGCGGCAATCTGTTCGATTCAGCGATCATGAAGACCAGCGTGATCTCCAAGGAGTTTCGCGACCGCTATCTCAGCAACCCCAAGGACCTCAACGCCTTCGAGGGCCGCGCCATCGTGTTCGAGGGTCCCGAGGACTATCACGAGCGGATCGACGATGCCTCGCTGGACATCGACGAGCATTGCGTGCTGTTCGTCCGCGGCACCGGGCCGATCGGCTATCCCGGCGGCGCCGAGGTTCGTGAACATGCAGCCGCCGGCGGCGTTGATCAAACGCGGCATCCTCGCCCTGCCCTGCATCGGTGACGGCCGCCAGTCCGGCACATCGGGCTCGCCCTCGATCCTCAACGCCTCGCCGGAAGCTGCCGCCAATGGCGGGCTGGCGATCCTCAGGAACGGCGACAAGGTGCGCATCGACCTCAACAAGGGCAGCGCCAACATTCTCATCTCCGACGACGAGGTGAAGAAGCGCCATGCCGAACTGGCGGCCAATGGCGGCTTCAAGCATCCGCCGAACCAGACGCCGTGGCAGGAGCTTTATCGCAACACCGTCGGCCAGCACTCGACCGGCGCCTGCATGGAGTTGGCGACACGCTACCAGAACGTCGCCGGCACGTTTGGTGTCGCGCGGGATAATCACTAACCACTCGTCATTGCGAGGAGCGAAGCGACGAAGCGATCCAGACTGCCTCCGAGGCAAGATTCTGGATTGCTTCGCTTCGCTCGCAATGACGGCTCGAAATTCCAATGCAAGGTGAGGAGAATTACAAATGGCAGACCGCCTCAAAGGAAAGCGTGCCGTCATCACGGCTGCAGCGGCAGGCATCGGACGCGCATGCGCCATCGCATTCGCGCGTGAAGGCGCGACCGTGATCGCCACCGACATCAACGAGAGCGGCATCACGGGCCTGGCCAAGGAAGGCATTGCCGAGACGGCGAAGCTCGACGTTCGCAACACCGCCGACGTCAATGCCTTCGCCAAGCGCGTCGGCAAGGTCGACATCCTGCTGAATGCGGCGGGCTTCGTGCATCACGGCACCATCCTGGAGTGCTCGGAAGAGGACTTTGATTTCTCGTTCGACCTCAACGTCAAGTCGATGCACCGGACCATCAGGGCATTCCTGCCGGACATGCTCGCGGGCGGCGGTGGCAGCATCGTCAACATCTCCTCCTGCGCGGCGCTGCGGCCGCCGGCCAATCGCTACGTCTACAGCTCCTCGAAGGCCGCGGTGTCGCTGCTGACGCGCGCGGTCGCGCTCGACTTCATCACCAAGGGTATCCGCTGCAACAGCATCTGCCCCGGCACCGTCGAGACGCCCTCGATGCTCGACCGCGCTGCCGCGCAAGGCCCGCAGGGCAAGGAGATGTTCGTCTCCCGCCAGAAGATGGGCCGGCTCGGCACCGCCGACGAGATCGCGTCGATGGCGATCTATCTCGGCAGTGACGAGAGCGCCTTCACCACCGGCGTCGACCTCGTCGTCGACGGCGGCTACATGCTCTGATTAGTCCTCATCCCGAGGAGCCGCGACAGCGGCGTCTCGAGGGATGGACCACGGGCTCAATGGTTCGAGACGCGCGCCAAGTGCGCGCTCCTCACCATGAGGGATAGATGAAGGGATTTCGCGATGAACAAGATCGATCTCAACGGCCGCGTCGCCATCGTCACCGGCGGCGCGCAGGGCTTTGGCCGCGCCATCACCCAGCGTTTTGTCGATTCCGGCGCCGAGGTCGCGATCTGGGATTTTGACGCCGCGCTGGCCGAGAAGACGGCGAAGGAGATCGGCGACAGCGTCCGCATCTTCAAGGTCGACGTCACCGATACCGCAGCCGTCGAGCAGGCCCGCGATGCGACGCTTGCCGCCTTCGGCAAGATCGACATCCTCGTCAACAATGCGGGCATCGCCGGCGTCAACAAACCGGTCTGGGAAACCGATCTCGAGGAATGGCGCAAGGTGCTGCGCATCAACCTCGACGGTCCCTTTATCGTCTGCAAGGCGATCGTGCCCACGATGCTCAAGCAGAAATACGGGCGCATCGTCAACATCGCCTCGATCGCCGGCAAGGAAGGCAATCCGAACGCCTCGCACTATTCGGCCTCCAAGGCCGGCCTGATCGCGCTGACGAAGTCGCTCGGCAAGGAATTGGCGGCGCATGACATCCTCGTCAATGCGGTGACGCCTGCGGCCGCGAAGACCGCGATCTTCGACCAGATGACGCAGCAGCATATCGACTTCATGCTGTCGAAAATCCCCAAAGCGCGCTTCGTGCTGGTGGAAGAGCTCGCCGCGATGGCGGCCTGGCTCGCATCGGAGGACTGCGCGTTCTCGACCGGCGCCGTGTTCGACATCTCCGGCGGGCGGGCAACCTACTGAGGGCATCATGATCAGAGAAGGCGGCTGCCTCTGCGGCGCGGTGCGGTTCAAGGCGGAAGGCGAGCCGCTCAACGTTCGCGTCTGCCATTGCCGCATGTGTCAGAAGGCAATGGGCTCGCCCTACTTCGTCCGCGCGCAGTTCGACCAGCGCGCCCTGACCATCGAGGGTGACACCGCCCGCTATGCGTCGTCCGAGAACATCGATCGCGTGTTCTGCAAACGCTGCGGCACGCGCCTGTTCTCATGGCGGCGCAACGGCACGCTGGCGGGCGTCGCACTCACCACGTTCGATGATCGCAACGCCTTCGCGCCGACCGAGCACATCTGGGTCTCGGAGAAGCTCGCCTGGCTGAAGCTCGACGACGGGCTGACGCAGTATCCGGGCACGATCCCGGCGTGAATTTTGGCGGCAGCATAGCGGCTTCGGGCCACGCGGATCATTTGCAGCGTGGCATTTCGGAACCGGCCACCCTATGTTGAGGTGAAGCGTTGCTGCACCACCGGTTTGGCTGGGTCGGCTGCATGACCGCAGGCAAACCGGGACGGACGAGCCGTGAACATTTCTTTCTATGACATATCGGTGTGGGTGCTGCCGCTGGTGCTCGCCATCACCTTCCACGAGGCCGCGCACGCCTTCGTCGCATACCGTCTCGGTGACACCACGGCCTGGCAGCTCGGCCGCGTCAGCTTCAACCCGCTGAAGCATATCGACCCATTCGGCACCGTAATCCTGCCGGCGATGCTGCTGTTTGCGCATTCGCCGTTCCTGTTCGGCTATGCCAAGCCGGTACCGGTGAATTATCGCAACCTCAACCATCCCCGGCTCGACATGGTCTGGGTGGCGTTGGCCGGGCCCGTCACCAACATCCTGCTGGCGCTCGTCGCAGCTCTTGCCCTGCACGCCCTGCCCTGGGTGCCGGCCCGCTCGGCGCAGTGGATCTTCGACAACCTCAAGAATGCGCTGTTGATCAACGCGGTGCTGGCGGTGTTCAATATGATGCCGATTCCGCCGCTCGATGGCGGGCGCGTCGCGGTCGGGCTGCTGCCCCGGCCCCTCGCTCTGCCACTGGCCCGGCTCGAGCCGTTCGGGATGCTGATCCTGATCGGTCTCTTGATCCTGCTGCCGCTGGCGGGCTCCCAGTTCGGTCTAAATCTTGATGTTATTTCAGCAATACTGCGAACGTTGACCGGTTATGTGATTCAGACTGTTCTCATTCTGACCGGCAATGCGTAGTTGAACAGCCACACACCCGAACACAAGCCGAAGGGCTCGAGGCCGACTTGGTCAAAGCTGCCGATATGCTGATCGCGCGACGCGCCGACACCCGCGCCCGGGCCGATTTTGCCACCTGGAAGATGATGGCCAAGCTCAACGGATCGTCCGCGCTGCCTCCGGAAGCGCAGGAGTTCCTCGTCAGCTACAAGAACATGCTGGCGCAGATGAACGAGGGCGAGGCCACAGAGGCCACCATCGGCGTGATCTACAAGGCCTATTATTCCGAGATGGGCGGCGCAGGAACCCCGCCCGACGTTCGTCCCCGGGCGCCTGAAACGGCGTCGGACAATGTTACCGCCTTCCGCCGCCCAGAACCGAAGCCGAAAAAGGTCAATTTCTTCGGGGCAGCGACCGCAGGCGCAACCCAGAAACGTCCGCTTCCGGTGGCGCTGATCTTCGCCTGCCTGGTCGTTGTCTATGTCGCGATCAGGCTCTACTGGCGCTGAGCCGCCTTCTTCTTTTTCTTGGCGTCCGGCGGCGTGAAGATGATGTCGACGGTGCGCTCGAACCGGTCTTCGGTCAGCCCGGCCGGCGGCTGCGGGACGGGATCGGACTTGCGGACGATCGAGATCGCGGCCGTATCGTAAGCTGCATCCCCGGACGACTCCACGACGTCGACCGAAAGCACGTTGCCCCGTCGGTTGATCGCGAAGGAAACCTTGACCTTCTGATTGTTGGGCTGCTTCCCCTCCGGATTGACCTTGTGGGCCGTGAGGTGCGCGCTGATCTTGCGATTCCAGTCGGCCGTCAGCTTCAGCATGTCCTTGCCGATGCCAAGCACAGGCGCCAGCGCCTTCTCGGCCTCGCGGGCGTCCTCATCGAGTGTCTGCCGCGCCGTCGCAACGGACTGCGGCGAGGCCTCCGCAGCGGGGGTTTCAATCGCCGCGATCTTCGGGTCCTCGTCCTGCGGCTTCTTCGAGATGTTTTCGGTGACGACCCGATCGGGATCGTCGACCTGTTGCGACTGATCCTTCGGAAGCTCGGTTTCCTTGGTCTCGGCTTTTTGCTCGGGAAGCGCCTGCTGCTCCTGCATCGCTTCACTGTCCGGTCCGGGCGGAAGATCGGTGTCAGGCGCCTTCGGCGAGGCCATCTCGACGGCGAACTCCGCGCCGGCTGCCCCCAGGCCATCGTCGCCGTCATCGGTTTGTAAATGGGCCAGCGCGAGCGCGGCACCACCCAGATGCAGCGCGAGCGCTGCCACCGCTGCCAAAATCCAAAGCTTCCGGGGTGGTCTGGGTTCGTCCGACATAGCGGGCCTCTAAGGCTGAGCGGCGCCTGCCGCAGGCGCCCCCGGAGCGCCTTCCAGCGCAACCAGCTTCACCCGCGAATAGCCGCCTGCGCGCAACAGCTCCATGACGCCCATCAACTCGCCATACGGCACCGAGCGATCAGCGCGCAGGAAGACATACTTGTCCTTGCTCATGTCCGACAGGCCGTCGAGGGTGCCGATCAACTCGGCGCGGTGGACCGGGTTCTCTCCGATCGCAAGCGTCAAATCGGGCTTGATGCTGAGATAGGTCGGCTTGTCCGGCTTCTTCTGCGGCGTCGCGCTCGACGTCGGCAAATCGATCGGCAGGTCGACCGTGGAGAGCGGCGCTGCGACCATGAAGATGATCAGCAGCACCAGGATGACGTCGATGAACGGCGTGACGTTGATCTCATGCGTCTCGCCGAAATCATCGTCGTCGTCATTGTCTGCGAGCGAAACGCCCATGGTTCACTCCGCCGCGCGCGAATGCACGCTGCCGTGGCTGCGGTCGAGATCGCGCGAGAGCAGCCGCCCCGCCGCGCCCGAGGCACGGCTGACGAGTTCGAGATAGCTCTTCGTCACGCGCGAGAAGTAGTTGTAGATGATGACGGCGGGAATGGCGGCGACAAGGCCGATCGCGGTCGCGAGCAGCGCCTCGGCGATGCCGGGCGCGACCACGGCGAGATTCGTGGTCTGCGACTTCGAGATGCCGATGAAGCTGTTCATGATGCCCCACACCGTGCCGAACAGGCCGACGAAGGGCGACGTGGAGCCGATGGTCGCGAGCACACCCATGCCGACGCGGATGCGCCGCGCCTCCGCGCGCACGATCTCGGAGAAGCTCGAGGCGGCCCTCTCCTTGATGCCGGTATCGCTGGACAGGCCGGCCGACATCCGCGCCTCGCGTAGCGCCGCCGCCAGGAACGACGGCAGGATGCCCTCCTTGGAGCCGAGTGCCATCTGCGCTTCCGCGAGCGAGCGCGCCTCCGCAATCTTCTTCAGGGCCGAACGAAGCTTGGTCGAGGCAACCGACAGCTCGATCGACTTGGCGATCAGCACCGTCCAGGTCATCAGCGATGCGAAGGCGAGCCCGATCATCACCGCCTTCACGATGATGTCCGCCGACTGGAACATCACCCAGGGCGACAGTTCCTTCATGGCCGGCGCGATGCCGACCGCCGCATCGGGCTTTGCCGCCGCCGGCGCGGCGGCTGAGGGAGCCGCGGCGGGCGCGGCCGGCTGAGCTGTCGATTGGACCGGCGTCGCCGGCGGGCTTTGTGTCTGGGCAGAAACAGGGGATGCGAGCCAGGCGGCCGCCAACATCAAGGCTGCGGCAACGCTTGCTTGGAAGGACATGATCTTCATACTTCGGCCCAGTAGCGAATGAGGTTGTGATAGATACCCGTCAATTTGACCGTTTCGGGATCGTCACGCCCGAGCCGTTCCACCAGCGCCTGAATCGCGGTGTCGAGGTCAAAGATCATGCTCCGGGCTTGATCGTCCCGTATCATGCTCTGAAGCCAGAAGAAAGACGCAACCCGCGTTCCCCTCGTCACCGGGGTGACGAGATGGAGGCTGGTCGAGGGATAGAGCACGCAGTCCCCGGCTGGCAACTTGACTTCGTGCGAACCGTAGCTGTCCTCGATCACAAGTTCGCCACCGTCGTACTCCTCCGGCTCGGCCAGGAACAAGGTGACCGACAGGTCTGTACGGATGCGAAGGCCGGTCAGGCGGTCGCCGCGGACGGCATTGTCGACATGCAGCCCAAAATGGTGGCCGCTGCTGGCCGCATAGCGGTTGAATAACGGCGGGAAAATCTGGAGCGGAATTGCCGCCGCGATGAAGCGCGGGTTCGACGTCAGCGCCGAGATGATGCGGTTGCCGAGTTTTCGCGCGACCTCGCTGTCCGGCGGCAATTGCTCGTTGCGCTTGACCATCGCCGACTGCGAGCCGGCGGTGGAGCGCCCGTCTTCCCATTCGCTGGCGTCCATGATGCGGCGGAAATCCGCCACATCATCCTTGCTCAAAACGCCTTCAATGCATGTCAGCATGGCACCTCGTCATGACTTCATCAGTAGCGCGCCGAGATCACCAGATAGGCGGCGCGTCCCGGTGCTTCCAGCACGAACGGTGCCGCGCTCTGGTACAGCGCGTCGTAGTAGCGCTTGTCGAAGATGTTGTTCACGAACAGCTTGACCTGCCAGTTCTTGTTGATCTTGGCCTCCGCGAACATGTCGAAGCGCCAGTAGCTTGGGATCGACGTGCCCTGGTTGGCCGCGAGCAAGGTGCCGCCGTAGATCTTCGAGCGGTAAACCGCCTGCCCGCCAAGCTCCCAGACATCGGTGAGCTGGTATTTCGAGAGCAGGCTGAACGACTCGTGCGCAACATTGGCGAGCGGACGGCCGACGTTGGTGGGATACAGGGTCTTGTTCGCGGACGGCGCCAGCGACTGCGTCACCTCCGACTGCATCAGTACGAGACCGCCGAATACGCTCCACTTGTCGGTGATCTTGCCACCGACACCGAGATCAATGCCGCGGATGCGGTAGGCTGCGCCGGCCGTGATACACGACACCGAGCCGGTAGTCGCCGGCACAGTTACTGGATAGGGACAAGTCGCCGTTGCCGTTGCCGCGGAAATGTTCTGCGATTCGCGCGCGTTGTCCTTCGTGGTCTGAAACAGCGCCGCCGTCAGCAAAAGGTGACGGTCGAACAACTCCCATTTCGTGCCGAGCTCGATCGCCTTGTTCTTCTCCGGCCCGAAAATCTGGTTCGTACTGCCGTTGAGGACGGGTGTGAGACCACCATAAGCGGTGCTCGTCCCATCGAACTCGGCACCGACAGGGATTCGCTGAGGTCGCATACGCCACGTAGACGCTGCCATTCGGAAGCGGCTTGAGCGTGAGACCGAGGTTGAAGTTCGGAATCAGGAACTCGGCAGACTGCTGGCCAAACTGGCTCACGCCACCGACCGTTCCGTATCCCGACGTGTTGATCTGGTAATTATCGTAGCGGAAACCGCCGTTGAGGATCAGGAGGTCGCGATAATTCGCGCTATCCATGACGTAGCCGCTGACGGTGTCGATGCCGATTTTGGTCGGCAGCCCTGCCAGCGCGAGCGCTTTACCGGGCAAAAACGTATCTTGGGGAAAGAAGACGCTGACGCCCGTCGGCGAACCGGATGGGCTTACGGGCACTCCGTTCCCCTCCGAGGTGAGCCCGAGATATTTGTCGATCGACGATCTCTCGCGATCGACTTCAATTCCCGCCAGCGCGGTATGCTTGAACCCGACCCCGTCCTGGAATTTGTAGGTCGCCTCCGTCTGGTTGGCGATCACGTCGGTGATCTGGAGACGGCTTTGCGGATTCATCGTGAGCGTCGAAGCCGAGAGCGGGGTGCCGTTGATCGGGCTCTCCGGCAGCGTTCCGACGTAGTTCTGCGTCGAGCGCGACGCACGGAACCTGTTGCTGACCATCAGGTCCGGGGTGATCTGCACTTCAGCGTTGAGCGAACCGATGTCCTGGCCGGTCCGGTAGAAGTCGCGATTGATCTGGCCATACCAGTTGTTGCGGTTGGCGCCGAAGTCCGGGAACGGACCGCCGGCGGTGGTCGCGGTGCTCGGCCGATAATAGGGCACACCGAAGTCCGGAACTCCCGTCAATTCGGTATGAATGTAGCCAGCCGTGACCTTGACAGCATCGACAGGCTTCCAGGTCGTCGCGACGAAAGCGCCATTGCGATTGTCCTTGACGAAATCGCGCCCGGCGACATCGGCATCCTGGAACAGACCGCCGGCACGAACGGCCAGTGTCGGGTTGATCACCTGGTTGACGTCGAGGGTGACACGCTTGGTCTGGTCGGTGCCAAACGTGGTGTCCATGTTGTAGAAGCTCTTCTCCGTCGTCGCCTGCTTGGTGACGATGTTGATCGCACCACCGGCGACACCGCGACCGGCAAAGGTCGAGCCGGGACCGCGCAGGATCTCAACCTGCTCGGTGAAGAAGTTCTCACGAACGCTGACGCCGGGATCGCGGACACCGTCGATGAAGATGTCGTTGCGGGCGTCGAAGCCGCGGATAAAGAAGCGGTCACCGAAGGCGTTGCCGCCCTCGCCTGTTCCAAGCGTCACGCCAGCCGTACTCAGGATCGCCCGTTTCAGCGACGTGGCGTTCATGTCCTCGAGCACATCCTTTGTAAGCACAGTGATCGATTTTGGCGTGTTGAGGATCGGCTCGGGGAATTTGCCTGACGCCTGCACCCGGGTCGCCATGTAAGGCGCGGCGGGATTTGCGTACGGATCACGGTCGGCCGCAAGACCGCCTGGATTGACGACTGGCGCTGTTGCTGCCTGCTGCCGCTGCGCCGCGCGCCGAAGCGCATTGCGCGCGCGGACCTGGTCGGCCGCCGGTTTCGAAGCCACGGGGCGCGGGCGCTGGACCGGCGCATCGACCGTCACCGGCGGCAGGTTCGACTGCTGCGCCTGAGCCCCGCTCGAAACTGACGCGACGGCGATCAGACTGGCCACTGCAGAAACGGTCTTGCCCGTCGCAGCATCCAAATTGTTGCCGAATGATTTCCGAACAGCGACCGGACGCAACGATCGCGGTGTTTTCGTCATGCTCATCACACGCCCCGCAGTGCTTTTGCTTCCATTGGCCGCGTTGCGACAACGCGACGCACCGGTGCTATCGGGCGTATTGATGGGGGTCAACGCGATCACGGCAACACAGCGGAGGAATCCGCCCATTTCAAAGCAATTCTAAACTTGCCTGCGCGCGTCACTTTGTAAGCGTTCTAATCTCGAGTTTGTAAGCGTTCTAAACTGATGCCGATTTTGTCCCTCGGACACCGGTGGCACGCACTCTCACCATCGGATGCGGAAGGTGGAGGGATGCCCGCCATGGCGGACATCCCAGCCTTGGATAGACGAAATCAGAACTTCGCCGTCGTCACGAGATAGAATGCCCGGCCCGGCGCGACCGCCACGAACGGCACGGCGCTGCGGTAGAGCGTATCGTAGTAGAGCTTGTTGGTGAGATTCTGCGCGTAGAACTTCATGGTCCAGTTCTTGTCGATCTTCTTCTCGACGAACGCGTCGAAGCGCCAGTAGCTCGGGAGCTCGTTGCCGGTATTGGCCGCGAACGTGCCGCCATAGACTTTCGAGCGGTACACCGCCTGCCCGCCCAGCTCCCAGCCGCCATCGAACTTGTACTTGGTCAGCATGCTGAACGACTGGTGCGCGACGTTGGCGAGCTGCAGGCCGAGGTTGGAGGCGATGTTGCTCTGCGTGACCTTCGACTGCATCAGCACGATACCGCCGAAGATGCTCCAGCGATCGGTGATCTTGCCCTCGGCCTCGATGTCGATGCCCTGGATGCGGTAGGCAGCGTTCGACGTGAGCAGGCCCGCGGCGTTTGTCTCGCGCGCATTGTCCTTCGTGGTCTGGAACAGCGCAGCGCTGACCAGCAGATGACGATCCGCCAGCTCCCATTTGGTGCCGAGTTCGGCCGCCTTGTTGCGCTCGGGCCCGAGCAGGATGGCCGTGTTGGCCGGAACGCCACCGTAGTCGGTGCCGGTCGCGTCAAGCTCCGAGCCGAACGGATTGGCCGAGGTCGCATAGGCCGCATAGACGCTGCCGATCGACGTCGGCTTGTAGACCAGGCCGACGTTGTAATTGACGAGGTCGGCGTTCATTTTCAGGTAATTCGGCGAGTTGGTCGACGAGCTCATGTTGTAGCCGTCGTAGCGGATGCCGCCATTGACGATGATCGTGTCCTGCCAGTTGGCGGTGTCCATGACGTACACGCTGCTGGTATTGACACCATAGCGCGTCGGATTTCCGGTCAACGACGGCGATCCGAACGGGATGTTGGTGTACTGGGGGGAATAGAGATTGACCCCTGTAACGGCGCCGGTGCTGGTGAAGGCGCTGCCGGCCAGTTCCGACGCGAGGCCGGCGTAACGGTCGATCGAGATGTTCTCGTTCGCATATTCCACGCCGAACACGGCAGTGTGCCTCACTCCGCCGGTGTCGAGCTTGAACGTGGCCTCGTTCTGGTTGGCCCACACGTCCACGTTCTGCAGCCGGCTCTGCGCGCTGGCCGTCGTGGTCCAGAGCAAGGGATTGGGGCTGGTCGTATTCGGGTTCTGCGGCAGCGTGCCGATGTAGTTCAGCAGCGAGTGCTCGCCGCGCACTTTGCTGCTCAGCGTGATGGCCTCGTTGACCTTGTACTCGATCGTGCCGGTGCCGAAATCCTGCCGCGCGGTCTGGAAGTCGCGGTTGAGGAAGCCGTACCAGTTTCCACGCGGAATGCCGGCGGACGTCACCGGCACGTTACCCTTCTTGTAATAAGGCACGCCGAAATCCGGCAGGCCGCTGAGATCGGTATGGACGTAGTTCGTGGTGATCTTGATGTCGCTGGTCGGGGTGTACTTGGTCGAGATGAAACTGCCCCAGCGATTGTCGGTGACGTAGTCGCGGCCGGCGACGTTGGCATCCTGGAACATGCCGCCGGTGCGCACCGAGAAGGTCGGATCGATCACCTGGTTGACATCGATCGTGACGCGCTTGGTCCTGTCGGTGCCGAACTCGGTATCCATGCGCTTGAAGTTGGTGTCGCCGGCCTGCTTGGTGACGATGTTGATGGCGCCGCCGGCGGTGCCGCGGCCGGCATAGGACGAGGCTGGCCCGCGCAGAATCTCGATTTGCTCGGTGAAGAAGTTCTCGCGGATCGAGACCGCGGGATCGCGGATGCCGTCGATGAAGACGTCGTTTCGCGCGTCGAAGCCGCGGATGAAGAAGCGGTCGCCGAAGGCGTTGCCGCCCTCACCCGATCCCAGCGTCACGCCGGCGGTCGAACGGCCGATCTCCTTCAGTGTCGTGGCATTCTTGTCCTCGAGCACTTCCTTGCTGAGCACCGTGATGGTCTTCGGCGTGTTCAGCATCGGCTCGGGAAATTTGCCGGAGGCCTGGACGTGGTCGACCTTGTAGGGCGCCGCCGGATCGGAATAGGGATTGCGATCGACTTCGCCGGCCGGGACCGTGGGCGCGGTCTGCTGCGCCGCCTGCTGCCGCTGCGCGGCGCGCCGAAGCGCATTGCGCGCGCGGACCTGATCCGGCGTCGGCTTCGAAACCGCGGGACGCGGACGCGCGACGGGAGCGTCGACCGTCACCGGCGGCAGGTTCGACTGCTGCGCCTCTGCGCCGCTCGACACCGACGCCACCGCGATCAATCCGGCAACGGCAGAAACCGCCTTGCCAGAATGCCCATCGAACTTGTTCTCAACCGAATGCCCCCCTGCGATCGAACGCAACGATCGCGGCACAACTGCCAGCTTCATCCCAACGCACCCCATCTTGAATTCATCGATCCGCAACATGCGCGATGAACGATGGGCCGGTGCTATCGATCGAGAAAATGCAGGTCAATGCAGTGTGATCCGTTCGATCACTTGAAATGGTCCAGTTCAAATCGATTCTAAAATCGAGCTTTGTAATCGATCTAAATCCGCGCGACATAGTGATGCAGTTGATCTGCACGCACCTTGCTCCACACGGTCGCGTGTTGCAGCTCAATCGCTGCTCGGCGGCTTCATCAGCGAGAACAATTCGTCGATGGTCTTCTGCGCCACGGCGCGCACGCGATCACTGTCGTCCATGCCGGCGATGTTGACGCCGTTGACGACGGCTTTGATCTCGTCGCGGAAGTCGGTGAGGAAGCGCAGGGGATCACGCTGCTCGTTGGCAACGCGTGCGATCAGTCCCGTGATCAGAATCTGACACGCGATCAGCTTGCCGTTCAGCTCGTCCATCCTGCGCTCCCTCCGGTGGCGGGGCCGATATGAACGATGCCGATTTTCCTGACAACCGAAACGGCCTCTGCACGGTTTAGAACCGTTCTTGTAAAGCGTCCGCCCCCGCGGCTCTGCGCGGCGCCATTCAGCGCGGCGCACACCGCTTTCGAGCATTGCACAAGGTTTGCACGCTGATCGTTCACGCCGGGAAAATGCAGCGCTGCACACCGTAGCGCCACGGAGCTGCCTAGACAGTGCAAAGCTTTCCAATTGTTTAGGATTCTCAACCGATAGTGCTGTTTACTCTGGAACGTGGCGTGTATTATACAGGCGCCTTGGAACCCAATGATTGCCCTCATAATTCGTAGCTTAGGGCACGAGAGCCGACACGAGACGATATGAAAAAGTCCCGGCCGATCCTCTGGATTCTGATCATCGCGGCCGTGGCCTCCGCGGGTTACTATGGTTGGCACAAATTCGGCTCGTCCGACGCCGCAAAAACCCAGACCGCACAGAAGGGTCTGCAGCGCCCGCCCGCCATCCTTGTGAGTGTTTCGCCGGTCCAGAAGGTCGACTTCCCGGTCTACCTGACCGGTCTGGGCACGGTTGCGGGCTTCAACACCGTACAAGTCCGGACGCGGGTGGATGGCCAGATCGACAAGATCGCCTTCACCGAAGGCCAGATCGTCAAGCAGGACGAGCTTCTCGTCTCGATCGATCCCCGTCCCTATCAAGCCACGCTCGATCAGGCCAAGGCCAAGAAGGCGCAGGACGAGGCGAATCTGGCCAACGCCAATCTCGAGCTCCAGCGCGCCATGAAGCTCGGCGAATTCGCCACCGCACAGCGGGTCGACACCCAGCGCTCAACGGTCGCCCAGCTCACTGCGCAGATCGCCGCCGACGATGCCGCAATCTCCAACGCCCAGACCCAGCTCGACTACACCCAGGTCAAGGCACCGATCACCGGCGTCGCGGGCCTGCGCCAGGTCGACGTGGGCAACATCGTCAACGCCTCGACGCAGACCGGCATCGTCACAATATCGCAGGTCGAGCCGATCTCGGTGATCTTCACGGCGCCGGAGGATCAGCTTCCCTATATCAGCGAGGGCCAGAAGGCCGGCGCGCTCAAGGTGATCGCTTTCACCACCGACGGCAAGAAGACGCTGGCCGAGGGCAAGCTCGCGGTCATCAACAACCAGGTCGACACGAGCAGCGGGACGATCCGGCTCAAGGCGGTGTTCGACAATAAGGACCACGCGCTGTGGCCCGGGCAGTCGGTGTCGACGCGCCTTCTGGTGCGCACCTTGAAAGATGCGACCGTCGTTCCCGATGACGCGGTCCAGCACTCCACCAACGGCCTCTATGCCTATACCGTCAATCAGGACAACAAGGCCGAGATGCACAAGATCAAGGTCAGCTACGGCATCGACGGGCGTTCGGTCATCGACGAAGGGCTGACGCCCGGGCAACAAGTAATTACCGGCGGCCAATTCAAGGTCCAGCCGGGAAGCCTCGTCTCCACGGCCGTGGCGAGTACGGATCCGGCCCAGAACAAGGTTCGACAGGAATGAATGCGGGAGGGATTTCGGCACCTTTCATCCGTTATCCCATCGGCACCTCGCTGCTGATGGCCGGCATTCTCTTCGTCGGTCTCGTCGCCTATCCCCTGCTGCCGGTCGCGCCACTGCCGCAGGTGGACTTCCCGACCATCCAGATCACCGCCAATCTGCCGGGCGGCAGCCCGGAGACCATGGCCTCGTCGGTGGCCCAGCCGCTCGAACGGCAATTCGCCCAGATCCCGGGCATCGCCCAGATGACCTCGACGAGCTATCTGGGCACCGCGTCGATCACGATCCAGTTCGACCTCAACCGCAGCATCGACGGCGCCGCCAATGACGTGCAGGGCGCCATCAATGCCGCGAGCGGCCAGCTGCCGAAGAATCTGCCCTCGCCGCCGACCTACCGCAAGGTCAACCCGGCCGACGCGCCGATCCTGCTGCTGTCGGCGACCTCCGAGACATTGCCGCTGACCAGCGTCAGCGACGCGGTCGATGCCCAGCTCGCCCAGCAGATCAGCCAGCTCTCGGGCGTCGCGCAGGTGTTCATCGGCGGCCAGCAGAAACCGTCCATCCGCATCCAGATCGATCCGGCGAAACTCGTCGCCAAGGGCCTGTCGATGGAGGACGTGCGCAGCCAGATCGCGATCACCACGGTCGACAGCCCCAAAGGCAATATCGACGGCCCGAAGCGCGCCTACACGATCTACGCCAACGACCAGCTGACCCAGGCCAAGGACTGGAACGACGTCATCATCGCCTATCGCAATGGCGGTCCCTTGCGAATCCGCGACATCGGCCAGGCGGTCAGCGGCGCTGAAGACGCCAAGCAGGCGGCCTGGGCCAATGGCAAGCGCGGCGTGTTCCTGGTGATATTCAAGCAGCCGGGCGCCAACGTGATCGAGACCGTCGACCGGATCAAGGCCACCCTGCCTCGCCTCGTGGCCGCGATACCGCCCGCGATCAAGATCGAGCTCATCAGCGACCGCACCACGACCATCCGCGCCGCCGTCGAGGACGTCCAGTTCACGCTGCTGCTGACCATTGCGCTGGTGGTCATGGTCATCTTCATTTTCCTGCGCAGTTTCTGGGCGACCGTCATTCCCACCATCACGGTTCCGCTGGCGCTGCTGGGCGCGTGCGCCTTGATGTGGGTGGTCGGCTATTCGCTCGACAATCTGTCGCTGATGGCGCTCACCATCGCGGTCGGCTTCGTCGTCGACGACGCCATCGTGATGCTCGAGAACATCACCCGCTACATCGAGGAAGGCGAATCGCCGATGGCGGCCGCCTTCAAGGGCTCCAAGGAAATCGGCTTCACCATCGTGTCGATCAGTATCTCGCTGGTCGCGGTGCTGATTCCGCTGCTGCTGATGGGCGGCATCATCGGGCGCCTGTTCCGCGAATTCGCCGTCGTGCTGGCGATGACGATCTTCGTCTCGATGTTCGTGTCGCTGACCCTGACGCCGATGATGGCCTCGCGCTTTCCTGCGCGCCCATGGCGAGGTGACCCACGGCAAGTTCTACCAGTGGAGCGAGCGCGGCTTCGATGCGATGCTGCGCGGCTACGAATGGGTGCTCGACCATGCCCTGGCCTGGCGCCGCACGACGCTCGCGATCTTCTTCGCAACCCTTGCTTTGTCGGTCTATTTGTTCGTCCTGATCCCGAAAGGGTTCTTCCCGCAGCAGGACGTCGGCCTGATCACCGCGACCTCGGAAGCCTCCCAGGACATCTCGTTCGCGGAGATGCAGCGCCGCCAGGTCGAGCTCGGCAAGATCGTGATGGACGATCCCGACGTCGCAACGATCGCGATGAACATCGGCGGCAGCGGCCGCGCCGGCAACAACGGCAACATGTTCATCACGTTGAAGCCGCTCGGCGTCCGCACGGCCTCGGCGCAGCAGATCATCGCGCGGCTGCGTCCCCAGCTCGAGAAGGTGTCGGGCGCCCGTCTCTACATGCAGGCGGCCCAGGACGTCCGGCTCGGCGGCCGGCCGACGCGCACGCAGTTCGAGTTCACGTTGCAGGACGCCGATCTGGCCGAGCTCAACGACTGGGCGCCGAAGATCCTCGCCAAGATGCAGACGTTGCCGCAACTGCGCGACGTCGCGACCGACCAGCAGACCAAAGGCACCACGGTTCAGCTCAAGATCAACCGCGATACCGCAGCGCGCTACGGTATCCAGCCTCAGCTGATCGACGACACGCTGTACGACGCCTTCGGCCAGCGCCAGGTCACGCAGTATTTCACCCAGCTCAACACCTACAAGGTGATCCTGGAAATCCTCCCGGAGATGCAGGGCAGCCTCGAAAGCCTGAACAAACTCTATCTGAAATCGCCGCTGACCGGGGACCAGGTGCCGCTGTCGACGTTTGCGACCTGGAGCACCGATCCGGTCCGCCCGCTCTCGATCAGTCATCAGGGCCAGTTCCCGGCGATCACGATCAGCTTCAACCTCGCCCAAGGCGTCGCGCTCGGCCAGGCCACGGAGGCCGTGCAGAAGGCGATGGCCGATCTCGGTGCGCCGCCAACGCTCAATTCGAGCTTCCAAGGCACGGCACAGGCGTTCCAGCAGTCGCTGGGCACCGTGCCGCTCCTGATCCTCGCGGCGCTGGTCGTGGTCTATCTGATCCTCGGCATCCTCTACGAGAGCTACATCCATCCGATCACGATTCTCTCGACCCTGCCCTCGGCCGGCGTCGGCGCGCTCGCGATCCTGATGGCGGCCGGTTTCGAGTTCAGCCTCATTGCTTTGATCGGCATCATTCTGCTGATCGGCATCGTGAAGAAGAACGGCATCATGATGGTGGACTTCGCCATCGCCGCGGAGCGCGACGAGCACAAGACGCCGGCGGAATCGATCCGGCAGGCAGCGCTGTTGCGCTTCCGTCCGATCATGATGACGACGATGGCTGCCCTGCTCGGCGGCGTGCCGCTGATGCTCAGTCACGGCACCGGCGCCGAGATCCGCCAGCCGCTCGGCTACGCCATGGTCGGCGGCCTGATCGTCAGCCAGGCGCTGACGCTGTTCACCACCCCGGTCGTCTATCTCTATCTCGACGAGCTCAACAACTGGTTCTCGGGTTGGGGCCGTAAGGGTGACGGCGAAGGCGACGAGACGATCGCGCACGGCACCGTTAAGGAAGCTGCCGAGTAGCAGCTTGCACCGCGCGCCTGGCGACGCTACAGCGAGCGAGACCCCGGTTCACGCCAACGCGGTTCTGCCATGTCCATGCAATCCAGACTTGCCGCCCTTGCCGCCGCGCTCCTGTTGTCGACGGGTGCCGCGTATGCCCAGCAGGGCGCCAAGAAGAACGCAGCTCCCCCTGCCCCGGCGGCACAGCCCGCACCGGCTCCGACGCAACCGCAGGCTGAGGGCTCTCCGGCGCAGCAGGCCGGCTGGGTCGTGCGCTGTACAAGCGTCAGCCGCGATGCGCCGCTCGAATGCGCGATGGAGCAGAACGCGGTGCTGACCAAGACCGGCCAGACCATCGTCCTGATCAACATCCGCATTGCGCCCGACACCCGCACACCGGTGGCGCTGCTGCAATTGCCGCTCGGCCTCAACCTTCCCGGCGCCAAGCTCCAGGTCGACGAGGGCAAGACGGTCGATCTCCCCATCCAGACCTGCGAGAACCGCGGCTGCTACGCCTCGACCCCGATCGCGCCGGACCTGCTTGCGACCTTGCGGTCGGGCAAACAGCTCAAGGTCTCCTTCCAGAACATGGCGAAGGAAACGATCGCGATCCCGATGCCGCTCGGCGATTTCGCGGCCGCTTACGACAGGATCAAGTAGCGCGCTTCTTTTTCGCCGATTGCCGCAGGAGTTTTCCTTGCGGCCCATCCTTCGAGACGCCCGCTTCCGCGGGCTCCTCAGGATGAGGTTTCAGCGCGCGGCAAATCCCAAACCCTCATGGTGAGGAGCCCGCCAAGGCGGGCGTCTCGAACCATGAAGGCCGAGCGCTCTCGCAGCCCGCAAGCCTGCCGTTACTGCCGAGCCATCTGCGCGTTGCCGACGGCGTCGCCGTCGAGCTTCTGGTCGTTGTGCATGGTCACGCTGACGCGCGAGAGCCGTCCTTCGAATTCGAACGGCGCCTCGTAATGCGACACCGGGCTGCCGCGGTCGCGGCCAATGTCGAGGCCGGACCACGAAATCAGCGTGTGGAACCCGAGCTGGGTCTGCAGCGATCCCGCCTTCTCACCGTCGACCAGGAGCGTGTAGTCGGTGATGCCGGTACGCGAGCCCTTGGCCGGCGGCTCCTTGCGCACAAGACGCTCAACGTGAACGCCGAGCCGCCGCGCGCCCGACGGCACCTTGCGCTCCGAGCGGACGATCTGGTGACTGCCGCCGATGTTGAGGTCGTGCACGAGATGGCCGTCCTTGACGTAGAGGCTATAGCCGGACGTCGCATCACCATGCGAGATCAGCACGCCGGCGGCACCCGCCTCGTCGATCTCGACATGCGCCTCGATCGTGTAGCTGCGGCTGCGCACATCAGGCGCGACATCGGTCGGCACATGACCCATGCCGGCATGGAAGACGAAATGATGGCGCGCACCATGGAAGCGCGCGGCATTCTCCGCAAAGCGCGGCCCGAAGCGGTCGTCGAGCGGCAGCACCTTGTGCTTCTCGGCTTCCTCCCACCATGCCGCGATCATCGCTGCCAGGCGCTCCGGTTCTTTCGCCGCAAGATCATCGGTCTCGGAGAAATCCTCATCGAGATGGAACAGCTCCCATTTGTCGCTATCGAACGGCGTGCCCGATGGATGGAAGGCGACCGCCTTCCAGCCGCCCTGCCAAAGGCCGCGATGGCCGAACATCTCGAAATATTGCGGCGAGCTCTTTGAAGGAGCGGACGCGTCCGCGATCGAACGCGCAAAGCTCTCGCCTTCCAGCGGCATCTGCCGGCAGCCCGCGATCTCGGCGGGCGCCTCGATGCCGATCAGCTCCAGCAGCGTCGGCGTGAGGTCGGTTGCGTGCACGAACTGGTGCCGCAGCTCTCCCTTGGCCGCGATCTGCTTCGGCCAGTTGATGACGAAGGGATCACGGATACCGCCGCCATGGGTGTTCTGCTTGTAGCGCCGCAGCGGCGTGTTGGACGCCATCGCCCAACCATGCGGAAAATTACTGTGGGTGTCGGGCCCGCCGATGTCATCAATACGGCTCAGCTTCTCCGCGATCGGCTCCGGCTTGAAGTTGAACGGACCCATCGCGTTGACGAAGCCGAGCGGTCCGCCCTCCTGGCTGGCGCCGTTGTCGGACATCACGATGATGACCGTGTTGTCGCGGATGTTGGCCGTCTCCAGGAATGAGACAAGGCGCGCAAGATGACGATCGGAATGATCGAGCATGCCGGCAAAAGCCGCCTGCAGGCGCGTGAAGACGCGACGCTCGTCGGCCGAATGATCATCCCAGGCTTTCACGCCGTCATTGCGCGCCGGCATCCGCGTTCCCTCCGGCACCAGCCCCATCGCCTTCTGACGCGACAGCCGCTGCTCGCGCTCGATGTCCCAGCCGTGTGAGAACGTCGCCTCGTAGCTCCTGATGATCTCGGCCGGGGCCTGGTGCGGCGCGTGGCAGGCCCCCAGCGCCACCCAGGTGAGCCACGGGATGTCGGGACGATCGGCGACGTGATCACCGATGAAGCGGATCGACTGGTCGATCAGGTCCTCGGTCAGATGATAGCCATCGGCATACGTCCCCGGGGGATCGATATGCGTGTTGTCGGAGACGAGTTCCGGCGCGTACTGGTCGGTCTCGGCATCGAGGAAGCCGTAGAAGCGATCAAAACCGCGGCCGAGCGGCCAGCCGTCGAACGGGCCGGTGGCGCCGCTTTCGGTCAGCGGCGTCACGTGCCATTTGCCGACCATGTAGTTGCGATAGCCGTGGGTGCGCAGCATCTCGGCGAGCGTCCCCGCCTCGCGCGCGATCTTGCCGCGGTAGCCGGGATAGCCGGAATCGAAATTGGCAAGGCATCCGACGCCGACGGAGTGATGGTTGCGCCCGGTGAGCAGTGCCGCGCGCGTGGTCGAGCACATCGCGGTGGTGTGGAAGCCGGAGTAACGCAGCCCTTCGGCGGCGAGCCTGTCGATGGTCGGCGTCTTGATCGCGGAACCGTAGCAGCCGAAATCGGAGAAGCCGACGTCGTCGAACAGCACGACCAAAATGTTCGGCGCGCCCTCGGGCGGCCTCGGCGCCTCCGGCCACCAGGGTTTTGAGTCCGCAACCGTCTTGCCGACGGTGCCGCGGAACGGCGTGTTGCTGCCTGCGCTCATCTGATCCTCCCTGTCGGCTGGCCTGGATGGCCGCCGACGGCCACGGTTGACCTGCGGCTCGTCCTCGCCTAAACTATAATCCGAATTATGGTTATGATTTAACCCAGATGCAAGCGCGGAAGCAGCCACGTTTGGAACAGCCCGAGTTTCGTGATTTCGACCTGCCCGGCGTCGTCCCGTCGCGCCAGAAGCGCAGCCGCGAGACGACGCTGGCGCTGCTGCGCGCCGGCGCGGAGATGCTGCGGAGGCGCAGCCTCGCCGAGCTTTCGATCGAAGCGCTCTGCACCGAAGTCGGTGCCACCGTCGGCGCCTTCTACAGCCGCTTCGAAAGCAAGGAAGCCTATTTCAACGCGCTGATGGCACTGGCCGCGCGCGACGGCGAGCAGCGGCTGGCCGAGATCAGGCGGCCGTCGCCCGATGCGGGCCTCGACAAGCTCTGCCAAATCATCGTCAGCGGCATCATCGTCTGGATGCGCAACCACGAGGGCGTGCTGCGCGCAGCGCTCCAGCATGACGACACCCGTCCGGACAAATGGACAGCATTCAAGGCTCTCGCGAAAGCGACCACCGAACGCGCCACCCCTCTCCTGCTGCCGGCGATGGGCAAGGGGCGTAAGGCCGCCAAGGTCCGCACCATCGCGTTCGGCTTCCAAATCGTGCTGGGCACGCTGGTGAATGCGATCCTCAACAATCCCGGGCCGCTGTCGCTCGGGACGAAGGAGATGGAGACGCGGCTCGCCGGCTGCCTGTTGCTGCTGCTTCAGGCGAAAATCAGTCAGTCCACCCCAAGATAAGCCTTCTGCACCTGCGGGTCCTGCGCGAGCGCTGCGGCCGTGCCTGACAGCACGCTCTTGCCGACCTGGAGCACGGTGGCGAAATCCGAGACTTCCAGCGCGAGCTCGATCGATTGCTCGGCGAGCAGGATGGTCAGACCCTCGCGATGCAGGCGGCCGAACGTCTCGTACATGGATTCGACGATCGCCGGCGCAAGACCGAGCGAGGGTTCATCCAGCATCAGCAGTTTCGGGTCGCTCATCAGCGCGCGACCGACCGCGAGCATCTGCCGTTCGCCGCCGGACATGGTGCCGGCGCGCTGGTTGCGGCGCTCCTTCAACCGCGGAAAGAACTCGTAGACGCGTTCGAGGAGCGTGGCCCGGAGCGACTTGTCGTGCAGCGGCGTTGCGCCGAGCAGCAAATTGTTCTCCACGCTCTGCTGCACGAACAGCCGCCAGCCCTCCGGCGACAACGCCAGCCCCTTGCGCACGATCGCAAACGCCCTCTCGCCGGCGATGTCCTCGCCGCGAAAGTGGATCAATCCGGAATGCACGGGAATGAGGCCGGCGATGGCGTTCAACGTCGTGGTCTTGCCGCCGCCATTGGAGCCGAGCAGCGCGACGACGCTGCCTTCGGGAACCTCCAGCGAGACGTCGGAGACGCCGATGAGATCGCCGTAGCGCACCTCCAGATGTTCGATCCTGAGCAACGCCCCGCTCATAGGTCCGGCCCGCCCATCAGCTCGACCGGCGTGTGGCCGGCGGCCGCCTTGGCAGCGCGCTTGCCGAGATAGGCCTCGATCACCGCCGGGTTGGACGTGACTTCGCGGGGTGACCCACGGGCGATCTCCTTACCCTGGTGGAACACCATCACGCGGCTCGCGAGCGACATGATCACTTCCATGATGTGCTCGACGATCACGAGCGTAATGCCGGGAACGGTGGATGTCGCGGACGAGGTCGATGGCGAGCCTCACTTCATGCGCGTTGAGACCGGCCATGGCTTCGTCGAGCAGCAGCACCTT
This sequence comes from Bradyrhizobium sp. LB13.1, assembly GCF_054056815.1. Taxonomy (NCBI): domain Bacteria; kingdom Pseudomonadati; phylum Pseudomonadota; class Alphaproteobacteria; order Hyphomicrobiales; family Nitrobacteraceae; genus Bradyrhizobium; species Bradyrhizobium sp. LB13.1. The sequence continues at coordinate 3,663,825 of NZ_JBSRYQ010000001.1, read as the reverse complement.
TGGCTCGGTCGCGAGCGCGCGCGCGATCTCCAGCCGCTTGCGGCCGGGCGTGCCGAGCGAGCGCGCCGGTGCATCCGCAAGCCTGATCATGCCGACCCGCTCGAGCACGGCGCGCGCGTTGGTCTCGGCCTCCTTGCGATGCGCCGTGCGCAGGAAGGCGCCGATCATGACGTTCTCGAGCACCGTCATGCCTTCGAATGTCTGCGGGACCTGGAACGTGCGGGCGAGCCCAAGCCCGGCGCGCAGCTCCGGCGTGAAGTCGGTGATGTCGCGGCCCTCGAACAGGACGCGGCCGGACGTGGTCTTGAGATCGCCGGTGAGGCAGTTGAAGAACGTGGACTTGCCCGCGCCGTTGGGGCCGATCAGGCCGAGGATGTCGCCCTGCTCCAGCGTCACGGAAGCATCGTCCACCGCCTTGAAGCTACCGAACGCCTTGGTGATCCCGCGCGCCTCAAGGAGCATGGCCTGCTCCTGTATCCTTGCTGGGCTTGCTGCGCCGTGTGAACAGGCTGAGCAGGCCGCCCGGCTGGAAGCGCGCGATCACCACGATGATCGCGCCATAGAGCACGAAGGTGAGCCCCGCGCCCTTGCCGCCGAGCCAGCTGTTGGAGATCTCCTCCAGCGGCACCAGGATCGCGGCGCCCACCAGCGGTCCGAACAGCAGCCCTGCCCCGCCCAGCGCCGCCATGATCAAAATTTTCACCGAGATCAGGATGCCGAACCCGGACTCGGGATCGACGAAGCCGAACATCATGGCATAGAGCGCGCCGGCGACGCTCGTCAGCGCCGCACTCAGCATGTAGGCATAGAGCTTGGTACGGCTCGCAGGTGCGCCGAGCGAGCGCGCGGCCCGTTCGGAATCCTTGATGGCGCGCAGGTAAAACCCCATCCGGCTGTTGGTCATCCACCACGCTAATCAGAAGCGTGATCGCGAGGATGAGCAGGAAGAGATAATAGTACGGCAGCGACGACAGGAACGAGAGATCGAAGATGTTGCGCGGGACAGTTGGACCAGAGAGCCCGACGACCGCGCCTAACCAGTCGGTGTTGGTGACGATCAGCCGCATCGTCTCGGCGACCGCGATCGTCGCCATGCTGAAATAATGGCCGGACAGGCGCAGCGTCGGCACACCGATGATCGCAGCCAACCCCACCGCCAGCACCATCCCGCCGGGAATGCCGAACAGGGGCGACAGGCCAAATTTTACATAGGACCCCATCGCGGCATAGGCGCCACAGCCGAAGAACACGACGTGTCCGACCGAAACCTGGCCGGCATAACCGCCGACGATGTTCCAGGCCGACGCCGCAATCGCATAGAGCAGCACCAGTGCGCCCAAGCGCTGCTGGAACGGCGAGGACAGCAGCAGCGGATAGGCGATCGCAATCGCTGCGACGACCGAGAGCCAGATCAAGCGTCGCATCACAGCTTTCTCATCACATCTTCCCCATCAGGCCCTGTGGCCGGAACCAGAGGAAGAGCAGGAACAGGACATAGACGACCATGTCCTTGTAGATCGCCCCGATCAGATAGCCGGATAGTGACTCGATCACCCCGATCAGGAGCCCTGCGACGAGCGCGCCGGGCACGCTCCCAAAACCGCCGAGCGACACCGTGACGAAGGCGACGATGCCGAGCGTCTCGCCGACGGTCGGCACGATGTAGAAGAAGTTCGCAATCAGCGCTCCGGCAAGCCCGGTGGCGCCGGCCGCAATCGCCCAGGCGATCGCTTGCATGGTGTCGGGCCGGATGCCCATCAGCTGAGCCGCTGTTTGATCCTCCGCCACCGCTAGCATTTTCGAGCCGAGCGAGGTCCGCGTCAGCAGCAGATGTAGCCCGAGCGTCACGAGCAGCGCGACCACGCCGGCAAGCAGCCGCGAGGCCTCGATGCGCAGGCCGGCAAACGCATAAGTGCCGCCCACGATATTCGGGGGCATCGACAGGAAGTTGGCGCCGAACCACCAGAACACGGAATAGCGCAACAGCAGCGCCAGGCCGAAGGTGCCGAGGATCTGCGCCAGCATCGGCCCCTTCATGATGTCGCGGATCAGGGCGAAATAGACCACGACACCGACCGTCGCGAGCACCAGCGTCGCCAGCGGCGCGCCGAGGATCGGCCCTCCGCCCAACAGCGTGTAGACGACGTAGGCGACGTACATGCCGAGCATGACGAAATCGCCATGCGCGAAATTGACGATGTTCATCATGCCCCACACCAGCGTGAGGCCGGAGGAAAACAGGGCGTAGACGGCGCCAAGCAGAAGCCCGCCGACGATCACCTGCACGAGTACAAAGGACATGAGCCGCGTTGCTCTGATCAAATTATCATGGGAATGGCGGAGCGCGCAGCCCCGCCTTTAAATCTCACCAGCCCTTGTAAGGCAGCACAGGCGCCTTCTCGGCATTGGCCTTGGGCCACACCGCGGTGTAGTTCTCGCCGTCCTGGAGCTGGATGATGAGGCCGGAGGCGAGCACGTTCTGGCCCTTGTCGTCGAACTTCACGCCCTTGTAGCCCATCATCAATTGCTCGGGCTTCAGATCCGTCGCCTTCAGCGCGGCCTGGATCTTGGCGGGATCGGTCGAGCCGGCGCGGTCGATCGCGTCGGCCAGCACGAAGAAGCCCTGCATCTGGCGGCCGACCGTGTCGTCCATCTCCTCGCCGCTCTTCTTGTACATGTCGGCGATGATGGCGGACGGCGAGCCGGACGGACCCACCGCCCAGGACGAGCGATTGAAGACGCCCTGCGAGATCTTGCCGACCGCCTTGATGAAGGACGGATCGGAATAGCCTGCATCGTCGGCGAGCAGCACGGGCGGCTTGTAGTCGAGCGACTGCATGGTCTTGGCGAACAGGATCGCGTCCGACGTGTAGCTGATCATGATGATGACGTCGGGCTTCTTCTCCTTGAGCTGGAGCACCTGACCCTGCAAATCGGTGGCGTTGACCGGATAGGCGACGTCAATTGCGATGGCCTGCCCCTTGTCCTTGAAGGCGGCGCTGATGGTGTTGGCGACAGAGGTGCCGTATTCAGTGTTGTCGTGAACCAGTGCGATTGCATCGGTCTTGGCACCCTGCGCCTTGATGTCGGCGAGGAAATCGACATAGGCCTTGGCGAAGTCGGTGGCGATCGGCGTCGTGCGGAAGAACCATTTGAAGCCGCGCTCGGTGAGATTGGCGGCGACCGACTCGGAGTTCAGGAAGGGAATGCCGTATTTCTCGGCGATCGCGCTCGAGGTCAGCGTGACGCCGGACTGATAGGAGCCGAACAAAGCGGCCACCTTGTCCTCCGTGATCAGACGCAGCGCCTGGTTCTGGCCTGTGGCCGGGTTGCCCTGGTTGTCCGCGAACACGATCTCGATCTTGGCGCCGCCGAGGCCGGCGAGACCTGCGTTCTTCGCCAGCGGCAGATTGCCGAGCTCGGGATGGGCGTTGTTGATGATGTCCATGGCGACCTCGAGCGCCGCCTTGGCATGCGCGCCGATCGAGGCGGTGCCGCCGGACATCGGCAGGATCGCGCCGATCTTGACGACCTTGTCCTGCGCTCGCGCGCCTGAAGCGAGCACAAGGGACATCGCAGCCGCGCAAAGCAGCCCGGTGACGTGCTTCAATCTCATGAAATCAGACCTCCCAAGGGGTTTCCCCAACCAGTTTCTTTTAGAAAGCTCGGCTAAGCGCCCGCCTCCGTTTGATTATGCCTGGTGATGAGAGGATGGCATGCCGGCCCGATACCGGCAAGGTGAAACGAATTGCCACGATGCATAAGCAAGCACCGCTTATAGGGTGGGTTAGCGCCAGCGTACCCACCCTACGAGGCTGCGCAGCGCGCGCTCACCCGACCACGTCGCTCGCCCTCAGCAGCGTCGTGAAGCCGCCATAGATCATGCGCTTGCCGTCAAACGGCATGCCGTCCCAGCTTCAGCCGGGGGTCCGCCATCACCTTCTTGTTGACGGCATCGCGAGTTTCCCGGTCGCGATAGACGATCCAGGAGAACACCACGATCTCGTCCTCCTTGGCCATCACCGCGCGTGGAAACGAAGTGAGCTCGCCATAGGGCACGTCGTCGCCGATGCATTCGACATAATCCAGCGCGCCGTGCTCCATCCAGATCGCGCAGGCCGTTTTCGCCAGCGCCTTGTAGGGCTCGATCTTGTCCTTCGGCACAGCCAGCACGAAACCATCGACATAGGGCATCACGAATCTCCTTGGGTTGCATATCCAAGGACGATTCAGCGCGCGCCGATCCGACCCGTCATGGCACCGGCAAGGTGAGGCAAACTGTCGCGAGCAATTCGTGCGCTACTTCACATTTGCAGGTCGCGGCTCCGTGACATCATCCCTGACGTTTGCGCCCGTCCGACGGCTACTTCAGATTGCATTTGGATCGCGAGGGACGATTCTGGGCAAGCGCGCGACCGCTAGGTATCCTGATTCCGCTCGAGCCAATGGAACGTCGCCGCTGAATTTCCCGGCTGGCTTCCGTCGCAGCTTGTGCATACGTCCGGCAACATCTTCGGGGATGCGAACAACTCAAAGACGAAGCCGCGACCGCGAGAGCGCACTTGCGATCTGTAGTCCGGCCACGCGTCATTGGTCATGATCAACGCCTCCGCTTCGCCGTGAGCCTTTTGATGCGAGGATCTTCGCACATTTGACGGCATGCAGCCTTAATCACCGCCGCTTGCAAGCGCTCGTTCTCTTCGAGGAAGTCGTGGAATTCGTCGGCGGGCACGAGGTCATTGTAGGTCGAGATCGGAATGAACGTTCCGAGGTCGGTGGACATCTGTCAGCCCCATGTTGGTGATGCAAGGGAAGCGAGGTGCGCGATTTGCGATTCGCCGGCAAGTGAAGCGGATTCGATAAAACCGAAAAGTAAGTGATCGCTGACGCGGCGATTAGAGTCAAAGCAGAGGCTTCGGTCGCGGAACTTCATTTTTCGATTAGTCAACGCTTACACCCTTCTTACTTCACTACCGCAAGAGCTTCGCGTTGAGATTCGCGTTGCGGTTGTTAGGCTTTCGGATTACGATCCGAATGTTTTTCAAAGGATTATACTCGGCATGGGAGTAAGTCATGTCGCGCTGTGGAGCTTTTCTCCTAGGAGCCTTTGGCGGATTATTGCCAATATTGGTCAGTGTGCTCTCGATTGATCTCGCACCGATCATTGATCATCCGGATGCCCTCACTCTCGGGAATTACGTTGGATATGGGATTCGGGTGGCAGTGTTGCTGCTTCTCGGTGGCATGATGGCGCTGCTTAACGGCGACGTGAAGCAGCCGTTCGCAATAGTGCAGCTCGGGATTGCTGCACCCGCGCTCATCACGTCTTTCATCAATGGTGCCACTGTGAGGCCAAATGTGACGGAGCACGCATATTTCTCAGTGGTCTCGGTCGCCCACGCTGAAGTCTTTTCTTCAAAGTCGAAAAGATTGCATTTAGCAGGCGGACTGAATCTAGATGACGTGACCGCCGGCTTTGGGAGGCGACTAGATGGCGTAGCAGCCGCGAACAGGGCAAATCAGTCGCCGGAGCTGCCAAATCCTGTGCCCGGAACCCCGCCTGGTTCGTTTACGCAGGCGGTGCCGCCGTCCTCAATCCCTCCGGTCCCGCAAGGCTACAGCAACTTCTGCATCACGCCCGCCGGGAGGATTCCGGGATCGCCCGCACCGATTGGTAGTCCGTGCAGTGTGATGAGTGTTGCAGGGCCCGTCTACGGCTTCGTGGGCCAGTAGGTCTCGCGCATAATCCGCCGCATCTCACTGTAGGTCCATTGCGCGTCCTGTTGCAGCGGCCGGGTCATGGTGAAGGTAGGGCCAATCTTAGCCGACACGCGGCGCAGATTGCGCGTGGCATAGGTGGCCCAGCCGTCGTCGTGTGCGGAACGATCTTGATCTGGAATTGCCGGCCGCGCGGCCGGCGCCTCGCCCCAGGCCCGGCGCATGCCCCCTTTCAGAACCTCGTTCTCGGTAACGGCACTGAAGGCGCCGTGGATATGCAGCCGGCCATCCCAATCGCGATCAATGCAGAACCAATACGGAAGTCGGATGCCAGCCCGGGACAACTCCTTGTCAAAGGACCGCTTTAAGGACTCCAGGAAGCCCCGTGGATGACTCACGGCTTTGTCCCGCGCCTTCTGAGTCAGGTTGAAGGGGTTTCTCTGCGATCTGAAGGGCCGCTGTCGCGGCCACGGCGCTGACTACGTCACCGGTATGAACCCACACGGGTATGTTGCCGTTGGAGGGCGTTACACAGCTGTCGATAGAGAGTTTAGAGGGTGTGGGGGTGTGCAACTTAAGTCTCGCCTTCCAGCAAATCGGCAGGAACGCGGAAAGCGGCTATTTTTTGAGGGTTTTTTTGTCTTTGAAGGCGGACGGGCGAATCCGCTGCGGGATTTTTTTTGACCGGTTTTTGGGTTCGGTTATCCTGCAACGGCGCTGCAAGTGCGCTCGCCACGCTATACTGTTCTTGCTCGGACGTTCTCTTAAGCAACGGCACGTTCGGTCCTCCAGAAAGCCATCGTCCCGCCGGGCGGCGGCTTTCGTATTTGGTGCTCAATCCCGCTCTATCAGTCTGCTGAAAAACCCCCTCGCCAGGGAGGGGTGTCATTCGGCCTGCAATATTGACCCCCTAAGCCGGGGGATCGGCGTCCAAAATTGACCCCCTACAGGTTGGTCTGTTGCGCTGCCTGCTTCGTAACAAAGCAGGTGGTGGGGGATGCTGATCGTGGAGACGATTGCCCGGATCCGGCGCGAGCACTTCATCAAGGGCAAGACGATCAAGGAGATCGCCCGTGACCTGAAGGTGTCGCGGAACACGGTCCGGAAGGTGCTGAGGTCGGGAGAGACCTCATTCGAGTACGAGCGGCAGGTGCAGCCGCGGCCAAAGCTCGGACAATGGGCAGTCGAACTTGACGGGCTGCTTGCGTCGAACGTGACTAAATCCGCTCGTGAACAGTTGACGTTGATCCGGATCTTCGAAGAGCTGCGCGGCCGCGGCTATGACGGCGGTTACGATGCGGTGCGGCGTTACGCCAGGCGCTGGAGCAAAGAACGCGGGCAATCGACCGCAGCCGCTTATGTTCCGCTGAGCTTTGCCCCAGGCGAAGCCTACCAGTTCGACTGGAGCCACGAGGTGGTCTTGCTGAGCGGCACCACGGTGATGGTGAAGGCCGCCCATGTCCGGCTCTGTCACAGCCGCATGCTGTTCGTGCGAGCCTATCCGCGGGAGACGCAGGAGATGGTGTTCGACGCCCACGACCGGGCGTTCGCCCTGTTCAAAGGCACCTGCACTCGCGGCATCTACGACAACATGAAGACCGCGGTAGAGACGATCTTCGTCGGTAAAGGGCGTCTCTACAACCGCCGCTTCTTGCAGATGTGCAGCCACTATCTGGTCGATCCGGTCGCCTGCACGCCAGCGTCGGGCTGGGAGAAGGGGCAGGTCGAGAACCAGGTCGGGCTGGTCAGGGAACGCTTCTTCACGCCGCGGCTGCGGTTCAAAAACCTCGACGAGTTAAACGCCTGGCTGCTCGACAAATGCATCGCCTACGCCAAGGCTCATCGCCATCCGGAGTTGGTTGATCAGACGATCTGGGACGTGTTCGAAGCCGAACGCCCCAAGCTCGTTCCCTATGCCGGCCGCTTCGACGGCTTCCATGCCGTGACGGCGTCGGTCTCGAAGACCTGCCTGGTGCGCTTCGACAACAACAAGTACTCGGTCGCAGCCAGCGCAGTCGGACGACCGGTCGAGGTTCAAGCCTATGCCGATCGCATCGTGATCCGTCAGGATGGACGCATCGTTGCCGAGCACCCGCGATCCTTTAGTCGCGGCGATACCGTCTACGACCCCTGGCATTATGTGCCGGTGCTCGTCCGCAAACCCGGCGCCCTGCGCAACGGTGCTCCCTTCAAGGACTGGGTGCTGCCGGCCGCGATCGAGCGGATCCGGCGCAAGCTTGCCAGCACCGACGATGGCAATCGGCAGATGGTCGACATCCTCAACGCGGTGCTGACTGACGGTCTCCCCGCGGTGGAAGCGGCCTGTGCCGAAGCGCTCAGTCACAGCGTCCATTCCGCAGATGTCGTTCTCAATATCCTGGCCCGGCAACGTGAACTCGCCCCACCGGCCAACATCATGACGCCGGCCGCACTGACGCTCCGTCATGCACCGATCGCCGATTGTGCCCGCTACGACAACCTCCGGAGGACCATCTGATGGAACGAACCCAAATCTTCGACCTCATGGGCGAACTCAAGCTCTATGGCATGAAGGCGGCCTTCGACGAGATCATGGCGATCGCTGTCAAACGCCAGCACGAACCTCAGCGCATTGTCGGCGACCTGCTCAACGCCGAGATCAATGAGAAGCAAGCCAGGTCGATCAAATACCAGCTCACCATTGCCAAGCTGCCACTTGCCAAGGACATCGCCGACTTCCAGTTCGATGGCACGCCAATCAATCAGACTCTCGTCAATGACCTCGCCGGCGGCGGCTTCATCGCCCAGCAACGCAACGTCGTACTGGTTGGCGGCACCGGCACAGGCAAAACCCACCTGGCCATTGCCATCGCCAGAAGCTGCATCCGCGATGGCGCTAGAGGACGCTTCTACAACGTCGTCGACCTCGTCAACCGGCTCGAGACCGAGACCCGCAACGGACGGCAAGGACGGCTCGCCGAGCATCTGACCCGGATGGACTTCATCGTGCTGGATGAACTCGGCTATTTGCCCTTCGCCCAGTCGGGTGGCCAGCTTCTGTTCCACCTCGTCAGCCGGCTCTATGAGCGCGCCTCCGTCATCGTGACGACAAATCTCGCCTTCGGCGAATGGCCGAGCGTGTTCGGCGACGCCAAGATGACCACCGCGCTGCTCGACCGGTTGACCCATCACTGTGACATCGTCGAGACCGGCAACGACAGCTGGCGGTTCAAAAGCCGAGACGACGATCACGCCACCCGCGCTCGTCTCGCCTCCGCTATCCCGGCCAGCTCCGACGAGACGAGCGCTACCAGCAAACATCGCCGCGCAAAGGGGTCAAAATTGGACGCCGATGAGGGGTCAAAGTTGCAAGCCGATTGACATGCAGTGCTTTCTACATCCCCTAGAGGGGGTAGCTCGTCTCAAAAACCCCTTGTATTGAAGCCTTTTCGCAACTTTTTTCTTTTTGTCCGTTGCGCATCTACTTGCGCATAGCTAGATCAAAATTGTTGATCGCGATCGATGCGACAACGAACAAGAGAAAGGACAGCGGACATGCTGAAGAATGCGACGGATGCGGACATCCACTGGTTTGTCGGATTGTTTGAAAGCTTCGGTGCGATACAGATCGCCAACAAGGCGGAGAAGCCGACGCTCGTTTTGGAATTCAAGACGGCTTATTTGGACAAGCTTTGGCAGATATGCAGAGCACTAGGATATGAAGGCTCACCATCCGGTCGTCGAAACCCAACTGGTCACTCAGTGAGGCCACAGTACATTCTGCGCCTCAGTGGCACACACTATGCAATGATCGAGAATTTGCTCGTAAAGCTTCTTCGCACAGGAAAGCGGGAGATGTTCGCCCAGCGTCGCGCTGAACTTAGGGCGTTGCGCGAGGGCCTGGGCTTGTCTGGGGGCAAATATCTCATTGATGCAGCAGAGAAAGCATAGAGCTTAGCAATGGGACGCCCTGCAAGCATTCCGGCCCGGATTCGAGCCGCGGACTCAAACTTTTTTGCCAGATGCACAGTACCCGACCGGACTACGGGCCTGGCTTGCAGGAGTCCAACCATGCTCGCCGCTGGGAAAGGACTATCCCCCTTTTTGTGCCGTCACCATTGTGATTTCAAGGCGCGCCATGGTTCGACATGGGCTCGGACGTTCTCCGGTGCCGAACTCCAGCCCTATGTCGCCTCTGCGAGATCATACGTTGCGGCAAAGACTGGGACTGATCGCGGCACCGATCTAGCACTGTTGAGGCTCCGGCAGCTTCTTGATGAAGCTGGGCCGACTGAGATCGTAACGAGACTCCGCGGAATGACGCCGGATCGGCGGGCGAGGATTGCTCTGGCGCGGATGCGGCAGGCGGGCGTCGCATCGGAGGTGATCCTCGCAAAGGCGGCTGCAGTTGCAGCTATCATTGCGGAGTACGCGACGTGCAGAACGCGAGAGTTCTTCGTGGTGCAGGTTGCCAAGGTTTGTCACCGATCGCGAAATGCATCGGGTTACCATCGAACTTGGAGGGTCGAGCACTACGATGGTCGGATATCGGAGACTTCGATCCATGCGTGGCCCCGCTCGTCCGGGCAAGTTCTTCGCGTGATGGGGCGGCTCATTGCAAGAGAGTGTGACGGGTTCATTGAGGACCATTTAGATGAGATCCTCGCGTTGAAGGTCTCCCGTTATGGGCGTCGGCCCGACTTAGAGCCGCCTTCAAAGTAGGGAATATTTTACAACTCACCTGCGCCGTTCTCTGATCACCTCGAATTCTAGGGTCCGCCGATGTTGGGCATTAGCGGGGTCACTTTTCACACTTGCCACCGAGCAGACTATGCTTCGACACAATGCGCTATCCAAAGCTTACTTCGATCCTCAACTTAGAGCAAAGACCTCTGAGTTGATGGCCGCGATTCAGGAATTCGCGGAGCACCTGCTAGTACAAGAATCCGCAATAGGCCGGCGGAGACGCGGCCGCTCTGCAAAGTCGCTCCGCTCATTCAAGCTCGCGGCGGAAGCAGTAGCTTGCAATTTCCTTGTGCTTCATCTCCTCACGGAAAGTGCCGCGCTGGCAGTGCCGCGCTCTCACAACCTGATATGGCCAGGCGGCCGGTATAAGAATCCAGCGTACGGCCAACACTTTCTCGATATAGTCGACATTCTCTGCGCGGTCGGGTTTGCGACGCGTCTGAGCACAGGGTTCCGCGTCTCCGCGAGTATCAAGAGCGATACACTAATCGTCGCAACTGATCGATTGCAGGACGCCCTTTCATTTTCCGAGTTTGGGATAGGCGCAATCTGCCGTGTCGAAGAGCCTGAGGTGCTAGTGTTGAAAGACGGGAAGGACGTGGATGGAGACGCTGCATTGATAGACTACCGTGAAACCTCAGCGACACGCCGGCTCCGGGCGCAAGTTCGGAGGCTCAATAAATGGTTTGCTTCAGGTAATATCACGCTCGTTCGTCAGGACGCGAGGCTCCGGCTGGGAGGTGCAGGTGAAGTGATCGCGCCTTTCAAGCTGTCGGCCCGGAGGATATTCAACAACGGAAGTTGGCAACAAGGTGGAAGACTAGCCGGGCCGTTTTTCTTGACAATGGAAAGGTCGGCTCGCTTTCAGCTGATGCTAATAAATTCCGAGAAGATTGCAGTCGCAGACTACGGCCAATTGTTTCCCCGACTGGCGTACGCGAGGGCCCAATGTGCTCAGCCTGAGAATGATCTCTACGACATTTCTTTGGATGGGAGCTGCCGCAGAGGGTGGAAGACCTTGCTATCGGCGCTCCTGTTTGCGCGAGGACGGCTTGGAAACTGGCCCGACGAAACTCGTCAACATTTCCCGCCAGGCACCAAACTGAAAGACGCCATCGCGCGCATTTATGAAAGGCACCATAAGATTGCGCATCTATTCGGCATCGGGTTCGGATACTCACTGATGAAAATTGAATCCGACCTCATCATCACTGTGACATCCCGTCTGTTCCAAATCGGCGTGACGGCCTGCCCAATCCACGATGCGATCATTTGTGCCCGGTCGAAAGTTGAGATCGTGCGCCAAGCGATGCAGCAACAGTTCGAGAAGATGACCGGCTCCCCATGCGCGATTGTAGAAATCGATTTTGGTGAGAAATATCAATGACTTAATTACTAGAGCCTCTCCTTTCATAGAGACACCTAAGGGGGGACCAATGAGGGTTGCCCTCTAGGCGTGCCTCCATGCGCGAGTAGATTCACTGGGAGCCCTACGGCTGGGAGTGAACAGGCTTTATAGAGGCGCGGTGAGGCCCTGACCCTGAGTCACCCGTCAAGGGCCGGGCATAGAGCGAGGTGACACCACACCCTACCTACACACCATCGAGTCGCCCATCAGGCCGGCCTCTAAGACACTAGAGCCTCTGACTTTAAGGGCAGCTTCTTTCTAATCGCGTCAAGGATATCTTTGATGAATTGAGGTACGTGTCCTTGCTGTACGAGGGCCTCGGCAATGAAACGTGCCACCAACGGTTTGTTTCGGTCGCCGGGGATACCGAGTTCAGTTCGTGCCTGCGTCTCCAACTCGCCATACAGGCCCGCCCGGATCATCTCCACATGTGCCTGGCACTGCGTCTCCCAATTACCTTGAAGAATTGCATAGTCTTCCATCACGCAGGCTGCCGGCTCATCGGCTTCTTGCAGCCGCAGTAGGCGGCATAGGGTCCGGTTGGCGGCCCTTTCCGATGGCTTTACCGCCGTCGTTGTCGAACAAGATGAAAGTGCGGATGCCGTGCATGTTGTAAAGCTGGGACAGTGTATCGATAGTGGGCTTGCCACCCGCAGATACGATCGAAATACCATGCTCGTCGAAGTCGAGGCCCTGCGCTCTGGCGAACACGGGTATTGCTTCGCGCTCGGAAGGGCCTTCGACCACGATCACGACGCGGGCGAAGAAGGCCTCAGTCATCTCAGCCGTTCGCACGTTCCTCACAAAGGCCCGCACCGATTCCACTGTCATCCCGTCACGCTCGGGGTGCAGCTCTTGGCGGGCCTTTAGGAGGTCCTGCGACGAAGCCGTTTTCACTTGGGTACAAACATCGCCCTCGTCGTCGTCGCAACGGTCTACCAGTACGATGCGGTCGCTCCGAGCGACGTCGAGGAAATGGGCGCTGTGTGTCGAAATGAAGAGCTGGTTGCCCGCTTCTGCCAGCGTCTCAAACTGCTTCATTAGGCTGCGCTGAGCATGCGGATGTAGATATAGCTCGGGTTCCTCAATGCCGAGGACGGCGTCCCCCCGGAAAGACTTCGCGAACGCTTGAAACAGCGCGAGCACAAGCACGTTGCGCACGCCTGAACCAACCTCTAACGGATTTCTAGGCACTCCTCGTTCGACAAGCGTCGGATACAGGCTACGGTAGAGATTGGTTTCTTCGAGCGTCCGAAACTCGAACGACACGTCATACCGGGCGGTCTTCAGCTGGGCTGCGAACGCCTCCTTCAGCTCCTTCTCGAAGTTCTTGTACTGGTCAGTCTGCAAGAGCCCGTGCGCGGCGTTCAGCGCGTCGCGAAGCTTGGTCAGCTGATCGCCACTATCTTTTAGGGTCTGATGGAGGTGGCGCAGGGCTTGCCCGAAGATCGACCAACGCGATGTTGAAAACTGCCTCTCGTAGTTGCGACCGGCGTCCACGTAGGCAAAGGCAAGCTCTTCCCGGACGGCATTGCTAAAAGGGCGGACAGGCCTGCCGTGATTGTCGAGCGCGTTCAGAGCGTACTGCGGTTTAGATGTGTCGAACTCGATTTCTGACACGTGCGGGTGATCTAAGCAGAGCCGGATATAGATGCTGTTGTCGCGGTTGCGCCCATAAAAATCTGAGTCTTCGAGGTTCGCGGGCATCGGCCAGCGCTCCCCGAGAATGAGGTTGACCGCTGAGAGGATATTGGTTTTGCCTGCGTTGTTCGCCCCGACAAGGATGCAGATATCCTCCGGCCAGAAGTTGACGTACTTGATCGAACGCCAGTTCGCGATTTCAACGCGGGTGATCTTCACCTAGGAATGCCCCTAGCCGAGGTCGAGGGGGCCTTTCCCCAGCCGACACCAGCTCTTCATGGGTACACGCCTTAGATGACATCGTCCAGCAGGTCCGCGGCCGCTAGGTGAAAGCCAGACCGGTCACGCGGTGTTTCGTGTGTGCTCAAAGTGACTCCTAGCTCCGGGCCATATCAGGTTAGACCAATCAGTCCCATGAAGGTCCACCTTGCCGTCAGTACCGGAGCCCCGACCTCGAAGCCATTGAGCAACAGACGCGCCGGACTTGCGAGAACTTCCAGCGTGGGCCTGCCGCGTGCACGATTGAGATAAAAAGCCTTCGGTGAGCGGCGAAGAGGTAGTGGCTCGCCGCGCCAAATAGGAGCGCAGAAGCAAACATCCCGGCAATGAAGAACACTGCCGCTTGCCAAGACAGAAGGGCCGCAGCCTCGGTGGTCGCGAAGTAGTAGATACCGGTCGCGGCCCAAAGCAGCGAGGCGATCTGATGTCTCACCGAGGAATGTGATGTTGGTAGAATGTTGCCCCGATGGAGATGCTGATCCTCAATGCGACGGGTGTGAGCGGCTGTGGTTCATCATGCCTTCGCACCTTCAAGGGCCATCGGAATTCCCTACGTTCTGCCGGCCCTGATTTGGCACCGAACGAATGCCTCGTTGGGTGGATCACTCGTGTGGCGCTTCGACCACCAACGCTTGCCATCCGGCGAGAGCCCGCCTCCATTTTGGACTGCGCAGAGACAACCCAACCGATCATGCATCCTGTCGCATCGAGAGTCCCCGCTGGGCTGTTGCGCTTGCTTCGCCGCTCGCGTTTGATCTTCGCGAACACTCGATGAGGGGGCGCTGGTCGATGTCTCCCTTGGCTTTTGGGAGCGCTCTTTACTGTTCGACGGGTCGGCGGCCAAAGGCGCGGGCTTACTCAGTTGCCATACCGGGTAGAGGTCGATCGTGGGCTTCTCAGTCGGATGGTCGGGATTAGAGTTCGCCAATCTAATCACGTTCTTCCCGTCCAGCTTTACGGCAATCGTCTCACGGAACTTTAGTGAGAAGCCGTCTCCTTCAATGTATTCGGCAAATCTGGAATATCCGGCCGGCGTTTGCTGCCAGGACACCTTTGTGGGGGGACCCCAGAGCCAGTAACCACTGGCCAACCCGGTTGCTGAAACATCAGTAATAATCAGCATCGCGTGGCGGCCTTTGCCTTTTTCCCAGCCTTGCTTGCTGGACCACACGCCAACAAACCTCGCATTCACGCCAGATGAAGCTGACCCACTGGCTAAGATGGTAAACTCCGGCATTTTCAATTGCTGCTTGGTTCCTATTGCTGTTACGCGCTGACTGTCCTCAGGCGTGAATACGCCGCGATCAGTTGCAATTGCGCTCGCGGTCGCCGCTTCCTTCGGGGCGCTGGTGTTAGTGTTGAGTGTAGACACGGTGGGCGCGGGAAGAACGGGCGAGGTGGGGACACTAGAAGCGGGAGCATTTGGAGGACTTGTAGTACCTTTAAGGTAGATCTCCTCCTTTGACAGTGACCCGTACACAAAGGGCTGCTGTTTGCGCTTGGTCGCGGTCATGACATCATCACGCACTCGACGAAACAGGAATGAGACTTCCAATCCGGGTGTCTCGATGTGCTGAAGGAGCGCTGTCGTGAATGGACTGTTTCTTCCATCGCCATCGCTGGCAGTTGTCCCATCACGAGCGGCATATGCAATGAGGACGTTATCCGTTGGCTCCGTAGGAGCTAATCCACGGACTACTGTGCGCGTGGCCAAGGACCGCTTCATTCTTGCCTCAAATGGATTGTTACGGCAGGCGTCCAGAATGACCAATCCTAGCTGTCGCGCCTTGCCGACTTGAAGATTGATTGACCTCAGACTGACTGCCTCGCTCTCAACATCTGTGTCGCTCCTCAACTCAGCGTCCGTTGGAATCAGCCAGTTTTCTCCTCCGGCTTCCATTCCATGGCCGGCATAGAAAACAAGTGCGATCACTGAGCCTTCCGCGGAACGACCAAAGTCGACTAGTGCCTTGCGTAAATCAGCAGCGGTCCCATTGCTGACCTGCGTGACCTTAAAGTCTAGGCGTTCCAAAGCACGAGCAACATCGGCCGCATCTCGTGTCGGATTGGGAAGGCTCGGTACTCGTAAGTACGCGCCGTTGCCGATGACCAATGCTACGCGCTCCGCGGCGATTGCTGGCACTGAGACCAACACGAATAGAGAAACTATGAAAATAAGACGGCTCAACTTCGTTGGCTCCGCAAGCTATATATGACTGCAATGCTCTCTGCGTGATTGCGGGAATTGAAACGCGCCATCGTATGGCCCCGCGTCCGCGGCACCCGCTATTCGTTGTAGAGGCTCTCGTACTTCCACGAGCAGTCGTAAAGCCCCTTAATAAGCTCTTGCGAATGCATGAATGTGAGTACGATAGTTGCATCGTCATCCCGCAACGTCAAAATAATCCGGTCGGACCTCGAAACAGTCGCAAAGAAATCACGGGAGATATCTGCGATGACGATAGTGTTCTTATCCTCAGCAGCGAAGAGCGCGTCGATCTCGCGAACACCGGTTCGTCCGTTGTACAGATTCATATGTGCAACGCGCTTACCCGTCTTAGCAAGGATGCTCCACTGCATATTGCGGATTATGAGCTTCGATCCTTGGGGATGGGGCTCGCGTTTGTCGCCGAACCACGATGGATGCACCGTTAGTTGGGCCAGTGAGCCGTCAGGCAGTGTGGTATTGGCAAAACAAGCAGGCGGCTTTCCTGAATTGAGCGGATACGAGGTGCCGTGAACAGCCCACGTGTTGTCGATCTGCTTCTTAAAGAACGATTCTGCCTTCTCTGCTGCAACTGAGGGGCCTGCGCAAAAGAGAAGAACCGCAAGCGCACGAATAAAACGCATAGTTACCCCGAATACGTACTGGACCTGCCGTGCTTCAGGCCGCGAGTGTATCCGCGCGACAGCCGCCCTTCCATCTCGCGTTCTAAGAACTCGTTCGCTATCAACAGCGCCTTCACAGCTTCGCGGGCATCACCTCGGCTGCGATGGCCTGATCGGCGGCGGTTTCTGGCGCTTGTGCGTCGGACTGGGGTGTTGGGGCGGTAGTGGCAGGCGTTCCTCTATCCCGCAAAATCCTTGCAAGGTTCTCATTTTGTTCTTAGCAAGTCAAGGTAAGGAGAAAACGAAAATGCGTGTGGGCGCTCATCCTCGTCGGATTTGAGTTGAGCTTTGCTTCATCTGCCAATGCACGCGCTACTCGAGCATGCCACCGCAGCGGAACGTCGCACGATTGTCAAACCGCAGTTAAACTATATCGGGAGCTAGCGACGCATGGCGTTGCACAGGCGTTTTCCAGGTTGGGTTGGCTATATCGCGTTGCATCAATGAAGGTCATAAGCCGGGTAGTTGCTCAGAGTCAGAGGGTGCCGAATAAGTATTTGCGGCCAGAGACAACGCAACATCGGAGCACGTTACAAGCAAGAGCCTAAAGTAGGCTTGGCAACGCGACTAGGACTTGCGATACAACTTTTCAGATTACAAGCTTGTTCTGCGAATCGGACTGCCGCTTGGGGAGATTAGAATTGACTGATTTGGGCGAGATAAAAAAAATTATCGCTAAGAGCGTTTGGGCGCATGAAGAGATCGACTTCACCCCCTGGCTAGCGCGAGAAGAAAACATTGCGAAGCTAGGCAAATGCGATTGGACTGGAGTTGCAGGTCGAACGAGTTGAAGTCCCGGTAGGTCCCTATTGGGCAGACATACTCGCCCGAGAACTTCGAGGCGGCTATGTCGTCATTGAAAACCAATTCGGCAAAACCGATCACGATCATCTTGGGAAAGTTCTTACGTATGCGGCGACCCTCGGGGCGAGCGCCGTCGTTTGGATCGCGGAGCGTTTTACGGATGAGCATCGGAAGGCGATCGAGTGGCTCAACGAGCACACAAGCGTCGATCTTAATCTGTACGCCGTAGAGGTTGAGCTGTGGCAAATCGATACCTCGAAACCTGCGGTGCGTTTCAATGTGCTAAGTAAGCCAACAGACATTGCACGTCAGGCAAACGTCGCAAAGTCGGCTGGACCACTAAGCGACGCCCGGAAATTGCAACTGGAATTTTGGACTGAATTTAGCAAGAAGCTGCTGGAAAGAAAGGTGCTCCAGTCTACCCAAACGCCGCAAGCACAATACTGGTTCAATGTGCCGCTTGGCAAAGCCAACATATATTTGTCGAACATCGCGAACACAGCTGACGGCCGCATCGGCGTGCGAGTGTACCTCGGAAAGAAAGTTGCGGAGGCCGCTCTTCCTCAGCTGCTTATTCACCGCTCCACCATCGAAGCTGAGATCGGGCATCAATTGCAGTGGAATGCGAATCCCGAGAATGATGACAAGATCATCTCGCTTTCTCGTGAGGCAGACCTCTATGAAAGGGAGAAATGGCCTGAGTACGTCGACTGGCTAGTTAATGAGGTGGACAAGTTTAGGAAGGCCTTCGGCCCGCGAGTGAGAAATCTGAAGCTCGCCCCGGAGATCGACCTAGAGCAAGCAAATGCTCAGCCCTCCGTGTAGGACTTCGACCGCATATGGGAACGCCGGTAAGCCGCTTATTGGTTTTTACAACCTTGGCACTTGTGACGGCAGTTGTTTGGCTCGGGGCGGCCGTGGTTCGGCTCGAAAACTATCACTACGCCAATTTCGTCGGCTCTTGTTCGCAATTCAATATCAAGGATACTCGGGAGCGAATTGAGCGCGAGGCCTGCCTGGAGAGAGCGGAAACCCGGACGAATTGGGCTTGGCACCTCGTTTACGGTCTGAAGATTCTATGAGGTCGACGAATAAGCCTGTGGGCTCCGGTCTGCTTTCCGGCGTCGTCGACGCAATTGAACTGGCAAGCATAACGACGGTCGGGTCGGGTCTGTACTTATCTTGCCTCAAAGTGACCTCGAACTTATCACCTCCACACACCCTCCGGGGCAACTTCAATTGTCCTAGATGCAAGATTGCACGGCAGCGACGGCGAGCGCCGCCTGTAATTAGATGGCTACCTTTGGGTCAGCAGCCTGCCTCAAATCGCACGCGCGACCAAATCAGAATCCAAGAGGATGCATGGTCCAAGATTCGCTTCAATTGTTAACTGACCTGGATGACATCCGCGATGCCTTTTCCGTTTGGCGAAATGCCATGGAGCAACAGGGGCCACAGGCTTGGTAGCGTTTGGTGGCTTTCCGCAGGGAGGATATACTTTCGCGGAAAGGGAAATGATTTCAAACTCGGCTTAGACCCTACTGGCGATAATTGGACTGTCGAGTTGAATGAGCCAGAGCAAGGAACAGAAAATCCTCTGTCTGGCGTGGGGCGAAATTCAGCCGGGCAACGCTATCTACTTAGGCAAGGCACGCTGCACAAGAATGCGCAATCTGCTCGCATAGAGAGCCATCACTTCGAACACCGAACTGGCCTAAAGCCCGCTATTGTAACGATAGACGGCAAGCCGGCAAAGCGGGTGTGGTTTATTGTGACGGCGCTAGATTGCCCAGCGGAGGAGATCTGTCTGAACACGGCCAACTTTGTGGATCGGTGTGGCCTCGCCAGAAGTCCAGATGGTGCGGCGGCCGCCAAAAAGGACGATGAGCGCCTCGTCGAACTATTCGGTCCGCCCGAGAAAGGTGGCAAGATCGCGGGGCAACCTACGGTTAATCGCAATGAGCGATGGCGTATCCATGGTGAAGTCTGGCAAAAGCTGAAGGCCCTCCTCAACGCGGACGGGCGTAAACTCGATAAACCCCTGCACGCTTACGGCTACGAGGTTGATGGTGTAGTCGAGGTCCAAGCTGGCAAACTGCTGCTTGAGATTAAGACCGGTGTCGCGGCGGCAGACGTTTACGAGGGCATAGGTCAGCTAACCGTTTATCCGAGGCTGTTGCCGCGGCTTTCCGGTCACCGTCGAATTCTGCTTCTTCCAGGCTCACCTAGCGACCCGCTCGTTGCAGCGGTCGGTGAATGCGGCGTTGAGCTTCATTGCTACAAATTCCAGAAAGGCGACGAGAAGGTGGATGTCTTCTTCTCCCCGGAGTTTCTCAAGCTGTGTGATCTCGGCCCCTAGCGGTGTGTCCATTCATTGCGAGCTAAGGCACGCGGCAAGCCAACCCTGACAAATCCACCGGGGTTTCCATCTGTGCCATCACTTCGCGAGCGGCTTGATGGAGCCCCCTTGCCATGTGCCCAACGCTCTTCTTGCTCTTGGCGTGGCCGGAAAACTTTAGGGACAAGTCGTGCTTCCGGATACGTAGCTCCGAGTTAGAGCGAGTCGTTCTCCGATCTCAGGAAACTCAATCGTCGCGGAACCACCCCCGGCACAACCTAAGCTGATCCGCCGTTCACCAAGCGTCTCAATTGATTTCGGTGGGAGGCATTCGCCGGTTAAGGCTCGCATTGCTTCATTGGCACTCTCGACCCTCTTGCGGACAAACGTCGAGAGGAGCTTTCCGCATCTAAACCAGACTTCAAACGATGCCCCATCGGGCCGCCTGCAAATTCGGATGTCCAAATTCTCTACGGGATTGGGAGGCAGGAGTTTGTCAATTTTGCTGGCGCAAGCAGCAGCCATGACGGGAGCAGCATCCTGCATCGACATGTTGGGTTTGAGCCCGAAGACCTCCCAATCCTTTCCTGAAGCCCCTTGGAAGGCCAGAAGGGACAACGAGAGGGTGAGCAATTTGATTGGTCGCATGGCAAGTCCAGGTTCGGTCTAGCGGCGCGTTCAACACGCCGAGCACCGAGCTTCCACCGTTGGGGGCAGGTGTTAGGGTCAGCGTTAGGGTACGCCAGTTACCCAGCACAAAAGAGTTCAACACTTTCAAGCGTTTGGGGACGCTCTCGGAAATTGGCTGGGGAACTAGGATTCGAACCTAGACAAACAGAGTCAGAGTCTGTTGTGCTACCGTTACACCATTCCCCACCGGAATAGCCGAACAAATTCAATATCTTATTGATCTGCCCGGCTGTCGCCGGAAGCGCGTTTGGCGCAAATCACGGCTCAGGCGTGGCAGCGTTCTACCCGCTCGGCTCTGGGCTGGCAAGCGCTGCGGTGGATGGGTCCTGTTAACTTGCCGCGGATCCACACGCCTAATCCAGCTTGATGTTTGCGGCTTCGATCACCTTCTTCCAACGCGCGGTTTCCGCGGCGATGTAGGCCGCGAACGGTTGGGAATCCACCGCGACCGCGGCTGCGCCGAGCTCGGCCATCTTCTGCACTGTCTCCGGCTGCTGCATGAAGGCGCGGATCTCGGCGGAGAGCTTTTCGACGATCGGCTTCGGCGTCGCCGCGGGGACGAAGAAGCCGTGCCAGGCCACGGCCTCGAAGCCGGGCAGGAATTCGGTAACGGCGGGCATTTCCGGATCGAAGGCGGCGCGCTTGGGCGTTGCGGTCGCAAGCATCGCGAGCTGGCCGGTCTTCACCTGCGGCAGCAGCAGCGGCACGTTGTCGAAGGCGAGATCGATCTGGCCACTCAGCAGATCCGTCAGCATCTGGCTCGAGCCCTTGTAGGGCACGTGCACCATCTTGGTGCCGGTCATCTGCTGAAACAGCTCGCCGGCGAGATGCTGCGAGGTGCCCACGCCGGCCGAGCCGAACGAGACCTTGTCCGGGTTCGCCTTCAGAAAGGCGATCAGCTCCGGCACGGTGCGCGCCTTGATCTTGTCGGGGTTGACGACGAGAACGTTGGGCACGACGCTGATCTGGGCGACCGGCGCCAGATCCTTGTCCGGTTGATAGCTGAGCTTCGGCCCGTAGAGCGTGGGGTTGATTGCGAGCGCGGACGTGCTGGCAAGCCCGAGCGTGATGCCGTCAGGCGCAGACTTCGCCAGCCGCGTCACGCCGAGGATCGAACCGGCGCCGCCGACATTCTCGACCACGAACGGCTTGCCGAACTTCATCTGAAGATGGTTGGACACCATGCGGGCAAAGATATCCGCGGTGCCGCCGGCAGCGAAGGGAACGATCACCGTCACCTGCTTGGACGGATAGCCGTCCTGGGACTTCGCCGGCGACGTCGCCAGCAGCACGGTTGAGGCAAGAACAAGCCACATCGATCTCATCGAAATTTCCTCTGCATTTCCTGTTGTTGATTGGCTGCCGCGCGCGTGGGCGGAGACGACTAGAACGCGACCTCGTAGATGCCCAGGATCGCATCCCGCCCGAGGTCGCGCGGATTGTTGTCGAGCAGGCGGCGAATGGCGTGCGCCTCGTCGGCCATCGCGCCGAGATCGTCCCGGGGCACGCCGAGCGCAGACAACCGCATCTCGATGCCGAGATTCCTGCAGAACCCATAAGTCGCCTCGAAGGCAAGCTTCGCATCACTCTGCGCCGGCAGTCCGAGTGCCGCGAGCACCGCCGCCGTCTTCGCCTCGGCCGCCGGCATGTTGAACGCCAGCGTGTGCGGGAAGATCACCGCGCAGGCGAGCCCGTGCGCCACATGATGGCGCGTCCCGAGCGGATAGGCCACCGCATGGCCGGCGGTCGTGTTCACCGGCCCGAGGCAATAGCCGCCGTACAGCGAGGCCAGCGCCAGACCCGCGCGCGCCTCGCGATCCCCGCCGTCAGCGACCGCGCGCTTGAGATATTGGCCGACCAGCCGGGCGCCTTCGAGCGCGTAGAGATCGATCGCCGGATGCGCCTTGCGGCTGGTATAGGCCTCGACGCAATGCGCCAGCGCATCGACACCGGTGGCCGCAGTGATCTCCTTCGGCACGGTCATCGTCAGGTCCGGATCGACGATGGCGATATCGGCGAGCATGAAGCGGCTCTGCACCGCCTGCTTGTTCCGGCTGACGGGATCGGTGACCAGTGCGCGGGTGCCGGCCTCGCTGCCGGTGCCCGACGTGGTCGGAATCTGCATCAGCGCCACGCTGCGGCCGGCCACCTTCTCCGGACCGACGATATCGGCAAAAGCCACCTCGGAGGTACAGAGCACAGCCACCAGCTTGGCGAGATCCATCGCACTGCCGCCGCCGAAGCCGATCACGAGATCGGGCTTGACCTCGCGCGCCATCGCCACGGCCTTGTCGAGATTGGGCAGGTCCGGCTCGGGCTTGACCTCGCCGAACACCTTCACTGCACCCGGCAGCGTCAGCCTGTCGACGCGGCGCGCGTTGAACGGGTCGGAGATCACGAGCGGTCGTTTGGCGCCGATGCGCTCGGCGAAGCGCGCGGCTGCGGTGATCGTGCCGCAACCGAATTCGAGGACGGTGGGGCGAAGGATTTCGATGGGTGTGAAGGCGTCGGTCATCGTGGGCTCGATCTCGTCACTTGGATGCGGAGGCGCCGGCCGCCAGCCGTTCGGCATAGTCGATGGCCTCAATCAAGCTGTGCTCGTTGGCGATGCCCTTGCCGGCGATGTCGAAGGCGGTGCCGTGATCGACCGAGGTACGGATGATCGGCAGGCCCAGCGTGATGTTGACGCCGGAGAGCTCCTGCCAGCGGCCGGTCGCGGGATCGATCTGGAAGCCGAGCAGTTTGACCGGGATATGCCCCTGGTCGTGATACATCGCTACCGCGGCATCGTACTGACCGGCGCGCAGCTTGACGAAGATGGTGTCGCCGGGCACGGGACCGACGACGTCGAGGCCGTCAGCGACCGCTTTCGCAATCGTCGGCGCGGACACGTCGATGTCCTGCCGCCCAAACAGGCCGCCCTCGCCGGCGTGCGGATTGAGCGCGGCAATGGCGATCTTCGGCTTGGCGATGCCGAGCCGCAGCAGCGCATCGTTGGTGAGGTCGATGACCATGCGCAGGCGCTCCGGCGTCAGACGCTTCGGCACGTCCTCCAGCGCCACATGGGTCGAGACATGGCTGACGCGCATGTTGCCGTGGGCGAGCAGCATCACCGAGCCGCGCACACCGGTGAGATGCGCCAGCATCTCGGTATGTCCAGGGAAATGATAGCCGGCCTTGTTGAGGGCTTCCTTGTTGAGCGGAGCCGTGACGATGGCCGCGGTCCGTCCCGCCTGCGTCAGGCGCACGCTTTGCTCGATCGCCTTGTAGGCGAAGCGTCCGCCGTCCGCGCTCAATACGCCGGGCTTGATCGGGTCGCCCTCGACGTCGGCCTGGAGGAAGCAGAGGTTCGGCCAGTCACGATCCTCAGCGCTCACTTCCGGGATCGCAATGCCGGCACTGAGCGTAGCTTTCGCGCCATCGAGCGCCGCGCCACTGCCGATGATCAACAGACGCAGATCGCCCGTCGCGATCCGGTCCTTCAGCCCGACGCAGGCCTTGACGATGATCTCCGGCCCGATCCCGGCCGGATCGCCCATGGTGATGGCAAGATGGCGAGAGGTCATGTCGGACTCTCCTTGTTGAGCAAATGATTGATGTGGAGCAGATCGCGCCAGAGCTCACTGGTGCCAAATGCGCCTGATTTCGAGATGACATCGACGCCGGCCCAGCGGCCGCCCTGCAAGATCGAGCGCGGCAATCCCGGCACGATACGTCCTGTCACCTGCAGCGCATGCGCGCCAAGGGCAACGCATGCGGCCTTCAAAGTCTCCCCGCCGGCAACGATCAGCGTGCCCGGCGGTTCAAGCGCTGCGATCAGCGCCGTCATCTCGCGAGCGATCCGCCGTGCCGCCTCGGCGCGGGTCAGACCGTCGGCGAGGGAGAACTTGACCAGCGCCACGCCGTCATCGGCCAGCTTGCGTTGGACGTGCGTCGTGCCCCCACCTTCAGCAAGCGCGACGGCAGCATCACCGCAGGCAGAAAGCTGGGAGGCGGTGGCAGCCTGATCGGAGCCGAACAGCCCCAGCACCGGCAGCTTCAACCGGCCCGGCGCATCGGCGCGATGGCTGCGGGCGAGCGCGCCGGCCAGCCCGCCGCTTCCACACCAGAGCACGGGCCCGGGCATGCGCCGTCCCATTTCGACGACATGATCGAGCTCGATATCGCTCTCGGCATCAAAAACCTGAACACCGCCTTGCGAGAGCGTATCGGCCCGGCCCTGCCGCACTTCGATGCCCTCGAGTTGCAATTGGGTCAGGAGATTCTCTCCGACCCGATGCCAGTCGCCTTGCACCGTGCGCGCAAATTGCTGGCCACCCGCGGTGCGGCGCCCCTGATAGTGGAAGGCAGGCGCGACCACGCACGACGCCCAATGGCCGCTACGCAGGCAGGCGCCGAGCTCGGCAGCCCATGCGCCGCGCAGCAGGCTATCCACCTTCTTGTAGGCGATGGTCGCCTCGCGGAGCAGCGGCGCCAGCCGTCCGACGATCTCGATGCTCTCGGCCTTCGACCGCTCGCGGCTGCCGCTGTCGATTGCGAGGCTTCCGGAATCCTGTGGAGCGGACGCTTCCGGCCAGGTGACGTTGAACGGTCCGCACAGGCCGACGAACTCCGCGGCGGTATCGAGCGCGCCGGTGAGATCGTCGGCAAGCAGGCGGACGCTTGTCATCGTCGCGTGCCTCCGACATTGAAGATCTTGCCGGGGTTCATCAGGCCCTTGGGATCGAGCGGTTGCTTGATGCCGCGCATCAACTCGATATCGAGGGGATCGGCGACGCGGGCAAGCCGGCCACGATTGGTGATCCCGATGCCGTGTTCTGCACTGATCGCCCCGCCCTGCACTGCGGTCTCGTCGTCGACGATCTCGTTGATCTCAGCCACCAGCGCGGCTGTTGCGTCCGGATCCTGGCAACGCGCGCGGTCGATCAGGGCGATCACGTGGATATTGCCGTCGCCGATATGGCCGTGCATCACGACGCGCGCATGCGGCACCGCGGCGTTGATCCGGGCCTCGACATTGGTGACGAAGGCAGCCTGACGCTCCAGCGGCACCACACTGTCGTGCGACACGACATAGCCGCTGCGCTTGTTGCCTTCGGAGACGCTGTGCCTGACCGCCCAGATCGCCTTCGCCTGCGCGAGGTTGGACGCCAGGATGACGTCTTCGGCGAGCCCTGCCTCCATCGCGGCTGCGAGCACCGTGGCGAGCGGCTCATCGAGATCGACGCCCGCGAGCGTGTCGGTCAGCTCGACGATCAGGTACCACGGCGTCGTCAGCTCGAACGGGATCGTGACATGCGGCACGGTCTCCGCGATCACCTCGATCTGCGAGCGCGACATGATCTCGAGGCTGCCGAGCCGGTCGCCGACCGCACCGCGCAAGCGTTGCATGATCTCAAGCGCCTGCTCGACGCCCTGCAATTTGAGCAGCGCCAGTGCCGAGCTGCGCGGCGGCGAAAACAGTTTCAGCACGGCTGCGGTGACGATGCCGAGCGTCCCCTCTGCGCCTATGAAGAGCTGCTTGAGCGCGTAACCGGTGTTGTCTTTGCGGAGCGCACGCAGGCCGTTCAAAATTCTCCCGTCGGGCAGCACGACCTCCAGCCCGAGCACGAGATCGCGCGTCGGCCCGTAGCGGAGCACAGCCGTGCCGCCGGCATTGGTCGAGATGTTGCCGCCGATCTGGCAGGAGCCTTCGGCACCGAGGCTCAAAGGGAAGTAGCGATCCACGGCACGGGCCGCATTCTGCACCTCGGCGAGGATGCAGCCGGCCTCCACGGTGATGGTGTTGGCGAGCGGACTGACGTCGCGCACGGCCCGCATGCGGTCGAGCCGGATCACGACGTTGGCCGTACGCTCGTCCGGCGTCGCGGCGCCGCACATGCCGGTGTTGCCGCCTTGCGGTACGATCGCGAGCTGCTTTGCCGCGCAGAACTTGACGACGGAAGAAACCTCGGCGTTCGAGCCGGGCTTCACGACGGCGGCGGCGCGACCGTGATAGCGTCCGCGCCAGTCCACCACATAGGGCTCCTGGTCGGGTCCGGACGCGATGACGTGCTTGTCGCCGACGATAGCGGCGAGCCCGGTCAACGCATCACGGTAAGGGTCGGACATCGGATCGCCTCGGCGCGTCGCGCTAGACGACGGCGGCGAATGCCGCCGCATCCGCGAGCAGCTCTTTCACCTGCCCCGGCGGCAAGGATTCCAGCGGCGGCCGCAGGCGCTGCCATGCGGCATGGCCGGTGCGTTCGGCCGTCAGCGCCTTCAACGAGGCCATCTGCGGGAAGCGCGAGACCAGTTCGCGCGCCTTGACGATGCGTGCCTGCGCCGCCTTCAGCGCCGCGTCGTCGTCGCTGTCGCCAAAGTGCTTGTAGACATAGGCAAGGTCGCGCGCGATGAGATTGGAGGTCGCGGTGATGCAGCCCGCGCCACCCCTGCGCAGCAGCGGCAACAGCAACGGATCAGCTCCGACCAGGACCGAAAAGCCGGGGAAGCGTTCGACCATCGCGGTCATGTTGGCGAAGTCGCCGGAGGAATCCTTGATGCCGGTGAAGGTGCACGGATAAGCCGCGCGCAGCCGCTCGATCAGGACATGCGAGATCG
Source organism: Bradyrhizobium sp. LB13.1 (assembly GCF_054056815.1). Taxonomy (NCBI): domain Bacteria; kingdom Pseudomonadati; phylum Pseudomonadota; class Alphaproteobacteria; order Hyphomicrobiales; family Nitrobacteraceae; genus Bradyrhizobium; species Bradyrhizobium sp. LB13.1. The sequence goes on along the minus strand of NZ_JBSRYQ010000001.1, from coordinate 3,636,733 downwards.
GCTGCGCCGACATCTGCGGGATATGGTAGAGCACGATTTTGAGCCTGGCATCGCCGATGCGCTGCACGACTTCGCTGTAGGAGGCGAAGATGCCGTCATCGGTGACGCCCTTGTAATAGAACGGCGGCAGCATCACCACGGTATCGACGCCGACCGAGAGCGCGTGGCGCGTCAGCGCGATGGTCTCGCTGAGCGCGGCAACACCGGTGCCGGGCAGAAGTCGCTGCGGCGCGATGCCGGCGGCGACTACCGCCTCCAGCAGTGCGGTCCGCTCGGCAGCCGAGAAGGAGTTCGCCTCGCCTGTCGTGCCGAGCAACGCGATGCGCGTCGCAGCCTACGTCGAGCAGGTAGCGGCAATGCGCGACGAAGCGCGCATGATCAGGGGCGAGCTCGGCGTCGAGCGGCGTCAGCGCGGCGGAGAACACGCCATGGGGGTGCAGTGATGATGTCGACAAACTTCCTCCGGGCGTCAAATCTCTGTTGTTCGGAATGCGAACTTTTGTTACTGGCTTGACCTGTCGTAAAATCAGCTTGCCGCCACGTCAAGGGCGACATGTCATGGCAAGGCATTAGAGCATGGCCAAGGTCGAAAAGAAGGCCGCAAAGCGCGCATCGCAAGCTAGCGCAAAGAATCCAAAGAATCACGTCGCCTCCGTCGGCAAGGCCTTCGCGGTGCTCAAGAGCTTCACCAGCGAGGCCTTCGAGCTGACCCTGAGTGAGATTGCCGCACGCGCCGATCTCGACCGCGGAACGGCGTTCCGGCTGATCCAGACCCTGGTCGAGCTCGGCTATGTCCAGGCGGTTCCGCAAAGCCGCCGGTTCCGGCTCGGGGTCGCCTGCCTCGACCTTGGCTACACCGTGCTGTCGCACGGTTCGTTGCGGCCGATCGTCGAGCCGCTGCTGCGCGATCTCGTACCTGATGTCGGCGATGCGGCCTCGCTCGGGATCCTCGACGGCGGCGACGTGATTTATCTCGCGCGCATCGGCGCGGGCCTCGACCGGCACAAGATGGATCGCCGTCCGGGCACGCGCATTCCCGCCTACAGTGCCGCGCTCGGCCATGCGATGCTCGCGCATCTGGCGCGGGACGAGCAGATCGCGCGACTGGAGTTACGGCCCCGCGTCAAGCTGTCGGAGCGCACGCTGACCGATCTCGATGCCCTGCTCGCCCGGCTCGATCAGGTGAAGAAGAAAGGCCATGCCGTCTCCGACGGCGAGAATGCCTATGGCCTGCGCACGCTGGCAACGCCGATCTTCGACGCCCAGGGTCTTGTGATCGGGGGATTGAGCGTCACCGTCGATGCGATGCGCATGGACATGCCGACCTTCCGCGACCAGGCGCTGCCAAAGCTGATGCAGGCGACGAAAGAGGTGCAGGATCTCGCGATCAAGTCGGGATTGACGAGATGAGTGACGTCAAGCCGGCTAGATGACGATGTGGTCGAAGTCGGCGGCGATCCGCGTGTTTGGAAAGATCCTTGTCGCCTCGGCCAATAGCTCTTCGTCCCGATAGCGCCCCGACATATGGTTCAGCACGAGTTGTCCGACGTTGTTGGCGGCCGCGAACGCTGCCGCCTCGCGCGCGGTGAGATGGCCATAGTCCCGGGCGGTCGATGCGTCGCGATCGAGGAACGTCGCTTCGATCACCAGCACATCTGCGTCAGCCACGTATCGTGACAGCCCATCCGTGGTTTCGGTGTCGCCGATCATGACGAGTTTCTTGCCACCGCTCGGCGGCCCCAGGACGTCTTCGGGATCGATCGTTCGGTCGGCGATCGCGACAGGCCGTCCTGCGGCCAACTCTCCGCGCAGCGGCCCATCCGGCACACCAAGGGCTGCGAGGCGATCGGGCTGAAGGTGGCGACGGGTGGGACCCTTGAAGGAGAAGCCAAAGCTGTCGGTGTCGCGGTGGCGGACCGGAAAGCAATCGACGGTGAAGTCGCCGGCATCGACGACCTGTCCTTCGGTCAGCGGCGCGAATTCCACCGGGATCGGCGCCCTGCCCGCGCCCCACAGGCCCGAGAGCATGCGGACGACGATGTCGAGCGTACCCTGCCCTGCATGGACGGTCATCACGTCGGAGTTCTGGCGTAACCCCAGCGTCGAGAACAGACCGGGGATGCCGAGCACGTGATCGAGATGGGCGTGCGTCAGCAGGATGCGGTCAAGCCGCCGAAAGCCGGCGCCGCTGCGCAGCAACTGGCGCTGCGTGCCCTCGCCGCAATCGACCAGGATGCGCTTGCCCGCTGCCTCGACCAGGAGGGCCGGATGGTTGCGCTCCGCCGACGGAACGCTGGCCGAGGTCCCAAGGAATGTCAGGGCGAACATGCTCGTCAGTGTCCAGGCTTCACCGCCCCCAATGCCACGCGAGCAGCAGCGCGTACAGGCCATCGATTCAGCATGGAGCGCCGTTCCCCACGGGAGCTCGATAAAAAAACGCGAAAACAACCCCATGCACAGTACAAATCAGCACAAATCATTGAAGAATTTCGCACCCCATTGCGCGACCCCCGCGAGCGAAGGCGGTTTGACTCGTCGGGCAAAACAGCGCGTGCCGCCGATGCCAACGGAAGACGCCGTGCGTCGGCCATTGAACGATTGGCCGCATGGGGGCCGACGCCGGCAGCAGGCTGAGCGGCCCGCCGCCGGTGTCAGCGGACGAGTGGCGCGTGCTGAGGGGATCTGCAGGACGAGGAAGTGTAACCCGCATCTCGCCCCGCTGTAGGCGGGGCAAGATGGTTGCTCCCGGAGCAACTCGCTCAGATGAGGAAGTCGGCCGGGTGCAGGCTGGCGGCGTGAACACCGTCCAGCGTGATGGTGTCGCTCGCCGACAGATGAATCACGGCATCGCCGGCGGTATTATCGCTGATCAGGCTCGACAGCGCCGTCCAGTCCGCAAACCCATAATCACCCACATTGATCAGGTCGTGCTCGGTCGCGGTGCTGCCGACCGCCTTGTTGCCTTGATCGAAGTCAGTGATGAGGTCATTACCGGATCCGGTGTTGAAGACGAAGGTGTCGCTGTTTCCTCCGCCCGAAAGCTCGTCATTGCCGGTGCCGCCGTTGAGGATATCCCTGCCGCCGGTGATCGAGCCCGGCGTCGCGGGGTTATAGACCTTCGCATCGCCATACAGGAAATCGTTGGTCGCTCCGCCGGTGAGGATATCGTTGCCGCCATCAGCATTGCCGGACATGGTCGGAGCATCGCCGTAGAGCGCTGGGTTCGTAAGCTGGAGGGTGTCAGGGCCACCGGTCTTGAGGGTGAGAATGTCATCTCCCCCTTGGGCATTGTCGGTCAGTGAGGTCGCCGAATCTCCGTACGCAAATCCGCCGGTCCAGACAATGTTGGCGCCGAAGGTGAAGGTGATGTTGTCGTTACCGCCAATGGCATCGCCGCTGATGGAGCCGATAGCATCGCCGCTGGCTATCGCTGAGCCCTCCATGGTGTTCAGACTGATGTCGAGCGTGTCATTGCCGCCCTGCGCCGTACCGCTCATGGAACCGCCGGCATCGCCGGCGTACACATTGTCGTAGTCTCGCCAACCCACCGCGCCGATGATGGTGTCACTGCCGCCGTGCGAACTGCCCGACATGTCGCCAGCGACATCGCCGAAAGCATGCACGTTGGTGTACATCGAGCCGTTCTCGACATCGATGGTGTCGTTGCCGCCCCTGGCGTCGTCGGTCATCGCCTGGGCGTCGCCGACCACGAGGGCGGCGTTCCAGCCATAGTTGAAATTGACCGTGAGCGTGTCGTTGCCGCCGTGGGACTGGCCATGTAGAGTCGTGTTGTCGTCGCCGAAGATCGTGACCTCTGCTTCGGGCTGGGTGATCGTTGCGGTCACGCTGTCGTTGCCGCCCCAGGTGTCGGTAGCGGTCGGAAAGTTGGGATCTCCGTTAACGGTTTCGATTTGACCAAACTGGTCGAGCAGGACGTCGATGGTGTCGTTCGGCAGATGTTGCATGGCGTAACTCCCAGTTCATTGTCGGAAGCGGGTTGACGCCGGCAAACTTCTTGCGCGACGCGCTGTGACCACGCTTCACCGTGACCAATCTACTTTCGATAGACGGCGGAAATTTGCAGGAATCCGGGATAGAGTTTGATTGCGATGGAGATTGGTGGAGCTCGTCGGCGTGCCGTCGCAATCCCGATGTCGCCCGGCGCTTTGCGGAGCAACACCGCCGCTTTTGATTCAACTTCGTCAGATGATGAAGTCGGTCGGATGCAGGCTCGCGGCATGGACGCCGTCGAGCGTGACCGAATCGTTGGCGGAGAGATGGATCACGGCATCGCCGGCGGCGTTGTCGCGGATCAGGCTCGACAGTGCGGTCCAGTCTGCAAAGCCGTAGTTCTGTACGTCGATCAAGTCATGTTCCACCGCCGTGCTGCCGATGGCCTTGTTGCCCTGATCGAAGTCGACGATCGTGTCGTTGCCGGAGCCGGTGTTGAAGGTGAAGAAGTCGCTGTTTCCCCCTCCCCACATCCGGTCGTCGCCGGCTCCGCCGTTCAGCGTATCGATGCCGCCGGTGATCGAGCCTGGTGTCGCCGGTTCATAGATTCGCGCGTCGCCATACATGAAATCGCGGCCCGCGCCGCCATTGAGGATGTCGTTGCCGCCATGGGAATTGCCCACCATGGTGGACGCATCGCCATACATCTGCGAAACGGCATTCGTGTACTGTCCGTCGAGCTTGGCGGTGAGCACATCGTCGCCGCCCTGGGCGAAATCCATCAGGGATTCCGCCGAATCCCCGAACAAGGTTCCGCCTGAGATGGCGCTGTCGCCGTTCAAGGTTATGGTCAAGTTGTCGTTGCCGCCATGCGCGAGACCCCTCAGGGAACCAATGGCGTCACCGCTTACAGTCGCCCCTCCGTCCATCGTGAGCACGCTGACATCGAGTATGTCGTTGCCGCCGCGCGAGGTGTCTATCATGGAACCGCCGGTGTCGCCGGCAAACAGGTTGGCGCCGCCGCGCCACGCGACCGAGCCGGTAATGTCGTCATTGCCGCCTTGCGCGTTGCCCGACATGTCGCCAGCGGCATCGCCGAAGGCCGAGACCGTCGTATAGACGGTGCGGCCGGCATCCGCGACGATGGTGTCATTGCCGCCCTTGGTGTCGTCGATCATCGCCTGGGTATCTCCCACCACGAGGGCGGTATTCCAGCCGCCACCGATGTCCGCGATGAGCGTGTCGTTTCCGCCTTGCGAGTGACCAAGCAACATCGTGTGGTCATCGCCGAAGATCGTGAGTTTTGCATTGAGCGCGGCGACCGTCGCCGTCACGGTGTCGTTGCCGCCCCAGACGTCCTTGGCTGCGGGAAAGCCGGGGTCTCCGTACACGGTCTTGATTTGACCAAACTGGTCGAGCAGGACGTCGAAGGTATCGTTCGGCAGATGCTGCATGGCGTAACTCCCATTTCATCGTCGGAAGCGGGCCCTGACGCCTGCAGAACTTCTTGCAAGACGCGTTGTTGACCACGCTTCACCGGGAGCAATCTACCTTTGGTAGATGGCAGAGATTTGCAGGAATTCGGGAGAGAGTTTGATCGCATGCGTGGAACCGCGGCGGCAATCTCGTCGAATTGCTCGAACGCGAATTCGGCGGCTTCGTCCCGCCACCACCGCTGCCTGCTACGCAATCCGCGAGATGAGTGAGGCCGCGACGCGGGCAGACATCACTTTCCGTCGGCCGACTGCGCTTCGACCGCCTGCACGGCGACACTCGCTACCTGCTGCAACGCCTCGCGGTCGGAGCCCGAAGACGCCATCACGCCCATGCCGACGGACACCGCCGAGACATAGCGCGCGAGCGCGGCAGGATCTTTGAGGTCGGCTTGAGGTCGCCTTCGGCCTTGGCGCGAACAAAACGGTCGCGGAGCTGGTCCTCGTTCTGGGCGCGACGGGTGGCGAGCTCGAAGGGGACGCTTTCTGATCCAGTGCCGCAGGCGATGCCGCCTTGCACAAGCAGGCAGCCCGGCGGATTGGCGGGATCGGTCTGCCTGTCGGCGATGCCCGTCAGCATCCGCTCGGCGACCTCGCGGGCGGTCGGCGCTGCCACCACCTCGTCCATCCAGACGCCGCGCAGTTTGGTGTAGCGGTCGAGCGCGGCTTTCAGCAGGCCCTCTTTGTTGCCGAAACAAGCGTAAAGGCTCGGAGGATTGATGCCCATGGCCTCGGTGAGCTGGGCAATCGTGGCGCCCTCATAGCCATGGCGCCAAAACACTTCCATCGCCTGGTCCAACGCCGTCTCGGCGTCGAATTCGCGGGGGCGTCCCATGCCCATGTGCCTGTTCTCCTCGGAATTCGCCGTCTGCCGGAGACTAACGCCAAATCCTATCTAGTTGTTCTAGCTTTATTTTCCTGCCGTCTTCCAATTCTTGCGGTAGGCCGCTACAATTTTCTTAGTGAATGGTACATAAGTATCTTGCACTGCGGCATCCAGCTCCACATCTGTAGCGAACACTACATATCTGGAGCGCGCAAATGCATCCCTCCCAAAATTCTGCCCAAAATACCGTCCGCACCGGCCGTTTTCGCCGCCTCCTTGGCGGTGTCGCCATCGTGGGCACCCTCGCCGTAGCCGGATCGATCGCGACCGGCCACTACTTCCGTTCAGCCCAGGCGACGGCAACGGCCGCCGCGGCCGAGCAAGCCGTCTCCGTCACCGTCGCGATGATCGAGCCGCGGCAGACCGTGCTGTGGGACGACTTTTCCGGCCGCCTGGAGGCCATCAACCGCGTCGAGCTTCGCCCGCGCGTGGCAGGCGCGATCATGTCGACCAACTTCACCGAAGGCACGCTGGTGAAGGCCGGTGACATCCTGTTCAAGATCGACCCGGCGCCTTACGCGGCGGAGGTCGACAAGGCCAACGCGCAGCTCGAGGCGGCGAAAGCCCGGGTCGTGTTCACCCAGAGTGAGCTTGAGCGCGGCGCGCAGCTCGTCGGCAACGCCGTGGTCACGCGGCGCGACTACGACCAGCGTGAGAACGCCAACCGCGAAGCCATCGCCAACGTGAAGGCGGCTGAAGCAACGCTTCAGACCGCAAAGCTCAATCTCGACTACACCGAGGTGCGCGCCCCCGTGGATGGCCGCGTCGGCAAGATCGAAATCACCGTCGGCAATCTCGTCGCCGCCGGCACCGCCTCCCCGGTCCTGACCTCGCTGGTCTCGGTCAATCCGATCTACGCGTCGTTCGATGCGGATGAAGAGGTCGTGCTGCGTGCGCTGAACTCGATCGCGGATGCGTCCGGCCAGCGCGGCAAGCTCGACCAGATCCCGGTTGCGATGGCGACCTCGGGTGACTTGTCGGCGAAGGGCCACATCCAGCTCATCGACAACCAGGTCAACGGCCAGAGCGGCACCATCCGTGTCCGCGCGGTGTTTCAGAACGAGGACGGGCGTCTGATCCCCGGTCAGTTCGCCCGCGTGCGCATGGGCCAGCCGAAACAGCAGATGCTGGTGATGATCGACGAGCGCGCGATCGGCACCGACCAGGACAAGAAGTTCGTGATGGCGGTCGGCGACGACAGCCGCGCGGTCTACCGGCCGATCACGCTCGGCGGCTCGGTCGACGGGTTGCGTATCGTGACGGCGGGGCTGAAGACCGGCGACCGCATCATCGTCAACGGCCTGCAGCGCGTGCGGCCGGGTGCCCTGCTCAAGACGGAGATTGCGGCGATGGGTGCGCGCGGGCCGCAGCAGGCATCCAACCACAGCAACCAGGACGTCGTGCAGCGTTAGTGTTCTCCGTCATTCCGAAGCGCGCGGGCAGCGCGAACCGGAATGACGAAATCGTTGAACTACCAGAACATCAATTCTCAATTCCGGGTTCGCGGGCTTTGCCCGTGCCTGGGAATGACGGGAGAGTCGTCTCTCGCGCAGGGGCAAGGCCATGAATCTCTCAAAGTTCTTCATCGATCGTCCGATTTTCGCCGGCGTGCTGTCGGTCCTGATCTTCCTCGCCGGCCTGATCTCGCTGTTCGCGATGCCGATCTCGGAATATCCCGACGTCGTGCCGCCCTCGGTGCTGGTGCGTGCGACCTATCCCGGCGCCAATCCGAAGGTGATTGCGGAGACCGTGGCGACGCCGATCGAGGAGCAGATCAACGGTGTCGAGAACATGCTCTACATGTCGAGCCAGGCGACCACCGACGGCGCGATGACGCTGACGGTGACGTTTCGGCTCGGCACCGATCCTGACAAGGCGACGCAGCTGGTGCAGAACCGCGTGCAGCAGGCCGAGCCGCGCCTGCCCGCCGTGGTGCGCCAGCTCGGCATCACCACCAAGAAGTCATCGCCCGACCTCACCATGGTCGTGCATCTGCTGTCTCCGAACAACCGCTACGACATGACGTATTTGCGCAACTACGCCGTGCTCAACGTCAAGGACCGGCTGGCGCGGATCGACGGCGTCGGCGACGTCCAGCTCTACGGCGCCGGCGATTATTCGATGCGGATCTGGGTCGATCCGCAGAAGGCCGCCGAGCACGGCCTGACCGCAAGCGATATCGTCAGATCGATCCAGGCGCAGAACGTCGAGGCCGCCGCCGGCGTGGTCGGCTCTTCCCCCAACGTCAAGGGCATCGACCTGCAACTCTCCGTCAACGCCGAAGGGCGGCTTGCGAACGAGGAGCAGTTCGGCGACATCGTGGTCAAGACCGGCACCCATGGCGAGGTGGTGCGGCTGCGCGACGTCGCACGCATCGAGCTCGGCGCCTCCCAATACGGCCTTCGTTCGCTGCTCGACAACAAGCAGGCGGTGGCGATCCCGATCTTCCAGGCGCCCGGCTCCAATGCGCTCGAGATTTCCGACCACGTTCGCGCCACCATGGCCGAGATCAAGAAGAACATGCCGGAAGGCGTGTCGTACCAGATCGTCTACGACCCCACTCAGTTCGTGCGCTCCTCGATCGAGGCTGTGATCCACACGCTGCTGGAGGCGATCGCGCTGGTGGTGCTGGTGGTGATCCTGTTCCTCCAGACCTGGCGCGCCTCGATCATTCCGCTGCTGGCGGTGCCCGTGTCGATCGTCGGCACCTTCGCCGTGATGCACGTGTTCGGATTCTCCATCAACGCGCTGAGCCTGTTCGGCCTGGTGCTCGCGATCGGCATCGTCGTCGACGACGCCATCGTCGTCGTCGAAAACGTCGAGCGCAACATCGAGGGCGGATTGTCGCCGCGCGATGCGACCTATCAGGCGATGCGCGAGGTGTCCGGCCCGATCATCGCGATCGCGATGGTGCTGATCGCCGTGTTCGTGCCGCTCGCTTTCATCTCCGGCCTCACCGGGCAGTTCTACAAGCAGTTCGCGCTGACGATCGCGATCTCGACCGTGATCTCCGCGATCAACTCGCTGACACTGTCGCCGGCGCTGTCGGCGTTGCTGCTTAGGGGGCACGACGAACCTAAGGACCGGCTGACGATCATCATGGAAAAGGGCCTCGGCTGGTTCTTCCGCGGCTTCAACAAAGCGTTCACACGCTCGTCGGAGAATTATAGCAGCACCGTCACCAAGGTGATCTCAGGCAAGGCCGCCGTGATGGGCCTCTATGTGGTCCTGGTCGGCGTGACCGCCTTGCTGTTCCAGCAGGTCCCGAGCGGCTTCGTACCGGGTCAGGACAAGCAATATCTGGTCGGCTTCTCGCGTCTGCCTGATGGTGCAACGCTCGACCGCACCGAAGATGTGATCCGCAAGATGAGCGACATTGCGCTGACCCAGCCCGGTGTCGAGAGCTCGGTGGCATTCCCGGGCCTGTCGATCTCGGGCTTCACCAACTCCTCCAACGCCGGCATCGTGTTCTCGACGCTGAAGCCGTTCGAGGAGCGCAAAGGTGCATCGCTGAGCGGAAATGCAATCGCCGCCGACCTCAACAAGAAGTACGCCGGGATCCAGGAAGCCTTCATCGCCATGTTCCCGCCGCCGCCGGTCAACGGGCTCGGCACCATTGGCGGCTTCAAGCTGCAGATCGAGGATCGCGCCGGTCTCGGCTACGAGGCTCTGAACGAGGCGACCAACGCGTTCGTGGCCGCAATGCAGAAGGCGCCGGAGATCGCCGGTGTGTTCTCGAGCTTCCAGGTCAACGTGCCCCAGCTCTTCGCCGACATCGACCGCACCAAGGCGCTCCAGCTCGGCGTGCCCGTGACGGAGGTGTTCAACACGCTCCAGATCTACCTCGGTTCCTACTACGTCAACGACTTCAACAAGTTCGGCCGCACCTATTCAGTCTATGTCCAGGCCGATGCGCCGTTCCGCGCGCGGGCCGACGACATCAGGCAGTTGAAGGTGCGCTCGTCCTCCGGCGACATGGTGCCGCTGTCGGCGCTCATGACGATCCGCCAGAGCGCAGGCCCTGAACGCGCGATCCGCTACAACGGCTTCCTGTCCTCCGACATCAACGCGGCGGCTGCGCCCGGATTCTCTTCCGGTCAGGCGCAGGAAGTCGCGACGCGGATTGCGGCGGAGACATTGCCGCCCGGCTTTGCCTTCGAATGGACCGACCTGACCTATCAGGAGTTCATCGCCGGCAATTCCGGCCTCTGGGTATTCCCGCTGGCGATCCTGCTGGTGTTCCTGGTGCTGGCTGCGCTCTATGAGAGCCTGACCTTGCCGCTCTCGATCATCATGATCGTGCCGATGGGCCTGCTGGCCGCGATGTTCGGCGTCTGGATCTCCAAGGGCGACAACAACGTCTTCACCCAGATCGGCTTGATCGTGCTGGTGGGACTCTCGGCCAAGAACGCGATCCTGATCGTCGAATTCGCGCGCGAGCTCGAATTCGCAGGCCGCACGCCGATCCGGGCTGCAATCGAGGCGAGTCGCTTACGACTGCGCCCGATCCTGATGACGTCGATGGCGTTCATCATGGGCGTCCTGCCGCTGGTGCTCTCGACCGGTGCGGGCTCGGAGATGCGGCGTGCCATGGGCGTCGCCGTGTTCTCCGGGATGATCGGAGTTACCGTGTTCGGCCTGTTCCTGACACCGGTGTTCTATGTGCTGCTGCGGACCGTTACCGGCATGAAGCCGCTGACGCATCATGGCAGCGACACCAGCGCGGCGCCGGTGCAAACCGTCGGGCACTAGACCAGGGAAATCCCCGAGAGCAACAACAGCACGAGCACGGTCTTGCGAAAGACCGTCTCGTTGACCCTGTGGAAGGCGATCACGCCGAGCGCGGAACCTGCGAACAGCGCCGGCAGGCTGACCGCGAGGTCGACGAAGACTTTTGACGAGAGGTCCTGGTGTCCGACCAGCAGGACGATCGCGAACAGCTGCATCACGGCGATGAACGGCTGCACCAGCCCGCGCTGCTCGCTCTTGGGCATGCCGCGCATGTCGCACCAGATCGTCGGGATCGCGCCGGGCATCGCGGTCAGCCCGCCGACCAGCCCTCCTCCAAACCCGATCAAAGCGACCCAATGCCGCCCGACCGCCGCGCCGGCCGTCACCAGCGTCGGCCGCAGCAGCATGTAAGCGGCATAGAGCGCGACGATGAGGCCGAAGCCGCGCCGGAGCAGATGCGTGTCCGCGGACTGCAACAGCGAGACCGCGATGGGAACGCCGATCAATCCGCCGACGATCAGCATCAGACTGCCCTCCCAGCGGATGTTGCGCCGAAGTGCCCACAGATTGGTGGCCTGCACGCCGATACTGCATGCCATCATCAGCGGCACGGCTTCGAGCGGCTGAAACACCCGAAGCAAAATGGCACCCGCCACCGCCGAGAAGGCAAAACCGGAGAGCCCGGAGACGAAGGCACCGGCGAACACGGCAACGCTGAGCAGCAACAGAGTGGTGACATCAGGCACAATGCACCCTCCGGTCAGTCGTAGGGAATTTGCGAGACAGGGACATCGGCGCTCTCGGTGCAAACGGCCGGATCGAGTGGAATCGACGGATGCGCGTAAGCGTAAGATCGCTCCAGCACCGCGAGGCCGACCAGTTGGAGAGCGACGAGCGCCGCGGTCAGCGCGATCGCGACGACGCTGACGTTACGCACGCTCGAGTTCGGGGTGGCCGGTCGTGCGCTCGCGCGGATCAACTCCGTTGGCATTTTCAAAACTATCCTCTTCACGGGAGACCGAAATAATTTCATTCAAACACGGCGCTTCATGCGGCTGCTCCAGCAGGTGGCGATAGCGCCGCAACACGCGCTGCGCGTCGATTTCGCGCTGCGCGCGGAATGCCTCGCCTATGCGGGCGACAATATCGCGAAACCTGCTTGTCAGAATTGGTGACGCCGTTCGCATGACACTCTCCTCTCAACCTGCACGCGAGGTTGACGGAATTTCACTCCCGCTTGCAGTGAGTTGCTTCACACAAATGTCTGATACGTCGAACAACAGATCGTGTGACCTCTAGTAGAAGACAACGCAAAAACTCGCGTCATTCGATCGAACGACGCGCGATAACTTTCTAATGATGCTTCTGATTGAACCTATTGCGAGCTGCGGCGACTCGCCTGCGCCTTGAGCGCGTCTCAGTGCACGAGCGGATTGGAGAATCCAGCTGCGAGCTTGACGAGATCGGCCTGACGGGAAACGCCGGTCTTGGCGAACACGCGATGCAGATGTGTCTTCACCGTCGTCTCCGCGATGCCGAGCGCAACCGCCGTCTCCGGGACACCGCCGACATCGACGATCGACTGCAGGACCCTGAGTTCTGCAGGAGTAAGTTCGAAGGTGCGGTCGATGAGGCCGGCAGATGAGCGGCCGTCGAGTTCCGCTTTCCAGATGAACAAGGCGCCCACGGCGGAACTGCGCTCCGCCGCACCTTCGCGCAGCAGCGACGGCAGCGCCATGACGTGCGCGACATAGTAGGAACCGTCATGCGACATCAGCGGAATTTTCCGCCCCGCAGAGGCCGCCAACGCGACCTCGCCCGTGTCACGGAAGATATCGCGCAGGGCCGAATTTACAGCGGGGGATCTCGCCACCAGCCGGCCCGCGACAGACCGCAGGACATCATCGACACCAAGGATCGTCTCCGCGGCCGGATTGCTATGGACGATATGACACGCCGAATCGAGCAGGATCACGCCGGCATTCAACTGGTCCACGACGTCGGCGAGCGCGATCGCGCGCTGCTGCTTCCGCTCGATCGCCCGGTTGATAAGCAGCGCCCGGCTCGCATGCGGAACCAGGAATTGGATCCGCGCCCGCTGCTCGGCGTCGAGCATCTCCCTGCCCGGGATCACGGTCATCAGCATCGGACACGGCGACTTCGACTGCTCCAGCACCACGTTGGCGACATCGACGCAGCCCTGGGGGCGCAGCCATTCCTGATAGAAGCGGCCGCGGCGGTATTCGTCGAAATCCACGAGATCGGGAATGTTGCGCACCTCGCCATAGCGCGGAAGCCGCGCAAGCGGGTCGTATTGAGCGTAGGTCTCGGCATAGAGCCGAATGTAGTGCGGATCGACCCCGCAGTAATAATGCGTCGCGCCTGATTTGCTGACCGGGTCCTTTGAAATCAGACCGCAGGCCTGGCTGCCGATGAAGGCATTGAGCTTGACAACGACATCGCTCCACAACTTCGGGTTGAGACCGGCATCATAGATGGTCTCGATCAACTCGGACGGTTTTGGAGGTCGGGGCATCGGAACAGCCAATGGTGACACATGGAGATGGCGAAATGCTCTTCGTGCCCGCCGGCCATTGTGAGTCTATCACGGGAGCGAAAGGTTCAACCCTGAAGGCACAATTGGCAGCTTAGTTGACGAGCGGATTGGAGAACCCCGCCGCAAGCTTGACGAGACCGGCCTGACGCGAAACGCCCGTCTTGGCGAACACGCGATGCAGATGCGTCTTCGCCGTCGTTTCTGCGATACCGAGCGCAACCGCCGTCTCCGGGATGCCACCGACCTCGACGATGGACAGGAACACGCGCAGCTCGGCCGGCGTGAGATCGAACGTCCGCGCGACCAGTTCGCCATAGGACCGTCCGCCAAACGACACCTTGCGCAGCAGCAGCGCGCCGACGGCGTCGACCACCCGCTCGCTGCCGTCCCGCAGCACGGACGACAGCGGCAGGATGTGCGCGACGTAGCGCTCGCCGCCAGGTGAAAGCAGCGGAAACGCATGGCCCGTTGCGGCCAGCAGCGCAATTTCATTGCGGGTTGCGAACGCTTCCCGCAGCGTCTGGTTGGCCTCCGCACTGCTGGTCACGAGTTGCCCGGCAACGGATCGAACCAGATCGTCGGCCGCGAGCAAGGCGCGCCCCGCGGAATTCGCGTGCACCACCCGGCAGAACGCATCGAGCAGAAAGATGCCGCAGGCAAGATTGTCCAGGACCTCCGCGAACGCGGTCGCCAGCGTCAGTTGCGAGGTCATGGCACGGTTGATCAGCAACGCGCGGCTGGCGTGCGGCACGATCAGCGAGAGCCGCTGCTTCATCACCGGATCCACCATCCGGCGGCCCGACAGCACCGTCATCATCACCGGGCAACTCGCATTCGAATTCTCGAGCACGACGTTGGCCGCATCGCTGCAGCCCTGCGGCTTCATCCATTCCTGGTAAAAGCGCCCTCTCCGATATACGTCGAAATTGACGAGATCGGGAATGCTGGCGATCTGGCCGTGCGGAGGCAGGACCGTGAGCGGATCGAACTTCGAATGCGTCTCGGAATAGAGCTGGATGTAGTGCGGGTCCGCTCCGCAATAATAGTGCGTGACGCCGAACTTGCTGATCGAATTCTTGGAAAACAACCCGCAGGCCTGCCCGCCGACGAAGTCGCGGATGCCGGTGACGACGTTATTCCACAGCGAGGGATCGAGCCCGGCATCGTAGATGGCCTCGACCAGTTCGGCTAATTTCCGCGGTCCGTGCATGGCTATAAATGGCCTGAGCGATCAATATCACCAAGCGTACCACAGCCCAAACATGCTGCATCCTCCGATCGGAGGACGCGCCGGCCGGGCAGATGGAGCCCAGCCGACGGGCGTCGTGCTCAAGCCGCCGGGGCTAACGCCGGCTCAGAACGCGACGCGAACGCCACCTTTCGCGGTGCCGGTGCGGCTCTGGTCGGACATCATCATGCCCTCGACCGCGCCGGCTGCGGCCAGACGTATTGATGTTGATGGCTCCGTTGAAGTTGACGAAGGTCGGTAGCGCGACGGAGTTCAACGATGACACCTTCGTGTTCGGCGCGACGAGATTGACATTGATGGTCGCATTTGACTTGGACGGAGGCGACCGGACCCCGGCTCACAACGAACAGAATCCGTTTCGTCAGCCACTGCTGCACAGTTGCGACACTGCCGCCAAAGGCACTACGCCTGGTCCCAGCCGGCCTTCTCCGCATTCTCCGACCAGACCGCGGCGCGGTAGATCTCGCGCCCGCTATTGTCCCTGACGCAGATCCAGGCGTCGCGATCGCGCAGATCGTCGCGCCACACAAAGAGATGGCTTGCCATCTCGTTGGCCACCACGAATGTTGTTTCGGCGCATTCGAACACCATGCCGCTAGGGTCGATTTTCACGATATTGCCGACCAGAAGGTCGAAGAAAAAACGGCGCATTCAACACTCCGGCTGCCGACGCCGCGCGCAACGCTGCATCATGATCTACTCCGCGCGCCAGAACACGTAATCGACCGAATACGGCGCGCTGCGATAAGCCTCGGCCTGTTCGCAAGAACCGCGCACCATGCCGCCTTGCGTGGTGATGCGCTGAAATCAGTCGCGCGCGGTCACGGCATGTCGCCGCTCCTGACGTCGCTGGGCGTAGCGCCATAAGTTCGACGGAAGCAGCGGTTGAAATAAGAGAGATCCCCGAAGCCGACATCGTAGGCGATCGAGCTCACCGTCCGCTCGGCATATCCGGGTTCCCGCAGCATGCGATGGGCGCGCTTGACGCGCTGGTCGATCAGGAAGGAGGAGAACGTCTTGCCGTCGGCCTCGAAAAGGCGCTGGAGATAGCGCGGCGTCACGCCGAGCTCCTGTGCAACCGTGGCCACCGACAGGTCCTGCCGCCAGCAATTGTTGGAGATGGAGACCTTCGCCTTCTGGAGTCGAGCCCCCTTGACGCCGCGCCGTCCGGCCAGTTCACGCGTCTCATGGGTCGCACCGAGCACGAGCGCCAGAAGATCGTGCAGATGTCCGACCCCCAGCTGCCGCAGATTGGGCGTCGCGAAGACTTTCTCCCGCACCAGCGTCACCGCGTAGTCGACCAGCAATCGAAGCCCCGTCGAGCTCCCCGGCATGACACGCATCACGACATCATCGACGTCCACGATCATCGGCGCCAGCACACGTCTCGGCACACGCAGCGAGAAACAGCTGCCCAGCGACACCCGCTCGAACGTGGTGACGTCCTCCGCGCTGGTCAGGACCGCCTCTCCTGGGTGAAGGCTCAAATCGTGTCCTCGCTCGGATATCCCAAGCACGCCGGATCGATTCACGATCAGGGCGAGGCTGTCGTCGCCATCGGCCACGAGCTGCTTGGTGCGGATGACTCGCGCTCCGCACAATCCTCCGATCAACAGCTGGGCTTCCGGCAAGACGTGAGACGTGAAGCTCGCCGCGGCCGGCTTTCCGTCCCTTGCCTCGACCTCCGCCTTCAACACCCCGCGGCAGTAAAAATCGCGAAGTAGCGGGATGCGCTCGTTTTCGGGAATATCGTTGGTTGAAACATCGAGAACGGAAAAATCAAATTGGCTCACTGCAATCCCTCCAACCGACGAGCAGGTCCGGCCACACGCTGTCGTTTCCTCACACGCGCGTTCGATGCCGTCGCGCGGCGCTTGCTGCTCGTCACTTTTCTGGAGCGCGATATACGAAAGTATCAGATGGCGCGCGTCCTGCATTCGGAGGACCCGCGAGCCTGACTCATCACAATGGATTGAGATCGCTGCGCGTAACAACGAAGCGTGTGAAATGGATCACACGGCGTCTTCACCGCCGTTCGTTCGCCGCGCGAACGGAACGGCAAAGCCGGCTGCGATCTTGACCAGATCAGCCTGCCTGCCTGCGCCTGTCTTTTCGAACAGGCGGCCGAGATGTGTCTTCACCGTCGTCTCGGCGATGCCGAGCTTTGCCGCAATGTCGGGAACTCCGCCAATCTCGACGATGGCCATCAGCACGCGCAGTTCGGACGGCGTCAGCCTGAAGGCCACTGCGATCGCATCGGCTGCGAGCCATGGCGTCGTCGAGGCCTTTTGAACGAAGAGCGCCGTGGCGGCAACATCTCGCGATAGACTGCGATCCCGCTTCAGGGGAAAAGCTTGGAGCAGATAGTGCTGTCCATCGACCGACGTCGCAAGCTCGATCTGTCGGCGAGCAGCGGAAAGAATTTCGCTGTCTGCATCGATTTCGCACAGGCTGCGGAATATTTTGTCGGCCTGGGTGTTGCGGGCCACGATCCGGTCGCCGACGAGTGCCAGCAGATTGGCATCGGCGAACAGCCGGCGGCATGCTGCGTTGGCATGCATGACCCGTCCGTCTGCGTCGAGCAGGCAAACCGCCGTGCTCAACCCGTCGAGGACATCGGGAAGGACGTCTACGGTATGCGAGCTCGCCCTGATCTGCCGGCCCATGATTCTGGAACGCTGAAGGTGCGGGGCAAGCAGCCGCATGCGCTCACGCATCGGCTCGTCGACCGTTCCGCGGGACCGGTGGCGCAACACCTGCAGGATCGTGGTGCGCGCGGCCGACTTCTCGAGCGCCACGGTTGCAAGGTCTATCGCTCCTTGCGGCTCCACCCACTCGCGGTAGAAGCTCGTTGCCATAAAATCCGCATGAGGCATGACGTCGGTCACGCCGATCGTCTGCTCGGCCGCGAGCGTGAGATGACGATCAATCAGGGGGTCGAGCTCGACATATCGGTCGCGATAAAGCTGACGGAAGCGGGATTCGGTCCCGAAATGCTGATGAATCTCGATCGAGAGCCCGGCTGAATCCCTGGAGAGGATGGTCGCGGCACACCCGCCAACGTAATGGGAGACCTGTTCCAGCGCCCCGCTGCGCAGCGCGGGCTCGACTGCCGCGTCGTAGATCTCGCCGAGCAGAGAAGAGAACCGATTTGCCTGGAGGATCGTCATCGGCCGGACGACGCAATCTGCGTGTTGCCTGCGCGCGCGCGCGAGAGCGAGAACCGGGAACTGGCGGAGGAGACGGGCCGGTCAATCGCCGCCTTCGACGATGGGAAAACATTGCAACAAAATGCTGGAATATCGAACATCGTCCTTGCGTAACGTCAACCGCAGGATGCGGCTTGGACGTTTTCGCCAAAGACTAGGATAAATGCGAACAGCGGGCGAACTGTGTGCGATGAGTCACGCGCCGGCGCGCACCGCAAGATTTTGTCGCGGCCGATCCTGCCGGCTCCGGCAATTACTTCCGATTCTCCTCGCAGAATTTCAGCGCCGCCAGCGCTTCGCCGGCCCGCGGGATCTGCATCTCGATGCTGTCGTCGTCATCGTCCTCAAAATCGACCGAGAGGCGCTTTGCCTTCGAGAGCCGGTCCATCATCGACTGATCGTATTCGAAGATGCCGCGCACGGTGGTCTTGTCCATGACCTCCCACTTCGCCTTCTTCATGATATCGGCGTCATCGGTGCCGACGTCGGCCCGGAGTATCTCGCCGACCTTGTCCCACTCCCAGCCGTCGTAAATCATCACCATCACGATGGCCTTCTCGGAATAGGTGATCACGATGACGTAGTCGCGATTCTCGTCTTCCTTGTCCTTGTAGCCGCGGCTCGCATTGCAATGCGCGTCCTGCGTACGCTTTTCGATGTTCCAGTCGCCGACCTTGGATTGTTGCGCCTGCACCGGCCTTGCGGTCAAAGCGACCGCGCTCAAGGCGCCGGCCAGCACCCCGGCGGCGAGAAGGAATCGTTTCATGTCAGCCTCCAGCCTGTTCCCGGGCCAAGATGACCACCTCTGCCGACGGCTCGCAAGGGGTTCAGGCGCCTGTGTAGAGTGCGGCCCGTGCCCTACTCCCGACGCGGCACGATCGCGATCGGGGTAAAGGTGTAAACTTCCTCGCCGTTCTGGTTGAACATCGTCCATTTCACCAGCGCGATGCCCTGCGGCTTGGATTTCGACGGCGTCAGGCTCATGACCTCGCCGACCAGATGCAGGCGGTCATCGGGGCGCACCGGGATGGTCCAGCGCAGCCCGTCGACGCCCGCTCCGATCAGCGGATGCAGGCCGAAGGGGCGGGTCTGGATCGCGAGGTTCATGGCAATCGCGGCGGTGTGCCATCCCGAGGCGGCGAGGCCCTTGAACAGGGTCTCCTTGGCGGCCTCGTGGTCGAGGTGCATCGGCTGCGGATCGAACTCAGCCGCGAAACGCTTGATGTCGGCCTCGGTGACGTGAAATTCAGGGGATTTGAACTGCATTCCGATGGTGAGATCGTCGAACCACTCGACCCGCGCCATGATTTCGCCTCGCAATGTGATGCGCCGCTTCCGCGGCTAACAGGATTGAGGAAGAGCGGGATGTAGCGGCTCCGAAACGCACAAACCAGCCAAGGGGGGCCCACGAAACCCGTTTCCCGATACGACGAAACACGCCTGAAACAGATAGCCGGTTATTTAATGGTCAAAATCATACAGGGACGGCCGCCATGCAATTCTTACTCGACCTGATCTGGGATTATTCCTGCTGTCAGCACCTCGTCGCCCTGCCGCCGCAGGAGGACGAGCTATGATCGAGCTGATCTCGGCCCTGCTCGCCCTTTGCAGCGCCGGCGTTTTTGCCGCGCACGCGCTGGATGCCTATCGCACGACGCATTACTGAGCGGTTCGCCTTCCCGGCGCTAGAAGGGCCGGCGGTAAAAGTGCTCCGAATGCGTTGCCGGCGGAAACCTGTTGGCGAGCGCCAATGCGCCCCTCTCGTCCGTCTCGAGCGCGATCTTCTGTGCGAGCATCACGTCCCCGGGGACGAGGAAGCCCGACGGGATGAAGCACCACCCCATCGTCGCAATTCCGGCCTCGTCGATCTCATGGACATTGGCGGCCGTGCCATAATGGATGCGATAGGTCTTACCGGTATCGCGGCCGACGACATCGAAATACCGGTGTTGCTCGAACTGAGCGCGCTGCGCCGGTGACAGCCATTCGGCCATAAGCCGGCGGCCGCGGGCATCCGGCGTGTTCTCGCCGAAGAAACGCCGATAGAGTTCGCGTAGGGCATGCAGACGCGCACGCGCCGGCCCGCGGAGCCAGACTGCCGCGATCATGAGCAGCTCAAATCAACCGCCGACCAGGCGGGGATAGAACAGCGTTTCCTGCACGGCCGGGTCGAACGATCGGATCCGGGTGACTTCGCCGGGTCCGGTTCGCAGCGCGGCCGTGAAGCCTGCTCCGGTCAGCTCCCGAAAAGCGCCGTTCGGCTCGCGCCAACGCTTCGGCATTGCCAGGATCAAACTCGTGGCGCGTGTCGCCAGTCTGGTCCATCACGATCTGGGTCGCCATGTTGAGTCTCCTCATGCCCAGCCCCGAACTGATCAAAGCAAACGTCGTGCTGTCGGTTCCTGATGGCAACAACTTTCTCGTGCTGGCGCATCACGGCTTGCTGAGCTGCTCAACGCGCGGCGGCTGCTCCTCCTCCCTCGTCGATCTGCCGTCCCATCAGGGCGATCGCCTTCTGATAGACGCCGGCAGCATTCCAGGCCTCGATGGCGCCGAAATTCGCCTCACCCGGCTGGTAACCGGCTCCTGCGCGCCAGCCGTGCGCCTTGAGAAAATTTGCCGTCGAGTTCAGCGCATTGGCGGCAACTTCGAGATTGCCGGTGCCATAGGCCAGGATATTCTTGGGCATGAACTGGGTCTGGCCGACTTCGCCGTGCATCGAGCCGCGGGTTGCCCCGGACAGCGTGTGCCGCGATCGATCAGCTTCAGCGCCGAATAGAGCTGGTCGGTGAAGAATTCGGGACGGCGGCAGTCATAGGCGAGCGTCGCGATCGAGGAGAGCATGTTCTGGTTGCCGCGCTGGCTGCCGAAGCCGGTCTCCATGCCCCAAATCGCGATCAGCGGGCCCGGCGGGACGCCATAGCGCTGCTGGATCGAGGCGAACAAGGCGGCTTGCGATTGCTTGAGCTGGCGCCCCTTGGCAACGATGGTGGTGGCGCCGCGCTTGGCGAGGAACTGGTCGAGCGTCAGCGAGAAACTGCGCTGGCCGCGGTCGGCCGCGATGGTGGCACTGGCGTAATTGGTCTGCATCAAGGCCGAGAGCGCGGTCTGGCCGACACCCTTGCCTTGCGCCTCCGCGCTGAACTCGCGCTTCCAGGCCTCAAAACCCGCCGACGAACTGCCGCATTGCGCGGCCTCGGCTACAGGCGCCAGCGAGAGAAGCAGCGCGGTAGCACCGATCACCGCCTTTTGCAACGGTCCTGCCCTTGATCATTCCTCGTTCCTCTCACTTACGCTGCGCGACCCGGCTCGCGCGGACGCATGATCCTACGTCGGCCCTGATCGTCAAGCCCTAGAAGGGGCAACCGGTGCCGGCAAGGCCCTTTGACACCCCGGGTGACCGCCTACCCCTGGCCGTTGTGACCGAGCAGGAAATCCACCATGATGCTCTGGTGCTGCTCGTACATGTCCGTGCCGGTTCCTGTCACGCCGCCAAGCTCTCGGGCCGCCGCGATGAAGGGCGAAACTTCCGGCTTGGTGATCACGCAGCCGCAATAGGCCGACGGCGCAAGCCGCGTGACATCGACCGGCAGCGGGTCGCCGTCCGTCATCCCGGCCGGTGTCGCATTGGCGATGAAGTCGAAGCCCGCGGGATCCGCGGTGCCGACCCGCACAGACGCCTTGCCGAGCCCGTTGAGCCGGCCGATCAACGCGTCGCGGCGCTCAGTTGCGCTGTCATGAATTGCGAGTTCGCTCACGCCGGACTCGACCAGCGCAAGTGCAATCGCCGACCCCGCGCCGCCGGCACCGACGAGAAGTGCCCGCATCCCCTTCGGATCGATCCCCTTCGCCCGCGCCGCTCCGACGAAGCCGAGACCGTCCACCATGTCGCCGTGCCAAGAACCGTCGGCGCGCCGCCGCATCAGGTTTACGGTGTGCAGGAAATGTGCGCGCTCCGTCGCACTCGCGCAGGCCTGGTAGCAGGAAAATTTGTGCGGGATGGTCACGACGATGCCGTCGAGATTTTTCAGCCGCGTTGCCACGGAGAGGAAATCGGACAAATCCGCTGGTGCGACCTGAACCGGCACGAGAATGCCGTCGTGCTCCCCGGCGGCGAAGGCGGCGCTGACGCCTGCGGGCGAGCGCACCTGCGCAATGGGATCGCCGACAATGACATAGAGCCGCGTCGCGCCAGATGGTGCCGGGATCATGCCGTTCGAGCCGGAACCGTGGAGCGGTCCGCCTCTCCGGCAATTCCTTGGGTCAATTCCAACCCTGCCAAACTGCCCTCCTTGCGCCACTTGTCGAGTAGCCGCAAGAACGCCACCGGCCCGCGCCAATACTGGCTGTTTCTCGCGGCGATCGGATCGAACACGCCTTCATTGTTGTAATAACCGGGCGTGCACTCCGCGAGATAGGCCTGGCGGCCGAGCGCAGCTTTGACGACCTCGTCGACCCAGGCATTCTCGGCGTCCAGCGTCGGCTCCAGCGTCCGGGCTTTGCGCTTGCGCGCCTCGGCGATCACATAGGCGATGTGCTGCGACTGCTCGTCGATGATGTGCGGGAAGTTGGCGCTCTGGCCGGCCTGCACCGTGACGATCTGGAAGCAGTTCGGGAAGCCGCGGCTGTAGAAGCCGTGCAGCGTCTTGACGCCGTCGCGCCAGCGCGCGGATAGGCTCACACCGTCGCGTCCATACACTTCAAAGCCCATGCGGCGGGCGTAGTCGGTGCCGACCTCGAAGCCGCTGGCATAGACCAGGCAGTCGAGCTCATAGGCCTTGCCGTCGACCACGACGCCATTCTCGGTGATGCGCTCGACGCCCTGCCCCCTGGTGTCGACGAGATGCACGTTGGGACGATTGAAGGTGTCGAGATATTCGTCGTGGAAGCACGGCCGCTTGCAGAACGCCTTGTACCAGGGCTTTAACGCCGAAGCAGTCGCCTCGTCCTTGACGATCGCATCGACGCGTGCCCGGATCTCTTCCATCTTGCGATAGTCGGCCTGCTCGATGACCTTGAGCGCCTCCTCGATCGAGGTCACCGGCTGCTTCTGCCGGCGCGGCGCCAGCAATATCTCGCCGAGCAGGCCGGTCCAGCCGTCCTGCACCAGATCCTGTTCGAACGGCTCGCCGGAGATCACCGCGGTGAAATTGTCCATGCGCTCGCGCTGCCAGCCAGGCTTGAGCCCCTGCGCCCAGCTCTGCTCCGTCGGACGGTCGTCGCGCACCCCGATCGCAGACGGCGTACGCTGGAAGACGTAGAGCTCTTTGGCGGAGCGGCCGAGATGCGGCACGCATTGCACGGCGGTGGCGCCGGTGCCGATGATGCCGACGCGTCTGTCGCCAAGACCGGTCAGACCACCTTCGGCCGTGCCTCCGGTGTAGCCATAGTCCCAGCGGCTGGTGTGGAAGCTGTGTCCCCTGAAGCTTTCTATACCCGGAATGCCAGGCAGCTTCGGACGGCTCAGGGGGCCGCCGGCAAGGATGACGAAGCGCGCGCGGATGCGATCACCGCGATCGGTCTCGACCAGCCAGCGTCCCTCCTGCTCCTGCCATTCTATGCGCGCGATGACAGTCTGAAACAGCGCCCGCCCATAGAGACCGAAGTGACGGCCGATGCGGCGCGAATGTTCGTAGATCTCGGGAGCCCGCGCATATTTGCGCACAGGCATGTAGCCGGTCTCTTCCAGCAGCGGCAGGTAGATGTAGCTCTCGGTATCGCAGGCCGCACCGGGGTAACGATTCCAGTACCAGGTGCCGCCGAAATCGGCGGCCTTTTCAACGATCCGGAAATCATCGATGCCGGCCGCGCGCAGTCGCGCGCCGCAAAGCAGGCCGCCGAAGCCACCGCCGACGACGAGCACCTCGGTCTCTTCGCTGACAGCCTCGCGCGCAAATCCGGAATCGGCCCAGGGATCGTCGAGATAGCGCCCGAACTCGCGGGTCACCTCGACATATTGCGCTTTGCCCTCGGTGCGCAGGCGGCGATCGCGCTCGTCGCGATAGCGCGCACGGAGTGCGGCAATGTCGATTGTAGATTCGCCGGCTGCACCGGTCTTGTGTCTTTCCGCTGACATCCATTTCCTCCCCGGCGGACACTGCTTCGCCGGCAGCTCGCATCACTTAGCCCTGAAAAAGTGACGCATGCAATCACGTCCCTCGCTTTTTGCGTGAACGTCGCGTGGCGTTCCGCTAACCTCGAGCGCACATCACAAGCGTACGCCATGCAATGACATGGCGGTCCGGAGGAAACGATGCAGGGATTGATGATGGACATGCCGCTTCTGATCAGCGGCCTGATCCAGTATGCCGCGGATTATCACGGCGAGGCCGAGGTCGTCGCGCGCGAGATCGAGGGCGACATCCATCGCTACACCTATGCGGACGCCCATCCGCGCATCAAGCGCATGGCGCTGGCCTTGAAGCGGCTCGGCATGAAGGCCGGCGACCGCGTCGGCACGCTGGCGTGGAATACGCACCGTCACTTCGAGATGTTCTACGCCGCGCCGGGCATGGGCTATGTGCTGCACACCGTCAACCCGCGGCTGTTTCCCGAACAGCTCGTCTACATCGTCAATCACGCCGAGGACCGGCTGCTGTTCATCGACCGCGCTACGCTGCCGATCGTGGAGGCGATCGCGCCGCAGCTCAAATCGATCGAAGCCTATGTCGTGATGTCCTCGCGCGAGCGAATGCCGGAAACCAAGCTTGCCAACGTCCATTGCTACGAGGAGCTTCTGGGACGAGAGAACGACGCCGGCTTCGCCTGGCCGGAGTTCGACGAAAAATCGGCATCCACGATCTGTTACACCTCGGGCACGACGGGCAATCCGAAGGGCGTGATCTATTCGCACCGCGCCGCGATCCTGCAGACCATGACCTGCTCCAGTTTCGACTTCCTGCCGGGCCATGTCGAAGGCGTGCGCGAGGTGATGATGCCGATGGCGCCGCTGTTCCACGGCAACGGCTGGAACATGCCGTTCACCGCGCCCTATACCGGCTCGAAGCTGGTGCTGCCTGGTCGCAATTACGAGCCGGACAAGCTCTATGAACTGCTCGAAGGCGAGAAGGTGACGCTGTCGGCGGGTGTGCCGAGCTTCTGGCTGATCCTGCTCGACTGGCTCGGACGCACCGGCAACAGATTCTCGACATTGCGCGCAACGCTGTCGTCAGGCTCGGCGCCGCCGCGCGCCATGGTCGAGAAGCTCAAGCGCGACTACGACATTGACTACATTCAGGCCTGGGGGATGACCGAGGCCCTGGGCTGCTCGATGCCGAGCCTGCGGCCGGGCTCCGAGCATCTCGGCGACAAGGAGAAATTTGACCGCCGCCAGGTGTCGGGTCGCGCCTGCTTCGGCACCGCGCTGCGCATCGTCGACGACGGTGGCACCGAGCTGCCGCGCGATGGCAAGAGTGTCGGCCATCTGCGCGCGCGGGGACCGTGGGTTGCCTCCGGCTACATGAAGCTCGACGAAGGCCTCGACAGCGACGGCTGGCTGATCACCGGCGACATGGCGGTGATCGATCCACAGGGCCACGTCACGCTGACCGACCGCTCCAAGGACGTGATCAAGTCCGGCGGCGAATGGATCTCATCGATCCAGCTCGAGGATGTCGCGTTGTCTCACCCCGATGTGTTGCAAGCCGCCGTGGTAGCGATCAACCACGAGAAATGGCAGGAGCGGCCTCTGCTCCTCGTCGTCCGCAAGAAGGGCGCGACCGTCGACGGCAAGGCTTTGCTCGATCACATGCGTCCGAAGATCGCGAGCTGGTGGATGCCTGACGCCGTCGAGTTCATGGACGAATTCCCGATGACCGGCACCGGCAAGGTACTCAAATCGGCGCTGCGCGAGAAATTCAGAGAGTACCGCGTCGCCTGAGCCGACGCGCGATCGCGCAACCGGCTTGTCTATCGATCAAGGAGACGAAAGATGCTCTACCCGATGTCGCCGAAAGTCGTCGAGCTCAAGCGCAAGCTCGAAAGTTTCATGGACCGGCACATCTATCCGAACGAGGAGCGCTTCTATCGCGAGGCGGAAGAACTCGGGCCGTGGAAGGTCTATCCGGTTGTCGAGGAGCTGAAGCCGCTGGCGCGCGCCGAAGGTCTCTGGAACCTGTTCCTGCCGGAGTCCAGTCACGGCGCGGGCCTGACCAATCTCGAATATGCCCCGCTCTGCGAGGTCATGGGCCGCTCGCATCTCGCGCCCGAAGTGTTCAACTGTTCGGCGCCCGACACCGGCAACATGGAGGTGCTGGAGCGCTACGGCACGGAGAAGGACAAGGAGCGCTGGCTGAAGCCGCTGCTCGCAGGCGAAATCCGCTCCTGCTTCGCCATGACCGAGCCTGCGGTCGCCTCATCCGATGCGACCAACATCGAGAGTTCGATCGTCCGCGACGGCGACCATTACGTCATCAACGGCCGCAAATGGTACACGACCAACGCGACCGACCCGCGCTGCAAGATCTGCATCTTCATGGGCAAGACCGATCCTGACAATGCAGACCGCCACAAGCAGCAATCCATGATCCTGGTGCCGATGGAGACATCAGGCGTCGAGATCAAGCGTGCCCTGCCCGTGTTCGGCTTCTACGGCGTGCCCGACCGTGCCTCCGAGGTCGTCTTCACCAATGTGCGGGTTCCCAAGGAAAACATGCTGCTCGGCGAGGGCCGCGGTTTCGAGATCGCGCAGGGACGCCTCGGCCCCGGCCGCATCCACCATTGCATGCGGCTGATCGGGCTCTCCGAACGCACGCTGGAAAAGATGTGCCGCCGGGTGCGCAGTCGCGTCGCCTTCGGCAAGCCGGTTTCCGAGCAGACGGTGACGCAGGAGCGCATCGCAGAAGCCCGCATCATGATCGAGCAGGCCCGACTGCTGACCCTCAACGCCGCCTATGCGATGGACGTCGTCGGCAACAAGGTGGCGAAAGCCGAGATCGCGATGATCAAGGTCGCCGTGCCCAACATGGCGTGCCAGATCATCGACTGGGCGATCCAGGCGCACGGCGGCGGCGGCACGTCGAACGATTTTGGATTGACGCAGGCCTATGCGACCGCGCGCTTGCTGCGCCTCGCCGACGGCCCCGACGAGGTCCATCGCAATCAGATCGCACGGTTCGAACTGAAGAAATATTCGAACGCTTGAATCGAGCAATGGCAATCGCGCCTAGTTCAGCACCTCCACCGTCGCCGAGCGTCCCGCGACCAGCGACATATTCTCAGGCACCAGATCCAGCGCGATGCGTACCGGCACGCGCTGGGCGAGGCGGACCCAGCTGAAGGTCGGGTTGACGTTCGCAAGCAGGCTTGCCCCCTCAGCACGGTCGCGGTCCTCGATGCCGGCGGCGATGCTCTCGACACGGCCTGGCAGCATGACCTTCTCGCCCATCAGCCGGACCTGGACCTTGTCGCCGATACGAATGCGCGCAAGTTTTGTCTCCTCGAAGTAGCCTTCCACATGCAGCGTGTCGGTGTCGACGAGTGCCATCACGCCTTTCCCGGCCGTCACGTAAGCGCCGGGACGCAAATCCATGTTGGTGATCACGCCATTCACGGAGGCGTGGACTTCGCTGCGATCGAGGTTGAGCTGGGCGACCGCGCGGTCGGCGACGGCCGCATCGAACGCCGCCTTGGCCTGGAGCTGGGTGGCCAGCACCTGCTCCTGCTTCTGCTGCGACACGGCGTCGGTCGTCAGCGCGTTGTAGCGCTTCAGATCGGCATTGGCCTGGTCGAGCGTCGCCTGATGACCGGCCACCGATGCATCGGCTTGCCGCAACGCCAGCGCAAAACGTTCACGGTCGATCCGGAACAACACGTCGCCGCGATGCACCTTCTGGTTGTCATTCACCAGCACTTCGGTCACGAAGCCCGACACGTCGGGCGCGACCTGCACCACATCGGCGCGCACGCGGCCGTCGCGGGTCCACGGCTGCTCCATATAATAGACCCAGAGCTCACGGCCGACAGCGAGCGCCGCGACGATGGCAAGCGCGGTGAGTGCGAGGCGACCGAGCCAGGCAAAATTCCCCTTCATGGCAACAACTCCGAGAGATAGACGACGACGCCGAGAAGGCAGACGAAGATCGCGAAATCGAACAGCGCGCGGTGCCAGACCAGCCGATAAAGATCGAAGCGCTGCATGAGCCGGCGAAGCACGGCGCTCAATGCATAGGCGATGATGATCCACAACAGCAGCGCCGGCACGAGCACGCCATAGATGTCGATCTGATATCTCATGCCGCCACACTCTCGCCTGCGCGCGGCCGATAGGCCGGTGCGTCCGGAAACAGGCCGCGGCGGATGCCCACGAGGCCGATCAGGGCATCCTCGCGCGCTGTTTCGTTGGGATCCTTCACCGCGCGGGCCAGCGCGCGATCGACGCTGGTCAGGAGTTCGACGGGCATTCCATCGCCCCCATATCTGCGGCAGGCGATGGCGAGCTGGTCGAGCATGTCGTCGATGACGGAAATGGTCGATGCCGCGAGGCCATAGCGAGCGCGTCGCAGGTCGATGATGTTGATCCCGATGCGAAGCTGGACCAGGCTGTCGGCATCGCGGCGATCGCTCTCCGAGAGATGAGCGATGCGTTGCACCAACAACCCGAGCCGGTGCAGCATGAGGCCGGCAAACTCCGCCCGGTCGCGCTTGCCGCGGCGCTCGGCAGCGACCGCGAGCGTCGTCCAGTTCGACAGCACCAGGCGATTGGCGATCCACTCGGCGCCCACCCCACGTGCGATGCGCGTCACAAGTTCGGCGATGGCCACGCCGACGAAGAAGGCGACCGCCGAATTGGCGTAAGACGCGAAATCCGCGCTGTAGGTCGATTGCAGCGCCAGCAGCGTCGCCGTGTTGGCCGCGAGCGCCATGCCGGTGCCGGCTGTCGCCGGCCGCGCAATCAGGAAGCCGTAGAGCAAGAAGGTCGGCGCGAGCGCGGCGACGAGCACCTCGATGTGCGAAATCGCGGGCACCAGCGCGAACAAATAGACAGCGACGACCACAATGGCGACCAGCGACCACAGGCCAAAGCTGCGGATGAAGCGTGCGGGCTCGTCCTGCGCGGCGAAGAAAGAGCACGCGACCGCTGCCATCATCGGCGCGGACGCGCCGTCGGGCCAGCCGGTCCCGATCCAGAACGCGCAGCAGATCAGGATGGCCGTGGCCGCACCGGCCGCCGACCACAAAGCAAGGCCGCGGTCGCGATGACGCACGGGCGCGGCGCCGGCCTCGGAATGAAAGGCCAAATCGAGGGTTGAAACATTGCTGCCTTCGGCAATCGCCTCGGTCAACGCACGGCAGTCGCGTGATAGGTCGACCAGGTCGCGCAGCCGCGACAGCAGGCTCGTGGTGATGATCCGCTCCCAGGACGCCTTGTCATCGAGCACCGCCTGCCGCTCCGCGATGACGGCGCGGATCCGCTCGGCCGGCTGCCGTGCGCTGAGGTCGCTCGTGATCCATTGCGCCAGATCCTGCAGCAGCCGCTTCAGCTCCGGCTGCCGGCGCAGTGCCTCCTCACCTAACGCGGCCAGCCGATCCTCGAGCGAGGCGATCACCGGCAACAGCATCAGCATGCGCAAGCGGATTTCACCGAGGCCACTCACCGCATTGCGATCGGTCAGCCGGTCATAGGCAAGGTGGGTGGAGAGCGTGTCGATCTCGACGATGTCGGTTGCGAGCTTGAGGCGCCTGGGGCGGCGGGATTCGCTGGTGCCCTCGCGCAACAGCACGGTCTGGCTGAGACGGCGCGCATCAGACAGCCAGAGATCGACACGGCTCGCAACCGCAGGTGCAACGCTGCGGGGGAAGATGATGGTGGAGACGAGGCTGGCGCAGATGATGCCGAGCGAAATCTCTTCGACCCGAGATACCGCCGTGTCAAAGATGGCGCCGGGCTCGGACACAGCGGGAAAGCCGATCAGCGCGACCGTGTAGCCGGCCAGCATGAAGACATAGCTGCGCGGCGTGCCGTCGAGCAGCGACAGATAAAGGCAGAGCCCGACCCAGAGCGCGATCGCAAGGCACAGAAGCTCGGGCGCATTGATCAGGTTCGGCACCAACGCCACCGTCATGATCGCGCCGACCAGCGTGCCCATCACCCGGAAGAATGCCTTCGAGCTGGTCGCACCCGCCAGCGGCTGCGAGGTGATGTAGACGGTGGCCATCGCCCAGTAGGGCCGCGGCAAGTCCATCGCCAGCGCGATGACGAGCGCCAGGATCGACGCGGCAAACGTCTTCAACGCGAAAATGAGGTCCGCGTGGCGGACTAGGAACGGCTCGTCTGCGCGCATGACTATTTCGCCTCTGGAAACGTCTTTGGAAGTGCCTTGGCTTCCTGCAGGCGACTGGCCCGCTGCTCGATGCGCTGAAGAGTCTCGAAGGTTATCGCAAGTTCCTCGGGCCCGACATCCCTGAGGAGGCTGGCTCGAACGCGCCGCAGAATGCGGTTGGTCTCCTCGACCTTGGCATCGCCGGCTTTGGTCAGATGTAGCGTTTTGGCACGGCGGTCGGTTGGGTCTTCTCGGCGTTCAACCAGACCCTCGGCCTGGAGCAGGTCGATCAGACGGACCAGCGATGGCCCCTCGATACCGAGCTCGTCGGCGAGCACACCCTGCCGGACGTTCGCGCCCTGGCGCGACAACACCAGCAGCGGGATAGCCGTCGCATAGGACAGGCCGTGATCGGACAACGCCTGATCCGACTCGCGCCGCCAGATCCGGCCAAGGCGCGTGACGAGCCGGCCGATTTCGGCGTGGATATGAGCCTGCGAAGGAGCCACGCAAATTAGATAGGACACGAACTATTAGTTCGCAACTATATAGCCCCATAAATTCAGCCGATCACGCAAAAGCGAACAAGGACAGCGCAGACGGGACCGGATTCCGCGACGGACGGAACTGGCCGGCATTCGTTACGCCTGGCGCATGCTCGGCCTGCTCATCGTACGCTGACGGCGGAATTGTCGCGCGGCACGGCGATCAACCGTCAGGGCATGATCATGGGCCTCGATCAGTCGCTGATGTCAGGCGCCAATATCAGCGCCCCACTAATTAGCGGCGCGCTGATCGGCCATCGGCTCTTCGTCTCGGGGGCGTTGGCAATGGCTGCGATCGCGGCAATCGGCGTGGCGCTGGCCGGCCAACTCCTCGACACGCCGCGGACGCGCTAGCTAGCGCCCTCGCCTCAGTTCACCGCATACACATCAGGATCAAAACTGGAGCTCGGCTTCTTGAAGGCGTTGCGCAGGGCCGGTGACATCGGGACGTTGTAGTTGAGGCCGCTCGGCGGCGTCGGCGATTGCAGCCACTTCTTGTAGAGGACCTCGATCTCCTGGCTCGCGTACAGCTCCGCAGTCGCGCGGTCGGCGAGCGCCTTGAACGGCGCGTCCTCCCGCCGCAGCATGATCCCGTAAGGCTCCGGCTTCGAGAACGTCTCCTCACTGATCATGAACAGCTGTGGCTCCTTCGAGCGCGCGATCGCGACTGCGAGCTGCACGTCGTCGAGCGCGTAGGCCTGCGCGCGGTCGGTTTCCAGCAACAGGAAGGCCTCGGCCTGGTCCTTGGCCGGCATCACGTTGATGCCGAGATTGCGCTCGGTGTTGACCTTGGCGAGCTGCGTCAAATTGACCGAGCCGGCCACTGCCGTCACTGCCTTGCCCTTAAGATCGTCAATGGTGTTGATCTTCGCCGCCTTCTTGGCGGCAAATCGCGTCGCGCTGAGGAAGTGCGTATTGGTGAAGGCGACCTGCTTCTGGCGATCGGCGTTGTTGGTGGTCGCCGAGCAATGCAGATCGAGCGTGCCGTTGACCATGAGCGGAATCCGGTTCGACGACGTCACGGCGAGAGTGTCGACCGCGATGTCGGGCATGCCGAGCTGCTTCTTCACGGCGTCGACGATCTTCAGGCAGATGTCCATGGCGAAGCCGACCGGCTTCTGGTTTCCGTCCAGATAGCTGAACGGGACCGAAGCCTCCTGATAACCCAGCGTGATCTTCCTGGTCTCCTTGACCTTCTGGAGCGTACCCGTGAGGTCTTCGGCTGAGGCGGCAGTCGCAAGGCATGTGAGGGCCAGGACAACGGTGGGTAAACGCATCGGGGGCTCCTAAAGAAACTTGCGCGTCCATGCCGGGCACAGCAATCGCAAGGTTGATAGCGTAGGCACGCGCCAGCCGCCAGCGGCCGTTTGTCTCCGTCAAATCGGGTCGGCTCGAGCGCCGGGACGGCTCTTACGCGTCGATGCCGCGCTGGATCAGGATGCGCTCGGCGCTGTCGTTCCAGACGTCCATCTTGGTGATCTTGCCGTTCCGCACCACGAAGCGGTCGACGTAGCGGTTGCCCTCGAACGGGGTCCCATCTTTCCATTCGCCGTAGAGCGTGCCGACGCTATAGACCACGGTCTCGCCGGCGCCGGGGCAGACGTCGAACCGGTCCATCTTCTTCTTGACCCACCGGTAGCGCTTGGCGTTGAAGGAGGTCGGGCCGCGCGGATGATCGAACTCGCGCCCGCCGGTAAAGGTGATCACCGTGCCCGGCGCCATGTAGGCCGCCGCGGCATCCGGATCGGGGATCATGGATGCGGTGAGATAGGCTTCCACGATCGCGGCATCGGACAACGGATCGGCTTCAGCTCTTGCGGCAACGGACATGGCTCATTCTCCGGGGTTTGCGCAATATTAACCCCGCTCCCGGGGAACACGTGCATATATTTTGAACATTTCCCTCGCTACACTGCCGACAATCTGGAGCCGCCGATCCTGGTCGATTGCTCTAAGTTCCTTCCGCAAGAGTCATGACCACGCAATCCGCCTTTGACCTGATTTTTCGCAACGCAGTGTTGCGCGGTGCCGCCAGCCCAATGGATATCGGCGTCACGAGCGGCCGCATCACCGCCATCGAACCGACACTCGCCTGCGAGGCCATCGAGGTCAATGTCGGCGGGCGCCTCGCCCTGCCCGGCTTCGTCGACAGCCACATCCATCTCGACAAGGCGTGCCTGCTCGGCCGCTGCGATCATAATCACGGCAGCGTCTCGGAAGCGATCCGCGCCGTTGCCGGGATGAAGAAGGACTTTACGGTCGAGGACGTTTATGCACGCGGCGCCAGGGTGCTGGAACGCGCCATCGTGCACGGCACGACGCGCATGCGAACCCATGTCGAGATCGATCCGCGCATCGGCTTGCGCGGCTTCGAGGCGGTCAAGTCGCTCAAGCGCGACTATGCCTGGGCAATCGACCTGTCGCTCTGTGTGTTTCCGCAGGAAGGCCTCACCAACGATCCCGGCAGCGAAGGGCTGCTGATCCAGGCGCTCCGCGACGGCGGTGAGGTGATCGGTGGCTGCCCCTACACGGACACTGACCCGAACGCGCATCTCGCACGCATCTTCGATCTTGCCGAAGAGTTCGACGTCGACGTCGATCTCCATCTCGATTTCGATCTCGATCCCTCCTGGTGGCATCTCGACGAGGTCTGCCGGCAGACCGAGCGGCACAACTATGGGGGGCGCGTGGCGATCGGCCACGCGACGAAACTCTCCGCACTGCCACCGGAGCGGCTGAAGGCCGCCACCGCGCAACTGGCGCAAGCCGGCGTTGCCGTCACCGTGCTGCCGGCAACCGATCTCTATCTGATGGGGCGCGAAGCGACCCACAACGCGCCGCGCGGGCTGACACTCGCCCACAAGCTCGCCGGCGAAGGCGTGCTGTGCTCGGTCGCGACCAACAACGTGCTCAATCCCTTCACGCCGTTCGGCGATGCCTCACTGCTGCGAATGGCGAATTTCTACGCCAATGTCGCACATGCCTCGGTCAACGACTTCGACACCTGCCTCGATCTCGTGACCGAGCTGCCGGCGCGGCTGATGAACCTTAGGGATTACGGCATCAAGGTCGGAAACCCCGCCGATCTCGTCGTGCTCGATACGCAAGACAGCCGCTTCGCCATCGCGGAGTTGCCGGATATCGTGATGGGCTTCAAGGACGGCCGGCAAACGTTTGCGCGGCAGCGGCCCACTGTGTTCCGCCCCGGTTCCTGATCCGCTCCCAATGCATATCTGTATTGAAGCGCGGCTGATCGCCAGCAACTTCCGTTCGATATTACCGCCGATCGTTTCAAAATTCCAAATCCGGTAGATTCCCGGATAGTAGATTCTTGCTGATTCCCGATAGCTG
The DNA here is from genome assembly GCF_054056815.1 of Bradyrhizobium sp. LB13.1. Classification (NCBI taxonomy): domain Bacteria; kingdom Pseudomonadati; phylum Pseudomonadota; class Alphaproteobacteria; order Hyphomicrobiales; family Nitrobacteraceae; genus Bradyrhizobium; species Bradyrhizobium sp. LB13.1. Next base: position 3,602,501 of record NZ_JBSRYQ010000001.1, on the reverse strand, counting down.
CGCGCATTGCAAATCCCGCGGTGCCGGTCATTGCAGGACCTGCACTGATGTCTGCATTCAACGGGGAAGCATCGACATGTTCAGCGCATTCAGCAGTATCGACACTCACACCATTCGAGCGAGAACGCCCAGCGAGGCTGCGGTGAAGCGGCTCGACGGCATCGGGCATGTCCTGTCGGACCTCGATCTGGCGGGCGTCCGGACCCAGGATGACCTGACGCGCACGCTCCGCACGCTCGATATCGCCGACAAGTGCATTCGGTCGATCCGCGCAGAATTCCGCACTGAAGTCGCGACCGATCGGCTGGCCCGCAAGGCCGAGAACCTGATAGCGCTGATCGAACGCGCCCGCGACGAGCTCACCGGCTGCCGCACGGCAAAATCCTGAGCAGCAACCGCTTTATTTCTCGCGATTGATCTTCGCCAGGATTTTGTCCGCTTCGGTGCGCCAGTCGGCGCTGCGGGCGAATTCCTTCGTTCCCTTAGGTCCGAACACCCCTTCGTCGGCGAGATCGGCGACCCAGCCCTGACGCTCGGCGGTGCCCTGCGCGGACCACGGCGTCAGCCCCGCCTCGCGCACGGTCTCTGCGACCTCGCGCACTTCCTCGGCGCGGCGGCGGCCATGCTCGATCGCGCGCTGGAAGAAATAAGCACCCTGCTTCTCCCAATTGATCGTGGGAAAGGTTTCCGCCAGGGAAGCCAGCACCGCATCCTCGACGCCATAGGCGCGCGCGGTGGTGAAGCTCTCGATCACCATGGCCTCCAGGCCCTTGATCATGATGCTGCGGCACATCTTGACCGCCGAGGAAACACCGAGCTTGTCGCTCGCAACCTTGGCCGCAAAACCGATCGCGTTCAAAAGCGGCTCCAGCTCCCTGGCGCCGGGACCGCCGAGCAGCAGCGGCACCTTGATGCGATATGGCGGCACCGAGGTCATCACGGCACCCTCGACATACCGCCCGTTCGCGCCGTCGATCAACGCCGCGGCACGCTGCTTGGCGCCGGGAGACGCCGAATTGAAATCGAGAAACCAGGTGCCCTGATTGATCGCGGCGGCGCAGGCTTGCGCCACGGGCACGGCCTGACTCGCCCGTGACGGCAGAGATGAGGAAATCGGATTTCGCGGTCAGCTCGGCGTGAGAAGCGGCCAGCCCGACACCGAATTTCGCCGCATGCGCTTTCAGGGTCGCGCCCTGCTCGTCCCCGAGCTTGATGTCATAGGCTGAGACCTTGATGTCCTGCTGGCGCAGATCCTCGGCCAGAATCCTGCCGACCTCGCCATAGCCGACCAGCCCGATCTGCCATCGTTTGGGATCACCCGCCATCAGTTCAGTCCTCGCGTCGTCTCGTCGAACAGATCCTCGACCGCATATCGGCGCGGGATCAGCGACTGCTGGAACGCGTAGTCGACGATCAGCTGCAGCGGCTTTCTGTTCGCCTCGAACCCGAATGGCACGAGATCAGGTGTTGCCGCCGCGCCGATATGTTCCTTGTTCTGCTTGAGGAGATCATAGACGCCCGCGACCACATCAGGGTGCGATTTCGCGAGCTGCTCGGTCACGACCACGAGATGGTTGACTGGCACGACGCCGCGACGCGCGTACCATTTGGCGGCTTCCGCGGCCGGATCGGGGAACAGCGTCTTCAGCTTGGGATCATTCGAGGCCTCGCCGAGGACGGCGTCGAGCTCACCGTCGAGCAGCATCTGCAGGATCTTCTTGTCCTTCGGTGCGCGCTCGGTGGTGTCGACATATTCGGCGACGTGCGGATCCTCGAAGGTCACCCAGCGGATGTTGTCGAGATTGACGCCGCAATCGTTGGCGAGGATGCCCCTGATCCAGGCGCCGGTCGTGGTCGTGAACGAGCGGATGCCGACGCGCTTGCCTTCGAGATCGGACGGGCCGAGCGTTCCATGCGCAGGATTATAGAGCGCGTAGGAATGCTGGAAGCGGCCGAGCATGGTGGCCGGCAGCAGCACCAGCGGCTTGCAATGCGCCTTCGCCATCAGATAGGTGACGATTGCCATCTCGCAGACGTCAAAAGCCTGCTCGCGCACCATCGGCTTGAATGCGGTGTTGGTCGGCGTGTAATCGATGAAATCGAGATCGAAACGGTCGGAGCGGAGCTCGCCGCTCTTCACCGACCGGACATGGAGATGACTGCCCAGCACGGCCTTCAGCTTGAGACGATCCATCAGCGCACTCCGCTTCTCTTCGCTTTAGACGTCCTCGGGATTGTCGACATAGACGAGCCCCGCCTTCGCCAAGGCCTCGCGCATGCTGTACATATCGAGCCCGAGTTCGCCCGAGCCGAGCCGCGTGCGCTTGCCGCCCTCGTCCGCATTGCGCTTCTTCGCCTTCTCGGCGACCTCGGCCGCATAGCGCTTCGGCACCGCGACGACGCCGTCGTCATCGGCCACGATGATGTCGCCAGGATCGACGTTGACGCCGGCGCAGACTACGGGGACGTTGACCGAGCCGAGCGTCGCTTTCACCGTCCCCTTGGCCGAAACCGCGCGCGACCACACCGGAAACTTCATCTCGTGCAGCGCTTTGACGTCGCGGCAACCGGCATCGATGATCAGCCCCTGCACGCCGCGTGCCTGAAGCGACGTCGCGAGCAGCTCGCCGAACATGCCGTCGGTGTTGTCCGTGGTGCAGCCGACGACGAGGATGTCGCCCTTTTTGCACTGCTCGACCGCGACATGGATCATCCAATTGTCGCCGGGCTGCGCCAGCACGGTGACCGCGGGACCGGCAATCGAAGCGCCCGGCCAGACCGGCCGCAAGTACGGCTTCATCAGGCCGATGCGGCCATAGGCCTCGTGCACGGTCGAAACGCCGTATTCGGCCATGCCGGCGGGATCGGCACGCTTGATGTTGCGAACGACGACCGGCCTCATGCCAGCACCTCTGCAACCGTCGGGAACAGGCGCTGATAGGCCTCGCCATAGGTCATCGGCACGCCGGTGTTGCGGCTGCCCTGGATGCCGCGGTTAAGCGCGACGCGCTCGTAATAACCCCAGAGATGTTTTTGCGCAGCGAGGATCTGGAATGCCTCGTACTTCTCCTTCCAGACCTCGTCGATCTTGAGGAGCAGGTCCGGTTTGTAATTGCACTGCTCCGGCTGGTGCGGCTCGAACAGGAACACCGGCGGCGCGGAGTATTGGTACTGCGCGCCGGGCTTGTGGCCCATGGCCTGCGCGACCACGCGGGTTTCCTGCGCAAAATGCGCCGCGTTCGGATGGTCAAAATTATAGGGGTCTTCCAGCGCGTGCGTCAGCACAAAACTGGGATTGAGTTCGCGGTAGATGTCGACCATGCGGTCGAAATGCGCTTCGTTGAGCTTCAGCGGATAGTCGCCGCAATCGAAGAACTCGATCTCTGCGCCGAGCAGCTTTGCGGCCCGCTCCGCCTCATCCTTGCGGCCCGCCTTGACCGACTCCAGCGTCGCGCCTTTTTCCTTCCAGGCGAACTGGCTCTCACCGCGCTCGCCAAAGGACATGCAGACGATCTTCATGCGAAAGCCCTTCTTCGCATGCAGCGCGATGGCGCCACCGGCGCGCCAGACGAAATCGCCCGGATGGGCGGTGATCACGAGACCTGTTTTCATGGGACAAACTCCCCTCTTTTGTTCGTAAGCGTCATCAGTTCAAGCAGCGGCGGCGGGTTCCTCGCCGTCGAGCACGCGCTTCAGGCGTTCGCCATCGAGCGCGCCTTCCCATTTGGCAATCGCGATGGTCGCGACCGCGTTCCCGATCAGATTGGTCGGCGTCAGCCCCTGCGACATCAGGCGATGGATGCCGAGCACCAGCGCGACACCCGTCACGGGAATGCTGCCGGTAGCCGACAGGGTCGCCGCCAGCACGACAAAGGCGGCGCCCGCGATTCCCGCCGCGCCCTTGGAGGTCACGAGCAGGATCAAGAGCAGCTCGATCTGCCCGGCGAGCCCGAGCGGTGTGTTGGTCGCCTGCGCCAGGAACACCGAGGCGGCGGCGAGATAGAGGCAGGTGCCGTCGAGATTGAAGGAATAGCCGGTAGGGATCACGAGCCCGACCACGCTCTTCTCGCAGCCGGCCTTCTCCAGCTTGGTCAGCATCCGCGGCAGCACCGTCTCGGACGATGTCGTGGCGATGCAGATCAGCAACTCTTCCCAGATGTAGCGGATCAGCTTGAGGAGCGAGAAGCCGCAGAGACGCGCAACGGGGCCGAGCGCCACGATGATGAAGATCACGCAGGTGAGATAAAAGCCGCCCAGCAGCTTGCCGAGCGATGCCAGCGAGCCGACGCCGAACTTGCCGACCGTAAAGGCAATTGCGCCGAACGCGCCGATCGGGGCCGCCCACATTACGAAACCGACGACGGCGAACACCATCCTGGCAGCGATGTCGATCAGATTGACCAGCGCCGCGGCCCGCTCGCCGAGCTGCACCAGCGCAAAGCCTGATAGCACCGAGATGAACAGAACCTGGAGGATGTTGCCCTCGGCAAAGGCGCCGATGAAGGTCGCCGGCACGATGTTGATCAGGAACGGCACGAAGCCGATCACGGCGGTCTGCTTGACATAGGGCTCGATCGCGCTGGCATTGATGCTGGCGGGATCGATGTTCATGCCGACGCCGGGCTTGAGCAGGTTGACCGCCACGAGGCCGATGATCAGCGCGATCGTGGTCATGACCTCGAAATAGACGATCGCCTTGACGGCGACGCGCCCGACACGGGCCATGTCGGCCATATGCGCGATGCCATGGACGACGGTGCAGAAGATGATCGGCGCGATCAGCATGCGGATCGCCTTGATGAAGGCGTCCCCAAGCGGCTGCATCTTGGCGCCCGCCTCGGGATTGACGATCCCAAGCGCAACGCCGGCCGCCATGGCGATGAGCACCTGGATCCAGAGCTCCTTCCACCAGGCGCGGCCGCGCGGCTTGTCGATCGCTAGCGCCGTCATTGGTCGAACTCGAACAGGCGCGCCGGATTGTCGACGAGGATCTTCTGCTGATACTCCGGCTCCGGCGCGAACAGCGGGATCAAATCGACGAGATCCCCGTCATTCGGCATCGCCTTGACATTGGGATGCGGCCAATCGGTGCCCCAGATGACACGGTCGGGCGCGGTCTCGACGATCTTTCGCGCGAACGGCACGGCGTCGGTGAACGGCGGACCGCTGGAGGACACCCGCTCCGAGCCGCAGATCTTGACCCAGCACTTCTCGTCGCGCTGCATCAGCTCGATCAGGATCTTGAACGGCAGCTGATCGAGCCCTTCCGATGCCTTCACCCGTCCCATATGGTCGATGGTGTAGCTGAGCGGCAGCTTCGCCAGCATGTCGGCATATTCGGGCAGGTCGATCGCGTCGAAATGCAGGTCGATGTGCCAGCCGAGCGGCGTGACCATCGCGACCACCCGATTGAACACGCTTTTGTCGGGAACGCCGCCGAGATGGCGGACGAAATTGAAGCGGCAGCCGCGGAAGCCGCCCTCGTGCAGCACGTGAAGCCCGCGCTCGGTGATGGTGTCGTCGATATTGGCAACCGCGCGATAGGCGCCGTTACTCTGCGCGATGGCATCGAGCGCCACCGCGTTGTCGGTGCCGTGCACACTGGCATTGACGATGACGGCACGCTCAACGCCGAGCTTGGCATGCAGCGCGCGGAAATCCTCGAGCGGCGCATCCGGCGGCGTGTAGGAGCGGTCCGGCGCGTAAGGGTATTTCGCGCCGGGTCCGAAGATGTGGCAATGCGCGTCGCAGGACAGCTTCGGCAGCTTGAACTTCGGCGTGCGCGTGTTCGGGTCGGGCGGCGGAATGGTCGGCGTGTACATCATTGCCATCAGATAAACCGCCGAACGAGACCGCGTCTTCAAGTCTTGCTGCTGACGACCGGTCGTCGCCGTGCCGGCGCGGCCTGATCGAGCGCCGGCGCCTGGAACGCGGCCACCGTGGCCTGCACCAATTGCTCGATGGCGCTGGCGGCATCGTTGCCGTCGGCCTCGCCGCGCGACAGGCGCGAGACGCGATCCGGCGTCACCAGCGAGTAATAGAGCGCGCCGAGCAGGAAGTGACTGCGCCAGACGATGTCGGTGCGCGGAACGTGCGGCAGGCTGTCGTGGATCGCATCGATGAAGGCGTGGCTGGTGTCGTCGAAAGTCTGCGCGATGATTTTGCGCGTGACCTCGTTGCCCTCCGCAGACATCACCGCGCGAAGCCGCGTGAACCGCGCCCCGCCCCCGGCGAGATCGCTGCCCGAGGTGAAGGCCGGCGCGACATAGGCCCGCACCACCGCTTCCAGCCGATCCTGGAGATCGCGCACGCGCCTGGCGGCTGCGAGCAGCTCGGAACGACGCAAATTCATCGGCCCGCAATGGCGCCGGTAGATCTCCAGCAGCAGGCCGTCCTTGGTCTTGAAATGATAGGTGACGCTGCCGGGATTGGCGCCGGCGGCCTGTGCGATATCGCGCACCGATACGGCATTGAAGCCGTTGGTGGCGAACAGCTCCTCGGCCGCGGCGAGGATCGCCTCGCGCATGTTCGGCTTCCGGGCCGTTTCCTTGCTGGTGGGCTTGCGTACCATGTGATTTGTACTATCGTACAAAAGATCAGGTCTCGTCAACAAGAACCATGGGCGGCGTCCGGACGGCTCGAAAGAGCGACGGTCAGCGCGCGAAGGCCCGCAATGGAGTGCTGGAAAATGCTGGGTTTGAACAAGAAGATCGGCGGCTTGATGCTGGGTGCCGGTCTGCTGCTGGCGGGCGGCGCCGCGCAGCCGGCTGACAATTATCCGAGCAAGCCGGTTCACATCCTCGTCCCTTACGCGGCCGGCGGCGCGGTCGACGTGCTCGCGCGCACGCTGAGCCAGGCGCTGGCGAAGACCTGGGGCCAACAGCCTGTGGTCGACAATCGCCCCGGCGCCGGCGGCATCGTCGCCTCGCAGGCACTGACGCAGGCCGCGCCTGACGGCTACACGCTGATCCTGGTCGCGAGTGGCCATCCGCTCAACCAGTTCATCTATCCGAGCGTGCCTTACGACACGTTCAAGGACTTCACCGCGATCACCGAGGTCGCCTCCTCGCCGCTCGCGATCGTCGTCGCCAAGGACAGCCCCTACAAGACGCTCGGTGATCTCCTCGCTGCAGCGAAGAAGGAGCCGGACAAGCTCTCCTACGGCATGTCCGGCAACGGCACCTCGGCGCATCTCGCCGGTGAGCTGTTGAAACACATGTCCGGCACCAAGATCGTTGCGATCCCCTACAAGGGCGGCGCGCCCGCGCTGACCGCAGTGATCGCCGGCGACATCCCGCTCAGTATCAATCCGCTTGCGGAAGCCATCGCCCAGCTCGAAGGCGGCCCGGTGCGCGCGCTCGCGGTGACCTCGGCGGAACGCTCCAAGGCGCTCCCCAATGTTCCGACTGTCGCCGAGTCCGGCGTATCCGGTTACGATGTCTCGGTCTGGTGGGGCGTTCTTGGCCCGGCAAAAATGCCGCCGGAGATCGTGGCGAAGCTCGATACCGATCTGAAGGCGGCGCTGCAGGATGCGAACGTGCTGTCGACGCTCGGCAAGATCGGCGCTGCCCCGGTCGGCTCCTCGTCCAAGGATTTCGACGCCTACATGCACGCCGAGGCAACCAAATGGGAGCCGGTGCTGAAGGCCGCCGACATTCGCGCGCAGTGAGGCGGGCTCATCACATGAGGACCTCGTCCGGACACCTTGCCCGCTCAGCCTTGCTCGCGGTTACTATCATCAGCCTGCTCGGCGCGCCTGCGCACGCCGACGGTGAAGCAAAACTACTGGCGCCAACCGGAACGTTGCGCGTCGGCATCTATCCAGGCAGCCCGACCTCGATGGTAACAGACGCGGCCGGCACGTCGCACGGCCTCGCCTACGATCTCGGCGGCAAGCTGGCAAAACGGCTCGGCGTTCCTATCGACTATGTCAGGTTCCAGCGCGTTGCCGACATCGTCACCGCGATCCATGACGGCCAGGTCGACTTCACCGTGACCAATGCCACGCCGGCCCGCGCCAACGAGGTCAGCTTCAGCCAGCCCGTGCTGGCGATCGAGCTCGGTTTCTTGGTGCCGGCGAACTCGCCCGATCGGCACGATCGAGGATATCGACAAGACAGGCGTGAAGATCGGCGTCACCAAAGGCTCGACCTCCGAGCGCACGCTGCCGGCGAAATTCAAGAACGCGACCATCGTTGCCGCTGAAAGCGTCAAGGTTGCCATCGCCATGTTCGGCCGCGGCGAGATCGATCTCTACGCCACCAACAAGCCGACGCTGTTCGAGTTGTCCGACCAGATGCCGGGCGCGAAAATCCTCGACGGCAATTGGGGCGCCGAGCATATGGCCATCGCGATCCCCAAAGGACGCGAGGAGGCGCTGCCTCTGCTCAACCGCTTCGTGACGGACGAGCAGTCGTCCGGCGCGCTCGACACGATCCAGCAACAGGCAGGCTTGCGCGGCGCCACGAAGGCCACGCGCCAATAGCTCAATGCAATGCAACATCCCCTTAGCGCGTGTTCGCGCGCGAAGTCGGGTTAGGTGCAATCGTCACCGAACTGCGCTATTTCTAGGCAATCATGACTCGACGTTACCGGCAGCGCTGATCTTCCTCTTCACAACGGACGGGTTCCGCCGTGGCTTGCGAGCCGCATGGCCTCACTGGGCGCGATCGTGACTCAGGCGATCGTGCATCATTATGGCCGTGACGCATTCCTCCAGCGGCTCTCGCATCCGTTCTGGTTCCAGTCGTTCGGCGCCGTGATGGGAATGGACTGGCACTCCTCGGGCATCACGACCTCGGTGATCGGCGCGTTGAAGCGCGGGCTCGGACCGCTTCAGGACGAGCTCGGCATCTATATCTGCGGCGGTCGCGGCCAGCATTCGCGCAAGACGCCGGACGAGCTGTTGCAGCTCGGCGACCGCGTCGGCTTCGACGGCGCGAAACTCACGCGTGCCAGTCGCCTCGTGGCGAAGGTTGACAGCGCCGCGGTCCAGGACGGATTCGACCTTTATCTGCACGGCTTCTTCGTCACCACTGACGCCAAATGGACCGTGGTGCAGCAGGGCATGAACGGCGACAAGCGGCAGGCCCGCCGCTATCACTGGCATTCCGAGGCGTTGAAGAGCTTTGTCGACACGCCGCACAGCGCGATCGACGGGCCGCTGCAAGGCGAGATCGTTAATCTCACTGACCATCGCGCCGATGTCTCGCGCACTGCGCAGCTCGAACTCCTGAGCGATCTCGGCCCGGATCGCATCGTCTGCGAATTCGAGCGACTCACCGGGACTGGGTCCGAGCCCGCACAGGCGATGCTGCCGCACCTGATCATGCCAGCCCACCACGACGTACGGCCGAAGGACGTGTTCGCGCGCCGCCTGCACGGCACACTCGCAGCCGCCGCCGAGCGCGGCCCGGTCGATTTTCCGGAGCTGCTGCTGACGCCCGGCGTCGGTGCGCGTACCGTGCGCTCGCTGGCGATGGTGGCCGAGGTGGTGCACGGCGCGCCTTATCGCTTCAACGACCCTGCGCGCTTCTCGCTCGCCCATGGCGGCAAGGACCGGCATCCCTACCCTGTCCCGATCAAGGTCTACGACGAGACCATTCGCGTGCTGAAAGGTGCGATCCAGAACGCAAAGCTCGGACGCGAGGAAGAGATGCAGGCGATCAAGCGCCTCGACGACCAAGCGCGGCGGCTGGAGCGCACCGCAAGCGGGCCATCCGTCGAAGCCTATATCGCCGGAGAGCGTGCGGCCTCGCCCGATCTCGACGGCCGTTCCGTGTTCGGCTGGGAACGCGACCTGGCATCGACAAAAAAACGGACCGGTTGAAAAACCGGTCCGCAAGTTTAGCGGGGAGGAACGCCCCTCTCAGGTCTCGTCGACCTCCGGCTCCTGGTCGAGCCGGTTGGCGGCATGATCCTGATACTGCTCAGTCTGGATTGACTTGCCATCCATACCGCGAATGTCGGAATGCTGGGCCTTATCGCGGTTGGACAGGACCATGTTGTCGCCGATCTTGTCCTTGGGAATGTCGGCCATGGCTCCGGTGCCGTCACCCTTGCCGTGCATGCCCGATCTGAAATGCGCCTTGCTGCCGTGCCCACCTGGCATCGATCTCTCCTCTTGCAGTGAGCGCCCCCTGAAAGTTCAGTGCTTCTGTTGCGCCGGCGATGGTTTCGGCGGCTTGTGGCCGCTCTGGCCAGCGTGGTTGTGCTTGTTGTGGTCGCTCTCCTGGTTGAGACCGCCGCGGCTCACCGGAAATTCACTGTGTCGCGCCTCGGGCTTCGCGCGACGAACGGCGGTGTCCTCGACATTGCGGCCCAAGGCCTGATCCAGTTCTCGGCCATCAGGCACATCGGGTTTGCGCTCGAGGATACGCACCTGCTGCTCGTGGGTCTTTTTGCCTTGCATGTCAGTCTCCCGGTGGTTCACCGGCCTCTTCGAGGCGAACCGCTGCGCGCGACGTCCTTGTCAATACCCCCGGCGACATTCACGTCGTTTTCGACGTCGCCTTCGACCGTATTCTCACCGAGAGCATCCTCGATGTCGTCGGGCGACGCGCCCGCCATGGTGGCCCCTTTCGATCCACCGATCAGCGGATTGTCGCGAATATCCTTGCCGGTGGGCGTGTAAAGCTTTGGCTGCTTGCTGCTCATGATTACCTTCCTCCGCTCTTGCCGGCCGTATCGTGCGTATGATGGGAGTCGTGTTCGCCCCCGCCACCCGAAATTCGGCTGTGGTTTCGCTGTGAATCGTCCGCGGGCGACTTCTTCACCTCAAGCGGTGTCTTCGCGTTCTCATGCGATGCGCCGGGTCCGCCCTGACGGATGCTGTTCGGTGTCTTGGTGGATGTCGACATCGCGGTTGTCGCCTCCTCAACGATCTTGCTGGTAGCCTTGATTTGTCGTGTTCTGCTTGATGTTGCCCTGTTGTCCCTGCTGATCGGGATCCTGCGCGCGTTGCTGGCCACGCGGCTTCCGGTCCGCGGACGTCCGCTTGGAATCGCCGGTTCCCTTCGGGCTCTGGTTCGTGTGTGGGACGGGTGGCATCTTGCCGGTCATATCGGTTCCTTTCGCAGGTGACGTCGTACAACGAGCGCCCTACTGCCACTCCCCGTCCGCAGGTGCGGAGATATCCTTCAGCGCGTCCTGGGCGCACTCATCGTCCGCCCTGCTGATGTCGGCAAGGGCGACAACGCCGACGAGGCGCTTCTGCCGGTTAAGCACCGGCAGGCGCCGGACCTGATGTGTCGCCATCACTTGCGAGGCACCTTCTACGTCATCATCCTCGAAGCAGTAGCAGACGCCGTCGGACATCACCTCTCGAACCGAGGTGTTGCCCGGCGATCGCTCCTCGGCGACGGCACGCATCACAATGTCTCTATCGGTGACCACGCCGACGAGGCGATCGTTCTCACCCACCGGCAATGCACCGACATCGTCGGCACGCATCCAGCGCGCGGCTTCCCGGATGGTCATGTTGGGATCGGCAATGTGCACGGATGGCGTCATGATCTCGTGAACTTGCATGGCTGTGCTCCTCAGTTGATCTCAGGAGGTTTGACTGGCTAACGCAGATATCGCGCAGAAAGGTTTCTTTCCGGCCTAGTGCGACGTACGCTTCGACCGTCCGGACGTATCCGCTGTGACGCGACCCGACGAGTCCTGCGTACCGGGCTCGCTCCAAATCGTCCGCACCTCCTCCGGCAACGCCTCTCTGACCTTATCGACTTGGCCGGGGCTCAAATGCCGCGACAAAACCTTGAAAACCGCACGCGCCGCGTCCTTGGTATTGACCGGTCGGCCGAACGTCAGTTCCGCAGCGATCATCTGAAGGAATTCGTCCAGGGAACGTACCCGCTTTGGCAGCTCCGATGGCCGGAACAGCGGCAGTTGCGATCCGAGATGCGCGGCGAGTTCGATCGGCAGGCGGTCGCGTAATGCGTGCAGCACGGCACCCGTCACGTGCCATGATTGCTGGTCGTCGAGCCCTATCTCTTCACCAATCTCATTGAGCCAGAGATGCGTGGTTTGTGCCGACTTGTCGAACGTGGGAACGGCGCTGGAACCCATTTGCGAACCTCCATCTTGGATTCTTGAGCTTTCGATCACAACAGATGCGACTGCGCGCCGTTCCGAGAGACGACATAAGTTGAGATCAAATCGAATGTTGGAACTGGCTGGTTGTACCCAGCGAGCCGGGATCGTCAGGCGGCTTCGTTCGTCGAGGCGGCCGGTACGGCATCGTCGAATACCGGAAGTCTGTCGAGCGCCCGAATGCCCGGTCGTCGGCGCCAGTGGATTTGCGGCGGCTCGACTGCGAGGCCGAGCCGCGGCCAGCGCGTCAACAACGCTTCAACCGCACACGCTACCTCGATCCGCGCGAGTTGGTGACCGAGACAGAAATGAATTCCGGTGCCGAACGAGATGTGGCGGTTCGGCTTGCGCTGTAGATCGAGCCGTTCGGGATGATCGTGCTCCGCCGGATCCATGTTGGCTGCGGCAAGCATGACCATGATGCGATCGCCCTTCTTCAGGCGCACGCCTTCGAGCTCGATGTCTCGCCGCACGTAGCGCGGCTTCGAAAACTGTACCGGTGAGACGAAGCGCAAGAACTCCTCGACGGCGAGAGGAAGGCGGCTCCAGTCCTCCTCCAGCCAATCGCGCAGAGTGGGATTTTTGAGGAGTTCATAGACCGATCCGCTGATGAGGTGCGTCGTGGTCTCCGAACCTGCCGCCAGCAGCAGAAACACCATCGAGACCATTTCTTCGGCCGTGATCTGGCCACCCTCGCGCTCGACCTGTACCAGCCCTGCGATCAGGCCTTCGCCGCCGTCCACGCGCGCGATCTGCAACTGCTGTTCGAGATAGCCTCGCATCTTGCGGACCGCGAATAGCAAACGGAAGAAGCTGACGACACCCGTCAGCGAGGACATTGCGTTGGCCCACGCGATGAATTTGGGGCGATCGGCCAAAGGCAATCCAAGCAACTCGGAGATCACCGCGAGCGGCAGGATGCGGGCATAGCGCTGGACGAGATCGGCCGGACTTCCTGCCGAGAACAGCTCGTCGGCGAGACCGTCCGCGATGGCGCGGATGCGCGGCTCCATCGCGACGATCGCGCGGCGGCGGAAGGCCTCGTCCACGATGCTGCGCAGCCTTGTGTGGTCCGGCTCGTCCATCGTCAGCATGTTGTTGGCGATGGTTCTGACGTAGTTCGGCATCCACCAGCGCAAACCTGCGACATCGCCGTCCTCCTTGCGCAGCGTGAAATTGGTGCCGTCCTTCAGGGCTTGCGCAGTGGCCTCGTGGGTCGTGGTGATCCAGACATCGCCGACGAAAGGAAATCGCGCTGCGACCACAGGACCGGAAATGCGCAATGTTGCGATCGCCCTGGGCGGATCGCGAAAGAAGGCCTCGCTGGTGAAGTCGAGGCGTGGTGCCATGTGATCACCGGAGCGGTTGATTCTCACCGAGATGGTGCACGACGCAGCCGGCGCAAGGGCACGGAACCTCCGCTTCGGCTTCGGTGCAGGCGTCGAGAAACGAGACTACCCTCGCCCCGGCGAGCGCGGCCCAGCCTTGCGCTGCCGCTGATTGGAGTAGGCGTCCCAATTGCTCCAGCTGCCGTTGCTGAGGCTTTGCAGGTCGGTGGTGAGCGGACGGCGCGTGCGCTTGTCGTGATCGGCGACCGCGCGCTCAGACTGTGCGATCTTGTGCTTGAGTTCCCCGATCGCCTTCTGAGTCTGGCCGCTCCGCTTCGAGGCTGCGATCTCGCCCATCGTGAAGCGCGCGGTCTCGAGCGCCTTCAGCTCGGCGCGATTCTTCTTCAATTGAACCCGGTGCCAGGCAATGTTGCTGTCGCTGTCCGCAACCATGTGGGAACTCCGCTGATTCGTTCCCACAGTGTATCGCGTGCCGAATCGGCGCCGCAACGGGCTCCCGGCGGCGGAACTACGGTCTTATTGCGAGACAATCCCGGGCCTAGCGCTCGGCGAAGGCCTTTTCGACCACAAATTGGGCCGGCTCGCCGTGATTGCCCTCAACAAGGCCCCGCTCGCCAAGGAGCACGCGGGTATCCGCCACCAGCGCCGGGCTGCCGCAGATCATGACGCGGTCGTGGGCGGCTTCCAGTGCCGGCAGGCCAATATCGGCAAACAGCTTGCCTGACGTGATGAGGTCGGTGATGCGGCCGCGGTTGCGGAAAGGATCGCGGGTCACGGTCGGGTAGTAAATCAGCTGAGCGCGGATGTACTCGCCGATCAGATCGTCGTTCGGCAGCGTCTTGGTGATCATCTCGCCATAGGCGAGCTCCTTCACGTGCCGGCAGCCGTGCAGCAGCACGACTTTCTCGAATCGCTCGTAGGTCTCGGGATCCTTGATCACGCTCAGGAACGGCGCAAGCCCCGTGCCGGTGCCGATCAAATAGAGGTTTCGTCCCTCCTCCAGATTGTCGATCACGAGCGTGCCGGTGGCCTTGCGGCTGACGATGATCTCGTCGCCTTCCTTCAAATGCTGAAGCCGCGAGGTGAGCGGGCCGTCCGCCACCTTGATCGAGAAGAACTCCAGCGTGTCCTCGTAATTGGCGCTGGCGACGCTGTAGGCCCGCAGCAGCGGCTTCTCGCCGACCTTGAGCCCGATCATGGTGAACTCGCCGTTGCGAAAGCGAAAGGTCGGGCTGCGCGTGGTCTTGAAAGAGAACAGCGTGTCGGTCCAGTGGTGGACGTTCAAAACGCTTTCCTGATTGAAATTGCTCATCTCACCCTTCCGTGGCGCTTCCGTGCGGTTCCGAGGCGGTCAGCTATGCGTCGTTTGTACACGATCATTTGTATACTAATGAATAATCCGGCTTGATCCCACGGTCAAGGCTGCCCAAGATCGGGAGCGTTGCAGTTAAGGATAAGGACCCATTCCATGGCGCATGACGCACCCCAGGCCACCGGACCCTCGAAGCTCGTGATCCGAAATATCGGCCTGATCCTGTCCGGCGCGCTGGAAAAGCCGATCCTGGACGGCGACACCATCGTCGCCGAGAACGGCAGGATCACCGCGATCGGCCGCTTCAAAGACCTCAACACCGAAGGCGCCACCACCATCGTCGAGGCCAACGGCACCACGGTGGCGCCGGGACTGATCGACAGCCATGTCCACCCGGTTGCAGGCGACTGGACGCCTCGCCAGAACCAGATCGGCTGGATCGACAGCAATTTGCATGGCGGCGTCACCACGATGATTTCCGCCGGCGAAGTGCATATGCCCGGCCGGCCGCGCGACGTCGTCGGCCTGAAGGCGATGGCAATCTTCGCCCAG
Organism: Bradyrhizobium sp. LB13.1; assembly: GCF_054056815.1. Taxonomy (NCBI): domain Bacteria; kingdom Pseudomonadati; phylum Pseudomonadota; class Alphaproteobacteria; order Hyphomicrobiales; family Nitrobacteraceae; genus Bradyrhizobium; species Bradyrhizobium sp. LB13.1. The sequence continues at coordinate 3,587,192 of NZ_JBSRYQ010000001.1, read as the reverse complement.
CGCGCATTCTGGAATCTGCGGCCAGGCGGCGTGAAGGTTCATGCCGGCGCGCCCGTGATCGAATGCGAGATGGTCGAGGAGGACTTCAGGGAGTTGGCCGCAGCCGGCGTCAAGCTGCTCGGCGAAGTGGGCCTGGGCGGCGTCAAGGACGGCCCTACCGCGCGAAAAATGGTCGGCTGGGCCCGCAAATACGGCATCCAGAGCACGATCCACACCGGCGGCCCCTCGATCCCCGGCTCCGGCCTGATTGACAAGGACGTGGTGCTGGAGGCCGACACCGACGTGGTCGGCCATATCAATGGCGGTCACACGGCCCTTCCCGACGACCAGATCCGTTGCATCTGCGAGGGCTGCAAGCGCGGCCTCGAACTGGTGCACAACGGCAACGAGCGCTCGGCGCTGTTCACGCTGCGCATTGCGCGCGAGATGAACGATTTGCACCGCGTCATCCTCGGCACCGACGCGCCGGCCGGCTCCGGCGTGCAGCCGCTTGGCATTCTGCGCATGGTCTCGATGCTGTCCTCGCTCGGCGATTTGCCGGCCGAGCTCGCCTTTTGTCTCGCCACCGGCAACACCGCGCGGATGCGCGAGCTCGATTGCGGCCTCATCGAAGTGGGCCGTTCCGCCGACTTCGTGATCATGGACAAGGCGCAGCACTCGGCCGGCAAGAACATTCTGGACAGCATCCAGCTCGGCGACCTCCCCGGCATCGGCATGACCATCATCGACGGCATCGTGCGCACCCAGCGCAGCCGCAACACCCCGCCGGCGGGGAAAGTGCCGGAGGTGGTCGGGAAGTAATGTCGATCGACCTCGGGAAATTGCGTCAAAGCGTATTTGACGAAATCAACAATTACGTCTACCCCTACTCGGGCGTAGAGATCGGCAATCCAAAGAGCCCTAAGTGGATTGCCGACCAGCTTCGTCAGATCCGCATTGGTTAATCCCTATTGGACCACCGTCGGCAACGACCGCTGCGTCATCGTCGCCGACGACTGACGCAACTATTGCTTGGCATACAGCTCCAAGCTCGACGAATACTTTCTCCTCCTACGCAAGAATGGTTCGCTGATCGATATCAATGTCTACGGCGATGCCGTTGGTTGCTTTATGGCGCGTTAGTGCCGTAGGCGGCAACGCGGAGCGTACCCACCATTAAACGCTTGAAATCTGCAGATGTGGTGGGCACGACGCAAGCGCGCCTTTGCCCACGAGACCGAATTCACCGCAGCCTGTTCAACAGCGACATCAGCATCTCGCGCTCCTTAGCGTCGAGCGGCGCGCCAGCGTCTCCCGCGTGATCGCGAGCGCGCTCGGCGCTACTTTCTCCGCAAGTTGCTGCCCGGCGCGCGTCAGGCTGACCAGCAGCCGCCGCCCGTCTTCAGGATCCTGGCTCGTCTCGGTCAATCCGCGCGCCGTCAAACGATCGATCACGCCCTTGATGGTCGCGACGTCCATGGCCGTCAGCCGTCCGAGCTGGTTCTGCGAACATGGTCCGGTCTCTACGAGCTTCGACAGCGCAGCCCATTGAGTCGGCGTGATATTGGTGCCGATCTCGCGAGAGAAGATCGCGCTGTGCCGCTGCCAGACCTGGCGCAGAATGAAGCCGACCTGCTCGTCGAGCACGTAAGAGGGCTTTGCCGGTTTGACGCCCTTCTTCACCGCGACACTTCTCGCCATCAGCTCCCCTTGCCCCTCACAACGACAAATGCGCGTCGCGGATGTCCGGACGCGCGTCGAGCTTGGCCATGGTGCCGCCGAAACAGATGCGGCCGCGCTCAATGATATAGGCGCGATCGGAGATCAACCGCGCGAAATGCAGATTCTGCTCGGAGACGACGATGCTGACGCCCTCCTTCTTCATGGTCAGGATGGCCTCGACCATCTGCTCCACGATCTTCGGCGACAGGCCCTCCGAGGGCTCGTCGAGCAGCACCAGCGACGGATTGCCCATCAGCGTGCGTGCGATGGTGAGCATCTGCTGCTCGCCGCCGCTCATGCGGCCGCCCGGGCGATTTTTCATCTCGCCCAGATTTGGGAACAGCGAAAACAACTTGTCGCGGGTCCAGTGCGGCGCGTTCGGACGCTTGGGCTGGCGGCCGACTTCGAGATTCTCTTCCACCGTCAAATCAGTGAAGATGCGCCGCTCCTCGGGAACGTAGCCAAGCCCATCCCGCACGATCTCATGCGTAGGACGTGCAGAGACATCTCTGCCTTCGAACATGATGCGTCCGCTACGTTGCGCGACGAGGCCGACGACCGAGCGGAACGTCGTCGACTTGCCGGCCCCGTTGCGCCCGAGCAGCGCCACCACCTCGCCCTCGCCGACCTCGAAGCCGATGTCGAACAGGATATGGGCCGGGCCGTAATGACTGTTGAGGTCCTGCACCGTGAGCTTCATGCCGATGCTCCCTCGCGATGCCCGGCATCGTAAAGCAGACCCTCGCCGAGATAGACCGCCTGCACCTGCGGATTGCCGCGGACCTCGGCCGGTGAGCCCTCGGCGATCAGCGTGCCGCGATTGAGCACGATGATGCGGTCGGCGTGCTCGAACACCACGTCCATGTCGTGTTCGGTGAAGAGCACGCCGATTGCTTTCTCCCGCGCGATCTGCGCGGTCAGCCGCATCAGATCGACGCGCTCGCGCGGCGCCATGCCGGCGGTCGGCTCGTCCATCAGCAGCAGCTTCGGCTGGTTGGCCAGGGCGACCGCCAGCTCGAGCCGCTTGAGATCGCCATAGGCCAGCTCGCCACAGGGACGATCCGCGTAACCGCCCATGCCGACCAGCTCGAGCAGGCGGCCGGCTTCGCCGCGATCGTAGCCCGGGGCCGATCCCCAGAGATTGAACAATTGCTTTCCGTGCGAGATCAGTGCGACCTGCACGTTCTCGCGCACCGTCATGGTCGCGAAGGTCGCGGTGATCTGGAAGGTACGGCCGACGCCCATCCGCCAGATCTCGCGCGGCTTCCTGCCGGTGGTGTCCTCGCCAAGCAGGCGTACGTGACCAGTATCAGGCCTGTTCTGGCCGTTGAGCATGTCGAAACAGGTGCTCTTGCCGGCGCCGTTCGGTCCGATCAGCGCCAAAATTTCGCCGGCGCGCAGCGAGAACGAGACGCCGCGCACGGCGTGGACGCCGCCATAGGATTTGGTGAGACCTTCGACCGCGAGAAGTGGGGGGGCGACACTCATTCGGCGGACTCGATCGGCTTGGCCAGCAAGGGTGATCCCGGTGGCGATGTCTTCCCGCGGCGCTGCGCCAGCATCTCCAGCATGCCGACGATGCCCTTGGGGAAGACGACGACGATCAGAACGATGAAGCCGCCGAGCACGAGTTTTGACAGGTCGGTCTGGCTGATCAGCCAGATGTTCAAAGCCTTGTAGACGATGGCGCCGATCACGCCCCCCGACACCGTCTCGACGCCGCCCAGCAGCACCATGACCAGCGCATCGACCGAGAGCGAGATGCCGAGATTGTCCGGGAAGACACTGCCCTTCAGGTAGGCGAACAACGCGCCGCCGATTCCGGCAGTTGCGCCCGCGATCACGAACGCCGTCCACTGCATCCGCTTGACGTTGATGCCGACGGCCTCGCTGCGCAGCGCCGAATCGCGTGTCGCTCTGAGGGCGTAGCCGAACGGCGAGAACACCATGGCCCGTAGCGCGATCGTCACGAGCGCTGCAACGCCGAGCGACAACCAATAGAAGTTCGATGGGCTGGCCGCCCATTTTTCCGGCCAGACGCCCAGAATGCCGTTGTCGCCGCCTGTTACGCTCACCCACTGGAATGCGATCGACCACACGATCTGTGCGAAGGCGAGCGTGAGCATCGCGAAATAGACGCCGGACAGCTGCACCGCGAAGAAGCCGAACACGGCGGCGCCCATGCAGCCCAGCAGTGGCCCGAGCAACAAGCACACGATCATCGGCAGCCCCGCCATCTTGGCGAGGAAGGCGACGCCGTAGGCTCCGAGGCCGAAATAGGCGGCGTGGCCAAAGGACGCGAGCCCGCCGACCGACATCAGGAAATGCAGGCTGACGGCGAAGATCACGAAGATCGCGATCTCGGAGCCGACGGTGAGCGCGTAGTTGCCAGCGAACAACGGCAGCGTTGCCGCCACGATGAGCGCTGCGAGCGCGGCCAGCCGCTCATTCGACGTCAGCGGCCGCCAGGGATTGACGGTGAGACCCGGCGTCTTGCGCGCGGGGGCCTCCGGTTTGCCAAACAGGCCCCAAGGCCGCACGATCAGCACCGCCGCCATCACCAGGAAGACCAGAATGATGGAGATTTTTGGAAAGATCAGGATGCCGAAGGCGTTGAGTTCCGACACCAGCACCGCCGCGACGAAGGCGCCGATGATGCTGCCGAGACCGCCGATCACGACCACGACGAAGACCTCGACGATGATGCGCAAATCCATCGCGTGATGCACGGCATCGCGCGGGATCTGGAGCGCACCACCCACCGCAGCGAGGAAAACGCCGACTGCAAACACGCTCGTGAACAGCCATTTCTGATTGACGCCGAGCGCTGCGACCATGTCGCGGTCCTGCGTCGCCGCGCGTACCAGCACGCCCCAGCGTGTGCGCTGGAACAAAAGCCAGAGAACGCCGAGCACCACCGGGCTGAGCACGATCAGGAACAAATCATAGCTCGGGATGTGCTGGCCGAAGAAATCAATCGCCCCCCTGAAGCCGGGCGCGCGGCGGCCGACGAGATCATCGGGACCCCAGATCAGCACGACGAGGTCCTCGACCATCAAGGTCAGGCCGAAGGTCGCGAGCAGCTGGAACAGTTCGGGTGCGTGATAGATGCGCCGGAGCAGCACCATCTCGACAATGACACCGATCACCGCCACGACAAGCGCTGCCATGACAATCCCGCCCCAGAAGCCGAACGTCCCCGACAGGCGCTCGGTGAGCGTGAATGCGATATAGGCGCCGATCATGTAGAAGGCGCCGTGCGCGAAATTCACGATCCGCGTCACGCCAAAGATGATCGACAGGCCCGACGCCACCAGGAACAGCGACGCTGCGCTGGCGAGACCGGTTAGAAACTGTACGACATAAAAGGCCATCGGCGGTCCGGGTTAAGCGTAAGTCGCGATATCGGGCTTCATCCTTCGAGACGGCGCTACGCGCCTCCTCAGGATGAGGTCCGGGATCCTCATGGTGAGGAGCGCGGCAGCGCCGCGCGTCTCGAACCACGAGGCCCGGTCTCTCTTTGCATCAATCCTTCGGACGCAGCTTCCCGACTTCGGCGTCGCTCGGCAGATAGTCTCCGCCCTTCTTGTAAGACGAGTCCACCATCACGCCCTTGCCGTCCTTCAGCGCGGTCTTGCCGACATAGGCACCCAGCGTGGACTGGTGATCGATCTTGCGGAAGGTGATCTCGCCAAACGGCGACGGCATCGACAGCCCTTCCGCGGCAGCAATCAGCTTCTCCGGATCGGTCGAGCCGGCCTTCGCCAGGATCGCCGCTGCCGACTTGATGGTCTGGTAACCGACAATCGAGCCGAGGCGCGGATAGTCGTTGTACTTGGCCTGATAGGCCTTAAGGAACGCGTCGTGCTCGGGCGTCTTGATCGAGTACCAGGGATAGCCCGTGACGATCCAGCCCTCGGGCGTCTCCTCCTTGAGCGGATCGAGATACTCGGGCTCGCCGGTGAGGAACGAGACGACCTCGCGTCCCTTGAACAGGCCGCGGGTGTTACCTTCGCGCACGAGCTTCACGAGATCGGCGCCGAAGGTGACGTTGAGGATCGCCTCGGGATTGGCCGCGGCAACGGCTTGCACCACCGGACCCGCGTCGATCTTGCCCTGCGGCGGCCACTGCTCGTCGACCCACTGGATGTCAGGCCGCTTCTCCGACATCAGCTTCTTGAACACCGCGACGGCGGACTGGCCGTATTCATAGTTCGGCGCGATCGTCGCCCAGCGCTTGGCCGGCAGCTTGCTGGCTGCTTCGACGAGCATTGCCGCCTGCATGTAATTGGAAGGGCGCAGTCGGAAAGTGTATTTGTTGCCCTTCGACCAGGTGACGGCGTCCGTCAGCGGCTCGGCCGCCAGGAAAAACACCTTCTTCTGGTTGGCGAAGTCGCTGACTGCGAGACCGATGTTCGACAGGAACGTACCTGTCAGCATCGCCACGCCCTCGCTCGACACCAACTCGTTGGCCGCGGTCTGCGCATCCGCCGGCTTGCCGCCGTCATCCTTGGAGATGACGACCAGCTTCTTGCCGTTGATACCGCCGGCCGCGTTGATCTCTTCGACCGCGAGCTGCCAACCCTTGCGATAAGGCTCGGTGAACGCCGGCAGCAACGAATAACTGTTGATCTCGCCGATCTTGATATCTTGCGCCAGGGCCGAATGAGCCATGCCGCCCGCCAGAAGCGCGAAGGCCGCGCCGACAAAAGTGTTTCCTGCTCGCATCCCAACCTCCAGTTTTGAACTCTCTACGTCGTCGGCATGATCTTGTCGGAGAACCTGTGCCCGCTTCTCCGGATCATGTTCTATTTCAAACCGTCTTCGCCCTTGATCTCCGCAACCGTCAGCCCGCCGACGCGCGGCAGCGGACGGCCGCTGTCGGTGACGGCGACCGCGACCATGATCTCGTTGGCGCGCGGCGCGTCGTTGATCTGAACTTCCATGCCGTCAAAATGACTGCGCACGAAGGCTGCATCCTTGTGGCCCAGCGGAATGTCCAGCGTCGTGCCGGGACCGCTGCGCTTCTTCGACGACGGGATCAGCGCAGCGCCCTTGCTCAGCACCTTGCGCACCGGCGCGCCCATCTTCGGGTGAAGGATCGCGGCTGCATGCTCCAGCTCGCCGTTCTCGCCGACGGCCGCGGCCTTGCCGTAGCTCTGCGCCTTGGAACCGTCGATGCCGAGCGCTGCCACCGCACGCTTCGACAGCAGTTCGCCAAGCTCCTCGCCGATCGCAATCAGCGGTGAAAGATCTTCGACGTACTTTCCGGCAAAGGGATTTTCGATCACGGCGATCGCCGCCGCACGCCGCGTCGGCGGCGAGACCTGGCGGCCCATCTCCATCTGCGTTTCTTCGACGACGGTGACGATCTTGCGGATGATCGCGCTCATGATTGTTTCCTCAAGTCGCTTCCCTGCTCAGGCATGAACCGCGTTCTCCAGCTCAAGCGGGCGCGATCGTTGCCGTTCAATATCTTTCGTTCCGATGACAAGCATATCACCACAGAGCTGCAATACGGCACCCTCGATCAGTCCACGATCGAACAATTTCCGTGCACATTCTGCGCCAAATTCGAGCGCCGTTGCGATTTCAGCCCGCGACAGTTCACCGACATCGCGGGTGACGAGACGCGCGCCGAGATCGCTATCGGGCTGAAGCTCGCTAGCAGGCTTTCGGATGATGGCGGGATGCCCCGGCAGGTCAACCGCGTTGGCGATGAACGTCGCCGCCGCATCGGCCTGCGACGCCGTTCCCGCCAACACAGTCACCGCATCGGCGATGCCGAGCGAAAAACTGCGACCGTGGCGACCGCTGGTGGCGATGCCGCGCACGAGGTCATTCGCCTCGACCCTCATGGCCCGCATCACGCCGTCGCGATCGGGGCGATCCATCAGGCCGACCGAGAAATGCTCGCCTTTGTCGAGATGGAGAGCAATATCGCCGCCATTATTGACGTAAGCTTGATCAAGCGACGCCGCGCCGAGCATCGCGCCGAGAACCTCCTCCGCCACGCTGCCGGCTACCGCCGCCATTGGCGTAATGAAGTCATCAACGGCATAAGGCGCGACCGCGGCGTGCATGCGGCGCGCCACAACGCCCTTCAGTGATGTCCGTTTCGGCTCAGCGGCCGCCCGCAGCTCAGGCAGTTCCGCGCAGAGCTCGTCGAGCAACCCGGTGAACCGGCGCGCCGCCGCCTCATAGGCTGCACGCACTTCGCCCGGCTCTCCCCTTGCCTCGACGATCAGATCAATCGGTCCATCCTGCAAATGCAGCCGCCGGCCATCAGACAGCAACGCGATTTGCGGGAGCCTTGTCATACGCGAGGCCCCGGAATCGGGTTCTGCCAGGGCAATTGGCGGACATCGTCGCCGCCCTGCACTTCGGAGAGCGGCTTGACATAATCCATGTGCCCGCCGAGCGCGGCATAATCGGACAGCTTCATCGTGAATTCGATCGGCGCGACCAGCGCGGGTGTGGGCACGTAGCCGAATGCCCCCGCCGGCATCTGCGCCACGTCGACCATGTAGGTGATGCCGCCTCCGGGCCAGACATAAACAGGCGCGCCGCCACTGGTGACGCGCGTCAGCGCGTCCTTCACCGAACGCGTCAGCCGCACCGGATTATCGGTGACGCCCGCCCGCAGCGAGCCGCCGGCGCCCGCCATAAACAGCACCGTGCATAACGCCGGCTCGCAATTCTCCTGGATGCGCTCGACCGAAAACTTGAGGTCATCAGGCATCTCGGTCTCGACCGGCTTCAGGGCCTCGTCGAGCACGTAATAAGACGAATGCTCGCCGGTCGTGGAGACCATCAGCATCGAGAGACCGGCCTTGGCTTCCTTGGCATCGAACGGCCCGAGGATCGCGAGCGGGTCGGAGATATTGGTGCCGCCCCAACCCGTGCCGGGATCGGCGACCTGGAAATAGCGGCCGGGCGTCGAGCGACGCCCCTTCATCTTGATGCCGGTGTCGGCGATATCGAGCAGCTTGCCGGCCTGGTGCTCGCTGAGCACGCCGGTGATGTGGTCATCGACCACGACGACCTCGTCGACCTTGCCGAGCCACTGCTTTGCGAACATGCCGATCGTCGCGGAGCCGCAGCCGACGCGCATGCGCTCTTCTTTCATGCCGTTGACGATCGGCGGCTGGCCGGCCTGCACTACCACGCTCGCGCCGCCGTCGATGGTGAGTTCGACCGCCTTGCAATTGGCGAGGTCCATCAGCGTGTCGCAGGTGACGCGGCCTTCCTTTTTGGAGCCGCCGGTCAGGTGATGCACGCCGCCGAGCGACAGCATCTGCGAGCCGTATTCGCTGGTGGTGACATGGCCGATTGCCTCCCCTTGTGCACGGACGGTCGCGGTCTCTGGCCCGAGATAGCGGTCGGTGTCGATCTTCACCTTGATGCCGCAATAGGAGAAGATGCCCTCGGTGACCACGGTCACCATGTCGACGCCCTCGACTTCGGCGGAGACGATGAACGGCGCCGGCTTGTAATCAGGATAGGTCGTGCCCGCGCCGATCGCGGTGACGAAGGTCGAGGGCTCGTGGACAATCCTGCCGTCCCAGTCCTCGGTGCGGCTGAACGGCACCAGCTTGCCGCCATGCGAGACGGTGCGCTCCAGGATCACATGCGGATCGACGCGGACGAGCTTGCCGTCATGATTGGCGTAGCGGTCGCAGGCGCCCGCCGCACCCGGCTTGATGTAGCACATCACGGGGCAGGCATCGCAGCGGATCTTGTCGATGGCAGCGCTCGTCGTTTCCATGTGCAAGCCAGCGGAGGTCGCGGTTATCATTTGTATACGAACGATGTTGCGCGCGCTCCGGAAGGCTGTCAAGCGGCGGTGCGGCGCAAAAGATGCGCATGCCGCATAAAACCTCATTTGCCTATCCGCACTGTCCACAAAGAAGGCATTCGCGCTGCACTGCGGCATGCGCGGCTTGCACGTTTGTGTACAAACGGTATCGTCGCCAACGTAGATTTTTCGCGAAGCTTTGCTCGCAGGCTTGGGAACGAGGATGACGCAGATACCGATCCGCCTCACAGTGAACGGCAGGATCCACGAGATCACTGCGGCGCGCCAAACGCCGCTGCTCTATGTGCTGCGCAACGATCTCGCGCTCAACGGTCCGAAATATGGATGCGGCCTCGGTGAATGCGGCACCTGCACTGTCCTGATCGACGGCGCCGCCGCGCGCTCCTGCGTTATTCCGATCAGTGGCTGCGCCGGCCGCGACATCGTGACGCTCGAAGGGCTCGGCAGCCGCGACAAGCCCGATGTCGTGCAGCAGGCCTTCATCGACGAACAGGCGGCGCAATGCGGCTACTGCCTCAACGGCATGATCATGACCACCAAGGCGCTGCTTGCGATCACCCCCCAGCCCACCGAGCAGGAGGCGCTGGCGGCGCTGCGCTACAATCTCTGCCGCTGCGGCACGCATATCGAAATCCTGCGCGCCGTGATGCGTGCGTCTGGCCAGCTCGCCGAGGCCGGTGACTGATGGCGTCCCCTGCCTCGAACGGAGCAGAGCGGCCATCGGGTTCGCTCGTCGTCGTCCGCACGGTGGACGAATGCACATCCGAGACCTTTCTCCGCATCACCGTAGACGGGTCGGTCACGGCCTATAATGGCCATGTCGATCTCGGCACCGGCATCCGTACTGCGCTCGGGCAAATCGTGGCTGAAGAGCTCGATGTCTCCTTTGCGCGCGTCGTCGTCGTGCTCGGCGATACCGCGATCGTGCCGAACCAAGGCCCGACGATCGCGAGCGAGACCATCCAGATCACCGCCATTCCCCTGCGCAAGGCCGCGGCGCAAGCGCGACACTTCCTGATCGCACGTGCGGCCGAATGGCTGGAGCTGCCGGCTGCCGACCTCACAATCGAAGACGGTCTCGTGCGCGGGCACAATCGCAGCGTCAGCTACGGCGAACTGATCGGCAGCGAGACGATCCGCCTCGAGCTTGCCGATGACGTCGCCGTGAAGCGTGTCGGCGATTACGCCATCGTCGGCCAGTCGATGCCGCGGGTCGACCTGCCGGCCAAGGCCACGGGCGAGCTGACCTTCGTGCACGACATCCGAGTATCAGGCATGCTGCACGGCCGCGTGGTGCGGCCGCCCTATGCCGGCGTCGACGCCGGCCCGTTCGTCGGCACCAGTCTGATTTCGGTCGATGAATCCTCGGTGCGCGACATTCCCGGTCTTGTTGCCGTCGTGCGCATCGGCGATTTCGTCGGCGTGGTCGCCGAGCGCGAGGAGAATGCGATCCGGGCGGCGGAGCAACTTGCGGTGAGCTGGAAGCCCACGCCTGATCTGACCGATCTCGCCGACATTGAGACGGCTCTGCGCGCCAACCCGTCGACGCCGCGCACGCTGATCGACAAGGGCGACGTCGATGCGGCGATATCAGGTGCGGCCACGCCGATGCAGCGCACTTACGTCTGGCCTTATCAGATGCATGCCTCGATCGGCCCGTCCTGTGCGGTGGCGGATTTTCAAGACTGCAACATCCGGGTGTGGTCGGGCACGCAGAACCCGCATGTGCTGCGCGGCGACCTGGCGCTCTTGATCGAGCGGCCGGACAGCGAGATCGAGGTCACCAGGTTAGAGGCAGCCGGCTGCTACGGCCGTAACTGCGCCGACGATGTCACCGCGGACGCGCTGTTGCTCTCGCGCGCGGTCGGCCGGCCCGTGCGCGTGCAGCTCACGCGCGAGCAGGAACACGCGTGGGAGCCCAAGGGCACCGCGCAACTCATCGACGTCAATGGCGGATTGGACGCAGACGGCAACGTCGCTGCTTACGATCTCGCCACGCGTTATCCTTCGAATGCCGCACCGACGCTGGCGCTGTTGCTGACGGGGCGGATATCGCCGAAGCCGGACGTCCTCCAGATGGGCGACCGCACTGCGATCCCGCCTTACGATTACGACCACATGCGCGTCGTCGCCCACGACATGGCGCCGATCGTGCGCGCGTCCTGGTTCCGCGGCGTCTCGGCGCTGCCGAACACCTTTGCGCATGAATCCTACATCGACGAGGCTGCGACCGAGGCCGGCGTCGATCCGATCGAATACCGCCTGCGCTATCTCAAAGACCGGCGCGCCGTCGATCTCGTCAATGCGGTCGCCGAACGCGCGGGCTGGACGCCACGGCAGGTTCGCGAGGAGAAGAATGGCGAGATCGTCCACGGGCGCGGCTTTGCCTATGCACTCTATGTCCACAGCAAATTTCCCGGCTATGGCGCGGCGTGGTCGGCCTGGGTCGCCGACGTTGCCGTGAACAAGACCACCGGCGACGTCAGCGTGACGCGCGTCGTCGCCGGGCAGGACTCCGGCCTGATGATCAACCCCGACGGCGTACGCCACCAGATCCACGGCAACGTCATCCAGTCCACCAGCCGCGCGCTGATGGAGCAGGTCTCATTCGAGCGCGGCACCGTGGCAGCGCGCGAATGGGGCGCCTATCCGATCATCCCCTTCGCCGACGTGCCGAAGATCGACGTATTGTTGCTGCCGCGGCCGGACCAGCCGCCGCTTGGCGTCGGCGAGTCCGCCTCGGTTCCGAGCGCTGCGGCGAATCGCGAACGCGATCTTCGACGCAACGGGCGTGCGCTTTCGCGAGCCGCCGTTCACGCCCGAGCGTATCCTTAAGGGGCTGCACGGCGATGCATCGATGATGCCGCAGGCCCTGCCCGCGCCTGCTACACCGCAGCGGTCTCGCATCTGGCAAAATCCGTTCGCCGAACGCGCCGGCCTGTTCGCGACGGTTGCGGCCGTCTGCACCGCGGCAATCGGCATCGGTGCGGCTCTTTTGCCTGGCCGCGCGATCGCGCCGATCGCTCGACCCGATGCATCTGTCTATTCCGCGGCGACCATCGCGCGCGGCCAGCAGCTTGCGGCGCTCGGCAATTGCGCGGAGTGCCACACCACGATCGGCGGCGCGCTCAACGCCGGCGGCCGTGCTCTCGATACGCCGTTCGGCACGATCTACGCGACCAACATCACGCCAGACGAGACCGGCATCGGCGCCTGGTCCTATCCTGCTTTCGAGCGCGCGATGCGCGACGGGCTGCATCGCGACGGCCGGCAGCTCTATCCCGCCTTCCCCTACACGCACTTTTCGAAGACCAGCGATTCCGACCTGCAGGCGCTCTACGCCTACTTGATGGCGCAGCCTGCGGTGCGCGCGACGCAGCGTGCGAATATGCTCGCTTTCCCGTTCAATCTCCGCCCCCTGCTTGCCGGATGGAATGCGCTGTTCCACCAGACGCGCGAGTTCAAGCCCGATCCGGCCAAGTCCGAGGTTTGGAATCGCGGCGCTTATCTCGTCGAGGGTCTCGGCCATTGCAGCGCCTGCCATTCGCCGCGCAACGCGCTCGGCGCCGAGCAGCGTGAGGCCTATCTCGCCGGCGGTTTTGCCGAGGGCTGGGAGGCGCCGCCGCTGACTTCGCTCTCGCACGCGCCAATCCCATGGAGCGAGGACGAGCTTTTCGCCTATCTTCGCACCGGCCACTCCCGCTATCACGGCGTCGCGGCCGGCCCGATGGCGCCGATCGTCAGGGATCTCGCAGTCCTGCCCGACCAGGACATCCGCGCCATGGCCGTCTATCTCAATTCGTTCAATGACACTGCGATCGAGGGGCAAACGCAGGACGCACTCGCCAGCAGGCTCGAAGCTTCGACGCGAGTCACGGTCGCTTCTTCCGCGGGCACCCGGCTCTATCAGGGCGCCTGCGCCGTCTGCCACGAGGTCGGCGGCCTGCCGCTGTTCGGCGCCCGCCCCTCGCTCGCGCTCAACAGCAATTTGCACAGCGAGACATCGGACAATCTCGTGCAAATCATCCTGCACGGCATCGCCGAGCCGGTGTCGAGCGATCTCGGCTACATGCCGGCATTCAAGAACAGCATGAGCGATGCGCAGGTCGAGGAACTCGTTACCTTCCTGCGCAAGCAGTTCGCACCGGACAGGCCGGCATGGAACGGCGTGCGCGAGACAGTCACGCGCCTCCGGACCTCAGCACATTAAGCGTGCTTCTTCACGTCCACCGGCGGCGTGCCGTGGGTGTGGAAGGACTCGATCGTCTTCAGGCCCCAGGCCTGCCCCTTCTTGCGCTCCTCTTCCGTCCACACGATTGGCTTCCAGTCGGGCGCGAGGATGAGGCGCGCGCCGGCATTGGCGACTTCGACACGGTTGCCGCCGGGCTCGTAGACATAGAGGAAGAAGGTCTGCTGGATCGCGTGCTTGTGCGGGCCGGTTTCGATGTGGATGCCATTCTCCAGGAAGATATCGGCGGCGCGCAGAATCTCTTCGCGGCTGTCGAGCGCGTAGGTGACGTGGTGGAAGCGGCCGGCGGTGCCGGAATGGTCGAGCGAATAGGCGAAATCGTAGCTCTTGTTCGACATCGTCAGCCACATCGCCGCTTCGCGGCCGTCGTTCAGCACGATCTGCTCGGTGAGGCGGCAGCCGAGATAATTCTCGAAGAATTCGCGGTTCGCCTTGATATCAGTGGCGAGGCAGTTGAGATGGTCGAGGCGGCGGACGTTGACGCCGCGCGCTGGAAAGCGCTGCGCCTGGTTCTTCAGTGCGGGCTTCAGCTCGGGCGGCGCCTGATACCATTCGGTCTCGTAATAGAGCTCGACGATGTGGCCGTCGGGATCGCGGCAGCGGAAGGTCGGCCCCTGCCCCATGTCGCCGTCGATCCAGCCGATATCGAAGCCGGAGCCTTTCAGCGCGGCGACGCGGCGCTCCAGCGCCTGCTGGCTGCGCGCACGCAGCGCCATGTGCTCCATGCCTGATGTGTTCGACGCCGTGAGCTTGAGCGAATAGCGCTCGTAATCGTCCCAGCCGCGTAAATAGACCGACTCGCCCTTTTGTCCGCTGACGGTCATGCCCATCACGTCGACGAAGAACTTCAGGCTTTCGTCCGGCTTGGGCGTCAGCAGCTCCATGTGGCCGAGATGAGCAAGATCGAAGATCGGTTCGGGCTGCATGGTTTCCTCCAAGGCGTGGCTTGCGATCCGCCGGACCGGATCCGGCGATCTGCGCAGGTGGCAATCCGCTCACGCGCCGGTGGGCAGCACTGAGGCCGCCGGTTCATTTGTACTAATGTACAAATTATTAGGTCCCGTCAACAAACTCGTCTTATCGAAACCTACCCCGATACTACTCGATCGGTCGCAGTCCCATCGCCGATTCTGCGCCAACCTCTACGGCCTAGTCGCGCAAGGTTTGGAGCATTCACGCGCGGCGATTTGCCGTCCGATCGCGGTTTATCTTGACGACGCACGCTATCCCAAGCTGTATGGTGGGGAACCCGAGCAGCAGCCAAGCGCTCGGTGCGCCGGGAGTCGGGGGAAGCTCGATGGCCAAGCAATCCGGGAGCACGGGTTCGGCCGGCAGTTCGACGCCGGGGGGATCGATCGCCACCATTCGCGCATTCGGCATCGAAGACACCGACATCAAAAATCCCGAACTCCTCCCACGCCTCGCGCAGGAGTGGACCTATCTCCTGCGGGTTCGCTCGCGCTGGGCTTCCGATTCCGACTTGCGCAAATCCATCGGCAAACGTGCCGCCAAGGACCTCGCCCGCGTGGGGGTATCGTCCAAACGGTTGCAGGACCTGGCGCATGTAGACCGTATCGAGGTCGAACTATACGACTGGGATCGTCAAGATAAAGAGGCTTGCGCGATCCACGAAGCCGCCTGCGAAATTCCCTGGGAATACCTGCTCAGCGCCGGCACGCGCACAGAGGGCCGTTATCACGGCACCTTGATCTCGCGGCTCTTCAGCAGCGGTTTTGCGAAGGTCAAGCCTCACCCCCCGAACAGCGTCCTTTTCGTCGAGAGCGCGCCCGGACGCTTCGGTGACAAGTACGACTTCAAGGACGAGGAACAGCGTATCGATGCCGCGGTCGGTGCATCCAACAGACCGGACGACGACCCATACCGCATGATTCTGCGAACACCCCAGAAAACTGAACTCACCGAGAAAGTCCGCAGTGCGAACTGGGAAGCGATCCACGTCACCGGGGTCGATACTCACCATGCCGGGTGGATCATCGATGATTTCTATCCGAACATGAAGAAGAACAACGAGGCGCTCTTCAACACGATCATCGACAAGGCCGGACGGCTGCCTGATGGGATGATCCTTCGCCAGGCCCACGAAAGCGAGCTTCCCGTTCTGTACGAAGAGCTTGCCGAGACCCTTGTGAACCCAACCACCCCACCCCGGATCGTGACGCTCAATCTTTACTATTCCGGTGCGCGTATCGCGCGCGAGTTGGTCAGGAAGGGAGCCCATGTCGCCCTCGGTTTTCTCGACGAGATCGATGACGATGTCGCGGAGCTGTTCTTTCAAACATTCTATTGGAACTGGTGCCACGGAACGGATCAACTGATTCTGTCGATTCCGGATGCGTTCCTGATGTCGTGGAAGGCGATGCCGTTGGACGTGCATGGCACGTCGATCGTGATCTGGATGGGACGCAGTATTTTCGCGCCGGGCACCGAATCCATCCCGAAGCCGACATTGAAATCCAGTCCGGCTAAGAGATCTAGTCCGGCCAAGAAAAAGGCATCTTCCCGAAAGAAGAGGGCAGCCTCATGATTCCGATCAAGGTGGACCTGGGGGTCGCTCCGGAAATCAACTACTCCCTGCTGCACAACAACAGGACCTTGCTCGATAAGTTGACGCTGACCCGGCTTATTCAGCATCCTGTCGATGCGATCACGATTCAAGTCGAGCTCTGCGTCGGCGCCGAGAACTATCCTTACCGCCTTACGATCCCGGTCATGACAGAGTTGCAGCTGCCGCTGTCCTCCAAAGTGATCGTTCCCCTCACCGCCGGCCTGACGCGCTCGCTGCATGAGCGGGTGCAGTCGGCGGTGTACGTGAAAGTGACTTGCGCAGGAGAGACGGCGTTCGAGGAAACCAGACGTGTCACGCTGATCCCCGTTGACGAATGGATCGATGACACCAAGAACAACCCGTGGCTGCCCTCCTTCGTGCTGCCCAGAGATCCCGCAATTCTTGCGATCATCCGCGCCTCGCGACGCTACCTGATCGGCATTCTCGACGATCCCGGAGCCGGCTTCGACGGCTATCAGCAGGACGAGGATGGCGCCGTCGACCGCCAGGTTCAAGCCATCTGGACCGCGCTCGTGAACGAGTATCGCTTCCAATACATCAACCCTCCTCCTGCCTATTCCGAGCAGAGTCAGCGGCTGCGCACGCCGAGCGAGATCGTCGCGTCCAACACCGGCACCTGCATCGACCTCGCGCTGCTGCTCGCCTCGTGCCTCGAATATGTCGGCATCTTCCCAGTCGTAGTGCTGCTCAGCGGACATGCCTTCGTCGGCTATTGGCGATCGGAAGAGGCGCATGACGACTTCGTGGACGTGATCAAGATACCGGCAACGGTGCCGAGCGTCGGGGACGCGGCCACCAGGGACGCGGGACTGCCCTACGTCGATCCCTACGGCTGGAGGCTCACCAAGATGAGTTACGCCGAGATCATGGCCTATGTGACGTCGGGCGACCTCGTGATGCTGGAAGCCACCTACCTGACCGGGGCCTACAGCTTCAAGGACGCGCAAACCGAAGGACGGGCCAATCTGCGCAGCCAAAAGGAATTCGACAGCATGCTCGACATCCAGCACGCACGAAGCCTGAACGTCACCCCGCTTCCGATCATCGATGAATGACGGCATCGCACATGTCACAGTTTGTTGCGGAAGACCCCGGACGTTTCCTGTCGCAGATCAAGGCGGTCGCGGACAACGACGACCTGTTCGTGCCTCTCTATGTCGATCACGACGACAGGATGGACTCTGTCGCCGGCCTGCGCCGACGCAGACGGCGCGCGTCCAACACACCCGACGACAACATCCTTGCGGCTTCGCTGGTCGAGGAAAACGGTGTCCTGCGCTGGTATGACGGCGTTCCGGCACGCGCGGAAGCGCCACAGCGCCGTCGACGCGCACGGCGAGCCGGAGGGCCGCCGCCACTTCCCGATCAGACAGTGATCCTGACCAAGGAGTTTCCAAGGCTCCAGCCGAACAGGGTCGCCGCAGCCATCGGCGCTATCGACATGCGCCTCAACACCGCAATCGATGTTTCGCTGCGCTCACACATACGCCAGCTGCGGGGCGGCCCGTCCAACTTCGTCATCGACGCCGCCGATGCCCACGGCCCCTTCAAGGGGCGCACCTTGCTGCTGGTCCACGGCACCTTCTCGAGCGCCGTCAACATGATCGGCGAGTTCCAGGCCACTGCCGACGGCCAGGCGTTTCTTGGCGCCGCCCTGAACGGGCCGAACAAGTACGATCAGGTTCTCGTCTTCGAGCACGCGACCCTTGCCGTCAGCCCGGTTCTGAATGCGCTCGAGCTTGGACGCGCATTCGTCGATGCAATTGGACAAATCGACGTCATCGCCCATAGCCGCGGCGGCTTGATCGTGCGGTGGTGGCTGGAGGCGTTCGGCCGCTCGCTCGCCGCCACGACACGCGTCGTCTTTGCGGGCTCGCCGCTCCACGGCACCTCGCTTGCCGCGCCCGACAAGCTCCAGCATGCGCTGAGCCTGCTTTCCAATATCGGCACCTTCGCCGAGAAAACGTTACAGCTCGCCGGTGGGGCCAATCCGTTCCTGTGGGTTGCCGGCAAGCTGGTCGAGGTGGTGATGACCGTCACCGGCACGCTTGCCCACACGCCGCTCCTTGACGGGCTGGTTGCGCTGGTTCCAGGGCTGTTCGGACAATCCATGATCGAAAACAATTACGAGCTCAATCTGCTGCGGCTCGGTCCCTGCACGACTCAGCCCGCCTACTTCATCGTGCAGTCGAATTTCGAGACGACGGATCCCGGCTGGCAGTTCTGGAAAAATTTCAGGGCACTGCGGATCGGCGACCTGGCCGCCGACGAAATCTTTCCCGACAAGAACGATCTCGTGGTCGATACAGTCTCGATGTCGGACCTGGGAGCGACGGGCTTCCCGCTCGCCATCCACGGCGTCGAGGATTTCGGCAACTCGCCCGACGTTTGGCACTGCAATTATTTTCGCCAGACCAAAACCATCGGCTTCATCCGGCGCAGCTTGGCCTAATCCCCCGGAATCGACGGCTTTGTCGCAAGCTCGCGGAACAGCGCGCGCAATTGCCGTCGCAGCGGCACCAGCGGCTTCGACGCGGCACCTGTACGCGCAGAAAGGTCGATGTCAGATCATATGGTAAATCATTCCTTAACCCACCCGCACCCCAACCGGCCCGGAAAAGCGGCATTTCCCGGCCGTTTCCGCCCATAAGCATGCATTAGGAACAAACCTCACGGCCAAATTGTCGCGGATTTAAGGAAGCGCGCGCGGTTGCCGTTTAACCGTTTGTCCAGCGACGGCCGCGCATAGTCCGGGCAAAGCACTTGCTCTTGCCAGGTTCATTCATTGTGACATCCTTTGGACGCGTGATTTCGGTTCGCGGATCGCTCGCGCGGGTCGGGCTGCTGGCTGAAAGCCGGATGCCGGACTCGGAAGTTCGGGCCACCGTCGGCCGTTTCGTCAGCATCCGCTGCGCCAGCTCGGTCATCGTCGCGATGATCACCGAGGTGTCCTGCGAGAACCTCTCGAGCACCGACAATTTGATCGCAATCGCCTCGGTGGACCTGCTGGGCGAGATCCTCAATGCCGCCGGCAAGGCCAAATTCCAGCGCGGTGTCACCAACTATCCGACCATCGGCGATTCCGTCGACCTGATCACGAGCCAGGAGCTGCGCACGATCTACGCGCCGACCGGCTCCGACCAGATCAATGTCGGCTTCCTTCAGCAGGATAGCTCCGTCGTCGCCTATGTCGACATCGAGGAAATGCTCTCCAAGCACTTCGCGGTCCTGGGATCGACCGGCGTCGGCAAATCGACCGGCGTGTCGCTGCTGCTCAACGAGATCCTCAAGGCACGCCCGAACCTGCGTATCTTCCTGCTCGACGTGCACAACGAATATGGACGCTGCTTCGGCGACCGCGCGCTGGTGCTCAACCCGCGCAATCTGAAACTGCCGTTCTGGCTGTTCAATTTCGAGGAAATCGTCGATGTGCTGTTCGGTGGCCGCGCCGGCGTGCCCGAGGAGCTCGACGTCCTCGCCGAGGTCATTCCGCTCGCCAAGGGCGTCTACACCCAGTACCAGAATGCCGACCGCATCGGCCTGAAGCGCATCGATCCCAAGCAGATCGGCTACACCGTCGACACGCCGGTGCCCTATCGCCTGGTCGATCTGATGTCGCTGATCGACGAGCGGATGGGCAAGCTCGAAAACCGCTCCTCGCGTATCATCTATCACAAGCTGATCTCCCGCATCGAGGCGGTCCGCAACGACCCGCGCTACGCCTTCATGTTCGACAACGCCAATGTCGGCGGTGACACCATGGCCGAGGTGATCAGCCATCTGTTCCGCCTGCCGGCCAACGGCAAGCCGATGACGGTGATGCAGCTCGCCGGCTTTCCGGCCGAAGTCATCGACTCCGTCGTCTCGGTGCTGTGCCGGATGGCCTTCGACTTCGGCCTGTGGAGCGACGGCGTTTCGCCGATGCTGTTCGTCTGCGAAGAGGCCCACCGCTACGCCTCCGCCGATCGCAATGTCGGCTTCGGGCCGACGCGCAAGGCGGTGTCGCGCATCGCCAAGGAAGGCCGCAAATACGGCGTCTATCTCGGCCTCATCACCCAGCGTCCCGCCGAACTCGACGCCACCATCATCTCCCAGTGCAACACGCTGTTCACGATGCGTCTTGCCAACGAACGCGACCAGGCGCTGCTGCGCGCCGCGGTGTCGGATGCGGCCGCGAACCTGCTCTCGTTCGTGCCCTCGCTCGGCACCCGCGAAGTGCTGGCGTTCGGCGAAGGTGTCGCACTGCCGACACGGCTGCGCTTCAAGGAGGTGCCGCCGCACCAGTTGCCGCGCGGCGAAGCCACCATCAGCAGCGTGCCGTCCGTCACCTCCGGTCACGACATGCATTTCGTCGGCGCCGTGCTCGAGCGCTGGCGCGGCGCCACCTCGCAGCGCGACGTGCCGAACGACCCGGTGTTCTCGGCGCCGCCGGCCAAGACGCTCTCCAACGTCGAGGCGCCGATGCTGCAACCGTCGATGGGGCTGGACCCGGACCGTTTCTCGCTGCTGAAGAAGCCGCTGCGGTAAGGCAACGCTGCGTCCCCAACCTCGCAAGGGCGACAGCCCTTGGCCAAGTTGAGCACGACGCCCGCATCGACTATGGTTGCCGGCCCCAAGCCGGAATCCATACCAATGACAAAGTCCGCCGCGCAACGCTTCCCCGCTCCCGCCCTCGACGCGCTCCCCGACGATATCCGCACGCGCCTCCTCGCCGTGCAGGAGAAGAGCGGCTTCGTGCCGAATGTGTTTTTGACGCTGGCCTACCGCCCGGACGAGTTCCGCGCCTTCTTCGCCTATCATGACGCGCTGATGGAGAAGGACGGCGGACTCACCAAGGCCGAGCGCGAGATGATCGTGGTCGCGACCTCGGCCGCCAATCAGTGCCAGTATTGTGTGATCGCGCATGGCGCGATCCTGCGCATCCGCGCCAAGAACCCGCTTATTGCCGACCAGATCGCTACGAACTACCGCAAGGCCGACATCACGCCCCGGCAGAAGGCGATGCTCGACTTCGCGATGAAGGTCTCGGCCGACGCGCAACGTACCTCCGAGGAGGATTTCGCAGCACTTGCCCCGCATGGCTTCAGCGACGACGACATCTGGGACATCGCCGCGATCTCCGCTTTCTTCGCGCTGTCGAACCGGCTCGCCAATTTCACCGGCATGCGGCCGAATGAAGAGTTCTATCTGATGGGACGCTTACCGAAGAAATGACCGAGCTCGACTGGCCCGAAATCCTTGTCCGTCTCGGCGCAGCGACTGTCGCCACCGGAGCGATCGGGCTCGACCGCGATCTGCACGGCAAGCCGATCGGGCTGAAAACGCTCGGCATCGTCGGGCTCTCCACTGCGACCGTCGTGCTGCTGGCGGTGCAGTTCGCCGAGCCGGGCAAAATGACCGATGCCACGAGCCGGGTCATCCAGGGCATCCTCACCGGCATCGGCTTTCTCGGCGCCGGCGTCATCGTGCACGAGGGCCACCGCTTCCGCGTGCGCGGCCTGACCAGCGCCGCCTGCACCTTCCTCGCCGCCTGCATCGGCATCGCCTGCGGCGCGGGAGAATGGAAGATCGTCCTGGTGGCGCTGGCGCTCGCCTTCGTGCTGTTGACAGTCGGCCGCCGCATCGAGCGTCTTCTGCACCGGATGGTCGGCGGCAAGGACGAGGCGCACGAAACGGAAATGCCGGAACATTAGAGCGAGTTCGATACTGGCGGATCACCGGTTCGGTACCGGTGATACTGTGGCAACGCGCTGGGCGCTGCATTCGAATGAGCCAGGATCGGAAAAGCCATCCTGGCGGGAGTCCGCGAGAACGCAGCGCACGTGTATGCGTTAGAACTGGGCTTGGCCTACAACGCCGGCGGGGCGACCGCTAACGATGATAATGCCGCGTTCGGCAAGTGACCCGCCGCGTCCGTCCGGCGCGGTTACCGTGATAAGGTGCCGTCCGTCCTGCAATTGCGCGACGAGTTCGTACCCAAGGCCTAGGTCGCCGTCCAGATCCGAATGCCACCGAATTTCATCGGACCGGACAACACCGAGCCCGCGGCAGTCGATCATCGCGCCCAACGGCACGGCGCCTGGCGCGATCGGACACTGGGGATCAGGCAGTCGCAGATAGAGCCGGCGACGGCTGCGCTGCAGCTCGAATTGAGAGCTGTCGGCGCTCGCGCTCCGAAATTCCGCGGTTGCGATGGCGCGGAAGAAACAGCGTTCGCCGCCCGGCAAGCGTTCGCTTTCCACCAGCACCTCGCCATCTGGAGGATCAAACGCGACCGGTTGCCATGTCTCGCGATCATCACCGCTGAACAGCACGACTATCGACGGCTGGGCCCGCGGATGACGCGCGTGCACGCGCAGCGCGAGGAATTGGTCCCGCCGTTCGGGGCCGCTCATATCGACCTGCGGCGGTTCGCCCACTTCGAAAGTCGCGAGCGGTTCGCGGCCATCATGCAACGAGATGGCAGCGACTTCCTCGCTCGGCCATTCGATCGCTTCATGCAGATCGTAGAACGGCTCGCGGTCGAGCGGAACGGCTACACCTCCTCCACAACAGCCGCAGGTCGCTTGCGCGCGTGTGTAGAGACAATGATGAGTCGCAATGATCCGGCGATGGGCATCGAGCAGATCAACCGAGAGCGGCGAAATGGCGCCATCGCTCGGCCGTGATACCATGCCGGCGGCTTCGATCCGGTAAGCCTTGCGAATCTCGATGCGGTTCTCGTCGCTGACGCGGCGATGCACCCGCACTGCCAGGATCAGGAGCGAACGAACGCGACGCGGATCGGCCGGTGCGGATTGGTGATTCTCGCGCGCATTAAGGATCTTCAGATAGGTGTACGGCGAGATCCACTGCTTCGACTTGTAGGACATGACGTCGGATGTGTCCGACGGGCCGAACAGCGTCGGCGGCGTCGTTCCTGGATCGATGCCGACTTCGCCGATGGAGGTCTTGCTTCCGCCATAGTTTGGATAGTTCGGGTCATCGCTGCTGTCGCCTGGCACCGCGACGTGGTTGCAGGTGAAGACGTGTCCCATCTCGTGGGCGAAAATGAAATCGTAGGCAAAACGTGTGTCGCTCCCCGCAAAGGCGGCGCCGACGCCTTCAGCGCGACCGCACCCCGTGTTGTAGGAGCCGGCAGCGGCGGGAACAGCTGCGCTCGGCACAAACGCGAAGACAATATCGCCGAGCTGGAACAGAGCGGTGAAGATGCGCGTGACAGCCAAGTCAGCGAGCAGGCCGGTCCACGCGGTGTTACAACCTCCGCCCGTCGCGGCGGACGCAAACGCTGCCGAGCTGTTCGTCGATGTGCCAAGAATCGTCGTCTCAAAATAGGGAAACGGCAGCATCCGTTCGGCCGTGCGCATCGTGCTGAGCATAATCGCGTCGGCGGGGCTCGTAACGTTGCCGGAGCTGTCGGTCCAGTTGACCCTGGCGACGGCGACACGCGGCGGCCGCACATCCATAAAATCGATATAGCGCCCGGTCGTGGCGCGGTCCTGGGGCGCGGATAAAGCGCCGTCGCTGCCAGCACGCCAGAGCCGGACGGAGAGATAAAAGTGGCCGGTCCGGCAATACCATGCTGGCACGAAAAAATTCAGCGACGAATTGACGTGCGCGAGGTGGAACGCAAGCGCGCCGGGTCCACCAACTGGGACCGTCAACTCGTTGTCCCACAGCTCGCGCGAGAGCTCGTTACGCGCGCCGAGCCGGGTCCCGTCGGCACGCGTAGGGCCGGTGCGGTAAACGATTCGATCGCCAACCGAAAGCACCAGCTCACCTGTAACGCGTGCGCCAGTGAGTGTGTCCGGCTCGGCAACGCCGGGCTGCACGTATGGATAGGCACGCACCACCAGCGGCTTGAGCCCAACGAGCGGGATCGAATTGTCGTCGCCGTAGCTGACGCCGACGGCGCCGTTGTACTGGATTGATTGGGTCAACTCGAGGCCGGCCAGCGCGAGGTGTCGCCTGGGCCAAAGTACGTCCGGAAGCTGATGCTGCGGGTCCCAGGGGAGCGGTAGTTGCTCGAGATCCGACTGCACTGGCTTGCCGCGAAAAGGGCCAGCAAGCTGCCGAGCGACCGCCGCCACGATTGCGTCGAGTTCAGGACGATCTTGGGCGTTCATCTGGCGCTCCATGAGTGTCGGGCGCAATTTTCAAAGCGTCGGCCGCAACGTTACCGGGGTCATGGAAAACTCTGCCATCCGCAGCATGCGGCGCCTTTCAGCCCCCGCGGGTGTGATGCAGAACCCTGCGTGGATAAGTGTGAATGAACTACGCAAAGGTTCATTGGTTGGGGACCTATGTGAGGTTCCCAAGGTCGCTTCATCGCCTTCCCTTGCGCTGAAGCGTTTTCGAACGAAGTGGGTACCGACGCCCGGCCCTACTACCGCTGCGTTGGCTACGGGCTGCGACTATGCCGTTAGCGCTTCGCCATCAACTCGAGCGCCGGCGCAAAGCGCTCGGAAAATGTCAATGTCCTGGTGTGATGAACTGCGGCAAACGAGGCCGAGATCCCTGCTGAGGCGACCGCGAGCAAGGCAACGGCGAAAACCAGACGGCGCATTCCTGCCTCCTGTGTGAGCTCAATTACCTCATAGATGGACCGGCTCTGTTTCAGGACCGCTTCATGGGGCGCGGGAAATGATTTCGCTCAAGCGGCTGTGATGAGGTCCGTTTTGTGGTGCCGCACGCCGTGCTGAAGTGAGCGTCTCGCCCTAATCATCCTCCGCCGGTCCGCACCAGCCGGGCAGATAGATCGCATCCTTGCTCTTGGCTGAGGACATCGCCTTCTCGAGCGACTTGTCGAAATCGGCATCCACCGCCTTGCGCGACAGTTTTCGGCGCAGATAGTCGGCCCACAGGAATTCGGAGAACGGCGTGGTGTCCTTGGCGAAGCCGCCCATGCGGCGAAGCTCACCGGCAAGGCTCCGGAACGGATCGTCCTTGAGATCGACGATCGATTTCGGCAAGTCGCGGAACGGCCGCCGCTCGCCCTTGGCGTCGTAGGGATAGACCCAGCGCTTGTTGTCCATCACGCCCCAGAACGCCTCGCGCTCGACCATCCTGAGGTCGCCGACGATGGTGACCAGCACCTCCTTGACGCCTTCGTCATGCAGCGCGCGGCCGAGATGATGATGGTCGATCACGTAATAGCGCCCGTCGGGGCCGTGCACGACGGGGATCATGTGCCTGCCGAGCAGATCAGCCTGCTTCTTCTTGTCGTGCTCGCGCCAGCGCTTGCGCTTCTCCTTGACCTCGCGCATGCCGACCGTCATCTGCGTCGGCCGAAGCGACAGGATCGGCACCGGATGCACTCTCGGCTCGCGCGTGTTGGTGGTCATGGTCGAAGGGCCCTTCCATGGTTGCAACTGGGTGGTTCAGGTTCC
Organism: Bradyrhizobium sp. LB13.1; assembly: GCF_054056815.1. Taxonomy (NCBI): domain Bacteria; kingdom Pseudomonadati; phylum Pseudomonadota; class Alphaproteobacteria; order Hyphomicrobiales; family Nitrobacteraceae; genus Bradyrhizobium; species Bradyrhizobium sp. LB13.1. Next base: position 3,561,447 of record NZ_JBSRYQ010000001.1, on the reverse strand, counting down.
CTGGACTAGCCACGGGCTTCGCGCCGGCAAATGCATTCAGCCGGCCGCAGAGTTATTGCAACGCACCGCCTGCAGCCCGGACGTCGGTTCCGTGATCACCGCAGCCCGAGCAGGATAGTGCGAATGCGCAATGCACGTGCGCGTTGAGAAGATTTTCTGCAACGCGTTCACCACGTATGCTATCTAAAAATCGCTGCTTCGGAGTGATCCCTGCACCATGAAAACCCAGCGGCCCATAAGCTCGGATGACGAGCACCGGGTGCTCCAGTTCAGGCCGCGCACCTCGCCTTCCCCGACGGCCTCCCGGGGCAACGGTACCGTGCAGCAATTGCGCGTCGGGCCCGAGCCGCTCGACCTGTCGCGCTACGAGCAGGCCCGCCCTGAACCGGACGATTTCCGCCATCGCATGCTCGCCAACATCGCAGCACTGGCCTTCACCATCGCGCTGACCGCGATCGGGATCTGGCTTGCGGTGAGCATCGCCGATCTGCGCCGGACCCAGGATTGCGTGCTGATGGGCCGCCGCGACTGCCTCAAGATCACGACTCCGCACGCCTAGGCGAGATATCTGGCAGCACCCGCGGCCGGTCCTCGACCGAACGGGTACCCGCCGGCATCCCCAGCCCTGTCCCCACCCCATCCGGCTCCATTGAACTCAGGGCGGCGCTCCGATATACGGGCTTTCGACCCGGCCAGAGGGGGGTTGAGGGCGTCATCAGGGGCGCGATGCAGACCCACCGTTCCCCTCTGGAAAATCCGACAAATATCAGCAAAATATCAAAGGCTTAGTGATGTCCTCCACATTCGATCAGGTCGCTACGATCATCGCTGAAACCTGCGACATCCCGCGCGACACGATCACGCCGGATAGCCATGCCATCGACGACCTCGGCATCGACAGCCTCGATTTCCTGGACATCGCGTTCGCGATCGACAAGCAGTTCGGTATCAAGCTGCCGCTGGAAAAGTGGACCCAGGAGGTCAACGACGGCAAGGCGACCACCGAGCAGTATTTCGTGCTAAAGAACCTGTGCGCCCGCATCGACGAACTGGTTGCGGCCAAGGGCGCGAGCGCGTAAGCGCGCGGTCATGCAACTCGAATATTTCCACATGATTGATCGCGTCGTCGACCTCAACATCGACGCGCAGACGATTGTCGTCGAGGCGCTGGTCCCGAAGGAGAGCACCATCTTCGAGGGGCACTTCCCGGGCTATCCCCTGATGCCCGGCGTGCTCCTGATCGAATCGATGGCGCAGGCCTCGGGCTGGCTTCAGCTCGGCGTGCTCAAGTTCGAGCGCATGCCGATCCTTGCCGCCGTCAAGGAAGCCAAGGTCCGCGGTTCGGTGTTCCCCGGCGATCTCATGAGCATCGAGGCGAGCCTTTCGCATCAAGGCTCGGGCTACGCGGTGACCGAGGCCAAGATCAAGGTCGGCGGCAAGCTGCGAGCGAATTCGACGTTGACGTTCACGCAGATTCCCTTCCCCAATGCGGATATGCGCTCCCACATGGACGCGATCGCGAAACGCGTCGGCTTTCCGCAACAGGCCGTATCGCCATGACTGAGACTGCTTCGAAGCCCGGCCCGACGGAAGTCTGGATTACCGGCATTGGCCTTGCCACCTCGCTCGGCGAGGGCCTCGACGCCAACTGGGCCGCGCTTCAGGAGAAGCGCATCAATGTCGATGAGAAGGGCTTTGCGCCCTACATCGTGCATCCCCTGATGCCTGTTACCTACGACAGCCAGATACCCAAGAAGGGCGACCAGCGCCAGATGGAAGCCTGGCAGCGCATCGGCGTCTACGCCGCAGGCCTTGCGCTCGATTCCGCTGGCATCAAGGGCAACAAGGACATTCTGTCGAAGATCGACATGGTCGCCGCCGCCGGTGGCGGCGAGCGCGATCTCAACGTCGACACCGGCGTGCTCACGGCCGAGGCCAAGGGCGCCAACGCGCCCGGCTTCCTCAACGAACGCCTGATGAGCGATCTCAGGCCGACGCTGTTTTTGGCGCAGCTCTCCAATCTGCTCGCCGGCAACATCGCCATCGTCCACGGCATTGGCGGCACCTCGCGCACCTTCATGGGCGAAGAGGTGGCGGGCGCCGACGCCGCCCGCATCGCGCTTGCGCGCATCGCCTCGGGCGAGAGCGACATCGCGCTGATCGGCGGCTCGCATAATGGCGAGCGCAAGGACCTGATGGTCCTCTACGAATTCGGTGACTTCAACCTGAAGGACAAGTTCGCTCCGGTGTGGGCGCGCGAGGACCACGCCGGCTTCGCGCTCGGCTCGGCCGGCGCGTTTCTGGTGCTGGAATCGAAGGCGCATGCGGAAGCGCGTGGCGCAAAGCCGTTCGCAAAGCTGTCGAGCGTCATTGCCGACCTCGCCCGCCGCAAGCAGCCCGGCGACATGGCCGCGACGCTGGAGAAGCTTTGGGCGAAGCTGCCGAAGCGCGACGGCAAGGGCGCGATCATATCCGGCGCGACCGGCGCGGAGCCCGCCACGAGCGAAGAGCGCGGCTTCCTGAAGGGCCACGCCGACTTCCCGGTGCGCTCGACCGGCACGATGTTCGGCCACACCATGGAAACGCAATTCCCGCTCGGCCTTGCGCTCGCGGCGCTGTCGATCTCGCGCGGCGCGCTGTTTCCGCCGAACGATTCGACCGGGACCGAGATTGAAATGCAGGGGGCGCCCACCCAAATTGTGGTCGTGGGGGCCGGACACTGGCGCGGCGAAGGCATGGCGCTGGTCGAGGCAGTTTAGTTAGCTCTATCGGGGGATCGACATGACTGCACCACGCGACAAACTCGGGCGTCCCGTCGTCGTCGTCACCGGCATGGGCATCATGACCTCGCTCGGTAACGGCAAAGGCGACAATTGGGCGAAGCTCGTCGCCGGTGAATCCGGCATTCGCACCATCACGCGCTTTCCGGTCGACGGCCTGAAGACCACGATGGCCGGCACCGTGGATTTCGTCAGCGTCGATCCGTTCTCCTCCACCGGTCTGTCCGAGCGAATGGCCGAACTGGTGACGGAGGAAGCGCTCACGCAGGCCGGCATCGGCGCCAAGGCTGATTTCCCGGGTCCCCTTTTCCTGGCGGTTGCGCCGGTCGAGGTCGAATGGCCGCAGCGTCGTGAGCTCGGCCGCGCCGTCGGCGCGCTCGACTTCACCTATGACGATCTGCTGCGCATCTCCGGCGGCGGCAAATACAGCGCCTATCATCACCGCTTCATGTTCGGCTCGGTCGCCGCCCACCTCGCCGAGACCTTCGGCACCAAGGGCTCGCCGATCTCGCTGTCGACAGCCTGCGCTTCGGGCGCGACCTCGATCCAGCTCGGCGTCGAGGCGATCCGCCGCGGCGAGACCGACGCCGCGCTGTGCGTGGCGACCGACGGCACCGTGAATCCGGAGGCGCTGGTGCGCTTCTCGCTGCTCTCGGCGCTGTCGACCCAGAACGATCCGCCGCAGGCAGCCTCCCGCCCCTTCTCCAAGAACCGCGACGGCTTTGTCATGGCCGAAGGCGCCGGCGCCCTCGTGCTGGAAAGCTATGAAGCCGCCACCGCGCGCGGCGCAAAAATCCTCGGCGTGATCGCCGGCTGCGGCGAGCTCACCGATTCCTTCCATCGCACCCGCTCGTCGCCCGACGGCAAGCCGATCATCGGCTGCATGAACAAGACGCTGGCCGATGCCGGCATGACGCCGGACCAGATCGACCACATCAACGCGCACGGCACCGCGACGCCCGAGAACGACAAGATGGAGTACAATACGACATCGGCCGTGTTCGGCGAGCTCGTGCAAAAGATTCCGGTCACCTCCAACAAGTCGATGGTCGGCCACACCATCTCGGCCGCAGGCGCGGTCGAGGCGATCTTCTCGCTGCTGACGCTGGAGCATCAGCGCATCCCGCCGACGATCAACTACGACAATCCGGATCCCACGATCCTGTTCGACGTCGTCGGCAACAAGGCGCGCGACGCCCGCGTCACCGCGGTGATGTCGAACTCGTTCGGCTTCGGCGGCCAGAACGCCTCGCTGATCCTGACCCGCGAACCGGCCTGACCGGACGCATGGCGCTGCTTCCTGCGAGGACGAAGGCCCGCGCGCGGGAAGTCGCCAAGTCGATCGGTGGAGGCCTGATCGGCGCTGCCACCGTCGGCATGCTGCGCACCACGCGCTATTTCGATCCGGCCAAGACCTCAGACTTTTTCGCGCGCGTCACCAAGCTGATCGGGCCGCGCCTGCGCGAGCATCGGATCGGCCGCGCCAACCTCACAGCCGCCTTTCCGGAAAAGTCGCCCGAGGAGATCGAATCCATCTTGATGGGCGTCTGGGACAATCTCGGCCGCGTCGGCGCCGAATTCGCCCATATGGACCACGTCTGGGACTATGACCGCGATCATCCGGAAAACAGCCGGATCGAATTGCCCAAGCATAGCATCGAGCTGTTCGACCGCATCCGCGACGACGGCAAGCCGGCGCTGATCTTCGCAGCCCATCTGTCGAACTGGGAATTGCCTGCGCTCGCGGCGGTTGCGCATGGGCTCGACACGGCGATCCTCTACCGCCGGCCGAACATTGCTTCCGCCGACCGCATCATTCAGGAGATGCGCCAGGTCAACATGGGCACGCTGATCCCGGCGGGACGCGACGCGCCGCTACGGCTCGCGCAGGCGCTGAAGGACGGCAAGCACGTCGCCATGCTGATCGACCAGTATCTGACCGGCGGCGTCGAGGTTACCTTCTTCGGCCGCAAGACCCGCGCCAATCCGATGTTGGCGCGCCTCTTGCGCCAGGTCGATTGTCCCATCCATGGCGTCCGCATCATCCGCCTGCCCGGCAACCGTTTCCGCGCCGAACTGACGGAAGAGATCCCGCCGGTGCGCGACGCCGACGGCAAGATCGACATCCAGGGCACGACCCAGGCGATCACGAACGTCGTAGAAGGCTGGGTCCGCGAGCATCCCGAGCAGTGGCTATGGCTGCATCGGAGATGGCGGTAGTGACCGTCATTGCGAGCGAAGCGGTAACTGCCCAGGTCCGTTTGCTCGGTTAGGCGACGCTGAGTTTGTGGATGAGTTGTGTGGGGCATCGGGACAATGTTTCGAGCATGTTCCATCCGCGCTTTCGAGCGGTACCGATCAGGGTGCGAAGCGTGGCGAAATTGTCTGCGCCTTGTGAGGTGCGGAAGCCGGCGCAGAGATCTTCTGCCGCAATTTCATCATCCGAGCATCGCGCTCGGCCTCGTTGTTGGTAAACGGCACCGCCGAGTTGTGCAGAAACAGCAGCACCGCCTCTTTATGTAACTTGAGGCGCAACAGGAGATTATGGCCCGTGCGCCGTCTGATCCGCCCGCGCTTGATGTCGCGAGGCAGCGCGGGTAGCGCCTCGTGCCAGGCGATACCGGCGCGGATAATGCGGTCATAAAGTCGCTCGGCGGCGCGGATTCTGTTGGGACGCAGCGCGCCTGTCTGATCGGTTGGATGCTCTGACGCCAGATTGACCTCGTGGCACAGGCAGCGGAGCAACCCGCGCATGCGCCGGGCCCAGGCCTCGCCATCGATGTCCACCAGCGCCGTCAACTCGCGCAGGTGATGCGCATTGCACAGCGCATGCGTGACACCGGACATCTGAAAAGAAAATAGGATGTCCAATGGTCGTGCACAACGATATGCGCCGCTTGCGTCAGCACCTCGCCGCGCCTGGGTGAGACGCGATAATGCACCAGCCCATTGATCCCGGCGGTGCCCGCGACATGCAGCCATTGCGGCGTGGCGCCCACCCAGAACCCGGTCTCATCCAAATGCTTGACCGGTGCCCGGCGGATTTGCTCGCAGACTGCCGCAGCGAAATCCTGCGTCCGGCTGGCAGCCCGGGCGATCATTTGTCCGATCGTGCCGGCCGAGATGGTCACGCCAAACAGATCGGAGAGGATTTGCCCGAGCCGATCTTCAGGCAGAAACTGTCCCGCCGACAGATAGGTCACCACAGCGGCCAACCGGACGCCATATTGCGCCGGCGCCCTTACCTCGGGTGGAAACGATCCTGTCGTGACCGCGCCACAGCCGCTGCATTTGCAACGATGGAGCTGATGCTCCGTGACGAGCAGCGGCGCCGGCGCCGGCAGATCGAACACCTGACGGCTGCCGACAAGTTCCAGCAGTTCACCCTCCAGCGCCATTCGGCAGCGCCCGCATCTAACAGGGCGATGCATGATCGTATGATCGACCCGTTCGGACCGCTTCAAGTGTTTGCCTGCATGGCCGGGCTGGCCGCCGGGCTTCTTCAACCCTCGCTCACGCAGGCTCTGTGTCCGGCGAGAAGCCTGGCCCGGTCCATCGCTCGAAGGCGGCTTGCTGCTATTGGAGCTATCCAGACCAAGCCGACGCTCCAGATCGGCCACACGCACCGTCAGCAATGCGTTCTGCTGCTCCAACATCAGGTTGCGCTCCTGCAACTCCCCAATCAGAGCCAGCAGGGCATCCACAGACAATGAGGAATTTGGCGGCGTCACCCATACCTTGACTCACAAACACATGTGGTCAGTCAAGAGAATACAAACGGCCACCTGGGCAGTTACGCGTAGCGAAGCAATCCAGACTGTCAACGCGGAAAGATTCTGGATTGCTTCGCTTCGCTCGCAATGACGGAACGCGGCGCCTCAACGCCCCGTCTTCACCTTGATCCAGAGCCGGTTGATGACACGTTGGGTCGCCGGCTCACGCGCGGTGATGACGAACAGTTTTGAAAGCGTCGCCTCGTCCGGATAGATGTTCTTGTTGTTCAAAATTTTCGGGTCGACCAGCTTCTGGCTGGCGAGGTTGCCGTTGGCGTAGGACAGGAAGTCCGTGTTTTTGGCGGCCACGTCCGGTCGGTAGAGATAGTTGATCAGCTCGTAGGCTTCCTTGACGTTCTTGGCATCCGCGGGAATCGACAGATTGTCGAAGAACATCTGCGCGCTCTCTTTGGGAATCGCGTAGCCGATCTCGATGCCGCCTTTGGCTTCGGCGGCGCGGGCGCGGGCCTGCATGATGTCGCCGGACCAGCCGACCACGAAGCAGATCTCGCCGGTCGCGAGCGCGCTGAGATATTCGGACGAATGAAACTTGCGCACGGAGGGCCGAACCTTGGCGACGACATCGGCCGCCTTCTCAAGGTCCGCCTGCCTGGTCGAGTTCGGATCGAGCCCGAGATAATTCAGCGCCGCCGGAAAAATGTCGTCGGCGGAGTCGAGCATGTGGACGCCGCAGTCTTTGAATTTTGCCAAATTCTCCGGCTTGAACACGATGTCCCAGCTGTCGATCTTCGCGGCCGCTCCCAGAATCTGCTTCAGCTTCGCGACATTGTAGCCGATGCCGGTCGTGCCCCACATGTAGTTGGCGGCGTAGACATTGCCGGGATCGTAGATCGCGAGACGTTCGGTCACCACCGACCAGGCATTGGCAAGGTTCGGCAGCTTCGACTTGTCGAGCTTCTGGAAGATATTGGCCTTGATCTGGCGCTGGAGGAAATAAGCCGTCGGTACCACGACGTCATAGCCGGACTTACCGGCCATCAGGCGCGTCTCCAGCGTCTCGTTGGCATCAAACGTGTCGTAGACCACCTTGATGCCGGTCTCCCTGGTGAAGGCATCGAGGACGTCAGGCGCCACGTAGTTCGACCAGTTGTAGAAGTTGACGACCCGCTCTTCGGCCCCGGCGGGACCCGGGAGCCACGCCAGCGCCGCGGCGAACGCGAGACCAAGGCGAGCCCCTGAGCGGCTGACGTTCGTCATCTCCCTACCTCTTGCGCCTGCGCACCGCGTCCGACAGCCGCTCCAGCGCGGTGTCGAGCGTCTCGTCCTTCTTGGCAAAGCAGAAGCGCACCACCGAGGTCACGGGGTCCTGCTCGTAGAAGGCCGAGACCGGGATGGCCGCGACCTTGTAGTCCTTCACGATCCGCCAGCAGAACTCGGTGTCGCTCTCGTTAAGCCCGAGCGGCGACAGGTCGACGGTGAGGAAGTAGGTGCCCTGCGACTTCAGCACGGGGAAGCCGAGGCTCTCCAGCCCCTTGGCGAGGCGGTCTCTGCTCCGCGTCAGGTCCTTGCGCATTGACAGGAAATACTCGTCGGGCTTGCCGAGGCCGTAGGCGACGGCGGCCTGGAGGTTGGGCGCGGTGGTGAAGGTCAGGAACTGGTGCACCTTGGCGGCGACGCGCAGCAGCGGCGGCGCGGCGCAGACGAAGCCGATCTTCCAGCCCGTCAGCGAGAAGATCTTCCCGGCCGAGCCGACCTTGATGGTGCGATCACGCATGCCGGGGATCGTGATCAGCGGGATGTGCTTGTGCTCGTCGAAGGTGACGTGCTCCCAGACCTCGTCGCAGATCGCGATGACGTCGAACTCCTGGCAGTAGCGCGCCAGCAGCTCGAGGTCTTCGCGCGGAAACACCACCGCGGACGGATTCAGGGGATTGTTGAAGAGCACCGCCTTGGTCTTTGAACTGAAGACGCTTTTCAGCATGTCCTCATTCAGCCGCCAATGCGGCGGCTCGAGCCGGACCAGGCGCGGAATGCCGCCGGCCTGGCGGATGATCGGCAGATAGGAATCGTACACCGGCTGGAAGCACACCACCTCGTCACCGGGCTGGACCACCGCGAGGATGGCCGAAGTCAGCGCCTCGGTGCCGCCGGAGGTCACCATCACCTCGCTCATCGGATCGAGCTTGAGGCCATGCCAATGGTCGTAGTGCGTGGCGATCGCCTGGCGCAGTTCCGGCAGGCCCATCATCGACGGGTACTGGTTGTAGCCGTTCAGCGATGCATCGGCCGCGGCGCGGCGGATGTCCTCAGGACCGGGATCGTCGGGAAAACCCTGGCCAAGATTGATGGCGGCGTTGTCGCGAGCGGCCTGCGACATCGCCTCGAAGATGGTGACGGGAAGGTCGGCGAAAACGTTGTTCAGGGACGAGCTCTTGGTCATCGGCCGGTCAGCCACCGACCTTGCTGGGAAGACCCGCCGCCTTCCAGCCCAGCATGCCGCCGGCCAGATGCTTGTCATACGGCAGGCCTGCCGCCTGCGCCGCGAGCGAGGCCGTGACCGAGCGTTTGCCCGAGCGGCAGGCGAACACGACCTCCTTGCCGGCGGGATCGGGGATCGCCTTGGGATCGAAGGTCGAGAGCGGCACGACGACACCGTAGGGATAGGCCTCGGCTTCCACCTCGTTCGGCTCGCGAACGTCGACGAGGAGATAGCGGCCCTCCGCGACACCCTTGGAGACCTCGTCCGGGGTCAGATCCTGTACTTGGTTTGCCATATCATCCTCCAACGTCGCAGCCGCATCCGGGGTGATCCCCGCGGGCGGCAACCTCGCCTCTCGGTGAGCGAAAATCAAGCGCTACAAAGGCTTGGGCTCATCCGTGCAAGTTAAAGTTAAATCGCAGCGACTTGAAATGCGACCTTCAAATGGCGGATCAGATCGTCGCTTTAGATCGTTACCTGGGTCCCGACCTCGACCACGCGACCGCTGGGGATCTGGAAATAGTCGGTGGCGTCGTTGGCGGAACGGCTGAGCGAGATGAACAGCCGGTCCTGCCAGCGCGGCATGCCGGAATGGGCGGCCGGCTTGAGCGCCCTCCGCGACAGGAAGAACGAGGTCGACATGATGTCGAACTGCCAGCCGAGCTTGCGGGCGATCGCCAGCGCCTTCGGCACGTTGGGCGATTCCATGAAGCCGAACTTCAGCGTCACTTTGGAGAAGGTCGGCGAGATCTGCTCCAGCCTCACCCGTTCGGCCGGATTGATGCGCGGGGTCTGCGCGGTCTCGATGGTGAGAATGACGTTCTTCTCATGCAGCACCTTGTAATGCTTCAGACTATGCATCAGCGCGGTCGGAGCGCTGAGGGGATCGCTGGTCAGGAACACTGCGGTGCCAGGTACGCGCTGCGGCGGCCGCTTCTCCAGCATCGCCACGAGGTCGGCGAGGGGGAATTCGAGCTTGCGTGACTTCTCGAACAGCAGCCGGCTGCCGCGTCGCCACGTGTACATCAGGATGATCATGAGCGCGCCGAGCGCCAGCGGCACCCAGCCACCCTCGAACACCTTGAGCAAATTGGCGGCCAGGAACGTGAGATCTAAGAACAGGAACGGCGCGATCAGGGCGGCAGCCGTGAACGGCGACCACTTCCAGACCTTCCAGATCACGACGAAGCCCATCATCGCCGTGACGACCATGGTGCCCGTGACGGAGATGCCATAGGCCGAGGCCAGCGCGCTGGAGGAGCGGAACAAGAGCACCAGCAGCACCACCGCGAGCAGCAGGAGCTGGTTGATGCGCGGGATGAAGATCTGGCCCGAATGGGCTTCAGACGTATGGCGAATTTCAAAGCGCGGCAGCAGGCCAAGCTGGATCGCCTGGCGTGTCAGCGAATAGGCGCCGGTGATGACCGCCTGGCTCGCAATGACAGTTGCGGCGGTCGCCAGCACGACCATGCAGCCGCGGAAAAAGCCTTGCGGAAAGAGCTGGAAGAACGGGCTCACGATCGCACCGGGATCGCCGAGCACGAGGGCGCCCTGCCCCAGATAGTTCAGCGCCAGCGACGGCAGCACGATGGACAGCCAGGCGATCTGGATCGGCCGCTTGCCGAAATGGCCGAGGTCGGCATAGAGGGCCTCGGCACCGGTGACCGCCAGGAACACCGCGCCCAGCGTCACGAAGCCGATGATGCCGTGGTGGAACATGAAGGACACGGCGTAGAGCGGGTTCAGCGCGTACAGCACCTGCGGCTGCTCGATGATCGGGTGGATCGCCGCTGCCGCGATGACCGCGAACCAGACGCACATAATCGGGCCGAAGAAGGCGGCGACGCGAGCTGTACCGCGGGACTGCACGGCGAACAGTCCGACCAGGATGATGATGGTCAGCGGTACGATGTAGGGCTCGAAGCGCAGCGTGACGTCCTTCATGCCTTCGATCGCCGACAGCACCGAGAGCGCCGGCGTAATCACGGCGTCGCCGTAGAACAGGGCGCCGGAAATGATGCCGAGCAGGACGATGGTGGCTCCGCCGGTGCCGACCGCACGCTGGGCCAGCGCCATCAGCGCCAGCGTGCCGCCCTCGCCGTTGTTGTCGGCGCGAAGCAGGATCACGACGTATTTGAGCGTCACCACGACGATGAGCGCCCACAGGATCAGTGAGAGCACGCCGAGCACGGCTGCTTGCGTCGGCACGCCCTCCACGCCGGAAGCCGCCATCACCGCCTCGCGGAACGCGTAGAGCGGGCTGGTGCCGATATCGCCATAGACGACGCCGATGCTGCCGAGCGTCAGCGCACCGAAACGGGCGGTCGTGTGGGCATCGCCATGCCCATTGGCCGCCGCCGTTTCCGGGGCGGAAATCGCTACGTCACTTGTCATGGGAGAGCCTGGTGGCCTCTAGAATGCTTCACTGCACAATGGCGGAAGGGCGCGCGGCTTATAGGCCTGCGCTATCGGCATAGCCTAGCCTGATTCTGGTCCTTAGCCATGCAATTCTGCATTGCTCAGCCGATCGCGTTCAAATGGTGACTTGGGTTCCGACTTCAACCACCCGCCCGGTGGGAATCTGGAAATAGTCGGTGGCGTCGTTGGCGGACCGGCTCAGCGCGATGAATAAATGGTCCTGCCAGAGCGGCATGCCGGACTGCGCCGACGCCTTCAGCGAGCGCCGCGACACGAAGAACGACGTCGACATGATGTCGAACTGCCAGCCCTGCTTGCGCGCGATCGCGAGCGCCTTGGGCACGTTCGGCTGCTCCATGTAACCGAAGCGCAGGCGGACCTTGAAGAACTTGTCGCTGATCTTCTCCATCCGGAAACGCTCGGACAGGTCGACTCGCGGCATATGCGCGGTCTCGATCGTCAGGATCACGTTGTGCTCGTGCAGTACCTTGTTGTGCTTGAGATTGTGCAGCAGCGCGGTCGGCACGAAGGAGGGATCGCTGGTCAGGAACACCGCGGTGCCCTTGACGATATGCGGCGGCCGCTTCTCCAGGCTGCGGATCAGATCGTCCAGCGGCACCTCGATCCGGCGCGTCTTCTGGATCAGTATCCCCGACCCTCGCCGCCAGGTCCAGATTGTCCCGGCCATGGCCACGCCGAACAACAGCGGCACCCAGGCGCCTTCGAGCAGCTTCAGAAGATTCGCGCTGAAGAAGCTCAGGTCGACCACGACAAACGGCAGGATCACCACTGCGGCCGTCGCGGCGCGCCAGTTCCACAATTTCCAGATCACGATGAAACCCATGATGCCGTCGGCGACCATGGTGGTGGAGACCGCGATACCGTAGGCCGAAGCCAGATTGCTGGGGGTGTGGAACAACAACACCAGCAGCATCACACCGATCAGGAGCAGCCGGTTTACACGCGGAAGATAGATCTGGCCGGCGTGGGTTTCCGAGGTGAAGCGCACCTCGAAGCGCGGCAGGAGCCCGAGCTGCACAGCCTGATAGACCAGCGAATAGGCCCCCGTGATCACCGCCTGGCTCGCAATCACGGTCGCCGCGGTCGCAAGTCCGACCAGCGGCAGCACGAAATGCTCTGGCACCATGCGGTAGAACGAGTGCTCGATCGCGCTGGGATCGGACAGCACCAGCGCGCCCTGCCCGAAATAGTTGATCAGGAGCGAGGGCAGCACGAAGAACATCCAGGCCGACTGGATCGGCTTGCGGCCGAAATGGCCGAGATCTGCATAGAGCGCCTCGCCGCCGGTCACAGCCAGGAACACGGCGCCCAGTGTCACCAGGCCGATCGTGCCATGCGACAGCAGGAATTGCAGCGCGTAATAGGGATTGATGGCAGCAAGCACCGACGGGTCGTCGGCGATGTGAATGATGCCGAGTACGGCAAGAACGGTGAACCAGATCACCATCACGGGGCCAAAGGCCGAGGCCACCAGTGCCGTCCCCTTGCTCTGGACAGCGAACAGCAGCGCCAGGATGAAGACAGTGAGCGGCACGACGTAGTGTTCAAACGCAGGCGTTGCGAGCTTCAGGCCCTCGACCGCCGACAGCACCGAGATTGCCGGCGTGATCATGGAATCGCCGATGAACATGGAAGCGCCGACCACGCCGAGCGCCATCAGGAACCAGCTCCGCCGCCCGAGCGCGCGCTGGCCGAGCGCCATCAGCGAAAGCGTGCCACCCTCCCCGTTGTTGTCAGCGCGCAGCAGCAGCAGCACGTATTTGGCGGTGACGACGATCAGCAGCGCCCAGAGGATCAGCGAGAGCACGCCGAGCACCATGACCCGCGAGACCGGCGCGCCATGGGCCGCGCCCCGTACCGCCTCGTGAAATGCATAAAGCGGCGAGGTACCGATATCGCCGAAGACGACGCCGATGCTCCCGAGCGTCAGGCCCCAGAATCCCGAGGTAACTGGCGCGTCCTGGGGTTCGGTCGATGTGATGCTCGCCGTCATGAGAGACTAGAAACGCTTCTTCCCGAGAAATGATCCGGCGCCTTTTGACGGTTCCGGCGCGCTTGTCAAACGACACGCCACCTTAGCAGGCGCGGAGCCGAATGCTGTGACGGCGCAGCAACGGTCGTCGACGCGCGACGACATGCCTCAGGTAAGATCGTAGCGCAAGGGCTTGGAGCCTTTCCGTTTCAATTGCACCGGAACCGGCTCCAAATTCTGATTTCGACGCGTTTTCTTCGCGCGACCGGCGTCCCTTCGCTTGAAAGCGCCCTACGGCTTCAAATTCGGCGGCAGCGGCGGATCTTCGCGCATCAGGGTGATGGTCACCCGCCGGTTGGCCGCGAGCGAGGGATCGTCCGGAAACAGCGGCTGGGTGTCAGCCTTGCCGGCGACGGCGAAGACGTGCGCCGGCGGCAAGCCCTCGCGTTCGAGGATCTGGCGCACGGCATTGGCGCGGTCGGCTGAAAGGTCGAAGGCGCCGTAGTCGCTGCGGGTCGGCACGAATCCAGCCGCGGTATGGCCGGCGATGGAGACGCGCAGCGGCGTCGCCTTGAGCGGGACAGCGAGCTTCTCGATCAGCCGGCGGGTGCGGTCATAGGGCACCTTGGAGCCGTCGGCGAACATCGAGCGGCCGTCCTGATCCACGATCTCGAGGTTGAGGCCCTGCTTGGTCTCTTCGAACATGATGTGCTTGGATATCTCGGTCAGTTCCGGCATGTCCTGCAAGGCTTGGCGCAGCGAAGCCGCCGCCAGCGCAAAATTGCGATCGACCTTGATCTTCGCTCCCGACGTGCGGTCATGATCCTCCTGGTCCGGCGTCGGCGTGTTGGAGGCGTCTTCAGGCTGAATGTGGTCGACGTTCTTCAGCCGCGCGCGGGTCGGCAGGCCGTCGGATTCGATGATGCCGGCGTAGCGCGCTTCGCTCTGGACGCCGAAGGCCTCGCGCATGGAGCCCGCGACGATCTTCAGCTTGTTGGAGTCCTGCGTGGAGAATGCGACCAGCATCACGAAAAACGCCAGCAGCAAGGCCATCAGATCGGCAAACGTCACGAACCAGCCATGGCCGCCATGTGCTTCTTCGCGTTTTTTCTTGGCCATGGGTCAGATCCCGACGTCCGGCGTTACGCCGGAACCGGCTCGCCTTCGGCGTGGCGGTGCTTCTCGGGAAGATAGGCCAGCAGCATTTCGCGCACCAAAGTCGGGCTCTTGGAGTCGCGGATCATCAGAATGCCGTCGATGATCAGCGTACGATTGGTTTCCTCGTCGATCAGCTTGCCATGCAGCTTGTCGGCGATCGGCAGGCAGAGCAGGTTCGCGACCAGCGCACCGTAGAGAGTTGCCAGCAGGGCGGTCGCCATGAACGGGCCGAGCTTCGAGGGATCTGACATGTTCGAAAACATTTGCACCATGCCGATCAGGGTTCCGATCATGCCGAACGCGGGCGCGCAGTCGCCGACGGCGCGGTAGATCTTGCTGCCTTCGTTCAGATGCATCAGGAAATTGTCGCGGTCGCGTTCCAAATTATCCCGAATGAAATCGAGGTCGTACCCGTCGGCGACGTAGCGAATGCCCTTGGCGAGGAAAGGCTCGTCGGTCTCGACCTTTTCCAACCCCCACCGGGCCCTGCTTGCGGGCAATCTCGGCGATGCGGGCGAGCTCGTCGACCAGATCGTGCGCCGACAGCCGGCTCATCGTGAAGGCGAACTTCATGCCGAGCGGCAGGCCGTGCATCAGCACCGAGAGCGGAAAGCGGATCATGGTCGCTGCGGCCGATCCGCCGAAGATGATGATCATCGCATGCTCGCTGATGAACATGTGCAGATCGCCGCCCAGCAACACCATCGTCGCGACGACGATAATGCCCGCCACGAGGCCGGCGCCCGTCATGATATCCATGGAAGACTCCAACGCGCACACAACAACGGCCGTCCTGGCCGATGGCGCGGCCCAACCCCGAACCGCATCGGAAACCCTAGTGAGCTGCGATTAAAGACGCGTAAAGGTTAAGTTGAGCCGGCTCGCCTGGCGGGTGCAGCGCGCTGAAAGGCGCCGGCTTGCCGACTGCCGACAGGACTTTCAACGTTTTGATAACCATAAGGGCTCTCGCGCCCCCGTCACTCAAGGCTGTGGGTGCGCGAACCCTTCGGCTGCGGCCTTGCGCCACATCGGGGGTGACGGGTCAGTTGGTATTCTGGCGCGGGCCGGCACACTCATGGCGGAAGGCATCGTAATGGTGACGCTGTTCAGTCTTCTCACCGCGCTTCCCGCAGTGCTGGCGCTCCACATGCTCAAACCCGAGCTCGTCCTGCCGGTGTTCAGCGTGCTGCTCTTTATCGAGGCGGCCTTGGCCGTGATCGCAGCGCGCTTGATCCACATCCCGGACAATGCGGAAGATATTACTCTGTGGGATTTTGCCGGCGGCTTCACCTTGATTGGCTGCGCTGCCGCAGTGTTCGGCGAGCCGGATCAGGCCGCCCTGTTCTTGACGGAACAGGGCAGCCCGCGGGCGGCGCCGCAGCCGTAGATCGTTCCAGTCCCGCCGTTAGTGGATCTCAGCAGAGCGCTTCAGCGCGGCCTTGAGCTTCTCCAGCGAGAAGTCGGGGCTGCGGGCGATCTCGAGGATCGGCGTCTCGCGGCGGCCGCAGAGCTCGGCGGCGTCGGGCAGTTTTGCGGCGATGTCGCGTGGGATCACGATGGCGCCGTGCAGATCGGCGTGGATCAGATCGTCCGATTTCACGGTCATGCCGGCGACGCGCACCTCGCCGCCAAAGCTCTCCGCATGCACCCAGGCATGCGACGGCCCGATCGAGCCGGCCAGCGCCTGGAAGCCCGGGGCCCATTGCGGAATGTCGCGGATCGAGCCGTCGGTGATGACACCGAGGCAGCCGAGCGCCTTGTGCACGTTGCTCTGCACCTCGCCCCAGAACGCGCCGTAGCCGACGTCGGGACCGTCGATGTCCTGGATCACCGAGATGCGCGGACCAAAGCCGGTGCCGACATATTCGTAATAGTCGATGCGGCGCTTCGACTGCTCTTCCGGCGGCAGCGAATTTTTCAGCACCGAGCGGATTGCAACCGTGCGAGCGTAGCCGACGATCGGCGGCAGATCGGGGAACGGGCAGACCAGTTGCTTGATGGTGTAGCCGATCAACCGGCGCTCGGGCGCCACGATCTCCATGGCATTGCAGATCGTCGGCGTGTCGTAGCGGCCCAGCGCTTCGAGGACGGAAGCGGGCAGCGGCCCGGTCGCGGTATCAGTCACGGCGTTCTCTCCCAGATTGGCGGCCGCTGTTGGCGCGGTGCCGCCGGCACTGGCGATATAGCCGAGATCCGGCCTCAACCCAACTCAGGGCGCCTCATGGCAGATATCCGAGTCTTGCTGCTCAGTCTCTTGCTGCTCAGTGTCTTGCCGCTCAGTGCAGGCTTCCGGGTCGGTCGTCCTCGTGCGGCGGCTCCGACAGGTTAGCCAGCGTCGGTGCCGACGGCGGCGACGAGACCTCGCCTCCCGACGGCGCGGTGGCTTCCAGCGCGCGCCGCTGGTCGCGATAGGATTTGTAGCCGAGCGGCAAAGCAAGGAGATACAACACCGTGCCCACCGAGAGTACGTGCCAGGGATAAGCGATCAGGATCGCGATGAAGACGACCACCGCGACGAAGGCCGGCAGCACCAGCTCGGGCGGCACGCGCATGCGCTTGGTCTTGCCGGAGAACACCGGCAGGCGCGACACCATCAGGAAGGCGATCAGCAGTGTATACGCAGCCGTCACCGCCGCAGGCAGCCGGCCGAGATCGAGGAACGCCACATAGATCGGCAGCAACACCGTGATCGCGCCCGCCGGCGCCGGCACACCGGTGAAGAAATTGGCGGCGAACGCCGGCTTGTTGGGATCGTCCATGGTGGCGTTGAAGCGCGCCAGTCGGAGGCCGCCAGAAATCGCGAACACCATCGCCGCGATCCAGCCGGCATTACCGAGCTCGTGCAGCTGCCAGAAGTACAGCATCAGGCCGGGAGCGACGCCGAAATTGACGAAGTCGGCGAGGCTGTCGAGTTCGGCGCCGAATTTGGACTGGCCCTTGATGAGGCGCGCAACGCGGCCGTCGATGCCGTCGAGCAAGGCCGCGAACACGATGGCGTAGACTGCGAGTGACATCCGCCCCTCGATCGACAGGCGGATCGAGGTCAGGCCGGCGCAGATCGCCAGCAGCGTGATGACGTTGGGCACCAGCATCCGCACCGGGATCGGGCGGAACCGCCGGCGGCGCACGTCAGGATCCTTGAAATCATAGGGCGTCATTGGCTCGTCCTCACCTTGAGGCGAGATATAGCAAGCTGCGTTCCCCTCCGCCATTGCGGCGGAAAGCCCCTGGACCGCCTTATTGGTTAATTGGAGCGATAGGCGCGGCTCGGGTCGTCCCCGGTGAGATCGGCCAGAATCGTCTCACCGGCGATCGCCGTCTGCCCTTCCGAGACCAGCGCCTTGGTGCCCACCGGCAGGTAGACATCGAGCCGCGAGCCGAAGCGGATCAGGCCGAAGCGCTCACCGGCGCCGATCGCCTGCCCCTCTTTGACGAAGCAGACGATGCGCTTGGCGACAAGCCCTGCGATCTGGATCACGCCGATCCGCGCCGTCGGCGTCGTGATCACCAGCGAGTTGCGCTCATTGTCCTCGCTCGCCTTGTCCAGCTCGGCATTGATGAACAGGCCGGGCCGATAGGCGATACGGTCCACCCTGCCCGTGATCGGACTGCGGTTCACGTGGCAGTTGAACACGCTCATGAACACCGAGACGCGCGGCAGTGGCCGGTCGCCGAGCCCGAGCTCGGCCGGCGGCAGCGCCATGGTGATCATCGAGACGCGGCCGTCGGCCGGCGACACCACGAGCCCCTCGCGGACGGGGGTCACGCGCACGGGGTCGCGGAAGAACAGCGCGCACCACACGGTCAGGATAGTGCCGATCCACCCCAAAGGCGACCACAGCCAGAACAGGATGAGGCTTGCCAGTGCAAAGCCCCCGATGAAGGGATAGCCCTCCTTGTGGATCGGCGGGATCTGACGCTGGATCGAATCGAGAATGGACATCGCTATCTGCCGCTCAGGGTTGATGGCGCAGGTCGTCCCGCGCGGTGGTGTTGTTTAGGCCAGAGTAGGGACCGGAGACAAGGTCACTCCGCCGCCGCAGGCGTCGTCAGGACATCCTGGACCGACGGCGGCTCCCGGTTGGGCGCCTCGCCGGAGTCGGCCATCCGGGCCAGTTTCTCGCGCGCCGCCTCGGCCTCGCGCTGCCTGTTCCACATGCTGGCGTAAAGGCCCCCCTCCGCGAGCAGTTTTGCGTGGGTGCCGCGCTCGGCGATGCGGCCCTGGTCCAGCACAATGATCTCGTCGGCGCCGACGATGGTCGAGAGCCGATGGGCAATCACCAGCGATGTGCGGTTCTTCGCCACGCGCTCGAGCGCGCCCTGGATCTCGTGCTCGGTGTGGGTGTCCAGCGCCGAGGTGGCCTCGTCCAGCACCAGGATCGGCGGCGCCTTCAAGACAGTGCGCGCGATCGCGACGCGCTGTTTTTCGCCCCCGGATAGTTTCAGGCCGCGTTCGCCGACCTGGGTCTCGTAGCCCATCGGCGACATGCGGATGAAATGGTCGATCTGCGCCAGCCGCGCCGCTTCTTCCACCTCGGCATCGCTGGCGTCCCAGCGGCCGTAGCGAATGTTGTAGCGGATGGTGTCGTTGAACAGCACGGTGTCCTGCGGCACCATGCCGATGGAGGCGCGCAGCGAGGCCTGCGTGACCTCGCGGATGTCCTGGCCGTCGATCAGGATCTTGCCGCCGGAGATGTCATAGAGGCGAAACAGAAGCCGCGACATGGTCGACTTGCCCGCGCCGGACGGGCCGACGATCGCGACCGTCTTGCCGGCCGGCACCTCGAAGCTGATGCCCTTGAGGATCGGCCGGGCCGGCTCATAGGAAAAGCGCACGTCCTCGAAGCGCACCGTGCCGGCCGAGACCACCAGCGGCTTCGCGTCGGGCGCGTCCTTGATCTCGGCCTCGCGTCCCAGCACGTTGAACATCTTCTCGATGTCGATGATCGCCTGCTTGATCTCGCGATAGACCATGCCCATGAAGTTCAGCGGCTGGTAAAGCTGGATCATCATGGCGTTGACCAGCACGAAATCGCCGACCGTGTTGGTGCCGTTGCGCACGCCGATCGCGCACATCAGCATGGTCGCGGTCAGCCCCAGCGTGAAGATCACGGCCTGGCCGGTGTTGAGCACCGCAAGCGAGGTATAGGCCTGAACGCTCGACTCCTCGTAGCGTGCGACCGACTTGTCATAGCGCTGCGCTTCGCGGGTCTCGGCGCTGAAATACTTCACGGTCTCGTAGTTGAGCAGCGAGTCGATCGCCTTGGTGTTTGCCTCGGTGTCGGAATCGTTCATCTTGCGGCGGATGCCGATCCGCCACTCGGTGGCGATGTAGGTATAGTACATGTAGACGGTTACCGTGATCAGGGTTGCGACCACGTAGCGCCAGTCGAACTGCCAGAGCAGCACGGCCATCAGGAGCGAGACCTCGACGATGGTCGGGATCAGCTGCAGGATCACCATGCGCACGATGACTTCGATGCCCTCGCGGCCACGCTCGAGTACGCGCGTCAGACCGCCGGTCTTGCGCTCGAGATGAAAGCGCAGCGAGAGTTCATGCATGTGAATGAAGGTGATGGTGGCGAGCTTACGCACCGCGTGCATGGCAACGCGCGCGAAAATGCCGTCGCGCCATTGCGTCAGCACCGCCATCACGATGCGCATCGCGCCGTAGCTGGCGGTCAGCAGCAATGGCGAGGCGATCACCCAGAGGTGCCAATTGTCCGCCTGCACCGGCGCGGTGTTGGCCCCTGTCAGCGCGTCGGTCGCCCATTTGAAGCTGAAAGGAACCGTCAGCGTGATCAGCTTGGCCGCGAGCAGCAGCACCATCGACCAGACCACGCGCATCTTCAGGTCGAAGCGGTCGCCGGGCCAGATATAGGGCCACAGATGCGCCAGCGTGCCCATCAGCGTGGCCCGCTCCAATGGTCCCACGGCGGGAGGATCAGGAACGTCGGCGCCGTCGAACGATTGAGCTTGGTCCATCAAAAAGCCTGAAAGGCCCGCCGGATGCGGGCACGGTACGATTTGCGATTTTCGTTCGTCATATAGAGCCTTCCCGATGCCAGCGCACCCCGCCAGATGGCGAATCTCCGATCGTTTTCCGCCATTTACCGGTAGATTTCCGGACGCCCCGAATCACCGATGGGGCTTGACGCCTCTTCGCTGCAATGCATCATGGCACCAATGAGCACGATCAAAACCGTCTGTGTCTATTGCGGCTCCGGCCCCGGAACCAATCCCCGTTTCACCGAAGGCGCCAAGGCGTTCGGCAAGTCCCTCGCCGAGAACAACATCCGCCTGGTCTATGGCGGCGGTTCGCTCGGCCTGATGGGCTCGGTCGCGACCTCCGTGCTCGATCACGGCGGCACGGTCACCGGCATCATCCCCGACTTCCTGCGGATGCGCGAGAACGCGCTGACGCGTGTGCAGGAGATGATCGTCACTCCCGACATGCACGAGCGCAAGCGGCTGATGTTCGAACGCTCCGACGCCTTCGTGGCGCTGCCGGGCGGCGTCGGCACGCTGGAGGAGTTGGTCGAGCAATTGACCTGGAAGCAGCTCGGCCGTCACGCCAAGCCGGTGCTGCTCGCCAACATCGACAATTTCTGGGAGCCGCTGTTCTCGCTGCTGTCGCACATGCGCCAGACCGAGTTCATCCGCGCCGGCCTTTCGGTCGATATCCTCAAGGCTGATCGGATCGAAGAGATTTTGCCGAAGCTGAAGGCGGCTGCGGCACAGATCGACGAAGCGGAAAAGAAGCTCGCTCCCGAAGTGGCGCGCAAGCTTTAGTCCGCAGGAAACGTCACCGCCTCGATCCGATTGCCGTCCGGATCGATGACGAAGGCCGCGTAATAGCGCACGCGGTCGTGCGGGCGGATACCAGGCGCACCGTCGGATGCACCGCCGGCGGACAGCGCTGCAGCGTGAAATGCATTGACCTCGGCGGTCGTCTTGGCCCGCAGGCAGATGTGCACGCCGCTCTCTGGCGTGACGTGCGTCATTCCCTCGCGCAGATTGATCCAGAATTCGGGATAGGCCTTGCCGAAGCCGATCGTCCGCGGTCGCGTGACGAGGCGCGTGAGCCCGAGGGTCGCGAGCGTCGATTCGTAGAATGTAGCGGAACGTTCGAGGTTGCTCACGCCGACGGAGATGTGGTCGATCATGGGTCGCGCTCCCCTCTCTCCTCGTCATTGCGAGCGAAGCGAAGCAATCCAGACCGGCTCTGCGGAAGCAGTCTGGATTGCTTCGTCGCTTCGCTCCTCGCAATGACGACGTTTTATGGCGCCGCCATAGCTCACCTCACTATCCCCTACGCCGGCGCCCCCGTCTTCACCAGCTTGTAGATCACCGAATCCATCAGCGCCTGGAACGAGGCGTCGATGATGTTCGGGGACACGCCGACCGTGGTCCAGCTGTCGCCGTTCTCGTCCTCGCTCTCGATCAGCACGCGCGTGACCGCGCCTGTGCCGCCGTTGAGGATACGCACGCGGTAGTCGATCAGCGTCAAACCCTCGATGTATTTCTGGTACTTGCCGAGATCCTTGCGCAGCGCAACGTCGAGCGCATTGACGGGGCCGTTGCCTTCAGCCGCCGAGATCAAATGCTCGCCGGCGACGTCGACCTTCACGACAGCGAGCGCCACGGTGACGCGCTCGCCGTGCGAATTGTAGCGCTGCTCGACATTGACGTCGAACTGCTCGACCTCGAAATAATGGGGCACCTTGCCGAGCGTGCGGCGCGCCAAAAGCTCGAACGAGGCGTTGGCGGATTCATAGGCATAGCCTTGCGCCTCGCGCTCCTTCAGTTCCTCGACCAGCCGCGTCAGCTTCGGATCGCTCTTCTCGTAAGCGATGCCAGCGCGGTCGAGCTCGGCGATGACATTGGAGCGGCCGGCCTGGTCCGACACCAGCACCTTGCGGTGGTTGCCGACCAATTCAGGCAGGACGTGCTCATAGGTCTGCGGATCCTTCAGCACGGCGGAGGCATGGATGCCGGTCTTGGTGACGAAGGCGCTCTCGCCGACATAGGCCGCATGCCGGTTCGGCACGCGGTTGAGCATGTCGTCGAGCGTGCGCGAGACTTTGACCAGGGTCGCGAGCTTCTCGGACGTGACGCCGATCTCGAAGGCGTCGGCAAATTCATGCTTCAGCTTCAAGGTCGGGATCAGTGAGCAGAGATTGGCGTTGCCGCAGCGCTCGCCAAGGCCGTTCAGCGTGCCCTGGATCTGCCGCGCACCGGCGCGCACCGCGGCGAGCGAATTCGCCACCGCCTGCTCGGTGTCGTTATGGGCGTGGATGCCGAGATGATCGCCGGGGATGTGCTTTGCCACCTCGGTGACGATGGCCTCGATCTCGTTCGGCATGGTGCCGCCGTTGGTGTCGCATAGCACCACCCAGCGCGCGCCGGCCTCATAGGCAGCCTTGGCGCAGGCGAGCGCGAAGCTAGAATCTTCCTTAAAGCCGTCGAAAAAATGCTCGCAGTCGAGCATGACCTCGCGGCCGGCGGCCTTGGCCGCCCCGACGCTGTCGCGGATCGAGGCGAGATTTTCCTCCTTCGTCGTCTCCAGCGCGACACGCACCTGATAGCCTGAGGCCTTCGCCACGAAGCAGATCGCGTCCGCCTTCGCCTCCAGTAGCCCAGCGACGCCGGGATCGTTGGAGACCGAGCGCCCTGCCCGGCGCGTCATGCCGAAGGCGGTGAATCGCGCATGCGCGAGCTTCGGCTTGGTGCCGAAAAACTCGGTGTCGGTCGGATTGGCACCGGGATAGCCGCCCTCGACATAGTCGATGCCGAGATCATCGAGCATCGCCGCGATGACTTGCTTGTCCTTCAGCGTGAAATCGACGCCATTGGTCTGCGCGCCGTCGCGCAGCGTGGTGTCGAAAAGATAGAGGCGCTCCTTGCTCATTGCAGTGCTCCCGACGCGGGTCCGGTGCCGAGCGTCTTCTGCATGGTGGTGTTGGCGAGCCACTCGTCGTTGATGGTGATGCTGTTGCGCTGCATGGCGACATAGCCGCGCTTGGCAAAAAAGCCCTGCGCGTTGTCGCTGGCGTCGACCGTCAGCTTGTCCGCGCCGCGGCCGCCGGCAAGCTTTTCCAGCGCATCGACGAGTATCGTCGCCAGGCCCTGCCCGGCCACGGCCGGATGCACATAGAGCATGTGGATATGATCCTTGCCGCGCAGCGACGCGAAGCCCACCGGCGATCCCTCCAGCGTTGCGATCAGCGTCAGGTCGGAGGCGAGCCGGTTGCCGAATTCTTCGTCCTCCGCCGCTGCCATCCAGGCTTGCTGCTGCGCTTCGCTGTAGTCGTCGCCGGTCAGCTCCTCGATGCTTGCTATGAAGATCGCGGCGAGAACCGGCACGTCCTCCAGCAGGAACGGCCGCAAGCCAGGCTTTGGAAGCGCATGTGCCATCACGCCAGCTCCCAGGTCGTCACCGGCTTGCCGTCGGCGTCCTTGCCATCCTTGAGCACCACGCCCTTGGCGACGAGCTCGTCGCGAATGCGGTCGGACTCCCTAAAGTCTTTTTGCGCACGCGCAGCCGCGCGCGCCGCGATTAAGCGGTCGATTTCGCCGGCGTCGACGCCAGTTGCCTGCTGCTTGCGGCTTTCCCATTGCGCAGCGCTCTCGGACAGGAAGCCGAGCAGACGCAGCGACCCCGCCAGGGCGCTGACATCGGTGCCACGCAGGCTGTGCAATGCCGCGATCGCGAGCGACGTGTTGAGGTCGTCGAGCAGCGGCTCGACCACGGATGCGGCCGGCTGGCCGGGCGCGACGTCGGCCGCGACGCGATACCAGTCGTCGAGCGTCCTGGCGCTCTCCTCCAGCGACTTCATGGTCCAGTCGATCGGCGAGCGGTAATGCGTCTTGAGCATATTCAGGCGCAGCACCTCGCCCGGCCAGTCCGCAAGCAGCTCGTGGATGGTGACGAAATTGCCGAGCGACTTCGACATCTTCTCGCTCTCGACCTGCAGGAAGCCGTTGTGCATCCAGTAGTTCGCCATGCGCTCTCGGTGGAAGGCGCAGCAAGTCTGCGCGATTTCGTTCTCGTGATGCGGAAACACGAGATCGATGCCGCCACCATGGATGTCGAAATGTTCACCGAGATGTTTCCAGGCCATCGCCGAGCACTCGACGTGCCAGCCCGGCCGCCCCTGCGCGGCGATGCCGGCCGGCGACGGCCATGACGGCTCGCCCGGCTTGGAGGGTTTCCACAGCACGAAATCGGTATTGCCCTTCTTGTAGGGCGCGACATCGACGCGGGCGCCGGCGACCATCTCGTCCAGCGAGCGATTGGACAGCGCGCCATAGCGCGGCAGGACGGAGTTGGCCGCGTTCATCGCCTGCGGCGAGAACAGCACATGGTCCTCGGCGACATAGGCAAAGCCGCCGGCGACCAGCCTTTCGATGATCTCGCGCATTTCGGCGACATGCTCGGTCGCGCGCGGCTCGACGCTCGGCCGCAGCGCGCCGAGCGCATCGACGTCGGCGTGAAATTGCCTGCCGGTCTGCTCGGTGACTTTCCGGATCGCTTCGTTCAGCGGCAGGCCGGGGAAATCGCGCGCGGCGCGGTCGTTGATCTTGTCGTCGACGTCGGTGATGTTGCGGACATATTTGACGTGGGCCTCGCCATGGAGATGGCGCAGCAGCCGAAACAGCACGTCGAACACGATCACGGGCCGCGCATTGCCGATATGGGCGAAGTCATAGACGGTCGGTCCGCAGACATACATGCGGACGTCCTTCGCATCGAGCGGCACGAAGGTGCGCTTTTCCCGGCTCAGCGTATCGTAGAGGCGCAATTCCATATGGATACCCGTCGGCTGTTGGCCGGGCGTCCAGTGCTCTCAATGTTTTTGAGATAAAGACGGCTCCAGCCAGCGAATCGCTAGCTAATAATCTCGCGGCAAATTGCGCAAATGGCGAGGAGACCGTTCATGCGGCGACATATGGGCCACGAAGGGCCCACGCGTCAAGGGAGCCGCGAAAATGCCGTTTTATCCCCGCATTGCGCGGCCGCCCTACGTCGATTGTTCATCATCCTTAACCATTTGAGCCCACTCTGGAGCCGGCGGTTCCGCCTTTTTGCGCCCAGGTGTTTTCATGCGATTATTGCTCGCGCTCATTTCCTGCGCCTCCATCCTTGCGGCATCCAGCGCTCTTGCCGAGACCCGCGTCTTCATCATTCCCAACCAGGCGGACGGCTACGGCGTCGACCAGTGCCTGGCCAAAAGCGAGAAATGCGGCGCACAGGTCGCGCGTACCTATTGCCAGTCACGCGATTTTGCCCAGGCTTCGGCCTATCGCCGGGTCGATCCCGACGAAATTACCGGCTCTGTCCCCAAATCCGGCGCAAACTGCTCCCATGGCCATTGCGACGAATATGTCGCAATCACCTGCCAGCGCTGAATTCGCTCGGAACTGGCGTACGTTAGGCGCAATCTTTAGCCGCTGAAACGACGTGACGATGCCGCAGGAAGCGGCTATGGGAGGGCGCGCTTCGGCCCCCCAAATCACGCGTGGCCGTGACCTCGCTAGAATGGCGGATATGCCTGAATTTTTGTCTCTCCCCCGAGCTCGCTTCCTCCTTGCCTGCACCGTGCTCCTGAGCACGGTCGTGCTTGTCACCGGCGCTTTCGCACAGGCCGGCCCGCCCGGGCCGCCGCCGCCTCAGCCCGGCCAGAACGGGCTTGGACCGAATCCGATGTGCGTGCGACTGGAGGGCCAGCTCGCCGCGCTCGATCGTAGTGGTGGCGGCGGTGACCCCGCGCGCGAAGACCAGATCCGCCGCTACCAGGAGTCCCAGGCCCGGCAGCAGGCCGAGCTCGACCGCGTCACCATGCAAGCCAAGCGCATGGGCTGCGATTCCTCCGGCTTCTTCTCGCTGTTCAGCGGCCAGTCGGCGCAATGCGGTCCGGTCAACACCCAGATCCAGCAGATGCGCGCCAATCTGGACCAGATCACCGGCAATCTCGAACGCCTGCGCGGCGGCGGTCCCGGCGGGTTCAGTCCGGAGCGCGACAACCAGCGCCGCTCGGTGCTGGCGGCGCTAGCGCAGAACAATTGCGGACCGCAATATGCCAACGCCGCGCAGTCGCAAGGCGGCAACTTCCTCAGCAATCTGTTCGGCGGCAACAACCCCAACAGTCCACAAGGCGTGCCGCCCTCCGATCTCGGCCCGCAATCAGGCACCTATCGCACCGTGTGCGTGCGCACCTGCGACGGTGCGTACTTCCCGGTCTCGTTTGCGACTGTGCCCGCGCGCTTCCCCGACGACGAGAAGACCTGCAAGGCGCTGTGCCCGGCCGCCGAAGCCGTGCTCTACACTCATCGCAATCCCGGCGAAGACATGAACTCCGCGGTCTCCACCAGCGGCCAGCCCTACACGGCGCTGCCGACCGCGTTCAAATTCCGCAGCGAGTTCAACCCGTCCTGCTCCTGCAAGGCCGCGGGCCAGACCTGGGCCGACGCGCTGAAATCGGCCGACGACAAGGCGTCGGCCGAGCAGCAGGGTGACATCATCGTCACCGAGGAGAGTGCCAAGAAGATGCAGCAGCGGCAGCTCACCAAGGGCACGCCTGCCACGGCTGCGAAGAAGGGCGCAACGCCGCCCCCGGCCACGGCCGGCACACCGGCCGCCGCACCGCCCGCCGATACTGGCACCGCTGCCACCACCGAGAACAAGCCGATCCGTTCGGTCGGACCGACCTTCATCCCACCGAAGCAATAATTCTGCACCAATCTCGAGCCCAGAGGGCCGCCGGGAGCGGCCCTCTTGCTGTTACTGCTCGCCCTCGCGGCTCCACGGGAAGAGATTGGCCGGAAAGTCCGCCGCATAGCGCCGCCCCTTCGGGGGCGGCGGCGGTTCATCAGGTGGATTCGGATTCGGCTCGACCACCCTCCGGTAAAGATGCCAAGTGGCATGACCGAGCACCGGCAGGACGACAGCGAGACCGACGAAGAGCGGCAGTGAGCCGATCACGAGCAGTGCCGCGACGACCAGCCCCCACCCCGCCATCGCAACCGGATTGGCCGCCACCGCCCGCAGGGAGGCCCGGATCGCATCGATCGCCGTCGCATGCCGATCGAGCATCAATGGAAACGATACGACGCTGACGCATAGGGCCGCGACGGCAAACAGGAAGCCGACACCGCAACCGACGATGATGAGCGACCATCCTTCCGGCGTCGTCAGCACGCGGGTTGCGAAGTCAGGAATGCTTGCGGCCGCCGCGTGACCGAAGATGGCGACATAGATCGCGTTCGCGACGCCGATCCAGGCCCCGAACAGGACGAGCAAGAGAACGCCGAGCTCGAGCATGGCGCCGAAGGACGGTGCACGCAAAACCTTGATCGCGTCCCACGCCTCGACCTCCTCGCCGCGCTCGCGGCGACGGCTGAGTTCGTAGAGACCGATCGCGGCAAAGGGCCCTATCAAGGCAAATCCGGCCGCCAGCGGAAACAGCAGCGGCAGGACCGAATGGCCGAGGACCATCCTGAACAGGACGAGACCGAGAACGGGATAAATCAGGCATACAACGACCGCGTGACTCGGCATCGCCTGGAAATCCTCCCAGCCCAGGCGCAGCACCTCTCTCAGGTCGGACAAGCCGATCTTGCGAATGGGATAAGAGACCGCCTCGCCGAACAGGTGCCGTTTTACGATGTTGTTGGAATAAAGAGTGGCCATGGACACACCCTCCTCTGCTGAAGTCGCCGCGGCGAACCGCGCGCTTTCCGGCCGCGCGCATCCGCCTTTATGTGCGGGAGACGCGATCGAGCCGAATACGGCAGTTCCAGGCTCAACGAGGAAGGAGCTTAGCCGGACAAAACCCGTCGCGACCTGCGCCCCAAGCTTAGCGCGGGCGACTCGGAATGACCAGCGCTCCCACTTGGTGAATTGTGTTTCGCATATTTGTGCGATGCATCACATCGAGAATGCAACTGGCGCTCGCCAGCTTGCACCGCGATAGGATCGTCGCGCCAGCTAAGCGCGTTGACATGCTATTGACGTCGGGTTCGCGGGGGATCATCTTAAAAACCTAGACGCCCCCAGCAGTGAGCGGTCGCGATCTTTCTCTTGAATGTCGCGACCGGTTGAATGGGCGAGACAAGAGGCGCGGCGATGGCGCATATGTCAGTATAGATGCCAGCACAACAGAAGAGTCCGCCATCGCGACCAATGTGAGCTTCGCCCTGGATTCGTATCCGCAGCCTTCGATGGCGCAGCCTTCGATGGCAAGGATGGATCAGGATGGCTGTCGCACTGATACTGCTTCTGGTCGCGATCGGCTCGGTGCTGTTTCACCTTTACAGCCCGTGGTGGTGGACGCCCATTGCCACTAACTGGAGCTACATCGACCAGACGATCAACATCACATTCTGGATCACCGGATTCGTCTTTACCGCGGTCGTTGCATTCATGGCCTATTGCGTCTTTCGCTTCCACCATAGGGAGGGAAGACAGGCAGACTACAATCCCGAAAACAAAAAGCTTGAATGGTGGCTCAGTATCGGGACCGGAATCGGCGTCGCCGCCATGCTCGCACCCGGCCTGGTCGTCTGGCACCAGTTCGTGACGGTGCCCGCAGACGCCACCGAGATCGAAGTCATGGGCCAGCAATGGCAATGGAGCTTCCGCTTGCCGGGGAAGGATGGTCGGTTGGGCACGTCCGACGTCGGCAACATCAGTCCAGACAATCCGATGGGCCTCAATCGCAGCGATCCGCATGGCCAGGACGACGTCGTGATCGAGAACGGCGACCTGCATCTTCCAACCGGCAAGCCCGTCAAGGTTCTGCTCCGCTCCGTCGATGTCCTGCACGATTTCTATGTGCCGGAGTTCCGGGCCAAGATGGACATGGTCCCAGGCATGGTCACCTATTTCTGGATAAGGCCGATCCGAACCGGGACCTTTGATGTTCTCTGCGCGGAACTATGTGGCGCCGCTCATTATCAAATGCGGGCCAAGGTGATCATCGAGGAAGAGAGCGACTATCACGCCTGGCTCGATCAGCAGAAGACGTTTGCCGAATTATCCGGCCCAAAGGCCGTCGTGAGGGCGACGTACCAATCGGGCGGCAAATAGGGAAATGCCGCTGCGAACATGGATCGGGCGCGTGAACCAACTCATCGCCCCCGAAGGAAACGACCGAGGAGGTGCTCTATGGTCGATGTTCCATATGATGGGATCACAGGCATTCCGCCTGCCGAAGTGCCTGAAGTCGAGCTCTACCATCCGAAAAGCTGGTGGACGCAGTACGTCTTTTCGCAGGACGCCAAGGTCATCGCCATCCAGTACTCACTGACAGCCTCGGCCATCGGTCTCGTGGCCCTGGTGCTGTCGTGGCTGATGCGACTGCAACTGGGATTTCCCGGCACCTTCTCCTTCATCGATGCCAACCAGTACCTCCAGTTCATCACCATGCACGGCATGATCATGGTGATCTATCTGCTTACCGCATTGTTCCTCGGAGGCTTCGGCAACTACCTGATCCCGCTGATGGTCGGAGCACGGGACATGGTCTTCCCCTATGTGAACATGCTGAGTTACTGGGTCTACCTGCTCGCGGTCCTGGTGCTGGCTTCGACCTTCTTCGTGCCCGGCGGCCCCACCGGCGCCGGCTGGACGCTGTACCCGCCGCAGGCGATTCTCTCCGGCACGCCCGGACAGGAATGGGGCATCGTCCTCATGCTGTCCTCCCTGATCCTGTTCATCATCGGCTTCACCATGGGCGGGCTGAACTACGTGGTGACCGTGCTGCAGGCGCGCACCCGCGGCATGACCTTGATGCGTCTGCCCTTGACGGTGTGGGGCATCTTCACCGCCACCGTTATGGCGCTGCTGGCATTCCCTGCGTTGTTCGTTGGCTCGGTGATGTTGCTGCTCGACCGTCTGCTGGGAACCAGCTTCTTCATGCCGTCGCTGGTCGAGATGGGCCAACTCAGCAAATATGGCGGTGGCAGCCCGCTGCTTTTCCAGCACCTGTTCTGGTTCTTCGGTCATCCCGAAGTCTACATCGTCGCTTTGCCCGCCTTTGGCATCGTCTCCGACCTGATCAGCACGCATGCGCGAAAAAACATCTTCGGCTATCGCATGATGGTCTGGGCAATCGTGGCGATTGGCGCGCTCAGCTTCGTCGTGTGGGCGCACCACATGTATGTGAGCGGCATGTACCCATATTTCGGATTCTTCTTCGCCACGACGACGCTGATCATCGCCATTCCCACCGCCATCAAGGTCTACAACTGGGTCCTGACCCTTTGGCGTGGCAACATACATCTCACGATACCGATGCTGTTCGCGCTTGGATTCATCGTCACCTTCGTGAACGGTGGGCTTACCGGTCTATTCCTCGGCAACGTCGTGGTCGATGTGCCGCTTTCGGATACCATGTTCGTCGTCGCGCATTTCCATATGGTGATGGGCGTCGCGCCGATCATGGTTGTGCTAGGGGCGATCTATCACTGGTACCCGAAGGTCACGGGGCGAATGTTGAACAACGTTCTGGGCCAGTTTCATTTCTGGGTCACGTTCCTCGGCGCCTACCTGATCTTCTTCCCCATGCACTATCTCGGGCTGCTCGGCGTTCCGCGCCGATACTTCGAGCTCGGCGAGGCGGCGTTCATTCCGCCGTCCGCCCACTCGCTCAACCAGTTTATCACCGTGGTCGCGTTGACGGTTGGCTTCGCCCAGATGGTGTTCCTGTTCAATCTGGCCTGGAGCCTGTTCGAGGGCGAGCCGTCGGGGGGTAATCCTTGGCGAGCGACGACGCTGGAATGGCAGACGCCGGAGACGCCGCCAGGGCACGGCAACTGGGGCAAGGAACTCCCGGTCGTCTATCGTTGGGCCTATGACTACAGCGTGCCGGGTGCTGCTGAGGACTTCATTCCACAGAACCAGCCGCCCACGACGGGGGCCATTCAGGGAGCTGCTCCGTGAGCGCCGTTATCCTGTTCCTGGGCGTGATCGCGGTCATCGCCGGATGGTGGCTCTCGCAGCAACGGCTGACTGCCAAACCGTGGCTGGAGGCAGGTCCGATCGATGACTTCCCAGGCACGGGCGCAATGACCTGGCCGGCAGCGAAGGTCGGACTTGGCGTATTCCTCGCCGTCGCCGGCTCGCTGTTCACACTTTTCATCAGCGCCTACTCCATGCGCATGAACATGGCGGACTGGCGGACAATGCCCGTGCCGACGGTACTGTGGTTCAACACGGGCGTGCTGGTCATAAGCAGTGTCGCATTGCAATGGGCGTACGTTGCGACGCGCCGGAACGACATCGACGGCGCCATCGTCGGTCTGCTCGCCGCTGGAGGGGCAGCGATCACGTTTCTCGCAGGACAGCTTCTGGCGTGGCAACAGCTGAACGCCGCCGGCTATTTCGTGGCGTCCAATCCGGCGAATGCCTTCTTCTACATGATCACCGCGGTGCACGGGCTGCACCTGACCGGCGGCTTGGTGGCGCTCGGCAGGACCACAGCCAAGGTATGGCACCGTAACGCCGCGACGGCCGAGATGCGCCTGAGCGTGGAGCTCTGCACCATCTACTGGCATTTCCTCCTGCTGGTCTGGGTTGTCCTGCTCGGTCTCCTGACGGGTTGGACGAACGATTTCGTCGACATCTGTCGCCAGTTGCTGAGCTAGGGAGGGTGAAAACAGATGGCTGAGACTGTGCTGACGAATACGGGGCAAGGTGCTGGGCGACTTCCGGGCTGGCAAGGCATCGCCGCGGACTGGGCTTCTGATCAGCGCGCCTTCAAAAACGTGTCCTGGGGCAAGGCCATGATGTGGATCTTCCTCCTCAGCGACACCTTCATTTTCAGCTGTTTCCTCCTGTCCTACATGACGGCACGGATGTCGACGACCGTGCCATGGCCCAACCCAAGCGAGGTCTTCGCGCTCAATCTCGGCGGCAAGGACGTCCCCCTTATCCTGATCGCCATCATGACCTTCGTCTTGATCAGCAGCAGTGGGACGATGGCGATGGCCGTCAATTTCGGCTACCGCAAGGATCGCGTCAGGACCGCAATCCTGATGCTGGTCACGGCGGCATTCGGCGCGACGTTTGTTGGCATGCAGGCCTTCGAATGGACAAAGTTGATCATGGAGGGCGTTCGCCCCTGGGGCAACCCGTGGGGCGCGGCGCAGTTCGGCTCTTGCTTTTTCATGATCACCGGATTCCACGGCACCCACGTCACGATCGGCGTGATCTTCCTGATTGCAATTGCGCGCAAGGTCTTGCGGGGCGACTTCGATGTCGAAAGGCGCGGCTTCTTCACGAGCCGGAGAGGCTATTACGAGATCGTCGAAATCACCGGCCTGTACTGGCACTTCGTCGATCTCGTGTGGGTGTTCATCTTTGCGTTTTTCTATCTTTGGTGAGGTCGGCGCATGACAAATGCCACGGTACACATGGAAGGACAGCTCCAGGCTCATGTGCATGACGCAGTCGCACCGGCGGCAGCACACGCCAAGGGCCAGCAGCACCCGATCAAACTCTACCTCGTGGTCTGGGCATGGTTGTTCGTGCTCAGCACCTGCTCCTATCTCGTCGACTATTTTGGCCTGCACGGCAGTCTGAGATGGTCGCTGATCCTGCTGTTCATGGTGTTGAAGGCCGGCCTCATCGTTGCCGTCTTCATGCATATGGCCTGGGAGCGGCTGGCCCTGGCCTATGCCATCCTGCTACCGCCGGTCGCGGTGTTGGTTTTTGTGTCGATCATGGTGCTTGAGTCCGAGTACACGCACTTGCTTCGAGTGGTGTTTTTCGCGACGCCGTTATAGGACCCGCGGGCTCGCCCAAGGCCGGGAATTCACCCCTCGAACGCGTCGATCGACGCTTTGCTCCCACGCGACACCAGCGTCTCGTCCGGGGCGGCTAGCTGCTCGCCTTTGTCGCGAAAGCGGTTGGTGATGGGATAGCGGCGGTCGCGGCCGAAATTCCTGGCCGTCACCTTGACGCCGGGCGCGGCCTGGCGGCGCTTGTATTCGGCGACGTTGAGGAGATGGTCGATGCGCACGACCGTCTCGCGGTCGAAACCGGCGGCGATGATTTTGTCGAGCGGCTCTTCGCGCTCGATGAGACGCTCGAGAATGCCATCGAGCACGTCGTAAGGCGGCAGCGAATCCTGGTCGGTCTGGTTCTCGCGCAGCTCCGCCGTCGGCGGGCGCGTGATGATATCGGGGGGAATGACCTCGCCCGCGGGCCCGAGCGCGCCATCGGGCTTCCAGACATTGCGCAAGCTGGCCAGCCGAAACACTTGCGTCTTGTAGATGTCCTTGATCGGATTGAAGCCGCCGTTCATGTCGCCATAGAGCGTGGCGTAGCCGACCGACATTTCCGACTTGTTGCCGGTGGTCATCACCATCAGCCCGGTCTTGTTCGAGATCGCCATCAGCAGCGTGCCGCGGGTGCGGGCCTGGAGATTTTCTTCGGTGATATCCGGCGGCAAATTCTTGAAGATGCCGGACAATATGGTCTCGAACCCGGTCACGGCTTCGGCGATCGGCAGCACCTCATAACGAATCCCGAGGCGGCCGGCGAGCTCGCCGGCGTCCGCGATCGAGCTTGCCGCAGTGTAGCGGTAAGGCAGCATCACGCCGTGCACCTGATCGGCGCCGAGCGCATCGACCGCGATTGCCGCGCAGAGGGCAGAGTCGATCCCGCCGGAGATACCGAGCAGCACACCGGGAAAGCCGTTCTTGGCGACGTAATCACGCAAGCCGAGCACGCAGGCTGCATAGTCGGCATAGTCGCCCTCGGGCTGCTCCGCGACAGGACCGGTGCAGCGCCAATCGTCGCCGTTTCTGGTGAAGCGCAGTGTGGTGATGCTTTCCGCGAACGCCGGCAATTGCGCCGCGAGCGAAAGATCGCCGTTGAGCGCGAAGGAAGCACCGTCGAACACCAGCTCGTCCTGGCCGCAAACCTGGTTGAGATAGACCAGCGGCAAGCCGCTCTCGGTGACGCGCGCGACCGCAACCGACAAACGCACATCGGCCTTGTCGCGGGCGTAGGGCGAGCCGTTCGGCACCAGAATGATCTCGACGCCGGTCTCGGCCAGCGTCTCGACCACGTTCTCGTAATCCTCGGACTCTTCCAGCCAGATGTCCTCGCAGATCGGCACACCGATCCGAACGCCGCGCACGGTCACCGGCCCCGCGGCGGGGCCGCGCGAAAACAGCCGCTTCTCGTCGAACACGCCGTAATTCGGCAGGTTGCATTTGAAGCGAAGCGCGGCGATACGGCCGCCATCGAGCAGCGCGCAGGCATTGTAGAGTCTGCCCTCCTCCACCCAGGGCGTGCCGACCAGCATGGCCGGGCCGCCATCAGCGGTCTCGCGCGCGAGCGCCTCGATCGCGGCGCGGCAGGCGGCCTGGAAGGAAGGCTTCTGCACGAGATCTTCCGGCGGGTAGCCGGCAATGAACAATTCCGGAAGCAGCACGAGATCGGCACCGTCGGACTTGGCCTGCGCGCGCGCGGCACGCGCCTTGGCGGCGTTGCCGTCGATGTCGCCCACGGTCGGATTGAGCTGGGCGAGCGTGACCGCGAATTCGTTGAGACGTTCGGTCATGGCCGCCGCGCTCCGATCAGAGCATGATCCGCAAAAGTGTGAAGCGGTTTTCCGAAAAGATCATGCTCAAAACAACAACCTAAAGCGCGATTAGCGCTTTAGAGGAACCCCAACCGCTCGATGATGGCGATGATCCAGAACGCGCCGGCCATCAGGAGCGCAACACCGACCGCGGCCGAGCCCATGTCCTTGACCCGGCCGATCTGTTTGTCGTGATCCATGGTCAGCCGGTCGGCAAGCTTCTCGATCGCGGTGTTAAGCAGCTCGACCACCAGCACGAACGCGACTGAACACACCAGCTCGACCGCGCGCATCGCGGTCGCGCCGACGAACCACGCCAGCGGCAGCGACAAAAGGAGCGCGACAATCTCCTCGCGGACGGCCTGCTCCGACCGGAACGCAAAGGCCAGACCGTTGCGGGAATTGACCGTGGCCTTCAAGATCCGCAGCAAGGTCTCAGAGCCCCGCTGCGGCCGGCATCGGCATGACCTTGCCGGCGCGCTCCTGCTTGAGCAGCTCCGCGATCAGGAAAGCCATGTCGATGGATTGCTCGGCATTGAGCCGGGGATCGCAGACCGTGTGATAGCGATCGTTGAGATCCTCGTCGGTGATCGCGCGGGCGCCGCCGATACACTCAGTGACATCCTGGCCGGTCATCTCCAGATGCACGCCGCCGGCGTGCGTGCCTTCTGCCGCGTGGATGGTGAAGAACGACTTCACCTCGGACAGGATGCGGTCGAAGGGGCGCGTCTTGTAACCCGACGTCGAGGTGATGGTGTTGCCGTGCATGGGATCGCACGACCAGACCACCACTTTGCCCTCGCGCTTCGCGGCGCGGATCATGTTCGGCAGGTGCTCGCCGACCTTGTCGGAGCCGAAGCGACCGATCAGCGTCAACCGGCCCGGCTCGTTGTCGGGATTGAGCACGTCGATCAGCTTCAGCAGTTCGTCGGGCTTGAGCGACGGACCGCATTTGAGCCCGATCGGGTTCTTGATGCCGCGGAAATATTCGATATGGCCGTGATCGAGCTGGCGGGTGCGGTCGCCAATCCAGATCATGTGGC
Source organism: Bradyrhizobium sp. LB13.1 (assembly GCF_054056815.1). Lineage (NCBI taxonomy): Bacteria > Pseudomonadati > Pseudomonadota > Alphaproteobacteria > Hyphomicrobiales > Nitrobacteraceae > Bradyrhizobium > Bradyrhizobium sp. LB13.1. The sequence continues at coordinate 3,525,245 of NZ_JBSRYQ010000001.1, read as the reverse complement.
CCGAGGTCGCGTACCAGTCGCCCGTGGTGGAATCGACACGGGTCATGGCCTGCTCATAGCCGAGCAGCAGCGCCTCGTGGCTGGTGTAGAAATCGGTGGCGCGCAGCTCGGGGTGAGCCTCGAGATCGAGGCCGCAGGCGCGCATGAAGTTGAGCGCGTCCGAGATGCGGTCGGCCAATTCCTTGTAGCGGCGGGACTGCGGCGAGTCCTTGAGGAAGCCGAGCATCCACTGATGCACGCTGCCGAGATTGGCGTAGCCGCCGGTCGCGAACGCGCGCAACAGGTTCAGCGTCGCCGCCGATTGCCGGTAGGCCATCAGCTGGCGCTGCGGATCAGGGACGCGCGCTGCCTTGGTGAAGGCGATGTCGTTGACGATGTCGCCGCGATAGCTCGGCAGCTCGACGCCGTCGATCTTCTCGGTCGGCGACGAGCGCGGCTTTGCAAACTGACCGGCGACGCGGCCGACCTTCACCACCGGCACGGCACCGGCATAAGTCAGCACCACCGCCATCTGGAGCAGCACGCGGAAGAAGTCGCGAATGTTGTTGGCGCCGTGTTCGGCAAAGCTCTCGGCGCAGTCGCCGCCCTGCAGCAGGAAGGCCTCACCGGCAGCGACTCGCGCCAGCGACTTCTTCAGGTTGCGCGCCTCGCCCGCGAACACCAGCGGCGGAAAGGTCGCAAGCTGCGCCTCGACGTCGGCCAGGGCCTTGGCGTCGGGATAGTCGGGCACCTGTAGCACCGGCTTGCTGCGCCAGGATTCGGGCGTCCACCGCTCGGACATCGCAATCTCTCCGTGAAGCAAAAAGTGCAACCTGATCTGTGGGTTGCGAGGGCCGCCTTATACACAGGCTAATCCCCGGCCGCCAGTTGTAAATCCATCTGGCACTGCAAACCCTTGCGGGAAAAGCCAAATTCGCATTTGCTGGGAAACGGCGAGGAAACTGGCAGGATACCTTCTGCCCATGGACGCGGCATTGGACGACGTTTTCGTTGACGAGATCAGCTTCCCGGCGACCGACGGGTATGCGCTGAGCGGCACCCTGTTCCTGCCGCGCGGCACCAAACGCCATGCCGTACTGATCAACTCTGCCACCGCCGTCCCGCGGAAAATCTATCGCGGCTTTGCCTCCTATCTCGCCCATCGCGGCTGCGCGGTCCTGACTTACGACTATCGCGGCATCGGCGACTCCCGGCTGCCGGCAATGGTCGGCTACAACCAGCCGAAATCACTGGTCGGTTTCAAGGCCTCGATGTCGGACTGGGCCGCGCTCGACGTCACCGCCGCAGTGCACTGGATGCGCGCGCGCTACAGCAACCTTCCCCTGGCCTATGTCGGCCACTCCTTCGGCGGCCAGGCGCTCGGGCTGATCGCGAACAACACGGACATCTCGCGCGCCGCGTTCGTGGCCTCGCAGGCGGCGACCTGGCGGCTCATGACGTCGCCAGAGAAATACCGCGTCTTCGCCTTCATGAATTTTGTCGGCGTGCCGCTCGTCCAACCACTCGGTTACGCACCGGGCTGGGCCGGCATCGGCGAGGATTTGCCCAAGGGCGTTTTCCTGCAATGGGCCGAGTGGGTCTCGAGCCCCCGCTATCTGTTCGATTCAAAGCTGCCGGCGCTGGAGAATTTTGCCAAAATTCAAGGGCGAGCTGCGCACACTCTGCTTCTCCGACGACCCGTGGGCGACGCGGCCCGCCGTCGAACTGCTTGCGAGCGGGTTCACCGCGATCAAGCCAGAGGTGGTGACGGTCAAACCGTCAGAGGTCAGCGCCAAGGGAATAGGCCATTTCGGCTTCTTCCGCCCCGAGCATCGCGACACGCTGTGGCGCGGCGTGGCGGAATGGATCCAGGGGGAGTGAGGCGGACACTTAACGAATGATCGTCGTCAGCGACGAGTAGCGCTTGTTCGGCTTGCCTTCGCCCGGCGCGAATTGCGCAAACGCCTCGCTGACGCGGACCGCCGGCGGCGTATCGCCGGCGAAACGAAACTCCTTCGGCTGCGGCGCGTAGAAGCTGCCGCTGTAATAGGCGTCGTCGAAGCGCGCCTCGCCGACCCCGAACAATGCGTCGCACGCGATCAGGAGCGCGTAGACTCCCGCGACCGCGACGACGACCTCCCTGAGAACTGACATGCTGGTGCCCCACCCTGTTGCAGGCAGGATGCACGCCGGTTCCAAAGCCGGGGTTTAAGGCCGCGTGGTTCTTGGCCGCAGGGTTTGCCGCCGCTGTGCGGAATGCAGAGAATTTTACCGATCTCGAAAAAAGAGCCCGCCGGATCGGGCGATCAGGCGGGCTCCAGGCTTGGCCGCTCGGGAGGTATCAGACGGCCAGGTTCATCCACACAGCCTTCGGCTCGGTGAAGTTGTCGAGCGCGGCGCTGCCGTGCTCGCGGCCGAGGCCGGAGTCGCGCTCGCCGCCCCAGGGCAGGCGCACGTCGGTGTAGCCATAGGTGTTCATCCAGACCGTGCCCGCGCGCGCCCGCTTGGCGAAGCGCTGGAGCTTGCCAATGTCGCGGCTCCACACGCCGGCAGCCAGGCTGTAGGCCGTGCCGTTGGCGATCCGCAGCGCGTCGGCTTCATCCCTGAACTTGATGACACTGACGACGGGGCCGAAGATCTCCTCCTGCGATATCCGCATCTCGTGCGCGACATTCGCGAATACCGTGGGGCTGATGAAGTAACCACGCTCGCCGACACGTTCGCCCCCGGTGACGAGGGTCGCGCCCTCCTTCCGGCCGATGTCGACATAGTCGAGGATCGACTTCATCTGTTTCTCGGAGATCACGGGCCCGAGCACCGTCTTGCGGTCGAGCGGATCACCGATCCTGAGCGACTTTGCGCGCGCCACCAGTCGCTCGACGACCTCGTCATAAACCTTCTCCTGCACCAGCACGCGGGAGCCGGCCGAGCAGACCTGGCCGGCATTGAAGAAGATGCCGGAGGCCGCTGCTTTGGATGCGGCTTCGAGATCGGCATCGTCAAAGATGACGTTGGCCGACTTGCCGCCGAGCTCGAGCGAGACACGCTTGAAGTTGCTTGCGGCACCCTTCATGATTCCACGACCCACGCCGGGGGAGCCGGTGAAGGTGACCTTGTCGACGTCAGGGTGATTAACCAGCGCATCGCCGACGACCCGCCCGGGCCCCGTGACGACGTTGAAGACGCCCGCCGGCAGGCCGGCCTCAAGCGCGAGTTCGGCGATGCGCAGCGCCGACAGCGAGGTCAGCTCGGCCGGCTTCATCACGATGGTGCAGCCGCAGGCCAGCGCCGGCGCAAGCTTCCACATCCCGATCATCAGCGGGAAGTTCCAGGGCACGATCGCCGCGACCACGCCGACAGGCTCGCGCACGGTGTAGGTCAGGGCGTCGTCGCGCACAGGCACGACGTCGCCGCTGATCTTGTCAGCCCAGCCGGCGTAGTAGATCAGCGTGTCGACCGCGGCCGGGAAATCCTGCCGCGAGGTCGCGGCGATCGGCTTGCCGGCATCGATCGACTCGAGTTCGATGATCTCGTCGGCGTGCTGCTTGAGCAGGTCTGCCCAGCGCAGCAGGATCTGGCCCCGCTCGGACGCCCGCATCGTGCGCCAGGCGCCTTCGAAAGCCCGGCGCGCGGCGGCAACCGCATGCTCGACATCGGCCTCGTTGCCTTCGGCGACGACGGCGATGACCTGCCCGGTGGCCGGATCGAGCGATTTGAAGGTGCGACCGGAGCTTGCGGGGACGCGGCGGCCGTCGATCAGCAGATGCTGGGGCCGGGACATGAACTCGGTGGCCGGAGAATGCGCAACATCATATGCAATGGACATCATATTTTCTCCAGTTCTGGAAGATCAGACTAGGCGCATATGTATTGGAGTAAATATGATATGGTTTGCAAATGGACGCCCCACATATGAAGCGTGGTTCATAAGGATAAGAGATGCTTCAGATCGAGATCGAGGCCGTCTGGCGGTTTCGCCGCGAGGGCAATCCGCGCACCGCCATCATCATGCTCGGCGTCCTCAACGAAATCAGGAGGACCGGGAAGATCACCAGCGCGGCCCGCGACGCGCACCTCTCCTATCGCCACGTCTGGAATCTGATCGAGCAATGGTCGGAGTTTTTCGGCACGCCGCTGGTCGAGACCCAGCGCGGCAAAGGCTCGAAACTCACGCCGTTCGGCGAGCGGCTGGTGTGGGCGGGTGAGCGCATGCAGGCCCGGCTCGGACCTCAGCTTGAGAATTTGGCGCAGGAGCTGGCGAGCGAGATCAAGCCGTTCCTCGAGCAGCGCCCGTCGGTGATCCGCGTGCATGCCAGCCACGGTTTTGCGGTCGCAAAACTGCGCGAATTCCTCGACCGCGAGCCGGGCATCGGCGTCGATCTGCGCTATGTCAGCAACCAGCATTCGCTGGTCTCGCTGGCGCAGGGCGCCTGCGATCTCTCCGGCCTGCATCTGCCGCACGGCGCGCTACGGGCCCAGGGCATCAAGGCTGCCCGCGAATGGCTCGATCCGCGCGAGGACCGCATCATCAGTTTCGTCACGCGCGAGATGGGGCTGATGGTCGCGCGCGGCAACCCGCTGCGCATCGCTTCGCTTGATGATCTGACCGGACCAAAAGTCCGCTTCGTCAACCGCGACCACGATTCCGGCACGCGGCTTCTGTTCGACCAACTGCTCGCGGCAAACGGCATCGAGGAGAGCCGCATCAACGGTGCGCAGCAGATCGAATTCACCCACGCCGCGGTCGCAGCCTATGTCGCGAGCGGCATGGCGGATGCGTGCTTCGGCGTCGAAGCCGCCGCCCGGCATTTCGGCCTCGATTTCATCCGGCTCCTGACCGAGGATTATTTCTTCGTCTGCAAGCGCGCGTTCCTGGACACCGGGCCGATGCAGCGCATCCTCGATCTCATCCGCAGCGCTGATTTTCGCGCAGCGGTGGCGACCCTGCCCGGCTACGTGCCATCGGACACGGGCACCGTCACCGGCGTGAAGGCCTTTCTGGAGATGCACGCCGTGCGATGATGCATGGCGTGTTCGCCTTGTCCGTGACGGGCAGGAATGCCAATCTCCGCAGCAATGATCCAAGAGAGTCCGTCATGCCGCGCGCGAGCGCCAAATCGGCGCCTGAGAAGGCCGATCGCGCTCAGCCGTGACCGGCCGCCTTGTTGCGGTGGCCGCTCTCGCTGAGCCGGTCGACCCAAGCGATGCCGATCGCGGAGATGATGAAGGTCAGGTGGATCAGCACCTGCCACATCACGCCGGACTCGGTGAAATTGCTGCGCGTCGTGCCGAGATTACCCGCCTCGATGAAGGTCCTGAGCAGCGAGATCGAGGAGATGCCGATGATCGCCATCGCAAGCTTGATCTTGAGCACGCTGGCATTGACGTGGCTGAGCCATTCCGGCTCGTCCGGATGACCGTTCAGGTTCAGGCGCGAGACGAAGGTCTCGTAACCACCGACGATCACCATCACCAGCAGGTTCGAGATCATGACGACGTCGATCAGCCCGAGCACGACCAGCATGATCTGTTGCTCGCTGGCGTCGAACGAGTGCACGACCAGGTGCCAGAGCTCCTTCAGGAACAGCAGCACATAGACGGCCTGCGCGACGATGAGACCGACATAGAGCGGGACCTGCAGCCAGCGCGAGCCGAAGATGAGCTGGGCAAACGGGCCGATTTGCGGCGCTGGCGCCGGATCGGCCGAAAGTGCTTTGGGTTCAGACGTCATTGATCACTCCGGATGATAGGCAGAATCGTTGCCCTACAGGCTCGCGATGACAGGCGCGAGCTCGAGCGAGCCGCGATAGATCATCTCGAAGGCGACGTAGACGATGATAGCGAGACCGACATAGCCGATCCAGCGCTGCTTCTGAAGCACGCGGCCGAGCAAATCGGCAGCGACGCCCATCAGCGCGACCGACAATAGCAGGCCGAAGGCGAGGATGTAGGGATGCTCGCGCGCCGCGCCCGCGACCGCGAGCACGTTGTCGAGTGACATCGAGACGTCGGCGGCGACGATCTGCACCGCCGCCTGCCTGAAGGTCTTGCGCGGAGCAGCAGCAGCGCTCCCGTCGCCGCCATGGCTGAACGCGAGCTCGTTCGCATGCGCGGCCTGCTCGCGCAGCTCCCGCCACATCTTCCAGCACACCCAGAGCAGCAGCACGCCGCCGGCGAGCAACAGCCCGATCACTTGCAGAAGCTGGGTCGCGACGCCGGCAAAGACGATGCGCAAGGCGGTGGCGGCGATGATGCCGACGACAATGGCGCGCCGGCGCTGCTCGGCCGGGAGGCCGGCTGCGGCAAGGCCGATGACGACGGCGTTGTCGCCGGCGAGCACGAGGTCGATCAGGACGACCTGAAACAGCGCGGTCAGCGCTTCGGTGGTGATGAATTCAGTCATGATTGATCGCTTTTAGGTGCGGACGGATCGAGCCATTGCGGCTTCTTCCGCTCGACCCAATCCAAAACCTTGCCGCGCGCGGATCGCAACGCGGGCACGTCTTCCGCGAGCAAAGCGAGGCCGAGCGGCAGCATCCAGACGCCGAGCACCGGCAGGAAGGAGAGCACGCCGCCGACAATGAGCAGCGCGCCCGAGGGGATTCTCACCCAGCGGCTGGACGGCTTGAGCAGATAGGTGACGGTGTCGCCCATGCGCGGCGGCAGGCGCCGGACAAGCTTGTCGAGACGCGGGTCGCCGCCGGCCATCTGGCCGGTAGCGCCCGAAGCCCCTATCTTATCCTCGTCCGAAACTGCGCTCATGCTTACTCCTCGGCGGCAATGCGCTGTTCGGCACGCACTGCACCCGGCGCCACCTGCTTTGCGCGCGGTAGCACCAGCGTCAGCAGGCGCAACAGCTTGATCGCCTGCAGTTCATGGGGATGGACGTCCTCGTCCGCGGCCGCGACGCGCTCCGACAGTTCCATCAATTGAGCCGACAGCCGCAGGTCCGAGACCGGACGCAGATTGTCGATCACCACATTGGCGAAATCCGGTTCCTCGAGCCGTTCGGCAAGCTCGTCGAACATCGCATAGAGCCGGTCGTCCGGGATGTGCGGTGCCAGCTTGCGATCCCGGATGAAACGGACGACCTCGTCGCGTTCGACCGGTGAAACTTGCCGGTCGGCGACCGCAACCAGCGCGCCGACGATCACCAGCGCCACCGCAGCCTGCTCGTTCAGGCTGGACGGCTCGGTGATCTCGATTTCGATCGGATTTGAATGCTTGGCGTCAGACATCGTTGCTCCCTTATCTTGCGAAATGACCGCACGGAGCTGCGATGGGGACGATTGGGTCGGAGAGACTCTCAAGAAGGCCCGACGATCGGCCGATCCATCGCATTCGCGCGGGACAGGTCATCCGACATCACGAGGTTTTGCCGACAGCGTCGACTTCCTCGCCAGAGGGGCCCGGATTCTTGTTCCTTTCACACATAAAGACGGGCCTGTCGGAATCAAGGCGACGAGACTGCGACCAGCCGCCGCATCGGGTTCCGTGTTGGTCTGTTTGGCAGACGCACCGTCATTGCGACGGAGCCCGTGTTACTCCACCCGCTCGACAAGATGCGCCCGCGAGGGCGACGGCTCGAACTTGTCACCGAAATACTGCGTCTCCTGGGCCACCAGACCGTCGCGGAATTCCATGATGCTCACCACGTAAGACGGCACCCCATCATACGTCAGCACGAATTCGCTCACCCACAGATCGCCGCCCCCGACGATGCGCCGAACTGTGAAGCGCTTCTTGTTCGGCTGCACGAAGCGGCTCTCCTGAATGTTCCTGCGGCCGCGGATGCGCTCGCCGGATTGCGGATAGTCGAGCACCGCGTCCTCGCGATAGATGTCGTGCTCGGCCTCGAAATCGTTGGCGTCCGACGCGTCCCAATGACGCTGGAGTGCGGCCAGTTTGCCCTGATCATCCATCGTGATCTCCCTCTTTGCGGACTGTGTCTCGTGACGCCATCTGAGATTGGCCTGAGGGCCGCCGGTGGCAAGGCTTGCTCGCAACGTCTAACAACGCCTAACGAGCCAAAAACCCGGTCCGGGTGCAAGGATGACGGCGGAGCCGCGCAGTCACGGTTGGGAACACGCAATGGCACGTTTGCTTTCGGTCAATGTCGGCCTGCCGCGCGACGTCGCCTGGCAAGGAAGGACCGTCCACACCGGCATCTGGAAGGCACCAGTCAAAGGCGCGCGCAAGGCACGCCGGCTCAACATCGATGGCGACGGCCAGGGCGATACGGCCGGTCATGGCGGCGAGCATCGTGCCGTATTCGTCTATCAGGACGATTCTTATCGATACTGGCAGGAACATCTGGGTCGATCGAACCTCGTTCATGGCGAGTTCGGTGAGAACTTTACGGTCGAGGGCCTTGCCGACAGCAACGTGTGCATCGGAGACCGCTACAGGATCGGCTCGGCCCTGTTCGAAGTGACGCAGCCGCGCGTCACCTGCTACCGGCTCGGCATTCGCATGGACGAGCCGGACATGGCGGCGCTGGTGGTCAGGCACGGCCGGCCCGGGTTCTATTTTCGTGTGATCGAGGAAGGCGACGTCGAGGCCGGTGACGAAATCATTCAGATCGCCGTGGGGCCCGAGCGCATGAGCGTGTTCGAGATCAATGCGCTGCTTTACCTGCCGCCTCATCCGCGCGAACGCCTGGAGCGGGCGCTGCGGATTCCCGCGCTGAGCCGCGGCTGGCACCGCTCTTTCGAGGCGTTGCTCGAGCAGCGCAAGGAGAACAAAGCGGCGGGAAACGCCGGGCTCGGATCGGCGGCGAGCCCACCTCCGGCCTGGCGCGGATTCCGGCCGTTTCGCGTAGCCCGCAAGATCGCAGAAAGCGGCAACGTGACGTCGCTGATCCTCGAACCCGTCGACGGACATCCTGTGGCCGCCGCCCTGCCCGGTCAGTTCGTCGTTGTCCGACTCGGGCCGCTGGCTGCTCAAGCGATGACGCGCAGCTATTCGCTCTCGAGCGGCTCCGATGCCGCGCCCTATCGGATCAGCATCAAGCGCGAAGCGCACGGTGCCGCCAGCCGTTACATCGCCGATGACCTCCGAATTGACGACGTCGTACAGGTCGGTGCACCCCGCGGCAGTTTCACGCTCCGGCAAGATGCGCGCCCAGTCGTCCTGTTGAGCGCCGGAATCGGCGTGACGCCGGTGCTCGCAATGCTCCACGCACTCGTCGCTGAAGAGACGACGCGGGACGTCTGGTGGCTTCACGGCACTCGCGACGGCCGCGAACATGCGTTCGCCGCCGAGGCGCGCGAATTGCTAAGTGGGCTCGCTCATCACCATAGCCACGTCTGTTACAGCGCGCCTGATCCGGGCGATCGTCTCAATGTGGAGTTCGATACAGCCGGACATCTGGACGCACGCCTGCTCCGGAGCCTGAGCGTGCCGCGTGACGGCGATTTCTATCTGTGCGGACCGGCCGCTTTCATGAGCGATCTGAAAGCTGGCCTCACCACGTTGGGCGTCGCGCCGGATCGCATCCACACCGAATTGTTCGGCGCCGGACCATCCTTGACGCCCGGCATAGCGTCCTCCCCGCAGAAGCGAGCGCACACGCCGGCCGGCGCCCCCGGCCCCGGCCCGATGGTTTCGTTCGCCCGAAGTGGACTCAATGTGTGCTGGGGACCGGCCTACGCCAGCCTGCTGGAGCTGGCCGAAGCCTGCGACGTCCCCGTGCGCTGGTCGTGCCGGACCGGCGTCTGCCACAACTGCGAGAGCGGACTGATCGCGGGAGCGGTCAGCTACGCGCCGGATCCACTCGACCCGCCAGCGGAGGGCAACGTCCTGATCTGCTGCTCGCGGCCCCGAAGCGATGTCGTGATTGATCTGTGAAAATGGGAACTCGTTATGCGAGGCGGCGCCGGGTCTCAGGACGCTGTGGGACCACGGCCGCAAGGAGCATTTTTATCCCTACGGCAAGGCTTACGTCGAAACTCTCGGCGAACCGGACTAGAACCACATTCCGACATCGTCCGCTCGGTCGAATGCCGGCTTGGAATGTGGATGATCCAGATGAAGACCAATCCCGCTCGCCGTGCCGGCCGCATGGGCGCGCGCCACATCTACGAAGCCCTGAGGGATCAGATTTTGGCACGGGTGTACGGGATCGGCGGGTTGCTGCCGTCCTCGCGCGCGCTTGCCGGCGAGATGGGCGTGGCCCGCTCGACCGTCACCGTCGCCTACGAACAGCTCGCCGCCGAAGGCTTTATCGAGACACGCCATGGCGCGCGGCCGCGTGTGGCCCGCGCCATCGTCGAGCGCGGACGCACGCGCGTGGCGTCGGGGCCGTCGGCGCGGAAGGTGCGGCTGTCGGCCTTCAGCGAGCGGTTGCTTCGGGACCCGCCGCGCTGGACCGAGCCGCCGCGCGGGCTCGTCGCGAACTTCCGCTATGGCGAGCTCGCGCCGTCGGATTTCCCGGTATTGGCATGGAAGAAGGCCATGACCGCTGCGATGGCGCGCAAGCCCGAGCGGCTGGCCTATGACGATCCCTGCGGCGCGCTGCGGCTGCGGATCGCGCTTCAGGGCTATCTCTGGCGGTCGCGCAGCGTCCGCTGCGAGGTCGATCAGATCGTCGTCGTGAACGGCTCGCAGCAGGGCCTCGATATCTGCGCACGCCTGCTGCTCGACGCCGGCGACCGCTTCGTGATGGAGGATCCCGGCTACCAGATGGCGCGGCACACTTTCGAGGCGACGGGCGCCGAGACGATCCCGATTCCCGTCGACGCGGATGGATTGGAGACAGCGCGGCTTGATGGTATCGAGGCCCGCCTCGCCTATGTCACGCCGTCGCATCAATATCCGCTGGGCGGCGTCATGCCGATCGGACGCCGGCACCAATTGCTCGCCTGGGCGCGCAAGAACGACGCCTACGTGATCGAGGACGATTACGACAGCGAGTATCGCTACGACACCAAGCCGATCCCGCCGCTGCACGCGCTGGAAGGCGGTGGCAACGTGATCTATCTCGGCACCGTCTCAAAGACGCTCTCTCCCACCTTGCGGATCGGCTATCTGGTGGTGCCCTCCGCCCTGCGATCCCTGTTCGCCGCCGCCAAGCAGATCATGGACCGGCACACGCCGCTGATCGAACAGGACGCTCTCGCTTCGATGCTCGAAAGCGGCGCCTATGACGGTCACATCAGGCGCGTGCGCCGGCGCAACGCCGAACGCCAGCGAGCGCTGCTCGACGCGCTTCGCCGCCGGTTCGGGGATCGCGTCCGGATCGAGGGCACGGCCGCCGGCCTGCACATCGTGGCGTGGTTCGATGACCTGCCTCAGAAGCGTGAGGACGCGTTGATCAAGGCGGCCCATGCAAAGGGCGTTGGTGTCTATTCCGTCTCGGCACTGTTCGTCGGACCTCGCCGAGCGCGGACGACAGTCGGCCTCGTCATGGGCTATTCGGCACTGGAGGTCGCACAGATCGAGCGCGGCTGCAGGCTTCTCGCACAGGCCGTGGCCGAACTGGACTGATAGAATATACGACAACTGGCAGTTTCTCACAGACCAGATTCCAGCTATCTCCAGACCGACACCGGAGATAGACCATGTACATCCCTCCCGCGTTCAAGGACGACATTGAGGGCATCCGGGCGACCATTCGCGGCGCCCGCCTCGCCAGTCTGGTAACGGCCACAACCGAAGGCCCGGTCGCCACGCCTCTGCCGCTCTTTCTCGACGAGAGCGAAGGCGAGCATGGTGTGCTGTACGGGCATGTGGCGAAGGCCAACCCGCAATGGAAGCTGCCGCCGATCGGAGACGCGCTTGCGATCTTCAGCGGTCCCGACGCCTATGTGACGCCGTCTTGGTACGCGACCAAGCAGGAGACCGAAAAGGTCGTGCCGACCTGGAACTACGTCGCGGTGCATGCCTACGGCCCGGTCGAATTCTTCCAGGAGCCGGAGCGCCTGCTCGACGCCGTGACGCGGCTCACGAACAGGCACGAAGGATCGCGCGCAAAATCGTGGGCAGTTACGGATGCCCCCGCCGACTTCATCGCTGCGCAGCTGCGCGGAATCGTCGGCGTGCGCATTCCCGTCGTGCGGTTCGAAGGCAAGCGCAAGATGAGCCAGAACCGTCCCGAGACCGACCGTGTCGGCGTCGCGCAAGGGCTTGCGGCGAGCGAGAACGCGCTTGATCGGGAGGTTGCGCCCCTCATTCCGGTGCCGATGTGAGCGAAGTTCGGCGCGCCGAGGCGTTGCTGATCGGCGCAGCCGCACGTCCGCGCAAGACCTGCCGACAAATTAGACAAGACGCGTCTCGTCACTGGATCTGCAGGCTTGGCGAAGAGGGCCATGCAGGCCCGTGAAGCGAGTCATCTAACATCAGGTGCAAAACCTCGATTTTTCTTCGCGTGGCGGCGAGCCGAAGAGCCCGCGTGCTGCGCGTCACCTCGACTGGCCCAAATTTCGCAAGGCAACATCAAGCCTGATTCCCTGCTCTCCCACGATTGGAGCGGCAAGATGCGTGCGCCGAGAGACCGGGTGAGCGGCCCAGAATCGGAGAATGCCATGAACGTGCATGCCGCCGGCGATCTCAAATTCACCGGCCTGACCCGCCCGGACGGGACGCCCGTTCGCCTTAACGCTCAGGATTTCGTGGCGATCGATCGCGACCGGAATGCGAAGTTCGAGGCGACGTACCGGCCGCAAGCACTCTACAATCGCGCCAACGAAGGCTTTCACGCCAACAACGAAACCTTCCTGCTGCACGAAGTCGCGACCAATCTGCCGATCTACCGTCCGGACACCGGCCCTACCGATTTCCACCTGCATCTTCCGCCGGGCGGCTTTCAGCTCGTGCTGGTCACCTCGGGCGCGTTCACCTTCGACTATGACGGGCGCTTCTACAATGTCAGCCCTGGCGCGGTGATGTTGCAGAGCGCGATCGTGCACCGCCAGCTGTTCTACACCTGGTCGGGACTGTCGACCGAAGAGAACCTGAAGACGCCGCAGACGGTGGTGCCGGATCCGATTTCCATGGGCTATTCGGGCAAATTCCTCGAAGCCTTCGTGACCGATCCCACCACCTTTCCAAACCCGAGCATCGTCGGCCCGGACCAGATCAACGAGGCCGAGACGCCGCGGGTGGCCTGGAGCCACTCACTGCATGATCGCCCGGCCGATGCAGGCTTCTGGCTTCAGGATCCCCTGGCGCTGGATGCGCTGTTCAAGCCGCTCACCGACAGCCCTGTCAAATCGGCGATGCCGGTCTATGTGCGCGATATCGGGATCGAGGCTCCGAGCGGCCATCTCGTCACCGGCCACATCATCGCGACCGACCCGCGTGGCCAGTCACTTTTGCCGAAGAGCACATCGACAGCTGCGGACGCCGCCAGTTTTGCCAAGGGCGAGGTTGCGATCTATCGCGTCATCCGCGGCACGGCCGAATTCAATAACAAGGCCGGTGAAACTTTCGAGCTCGCGGCTGGCGACGTGGTGACGGCGGGCAAGAACGCGATCTGTCTCACGGGTATCGGTGAGAACACGCAGGTCCTTCGGCTCGGCCTTCTCAAGGGCATGAACGACCTTCGCAGCTGGACGCCGACGCAACGCGACGAGATCGACGGCCTCGCCGGCCAGATCATCACGCAGAAGGACATCCGTCCCCTGCGCACCGAAGGCAAGCCGGTCGGGTATCTGTACGGCTGAGCGCCGGGGTTACTCCGCCGCCTGGCGCACATGCCGCGCGGTCGGGGTGCGCATCGTGACGAGCTCTTCGGCCGCGGTCGGATGCAGCGCAATCGTCGCGTCGAAATCGGCCTTGGTCGCCTTCATCTTCACCGCAATCGCGACTGCCTGCGTGATCTCGGCCGCGGCATCACCGACGATGTGACAGCCGAGCACGCGATCGGAGGCCCCGTCGACGACGAGCTTCATCAGCACGCGGGTATCGCGGCCCGACATCGTCGCCTTGATGGGGCGGAACGTCGTCTTGTAAATGTCGACATGGCCAAATTGCGCCCGCGCCTCGGTCTCGGTGAGGCCGACGGTGCCGACCTCCGGCTGCGAGAATACGGCGGTCGGGATGGTGGCGTGATCGACCTGCACCTCGCGCTTGCCGAACACGGTATCGGCGAACGCATGGCCCTCGCGGATCGCGACCGGCGTCAGGTTGAAGCGGTGGGTGACGTCGCCGATCGCATAGATGCTGTCGACCGAGCTCCTCGAGAAATGATCGACCGCGATGCCGCCATTCCTAGGGTTGATGGCGACGCCGGCCTTCTCCAGGCCGAGATTGGCCACCGCCGGATGGCGGCCGATCGCGAACATCACCTGGTCGGAGGCAAGGCTCGATCCGTTCGACAGATGCGTGGTGAACTCCTCGCCGTGCCGATCGACCTTCGCTACCGTGCAGCCGGTGAGGATGGTGATGCCCTGCTTCTCCATCTCGGCGCGGACGTGCGTGCGAACATCCTCGTCAAAGCCGCGAAGGATGTTGTCGCCGCGATAGATCACGGTGACGTCGGAGCCGAAGCCGGCGAAGATGCCGGCGAATTCCAGCGCGATGTAGCCGCCGCCCTGGATCACGATCCGCTTCGGCAGCTTGGTCAGGTGGAAAGCTTCATTGGAGGAGATCACGTGCTCGATGCCGGGGATCGAGGCGCCGTGATTGGGCGCGCCGCCAGTGGCGATCAAAATGTATTTTGCCGTGATCTTCTTGTCGTTTTCGAGCAGGCGGACGGTGTGCTTGTCCTCGATCACCGCACGGCTCTTCACGACCTGCGCACCCGCCTTCTCGACGTTGGCAGTGTAGATCGCCTCGAGCCGGGCGATCTCCCTGTCCTTGTTGGCGATCAGTGTCGGCCAGTCGAAGCTGGCAGGCGGAACGGTCCAGCCGAAACCCGCGGCGTCCTCGATTTCATGACGGAAATGTGAGCCGATCACGAACAGCTTCTTCGGCACGCAGCCGCGGATCACGCAGGTCCCGCCCATGCGGTACTCTTCCGCGATCGTCACACGGGCGCCGTAGCCGGCCGCGATGCGGGCGGCACGCACGCCGCCCGAACCGCCACCGATGACAAAGAGGTCGACGTCGAATTCAGCCATTGTCCACTCCGACCTCTTTCAGCAACTCCTGATCAGATAGTATCTGTCATATCTCCTTGCCACGCTTGCGCATCTCGGCGCGGAAGTTGCCCATCACGGTCTCGGAGAAATTTTGGGCCCAGGAGTTCATGAAGGCCATGCTCAGCCCGATTGCGCGCGGCTCGGCCTCGATCAGCTTCTTGCCCAGCGGCGACTTGTAGAAGGTGACGAGATCCTTCAGCTCCTGCTCGGTGAACTCGCTGGCATAGACCTGCGCCATGCCGTCGCCGATTTCGCTCTCGCGGCCCTTGAGCTGCTGGGCGACGATCTGTGCGACCTCGTTGAGGTCCTTCTGGTAGTTGAGGTTCTGCTGGATCAGCGTGATCTTGGTCTTCTCGACCATGCCGGGCACCGCGTTGGCGTACATCGCGCCGGCGTTCTTGATCGCTAGGATCTCCTTGGCGGCCGCGATGGCGCTCGGTGAGGATTTCGGCGGGGCCGCCTGCTGGGCGAGCGCCGGGGCGGCCGAGAGGGCCAGTCCCACAGCGAGAGTCACGACCGGCAAGAACTTCAAAACGCTCTTCATTCCTAGTCTCCTTTCGGCTTTCGCCGTTCAACCACGCGGATTCCCTCGCCACCCGCCAAAACAGCCGAGCTGGCCAAGCCGATAAACAACCCATGCTCGACCATGCCGGGGATCGCGCTCAACGCCTTGGCGAGGCGGGGCGGATCCACGATCTGTCCGAGCTGGGCATCGACGATCCAGTGGCCGCCATCGGTGACGAAAACGTGGCCGTCCTTGCCTTTGCGGACCGCCATTTGCCCGGAAACGCCGCATTCCGCAAATGCCTTCTCGATCGCACGCCGCGTTGCGCCGAGCCCGAACGGGATGACCTCGACCGGCAGCGGAAAGCGGCCGAGCGTCGGCACCCACTTGGTGTCGTCGGCAATCACGATCATGCGATCGGAGGCGGCCGCCACGATCTTCTCGCGCAAAAGCGCGCCGCCACCGCCCTTGATCAGGTTGAGCGCGGGATCGATCTCGTCGGCGCCGTCGACGGTGATGTCGAGATGGTCGATCGCGTCCAGCGTGGTCAGCGGCACGCCGCAGCGCTCGGCATCGAGCCGCGTCGCCTCGGAGGTCGGCACGCCGATCACCTTCAGCCCGGCGCGGACCCGCTCGCCGAGCAGCTCGACGAAATGTTTGGCGGTCGAGCCGGTGCCGAGCCCGAGCTGCATGCCGTCACGAACATCCTCGAGGGCGCGCGCCGCAGCCTGCCGCTTCAACTGGTCCATGTTCACGATGCGCCCGCCTCTGGATTAGGGAGTGTGCCGCCGATAAAGCTCGCTTGCGGCGGCCTATGTAGCCCCGTTTCCCCTCGGAGAACAGGGTCTGGGAACAGCTCTATAAGCTGATCTTATGGCGCCGCCCCTTGCGCCTATACGGCCAGGCCGGTAGCGCTGGGATCATGACCTCTCCTCACACCATCGTCTTCGATCTCGACGGCACGCTTGTGGATACGGCGCCCGACCTGATCACCGCGCTCAATTACGTGCTCGACCGCGAAGGGCTGCCGCCCGTGCCGATGGCCTCGGCCCGCAACATGATCGGCGCCGGCGCCCGCAAGCTGATCGAGCGGGGGCTGGAGGCCGAAGGCCGCAGCGTCACGCCCGCCGACATGGACCGGCTGACGGCCGATTTCATCGTCTATTACGCCGACCATATCGCCGTCGAATCCCGGCCCTTCGAGGGGCTGGAAGCCGCGCTCGACCATTTTGCGGCCCAGGGCCATCGCCTCGCGGTCTGTAACCAACAAGCTGGAATGGCTGTCGAAGCGGCTGCTGGACCAGCTGGACCTGAGCCGGCGCTTCGCGGCGATCTGCGGCGCCGACACTTTTGGCGTCCAGAAACCCGATCCGGCCATTTTTCGCGAAACGGTGGCGCGGGCCGGCGGCGAGGTCAAAGCCAGCATCATGGTCGGCGATGCCGGACCCGATGTCGGCGTGGCCCGGCGCGCTGGAGTTCCCGTGATCGGGGTCAGCTTCGGCTATACGGACGTGCCGATCGCCGAGCTCAAGCCGGACCGGCTGATCCATCACATGCGCGACCTGCCGGCCGCAGCCCACAGCCTGATGACGGCGTAAGAACACATCAAGCCACTGAAATCACGTGATTATTTCTCGGTACCTGCGTTAACCATCTATTAATTATGCGCGGCCCGCCGGTTGCTTGCCTGGAACGACGCTCCTAGGTTTAGCCGGGGATGTGGCGGTTCGTCGCAGCAGAAGTGGATGGTCATGCGTCGTGTCATCGCGATTGCGTTAACTGGGGCAAGCCTCCTCGGGGCAACAAGCCTCGCCGGCTGCTCCTCGATGTCCTGGGACGTGTTCAAATCGGCCCCGCCGACGGTCCAGGTCCGGCTCGAATCCAATCCTCCGGGTGCTGACGCCACAACCTCGCTCGGTCCGGGCTGCAAAACCCCCTGCTCCGTCTCGATTCCGGCCCCCGACGCCCCCTTCACGGTGGCTTTCGCCCTGCCAAAATACCAGCCGGCGAGCGTGCCGGTGAACGTCATCAAGAATCCCAGCGATTTCACCACACCCGCCTCGGTCACGACCGACCCGAGCCCGGTTTTCGCTGAACTCCAGCCGGCCACCCCGCCAAAACCGGTCCGCAAGCCGCACCGGCCCAAGAAGCCGAAACCGGCGGCGTCCGCCGCTGCCCCGGCTGAGGCCGCACCGGCCGCGGGTTCGCCGTTTCCCGATCCGAATGCCGGCAAACGCTGACCTCCGTTATCCCCCAATTGTCTCTGACGCGTCTGATGCTTAGATTGCTTCCAGAGCACCGCTGACGCAAAGCTGCGCCCGTTGCCGTAAGGGACAAGGCATTTGGTATGAACGGACTTTCCGCGAGCCCCCGCGCCGCGCTGTCGAGCGCGATGACCGATCCGTTCGGACGGACCATCTCGTATTTGCGCGTCTCCGTCACCGACCGCTGCGACCTGCGCTGCTTCTACTGCATGTCGGAAGACATGACGTTCCTGCCCAAGGCGGATCTGCTGACGTTGGAAGAACTCGACCGGCTCTGCTCGGCCTTCATTGCCAAAGGCGTGAAGAAGCTGCGGCTCACCGGCGGCGAGCCGCTGGTCCGCCGCAACGTGATGACGCTGGTGCGTTCGCTGTCGCGGCATCTCGAGAGCGGCGCGTTGGGCGAGCTGACGCTGACCACCAACGGCACCCAGCTTGCGAAACATGCCAGTGAGCTCGCCGATTGCGGCGTCCGCCGCATCAACGTCTCGCTCGACACGCTCGACCCGCAAAAGTTTCGCGAGATCACCCGCTGGGGCGAGATCGACAAGGTGCTGGAAGGCATCGAGGCCGCACGGGCCGCGGGGCTTGCCGTGAAGATCAACGCAGTGGCGCTGAAGAACCTCAACGAAGACGAACTTCCCGACCTGATGCGCTGGGCCCACGGCAAGGGCATGGGCCTGACGCTGATCGAGGTCATGCCGATGGGCGAGATCGGATCGGGACGGCTCGACCAGTATCTGCCGCTGTCGCTGGTGCGCGCGCGCCTCGCCCAGCAATTCACGCTGACGGATCTGGCCGAGAGCACCGGCGGGCCGGCGCGCTATGTCAGCGTCGCCGAGACCGGCGGCAAGCTCGGCTTCATCACCCCGATGACCCACAATTTCTGCGAATCCTGTAACCGGGTGCGCGTCACCTGCACGGGAACGTTGCACACCTGTCTCGGCCACGAGGATGCCTCTGATTTGCGCAAACCTCTGCGTGCATCGGATGACGATGTGCTGCTTGCGGAAGCGATCGACCGCGCCATCGGGCTCAAGCCCAAGGGCCACGACTTCATCATCGACCGCCGCCACGACCGCCCCAGTGTCTCGCGGCACATGAGTGTCACCGGCGGCTAGCATCGGCTGGCCGGCCGCGACTTATTCCCCTTAACTATCAACAAACTTCCGATTGACTGGCGGCACGCTCACTGGTTTGGTGCGGCTGCCTCATGCCTGCGCGGCGAGACAAGCCAACGCGCCACTCGGCGCAGTCAAGACGGCCGGGGCAAATCGGGGAGGACCAATCTTGCAAGCGCTCCTGAAGCTGAGCAATGGAATTGACGCGTTCACACGTTGGACGGGCAAGCGCCTGGCGTGGCTGATCCTGGTTGCCGTCGTCATCTCGGCGCTGAATGCGATTATTCGAAAGACGTTGGACACGTCCTCCAACTCGTGGCTCGAGCTGCAATGGGTGCTTTTCAGCATCGTGTTCCTGCTGTGCTCGTCCTGGACGCTGCTCGATAACGAGCACATCCGGATCGACATCTTCAACAGCATGATGCCGAAGCGGGTTCGCAACGTCATCGACGTGATCGGGCACCTCTTCTTCCTGATACCGCTGACCGTCGTCATGATCGTAACCGGCGTACCGTTCTTCCTGCGTTCGCTCCAGATCAACGAGCAATCCGGCAATGCGGGCGGCCTGCCGCAATGGCCGGCCAAGTCACTCGTCATGATCGGCTTCACGCTCCTGCTTGTTCAAGGCATCTCCGAACTGATCAAGCGGATCGCCATCATGCGTGGCATGATTCCGGATCCCCACGAGTCGCAGGTTTCGGCGCTGGAGGCCGAAGTCGAGCACCTCGTTGAAGCGATCGAACAGAAGTGATCGCCAAGCGGCATCGTAGGGGGATTCAATGACCGCGTTTCTCATCGCCAATATGGCGCCAATCATGTTCGCCACGCTGGTGATCGTGCTGCTGCTCGGCTACCCGGCGGCATTTTCGCTCGGCGCCGTCGGCCTCTTCTTCGCCGTGATCGGCATTCAGCTCGGCGAATTCCATCCGGATTTCCTGCAGGCGCTGCCCGAGCGCGTCTACGGCGTGATGAACAACGACACGCTGCTCGCCATTCCCTTCTTCACCTTCATGGGACTGGTGCTCGAGCGCTCCGGCATGGCCGAGGATCTGCTCGACACTATCGGCCAGTTGTTCGGCACGATCCGGGGCGGCCTCGCCTACGCGGTGGTGTTCGTCGGCGCCCTGCTTGCGGCGACGACCGGCGTCGTGGCGGCTTCGGTGATCTCGATGGGCCTGATCTCACTGCCAATCATGCTGCGCTACGGCTATGACCGCCGCGTGGCGACCGGCATCATTGCGGCCTCCGGCACGCTGGCGCAGATCATTCCACCCTCGCTCGTCCTGATCGTGATGGCGGACCAGCTCGGCAAGTCGGTCGGCGACATGTACGAGGGCGCGTTCATTCCGGGCCTGGTGCTCGCGGGCCTCTACGCGGGGTACGCTTTTCTCGTCACCCTGATCTTTCCGAAAGCGGCGCCGGGCCTTCCCAAGGAGGCGATCGGCTTCCGCGAGGAAAGCGGCGACCGCGGCCTGAAGTCGCTTGGCGTGCTGTTCCTCGCGAGCTGCGTGTTCGGCTGGTTCATGATGCGGAATTCGGAGACCCACGGCGCCGACTTCGTCGTGCTCAGCATGTTCTTCGGCATCCTCTTCGCGTTCGCCGTCGCCGTCGCGAACTGGGCCATCGACAAGCTCACGGGCTTCCGTTTCCTCTCGAAGATGGCGCAACAAACCACCTTCGTCATGGTGCCGCCGCTGTTCCTGATCTTCCTGGTGCTGGGCACGATCTTCATCGGTGTCGCGACGCCCACCGAAGGCGGTGCGATGGGCGCAGCCGGCGCCCTCATTCTCGGTGCCATGAAACGTCGGCTGACCTGGGACCTCGTTCGTCAGGCGGTCGAATCGACGGCAAAGCTCTCCGCCTTCGTCGTCTTCATCCTGGTCGGGGCACGCGTATTCTCGCTCACCTTCTACGGCGTCAGTGGCCACGTCTGGGTCGAGCACCTGCTGACCTCCCTGCCCGGCGGCCAGGTTGGCTTCCTGATCTTCGTCAACGCGTTCGTGTTCGTGCTGGCGTTCTTCCTCGATTTCTTCGAACTCGCCTTCATCGTGATCCCGCTGCTCGGGCCCGCGGCGGAGCATCTCGGCATCGACCTGATCTGGTTTGGCGTCATCCTCGGCGTCAACATGCAGACTTCGTTCATGCACCCGCCGTTCGGATTTGCGCTGTTCTATTTGCGCTCGGTCGCGCCAAAGGAACGTTATACCGATCGCGTCACCGGCAAACGCATGGAGCCGGTCACGACGGGACAGATCTATTGGGGCGCGGTGCCGTTCGTCGTCATCCAGCTCATCATGGTGCTGCTGGTGATCATGTTCCCGTCGATGGTGATGCACTACAAGGGCGTGCAGTCCACCGTCGATCCCAACAGCATCAAGATCGAAATTCCGCAGATCGATCTGCCGCCGCTCGACTTCGGCCAACCGAAGCAATAGCGCCCGGCCCGCCCGCAAAAAAAAGAACCCGGAGCTTTCGCTCCGGGTTTTTTCGTTTGGCCGATCGCGGCTCGCAAATCAGCTCTGCGAGTTGCGCGCCATGAAGTTGTCATAGCCGACTTCGGCGACCTGGAACCACTGATATCCGTTGTTCGAGAACGCGGTCAGCGATTCGTAGACCTTCTTGAAGTCCGCGTTGCTGGCCGAGACTTCGGTGTGCAGCTCCTTTGCCGCCTTGAAGCAGGCTTGCATGACCTCCGGCGAGAACGGATGCAGCTTGGCGCCCGCCGCTAGCAGGCGCCGCAACGCCTGTGGATTGGCCTGGTCATACTTCGCCATCATCCAGTTGTTGGCGTAGTGCCCCGCTTGCTCGAGGATGCTCTGATAGTGCTTCGGCAGCGCGTTCCACTTGTCCTGGTTGACGAAGGCCAGAAGCATGGGCCCGCCTTCCCACCAGCCCGGGAAGTAATAATGCGGCGCGACCTTGACGAAGCCGAGCTTCTCGTCGTCATACGGTCCGACCCATTCGGCGGCGTCGATGGTGCCCTTCTCCAGCGCCGGATAGATGTCCCCTCCGGCGATCTGCTGCGGCACCGCGCCGAGTTTGGCCATCACCTTTCCGGCGAAGCCGCCGATGCGGAATTTCAACCCGCTGAAGTCCTGAGGCGTCTTGACCTCCTTGCGGAACCAGCCGCCCATCTGACAGCCGGTGTTGCCGGCAAGCAGCGAAACGACGTTGTACTTCTTGTAGAACTCGTTCAGAACGTCCCGGCCGCCGCCCAGCATGTACCAGGCCTGGTTGATGCGCATGTTCGGTCCGAACGGCACGGCCGAGCCGAAGGTGAAGGTCGGGTCCTTGCCGAAATAATAATAGGACGCGGTGTGGCCGATTTCGCAGGTTCCGTTCTGCACGGCATCGAGCACCTGAAGGCCTGGCACGATCTCGCCGCCGGCAAATGTCTGAATCTGGAATTTGTTGTCGGTCGCTTCCGCGACCATCTTGGCCATCATCTCGGCGCCGCCATAGAGCGTATCGAGTGATTTCGGCCAGCTCGTCGGCATGCGCCATTTGATCTCGGGCATCGATTGCGCGATGGCTGGAGCGGCGAGCGTCGCGGCACCCGCCGCACCAAGCCCGGTTACCTTGATGAAGTCTCTTCTTTTCATGATTTCCTACCCTGATGGATTGTGATGATGGGCCTTCTTGCCGAGGCTTGGAGGCCAGCATGGAACATGTCTCATCCGATTTCCATCCCGACGATGGCGAGGGACACAAATGCCCAGCTCCCACGCCATCCGGTCCTGCGACTTTAGGCTTAGACGATCAGCCGGAGATCGAAGGACAGAGCACGAAGTGATGCAGACCCGTTGGGCGCCTGGTGGCCACACGCCGCGATCGAGACGGCGCAGGTTCAGCCCGCCGCCGGTCCGGCCGCCTGCATCCCCTCCGCCAGCCTGAACCGCAGCGTGAACTCCGCGCCGCCGCCCGGAAGGTTCTCCACCGCGACTGTCGCCGTGTGATCGTCGGCCACGGCGCGCACGATCGAGAGCCCGAGGCCGGCGCCGTCGCTGCGCTGGCGGTCGGCGCGCCAGAAGCGCTGGAAGATCAATTCGCGGTCGGCGTCCGCGATGCCCGGGCCGCAATCGCGCACCCGCACCGCACCGTCCTCGCTCACCTCGACGTCGACGGACGTGTCTTTTGCCGTGAACTTGATGGCGTTTTCGGCGAGATTGAAGATCGCGCGCTGGAGCATCTCGGAATTGCCATGGACCAGCACCGGCGCCTCGGTGCCCTTGAGGGCGATGTCCTTGTGCTGGGCTAGCGCGAACGGCGCGATCGCACCGACCACCTCGGCGCAGACGGCGCGCAAATCCGCGGACTCGCCGGGATCGAGCACCAGCGTGTCGAGCTCGGCGATCTCCAGCAGCTGGGCGACGATGCGGCTCATGGCTTCGATGTCGGCATGCAGCGCCTGCCGTGCGGCGCCGTCGCCAAGCGTCTCGATGCGCGTCCGCAGGATCGCGAGCGGCGTGCGCAATTGATGCGCGGCATCGGCCGTGAACTGCCGCTGCACGCGAAAGCCATCCTCGAGGCGATCGAGCGCCTGGTTGACGGCGGTGACGAGCGGGATGATCTCGCGCGGGATCTGCTCCGTCGGCAGGCGGATGTCGGTGCGCGCCGGCCCGATATTGCTGGCCTCCTCCGAGGCCTTCCACAGCGGTGCGATGGCGCGGCGGAAGATGATGATGTCGGCGGCGAGCAGGATCAGCAGGATCGGAATGGTGATCCACCCTACCCGCCGGAAGAAGTTCGAGATGATGTCGTCGATGATGACGTCGCGATGCGCAAGGTCCTCGGCGACGCGGATACGCACGATCTTGCCGTCGATGATGCGCGTGACGCCGGCGCCGGAAATCGTCTCGGACAGCGGCGGCGCCTGTGCCGCGGCGCCCGTCTTGCGGCGGGACGAAAACAGCAAACGGCCGTCGGCGTCGCGGATATCATACAGATACCGGCCATAGGCTTCGGAGTAGAGACCGCGCAGGCTGTCCGGCAGATTGAACGTCAGCAAGCCGTCCGGCTGCGCGACGATCCGTTCCCCCAGCACTTCGGCCTGCGCCCGCATGGCTTCGCGGTGCAACTGGTCGACTTCGGAATTGAGCAGCCAGAACATCACCAGCGGCAGGAAGATGGCAACCACCGCGACCGCCACGATGTGCATGAACACGATGCGCCAGATCAGCGATTTGAACGTCGGCGATCTCGCATAGATCCCGGCGACCCCCACGCTATTTCTCCTCGGCCATGAGATAGCCGACGCCGCGGATGGTGTGGATCACGACCTTCGCGCCGTGCTCGGTCAGCTGCTTGCGCAGCCGCGAAACGTAGACCTCGACCGCATTGGAGGCGACCTCGCCGTCGAGCCCGAAGATGTGGTCCTCGACGTTCTTCTTCGGCACCACGCGCCCCTGCCGGCGCAGCAAGATCTCCAGCACCGAGGTCTCGCGCGACGAGATGATCCGCGGCTGGTCGTCGACGAAGATCTGGCGGCTTTCGGTGTCGTAGACGAGATTGGCGAGACGCAGCGAGCGGCCGAGCAACTGGCCCGGGCGGCGCAGGATCGCCTCCAGCCGCGCCACCAGCTCCTCCATCGCGAACGGTTTTGCGAGATAGTCGTCGGCGCCGCTGCGCAGGCCGCTGACGCGGTCCTGCAAGCCGCCGCGCGCGGTCAGCACCAGCACCGGCAGTGGCTCCATCTGCCGGCGCAGCTCGCGCAGCACCGAGAGGCCATCGCCGTCGGGCAGACCGAGGTCGAGGATCATCGCGGCATAGTTGACGCTGCTCACCGCCTCGCGCGCCTCGGCCGCGCTGCCGACGATATCGCTCTCATAGCCGGCCGCCGACAGCCCGCCGGCCACCAGCCGCGACAGTTCGGCATTGTCCTCGACGATCAGAAGGCGCATCGCATTTCCGCCGGATACCCACGTCACCCCACGGCCCTTGCCGCATCTTCGCTCTCTTCCACCATTCCGGCCACCTCGGCCAGCGAAAAAGCACCCGACAGACCGGTCACCTCTTCTGTCAGCTTCGCGTCAGCCAACCAGGCGCGCGCCCCTGCGGCGCCCGTGTCGGTTGTTGGGCGCGAGCAGACATCCCCTGCCCGATCAAGCGTTAGCGCTCCTGACCCAAATCTGGCATCGGACTCTATTCGCTGAAACGTGAACGCGTTCACACTTGCAATCCGCCGGTCGTCCTAGGCTCTTTAACCGACGAGGGGGCTGTTCTCGAAGCGGAGAAGCTGCAATGCGTGAACCAAACCTTGAAAAGTTGAACGCGCTCGTAGGAAAGCTTGTCGGCGACCTCGGCATCTCGCTTGGCGGCGCAAGCATCCTGCTCGGTGATCGCCTCGGGCTCTACAAGGCGATGGCCGATGGTGCGGTGGTCACTCCGTCCGAGCTTGCCAAGAAGACCGGTCTGCATGAGCGTTATGTGCGCGAATGGCTTTCCGGGCAGGCTGCCTCCGGATACATCGACTACCACCCCGAAAAAAACGCGTTCTCACTCTCGGCAGAGCAAGCCATGGCATTCGCCGAAGAGGGGTCGCCGGCTTTCTTTGCCGGCGCATTCGATGTCGTGCAGTCCACCTACCTCGATGAACCCAAAATCGCCGAAGCATTTCGAACCGGGAGGGGCGTTGGTTGGCATGAGCATTCGAAGTGTCTCTTCTCCGGCACCGAACGCTTCTTCAGGCCGGGCTACAACGCCAATCTGGTTTCGAACTGGATTCCGACGCTCGAAGGCGTCGAAGCGAAACTGAAAGCGGGCGCCAGGGTCGCCGACGTCGGATGCGGCCACGGCGCCTCTACGATCGTGATGGCGCAGGCCTACCCCAACTCGGAGTTCTTCGGGTTCGATTACCACAAGCCTTCGATTGAACGCGCGAAGGTCTTGGCGCAAGAAGCAGGAGTTGGAGACCGCATCACGTTCGCGCAGGCCAGTGCCAAGGATTTTCCGGCCAAAGACTATGATCTTGTGGCGTTCTTCGATTGCCTGCATGACATGGGCGATCCCGTGGGTGCAGGCAAGCATGTCAAGGAAATGCTGGCCAAGGATGGGTCGTGGATGATCGTCGAGCCGTTTGCTCATGACAATCTCAAGGACAATCTCAACCCGGTCGGATGCGTCTACTATCACGCCTCGACATTCATTTGTACGCCGGCATCACTGTCTCAGGAAGTGGGCTTGGGGCTCGGCGCACAGGCGGGTGAAAGCAGATTGCGTCAGGTCGCGACTGAAGCGGGCTTCAGGCACTTCCGCCGCGCGACCGAGACGCCGTTCAACATGATCTTCGAAGTGCGTTCTTGACCGATCCGGCCGTTGTCCGGGTCCTGCAAGCCGCCGCGCGATAATGGACAGGTGCCCCTGGCATCGCGGCCACACCCTTGATCCAGGTCAAGCATCACCTATCCTTTAGCCTCACGTTATGTTCAGCCTGAGGCAGCTCCGTACTCCTTCAGCTCGCAGCAGGAAGAGGAGGATCACGATGCATCCGAACAAGCGTCTTTCGATCAAGTCCGCAACGATTGCAGGGATTGCTGCCAGCGCCCTGTTGGGGATTGCGGGTCTCACTCTCAATTCCGCACCAGCCGGGGCGGTCGTGTACTGCCAGTACGTTGATTATCCGCCTAGTTGCGTTGCGAGGGCCGGCGTCGTGCTCAGGCCACGCCCCGTGGCGCGAGCGGCGGTCCGGGCAGGCACCGCTGGCCCACGCAACATAAATGGCGGGGTCAATCGCGTCGGCATACGGTAGCGGTTCTGGTTTGTGAGTTGCGAGCCCTTGCTGCAATCGCACCCGTACGCACATTTCTGCGTCGGGTCGCGGCGCGCTAGCAACTTCCAGGTTGGCATCGCATTTGTTCATGCCTGACGAACGTGAGGAGCTTGCCGGTGATAACGATTCCAGAACTGACGTCCCAGGCGCTCGGTGCGTTCCTGATCTCGGAGACAAGAGGCCGCTTCGGCTCGTCGCATGCCACCTTGCCGGAATTGCTCCCCTACGCGGCAAAGCTGGCCCTGGAATGTATCGGCAACAGCGATGCATTATACCACAACGTCGAGCACACCTTGTTGGTCACGCTGGTCGGGCACGACATTCTGATCGGCCGCTCTCTCCTGAGGCCAACGACGGCCAGCGATTATGCTCACTTCATCCTGGCGTGTCTGATTCACGACATCGGCTACGTTCGGGGAATAATTCATGGAGACCAAGAGGGAGCCTATGTCGTTGATGGTAGCGGCCGAACAGTCGAATTGCCGATTGGCTCTTCCGATGCAGCGCTTGCACCCTATCACGTGGACCGCTCAAAATTATTCGCCGTGGAGCGTCTCGACGCAGTCGACCAGATCGACGCCGCTCGCGTTGCCCGGGCGATCGAATATACGCGTTTTCCCTATGCGGACGCTCCTACGAGCGAACTCAAGGATGACTTGGACGAGGAGGAAGGTTTGTTGCTGCGCGCCGCTGATCTGATTGGTCAGCTCGGCGATCCGAACTACATGAAGAAATCAAATGCGCTCTTCTATGAATTCGAGGAGATAGGGCTCAACAAATCGCTCGGATACGCCACGCCCGCGGATGTGGTCTACAAATACCCTCAATTCTACTGGACCAAGGTTGCTCCCCAAATCCAGGCCGCCATCCGCTGTTTGAATGTAACCTCGAGCGGAAGGCAATGGATTAGCAGCCTGTATGGAAACGTCCTGCGCGCTGAGCGAGAAGTCAGACTATCTGGTCCACAGCTATAGATCGGCGTTCGCAAACCGTGGTTTTCGGCAAAGAGGCCGACACAGCTGAGAGGGCACCCTGATCGGCTACTCGTGTCCCCTATTGCACGCGCGAGTTTGCACCACCGTCCGAGGCCGTTCGCCGGGGGCCTCGCGCCGAGTTTTCGTCTGCTTTTGATCAAGGAACCAACACCCCCAAGCGACGATGTTGATCTCCGCCGCATTCTCGGGTTCGAAGGCGTATGGAGAACTCAAGATGCCTACGATCATTATCGCAGGCCAGCGCGACCGTTTGATCGATATCAAGCAGTCGGTCAGGCTGCATGGCGAGGTCAAGCAAAGCAAATTGCGCCGGATCGACGGAGTGGGACACATGATTCATCATTCCGCAACTGCTGACGTCATGGCGGCCATCGACGAAGCCGCTGCAGAGGCGGTGTTGATCCATGGAAGGGAAGGTCCGGGCGTACAACAGCCCGAAGAGACTTCCAGCGCCTGACGGGCGCGAGATTTTCGACGGCCATGCCATTACCTGATTTCTTCACCATGAGATACTTGTCATTGCAACGCCTCCCACGCGAATTACGCGAGGATCGAGACCGTAGATTTCAAATCCATTGCGCTTGTAAGTTCTGATCGCTTCCCTGGTGGCCCCAAGCTTTACTTCGCACGATGCTCCTGAAAAGCGGCTCTGAGTTCAGCCAATTCATCGCTTGTCGCGCCCAATTCCGCATCTGCACGGCTTGCAGGTAAATCCTTGTATGCAATCGGTTGATCGAACTGGCTCGCCGTGAAGTCATACCGCCGGCCTTTGATCCGATTGTAAAAATGTTCGCCGGCCGGCAGAGGCGTCTTCAGCAAGTCGCCGCCGAAGAGCTCGTGAAGGAGCAGCGCGGTGACGTTGCATTGCCCTGCCGCCGGATTGTTCGCCGTCCATTGGCTGGCGGTTGCCAACGACCAGGCCTTGCGCAGCGCGCTTTGAACCTCATCGGGATCGAAGCTCATCGTCACTCCCCAGGGATCGGCACCGAGGCGAAAATTTCGGATTATTCGATTATGCCTTTCTGCCACTGTTTTGCCCGACGAGTCAAACGGCCTCGCTGAAGCACTCGCTTGGTGCTCCTGGGCACACCCCGCCTTGGCTCACAAAATGCGGACTTGCCCTCGGCCGCACGATGATCGGGCCTGCCTGCCAATTAGCTCCGTCGCATCAAGCTGTTGGCTGCGCTCACAGCGCCTTGTCCTCTCACCCCTCGTCTACTGTGCATGGGGTTGTTTTTCAGATTTTTTGTTGGACACCCTTCGTACCGCGGCCTCCGCGGCGCCCATCCCGATCGCGTCGCGCCAAAGAAAAAGCCCGGCCTCGCGAACGAGACCGGGCGTATCGCCTTTCGACTTCTTGCGAAGATCAGCCGCGGGTGCGCGAGCGGATCATGAAGCTGTCGTAGGTGTATTCGGCGACCTGCCACCACAGATATTCGTCGGAGCGGTAGGCCTGCATGGCGTCGATCGACTTCTTGAAGTCGGGATTCTTGGCCGAGATCTCGCCCCACAATTCGTTGGTCGCCTTGAGACAGGCTTCCAGAACCTCGTTGGTGAACGGGCGAAGCTGCGTTCCCCCGGCCACCAGACGCTTCAGGGCGCCGGGGTTCACCATGTCGTAGCGCGCGGCCATCCAGGTGTTGGTGTTGACGGTCGCGTTGGTGAGGATCGCCTGATAGTTCTTCGGCAATTCGTTCCACTTGTCGATGTTGGCGAAGGCGTGAACAGTCGGACCACCTTCCCAGAAACCCGGGTAGTAGTAGTACTTGGCGACCTTGGCGAAGCCGAGCTTCTCGTCATCGTAGGGGCCGACCCATTCGGCCGCGTCGATGGTGCCCTTCTCGAGCGACGGATAGATGTCGCCGCCGGCGAGCTGCTGCGGCACCACGCCGACCTTTTGGAGCACCTGGCCGGCAATGCCGCCGATGCGCATCTTGAGGCCCGAGAGGTCGGCAACGGTCTTGATCTCCTTGCGGAACCAGCCGCCCATCTGGGTGCCGGTGTTGCCGCAGGGGAAGCCCACCACGTTCGACTTCTTGAAGAACTCGTTGGCGAGCTCGTTGCCGCCGCCCTGGTACAACCAGGAATTCTGCTGGCGTGCGTTGAGGCCGAAAGGCACCGACGCGAAGATCGCGAAGGTCGGGTCTTTGCCGACGTAATAATATGACACTGTGTGGCACATCTCGACTGTGCCCTTCTGCGTCGCATCCAGCGCCTGCAGGCCCGGAACGATTTCACCCGCCTGGAAGACCTGGATCTGAAACTTGTTGTCGGTCATCTCGGCGACGTACTTCGCCATCTGCTCGGCACCGCCATAGATGGTGTCGAGCGACTTCGGGAAACTCGACGTCAGGCGCCACTTGATCTCGGGCGAGGACTGCGCGATCGCCGGCGAGGCCACCGCGGCGGTCGCCGCCGCGCCGGCTGCCGACACTTTCAGAAAGTCACGACGCTTCATCTTCAGTCTCTCCTTGTTGGGGCGTTTCCCCTAACTTCCTCTTTGCTGCCGCTCATTCCGGCGACGCGTTTTTGGGCCGCGTCGAACCGAAGGGGCTTGACTGCCGTGGGCCTTTAACACGGAAGCCCCGCTTTCGAAACGCGACATTGGCATGACAGGGATCTACGAAAGTCGCATGTCCCCAGGGTATTGGTTTGAAGGGATTGGCTTGGATCCGCTCAGGCCGCGGCGATGACGCCCTTGAGCTGGTCACGGACCTGTCCTGCAACGGCGCGGTAGATCGCCGCATGGGGACCGTCCGGCTCGCTGTCGACCACGGGCGTGCCGGCATCCGAGGTGGCGCGAATCGCCATGTGCAGGGGGATCTCGCCCAGGAACGGTACCCCGAGCTTCTCGGCCTCGTGGCGCGCGCCGCCATGGCCGAAAATATCGGATTTCGTGCCGCAATGCGGGCACTGGAAGTAGCTCATGTTCTCGACGATGCCGAGCACGGGCACGTTGACCTTCTTGAACATCGCAAGTCCCCGCCTTGCGTCGATCAGGGACAGGTCCTGCGGGGTCGAGACGATCACGGCGCCCTTCAAGGGGACGTTCTGCGCCAAGGTGAGCTGGGCATCGCCCGTGCCCGGCGGCATGTCGACGACGAGCACGTCGAGCGTGCCCCATGCGACGTCGCGCAGCATCTGCGTCACCGCCGACATCACCATCGGCCCGCGCCAGATCATCGCGGTCTCTTCCTCCACCAGGAAGCCGATCGACATGATGGCGAGGCCGAAACGCCGGAGCGGAATCATCTTGCGCTCGTCGTTCAGCGCCGGCTTGTCGTGCAGGCCGGTCAGCCGCGGCACCGAGGGGCCGTAGATGTCGGCATCAAGCAGCCCGACCTTGAGGCCGAGGTCGCGCAGGCCCAGCGCCAGATTGAGCGCAGTGGTGGACTTGCCGACGCCGCCCTTGCCCGAGGCGACCGCGATCACGGCAGCGACGCCCGGAATCTCGGACTGCCGTGCCATCGGCGATTGACCGCCCTGTGGCGGCTTGTGGGCGTGGACCGGCTGCACGCCTGGCGCGCCGCGGCTCGGCGTTGGCGGCGGAGGCGGAGGCGGAGGCGGCGGCGCGGCGCCGGCCTTGCGCTCGGCGGTCAGCGCCACCATGACGGTGGTGACGCCGGGGATGGCGCGGACCGCGGCCTCGGCTTCGGCCCGGACGGATTCCCAGGCCCGCGCCTCGGCGGCATCGACATTGATCGAGAAGAACACCTTGCCGTCGGCGGCGTTGATCGCGCTCAGCACATTGGCATTGGCGAGCGCGACCCCGCGGGGCGATTTGATCTTGGCGAGGCTGTCGAGAACCTGTTGCTGCGTCACGGTCAAAGCGCATCTCCTCGAATTCAAGATGCCCCATTAGAGCGGAAACGCCCAAAAGGCTACCGCCTGCCGATATCGTCAGCCATCTCGGCGGGCGCCGCCCCCTGCTCCAGGGCCGCCTCGTAGTTGAGCTCGATCATGACCCCGTTGGGGTCGTGGACGAAGATCTGCCAGAGTTCGCCGCCGGGCACTTGGCGGGAGTCGAACTTCATCCCCTTTGAGGCCAGCCGCTGCTTCATCCCGTCAAATCCGCGGCTGGCGAAGGCGACGTGGTGAACAACGCCGGAGTCCGGCTTTTGTGGCTCGGCAGTCGGAGAAATATCGACGAGATGCACCACCGGCTTCCCCTCGCTATACATCCAGGCGCCGGGGAAGGCGAAATCCGGCCGGGCGCCTTTTTCCAGGCCCAGCACGTCCTCGTAGAAGCGGACTGTCGCGGCCAGATTCCGGGTCCGGATGTTGAAATGATCGAGCACGCCCACGCTTACGCCGCACATGCCGTCGCTCCCTTTTTTTGAAGTCCTTGGGTCCGCCATCCTAGCACAGGCGGGGGCCAAACGAAGCCGTTGCCCTTCGGCCTCAAGGGTTTATGGTGCGCCCGATCTGCCGCAATGGCGGAACCCGGCGCCCCTCGCCGGGCAAGAACCGTAAAACCCGAACTACGGACAAGGCACCCCACATGGCTAAAGTCGCTTTCCTCGGTCTCGGCGTCATGGGCTTCCCCATGGCCGGACACCTCGTGAAAAAAGGGGGCCATGAGGTCACCGTCTACAACCGCACCGCGGCCAAGGCGAAGGAATGGGCGGACAAGTTTGGCGGCAAGACCGCGGCGACGCCGAAGGCTGCAGCCGAGGGCCAGGATTTCGTGATGTGCTGCGTTGGCAACGACAATGATCTGCGCGCGGTCACGATCGGCGCCGACGGCGCGTTCGCCGGCGTGAAAAAGGGCGCGACCTTCGTCGACCACACCACCGCCTCCGCCGAGGTCGCGCGTGAGCTTGATGCTGCCGCGACCAAGGCCGGCTTCAAGTTCATCGACGCACCCGTGTCCGGCGGCCAGGCCGGCGCCGAGAACGGCGTGCTGACCGTGATGTGCGGCGGCGCCCAGGATGCCTATTCCGGCGCCGAGCCAATCATCACAGGCGCCTATGCGCGAATGTGCAAACTGCTCGGGCCGGCCGGCTCGGGCCAGCTGACCAAAATGGTCAACCAGATTTGCATCGCAGGCCTGGTTCAGGGACTCTCCGAGGGTATCCACTTCGCCAAGAAGAGCGGCCTCGACGTCGCCGCCGTGATCGAGACCATCTCAAAAGGCGCGGCTCAGTCCTGGCAGATGGAGAACCGCTACAAGACCATGAACGACGACAAGTACGATTTCGGCTTCGCGGTCGAATGGATGCGCAAGGACCTCTCGATCTCGCTGGCCGAAGCCCGCCGCAACGGCGCCAATCTGCCGGTCACCGCGCTGGTCGACCAGTTCTACGCCGAAGTCGAGAAGATGGGCGGCAAGCGCTGGGACACGTCGAGCCTGCTCGCGCGCCTTAATCGCTGACACCTGATGAAGTGATCCTGCCTTGCTGATCGCACTCGCCGCAATCTTCGTCCTCGCCTATGCGGCGATCGCGCTCGAGCATCCGATCGGGGTGAACAAGAGCGCGTCTGCGCTGCTCGGCGCGGGCGTGCTCTGGACAATCTACGCGCTCGCGACGGGCGACCACACGCTGGTCAGCCGTCAGCTTGATGAGTCCGTCGCCTCCACCGCGCAGATCGTGTTCTTCCTGATTGGCGCGATGACCATCGTCGAGGTCATCGACGCCCATGACGGTTTCGAGGTCATCACCTCCCGCATCAGCACGACCAGCCAGATCCGTCTGATATGGCTGATTGGCTTCGTGACCTTCTTCCTCAGTGCGATCCTCGACAATCTGACCACCACCATCGTCATGGTCTCGCTGATCCAGCGGCTGATCGCCAAGCGCGACGACCGCCTGCTGTTCGCCTCCCTCATCGTCATCGCCGCAAACGCCGGCGGTGCATGGACCGTGATCGGCGACGTCACCACGACCATGCTGTGGATAGGCGGACAGATCTCGCCCCTGAAAATCATGGGCGCGGTGTTCCTGCCCTCGCTGCTCAACCTGCTGGTGCCGCTCGCATTCATCAGCTTTTCACTCAAGGGCAAGACCATCGCGCCGCCGCCGAAAGAGGACGGATTGCAGAGCGTCGATCCGCTCGAGCGGAACGTGATGTTCTATCTCGGACTCGGCGTACTGATCGCGGTGCCCGTCTTCAAGACGGTCACGCACCTGCCGCCCTTCATGGGCGTCCTGCTCGGGCTTGGCATCGTGTGGTTGGTCGGCGAGATCCTTCATCGCAACAAGGATGAGCATGTCCGTGGCCCGCTCACGCTTGCGCATGCGCTGACGCGGATCGACATGGGCTCGATCGTGTTTTTCCTCGGGATCTTGCTCGCGGTCGCCAGCCTCGAACATGCTGGCCTGCTCTCCATGCTGGCCAAATGGCTGGACGCCGCGATCGGTCGCCAGGATCTCATCGTCATCGTGCTCGGCCTTCTGAGCGCCGTCATCGACAACGTGCCGCTGGTGGCCGCGACCATGGGCATGTACGACCTCGGCCACTATCCGCCCGACAGCTTCCTCTGGGAGTTCATCGCCTATTGCGCCGGCACCGGCGGTTCGATCCTGATCATCGGCTCGGCCGCAGGCGTCGCCGCCATGGGGCTCGAGCGCATCGAGTTCCTCTGGTATGCCCGCCGCATCGCCGTCCCCGCGCTCGCCGGCTATCTGGCGGGAGCCGTGGTGTACATCGCGCAGCATGCGGTGCTGCAATGAGCTACTCAGGCCGGATCCAAAATTAACGCCGGGTTAACGTAATTCTTTAGCTCCTTAAGTCACCTCTTAAGGATTTCTTGCCAGAGATAGACAATGCAGAAGGCCCGCCTCGCGCGGGCAGGAATTGTTGTTGTGCGATGAGTAAACCCGCTGAAAAGCCCGAGGTTGTCCAGCTTCCGGCCGAGCCGGTGAGCGCGCCGTCGGCGAGCAGCCGAAGGGCTGCGGCGCAGCGGGTGCGCGAGGCGCGCGACAAGTTAACGTCGACCAGCGGAACCCGGCCGGCTTTCGACGCCGAGATGCTGCGCCAATATGCCCAGACGCGGCTGTCGGCCTCCTATGTCGCGATGCTGCTGGTCGTTGCCACCGGCGTGCTGTTCGGGCTGTGGATGCAGCCGATTCCGGCCGCAGCCTGGACCGCCGGCATGCTCTGCATCCACGCAGCGATGATCCGCAGTTGCCACCGCTTCCTGGCCGCGCCCTCCTCGCCAACCGCGACGCGCGCCTGGCGGACGCGCTTCGTCGTGCTCGACCTGCTCTATGGCCTATGCTGGATGGCGATCCTGATCCATCCCGTGCTCGACCTGGTCACGGAAACGCTGATGATGTTCCTGATGCTGCTGGTCATCGCAGTATCGAGCATGCTGGCGGCCAATCTGCCGATCGCGGCCCTTGCCGCCACGGCGCCGGTCGCGGTCGCGATGGCGCTGAGTTTTGTGATGACCGGCTCGCTGGACAATTACATCCTGGCCGGGCTCGCGCTCGCCGCCGAAGGCTATTTCGTGCTGCTGGCGCACCGCCTGCACTCCTCGACTTTCGCCACGCTCGAGGCGCGCGCCGAGAAGGACGCGCTGATCGGCGAGCTCGAACAGGCCAAGGCGATCTCGGATGAAGCCCGTCACCGCGCCGAATCCGCCAATGTCGCCAAGTCGCGCTTTCTCGCGCAGATGAGCCACGAACTGCGCACGCCGCTGAACGCGATCCTCGGCTTCTCCGAGGTGATGAAGAGCGAGATTTTTGGCGCGCATGCCGTGCCTGTCTACAAGGAGTATTCCGGGGACATCCATAATTCCGGCGTCCACCTGCTCAATCTCATCAACGAGATCCTCGACCTGTCGCGGATCGAGGCCGGCCGTTACGAACTCAACGAGGAAGCAGTCTCGCTGGTCGGCATTGTCGCCGACTGCCATCATTTGATGAAGCTGCGCGCCTCGAGCCGCGGCATCACCATCCACGAGGTGTTCGAGCAGGCGATGCCGCGGCTCTGGGCCGACGAGCGCGCGATCCGCCAGGTCGTGCTCAACCTGCTCTCCAACTCGATCAAGTTCACGCCGCAGGGCGGCGAGATCTGGCTCAAGGCGGGCTGGACGGCCTCGGGCGGACAATATCTCTCGGTGAAGGATTCCGGCTCCGGAATCCCCGAGGACGAGATCCCGGTCGTGCTCGCCTCGTTCGGCCAAGGCTCCAACTCGATCAAGTCGGCCGAACAGGGCGCGGGTCTCGGCCTGCCGATCGCAAAAAATCTAATCGACCTGCATGGCGGTACGTTCACGCTGAAATCGAAGCTGCGCATCGGCACCGAGGTGATCGTTACCTTCCCGCCCGAGCGCGTGATGAGCGCGCTGGCGCCGATGTCGGATGATTCTCCGCCGCTTCAGCCGGACAGTTCCGCGGTGGCGGACGAGAAGCGCAGGCCGCGTAACAAGCCGATCATGAGCGCAGGTACAGGCTCGTAACGAGATGCTTGCAGACATGCCCGACGATCCCTCACTATGCCCGAATGAGCAAAGAAACGCCGTGCGTCGCCGTCTGCATGATCGATCCCAAGACAAAACTGTGCTTCGGCTGCGGACGCACCTTGCCGGAGATCGCGCGCTGGCATGGTATGGAAAGCGCGGAACGGCTGGCGGTCATGGCGCTGTTGCCGGTGCGCATGAATCAGGCTGGACTTGCGCCCATGGCGGGATCGCCGAAACGCACTTGACCGGCCGGCGCGCATCCGGAGGTGCGCGATGATCCGCTTCCTGCTCGTTCTCATCATGCTCGCCGGCACGGCGGGTGCCGTCGTTGCCTATGCCGATTCCGACCAGCTCGCGCGCGCGAGCAGCAGGGTCTCGCACATCTTTCGCACACAGACCGCATCGCCTGCCCCCGCCGTGCAGATCCAGCGCGGCCAGGGCGGCGAATTCGCGTTGCGCGCGAAGATCAACGGCGTCGCCGCACCGATGGTCATCGACACCGGCGCGACCTCGGTGGTGCTGACCTGGGAAACCGCGAAAGCGATCGGGCTGCCGCTCGAGATGCTCGAGTACGACGTCGATCTCGAAACCGCGGGCGGCCACACCAAGGCGGCCCGCCTCACGCTTGAGCGCCTCTCCGTCGGCCACCTCGTCGAGAAGTCGGTGCCGGCCCTCGTCGTTCAGCGCGGGCAGATGAAGACGAACCTGCTCGGCATGAGCTTCCTCGACCGCCTGGAGAGCTGGGGCGTGCGCGCCGACAAGCTGATGCTCACCGGCTATCCGGAGCTCCAGACCGGTCACCGCCGCTCGCGTCTGGCCGTCGACTAGACTCCCCACGAGAGCCGCGCCGCCACTGCCGACAGACGCGATCACGCGGGCCGCCATCGATCACGGACGCAACATCAGGCGGCGCGCCGCGGACTGCAATCCGGCTCTTCACGTGACTACGGCTAGGCTGCCGCCTCCGCCGGCGCGCGCGCACCGACACGCGCGATCGCATCGCGCAGCACCTCGAGGCCGGCGCCCGGCTTCACCCCCTGCTCGGAAAGATGGCGGCGGAAGGCGCGCGCGCCGGGAACGGCGTGGAATGCGCCGACGAAATGCCGCGTGATGGCGTGCAGCCGCGTGCCGCGCGCGAGCTGCTGCTCGATGTAGGGCATCATCGCCTCGATCGCATCCTGCATCGAGGCATGCGGCGCCGCCTCGTCGAAAATGTCTTGATCGACCGACAGCAGCCGCCATGGCTCCTGATAGGCGGCGCGGCCGAGCATCACGCCGTCGACGTGTTCGAGATGTGCTCTCGCCTCGTCGATGCCGGGGATGCCGCCGTTGATGATGACGGGCACGTCAGGCATCGCGCGCTTGAGGCGATAGACGCGATCATAGTCGAGCGGCGGGATGTCGCGATTCTCCTTCGGCGACAAACCGTTGAGCCATGCTTTCCGGGCATGCACGATCAGCGCATCGCAGCCGGACGCGACGACCGCGCGCGCGAGCTTGTCGAGCGCGATTTCCGGATCCTGGTCGTCGATGCCGATGCGGCACTTCACGGTGACCGGCACGGCAACCGCACGCTTCATCGCCTCGACGCCCCCCGCCACGAGATCAGGCTCCGCCATGAGGCAAGCGCCGAAACGGCCGTCCTTCACGCGATCGGAGGGGCAACCGACATTGAGGTTGATCTCGTCATAGCCGAACTCCTCGCCGATCCGCGCCGCCAGCGCGAGCTCGCGCGGATCCGACCCGCCGAGCTGAAGCGCCACTGGGTGCTCGACCCTGTCGAACCCAAGCAGCCGCTCCCGGTCACCATGGATGATGGCGCCAGTGGTCAGCATCTCCGTATAAAGCAGCGCCCGCCTCGTCAGGTGACGGTGGAACACCCTGCAATGCCGGTCGGTCCAATCCATCATGGGCGCGACGGAAAACCGACGCGCTAACATGTTATTTCGCTTATCATCTTGTCCGGAACAGCTGATTTCGGGGCCGACGGAAATTCAGAACTGACTATCGGGGCATTTTCCTTTCATTTCAAGCTCTTACTCGATCGCCAGTTTGTCCCTCGACGACGCCGCGCCTCCTCCACTACAGCATTGCAGTACCGAATGAGCTCATGCAGTACCGCGCTAGTTCCGACCCTCTTTACCAATCCCGCTTGCCTCGAGCACAAAGTAACGTGCCGCTCTGACCACGCCTAGCATAGAACAAGTGCCATCGTAGTTTTGGCGGTGATAGGGCAAGGAACCTCGGAGCGGCGATCCGAGGTTAGCGTTTGCGCATTCTCATTCCAGGAAGGGACGATGGTCGCTTTCTCCTGCATGAATCGTGTCGCTTCGTTGCGCAAAGGGTTATGCCCCATTCATCAAAGGAGTGACCGAGCTTTGGTTTGGCGCTGCGATAGCGACAGACTCAAGCAGAGCTGGCGTCAGTCGCTCCTCGAGTACGAAGCCGAAGCACTGTACACGGCGGCTTATGCCCTCGAGGACTGCGCTTCGGTCATCAAGATCGAAGTCCTCAGTGATCGACCAGTTCCAACGCCGCTTTATGGAGGCGCTCACCCAGAATGGGAGTGCTTGAAACGGTCCCCTCGATTGCCGTGAAATCGGACGTGGTCAATTGGAGATCGACGGCGCCGAGGTTCTCTTCGAGCCGGTGCAACTTCGTGGTGCCCGGAATCGGAACGATCCAAGGCTTCCGCGCCAGCAGCCAGGCGAGCGCAACTTGCGCCAGCGTTATCCCCCTCTGTTCCGCGACCTGTTTCAAGGCGCCGACCAGGACCAAGTTCGCTGCGCGCGCTTCCGGCGCAAAGCGTGGAACGTTGCTGCGGAAATCGGAAGGATCGAGCCTGGTGTCCGCAGTAATTGCACCCGCCAGAAACCCCGCGCCCAGAGGGCTCCAGGGAACGAAGCCGATTCCCAGCTCCTCGCAGGCCGCAAGAACATGGTTGT
This sequence comes from Bradyrhizobium sp. LB13.1, assembly GCF_054056815.1. Taxonomy (NCBI): domain Bacteria; kingdom Pseudomonadati; phylum Pseudomonadota; class Alphaproteobacteria; order Hyphomicrobiales; family Nitrobacteraceae; genus Bradyrhizobium; species Bradyrhizobium sp. LB13.1. The sequence continues at coordinate 3,486,178 of NZ_JBSRYQ010000001.1, read as the reverse complement.
GTTCTACATTTCTCGTCCATAGCGAATATTCGCTCTGGACGGCGGTGATCGGCTGAACAGCGTGAGCGCGGCGAATGGTTCCCGCGCTCGCTTCGGAAAGGCCATAGTGCTTCACCTTGCCTTGCTCGATAAGCTGACCGAGAATCCCGGCCACGTCCTCGATCGGCACTGCGGGGTCGACACGGTGTTGATAGTACAGGTCAATGACATCCGTCTTGAGCCGCTTGAGCGACTGCTCGACTGCACCCAGGATGTGTTCAGGACGGCTGGTGAGGCCGTAGCGGGAGCCGTCAGGATTGATGCCGAAGCCGAACTTGGTTGCGATGACTACTTTGTCGCGGAAGGGGGGCGAGGCCATCCCCCACGAGTTCTTCGTTCGTGAATGGCCCGTAGACCTCGGCCGTGTCGAAGAAGGTGACGCCGTGGTCAACCGCCGCGTGAATCATCTTGATCGCTTCGGCTCGCTCGAGCGGTTTGCCATAGGTCGAATCAAGCCCCATGCAGCCGTAGCCGAGAGCTGACACCTCAAGGCTGCCCAGTTGACGTTTCTTCATTAGAATCTCCTTCGCGTTCATCGCTTCAGAACGGCGCTTAGCTCGCTGATTTCATGCCTCAGATATGGATCGACAAACGCACTTTGATTAGACATTCAATTCTGCATGCCGTGATGCATGATATTCACAAGTAGATTCGATTTTCGCAGTTGCGGTCGGAACGAGCTAACTGACGGCCGAGGACATTATCTGCGCGTGAAAGAAGTGGGAGGGAATCTCGCGGCTGAAAGGACACCCCACGCGGGAAAGGGTTTTTATAACGCCCCTTCCCTGCCTCGATATCGCAACGAAGGACGCCTGTCAGGCAAAGGCCAGATGCTGGCCAAAGAACTCGGCCAGCTTCGAGACGGCCGGTCCAACGAACTGCGGTTTGTCGTAGAGATCGACATGTGTTGCACCATCGACCACGAACAGTTGCTTCGGCTCCTTGGCCTTCTCGTAGACCCGATCGCTCCAGAACTTCGTCTCGGCCTTGGAACCTGCGATAACCAGCAAGGGCCGAGGTGAAATCGTCTCGATCATTTCAAACGGGTAGAACGCCATCTGCTGGGGCAGACTCGAGAACACATAGCGGTTCACCGAGTTGGGATGCTGCCCTCGTGCCGTGCGGTAATACTCATAGCCTTCCCTGTACATGACAGGAGTCGCCGCCGTGAAGTCAGCCGGCGAATTGGCTACGACAGGCACGAGGCGTACGGGCTCGCCGCGTGCCTCCCGGCTGCGCTGTTCGCCGGCGTCCTTGAGCCGTTTGATCCGCTCCCCATAAGATATCGAACCCGAAAGACCTTCCCGGCGGCCTTCTCCGATATCGAACGTGCTGACGGCGGCAACTGCCCTCACACGATGTTCGTGCTGGGCGTGGTTCAGCGCGTAGCTGCCACCGATGCAAATGCCCAGCGAGCCGATACGGGCCGGGCCGACCTGAGGGTGCTGAACGAGGAAATCGATGGCGCAACTGATGTCGTCCACGCGTTGCCCTGGCACTTCCATGAGGCGCGGTTCGCCGCCGCTTTCACCCTGGTATGACGCATCATAGGCCAGACCAATAAAGCCCGCCTCGGCGAGACGCTGGGCATAGAGGCCGGAGGACTGTTCTTTGACGGCGCCGAACGGATGGGTCACCACGATCGCAGCATACTTCCTGCTGCTGTCGAAGTTCGCAGGTTTGAACAGGTTGGCGACGATGTTCATCCCAATGTTCCTCGCGGGGGTAAGTGACGCGTTCAATCGTCACGCCTTTCTCATTGGGATAGTTGACCACTGCCGGCTCCTTCATGGCGGTGGATTGAGCAGATGCCGAAGTGACGCCAACGAGTGCCGAGCTGGCCACGACAGCACCAGACAGAGCAAACGCAGAGGTTCCGAGGAACTGGCGTCTCTTCGCATCAAAGATTCTATCAGCCATCACATATTTCCTTGTTTGAAGGTTTGAAGAGGATCGAACCGCGACGAGTCGCCAGCCCAACGCGTCCACGAAATGCACTTCCCTGCATCTGCGAATGTTCAAGGGCTTGCCACGCTCCAGCGACGTCTCAGTCCAAGCCTAGTGCCACTTCGACACAGCGATTAGCCTGCAAGATTGGCATGCAGTTTTGAATAAGATTCATGAGTGTGGGGCGGCTGCGACATAATGGGAGTTCTTGCGGTCGCTCGGGCGCGCAACTGCGCAAAGGCGGCTGCAAACCCGGGGGGATTCGATCTTTATGACGCCAGTTCTGTAACTTGTGGCCCATCTAGTGCAATTGGATCGATCGTACTAGATTGCATAATTAGCGGGCAATACTGAAACGGATTCAAGAATGGCGCGAGACAATATGAGCGACTTGACCACATTTCTCGCTGTCGCCCGGGAGCGCAGTTTCACGAAAGCGGCTGCCCAACTCCGCCTGTCGCCGTCGTCCCTTAGCCATACGATCCGCGGCATGGAAGAACGACTCGGTGTTCGGCTTTTAACGCGGACGACGAGGAGCGTCTCACTGACAGACGCCGGCGAGCGCCTGCTCCAGACAGTGGGCCCCCATTTCGAAGAAATCGATTCCGCGCTGTCGGCGTTGACCGAACTCAGGGATAAACCTGCTGGCAGCGTCCGCATCACGGCTGGTGAACACGCTGCCGTCGCGGTCATCTGGCCTACCGTCGAAACGCTCCTGCCGGATTATCCCGACATCAAGGTGGAGATCATCATCGATCACGGCTTCACGGACATCGTTGCTGAACGCTTCGACGCCGGCGTGAGGCTCGGCGAGGAGGTCGACAAGGACATGATCGCGGTGCCCATCGGTCCCGAGATGCGGATGGCTGTGATCGGCACACCATCCTATTTTGCCCGACATCCAAAACCGCTGACCCCGCAGGATCTGACCGCTCACCGCTGCATTAACATTCGCCTGCCAACATTCGGCGGCTTTCATGCCTGGGAATTCGAGAAAGACGGGCGCGAACTGCGGGTCCGAGTGGACGGACCTCTTGCGTTCAACGGATCCCGATTGGCGTTGGCCGCTGCGCGCAGCGGCGCAGGACTGGCCTACCTCTTTGAAGACCATGTCCGGGAGGATATTGCCGACGGCCGCCTGATACGCGTCCTGTCCGATTGGTGTCCGTCGTTTTCCGGTTATCATCTCTATTATCCAAGCCGCAGGCAGCTCTCGCCTGCCTTCGCCGTTTTGGCGGACGCTTTGCGGCGTCGATCAACCATCGGAAGTTAAGATTCCTGATTGTGGCAATCGAAGAAACGTCCAATTCTCGAGATGATCCTCCTGCACAGTTACAACGGGGCGACACTCTAGCGATGCCGCAACATCAGACGCGAGCGATCCAACGCACGCCAAACTACGACATCAATCGTCTGCGCGCGCTTCAAACTAGATCGGTACTGCATTTGGTACTGCACGGTTCTCGACGACCACGCTTAAGTGCTGATGTTGCATTTCTTTTCGAGAAATCCCTGTCCAATCCATCATCGGGGCGCAAGAAAATTTCCAACGTAAGTCATTCATTTCGTTGATCTGTTTCATCTTCACCCGGTCCTATGACGGATCGAGCCAATCTTTATTGTCACTCAGTTGCTCGGCAAATCGGCGCTTTGTCACTGGAGCAGTTCTTTTCTCCATTCACATGCAACGCGAGCGCCCCAAAGAACGTCCCACATTCAACCGAAATCAAGAATCAGCTTTGGCAAATGAAATCAATGTTGATCCGAGGCTTCGAGGGAGAAATCACATGCGCCGCAACATGAGCGTGGTCGGGGAAACTCCTCAATAGAGCGTGAGCAGCATGATGAAATTGGACCACATGGCCGGTCAACCCGGAGCACATCAAATCAAGCACGTTGGGCACGAGCACTCCATAACTGCGACCGGATTCTGCGCCCGCTCGGTCTGGAGACGTCATGCAACGCATCGAGCGAAAGCTCGCCTCGCCGATGGCGGCTAAAGGTTATGATGAGCCGGTTCACTCACGGCCCGCCAAACGGCTTCGGTCGCTCTAGCGGGACGAAAGCGCTCAAATGGGCTGGGTATGTCGACGCGCCGCCGCCTATGGTCGTGCCCGTGCTGATGCTCAAGTAGACGTCCTTCACTCCCCTGGGCGTTTCCAGCAGGATCCAGTTCTTGCTTACATCCCCTATGCCGATAGTCGTAAAGCGCATCGACTTGCCGAACTGCGAACAGGAGATTGGCTTTTCGGTCGTAAACGAATTCCAGGGGCCATGCAGGGTACCCGATCTGCCGCCGGTCTTCGGAAGGCTTAAGCCAAAGCCCAGGCCGACCGCCGCATAGACGTAGGTGCACTTCAAATTATTTTCCGTATCCCATATGGAGAACAACGCGCTGGCAAACGCAATCCCGGCTCCAGCCCTGCCCTTCACGATGCGCTTGATTGCCGCTCTCGCTGCAAACGAGATCGAACCGTCGACCTCAAGCAGCATGGCTATCTTGAAATTTCGACTGACCTTTGGTCTCGGCGGAACGGGTCGCGGCAAATCTGGCTTTATGATCGGTTCGAAATAGACCTTAGGCAGCACCCAAAGGACCACGGATCTATCGTTGTCTTCGTCCAGCCTGTGATTTGCCGTCTGCGTATTGCCGATCGCGTGCGTCTGCATTTGCTCCGGGTGGATGCCCATCTCGGACAGAGACTTCGCGACCGTAATCACGCGGTTGGCTGATGTCGTCATATTCCAATCAGCCGTACCGATCCGGCTCGCGGATCCCGTCATCCAGATCTGACCAGCGTCGTGCTCCAGCAGGGGAACCACTTTGTTCTTCAGAAATTCGGAGTGCTCTGTCTTCAAGCCCCGAAACTGGTAGCCGGCAAAGTCATCGAAATCGAAATTCCAAAGCCGCGCGTGCAGAACCCCCACTCCCGAAAAATCCAGATCGACGTCAACCTTGCCCCGACCAGTTTTGTGGAACATGTCTCTTCAACCTGCAATCGACAAATAGGAACTCGTCGGTGATCGGCCGGACGGCGCAGGACCACCTTGTTTTTAGTGCTGGCAAGAAAAGAGAGGTTCATGAAATCGACAGCTGCAACGAAGGTTGTGATCTTGTTCCCATTTCGATCTGGCACCGAGGCAGTATGGGCTTGTGCAATACGCGACATCACTGTCGCGATCGGAGCAGCGACGATCTAAGGGAGTCGCGATAGGACGGGCCCTGGAATTCGTACAGCACGACGACTTCGCGGAATCGCCCTAAACTTGGAGGCCCCTACCCAACCGCTGTTAAAGCAGCGCATCTGGAGAATACCTTTACCGGCTTGCTCTACGTCTGCCTGATCGCCCATCAAAAATAGAGCGAAACGGTAAGCGTCGTCCAGCAACCGCAGCGCAATATCCCGGAAGCACTTGATATGGTCGTTGGTGATTTCATCGTTGAGGTCATTTGCGTATCAATTGCGCATGGCTTTTCGCAAAGCGGGCGAAATGGTTACGAGCGTGATCGCAATCATGGACTCTCGCGCTCAACGCCTGGATTGGAGCGACGAGGATCTCGCGAATAGGAACCTGGCGCCGTATCCTCGATCTGCTCCCTCTTTAAGGCTGTCGCCGCCATGGCCCGTTTCCCGCGGGCGCGCGATCTGCAGAACGACGGAGGTGACGACTTCTGCGGTCGGCCGCCGACTTATCCGCCAAATCGCTTGACCAGCTTTGAGCCCTTGGCTGCATCAATCTGCTGGCCCGTCAGGTCAGAGCCGACGCTCAATCCTATCGTCATGAGGTTCTTGACACGCTGCGCCGCCTGCTTCTCATTGGAATAGTCGATCTCGACGTGATCGAGGCTCATCAGATGGCCAAGCTCGTGAGCCCAGGCGCGTCCATTGGCGTGGTCATTGCCATACCACTGGACGAAGCTTGCCGGCTCCGGTTGGCTATTGGGGTATGAGCTTCCGCCGGCGGACAGATTTTCAATCGAATTAACGAGGTAGATGTGGACGGCATTGTCCGGATCGTGCCGAGAGGCAAGAACGCCCAGCAATCGCTGATCATTGCTGCGCGCGCTCTTTGCCATGTCGAGCGGCTTCTCCATCAAGCAATCGCTGATCACGAACGCGATCTTGGCCTTTGACCAGATCGTATTGACCACGTCGAGCGCCTTCTTGGCCGTCTCGCTGCTCCATTGCCCGGGCTCAACGTTCCCCCTCTCGGCAAATGGCGTGATGTAAACCCTCAACGGAATTGGCATCAGCTTCTCCGAAGTTCGGAATTGCGATTGTATCCCCGTGCGCCGTCCTTCGAAATGGAGCGGCTTACATTCAGCGCTTTCTGATCAAGCCGGCTGGCGACTTGAGCTCCTACGACCTTCCGGTAGCGGCTACCGACGCGATCGACTGGTTGACCATGGCCAGCCTTCGCAATTCGGAGGACTTTCATTTCAACTCTACCGCAGGAACAATTTCCGGGCCGAGCGCTCCGGCGGGAACATGAAGGTGACGATCGCCTGGGCAGATGGAAAGCCGAACTGACCGGCTCCTGACCTCCGTGCAAGCCGTAACCGAGACGATCGACCCGCAAGCCGCTCCCCCAAGACTTCACGTCCCCTCGATCTGCCGTCAGCGGAACTTTTGTTTGAACTAAGCCAGAGCCTTCTGCCGCGCTGTCGCAAGCACACCATAAGATGCAATAATCGTGTAATTTCAAAAACTTAATTCATTCGCGCGAGACATAGGCACTGGCGGTACCCATCATCCACACGAAACCGCCCACAGCGCCGGGCCGCGATTATCTTCCGTGCCTTTTGAACGCGTCCGCATTTCAAGACAACACATAGGAATGGATCGGGCTCGAGATTGGTACTGTAGGCCGATAGGCAGCCGCAACTAGCGTACGAATTCAGTAATTATTTCTTACGCGGCCGTCCTCGCGACGTTACCATTTTATGGGCATAGTTGGGTGTTCGCCATGAGATTATACAGGCGCCTTCGAATTTTGCTTCTCCTTGCCGCTTCGCTGTTACTGGCAGCTCAACCAGCCTGGGCGACAAAGCGCGTGGCTTTGGTGGTTGGCAATGCCAACTATCAGAACGCCCCTCTGCTCCCAAACCCGGCCAACGACGCTGCGGCCATCACCGCAACCTTGAAGGAGGCAGGTTTCGATGTGGTTGACTCAAGGCTCAACCTCGCCGCGACTGATATGCGGCGGGCCCTGAGAGAATTCGCCGATCAGGCTCGCAATGCGGACATAGCCCTGGTGTACTATGCTGGCCACGGTATCGAGATCGACGGGACAAACTATCTGATCCCGACCGACGCCAGACTCGAACGTGACACTGATATCTATGACGAAGCATTCTCGCTCGACCGCGTCCTGCTGGCAATCGAGCCTGCGAAACTGTTGCGCGTGGTGATCGTCGACGCGTGCCGCAACAATCCGTTTGCCGATTCGATGAAGCGTACAGTTGCCTCTCGATCAATCAGCCGCGGGCTGGCCAGGGTCGAACCCGCCGTCTCCAACACGCTGATCGCGTTTGCCGCGAAAGCCGGACTAACCGCACTCGATGGCAACAGCAAGAATAGTCCGTATGCGACGGCTCTCGTAAAGTACATCGCAAAGCCGGGGCTCGACTTGCGCAGGGCCTTCGGCTTCGTCCGCGATGATGTCTTGCAAGCCACGGGCAACCGACAGGAGCCCTATGTCTACGGCTCGCTGGGCGGCGAAGACGTTGCACTTGTTCCCGCTGCCAAGGCTGATGAGCCGGTGCAAGCAGCCAATCCCCAGGCAGAAATTCGTCGTGATTACGAATTGGCCTTGCAGCTACGCAACAAGCCCGCTCTGAACGCGTTCCTGGACCAGCATCCGGACGGATACTACGCAAATCTGGCGAAGCTGCAGCTTAATCAGCTCGATGCTGAGGACGCACGCGTCGCGGCAACAGCGAAGGCGCAGCAGGCTGAACAGCAGAAAACTCGCCTGATGTCGCAGGGCGCCCAGCGTGCCGACCAGGAGAAGGCGGCCGCGGATCTGAAGGCTGCGGAAGAGGCCCGAATTGCCGCCGAGAAGGCGAAGCAGGCGGCGCAGGAGCAGGCCACCGAGGCGGAACGGAAACGGACTGCGTCCGAATCTACAATCGTCGCTGCTCTCTCCGGGAATAAGCCGGCTGTTGGGAGTGCCTTCCAGGATAATCCTACAGCCGCTGCACCCGCTGACGACAATACGCCGCCAAAGCTTGCCGCACTCAGCGCCGAGCCGCGCCAGACCGATATCGCAAAAGCCGATATCACCAAGTCCGTACAAAGCGAATTGAACCGCGTCGGCTGCTTCACCGGTACCATAGATGGCCAATGGAATGCGGCCTCACAGCGCTCGTTGGCTCTGTTCAACCGGCACGCGGGAACGAAATTTGATGCCAAGCTCGCAAGTCTCGACGCGCTTGACGCAATCAAACTCAAGCCAACCCGGGTCTGTCCCGTGATCTGCGATCATGGCTACAAGGCTAACGGCGACCAGTGCGTCAGGATCACGTGTGCCGAGGGCTCGTTCCTCAACGATGACAACGAATGCGAGAAGCGGCGCGGAAAGAAGCCAGTTGCCAAGCGCAACACGGACGAAGGTTCGTCACGTGCCGATCGTTCGGCGCGCGAAAGATCTGAGCCCATGGCAGACGTTCCGCGGCGACAAGCCACTGCGAAGGCAAGTGGCGGAGGCGGCAGCGGCCAGGTTGTTTGTGACCAATATTTGTGCCGTCAGGTCCGTCGCGGCTGCCACCTCGACTACCGTGGCGGGGGAGGCCCCGGTGGCAACACCGGGAATGTCGAGGTATGCAATTAGCAAGGCGCGAGTTCGCCACGCCAATAGGAAGCCGTATCGAGGATATGGCGAACAATTGAGTGCAACATCGGGTCGGCCCAAGTCCACGTCCGATCTGGTCGACGCGGAGCGACCTTCGTGGTGGCGTGTGAGCTCGAACAGAAGGACGCCACCTCCTTTCCAGGGGCGACGCTCTTTACGAAGCGGCTAGCGCCCGGCATGAAGCCGACGGCGGTCTATCTTCCGCCAAAGCACGTAACCACTGCCACCAAGCTCGATATCGTAATCTGGCTGCATGGCTTCTACGTCAAAGACCACGAATTCCTGTTTCACAACGATCCAGCGCGGCTCCGCGAACAAGTTCGGGATTCCGGCAAGGACGTCGTGCTCGTAGCGCCTTTTCTGGGCTATGAATATGCCGTTGGCGACACCTTTGCTGGAAATTACAGCGTCAAGGATCTGGCAACGTCGAACTGGGGGGAACGCTACCTCGAGGAAATTCTTGGAGCTCTGGCCCAGTTCCTGGGACGCTCTTCGACGTCCATTCCTCAACTCCAAATTGGCAAGCTCATCATCGCATGCCACTCCGGCGGTGGTAACGGCATGCGCAATCTGGTCGGAACGCTCGGAAAGTATCAGGCGAAGCTGACTGCTTGTTGGGGATTTGACTGTCTTTACGGCGCCAAGGCGCGGCCAGACGATGCGACCTTCTGGTATCGGTGGCTGGCTGGACAGAGCGGCCCTGCGCTTGAGATCGTGTATGGTCCGTCAACGCTGCCGCAGTCCGTGAAGTTGGATCTGATAGGACGCGGGCTGGCGATCTCCGACGGCAATCAAGCGCATTCTCAGCGCCCGGCCTCAAGAACCTCCGCGTGACCGTAGGTCACTACGATCAGTTCCCGGCATTCGGTCAGATGGTCAGAGTCGCCGATCTGACGAAGCTTTCGTGGATCGGTTCATGCTACCTCAGGTCGCCGACCAACCACGGTTGCATCAGAAGCCTGCGCCGGCGAGTGGTGAGTTCCTCCAACACGCGATTTCCAATGCTCGCAGAGCGTTTCCCTTCCCCAGCGACATTCATTACATGATCGCCCGCGGCGGCTTCCTCAGCCGGCTCAGCAAGCTTTGAGCTGGACGACTCGTCCGGACGAGTTCACCTGATGGAATAGGATTTGACGTCGAACGACCAATTGTTCGGCAACAGCTTTCCGCTGGCGTTGTCCAGCACGCGCAGGTCACTGGTCCAGGCCGATAGATAGCTCAACGCGTCGGCCTGACCTTCCAGCTTGCGGGGCATGTCCGGCAAATCGAGCAATTGCACGCGCCGCTCGCTCAGGATGGCGATCATCACTGCGGACCCCGTCGGCGGTGCGACGACATATTCAAAACCACGCTGCCGCGCCGCCGGAGCAGGGATGACAAATTCGACACCCGGCTTGACGAGATTAATGTCGCGTTCGTTCGATTGCGCCAATAGCTCGGGGGTCGGAAAGATCTGGGACATCCGCCCTTCCGCGTCGACGTCGACCAAAATGAGATATCCAGGCTTCCTGGCGGTGACGCCGAACGAGATCTTGCCGCCGACGTTGACGGTCTGACTCGGCAGGATCTGAAGGGACACACTCGCGGTATTGGTCTGCCTGCGCACCGCTTGTACGGGCCAAAGCCAACGTGCGTACGTCGTGCCGACATGCAACGAGCCCGTCGGCAACGGTGCTGCGGACGCAGCTCCGCTACCCGCCAGTAGCAGCAGGAATGCGAGCCATGGTCGCTCCTGGCGGGTCGGCTGCGATGACGGCATGGCTTGCCCCCTAATAGTCAGGGAGCACTGAAGAAGCCGATCGAGGCGATTCGCGCGTCCGCCGGCAAGTAACGCTCGAGACTCTTGATCACCTGCCCCGAGGCGCGACGCCGGTTGAACTGCACTAGGGCTGTCTCAAGATCGACCATGCGTTGCTGCGAGGTCACCGCAACGATCTGTTCCGCACCGAACGGCTCGCCGACCCTGAGCGGTAGGCGCAAACTCGCCGATCGGGCCAACGCCGCATCAGCACCCACCGGATACAACAATTGGATGGTGCCATCGCCGGACACATTGAACAGCAGCACCGCCCTTGATGCCACATCAGACAGGTCAACTTCGATGGTCTGGCCAGCACGTTGTTGGCGATCGTCTGGCCAAATACGCATCACCTGCGGCGACCGGGTCGCAATGCGCTTGAGTTCACGAATTGCCGCAGTCCGATCAATCACCGTCGGCAGGCTGGCAACGTCCATCCCATAGGCGACCACATCACCCCAAGCGATCACGTCGTGCGACACTGGATCCCAGATCAGGTCGGGATTATCCGTCGGTTGAACAGCCTGCACGGGAACATCTTTTGGCTTCACGCTTACAAAATAAGTCGTCTTGCCGTCGAGCGCCGCCAGCCGGATTGGTGCAGCGAGGCGGAGGGGCCCCGGCGCGTCGCCAGTCGGAAGTTCCTTGGTCGCCCCGGCAAGGGTCGGAACGGCTGGTGCCTTGGCCGTGACAACCGACGGTGCGGGCGCCTGTCCCTCGACGGGCACCCCGGCTCCGGCGTGACCCGAGGCCGCTCTCGCGGCCGGCCCCTGAATCAGTACGACACCGCGCGTCAATCCGAAGGCGACGTCGGTATCCGGCGTCTGAGCTGGCGATGATATGGTCACGATGTTCTGGCGCTGGTCCGAGAGCTGATAGACCACCTGCCGAACATTGCTGAAAAGCTCCTTAAGCGTCACCTTCCCATCGTGGTTGATGTCCGCGCTGCCTTCCACCGCGCGCGCGACCGCATAGCTCAGAGCCCCGCGTAGGCCATCGATGCCAGGGATGCGGACTTCCGGCGCCTTGGTGTAGCGGTCCACCGCAGCCAGGAACGCCGTGTGGTCAAGGTCAAGTTCAGACTTCGGATCGTTGCTGTCCGACACCGGCTTCAGTTCATCGACCAGCAACGTGTAGCGCGGGACCTGCCGGAAGCTCATCTCAGCGGCACGCGGATCGATATCGCGCACCATACCGCCGCCGTGACAGGTATCAGCCACGAAGATCACCCTCGCTCCGCGCAGCTCGAACTGCCGGATGAAATGGTTGAACTCGCTGCCCAGAACACGCTCAACGGACCCGGTTGGCGTGATTTCAAAGCCTGGCAGCAGGAACACGTTCTCCATCCCGTCCGGCTCCGCGCCCTTGAGGCGCTCCGGCTCCTGGGTGCCATGACCGGCGATCGACAGAAAGATGAGGTCGTTGTTCTTGGTCCGCTCCACCAGTGCACTGATCTCGCGCAGGACGCCTGCCCTGTCGGCCTGGGCGTTAGTCAGTTCGATGACGTCGTCAACCCCCATGGATTTCAGGCTGGTCACGATGTCCGTGGCGTCAGCGACCGCACCCTTCAATTTGCGCACGTGCTGGTAGTCGTCGATCCCGATCACGAGCGCGCGCACTGCCGCCCCGTCTGGATTGCTGATCGACAAATCTCCTGCCGCATGCGCTTGCGGGATTGCCAGTCCGATCAACGCAGCGAGCCCGACGGTGGCGCATAGCCGCCCGATCCCGCAATCAAGTCCTCTGGGCATCCGCATCGTGATCCACCTCGACATCATGCCTACCCATTTTGTAGCTCTGGCGACACGCTGGGTTCAGCGCCTTTTGCTTGCCGTTTTGCGGCCCGCCGGCGGTTGTTCGGTCTCCTGATAGGCGCCCGCTGAAACCGTCGTCTGATCATCCGCGAACGCCCGAAAGCGGACCGGAACATAGCCGCGCGCGAGCAGGCTCGCCAACGGATAGACGTTGCGACAGACGCGGCCGTTGCAGCCACCGGTCGAGGACTCCATCACCTCAGCCTTGCGATCGGGCGTGAACCGCAGGAACAACATCACATGCGAGCCCGGCTTGTTCAGCGCATCACCGGGCCTCAGGTCCCAAGGATTTGCCACGGGCGCTGCGATCGCGGGGATGGCGGCAGTCGTGTAGTGGACGGAGAGCCCCCACGCGGCGCTGACGAATGCCGAACAGTCGACGCCAGCCACATCCGGCCGTGGCGCATTGCGAGTGCACACATTGCCAGCCAGCGTTCCGCTCTCGATCCGCTGCCGGAAGTTCGCGAGCGAACCGTGGCAGCCCCAGCAATAGGGTACGCCGCGCACCTCCTGGTTCACTTTTCCCTGCAGATACCACGGCCGACGAACACGGCTGAAGCCACTGCATTGGCTATCGGGATCGTTGCCGTAGTTCGCCTGCGTCAATTTCCACTGGATACCCTCGAACGCAAACGCGGTCTCGATCGCCTGCTGGCGATTGGACGGCCTCACGGCGGCCGAAGCGTCAAATTTGACGTCGGATTGTGGTGCCGGCGCTGTTGTCGTTCGCGACGGCCGCACGTCGATAATCGAGGCATTGGTCAGAGGTCGGAACCCAACGCCCACCACTTCGATACCGTCCGGCTTGGTTCGCAGGAAATAGACGTCGCCATCACCCGAAACCGTGACGAACCGTCTGGTCAGCGGCGTATTTTCCAGAGGAAGCTCATAGATTCCCTCGAGACGCCCATTCGCGGCATAGCGTGCGACGAACGTGGAGGCGTTCTTTCCCGATGGCGGAACGTCCTCGGCCAGCACGTAGAAGCGGTCGCTGTTGTCGATCTCGAGAAACTCCACCGTGCCGAGTTGGTTGCGCACGCGCAGGCCGAGCTGGCCGATGGTCTCGTTGGTGACCATGGTCTGGATCTCGACCCGTACGCTGGCATTGCCCTTGTCAGGAATGATATCGGCGATCACCGAGCCCTTGCTTCGGGAAGCCACATATTGCCGGTCGGGCTGCCGAGTCATCTTGATGATGGCCGCGCGGGTGTTCTGACCGAGCAGGTCTGCCGCGCTGCCGGGCGCCTGCGATCCCATCTGGGCGAAAGCGGACACGGCGACCTGATCGTCCGCCCCACGGCTCGAGACCTCCTCAAGCTGGATCACGTCACCACCGAGTCCGCGGGTGGATTGCCCCGGCGCTGCCTTCAGCGTCCGTACGCCGCCGTCCCAAACCATTATGTCGTCATCGTGGACGACCAGATCAGTCGGCTGGACGTCTTTAGGCATCTTGAGGACGTCAGGATAGGAATTTGGCTGTTTCGGGTCAAACTGGAGGATGCGACCGTTGATCTGATCGAGCACAAAAAGGTTGCCCTGCCCGTTGGCGCTGAGTGCTTGCGGTCCCGCGAGTTCCACGTCCTCGCTGGCCGGGACGATGCCGACCATGGACGCAGCCGAACCGCCGGCAAAGCTGCGTACGACAGTATCGTCGGCGTGCGCCTTGGTTCCGATAAGGCCAGCGCCAACGATGAAGACCCAGATCCAATGATTTGGACGAAGCATGTTCGCCTCAATGTACCCCGAACCGATCGCCGCGTCGGATCGACTAATCCGAGATGCCGTTGATGCGGCGCGTCAATTAGTGGTGAGCAATCTCAATCACGTTCAATTCTATCACTGGACGGTGATCGTCCGAAATTTCCTCAGCTTGCGGTGGAAAACCATGGCCCGGAATAGATTTGAGCAAGTGAACGAAGTCCAGTCCGACGCGATCACGCTACTCCTGAAACGCGACAATGATGGCGCCTCCGGATCGATCGTGCTGCCTGCCGCCGCGAGCCAGGGACGGCTGACCACCGACCAGGTCAGCGCGCAATTGCCGGCTCAGGATGCTTTTCGCAGCGCGATCCGGCTTGCAAACGACGTCAAGCTCGCGCTCGTGGTGTGCGATCCAGACGGGGTCTGGAAGCCCGACTGGGGCGATCTTTATCAGCCGATCGATTGACCCGCATCGGATGGAGCCAGCATATGCTGCGACGCCGCATAGAGACCAGATTGCCGAACGGACCCTCCACCCGACTGTCGTTCCGGATACGGGCCCTGATGGTCGCGCTGCTGGTTGCGACAGGCTCGCCGGCACGCGCCAACGACTCGGCTGCGGAATTATCGATCGGTGGGCTCCAGTTGGTACGCACCAATGACGTGGCCATGGAGAGCGAGAACCTTCGTATCGCGCTCGACAGGATCAGCGTTCGCTACCAATTCGCCAACGTCACCGCCAAGCCAGTCACGCTTACTGTTGCCTTTCCGCTGCCCGACATCGACCTGTCGGGGGCTGAGAACGTTGCACTGCCGTCAAATGATCCGATCAACTTCGTCGACTTCGAGACCAAGGTCGACGGCAACCCGGCGCCGCTGACCGTCGATCAGCGCGCCGTGGTTGGCAACAGGGATGTCAGTGCCCTGCTCCGCGAACTCAAGTTGCCGCTGCTGCCGATTGGTGGCCGCGAGATCCGGGTGACCGATCTACCCGCGGCGACCCGGACCCGGCTCGTGGACGACGGACTTCTGGTGCCTGCCGGAATGAGCGACAACGGTCGCCAGCAGTATGCGCCGGGTTGGGTTATCAAGACCTCGGCTGTGCGCCAGCAGGTGTTTCCGCCCATACGCGCCGTCACGGTCGAACACCAGTACCGGCCGAGCGTCGGCTCCAGTCCTGACACCATTCTGCGCTCGAGCCTGCGCCGCAGCAGCGCACTCGGTCAGGAAGTCGCGCGTTACCGGAAAGAATACTGCGTCCAGGATACGTTCCTCGCCGAGCTCGATAAGCGCGCGGGCGGTAACCAGACCAACAGCGCGAATCTGCAGGAGCGGCGCATATCGTACGTGCTCAAGACCGGCGCGAATTGGGCTGGGCCGATCCGGTCATTCAAGCTGATTATCGACCCAGGCGGCAGCGACCGTTTGGTGAGCTTCTGTCCTGGGCGGCTAAAGGCCTCGTCGGCTACTGGAAACACGCTTGAATATACGGCAAGCGACTTCAAGCCGGATGCCGACCTGAAAATCCTGGTGATCGGAACATTCTGAGCGTGCCGGTCAATTGGTGAGCAGCACGTAGCGCGCGGCCGCGATGACAGTCACCTTGTTGCGCTGAGCCTCGCTTAGCGCCTGCAGGAAGAACGTGTCGGCCGCCATCGGTCGCGGCTGGCGCAATGAGTCCAGAACCTGCGGGACCGCCACGACCAACAGCAATTGCGGACCGCTCGCGCGCGCTGTCGGGAGCGTAAACGAAAGTGAGTCGATGCCCGGCTTCAGAAGATAAGACAGGCTCTGGACTTCGCCGCGATCCGACACCATGAGCAGCTCCACCACGCGGTTGGCAAAGTTCTCAATGGTCCCATTGAGGGTTTCACCGCCCTTCAGCTCTGTCGCTGACAAGGTGATGCGTGGCATTCGCGCCTGATCGCTCCCGACCTGATTCAAGAACTTGACGGCTGGGCATTGCGCTTGGGTCACTTGCCTGACGCCGACCGAAGCCTCGAAACCCTGATCACGCCGAAACGCTTTGTCGAAGGTGTCGAATGGGGCGGTCGAGGCACCGAACCCTTCGATGACAGCGGCATTTGGGCTCACGGCAATCGGCAAGACGAAGAAGCAGTCACCGCCGGAATATTGGGCCACGTATTTGCGGATGCGCTCAGCGCGCCCGGACCCATCGAGTGCCCCAGACTGCGTCGCCGTCGGCTGCGCGGACAGCTTCTCCGGCTCTTGGCGTCCGGGCTGTGGTCCAGCGGGCTCGATCTTCGGCGGCGCCATTGTTCCGGCGAGTTTCGGAGGTGGCGGCAAGACCGCGCGGCCTGGCGCTGACCAGACCAGCTTGTAGAAGGCATATCCACCGCAGACCAGCAGCAACAGAGCCGCGACGCCCGCCCCCAGCCGTAGGCTGCGCGGACTCCGCGCGGTCGACGGCATACGGTCCTGCGGCGCCGGCGCCGCGCTTTCCGGCCGCCGCAGCGGATCGAAGCCATATAACGGCGCGGCCGGCGTCTGGGCCGAACCGGTTGGCGTCCAGCTGTTGACCTCCCCCATGGTCGGGCGCAATGCCGGATCAGGCTGCAGCATCCGCTCCAGCAAAGGCCGAATGCGCATATCCACCGCGCCGAGATCGGGCACTCGCCGGCGCTTCTCCACCAGTTGAAACTGGCTGCCGCCCATGTCGAGTTTCTGTCCGGTCAGCGCATGGAACAGCATAAGACCGAGGCTGTAGACATCGGATTTCGCAGTCACGTCATTGCCGTACAACCCTACTTGCTCCGGCGATGCGTAGTTGTCCTTGCCAGCGAAGCCCGAGCCGATGATGGTCTTGTCACCCATCTGGGTCGACCGGGCGATGCCGAAGTCGATGATCTTGGCCCGCCTGACGTCGTCGAGCGGAACGATGATGTTGTCCGGGGACACGTCGCGATGGATGATGCCGTGCTCATGGGCGGCCTCCAGTCCCGATGCGACACGCTGCATCAGCCTGATCAGCGCCTCGAAGGTCAACGGCCCATCATCGAGCATGTTCGAGAGCGAGCGGCCATTCACGAACTCCATCGCGAGATAAGGTCGCTGCAGCACCGGCTCCACGGTAAACAGGAAGTAGCGAACGATCGCGTCATGCGGAAGATTGTGGAGTGCCGCGGCCTCTCGACGGAACAGCGCGAGCGCGGCCTCGTTATCAACCACGTCGGGCAGTAGCATTTTCACCGCAACAGGCGATCCAGTTTGGATCTCACGGCATTTGTAGACCTCACCCATGCCGCCCGCGCCGATCACCGCTTCGATCTCGTAAATGCCGTTGAGACGGGTGCCGGGCGGCACGCCGTGATAGGACGATCGGAACGGATCGCTCGGAGTCATGGTTGCGGCTCCCGATTGAGCGGAGATCTTGTCGTCTCCTGAGATCGTGGCGTCAGCAGTCGCACGATCACAACCGTCAAATTGTCAAGCCCGCCACGAACAAGAGCCAGCGCGAGCATGTCATCGCAAGCCGCCTGGGCGCGTCGCGTAGCCGCGTGCTGCAGGATCTCGTCGTCCTGCACGTGCCTGGTCAGGCCATCGCTGCAGATCACGAAGATATCCTCCGGCTCGGCCGGGGCCTGTCACCACCTCAAATTCCGGATCATCGGCGACACCGACGGCACGCGTAATGGCATTGCTCGGCCAATCATTCACGTCTTCGCGCGACAGCGCACCTTCTGCGATCAGCTCCTCCAGTTCGCTGTGATCATGCGACACCTGGCGAATTGCGCCGCGACTGATAAGGTAGACCCGGCTGTCACCCGCCCATATGCAGGCATAGTAGCTATCGCGAACGAGCAGAACCGCCGCTGTGGTCCCGACGGTAGCACCCTGTCGTTCATGACTAAGCGCCAGTATCTGCTGGTTTGCGCTGAAAAGCCGCTCCTCGCATTCCGCCAGCAGGTCTGCGGCTGATTCTGGCGTGCCGATCGCGTCAAGCGACTGCACTACGATGCGACTGGCGAGATCACCGGCCTCGTGCCCCCCCATACCGTCGGCGACCGCCCACAGGCCAACGTCGGTTCGTACCAAACATGAATCCTCGTTCCGCTCCCGCACCCGTCCGGCATGGGTGACGCTACCTACATCGAACAAGGACGGAATATGCACCATCGCGCGTCATCCATTCCCCGATGCCGCGAGGCCGAGATCACCGGTCAGCAGCGTGACGTAATGAAACGGATCTGGCAATCCGCGACAACTCAGCGCCATTGGCGGGAAGCCTTCCCCTCCGGCGGTCCACCAGAAGCTAGCCGCGGCGTAGACCTGTGGGTTGGCAGCGCAAAGTGCTGCAAACGACCCCGCGAAGGCTTCGACCGCCGAAGCCCTCCCCATTGCCGCAGTACCAAGCCACGTGACCGGCGGATCGCCGGCGATGGTCTCCTGCAGTCGTGGCACCGCAAGCCGATCCAATGCATCGGAGATCTGCTCGAAGGTTGCGGCCCGATCCAGGGTCGAAAGCAGGAACGCCTCCACTTGCCCGAACCATTCGTCCTGCGGATCAATGCTTGGCGGCGGCAGCGAGACGGCCTCGCCGGTCACCGCATGCAGGGTCAAGGGATAGTATCGCCCCACCCCATCGAGCGAGGGCATGATCGCACCCGCCACTGTCGTGCCGCAGATCGCGGCGCCGAGCCAAAACCGCCAGACCGGCGCGGTCAGAAAGGCCTGCTGCCATCCTGGGCCAAGCTGGTGGCGACTTGCTGACAGCGCAGCCTGTACCCACGGCTCCCAGGCTTCCAGGAAGCTGCGCGGGGTGGCGATCGCGATGAAATCGCGCTTCGCACCGATTTTGCCGAATATCCCGCAACGCATGGTCATATCCCGGTCGGGCAACGAAACTCGCGCAGCACTGACAGGTTCAGCGGGTTGCGCAACGATCCAGTCGAAATTTGATAGTTGAGCTCGCGCCCGGCGACGATGAAACTCGCGCTGGCCGTTTCCGCTTTCACCACTAACGAGCCCGCCTCCAGCATCCGAAACAACGACCAGGGACCAATGCGCTCAAGCACGGATGGCGGGCCGGTGTCGTTACTGACTGAAATTGCCGTTCGCGGCGCTGGGCCCGGCCACAGGACGGTAGTCGGCGAGTTGCTCTGCGGCTGTGGCGGTGGCGTAGGTTGCGGGCCGCCGAACAAGGACGAAGGGGCCGATCCGGGAATGGTTGGGCTCGCAATCGTGGTGCCGCCGATCTCGGTCTTAACTGTCACGCCTGGCCCCGGTGCCCCAGGGGGTCGGATCGCGAATGAAACGGCGGGCACACCGCCGCCCGTCTGGAAGAACGCATCCCGGATATAAGCCGCATTCTGGAATTGTTTGAGCGTGTCGGGCGAGAACGACCGACCAACGGGGCTCTCCTTTCGCCAAGCCCAGTCCGACCGCGACGTGTCGGCATAAGGTGCCAGGTACTGGGTGAAGAACCTGTCCATAACGCCATTCGGACTAAACAATTTGGCAAAATCCGCGAGCGGAACTTCCTGGCCGCTGCCGCGGATAAACGGGTAGCGGTTAGTCACGGTCTGTTGGCAGACCGGCGTGACCTGATCGCGCAACGTTTGCAGGATTTGCCCGGCGGTCGAAGCCGCGATGCTGCCTTCGAACTCCGCGGCTGCTGTTCGCAGCATGTCGGAGAATGGCGGCGGCATGCGCGAGGCATTGTTGCGGAGTGCTGCGACCTGGGTCTGAAGCGCGGCTGTGGCTTGTGCGGTCAGTTGGGGATTCTCGATGATTAGCGTCAGGTTCTGCGCGATGTCGTTCAGGTTCGCGACGGTCGAGTCGATCGGCCGGCGGGTGCTCTCGCCTTCGAGCGCCGCGTGGTAAGGTTTGAACTGCGCCTCGATCATCGCGCCAGGCGGTCCATCCTGGGCATTCGTGAAGAGTGCTGGCGCCGGTGCGGCAGCTGGAGCCGAAGCGCTCGCCGGCTTCGCCCGTTCCTTGGTCAGCACCGTCTCGTCGCGCACCGATTCCAGAATTTGCCGCATCGGCGAGGTCGGCGCCGAAAGCGCCCGCAGCACCTCATATTTCGGCTTGTCGGCGAGCAGCTTCTTCAGGCGCAGGCTCCCGAGCGCCGTTCGCCAGGTCGTCACGAAATCGTTGGAATAGATGCTGAGCAGATCGCCGGCCAGATTGTCGTACTGCTGGTCGATGGCCGACTGCTGGCCGGCATCTCCCAAAACCCATCGCTCCCGCTTCATCCGCTCTGACAATCCGGACAGCCGGGCAACGAACTTCTGATGGAAGCCGTTATACGTGAAAAACTCAGGTACCCGCACGGCGTCCAAAGGCTGCCCCGTCGTGGTTTCGAACACGACGCCCGTGTCGGGGCCGCCACGGCGGCTGGCGATCCAGTCGCCGGCGATCGATGCGCGAGCCTCTGATTTCAGAAACTCGTAGGCTCGTTGCGACACGCTCAGGCGCGCCAAGGAGCTCTGGGCCTGCTTGATCAACCGGCCGTCGAGTTCGACCAGCGGTTGCTGTTCGGTCTCGAGGTCGAACATTGCCACGAGGTTCTCGTCGAGCAGACGCCGCCCTTCCGCGTTGGTGGCGCCAGGATAGAGGTTATCCGCCCAGTCACGTTGCATCCAGGAGCGGATCAGCTCGCGGTCCGGCGACTGCAGGCCGCCGACCATCAGATAGACCTTGAGCGCCTCATAGACGAAAGCAGGCTCGTTTATGCGCGCATTGAGCTGCTCCTCCAGGCGATACAGCAGGCGCGGCCGGAACATGCGCTCAAGCGCCGCATGATAGGCTGCCTTCGAGGGCGACAGCAGCCGGGCGTGCTGACTGAGCCCGTAGCGAGCCGACAGAGGCACCGACTCGCCGCGCGATCCGTAGCCTGCGGGGGCGTTGCGGAGGCGGTAGAGTAGCGGCAGCACCTTGTCGAGATCATGATCGGCAATCAACGTCTGCTTGATAAGTGGTGCGCCGGCGGCCGCATACTCGCTATCCGCCTGCAGGCTTTGCTCGATCAAATCGGAGTTCCGCTTGTAGCTCATCAGCCAAGCTGCGATCAGTCCGATCGAGACCAGACCGATCAATGACAGGGCTGCGGCCTTCAGGATCAGCGTGCGGCGCACCGCGGCACGGTCGGTCGAGACCCAGTCGGCTTCGCCGATGATGACCTTGGAAATCAGATCGGCGAGGAAGAAGCTCTTGCCCGTGCCCGAATAGGATCCGGAACCGATCTCCTCGGCGCCGAACGTGCGTGCCAGCGACCCGATCAATTGATCGATCGGCGTGCCCTGCTGCGTACCCGAGGTAAAGTAGAAGCCGCGCAGGTTCGCGTTCACGTGATAGCGCGTCGGCTCGAAGATCAGGTTGAGAAAATCGTGGATCTGGGGCTTGAGCCGCGCCATCTGTGCCGGAAAGCCGAACAATTGCACGCGGTGCTGGGGCGTCGGCTCGTCCTGCAGACGGTCGAGCGTCTCCTCGCTCAGGCGCTCCAGCAGACGATCGAACTCGACCGGGATCTGCCCCACGAGATTCTGGGTTTTGTCGGCGGTCTGGAACGTGGCACCCCAGACCTGGCGGCGGCCGGCCTCCCCGAGATAGGCGAAATACTCGGTGAAGCCGGCAACGAGATCCGCTTTGGTAAATAGCGCGTAGACCGGGAAGCTGACCTTGAGCCTCTGATGCAGCTCGAGCAGGCGCATCCTGATGGCATCGGCATGAAGTGCGAGCTCCTGCTTCGGCAGCGTCAGGATGTCTTCGATACTGATGGCGACAAGGACGCCGTTGATCGGTTGGCGCGACCGGCTTTTCTTTAGGATGTCCAGGAACGCCAGCCAGCTGTCCTTGTCGGCCTTGCTGTTGGAGTCCTGGGTGGTGTAGCGGCCGGCGGTATCGATCAGCACCGCCTCCTCTGTAAACCACCAATCGCAGTAGCGGGTACCGCCGACCCCTGCGATCGCCGCGGGCGTCGCCCCCCGTGCGAGCGGAAATTTGAGCCCGGAATTGACCAGCGCCGTGGTCTTGCCGGCGCCGGGCGGACCGATGATGACATACCAGGGGAGATCGTAGAGATAGCCCGACTTGTTGCCGCTGGCGGTCTTCAGCGTCGCGAGCGCATCCTTCATGCGCTCCTTGAGCACCGGTTCATCGCTGACGGGCTGGTCTGCACCGGCGATGCCATCGGCAATCTCCTTGGCACCCTTGCGCCGCTTGAACAGATTGAGGCCAACGATGCCTGCCACGGCCGTGGTGAGCAGCAGAATAGCGATCTGCCGGACGATATGGTTCTCCAGCGGCCGCCAATCGCCGAACGCGATGAAGGGACCGGCGAAATAGATCACCGCTCCGAGCGAGCTGAGCCCGACTCCGTAGAGAACGATGCGGAGAATGTCCTTGGCAAGCATCTAACCGTACCCGTCGCAAACCACCCGATCCGGCGGTGTGTGCCTATTCGCTGCGTTCGATAAAGATCTCGACGCGCCGGTTCTTGGCGCGTCCCTCGGGTGTTGTGTTGCTGGCGATTGGCGCATCTGCTCCTTTGCCCTCGACGTCGACGCGCGAACCTTCGGTCAAACCAGGTTTCAGTGCCGCGGCAACCGCCTTGGCGCGCTCGACCGACAACTCGAAATTGGTCGGGAAGCGGACTGTGCGGATCGGCGAACTGTCAGTATGGCCGACGACCCGGATCCGTCCCGGCTCCTTGTCGAGGGTTGCTGCGACGCGGAGTGCGATCGGCTTGAAGCCGTCGAGGATGGTCGCCTGGCCCGACGCAAACAAGGCTAGGTCGCAGACCCTGATCACGATGAAGCTGGGGGTCTGGTCCGCCGTCATGGCACAGGCGGTGTTCTCCTTCGCGAGCGCATTGCGGATGCGTTGCAACTGGGTAATGCGATCCGGCGGCGGCGGAGGCGGCGGCGGTGGGGGTGGTGCAACGACCTGACGCTTGAGCTCGATCGGGCCGGCCGGATGGAGCGCGAGCGCCACCTGGGCAGCATTCTCTGCCCGCCCAGCGAGGAGCGTCCGCAGAACGAAATAGGACCCGGTCAGCAGCGCGGCAACGACGGCTGCCACGAGCCAGACCGGAACACGCAGACGCTGCCGGCGTCCCGCCAGCGCCTGCCCGCGCCAGTTGGGCGACAGGTCGCTCATCGTTTTCGGTCGGACCCGGCGCAGCAATTCATAGAGGTTGCGCTGGATCAGTTGCAGGTTCGCAAGTCCGCCCCCTGACGTCCGGTGGATGCCCTGAAAACCAAGCGCAAGGCAGGTGTGCTGAAGTTCGAGGACCGGATAGTTGACCAGTGGATCAACCTTCAAATGGTCGAGGATCTCAAAAAAACGGACGCCGCCGACACGCTCGCCGAAGAACCGGCTCAGCATCGAATATTGCGTCCAGACGTGACGCTCTTCGGTTGGGATGTGCTGCACGATATCGTCGGCAGTGGCACACAGGATGTATTTCGCTGTGTTGGCCTGGTGCTCGGAAATGCCCGCTGAACGGATGTCCTTCTCAAAGAATTTGATCGCGTCTGCGACCTGCTCCATCAGGCTGGCGAATGACGCTCGCATGAGCGCCACCCGCAATCGACCGAGCAGTTGCAGCAACGGGCCCGCAGCGCGCATCACCGGATTGGCATTTGGCGCGACCAGATCGTCAACGCGCAACGGCGGCCCTGGCGGGAACATGGGTTGCGGCACGTGGCCTTGCGCGGGTGTCGAGATCCATTCCTCGGCTGGATGGCTGGCCGGCGCGGAGGCGTAGTTCGAGCCCTGTGGAACGGGCGAAAAGGATGATGGTGGCGCTGGCGCGCCGGGAGAGGGTACGGGTGATGGCGAATAGGCCGGGCGTGCAGCAGGCCCCTCGCCCGGCGGAGGCTGAGAGGTCGGCGCCGGCGGCAACTTCCCGCCGGGATTGGGACGGATGATCGTCCGTTCGCCCCGACCGAAAGGATTGACCGGCTTGTCCTTGTCGCTCATGGCCTGTCTTCCAGGATAGCCCAAAGATACAGCTCAAGCTCGGGCCAGTCGCCGGAAAAGTGCATTCCGATCGACGCAGCCGTACTGAACTCGGGCCACAGCGGCGACTTGCGGTCGAGATAGAAATAGACGTGATCCGTGATGGCCCGGATATGCGGCGGCGGCGTCGGCAAATGCGCCAGCGTCAGGCCCGGCAGGTTTGCGTGCACGATCTCGTTCATCTTGGTGTTCGGCCCGACCTTGAACAGGTGCGGGAAATCGTTCTGGATCTCCACAAGCGGCCGCCGTGCGGCAACCTCCAGCACCAGGGTCGCATTTCGGAATAGCGCTCGATCGCGGATCGGCGATACGAACGCATTCTGTGCGCGCTCGATGATCTCCAGGCGGATCGCCCGCCGGCCCAGCCGCGCGCTCAAGAAGTCCTGGATGTCGCTGACCAAGGGTGTGAAGACGTTCTCGATATCGTCGTGATTGTACGCCGGGTAGTTGCGCGCCCGCCGTTCCGCCGTGGAAAACGTCGCAAGTTCACCCGCGAACCTCAGCAATTCCTCGTACAGGCGCTCGGGGTGCACGCTGCCGGAGCGCTGGAAATGAGTCAGCACGGGAATGGTACGGTTCAGCACTTGCAGGACCAGATAGTCGACGCTCTGCAACCCACCACCGGATGACGGATCGACCGCGTAACGCGCCAGCTCGTCGAGTTTAGTCTCAGCCCAGCCGATGATGCGGTTGAGCCAGCCATCGATGATCGGATGCGCGGCGCAGACCAGCATCGGCGGCACGAACTTGTCGTCGAACAGGATGTTCTTGTCGCGCACCTCGAGAATGCGCGCGATGCCGAGGCCCATGTATCCGGGCTTGCTCGTCTTGCGCAGTTCGAACGACAAGCGCGGATAAGCGATGTCGATCTCTTCCTCGATGCGTAGCGCCGAGGTCGAGTCAATGAAGGTTTCCGAAGTACGGACATAGCGACTGGCGCTGTCGGTGCGGTCCTCGTCGACCTCGCGGGTGTTTGGCGCCGCGACCGGCATCATCAGCCAGACGATCTGGCCTGCGGCCGTCTCCGGCACATCGATCGATTCGGGTATTGGGCTGTCCGCAGGGATATCGAAGGGCGTACCGTCCGGCATGACGCCGGACGCATTGCGCACCGCGAATTTGCTCTGTTCGGTAAGATCCTTATCGATCTCTAGCTGGGCAAAGCCCCAGGGGTATGGTGTCGTGTAGCGAACGCGCTTTTCCAGCAAGTGTTCGATGTAGCGGTCGTTCTGCTGCAGATGATGCGGCCGCAGAAACAGACCTTCCGACCAGAAAACCTTGCTGTACCAAGACATTCCTACATCCACTTAGAAATTGTCGGCAACCGCGTGGTCGCCGAAAGTTTACTTTGAACCGGGCTTGTCACCGCGGTCGTAATAGTCCGAGAAAAGCAACATAAAGGTTTCGATCGGCGCGCTGTTGTCGCGGCCAAGATGCGCCTTCCAGCGCGTCAAGAACTCGTCCCAGAGTTTGCCCTTGTTCGTGCCGAGCCAGGAGCTTGCGCCACGCTGAAGCTCGAGCTCGCGCGCCATCAGCGTCGGATCTATGCCCGCAATCAGCTCATGGACAGCGTGCTGCATCGCCATATAGGTCCTCAATTGATGTGACTTGAGATCACTGAATCCCTGTGCAAAGGCGCGCTGTGCGTCGAGATAGCTGCGCGTCGGCGGCCCAAAGAGGATGCGCATCGCTTCTTCCGAGGTCGGCGAAAATTTCAGCGGATTATTTTCGAGCGCTTGGACGGTGGTCTGGCTGGTGCTACGGGTCAGCTGCTTGGCTTGGGTTCGCGCCTGCAGCAGCGCCATCAGATTGTCCACGGTCATACGCAAGATGATGCCAAGCTGTTCGGCGAGTTCGGCATCGGACTTGCTGGCAAAGAAGTTGTCCGGCAATCCTGCAGCGCGCGCCACCAGTCGCGCAAAGTCGGTACCACCGACTGGCTTGGCCGTGACAGGGCCCTCGTCTGCTGCTTGCGCCGGGCGCGACGTCTCAACCTGCGGGTGCGATGGCGATGCTAGCGGCTGGGCGGCGGCTGATTCATCATCGATCCACACCGACGGCCGGCGTGGAGTCGGAATGGCTGGCGGGCGCTCGACTTGCGGTTTCGGCGCGGTGACCGGACCGGCTGCCCAGTTCATGTCGTCGTCCTGCACGGACGGTTGGTACGGAGACATCGGCGATGACCGTCGAAATGGGTCCACACCCGGCGCCGGGACGCTCGCCGCCCAATCCAGGAACCCCGGATTGACGGGCCGCGGAGCCTCGCGTGGCTTCTTCAACAGTTGCGGATCGATCGGCGGCGGAACGTCACGATCGGCCGTCCAAAGCTCTCCGTAATCCGCATGCTGCTGGCCCGAGGGTTCGTGCAGTTGCGCCTCATGGTGTGGGGTGCGCCCGCCAGCCTCAGCCTCCAGCGAAACTCCGATGATGTAGTGGCCGATCGTGAGCCGATCGCCGTCGCGCAAGCGGTGCGGCCCGCGTATGCGCTGGTCGGCACCATTGAGAAAGGTGCCGTTGGTCGAGACGTCGTGCAGCCAATAGCCACCGTCGCGAAAGTGCACCTCGCAATGCTTTCCGGAAATCGTCCGCGCCGGATCCGGCAGCGTCCAGTCGAGGTGACGGTCCCGGCCAATATCGACCGAACGCCTGCCGGTGACCGTAAACGACACAGGTCCGCCGTCCGGAAGATTCGGTTCGTTCTCGATATTAAAGCGCAGCACCATCACATCGTCTCGTTAGCGCGGAGGGCGCGGTTCGCCGCGTGCCAATTGAATACCATCCTCCAGGCATGACGTCATTATCTGGTCCCGGGAGTCACGGGGGAGCCGGCAGAGGCCAATCAGCAGTGCTGTACGCACCGCCCGTGCGGCCTGATCTGGCTTGGCTTCCACGGGCGCAAATTCCGGGGGAACCACGCTTCCACCGGACCAGCCGGCCGCCAGCGCCAGCCACGTTGCTGGCTGCTCAGGATCGTTGGCATTGCCGACAGCCAGCGCCTTGTTCCGGGACTGCTCGTCCGGTTGCCGGACCCAGGTCTCCACAATATTGAGCGACCTGCTATCGCTGGCATCGAAACGGTCGAACATCCGTCGCAGAGAGCGACATCCCCAGCCAATTGCCACGCGCCTTGGAAGCAGGTAGGCACAGTAAGACACGGCGGGGTGCCAATTGCACGCGTCGGCGGCCTCCTGAAGGAAATCCAGCGAAGGCTTGTCAGCGTCGGCTCTGCCGACATCATAGCGCGCCAAGGGATAGGCCTGAAACAGATCCTGTACCGTGCCGAATCTAACCTGCCCCATGATCGTCAACCGACAAGAGTTGGAGTGCCGTGAGCGACCAGCGGACCGCCGGCAGCAAGCGCCATGCCGGCCTGCGCTGTCATGGCGATCGTCGGCGCGTTGATGACGATACCCGCCGGGGTCAGGATAATCTGGCTCGGACCAACCTGCAGGGTGATATTGGCGTTGGCCATGAGCGTGATGCTGATGCCCGCATTGACGGACTGGTCCATGGCCAGCGTGATGTGCTGACCGCCCAATTCGATATCGAGTTTGTCATTGCCTTTCTTGAGCGTGGTCTTGCGGGTGTCGCCGCCGAATGCAGCTTCGCCGATGGTCCGTGTCTCGGTGTCGCGGACCGTCACGTCATGGTCCTTCTCGGCATGCACCGTGATCTTCTCGGATCCCTTCTTGTCCTCGAAATTCCACTCGTTGAAGCCGCCGCCGCCTTTGGTGGAGTCGGACTTCAACCCCGCAATCGTCTTCTTCGACGGCAGATCGTAGGGCAGCTTGTATTCGTCGTTGTACACGGTGCCGATCACCAGGGGCCGGTCCGGATCCCCTTCCAGGAATTCGACAACGACTTCCTGCCCGACGCGTGGGATGATCTGACCGCCCCAGCGCTTGCCAGACCAAACCTGGGCGACACGCAACCGGCACGACCGCTTCTTCTTGCGATCCCAGAAAAAGCGGACGTAGATTTCGCCGAGCGACTCGACGTCGATTTCCTCGCTCGAATTGTCGTCTTTGGTCACCACCTTGGCAGTCTGGATGCCATTGATCCTTGGCTTCGGGGTCAGCATCGGCGCTCGAAACGGCCGATCGCTCGGCAGAAACTCGTAGCTGCCGAAATAAACGTGTTGCCCGGCGTCGCTCGGACCGCCGGTGCGATAAGATTCGATCGAGAACGAGTGCGTGGCTCGCACCACGAGATAATCCACGTTCTGCGAATCCTTGGAGTGCTTTTCAAGTTTCGTTAGCCCACCGGGGAACAGGTTGACGGCGTCGCCATTGCCGCGGCGCCTCCGGTCCATTGCCTGCTCGGCCTGAAGCTGGATTTTCGCGTAGCGCTCGCCGTCGGACTTTTCCTTGAACTTCCCTGGATAGTCGTAAAACTCCATCTCCGACCGAGTGTAGTGCTCGGAGCCCTTGGCGTCGCTGATCATCTGCGCGTTGGGCTTCTGATAGTTGTAGTCGTTGAGCTCGATCTTGCCGGTCCGAAACCGGCGCTCCGAGACCCATTCGTAGATATGCTGCTCGCCTCGACGATCGGCCCCCGTCAATGGGATATAGGGAATCGCAGCAAGACCGTTGATTGGGCTATGCGACGATTTGGAGTCCGCCAACACCAGCGTATGTTTGCCGCCCTCGTGCTTGAAGAAGTAGTAGATGCCGTGCTGTTCCATCAGCCGGCACACGAAATTCATGTCAGTCTCCCGGTACTGAACGCAATATTCGAGCTTCGGACAGGACCCCTCTTCGGTCAGTTTGGATTCATAATCGGTGAAGCCGCGTTCGTTGAAGACCTCCTTGATGATGTCCGGCGCTTTCTTGTCCTGAAAGATCCGACAATCGGTGGTTCGCGACAACAGCCAAAACCAAGGCCTCAGCACGATCCGGTAGCTGAAATAGTCGTTGTTTACCCCGAGCCACTGGGCCTCCGTCAGAATGCCACTGAACTCGCGCTCCTTTTCATGCAGCTTTATCGTCAGCGTACATTGCTGACCAATGGCTCGGTCGAAGTCGAGGTCGGCATCCTCACTGAGACACTCGATGCGATACTCGAACAGTTCACTGAGACCTTCCGAGCCTTCGAATCCGGCAAAAACCAGAACGTCTTTGCCAAGAGGCGTCTTGAGTTCGCAGAGGCGGGTATCCTGAGTAAGCTGGCCCATGTGGGCTTAAACTCCCTCCTTCGATCGAATGACCCGCTGCAAAGAGCTGATCAGACGTTATGCAAGAACCGCGGAAATCCTGCCTGCCACTGGCAGTGCCGGCAAGTCCGCCCCGGGGCTGGGCCTCCTGACGTTTCACGACAGCCGTCCAAAGAACCACCCTGGCCATCAAGTAGTCGGCCCCAAGAGCTTGCCGGTTCACGCGAAAATGGCATCTTCGGAAATGAACCAAGATCAGCAGGCATCTGACCCATAGGTATAGAATCGGATCATACGCCCCCGCGAGATCCCCTAGTCGTCACGGGCTCGGCAGCGGGGCCGTGACCGAGCAGATGGACGATCCTCGCATGCTTGATGTCGCCTCCCTGACGCTGCCCATTACCGCTGACGATCCCTGCGGGCCGGATCTCGACGCCATCGGAGACGTCCAATATCTGAACTTCTTCGCAGGTGCGGAATCCCTGCTGCCAATGTCGTTCTTCGAGGTCGTCAATGCCAATGGGGAGCGTGGACGCTTCGATCCAAAGGCAGTCGATTTTGCCGGCCAATTTGCCGCCGCACAGCCCCTTCTGGCGCGTACCCGCGATCTGCGCCTAAACCTGCTGCTGGCCAAGTTTTCAATCCTCAACCGCGACCTCGACGGCTTTCTTTACTGCCTGAGGGCGACCAACTTGCTGCTGCGCGAGCAGTGGGAAGCGGTGCATCCGAAGGGCGAGGACGGCGACTACGCGCTTCGGGCCGTCACGGTCGAAGCAATCGACGTGTTTCCGACCGTGATCAACCCGCTCCAGTTCCTTCCCCTGATTGAGAACCGCAGACACGGCAACCTCAACTACCGTGCTTATCAAATCGCCCAGGGCGAAATTCCCGCCGGTGACGCCGACGCCGACGGGCTCGATCTCGCGACCATCGAGCGCATCGTCAGCGAGACCGATCTCGACACTCTCAAGGCAACAAGCGCGCGGTGCTCCGCGGTCGCTGCTGAAATCGCAGGCATCAAGGCGACCTGGCGTGAGAAGATGAACTCGGGGCAACCTATCAGCCTCGACAGGCTCTCCGGTTTGGTTAACGGCATGGCTGCCTGGCTTGCGAGTCTTGTCGCGTTGCGTGATCCCGCGGCGATTACCGCAACTGCGGAAGATGCCGGTTCCGTCGATATACAGGTGCCGCTGGACACCACCGGGATGTTGGCTTCATCTGCACAGGCGTCCGCAGCGCTCGGCGCAGCGGCCGCCTATTTTGCCCGAATGGAACCATCCAACCCGGCGCTGTTGCTGGTACGTCAAGCGCAGGAGATGGTCGGCAAATCATTTATTGAAGTGATGCGGATGCTGGTGCCGTCCCACGTGGAGAGCGCTGCGATCAACATCGGGCGGGACAAGGTCTTCGAGCTGCCGATCGAACGGATGGCGGAGCTCGCGATCTCGCTCTCATCGACGACCGATGAGAGCGCCCAAGATATTGTTTTTTCGGTGGAAAACAGAGCGCAGGCCTTGGGTCTGCTGACGAAGGTGGCGTCGTTTTTCCGAACCGCGGAGCCGTCCAGCCCGATCCCCTTTTTGGTCGATCGCGCGCGCGACCTTGCACAACGAGATTTCCTCAGCCTTTTGAATGATGTTTTACCTGAGGGAGCGCTTAAAACAATCGACAGATCGCGTTGAACCGAGCTTTCGGTCGAGGGCACTAATTGGACACAAGCATGTTTGCCGACCGCAGCAACTTGAAGCGCCCTAGTCAATCTGCGTCGCGCAAATTCGATGTTTAAAGCGATTTCGTAGTGAGGGAACCATGGCTACAGACAGCGGTCAAAAATTCATTCGACGAAACCGCGCACCGCGCGTGCACATCACATACGAAGATCCTTATGACGCCGAGCGACTTATAGAACTGCCGTTCGTCATGGGCGTCCTCTCCGACCTTTCCGGCAATAACCCTGGCGTCGAGAAGACGAAGGTCGAGGAGCGTAAATTCCTCGAGTTCGACATGGACAATTTCGACAGCCGCATGGCCGCAATCCAGCCCGGCGTGACGGCGCGCGTCGCCAATCGCCTCAGCGATGGATCCGACGAAAAGATCTCGGTCAACCTGCACTTCAACAAGATGGCAGACTTCACTCCGGTGGCAGTCGCCCGCCAGGTGCCGGCCACCGCCAAACTGCTCGAGGCGCGCGAACAACTCGCCAACCTGCTGCGCTACATGGATGGCAAGGTGGCTGCCGAGGACCAGCTAAAAAAACTTCTCGCCGATCCTCAACTGATGGCAGCGCTGCGGGAACGCGCGACAAGCCAGTCGACCGAACCTGGCACCGAGAGCTAAGGAAGGAATGGGGACCATGGCAAAAGAAGCTGTTCACAAAGAGAGCACTACCCACGTCAAAACCGTCGAAGCTGATGAGTTTGCCAGCCTGCTGAAGCAAAGCTTCAAACCGCGCACTGAACGTGCTGCAACCGAAGTCGAAAACGCCGTATCCACGCTCGTTCAAGAGGCGTTGAAGGATACGAGCGTCATCAAGTCGGACGTCCTCGATACCATCGAGGAGATGATCGCGCGGATCGACCAGAAACTGACCGCGCAAATGAACGAGATTCTTCATACACCTGAGTTCCAGGCAATCGAAAGTGCGTGGCGCGGCCTCCACTACCTCGTCTTCAATTCCGAGACCGACGCCAACCTGAAGATCCGGGTGATGAACGTCTCCAAGAACGAGCTGTATCGGAATCTGCGGCTTTATCCCGATGCACGCTGGGACCAGAGCCCCCTTTTCAAGCAGATCTATGAGTATGAATTCGGCCAGCTGGGTGGCGAGCCTTTCGGCTGCCTGATCGGCGATTATTATTTCAGTCACCTCCCTACCGATGTACAACTGCTCCGCGATCTCAGCAAGATCGCCGGCGCCGCACACGCCCCCTTCTTCAGCGGCGCCGAGCCGACGCTGATGGGAATGGACTCTTGGACCGAGCTGTCCAACCCTCGCGACATCGGCAAGGTGTTCGACACGCCGGAATATGCCGCATGGAAGGGACTGCGCGATCAGGACGACTCGCGCTATCTCGGCCTGTGCATGCCGCGCGCGCTCGGCCGCCTCCCCTACGGCGCGAAATCGGAGCCCGTGGAAGAGTTCGCCTTCGAAGAGGAGACGGACGGACACACCGGCGACAAATACGGCTGGATCAACGCCGCCTACGCAATGGCGGTCAACATCAACCGCGCCTTCAAGGAGTTTGGCTGGTGCACGCGCATCCGCGGTGTGCAGTCCGGCGGCGAAGTTATCAACCTGCCGACGCACACATTCCCGACCGATGACGGCGGCGTCGACCTGAAATGCCCGACCGAAATCGCCATCAGTGATCGCCGCGAGCACGAACTTGCAAAGGCGGGCCTCATCCCGCTGATCCATCGCAAGAACACCGACAAGGCCGCCTTCATCGGCGCCCAGTCACTCTACAAGCCGAAGAAGTACTTCGGCGAAAAGGGCGTGGATGCCACCGCGTCCGACAACCTGTCGTCACGACTACCTTACATGTTCGCAGTGTCCCGCTTTGCGCACTATCTGAAGTGCATGGTTCGCGACAAGATCGGATCCATGAAGGAGAAGGATGAGCTGACGATCTGGCTGCAAACCTGGATCAACGAATACGTTGATGCCAACCCAGCCCTCTCGTCAGAAGCTCAGAAAGCGCGCAAGCCACTGGCCGCTGCGAAGGTTGAAGTCATCGCAAACGAGGAGAATCCGGGATATTACAACGCGCGCTTCTTTCTTCGTCCACACTTTCAGTTGGAGGCGATGGACGTCGGCCTCAGCCTGGTTTCACGCCTACCCGGCCCCGGTTCCTGACGCCGCAACATCGCAACCGTAACCACGCAGAAATTTGAGAGGACTATGCTATGGCTGTCGACATCTTCTTGAAACTCGACCCGATCAAGGGCGAGTCGCTGGACGACAAGCACAAGGACGAAATCGATATTTTGAGCTGGTCTTTCGGCGAGAGCCAGTCAGGCACTTTCCACAGCGGTTCGGGCGGCGGCGCCGGCAAGGTCAGCATCCAGGATCTGCACTTCACGCACTTCGTCGACAAGGCCACGCCGGAGCTTTTCAAAGTCTGTGCGAACGGCAAGCACATTGATACGGCGATTCTCACGGTCCGCAAGGCGGGTGAAAATCCGCTGGAGTATCTCAAGATCGAGATGAAGCACATTCTGGTCTCGAGTGTATCGACGGGCGGATCGCACGGCGAAGATCGCCTCACCGAAAACGTGAGTCTGAATTTCGCGAAGGTCAAGATGACGTACAAGACCCAGACGGAAAAAGGCGGCGCTGGAGCGGCGCCGGTGTTTGGCTGGGACGTTCCCGCCAACAAGGAATGGGCCTGATTGTCGGCTTCTGCTTGGCGCCGGTTGCGATTAGCGCGAACCGGCGCCGCACGGTGCGATTGCGGTTGACGTCTCGGCGGGAGCGGTCGCGAGCCCGACCGCCTGCCGAGGCGACATCATCATGGAGACCAGCTGATGCTCCCGCGAAAGGGCATAGCGAGCCTGGCGTCTTGGGGACGGTAAATGACCATTACTCCAAAGAGGGATCGTCTCTCTCCCCCGCTAATGCTGGCCTTTCGCTTGGCTCATGAAGCTCGCGATGCGCGCAAGAAGCTCAATTTGCGCGATGAATTCGGTGAACGGGTCATTGCCGGGCGGCGTAGCGCAGGCCGCTTTCCGATCTCGGAAACGCTGTTGCGGCGGGAGGTCTCTCATGATCTTGAAACACTTCTCAATACCATTGCTCTGGAATCGACCCTGGATCTGAGCGACCGGGATTGCGTCCGGACATCAATCCTGAACTACGGCTTCCCCGATATCGCCCACCGCTCGATCGACGAGGTTACGGACGACGAACTCACCGACGCGTTGCGCGAGACGCTAGCGACCTACGAGCCCAGACTGGATCGCAAGACGATCCGGGTTCGTCGCGACGGCTCGGTCGGTCCTGAGCAGCTGAAGCTGCGCTTCATCGTTCACGCCGACCTCAAAGCTGAGCCGCTCAACGTCCCCGTGGAATTTGTCGCCGACGTCGACCTCGACAGCGGCGACATCCAGATCAATCGACTTTAGCATGAATCGCGAATTCCTCGATTTCTACAATCGTGAACTGTCATTGCTGTACGAGCAGGCGGGAGATTTCGCCGAAGAATATCCAGGTATCGCAGAGCGCCTCGGCGGCCTGATCCGGGACCGCTCGGACCCGATGATCACGGGACTGCTGGAAGGCGCTGCGTTTCTTGCCGCCCGCGTTCAGCTCAAGCTCAAGCACGAGTTCCCGGAATTCACTGCAAACCTGCTCGAGCAACTGGTACCGAACTATCTTGCGCCGACACCTTCGGCCATGCTGGTCACCGCACGGCCACCATATGCCGACCCGGCACTGCGCGACGGCAGGAAGATCGCGCCCCGCGGCGCCTATTTCGACGCGACCTATCGCGAGAGAGAACGAAGTCTTTCCTGCCGGTTTCGACTATGCCGCGACATCGTGCTCTGGCCATTTGACGTCACAAGCGCCGAGTATTTCTCGACGGCGGGCGCTCTGCAGGCGCTCGGTATCCCGGTCGGCAGTGATGTCATCGCGGGGCTGAGGCTATCGTTGACCCATCGTAGTGCGGCCCGGCTCGACGAGGAGCCGCCGGACGCAGAGGCCCGGACCAAGCCGGAAACCTGGTTCGCAGGCTGCCGCGTGAGCGAGCTTCCGATCTACCTGTCCGGTGCGGAATCCGACGCCATCGCGCTTTACGAGCAATTGATCTCGAATTGCAGGGGGGTCTACTTCCGGCATCTCGACGACTTCGGCGATCCGGTGGTGACTCGTGCCCCCCATGACAGCGTGCAGCAAATTGGCTTCGACGAGAACGAGTCTCTGTTTCCTAACGACAACCAGATCTTTCGTGGCTCGGAGCTGCTGCGTGAATATTTCATGTTTCCACGCAAGTTCCTCGGCATTAACCTCACCGGACTTCGCAGCGTGATGTCACGGCTGCGCAGCAAATCGATCGATATTGTCTTCGCATTCGATGAACATAATTCACGGTTGGCCGCCTCGGTGCGCCCCGAGACGTTCAGGCTCTATACCGCGCCGGCGATCAATCTGTTCGAGAAGACGAGTGATCGCATTCCGGTCAAGTCGAATACGCACGAGTACCATGTGGTGCCAGATCGCAGCCGCTATCTGGAATACGAACCGCACCAGGTGCTCGAAGTCTACGCGCACCTTCCGGCAGAGAAGGATAAGCGGCCCGTGCGCCCGCTATATTCGGCCGCCGTCGACCGGACCAGCGGGTCGGTCGACGGGCTTTATTTTACCGTCCGCCGCTTACCTCGGCGCCGCACAGTGGAAGAAAAGACATACGGTTCTTCCTCCGACTACACCGGGACGGACATGTTCCTGTCACTGCTCGAGCCCGGTGAATTGAGCGGCAAAGGCTCTGTCGCCGAACTGAGCGTTCGGGCTCTCTGCTCCAATCGCCATCTCACGGAGCACTTGCCGGTCGGCCAGGGCGGCGCCGATTTTCGCCTGCTGGACGACACATCCCTTGATCTGATGTGCGTCGCCGGTCCCACGCCGCCGCGCGAGCCGGTGGTGGCCCAATTGCGCAGCCGCAGCGAAATCGCCAACAGCGGGATTGTCAGCTGGCGGCTGATCAACATGCTCAGCCTCAACTATCTTGGCCTCGTCGAGCGCGGTGGCGGCAAGAACGCCGCAGCGCTGCGCGAGATGCTGTCCTTGTTCGCCGACCAATTCGACGACGCCACGGAACGCAAGATCCGCGGCGTGCGCAGCATAGAAAGCCGCCCCGTGGTGCGGCGCGTGCGTGAGCGCACTGGCAGCGGCGCAGCACGGGGCCTGGAGATTACCGTCACGCTCGACGAGAAAGCATTTGAGGGCAGCGGCGTATTTTTGCTCGGGGCGGTGCTGGAACGCTTCTTCGCCGACTATTCCGGCTTCAACACCTTCACCCAGACGGTCATCTCGACGCCGGAGCGCGGCGAGATCATGCGATGGCCGCCGCGCATGGGCACGCGGAGACCGCTATGACGCTGATCGACCAGATGAAGGCCGAGCCATGGCGTTTCGATTTCTTCCATACGTTACGCCAGTTCGAGCGCGCCAACCCGGATCGACCGCGGATCGGTGACAGTGCCGCGCGCCGCGACGAATATATCGAACTCGGCCAAGTGCCTTATCTGGAGTTCCCCGCCTCGAACCTCGCGGCAGTGGACGACCAGAGTGGCCGGCTCAGGATACTCGTTAAATTTCTCGGCCTCCTGGGCCCGCAGGGCGCCCTGCCCATTGCCACCACCGATGAAAGTCTCAGCTGGTGGCTGATGCGTGATGACGCCTTCCCGCGCTTTCTCGATCTCCTCAACGGACGCTTCCTGCAACTCTTCTTTCGTGCCTGGGCCGATGCGCGCCCGATCGCGCAGCATGACCGCCCCGCGGAGGATCGCTTCATCGCCTATGTCGGCTCCTTCGCCGGCTTGGGCTCCGCTGTTTTCGCCGATCGCGATACGGTACCTGACATGGCGAAGCTCAGCTTCGCTGGACTGGTGGCGCCCAGGGCGAAGTGTGCATCACGGTTGACTCGGTTCCTGCAAGGACTGTTCGAGGTCAAAGTCGAGATCGACGAATTCGTCGGCACCTGGCTCTCATTCGACCCAAGTCACTGCAGCCGGCTCGGCGGAACGCATGCGAGGCTCGGTCAGGACGCCCTTCTGGGTTCGCGCGTGTTCAGCGTCGAGGACAAGATCAGAGTTCGGGTCTTTGTCAGAACATTTGCTCAGTACGAACAATTCCTGCCGACCGAAACACCCAACCTGTCGGAGCCACTGGCCGACGCCGTTTTCTTCTATATCGGCGACGAATTGGAATGGGAGGTCGAGCTCGCCATTCCTGCGGGAGAGGTTGTACCGGTCAGGCTCGGACAAAGTGGTCGACTTGGATGGACCTCCTGGGTCTCACCGAACTGGGCCTCCACGGAAGAATATCGCCGCGATGCCCGCTTTCAGCTCGGCGAGCGATTGAGAGCCCGCCGGAGCGCCGCAGCCAATGCCGCGGCGATTTGAACCTATCCATCGCGCTGATCGCCTAATGCTATGGAATTTGAAGCAATTTCCGCGTGATGGCAAGCATCCGCGGAGGAATTGAGCAGGAGGAGCCGCCGTGACCGACATCAGCATTGAAGCTGTAACGGGCAAGCTGAACCGGGCCGGCTATGATGCCTTCATACAGGCCCTGCGCCACGCAAAGAGCGCCGGCAATCGCAACGTCGAGCTTGCGCACTGGCTGTTTCATATTCTGCAGCAGGAGCGCAACGATCTCAGCCTCTCGGTCGATCACTACAAGCTCGACCGCGCGCGCTTATTGTCAGACCTTGCCGGCGTGATCAGCGGCTTTTCTAAGAACGAGACCGACATGCCGGGCGTCGCCAATTCGGTCATCGATCTGCTCGATCGCGGCTGGCACTATGCCACGCTCTTCTTTGGCGAGACCCAAATCCGCACCGGTCATCTGCTTGTGGCAGGCCTGAAATCGAACGATATTCGTCGCACGCTGAACAACCTCTCGCGGGAATTTGCCAAGATCAACGTCGACGCACTGGCGGCGGAATGCCGCGCTGTCTGGACCGGCTCCGACGAGGAGACCATGCGGCCGATGGACGGTTCGGGCCTGGTTGGCGCCGGCACGGAAGGCGCGGCCCAAGCGGGTCGGAAGGGCACGACGCCGCTCGACCGGTTCTC
The DNA here is from genome assembly GCF_054056815.1 of Bradyrhizobium sp. LB13.1. Taxonomy (NCBI): domain Bacteria; kingdom Pseudomonadati; phylum Pseudomonadota; class Alphaproteobacteria; order Hyphomicrobiales; family Nitrobacteraceae; genus Bradyrhizobium; species Bradyrhizobium sp. LB13.1. Next base: position 3,448,086 of record NZ_JBSRYQ010000001.1, on the reverse strand, counting down.
CCAGGACCTCACCGCCAAGGCCAAATCGGGCGAAATGGATCCGATTCTTGGCCGAGACGAAGAAATCCGCCAACTGATCGACGTGTTGATGCGTCGGCGGCAGAACAATCCAATTCTCACCGGCGAGGCTGGCGTCGGCAAGACCGCAGTTGTCGAAGGCTTCGCGCAGCGCATTGCCGCGGGCGACGTGCCGCCACCGCTGCGCAATGTAAGGCTCTGCGCACTCGACATCGGCCTGATGCAAGCCGGCGCCTCCATGAAGGGCGAGTTCGAGCAGCGCTTGCGGTCGGTGATCGACGAGGTCCAGAGCTCACCTACCCCCATCATCATGTTCATCGATGAGGCCCACACACTGATCGGCGCCGGCGGCGCGGCCGGCACCGGCGATGCGGCCAATCTCCTGAAACCTCCCCTCGCCCGTGGCACGCTGCGCACAATCGCCGCCACTACATGGGCGGAATATCGCCAGTACATCGAGAAGGATCCCGCGCTTACACGACGTTTCCAGCCGATCCAGATCGACGAACCTGATGTGGAGACCTGCTGCATCATGCTGCGCGGACTTCTCGGTCCGATGGAAAAGCACCACGGTGTTCGCATTTCGGATGCTGCGATCGTCGCAGCGGTCAACCTGTCCCACCGCTACATTCCTTCGCGGCAGTTGCCGGACAAGGCGGTCAGCCTGCTTGACACCGCCTCGGCACGCGTGGCCATCAGCCAGAGCGCGACGCCGGCCCTGATCGAGGATGCACGCGTTGCGATTGCCGCTCGTGAAGCTGAGAGATCAGCACTCGTCAGCGACAGCGACCTTGGGGTAGATGACAACGAGCGCATTGTCGCGATCGCCAACGACATCGCCGCACTGAAAGACAAGCTGACGAGCCTCGATGCCGATTGGGCGGTCGAGCAGGAGCTCTTCAAGGACATCCGCAGCATTCGTGAAATCCTGTCCGGGCCCAAGGAAGGCGAAGATCCGGCTGCCAGGCGCGCGGAGCTGCGCAGCAAGTTCGACACACTTGAGACTATCAATCCGGAAAAGCGAATGGTCTATGCCCATGTAGATCAGCAGTCGGTGGCGTCCGTTGTCTCTGATTGGACCGGCATCCCGGTCGGCCGGATGATGCGCGACGAGATCGAAACCGTGCTGAAGCTACCGGAGATCCTCAACCGCCGCGTCGTCGGCCAGTCCCATGGGCTGACGATGATCGCCAAGCGAATTGAGACCAGCCGCGCCAAGCTGGACAACCCGTCGAAACCGATCGGCGTGTTCATGCTGGCTGGCCCGTCCGGTGTGGGCAAGACCGAAACCGCCCTGGCGCTTGCCGAGACTCTTTATGGCGGCGAGCAAAACATGATTACGATCAACATGTCAGAGTTCCAGGAAGCGCACACCGTCTCGACCTTGAAAGGCGCACCTCCCGGCTATGTCGGCTATGGCGAAGGTGGGCGCCTCACCGAGGCCGTCCGGCGCAAGCCCTATAGCGTCATTCTGCTCGACGAGGTGGAGAAAGCTCATCCCGACGTCCATGAAATCTTCTTTCAGGTATTCGACAAAGGAACCATGGAGGACGGCAACGGGCGGCGGATCGACTTCAAGAACACTTTGATCATCCTTACCACAAACGTCGGCACCGATCTGATCATGGGCCTATCACGCGATCCAAAGTATCGCGACGAGCCGGAAGAGCTCGCCAGGATGTTAAGGCCGGAGTTGCTGAAGGTGTTCCCAGCGGCGCTGCTCGGACGCATCGTCTCGATACCGTACTTCCCGCTGTCGGACGAGATGCTGTCCGGGATCGTGCGTTTGCAACTCGACCGCATCGGACGGCGCCTTCGCGACAATCATAACGCGACCTTCGGTTATGACGACGCGGTCGTCGAGCACATTGTGTCGCGTTGCAACGACCCGGACTCCGGTGGGCGAATGATTGACAACATCATCACCAACACCCTGCTCCCCGAGCTGTCGCGCGAATTCCTCAGCAAGTCGCTCGCCAAGGAAGAGGTGAAGGAAGCACGCGTCTCGATCGAGAACGACAAGTTCGCATATTCGTGGAATTGAGCACGATGAACATTCAAGCCGAGCATCTTCACCCGAACATCGGTCCAACGCCATACGACGAGGTCTACTACCCGGGTCATGTTTATGGGCTTACTCATCCCAACCATCTTGCTACCATGGCCGCCGTTTACGGCATGCAGCCGGCGCCGGTCGAGCGTTGCCGGGTGCTGGAGCTTGGCTGCGGCGTCGGCGGCAACCTGTTGCCGGTGGCCTTTCAATACCCGAACAGCGAATTCGTCGGTGTCGACCTGAGCGGCGTGACGATCGAGCGCGGCCAGCAAAATGTCGCTACATTGGGCCTGGAGAACATCAAGCTTCTCCACTGCGACATCATGAATGTCGATGCAAGCTTCGGACGGTTCGACTACATCATCGCGCACGGCGTTTATTCCTGGGTGCCACCGGCAGTGCGCGAGAAGATGATGATGGTCTTCAAGCAGAACCTGGCTCCGCGCGGGGTCTGCTACGTCAGCTACAACGCGCACCCATTCTCGCATCTTCGCGACATGGTCCGCGACATGATGCGGTATCACACCCGCCGCCTCACCGGCATGGAGGAGAAGGTAGGACAGGCCCGCGCGATCCTGAAGTTCCTGAGCGACGGCTCCAAGGCCGACTCGGTGCACGGCGCGGTTATGCGCGACCAGTACAACCGCGTCCTCAAGTCGCCCGACGAACTTTTATTTCACGACGATCTCGATGATGGCGCCGAGGCCTTCCTGCTGCATGAGGTCGCCGAAGACGCAAGCCGCCATGGCCTGCAATACCTGGGCGACGCTGATTTTTCACGACGCTATCTTGCCGGCTATTCCGAGGAGGTTCGCGCAGCGCTGCAGCGCTTCCCGGAAAGCGAGTTCATGGCGCGCGATCAATATCAGGACTTCATCGACGGCAACGGTTTTCGGCGCACCTTGCTCTGCCACAACAGCATTTCGCTATCCCGCCAGATCGACCTCGATTTCGTTACCCGGTTCCATTTGCTGAGCACGACCAACCCGGTCCATTCCGACTCCTGCGTGACAGACGATTCCGCGATGGAATTCGAGAACCAGGACGGCAGCAGGGTCACGCTAATCAATCCGCTCTTGAAGGCCGCGTATCTATGTCTCGGCCGAGCTTGGCCGCGGGCATTATCATTTAACGAGTTGCTCGATGGCGCCCGCGCGCTGCTGGGCAACCGGCAGGCATATGATGACCAAAAGGTGTTGACTGAGGCGATGTTCATCCTGGCTTGCAGCGGCGAGGTTTCGTTCCTGCTGTCGCGTCCCTTTTTGTTGAAGGAAGCTACGGAGCATCCGCAGGCCAGCCTGCTCGCGCGAAGACAAGCGCAAACAGGTCCGCTGGTCACCAATCTCCTCCACCAAACAGTGCAGTTGGAGGACGACCGGACCAGGGATTTCCTGCAATTGCTCGACGGTGCGCGGACCATCGACCAGATCACGGCCGAAATGACCGAAAAATTCGGCCCTACCATCCGGATAGGCCAGAAGGATGGAGCCGGGCAGCCAGCCGAGCCGTTACTGCTGTCAATGCGAGAAAGCGTTCAACGCTCGCTTGCGATGGTCGGCAAGCTGGGCCTGCTGGTCGCGTGACGCGCTCAAGTGCACGGCTCCGTTGGCGATGAACGGCAGGAGTTGGAAGCTCCTGCCGTTTCCTGAAACGGATGCGGTCCCCGGCACTCTAGCCGTCGTGGGTATATTGCTGGCCGAGGAGCCATCCCGTGAGAATACCGCCGGGGCCGCTGGTATAGACCGGATCAAAGCCAACACCTGCGCGCAGCATTTTCCATTCATGCTCCCCGACCCAGGGAATCCCGGGATCGCCCTTCTGATACTGGGACAGCAGTGTTCGGGCGACTTCTGCGGCATTGGCGTAGATCGGCCCGTTGGCCCAGCGAGGGCGGGGCAGGCCAGTCATGCGGCAATAGAGCGCCGTGCAGACATAGGCAGACGCCTCTTCCGCATTGGCATCAAGGCCGGTACGCAACAGATCGTATGCCGCGTGCAGGCTCTCGTGGACGATATAGGCTGCGTCCAGCCGGCCCGTCGCCGACACGACCTCAAGCGTATTAGCCGCAACCGCTGTGCCGTCGGCTCGGGTTCGCGCGACATCGTTATATTGCGCAGCAACACCCGCTGCGAGATCGGTCGGAACCGCGACTGTGACCTGCCCCAACCGGATCGCCCGGGCAACGTGATGAAACGTTTGCGGCGCAATCGTCACGTGGCTGCCGCGGATCGGAAACCGGAAGCGCATGCGTGCGACCGCCGGGCCATTGAGCACGTCTAATACCCTGCTCCGCAGTGACATTGATCGTCCTCACTGTTCACACTACCCCACGGATGGTGGTCGCCGTTTCCGATCGGCAGGTTCAAACACTGCGCTGGCGCGACATGACTTCGCATGACCTGGGCCGGGCGCGAGCTTCATCGAATGCGCCGGCATTGAACCCGAACCCGTTCGGGCGAGACTAATCTGAGGCGAGGATTGCCGCGGAAGGCGCCCCATGACGACGACCGATCCGACGACGACCGACACTTACCGGAAGATCGCGGCACGGCTGACCATGTTTCGGCCGCAGATCGATTTGACAAAGTATTTTGCGGGGCCCAACCCGGATGTGCGGCTCTACGACGAAAAGCCCTACATCCGACACCAACTCGAGAAGTATGGTGTCGCGGCTGCGACGAACACACTCGATGGCGTCACCTTCCTGCCGAAGCACTGGCGAGATCTGACCAAGAAGCTGCGTATCGCCAAGACGCCGGAAGGATTCGACGCCTTCGCCGAAGGCCAAAGTGCCGAGAAGCCATCGCACTGGGCTCTTGACCTGTCGATGGCCGCCACAATCGGCAAGGGATTTCGGGAGATCTGGCGTCCAAAGCTCTCCGACAGGCCACTCTCAACGCGCGATCTTCCGGGGCGGCACGGTTTCGGGCTTGGACGCGATCGCGGACAGTGGGGCGACGCCTACAGCTCGCAATTCGGCAAGGACCCGCAGCCACAAGACATCACCTCGCTACATTTCGCGGTGGCACCCGATCGGGTAAACGTTCACATCGACGAAACGGGCTTCGCGTTCGAGGGTGTAGGTGGTGCACTGACGGTGGGCCCAAACTTTTTGCATCACGCCGGCAATGAACTGTTCTGGAAGAGCAACAAGCATATACCGCAATGGGCGGCAGAGCATATCGACCTGATTCTGCCGAACAGCGCGAACGACTTTTCGCGCCTGGGCATTTCGGTCGACATGTACCAGCGCAAAGATTTGCGTGTCACGGTCACCGGCTCCTGCGGAATTTTCGGCGGTTTCGAGTGCTCGGGAACCGTGAGCATCAGCGGAACGCATGATCTGCTCGGTTCGAGCTCAAAGGGCCGGCGCTAAAGCGGATATTGCTCATTCGACATTGCTCCTTGTCTACGCCTTCATGCTACGAATGAGGCTCCTCGATTTGCCACTGCCAGTTCGCGCATCGAATGAATGGAACCATCGAACCGACTCGAGGTAGTGGCGACCAATAGATATTGGTTGCGAGAACGCATAGTTCCGCAGGAATCAGCAGGGGAGGCTTTACATTGCCGAACCAGGAAAGGCCCTTGAAGCCTGTCGTCGAAAGCTATGTACCGCCAGCAGGAATCCGGCATGCCGTGACGGCGGGCGAGACTTGGATATCCCTCGCCAAGCGGATCGGCATCGATCCCTGGGACCTCATCGAGTTCAACTTTCCGGGCATCAAGCTCGTCAAACAGCGCGATTTCCAACAAGCCACACGACAGGTGAACTGGTACCTGGCCGAGTATGTAGGCTGCCGCACGATGTCGCGCGACCGCCAGAATTTTGCGTTCTCTTCCGGTACGACCGGCGGGAAAGGTGGGTGGCGAGGGGGATTCATCTATCTGCCGCCAGGTACGCCGCCTCCCCCGCCGATTGCGCCGACTCCACCGGTTGCGCCCACCCCAGCGGCTCCGACCCCGCCGGCATGTGAAGGAAGCCGACCGGACTTCGCGCGCGTGCTGGACGTCAGCGAGCGGAATTTCGCGCGCAACGTCTTTGGCCCGACGCTGCCGCCGTGGGAGACAATTGCGATTACCAATGGCCTGCGGAGCAGGCGGAAGACCGTGGACGAACGATGGGCCGTTCTTTAGGGGAAGCAATCCCATGGTGCCAAGCATGCGGTATGCCATCAATCTTGGCAATGTCGCGTTCAGTAACATGGCATCGCCTAACCCCACCTTCGGCCTCTTGTGCGACGATTTCGGTCGCATCTGCGACCTCTTCGTGCACGAAATGACCCACGTGTGGCAGGCGTTCAACGATTCAAATTGGACGATGGCGCGCTCCTTCTGGGCGCAGACAGTCGGTGCCGGCTACAAGTACACGCCGGGCGATTCCTGGGACTCATACAACGTCGAGCAACAGGCACACATCGTTGAAGATTGGCACAAGTACAAGATCAGTTATCCGATGCTTGCCGAGGAACGCTATCCGTACGTCCGGCTCGTGATCCGCTCTGGACGCCTCACTTTTCCTCGCGGGCTGGATCTGGTGGCGTTGAAAAAGGACCTTCAAGATCTGCGCGCAAGGCACCTGGACTAGAAATCTCGGTCACTTCTTGCACCACAAGCGAAACATGCCCGGGAGTGGACACCATAGCCGAAGTGGTATTTTGCTTTCCAGTGGCATGGAAAGCTTGTCCTTGGACAAGCAACTCGTCACCAACTTCAACGCATGGTGAGAGCACTCGTTCTCGGCATCCCTTCAGCACGTTGAGGCTGCGGTCAGCGCCGGCACTTCGTTGAATTCCGAACGCCTGTTTAAGAGCCTGCGCTATCTGCGACAATGTCGGCTTGGACCGCAATATCGGACGCCTGCGCTGCGGTTGAGAGCCAGAACCGGGCTTGCCGCATCCCCAAAAACTGCGCTGGCACCGCGTGAGGTTCCGCCTACGAAATTGAACCGTCATCAATCGAGCGGGGACTAACCTTTCAGCGCGGCTGGGTCTGACCGCAAGTGAGAAAAGGCCGCGAATCCGCAGCAGCCGAATACCTCATATGGAACGTCTCCATGTCCGACACCCATACACGCGAGCCCTCGTGGAAAACCGATTTGATCTGGCACTATTTCCACGCCGTCAGTACGGCGGCCAAGGTGCCCACCTATCGCAAATTCTACAGCAACCAAGACCCGAGCGACGAATTGGACAACCGCCATCGCGTCTATGAAATGCTGGTGGATGAGCCGCTGCACACCCATCCCACGCTGTCGACGACCTCGACGGACGAGTCGATGGAAAACTACAAGAAGAGCAAGCTGCCATGGAACCAGAACAATGGCGGCTTCCTCAAAGCGGTGAACAATGAATATTGGTGCGGTTCGATCCTCAAGATCGTGTTCGTCCGCTACATGGGCTGGAAAATGGCCGAACCGACAGCGCGCGACCAAGTGAGCGTGGGAAGGGATCCCAGCAAAGCGGTGGATTGGACAATCAAGAATCTCGAAAACAAGATGCCGGTACGGGCGTCCCTCGGCGGCGCCCATTATGTCGGCATCGTCGGCCACCGCACTACGGGGGCCGACAACAAGGTCACCGAGTTTCTGTGCCTCGACCCATGGGCCTATGGCATCGACGGCGGCAATCAGGCCATGAAATATGCCGGTACGTCGACCGCCTTTCTCGGGATCAGCAAACGCGACGGTGCCACATGGACCTATAGCAACAAGGCCGTCGCCTTCGTCGAACGGCCATCCTAGGAAATTATGGCAGCGAGTTGCCATCATGCTCGCTCGGCGCCGAGCTGTTTTAGTCGTCTACGAAATAGGATGTTTCTGAAAAATCGCGCTGATCCAGCGGTATCGTATCGCCAAAGATCTTGTCCGCGAAGCCCGCGAAAAACCGGTAAGCGCGCGCCGCAAAATGCATCTGGCCGTGCGTCTCCCGGATGATCTCCTTGGTCGGAGTTCTCCATGATCGCCATGCGCTCAGTCTACGCGTCGAGCAGGTCGGCGCACGCCCCTCTGGAGAGCCTCGTTCCTGCTCTAACCGATCGGAATAGCTGGCGAGAGCGCTCATTTCTCCGGAGGACGCAGCGGGCCGTCCGCCCACTTGCGCGCTGCAGGATCACGCAGCGGGTCGTCGTCGCATTTGGCGCAGACGTAGCGCAGCCGTCCCTCCGCTGCATCGTCCGGCAAACCCTTCATTGGCCTGCCGCAGCCAGGGCAAGCCTTTCGGACCGCATAGCGCCGTGCCATCATTGTTTTATTTTCCCCGCAAGGGCACTCTAGTCCCGCAATGATGGCGAACTCAACCGGATCGCGGAAACTTGTCCGGCTGGGGGACCTTAAATGCGTCTGCGCCGGCCGCCCGGTCCGGATCCTCGGAATTCGCTGCCAGCATGCGCGTGTGCTTCGACGAGACGACGAAAACTAGCCTCGGAGCGCAGGGTCGGTCGCTGTCGTCGCACTCATGGCGCGACCAGTTTCTTCCGAATCGCATAGCGAACAAGCTCCGCCGTCGATGACATCCCGAGCTTGCGCATCGCCGCGGCACGATGGGTCTCGATGGTTTTCACACTCAATTTCAAGATGGCGCTGATCGATTTGTTGGTATGCCCCTCCGCAATGAGCTGGACCACGCTCTGCTCCCGCGAGGTGAGCAGTACGCCCGACTTGTTCTGCTTGTTGAGTTGGAAGTCCCGCAGAAGCTTTTCCAGCAACACGCCAGTGAAGTACGGCCTGCGATCAAGCAAGGCGTCTATCGCGGATATCAGGTGTTCTCGGGCATCAGACTTGAACAGGAAGCCGCGAACGCCGGCCAGAATGGCCTCCGTCAACAGTTCCTCGCTGTCATGCATCGTCAGGATCAACACCTCCGTTCGCATATGCATAGCGCTGAGGCGGCGACTCACTTCGAGTCCATTCATGAACGGCATCGAGTAATCGGCGATCAGGACGTCCGCACGCGTTTCGATCGCCAAAGCCAGGGCCTGCTCGCCGTCGCAAGCCTCGCCGCCGACGACCCAATCAGAGCGCATTTGGACGATCGCGCGCAGCCCCGACCGTACAACCTCATGATCATCGGCAATGACGATGCGCTTCACGACGGGCGCTCCCGTATGTCGACCCAGAACCTATCGGGCAATCAACGGAGATGACTGGCAGCCAAGTCGGCTGACTGTATCGACCCTCTTCCGGAAAGTTATCCCACAAAACCCTGAGATCGGGTCGCGGATGTCCCGATCGCCGGAATGCTCCATCACTCGTCGACCAGTTTGGCTCTAACCGCGTATCGGACCAGACCGGCTGTCGAGTTCACATCGAGCTTCCGCATCGCGGCGGCCCGGTGAGCTTCTGTGGTCTTCACACTGAGGTTCAAGATGGCACTGATGCCCTTGTTGCTGTATCCGTCGGCAACGAGCTTGACGACCAGTTGCTCGCGGGGCGTCAGCCTCGCCTCATCGAGCGGTGCGCAATCCATATGGTCAACCCCGCTTCCAACGCCGAACGACTTGTGAACCAGGAGTGAATCGACAGCCGCAAGCAGCAGCTTGTTCGCCTCCGACTTCGACAAGAAGGCCCGCGCACCGGCCTGATAGGCCTGCTGCGCCAGCAGGCTAGAGCTGTGAACGGTGAAGATCAGGACCTCGGTGGGGAGCGAGCACTCCCTGATCCGCCGGGTCACCTCAACTCCGGTCATGCGCGGCATGGAGAAATCCAGAATGGCGACATGCGGCCTGCTCTCGATCGCGGCGGCAACTGCCTTTCTGCCGTCGCTCACCTCCGCCACGACCTCCCAATCGGCACGTTGCCCAAGCACCGCTCGGATACCTGAACGGACAGCCTCATGATCATCGGCGATCAGGATACGTTTCATGCAAAGTGCTCCTGCTTCGATCGCCGCCGCTTCGAGTACCGCAAGCCGATGGCCGTATCGGAGCGCGACGGTCGCCCGACGGATCTCGTCCTTGGAGATGCGCGTCGGCTCTCATGACTGCAACAACAAGCGCCGCTTGTGCCGCTTCGCCTCGTTGCGAACCGGGATAACCGCGTACAACGTGGTCCCGGAGCTTTCCGGATCGGATCGAATCTCGAGGCTGCCGCCAAGGCGCGCGAGCCTCTCCCTCATGGCGGGAATGCCGACACCCATCGACGTCGTTCCGCCGCCTCGTTCAGCGCGGTGAGCCGCGAAGCCGCGTCCATTGTCGCTGATGGTCAGTCGAAACTGCCCGCGGGTTGCCTGGACGAGGATTTTGACCTCCGTCGCGCTCGCGTGCCGGAATATGTTCGCGAGTCCTTCCTGAACGATCCGCAGCAATGCCCTTTGGCTGTCGTATGGCAGCCCGTCCACTCCAGCGTCGACGACGCTCCGGGCGCGCAAGGCGGTGCGCGCAGCAAAGCCGCGGACATAGCACTCGATCGTCGCCTTCAGTCCTTCCTCCATCACGTCCTGTGGATGCAGCAAATATGTAAGCGAGCGGATATCCCTCAGAGCGCGGTCGATCGATGCATCAACGTCGTCGCAAAGCCTATCGACGCCGTTTGCTCCGCCGACGCAGGCGCGGATTCGCATCAACCCAAGACTTGCCGCGACCAAATATTGACAAGTCGAATCATGAAGTTCCGAGGCAATCCGCTGCTGAATACCCTCCTGTATGGAAGCCAAATCACGACCGGTTGGGTTATCCGGCTGTTCTTCAGAAGACTCAAGAACGCTCATCCGGTGTCGACCGAGGCGCTTCGCGGTTCCATGTGGCTTCAACAGGCTCGCAGGAAGGCTGCACGGCTTCATTGGACGCATCCAGCTTTTAAGTCCGTCCTGGACATCGACTGTCGCCAATCGACGACCTAGATAATGACCCGTTCAACATGTCCCATGAGGGCCGCAATTCGACGCGCACCCCTAAGGGAATGACGTGCACTATCATACCTCCTGGTTTTCCATACAACCAAGGGGTTAATTCATAATACTTCAAAACCTGCGCATGACTGACATGAGTTTTCGTCCGGTATATGCAGTTTGTGCCAATCGCTGGAACCAACGCGATAAAATGAGACAATGACTGCTAAAATTCTTCGTCGCGCATCCGGACACGACCGAACGTCACCTTACGGTCCAGACCATCAGGGACGAGCTTTATGGAAATGCAGGGTGGCGTCGTTTCTGGCACATCGCCAGATGCCCGAACTACCGCACGACGACGTCCTATCGACCGCTATCTTTGGCTGAGCCCGACTTCTTCTTCGTCCGAGAGACCGGAGGAGTTTGCGGGGCCGGTACTATCACCAGTGGATGAGCGGGAACTCGCAGGCGATTCTGCCCGATGTCATCCCGGAGCGCGTCGGTATCCATGCGCTGGCTCCGCTCGACGGAATCACGGGGGTCCGCCAACGCGGCGGTTGCCGCCGTCATTCCGAAAACCGTCCACAGCAGGACGAAGAGTCGTCTCGTTGACATTTCGTATTCTTTCTCAGAAGGCGAAGTCGAGCCGCGGACCGATCCGAAGATCCCTGTAGTGCCGAATCGGAACGTTGGACGTCCGGGCCTCGTACAGCACCGTGGTCGTGAGCGACAGATTGCTCGCGAAATTATACTTCAGACCGATATCCGCCGAATAGAGCTGGTCCTGCCGTCCTGAATTCAATCCATCGGTGAACCAATAGGCTTCGAACAGAGGCGAGCTCACGACCGACCATTTGGAGTCGAGCTGCACTTCGATTCCGAGAACGGCATCGAAGCGCCAGCGGCGCGCTTCCGCAAGATCGGAAAACCGGTAGGTCAGCAGCAACAATGGCGACAGGGTGACGTTGTTGATACGAAAGTCGCGGGCCACCGATCCCATCACGTCGTTCGAGGTAAACGCGAGGCCGCGGTAGACGCCGTCGAAGTCGTAACGATTTTCGTAGATCGCCGAGAACCGCCAGCCATTCCAGTTCTCGGTCAATCGTCCTCCCAAGCGGGCGATTGCGGCATTCCCGTCCTTCTCCGTTGCGAATGCCTCATACTGCGCGCGGGCATAGAGGCGATAGGACAGGTCGTTCGTCAGGTATCCGTCCAGTCTGGCGCTGATATCGGGCTCGTAATAACCATCCGACTTGCGGGCGTCGCGCGTGAACAGAGCGTTGTCGGTAAACATCGACGACACGGAACCGACCACACTCCACGAAGGCAGCGGCAGTGCCGGCGGATCCGCCCTGAACTCTTTCAGGTCCACGTCCGCGGCCACTGCAGCAGTGGCACCCAAGGCTCCAACCAGCTGCAGAAGAACTCCAGATACACGCATCTGAACCTCGAGACTGTCGGCCCCGCCTTCCCCAACGACGCGACCATAGGCCCCGCAGTAGTTGTGTCAAGCGACGCCGACAACGCACGACCCTTTCGCGGAATGTTGTTACTGCCTGACCACACAATCTCGGATCACACAAGCTCGGAGACTGCCGAAAGAAACGTGCACATCGCTTCCTAAACCGCGCCACCGTAGACCGGCGCAGATTCATTCTGGGAGAGGTCCATCTCCGAGCATCAATGAAGCAAGCCATCCGACTGCCAGACAGATCGCGAGGATGACGATGCCGATGATCAGTGAGCGGCGCCCGGCCTTAAACAGCGCCTGCGTGGGGTCGAGCGTGTGAAACAGCTGCAAGGAAGGCGAGAGCCTCGTGACGATCCTGCCCATTGCGGGCTCGGGGCCGTCGATGCAAGCTCCTGCATGTGCCGAGGCCGCTGAACGGCCGCGAGGCCGGCCGAGCTTCCCGAACTCACGGCCTCCGATGCCTTGGGCTTCGCCCAGGCTTCATCCTGGCTTCACCCGCCAGGGTGCCTCTGCGCTAGTAGTCCACGGCGTCACGGATGATCGGGCACGTCATGCAGTGGCCGCCACCGCGACCACGGCCCAGTTCCGCCCCGACGATGGTGATGACCTCGATACCTTCTTTGCGCAGCAGTGTGTTGGTGTAGGTGTTTCGATCGTACGCGTACACCACGCCTGGCGACGCACAGACGAGGTTGGCGCCGCTGTCCCATTGCGTGCGCTCGCGCTGATAATCGCTTCCTCCCGCCTCGACCACACGAAGCTTCTTAAGACCCAGCGCTTCCTCGACGACACTGACGAATGGCTTGTTCTCGGGGTGCAACTCGACGCCACTCGGTTGGTCGCTCGGGCGATAGGAGTAGGCGCGGGTCTGATTGATGAAGTCGGGCGCGGTCAGTACGCAGTCGCGGTCGGCGAAGGTGAACACAGTGTCGAGATGCATGGCTGCGCGGATCTTGGGCATCGCCGCGACGATCACGCGTTCGGCCGCCTTCTTCGCAAACAGCGTCGCCGCGAGTTGGCTGATCGCCTGACGGGATGTACGTTCGCTCATCCCGATCAGCACGACTCCTTTGCCGATCGGCATCACGTCGCCGCCCTCCAGAGTAGCCAGCCCATGGTCGTGCGTGGGGTCGCCCCACCAGACATTGACCTTGCCGGCGAAATCAGGATGGAACTTGTAGATCGCGGTTGTGAGGATCGTTTCCTCGTGTCTGGCCGGCCAATAAAGCGAGTTGAGCGTCACGCCTCCATAGATCCAGCAGGTGGTGTCGCGCGTGTACAGCGTGTTCGGCAGCGGCGGCAGCAGGTACTCGGTGGCACCCGCCGCCTCCTTGACCATCTTGATCGCCTGGCCGCCATGCTCTTCAGGAAAGTCATGAGTCGACAGGCCACCGATCAAGGTTTCCGCAAGCGCGCGATTGTCGAGGCCGGAAAGGTAGCTCCTCAATTCGTCGATGAAGCCGAGCCCGACCTGATTGGGCACGACCTGATTGTCGAGTATCCACTTTTTACCCTCCGGTACCGCCACCGTTTCGGCCAGAAGGTTGTGCATTTCCACCACATCGACGCCCCGGTCGCGCATCTTGGTGACGAAGTCGAAATGGTCACGCTTGGCGTTCTCCACCCAGAGAACATCATCGAACAGCAACTGATCGCAGTTCGACGGCGTGAGCCGCTGATGCGCCCGACCTGGCGAGCACACCATCACCTTCCGGAGCTGACCGACCTCCGAATGAACGCCGAAGGCTGAGGAATTCGCCATTGGTGGCTCCTTTCGTACTGGGGCTAGATGCTGATATAGCCGGTAGCGAGGCCATGGATACCGACGACACATCCGATCACCGCCACCGCGAACAAGACCCATTCGGCCGGCGTGAAGAGCTGTTTGCCCTGTTCTTTCCGCGTGATGTAGTACAGGATCGTGCCGGGGGCGTAGATGATGAAGCCGAGCAGCAGGAACTTCGTCCCGCCGGCGAACAACAGGAATATCGTGTAGATCGTCGCCAGAACCGCAATGATGGTGTCCTTGCGGAGGTCGCGCGGGTCCTTTTCGTAAGTCTCTCTGCGAAAAACCAGCATCAACGCAAAGGCCGCTGACAGAAAGTACGGAATCAACGAGAGGTGGCTGCAGAGCGACAGCGCGAAGGTGAAGGCGTCGTCTGAGAACAGCGTGGCGACGAGCACCACTTGAATCAGCAGCGTGGTCATCAGCAGCGCCGATGACGGCACTTGATTGGCGTTCTCTCGTGCCAGGAACGCCGGCATGTCCAGTTTTTTGGCGGCCACCGAAAGCACCTCGGCAGCCATCATCGTCCACGCCAGATAAGCGCCGAGAACCGAGACGATCACGCCGGCCCCGATCAACACCGCTCCCCAATGGCCGACCGCGGCCTCGAGCACGCCACCGACAGAGGGCTGGCGAAGCTGCGCGATCTCCGCGCGTGGCAGGACGCCGTAGGCCAATATCGACACCGACGCGAACAGCGCCAGCACGCCGAGAAATCCCGTGACGGTAGCGACACCCACGTCCTCGCGCTTCTCCGCGAAGCGCGAATAGTTGCTCGCACCCTCGATGCCCAGGAACACGAAGACGGTCACCAGCATCGTCGCCTTGACCTGCTCGAACAGGTTACCATAGTCGCCCGCCGCGCCGCCCCAGAGGTTGTCCACGAACACGGACGGCTTGAGGAAGAAGATCGACAACACCACGAACAACAGCAGCGGAATGATCTTGGCGACCGTGACGATGGCGTTGATTCCGGCTGCTTCCTTCACGCCGCGCAGCACCAGAAAATGGAATGCCCATATCCCGACCGAGGAGATCAGGACTGCGGTCAAGGTATTGCCCTGGCCCAAAGCGGGAAAGAATGCGCCGAGCGTCGACTTGATCAAGATCCAGTAAGACACGTTGCCGACGCAGGCGCTGGCCCAGTAGCCGAACGCCGAAAAGAAGCCGACATACGGCCCGAATCCCGCCCGCGCATAGGCGTAGACACCGGCATCGAGATCCGGCTTGCGGTTGGCCAACGTCTGAAACACGAAGCAGAGCATCAGCATGCCGGCACCAGCAATGGCCCAGGCGATAAGGGCCCCGTAGATGCCCGTCGCCTGCGCGAAGTTGCGCGGTATCGAGAACACGCCGGCACCGACCATGCCGCCGACCACCATGGCTGTCAGGGTCCGCAGCGGCAATCTTTGGACGTCCTTATTGGTGGTCATTAGAAGCGTCCCGATTATCTGTCGTCACAGATGCACCCATCATGGAGCGGAAAAACATAGGGTTGACTACCTAGCCGATGACGAGGATTCCCCTATCCGGCTTTGCTTTGCCCCCTCTGACGGTTTGCGCAGAGCGGCGCCGCCGGCCCGCTCGGTCGCGCCGAACCACGCGACGTAAATCGTCGGCAAGAAGACGAGCGTAAGGACCGTCGCCACCAGCAAGCCGCCCATGATCGCGAATGCCATCGGTCCCCAAAACACCGTCGGCGCGATCGGGATCATCCCGAGGACGGTGGATACGGCCGTCAACATGATCGGCCGGAACCGGGAGCTGCTGGCGTCGACTGCGGCGTCCCAGGGCGTCTTGCCGAGGGCGCGTTCCGCGTCGATCTGACCGATCAGGATGACGGCGTTCTTGCTGATCATGCCGAGGAGCGCGAGGACCCCCAGAATGGCGACGAAACCAAGCGGCCTCCCGGACAACATCAACGCTGCGACGACCCCGATCAGCCCCAGGGGAGCCACGCTCAAGACCATGAACAGTCGAGGGAAGCTTTGGAGCTGCACCATGAGGACTGTGAACATGACCAATAGCATCACCGGCACGACCGCCAGCACGGATGCCTGCGACTTCTGACTTTCCTCCACTGTCCCACCCACCACCACGCTGTACGATGGCGGGAGCGTCTTCCGGAACTTCTCGATCGCCGGCAATAGCGAGGCGACCACGCTTTCCGGCAAGCTGTCACCGGCGATGGCGGCTTGGACCGTCAAGGTCGGAACCCGATCTCGCCTCCAGATGAGCGGAAACTCCTGGTCATACTCGAAGGACGCAAATTGGCTGAGAGGAACCGTTTGTCCGCCCGGCAGTCCCACTTGCAGATTGCGCAGACTGTCCAACGAGACCCTCTGCTCGTCGGTAGCCCGCGCCACCACGTTGACCAGGTAGATATCGTCACGGACCTGGGTGATGGGCGTGCCCGTGATGACGGCGTTCAGGACGGTCGCGGTTGCCTGCGAGCTCAGGCCGAGTTGTCGCGCCTCGTTTTGGTCGACACGGATGCGCACCTGTCGGTCGGGCTCCATCCAATCGAAATTCACCTGCTTGGTGTCCGCACTGGACGCGACGATTTTCCCGACCTGCAGCGCGATCTCGCGCACCCGCTCGACGTCAGGCCCGCTGACCCGATACTGGATCGGCCAACCGACCGGCGGCCCGAGCTCGAGCGGAGATACGAACGCGATGGCCTTGGGAAATTCTTCGGCGAGCAGCTTTTCAAGCTTGGAATGCAGGCGTTCGCGTGCGGCGACATCCTTCGCGATCACGACGGTCTGCGTGAAGAAGTCGTTCGGGAGCTGGACGTTGAGGGGCAGATAGAAGCGGATCGCACCCCGTCCGACGTAGGTGCTCCACCGCGCCACATCGAGGTCGCTCGCGAGCGCGGCATCGAGGCGCTTCGCCGCAGCTTCGCTCGCGTAGATCGAAGCGTTCTGAGGCAGGCTGACATCGACCAGCAGCTCCGGCCGATCCGACGAGGGAAAGAACTGCCGCGGGATCATCGGCATCGCCAGAACCGAGGCGACGAAGAGCGCCACCGAGATCGTAATGGTCAGCCATTTCGCGCGCATCGCCGATGTTAGGAAACTGCGGTAGATCCGGAAAATCCTGCCCGGGTCGGCTGAGTTGCCTTGCTTGGGCGGGACGAGGATCGCAGCGCCAAGCAGCGGCGTGAAAATGACCGCGACGAACCACGACACCAGCAGCGCGATCGTCACCACCGCGAACAGCGAGAACGTGTATTCGCCGGCCGAGCTTGCCGCAAAGCCGACCGGGATGAATCCCGCGATCGTCACCAGCGTGCCCGCGAGCATCGCCATCGCATGGGTCCGGTAGGCGAAGGTTGCCGCCTCGACCTTGCCGGCGCCCTCCGCCAGTTTGGTGAGGGTCGCGTCGGTCGTCGTCATCGCATCGTCGACCAGCAACGCGAGCGCGATAATCAGCGCGCCGAGCGATATCCGCTGCATGTCGATGCTCAGCAGACCCATGATCGGCAGGACGATCGCCAGCGTGAACGGTATGGCAAGCGCTATGATCAGGCCGGGTCGCACGCCGAGGCTGATGAAACTCACCACCATGATGATGGCGATCGCCTGAAGCAGCGAGACCATGAACTCCCGAATGGCGTGGTTGACCACGACGGGCTGATCCGCGACCACGCTTGGCTCGATCCCGATCGGGAGGTCCGCGGTAATTTGCGCCATCGCCTTCGTGATGTTCGCACCCAGCGCAAGAATATCACCGCCGTCCCGCATGGCGATTGCGAGTCCTATCGCCGGCTTCCCATTGACCCGAAACATCGGGTGGGGCGGGTCCGTGTAACCGCGACGCACCCGCGCGATGTCGCTCAGGCGAAGCATACGTCCGCTCGCGGAAAAATTGATGTCGGCGATGTCCCGTTCCGACTGAAACCCGCCAGATACCCGTATCGAGATGCTGTCGGCGCTCGTCTGTATCGTTCCGGCCGGACGTACGATGTTTTGCGACTGGAGGGCCGCAATAAGGGCGGACCGGTCGACTCCGAGTGCCGCAAGCTCCTTCGTGGAGAACTCGACGAAGATCACCTCGTCCTGTTCGCCCAGGAGCTCGATCTTCGACACGTCGGGCACGAGAAGCAGCCTTGAGCGGATATCTTCGACCCGGTCGCGCAGCTCACGCTGGCTGAAGCCGTCGCTGGTAAAGCCGTAGATAATTCCGAAAGTATCGCCAAATTCGTCGTTGAACCCAGGCCCGATCACTCCGGCGGGTAGCGTATGGCGCATGTCGCCGATCGACTTGCGCACGTGGTACCAGGTGTCTGTGACCTCTCGTGCGCTGGCACTGCCTTTCAGATTCACGAAGACGGTCGAGACGCCTGCCCTGGTAAAACTTCGCAGGAAGTCGAGATGCGGCGTCTCCTGCAGGCGGCGTTCGAGGCGCTCCGTCACCTGCTTCATCATTTCCTCGACGGACGCGCCCGGCCAAGCGGCCTGAACGACCATGGTCTTGATGATAAAGGCCGGATCTTCGTTGCGACCCAGGCGGAAATAGAACAGCCCACCCGCAACCACCGCGATGATCATCATATAGACAACCAGCGAACGGCTTTTCAGCGCCCAATCGGACAGATTGACCCCGCTCATTGCTCTGATCCGAGAACCCGGACTTTCTGGCCCGGATGAAGCGCCTGGACCCCAGCGGTAACAACGATCTCGCCGGTGTCCAATCCTTGCGAAATCACCGCCTGGGCCTCGTCGAACCGCAGAACGTCCACATTGCGCACCGACACCGTACTGACGGCTGGATCGACGATCCACACGGCGGGTCGCTGGTTCATCCTCGTCAGGGCTGAGGCCGGAATATCGATCATCGGTCCCGCGCTCGTGCTCACCCGCCCGACGACCGTCGCACCAAGGCGCATCGCCGGCGGTGGGTCGGTCAGGCCGACCCTGACCTCGAAGGTCCTGGTCACGGCGTTGGCCTGCGCGCCAACCTCGCGGATGCGCCCCTTGGCCTTGATGGTCGGATCATCTGCCAGGCTGACCTCGATCTCCGGATCGGCCGAAGCCGATCTGACCAGTTGAGAGGGAACGTCGAAGACAGCATCGCGACCGTCTTGCCGCGCGATCCTCGCGATCATCTGTCCGGCCTGCACCACTTCCCCGGCTCCCTGACCGGTGGCGGTGATCACGCCTGGGGCATCGGCTTTCAGTTCGGTGAAGCCGACGAGGTCATGCGCGGCACTCAGCGCGGCTTCGGCGGCGTCGACTTGCGACCGCGCCGTTTGCTGGGCCTGCGTCGCGGCATCGTAGTTGACCCGTGTGGTCCAACCCTGCGCCAGGAGCGTCTCCTGACGGTCGAAATGATTGCGCGCCTGTGTCAGCTGCCCTTGTGCCGCGGCAAGCGACGCCTGTGCCTGGCGCAGCGCGTTCAACTCGTTCTGGGACTCCAATCGCGCCAGCACCTGACCGGCTTTGACCCGATCGCCGATCCTGGTGTCGTTGTTCAACAGCCGACCCGAGATCCGGAATGCCAGATTGACTTCATCTTCGGCTTCGATCCGTCCGGAGAACGTCAGGGGCGTCGTGAGCTTGCGCTTTTCCACGGTCGTCGTGCGCACTATACGAGGCGCTGGCGTGTCATTCGCTGCCGTTTCCCTCCCGCAGGCTGCCAGCACCGGCGAGAGCGCCGTCAAAATGGCCATAGCTCTG
Source organism: Bradyrhizobium sp. LB13.1 (assembly GCF_054056815.1). Classification (NCBI taxonomy): domain Bacteria; kingdom Pseudomonadati; phylum Pseudomonadota; class Alphaproteobacteria; order Hyphomicrobiales; family Nitrobacteraceae; genus Bradyrhizobium; species Bradyrhizobium sp. LB13.1. The sequence continues at coordinate 3,428,249 of NZ_JBSRYQ010000001.1, read as the reverse complement.
ATGCGTCTGAACGAGGAATGGCTGCCGCGCTTGAACATGAGCTCTTCCGTTCCCGGTGTGAAACGTCGCCTGGCAAATCGGCTTTCCGCAGGCCTCGGTCTTCCGACGATCCCCGCCGCCATTTTTGCCGGAAGCGCCGGTCCCGGACATCGGTAAATCTACCCGATGCGTCCGGATGTAATCGCGGTTTGCCCGGGTTCGCGGCTTGGGAGATTCCCGAGACCCGATTAGGCAATCACCCGATATCGCCGCCTACGCCCAGGACACATGATGGAATCGTCCGGCGAAGCACCGGCACGCTGGCGCCGGACGAACGACCTATGATGTATCGCTACGCGCAGTCGTGCACCAACGCGAAGGCTGATCCCTTCAGGTACCCTGAAGCTCGACGATGCGATGTGATGCCGATGGAGGATTTCCAGCATGAGCGGATCCTCAGGACAACGAAACGTGCCGGCGGGCACCATCACCCGAGGGTGGTGGTCGAGCGTTGCTTCGCGTGCGGTCGGGTTCGGCTGCCTCTGGCTCGTGCTCGCTGGCGCTCAGGTCGGAGACGTTCCTGCCGCAGCGGTCGCAATCGCGGTAGCAACCTGGACAAGCTTGTACTTGCTGGAGCCGGGCAGTTCGCGGCGGTCGCTCCCAGCCATTGCCCGTCTGGCGTCGCTTTTCCTGTATCACTCCGTCGTCGCCGGAATAGACGTGGCAGGCCGCGCGCTGAACCCCCGATTGCCTCTGCGTCCCGGGTTCGTAGCCTATCCGACGCGGCTGCCGCGAGGCGTGCGGCAAAACGTTTTCACGACACTGACCAGCCTGCTGCCCGGAACAGTGCCTGCCGGCGAGGAGAACGGACAGATCATCTATCACTGCCTCGATGTCACGCAGCCGGTCCTTGCCGATCTCGCCGCCGAGGAAGCGGCACTCATTCGGGCCCTCTACAATGACTGAATTCCTGACCGCCGCCGTCGGCTTGATCCTGACGCTGCTGGCCCTCGGCCTTGTGTCGATATTGCGCGGTCCGGGCGATGCCGATCGGATGACGGCTGCGCAGCTGATCGGCACCGCGGGCATTGCCGTGCTGCTGCTCCTCGGCACCGTGACAGGCGTCCGGGCGGCCGTTGACGTGGCGTTGATCCTCGCGCTGCTCGCCACTTTCGCGTCTATCGCGTTCGTCAAAAAAGGGCTGTCCCGCCTGGAAAGCGACGGCGTCGGTTCGGCGGAGGGCAAATGAACCTCGCGCGGGACATCATGACGATTGCGTGCGTGTCGACGGGCGCGTTCTTCTTCCTGGCAGGTACAGTGGGCCTCCTTCGCTTCCCCGACACCTTGACCCGCCTCCACGCGCTGACCAAGGCAGACAACCTCGGCCTCGGATTCGTCGTGCTCGGGTTGCTCCCGCAAGCTGAAGGCCTTCGCGACGGGCTGAAGTTGATCAGCATCTGGATGTTCGCACTGCTGGCGGGCGCCACCGTCTCGCAATTGATCGCGCGCGCGGTGCGCCGAAGCGGGGCCAGATGAGCATCGCAACGGTTTTCGAGATCGCACTCGCCGCCGTGGTACTGGGCCTCGCCATCTGGACCATCGCCGTCCCCGAGACGTATTCGGCGACCGTCGGTTTCGTCGCCTACGGTCTCCTGGTTGCGCTGATCTGGGTCCGTCTCGACGCGGTCGATGTCGCACTGACGGAAGCCGCCATCGGCGGCGGCTTGGGCGGCGTTGTGCTGTTGGGTGCGGCTGCCCGGTTGCGCGATGCCGAGGCGACGGCAGCCGAACGACCAGACCGTTCTACACGTCTGATCGCCGCTATCCTGTCCGCATCGATCGCGGCAAACCCTGGCGTTCGCGATCCTGATCCTGCCCGATTATGCTCCGACGCTGGCACCGGCGGTCGTCGCGAATGCCGGAGCGACCGGAATGGCCAATCCGGTCACCAATGTCCTCATGGCATTTCGAGGGCTGGACACCATGCTCGAGAAGGTCGTGCTCCTGTTGGCCGTCGTGGGCGTCTGGTCGCTCGCGTCGGACCGGGCCTGGGGCGGCCGTCCGGGACCGCGTCACGAAGCCAACCCAAATGGCGTTCTCGCCTTCCTCGCCCGCCTGTTGCCCCCGGCGGGGATCGTCGTCGGCATTTACATGCTGTGGACAGGCGCCGATCACCCCGGCGGAGCATTTCAGGGCGGTGCGGTTCTCGCGTCCATGTGGCTGCTGGTCATCATGGCTGGATTGGCGGACACACCACCGGTGAGCAGCCGATGGCTGCGGTTTATCCTGGTCGCCGGGCCCTGCCTGTTTCTTGTCGTTGGCCTCGGCGGGCTTTGTTTCGGAGCGGCCTTCCTCGCCTATCCGGTTGCGTTCGCCAAACCGCTAATTCTCGGCATCGAGGTCGCGATGATCCTCACGATCGCAGCGACCCTAGCCCTCCTCCTCGCTGGCGCGCCGGAAAGGAATACATAGCGATGAGCAGCGTATCGGTGTTCGGATTGTGCGCGGCCGCTGCGGTCGGGCTTGGGCTTTACGGCCTGATCACGAACCCGCAATCGCTCCGCAAGATCCTCGCGTTCAACTTGCTCGGTAGCGGCGTGTTCCTTCTGTTCGGAATCGTCGGACGGAGGGGGGCTGCGGCGGGTGTTGGCAACGATCCGGTGCCGCAGGCCCTGGTAATCACCGGGGTCGTGGTCGCGTTTTCCGCGACGGCAATGGCGATCGCCCTTTTGCTGCGGTTGTTCCACACCAGCGGCTCCACGACGCTCGGCAGTCGCGCGCCGACCAGCTCGCGTTCCAACGCGCCCGGCGGCTGATGATGGCCACTCCCTCCGCGCTGGCGACGACGGGCGGCAGATCTCCTGCTGGTGCTGTTGATCGTCGTGCCAGTCGCGGGCGTGCTGCTGGCGTTCGCGCTCGGCGACCGCTATGTCCGGCGGGTCGCCTTCACGGTCATACCGGTCGGCCTAGCAATTTCCGGGGGCGTTCTCCTGGCGTTGCCGCAGAACGACGGTCACATGGTCTATCTGCTCGGTGCCTGGCCGCCACCTCTGGGGGTGGCCCTGCGCGCGGACGGATGGTCGGCGGTGATGCTCGCCGCCACGGCCATCGTAGTCTGTGCGGTCGCCATTTTTGCCGCAGCCGATTTTCGTCTTGCAGCAGGATACGGCCGGGCACCGTTCGCATTCTGGATTCTTCTGCTGGCGGTTTGGGCGGCGCTGAACACCATCTTCATCGGAGGCGACCTCTTCACCCTTTACGTTGCCTTGGAATTACTGACGTTCGCCGCGGTGCCGCTGGTCTCTCTGGAGGGCCGGGCGGAGACGCTTCAGGCAGCGTTGCGCTACCTTCTCTTCGCGTTGGTCGGGTCCGTCCTCTACCTGATGGGCACGGCGCTGCTCTACGGCCTCTACGGCACGCTCGATATCGTGCTGCTGTCTCATCGCGTCTCCACGGAGCCCGGCGCGCTGATTGCGGCAGCGTTGATGACGACCGGCCTCCTCGCCAAGACCGCGCTGTTTCCGCTACACCTCTGGCTGCCGCCCGCTCACGCCGGCGCCCCGGCCGCAGCGAGCGCGATCCTGTCCGGCCTGGTCGTGAAGGGATCGTTCTTCATCCTCCTGCGGGTGTGGTTCAACGTGCTGCCCGGCGTGCCCGGCTTTGCCGCTGCACAATTTCTCGCAGCGTTGGGAGCCGGCGCGATCGTGGTCGGAAGCATCGTCGCCCTGCGGCAGCAGCGCCTCAAGCTGCTCGTCGCATATTCGACAATGGCCCAGATCGGGTACCTTTTCCTGCTGTTTCCACTCGCTCTCGATGCCTCAGGACGGCTCGAAACGGGACAGGCCCTGGCGGGCGGATTGATGCAGGCGATCTCCCACGCCGCCGCGAAAGCGGCAATGTTCCTGGCAGTCGGGTCGATCTACGCACGACTGGGCCATGATCGCATCACCGAGATCCGCGGCGCCGCACGCGCACTGCCCTTGAGCGTCATGACCTTCGGGTTAGCCGGCTTCGCACTGATGGGAATTCAACCGAGCGGCGCGTTCCTCGCGAAGGAGTTGTTGCTCCAGGAGGCGGCGAGGACGGGACAGTGGTGGTGGGCTGGCGTGCTTCAGGTCGGCGGGATGTTCACGGCCGCCTATGTCGTTCTGGTACTTGCCCATGCGCTTTCGCCTTCGGATCAGCCGGTCGCCCTCGTCGCGAAGCTGCCACGCGGCAGCGGTTTGGCGGCGCTTGCCTTGGCACTCTGCTCGCTACTCCTTGGCCTGCTGCCATGGGAGCCGTATTTGCCGATCACATATACCGTGGAATCGAAACTGCTCGGAGTCGAAGCGCTCGTCAAATTGCTCGTAACCGTGTTCGGAGGTGCCGCGCTTGCGATCCTGCTCAGCCCCTGGCCGCATCCCCTGGCGTTTTCGGCAGCCGGGAAAACGATCATGCAGCTGATCGCCCCCTTGCGGCGAACCTGTATCGGACTCGGCAGCCTCGTCGAAGCGGGCGACGGCATTCTTCGCCAATGGTCGACGGCCACCATATCCCTCCTCCTGGTCGCGTTGCTGCTCGCCGCGCTGATGTTCGCCGCCAATTGAATTTCTAAGGCCGGCGAAGGATTCGCGTTCCGGCAGGTCCGGAACATCCTCCCTGCTCCCGAGGGTTTTCTCGGATGCCGGGTTGGCCTCTCACCTTCTAGTCTCGATGTCGCACCGTGCAGCCGGGATCAGTCCCTTCTGGACGAGCTACCTCAATGTAAACGGAGGCCTCCATGTCTGATCTTGTCGCGATCGTGTACCCGAGCGAGGCGAAGGCCGAGGACGTCCGCCAGCGGCTGCTCAAGTTGCAAAAAGAGTATCTGATCTCCATCAGCGATGCCGTCATCGCAGTGAAGACAGAAACAGGCAGCGTGAAGCTGAACCAGCTCGTCAACACCACGGCGACGGGCGCGATCTCCGGCAGCTTCTGGGGCCTCCTGATCGGCGTCCTCTTCCTCAATCCGATCATCGGTGTGGCGCTCGGCGCCGCGTCCGGAGCGCTGGGAGGCGCATTGACCGATTTCGGCATCAACGACGCGTTCGTGAAGGAGCTTTCGGCATCGCTCCACCCCGGCAACGCGGCCCTCTTCGTTCTGATCAAGAACATGACCGCCGACAAGGTCCTCAACGAGATCAAGGACGCCGGCGGGGTCGTGCTGAAGACCTCTCTGGACGAGACCAAGGAAAAGATCCTGCGCGACGCGCTCGCCAGCGCGGCGGAGCGACCGGTTTCCTGAAACCGCCGGTCTCTGCTTTCCAGCGTCGACCTGAGGTGAGGCGCGCCAGTCATTTCTCGTGGTTGAGAGGGAGGCCCTGGGTAGTCGCGCAGGCGGCGCGCGCGGCTACGTTCGGTGCCGTGGATAAGCTCCTCGTCGTCGACATGGATGCAGTCGTTTCGGTCATTGATCGACGAGCAGGATAGCAAAGCCGGTCCGCGACAACGACCGCTCGAGCTTAGCCTTCAGCGCCGACCGCCCAAGAGGCGCAGGAGCATCATGAACAGATTGATGAAGTTCAGATAGAGCGACAGCGCCCCGATCACGGACTTGCGACCTGCCGTGGTCTCGTCGTCCCTGTTGTCATACATCGCCTTGATCCGCTGGGTGTCGTAGGCAGTAAGCCCCGCGAAGACACCGACGCCGACGATCGAGATCAACCAATCGAGCCCCGTCGACCTCAGGAAGAGGTTGATCAGGCTTGCGACGATGACGCCGATCAGGCCCATGAACAGGAAGCTCCCAAGCCCGGACAGATCTCGCCTTGTGGAGTAACCGAAGATGCTGAGCGCTCCGAACATTGCGGCCGCGATGAAGAAGACGCGCGTGATCGAGGCACTGGTGTAGATGTGCAGCAGGATCGAGAGCGAGACACCGACCAACGCGGCATAGACGAAGAACAACAGCCGCGCCGTTGCCGCCGACAGCGTATTGATGCGCGCTCCGATAAAAAACACCAGCCCGAGCGGAGCTAGAATGAAAACCCACATCAGCGGGCTCTCCAGCAATGCGGGACCGGTAACCTCATAAGTCAGCCACGCAACAACGGCGGTCAGGCCAACGCCCGCGGCCATATAGTTGTAGATGCGCAGCATGTAGCCGCGTAATCCAACGTCGATCGCAGGCGACGTGCCAGCCGTGGTCGAGAAAGTCGCGTTCGGATCATAGTCGGACATCGCTTGGCCTCCTCGCGTCTGGGCAGGAAGTATGCACAATACCGGCCGGCCTGCGATTGGAACATCAGCTGATCACCCGATCGCAGGCAGATACAATACCTATCTCCGGACGCGCTGGTGGCCGGCGAACCATAGCGTGCGCGCGAGTTCCTCATCCCTTTTGCCTAGATTCCTTACACGCTTGTCACTGGTAGCTCGCGGCACAGCGGCCTACTCAATCCGCATGCGCTACTTTTTTCATGTCGTCGACAAGTACGGGCTCTGCCTGGACGGGACCGGATATGAGCACGTGGATCAGGAAGCCGCGGTCGTACACGCCAGACGTATCGCAGCAGAAATCGCAAAAGCAGGCGAATTCTGCCGCGCCAGCTTCGTGCTGATCGTCGCCGCGGCGCCTGGACCGGCCAGTCGGCATTAGAGCACAGCTCCTCCCCGCCGGCGTCCCGCTGCCGCGGGGTCGCCGTCGGGCCGATTTCCGACATTGCCCTCTACATGGAATCCCTGATGTTCCGACCGGGAGGTCGCTTCTAAGATCTCGACCAAGAGTGGCCGGTCCCGTTTCATTTCGAGGTCGCGCCCACTTCATCTCCGGCCGGAAAGCCATTCTCCTCATGGCTCCTTCGTCGAACGAGGTCGACCAAAAGCTTTCGCGTAGCGCGCTCATCGCGCTCGTGATCGGGTCGATGATCGGCTCCGGCATCTTCGCGCTGCCCGCATCGTTTGGACACGCCACGGGCGTCCTCGGGACGTTGATCGCCTGGATCATCGCGGGCACCGGCATGCTGATGCTCGCCTTCGTTTTTCAGGCGCTCTCCCGTCGTCGGCCGGACCTGGACGCCGGCATCTACGCCTATGCCAAGGCTGGCTTCGGTGAATATATCGGCTTCGCTTCGGCGGCCGGCTATTGGATCGGATGCTGCCTCGCAGACGTCGCCTGCCTCATCCTGATCAAGGCGACAATCGGCCAATTCCTTCCGATCTTCGGCGACGGCACGACGCCGGCGGCGATCGCATCGGCATCCCTCCTCCTGTGGAGCGTCCATTTCCTCGTACTGCGAGGCATCAAGAACGCCGCCACGCTCAACACGATTGCGACCTACGCCAAGATCATTCCGATCCTGCTTTTCATCGGCGTGGCGTTCATCGTCCTCGATCCGGACCTGATCTCGCAGAATTTCTGGGGGACCGAGCAGCCGGGCGCGGTAGCGGTGTCCTCACAGGTCCGAAGCACGATGTTGCTCACCGTATTCGTTTTCGTCGGAATCGAGGGTGCGAGCGTTTATTCGCGCTACGCCCGCGACCGCTCCGACATCGGATTTGCGACCGTCACCGGATTCCTGTCCGTTCTCTGCCTTCTCGTCCTTGTGACGATACTATCCTACGGGGTGCTGCCGCGACGGGAGCTCGCGGGCCTGCCGACACCGTCGATGGCCGGCGTGATGGAAGCGATGGTCGGGCGATGGGGCGGCATTTTCATCAGCCTGGCGCTGCTGGTCTCGATCCTCGGGAATTACCTCTCTTGGTCGCTGCTCGCTGCGGAGGTGCTGCATTCCGCGGCCGTCAACCGCACCATGCCCTCCTTTCTAGCGGTCGTGAACAAACACGAAGTCCCGGTCGGAGCACTCTGGCTCACCAACTGCGTCATCCAAGCCTTCGTTCTGGTCACCTGGTTCGCGGAGTACGCGTTCACCGTCGCCCTGAAGATGACCAGCGCGATGACGCTGATCCCCTATTTGCTGGTCGCGGCGTACGGCCTCAAACTGTCATATCTCGGCAATTCCTACCGTGCCGGCGAACGCGCCCGCACCGTCGACGGGATCCGCTCGGCCATCGCAACGCTCTACGCCATGGGCATGCTCTACGCGGGCGGTCCAACGTTTCTTCTGCTGTCATCGATACTCTACGCGCCGGGAACGGTTCTGTTCGTTCTGGCCAAGCGCGAGCGCAAGGAATCCGTCTTCAAGCCGTTCGAGGCGATCATCTTTGCCGCGATCACGCTCGCTGCTTGTGCCGGAGTTTATGCGCTGGCCGTGGGTGCAATCTCGATCTGAGGTGTTGGGACCAAATGGAGGCGAACATGAACGTCCGGCAGGTTTACGGCTCTCTGATCCTAATCGGGTCGATCGCGGCCGCGCAGCCGAGTCTTTCTCCCAAGCGCAATCGACCGCGTCGGCGCCGAAACCCGCAGCGACAGCGCCCGCAGCCGCCACACCAAATACGAATACGAACCCGACCAAGCATCGCTACTGGCGCCATCGCGGCGGCTCGCATCCTCACTATGGCAGCCGCCGTGTTCGTACCTGATGGGCGGATGCGACGGTCCCAGCTGCAGTCCTCGAGTTCCCACGATGAGCGACGCGACGTCCGGACAGGAGCAACTCCACGAGAGCGCGATCCGCAGGACGCCGGCGATCGAACACGGCCCGCGCAGCATTCTCGCAACGGGCCTCGCTCTGCTCGGCGTATGCGTGGCCCTCTTTTTGATCTGGAAAACCGTCTCGAGCCTGCTCATCATCTTCGCGGGCGTGCTGTTTGCAGCCCTTCTGGATGCCGCCGCAAGGGCGATTGCGCCTGTCGTCCGCCTCGGTCGCATCTGGCGCCTGACCTTGGTGCTGCTGCTGCTCACTGCGGCGGTCGGACTTGGCCTCGTGTGGGGAGCCGGCAAGCTTCCGGAGCAAACTCGTCTTTTGCTGAAGGTCATGGACACCCAATTTGACGTCCTGCAGCAGCATCTTCTGACCTATGGCGTCGATCTGCTCGGTCCCGAATGGGGCCGGGATTTCACGCAATGGCTGGTCTCCGACCAAGGCCGGTTCTTCAGCCACGCCCAATTCGTCCTTGGCGGGGCGTCGAGCTTCCTGACTGGCGTGCTGGTGATCCTGTTCCTGGGCATCCTCTTCGCCTTCGATCCCGATAGCCACCGCGAAAGTCTCGTCATACTCGCGAAGCCGTCCTATCGCGCACGGATGCGCGGCGTGATGGACCAGATGGGAAGCGTCCTGCGGCTCTGGTTCGTAGGACAACTTATCCGCATTGTCCTGATGACGCTGTGCGTCTGGATCGCGCTCTACTGGATCGGGCTGCCTGGTCCCTTCCTGCTTGGTTTGCAGGCGGGCTTATCGAACTTCGTCCCGTATCTCGGGCCGATCGTCGCCGCAATTCCGATCGCGCTCGTCGCTATGCCGCTCGGAGGATCGCCGCTGATCTGGGCCGTTGTCGTGTATACCCTGATCCAGTCGATCGAAGGATACGTGATCGGCCCCCTGATCCAGCGCCAAGCCGTCGAAATCCCCCCGGCCTGGACTTTGGTGGCGATCGTGCTGCTGGGCGCCATGTTCGGCGTCATGGGCATCGCGCTCGCCATGCCACTCGTCGCGGTCGGCCGGGTCGCGATCATCAGGTTCTACGTCGAGGACTATCTCGGCGATCCCCCGCTGGTGGTCAACAAGGGACGATCCTGAGGTGCCGCATGAGCGAGCTCGAAGCTGAACGGAACGCCGCAACGGGTCCGCCGTCAATACATCCGGGGATGACCCGCTTGCTGTGGCAGCAGCTGCCCTACATCGTCGCGCTTGTGCTCGCCATTGCGGGCGTCGCCTACACCAATGCTTCGCATCAGCCTCTCGTCGGCTATTGGGAATTCCTTGCTCTTGCCATCGGCGTAGTCTGCGTCATCAACAAGTGGCCCGAGGTCGACGGCAGGGAGGAGCGCTGGCGGCTAATCTGGACCCAGGCGCTACATTGGGTCGCCGTTCTGGTCGCGATGAACATCATGCTGGTATCCGGAGTTCAGCAGTTGCTGCCGACGCCGGCGACAAGCCTGGTTCTCCTTACCTTGCTCGCGCTCGGGACATTCCTCGCCGGCGTCAGTCTCCAGTCCGCCCAGATCGCCTTCCTCGGCCTTGCGATGGGCATCACGGTTCCGGCGATATCCTGGCTGCAGCAATCCATCATCTTCTTCCTGTTGGGCGCCGTCCTGCTGATTGGCCTCGGTATCACGTTCTGGCTTCGTCAGGACCGCAGCCCAGCGAGCTTGCCCGACAACACTGGAAGCCAAACGGAGGCCTGAATGCGCATTAACCTGCTTCTCGCAATCATCTGCGGATTCGCTTTGATGTGCGCCGATGCCCTGCCCGCGCGCGCGGAAACGTTCCGAGTCGGCCGGCTTATATGCGCCAGCACACCACGCGTTGGGCTGGTGCTTGGCTCCGCGCAGGAGCTTCGTTGCGTATTCACGACCACACGCCCGACTCGGCAGTACGTCTACGACGGGCGGATCAGGCGGGTTGGTCTCGACATCGGCGTGACCAGCGCCGGAAGCCTCTCATGGGCCGTCTTCGCCAGGAACTCGCGCGTCGGCCCCGGCACGCTGCGGGGGAGCTACGTGGGCGCGAGCGGCAATGTCGCGTTCGGTCCCGGGCTCGGAGCAAACGTTCTCATCGGAGGTTCTCGCCGGACGATTGCGCTCCAGCCGCTGTCGATCGAGCGATCAATCGGATTGAACCTTGCGGCGGGGATTACGAACCTGACACTCGGCCCGCGCGGACAGCGATAGCAGCTTGTCCCAAGCCCTGGAGCCGGGAGCGGACAATGGACCTTGCGGAAATTTCGGTCAGGATGCTGGCGGCGAGTTTCCTGACATTCATCGCTGGCGGCATGGCCTAAGCACAGCCAGCCTCCAGCGCTCCGCCTGCTGTCGGCATCGTCGAAGCGATCAAGCGACCGATCACCGAGAGCAGCGAATTTCTCGGGCGGATCGAGGCGGTCAATCGGGTCAATATCGTGGCTCGCGTCACCGCGTCTCTGGAACAGCGACTGTTCGTCGACGGTGCCGAGCTCAAAAAGGGCGCCCCGCTCTACCGGCTCGAGCGCGGCCCGTTCGAGGCCGATCTTGCGTCAAAGCAGGCGCAGGTGGCCCAGCTCCAGGCGATGCTCGAGAACGCCAAGCTGACGACCGAGCGCGCGCGTACGCTGCTCAGTGGGCCAGCCGGTCAGCAATCGACCTACGACGCAGCGATCGCCAACGAGCGCAGCCTGGAAGCCCAGGTCCAGGCCGCACAAGCACAAGTCAATGCGTCCCAGATCAACCTCGACTACACCATGATCAGCGCGCCGATCGACGGCAAGATCGGACGCACAGCCGTGACTGAAGGCAATGTCGTCGGTCCAAGCTCGGGCGTGCTGACCACGATCGTCAGCCAGGATCCGATGTACGTCACCTTCCCGGTGCCGCTGCGTCAGGCACTCGAACTGCGCGAACGTTATGGACCGCAAGGGGGTCTGGAAGCCGTGGTGATCCGGCTGCGACTGCCCAATGGCCGCATGTATGGCCAGTCCGGCAAGCTGAACTTTGTCGACAACACGATCGCCCAGAATACCGACACGATCACCGTGCGCGGCGAGATCGACAACCCGATCCTGCGCGCGCCGTCCGTCGCGGGCGTGACCGTCCACGAACTGACCGACGGCGAATTCGTTACGGTCGTGCTGGAAGGTATCCAGCCCATCGAGGTGTTGGCGGTCCCGCGTTCGGCGGTGCTGTCCGATCAGCAGGGCGACTACGTTCTCATCGTCGGCACCGGCGACAAGGCCGAACAACGCCGTATCCAGCTTGGGCAGTCGACGCCCACCATCGCTTCCGTCATCAATGGCCTCGCCGCCGGCGACAAGGTCATCGTCGAAGGCCTGCAAAGGGCTCGTGCGGGTCAGGCGGTTTCGCCGGGTCCGGCCAGTGCGCTGATCCAGTCGAGCATGAAGGCCGGCGCAAGCGACGCACCCTCGTTGCCAGACCGTGGCGCCTCGACCGCCACGCGCCCGGAGGACAAAAAACCATGATGTCCGCCGTCTTCATTGATCGCCCGCGACTTGCGATGGTCGTTGCCTTCATCATCACCATCGCAGGCGCGCTCGCGCTGACGCGGATCCCGGTAGCGCAGTTCCCGGACATCGTGCCGCCGCAGGTCACGGTCGCCGGCACCTTTCCCGGCGCGTCTGCCGAGGTCGTGGAGACCAGCGTCGCTCAGCCCCTCGAAGCGCAAGTGATCGGTGTCGATCGTGCGCTCTACATGAAATCGACCAGCGGCAACGACGGCAGCTACACCCTGACGGTGTCGTTTGCGCTCGGCACCGACCCCGATATCAACACACGTCAACGTCAACAACCGGGTGCAGAGCGCGCTGTCGCAATTGCCCACTGAGGTACAGCAGCAGGGCGTGACGGTGCAGAAGAAATCGTCGGCGATCCTGCAATTTCTGGTGCTGTACAGCGCCGAAGGTCAGCAGGACCCGCTGTTCATCACCAATTACGCGATCATCAACGTGCTCGACGCGATCTCCAGCACACCCGGCGTCGGCCAGGCTCACCTGTTCGCCAAGATGAATTACTCGATGCGGATCTGGTTCGATACGCAGCGGCTGACCAGCCTCAATCTCACGCCCTCGGACGTGATCGCAGCAATTCGCACGCAGAGCGTCCAGGCGCCGGTCGGCCGCATCGGTGCGCGTCCGATCAGCGACGACCAGCAATTCCAGTTCAACGTGCAGACCCTGGGGCGGCTCGCAACGGTCGACCAGTTCGCCAATATCGTGCTGCGCGCAAACCCGGACGGTTCGACGCTGCTCGTCAAGGACGTCGCCCGGGTCGAGATGGGCGCGCAGAACCTTGACAGCGAAGCGAGGATCGACGGGCGCGCCGCGGTGCCTCTCGCGATCTATCTGGCGCCGGGCGCCAATGCCGTAACGACCGCGCAGGCGGTCGCAGCCACGATGCAGCGGCTGTCCAAGCGATTCCCGACGGGGTTGAGCTATCTCGTGCAGTACGATTCCACGAGCTTCGTACGAGATACGATCTCGGAAGTTCTGCGGACGCTGGGCGAGGCATTCGTCCTTGTCGTGATCGTGGTTTATGTGTTCCTCGGCAATCTTCGCGCGACGGTGATACCGGCCGTTGCCGTGCCGGTCAGCCTGGTCGGCACCTTCGCCGTGTTGCTGATGCTCGGCTATTCAGCGAATACGGTGTCGCTGCTCGCAATGGTGCTCGCCATCGGCATCGTCGTGGATGACGCCATCGTCGTCGTGGAGAACGTCGAGCGTGTGATGGAGGAAGAACCGGATATTTCGCCGACCGAGGCCAGCAAGAAGGCCATGAGGCAGATCACGGCGCCGATTGTTGCGATCACGCTGGTGCTGCTCTCCGTCTTCGTTCCGATCGCCTTCATTCCCGGCATTTCCGGCACGTTGTTTCGGCAGTTTGCGGTGACGATCAGCGCCGCCATGATAATCTCGGCGCTCAATGCGCTGACCCTGTCGCCCGCTTTGTGTGCGCTCATCCTACGGCATACCGGACCGCGGCGCGGCATGATCGGACGCGTTCTTGACGGCATCGACTGGATTCGCGACCGCTACAGCGGCGGTGTACGACGTCTGCTGCGCGTGGCGAGCCTCTCGCTCATACTCGCCGGAATGTTCGCGGCCGGCATTTTCGGGATGTCGCACCTGACTCCGACAGGGTTCCTTCCCGAGGAAGACCAGGGCGCCTTCTTCACCTCGATACAGCTGCCGGACGGCGCGTCTGTCACGCGAACCAGCGAGGTCACCGGACAGATCGAGCGCGTCCTGACGCAGATGCCTGCGGTCGACCACGTCTTGGCCATCATAGGTTTCTCCCTGCTCGACGGGGCGTCCGAGCCCAACAGTGCGCTGGTGGTGACGCGCCTCAAGCCGTTTGCCGATCGCAAGGCGGCCGCGGATTCGGTGCAGGCGTTGATCCGGCAGACTTACGCAGCCGGCGCGCAAATCCGGCAGGCCAATGTGCTACCGTTCAATATGCCGCCGATCATCGGACTCTCGACCTCAGGCGGGTTCGAATACCAGCTCCAGGCGCTGGAAGGACAGGACCCAGCCGCGATTTCCAGTGTCACGAGTGCGTTGATCGAAGCGGCCAATGCCGATCCACGACTGACGCGCGTATTCTCGACCTTCACCGCGACCAATCCATCGATCTATCTCGACATTGATCGCCGCAAGGCGCAGGCGCTCGGCGTGACCATTAGCGATATCTTCACCGCCCTTCAGGCGACGCTGGGTGGCATCTACGTCAACAACTTCAACCTCTATGGACGCACCTGGCAGGTCAACGTGCAGGGCGAGGCGCTCGATCGCGCCGACATTTCCGATATCTGGCGCATCTATGTGCGCAACAGTACCGGTCAGATGGTTCCGATGCGGTCGCTCGCCGGCATCAAGATCGTAACCGGGCCTCAGGTCATCACCCGCTACAACAATTATCGCTCAGTGACGTTGAATGGCAGCCCGGCGCCAGGCGTCTCGTCGGGCACCGCGATAGCGGCCATGGCGGAGGTCTCCAATGCCGTACTGCCCGCGGGCTACAGTTTCGAGTGGACCGGCACCGCCTATCAGGAGCAACAGGCTTCAGGACAAACCGGAGCGGTGCTCGCGCTGGCCGTGCTGTTCGCCTATCTGTTCCTGGTGGCGCTCTATGAGAGCACGGTGATCCCGATCCCGGTGCTGCTGTCCGTAGTTGTCGGCGTGCTCGGCTCCTATATCGGGATCAAAATCGCCGGCCTCGATCTCGATCTGTATGGCCAGATTGGCCTCGTGGTGCTGATCGCGCTTGCCGCCAAGAACGGCATCCTGATCGTGGAATTCGCGAAGGAGCGACGAGAAGCCGGGACGGAACTTGCGGAGGCCGCGATCGAGGGTGCGCATATGCGGTTCCGCGCGGTCATGATGACCTCGGTTGCCTTCATTCTCGGGCTGCTGCCGCTGGTGCTCGCAACCGGCGCCGCTGAACTGAGCCGCAGGGCGGTCGGGACCGCCGTCTTTGCCGGCATGCTCGGCGCAAGCTCGATCGGAATCTTTATGGTGCCAATGCTCTATGTGACATTCCAGCGCCTGCGCGAGCGCATGAAGGCACGATCGGTTCCGGCGCGAACCACCTGACCCGCGCGTCCAGAACGCCGGGAAGCACTTTCCGGCAGGCTTCGGGACACCGCCAATATTCCCGCCGACACATTCAGGGTTTCATCGGATGTCGAGGTTGCACAGCGGCGACTAGCGTTTCCGTGGCGCTAACTTGATTGGCCGCCGGAATGCGGGAGGATGACGTGGCCACCTACGATAGCAGCGCCCCAGGTAAAGACCTTTAGTTCTCCATCCCGGTGGACATGCGCGCTCCTTGGCGTCGTGATGATCGCGGCCGGCATCTTGGCGCTGGGCGACATCGTCTTCGCAACGATCATCAGCGTCAAGCTGATCGGGCTTACCGCAATCCTTGCCGGTGCATTCGAGATCATCCACGCCTTCTGGACAAAGGGATGGGGCGGATTCCTGTGGCAGATCCTGCTCGGCGCGCTCTATCTCGCGTTCGGGTTGCTGCTGCTCATGCAGCCGGCGGCCGGTGCCCTCATCCTGACCTCCCTGCTGGGCGCGGTTCTGTTGGCATCGGGCATCATCCGGTGCGTGCTGAGCTTTGCACATTGGCGACAGGGTGGCTGGCTGATGCTGGCTTCTGGCGTCATCGGGCTGCTCGCCGGCTTCCTGATCGTGTTTGGCTTCCCATCCATCAGCGTCTGGGCGCTTGGATTCCTGCTGGGAGTCGATCTGATTTCGCACGGGCTCGCTTGGCTGCTCTACGCGCTGCAATCCCCGCGGAGAGCCGCTTAACCTAACCCGAAGAGGAGAAAACCATGAACGCTCCCACCCGTCGCGATTTCCTCGGTCTCGCCCAGAACGCCGTCGCCGCTGGCGCGGTTGGCGCGATTGCACTTCGCTTCATCGGCACAGCGGAGGCGATGCCGGTCGCGTCCAACCCCGGACCTGCCGATAAGCGGCCCAACTTCGTGACTGAAGCACAGTGGGGTCCCGGTTGGGGGCCTCCGCCGCGCCGGCGTCGGCGCCGATGGGTTTGCTGGTGGCATCGCGGCCGCCGTGTTTGCGGCTGGCGCTGGTTCTAATCGGATCGACCGGTCCGCAAGCATCGAGCATCTGCGCCTATGAGCACCGGCCGTGAGGATCGCCTACTCACCTGGAAGCCCCTGGGCCTCATTGCTCGCTTTCCACGCCTCGAAATCGTGGCCAAAGAAATCGAGCTCAATCAAGAGTGATCCACAGTGGCCAGAAGGCCGACAGATCGCCCGCAAGTCTAACTGCTGCGATAGCGTTCGATATATGAAAGTTCAGGCACTATTCCGAGCCCCGGATCCTGGTCCAATTCAACCGTGCCGTCCCTCACATTGAGGATCGGGCCACAAAACAGATCGCGCAACGGATTGTCATTGGCATCGACTTCCAGCCAGCCGTCGCCACCGATACCGGCGAGAACATGCGCGGACGCAAGCAAGCCGAGGCCGCCGCCGAGATAGTGCGGACAGAAGGCCTTGCCCGCCTTCAGAATGTCGCGAGCCAGTCCAGCGCAGGCGCTGAGCCCGCCCCACTTCGCGATATCGGGTTGGACCACGCCGAGCACGTCTTCGGCCAGGGCTTCCTTGAAGCCTTCGACGCTCGAAATGTTTTCGCCGGCGGCAATCGGCATCTTCGCCTCGGCGCGCAGCTTGTGCCACTCCTCGCGCGGCCGATCGGCCCTGATGGGCTCTTCCAACCAACGCAAATCAAATTCGGCAAGGCGCGGCATCATCTCCAGCGCCTGCGTGACTGACCAGCCTTGATTGGCATCTGTGGCGAGCATGTCGGCACCAACGATCGCGCGCAGTGCAGCCAGATTGGCGAGATCGGTCTCGGCTCCGAACCCGACCTTCAGCTTCAACGCGCGATGGCCGCGCTTGAGCGCGGCTTCGGCTGTTTGCGCGGCGCCGCCGGGATTGATGCCGCTGGCATAGACCTTGATCCTGCGCGACTGCCCGCCGAGAAGCCGCCACAGTGGCAAGCGCTGCCGACGCGCGGAGAGATCCCACAGAGCGAGATCGATGCCCGAAATCGCCTGCGCGAACGGGCCGGGCTCGCCGCATTGAAGCGCAAGCACCTCGGTGCCCTTGGTCAGGACCTCGAATGCCAGCGCGGGACTATCGAACTTGCGCCCTACGAGGCCGGGCGCGAGCACCTCGTTGACGAGCCGTGCGCGATGCTCCGCCCCCGGTGCGGGGAAGTTGGACCAGGCTTCGCCCCACCCCTCGACGCCGTCTTCGTCGACAGCACGAACGAAGACGGCGGGGCGGTTGAGCATTTTTCCGAACGACGTCACCACCGGCGTCGCCAACGGATAGCGATAGCAGAACGCCTCGATCGAGCGGATGGTGAAGCTGTCAGTCGTCATGTTGCAGATCCTGCGAGCGAGATCGGACCACGCTGAACTGCCACCCTCTCAATAGGCGCGCGCGAAGTCACCTTCCTGCTTGATATCAGTGAACACAGGAAAGCGCGCCTTCCACGGCGTGCCTTTGGCCGTGGTCAGTTCGCTGAGCCGTTCGAGCACGTTGAGGCCATCGTTGCGCAGGCTTGCCGACACCGCCGCGCGGTCCGGAAAATTCTTCAGGACGGCATCGAGCCAGATGGTGCGGCCGGCGAGGAAGCCGCCGGCGCCCGCAGCATAGGCGAAGTCGAGGACGCGCTCGAACTTTTCGGGCGCAGCGCCACCCGACAGCAGCACCCAGGGGATGTTGCGCTCGCGGCAGAGATCGCCAATCGAATCGAATTCCTTCTGCGCGGCTTTCGCTTGCGCACTGCCGTCGCGGGCCGGCAGGCTATTGGCCGCCAGCGGGCTCTCCAGCTTGAGGAGATCGACGCAGTATTCCGGCTTGGCAAACTCGCGGACGCTGTCGATGACGAGGCCCGGCAGCTTGCCCGGCGACTCCACGTAATCAGCGCTGTGATTGGCGCTGCCGAGGAACGGATAGACAAGCAGCTCGAGGACATAGGGAATGTCCTGGCGGGCGCAGTCCTCGCCGATCTCGCGGACAAACCGCTTCTGATGTTCGTTCACCGCGGCATCGGCATCCGGCCGGTACCAGGCCAGCACCTTGACGGCATCGCTCCCCATGGCACGGATTTTCTCCACGCTCCAGTTGGTGATTGCGCGTGACTTGCGACCGCCTGCGGTTTCTTCGACGCGATGCTCTTCCAGCGTCATGATCAGGCCGCAGCGCGGCGGCAGCAGATCGATCGCGGCAGGCAACCGCGAAATTTGGGTCGAACAGCATCGAGCTGCAATGCGGCGCGAGGTTCTCGACCAGGAGACGCTTGGCCGCCGTCACGTCGGAATATTCGACCTGATCCCGCGCGATGCCTCTTGCTTTCGCGATAGCATCGAAAAGTGGCGGCCGCTGATCCAGCGCGACCATGCGAAAGTGGCCATCCGCGTCTGCGAGCCGTGCCAGGCCGCGGTTCTTTCCAATCGTTCTCATGGCTTCGTCCTCATGAATGCAAGACACTCGTTGATGGTGGGGATTCCGTTGCGGCCGCCGGCGTGGCGGCATTTCATCGCAGCTGTCGCTGCCGAAAACGCCATGGCGGCGCGCACATCGAGGCCGACGCCGATCGCAAGCGCATAGGTGCCGTGGAAGACGTCGCCCGCGCCGGTGGTGTCGACGACATCGACCGCAAACGCGGCCTGCTGGTGCAGTTGGCCATTCTCGTACCAGCTCACGCCCGCATCACCGCGCGTGACGGCGATGACACGGCAGCCGAAGCGCGCGAGCGAGGCAAGAGATTCATCTCTAGCCGAGCCGGCAAAGGATGTGAGCGCGGGTTCGGAGAAGATCGCGTGGTCGGTCAAGGGCAGCAGCCGCTCGAATACGTCGGCATCGGCCACGTCGCCGTCAAGCACCGCGGGAATGCCGCGCGCGCGGGCTTCACGGAACAACGTCGCGGCACCTTCGACCCAGCGCGGATCGGCCAGCACGGAGGATGCGCGGGCGACCGCTTCGAGCGGAAGCCAATCCGCAGCTTCCGGGAACAGGCCACGGAAGTTGACGATCTGCCGCTCACCCGAGCGATCGACGATGATTCCGGAGACGGAGGAGCGGCCATTGGGAAACAGCCGGAAATTATCGACATCGACGCCTTCGGCAACAAAGGCCGAGCGCATCTCCGCGCCCGCGGCATCATTGCCTGCCCGGCCCCAGAACGCGACGGAAGCGCCGAGCTTTGCCACC
This sequence comes from Bradyrhizobium sp. LB13.1, assembly GCF_054056815.1. NCBI lineage: Bacteria > Pseudomonadati > Pseudomonadota > Alphaproteobacteria > Hyphomicrobiales > Nitrobacteraceae > Bradyrhizobium > Bradyrhizobium sp. LB13.1. Next base: position 3,408,942 of record NZ_JBSRYQ010000001.1, on the reverse strand, counting down.
GCGACTGACGCATTGGCAGCCATGCCTCCGCCAAGCGCGCCGTAGCCGGCGGCCTTGATCTTCTCGCTTCCACCCACGAACAGACGATCGACGCGCCAGACCTGGTCAAGCGCGGACAATCCCAGGCAGACCACCTGCACAGGCCGGGCCCCGGACGCCACGTCCGCCAGCGCCGACATATCTCCGATGTTCGCCGACGCGCTCACCGTAAGACCTGCCCGTTGGTCGCATCGAACAAATGGGTCTTGCCCGCCTGCGGACGCAGGCCGAGACGATCGCCGACCTTTGGCCGCAGGGACGGATCGACCCGCGCGATCGACGACACGCCGGCGAGATCGAAATGGATCAGCGTATCCGAGCCGAGCGGCTCGACGAGCTTGACGTCGATGGCGATGCCGTCGGCGGCATCGGGAGCAATGGCAAAATGTTCAGGGCGAACACCGACGACAGCGCTGCCGGCCTGCCGCAGGCGGCCCGCGGTCTCACCATCCAACGGCAGCGTTGCTCCTCCTTGCGAAAGGATCGCACGCTCCTCGAGCCATTCTACGGCGAAGAAATTCATGGCGGGCGAGCCGATGAAGCCGGCCACGAACTGGTTGGCCGGCCGCTCGTAGACCGTCTCCGGCGTGTCATATTGCTGGATCGTGCCGCTCTGGAGCACGACGATCCGGTCCGCCATGGTCATGGCTTCGATCTGGTCATGGGTCACGAAGACCATGGTGGTCTTGAGCTCCTGCGACAGCGCCTTGATCTCCGCCCGCACCTGCCCGCGCAGTTTTGCGTCGAGATTGGACAGCGGTTCGTCGAACAGGAACGCCTTGGGATTGCGCACGATCGCGCGGCCCATGGCGACCCGCTGGCGCTGACCACCGGAGAGCTCTTTCGGCTTGCGGTCGAGATAGGGCTCGATGTGCAAAAGCGCGGCGGCGCGCTTCACCCGCGCATCGATCTCCGCCTTCGGCGTCCCCCGCAACTCCAGCGCAAACGACATATTGTCGTAGACGCGCATGTGCGGATAGAGCGCGTAGTCCTGGAACACCATCGCAATGTCGCGCCGCGCGGCCTGGACGCCGTTGACGCGCTTGTCGCCGATATAAAGGTCTCCCGATGAAATCGGCTCGAGGCCCGCAATGATGCGCAGCAGGGTCGACTTGCCGCAGCCGGACGGGCCGACGAACACTACGAATTCGTGGTCAGCGATCTCCAGATTGAGATCGGGGATCACGGTGAAATTGCCGTAGCGCTTGACGAGGTTACGGATCGATATCGAGGCCATGATCGTTTAATCCAGCGCCAGAACTGGCTTGATCAACTCGCCCTTGGCGAACCGCGCGAAATTCTCGGGCAGAGCCGACAGGCCGAACTCGCCATCGACGAGCACGCGGTACTCGTCCTTGTACTTGCGCAGCAACTCGACATTCGGCTCGAAGTCCGAGACCGGGAAATAGAAGGTCCGGATCATGTAAAAATCCTTGCGGCGGAACACCTTGCCTTCCTCGATAGTCCAGGGCGCGGCGTTCTCGCCGACCAACACCAGCGCGCCCCGCGGCAGCACGAGTTCGATCCCGAGGTTGCGCGCGGCATGCGCGCCGGAGCATTCCATGATGAGGGCAAAGCGTTTTGACGCATCGCCCACCGGATGCGCCTTCGCACCGAACGATTGCGCGATCTTCAGGCGCGCCGCGTTCGGATCGGCGACGTGGATGTCGTCGTAGCCGAGCGCACGGAGCGCCAGTACGACGCCGAGACCGACAGGCCCTGCTCCCATCACGAGAACCGGCCCCGCCTCGCCCGGCGGCACCACGCGGCTGACAAAGCGCACGGCGTGGCCGGACGTGCCGATGGTGTCGAGCAGGAGCGGCGCGAGGCTGTCCTCGATATCGTCGGGCACCGGAAGCAGGCAATTTTCCGGCACCGGCACATATTCGGCATAGCCGCCGGGCCTGTTCCAACCGATCAGGCTGGAGACTTCGAGGCACATCTGGGTATCGCCGCGCTTGCAGGCGGCACAGTGATCGCAATGCAAGGGAATATAGACGGCGCAACGGCGGCCATGCAGGCGGTGACCGGGCTGCTCGACGACGCCGAAAATCTCGTGGCCAGCGGTGAACTCGGCGCCCTTGTGCCAGAGCTTGAAGTCCGAACCGCACAGCGCGGTGCGCGAGACACGCACGAGGAGCTCGCCTGCCCCGACGTCAGGCATCGCCACCCGCTCGATGGTGATGCGGTCGTGGCCGTGGAAGACCGCCGCCTGCATGATCGAATTCGGTCGTGGTGACAAATTCATCAGATACCTAACCTTTCACCGCACCGAGCGTCAGCCCAGACACCAGCCAGCGCTGAACCAGGGCGGCCAGCACCAGCGGCGGCAATGCGATCAACGTCGCCGCGGCCATGAGGGCGCCCCATTGCGTCGAGCCTTCGCCGATGAAGTTGAAGGCCGCCGCGATCAGCGTCTTGGTGTCACCATTCGAGAGCACCAGCGCAAACAGGAAGTAGTTCCACGAGAATACAAAGGCGAGGATCGCGGCGACGGCGACGCCGGATGCCACCAGCGGCAGCGCGATACGCCAAAGGATGCGCGTAACGCTGCATCCATCGACCTGCGCCGCCTCGAAGATGCTGCGCGGGATACCATCGAACGACGGCAGCAGTACCCAGATCACGATCGGCAGCGTGATGACCGCGTGGCTGAGGATCAGCGCCGTGTACGATCCGATCATGCCGACCTGCCTGAACATGACGTACCACGGCAGCAGGAACAGCGTGCCGGGCGCCATGCGCGCCGCGAGCGTCAGGATCGCCGGCCACGTAATCCGCGTCCAGGACACGGCGAAAGCGGCAGGAATTCCGAACAGCAGCCCGAGCGCAGTCGAGCCGATGGTGACGATGAGGCTGTTGAGGGCATAGCTCAGGAACGGCGTGGTCTTCGTCAGCTCGACATAGTTATCCAGCGTCGGCGTAAAGACCAGCGTCGGCGGATAGGCCGTCACCTCGAACGATGGCTTGAACGAGGACAGCCACCATCCAGACCGTGGGCGCCATGATGATGATTCCGGCCAGCACGAGCTGCACCAGATTGAGCCAGCGGATCCAGCGATCGGTGTTGACTGCGTCCGTCATGGTGTCACCATGCCACCGCGCCGCGAAGGCGGTTGAAGGCGAGCACGGCGCCGAACACGATCGCTGTCAGCGTCAGCATCAGCGCGCTGGCATAGCCGATGTTGAAGAATTCGAAGCCGACCCGGAAGCCATAGATGTTGAGCGTGTTCGAGGCGTTGCCCGGGCCGCCCTGGGTGGTGATGTAGATGATGTCGAAGAAGCGCAGGAGATCGACGCTGCGCAGGATCGCCGCGGTGACGATCGTCGGCAGCAGCAGCGGCAGCGTGATGCGCTGGAACGTCTTGAATGGAGTTGCGCCGTCGATTTGCGCGGCTTCGTAGACGCTCGGTGGCAGGGATTGCAGGCCACCCAGCACGATCAAAGCGACATAAGGAGTCCACTGCCAGCTGTCGATCAGTGCGATGGTCGGAATGACCAGTGACGGCGATGCCAGCCAGTCGGACGGCGGCAGGCCTAACGACTGGAGGATATAGTTGGCCGCACCCAGCGAAGGATCGAGGATCACCAGCCACATCATGCCGGCCACCACCGGCGGCATCATGAACGGCGAGATGAATAGCGAGCGCACGATTCCGGGCAAGCGCTTGGCGTGGAACAGCACCAGCGCGAGCCAGACCCCGAAGACGAGTTGGAGCATCAGCGACAGCACGAACAGCGCAATGGTGATCCACAGCCCGTGCCAGAATTCGTAGTCGGAGATCAGCTTGGAGTAATTGGCGAGGCCGGCAAAGGATTGCTTGCCGGTCGAGGAGAAAGTCTGGAAGCCGAGCCAGATCGTATAGACGACCGGAAACGCGATCATCGCGACCGTGAAGATCACGGCCGGCGCCGAGAGGGCCGACATTTCCAGTCGCTGTCGGTCCCGCGTTATTGTCGCAGCCGCATCAGACATGCGTCCGGTGTCCTTGATCGGTTGAGATTCCGGTCGGCACGAAGCCGACCGGCATCGGGCCGTTACTTCTGTGCGATCAGCGCGTCGAGCGCCTTGTCGGCGTCAGCACAAGCCTGGTCGATCGGCTTCTGCTTCAGGATGAGATCCTGCACGGCTTGGCCGATGAACTCGCGCGACTCGGGGTTGGCGACGATGGGATAGCCGACCTCGGAGGAGCCCTTGGTGGCGAGCACGTCGAGCGCGGCCTGCCATTCCTTGCGCACCGGTTCTTCGTCGATCCACTTGCGATATTCAGGATCCTTGGCGACGGACGGGCGCGGCGGAGCGATGCCCTGGAGCGCCATCTTCTTCTGCACCTCGGGGCTGGTCGCCCATTGCACGAAATACCAGGCTGCGTCCGGCTGCCTGCTGTGCGAGGACACTGCCATGCCCCAGCCGATCGTGGTTGGCACCTGCCCGGCCTCGCCCGCCGGGAACGGCAAGAGCCCCGTATCCTTGAGGCGCGCGCCGCCTTCCATCACCGTGCGCAACTCATTCGACGATTCAAACGCCATCGCAGCGCGGCCGCTGCGGTAGAGCGCGGAAATCTGCTGGAAGCTGTAGTTGACGACGCCGGGCGGTCCAAAGTCACGCAGCAACCGGCTATAGGTGTCGAGTGCCTCCTTGCCCTTGGCCGAGCAGAGGTTCGACTTGCCGGCGGCGATGTAGCTGCCGCCGACATTGTGCAGCACATTGCTGAAGGTGTAAGCGATCGCAGGCTTGAGGCCGCGCGAGACGAACGGCGTGACCGCGCTGTCGCAGGTCTTGATCTTCTCGGCCGCGGCCTCGACGTCCTTGATCGTTTTCGGCGTCTCGATGCCGCATTTCTTGAAGATGTCGGTGCGGTAATAGAAGATCGGACCTTCGATGTTCATGGGCATGCTGGTCAGCTTGCCGCCGAAGGTCGCAGCCTTCAGGAGGGCCTGGCTCAGCCCGGCCGGGTCGTATTCCCTGGCGACATCGTTCTTGGCCATCGCGGTGAGATCCCCGTACCAACCGGCGGCGGCGAACTGTTCGCCTTCACGCGAGGGCAGCGTCATGAACACGTCGACCTCGTCGCTGTTCGCATTCATGACCGTGATCAGACGCTGGCGCATCTGCTGTTCCTGATAGCCGTCGACCTTTAGCGTCATGCCGGTCAGCTTTTCGAAATCGGCCTTGTAGGTCAGCAGCGCCTGCGAGACCGGATTGTTGTTGGCGAGAAAGGTGACCGTCTTGCCCTTGAATTTCATCCAGTCGAAATCGGCCGCGCGAGCCTGCGCACTGGCGGCGGCAATTGCGAGAACCGGCAATGCGACATGCGTCGCGAGCATCCTGGCCTTCATCGAACTCTCCTCCCGGTTGGCCCGCCTTAAGCTGGCGGACCTTTTTGAACGCGATCTGTTTGAACATTGGCTGAAAACGGTTACATCCTAAGCATCACATCGGCCCTGTCAAGCGATGGACAAACCGCACAATCTAAGGCAGATTTACAATATCGCCGCTACCCAACGGCCGCCTGATGTCAATGTAACGTTACATTTATGAGACTGACGAACGCCAAATCTGTGAAGCAGGGCATCCGCGCCGTTGCGGCACGCGCCGGCGTCTCGACCGCGTCGGTCTCGCGCGTTCTCAACAATCCCGACGCGGTAAGTCCCTCTTTACGCGCGCGCATCACGCAGGCCATCGAGGCACTCGGCTACATCCCTCATGCACCGGCGCGCATCCTGTCGTCGCGGCGCTCGCGCACGCTGGGCGCGATCGTGCCGACGATCGACAACACGATGTTCGCGCGCGGTATCGCTTCGCTTCAGCAGTATCTCTCCTCGGTTGGATACATGCTGTTTCTCACCACCAGCGGCTATGATCTCGATGTCGAATTACAGCAGGCGCGCAACCTGATCAGCCGCGGTGTCGATGGCCTCGTGCTTCGCGGCGACTGCCATCATGACGGGTTGCGCAAGCTGCTCGCGGACAATGCAGTGCCCTTCATCAATGTCGGCATCTATCAGCCGGACCGGCCCTACCCCTGCGTCGGAACCGACAATGAAGCTGCCGCGCACCGCGCAGCCACGCATGTCATCGAACTCGGCCATCGCCGCATCGGAATCGTCTCGGCCCTCCAGCGCAACAACGACCGCGCCAGCGCCCGCGTTGCCGGCTTTCACCGCGCGCTCACGGAAAACGGCCTCGAACGCCCCCCGCAATGGCACGTCGAGGTGCCCTATACGCTGGACGACGCGCGCGAGGCGGCGCGCTATCTCCTCAATCTGAGTGATCGTCCAACGGCCGTGGTGTGCGGCAACGACGTTATCGCCTACGGCGTCCTGCTCGAGGCTGAACGCAGCGGTTTTTCGGTGCCGCGCGATCTATCAGTCGTCGGCTTCGACGACCTCGACTGGAGCCGCCATTTGCGACCTAGCTTGACCACGATCCATGTTCCGACCGGAGAGACCTGGCAGCGCGCAGGAGAATATCTGGTGCGCAGCCTCGCTGGCGAGCAAACCATCATGCATCGAGAGATCGATTTTTCGCTGGTAGTCCGCGAATCGACAGCTTCGCCTCCCAAATCCTGAAGTGAGATCCTTGCGATGAGCTCAATCTTTTCTCTTGCCCCCGGCTTTCATGCCGTGGTGATCGGCGGGGCCGGCGACATCGGCGCCGCAATCAGCAACCAGTTTTGCGACCTCGGCGCAACCGTGACTGCAACAGGTGCCAACGAGACCGATCTTGCGCGCACCCTGCTGAAATCGCGTACCGGGCTCACGCTCGCATCGCTCGACGTCACGAACGACGACGCTGTCACCTCTTTCTCCCGACAGCACGAGCGCGTCGACGCGCTGATCAACTGCGCCGGGATTCTCGCGCGCGACAAGGAATTCGAAATCGAGACCTTCATGAAGGTGCTCGACGTCAATCTCACCGGCACGTTCCGAACCTGCATGGCGTTCCGTCCGCTGCTCGCCGAGAGAGGAGGGTCGATCGTCAACATCGCCTCGATGAATGCCACGCTGGCGCTGCCGCGGATTCCCGCCTACTGCGCCAGCAAAGGCGGCGTCGTGATGCTGACCAAGGCGCTCGCCTTGAAATGGGCCGAGGAAGGTATCCGCGTCAATGCCGTGGCGCCCGGCTATATCGAAACGGCGATCAACGCGGCCGGCCGCACCGATCTCGCACATTATCAGCGCATCGCCGACCGCACCGCGTTCAAGCGCTGGGGGCAACCGGAAGACATTGCAGGCGCCGTTGCCTTCCTCTGCATGCCGGCCTCGCAGTACGCGACCGGAACAGTTGTCGCCGTAGACGGCGGTTTCTTGGCGGGATGATTGACCCGACGCTCCCGGCCACAAGGGCTTCGCATTAGCCAGAACTGACGCGTCCGAGCCTGCAACAAGCACGCTGCTCGTTCATCTCTTTGCCGAAGACATGCGCGAGAGTGCACCGCAGAACGATTTGCGCCGCAACATTCAAAATGAGACTGGCCGTTAAGCCGCGCACGGCTCCGACACGTGCGCTGCATCCGAGTTCGGTTAGCTTCCATTTCAAGAACCGCCAGCCTCGTCAAAACGCCGCACCTCGCGGCGGACGCGCGAGGGTGCGGTAAAAAATTGCGACAAGAACGCCCAGGGAGGGGAGCAATGTTGAGAAGCAGTCTAGGACTGATCGCGTTGAGCAGCCTATTACTTTCGGGCACCGCCTTCGCACAGGAGAAGATCAAGGTCGGCGTCACCGCGACGCTCGAAGGCACCTACACCGTGCTCGGCGAGGACGGTATCCGCGGCTTCCAGACGGCCCTCAACGTGCTCGGCAAGAAGGTCGGCGACAAGGAACTCGAATTTGTCATCGCCTCGACCGACGCGACGCCCGACTCCGCGGTCCGCGCCGTACGAAAACTGATCGAGCAGGACAAGGTGCAGATTCTGCTGTCGCCGCTGTCCGGAGACGAAGGCATCGCGGTCAAGAATTTTGCAAAGACCCATCCCGAGCTGACCTTCATCAACGCCGCCTCCGGCGCCCAGGAAACGACCTATGTCGATCCGGCTCCAAATTTCTTCCGCTACAACATGGACGGCGCGCAATGGCAGGTCGGCCTCGGAAAATACGCCTTTGAGGAAAAGAAGTATCGCAAGATCGCCACCGTCGGCGAAGACTACTCCTTCATCTACACCCAGGTGTTCGGCCTCGTGCTCGAGTTCTGCGGTGCCGGCGGACAGGTCACCAACCGGCAATGGGTGCCGCTTGGCACCAAGGACTTTGCCTCGGTCATCGCCGCGCTGCCCGACGACGTCGATGCAATCTATCTCGGCCTCGGCGGCGCCGACGCCGTCAACTTCCTCAATCAGTACCAACAGGCCGGCGGCAAGGCGCATCTGATGGGCGGCTCGATCATGATCGACCAGACCATCCTGTCGTCCAAGGGCAACGCCAAGAACGCGCTGGTCGGCACGCTGGCCGCGAGCGGCCAGGCCGACACCTGGGAAAACCCCGGTTGGCAGAAGTTCGTGAAGGACTATCAGGACGCCTTCCCGCCCAACAAGCGCTTCCCGAGCCCATCGCTGCTCGCCACCAACTATTACGGCTCGACCATGGCGCTGATCCTGGCGCTGCGTCAGGTCAACGGCGATCTCTCCAACAACCAGGCCAAGTACAAGGAAGCACTCGCCAAGATCGAACTCGACGCACCCAACGGCAAGATCAAGCTGGATTCCAACCGCCAGGCGATCGGCACCAACTTCGTCACCGAGGTCGTCGACGACGGTAAGGGCGCGCTGTTTTCAAAGGTCGTGAAGGTGATTCCGAACGTCAACCAGACGCTCGGCTACGATCCCGCGGTGTTCGCCAAGATCGGTTTGCCAAGCCGTACAGTACCGGAATGTAAGAAGTACTGACGTAGTCTCGTTCGCGAGCGATGGCGGACTTGGGAGAGATTTGCAAGGCGCGGACTTCGTGCGCCCTTGCATTCTCTCCCCGGTTGTTGAACGCTACCGAAAAAACGACAAGAGCTTTTGGGAGGGAAGGCATGAGCCGGGCGCTCGCCGTCTTCCACGGCCGCTTTGGCCGGGCGACGGTCTATCAGTTGAACCGCCCTTTCAACATCCACGCACATCGCGAAGGTCATCTGATCTTCCATGTCGGGGGACGTCCCGCTTGCATCGATGTCAGCGAGGGACATTACGAACTCACCGAAGGTTCTGTCGTCGCGGTCAATCCATGGGAGCCGCATAATTTCCTGCCATCCGATCTGGAAGGCGGCGCCGTTTTCTTCGTGCTCTATGTCAATGCGGAGTGGTTCGCGCCCGATGCGCCCGGCGCCGACCGTCTGCGCTTCGGCCGTACCCAGTTCACGCGGTCGGTTGCGCTGGACAAGCATATCAGGCACGCAGCCGCCCTCGTGTGCGGCGCACCGTCGCTCAACAGCCTCGATGGCGAGCTGAGAGGTCTGATCGATATCTGTTACGACGAAAGCTGGCAGCAGGCCGCGACGGCGCGTGATCCTCGCGCAAACGGCTCCGTCACAGATTTTCGCGTGCGCAAGTGCATCAAGATGATGTCGGAAAGTCCCGGCGCCGAGATCGAGCTCGACACTATCGCGCGCGAATCCGGCCTGTCGCGGCCGCATTTCTACCGGCTATTCCGCACCCAGACCGGCGTCACCCCACACCTCTATCTCAACACGCTGATGATGGAGCAGGCGCTGGAGGCGCTGGTGGCGAGCGAAGCGCCGATCGCCGATATCGGCTTCGACCTCGGCTTCTCATCGCAGAGCGGATTCACTCGTTTCTTCGCCGCCAATGTCGGCATGGCGCCGACCGATTATCGCCGCGCGGCCAAGGTTTTGCGCACCTGACGGCACGCGAAAAGATACTCACGATCAAGTGCCTCCCTTATGGCCGCATTAGGATGCGCCAAACGCGGTCCCGAAAAGAGGATCGCACTCGATAGGGAGCGCACGTTCATGGCAGGGCTTGCGGCCGGCAACGGTCTGCGTGCCCCTTCGCCCCGCTTGCGGGGTGAGAGTTGGGGTGACGTGAAGACGGAGCGGCGATCATGACCCGCTTTGTCGAACGCCATCCCGCCTGGGCACTGATTGTCATCATCGCGATCGCGGTGGCGCTTTGGCTGATTTTCGCGGTGTGGCCGCAGGGCCTTGAAGAAGCGATCGGCCGCAAGCGCGTCTTCCTCAACGCTGTCTTCAACGGCATCACGCTCGGCGGGCTCTACTTCCTGGTCGCCAGCGGTTTTACGCTGATTTTCGGCCTGATGCGCAACGTCAACCTCGCGCACGGCTCGCTCTATTTGTTCGGCGGCTATGTCGGCTACGCCATCAGCGCCTCGACCGGCTCATGGGTTCTCAGCTTCATCGTCGCCTTCATCCTGACGGCACTGGTCGGCGTCCTGCTTCAGGTCCTCGTCTTCCGCCGCATGGAGGGCCAGGACCTGCGCCAGACCATGGTGACGATCGGCCTTTCGATCGTGTTCGCCGATTTGATGCTGTGGGCCTGCGGCGGCGATTTCTATCAGATTCAGACCCCGAACTGGCTGATCGGACCTGTGGAGCTGCCGCTGGTCACCGCGATCAAATCATCAGGCGAGCCGGTCTATCTGCGCTATCCCTTGGTCCGGCTCGTGATCTTCGCCGCCTCAGTCGTGATCGGCGTGGCGATGTGGCTGGCGCTCAACCGCACGCGCATCGGCATGATCATCCGCGCCGGCGTTGACGATCGCGACATCCTGGCTGCGACCGGAGTGCGGATCCAGCTCGTCTTCGTGGTGGTGTTTGCGCTCGGCGCCGGGCTCGCCGGCATCGCCGGAGTCGTCGGCGGGACTTTCCAGTCGCTCTCGCCCGGCGAGGATATCCGCTTCCTGCTCGCCTCCCTCGTTGTCGTGATCGTCGGTGGCATGGGCTCGATCCCGGGAGCCGCGCTGGGCGCGCTTATCATCGGCCTCGCCGAGCAGCTCGGCTCGGTCTACATCCCGACCTACGCTATCGTTGTGACCTTCCTGATCATGGTGCTGGTGCTGGCAATTCGGCCGCAGGGCCTGTTGGCGAGGCGCTGACATGTCCCTCGCTCACGACGCCCACGTCACGGTTCGTCCCACGGCTGCGGTTCAGGACTCCAAATTGCGCGGATGGCCGGAGATCGACAATCCAGCGGCCTGGATCGTCGCGGCCATTCTCCTGATCATGCCGCTGATCGCCAACGGCTTCTTCCTGATCGAGATCTTCGCGACCGCGCTGATTCTCGGAATCATGGCGCTGAGTCTGATGTTTCTTGCCGGCTATGGCGGCATGGTCAGCCTGATGCAGCTCACCATCGCGGGTTTCTCCGCCTATATGGTCGCGGTGTTCGGCGTCAGCGGCAACGCCAATATCAGCTTGGGCTGGCCGTGGTGGCTCGCGGTTCCGATGGCACTCGCGCTGGCGACCATCTTCGGCACGCTTGGCGGCGCGCTGGCCGTGCGCACTGAAGGCATCTACACCATCATGATCACGCTCGCGATCGGCGCGGCGTTCTATTATTTCACCAACCAGAACTGGGCGATCTTCAACGGTCATACCGGCATCAACACCGTTGCCACGCCGCATTTCTGGGGCGTCAACTGGCGCGCCGACATTCCCTACTATTATATCGTGCTCGCGGTAGCCGCACTCTGCTACTTCGCCGTCGACTACATCTCTCGCGCCCCGTTCGGCCTGGCGCTGCAAGGCGTGCGCGACAATCCCCGCCGCATGGCGGCACTCGGCTTCCACGTCAATGCGCACCGCGTCGCGGCTTACGCCTTCGCGTCCTTTGTCGCGGCGCTGGCCGGGGTGCTCCAAGTCTGGAATTACGGACAGATCTCGCCGGGATCCGTGAGCGTTGCAGCCTGCATCGATATCCTCATCATCGCAGTGGTCGGCGGCATCACGCGGCCCATCGGTCCCTTTATCGGTGCGCTGATCTTCGTGCTGCTGCGCACCTTCGCCCTCGACTTCCTGGTCAAGCTGGGGCTCGACGGCAACCGCTTCCGGCTCCTGATCGGCCTTGGCTTCCTCGCCATCGTGTTCTGGTCCTCGGACGGCGTCATCGGGCTCTGGCAGAGCTGGCGGCAGCGCCAACGTTCCGGCGCGGTCAGTTCAAGCGGCCGACGTGGCCGAGTATCTGGCCAAGGATCTGGCCAAGGATCCAGCCATGGATAGCGTCGCGCAACGCCTCTCTGCCGTCGGTGCCGGCGCAGCGCTGGAGCTTCGCGGCGTGACGCGCATGTTCGGCGCGCTCGCGGCGATCACCGACGTTACCATTACCGTCCGCCCCGGCGAACGGCGCGCCGTGCTCGGCTCCAACGGCGCCGGCAAGACCACGCTGTTCAACTGCATCACCGGCGACTTCCCGCCTTCTTCCGGCACCATCCGCTTCTTCGGCGAGGACGTCACGCACTTCCCGCCCGATGAACGAATCCGCCGCGGCCTGCGCCGGACTTACCAGATCTCCGCGCTGTTCCCCGGCCTCACCGTCCAGGACAATGTCTATCTCGCTTGCCGTGGCGTCTCACGGGGGCGGTTCTCGTTTCTCCGCCCCGGCCAGAACGACGCGCTGATGCACGCGGCCGAAAATCTCGTGCAGGCCGTCCATCTCACGGGCGTGAAGGATCAGCACGTTGCCGAGCTCGCACATGGCCAGCAGCGCCAGCTCGAGATCGCACTGGCGCTTGCCGGCGCGCCTCGCTTCGTCCTGTTCGATGAACCGGCCGCAGGACTGTCGCCGACCGAGCGTGCCGAGCTGATCGAGATATTGACCTCGCTGCCGGCGCATATCGGCTACATCATCATCGAGCACGACATGGACGTGGCCCTGCGCGTCGTCGAGAGCGTCACGATGATGCACAACGGGCGTATCTTCAAGGAAGGCCGTCCGCAGGAGATCGAGTCCGATCCCGAGGTGCAGGAGCTTTACCTCGGAGGCGGCCATGAGTGAGGCCCGCCGTTCCGCAGCCGCGCTCGAAGTCCGCGGCCTGGACGTCTACTACGGCCATTCGCATGCGCTGCAGGGCGTGGACCTGACGCTCGAGGCCGGCGTGTTCTCGGTCGTCGGCCGCAACGGCATGGGCAAGACCACTCTGTGCAAGGCCATCATGGGGCTGGCGCCGGTCAGCGGCGGCTCGATCCGCGTCCGCGGCGATGAAATTACCCGGCGGCCGCCCGCCCACATAGCCCGACTCGGCGTCGGCTACGTCCCGCAAGGACGGCGGCTGTGGCGTTCGCTCAGCGTCGACGAGCATCTGCAGCTTGCTGCAGGCTTGCGCCGCGGCGCCTGGACGGTCGAGCGCATCTACGAGACGTTTCCGCGATTGGCCGAGCGCAAGAATCACGGCGGCGGCCAACTCTCCGGCGGCGAGCAACAGATGCTCGCGATCTCGCGCGCATTGCTCACCAACCCGCGGCTCCTGATCATGGACGAACCCACCGAGGGGCTTGCGCCTGTTATCGTCGCCCAGGTCGAGGAGATGCTGCTACAGCTTGGCGAGGACGGCGACATGTCCGTCCTTGTGATCGAGCAGAATATTGGCGTGGCGACCGCCGTGTCGCGCAACGTCGCCATCATGGTCAACGGTCGCGTCAACCGCATCATCGATTCGGCGCGGCTGGCCGCCGACCGCGAACTGCAGCAGCGCCTGCTCGGCGTCGGATTGCACGCCGAGCTCGAGCTCGACCTCGACTTGCCCGCGGGTACGGAGGCGAAGCCTGCCCCGCGGCAAGCGCGCCCAGGCGGCGCGATCCGCATCTACATGTCGAACCCGACGCCGCCGACGCGCTGGTCGCAGCCGGTGCCGATCGCTCGCATCGAGGCCGCCGCCCGTACGTTCTCGGCACAGGCGATGCGTCTCGACGAGACGGCACGGCGCAGGCGCGAACCGGTCGCGGCGCAAACGCAGGGCCACCCGGTCGTGCTCGTCGTCGGTACGCTCGACACCAAGGGCACGGAGCTCCGCTTCATCCGCGACATCATCACCGGAGCCGGTCTGCGCACGCGATTGGTCGATGTCTCCACCAGCGGCAGGCACGCGGCCAGCGACGTCTCCGCTCAGGAGATCGCCTTGAACCACGGTCGGGGCGGATCGGCGGTGTTCGGACCCGACCGCGGCGCCGCCGTCACCGCGATGGCCGAGGCGTTCGCCAGCTGGCTGCGGCGCCAGAGCAATGTTGCCGGCGTGATTTCGGCGGGCGGCTCGGGCGCGGCCTCACTGGTCGCACCGGGTATGCGGACCCTTCCTGTCGGGGTGCCGAAGCTGATCATCTCGTCCGTCGCCTCCGGCGACGTCGGGCCCTATGTCGGCGCCGCGGACATCACCATGATGCATTCGGTCGCCGACGTGCAGGGCCTCAACTCGATTTCACGCGCCGTGCTCGCCAATGGCGCCAACGCGCTGGCCGGCATGGTCAAGGCGCGCCTCGAACAGCATGCACGCAAGGATCGCGGCGACAGCGGATTGCCGTCGGTCGGCATCACCATGTTCGGTGTCACGACGCCGGCGGTACAGAAGATCGCGGCCGGCCTCGGCGGGGATTTCGAGTGCATCGTCTTCCACGCCACCGGCGTTGGCGGCCGCTCAATGGAGAAGCTCGTCGATTCCGGACAGCTCGCGGGCGTCATCGACCTCACGACCACGGAGGTCGGCGATCTCCTGATGGGCGGCGTGTTCCCGGCAACCGACGACCGCTTTGGCGCCATCATCCGCAGCCGGGTGCCTTTCATCGGCTCGGTTGGCGCACTGGACATGGTGAATTTCGGTGCCCCCGAGACCATCCCGGAGCGCTACCGCGGCAGGAAATTCCACGTCCACAACCCGCAGGTCACCCTGATGCGGACCACGGCGGAGGAGAACGAGCGCATGGGGCAATGGGTCGCCGATCGGCTCAACCGGATGGACGGCCCGGTGCGCTTCTTCCTGCCCGAGGGCGGCGTCTCCGCGCTCGACGCGAGAGGACAGCCATTCTGGGATCCGGAACGCCGATGCGGCGCTGTTCCGCGCGCTGGAGCGGAACGTGCGGCAGACCGCCAACCGTCAGCTCATCCGCGTCTCCAAAAACATCAACGATCCCGAGTTCGCCTCCACCATTGTCGGCGCGTTCCGAACATTGTTCGGCCGCACCGGGGCGCGCCGGAGACTAGCGAGGTGACCGATGGCCCGGTTTGAACGCGCAGCACTGTTGAAACGATTCCGCGACATGGCCAGGCGCGGCGAGCCCATCGTCGGCGGCGGCGCAGGCACCGGCCTGTCGGCCAAATGCGAGGAGGCCGGCGGTGTCGACCTCATCGTCATCTACAATTCCGGTCGCTACCGCATGGCCGGCCGCGGCTCGCTCGCGGGATTGATGGCTTACGGCGACGCCAACGCAATCGTGCTGGAAATGGCCGGCGAAGTGCTGCCCGTCGTAACCAGGACGCCAGTGCTCGCAGGCGTCAACGGAACCGATCCGTTCCGCGACATGGATCTTTTCCTGGATCAGTTGAAGGCGCTCGGCTTCGCTGGCGTGCAGAACTTTCCGACCGTCGGCCTTATCGACGGGGTGTTCCGCGCCAACCTCGAAGAGACCGGCATGTCCTATGCGCTGGAGATCGACATGATCGCAAAGGCGCGCGAGAAGGACCTGCTGACGACGCCCTACGTCTTCAGCGAGAAGGAAGCCGCGGCGATGGCTATCGCAGGCGCGGATATCATCGTCTGTCATCTAGGCCTGACGACCGGGGGCACCATCGGCGCGCAGACCGCGCTCAAGCTGAAGGATTGCCCAGCGCACATCGACACCTGGGCCTCCGCCGCGCTCAGCGTCAATCCAGACATTCTGGTGCTCGCTCATGGCGGACCGATTGCCGATCCGGACGATGCCGATTTCATCATGAGGAACACGCGCCACTGCCACGGCTTCTATGGCGCCTCCTCGATGGAGCGGCTGCCGGTCGAGCGGGCGCTGACGGATCAGGTGCGCAAATTCAAGGCGATCGGCGCGCGATAACGCCGGAAGGACGAGGGAGAGAAACATGTCAGGGACTTTAGTCGGTGAATTGATCCTCTGGCTGATCGTCGCCGTCGTGGTGATCGTGGTCGGCGTTTATATCGTGAACTGGCTCTATCACCGCTCATCCAAGGAGACCTCATTCGTCCGGACCGGCCTGCTCGGTGAGCGCGTCGTGATCAACGGCGGCGCGTTCGTGCTGCCTTTCATTCACGACTACACGCCGGTCAACATGAACGTGCAGCCGATGGGCATCGTGCGCTCCCGGCAGGACGCCGTGATCACCCGTGACCGCATGCGCGTCGACATCGAGGCCGATTTCTATGTCCGCGTCCAGGCGACCCGCGAAGCCGTGTCCATCGCGGCCGCCACGCTCGGCCGCCGCACCATGGAGCCCGAACAGCTCCACGCCCTCCTTGCCGGAAAATTCATCTCAGCTATTCGTTCCGTTGCCTCGGAGATGACCCTCGAGCAGATGCACGAGCAGCGCGGTGAGTACGTCGCCCGCCTCAAGGCGAACGCGGCAGAGGCCCTCGCCCAGAACGGACTCGAGCTGGAATCGGTCGCGATCACCGATCTCGACCAGACCGATCTCGAATTCTTCAACCCCTCGAACCGCTTCGACGCCGAAGGTCTGACACGCCTGATGGAGGACATCGAGGCGAAGCGCAAGCTGCGCAACGACATCGAGCAGGATTCGATGATCAAGATCCGCTCCCGAAATTTGGAGGCAGAGCGGCAGGCTCTTGAGATCGAGCGCGAAAGCGAAACGGCGCGCCTCGAGCAGGAGCGCGACATCGAGATGCGCCGCGCCCTGCAACGCACCGAGGTCGCGCGTGAGCGGGCCCTGCGCGAGACCGAAGCCGAGCAGGCGCAGATTTCCGCCCGCGAGACTATCGAGAAGGCGCGCATCGCCAACGACCAGGCGATCGCCGAAGCCCGCATCGCCTCGGAGCGTGAGACCCGTCAGCGGGAGATCGAGCGCACCCGCACCATCGAGGAGAAGGAGCTGCTCGCACGGGAGGAGATCGAGAAGACCCGGATCGCCAACCAGCGCTCGATCGATACCAGCCGCATCGCCTCCGAGCGCGAGGTGCGCCAGCGCGAAATCGAGCGGATGCGGACCATCGAGGAAGCCGAGATAGCCGCCCGCGAGGCGATCGAGAAAGCGCGTATCCAGCAGGACCGCGTGGTGACCGACGCCCGCATCGCCAACGAAGAGGAGACCCGGCGCCGCGAGATCGAGCGGACCCGCGCCGTGGACGAAGCCGAGATCGCGGCCCGCGAGGCGACCGAAAAGGCCCGCATCGCCCAGACCATGATCGTCAATGTCGAGCGTATCGCATCTGATGAGCGCACCCGCGCGTTGGAGATCCAGCAGGTGCGTATCATCCAGGAAGCCGAGATTGAGGCGCAGCGCGCCGTCGAGAGCGCGCGCATCACCCGTGAGCACAGGCTCGCCGCCGAGCGCATCGCCGCCGAGCAGAATACCCGTCAGTTGGAGATCGAACGCAACCAGACGCTGGAAGTCGCAGGGGTCGCAGCGCGCGAAGCGACGGAAGCCGCCCGCATCACCCAGGAAGAACGTGTTCGTTCCCTGGAAATCGCCCGCAACCGCGTCGTCGAGGAAGCCGACATTGCCTCCCGCGAAGCCATCGAGGCCGCCCGGATTGCGCAGGAGAAGTCCGTTGCAGCCGAGCGTATTCAGGCCGAGCGTGACACGCGCACGCTCGAGATCGAGCGCACCGCCGTGCTCGAGGCCGCCGAGTTGAAGCGTCGCGACGCCATCGAGCGACAGCGCATCGGCGTCGATCTCGCGCTCGAAGCCGAGCGGATCACTTCCTCCAGGAAACGCGAGGTGCTCAATATCGAGCATAAGAAGGCGATCGAGATCGCGGATGAGGACCGCGTCATTGCGCTCTCGACCAAGAAGTCCGAGCGCATCGACGCCGACCGCCAAGTTAAGCAGGCCGAGATCGTCGCACGCAAGGAGCTCGAGACCACGGACGTCTCGCGCGAGCAAGCGCTGGAGGCGGCGCGGATCGAACGCCGCCGTTCGATCGAACAACTCGAGGTCGCCCGCGTCCAGTCGCTCCAGGAGTCCGAGATTGCCGCGCGCGAAGAGGTCGAGCGCGCCCGCATCGCATCCGATCGCGGCCTGGACGAGGCCCGCATCGGCCGCGAGCGCGAGCTGCGCAAACTCGAAATCAATCGCGAGAAGGAGGTCGAGACCGTTTTGATGGAGAAGGCGATTGCGATCCACCTGAAGTCGTTGGAGGAATCCGCGGCCAAAACCTCGGCCGAGGAGGCGCGTGTGCATGCGACCGAAGCCACCGAGCGCGTCATCACCGCGCGCGAGAGCGAGATCGCGAAGCGCCGGAAGACCGTGGAGATCCTGATCGCCGAGAAGCAGGCTGAGGAAACGCGAATTGCCGCGGAAGCCGAGCGCGTCCGCGCCGCGGTCGAGGCCGAGGCGCAGCGCATGCTCAATGAGGCCGAAAATGTACTGACCGACCAGGCACGCTACTCGCTGTTCCGCAGAAAGCTGCTCGACCGCATCGAGGGCATCGTCCGCGAGAGTGTCAAGCCGATGGAGAAGATCGAGGGCATCCGCATCCTTCAGGTCGATGGCCTCAACGGCAATGGCCATGGCGGCAATGGCGGCCGCAGCGCCACCGACGAGGTGATCGACTCGGCGCTGCGTTATCGCGTCCAGGCGCCGCTGATCGACTCGCTTCTGGCGGACATCGGCGTCGAAGGCGGCAGCCTCGCCAAGATGCCGGGCCTGATCCGGGAGGCCCGCGACATGCAGGGCATCAAGGAGTCCGCGCGCAAAGGCGGCGGCGAGAAGCCGGCTGCTGCGCCCTCGCCTTCCGACGGCGAGCCGCCCGCGGAGCGTAGCCCCCGGAAGAAGGGCTGAGGTCGCACCATGGCCCGCGTCTACATCTCAACCGTCGTCAACGCGCGCAACGACCGCGTCTGGGCGCGGGTGCGCGACTTCAACGGTCTGCCGAACTGGCATCCCGCGATTGCGGAAAGCCGCATCGAGGGCGGCGAGCCCTCCGACAAGATCGGCTGCGTCAGGGATTTTCGCCTGCGCAACGGCGATCGTATCCGGGAAAAGCTGCTCGGCCTGTCCGATTACGACATGTTCTGCACCTACTCGATCCTCGAATCCCCGATGGGGGTCGAGAACTACGTCGCGACGCTACGGCTGACGCCGGTCACGGATGGCGACCAGACCTTCATGGAATGGACCGCAGAGTTCGACTGCGCACCCGAACGGGAGGCGGAACTGGTCGGAAATATCGGCGGCGGCGTGTTCCAGGGCGGCTTCGACGCCCTCAAGCGCCAGTTCGGAGGGTGAGCGCCGTGCCGCATGTCGTCAAGAGCACGATCCTGGATGCGCCGACCGGTTCCGTGTGGGCCGTGCTGCGCGATTTCAACGGGCACGATCGCTGGCATCCGGCGGTCGCAGCCTCCACGATCGAGCGTGCGCAGGCCTCGGACAAGATCGGCTGTGTCAGGCGCTTCAAGCTGCAGGACGGCTCGGAGCTGCGCGAGCAGTTGCTGACGCTGTCGGATCTGGAGCAGACCTTCAGCTATTGCCTGCTCGATACGCCGATCCCGATGTTCAACTACGTGGCCCATGTCCGCCTGCTGCCCGTGACGGACGGCGACCGCACCTTCTGGCACTGGGAATCCCGCTTCTCGACGCGGCCGGAAGACAAGGACCGCATCACCCACATGGTCGCGGAAGACATCTACCAGGCGGGATTCGAAGCGATCCGCCGACACCTCAAGGAGGCTGTGTCAACATGACTGTGACGGTGAAGACCTTCACGAGTTCAAGCGAGGCCGCCGCCGCGCTGTCGTCCGATCGCAACGCGCGCTATCTCGGCGGCGGCACGCTCGTGATGCGCGCACTGAACGAAGGCGACATCTCGCTCTCGACCGTCGTGCGCGCCAATGACCAAGCCTTGACGCGCATCGACCCATCCGGCCCGCGGATCACCCTGGGTGCTGGCGTAACTTTCGCCCGGATTCTGGGCGAGCGCGACCTCGCTTTCCTACACGCCCCTGCCCGCTCGATTGGTGGCCCGGCGGTCCGCAACATGGGTACGGTGGGTGGCAATCTGTTCGCGCCCAATCCCTATGGTGATTTCACCGTCGCCCTGCTTGCACTCGATGCCACGGTGGCCCTGCAAGGCGGCTTTGGGTCGCGCGACATTCCGATTGAGGAGTTTTTGCAATCGCGCGAGAGGCAGGCGGGCACGCTCGTCTTGTCGGTATCCTGCACGCGGCCGACAAGCGCAGAAGCTTTTCACTACCGCAAGATCGCACGGATCAAGCCCAAAGGCGGCTCGGTCATCACGCTCGCCGCACATCTGCCGATCAGTGGCGGACGGATCGCCGGGGCGCGCATTGCATTGGGATCGATGGCGCCGACGCAAATACGTGCGCGGGCGGCCGAACGCGCGCTGGAAGGCCGCTCGCTCGACGCCGCGACTGTCGAGGCCGCAGCCGCTGCAGCCGCGGAAGGGACATCGCCGTCTGACAACGCGCTCAGTAGCGCCTGGTACCGCCGCGAGATCGTCGGCGTGCATCTGCGTCGTCTTCTCTTGGGTCAGGAATAGATCGTATGGCCAAGACTGCCCTGCAATTTCGTCACAACAGCAGCGATGTCGCCATTTTCGTTGATGGCGGAACCAACCTGCTCGTGGCGCTTCGCGAATTGATCGGCGACATGACGCCGAAGTTCGGCTGCGGACAAGGGGGCTGCGGCACGTGCAGTGTCCTGATCGACGGCGAGCTCCATCTCTCCTGTCTGACGCTGGCCGAGACCGTCGCCGGCCGCTCCGTCGAGACGCTGGATAGCCTGAAGCAGGGACCCAACCTCCATCCGCTGCAACGCGCCTTCGCCGAGAATTTTGCCGCCCAGTGCGGCTATTGCACGCCGGGCATGCTGATGGCGGCCAAGGCGTTGCTCGACCGCAATCCCTCTCCGAGTCGCGCCGAAGTCGTCGAGGCGATCTCCGGCAACATCTGCCGCTGCACCGGCTACGAGCCGATCATCAACGCCATCCTCGCCGCCTCCGGCGGCCGGGCAAGCGCCTAAGGGACCAGACCATGCTGGAATTGCGCAAGGATATTTTCGCCGACGAGCGCGACGACAATCTCAAGGAGATCGGCAAGGGCACCCAGCGCCAGGACATGCTCGGCCATGTCACGGGCACGTCGAGCTATTTCAACGACCACAAGCTCCAGGGCATGCTGCACCTGAAAGTCGTCCGCTCGACCCATTCGCATGCAAGGATCCGGCGGATCGACACCGCGGACGCCGAACGCTCAGCCGGCGTGCGCCGGATCATCCGCGGCTCCGACGTGCCCCGCAATCTCAACACGCTCTTGAGCCTGATCAATTTCGGCAAGGACGACGAACCGTCGCTGGCCATCGACAAGGTCCGCTACAAGGGTGAACCGATCCTGGCCATCGTCGCCGACAGCGAGCGCGAGGCCTTCGAGGCGATCGCGAAGGTGCGGATCGACTATGAGCCCCTGCCGGCCGTGTTCGACGTCGAAGATGCGCTGAAGGCCGGCGCGCCGATCGTCAACGATACTTATCCGAAGAATGCCTTCATTTACCACGACGTTTATGACCACCAGAAACTCCGCTTCGGCGACGCCGATGCCGCCCTCGCGACCGCCGATCACGTGCTCGAACAGCGCTACCAGATGTCGCCTATCGAGCACGCGCCGACCGAAACCAACGGATCGATCGCGGCGCCCGACACCAACGGCCGCTATGTCGTCTATACGTCGACGCAGGCGCTGTTCTTCTCGGTTGACACCTGCGCCAAGATCCTCGACGTCCCCTCCAACACTTTTCATTTCATTGGCGGCACCGTCGGCGGCGGCTTTGGCGGCAAGGTGGACACGCTGACCGAACCTTTATGCATCCTGGGCGCGATGCTGACGGGACGTCCCGTGAGCGCTACGTGTTCGGACGCGAAGAGGAGATGCAATATGGCCCGCCGCGCGGCGCCGAGCGCATCTACATCAAGGACGGCGTGATGCGCGACGGCCGTGTCGTCGCGCGCAAGATCCGGGCATATTTCGACAGCGGCGCATATACGCGGCTCTCGAGCTATGCCGCGGTGAAATGCGCAGCCCACCTGCCCGGCCCCTACACCATCCCGAACGTCTATGGCGACGTCTACTGCGTCTTCACCAATCGCACGCCGGCGACCGCAATGCGCGGCTTCGGCGTCACTGCAATGGATTTTGCGATCGAGTGCCAGATGGACAAGCTGGCGCATCTCGTCAGCATGGATCCGATGGAGTTCCGCATCCTCAATGCCTATCGCGACGGCGACATGAAGGCCCATCGGCGCGAGGCCAAGAACACGGCGCTGATCGAGTGCGTCCAGGTCGCGGCCGAGAAAGCCAAATGGCCGATCCGCGACGAGTTCAAGCGCGCCTCCTCCCGCAAGGACGGTGGCGGCAGCCGTGCCGCCATCCCGCGGACGCCTGCCGACACCAACGCGGGGACAACCGCGCCGGCGCAGCAGCGCACGAGCTATGATCGCCTGCCGACGGCCGCGTCGCGCGAACCACCGCGCGAGCCGCCACCACCCGCACCGCCGCCGTCACCGCGACCGGCGTCGCCCTCGCATGGAGCGGGCCGCTTCTCATCCGTGTTCGGCACCAGGAGACGTTGAGATGACCCGACATCGCGGACGCGGCATCGCATCGATCAATTATCCCATCGGTATGAACCTTGGTGGCGATCCCAGCCAGGCCCTGGTCCATTCCAATCCAAGCGGCAAGTTCACCGTGGCGCTGTCGTCGATCGACCTCGGCCAGGGCATGAAGTCGGTGACGCGGCAGATCTGCGCAGAGACGCTCGGCGTGCCCGTCGAGGACGTCTATGTCGACACCGCCGATTCCGACACGGGCCCGCATTGCATGGGCTCGTTCGCCTCGCGCGGCACCCATCGCGTCGGCAATGCCGTGATGGCGGCGGCGCGCGAGGCGCGCGGCGTGATGATGGAGGCCGCCGCCGAGGAGCTCGAGGTCAATGCCGCCGACCTCGAAACCGACGGGCGTGGCAACATCCACGTCAAGGGCGCACCGCACCGCTCGATCTCCACCAAGGACGTCGCCATCGCCGCGCAGTTCAAACAGGGCAAGACTATCGCGGGCCGCGGCATCTTCCTGGTGCCGCTATCCAACGTCGATCCCGAGACTGGCGAGATGTCGCCGGCGACCTGCTACGCTCATGCCTGTCTTGTCGCCGAGGTCGAGGTCGACGACGAGACCGGCGAGGTCACGATGATCCGCATGGATTCTGCCTATGAGCTCGGCCGTGCGCTCAATCCGCGCCTGGTCGAGCAACAGCTCGTCGGTGGCGCCTGGATGGGCGTCAGTCACGCGCTCTACGAGACGCCCGAACCCTATTATCCCGACCCAATCCAC
Organism: Bradyrhizobium sp. LB13.1; assembly: GCF_054056815.1. NCBI lineage: Bacteria > Pseudomonadati > Pseudomonadota > Alphaproteobacteria > Hyphomicrobiales > Nitrobacteraceae > Bradyrhizobium > Bradyrhizobium sp. LB13.1. Next base: position 3,385,429 of record NZ_JBSRYQ010000001.1, on the reverse strand, counting down.
GGCCCTCGCGACTTCGTCGAATATGTCATGCCTGGCCCCGGCGACATCTGCCCGCACGACATCGCCGTGTTGGAACGCCCCGCTCCCGATGGCCCCTTCGGCGCCAAGGGCCCCGGCGAAATGTGCGCGAATCCCGTATTGCCGGCCGTCGCGAACGCCATCTTCAACGCCGTCGGCGTCCGCATCGACGACCTGCCGATTACGCCGGAGAAAGTGCTGCGCGCGATCAAGGCCGAGGGCGGCGCACGCCCTCAGGCGCGGCGCTGAGGTTTCGATGGCCGTCCGCAGCAACATCGTCGGCATCGATAGCCCCGAGGCACTGGAGAAGGCGCTTAGGGCGGCCTATTACCTCGCCGACGAGGGACTGGCGACCGCAGCCTATCTCGGTCTGGCACTCGGCAAGCCATTGCTGCTCGAAGGTGCGCCGGGCGTCGGCAAGACCGAGGCCGCCAAAGCCATTGCCGCTGTCCTCGGTCGCCGGCTGATCCGCCTGCAATGCTACGAAGGCATCGACGCGTCCGCCGCGCTGTACGAATGGAACTATCCGCGCCAGATGCTCGCCATCCGCCAAGCCGGCGATGAGAGCATCGATATCTACGGCGAAGCGTTTCTGATCGAGCGGCCGATGCTGGCGACGCTGCGCGCGCCCGACTCGACCGTGCTGTTGATCGACGAGATCGATCGCGCCGACCAGGAGTTCGAAGCGTTCCTGCTCGAGTTTTTGTCCGACTTCCAGATCTCGATCCCCGAGCGCGGTACGGTACGCGCCTCGGAGCGCCCGGTCGTCGTCCTAACCTCAAACCGCACGCGGGATCTTCATGAAGCGTTGCGGAGGCGCTGCGTCTACCACTGGATCGGCTATCCCTCCGCCGAGCGCGAAGCACGTATCGTGATGATGCGGGCCTCCAGCGTCGCCGAGGGGACCGCGCGTGCCGTCGTCGCGGCCGTTGAGAAGCTGCGGCGCGAGCCGCTCAGCAAGGCGCCGGGGATCGCCGAGGCCGTCGACTGGGCTGAAGCCGCCACGCTGCTGCACAAGGGCGGCGCGCGCTGGCCCGATGCCTTCAGGCGCTCGATCGGCGTTGCGCTGAAAGACGAGGAGGATCTGCACTTCATTTCGCCGCGCCTCGACGCCCTGCTGGCGGAGGCCTCTGCATGAGCACCGAACCCGAACTGCCGCGCGCTGCGCGTGTCTTCATCTCCTTCGTAGGGCTGTTGCGAACGAACAAGTTTGCCGTCGCACCGGAACAGACGACCTCGTTCCTGGCCGCAATCCAGATGCTCGGCCCACGCAGCCTGGAAGACATTCGGCAGGCAGCCCTCGCAACACTGGCGCCTCCGCCGGAGCGTCGTGCCACGTTCGACCGGCTATTCGATCTGCACTTTCGCGGAAACGAGGCAATCGAGCGCGTCGATGACGGGGAGGAAGACGAGACTGTTCGGCTGCAAGAGGAGGCCCGCGGAGACGACGAGCCGTTGTTGTCGGACGAGGCCAACGAGTCCGGTCTCGCAGCAGCGCGCGCGGAAGCCCTGGTCGAGCGCCGCTTTGCGCAGCTCTCGACCACTGACGCGCTGCGCCGGCTGTCCCGTGAGGCGCCCAGGCGCCTGCCGAAGCGGCGCGGCCATCGCCGCATGCGGGCCCGACGGGGGCCCTACGCCGATTTGCGCCGCACCCTGCGTGACTCTGTACGCAGCGACGGCGAAATCCTTCGGCTGGGGCGTTTGAAGCGTCGGCAGCGCCCACGCAAGCTGCTGCTCCTGATCGACGTCTCCGGCTCGATGAAGACCCGCACCGAAGAGAACATGAAGCTCGCGCACACGCTGGTGCAGGCGGCGCCCAATGTCGAGGTCTTCACCTTCGGCACGCGGCTGACCCGTATCACCCGCCCGTTACGTCTCAGGCGCCGCGAGCAGGCGCTCAACGCCGCAGCCTATCTGGTCAGCGACTGGGACGGCGGCACCCGAATCGGCGACGCGCTTCAGGCCTTTCTCGCCATACCCCGCTTCGGCGGATATGCGCGCGGCGCCGCCGTGATCATCGTTTCCGACGGTCTGGAGCGGGGCGAACCCGATGCGCTGCGCGATGCGGTAGCGAAACTGTCGCGCCGTGCGTGGCGCGTGAGCTGGCTGACGCCGCTCGCGGCTGGTCCCGGCTTTCGTCCGCAGACCGAAGCGCTGGTCGCAATCGAACGGTTCGTCGACGACCTCGTCGACGGCGGATCAAGCGCGTCGATCGTCGCGCATGTGCTGGCGCTGGGACAAAGGAGAGTTGCGTGACCGACATCGTCGATGGGCACCATCATATCTGGCGCCAGGCCGACCTGCCCTGGCTGGTCGGTTCGATGCAGCCGCGCATCTTCGGTCCATACGAGCCGATTCGACGCGATTACCCGATCGAGGAATATCTCGGCGACCTCAAAGGCAGCGGCGTCACCCGCTCGGTCTATGTCCAGACCAACTGGTCCAATGACCGCTTCGAGGACGAGGCCGCTTGGGTGCAGCAGACCGCCGAGGAGCACGGCTGGCCGCATGCCATCGTGGCTTACGCCGATTTCTCAGTGGACGACGTGCGTCCGCAACTCGACCGCCTGAAGCGCTATTCCCTCGTACGCGGCGTCCGCATGCAACTTCATTGGCACGAGAACCCGCTTTATCGCTTTGCGGCCCGCCCCGATCTCTGCACCGATCCCGTGATCCGGCGCAACATCGCCCGCCTTGCGGACTATAGCTTGAGTTTTGACCTCCAGGTGTTCACGCCGCAGATGCCGGACGCCGCACACCTTGCGGAAACCTGTCCCAAAGTGACCTTTATCCTCCAGCACGCCGGCATGCTGGAGAACCTTTCACCCTCAGGTCGCGCGGCGTGGCGCGCCGGGATGGCCCGCCTCGCCGCCTGCCCGAACGTCGTGTCGAAACTGTCGGGGCTCGGAACCTTCATCCACCGCAACGACCCCGCACATATCGCATCCGTCCTGACCGACACGATTGCGATCTTCGGCGCCGAACGCTGCTTGTTCGGCTCTAATTTTCCAATCGAGAAATTGTGGACCAGCTATCGCGAGCTGATCGATGCGTTCCGTGCCGCCGCAGCGCCGCTGCGAGATGATCAGCGCGAAGCCATTTTCAAGACAACCGCCATGCGCGTCTATCGGCTCTGAGCGCCGAGGAAACGAACGAGAACGGACACAGGGAGGGACAGAATGCCGCTGGAAATCAAGATCCTGGACTATGGTGATATCGAGCTGGAATCGAGCTTTCTGGTTCTCGGCCACGACTGCGGCCGCACCCGCCGTGTCCTCACCCTCGGCTTCCTGATCCTCGGCGGCAAATATCCGGTCGTGGTAGATACGGGTTACCGCTCCAACCAGATCATGGAAACGCTGGGGATGCGCGGCCTGCAGTATCACGAGCACATGATCGAGAACCAGCTTGCGCGGCACGGCGTGCGCATGGGCGATGTGCGCTTCGTCTGCCACACCCATCTGCATATCGACCACGCCGGCAAGGACGATCTGTTCCCGATGAACACGACCGTCGTCGTCAACCGCCGCGAGCTCGAGTATTCCGTGTCCGGCCTGATGCATCCGCAATATCCGGCGCCGGACATCAAGCATCTGATCGACCGTCTGCACACCAAGAGCGCGCTGCGCTTTCTCGACCTCGAGATCACGGGTCCCATCGAGCTGATGCCGGGCGTCTACTGCGACGCAGCGAATGCGCACACCGAGGGCTCGATGAACATCATCGTCGAGACCGCCGACGGCATTGCTACCATCTGCGGCGACGTCATCTATGACTTCAACGACCAGATCGTGACGCCTTTCAACGAGATCCACGACTGGGAGCCGCGCACCACGGGCAATCACGGCACCACCAAGCGCGCCGAGAAGGCCGCCATCAAAAAGCTGCTCAGCAATTCGCGCTATCTCCTGCCGGTCCACGACCGTCCCGCCAAGATCGAAGGCGGCAACGTCGTCGGCCGGCTACACGACCAGGTCCCCGGACCGATCGTGCAATCTGTGCCCCAGCGCAACTGGTTTCCGGCCTAGACACCAGGGGATGGACGATGACGCACGTCACCTTGCGCTCCGAATTCGAGACCCTGATCGACCCCTACGCGCCGGTCGCGCAGGTCGGCACCGGTTTTGACTTCACGGAGGGACCGATCTGGCATCCGGTCGATCATTATCTGCTGTTCTCGGACATGCCGGGGGACGTGCGCCGGCGCTGGGATGCGCGGCGCGGCGTCGCCGAAGTCAAACGGCCGTCGAACAAATGCAACGGCATGACCTATGACGCCGAGCTCAATTTGATCGTTTGCGAGCACGCGACATCGTCGTTGATCCGCGAGCGGCCGGACGGACGGCGCGAGGTGCTGGCCTCGCACTTTGGGGGACAGGAGCTCAACAGCCCCAACGACGTCTGCGTGCACTCCTCCGGCGCGATCTATTTCTCTGATCCCTGGTATGGCCGCATGCCGGTCTATGGCGTCGAGCGGCCGAGGCAGCTCGGCTTCCAGGGCGTTTATCGTGTCGTGCCCGGCGCCGACCCGAAGCTGCTAGTTGACCGCAATCTATTCGACCAGCCGAACGGGCTGTGCTTCTCGCCCGACGAGAAACTGCTCTATGTCAACGACACCGTGCAGGCACTGATCCGCGTATTCGACGTCAACGGCGACGGCTCGCTGTCGGGTGCGCGTGTGTTCGCGAGCGGCATCCGCTCCGAGCTCGAGCCCGGCTTGCCCGACGGCATGAAGTGCGACCAGCACGGCAATGTCTGGGTCACTGCACCCGGCGGGGTCTGGGTCTATTCGCCGCGGAGCGAGCTGCTCGGCAAACTCCGCGTGCCTGAACTGGCCGCCAACCTCGCCTGGGGCGGGCCGGATTTCCGCACCCTCTATCTGACTTCGACGCATTCGGTCTACGCGATCCCGACCAAGGTCGGCCCACGTCATGAGCCCTATATGAGCGGACGGCGGAGTGGCAGCGGTACAGGCACTGGCACCGCGCCAGCAGCGCCGATCGTGGCCGACAGCGAGATGCAGCTCGACCCGCGACGCTGTGCCATGATCATCCAGGATCTCCAGAACGACGTCATCATGGACGGCGGCGCATTCGCCGATTCCGGCGCACCAGGTCACGCGAAGCAGCAGCAAGTCGTCGAAAACGTCCGGCGTCTTGCGGAAGCTGCGCGGGCCCGCGGCGTCGCTATCATCCATGTCTGGTTCGTGGTCGAAGCCGGCGCGCCCGGCGTGACGCTGAATGCGCCGCTGTTCGAGGGTCTCGTCGACAGCAAGGCGATGGTGCGCGGAAGCTGGGGGGCCGCGCCGGTGTCAGGTCTCGAGCCACGGCCCGGCGATTTCGTGGTCGAGAAGGTGCGAATGAGCGCCTGGGAGGGCACGCGGCTCGAAACGATCCTGAAAGCCACCGGCCGCGACATGATCATCAACACCGGCGCCTGGACCAACATGTCGGTCGAGCACACGGCACGGACCGGTGCCGACAAGGGTTACTTCATGGTAGTTCCTGAGGATTGCTGCTCCACCATGAACGCCGACTGGCACGCTGCATCGATCAACTTCGCCATGCAAAACGTTGCCGTCGTGACCAAGGCCGATGCAGTCATCAAAGCGCTGGGATGAGCGGTGGCAAAGCTCCTGCACCTGTCCTGCTCGCCCCGCAGCGACTCCTGGTCGAGCGCCAGCGCACACGTCTTCCTTGACGGCTTTCGCCGGGTCCGGCCCGATTGGGACGTGGATGTCATGGATATCTGGCGGGAGCGGCTGCCGGAATTTTCAGGCCCTATCGTCGAGGCCAAATACGCACGGATGAAGGCGGAAGCCTTCAACGACGCGCAGCGGGACAGCTTTGCGGAGGCCGAGCGTGTGGCGCTCCGCTTGGCGCTTGCCGATCGGGTGCTGATCTCGACTCCCATGTGGAACTTCAGCATTCCCTATAAGCTCAAGCAATGGTTCGACGTTATCGTCCAGCCCGGGCTCACCTTCCGGTTCGACCCATCCCTGGGATATGTCCCGTTGCTGAAGGACCGGCCGACCATCGTCATCATCGCCAGTGGCAGCGATTTCGCCACCGGAATGAACCGCGGTCGCATTGACATGGCAACGCCGTACCTGCGCGAAATTTTGCGTTTTGTCGGGATTAGCAATGTCCGTTTCGTACCGATCGGGCCAACCATCGGACCGCTACAGCCCATCGAGGCTTCCCGCGAACGAGCCCATCAACGCCTGGCCGCAATGGCCGCGAGGTTCTGATGCACTCCGCAAGCGAACTCTAAGTCAGGGCAGATTGTCGCGCATGAAAATATCGATGCGGATACGCTCCTGATCAGGGCTGATGTTCATGAGTGCGACCGCCAAATGGCGAAAGATCATCAAGGCCGCCGGAAATCGAGCCGCAATAATCCGGCGAAGATTCCGTCCGGGCGCCGCTACTTTGCCAGGCGGAATTTCCCGCCTTCCACCTTGATCAGAAAGGCGGAGCGTTCGTCGTAGCCGTTGTGATCGGCCTTGCTCATGTTCGACAGCCCATTGTTGAGATAGATGTTCTGCCCGCGCTCGAGCGCGTCCCGCAGAGCCGCGCGAAATTCGGTTGTGCCGGGCTTTGCCGTCTTCAGCGCATCCGGTGCAGCTCTCCCAATCAGCGCGACGACATCCCAAAGGTGGGCAGCGAACATGTTGGGCTTTTGCCCGTTCGCCGCTTCATACGCGGTCACGAATTCCTCCGTCGAGCGACGGAACGGATCTCCTGTGGGAAGATCGGCGGCAATGGTAAAGGCCTCGCCTGCAAATACGGCACCTTCGACGTTCGCGCCCCCGAGCTTGATGAACTCCTCACTGGCCACGCCGTGTGTTTGAAATATCTTCCCAGCGTATCCGCGCTCGCGGAGCGCCTGCTGCGGCAAGACCGCCGGAGTTCCTGCGGAAGCAATGAAGACGGCATCGGGATTGGTCGACATCACCTTGAGCGCCTGACCGGTGACGCTCGTGTCTGCGCGCGCATAGACCTCATGTGTGGTCACGGTCAGACCCAGAGCGGGCGCGAGGCGGCTCACCTCCTTGTAGTAGCCTTCGCCGTACCCATCCGAAACGCCGATATAGCCGAGCGTCTTCACGCCCGATTTCGCGATATGCCTGAGGATGGCGGCCGCCATGAGGTCATCATTGGGAACGACCTTGAAGGCCCAGGCGCGCTTCTCGTCCATCGGTTGAACTATCGCGGTAGCGGCGGCGAGCGACAGCAGCGGCGTCTTCGATTCGAGCGCGATATCCAGCATCGGCATGGTCACCGGGGTCAGCGAGGAGCCGACCAGCACGTCGACCTTGTCCTGGATCACGAGGCGGCGTGCGTTCTGAACCCCTTTGGTCGAATCTGATTCGTCGTCCAGGGTGATATAGGTGACCTTCTCTCCAGCGATCTCTTTCGGAAGAGCTGCAACCGTCTTGAGCTGCGGCTGCCCCAGCGCGGATCCCGGGCCGCTTGCCGAGATCACAACTCCAATTTTAATCTCCGCGTTCGCCGTATTTCCATAAAGGACGCATGCCACAAGAATCGAAGCTCGCGCGAAACCGATCTTCATGTCCTGTTTCCTCCTCGTCCGCTTTCGTCCGACATACGCGCTTGCTCCTGCGGTCCTGAGCAACCGGGCGGACCACCGTAAGCGGACCGGAGGAACGTGTCTGTCCCTAGCGTTAGGGACAAGACATCGGTGCCCGAGCGTCTGCGCACGCTTCGGACGCACGGCCGCGCTCTCGCGACGCATGGCGCCCGAGATTGACCGCGGTTCTCCACCCTCTTGTCCAGGAGGGCGCAGGGAAGGCCGGGTGCCGGCTGGCACCCGCGGTCCGCTGCGCGAAAGTGTAGCGCAAGGAAACCGCACAGCAGCATACAGGTGTAGCCAAATCACTCGGCCTTCCCTGCGCAGTGGCTTTACGGCGTATGCCGTGCTCTCCCGGGAGCCGAGTTCCTGTTGGCCTCCCTCGCCTTCACGAAAGTCGCGGACACCGCGCCGGTTGACGCGAATGCCGCCTCCGCCAAGGCTTGACCGTAGCAACGACGGCCAGGACCACACGGTTTTGCCGTACGCACGGCTCGCTTGTCGCCACCGGTTTCGACGACGTTGTGCACGTTGCCGCCGACCTGATGACGAGACGAACCTGACAGCGCCGCTCGTCGGCACGAAGCCTCGGGCTCACGGAGAGCAATCCGCCCTGCCCGCACTTTCGGGCCCGACGCTGTCGCGTCCACCGCAAGCCCGGCTCTACGACCATCACGACACATGGTCGCCCCTCAAGGGTGAGCCGGGATGGGCGACACATACGCCATTTCCGAATTTCGGTAAAGTGGAATATTTTTGCGGGGAGGGGTTGACGGGGTGCTGAGTGTTTTGCCCGACAGGTCTCAGCGCGACAATCGTTCCGTGAGGTGAATTGGTTCCGCTTGACGCAACCCCACCTCGCCGAGCTGACTTTCTCACTGTCGCCTGAAGGCAATCGCGATCTGGCTGATATTTGCGGCAAGCTCGGAGGTGCAGCAAACCGTGCAGAAGAATCGGGCGCGCAATTTCAACGCGTTGGCGGCATCAGGGCGCGCAGGATGCCCGGCTTCCAGGCCTGACGTGCGCTGTCGAAGGCCGCGAAGTCGTGATCGAATTGCCAATAGGCCCATGCCCAGCCGAGCCTATCGGCGCTTCTCGCCACGAACGACAAATAGCGCTGGCGACTGTCGGATGGCGCACGCTCGTACACTCCGAACTCACCGACATAGACCGGGCGCTTCTCTTTCTCCGCCCATACGCTCATTTTCTTGAAATCGGCGGCCGCCTTCGCTTCGTCGTCCGGGCTGCCCCAATCCAGAGGCCCGATCCGCGAAAACGTCGGAGACCAGGGCGCGCCCTGATGGGTGAACCGTATCGGCGCGTAATAATGAAACGTGACGATGAGGTGCCTGTCGTCGGCCGGCAGAGCCAGTTCGTCGACCGGGATCTCATCCGTGTTGAGGACGGCGGCAATGACCGGCCGTTCGGGATTGGTGCGGCGGATGATGCCGAGACATTCGTTGAGGAGCGAATTCCAGCTGGCGGACGTCATTTCTCCACCAGGCTCATTCAAGACCTCGAAGACGAGCGCCGGATATTTGCCGGCATAGCGCTCGGCGATCTGCCGCCAGAACGCCCTGAGCTTATCGCCGCATTCGGAAACGTCGCGTTGGCAAAGGTGAGTATCGTGCTCATCGAGGATGGGAACGAGTTTCCTTGCAAGAACGTCCTCGATGACGGCGTCGAGCCGCCTCAGGACGATCTCGTCCAGGACGTTCCCCGGGCCCATGAACTTGAAGCCGAAGAAATTGATCCTGACGTGCGAGAACCCGGCCTTCTTGATTGCGGTCAAACTGTTCAGGCGAAATGGCGCGTTTTGGCCACCTTCCCAGATTCCATCGTAGCCGAGAATGTTGATGCCGCGACCCAGTTTTGGCATATCGCGGGAGGCGGACTGCTCGGCCCCATGGGCGTGGGACAACAGCGAAGCAAAGAAAAATGCCGTTGCTGCAAGATTGAAGCTTCTCGGCCAACGAGCGCGTACGGCGGTCATCCTGCATCCATTGGTAAAGACTACAATTCCGTCGATCGCACCGGTCTGCACGTCGCGAAGAAAAACCCCACCAGGAGCACCGATGTGAACATCGTCGAGCGAAGGAATGTCGTCTCCGTGAAATTGGTCTGAAAGCTGAGGACGACGAATCCGATGATGAGAGCACAGTGCGATCGGTCGATCGTGCGTGCGGAAATCAGATGGAGGATCTTGTGCGAGAACAGCAGGACGCTCGCGGCAAACAGCGTGTACCCCAAAAATCCCGTTTCCATCAGGATCGCGATGTAGCCGCTGTGATAATTGTCGAGCACCCAGCCGTGGTTCTGTTCGAAATAATCGTAGATCGACGGGATCGTCCAAAAGCCGTTGATGCCGAAGCCAAGCAACGGCGCATCGTCAAAATGGCTTATCGCGTAGTGCCAGATGAAGGTCCGCTCGGTAAAATCGACACTCGCGTCGCCGATATGAATGGCGTCATATCCCGTCGCATAAAAATACAGGATCAGGAATCCGGCCAGAGTGCACATGACGAATGGCAGGACCGCATAGAGCCTCATGCAGCCGACCGACCACATTGAGGTCACGAGCATTGCGCAAGCAGCCAGGGCGACAGCACCGGCGCCGCGCGATTCCGACGCGAGGACGCTTGTTGACGCCAGCAAGAATACAACGAGGAAGGCCAGCCACCCCTGCCCCGTCATCTTCCGATAGCAGGCAAGGAACATCAGATAGGCACCCACGAAGCCAAGTGTCTGCTTGGATTCGTAGACGCCCTGCCATTGACCATTGTGCATCCAGCTGTGGTCGACCCCGATGTCGGGCACGGCGATCGCGCAGAAAGCCGATGCGGCGACCAGTATAAAAAGCCCATTGGCCGTGGTCCTCACGACCTCGTCCAGATCGACGCGCGCGTGACGAGACAGAATGCGCCGAACGTCGTCATCGCAAGCGCAGCGCTCTTCATGATCGCTGCGACGTTCAGGCTGGACCAGAACACCGAGACAACGGCGAAGCCGTAGAATGCGACCAGCGCCACCAGATCGGGATTGACCTGTAACCGCAGACGCGGCTGCACGAATGCACTAGCGTAGATCAGGACACCCCACATCAGGATGGCTATGGCCTGCTGCAGAAAGCTCAGCTCCGCCGGCAGCAGCCCGGCGTTGAAGATGCCCATCGATGCGACCACGTTGACGGTGATCGAACAGCTGATCGCCGCCCTGGCAATCCTCTCAGCGCCAACGCTGCGCGTCTTCCAGATCGCGCTCCCGGATGCCCCGGAATCCACCTCGGTGTACAGGCTGGCCATGAAACGACCTTCCTTAAGCGCGGTTAATTATTTGCTAGCGCAGGTCGATCTCCGCGCCACGAGGCCGCTCGGGCGCGAAATTTAAGGATTTGGTAACGATACGAACGTTGCTCGAAGCATTAATGCAAATCACACGCCGCCGGTGTCTCACCCGTAACGACCCTGCTATAAAGCACAGATCCGGCTCGATCGTCCCGAGCTATCTGGTTTTCCCTGGCTGCGCATGAACAGACCTAGCAACACGTTCGACATCGCCATCGAGCAGGGATTCGACTTCCTGTCTCCGGACTATGCGAAGCTGTTTGAAAACTCGGCCGCCACCGCGTTCCAGCATCCGCTCTGGCTGGATACCCTCTACACCAGGCTCACGTCTCATGCAGGCGCAACTCCCCTGGTTGTCGCGGTCCGCCACCGCCCGACGGGCACCCTTGCGATGGTGCTGCCCTTGCTGCGGGTCCGTCGCGGCCCGATACGGACCGTCGAATTCGCCGACCTCCGCGTCTCCGACTATCTGGCGCCGGTGTGCAGCCCGCAGGTATTTTCCGAGCTGCTCAAGGACGAGAGTGCCTGCGCAGAAATCCGCTGCCTCGTCCGCCCGTTCGATCTGCTGCGAATGGCCAAGCTGCCAGACGGACGGCTTCCGATCGAGAACCTCCTGGCTACGCCCCGCCGCGTCGCGATGGACTCCAATGCCTACGCGAGCGTTCTGGTCGCGCCGTTCGAGCAATGGCGCGCCAGTGCGATGGATCGCTCCTATCAGAAGGAGCTCGCAAAAAAGTCCAGGCAGCTCCAGAAGAAGGGCGACTTGAGTTTTTCATGCTGCAACGACGGCGCCTCCGTGATCGAGGCGCTGGACGTGATGAGAAAATTGCGCGGTCCGCGCTTTCAGGCACAAGGCGACGGAGACCTGCTCCAGCGCCCGGAATATTACGGCTTCTATTCCGAAATGGCGCTCCGCGGTCTCGGCTCCTTTGTCCGGCTTTATGCCATGAAGATGGACGGCGACGTGATCGCCGCCGTGCTCGGACTCTGCCATCAAGGCAGCTTCCTTGTCATCATGAGCGCCTTCGACATTGCCGGATACAAGAGCCAGTCCTTGGGCGCGTTGATGTTCGAGCAGGTGGCGAGGGATTGCATCGAGCGCGGGGATCGGATGCTCGATTTCACCATCGGTGACGAACCCTACAAGAAACTGTTCGGCGCGCAGCCTTCGCCGATGTGGGCGGTCACACAGGCGGGCAGCACCGTGGGCGCCATATCCTTGTTCGCCCTGAAACAAGCGCCCTGGCTGAAACTCGCCGCCAAGCGAATGTCGGAGTTCAGGCTCCTGCCGACCCGCACCTCGACGCCCACGCGCTGACCAGCGCGAGGCGCCGACAGGGTGCGGCTCTCAGGCGCGTAGCGCGCTTCGAACATGCGCGAGCCAGCCCGGCCGCATTTGATCGACCCGGTGGGTGATACTGCGGCGCAGGAAGTGCAGCCGCCGCCGCACGTCCCAACCGATATCGTTGCGGGACGTCAGGGCCTGGCGGAAGCGCGCCATCTTCAGTGACTGCTGGTCCGCCGCGACTTTGTCGGGATCGGAATAGAACTCCGAAATCTTCTCCTTGCTCATGCCCCCCGTCTTGAGCCAACGCGGCGCATATTCGGTGCACAGGCGATCGACGTCCACCAGCAGCCGGGCAACGCCCGTGCCGGCGGCGGGGCAATTGGTCTGGAACGCATCGCCGATGAGCACGACGCCGGGCTGGAGATGTCCTTCCACGACGGACAGGTCCATCACCCAATTCTGCACCCTGTCGGTCACATGGAAATCGCCAAGGTAAGGCCGCAATCCCGGCAGCAGGCGCAAAACCGTCGCTTCCGGTTCGCGGCGTAGCTCGCGCATGATCGGATCGGCCGGGTCGCGGAACATGAAAAGGTTTGCGCGCATACCGGCACGCACGGGAAACAGGCTGAGATAATCGATGCCGTCCGCCGTGCGCTCGCCGTAACAGGTCAGCGCATCGAAATCGAACGGCGCATCGTCCCGGCGGGCGATCGTGAAGCCGAACGAAACCGAATGGCGCTCGGCCAGCACGCGCCGCTTGATGCCGAGCTTGTAGCCGAGAACGCCCGCCATGCCCGTAGCCAGAACGACGAGACGCGCGTCGAGGCGCCTTCCGGAAGCGAGCTCGATATGCTGGATATCGTCGCTACAATTGACTGCAGTGACTTCGTCGACGATCAGGCTGGACGGATCAGGCAGTTGGCTGCGCGCCATGGCAACGAGATCGGCGTAGGGAAGCCCGTAAGCTTGGCCGACGCTGACATCGACCACCTTGCCTTCCCTGATATTGAGCACCTGATCATATCGGCAGGCCACGCGGTCGAGCGCATCGAGGAAACCCAGCTTGCGCAACATGACCAGCTGATGGCCGCCGATTTTCTCGACCCGAAACTCGTCCGGATAGACCGCGCGCTTGTCGACGAGAGCGACACGATGCCCTGCCCGCGCGAGCACCGCTGCCGCAAGCGATCCCGCCAGGCCGCCGCCGACGATCGCGATGTCGGCGACGATCGTCGCGGTCGCAGATCCAGCGCTCGGCTCGGTCAACTTGCTATCCAGCGTCATGGTCCAGGCTCCCACGGTCAACGATGGTTGCACGTGCAATTCTCTCGCCTGATGTCGCATCACAGGACCAAACGCGATCATTTCTCGATATCTCGGTTAATGAAGCAGAGGGCTGCTCGGCTTGACGATATCCGGCACGCGCCTTGCTGAGGATGCCCTGCAAACTTCGGTCTCCGGCAACTCGGCGGCCATTCCGGGCGAGCCAGTCCGCGTTCAAACGGCTCATCTCGACTTCATTGACCGTCGATGCGGCGCTATGCCGCCACGCGATCGGGCCGGGCTTTGCTTGATCTGGGACAGTGGGATCAGCGATGTTCCATAGTGAAGCAACTGGCATAGCCACGACATCGCCGCGGCCGGCACGCGCATCGAGGCCGCCTATTAACACTCGCGGTTTTTCGGCATGCTAGGCTGTCGACTGTATCGGAAAATGTCTCTCCAGGGGGAGTTACCCCTTAAATTCCCATGATCGATTCCATCGTCCAGTTCATGCGGCGCGACGTGACGCGCGGTGTTGCCGGAACCATCCTCCTCAAGGTTGGTAGCGGTGCGCTTGCGTTTGCGTTGTTCTCGCTGGCGGCACGAACGATGTCGCCCGATGGGTTCGGTATCTTTGCGACCTGGCTTTCGGTGGCCCAGATGGCGGCCGTCGTCGGGCTGGTCGGCCAGGAATCGCTGCTGGTGCGATTTCTGAACGAGTATCGGGTGGGAAATCAGCCCGATCTCACCAAAGGCGTTCTGCTATCGAGCTTCAGGATTTCCTCCGTCGCAATGCTGATTGCGATCGGCGCAACCGCGATCGGCGCGAACATCAGAGGCGATTCGTGGCTGCTGATCATCGCGGTGTCGGCCTACATCGCTGTGAATGCAGGACTAATGCTTGGCAGCCAGATCGCTCGCTCGCTGGTCAGCATTCTCATGGGAGAAGGAAACAGGGAGTTCTTCTGGCGCGTCAGCGTCGTGCTGTTTCTGCTCGCAATCATGTCCGGCCATCGGCAGCTCGATCCCGCCGAATTGATCGCCGTGATGACGATTGCCATGTCGGTCGGGTTGGTCGCGCAGACCATCGCGATTGCGCGAGTTCTGCCGGATTTCCGCGGCACGGCGGTGCGCTCCGAGACGTCGCGCTGGAGATCGAGCGCGCTCCATTTCTGGGTTGCGTCCATCCTGGAAGCAGCGAACCAGTATTTCGACGTCATTCTGGTCTACTGGATGCTGGACCCGGCAACCGCCGGAATTTATTTCGCCGCTTCGCGCCTGGCCAACATGTTCGCCATGCTGTCCGCCGCATTGTACAGTTTTGGCGCGCGGCGGCTCCCGTCACTGTACTTCAGCAAGAACCACGAGGAATTCGAGCGAACCTTGCGGCTCATGGCGGAAGTGACCGCGCTGTGCGTGGTCAGCGGACTTCTCCTGATTTGGGTTGGCGGTCCCCATCTTCTCAACCTGTTCGGGCCGCATTTTGCCGCGCAGCACTGGGTCCTGATCGTGCTCGCGATCGGGACGGCCTTCCAGGCAGCGGGCGGTCCATCTGCGGCGATCTTGCAGCTGACCGGCCACGAGCGCGAGTATGTCCCTGTCGTTGCCGCCAACGTGGCGTTGCGGCTGATCGGATTTCTCGTCCTCATTCCCTGGCTCGGCGTTCTTGGCGCAGCGATCTCGGCCACTGTGTCGCTGGCGCTCGCGACCATCGCCCTCAACATCCTCTGTCGGCGGCGAACCGGGGTCGATCCTTCGGTTCTGGGACTTTTGCGCTTCTCGGCATCGAAGCGCGGCGCCTACGCGGTCCGCGGCGCGGAACCCGGCGAATAGACGTCTTCTCAGTCAGGGCATTGCATGGCTCGGCAATCAGTTGCCGCGTGGCGTCAACCGGCCAGCCCCAGCACTTCGCCGCGACGGGACGCCGACGAGTCCGTCGGCACACGGTTGACGACGACGCCGGTCGGCACACCGACAAACCGGGAGAGCGCAGCAATAGCCCTGCGCATTGCGGCTGAATCGACCGCGTCTTCGCGAGCGACCAGGACGACAAGATCGGCGTGAGCCGCCAGCGCCGCCGCCTCCGGCTGCAAGGCCAGAGAGGTGGCGTGGACGACGATCAGATCGAACTCCGAACGAATATCGTCCGCGGGCTGTGGCTCGGGCTTCTTGCCGGCGCCCAGGAGCTCGTCGACGCTGCGAAAGTCCGCGGTGGTCATGCCGTCGGCGTGGCCGTTGGCGAGGCCAGCCCCGGCACCGCCGAGGTCCGGCTCGACCCGGATCAGGACGCTCAGCTTCCCCGTGTTCACGGCCCATCGGTTCAGCGACCGCGCGACGGTGTTGCCGCCGGCCCGCTTGCCGACCGACATCACGAAGACGACCTTGCCATGAGGTCCCGGCACCTTCTCCAGCCGCTCCAGCAACGGACGCAGATGGGGACTGAGATCGAGTTCGGTGGTCGCGGACACCGGCCCTTGCCAGATGTTTCTGGGGACTTCGCCGGGCGTCAGGTCGGGAATGCGGGCCCACACGGGCGGACGTGACCAGGTCGCGGGCTGGCGCGGAGCCGGTTCGGGGTCGCGGATATCAGGAGCGGATTTGTCCGATCCGCGTCCCGTGGCGGCGACGACCGCCGTCGATGTCAGCAGCGAACCGATCGCGAGAGCGGCGAGCAGCAAAGACAGCGGTGGCAGGGTCGAGCGCAGCGGCGGAATGGCGGACGATGCAATCTTGGTCTGAGAGCTCTGCAAGAGGCGCTGCTCGTTCGTCGTCTTGGAGCGCGAGAGGAACTGCTCGTAGATGTTTCTGTTGGCCTCGGCGTCGCGCTGCAGCTCCTGGAGCCGGACCAGAGCCTGACCGTCGACCAGAAGCTGCGATTCCGCCGCCTTCATCTGGCCTTCCAGCGCCTTCTGCTGCTCACGCTGGGCCTCGTATTCCGATTTTGCGGTGTCGACGCCCTTGGTCCGCTCGACCTCGATCTGCCTGTTCAGATCGGTCAACTGGCTGTACGACATGACGAGGTCGGGATGGCGATCGCCGAACACCGCCCGCTTCTGCGCAATCTGGTCATTGAGCGCCGACCGCTGTGCGCGCAGAGCGCTCAGGAGATCCTGCTTGACGGGGCTCTCGACATTCGCCTTCACGTCGCGCTGCGCCTGCTCGTAGCGGGCCTTCGCCTCTTCGGTCCGGGCGCGCGCAGCGGCAACCTGCTGCGACAGTTCGGTAACCCGCAATTGCTGGGTGGTGGAATCCTTGCCCGCGTTGACGATCCTGTGCTCGAGCTTGAACGTGGCTACGGCGTCCTCTGACGTCTTCAACCGTTCGTTCAATGATTTGAGCCGGCCACTGAGCCAGTCGGCGGCCTCGTCGGTCGCATCGGTGCGGCTGCGGCCCTGGCTGGCGACGAACGCCTCGGCGATCGCATTGGCGTAGTAGGCCGCCCGCTCCGGCCGGCTCGAGGTGAAGCGGATGGCGATGACATAGGTCAGCCCGCGACGGGAAATGTCGAGGCGGTTACGGAATCTCTCGAGCAGGCGCGCGGGGTCGGTGTGTCCCCCGGAAATGTCTTCGTCGTCGCGAATCTTGAGCTGCTCGATCAGCGGCTTCAGAAAGCCGTCGGACTTCGCCACTTCGACCAGGCTTTGCAGCGCGGCGCTGTCCTGCCCGATACCCGGCAGAACGTCCTGCTCGGTGGTCACGCGCTGCTCGCGGGGATCGACCACGACCAGCGCGGTCGCTGCGTACCGAACCGGAATCACCAGGAGAACGACGACGCCAAGGGCGAAGATCGCGACTGCGAACGTCAGGATGCGGCGAGCGTTGTCCCGCAAGAAGGAGAGCGCACCCGCGGCCGTGAGCGCACGGCCAGAGCGTGCGGCGGCTTCACGAGCCTCGCCGTTCGACGCATTCCGAGGCTGCCACGACGCGGCGACACCGGTCGATCCGGAACTTGTCGGGTCTGCACGGCGACCGAACGTCATGGATTTTACTCGGATTCAACTGGCGAACACTGTTCAGTGGCCTCCTCCAACGTAAATATCTATGGTTAATCCGCGGTTACCCGCGCCTCATCCGACCATGACCAATTGGTTAACGCGCTCGCTTCATTTGGTTGGGACCCAGCGGAATTCTCTCGCGAACGGTGCCCTTCCGACAGGCCGCGCATTAACTCCGTTTATTGCTAGTCGGTGTCCGCGCGATGCCCGCATGGTAGCTACGGAGTCAAGAAGGTGAACATTTCGTTTCATCAGTGGGTCGGGATCCGTGCTCCATTACCAGCCAAACAAGGAGTTCGGCGAGACGGCTGCGACAGCACTCCCGCCGCCCGAGGGCAGCGGACGAAAGCTGCACGTGCTTCTCGTACAGACCCAGGCCGAGAACGCCGGTGCGCAGGAGATCTCGCGACTGCTTGGCGCCGGGCTGACCGCGCGGGGCTACCGGGTCACCAATCTGTTTTTCTTCCGCAAGTCGGATTCGTTCGATGAGCCGCCTGATACGGTCTATTGCGCATCGCACCGGCCGGGACATCCGCTGGCACTGCTGCAACTGCTGTGGACGCTCGGCCGCCATATCAGGGCCACCAGGCCCGACGCCGTTCTGACGTTTCAGCACTTCGGCAATGTCATCGGCGCCGGCGTGGCGCGCCTCGTCTGCCGCGCGCCTGTTATCGCCAATCAGGTTTCATCGGCGCTGTCGATGAGCTGGCCGGTCCGTGCGGCCGACATCGTCATGGGCAGCCTCGGCTTCTTCGACCGCATCACGCTCAACTCGCTGGACATGCAGCGCGAGTATTCGCGCTACCCGAGGGCTTATCGGTCGCGCATGGTGCATGTCCCGCACGGCTTCGACGACAAGGCCCTCACCCTGTCGAAGCAAGCTGCGCGACAGAAATTCAATCTGCCGCCGGATGCCGTCCTGCTCGGCTGCGCAGCAAGATTGCACCCGCACAAGCGGCTCGATGCGGCGATACGCCTGTTGCCGGATCAACCATCCTGGCACCTCGCACTCGCCGGCCAGGGAGCCGACGAGGCCCGGCTGACGCAGTTGGCGGATGAGTTGAATGTCTCGGACAGGCTGCATCTGCTCGGCGAAATCACCCCGCGGCAGATGGCGGAGTTTCTCGCCGCTCTCGACGTGTTTGTATTTCCGACCCAGGCAGAGACCTTCGGTCTGGCCGCTGTGGAAGCCGCGAACGCAGGCGTTCCCTCGGTCGTCACCGATCTTCCGGTCTTGCGCGAGGTGTTGTCCGTTGAAGGAAAGCCGACGGCGCTGTTCGTCGATGCTTCCGATCATACGAAGCTGTCGGCGGCCGTCTCCAGGCTGCTGACGGACCAACAACTGAGCGACGAACTGCGACAAAACGCCAAAGGCCTGAAGCTGCGCTATTCAGTGGATGCCATGGTGGAGGAATACGTTCGAATTCTCGGCCAGGTCATTTGACCGGGTCGCATTGAAACGGATTGGCTCGACATGATCATCGAGTTTCGTTGTGAAACTGAGCATGCGCGGCGGTGGATGGGCCGCGAGACGCTGTCGGTCGACGGCCGGGATGTACCGGTTCAGATCGCATGGACGGCAACGGCCGAGCCGCGCCCCACCGGTCTCGACGCGCTGTTCGAGCTCGAACGCTTGGTGTTGCACAAGGGCAAACACAGCGGCGCCGACAGGCTGAAGATCAGTCCGGAACGGATGCAGGCTCGCGCCGGTACGGCCGACATGATCGTCGATTTCACCGGCGCCGCGCGGGATCCGAACTGCTCCGCCCGGCAGTATCTTCGTCCGCTGTTCAACGGAGCCGCAGGCGAAAACGCAGCCCTTGCCGCCATTCTCGCCGGCGACCTGCCGGTGATCGAAATCGTGGACGAGGTCGACGGTGCAATCCTCGATCGCGGCCACCCCTCCGCCGAAATCGCGGCCGGTCTGAGCGGCGGCCTAGAAACGGTCATGGCGCGAACCCTGACCATGGTGGCGGCCATCCTGTCGGGAAGACCGCGCATCGTGCCGCAGCTGGCACGCCCGGCCCGAGCCGGCAACGGCCGCCCGCCAGCGGCGTACGTCGCGCGCGGCCTCGCCGTATCGATTGCCAAGGAGATCTATCGCCTGTGCTGCTATGCCCCGCATTGGCATGTCGGATGGCGCTTCAATGATGGCGCAGACGTCTGGCAGACCGGAGATCTCTCCGGCCCAGGCTGGAACGTCCTTGCAGATCCCGGAAACCACTTCTACGCCGATCCGTTCCCGATCACCTGGCAGGGGCGAACATTCGTCTTCTTTGAAGATCTCGACCACCGGGTTGGAAAAGGCATCGTGTCGGCGATCGAGTTCAACGACGCCGGCCCCGTCGGAGAGGTCGTCCCCGTGCTGGAGGAGCCTTGGCACCTCTCATATCCGTTCCTCATCGAGGACCATGGCGCGTTGTGGATGATCCCGGAGAGTTCGACCAATGGGGACGTCGCCATCTATAAATGCGTTCGGTTTCCGGACAAATGGGAACGGCACGCGACGCTGCTTTCGGGCTTCGAACTGGCTGATGCGACGATCACGCGGCACAACGGCTTGAACTATCTGTTCGGGGCCTGGCGCGACGGCACCGGCGGGTATTCGGATTCGCTGGCGATCTATTACGCCGAGCACCTCATGGGCCCGTGGTTGCCGCATGCCAGCAACCCCGTCCTGATCGACCGCGCGAGCACGCGACCTGCGGGGAATTTCATTACCGTCAATGACCGATTGTGGCGACCGGTCCAGGATTGTGCCGGCGGATACGGGGCAGCGCTCGCCCTGGCGGAAATCGTCGAACTGTCACCGACGACGTTCAAGCAGATCGTCTGCCACTCCCTGAGGCCCGGACTGGCCTGGCCCGGCAGGAAGCTGCACACCTTGAACAGCTGCGGCCGGCTCGAGGTGATCGACGGATCGCGTGTCCAACCCAAGACCCGCGCCTTCACGAGCAAATTTCCGTCGCGCGTTTTGTCGCCGCGGACCAGCGCAAACTCGGCACACTGATCGATCGGCCCGCGAATCAACTGCCGGATCATGGCGGTCGAAACTCAAAGCGTTCGTCTCACTTCGCCGCGTCGATCCAGATCCCCGGCTGCGAATGCTCGCGGATGTGGGTGACCAGAAAGTCGGAAAAGACCCTGATCTTGGCGGGCAGTCCGGCACGGTTCTGGTAAGCGATGTTCATCGTCAGCAGCGGCAGCTCCCAGTCCATCAGAACCGGGACGAGACGACCCGCCGCGATATCGCTTTGCACGATGTAGAGCGGCTGGATGAGAATGCCGAGCCCTGCAAGTGCGGCGCCGCGGATGACCTGGCCGTCATTGCTGTCGAGCGTCGGCGTGATGCGGACAGTCTGCGCGCCGTTGCCCTTGCGCAGCCGCAGCGAATAAGGATCGTTGGCGAGATTGTAGACCAGCATGTTGTGGCGCGCGAGATCGGCGGGCTGTTCCGGCTCGCCACAGCTTGCGAGATACGAGGGCGCAGCAGCAAGCACACGCCGCATCTGGCCGATGCGGCGGACGATGATGTTCGAATCCGGCTCCTGCTCGCGCGTCCTGATCGCCACGTCGATTCCGGCCTCGATGAAATCGGAGTACCGATTGGCGGTGGTGATCTGCATGTTGAGCTTCGGATAGCGCGCGCGGAAGGCCGGCAGCATCGGCGCCAGATAGATCACAGCAAAGGACAGCGAACTCGTGACCCGCAGTGTGCCTTGCGGCGACAGCGCGCGGTCGCTGACGATGTCCTCGGCCTCCGCCAGTTCGCTCAAGACCCGGCTGGAGCGCTCCAGCAGTTCCTGCCCCGCCTCCGTCAACCACAGCCGGCGGGTGTTGCGCTCGATCAGCCGGACCGCAAGCCGCTCCTCGAGCGCGCTGAGGTGGCGGCTCGCGGCAGCATTCGACATCCGCAGGGCTTCGGCAGCTTTGGACAGGCTGCCGAGTTCGGCCGTCTTGGCAAACACTTCGAGTTGGAGCAGGCGGTCCATTTTTTCGCAAATAGAAAAAGAGACTTGCGATTATTGGCCTTTATTTCCGCATCCCGCAAGTCAAAATGGCGCCAAGACAAGCAAGATAGCAGGCAAGGAAACAGGGAAATGTCGGGCCCGATCAGGCACATCGTGATGTGGCGGCTGCGCGGGGAGACGCCAGCGGAGCGTTCCGCCGCCCGGATCAAGGTCAAAACCCTGTTCGAGGGGCTGCGCGGCAGGATCGACGGCCTCACCCATATCGAGGTCGGCGTGGATGTCAGCGATGTCGACTACGCCTGCGACGTCGTCCTGTTCTCCGAATTCACCGACCACGCTTCGCTCCAGGCCTACGCCACCCACCCGGAACATTTACGGGTGCGCGAGGCGCTGGGCGACTTGCGGATCGGGCGCTTCCAGGTCGATTATCCCATCAAAGAGACCGGCGCATGATCGGTACGTTCACCTTTGAAAACCTGCCCTGCCGCGTCGTGTTCGGCAGCGGAACGCTGGCCTCGGCCAAAGCCGAGGTCGAGCGGCTCGGCGGCAAGCGCGCGCTGGTGCTGACGACGCCGCAGCAGGAGGCGCAAGGCAAGAGCCTGGGCGCGGCACTCGGCTCGCTCTATGCCGGCATCTTTCCGGGCGCCACCATGCACACGCCGGTCGAGGTCACGGAGCGGGCGCTCGCCGAGATGAAGGCATGCGAGGCCGACTGCGTCGTTTCGCTCGGCGGCGGATCGACCACGGGCCTCGGCAAGGCGCTCGCCTTGCGCACGGGTGTGAACCAGCTCTGCATTCCCACAACCTATGCAGGTTCGGAGATGACGCCGATCGTCGGCCAGACCGAGAACGGCCTGAAGACCACCGTACGCGACGCCGCCATCCTGCCGGAGACCGTGATCTACGATGTCGATCTCACTTTGACGCTGCCGGCGAGCCTGGCTGCGACCTCGGGCATCAATGCGATCGCACATGCAGTCGAGGCGCTCTATGCGCGCGACACCAATCCGGTCACGTCGCTGATGGCGGAAGAAGGCATTCGCGCGCTGGCACGTGCCCTGCCCGCCATCGCCGCCAAGAGTGACGACCGCGAGGCCCGCACCGAAGCGCTCTATGGCGCGTGGCTATGCGGCGTCTGTCTCGGCACCGTCGGCATGGCGCTTCATCACAAGCTCTGCCACACGCTCGGCGGCACCTTCGATTTGCCGCATGCCGAAACCCACACCATCGTGCTGCCGCATGCGCTGGCCTACAACGCGCCGGCCGTGCCCGATGCGATGGCACGCATCTCGCGCGCGATCGGTACTGCCGATGCGTCGCGCGGACTCTACGATCTCGCAAAGCGGCTAGGTGCAAAGCTTGCACTACGCGACATCGGCATGCCCGAAGACGGCATCGGCAAGGCTGCCGACCTGGCCGTCACCAACGCCTACTGGAACCCGCGGCCGCTCGAGCGCAACGCCATCCGCGACCTGATCGCACGCGCCTGGGCCGGCGAGCCGCCCGCCGACGTCAAAGCGGTGGCTTGATTCCATGCGGCGCACGCTGATCAAATCCGCGGTCATCATCAGCATGGATGATGCGATCGGCGATTTCAGCACTGGCGACGTGCTGATCGAGCGCAACCGCATCGTCGACGTGCGCCCATCGATCGACGTCGGCAGCAGCGCGGCCGAAACGGAGATCGTGGACGGCACCGGGCGCATCGTCATCCCCGGCCTGATCAACGCGCATATGCACACCTGGCAGACGGCGCTGCGCGGCTATGCCGCCAACTGGACGCTGCTGGAATATTTCCGCCGCATGCATGCCGGGTTCGCAACGGTCTTCCGGCCCGAGGACATTTATATCGCGACCTTGGTCGGCGCGTTGAACCAGATCAACCAAGGCACCACCACGCTGGTCGACTGGTGCCACAACAATCCGACGCCTGATCACACCGACGCTGCCGTGCGCGGCCTGATCGAGAGCGGCATCCGCGCTGCCTTCTTCCACGGTTCGCCAAAGCCCGAGCCGAAACCGGGCGAGCGGCACTTCTCGGAGGTGCCGCATCCACGCCGCGAGGTCGAGCGGCTGCTGGCGGGGCCCCTCGCCGACCGCGACGGCCTCGTCACGCTTGGGCTCGCGATCCTCGGCCCGCATTATTCGACGCTCGACGTCGCCATGCACGATTTCCGCATGGCGCGGGAGCTCAAGCTGATCGCATCGATGCATCAGGGCGGCGGTCCCGCGAAGACGCCTGATGGCTGGGAGAAGCTGATCGAGGCCGGCCTCGTCGGCGCCGGAATCAACATCGTCCATGGCAACGACCTGCCTGACGATCTGCTGGACCGGATGGTCGACCTCGGCGTGTCCTTCTCGGTGACGCCGGAGAACGAGATGATCCAGGGCCATGGCTTTCCGATTACCGGACGGCTGCTCAAGCGCGGGGTGCGGCCGACCATCGGCATCGATCTGGAATCCGTGCTCGCCGGCGATCTCTTCTCCGCTGCGCGCGTTGCGCTCTCGACGCAGCGATCGCTCGACAACGCCGAGTCGCGAAAGGTCAACGGCACCATTCCAGCGACGACCACGATCCCCGTCCGCGAGGCGCTGCGCTGGATCACGACGGAAGGAGCGCGCATGCTCGGCCGCGAGAACCAGATCGGCTCGCTGACGCCGGGCAAGCTCGCCGACCTCGTCATCATCAATGCCAGCGATCTCAACCTCGTCCCGGTGCACGATCCCGTCGCAACGGTCGTGATGCAGACGAGCCTTGCCAATATCGAGGCCGTGATGATCGGCGGCGTGTGGAAGAAGCGGAATGGGCGGCTGCTGGCCGACGGTCTGGAGGCAAAAAAGGAACTGCTCGTGCAATCCGGCCGGCGGCTGGTGCACGACATCGAACGACAGGGACACGCCGCCTGAAGGCGTCAAGGACAACAACAATGACAGACGCGCTAGAGAACATCGCTTTCATCGGGATCGGCAAGATGGGCCTGCCGATGTCGGTGCTCGTCGCCAAGGCCGGTTACGCCGTGACCGCGTTCGACCGGAGCGACGCACGGCTCAACGAGGCGCGCGCGCAAGGCATCTCGATTGCCGCTTCACCGGCCGAGGCCGTGCGCGGCAAGGCCGCGACCGTTACGTCGCTGCCGGACGACACGGCGTTGCGCGGCGCGATGCTCGGCCCGACCGGCCTCATCGCCGCAATGGCGCCGGCAGCCGTATTGATCGAGACCAGCACCGTGAGCGTCGAAGCCTCCACGGAAGTTGCAATCGCCGCGCAGGCGCGCGGCATTGCCTATCTGCGGGCGCCGGTCTCGGGCAACGCCAGCATCGTTCACACCGGCGCGCTGAGCTGCTTCGTCTCGGGCCCGAAGGACGCCTACGAAAGCGCAAAGCCGCTGTTCGCCGCCTTCACCCGCGCGCAGACCTATCTAGGGCCCGGCGAGGAAGCGCGATATGCGAAGCTTGCGGTCAATTTGATGATCGCGGTGTCGGCCGCCATGATGGCGGAGAGCCTGGCGCTGGCGCGCAAGGGCGGCATCGGCTGGCAGGACATTCTGAAAGTTCTCGATGACAGCGCGGTCGCCTCACCGATGGTGAAGTACAAGACCGCGCCGTTGCGTAACCGCGATTTCGACTCGACTTTCTCCTGCAAGCAGATGGCCAAGGATCTCGACTTGATCCTCGGCGCCGGCCACGCCGTCGGCGTTCCGCTTCAGCTCGCGGCTCAAGTGCGCGAAACCTATGGCTCGCTGGTGGCGCAGGGCGACGGCGACACTGATTTCATCGCGACCGTCAAGCACCTGGAACGATTGTCCGGGCTTGGCGAACCCAAACTCTGATCGGCGGAGGCACACATGCGTAACTTCGACGAGAACACGATCACCGACGCAGTGCTGGAGCGGATCGCAGGCGCGATCGATCCGCGGATCAAGCAGGTCAGCGAGGCGCTGGTGCGCCACCTTCATGCCTTCGTCCGCGAGGTGCGACCGACTCAGAAGGAATGGGAATACGGCATCGACTTCCTGACCCGCACCGGCCACATGTGCGACGACAAACGCCAGGAGTTCATCCTGCTGTCGGACGCGCTCGGCGTCTCCATGCTGGTCGACGCGATCAACCATCCGGTGCCGGAAGGCGCGACCGAAACCACGGTACTCGGCCCGTTCTTCGTGCAGGCCTCGCCCGAGAAAAACAACGGCGCTGATATCTCCGGTCCGATGGAGGGCGATCCGATGCTGGTGACCGGTTCGGTCTCGACCGTCGACGGACGGCCGCTTGCCGGCGCCGTCGTGGACGTCTGGCATTCCGACGATGATGGCTATTACGACGTGCAGCAGCTCGACAAGATCGGCGATCTCGCGATGCGCGGGCGCTTCCACACCGACCAGAATGGCCGCTTCAATTTCTGGTCGATCAAGCCTGCGGCGTATCCGATCCCGCATGACGGCCCGGTCGGCGACATGCTGGAGGTCCAGGGCCGCCATCCCTGGCGTCCCGCGCATGTGCATTTCATGATCTCGGCGCCTGGCTTCGAGCAGCTCGTGACCCATGTGTTCGTCGCCAGCGACCAATATCTCGACTCTGACGTGGTGTTCGGCGTCAAGGACAGCCTGATCCGGGAATTTGTGCGCTGCCCGCCCGGCCGTGCGCCGGATGGTCGCATGGTGGACAGCGAGTATTTTCATCTCAACTATGATTTCGGCCTGAAGCAGGTCGCGAGCAGCGCAAGAGCCGCTTAAGCTGAACGACGGCGGACCAGACAAGAGTCCGGCAACAGGGGCAGACAGGGAGCAAGGATGGGAGCGCGGGTCAGCACGAGCATATTGGCCGATCGCCTCACAGACATGATCGGCCTGCGCGCGAGCGTCGCGCGTGGCGTGCTCGATCAGCATGGGCAGAGCGAGTCGCATTATCGCAACCTGCCGCCCGACATCGTCGTCTTCCCTGAAACCACGCAGGAAGTCGCCGAAATCGTCAAGCTGTGCGCCGGTGCGAGTATGCCCATCGTGCCGTTCGGCGCCGGGACCTCGCTCGAAGGCAATGCGGCCGCGGTCGCGGGTGGCGTCTGCTTCGACTTCGCGCGCATGAACAAGGTGCTGACGGTGCACGAGAGCGACATGGATGTCGTGGTGCAGCCGGGAATCACCAGGAAGCAGCTCAATGCGGAACTGCGCGGCACCGGACTTTTCTTTCCGATCGATCCCGGCGCCGACGCCTCGATCGGCGGCATGACGTCCACGCGCGCCTCCGGCACCATGGCGGTGCGCTACGGCACCATGAAGGACAACGTCATGGCGCTGGAGGTGGTGCTCGCCGACGGCCGCGTGATCCGGACCGCCAGGCGCGCGCGCAAGTCGGCCGCCGGCTATGATCTGACGCGGATGTTCGTCGGCGCCGAGGGCACGCTCGGAATCATCACCGAGATCACGCTGAAGGTGCATCCGGTGCCGCAGGCGATCTCGGCCGCGGTGTGCAGCTTCGACACCCTGCACGAGGCCGTCGACACCGCAATCTCCGTGATCCAGTCGGCGATCTCCGTGGCGCGTATCGAGCTGCTCGACGACGTCATGATGCGCGGTATCAACGCCTACGCAAAACTCGGCTATCGCGAAGCCCCGACCCTGATCTTCGAATTCCACGGCTCCGAGACCTCCGTCGCCGAGCAGGCCGAGGCCGCGCAGGCCATTGCCTCCGACCATGGCGGCCATGGTTTTGCCTGGGCGAAAGCGCCGGAGGATCGCAGCCGGCTCTGGCACGCCCGCGACAACACGCTCTATGCGGGCCTCGGCTTACGCCCCGGCGCGCGTGCCGTGATCACGGATGTCTGCGTGCCGATCTCGCGGCTGGCGGAATGCCTGACCGAAACCCGGCGCGACGCGGACGAGCACGGTTTTACGGCGCCCATCGTCGGCCACGTCGGCGACGGCAATTTCCACATGCTGATCCTGATCGACCCGGCAAAGCCGGAGGAAGTCGAAGGCGCCAAGGCGCTCCAGGCCGGCATGGTCGCCCGCGCCATCGCCATGGACGGCACCTGCACCGGCGAGCACGGCATCGGGCTCGGCAAGATCGACTATCTCGCTGACGAACTCGGCGAGGCCGTCGATGTGATGCGGTCGATCAAGCAGGCGCTCGACCCTGATGGGCTGATGAACCCCGGAAAGATCTTTGCAAGCGGAGCGCGCGCATGAGCACCGCCGCATTGGCCGTTGAACCCACCTCACCTGCCCCGCTGCTGGAGCTGCGCGGCATCAGCAAGGAATTTCCCGGCGTCAAGGCACTCGACGACGTGTCCTTTGCCGTCTTCCCCGGGGAAGTCCATATGTTGCTTGGCGAAAACGGCGCCGGCAAGTCGAGCCTGATGAAGGTGCTGTGCGGCGCCTACCGCGCCGATGCCGGCGAGTTCTACTACAAGGGCGAGCCGGTCGCGATCAACTCGACCGCGGATGCGCAGAAGCTCGGCATTGCCGTGATCTTTCAGGAATTCTCGCTCGTCCCCCATCTCGATATCGCCCAGAATATCTTCCTCGGCCGCGAGCCGCGGGGGCGCATTCCCGGCACGATCGATCGACGCAAGATCCTCGCCGACGCCAGGCACGTGCTTGGCCTGATCGGGTTTGAGATCAATCCCTCCACCATTGTCGACAAGTTAGGGGTGGCGCAGCAGCAGATGGTCGAGATCGCGAAAGCGATCAGCCAGAACGCCCGCATTCTCGTGATGGACGAGCCGACCGCGGCGCTGTCAGACCGCGAGACCGAGCTGCTGTTCGCACTGATCGCGCGGCTGAAGGCCGACGGCGTCTCCATCGTCTACATCTCGCACCGCATGGCCGAGGTGTTCGCGCTCGGCGACCGCATCACGGTGCTGCGCGACGGCCGCCGCATCGACGGCGTTCGCCCTGCCGACGTCACGCCGGACCAGCTCGTCCGCATGATGGTCGGTCGCAACGTGGACATGACCTATCCGCGTAATTTTTCCGACAAGCCCGGCGAGCTGCTGCTCGAGGTCAAGGGGCTGAGTGCCTCCACCGGAATCTCGGACATCAATATCGAGGTGCGCCGAGGCGAGATCGTCGGCCTGTGCGGCCTGGTCGGATCGGGCCGCAGCGAGGTCGCGCGCGCCATCTTCGGCGCCGATCCCGTGAGCTCAGGCGAGATCTTCTTCGACGGCAAGGCTATGTCGGGCGAACCGGATCTTGCCGCCCGCCGCGGCATCGCGCTGATCCCGGAGAGCCGCAAGAGCGAGGGCCTCGCGCTGCTGCGGTCGGTCAGTGACAATCTGGTGGTATCGGCGCTGCGAAAGCTGTTCCCGAGCGGCCTGTTCGACCAGCGTGGCGCGCAGCGCACCTCCGACGGCTTGATCCGGCAGCTGCGCATCGCGACGCCAAGCGCACGCCAGACCGTCGGCCTTCTTTCCGGCGGCAACCAGCAGAAGGTCGTGATAGGCAAATGGCTGGCTGCGGGATCAAAGCTCTTCATCTTCGACGAGCCGACCCGGGGCATCGACATCGGTGCCAAGTCTGAAATCTTTGCCCTGATCGATCGCCTTGTCGCGGAAGGCGCGGCGGCGCTGATGATCTCGTCCGAGCAGGTCGAGATCTGCCATGTCTGCGACCGCGCCTATGTGATGCGCGAGGGGCGCATCGCCGGGCACCTGACGCGCAGCGAGCTCACCGAGGAGAACATCGTGCGACTGGGGATGCATCATGCGTGAGGCCGCGGTCGTTTCACAGTCCAATCCACTGCAACGCATTCCCGGCGTCGCCATCGTGCTGGTGCTTCTGATCGCGGTGTTCGGCGCCATCGCGCCCGGCTTCCTGTCCGTCGCCAACCTCTCCAACGTGCTGGTGCAGTCGACCATCCTGACCATGCTCGCGCTGCCGATGACGCTGATCATCATGACCGAGGGGCTGGACCTGTCGATGGGCGCGGTGCTGACGCTGACCTCGCTCGGCGTCGCCATCGTTTCGCTCGCAACCCACTCGATGCTGCTGGGCCTCGGCGCCGGCCTGCTGGTCGGCGCGGCCTTTGGCACGATCAATGGCTGGCTGGTCGCCATCCTCGGCATCCCGCCCTTCGTCGCGACGCTCGGCACCCTCGGCATGGCGCAGGGCCTGTCGCTGATCGTCAGTGACGGCCAGAGCGTGGTCGGCATTCCCCACAGCGTGCGCGACATCTATTCGGCGACGCTGCCGGGCATTCCGGTGCCGATCGTGATGGCGCTGGTGACCTATGCGGCGTTCCACGGCCTGCTCTATCACACCCGCTTCGGCACCTACATCTTCGCACTCGGCGGCAACCGGGAGGCGCTGCGCTATGCCGGCCTCTCGCCGAACCGGCTTCTGATCGCGGTCTACGCGATCGGTGGCGCCATGGCCGGCATCGCCGGCCTGCTGATGACTGCGCGCATGAATTCCGGCCACCCGACGGCGGGCCTCGGTCTCGAATTCGATGCGATCGCCGCCGTTGCGGTCGGCGGCACCTCGTTCGAGCGCGGCAATGGCTGGCTTCTCGGCACCTTGCTCGGTGTCGTCTCGGTTGGTGTCTTACGCAACGGGCTGAACCTGATCTCGATGCCGTCCTCGGTGCAAGTCGCAAGCGTTGGCGTGCTCGTCATCGTCGCGCTGTTTCTGGATGGCCTGCGGAGCCGCGCATGACCGACATCAGCAAAGACGCCATCGCGCCGCCGCGCTCGTTCCTGTCGCAGGACGCGATCCAGGTATTCTATCGCCTGCTCGCGGCGCTGCTGATCTGCGCGGTGCTGGCGGTGCTCAGCGATTCCTTCCTGAGCCTCGGCAACATCCTCAACGTGCTCAGGCAGGCGAGCCTGACCTTCTTCATCGCCTCCGGCCTAACCCTCGTGGTGCTGACCGCGGGCCTCGATCTCTCTGTCGGCGCCAATGTCGCGCTGTCGGCCTGCATCGCCGGCACCGTGATCCACAAGACCGGCTCGCCCGCGCTCGGCATCCTCACCGGGCTTGCCTGCGGCGGCATCGTTGGGCTCCTCAACGGAATCATGGTCACGGCGCTGCGCATCCCCTCCTTCATTGCCACCTACGGCATGCTCTGGGTGCTGAACGGCCTCACCTATTGGTACATGGCGGGCGAGACCCTGCACGGCTTCCCGGCGGGCTTCCGCCAGATCGGCAGCGGCTATCTGTTCGGCCTGCCGATCCCGGTCTACCTGCTGCTGGTGTTCCTCGGGATCGGAACGCTGTTTGCGCAGCGAACGATCTGGGGTCAGGAGATCTATGCGATCGGCGCCAATCCGGTCGCGGCACGGCTCTCCGGCATTCCGGTCGCGCGGCGCCTGCTGCTGGTCTACGCGGTATCAGGCACCATGGCGGGGCTCGCCTCGATCATCTTCCTGTCGCGGCTCAATTCGGCCGAGGCCGACATCGGCGAAAGCCTGACACTGCCCGCGATCGCAGCGGTGCTGATCGGCGGCACCTCGCTGTTCGGCGGCGTCGGCACAGTCTTCGGCACCTTTATCGGCGCGCTGATCCTGACGCTGGTGCTGAACGGCATGAACCTGTTGTCGGTCAGCGCCAACTGGCAGCCGCTCGTCACCGGCATCATCGTCATTCTCGCGGTCTGGCTCGACATGAAGACCCGCCGCCGCGCGCAATGAGTTCTGGAGTTCCAACAAGCAAAATGAGGGATGGAGACAACATGAATAAGAAACTGGGTTACCTGACGTATTATTTGACGCTGCCGCTGCTGATGGCGGCCGCGTTCACCACCGAGGTTCGCGCCGACGGCGAGACCATCGCCGTCTTCACCAAGAACCAGACCAACCCGTTCTTCCAGACGGTGCGGGTCGGCGCCGACAACATGGCGAAGACCCTGAACGCGAAGACGCTGCAGTACATTCCGACCAAGCCTGACTCTATCCCAGAACAGCTCAGCCAGATCGAAGACGTCGTGGTGAAGAAGCCGAGCGCCATCGTCTTCACGCCGGTCGACTACAAGGCGATGGTGCCGGGGGTTGAGAAGATCAACGAAGCCAAGATCCCCGTTATCAACATCACCGACCGCTCCGCCGGCGGCAAGTTCCTCTCCTTCGTCGGCGCCGACGATTACAGCCTCGGCCTCGAGACCGCGCGCTTCCTGCTCAAGACGTTGGGCGGCAAGGGCAACATCGTCATTATCGAGGGCGTCAAGGGCTCGCTGACCAATGTCGACCGCGTCCGCGGTTTCAACGACGCGCTGAAGGAAAACGCCGGCGCAAAACTGCTGGCCTCGCAGCCCGGCAACTATCAGCGACTCCAGGCGCTCCAGGTGATGGAGAATTTGATGCAGTCGAACGCGCAGATCGACGGCGTGCTCGCCGCCAACGACGCCATGGCGGTCGGCGCGATCGAGGCGCTCGACGGCGCCAACCGCAAGGCGCAGGTGATCGGCATCAATGGTACCAAGGAAGCGATCGACGCGATCAAGTCCGGCAAGCTGCTCGCGAGCGGCGACTACAACGGATTTTTTCAAGGCTGCCTCGGCACCATGATGGCGATCCGATCCTTGCGCAACCAGCCCGTCATCGCCGAAATCGTGCTGAAGCCGACCGTCATCACCAAGGACAATTACCAGCCGTTCGACGTGCCGCTGGAGCAGCGCAACTGCCCGACTTTCGAAGAAGCCGGCAAGCTCGGCGGCAAGTAAGCGTATCCATCAAGACAAACATGGACGGCCGCCGTCGCGGCCGTCCCAAGAATCCGAGCAGGAAACGGAGACATCATGCTGTTCGCTATTCACGCCATCGACCGTACTGGCGCACTGCCGACGCGGCTCGCCAATTACGATGCCCATAAATCGTTCCTGAGCGACACCTCGCGCTACGGCGTCAAGATCGTGATGTCAGGGCCGCTCGTCTCCGACGACGGCGAGAGGATGATCGGCAGCCTGTTCCTGATCGAGGCGCCCGGCCGCAGCGAAGTCGAAGCCTTCAACCGAGCCGATCCGTTTGCCACGGCCGACATCTGGGAAAAGGTCACGATCACCGGATTCCTGCGCCGCCAGGGCTGAGGGCGGGCAAAACCAAAAACGCGAAAACAACCCCATGCACAGTAGAACGAGGTCGCTTGCCGGTCTCGTCATAGCGATAGGGTGCCGACGATCTTTCCGGACTTGTCGGTGAGAAAGGCGGTGTTGAAGTGATGTCCATCAGGCGTCAGCTCCGCATAGCCGAAATTCATCGCCATCTGGTGCTGCGCCGCGCGCTCGAACAGCGGCCTGGTCGCCGCATTCGGCATCTCGCGCTCGAACCAGTTGTCGAACTCGGCCTGATCCTCCACATACCAGCGTGGGAAGAAGGTCGTGAGCGCCAGTTCCGGATAGACGATCAGGTCGGCGCCTTTTGCATTGGCTTCGTCCATCGGCGCGATCATGCGCTTGACCACGGCCTCGCGGGCCCATCTGGGCGGCGGCAACATTGACGATACGCATCAGTGAATTCCTGGTGATCCTTGGGTGAAGCCACGATCTCAACGACGTCCCGGGACGTGCAGCATAACGCAGCACCGAGTGGGCCCGGATCATCAAGGAGATTGGCATCGAGCCGATATGATCGGTCGCATCTGTTCGATGTGACGGTCAAACCAGGCTCGATTTGCCGCGGCTGAGTACCTCGCCTGCACCCTTGTCGCCGACGATCTTGCCCTGCTCGTACACCACGCGTCCCCCGTGCGACGGTGGTGACGGGCCAGCCGGTCACGTCAAAGCCTTCCCACGGCGTGTAGTCCGCACCGTGGTGCAGATCGGCCTGTCGAATCTTCCTTGTCAGTTTTGGGTCCCACAGCACGATGTCCGCATCGAAACCGATTCCGATCGAGCCCTTGCGAGGATAGAGGCCATAGATCCGCGCATGATTGGTCGCGGTCAGCTCGACGAATTTCTGCAAGCTGATGCGCCCTTTCGAGACGCCCTCGGAGAACAGGATCGGCAGCCGCGTCTCGACGCCGGGGATGCCGTTCGGTACCCAGCGGAACGAGGTGCGGGAATTCGGAGCGAGCTTGCCCTTGGGATCGTCGTAGCGGAACGGGCAATGGTCAGACGAGAACGTCTGGAACACGCCGGTAGTGATACCCTCCCAGATCGCCTGCTGGCTTTCGGCATCGCGCGGCGGCGGCGAGCAGACGTATTTTGCGCCCGTGATGTCCATGTTCAGGCCCTTCATGTCGTCAGCCGTCAGTGTGATGTATTGCGGGCAGGTCTCCGCATGCACCGGTAATCCGCGCTGCTGGGCCCAGCGCACCTGCTCCATCGCCTCGCGCCCGGAGACGTGGACGATCATGATGGGGACGCCGATCACCTCGGCATGGCTGATGGCGCGATGCGTCGCCTCACGCTCGACCGCCTGCGGCCGCGACGCGCCGTGATAATAGGGTGCGATGTGCCCCTCGCGCTCGAGCTTGGTGGTGAGGAAGCGGATGGCGTCATAACCCTCGCAATGGACCATCACCAACGCTTTCTCGCGGCGCGCCACGTCGAACACCTCAAGCAGCTGCTTGTCGCTGAGCACGAGATCGTCATAGGTCATGAACACCTTGAACGAGGTGTAGCCGTCCTTGACGAGGGCAGGCAGCTCCTGCCCGAGCACGACCGCCGTCGGATCGGAGATGATGAGGTGGAAGGCAGTATCGATGTAGCACTCGCCCTCGGCGAGCTTGCGGTAGTTCTCGACGCAGGTCCGGAGCGATGTGCCCTTCTCCTGGAGCGCGAAGGGCAGCACCATGGTGTTGCCGCCGGCAGCGGCTGAGCGCGTCGCCGAAGCAAAGTCGTCCGCCATTACCACGTCGGGGCCCGAGGGCTGCGAGATGTGAACGTGGCTGTCGATCCCGCCTGGCAGAGCCAGCAGCCCCGTCGCGTCGATCTCGCGCGACGCGCCGTCGATATGATCAGCGATGCTGACGATGCGGCCGTCACGAATGCCGATATCGGCGCGAAACTCGTCGCTGGCCGTCACGATGGTGCCGCCGCGGATGGCGAGATCGAGCTGCGTCACAGAGGTCTCCGTCCCTTAATGGCCCCATGTTTCGAGAATTCGGCCGGACGCGCAAGTCCCCGGCTATGCGTTTCAGCCGCTGCGGCCCGGCCCAATCGCTCGGACTGACAATGAGAACCGCAACCGGCGCCAGCCGATGACGATCCCGGTGACCGAGAACACCAGTCCCAACATACACAGTCCGACAATCAGGACTTCGCGCAGACGTGGATGCGCCATCAAGGCTGGAAAATCCAGCGTGTGCAGCGCGCCGTAGAACCAGCGATAAGCCCGCCGCGACGAATCCAGCCTTTGCAGCAAATTGCCGTCGGCACCGTCGATGTCGAACCAGAGGTCGCCGCAGCGCGAGCGGTAGACCGGGGCACCCGGGACGGTGGACTGCGCGGGATAGTCGTCGCTGTCGGCAAGTACGGACGGTACGGCGCAGCCGGCCGCGAGGCGCGCGGTCAGCCCCTGGAGCTCTTGCGCATCCAGAAATCCCGTTGATCTATCGCGGGGCGCATCGCCTGCCTCGATCAAGGTCTGGGCGGCAAGGCCCATCCGATCCCGCCGATAGAGATTGCCGTTGACGGCAAACCATTCGATTTCACGGGCCGACAGCGATATTGGCTGCCGATCGAGCGATGCGGCCGTCGTCCAATTCGGTGAAGCGTTCATCACGCCGGCTTCTGCCGAGGTCAGTTGCCCGCGCGAGAACAGCCGCCCGTGATCCATGGAGAGCCAGCCACTGAAAATCCATGTCAGCACGAAGACCGTCGCCGCGAGTCCGATGAGATGATGCAGGGCATGCCAGCCACGATAGGGTGAGCCGATCAGACCTCCGCCCAGCTTGATCCGCGTAAGGCCGAGCACAGCGCCAAGCAAAGCTGCGATCAGGGCCAGCAACGACAAGGTCCAGACCACGCGATCCCACAGCCACCAGTTGCTTCGCAGGATCGTTGGATAGATCCAGTGCAGCACGCTGCCGACGAGATTCCAGCCGCGCTCGCTGCGCGTCGTGTCCAAAACGATCTCGCCGGTGAGCGAGGAGACGTAGACCTCCGTTGCGGCGGCGTCGCCGAGAGCAATGCGAAACAAGGGCCGATGGCGGTCAAAGCCGTTCGGCACGCTCCATTGGTCATAGCCCGCGCGCGCGACAATCGCGGCCCGCGCGGCATCGAGTCCGCGGCTACGTGCATGATCTCGCGCGATAGCCAGTGCAATGTCGGAAGACGCGACCGACGCGTCGCCCCCATCGGCGGCACGAACTGCGCCTGCACGCGATGGCGCCGAGACGATATAGACCGGTCCGTCGCTGCGCTGGATCAGGCGAACGCGCGTCGCATCCCCGATCCCGCTCGCGGTCACCGCATCGGCAACCGCGATCCTCGCCTCTGCGCGATCCACCGGCGCCAGTCCGGCAAAGCGTTCCGCCTCCGTCAGGGACGGAAACGGAACGAAGTGCATCACGATTCCCGTCGCGAACCACATCGCAAACAGCAGGCAGAACGCGATCCCGAGCCAGCGATGCAACAGGACGATCGCGCTCATCATCGATCAGCATCCTACCATTTGAACGCAGCCGAGATCTCATAGGTGCGCGGCGCACCCAAGAGGATCTGGTCGGGATAGAACGGATCGCCCCAGATCGCATAACGCTTATCGGCGATGTTGCGCACACGGAAGGTCAGGCGGGCCTGGTCGACCGCATCGAACACCGTTTTGGGGATGTCGACGAAGGCGTAGACGTCCGCGACGGTGTAGGCCTTCATCGTCACGACGTTGGCATCGGTGTTGTAGCGGTCGCCGACATGGCGGCCGGTGATGCCGAGCTCCACCGGCCAGGGCGTGAAGAGGCGCCAGGAGGCGCCGGCGTTCGCGACGATGCGCGGCACATTCGGCGGCGTATTGCCGGAGAACGAGCCGCCGACAAAATTGTAATCGGCATAGCGCGCATCGACATAGGCGATGTTGCCCCAGAGACGCAGAGGCTCGATCGGCCGCACGGATGCCGCCAGCTCCACACCCTTCGACTCCTGCCGCCCGGCGAGGTTGAGCTGCATGCCGCCGGCCGCGGCATAGACGTTCTTGCGCAGGATGTCATAGGCCGAGAACGACCACTCTGCCCGGTTGTCCCAGAACAGGTGCTTGACGCCGGTCTCATAGGTGCGCGCAGTGGTCAGGTTGAGCGGATCGGTCGGATTGAGCAGGAAGATGTTGTTGGCGGCGATGTCGGCGCCGGTGGCGTACTGGCTGAAGAAGGTCAGACCCGGAACGGCTTCCCACGTGTAACCGATACGCCCCGTTGTCGGGACCCAGGATTTCGAGAACGGGAAGTTCGCGTTCTCTAGCCCGGACTTGTCGGTCGAGTTGCGGTCGAGCCCGATATGCTCGACGCGGAGGCCGCCGACGAGCGCGAAGCTGCGCGTCAACTTCAGCCGGTCCTCGAACGACAGTGCCTCGTTGTCGATGCGGGCGGTCTGCTGCCTGGTCGTGAGCAGGCCGTAATAGCCGCGGTCGGGATTGACCAGCGAGACATCGTCGTTCGGGAAGTTTGCCGCGCCCGGCCTGACGAAGTCGAGATAACTCGACGAAAGCGTCGTGACCAGTCGGTTGTCGAAGCCGGCGATGTTGGCATCCCAGATCAAGTCGGTGACGTTGCCGACAAGGCGCTGGCTGTGCGCGACATAGAAGCGCTCGCGATACACCCTGTTCGTCGTGGAATCGAACGCCTCGATCTCATTGTTGAACCAGGTGCGCTCCGCACCATAACCATAGGCCTGGCTTTTCAGCGTCAGGTCAGGCGCAAGCCTCAGCTCGAAGCCGCCGCGCAGCCACACCTCCTGCGCCACGTTTCGATTGTCGAGGACGTTGTAGTTGGTGTTGAAAGTGCGGTCGTCGATGGTGACAGCCCCAAGATCAGTCCTGTTGAAGTAATTACCCGAAACGATCCCCGTCGTCGCATGCGAGCCGCTGAAGGCGATCGGCACCAGCGGTGCACCCCAATAGGCTTTCGAACGGTCTTCCCGATACTCGATCGCGCTCCAGATCTTGAGACTGTCCGAAATGCGGTAGTTGAGCTGGCCGGAGACGTCGAGCGTCTTGGTGTTGGTGTCGTCGGCAAAGCCGTTGAGCGAAGCACGGCTGACGTCGAAGCGATAGTCGAGTCCCTGTACGTTGGTGCTGCCGCCCGAACCGTAATGCGCGCCGAACGAGTTCAGCGAGTCCCAGGAGAATTCGGCTTCGTTCCGGATTGGTCCGGTGTGCGGCTGCTTGGTGACGGTGTTGATCGCGCCACCGGCGGCACCTTCGCCCGAGATCAGCGAGGCCGGACCTTTCAGGAATTCCACTGCTTCGAGATTGGCCGTGTCCATGATCCGCGAAGTCATGTTCTGCGGACCGATCTTGATGCCGTTGTAGAGCATGTTGATCTGGCTGTTGGTGAAGCCGCGCATCGAGAACGCCGCGGGCTCGGCCGGGTTATCCCCTGAGGTGACGCCGACGGCGCCCTGCGCAACCTCGGAAACTGTGCGATAGCCCTGCTCGCGCATAGTTTTCGCTGAAATCACCTCGACGGTGGCGGGGATCTCCCGCACGGTCAGACCGAGACGCGAGGCGCTCTCGGCGACTGCATTGGTGTTGAGCGGCGTTTGCGCCGCTGCGGTCGGCACGACAGGCTTGGGCGCTGCGGATGCAGTCGCCGGCCGGCGAACTACTGCGCGGCGTGGGCTCTGCCCTTCCCGGGCGGCTGGCCTGGCCAGCTTGCGGGGATGAGCGGGCGATATCTCGACGGGCGGCAGAGGTTCGCGAACCGACTGCGCCATCGCGGCGGGCAGATCAAGGACGGCAAGGGATGTGAGCGCAGCGGACGCAAGGAATTTGCGCAGCCGGGTGGCATGGACGGAAAACATGGTTCAGACCTCGGTATGACGTCAGTGGCACGTCACAGCGAACGAGGTCTCACCTTGGCTTGTCAGCCTTCCGATGAAGCCGAATGTCTGTACTCCCCGACCGACATCTCGCGTGTGACCACGGCTGACGGCAGGTCTCCTGGCTCGCGGGTCACTACCTTGCATCGCCTTCCCGGGACCGAGATACCCAGTGGCTCGTGACGCAAGATTCGCCGCTTACAGTTGCGGGGGCAGCCACGGCATTGGGGACAAAATCCCCGCACCGCATTCCCTTTTCATCCCCTCTCGGGGAAACCGTCACGAGCATCTAGGATTACGATCCAGACAGAGTCAATGTGCCAGCAGGCGTTATTGCCACAACGACCAACTTCCTTGGAGATAAGCATGGAAGGCGAGACCTTCCTTTGGCTGATACGGCATGCGCCCGTCGACGGGATCGCCGGGACGATCCATGGAGCCGATGCGCCGGCCGATCTCGGTGATCGGGTGGCGCTGGAGGCGCTGCGGCAGCGTCTGCCGCAGAACGCCACGAGCTTTGCGAGCCCGTCGCGGCGCACGGTCGAGACGGCCCGCGCGCTGGGGCTAGAACCCGAGTTGGTGGGCGAATTCAGCGAGCAGGATTTCGGTGCCTGGACCGGTCGTCGGCATGACGATCTCGCAGCGACCGGAGGGGACGCCTATGCGCAGTTCTG
Organism: Bradyrhizobium sp. LB13.1; assembly: GCF_054056815.1. Classification (NCBI taxonomy): domain Bacteria; kingdom Pseudomonadati; phylum Pseudomonadota; class Alphaproteobacteria; order Hyphomicrobiales; family Nitrobacteraceae; genus Bradyrhizobium; species Bradyrhizobium sp. LB13.1. The sequence continues at coordinate 3,346,384 of NZ_JBSRYQ010000001.1, read as the reverse complement.
GAACGATCCGGCGCACGGACGGCCGCCGGGCGGCGAATGCTTTGAGGATCAGGTCACGCGCGTCCGGCTGGGGCTCTCGCGGATCGGAGCCGGATCGGCCACGCTCGTCGTGCATTCCGGCACCATCCGCGCGGCGCTGTGCATCGCGCTGGATCTGACGCCACAGTCGGCCCTGCGCTTCGTCATCGATCCGCTGTCGCTGACCCGGATCGACCGGCTCACGACCGGCTGGCGCGTCGTCTCCGTCAACCAGCGGATGCTTTGATCAGGCCGGACGATCCGGCACATTGGCCTGCGCAAAGGTCGCCATGTCGTTGTGGAGCGCGCAGGCAGATCGCACCAATGGCAGCGCGATGGCCGCGCCCGATCCTTCGCCGAGCCTGAGATCGAGGCTGATCAGCGGTTGCACGTTCAGCGCACGCAGCACCAGCCGGTGCCCCTGCTCCGCCGATCGATGCGATGACAACACGAATGGCTGGCAAGAGGGGGTGAGCCGCGTCGCCGCCAGCGCCGCCACCGACACGATGAAGCCGTCGAGCAGCACAGGGATGCGGCGCTGCGCAGCCGCAATGACGGCGCCGCAGATGGCCGCGATTTCGAGGCCGCCGACGGCGCACAAGATTTTCTCGGGCGAAGCGCCCGCAACGCCATGGTGTGCAATCGCAGCGTCGATCACCCGCGCCTTGTGCGCACGGCCGGCCGCGTCGACGCCGGTTCCGCTGCCCGCGATCTCCTCGGCACTCATGCCGAGCAGGCTCGCCGCAATCGCCGCCGATGTCGTGGTATTACCGATGCCCATCTCGCCGAAGATCAGGAGATCGGGCTTGCTGGCCGCGACGCGAGCAACTGCGCGCTGACCGGCTTCGAAGGCAAACGCCAGCTCCGCGGGGGTGAGCGCAGCTTCGACGCTGAAATCCCGCGTGCCGCTACGCGGCTTGTCGGTAACGATTCCCGCCATCTCCTGCTGCGCCAGCGTGCCGGCGTCGACGACCTCCAGGTTTGATCCCAGTTCACGTGCAAGCACCGAGATCGCGGCGCCGCCGGAGGCAAAATTCGCCAGCATCGCGATGGTCACTTGTTGCGGATAGGCCGAGACGCCCTGCGCGACAATGCCGTGATCGCCGGCGAAGATGATGATCGGCACCCGCGCTGCGCGCGGCTGCTCAGTTGCTTGCAGGCCCGCAAGCTCGATCGCGAGCTGCTCGAGCCGGCCGAGCGCGCCGGTCGGTTTCGTCAATTGTGCCTGCCGCGCGACCGCCGCCTCGCGATGGACCGCCGAGATATCGGGGCACTGTTGGTAGACCCATTCGGGGAGCATGCTGCCTCGCTTGCCTTACGGCCTGCGCTTGAGGATGTAACTGTCCATGATCCAGCCATGCCGCTCGCGCGCCTCTTGCCGCACGGCGACGATACGCGGGCCGATCTCGGCCAGCACGCCGGACATGATGACCTGATCCGGCATGCCGAGATAGGCGCCCCACCAGATGTGAAGCCCTTCCGGATCGAGCGACTGGAACGCCGTGCCGCCGTCGAGCATCACCACCACGGTATCGACACCTTGCGGCCAGCCGCCATCGCGCAAGCGGCGGCCCGTCGTCACCAGGAATGGCTCGCCGATATCATTGAGCGGTAGCGCATGCGCCGCGCACAGCGCCTGGATCGAGGTGATGCCGGGCACGACCTCGATCTCAGGCAAGGGATTGAGCCGCCGCGCAATGCGCAGCGAAGAATCATAAAGCGATGGATCGCCCCAGATCAGCAGCGCGACCTTGCCGTCAGCTTCGAGATGATCTGCGATGGCCTGCGACCAGGTCGCGGCCACGGCATCGTGCCAATCGTCCACGCCCTTGCGGTAGTCCGCTTCAGCCGCATCGCGCACGGGAAGATCGAACTCGGCGATGCGCCTCGTGTCGCTGGTGAGCACATCCGCGCAGATCGTCCGCCTGAGATCGGCCAGATCGGATTTTGCGGTCCCCTTGCGCGGGATCAGGACGAGATCGGCCGCGTTGATCGCAGAGATCGCGGCGCGCGTCAGCTGCTCGGGATTGCCGCAACCGATGCCTATCAGGGAGAGCGTGAACATCGAGGCTGCGAAGGGCGGCCACGACGGCCGCCCATTCGCTTGTCTCTCAGGCAGCGTTGTGCAAACGCGGGGTGACGAGGCCGGGCGCGGTGATACCACGCAGCGACTTTGCCAGCGCCAGCACGCCGAGATCGGCGAGCGGCTCGATCACGACGACCAGCGCGTAGGACGCCGCGAACGTCGCGATGTTGGCGAGGTTGGCCGCACCGAAGCCGGAGCCATAGAGCGCCCAGAACGCCACCCAGGCGATGACGCCGAACTGATACGTCGTCGAAAGCGCCAGTGCCTGGCGGTACTTCAGATCGACATAAGCGGTGTTGCGCGAAATGATCCGCGTGCCCATCGCCTGGATCGCGAACAGCGGCACCAACAGCGTGGTGACGTTCATGCCATATTGCGGCAGGTCGGGCGGCTCGAAGAAGATGCCCTGGAACAGCAGGCCGAAGGCGAGGCCGAAGGCCGCTGGCGCAGCACCGAACAGCAGGAACAGGGTCGAGCCGAGGATGAAGTGCACTTCGGAGACGCCGACCGGGAAGTGCGGCAGGATCTCGAAGAAGACGAACACGAGGCCCGTGGTGGCGAGCGTCCGCGCCGCGAACGACGCGATGCCCTGCTCGCGCACGGTCTCGACCGCGAGCTTCAACGCAACGCCGCCGACGGCGATGCCGGTTGCGTAACTCAACACCAGCTTGGCGTCCGAGACTAGTCCGGGTTCGATATGCATGGCTCAGATCCTTCTTGCCGTCACACCCGACGGCCGTGGCCTAAAAACGTGCAGGGCCGGTCTCCTGGCTCGCGGTTCACTGGGAGTCTCCGGCCTTCCCGAACCTTGCGGCCCAGTGGCTGATCGAAGTCCCTCACCGCTTACAGTCGCGGGGGCGGCTGGGGTTTTGGGCGCCGCAACTGGGTCCGCCCATCCCCATTCCCGATTATGCTCCGGCGCTTTGCGCCGCGTCGAGCACCATGCCTCTCCTGTGTGCCTCTTTCGCAAGCCGGGCGTCAAGGGGCGAAGGGCGGCCGAGGCCGTCATGACGGATATTCCCCCGCCAGCGCGCCGAACAGGATCACGGCCGCCGTGGAGGCCGCCCCGCCCCGCGCAAGCTGCTCGGCAAGCTCCGAAATGGTGGTGCGGACCAATCGTTCATCGGGACGGCCGAGGGATTCGGCGAACAAGGCCGGCGTGGTTGGGGAGAGCCCGTGCTCGATCAATTTTGGGACAAGCACCGGAAACGTGCGGCGGCCCATATAGACCACGGTCGTCGCCTCCGGATCGGCCAGCGCCGCCCAGTTGAGGTCTGGCGGCAGCTCGCCCGTGACGTCCGCGCCGGTGATGAACTGCACCCGGCGCGAGGTATGGCGCCGGGTCAGGGGAATCCCGGCCTGGGCCGCAGCGACGCAGGCCGTGGTGACGCCCGGAATGATCTCATAGCCGATGCCCGCATCGCGCAGCGTCTCGAGCTCCTCCTCGAGCCGGCCAAAGATACCGGCATCGCCCGACTTCAGGCGAACTACGCGCACACCGGTTGCGGCGTAGTCGACTAGGAGGCGGTTAACGTGGTGCTGCTTGGTCGAGGGCCGCCTTGCCCGCTTTCCCACCGCGACGAGATTGGCGCCGGGACGGGCCAGATCGAGGATCGCGCCCGAAGCAAGATCATCATAGAGCACGACGTCGGCCTCGCGCAGCCGCGCGGCACCCTTGAGCGTGAGGAGCTCGGGATCGCCGGGGCCGGCGGAGACGAAGGAGACAAAACCGCTCACCGGTCCTCCGCGATCAGATGAAAGAACGTGCCGGTGGCTTGTCCCCGCCGCGAGCCGGTCTCGGTGATGACCGCACCTGTCGCGTCGTGCACGACCGCCAGCGGCGTGTCGGGCTGCGCGAGGATCGTCGAATAGTGGAATTCATGGCCACGCAGGCGTGCACCCGCCTGATGACCCGGCATCGGCGCTGTGAGTTCTGCCAAGCGATAGCCCAGATGCATGCGGCGTTTGGCAAAGCTCGTCTCCAGGCCGAGCAAGCCCGTCATCTCGTGGCGGATACCGTCGGCGTCGGTCAAAGCGGTACCCAGCACCATATAGCCTCCGCATTCGCCGTGCACCGGCCGCGTCGCTGCGAAGGCGCGTAATCCGCTGCGGAAGCGCGCATTGCCGGCGATCTTCCCGGCTTGGAGCTCAGGATAACCGCCGGGCAGCCAGCACACATCGGCGCCCGGATCAGGACCTTCGTCAGCCAGCGGCGAGAATGTCGATATCTCCGCACCCGCCGCGCGCCACGCTTCCAGCATATGCGGATAGACGAAGGAGAACGCAGCGTCACGGGCAAGCGCAATGCGCTGGCCGGGCGGCGTCACGTTTACGCCGCCTGCGGCAGGTTGCGGCGACCAGCTGGCAGCCGATTGCAGCACCGCATCGAGATCGACATGCTCGGCGACGAAGCGCGCGGCCTCGTCGATCAGCTTGCCGATCTCCGCTTGCTCCTCGGCCTGCACCAGTCCGAGATGCCGCTTCGGCAGGCTGATCTCGGCATGGCGCGGCAGCGCGCCGAACACGGCAATGCCGGCATCCAGCAGCGCACGCCGCACGAGGGCTTCATGGCGCGGGCTGGCAACGCGATTGAGCACGACGCCTGCAAGGCGCACGCCAGGACGATAGTCGCGAAGGCCTGCGGCGATGGCTGCCGCCGTCTGTGCCTGTCCCGAGGGATCGATCACCAGCAGCACCGGCCAGTCCAGCATCTCTGCAATGTCGGCGGTCGCCCCGGTACCGCAGACGCCCCGCGCGGCGACGCCGTCGAACAGGCCCATCGAGCCTTCGGCCAGCACGACATCGGCGTCAGTGCCGCGGCTGACGAGATGCGAGATCGTCCCGCGATCCATCGCCCAGCTGTCGACATTGACGGAGGCGCGTCCCGTAGCGGCGGCATGAAACGCGGGGTCGATATAGTCGGGGCCGCTCTTGAAGCACTGCACCCGCAATCCGCTATTGCGCCAGGCGCGAGCGAGCGCCAGCGTCAGCGTCGTCTTGCCGACGCCGGAGGCCGGCGCGGAGATGACGAGCCCTGCCGCCATCACGATTCCTCCGGAAAGCGCGGCTCTGCGCCCACGGGGCGATAGCGGCGGTCATAGTCGGCAGCATAAAGGCGGCTCTCGGAAAAATCCGCCGAGCCCAGCGTCTTGCCGACCAGGATCAATGCGGTGCGCTCCATCTCGCCGCCAACAGCTGCGTCGAGTGTCGCGAGCGTGGCGCGGACGATGCGCTGGTCGGGCCAGCTCGCACGCCAGACGATCGCGACCGGGCAATCCGCGCCGTAATGCGGCGTCAGCTCGGCGACGATCTTGTCGAGCAAATGGATCGACAAATGGATCGCGAGCACCGCGCCGGTGTGGCGGCGAACGCGGCGAGCTTCTCGCCTTCGGGCATCGCGCTGGCGCGGCCCGGGGTGCGCGTCAAAACCACGGTCTGGGCAAGGCCGGGCAGCGTCAGCTCGGCCTCCAGCGCAGCCGCGGCGGCCGAGAAGGAAGGCACGCCCGGCGTCACGGTGTAGGGAATGTCGAGCGCGCGCAGGCGGCGGAGCTGCTCACCCATCGCCGACCAGATCGAGAGGTCGCCCGAATGCAGCCGCGCGATGTCCTTGCCGTCGGCATGCGCGGCGGCGATCTCCGCGACGATTTCGTCGAGCGACAGCGGCGCGGTGTTGACGATGCGCGCGCCAGGCGGGCAATGCGCCAGCACGCCCTCCGGCACCAGCGAGCCGGCATAGAGGCAGACCGGGCACGTGGCGATCAGATCGCGTCCGCGCAGTGTCAGCAAATCGGGAGCGCCCGGTCCGGCGCCGATGAAATGCAGCGTCACGTGCCGTCTCCTTCCGCGATTGCCGCAGTCGCGGTGCGATCCTGCGAGACCACCCGCGTCGCGATCAGTCGCGCGCGAGGTCCAGCTGCCGCGAGCGCTGCGGCCTCGGCGACCGATCCCGTTCCGAACTTTTCCGCTACGAGTTCTGACTGTGTCGGCGTATCGATGCCGGCCAGCATTTCGGCGGCGATCGCCTTGATCGGCACGCCGCATTCGTGCGCAAGCTGCTTGAGGGCTTCTGCCTCGGCTTTGTCACTCACAGTCGCGATAGCCGCGAGGCCTTCGGAACCGCCGGCCGCCAGCAGCGCCTCACGCAGCGACGCCAGCGTGACATCCTTTTTGAATCCGAGCCCGGCGACCTTCATCGGACCGCGCTCCATTGCACCACGGGCCGCACGGCCTCCCAGGACCGGTAGCGGCCGAGCGGAGTGGCGTGCGCAATCTCGACCCGCATCAATTCGCCGCCGTGGCGCTGGTGCAGCTCACCGAGCAGCGCTTCCGTCTCCAGCGTCACCGCATGCGCAACGAGCCGCGTTCCGGGCACGAGGCGCGACCAGGCGGCGTCGAACATCGCGACGTCGAGACCGCCGCCGATGAAGACGGCATCCGGCACTTCCAGCGCAACCAGAGCTTCGGGCGCCTTTCCCGTGATGACTGTGATCCGATGTGCCAACCCGAACGCCGCCGCATTGTTGCGAATGTTCGCGGCACGATCCTCGCGCGCCTCGACCGCGATCACCGTACCGCCGCACAGCGCCCACTCAACCGAGATCGAGCCCGAACCGGCGCCGATGTCCCACAGCCGTTCACCGGGACGCGGCGCCAGCGCCGAAAGCGCGAGCGCCCGGACCGGACGCTTGGTGATCTGGCCGTCATGGACGAAGAGATCGTCTGGTAGTCCCGAGCTGCGAGGAAGGCCCTGCATGCCCGCCGCCTCAACGGCCACTGCAACCAGGCTCTCGGCAAGATCACCCGCAAAACTATCGGCGCGATGCTCGTTGATATCTTCGCGCGGCCCGCCGAGCGCGGCGAGCGTCCAGAATGACGAGGCACCCCAACCGCGCGCCGTCAGCCATTTCGCGAGATCGCCGGCCGCCTTGCCGTCGCGTACGAGGCAAATGATGCGCGCACCTCGCGCCAGATGCGGCACGAGGCGCTCGAATGACGCGGCGTGGAGACCGAGACAGGCAATTGCTTCGAGGCGCCAGCCCAGTCGCGCGGCGGCGAGCGAGAAGGTCGACGGCGCGGAATGCGCAATCCACTCGCCGGCGTCCAGCTTCTCGGCGAGGCCCGCGCCAGCGCCGTACCAGAACGGATCGCCGGAGGCGAGCACCGCCGTCGGGCGGCCGCGGCGGCTCAGCACGACATCTGCATCGAACGGCACCGGCCATGGACGGCCGCGCCCGGTCACGCCGGCAAGTGCAAGGTGCCGTTCACCGCCAAAGACAGTTTCGGCATTATCGAGCGCCTTTCGGCTTGCTTCGGACAGCCCGGCAAGGCCATCTTCGCCGATACCGATAATGGTCAGCCAGGGATCAGCCATGACGCGCGCCCTCATTCTGGGCGGAACGGCCGACGCAAACCTGCTCGCGGCGGAGATCGCGCGCGCAGGCATCGACGCCGTCTATTCCTATGGCGGCCGCACCCGTGCACCTGCCAATCAGCCGCTGCCGACCCGGATCGGCGGTTTTGGCGGCGTCAGCGGACTTGCTGACTACATTCGCCGTGAAGACATCACGCATGTGATCGATGCGACGCACCCCTTCGCGGCCGAGATGAGCCGCAACGCGGTTGAGGCGTGCGCGGAAACCGGAACGCCGCTGATCGCTCTTGAGCGTGCGCCATGGACCAAAATTCCCGGCGACAACTGGATCGAGGTCGCAGATGTCAACGCTGCAGTCGCCGCGCTGCCGGACGCGCCGGCAAACATGTTCCTCGCTATCGGCCGCCAGCACATCGCGCCATTCGCGGCCAAGCCGCAGCACGCCTATACGCTGAGATTCGTTGATCCGCCCGAAGCGCCGCTGCCCTTCGCCGCGGACGTCATCGTGTCGCGCGGGCCGTTCACGCTTGAGGGCGAGCTGGAAATGATGCGCGCGCGAGGTATCACCCGGATCGTCGCCCGCAATTCCGGCGGCGACGGCGCGCGCGCCAAGATCGACGCCGCCCGCAGACTCGGCCTGCCAGTCATCATGATCTCGCGACCGGAACTGCCCGAACGATTGCGGGTCGAGAGCGTGGCGGAGATCATGCAGTGGCTCGGTCATCGCACCTGCCTCGGCGCATAGACCCAGCGGCCGACGCGGCGGGTCTGCGAATTACCGACGATCACCAGCGTGCGCATGTCGGCCATTTCAGGCGTCGCCTCGTTCAGCGTGACGGTCTCGATCTTTTCATCGGCGGCGCTGATCGCGCGCGCGAAGATCACGAGACGCCCGCCGCAGCCGGCCTCCTTCAGCACCGCAAGCGCACGGCCAAATCCTTCCGGCCGGCTCGCCGAGCGCGGATTATACATCGCAATGGCAAAGTCGGCATCCGCCGCGAGCCGCAGGCGCTTCTCGATCACCGCCCACGGCTTAAGATTGTCCGAGAGGTTGATCGCGCAGAAATCATGGCCGAGCGGCGCACCGGCGCGCGCGGCGGCCGCCAGCATCGCGGTGATGCCGGGCAGCACGCGGATCGGCAGCTCCTGCCATTGCGGCGCCTGTTCGAGCGCCTCGAATACGGCAGACGCCATCGCGAAGACGCCGGGATCGCCGGAGGATACGACGACGACCTGGCCGCCTTCGGCGGCGAGCCGCAAGGCCTCGCTCGCACGCTGCAGCTCTTCGCGATTGTCCGACGGATGCAGCTTGAGCCCCGGCCGCGGCGGCACCCGCGCGACATAGGGCGCATAGCCCAGAATGTCGGTCGCGGCGGCAAGCGCGGAGGAGACCTCGGGCGTGACCAGCGCATCGCTGCCCGGCCCGAGGCCCGCGATGGTCAGGGTGCCCGTCATTCGGCGGCGTCCAATTGCCGGCCCTTGCCGTGCACGAGCACGATCGCAAAATAGGGACAGTCGGCGGCATCGATCTCCGCGAGCCGCACCACGCGCTCGCCCGGCATGGTGCCGCGCTCGACCAACCAGGCATCGTCCAGCCGCCCGGCGGCAGCGAGCGCGCGGCGCACCTTTGCGAGATTGCGCCCGGTCTTCATGATCACAAGTGCATCGGAATCGCGCATGCGGCGTGCAAGCTCGTCCTCGGCGAGCGTGCCCATCAGCACCGTCGTCACGTCGTCGCCGAGCGCGATCGGCTGTCCGACGCCATTCCAGCAACCGACCATGCCGGGAATGCCCGCGATCACCTCGATCTCGACACGCGCTTGCAGGCGCGTGTGCAGATGCATGAAGGAGCCGTAGAAGTAAGGATCGCCCTCGCAGAGCACGACGACACCGACCCCGCGCGCCAGCCGCGCCAGGCGTTCCGCCCATTCGTCGTAGAAACCGGAAAGCAGCTGGACGTATTCAGGCGTGTCGAAGGCGATCTCGATCGTAACAGGATATTCCATGGGATATTCGGTGACGTCGGTAGCCAGCATGCCCTCGACGATGCGGCGCGCCTGGCCGGGCCGGCCCTTCTTGCGGAAATAGGCAACGTGTTTCGCGCCGCGCACCGTGCGGTCGGCGCGCACGCTCATCAGATCGGGATCACCGGGGCCGAGGCCGCAGCAAATGATGCGTCCCATCGCTATTCGCTCCGGCTCGCCAGCGCGTTCACGGCGGCGACCGTGATCGCGGAACCGCCGAGGCGGCCCTCGACCGTGAGCGCCGGCACCGGCGGTTCGGCCATCAGCGCAGCCTTGGATTCGGCGGCGCCGACGAAGCCTACGGGACAGCCGATAATCGCCGCTGGCCGGGGACAGTCGCGGTGCTCCAGCATGTTGAGCAGATGAAACAATGCGGTCGGCGCGTTGCCGATCGCCACGATCGCGCCATCGAGATGCGGGCGCCACAATTCGAGAGCCGCAGCCGAGCGGGTGTTGCGCATGGATTGCGCGAGCGCGGGAACGGTCTCGTCGCCCAACGTGCAGATGACAGCATTGGCCGCGGGAAGCCGCGCGCGCGTAATTCCTTCGGAGACCATGCGCGCGTCGCACAGGATCGGTGCGCCCTTCTGCAAGGCCGCGCGCGCGGCTGTCGCCATGCCGGGCGTGAAGCGGATATGCGCCTCCAGGCCAACCATGCCGGCGGCATGGATCATCCGCACCACCGCCTGCTCCTCGTCCGGCGTGAAGCGCGCAAGATCGGCTTCGGCCCGGATGGCCGCAAAGGATTGTCGGTAAATCGCCGCGCCGTCGGTCTCGTACGAGTGCGGCATCAGTGCCCCCCCATCAGGATTGAGGGATCTCTGACGATATCGTCGCGGCTCAGCCCCCGCAGGATGGGCTCATCGCGTGTCGACCCACCGCGCACGAGATCGAAGCCTGCGCCGGTCGCGACCAGAGTGATGGCGGCGGCACCAGAATGGGCGCAGCCCTTGGCGCAACCAGAGACGTGGAGCCGTGCGGCCGCGCCGATGTTCGGAGCCAGGGCCGCGGCCAGACCGCGGGTATCGGCATGCGCCTCGCGACAGCGTGGCGCGCCGCTGCAGGCTATCACGCGTAGCGCAGGATCGTAGGCCTCGGTGATCAGGCCAGTCGCGTTCGGCATCACCCGCTTGCCTTCGCTCAAAACCATCCGCCACGGCGTCATGCGCAGCGCATGTCCGAAACCGGCGAACTGGTCGAGCGTCGCATGCGCCATCTGTCCGAAGGCGACGCCGACCATCGCACCTTGCGAATAGAGGCCGGGACGCGCCGCGGCCATGATCGGCGCCGGCTCGGCATCGCCGAGCAATGCCGCCGGCAGGGTCGCACCGGCGGCCAGATGCGCCGCCATCCGCCCTCGCCCGCCCCTGGCGCCGCCTGAGATCACGAACCAGTTGGCGAGCGCGAGCGCGGTGGTCACGGCTTCGCCGCGCGCGACGGAGCGGCCGAGTTTGTCGCCATCGGCCCGCACCAGCAGTCCGCCGGTTCGATCGCGTTCGATTCGTACGTCCGCGGAATCGCCCGCAAGCACGCGTGAGCTGCCGTCATCGATGGCGAAGCCGAACTTGGTTGGAAGTTCGAGCTTGCTGCCAGCGAGCGCCTCCTCAAGCTCGGCGGCGAGCGATTGTGTCGTGTCTCCGGCACGCCAGAACGGCGTCACAAGAATGTTGCGACGGGATTCGGTGTCAGCGTCGGGGTCGAGCAGCGCCAATTCCGAAAGGCCGTCGAGCAGCAGCCTGTGGCTGGTGTCGCTGACGCCCCTGATCTGGAGATTGGCCCGACTGGTCACGTCGATCAGGCCGTTGCCATGGCGTTCGGCGAGACGGGCCAGTCCGGAGATTTGTGCGGCATCGAGCCGTCCGCCGAACGGACGCACACGAACCACGAGCCCGTCGCCCGATTGCATCGGGCGCAGCGCGCCGGGACACCAGCCCTTGACCACGGAAGCGTTCATGACGCCTCCCGCAGCGCAGCCGCGATCGAATTGCGGCGCGTTCGCCAGAGCGAGGCCTCATGCAGGCGCGTGAAACACGTCTCCATCGCCGCCAGCGCCGCCGGATTTTCGCGCGCCATGAAGGCCCGGACGTCGTCGGTGCCGAGCGTCGAATCGTAGTAGAGGTCGAACAGATGCGGCGGCACGGCGCCGGCCAGATGCGCGAAGGCCGCCATGTGCTCGAGCGTTGCGGTGATCTCGGCCGCTCCGCGAAAACCGTGGCGCATCATGCCGGCGATCCAGGTCGGGTTGGCCGCGCGCGCGCGGACAACACGGGAAATCTCCTCGGTCAGCGTACGCGCATGCGGCTGCTCGGGCCGCGTCGTGTCGAGATGATAGAGCGATGGTCCCGCCGCGCCGAGATGCGCTGCGGCCGCCGCAATGCCGGCTTCATGGGCGGCATAGTCGGCCGCGAGCAGAAGATCGGTTTCCGGCAAGTCCTGCACGTGAACAAAAACATCGGCGGATGCGAGCCGCTTCTCGATACCGGCGCGATCGGGCCTGATCTCGCCATCGGCGGAGAACGCCCACGACGATGCCGACAGCCACGCTTCGCCGGCGGCTTCGCGCGTCTCGGGCGTGAAGGCGTCCGGGATCGCCGAGAGGCCGACGCCGTATTGTCCGGGACGCGGCGCGAACACGCGCGACGTGCGGTGCCGATATGGATTTTCGTCGCCCTCGTCCTCGCGGGCCGACAGCGCCTCGGCTGCCGCCTCGAACAATTGCGCAAGGCCTGAGAAGACATCGCGAAACAGGCCCGAGACACGCAGCGTGACGTCGATGCGGGGCCGGTCAAGCTCGGCAGGCGCGATGATGTCGTAGCCGGTCACACGGCCGGAAGCGTGATCCCAGCGCGGTGCGAGGCCGGCCAGATGCAGCGCCATGGCAAACTCTTCGCCCGCGGTACGCATCGTCGCCGAACCCCAGAGATCGACGACAAGGCCCTTCGGCCAGTCGCCGTGATCCTGCAGATGACGGCGTAGCAATTCTTCCGCGAGCTTGATGCCTTGGGCATGCGCCGACGGCGTCGGCACCGCGCGCGGATCGACAGCAAAGAGATTGCGTCCGGTGGGCAGCACGTCCTGACGCCCGCGATAGGGTGAGCCCGACGGCCCCGGCGCGACACGCTGTCCTGCAAGCGCGGCCCGCAAAGCGTCTCGCTCCGCGCCGCCACAGGCGCCGCGGCCGAACACATGCAGGCCGTCGCCGAACTGGCTTTCCTTGAGGTCGCAGACGAAGCGGTCGATCCGCGGGATCGCTTCGGCCGGTGCGGCCGCAGCATCGAGACCAAGATCGTCTTCGAGGCCAGCCGCGCGTGCCTCGTCACGGATCGCGGCGATCAAGCGTTGGCGGCGGGCGGGATCGAGGCCATCGGCAGTCGAATATTCATCGAGAAGCTGTTCGAGCCTGCGCAACCCGTCCGGCACCGCTGATGCTGCAAGTGGTGGCGGCAGATGGCCGATCGTGACGGCACCCAAACGCCGCTTGGCCTGCGCGGCCTCGCCGGGATCGTTGACGATGAAGGGATAGATGACGGGCAAATCGCCGATCAGGGCTTCCGGCCAGCACGTCTGCGACAGCGCCACGGATTTTCCGGGCAGCCATTCCAGCGTGCCATGCGCGCCCATGTGCACGACGGCATCACAGCCCTGCCCCCGCAGCCAGAGATAGAACGCGACATAGGCGTGGCGTGGCGTGCGGGCGAGATCGTGATAGTCGGAATCGCGCGTGGTCGCATCGCCACGCTCCGGCTGAACCGCGATGATCGACCGGCCGCAACGGATCGCAGCGAAGTGGAACGCGCCGTCGCGGCAGCTTGGATCATCCTCCGGCGCGCCCCAGGCTTGCGCGAGATCATCCTGCAAGACTTGCGGAAGGCGCGAGAGCGCGGCGCGGTAGTCGGTGATGCTCCAGCTCAAGGTCTGCTTGAGCAGCGTTTCGCCGAGTCCATGGACCAGCGCGACATCGAAGCCGGCCTCTGCGAGGTCGGACAGCAACGCTTCGACCGAAGCAAGCGCATCGAGACCGACCGCATGCGCGATCTGGTGCGGACGACCCGGATAGTTCGAGAGCACGAGCGCCAACCGCTTGTCGGCAGCCGGCTTCTCGGCAAGGCGCCGCCAGGCTGCAACGCGCGCGGCGACGGCGTTCACGCGCTCTTCATCCGCGCGATGCGCAAGATGCGAGAATTGCAGATCGGGATCGCGCATCGCGGCCGATTTGAAGCTCACCACGCCCGCGAACAGACGGCCGTCGACCTCCGGCAGCACCACATGCATCGCGAGATCGCCGGGCGACAGACCACGCAGCGACTCGGTCCAGTCCTCGCGCCGCACCGATGAGAGCGCGACCTGGAACACCGGACAGGATGCAGCATCGAACGGCGTCGTGCCGTCCTCGCCCACCGCCGAGAACGCCGTCGCATTAACGATCGCAGCCGGAGGATTCTTCGCGAAATACCCCCTAAGCCAATCCGAGATGCCCGCAGCCTTCAGCGAGGTGACGAACACGCCATGCGCATCAAATCCCTTCTCGCGCAGCGCGGCAATCAGGGCATTGACCGGGCCGGTGTCCGCGGCGGTGAGATAGGAGCGATAGAACGTCACCAGCGCGCGCGGCTTGCCCTCGCCGTCAGTCGGCGCCGCAATGACGCCGCGCGCGGGGTCGTAAAAACCCATCTCGGGAACGTTCATCTCGCCGATAACCGGACCGGCATAGAGACCGGAGGCCAGCGCGAGTTGCGCGATCGCCGCTTGCGCCGCGACGGGGCCGCCGGTGTCGCAGAGCACCTTGAGCCGCCGCAGCGTCGAGACCGGCAAGGTCGAATATGCGTCCAGCCGCGTGTCGTCGCGGCCGTCGGCCGGCAGCACGGCCAGGACGATGCCGCGATCCCTAGCCAGTTGCTGCAGAGCCGCGAGCCCATACGCCCAATAGGACTCACCGCCGATCAGACGCACCAGAATGCCGCGCGCCCGCGACAACGTACGCTCGATATAGGTGTCGACCGAAAGCGGATGACGGAGCTCTGCGAGATTGACGAGCCGCAGCGACGGCAGAGTGTCGCAGCCGCGGCGCCAGCCGGCCGTGAACGCCGCAAGATCGGAATCCGAATACGAGAGCACCACGAGATCGGCCGGGTCCTGGCCGATGTCCCTTGGCGTCGCGGCCTCCTCGAGACCGCGGCTCTCGCGGAAGACGACGTGCATCAGATACCGAGTCCCGCCTTGATCGCGGCTTCATCAATATTTCCGTGCTCGCCGATCACGACGAGCTTTGACTGCCTGTGACCAGCGCCCCAGGGCTTGTCGAACTGGTGGCGGACGCGTTCACCGACCGCTTGCAGCAGCAGGCGCATCGGCTTGCCCGCAACCGCGATGTAACCCTTGGCGCGCAGCACGTTCTGCTCGCGCGCGAGACGCTGGACCGACGCGACCAGCGCATCGACATCGGTGACTTCAGGAAGATCGATCACCGACCGAAGCAAAATCATCGTGCTCGTGCTCTTCCTCGCCGTCGTGATGCGAAGGACGCGCAGCAAGATCGTTCTCGGCGGCAGCGCC
Source organism: Bradyrhizobium sp. LB13.1 (assembly GCF_054056815.1). NCBI lineage: Bacteria > Pseudomonadati > Pseudomonadota > Alphaproteobacteria > Hyphomicrobiales > Nitrobacteraceae > Bradyrhizobium > Bradyrhizobium sp. LB13.1. The sequence goes on along the minus strand of NZ_JBSRYQ010000001.1, from coordinate 3,331,332 downwards.
GACACCGAGAATGAGGCGCGCGTCGATCGCGCCATCGGTCACCGGCAACATCGGCACGCGGCGCGGCATCTCGGCGGTGATCGCCGCCTTGGCCGCTTCGAGGCCTGCCGCGCCCGCAAGATCCGCCTTGGTCAGCAGCACGATGTCCGCGCAGGCGATCTGGTCCTCGAACACCTCCGACAGCGGCGTCTCGTGATCGAGATTTTTGTCCGCCGCGCGCTGCGCTTCGACAGCAATCGGGTCGGGCGCGAAGCGACCAGCGGCGACAGCTTCGGCATCGGCCAGCGCGATTACGCCGTCGACCGTGATGCGCGAACGGATCTCCGGCCAGTCAAATGCCTTCAGCAACGGCTTTGGCAGCGCCAGGCCCGAGGTTTCGATCAGGATGTGATCGGGCCTTACCGGCCGCGACAGCAACTTCTCCATGGTCGGAATGAAATCGTCGGCGACGGTGCAGCAGATGCAGCCATTGGCGAGCTCGATGATGTTCTCTTCCGGGCAATTGGCATCGGCACAGGATTTCAGGATCTCGCCGTCAACGCCCTGGCTGCCGAACTCGTTGACGAGCACCGCAAGCTTCTTTCCGTTGGCGTTGGCGAGCAGATGCTGGATCAGCGTGGTCTTGCCGGAGCCGAGAAATCCCGTGACCACCGTGACCGGGACTTTTGCGAGCGAATTCATTCGGCGGCCTCCGGCACGACGGCCATGGGGGGAATGCGGGCAAGCGATTGCTTGCGGAAGATCTCGGGACGGCTGCGCCAGGGCACGAGGCCGTCGGGCGCGGCGGCATAAGCGGCGGCGCCCGCGACCACGTCGGGCGCATTCGCATCCGACAGGCGACCATAGACATAAGACCAGCGGCCGGGCGCGCTGAGCGCGACCGAGCAGCCCTGGCTGCATGCAGACAGGCATTCGACGGGAACTACATTGACGCCGTCGGGCACGCCGGCATCAAGGATCGCACCATGCAGGCGCTTGCCGGGTGTCGCCTCGCCCTCGCCGAGCGTCTCCCCGGCACGGCAGGTGATGCAGACGTGAAGTGTGACGGTCATCGCCTCTTCCAGAATAAATAGCGGGAAGCGAAGAGGCGCACGAACCATTCTTGCGAAGGCCCGCTTCCCCGTCGCGGAACACCCCGTCCGCCGGTCCAAAACTCGTCCGCGCTGGCAGGTCTCCCGGCTTCCGAAGCAGGGTTTCCCCTTCGATCCCCGCCTTCCCGATCCCCAAGGGGTCAGTGGCTTCGGGCATCTCTCCGGTCACGGTCGCGGGGGCGGCTGCATTTTGGAACCAAATCTTGCCGATTCGGACCCTATCGCATTCCCTCTTCGCCTGTCGTAGGACAGGAACCAACGCCGGGCCACCATTTGCCCCCGGCCGCCTCTTGTCAAGCCGAAGGACCCCGTCCGATGACGCCTGAACCGGATACCCAAACGGTCGACGAGACCGACGCACGCCACGCCTCGAAAATGGCGAAGAAGAAGGTCGCACGCGACAAGATCATGGCGACCAAGAGCGGTGAAAAGGGCCTCATCATCGTCCACACCGGCGCCGGCAAGGGCAAGTCCTCCTCCGCCTTCGGCATGATCGTCCGTTGCGTCGCCCACGGCTTCCCCTGCGCGGTCGTGCAGTTCATCAAGGGTGCCTGGGATACCGGCGAACGCCGCATGCTCACCGGCCATTTCGGCGACCTCTGCCAGTTCCACGCCATGGGCGAAGGCTTCACCTGGGAGACGCAGGACCGCGCCCGCGACATCGCCGCCGCGCGCGCCGGCTGGGAGAAGGCCAAGGAGCTGATTCTCGACCACAACCTGCGCATGGTCGTGCTCGACGAGATCAACATCGCGCTGCGCTACGACTATCTCGACATCGCCGAGGTCGTCGATTTTCTGGCGACGCAGAAGCCGCCGATGACGCATGTCGTGCTCACGGGACGCAACGCCAAGGACGAGCTGATCGAGATCGCCGATCTCGTCACCGAGATGACGCTGGTCAAGCATCCCTTCCGCTCCGGCATCAAGGCGCAAGCCGGCGTCGAGTTCTGAGCACGACGCGATGGCGCGCGCATTGATGATCCAGGGGGCCGGCTCGGACGTGGGCAAGTCGCTCATCGTCGCCGGCCTCGCGCGCGCCTTCACGCGACGCGGCCTGCGCGTGCTCCCGTTCAAGCCGCAGAACATGTCGAACAATGCGGCCGTGACCGTCGACGGCGGCGAGATCGGCCGCGCCCAGGCGCTCCAGGCGCTCGCCGCCGGCGTCGAGCCGCACACCGACATGAACCCGGTGTTGCTGAAGCCCGAGACCGATGTCGGCGTGCAGGTGATCGTGCAGGGGAAACGCATCGCGACCGCGCGCGCGCGTGAATATGCGGCGATGAAGCCGTCATTGATGGGCGCCGTGCTGGAGAGCTTTGGGCGGCTGAAGGTGCGCGCCGATCTCGTGCTGGTCGAAGGCGCCGGCAGTCCGGCCGAGGTGAACTTACGCGAGGCCGACATCGCCAATATGGGCTTTGCGCGCAAGGCCGATGTGCCGGTGGTACTGGTCGGCGACATCGACCGCGGCGGGGTCATCGCGCAACTCGTCGGCATCAAGACGGTGATCGACCCGGACGATGCCGCGATGATCCAGGGTTTTGTCATCAACAAGTTCCGCGGCGATCCCACGCTGTTCGACGACGGCTACAAGCTGATCGAGCAGAAAACATCATGGCGCGGCTTCGGCGTGCTGCCCTGGTTCACGCGCGCCGGCGAGCTGCCGGCCGAGGATGCGCTGGGCCTGAGCGATGCGCGCAAGCCGGGGCAATGCAAGATCGCATGTCTCGCGCTGTCGCGGATCGCCAATTTCGACGATCTCGATCCGCTAAAACTCGAGCCTGGCGTCGATCTCGTGATGGTGCGGCCGGGCGAAGCCATTCCCGGCGACGTCAGGCTCGTCATCATTCCCGGCTCGAAGTCCACCCGTGGCGACCTCGCCTTCCTGCGCGCGCAGGGCTGGGACATTGATCTCCTGGCGCATTACCGCAGAGGCGGCCATGTGCTCGGCCTCTGCGGCGGCTATCAGATGCTCGGACGCAGCGTCACTGATCCCGATGGGATCGAGGGCTCCGCGGGCGACACACCCGGTCTCGGACTTCTGGACGTAGAAACTGTGATGAGCTCGGAGAAGACGCTGACGCGCATCGCGGCCGTGCATGCCGCGACGGATCAGCCGATCGAAGCCTACGAAATCCATATCGGCCGCACCGACGGGCCCGACCGCGCGCGGCCATTCGCAAAGCTGAATGGTGAACCGGAAGGCGCGATCTCGCGCGACGGACGTGTGCAAGGCAGTTATCTGCACGGCCTTTTCAGGTCGGATGATTTCCGCAAGGCGTTTTTGGCAAAGCTCGACATTCCCGCAGGCGACGAGCCGTATCACGCCAGGGTCGAGAGTGTGCTCGATGCCCTCGCCGATCACATCGAGCAACATCTCGACGTCGACGGCCTGCTCGCGCTAGCCCGCTAGAGCCTCGGCCAGACGCGTCCATTCGGATTCGCTGCCCGGAAGCCCGAGGCGTAGCCATGTCGGCTCTCGCGCGAACACGCGTGACCAGATCTGGCGACGCGCCAGCGTCTCTTGCGCGGCGAGCGCGTCGGGTGTCTCGTAGAGACGAAACAGCGGCGTCCCGCCAACGAGCGTCCAGCGTTGCGACTGCATCATGGCGTCGAGGCGAACGCAGTCACGCGCGAGCCGCGCGGACGTGGCTTCCGCCCAGGCATCGTCACGCAGAGCGCGGCAGCCAATCGCGATCGCCGCTCCCGAGACCGGCCACGGCCCCGACATCGCCGCGAGCCTGGCAATATCGGACGAATTGCCGAGCGCGAAGCCAAGTCGCAGGCCGGCAAGGCCATAGAACTTTCCGAAGGAGCGCAGGATCAGCAGCCCCGGCCGATCTGCTTCCGGCGCGAGCGACAGTTGCGGGTCCATATCGGCAAAACTCTCGTCGATGGCGAGACGGCCGACGCTCGGCAGCAGTTCCAGCAAATCCTTTGACGGATGGCACCGGCCGTCGGGATTATTGGGATTGACGACAATGGCGAGGTCCGCGCCGGCCAGTGCGTCGAGCGCGCTGACCTCTTCCACCTTCCAGCCCGCAGCCGAGAGCACCCCGGCATATTCGTTGTACGTCGGCGCGAGGATGCGCGCGCAGCCGGGTGGTGCGAGTTGCGGCAGCAATTGAATTGCGGCCTGTGCGCCGCCAAGCGCAACGACCGCCGCGCTGGTGCGGTAAGCGTGCCGCGCCGCCTGATGCAGCGCCTCGATCTCGAATCGCGACGGTAAGGCATTCCATGCGCGCGAGCTCACCTCGCCCACGGGATAAGGCAGGCGGTTGATCCCCGTCGACAGATCGATCCAGTCCTCGGCGCGACCGCCGAAACGCTGCTGGGCCAGATCGAGATTTCCACCGTGCTCGCGCATGCGCTGTTCTTTCACGCGAAGACCAGGATCGCAAGGATTCCGGCGAGCAGCAGCATGGCGCGGCGGTAAACCATCAGCCCCGCGCCGATGTCGGCGGCGAGCGGATCGCGCGCACCTTCATTCAGCCATGGCTCGTTCGTGGTGCTGCCGTGATAGATGCGCGGACCGCTGAGCCGCACACCAAGCGCGCCGGCCATGGCCGCTTCCGGCCAGCCGGCATTCGGCGAGCGATGACGGCGTGCATCCCGCATCATGCAAGACAACGCCTCGGATCGCTGTGGCGCAAGCAGCACGAACAGAAATCCGGTCAGCCGCGCCGGAATGAAATTGGCGACATCGTCGATGCGCGCCGCCGCCCAGCCGAAGGCTTCGTGCCGTTCGTTGCGATGACCGATCATGGAGTCCAGCGTGTTGATCGCCTTGTAGCCCAAGATGCCGGGCAGACCGAACAGCGCGCCCCAGAACACCGGTGCCACAATGCCGTCGGATGCATTCTCGGCGAGGCTCTCGATCGCCGCGCGCGCGATGCCGGCCTCATCGAGCACCAGGGGATCGCGGCCGACGATGCGCGAGACCGCGTCGCGTGCGGCGGCGATGTCACCGGCCCGCATCGGGTTAGCGACGGCAGCAACGTGGTCGTGCAACGAGCGCAAGGCGACCAGCGGCCAGGCCAGGACGCCAACCAGCACGATCTGGATCCAGCCCAAGGGAAGCAAGGACTGAAGCGCCCAACCGAGCGCGACGGCGAGCGCGATCACGACGAGTGCGCCGGCAATGCCCGCGGCCCGGCGAAGCGCCGGCGGATCGGACGCGCGATTCCAGGCGCTGTCGATGGCAGAGATCAGCCGGCCCAGCCAAGTGACGGGATGGCCGATCCGCGCGAACAACCACGACGGCCAGCCCAACAGGGCATCCACCGCCATCGCCACGACCATCGCACCGGCAAAACCCACGCACGCCTCCTGTCCCGCCCCTGTTGCGCAAACCCCGGCCGGAGCGCAAGCCCCCGGCTGGCGGATTTCGGCTTTGTCTTTGCCCAAGTTTGGTGATTAGTGCTGGCCGACAGGAGACTTTATGGCCGTCATTTTGATCACCGGCGGAGCACGGTCGGGCAAGAGCAAGCGTGCGGAAATGCGCACGCGCTCCTTTCCCGGGCAGCCGGTCTATGTCGCAACGGCCGAGGCTCTCGATGCGGAAATGGAGGCGCGCATCGCCAAGCATCGCGCGCGCCGCGGAACCGACTGGATGGAACGCGAAGTACCGCTCGATCTCGTGCCCGCGCTCGTCGCAACCGACGGCGGCGGCGCAAGGCTGGTCGACTGCCTGACGCTGTGGCTCTCCAACCTCATGCATGCGCAGCGCGACTGGGAGCGCGAGGTGAGCGAGCTCGCGACCGCCTTGCCCCGCCTCAAGAGCCCCGTCGTCTTCGTCACCAATGAAGTCGGCCTTGGTATCGTGCCCGACAACGCGTTGGCGCGCAGCTTTCGCGATGCCGCAGGGATCATGAACCAGACCATCGCGGCGTTGGCCGACGAGGTCGAGTTCGTCGTCGCCGGCCTGCCGATGAATCTGAAATGACGCCGCGCGCCGAGCTTCTGCGGGACATCATCGCCGATCTCAGGATCGCCGTGTCCTTTGTCACGATCCTGCCGGTGGCATCGTCGAAGCCAGCCGGCGACGGGGCCATCGCGCGCGCGACCTGGGCGCTTCCCGTTGCGGGGCTGGCGGTCGGGCTTACCGGCGGTTTGGTTTATGCAATCGCCAGCCGGTTCGGACTGACACCGAACCTTGCCGCCCTGCTCGCGCTGGCCACGACCGCGCTCGTCACTGGCGCGCTGCATGAGGACGGCTTCGCCGATACTGCCGACGGGCTCGGCGGCGGCCGCACCCGCGAGCGCAAGCTCGAGATCATGCGCGACAGCCGGATCGGGACCTATGGCGTCTGCGCGCTGATCCTGTCGTTCGGCCTGCGCTGGAGCGCGCTCGCGGCGATCGTCAATCCGTGGGCAGTCATGCTCGCACTGTGCGCTGCGCACATCGCTGCCCGCGCGGGCGTGCCCGCCTTCATGTCGCTGGTCACCCCCGCACGAACTGACGGCTTGTCGGCAAGTGCGGGATCTCCGCCGGGCCGCAGCATTGCCATCGCCATCGCTGTTGGAACGTTCGCGCTCGCCCTTACGCTCGGACCGGGCAAGGCGCTCGTCAGCCTGATCCTGCTCTCCCTCGCCGGCCTGATGCTGGCGCGACTTGCCATCCGCCAGATCGGCGGGCAAACCGGCGACATCCTCGGCGCGTTCGAACAGAGCGGCGAAATCCTCATTCTACTGGTGGCGGCATCCTTCCGGATGGGAGGCTGATCATATGGTCGAGTTCGACGGCACCTTCCGTCAGCACTTGCGCGAACTATTCGTGTGGCGCCGCGACGTGCGCCGCTTCCGCAACGATCCTTTGCAGGACGGCGCCATCGATCGCCTGATCGAGACGGCCTGTCTCTCACCCTCGGTCGGCCTCAGCCAGCCCTGGCGCTTCGTCATCGTCGATGACGCCGCACGGCGTCGCGCCGTGATCGACGACTTCAAAGCGTGCAACGCCGATGCGCTGAATGCCTATGCCGGAGAGCGCGCGGCGCGCTATGCCACGCTGAAATTGTCGGGTCTCGAACAGGCCCCCGGCCACCTCGCCGTGTTCGCCGACAAGGCCAGCGACGTCGGTCACGGCCTCGGCCGCGCGACGATGCCGGAGACGACGGAATATTCCGTGGTCGCGGCGATCACCGCGATGTGGCTGGCGGCGCGCGCCGAAGGCATCGGGCTTGGCTGGGTATCGATCCTCCATCCGGATCGCATCCACGCCATTCTCGACGTGCCTGATACCTGGAAGTTCATCGCCTATCTCTGCATCGGCTATCCCGAAATCGAATGCGACCAGCCCGAGCTGGAACAGGCGAAATGGGAGCAGCGCCGCGACGCGGGAGAATTCACGCTGCGGCGTTAAGCGCGTCCCATACGCCCTACGACTTGCTCCTGCCGGCAATTGCCGCCACCGGCGCGGGATTTTCCGGCTTCTGGAACATCAACAACGGCCGGAGAATGACGCGGCCATAGGCTTCGTAGTGGTTCTGGGTCGAGACGGCCATCTTCAGCGGGGTCGCGTAATTGGCCTCGAACGTCAGGAACGACGCGTAGGTCCAGGAAAAGCCGACGCCGACCGAGCCCAGTTCGGTAATGCCGGGAAATGTCGAATATACCGCGCCCCAGTCGGTGAAGATGTAGGTGTCAAATCCCCTGAGCCATGACGACCAATTGTAGTGCAGCTCGGCGTTGAAGTAATAGCCGCTGTCGCCGGACGCCGAGTTGGAGGGATAACCGCGCACGGTGGTGGGGCCACCGATCGAAAAAATCTGGTCGCCCGGCAGCAGCTTTTCCTGCGTGTATTGCCAGCTCGCCAGCACATTGGTGCTGAAATTCGCAGGCCCTGCGGCGCTGGTCGCGAACATCGAGCCGGTATAGGTGTTGAACGCGCGGTTGTTGCCAAGCACATGGTCTTGCCACTCGATGTAGTTCACGGCCGGCGAGACCGTGATCGAATAGGTGTTGCCGGAATTAGTCACCGAGAGGCCCGCCGTGGCCTTATCGTAATGATCCTGGGTCACGGCCACCGTGGCGAAGCGGCTGACCGTCTTGCCCTCGGTCTCCGCGGCGTTGAGCAGCACCAGCCAGTTCTGCGTCACCCAGACCGGTTGGCTGAAATTGACCGCGGCCTGGCTCGAGCGTCCGGTGACGTCGAGCGCGACGAACGGGCCCTGGATGATCTTGATCTTGCCTTCGGTGTAGCTGACACCGACGCGGCCACCCCAGGGATTGACCGGAACGCTGTAGGCGGCGTTGCCGTTGAGATTACCGTCGGAACGGACACCATAGAAGGTCAGGCGGTCGTCGACGCCGAACAGACCGTGGCGCTTGTAGAAGGCCCCACCCTCCCAACGCCCGGTGTTTTCCGCGCCCTGGTTGTCGGTGAAGAGCTGCAGGGTGTCGATCGGCGGCTCGATCACCGCGAACTGGAGATCGGTCAGGCCGAAGCTCGTGCCGGGCTGGAGCAGCGCCTTGATCTGCACGTCGTTGGTTCGGTTGAACCAGATCACATCGCGATTGAGTTTTGGAACGTCGAGGACCTCGCCTTCAGGCTCCTTCACGCGCTGAAGGATGTAGTCGGTGCGGGTCTGCTTGTTGCCCTCGATGGTCGTCTTCTGGAGCCGGCCTTCGGTCAGCTTGACGCGGACGATGCCGCCCTTGGCATCCTGCTCGGGCAGCGTCGCTATGCCCGTGACGATGCCGCGCTCGGTGTAGATGGCATTGATGTCGGCGACGAGCTGCAACAGCGAGGCGATGTCGACGTTCTTGCCGACATACTTCTTCGCGATCTCGTCGAGCTCGGCCGGCGTGATGAACTTCGAGCCGTCGAACTCGACCTTGCGCAGGCGGAATTTGGGGCCGCCCGGCTTCAGGAGCTGGGACTTTTCCCGCTCACCGCCGATCACCGCCGGCCCGTTGAGCTTCGGCGGCGCGCTCTGCTGTTCGAGCTGCCGGCGCTGCCGGTCGACGTCGTTCTGGATCACGCCGGGATTGATCGAGGGCACCTGCGCGCGTGCGGGAGCGATGCAGCAAGCTGCCAGCCCAACCCCAAATGCTGCCCCCAGAATCCGCATTCCAAATCCCGTTACCATGCCTGTGCCAGACGGCCAATCGCCGGCCTCGCCGTCTCGACCGCCGCATCCTTCCAGCCCGTGCGCCCCACGCGCTGCCCCTGGCGGCGCAGCTTGTGCATGTCGTTCAGTCCTTCGATGTTGACGGCCGGGCCGGACCCGACGGTCTCGACCGCCCGCGGCGTCAGCAGCGCGTCGAGCCGCGCCTGGCCTGACAGACCGAGCAGGTAGAACGTCCCCCCGTCCTTCTTCGCGAGCCAGGTCTCGATGCTCTCCTTGCCCTCGCCGTCAACCGGGATGTTGCGCACCATGCTCGCGCCGGTGAAGTCGTTGCAGCAGGTGTGGGTCGAGCCGTAGTTGGTGACGGTCGCCGAGACGTCGCCGGTGTAGAACACCACATAGGCGTTGCTGACATTGGCGTTGCCGACCTGGCTCATCGTGAACACGCCGCCCGGCTGATAAAGCTGGAGCGACGGCCCGTTCGTCGGTGCCGGCGAACGGTTGTCCAGCAGCACCTGCTGGGTGGCGGTGGTGAGCATGAGCTGGCCCGGAACATAGCCGTTCAGGATCGTCACGGAGTGTGCATCGGTCAGGAAGTTCGCGTCCACCACCTTGAACTGGTTGACGATGATGGTGTCAGGATCGATCGAGATGTTGGCGTATTTCGCGGTACCGCCATTGTAGCCGGTGATGTTCATGATCAGCGGAACCGACGGGTTCGAGCGGACCTGCTCGCCCTTGACGTTGATGGTATCGGCGGCGAGGTCGAGCTCCTTGACCACGCTGACCCAGTTGATGGTCAGGTCGCCCGATGAAATCAGCTTGATCACATTGCCGCTGATCCGGTCGAACGAGACCCCTCCGGCCACATCGAAATGCGTATCGCCGTTGGCGGAGATCGATCCGCCGCGGAGCGAACCGGTGTCGGACTTGACGTCGATGCCGCCGGCATCGCCCGGGATTCCCGTCGTGGTCAGCTGGCTGAAGACGATGTCGTCCACGGCATGCAGGGTCTGCGTGCCGCCGCTCGTGGCGGTGCCGAGCGTGATCCCTCCAGCCGTCGCAGTGATGCCGAGCGTGCCGCCGACATTGAGATTGTCCCACCTGACAACGGTGCCCTGCAGAAGTGCGTTGCCGGTCGAAGCCGTGAGGTTATGACCGGTGTTCGCGGCCGCCGCGAGCAGTCTTGCCGAGCCGTTGGCCGAGACCGAACCCAGCGTCGTCACGCCGCCCGAGATCACCGTCTGCGCCAGGATGGAGCCGTTATCGGCCGTGACATTGATGTTGCCGACGTCGCCGCTGTAGCCGGTTGCCGCGAGCGACTTGAACGTCACGTTCTGGGTGGCGTGGACCGTCTGCGACCCGCTGCTGTCGGCGGTGCCGATGACGATGCTGCCGTTGTTCGCCACGGCGCTGAAGGAGCCGCTCGCGCCCGCCGCCGTGCCCGCCAGCACCTGGTCGAGCGTCAGGCCACCGGTGCCGAGGATGTCCACGCTGCCCTTGACCGCGGAGAGCAGGCTCGCCTCGGTGTCGGTCAGAGCCTTCAGGTAGATGCCGCCGGCACTCGTGCTTGCCGCCAGCCGCGCGGCGCTGAAGATGAACCGGCTTGTCGCGTTGCCGATGCCGTTGGATGCGCTCAGCGCGACTTCGGCGCCCGAGCCGGCGGCGACGAACTTGGTCTGACCATCGCCGTTGTCGATGATCGCCCCCAGCGAGGCGACGCCGCCGGCGGTGACGATGATCGAAGGCGCATTCGAGGCCGCCGCATAGGACAGCGACGAATTCAGCTGGCCGATGGTCGCGTCGCCGGTGGTGGTCACGGAGATCACGTCGGCCGCGTTGATGGCGGCGTAAGCTCCCATCGACAGTGTCGCGGCCACCAGTGTCACTCCGTCCGAGCTGCTGGTCGCCGTCACAGGCGCCGTGCTGGTGCCGGCCGTGAAAGTCATGCCGCGGTTGGCAAGCAGTTGCATCAGGCCGCCGCTGGTGATGTCCGCATTGATGGTGAGCACGCCGCGCGGAACGTTCAGCGTCAGTGCTCCGCCAGCCGTCAGCGTTCCATAGGTGCCGCTCGTGCCGACCACGAGATCGCCGGTGACCGCGAGGATGCTGAGATCGCCGACCGCCGAGCCGGTCACGGCGCCGGAGATATTCACCTGCACGGGCTGGAAGGTCGAGCCGTTGAAGCTGATGCTGCCGCCGGCACGCAGATCGAGGTCGGTGCCCAGAATGTGGATCGCGGTACGGTCTGAGAAGCCGGATTCGGCGTAGATGCTGCCGGTCGCCGCGAGCTGAATTGCATTGCCGGCGGCAATGTTGCCGAGGATGAGATCGCCGGTGGTCTGCTTCACATAGATGCCCTGCGCCGACGAGACCTGGTCGAGCTGATCGTTGCTCGGATCGGCGAACGCGATCTGGATCGCGTTTGCATTGGCTGCGGGATTGCTTCCGGCGGCCCCGGGGGCACCGACATTGCCGTGCTCGGCGATCAGGGTCAGGTTGCCGATATCGCCGGAGATCACGGGCGTACCGGTCACGCCGGCGGCGGCGGTGATGCTGGTCACGGCGTCGAGCTTGACGTCGCCACGGCCGGTCACTTCGATGCCGTTGGCCTGCGCGGCCGCGATCGGGCCGTAGTTCGCAGTGACGCCGCCGAGTGTAAGGCTGTTCTTGCTGCCGAGATAGACATTCGTCAGCGACTTGGCCGAGATCGCGATCGGGTTGTCGACAACGACGAGGTTCTGCTGCGACAGGCTGACCGTATAGGTCACGACATGGGTCGTCGGGTCGGTGACCGCGCCTACAGTGAGCTGACCGGGGCCGGCGGTCGCGAGCAATCCCCTCTGCTCCGTCGTCAGCGACGAGGAATCGACGCTCGTGAAAGTGAACGCCTGCGGCGCGGCCGAATTGCCGACCGAACCGCGCGGCGCGTAGAGCATGATCTGGTTGGCGCTGACATTGGCCACGACGTTCTCGTCGATCGGCGGCGGTGCGGCGCCGACGGCCGACGACGAGACGGTGTAGGCGAGCTGGCTCTGCGTCCATTGTGAGCCCGCCGTGATGATGCTGTAGACCGTCTCGGTCGATGCGAGCGTGTAGGTGTAGTTCGCATTATAGGCGTTGAGCGCCGTTTGCAGCGCCGTATTGCTCGGCAGGCGCTGATTGGCTGTCGTTACGCCGTCGAACAGCTTCGTGAACAGGGTCGACGACAACGAGCTGCCGAACACGGTCGCCAGCGGATCTGCCGGTGCGGTGCCGAGCAATGTCGTCAGCGAGGTCTTGAGCTCGTCGGTCGTGATCTTGCCGAGCAGGAACTGATCCCTCAGGAACCGCGTCGTGGCCTCGACCTTCATGTCCGTCGTCGAGACGTTCGCGGGATCGATGCCGAGCTTGGCCGCCACTTGCGCCCGCAGCACCGTCAGCCCCACCGAAGTCGGGTTGTAGGTGCTGCCGTTCGTGAACGCGATGTTCTTGAGCTGGAAGTAGTCGTTGTAGGCCGACGTCACCATCGACTGGTAGCTGTTGACGGCATTGGTGGCGGCGTTGCCGCTGAGCAGGTCGAGGCTGGCCCAGACGTCCTGCAGATGCTGGCTCTGCGCCTGGGTGAGACCAACCGCTGCCCTTCCGTTCAGGATGCTCGCCTGGTTGCCGTCCGAGCCGGCGGCCTCCAGGAACACCGGGCCGCCGCTCGACTGGACCGTGCCGAGGCGCAAATCGCCCTTGGACTGCACGATGTAGGTGCCGGTGGCCGAGGCGCTGTCGAGAACCCCGCCGTCGACGCTGCCGCCGGCCTGCGTCGTGCCCGTCGCCTGGATCACCAGCGGATTGATATTGGTAAGCGTGCTCGCGCCATTGACGACGCTGCTCGTCGCGCCGATCGCGCCGGCGGTGGAGTTGATCTCGACGTTCTTGCCGATCACGACGGGGTTGGCGACGTCGTAGGGCGAGGCCGAGTTGATGTCCCCGGTCGCCGAGATAAGGACACTGCCCTGCGGCGTGCTGCCCGCCGAATTTACCTTCACCTGATTGATCGAAAGCGAGCCGATGGCCGCGATCGCGATGTCGTGGTCGATCGAGCTCGCCGTCAGGCTGCCGCCATAGACCTGCACCTGGACGGGAACACCGTTCGCGCCGATCGTGCCGATGCCGCCATCCGCCGAGAGAATTACGCTCCGGCCCGATATCATCGGGTTGTTCGCGTTCGTGCCGCTGGTGATGGCCGAATTGGCCCCGGCGGCGTTGACGGTCGTCGTGCCCGAGAGGTTGTTGATCGGACCGTTGACGACGATGCCGGAGTTCGAAGTGACCAGAACCGTGCTGTTGCCGCCGCCGCTGAACGAGATGTTGATCGGGTTCGACGCCTTGACCGTATTGGTCAGCGTCAGTGTCAGGTGATCGTAGATCTCCTGGTACCAATTGTACTGACCGTCCGCGCCGCAGCACTTCTCGGGATGGGTGTTGCCGCCGCCGGTGTGATAGGAACCGGTCGCGGTGACGACTTCCTGGAAGTTCGAGGTCTGTGGGCCAGTGCTGCCGCCGCCGCCCTGGGCCTGCTGCACGTCCGAAACCAGGCTGATGGTGCGGGTCCAGTTCTGCCCGGTGGCCGCGTTGGGCGTATAGTGCCAGCCGTAGTCGAACTGCGTCGAGTCCGTCGGACGATCCAGCGTAGCCGTATCGACCCACTGGTAGAACATGTTTGCCTTGGTCGCGTACTGGATGCCTGCCGTGCCACTGAGGCTGGTCAGCATCGTGTCGGTGTACTGGCTCGCATTGACGCCGCTCGTTTGATACGTCGATACCTGCTGGCCGCCCGCAGCGGAAGGATTGTAGACGTACCACGTCGTCTGCTGCTTGAGCTGATCGACGATCTCGACAACGCTCGGTGCGCTGACGCCGGTATTGATGGTGTTGGTGACGAGCTGCAGGCCGGTTGTGTTGTTGACGGTGATCGAGCCGGCGCCACCTTTGACCGCGATAGTGCCCTGGGAGACACCATCCTGGGTCGACGTCGAGATGATTTTTCCGTTCAGATAGACGTAGCCGCCCGAGCCCTGCACCACGCCATTCACTAGGATCTGATCGGTGAGAGCGTTGTACTTGACCCCGATCTTGATGTCGCCTGCGGCCTCCGTCGTCGCGGAGGCCGTGATGTCGTAATAGCTGCCGTTCCGCGCGTTGACCTGGGCCTGGGCAAAGTCCGCGCCCGCATTGCGGCTCTTGAGGTCGTTGATGGCGGTCAACGTGGTGCCGCCGATGTCGACCGAGTAATCGCTGCTCGTGCCGCTCTGGATCGTGCCGTTGATGTTGATGACCCCCGCCGAGATGATGATCGCCTTGCCGAAGATGAAGGGCGCGTTATCCGGCGGGTTGGTCCCCGTGGGCGCGGTCGAGCTCCAGTTCGAGGACGCGTTCGATTGCGCGGTCCTCGGCGTGATCACGTCGGGCTGGATATTGACGACCTGGAAATAGGCAGAGCACCCCGCGCAATTGAATGGCGAGTAGAACGTAGACGTGTGGTTGGTGGTGGTGGTGTTGCCCTGGGAATCTGTCGAGGTCGTGGTGTAGTCGTAGGTCGAGTTGCTGTAGACGCCCTGGCCGGTATAGGTATCCCGCTCCCACGGCGCGGTGGTGATGGTCTGGCGCGTCGGCCCTTCCATCTGCCCGAGCACGGTGGTGCTCCCAACGCTGCCGGCGTTGGGGTTGCCGCTACCCGGCGCCCCCGATCCCATCGGCAGGAAGATCGCCGAATAGAGCGACAGGCCGTCGTAATACAGTTCCAGCATGCGCGCAGTGAAGATCGTGCTGTTGGCGGCCGTTTGCTGAACGCCGTTGTTGCCGTCGACGCAGCAGTAGTAGAAATACGGGTGACCGGCTCCCCCTGCTATATGCGGAGCGGTCGCGTAATCGCCATAGGCGCCGAGATAGGTCGCCGCCGCCATCACCGCCGTCAGCGTGTCGTCGTCAGCCGGCTTGAATTCGACGCCGGCCCATTGCGAGAGAACATCGTGGTTGGAGGTGTAAAAGCTGCCAATGCCGCCGAGGAAGACGAACGAGCCGTTGGGCGCCACCATCTGGACGGTCGCGGCATTGAGTGACTGCGACGCGACGATGCTGCCGAGATTGTTGGTGATCTTGAGCAGGCCGTTCTCGTTGTTGACGGCACCGTCGAAATAGATGTCGGGCGTGCGGGTCAGCTGGTTGCCGTTCTGGTCGACGCCGAGCCCGCTGGAGGGATCCAGGCGGTTGTAGGTGGCCGAGATGTCGATGATCGGCGTCGCGCTCGGCGTGGCGGTGAAGGTCACGTTGGAGTGCGAATCCGGGTCGACATGGTCGATCTGGCGGTAGGTGATGTTTCCTCCGGTTACATTGGTGACCGTGAGGTTGGCCAGGTCCATGAAGTCGAGACCCCTGTTCTCGATCTTGATCATCGGCGAACTGCGCGCGATCACCGCCGGCGCAGTCGGATTCGTGCCGCTGTTTCCAGTCAGCTTCTGCGCCAGGATCGAGACGTTGCCGGCGGACACCAGCATATCGCCGAATGCGAAGGCATTGCCGGTGGAGTCGGAGGTGTACGGCGCCTGCTGGATCAACGCGTTGATCTGGCGCTGGAAGTCGCCGGTCGGATCGGTGCCTGACGGCGACATCGTGGCGGGCGCCGCGGGCGTCGCCGCCGCCAGCTGTGAGCGAATTTGCGTCTCGGTCAGACCGGTCAGCGTGACGAGCTGGTTGACGACGCTCTGGTAGGGATTGAAGCCGCCGACAATGGTGTACTGGACCACCTGGTGGTTCCAGCTCATCATCGGGTTGAAGTGGTCGACGTCGGCGACATATTCGAGGGTAGGTGTCGACGAACCGCCGGACAGCAGTGACGAGTAGGGACTCGTCGTGCTCGCGGTCGGCGTGCTCGCACCTATGTCGATCGTAATGGTGATATCGTTGTTGATGCCCGCCACCACCAGGCCATTGAGCGCGACATCGCCGGTTCCGCTGGTGTGGCTGTGGTTATCGCTGTTCTTGGCGCTGAAGATGTCCAGATACGGATTGTAGTTGCTGCCGTTGCCGGAGGCCGTGACCTGACCCTGGGTCGCTCCCAGGGAAATGTTCTGTACGCCGAGCACGCTCGAGGTGTTGGCGAGCGTCAGGCTTGTGGTGTCATCTGCATTGGCCGTGCCGCGGTAGAGCGTCGAGATCGGAATCGCGGTGTTGTTGTAGACAACCGTCGTCGCGGTTGCCTGCACGCTGCTGAAGATGATGGTATCGCCCGACATGCCGGCAAAAATGTTGATCTGGCCCCAGGCCTCGACCTTGGCGTTGTTGCCGACATTGACGGCCTGGTTGGCGTGCACCCAGGTGTTGGTGCTGGCGCCGACGCCGGCGATCGCGCCGTAGAGGCTGGCATTGGCATTGTTGGCCGCCGCCATCTTCGCCGCCGAACCAATATAGATCTTGCCGACGCTGAAGAGTTCGCGGGCGTTGATGTTGACCGCGAGCGTGGCGTTTGCCGTCATGTTGGATTCGGCGCCGCCGCCCGCGAAGAAGCTGGCCGTGGCCAGGCTGGCAGTGTCGTTGGTGTTCAGCGTGTTGTAGGCCTCGATGTTGATCACCGCCGCCGAGGTCCGCGGATCGCCGTTGAGGCTCAGGACCGTGCCGGAGCCGATGTTGGTGGTGACGGTCTGGGTGACATGGGAGTCGCTGAGTGCGGCAGCGCCCGAGAACGTGCCGCCAGAGCCCGAACGCGCGCCGCCACCGGCCTGGTTGACGATGTCGTTGGAGATGACGACCATGTTGCCGCCGGCCGAATTGATGATCAGGTGGTTTCCGATCTCGGCAGTGGTGGTCGAGTTGACGTCGTTCTGCGCCTTGCCGGCGGAGACACCGGCCGTGGACGCCTGATAGGCGTCACCGCTGGC
Source organism: Bradyrhizobium sp. LB13.1 (assembly GCF_054056815.1). Classification (NCBI taxonomy): domain Bacteria; kingdom Pseudomonadati; phylum Pseudomonadota; class Alphaproteobacteria; order Hyphomicrobiales; family Nitrobacteraceae; genus Bradyrhizobium; species Bradyrhizobium sp. LB13.1. The sequence continues at coordinate 3,314,265 of NZ_JBSRYQ010000001.1, read as the reverse complement.
GGCATAATTCGTGGTGTGCTTGGCGTTGATGCTGAGGCCGCCGAAATAGACCGTGTCATCCGTCGTGCCACCGTCGAACCGCGCATCGGTCACGGCGGTCGAACTCGTGGTTGCGACCGCAGCGGCGCCGGCGTAAGTGCCGCCCGCGCCGACCGTCGCGTTGGAGACGTTGGTATCCTTGCCGGTGGCCGTGATCTGGAGGATGCCGGTGTAGTCAGTGTGATTCAGATGAGCCGTGTCCATATCCACGGGCGCGCCCAGATAGGCGTAAGTGTGCGCGCTCGACGACGTCTGGGCGACGGTCGCACCCAGCGCCAGGAACCCGGTCGAAAGGCCGGTCGCCTGGGCGTATTGGCTGCTGTCATTTTCGGCCGCAATGACCACGTCGCCGTTGGGAAGCGTAATCCCCGTTCCGCCGTACGCGCTGACCGTCGCGTTCTCGGAAGCCATGGCCAAGCTGCCCTGCGCGCCGATCAGCGAGCCGCCGCCACCTGCGAGCGCCCAGGCATAGGTCGTCGTGCCACTGGTCGGGACCAGCGCCATGGCGGTCACGGCGAGCGCACCGCCCGAGAAGACGGCATTGTCGCCGACATCGGCCGTGACCGTGGCTCCGACCGTGGACTTGGCGACGGCGACGCCGACAGCGCCGCCGCCGACCGAGACGCCGATCGCGGTGCTCGACAGATTGGGCGTGATCGACGCCGTCACGAGCGTACCGACGCCGGCCGCGGAGGTCGTGATCGAGGAGCCCGAACCGATCTCCGCAAGCACCGTCGAATTTTCGTGAGCCTCAGCGTCCGCACCGACGCCGGCGACGATACCGCCGCCAAGCGCCGTCGAGGTCGTGGTCAATTGCCCGGCGCCGGACGCGCCAACCGCCAGGGTCGAGGTATTGACGACGGCGTCGTCAAGAACCTTCGCCGCGACCGAGCTCGATCGTCCCGCGGTGGCGATCGAAGCGCCGACCGCCACGGCACCGCCGGTGACGCCGCCCGTGAAGACGACCTGGGTCGACGAGTCCAGCGCCATGACGGCGACGCCGTCGCCGCCCGTGCCGGTGATTTGGCCGCCGAGCTGCGCGGTCACGGTGTTGGCAACGTTGCCGACCGCCACGGCTGCGTCCGCGCCGAAGTAAAGCGCGGCACCGCCGGCGATCGCCTCGGTGTCGATGGTCTTGCCGGCATAAGGTCCGGTGCCGGCGTCCTTGACCACCGCAGCAACAGCTACGGAAGGCGCGGATACGACCGCGCTCAGATTGGCCAGCACGCTGCTGCTGACGCTGGTGTAGCCGATGCCGGCGCCGATACCGACGTTCTTCGCAAAGCCGGCGCCGAGCAGATACATCTTGGCCGCGTTGGCGCTGGTGGCGGCGACATTGACCTGCGTGCCCGTGACGTTGCCGCCCGCGATCTGCGCCGTGACGCCGTCATTGCCGCCGGTCAGCACGCTGCTGACGTCGTAGGTCGAGGTCACGTTGGCATTGTTCGGATTCCCGGCGGTGCCGCTCGCGACCGCGTTGCTGCCATGCGAAGAATTCGTGCCGGCGTTCACCGACGCGATGGTGCCGTTGCCGCCCTGATTGAGCTGGCCGGTCTGCTCGCCCTGCGTATCCGGATCGGCGGTATTGGTGCCGATGATGATGACGCCGACGGTCGCACCGATGCCGACGCTTCCGCCGATGCCGGCGGTGACCGCGTAGGACAGCACTTCCTTGGTGCTGAGCGCCCCGACATTGATCGCGCCGGACGAATTCAAATTGCTGTTGCGGCTTTCCGCAATGGTCTGGCTCTTGAAGACAATGACGTTCGCCGCGGCACCAACGCCGACGCCGCCTCCGCTGGCCCCGATCGCGAGTGCACCCGCGATCTCCTTGATCGCCACGTCCTCGTTCGCGTTGATAGTGACCGCGCCGGCCGCGCCTCCCGTGGGCGATTGCAGCGTGGTGTCGTAGACGCCGGCGATGGTGGTGTTGTTTGCGATCTCGACGTTCGCCATGCCGGCGATCGCCGCCGTCCCTGTCGAAAGCGCGCCGCCGACTGCATAGGCCTCGAAGCGGTTCTTCGTTTTGGCCTCGACGTCGAGCGCGCCGGTCAGATTGACCGCGGTCGTATGCGCCGCGCCGTTGCCCTGGTAGTGGAATTCGTCGCCGACATAGGCCTCGGTCCGGTTCGCCGAGACCTGGACCAGAAACGCCGCGCCGATCGCGGCCTGGCTGCCATAGGCGCCGGAGCCGTTCGCGGAAAAGATGCCGGTGTTGTTGTTGGCGTTCACCGTCAGTGACGCGGCCGTCAGCGCGCCGCCGTCGACATAGGCTTCCGTCGTGGCCTGGAACACGTTCAGCCCGACCGAGCCGGTGTTGAACCCGATCGCGATCGAGGACGCGTCCTGCTCGGCGTTGGCCTTCACGGTGACGGCGCCGACCGTCGGGCTCGGCGACTGGACGCCGCCGACGGTGGCATTGGTGATGTAGGCGCGCGTGTCGCGCGACATCGTCGTGCTGATGATCGTGGCGCCGCCGCCGCCGTTGCCGGTGGGCGGAATGATGCCGGCGCCGAGCGTGCCGGAATAGGAGAAGCTCGACGCGGCCACCTCGATCTGCGGCGCCAATGTCGAGGAGGTCAGGCGCGTGTCGATGGCTGCGCTGTCGATATAGGCCCTGGTCGCCCCGCTCATCACATTGGTGATCGGGTTGATCATGATGGCGATGCCGCTGCTCGCGGCGAGCGACGCAACGTTGGCCACGACCGCCTGGTGCGAGCTTGCCACGACGGCGAGGCCGCGCAAAGCGTCCTGGTTTTCAGAGAGGTCGGGCGTGCTGTCGCTCGGCGCCTGGGCGGTGCCGAGATCGAAGGCATGGACGAGCGTGCCGTTGTTGACCGACAGCGCATCGGTCGCGCTGGTTCCGCGCGCATCGATCTTGGTATTCGCCCCGCTGATATAGGCCGCGGTGGCCCCGGTGATCTTGTTGGTCACCAGCGAACCGGCGGCGCCGCCCGCGCCCTTGCTGATCGACACGGCGCCCGCGAACACCGCCGCCTTGTCGTTGTTGCCGGCGATCACGGCAACGTTGTTGGCGGCGATCACGTCGGCGCCGTTGATACCGTTGGTGCCGGCAGCGGTGATGTTGGCGGTGACGTTGGTCCCCATCAGATTGGTGGCGACCGAACCGGCCAGGCCGACCTGCGAAGACATCGCGATACCAACAGCGATGGTCGAGATACTGGAGTTCGAGTTCGCGCTGACGGCGACGCTGCCGGAGGCGGTCAGCTTGGAGCCGGTGACGCCGGCGCTGACATTGTTGGCAATGCTGCTGTAGACAAGCGCCAGGCCCGCGGCGCTGCCTTGCGTCGAGGCGCCAGCGATAGCGGCGGCTCCGGTGATGCTGGAATTGTCGCTCGCGCTGACGGAGATGTTGGAGGCCGTCACGGTCGATTGCGTCGGGTCGGACTGGTTGTTGCCGATAGCCGCCGTAACGGTATTGGCGATCGAGCTGATCGTCATGCCGCCGACGCCGGCAAACTGGCTGGTCGCCAGGCCGAATCCGATCGTGACCGACTGGATCTTCGTGGTGTCGAGCGCACTCACACTGACACTGCCAAGGGTCGACATCCGGACGTTGGCGATATAGGCCGAATGCGTCGTCGCGATGGTGTCGTACACCATCGAGGCGCCGACATTGTTCTTGCCGGCCTGGATGGTGCCCGCAACGGAGACGATGCTGGCGCCCGGACCGTTACCCGTGCCACCGTTGAGCGCCGCCGCGCTGAAATCGATGCAGTTCTGCGTGCCATTGCCGGCGGCAGCCGTGCACGTGTCCGATGCGAGATGATTGTTGTTCGACTTCTTGACGAGATTTCCGAGCGCCGTATCGAGGTCCGACACAGCGCCGCTGTCCGCCAGCACCGTCACGCGCCCGACGTTGATGTTCACCGTCGAGCTGCTGCTGATATAGGCCGTCGTCGTGGGCGTAATCTCGTCGACGACGATCGCACCGGCAAGCCCGTTGCCCCCTGCCCCGCCCGTGGCCGCACCGGCGGCAATGACGCTGGCGCTGTCGGCCAGCACCAGCAGACTGTCATAATTCGTGATCGACGTGCTGCGGATATGCGCGTCGGTGGCATTGCCGCCCGCGGGATCGGCAATCGACGCGTAAGTCAGCCCGATGCCGACACCGGCCTTGCCGCCGGACACGTAGAGCGAGCCGCCGCCGATTGCGATGTTCGTGGTCTGGTAGGCATCGACCTCGATCGCGCGATTGGTCCCCGTCGCGTAGCCCGTGATGGTCGAGCTCTCGATATAGGCGTTGGCGCTGTCCGTCATGATGCCGACCGACCCCGACAGGGCGGCCGCATTGGCTGACGTTCCGCCCGCCACGCCGATGGCGACGACGGTTTCCGACCCGCCATTGAGCGCCTGCACCGTCACAGACATCTGGTTCTGCATCGTGGTGCCGTAGATATATGCGAGCGTGGCATTGTTGGACATCGCAGCCGCGATGGCGGCGCCGATCGCGGCTCCCTGAGACGACGACCCGGACATGTTGGCCGCGGCGGAGCCGGAGCCGTTGCTGAGGATCGTGTCGTTGAGCGCCTGCACGATCGTATTCGTGTTCACCGCGGTCGCCGCGGTGAATTTGTTGACCGACGTGTTCCTTATATAGGCACTGGTTCCGAGCGAGACGTCGCTCACGGACGAACTGCCCGCAAGGTCCATGGTGAAGCCGCTCGTGCTCGATCCCGAGCCCGAGCTGATCTTGTTCGCAGCCAGCGCAATCCCCGCCGGCCCGCCGGTCGCGGCGGCACCGGCGGCACCCGCCTTGTCGGCGAAGCTGGACAATGACGGCTCGGAAATCGAAGCCGCGACGGCCGCTGCCGTGATCCGGCCTGAGGTGGTGGCGCTGATGGTGAGGTTGTCGGCGTTGACCGAGCCGCTTCCGCCGCTGTTGCCGGCAAACGGATCGTCCGTGCTGAACGGCCCGGGCCGGATGTCGGAATGGTTGTCGCCGATATAGGCGGACGTATCCATATTCGCGCCCAGATAGGCAACGGACAATCCAACCGCCGAACCGCCGCCGACATTGACCGCGCCGGCGATCGTCACGATCGACAGATCCTGCTGCGCCAGGATGTTGAGGGTCGGAGAAAAGACGCTGGCCTGGCTTGAGATCGAGGCGTGCGTCGTGTTGTTGAGGAAGCCGAGCGAGGTGATGCCGTTCAGCGCCAGCGCGCCGGCGGCCTTTCCGGACGACGGCGCGACGGCGATGAACTGATCCGAGGTGATCGCGTTGACGGCGATGTCGTCCGCCGCCCGCAGCGACGCACCGTCCGAAACGCCGGCGATCGTGCTGGTGTTGAACTGGACGAAATTGAGCGAGCCGCCCACCGAGGAGCCGCCGGACGTGTTGCCGGGCAGGAAGCCGAGTGTACCGACATTGCCGGCGGCGTCGATCGACGCCGTCGTCGTCGTCGCCGCGATCTGGATGCTGGCGTCGTAGGTGTGGACGTCGCCGTTGTTCACCGTCGCGGACCAGCTGCTGCCGCAAGCCGCCGTGCATGTCGCGGTCAGGCTGGCGCTGCTGGCCACCCACGCCGTGGTGTCGTTGTTCACGACGAAATGGTTCATCGAGCCGGCGACGGCGGCGGTATCGCCCGCGTCGGCCGTGGCGTTGGCATAGCTGGTCAGGATGTTGCCGCCGACGCCGAGATTGCCGTTGAGGTGACTGAGAACCTCGGTCAATCCGTCCCACTTCAGCCAGGTATTGGTGATCGGCATCCAGGTGCTGGCGTCGACGGCGATGTTGGCCGCATTGATCACGGCGCCGCCGCCGATATAGGCCTTCGAATTGTGGTTGAAATTGCCCCATGCGACCGCGGCGCTGATCGCGACTCCCTCGCCGCTCGTGGGGTCCGAGGCGATCGCAGAAGCCGTGGCGTTGCTGCGCACGCCGCGGTCGATGAGAGTGCTGACGACAGCGACATTGCCGCTGACATAGAGGCTTGGCGCGCCGCCGCTCGGATTCTGCCCGATCGACGCGGTGGCGTTTTCGGTGCTGTTGGCCAGCGACAGCGCGGCGGCGGCCTTCAGATCGAAATTCACCGGCATCAGCGGGATCATATGCTGAGCGATGATCGAGCCCGGGCTGGCCGTGGAGACCATGAAATCCTGGATCGCGCCGATCACGGCCGGCGTACCGACGATGGTCGAGGCCATGGTCGAGTTGCTCGTGGTGTTCGACGTCGCCTCGACCATCACGGAGCCGTTCATCCGGGACGACGCGCTGGTGCCCAGTGACGAGCCGAGCTTTGCGGTGGCAGACGTGGTGACGTCGCTGATGGCGAGCGCCGCCGCCGATGCCGCCGCTCGCGTTCGGCGTGCTTAGCGCGACCGCCGTGGCACTGGTCGAGAACGAGTTGTTGTTGATCGCACGTACCGTCAGCGAGTTGCCTGATGCAATCACGTTGCCGACGGAAAGGTTCGCACCGGTCGCGACATTGGCCGAGGTCGAGACCGAGCCGGTGGAATAGGCAACGGTCGCGACGAATTGCGCGCTGGACGTCGCCGCGACCGCAGTCACGTTCAGCGTGGCGTCATTGATGGCGTGGATGTTGAGGTTGCCGCCCGCGCTGATCGTGGCGCCGGAGGCCACGTTGGTGGTGACGTTGCCGTCGAGCTTGCCGACGACAGCGGCGGCGCCGATCGGCGAGCCGCCGAGCAAGGTGCTCGCCAGCGCCGGATCCTGCGCCGTTTCCGAGCCGTGCGACGTGATGTCGACGTTGCCGGCGCCGTTGATGTTGGCGTTGCCATTGATGTTGACCACCGCCGTGGCGCTCGCCGCCACATAGCCGCCGTTGAGGCCGAGCAGCGAGGCCGCAAGCGTGGTGCCGACCAGCGTGAAGAGGCCAGGGACCGAGCTCGTGAAGCTCGATGTCGCCGTCGAGGTCGCGCCGATCGAGATGTCGCCGCCAGTGATCTGGCCATCGATCGTGATTCCAGTGGTCGCGGTGGCTTGGCCCGACAACTTGGTGTCGTTCGCCGTCGCCGTCAGCGTGACGCTGCCGCTGGTGTAGGTCGTTCCACTAATATTGATCGCCTGGGCGAGAATCTTTGCTCCGTTGACGATGCTGATGGTCGGCGCGTCGATCTCGACATTGATGGCGTTGCCGACGGAATGAGTCTTGGCGGCGTCGAGGTTGCGGGCATCGATCACCGCATGCGCGGCCAGCGTGACCGAATGGTCGGCCTGAACCAGATAGGTGCCGCCGGCGCTCAGCGCCGCGATGGCGTTGGCGACGGACGTGTTCCCGAGGGTTACGCCAACGTCGCCCTGGCTCATGTCGCCGATCACCACATCGGTCGGGTCGATCAGCAGCGTGCCGGCCCGGCCGTTGGGCGCGGCGAGGTTGATGGTAACACCGCGGCCCACGTCGATGACGCCGTTTCCGCTCAGCTCGACCAGACCCGCGTTGCCCGCTTTCGAGCTGGCATTGATCTTGGCGCCGCTCTTGACGGTCACGTCGTTGCCGGCCTTGACGAGAACGCCGCCGGCATCCGCAGTCTTGCTCGCCGTGCTCAACCGCGCATTCTTGCCGAGCTCGGCCTTGTTGCCGGCCACAACGGTGATGCTGCTCGGCGTCGTGCTCTTGCTGCGTGCCGTCAACCGTCCGTTCACGGTGGCGTTGTTGACGGCGCCGATGTGAATCGAGCCATTGCGCACGGTAATCGCCGCGGCGCTGCGCAGCCCCTTCGAATTGACCGAGGCGGAAAATTTGGCGGCGTGATCGAGATTGGCGATGTCGCGCTGGCTCGCGCCCCCGCCGACGAAGATGTTCTGCCCTGTCAGGCGGACACCGTCCTGGGCGTTGATCCGGCCGTAAATACGGATATTGCCGTCAGGCGAGACCGGGAACGACCCTGCCATCAGATTGCCGACCGCCGAGCCGTTGATCTGGCCCCCCGCGCCGATCAGGCTGTCGGTGAACTCGCGCGTCGGTGTCGAGACGTTGAGGCTGCCGACATTGACCGTGCCGCTGCGGCCGACCACGAAACCCTTGGGATCGGCGAAATAGACGTTACCGCCGATCGCACCGTTCATGTAGGAGTTCAGTGTGCCGTTGACGTAGACCGGAGCGTCGCGAACGATATTGACGAGATTTTGCGTCCCGGTCGGCAGCTGCAAATTGACGGTGTTGCCCTGCCCGACGCTGAACTGCGAGAACGAGTTGAAGGCGCTGTTGCCGGACACCGTCGACGTCGTGACGTTGGTTACGCTGCCGGAGGTCTGAAGGCTGGTCCCGGTGCGGCCGTCCGGCGTGATCACGTTCGCCGGCTGCGCCTGAAGGCGGACGCTGAACACTGGCAGGAAGACCATCTGCATCGCGCAGAGCAGTGACATCGAACGGAAACGCGCAAGTCGGCGCAGCGTCAGCTCGTCATTGTCTCGCTTTGCAGATGGTCGGCGCATTTCAGATCCTCTTCATCGGCATTGGCGCCGATCCACAACCGGGTGGGAGAATGTCGTGGAAACGTTCCGGCATCAGAACTGGCCGGGCGGCAGCTTGAAGATGTCAGGGCTCTTGGCATCGGCGACGTAGAACAGCAGCAGGCTGGTCGGCGTCAGCACACGCTGGTTGTTCTCCTTGTTCTCGAACGTGCCCTGGAGAAGCAGGATGACCGAGCGATCCTTGGCGTCGCTGCCGCGGAACATCACGATGCCGCCGCTGACGGGCATGTTGACCGCGATGGAGTCGGGCTTGAAGCCCTCGCTGAGGAAATGGGCGCGCAGGATGTTGGCATTGGAGAACAGCTTCTCCGCCGTGATCGCCGCGTCGGTGCCCTTCGACCAGACCGCGCCGATCTGGATCAGCGACTTGGACTTGTAGCCGAACACGTAAGACAGCTCGGCGGTGCCGCCGTTCGGCAGAAGCTCCGGAACGGAGAGCAGGACGCTCCGCGTCAATTCGGACGCGTTGTCCTGAACCTTGATCGCGTCGGACTTGGCATTGAAGTCCTTCGTCATCGCCGCGCGCACGTCGGCCTCGTTCATGCCGAACTTGGCGGAGCGGAAGCCGTCGATCGCCTTGATCTTGTCGTCTGGGGTTGGCGTCTCGGCGGCAGCGGCCGACGTCGCGCCGGCAGCGACCGGCGTACCGGCAGCAGCAGCAGCAGCCCTTGTTGCGGGCGCAGTTTTCTGCTTCGGCACGGCGCCCTGGGCCGCAAGGGGCCCGGTTGCAACAGAGGTGAGCAGGCCAACGAGGGCCGGAACGAGATAGATTTTGCGCATCGAAAACCTTCGAAAAAACTTGAAACAACGCTTTAAAAATCGGCAGCTACGAATCGGCTTCCCCCGAACCGTCATCGCAACCGAGACGGAAAATGTTGCAGCGCCGCAATGCGTTACAAGGTGTCACGGAGTAGACAAGGTTCGAAACAGCGACTCTCTGGCGGCGTAGGAATACGGTATCGGGCTGCCAAACGCTGCGAATGAGCAGTCACAAACACATTTTTTCATCAATTGTGGATGCCGGCCGTTCGCGCTAAGCATCGGCTTGGGGCAAACCATCATGCAAAGACTTTCATGACCGAACGGCCTTCCGCGCTCGCGGTCGATCGCCGCGGGTTCATTCGCCTTGCGGGGACAACCGCTGCGGGATGGCTGGCGCTCGGCGCAACATCTGATCGCATGCGGGTGGTCGCATCGCTGACCGCATTGCGGCTCGACGACGAATTAACCAGAAGAAGCATGATCGACAGCCCGACCTCTCGCCTGGGTGGTCTCATCGTGGGCTTGAGGCAGCGAGGTTGGGTCGAAGGCGTCAATTTCCGCTTCGAGCTCCGTTCGACCTTCGGCGCACCGGATAGACTGAAGGCCGCAGTCCAGGAATTGCTGGCGCTCAAGCCGGACGTGATCCTGACCGGCTCGACAGTCGAAACCGGGGCCGTCCTCGCAGTCACCAAAACCATCCCGATCGTCTTCGCGACCTCGAACGACCCTGTCGGCAATGGCTTCGTCCAAAGCCTCGCACATCCCGGCGGCAACGTCACAGGCTTCACCAGCAGCACCGCCGAGATGGGCGGCAAATGGCTTCAGCTCGTCCGGGAGGCCGTGCCGGATATCGCGCGCGTTGGCGTCCTGTTCAATCCGGCGACCACGCCCGGCGCCGGACGATTCTACCTCGACTCCCTCGAGCAAGAAGCCGCGGCGTCCGGACTGGCGGTGGTGCTCGCGCCCGTCAGCACGGCAGCGGACATCGACGGCGCGATCAGCCGCTTTTCCGAACCGCCAAAGGCGGCGATGATCGCGCTCGTCGACAGCTTTCTGGTGGTCAACCGGCAGGCCATCGTCGCGGCAACCGCGAAATACCGCGTTCCCACGATTTACCCGTTCCACTATTTCATGGATGCGGGCGGGCTGATGAGCTATGGGCCGACGCTTGAAGTGCGCTCAGCCGACTATGTCGATCTCATCCTGCGCGGCACCAAGGCCGGCGATCTTCCGGTGCAAGCGCCGCGGAAATACGAGCTCCTGATCAACCGCACGGTCGCCCGCGCGCTGGATTTGACGATCCCATTCACGCTGCTCGCACGCGCCGACGAGATCCGCGAGTGAACGAGACGATCGACCACGGAAATTTGCGGACGCCTCCCGGCCGGCTGTTCCGAAAATACCTCTACTCGATCGCCGCCCTCGCCTTCGCCGCGCTTGCCATCAACACCGGCTTGGACGTCTGGTTCTCATATCGCGAGCAGAAGCAGCTTCTGGCGGCGACCCAGCGCGAGCAGGCAGCGTCCGCGGCCATTCAGATCGGCCAGTTCATCGGCCAGATCGAAAGCCAGATCAGATGGCTCTCCCGCCTGCCCCCCGAGCTGTCCACGAACGAGGACGATCGTCTGAACGCCATCCGCCTCCTGCGTCTCTCGCCCGCGATCGCGGAAATCGCCGAGCTCGACGCGCAGGGCCGCGAGCAGGTGCGCGTGTCGCGCCGTGTCGCGGACAGGATCGGCAGCAAGACCGATCTCTCCACCTTGCCCGCCTTTCGCGGCGCCAACGAAAGCCGCGCCTATTACGGACCGGTCTACTTCCTCGGTGACACCGAACCGTTCATGACGCTTGCCACACGCGGCACGGGCCTCGCGCCGAATGTAATTGTCGCTGAGGTCAATCTTCGCTTCATCTGGGACCTCGTCGCCGGAATCAGGGTGGGCAACACCGGCAAGGCCTACGTGGTCGATCGGATGGGGGTGTTGATCGCACATCCCGATTTGTGGCCGGCACTGCGTCGCAGCGATCTCTCCAGCCATGCGGACGTCCGCGCCGCACTCGATGGCGTCGGTCCGCCCTCGGGCGGCCTGGTCAAGGAGGATCTGTCCGGTCAACGCGTGCTGTCGACCTATGCGACGGTCCCCTCACTGGGCTGGCTGGTGTTCGTCGAGCTCCCGCTCAGCGAAGCCTACGAGCCGATCTATGCATCGATCGGACGTTCGACATTTCTTCTGGTCATTCTGCTGGCCTGTGCGGTGCTCGTCTCTTTGTTTCTCAGCCGGCGCATGACCGTGCCGATCCAGATCCTGACGCAGGGCGCGCGGCGGATCGAGAGCGGCGACCTCGGCCTGCGGCTCGCGATCAAGACCGGCGACGAGCTGGAGGCGCTCGGCGATCAGTTCAACCGGATGGCCGCTCACTTGCGCGAATCCTATGCGACACTCGAACGCAAGGTGATCGAGCGCACCTCGGAGCTGGAGAAGACCCGAGACCAGGCGCTTGCCGAGCACGACGCCGCCGAGCGCGCGCGCAGCGCGGCGGTGGCGGCCAACGAGACAAAATCGCGCTTTCTCGCGGTCGTCAGCCACGAGCTGCGCACGCCGTTGAACGGCGTCATGGGCGTGCTGCAACTGCTCGACGACGGCAGCCTCGGTGAAGCGCAGCGGCGCGGCCTCACGACCGCAGCTGCGTCGGGGGAAACGCTGATCGCGCTGGTCGATGCCATCCTGGAATATGCACGCCTGGAGGCCAGCGCCGAAACTCTGGAAACGCGTGATTTCCGGCTCGACCAGCTCATCGAAACGGCCGTCGATCTGATGCGGCCGCAGGCCTTCGGCAAGGGACTGACCTTCGACCTCGCCTGCGATGCGACAGTTAATACCTCGGTGCACGGCGATCCCGTGCGGCTCAATCGCATCCTGCTCAATTTGATCGGCAACGCGATCAAGTTCACCCCGCGCGGCGGCATCGGCCTGAACGCCGCCGCCGCGCATCATGACGATCATGCCCTGCTGCGCATCACCGTTCGCGATACCGGCATCGGCATCGCGCCCGACATGCACGAGCGGATTTTCGAGGATTTCGTCCAGGCCGACGACAGCATCGCGCGGCGGTTCGGCGGCACTGGCCTGGGGCTCGCAATCGCACGCCGCCTTACCCGCCTGATGCGCGGCGAGTTGACGGTGGCGAGCACGCCGGGTGCAGGCAGCTCATTCATGCTTGAAGTGCCGCTCGGCATCGCCGCGAGCGGCATCGCACAAGGCGCGGTTCAGCCATCATCGCGGCAGCTTCGCGTGCTGCTGGTCGACGACGATCCCGTCAATTGCGAGGTCGGCGAAGCCATGCTGAAGAGGCTCGGCCACCACCCCACGATCGCCACGAACGGAGCGTCGGCTATCGCACTCGCCCGCGACCAGGCGTTCGACATCATCCTGATGGATCTGCACATGCCCGACATGGACGGCGTGGAGGCGGCGTCGCGGATCGGCAGGCTTGGTCTGCCGAGGATGCCGCGCATCATCGCGGTGACGGCCGATGTGTCGCGCCGCGCCCGCGAACGGCTTGCAGGGGCAGGCATCGCCAAGATCGTCAGCAAGCCTATCCTGATCAATGCGCTGCGCGAGGCGATCGAGGACGAACCGCGGGACGAGCCGGCAGCAGTGCAACTTGCCGCGGGCGCGTTGATCGACCGGCATTTCATCGACGACCAGAAGGAGCTGCTGGGCGCCGCGCAAATCGAAAAGCTCCGCCGGCTTCTGCATCAAACGAGCGAGCAACTGATCGGCGACATCGCCAAGGCCGCCGAGATTGGCGAACACACGCAGTTCGCGCGTTGCGCGCATCAACTCGGCAGCGCCGCGAGCGCGCTCGGCCTCGTCCGCCTGTTCGAGCGCTGCCGCGAGATCGAGCTGGCAGCAGCCACGATGTCACCGTTCGAATGCCAGAATGCCGCCAGCGAGCTGGTCGCGCTTCGGCAGGACTCGATGAGCGCGCTGGACGAATTGCTCCGGCCGGCCTAACAGCGTCCGGTCAACTGGCCGCGGCGGGTTTGCGCCCGCCTGCTTCGTCGTCCTCTCGGCCAAAACGTTCGACCAGAAAGTCGATGAACAACCGCACCTTCACCGACAGGTGCCGGGTCGGCGGATACACCGCATAGAGCGCGAGCGGCGGCGCTGAATAGTCGTCCAGCACCGTCCGCAGCTGGCCTTTCCGCAAGGCATCGGCGGCGATGAACTCGGGAAGCAGTGCGAGCCCCCTGCCCTTGATCGCGACATCGCGCAGCACTTCGGCATTGTTGACGCAGAGCGACCAGGCCGGCTGGATCCAGTGATCGCCATCGGCGCCTGTCAGCTTCCACTGATTGCCGGTGAGCAGGAAGCCGTAGGTCAGCGACGCATGCTCGCGCAGATCCTGCGGATGTTTTGGCGTGCCGTGACGTGCGAGATAATCGGGCGAAGCGCAGATCATGCGCGCCACCGGCATGATTTTTCGCGCGATCAGGCTCGAGGACTCCAATTCCGCGATCCGCAACGTCACGTCAAAGCCGTCCTGGACGGGATCGAGCAGGTCGTCGCTGAGGACCAGTTGGAGCTGCAGCTCCGGATACCGTGCCATGAAATCGGCAAGCACCGGCCCGAGCCGCATCGTGCCGAACGACATCGGCGCGTTGACGCGCAACAAGCCGCGCGGCGCCGACTGGGCTTGCGTCACCGCCTGATCGGCGGCCTCGATTTCCGAGAGGATCACGAGCGCGCGCTCGAAATAGCGCTGGCCGTTCTCGGTCGGGCTCGTATGCCGCGTGGTCCGATTCAGGAGCTGGACGCCGAGGTTCTCCTCGAGGTCGGCGATGTATTTGCTGATCGCCGAGCGCGACAGCCGCAACTGGCGGCCGGCCTCGGCAAAGCTGCCGCTTTCGACAACTTTCACGAAGGCCCGGAGGCTGACCACCTTATCCAAGGGCAGGCCTCCGGGATTGTTTCCAAATTGTAGACATAGACGTCATATTTGCATGGATTGTCTCCAATCCAAAGCGGCACGATATTGACGGCCAGAGCAAGACCGCTCCCCGAGTTTTGGAGGACGACAATGTCTGGACTGCACCACGTCACCGCGATCGCCGGCGATCCCATCAGGAATTTCGGGTTTTACACCAGGGATCTGGGCCTGCGCTTCGTCAAGAAGACGGTCAATTTCGACGATCCCGGCACCTACCACTTCTATTATGGTGACGAGACCGGCCGCCCCGGCACCATCCTGACCTTCTTCCCGTGGGCCGGCGTGCCGGCCGGGCGCCGCGGCGTCGGCGAAACGCACCAGACCGCCTTCCGGGTGCCGCAACGCTCGCTCGGCTATTGGACGCAGCGCTTCACCGAGAAGGGCGTTGCTTACGAGGCGCTGGAGAAGCGCTTTGGCGAGTCCGTGCTGCCGTTCACCGACCCTGACGGCATGGCACTCGCGCTTGTCGGCGTTCCCGGTGCCGAGAACGAGCCCGGCTGGAGCAACGGCGACGTGCCGGCCGAGCACGCGATCCGCGGCTTCCACGGCGTGACGTTGCTGCTCGATAGCGCGGCGAAGACGGCCGCCGTCCTCACCGACGTGTTCGGCTTCAAGGAGACCGGTCGCGAAGGCTCCGTGATCCGCTTCAAGGCACCGGGTAATGTCGAAGGCAGCGTCGTCGACATCTACGAGGCCAAGGGATTTTTGCGCGGGCATCAGGGGGGCGGCTCCGTGCACCACATCGCCTTCCGCGCGGTCGACGATGCCGAGCAGGGCAAGATGGCGCAAAAGCTCGTGAGCAATCACGGCCTGCAGCCGACCGAGCAGAGGGACCGCAACTACTTCCGCTCGATCTACTTCCGCGAACCCGGCGGCGTGCTGTTCGAGATCGCGACCGATATTCCCGGTTTCGCCGTCGACGAGCCCGTCGCGACGCTGGGACGTGACCTGAAGCTGCCGAGCTTCCTCGAAGCGCAACGCAAGCAGATCGAGGGTGTCCTGCCGAATTTGGAAGAGAGGGTGTCGTGACCGGGAATTCATTCATCCACCGTTTCGAGCCCGCGACCAGCGCGGGCTCGCGCCCACTCCTGTTGCTGCACGGCACCGGCGGCGACGAGAACGATCTGCTCGGGCTCGGCAAGATGATCTCGCCCGGGTCCGCCCTGCTCTCGCCGCGCGGCCGCGTGCTCGAGCACGGCATGCCGCGCTTCTTCCGCCGTCTCGCAGAGGGCGTGTTCGACGAGGAGGATGTGCGCCGGCGCGCACTCGAACTTAGCGACTTCGTGGCAGATGCGCGGCAGCGATACGGCATCGCCGCCCCGGTCGCGGTCGGCTTCTCCAACGGTGCCAACATCGCCGCCGCGCTGTTGCTGCTGAAGCCGGATGTGCTGGCAGGCGCGATCCTGCTGCGCGCGATGGTGCCGCTGTCGGATTCGCCGAAGGCCGAGCTTGCGGGCAAGCCAGTCCTACTGTTGTCGGGGCAAGGCGACCCGATCGTGCCGGCAAGCAACTCGTCGAAGCTTGCAGTGCTGCTCTCCGAGGCGGGTGCGCGTGTCGATCACAAGATCCTGCCGGCGGGCCATCAATTGTCGCAAGCCGACGTGACGCTCGCCCGCGACTGGATCGGCAGCGGCAACGCGAAGGCGGCCTGAACCAACAGACGGCGCATCGTTCCAAGCGGTGCGCCGCTACTTACTCGAACCAGCCGCGCCGCTTGAACCAGATCAGCGGCAGGACGCCGCTGGCAATGATGGCGAGCCACGCCAACAGATAGCCGAACGTCCAGTCCAGCTCCGGCATGTGCTTGAAGTTCATGCCCCAGATGCCGACCAGGATCGTGGGCGGCACACCGACGACGGAGACGATCGTCAAAATCTTGAACAGCTCGTTCTGCTGGATGTTGATGAACCCGAGCACGGCATCGAGCAGAAGCTGGATCTTGTCGGTCAGCCGCGTCTCGTAGTCGCCGAGCGAAACGACGTCCTTCGATACGGCGTGAAGCCGCTTCTTCGATGCCTCCGTGATCCATTCGCTTCCGACGTCGCCGGCAAACGACGCAATTCGCCCGACGCCTAGCAGGACGTCGCGCGTCTTGGCGAGACGGTCGGCCAGTTCACCGATGTTTTCCAGCGCCTCGCGCATCCTGCGGCTGGACCGGATCGGCCGCTTGGTGCGAACCAGTCCGCCCCTGAAGACGCTCCGCGACAGCGTATCGACTCTCACGGCGAGATGCTCCAGAGCATCGGCGCCGCGGTCGATCATGGCCTCGAGCAGGCTGGTGAACACGCACATGCCGTTCTCGAGGGTGTCATCGGAGCCGACGCGCTTGCTGACCTGGTCGAAGATGGGCAGCTCCGCAAAGCGCACCGTCACCAGCACATGCGGGCCAATGATAAAACCCACCGGCGTAATCTCGGCCTCGTTGTCCTCGTTGAGCCGGACCGCGGGCGAGCCGAGATAAAGCGTGCCGTGATCGAAGATCAGGCGGCTCGACGCCTCGATCTCGCTGAGCGACTCCGCGGACGGAATGCGTATCTTCAGCAATCGCTCGACGAATTGCTTTTCCTGCGCGGTCGCATCCAAAAGATCAGCCCAGATGATCTCGGACGGCATTTCCGCGCCAATGTTCTGCCACTCGTCGGATGGCCACCTGTACAGTTTGAGCAAGAACCGAACTCCGCATACCCTAGCGCCGGATCGCACGGCATGCGGCCATCCTGCGCTGAGCTAACGCATGAGGGTTCCGATCGTTCAAAGCCGGGGAGCATCAGAGGCGGCGTAATCCAACCAAGAGGGCGCGGCCTCCTTCGACGATGCCATCATGCCGGTGTTTTGCCCGACGGGTCAATGGCATCGCGGAACGCGCAGCGCGCAAACCGGTGAATCACGCTACGCGCAAACCATTGAAATGATTATCCCCGGCTACTGTGCATGGGGTTGTTTTTCCGGTTTTTGTTTGGACCGGGTCGTGACGATCTCTTCCGTTGGGAGAGATCGTCACCGAAATCACGCAATCGAGCTGCCCGACCTACTCCCACGCCCATGTCGAGAAATCGTTCTCGTACTGGGGCACGTGCCTCCAGACGCCCTTCAGCTTCTTGTTGGTGATGGTGATCAGCTGCGGCTGGTACAAATAGCCGGAGACTGCGTCGGTTGCCAGCATGCGCTGCGCATCGCCGAGAAGCTTTGCGCGGGCGCCTTCTTCCGGCGTCGACACGATCTGCTTGTAAAGCGCGTTGAACGCCGCGTTGTTGTAGCCGAGGTAGTAGTCCGGCTCGGTGATCTTGACGAGGTCGATCGGCTCGACATGGCTGACGATGGTGAGATCGAAATTGTGCGGACCGTTGCCGGCGAACACCTGCGACAGCCATTGCGCCCATTCGACGTTCTCGATCTTGGCGATGATACCGACCTTGGCGAGCTGAGCCGCCAGGATCTCGCCGCCCTGCCGCGCATAGGACGGCGGCGGAAGTTTCAGCGACAGCTCGAGCGGCGTGGTGATGCCGGCTTCCGCCAGCAGCTTCTTCGCCTTCTCGGGGTCGTAGGGATTGATGCCGGTGGTGTCGACGAAGCCGAGCGCGCCCGGCACGTAGAAGCTGCCGATCGGCGTGCCGAAACCGTCAACCGCGCCGTCGATCATCGCCTTGCGGTCGATCGCGGCGAGGATGGCACGGCGCACGCGGACGTCGTCGAGCGGCTTCTTGCGCTCGTTGATGCCGACGATGGTCTTGGCGCGGGAGCCGCCGACCATGACGTTGAAGCGTGGATCGGCCTTGAACTGGGCGATAGTGCGCTGGGCCGACACGCGTGGGAACGCATCGACGTCGCCGGAGAGCAGCGCCGCGGTCTGCGCCGCCGGATCGGAAATGAAGCGGATCGTCACCTTCGACAGCTTGATCGCGGCGGCGTTGCGATAATCGCCCCATTTGTTCAGTGTGATCGAAGAGCCCTTGGCCCAGGCCCCGAGCTGATAAGGCCCGGTGCCGACCGGCTGCGTGCCGTTGGTGGGTGCGCTCTTCGGCTCGACGATCGAGCCGCTCGCCTGCCCCAGCAGGAACGGCAAGTTCGGCTCGGAATATTTCACCGAGATCACGACCGTATCGGCGTCGGGCGCATCGACCTTCTCGAAGGCCTGGAACAGGCTCTTGTCCTTGTTGGTGCTGGTGGCGACAGCGTTGCGCTCGAACGAGAACTTGACCGCCGCGGAATCGAACGCCTCGCCGTTGTGGAATTTGACGCCCTTGCGCAGCTTGAACGTATAGGTCTTCAGGTCGGGCGAGGCGGTCCAGCTCTCCGCCAGCAACGGCGCGACGGTGCCGTCCTCGTTGATCTTGGTCAGCGTCTCGTAGATGTTATAGAGCGTGACTTCGGCGATCGCGGCGGCGGCGGCGTTGGTGGGATCGAGGCCGGGTGGCTCCAGCGCCATCGCCATGACGACGCTGTCCTTCTTGCTCTGCGCCAGCACCGGCAAAGGGGCCGCGGCAAGCGCGGCGGCGAATGCGACGATCGATAATTTCCTCAACATGCGTAACTCCCGGCCTTCTCTATTCCCAGCCTACGCTAATCCCGCCGCGGACGCTAACCTTCCACGGGCAATGGCGGCAACGCCATCACGGCCTCCGCCTTGTGGCAGGCGGCGAGATGCGTCTCGCCCACCTTGCGTAGCTCAGGCAGAACCTCGCGGCAATGCTGGTCGGCGAGCGCACAACGGGTGACATAGGGACATCCGCTCGCGGCCGCCGATTGCGAGGCGATCGCCTGGGCTCCGCGCCGGCGCCGGCCACCGCCGGCGCGCGCCCGAGGCACGGCATCCAGCAATGCTCGTGTATAGGGATGGGCACAGCGCTCGAACAAATCCTCGGGACGGCCCTGCTCGACGATCCGGCCGAGATACATCACCGCGACCTCGTCGCAGAGATAGTCGACGACGGCGAGGTCGTGGCTGATCAGGACGTAGCTCAGGCCGAACTGCTCCTGGAGATCCTGCATCAGGTTCAAGACCTGCGCCTGCACGGAGACGTCCAGCGCGGAGACCGGCTCGTCGGCGACGATCAGCTTCGGTTGGGTGATCAGCGCGCGCGCAATGGCGATGCGCTGGCGCTGGCCGCCGGAGAACTCGTGCGGATACTTCTCCATGTCGGCGTCGCGTAAACCCACCTGCCGCAGCACCGCAGCGACGCGCGCGTGAAAAGTCCTACGATCGGCGTCTTCCAGCACGGTGAGCGGCTCGGCAACGATGCGCGCAATGGTCTGGCGCGGGTCGAGCGATCCGTAAGGATCCTGGAACACCATCTGGAAATCGCGGCGGGCGCGGCGCAATTCGTCGGCGGAGATGCGGTTGAGGTCGCGGCCAAGCAGCGCGACCTGGCCCGATGTCGGCCGCTCCAGCGCCATCACCAGCCGCGCGAAGGTCGACTTGCCGGAACCGGACTCGCCGACGATGCCGAGGCTCTTGCCGGCATCGACCCGCACGCTGACACCGTTGAGGGCGCGCACCTGCCCCGGCGGACGGAACAGGCTCTCGCGCGGCAACGTGTAGCGCTGCTCGAGATCCTTCACGTCGAGAAGAGGCGCCGTGCTCATGCGGACAGCGCTCCAACATTCGCGGCCATGGACACGTCCGTCCGGATGCAGCGCACGAAGTGGCCAGGTCCGACGTCCACCATCGGTGGAAGCGCGGTCCGACACGACTCGATCACGAGCGGACACCGATCGGCGAAGGTACAGCCGGAAGGCAGATCCGCGAGCTCCGGCACCGTGCCCGAGATCGTCGTCAGCCGCGTCCCCTTGCGTGCGCCGAGCTTCGGCCGGGCGCGGAACAGGCCCTGCGTGTAGGGATGTCCCATCCGGCGGAACACCTCGTCGGTCGGCCCGCTCTCGACGACCGTGCCGCCATACATCACCATCATCCGCTGCACGTTCTCGGCGATGACGCCGAGATCGTGCGAGATCAGGATCATCGACATGCCGCGTTCATCGACGAGGTCGGCGATGAGGTCGAGGATCTGGCCCTGGATAGTGACGTCGAGCGCCGTGGTCGGCTCGTCCGCGATCAGAAGGTCCGGCTCGCAGGCGAGCGCCATCGCGATGGTGACGCGCTGGCGCTGGCCGCCGGAGAATTGGTGCGGATAGGCATCGATGCGCCTGGCCGGATCGGGTAGCCCGACGCGGTCGAGCAAGGCGATCGACTCTTTACGCGCCTGCGCCGCCGAGTATTTCTTGTGACGGCGCAGCGGCTCGGCGACTTGATGGCCGATCGTGTGCATTGGGTTGAGCGCGGTCATCGGCTCCTGGAAGATCATGCTGATGCGGTTGCCGCGCAGGCTGCAATAATCCGCATCCGAAAGCCCGACGAGCTCGCCTCCATCCAGCTTGATGCTGCCGGTGACGACCGCGCTGTCGGGCAGCAGTCCCATCAGCGACAGCGCGGTCACCGACTTGCCGCAGCCGGACTCGCCGACGAGCCCGAGCGTCTCGCCGCGTTTCAGGACGAAGCTGACGCCGCGCACCGCCTGTGCCGGCCCGCGGCTCGTGTTGAGGCGCACGCCGAGATTCTCGACCTCGATGAGCGGCATGGTCGAGCGCTCGCCCATCGTCATCGCTCCCGTGCCAGTCGTGGATCGAGCAGATCGCGCAATCCGTCGCCGAGGAGATTGAGGCCGAGCACGGCGATCGCGATCGCAGCGCCCGGATAGACCGCGAGCATCGGCGACTGGAATAACAATGTCTGTGCGTCGTTCAGCATGCGGCCCCATGACGGCTGCGGCGGCTGCGTACCGAGCCCGAGATAGGACAGCGCGGCCTCCGCGAGGATCGCGAGCGCGAACTGGATGGTAGCCTGCACGATCAGGATCGACAGGATGTTGGGCAGGACGTGCTCGATGGTGATGCGGAAATATCCCTTCCCCGCCGCGCGCGCGGCCAGCACGAATTCGCGCGCCCAGATCGCGTTGGCCGAGCCGCGCGTCAGCCGGATCAGCGTCGGAACCTGAAAGATGCCGATGGCGACGATCGAGGTCACCATGCCGGGCCCGACGACCGCAGAGAGCATGATCGCGGACAGCACGGCCGGAAAGGCGAAGGTGAAATCGGAGAAGCGCATGATGATCTCTTCGGTCCAGCCGCGCCGGGCCGACGCCGCCAGGCCGAGGCAGACGCCGAAGGTGAGACCGATGCTCACCGCGATGATGCCGACCATGATGGTGGAGCGGGCACCCGCGAGCAGCAGCGAGACGATGTCGCGGCCGAAGACGTCGGTGCCGAGCCAGTGCGCGGCCGAGGGCGGTCGGAGCTTCGAGGCGATGTCGATCTCGTAGGGTGACCACGGCGTCCACACCAGCGAGAGCAGCGCCGAGGCGAGCACCAGCAGGCTCAGCGCACCGCCCAGCACAAAACTGCGATGACGCAGCGCGCGGCGCCAGAAGGTCCGGGCCGGCAGAGCACGCGTTGCGGCCGGCGCGTCGACGAGGGTGGTCAGCGGCGCGCTCACAGGTCGTGGACTTTGATGCGGGGATCGACGAAAGCATAGAGCACGTCGACCACGAAATTGACGATGACGACCATGGTCGCGAGCAGCATCACGCAGTTGCGCACCACGATCAGATCGCGATTGGCAATCGACTGGAAGATCAGGCGGCCGAGGCCGGGTAGATAGAACACGTTCTCGATCACGATGGTGCCGGCCAGCAGATTGGCGAATTGCAGCCCCATCACCGTCATCACAGGGATCATGGCGTTGCGCAGCACGTGGCGCCACAGCACCTCGCGCTTGCCGAGCCCCTTCGCGCGCGCCGTGCGGACGAAGTCTTCACGTAGGACTTCCAGCACCGCCGAACGCGTGACGCGAGCGAGGATCGCGGCCTGCACCACCGCCAGCGAGAGCGCAGGCAGCAGCAGCGATTTGATGCCGAGCCAGATGCCGTCCTCCCAGCCGGGAAAGCCGCCCGCGGACAGCCATTGCAGCCGCACCGAAAATAACAGCACCAGCAGGATCGCAAACCAGAAGTTCGGCAGCGCGATGCCGATCTGCGTCAGCGACATCACGCCGACATCGCCGAGCTTGTTGTGATTGGCCGCGGTGTAGATGCCGGCCGAGAGCGCCAGCGTCACCGTGATCAGCATCGCCATGATCGCAAGCGGAATGGTCAGCACCAGCCGCTCCGCGATCAGGCTCGCGACCGGTGTGCCGTAGACATAGGAGTTGCCGAGATCGCCGACGAGAAGGCCCTTGATCCACTGCAAATAGCGAACCGTCAGCGGCTGGTCGAGCCCGAGCTTGACGGTGAGCGCGCGCACCGCGTCGGCCGAGGCGTCGGCGCCCATCAGCATCTGCGCGGCATTGCCCGGAAGAGCATCCAGCACCAAAAAAATGATCACGGATGCGCCGACCAGCGTCGCCAGCAAAGTCAGCAGACGGCGGAGGACAAATACGCTCATGCGCGCTCGGATTCAGGGCTCATCCGCGGCACGATCAACACGTCCGGGCGCCGGAGGCAAGTTCTTTGCAAACAAGTCCTTTGCTGCATGCCCATCTGCTCAATCCGGCCAGCGGGACAGAAGGTCGTGCGACGCCTCGAACAGCGCGCTCACGCGCAGCAAGTCCGCATCGCTGCGGAAGCGGCCGACGAGTTGAAGGCCGATCGGCAGGCCGTCGCGGCCGAAGCAGCACGGCAGACTGATGGCGGGGTGTCCGGTCATGTTGAACGGCATGGTCCAGGGGAACCAGTGCGGCCGGACGCTGTCAAAGTGCTTGCCGTCGATCTCGATGGTGCCGAACAGGTCTTGATCGATCGGCAGCGCGGTGCGCGTGAGGGTCGGCATCGCCAGCAGGTGCCCGCGCGCAAGCAGGGATTGCACCCGGCGGAACAACGCCGTGCGCGCGAACATCGCTTCCTGATAGGTGACGCCGCTGACGTTGGTCGCAAGCGCGACCTGCTTGACGAAGGCTTCGCTGAGGGCGTCGCCGTGCTCGGCCACGAGCTTTGAAAAGCGCGTGCGCCAGACGGTGTGATTGATGGCGCGCCAGATCGGTTCGATGTCGAACCCCTCGCCGGAAAATTCCTCGAGCTCGGCACCGAGCCCGGCGAGCCGGTCGAGACTCGCCTTGAAGCCGGCGTCGACATCTGCAGAGACAGGGCGTCCGGGCGGCGACAGGCAGTGCAGGATTTTCTGCCCACGCAGATCGCCGCGCGGCAGAGCGGTGCCGATGAAGTCAGGCACGGGAACGCCGATCGACCAGGGATCGCAGGAATCCTCGCCGGCCATCGCCTGCATCATCAGCGCGGTGTCGGCGACGGTTCGCGTCATCGGCGTGACATAGGTCTGGTTGCCGAAGGCATCGAGCGCTTGGCTGTGCGGGATGACGCCGTTGCTCTGCTTCAGCCCGACCACGCCGTTGCAGGCGGCGGGAATCCGTGTCGAGCCGCCGCCATCGGTCGCGATCGCAAGCGGCGCGATGCCGCTGGCAACGGCGACCGCCGCGCCGCCGCTGGAGCCGCCCGACGACCGCTCCGCGCTCCAGGCGTTGCGGGTGCGGCCGAACAGCGGCGAGTCGGTCAGGCACTTGCTCCCGAATTCCGGCGTGGTGGTCTTGCCGATCAGGATCGCGCCTTGCGCACGCAGCCGCGCGACCGCCACGGCATCCTCGTTCGGCACATTGTCCTTGTAGGGAACGGCGCCGAAAGTGGTCTTCACGCCTCTGGTGTTGACGATGTCCTTGACGGTGACGGGGATGCCGTGCAGCAGGCCGAGCGGTTCGCCGGCCATCATTTTGCGCTCGGCCGCGCGCGCCTCTGCCATCGCCTCGCCGCCACAGAGCGTGATGAAGCAGTTCAACTGGGGCTGGAGCGCCTCGGCGCGCGCGAGCACGGCGCTGACAAGTTCGACGGGGGAGACTTCCTTGCGGTCGATGCGCGCGCGCATTTCGGTGGCGGACAGGAAACAGAGATCATCGTTCATAGAAGGACCGCCTCGCGTCAGGATACGCGGACCTTGCCAGCGTGCACCGATCCTGTCCATTTCGGCTTGCGCATGGCCGCAGTCCACCGAGACAACTCGGAAATGGGGCAACGCCTGACGCGCTAGCTACCAGCTCCAATTGATCTCGTGGCTCCACGGCGGATCGGCACCGGGACGGGTGCAGGTCAGGCCGGCGCAATTGGCGGCAAAGGACAGCGCACGGCGAAGCTCGTCCGCGCCGATGTCCTTCAACTCTTGTCGGGCGAGACGCCCCTGCTTGTGCAGGGCGAACAACAGCGCCGCCTGAAAACTGTCGCCCGCGCCGATGGTGTCGGCCACCTCGACCTTGGGCGCGGCGACCTCGATCTGCCCTGCCCCCGCATGCCACGCGATGGCGCCGCTGTTGCCGCGGGTGATGACGACAAGGCTCGCGCCCCGTGCGAGCAGCGTGCCGGCGCGCTGGTGAATCGGCTCGTCGCCGAACAGGTAGGCGAAGTCGACGTCGGACATCTTGATGAGATCTGCGCTGTCGGCGAACTCCGCCATGCGCGCGAGATAGGCGGGCTTGTCCTTGACGAGGTTGGGCCGGGAGTTCGGATCGAAGGAGATTGTCGACAACGCCCGTGCGTCCGCGATCAGGGCCTTGGTCTCGGCGGCACCCCGGTCATTGACAAGCGTGGTCGAGCCGACATGGACGGCTTCGACGGTCGCGAATGGAATGGTGCCGCGCCGATAGGTCCAGTTCCGCGTCGCAGTCTCGGCATCGTAGAAGGCGTAATGCGACTCGCCCTCGACGATGCGAACGAAGGCGAGCGTGGTCTGGTGATCGCTGCTTGTGGCGAGAGCGAGTTCGACATTCGACGCTGTCGCGTGATCGGCGATCATGCGCCCGAACAGGTCGGTCGAGATGCCGCCGACGAAGCCTGTCGGCGCGCCCAGCCGCGCCATGCCGATCGCGACGTTGAGGCAGGAGCCGCCGACGGCCGGCATTACCGCTGCGCGCCCGTCGGTGTTTCGCGTCGGGACGAAATCGATCAGCGCATCGCCGCAGGTAATCAGCATTCGCTCAACCTCTGGCCATCGCGGCACGGCTGCCGCGATCGACCTCGCGCAGCAGCTTGTAGACCTCGCGCTTGCCGACGTGAAAGGCGGCGATATCGGACGCGGTCGGCTCGCTCTTCCGTCCCAGCGCCGACATTTTGGCCATGGTCTCGCCGATCGAGGCATAGGCGCCGCCGGCCACCGCGCCGAGCATCGCGGCGCCGAGCAGCACCGGTTCTTTGGTCTGCGGCAGCGCGACCGTGAGGCCGGTGGTGTCCGCCATGATCTGCCGCACCAGCGGGCTACGGCTCGCTCCTCCGCCCATGATCATGATGCTGGAGCGAACGCCATGCGCGGCAAAGGCCTCGATCACCTCGGCAAGCCCATAGGCGAGCCCGCACAGGCCGGCGACGAACAGCCGTTCCATCGAGGCGATATCGGTATCGAGATCGAGGCCTGCGATCACCGCGCGCGTGTCAGGATCGGCGTAGGGCGAGCGGTTGCCGATGAACTCGGGAAGGACATGGACGTCGCGGGCCAGCAGCGCGGCGCGGCTGGCGCCGCCTGCGCGTGCGATGATGCGGCGCTCGAGGAACTCGATGAGGTCGACGCCCTCACTGCGCGCCGCCGCGCTCGCTTCGGCAAAGCCGGGATGCGATTTGAGGAGATGATCGATCGCCGCGCCCGCAGCCGACTGACCGCCTTCGTTGAGCCAGAAGTTCGGCACCATGCCGGAATAGTAAGGACCCCAGACGCCAGGCACGAAGCACGGCTCCTTGGTCGTCGCCATGATGCAGGCCGACGTGCCCATGATATAGGCGAGGCGGTCGCTGACATCGGTCGCGCCGTCCGAGTCATCACGACCGCCGATCGCGCCGATGCCGCCGGCATGCGCATCGATCAGGGACGCACCGACCGGTGTGCCCACAGCCAGGCCGAGGTCAGCTGCGGCAGTGCGGGTGAGACCTGCACCCAGGCGCGTACCGGGGGCGACGATCTCGGTCCCAATCCGGGCATATTTCTCGGCCACGAAATCCGAGAGGCCGATGCGCTGAAAGAACGGCGCGCTCCAGCCGCCGCCATCATGCGCGAGGTAGTTCCATTTGCAGGTGACGGTGCAGGTCGAGCGCTGCAGCGAGCCGGTCGCGCGCCAGGTCAGGTAATCCGCCAGATCGAAGAAGTGACCGGCGGCATCGAAGCTCGCGCGCATGTGCCGCTTCAGCCACAGCAGTTTCGGTATCTCCATCTCGGGTGAGATCGAGCCGCCGACGTAACGCAGCACGGCGTCCTCGGTCTGGTTGATCACGCGCGCCTCGGCCGTAGCGCGATGGTCCATCCAGACGATGACGTTGCGTTGCCTGTCGCCGGAGGCGCTGACCGTGACCGGCTCGCCCCTGGAATCGAGCACCACAAGGGAACAGGTGGCGTCGAAGCCGATGCCGCCGACGCTGTCGGGCGCGATTGCAGCTTCCGCCATCGCGGCCCGCACCGATGCCGTGCAAGCGTCCCAGATGTCCCGGGACGACTGTTCGACGATGTCGCCGGCCTCGTGCCATATCCTGATCGGATGCCGTGCGATCGCCAGCAAGGTGCCGGCCTCGTCAAACACCCCTGCCCGCGTGCTCGTGGTCCCTACATCGACGCCGATATACGCTCGCGGCATTGTCGCTCCCGGTCGCTTCGTCAATTTTGACGCAAGCCTACCAGCAAGTGTAGCCGCCATCCACCAGCACGATGCTGCCGGTCATCAGGCTCGCGGCCTCGGAAGCAAGGAACAGCACCACGGAGGCGATCTCCTCGACCTGCCCCATCCGCGCCATCGGGGTTCCACCGATCCAGGCATCGTACATTCTCGGATTGCTCTTCACGAAGGCGTTGAGGGGCGTCTCGATATAGGTCGGCGCCACCGCGTTGACGCGGACTCCGCGCGCGCCCCATTCGGCGGCCAGCGATTTGGTGAGATGGTGTACCCCTGCCTTGGAAGCATTGTAGAAGCACTGCTCCTGCGGTTTGTTGACGATGAAACCCGACATCGAGCCGATATTGACGATGGCGCCGCGCTTGGCGTTGAGCATGTGCCTGCCGAACTCGCGGCAGCACCAGAAGGTGCCGTTGAGATTGACGTCGATCACATTGAGCCAGTGCTCGTCGGTCACGGTCTCCGCCGGCGTCTCGCTGCGGGCAATGCCGGCATTGTTGACCAGGATGTCGACGTTGCCATAGCGGGCGACGAGATCGCTCGCGACCTCCGCCACGCGCTTGGTGTCGGTGACGTCCATGATCGCCGTCTCCGCGTCGTAGCCCTTCGCCTTCAGGCTCTCTTTCGCGCTGTCGGCGACCTTGCTGTCGCGATCGCCGATGACGACCCTGGCGCCGGCTTCAGCCAGCGCCTCGGCGCAGGCGAACCCGATGCCCTGCCCGCCACCCGTGATGAACGCGGTCTTGCCAGTCAGCTTGAATTTTTCCAGGTACATGGTGGTATTTCCGTTTCTTTGCCGTTTCTTGCGGTCTCTTGTCAGCCTCGAATGGCGTTGCCGCTCGCGTCGAAGCGATGGATGCGTGCGGGGTCCGGCACCAGCGACACGTGGTCGCCGGCGTGCAGGCTCAATTCACCGATGTAGCGCGCCGTCAGCATCCCGAGCTCACCGGCATCGACATAGAGGAAGGTGTCGCTGCCGAGATGCTCGGCGACCGCGATCGTGCCCTGCCAGCCGCCGGTGCCGTCGCGTTCGATCTTGAGATGCTCCGGCCTTACGCCGATCGTTGCTGCGCCCTTCTGCAAGGCGTGCCCGCCGGTGACGAAGTTCATCTTGGGCGAGCCGATGAAGCCGGCGACGAAGAGGTTGGCCGGCTTCTCGTAGAGATCCAGCGGCGAGCCATATTGCTCGATCTTGCCGCCGTTGAGCACCACGATCTTGTCGGCCATGGTCATGGCTTCGACCTGGTCGTGGGTGACATAGATCGCGGTGGTGCCGAGCTGCTTCTGGAGCCGCGTCACCTCGATGCGCATTTGCACGCGCAGCGCCGCATCAAGGTTGGACAGCGGCTCGTCGAACAGAAACGCCTTTGGCTCGCGGACGATGGCGCGCCCGATCGCGACGCGCTGGCGCTGGCCGCCGGAGAGCTCGCGCGGCTTGCGGTCAAGATAAGGCGTGAGGTTCAGCGTCGCGGCGGCAGCCTCGACCTTGCGATTGGTTTCGTCCTTGGAGAGACCTGCCATCTTCAGGCCGAAGCCGATATTGCCGCGCACGCTCATATGCGGATAGAGCGCATAGGATTGGAACACCATGGAAAGCCCACGCTTGGCGGGCGGCGTGTCGACGACGTTCTTGCCGTCGATCAGAATCTTGCCGCCAGAGACGTCCTCGAGCCCGGCGATCAGCCGCAGCAGCGTGGTCTTGCCGCAGCCCGAGGGACCTACGAAAACTACGAAGGAGCCGTCGGCAATCTCGAGGTCCGCGCCCTTGATGATATGCACGGGGCCGAAGGATTTTTGCACGTCCTGAAGTGTGATCTGACCCATGATCCGGCAGCCCTTCTTACTTTACCGCGCCAAAGGTGAGCCCGCGCACGAGCTGCTTCTGGCTGAACCAACCGAGGACGAGAATGGGCGCGATCGCCAGCGTCGAGGCCGCCGACAGCTTTGCCCAGAACAGCCCTTCCGGGCTCGAATAAGACGCGATGAACGTGGTAAGCGGCGCCGCGTTCGAGGTCGACAGATTGAGCGTCCAGAACGCCTCGTTCCAGGCCAGGATCAAATTGAGCAGCATGGTCGATGCGAGCCCTGGGATCGCCATCGGCGTCAGGACATAGATCAGCTCGCGGCCTATTGTTGCGCCGTCCATGCGCGCGGCTTCGAGGATGTCGCGCGGGATCTCCTTGAAATAGGTGAACAGCATCCAGATCACGATCGGCAGATTGCCGAGGCACAGGATGAAGACGAGGCCGATGCGGGAATCGAGCAAGCCGAAGGTCTTGTAGATCAGGTAGATCGGAACCAGCACGCCGACCGGCGGCATCATCTTGGTCGAGAGCATCCAGAGCAGGATGTCCTTGGTGCGCTTGGTCGGCGAGAACGCCATCGACCAGGCCGCGGGGATCGCTATCAAAAGCGCAATGAGGGTCGAGCCGCCGGCGATGATGATCGAGTTCAGCGCGTGGTGAAAATAGTCGCTGCGCTCCTGCACGGTCGCGTAGTTCTCGGTGGTCCAGTGGAAGAACAGGAAGGATGGTGGAATCGCGAAGGCCTCAAGTTCGGTCTTGAAGCTCGCCAGCACCATCCAGAGGATCGGGAAGAAGATCAGGAACCCGAAGAACCACGCCCCGATCGTCGAGACCACCACCCGCCGCCTCGTCGCCACACGCGCCATGTCTCATGCCTCCAGATTGCGGCCGACGATGCGGACCAGGAAGAAGGCAACGACATTGGCGATCACCACAGCGACGAGGCCGCCCGCCGAGGCGGTGCCGACATCGTACTGGATCAGTGCCTGCGAATAGATCAGGAAGGCGATGTTGGTGGTCGACAGTCCCGGGCCGCCTCCCGTGGTGACGTAAATTTCAGCAAAGACGGTGAGCAGGAAGATCGTCTCGATCAGGATCACCACCGTGATGGGACGCGCGAGGTGCGGCAACGTGATATAGATGAAGGTCGAGACCGCGCTGGCGCCGTCCATTTCGGCGGCTTCCTTCTGCTCCTCGTCGAGCGACTGCATCGCAGTGAGCAAAATCAGCGTCGCGAACGGCAGCCATTGCCAGGACACGATCAGGATCACCGCAAACAGCGGCGCGTCGGTAAACCAGTCGATCGGCGTCAACCCGAACATCGAGGCGATCCAGGCAAACAGCCCGGATACCGGATGCATCAGCAGGTTCTTCCAGACCAGCGCGCTCACCGTGGGCATCACGAAGAACGGCGCGATCACCATCAGCCGCACGATGTTAAGGCCGATCACGGGCTGGTCGAGCAGCAGCGCCAGCGGAATTCCGAGCAGGACGGTCAGCGCCAGCACCGAGCCGACCAGCACCAGCGTATTCTGGAGCGATGCGAGGAACGCGGGATCGGTGAGGAAGTAGCGGAAGTTTTCCAGCCCGACGAATGATTCCGAGCCGGGATCGAGCAGACTGTAGTGCAGCGTCGAGAAATAGAGCGTCAGCGCAAGCGGGACGATCATCCAGATGAACAGCAGCCCGACCGCAGGCGTCAGGAGCGTCCGTGCGAGAAGCTGCGTCTGCCGGGTTGCCATTCTTGGCTTCTCCGCTTGCGGGAAGAAGGCGGCCATCCATCCCT
This sequence comes from Bradyrhizobium sp. LB13.1, assembly GCF_054056815.1. Lineage (NCBI taxonomy): Bacteria > Pseudomonadati > Pseudomonadota > Alphaproteobacteria > Hyphomicrobiales > Nitrobacteraceae > Bradyrhizobium > Bradyrhizobium sp. LB13.1. Next base: position 3,283,723 of record NZ_JBSRYQ010000001.1, on the reverse strand, counting down.
AGCGGGTGGATGGCCGCAAGTCTGAGCTCAGGAGGGAGAGCTCGGGTTCACTTGATGTAACCGGCCCGCTTCATCTCGCGCTCGGTTGCGGACTGCGCGGCGGCGAGCGCGGCATCGACCGTCATCGAGCCCGCAAGCGCGGCCGAGAACTGCTGGCCGACCTGCGTGCCGATGCCCTGGAATTCGGGGATCGCCGCATATTGCACGCCGACGTAAGGCACCGGCTTCACGGTCGGCTTGTTCGGATCGGCCGCATCGATCGAGGCCAGCGTCAGCTTGGCGAATGGGGCGACCTTCAGATAATCCGGGTTCTGGTAGAGCGAGGTCCGCGTGCCCGGCGGCACATTTGCCCAGCCTTCCTTCGCGGCGACGGTCTTGGTATAGTCCTTGCTCGTCGCCCAGGCGATGAACTTCTCGGCCGCTTCCGTCTTCTTGGAGCCCGCGGGGATCGCGAGATTCCAGGCCCACAGCCAGTTGGCGTTCTTGCCCAGGCCCGTGTTGGGCGCGAGCGCGAAGCCGACCTTGTCGGCGACCTTGGAGTCCTTCGGGTTGGTGACGAAGGACGCCGCGACCGTGGCGTCGATCCACATCGCGCACTTGCCGGCATTGAACAGCGCGAGGTTCTCGTTGAAGCCGTTCGAGCTCGCACCGGGAGGGCCGGCCTGCTTCATCAGGTCGACATAGGTCGACAGCGTCGCCTTCCATTCCGGGGTGTTGAACTGCGGCTGCCACTTCTCGTCGAACCAGCGCGCGCCGTAGGAATTGGCCATGGCGGAGAGGAACGCCATGTTCTCGCCCCAGCCGGCCTTGCCGCGCAGGCAGATGCCATAGACGCCGGCGCTCTTGTCAGTGAGCTTCTTGGCGGCGTCGATGACGAAATCCCAGGTCGGCTTTTCCGGCATCTTCAGGCCGGCCTTGTCGAACAGGTCGGTGCGGTACATCACCATCGAGCTCTCGCCGTAGAACGGTGCGGCATAGAGCTTGCCATCGACGGAGACGGCATCCTTGATCTTGGGCAGGAGGTCGGCGACGTCGTAATCGGCGCCGAGATTGGCGAGCGGCACCAGCCAGCCCTTCTTGGCCCAAATCGGCACCTCATAAGTGCCGATGGTGAGCACGTCGAACTGGCCGCCCTTGGTGGCGATGTCGGTGGTGACGCGCTGGCGCAGCACGTTCTCCTCAAGCGTCACCCATTTCACGGTGATGTCGGGGTTCTTCTTGGTGAATTCAGCCGTCAAACCCTGCATGCGGATCATGTCGCCGTTGTTCACGGTGGCGATCGTCAGGGTCGTTTCGGCCATCGCGGGGACGGCCAGCAACAGGCAAGACGCGCCGCAGACGGCGCCAAGGACGTGTTTCACGGGTGACCTCCCTAGGATCGCGCTTTTGAGCATATGCCCACGCGTTGGGCGTATGCTCAACCGAGAGCGGACCGTTGTCAAGCAGGCGCGAGGGCGTTCGCGCAACTTATGAGTGCTGCGGTGCGGGAGATGGTGTCGTGTGCCGCGAGTGGGGTGGCCGTTGCTCGAGCCGAGCGCACGCAACTTGCTCCACGTCCCCCGCTTCCGGGAGAAGTCGTATCGCATCGAAGATGCGATACGGGTGAAGGCTTTCTCCTCTTGGGCAGTCTTGCCAGCGGAGAGACCCTCTCCCCAGCCCTCTCCCGCAAGCGGGAGAGGGAGAGCAGCGGCGCTGTCGCGCTAGCTCTGCCTCAGCGCTCGATAATTGCCCTTGCGGTCGTCTCGTCGGTAATGAGCCCGTTGATCAACCGCCCGTTCAGCGCCGCCGCGATCGCCGCCACCTTGGCCGCACCGACTGCGGCGCCGATCGTCGTGGTTTTTGCCGGCACTTCCGGCGGAATGCTGGTCAAGCGTTTGTTGGTGCCGGCTTTGAGCAGGCGGCCCTTAGAATCATAGGCCCAGCCGGTGATTTCGCCGATCGCCCCTTGCCGCATCATCTCGAACAATTCGTCGCGGGTGACGAAGCCGTCGACGTGGACCTGCGCCTTCTGGTCCATCTGGCCGATGCCGACGAGGCGCAAATCCGCCTTGATCGCGACCGCCTTTACCTTGGCGATGGGCTCGATCCGCACCATCTTGTTGCGCTCGTCCTCGGACGACATCAGGAACGGCAGCGGCATCGGATAGTGCCGCGCGCCGGTGCGATCGGCGAGCCGGCCGACAGTATCGTAGAAGCTCGCAGAACCGTCGGCGGAGATGTTGCCGACCAGCGAGACGATCTGGTGGTTGGGCCGGTCGATCGGCGTGACGCGCTCGACCGCGGCGCGCACCGCCCGGCCCGTGCCGAGCGCGACGATGACGGGCGTCTCCGAACGCAGCGTGGCATCGAGCAGATTGGCGCAGCGTTCGGCAATGCCCGCTGTGGCCTGCGGCGCCGCCGGATCGGCCGGCACCACATCGCAATGAACGAGATCAAACCGTTCCTTCAGCCGCGCCGCAAGTTCCATGCAGGCTGCGATGGGATGTTCGAGCCGGAAGGTAATGAGCCGCTCGGCGAGACACAGCGAGACCAGCCGCTGCGCCGACGCGCGCGAGACCTGGAGCATTTTTGCGATTTCGTCCTGGGTGTGACCGGCAATGAAATAGAGCCAGCCGGCGCGTGCGGCGTCATCGAGCCTGGACTTTTCGTTCTCAGCGGCCATGGCGGGCGTCAGGCGTCCTTCCAGAAATCGATCATGCGCGCGAACACCCGGTCGGCCCCCGCACCCGACAATATAGCCTGCCCGTCGCGGCCGCGATAATGGCTGCCGCCGACAAATCCCCAGACGGTCATGCCGGCCGCCTTTCCCGCCTGCACGCCGCTGGCGCTGTCCTCGATCACCAGCGTGCGCGCGGGCTCCGCACCCATCTTCGCCGCCGCGTGGAGAAACAGATCGGGCGCCGGCTTGCCGTGCCTGACCATCTGCGCGGTGTAGATCCGGTCGCCGAAATGCGCCCGCAGGCCGGTGACGTCAAGAGACAACGAGACGCGGTCGATGTCACTGGACGACGCCACGCAAAACGGCGCGCGCAAATCGGAGATCACATCGGCGACGCCGGGAATTGGTTGAAGCGCACCCGCGAACGTCGTCAGTACATGCGACTTCAAGCGTGGCAGAAAGCCCTCCGGCACGACCTGTCCGAGATCCCGATAATGCTGCTCGACCGCCTTGGTGCTGCGCCCGAGGAAGAGTTCGAGCGCCTGCTCTACGCTGAGTGCGATGCCGCATTCGGCCAGCACGTCGGACAAGCAGCGACAGCTCACCAACTCGCTGTCGACCAGTACGCCGTCGCAGTCGAAGATGATCAGATCGGGTTTTGGCCGGCCCTGGTCCATCCGGCCATTCGATCATATACCCAACTCTTGGGCAATAGCTCAGCAACGGGCGACCCTCCGCAGGCAATGCCGCGGCAGGAAACCGTAGCCCGGGCTCCATCCGGCTGCGCGGCGTCACCTGCGCTGATTATACACGTCGATGCACACCGCCCCGAGCAGGACCAGGCCCTTGATGACCTGCTGGTAGTCGATGCCAATGCCGAGGATGGACATGCCGTTGTTCATCACGCCCATGATCATGGCGCCGACCACGGCGCCGCCGACGCGGCCGACACCGCCATAGGCCGACGCGCCGCCGATGAAGCAGGCGGCGATGACGTCGAGCTCGAAGCCGAGACCGGCCTTGGGCGTTGCGGTGTTGAGGCGCGCGGCGAAGACGAGGCCGGCGAGCGCGGCGAGCACGCCCATGTTGACGAAGGTGAGGAAGGTCAACCGTTCCGTCTTGATGCCCGACAGCTTTGTGCGGCTTTCGCATTGCCGCCGACCGCGTAGACCTGCCGACCGATCACGGTGCGGCGGGTGACGAAGCCGTAGAGCGCGATCAACGCGGTCATGATGACCAGCACGTTCGGCAGGCCGCGATGCGAGGCGATCAGATAGGTGAAGTAGAGCACGGCGCAGGCCAGAAGAATGCTCTTGCCGAGGAAGAACGCGTAAGGCTCGACCTCGATGCCGTGCAACTGCTCGCGCGAGCGACCCTTGGCGCTGGCGTAGACGAGGCCGAGCGCGAGCACGGCACCGATCAGCATGGACGTCGGATGCAGCGTGCCGGCCTCGGGCAGCATCTCCGGAATGAAGCCCGACGACAATTTCTGGAAGGTCGCCGGAAACGGTCCGAGCGACTGGCCCTGCAACACCGCGAGCGCAAGTCCCTTGAACACCAACATGCCGGCCAGCGTCACGATGAAGGACGGGATCTTGAAATAGGCCACCCAATAGCCCTGCGCCGCGCCGATCGCCGCGCCCAACAGCAGGCAGGCGATGAAGGCGAGCGTGTAGTCGATCTTGTACGTCACCATCAGCACGGCGGCCACCGCGCCGACGAAGCCCGCGACCGAGCCGACCGAGAGGTCGATATGGCCGGTAACGATCACCAGCAGCATGCCGAGCGCCATGATGACGATGTAGCTGTTTTGGAGCACTAGATTGGTCAGGTTGAGCGGCTGCAGCAGCGTGCCGCCGGTCATGACCTGGAAGAACAGCATGATCGCGACCAGCGACATCAGCATGCCGTAATTGCGCAAATTGTTCTTGATGAAGCTGCCGTGCCGGCGCTCCTCGGGCAGCGATACCGTCTTGTCGGTCATGGCTGCGATCCTCCCATCTCCGCGCCCGCAAGGACGCTGCTTCCATAATTTCTATCGTTCCGCATGATGGCGCGCATGATCTTTTCCTGCGTCGCTTCAGTGCCCGGGAACTCGCCGACGAAGGCGCCGTCGTTCATGACACAGATGCGGTCGCAGATGCCGAGGAGCTCGGGCATCTCCGAGGAGATCACCACCACGCCGCGGCCGGCTTCCGCAAGCTCGTTGATGATACAGTAGATCTCGTATTTGGCACCGACGTCGATGCCCCGCGTCGGCTCGTCCAGGATCAAGACCTTGGGGTCCGTCATCAGCCATTTCGACAGCACGACCTTCTGCTGGTTGCCGCCGGAGAGCTGGCCGGTCTCCTGGTAGACGTCCGAGCAGCGGATGCGCATCCGGTTGCGGTAGTCGCTGGCGACCTTCAGCTCGGCGATGTCGTCGATCACCCGGCGAGGCGCGACCTGGTCGAGGCTTGCGAGCGTGATGTTCTTGCGAACGTCGTCGGCGAGGATCAGCCCAAGCTGCTTGCGGTCCTCGGTGACATAGGCAAGACCCGCGTCGATCGCAGCCGCGACGTTCGGCAGCACGATCTCATGGCCCTCGAGCCGGATGCGACCGCTGATGGTAGTGCCCCAGGACCGACCGAACAGGCTCATGGCGAATTCGGTGCGGCCGGCGCCCATCAATCCGGCAATGCCGACGACCTCGCCGCGCTTCACGCTGAAATCGATGTTCTTGATCACCTGCCGCTCGGGATGGATGGGATGGTAGACCGACCAGTTCTCGACGGTGAGAACGGGCTCGCCGATCTTTGCGCTACGCTCCGGAAAGCGGTGGGCGAGATCGCGGTTGACCATGCTGCGGATGATGCGGTCTTCCTGGATCGGCTCGGCGCGGCAGTCGATGCCGTCGACGGTGCGGCCGTCGCGCAGCACGGTGATGTGGTCGGCGACGCGGGCGACTTCGTTCAGCTTGTGCGAGATCAGGATCGAGCCGATGCCCTGTTCGCGGAAGGCCACGAGACGTTCGAGCAGCGCGGCGCTGTCAGCCTCGTTGAGGCTGGCGGTGGGCTCGTCCAGGATCAGCATCCGCACCCGCTTGGACAGGGCCTTCGCAATTTCGACGAGTTGCTGCTTGCCGACGCCGAGATCGGTGATCAGCGTATCCGGCGATTCCTTGAGGCCAACCTGCGCGAGGAGTTCCCGCGTGCGCCGATACACCTCGTCGCGATCGACGACGCCGAGTCTTGAAGGCGGATGCGAAAGGAAGATGTTTTCGGCAATCGACATCAGCGGGATCAGCGCCAGCTCCTGATGGATGATGATGATGCCGAGCGCCTCGGAATCGTTGATGTCGCGAAAGCGCCGCTCCTCGCCGTCGAAGACGATGGTGCCCTCGTAACTGCCGGCCGGATACACGCCGCTGAGCACCTTCATCAACGTCGACTTGCCGGCACCATTCTCGCCGACGAGGGCGTGGATCTGCCCGGCGTCAACCGAGAAGTTGACGTCGCGCAGCGCTTGCACGCCGGAAAAGCTCTTGCTGACGTTGCGCATCTCCAGCATTGCGGCCATCGTCGTTGTCCCTTGTTCAACCTCTCCCCATCTTGCGGGGATGATATCGCGGCATCCACATCGTCATTGCGAGCGCAGCGAAGCAATCCAGACTCTCTCCGCGGCGGAAGACTGGATTGCTTCGCTGCGCTCGCAATGACGGAGTGCATAGCAATCACTGCCCGTAGGGAGATGGCCCCTCACCCCGCCCTCTCCCCGCGAGAGCGGGGCGAGGGCGAAGGAGAAAAGTCTTACTGGAATTGCGACTTCTTGTAGTAGCCGCTGTCGATCAGGACCTTCTCCCAATTGTCCTTATAGACCACGACCGGCTTGAGCAGGTAGGACGGCACGGTCTTGGCGCCGTTCTCGTAGGTCTTGGTGTCGTTGACGGTGACCTGCTTGCCGGCAAGCGCGGCGTCGACCATGTCGGCGGTCACCTTGGCGAGATCGCGGGTGTCCTTGAAGATGGTCGAATACTGGTCGCCGCGCAGCATCGCCTTGATCGATGGCACCTCGGCATCCTGGCCCGAGATGACAGGCATCGGCTGGCCGGCACTGCCATAACCGACACCCTTCAGCGAAGAGATGATGCCGATCGACAGGCCGTCATACGGCGACAACACCGCGTTGACCTTCTTGTTGCCGTAGTAGGCGCTGAGCAGATTGTCCATGCGAGCCTGCGCGGTGGCGCCGTCCCAGCGCAAGGTCGCGACCTTGTCCATGCCCATCTGGCCCGAAGCCACGACGAGCTTGCCGCTGTCGATGTACGGCTTCAGCACGCTCATCGCGCCGTTGTAGAAGAAGTAGGCATTGTTGTCGTCGGGCGAGCCGCCGAACAGCTCGATGTTGAACGGACCCTTGCCATCCTTGAGGCCGAGGCCCTGCACGATCGACTCGGCCTGGAGCACGCCGACCTGGAAATTGTCGAAGGTCGCATAGTAATCGACGTTCGGCGTGCCGCGGATCAGGCGGTCATAGGCGATCACGGTGATGCCCTTGGCCTTGGCCTGCTTGAGCACGTCGGAGAGCGTGGTGCCGTCGATCGCGGCGATCACCAGCGCCTTGGCGCCCTTGGTCACCATGTTTTCGACCTGCGAGAGCTGGTTCGGAATGTCGTCCTCGGCATATTGCAGGTCGGTGTTGTAGCCGCGTTCCTTCAGCACCTTGACCATGTTGTTGCCATCGTCGATCCAGCGCGCCGACGATTTGGTCGGCATGGCGATGCCGACCGTTGCTTTGTCCTGGGCTGAGGCGGTGACGCCCGCGGCCATCGTCGCGGCGCCGGCCAGCGCCAGCGCGAGGAATGTCGTCTTCAGTTTCAGCATGTTTCACTCCCTTATGGTGTCAGACTGTTTCTTGGCTTCGTCGAGAACGTGCGATGAGCTGCTTCGGGCCTCCTATGCGAGCTTGACGTCCGGCTCCGCGCGACCATGCGCGGAGGCCTCCAACAGAAAGGTGCAGCCGGCCTGCGGATCGGCGGCGCGCGCCGCCGCGTCCATGTCCTGCCACGCCGAGGTGACGAGAATGCGCGATAAATCAGGGCCGACGAAAGCGGGGCAGCTTGCCTGCTTGGCCGGCACGCTGATTGAGCGCAGGCGCTCGCCCTGCGGCGAGTAGACATCGATGCGGCTTGCGCCCCAGCACGCGTTCCAGATCTGGCCATCTGCGTCGCACACCGAGCCGTCGAGGCCGCCGATGCCGGTATGGCGCAGCAGCACCTCGGGCTCGCCGCGCGGCAGGCCGGTCGCGGGATTGAGCGGCACGGAATAGAGCACGGCGCGTGCGGTGTCGGTGAAGTAGCCTGTGGCGCCATCGGGCGAGAAACAGATCGAGTTGGGAATGCTGATACCGGGAAACAGCGTCGATATCTTGCCGCGATGGAACGCATAGATCGCGCCAGCCCCTCGCTCGGCCTTGCGGCCCATGGTGCCGATCCAGAACGTGCCGGATTGGTGCACGCGGCAATCATTGGAGCGCGTCGCGGGATTGTCGGCTTCGAGCGGGCAGAGCAGCGCCATCGCACCGTCGGCGAGCTTGCGGATGTAGAGTCCATCTTCCGCAACGATCAGCTGGCGCTCGGCATCGATGCGCCCGAGCGCGCTCGCCATCCGGCCGAGCGCATGGACGCGAATGCTGCCACGGCCGAGCTGCGCCTCGAACAGCCGCCCCTCGCGGATGTCGAACCACCAGGCCGTGTCGGTGGTCGCGTCATAGGTCGGTCCCTCGCCGAGATGGCAGGGATCGTCCGAGAGGACAGACGTCGGCACCTGCTCCATCATGGCGACCTCACCGCAAAGCGATAGACGGTATGATGGCGATAGACCCCGCCTGGATCGAGGCGCGGGCTTGGAAAATCCGGCCGGTTCGGTGAATTGGGCCACATGTGCGGCTCCAGGCACATCGCGTCCGACTGGCGATACAGCTTGCCGCCCTTCCCCGAGATCGTGCCGTCGAGATAGTTGCCGGAATAGACCTGAAGGCCGGGCTGATCGGTGAGCAGATCCATGATCCGCCCCGAGCGCGGCGCCTCCAGCCGCGCCGCGAGCGCAAGCTTGCCATCGCGGCCAAGACAGTAGGTATGGTCGTAGCCCTTGCCGTTCTGTAATTGCCGATCGCTCTCGCGGATGCGCGCGCCGACGGCCTGGGCGCCGCGGAAGTCGAACGGTGTGCCGGCAACGCTGCGCGGCGGCTCAGGAAGCGGAATGGCGGTGGGATCGATCGCCAGGAAATGTTCGGCGGCGACCGTCAGCTTGTGATCGAGAACGGGTGTGCCTGACGTCGCGCCTTCCAGATTGAAGAAGCTGTGATTGGTCAGGTTGACGATGGTCGGCCGGTCGGTCCGCGCCTCCATGGTGAGCGACAGCTCGCTCGGGCCGGTGACGCGATAGGTCAGGCGGACGTCGAGCCGGCCGGGATAGTTTTCCTCGCCATGCGGGCTCGTGTAGGTCAGCGTCACCGCCGACTCGGAGCCGTCGTCGATCTCCGCAATCTCCCAGAGCTTGCGGTCGAATCCGTCGAGGCCGCCATGCAACGCGTTCGGACCGTTGTTGACGGGAAGCTGCACCGTCTCGCCGTCCAGCGAAAATTGTCCGTTGGCGATGCGGTTGGCATAGCGGCCCACGGTGGCGCCAAAAAACTTCCGCTCGGCGAGATAGCCGGCGAACGCATCGTGACCCAGCACGACGTCGTCATAGCCGCCCCTCGCGTCCGGCGCGATCAGAGCCTGAATCACCGCGCCGTGGGTGATGATGCGCGCTTCGAACCCACTCTCCCCGCGCAGCACGATGCGCTCCACGCTACGGCCGTCCGGCAGTGTTCCGAAGACGTCTTTTTCTATTTTTGCGCCAGCCATGTCTAATCCACAAATGGTTCGACGATATTGCGCCTGCCGAGCAGGAAGGCATCGGCGACGAGACGAAGCGGCGCCAGATCGACGTCGCGGGCACCTGTTGCGGCAAGCGTGACGAAGCGCCGGTACAGCTCCCGATATTCCTCATCGGGCGCCTCGGCAACGGTCTTGCCGTCGATCGCCATGATCCGGCCGCCGCGGGATAGCGTCATCCGGCCCTGGTCGGTTTCGACGAGGATATCCCAGCTCTGCGGCCCGGTCTGGCGGAAATCGAACTCGGCGGTAACTCGCAGGCCATCAATATCGGTCAGCGTCAGGTTCGCGGCGATCGGCGCCTGGCAATTGGCGGGGAAGGCGAGCTCGGCCGCGGTGACGAACACCGGCTTCGGCAGGATCCTGGTCAGGATCGACAGCGCATTGATGCCGGGATCGAACACCCCGAGCCCGCCGGGCTCCCAGATCCAGGCCTGCCCGGGATGCCAGACGCGGACGTCCTCTTTCCAGTTGATGTGCACGGAGGTGATCCGCCGCGCGGCGAGCCATTGCCGCGCCGGCTCGACGGCCGGTGCATGGCGCGAATGCCAGGTCGCAAACAGCGTGCGCTTCGCATCCGCCGCCATCGCGATCAAGGGATCGAGCTCGGCAACGCCGGTGCCGGGCGGCTTCTCCAGCATGACATGCTTGCCGGCGGCGAGTGCCAAGGCAGCCTGGGTGCGGCGCACCTGCGGCGGCGTGCACAGCGACACCGCATCGATCGGCGGCCCCCTCTCCAGCAAGTCCTCGATGGTGGCAAAGTGCGGCAGCCCCGGCAGCGAGGCGTTGCGGCTGGCAACGGCCGCGAGCGTCGCACCCGGCACCGCGGCGATCGCGCCGACATGCTGGTCCCGCGCGATCTTGCCGAAGCCGACGATGGCGATGCGAAGTTCAGTCACGATCTCTCTCCAGTGTCCGCGGACGGCAGCGCCTCGGCCGGTACAGTCTCGGTCACTGTACCCTCATGGCGGCGCATGCCGTTGTGAATGACGTAGACCATCGCCTCCGACGCAGTCGCGGCATCACCCGTCGCGATGGCATCGACGATCTTCTGATGCCAGAGCAGCACGGTGTCGCGGTCCTCCGGTTCGACAGGTGCGCTGAGCAGGAACGAGGCGCGCAAGGCGGCCTCGATGACGTGCCCGATCGAGCGCATGAACAGATTACCGGACGCACGCGCCACGGCGACATGAAGCGCGAGGTCGGCATCAGCAAAGCCGACGGAATCGGAAGCCTCATCCCGCATCCGCTCCATGCAGCGACGCAGCTCGACCAAGTCCTGCTCCGACCGCTGCGCCGCTGCCAGCACGGCCGCGCGCGGCTCGACCGCAAGGCGGATCTCGGCGAGGTCGTTGAGGAAGCGCTTGTCGATGCCGGCGTCCAGATGCCAGGCCAGCACGTCGGCGTCGAACATGTTCCAGGCGACGCGCTCGCGCACGACGGTGCCGACCCGCGCCTTGGTGGTGAGCAGGCCCTTGGCAACCAGCGTCTTCACGCTCTCGCGCAGCACTGGCCGGGACACGCCGAACATCGCGATCATCTCGGCATCGCCCGGAAGGCGCGTCCCTTCCGCGTAACGGCCGGCGATGATGTCGACGCCGATCGAGCGCGCCACTTCCGCGTGGTTAGAATGGGCCCGGCGCGTGGGGATGACGACGATGCGCGAGGTCATGAGACGGCTCCCGCGCGCTTCGCCACCGGCCGGCGCGCGAGCGCGACCCAGTCCTTGCTGCAAGGCGATGAAGGCGAACAGCAGCACGCCGGTCGCGATCTTAGTCCACCAGCTCGACAGCGTCCCGTCGAAATTGATGTAGGTCTGAATCATGCCCTGGATCAGCACGCCGAGGAAGGTACCGATCACCGAGCCCTGCCCGCCGGTGAGCAGCGTGCCGCCGATCACGACCGCCGCAATGCTGTCGAGCTCGACGCCGACGGCGGAAAGCGAGTATCCGGCGCTGGTGTAGAAGGAGAAGACGATGCCCGCGATGCCTGCCAGCAGGCTCGACAGCATGTAGATCTTCACCGTCATCCTGCCGACGGCAACGCCCATCAGGCTCGCGGCCTGCCGGCTGCCGCCGAGCGCATAGACGTTGGCGCCGAACCGGGTGAGACGCAGCAGCAATGCGCCGCCGATCACGATCGTAAGCATGATGATCGCGACCGCAGTCAGGCGCCCGCCGCCGGGTAGCCGCAGCGCGAAGTCCGACACGGTGGAATAGACCGGCGCGGTGATCGGCACCGATTCCGTCGAGAGCAGGAAGCTGGCGCCACGGGCCAGGAACATGCCGGCGAGCGTCACGATGAAAGGCGGCAGATCGAAAACGTGGATCATCGCGCCCATCGCCGCACCAAAGGCTCCCGAGAGTGCGAGGATGGCGACGAAGGCGACCAGGGGCGGAATGCCCCAGCGCTCGATCGCCAGCGCGACGAACACAGTGGTAAAGCCGATCACCGAGCCGACCGAGAGATCGATGCCGCCGGAGATGATGACGAAGGTCATGCCGGTCGCGACGATGCCGAGGAAGGCGTTATCGGTGAGGAGATTGCCGACCACACGGGTCGAGGCGATGTTGGGGAATTGCACCGCGCAGAGCGCGAATCCCGCGACGAGCACCATGGTGGTGATGAGGACGGGCGGCAGGCCTTTCACGCTTTGGCCCTCCGCAGCCGCGCCACGACACCGGCAACGCCGGACAGTTTCGGTGATTGCAGCAGAAGCACGGCGATCACCACCACTGCCTTGACCAGCAAATTGAACTCCGGCGGATATCCCGACAGCAAAATGCCGGTGTTCATGGTCTGGATGATCAGTGCACCTAACACAGCAAGAATTAGGCTGAAGCGGCCGCCGAACAGCGAGGTCCCACCGATCACGACGGCCAGGATCGCGTCGAGCTCGAGCCAGAGGCCAGCATTGTTGGCATCGGCGCCCATGATGTCGGCAGCCGCGATCACGCCGGCGAGCGCAGCACAGACGCCGCACCAGACATAGACCGCTAAAATCATGGCGCGCGTGCCGACGCCGGCGAGTTCGCTCGCCCGCGCATTGCCGCCGGTTGCCTCGATCAGCAGTCCGAGCGCCGAGCCGCGCACCACCGCGCCGGTGAGGATCAGCATGCCCAACGCAATCGCGACTGGCACCGGCACGCCGAGAATGGCGCCATTGCCCAGCCAGACCAGATCGGGCGAGGAGAAGGTCACGATGCGACCCTCGGTGATGAGCTGCGCGATGCCGCGTCCCGCCACCATCAGGATCAACGTCGCGACGATCGGCTGCATGCCAAGCACCGCGACGAGAAATCCGTTCCACAAGCCGCAGATCAAGCCCGCGCCGAGCGCGGCTGCCAGCACCACGGCCAGACTGTGGCTGTCGGCGAGGCTCGCCGCGATTGCGCCCGAGATAGCCATGATCGCGCCGACTGACAGATCGATGCCGCGCGTCGCGATCACCAGCACCATGCCGAGCGAGAGCAGCGCCACCGGCGTGCCGCGGTTGAGCACGTCGATCAGGCTGCCGAAGAGACGGCCGTCCTGGAGACGCAGATCGAAGAATTGCGGCGACACCACACGATCGACCGCCAGGATAACGATTAGCGCAAGGATCTGGGCAAGGCCGCGGCGCGGCAACAGCGCTGTCATGCCCGGCCCTCTTGCGCGACACTGCCGCCATCGGCGGCGATGGCGGCGAGAATGCTGCCGACGTCAATCGCCTCCCCCGCGAGCTCTTCGACATGGGCGCGATCGCGCAGCACCACCACACGATCGGAATAGGTCACGATCTCGTCGAGCTCGGAGGAGATCACCAGCAGCGCCAGCCCGTCGTCGCAGAGCTCGCGGATCAGGCGGATGATCTCGGCGTGCGCGCCGACGTCGATGCCGCGGGTCGGCTCGTCCAGCACGAGCAGCCGCGGCGAGGTTGCGAGCCAGCGAGCCAGCAGCACTTTTTGCTGATTGCCGCCAGATAGCAGCCCGACGGGACGCTCCGGATCGGGCGGGCGGATGTCGAGCATCTTGACGTAACGGCTTGCGATCTCGTCCTGCTCGCGGCGCGACAGCGGCCGATGCAGGCCGCGCTTGGCCTGGAGCGCGAGCACGATGTTCTCGCGCACGGTGAGCTCGGCGACGATGCCGTCGGTCTTGCGCTCTTCCGGGCAATAACCAAAGCCGTGGCGCACGCCATCGCGCGGCGACTGAAGCCGGACAGGCACGCCTTCGACTCTCGCCTGCCCGCGATCGGCGCGCTCGGCGCCGAACACCAGCCGCGCCGTCTCGGTTCGGCCGGAGCCAAGCAGACCGGCGAGGCCGACGACCTCGCCGTGGCGCAGCTCGAGATTGAACGGCGCGACGTAGCCGGCCTTGCCGTAATTCTCGAAGCTCGCACAGACGTCACGCGTCTTCTGCGCGCCTGCTGATGCCCGGGTGCTGGTGGTCTCCGCAAGCTCGCGGCCGAGCATCATCCGGATCAGCTCGAGCCGCGACAGAGACGCGGTCTCGCGCTCGCCGACCAGGCGGCCGTTGCGCAAGACTGTGATGCGATCGGAAATCTCGTAGACCTGGTCGAGGAAATGGCTGACGAAAACAATCCCGATACCGCGCCCGGCGAGCTGGCGCATGATGCGAAAGAGGATCTCGACCTCGTGGCGGTCGAGGCTCGCGGTCGGCTCGTCCAGGATCAGCACGCGCGCCGAGAGATCGACGGCGCGCGCGATCGCGGTGACGTGCTGCACGGCGACGGAATAGCTGCCGAGCGGCGCCGATACATCGATATCGAGACCGAAATCCGCGAGCAATGTCTTCGCGCGGCGTCGCATCTCGCCTTCGCGCACGACGCCGAAGCGCATCGGCTGACGATCGAGGAACAGGTTCTGCGCCACCGAGAGGTTCGGCAGCAAATTGACCTCCTGGTAGACGGTGGCAATGCCGGCCTGAAGTGCGGCCTTCGCCGAACGCGGCGCGACCTCTTCGCCACTGATCCTGACGATACCAGCATCGCGCGGGAACACGCCGGTAATCACTTTGATCAGCGTGGATTTGCCGGCGCCGTTTTCACCGAGCAGCGCATGGATCTCGCCGGCGCGAAGCGTGAAGTCGGCCTCCTGCAACGCATGCACAGCACCAAAACTTTTGCTGATCCCGCGCACCTCCAGCAGGAACGCAGCAGGATCCGAGCTGTTCTCCATCGTGACGTCACTCCCGCCGGCGCCCGCTGATGATGCGGACACCCAGCCCATCCGTTCGCGCAGCAGTTTCGAAGCGGGCCGCCGGACTGCCGAAACACGGCCGTCCGGCGACGCACTCGCCTCAATAACCGAGGCCCTTCTTGCTGTCGTAGATCTTCTGCGGATCGTCGGTGGGCGTGTAGAGCTTCGAGTCGGTCTGGATCCATTTCGGCGGAACCGTGCCCTTGTCCTTGAACGCCGCTATGGCATCGAGGGCGGGGCCCGCCATGTTCGGCGTCAGCTCGACCGTGGCATTGGCTTCGCCTGCGACCATCGCCTTGAAGATGTCGGGGACCGCGTCGATCGAGACGGTGAGGATGTCCTTGCCGGGCTTGAGGCCCGCTTCCTTCATCGCCTGGATGGCGCCGACCATCATGTCGTCGTTGTGCGCATAGACCGCGCAGATCGACTTGCCGCCGCCTTCGGCCTTGATGAAGCTTTCCATCACTTCCTTGCCCTTGGCGCGGGTGAAGTCACCGGTCTGGCTGCGCACCACCTTCAGGTTCGCATGCTTGGCGATAGCGGTGTCAAAACCCTTCTTGCGATTGGCGGCCACGCTGGCGCCGACGGTGCCCTGCAATTCGACGATGTTGCAGGCCTTGGCCCCGACGGTCTTCGCCAGCCAGTCGCCGGCGACCTCGCCTTCGTGCACGCTGTCGGAGGTCACGGCGGTGAGATAGAGCTCCTTGCCGGAGGGATCGATGTCGCGGTCGAGCAGCACGACCGGGATCTTGGCCTCCTTCGCTTCCTTCAGCACCGAGTCCCAGCCGGTCGAGACGACAGGCGCGAGGAAGATCGCATCAACGTTCTGCGCGATGAAGGAGCGGATCGCCTTGATCTGGTTCTCCTGCTTCTGCTGCGCGTCGGCGATCTTGAGATTGACCTTGCGCTTGGTAGCCTCCTGCTTGGAGACCGAGGTCTCGGCCGCGCGCCAGCCGGATTCCGATCCGATCTGCGAGAAGCCGATGGTGAGCTCGGCGGCATTCGCCGGCAACGCGAGCAGCAACGCGGCGGTCGCGCTGGCCGCAAAGAGGGCTTTGAAGGTCATCAGGCGTGTCTCCCAAAATGTTATCCGGGCGCGCCGATTGGTAGCATGGCACCCGCAGACCGCCCTTGGAGGCGGCGGGAGGGACTATTTCACGGAAGTTTGGTTCCGACTAGTCATATTATCTGACTATTTGCGCTGAACACGGCAGTCGGCGGGAGGGCCATCGTATGACACGCCCAGCGCGATTTTGTTCCGCGGATGCAACGGAAAGATGAAGAATGTGTGCGGCCCATCCTTAGAGACGCCCGCTGTTTGCGGGCTCCTCAGGATAAGGTTCATGTTGGCAGCTAAATCCTGAACCTCATGGTGAGGAGCGCCGCTTACGGCGCGTCTCGAACCAAGAGGCCCCGCCAGTGAGGCGAGGTGAAACGAAGCCGGCGCTAGATCAGCTTCCGCTGCGCCAGGTTCTTCATCAGCGCACCGATGCCAAAGGTCCAGGGCTCGCACTCGTCGCTGGTCCGCATGCGGTTGACGAGCTTGCCGAGCTGGGGCGCCGCGATCGTGACGATGTCATCGCGCTTGTGGGTGAACCCCTGCCCCGGTGCATCGCGATCCTTGACCGGCGCGAACATCGTGCCGAGGAACAGTACGAAGCCATCAGGGTATTGATGCACCTTGCCGATCGTTTGCTCGACCAGGTCGGTGGGATCGCGGCTGATCATGCTGATCGAGGAGTGGCCGTCGAGGACAAAACCGTCCGCCCCTTTCACGTTCAGGCTGATCTCCAGCTTGCGCGCGTCGTCGAGCGAAAAACTGTCGTCGAACAGACGCAGCAGCGGGCCGATCGCGCAGGAGGCGTTGTTGTCCTTGGCCTTAGACAACAGCAGCGCCGAGCGGCCCTCGAAGTCGCGCAGATTGACATCGTTGCCAAGCGCGCCGCCGACGATCTTGCCGCGGCTGGAGACGAACAGCACCAGCTCCGGCTCCGGATTGTTCCAGGTCGATTTCGGATGCAGCCCGGCATCCATGCCGGTGCCAACCGAGGACAAGGTCGGCGCCTTGGTGAAAACCTCTGCATCGGGGCCGATGCCGACTTCGAGGTATTGGCTCCAGGCGTTCTGGTCGATCAGCACCTGCTTCAGGTGTATCGCCTGATCCGAGCCCGGCTTGAGTTTTGACAGATCATCGCCGATCAGCCGCGTCACTTCTTTGCGGATCGCTTCCGCCGAGGCCGGATTGCCTTTCGCCCGCTCCTCGATCACGCGCTCCAGCATCGAGATGGCGAAGGTGACGCCGGCCGCCTTCAGGGTCTGGAGATCGACCGGCGCGAGCAGCCACGGCTTTTTCGAATCGCGCTGATCCGGCGCCGTGTTGGCGACGATGGCATCGAGATCGCCGATGCGCTCACCCCTGGTCGCGGCAAGCGCCTTGGCCGGCTCGTCCTCTTCGCAGAGCGCGCTGATGGTCGGGAATTTCGCGGTGACGTCGAAGACACCGTCGCCGCGCACGGCGACCACGGCCGGGCCATTCGCCTGCGGCAGCCAGACGCGGCCGACAAGCGTTCCCCGCGTGCCGTCCTCGGGGAGAAGGTCCTTAACCGTCAATGTCGTCATGGGCGTGTCCTCGCTCTTTTCGGATCGGCCGCACTCGAAGAGGCCGATCACGTTGGCGAAGACCAATAAACGTCTGGGACGGGAAGTCCAGAGCGGCAGCCTGCCGCGCTTCTATGCTCCCGCCCGCGCCTTTCGGGCCGCGATCTGCTGGAGCGCCCAGCGCGCGTTCTTGCGCACGTCGGGATCGGCATCATCGGCGATGACGGCGAGGAACGCTTCGCCGTCGGGATGGGCGATCTCGCCGAGAGCCGCGGCCGCCTCTTTCCGCAAGTTCGCTTGCTCGTGATTGACGCAATTGCCGATCGGACGCACCGCGCGCTCGATCTTCATTCGGCCAAGACTGCGGATCGCCTTCAGCCGCACCTGCCAGAATTCGTCGCCGAGCGAAGCGACCAGTTGATCGGCGGCGATCGAACCGTTGAAGTTGAGACCCAGCGTCTCCGCCGCCATCTCGCGCACCATCCAGTCCGAATCCTTCAGCGCACGCGTGATCGTCTCGGCCGCCGGCTTCAGCTGCGAGAAGGCGAGCGCGCTGACGGCAGCGCGGCGCACATGCGCGTCGGGATCGTTGATCAGCGCGGTCAGCGCCGGAATTGATTCCTCCAGTTTGAGGAAACCGATCACACCGATCGCCTGCACACGCACGGCGGCGTCCGTATCCTGGAGCGCTTCCAGCGCCGGCTTCAGCGTGTCCTTGCAACGCAGCTCCTTGAGCGCACGCAACGCGCCCATGCGCACGAAGGCGTGGGCATGCTTGACCAGCGGCAGGATGATGTCGGCGCAGGCTGGATCCTTGAACTCGGCCATGCTGTCGGCCGCGGCGGCGGCGACGATCCTTTCGGGATCGACCAGCAGCTTCACGAGCGCACTGGCGGCCTCCGGCCCGTCGAACTCGCCGAGCGCCATCGCCACCTGCTGGCGCACGCCGGCATCGGGATCGGCGACCATGCTGTAGAGATGGCCGACCGCTGCGGGATCGCCGGAATGGCCGAGCGCGATGATCGCGACGCGGCGCTCGGCGGGATCTGCGGCCTGCAAACGCTCGTCGGCGTCTTCGAGGTCGTCGTAGGATTCGAATGGGCTCGACATGATCACCTCAACAGATAAGGAATGTTGACGGTGACGGCGCCGGTCGGGCAATCCGCCTCGCAGGGCATGCAGTACCAGCATTCGTCATAGGCCATGTAGGCCTTGCCGGTCATGTCGCTGATGCGCAGCACGTCGAGCGGGCAGACGTCGACGCACACGGTGCAGCCCTTGTCGGCGATGCATTTGGCGTCGTCAACGACCACCGGAACCGATGTCTGATAGGAAGCGAGAGGCATCGTATGTCTCCTGTTACTCGTGCGGGGGTCAGGCTGTCGCGCGAATGCGTTGCTTGTCGTAGAGATCCTTCTCGTCGTCGGCGATCGGCACGACGTAGGGCTCCACGGCACGCTTCTCGCTGGTCATCTTGTCGTTCTGCTTGGACAGCAGCGTGTGGCAGAACCAGTTCTCGTTGTCCTTCTCCGGGAAATCCGTGCGCCAATGATAGAGGCCCCAGCGACTTTCCTCGCGGTAGAGCGAGGCATGCACAGCCATGTCAGCGCAGTCCATGATTGATTGCACTTCGAGGGCGCGGAGCAGTTCATGCGCGTTGCGCGCGATCATGTGCTCCTGCATGTCCTCGCGTGCCTCGGCGAGGCGGCGCATTCCGAGCTCGTATTTGCGCGTGACTTTTGGCGGCTGGAGATAGTCGTTGACCAGGCGCCGGGTCTTGTACTCGATCTGGTTCGGCGGAATGCCATCCTCGCGCTTGGTCGGCGCCATCACGCGGTCGCGTTCCCTAGTGACATCGGCTGCATCGAACTCCGCAAAGTCGTGGTTCTCGGCAAACTCCATCGCGTCGATGCCGGCGACCGCCCCGTTGGTGAAGGCGCCCAGCATGTAGTTGTGCGGCACGCTCGCCATATCGCCCGCGGCATAGAGGCCGGGCACAGTGGTGCGCGCGTTGTCGTCGACGAACACGCCGGAGGCGCTGTGACCCGAGCAAAAACCGATCTCGGAGATGTGCATCTCGATCGACTCTTTGCGGTAGTCGATGCCGCGCCCCTGTTGGAATAGGCCGCGCGTCGGCCGCTCCACCTTGTGCAGCGTGGTTTCGATCTCCTCGATCGTGTTGGGATGCAGATGCTTGAGCTGGAGGAACACCGGGCCTTTGCCCGACAGGAGTTCATTGTAGAACTCCAGCATCATCTGGCCGGACCAATAGTCGCATTCGATGAAGCGCGATCCCTCGTTGTTGGCAGTGAAGGCGCCGAAAGGACCGGCGACATAGGCGCAGGCCGGCCCGTTATAGTCCTTGATCAGCGGATTGATCTGGTAGCATTCGAGGTTCGCGAGCGCGGCGCCGGCATGATAGGCCATCGCATAACCGTCGCCGGAATTGGCGGCGTTCTCGTAAGTGCCGAACATGTAACCGGAGGTCGGGAGACCGAGGCGACCGGCTGCGCCCATGCAGAGGATCACCGACTTGGCCTTGATCACCAGGATTTCGGCCGTGCGGGTGTTGACGCTGATCGCGCCGGCGATACGACCATCAGCGGACTTCAGCAGCCGCGTCGCCATGTAGCGGTTGGAGATCAGGATGCGAGCGCGGCGAAGCTGGCGATAGAGCGCCTTCTTCACGGTCTCGCCGTTCGGCATCGGCAGAACGTAGCTGCCGATATGATGCACCTTCTTGACGGCGTAATCGCCGTTCTCGTTCTTCAGGAAGCGAATGCCGAAACTGTCGAGCTCCTCGACGATCTTGTAACAGTTCTGCGCGTATTTATAGACCGCCTTTTGATCGACGATGCCGTCATTGGCGATGGTGATTTCCTTGGTGTACTGCTCGGGCGTCGCGTAGCCGGGGATGACGGCGTTGTTCAAGCCGTCCATGCCCATCGAGATCGCGCCGGAGCGCTTGACGTTGGCCTTTTCGAGCAGGACGACATTGGCCTTCGGATTCTTCAGCTTCGCCTTGAGCGCCGCCATCGGGCCGGCGGTGCCGCCGCCGATCACGAGCACGTCGCAGGAAACCTCCGAAAGTCCGTCGACGATCTGATCTAGTGCCATCGCTTGCTCCTGGTTCGCCGGTAGGTCCGGCGCCTTTGCATCAGATTTGTTCAGTGGCTCGTCCGGCGATAGCAATTAGTTGTCGCCGGGACACGATTTGCGGCTCAGCGCTCGACGAAAGCTTTTTCGATCACGAAATGGCCGGGCCTGCTGTGATTGCCCTCGACAAACCCGCGCCCAGAAAGCATCGCGGGAAGTTCCTCCAGCATCGCCGGGCTGCCGCACAGCATGATGCGGTCGGTCTCGATATCGAGGCCTGATAGCCCGATGTCGTCGAAGAGTTGATTCGAGGCGATCAGGTCGCTGATGCGGCCCCGATTCCTGAACGGCTCGCGGGTGACGGTCGGGTAGTAGACGAGCTTGTCGCGGATCAGCGGCCCGAAAAACTCGTGATCGCGCAGGCCTTCGACGAGGTGCTCGCCATAGGAGAGCTCGGAGACCTGGCGGCAGCCATGGGCGAGCACGATGGTCTCGTAGTTCTCGTAGACGTCGGGGTCCTTGATCAGGCTGGCGAACGGCGCAAGCCCCGTTCCGGTCGAGAGCAGCAACAGGCGCTTGCCGGGAATGAGATTGCCCGTGATCAGCGTGCCCGTCGCCTTGCGGCCGACCAGAATGATGTCTCCTTCCCTGATCTTCTGGAGCCGCGAGGTCAGCGGGCCGTCTTGCACCTTGATCGAGAAGAACTCGAGCGCCTCCTCATGATTGGCGCTGGCCATGCTGTAGGCTCGCAGCAACGGCTTGCCCTCGACTTCCAATCCGATCATCGCGAATTGGCCGTTCTGAAAGCGGAAGCCGGGATCACGCGTCGCGGTGAAGCTGAACAGGGAATCGGTCCAGTGCCTGACCGACAAAACCGTTTCCTTCTGAAATGCGCTCATTGTCTCTCCTAACCTCGATTGCGCACAAGGTTTCGGAGAGACGGGAATCGGGCAACGCCGAACTGAAATTCCCGGTCGATTAGTTTCACATTTCGCGGGCGATGATTGAAGTACAGGCGACCAAGAACAGCGCCGCGCGCTTGCGCGGGCAATTAGTTGCTATCGCGGTGGCGTCACGACGACATAGAGAGAGGTTAGAGATACGTCATGACCTTGGTGGCACCGACCGTGGCAGATTACGAAGCAAGCGCCGACCTCGCCACGCTCCGCGTTCGCACCGCTGAAGACGACGCACTGAACTTGCCCGCGGAAACACTCCGTCTCTCCTGCAAATGCGCCCACTGCACCCGCGCCCGCTTCGATGGACGCTTCCCCGTGCGGTTTCCGGGCATCGCGATCACCGAAATCGGCGATCTCGGTTATGGGCTGAACATCTCGTTTTCGGATGGGCACAACCGGGGGATTTACCCCAAGCCGTATCTGTTGAGCCTGGCGGGGCGGTAGGACGGCTTGATCGTTCCTCTTGCTCCGCTGTCATTCCCCGCGCAAGCGGGGAATCCAGTACGCCGTGGCCTATCGGTATCCCACTGACGCCTCTGGAATACTGGATCGCCCGGTCTTCGCCGGGCGATGACGGCGGAGTGAGGGGCACCGCCTCCCCACAAACGCGCTTCCGATCACCCCATCTGGCACGGACATTGCTCCTCTTTAGAACGATTTCAACGTTCCGGAGGCAGATGATGTTGCAGGCGGCGAATGCGGTTCGGGGGGCTGGTCCCCCGGCAGTCCGGCCTGCCGGCAGTTCCTCGCTGCTGCTCACCGAAAACCAGCAATGGATCGGCGGACCGCCGCCGTTGATGGACAAGCTCAGCCAGCGCGAGCGGGAGCTGGTGCTGAAACAGGGCCGCCGAAAAGTGCTCAACCGCGGCCAGACGCTGTTCAGCCAGGGCGGCAAGCATGACGGCATCTGGCTGATCGAGAGCGGCCGTATCCGGGTGTTCTACACCTCCCCGCTCGGCCGCGAGATCACGCTGGCTTACTGGCATGTCGGCAATTTCGTCGGCGGGCCCGAAGTGTTCGAGGGCACAGTGCATCAATGGTCCGGCGTTGCATCCAGCAATTGCAGCGTGGTGCATCTGCCCGGAAAGGAGCTACGGTCCCTTGCCGTAGAGATCCCGAGCCTCGCAATCGGCCTGATCGAAGGCCTGACCTTCAAGGGCAAGTGCTATTCGGCGCTGGCCCAGATGCTGGGAACGCGCTCGATCACGCAGCGCCTTGCGCATCTGTTGCTGCATCTCGTCGATCTCTACGGCGTCGAGGACGCCGACGGCCGGGTGATCGCGGCCGCCTTCACCCACGCCGATATCGCCCACATGGTCGGTGCCACCAGGCAATGGGTCACGATCAGCCTGAAGCGCATGCAGGAGAAGGGAATCGTGCTGACCAAGCGCTCGCAGATCGTGGTCTGCCGGCCCGACGTGCTGGAAGAGATGCGGGGGCAAGGATCTGACTAGGGCCGATGCCCAGGCAAGCGGCTTTATAGTGCAGGACTGCTCAAGGAGTATGCAATCAGCTTTTCCCGGCAACTAATCGACTGCGGCGGACATTCCGGATTTGCCCTGTCGGCGCCCTCACCCAATCATGGCAACCACAGCACATCCAACCGAATGAGGATGAGAATGGTCCGCCATCTTTCCATGCACTCGATCGCCATGTCGGTGACGTCGCTGGCGCTTCTCCTCGCGCAGCCGGCCTTGGCCGAAACCGTCACGCTTGGCATCGGAACGCAGGATACCACCACCAACACGGTGACCGCCGGCGTCGTCATCCGCCAGCTCCATCTCCTCGAAAAATATCTCCCGAAAGACGGCAAATACGCCAACATCAAGTTCGAGCTGGAGTGGCAGAACTTCACCTCCGGCCCACCCGTCACCAACGCGATGATGGCGAACAAGCTCCAGATCGGCATGATGGGCGACTATCCGCTGATCGTGAACGGCTTCACCTTCGACAGCAATCCGGAGAGCAAGAGCCGGCTGATCGGCATCGCCGCCTACAGCCTGTCCGGCTCAGGCAACGGCATCGTCGTTCACAAGGATTCGCCCTACTACGATCTCGCCGATCTCAAGGGCAAGCTCGTCAGCGTGCCGTTCGGCTCCGCCGCGCACGGCATGGTGCTGAAGGCGATGCAGGACCGCGGCTACACCTCCGATTTCTTCCAGCTCGTCAGCCAGAGCCCGGAGGTCGGCTCGACCAATCTCCAGGAGAAGAAGATCGACGCGCATGCCGACTTCGTCCCCTTCGCCGAGCTGCTGCCGTTTCGCGGCTTTGCGCGAAAGATCTTTGACGGCGTCGAGACCAATCTGCCGACCTTCCACGGCATTGTGGTCCGCACCGACTTCGCGGAGAAATATCCAGAGGTCGTCGTCGCATATTTCAAGGCTCTGATCGCCGCCAACCAGTGGCTGCGCGACGATCCCAAGCTTGCTGCCGAAAAAATCCAGGAATGGACCGGCATCAACAAGGAAGTCGTCTACATCTTCCTCGGCCCCGGCGGCAACATGACCACCGATCCCACCGTCAAGCCGGCGCTGATCGATGCGGCCACCGCCGACGTCAAGGTGCTGCAGAACCTCGGTCGCATGAAGGAGTTCGATCCCAAAAAATGGGTCGACGACAGCTACATCCGCAGGGCCTATGCCGAGATGAAGCTCGACTATGACGCGCAGCTCGCCAGCACCAAAAATTACGAGATCGCCGGCGACGACGCTTTCTGCAAGAAACCGATCGCCGATCCGCGCAAGGCCGGCGAGATATGGGTCGACGATTCAGGCATTCTGCCCTTCGCGTCGGCCACCTGCACGCTCGGCGCCTATGCCGACTTCAAGGCCAAGGGCAAGAGGATCAACGTCGCCTACGTCTTCGATACCGCCCGCGGCATCAAGCTGTTCGCCGACCAGGCCTTCTTCGCAGTCGGCAATGGCGAGGTTGCGCCGTTCCTGCTGAAGAAGGACGCCGAAGCCTATGCCGCCAAGATCGGCGGCAAGGTGCTCGGCTTCGACGATGCCGTGAAGGTGGCGATCGGCGGAGGCAAGACGTGAGCAGTCCCGCCCTCCGCAGACATCCCGAGGACAGCATGCCGGCAAGTGCAACCGCGAAAACGACTTCCGTGCCCGCCACCACTCCACCCGCGGCACCGCCCTCGTTCGGCACGCTGGCGCTGCGTTGGTGCCGGCTCAACCGGGACGGGCTGCGTGCAACCGCGATCGGCATCATCTCGCTGCTGGCTTTCCTGCTGGTCTGGCACCTGCTCACGACCTATCGCGTCGTGTTCTTCGTGCGCTTCACCAACGTGCCCTCGCCGCTCGCGGTCTATGCCAGCTTTGCCAAGGCGATCCACGATCCGAAATTCCTGCTGCACGTGCTCTCTTGAGCTGCCGTCGCATCTTCTTCGGCTTTTCGCTCGCAGCGATCGTCGCCGTGCCGCTCGGCCTGATCATGGGCCGCTTCAAGCTTGTCCATGAGATCATCTTCCCCGTGGCGGAGGTGCTGCGGCCGATCCCGGCGATCGCCTGGGTGCCGATGGCGATCATGCTGTGGCCGACCAACGAGCAAAGCATCGTCTACATCACCTTCCTCGGCTCATTCTTCCCGATCCTGGTCAACACACTGCACGGCATGTCCCTGGTCGATCCCGTGCTGGTGCGCGCCGCGCAATGTCTCGGCGCGCGGGAGCGCTCGATCTTTCGCGATGTGTATTTTCCGGCCTCGCTCCCGCACATCTTCACCGGCCTCACCGTGGGCATGGGCGTGGCATGGGTGTCGCTGATCGCCGCCGAGATGATCTCGGGGCAATACGGCATCGGTTACTTCACCTGGGAGGCCTATTCGCTGGTCCAGTATGCCGACATCGCACTCGGCATGATCGCGATCGGCGTGCTCGGCCTCGGATCGAGCATGTTGATCCGGGGGGCCGGACAATTGGTAATGCCGTGGAGATCAAGATGAGCGAGATCGTCGTCAAAGCACCGCAAGGCCATATCGAGGTCAGGAACTTCTCCCTCAGCTACGATAGTATCGAGGGGCCGGTCGAAGCCGTCACCGACACGCAGATCCATGTGAAGCCTGGCGAGTTCGTCTCGATCGTCGGGCCCTCCGGTTGTGGAAAGTCGACGCTGCTCAACGCGGTCGCGGGGTTCCTCAAGCCGACCACGGGCATCGTTACCGTCGACGGCGAGAAGGTGAACGGCCCCAGCGCCGAGCGCGGCATGGTGTTCCAGCAATATTCGCTGTTTCCCTGGAAAACCGTGCGGGAGAATGTCGAGTTCGGCCTGAAGATGCGCGGCATGCCGCGTTCGCAGCGCGAGCGCGCCGCGCGGACGTTGCTCGGGCTTGCGGGCCTCGAAGCCTTCGAGAAGCATTATCCGGAAAAGCTTTCCGGCGGAATGAAGCAGCGTGTCGGCATTGTCCGCGCGCTCGCGACGGGACCAAAGGTGCTGCTGCTGGACGAGCCCTTCGGCGCGCTCGACGCGCAGACGCGCGTCATCATGCAGCAAATCCTTACCAACATGTGGCAGCGGCTGAAGATCTCAGTGCTGTTCGTCACCCACGACATCGACGAGGCGATCTTTCTGTCCGACCGCGTCTATTGCATGACCGCGCGCCCCGGCTCGATCAAGGCGGAGATTCCGATCCCGCTGGAGCGGCCGCGGCAGCAGTCGATGATGATGTCGTCGGAATTCCTGGCGCTACGCCGCGGGCTGATGTCGCTGATCCGCGAGGAAAGCATCAAGGCAATGGGCGGCGAGCTCAACGACATGGGCATGCAGGGGCTCAACATCGAGCTGCACGGGCATTCGCTCGCGGATGTGATTTAGCTCTTCGACACTCGCGAGCAGCCTTCCCTTCTCCCCTTGCGGGAGAACGTGGCGCGAAGCGCCGGATGAGGGGTTCTATCGGCGCGTTCGAAACGAGAGAGAGGCGTTTGCAGATACAGACCCCTCATCCGCCTTGCCTTCGGCAAGGCACCTTCTCCCGCAAGGCGAGAAGGAAGCGGAATTCGCGATCGCGGCTCAATCTCACTTGAACCAGTGCACCAGCGCGATGCTGATGCCGAGCAGTAGCATCAGCGACAGCGTCACGGCCGCCGTCACCCGTCCCCCGACATTGGCAAGCACCTTCACATCGACGCCGAGGCCAAGCGCGGCCATCGACACCACCGTGAGAAAACCCGTGATGCGCGTGATCGGGGCAACCACCGTGGACGGCACGATCTCGAGCGAGCGCAATGTCGCCAGCGCAAGGAAGCCGAGAATGAACCACGGGACAAGGCGGAAGAAGCCGACATTGGTCTTCTTGGCGTCGGTCTTCTTGGCGTCGCTCTGCCAGCGCGAGGCCGTCAGCGAGAGGCCGACAACGACCGGTCCGAGCATCAGCACGCGCATCAGTTTCACGAGCGTGCCGATCTGCGTCGAGACGAGCCCAGCCGGCACCGTCGCGGCCAGCACCTGCGGCACCGCATAAACGGTCAGGCCTGCGAGGATGCCGTATTGCGTGGCCGACAGCTGCAGCAGCGGAATCAGCAGCGGCAGGCCGAGCACCATCATCACGCCGAGGATCGCGGTGAAGGAGATCGAGGATGCGATCTCGTCATTGTTGGCGCCGATGATCGGCGCCACCGCTGCAATCGCCGAATTGCCGCAGATGGAGTTACCGCAGGCGATCAGGATCGAGAGCCGCGTCGAGAGACCAAGCAGGCGGCTGATGCCGAAGGAGACGGAGAGCGCGACCACCACGACCGCTGCGATCGATGCCAACAGCGCGACGCCGGACGCTGCGATGGCTGCAAAGCTGATCGAGGCCCCCAGCAGCATCACAGCGACTTCGAGCAGCTGCTTGGCGCTGAATGCGATGCCCGCCTGCCAGCGCGGCGCGGGCTTCCAAAAACTGCGCAGCGCCATCCCAAGCAGAATCGCCATCACCAGCGCTTCGACATAGGGATGCTCGAACACGCCCAGCTCGGCCCGCTCCAGCAGGGCCGAGAGACCGGCCACGACGATGCAGAGAAGGATACCCGGAAGCAGCGCGACGATACGGCCAATGGCCGTAGACGGCTTGGCGTCGGCTGGGCTGGATGCTTGATTCTGCGACACAAATCTCTCCCCGAGGAGAAGGATTTATACGCAGCGCCGCTTCGTTGGGGAATAAGTTTTCGACATATCAGGGCCGAGGGAAAGTTCTATCCTCAGCCTGGAATAGACGGCTCAGAAGATCAGGCCAGCCTTCAGAAGAACAGGTTTTTGGTCAGCGAGGCAACGCGGCTGAAGCCCTCATAGACGCCGGGCTCGAAGTAGGCCGCACGCGCGAGCACGATGCCGGCGACCAGCGACCAGAACAGGCCGGTGCCAACCCGCAGGAGCAGCTTTGACCCGCGCGAGCGCGGCTGGGTGTCCGTTGCGGACACCAACTGCTCGCCGAAAGGCTCAAATCCAGTGCGTTCCATAGCCGTTGATCCATCGATTTCTGAAGGAAATGTCGTCGTTTCGGCCCGAAACAGCAATGGAAGCGATTGGCTTTTTCGTGCCTCGGAGGGGAAACTCCTTCCGCCGGAGCGACGCGGGGCAATGGTTTTCTTCTTCCGGCCTATCTGGGCACCGGCGCACCGGCTACAACGCCAGATAGCGGCGGCGGATCGACTCGTTGGCCTTCAGTTCGTCGATCCCGGCGGCATAGACG
The DNA here is from genome assembly GCF_054056815.1 of Bradyrhizobium sp. LB13.1. Lineage (NCBI taxonomy): Bacteria > Pseudomonadati > Pseudomonadota > Alphaproteobacteria > Hyphomicrobiales > Nitrobacteraceae > Bradyrhizobium > Bradyrhizobium sp. LB13.1. The sequence goes on along the minus strand of NZ_JBSRYQ010000001.1, from coordinate 3,255,616 downwards.
ATCTGACCCTTGTCGATGACGGTGGCATGGCTCGCCAGCCCCAGGCAGAAATGCATGTTCTGCTCGGCGATCAGCACGGTCGAACCGATCTTACGGAGTTGCCGCAACAACTCGCCGATCCGCTGCACGATGATCGGCGCGAGACCCTCGCTCGGCTCGTCGAGCAGCAACAGCGCTGGATTCCCCATCAGCGTGCGCGCGATGGCGAGCATCTGCTGCTCGCCGCCTGACAGGCGTCCGGCGATACGGTGGCGCAACGGCTCCAGCAGCGGGAACACGTCGTAGATGCGCTTGATCGGCCATTCGTCCTGGCCCTCCGGTCCGCGCTTCCTGCCGATGACGAGATTGTCCTCGACCGTGTGCTCCGGGAAAATCTGGCGGTCCTCCGGCACGAAACCAAGGCCGGCGCGCGCGATATGGTGCGGCTTGCGGCCGGAGATCACCGCGCCGCGCAGGCTGATTTGGCCCCGTCGCGGCGGCGCCAAACCCATGATCGCCTTCATGGTCGTGGATTTGCCCGCGCCGTTGCGCCCGAGCAGCGCCATGGTCTCGCCCTGCCGCACCGACAGTCCGACGCCGAACAGGATCTGGCTGGTGCCGTAGTAGACGTCGAGATCGGCGACTTCGATGACGGCAGCACTCATGCGGCGGCTCCCGCATGCTCGGTACCGAGATAGGCCTCGATCACCGCGCTGTTGTTGCGGATCTCGTCGGGCGTGCCGGTCGCGAGGATGCGGCCGTAGCAGAGCACTACGATCTTCGGTGCAATCTTGAATACGATGTCCATGTCGTGCTCGATGAAGACGACGGTGATCTTTTGCGTTTCCCAGAGCTCGCGCACCTTGTCGATCATGCGCCAGCGCTCCTCCGGGCCCATGCCGGCGGTCGGCTCGTCCAGCAGCAGCACCTTCGGTTCGAGCACCAGGGCGAGTGCGATGTCGAGCAGCTTCTGGTCGCCATGCGACAGCGTCGCCGCCGTGCGATTGCGTTTGCCGGCGAGCCCCAGCAGTTCCATCACATGCTCGGCCCGGTCACGGGTCTCGGGTAACGGAAAACGTTTGTGCAGGACCGCCGAGGAGCGCTGGTCGGCGCTGACGGCGGCGAGCATGGTCTCCTGCACCGTCAGCGATTTGAAGATGCTCGCGACCTGGAAGGCGCGGCCGATGCCGTGGCGGACGATCGCCGGCGGCGAGCGGCCGGCGAGATCGACGCCGTCGAGCAGCACCTGGCCGGAATCCGGCCTCAGTGCGCCGGTGATCAAATTGAAGAAGGTGCTCTTGCCCGCACCGTTCGGCCCAATCACGGCTGTGAGCGAGCCGTGGGGGAAGTCGAGCGAGACGTCGTTGGTCGCCTTCACGCCGCCAAAAGACTTTGCGAGGTTGCGGATCTCGAGCATGGCTAGCGGCCCTCGCCCGCATTGCGCCGGTACGAAAACCATTCGGCGACGAAATCGAGCAGGCCTTTGCGCAAGCCCAGCGCGAAGAACAGGATGACGACGCCCAGCACGATGCCGTGGTACTCGGTGAAGCGCGTCACGGTATCGTTGAGCAGCAGCAATAGCACTGTGCCGACCATCGGCCCAAGGAAGGTCGAGACGCCGCCGAGCATGTTGATGAAGATGCCCTCACCCGAGATCGTCCAATAGGCAAATTCGGGATAGGCGCCGGAGACGAACAGCGCCATCACCATGCCGCCCATCGCCGCGAACAGCGCCGCGAGCACGAAGACGGTGAGTTTTGCGCGCCAGACGTCGATGCCGAGAAAGCTCGCGCGCGCGGCGTTGTCGCGGATCATGCGTAGCGTGTAGCCGAATGGCGATTGCGCGATCTGGCGCATTGCGAGCAGGCCGAGGATGAGAAGCGCACAGCTCGCGACATAGAGATGGACGTGGTTGGCGAGATTGATGCCGAGGAATGCGGGACGCGGAATGCCACCGCGCAGGCCCTGGTCGCCGCCGGTGAAGGAGGCCCAGGACAGGATGGTCGAGTGGATCAGCATCTGAAACGCCAGCGTAACGAAGGCGAAATAGATATCCTTCAGCCGCACGCAGATCGCACCGATGACGGCGGCGATCACCGCGGTGATCGCGAGCGTCGCGACGAAGGCGACCGGAATGGGCACGCTGAGCTTCTGCATGATGAGGCCAAAACTGTAGGCCCCTAAGCCGAAGAACATGCCGTGGCCGAATGGAAGTTAGGCCGGTATAGCCGACCAGCAGGTTGAGCGAGGTCGCGAACAGGCCGTAGGCGGAGCAGCGAATGACGAAATCGAGCAGCGCCTTGCTGCCAGTGAACAGCGGCAGGCTCGCCAGCACGGCAAAGGCGATCAGCGCGATCAGGACATCGCGATAGCGTTGCAGCACCGCGCCGTTGCGCGCCGGCACTAGCGTCCGCGCGCGCCCGGCCTCCAGCTCGGTCATGCCGCCTCCTTGCCGAACAGGCCGGTGGGCTTGGAAACCAGCACGATCACCATGAACAGATACATCAGGCCTTCCGTGAACAGCGGAAAGCCGAGCGAGCCGAACGAGCGGATCAGGCCGAGCAGCAGCGCACCGACCAGCGCGCCCACAATCGAGCCCATGCCGCCGATCACGGTGACGATGAAGGATTCGATCAGCACCGAGAATCCCATGCCGGGCGTGAGCGATCGCACCGGCGCGGCGAGCGCGCCGGCAAGGCCGGCAAGCCCGCGCCGCCGAGCGCGAACACGCCGCCATAGATCAGGCCGGTATTGATGCCGAGCGCGGAGACCATGCCGGGATTATGCGCGGCGGCACGGATCACCTTGCCGATGCGGCTGCGCGAGAGCCCAATCCCGAGCACGATCGCCGCGACCAGCGCCACGCCGATCAGCAGCAGATAATAAGGCGGCACCACGCCACCTGCGATGAACAGCGGCATCACCTGGAACGCCGCGGGCATGCCCATCGACTTGAATTCCGGCCCCCAGATCAACCGCACCACATCGTCGAAGATCAGGACGAAGGCGTAGCAGACCAGCAGCTGCATCAGCACGTCGGCGCCGTAGACGCGACTCATGAAGACGCGCTCGAAGATCAAGCCAAGGACCGCGGTGCCGGCTGCACCGGCAATCATCGCCAGCGCGAAGCTGCCGGTGAACTGATAGGCGGTCATCGCGAAATAGGCGCCGAACATGTAGAAGGCGCCGTGGCTGAAATTGACGATCTTGAGCACGCCAAAAATCAGTGTCAGCCCAACCGCGACCAGGAACAGCAGCATGCCGATGATGAGGCCGCTGGTGGTTTGCGTCACCAGGCAGGCGGAGCTGGAGAGGCAGCCGGCGAGCGCGTCGAGATCCACGGGAGCACTTTCATTGCGGCGCGCCTGATACGGCGCGGAGAACCAAACGAAACAGGCGGAGACGGTCACCCATCTCCGCCGCGTCTCAGGTCAGGTGTAGCCCTTGCTCTTCTTCCACTCGGCTTCGAGCTCGAAGATGGTCTTCCAGTCGCCGGCCTTGACCTCGGGGACATAGGGCTCCTGCGGGATCGTGGTGCCCCAGCCGATGGCGTAGCCGACCAGCGTGTGGTCGTCGCCGCGCATGGTCACGGTGCCGTCGGCGCCGAACGGGCACTTGATGGTGAGACCCTTCAAGACTTCCGCGATCTTCTTGCCGTCGGTCGAGTTGGCCTTCTTCGCGGCTTCGCTAAGGAACATCACCGCGGTCGCGTTTCTGCCATGACCAGTTGGTCGGATATTCGTTGTACTTGGCCTTGTAGGCATCGCCCCAGGCGGCGTTTTCCGGCGTGCTCGGGAACGACTTGATGTAGCGGTTGCCGGAGTGGATGCCCTTCGGCAGGTTCTTCACCACGGTGAGCGCGGTGTAGTCGGCCATGTTGACCGCGAACACCTCCATCTGGCCGAACATCGCGTAGATATTGGCCTGGTCGATATAGGAGGTGAGATCGCCGCCCCATAGACAAGAGTACAGCGCCTGCGGCTTGGCCTGCAAAATCTTGGTCACCACTTCGGTGTAGTCGGGCTGGAACAGCTTTGGCCAGGACTCGCTGATGATTTCGACGTCGGGCGCGAAGCGCTTCAGGTACAGAGTGAACTCGCCGGTGGTGTCGCGGCCATAGGCATAGTCGGGCGAGCAGGTCGCCCATTTCTTCAGGCCCTTGGCCTTGGAAATCGACGCGGCGTAGCTGCCCCCGACGATGGAATCGTGGATACCCCTGGCGCACGCAGCGGAACGCGTTCGGGATGTGCTGCTTCGGATCGGCCGTCAGCGACGACGCTTCCGAGCAGGTGTGGACGCAGAGCACACCGAGATCGCGCGCCACTTCGTGAACCGCGAACGATCCGGACGAGGCCTCGCCGTCGATCAGCCACTCGCAGCCGTCGGTGTTGACGAGTTCGCGCGCGACGCGTGCAGCTTCCTGCGGCTGGCCCTTGGAGTCGCGGATCACCATCTCGATCTGCCGGCCGGCGAGCCCGCCGGCTGCGTTCACCTTGTCGACCTCGAGCATCACCGCGTTGCGCGACGACGTGCCGAGCTGCGCGACCCGGCCCGACAGGATCGTCGGCATGCCGATCTTGATGGTCTTGGCTTGCGCACGCGCCACCCACGGCGCGGCAACACTGATCGCACCGGCGCCCATCAGCGCCAATGTTGAACGGCGGCTGATGCCCGGTGTGCGGGTTCTCGTCATCTTTTCCCTCCCTCTGTCGGGTCGGCGTGTCCTGATCCCTGCCGGAGATCGTCTCGTCTCCGTGTGTCGAAGGATTTCAGAGGGAGGGGGTGACGTCAAGCCAAAGATGAATTATGAGTCAGAATTCATCAAAGAGGAAACGGCGCCGGAAATCGGCCCAAAATCCGCGCAATGATCAACCTGTCGAGCTTCATCGCCTTTCATGCTCGGCGCACGCCGGACCGGCCTGCGCTGAAATATCGCGGCGAGGAGATTTCCTACGCGATCTTCGACGCGCGCGTCCGGAAGGCCGCTGGCTGGCTCGCCGCACAAGGCATCGGCGCCGGCGATATCGTGGCCGTGCTGATGAAGAACAGCGCGGCATTCCTGGAATTGGTCTTCGCCACCAGCCATCTCGGCGCAGTGTTTTTGCCGATCAACTTCCGCCTCTCGCGCGACGAGGTCGGCTACATCGCCGGCAATGCAGGCGCGCGGCTGCTGATTGCCGACGAAGAGCTGGCTGCGAACGCAGCCGGTGCAACCGTCGTCGTACTCGACGAGGCCGCGCAGCAGAGCGTGATGCGCCTCGCGAGCGAAGCGCCGCCCGCCCCGATGCACGTCCGCCAGCCGTCAGATCTGATGCGGCTGATGTACACCTCGGGCACCACCGACCGTCCCAAGGGCGTGATGATCAGTTACGACAATTTCTACTGGAAGTCCGCCGACCAGATGATCGCGCTGTCCTTGAGCGCGGAGACGCGGCTCCTGATCGTCGGCCCGCTCTATCACGTCGGCGCGCTCGATTTGCCCGGCACCGCCGTGCTCTGGCATGGCGGCTTCATCATGATTGAACGCAACTTCGAGCCGGAAAGCGCGCTTGCCGCGATCGCGGAGGACAAGCTCAACGCCGCCTGGTTCGCGCCTGTGATGACCACTGCGATGCTCACCTGCCCCACCCGTGAGCGCTACGATGTGTCGAGCCTGAAATGGGCGATCGGCGGCGGCGAGAAGACACCGGAGCTGCGCATCCGCGCCTTCGCGGAGTTCTTCCGCAATGCGCGCTACATCGACGCCTATGGCCTGACCGAAACCGTGGGCGGCGACACTTTCATGGAAGCCGGCCGCGAGATCGAAAAAATCGGCTCCACCGGGCGCGCCATTGCTCATGTCGAGATCGAGATCCGCGATGAGGATGGCAGGACGCTGCCGCCGAACGTGAACGGCGAGATCTGCCTGCGCGGGCCAAAAATCACGCGCGGCTATTGGAAGGATCCGGAGAAGACGGCGTCCGCCTTCTTCGGCGACTGGTTCCGCAGCGGCGACGTCGGTTATCTCGACGACGATGGCTTTCTGTATCTGACCGACCGCAAGAAGGACATGATCATCTCCGGCGGCGAGAACATCGCCTCCTCCGAGGTCGAGCGCGTCATCTACGATTTGCCTGAGGTGCGCGAGGTCGCGGTGATCGGCCTGCGCGATGCGCGCTGGGGCGAGCGGCCGGTCGCCATCGTCGTGCTGGCTGACGGCGCGAGCCTCGAACTTCCCCGCCCTCACCGAGCACTGCCGCACGCGGCTGGCGAGCTTCAAGGTACCGAAACAACTCATCATCCGCGGCAGCCTGCCGCGCAACCCGTCCGGAAAGATTCTCAAGCGCGTGCTGCGCGCCGAACTGGAGACCGTGGCATGACGCAAGGCCCCGCCAGCGAGAAAGTCACAAAACTCAACCGCGTCGAGCGCAACGCCTGGACCAAGCAGAAGATCTTCGAGGCCGCCACAAAAGTCGTCGGCAAGCATGGCTATGCCGAGGCCTCCGTGGCCCGCATCACCGAGCAGGCCGGCGTCGCGCAAGGCACCTTCTACAATCATTTCGAGAACCGTCAGGAGCTGCTCGACCAGCTGCTGCCCAAGATCGGCCTCGACATGGTCGAGTTCATCCGCGCCCGCACCGGCACGGCGGATGCGGCACGGCAGGAGATCGAGCGCTTCTCAGCATTCTTCGACTTCATCCGCGAAGTGCCGGAATTTTTGCGCATCCTCAACGAGGCCGAGTTCTTCGCACCTCCCGGTTACCAGAAGCATCTCGACAACATCTCGGTCGCCTATGTCCGCATTTTGCGTCGCGCGCGACGCTCAGGCGCCATCGAGAATTACAGCGACGAGGAGTTCGAGGCCATCGTCCACATGCTGATGGGCTCGCGTGGCTATCTCAGCCGGCGCTACTCCTATTCCGCCGATGGCGTCACCGCCTTACCCGAGCACGTCATCTCTGCCTATCGCAAGCTGATGACACGCGGCCTCTTCATTGCATCCGGAGATCAGGACACGCCATGAACATCGAATCTCCGCACAAGGCGCTCGACCTCACCTCGACGATTGAAGAAGGCGACATCCGCTGCCTGCTGATGGTGCTCGTGCACATGACCGGCGACGAGCGCTGGCTGGAGCCACCCTATCTGCCCAAGCGCGACATCCGCCTCATCCCCGATCCCGAGGCCGGCGTGCCCAGAGAAGTCCAGGACGAAATCCGCGCCGCGGTCGTCAAGCTCTTTGCCGATGGCCCACCCGAGCCTGTCATCACCGATCCCGGTGATGAACTGCTGCTCAAGATGATGCGCGCCTGTCTCGGCGAGAATGTCTCGCCGGAATACGCACCCCTGATGCGCGAGGAGATGGGTTTTGTGCCGCGCGAGGCGCGATGGGTCAAGCGCCCTTCAGACGAAAAACTCGCCGAGCAGCATGTGCTGATCGTCGGTGCCGGCGTCTGCGCCATCGCACTCGGCGTCGCGCTCGGCCATCTCGGCATACCCTACACCATCGTCGAGAAGAACGAGGAGCTCGGCGGCACCTGGTGGATCAATCGCTATCCCGGCTGCGGTGTCGACACGCCGAACCACTCCTATTCCTACTCCTTCGGCTCGGGCAATGCATGGACCCGCTACTTCTGCCAGCGCGAGGAGCTGCACGGATATCTGCTCAAGGTCGCGGACGAATATGGCATCCGCAAGCATCTGCGCGTCAACACCGAGCTGACGTCGTCGCGCTGGGACGAAGGCAAGCGGCGCTGGATCTCGACCCTCAGGACTGAGAATGGCGCCGAAACCTTCGAATCCACTGCGCTGGTGAGTGCGATCGGCCAGCTCAACGATCCCTCACGCGCCCGTTTCGAGGGCGAGGAAGACTTCAAGGGAACGATCCTGCATTCGGCGCTGTGGTCCAGCGACACCAATATCGACGGCAAGCATGTCGCCGTGATCGGCACCGGCGCGACATCGATGCAACTGGTGCCGGCGATTGCCGGCCGCGTTGCCTCGGTCACCGTCTACCAGCGCAGCGCGCAATGGGCACGGCCGGTGAAGGGCTATGCCGATCCGATCAGCGAAGGCGCGCGCTGGCTGCTCGCGCATCTGCCGTTCTATGTGCAATGGTACCGCTTCAACATGTTCTGGCGTTACGGCGACGGTCTGCTGCCGTTCCTGCGCAAGGACCCGGCCTGGCCGTATCCTGAGCGCGCCGTCAACAAGGGCAACGACCGGCACCGCCGGGAGCTGACCGACTTCATCCTCACCGAGCTGAAGGACCGCCCCGATCTGATCGAGAAGTGCGTGCCGACCTATCCGCCCTATGGCAAGCGCATCCTGCTCGACAACAACTGGTTCAAGACGCTGATGCTGGATAATGTCCAGCTCGTCACCGACGCGATCGATCATTTCGACCAGGGCGGCATCGTCACCGCGGAGGGCGAGCATCGCGCCGCCGACGTCATCGTGGTCGCGACCGGCTTCAAGGTCACGGAAATGGCCGCGCGCCTCAACATCAGCGGCCGCAACGGCAAGGATTTGCGCGAGGCCTGGGGCAACGACAATCCGACCGCGTTTCTCGGCCTCACCGTGCCCGATTTCCCAAACTTCTTCTGCATGCTGGGTCCAAATTCCGGTCCCGCGCATGGCGGCAGCGTCATCTTCCAGTCGGAATGTCAGAGCCGCTACATCTCCGCCTGCCTCGCCGACATGATCGAGCACGACGTCGCAGCGATCGACGTCCGCAAGGATGTGCTGGACGACTATATCCGGAAGGTCGATGCCGAGCACGAGACGATGATCTGGACTCATCCCGGCATGAGCACCTACTATCGCAATTCGAGCGGCCGCGTGTTTTCCGCAATGCCCTGGCGCTTCGTCGACTACTGGCGCATGACGCATGATCCTGATCTGCGGCAGTACAGACTGACGAAGGCGTGAGCTTAAGGGAGGGAGTTGGCCATGCCGAAGCCACGCGTGCGCGTCTACACCGATTACAAGAGCCCCTACGCGTTCGTGGCCAACAAGCGTCTGTTCGAGCTTGAGGAGACGCACGGCGTCGAGCTCGAATGGCGGCCCTACACGCTGCGCGTCGCCGAATTCATGGGAACGGTCGAAGAGCGCACGCCGCATTTCTGGCGCAAGGTGCGCTACGCCTATATGGACGCGCGGCGCTATGCCAATGCGCAAGGGCTTGTCATGAAAGGGCCCCGACGGATTTACGACGCTTTCCATTCCAGCGTCGGCATGCTGTTCGCACAGGCGCACGGCTTCTTCCGTCCGTATCACGACACGGTGTTTCGCCGTTTCTGGAGCCACGAACTCGAAATCGACGACCTCGCCGCAATCACTGACGTCATCAGATCGTGCGGCGGCTCGGCGAGCGAGTTCGGAGCCTACGTCCACGGCTCCGCGCGCGCCGAACATGACCGCATCATCGACGAGGCCGAGGCGCTCGGCGTGTTTGGCGTTCCAACCATGGTGTTCAACGGCGAGCTGTTTTGGGGCGGCGACCGCATCGACATGCTGATCGAACGCATCGAGAAGCCCGAGACGATCGAAGCCGCGCTCGGCAGCCGCCATCGCAAGCCGGCATGAGCAGCAACGCTACGCCGCCAGTCCGCTCTCCACCGGAGCAAACTCCAGCCCGAGGCTTTCCGCCACGGCCTTGTTGGTGATGCGGCCGCGATGCACATTCAGCCCGTTGCGCAGATGTGGATTTTCCAGCACCGCGGCAAAGCCCTTGTTCGCAAGCATCAAGCCGAACGGTAGCGTCGCGTTATTCAGCGCGTGGCTTGACGTCACCGGCACCGCGCCGGGCATGTTGGCGACGCAATAATGCACGATGCCGTCGACCAAATAAGTTGGTTCTGCATGTGTCGTCGGGTGCGAGGTCTCGAAGCAGCCACCCTGATCGATCGCGACGTCGACCAGCACGGCGCCCGGCCGCATCGACGTCAGCATCGCACGCGTGACGAGCTTTGGTGCGCTGGCGCCCGGCAGCAGCACCGCGCCGATCACGACGTCGGCGGCGAACACCTCCTCCTCGACCGACTCGATGGTCGAGAACCGGGTGCGCACGCGGCCGGCAAAGAGATCGTCAAGTTCGCGCAACCGTGGAATCGAGCGGTCGATCACCGTGACCTCGGCACCGAGCCCTGCGGCCATGCGCGCAGCCTGCGTTCCCACCACTCCGCCGCCGAGCACGACGACCCTTGCCGGCTGCACGCCGGGAACACCGCCCAGCAACAGCCCGCGGCCGCCGGCCGAGCTTTTGAGGGCGGCGCCGGCAGCCTCTATGGCAAGGCGGCCGGCGACTTCGCTCATCGGCGCAAGCAGGGGGAGGTGACCGGCCGCGTCGGTGACGGTTTCATAGGCGATCGCAGTACAGCCGGAGGCGAGCAAACCTTTGGCTTGTTCGGGATCCGGCGCGAGATGGAGGTAAGCAAACAGGATCTGGCTTTCGCGAAGCTGGGCCCATTCGCTCTTCTGCGGCTCCTTCACCTTCACGATCATGTCGGAGTTCGCGAAGATGTCGCGCGCGCTCTCGGCAATGATGGCCCCTGCCCGCCGGTACACCTCGTCGGAGGCGCCGATGCCGCCGCCCGCGCCGATCTCGACCGTCACCTGGTGACCGGCGGCGATATATTCGCGGACCACGCCCGGGGTGAGCCCGACGCGATATTCCTGCACCTTGATCTCCTTGGGCACACCGACACGCATTCCGGGCTCCTTTTGATTCACCTCCTGATCGTAGCGACGGGGCCGGTTTGGTTTCGTGCAAATATCCGCTAGCTTTGGCTTCCCCGCGCCGGTTTCCGGCGCGCAAACGCCCTTTCACGCTGGAAACGAAACCTTGGCCCTCGACCGGAAAGATCTCGCCATCCTCGCGGAACTCACCACCAATGCGCGGGCCAGCCATACCGAGCTCGCCAACAAAGTCGGCATGTCCAGCACCGCGCTGGCACGGCGGCAGAAGGCGCTGGAGGACGACGGCTACATCCAGGCCTATCAGGCCGCGCTCGACCTCAGCGCAATTCGGCCTCACCACCACGGTGCTGGTCCGTATCGCGCTGGAAAGCCAGAGCGACGAGGCGTTGAAGGCGTTCGAGGCGGAGGTGGTGAAATGCCCCTCCATGGTGCGCTGCTTCCTGATGTCGGGGACCGACGACTACATCCTGATCGTGCTCGCCCGCGACATCCAGGATTTCGAACGTATCCACCGCACCGAGTTGTCGCGCCTGCCGCGCGTAGCACGGGTACAATCAAGCTTTGCGCTCCGCGAGGTCGTCAACCGCGCGGTGCCGAATGTGGTGTTCGGGGAAGCAAAGCGCTGACTGCGGCCTCTCGGAAAGGCGAACTGCCGCCAAGGAACCAACCGGCCGGTGGTCCGTTGGGCGCTATTGGCCGGCGGAGGCGTGCCCCGCGTCAACTCGGCTGACGTCCGGCATCGTCGCCGTCGCAGGGAGCAGGACATGGGCGATCTCACGCATCAGATTCCCGAACGCATTCCGATCCATCTTGTCGTCAACGGCGTCAGTCACAAGCTTGATCTCGTGCCCTGGACCACGTTGCTGGACGCCTTGCGGGACCATCTTGCGTTGAGCGGCACCAAGAAGGGGTGCGACCATGGTCAGTGCGGCGCCTGCACGGTGCTGGTGGACGGCCGGCGCGTCAATTCCTGCCTCACGCTCGCCGTCATGAATGACGGCGCGGAGATCACGACCGTCGAAGGTCTTGCCAAGGGACGGTACGCTGCATCCCCTGCAACAGGCTTTCATCGACCATGACGCCTTCCAGTGCGGCTATTGCACGCCTGGACAAATATGTTCGGCGGCCGGACTGCTCGCCGAAGGCCATGCCCGGGATGCCGACGAGATCCGCGAGCTGATGAGCGGGAATCTCTGCCGCTGCGGCGCCTATCCGAACATCCTCGCCGCCATCCAACAGGCAATGGCACAGCCATGAACAACTTCCAGTATGCCCGAGCCACGGACGTTGCCGACGCGATCCGCCTGCTCGCCGCCGATCCCGGCGCCAAACTGATTGCCGGCGGCACCAATCTGATCGACCTGATGAAAGAGAATGTCGAGCGCCCCTCCCGGCTGATTGACATTTCCCGCCTGCCGCTCCGCAAGGTCGAGGAGACGGCGGACGGGTCCTTGCGCATTGGCGCCCTGGTGCCGAACTCGGACCTCGCCTACCACCCGCTGATCGAGCAGCGCTATCCTCTGCTCGCCAGCGCCATCCTGGCCGGTGCCTCGGCGCAACTGCGCAACATGGCGTCGGTCGGAGGCAATCTGATGCAGCGAACGCGCTGCGCCTATTTCTATGACACGGCCACGCCCTGCAACAAGCGACGTCCCAGCAGCGGCTGCTCGGCAATGGACGGCCTCAATCGCAACCATGCGATCCTCGGTACGAGCGCCGCCTGCATCGCGACCAACCCGTCCGACATGAGCGTGGCGCTGGCTGCACTTGGGGCGCTGGTGCACATCGCAGGCCGCTCCGGCGAGCGCACCATCGCGCTGACCGATTTCCACCGGCTTCCCGGCGACACGCCTCATGTCGACACCAATCTCGGTACCAGCGAGATCATCACGGGAATCGAGCTCCCGGCCCGCGGCTTCGCTCAAAACTACAGCTATCTGAAAATTCGCGACCGGATGTCCTATGCTTTTGCTCTGGTCTCGGTCGCTGCCGCGCTCGAACTGGAAGGCAACGCGATCAGCGGGGCACGGGTGGCGCTCGGCGGCGTGGCTCACAAGCCCTGGCGCAGCCTCGAAGCCGAAGCGGCGTTGCGCGGCCAGGCCGCGACGCCCGACCACTTCTCGCACGCCGCGGATCTCTTGCTCCAGGGAGCTACGACCCGCTCACATAACGGCTTCAAGGTCGAGCTCGCACGCCGCGCCATTGTGCGGACGCTGACACAGGCGGCGAATGCAACGCCGCAATCCCAGGCCCACAAGAAGATCGCGTGAGGGACCGATGAAGGCCTATATCGGAACGCCAACGTCGCGTGTCGACGGCCGGGCCAAAGTCACCGGGGCCGCCAAATACGCCGGCGAATTCCCGGCCGACGGACTCCTCCATGGCTTCGTCGTCGAGGCCACCATTCCATGCGGGCGCATTGCCCGCCTCGACACCAGTACGGCGCTGCAGGTCAAGGGCGTGCTCGACGTGCTTACGCATGCGAACCGTCCGCCGCTCGCCGACAAGGACGAGGCGTGGAGGGACGAGGTTGCACCGGAGGGTTCGCCTTTCCGTCCACTCTACGACGACACGGTCAAGTTCAACGGCCAACCGATCGCGTTGGTCGTGGCGGAGGACTGGGAAACCGCGAAATTCGCGGCCACACTGGTGCGGGTCGAGTATGAGCCGCGCGGCTTTGCGACCGACCTCGAAGGCGAGCGCAGCAAGGCTGCCGAGATGGACAAGCCGCATAAGCCTCGCGGCGACGCCGCAGCAACTCTTGCCAAAGCCGGCGTGCGCCACGAGGCGGAGTACGTGATACCGACCGAGCATCACAACCCGATGGAGCTCTATGCGACCACGGCGATCTGGGACAGCAATGGCAAGCTCACGATCTACGACAAGACGCAGGGCGTTCAAAACGTCCACAAATTTCTCTGCGGCGTGTTCGACAAGAAGCCGGATGACATTCGCGTGGCCTCGCCTTACGTCGGCGGCGCCTTCGGCTCCGGCTTGCGACCGCAATACCAGGTGGTGCTGGCAACGCTTGGCGCGCTCGCACTGAAGCGGTCTGTTCGCGTCGTGCTGACGCGGCAGCAGATGTACGGGCTCGGCTACCGGCCGATGACGATCGAGCGCGTCGGCCTCGGCGCAAAATCCGACGGTACGCTCGATGCGGTCACGCACGAGGCGATTGCCGTCACCTCCCGCTACGAGGATTTCGCACGCAATGACACCGGCTGGGCCGAACAGCTCTACAGCAGCCCGAACAGCCGTTTCTCCCACAAGCTCGTCCACCTTGACGTCTCCACCCCCTGCGACATGCGCGCACCGGGCGCGGCGTCGGGCGTCTGCGCCCTCGAATGCGCCATGGACGAGCTCTCCGTCGCGCTCAAGCTCGACCCGATCGAACTGCGGTTGAAGTGCTATTCGGATCGCGACCAGAGCGAAAACCTCCCCTACACCAGCAAGCAGTTGCGCGAATGCTACGCGCGCGGCGCGGACGCCTTCGGCTGGAGCAGACGCAATCCTGCGCCGCGCTCGATGCGCGATGGCAAAGAGCTGGTCGGCTGGGGCATGGCGACGGGCGTGTGGGAAGCGTTGCAGATGCCGGTCGCGGTGCGCATCGTGCTGACGTCGAACGGACATGCCGAAGTGTCCTGCGCCGCATCCGACATCGGCACCGGCACCTACACCATCGTGGCGCAGGTTGCGGCCGATGCGCTCGGCCTGCCGATCGAGAACATCAGCGTCCGGCTTGCCGATTCCACTCTGCCGCAGGCGCCGGTCGAGGGCGGCTCCTGGATGGCCGCATCGAGCGCGCATGCGGTGCTCGCAGCCGCTGAAGAGGTGCGCAAGGAGCTGTTGCGCTTGGCCGGGAAAATGCCTGGCTCGCCGCTCGCCGGCGCCGAGTTGGCCGATACGGTGCTGACCGACGGCAGCATTGCCAGGGCCAGCGACAACCGCCGCGCGGTCTCGATCGCCGACGCGATGCGCCATGGCGGCGTCGAACGTATCGAGAAGGAAAAGCTCAACCAGTTCGGTGAGGACAAGAAGCACGCGCGCAATACCCATTCGGCCGTCTTTGCCGAGGTCAAGGTGGACGAATTGCTTGGCGTCATCCGCGTCACGCGGGTCGTGAGCGCAATCGCGGCCGGGCGGATTCTCAACACCAAGACCGGCCGCAGCCAGATCATGGGCGGCGTGGTCTGGGGGATCGGGATGGCCCTGCACGAGGAGACGGTGATGGACCACCGCTTCGGCCGGATCATGAACGCGAACATCGCCGAGTACCACATCCCGGTGAATGCGGATGTTCACGACATCGACGTGATCTTCGTCGACGAGCCGGACGCGCACATCAACGCGCTCGGCATCAAGGGACTGGGCGAGATCGGCATCGTCGGCGTCCCCGCCGCGATCGCGAACGCCGTCTATCACGCCACCGGCAAACGCATCCGCCGCTTCCCGATTACATTGGACAAAGTGCTCGACTGAGACGTTGCAGCGGTGGCTCGGAGCCGGCCGCTAGACCTCACGACGGAAAGTCAGCCGGCCTGACCTGGATGCGGTCGGCATGCAGCGACCAGTGGTGCAAGGCCTGGTCCTTGCAAAACCTCGCCTTCGCCCGCTCCCTGGCCTCGTTCTCGTCGGTGGCGTCGATCTCGAGCGAGCCCTGGCACACCTCGATCTGCCGGCCGTACTGGCCGAGCACGTCCTTCATGAATCTGACGACATAAGTTGACATGGGACCTCCTGCTGCCACGGCCAGCCCCGGCGACACTCTAATACCATTTAGCCTGAATGAGGGAGGGAGAATTTGACGCGCATCAAGGCCGGTAGGCGGTTCCACGCTGCCCCGGAATGGCAAGCTCCTAGCCCTACCCCGGCGTTACCCCGAACGCCTGCTTGAAGCGCTCGGCATAGCGCGGCCAAACCTCGGGATTGATGATGCGCGGCGGGCGTTTGCCGTCGAGCGTGTCCAGCACCTGCTCGGCGGCGATGCGGCCCATGTTCTGGCGCGCCTCGATCGTGACGCCTGCGGTATGCGGGCTCGCCAGCACGTTGTCGAACTGCAGCAGCGGATGCTCCGGCGGCGGCGGCTCCTTGGACCAGACGTCGAGGCCGGCACCCGCGATGCGCTTGTCGCGCAACGCCTGGAGCAGCGCGTCCTCGTCGTGAATGAAGCCCCGGGCCGTGGTGACAAAATACGCATGCGGCTGCATCAGCGCGAACTCGCGCACGCTGATCATGTTGCGGCTGCCCTTGTTGAGGGGACAGGAGATCGAGACGAAATCGGCGCGGCGCAGCAGCTCGTCGAGTTCGACCTTCTCCCCGCCTCGCTCGGACATCACCTCGGCCGTGAGATAGGGATCATAGGCCAGCACCTTCATGCCGAGCAGGCCCTTGCACAGCGCGGCGATGCGGCGGCCGACATTGCCGAGCCCCACGATGCCGACGGTCTTGTGCTCGACCTCGTTGCCGACGAGTTCGTTGCGATTGACGTTGGCCTCCCTGCGAAGCTTGCGGTCGGACTGGATGATACGCTTGGACAGCGTCAGCATCATCGCCAGCGCATGCTCGGCGACCGAATGCGCGTTGCCGCCGGACTGGTTGACGACGAGCACGCCCGCATCGGTGCACGCTTCGGCGTCGACGGGATCGAAGCCCGCGCCGTTGCTGGAAACGAGCAGGAGGTTCGGCGTACGCTTCAGGAAGGCGGCGTCAACATGGAAATGCGGCGCGAGTTCATCGCGAGCAGCCCCGATCTGGTAGACATGGGCTGCGCTCAGGATCGGCGCGTAGAAATCCGCCGGGCTTTCGTTCTCGATGCGATCGAGCCGGACGTCGAGCCGCGCCTTCAGGATGTCGATATAAATCGGATTGGCCAGATATTTGACGTAGAAGACACGCTTGCTGTTGACGGACATCAGGACCCTTCCGGCTCTCTCCAGGAGATCCGCAGGGCCAGCGCAGCGCGCGCTCCTGTCATGCGTTCCTCCGTTCTCTTGTTATTGCCGCTTATGACACGTCGGTACCGGTCGCGGCAGGCCGTCTGGCGCAGATCACGGTGCAGCCCGGACATGTTGACAATCCCGCCCGCCGCGTCAAGTTCGGAAGACCGCCGCGACGGCCAAGGCGACGCCTAAGGCAATGGCCAAGACCAAGAAGCATGCGCGGCTGAAGGGAGAACGCAATGGCGATTGCGGAGCAACATACCTCGTCCGAGGCGGCGCAGACCTCCAGTGACAAGAGCTGGCACGGCATCGTCCTGCAAACCCTGAAGCGGAACGAGATCAGCCTCGTCCCTTACGTGCCCGACCGCGTGCTGACGCCGCTGATCAGGAACCTGCACGCCGATCCCTTCTTCACCACCTTTGCCACCGCCCGTGAGGAGGAAGCCGTCGGCATCGTCTCGGGCGCATGGATGGGCGGGCGGCGGGCTGCGGTGCTGATGCAGACCTCCGGCTTTGCCACGCTCGCCAACGTGCTGGCCTCGCTCGCGGTGCCCTACCAGATCCCGCTGATCATGTTCGTGTCCGAGCGCGGCACGCTCGGCGAGTTCAACTACGGCCAGTCGCTGGTCTGCCGCACCATGCGTCCGGTGCTGGATTCGCTGGCGCTCGAGCATCACACCATCACCCGGCTCGACGAGCTCGAATTCATCACCGACCGTTCGATCAAGCAGGCCGTCACGACACAGGCGCCGGTGGCGCTGATCCTCAACCCGCTGCTCACGGGCGGCAAGACTTTCGACAAGTGAGGCCGGCCCAAATGAATACAGACGCGCGCAACACCAAAGTGATGAACCGCTTCGACGTCACCTCGCGCCTGATCGCGAAACTCGAGCACGAGGAAGCCGTGATCGGCGGCATCGGCAACACCAACTTCGATCTCTGGGCCGCCGGCCACCGTCCGCAGAATTTCTACATGCTCGGCAGCATGGGGCTTGCCTTTCCAATCGCGCTGGGCGTGGCGCTGGCGCAGCCGGACCGGCGCGTCTTTGCGCTCGAAGGCGACGGCTCGCTGCTGATGCAGCTCGGCGCGCTCTCTCGACGATTGCGGCGTTGAAGCCTGAGAACCTCATCATGATCGTGATGGACAACGGCATCTACCAGATCACCGGCGCGCAGCCGACACCCGCCGCGAACGTGGCTGACATCGTCGCCATCGCCGCCGGGTCGGGGCTTGCCAACAGCGCCTGGGCCGCGGACGAAGAGGATTTCGAGCGGCTGGTCGAGGAAGCCATGGCGGCCTCCGGGCCGAGCCTGATCGCCGTCCGCATCGACGACAAGCCGGGCGTCGGCGCCACCCGGCGCGATCCCGTGCAGATCCGGGAACGCTTCATGCACGGCCTTGGCGTGCGCGAGGCACTTTAACGTTTCGTCATTAACCACACGGCGATCTGATCCCCGCCTCACTGCAGGCGCGGCAAATCCGTGCTAAGCGGGGCGTATGTCCATGTTCATCCGCTTTTTTGCCTGGCTGCTCGCAGCCGCCGTCACTTTCGCAACACTCGGCCCGCCCGGCCTGCGGCCCCGCTCCGACCTCGGCCAGGACGGCGAGCATGCCCTTGCCTTTGTTCTGGTCGGATTAGCCTTCGGCCTGGCTTACCGGAACCGTCGCTGGGCTGTGGCTGCCGCGGCGGTAATTCTGATCGGCGTGCTCGAACTGATGCAATTCTGGGCGCCGGGTCGGCATGCGCGGCTGGAGGATTTTTTGGTCGATGCCGGCACGGCCTGCATCGGGTTTGCGTTCGCGACCGCCGTCGATTGGGTCATGACACGCTTCCGCGCAAATTCGGCCCTGACGAGCGAAGGCCCCGCGGAGTGACGCTCCGCAGGGCCCAACTGTTCAAGCCTAGACTCTGATCGATCAGTCGATGATCTTGACGACGCGGCGTGTGCGCGGCTCGACGATCACGCGGCGATCATTGACGACTGCATAGCGATACTCGGTGTAATTCGGAACGGGGCGCAGCACAACGGTCGGCGGCAGCGGCTCGCCGACAACGACGCGATCCTCGACGACGACCGAATCGCTACGCGGGATTCCGCCCAGGATCGCATTCGGAATTTCCAGGCCGGCGCCGACCGCTGCACCGACGGTGCCGCCGACCATCGCGCCAACCGGACCGCCGATGTCGCCGCCCGCACGTGCACCGTTCGCAGCGCCCTCGGCGGTCGTCGACTGAGCAAAGGCTGCGCTTGACACCAGCAGCGACGCGGCAGCCAACGAAATCGCAAGACGGGTTTTCATGTCCTGATGTCTCCAGTGATTGTTGTGCGCCTTTAACCACGGGGCCGGAGCATTGTTCCGGTTCCCCGTAGCGAAAGACGCGCCAGATCCGGAGACGGTTTACCCCGTAACAGTTCGGGCCGCGGCGATCTCGTGGCCCGCCATCAGTTCCAGCGCCCGCACCATCGCCGAGTGATCCCAGTCCTTGCCGCCATGCGCGGTGCAGGACGAAAACAATTGCTGCGCCACCGCCGTGCTCGGCAACGACAGGCCGAGCGCGCGAGCGCCTTCAAGCGCGAGGTTGAGATCCTTCTGGTGCAGCTCGATGCGGAAACCGGGATCGAAATTGCGCTTCACCATGCGCTCGCCATGCACTTCGAGGATCCGCGACGAGGCAAAGCCGCCCATCAGGGCCTGCCGCACCAGTGCCGGATCGGCTCCGGCTTTCGACGCGAACAGCAGCGCTTCGCTCACCGCCTCGATCGTCAACGCGACGATGATCTGGTTGGCGACCTTCGTTGTCTGGCCGTCGCCATTGGCGCCGACCCGGGTGACGTTCTTTCCCATGCGGTCGAAGATTGGCTTCATGGTGTTGAAGGCGCGCTCGGGCCCGCCGACCATGATGGTGAGGCTTGCCGCCCTGGCACCGACCTCCCCGCCCGAAACCGGTGCGTCGAGATAATCCGCGCCGAGCGCCTCGATCCTCTTTGCGAACTCCTTGGTCGCCAGCGGCGAGATCGAGCTCATGTCGACCACGATCTTGCCCTTGGAGATGCCGCTCGCGACGCCGTCCGTGCCGAACAGCACGGCTTCCACATGCGGCGTATCGGGCACCATGATGATGACGGCATCCGCCTCCTCTGCGACCTCCTTGCTCGACTTGCAGGCAACGCCGCCAGCCGCGATCAGCTCCGGCGCAACAGGCGCGACGTCATGCAGGAGAACGCGATGTCCTGCGGCCAGAAGATGGCCGGCCATCGGCCGTCCCATGGTGCCAAGTCCGATGAAGCCGATGTCGATCATGTCCAAATTTCCTCAGGTCTCGAATGTCTGCGCCGCATGCCAGGATAGGCCTTCCAGCGTCGTGGTGCGCGGCTTGTACTCACAGCCGACCCAGCCGCGATAACCGATCGCGTCGAGATGGCGGAACAGGAAGGGATAGTTGATCTCGCCGGTGCCCGGTTCGTGGCGGCCGGGATTGTCGGCGAGCTGGATGTGGGCGATCTGGGGGAGATATTCCTGCATGGTACGGGCGAGGTCACCCTCCATGATCTGCATGTGATAGATGTCGTACTGGACGAACAGGTTGTTCGACCGCACCTCCGAGATGAGCTGCACGGCCTGCTCGGTGCCGTTGAGGAAGAAGCCGGGAATGTCGAGCGTGTTGATCGGCTCGACCAGCAGCTTGATGTTCTCCCGCGCCAGCGTCGAGGCCGCGAAGCGCAAATTCCCGACCAGCGTCTCGTTCAGCTCGCGCGGATCGGCGTCCACTGGCGCGATGCCGACGAGGCAGTTGAGCTGCTCGCAATCGAGCGCCTTGGCATAGTCGATGGCGCGAAACACGCCGTCGCGGAATTCGGCGACGCGATCGGGCAGGATCGCGATGCCGCGCTCGCCTGCGGCCCAGTTGCCGGCCGGCAGATTGTGCAGCACCTGCGTCAGCCCATGGCTGTCGAGCTGCTCGCGCAAAAGCGCCTTGTCGAAATCATAGGGAAAGAGATATTCGACCCCGGAGAAGCCCGCCGCCTTGGCCGCAGCGAAGCGGTCCACGAACGGCATCTCGTTGAAGAGCATGGTGAGGTTGGCGGCGAATTTCGGCATGATGCTGTTCCCTATTCCGCCGGCTGCAGCACGCCGGACCGCGCGCTCGCGACCTCGTCGAGCGGCAGATCCAGCACCTCCTCGAACTCGACGATGTTGTCGATCTCCGTGCCCATCGCGATGTTGGTGACGCGTTCGAGGATGAACTCGACCATCACGGGCACGCGGTACTTCGCCATCCATTCGCGCGCTGTGGCAAACGCGGCCTGCGCGTCCTTGGGATCGGTGACGCGGATCGCCTTGCAACCGAGGCCTTCGGCGACCGCGACGTGATCGACGCCGTAGCCACCGAGCTCGGGCGCGTTGATGTTATCGAAGGAGAGCTGGACGTGATAGTCCATGTCGAAGCCACGCTGGGCCTGGCGGATCAGCCCGAGATAGGAATTGTTCACGACGACGTGGATGTAGGGCAGATTGAACTGCGCGCCGACCGCGAGCTCCTCGATCAGGAACTGGAAATCGTAGTCGCCGGAGAGCGCGACGATGTCGCGATCCGGACACGCCGCGCGCACCCCGAGGGCGGCGGGCAGCGTCCATCCGAGCGGCCCCGCCTGCCCGGCATTGATCCAGTTACGCGGCTTGTAAACGCCGAGGAACTGCGCGCCGGCGATTTGCGATAGGCCGATCACGGAGACGTAGCAGGTGTCACGGCCAAAGGCCTTGGTCATCTCCTCGTAGACGCGCTGCGGCTTGATCGGCACGTTGTCGAAATGGCTCTTGCGCAGCATCGTCTTCTTGCGATCGCGGCAGGCCGCGGGCCACGCCTGGCGCTCGCGCAGCCTGCCTGACCGGCGCCACTCCCCGGCGACGGTGACGAACAGTTCGAGCGCGGCCTTCGCGTCCGAGACGATGCCGAGATCGGGATTGAACACGCGCCCGATCTGGGTCGGCTCGATGTCGACATGCACGAAGGTGCGGCCCTTGGTGAAGGTTTCGACCGAGCCGGTGTGGCGATTGGCCCAGCGGTTGCCGATACCGAGCACGAAATCGGATTCGAGCATCGTGGCGTTGCCGTAACGATGGCTGGTCTGGAGACCGACCATACCGGCCATCAGCACGTGGTCGTCGGGGATGGCGCCCCACCCCATCAGCGTCGGCACCACCGGAACATTCGCGATCTCGGCAAACTCGACCAGCAGGTCGGAGGCGTCCGCATTGATGACGCCACCGCCCGCCACGATCAGCGGCCGCTCGGCGGCGTTGAGCATCTCCAGCGCCTTCTCGACCTGCTTGCGCGTCGCGGTGGGCTTGTAGACCGGCAGTGGCTCGTAGGTCTCGTCGTCGAACTCGATCTCGGCGAGTTGCACGTCGAGCGGCATGTCGATCAGCACCGGCCCCGGGCGGCCGGAGCGCATCACGTGAAAAGCCTGGCTGAACACGCGGGGCACCAGCGCGGGCTCGCGCACGGTCACCGCCCATTTGGTCACGGGCTTTGCGATCGACTCGATGTCGACGGCCTGGAAATCTTCCTTGTAGAGCCGCGCCCGTGGCGCCTGCCCCGTGATGCAGAGGATCGGGATGGAATCGGCGATCGCCGAATAAAGCCCGGTGATCATGTCGGTGCCCGCCGGCCCAGAGGTTCCGATGCAGACGCCGATGTTGCCGGCCTTGGCCCGCGTGTAGCCCTCGGCCATGTGCGAGGCACCCTCGACATGCCGCGCCAGGATATGGCGGATCGAACCGCGCTTCTTCAGCGCCGAGTAGAGCGGATTGATCGCGGCCCCGGGAACGCCGAAGGCAGTCGAGATGCCTTCCTTCTCCAGAATTCGCACGGCAGCATCGATGGCTCGCATTTTCGCCATATCGGACCTCGCTCGGTTGCATTGGCTGAGCGAGATCATCGGGCGCGCAGGATACGATCTCAACGAGATCGATTTTATTTTCCACGATGCGGCAGCCGCGGAAAAAACGTGGCGGTCTCAATCGGTTAGGTCGAGAAACGCGTGAAAGCGCTCACTCGAACAGCGGCGCCAGCTCCATCTGCGGCACCAGCACGAGACCCTTGTCGGTGATGCGAATTTCCGGAATGACCGATAGCGGAATCAAATTGAAGCCCATGTAGGGGATGGTGCAGCCGGCCTCCGCCCATTCCTTCTTCAGAGCTTTGACCTCCTCGGCCACCTCCGTGACGCGCTTGTCGGACAAGAGCCCGGCGATTGGCAGCGGCACCAGCGCCCTCACCTTGCCGTCGGCGACGACACAGACGGCGCCCTGCTGTGCCTTGATGGCCGATACCGCCACCTGCATGTCGGCCTCGTTGGTTCCGGCAACGATGATGTTGTGGCTGTCGTGCCCGACGCTGGAGGCTACCGCCCCGCGCTTCAGGCCAAAATCCTTCAGCAAGCCATAGGCGACGTTGCCGGCCGATTTGCCGTGGCGCTCGACCACCGTAACGAAGCACAGGCCGTAGCGCGCAAACAGCGACGGCCAGTCTTTTGCGGGCTCGATCGCGATCTTCTCATGGATGAGCGTGATGCCGGGCAGCGCGGTCTTGATCGCGTTGACGGTACAGGCTTTCGCCGGCAACTCCGGCGTCAGCTTGACCTTCTCGGGCAGCTTCACGGTCGCATATGCCGCCCTCGGATATTGATAACGCTGCGACAGCGCCTGATCGAGCTTCGGCGTGATCTTACGGTGCTCGACCACGAGTTCGCCGCCGTACCAGGTGCATTGCGGCCTGAGATTATCGTCCATCAGCACCAGATCGGCGCGGCGGCCGCCGCCGAGCCCGCCGATATCGCCATCGATGCCAAAACGCGTCGCACCATGCAGCGACCCCATCGACCAGGCCTGCTCGGGCGACATTCCCGCCTTCACCGCCTCCCGCACTACCCAGTCGAGGCCGAACAGCAGCAGATCATCGGCGTCGCGGTCATCGGTGCACACGGCGGTGCGCTTGTGCGAGGCGCCGAGCTCGGTGATGGTGCGGATCGCCTGCGGCAGCGAGTGCCATGGCGTGGTCGGCGGGCCGCCGCGCAAAAACACCCAGACGCCGGCATCGAGCAAATCGTCGGCGATGTCGCGGTCGATCGCCTCATGGGTGTCGGTGACGCCGGATGCCGCATAGGCCGCGACGAATTCGCGGCCATAGACATGGCCGGACACCGGTCGCCCGCGCTTCAGGGCGGCGGCGAGGATGGCGTGGCTGCGTTCATCGCCCATGGTGACAGGCACAAAATCCATCTTCTCGCCGAGCCCGACTGCTTCCGGCCAGCGGTCGAACAGGCCGGCGATCTTGTCCGGCGTGAGGTCGCCGCCCGCAGTCTCCAGTGCGGCCGAGGTGGCCGGTACCGTGCTCGGCACCGTCAGGAAGATCGAAAGCGGGGCTTCGCGCGCGTCCTCCAACATGGCCTCAACGCCGGCGACGTCCATGACGTTGCCGATCTCGTGGCTGTCGCAGAAGATCGTGGTGGTGCCGTTGAGCAGTGCCGCCTCGGCATAGGCGCAGGCCGTCACCATCGAGGATTCGATGTGGATGTGCGGATCGACCAGGCCGGGCGCGATGATGCCGCCGGCGGCGTCGTACAGCGGCACGTCGCCGAAGAATCGCTTCGCAGCCCCCGCCGGCTTCACCGCCGCAATGCGCCCCCCGGTAATCCAGACCTCGCGGTTCGCGTGGATGCGCTCGGAATAGGTCGAGAGCACCCGCGCACCTGATATGACGAGATCGGGCGCGACGCGCGCGGAGGCGACATCGGCCAGACGCCGCGTCATCGCGTGCAGCGGCGCGACGGCAAAGCGGGTGAGTTTTGTCATGAGCGCTCTCGCGGGATGTTACGGCCCCGCGATGGTTACGCCCTGAGCCAGACCGGGCAAGCTCAAATATAACAGCACGCCTGCTTACGCCTTGGGTGGAACGCCTGCCGTCCCTGACCTTCTGCGCGGGTTCCGCGTTTTCGACGGTGGTGCGGCAGCGGGCTTGACCCGAATCCGCATCGACCGCCCCTTCGGCTCATCGATCTCGAAGGAGTTTGTCTTCCGCACGAGGTCACTCAGCTTGCGGAAACCGAACGTCCTCGGATCGAAATCGGACGCCAGATTGGCAAGCTGCCGCCCGACCTCCCCGAGCGTGACCCAGCCGTCTTCGCTCTCCATCTGGGTGATGACCCTCTTGATGATGGGGGTTGCCCCATCGGGCGGCTGAAGTGGCGCTGACCTCGCCGCCGCATCCTGCGTGTTCGCGGGGGCGGGAAGCAGGTTCTCCGTATAGACGAACCTTCGGCAGGCCTGCCGGAAGCTTTCCGGCGTCTTCTGCTCGCCGAACCCAAAGACATCGACGCCCTGCTCGCGGATACGGGCGGCAAGACGGGTAAAGTCGCTGTCGGACGACACCAGGCAGAAGCCATCGAACCGGCTGCTGTGAAGCAGGTCCATCGCGTCGATGACCAGCGTTATGTCGGATGCATTCTTTCCCGTCGTATAGGCGAATTGCTGCTGCGGGATGATGGCGTGTTTCGACAGGATGTCGGCCCAGCCCCTGGACCTGGCATTGGGAGAAATCGCCGTAGATACGGCGGACGCTGGCCTCGCCGATCTTGGCGATCTCCTCGAACAGTCCATCCGCGATCTTGGCCGAAGCATTGTCGGCATCAATCAGGACGGCGAGACGGGGCGAACGGAGCTCTGACGGCATGATTTTCCCCAAAAGGACGCGACAACGGTGGACGGATATACCGATGTCGGGGCTCTTGCCGCCAGACCTGATTTCTCCCGCAAGGTGGCGGTGGAGCGCAGGCCTGGCTCAACCCGGCTTTGCCGCCGGCATGACGCCGCCAAGCGCTGCCGTCAGTTCCGCCGCGACGTCCCGCACCACGCGGCCGATCTCGGGCAGCCGGGCGTCGGTGACGCGGCTGGTCAAGCCGGACACCGAGATCGCGGCGAGCGGCTCGGCGCTGGGGCTGTAGACCACGGCTGCGACGCAGCGCAGACCCATCTCGGCCTCTTCATCATCCACTGCAAAACCCTGCTTGCGGATGGTCGCGAGCTCCCTGAACAGATCGCTCGGTCGCACGATGGATTTCTCGGTCAGGCGTGGCATGCCGTGATGGCGGATGACGGCACCGACGTCCTCGTCGGAGTAGGTCGCAAGCACCGCCTTGCCGACACCCGATGTCACCATGGCGACGCGACCGCCGACCTTGGTCAGCGAGCGCATGATCTCGCGGCTCTCCATCCGGGTCAGCACGATGATGAACTCGTCGTCGACGACGGCGAGATTGGCGGTCTCGCGGGTGAGATCGCGCAGCTTGCGCAAATAGGGAATGGCCTGGGCGCTGAAATTGCGCCGTCGGGCAAAGCTCGCGCCGACCGTGAAGCTGCGCACGCCGACATGCCATTTGGATTCGGCGCGGTCGAATTGCACGAAGCGGCGGCTTTCCAGCGTCGCCAGCAGGCGATGCACGGTTGAGGCCGACAGGCCGGTGCGGACGGCGAGATCGCTGAGGCGATAGCCTTCGTCGTCCTCGGCCAGCGTCTCGAGGATCGACAGCGCGCGGCCGACGGACTGCACACCGCCGTCGCGCGCGTCGTGGTCTGCCTCCGATGACGATCGAGGCTCGAGCGATTTGCGCCGGATCACGTTCTTGCCCATCGCGACCTGACAATTGTCACCTCTCTCCGCGTGCGGATAGAGGTGAAAGTCCTCGTGTCAGAGCAGCCCTGCCCCGCGCGCCCATTTGTACTTGGCGCCCAGGACCTCGACCGGCAGTTCGGTCGAATAGGCATAGGCCGGGATGCCGTTCTGGTAGAGATATTCGGCGGCTTCCTCGACCTCGACGTCGCCGGCGAGCGAGGCGACGATCGGCTTCACAAAACCCTTCGCCTCCATCTCCTTCTTCACCTCGACCATGTTACGGGCGAACACCATCGGCGGCGTGACGATAGTGTGCCAGTAGCCGAGGATCAGCGAATGGATGCGCTCGTCCGTCAGGCCGAGCTTGACCGTGTTGACGTAGGTGATCGGCGGCTCGCCACCGGTGATGTCCACAGGATTTCCGGCCGCGCCGAACGGCGGGATGAACTTGCGGAAGGCCGCATCGAGATCCGGCGGCATCGACATCAGCGACAGGCCGTTGTCGACGCAGGAGTCCGACAGCAGCACGCCCGAGCCGCCTGCACCGGTGATGATCAGGACGTTTTCGCCCTTGGGCGTCGGCAGCACCGGCACGCCGCGCGCGAACTCGAGCAGCTGCCGCAGCGAGCGGGCGCGGATCACGCCGGACTGCGCCAGGACGTCCTCGTAGATCTTGTCGTTGCCGGCGAGCGCGCCGGTGTGCGACGAGGCTGCCTTCGCACCGGCGGAGGTGCGGCCGGCCTTGAGCACGATGACAGGCTTCTTCTTGGAGACGCGTTTTGCGGCTTCGGCAAAGGCGCGGCCGTCCTTGAGATCCTCGCAGTGCTGCGCAATCAGGTTGGTGTTCGGATCCTGCTCGAAGAAGGCGAGCAGATCGTCCTCGTCGATATCGGACTTGTTGCCGAGACCGACGATGGCCGACACACCCATTTTTGCCGAGCGCGAAAAACCGATGATGGCCATGCCGATGCCACCCGACTGCGATGACAGCGCCGCGTGGCCCTTGACGTCGTAGGCGGTGCAGAAGGTCGCGCAGAGATTGGCCGGCGTGTAGTAGAAGCCGTAGATATTCGGCCCCATCAGGCGGATGTCGTATTTCTTGCCGACCTCGACGATCTCGGCCTGGAGCTCCGGTGCGCCGGCTTCCGCGAAGCCCGACGGGATCAGAACCGCGCCGGGAATTTTCTTCTCGCCGCATTCGACGAGCGCTGCGGCCACGAATTTCGCGGGAATTGCGAACACCGCGGTATCGATCACGCCCGGCACGTCCTTGACGCTCTTATACGCCTTGTAGCCGAGGATCTCGGCGGCCTTGGGATGGATCGGGTAGATGTCGCCCTTGTAGCCGCCGTTGATGAGGTTCTTCATCACGGAATTGCCGATCTTGCCGTCTTCGGCCGAGGCACCGACCACCGCAACCGCCTTCGGCTGCATGATGCGGCTCATGGCCGCGACGATCTCTTCGGTCGGGCGCGGCTTCGGCTTGGGCACGTAAGCGAAGTCGACGACGATGCGGACGTCGGCGGCGATCGCGTCCTTGGCCGTGGCGAACACCGGGTTGAGATCGAGCTCGACCATCTCGGGGAAATCAGTGACGAGCTGCGAGACCTTGACGATGATATCCGCAAGCGCCGTGCGGTTCACCGGCTCGCCGCCGCGAACGCCCTTCAAAATCTCATGTGCCTGGATGCCGTCGAGCATCGACAGCGCGTCTTGCTTGGTCGCGGGCGCGAGGCGGAAGGTGATGTCCTTCAGGACCTCGACCAGCACGCCGCCAAGGCCGAAGGCAACCAGCTTGCCGAACGAAGCGTCGGTGATCGACCCGACGATCACTTCGGTGCCGCCGGCCAGCATCTGCTGCACCTGGACGCCCTCGATCTTGGCATCGGATTTGTACTTCTTGGCGTTGCCGAGAATGGTCTCGTAGGCCTTCTCGGCGTCTTCGGCCGTCTTGAGGCCGACGATGACGCCGCCGGCTTCGGTCTTGTGGAGAATGTCCGGCGAGACGATCTTCATCACCACCGGGAAGCCCATGGACGAGGCCATCTTGCCAGCCTCGCCGGCCGACTTCGCCACGCCCTCCTTCGGCACCGGAATGCCGTAGGCGTCGCAGACCAGCTTGCCTTCCGGCGCGGTCAGGCTGGTGCGGTTGTCCGCCTTGACCTGGTCAAGCACCTTGCGGACGGCATCTTTGGAATTGGACATGTGGCTTCTCCCTGGACCTTAGTTCTTTCTCAAAGCGCGCGCGTGTTGCGGCTGCCCGTGATGCTTGCCAATCGCCGCGCTCTGTTCCATGTCGCGGAACGGAGTGGCTTAAGCCTGAGACTACTCCGCAGCTTTGGATCAAAAATGGCTGGCGATGGCATTTGGTATGCCAGAAGCCAACTTGTCAAGCTGCAGCGCACCTTAGAATGCTGCAAAAAATAGGCAGCTTGACATCTTGGTATTTGGTATGCCAAAAACTTTCCGGTTAATATTCCTGTAAAAGACGACTCCCACTGGAGGAGATTCGTCGTGTCACTGCGGAAACCAACCAAGGCGTTGCCGAACATGGCCGAGGCAGATATCGCAATCGTTCGTATTGCCCCGGAGAGCAGCTTCAAGAACAAGGCGTATGACGCCTTGAAGCAAGCTATCCTCAAGATGGACATCTACTCGACGCCCGAGCCGGTGATGCTCGACGAGCGCGCGCTGTCCGAACGCCTGGGTGTGAGCCGCACGCCGATCCGCGAAGCCATCGCGATGCTCGAGCAGGACGGTTTCGTGAAAACGGTTCCGCGCCGCGGCATCATGGTGGTGCGAAGGACCAAGACCGAGATCGTGGACATGATCCGCGCCTGGGCGGCGCTGGAAAGCATGGCAGCCCGCCTCATCACCACCACCGCGCGCAAGAAAGATATCACGGCGCTGCGCGACTACTTCAAGGACTTTGGCAAGGACCGCCTGCCCGAGGATCACGTCGAGGAATATTCGCGCGCCAACATCGCCTTCCACCAGGCGCTGATCTCGCTGTCGGAATCGTCGGTACTGGTCGATCTCACCAACGACCTCCTGCTGCACGTGCGCGGCTATCGCCAGCTGACCATCGGACGCAAGGACCGCACCGCGACTTCGCTGCCCGAGCATCTCGGCATGATCGAAGCACTGGAAGCGCGCGACACCGAGCTCGCCGAGAAGCGCGCCCGCGACCACACCCTCGGCCTTGCTGCTTATGTCGAAGCGCACGGCCAGGAATTATTCAACTAGCAACGTTCACCAGAAGGGCGAAGCACTCGCCCCAGTAGCTGAGACCAGGGAGACAACGCCCATGCTGAATACCGCGACCAAGTCCGAAGCACCGGGCACCGAGCAGGAATTGACGGATGGTTTTCATCTCGTTATCGACGCGCTCAAGCTGAACGGCATCAACACGATCTATAATGTGCCGGGCATCCCGATTACGGATTTGGGCCGCATGGCGCAGGCGGCCGGTATTCGCATGATCTCGTTCCGCCACGAGCAGAACGCCGGTTATGCGGCGGGCATCGCCGGCTACCTCACCAAGAAGCCCGGTATCTGCCTCACCGTCTCCGCGCCCGGCTTCCTCAACGGTCTCACCGCGCTCGCGCACGCCACCACCAACTGCTATCCGATGATCCTAATCTCGGGCTCCTCCGAGCGCGAGATCGTCGACCTCCAGCAGGGCGACTACGAAGAGATGGACCAGCTCGCGATTGCCAAGCCGCTGTGCAAGGCGGCCTATCGCGTGCTGCACGCCCAGGACATCGGCATCGGTCTGGCCCGCGCCATCCGTGCCGCCGTCTCCGGCCGTCCCGGCGGCGTCTATCTCGATTTGCCGGCAAAGCTATTCGGCCAGGTGATGAACGCCGATGCCGGCCGGAAGTCGCTGGTCAAGGTGATCGACGCGGCTCCCGCGCAGATCCCCTCGCCCGCTTCGATCAAGCGCGCGCTTGATGTTTTGAAGAACGCAAAACGTCCGCTCATCATCCTCGGCAAGGGCGCGGCCTACGCGCAGGCCGACGAGGAGATCAAAACCTTCGTCGAGAAGAGCGGCGTCCCCTTCCTGCCGATGAGCATGGCGAAGGGCCTCCTCTCCGACACCCATCCGCTATGCGCAGGTGCTGCTCGCTCGACGGTGCTGAAAGAATCCGACGTCGTGCTGCTGATTGGCGCCCGTCTGAACTGGCTGCTCTCGCACGGCAAGGGCAAGAACTGGGGCGAAGCGCCCAAGAAGTTCATCCAGGTCGACATCGAGCCCAGGGAAATGGACTCCAACGTCGAGATCGTCGCGCCCGTCGTCGGCGACATCGGCTCGGTCGTCTCCGCCTTCAACCAGGCGATGGCTTCGGGCTGGACCGCTCCGTCGACCGAATGGACCAAGGCGATTTCGACCAAGCGTGAAGAGAACGTCGCCAAGATGGCGCCGAAGCTCATGAACAACAAATCGCCGATGGACTATCACGGCGCGCTCGGCGTGCTGAAGAACGTGATCAAGGATCACCCCGAGGCGATCCTCGTCAACGAGGGCGCCAACACGCTCGATCTCGCCCGCGGCGTCATCGACATGTACAAGCCGCGCAAGCGTCTCGACGTCGGCACCTGGGGCGTGATGGGCATCGGCATGGGCCAGGCGATCGCGGCAACGCTTGAGACCGGCCACCCCGTGCTCGCGGTGGAAGGCGACAGCGCGTTCGGCTTCTCCGGCATGGAGGTCGAGACCATCTGCCGCTACAATTTGCCGATCTGCATCGTCATCTTCAACAATGACGGCATCTATCGCGGCACCGACGTCAACGGCGCCAACGCCGATCCGGCGACGACGGTGTTCGTCAAGGGTGCGCGCTACGACAAGATGATGGAAGCCTTCGGCGGCGTCGGCGTGAACGCGACCTCGCCGGACGAGCTCAAGCGCGCCGTCAACGAGGCGATGGCCTCGGGCAAGCCGACGCTCGTCAACGCGGTGATCGATCCGGCTGCAGGTTCCGAGAGCGGCCGCATCGGCAACCTCAATCCGCAGAGCGTTCTGCAGAAGAAAAAGTAAGTCCCCCTTCAACCCTTTATTCCCTGCGGTTGGCAGGGGCAGACAGAGTACGGAGCAACACGATGACCAAGGCGCTTGAGGGCGTTCGCATTCTCGACTTCACCCACGTCCAGTCCGGACCGACCTGCACACAGCTGCTGGCCTGGTTCGGCGCCGACGTGATCAAGGTGGAACGTCCGGGCGTGGGTGACATCACCCGTGGCCAGCTGCAGGACATCCCGAACGTGGACAGCCTGTATTTCACCATGCTCAACCACAACAAGCGCTCGATCACGCTCGACACCAAGAACCCCAAGGGCAAGGAAGTCCTCACCGAGCTGATCAAGAAGTGCGACGTGCTGGTCGAGAACTTCGGCCCCGGCGTGCTCGACCGCATGGGTTTCCCGTGGGAAAAGATCCAGGCGATCAACCCGAAGATGATCGTCGCCTCGATCAAGGGCTTTGGTCCCGGACCGTACGAAGACTGCAAGGTCTATGAGAACGTCGCGCAGTGCACCGGCGGCGCCGCCTCCACCACCGGCTTCCGCGACGGTCTTCCACTGGTCACCGGCGCACAGATCGGCGACAGCGGCACCGGTCTGCATCTGGCGCTCGGCATCGTCACCGCACTCTATCATCGTACCCATTCCGGCAAGGGCCAGAAGGTCACTGCCGCGATGCAGGACGGCGTGCTCAACCTCGCACGCGTCAAGCTGCGCGACCAGCAGCGCCTCGCCCATGGCCCACTGAAGGAATACAGCCAGTTCGGCGAAGGCATTCCGTTCGGCGATGCCGTGCCGCGCGCCGGCAACGATTCCGGCGGTGGCCAGCCCGGCCGCATCCTGAAGTGCAAGGGCTGGGAGACCGATCCCAACGCCTACATCTACTTCATCACCCAGGCCCCGGTCTGGGAGAAGATCTGCGACGTGATCGGCGAGCCGACCTGGAAGACCGATCCGAACTACGCCAAGCCGGCCGTCCGCCTGCCGCGCCTGAACGAGATCTTCGGCCGCATCGAACAGTGGACGATGACCAAGACGAAGTTCGAGGCGATGGAAATCCTCAACAAGGACGACATCCCCTGCGGCCCGATCCTGTCGATGAAGGAGATCGCCGAGGACCAGTCGCTGCGCGCGACCGGCACCGTGGTCGAGGTCGACCACCCTACCCGCGGCAAGTACATCTCGGTCGGCAACCCGATCAAGCTGTCGGACTCCCCAAGCGACGTGGAGCGCTCCCCGCTGCTCGGCGAGCACACCGACGAGATCCTGCGCAGCGTACTCGGCTTCTCGGACCACCAGGTCGCCGACATTCACAAGTCCGGCGCGCTCGATCCGCCGCAGAAGCAGGCCGCGGAGTAAGCGGAGCTACCCGAGAAAACAGAAGGCCGCCGGTTTCGGCGGCCTTTTTGCTGGCGCCGAGATGAAGCATGTCGCGCAATCGGCACGTTTCCTGGGTTGACCCGCCAAAGCGAATAAGGACTAATCTCGGGGAACCGATGCGGCAGCCGGCCGTTGTTATCTCGACCGGTGTGCTCTCAAATGCGGGCGTGCCGCGGCCATAGCGAGTGACTGAACGCCTCGCAAAAGACCTGCATACCGATGAAGAACTGGCCGCCTTCTCCCTGGAAGGCGAGGCCTAATCATGCAGCATGCGAGAGGAAGGCGTCGCGTCCCGGTCGAACCACGAACGTTGATGAAAGTGAGGTCGAAATGTTGAAAGATCAATCCCCTGATCGCGCCAAGCGTGAAGCCAACAAGGCGTTCAAGCCAACCACAACCCAAAAGCCGGTGAATGATTATGCGAAGGACCAGAACTCCTTCAACGAGAACCGGGAGCGGCTGAAAGCCGAGCGATTGGCCCGCGAAGCCAAGCCGGGAAAAGATTCCGATTAGGAGCCGCTCTGAACCAGCTTCCGATCGCAAACGCGCTGGAAGCCTGGCATCGAAATCGACCCCGATCTAAAGCATCGAGAGCACGACGATCCCGTCTACAAGCTCGCCTAGGGCCAGCCGAGTCCGCGCGACGCGCTCTAATTCCGTTCGGTTCTTTTGAAGATAGCTGAAGGCCTGCTTCTGCGTCAGGAACGTGGTGGCAAGTCGACACATTTGCCGGCCCGCGCCAAGCGCGAGAAAGAAAGTGATTGTGCCACCGCTGTCCGACTTGATTCTAGGCACGACCCGCACTCTTTGGCATGTGACCGGCCCTCTCCAGATTTTCGTCGGCGCTTTTAGTGCCGGCTATGGCGGCAGCTTCTTCTTGCGCTTCGCGGGGACAGGCGCCGGCAACGACGCTTGAAGGGTCGCGTCGGCCGCTTCCTTGGCCCGGCGCAGCTCTCGAAGCCGCGCCATGTTCTTGCGAACATCGACGGCTTGCTTTTCGGCATCCGCCATGGCTCGCACGCCTTCTTCGGCAGCCAAACGCTGACGATTGGTGCGCGCTATGGCTTCAGGTGATGGTTCGGCCGATTTCCTGGCGCTCATTATTCACCCTGCTCTGCAACAGACAAAACCCGCTCAATCCTGGGATCGAGCGGGTGGCGTGGCCGTTTCAGTACATCCGTGAAACGGCACCAGGGCTTTAAGCCAGCGAGAGATTCTCTGCGCTGACCTTGCCCCGCATCTTGTCGGTCTTGAGCTCGAAGTTGACCTTTTGGCCCTCTGCGAGACCCGCAAGACCAGCCCGTTCGACCGCGCTGATGTGAACGAACACATCATTACCACCGTCGTTCGGCTGAATGAATCCAAAGCCCTTCTGGCCGTTAAACCACTTCACAGTACCTGTTGTCATTTTCTTCTCCAAAGCGCATACGCGCGCGCCCCGCGCGATAGGCACGCAGAACCAAGTCAATTCGTCGATGTCTATGGAAAAGGAGCCCGCGGGCGCATTCAACAAGGCACCAGCGGCTGAACGAACAGCTCTAACGTATACCACATCTGCCTCATTTGCAAGGCTTGGGCGGATTCCAAGGCGCTTGGCCAGCCTTCATGGCTCGGCCAGCCTTCAAGGCTTGGCCGGAATCAAGGATTGGCCGGACCCCATGCCTCAGGAACTCGACGGCGAGATACGCCCGCGTCAGGACGGACGGAGTAGGCATGATGCCGCAGGATGGCGCCAGTATGCCAGCTCTCGCCAGGGATCCCTATAGAACTTCGAGACGCCCTGTCGGATCGGAAGTATCTCGTTCGTCATCTAGACATGAATGGGCAATAGACGCTGAGGTCGAGCCCGGCGATTCATGAGGAAGAACGATCATGCCCAGCACTGTCCGCCTGCACCGCGTTCTCTCGACCAGCCCCGAGAAAGTCTATCGCGCTTTTCTGGAGGCGGATGCGCTGGCGAAATGGCTTCCGCCGAATGGCTTTACCTGCACCGTGCATCATTTCGAGCCGAAGGTCGGGGGCACGTTCAAGATGTCGTTCCGTAACTTCACGACGGGCAACAGCCACGCCTTCGGCGGCGAATATCTCGAGCTCATCCCCGGCGAACGTCTCCGCTACACCGACAAGTTCGACGACCCCAATCTGCCGGGTGAGATCCAGGTGACGGTGTTGCTGAAGAAAGTATCCGTCGGCACCGAGGTGGATATCACGCAGGCCGGCGTTCCCGACGTCATCCCGCCGGAGGCCTGTTATCTCGGCTGGCAGGAGTCGCTGCGGAATCTGGCGAAGCTCGTCGAGCCCGAGATCAACCAGTAGCGTCCCACGCGGAGCCGAGCGCGCGCCAAAGGCGGGCGTCTCGAAGGATGGGCGGCAGAGAACAGCCTTGAATGCGATAGTCCTGTCCGGAAGCGGGGCAAGCGATCGAGCCCAGTCTCACAGCGCTTACGCGCCCACTCTCGACTCCAGCCCGCCGCTTGCGGTCCAGCGCTCCGGGTCGGGGCTGTGTCCGATCAAGGCCAGGCCGTAGGCAATCGACTCGAACTGGTCGCCCGACATCAGCCGTTCGTTGCCGAACCGCTCGGCGAACAGTTTTCGGACAGCGGGCACGAAGGACGTGCCGCCGGTCAAAAACACCTTCTCAATTTCGCGCGCGGTGATGCCGGCTTCGCCCAGCACCTTGTCGACGGTGGCCCCGAGCCTCGCGATATCGTCGGCAATCCAGGCTTCAAAATTCTTCCGTGTAATGGTCGAGCCAATGTCGACCCCGCCGCCCTTGAAGCGGAACTCGACCTGATCCTGCGCCGACAACGCGACCTTGGCGTCGGACACCGCGCGGTACAGCGAAAAGCCGAGGTCGAGATCGACGATGGTGATGAAGTCCTCGAGCAGAGCCGGCTTCACCGCGGTGCGCGCAAGGTCCCGGAGCTCGCGCAGGTCGCCGTTGCTCTTCATCATCGCGAGCTGATGCCAGCGCGCGAGATTGGTGTAGTGGCCGGTGGGGATCGGCAGCACCTTGTCGAACGAGCGGAAGCTGGAGCCTTTGCCGAGGCGCGGCGAAACGACATGGTCGACGATGCGGTAATCGAAGGTGTCGCCCGCAATGCCGATGCCGGCATGGCCGAGCGGCTCGGCACGCAAGCTGCCGCCTTTGCGCGAGAAACGCATCACGGAGAAATCGCTGGTGCCGCCGCCAAAATCCGCGACCAGCACGGTGGCGTCGCGCTCCAGCCGGCGGGCGAAGGAGAACGCGGCGCCGACCGGCTCGTAGACATAGCGCGCGTGACCGGCGCCAAGGCGCTCGAACGCGGCCCGGTAGCGCTGCATCGCCAGCGCTTCGTCGGGATTGCCGCCGGCGAAGCGCACCGGGCGGCCGACCGTGATGGTCGACGTCTCGAAGCCGAATTTGTCGCCGCCATGGCGCGCCAGCGTCCGCAGGAACGCCGCCAGAATATCCTCGAACTTGTAGCGCTGCCGGAACACCTGGGTGGTGTTGAAGCTCGAGCTCGCCGCGAAGGTCTTGAACGACTGGAGGAAGCGGTAGACGTGGCGCCCTTCGAGGAACTGCTCGATCGCCCAAGGGCCGCCTTCGGCCTGGGCCCCGGCTCCCGGCCGGTCCTCCCAGAAGCACAGCGCCGAGACAAAGACGCTGTGGCGCTGTCCGCCATGGTCGAAACGGATGGCCTCGACCCGGCGGTCGTCCGCTGCAATGGCTACGACCGTGTTGCTGGTCCCAAAATCGATGCCGATCGAGACGGCGGGCGAGGCGCTCGACATGAACCACTCTGACAGATGATTGGAAGGGGGCAGACCACTAACGGCTTTGCCTTGCCCTGCCAAGACCTTGCCCTGCCAAGACCTTGCCCTGCCAAGACCCTGCCGGACCGCCAAACACCGCGTTTCGGCTGTCCAGGAGGACGTTAAGCGCGAAACGGCCCCATTAACCCGCGTTATGTTGCAATGCGGGATATCGCATGCTGCCATGCAATGGCATGCATAGACAGTGGCATCTGGTATACATAGATTGCCCTTCGAAATGAGACAGCAATACTGACCGTCTTAAGAAAGGATTTCCGATGTCCAAGACCGCTGCCGTCACTCTCGCACCGTCCTCCTCGCTGTTCGCTCGCCTGATGGCCACGATCGACCGCCTCCTGATGGCGAGCGCCGAGATTTCGAATCACAACGGCGACCTCCCCCGTTTCGGCCTGTAAGCCCGCGCTGCCGAGCAGCACGACGGTTTCAGACCGGCTCGCATACTACTTTTGATGAATGGCCCCGCAGGACGGGGCCATTTCTACTTGTGCTGGCCTGAGTCACAGCCGCAACCGGTCAAGGTGCTGCGGCATTTGCGCACGGTGACCGGACCAGCGCTTGAAGCTTGGCATAATGCATACAAGAATGCCGTTCCAGCGCTCGCAGAAAAATGAGAGGCGCCACGGGAGGCTTTATGACGGACATGGTGCAAGCAACCGCCCCTACAGCTGCGCGCGTTAGCGACACGTATCGCTGGACGCAACTGGCGGTCGGGGTCGGGGCGATGGTGATGATCGCCAACTATCAATACGGCTGGACGTTCTTCGTCCCCGACATCCAGAAGAAATTCGGCTGGGATCGCGCGTCGATCCAATGGGCCTTCACACTGTTCGTGCTGTTCGAGACCTGGCTCGTGCCGGTCGAAGGCTGGTTCGTCGACAAATACGGCCCGCGCCTCGTCGTGCTCATCTGCGGCGTGCTGTGCGCCATCGGCTGGGCGATCAATGCCCAGGCCACCACGCTCAACGGCTTCTATCTCGGCATGATCATCGCGGGCATCGGCGCGGGCGGCGTCTATGGCACCTGCGTCGGCAACGCGCTGAAATGGTTTCCTGACAAGCGCGGCCTTGCCGCCGGCATCACGGCTGCCGGCTTCGGCGCGGGCTCCGCGCTCACGGTCGCGCCGATCCAGGCCATGATCAAGGATAGTGGGTTCCAGACCACCTTCCTCTATTTCGGTCTCGGCCAGGGCATCGTCATTTGCATCCTCGCCTTCTTCCTGCTCGCGCCGAAAGCAGGTCAGGTGCCGAGCGTGGTCGCGAACGCCGCGCTGGTGCAGACGCGCCGCAACTACCAGCCGACCGAGGTCCTGCGTCAGCCGATCTTCTGGCTGATGTACTTCATGTTCGTGATCGTCGGCGCCGGCGGCCTGATGGTGACGGCGAACCTGAAGCCGATCGCGCTCGACTGGAAGGTCGACAACGTGCCGGTCACGCTGATGGCGGTGACGATGACCGCGGTGACTTTCGCGGCCACGATCGACCGCGTGCTCAACGGCCTGACGCGTCCGTTCTTCGGCTGGATCTCCGACATGATCGGACGCGAGAACACGATGTTCATCGCCTTCGGTATGGAAGGCATCGGCATCTGGATGCTCTACCTCTGGGGCCACGATCCGCTCTGGTTCGTGCTGCTCTCGGGCTTCGTGTTCTTCGCCTGGGGTGAGATCTACTCGCTGTTCCCCTCGACCTGCACCGACACGTTCGGCGCCAAGTTCGCGACCACCAATGCGGGCCTGCTCTACACGGCGAAGGGTACGGCCTCGCTGCTGGTCCCGATCGGCAACTACATGCAGCAGTCGTCGGGCAGTTGGGACCACGTGTTCATCATCGCGGCCGGCGCCAACATCCTGGCCTCGGCGCTGGCGATCGCGGTGCTCAAGCCCTGGCGCAAGGTCGTGGTCGCGCAATCGACTATCTGACACACGCTCCAAAAGCGCTTCTTGCGCAAAACGCCCGGCCTCAGGCCGGGCGTTTTCGTTTTGCGCGAAGCTTTCGCGAGCCCAATTTTTCCCAATGGAACCCGCCTTTTGTCACCAGGGCGCCAAGTTAGGGCTTGCAATCTGGAATATGGTATACCAAGGTCCCGGCCGCGCTTGCGACGATAAGCCACAATATTGCGACATCAGGTCATCTTGCAACCGGTGTCGAACAGACAGGCGCTTGGGAGGTTCTTGATGATTTCCGGCACCGACGGCGCCGTCACGGCCGCGCCCCTTCGCACAGGTTTCCGTTGGCTCCAGCTCGTCATGGGCATTGTCTGCATGGCGATGATCGCCAATCTGCAATACGGCTGGACGCTGTTCGTCGATCCGATCGATCACACGCACCACTGGGGCCGCGCCGCAATCCAGCTCGCTTTCACCATCTTCGTCGTCACCGAAACCTGGCTGGTGCCGATCGAGGCCTGGTTCGTCGACAAATACGGCCCGCGCCTCGTCATCATGTTCGGCGGCGTCATGATCACGCTGTCGTGGATTCTCAACTCCTACGCCGATAGCCTCACTTTGCTCTATGCGGCCGCGATCATCGGGGGCATGGGCGCGGGCGCGGTGTACGGCACCTGCGTCGGCAACGCGCTGAAGTGGTTTCCCGACCGCCGCGGCCTTGCCGCCGGCGCAACTGCCGCCGGCTTCGGCGCAGGCGCCGCGCTCACCATCGTGCCGATCGCGACCATGATCGCAACGAGCGGCTATCAGCACGCGTTCTTCACCTTCGGCATCGGCCAGGGCGTGATCGTCTTCGTGCTCGCCTTCTTCATCCAGCCGCCGCGGATTTCGATCCCGCCGAAGAAGAGGCAGCTCAATCTGCCGCAGACCAAGATCGACTTCACCCCGCCGCAGGTGCTGCGCGCCCCTATTTTCTGGGTGATGTATCTCGTCTTCGTCATGGTCGCCTCCGGCGGCCTGATGACCGCGGCGCAGATCGCCCCGATCGCGCACGACTTCAAGATCGCCGACACGCCGGTGACGCTTGCAGGCTTCCAGATGGCGGCACTGACGTTCGCGATCTCGCTCGACCGCATCTTCGACGGTTTCGGACGCCCCTTTTTCGGCTTCGTCTCCGACACGATCGGCCGCGAGAACACCATGTTCATCGCCTTCGGCACCGCCGCGCTGATGTTGCTGACGCTGTCGTCCTATGGCCACGTGCCGGTCGTCTTCGTGCTCGCGACCGCGGTCTATTTCGGCGTGTTCGGCGAGATCTACTCGCTGTTCCCCGCCACCTGCGGCGACACCTTCGGCTCGAAGTTCGCAACCACAAACAACGGCATGCTCTACACCGCGAAGGGCACGGCATCCCTGCTCGTTCCGCTCGCCAGCGTGATCTCGGCGACGTACGGGTGGAAAGCCGTGTTCGTGGTCGCGGTGGCGCTGAACGCGACGGCGGCGCTGATGGCGCTGTTCGTGATCAAGCCGATGCGCCGCTCCTTCATCCTCGGCAAGGAAGCCGAGAGCGTCAACGCCGCGACGGCTAACGCCAAGACCGAGACGGCGTAACGGCCACACATCTTGCTCGGTTGAGACAGGGGCGCAGCGATGCGCCCCTTTCTTTTTTGTTTTTGGGGAACGGCAAACGTCAGCAGTGCTGCCGCAAGATTTTTCGGATCAGCCAAATCCAACGCTTGACCATTGGCATTATGTATACCACACTTGCTCCAACATTCACCCAGGGAGGTTGCAATGCTGGTCGGAGACATTCTGCGCAAGAAGACACCGCGCGTTGTCACGGTGCGAATGAACGAAACGGTGGGTATCGCCGCCAAGCTGATGCGCGCCAACAATATCAGCGCACTGGTGGTGAAGGACGTGGTCCGCTCCGAGGGTAACACCGCGGTCGGCATGTTCACCGAGCGCGACGTCGTGCGCGCCGTCGCCGAGCACGGCGCCAATGCCGTCAACGTCAAGGTCTCGCAGCTGGTCTCGGTGCAGCAGCTCGTGTCCTGCACGTCGAGCGACACGATCGAGCACATCCGCCATCTGATGAACCAGAATCACATCCGCCACCTGCCTGTCATCGACGATTACAGTCTGGTCTCGGTCGTCAGCATGCGCGACATCGCCGCTGCCATGGACGAAGCGATCAACCGCACGCCGCAAGCAGCAGCCTGAAGGCGTCGCCGCACTTCCTGAAACTGCAGCCACGGAAAAAGGGCGCCCCCTCTCCCGCTTGCGGGAGAGGGTTGGGGAGAGGGTCTCTCCGCTAGGAAGACTCCCCAAGAGGATAGAGCCCTCACCCGCCGTGCTCTTCGAGCGCGTCGACCTCTCCCGCAAGCGGGAGAGGTGCAGAGAGCCTGTGGCGTGAACGATCGAACGAACGACCAATTTTGGTCCCGCGAGGATTCCATGAAGATCTGCATCTACGGCGCCGGCGCGATCGGCGGATATCTCGGGGTTCAGCTCGCGCGCGCTGGCGCCGACGTCAGTCTCATCGCACGCGGCGCCCACCTCGCCGCGATGCGCGAGCGCGGCTTGACGCTGCTCGCGGGCGAGGAGAAGCACACCGTGCATCCGCGCTGCACCGACGATCCCGCCGAGCTCGGCGTGCAGGATTACATCATCATCACGCTGAAGGCGCACTCGATCACCGGCGTGATCGAGAAGATGCAGCCGCTGCTCGGACCCCACACCCGCATCGTCACCGCCGTCAACGGCATCCCCTATTGGTACTTCTACAAGCACGGCGGCCAATACGAGAACGCGACGCTGGAGAGCATCGACCCCGGCGGACGGCAGTGGCGCGAAATCGGCGCCGGGCGCGCCATCGGCTGCATCGTCTATCCCGCCACCGAAATCGAGGCGCCCGGCGTGATCCGCCACGTCTACGGCAACAATTTCCCGCTCGGCGAGCCCTCCGGTGAAATCACCCCGGACGTGCAACGCCTCGCCGATCTCTTCGTCGCCGCCGGGCTGAAAGCGCCCGTGCTCGACCGCATCCGCGACGAGATCTGGCTGAAGCTGTGGGGCAATGTCTGCTTCAACCCGATCAGCGCGTTGACCCACGCAACGCTCGACGTGATCTGCACCGATCCGGCCACCCGCGCGCTGTCCCGCGCGATCATGATGGAGACGCAAGGCATCGCCGAGACGTTCGGCGTCAAATTCCGCGTCGACGTCGAGCGCCGCATCGAGGGCGCGCGCAAAGTCGGTGCGCACAAGACCTCGATGCTCCAGGATCTCGAGCGCGGCCGTCCGATGGAGATCGACCCGCTCGTCACCGTCGTGCAGGAGATGGGCCGCCTCACCGGCGTCCCCACCCCCGCGCTCGACTCCGTGCTCGCAATGGTGACCCAGCGCGCCCGCATCGCCGGTCTCTATGACGGTATCACGACGCCATCAGATCCGCGCGCACTGGCGGTGGCATGATGGCCGGCGAGATGAAACAATGGCTCCGCTTCCGCAACAGCGGTGCGACCGGCTTCGGCACGTTGAATTCGTCAGGCATCAGCGTGCACGAGGGCGAGATGTTCGGCCGCCATGCAGCCACCGGCAAGACGCTGGCACTGTCGGAGGTCGAGCTGCTCGCGCCCTGCGCGCCCAGCAAGATCGTCGCGCTCTGGAATAATTTTCACGCGCTCGCGGCCAAGCTCAACCAGCCTGAGCCACCGGAGCCGCTCTATCTGCTGAAGGCCATCACCAGCATCACGACACCTGGCGCCGTGATCCGCCGTCCCTCTTATTACGACGGCAAGACAACATATGAGGGCGAGCTCGGCATCGTCATCGGCAAGACCTGCGCCCGCGTCTCGCCGGCGGAAGCAGACAGCTTCATCTTCGGCTACACCTGCGTCAACGACATCACCGCCAACGACATCCTGACCAGCGATCCCACGTTCCCGCAATGGGCTCGCGCCAAGGGCATCGACGATTACGGCCCGTTCGGCCCCGTCATCGCCACCGGTCTCGATCCGGCCAAGCTGGTGGTCCGCACCATCCTCAACGGCGCGGAGCGGCAGAACTATCCGATATCGGACATGATCTTCACCGCGCAGGAACTGGTCAGCAAGATCTCCCACGACATGACCCTGCTCCCCGGCGACCTCATCGCGGTCGGCACCTCCGTCGGCGTCGGCGTGATGAAAGAGCCGGTGAACACGGTGACCGTCGCGATCGACGGCATCGGCGAGTTGACCAACGAGTTTCGGCTGTAGCGCAATCTCTGTCGTTCGATGGATTCCGGGCTCGGCGCTACGC
Source organism: Bradyrhizobium sp. LB13.1 (assembly GCF_054056815.1). NCBI lineage: Bacteria > Pseudomonadati > Pseudomonadota > Alphaproteobacteria > Hyphomicrobiales > Nitrobacteraceae > Bradyrhizobium > Bradyrhizobium sp. LB13.1. The sequence continues at coordinate 3,212,936 of NZ_JBSRYQ010000001.1, read as the reverse complement.
GCCGCCCCGGAATGACGGCCAAGGGGACCTGACGTCGCCCGCTCCAATTCGGGAAAATCCGGTACTCTCCACCGCCCCTCCACCGATCGGCTGACGCAACCAGCCGTGGATCGCGCTACCGGAAACGTCCGGGAAAGCCCCGCGACCCTTTCGCGCCAGCGCCTCGGCGCGTTGCAGGAGACGCTGGCGACGCTGAACGGCTTCAAGACGGAGCTGTCGAAGTCGCAGGCCGACCTCGTCCCGCTGAAGGCCCCGGTGTTCGGCATCGAGGCTCTGATTACGGACGTCGGCACCACCCGCGACCTCCTCGCCAAAACCGTCGGCGAGATCGAGGCGAGCGGCGACGTCACCCTCGCCTCGCGCGTCGACGCGCTGACCAAGAGCAAGCGCGAGGTCGAAGACCGCCTCGCCCGCATCTTCGACAATTTCAACGCGCTCGACGGATTACGGAAAGACATCGGCGGGATTTTCTCGACGATTCGGAGCAGCCTGAACCGGATCGGGTGAGGCCCAGCTGCGTAGGATGGTTTCGCTGCGTTCAACTCGTCCTGCGAGCCGCGTGCTCCGAAACGTTCAGACACATCACATCTCCATGCGCCCGGCAGATGCCGCCAACATGTCGCGCGGATGCCGCACTGTGGACGCATTCGGCCGCCCTTCTGTGAGGCGTGTCTGGGGGCACGGCGGTGCCGTGTTTGGACCAAACCTTCTAGGGGTATGACTGTGAAGAAGATTGTATTTGTCGTGGGTGCCACGCTTGCTCTGGTGACGGTTGCGAATGCTGCGGATCTGCCGCGCCGCCAGCCCGTTCCCGTCTATTCGGAGCAGGCGCCGATCGGCAAGATGCCGATTGGCAAGAGCCCGGTTGGAAAGGCCCCGATCGGCAAGGCGCCCGGCCCGGTCGCGGCGCGCTACTGACGCGTTAGCGAAGTACGCGCAGAAGAAGCAAGCGCAGACTTGGCGTAAGCGGCCGACAGTCGAGGGGCACAGGGTGACGAACAAACCTGATCGATCGGGACCCTGCATCCTTGCGGGATTTGCGCTCGCGGCCATGATCGCGTGTACGACACCCTCGGCCTCGGCCCACGAAGCGAACAAGCGCGTTGCTGACGCAAACGCGCTTGCCACGACCGACACTGTATCGCGGCCGGCGCCGCCATCGACGCGGCGCGCGGTCGCGCGCGCGGAGAAAGGTCCGTACTACGTCGATTTCCGCGCCCGCACGGCCGCGAGCTGGGGCCACGCCTTCGTCTGGTACGGCAAGACCAGCGAGCGCGCCGTCGAGGTGGCAGGGCTCACGCCCGCCGGCGACACCTGGGCCTATGTGCTCGGTCACGTCACCTGGGTGCCGGCGGAGACCGGCGCGAGTTACGGCGATCTCGACCCGGACTATCTGACCGCGAACTACCGCGTCTATTTGAACGAAGCCGACGCCAAGCGCGTGTTTGCCTATATCAAGAAATTGCAGGCGAGCTCGCCGGTCTGGAACGCCGAGACCACCAACTGCACCGGCTTCATCGGCGACATCGCCGAGTACATGGGATTGAAGGTCCCCTACCGCTGGCAGCGGCCGGAAAACTTCGTCAACAGCCTCAAGGAAATAAACGGCGGCCGCCAGATGGTGCGACTGTCGGCGGAGTAGCCGCAGCCTTGTCACCCGTCGGGCAAAACACTCCGCGCAATTCCCCCACCTCGCTTGTCAATCCTCCGCGCCAAAAATATACCACTTTACCGAAATTCTGATTTACCGTACACACGAACCACCCTGTCCGAGACAAGGGACGGATCGCGATCGTCACGAACGGCGGGCAGGGTAGCGATGGACGCGACGGCGTCGGGCGCGATCGGAATTGCAGGGCGGCCTTGCCGTGAGCAGTCACCACCGCGCGTACGACACGATGCCGACAGCGTTTTCGCATGGCTTCGGGCGTGAGCACACGCCAGCTCTCGAAGTCCCAGCGAGGATGTGCGCGGACGGTCAAGTCGTGTGGTCCTGACGCCCGGGGTCTGTGCGTCAAGTCCAGCGGTGATGTTGCTGCCCGACCGGGCGTGCGCATCAGCGATCCGCTCGGCGACGGGGGCAATAGTGCATCGCTCCCCGAGGAGAGCACGAAGTAAGCCGTAAACCATTGCGCAGGGAAGGCCGGGCGATTGGCTGACCTGTGGTCCACCCCGTGTGCATCTTCCTGCGCACGGACCTGGGTGCCAGCCGGCGCCCGGCCTTCCCTGCGCCCTTGTCACGACGAGGGCGATGCGATCAGGCAAAGCTCGGGCGAAATGCGCCGCGAGGAGGCGAAGGTGTGTCCACTGTTTGAAAGTTGGGTCGGGATTGATCCGCAGACGGTTCGTCCGTGCCCCGGATGCAGCGCAGCGTCCCTCGACGGTGCCCTGCAGAGCCGGGGCCCATCTTTCAGAGTGCTCGTGGGGCATGGTTCCCGGCTCTGCGCCGCAACGTGAAGGACGTTGCAGCGCGTCCGGGACACGAGACGGAGAGACGCTGTCGCCCACACTCATCGCGCCCCAATTATCCGCCCCACGGAATCCTCCACTCCCCCGCATGATCGCCCTGTCCGACCTCGCAATAGACTTTTCCCGACCCGGGCGGCATCCTGCCGCCATCAACCGATAACAGAGCGCCACGCAGGCGGGGGAAACAGATCATGTTGCAGACGCGGTTCACGAAGCTCGTCGGTGTCGAGCACCCGATCGTCCAGGGCGGCATGCAATGGGTCGGCCGTGCCGAGCTGGTCGCTGCCGTCGCCAATGCCGGGGCGCTCGGATTCATCACGGCGCTGACCCAGCCGACGCCGGAGGACCTCAGGAAGGAGATCGCGCGCTGCCGCGACCTCACCGACAAGCCGTTTGGCGTCAACCTCACCATCCTGCCCGCGATCAAGCCGCCGCCTTATGCCGAATACCGCGCCGCCATCATCGAGAGCGGCATCACGGTGGTCGAAACCGCCGGCAACAAGCCGCAGGAGCATGTCGACGAGTTCAAGAAGCACGGCGTCAAGGTCGTGCACAAATGCACCAGCGTCCGTCACGGGCTCTCGGCTGAGCGCATGGGCGTGGACGCCATCTCGATCGACGGGTTCGAATGCGCCGGCCACCCCGGCGAGGACGATACCCCCGGCCTGATCCTGATCCCGGCCGCCGCCAACAAGATCAAGATCCCGATGATCGCTTCAGGCGGCTTTGCCGACGCCCGCGGCCTCGTCGCCGCGCTGGCGCTGGGCGCCGAAGGCATCAACATGGGCACGCGTTTCATGGCCACCAGGGAAAGTCCGATCCACCAGCTCATCAAGGAGAAGATCGTCGCCAACGACGAGCGCGAGACCGAGCTGATCTTCCGCACCATGCGCAACACCTCCCGCGTCGCCAGGAACGAGATCTCGACCAAGGTCGTCGCGATGGAGAAGGAAGGCGCCAAGTTCGAGGACATCCGCGAGCTCGTCGCCGGCGCCCGTGGCAAGATGGTCTATGCGACCGGCAACTCGGACGAAGGCATCTGGTCGGCGGGCCAGGTGCAGGGCCTGATCCATGATATCCCGAGCTGCGCCGAACTCGTCTCCCGGATCGTGCGCGAAGCCGAGGCCATCATCCGCAGCCGGCTCGAAGGCATGATCGTTCATCCGACAGCGCAAGCTGCTGAATAGTCACTGTAAGAAGCGAGAGCAATTTATGAAGGCTTATGTCTACGGCCCTGGTGGCGCTACGATTTCCGACGTCGCTCAACCAAAACCTAACGGCACGCAGGTGCTGGTCCGCGTCCGCGCCTGCGGACTAAATCGCGCCGACACCGGCATGCGCAAGGGCCACGCCCATGGCGCGGCCGGCGGCGCCGGCACCGTGCTCGGTATGGAATGGGCCGGCGAAGTCGCCGAGCTCGGACCGGATGCCAAGGGCGTGAAGGTCGGCGACCGCATTATGGGCTCGGGCGGCGCAGCGTTCGCCGAATACACGCTGGCCGATCACGGCCGGCTGTTCCGCGCGCCCTCGAACATGAATTTCGAGGAAGCCGCCACCCTCCCCGTCGCGCTCGCGACCATGCACAACGCCGTCGTCACCGTCGGCGGCGTGCAGCCCGGGCAAGCCGTGCTGATCCAGGGCGCAAGCTCCGGCGTCGGCCTGATGGCGATGCAGATCGCCAGGCTCAAGGGCGCCAAACTCGTGATCGGCTCGTCGACCGATGCCACTCGCCGCGGCCGGCTGCAGGAATATGGCGCCGACCTTGCCGTCGATTCCTCCGATCCCACATGGGTCGACGAGGTGTTGAAGGCGACGAACGGCGAAGGCGTCGACCTCATCGTCGACCAGGTCTCAGGCCAAGTCGCCAACCAGAACCTCGCCGCGACAAAGGTAAAAGGCCGCATCGTCAATGTCGGCCGGCTCGGCGGCACCCATGCCGATTTCAACTTCGACCTGCACGCGGCGCGCCGCATCGACTATGTCGGCGTCACCTTCCGCACCCGCACCATCGAGGAGGTCCGCGAGATTTTTGAGGAGGTCCGCAAAGACATCTGGGGCGCGGTCGAGTCGCGAAAACTGCAGCTGCCGATCGACAAGGTGTTTGCCTTCGACGACATCGACAAGGCATTCGAGCACATGGAGGCGAACAAGCACCTCGGCAAGATCGTGGTGACGGTGCCGTAGCGGTCCCAGTCTTGCAGGGTGGGCAAAGCGAAGCGTGCCCACCACAAGCGGTTGATCAGGAGACGCCTGTTGGTAGGCACGGCGCCATGGCGCCTCTGTCCACCCTACGAAAAGGTGCTCCTGCAACTCACTTGCGACTACGTCTGTGGACTGCAGCTTGATGTTCACCCGTGGCCTGCTAAATCCCACGCCATGAGCTCCCAACACAACAAGACCTCGGTCGCGGCGATCTCGATCTTCGCCAGCGGCGGCATGGCGGCGGCCAAGTTCGCAGTCGGGATCGCGATCGGCTCGCTGGCGCTGATCTCCGAGGCCCTGCACTCCTCGGTCGACCTGGTCGCCACCATCATCACCTGGGCGGTGGTACGGGTGTCCGACAAGCCGGCGGACGAGGAGCATCATTACGGCCACGGCAAGCTCGAAAGCATCTCGGCGCTGGGCGTCACGGCCCTGCTCTACGTGCTCGCCGGCGGCATCCTGGTCGAATCCTACAGCCGGCTGCGCGAGGGAACCCCGCCACCGACCATTTCGGCCGCGCCGTTCGTGGTGCTGGTGATCGACATCGTCGTCAATCTCTGGCGCGCCCGCGCCCTGCACCGCGCCGCGCGGGAGACGCGGAGCCAGGCGCTGGCCGCCGACGCGCTGCATTTCGCCTCCGACGTGATGGGCTCTTTCGCCGTGATCGTGGGCCTGGTCCTCGCCGCCCTCGGCTTCTGGTGGGGCGATGCCGCCGCGGCCGCCGCGGTCGCCGTGATGATCGCCCTGCTCGGCTTGCGCATGGCCGGCTCGACCGTGCAGACGCTGCTCGACCGCGCTCCGGAGGGCGCGCAGGAGAAGGCCACGGCCGCGATCCGGGGCGTGTCCGGCGTGATCGACGTCGAACGGCTGCGCGTGCGCATGGTCGGAGCGACCACCTTCATCGACACCATCGCAAAGGTGCCGCGGACCTATCCGATCGACCGCGTCGAGGAGATCAAGCGCAAGGCGCAAGCGGCCGTCGACAAAGCATTCGGCGAAACCGACCTCACCTTCACCGCGGTCCCTGTCGCCCGCGACAACGAGACCGTCCGCGACCGCATCATGGTGATCGCGCATAATTCGGGACTCGCCGTCCACCACGTCACGGTGCACGACCTCGGCGGCAAGCTGATCGTCAGCATCGACCTCGAGGTCGACGCCGGAATGCAGCTCGACGCTGCCCATGACGTCGCCAACACGCTGGAGCGCAACATCCAGGAGGAGTTCGGCGCGGACGTCGAGGTCGACGTCCACATCGAGCCGTTGGAACCTGAACTGCCGTTCGGAGTCGATGCCGCGCCGGAACGGGTGCAGGCCATCGCCGCCGCTCTGACGGAATATGCCGCCGGCGGCGAGATCCACGACATCCACAATGTCCGCGTCCGCAACACCGACGCCGGCGAGATCGTCAACTTCCACTGCCGCGCCGAGCCGTCGATGAGCGTGATCAAAGTGCACGAGCACGTCGACGCGATCGAGCGTGCGCTGCGGCGCGCGTTCCCGAGCGTGAAGCGCGTGATCAGTCACGCCGAACCGCCGCGCGCATGATGCAGAATGTGCGAGGAGTCACACGTTCCCGTTTCGGACTCGTAACGCACGTCAATTTACGGACGCGAGAGGCGCGAACTCTCCATTGGATAAGAATTATTCGGCATTAACGATTCATTGACTCTCGACAGGCCGCGAAAACTGGATTCAAATCGCTGTGATTCGAAAGCGATGTGGGGCTGCTTTCGAAATCAGTCGCAGCAGAGTTTCCAGGGGGCCTAGGGCATGGCGCGTGCAGACGCCGCGAACGCGTGCGTGCAATCCGATTCGATAAAAGGATTGGCGCAATCGATCGCGAAACCTGCCTACCATCGGCTGCTGATCGCGGAGCCGGCGCTGCGCCGCGCGGTGCCGACGCTCATCATCGCGTTCCTGATCACGATCTGCCTCGGCGCGTTCGTGCAGGTCGTCGATCAGACGCGCCAGAAGCGGCTGGTGATCCGCCACGACATGTCGGCGCTCGCTGACCTGCTCGCCGAGCGCATCGACCGCCTCACCTCGGCGCGACAGGAGCGGCTGAAGAACATCGAGAACCTGCCGACGCTGCTGTCCGATCTCATTCCGTCCTGGGGCACCGCCTCGGGCCGCCACGTCATCGTCACCTCGGCCGGCCTCGATCGCCGCATCCTCGCCCGCATCCCGGTCGACAGCGATCCCTCGGGCAACGATCGTCTGCTCGACGCAATCACGACGGCGCAACTGCTGGCGGCGCCGCCGCGCGACGGCAACATCTCCGACATGACGCTGCCGAACGGCAACGCCGCGATGGCGACCTCGCGGCAGATCAAGTCGCTGCCCGGCTTCGTCACCGTGATCCAGGAGCGCAACGAGCCGATCTGGGGCTCGGACGCCGCGCTGTCGGTGACGCTGTCGGCCACCACCGGCTTCGTCGTCCTGATCCTCGGCTTCGCCTTCCACTGGCAATCCACCCGTGCCCGCGAGGGCGACTTGATCAACGACGCCGTGCGCGGCCGGATCGACACCGCGCTCAACCGCGGCCGCTGCGGGCTGTGGGACTGGGACCTGTCGCGCGGCCGCATCTTCTGGTCGCAGTCGATGTTTTCGATGCTCGGCCTCGACGGCCGCAACGAGCTCCTCACCTTCGGCGAGGTCAACGCACTGGTGAAGTCCGACGACATCGACCTGTTCGAGATCGCCGACCAGCTCATCTCCGAGAAGATCGACCACATCGACCAGACCTTTCGCATGCAGCATGTCGACGGCCATTGGATCTGGCTCCGCGTCCGCTGCGAAAAGACCCACGGTGCGACCGATTCCAGCGTGCACCTGATCGGGATCGCCGTCGACATCACCGAGCAGAAGAGCCTCGCCGAGCGGACCGTGGAAGCCGATCTGCGCCTGCGCGACGCGATCGAGACCATTCCCGAAGCCTTCGTGCTGTGGGACGCCAGCGACCGCCTGGTGCTATGCAACTCGCACTTCCAGCGCCTGCACAAGCTGCCCGACAGTGCCGTCACCTCCGGTACCTCTTACGAGACCGTGCTCGAGGTCGGCCGCATGCCGGAGGTGCGAACCCGCCATAACGAGACCGCCAGCCAGGGCCCCGGCGCGCGCACCTTCGAGGCGCAACTCGACGACGGCAGCTGGCTGCACATCAGCGAGCGCCGCACCAAGGACGGCGGCTACGTCTCGGTCGGCACCGACATCACCCGCATCAAGGAGCACGAGCAGAAGCTGGTCGACAACGATCTGCGCCTGCGCGCCACCGTCATCGACCTGAAACGCTCGCAGGCAGCTCTGGAACGACAGGCAGGCGAGCTCGCCGATCTCGCCGAAAAATACCAGCGCGAGAAGACCCGCGCCGAGGAAGCCAACCAGACCAAGTCGAAATTCCTCGCCAATATGAGCCACGAGCTGCGCACGCCGCTGAACGCGATCATCGGCTTCTCCGAGATCATGGGCTCGGGCATGTTCGGCGAACTCGGTTCGGAAAAGTACCAGGAATACTGCCACGACATCCTGACCAGCGGGCATTATCTGCTCGAAGTCATCAACGACATCCTCGACATGTCCAAGATCGAGGCCGGCCGCATGAAGCTCGACATGGAAGAGCTCGACCTGGCGCAGACGCTGGCGGAATCCTTGCGGGTCGTCACCGGCCGGGCGCAGGACAAGCACCTGACGCTCGACGCCGACATCGAAAAATCCCTCTCCGTCGTCGCCGATCGCCGCGCCACCAAGCAGATCATCGTCAATTTGCTCTCCAACGCCGTGAAGTTCACGCCCGACGGCGGACGCATCGTGGTGCGCAGCCGGCAGTTCGACGACAGGATCGTGCTGATGATCGCCGACACCGGCATCGGGATCGCCCCGCATTCACTGGCGCGGCTCGGCCGCCCCTTCGAGCAGGTCGAGAGCCAGCTCACCAAGACCTATCACGGCTCGGGACTGGGGCTTGCGATCGCCCGCTCGCTGGCGCAGCTCCATGGCGGCTCGATGCGGCTGCGCTCCAAGCTCGAAGTCGGCACCGTCGTGCGCGTGACCCTGCCGCGCGACGCGATCAAGGCGGCGTCCGGAATATCGGCCGCGGCCTGAATCCTAAGATTGCAGCGACGGCGCGACTTCGCGCGCGACATTGACCAGCGCCGCAATCAACGGCGTCATCGGATCGCGCTGCGGGATCACCATGCCGATGCTGTAATTGACATCCGGATCGGTGATCGGGATCGAGCGCACCGTGTCGGACAGGCCGAGCGTCTCGGCGAGCTTGGCCGGCATCACGCTGGCCCAGCGTCCCGTCTTCACGTGCGTGAACAGCACCAGCAGCGAGTTCGACGTCAAGGTCGGCGTCGCCTCCGCGCCGACCGAACGCAGCGCGCGGTCGATGATGCGGCGGTTCTGCATGTCGGGCGTCAGCAGGCACAGCGGCACCTGCCCGACCTCCGTCCACGTTACCGTCTCGCGATCGCCAAACATTCCATCCGGCGCGGTGAGCAGGCGATAGCTCTCGTTGTAGAGCGGAATGGTGCGCACCTTGCCGATCGGCTCGTTCTCGATATAGGTCAGCCCCGCGTCCACCTCGAGATTTTCGAGCAGCCCCAGCACCTCGGACGAGGTGGTGGACCGGATGCTGAAGCGCACCTCGGGATGCCTGGCGCGGAACGGCGTCGTCAGCGCGGCGACCATGCCGAGCACGGTCGGGATCGCGGCAATACGTATCTCGCCGGAGAGCTGATGCTTCAGCCCATTGATCTCGTCACGCATCGCGCGTGCATCGCCCACGATCCGACGGGCCCAATCCAGCGCCCGCTCGCCTTCCGGCGTAAAACCCTGGAAGCGAGAGCCGCGCTGGACCAGCATCACGCCGAGAATCTCCTCGAGCTGCTTGAGCCCGGTCGACATCGTCGGTTGCGTCACGCCGCACACCTCTGCGGCCCGGCCGAAATGCCGCTCTTTCGCCAGCGCCAGCAGCAATTCAAGCTTGTCGAGCAACCGTCATCCCCTCGGATTGTGTGGTGGCATACAAGCTAGCACGCCCTGCCCCGCCCAACACGCAAAAACCGCCCGGCAGACAGCTCCGATTGCAATTTCAGATCAACTGATCGCCAACGCAAATCGATCGGAATTCGCAATCGCAGCATGGGACAGCTTTATTGATCTTCGAATGATTCCAAATAGTTTGCGATGAGCAGACGCTCTGGTTGAGAACGAAGAATGACAGCGGTTTTTGAGCCTTGGGACGAAACGCGCGGCGCCGATATCATCGCCGAACACAGCAAGCAGGAAGGCGCGACGCTGGTGATCCTGCACGCGCTCCAGGGGGCGTTCGGCTACGTGCCGGAAGCAGCCATTCCGATGGTGGCGCAAACGCTCAATCTGTCGCGCGCCGAAGTACATGGCGTGTTCACGTTTTATCATGATTTCCGCCACAAGCCGGCCGGCCGCCATGTGCTGAAACTCTGCCGCGCGGAGGCCTGTCAGGCGGCGGGCGGCGATGCGCTGGCTGCGCGTGCCGAGGCGAAGCTTGGCGTCTCGCTCGGCAACACGACCGCCGACGACCGCGTCACGCTGGAGCCGATCTACTGCCTCGGCCTGTGCGCGACCGCACCGTCCGCGATGCTCGACGGCCGTCTCATTGGCCGGCTCGATGAAAAGCGTATCGATGCGCTTGTTGCGGAGGCGCAGCGATGAAGATGCGGATACTCGTCCCCCGCGATGCGGCTGCAGTCGCCGTCGGCGCCGATGACGTGGCCACGGCGCTCGAACAGGTCGCGGCACAGCGCGGCCTGCCGATTGAGATCGTCAGGACCGGCTCGCGCGGGCTCTGCTGGCTGGAGCCGATGATCGAGGTGGCGACCCCCGGAGGCCGCATCGCCTACGGCCCGGTCGGCCCGGAGGATGTTGCCTCCGTGCTCGATTCGATGGCGAGCAATGGATCTCATCCCTTGCGGCTCGGCACCGTGGATGAAATCCCCTGGCTGAAGCGCCAGACCCGCCTCACCTTCGCGCGCTGCGGCGTGATCGACCCGCGCTCGCTCGACGACTACCGCGCCCATGACGGCTACAAGGGCCTTGAGCGTGCGCTCTCGCTCGACTCGGATGCGATCCTGAACGAAGTCACCGCATCCGGCCTGCGCGGCCGCGGCGGCGCGGGCTTCCCGACCGGCATCAAATGGAAGACGGTCGCGCAGGCGAAAGCGGATCGTAAATTCATCGTCTGCAACGCCGACGAAGGCGACAGTGGCACCTTCGCCGACCGCATGATCATGGAAGGCGACCCCTTCCTCGTGATCGAGGGCATGACGACCGCCGGCATCACCGTCGGCGCGACCAGGGGCTACATCTACATTCGCAGCGAATATCCGCATGCCGTCGAAGCGATGAACGCGGCCATCACCGCGGCTAGACGCGGCGGCTATCTCGGCGACAAGATCGGCGACTCTACATACAGCTTCGATCTCGAAATACGCGTCGGCGCCGGCGCTTACGTTTGCGGCGAAGAGACCTCGCTGCTGGAAAGCCTCGAAGGCCGCCGCGGCCTGGTGCGTGCAAAGCCGCCGCTGCCCGCGCATCACGGCCTGTTCGGCAGACCGACCGTCATCAACAACGTGCTATCGTTCGCGGCCATCCCCTTCATCTTGGCCGAAGGCGCCAAGGCTTATGCCGATTTCGGCATGGGTCGCTCGCGCGGCACGATGCCGATCCAGCTCGCCGGCAACATTCGCCAGGGCGGGCTGTTCGAGACGGCGTTCGGCGTCACGCTCGGCGAGCTCGTGGACGACATCGGCGACGGCACGTTCACGGGCCGTCCCGTTCGCGCGGTTCAGGTCGGCGGCCCGCTCGGCGCCTACTTCCCGCGCGCGCTGTTCGACACCCCGTTCGACTACGAGGCCTTTGCCGCGCGCGATGGCCTGATCGGCCATGGCGGCATCGTCGTGTTCGACGACAGCGTCGACATGCGCAAGCAGGCGCGCTTCGCGATGGAATTCTGCGCCATCGAATCCTGCGGCAAGTGCACACCGTGCCGGATCGGTTCGACCCGCGGCGTCGAGACTATCGAGAAGATCATGCGCGGCGAGCGCGTGAGCGAGAATCTGGCGCTCGTCGAAGACCTCTGCAACACCATGAAATTCGGCTCGCTCTGCGCACTCGGCGGCTTCACACCCTACCCTGTGCTCAGCGCATTGAAGCACTTCCGGGAAGATTTTATCCCGGCCCCGACCACGCTTCAGGCCGCGGAATAGGAGAGCGACAATGTCTCTGATCGAAGAAATCGACTTCGGCACGCCGCGCTCGAAATCGGAAACGATGGTGACGCTGACCATCGACGGCAACCAGGTCACGGTGCCCGAGGGCACCTCGATCATGCGGGCCGCGATGGATGCGGGCCACCAGATCCCAAAACTCTGCGCGACCGACATGGTCGATGCGTTCGGCTCCTGCCGCCTCTGCGTCGTCGAGATCGAGGGCCGCGCCGGCACGCCGGCCTCCTGCACCACGCCCGTCATGCCCGGCCTCGTCGTGCACACCCAGAGCGAACGGCTGAAGAAGCTGCGCAAGGGCGTGATGGAGCTCTACATCTCCGACCATCCGCTCGACTGCCTCACCTGCGGCGCCAACGGCGACTGCGAGTTGCAGGATATGGCCGGTGCCGTCGGCCTGCGCGACGTGCGCTACGGCTATGAGGGCGAGAACCACGTCTTTGCCAAATCCAATGGCGAGATCAACGCCGCCTGGATGCCGAAGGACGAGTCGAATCCGTACTTCACCTATGATCCCTCCAAGTGCATCGTCTGCTCGCGCTGCGTCCGCGCCTGCGAGGAGGTGCAGGGCACCTTCGCTCTGACGATCTCCGGCCGCGGCTTCGACAGCCGCGTCTCGCCCGGCATGAGCGAGAGCTTCCTCGGCTCCGAATGCGTCTCCTGCGGCGCCTGCGTGCAGGCCTGCCCGACCGCGACGCTGACCGAGAAATCCGTGATCGAGATCGGCCAGCCCGAACACTCCGTCGTCACCACCTGCGCCTATTGCGGCGTGGGCTGCACCTTCAAGGCCGAAATGCGCGGCGAGGAAGTCGTTCGCATGATGCCGTACAAGGACGGCAAGGCCAATCGCGGCCATTCCTGCGTCAAGGGCCGCTTCGCCTGGGGTTACACCAACCACAAGGAACGCATCCTCAAGCCGATGATCCGCGAGCGGATCGAGGATCCATGGCGCGAAGTGTCGTGGGACGAGGCATTCTCGTTTGCCGCCGACAGGATGCGCGGCATCCAGAAGACGTACGGTCGCGACGCCATCGGCGGCATCACCTCATCCCGCTGCACCAATGAAGAAAACCTATCTGGTGCAGAAGCTGATCCGCGCCGGCTTCGGCAACAACAATGTCGACACCTGTGCCCGCGTCTGCCACTCCCCGACCGGCTACGGCCTCTCCACCACGTTCGGTACGTCTGCCGGCACGCAGGATTTCGACTCGGTCGAAGACACAGACGTCGTGGTCATCATCGGCGCCAACCCAGCTTCGGCCCATCCTGTCTTCGCCTCGCGCCTGAAGAAGCGGCTGCGCCAGGGCGCCAAGCTGATCGTGATCGATCCGCGCCGCACCGAGATGGTGGAATCGCCGCATGTGAAGGCGCTGCACCTGCCACTGATGCCCGGCACCAACGTTGCCGTGATGACGGCGCTGGCGCATGTGATCGTGACCGAAGGCCTCGCCAACGAAGCCTTCGTGCGCGAGCGTTGCGACTGGAGCGAGTTCGAGGAGTGGGCGGCTTTCGTCTCCCAGACTAACAACAGTCCGGAGGCCACCGCCATCCTCACCGGCGTCAATCCCAAGGAACTGCGCGAAGCGGCCCGCATCTACGCCACCAGCGGCAACGGCGCGATCTATTACGGTCTCGGCGTCACCGAGCACAGCCAGGGCTCCACGACTGTGATCGCGATCGCCAACCTCGCGATGGTCACGGGCAATATCGGCCGCTCCGGCGTCGGCGTGAACCCGCTGCGCGGCCAGAACAACGTGCAGGGCTCCTGCGACATGGGCTCGTTCCCGCACGAGCTGCCGGGCTATCGTCACATCGCGGGCGATGCCGTGCGCGAGCAGTTCGAGGCGCTGTGGAACGTCAAGCTCAATCCCGAGCCCGGCCTGCGCATCCCCAACATGTTCGACGCCGCGGTCGAAGGCACGTTCATGGGCATCTACGTGCAGGGCGAAGACATCCTGCAATCCGATCCCAACACCAAGCACGTGGTGGCCGCACTGTCGGCGATGGAATGCGTCATCGTCCACGACCTCTTCCTGAACGAGACCGCGAACTACGCCCATGTGTTCCTGCCCGGCTCGAGCTTCCTCGAAAAGGACGGCACCTTCACCAACGCCGAGCGCCGCATCCAGCGCGTTCGCAAGGTGATGACGCCGAAGAACGGCTTCGCCGACTGGGAGGTCACCATCGGCCTTGCCAAGGCCATGGGCTTCGAGATGAACTACAGCCACCCATCCGAGATCATGGACGAGATCGCCGCGCTGACCCCGACCTTCGCCGGCGTCTCCTACGCCAAGCTCGACGAGCTCGGCTCGGTGCAGTGGCCCTGCAACGAGGAGGCGCCCGAGGGCACGCCGGTGATGCATATCGACGGCTTCGTCCGCGGCAAGGGCAAGTTCGTCGTCACCGAATATATCGCGACCGACGAGCGCACCGGCCCGCGCTATCCGCTGCTGCTCACCACGGGCCGCATCCTCAGCCAGTACAATGTCGGCGCGCAGACCCGGCGCACCGAGAACGTGGTCTGGCATGCCGAGGACCGGCTGGAGATCCATCCGCACGATGCCGAGCAGCGCGGCGTGCGCGACGGCGACTGGGTGCGGCTGAAGAGCCGTGCCGGCGAGACCACGCTGCGTGCGGAGATCACCGATCGCGTCGCGCCGGGCGTCGTCTACACCACGTTCCACCATCCGGACACGCAGGCCAACGTCATCACGACCGACTATTCGGACTGGGCGACCAACTGCCCCGAATACAAGGTCACGGCGGTGCAGATCTCGCCGTCGAACGGCCCGTCCGACTGGCAGAAGGCCTACGACGCGCAGGCACGGCACTCCCGCCGTATCGCGCCGGCCGAGGCGGCGGAGTAGCGGCATGCACGTGCCGGTCCAGGCCATCGACCGCGAGATCTGGCGCGACGGTATCGCGTCCGAGGGGACACGGCTGATCCCGGAGGAGACGCCGCTGGCGCTGACCTACAATGGCGGCACCTATGCCGTCATGATGGGGACGCCGCAGAACCTGGAAGATTTTGCGGTCGGCTTCAGCCTCGATGAAGGCATCATCAAATCGGTCGACGACATCAAGTCGCTCGAAATGGTCCGCCTCGACGACGGCATCGAGCTGCGCATGTGGCTGGCCTCGGAAGATGCCGCGCGCATCGGCGAGCGCCGCCGCCACATCGCCGGCCCGACCGGCTGCGGCATTTGCGGCATCGATTCAATTGCCGAAGCCGTGCGGCCTGCGGCGGTCGTGCCGCAGGGACAGACGTTTACGCCCGAACAGGTCATGGCGGCGATGCAGACCGTCGCACCGCTGCAATCGATCAATTTGCAGACCCGCGCCGTTCACGCCGCCGCGTTCTGGTCGCCTGCCGGCGGCATCGTCGCGCTGCGAGAGGATGTCGGCCGCCACAACGCGCTCGACAAGCTCGCTGGTTCACTGGCGCGCAGCCGCACGACCGCAAGCGGCGGCATCGTGCTGCTGACCAGCCGCGTCTCGGTCGAGATGGTGCAGAAGACCGCCGCCATCGGCGCGCCGGTGATGGTCGCCGTCTCTGCGCCGACCGCGCTCGCGGTGCGCACCGCGGAGGCCGCCGGCATCACGTTGATTGCCATTGCCCGCCAGGACGGGTTCGAAGTGTTTTCGCATGGCGGCCGGGTTATCGCGCGTCATGCCACGGAGATTGCCGATGTCGCCTGACCGCCTGATCTACATGGCCAACCAGATCGGCACGTTCTTCCGGAGCCAGGGCCACGACAAGGCCGTGCCGGGGATCGCCGATCATATCAAGAAGTTCTGGGATCCGCGGATGAAGCGCGCGATCTTCGCCCATCTCGATGCCGGCGGCGTTGGCTTGGAGCCGAACGTGCGCGAGGCGCTCACCTCGCTGAAGCCGGCGACGTCCCTTCCAGCAGCGCCCTGAAGACACGGCGCACCTCGCTCTGCGTCTCCTTCACGCGCGCCTCCAGCGAGGAGAAATCCGGCGCGTCGCCGGCGCGTGCCATCACGCGCAGGAGGTCGGTGCCGGCTGTTTCCGGCTTGAAGCGGTCGCTGACGCAGAGCCGCAGGATCTGCGTCAGGTCGTGATAGAGCCGCGCTGCGGCGCGCAGTATCTCGGTCTCCGATTGTGCGAGCACGCCGAGCCGACATGCATTTTCCAGCACCTGCATAGTGCCGACGTCGAGAATCTCCGGTGTCTCGTGAGCATGCACGAGCTGGAGATATTGCGCGATGAAGTCGATGTCGACCATGCCGCCGGCGGCGTATTTGAGATCCCAATGGTCGGTCTCGCCCTTCTCCTGCGCGATCGCGCGCCGCATGTCGGCGACGTCGTTGGCGGTGATTCCGGGATCGCGGCGGCGGGTCAGGACATCGCGGATGACGTGCTCGATCCGTTCCCGAAATGCGGGCGAAGCCGACACGACGCGCGCGCGCGTCAGCGCCATGTGCTCCCAGGTCCAGGCCTCGTTGGTCTGGTAGTCCGCGAAGGAGACGAGGCTCGACGCCACAGGGCCGGCACGCCCCGAGGGGCGCAGCCGCATGTCGATCTCGTAGAGCACGCCGTAATTGGTACGCGTCGTGAAGGCGCTGATCAGGCGCTGGGTGAAGCGGGCGAAGTAGTGTGCACCTTGCAGTGACTTCGCACCGTCGGAGTCCGGGTTGTCGCTGTCGAAATCGTAGAGCAGGATCAGGTCGAGATCGGACGAGGCCGTCATCTCTCGGCTGCCGAGCCGGCCCATCGCGATCATCGCGGTCTCTTGCCCCTTGATCCGGCCGTGCTGGGCGGCAAAGCGGTCGGCGACAAGGCCGTGCACGGTGTGGACGATGCCCTCGGCGACGTCGGCAAAGGCGGTGCTCGCCTGCTGCGCCGAGACCGTGCCGGACAGGATGCGCGTGCCGATCAGGAACAGGCTCTCCTGCCCGAACAGGCGCAGGCGGTCGAGGAACTCTTCGTATGAGCCGGCATCCTGCACCGTCGTCGCGAGCCGCCCCGACAATTCCTGCCTGTCGGGCATGGCGCCGAAGAAGCGCGGATCGATCAGGCCGTCCATGAGCTGCGGCTGCCGTGCCAGCATCTCGCCGAGCCGCGGAGCCGCACCCAGCACCAGCGCCACCAGCGCGACGAGATCGCGGTTCTGGCCGAGCAGCGTGATCAGCCGGCCGCCGCGCTGGAGCGCCCCAAGGAATTGATCGAACGCCACGACCGCCCGATCCGGCTCTTCGGCATGAGCGAGACCGTCGATCAGGGCCGGCACGAATTCGACGAAGGCGTTTCGCGTCGCCTCATTGCGAAACACGCGGTAGTCGCCGGTGATCCAGTCACGCACGGTCTGCGCAACCGCGGCGGGCTTCTTGAAGCCGAGCGCCGCCAACTGCTGAAGCAGCCGCGGATCGTCGGGACCCACACTGTAGTCGAGTGCCGGCAGCCTGGCCGTGCCGGTCGGATCGTCGCCCTCGAACAGTTTTTCGTAGTGACCCTGGACGATCTCGAGCTGGCGCAAGAGGTCGCCGGCAAAGGCCTCGCGATCCGGATAGCCGAAGAACCAGGCGAAACGCTCGACCGCCTCCTTGTCCTCGGGCAGCGTATGGGTCTGCTCGTCGGCGATCATCTGGAGCCGATGCTCGACCCGGCGAAGGAATTCGTATGCAGTGGCCAGTTCGTCGCGCGCTGCGAACGTGATCCAGTTGCTGGAAGCGAGAATATTGAGCGCGGCGAGCGTCGGCCGCACGCGCAGCTCGGGATGACGGCCGCCGGCGATCAATTGCTGGGTCTGGGCGAAGAACTCGATCTCGCGGATTCCGCCGCGCCCGACCTTCACGTTATGCCCTTCGACCGCGACCTCGCTCTGGCCGCGATAGGTCTGCATCTGCCGCTTCATGTCGTGAACGTCGGCAAGCGCGGCGAAATCGAGATGCTTGCGCCAGACGAAGGGCGCGATCTCCGCGAGCAGCGCTTCGCCCGCTTTGGGATCGCCGGCGCAGGGTCGCGCCTTGATCATCGCGGCGCGCTCCCAGGTGCGCCCTTCCCGCTCGTAATAGTTCAGCGCGGCGTCGCGCGAAATCGCCACCTGCGTCGAGGATGGATCGGGACGCAGGCGCAGATCGACGCGGAAGACATAGCCGTCATAGGTGCGCTGCTGGAGAATGCGTGCCATCCCCTGCGTCACCCTCACGAAGAATGGCTGGGGTTCGATATCCGCTGCCAGCGTCGTATTGTCGGGATCGAAGAACACGATCAGATCGATGTCGCTGGAATAGTTCAGCTCGCCAGCGCCCATCTTGCCCATCGCAAGCACGATCAGCCCGCAGCCTTCCTCGGGCGCCTCGGGATTGGGCGGCAAGAGCTTGCCGCGTGCGGCTTCCTGCCGCAGCAGGTACTGAAGCGCCGCCTGCACCGAGGACACCGCGACATCGGTGAGCGCTGCGGTCACCCGCATCACCGGCCAGACGCCGCCGATGTCGCACAGCGCGGTCAGGAGCGCGGCCTCCGCCTTCATGCGGCGAAGCAGCCGCATCACCTCGGCCTCGTCGGATGCCGCGAGCACCGCACCGCTCGCCTCCGCGATCAGCGTGGCGAGATGCGCATCCGGATCGCATTCCAGCAGCCGGATCAGGCGCAAGGGATCGGAACGCGCCAGTTCGAACAGATAAGGCGAGAATTCCGTGATGCCGGACAGGACGTCCCGCGCGAAGGGATGAGCCAGCAGCGCTTCAAGACGGGCGGATTGCGCGGGCTCGAGCTCGGCCAGCCAGCTTTCAAAACGTCCTTGGTCGGTGACGGAAGCGGCAATATGGGGAGCCTCCGCGAAGCGTGCGGCCAGGCTCTCACCATGCTTGTCCGCGTTTCCCGGCGCGGAATGGTTCATGCCACCTTCTGTGGCACATCCTGCATTGACGGAGCAACCCTGTCGCCGGCCCCCGCGCGCGCCGGCAGCACCAGCGTGGCGACAAGCCCGGGCTGGGCGTCACCCAACCTCAACTCACCGCCATGCAATGTCGCAACCGCCGAGGCGAGACTGAGGCCGAGCCCGGATCCGGGCAGCGTACGGCTCGCTTCCAGCCGCACAAATCGTTCCACGACGTGCTTGCGGTCGGCTTCGGGGATGCCGGGACCGCGATCGGTGACGCTGAGCAGCACCTGATCGCCCTCGCGCCTGGACTCGATCGTGATCTGCCGGCTGTCCATGCTGACCACGGTTCCAGCCGATTGCGCGATCGGTTTGCCGTATTTGATCGCATTCTCGACAAGATTGGCGAGCGCCTGGCTGATCAATTCGCGGTTGGCGTGAACCGGCGTCGGCTCGCAGCTGACCTTCAAGATCATGCCGTCGTCTTCGGCCAGCGGCTCGTAGAGCTCGTGGATGCCGCCCGCGACGTCGGCGGCGTCGAAATCATCCATGTTGCCGCGCGCCTGTCCGGACTCGGCACGCGCGATCATCAGCAGCGCGTTGAAAGTGCGGATCAGGCCGTCGGATTCCTCGATGGTCCGTTCCAGGGCGGCGCGGTAATCGGCCTCGCCGCCCGATTTCGCCAGCGCCTCCTCGGCGCGGTTGCGCAAGCGCGTCAGCGGCGTCTTGAGATCGTGGGCGATGTTGTCGGAAACCTCCTTCAGTCCCGCCATCAGCGCCTCGATCCGCTCCAGCATGGCGTTGAGGTTTTCGGCGAGGCGGTCGAGTTCGTCACCGCTGCGTCCCACCGGCAGGCGTTCGCTGAGATCACCGGTCATGATGCGATGGGCGGTGCCGCTCATCGCATCGATGCGCGTGAGCACTCGGCGCGCCACGAAGATGCCGCCGCCAAGGCCGAGCACCACGACGATCAGGATCGACCATTGCGCGGCCTTCGCCACGATGCCGAACAGCCGTCGCCGCTCGGCGAGATCGCGTCCGATCAGAAGCCGGAAGCCGTTTTCCAGTTCGGTGACGCGAACCAGCGCAAGATGGTCGCGATCATCGGTGTCCTCGATCCGCCGGTAGGCGGTCTCGGACCAGCCGCGCGTCGCCATCACGCCGGGCGCGAGCGAGCCGACATTGCCGGCGATCGACTGGCCGGTCGGCGTCGTCACCAGATAGAGGTTGGCGCCCGGCCGCAACGCCCGGTACTCAATGGCAAGGACGAGACCGCGCAAGCCGCGGCGGCCGTAGATCTCGTTGATCTCCGACGTCTCGGCATTGACCGTCTGTGTGATCTCCTCGGTGATCAGCCGCCGTGTATTCCAGGCGAAATAGGCAAGCAGCGAGGCCGCGAACATCGCGAACAGCAGCAAATAGACCAGCGTCAGCCGGAATGCCGTGGTGCGGACGAGTTTACCGAATGCCGTCACGGATCATGTACCCGGCGCCGCGGATCGTGTGCAGCAGCGGCCGCTCAAAACCCTTGTCGATCTTGGAGCGCAACCGCGAGATGTGCACGTCGATCACGTTGGTCTGCGGATCGAAATGATAGTCCCAGACGTTCTCCAAGAGCATGGTGCGGGTCACCACCTGGCCCGCATGCTTCATAAGGTATTCGAGCAGGCGGAATTCACGCGGCTGGAGCGTCAGCTCATCCTTGCCGCGAGCGACGCGATGGGAGAGCCGGTCGAGCTCGAGATCGCCGACCCGGTACAGCGTGTCCTCGGCCGGACCGCCGCGGCGGCGTGACAGCACCTCGACCCGGGCCAGGAGCTCGGCAAAGGAATAGGGTTTTGGCAGATAGTCGTCGCCGCCGGCGCGCAAGCCCTTGATGCGGTCGTCGACCTGTCCAAGCGCGGAGAGAATCAGCACCGGCGTCGAATCGTCGTTGTCGCGGAGCGCGCCGATCAGCGACAGGCCGTCGCGCTTGGGCAGCATGCGGTCGACCACCAGCACGTCGTAATCGCCGTTCTCGGCCATGGCGAGGCCTTCCTCGCCGTCGGCGGCGTGATCGGCAATGTGCCCGACCTCGCGAAACGCCTTCACGAGATAGTCGGCGGATTCGCGGTCGTCTTCAATGATGAGGAGGCGCATCGTGCGTTCGGCGACGGTCAAGGGAGGGAACCTTCTCTAAACATGGCGCGAGCGGCAATCGCATGCAAGCCGAGTGTGAGAGACTCTGGCAACGAGAAAAAGGCGGGCGGTGAAGCTGGGGGGACCTCACCGCCCTAGGCCTTCCGACGGAGGGGGGCGTAATTCCACCGGAAGGTAGACAGGGGAAGCAAACGTTGCGCTGCTTCCCCGAAGGACGCCGTCGGCGGGGGCGACTGATGCCGGCGACACCCTTCATCTCGTGGGCCTCCTGAGGCCTGGCCCTTGGTTAGCCCTTGGTTAACCCTTGGTTAACCTTTGGCGATGGGCACGGCGACGAAGCGCGACTGGCCGCCGCTCTTGACCCGCATCAGGACGCTGTTCTTGTTGTCGGTCCGCGCCGTGGTGATGGCGTCGCGGACCTCGCCGGCAGTGCTCACGCTCTTGCCGCCGACTTCGAGAATCACGTCGCCTTCCTTGAAGCCGCGTTCGGCTGCGGCGCTCTTCGGATCGACTTCGGTGATCACGACGCCCTCCTTGCCGGCGCCGGCCACAGAATCGGCGGGCGCGACGGTCATCCCGAGCTTGGGCACGTCGGTGCCGCGGCTCGCGCCCTTGCCGGTGTCCTTGTCGGTGTCGGCTTTGGCCTCGACCGTGTTCGGCAACTGGCCGAGGGTCAGGTTCACGACCTTGTCCTGGCCCTTGTGCAGCACGTTGAGCTTCACGGTCGCGCCGGGCGCCAAACCGCCAATGGTGCGGGCGAGCTCGCGGGCGTCCTTGACCGATTCGCCGTTGACTGACGTGATCACGTCACCGGACTCGATGCCGGCCTTGGCCGCCGGGCCATTCGCCTGCGGCTCGGCAACCAGCGCACCTTCGGCCTTCTTCATGCCGAGGCTGTCGGCGATGTCGGAGGTGACAGGCTGAATCTGCACGCCAATCCAGCCGCGGCTGACCGAGCCCTTGTCCTTGAGCTGCGCCACCACGCTCTTCACGGTGCTCGCGGGGATCGAGAACGCAATGCCGACACTGCCGCCGGAGGGCGAGTAGATCGCGGTGTTGACGCCCATCACCTCACCGTTGGTGTCGAAAGCCGGACCGCCGGAATTGCCCTTGTTCACGGGCGCGTCGATCTGGATGAAATCGTCATAGGGGCCGTTGCCGATGTCGCGGCCGCTGGCCGAAACGATGCCCGCGGTCACGGTGCCGCCGAGGCCGAACGGATTGCCGACCGCGAGCACCCAGTCGCCGATCCGCGGCTTGCCGTCGGCAAGCTTGGCGAACGGGAAGTTCGAGCTGCCCTCGACCTTGATCAAGGCGAGATCAGTGCGCTGATCGGTGCCGATCACCTTGGCGGTGTAGGTCTTGCCGTCGTCGGTCGTGACCTCGACCTTGTCGGCGCCGTCCACCACGTGGTTGTTGGTCACGGCGAAACCGTCGGCCGAGATGAAGAAGCCGGAACCCTGGCCCTGCACGACGCGGCCACGGCCGCCCCCCTTCTGGCCCGGGAAACCGTCCGGACCGCCGAAGCGGCGGAAGAAGCGCTCCATCGGCGAGCCCGGCTGGAACGGCGACTGCGCGTCATCGCCGTCATCATTGCTCGCGGTCTTTTCCTTGATGTTGACTTTCACCGAGATCACTGACGGCTTCACGCGCTCGACGACGTCGGCGAAGCCGATCGGACGCTCGACCTTGCGGACCTCGTTGTTGACCTGCGCATGCGCCGGGGTCGAGAACAGGTCGGCTGACGAGGTCGACGGGCCAAAGCCGTAGACGGCGGCACTGAGCCCGGCGACGACCGAGGCCATCAGCGCGATCTTGCGGGCCGAGAAAACCGACCGGCGGGGCTGCCGGTAGGACGGAAGGTTCGAGAGGTCAGGACGGTCGGTCATGCAGAGATCTCCAGGGCCTTGAAATCCATTTGGTGCCTGATGGCTGCACCTTACGGAGCTGAAGATGGGGGCTCCCGCCTTACCGTGCGCTGGCGGCGGGGTTAAACTTTTGTAATGAACGGCAATGCGAATGCGGCAGTTCATCGCAGGACGAAAGTTGTGATCCCGTAGGAACTTAACGAGGTTCCGGCTTCGGAGTGTCGGCTTGACGCGCGAAGCGACGCAACTAGGGCGATGAAGCTTCGTCCGACATCAATGCGGCCAGCCGCGCTTCCTCATCGGGCGTGAGCGGCGGAGCTGGCACGTCTGCACCGCTTCGCGAGCGCCGGCGGATTTGCAGCCACAGCGCCAGGCCGCCGCCCATCAGCAGCAGCGGCGCGAGCAGCCACAACAGCATGGTGTTGCGCTCGAAGCGCGGCTTGAGCAGCACGAACTCGCCGTAGCGCGCGACCAAAAAATCGAGCACTTGCGAATTGCTGTCACCGGCGGCGATGCGCTCGCGCACCAGGAGCCGCAAATCGCGCGCGAGCGGCGCATCGGAATCGTCGATCGACTGGTTCTGACAGACCATGCAGCGCAGCTCGCGCGACAAGTCGCGCGCGCGCGACTCCTTCGCAGGATCCGGCATGATCTCGTCGGGCTGCACGGCGTGCGCCGCAGGCAAGGCCAGCAGCATCAGGGCGACGAACGCAACCATCATCCGGCGCATCGGATCACTCCGCCGGCTGCAGGCGCTGCTTGGCCCGCGCCGGGCTTGGCGCGCCGACCCGCAGGCGCCGGTCGGACAGCGACAGCATGCCGCCGAACGCCATTAGCACCGGTCCCCACCAGATCAATAGCACCAACGGCTTGTGATAGATGCGCACGGCGATGGCGCCCTCGGCGTTGGCGTCTCCGAGAGAGACGTAGAGCTGGTTTGCGCCACGCGTCAGCAGCGCGGCCTCAGTGGTCGACGAGCCGCGGGTGGTGAAGCTGCGCTTGGACGGCGTCATGACGCTGATTTTCTCGCCGTCACGGCTGACGTTGAATTCGGCGATCATCTCGTGGAAGTTCGGCCCTTGACGCTGAAACAGGCCGTCCAGCTTGACGTCATAGCCGGCGACATGGGCGACGTCGTTCTGCTTCATGGTCGCGATATATTCGCTGTTCCAGGTGGTCTCGCAGACGATTCCGATCAACGCGACGCCGAGGCCAGCATGCGCGAACATCGAGCCCCAGGCCGAGCGCGGCAGACCCCGGGCACGATGCAGCGTCGTCGCGAACGGCAGGCGAAACAAGCCGGTTCGTTCGGCCAGATCCGTCGCGGCACCGGCAATGACGAAGACGCCAAGTCCGATTGCCAATGGCGCCAGCGCGCTGCCGCCGCGCGCCCAGCCCCAGACCATGGCTACGGCGACGAGCCCGGCAACGCCGGCCGCGAGCAGCCGTTGCGTCACGCCGAGCAGATCGCCGCGTTTCCACGCCAGCATCGGCCCGAACGGCACGGCGAGCAGCAGCAGCGTGAACAGCGGAGCAAAGGTGAGGTTGTAGAAGGGAGCACCGACCGACATCTTGAAATCGGCGAGCATCTCCATCGCCAGCGGATAGAGCGTGCCGAACAGCACCACCGCGCAGGCGACCGTGAGCAGCAGATTGTTCAGTACCAGCGCGCCCTCGCGCGAGATCGGCGCAAACAGGCCGCCCTGCTTCAACGACGTCGCGCGCCCCGCAAACAGCGACAGGCTGCCGCCGATGAACAGGCAGAGGATCAGCAGAATGAACACGCCGCGGGTTGGATCGGTCGCAAAGGCATGCACCGAGGTGATGACGCCCGAGCGCACCAGGAAGGTGCCGAGCAGCGACAGCGAGAAGGTCAGGATCGACAAGAGGATGGTCCAGACCTTCAGCGCATTGCGCTTCTCCATCACCAGAGCCGAATGCAGCAGCGCGGTGCCGGCAAGCCACGGCATCAGCGAGGCGTTCTCGACCGGGTCCCAAAACCACCAGCCGCCCCAGCCCAGTTCGTAATAAGCCCAGTACGAGCCCATGGCGATGCCGAGCGTCAGGAAGATCCAGGCGACCAGCGTCCACGGCCGCACCCAGCGCGCCCAGGCGGCGTCGATCCGTCCCTCCAGCAGCGCTGCGACAGCGAAGGAGAACGAGATCGAGAAGCCGACATAGCCGAGATAGAGCATCGGCGGATGCACGGCGAGACCGATGTCCTGAAGTACCGGATTGAGATCGCGTCCCTCGATCGGCGGATTGGCGATGCGCAGAAACGGGTTCGAGGTCACCAGGATGAATAGATAGAAGGCGCTGGCGATCCACGCCTGCACGGCCAGCACATGCGCGCGCAGCGATAGCGGCAGATTGTTGCCGAAGGCTGCGACCAATCCGCCGAACAGCGCGAGGATCGACACCCACAAGAGCATCGAGCCTTCATGGTTTCCCCACACGCCGGTGATCTTGTAGAGCAGCGGCTTCATGGAATGGGAATTCTCGTAGACGTTGACGACGGAGAAGTCCGAGTCCACGTGCAGCATCACCAGCGCGATGAATGACGCACCGACGAACAGAAGCTGCGCCAGCGCGGTGGAGCGCGCCACATTCATCAGCGCATCATCGCGCAGGCGAGCGCCGATCAGGGGCACGATGGACTGGATCAGTGCCAGTCCGAGCGCCAGCACCAGCGCGTAATGTCCGGCTTCCGCAATCACCGCACAGCTCCCTGCGAGTTTCCCTGCGCCGTCGTAGCCGCAGGCTTTACGCTATCAGAAGCCTTGGCGTCATAATCATCCTTCCAGTGCCCCTGCTTCTTCAGGGCATCGGCGACGTCCTTGGGCATGTAGGTCTCGTCGTGCTTGGCGAGCACGGTGTCGGCCTTGAACACGCCATCGGCGTCGAGCGCGCCTTCGGCGACGACGCCCTGCCCTTCGCGGAACAGGTCGGGCAAAATGCCCTTGAAGGCGACCGGAAGCTTGGCGCCGCCGTCGGCGACCTCGAAGGTCACTGCGAGATTGTCGCCGCGCTGGAGCGAGCCGGGCTGCACCAGGCCGCCGAGGCGAAACCGCTTGCCGGGCGCGACGTGCTTTTCGGCGACCATGGTCGGCGTCGAGAAGAACACGATGGAGTCGCGCAATGCGTTGAGCACCAGCGCGGCCGCGAGCGCGAGCACGGCGAGCGAGCCGCCGATGATGGTCATACGTCGCTGCTTGCGCGTCATGGCGTATCCGTTCCCTGCTCGTCTCGCCCTGACGTCGTCATCCGTCGAGCCCGAGTGTCTTGAGGCCTTCATTGAGCTGGCGCAGCCGCGCTGTATCGTTGGCAACCGCCTGGCGGGCATCGGTTGATGCGCCCACCGCCTTGTCGCGGTCGCCCATCACGAGATAGGCGCGCACCAGCCGCAGCCAACCCTCGACGTCGTCGCCGTTCTGCCTGAGGCGCGTGGCGAGCCGTTCGACCATACCGCGAACCATGGCGTTGCGATCACCCTCCTTCATGTCCTTGGAAGCTGCAAGGGTCTCATCCGACAGCGCCGGCATCGTCGCGCCACCGCCGCCGACCCGCGCGAGCGAGGTCTGCACGAGTGGGCGCCACGGCGCATCCGCGGGCGCTTTCGCCAGCAGTGCGCGCCAGATATTGGCGGCATCGTCCTTGCGGCCGTCCTGCTCGGCGGCGAGACCGAGGAAATAGTTCGCTTTGGGATCGTCCGGCGCTAAGCGCGCGCGCGCGCTCGAACTCGGTCTTGGCTTCGGCGGTCACGACGCCACCGGCCGCGGCCGACATCGCTTCGCCGAGATCGGACCGGCGCTCCGCGCTCTCGCCATTGTAGGTGAGCGAGTTGCGATAGGCGCGCACCGCGTCGTCGAAGCGACCAAGCCGCTCCAGCACGGGCGCGATCACGTTCCAGCCACGCCCGTCTGTCGGATTCTTTTCCAGATGTTGCTCGACCTGCACGACCAGATTCTCAAGCGACTGCGCCATTCCGGACCCGGATCCGCGCTCCCGCTGTGCCAGCGGAAAATCCTGAAGCCTGGGCGAGCCGAGCGGCATGTAGACGCCGATCGCAACCAACGGCAGGCCGGCAAGCGCCAGCACGGCCGCCGCGCGGCGCCATTTGAGGTTGGATTTCGGCGCTAGTGCGGGCTCACTGTCGGCCGCGGCGAGCAGCCTGCGGCTAACCTCGACGCGCGCGGCTTCGGCCTCGGGCGCTCCGATCAGCCCCGCGGCAACATCACGGTCGATCTCGGCCAGTTGGTCCTTGTAGACCACGACCTCGCTGCCCTGATTTTGCGCGCGTCCGCTACGGCCGAGCGGCAGAAGCACGGCGAAAATCGCCGCGACCGTCATCAGCGCGAACACGAACCATAGCGTCATCTGGCAAGCTTCCGGCAGCGCGCGAGCCGCGCCCACCCGTGGCTTTACACCACGGCCGGACGATGCGGCAATTGACAATTGTCAATTTGCCGCGACCGCGCACAGTCCCGAAACGGTGAGAATCCAACGGCTTAGCCGATCTCGAAGTCCACGCTTTGAGCGGCATCCTCGCCGTGCCCATTGAAGGCCTTCAGGAAGTATGTTCCCGGCTCGATGGCGTCGGGCAATCTGATGCGCAACGCCCCGACGGGAACCGGCGATGCAACCCTGGTGAGGGTCTCAGGCAGCTGCCGACCGCTTGCCTTCTCGACCAGCACTACCTTCGCGCCGACCATCAATCTTTGATACTTGGCAACGATGACGCGATTCTCGATTTCGATAGAGCTGATAAGGGATTTCATGCGCCCACAGATAGAAATTCCAAAAACTTGCACAGCGACCGTAGGGCCCGTCGCCGGCACCGTCAACCTCAAATTGTGATCACCGAAAGATACGCCCGGATCAGCTCGCGCGCGACGATTTACGCTCGCCCGTGGCCGCGTTCTCCGCGGCGCGGCTCATCAGCGAGGCATAATCATCGCCGAACAGCACCTGGCAGAAACGGATCGCAGCCTGCACCTGCTGCTGCCGATAGGTGCGAACCTTGTGATCGGCCCCGCGCAGCGACTGCACCAGCTGCTCGGTCGAACGCTCGACATATTGCTGGAGGTCGGAATAGGTGCGCAGTGTCACCTCGTTGATCGCAAGCTCGCTCGCATAATTGCGGCAGGTCGCGACGAAATCGATCAGCGCCACGGTTTCCTCGACCTCGGTGCTGTCGATCCGCGCGCCCGGCGGAATGTCCTTCTCGGCGCGCTGGCGCAGGATGCGGCGGACGCGGCCGGGAACGCTGTCGATCTCGGATTGCAGCGCGTTGGAAATGTTGGCCCGGATCGAGGTCAACTGCTTGCCCCAGGCGGAATCGTTGCGGAGGTCGAGCTCGGTGCGCAGACCGCGTACGCCGTCGTGCAGCGTCTTGAGATTGCCGGCCACGTTCTCGAAACGGCTGCGCTTGATGTCCATGCGCAGGATCGCGGCGACACAGGACAGATCATGCAGCGCGATCGTGACGGCGACGCCATAGGGCGTTGCCGCGACGCGGATCTCGTCGTCGGAGGCGGCAATCTTGATGGCGAGGCGGATGATCTGCCACGGCGCGGTCATCCGCTGCATGACGATCGACAGCGCGAAGGGCAGCATCTGCGGCGTCTGAAGGACGGGAGTGTTGAGCGCTGAAGTCACCGAGACGATCTGCGCATCGCCGAAGGCGCGCAGGGCGCGCGGCAGCTTCTCGTTCAAGGTGGCGACGGCCTCGCGAACCGCGAGCACCGCCCCGATCGAATAGAGGTCCTCGATCACGTTGGGGGGCCCAACGCGGGCGAGCGCACGCGACTTGTCACCGCCGCCGGGCCCCGTCAGCTCGAAGATGGCCTCCGCGGCGACCGCCTGGAGCTTCGAGGCCAGCGCTTCGACCTGCCCACTGTCGGCCGGCATGCGCGCCAGCGCCGCCTCGAATTCGTTCAGCTTGTCTGGAGCACCGTCGCGGCCGAGCCATTGCCAGATCGGAGCCAGCGAGGAACGGCGGACCTGCCCGACCCGGATCGGGGTACCCGCTTCGATGAGGAATGGTTCCAGCACCTGGAACAGCAGCCGCGACAGATCGTCCGTACGCGGCGGCGGGGCCTCGTCGGCTTCGGTCTTGCGGACGACCTTGCGCAGCTGATCAAGCACGAGGGTCGCCACAGCCGTGTCCTGACCACGCTCCAGCGCACGCTCGAACTCCCGCATCAGCAGCGCCTGCGCCTGCGGCGGGAGCTGCGCGAGATATTCCCTCAGCCGCTCGATCGATGTCTGGCTCATGCGCCCGGGTAATGCACGGTAAATGGCGGACATGGGATGCGTCCGGGCGCGATCTTAGGAGGTCCCACTTAAGAAGCCGTTTAGCAAGTGGCTCCGAATCCCAGCAGTCCCCTTCGGGTGGGTGTTGATTGCGGCGAATAAGCCCATGGGAACAAAGGATTATATTCCGGGCAAGACCAGCTCAGCCCGCAAGCCCCCGGTCGGCGCCCCGCCGAGCGAGAGGCTGCCGCCGTAGAGCGCGGCGAGGTCGGTCACGATCGACAGCCCCAACCCCGATCCGGGCTTGGACTCGTCAAGCCGCTGGCCACGTCGCGAGACCTGGGCGCGCTCGGCCTCCGACAGGCCGCGGCCGTCGTCGTCGACGATGATACGCAGCCGCGGACCGGCGCCCGCTTGGTGCAGCGTCTCCACCAGAACTTCGATGAAGACCCGCGAGGCCGCCCATTTGCAGGCGTTGTCGACGAGATTGCCGACCATTTCCTCCAGATCCTGCCGCTCGCCGCGAAATTTCGCCGACGGATCGGCCTCGGCCTCGACCACGATGCCGCGGTCGCGGTGGATCTTCTCCATGGTCCGCCGCAGCGCCTCGATGGCGGGGGCAACCTCGGTCACTGTTCCGACGACCGAGACCCGCGCCGCGATGCGCGCGCGCTCCAGATGATGGGCGAGCTGGTCGCGCATCACGTTCGCCTGCTCCATCACCTTGGTCGCGAACGGATCGATGGCATGCGCGCCGGCCTCGTTGACGATGACCGAGAGCGGCGTCTTGATGGCGTGGGCGAGATTGCCGACATGGGTGCGTGCGCGCTCGACGATTTCGCGATTGGCGTCAATCAGCGCGTTGGTCTCGCGCGCCAGCGGCGCGATCTCGACCGGGAATTCGCCCTCGAGCCGCTCCGCCCGCCCCGAGCGAATGTCGGCGATGGATTCCGAGATGCGCTTGAGCGGCGCGAGGCCGAAGCGGACCTGGAACACGGTGGTCAGCAGCAGCACGATGCCAAGCGCGGTGAAGGTGCCGCCGAGATAGTAATCGAAACTGCGCGTCTCGTCGAAAATCTCGGTGTCATCACCGGCGACGCTGACGAGAAATTTGCCGTCCGCGCCGAGATCGACCGGCCGCTCCACCATGCGCAGGTTCTGTCCCTCGGGACCGTCGACATAAGCGATCCGGATGCCGGCGGCGGTGAGCTCTGTGCCCTGCTCTTCCAGCTTCGGCAGCTTCTTGTCCCAGAGCGAGCGGGAGGAGCGCACCTCCGGCTTTTCGGTGTCGGTCCGCGTGATCTGCCAATACCAGCCGGACAGCGGCAGGTCGAACAGCGGCTCGCCGAGCGACTGGAACTGGCGGTCCGGCGGTTCGTCCGGGGTGGCGACCTCGGCGATCAGCGTGCGCAGATAGAGATTGAGCCGGCGGTCGAAGGCGCGCTCGGTGGCGTTCTTGTAGACCGACGACAGCACCACGCCGGTTATGGCCAGGATCACCACGAGCCACGCGGTCGCCGACAGGAACAGGCGGTTCGCAAGCGAGCTGGCGGGCATCTGAATGATCCCGGAGGCGCGGGGCGGCATGGCATCGGAACTCATGACCCGACCAAGGCCCGCGCCGGGCCGCCCGTCAAGACAAGATACTTCCAGACAAGATACTTCGAGACAACACGCTTCAAGCGCCGGGGGCCGGCGGGGTCAGGAGATAGCCGAGGCCACGGACGGTCTGGATGATGTCGACGTCGAGCTTCTTGCGGATGCGGCCGACGAAGACCTCGATGGTGTTGGAGTCGCGGTCGAAGTCCTGGTCGTAGAGATGCTCGACCAGTTCGGTGCGGGACACGACGCGCCCGGAATGGTGCATCAGGTAGGCCAGAAGCCGATATTCGTGCGAGGTCATCTTGATGGGATTGCCAGATACGCTGACCCGGCCGGTCCTGGTGTCGAGCGTGACGGGGCCACAGCTCAGCTCGCTCTGGGCATGGCCGGTGGAGCGGCGCAGCAGCGCGCGGATGCGTGCCAGCACCTCCTCCAGGTGGAACGGCTTTGCGACATAGTCGTCGGCGCCGGCATCGAAGCCCTGGACCTTGTCGCTCCAGCGGTCGCGTGCGGTGAGGATCAGGACCGGCATGGTGCGGCCGTTGCGCCGCCAGGCTTCCAGCACCGAAATGCCGTCCTTCTTCGGCAGGCCGATGTCGAGCACCACGGCGTCGTAGGGCTCGTTGTCACCGAGATAATGCCCCTCCTCTCCGTCGAAGGCGCGATCGACGACATAACCGGCGTCGGTCAGCGCCTTGGTGAGCTGGCGATTGAGATCGGGGTCGTCCTCAACGACGAGCAGGCGCACGCTTCTCTCCAGAATTAGGCCGCATGAACACCAGCAGAGATGAGCAATTCCGGCGTGAACTGAATATGAACGCCGGGAACCGGCCGCGTTACTTTTTGGTCATATACGACCTGTTCGCGGCCAACGCACTGCGCCCGCCGGGCCACCGGACGAACGGGGCATGGCGGGCGCAATGTGCCGCGTTACGCGGCGAGTCGGAAGGTACGAACCGTCCGGTCGATGTGCCGGTCAGGTCCGGAAGAACACGAACCAGACGACGGCAAGGATCAGGATCGCGAGCCCGGTCGAGATGGCGAGCAGCGCGGCCACTGACGGCCCGGGTTCGCCCTGACGGGCCTCGGTCGCAGTTTCAACGATCTGACGTTGGTCTCGCGTGGTTGCCATGGTGACCTCAAATCTCTGGCTGTCGCGTCGGATGGCCGCGACCTCCTCGCAACGTGATGTCCCGTGGTAACGCGTGATTGGATATGATGTTCCGGTTTTTACGGCGGGATCAGGCTGCAACCGCGCACCGGGCGGCCGGTTAACGCAGTTGCAAGATTCTGCAATCCGCCTTGCTATGATTCGTTGTTCCCCGATGGTATCTTCGTCTTCTGTCCCCGTTGCGTTTGGAGTAGCCCATGGCCCCCCGTGCCAATTGGAAGGGTTTTTTGCGCCTCTCGCTCGTGACCTGCCCGGTCGCGCTCTATCCGGCCACTTCGGATACCGAGAAGGTCTCGTTCAACCAGATCAACCGCAAGACCGGTCACCGGATCAAGTACCTCAAGGTCGACGCCGAGACCGGTGACGAGGTGACCTCCGAGGACATCGTCAAGGGCTACAAGGTCGACACCGACACCTATATCGAGGTCACCAAGGACGAGCTCGACGAGATCGCGCTGGACTCCACGCACACGATCGAGATCGACGAGTTCGTGCCGAAGACCGACATCGACAGCCGCTATCTGATCCGCCCCTATTATCTCGTGCCCGACGGCAAGGTCGGCCACGACGCCTTTGCGGTGATCCGCGAGACCATCCGCAGCATGGACAAGGTCGCGATCGGCCGCGTGGTGCTGACCAACCGCGAGCACATCATCGCGCTGGAGCCGCTCGAGAGCGGCCTGATGGGGACGCTGCTGCGCTACCCCTACGAGGTCCGCGGCGAGAAGGACTATTTCGACGACATCCAGGACGTGAAGCTGACCAAGGACATGCTCGACCTTGCAAAGCACATCGTCGAGAAGAAGTCTGGCGCGTTCGAGCCCGAGCTGTTCGAGGACCATTACGAGACCGCGCTGATCGATCTCATCAACAAGAAGCGCAGCGGCGCGCCCATCACCGCGAAGGCCGCGCCGAAGACCGGCGGCAACGTCATCAACCTGATGGACGCCCTGAAGAAGAGCATCGCGAACGAGAAGGACGCAAGCCCCGCGGCGAAGACGGCCAAGGACACCACCAAGGACACCACCAAGGGCAAGAAGCCGAAGAAGCGCGTCGAAGGCCAGCGCGAAATGCTGCTGCCGATCGCCGGCAAGGGTGGCAAGGACGCCGCAGCGAAAGCCGCTCCCAAAAAGGCCGACAAGCCGGTGCGCGCGCCGATGCGAGCGAAGAAGGCCGGCTAGAAGCCATCGCAGTTCTCGATCTCGCTGTGATGCTTCCCCTCGCCGACCGGCCGACCTGACATGCCCTGGTCGACAGCGTTCGACGACCCCATTTCGTTACGAGGCGGGCGCAAGCTGCGGACGTTGCAAGAGGCTGCCGATCACATCATGCGACTGCCCGAGGATACCCAGCACGCGAGCCATTGGCAGACCGCGATCGAAACTCTGATCAGCGCGGCCGAAACCGGCGGCGGCTGGACGATGTTCGCCCGCATCGCAATGTTGCGGGCGCTGAATGCGGACGGTCGGCGCGAGTGAGCCGGGCGCCCGCTCAAGAACAGGCTCAACAATCCGTTAAGCCGAGCCAGTGCTTTCAGCGCCTGCCTGCGGTCGCGGCGGCGGCACGTAATCCTACGGAAGACAAAATTAACCCCCGGTTCCCGCTCAGCGCAGCATGGTCGCGCCTCGATTGAACCCGGGGTTTGCAGGCTCGTGCAGCAGCAGGACGCCAGAAAGAACTACATCGGCCTCGTGAACGACACGGCCGAGGAAGAGAGCTTCGCCGGCAGCTCCGCGCGGGCGCAGCCGCGCGTGGTGAGCTATCTGGCCGGACGCCTTGCTGCGGTGCTGAAACGCCCCGGTAAGGCCGCGCCGGAACGCCCGATCTCGTCCTGAGACGGGACGACGACCTCGGCAAATGCGTCTGAATTGGGTGACGGAACCTTAAGTCAATCGATGACACCATACAAACCGCAGGTGAGGACCATCCGACCTGCGTTTTGACGCGCCCACAAAAAATTAATGAATCACTTTACCATTCCGATAACGGCACCAGCCTACGTTGGACGGATGAACAGGAGTTGACGATGACTGTGATCAGGTCATTTCTTGCCGATGAAAATGGTGCCACCGCCATCGAGTATTGCCTGATCGCCGTCGGCATCGCGCTCGCGATCATCACGGCCGTGAACAATACGGGCAGCGCACTGCTGAGCGGCAAGTTCAACTCGATCGACGCGGCGGTGAAGTAACCGGCATCGCCGGCGCTCCACAATTCCGGCAGTGCGGGCTAAGACGGGCGCAAATGCAACTGGCGACCGGCTTCCATTCGCTCTCCCGCGGTGAGAGCACGCTGAACCGCGATCCAGCTCAGGAGCGCGACTGCCAGACCTGCGGCCACATCGCAAAAGTAATGGCTTCCGTCCACCGGGGTCGCCGCAATCATCGCAACATTGAGCAACGCGGCGATCCAGCCGAAATATCTGACCGGCCAAAGCGCCAGCAGGAACAGAAGTCCAAGCGCCGCATGCAAGCTCGGAAAGCTGATGATTCCTTCGGCCCCCTCCGCCACCAGATGGCGGAAAGTCCCGTCTCGCAATCCAAAGAATACGGGAAGGGGTAGATCTCGCGTCACCGGTACGATGGCGGGAGAATCAACTATCGACAGATGCAAGTAACCCCAAACTCCCTGCGCCGGCATCAGACTAGAAACGCCGATCGTCAGAAGCGTCGTCAGCACGAAGCTCAGCATGAAGATGCGCAATCGCAGGGCGTGCCCTGTCGCAGCCAGTAAGACGACGACGGCCGTCGTCTGCACGGTAAAGCTCGCATACGCAGTCGCCAGTATTCGATGCAGAAGCGGCGCAGCGTTCATCGCGGCAAGCCACGCCATCCAGTCAAAGCCGACGCGCTGATCCAGTGCGGCGAGGTCGCCGTCCCATAGCGGAAATGCCGCGCCTGCCGCGACATACGACAGAGGCGCTGCCACCGCCGCAAACGCAATGATCTGGGCGGTGCTGATCAGCGCGCCGGCAAGAGCCGCGTCCCTCCTGATGGTTGCGTAGAACCAGCTCATCAAGATGAGCAGACCGGCAACGAGGGCGGCCTTCCGGAATGAAAGCCATTCGATTTGGAAGGGCCCGAGCGTCGACGCGATCAACACGGCGCCGGCCGTGGCGCCGATCGCGATCCAGACGACACGATCGGCCTGCTTCGCCCGGTCGAGGTGGATATCAGCCGGGCTCAGCGTGTCCGTCATGGGGCATCCGATCGCCGGCCTGTTCGTCACGGCTCTCTTGTCACGCTAGCGGGGCAAAATTGCGCCTCCGTTAATGCGGTGACCCTAAGTTGATTTTTGCGAGCATCGCAGTATGGCGTTGTGTCGTGCAGTTGCGCCATCGTCGAGCGCAGGCTCAAACCCCAGCGGCCCGACATGGTGTCTTCCGATAGGCCAATCTTGAAAATCCCGGCTCTCCCTGGCCTGGACCGGTCCGTGACTTTGGTCGTTTTTGCTGTGCTGGCGGTCGCCTCGTTCCTTCCTGTGCTGCTGACCCCCATTCCCGCGATGGTCGATTATCCCAATCACCTCGCCCGCATGTACATTCTGAGCCAGAACGGCACCCCCGACGCCAATCCGCATTACGAGGTGGCCTGGGCCTTCTATCCCAACCTGGGAATGGATCTGCTGGTCCCGCAGATGGCGCGGCTGATCAGCGTCGAGAACGCCACGCGGCTGTTTCTGCTCCTAAGCCAATTATTGATCGTCGGGGGCGCGCTTCTGCTCGAATGGGCCCGGAAGGGACGCGTCCATCTCGCCGGCTTTGCGGCGCTCGCCTTCCTTTACTGTCTGCCGTTCAGCTGGGGCTTCGTCAATTTCGAGTTCGGACTGGGCCTCGCTCTCTGTGGCATCGCCGTTTATCTGATGCTGGCGGAACGCCGATGGCCACTGCGTTTCATCGTCAACATGGTCTTCGTCGCGGCGCTGTTTGCGGCGCACTTCTTCTCCCTCGGCATCTACGGCGCGACGCTTGGCCTTTACGAGCTCTCGCGCATTTGCGATCGGCGAACATCGTACCGGGCCGCCGCCGCGCGGCTCGGCGCGTTGGCTCTGCCGGCGCTTGTTCTGTTTGGGATCATGCGCATGACCGCGGGATCGATCGGAAGCGAAGGTACGAGCTGGTTCCTCGAATTCAAGCCGATCTGGCCGTTGCGGATCATGAACGGCTACAATTTGACGGTCGCGGCGACGACCGGGCTGGCGCTGATGATCTCGCTGCTGTTCGCCGCAAGACGCGGCGTCCTCAAGCTCGAGCCAGCCGGGATCTGGCTCGCGATCGGCTTTGCGCTGCTGTTCGTCGTCATTCCCTCAAAGCTGTTCGGGACCTCGTTCGTCGACCTCCGCGTGATCCCCGCGGCAGCTCTGATCCTGCCTGCCTTCTGCTCGCTGTCGCTGCCCAGTCGGACATGGCGAATGGCTGCGCTCGCCGCGATCAGCGGCATCACATTGATCAATCTCGCCGTGGTCTTCGCGGTGTGGTTGCCTTACCGCACCGACTATGCGGCCATCGTCGAGTCGTTCCACAAGATTGATCGCGGCTCACGCATCCTCGTCGCCAGCACGGTAGACAAGGGAGACCCGCCCTTTGCCGACCTCACCTCGTATCCCATGTATTATGCGCCGACACTGGCCGTGCACTATGCCAACGCATTCGTGCCAAATCTATTCACGGAAGCGGGCAAGCAACCCGTGCGACCACGCGAGGCCGTGCGCCGTCTTGCCATTCCCTACGGGGGGCCGGTGCCGTTAGCCGTGCTGACTGCGATTGCGGCAAGCCAGCCGCCGACGGAGATCCCGCCGTTCGTCCGCACCTGGCAGCAGGATTACGACTATCTCTATGTCCTTGGACCGCCGGCTCCAAACCCGCTGGCAGACCTGCTGGAAGCGCTGGACGCCTCTGAGCGATTTGTCCTCTACAAGATCCGCCGCAGGTCCTAGGCCGAAGCCGCTCCTGCCCAGCGTGGTTAATCGGGCGTTACTAGTCGCTCAAGCGCCCTATATCCTTGACGGTTGTGGCAAGACCGCCTTAACCGCCGCCGACATAGACTTCCGCTTCTGCAACGAGTTGGACCCTCTCGCATGGCGGCCAGTTTCCAGTCGATCCGCTACAGCCTCGTCATCCCCGTGTTCAACGAGGAAGCCGTGCTGCCGGTCCTGCTGCGCCGGCTCGACCTGGTCTTGTCCCGGCTCGACGGGCCGGCAGAGGCGATCTTCGTCGACGACGGCAGCAGCGATTCCAGCTCGATCGTGCTGCGGGCGCTCGCCACGCGCGACCCGCGCTATCGCTATATCGGCCTGTCGCGAAATTTCGGCCATCAGATCGCCATCACCGCCGGCATGGACGCCGCGCAAGGTGAAGCGATCATCGTCATGGATGCCGATCTGCAGGATCCGCCCGAAGTGATCGAGCAATTGATCGCAAAATGGCAGGAAGGCAACGACATCGTCCACGCCCGCCGCCTGTCGCGCGAGGGCGAAAGCCAATTCAAGCGCGCAACCGCGCATCTGTTCTACCGGCTTCTCGGCAGGATGTCCTCGGTCGGCATCCCCGCCGATGTCGGCGACTTCCGCCTGATCGATCGCAAGGTGCTCGACGCACTTCGGCAGATGCCGGAGCAGGACCGCTTCGTACGCGGCATGATCGCCTGGCTCGGCTTCCGGCAGACCGAGGTCGCCTTCCACCGTCTCGAGCGTGCAGCTGGCGAGACCAAGTACCCGCTGTTCAAGATGGTGCGGCTGGCGACGAACGCCGCGCTCGGCTTTTCCGATCTGCCCTTGCGCTTGGCAATCTGGTGCGGATTGACGGTGTCGGGACTCGCGCTGCTCTACGGCGGCTGGGTGGTCCTGTTGTGGCTCAGCAAGGACAGTCATCTCGTCACCGGCTGGTCCTCGACGATGGTCGTCGTGTCCCTGCTGTGCGGAATGAACATGCTGATGACGGGCATCGTGGGGCTTTATGTCGGCCGCATCCATGCGGAGGTGAAACGTCGCCCGCTATACGTGGTGCAGACCCGCGCTGGCTTCGATCGCAACGAAACGGCGGCCGCACCCGCGATCCACGCCATCAACGAGTGACCGAGCGCATGACCGAGCTCTTCGACGGTTATCACGACAACTACCGTGACGTGGTCCAATCCTCGATCGACTTCTCCGGCTTGCCGCATCACTTCTTCATGCGCGCCAAGAGCCGATCTCCTGGGCAATCTGATCGCGCGGCGGCTCGACACGGACAGGCCCGAAATGCTGGACGTCGGCTGCGGCGTGGGCAGCCTTCATCCCCTGCTGCGGGGCATGGTCGGCCGCTTGAGCGGTATCGACGTTTCTTCGGCCAGCCTGGCGCAGGCCCGCGCCGACAACGGTGGCGTCGACTACCGCGAGTTTGACGGCCGCACCTTTCCTTTCGACGATGCCAGCTTCGATCTGGTCACGGCCGTCTGCGTGATGCATCACATCGTGCCGTCCGAATGGGCGCAGTTCATCGCCGAGATGCGGCGTGTGACGCGCCCCGGGGGGCTCGTCTGCGTCATCGAGCACAATCCGTACAACCCGCTGACACGCCTTGCCGTCGCGCGTTGTGAGTTCGACCGGGACGCCGTGTTGCTCGGTGCCGGCACAACCCGGAAGTTGATGGCTGCCGACGGCTTGCGCGAGATCGGTGCGCGCCATTTCCTGCTGCTGCCCTGGGACACCAAACCGGCGCGGCGTCTCGAAGATGCCCTGAGCGGCGTATGGCTCGGCGGCCAGTACGCCGCTTTCGGGACCGCTTGATCTATCTTTGCGGCGTATCTCGCCGCTTGTGCACGACCGCCACTCCGTCGCTGTAGACGCGCTGCCACTGGGGCAGCCGGTCGAGCATCGCTATCGCCGGCGTCTCCGGCGCGAGCAGCGTCGCGCCGATGTTGTATTCGTCGAGCAATTTGAGAAAATCGCCGAGGTCGACCAGCGCCAGGGCGCGATTGTAGCGGTTGATGAACGCTCCCCCGTACAGCTCCCCGCGACCGTCGATAAAGCTGGGAATGCCGGCAAAGATCAAATAGCCACCGAAGGAATAATCGTTGAGCACATGCGCCGTCTTGGCGAGGTTGGCTTCGGCGATGGCAGCCTGAGGGGTGATGACCGGAGCCGGCCGTATGTCACGCGCCAGCGCCGCTGCGCTCGCCACGATCAACACACCGAGCGCGGCCAGGTTCAGGCCGCGCGACGAGCCGGCCGCATCTTGGCTGCTCGACCCGCCGAACTTCCGTCCCAGCGGAGCCGCCAGATAGAGCGGCGCCAGCAAGGCCAGCAGATCCGCATTGCGGACCTGCGCCAGCGCGAAATGAAGCAACCCGATCACGACCAAGGCCCGTACGACCGGCAGCGTCACGCCGCGCGAGAGCGCAAGGATGCCGGCCAGCAGCAGCAACTCGAAGAAACCGATGTGGCTGAAATCCTGCGGCCGCCATTCCGAGATCCAACCGAGCGCGGGACCGAGGCCGAGTGTCGTCAGCGGCATCAACAGCGGTTCCGGCCCGTACGGCGTCAGGCAGGACGCTGCGACTGCGAGCACCGTGAATGGTAGCCACCGCAGGAACACGCGCGGCCATTCGCTGCGCTTCTCGCGCAGCAGCGCCTCGAGCCCCGCAGGGCCAATCAGTCCAAGCGCCAGCACCACACTGCCGTGCAGATTGGCCCACACGACCAGCAGCGGCAGGGCCCAGTATGGCGGCGGCCCTTCACGATCCATGCAGCGCACCAGGGCAGCCGCCCAGGTCACCATCACCGGCAGCACCAACACGTGTGGCCGCGCCAGCATATGCGGCGCCAACAGGATGACGGCCGCGATCACCATGAGCAGCGTCTGGACTGGCGAAAGCTCGCGCACCAGGAAGAACGTGAACAGGCCGAAGGCGAGCGCTATCGCCGCGGCGGCCAAGAC
This sequence comes from Bradyrhizobium sp. LB13.1, assembly GCF_054056815.1. Taxonomy (NCBI): domain Bacteria; kingdom Pseudomonadati; phylum Pseudomonadota; class Alphaproteobacteria; order Hyphomicrobiales; family Nitrobacteraceae; genus Bradyrhizobium; species Bradyrhizobium sp. LB13.1. The sequence continues at coordinate 3,173,196 of NZ_JBSRYQ010000001.1, read as the reverse complement.
GACGACGCCTGGCCAGCCGGCAAGCGCGTAGGCTCCGGCGTAGATGATCTCCGAGAGCCATTCGAAAGTGATCCAGGGCGCGCCGTGCATCGAAAAGGAGTAAGGGTCGCTCGCCGGCAGCGAGCCGTGCGCGATGATCCAGCGCCCGACCTCGATGTGAGAATAGCTGTCGGGATCACTGAGCAGCCGCGGTCCAAGGATCAGCAACAGGACATAGACGCCAAGGCCCACCAGCCAGGGAAGCGCCGCACGCGCCGAAAACGGTTGAACCTCGCTGTGGACGACCTGGTCACTCATGGCGAGCGCAAGTTAAGGCGCAAGCGTTAAATTCCTCTTTGACACTCACCACGCCTGGCCCTGTGCGGGCGGGCCGGTCACTCTTTGTGAACCATATTCCCGGCAGCGAAATTCGGGCTGCGGCGCTTTGACGACCATGTGAGTCCTGATACTCTTGCACCGTCGATCGACGAACCAAAGCTGCTTGAAGGATGCGGATGAGAAGCGCGACGCTCTTGGCTTTCACCCTCATCTTTGTCGGCGTCTGGTCGCAGGACAGCACGAGAGGACAGACTTCGGCCGCGCCGCCGGTTTCGCTTTCTCCGCCCGATGCATCGCCGCCGCATGCGGGCGCCAAAAATTCCAGACCTCCGCCGGCAGCATCCATCAGAGAGGCTTCGCCGCCGGTGATCGGCGGGCTTCCATCGGCGCCGAACCCGGCCGCCGACTACGATGGCTTCAGCGCAGGCGCCGGCGACGACAATGACATCTCGAGTCAAGTAGTCCCGCCTGTGAGGTCACACACTGCAAAGCGCTCCAGGGCCGATCAGGGTCCTAAAGGCGGCGCGGCTGAGCAATTGATCGATCAAGAAGACGAGGCGTTGAAACGCAAGCTGATGATCTGCCAAAGCTGCAAGTAAGCGGTCGTAGTCCGGATGGAGCGCAGCGAAATTCGGCTCCGATCTATCCGGGTGGAATGGCCCCCGAATTGCGCTGCGCTCCATCCGGCTACGTCAGCTCGCTGCATAGCTGATCTACCGCGGCTCTCATCCGCTCGCGCTTTACCCTCTCCCCGATTCCTGATCCTCTATCCCTAATCAGCCGGATCAACCGGCCTGCCCAGGGAGAGAGACGCCATGAAGCTCGGCACCGCGATTGCGGAAATCATGAAGCGCGAGGGGATCGAGATCCTCTGCGGCTATCCCGTCAACCATTTGATCGAGCATGCGGCGAAGGCCGATATCCGCCCGGTGGTGGTACGGCAGGAGCGCGTCGGCATCCACATGGCGGATGCGATCTCGCGGGTGACCTCGGGACGCAGCATCGGCGCGTTCTGCATGCAGCATGGCCCCGGTGCAGAGAACGCGATGGGCGGCGTCGCGCAATGCTACGGCGAATCCGTTCCCGTGCTGGTGCTGCCAATGGGCTATCAGCGCCGGCTTGCGCATATCGAGCCGAACTTCAGTTCCAGCGAGGCGATGAAGCCATTTTCGAAATCATCCGAGCCGATCATCCTGGCCGCCGAGGTCGCCAATATTTTTCGCCGCGCGTTCACGAAACTAAAGAACGGCCGCGGTGGTCCCGTCATCGTCGAAATTCCTGCTGACATGTGGAACGAGGAGGTGCCGGAGCCGCTGAACTACACGCCGGTGCTGCGCACCCGCTATGGCGCCGATCCCGTTCATGTGAAGGAAGCTGCCGCGCTGCTCGTCAACGCCAAGCGCCCGGTGATCTATGCCGGCCAAGGCGTGCATTACGCCCAGGCATGGGCGCAACTGAAACGGCTCGCCGAGCGGCTCGCCATTCCCGTCACCACCAGCCTCGGGGGCAAATCGTCGTTCCCGGAAACCCATCCGCTCTCGCTCGGCTCCGGCGGCCTTGCCGTGCCGCGCGCGGTGCCAAAATTCCTCGCCGAGGCCGACGTCATCCTCGGTATCGGGTGCTCCTTCACCGAAACCAATTTCGGCATCGCGATGCCGAAGGGCAAGACCATCATCCATTCGACACTCGATCCGAACCATCTCAACAAGGACGTGGAAGCCAGGATCGGCCTCGTCGGCGATGCCGGGCTCGTGCTCGACGCGCTGCTGGAGGAGATCGGCAGGACCGTCACCGCGGATCGCGACGCATCGGCGGTCGCAGCCGAGATCGCGGCCTCGCACAAGGAGTGGCTGGCCAAATGGATGCCAAAACTCACCAGCGATGACGCGCCCTTGAGCCCATATCGCGTGCTGTGGGACCTGCAATACACCGTCGACGTCAGCAACACCATCATCACCCACGATGCCGGCAGCCCGCGCGACCAGCTCTCGCCGTTCTGGAAGTCGGTCGAGCCCCTCACCTATCTCGGCTGGGGCAAGACGACACAGCTCGGCTACGGCCTTGGGCTGGCAATGGGCGCCAAGCTCGCAAAGCCCGACAAGCTCTGCATCAATGTCTGGGGCGACGCGGCGATCGGCTTCACCGGCATGGATTTCGAGACCGCGGTGCGCGAGCGCATCCCGATCATGTCGATCCTCCTGAATAATTTTTCGATGGCGATCGAATTGAAGGTGATGCCGGTCTCGACCGAAAAATTTCGTTCGACCGACATTTCCGGCGACTACGCCGCGATGGCGCGCGCCTTCGGCGGCTATGGCGAGCGGGTGACGAGGCCTGAGGACATCATCCCTGCGATCAAGCGCGGCATCCAGAAGACCCAGGAAGGCATTCCGGTGCTGCTGGAGTTCATCACCAGCAAGGAGACCGAGGTGTCGCGGCCGGGCACGTGAAGCGGGCCGTGTTTTGGCGGCAAACTCACTGGGGCGGGCGCTGGCTCCGGCCGCAGGAGATGTGATAATCCGCCCTGGTGCCGCGCATGTCGCCGCATCAAGCCGGATTGCGAATGACCAGCCCCACCAACGACATCAAGGAACTCGAGCGCCTGTTACAATCGGCCTCAGCCGAAAGCGCGCAGCTTCGCAGCGAGCTTGCGACTGCGCGCGATCGTCAGCGCGCCAGCGCCGGGATCTTGCGTACCATCGCGGCCTCTCCGTCCGATGCCCGGCCGGTCTTCGAGGCGATTGCGTCCAGCTCCAGGCATTTGCTCGGCGGCTTCTCCGCCACCGTGCTTCAATTCATCGGCGACGAGCTGCACCTCGTGGCGTTTACACCAACGAGCCCCGAGGCGGACGAAGGGCTCAAGGCCTCGTTCCCGCGCAAGATTGCCGACTTTCCAACCTTCGCCCTGGTGCGTGGCGGCGAGACGATCCAGTTTCCAGATAGCGAAGCTGCGGACGTCCCGGAGCTGAACCGGAACCTTGCACGGCTGCGTGGCTTCCGCAGCGTGTTGTTCATGCCGCTGATGAACCGGGGTGCTCCAGTCGGCATGATCAGCGTCACGCGCGCCGAGCCCGGCGCGTTCGCGGCCGACCTCGTGCAGCTGCTCCAGACCTTTGCCGACCAGGCCGTGATCGCGATCGAGAATGCGCGCCTGTTCAACGAGACGCGCGAGACGCTGGAGCGCCAGACTGCCAGCGCCGACATTCTGAAAGTGATGGCCGCCTCACCGTCCGACGTACAGCCGGTGTTCGACGCCATCGCCGCCAACGCCAACCGGCTGATCGGCGGCTTCTCCACCGCGGTGCTGCGCTATATCGACGGCGCCGCGCACCTTGCGGCGTTCACGCCGACCGATCCAGCCGGCGATCGCGTGCTCCAGTCCTCGTTCCCGGTGCCGTTCGCGCAGTTCCCGCCCTACCAGCTCGTGGCCCATGGTGCGGCGGCGCAATTGCCCGACACCGAGCTCGAACCGGCGGCCCGCGACATCGCGCGCGCCCGCGGCTACCGCAGCATGCTGTTCGCACCCTTGATGAGCGACGGCGAGGCCATTGGAATCATCATCGCCACGCGGCGAGCGACTGGCGCTTTCGGCGAGCATCATGTGCGGCTGCTGCAGACCTTCGCCGACCAGGCGGTGATCGCGATCAAGAATGTCAGCCTGTTCAACGCCACGAGGGAAGCGCTGGAACGGCAGACCGCGACCGCCGACATCCTCAAGGTGATCGCGGCCTCGCCCGCGGACGTGACGCCGGTGTTCCAGGCGATCTCCGACAGCGCCAAGACGCTGATCGGCGGACATTCCTCCACGGTCACCCGCGTCATCGACGGCCTGCTGCATCTGGCGGCCTTTACCACTGACGTTGAGGCCGGCAACGCAGATCTGCTCAGCTCGTTCCCCGCGCCGCTGTCGGCATCCGGCATTCACAGCCGGGTGGCGACGAGCGGAGAGTTCGCATTCCGAAGCGACATGCAGAACGAGCCCGACCTCACGGACGCCATGAGGGAACTGGCGCGGACCAGAGGCTATCGCAGCATCCTCGTGATCCCGATGCTGCGCGACGGCGTTGCGATCGGCACTATCGGCGTGACGCGGCCGGAGGCCGGTCCTTTCCCGGATAAGGCGGTCGCCTTGCTCAAGACCTTTGCCGACCAGGCCGTGATCGCCATCGAGAACACGCGGCTGTTCAACGAGGTGCAGGACCGCACCAGGGAGCTCGCCAAATCGCTCGACGATTTGCGCGCCGCCCAAGACCGGCTGGTCCAGACCGAGAAGCTGGCCTCGCTCGGCCAGCTCACCGCCGGCATCGCGCACGAGATCAAGAACCCGCTCAACTTCGTCAACAATTTTGCGTCGCTCTCCGCCGAGCTGACCGACGAGCTGAACGAGGCGCTCGCGCCTGTCCCGCTCGCGGACGACGTCCGTAGCGAAGTCGACGAGCTGACCGGGCTTCTGAAGGACAACCTCGCGAAAATCGTGCAGCACGGAACGCGCGCCGATTCTATCGTCAAGAACATGCTGCTGCATTCCCGCGAGGGCGGCGGCGAGCATCGGCTGAGCGACATCAACGCGCTGGTCGAAGAGAGCCTCAACCTCGCCTATCACGGCGCCCGCGCCGAGAAGCCGCAGTTCGACGTGACGCTGAAGCGCGAGCTCGATCCCGCGGCCGGGCAAGCGGAAGTGTTTCCGCAGGAGATCACCCGGGTGCTGCTGAACCTGATCTCGAACGGTTTTTACGCGGTCGCCAAGCGCAAGGCGGACAATGGTGCCGGCGACTACGATCCGGTCGTGACCGCCACGACGCGCGATCGCGGCGACAGCATCGAGATCCGCATCCGCGACAACGGCACCGGCATCCCGCACGAGGTGAAGGAGAAGATGTTCAATCCGTTCTTCACCACCAAGCCGGCCGGCGAAGGCACCGGCCTCGGATTGTCGATGAGCCACGACATCGTGGTAAAGCAGCACGGCGGCACGATCGACGTCGCGACCGAGCCCGGCGCGTTCACGGAGTTCAGGATTCTGCTGCCGCGCAAGAGCCGCTTTGCGGAGAACAACAAGGGATAGCGTTACCGGGAGGGTGTCTTGAAGGGTCTCGCGTGGTTCTTTCGGCGGCAACTGCTCTCGCTGTCCGGCGTCGGCCTCATCCTGGGCGCGCTGTTCTTCGCGGCCGCGCTCACGCCAACGCTGATCCCGCGCAGCTATCTCACGCAAGGTGCGCTTGCCGGCGGCTGCTTCGCGATCGGCTACCTCGCCGGCGTCCTGTGGCGCCGGCTGTGGCACTATCTCGAATTGCCCGAGCCGTCGGCGCGCGCACGAGCAATTGCGAATGCGCTGGCGGCAGTCGGCTGCCTGCTCCTCGTCATCGTCTTCCTCTGGCGCACAACCGAATGGCAGAATTCGATCCGCAGTGTGATGAAAATGGCCCCGGTCGAGACCGCGCATCCACTCAAGGTCTGCGTCATTGCCATAGTCACGTTCGTGGTGCTGCTGGCGCTGGGGCGGCTGTTTGTGCTTGTCGCCCGCTTCCTTGCCGCACGCAAACGGCGCCTCATGCCGCGGAGGATCGCGAACGTCATCGGCGTGCTCGTTGCAGGCCTGCTGTTCTGGGCGATCGCCAGCAACATCCTGGTCCGCATGGCGTTCAACGCGCTTGATTCGTCCTTCCGTGAACTCGACGCCTTGCACGAGCCCGAGCGGCCGCAGCCGACCGATCCCGGTCGAACAGGAGGCGCGGCATCGCTGGTAAATTGGAGAGAGCTCGGGCGTACCGGCCGCCGATTCATCGCCTCAGGTCCGACCGCAACAGACATCCGTGCAATCACCGGAAGGCCTGCGCAGGACCCTCTGCGCGTCTATGTGGGCCTCGGCAGCCGCGACACCGCGCAGGCGCGCGCCAGGCTTGCGCTCGACGAGCTCAAGCGGCAGCACGGCTTCGACCGCAAAATCCTGATCGTCATCACGCCGACCGGCACCGGCTGGATCGATCCGTCCGCAATCGATACCGTCGAATATCTCCACCATGGCGATGTCGCAAGCGTCGCGATGCAATACTCCTATCTCAATAGCCCGCTGTCACTGCTGTTTCAGCCAGAATACGGCGCGGAGGCTGCGCGCGCGCTGTTCGCGGAAATCTACGGCTATTGGACGACGCTGCCGAAAGAAAAACGGCCGAAGCTGTATTTGCATGGGCTTAGCCTTGGCGCCATGAACTCGGAGAAATCGGCAGAACTGTTCGAGACGATCGGCGATCCCATCGCCGGCGCGCTCTGGAGCGGGCCACCGTTCGAGAGCCGCATCTGGCGCTCGGTCACCGCGAACCGCAATCCGGGCTCGCCGGCATGGCTGCCGCAATTTCGCGACAGCCGCTTCGTGCGCTTCATGAATCAAAATGGACCGACGGTGCCGGTTGACGCGCCTTGGGGTCCGATGCGGATCGTCTATCTGCAATATGCAAGTGACGCGATCACGTTCTTCGCCTACCGCGACGCCTATCGGGCCCCGGCCTGGATGAGCGCACCGCGCGGGCCGGACGTGTCGCCGGAACTGCGCTGGTATCCCATCGTCACGATGCTGCAGCTCGCCCTCGACATGGCGGTCGCAAACGGCACGCCGATGGGCTTTGGCCATGTCTACGCGCCCGAGCATTACGTCGATGCCTGGGTCGCGGTCACCGATGTCCGTGATTGGTCCGCCGACGCACTGGCGCGGCTTAAAGAGCAGCTTGCGGCGAAGGCGCGGAAGACGGGCGACGCCGGGGACGATCCCTACGACGATCGCGGTGGCTAATCCCTACTCCGCCATCTCGACCTGCTGGGCGACGGTGGGGCCGGCCAGCGGCCGCTCTTCCATCATGATCAGGCAGAGGGCGGCGCCGGTCATCAGCGCCGTCGCGGCGCCGAAAACGTAGCGGAACGCGTGGCGCATGTCGTCGGCCGGGATTGCGACGCTCCCCGCGACGTGATGCTCGCCGGCGAGCGGAATGTCGGCACCGAGCGCGATGAGCAGGATGGCCGCGAACGCCGCGACCGTGAACGAGGACATCAGCGAGCGGAAGAAGTTCAATGCGCCGGTGATGGTGCCCACCTGTGGACGCGAGACCGAATTCTGCACCGAGACCACGCAGACCGGAAAGGTGGTGCCGAGGCCAAGCGCAAACGCAGCCATCAGCGTCAGCAGTGCCCATAGCGGCAGCGTCGTCAAGGTGAGGCCGAGGCCGCACAGCGCAGCCCAGGACGTGCCGACGATGGCGACGCGCTTGTAGTGCTTGGCACGCGCCATGGTGCGGCCAGCGACGGCAGCACCGATGGTCGAGACGGCCGCGAGCGGAATCAGCGCAAGGCCCGCCTCGCTGGCGCTGAGATGATACACCGCCTCGTAATAGAGCGGGAGCTGCACCGTGAGGCCCGTGATCGCACCGAGCGCGCAACCGCCGGCCGCCAGCCCGAACGGGGCAACCGATCCTCCGAGCAGCGGCAGCGGCAGGAACGGCTCGTCCGCACGACGCGCATGCCACACGAAGGTGACCGCGAGCGCGACGGCGCCGCCCACCATCGCAAGCACGGTCGGCGAGAGCCACGGGAAGCGCGTGCCGCCCCAGGTCAGCACCAGCATGAAGACGACGGCGGAGGCCATCAACAACACGCCGCCGAGCCAGTCGACCTTGCGCTTGCGGTGGAACACCGGGATCTTCTTCATCCTCGGCAGCAGCAGCGCGATCGCCGCGGCCGCGAGCGGCACATTGATCCAGAAGATCATCGACCAGTGCAGATGCTCGGCGAACACGCCGCCGATGACCGGGCCAAGAATGCCGCCCACCATCCAGACGCTGGAGAAGTAGGCCTGGTACTGGCCGCGCTCGCGTGGGCTCACGACGTCGGAGATCACGGTCTGCACGACAGGCATGATGCCGCCGCCACCCAATCCCTGAAGACCGCGCGCAAGAATCAGCATCGGCAGGTTCGGCGCGATCGCGCACAGCACCGAGCCCGCGACGAACAGGCTGAGCGAGATGATGATCATGACGCGGCGGCCGTAGATGTCGCTCAGCGACCCGAACACCGGCGCAACCGCGGTCGAGGCGAGCAGATAGGCGGTGATGACCCAGGAGAGATTGGAGACGTCGTGGAACTGGCGTCCGATGGTCGGAAGCGCGGTTGCGACGATGGTCTGATCGAGCGCAGCCAAAAACATCGTCAGCATCAGGCTGATGACGATGGTGCGGACCTCGTCCTGGGACAGCGGCGCCGGCGGCGCCAGTGACGGCGCGTCATCGACGCTCAAGACCTCGGACGGCAGGCGGGACAATTCCTCGGCGATGTCGTCGGGCAATGTCTGGATGTCGGCAGAACTGCTCTGCCGCTCGAACTTGTTCATCTCGACCGGAAGCCATGAGGCGGCGCAACGCCGCGAAGGATTCGTTCTATGCAGCCCAATGTAGACAGCAAAGTTCTTCTCGGGCAGGCACTGCCGCGCATGGGTGCATCCCACCTCACGGTCTTCCCGAAGACGTGATCCAAATCCCCGCCGGATCAGTCCTTCGGACGTCGCTTCAGGCGCGCCCGCTTCGGCAGTTGCGCCGGCCATTGCACGATGTGGTTCTCGAGCTCGTCGTCCGGGATCTGCTCCTCGCTGCCCTCGACCCGTCCGCGTACGGAGACGCCGGCCTCGTGCACGGTGTTCGGATCACCTGACACGAGCGGATGCCACCAATAGAGGTCGCGGCCCTCGGCGACGAGCTTGTAGCCGCAGCTCGGCGGCAGCCAGTTCAGGGTGCGGACATTGGCGGGGGTCAGGCGAACACAGTCAGGAACCTTGTCGGAACGATTCGGGTAGTCCTTGCAGCCGCAGGTCGCCCCATCGAGCAGCTTGCAGCCGACATGGGTGAAATAGATGTCGCCGGTACCCTCTTCCTCGAGCTTGTTCAGGCAGCAGCGGCCGCAGCCGTCGCACAGGCTTTCCCATTCGGGCCCCGACATCTCTTCCAACGTCTTGGTTTTCCAGAAGAATCCTTCCTGGCCTGAAGGTCGTTTGGGAGCTGCGGTCATGGGCCTCAACAAAAGTTCGAAAGAGCTACGGTTCATGTCATCTAGGGCGTGCGGCCGTGGGGCTGCAAGCAGCGCCCGCGTGAGGCCCGTAATGAACCGGGGTCAATTAGGCCTGTTATTCAAAATCGCGAGCGTGACCATTGGTTTATAGGCCCTGCTCGGCTAGAAGGAACAGCAAGTCCCCCGAGGCGCTAGCCGGGCGCCTTGGGTTTGCCGCAACACTCCCGCAAGACGTCTCGATGCCGCCCCGGCCGGGTGCTTGAACGCTTTCGAACCAAGCCTCAAGGGTTCTAGGTGCGCCAGATCATACCATCGCATTGGAAGCAGAAAGTCCGGAATTTCTTCCTGGACCTCGATGCGCGCATCGACTCCTCGCTGTTCTCCTCGGCCAAGGGCATCCGCGAGCTCTACGAGCGCTACTCGACCTTCATGGACCGCTTCTATGTGGGGCGATGGAAGCGCTGGGTGTTCATCGAGCCGCTGTCAGAGGCTGCGACCATCGGACTCGGCGGTCTGGTCGTGATGCTCACGCTCGCCATTCCCGCCTTCCGCGAGACTGCGGACGAGGACTGGCTGAAGAAGTCCGACCTCGCGGTGTCCTTCCTCGACCGCTACGGCAATCCGATCGGCAGCCGCGGCATCAAGCATAACGACTCGATCCCGCTGGAAGATTTTCCGGACGTGCTGATCAAGGCGACGCTCGCGACCGAAGACCGCCGCTTCTACGAGCATTTCGGCATCGACATCGCCGGCACCGGGCGCGCGCTCGTCACCAACGCCCAGGCCGGCGGCGTCCGCCAGGGCGGCTCCTCGATCACGCAGCAGCTCGCCAAGAATTTGTTCCTGAGCAACGAGCGCACCATCGAGCGCAAGGTCAACGAAGCCTTTCTCGCGGTCTGGCTGGAATGGCGCCTGACCAAGAACGAGATTTTGAAACTGTATCTCGATCGCGCCTATATGGGCGGCGGTACCTTCGGCGTCGACGGCGCCGCGCATTTCTACTTCAACAAGTCGGCGCGTGACGTGACGCTTGCCGAAGCCGCGATGCTCGCCGGCCTGTTCAAGGCACCGACCAAATACGCGCCCCACATCAACCTGCCCGCGGCGCGCGCCCGCGCCAACGTCGTGCTCGACAACCTCGTCGACGCCGGCTTCATGACCGAGGGCCAGGTGTTCGGCGCCCGCCGCAACCCCGCCTTCGCGGTCGACCGCCGCGACGAGGCGTCGCCGAACTATTATCTCGACTACGCCTTCGACGAGATGCGCAAGCTGGTCGACACCTTCCCGAAATCCTACACCGAGCGCGTCTTCGTGGTGCGGCTTGCGATCGACGCCAATGTGCAGAAGGCGGCTGAAGACGCGGTCGAGAACCAGCTGCGCCAGTTCGGCCGCGATTATCACGCGACCCAGGCCGCGACCGTCGTCTCCGATCTCGACGGTGGCATCCGCGCCATGGTCGGCGGCCGCGACTACGGCGCCAGCCAGTTCAACCGCGCCGCCGACGCCTATCGCCAGCCGGGCTCGTCGTTCAAGCCCTATGTCTACACCACCGCGCTCCTCAACGGCTTCACGCCGAATTCGATCGTGGTCGACGGCCCGGTCTGCATCGGCAATTGGTGCCCGCAGAATTATGGCCACTCCTATTCCGGCGCGGTGACGCTGACGCAGGCGATCACGCGCTCGATCAACGTGGTGCCCGTCAAACTGTCGATCGCGATCGGCCAGAAGGAGCAGCCGAAGGCGCCGAACCCGGCCAAGATCGGCCGCGCCAAGATCGTCGAGGTCGCCCGTCGCTTCGGCCTCAAGGCGCCGCTGCCCGACACGCCGTCGCTGCCGATCGGCTCGGACGAAGTCACCGTGCTCGAGCATGCCGTCGCCTATGCGACGTTCCCGAACCGCGGCAAGGCCGTGACGCCGCATTCCGTGCTGGAAGTGCGCACCGGCGCCGGCGATCCGGTCTGGCGCTGGGACCGCGACGGTCCGAAGCCGCGGCAGGCGATCCCCGCCTCCGTCGCCGCCGACATGGCCGGCATGATGAGCCACGTGGTCAGCGAAGGCACCGCGCGCCGTGCAGCCCTCGACGGCATTCCGACCGCGGGCAAGACCGGCACCACGAATGCTTATCGCGACGCCTGGTTCGTCGGCTACACCGGCAACTTCACCTGCGCGGTCTGGTACGGCAATGACGACTATTCGCCGACCAACCGCATGACCGGCGGCTCGCTGCCGGCGCAGACCTGGCACGACATCATGCTCGCGGCGCATCAGGGCGTCGAGGTCCGGGAAATCCCCGGCGTCGGCATGGGCCAGAAACTGCCGCGGGAGCCAATCGCCAACGCGCAAGCCAACGCGTCACCAAAGGTGCTGGAGACCAAGCCCGGTCCGCCACCGGTGCTGACCAAGCGCGGCGCCGACGTCCTTGTTCGTGTCGAGAAGCTTTTGGACGACGCCGCCAAGACCGCGACCAAATCAACCAGCAACGACCCCAAGGCGGCCAAGCCCGCCTCGGCGACAAGCGCGCTCGCCTTCCCGCAGAACTATGCGGAAGAGAATGCGAACGCGTCCGTCCCGCGCAAGAACTGATCGAAACAAGTGCGGCTGATCCTGATCACATTGACGGCCCTTCTGCTCGCAACCATCGTGGGCGTCGGCGCGACCTGGATGACGACGACGCGCGGCACCGAGATCGGCGCGCTGACCATCGGCCCCTGGACCGCGCGCCCGCGCACCGGCACTGCCGACGTCGATCCCTATTCGCGCGCCACCATCGTGCGCAACGGCGAGCTGCCGATCGGTACCGGCGACGGCGTCGCCTTCACCGCAACCGCCGACGACAAGAAGAAGGGGCTGGACGGCCGCTGCGATGTCGTGGTCTCAGGGGTGACGCCGCCGGCGCGGTTCTGGACGCTGACGCTGTACGACCGCAAGGGTCATCTGGTCGCCAATTCGCTGCAGCGCTATGGCTTCACCAGCCAGGAGATCGTGCGGCAGTCCGACGGCTCGTTCGAGATCCGCATCGCCTCGCGCTCGCGCGCCGGCAACTGGCTGCCGACCGGCGGCATCGAGCGCTATGCGCTGATGCTGCGGCTCTACGACACCCCGGTCGGCGTTGCCACGCGCACCCAGCGCGATGCGCCGATGCCCACGATCACGACGGTGGGCTGCTCATGATCCGGCTGCTGTTCACCATCGTTACCGGCGTCGTGCTGGGCCTCGTGGTCCATCTGGTCAGCGTGCTGGCGCTGCCGCGGATCGCGACCCAGGACGCCTATTCGCGGCTGACGCCGATGACCAAGCTCAACGCCGTCACGCAGCTTCCCCTCGCCGATCCCAACACCTCGCCGATGCCGTTCATGGACCCGGCCTTTGCGCTCGCGATCTGCCGCTACGACCTGTCGAACGGACCGATCAAGCTGACCGTGCCAGTCAGCCAGGCCTACACCTCGGTGTCGTTCTACACCCGCAACGAAATCGCCTACTACGCCATCAACGACCGCTCGGCCGGCAAGAAGGTGATCGAGCTCGACCTGATGACCGAGCCGCAGCACAACGAGCTGCCCGAGGACGAAGAGATCACCGCGGCCGACCGCCTGATCATCGATTCCCCTGCTACCACCGGCCTGATCGTGATGAAGGCCTTGGCCCCCGAGCCCGGCCTGATGCAGCAGGCGCAGGCAACCCTCGCTGCCGCAAGCTGCGGACCGCAGACCGAGCAGCCGGCCAAGGCCGAAGCGCCGCGCGGACGGCGCTGACGCGCGCCGCTTCGGCACCGCAAAAATAAAAACTGAAAAACAACCCCATGCACAGTAGCGCGGGCACTGAAATCATTTGCAATTCTGAGCTCGTGCCGAGCACCCGGTCTCGGACTAAGCCGGCCGTGCAGAGCGCCGCGCCGTTCAGCTTTGACACGTCGGGCAAAACACCGGCAGAATGCCACTATCGAGAATTCGTAGAACCCGCGCGGAGAAATCCGCCGCGGGTTTTTTCATGCCGGAGCAGCTCCAAGTTGATGTCAGCCCTTGTCCCCGAACCGGACGTTGAAGCGTTCGCTCATGGCCCTCGAACGATAATTATGTCGTCGGCCGAAAATGCATAGCCCCGGAAGGCGGTTGTCCTCCATCATTGCTGCGGCCCGCGGGCATGGCCGCAGCGCTGCCTCTTCAACGTTGCGGTTTTTTTCCGAAGCGCAGGAGTTCGGTATGACCATTCCTCGACGAGGCTCAAAGATGGTTCTGATTGGGCATGTCCTTCGTCAAACCAAAGCGCACCCCGTATTAATCCAATCCTTGGTTGGCTCGGTCGACGGGATTGAACTGCGAGTAATTGCGCCGAATCCGATGGCTTAGTCCTACTTGGAGTGCTGGCAGTGGATTCTTCGTTCGGTGCATTGGACGCATTCGGCGTTTGGCGTATTCGCTGTTCTGATCTTTGTTGGCGTCCTAATCGTCGTCAATCTAGGCAAACTTCCAGGCCAGCTCGCCCGCAAATGGAATCACCCCCAGGCCAGCGCGATCAATGCCATGGGCTGGGTCGGGATCGCGACTGGTGGGTTGCTGTGGCCGGTAGCTTTCGTATGGGCGTTCACGAAGCCGTTCGGACTGAGGTCTGGAAAGAACACCCCTGAGCTGGGTAACGTCGAAAGTGACGCCGTGGCAGCCTCACGGCAGCACTCGGTGGAGAGGGAGACACGACCGTGATCGCAATCCTGATCATCGTCTACGTTGCACTCGTTCTCATACTGTTCAAGGTCCTCCGCCTCAAGCCCACGGCCTATCTGATTGCAGGCTTGATCGTCGCAGGTGTGTTCATGATCGGCGGCGTCGTGGTGGTCTGGACGCAGTCGGCGCCGATTACGGACAAGATGGTGACCAGCCAGTACGTGGTGCAGCTCGTCCCTTACGTCAAAGGGCAAGTCAAGGTGATCCACGCCGAGGCAAATCAACGAGTGAAGAAAGGTGACTTGCTGCTGGAAATCGATCCGGCGCCGTACAAGTACACGGTGAACCAGGTCGAGGCGCAGTTGGCTGCATCGAAGGCCAACGTAAGGCAAGCCGAAGCTGCGCTCGCGACCGCAAAGACGGCCATACCGAATGCGCAGGCCAGTCTCGTAAAAGCGAAGGCTGCTGACGAACTTGCAAAAACCCAGGAGCAAATCGCCCTCAACATTCAGCGCGCGGACAAAGCGGCCATTAGTCAGCTTAACGTAGCCAAGGCAACGCAGGAACGTCAGGAGGCGGAAGCCGCCGTTCAACAGGCCGAAGCGGCCCTTGCGCAAGCGGAGGCTTCTGCGCAACAGGCCGAAGCCGTTGTGCAAACGGCTCAAAGCAACGTTCCGGCCGTTGAAGCGCAGCTCGATGACGCGCGGTTCAACTTGGCCCAGTGCAAGATGACGGCGCCAGGCGATGGATATGTCACCAATTGGCAGGTGCAGATCGGAACCATGCTTGTGCCGATGCCGCTTGCTGCAGCCGGAACATTCGTCAACGTGTCCGATACGGCCGTAGCCGCCGTGTTTCCGCAGAATTGGCTCTCAAATGTCGAGCCCGGCGATGACGTGGAAATGGTGCTCAACCCGTATCCGGGCCGCCTGTTCCTTGGAAAAGTGGACTACGTGATTCCGGCAACTGGGGGAGGTCAATTCACAACCAGCGGCACAATACCGAACGCAGCGCGGATCGGATCCGACGGGCTTTATGCAGTGCGGATCAATTTCAGCGACGATGCCATAGCCCGCAAGCTGTCGCTTGGGTCAGGCGGATCAGCGGCGATCTATACGCAGAAGGGCAAGGCCACGCACGTCATTTCGAAGGTCACGATCCGGATGAAGAAGTGGCTGCTGTACGTCATGCCCTCTGTGGAAAAGCCGCCGTCCTGACGTGCGATACAACAACAAGAGATACACACGAGTCTGGCCGACGCGTAGGGAGAGAAAATCTTGGAGCCTCAGTATCAGGCAACGTTTGGGCGGCCGCACAATGCCGGCGCTATTGCTGGCTGGTCAATTCATGGGTTGCTTGTGGCTGCGCTTCTCCTGCCAACCGTAGCATGTACGATTGGGCCGGATTTTACAGCGCCTGTCGCTCCGCTTGCCGAAAAATTTCGTGGCGCAGGCAATCGCGCGGTTAAATCCGGTCCGCTCGAGTATGAATCCTGGTGGGAAGGCTTTCGCGATCCGACGCTCAATCAGCTAATAAGAATTGCGTACAACCAAAATCTGACGCTGGAGAGCGCGGGGACCAAGGTGCTGCAAGCACGTGCCGTGCTGGGAATAGCCATCGGCATAACCTATCCGCAGGTCCAACAGGGAGTGGGGTCGGTCATTTACAATCGGACCAGTGCCGCGACGCCGCTGGCCGGTCCAAATGCGACGCCACAGTACTTCTGGACCGATGGCCTGGCCGCACAGGCGGCCTGGGAGTTGGACTTCTGGGGCAAGTTTCGCCGCGGAGTCGAATCCGCCGATGCCGTGTACCTGGCGTCGATTGCGACTTATGACGGCGTTCTGGTGTCGCTTCTGGCCGATGTTACCGCAACTTATATCGGTATACGCACAATAGAGCAGTTGATCGGGATTGCACGGGCCAATGTCCGCAGGCAGGAACAGGCGCTTAGTATCGCAAAGGCGAAGTTCTCGGGCGGCGGAACTTCGGAGCTTGATGTTTTCCAGGCGACAAATGTCCTCGAGCAGACCCGTGCCACGACGCAACTCTATCCGGCAATCAGTATATCGGGCACGTTCGGCGGCTCGGCGAGCACCGCCAATGGCCATAATCTAGGCCAGGTCGTCAGTTGGAAGGGCGTGGCGTATGCTGCGGGCCCATCGTTTCAATGGAATCTTCTGAACTACGGGCAAATCACCAACAACATCCGTTTGCAGGATGCCAAGCTGCAGCAATTGCTGATCGACTATCAGAACACCGCGTTGAGCGCCCAGCAGGAGGTGGACAACGGTCTTGCGACATATCTACAATCGCGAAACCAGGCCGCATATCTGCGTCGCAGCGTTGAAGCGGCAAAGGGAGCCCTCAAAATCGCACTTGAGCAATACGAGCAGGGCGGGACATCATTTACCACCGTACTGACGGCAGAACAGAATCTCTTTCAGGCACAGAACAGCCTGGCCGGCGCTTCGGCCAACGTTCCGCTTGGCCTGACCGCGGTGTTTCGGGCGCTCGGTGGCGGATGGCAGATACGGGAAGGTGGCAACTTCGTCACCGCCGCAACGCTTGAACGGATGCGTGCACGGACGGACTGGGGAAATTTGCTCCCGCCGGCAAACGAGCAACAACCGCTGGCGCCGGGTCTGCCTGGTCCTCAGGATATCGGGCCGACGATCCGGCCTCCCGAATGGTGATGGGCCTGTGAACCGCGCGCCGGCCGTGTGGTGGGGATTGCGTCAGCAGCCAGGAAGATGGATGCGATGCGAAAACACCTGTCCCGCTCCCGCTGGCCTGCCATTTCTGTCCGATGCGCGACACTCCAGACTTCGCCGCGTTTTTCAACCCAGAAAGGACCCAGAGCCATGACCTCTAGCAATCGATCGTTTGCCGTCGCCTTCGTGCTGCTTGCACTGCTTCTCTCATTAGGTTCGGGAACGCTCTACGCGCGCGACGCCGATCTCGCCTCTTTCACCTTCGCGGCGGCACACACCGCTAAACAGCAATGCCTAAAAATCTGTCGTGCGCGATATCGCGACTGCCTGTCCTTGAAGCAAATACCATCCTTCGAGTGTCGCGGCATATACCAGGATTGCAACCGTTTCACTTGTTATGCCGTGCAGGGATGACCGACGTGCCTGTGAGCCAGCGGCGGGCATCAGCGCTCAGCTCACGATTCCCCCGGCCTTGCTGACCGACAATTCGGACGCCGGCCCCGTGCCCGCGGCGCCCACCTTCATGGGGCCCGGCATCTGAAAACCTTCACAAGAGCGGACGCGTCTGCCCCTTGCTCTGTGAACATGGCTTTAGGGCGGACGGTGACCGCTGTACAAAGATTGTGTGTCGCAGCAGTTATGAGGTCGGCGATGACAACATTTGCGGGAAGATTGCAAGAAAGCCAACCGCAAGCCGTGAAGACACTCAGCCCAAACGCGTCCGGCCAGAAAGCTCCGCAGCGGCCCCGGAGAAGTTAACGGCTCCAACCTCGGGACAAATTGTCTGCAATTCCGCCGGTTGTCGGCCGGTGCAAAAGGGCTGTCATTTAGAAGCTTCTACATCTGCTCGCAAGATCGCGCGCCAGTTCCGGATCGAGTGATTTGAACGCGACAAACCTTCTTCCGCCCGTAGTGGGCAGATCGACGCAATCAGCAGGGCCGTCGCGACCGGCAGGCATAGAACATTCATGGCAATCTCGGCGTAAGTGACCAAACGCCTATTTGATCTCACCATATGTCAGATCATCGAACAGGGTCACGCTATCCGCCTTGGTCCACAGGCCGATCATGCCCGCATGCGCAATCGTGGCGTCCTCTACCTCGAACAACGGCTGTCCGTCATAGGTCACCTTGAACCGACTTCCCGCGAAGTCGCAGCGCAGCACGTGCCATTGCCCGGACGACACCGGCGCGCTGACGCCATACCCGCCTCTGCGACCCACGATCTCAAGTGACCTTCGAACGCCATTGATCGTCTTGTACAGCACGACATTGTCCTCCAGCGCGTTGGCGCGGACCACATAATAATTATCGGCATCCTTCGCCCGCCAGATGACTCCGGCGGCGCGATCCTCGGACCCGGCGACGGCCTTGAATTTCACCTCAACGAAGCCGTCGCGGATGTTGGTATCGCGCTTGATGGCGAGGGGAAACGTCGCCCGTCCGGATTGCTTGAGAACGTTCGGCTTGCTTGGCGCCGTGGACTCGGCCTCGACGGTCCATTTCGGCTCTCCTTTGCCGGTCATCGTCAAGGTCCACCCGTCGGGCGAAGTTCCGGCAGCAGCATTGTCGAAATTCAGGGTCTCGGCCACCGCGTTCCCTCCCCCTAACAAAGCCAGCATAAATGCCAGTGCAAGCCTTCCCATGCCTCAGCTCTTCGTGCTCGCCGTCTTGTCGAGCGCCGCACGGAGACCTTCAGCAAGCTTGACGGCATCGTCGTTCGCCCAGAAATGCATGAAGAAGAGCCGCGGCTGCTCATCCAGCATGTGGCTGTGCAGTGCCGTCACCTCGATGCCGTGCGTCCGAAGCGCCAGGATGACCGGGTTTACCTCGTCGCTGGTCAGCACGAAGTCGCCGGTGATGGCCGCCTTGCCTTCGCCAGTCGGCTGGAAATTGATACCGATTGCGACGCCCATCGCGGCGACGGGGGTCAACAACATGCCGTCTTCCGTTATCGGGTCGCGCCGCTTCACGTTGAACTGGTAGACGCCGCCATTCGCTTTCCCGTTCACCCCGATGATCCGGTCGAGCTTCGCCGTGTCGAGGTCGACGGCGGGTGGCGGGTTCGCCGGCGCCGCGACCGTCAGCGGGGTCTTGCTTTCGGCGAGCGCATCGCGGATCGCGGAGGCCAGCTTGACGGGATCGCCATGGCCGGCGACGTGCATGTAGAACGTTGCCGGGCTCGCACGCAGCAGATGATTGTGCACGGCGGTGATTTCGAGACCGCTCGCGATCATCTTCGCCATCACGGGATTGATCTCGGTCTCAAGCAGCACTAGGTCGCCCATGACCATTGCGCCGCCATGCGCAGGCTTGAATGCGACCCAGCCGCCCAACGCCAACGCCGGCTTGATCGTGACGCCGTCCAACGTCACGGAGAGATCGCTGCGGGGAAAGCCGTAACGGCGGACGTCGTCCGAGACGGCAGGCTTGCGGCCCAGGGTCTCGTCCACCTTCTGCCATTCGGCATCTTGGGCGTATGCCCGGATGAAGGGGCCGAAGCCAAATGCAAGAAGGCAGATGCCAATGCCGACCATGGCCCAGATGATTCTTTTCATCGTGCTACTCCTCTCCTTCAGTTTCGCTCTTTGATTTGGCCGCTGCTGTCGACGACGAGCGTCACAGCCTTACCGTTCCTCGCCGCCTTTGCGGTGATGCCTTCGGCCGTCGACTTGACGTCGCTCACCTGCGAGTAGCCTGCCGCCTGGATCTTGGCGATCAGCTCCTCCTGGGTCAGGGCGTGGACCGGCGACAGCCCGCCCGCGAGCGCCAACAGCAGGACCGTGTGAAAAATTGTGCACCTTCGCATGTTCATTCTCCTGGTTGTGTCCCTGCCCCAGGTGAAGTCCGTTCACGAGCTTGTCCCTATCTGGCGCCCAAGGGGCGCGGCAGGACGCCGGCATCGACGCGCATGTCGACGAGCGTCGGCGCGGCCAACGTGCCGACAGGTCGAGACAATCTGTGGGATGAAATCCGGATGTATGATGACATGCTGCGCCCTTGCTGATCAGGACGCGATTCTTGGGCATGTCGCCTCGCGAGGAGATCGCACTTCCCCGTCCCGCAAATAGAAAGCCTCGAGCGCGAAGCTGTCAACCGTCATGTGTTCGGGCGTCACGAAGAGTTCACTGTCCGAGCGGAACCGCGCCGACCACCGTCTTGAAACTTGCGGATGGCCTCATTAATGTCGCTCACGAGGGGACGAAGCAGACTCCCCGTGAGGCCTCGGTCCAAGCTCTGCGCAGCACGCCATTCGTGGAGCTTGCGCATGGATACCGAACGACACCCTTCTCACCAACACACCGTCGCCATCCTCTCACGCGGAGACGCTGCCGCGCGGCAGGATGCGACGGCGCAAAACAGCCGCTTCGTCCGGGTCTTCGAAGCACTTGCCGCCGTCGGCATCGAAGCCCGGCCGGTGATCTACGACGAAAGCTTTGCCGAGGAGGTCCGCGATCAATTGCTCGCGACCAGCGGCGTTCTCGTCTGGGTCGATCCGATCCATCAGGGCAAGACGCGTGCTGAGCTTGATCCCCTGCTCCGTGATGTTGCGGCGCGGGGATCGTGGGTGAGCGCGCATCCGGACGTCATCCTGAAAATGGGCGTCAAGGACGTGCTCTTCCGCACGCGTCACCTCGGCTGGGGCGCCGACACGCATCGCTATGACACCGCGGCATCCTTCCGCGCCGAATTCCCGTCGCGCCTGCTTGCGCACGGCCCGCGCGTGCTGAAGCAAAATCGCGGCAACGGCGGCCAGGGCATCTGGAAGGTCGAGGCTCTCTCGAACGCGGACGCCATGGTTCGGGTGCTCCATGCGCAGCGCGGGAGCCGGCCCGAGGACGTGCCGCTCGACGCCTTCCTCGCCCGATGCGAGCCGTATTTCGGCTGGGGCGGCTGTATCATCGACCAGGCGTTTCAGCCTCGCCTGCCCGATGGAATGATCCGCTGCTACATGAGCGGGTCGAAGGTCGCGGGCTTCGGGCACCAACTGATCAAGGCCTTGATCGCGCCGCCGCCGGAAGGTGCGACCTCGCCCGAGGCCCAGCCGGGCCCGCGAGTCATGCACGGACCCGATGCTCCGCAATTCCAGGTGCTGCGAAGGATGATGGAGGACGAGTGGACCCCGGGAATGATGAAGACGCTGGACATCGACGACGGCTCGCTCCCGGTCATCTGGGACGCGGACTTCCTGTACGGTCCGAAAGATGCGGCCGGTGCCGACACCTACGTCCTGTGCGAGATCAACGCGAGCTCATGCTTTGCGATCCCCGAGGAGGCCCCGGCGGCGATCGCGCGGACGGCAAAACATCGGCTCTCGCGGACGCAAAGGGCTGGTTCGGCCAAATAGAAACGCCGGGGCGAGCAGCGTCATCTCGCGCTGCGGCTCGGGGACGGTCGCGCCCGCGCCCAGAGCAGCGCCAGTGGACCCACCGCGATCCCGGCCGAGAGGACAATGAACGCCAGCAGCCAGCCGTTGGCGCTCTGCGGTCCGCCGGCTGCGTCGAGCGCGGCGCCGGTTCCCCAGGCGCCGACAGCTGACAGCCCAAAGCCAACGGTGGAGTGCAAGGCCAGGGTCGCACCGCGATGTTCGGACACTGCCGCAGCCGACATGCCCGCGGTCAACGCGCCGGAATCGGCCGGCACCGTCAGGCCATAGATCATCAGCAGCAGCGCGAGCAGCCATGCCGGGGCGGTCGCGTTCAGCCCGATGACCAGCGCAACACAAGCCGATGCAATCATCACAATCGTGATTGCCCGATGACGCCCAAACTTCAGCGCAGCCTCGTTGCCGAGGATGCTTGCGGGCATCGAGATCACCGCGAAGCAGAAGCTCAGCACAACGGGGCTCAACCAGGAAGGCCCGCCTTGATGTGAGATGACGAAGGTCCAGAACCCGACCAGCCAGGTGCGAATGCCGTAGAGCTCGAAGCAATGGGCGCCGTAACCGAATATGTATCCGAGCGCCTCGCGATTGGCGAAGACGGGCGCGAAGTTCAAAAGGCGTCCCGTCTTCGGCGCGGGGCGCTGCTCCTGCATCAGAAGGCACGCGACAACCATCGCAATGGGACCGAAGCCAGTCACGAGGAAGGCGGTCCGCCACCCCCATTCGTCAGCGATGATCTGCGCCACCAGGAACGAGAGGCCGACACCAACTGAAAAGCTCGACGTGTATAGAGTGACGGCCCGTGAAGTGTCGCCGGCGGGAAGCCGGTCCGTCAGCGCCTTCAGGCCCGGCATGTAGGCGCCCGCAAATCCAAGTCCAGCAAGGGACCAGATCGCGGTCGCGGACCAAAACCCTTGCGCGAAGATTCCGAACGCCAAGGTCGCCAGCCCGCTGAGGATCGAGCCGCAGAGCAGGACGAGTCGCGCATCGATCCGGTCGGTCAACGTCGTCAACACGGGCACCGCGAGCATGTAGCCGAACGCATAACCGCTTGCCATCAGCCCGCCTTCGGCGGCGGAAAGCCCCCAAGCCGGCATCAAATGCTGCGCAAGGTTCGCGGATAGCGTCACATGCGGCAGCAGATTGCCGACCTGGCCGATGCACATCACCGCGATCAGCGACCGACCGCTCACGTTACGAATGCTGTCCTCCCGCCCCCAAGCCGAAACGGCGCACGAACCACGGTGGGAGAATCTCCGGCTTCACCTGCAAGAACCAAATTCATGAACAACCGCACCCCGAAGCGCCGGCCTTCTTCGCCGATTCATCGGCAGCGCAACAGGCCGTTGGTTCCTGCTTCGCCGGCCCACCGCAGCATCCTGATGCCGCTTCAGTGGACTCGACGCCGCCGCGCGTGCAGACGCCGGTCTCCGGCAGCACGAGCTCCACTCTTGCGGCGCCTTCCTTGTCGCCGGCGAGATCGGCCGCAATCGAGCGGACCTGCTCATACCCTGTCATCATGAGAAAGGTCGGCGCGCGGCCATACGACTTCATGCCCGCCATGTAGAAGCCCGGCTCATCGTGCGAGAGCTCGCGCGCGCCATGCGGGCGCACCGTGCCGCAGCTGTGCTCGTTGGGATCGATGAGCGGCGCCAAGGCGACCGGCGCCTCGATGGCGGGATCGAGCCGCAGGCGCAATTCGGACAGGAACGAAAAATCGGGACGAAAGCCCGTCGAGACAATCAGCTCGTCCACGATCACACTTCGGGCGCCACAACAGGCGCCGGCCGCGATCTCGAGGCAACCTTCGGATTCCGAGAGATGCGTGACGCCGAATTCGGATTCGACCTTGATCTTCCCGGAGGCAACAAGCGCAGCGAAGGCGCTGCCGAGTTCTCCGCGTGCAGCAAGCTTGTCATTCCGGCCGCCGCCAAAAGCCTTCGCGGGATCGGCGCCGCGCAACAGCCAGATACCTTGCGTCCCCGGCGCCTCGTCGGCGAGATGGACGAGATCGATCAGCGTGCCCACCGCGGAATGGCCGGCGCCGAGCACGGCGACGGTCTTCCCGGCATATCTGGCGCGATCGGCGCCCCGCAGATCCGGCATGCCGTAGGCGATGTGGCCGGCGCATTCACGCTCGCCGATCGCCGGCAAGCCGTTGCGGCCCGCCGGATTGGGCGAGAACCATGTGCCTGATGTATCGATCACGGCATCCGCGCGCAGCACTTCCGGACCTCCGCCGTTCTGATAGCGGATTTCGAAGGGCGCCTGCTCTCTTCCCCTGGTCTTCGCCTTGTCGAAACCGACGCGGCTGATGGCCGAGACGCGACTGGATGTCCGGATCACCTCGCGCAGTGGCGTTCGCGTCGCAAGCGGCATCAAATATCGATCAAGCAGTTCGCCACCGGTCGGATAGGCGCTTGGGTCCGGCGAATTCCATCCGGTCGGCGTCAGCAGGCGCGCCGCGGCCTTGTCGATATTGTACTCCCACGGCGAGAAGAGCTGGACATGTTGCCATTGACGCACCGCGTGCGCGGCTTCGTGCCCGGCCTCCAACACGACGGGCGACATGCCGCGTTCGAGCACGTGCGCGGCCGCAGCCAGGCCGACGGGCCCTGCCCCGATGACAGCAACCGTTTTTTCACCGCTCATTCCACTTCTCCCATCATTCTAGAATTATCGAATAATTAGACCAAAAAATCACGCCGTTTTGGCATTCTTGCATTCGGTTTCGTCGGCACAGCATTCGGACACCAGGAAGTCCACCAAGCCACGCATTCCGTC
The DNA here is from genome assembly GCF_054056815.1 of Bradyrhizobium sp. LB13.1. NCBI lineage: Bacteria > Pseudomonadati > Pseudomonadota > Alphaproteobacteria > Hyphomicrobiales > Nitrobacteraceae > Bradyrhizobium > Bradyrhizobium sp. LB13.1. Next base: position 3,149,293 of record NZ_JBSRYQ010000001.1, on the reverse strand, counting down.
GTAGTTTGCGTGACAGACCAGGGTCGTGGATTCCCGAACCTGACTGATGAGCCCGACCGCGACCAGAGACTTGATGTGATGGGACAGCGTCGATGCGGGGATCTTCAGCTTGTCCTGCAAGCGACCGACGGGCATGCCCGATCGTCCAGCCCGGACCAGGGCCCGGTAAATCTGAAGCCGTGTCCGGTTGCCCAAGGCTTCCAGGCGTGCTGCTGCGTCGTCAATCTTCATGAGCGCCATCAGGCGCCGATCGCCAGTTGCTGTCAACTGTATTTCTAGAATGTTCGAAATACCACTTCAATACAATCTGTATGGAGCGGCACGGATTTCCGGATTGACTCCCCCCAATATTTCCATAAATCTGGATATATGGAAACCGAAGAAGCCGTTCTTGCGCTCGCAGCCCTCTCGCAGTCGACCCGTCTGGAGGCCTTCCGGACGCTCGTCAGGCACGAGCCCGACGGCCTTCCGGCCGGCGATCTCGCCCGCCTGCTGGAAGTCCCGCCGAACACGCTGTCGGCCCATCTGTCGATCCTGACACGCGCGCGCCTTGTCACCTCCGAGCGACACAGCCGCTCGATCGTGTACCGCGCCAACCTTGCCGAATTCCGGGACGTTGCGGTCTTCCTGCTGCGGGATTGCTGCGGCGGGCGGCCGGAAGTTTGCGAGCCGGTCGTCGATAGCCTTCAAGCCTGCTGCTCGCCAAAACGAAAGGAGCGAAGCCGTGCCTGATCAGATGTTCAATGTGCTGTTCCTGTGCACCGGCAATTCGGCGCGCTCGAGCTTCGCCGAGTCGATCCTCCGCAAGGACGGTGCCGGCCGGTTTCGGGCGTTCTCCGCCGGCAGCAGGCCGAAAGCCGCGGCGCATCCGCTGGCGCTGCGCGATGTGGCGTAGCCCATGGGACTCTTCGAACGATACCTTACTCTCTGGGTTGCGCTTTGCATCGTGGCCGGCGTAGCGCTGGGACATGTCTTGCCAGGCTTCTTTGCTGCGGTCGCGACCGCTGAGGTTGCCAAGGTCAACCTGCCGGTTGCGGCGCTCATCTGGCTCATGATCGTGCCGATGCTGCTGAAGATTGATTTCGGCTCATTGGGCCAAGTCCGTGAGCATTGGCGCGGCGTGGGCGTTACCCTTTTCATCAACTGGGCCATAAAGCCATTCTCGATGGCGCTGCTGGGCTCGTTCTTCATCGGCCATGTGTTCGCACCGATGCTGCCAGCGGGCCAGATCTCGTCCTACATCGCGGGCCTGATCCTGCTGGCCGCCGCGCCTTGCACCGCCATGGTGTTCGTATGGTCCAACCTGTGCGAAGGCGAGCCTCACTACACTTTGAGCCAAGTCGCGCTCAACGACGTGATTATGGTTTTCCTGTTCGCACCGCTCGTGGGACTGCTGCTCGGGGTGGCCTCCATCAGCGTCCCCTGGGGCACGTTGCTCCTGTCGGTCTTGCTATACATCGTGGTCCCCGGGATCGTCGCGCAAGTGTGGCGAAGGGTGTTGCTGCAAAAGGGGGGAGCTGCATTCGCCCGCAGCCTGCGGACGCTGCAACCTCTTTCGCTCGTTGCGCTTCTGGCGACGCTGGTTCTCCTATTCGGCTTTCAGGGAGAGCAGATCGTCAGGCAGCCGGGCGTGATCGCGATCCTCGCGGTGCCGATCCTCGTCCAGGTTTATTTCAATGCGGGCCTGGCGTATTGGCTCAGCCAGCGGTTTGGCGTGGCCTGGTGCGTCGCCGCTCCAGCAGCGCTGATCGGCGCGAGCAACTTCTTCGAGTTGGCAGTCGCTGCCGCGATCAGCTTGTTCGGTCTGGACTCCGGCGCAGCGCTTGCAACTGTGGTCGGCGTTCTTGTCGAAGTACCGGGTGATGCTATCCGTCGTCCGCATCGTGAAGGCGACCAGAGGCTGGTACGAGGCAGGCGCTGGCAAGGCGGCCACTGCGGTTGAGGTCCGGCAATGACGACACTATCTATTCGCTGTGCCGACGTGCGCGAGCCCGCAACTGTCGTGGAGGCCCGATCGTGAGCGTCAGGATCTATCACAACCCCGCCTGCGGCACCTCGCGCAACACCCTGGCGATGATCCGGCAGAGCGGCGCCGAGCCCGTCGTCATCGAATATCTGAAGACGCCGCCATCCCGCAAAAAGCTGGTCGAGCTGATCAAGGCCCTGGGCATCTCCGCTCGCGCGCTTCTGCGGGAGAAAGGCACGCCCTATCGCGATCTCGGCCTCGACGACCCGAAATGGACGGACGACGAGCTGATCGACCAGATGCTCGCGCACCCCATCCTGATCAACCGTCCGATCGTGGTGACGCCCAGCGGCACACGCTTGTGCCGGCCCTCGGAAGCCGTCATCGATCTCCTGGACAATCCCGTCGGCCGGTTCGTGAAAGAGGATGGCGAGGTGGTCGAGGCCAAGTAGGTTCGCGAGAAATTCTAGCCCTTCGAGACGACCGCGCGGCCGTACGGCGGCTGGGCCGCGACCGGCGGGTTGGCGGTCTGGGCGGCGAGTTCGCCGATCAGCCGATCGGCATCGGCGGCCATGCCGTCGGGCGCCTGGATCACCAGCCGCTCCAGACCCCAGCGATACGACGAGACGCGCTGCTCGAGGCATTGCTGCACCCACTGGATGATCAGCGAATTCTCCTGCATGCGCTCGACCGCGTCCTCCTTCTCCTTCGGCGAGAGGCTGGAGATGCGCGCCATGCTGGCGTTGCGCTTCTTGTCGAGGTCGATGACGCGGATCGCAGAGCCGAAGAACGGCTCGAAGCGAGTGATGTCATTGCGCACGTCCTCGATCAGCTGCGCATAGCGCGAGGAATGCGAACGGTGCGGCTCGTCGATCAGCGTGCGTCCGTACATGGTGCGGTCGAACACGATCTTTTGCCGCCAGGGCGAGGGCAGCGCTTTGTAGTCGCCGAACACGCTCTTCCAGGCGGGCCGCGACAGCGGCGGCTCGATCAGGGGATAGGCGAGGTCGCGAAGCTGGCGCTCTTCGTCGGTGAGCTGGAATTGCGACGGCTTCAGGCCGATGCTGGAGGTGACTTCAGCGCCCAGCCAGCGATGCATGTCGTCGCTGCGCATGTCGGCGCGGGTCCGGCCGAAATCACCGCCGCTGCAGGCGGCGAGCGCAGCGCCCAGCGATACGAGCAGGATGGCCGCTACGACGGGGCGGATCTGGCGGAGGTTTTCCGGCATTGCAAAAGCCGGATGTTAGCGGCGACGACGACGGCGCCCCGGCGCTGTGCCCTGCTCCGGCCCGTGATCGCCGCGGGGCTCGTCGCTCTCGCGCTCGATGCGGATCACGGGGAGAATCAGAATCGTTCCCATGTCCGCGCGCGGAACCACGTCACCCGACGCGCCCCACCCGGCGACCGGCCGGAAATTCGATAATGGTCCCCATGATCAGCTCTCTATCAATTGCCGCGCGACCCGGCGCGCTCATGCAACATGCATTCATTAAGATCAGTTCATGGTTAACGGGGTGTAAACGTGCCGGCCGGACCGTAACCGCACGGGCCGGACCTACCGTCCCCTTGCGGCACGGAACGCTTCAAAACGCGCATTGGGCTTCACGCCTCGTTTTCCTTAACGAGCCTTTAAAGGAGCCCGCGATAGGCTAGCTGCCAGTATCTTTTCCAGGTCGCGTATCTCTCCATGACCAAGTCGCTGTTTCCAGGATTCGACGGGCTGATGTCCCTCTCCCGTCGCGAAGGCGTCGATGTTCGTCCGACGCTGCTGCGCGTGCTGACCGACCTCTATGTTCAGTCGAGCACCCACAGCGACGACGAGCAGCGCCAGTTCGTCGAGCTTGCCATGCGGTTGATCGACCAGGTCGACGACGCGACGCGCGCGGCCGTCAAGGCGCGGCTTGCGATCTATCCCTCGACGCCCGCCCCGATCATGCAGAAGCTCGGACTGTCGGCCGCGCAGGAGGGCCGCAGGGTTCCGCTTGCGCGCGAAATCCCGGTAGCTCCGCCTGCCCCCTCCCCGGTTCGCACGCCAACCGAGGCCGAGCAGCGCATGGCCTCGAATATGGCGATGCAGCCAAAGGACGCGGCCGAGATCCACGACATGTTCTTCCGCGCCGGCGCCTCCGAGCGCGCACTGATCCTGCACAATCTGGCGCAGACCCCGCTGAAGGCCGCGCCGCGGATTCCGACCGTGCGTGCCAAGCGCGCGATCCAGATCCTGGAGATGGCGGCGATCGCGGGCGATGTCGAGAATTTCACCTTCGAGCTCGGCGACAGCCTGATCCTGCCCTCGCGCGTCGCAGCCCAGATCGTCGACGATGCGAGCGGCGAAGCGCTCGCGGTCGCCGCGCGCGCGCTCGACATGCCGAGTCCTGTGTTCCAGCGCATCTTGCTGTTCTTTAAGCCGGAGATCGGCAACTCCGTGACCGACGTGTACCGGCTGTCGCGGCTCTACGATCGCCTCAGCGATCGCTCGGCGCTGGTGTTGCTGGCCGCCTGGCGCGGCTCGACACTCGCCGTCACCCGCGCGAAGTACCAGCCGTCGCTGCATGACAGCGATCGTCAGCGCGCGCGTGCGGGCGCAAGCCAGACGCGCCCGGGCGTGCAGCCCGGCTCCGCGCCTGCGGTGCGGACGGGCACCGACGGGTCGGATCGTTAGGCCTTCGCCAGTTCGAGGAAATGCCGCCCGGCGCGGTCTTCGGTCTCGACGATCCAGACGTCCTGATCGAAGCGTATTTCCTTGGTCAGCCGTTCCTCGATGGTGTGCTCCGGCAAGGGCTGCGGCGCAACCGGCACGAAGTAGCGATCGACGGGCCGGCCCTCGTCATAGACGGTCTGCGGCGCCGGTGCGTAGAGCATCGCATTGCCGTCGAGCAGCGACACTTTCACGAACACCGCGCCCGCCTCCTCGGCGCCGCGCCGGCGCACCGCGCCGAACACGCCCTCGGTCTGGCACCGGCGCAGATAGGCTGAGACCCAGATGTTTGATTTCAATCGCATGGGCGCACGATAGGCCAGGGCTGCAATGAGCACCAGCCTTCGGGCTTCGGACCCTGCGAAGCCTGATGCTTATTCGACGGGGTGGCCGATCGCGGCGCCGAGCTCGCGCAGCAGGCGGTCGGACACCTGACCGGTGACCTGCATCTTGTGCTCGCGCTCGAATTTCTGGATCGCGGACTGGGTCTCGCCGCCCATCGCGCCCGTGACCTTCAAATTCCCGTAGCCGTATTCGGACAGCGCGCGCTGCACACCGGCGATACGCCGCGCGGCCGGGCTCTGCTGCACCGGAATCGGCGCGGGCGGACGCGCGATGGCGACGGACGGCGGCACCGACGCCGTTTGCTTGACCAGATTAGTCATGGGATCGCCTGAGCGCGGCGTCGATGCGGTCGCCTCAACCGGCTTCTCCGGCGCCTTCTCCGCAGGTCTGGGCTCGGCACGAAACTCCGTCGCTCTCGGCTCGAGCGGCGAGGTATCGGCGCCGACGGGACGCGGACGCGGCAAGGGGTTCGACAACGGCAGGGATGACGGCGCAGGAAGATTGATCACGGTACCGAACATCGGCGCCGGATGCCGGCCGGTCTGGAGGAACAGCGCATTGGCAACGATCGCGCTGATGGCGGCAACGGCGACGAGACCGGCCAGCGTATCCTTCGGGCTGTGCAGCAGCACGCGCACCACGAGATTGCGCTCGGTTTCGACGTCGATCACCGCGGCCTTGGCGCCACGGCGGCGCGGAGCGGCTTCGTCCTTGGCAGACTTCTTAGGCACTTTTCTTCACCAGAGCGGGTTGGTCCTGAACTTGGTCGTGAGATTCCTGACGCGGCACCGGCGTCAGCGTCGCGATCTTGCTCTCGCTCGCCTCAGACGTCTTTTGATCGGAAGTCTTTTCATCAGACGTCTTTTGATCAGAGGTCTTGGCCTGGGGCGGCGTGTAGACGAGCGGCAGCTTGACGGTGACGGCGGTGCCCTCGCCAAGCCTGCTTTGTACCGTCAATTCGCCGAGATGCAACGCCACGAGGCTCTTCACGATCGAAAGTCCGAGGCCGGTTCCTTCGTGACGGCGCTGATAAGTCTTGCCGGCCTGGAAGAACGGCGCGCCGACGCGCTTGAGATCGTCAGGCGCGATGCCGATTCCGGTGTCGCTGATGCCTAGCGCAAGCTGCGAGCCCGACACCGCGGCTGTTACGGTGACCTGACCGCCGCGCTCGGTGAATTTGATGGCGTTGGCGACGAGGTTGAGCACGATCTGCTTGAAGGCGCGCGGATCGCCGGTCATGAAAGGCAGGTCCTGCGGCGCATCGGTGACGAGATCGACGCCGTTCTCCCGCGCCTTCAGCGCCAGCAGATTGCAGCAATGCATCAGCGATGCACGCGGCGCGAACGGCTCGGAGGCAATCTCGAAATTGCCCGATTCCATCTTGGACATGTCCAGGATGCCGTTGACGACCGAGAGCAGATGCTGGCCGGAATCGTTGATGAGCTGGGCGTATTCCCTGCGCTGGGCCGCGCCCAGCATCAAGGTCTGCTCCTGCGCGATCATCTCGGAGAAGCCGATGATGGCGTTGAGCGGCGTGCGCAGTTCGTGGCTCATGGTGGCGAGGAAGCGCGTCTTGGCGGCGTCGGCATCCTCGGCGGCGCTGCGCGCCCGATCGAGTGCCTGCTCGGAAAGCTTGCGGTCGGTGACATCGCGCATCACGGCGACGACATCGGCCTCGCGCGTGGCATCACGGCCCGCATCCTGATCGAGCGGGCGGCAGCGCAACTCGACCCAGATGAAATCAATTTGGCCACGCTCCGAGCCGACAGGCTCCCGGCGCAACCGGAACTCGACACTGCGTACGTCGCCGCGCGCGGCATCGGACAGCGCCGTCAGATACGCCGGACGATCGGCGACATGGACCCGGTCGAACAGGCCGTGGCCGAGCAGTTGAGCGACGGGCACACCGAGCATGGCTTCCACCGCCGGCGAGATGAACTGCACCGCGCCGTTGCGCCGATGCCGCGAGATGACGTCGCTCATGTTCCGCGCCAGCAGGCGGTAACGCTCTTCCTCACGCGACAGCAGCGCAAAGCTGGTGCGCGCGAGCGATTCCGCCCCGAAGGCGAGGCCTGCGGCATAGAGGGTCGCCGAGGCGACGCCGAACGCCATCAGCACGCCGCGCTCCGCGGCGCTGGTGTCGCCAATCGGCAGCCAGCCGAGCTGGCTGACAAGGATGAGGATGCCGGCGCAGGACAGTGCAAGCAGCGAGGCAAAGGCCGCGACACGGCGCGAGGCCGACAACGCAGCTTCGAGGGGAACCACGACCAGCCAGATCGCGGCGAATGATTCGATGCCGCCGGTCGTAACCGCAACCGCCATGATCAGGCCCGCGAGCGCCATCGACGACAGCACATGCGCGCCTTCGTAGCGCCCGGTGCGCGACAGGAACCAGGACAACAGGATCGGCGCGATCAGCCAGGCGAAGGCGGCGACCTCGATCGCGCTCGGCGCGCCGCGCATGGCGAGATAGACCGGGAATGCGGCAAAGGCGGCCAGGCTGCCGAGCAGACGCGGCGCCATGAAGGCACGATGGCGTGCTCGCGTCAGCGCGTCGTAACGCGCGGAGGGATGCAGCAGCGCATCGAGACAATCGCGGATGATACTCAAAACTGTCACGGATCTCGCGCTTCGGCTTACTCGTCGAGAAGACGTGCCGGAACGCCTCTCCTTATCGTGGGGTCACCGTGTCAGAGTGACCTTAAACGAACACTAAGGCGATGCGGCGTGCCGCCGGACACCGTGTCATCGCGGGGCTTTTTAGACGATTTGACGACGTCATCGGCAAGAATGGTGAACGCAGGGTTTCACCGTGATCCGCATGGTTTCGAAATGGTGGATGGGCGTGCCGGCAGAATCACGGGCGTGGGCGTCAATCGAAATTTACGAGACCCTCGATTTCGAAGATTTTTGCGTAAATTTTCTGCGAATTAAGCGGAAGGCAATCACTTGCGATTTATCGAGAGTTGCTAGGTCCGACATCCGCGGAGATGCCGCGGCGGGATCTAACATACAGGTCGCAAGATGCGCTTTCTGCTTCGCATCACATTCTGGCTCGGGCTGGTGCTGGTGCTCCTGCCGCGGGACAAGACGCCCGAATCGGACAAGCTGCCGCAGATCGGCGCCGCCGACGCGGTGCAGGCTGCGACCGCGGCCGTCTCCGACATGACCCAGTTCTGCAAGCGCCAGCCCGCGGCCTGCGAGGTCGGCGGACAGGCCGCGACCATCATCGGCCAGCGCGCACAGGACGGCGCGCGCAAGATCTACCAGATCATCAACGACAAGAAGGAGCAGCTCGAGAAGCCCGACAAGAAGGCGCCCGACCACACCGGCTCGATCGCGCTGGCCGGCGAAGGCGACACTGCTACGAGCGAAGCGCCGCGCGACACCCTATCCCAGGACGACCTTGCGCTGGAATGGCGCGGCCCGCCGCCTGCGCCAGCGAATTAGCCCCCAAACCCTATCGATTTCACGGCCTTGTCCCTATATTGGCCTGAACGGGAACACGGGCCAGCATGACGACGATCGACGAAATCAGGGACAATTTCGAGATTCTGGACGAGTGGGACGACCGCTACCGGTACGTCATCGAGCTCGGCCGTACCCTGGAACCGATGTCCGAGGCTGAGCATTCGGCCGAGAACAAGGTGAACGGCTGTGTCAGCCAGGTCTGGCTCCAGAAGCTGATCGATCATCGCCATGGCGGCGCGCCGATCCTGAAATATCGCGGCGACAGTGACGCCCACATCGTGCGCGGGCTGGTCGCGATCGTGCTGTCGCTTTACTCCGGCCGCACGCCGCAGGAGATTCTTGCAACTGACGCCATTGCCGTGTTCGACGAGTTCGGCTTTCGCGATCATCTGACGCCACAGCGTTCCAACGGCCTGCGCTCGATGGTCGAGCGTATCAAGACCGACGCGAAAGAAGCGCTCGCGGAAGCGTCCTGAGGACCCTCATGGTGAGGAGCGCGGAACGCGCGTCTCGAACCATGACGGCCCCGCTCTCGCCCGCGGCCGTCCTTCGAGACGCCCGCTTTGCGGGCTCCTCAGGATGAGGGCCGAGTGAGCTGATGTAACAGCGGCTCTACTTCCGCTTCCGCTGCTGCTGCCCCAGTCCCATCTGCTTCGCAAGCTGCGAGCGGGCCACCGCATAGTTCGGCGCGACCATGGGATAGTCGGCAGGCAGGCCCCATTTCTCGCGGTATTGCTCCGGCGTCATGTTGTACTGGGTGCGCAGATGGCGCTTTAGCGACTTGAAGCGCTTGCCGTCTTCCAGACAGACCAGATAATCCGGCGCGATCGACTTCTTCAGCGAGACCGCCGGCTTCGCCGGCTCGAGCGGCGCTGTCTCGGTGCGGCCTGACGACACCCGCACCAGGGCACCGTGCACCTGGCTGATCAGGTTCGGAATCTCAGCCGCAGGCGTCGGATTGTTGCTGAGATAGGCCGACACGATGCTCGCGGTCAGCTCAATGAAATTCTTAGCCCCGGCATCCGACATGGGCCCGACCTTTCTCGACCTTGCGTCTCACGGGATTGACGACGCGGAAGTATTCCGTGTCAACAATACGTTCGGCTGAAATGAGATGACTGACGAGGCTGGACTGATTTACTGGCGGTGCGACAAGAATAGCCACGCTTTACTTGCCTGCAGCAGATCTCAGGACCGCTGGTCGAGATGGGCGCGCAGCTCGTCGATCGAGGCAAAGCGCATCATGCCCTCGGGCATCTGCGCTTCGATCGAGCCGTCGGAATAGAGCGAATAGCCCATGCCATCGACGATGCCGGATTTGAGCACGGTCACGGGCGCCTGCTCGACCGCTGGAGCCGGCTCGGGTGCAGGTGGAGGAGCAGCCTCCGCGAAGGTCGACGGCGAGCGCGGCGGCGGGCGCCGCGAGGCGGCCGGCGGCTCCTGAGGCCTCATACGGTCCGGCTTCGGCCAGGCGTCGTCAAAGCTCGCAGGCGGACCATCCGGTGCGTCAGGCGCCGCCGGCGGCTCCGCATGCGGCAGCGGCGGCACGCCCTCGCCGCCCTTCGCCTCCGCGCGCTCGCGCTCCTTGCGGGAGGTCGAGGCGAACATCAGGTTACGCCGGCGCGGCGGTTCCGCAGCCTCAGGCAGGACCGGAACTTCCGGTTCCGGCGACGGCTCGATGCGCGGACGCTCCCGCGCGGCCGCTTCGTTCTGCCACGGCGGCGGCCCTGAGGCAGGCAATGGCGGCGTCGGCTCGATCTTCGCAAGGCCCACCGGCTCGGGCGCGGGCGTTCCAGGCATCCCGGGGCCCGGCAGGACGGGCCTGACCCGAACATCGGACGGTGCGACTGATCCAGCCAGCCGGCGCGCGATGCCCTTCAGTTCCGCGACGACGACGTAAAGGCCGGCCAGTAACATCCCGGAGCAGACGCCGATGGAGCCGGAGATTATGAGGGTGCTGCCGAGACTGAATTCCCTGACGGTAAAGCCAAACAGGATCGCAAGGAGGCCCGCCAGAACGGCGAAAATCCCCGCGATCAACAATACCAACGCCATCGAACTCACCCCCGGCCGCGCAGCCATACGCGACACCCGTCACGCCACGATACCGTCATACCGTGTTCCACGCCAACGTCGAATTGAAGCCTCTGTTCCTGAAGGGAAGGATATCAGGCACTTATTCACATTCCCTTCAGCTACGGATCGCTAGTTCTAAGTAGCTCCCAAGTTGGTCGGATTTGCTGCGTCGCATCAGGAATTTAGCCATAATGCCCAATTACTTGGTAATGGAACTGCGCTATAGGGATTCCGGGGAGCAGGCCCGCGCGCACCAGCAGGGCCAAGCGGGGATTCCGGGTCACCAATAGCCATGACATCCATCACGACCTCGGCGATCGACACGCCTCTGCGGCGCTCGGTTGAACGGACTTGCGACGATCTCGCCATGCTGGTGCTGGCTGCGGTCGCCGTCATTGCAGGCTTGACCTTCCGCGACTACGGGCTCGGCTGGGACGACTACACCCACGCTGAATATGCCGACCTGTTGCTGCGCATGTTCGGTTCCGGCTTCAAGGACACCGCGGCACTCTCCTTCGCCAACCTCTATATGTATGGCGGCGGCTTCGACATGGTCGCGGCTCTCCTGCACAAGGTGATTCCGCTCGAGCTGTTCGAGACGCGGCGTCTGGTCGGCGCCGTCGTCGGCGTGATCGGGCTTGCGGTGACGTGGCGGCTCGGCCGCCGCATCGGTGGCCCCCTTGCGGGACTTGCCTCGCTCCTGCTGCTCGCACTCTGCCCGATCTTCTACGGCCACATGTTCATGAATCCGAAGGATGCGCCCTTCGCGGTGGCCATGATCATCCTGATGCTGGGTCTGGTCCGCCTCGCCGAAGAATATCCGCAGCCTTCGCCGCGCACGATCCTGATCGTCGGCCTTGGCGCCGGCCTCTCGCTCGGCACCCGCATCCTTGGCGGCCTTGCGCTGGTCTATGCCGTGATCGGCTTCATGCCGCTGTTCCTGGAGGAACTGCGTGGCGAGGGCCCGCGCGAATCGGTCCGCCGCTTCGCTCATGTCGTCTATTTGCTGCTGCCCGGCCTCGTGCTCGGCTACCTCGTGATGGGGTTGATCTGGCCGTGGTCAATCATCGAGCCCGGCAATCCCTTCGAGGCGCTGACCTACTTCTCGCACTTCTTCGAGAAGCCCTGGAAGGAGATGTTCGACGGCGCGATCGTGTCCGTGCCCGACATGCCCTGGTGCTATCTGCCGACGCTGTTCGCGCTTCAACTGCCCGAAGTGATGCTGGTGCTGATGTTCGGCGCCGTGATCGGCACCTTCGCGATGCTGCCGCGTCGCGAGATTCCCGCCCGCCGCAAAACCATCCTCTTGATGCTGACGCTCGCCGCGACCCTGCCGCTCGCGATCGCGATGGTGAAGCGGCCGGCGCTGTACAACGGCATCCGCCACTTCGTCTTTGTGATCCCGCCGATGGCGGTGCTCGGCGGCGTCGCCTTTGGCTGGGCCATGGAGCGCCTGCGCGCCAATCACCGCACCTGGCAGCCGGTCGTGCTCGCGACCTTCTGCTTTGGCCTTGCGCTCTCGCTCGCCGAGATGATCCGGCTGCATCCGTATCAATACACCCACTTCAACCACATCGCCGGCACCGTGCGCGGCGCCGACGATCGCTTCATGCTGGATTATTGGGGCCTCGCGCTGAAGCAGGCCTCCGACGAATTGCGTGAGCAGCTCGTCGAGCGCCAGGAAGTGCCGCCGCGCAACCGCAAATGGAAGGTCGCCGTGTGCGGCCCGCAGCGCCCCGCCCAGGTCGCGCTCGGCCCCGACTTCACCATCGGCTGGGATTCCCATGCCGCCGATTTCGCCATTGACGCTCGGTGAGTTCTACTGCAAGGGCCTCACCGCGCCTGTGCTGGTCGAGATCAAGCGCGACGACGTGGTGTTCGCCCGCGTCTACGACATCCGCGGCAGCAGCATTTCCAGCCTGCTCTCGATCCCGGCGCCGTAATAATTTTTCTCTATGCGGGCCACGCCTAACTGCCGCGCTTTCAGCGCCTTGCCGCCGGCCATCACCAAGGCTACGCTCCCGCTCCGCAACAACGATGTTCGGAGAGATAGGCCATGTCGCCAGCGGAAGCTCGTCTGAAGGAAGTGCCGTCGAACATGACGGAGGCCGAGTGGCAGCAACGGGTCAATCTCGCCGCCTGCTATCGGCTTGTCTCGCTCTACGGCTGGGACGATCTGGTCGACACGCACATCTCTGCGCGCGTACCCGGCCCGGAGCATCACTTCCTCATCAATCCCTACGGGCTGATGTTCGACGAGATTACGGCGTCGAGCCTCGTCAAGGTCGATCTGCACGGCAGCCAGCTCTCCGAGAGCGAGTACAGCATCAACCCGGCTGGCTTCACCATCCATTCGGCGATCCACGAGGTGCGCGAGGACGCGATCTGCGTGCTGCATCTCCACACCCTCGACGGCACCGCGGTGTCGAGCAGCGCCGAAGGCCTGCTGCCGCTGAACCAGACCGCCCAGCTCGTCACCCACGACCTCGCCTATCATGACTATGAAGGCATCGCGCTCGACCATGACGAGCGGCCGCGGCTCCAGAAGGATCTCGGCGACCACAACCACATGCTGCTGCGCAACCACGGCACGATGACGGTCGGCCGCTCGGTCGCCTCGGCCTTCGAGCGCATGTATCACCTCGAGCGCGCCTGCTCGATGCAGGTGCGTACGCGCGCGCTGGGCACGCCGGTCTATCCGGTCGACGACATCGCGATCGACAAGAACACCGAGCTGCTCGCCAACCGCGACCGCGCCGAGCTGCGCGCTACCAACCTGGTGTGGCCGCCGCTGCTCCGCAAGCTCGACCGCGAGCTTCCGGGCTACCGGTCTTGAGATTTTCCGGATTTGGTGTAAGGTAGCGGTCAACTAACCTCTACACCTTTTCGAATAAAACGCCGTCCAATTCCGGGCGGCGTTTTTATTTGGTGCGGCCTGCTCTGCTCGTCATTGCGAGGAGCTCTTGCGACGAAGCAATCCAGACTGTTTCCACGGAGGGATACTGGATTGCTTCGCTTCGCCGCTTCGCTCGCAATGACGGGGATAGGGGGCGTTCCTACTTCACCTCCGCGAGCGCGGCGAGGATGCGGGCCCAGGAGCGGATGCCTTTCTGGAAGCTGCGCAGGTCGTACTTCTCGTTCGGCGAGTGGATATTGTCGTCGTCCAGACCGAAGCCGACGAGCAGTGAGTCGAGCCCCAGCGCGCGCTTGAAGTCGGCGACGATCGGGATCGAGGCGCCCGATCCCATCAGCACGGTCTCCTTGCCCCATTCCTCGGTCAGCGCGGTCTTGGCCGCGGCGAGCGGCTTCATGTTCCAGTCGAGCGCAATCGCAGGCCCGGCGGAATGGTCGCCGAATTCAACTCTGCAATCTCCCGGAATCCGCGCCGACACATACTCGCGGAAAGCCTTGCGGATCTTCGCGGGATCCTGGCCTTCGACCAATCGGAACGACACCTTTGCCGATGCGTGTGACGGAATCACCGTCTTGGAGCCCTCGCCGATATAGCCGCCCCAGATGCCGTTGACGTCGCAGGTCGGACGCGTGGAAGCCTGCTCGACCAGGAGCCGGCCCTTCTCGCCGGCCGGTATCGATAGCCCGACTGGCTTGAGGAACGTCTCCGGCGTGAAGTCGAGCTTCTTCCACTGCGCGAGAATGTCCGGCGGTGCATCCTTCACCCCGTCATAGAAGCCGGAGATGGTGATGCGGTTGTCGTCGTCGAACAGGCTGCCCAGAATTTTGGTCAGCACCCGGATCGGGTTCATCGCCGTACCGCCGAACACGCCTGAATGCAGGTCGCGATTGGCGGCGGTGATCTTCAGCTCTTCGTAGAGCAGGCCGCGCAACGACGTCGTGATCGCCGGCGTGTCGCGATCCCACATGCCGGTGTCGCAGACCAGCACGTAGTCCGCCCCAAACTCGGCCTTGTTGGCTTCGATGAATGGCACGAAATTCTTCGAGCCGACCTCTTCCTCGCCTTCGATCAGGAAAGTGACGTCAATCGGCAGCGAGCCCGTCACCTTCTTCCAGGCACGGCAGGCCTCGACGAAGGTCATGACCTGGCCTTTGTCGTCTTCGGCGCCGCGCGCGACGATGATCTTGCGGCCGTCTGCATGGTCGGTGACAACAGGCTCGAATGGCGGACGGTGCCAGAGATCGAGCGGATCGACGGGCTGCACGTCGTAGTGACCGTAGAACAGCACATGCGGCCGGCCACCGGCGACACTCTTGCCGACGACCGCGGGATGGCCGGCGGTCGGCCTCACTTCAGTCGCAACGCCGAGGCTCGCGATGTCCTTGGCCAGATGTTCGGCCGCCGCCTTGCAATCCGCCGCGAAGGCGGGATCGGCGGAGATCGACTTGATCCGCAACAGCGAGAACAGACGCTCCAGGCTGTTGTCGAAATCCTTGTCGATGTGGTCGAGCACGGATTGAAGCTGTGCATTGGCCATGGTCGTGTTCCCTGCGTTCAAGATGTCTTGGCTTTTAGCGCTGCCGCGGCCTTGGGACCAGCCGCATCCGGCGGATGGCGGATGTTCCATGCGAGGCTACCTGCGAGGACCGCCGTGGCGACGAGGTTATTGCCCCAGGCCTGAAAGACATTGGGAAACCACGGCAGCGACAGCAGCATGAGCACGCCGGCGGCGCCTAGGGCGAGCCAGGTTCCCAGGCGTACGTTCGCCCGCTCGTCGAAGGCGGCGCGATGCATCAGCACCGTCATCGGGAAGAACAGCCACATGAAGTAGTATTGCCGCGCCAGGGGCGATGCCACCGTCATCAGGCAGAACAGGATGCCGAGCTCTTCGGCGTCCGACCGCGCCGTTCGCCGCCCCTGCCGTGGCATGATCGCGACGAAGGCGAGTCCGAGCAACGCCGACAGCACCAGCACGATCCAGTTCGCCGTCCTGTAATCGACGTCAATGACATTCATCGTGCGCGGCGGCTTGTTGGCATCTTCCTGATTGTAGTTGATCGGCCGGACCAGCCGGTGCGTGACAGCAATGAGGGACTGGTTCACCCACGACCAGTTCTGCTCGTCGCGCTGGCCAAATCCCTTTTCCGAGCTCGACCCGACCATGCCCTGATACCAGGTCTTGAGCTCGGCGGCGTTGCGCTCGGAGCCGCGAATGGGTGCCGGCACGACATAGAGAAGCATGCCGGTGAAGGTAATTGTTGCAACGGCGGCCCCCCACTTCCGTCGCCAGACCAGATAGGGCAGCACCGCAATGGGAAACACCTTGATGGCGGTGGCGAGCGCGAACATGAAGCCTGCAAGCCAGGAGCGCTGATGCTGCAAGCTCCAGAAGCCGTAGAGCATCATCGCCAGCAGGACGAGGTTCGGCTGGCCGAGATCGAACATGTCGAACACGAAAGTCACGGTGACGAAAGCGGGCAGCGCCTCCAGCCAGGGGCCGGGCCTGTGGCCCGAACCGGTCATGGCGTTGGAAAACATTCCCGTGTACCACCACGCCACAATATTCAGGATCGACAGCACGGTGTAGAGCGCGACCTTGCCGAACCAGCTCGGGATCGCCAGCAGGATTGCCGGCAGCGGTGGGTAGATGAACTCGAAGTACTCATGGATGTCGTCGGGATAGAGCGGCCCACCCTGCAAGACCTGCTGCCCGGCCCAGTACCACAGCCCGTAATCCTTGGTCTTGCCATGCCCGAAGATCTCGGGACCGAGGACGTCGGCGGCCAGGATGAAGCAGCAGAGCAGGAAGAGCAGGTCGAGCGGCGCACGCAGCGACAGGGTTCGGAGTGCGCCGGGTTCGGCGAAAGATTCAGGTGAGGTCACGGTGTGGTCCAGTCATGGGCCATAGCACCTAGCAGACCGATGGACGCTTGGAGAGTCCTGTTCACCCGAATTTGTTCCCGTCGCGCATCAGGCAACTTCCCGAAAACGGCCTGATACGGCGAACGGCCTAAAACGGCGACTGCATGCCTAGCGCCGCAGCAAGCCGCCGAGCGCGCCGCGGACCAGCGTGCGGCCGATCGAGCCACCGAGCTTGCCGGCGACCGATTTGCCGATATTGGCCGCCATCCCCCCGATCACCTGGTTGGTCACCGATCGGGTCATGTCGCGCGCGATGACCTGGCCCGTCGACAGGCGGCCGCGCTTGACGTTGGTGCCGAAGATGGTGCCGACGATCGAGCCGATCTGGCCGAGGATGCCGCCGCCTCCACCGCCCGCCGCGCCTGGATCGGCAGGCGCAGCCGTGCCGGCAATGCGCTTCTGGATCATCTCGTAGGCGGACTCATCATCAACGGCGGTGTCGTATTTGCCCTTCACCGGGCTTGCATCCATGATCGCCTTCCGCTCTGCCGGCGTAATCGGTCCGATCCGGGCCGAGGGCGGCCGGATCATCACCCGCTCGACCATCGCGGGCGTGCCGTTGCCTTCGAGAAAGGACACCAGCGCCTCACCCTTGCCGAGCTCCATGATCACCTTGGCGGTGTCGAGCTTCGGGTTGGGCCGAAAAGTCTGGGCCGCGGCGGCGACCGCCTTCTGGTCGCGCGGCGTGAAGGCGCGCAGCGCGTGCTGCACCCGGTTGCCCAATTGCCCGAGCACGCGGTCGGGCACGTCGACCGGGTTTTGCGTCACGAAATAAACGCCGACGCCTTTGGAGCGGATCAGACGCACCACCTGCTCGATCTTGTCCATCAGCGCCTTGGGCGCGTCGTTGAAAAGCAGATGCGCCTCGTCGAAGAAGAATACCAGCTTCGGCTTTGGCAAATCGCCGGCCTCCGGCAGCTCCTCGAACAGTTCTGACAACATCCACAGCAGGAATGTCGCGTAAAGCCGTGGGCTCTGGAGCAGCTTGTCGGCGACGAGAATGTTGACCATGCCGCGGCCGTCGCGGTCGGTCTTCATGAAGTCTTTCAGCGTCAGCGCCGGCTCGCCAAAGAATTTGGTGCCGCCCTGGTTCTCCAGCACCAGAAGCTGGCGCTGGATGGTGCCGACGGTGGCCTTGGTGACGTTGCCAAAACCCTGCGCGGCTTTGCGAATCTCGGCGAGCGGATCCGCCGCGGCGTCCGGCCCCTTCTTGCTGCTGTCGGGCACGATGGCATCGAGTAGCGCCCGCAAATCTTTCATGTCGATCAGGACAAGGCCGTTGTCGTCGGCGACGCGGAAGGCGACGTTGAGCACGCCTTCCTGCACGTCGTTCAGGTCGAGCATGCGTGCAAGCAGCAGCGGGCCCATTTCCGTGACGGTCGCCCGCACCGGGTGTCCCTGCTCGCCGAATACGTCCCAGAACACCGTCGAGAACTGGTCCGGCTGGAATGTCAGCCCCATCTCGGGTGGCGCGCTTGAGGATGAAGTCTTTGGCTTCGCCAACCTCGGAGATGCCGGAGAGGTCACCCTTGATGTCGGAGGCGAAGACCGGAACGCCGGCGCGCGCAAATCCTTCCGCCATGACTTGCAGCGTCACCGTCTTGCCGGTTCCCGTTGCACCCGTGACGAGGCCGTGGCGATTGGCGAGTGCCAGCGTCAGCCACGCCTGCTCGTCTCCCTTGCCGACGAAGATCTTGTCGTCGGTGTCGCCGAGCTCGCTGTCCTGTGCGGTCATTATTCTCTCTGATCTCTCTGCCGTGTTTCGCGTATCGAAACTCGAATGCACCAGTTCCGTACTTTAACGCATGTTGCGCGCCGATTAAAACCATTCAACGCGCTCCAAGCATGCGACATTATCGGAAACATGCGAGCAGCATCCGTCGAAAGTAGGAACGACGCATTTGCACCGCGGCATTTTTTCGCCGATTCCATCTCCGCTCTTGCATAGCTGCAACACTTGCCGCGCGTTCGAGAGTGAATCGGAACGTTGGTGGCGTTCATCGCTTGTATTTCACATCGCACCGGCTCAAGATCATTTTCGAAAACAATACCCGGCATGTGAACCGGCTGAGGGGCAGGCCATATGGACGAGCTGATCGGACGGCTGGCGACAATCGCCAGCATAGATAGTGCTGACGCTGAAAAGACGATCGGCATTATCCTGGGCTTCCTCCGCAACGAGGGGCCTTCCGACAGTGTCCAGACCCTAATCGATCATATCCCCGGTGCGGAGGCCGCAATCGAGGCGTCCAGGAGCGGCGGCGGACTGTCGCGGCTGATGGGCGGCGGCCTGATGGCCGTCGGCACGCGCCTGATGGGCCTGGGACTTGGCATGTCCGAGATTCAGAACGTCGCCCGTGAACTTTTTCGCTTCGGCCGAGACAAAATCGGAGCGGATCAGATGGGCAAGATCATCGCGGGGACACCGGGCCTCAGCCAGTTCGCCTGAAGCTTGCGCATTTCATATCGAGTATCATGACATATCCGATCTCCGAGATTGAGGGCCTGTCGACCTTTGCCGCCAACAAGTTGAAGGCGCAAGGTATCCGCACAACCGACGCGCTGCTCGAAGCGGCCTCAACCGTGAAGGGCCGCAAGGCGCTCTCCGCCAAGACCGGCATCAGCGAGCAGCTGCTGTTGGAATGGGCCAACGTCTCCGACTACATGCGTATCCCCGGCATGGGCAGGGCCAAGGTCGGACTGGTCCGCGCCGCCGGCGTCACCACCGTGCGCGAGCTCTCCTATCGGAATCCGGCAAGGCTCGCCCAGAGCATGCGCGATGCCAACGAAAAGAAAAAGCTGCTCCGCATCCTTCCTTCCGAGAAGTCGGTCGGCGACATCATCGCCAAGGCGAAGAAGCTGCCGCCGAAGATTTCGTATTGATGGTAGCTCCGTCATCCCCGCGCAACCGCGAAGCGGTTGTCGGTTGAGGTGCGAGGCACGGGACGCGACGCGTCCTGTGGAGAGCCTTGAAGGATGAACGGCCACCGCTGCCACCACTCGGAGAGCGTCGGGCCGTCGCCCTTCGAGGGCCGCTGAAGAAGCGGCCAGCTCAGAATGGTGATAGAGTGGCACGTATTTGCGCTCCCCTCCCTTCTTGACTCCCCCTTCCCGACCGCGCAAAGCGACGCGCATGAATGCCTCGCTTTCCCCATCCGTCCCGGCGGCCGGTTCAGTCGGGCCTGACGTGCTGCGGACGCTTCTCGAGCGGCCGATCCCGGCGGTGATGGGCGTGCTCAACATCACCCCGGATTCCTTCTCCGACGGCGGCGAATTCATCGCGCCCGAGCAGGCAATCGCGCGGGCGCGGGCCATGATCGAGGCAGGCGTCGACATCATCGATATCGGTGCCGAGTCCACCCGACCCTACAAGGGTGCCCGGCCGGTCACGGCGGAAGACGAACTGGTACGGCTCAAGCCGGTGCTGGCAGGCGTCGTGTCGCTCGGCGTGCCGGTCTCGATCGACAGCATGAAGGCGGAGGTGGTGGCGTTCGCGCTCGCTCAGGGCGCTGCGATCGCCAACGACGTCTGGGGCCTGCAACGCGACGCCGGCATGGCGCCGCTGGTGGCCGCCAAAGGCGTCCCCGTCATCGTCATGCACAACCGCGACAGCGTCGTTCCCGCTATCGACATCATCGCGGACATGACCGTGTTCTTTCAGCGCTCGCTCGACATCGCCGCACAAGCCGGCATCGCCCGCGACAAGATCGTGCTCGATCCCGGCATCGGCTTCGGCAAGACGGCCGAGCAGAGCATGACCGCGCTGGCGCGGTTGCGTGAGTTCGACATGTTCGGCCTGCCGGTCCTGGTCGGCGCGTCGCGCAAGCGCTTCATCGCTTCGGTGTCGCCGTCGGAGCCGAAAGAGCGGCTCGCCGGCTCGATCGCCGCGCATCTGATCGCCGCGCAGCGCGGCGCAAAAATCATCCGGACCCATGATGTCGCCGAGACCTTGCAGGCCCTGCGAGTGGCGCATGCAATCGAGAGCAAGCCATGACCGATACGATCTTCGTAACCGGCCTGTCGATCCATGCCCGTCACGGCGTGATGGAGCACGAGACCGAGGTCGGCCAGCGTTTTGTCATCGACCTCGAGCTTTATACGGACCTGTCGGAGCCTTCGCGCAGCGACCGGCTAGCCGACACCGTGTCCTACGCCGACGTCGTGGCGACCACGACGGCCGCGTTCAAGAACACCAATTACAAGCTGCTGGAGCGCGCGGCCGGCGCGGTGGCCGACGCCATCCTGTCGCACTTTCCGCGCATCCGTGCGGTCAAGATTACCGTGCACAAGCCGCATGCGCCGATCGCCGCGATCTTCGACGACGTCGGCATCATGCTGACGCGCTCGCGGCAGCCCTGACATGGCAAGCGTGCTGATCGCACTCGGCGGCAATGTCGGCAATGTCCGCGCGACGTTCCAAAAGGCGATCGCCCATATCTGCGGCATGGCGCAAGCTGCGATGATCGCGCGCTCGTCGGACTATTCGACGCCGCCTTGGGGCGACGAAGACCAGGATCCATTCATCAACGCCTGCGTCGAGATCGAGACCGATCTCGATCCGCACGCGCTGCTGTTCGTAATGCAGAAGGTCGAGCAGAAATTCGGCCGCACGCGCGACAAGGAGCGGCGCTGGGGCCCGCGCACGCTTGATCTCGACATGATCGCCTATGACGATGTGTCGTTTCAGAAGCCCGATTTGACGTTGCCGCATCCGCGCCTGTTCGTGCGCGCCTTCGTGCTGGTGCCGCTGGCCGAGATTGCGCCCGACCGCGTGATCGCCGGCATTCGTGTGCGCGACGGGCTAGCCAGCGTCTCGGCGCAAGGCATTGAGCGGCTTCCGGATACCGGTTAACCAAAAACAACCGTTTGCAGGGACGGCCGGCCGTGGCAATTTCGCCCGCGCACAACAAGATTTCCGGGAGCCCTTGGCCGTATGACCTCCGTGACTGACGACCTGCCGCTGGCGGCGGATTTTCCCAAGGCGACCGTCGAAGACTGGCGCAAGCTGGTCGATGGCGTGCTGAAGGGCGCGCCGTTCGAAAAGCTGGTCGGCAAGACCTATGACGGTGTCAGGATCGAACCGCTCTATCCGCGCGCCAAAGGCGTTGCGCCCGTGGTGGGGCGGCTGGCGGCGGCGCCCTGGCAGATCATGCAGCGGATCGACCATCCCGATGCAAGTGCGGCGAATGCGCAAGCTCTGACCGATCTCGAAAATGGCGCGACGGGGCTTGCACTGGTGTTCGCCGGCGGCAATGGCGCCCACGGGTTCGGGCTGGAACCGACCGCAGACGCAGTCGCAAAGATCTTGAAGGACGTCCATCTCGATGCCGGCATCGGCCTCGAGCTTGAGATCGGTCCGCAATCGCGGATGGCGGCGATCCATCTCGCGGAATATGTGAAGGGCAACGGCATCGATCCCGGTGCCTGCGACATCCGCTTCGGGCTCGACCCGCTCGCGGCGGGCGCGGTGTGGGGCCACAGCCCTTATAGCTGGGAGGAGATCGTTCCTGCCGTGACCGGCGGCATCAAGGGCCTCGTCGCGCTCGGCTTCAAGGGGCCGTTTGCTTCGGCCGACGGACGCGTGATCCACGATGCCGGCGGCTCCGAGGCGCAGGAGCTCGCCTTTGTGCTCGCCTGCGGTGTCGCCTATTTGCGCGCGATTGAAGGCACCGGCGTTCCGCTGGAGCAGGCGCAGGGCATGGTCTATGCGCGGCTTGCGGCGGATGCAGACCAGTTCCTCACCATGGCAAAATTCCGCGCGCTGCGGCTGCTCTGGGCGCGCATTGAGACGGCGTGCGGGCTGACGCCAAGGCCATTGTTCGTCGCCGCCGATACCGCTTGGCGCATGCTGACGCAGCGCGATCCCGATGTGAACATACTACGCGCGACCATGGCGACGTTTGCGGCGGGACTCGCCGGCGCCAACGCAATCACCGTGCTGCCGCACACGCTGGCGCTGGGTCTGCCCGATCCGTTCGCGCGGCGCGTGGCCCGCAACACGCAAGCCGTGCTGCTGGAAGAAAGCAACCTCGCCAGGGTCAGCGATCCGGCGGCGGGCGCAGGCGGCATCGAGACGCTGACGGCGCAGCTCTGCGACGCGGCCTGGGCACTGTTCCAGGAGAGCGAGAAAGCCGGCGGCGCTTTTGCCGCTCTTCAGCAAGGCGTGTTCCAGGGCAAGGTCGCGGCCGCGCGAAAAGCGCGTGAGGCCAGCATCGCAAATCGCCGCGACGTGTTGACCGGCGCCAGCGAGTTCCCGAACCTGCATGAGCGCGAGACGGCGGTGCTGAACGGGACGCCGGTCGCGCTCGCGCCCTACGGCGAGCAAAAATACAAGTTCGACGCGCTGTCGCCGATCCGGCTGGCGGAACCGTTCGAGGCGCTGCGCGACAAATCGGACGCGGCGTTGAAGGCGCGCGGCGCGCGCCCAAAAGTGTTTTTGGCCAATCTCGGCACGCCCGCCGATTTCACGGCGCGGGCGACCTTTGCCAAAAGCTTGTTCGAGACCGGCGGCATTCAGGCCGTCGACAGCGAGGGCTTTGCCGATCCATCCCAGTTAGCTGTCGCGTTCAAGGCCTCCGGCGCCGAGTTCGCCTGCCTTTGTTCCAGTGACAAGGTTTATGCGGAACATGCCGAAGCAACGGCGAAGGCCCTGCAAACCGCAGGTAGCAGACTTATCTATCTGGCAGGCCGCCCGACGGATACCGAGGCGGCGCTGCGTGCCGCCGGCGTCACGGGCTTCGTCTTCGCCGGTGGCGATGCGCTTGCGACATTGCAGGACGCCTATCGACGGATGGAGCAGCCATGACGGAAGCAGGCAAACCCGTTCTCACCGGCGGCTGCCAATGCGGCGCGGTCCGCTTTGCATTGACGGAAGCACCTTACAAGGTTTCGATCTGTCACTGCCGGATGTGCCAGAAGGCGAGCGGCGCGCCGTTCGCCTCGTTCGCCGACATCAACCGGACGGATTTTTCCTGGACCAAGGGGAAGCCGTCGTTCTTCCGCTCCTCCTCCATCGCCGACCGCGGCTATTGCGCCGCCTGCGGCACGCCGCTGAGTTTTGGCCGCATCGACGGCGACCGGATCGAGATCATGACCGGCGCCTTCGACCGCCCCGACCAGATCGTGCCGACGCGGCAGTTCGGCACCGAATCCCGCCTGGGCTGGGTGGTCGGCATCTCCAATTTGCCGAGCCAGACCACGCAGCAGAATTACGGACCGGAGAAGATGGCGACCATCGTGAGCCATCAGCATCCGGACCATGATTGAGCGCCTATGATATGGTTGAAACCATGAGCCGCATTCCGAACTTCGCAGACATCGCCTTCGAGCGGACCACAAGCGCCGCGCCATCAGGCAGCGCCGAGCCCTGGCTGACGCCCGAGGGCATTCTGGTGAAACCCGCCTATGGCGAGGCCGATCTCGCCGGGCTTGATTTCCTCGATACCTATCCGGGCATCGCGCCCTATCTGCGCGGCCCTTACCCGACCATGTATGTCAACCAGCCCTGGACCGTCAGGCAATATGCCGGCTTCTCCACGGCGGAGGATTCCAACGCATTCTACCGCCGCAACCTCGCAGCCGGACAGAAGGGCCTCTCGGTCGCCTTCGATCTCGCCACCCATCGCGGCTATGACAGCGACCATCCGCGCGTCGGCGGCGACGTCGGCATGGCCGGCGTTGCGATCGATTCCATTTACGACATGCGCACGCTGTTTGCGGGAATTCCGCTCGACCAGATGAGCGTGTCCATGACCATGAACGGCGCGGTGCTGCCGATCCTCGCGCTCTATGTCGCCGCCGCGGGCGAACAGGGCGTGGCGCCGGAAAAGCTCTCAGGGACAATTCAGAACGACATTCTGAAAGAGTTCATGGTGCGCAACACCTATATCTATCCGCCCGCGCCTTCGATGCGGATCATCTCGGACATTTTTGCATACACCTCGCAGAAAATGCCGAAATACAATTCGATCTCGATCTCCGGTTATCACATGCAGGAGGCCGGCGCGACGCAGGACCTCGAGCTCGCCTATACGCTGGCCGACGGCGTCGAATATCTTCGCGCCGGCCTGGCGGCGGGCCTCGACGTCGACCGCTTCGCGCCGCGGCTGTCGTTCTTCTGGGCGACCGGCATGAACTTCTTCATGGAAGTCGCCAAGATGCGCGCCGCGCGGCTGCTCTGGGCGAAGCTGCTCAAGCCGTTCAATCCGAAAGACCCGCGTTCGCTCTCGCTGCGCACGCATTGCCAGACATCGGGCTGGTCCCTGACCGCGCAGGATGTCTTCAACAACGTGATGCGCACCACCGTGGAGGCGATGGCGGCGACGCAGGGCCATACCCAGTCGCTGCACACCAACGCACTCGACGAGGCGCTGGCGCTGCCGACCGATTTCTCCGCGCGCATTGCCCGCAACACCCAGCTCTTCCTCCAGCAGGAGAGCGGCACCACTCGCATCATCGACCCCTGGGGCGGCTCGTATTACGTCGAGCGCCTCACGCGCGACCTCGCTGCCAAGGCGTGGAGCCACATCCAGGAGGTCGAGGAGCTCGGCGGCATGGCGAAGGCGATCGAGGCCGGCGTGCCGAAACTGCGCATCGAGGAAGCTTCGGCCAAGACCCAGGCCCGGATCGATGCCGGCAAGCAGGCCGTGATCGGCGTCAACAAGTACAAGCCGACGGACGAAGCACCGATCGACATTCTCAAGGTCGACAACACCAATGTCCGCCGGCTCCAGATCGACAAGCTGACGCGGCTGAAATCCGAACGCGACCAGAAGGACGTCGACGCCGCCCTCGCAGCACTCACGCGCTCGGCCAGCGAAGGCAACGGCAATCTGCTCGCGCTCGCCATCGACGCCGCGCGCGCGAAGGCGACCGTCGGCGAGATTTCGGACGCGATGGAAAAGGTGTTCGGCCGGCACCGCGCCGAGATCAAGTCGATCACCGGCGTCTACAAGCGGGAGGCGTCCAGCATGGGTAACCGGGTCGAGAAGGTTCAGGCGCTGATCGACGCCTTCGAGGAAGCCGAAGGCCGCCGCCCACGCATCCTGGTCGCAAAAATCGGCCAGGACGGTCACGACCGCGGCCAGAAGGTGATCGCGTCAGCCTTCGCCGACATCGGCTTCGACGTCGACATCGGGCCGCTGTTTGCGACCGCCGACGAAGCCGCGCGGCAGGCAGTCGAGAACGACGTGCACATCCTCGGCGTCTCCTCCCTCGCCGCCGCCCACCTCACGGCGGTACCGGAATTGAAGGCCGCGCTGAAGAAGCAGGGCCGCGACGACATCATGATCATCGTCGGCGGCGTGGTGCCGCCACAGGATTACGACGCGCTCTATGCCGCGGGCGCCGAAGCGATCTTCCCGCCCGGCACGGTGATCGCGGACGCAGCCGAGGAGTTGATCCGCAAGCTGAACGCCCGGCTCGGACATAGCGAGGCGGCGGAGTAGCGTCGCCGTCGATCTCAGGCAAGAAGGACATTGCGTGATATTTTCCGCGCCAACGTTCACGCACACACTGGCTGTGATCGCAGCTTGCGGCGCGTTGTTGGGTCCCTCTCTCGCCGCCAACCCCAAGCCTGACGCCGTCATCAAAAACAAGAGCATCGAGGCCCGCGTCTTCCTCGACGACAAGATCAAGGCCGATGCGGCGTTGGCGGCCGACTGCCTCTCCGAAGGCAAAAAGTGGCTCGACAAGAACGCGGCTGAAGCTGCCGCCTCGCGCAAAGAGGATCCGCAGTTCTTCAAGGACGGCGGCTGGGACTTTGAGCGCAAATATGCGATCCGCTCCGTCGTCGCCGAGCGCTATGTCAGCATTCTCCGCAACGACTACATGGATACCCACGGCGCCCATCCCAATTCGGACGTGAACACGATCCTGTGGGATAAAGCAGAGAACAAGCGCATCTCGATCCGCCCGTTCTTCACCGAGACCGCCGACAGCGGCCCAACCATGAAGGCGATGGTAAAGGCCGTGATCGCCTCGCTGAAGTTCGAGAAGAAGAAGCGCGATACTAGCGAGACCGCGACCGATGAATGGTTCAAAAGCGTGGAGCCGAGCCTGCTCAAGATCGGCGCTGTGACGCTCGCGCCTTCGACCGATGCGGGCAAGAGTTCCGGGCTCACCTTCCACTACCCGCCCTATGCAGTCGGACCCTACGCCGAGGGCGAATATGTCGCATTCGCGCCGTGGGAAACGCTGAAGCCTTATCTCACCGCGGAAGGCACCCGCATGTTCGGCGGCGCGCGCCCGAAGGCCGACGCGGAAGAGCCGCAGTGACCATCGTTTGAGCAGCGCCGCATTGCTCACAACGCGCTGGTAGCGCTACCTTGCAGCGGCGCTGCAAAGCCGACTAGAATGCCGCCATTGACAAGAGCGCCCGGTATCACGGGCGCCGCTGGGAGGCATTCATGTCCAAGATTACGCGCCGCACCTTTGCGGCCTCAACTGCCGCGGTCGCGGCATCCGCCGCTTTCGGCCTCACTCCCGCATTTGCGCAAGCCTACCCGGCGCGGCCCGTCACCGTGATCGTGCCCTGGGGCGCGGGCGGCGGCACCGACGCGACTGCGCGGATTGTCGCAGCCCTTCTGGAAAAGGATCTCGGCCAACCCTTCAACGTCGTCAATCGCACCGGCGGGTCCGGCGTCGTCGGCCATACCGCGATCGCGACCGCGCAGCCCGATGGCTACACCATCGGCATGCTCACGGTCGAAATCTCGATGATGCACTGGCAGGGGCTGACCGAGCTGGCGCCGAAGAGCTACACCCCGCTGGCGCTGATGAACGAGGACCCGCCGGGTATCCAGGTCTCCTCCTCCTCGCCCTACAAGACGGTGAAGGAGCTCGCCGAGGCGATCAAGGCGGCCCCTCCCGGCAAGTTCAAGGCCTCGGGCACCGGCCAGGGCGGCATCTGGCATCTCGCGCTGGTCGGCTGGATGCAGGCAATGGGCCTGCCCGCCAACCAGGTCGCCTGGGTGCCGTCGAACGGTGCCGCGCCCGCAATGCAGGATCTCGCCGCCGGCGGCCTCGACCTCACCACTTGCTCGGTGCCGGAAGCCCGCGCCATCATCGAGGCCGGCAAGGCCAGGAGCCTTGCCATCATGGCGCCGGCGCGCAATCCGATCTTCAAGGACGTGCCGACGCTGAAGGAGGCGATGGGCATCGACTACGCGACCGGCGCCTGGCGCGGGATCGGCGCGCCAAAGAACCTGCCGCCGGAGATCGCGACGAAGCTCACCGCCGCGCTGAAGAAGGTTTATGATTCCGCCGAGTTCAAGGACTTCATGAGCAATCGCGGCTTCGGCACGGTGTGGGGCGATGCCGGCCAGTTCGGCAGCTTCATGGACAAGGGCGACGCCCAGATGGGCGAGGCGATGAAGGCGGCGGGTCTGAGCAAGGCGTGATCCGGCATCCGGCACCGGGATGATGCCGGGATTGTACGCGCTGATCGCCTCTCCCCGCGCGCGGGAAGAGGGAGAACTTCTTTCATAGGACTCCTCCCATGCGTCTTCCCGATTCGGTCACGGGATCGTTTCTCGTCGTGCTCGGCGCAGCTTCTGCCTATGGCGGCTGGCTGCTGCCGCCGGTGCCGGGGCAGCCGGTCGGCCCCAACGTGTTTCCGCTCGTGATCGGCATCGGCCTTGCGCTGTGCGGGCTCGCGATCGTGTTCGGCATCGGTCACACCTTCGAGGAGGAGGAAGAGCTGATCCCGCTCGAGGACGGCCAAGCCGCCGCCGCAGCGCCGCCGCAGGGCAAGTTCTACAGCCTGCGCGCGCTGCTGCCGCCGGCGCTGCTGCTGTTCTACGTGGTCGCGGCCGACCGGCTCGGCTTCATCATCACCGCGGCAATCATGGTCTATGTCACCTCGACCGCGTTAGGGGCGAAGTGGAAGCTGGCGCTGCCGCTCGCCGCGCTGTCGCCCTTCGCCATCCATCTCATCTTCGGCAAGCTGCTGCGCGTGCCGCTTCCCGACCGGCCTGCTGCCGACGCCCTGGTGAATTCATGCTGAAAACCCTGATTGAAGCGTTTGCACTGATCTCCACCTGGGAGGTCATCATCGCGATGTCCGCAGCCTCCGTGTACGGGCTCGTGATCGGCTCGCTGCCGGGCCTGTCGGCGACGATGGCAACCGCCCTGCTCGTCCCCGTCACCTTCTATCTCTCGCCGATCGCGGCGATCGCGACCATCGTCGCAGCGTCCTCGATGGCGATCTTCTCCGGCGATATCCCGGGTGCGCTGCTGCGCATCCCCGGCACGCCAGCCTCCGCCGCCTATGCGGACGAGGCTTACGCCATGACCCGCAAGGGGCAGGCCGAGCTGGCGCTCGGGGCCGGCGTCTGGTTCTCGGCCGTCGGCGGCATCGCCGGCGTGCTGTCGCTGATGATCCTGGCGCCGCCACTGGCCGAGATCGCGCTGTCGTTCTCGACCTTCGAATATTTCTGGCTGGCGTTGCTCGGCCTGATGTGCGCGACGCTGGTGGCGCGCTCCTCGCCGGTCAAGGCGATCGCGGGCATGTTCCTCGGCCTGCTGGTGTCGTGCATCGGCATCGAAAATCCCGGCGGCGTGCCGCGCTTCACCTTCGGCCTCACGGACCTGTTCGGCGGCATTGAGCCGATCCCGGCACTGGTCGGCGTGTTCGCGGTGGCGCAGGTGATGCGCGCGATGCTGACGCCGGAGCCGCCGCCGCTGCCGCGGCGCAAATTCGGAAGCATCATGGCCGGCCAGTGGATGCTGACGAAGAAGTATCATTGGCAAATGACGCGCGGAAACATCGTCGGCATCATCATCGGCGTACTGCCCGGCGCCGGCGCCGACATGGCCGCCTGGGTCTCCTATGCGATGTCGAAGCGCTTCTCCAAGGAGCCGGAAAAATTCGGCACCGGCCATGTCGAAGGCCTGGTCGAGGCCGGCGCCAGCAACAACGCCAGCATCGCCTCGGGCTGGGTGCCCTCGCTGCTGTTCGGCATTCCCGGCGACACCATCGCCGCGATCGCGATCGGCGTGCTATACATGAAGGGGCTCAATCCCGGGCCGACGCTGTTCACCGAGAAAGCGTCGAGCATGTACGCGATCTACCTGATGTTCATCATCGCGAACATTTTGATGATCCCGCTGGGCATCGCCATGATCCGGATCGCCGCCTACATCCTGCTGGCACCGCGCTCCGCAATCATGCCGATCATCATGCTGTGCTGCGCTGTCGGCTCGTTCGCGATCGGCAACAACATGTTCGGCGTCGTCACCGTCGCCGCCTTCGGCATCATCGGTTATGTGATGGAGGCCAACGGCTATCCCGTCGCCGCGATGGTGCTCGGCATCGTCATGGGCACCATGGTCGAGCAGGCTTTCGTGACCTCGCTGATCAAGTCCGACGGCAGCATCCTGCCGTTCTTCGAGCGCCCCGTCGCCGCCATCCTCGCCGCCATGGCGATCGGGGCGCTGCTGTGGCCGGTGATGGTCTGGGCGTGGCGGAAGCTGAAACCGGTACGGACGGGAGTGGCGGCGACATCCCGGTGATATCGGGCGAGCAACCCTCGCCTGCCCCGCGCGGGCGTTGTAAAGCAGGGCATGGTTGAGAAAAAGCCTTCACTGGACATCAAATCCCTCGCCCAAGACCTCCGCGTCGGCAGCCGCGCGGCGCTGGCGCGGGCCATCACGCTGGTCGAGAGCCGGCGCGGCGACCATCAGGCGCTGGCGCGTGAGCTGGTGCAGATGCTCCTGCCCGACACCGGCAAGGCGGTCCGCGTCGGCATCACCGGCTCGCCCGGGGTCGGCAAGTCCACTACCATCGATGCGCTCGGAATCCATCTGATCGAACAGGGCCACAAGGTCGCGGTGCTCGCTGTCGATCCGTCCTCGGCGCGCAGCGGCGGCTCGATCCTCGGCGACAAAACGCGGATGGCGCAGCTCTCGGCCTCCGACCACGCCTTCATCCGGCCCTCGCCATCCTCGGGTACCCTCGGCGGCGTCGCCGCCAAGACGCGTGAGGCGATGCTGCTGTGCGAGGCAGCCGGCTTCGACGTCGTGCTGGTCGAGACCGTCGGCATCGGCCAATCCGAGACCGCGGTCTGCGACATGACCGATTTCTTCCTCGCTTTGATGCTGCCCGGCGGCGGCGACGAGTTGCAAGGCATCAAGAAAGGCCTGGTCGAGCTCGCCGACATGATCGCGATCAACAAGGCCGACGGCGACAATCTCAAGCGCGCCAACATCACCGCCGCCGATTATCGCGGCGCGCTGCATATCCTGACGCCGCGCTCCGAGCACTGGCATCCGCCGGTCGAAACCTATTCGGCACTGACCGGAGACGGCATTGCAAAACTCTGGCAGAAGGTCCTCGATCACCGCAAGGCGATGAACGCGTCCGGCGAGTTCGCCGCGCGACGGCGCGAGCAGCAGGTGAAATGGATGTGGTCGATGCTGGAGCAGCGTATGCTGGCACGGCTGCGCAGCGAAGCGTCGGTGCGGACGAAGGTTCGGAAGATCGAGACCGAGGTGGCCAATGGCCATCTCACGCCGGCGCTCGCCGCCGAGCAGATTTTGGAGTTGCTGCAATGAGCGACAAGCTCCGCATTCTCCTCACCGGCTTCGGCCCCTTCCCCGGCGCGCCCTACAACCCGACGCAGCCGCTGGTCGCCCGGCTGGCGCAATTGCGCCGTCCCGCACTCGACGATGCCGCGATCTCCAGCCACATCTTCCCGGTCACCTATGCCGCGGTGGACCGGCAATTGCCGGAGGTTTTAGCGAAAGAGAACCCGGATGCGATGCTGATGTTCGGCCTCGCCGCACGTACGCCTTATCTGCGCATCGAGAGCCGTGCGCGCAACGCCGTCACCATGCTCTGGCCCGACGCCGCCAACACCCGATCGAGCAAGCGCGGCATCGCCGCCAATGCGGACGCGATGATTTTCGGTCCCCACACGGCGAGGCTGCTGCGCGCCGCGCGCCTCACCGGCATCGACGCCCGCCCCTCGCGCGATGCCGGCGCCTATCTCTGCAACTATCTGAGCTGGCGCGCGATCGAGAACGTCAGGGGTGGCGGGCCGCGGCTGGCGGCATTCGTCCATATTCCCCTGCTGGCGCGCAGTGGCGCCGTGCGCCGCAAGGGCGCGCCGCGGATCACACTGGAGGAACTGGTCGATGCCGGCGAGGCGATGCTGATGGAGATGGTGCAGTTGGCACGGAAGGGGCGGAACACGACTGCGTAAACATTTAACCCTACCGCGAACAATCCTCACGCCACCAGCCGCCCTGCGCTACCTAACCATCGCGGACCCCCGCGTCCGCCGGAGGACGCGTCATGGACCTCAATCGCCGCCATCTCATCGGAGCTTCGACCGCAGGCATCGCCGGCGCGCTGGCCATGCCGGCCGATGCTGCGCGCGCGGCGCCGGTGACGTCGCTGCTCGGCCGCGATGCCACGCAATATGGTGTGCGGCCCGGCAGCAGCGAAGATCAGACCCGTGCGCTCCAGCTTGCGATCGATGAGGCCGCGCTGGCTCAGACGCCGCTGGCGCTGCCACCCGGCGTCTACCGCACCGGACTGTTGCGCTTGCCGAATGGCACGCAACTGATCGGCGTGCGCGGCGCGACCAAGCTCATCTTCACTGGCGGAGCCTCGGCGATCCAGAGCGACCGCTCCGATTCGATCGGCCTCACCGGCATCACCTTCGATGGCGGCGGCATTCCGCTGCCGGCACGACGTGGGCTGATCCACGTGCTCGGGGGGCGCGACGTCCGCATCGCCGATTGCGAGATCACGGGCGCCGGCGGCAGCGGCGTCTGGCTCGAGCAGGTCTCGGGCGACATCTCCGGCAACCTTTTTACCAACATCGCGGTGACGGCGGTGGTGTCGTTCGACGCCAAGGGTCTCAGCGTCTCCCGCAACACCATCACCGGCACCAATGACAACGGCATCGAGATCCTGCGCACGGCCATCGGCGAGGACGGCACGCTGGTCGCTGATAACCGCATCGAGGATATCAAAGCCGGCCCCGGCGGCTCCGGCCAGTACGGCAACGCAATCAATGCCTTCCGCGCCGGAAACGTCATCGTGCGCGGCAATCGCATCAAAAACTGCGATTACTCCGCCGTGCGCGGCAACTCGGCATCGAACATCCACATCACCGGCAACAGTGTCAGCGACGTGCGCGAGGTCGCGCTCTATTCGGAGTTCGCGTTCGAGGCCGCTGTGATCGCCAACAACATTGTCGACGGCGCCGCCGTCGGCGTCTCCGTCTGCAATTTCAACGAAGGCGGCCGCATCGCCGTGGTCCAGGGCAACATCATCCGCAATCTGATCCCGAGACGCCCAATCGGCACCGCGCCGGACGACGATGCCGGCGTCGGCATCTACATCGAGGCGGATGCGTCGGTTACCGGCAACGTGATCGAGAATGCGCCGTCCTACGGTATCGTCGCCGGCTGGGGCAAATATCTCCGCGACGTCGCGATCACGGGCAATGTGATCCGCAAGGCGCTGGCTGGCGTCGGCGTATCCGTCGTGCCGGGCGCCGGCACCGCGCTGGTCAACAACAACATGATCTCGGAAACCCCGCGCGGCGCCGTGGTCGGCCTCGATCACGCGCGCGCCGTGACGTCCGATCTGTCGGCGGACGGCGCCCAGCGGTTTGCGCAATTGGTGGTCGGCGGGAATGCGGTGCGGCGGTAGGCGCGCGGTCGGCAGACGGTCCGTGCATCCTTCGAGGCTCTCCATGGGCCGCGTTGCGTCCCATGCCTCGCGCCTCAGGATGACGGGGTTGGAGACATTGCGACGGCACTCTTGAACGTTCGCCTTAGAACGCGTTCCTCAGCAGCGGATACTTCGCCTCCAGGCCGTCGAGGCTGAAGGTGAACTCAACGAGGCGCTCGGGGACTGCGACAATTTCGGTGGCGGACGGAGAGAACTGCGGCAGAAGCGCCGCCATCGCAGCAGGCGCCCTGGGCGCTGCCATCGCGGCCGGTATCTTGGGTCCTGTCATCGCGACGGGCGCGGCAGGCGGCGCCATGGCAGCGGGCACTTTGAGCGGTGCCATTGCTGCAGGCGCGGCAAGCGGCGCGATCGGAGCTTCGGTGATTTCGGCGAGAACGTCCGGTGTCGGATCGAGCCCAACCGGCACGGCGGTCTCGGGAGCGATGTGCACGGCCTTCGGCTGCATGACCTGCGCCTGTTGGTCGCGCGGGAGCATGCGGGGCATCGTCGCGGGCGACCAGCCGAATGCGGGCGACACGCTGGCGGCCGCCGTGGCGACA
This sequence comes from Bradyrhizobium sp. LB13.1, assembly GCF_054056815.1. NCBI lineage: Bacteria > Pseudomonadati > Pseudomonadota > Alphaproteobacteria > Hyphomicrobiales > Nitrobacteraceae > Bradyrhizobium > Bradyrhizobium sp. LB13.1. The sequence goes on along the minus strand of NZ_JBSRYQ010000001.1, from coordinate 3,115,654 downwards.
TCAGCGCCGGTGGCAAGCGCGCGCCAGGTCTGAACGGCGCGCTTGGCCTCCTGGATGTTTTCGAGAAATGCGATCTCGGAGTGATAGCGGCGCCAGCGCCCGGTCTCGAACATTTCGGAGAGATGCACCAGCCGCTGCTCGGCGAGAGTGCACCAGCGTGCCGCAATGTCGCGGCCAATAGCCACGTCGCGAACAGCCTCTTGGCGATGTGTCATAACCCAGCCCGTCAGGAGAAAAATACGGACGCGACGCAACGCAGACGAATCAATTTAGACGCGACATGAATATTTTGTGGAAAAGTTCCGACTTGTCCAGCAACGACAGCCTTTTCGTCGTCAAACTCCGTAGTCGTGCGGAGATTCAAGGGGTTTTGGAGTCAAGCTTCGCACAAGCATGGCGCGCCTGCGGTGCGATGCCGATGACCGAGTCGCGATCTCTCAACCAGAAGCTGGTCTCGCGCAGGGCTTCAAGAAATCGGATGCCCCAAAAGAAAAGACCCGTCCGGGGGGACAACCGGACGGGTCGAGCCATATGGGCGCTTGGGGTGGATGGGCGCTCGCGCCTAATATGACTTATGGGGAGGGATGACCGCTCCCACATAATTTGGTCGTGGCAGCGGGCCGAACGTTCAATGCGGCGTTTGATTTTTCGACCTTCGCACCGCGCGCAAAGTTGTCGCAGCCGCTATCGCGTCGCCGGCCTATCCGCCTGAGAAACCGTGGCTTTATCGCCGGTGCTCGACAACGAGGGTTGCTCTATTGCGCGGAGGCCAGGCTCGTCGCGACGCTTCTCGATATCTTCACGTTTTGTTGTACCGGACGCAGCCGCAACCGGCGTCGCGCCGTTGGCGGGAACGGTCATGACCGCGGCAAACGCATCGGTCTCGCCATCGCCGAAAAGATCGTCACGCCCGGGTGCACCGAGGTCGCGCGCTGTCTTCGCCAGCGTCATGCGCAGCGCTTCCGGCTTCAAGGCGTAGTTGCGCTCGAGCAGCAGCGCCGCGACGCCGGAGACATAGGCGGCCGAGAACGAGGTGCCCGACGTCATCTGATATTTGCCGTCAGGCGCCGGCAGGAAGATGTCGACGCCGGGTGCCGCGACCGCGATGTAATTGCCACGGTTGGAGGCGGTGAACAGCCGGTCCTGCTGGTCGGTTGCGCTGACCGCGATCACGTTGGGATTGGCGGCCGGGTAGAGCGGCGGCGACTTTGCGCCGGCATTGCCGGCGGCTGCGATCAGCACCAGGCCACGCGCGGCGGTCGCCGCGATGGCCCGCTCGATCACCGCGTCTTTGGGACCGGCAAAGCTCATGTTGACGATCTGCGCGCCGTGCTCGGCGGCATAGTTCAGCGAGCGCAGGATGATGTAGGACGAGCTCTCGGCCCCGCCGGTGGTGCCGCCGAAGGCGCGGATGGCGATGATGCGCGCCTCGGGCGCGCTGCCCATCAGCTTGGCATGCGCCACGATGGCGCCGGCAACGCCGGTGCCGTGAACATGCGGGCCCTCGGCGCTGCCGAGCGCATCGAAATTTTCGGCAATGGAATTGGCAAGTTCCGGATGTTGGGCGTCGATGCCGGAATCGATCACGGCAACAGTCACGTTGGCGCCATGCGCCAGCGCATGTGCCTGCGGCAGGCGGAGCTTGGCCAGCGCATATTGCGCGGGATCTCCCTCGCTCGGCACCGACGATTTCTGGTCCTGGAGTACGTAGCGGAAGTTCGGCTGGACCGAGCGCACGCTGCCGTCGGCGGCGAATTCGCGCCGCACGGTCTCGTAAGCGCGGCGGTCGGTGATGCGGAACAGTCCGAAGGTTGCCCCGATCAGCGGAAAATTCTCGGAGGACACGCGTGTCAGGCCATGGCGGCGCGCGAGCTCGTCGGCCTCGGCCAACGACAGCGCCCCGTCGATCTCGGCGACGAATTGGTCGGCGAAGGTGCGCAAGTCCACGGCGGCCGGCGTGTTGTTGCCGCGCCCCTTGCCGGCGGTCTTCTTGCCCGATTTGCCCGCGCCGTCGCCGCCTGCGCTCGGCTGCGCCAGGCATTCGCCGCCGGCGTCGCGATAGGGCGCGGTACAGGCGGGATAGAGGTTCGGGGAGTAGCGCGCATAAGGCAGCACCGGCGTCGGTACCATCCGCGCCGAAATCCTCGATGTCACAATCGGGCCGGGCCCGGGACCGCGGCCGACGGCCACCGCTCGGGCGGCAACACCCGGACTGACGCGCGCGGCGATGCCGGGAGAAATGGTCGGCATGCGCGAGGGGACGCTGATCGTCGGCGTGCGCATGATCGCCTGCGCCTGCGCAACCTCGACGCCGAGACAGGCGGCGAGCAGCAGCGTAGCTCCGACCGACGAAGCGTAGGCCCCGGCGCGTAACCTGCTCTCGGACTTGCGCATCATCGGTTCAGCGGCGCGTCTAGGGTGCCGCGACGGCCAAATTGACGAACTTCTCGCGCTGCATCCTGCCGAGCAGCGAGGTGAGTTCGTCCTGGCTCATCGCCTTGTCGAACTGGAGACGGAACATGCCGCCCTTGGCATCACCGATGATCGAAGCCTGGTAGCTGTCGAGCAATGTCGTGATGTCGGCGACGCGCGCCTCGGGTGTGAAGCGCACCAGCGCGCGCGACGGCGCGGCAGTCGCACCGAGTTCGCGCGTGATCGGCGCGCTGGTCGAGAGCGAAGCAGTCTGGAAGGTCGCAGTCTGGTTCTTCGTCAGCACGGCGCCGATAATTCCGGCTTGCAGCACCAGCGCCATGGCGCCGAGGCTCGCCGACCAGGCCAGAGTGCGCGGCGACAGGCTCGCAAAGAAGGTGGCGATGCGCGCCGACAGCGGCAGCGAACCGGCGGCCCGCGCCGGCTCGGCATCAATGGCGGCGAACAGCTTCTGCATCGCGCGCGCCGACGGAGCACCCAGGCTCTCATTCAGATGAATGGTCTCTTCGTACTCGCCGCGGATCGCCGCATATTGCCTGGCGAGGTCGGGATCGCTCGCAAGCGCTTCCTCGACGCGGCGGGCGTCGCGCGCGTTCAGCGTGCCGGCGGCGTGCCACGGCAGCAGCATCTCGATCTCACTGGGTTCTCGCTCCAGCATCTTCTTGCTCAATGCCATCATGGCCAGCCTCGCTCAATGCCGGCTGCCTTCAGCAGTTCGGCCAATTTCTTGCGCGCATAGAACAAGCGCGTCTTCACAGTGTTCTCCGGGATGCCAACGATTTCGGCCACCTCTTCCACGGACTTCTCGTGATAGTAGACGAGATCGACGATTTCCCGATGGTCCGGCGAGAGGCCCGTCAGACACTCCCGCAACGCTTCACTGGTATCCTTCTTCTGCACCACCGTTTCCGGATTGTCGGACGTATCCTCGATCGCGTTCGCGGCGTCGTCGTCCAACTCAAAATCCTTCCTGCGCCGGAGCGCAGACAGGGCTTTGAATCGGGTGATTGCCAGCAGCCAGGTGGAAACGGCGGATCGGCCCTCGAACTTGCCGGCTTGACGCCAGACGTCGAGAAACACCTCACTGATGAGGTCTTCCGCCGCCTGCTCGTCCCGCACGAGCCGGAGGCCGAAACGATACACCCTGACATGGTGCCGCCCGTACAGCACCTGCATGGCGAGCCGGTCGCCTTGAGCGATCCTGGCGATCAGGACCTCGTCCGAAGCCGCCTGTGTCACGCTCAATGGCCGTCTCGCAAGGTTGGTCGGGTCGATGCGGCAGACGGTTCGACGGGAGGGGTGAAATTCTTCAGGCTACCGCAGTCATACGGGGGGCTGTGTGATCTATCACACATACGCGAAATTTCCTTTTGCCACCCGCGGCTGGCCGCCTCGCCCAAGAACGGTAACATAGTAATGAAGCACTTTCCTGCGCAATGCCGTCCCAATTTGGACAGCCCGACATGGTTGGAACCATAGCAGCCTTGCACGACGTATGTCTTCCGAAGCCATGCTTTGGCTCGACCGCATCGCACACGATCCCTAATCGACGACAAATCCTCGGCCGGTCGCGACCGTCCTCCGCTCCCGCGCTGGACAGTGCGGATTCGGTTTCGGAGGATACCAAACCTAAAGGCTTGCCATGTAGATTTTTGGGCTGACAACTACCATTGGCGGGACCATGAGCACGGCCGCGACGTCCTTTCCCGAGAGGAATGCCGCTGAGGTCGCGGATCTCGTCCTCGTGCCCGATGCAGCTGCGCCCCAGGTGCGGGCGCGCCGGGCGCGGCAGCGCCGCCAGATGTATATCGGCCAGGTCGCCAGCTACTCGCTCGGCGCCTTCGTCCTGCTGCTCTACGGCTACGACGGCGCCGTTGCGATGAACGTTCCATCGTTGTTCTGGGTCGGCGGTCTCTCGATCATCGGCATCTTCGTCGTGATGTCGGAAGCGGGCGTGGGCGACAGGCAAACCGACCACTATCTCACCGTGTTCCAGATCTCGGCGCATATGGCGCTGCAATTCGTGTTCCTGCTGTCGGTGCCGACCATTGGCGTCGCCTTCCTCAGCGTGCTGTTCCTGATTTTCGCCTTCGGCACGCTGCGCATGACCTCGGCCCAGGCGATGCTGACCTGGGCAATCGCGACCGCCGGCCTCGCCGCCGCCTTCCTCGCCTCCGACCTGCCGATCGGCATGCCCGTTGCTACGCGGCTCCAGCGGACCGCCTCGATGCTCTGCTTCGTGCTGGTGATCGGCCAGTGCGCCTTCCTCGGCCTGTTCGGCGCCACACTGCGCAAGATCCTGTACCGACGCAGCATCGAGCTGAAGGCCGCCTATCAGCGTATCGAAGAACTGGCCGAGCTCGACGAGCTCACCGGCTCCTACAACCGCCGCTGCATCATGCGGCTTCTCGACGCCGAGATCGAAAAATCGCGGCAGACGTCGACCCCTTGCGCGATCGCACTGATTGATCTCGACTGGTTCAAGCGCATCAACGACGCCCACGGCCATCCCGTCGGCGACGAGGTGCTGCGCACCTTCGCGATCACCATTTTCGCCAATATCCGCCCGGCCGACTGCTTCGGCCGATACGGCGGCGAGGAATTTCTGCTGCTGCTGCCGGGAACGGATGGCGCGGCGGCGTCGCGCATGCTCGATCGGCTGCGCGGCATCGTCGCAGATCTGGACTGGAGCGCATTCTCGCTGGGCATGCGCGTGACCATTTCCGCGGGCGTCGTGACGCTCCGCGACGTTGATACTGCCGACACGTTTCTCGTGCGCGCCGACAGCGCGCTCTATTCCGCCAAGGCACAAGGGCGCAACCGCATCGCAACGAGCTGACCAATCCATTTTTTCCCGGCGCGACAGAAGCAATCGCCGGGCCGAACGCTCCAGGACAGGGCAATGAGATCGAAATCCCCAAAATCATCCGAGAATTTGCTCGAGGAACTGCAAGCTGCGCTCTCGCACGGCACCGTTGCGCGCCGGGTCGAGACGCTGCGCCGCGTCACTGATCTCTTCATCGGCAATGCGGTGGACTATTCAGACGACCACGTCCGCGTTTTCGACGACATATTCCAATGCCTGATCGAGCAGATCGAGACGTCTGCCAGGGCGCTGCTCGCCGACCGCCTCGCACCGATCGCGACTGCGCCGCCGAAGATCATCCGCACGCTCGCGCTCGACGAGGTGATCGAGGTCTCCGGCCCCGTGCTGTCGAAATCGGAACGACTGGACGAAGCGACCCTGATCGAGATCGCGCGCACCAGAGGGCAGGCACATCTCAAGGCGATCTCGCTGCGGCGGGTGCTGTCGGAAGCACTGACCGACGTGCTGGTGACCCGCGGCGACGAGGGCGTGGTGCAATCGACCGTCAGCAATCCGGGCGCGCAGCTCTCCGAGGGAAGTTTCACCGACCTCGTCACGCGCGCCGAACGCGACGATGATCTCGCCACCTGCATCGGCTTGCGGCCCGATTTGCCGCGCCATCACTATCTGAAGCTGATTGCGAAGGCCTCCTTGAGCGTGCGCAGGAAGCTGGAGGCCGCGCATCCGGATCTCGCAGACGAAGTCTCCAGCGTGGTCCAGGAAGCAGCCCAGCGGGTCCGCGCCGCCGCCATGACCCGACAGACCGAAATGGCGCGCGCGCTGGTGAAGTCGCTGCACGAGGACGGCCGCCTCACCGAATTCCAGGTCGCCGCCTTCGCAGAGCAAGGCAAGTTCGACGAGACCAATGCGGGGCTCGCGGCGCTTGCGGGCGTCGCGGTCGAGACCGCCGAGACCATGATGATCGAAAGCCGGACCGAGGGCGTGATGATCCTCGCCAAGGTCGCGGCCATGCAATGGTCGAGCGTGCGCGCGATCATCGCCCTGCGCGAGAAGCTCTCAGGCGGCTCGCAGACCGACATGCTGACGCTGCGCGACGCTTACGAAGCCCTGCGCGGCTCGACCGCGCAGCAGGTGCTGCGCTTCCACCGCATGCAGCAGGGCCCGACGCCGGCGGTCTGAGGCCGGCGAGCTAGTAGCGCAGAACCCTCGCCCCCACCAGCGCGCCGATCGCGGTCACCAGCGCGGTCGCGAGCGTGTACCAGGTCGCGACGAAGAGCGGGGAATCGTCGGTGCAGTGCGAGGCGTACAGCGTCGCGGCGAGCCCGGCCGACACCAGGCCGGCGAGCGCACCGGCGAGCGCGGGATGCGACGGCGCGCCGTGGCGCAGGCCGAACAGCGCCCCCGCAAGCAGCGGCAGCGACATCGCTGGGATTGCGAACAGACACACCTTGGAGTTCTTGCCCCATCAATCGCATCGTCATCGGCATGGCCGGCGCCATCATCGCCTCACTGCCGATCGCCACCGCAAGCAGCCCGACGGGAAGCAGCAGCAACCAGCCCCAACCACGCAGCAACGCTTCGGGGCGCGACAGATGCAGGCTGACGATGATCGCGGGGATCGCGAGCGACAGCGTGACCGCGAACTTCATGTCGAAGAACGGGTTGTGCATCGCGCTCATCACGTCGTGACGCACGCCGAGAAATGTCGCGAAGATCAGGATCGACAGAGGCGCGGCGACCAGCAACGCCATGGTCAGCATCGCGCCGACGCGCGGCGCGCGATGGGCGTTATCGGCCGCGAGCGAGCGAATGAGTTGATCGGTATCCATGACTACTGGTCCCGCAGTTTGGCAGTCAGCGCCGCAAGGCCGCGATGCAGCGCGACCCGCACCGCGCCCTCGCTCATCGAATATTTCGCCGCCGTGTCCTTGATCGAGGTGCTGTCGACCGCGATCGACTGCAACCACGTCGCGCTGGCGTTGCGGCAGCGTGTTGAGCTGGCTGGCGACCTCGCCCGCCGAGGCCGTCTCCTGCGGCACCTCGCCCGGCAGAGTCTCGGCGAAATCGTCGATGTTGACGAAGATCCGCCTGCCCCGCCGCCGCAGCATGTCGATCAGCTTGTTGCGGCCGATCGCAAACAGCCACGGGGCGAAGGGGGCTTCGTTGTCCCAGGTGTGCCGCTTCAAATGCACCGCCAACAAAATCTCCTGCACGATATCCTCGGCCTGGTCGGGAGGCTGCCCAGCCCGCGCCAGGCCACGCCTCGCGGCAGCGCGCAGTACAGGCGTGACCGCCCTCAACAGGCGATGATACGCCGCGTCATCGCCTGCCATGGCCGACCGCATCAGGCCGGTCCACTCGTCCTCACGTCCGCGCACGCGCGCCCTCACCATGCAATTCGGCCGTTCTTTCAATTTGTTACGGCGGCACCTTCAAGATCACGATCTCGTGATCCGTGCCGGGCCACGCGACCGATACGGCCGTAAAGATCTGGGACGGCTCATAACACCGATCGGTGCTGTCCGCACCCGGCGGCCGGCCGCGAGGGGCCTAGTTTGCCCCGCTTTTGCCCCGTGTAGCCCGAAGATTCCCATTTTTTGCCGCGCTGTCGTCACGCCCCGGGGTCTCTGTTCGCTTCCGGGACAGGCGAAATTGGGGAGATCGTCAACATGAAGAAAGCCAGCGGGCGCGCGGCCCTGATTCTCCTGGCCGGGCTTTTCTTGCTGTTCGGGGGCATTGCGCAGGCGGCACCGAGTTCAGCCGCAAGCAGCAAACCGGACAGCGCAGGCAACCAGGCCGACGCAGTCAAGCCGAGCAAGCAGCGGCGCCAGACGTCGCGCCATCGCGACACCACCAAGACGGCGCAGAAATCCGGCGACAAGGCCGACAACAAGGACGCCGCGGCAACGGCCGGCGAGGCGAAGGCCGACAATAGCAAGGTGCCGGCCTCGCGGCAGATGTCGCCGGAAGTCGCCAACGCCAATGCGCAGCTCGCCGCCGCCGATACGCCGACCGCGGCTGCCGCCTCCGCGATGACGGGCCGCGCCAACGACAACGTCCAGGCAGCGGCCGATAATACCGCCGCCCCAAACGCCGAGAGCCAGGTCGTCGCACCCGATCAGCTCAACGACATCGACCGCGCCTTGCAACAGGACAACCCGCCGGCGCAAAAGGCGGTGATTGCCGCAACCGATGCGCAGCCGCGGCCGGCGCCGGTGATGGCAAGCAGCCAGCAGAGCTCGGCCTGGGACCAGAGCTCGCTGATCGGCAAGATCTTCATCGGCGTCGGCACACTGCTGACGCTGGCTTCCGCCGCGCGCATGTTCATGGCTTGAATCCAGCCTGATTGCCGGCCCGCTGGACCTCGTCCGGAACGCGCATCTCGGCGTGTTCCGGACGACCTTTCCGACATCTTTGGCCCTTGAAGCCCACCGCGCCAGCGGGCACATTGCCCGCTCAATCAAAAAGCGTGGGTGGAGCATGAGCACGTTCGAACACATCATCGTCGAAAGCAAAGGCGCGGTCGGCATCGTCAAGCTGAACCGGCCGAAGCTGCTCAACGCGCTCTCCTTCGGCGTCTTCCGCGAGATTGCCGCGGCAGTCGACGACCTCGAAACCGATGACGCCATCGGCTGTATCGTCGTGACCGGCAGCGAGAAGGCGTTTGCCGCCGGCGCGGACATCAAGGAGATGCAGCCGAAAGGCTTCATCGACATGTTTTCCGAGGATTTTGCCGCGATCGGCGGCGACCGCCTCGCACGCTGCCGCAAGCCGACGATCGCCGCGGTCGCGGGCTATGCGCTCGGCGGCGGCTGCGAGCTCGCCATGATGTGCGACTTCATCATCGCCGCCGACACCGCGAAATTTGGCCAGCCCGAAATCACGCTCGGCACCATCCCCGGCATCGGCGGAACCCAGCGCCTGACCCGTGCGATCGGCAAGTCCAAGGCGATGGACCTTTGCCTCACCGGCCGCATGATGGATGCAGCCGAAGCCGAGCGCAGCGGCCTCGTCAGCCGCATCGTGCCGGCCGACAAGCTGATGGACGAGGTGATGGCTGCGGCCGAGAAGATCGCCGCGATGTCGCGCCCCGCGGTCGCGATGGCCAAGGAAGCGGTCAACCGCGCCTTCGAGACCACGCTCGCCGAGGGCATGAGCGTGGAGCGCAACCTGTTCCACTCGACCTTCGCGCTGGAGGACCGCTCCGAGGGCATGGCGGCGTTCATCGAGAAGCGCAAGCCGGTGAACAAGAACCGGTAAAACGGCTACGTCTCGCGGCTCTGCGCGAGGGCCGCGCTGACGAGCGCGCGATATCCACGCTCGGCCCAGGTCGCGGGGCGATCAAGACCGAGGCGTGCGAGACACGCCTCATCGGCACCGTCGGGCGTTCGTATCAATCCCTGCCACAGCAAGCTCGCCAACGCCTGCGGCGAGCGTTGCGCGCCTTGCAGCATCTCCAACGCCGGGATGAGGCGCTGTTCCACCTCAGTGAAATCACAGCCGAACGGGAACGACGGCAGCAGCCCGGCATCGCGCGCGGGCTTGAGCGCGCTCGTGATCCGTTCTGGATGGTTTTCGCGGTGGGCCGCCGGTATCTCATAGCCGCGCGGCAATTTGCCGGCGTCCTTCGCGACCCGCACCAACTCGCCCTGGAAGCGCGAATCCGCGATCGCCAGCATCCCCGCGATGACGTCGGCATCCGACTTCCCCCTGAGATCGGCAACGCCGTATTCGGTGACGAAGATATCCCGCAGGTGCCGGGGAATGGTCTCGTGCCCATAGCGCCAGAGAATGTTGGATTTGAGCGAACGGCCCGCCTGGCGCGTCGCCTCGAGCGTCAGGACTGATCGCGCCCCTTCGAGCGCAAAAGCCTGCGCCACAAAATTGTATTGCCCACCGACGCCGCTCACCACCTGCCCGTTGTCGAGGCCGTCGGAGACGGCCGCGCCTAAGAGCGTGGCCATCATCGTGTTGTTGATGAAGCGCGCATCGATCCGCGCCCGGCGCTTCCGTTCCTCCTCGCCGTAGAGTTCGTTGGTGAACGACACCGGCATCATCTGGATGCGCGCGATCTGGTCAGGCGACATCTCGCGCAACGCACGATAGAAAGGTTTCGGTCCGAGGAAGAAGGCGCCGTGCAGCACCACCCCGTCGACGGCACGCTTGAGGATGCCGGCGTCGATCAAGCCGATGAAGGCTTCGGTCAGCATTTCGCTGACGCCATAAAGCCCTACCTCGAAGGCTCCGGTTTCCTGCGGAACAGACAGTGGTGCGGGTGACAGCCGAGCCACGATTTTTTGAAAGGCAGCGCTGTCGCGATGGCGCAGGATCAGACCCTGCGCCAGCGCATCGCCGATCTGTCCGATGCCGATCTGAAGCGTGCCACCATCGCGTACCAGCGATGCCGCATTCAGTCCGATCGCGTATTTGACGTTGGAGATCGGCTCCGACGGCGGCGCAAAGAGCGGAAAGTCGGTCGCAGCGCTCTCCAGCACGGCGCTGAATTCATCGGCCCGAAGGTCGCCCGCGCCCGGCATGAACGGCAGTTCGGAATTCACCTGTGCGATCAGCTTGAACGATGCACGCCCGGCGCGGCGTTCACGCAGCACGTCCAGCGTCGTGTCAGTGTTGCAAGACAGGCTGTAGCGCGGCACCCCGTCGACGACGCGCTTGGCCACCAGTTGCGTCACCACATTGAGCCCGCGCGCCAGCAGATAGCTTGCCGCGTGGGTATAGTTGGCCGAGATGTAATTCTGCTGCGCGGCCGGCACGTGCAGCCAGCGTCCCGCCAGAAAGAAGAATTCAACGACTTCGACGTTGGGCGGCAACCGGCTTTCGCGCAGCGCATCGGCATAGGCAAGATCGGGATAGCCGCCGAACAATCGGTCGATCACGGGCGCGATGAACCGGTGCTCGATCAAGCCTTTCGGTCTCGGCTTTTCCAACGTCAGCGCCGAGAGCAGTGTCAGCTTGACGTCAGGATCGGCACAGGCACGCGCATAGAGAGCGTTGACCACATGATTGGCCTTGCCGAGGCCGAGCGGCAGTCCGACCACCAAATCGGTTCCGACAGCGCGAACGATCTCCTCCGCGAGAGCATCGGAATCGGAGAAGAGCTTCGGCATCATCCGTGGGGTCCGGACTACATGACAGGCACCTGACGGATTGGAAGCCGCCAAGCTCCCTATAACGCATCCTGGAGGGGATTGGTGTGTGACGCACCTGCAACAAGCACGGAATACATGGGGGTTTTCCCCGCGGCAGTTTGCCTGCGGGACGTCGGCTGGTTAAACAGTTAAGAGAGCCGCCGTCGGCGGGGGCGGACAGCCGGGATTTGCGGGATTACATGATTGGGCGTGCCGCCAGAGTTGGTCGCGTGATGACGCGGCATCGGTCGGGCGTGGCTCCTGTGCTCGCGACATGGACCACGCTGGCGCTCTGTTGCGCCCTGCCCTCCGCCGCATGGGCGGAAGCCCTGCCGGAGGCGCTCGCCAAGGCCTACCAGACCAACCCGCAGCTCAATGCCGAGCGCGCGCGTCAGCGCGCCACCGACGAGAACGTGCCGCAGGCGCTCGCCGGCTATCGGCCGCAGATCGTGGCAAGCCTCAGCGCCGGGCTGCAATCGGTGCGCAATCTGCTGCCCGACAACACCATCCAGACCGCCAATCTGAAGCCGTGGATCATCGGCGTCACTGTGACGCAGACCCTGTTCAACGGTTTCCGCACCGCCAACAACGTGCGCGCCGCAGAACTCCAGGTGCAGTCGGGCCGCGAGGCGCTGCGCAATGTCGGCCAGGGCGTGCTGCTCGACGCGGTTACCGCCTACACCAACGTGCTCGCCAACCAGTCGCTGGTCGAGGCGCAGCGCTCCAACGTCTCCTTCCTGCGCGAAACGCTCGCCGTCACCCAGCGCCGCCTCAACGCCGGCGACGTCACGCCGACCGACAGCGCCCAGGCCGAGGCGTCGGCTCAACCGCGGGCTTTCCGATCTCAACGCCGCCGAAGTCGCGCTGGCGGTGAGCCAGGCGATCTACGCGCAGGTGATCGGCAATGCACCGTCGCAGCTTCGAGCCGCCGAAGTCGTCGACCGCTATCTGCCGAAGAGCCGCGAAGACTCGCTGATGATGGCTATCCGTCAGCACCCGGCGGTGATGGCGGCGGGCTTCGACGTCGATGTCGCCTCCACCAACATCCGCGTCGCAGAAGGCGCGCTGCTGCCGAGCGCGAGCATCCAGGGCAGCGCCAGCCGGAGCCGCAACAACGACCCGACGCTCGGCACCTTCGCCGAGGACCAGGCCTCGATCGTCGCCAACGTCACTGCGCCGATCTACGACGGCGGCCAGGCTGCTGCGCAGACCCGGCAGGCCAAGGAGATCACGGCGCAGAGCCGGCTCGTGCTCGATCAGGTGCGCAACCAGGCGCGCACCGCGGCGACCAGCGCCTGGGTTGCCAACGAAGGCGCCAAGATCGCGGTGTCCGCTTCCGAGTCCGAGGTGAAGGCGGCAACCGTCGCACTCCAGGGCGTGCAGCGCGAGGCCGCCGGCGGACAGCGCACGACGGTCGACGTGCTGAACTCGCAGGCCGATTTGATCCAGGCCAAGGCCCGCCTGATCGGCGCCAGCCGCGACCGCGTGATCGCCTCCTACACGCTGCTCAGCGCCGTCGGCCATCTCGATGTCAAGACCTTGAGCCTGAACACGCCGGACTATCTGCCCGAGGTGCACTACCAGCAGGTCCGCGACGCCTGGCACGGCCTGCGCACGCCGTCTGGGCAATAATTCCAAATCGTCTGGGTTGGTGCCGATGACGAGCCGCCGCATCCATCTGATGGGAGCTTCAGGCTCTGGCGTGACGACGATCGGCCGCGCGCTCGCCGGCCGGCTTGCGCTGCCGCATCACGACAGCGATGATTATTTCTGGCTGCCGACCGCGCCGCCCTACCAGACCACGCGCCCCGCCGCCGAGCGTCTGCGCCTGATGCGCGAAATGTTTCTGCCGCGTCTCGATTGGGTGCTGAGCGGAACCGTCACCGGCTGGGGCGAGGAGCTTGTCCCGCTTTTCGATCTGGTCGTCTTCGTGAGCACGCCGCGCGAAATCCGGTTGACGCGATTGCGCGCCCGCGAGGCCGCCCATTTCGGCGCTGACGCCGTCGCGCCAGGCGGCTGGCGCCATGATGAGACTGAATCTTTTGTCGAATGGGCATCGCACTACGAAGCCGGAGATCGCGAAGGCCGCAGTCTTGCAAAGGATGAAGCGTGGCTCGCGGGCTTGCCCTCCCCGGTGGTGCGCGTTGACGGCTCACGCCCGCTTGCGGGCCTCGTCGAGCAGCTATGCAGCGAAGCGGAGCAGGTTCCGGACTGATGTGATAGTGTCACTACCTCCAAATGACGAAGCGGGGAGAGAAATCATGCTCAGCCGACGTAGCGTCCTGCTTGCCTCCCTTGCCGCCGGAGTTGCCATGTCCAACAAAGCCCACGCCCGTGCGGCACAGCCCGCGACGCCGGTCAACTTCGACGTTCCGCTGCATGCCTGCGACTGCCACACCCATATCCACGGCGATCCCGAAACGTTTCCGTTCTTCGCTGGGCGTGTCTACACGCCCGAGCTGGCATCTCCGGAGGAGATGGCCGCGCTGCACAAGTCGCTGAATATGGAACGCGTGGTGATTGTCACTCCAAGTGTCTACGGAACCGACAATTCGTCGACCCTGTTCGGCATGAAAGCACGCGGCGTCAATGCTCGCGGCGTGGCCGTGATCGACGACAAGACGCCGGAGAGCGCGCTGGACGCGATGCATCAGGACGGCTTCCGCGGCGTCCGCCTCAATCTCGCGACCGGCGGCGTCAACGACCCCAATGTCGGCCGACCGCGCTTCACCGCCGCAGTCGAGCGCATGAAGGCGCGCGGCTGGCACGTGCAGCTTTACACCACGCTGCCGATGATCTCGGCGATCAAGGACCTCGTCGAGACGGCGCCGGTACCTGTCGTGTTCGACCATTTCGGCGGCCTCGAAGCCTCGCGCGGCCTGGGCCAGCCGGGCTTCTCCGATCTCGTCGCGCTGGTGAAGTCGGGGAAGGCCTATGTCAAGATTTCGGGCGCCTATCGCTCGTCAACGCTCGCGCCGGATTACAAGGACATTGTGCCGTTCGCGCAGGCGCTGATCACCGCGAACGCGGACCGCATCGTCTGGGGCACCGACTGGCCGCATCCGGATTCGAGCCGCGTCGAGGGACGCAAGCCAACCGACGTCGCGCCGCTCTACCAGATCGACGACGGGCGTCTCCTCAATCAGCTTCCGGTGTGGGCACCGGATGCGGATGTGCGCAAGAAAATCCTGGTCGACAATCCGGCGCGGCTCTACGGATTTTGATTCGCCAGACTGGTTGAGACTTCGCCGCGCGGAGATGGCCGCGAAGCGGAACGCGATTCCAGCTCGAACAGGTCAGCGTGCGCGGCGGGAGAAGAAGGAGATCAGCACCGGCAGCGTCACCAGGATCACGATCGGCGCCAGCATCATGCCAGTGACGACGACGACCGCGAGCGGCTTCTGCACCTGCGAGCCGATGCCTCCAGACAGCGCAGCCGGCAGCAGACCGACGCCCGCGACCACGCAGGTCATCAGCACGGGTCGGAGCTGCAATTCGCCGGTGCGGATCACCGCGCTCATGCGGTCCATGCCTTCGTCGATCAACTGGTTGAACTGCGACAGGATGATGATGCCGTCCATCACGGCGATGCCGAACAGCGCGATGAAGCCGATCGCCGCGGAGACACTGAAGGCGGTGCCGGTGATCAAGAGACCGAGCACGCCGCCGAAGATCGCCATCGGGATCACGCTCATGGCGAGTAGCGTGTCGGTCATCGAGCCGAAATTGAACCAGAGCAGGACGCCGATCAGCGCGAGCGAGATCGGCACCACGATCGACAATCGCCGGATCGCGTCCTGGAGATTGCCGAATTCGCCGACCCAGTCCATGTGCGCGCCGGGCGGCAGCTGCACCTGATCGGCGATCTTCTGCTGCGCCTCGCGGATCGCGCTGCCGAGATCGCGCTCACGCACCGAGAACTTGATCGGCAGATAGCGTTCCTGCTGTTCGCGATAAATGTAGGCCGCGCCCGAGACGAGGCTGATGGTGGCGACCTCGCTCAGGGGTATCTGCGTGACGGTGCCGTTCGGCCCGGGGGCGCCGATCCGCAAATTCTGAATCGCTTCGGCGCTCCTGCGGAATTCCGGCGCAAGGCGAACGATGATCGGAAAGTGGCGGTCGCTTCCGGCCTCGTAGATGTCGCCGGCGGTGTCGCCGCCGATCGCGACCTTGATGGTGGCGTTGATGTCGCCCGGTGCAAGGCCATAGCGCGCAGCCTTGGCACGGTTGATGTCGATCTGGACGGTCGGCTGCCCGAGTGAGGTGAACACCGCAAGGTCGGTGACCCCCTGCACGGTGGCCAGCACCGACTTGATCTTATTGGCGGTGTCGGTCAGCGCCTGGAGATCGCTGCCGAACAGCTTGATCGAGTTCTCGCCCTTCACGCCCGAGACGGCTTCGGAGACGTTGTCCTGGAGATATTGCGAGAAATTGAACTCGACGCCGGGGAAACGATCGTCGAGCTGCTTGAGCAGTTGCGCGGTCAGCTCTTCCTTGTCGCGGGTGCCGGGCCATTGGCTGGCCGGCTTGAGCGGCGCGAAGAACTCGGCGTTGAAGAAGCCGGCGGCATCGGTGCCGTCATCGGGGCGGCCGTGCTGCGACACCACGGATTCCACTTCAGGCCGCGCGCGGATCACCTTGCGCATCTCGTTGACGTAGGAGTTGCCTTCCTGGAGCGAGATGGTCGGCGGCAGCGTCGCACGGATCCAGAGATTACCCTCTTCCAGCTTGGGCAGGAATTCGAGGCCGAGCAACCGGCTGAGCGCAACCGTCATCAGCACGAGGCCGAGCGCGCCACCGAGCATGATGCCGCGGTTTGGCGACCGCCCAATTCAGCAATGGCATGTAGAGCCGATGCAGGATCCGCATCACCCTGGTCTCGGTCTCCCTGACATGAGCCGGCAGGATGATCGCGGACAGCGCTGGCGTCACCGTGAACGTCGCAAGGAGGCCGCCTGCAAGCGCGTAGGCATAGGTGCGCGCCATCGGCCCGAAGATGTTGCCCTCGACGCCGGAGAGCGTGAACAGCGGCAGGAAGGCCGCGATGATGATCGCCGCGGCAAAGAAGATCGAACGTGAGACGTCGGCCGCCGCGCTGAGGATGGCGTGGCTTTTCATGCCGAACAGCGTCTCGGACGACATCTGCTCGGATTCCGACATCGGTGTCGTCTGCGTCAGGCGCCGGAAGATCGCCTCCACCATGATGACGGTAGCATCGACGATCAGGCCGAAATCGATCGCACCGACCGACAGCAGGTTCGCCGATTCCCCGCGCAGCACCAGGATGATCACGGCAAAGAACAACGCGAACGGAATCGTGGCGCCGACGATCAGCGCACTGCGGAGATCGCCGAGGAAGATCCACTGCAGCAGCACGATCAGCAGAATGCCGACCACCATGTTGTGCAGCACGGTGTGGGTGGTGAGCTCAATCAGATCCCCGCGGTCGTAGATGCGCTCGATGCGCACGCCCGGCGGCAGGATGCTGGAGTCGTTGATGGTTTGAACGAGCTGGTGGACGCGCTTGATGGTTGGCGAGCTCTGCTCGCCGCGGCGCATCAGGACGATGCCTTGCACGATGTCGTCGGAATCGTCGAGGCCGGCAATGCCGAGACGAGGCTTCTGGCCGACGGTGACGGTGGCGACGTCCTTGACCAGCACCGGGTTGCCGTTGGTCTGCGCCACCATGGTGTTGGCGAGGTCGTCGATCGAGCGAATCAGGCCGACGCCGCGCACCACGGCCGATTGCTGACCGATATTGACGGTGTTGCCGCCGACATTGACGTTGGAATTGCCGACCGCCTGAAGCAATTGCGGCAGCGTCAGGCCGTTGGCGACCAGCTTGTTGAAGTCGACCTGGAGCTCGTAGGTCTTGCTCTTGCCGCCCCAGCCGGTGACGTCGATCACACCAGGCACGGCACGGAAGCGGCGCTGGAGGATCCAGTCCTGGATGGTCTTGAGGTCGAGCACGCTGTAGTTCGGCGGACCGACGAGACGGTAGCGGAAGATTTCGCCAATTGGGCTGAGCGGCGAGATCTGCGGCTGCACGTTGCCGGGTAGTGGCGCGAGCTGCGCCAGGCGGTTCAAGACCTGCTGCAACGCCTCGTCATAGGTGTAGGCGAAGGAAAATTGCAGTTTGACGTCGGAGAGGCCGTAGAGCGAGATGGTGCGAATGGTCGTCAGGTTCTTCAGACCGGCGACCTGGGTCTCGATCGGAATCGTGATGTAGCGCTCGATCTCCTCCGCCGACAGGCCCGGGCTCTGCGTCACGATGTCGACCATCGGCGGGGTCGGATCGGGGTAGGCCTCGATGTTGAGCTGGTTGAACGCAATGAGGCCGCCGAAGAGCACGGCGACGAACATGCCGACCATCAGGAAGCGCCGATTGACGGCAAGGGCGACGAGGCGATCCATTCAGGTCTTCAATTTTCTTGGGTCGTCGATCAGCTGCCGGACGCCGCGCGGTCGATGAACAGGCTGCCTTTGGTGACGACCTGCTCGCCGGGCTTCAGATTGCTGGTGACCTCGACGAGGTTGCCATTGATGAGCCCGATCTTGATCTCACGCAGCTCGACCGACTTGTCCTCGCGTGCAACCCAGAGGCGGACCTTGTCGGCTTCATAGATCAAGGCCTGCTTCGGTACCGCCGGCGCGGCGCGGTCGCCGGCCGAATAGATCGTGACGTTGGCGAACATCTCCGGCTTGAGCAGGCCGTCCTTGTTGTCGATGGTGGCGCGGACCAGCAGACGGCGGGTGTTGGCGTCGATCGCGGCGGCGACGTAGTTGATTTTCGCAGTCAGCGGACGACCCGGCAGCGCCATCACGTTGACGGTGATGTCCTGCCCGATGCACACGGCAGCCGCGTCACTCTCGCGCACGAAGGCGGTGAGCCAGACCGTGGAGAGGTCGCCGACGACGAACACCGGATCGCTGGCGCCGGAATTGACGTACTGGCCGGGACCGATCTTACGCTGCACGACCGTGCCCGCGATCGGCGAATAGATCGTGACTTCCGGATTGATGACGCCCTTGTCCTGGAACGCCTTGATGGTCTCGTCGGTGAAGCCGAGGATGCGCAGCTTGTTGCGCGCGGCCTCCAGCGCCGTCGCCGAGGAGCGCATGTCGTTCTGCGCCTGAACCTGGGTCGCTTCAGCCTGCTGATAGTCCTTCAGCGGGATGGCATGCCCCTCGTAGAGGTCCTTGGCGCGCTTGAACTGGATGTCGGCAAGATCGATCGCCGACTTCGCCTTGTTCTGCGAGGTCATCGCCGCAATGAAATCGTTCTGGGCCTGCACGGTGTCGGCGGCCTCGATTGTGAACAGCGGTTGACCTTGCTTCAGCATCTCGCCCGGTTTGGCGAGCAGCTTGGTCACCCGCCCCGCATAGGGCGAGAACACCGGCGTCGAACGGTCCTCGTCGACCGCGACCTTGCCCTCGGTGACATATTCGGCCCGGAAGGTCTTGGCCTTGACCGGCTCGATCGTCAGCGTCGCCCATTCCGACGGCGTCGGTGTGAAGTTCTGCGCATTCCTGCGCGACTGGCTGGAGATCTCGGAGTGGCTCTTGTCCTTGGCTCCCGCATAGAGGAAGCCGTAGGCCCCGGCACCGGCAAGAGCTAGTAAAACTACGGATGTGATCACCCGCTGTTTTGTAAGCACCTGCAATCGCTTGGTATTTCCAACTACCATGGGGCCCGGTCATGTCTGCGATGATACCGGCGGATGCCTGCCTCATCGGTCGCGCTAATAGTGCCGAATTGTGATTTCAAACAACCTAAAAAACGCGGCGCGCCTTTCGGTTTGCGTTAAAATTCTGCAACGCGTCAGGTCCAAGTAAGCTCGGTGTCAGTTTCGTGCCGGCCATTGTGCCGGATGACTGCCAAGCGGCATCGCCGGACGGCTCCATTGCGCGGGCGTCTTCGACAGCAGTGCTGAATGACGCACCGCCTTCAACGTGCCGAAACCAGATGGCATGCTCTCGATGAATGCAGCATGTACGGCCTCGCCCAAAATATCCGGGGTGTTCAGGCCGCCTTCGAGCCGTCCGAGATTCCACAGCCAGCGCCCGGTCTGCGCCAGCGACACGCGCACGTGCCAGCTACCGCCTTCGCGGGCCTGGCGCGCCCTAGCCATCATCGCGCCGAACGCCATCAGATAACCGGTGGCGTGATCGAGCATCTGTGCCGGCAATTCCTTCGGCCCGTCGAGGCCGGCGGCCTGTCCCTCGGCATGGTTGAAGCCGGTCGTGGTCTGCACCAGCGAATCGAAGCCGCGCCGCTCTGCCCAGGGACCGGAATGGCCATAGGCCGACAGCGTCACGTAGACGATGCCGGGATTGATTTTCGCTGCGTCCTCTGGCGTAAAGCCGAGAGCCGCAAGCGCGCGCGGGCGATAGCCTTGCGAGAAGATGTCTGCGTCCTTCAACAGCGCGCGCATCTGCGCCCTGCCCGTCTCGCTCTTCAACTCGATGAAGGTGGTGAGCTTGCCGCGGCCGGTGTCGATGGTGAGCCACGGGATGGACGGCAGCTCGGGGCCTGATACGAGCAGAACATCCGCGCCGTGCGCGGCGAGCGTGCGGCCGGCCACGGGGCCCGCGATGACGCGGGAGAGATCGAGCACGCGCAGGCCTGCGAGCGGACGATCGCCGTTCGACAGTCCTTGCGGCCACGGCTTTGGCGGAGCCTCGCCGATCTTCTCGATCGAGACCAGCGGCAATTCGGCGAGCGCGCGGGCCTGCGGCAGCGCCGACCATTCGTCGTAGGAGCGCATGAGGGCAACGACGCCGCCGGCGGCATAGGCCGCAGTCTCAAAATCCTCGCCCTTCCATTGCATCAACGCGGCCTGCACCTTCTCGCGCTCGGGGTCGCAAGCGAGCACCTTGCAGACGGCATCGCGATGATGCGGGAAATTGGTGTGGCAGCGGACGAAGCGGTTGTCGCCGGTCCTGTAGACGCCGGCGATGGCATCCCAGGCCGGGGGCGGCGGCTTGCCGTCGACGCGTAAATAGCGTTCGGAGCGGCATTCGGCGACAGCGTGGCGCATGTCGATGGAGACATCCTGCACCTCGCCGCTGCGCAATCTCCAGATTTCGGCGGCGGCGAGGCCGGCGGCGGCGATCGTGGTTTGTCCAGCGACGGCGACGCGAAATGAGGACGGGATTTGCGGCTCCTCGCCGGTCAGCCGCACGCGTTCGAGCGCGGCCATATCGCCGCCGACGGAGGTCCAGATATCCCTGAGAATGTTGGCGGGGCTTTGCATAGCCGCTTCTCTCCCTTTAGTTTTGCGAACTTCTCACTATCCCGGAAGGAAATGCAATGGCCGCCATCGATCCCCTCACCGCAGGCGCCGTGTTCATCGCAACGGCAGCCACCGACGCGGTCTATGTCATGTTCACCTCGGCCGTGATCGCGCGCAAGCGCGTGCCCGCGGCGAACTGGAGCGCGGTCTGGTACATGCTCTCCTCCTACGCCGTGATCAGCTACACCGAAAACGCTTTCTATGTGGCTTTCGCCGCGATCGGCTCCTGGGCCGGCGCCTACGTCTCGTTGACATTCCTGCACCGCCCGCCCGGCGGCCCGCCGGTGGGGGCGGCCCCGGAGTGAGGGCCCGCCTCTCTCCAATTCGTCATTGCGAGGAGCCCTTGCGACGAAGCAATCCAGACTGTTTCCGCGGATGCATTTCTGGATTGCTTCGCTGCGCTCGCAATGACGAATTGGAGAGTTCAGCATATCCTCTGAAACAGCTACAATACCCTGCATCAACAAGAAGGAGCCAAACAATGGATCTCGGTCTCAAAGGCAAGAACGCCGTCGTGCTCGGCGGCACGCGCGGCATCGGGCGGGCAATTGCGGCGACGCTGGCCGGCGAAGGCACCAATGTCGCGGTGTGTGCACGCAACGCCGATCAGGTTGCCGCCACCGTCACGGAGTTGAAGGCCAGCGGGATCCGCGCGACCGGCGGCCCCGTCGACGTCACCGACGGCACGGCACTGAAATCCTGGATCGAGAATGCTGCAAAGGAGCTTGGCGGCATCGACATGCTGTTCTCTAACGCGGGGGCGATGGCGCAAGGCCATGATGCCGCATCGTGGGAGCAGAATTTTCGGCTCGACCTGCTCGGCGCCGTCCATGCGTTCGACGCCGCGCGGCCGTTTCTCGAGGCCGGCGGTGAGAAGAGTGGCGACGCCGCCTTCGTCATCATCTCCTCGATCTCAGCGGCACAGGCCGATCTCGCCAGCTCCTACGGCCCGATCAAGGCGGCACTGATCCACATGGCCAAGGGGCTGGCGCGGCAATACGCAAAGAAGAAGATCCGCGTCAACGTGGTCTCGCCCGGCACCGTCTACTTCAAGGGCGGCGTCTGGAACATGATCGAACAGAACATGCCAGAGCGCTACAATGATGCGATGAGCCGCAATCCGACCGGCCGCATGGCGACCCCGCAAGAAATCGCGAGCGCGGCGGTGTTCTTGGCAAGCCCGGTGTCGGCGTTTACCACAGGCTCCAATCTCGTCGTGGATGGCGCGATCTCGAACCGGGTGAATTTTTAGGAGCACACTGTCATCGCCCGCCTTGTGCGCTGTTGCGCACTGGGGCGGGCGATCCAGTATCCGGAGACGGCGGTGATTGAACCGAGAAGCCGCGGCGTACTGGATACCCGCCTTCGCGGGTATGACCGATAGTGTGGCGGACGATCGATCAACAAATTCGTCATTGCGAGCGCAGCGAAGCAATCCAGAGGCTTGCCGCGGTGACAGTCTGGATTGCTTCGCTGCGCTCGCAATGACGGTGGGGCGGCATTTTAACGCCATCACCTCAATGGAAATCCCGCGACGGCGGCAGGATGCGGACGTTGCGGGGGTGGCGGATTTTTGGCGCGGGCGCATCCGCATGGGCGCGGGGATCGTCGTTGAGCGGCTCGATCAGGGCGGCGCCTGCCGGCACCGGGTGCTTGCGGCTCAGGGCGTCGTTGGCGAGGCCGACCAGATCGTGCGAGCGGTCGATCATGCGCTGGGCGATGAGGTGCGTCACCTTTTCGGGGCTGCTCTGGATGTAGCCCTCGACCAGGATGAGGCGCGCACCCATCACCTCTTTGCGGTACTGCTCCATGATCTTGGGCCATACCACGACATTGGCGATGCCGGTTTCGTCCTCCAGCGTCATGAACACGACGCCGCTGGCGCTGCCCGGCCGCTGCCGTACCAGGACGACGCCGGCACAGCGCACGCGGCGCCGCTCGTTCTCATGATTGATGTCCTTGCAGGCGACGATGCGCTCGCGCGTAAACATCTCGCGCAAGAATTCCATCGGATGGCCTTTGAGCGAAAGGCGAATGGTCTGGTAGTCTGCGACCACCTGTTCGGCGCGCGGCATCACCGGCAACGGCTTGGCGTGCTCGTCCGGCTGCTCGCGTGCGGTGGCCGCTTCGAACAGCGGCAGCGGCACATCGTCGGGCAGGCGCCGCACCTGCCAGAGCGCCTCGCGGCGGTCGAGTCCGAGCGAGCGGAACGCGTCGGCATCGGCGAGCAGGATCAGCGCGCGCTTGGGCAGTCCGGTGTCGCGGGCGAAGTCTTCCAGCGAGGTAAAGGGCCGGCGGTTGCGGGCGGCGACGATAAGGTCGGCCCAGTCTTGCTGGCTGACGTATTTCTTGCCCTGCCGCTCTGCCTGTTGTTTTTTGAGTGCGTCCTCATCCGGATCGAGCCAGTGAAAGCCGTCGATCTGGCGGAAACCGAGACGGACAGCACAATACTTGCCCTCTGTATTTTCCAGCGTGTTTTGTGCGGAACTATGAGACACGTCGATGTCGCGCACCTCGACGCCGTTCTTGCGGGCGTCGCTGACGATCTGCGCCGGGGCGTAAAAGCCCATCGGCTGCGAGTTCAGGAGACCGCAGCAGAATGCATCAGGGTGATAATGCTTCAGCCATGAGGAGATGTAGACAAGCTGCGCAAAGCTCGCGGCATGGCTCTCCGGAAAGCCGTAACTGCCAAAGCCCTTGATCTGTTCGAAACAGTTTCTGGCGAAATCAGGTGCATAGCCGCGCGCGATCATGTTCCCGATCATCTTGTCTTCGAACTTGCCGATGGTGCCGACATTGCGGAACGTCGCCATCGCGCGGCGCAGGCCGTTGGCCTCCTCGGCTGTGAACTTCGCGGCCTCGATCGCGATTCGCATCGCCTGCTCCTGGAACAAGGGCACGCCGAGCGTCTTGCGCAGCACTCTGTAAAGTTCGTCCTTGTCGCCATGCTCCGGTGACGGCGATGGATAGTTCACTTTCTCCAAGCCGTTCCGCCGCCGCAGATACGGATGCACCATGTCGCCCTGGATCGGTCCCGGCCGCACGATCGCGACTTCGATGACGAGATCGTAGAAGGTCTGTGGCTTCAGCCGAGGCAACATGTTCATCTGCGCGCGGCTTTCGACCTGGAACACGCCGAGCGATTCTCCGAGGCACAGCATGTCGTAGACTTTGCGGTCGTCCTGCGGGACACTCGCCAAGAGCCAGCGCTTGCCCTTGTGCTGGTCGATCAGATCAAAACACTTGCGGATGCAGGTCAGCATGCCCAGCGCGAGCACGTCGACCTTCATCATGCTGAGCGCGTCGACATCGTCCTTGTCCCATTCGATGAAGGTCCGATCGTCCATCGCGGCGTTGCCGATCGGCACATAGGTGTCGAGCCGGTCTTGCGTGAGCACATAGCCGCCAACATGCTGGGACAGATGACGCGGAAATTCGATCAGCTCGGTCGCGAGCTCGACCGCGAGGTTGATCATGGAGTTTTGCGGATCGAGGCCGGCCTGCCTGACCTGCATGTCGTTGAGGCCCTTGCCCCAGCTGCCCCAGACGGTGTCGGCGAGTGCGGCGGTGACGTCCTCGGTCAGGCCCAGCGCCTTGCCGACGTCGCGGATGGCGCTGCGAGGACGATAGTGAATGACGGTGGCGATGATCGCGGCGCGGTGGCGGCCGTAACGGCGATAGACATATTGCATCACCTCCTCGCGCCGCGAATGCTCGAAATCGACGTCGATATCGGGCGGCTCCAGCCGCTCCTTGGAGATGAAGCGCTCGAACAGCAGATCGACCTTGGTCGGGTCGACCGAGGTGATGCCGAGCACGTAGCAGACCGCCGAATTCGCCGCCGATCCCCGCCCCTGGCACAAAATGTTCTGGCTGCGCGCGTAATGCACGATGTCGTGGACGGTGAGGAAGTAATGCGCGTATTTCAGCTCGGCGATCAGCGCGAGCTCTTTCTTCAGGGTGGCGCGCAGCTTGTCGTCGATCTCACCATCGAAATATTTGTCGACACCCGCCCAGGTCATATCTTCCAGATGCCCTTGCGCGGACTTCCCCGGCGGCACCGGCTCGTCCGGATACTGGTATTTGAGCTGGTCGAGCGAGAAGGTGATCTTGTCCGCAAAGCGCATGGTCTCCGCGATAGCCTCAGGGAAATCGCGGAACAGCCGCGCCATCTCCCTGGGTGTCTTCAGAAACCGCTCTGCATTGGCTTCCAGCCTCCGGCCGATCGCCTCGATCGTGGTTTTTTCCCGGATGCAGGTCAGCACGTCCTGGAGAGGACGGCGGCCGGCATCGTGATAGAGCACCTCGTTGGTCGCAAGCAGCGGCACTTTTGCTTTTGCGGCGAGATCATCGAGCTGCGCGAGGCGGCGCCGGTCGTCGCCGCGATAGATCAGGCTCGCCGCCAGCCACACGCCCTCGGCGCGGCTCGCCTTCAGCTTGGCGAGAATGTCCTGCGCTTGCGCCACATCGAAGCGATGCGGCAGCGTCAGGATCAGCAGCTGACCTTCGGAAAACGCAAGCAGATCGGCGAAGGTGAGATGGCACTCGCCCTTCTCGATCCGCGTGATGTCGTCGCCGCGCTTGCCCCTGGTGAGAAGCTGGCACAGCCGGCCATAGGCGGCGCGGTCGCGCGGATAGACCAGAATATCGGGCGTACCGTCGATAAAGACGATGCGCGTGCCGATCAGCAGCTTTGGCTTGTGCAGTACCTTGTCATTGTCGAGCTCCTTGTAGGCGCGCACTACACCGGCCAGCGTGTTGTGATCGGCGATGCCGATCACGGGAATGCCGAGGATACTGGCCTGATGCACATAGGCGCGCGGATCCGAGCCGCCGCGCAGGAAGGAGAAATTCGTGGTGATGCCGATCTCGGCATAAGCGGGCGTATTCATGCGAAGAGACCGTGCACATACCAACCGGGAGGAACGGGCTTGCCGTCGTCGTCGAAGCACTCCCCCTCGTAAAGACCGTCGCGAAAGATCCAGAAGCGCAGGCCCTCGGCATCCTCGATACGGAAATAGTCCCGCGTCAGTTGCTTGCCGTCCTGCCGCCACCATTCCATGGCGATGCGCTCAGGCCCTTCCACCCGCACCACCGCATGCTGCGCGCGGCGCCAGGTGAATTGATGCGGCGGGCCGTCGGGCACGGTCGCGAACGGAACCACGACCGGCTCGGGCTTGTCGAACAGCCGCAAGGGACGCAGCGGCGGCTCACTCTCGGTGCGCGCGGGCCATTCGGCCTGCATGGCCACGGCGAGATGATGCTGCGCCGGTGCGGCCAGCACCGCACATTCGGGGATATGGGTGTCCTGCGGCAGGTGCACGACGACGCGCTTTCCGCCGATGCGCGCGGCGATGCGGTCGATCAGCGCGGCGAGCTCGTCATTGTCGTGGACATGGGCGTCGAGATCGCGCTGCTCCTGCACCACGATCTCGGTGCGGCTCGCCGACAGCCGCACCATGTCAAAGCCGAAGCCGGGATCCAGCGGATCGGCGAGCGCGTCGAGGCGCTCGCGGAACAACCGGTCGACGACGGCGCTTCGCGTCACGGGACGCCCGGTCTCGACCATGATCGCGCGCACCGCGCCGTCGGTACGGAAGAAGGCGGCATCGAGCCGGCGCGCGCCCTTGCCTTGCTTCTCCATCGCCGCAATCAGCGTGTCGGCGAGCCGCGACAGCGTCATCGCGATCATGGTGTCGGTGGCGATCGGCTCGGCAAAGCGTTTTTCCACGATGTAATCGGGCGGCGGCTTTCGCGGGCTGATCGGCGCATCGCCCTGCCCCAGCGCATGCGCGAGCAGCGTGGAGAACCGCGCGCCGAACCGCGCCGTGATTTCATGTGGCTCGCGGGAGGCGACATCGCCGATCGTCTTCAGGCCGGCGCGACGCAAGCCCGTGGTGATGGCCTCGCCCGCACCAAGCGCGGACACCGGAAACCGGCTGATCGCCGCCGCCTCCCTGCCATCGGCGACGATGGTGCCCGTGACCTGGCGCGTCAGCGTGCGTGCGCAAACCGAGGTGCCGGCGATCGCCGCGCTGACGGCAAAGCCCTGGCGATCGAGGGCACGGACGAGGGTCTGCAACAACGCAGTCTCACCGCCGAACAGATGCGCACAGCCGGTGATGTCCAGAAACAGCCCGTGCGGCGGATCGAGCGCCACCAGCGGCGTGAAACGATCGCACCAGTCGGCGATGTCGCTGAGCGTCTTCGCATCGGTCACGACATCGGCGTCGAACACCTTTAAATCCGGACACATCGCCCGGGCATTGGCCAGGGGCTGGCCGATATACAGACCGAGACGCTCGGCGGCCTCGTCCAGCGCATGGATCACCAGCGCGCTGTTGTCCTTGGCAACGACGATGCTGGGCTCGTCTTTTTGGTTTGACGCGTTTTCTTCACGCGAACCGGTCCCCACTTCGCTTGAAAACGCTTTGCTTTTATGCAGTCCGGCGTTGCCAAAGAACCGCTGGATCCGGTCGATGGGCAGGCGCGGCAGCCACAGGCTGAGGATACGCCGGCGGTTCAGAGAACTGGCACTCATCACATTTCCATTCCATGATCCACCGGCCGCACGGGCCATGACGATTGCGCAGGAGCTCGGCATCGAAGCGCGGCGCGCCCCAGGCACTCCACACCGACCCCGGCGGCGAATGCGCCGCGCGCAGCATCCATCGTGTCTCCGCGGTCGATGGCAAAGGTTGCGCGGCCATCCGCAGCAACAGGCCAGTCACGCCTGAAGATTGCGCGGCCAGCGTCAGCTTGCGGCTCGCCACGAGATCGAACTGCCTGGTTTCGCCCCAGAGCTCGAGCACGACCGCACCCAGCGCATCGCAGGCGAGCGCATCGGCCGAGGTGCGCAGCGCGCTCTCCACATCGGCGGCGCGCACCATCACCATGCGGCGCGGATCGAGACCGATCTCGGCGAGCCCGCTCATCGACAGCGCGCCGGTTTCAATGTCTGAAAAATCCTGCCGCACCCATAGCAGCGGTTTGCGCGCCGTCACGCGCCCCGCAAGTCCCGTGACAAAGCCCGTCGCGGCCGCGCCCTGACGCCCTTCGCAAAACACCTCGTGGATCGCCGCGCGCGCGAGCCCGCCCTTCAACGCGCCGTCGGCCGCGCCGTGACCAAGCGCGACGCGATCGCGCTGATGCACGACCTCCGCCGTCTCGATGCGCTCGATCTGGCCGCGCAAGGTCGCAAGCGCGCTTGTTCGTGCGGTGGCGCATGATCCGCCAAAGTGTGAGCGGTTTGGCGACAAGATCATGCGCCCTCTTAAAAAGAAGAGCGCGATCGGACGCAAAACCGGCGACCACTTTTGCTGATCGCGCTCTGCATGCTCGCCGCTCCTTCAGGGATGATTGCCGGTGCTCTCAAAAGAGAACCAACGGCTGGCTCAATTGTTCATGGTATGTTCTAATATAAAGCTAACGGCGCCCCAGGAGTCAATCGAATTGGGACTCTTCGGGATTCATGAGCAGAATCAAAGGGATTCACACATGGACGTGCAACGCAAACTGGAGATTCTGGCAGACGCCGCCAAGTACGACGCGTCCTGCGCCTCCAGCGGCACCGAAAGGCGGGATTCCAGCGACGGCAAGGGCATGGGCTCGACCGCGCCCGGCATGGGCATCTGCCATTCCTATGCCCCGGACGGCCGCTGCATCTCGCTGCTCAAGGTGCTGCTGACCAACGCTTGCAATTACGATTGCCTCTATTGCGTCAACCGCGCCTCCTCCAACGTGCCGCGCGCCCGCTTCACCGTCGACGAGGTGGTCAAGCTGACGCTCGACTTCTACCGGCGCAATTACATCGAGGGGCTGTTTCTCTCCTCCGGCATCATCCGCAGCCCCGACTACACCATGGAGCACGTGGTGAGCGTCGCGCGAAAACTGCGCGAGCAGCATCACTTCCGCGGCTACATCCATCTCAAGACAATCCCGGAGGCCGACGATGCATTGATCTCCGAGGCCGGCAAATATGCCGATCGTCTTTCCATCAACATCGAGATGCCGGAAGAGGCGAGCCTGCAGCAATTCGCGCCCGAGAAAGACGTGCGCGCGATCCGCCGCACCATGGGCCGGCTGCGGCTGAAGCTGGACGAGGCCGAGGAAAACCGTAGCGCGAAAACGAAAGCCAGACCGCAGCGCTTCGCGCCGGCAGGCCAAAGCACGCAGATGATCGTCGGCGCCGACGCGGCCTCCGACCACACCATTCTCCACACCAGCGCCAATCTCTACGGCTCATACAGGCTGAGGCGCATCTACTATTCCGCGTTCAGCCCGATCCCCGACGCCAGCCGCGCGCTGCCTCTGCGCGCGCCGCCCTTGCTGCGCGAGCACCGACTCTACCAGGCCGACTGGCTGATGCGGTTCTACGGCTTCGATGTCGGCGAGATCGTCGACGACAGCGCGATGCTGCCGCTTGACATCGATCCAAAACTCGCCTGGGCGCTGCGCCACCGCGACCGCTTCCCGCTCGACGTCAACCGCGCCAGCCGCGAGGAATTGTTGCGCGTGCCGGGCTTCGGCACCAAGACGGTCGAGCGCATCATCGCGACGCGGCGCACGACCACCATCCGCGTCTCCGATCTCGCACGGCTGCATGTGCCCCGTAACAAGGCGCTGCCGTTCATCGTCCTCAGCGATCACCGGCCCACGCCGCATCGCCTCGACGAGGCACGGCTGATCGAACGGTTCAAGCCGAAGGCAACGCAACTGGGATTTGGCTTCTGATGCAGTACATCACCCTCGACACCGAAACCGATTTCGACGGCTGGCGCAAAGCCGCGCGTGCGCTCGTGCTTCATCAGGTGAAGCCGGCCGATATCACCTGGGCCGTGCAGGGCGGCGAAGCGGAGCTGTTCGCGCCGCCCCCGCCGTCTCCGCTGCCGGAGGGCGGCAATGGCACCTTCAACGTGCCGGCAAAATTCGTAGAACTCGCCAAGGCCGCGATCCTCCATCGCGATGGCGAGCGTTTTTCGATCCTCTATCGCCTGCTGTTTCGGCTGAAGGGCAATCACGACCTCATCGAGGTCGCGACCGATGCAGATGTCGCGCAAGTCACGGCCATGGCAAAGGCGGTCTATCGCGACGGGCACAAGATGCACGCCTTCGTGCGCTTTCGTGAGATCGGCCGGGAACGCGAAGCACACTACGTCGCCTGGTTCGAGCCGGAGCATCATATCGTCGAGCTCGCCGCGCCGTTCTTCGCCAAACGTTTTGCCGACATGCCATGGTCGATCCTGACGCCGGATCTCTGCGCACATTGGGACGGCCACGCGCTCTCGTTCACCTCTGGCGTCAGCAAGAGCGAGGCGCCGGGCGAAGATCGGCTGGAGGAAACCTGGCGGCGTTACTACGCCAGCATCTTCAATCCGGCCCGCCTCAAGGTGAAGGCGATGCAGGCCGAGATGCCGAAGAAATACTGGAGGAACCTGCCCGAGGCGTCGATCATTAAGCCTCTGATCGAGGACGCCGAACGCATGACCGGCGCCATGATCGCCAATGCCGCAACCGATCCACACAAGCCTCATAAGCGACCGGAGGCTCCGATGAAACGTAAGTCCGCCACCGACGATCTCGAAGCGCTCCGCGAGGAGGCTGCGCATTGCCGCGCCTGCCCGCTCTACAAGGACGCGACGCAGACCGTATTCGGCGAAGGCCCGAAGTCCGCCAATATCATGCTGGTCGGCGAGCAACCCGGCGATAAGGAAGATCTCGCCGGCCATCCCTTCGTTGGTCCGGCCGGCCAGATGCTGGACCGGGCACTGGCGGAAGCCGGCGTCGACCGCAAGAAGGTCTATGTCACCAACGCGGTGAAACACTTCAAATTCGTGCCGCGCGGCAAAATCCGCCTGCATCAGAAGCCGAATACGCCGGAGATAAAGGCCTGCCGGCAATGGTATGAGCGGGAAGTCTCCGTAATCCAGCCCGATCTCATCGTCGCGATGGGCGCGACTGCCGCGCAGAGCGTGTTCGGCAAGATCACCCCGATCGGCAAGACCCGCGGCCGGCTGATCGACCTTCCCGACGGTCACAAGGCCCTGGTGACGGTGCACCCGTCCTATTTGCTCCGGCTGCCCGATCCGGAAGCCAAGGTGCTTGAATATCAGCGCTTTGTCGAAGATCTAAAAATCGCCGCTAGTCTGCAGAAGAAAGCGGCGCGCGCCGCCTAAATACAGGCGGGAAAACGCGTTTCATGCGCCGCTTGTCATCCAGCCTTCAAATCCATCGGGGACAATAGCCCTTACAGAGCTAAGGGGCGTCCAGACATGACCGATGTTGCATTCGACCACGCGGTAGCCCCTCCCGCGCCGATCCAGCCGGCCTCGCGGCCAAATCTCGACAAGGGCTTCAATCCGCTGACGATGATCCTGTTCTTCGGCATCTTGGCCGCGGGCCTGCTCTATGTGGCCTACAGCATCTATTCCGATGTCGATGCGACCGGTACCAGGGTCACGAGCTACCTGCCCTATATCCTGCTTATCGTTGCGCTCCTGATCGCGCTCGGCTTCGAATTCGTCAACGGTTTCCACGACACCGCCAACGCGGTTGCGACCGTGATCTACACCCACTCGCTGCCGGCGGAATTCGCAGTGATGTGGTCCGGCCTGTTCAACTTCCTCGGCGTGCTGACGTCGACCGGAGCTGTCGCGTTCGGCATCGTCTCGCTGCTGCCGGTGGAGCTGATCCTGCAGGTCGGCTCGAGCGCCGGTTTCGCGATGGTGTTCGCGCTGCTGATCGCCGCGATCCTCTGGAACCTCGGCACCTGGTATTTCGGCCTGCCGGCCTCCTCCTCGCACACGCTGATCGGGTCGATCATCGGCGTCGGCGTGGCGAACGCGCTGATGCGCGGCCGCGACGGCACCTCGGGCGTGGACTGAGGCAAGGCCACGGAGATCGGCTATGCGCTCCTGCTGTCGCCGCTGGTCGGCTTCGTCTGCGCCGCAAGCCTGCTGCTACTGCTCAAGATGATCATCAAGAACCCGGCGCTCTATGCCGCCCCTGAGGGCAACAAAGCCCCGCCGATCTGGATTCGCGGCCTGCTGATCCTGACCTGCACCGGCGTCAGCTTCGCCCATGGTTCGAACGACGGACAGAAGGGCATGGGCCTGATCATGCTGATCCTGATCGGCACCGTGCCGACCGCCTATGCGCTTAACCGCGCATTGCCGGAGTCGCAGGTCGCCCAGTTCGCGAAGGTCTCGGATGCCGCCTCCAAGGTGGTTACGGCCAAGGGCGCCGGTCATGCGATTATCGGCGACCCCCGTCCTGCGGTGACGCAGTACGTCACCTCGCATCACATCAGCGAAGGCACCTACCCTTCGCTGTCAGTGCTGGTGAAGGATGTCGGCGACCAGGTTGCGAAATACGGCTCGCTGAACAAGGTGCCGGCGGAAGTCGTCGGCAACACCCGCAACGACATGTACCTGACCTCGGAAGCGATCCGCTTCCTGATGAAGGACAAGGAAAACGACCTCAACAAGGACGAGGTCGCGACCTTGAACGCGTACAAGGGCGGCCTCGACAGCGCGACCAAGTTCATCCCGACCTGGGTGAAGGTCGCAGTTGCGATCACGCTCGGCCTCGGCACCATGATCGGCTGGAAGCGCATCGTCGTCACCGTCGGCGAGAAGATCGGCAAGACCCACCTGACCTACGCGCAGGGCGCCTCTGCCGAGCTGGTCGCCGCCGCCACGATCGGCGCCGCCGACATGTTCGGCCTGCCGGTCTCGACGACCCACGTGCTGTCGTCCGGCGTCGCCGGCAGCATGGCCGCGAACGGTTCGGGTCTCCAGGTCGCCACCATCAGGAACATGCTGATGGCCTGGGTGCTGACCCTGCCCGTCGCGATCCTGTTGTCGGGCACGCTGTACGTGATCTTCTCGCGGATCTTCTGAAGCTGATCACGTCACTCAATCGGGATAGGGGGACGCCTCGCGGCGTCGCCCCTCCCACACCACCGTACGTACGGGTCCGTATACGGCGGTTCGGTGGATTATGCGGGTCTCGGAGCCGCGATGGAAGCCAAGCCGAGTGACCTGAAGAAGACAGTTTGCAAGGCAATGTTAAGCGCAGGGCTCGCCGCCAACCGCCAAGGGCCATGTGGGCTGCCGGCAGTTTGAGCCGCCAGATCCCGGCCGACACCACGGCGTCGCAGTTCGGCAAAGCGAGTGCGACCACGCTTCCACTGCTTCCAGGCGATGGCGCGCAACCGCCGCCTGATCCACTGATCGAGTGCGCTCAACACTGACGGGGTTTGGCAGAAGCCGAAGTATCCGCGCCAGCCGACAAGGTAAGTGGACAGCTCCTTGGCGATCTGTTCGAGGCTTCGTCCGCACGTGCGTCGCGTCAGCTCCCGGACTCTCGCTTTGAAGCGGGTAATCGCCTGCGGTGCGATACGCCGCCGCGGCTCCTTCCCGCCTGTGAAGCTGAAACCCAGGAACTTGCGGACGCTCGGCTTGGCAACCGCGCTCTTGGCCTTGTTGACCTTCAGCTTGAGGCGCTTTTCGAGGAACTTCTCGATGCCGGCCATCACCCGCTCGCCGGCCTTTCGACTGCGCACATAGATGTTGCAGTCATCGGCGTAGCGCACGAAGCGGTGGCCGCGCTTCTCCAGCTCCTTGTCCAGCACATCCAGCATCAGGTTCGACAACAGCGGCGAGAGCGGGCCGCCTTGCGGCGTACCTTCCTCCGTCGCGCTGACCAGTCCCCCTTCCAGCACGCCCGCGGTCAGAAAGCCGCGGATCAGCTTCAGGAGGCGCTTGTCAGCAACCCGCTTGGCAACCAGCCCCATCAGGATGTCGTGGTTGACCCGGTCGAAGAACTTCTCCAGGTCGATGTCCACGACAAAGCCGTGGCCGGACGCGATGTACGCCTGCGCCTGTGCCACAGCCTGATGCGCCGAGTGCTTCGGCCGGAAGCCGAAGCTCGTTCCGGAGAACGTTCCGTCCCAATCCGCCTGCAGCACCTGCAGTACCGCCTGTTGGATGAAGCGATCGAGCACCGTGGGGATGCCGAGCGGCCGAGTGCCGCCCGATGCCTTCGGTATCTCGACGCGTCGTACCGGTTGCGGCTTGTAGGTGCCCTCCAGCAACTGGGCTCGGATCGTGGGCCAGTGCTCCTTCAGGTAGGTCGGCAGCTCATCAACGGACATGCCGTCGATGCCTGCCGCACCTTTATTGCGCTTCACTCGCGCCAACGCTTCCTTCAGATTCTCACGCTCGACCACTGCTTCCATCAACGGCCCTGCGACCGCCGGGCGTTCGAGACTGGCTTTCGCCGCACGTGCTTCGGCCTCTTGGGCGGCGGCCTTCGGGGCTTCACCCCTCGCTCCGGTGCCCAAGTTCAGTTCGATCTGTTTCTTCTGCCGCATGGCTCGCACGAGATTACCGCTCTACTGGCCTCTTCCACCGTTCAGGCCTTCGGCAGCGCGCCGCCGCCTACTATGCCCTCGGCTGACTTCTGCACTGCGGTCAGGCCGCCTTGCGACGGCCTCAGTCCCGTTGCCGGGACACAGCACAGACCTCCCGAGGTAAGACCGACCGCCTTCACCGCACCCCCGCCGGATTTACCACCCCGGTCCTTGATGACTGTCGACTTCGCGATCAGTTGCTCGCTCGTCCGGCCGGGTAGGCCTCGTTATCCGGTGCTTGTCCATCGGGCCGCGGCTTTGCTC
This sequence comes from Bradyrhizobium sp. LB13.1, assembly GCF_054056815.1. Taxonomy (NCBI): domain Bacteria; kingdom Pseudomonadati; phylum Pseudomonadota; class Alphaproteobacteria; order Hyphomicrobiales; family Nitrobacteraceae; genus Bradyrhizobium; species Bradyrhizobium sp. LB13.1. The sequence continues at coordinate 3,081,277 of NZ_JBSRYQ010000001.1, read as the reverse complement.
CACGCTGTCTTCAGACCCCACCTCACGATGACGCCCTTGCGCTTCGCTAATCCTTCGCCGCCATCAGGCTGGATAGAGGACTTCCACCTCCAAGCTGTCGTTCATACTCGGCACACAACACTAAGGGCCCGTGCGATGCACGGGCCCTTTTCATGTATGCCTCACGCTTGACCTTACGACGCCGCGAGCGATTCCTCGACCAGCTTGACCCAGTACGACGTGCCGTAAACGATCGCCTCGTCGTCGAAATTGTAGGCGGGGTGATGCAGGCCGGCGCTGTCGCCGTTGCCGCAGAAGATGAAGGCGCCGGGGCGCGCTTCCAGCATATAGGCGAAATCCTCGCCGCCCATCAGCGGCGACATCTCGTGCACGTTGGCCTCGCCCGCGACCTGCCCGGCGATGCGACGCGCAATTTCGGTCTCCGCGGCGTGGTTGTTCACCACGGGATAATTGCGCTTGTAGTGCAGATCGATCTTGGCACCGGTGATCTGCGCCACGCCCGCGACAACCTCGTGCACGCGCTTCTCGACCAGCTTGCGCACCTCCGGCGACAGCGTGCGAATGGTGCCCCTCAATGTCGCGGTTTGCGGAATGACGTTGCGGGCGTTGCCGGCGTGAAACTCACAGATCGAGATCACGGCCGATTCCAGCGGATCGACGCTGCGCGCGACGATCGACTGCAACGCGGTGATCACCTGCGCGCCGACCAGAACGGAATCGACGCATTTGTGCGGCCGCGCGGCATGGCCGCCGAGGCCCTCGATCATGATATCGACCTCGTCGGTCGCCGCCATGATCGGACCCGGCCGGATCGCGAACGAGCCGATCGGAATGCCCGGGCCATTGTGCATGCCGTAGACCTGCTCGATGCCGAAGCGCTCCATCATTCCGTCCTTGACCATGGCCAGGCCGCCGGCGCCGCCTTCCTCGGCCGGCTGGAAGATCACCACCGCATCACCGGCAAAATTGCGGGTCTCGGCGAGATAGCGCGCAGCACCGAGCAGCATCGCGGTGTGGCCGTCATGGCCGCAGGCATGCATCTTGCCGGGAGTCTTCGAAGCGTAAGGCAGGTTGGTCTGTTCCTCGACCGGCAGCGCGTCCATGTCGGCGCGCAGGCCGATGGTCTTGAGGCCCTCGCCGGCCGGCTTGCTGCCCTTGATCACACCGACCACGCCGGTCTGTCCGACGCCGGTCACGACCTCATCGCAGCCGAATTCGCGCAGGCGATCCGCGACGAATGCTGCGGTGCGGTGGACGTCATACAGCAACTCGGGATGCTCGTGGATGTCCCGGCGCCAGGCCTGAATATCGGGTTGAAGGTCGGCGACGCGGTTCACGATGGGCATGGAGGGTCTCAAGCTTTGTTGAAAATACAGGACTGTCTACCATGCAAGCACCAGTCCACCCAACTGCCGGGGATCGGGGTCTAGCCTGTCTGTTCGGCATGGCCGGGCTTGTCCCGATCCGCCGCGTCTGCGTATTAGGATGGAACGTTAAGTGACCATCCGGGTGGAAGCAGAATGCCAAGGCGGCTCGAAGGTGAATTTGACTATATCGTCGTTGGGGCCGGCACGGCGGGCTGCATCGTTGCCAACCGGCTGTCGGCCGTGCCAGGCAATCGCGTCCTCATCCTCGAAGCCGGCGGCGACGACAACTGGATCTGGTTCCACATTCCGGTCGGCTATCTCTTCGCGATCGGCAATCCACGCTCGGACTGGATGTTCAAGACCGAGGCCGAGCCCGGCCTGAACGGCCGCGCGCTCGCCTATCCCCGCGGCAAGGTGATCGGCGGCTCCTCGGCGATCAACGCCATGATCTCGATGCGCGGACAGGCCGCCGATTACGATCACTGGCGCCAGCTCGGCATGACCGGCTGGGGTTATGACGACGTACTGCCGCTGTTCAGGCGGCTCGAGGATCATTTCCTCGGCGCGAGCGAGCACCACGGCGCCGGCGGCGGCTGGCGCATCGAGGCGCCGCGGCTATCGTGGGACGTTCTCGACGCCGTCGGCGACGCCGCCGAGGAGATGGGCATCAAGCGCATTCCCGATTTCAACACCGGCGACAACGAAGGCACCAGCTATTTCCACGTCAACCAGAAGCGCGGCCGGCGCTGGTCGTCGGCACGCGGCTTCCTCAAGCCGGCGCTGAACCGCCCGAACTTGCGGCTCGAGAAGCACGTGCTGGTCGATCGTCTGATCATCGAGCAGGGCCGCGCCGTCGGCGTGCGCTTCGTCCAGAACGGCGAGATCATCGAGGCGCGTGCGAAACGCGAGGTGATCCTTTCGGCCGGCGCGATCGGCTCAGTGCAGGTGCTGCATCGCTCCGGCATCGGGCCCGCCGACTGGCTGGCCCCGCTCGGCATCGACATCGTGATGGACAAGCCCGGCATCGGTCGCAATCTCCAGGATCATCTCCAGCAGCGCGCGATCTACAAGGTCGAGGGCGTGCGCACGCTGAACGAGACCTATTACAATCTGGTCCGTCGCGGCCTGATGGGCCTCGACTACGCCTTCCGCCGCCGCGGCCCGCTGACCATGGCGCCATCGCAGCTCGGCATCTTCACACGCTCCGATGCGACGCGCGCGCGCGCCAACATCCAGTTCCATGTGCAGCCGCTGTCGCTCGACAAATTCGGCGATCCGCTGCACCGCTTCCCCGCGATCACGGTGAGCGCCTGCAATCTGCAGCCGACCTCGCGCGGCACCGTACGTCTCCGTGCGGCGGCGCCGGACGAGAAGCCGATCATCGCGCCGAATTATCTGTCAACGGACGACGACCGCCGGGTCGGCGCCGACGCCATCCGCACCACCCGCCGCCTCATGCAGCAGAGGGCGCTCGCCAAAATACCGCCCGAGCGAATATCTGCCCGGCCCCTCCGTCGGCGACGACGATGCCTCGCTTGCAAAGGCCGCCGGCGACATCGGCACCACCATCTTCCATCCCGTCGGCACGGCGAAGATGGGCGCGGTGAATGACCCGATGGCGGTGGTGGACGAGCGCCTGCGCTTTTACGGCCTCGAAGGCTTACGCATCGTCGACGCCTCGATCATGCCGACCATCACGTCGGGGAATACCAACACGCCGACCGCGATGATCGCCGAGAAGGGCGCGACGATGATCCTGGAAGATGGCAAGTAGCGCCCTACCATGATTCAAGCGCACCGCTTTTCGATCGGCCCCGCTGATGCGCAGATCGCCATGCTGCGATGGGGCGAGAGCGGAAGGACGCCTGCGCTTCTGCTTCACGGCACCGGCTTCGTCGCCGACGTCTGGGACGAGGTCGCACGCGATCTCGCCGCGACCTACACGGTCTATGCGCTTGACCGCCGTGGCCATGGCGCGAGCCACAAGCCCGGGGCCTATCATTTTCTGGACTATGCCGAAGATGTCTGCCGGGTGATCGATGCGCTCGGGCTGCGCAACGTCTACGGGATCGGCCACAGCGCAGGTGCGACCGATCTTCTGCTCGCGGCGAAACTCTTGCCCGGACGTTTCGCACGCCTGTTCGTGATGGAGCCAACTGTAATGGATCCGCGCGCTGCGCGCTCCGGAGAATTGAGCGAAGACTCCTTGTCCCGCGTGCAGGGAACACTGCGCCGACGTGCCGAGTTCAACAGTGCCGACGCCGTATTCGAGCGCTACCGCGCCGCGCCGACGTTTGCGGACTGGACCGAGACTTCGCTTCGGGCCTATGTGCGCCATGGCTTCGCGCCGCTGGCGAACGGCCGGGTGCAGCTCTGCTGCACGCCCGAGATCGAATCGGCGATCCTGCGTCCGATCTACCAGGCGATGGAGCAGGTCTACGTCGGCGATGCGCGCGGCAATCCGTTTACCTCGCTCTCCGCGATCGACTGCCGGGTGCGGGTCACGACCGCCGCGAAGTCGGGACCGATCTACAAGGAGATGGCCTCGCGCGCCGTGTCGCTGATTCCGCGCGTCAGCACGCTGACGTTCGACGGTGCAGGGCATTGTGTGGCGCAGGAAGCGCCGGCGATCGTGGTGAAGGCCGTGCGCGAATTCGCGACATAGCGTCGTGCCTCGATCGAAACCAACTCACGAAATCGTCATCTCATCCGGGAATAAACCCACCCCTCCCCCAATCACCTCCCCGAAGCCCAATTCCGGGCGAGAGGAGACACGCGATGAGCGGACACGATCACGGGGACGACGGCTTAAGCCGCCGCAAGGTGCTCGAATGCATGACCTGGGCCGGCACCGGAGTGCTCTGGACCATCACGGGCGGCGTGCCGCGCTCGCTCGGCATCATTGATTCCGCGCAAGCCGCGACCGCGGCCGCGCCCGGCATGACCTTCCTCCAGATCAGCGACAGCCATGTCGGCTTCGACAAGCCGGCCAATCCCAACGCGCTCGGCACGCTGGAGGAAGCCATCAACAAGATCAACGCGATGCCGATCAAGCCGTCCTTCATGATCCATACCGGCGACATTACTCATTTGTCGAAGGCCGCCGAATTCGACAACGCCGATCGCATCATCTCGCAGAGCAAGCTGGACGTGCACTACGTGCCCGGCGAGCATGACTTTCTCGACGAGGAGGTAAAGTTCTATCGCGAGCGCTACGGCCGCGGCACCAAGGGCGCGGGCTGGTATTCGTTCGACGCCGGCGGCGTGCACTTCATCGGCCTCGTCAACGTCGTCGATCTCAAGGCCGGCGGCCTCGGCAATCTCGGCGCCGATCAGCTCGCCTGGCTCGAGGACGACCTGCGCGGCAAGTCGAAATCGACGCCGATCGTGCTGTTTGCCCACATCCCGCTCTGGACCGTCTATCCGGAATGGGGCTGGGGCACCGAGGACGGCGGCCGCGCGCTGGAATACGTCAAGGGTTTCGGTTCCGTCACCGTGCTGAACGGCCACATCCATCAAGTGATGCAGAAGGTCGAGGGCAACGTCACCTTCCACACCGCGCGCTCGACTGCGTTCCCGCAGCCGGCGCCGGGGGCAGCTCCGTCACCCGGACCGATGAAGGTCGAGAACGCAAAACTGCGCGCCATGCTCGGCGTTGCCAGCGTCAACTTCAAGCAGAACGAACAGCGGCTCGCGATCATCGACACGCCGCTCCAAGGTTGAGCAGAGCTGAACGGAAGCTGACAATGAAGACACTCAATCGCCGCGACTTCGCTGTCGACCTCGGTCTCGCTTTGGCCGCGGCTATCCTCTTGCCCGCAACAACCGCTCGTGCCGACGACATGGAAGTGCATATCGACAATTTCGTTTTCCAGCCGGCCGAGCTCAAGATCAAGGTCGGCACCACGGTGACCTGGTTCAACCGGGACGACATCCCCCACACCGTGGTGTCGGCCGGCAAGTTCAGGTCCAAGACCCTGGACACCGACGACAAGTTCTCCTTCACCTTCACCAACGCGGGCGACTACAAATATTTTTGTTCGTTGCACCCGCACATGACGGGGATGATCAAGGTTGAGTAACATCTCGAACCAAGGCATCAACGTCTTGCCCGGCCGGTGGTCCCACGCCGGCCGGGCTCGTGTGCCCTCGGTCACACACGCCGACCAAACGAATGTGGACGAAACGAAGCAACGCGCAGAACAAGAGGCAAAGCGAGGAGCGATGCCCGCCAACGACGATTTGCAGAAGGCACAGCGCTTCCGCGAGGCCGCGCTGCCTCATCTCGACGACGTCTACACACTCGCACGCTATCTGCTGCGCGACGCCTCCGATGCCGAGGACGCGGTGCAGGAGTGCTATCTGCGCGCGCTGAAGCATTTCGACAGCTATCGCGGGCCGGCGATGAAGCCCTGGCTGTTTGCGATCCTGCGTAACGTCTGCAACGCCGAATATGGACGGCGCGCGCACAGGCACAGCGCGATCGAGGATACGCCCGGCGCCGCCGAGCAGACGCCGATCTGGCAAGAGACCAAGGCGAGCCCGGAGACGGAAGTGCTGCGCAGCCGCGACGCCGGCGCGATCCGCAAGCTGATCGACGCCCTCGCCGAACCGTTCAAGGAAACCTTCGTGCTGCGCGAGATCAGCAACCTGTCCTATCGTGAAATCGCCGAGGCCGTCGGCGCACCCGTCGGCACCGTGATGTCCCGCCTCGCACGCGCCCGCGCCATGCTGCGCGCGGCCTGGATGGCGGAAGAGGAGCACTCGAAATGAACTGCGACGAAGCAAAAATGCTGCTTCACGCGCTGCTCGACAACGAGCTCGATGCGGGCCATGCACGCGAGGTCGAAGCCCATATCGCAAGCTGCCCGGCCTGCGCCGCCGAGCTTGCCTCACAACGGGAAATGCAGCGCGTGCTCGCCGACACCAATTTGCGCTACACCGCGCCGACGAGTTTGCGCACCCGGATCGAGGCTTCGCTGCCGCAGCCGCAGCGCCAACAACCGAGCCGCCGCTCCGTGCTGCGCGGCTTTGCAATGGGTTCGGCGGTCTCTGCGCTCGCCGCCTCCGGTGTCGTCGCCGTGGTGCTGCGCCAGGACGACCAGCAGCGCATCCTGTCGGAGGTCGTCTCCGCGCATCTGCGCTCGCTCCAGGCCGGCCACCTCATCGACGTGGTCTCGACCGACCAGCACACCGTGAAGCCGTGGTTCAACGGCAAGCTCGACGTCGCCCCGCCCGTGATCGACCTCACCGCGCAGGGTTTTACGCTGGTCGGCGGCAGGCTCGATTATATCGACGCACGTGCCATCGGCGCGGTCGTCTACAAGCGCCGGCAGCACGTGATCAACCTGTTCGTATCGCAGACCACGAGCACCGAACACCGGCCGCCGAAGACCCAGACCATGCAGGGCTTCAACTGTCGCCGCTGGGGCGAGCGGGGCCTGAATTTCTGGGCCGTCAGCGATATCGGCGCCGACGAGCTCGCCGAGTTCGTCGACAAGTTCGAGGCGGCGATGAAGGCGAATGTGGAGGGGTAACCCTGGACTCGTATCAGAATTTGATACAAATCCCTTGCGCATGTATCAACCAATGATACATTGCCTGAGTGATCAGGACGTTTCGGGATAAAACGACTGAGGCGGTCTTTAACGGCGAAAGCCCCAAACGCTTTCCGGCCGACCTGGTGAAGGTTGCTCGCCGGAAATTGCGCTATCTTCACGCTGCGGGCGAACTCAGCGACTTGAGGGCACCACCCGGAAACCGCCTTGAGGCCCTCACGGGCGATCGCAAGGGACAGCACTCGATCAGGATCAACGACCAGTTCCGAGTGTGCTTCGTGTGGACATCACAAGGTCCCGTTCAGGTCGAGATCGTGGATTATCACTATGAGAATGCGACGATGGCCAAGAAACTCAAGCCCATGCATCCTGGTGAGGTTCTGCGGGAAGAATTCCTGAGCCCGCTGGACATGTCGGCAGGCGCGCTCGCCAAGACATGCGGCCTGCCGCGTACGCGTATTGAGCGGATTGCGAGTGAGCAGACCGGAATCACCGCTGACACCGCGCTTCGGCTTGCCAAAGCGCTCGGCACGACCGCTGAGCTATGGCTCAATCTCCAGAACGATTACGATATTCAGATCGCCAAACGCGATCTCGGCAAGGCTCTCGACCGCATCGAGACTGTGAACAAGCCCAAGGCGGCCTGAGGGATCAGGTTACGCCGACCGCCTCACCGCGTTGTCCACCAGCGTCTTGCCGAGCGACCAGATCGCGCCGGGGACCTTGTGGCTACCGGCAATGACGTCGTCGAAGGCGCGCTCGATCCAGCCGCAATCTTCCTCGGTGATGGTGAGCGGCGGCAGCAGCTTGATAGTGTGGCTGCCGTGGCCGGCGACCTGGGTCAGGATCTTGTGATCTTTGAAGAGCGGCACGGTGATGAGCTGGCAGAACAGGCCCTTGTTGGCGGCCTCCAGCACGTTCCACGAGGCTCGCAGCCGCAGCGATTTCGGCGGACCGAACTCGATGCCGATCATCAAGCCCTTGCCGCGCACTTCCTTCAACAGCTCGTAGCCGGGCACCATGCGCGTGAGCGCAAGGCGCAGCTCGGCACCGCGCTTGGCGGCGGACTCGATCAGCTTCTCGGACTCCATGACGTCGAGCGTGGCGATGCCGGCTGCCATCGCCAGGTCGTTCTTGGAGAAGGTGGAGCCGTGCACCACCGCGCGGTCCATCTGGTTGAAGATCTTGTCGAAGATGCTCTTGCGCGTCAGCACCGCGCCGACCGGCACGTGGCCGCCGGACAGCGACTTCGACAGCAGCACCATGTCGGGCTCGACGTTCCAGTGCTCGACCGCGAGGAAGCGGCCGGTGCGGCCCATGCCGGTCTGGATCTCGTCGGCGACGAACAGCGTGCCGTATTTCTTGCAGAGCGCAGCCGCACCCGGCAGGAACTCGTCGGTGGGCATGTTGACGCCCTTGCCCTGGATCGGCTCGACGACGAAGGCCGCCACCTCTCGCGAGGCCAGCGCCTTTTCGAGCGCGGCGAGATCGTTGAACGGGATTGAGGTGCAACCCGGCAGCAGCGGCTCGAAGCCGGTGCGGAAGTTCGAATCACCCGTCAATGACAGCGCGCCATAGGTCAGGCCGTGATAGGCATGGGCGCAATAGATGATGCCGGGCCGGCCGGTGGCGCCGCGAGCGAACTTGATCGCGGCTTCGACGCATTCGGCGCCGGAATTGGCGAAGAACGCCTTGTCGAGATAGGGCACGTACTTCAAAAGCCGCTCGGCGAGCACGCCGGCGAGCACCGAGACGTCGAACTGGACGAGGTTGGGCAGGTCGGCATCGAGCACGCTCTTGAGCGCCTCGCGCATGACGGGATGATTGCGCCCGATCGCAAACACGCCAAAGCCGGACAAAAGGTCGAGATAGCGCGCGCCGTCTCGGTCGTAGAGGTACTGCCCCTGCCCCTTCTGGAAGCCGACATCATAGCCGATGGTCTTGAGCACCCGAACGAACTGCTCGTTCATATGCCGATTATGCAGGGCGCTGCGCTGGGCCTGACGGTCCGCGAATAGCTGAGACATGTCTGGATTTGGGCTGTGCATCCGTTACATACTTCGGTTGAGGGCCGTCTCGTCAACTGAAAACGGACCGTTGCCGAAAACGGTCTGTGCGGCCTTTTGCCCTTTTTCGGACCATCTTCGCAAGCACAGCTTTAGACCATGTTGCACTGCCAAGGAACTATCATGCGTTTAGCCCTTTACACCGGACTAATACTGACTGGCGGTTTCACCTGCCTGACCCCGGCGCTCGCCGCCGATCCGACCGGCGACTGGCGGGTTGCCGACGCCGTGGCCAACATTCGTGTCGCCCAATGCAATGGCAGCATGTGGGGCGCGGTTTCCTGGGAAAAAGAGCCCGGCGGCCGCGATGAATACAATCCCGACGCGTCGAAAAAGACCAGGCCCACGCTGGGCATGGCAACCCTGATCGACATGAAGAAAAAGCCCGGCGCCGATCAGTGGGAGGGTCAGGTCTACAACGCCAAGGACGGCCAGCTCTACAGCGCGACCATCACGCCGGTTGGCACCGACCAGCTCGAGATCAAGGGCTGCGTGATGGGCTTCCTCTGCGGTGGCGAAACCTGGACCCGCGTTGGCCCGCCTATTCCCTTGAGCACCGCCAATGCCATGGCCAAGGGCACGCCGAAGTCCACCGGCGCGGCGCCGAAGGCCCCGGGAACGACGGGCGCTACAGCGGCGCAGCCTGCGCCGGCAGCCCCCAAGGCCGCCGGCACTGCCAAACCGGGTCCGAAGGGCGCCGCCGACCCGGTCGGCGACATCTGCCTACTCCCTGAGATTGCGGGGTTTGCCCATTAGCGCTGGCTGAAACAGCAGCACGGCGGCGAGCGTCGTCACCAGCGACAGCGCGAGCAGCTTGCCCATGCTGGACGTTCCCGGATGGCTCGACAGCCACAGGCTGCCGAATGCCGTCGCCGTCGTCATCGCGCTGAAAAAGATCGCACGCGTCAGGCTGGTCTGGAGCAGGTTTGTCCTGCCCGAGCGCCAGGCCACGACATAGTAGATCTTGAAGGCCACGCCGACGCCGAGCAGCAGCGGGAACGCGACGATATTGGCGAAGTTGAGCGGCAAGCCGATCAGCACGCAGATCTCGAGCGTTACCGCGCCGGCAACCAGGAGCGGCACCAAGGTCATCAGCACGTCGACGAACCGGCGCAGCGTGATCCACAGCAACAGGCCGATCACCAGCAGCGCATAGATTCCGGCATGGATGAACGCCTTCACCACGGTGTCGCCGGATTTCAGGATCGAGACCGGGCCACCGATCGCGGTCGGCTCGGCAACGAGCACGGCCGCCGCAAATTTGCGCAGCGTGTCGTTGTCGTTGGGATCGCCTTTGGGCAGCGCCTCGACGCGGATGATGCCGTCTTTGCTCTTCCAAGCGCTGATGAGGGTCGGGTGGTAATGACTTCAGGGTGACCGGCTCGGCCTGCATCGCGTTCCGGAGCTGGTCGAACACGATCTTCATCGGCGCGACGAACACGTCCTGCGCCTTGTTCCGCGTGGCCTCGTCGCCGTTGGCGAGCTTTTCGAGCGCGTCCGCAAGCCGGCGCGAGGCGACCGCACCCGGGCCCTTCGCATCGCCTGCGGTCCGGCGCAGATTGTCGACCGAGGATTTCAGCGCATCGACGTTCTCCTTGTCCGTCGGCGCCGCGTCGATCTGGTCAGGATTGAGCGCGGGGTTCAGCACCTTGGCGCCCTGTGCAAGCAGCTTCAGCTTCGGCGGCTGGTCCTCAGGGACGAAGCTGTTGAGGGACATCACCCGCAGCACTTCGGGCACCTTCTCCAGCTTCGCCTCCACCTGCTTTGCCTGCTCCTCCGACGTGGTCATCACGTTGATGGCATTGGCGCCGGTGTTGGGATCCTTGCGCAAATCGAGGAAGGTCGCGATCGATTCGGCCTTCGGATTGCGCAGGTTCATCGGGTTGAAGTCGAACTTCATGAAGTAGAGCAGCGGCAGGCCGGCGACCGCGAGAAAGATCGTACCACCGACGACCAGCACCCGGTGCTTCTCCAAGAAGTGATCGAGCGGCGCCAGGAAGGCGTAGCCGACCGGCTCCTTCTCGCCGGGCGGATTCAACAGCTTCAGCATCGCCGGGAGTACGGTGATGCTGGTGAGGAACGCGACCAGCATGCCGACGCCGGCGATCTGGCCGAGCTCCGATATGCCCTTGTAGTCGGTCGGCATGAAGCAGAGGAAGCCGGCCGCGGTTGCCATCGCCGCCAGCGACAGCGGTATCGCCGAGCGCTTCGCGGCCAATACCAGCGCACCCGAAAGGTCGTTATGCTTATAGCGCTCGGAGCGATAGCGGACGCTGTACTGAATGCCGAAATCGACGCCGAGGCCGACGAACAGCACGGCGAACGCGATCGACAGCAAATTGAGCGAGCCTCACCATCATCAGACCGGCGGCGGTTGTCAGCGCAAGACCGACAAAGAGATTGACGAACACCGCGAAGATGATCTTCGCCGAATGCAGCGCCAGCCACAGAATGAGCAGCACGACCAGAACCGTGCCGATGCCGTTGACGACAGCGCCTTCCTGGACGGTTGCATATTCCTCGTTGGCGATCGGGACCGGACCGGTCAGCCGCACGCGCGCCTGGTATTTGGTCGCAAACTCCAGATCGGCTGCGGCCTTGCGGATCGCGTCGGTGGCGCCCTTGCCGGGCTCCAGCGCGTTGTAGTCGAGGATCGGCTTGAACTCGATGAAGGCGCGCTTGTCCGAATCCGTCAGCGGCTCGTCACTGACGAGCTCTCGCCAGGAGAAGCTCGCACTGCCCTTGTTGAGCACGGTCTCAACCGTTTGTGCGATCTGGTTGAAGGGCCGTTCGGTGTTGTCGAGCTTCACTTGCCCGCGCTTGACGCCGGCCAGACCCGTCTCGAGCGCGCCGGTCAGGCCGCGGATCGAGGGATCGCCCGCCATGATCTCGATCAGGGGCGCGGCGGATTCGAACTGGCCGGTGACCTTGGCGACCTCCTCGGTCGGCAGGAACAACAGGCCGTTCTTCTCGAAGAACTCGCCAGTGCCGAGCTGTTGCATCGACTGGAAGTCGGTTTTGTCGTCCTTCAGCTTGGCATAGAGCGCGTCCGACGCCGCAGTCGCCATCTCCGGCGTTTTGGCTTCGACCACCGCCGTGATCGTCGCATCGCGGTCGAAAGCGCGATCGAATTGCTGGTCGCGTTGGCGCCAGTCCAGATTTTGGGCAATCAGCGAATTGATGTCGGTGTTGATGGCGAAGTGATGGACCGTGTAGTAGCCCGCCCCCACCGCCAGCAGGAGCCCGAGAACGACGACGATGGGGGCAAACCGGGTGCAGGCCCTGACGATGGCAACGACTACGCTTTGCAGCACTTCTTTTCTTTCTGCGTTAACAGCTTCCCGGAAACGCCCGCTGTTTATCGGAGTTCCCGGGCGAAACCTATTGCTGTTTTGAGTGGCTCTTCCCGCCAGAAGGTTCGAGCTGAACGGCGGGAAGCCGCGGCAAAATCATGCGGGGCGGTCGGTATAGCCGAGGAGTTGAGGCGGGAAAGTGACCGAGGGCCGCGCACAAATGTCGCCGTTTTGCCGGCCGGAACGTTCTCTACTATAGTACCGCAAATGGATCCTGCAGGGGAACCAAAGTTCATGGGCCCCTTTCCTTGCTGCCGATTTTTTGACACAAAGTATTGCGCTTCCATGTGTACCCGCGTGGGCGACGGCTGCGTGCCGAAACCGATGGTGCGGATATTGCAGCTCATTGGTATCCCGGTGCTCCGGGGACTCAAGATGCGGATCGGTGCAACTTGCGTGATGGAGTCCAATGGAAGTTTATCTGGTGCAATCGCACGGTTTTTGCGCGCGGGCTTAGTGGGTGCAATGGGGAGATTGAAGAACAAAGCCGCAACCACGGTGTCCAAGGGCATTACCGGGGCACTTCAGGCCCGCTTTACAGATATTCAAGGCCCGGACATCCGGGATATCTGCTATGCGACACAGAACCACCAATCTGCGGTAAGGAACTGGAGCAAGCTGGTCGACGTGATCTTGGTGGTGGGCGCTGCCAATAGCTCGAACCGGCTCCGCGAAATCGGCACTGAGGCCGGCGTCGCGAGTTATCTGATTGCCGACGGCAGCGCGCTCAATCCGGAGTGGTTGAAAGATGCCAGAACCGTCGGCGCCACGGCCGGCGCTTCGGCGTCCGAGGTACTCGTGGATGACGTGATCGAAGCGATGCGGCGGATCGGACCGGTACAGGTCTCGGTGCTGCCGGGCCGCGAGGAGAACATCGAATTCCGGCTTCCGGCCCAACTGGCTGCGAGCTGACCCACCCGAATTTCAAGCCCAGAAAGAAACTCGTAATGGCTATCCCCTTCTTCAAGGAAATGCGTATCGGCGGCTATTTGATCAAGCAGAAACTGCTCGGCCGCAAGCGCTATCCGCTCGTGCTGATGCTGGAGCCGCTGTTTCGCTGCAACCTCGCCTGCGTCGGCTGCGGCAAGATCGATTATCCGGACGCGATCCTCAACCGCCGCATGAGCGCGCAGGAGTGCTGGGACGCAGCCGATGAATGCGGCGCGCCGATGGTCGCCATTCCCGGCGGCGAGCCGCTGATCCACAAGGAGATCGGCGAGATCGTGCGCGGCCTCGTCGCGCGCAAGAAGTTCGTCTCGCTCTGCACCAACGCGCTGCTGCTCGAGAAGAAGCTCGATCTGTTCGAGCCCTCGCCCTACCTGTTCTTCTCGGTGCATCTCGACGGCCTGAAGGAGCACCACGACAAGGCGGTGTCGCAGAAGGGCGTGTTCGATCGCGCCGTCTCCGCGATCAAGGCGGCCAAGGCCCGCGGCTTCACCGTCAACGTCAACGCCACCATCTTCGACGGCCATCCGGCCGAGGAGATTGCAAAATTCCTCGACCTCACCGTCGAGCTCGGTGTCGGCGTCTCGATGTCGCCGGGCTATGCCTATGAGCGTGCGCCCGACCAGGAGCACTTCCTCAACCGCACCAAGACCAAGAAGCTGTTCCGCGACGTCTTTGCGATGGGCAAGGGCAAGAAGTGGAATTTCATGCATTCCGGCCTGTTCCTCGACTTCCTCGCCGGCAACCAGGAATACGAGTGCACGCCGTGGGGCATGCCCGCGCGCAATATCTTCGGCTGGCAGAAGCCCTGCTATTTGCTCGGTGAAGGCTACGCGAAGACCTTCAAGGAGCTGATGGACACCACCGATTGGGAGACCTACGGCACCGGCAAGTACGAGAAGTGCGCCGACTGTATGGCCCATTGCGGCTACGAGCCGACGGCGGCGACCGCAGCCATCAGCCACCCGCTGAAGGCGATGTGGGTGTCGCTGCGCGGTGTCAGGACCACGGGTCCGATGGCGCCCGAGATCGACATGACCAAGCAGCGCCCTGCGCAGTACATCTTCTCGGCGGAAGTGCAGAAGCGCCTGTCGGAGCTTCGCAAGGACGAGGCTGCCGCCGCCCAGGAGAAGGCCGCACGGAAGGCTTCGACGGCGGCGTAAGCGCGCAAGTCGGCCTTGTAGCCCGATCAAAAAACAAAGGCCCGATCGCCAATGGCGACCGGGCCTTTTCTTTTGTGAGCTCTATGAACCCGCTCAGGCCGCCTCGGAAACCAACGCCTCGCTCTCGACGAGCTCGGTGCCGATCAGGAAGTCGCGGCAGCCGCGAAGCGAGCGCAGCGCGCGGTTGAAATCGATACCGGTCGAGACCAGTCCATGCAGCGCGGTCGGGTTGCGCGCGATGCCGCGCAGCACGGCCAGCACGTCGATCTGGCCGTTCGGCTTGATGGCGGCGCGGGCGAGCGCCGGCAGCGCGCGATGGGCGGGATCGCTGATGACGCGGACCGCGGCGAACGGCAAGCCGGCTTCGGCGGCGTAGGCGGCCGCGATGTGGCTTTCCATGTCGACGGCGGCCGCTCCCGTCTCCGAATGCAGCGCCGCCTTGCAGGACCGCCCCGTGACCACTTCCTCGGCACCGGCGAGGCTGCCGCGCACCACGCGGCGGCGTCCCGACGTCAGGCGGTCGATGAGGTCGTCGCCGAGCGACAGCCCGGCGGCCCAGCGGGTGTCGCCGGCGAGCACTTCGGTCGCCAGCACGACGTCGCCGGAGCGCAGCGTCGGGTCGAGGCCGCCGGCCACGCCAAAGGAGATCACGCCGCGAATCGTCTCAGGATCCAGCACCGTCAGCAGCGCCCGCAACTGGGTCGGGCTGCTCGACGAACAGATGACCGCCATTCCGGGCCCGGCCGCGATGCGGGCCTCCTGAACCAGTCCGGTCACGATCAATATCGGCCGCGGATCAATGGCATTGCCCGCGGTAAGGTAGTCCCCCGTCCCCAAAGTCACATTCCGACCCCTACCACCCTGCTGTTGGTGTCCCTCAAGTTCCGATACCGGGCCAGCGCCCACAGCGGGAAGAACTTCGGGTAACCATGGTACCGCAGATAGAACACGCGGGGGAAGCCTGTGGCGGTGTACCGCTGCTCGTCCCACAGTCCTTTTTTGTTCTGTGTTGTAATCAGGTACTCCACCCCGCGGGCGACGGCCGGGTGATCGACCTCGCCGGCAGCCATAAGGGCAAGCAAGGCCCATGCCGTTTGCGAGGCGGTCGAGGGGGCTGCCTCCCAGCCGGCGTAGTCCAGGCGGTAGCTGACGGCGTCCTCACCCCAGCCTCCGTCCTGGTTCTGGATCGAGGCCAGCCAGCCGGCCGCCTTGCGCATCATCGGGTCGTCGTGACGGACGCCAGCCATGTTGAGGGCGCACAGCACCGACCAGGTTCCGTAGATGAAGTTCATGCCCCAGCGGCCATACCAGGACCCTTCCGGGTGCTGGGTCTTGCGGAGGTAGGCGATCCCGTCGGCGACGTGCTTGCTGGTCTTCGCGGTCTCGCCGAGCTGGGTCAGCATCGAGATGCAGCGCGCGGTGACGTCCTCGGTCGGCGGATCGAGCAGCGCGCCATGGTCGGAGAACGGGATGTTGTTCAGATAATATTCGAGGTTGTTGACGTCGAAGGCAGCCCAGCCGCCGTCGTCACTCTGCATGCCCTCAATCCACTCCCGGGCACGGTCGATCGCGGAATCATAACCGGCCGCATTGTGCTCACGGCGCATGCGGTCCATCGACATCACGACCACCGCGGTGTCGTCGAGATCGGGATAATGGGCATTGTTGTACTGAAAGGCCCAGCCGCCCGGACGGACATTGGGCCGCTTCACCGCCCAGTCGCCCTTCACCGCGAGCTCCTGCTTCGGGATCAGCCAGTCGAGGCCCTGCTTAGCGGCAGGCACCGCCTTGTCACCGCCGGCTTCCAGCAGCGCGTGCGCGGTCAGCGTCGTGTCCCATACCGGTGAGACGCAGGGCTGGCAATAAGCCTCGTCGTCCTTGATCACGAGCAGCTTGTCGATGCCCCGGCGCGTGATCGCACGCGGCGGAAAATTCTCGTCCTTGCCGAGCGCGTCGTACATCATGACGATGTTGGCCATCGGCGGATAGATCGCGCCCATGCCGTCCTCGCCGTTGAGCCGATCCTCGGTGAAGGCGAGCGCCGCGTCGATGGCACGCTTGCGCAGGCTCTTGGGAAACATCGGCTCGACCACACGCAGGATGTGGTCGAGCGCGCGGAACAGCGCGAACCAGGCCAGGCTCTGGTGCGGCGCCTTGGCAGTCATGCCGATCGAGCGCGGATCCTGGAGGAACAGCTCGTCGATGCCGACAGCCTTCGGATTCCTCGCGCGCGGCTTGAGCGCTGCGAGCACCATCAACGGCACCATGGTGGTGCGGGCCCAGTAGGAGATCTTGTTGAGATGGAACGGCGACCAGAACGGCAGCAGCACGATTTCGATCGGCAGCACCGGCACGGCGCGCCAGGTCACGATGCCGTACATCGCAAGCAAGAAGCGCGTGAAGACATTGCTGTTGATCGCGCCGCCGCGGGCGTGGATCGCCTCGCGCGCACGCACCATGTGCGGGCTGTCAGTGGAATCGCCGATCATCTTCAGCGCGAAATACGCCTTTACGCTGGCACTCATGTCGAACTCGCCGTCATGCACCAGCGGCCAGCCGCCATGAGCCCCCTGAACGCGGCGAAGATAATTGGCGATCTTGGCCTCGAGCACGGCATCGACCGGCTCGGCAAGATAATGACGAAGCAGGACGTATTCGGCCGGAATGGTGCAATCGGCCTCGAGCTCGAACACCCAATGGCCGTCGGATTGCTGGAAGCCGAGGACGCCTTCGATGGCCGACGCAATGCTCGAGTCCAGGTTCCTGGATTCCAGGTTCCTGGAGTCCAAGTTCATAGATTCTCGGGCTTCGCGGTTGGTCGCGTTCACGGACTCCATCTCGCTCGATTGCTCCGTTAGTCGATTGAAATTGACCGAAATTGACCGGGGACAAATGCCCGTCAGGGCCGCCTGTCAGTATCCCTTGGCGGCCAGAACCAGATCGGCGGCGCGATCGCCGGATCGGACCGATCCCTCGATGGTTGCAGGCAATCCCGTAGCAGTCCAATCGCCTGCAAGAAACAGGTTTTTGAACGCAGTGACCGGCCCCGGGCGCAGGGCATTCTGCGCCGGCGTCGCCGCAAATGTGGCACGGCGCTCGCGCACGATCTGCCAGGGGGGCAGCTCGCCGGAAACGCCACCGGCCTTGCAGACATCGTTCCAGATCACCTGCGCGAGTTCCTCGCGCGGCATGTCGACCAAGCGGTCGCCGTTGCTGATGGTGACCGAAAGCCGGTTCGGGAACGCAAACAGCCACTCCACGACGCCGCCGATCACGCCGAGGATCGGAGCTGATCCCGCTGGCGGCTCAACGCGGAAATGCGCATTCACGATGGCGCGGAATTCGGTCGGCGTCTTCAGGCCGGGCAGCAGGTTGGAGGCGGCGCGCGGCGGCACCGCCATCACGACGACGTCGCCAGCGCCGATCTGGATCAGATCCTCGCCGCCGAAATTCAGCGCGCCGACCTTGCCGTCATTGTTCGCAAAGGAACGCAGTTCGTGGCCGAGTTGAACGGAGTGCCCGCGCTCGGTCAAGAATTTCACGGCGGGCTCGATCAGAACGTCACTGAGTCCGTCGCGCGCGATCAGGGGGCGACAGGCCTGCCCGCCGGCGAGCAGCGTCTCGCGCACGATCGCGCCGGCAAGCCCCGCCGAGCCTTCGGGAGGATCGACGTTGAGCGCTGCGAGCAGCAGCGGCTGCACCAGGCGCTGATAGAGCACGCCCTCGCAGGGAATGGATTTGCCCACCAGCGTCTCTTCAGACGCCCAGATCAGCGGCGCCAGCTTCAGATAATCGGTGAGCCCGGTGTCGGGAACGCGGCGACTCTCGTCGAGCACCCAGGTCGGCAGCCGACCGTCGCCGAGATCGATCTGCCAGCGCTGCCCGGTCGTGATATCGACGAAGGGAAACTGCGCGCGCTCCGGTCCGACCAGGCCCGCCTCGGTGCCGATCGATCGCGCATAGGCGCGCGCATGGCTGTTGCCCGACAGCAGCAGATGATTGCCATTGTCGATGGTGAGATTGGTGGCGCCGTCGAAATACGAACGGCAGCGGCCGCCGGCGTGGTGCGTCGCCTCGTGCACGGCGACCTTGAAGCCGGCATTGGCGAGCCGCACGGCGGCGGAGAGGCCGGAAATTCCGGCGCCGATGATGTGAGCTGTTTTTTGCATCAGATGAGAGCGTAACGGAGCAGGATCAAGATGCGCGTGACTTTCGACACACGCACCGGCTCTCGCGGCGCGTCGAAACCGCGCGCGATCAGGAGGTCCAGAATGGCATGGTAGTATTTCGACATCATCCGCGGCGCGCGCACCGCGCGGCGCCGGTTGCGGTTCATGATCTCGTCCGACTTCTCGAAATACACCTTGGCGCGCTGCGCCAGCGGCAGGCAGACCTTCGGCAGCGCACGCTCGAGGATCACGCGGTCCGGATCGTTGGAGGTGATGCCGGCATGCAGCAGCGCCTCGCGCGGCAAATAGAGCCGGCCGAGACCCGCGTCCTCGTCAATGTCGCGCAGGATATTGGTGAGCTGGAGCGCCCGGCCAAGATGATGGGCGAGTTCGACGCCGTCTTCTTCCGGCAGGCCGAACACCCGGACCGACAGCCGCCCCACGGCGCTCGCGACGCGATCGCAATAGAGATCCAGCGTCGCCATGTCGGGCGCGCGGATGTCCTGCGGCACGTCCATCTCCATGCCGTCGACGATGGCGAGGAAATCCTCGCGCTTGAGGCCGAAGTTCTTCACCGAGGCGACGTAGTCCTTCAGCCGCGGCGGCGGGTTGCCCTGGTAGAGCGCATCGATGTCGTTGCGCCACGCCTGAAGTGCGGCGAGCCGCTCGTCGCGCGGGCCATCGGAATCGGCGATGTCATCGACCTGACGGCAGAAGCTGTAGATCTGGAACATCGCTTCGCGCTGGTCGTGCGGCAGGATGCGCATCGCGGCGTAGAACGAACTGCCGGATGCGGTCGAGCCATAATTGGCGCCGGGCGAGGTCGCCTCAAGCGTCATGTGCAGTCCCCGGTCTGGAAATGGCCTTACGTCCGATCGCGCGGCGGCCGACTTCGCCGATCATGCCGGCGAGGCTGAAGGTGAGGAGCTCGAACTTGTTCAGGTGCACGCGCTCGCGCAGGGGATCGCGCACCTTCAACAGACGCACGATGCGGTCGGCATAGGCCTGGATCACCGAGACTTCGACGCCGAGGCGGAAGTCCCTGATCTCCGCGCTGAGCGACCTGCCCTCGTTGAGCAGCGCTTCGTTGCGCACGGCGAGCGCCTGAAGGCAGGCCAGCATCGCCGGCGGCGATTGCGTCAGCCCGAGCTGCTCGACCGAGGCGCCGCTTGCGGCCAGCGCATCGCGCGGCAGATAGACGCGGTTGAGCTCGCGGAAATCCTTGCCGCAATCCTGAAGGTGGTTGTTGATCTGCAGCGCCGCGCAGAGCGCATCCGACGCGGCCCAGGTCGACGTGCTCTCGCCATGAACGTCGAGCATGAAGCGGCCGACCGGCATTGCCGAGTAGCGGCAATAGTGGATGACCTCGTCCCAGTTCTCGTAGCGTAGCTTGGTCACGTCCATACGGAACGCGATGAGCACGTCGAGTGCGTGGCGCGGCGCCATGCCGCGTTCGGCCAGTGCGCGCCGCAAGCTGACGGCCTCGGCCTGGGTGTCGCCCGTGCCGAGCAATTCCGCCTCGAGCAAGTCGAGATAAGCGAGCTTCTCGTCGCCCGGCAGCGTGGCGTGGTCGGCAATGTCGTCGGCGGTGCGGACGAAATTGTAATACGCCAGGATCAAGGCGCGATGACGTGGATGAATGATCCAGGACGCGACGGGAAAATTCTCGTCGCGCTCACCCTTGCCGGATCGCAATTCGCTCGCAGAGGTCATCGAGGGCTGGTCTACAATCGTTTGGACAGGAAGGGCTTTTTCGCTCGCGCGGGCTCATGCCGGCGATGCCGCCGCGGCCCCCATATAGGGGAATACGGCCGCAAAACCAATCCTGTCTCTCGATGGCTGCCCTTCCGGGTTCGGCCCGAAAAGGCGACCCCGGGGCCGCCCTTGTGGGCCAGTGGCCGAGCTTACTGGTTGTGGTTCTTCAGGACCTGGTCGCAGGCCTGCGAAATCTTGGCCCGGTTTTCCTTGAGGCAGGCCAGAATGGTGAAATCGCCCTGATCGATGACCGGCCGGCAGAGCTTCTGCACATCGCGCGAGCAGGCCTTCTGCTCGGAGTCCGTGCCGCGCCCTTGCTGGGCGAACGCTGCGGTCGAGAGGGAGGCCGACAGCAAGGTGAGAGCGACGAGAAGCTTACGCATTGTATTCCTTCATTCTGACGGCAGAATCGCGCCGATCCCGGACCACACAGGGGGACGACCGGAAACGGATTGTTCTGATGGCAAGTTGCCGCGGAAAGTGCAGCCTCGGAGAAGGCACAAGCACTGGTAAATGCGGCCAAATTGGCGCCAGATCCACCAAATCAGGTCTTCCCTGCACCTTCTCTGGCAAATGTAAGAGATTGATACTACGTCATAATTCAGGCACGCCGCGTTTTGCTGCGCACCTGTTGCAGAGCTGCATCTCTCGACCCGGCCTTGGGCGCCAGAAACATGCCGAAATACCGCAAATCGCGAGGTCGGAGCATGGCGCGAGGCGTCGTGAACCGCCATCTCTGGCAGTCAGGCATTGAACCTGACACTGGCTCGGAACACTAAACTTTCGATGTGGCGAGACGTTCTCGGTGATAAGCGGACGTCCTTCTAAAACGGGATATTTTAAGATGAAATTCTTTGGGCGATCTGGACAGGCAATCAAGGCGGCCGGCATCGGGGCTGCGCTGCTCTTCTCAGTTTCGGCAGGCCAGGCTCAGTCGTCCGGACCGTTTGCAGGTTTCGAAGGCGCGTGGACCGGCACCGGCACGGTGTCGCTGTCCGACGGCTCCACCGAGCGCATCCGCTGCAAGGCGGACTACAAGGTCGCCGGTACCGGTCTCAGCCTCAAGCAGGCGTTGCACTGCGCGTCCGACAGCTACAAGTTCGACCTCACCAGCGACGTGACGAGCCAGGGCGAGCGCATCTCCGGCAATTGGAGCGAGGCCAACCGCAACATCTTCGGCAATTTGCAGGGCACCGCCGGCGGCGGCCAGATCGAGGTGTTCGTCGAAGCCAACGGCTTCGCCGCCAATTTGTCGCTGCGCACCAATGGCACCAAGCAGACGGTGCAGATTTCCTCCAAGGGCGAGATCCGCGGCGTCAACATCACGATGACGAAGGGCTGATAGCCTTCACGCTTCCCAGACTTCAGATCAAAACAAACCCCTGGCTTTCGCGAGCCAGGGGTTTTTCTTTTATCAGAATATGGTCGATCGTTCGTCGCGATCGATTCAGATCGCGCGCTTGTCAGCGCCCTGAAGCTTGGCGTGCAGATTGATCAGCCACATCGCCGTCGGCCGCAGGATGAAGAGATCGGCGACGAGGGCCATGACCATCGAGAAGGCGCTGAGCCAGCCGAACAGCCGCAGCGACGGCAGGTCCGAGAACACGGTGACGACGAGGCCGCAGGCCAGCACCAGCGTCGTCAAGATCAGTGCCGGGCCGACCAGCACGGTCGCGCGCTCCACCGCGAGCGCCGAACCGACGCCCGGCTTGCTCTCGAGCCTGAGGCGGTTGAGGAAGTGGATGGTTGCGCTCAGCCCCAGGCCGAACGAGACGGTCAGCGCCACGACACTGGCGAATTGCAGGCCTTCGTCCATTGCCCACAGCACCGTTCCCGACATCACCACCGGGAAGATGCCCGGCAGGATGCAGGCGAACATCACGACCCAGGAGCGGAAGGCGAGGCCGATGAAGATCGCGACCAGCGCGAATTCGACGGTGAGCCCGCGATTCAGCTTCTCGATCATGCCGGCCGAGTTGCGCGCCGCGATCGCGGCAAGACCCGTCACCGCCACCTCGTAGCCGGGGTGCTTCTTGCGAACGGCGTCGAGCTCGGAATCGAGCTTGTCGACAATCGGCAGGAGCTGGCTGGAATCCTTGTCGGGCACGCGGCCGGCCACCAAGACCGCATCCTGTTGGGCATCGATGAAACGCCGCACCAGATGCTCAGGAATGACGCTGACATATTCCTTCAGCGTCGCGACGTCGGCGGTGCCGGCCTTGTCCGCAAGCCAGCGGCGCAGAGTCTCGACCGACCAGACGTTGCCGACACCAGCCGCCTTCTCCACGGTCGCGTGCACGTCCGCGATTGTTTGCAGCGTCTCCGGCGAATAGAGCGTTTCATCCTTGGGGAACTTGATCAGCACGTTGATCGGGTTGGCGCCGGTGAGCTTGGCATCGAGCCGGTCGCTGGCGGCGACGGCCTGGCGCTTGTCCGGCACCTGGTCGGCGAGCCGGTAGCGCGGCTCCAGATTGGCGTAGATGACGCCGAGGCCGGCGACGAACACCACCGCGATCAGACTGAACAGGCCGGGGCGGCCCACCATGCGCACCGCGATCCAGTAGCAGAAATTGCGCAGCGCCTGCACGCCCGCATCGGCACTCTGGAATTTGGTCGCGAACGTCTGCTCGTTGCGCACCAGCAGTACGCCGAACACCGGCACCAGTGACAGCACCGCGACCAGAGCGATCATGGTTGCGGCGAGACCCGCCTCGCCGAATTTGCGGATCAAGTCGGAGTCGGAGAACTGGAGCGCAATGAACGAAATGCCGGCGGTGCCGTGCGTCAGCACGCAGGCCGGCCCCACCACCAGCACCGCGTTCTTGAACGCGGTATACTTGTCCTGACCTGCGATCAGCCGGTCGCGCGCCGCGAAGGTGAGCTGCATCGAATCGGAGAAGCTGATGACCATGATGAGCGGCGTCATCACGTTCAGGAACATGTTGAGATTGAAATTGGCCCAGCCGAGCGCGCCGAGCGCCAGCAGGATCGCGATCATCGGCGGGAACGCCGCCGCCACCATGAACGAAACCTTACGGAAGAAGATGATGGCGATGACGCAGCCCGCGAGAATGCCCAGGATGTTGTAGGTGAGTCCGTCGCGCTCGACCGCGTTGCGGATCTCGAGCTGCATGACCGGCACGCCGGAGAGCTGCACGTTGAGCCCGGTGTCGCTGAGGTCTTCCTTCATCAGCGCGCGGATATCGGCGACGGTCTTGGTCAGCTTGTTGGAGGCGACCACCTCCGGATCGAGCGAAAGCACGATCAGCGCCAGCGTGCCGTCCTCCGACAACAGCTTGCCGCGAATGATCTCGTTGTTTTTGACGGTCTCGATGAACTTGTCATAGGCCTCGCCCTCAGGCAGGTCGGCCGGGAACAGCGCGGCCGGCAGCTTGCCCGGCGCCGGCGCCTGACGCGCGGAGAACAGCGAGACCAGGCCGCGCGTGCCCTCGACCAATTGCATGTCGGTGACGAAGTCGCGCAGCTTCTCGAGGTTTTTCCGCGCCAGCAGGGTCTTGCCCTCGACCACGACGAGGACGTCGAACTCCTCGGCCGGGAACTTCTTGGTCACCTCTTCATACTGGTGGAATTCGCGGGAATTGGAGCGGAAGAGCTGCGACAGCGAATCGTCGATCTTGATCCGGTGAATGCCGAACACGGCGCCGACGATAAGCACGAGCAGGACGATGCAGGAAACGATCGGTGCCCGGACGGCGATCAGCCCGATGCGCTCAAGCCCGAAGGCGATCGAGGACGCAGGTCCCTGCTCGACCTTCTCGACATGAACCTCATTCTCACGGTGCTTTTCGAGCATGCCTTGTCCAGTTCCTAAATCGGCTCGGTCTGTGAGCTTGTTGCGCCCCGCGAACGGCCTGAAAATGCCATACCAATGGGAGGCTTGCCTTTGAAAATGCGCGGAAAATCGCC
Organism: Bradyrhizobium sp. LB13.1; assembly: GCF_054056815.1. NCBI lineage: Bacteria > Pseudomonadati > Pseudomonadota > Alphaproteobacteria > Hyphomicrobiales > Nitrobacteraceae > Bradyrhizobium > Bradyrhizobium sp. LB13.1. The sequence goes on along the minus strand of NZ_JBSRYQ010000001.1, from coordinate 3,056,974 downwards.
GCGAGGGGTTTAGCAGGACAATCACCCCTCTCGCAAGCAGGCGAAGTGTGGCCAAATCGATCAAGATGTGGCGATTTTGCCGCAATGCCCGTCATAAGGGCAAAGCCATGCCAATTCGACGCGGCGCGCGGTCCGCGCTCTCGTCTTTCAGCGCCACGCCGGTGACCTCCCGGGCAAGCCCTTCGCGGACCAGCCAGGCGATCTTGAAAGCAGCCTCGTCATAGCTCAAACCGGCCTTGTGGATGTTCGACACGCAATTGCGCCCGGCATCGGTGCGGCCCGGCTTCGGTGCGAAAGTCAGATAGGCGCCGAGGCTGTCGGGCGCCGACAGGCCCGGCCTCTCGCCGATCAGCGTCAGGACCATGCGCGCACCGAGAATGGCACCGATCTCGTCGCCGAGCGCGACGCGCACGCCTGAGGCGATGACGACATGGCCGATCGCGACATCATCGTCGGCTGCGAGCAGCCGCATCAGACGCGTCATCAGCGCGGCCGCATGGGCGTGGACCGCTGCCGCCGACAGGCCGTCGCCGATCACGACCGCGAGTGGGCACGGCCCCGAGGCACTTCGCGTCAGAGCCTCGACTGATCCGGCATCGAGCTGCCTGCCCAGATCGGGACGCCGCAAATAGTCCCTGCGCTCGACCGCCCGGCTCCGTGCCTCGGTGACGACGAGGCCAAGCGCGCGGAGATCGGCGACCAGTCGCGGCGCGTCGAAAGCGGCATGCACGGCATCGCGGGCACGGGCATGGTCCAGCGTGAAGTCGAGCAGCGCGCGCGTCGGCACGCTCGCGCCGCTGCGCCCGAGCGCGACGCGCGCAGGCGTGAGCGATCGCAGATCGAGGGTCGGGCGGCGCGGAACGGCCGGGTCAGACATGTTGCGTCATTCGGCGGGAACGGAAGCCTCACGCAGCCGCAGCGAATAGTTCGACGCATTCGTCTCGCCGCTCGATGCTTCACGCGCAAAGGTGATGAGATGGTGCGCAATCAGGGTGCAGCCGATCAGGCCTTCGAGATCGCCGCGCTTGATACGCCCCAGCGCGAACTTCCAGAACACGCGCTTGTAGTCGCCGAGCACGCCGACCTTCCAGAAGATATTTCGCAGCATGACGAGGCCGCGCCTGATGTTGGGCCAGGTCTTCATCTCGTCCGGCGTCGGCATCTTCAGGCGGTGCACGTAAACGTGGTCGCATTGATACTGGAAGCGCGCGTAGACCTTCTCGGGCTCGTAGGCGACGGCCATGGCGTGCTTCCAGGATGCGACGACGTCGTCATAGGGCAACAGGAAGTTGACATTGGAATCGCGGCCGTCGTCCTCGACCAGGCGTCCCTCGCGCTCCAGGCGGTCCCACAGCGGCGTCTTCGGCAGCGCCTGAAGCAGGTTGATGGTGAGAAGCGGAATCTGGGATTCCTCGACGAAGTCGAGCAGCACCTCGGACGTGTTCGGCTTGTCAGTGTCGAGCCCCATGATGATGCCGGACACGACCTCCATGCCGTAGGAGTTGATGGTCTGCACGCCCTCGAGGATCGGGACCATCATGTTGTGGTCCTTGTGCATCGCCTTCAGCGCATCGGGGTCGGGCGTCTCGATGCCGCAGAAGATGGTGACGAAATAGGCCTCGCGCATCTTCTCGAGGATTTCGGGCCGCTTGGCGATATTGAGCGTCGCCTCGCAGGCGAGCCGCACCACGTAGCCGGTCCTCTTCTGCCATTCGATCAGGTGCGGCAAGAGGTCCAGCGCCGCCTTGCGGTTGCCGATGAAATTGTCGTCGACAAAATAGACCGTGTCGGTCATGCCGCATTCGCGCAGTCGGTCGAGCTCGGCGATGATCTGCTCGGGCGATTTGAGGCGCGGGTTGCGGCCGTAGAGTCCGGGGATGTCGCAGAACTCGCACTGATAGGGACAGCCGCTGGAATATTGGATGCTGCCGAGAAAGTATTTCTTCACGTCGGCGAGCTCGTAGGCCGGGATCGGAAACTCCGTCATCGGCACACGGTCCTTGGTGGTCAGCACCACCTGGGCCTCGGGACGCGAGATGTCGCGCGACAGGATCTCGAACAGCTGGTTGGTGGCGTCGCCGAGTTCGCCGACATGGAGATAGTCGAACGATGGATAATAGTCCGGACAGGCGCTGACCGAGGGACCGCCGAGCGCGACCGGCAAGTCGAATTCATGGGCGCGCCGGCAGATATCGTTCATGTGCTGGCGCTGGATGTGCATGCCGCTGACGAAGACCGCCTCCGCCCATTCGAACTCCTCCTTCGTCGTGCGGCGAAGATTCTCGTCGACGAATTTGACCTGCCATTCCCTGGGTAGATAGGCCGCGAGCAGCAAAAGCCCCTGCGGCGGCATGAAGGCGCGGACGCCATCGGTCAGGGGATAGGAATGCTCGAACGTTCCGAACGACGAAGTGTATCGCGGAAACACGCAGAGAATCCGCCGGGAGGTACCGTTACTTTCAGCTCGCATCAAAGCTCCCCCGCCACGCTCGACATAGCCGCGGAAATTGCCAGCCCGACGTATAGCGTAATGCTGTCGCCGGAATTTCTCAATATTGTGACATGAGCATAATTCCCGGAGGGACCAATGGTTTCCTCAAGCCGCCGGGGTGCTTCCGCCGCGTCACGCGATCAGCCGGGAGGCAAAATCGGGCAGCAGGCCAGCATCGCCGGCAAGCCGGAAGTCAGCGCCCACAATGCCCGACTGCGCCAGCCAGTCGTCGAATTCCGGCGCACGACGCAGTCCGAAGACGTCGCGGACGTAGAGCGCGTCGTGAAAAGACGTGGACTGATAGTTCAGCATGACGTCATCGGCGCCGGGGACGCCCATGATGAAGGTGACGCCGGCGGCCGCGAGCAGCGTCAGCAGATTGTCCATGTCGTCCTGGTCCGCCTCGGCATGGTTAGTGTAGCAGATGTCGATCCCCAGCGGCAGGCCGAGCAGCTTGCCGCAAAAGTGATCCTCCAGCCCCGCCCGGATGATTTCCTTGCCGTCGTAGAGATATTCCGGGCCGATGAAGCCGACCACGCTGTTGACCAGGAGGGGCGCAAAGGCGCGGGCGACCGCATAGGCGCGGGCCTCGCAGGTCTGCTGGTCGACGCCGTGATGGGCATTGGCCGACAGCGCCGAGCCCTGCCCGGTCTCGAAATACATCACGTTCTGCCCGACCGTGCCGCGCTTCTGCGACAGCCCGGCGTCCTGCGCCTCCTTCAGCAGCGCGAGGTCGACACCAAAACTGCGGTTGGCAGCTTCGGTGCCGGCGACCGACTGGAAGACGAGGTCGACCGGCACACCCTGCCCGATCAGCGATAGCGTCGTGGTGACATGGGTCAGCACACAAGCCTGGGTCGGGATTTTCAGCCGCGCGATGATCTCGTCGAGCAGCCGCAGCAATTGGCCGATCACAGCCGGGTCGTCGCTCGCCGGGTTGATGCCGATGCAGGCATCGCCGGCGCCGAGCAGGATGCCGTCCAGGATCGAGGCGGTGATGCCCCTGGCGTCGTCAAACGGATGGTTGGGCTGGAGCCGGGTGCTCATCCGGCCCCTCAGGCCGATGGTGTTGCGGAACGCGGTGGTGACCTCGCATTTTCGCGCCGCCAGGATCAGATCCTGGTTGCGCATCAGCTTTGAGACCGCGGCCGCCATCTCCGGCGTGATACCGGGCGCCAGCTTGCGCAGGATTTCTGGCGTCGCGGCATCCGACAGCAGCCAGTCGCGGAAGGCGCCGACGGTCAACGAGGCCACCGGCGCGAAGGCCCTGGCGTCGTGGCAGTCGATGACGAGGCGCGTGACCTCGTCGGCTTCATAGGGGACGACGGCTTCCTGCAAGAACTGCCCGAGCGGGACGTCGGCGAGCGCCATCCGCGCCGCGATCATCTGCTCGGCGCTGGCGGCGGCAATCCCGGCCAGCCGGTCGCCGGAGCGCGGCGGGGTCGCTTTGGCGAGCAGGTCGCGCAAATCTGGGAACGTGTAGGTCGTGGCGTCGATGGTGTGGCGGTAGACCAAGGGTCTCTCCGGGGGTTCGTCGGCCAGTGACCGAGTCCAGCACGATCCCAAGACTATCACGAACCCAAGACTATACCTTCAGATCAAGACGCTGAAATATCTTACCTTTCTTTCGACCAAGGGCGAAGACGGGGGCAAACCCCGCGTTAACGCAGCGTCCATCTTCATTCTGCATAGTTTTGCATCAATTTTGCACGACCGCGCTCTCCCGGCCGCTCCCGGCCATTCAGGGCCCTTGAACATCATGACCATCAATCAATCTGGGAATGCCGCCGGCCTGGCAGGCCGCTTTACGCTTGCCAACAAGCTGTACGCAATCTTCGCGCTGTTCGCGCTGCTGACGGCGGCGATCGCGATGCTGTCCGATTACAACAGCCGCCGCGGCGCCGACCTGATCAGCGCGATCGAGACCGCGAACGCCGCCGCGCTCAACGTCGAGCGGGTCAACTCGCTGGTCTATGCGGTCGTCATGGAATCGCGCGGCGTCTACATGTCGACGGAGCCAGCCGTCGTCAAGAAATACGGCGAGGGCCCTGCTCAAGTTCAACGCCCAGATCCTCGACGTCGTGAAACGCTGGGAAACCATCGTCCGGGCTGACGATGCAGAACAGTTCGCCACCTTCAAGAAGCGCATCGAGCAGTTCGTCGAATTCCGCAAGGAGCTGGTGCGGCGCGGCGTCGAGATCAATGCGGCCGCGGGCCGCGAATGGGGCGACAACGACGCCAACCGCGCCGTGCGCTCGGCGCTGAACAAGGATCTCGAGGCGCTGTCCAAGGTCTATGCCGAGCGCGGCAGGCAGATCGCGCATGAGACCGAGACCAATCGCATCCTCTCTCTCGTCCTGACCTGCCTCGGCGGCGTGGCGCTGGCGCTGGTCGTGATCGGCATCGTCATCATCGCCCGCTCGATCGCCCGTCCCCTCTCCGCCATCACCGCGACCATCAAGCAGGTCGCAGACGGCGCCGAGAACGTCGTGGTGCCGCACGCTGACCGCGCCGACGAGATCGGCGCGCTGGCACGCGCGATCCAGATCTTCCAGGACGCGATGGGGCGCAACCGCAACCTCGCCTCGCAGGTCTCGCAGGACTCCGCCGCGCGCGAGGAGCGCGCTCGCCATATCGAGCAATCCGTCGACATTTTTCGCGAGGCGATCGGCGCGATCATGCGCGGCCTCAGCGACAGCGCCTCCGTCATGCGTGAGACGGCGCAGACCATCACGCGCGTCACCGCGGATGCGAGCAGCCGCGCCGGCACGGCGGCGAACGCCACCGAACAGGCCTCCCACAACGTCACGGCGGTCGCGGGTGCAGCCGAGGAGCTGTCGGCGTCGGTGGTGGAGATCGGCCGGCAGGTGCGGCAGTCGGCCAGCGCGGTCGAGCAGACCGGCCAGCGCACCGAAAAATCGATCGCCGAGATCGAGAGCCTGGCAGCCGCCACGCAACGCATCGACGGTGTGCTCAGCCTGATCCAGGCGATCGCCGAGCAGACCAATCTGCTCGCGCTCAACGCCACCATCGAAGCCGCCCGTGCTGGCGACGCCGGCCGCGGCTTTGCCGTTGTCGCACACGAAGTGAAGGCGCTGGCCGGCCAGACCGCGAAGGCGACCGCCGATATCAGCGAGAACGTCTCGATGATCCAGTCCTCCACCCGCAACGCGGTCGAGGCCGTGCGCGAGATCGGCGGCGCAGTCCGCGAGATCAACGACGTCACCTCGGCAATCGCCGGCGCCATCGGCCAGCAGGATGCTGCCACGCGCGAGATCTCGTCCAACGCGCAGTCGGCCGCGCAGGGCAACGAAACCCTCGTCGCCAACATCACCTCGCTCCGCGACGCCATCGGCGAGACCGATACGGCGGCATCCTCGGTGCTCACGGCAGCGAGCAGCCTGACCGCAACCGCGGACACGCTGTCACGCGAGGTGGAAAAATTCTTCCAGAACTTGCGCTCGGGGTCGGCGGACAGCCGTATCGCAAAGGCGGGATGACGGCGCGTCCACCGCCAGATGAGCCGGCGGTGGGGTCGCTTCACCAAAAAACGCGAAAACAACCCCATGCACAGTAGCCGGGGATAGCGATATCAATGGCTTGGCGGCCCCCGCGACGCATTGCGAATTTTACGAAGCCGTTTGACTCGTCGGGCAAAACACCGGCAGGATGGCATCATGCAGTCCTGCTCGAACCATCCGTTCAATCCTGCACGCCTCCGGGACTAGGGCGGCACTCTCGATCCGGTCAGCCAGCGAGAGCATTCCTTACCCGCATCCTTCGAAGATGCATGCCAATCGATAGAAGAGTTGGGCCACGAGGCCGTTGTCGAAGCTGGAGACATCAGCGACCGCTGTGTCCTCGCCAGGATCATGTGGAACTTGCAGTCGCCGCTGGATGCCTTCCCGCTCTCTGAGGCAGCAACAGCAAGCACGCGAGGATACATGCAGCCAACACCGCTGAGGCAAAGGGCCGGCTTAGATGAAGCCCACCCTGGCTTACCGGCTTATCGAGGAAGTCTCCGACCGTCGCACCGAGAGGTCGGGTGAGAATAAAGGCCGCCCAGAACAGAACCACGCGGGAGATGTTGGTCCAGTAGTGGGCAGCGACAAGGACAGCCAGTCCAGCACCAAACACAAGTGCGCCACCTTCGTATCCAAGCCCCGCATCCGCGACCCAATCACCAAGCGCTGTGCCGAGCGTCTGGGAAAACGTGATTGTCATCCAATAGAAGATTTCCACCTTCGGCGTGGCCACCGTCTGAACATTCACCGAGCCGAGGGCAAGATACCAAGCGGCGAGCGAGCACAATACGCAGGCTAACAAAATAGACGAGCCTCCCGTGTAGCCGACACCCAACGAGCGATCAAAAAGGTCGGCCATCGCCGTGCCAACCGTTGTCGAGGCCACAATGGCCAGCCAGTAAATCCAGGCGTTGAACCGCCTCATCGAAATTTGCACAATCACTGCCGCAACAAACACGGCAAAGAAGACGGCAGTGCCGATCAAATAGCCGCCATTTTGAGCATTTTGGTCAGCGTGCAGCCAGCCCATCGTAACCAAGTCACCGCCGGTTTCGCCGAGCGTCGTGGCAAGGATCTTGATGATCCAAAATCCAAGTGTGACCTCAGGAACTTTGCTGAGCACCTCATCACTATTTTGCATTTGGATCTCGCAATCGCGGGCCGGTCAAGTCGCTGTCGCACAACGCGCTCAGCCGCTCCAGGATACACTTCGGAAATATAAATCTTCGTGATGTTCCCGGCCCGGGCTGCTGTCTGGTGGTCTCCTTTTTCGGCGCGTCGGCGAGGCTGCGTCACAAGGCCGGGCTCGCCGACACGCAAGCAGCGCATCGCGCGTCGGCCGTTGCCTTGCGACGAAGGGCTCCGACCAAAATGACGGACGATGAGAGAGCAAGGATGACGGCGCTGAGCAGAAAGGTGCTTTGATAGCCGCTGTAGTCGAAGAGAACGCCGCCGCCGGCCGCTCCCGTGGTGATGGCCAGTTGCACCACCGCGACCATCAGGCCGCCGCCTGCTTCGGCATCATTAGGCAAAGCCTTGCTGACCCACGTCCACCAACCCGCGGGCGCGGCCGTCCCGATGAAGCCCCACAGGAACATCAGCGCCGCAATTGCGGTCGGTGACGAGCCGAATGCCGTCACTGCGACGGCTATCAGAGCCATCGCGAACGGCATGACAATGAGGGACATGTAGAGACGTTCGCGGATGACGAACCCGATGATCGATGTCCCGATGAGACCCGCAACGCCCATGAGGAGCAGGAGCGCCGAGATCGTCGTGACATCGACGCGCGTCACCGTTTCGAGGAACGGCCGCAAATACGTGAAGAGTGCGAACTGTCCGAGGAAGAACAGCGCGGCTGCGAGCATGCCGTAAGGCACTTGCGGGTGGCGCAAGACCTTGAACGCTGCCGCCACGCTGGCCCGCTCCCGGCTCGGCATCGCCGGCAGCGTGAGGAACTGCCAGACAAAAGTTAGCGCGGCGACGGGAACAACACAGAAGAACGCGCCGCGCCAGCCGATGTACTGACCGAGAAAGCTGCCGAGCGGCGCAGCAATCGTGGTCGCGAGCGCATTGCCGCCATTGAGAACCGCAAGAGCGCGCGGCACGTCGGTGGTCGGGACCAGGCGGATCATCGTCGCGGCCGACAGCGACCAGAAACCGCCGATCGTGATCCCGACAAGCGCCCGTCCGGCGATGAAGACTGGATAGTTGGGAGCGAAGGCTACGATGACCCCAGATACCAGCATCAGGCCGGTCAGCCACAGCAAGAGCGAGCGACGATCGAAGCCAGCCGTCGCCGCCGAGATGAACAGACTGGCCAGAACGGCGAACAGCCCGGAAACGGAAATGGCCTGTCCTGCCTGTCCTTCCGTCAGGTGAAGGCCGCTGGCGATCGGCGTAAGCAGGCTGACAGGCATGAACTCGGACGCGACGAGCGTCGAGGCGCACAGCGACAGCGCGAAAACCGCACTCCATGCGGCCATTGGCTGCGTTGTCTTCTGATCGGTTGTGACGTCCATCGGGCATCCATATGTCGAGAGGCGCCCAGGCTGGCGCTGTTCCTGACAACAGATAGAGGCCCGGTCGGTGCTCAATTAGACGATATAATTTGCTTGCATTGATCGATGCGGGCCATGAATAGTCGCAGCCATGGCAAGCCAGGATTTCAACGATCTGCTGGCTTTCGTAGCCGTCGCCCGCGAGCGCAGCTTTACGAAAGCCGCCGCGAAACTGGGCGTCGTGCAGTCGACGCTCAGCCATACGATCAAGCGCCTGGAATCGCAGATGGGCCTGCGGCTTCTCACGCGCACGACCCGCAGCGTCGGCCTGACCGAGGCGGGCGAGCGACTTCAGGCCTCGGTTGCGCCCCGCATTGAAGAGATCGAGCGCGATATCGCGGCGCTGATGTCCCTGCGCGACACGCCGTCGGGGACCGTCCGGATCACGCTCTCCGAACATGCGCTGGAAACGGTCGTCTGGCCAAAGCTGTCGCCGGCCCTGAAAAAATATCCCGATCTCAAAGTCGAGTTCAGCCTCGACACGGCCTTCCGCAACATCGTCGAAGACGGTTTCGATGCAGGCATACGCCTCGGTGAGAGTGTCGAGAAAGACATGATCGCGGTGCGCATCGGCCCGGATTGGCGGCTCGTCGCGGTCGCCTCGCCCGGATATCTGAAAGAGCACCCGAAACCAAAGCATCCGCAAGATCTGTTAGATCACGTCTGCATCAAACGTCGCGAGGCGGCGGGCGGTCATTATGTATGGGAGTTCGCCAAGAACGGTTCTGACTTGCGGGTACGCATCGAGGGACAAGTGACCTTCAATGAGTCGCGCGCGATGATCGACGCCGCCGTGAAGGGCTTCGGCATCGCCTATGTCCCCGAAGACATGGTGGCGCAGCACATCCGGTCCGGCGAACTCGTCATCGTGCTCGACGACTGGTCGCCGAAATTCGATGGCTATTATGTCTATTATCCGACCTCGCGGCAGAACTCGGCTGCATTCAAGGTGATCGTCGACGCGCTACGCCATCACGACGCGCGAAGGAAGCGCGGTTAGTACGAAGCTTTTCCGCCATCCCGGAGGGCTGTGCTGTGCCTCCTTCGGGTATAGCGTTCAGCCAACAGGCCCAGGAATCCAATCGTCGCCGGACAGTGGCTTGACTGTGACGTCAGGAATGACACCGAGCTCCATGCTCGGATCGAAATGGCGCATCGTCCGCTCATTGAGGTCAATGATGCGGCCGGGCCTGAGCGGCCCCACGTCATTTATCTTGACGATGACCTTCTTGCCGACGGCCTCGACGAGAGCATATTTCGGTCGCGCCCCGAATTGGACCCCACCAAATTTCCGACGCAAGCTCGTCTTGATGGCAGCCGTCCATACCGAGGGATCATAACGCTCGCCGGAGGCTGTGCTCGGGCCGCCTTCCTCTTTACCGGGCTTGAATGGATTATACGTGGATGCTGCGCCAACGATCGCATCCCCAGAGGCGGCATCGACGACAGCGCTTGGCTGAACCTCACTTGTTGCACTTCGAGCAACGGTAACGGAAACGGCAAGCGCAACCAGGGCGCCGCAAATTGCGGCGCTCGAGCGGAACAACATCAGATCTCCTTTGATTTTCCGGATCGTGCGGTTCCCGATGCCGCAGAACATGGTCAAGCGAACGCGGAGGCGTTTCGAACTTGCGCCAATTCTTTGCGGATTCGAGAACCCCGGCTGCGGAACCTTGGTGGGAACCAGATCGGTCCCGCACAGTGTTTTAGTTGTAGCCGTCTAAGACAGGAATTGCGTCAGCAGCATGACTCCGAGAGCCGCGGATTTCGACTTCCGGAGTCTTACGTGCTCAGCGATAGAAGCGAATTGCGGGACTTCCGTGAAAGCCGCAACAGCGCGAGACTGCAGGAGACGTTGCATATCGTCGTTCGGCAGCAGGAGGCTCTAGCCTACGCCGATCACCCCGCCGCGCTTGATCAGCTCCTTCCCCACTGCCGCAAGATGCACCTGATCCGGTCCGTCGCCGATACGGATGAAGCGGGCGTAGACGTAAGCACGCGCGAGGAACGTATCCTGCGAGACGCCGGCAGCGCCGTGGATCTGGATGGCGCGGTCGATGACGCGGGCGGCCATGCTGGGCACCACGATCTTGGCGGCCGCGATCAGGTCGCGCGCGGCCTTGTTGCCTTCGCGGTCCATCCTGTCGGCGGCCTGCAACGTGAGCAAGCGCGCCTGCGCGACCTCGCAGAATGAATGTGCGATGTCCTCGCGCACCGAGCCCTGCTCCGCGAGCGGCTTGCCGAAGGCTGTGCGGGAGACTGCGCGCTGGCACATCAATTCCAGCGCGCGCTGGGCGCAACCGATCAGTCGCATGCAATGATGGATGCGGCCGGGGCCGAGCCTACCTTGCGCGATTTCGAAGCCGCGGCCTTCGCCGAGCAGGATGTTCTCGGCGGGCACACGGACGTTCTCGTAGACGATCTCGGGGTGGCCGACCGGCGCGTCGTCGTAGCCGTAAGTGAGCATGTCCGGACGATGCGCACGCCAGGCGTCGCCTTCGGCACCAGGATCATGGATTGCTGGCGATGACGATCGGGATCGTCGGGCGCGGTCTTGCCCATCACGATCAGGATCTCGCAATCCTCGTTCATTGCACCTGACGTGAACCACTTCCGGCCGTTGACGACGTAGTCGCCGCCGTCGCGCTTGATCTGGCACTGGATGTTGGTGGCGTCGCTGGAGGCGACCTGCGGCTCCGTCATCGAGAAGCCGGAGCGGATGCGTCCTTCCAGCAGCGGCTTCAGCCAGCGCTCCTGCTGCGCGGGCGTGCCGTAATTTGCCAGCACCTCCATGTTGCCGACATCGGGTGCCGAGCAGTTGAAGATTTCGGGCGCCCAGAGGATGCGGCCCATGATCTCCTTCACGGGCGCATATTCGAGGTTTGTCAGCCCCGGTCCGTGCTCGCCGGAGAGGAACAGGTTCCAGAGCCCCTGCTCGCGCGCCAATCGCTTCAGGTCCTGCAACACTTGCGGCGTCTTGTAGCGCGTCGCTTCCGGCTTCACCTGCTCGTAATAGAGCTCCTCGACCGGCTCGACATGCGTCCGCATGAACTGGCGGACGCGCTCCTGCAGTTCCAGCGAACGGTCGGAGTGGTGAAAGTCCATTTATTCTCCTCTCGTTTGCCAATCGGGTAATCGCATTTGGCTTCTGGACTGCGTGAGCGCACGCCTCGCCCTTCGAGACGACCGCTCCGCGGTCTCCTCAGGGTGAGGCTAAGCGGCATTCGCGCCTATTGAACCTGCCGCCGCGCACTCCGCCCTCATCCTGAGGAGCCCGCGAAAGCGGGCGTCTCGAAGGATGCGCCGTCACCAACCGCGATAGCCGACTTGCCATCACGTGCCGCGCAACAGCTCGCTCGCCACGATCCAGTCGTTGCCGTCGAACTGGAGCATATAGCCGTCCTTGATCGGGCGGAAATCCTGCGGCGTGGTGTTGAGCGTGATGCCGGGCATCAGCAGCGACAGCGGCACGTTCTTCAGATTCGCCGCCTGCGCCATGATGTTCTCGCGCGTCAGATTGTCCTTGCACTGCTTGAGCAGCACCACCAGCGCCTCGGCGACGGTGTAGCCGTAGAGGCCCGCGACGTTGTTGACGTCGGCGTTGGGCAGGCGCTTCTTCATGAAGTCGATATAGGCCGTCATCGCCGGATCGTCCTTCGGCACCTCGACGAACGGCTTGAGCGAGCCGAGCGAGAGCACGCCCTTGCCCGCGTCGAGCCCGGCCGGCACCATCACAGTCGCCTTGTTGGCGCAGCCGGAGGCGAGGAAGCGCGTCGCCTGCCAGCCGACCTCATGCGCCTTGCGGATCGCCTGGGCGCAAGCGCGCGGCGTCACCGAATAGATCATGAAGACGTCGGCCTTGGTGTTGGCGAGCGTCAGCACCTGGGAATCGACGGTGGGGTCGGCGACCTCGAAGCTCGACGCCATCGCGATCGCCTTGTCTGCATCGGCGCCAAGCGCTTCCTTGACGCCGCGCAGATACTCCTTGCCGGCGTCATCGTTCTGATAGAGCACCGCGAAGCGCGCATTGGGGTTCTTGGCCCGGGCATAGGCGACGTCGATCGCGGCTTCGCTGGTGTAGTTGGGCGCCCAGGGCAGCGCCATCGACCAGGGCATGTTGGCGGGGTCGTTCCACTTCGAGGCCGAGCTGATCAGAAATAGCTGCGGCACCTTGTTGCTGTTGAGATATTTCGCGATCGCCGAGCTCGGGGCCGTGCCCATGGTCGCGAAGATGAAGGCGACGCCGTCGCCCTCGACCAGCCGCCGCGCCGCTTCCATGGTCTTCGGCGGCGAGAAGGCGTCGTCGAGCGACAGCAGATTGAGCTTGCGGCCATTGACGCCGCCCTTCTCGTTGACCTCGTCAAAATAGGCCGCGATCACCCTGCCGGTGATGCCGAGCGGCGACGCAGGCCCGCTATAGGGCATGGTGTTGCCGATCTTGATCTCGGTGTCGGTGACGCCGGGACCATAGGATTTTTGTGCGGAGACCGGCGCAGACAGGCAGGCAGCCAGCGCTGCGGCCAGGACAAAAGCGGCTTTCATGGTTTCTCCCCGGTGATGGTCGTCCGCGCGAGGTAGGCGCGCGCCGTGCTGCTTCTGTCAGCGCGTCAGATCAGCGGAGTTCCGCGAGGCGGTCTTGCGTCGAGTTGCTGGTTGGTGGCGCCGCCGGGACGACAGCCAGCACAGCAGCCCTCGCGGGCAGCATACATTGACGCAAACCAAGATCGGAAGCGGCGCCTCAGCCGCGCGTCCGCTCCATCTCCAGCTCGGCCTTGAGGTTGTCGAGATCGCGATAAATTGAAGCAACCGCAAGGACGCGGCCGTCCTTGCGGTACTTCAGCAGGCAGTCTTTGCCGGAGATGCTGCCGTCGATCGCGATGTCGTCGAAGCTCTCGGCGTGGCCGACATAGTTGATCGGCACGTCATAGTGCTGCGACCAGAAGAACGGCACGGCGTCGAAGCGCTCGCGCTTTCCGAGCATGTTGCGCGCCGCGGTCTGGCCCTGCCGCTCCGCCACCACCCAGTGCTCGACGCGGATGGTTTGCCGCGAATGCGGATCGGGCCAGCGCGCGATGTCGCCGGCCGCGAAGATGCCGGATACGCTGGTCTCCAGATATTCGCTCACGCTGACGCCCCGGTCGGCCGCAAGCCCCGCCTGCTCGGCGAGCGCGAGGCGCGGCCTGACGCCGATTCCGACCACGACCAGTTCGGCCTCGATCACGCCGCCGCTCCTCAACGTGGCGCGCGTGCCGTCCAGCTTTTCCACCGTGTCCTTGAGATGGAAGTTGACGCCATTCTCCTCATGCAGCGCGCGCACGAAGTCGCCCATCTCGGGACCGAGCACCTTCTGCATCGGCCGTTCGTCCGGCGCGACCACGTGTACCTCGATCTTGCGTGCCCGCAGGGACGCCGCAACTTCCAGGCCGATGAAGCTGGCGCCGATCACCAGCGCACGCTTGGCGCTGCCAGCCGCCTTGACGATGGCGCGGCTGTCGGCGACGGAGCGCAAGGTGTAGACATGAGGCTGGTCCGCACCCGGAATCTGCAATCTGACCGGCTCGGCGCCGGTCGCGAGCAGCAGCCGGTCGAACGGCAGCCTGTCGCCGTTGCCCAGCGTCACGCCGCGCGTCTTCGCCTCGATCGCGGCGACTTTCGTGCTGAGTCTGAGGTCGATGCCGGCGTCCTGATAGTAGTCTTCGCCCCGCAGCGGCAGCCAATCCTCCGGAGCGTTGCCCGCGAGGTAATCCTTGGAGAGATTTGGCCGGTCGACCGGCATCGCGCTGTCATTGCTGAGCATCGTGATAGCGCCGGCAAAGCCCTCGCGGCGGAGCGTCTGCGCCGCCGCGAAAGCCGCCGCGCCGCCGCCGATGATGACGAATTTTTCCGGCGCTGGCGCTGTACGGTGAGGCACCGAAACCTTCGGCATCTCGCGCTTGCGCTGAACGATGATCTTGTCCTGATCGCGCGAGACCTCCCACACCGCCAGCGCATTCAGCGCCGGCGGACGGGTCGCCTCGCCTGACCGCAAGGAGAAGCAGGCGTGATGCCAGGGGCAGCGGATGGTGTCGGCAACCACCAGGCCTTCGGCGAGCGGACCGTGATAGTGGCTGCAGGCCGGCTCGATCGCAAAGATCTCGCTGCCGGCCTGCACCAGCAGGACATCTTCCTCGCCGACATGGCCGAGCAATTTGCCGTCCTTGAACTCGGCGAGCGACACGCCCCTGCACAGGTCGGGCCCGCTTGGCTTCTTGTCCTCGGTCATGGCGTCGCCTCCTTGAACTGTCGCGGATCAATCGACCGAATTGGCCAGCCCCAGCAGTTCCTGGCGTGTCAACGCATTGTCGCGGAACACGCCGAGCATGCGGCTGGTGACGAGATCGGTCCCGGGCTTGTGCGCGCCGCGCGTGGTCATGCAGTGATGCGTTGCCTTGATGATGACCCCGACGCCTTCGGGCCTCAGCACATCGTTGATCGTGTTGGCGATCTGCGCGGTCATCTTCTCCTGGATCTGAAGCCGTTTGGCGTAGATGTCGACGAGACGCGCGAGCTTGGAGATGCCGACTACGCGCCGTTGCGGGATATATGCGACCCAGGCGCGGCCGACGATCGGTGCCATGTGGTGCTCGCAATGGCTTTCGAAGCGAACGCCGCGCAGGACGATCATCTCGTCATAGCCTTCGATCTCCTCGAACGTCTTTTGCAGAATTTCGGTCGGATCCTGCGCATAACCGGAGAAATACTCCTCGAAGGCGCGCGTGACCCGGTCCGGCGTGTCGCGTAGACCGTCGCGCGCGGGATCGTCGCCGGCCCAGCGGATCATGGTGCGGATCGCCTGCTCGACCTCGGCCCTCTCAGGCCGTTCACTCGGCGCCTGCGCGACCGCGACACGTTCCAGCCTGCGCGTTTGTGTCTTCATCGAAAACCTCCCCTGCAACGAACCGCATACAGAAAGCGGCCCCACAGCTTGGACGGCTGCGATTGGAAAAGGTTCCCGGGATCAGGAAAAATCGGAAGCTGGCAGGCGGCGAGACAGTGGGACGAGAAACCCGGCTCTATGACGCCGCTTGCCGCACATCAAGCACGGCCTGCGCCCATTCCGCCGGCCGCTCCTGCGGCAGGTTGTGACCGGCATCCGTGAGCACGCGTGCCTCGAAAAAGCCCTCGAACTTGCGCGCGTGATGCGCCGTGCCGAAATTGACGCCATCGCTGTCGCCGTCGACCGCGATGGTCGGGACACGGATCGGCGGCTGGCCTGCGAGCCTTGCCTCGATCGCGGCGTATGCGGGATCGCCCGCGACCAGCGCGTAACGATGTCGATAGGAGTGGATCACGACATCGACGAAATCAGGGTTGTCGAACGAGATTGCGCTGTTCTCGAACGTCGTGTCGTCGAAAGTCCATTTCGGCGACCACATCGCCCAGAGCTGGCGCGCAAAGCCGCGCCGATTGCGCTCCAGCGCGCGGCGGCCGCGCTCGTTGTGGAACAGATATTGATACCAGAGTGCCGCCTCCTCCGGCGGTGAGGCCGGCTCCATGGCGCGGGCGATGTTCTGGATGTTGTAGGAATTGCCGGAGACCAGCCCGATCACGCGCTCGGGATACAGCACCGAGACCACACAGGCCGCGCGGCCGCCCCAGTCATAACCGCCGACCACCGCGCGCTTGATGCCGAGCGCATACATGAAGGCCAGCAGATCGGCACCAAGCGCCGCCTGCTCGCCGGAGCGTAGCGTCTCTGGAAAGCGGAACCGCGTCGGTCCGTAGCCGCGCAGCCAGGGCACCAGCACCCGCGCGCCCGCCTGCGCGATGATCGGCGCGGTCTCGGCATAGGCGTTCACGTCGTAGGGAAAGCCGTGGCCCATGATGCAAGGCCAGCCGTCCGGCGCGCCGTATTCGCGATAGGCGATGTCGAGAATATCCGTGCTGATTGTTTTTTGTTGCATGATTGGCTTGCGGACTCGCTCGAAGACCTAGCCCGACTACCCGGTCGTTACTTCTGCGGGCCGGACAGCGAGATGTCGCGCTCGGCCCGGAATACGTTGCTGTAGAGATTGGCGATCCACTGCCGGCCGATCTCGGTCTTGTTGAGATAGCCGATCTCGGTCTGGATGTGCGGTGCGACGCTGTTCCAGTAAAATTGCGGATAGCGGTTCACGACGTCGGCCGGCGAGTCATAACCGAGCTGACGATTGATGCCGACCTCCTCGAACTCGTAGTAAAGTGCGTTGGCCTTGCGCAGATAATTGGGGTCGCCGAGCTGGCCGATGAAGTCGGCAGCGCGCAGGATCGAGGCCTCGTCGTCATAGTCCTGGCCTTCCTGGGCCGGAAACCGCGTGCCCTCAATGGCGCGAGCAATGCGTTCCGGATCCAGCCCGGGAATATGCCGCAGCCGCCGCGTTACATAAAGCTTGGAACGATCGACGTGATACATCATCAAACTCGCGTCCGATGCACCGCGCGGCAACGAGATCTTGGTGTCGGCCGCATCGATCACGAAGCCGTCGGCGTCATCCTCCTCGAACAGGCCACGCACATAGCCGATGTCGTGGGCGAGGCAGGCGATCAGGACATGGACGTAGTCCGCGGCCGACAGATGCGTATGAAGACTTCGGCCGCTGAGAATGGAATGGCCGACCAGCGTCACCAGCATCGTATGCTCGATATTGTGATAGAGCGCATCGCTGTTGCCGATGCATTCCATCGCGGTGCGGGTCGCGCTCTCGACAATACTTGCGGACGTCTCGTCGTACCGGCGACGCATGAACGTACCGAGCAACTTCTCGAGGGACTCGGCCGCCAGTCTCGGCAACGTCATCATGGATGCAGCCCCGCTTGTCGGTGGTGTCCCACGCCTACTCCCGACGTCTCATTGTTGTCCTCGACGCAACCGTCAGCATAGCCCATCTTGGGCCGCGTGACCAAATGCCGTGACGAAAATACGGAAATATGTTGCGGTTGTGTCCCGCGATATCGCGGTTGCGGTGCCGGCTCGATAAACCCGGTCCTGGGGCGGCGCCGCGACGGCAGGACCCGCAATCATTCCACCAGCAGCACGTCGACGGCGACGTCGAGCTTCTGCTTCGGCGAGCCGACGATGATGCCGTCGACCGGCGAGACGTCGGAAAAGTCGCGGCCGACCGCGAGCACGATATGGTCGCCAGCGACCATAAGATCGTTGGTCGGATCGAAATCGACCCAACCAAGCTCCGCCCCGCACCACAGCGACACCCAGGCATGGGTGGCGTCGGCGCCCTGCAGGCGCGGCTGGCCCGCCGGCGGAATGGTACGCAAATATCCGCTGACATAGGCCGCGGGGAGGCCCAGCCCGCGCAAGCCCGCGATCATCACATGGGCAAAATCCTGACAGACGCCATGGCGCTTGGCGAAGACCTCGTCGAGCGGCGTCGAGATCACCGTCGCCTTGGGGTCGTAGCGAAACTCGGTGCGGATGCGATGCATGAGATCGACCGCTCCTGCGAGGATGCCCGCGCCGGGCGCAAAGCTGGTCGCCGCATAGGCGCTGACCGGCCCCAGCACCGGCACCAGCGGGCTCGCAAAGACATAGCCGACCGGCGAGGACGGCCCGAGGCTCGTCGCCTCGAAGGAGATGTCGCGAACGCTCTCCCAGGCCGGGCTCGCAGCGGCGCGCGCCGGCGGCTGGCGCGACACCTTCACGCGCGAGCGCGAATCGATGCGCAGAGTGCGATGCGCGGCCTCGATCACGACGCTCTCGGTCAGGGTGCCGAAGAAATCACGGCGAACATGACGCTCAGCGGGGCGCGGACGGATCTCGACATTATGCGAGATCAGCTCCTGGTCGTTGCCGCCCCTCGGCTCCAGCCGCAGCGTGCAGCGGGCGAAGCTGACCGGATTCTCGTACTCGTAAGTGGTGACGTGACGGATGTCGTAGATCACGCCAGCCCCGTCAGCTTTTCCGGGCGGCTGGCATTGGGGCCGTGCGGGAAATAGTGCTGCCCGACCGCCTCGGCGAGGCTGAGCAGATCCTGCTCCAGCGCGAACAGCGTCTTGACCTCGAGCTTCTCGGCCTCCGCGGTCGCAAGCATTGCCTGCATCGCGACCGCAAGCCGTTGCGGCTTCTCGATCAAGCCGTGCTCCTTCAGGCTCGGCAGCGCGGCGATATGCTCGTTCAGCGCCGTCACCTGGAACGCCACCGAACGTGGATTGTAGCTGTCGAGCACGGCGAGGTCGCGCACCGGTGCCAGGATCGGCGCCAGCAGATAACGCGAGCGGTAGGTGATCTGGCAATCCACCAGCGTCAGCAGGATATCGAGATCCTCGTCGCCGGCCTCGTCATAGGCGAACTGCCGGGCAAACCGCGTGGTGTTGATGGCGCGCTCGGTGCGGCGGCCGATATCGAGAAAGCGCCAGCCGGCGGCGCGGTTCATGTTCTCATGCGCAAGGCCGGCAAAGCTCGCGAGCTCCTGCAAGGTCAGCTCGGCCGCGCTCAGCACACCGTCGTCGCCCTCGACCTCCAAGGCCAACCGCTCGGTCATCTCGGTGATGACTTGCCAGGCATCGGGCGATAGTCGCTCGCGCAGCGAGGTCGCCGTGCGCTGGGCCGCGCGGACCAGCGACAATGCCGAGCCGAAACGCTCCGGGCTCTGCAGCGCTTCGGCAACGATGCGGCTGGGCGCCGCGCGGGACGTCTGCGAGATCGCGCCCCAGGCCACAAGCAAGCGCTGAATACGCTCGGCAGATTGCAGCGAGGCCGCGGTGCCCTTGTTGGGCCCGCTCGGCGAGCCCAGCGCCCGCACCAGCCGCAGCGTCGCCTCGGCGCGTTCGAGATAGCGGCCGAGCCAGTACAGATTGTCGGCGGCGCGACTCGGCAGCACGCCGGCGATGCGGCGGATGCGCACCTTGTCGGTCGCAGGCAGCAGCGTCGCGGTCGGGACCTGCTTGTCCGAGACCACCCAGACGTCGGCGGAGCGCGCGCCGTCGCCCATCGACACCGCGCGCGCATCCGACTGCTCGGCGATCCGGCAGAAGCCGCCGGGCATGACGGCCCAGCCGTCGGGCGTCGCAGCTGCGAACACGCGCAGCACGAAGGGACGGGGCGTGATCTGCCCCTGCTCCCACACCGGCATGGTCGAGAGCCGCACCACCTCCTGGCCGACATAGTCCATGCCGCGCGCAGCGATGGCGTCGGTCAGGCGCCGGCGTGCGCCGGCGTCGAGCTCGCTCGCGAGCACCGGACCGTTGTTGTCGAAACCGGGAACGCCGCGCCGGTAGGCGCCTCCGATCGCGACCTCGTCGAGCCGCGACAGCACCTCATCGCGCGCCGAGCGCTGGCCGCACCACCAGGTCGCGATGTGAGGCATCTTCAGTTCTTCGCCGAGCAGGCGACGGCTGAGCGCCGGCAGGAAGCCGAGCATCGCGCGCGCCTCCAGCACACCGGAGCCCGGCATGTTGGCGACGACGACGCCGTCCTTGCGCAGCACGTCGATCAGGCCGGCGACCCCCAGCCGCGAGGAGGCATCGAGCTCGAGCGGATCGAGCGAGTTGGAATCGACCCGGCGCAGCAGCACGTCGAGGCGCTTGAGGCCCGCAACCGTGCGGATGTGGATATGGTCGTCGCTGACGGCGAGATCGTCGCCCTCGACCAGCAGGAAGCCGAGATAGCGCGCCAGCGTCGCGTGCTCGAAATAGGTCTCGCTGAAGCTGCCCGGCGTCAGCACGCCGATGCGCGGCTCGTCGCGATCGGCGCGCGCACGAAGACTATCTCGAAACGCCTCGAAGAACGGCGCGACGCGCGGGACGTTCATCGACTTGTAGAGGTCGGAGAAGGCGCGCGAGAGCACCAGGCGGTTTTCCAGCGCATAGCCCGCGCCCGACGGCGCCTGCGTGCGGTCGCCGAGCACCCACCAGCGGCCGTCGGGTCCGCGGCCGACGTCGGCGGCATAGAGCGAGAGATAGCGCCCGCCGGGAGGCTCCACGCCGCAGACGGGACGAAGATATTCGGGACTGCCGGCGATCGCGGCCGCGGGCAACGCGCCTTCGGCGACCAGCCGGCCCTCGCCATAGATGTCGCGCAGCACGAGCTCGAGCAGCTCGGCGCGCTGGGTGATGCCGTCCGACAGCTGCTTCCAATCGGCCTCATCGATCAGCAGCGGCAGATGGCTGATCGACCACGGCCGGTCGGCGCTCTCGCCGGGCGCGCGATAGGTGACGCCAGCCTCGCGCAGATGTCGGTCGGCCATGCCAAACCGCCGCTCGACCTCGTCGGGCGCGAGCGCGCCGAAGGCGTCGAAGAACCGGCTCCAGACCGCGCGCGGGGCGCCGTCGGGCCCCAGGAATTCGTCGGGGATGCCGGGCAGGCGGCGATAGTCGCGGACCCATTGCGCGAAGCGGCGCTGACCTTGACGTTGGCCTTGCGCCCTACCCGCCTTGTCGTCCTCTTCGGCTGCGCCCTCGGCCATGCGCCTCTCCCTGCCCCGGCATCATACTCATTGCAGGAGCGAGGTCCGCAAGTCGAGGGTCAGCGGAAACTCACTTGTGCGTTCTTCGGGCGGCGGCTGCATCGGCCCCGGCGTGTGGCCATGGTCCTGGAAGCGCGCCAGCCGCCTCGCCTCGGCCTCATAGGTGTTGACGGGCTTGGTGTCGTAGCTGCGGCCGCCGGGATGGGCGACGTGATAGACGCAGCCACCGAGCGAGCGGCCATTCCAGGTGTCGATGAGGTCGAAAGTCAGAGGCGCGTGCACCGGAATGGTCGGATGCAGGCCGGAGGCCGGCTGCCAGGCTTTGAAGCGGACACCGGCCACGGCTTCCCCGGAGCGACCGGTGGAGGTCATCGGCAGGCGGCGGCCATTGCAGGTGACGATATGGCGACCCTCGACAAAACCCTCGGCCTTCACCTGGAGCCGCTCGACCGATGAGTCGACATAGCGCACGGTGCCGCCGGCCGAGCCCTCCTCGCCGAGCACGTGCCAGGGCTCCAGCGCCCTGCCGCAATTCCAGCGTCACGCCGCCATGATGGACGCGGCCGAAGGCGGGAAAGCGGAATTCGAGTTGGGCCAGATACCATTCCGGCTCGAACGGATAACCGAACTGCTTCAGCTCGCTGAGCACTTCGAGGAAATCTTCCCAGATGAAGTGCGGCAGCATGAAGCGATCGTGCAGCGCGGTGCCCCAGCGCACGAACTTGCCGGCCTGCGGCTCGCGCCAGAGTTTTGCGATCAGCGCGCGGATCAGCAACTGCTGCGCCAGCGACATGCGCGGATCGGGCGGCATTTCGAGCGCGCGAAATTCGACGAGGCCGAGCCGGCCGGTCGGTCCATCCGGCGAATAGAGCTTGTCGATGCAGATCTCGGCGCGATGGGTGTTGCCGGTGATGTCGACGAGGAGATGCCGGAACAGGCGGTCCACCAGCCACAGCGGCGCCTGACAGCCCGGCGGCGGAACGTGCGAGAGCGCGACCTCGAGCTCGTAAATGCTATCGTGGCGGGCTTCGTCGATGCGCGGCGCCTGGCTGGTCGGGCCGATGAACAGGCCGGAAAAGAAATAGGACAGCGACGGATGACGCTGCCAGTACAGCACCAGACTTTTCAGTAGATCCGGCCGGCGCAGGAACGGCGAGTCCTGCGGTGAGGAGCCGCCGAGCACGACATGATTGCCACCGCCGGTGCCGGTGTGGCGGCCGTCGACGAGGAAGCGATTGGCGCCGAGACGAATCTTGGCGGCATCCTCATAAAGCCCGACGGTGATGTCGACCGCCTCACGCCAGTTCTTTGCCGGTTGGACGTTGACTTCGATCACGCCGGGGTCAGGCGTCACCTTGATGACGTCGATGCGCGGATCGAACGGCGGCGGATAACCTTCGACATGGACCTGGAGCTGCATCTCCTCGGCGGTCGCTTCGAGGGCTGCGATCAGCTCGAGATAATCCTCGATGCGCTCGACCGGCGGCATGAAGGCGCAGAGCACGCCGTCGCGGACTTCGATCGACATCGCGGTGCGGACCGGCTCCGATTTGTCGAGACTTTCCGGCGCGAGCTGCGGCGCCGCAGATTGCGGGCGCGGCATGCGGCCGAACACCGGCAGCTTGGCCCGCGTCTCTATCGGGTCCTGTTCGACGATATAGGGATAGCGATCGGGCGGAACATATTCGAGCGCCTTGAGCGGCAACCGCAGGCCGAGCGGGGAATCGCCGGGCATCAGGAACAGATGGTTGCGACGCAGACTCCAGCGCTCGCTGCGCCAGCGCGGCGCTTCCGCGTTCCAGCGCTGTACCGGCAGCACGAAGCCCTTTGGCGTATCGAGCCCCTCGTCGAACACCCGCGCCATACGCGCGCGCTCTTCCGGATCGGACAGCTTGGAGTCGGAAGGATCGACGTTGACGGGAAGCTCCCCCTCCTTCTGCAACCAGTAGGCGGGATCTTCATAGGCCGGCATGATGTAGCCGGCATTTAGGCCGAGCCGTGCCGCCGTGCCCTCGATAAAGGCCTTCGGCGTCCTTGGCCTCGGCACGCCGCGGCGTCCCGACGGTGGCGATGAGGTCGGCATTCTTCCAGATCGGCACGCCGTCCTTACGCCAGTAGAGACCAAAGGCCCAGCGCGGCAGGCTCTCTCCGGGATACCATTTCCCTTCGCCGTAATGCAGCAGGCCGCCCGGCGCAAAGCGGGTGCGGAGGCGGCGGATCAGATCGTCCGCCAGCGCGCGCTTGGTCGGACCGACGGCGTCAATGTTCCATTCGGCCGCTTCGAGGTCATCGACGGAGACGAAGGTCGGCTCGCCGCCCATGGTGAGCCGGACGTCCTGCGCAGCGAGATCTCCGTCGACCCGCTCGCCGAGATCGTTGAGCCGCGTCCAGGATTCGTCGGAGAACGGCTTTGTGATGCGCGGCGCCTCGCGGATGCGCCGGACGCTCATGTCGAAGGCGAACTCGACCTCGGCGAAGCCGGCACCGCCGGAGAGCGGCGCCGCCGAGCGGTAGTGCGGCGTGGCGGCAACCGGGATGTGCCCCTCGCCCGCCAGCATGCCCGAGGTCGCGTCGAATCCGATCCAGCCCGCGCCCGGTAGATAGACCTCGGCCCAGGCGTGCAGGTCCGTGAAATCATTCTCGACCTCCGGCGGCCCCTCGATCGGATCGATGTCGGGACGGACCTGGATCAGATAGCCGGAGACGAAACGGGCGGCGAGACCGAGATGACGGAAAGTCTGGATCAAAAGCCAGGCGGAGTCGCGGCACGAGCCGGCGCAGGAGGTGAGCGTCTCTTCGGGCGTCTGCACGCCCGCCTCCATGCGAATGACGTAGCGAATCTTCTCCCGCAGTTCCCTGTTGAGATCGACCAGGAAGTTGACCGTGTTCGGAGCTTCGTGCGGGATGGTATCGAGATATTTCGCGAACAGGCGATCGGGCTTGATCGTCTCGAGATAAGGCGCGAGCTCTGTCTTCAGATCCTGAGTATATTCGAACGGAAAGCTGTCGGCATAGGGCTCGACGAAGAAGTCGAACGGATTGACCACGGTCATCTGCGCCGTGAAATCAACCTCGATCTTCAGCTCCGTCGCCTTCTCTGGGAAGACGTAGCGCGCCAGCCAATTTCCCTGCGGATCCTGCTGCCAATTCACGAAGTGATTGGCGGGGGTGACCTTGAGCGAATAGCTCAGGACCGGCGTGCGTGTGTGCGGCGCCGGCCGCAGGCGAATGGTCTGCGGGCCGAGATCGATCGGGCGATCGTATTTGTAGTGGGTGACGTGGTGTAATGCGACGTAGATCGACACGGGGTGCGGTGCTCCAGCAGCTTTTTTGAGCAGAACACCGCTGGTGACCTCGATCAAGCATGAACAACGGGCAGACCGTGCCTATGCAAGGTGCGGGGCGCCCGCTTGAGGAGCGTCGTCTGGTCCGCTTCCATTCTTCCCTTGTGGGGAAAGCGGCGCGAAGCGCCGGATGAGCGGCATTTCCCCGCACGCATCGGAGCTGTATATGCGGAGAGAGATTCCTGACCCGTCTCGCCGTTATACGGCGCAGACGACAATCGGCATTACTTCCATCCGAACTTCCGTCCGATGATGCGTGCTATTGTGACCTCGACGCTCTGGCTCTCGCTACGGCTAGACGAGCTTGCGCCATATAAATCTCGTCAACCTCGCGAAGTCTCGGCTCGATATAGTCGCGGTGCCCCGGATAGCGCGCAAGCATATCGCGCCTCATGAAGTTTGTGAAATAGCTACATTTGCCGATGACGGCTAAAGAAGCAGTCTCGAGGTCGAGAGCCGTTGGCGCAATCAAGCTGGCTTCGCGATTGATACATTCTGCTGCCTGGCTCGCATTGGCCCGTTGTTGGTCTTTCTCGCTTTCGGTCGTGACGCACCCTGTCAACAGGGAGAGCAATAGGACCGCCACCTTAGTCTTCTTTGCGACTCGTACGACATCATCGAAACCTAGTAAGCGACGTGTTGGGATCATATGAAAAAAATCCCGGCGCAAACTTTCCGACCAGAATCCAGGGCGCGGAAAGGTATCCTCGACAGTCGCCAAAGCTTTTGGATGACCAATAATCATAAGAGCACAAATAAAAGCTTACATAATTATTCTTTGGGAGAACTCTCGGATAAAGCTCGCAAACCAAATCGTTGGTCTTAGCGTTCTTGGCTAGAATTCGTGAATCGTCTTTGTTGAACTTGGACGAAAACTTCTCGACCTTCAGCACCAAATCGAGGCTTAGTGGTTTATCCTCGTCCATGTTGGACGAGAGAAAATTGAGGCAAACGTTTTTTACACTCTCTATGTTGCTCGGCTTTCTAAAATATCTGTCTGCATCGTAAAGTTCGATATCCCAACGGGCAGCGTCATAAACGGATTTGACGAAGAAAACCTCCTGCGGCCCCTTTTCCAAGATTCTGGAGAGAAGGCTCTTTTTATGAAGTCACCTCCATGCAGCTTCGTCTTCTTGGAAGACAACTGCATCAGGGCGAGAATCGCTGCTCGCATACGCTGGGCGGTGCTATCTACCTCAGCCTTTGAATAGCTTGCCTCTGGCAGGTTCAAATAAGGCGCATGAAATCCTAGCGAGCCTCCGACGCTGAGTTTACGATATGGTATCTCCTGGTCCGAAGTGACGCCAGCCATGAAGATGATGGCGCAGGCAGAATAACATTCTGAGCCGTCTTCAATGACCGTCGACATGCCACGACTAAATAGCAATTCGGAAATCTTGAGCCCCTCGGCATACGAGCCGCCGTTCGATCTCAAGCAGATTGAGGTGGTGCGCTCGTCCAGGGAGTCCAGTCGACTGGTGGAGATCAGCGCAAGCAGGGCGGCGGAATCCCCACTAACGATCGGGCCTTCCAGACTGAACGCACAATTGGGATTCTTCGATGTTTGGACAGTTGCAGCGTCGGCATGCACCAGAGAATTTGCTGCGAACGCAAAGACGCCAAGCACCAATTGTAAGGCCGAGTATCTGGCTTTGTGAGGAAACCGCATCAATCGACCATACATCGAAATGGCACAACTTTAAATGGGAATGCAGCAGAAGAACAAGCACGAAATCATATATGGCTGGCACCTTCCAACGCGGGGGGAGGCTTGTCCCATTCGGACAAGCGCCCTGACAGGGTCGAAGTGACTTCAGAGCTTCAGCTTGTGTTGTCGCCGATGACGCAAGGCGCGGCTACTTGATTGTGAGGGCACCGCCCCGAAGGATTCTCCCGCATCGTTATCGGAATACGGCAAGAATTATTAATCACGCGTGACCGCGAGAACCCGCGCGATCAAGTGACGCTCCGTAGGATTGTCTACCGGCGCTGATCGTCCTGCATATTTGCGCAGCGAGGTGCGCTGAGCGCGCCTACATCGTCGCGCCGAGCACCCAGGGCGCGAACTCGGCGCCGCCGAAATCGAAGCTCTCGCTCTTGGTCGGCTGTCCCGACGCCGTCTTCAGGATGAGCTCGAAGATGCGCTGGCCGCATTGCTGGACGCTCTCCTCGCCTTCGAGGATGGTGCCGCAATTGACGTCCATGTCCTCTTCCATGCGCTTGTACATGGGCGTGTTGGTGGCGAGCTTGATCGAGGGCGCCGGCTTGCAGCCGAACACACTGCCGCGGCCCGTGGTAAAGCAGACCAGATTGGCGCCGCCTGCCACCTGCCCGGTCGCAGCGACCGGATCGTAGCCGGGCGTATCCATGAACACGAAACCCTTTTTGGTGACGGGCTCAGCGTAGCGCAGCACCTCCACGAGATTGGTGGTGCCCGCCTTCGCCATCGCGCCGAGCGACTTCTCCAAAATGGTGGTGAGGCCGCCGGCCTTGTTGCCGGGGCTCGGATTGGCGTTCATCTCGGCGCCTTCGCGCTCGGTATATTCGTCCCACCAGCGCATAAGATCGACCAGCTTCTCGCCGACCTCGCGGCTGACGGCACGGCGCGTGAGCAGATGTTCGGCGCCATAGGTCTCCGGCGTCTCCGACAGGATCACGGTGCCGCCGTGACGCACGATCAGATCGCTGGCCGCACCCAGCGCCGGATTGGCGGACACACCGGAATAGCCGTCCGAGCCGCCGCATTGCAGCGCCACAGTCAATTCGCTCACGGCGACGCTCTCGCGCTTGACCTTGTTGGAATCCGCGAGTGCCTCGCGCACGAAGGCGATGCCGGCTTCCACCGTCTTGCGGGTGCCGCCAACCTCCTGGATGTCCATCGCGCGGAGGCGGCCGGCGAGCTTCTGCTCTTCCATCAGGCCGCCGATCTGGTTCACCTCGCAGCCGAGGCCGAGCACGATCACATGAGAGAAGTTCACATGCCGCGCGTAACCGCCGAGCGTACGGCGGAGCAGCGCCAGCGGCTCGTTCTGCGTCATGCCGCAGCCGGTCTTGTGAGTCAGCGCGACCACGCCGTCGACATTGGGGAAATCGGCCAGCGGATTGTCGCCGGTGAACGGATTCTTCTTGAAGACGTCGGCAACGAGGCTCGCGACATGCGCACTGCAATTCACCGAGGTGAGGATGCCGATATAGTTGCGCGTGGCAACGCGCCCGTCCGGGCGGCGAATGCCTTCGAAGGTCGCCGGCAGGTCGAAATTCGGCGTCGGCTTGACGTCGACGCAATAGGCATAGTCCTTGGCAAAGTCGCCCATGCCGCAGTTCTGCACGTGCACATGCTGGCCCGGCGCGATCGGCGTGGTCGCAAAGCCGATGATCTGGCCGTAGCGAATGACCGCCTCGCCAACGGCGATCGGCTTGATCGCGACCTTGTGGCCGGAAGGAATCCGCTCGACCGTGGTCACGCCGTCGGCCACCAATGTGCCCGGCGGCAAGCTTGCGCGCGCGATCAGCACGCCATCATCGGGATGCAGGCGAATGACGGGGCTGATGGTCATGGGAGTCTCCTATATCGCAACTATCGTGCCCCGGACGCTGCGAAGCGCGAAAGCAATGCGCAGCGTCCAGGGCCAATTTGTCGTGTCTCTCGCAAGCGACTGGATCCCGGCTCTGCGGAGCGGCACTGCGCGCCGCACCGCGTCCGGGACACAGAGAGCTCACGCCTTGCCGGACGAATCCTTGCGGGTCGCGTTGACCTGCATCTTGGCGTAGGTGGTCATCAGGCCGACCTCGTTCGAGAGCGTCACCAGCTTGAAGCCCATGTTGACAGCGCGCGCGGCACCTTCCGCACCGCTGCAATGGATGCCCGGGTTGAGGCCGCGCTTGCCGCACTCCTTGATGATCTTCTCATAGATCGCGAGGATCTCCGGCTCGGTGCGATCGAGCTTGGGCTCGAGGCCGTAGGAGAAGCCGAGATCGGACGGGCCGATATAGACACCATCGATGCCTTCGACGTCGAAGATCGCTTCCATGTTCTCGACCGCGGTCCTGGTCTCCATCATCGGCAGCAGGACAATGTCGTCGTTGGCTGTCTTCTGATAGGAGCCCGCGGTGCCGTACATGCCGGCACGGATCGGGCCGTTCGAGCGCACACCCTTCGGCGGATATTTGGCATAGGAAACGAGGTTTCTGGCTTCCTGCGGCGTATTGACCATCGGGCAGATCACGCCATAGGCGCCGCCGTCGAGCACCTTGCCGATGATGCCGGGCTCGTTCCATGGCACGCGGACCATCGGCGTGACCGGATGCTTGTCCATCGCCTGGAAGCACTGCACCATCGACAGATAATCCTGCACGCCGTGCTGCATGTCGACGGTGACGCTGTCGAAGCCGCATTGCGCGACCATCTCGGCCGAGAAGCCGGAGGGAATCGCGAGCCACGCGTTGACCACGGCCTTGCCCGACTTCCAGATTTCCTTGACCTTGTTAGCCACGTTGCCTTCCTTCTTTGTTGTTCTGATCGTGTTTATTTGGACCGTGTTATTTGGACCTTCGTCACCATGACGAGCGTCGCGACAGCACAATCTGCTGTTACCGCGAACCGGGGCGCCGCGCTACGCTCGCAATGACGCAAGACCTATGCGGTTGCCCGCTGGATGCTGACTTCGCTGACGCCGACCCTCGCGGGCGGTGTTCACTATTGCCGCCCAAGTGTCATCCGGCAAGGGGATGCCGTTTCGGGTCCGCTCAGCCCGGGTTTTCCGCTCGGGATCGCCGGGAATCAGCACCTGCTCGACCCCGGCCACCGGCTTGGTGGCACGGATAAACTCGGCATAGCGCGACACCTCTGCGTCGAAGACATGGGAGGTATCGACCACTTTCGGATCGACGTAAAACGCCAGCATGCCGTTGGCGAAGCGGCGACCGCCGGAAGTGGCCCCGGTTCCGGTCAGCGCGCCGCCGAGCAGCTCGCACATGAAGGCAAGCCCCGAGCCCTTGTGCTCGCCGAAGGCGCGGATCGCCCCGGTACCCTTGGTGTGATCGCGCGGACCTTCCGGCGTATAGTGGCCGTAGAGCACAGCGGGGTCCTCGCTGAGGCTGCCGTCGGCATCGACCAGCGCGCCCTTGGGCAGCTTCTTGCCGCCGCGGCTCGCGACCAGCACCTTCCCCTCCGCCACGACCGAGGTCGCAAAATCGAGCACGATCGGGTCCTGGCCCTCGCGCGGGATGCCGACGCAGTAAGGCGCAGTGGAGAGCCGTTTCTCAACGCCGCCGAACGGCGCCACCAGCAGCGAGCCCGCGGCATTGACGAAATGCACCGAGATCAGCCCTTCGGCGGCGGCCATCTCGGCCCAGTCGCCGACGCGGCCGATATGGCCGGCATTGCGCAACGCGACCGCGGCGAGCCCCGCCTTCTTGCATTTCTCGATGCCGATCCTGACCGCCTGCGGAGTCACGGTCTGGCCGTAGCCGAACTTGCCGTCGACCACCGCGAGCGAGGGCGTATCGAGCACGATTTCGGCGTTCTGGTTCGGGACCACAAAGCCCGTCTTCTTCCAGCGGATGTAGACGGGCACGCGGATGACGCCATGGCTGTCATGGCCGGTGAGATTGGCCGTGGTCAGATAGGTCGCAATCCGCCTCGCCTCCTCCGGAGAGGACTCCGCGTGGCCGAATACCTCGCCGACGAAATCGATGAGGTTCTGGACCTGGATCGTGACCATGAATTGACCTCCCGGTTATTGTCTGGGCATGATCTTTTCGGAAAACCGCTGCACACTTTTCCGGATCATGCCCTAAGCACTCACCTTGGCATGGCCGCCGAGATAGGCGGCACGGATGGCTTCGTTGCCCCACAGCTCGTCGGGTTTGCCGCCGAGCACGATACGGCCGGTCTCGAGAACGTAGCCGTAATCAGCCACCGACAGCCCCATGCGCGCATTCTGTTCGACGAGCAAGACTGTCGTGTTGCGCCGGATCTCGGAAATGATCTTGAACACGGCCTGCACGATGACAGGCGCAAGACCGAGCGAAGGCTCGTCCAGCAGCAGCAGCCGCGGCTTGGCCATCAGTCCGCGCGCGACAGCCACCATCTGCAACTGGCCGCCGGACAGCGTCCAACCCAGCGCATTGGTGAATTTCCGGATGTCCGGAAACAGATCGAACATCGCATCCGCCTCGCGCGATATCTCCGAAGTCGCTGCCCGGCGATTGGACGCACCGAGCATGATGTTCTCTTTCACAGTCAGACCCGGGAACACGCGGCGGCCTTCCGGCACGTGCGAGATACCCATGCGGACGATGGCTTCCGGGCCGAGGCCTGCGATCGATTTGCCATCGTACAGGATGTCGCCCGAAGTTGGTTTCGCGAGCCCCGAGATCGCGCGCAGCGTCGTCGACTTGCCGGCACCATTGGCCCCGAGCAAGGTCACGACCTGCCCCTCCTCCACGGCGCACGTGACGCCGCGCAGCGCTTCGATCTCGCCGTAGCGCACCACCAGATTGCGGATTTCGAGCAACGGCATCATTCGCTCCCGAGATAGGCGGAGACGACGTCGGGATGACGCAGCACGGCCATGGATTCGCCGTCCGCGATGCGGCGTCCGAAGTTGAGCACGGTGATGTGCTGGGCTGCTTCCGAGACCAGCGTCATGTCGTGATCGATGATCAGGATGGTCAGCCCCTGGGCGGCGATGCGCTTGAGCAGCTCGTGCAGCTCGAGCTTCTCGGTCGAGTTCAGCCCGGCCGCGGGTTCGTCGAGCAGCAAGAGCGTCGGGTTCGAGGCCAGTGCGCGTGCGATCTCGATCAGGCGCTGATGGCCATAGGAGAAGCTCGATATCAGCTCGTTGGCGCGGTTGCCGAGGCCGACGAAGGTCAATGCCTCCATCGCGCGCTCGGTGAGGGCGTCGTCGCCCTTCCCGACCATGGTGTTGCCGGGCCGCTCCCCGCCGATCTCGACGTTCTCCAGCGCCGTCATCGAACGGAACAGGCGGATGTTCTGGAACGTGCGCCCGAGACCTGACGCCGTGCGCTGATGCGGCGGCATGTTGGTGATGTCGGTGCCGTCGAGCACGATCTTGCCCGCCGTGGCCACATAGAGGCCCGAAAGCACGTTGAGCGTGGTGGTCTTGCCCGAACCGTTCGGCCCGATCAGCGCATGCACGCCGCCGCGCTTCACGGCGATGTCGACACCGTCGACGGCCTTGAGGCCGCCGAAATATTTCGAGAGACCGGTGACTTCCAGCACGGTATCGCCGCCGGTCATTGCCGGCTTCAACTGCAAGGCACCTGCTACCGGGGGCGCCGCGAGCTTGGCGCGCCAGCGAGCGAAGGCATCCGCGACAAAACCCCAGATGCCGTCGGGCATGAAGCGGATGATCAGGATCACGAACAGGCCGTAGATCGCGAGATAAAGGCCCGGCACGCTCTTGAGGAAGCGCAGCCACTCCGGGATCAGGATGAGCAAACCGGTGCCGATCGCCGAGCCGATCGGCGAGGCCACGCCGCCGAGCAGCGACATGGTCAGGAACACGATCGATTCCGCGAAGGAGAACTGATCTGGGCTGACATAGGCGAAGCCGCCGGCGAACAAACCGCCCGCAAGCCCGCCGAGAAGGGCGCAGAGCGCGAACGCGTAGATCTTGGTGCGGAAGACGTCGATGCCGTTGACGCCGGCCGCAAGCTCGTTGTCGCGCACCGCTCGCATGGCGCGCCCGAGCTTGGTGTCGGAGAGATGCCAGACGAGATAGCCGACAATCGCCAGCATCGCGACGCAGAAGGCGAGATAGCTCTGCGACGACTGGAACAGGTCGGGACGCCCGATGTTGGAGACGCCGTCGGGACCATGCGTCAGCCAGATCGCGTTGATCATGACCAGCGTAACGATCTGCTGGAACGAGATCGTCACCATGGCGAGGTAGTGCCCGCCAAGCCGCAAGGTCGACATGCCCAGGAAGGCGCCGGCCAGCAGCGAGATCACGCATCCGCCGACGAGGCAGAGCCAGAAGCTGACATGCAGATCCGTCGTCCCGATGCCGACCGCATAGGCGCCGAGCCCGAAGAACGCGGCCTGCGCCAGATTGATCTGACCGCACAGGCCGAGCACGACCGACAGCCCGAACACCGCGATCGCGAACGTGGTGGCCTGGAGCAGGATGTTGTGAACGTATCCGTCGAAGCGCATGTTGGCCGCGAGCGCGACCAGGATCGCCGCACCGATGAAATATGGCAGGTGCCGGATCAGCAGCGGCTTCGAGTGAATGGCGGGCGCCGGAATCGGCATGTTGTCGCTGGGGGCGCTCATGCCTTCTCCGCCACGCGTTCGCCGAAGATGCCCTGCGGCCGGAAGATCAGGAAGGCGATCAGGACGAGGAAGGCGAAGCCGTCCTTGTACGGCACCGAGATATAGGCTGCGCCAAACGTCTCGATCACGCCGAGCGCGAGCCCGCCGATGATGGCGCCGGCGACGTCACCGAAGCCGCCGATGATAGTTGCCGCAAACGCCTTCAGCGCGATCGTCGAGCCCATCTGGATCGAGACGAACAGCACGGGCGCGACGAGGATGCCGGCAAGGCCGCCGAGCACCGCCGAATAGATGAAGGTGATCATGATCATGGTGGAGACGGAAATGCCGAGCAGCGAGGCCATTTCCTTGTCCTGCGAGGTCGCCTGCAATTTCTTGCCGAGCAGCGTCTTCTCGAAGAACCAGAAATTGAAGATCACGAGGCAGATGGTGACGCCGATGATCAGGAGATACTGGCTGTCGAGATAGACCGGACCGACCTGGATGCCGGGCGTTTCGAACCAGCCTTCCAGCACCTGCGGCTGCGGGCCGTAGATCGCGAGCACGGAATTGGCGAGCAGGATCGAGGCGCCGATGGTGGCGATGATCACAGGCAGATAGGTACGGTGGCGCAGCGGATAATAGACGCCGAGATTGAAGACGACGCCGACCAGCGCCATGCCGAGGAGCGCGACGATGAAGGCCGCCCAATAGGGCAGACCGGCCTCGACCGCGACGACCATCAGATAGGCCGCGACCATGGAGAATTCGCCTTGGGCAAAATTCACCACATTGGTGGCACGGAAGATCAGCACGAAGCCGAGCGCGACGAGCGCGTAGACGGCGCCGATCCCGATCCCGGTAAAGAGCAGTTGTAGGGCGAGATCCATGACAAGCGTTCTGTTGGAGGTCGAATGCGTTCGCCGAAAAACGTTCCGACCTCCCCGATGATCATCGGGGAGGTCACGTGAACGTCAGTCGTTGAACTCGATGTGCTTGTCGAAGACGATGGCGCCCTTCTCGTTCTTCACGATGTTGTAGCCGTGAAGCCCATCGCCGTTCTGGTCGAAATTGTATTCGCCCTCGGCGCCCGGGAACTTCTTGATCCCGAGGATGGCTTCGCGAATCTTGCCGGGATCGGTCGAGCCGGCCTTGTTGATGCCCGCCGACAAGACGTTGATTGCATCGAAAGTCCAGGAGCTCTGGTTGTCAGGCGCGACCTTGACGGAATCGCGGTAGATCTTGCCGAACGCCTTCGAGCCTTCGCTGGAATTTTCCGCGTAGTCGGCAACGCCATAGGTGTTGTGGAGCGCGGGACCTGCGAGCTTCAAAGCAGTAATGTTGACGATCGAGGGGGAGCCGACCCAGGGGATGTTCACGCCGAGCTGACGGAGCTGGCGGGCGAAGATGCCGAGATCGTTCTCGAAGGTGAAGTAGGAGCCGAGAATGTCGGCGCCGGACTGCTTGATCGCGAGCACGACCGGCGTAAAGTCCTGGCTCTGGTTGGCATAGCCCTGATCGAAAGTCGTGCAGCCAAGCTTCTCGAGCGCACCGGTGAGCGCGTTGCCGCCGGCGGTGCCGAACGCGTCGGTCGAATGCAGCACGGCCCACTTCTTCTTACCCAGCGTGTTGACGCCGAATTCGGCGATGACGCGGCCGGAATAACTGTCATTGGGACGGAAGCGGAACAGCCACTGATTGCCCATATGGGTGAGTTTCGGATCGGTGCCGCCGATCATCACAGGCTTTCCGAGCTTGATGACGTCGGGTGCCATCGCATGGACCTGAGTCGAACGGATCGAACCGAGGAACCCGACGATGTCAGGTTGAGAGGCGAGCTTGGAGAAGGCGAGCACGATGCCGGGATTGGTGGTCTGATCATCCTCGACGATCAATTCGCCCTGCTTGCCCAGGATGCCGCCGGCCTTGTTGACGGCTTCGAGCGCAAGCTTGGCGCCCTTGATGGCGTAACCGCCGGATTCAGCGGCAGGTCCCGTGACTGGCGCGCACATGCCGATCTTGATGGTGGCGCCTTGCGCATTTGCGCTTTTGATGAGGTAGGGCGCGGCAATGCCGGCAGCAATTCCGGTCGCGAAGTCGCGTCTCGTCAGTCTCATTCATTCCTCCCTGGGGCCGGGCATCCTTGTCGGCCCTTCTTGTCTTGGCTCTATCACTGAATACAGAGCCGGATGCTAGTTACGAATTCTGCCGATACGAGTAAATTGATATTCGCCAACATCGGCTAAGTGCGCAGATCTCTCGTCCCGCGATGACTACCCGCGATGGTTATCTATTCTGAGCGATTTTTACGGGCTTTTTGCGGATTTCGCTTCGCTCGGCCTGCCTAAGGGACAAGCAATAATGGCAGTCATGCGTGAGCAGACAAGTCATCATGCAAATTTGCCGTCACATATTGTCAGTGATCTCGTCACCCGCGTCGCTGGAAGCGAGACACAACTCCAATTGTCCGAGCATCTCCTGCAACTCGGCGAGCTTGCGCGCGCCGAAGCGTCGCGTGATCTCGGCATAGATCGCTTCGGAGGACGGTGCCACCGAGGCCATCAGCTTCACGCCCTTTTCCGAGATCGAGACCATGCTGCGGCGCTGGTCCGCCTTCGCAGTCTTGCGCTCGATCAGATTGCGCGCCTCGAGATCGCGCAGGATGCGCGACAGGCTCGGTCCGAGCAGGAACGCCGTGCGCGCGAGTTCCGTGACCTCAACGGCATCGATCGCCGCGAGCGCGCGCAGGATGCGCCATTGCTGCTCGGTCAGGCCATGCGCACGCAACGAGGGACGGAATTGCCGCATCACCGCCTCGCGTGCCCGCAGCAGCGACATCGGCAGCGAGCGCGAGAAGTCGCGCATCGGCACCTGTCGCGGGGCGGCGGCGCCGTCGTCCGCTGGATCAGCCGGTCTCTTCAAGATGATGCCCTTTCAACCGCAAAATGTTTGCAGTGCAGCAAAGCCAAATTGTGTTTGACGCATTCACTTAACATGTTAAGTATCTTTGGGCACCACGATTTGCAAGATCACAAATGGCGCTTTCCAACGACGATATCCGAGCTTGCGCGAGCCGTCTGCACCAGGCGGAGAGGACCCGTACGCAAATCCGGCAACTCTCGCAGGACTTTCCCGGCATCACCATCGCTGACGCCTACGCGATTCAGAAGGCGTGGATCGAGGTCAAGATCGCCGAGGGGCGCATCGTCAGGGGACACAAGATCGGCCTGACCTCGAAAGCGATGCAAAGCGCGCTTGACATCAACGAGCCGGATTCAGGCGTGCTGCTCGACGACATGTTCTTTGCCGACGGTGGTCTCGTCCCGACGGAGCGCTTCATCGCGACCCGCGTGGAAGCCGAGCTCGCCTTCGTCATGAGCAAGCGCCTCGCGGGGCCCGACTGCACGCTGTTCGACGTGCTCAACGCCACCGACTTCGTCGTGCCGGCGCTGGAGATTCTGGATACGCGGATCGAGCGCGTCGATCCCAAGACCAAGGCGACGCGAAAAATCTTCGACACCATCGCCGACAATGCAGCGAATGCCGGCATGGTGCTCGGCGGACGGCCGATCCGCCCGCTTGACGCCGATTTGCGTTGGGTCGGCGCGCTCTGTTTCAAGAACGGCCAGCTCGAGGAAACCGGTCTTGCCGCCGGCGTGCTCAATCATCCCGCGACTGCAGTCGCCTGGCTCGCCAACAAGATCGCGCCGCTCGGCCTTGCGCTTGAGCCCGGACAGGTCGTGCTCGCCGGCTCCTTCATCCGTCCGATCGAGACCCGCAAGGGCGACACAATTCAGGCCGATTACGGCGCCTACGGCTCGGTCAGCTGTTACTTCGCTTAGGCGAACAAAAAGACAGGGAGTGAAACCGCGATGCCGCATTTCACGATCGAATATTCGGCCAATCTCGACAGCCGCCTCGACATCGGCGCTGTCTGCGAAATCGTGCGCAAGGCGGCGGTCGAGACCGGCATCTTCCCGCTCGGCGGCATCCGCGTCCGAGCTGTCAGGTGCGAGCATTACGCGATCGCCGATGCCCGACAGGACTACGGCTTTCTCGACATGGTGCTGCGCATCGGCGAAGGCCGCGACCTCAAGACACGCAAGACAGCCGGCGAGCACGTTTTCCAAGCGCTCTCCCGACATCTCGATCCCGTCTTTGCAGCCAGCAAATTCGCTTTGTCGTTCGACATGCAGATCAACGACAAGGACACCAGCTGGAAACGCAACAACATCCACGACGCCCTGAAAGTGGAGGCCTCCCATGGATAAGTTCACGCCGAAAGCCGATGTGTTCCAGGCCAACCGCGACCGCGTCGCGCCGCTGCTGAAGACGCTGCGTGCCGACGGTATCGGTCACATGATCGACGGCAAGATCGTGCCGTCGATATCAGGCGAGACGTTTGAGACCAAGTCGCCGATCGATGGCGCGACGCTCGCAAGCGTCGCCCGCGGCAATGCCGAGGATATCGAACGCGCCGCCACCGCCGCCGCCCTCGCTTTCAAGTCCTGGCGCGACATGGGGCCGGCGATGCGGAAGAAACTGCTGCATCGCGTCGCCGACGCCATCGAGGACAATGCCGACGACATCGCCGTGCTTGAATGCATCGACACCGGCCAGGCCTTTCGCTTCATGGCCAAGGCCGCGATCCGCGCCGCCGAAAATTTCCGCTTCTTTGCCGACAGATGCGGCGAGGCGCGCGACGGCCGGAACACGCCGAGCGACGAGCATTGGAACGTCTCGACGCGCGTGCCGATCGGCCCGGTCGGCGTGATCACGCCGTGGAATACGCCGTTCATGCTCTCGACCTGGAAGATCGCCCCTGCCCTCGCAGCAGGCTGCACCGTCGTGCACAAGCCGGCGGAGTGGTCGCCGGTCACGGCCGCTGTTCTTGCAAAGCTCGTCAAGGAAGCCGGCGTTCCCGACGGCGTGCTCAACACCGTGCACGGTTTTGGCGAAGAGGCCGGCAAGGCGCTGACCGAGCATCCCGCCATCAAGGCGATCGGCTTCGTCGGCGAAAGCGCGACGGGCTCCGCGATCATGATTCAGGGCGCGCCGACCTTGAAGCGCGTGCATTTCGAGCTCGGCGGCAAGAACCCCGTGATCGTGTTCGACGACGCCGATCTCGATCGCGCGCTCGATGCTGTCGTGTTCATGATCTACTCGCTCAACGGCGAGCGCTGCACCTCGTCGAGCCGCTTGCTGATCCAGGCCAGCATTGCCGAAAAATTCATCGAGAAGCTGACCGCGCGCGTAAAAGCCTTGAAGGTCGGTCATCCCCTCGATCCCGCAACCGAGATCGGGCCGCTGATCCATGAGCGGCATTTGGCCAAGGTGTGCTCCTATTTCGACGTCGCACGCCAGGACGGCGCGACGATTGCCGTCGGCGGCAAGACCTATGACGGCCCGGGCGGCGGACATTATGTCGAGCCGACGATGGTGACCGGCGCGCATGGCAAGATGCGAGTGGCGCAGGAAGAGGTGTTCGGCCCCTTCCTGACCGTGCTGCCGTTCAAGGACGAAGCAGACGCGATCGAGATCGCCAACGACATCCGCTATGGCCTGACCGGCTATGTCTGGACCAACGACGTCGGCCGGGCGCTGCGCGTCGCTGATGCACTCGAAGCCGGCATGATCTGGCTCAACTCGGAAAACGTCCGGCATCTGCCGACGCCGTTCGGCGGCATGAAGGCCTCGGGCATCGGCCGCGACGGCGGCGATTACTCGTTCGACTTCTACATGGAAACCAAGCACGTCTCGCTGGCGCGGGGCACACACAAGATTCAAAAGCTGGGAATCTAACGCTCGCGATTCCCAGGCGCGCGGAGCGCGAACGGGGAATGACGGGATCTAGAGAGGGGAAACGCAATGCCCGTGCCGCAACATATCTTCGAGCCGCCGTTCAACATCATCCGTTCGAGTCACGTCGTCCTCGATGTGACCGATCTGAAGCTCAGCAGCGCGTTCTACGAGACCACCGTCGGCCTGCATGTCGAGGACGCCGACGACAAGGTCGTGTATCTGCGCGGTTCGGAAGAGCATCAGCATCACTCGCTGGTGCTGCGCAAGGCGGCAGTGCCCGCCTGCAACCGGCTCGGTTTCAAAGTCGGCAATGACGGGGATCTGGACAAGGCCGCAAAGTTCCTGTCCGAGAACGGTCTTGGCTACGCGTTCGTCGATCAGCCGTTCCAGGGCCGCACGCTGCAATTCACCGATCCCTTCGGCTTCCAGATCGAGCTGTATGCCTCGATGGACCGGCGGCCACATCTGCTCCGCCGCTACGACCTCTACAGGGGATGCCATCCGCAGCGGCTCGACCATTTCAACGTGTTCGCAGCCGAAGTGCAGGACACCGTCGAATTCTATGCCCGGCTCGGCTTCCGCCTGACCGAATACGGCCGAGGAAGACGGACCGAACGGGCGCATTGCGGCTGCCTGGATGCATCGCAAGGGCAATGTCCACGATTTTGCGATCACCAACGGCAAGGGCCCGCGGTTGCACCACTTCGCCTACTGGACGCCAACGGCGATGAACATCATCCATCTCTGCGATGTCATGGCCTCGCAAGGCTTCGTGAAGAACATCGAACGCGGTCCCGGCCGCCACGGCATCTCGAATGCGTTCTTCCTCTACGTCCGCGACCCCGATGGACACCGTCTCGAACTCTACACCAGCGACTACTTCACCGGCGATCACGACCACGAGCCGCTGCGCTGGTCGCTGCGCGATCCGCGCCGGCAGACGCTGTGGGGCGCGCCGGCCCCGCGCTCCTGGTTCGAGCAGGGTTCGCCGTTCGCTGGGCAAGCCGTGCGCGAGCCAAAATTCGTGGCCGACGTGCTGGTGGCGGATTAAGCAATGACCCTTCCTCGCCTCGCCACCTATTCCGTCAAGGGTGCTGTCCACTACGGCGCAGTCGTCGACGGCGGCATTGTCGATCTCTCCGCGCGCCACGCAAAAGACTATCCGACGCTGCGCGAGGTGGTCGCCGCAGGAAAGCTCGCGAGCCTCGCCGAAGAAGCCGCGTGCCACACGCCCGATCACGCGCTCGGTGACATCATTTGGCTGCCGCCGGTGCCCGCGCCGGAAAAGATCATCTGCATCGGCGTCAACTATCCCGACCGCAACGCCGAGTACAAGGACGGCCAGGACGCGCCGAAATATCCGAGCATGTTCATGCGCTCGCCGCGCTCGTTCGTGGGCCATGACACGCCGCTGGTGCGCCCGCGCGCCTCAGCGCAGCTCGACTACGAGGGCGAGATCGTGCTGGTGATCGGCAAAGCCGGCCGGCA
This sequence comes from Bradyrhizobium sp. LB13.1, assembly GCF_054056815.1. Lineage (NCBI taxonomy): Bacteria > Pseudomonadati > Pseudomonadota > Alphaproteobacteria > Hyphomicrobiales > Nitrobacteraceae > Bradyrhizobium > Bradyrhizobium sp. LB13.1. The sequence goes on along the minus strand of NZ_JBSRYQ010000001.1, from coordinate 3,017,046 downwards.
CATCCCCGAAAGTTCCGCGCTCGATCACATCGCCGCGCTCACGCTCTGCAACGAAGGCACGGTGCGGGACTGGCTACGCCATGCCAAGTTCAACGTCACGCAGGGCAAGAACTTCGATTCCAGCGGCAGCCTCGGCCCGTGGCTGGTGCCCTACACGCAGGAATCGCAGATCGTTGACATCCGCCTCACCACGCATGTCAACGGCGAACTGCGGCAGGATGACCGCACCAGCCGATTGATGTTCCCGTTCCGCTACCTCATCAGCTATATCTCGACCTTCGCAACGCTCGTTCCCGGCGATATCATCGTCACGGGCACGCCGACCGGCGCCGGTGCGCGGTTCGATCCGCCGCGCTATTTGAAGCCCGGCGATGTCGTCGAGGTCGAAGCCGAGGGCATCGGCAGCTTGCGAAATGGCGTCGTCGACGAAGCCTGAACAATAATCGAAATGGAATGGTGCAATGACCACCCTCACCGGCGGCGAAGCGATCGTAAGCGGCCTTGTCGCCCATGGCGTCGACACCGTGTTCGGCCTGCCCGGCGCTCAGGTCTACGGCCTGTTCGACGCCTTCCACCAGGCCCAGCTCAAGGTGATCGGAGCGCGGCACGAACAGGCCTGCGGCTACATGGCGTTCGGCTACGCGCGCTCCAGCGGCAGGCCCGGCGTGTTCAGCGTGGTGCCCGGCCCCGGCGTGCTTAACGCCAGCGCGGCACTGCTCACGGCGTTCGGCTGCAACGAGCCGGTGCTGTGCGTCACCGGCCAGGTCCCTACGCAATTTTTGGGCAAGGGCCGCGGCCATCTGCACGAGATGCCCGACCAGCTCGCGACGCTGCGCACCTATGTGAAATGGGCGGACCGGATCGAATATCCCGGTAACGCGCCGACCACGGTCGCGCGCGCCTTCCAGGAGATGACGTCCGGACGGCGCGGACCCGCCTCAGTCGAAATGCCCTGGGACGTCTTCACCCAACGCGCGGACACTGCCGCGGCACAGGTGCTGAAGCCATTGCCCGCGCCGCAGCCCGACCCTGATATGATCAAGCAGGCTGCCGCACTGATCAAGTCCAGCAAAGCGCCGATGATCTTCGTCGGCAGCGGCGCGATCGAAGCGCGCGAGGAGATCCTTGAACTCGCCGAGATGATCGATGCGCCCGTCGTCGCCTTCCGCAGCGGCCGCGGCATCGTCTCCAACGCGCATGAGCTCGGCCTCACCATGGCCGCGGCCTACAAGCTGTGGCCGAACACCGATTTGATGATCGGCATCGGCTCGCGGCTGGAGCTGCCGACCATGTCGCGCTGGCCGTTCCGTCCCGATGGCCTGAAGAGTATCCGCATCGACATCGATCCCGTCGAGATGCGGCGCTTCATCCCGGACACGGCCATCGTCGCCGACGCCAAAGCCGCGACCGCCGATCTTGCTGCCGCCGTCAGCAAGACGGGCTACAGCAAGACCGCCGGCCGCCGCGCCGCGATCCGCGAGGCGACTGCGACCGCGCAACAGGAAATCCAGCGCATCCAGCCGCAGATGGCCTATCTCAACATCCTGCGCGAGGTGCTGCCGGCGAACGCGATTGTGACAGACGAACTGTCACAGTTCGGCTTCGCCTCCCTGGTACGGCTTTCCAATCTACGAGCCGCGCACCTTCATCACCTCAGGCTACCAGGGCACGCTCGGCTCGGGCTTCCCCACTGCGCTCGGCGCCAAGGTCGCCAATCCCGACAAGCCGGTGGTGGCGATCACCGGCGACGGCGGCTTCATGTTCGGCGTGCAGGAGCTTGCCACCGCCGTGCAGTTCAATATCGGCGTGGTGACGCTGGTGTTCAACAACAACGCTTACGGCAATGTCCGCCGCGACCAGCGCGAACGTTTTGACGGCCGCGTGGTGGCGTCGGATCTGGTCAATCCGGATTTCGTCAAGCTCGCGGAGTCCTTTGGCGCCGCTGCTGCGCGCGTGACCGCGCCGGATCAGTTCAAGGCGGCGATCGAAAAGGCGCTCGCCCATAGTGGGCCGTATCTGATCTCGGTGGAAGTGACGCGGGATTCGGAAGTCAGCCCCTGGGCGTTCATTCACCCGCCGAAGCCGTGATGACGATCCTCATGGTGAGGAGGGCGCGCGAGCGCCGTCTCGAACCATAGAGGCCCGGGTCTCGCAGCTCGGCCTTCATCCTTCGAGACGCGCGCGAAGGCGCACTCCTCAGGATGAGGGGATAGATCAGCGCGTCCTGCGGAACGTCAGATTGATCCGCTGACGCCCGAGCAGCGCGTGCTCGCCGTCGGCGAGCGGGGCGACGCCGTGATAGGCGAGCCTGCTAGTCCCGCCCCAGACCACGACGTCGCCATGGACCAGCCGGAACCGGCGCGGCTTGTCGCTGCGTGCCATGCCGCCGAACAGGAAGGTCGCGGGCAGCCCGAGCGAGACCGAGACGATCGGCGCCGAATAGTCCAGCTCGTCCTTGTCCTGGTGCAGCGACAGCCGCGTGCCCGGTTCGTAGCGATTGACGAGACAGGCATCGGGCGCGAAGTCATTGAAACTGCCCTGCTCCGCCGCACGGCGGGCGAGATCGCGGAGCACGGGCGGCATCGCGGGCCACTGCGCACCGGTTCGCGGATCAATCGGATCATAACGATAGCCGGTGTGATCGGTGATCCAGCCGCGCTCGCCGCAATTGGTCATGGCCACCGACATCTGATAGCCGCCGGGCGTGGTCATGCGCCGGAACGGCGACTGCGCCACGATCGCGCGTGCAGCTGCAATCAGCTCGCTCTCGATCGGCTTGACGAATCCGCGCAGCAAAACGGCGCCATCGGCGATCTCCTCGCGTGACGGCTGCGCCTCGGCGACTGTCTCGAACAGATCACCCGTCAATCGCAGTGCTCATTTGGCATCATGAAAGATCACACCCAGCGTGTGGCGCTGGCCGGAGCGAATCCGGCTGACGCCATGGCGCAGATTAACGCGGTAGGTGCCGCGTGTCCCCTGCACCGGGCGGTGATGCACGGCAAAGGCGACCGCATCGCCCTGCGTCAGTGGCACCACCTCGGCGCGGGACTGCATGCGCGGACGCTGCTCGGTCAGCACGAACTCGCCGCCGGTAAAGTCGCGTTCCGGCTCCGACAAGAGGATCGCAACCTGGAGCGGGAACACGTGCTCGCCGTAGAGATCCTGATGCAGGCAATTGTAGTCGCCAGCCTCGTATTGCAGCAGCAGCGGCGTCGGCCGCGCCTGTCCCGCCTCGTGGCAGCGTTTCAGGAACGCCGCATGCGCGGCGGGGTAGCGAATGTCGATCCCCATCGCCTCATTCCAGCGATTGGCGACGCCCTGGAGATGCGCGTAGAGCGTCGGGCGCAACTGCGCGATCAGATCGGGCAGCGGGTAGGAGAAATATTTGTACTCGCCGCGGCCAAAGCCGTGGCGGCCCATGATGACGCGGCTGCGGAAGTGCGTGTCGTCAGGATAGAGCGCGGCCGTGGCGCGGCATTGCTCCGGCGTCAGTAGACCCTTCAGGACGGCGCAGCCCTGGGCGTCGAGATCGCCGGCGATTTGTGGCCAGTCGAGGGTATCGACGTGGGTGGCGAGGTCGACCGAGATCGAATGAGCTGATTTTCGCGCTGTTGATGTCATGGCACTCATCCTCGCAACCAGGCGCCGACGCCGCCACCCGATTTCCGACTATCTCCCCGTCATTGCGAGCAAAGCGAACCAATCCAGTATCCTCCGCGGAACCAATCTGGATTGCTTCGTCGCAAGGGCTCCTCGCAATGACGCGCTGAGAGAACGGCGCTCGCAATGACGGTGCGGAGGCAGCTCACCCCAGCACCGGCAGCGTCACCACGTCATAGCCGTGCTTGATCGTCCGCTTCAGCACAGGGTCTTCCAGCTCGAACTCGAAGCGGTCGGCGGGGCGGATGCCGCCCTTGGCCGCGAACGTGCCGCCGAACATGGCGCAGCCGTCGGGGAATTTCCCACCTTCGAAGCCGCGCGCGACGAGATCGGCGATCGGCAGCATCGCGTCCAGCGTGCCCTCCTGGTAGAGCACGCGCTCGCCCTTGATGAAGGCGTAGGAGCGCAAAATCATCCTGTCCCAATGGCCGATGACGTCTTCGAGCTCCCACAGCGTGGATGCGATCGGCTTGTCGCACATTTGCTTGGACACGGTGACGCTGTAGGCCTCGACCTTGCGATCGGTGTGGTCGGAGCCGCAGCCGACGAACATGCGGCCCTGCCAGCCGATCAGCACGAATTCGACCTCGCCGCTGGAATCGCCGCCAGTGCATTCGATGCGGTCTTCCATGGTCAGCCGCCGTGCCGAGGCGCGATAGTAGATCGGCGTCGAGGCCGGCCGGGCAATGCCCATGGCCTCCAGCTCCGTGATGTGCTTGTCGCGCGCGATCGCGTCGCGGCCGGTCCAGCCGGCGATGACCATCTGGTCGATCGCCAGTGTCAGTGGCGTTGTGGTGTCCTGGGCGTCGACGGTGAAAGTCAGGTCAAACACGAATTACGGCCTCCATGCCGGCAGCAAGTTCAAAGATACGGCGGTCCGATCCGCCCGCGCCCGCCAGCATCAGGCCGACCGGAACGTCGCCCTCGCGATGCGCAGGCAGCGAGATGGCGCAGCCGTCGATCATGTTGATCAGGGTGCAATTGCGCAACGCGCGCAGGTTTTCCCTGGTGAACGCCTTGTCGTCGGCGAGATCGGCGATCTTCGGCGGCGTATTGGCGGTGGTCGGCAGCACCAGCGCGTCATAGGGCGCAAGGCGCGCATTGACGCGGGCGATCAGCGAGCGGCGCTCGTTGAGGAGATCGATGTAGTCGGCCGCGCTCTGCGCCTCGCCGCGCATGATGCGCACGGAAACGCGGGGATCGTAGACGTCGCCCTTGGACGTGATGAGGTAGCGGTGCCAGGCGAAGCTTTCGGAAGCGGCAAAGCCGCCCTTGGCGTTCATCGGGCCGATGTCGTGGAATTCGGCCATCGCGATGCGCTCGATGATCGCGCCATGATCGGCGAGGCTCTTGAGCGCGCGTTCGAACGTCTTGGCCACGCCCGCATCGAGGTCGTCGAGCGCGATCGTGGTCGGCACCGCCAACCGCATGCCCTTCACCGGGCGAGGCTTCAGCGCAACGACCGGCTCGTTCGCGAGCACGGCGTCGAGTATGGCACAGCAACTGACCGATCGGGCCAGCGGCCCGATGCTGTCAAGCGAGAACGACAGCGGCACAGCCCCGTCGAGCGGCACGCGGCGCTGCGTCGGCTTGTAGCCGACGATGCCGTTATAGGCCGCCGGAATGCGGCAGGAGCCGCCGGTATCAGTACCGAGCGCGCCGTGCGCCATGCCGTCGAGCACGGACACCGCGGCGCCCGAGGACGAACCGCCGGGCACATGGCCTGCGGCCCGGTTCCAGGCGCCCTTCGGCGTGCCGTAATGCGGATTGATGCCGATGCCGGAATAGGCAAACTCGGTCATGTTGGTGCGCCCGATCACGACGAAGCCAGCCTTGCGCAACCGCGCCACCGTGGGGGCATCCTGCTCGGCCGGCGAGGAATCGTCGAGTGCGCGGGAGCCGGCGCGCGTCACCTGGCCCTTGATGTCAAAGAGATCCTTGATCGAGACCGGGATACCGGCGTAGCGCGAGGGCGCCGCCTTCACCTTGCGCAAACCGTCCATCGCATCCGCCGCCGCGAGAGCGGCTTCCTTGTCGACATGGATGAAGGCACGCTGTCCCTCGCCGGCCGGATCGGCAATTCTGGCGATGCAAGCCTCGACCAGCTTGCGGGAAGTGGTGCGACCGCTTTCGAGGTCTTCGGCGAGCTTCGCCAGCGTCGGAAAATCGGGCATGTCTGTCTCACGGAATATTTGCGTGCGCAATCTATAGCGCCGCCTCAGTTCGACACAAGCATTGTGCGCATGATGGCATGCATGCGCATTGCTGGACCGTTGACGCGCCATGGTCGATTGTCGCATCAAGATTGAAACAGGCGGGCTTGAGACCCGCCCCTGACAAACCAAGCTCTGGGAGGATCTTCCGAGATGGCCGAACCGCAGCGCGCGCGACCGAAACCGACGCCGGAGACCCAGCATTTCTGGGACGGCACCAAGGCGGGCGAATTGCGCCTGCAGCGCTGCGACGCCTGCGCGCATGTCTATTTCCCGCCGCGCCCGTTCTGCCCCTCCTGCGCCTCGCGCAAGGTCAGCATCTTCAAGGCGAGCGGAAAAGGCTTTCTCTACAGCTACGTGATCAACCACCGTCCCGCCGCGCCCGGCTTCACGCCGCCTTACGCGATCGCGGTGGTCGAGCTCGACGAGGGGCCGCGGCTGATGAGCAACATCATCGACTGCCCGCAGACGCCGGAGGCGCTCGAACTCGACATGAAGCTCGAGGTCGCCTTCGAGGCGCTCGACGACAAGATCACCCTCCCCGTGTTCCGTCCGGCGAAGGGATAGGCCATGCGCAGCAACCAGGTTGCCGTCGTCGGCGCCGCCGAGACCACCGAGCTCGGGGTCATCCCCAACATGTCGCAGCTCCAGCTCCACGCGGACGCGGCGCTCAATGCCATTGCCGACGCCGGGCTGAAGCTGTCGGACATCGACGGCTTCGCCACCGCGGTCGAGACACCGCAGCAGGTCTGCCACTATCTCGGCATCAAGCCGACCTGGGTGGACGGCACCTCCGTCGGCGGCTGCTCCTTCATGCTGCATGTCCGCCACGCCGCGGCGGCGATCGAGGCCGGCCTGTGCAAGACCGTGCTGATCACCCATGCCGAGAGCGGCAAGTCGATGATCGGCAAGGCGCCGCGCTCGACAGCGCCGGACAGCCTCAACGGCCAGTTCGAACAGCCGTTCGGCGTCTATGGGCCACCGAGCATGTTCCCGATTCCCGTGCTGCGCTTCATGAAGACCTACGGCATCACGCACGAGCAGCTCGCCTCGGTCGCGGTGGTGCAGCGGGAATGGGCGGCAAAGAATCCGCGCGCGATGATGAAGGACCGGATCACGGTCGCAGACGTCCTCAACTCGCGCATGATCGCCTATCCGTTCCGCCTGCTGCAATGCTGCCTCGTCACCGACGGCGGCGGCGCGCTGATCCTGACCTCGGCTGATCGCGCCAAGGACTTTCCGCGCAAGCCCGTCTACATCATGGGCACCGGCGAAAGCGTGGAGACGCCGATGGTCAGCCAGATGGAGACTTTTAATTCCTCGCGCGCGTTCAAGACCGCGGGGCCGCTGGCGTTCAGGGAGGCCGGCATCGCCCACAAGGACGTCGACCATCTCATGATCTACGACGCCTTCGCGCATCTGCCGCTGTTCGGCCTCGGCGATCTCGGCTTCATGCCGCACGAGGAAACCGGCAAGTTCATCGCCGACGGCAACACGCGGCCGGGGGCTAAGCTTCCGCTCAACACCAATGGCGGCGGATTGAGCTACATGCATTCGGGCATGTACGGCATGTACGCGCTCCAGGAGAGCGTACGCCAGATGCGCGGCATCGCGCCGGCGCAGGTGGCCAACGCCAAGATTTCGGTGTGCCATGGCGTCGGCGGCATGTTCGCCGCGTCGGGCACGATCGTGTTTACGAACGAGAGGTAATCCACATGACAAAATCACTGCAGGACAAGGTCATCATCGTCACCGGCGCAGGCCGCGGCATCGGGCGGGAGATCGCGCTGCTCTGCGCGGCGGAAGGCGCCAAGGTCGTGGTCAACGATCCCGGTGGCGCCTCCGACGGCGCCGGTTCGAGCGCATCCCCCGCTGAGGAAGTGGTCGAGGAGATCAAGAAGCGCGGCGGCACCGCGGTCGCCAATTTCGAGTCGGTGGCCGAAGCCATCCCCGCCAGCAAGATCGTGAAGACCGCGACCGATCATTTCGGCCGGCTCGACGGCGTCGTCAACAATGCCGGCATTTTGCGCGACATGATCTTCCACAAGATGAGCGTGGAGGCGTTCGAGGCCGTCATCAAGGTTCATTTGATGGGCTCGTTCTACGTCTCGCACGCCGCGGCGCGGCTGTTTCGCGAGCAGGAGTCTGGCTCCTTCGTGCACTTCACCTCCACTTCCGGCCTGATCGGCAACTTTGGACAAGCCAACTACGCCGCCGCCAAGCTCGGCATCGTCGGCCTGTCGAAGTCGATCGCGCTCGACATGGGCCGCTTCAACGTCCGCTCCAACTGCGTCTCGCCGTTCGCATGGACCCGCATGATCGGCACCATCCCGACCGAAACCGATGCCGAGAAGGCGCGCGTCGAGAAGATCAAGCAGATGGGACCGGAGAAAATTGCGCCGATCTGCGCCTATCTGCTCTCCGATGCCGCCAAGGACGTCTCCGGGCAGATTTTTGGCGCGCGCATGAACGAGCTGTTCCTGTTCAGCCAGAACCGTCCGCTGCGCTCGGTGCATCGGAGCGAAGGCTGGACGCCGCAATCGATCGGAGAACACGGCATGCCGGCGCTGAAGGGATCGTTCTACAAGCTCGACCGTTCCGCCGACATCTTCCCGTGGGATCCCGTCTAGACGGAATTCCAGCTATTGCTGCGTTGCGATCTCCAATTGTCCGGCCGGAGATCGCCCGCATTACGCCCGATTGCGGGCGAATGGTTTCCTTCCAAACAAATCCGGGAGGAAATCATGGCAAGATCTCTGACCTTTCCACAAAGCGAAAACAACGCCGGCGACCCCAACCGCCGCACCATCCTGAAGGGCGCAGCGGCGGCGCTTGCGGCAACGAGCATGGGAGCACAGGCCGCTTCGGCGGCAACCGTCGCACCATTCGGCCAGACCGGCGCGCCAACGCGAGCAACCGCGCCGTTGCCCCTGGGACCGCTGCCCGGCAGCCGTTATCCGGACTCCCACCTCGAATCTGCCAAGAAAGGGGGACCGCCATCGTTCGGCCCCTCCGGATTCCCTGCCTTCGCCGGCACCATGGCAGTTGAGCGCGTCGCAACCGGCTTCCGGTGGGCTGAGGGTCCGGTCTACTTCCCGGCTGGGCGCTACGTGCTCTTCAGCGATATTCCCAACAATCGCATCATGCGTTTTTTGGAGGACGACGGTCACGTTAGCGTCTATCGCCAGCCGTCGATGAACTCGAACGGCAACACCATCGATCGCGAAGGACGCCTGATCACTTGTGAGCATAGCGGTCGGCGTGTCACCCGCACCGAACTCGACGGCTCGATCACGATCATCGCCGACAAGTACAATGGCAAGAAGCTGAACTCGCCGAACGACGTGGCTGTCGCGTCCGATGGTTCGATCTGGTTCGTCGATCCGGGCTATGGCATCGGCGGCTACTATGAAGGCATCAAGGCCGAGCCCGAGCAGGAGAAGAAGAACGTCTACCGGGTCGATCCGAAATCTGGTGACATTAAAGTTGTCGTCGATGACTTCGTTGAGCCCAACGGCATTACCTTCTCGCCCGACGAGAAAAAGCTCTATGTCATCGATACGGGCTTCACGGATGGACCGGACAATCCGTCGCATATCCGGGTGTTCGACGTGGATATTGGGTCCGGAAAGGTCTCGAACAGCAAGGTGTTTGCGGAGATGCCCAAGCCCAGCATTACCGACGGGATGCGAACCGACATGGCCGGGCGCGTTTGGTGCTCCGTGGGCTGGGGCGATCCGAACGAGGACGGCGTGCGCTGCTATACTCCAGAGGGCGAATTGCTCGGCAAGATCCACCTCCCGGAAACGGTCGCCAATCTCTGCTTCGGCGGTCAGCAGCGAAATCGACTGTACATCTGCGGCTCGAGTTCGCTCTATGCTGTCTACACGAGTGCACAGGGTTCGATGAAGCCTTGAGCCAATAAGCGCGTGGCGAGTAGCGAACGGTTCGGACACGCATCTGTTCGCTACTCGCCCTCATCAACCCGTATTTCTCAACCCCGCCGAAATCCCGTTGATCGTCAGCTGAATCCCGCGCAGCACCTGCTCGTCCGGGTTCTGCGCGCGGTGCTCTTTCAGCAGCTCGACCTGCACATGGTTGAGCGGATCGAGATAGGGGAAGCGGTGGCGCACCGAGCGCTCCAGCAGCGGATTGCCCTGGAGCAGACGGTCCTGGCCCATGATGTCCAAGAGCGTCTCGATGCAGGAATGCCATTCGCGGCGGATGCGACCGAAGATCTTTTCGCGCAGGGCTTCATCCGGCACGAGCTCGGCATAGCGCGAGGCGATCGCGATCGAGCTTTTCGCAAGCACCATGTCCATGTTCGACAACAGCATGCGGAAGAACGGCCATTCCCGGTAGAGCTCTTTGAGGAACGGCATGCCCTTGTCGGGATGCTCCGCGATCCACTGCTCGACCGCGCTGCCAAAACCGTACCACCCCGGCAGCATCAGGCGGCATTGCGCCCAGGAGAACACCCAGGGAATCGCACGAAGGTCTTCGATCGCCCGGGTCTTCTTGCGCGAGGCCGGGCGGCTGCCGATGTTGAGCGTCGCGATCTCGTTGATGACGGTTGATGCCCAGAAGTAATCAACGAAGCCGTCGGTCTCGTAGACGAGACCGCGATAGGCCTTGAAGGCGAGACTTGAAAGCTCGTCCATCGCGGTCAGGTATTCGCGGCGCGGCGCGCTCTGGCGCGGATGCAACAGGCTTGCTTCCAGCGTCGCCGCGGCAAGGATTTCAAGATTGTTGCGGCCAACTTCGGCGTTGGAATACTTTGACGAGATGATCTCGCCCTGCTCGGTGATGCGGATCTGGCCGTTCACCGCGCCGCCGGGCTGGGCGATGATGGCATCATAGCTCGGACCGCCGCCGCGGCCGACCGAGCCGCCGCGACCGTGGAACAGGCGCAGCCGCACGCCGTGGCGCTCGAACACGTCGACGAGGCCGATCTCGGCCTTGTAGAGCTCCCAGCCCGAGGTGACGAAGCCGCCATCCTTGTTCGAGTCGGAATAGCCGAGCATGACCTCCTGCGCGCTGCCGCGGCTGTCCACCAGCCGTCGGTAATCGTGCAGCGACAGCATGCGGTCCATGATGCTGGATGACGCCTGCAAATCCTCGATGGTCTCGAACAGCGGCACGACGTTGATCGCGCTGCGCCCGGAGGGATGGACGAGGCCGACCTCCTTGAGCAGCACCGCGACCTCGAGCATGTCGGACATGCCCTTGCACATCGAGATGATGCATTGGGGAATGGCGTCCGGGCCGAACTTCGCATGCGCCTCCGCGGCGGCATGGAACACATTGAGCTCGCCCATCGTCTCGTCGCTGTACTTGACGAACGGCGACACCAGCGAGCGCGTTGAGCGCAGCTCGTTGGTGAGCAGCGAGATGCGCGCCTCCTCGCCGAGCGCGAGGTAGGACATGCCGGGATTGGCGGCGTCCATCAGCTCGGCGATGGTGCGCTCGTGCACCGCCGAGTTCTGGCGGATATCGAGCCGCGCCAGATGGAAGCCAAAACAGTCCACCGCGCGGCGCAGCAGCCGCAGCCGGCCGCGGGCGATGACGCGGGCGTTGTTGGAGATCAGCGAGCGGTGCAGCACGTCGAGATCGGCCTTGAGCTCCCTGACGCTGTCATACGGCGCGCCCTTGCCCACCGGCCGGCGCGTGATCTCGACGTCGAGCTTTTCGGCCGTGGCCGTCAACCGCGCATAGATGCCTGACACCGAGAGGCGATAGGGCTCGCCGCTCCGGTGCGGCGATGTATCGGGCGAGCGCTCGGCCAGCGTGCGCAGCTCCTCGGAGACGTCGGCGAGATGCGCGGCGATCGACAGCTCCGAGCCGAGCACATGCAGCTCTTCGAGATAGAACTGCATGACGCGGCTCGACTGCAGCCGCAGCGTGCCGCGCATCACGTCGGCGGTGACGAAGGGATTGCCGTCGCGGTCGCCGCCGATCCAGCTTCCCATCCGCAGGAAGGAGGCGAGCTCGCCGGCTGCCTGCTCGCCGCCCTCCTCCAGCCGGTCCTCCAGCGCGTTGACCAGCCGCGGCACCTCGCGCAAGAACGTGTAATCGTAGAACGACAAGCCGTTGGCGACCTCGTCGAGCACCGTGAGCTTGGTCCGGCGCAGCAAATTGGTCTGCCACAGCGTCAGCACCTCGCGGCGGAGCTGCTCGTCGCTGGCGGCGGCCTCATCGGCGGTCAGCGCGACGCGCTCGCGGCGGTCGAGCAGGGCTGCGACCTCCATCTCGCGGTCCATGGTGCTCTTGCGGCGGACCTCGGTCGGATGCGCGGTCAGCACCGGGCTGACGAGCGCGCTCTTGAAGAAGTTGCGTAGTGCATCGGCACCGATGCCCGCCGCCCTGGCATGGGCGAGCGTCTCGGCCAGCACGCCGGAGCCGCCACCCTTACCGGCGCGCATCTGGCGGATGTTGTTCTGGTCCTCGGCGATGTTGGCGAGGTGGGAGAAATAGCTGAAGGCGCGGACGATCCGCACGGTCTCCGAGGTCGACATGCTGTCGAGGATCTGCTCGAGCTCGCGGCGGGCCAACCGGTCCTCGTCGCGATGAAACCGGATCGAAGTCTGCCTGATACGCTCGACCAGGTCGAACAATTCGGCGCCCTCCTGATCGCGCACGGTATCGCCCAGGATGCGCCCGAGCAGACGGATGTCGTCGCGCAGCTGCGCATCCGCCTCCAGCGCCTGGACGTCCTCAGGGCGGTTGGGGCGAAGATCGGTGGCCTCGGATGGTACGGTCTGGAGGGACATGGCTGGCTCCGCTTCTAGAGCACCCTGTGGCTCCCCGGTGGCGACGAGTGTGCAAGTTTTTTGCCGCAGCGCAAGATGAAGTTGGGGGCGGCGCGGCAACGTCACCGATCATCGTGCGCGTCGCTGGCGGCGCGCGCATATCCGCGGCCTCGCGGCGCAGGCGCCCGAGTTTTGCTGTTCGTTTCGCCCTTATCGAGAAGAAAGGGCGCAGGGAAGGCCGGGCGCCGGCTGGCACCCAGGGTCCGCACGCGAAAAACGCACGCGGGGTGACCCACAGGTGATGCCGGGACATCCCGGCCTTCCCTGCGCAATGGTTTTACGGCTTATGGCGCGCTCTCCCCGGGGAGCGATGCACTATTGCCCCCGTCGCCTTGCAGATGATCGATGCGCGCACCCGGTCGGGCCGCACATCACCGCAAGCCTTGACGCACAGACCCCGGGCGTCAGGACCACACGCTTTTGCCGTCCGCGGACGTCCCTCCCCGGACATCCGGAAGCTCGCGCGTGCTCGCCACCGAAGCCGAAAAGAAACGCGGTGACCGTGCCGGGTCGTTCGCGCAGAGCGCGATGGCTCACAGGCGTAGCCCGCCCTGCCACCTCGTCACGCGCCGGCGCTGCCGCGTCCATCGCATCCCGGCTCACGTATCGTGACGATCGCGAAACGCCCTTTTGCGGGCCGGGATGCTTTGCGGTTTCCCCGAAGAGATAAATTCGGTCAATCAGAATATTTGGGAGCGCCACCCTTGACCTGCATGCGGCGTGTTTTGCCCGTCGGGCAACGCGGGGAATTGTGTGCGCAGCACCAGCGATGCGCTCTCTCATCGCAGCGCAGAGCGCCGAGGATGGATAGAACGCCAGCGATACCCATCAATCCGTTCGCCGATGACGAAGCATGGGTTTCGCAAGGGCTCTACCCATCTCACGAGCTCATTCGTTCGGGCTAAACCCGGTTGCTTGCACGATCCCTTTCCATCGTGCCGATTCCGATGCGAGTAGTTGTGCAAAGTTGTCCATTGAGATCGAGTCGATCTCGACTGATAATTTTGCCAGGCTGCGCTCTATGACACTCGTACGCAGAGCCGCCTGAATAGCTCCATTGAGGCCTTCAATGATATCTGGCGGTGTCTTGGCCGGAACGAAGAACCCAAACCATGTGACGTCCTTGAGCAAGGGATAGCCGGCTTCCACCATCGTCGGCACATCGGGAAGAAACCGGCTACGGGCTGGACCGGTGGTTGCCAAGGCGCGCAGTTCGCCGGCTTGCACGAGACCTAAGGAACTGTCGATTGGCATGATCGCCGATGCGATCTCGCCCTTGAGGAGGTCTTGGATTGCCGCCCTACCTTGATACGGTACGTGAAGAAACTCGAAGCCTGCCCCGCGTCCCAACGCTGCACCGATTAGGTGCATACTGGTTCCAACTCCTGGCGTGCCATAGGTCGCATCCTTTGCGTTAACACGGCACCACGAGACGAAATCGGCAAGCGTCCTCGCCTCCTCTGGCACTCGCGGCCCCACCGTCAAAGCTGCAGCGAACGACGCAACGGTCGACACTGGGGCAAAATCCTGAGGCTCGTATCTCAGCTTCTTGTGGGTATGAGGAAAGAGCGTGAGGAAACCAGTCGGCGCGAACAGAACGACCGATCCATCCGGGGGAGCGGCTTTCACGGCTTCCACGGCGACACGACCACTCGCGCCTGGTCGAGGTTCGACGACGATCGACGTTGCATAGGTCTTCATCTGTTCCGCAAGGAGCCTCGCGACAGAATCAGGCAACCCGGCTGTGAAGCCTGTTAGGATATGCGCCGTTTTCACACGCGGTTCGGCAATGATTTGCGGCACGGGACCAGCGACGGAGAAAGCGACACCGGCCGCCGACGCTATCAAAAAGTCACGACGCGTCCCCATAAGCCGCCTCCCGTGGCTCCCCTATTTCCGCAACGTGTTCTCAGCACAAGGCCAGACATTCGATTTCGGATGCCTCATCAATCAAAGCGTGCATCACGCAGACATTTCTGTCCAATTCTGATATGTGATGGTTCGATAACCGATTTGGCAGGTTCGTGGTCATGTCGTTGGTCGATCGCATTGGGCGCCGCCTGAAGCTGCGCGACCTCCGTATTCTGCTCACGGTCGTGGAGCGCGGAAGCATGGGAAAGGCTGCGGCAGAGCTGGCGATCTCGCAGCCCGCCGTATCGAAGGCAATCACCGACTTGGAACACACGTTCGGACTTCGTTTGCTCGACCGCAGCCGAGGCGGGATCGAGCCGACGGCATACGGCCGCGCACTGGTCGCGCGAGGCCGAGTGATTTTCGACGAACTCAAGCAGGGCGTCGACGAAATCGCATTTCTCGCCGACCCGTCTGTGGGAGAGTTGCACATCGGCAGTACTGAGAGTATTGCGGCCGGTCTCTTGCCGGCAGTCATCGAGCGCTTCACACGTGAGCAGCCCCGAATTCACTTGGACGTCGCGCAAGCTGTCATTAGCAAACTGCATTATCGTGAGTTGCGTGAGCGCAGCATCGATCTCATGCTGGGTCGCATTCCGACGCCATTCAAGGAAGCCGATCTAAAGGCGGAAGTCGTGTATGACGACCAGGTCGTCGTGGTAGCCGGCCGTCAGAGCAAATGGGCACGGATGCGTAAACTCAAGCTTGCCGATCTAGTCGGCGAGCGTTGGATTCTGCCTCCCGCGGATACCATGCACGGGTCACTCACCGCCGAGTTGTTCCGCGCGAGTAGTACAGAGTTGCCACGTGCGCCCATTACGACGCTCTCAATGCATCTGTGCTGTCGACTGGCTGCCAGTGCACAATTTGTGACGATGCTTCCAACATCGATTCTTCGCTTTGGCAACCATGGCGGCTCTCTCAAGGTACTTCCAATTCGACTTCCCGCGCAGCCGCGGCCTGTCGCAATTGTGACACTCAAGAATCGCGCGCTCAGCCCAGCCGCAAAGCTCTTTATCGAGTGCGTTCGTCGAACTGCGAGATAGGAAGGGTTCAATATCCTGAGTGCAACGCGGGGAATTGTGTGCGGAATGCAATTGAGCGCACCCCGCCTCGCTAGATGGGGCGACGATGCACGGATCATCAGACCGGACCCTAAGCCGGCCGGATAGCCGCTAACTGTTGCGAATCGCGCCTGCCATGATTCCCGCCAGTAGAATGGGCTGAGCCCTTGCGAAAACCCATCATCCTTCGTCATCGGCGGACGGATTGATGGGTTTCGCTCTACCCATTCTACGAGCTATGAGCTGAGCAAGCGCCTCGTCCTTCGAGACGACCGCTTCGCGGTCTCCTCAGGATGAGGCTGAGCTACGTCGGGTTTCGTTGAAACTGCAACCACGTGTTCCCCCCTCATTCTGAGGGCCCGCCAACGGCGGGCGTCTCGAAGGATGGGCCGCGGGGAGGCGCCTCAAATGCGATAGCCCTACCCAAAGCCGGGCGACTTCCGCTCTGCAGCCGGAGGCCGACATTGACGGGTCCACGCCTTAAGCCGGCACGATCACCTTGCCGATCGGCCAGAGCGCGATGCCCGCGAGCTTCAAATGGGCCCAGGCGAAGGGAATGCCGATGATGGTGATCGCGAGGGCCAGGGCGGTGAGGACATGGCCGAGCGCCAGCCACCAGCCGGCCAGCAGAAACCAGATGATGTTGCCGATCACCCCGAGCGGGCCGGTGCCGATATCGCTCATTCCGGTGACCTCGTCGCGGCTGACCGCCTTCGAACCGAACGGCAGCAGCGTGTAGACGGCGATGTTGAACGCCGCCCGCGCCCACGGCAGGCCGATGATGGTGATGGCCATGATAACGGCAGCGATCAGCCAGCCGACCGCCATCCAGGCGCCGCCGATGAGAATCCAGAGCAGGTTGAGCAGGATGGAAACAGGGGCCATGGGATGATCCGGAGGTCGATGATCCCGTTAGTATAGCATGACCGGTGGTCCGTGACGCCACTCAGGTCGTTGGCCATTCTTGTAGCCGCTAGATCTTCCGCCCCGCCTGCTCCCAATAGGGATCGCGCAGGCGGCGCTTGAAGATCTT
This sequence comes from Bradyrhizobium sp. LB13.1, assembly GCF_054056815.1. Classification (NCBI taxonomy): domain Bacteria; kingdom Pseudomonadati; phylum Pseudomonadota; class Alphaproteobacteria; order Hyphomicrobiales; family Nitrobacteraceae; genus Bradyrhizobium; species Bradyrhizobium sp. LB13.1. The sequence continues at coordinate 3,000,353 of NZ_JBSRYQ010000001.1, read as the reverse complement.
GCCGGAATCTTCGCGCGGCAGCCCGGCGCGGATCTCGATGTGTTTTGGTATCTTGTAGTCGGCGAGTGACGCCTTCAGCCGCGTACGAATATCGCCGGCGTCCAGCGTGATGCCCGCCTGCGGCTCGACCACCGCCATCAGCGCTTCGCCGAACTCGGCATCGGGGATGCCGAACACCGCGCAATCATGCACGCCGGGCACGGCATGCAGCACGGATTCGATCTCGGCAGGATAGATGTTGACGCCGCCCGAGATCACCATGTCGCGCTTGCGGTCGCAGATGAAGACGTAGCCCTCCTCGTCGATATAGCCGACGTCGCCCGAGGTGATGAGGCCGTCGCGGTCGATCTCGGCGCGCTTCTCCGGCTTGTTGTGATAGGTGAAATCGGCCATCCCCGCCATGCGTGAGTAGATCTCGCCGATCTCGCCCACGCCCAGCACGTTTCCGTCCTCACCGATGAAGCGCAGTTCGGCGCCCGGCGAAATCTTGCCGACGGTGCCGGGCTTCCTCAGCGCATCCTCGGAGGTCGCGAAGGTGACGGCGCTGGATTCGGTCGAGCCGTAGAATTCGTAGATCACCGGCCCCCACCACTCGATCATGGCGCGCTTGACGTCCGCCGGGCATGGCGCGGCCGCGTGGATGATGTGGCGCAGCGAGGAGACATCGTATTTCTTGCGTACCTCCTCCGGCAGCTTCATCAGGCGGATGAACATGGTCGGCACCATGAAGATGGTGTCGATTTTGTAGCGCTCGATCAGCTGCAAAAACTCTTCCGGCTCGAAGCGCGGCATCAGCACCAGCGCGCCGCCGAGCTTGCCGGCGCGGATGCCGAACGAGTTCGGCGCGGAATGATAGAGCGGGCCCGGCAGGATCGTGCGGGCGCCGGGCTTCAGCCCGTAGATCATCGCGCGCATGCGCTCGCCGGCCGCCGCCTGTTCCGGCGTCGGCGCGTTGCGTCGTACGCCTTTGGGATGGCCTGTCGTCCCCGACGTGTAGATCATGTTCATGGGCTGCGGCACGATCGGGCCGTCATAGGGCTGGTGCTGCGCGACCCAGGATTCGAAATCGATCGCGAAATCCGGCGTCTTCAGATGATCGGGATTGATCTTGTAGTTGGCCAGAATCTCCGGCGGCGTCGGCACGCTGAGCACGGTGACGCCTTTCGGAATGGCGTCGCGCAAGGCATGCAGCATGTCGGCATGCCCGATCAGCACGGACGTGCCAGTATCCTTCAGGATGTAGTCGATCTCCTCCGGCTTGAAGTGCCAGTTGATCGGCACGCCATAGGCGCCCAGCCGCATCGCGGCATAGGCGGCCTCGAGGAAGGCAATGTCGTTGCGCATCAGCATGCAGACGCAATCGCCCTGCTTGACGCCTATCATGGCGAGGCCGCTTGCGATGCGGTCGGCACGCGCCTGCGACTTCGGCATGGGAACGGCGGCGGTCGCCGGAGACGATGCCGAGGAATTGGGACGTTTCGCTCATTTGTTTTTCTTTATGTTTGACGTTGTCCCTCATGGTGAGGAGGCGCGCAGCGCTGTCTCGAACCATGAGACCCCGTGGCCCATCCCTCGAGACGCCGCTTCGCGGCTCCTCGGGATGAGGTCTGCCTCAGTCCGCAAACTTCGGCGCGCGCTTCTCCAGATTGGAACGCACCGCCTCGGTCTGGTTCGCGCTGCCGATCAGCTTCTGCTGCTCGACGGACTCGGCGAGCAGCGCGGGCCCCGGATCGACCGAGAGATTGTTGAGCAGGCGTTTTGCGGCGCGGATCGCATCGGGACTCTTGCCGGCGATCTCGCGCGCGACATCCAGCGCGGCAGCGCGCGGGTCGTCGCAGATGCGCGTGGCGAGACCGTAAGCCATCGCCTCCTGCGCGGAGAAGATGCGGCCGGTGTAGGTGAGATCGCGCAAAATGTCGTCGCGCACGAGCGAGGCCAGGATCGGCGTGCCCGCCATGTCGGGCACCAGACCCCATTTGATTTCCATCACCGACATCCGTGCATCGGGGGTGAGGAAGCGCATGTCGGCACCGAGCGCGAGCTGGAAGCCGCCGCCAAAGGCGACGCCCTGGATCGCGGCGATCACGGGGACCGGAAGCTGGCGCCAGCCCCACACCGCGGCTTGCGCAAAATTCGCCTGGCCGTGCGTGCGCGCGGTGAGATCGCGATTTTCGCCACCCGGAATTCCGTTGCCGCCCTTCTCCTTCATGGCGGCAAAACGCCCCATATCAAGGCCGGCGCAGAAGGCGCGGCCCTCGCCGGACAGCACGACAACGCGGACGCTCTTGTCCTTTGAAAGCCGGTCCGTTGCGGCCACAAGGGCCTCGAACATGGCTTGATCCAGCGCATTCATCTTGTCCGCGCGCACCAGGCGGACGTCGGCGACGCCTTCCGAGATCGAGATCGAGACGCGCTCTTCCATGGATGATTCTCCCCTGGTTCTTGCCTGTTCTTGTTCGGTGCCGCTTTACAGGAAGACGGCGGCCGGATTTAGTCAATCGACCAATTAACTGACAATCCCTACGGGGGAAACAGCCATGTTCAAGGAAAATCTTCTGGCCGGCCGGAGCATTCTCGTGACCGGCGGCGGGACCGGGCTAGGCAAGTCGATGGCGGCGCGCTTCCTCCAGCTCGGCGCCGAAGTGCACATCTGCGGCCGGCGCAAGATCGTCTGCGACGAGACCGCGACCGAGCTGATGGATCAGTATGGCGGCCGCGTCACCAGCCACGGCGTCGACATTCGCAACGCGCTCGCGGTCGAGGAGATGATCGAGAACATCTTTCGCGATGGCCCTCTCACCGATCTCATCAACAACGCGGCCGGCAATTTCATCTCGCGCAGCGAAGAACTTTCGCCGCGCGGCTTCGACGCGGTCGCCAACATCGTCATGCACGGCACGTTCTACGTGACGCATGCTGTCGGCAAGCGCTGGATAGCTTTGAAGCAGCCCGGCAACGTCGTCTCGATCACCGTGACCTGGGTGCGCAACGGCTCGCCTTACGTGGTGCCGTCGGCGATGAGCAAGTCGGCCATCCACGCCATGACGATGTCGCTCGCCACCGAATGGGGCAGATACGGCATCCGCCTCAACACCATCGCGCCCGGCGAGATTCCGACCGAGGGCATGAGTAAGCGCATCAAGCCCGGTGACGAGGCCGGCGCGCGCACCAAGGCGATGAACCCGATGGGCCGCGTCGGCACCATGGAGGAGCTGCAGAATCTCGCAGTGTTTTTGATTTCCGGCGGCTGCGACTGGATTACAGGCGAGACGATCGCCATGGACGGCGCCCAAGCGCTCGCAATGGGCGGCAATTTCTACCAGCTCCGCGACTGGGGCGACGACGACTGGGCCAACGCCCGGGACTCGATCAAGGCACAGAACGAGAAGGACCGGGCGAAGAGAGGATGATCTCGTGCCCCGGACGCAGCGCAGCGCGCCGCACTTGCGGCGTGATGCGCTGCTGAGCCGGGGCCTATCTCTCGCAGCATGCTGAATCAGAATGGGTCCCGGCTCAGCGCCGCACCACTTCGTGCTGCGCCGCGTCCGGGACACGAAAGCGCGGTTGCCCTCCCGCCATCTTGTCTTCACCCGCAGATGACGCCACACTCCGCGGCATAAAAAACAAGACGTCACGGGAGAAACATGTCCACCAAACAGCCATTGACTGATCTCGCCGACATGGTGCGCGAGCGTGCGACGAGCCGCGGCAACGCCACCGCCTACGAGTTCGAGGGCCGCGTCACCAGCTTTGCCGAGTTCGACGTTAAGACGAACAAGGTCGCCGGCGCGTTGATTGAAATGGGCGTGAGACGCGGCGAGCGGATCGCCTATCTCGGCAAGAACAGCGATATCTATTTCGAGCTGCTGATGGGCGCGATGAAGGCCGGCGTCGTGATGGCGCCGGTGAACTGGCGGCTCGCGAGCCCCGAGGTCGCCTTCATCGTTAGCGACTGCAAGGCCCCGGTGCTGTTCGTGGGACCGGAGTTCATCGCTCAGGTCAGCCAGATCAAGGACGAGCTGCCGGGTGTGCGCACCGTCATCACCACCGAAGGCGGCGCGCCGGAGTGGCCTGATTATACAGCCTGGCGCGATGCACAGAGCGGCGACGATCCCGGAGTACCGATCGATACCAGGGATATCGCCATCCAGCTCTATACGTCCGGCACGACGGGCAAGCCGAAGGGCGCGATGCTGTCGCATGCCAACTTCCTCAACCTGGTGCAAACAGGCAATGCCGAGGACAAGCCGGAGTGGAACCGGTGGTCGACCGACGACGTGTCGCTGGTCGCGATGCCGATCTTCCACATCGGCGGCTCCGGCTGGGGCGTGATGGGGCTCTATCACGGCGCCCGCGGCGTGATTGCGCGCGAGTTCGATCCGACCAAAGTGCTGGATTTCTTCGAACAGTCCGGCATCACAAAACTGTTCATGGTGCCGGCGGCGATGCAGTTCGTGGTGCGGCAGCCACGCGCCAGGACGGTCGATTTCTCGCGGTTGAAATACATGCTGTACGGTGCCTCCCCGATACCCGCGGCGCTGCTGAAGGAGTGCATCGAGATCTTCAAATGCGGTTTCGTGCAGATGTACGGTATGACCGAGACCACTGGCACCATCGTCGCGCTGCCGCCGGAAGACCACGTCGAGGGACTGGAGCGGATGCGCTCGGCCGGCAAGGCGCTGCCGGGCATCGAGATCGCGATCCTTGATGTCGAAGGCAAGCCGCTGCCGCCGCGCGAAGTCGGCGAGATCGCGACGCGCTCGGGCTCCAACATGGCCGGCTACTGGAATTTGCCGGAAGCGACCGCCGCGACGTTGCGCTCCGACGGCTGGCTGCGCACCGGCGACGCCGGCTACATGGACGAAGACGGCTATCTCTACATCCACGACCGCATCAAGGACATGATCATCTCCGGCGGCGAAAACATCTATCCCGCCGAGGTCGAGAGCGCGCTGTGCGATCATCCCGATGTCGCAGAAGCTGCCGTGATCGGCATACCCGACGACAAATGGGGCGAGGCGGTGAAGGCCGTCGTGGTGATGAAGCCGGGCAAGCAGGCGACCGAAACCGACATCATCAACTTCACCCGCGAGCGCATCGCCGGGTTCAAGACGCCGAAGAGCGTCGAGTTTTTGCCGGCGCTGCCGCGAAATCCAAGCGGCAAGATCTTGCGGCGGCAATTGCGCGAGCCGTATTGGGCGGGGAAGGACCGGCGGGTGAATTGATCGTCGTTGCCGCCCGAAGCGATGAAGCGATCCAGAGTCCCTCCATAGCGACAGTTCTGGATTGCTTCGCTCCGCTCGCAATGACGGTGTGGAAGCAGACACGCGCCCCTCTCCTCCGTCATTGCGAGGAGCCCTTGCGACGAAGCAATCCAGACTGTCTCGCGTCAGTCTAATGCTTCCCCGGCCCCATATAGCCGAACAGGAATCCCGCCACCTTCCGCATCTGGATTTCCTCGCTGCCCTCGGTGATGCGGTAGCGGCGGTGGTGGCGGTAGATGTGCTCGAACGGCTTGTGGCGTGAATAGCCCATGCCGCCGTGGACCTGCATGGCGCGGTCGGCGGATTCGCAAGCGAGGCGGTTTGCCCAGTAGTTGCACATGGAGACCCGGTCGGAGAGCGTGCGCTCGATCTGCTCCTCGGTGAGCTTGTCCATCTCCCAGGCGGTCTTGCGGATCAACAGGCGCAGCATCTCGGCCTGGGTCGCCAGCTCGACCAGCGGGAACTGAATCGCCTGGTTTTCGGCCAGCGCCTTGCCGAACGGTTTTCGCTCGCGCGCATATTTCACGCTCTCGTTGATGCAATAGACGGCGGCTCCGAGCGAACTCGCGGCCTGGCGGATTCGGTTCTGGTGCACGAAGCACTGCGCCAGCGACAAGCCGCGACCGACCTCGCCGAACAGCGCGTCCTCGGGCACGAACACGTCGGTGAAGCTGACGCGGGGATGATCGGTCGGCATGTTGAAGGTCCACATGTACTCTTCGATCTTCACGCCATGGCTCCTGGCCGGCACCAGGAAGCAGGTGATGCCGCGCGCATCGCCGTCATTGCCGCTAGTGCGCACGAACAGCGCGCAGTGCGTGGCGACATGCATGCCGGTGGTCCACATCTTCTCGCCGTTGATGATCCAGCCCTTGACGTTGTCACGGGTCGCAGGCACCGCGCGCGTTTCCATGTGGGTGGCGTCGGAGCCATGATTTGGCTCGGTCAGCCCGAAGGTGATGCGGTACTTGCCCTTGATCGAGCCGTCGATCATCGCCTTCTGGTCGTCGCGGCCGTAGCGGTCGAGCATGGTGGCGACAGGAAAATTGCCGACGATGGAATGCTCGTTCTGGAGGTCGTTGTGCAGGCCGAGCCCCTTCGCGGCAAAGTGCTCGCGGATCACGGCCATCCAGAGGTTGGAGCCATCCTTGGGCTGCCGCCATATTGCTTCGGCACTGGAAAGCGCAGATGGCCGGCGGCGTCCGCGAGATCCTTGGCCTTGCGCAGCAGCGCTTCCCATTCGTGGCGCGGCAGGCCGCCATTTTCGAAATCGGTGCGCGCCCATTCGCGGCGATGATCGAAGAAGCGGATGTTGTCGTCGGCCTCCTCCAGCGGCTTGATCTCGCGTTCGATGAATTGGTCAAGCTCTCCGAGATAGGCGGCGAGGTCGGCAGGCAATGAGAAATCCACGGTTCTCTCCCGGATGATTTTTTCGTGTTGCGTTAAGGCGCTATGCGCGATTTTCTTCCCGCGATTAAGGTGAGAAGAGTGTCCGCAAGTCAAGCAAGCCGAGGCGTGTGAGAGGCGCAAGGCGCGCTTGCGCAATTCGATGGTGTTGACGCGCCGCCGCGCGCTACACTGCGACGAAATTCTCTGTCACAGAAAATGCGGGAGCGACCATGGAGCTGAAATTTTCCAAAGTGGAACGCAAGGGACCGATCACGATCGTCACGCTGTCGCGGCCCGAGGTCTACAACGCGCTGCACACCGACGCGCATTTCGAGCTCCAAACGGTGTTCGACGATTTCTGCGCCGATGCCGAGCAGTGGGTCGCGATCGTCACCGGCGCCGGCGACAAGGCATTCTGCGCCGGCAACGACCTGAAGTGGCAGGCGGCAGGTGGCAAGCGCGGCTGGGACAAGGGCGGGTTTGCCGGCCTCACCGCGCGCTTCGACTGCGACAAGCCGATCGTCGCCGCCGTCAACGGTGTCGCCATGGGCGGTGGTTTCGAGATCGCGCTCGCCTGCGATCTCATCATCGCCTCCGAGAATGCGACCTTCGCCCTGCCCGAGCCACGCGTCGGCCTTGCCGCCCTCGCCGGCGGCCTGCACCGGCTGCCGCGGCAGATCGGCTTGAAGCGCGCCATGGGCATGATCCTCACTGCGCGCCATGTCGGCGCCAAGGAAGGCCTGGAGCTCGGCTTCGTCAACGAGGTGGTGCCGCAGGGCGAGGCGCTGTCGGGCGCGCTGCGCTGGGCCGAGATGATCACCAAGAACTCGCCGATGTCGATACGCGCGTCGAAGCAGACCATCCAGAAGGGGCTTGGCGTGTCGCTGGAGCAGGCGATCGAGGAGCAGCGAGAGTACCCGGCGGTGAAGGCGATGGCGGCGTCACAGGACTACATCGAGGGCCCGAAGGCGTTTGCGGAGAAGCAGCCGCCGAAATGGGTGGGGAAGTAGACGGTCCCTCTCCGTCATTGCGAGCGCAGCGGGCGCAGCGAAGCAATCCAGAATCTCACCGCTGTGGCAGTCTGGATTGCTTCGTCGCAAGGGCTCCTCGCAATGACGAAGGATGGATCGCCCTAACCGCCGCCTCGCGACAGCTCGCGCTTATAGGATGCATAATTCGGCTGGTCGACCGCGAGCTTGTCCATCGTCGTCTGCCAGAGGTGTTCGGCCAACCCCGGTGTTGCGAGATCCACCTCGCTTTTCGCGATACGGTCGGCTAGCGCGCGGTTGAGCTCCGTCACCGTGCCGTCCGCGCCGAGCAGCGCGCGCAACCGCTCGACCTCCGCAGCATCGCTCCCCTCCCCCTGCGTCAGCTGCCGTGTCACGAGATCGAGGATGTTGACGGCGACCCGCAGCTTGAAGGCGGGGTGGCCGGAAATCAACGGCGCGATGTCGTTGCGAAGGAAATCGGCGACCGATTTGGTCAGCTCGATCGGGGTCGGTTCGTCCTGCATGGTCAACTCCCCCGCGGCGCGAGCAGCCGCAACAGATCGATTTCGGTCTCGGAGGCGCGGCGGCCGATCATGGCGCGTTCCATCGAATGGTCGGGGCCTTCGCGAAACCGCTGCATCATGCCGCCGCACATGATGCCCCAGCGCAGCGTGCCCATCACTTCCCAGAACTTGACCCGCTCAGGATCGCATTTGCGCCCCGCGGCCTCATAGCCGGCGAACAGCTCTTCGCGCGAGCCAAACCCGCCGACGGGCTTGTCGATCTCGCCAAAACGCCATGAGTTGACGCAGACCCAGCCGAGATCCTCCATGGGATCGCCGAGATGGGCGAGCTCCCAGTCGAGCACCGCGCGCACGCCATCGGCAGCGATGATGAGATTGCCGTTGCGGAAATCGCCGTGTACCAGCGTTTCTTCGGCGGACGGGCCGGGGTCGTGGTCGCGCAGCCAGCGCAGCGCCAGCTCGAACACGGGCTTCGGCCAGTTCAGGCTGCGATAGTCGCGCTCAAACTCGCTGATCTCCTTCGTGGCGCTCATGTGCCGCAGCTCGGGCAGCTTCGAAAGGGGCAGCTTATGGAGTCCGGCCAGCACCCCGCCGATCTGCCGCGCGAGGCGCGGTCGCGCCGCGGCGAATTGATCATCGCGAAGAATCTTGCGCGCGATGGTCTCGCCCTCGACCCGCTGCATGATGAAGCCGGTGCCGAGATCGTCGTCCGGCACCAGCACATGCATGACGCGCGGCGACGGCACGCCGGCGTCGAATGCGAGCTGCATCAGCGTTGCTTCGGCAGCGAGGCCGGCTGCACGCGTCGGTGCAGCACCATAGCCGTTCGGTGCGCGGCGCAGAATCGCGCCGATCGACCCATCCGGATGTACGATATCGAAGCGCCAGGTTTCCTGACTGGCGCCGCCGGACAGCCTTGCTACTCCGGCGACACCCGTCGCGCCCGGGTACCAGCGCTGAACGCTGCGGGAGAGTTCGGCCTCGATCATTTGCCTTTGAACTGCGCCGGGCGCTTCTCCAGGAACGCACCGACGCCTTCACGGAAGTCCTGCGTATCGCCGGCGCGGAGCTGGCACTGGAATTCGAGATTGAGCTGATCTTCGAAGGAATTCTCCGGGCTGTCCCAGTAGAGCTTGCGGATCAGCGACAGTGCGACCGTCGGGCCGCTGGCGAGTTCATGCGCGAGCTTCATCGCCTCCTCCATCAGCACGCCGTCATCATAGACGCGGTTGACGAGGCCCCATTCCAGCGCCTTCTCGGCCGGGAGCCGCTCACCCATCAGCGACAATTCGATCGAGCGGGCCTTGCCGATCAGCCGCGGCAGCAGCCAGGTCGAGCCGCAATCCGGCACGAGGCCGATACGGCGGAAGGCTTGCAGGAAATAGGACGAGCGCGCGCACAGAATCATGTCGCCGAGCAGCGCGAAGCTCATGCCGGCGCCGGCCGCCGGACCATTGACCGCGGTGACAACAGGACAATGCAGATTGCGGATGCGGCGCAGGAACGGGTGGAAGCCGGTCTCCAGCGTCAGGCCGGCCTTGGTCTTCTTCGACTGGTTGTTGCGGCCCTGGAGATTCGCGCCGGTGCAGAATGCGCGGCCCGCTCCGGTCAGCACGACGCAACGCACCTCGTCCTTTTTCTCCTCGATCGCATCGAGCGCATCGGCGAGACCGCCCCCCAGCATGTCCACGGAGACCGCGTTCATCACCTCCTGATGGTCGAGCTTGAGGATCGCGACCGAACCATCGAGATCGAGCGTGACGTGTTTGAACTGCATGGTTTCCTCGTACGTTGCGGCCTGTGTCAATTTCGCAGACCGGAATTGCTTGCCGGGGCGCATATTTGATTTTTGGCGCGGTCTTGTCCATGGTGATCAGAGCATAGCCAGCAATCTTGCGCGCAGCGGCTGATGCGCCGCATGCCGAGAAGACTTGCCAAAAACAGGAAACGCGCCATGGACCTTTTCGACCTCTCGGGCCGCGTGGCCGTGATCACCGGCGGCAATGGCGGTATCGGACTCGGCATCGCACAGGCGCTCGCCGGCCAGGGCTGCAACGTCTCGATCTGGGGCCGTAATCCCGACAAGAACAGAAGCGCTGCCGCGAGCCTTGCGGATCTGCCCGGCAAGGTCGACGCGCGGGTCTGCGACGTCACTGACCCGGCCTCGGTCAATGCCGCGATGAAGGCCACGCTCGACATTTTCGGCCGGGTCGACGGCTGCTTCGCCAATGCCGGCATCGGCGGCGGCGGCCGGCGCTCCTTCATCGAGCGCACCGAGGAGGAATGGCGCACGATGTTTGCGACCAATCTCGACGGCGTCTTCCACGCGTTCCAGGCTGCCGCAAGACACATGACCCAGCGCGCCGAGGCCGGCGATCCCTTTGGCCGGCTGGTCGCGACCTCGAGCCTGGCCTCGATCTTCGGCACCGCGCGTAACGAGCATTACGCGGCGACCAAGGCCGCGATCAACGCGCTGGTGCGCGCGCTCGGCGTCGAGCTGGCACGCCACGGCGTCACCGCGAATGCAATCCTGCCCGGCTGGATCAAGAGCGACATGACCGCCGGCATCATGGCCAACGAAAAATTCGTCGCCAACGTGATGCCGCGCATTCCGGTGCGGCGCTTCGGCGAGGCCAGCGATTTCGGCGGCATCGCAGTGTATCTGATGAGCAAGGCCTCGTCCTATCACACCGCGGATACATTCGTGATCGACGGCGGCTATACAGCGTTTTGAGTTTTTGTCGTGGTGGGCACGCTGCGCTTTGCCAACCCTACAATGTCTGATTTCGTAAGCGCAAAAGGGGACAGGGCAAATGTTTTCCCACGTGATGATCGGCACCAACGACCTCGACAAGGCCAAGGCGTTCTACGACAATTTGCTGAGCACGCTCGAGGTGCGGCCGGCCAGGGTTGACGGCCATCGCATCTTCTACATCACCAAGACCGGCGTGTTCTCGGTCACGAAGCCGATCAACGGCGAGGCGGCGACTTGCGCGAATGGCGGCACCATCGGCTTCGCCTGCCATTCGCCGGAACAGGTCGACGCCTGGCATGCCGCCGGTGTCGCCGCTGGCGGCATCCCTTGCGAAGATCCACCCGGCGTCCGACAAGGCCCGGGCGTCAACCTCTATATTGCGTATTTGCGCGACCTCGACGGCAACAAGATCTGCGCGATGCATCGGATGGTGTGAGCGGAGCACTCACTGCGTCGCCGTAGCCAGGATAGCCATCCGAAGGACGGCGTCGCTTCCGTTCGCCTGTGTCCGGCGCGCTAGGCATCGCGTGGCACGGGCGCAACTCGCGGCACGATCACGCCAATTCGTGTCCCCTCGTCTGGCTCGCTTTCGAGATTGATACGCCCGCCCAGCCGACTGACGACGATGTTATGAACGATGTGCAGGCCGAGACCGATGCAGCCTTGACTGCGACGCGTCGTGAAGAACGGATTGAACGCCTGCCGGCGCAGATCCGCGCTCATGCCGCAGCCATCATCAGAAACGACAATCTCAATTTCATCCCGGCCGCACGCGCAAATCTCGATGTTGATGCTACCGCTCTTGCCATGCGGAAACGCGTGCACCATCGCGTTCTTAATCAGGTTGGTCACTACCTGTGCGAATTGACCGGGATAACTGTTCATTGCCAGATCGGGCTGGCATTCGACATTGAGCGCCAAAGCGTTCTTCCGCAATTCCTGCTGTAGGCTCACGACAACCTGTCGCGTCAGCTCGCCCGGATCGAAGCTGCGGCGTTCAAGATAGCCTTGATCGACAGCGACCTGCTTGAATGCCTGGATCAATTCCGCGGCGCGCGCGAGATTGTCGGCCAGATGCAGTGATGCGGTCTGAACAACCGCGACGAACTCATTCAGGCTCGATCGCTTCAGCCCGCCCCGTGCGACTTCCGCCGCAAACTTTGTCGTCTTGCGCTCCAGCGCCGAGGTGACGGTCAGGCTGGTACCGACGGGACTGTTGATCTCGTGTGCCACGCCAGCCACCAACCGTCCGAGAGCTGCGAGCTTCTCCGCCTCGACCAGCGAATCCTGAGCCTCTTTCAGGCGTTGCAACGCCGCCTCCGCCGCGTCGCGCGCGCCGCGAATCTCTCGCTCGCTGCGCTTGCGTTCGGTGATCTCCTCTGCCGCGACATTGACGCCGACAATGTTACCGTTCGGGCCGCGTTGCGGATGCCAATAGGTGATCCAGCAGCGTTCGTCATTATAGCCGGGACGCTGGCCGTAAACCTCGATGCCGGTGACCGGCTCGCCGGTTTCCATGATGGAGCGAACGATGCCCTCGACGGCGGATGCGAGCCCGGGCACGCAATCCCGCACCGTGTGCCCGAGATGGCCTTCGACCGAGATACCGCAGATCTCGGTGAGGCGCTGGTTGATCTGCAAATAGCGGCAGTCCGGCGAAAGATATGCAAGCCCGATCGGCGCCGTATCGTAGATCAACTGCAGCGCCGGCTGCTTTGGAAACTGCACTTCGCGTATAACGGAAGAACTCATGTACTCTCTCCCTCAGCGCGAGCCGGAGGTTAGCCGGTTACAGCGGCGCGCAAAAGCCCCAATAGCCACCGGGAACAGGCGGAATCAGTACGGAATCCGCTAGAGGAGCTGCGGCGGCGCGACCCGTTAACCGACCCACATGTTCAGATCGCAAGATGCCTGCTGGAGATCTGCGAGCAGACGGGTCATCCGACTGTCGCCGTCGCGATGCCGATCTCGCTCAAACAGTGTTTGAAAAGCTATTGCGATATTCCATCGCGTGGCATGGCTCGCGTTGGAAAATGCGCGCTCGCACTTTGGCGACGCTGCGACTATTCTCTGCTCCAGCACGATCTCAGCGAGTCCGGGAGGAACAATGACAAAACACGCCTATATTCCCCGCACCACCAATTACACCCTCAACCCCGGCGACGAGCTCAACGACCTCCGGATGTCGGACCAGGTCCGGCCGCTCTATGATCACGTCAGGAAGTTCATCCGCGAAACCGTCGAGCCGATGTCGATCGAATTCGCCAAGGCCGGCGAAGGCAAAGAGGATCGCTGGAGCTTTACGCCGAAGCAGCTCGAGGTGCTGGAGAAAGCCAAGAACAAGGCCAAGCAGGAAGGCCTCTGGAACTTCTTCCTGCCCGACGACGACACCGGCCAGGGCCTGAAGAATCTCGACTACGCCTACATTGCATCCGAGCTCGGCAAGAGCCCGCTGGCCTCGGAGAGCATGAACTGCTCGGCGCCGGACACCGGCAACATGGAGGTGCTGGAGCGCGTCGGCACCAAGGAGCAGAAGGAGAAGTGGCTGAAGCCGTTGATGAACGGCGATATCCGCTCGGCCTATGTCATGACCGAGCCGAACGTCGCCTCCTCCGACGCCAAGAACATCTCGACGAACGCAAAGCTCGTCGGCGACGAGTGGGTGATCAACGGCGAGAAGTATTACATCTCCGGTGTCGGCGATCCTCGCTGCAAGATCCTCATCGTGATGGTGAAGACCAATCCGGATGCGGCGCCGAGCAAGCAGCAGTCGCAGATCCTGGTGCCGCGCGACACCCCCGGCGTCGAAGTGCTCGGCCCCATGTACGTGTTCGGCCAGGACCACGCGCCGCGCGGCCACATGCACATGCGCTTCAACAACGTGCGCGTGCCCAAGGAAAACATTCTGCTCGGCGAAGGCCGCGGCTTCGAGATCTCGCAGCTTCGGCTCGGCCCGGGCCGCATCCATCACTGCATGCGCACCATCGGCAAGGCCGAGAAGGCGCTCGATTTGATGGTGCAGCGTGGCCTCACCCGCGAAGCCTTCGGCAAGAAGATCGCCCATCTCGGCGGCAACATGCAGATCATCGCGCAGGCGCGCTGCGAGATCGAGGCGATGCGGCTGATGGTCTTGAAGGCCGCCAAGGCCATGGATGTGCTCGGCAACAAGGAAGCCCGCGTCTGGGTCTCCATGGTCAAGGCCATGGTGCCGGAGCGAGCCTGCAAGATCATCGACCAGTCGATCCAGATGCACGGCGCCACCGGCATCTCGCACTGGACCCCGCTCGCCGAAATGTACCAGGACGTCCGCCATCTCCGCTTCGCCGACGGTCCGGACGAGGTGCACTGGATGGTGGTGGGACGCCACGAGCTGAGCATGGCGTGAACTTTCTTCCCCTTCTCCCCGCCTGCGGGGAGAAGGTTGGGATGAGGGGATTCTCCGCAAGGACGGTGACAGTTGGATTCGCGGAGAGTCCCCCCTCACCCGGAATTCAAGCGAGATTGAATTCCGACCTCTCCTCGCTTGCGGCCGCAAGCGGGGCGAGTTGAAGCAAGACCACCTACGACGCGGCCGCCTCGCCGATCTTGTCCTGCGTCTTGGTCTCAAAATCGCCGGCATCATGCCGCTCGTGGAGCTGGCTGGCGGGATCGCCGGAGACGCGGTTGACCATGCGGCCGCGCTTGACGGCCGGGCGCTTGGCGATCTGGTCGGTCCAGCGCTGCACGTGCTTGTAGTCCTGCACGGACAGGAATTCGCCCGCGCCATAGACCAGCCCCTTGGCGAGCGCGCCATACCAGGGCCACACCGCCATGTCGGCGATGGTGTATTCGCTGCCGGCGAGATATTCATTGTCGGCGAGCCGGCGGTCGAGCACGTCGAGCTGGCGCTTGGTCTCCATCGCAAAACGGTCGATGGCATATTCGATCTTGGTCGGCGCGTAGGCGTAAAAGTGGCCGAAGCCACCGCCGAGATAGGGCGCGCTGCCCATCTGCCAGAACAGCCACGACATCGCTTCGGTACGGCTCTTGATGTCCTTCGGCAGGAAGGCGCCGAACTTCTCCGCGAGATAAAGCAGGATCGAGCCGGACTCGAACACCCGGATCGGCTCCGGGCCTGAGCGGTCCATCAGCGCCGGGATTTTGGAATTCGGATTGATGTCGACAAAGCCGCTGCCGAACTGGTCACCATTGCCGATCTTGATCAGCCAGGCGTCGTATTCCGCGCCCTTGTGGCCGAGCGCCAGAAGCTCCTCCAGCATCACGGTGACCTTGACGCCGTTCGGCGTCGCCAGCGAATAGAGCTGGAAGGGGTGGCGGCCGACCGGCAGCTCCTTGTCATGCGTGGGACCGGCGATCGGGCGGTTGATGCTGGCGAACTGCCCGCCGTTCTCCTTGTTCCAGGTCCAGACCTTGGGCGGCACGTAGGCGGGGGCGTCAGTCATGCAAAGCTCTCCGGCGGGAAGATGCGTCTGCATTAATTAGCGCGCAAATGGCGAATGACAAGCCTGCCCGGTCTGCGCCCGGCGCGGACCTCAGTCCGGCCGCATGCAGCCTAGCCCGTCACCAGCCTGCGCGGCCGGGCTTCGGCTTCCATCACGAACCCCTCATATCCCTTCGCCGCGACCTCGTCGCAGATCCGACGGTAGACGCCGACGCCGCCGATATAGGGCATGAAAATGCGCGGCTTGCCGGGGATGTTGGCACCCATGTACCAGGAATTGGCCTGCGGATAGAGCGTGCCATGGGCGACCTCGTTGACATGGGCGACCCATTTGTCCTCGGCTTCCCCATCCGCCTCCATCGTGGCAAGGCCCTGCTTGCGCATGTGGACGAGGCTGTCCGCGATCCAGTCGGCATGCTGCTCGATCGACACGATCATGTTCGAGAGCACCGAGGGGCTGCCGGGGCCGGTGATGATGAAGAGGTTCGGAAAGCCGGCGCTCATCAACCCGAGATAGGTCTTGGGGCCTTCCGCCCATTTCCGGTTCAGCGTCTGTCCGCCCGGACCTCGGATGTCGATCTTCGCGACCGATCCGGTCATGGCGTCGAAGCCGGTCGCGAGCACGAGCGCGTCGACCTCGTGGTCCTCGCCTCCGACACGGACGGCATTCACCGTGATCTCCTGGATCGGGTTGCTCTTGATATCGACCAGCGAGACGTTCGGCCGGTTGAAGGTCGCGAAATAATCGGTGTCGATGCAGATGCGCTTGGTGCCGATTGGATGGCTGTCCGGCTGCAGCAGCCTTGCCGTCTCGGGATCCGTCACGATCTCGCCGATCTTGCCGCGGACGAAATTCGCGGCGGTGTCGTTCGCCGACAGCGCGAGGCCGAGATTGTTGTAGGCATACATGAAGGTGAGACCACCGCGCTCCCAGCGCGCCGCGTATTTTTCGCGCCTGACATCGTCGCTATCATCGAGCGCGCCGCGGTCGGGCTGCTCGGCGAAAATACCGTTGCGCGCGACTTCGCGGGCGAAGCGGCGGATCTCGGGATAATTCTTGCGGAACGTGTTGCGCTCCTGGTCGGTCAACGCGGCATTGCGGGCGGGAATGGAAAAATTCGCAGTGCGCTGAAACACTGTCAGATGTTTTGCCTGTTCGGCGATGACGGGCGCCGACTGAATGCCTGACGATCCCGTTCCGATCAGGCCGACGCGCAAGCCGGTGAAATCAACGTCTTCGTGCGGCCAATTGCCGGTGTGATAGACGGGACCTTTGAAGTTATCGAGACCCTTGATGTCGGGCTTGCGCGCATTCGAGAGACAGCCGGTCGCGAGCACGACGAATTGCGCCTGAACCGTTTTGCCGTCGGACGTCGTCACCGCCCAGCACCTCGCATGTTCGTCGAACATCGCGCGCTCGACGTTGGTGTTGAACTGGATGTCCCGGCGCAGATCAAACCGGTCAGCGACGTGGTCGACGTATTTCAAAATCTCCGGCTGCGATGCGTAGCGCTCGCTCCAGTCCCATTCCTGCTGGAGTTCTTCCGAGAACGAATAGGAATATTGCATGCTCTCGACGTCGCAACGCGCACCGGGATAGCGATTCCAGTACCAGGTGCCGCCGACGCCGCCGCCCTGCTCGTAGACTCGCGCCGAGAAACCGAGCCCGCGCAAGCGGTGCAGCATGTACATGCCGGCGAAGCCCGCGCCGACGACGATCACGTCGTAGGATTCCGTGGTCGGAGACGGATTCGCTTGCGCTGGCGACATCGACTGGCGCTCCCTTTTCTGTTGTTGTGGGCCAGCATTCGCTCGCGCATCCGAAAGCGCAAGAGGCAAATCGGCCGGCTCTGATCTGCTTATTTTGTACAGCGGAATGGCTCGTCTGCCGCGCGGCGCCTGCGCGCAAGATGCGTGGCCGAATCCGGCGTGGCATCGCGGACGACGATGGGCTAGCGTCGAGTGGTCTTCGCTGCAGAATGCAACAACAGCAACGCGAGGCCGCCGGGAGGGAACGATGAAATCGCCGATCTGCGATATGCTGGGCATCGAGTTCCCGCTGCTCGCCTTCAGCCATTGCCGCGATGTCGTCGCCGCCGTCAGCCGCGCCGGCGGCTTTGGCGTGTTAGGTGCGACCGTGCACACGCCTGATACCCTCGAACGCGAGCTGAAATGGATCGACGACCACGTTGAGGGCAAGCCTTACGGTGTCGACGTGCTGATCCCGGAAAACATTTCGACCGCGGGTGAGAAGGACGTCACCTGGAAGAGCCTTGAAGCACGCGTGCCGCAGGAGCATCGCAACTACACGCGCGATCTCCTGAAGAAATACGGCATCGAACTCACGACCACTGAGGTGGCTGACGACCAGCCGCAGCCATTCGATGCCAGGACCGCGTTGGAGCTGCTGGAGGTCTCGTTCAACCACCCGATTCGCCTGATCGCCAATGCCCTGGGCGTGCCGCCGAAGGCCATGATCGAGATGGGCAGGAAGCACGGCGTGCCGGTTGCCGCTCTGGTCGGCGCCAAGGAGCATGCGCTACGACAGGTCGCGGCCGGCGTCGATATCCTCGTGGTCCAGGGCACCGAAGCGGGCGGCCATTGCGGCGAGGTCTCCACCATGGTGCTGGTGCCGGAGGTGATCAAGGCGATCAAGCCGATCCGCGACGTGCCGGTGCTGGCCGCCGGCGGCATCATGACCGGACGGCAGATGGCGGCCTGCATGGCCATGGGTGCGGCCGGCGCCTGGACCGGCTCGGTGTGGCTTGCCACCGTCGAGGCCGAAACCACGGAAATCTTTCGTGAGAAGATGATCGCCGCATCATCGCGCGATGCGATCCGCTCGAAAGGGCGTACGGGAAAGCCGGCCCGACAACTCCGCTCGGTCTGGACCGACGCCTGGGATCGCGCACCCGAGAGCCCCGGCGCATTGCCGATGCCGCTACAAAGCATCGTCAGCCGCGACGCCTTCAACTCGATCGACCGCGCCGCGGCGAGCGGCAACGCGAGGGCGCGGGATCTCGTCAGCTATTTCGTCGGCCAGGGCGTCGGCCTCATCGACAGCGTGAAATCCGCAGGCGCCGTGGTGCAGGAGTTCAAGGAAGAGTTTGCCGAAGCCGTCGAGCACATGAATGCGCTGGTGGCGGAGTGATTGCCCGCGGACCATCCTTCGAGGCTCGCCCGGCGGCGTACGCGCCGCTCGGCTCGCACCTCAGGATGACGCGGTATCTGTAGCCGTCATCCTGAGGTGCCGTAGCGCAGCGAAGGCCTCGAAGGGCGACGGCGTGCCCAAGATCTGAAACGTGAAGCAAACAGAAATGACGAACTCCTCTATCCCCCCAAACCGCATCCCCGTCATCGTCGGCATCGGCGAGATCGTCGATCGCCCCAAGGAGATCACCGACGGCCTCGAGCCGCTTGATCTGCTCGAACAGGCGCTGCGACGTGCCGAACAGGACGCCGGCGCCAAACTGCTCGGCGAGGTGCAATCGCTCGACGTCGTCAACTTCCTGAGCTGGCGTTATCGCGATCCGGAGCAGCTGCTGGCGAAACAACTCGGCATCACGCCGGCGCATTGCTATTACGGCCCGGTCGGCGGCGAAAGCCCGATCCGCTACGTCCACGAGGCAGCAAAGCGCATCGCGCGCGGCGAATGCACGGTGGCCGCGGTCTGCGGCGCGGAGGCGCAGTCGACCGCGACCAAGGCCGAGCGCGCCGGGGCCAAGCTGCCATGGACGCCGTTCGCCCATGACGTCGAGGAGCCGAAGCGCGGCGCGGCGTTCCAGAAGCCGTTGGCCGTGAAGCTCGGTGTGTTCCGCCCCGTCACCGTCTACCCGTTCTATGAGACCGCCTCCTCGGCGCATTGGGGCCAGACGCCGCGCGAGGCGATGGCAGAGTCCGGCACGCTATGGTCGCGCTATTCCGAGGCCGCGGCGCAAAATCCCAACGCCTGGCTCAAGCGGCGCTACGCGCCGGACGAGATCACGACGCCGACGGCGGACAATCGTCTCATCGCGTGGCCCTACAACAAGCTCATGGTTGCCAACCCCAGCGTCAACATGGGCGGTGCGCTGCTGCTCACCAGCCTCGCCAGGGCTCGCGCGGCCGGCATTGCCGAAGACAAGCTGGTCTACCCGCTCGGCGGCGCCTCTGCGGAAGAACCGCGCGACTATCTCCTGCGCGACCAGTTTTACGAGAGCCATCCGCAGAATGCGGTGCTGAAAGCCGCGATGGACCTCGTCGGCGGCGACGGCAAAGAGTTCGACGCGATCGAACTGTACAGCTGCTTCCCGTGCGTGCCCAAGATGGCGCGGCGGACGCTGGGTTTAGGCCCCGACGTACAGCCGACCGTGACCGGCGGCCTCACCTTCTTCGGCGCGCCGCTCAACACCTACATGACGCATGCAGCCTGCGCGATGGTGCGGCGTGTGCGCGACGGCGCAAAGCTCGGCCTGCTTTACGGCCAGGGCGGCTTCGTCACCAAGCATCATGCGCTGGTGGTGTCGAAGGTGCCGCCGCGTGAGGCATTGGCGCAGGAGACCAGCGTGCAAGCGGCGGCAGACAGCAACAAGCGCGCGGTGCCGGAGTTCGTCACGGATATCTCAGGCAGGGGCAAGGTCGAGAGCTTTACGGTGCTCTACGGCCGTGGCGGCGATGTCGAGCACGGCGTGGTGATGCTGCGGACGGAAGATGACAGGCGCACGCTGGCGCGGATACCCGCGAGCGATACGGCGACTCTGGCGCATCTCCTGAACACGGATAGGACGCCGGTCGGCTCACTCGGCGAGATCACGATGGCCGTCGATGGCGTGCCGGAGTGGCGCGCGGCCTAGACTAGCTCTCGTGTCCCCGACGCGGTGCGGCATGCAATGCCGCTCCGCAGAGCCGGGGCACGGGACCCCCCTACCCCTTCGGCGCCTGCTTCTCCGACGCCGTCGCCGGCTTGCCCTTGGCGCCGGCGCCGGTCACGCGGACCAGGTCGCCGTCGGACAGGCCATCCGGTGGTGCGGTGATGACGCGGTCATCCGCTGCAATTCCTGAGGCGAGTTCGATCTCGCGGCCGAGGTCGCGGGCGATGGTCACGGGCTTGAACAGGACCTTGTCGTCGACACCGACAGTCGCGACGCGCAGGCCGCTGCTGTTGAAGATCAGCGCGCTGGCGGGAATGCTGAGCGGCGCCGAGTCGCGCTGCAGGCTGAGCTTCACGCTGGCGTAGCCGCCGGGCATCAGCTCGCCCGAGGAATTGTCGAGACCAAGCTGCATGCGCGTCGTGCCCGAGGCGACGTCGACGGCTTGCGAAGAAGCCTCCACGGTGGCCTGGAAGGTCCGGTTCGGATACTCCGGCAGCACGATGCTGGCCTTGGCGCCCATCTTGATCGCAGGCACGTAGTTTTGGGGAACGTTGACGTAGACGCGCAGCTTGGTGATGTCGGAAACCACGAACATCGCCGGCCCCGAGCCGCCGCCCGCGTTGATCAGCGCTCCGACGTCGGTATCGCGCGCGGTGACGACGCCGTCGAATGGCACGGTGATCTTCTTGTAGCCTGCGAGCGCCTCGAGCCGCTCGACGTTGGCCTGCCCCGAATGCACGGCGGCGTTCTTGTTGGAGAGATCGGCGGTGCGCTCGTCGATTTCCTGCGCCGAGACGAAGTTGGAAGCGACCAGCGTCTTGCGGCGGTTGAGCGTCGCCTCCGACAGCCTGGCGCTGGCCTGTTGGCTGGCGAGGTCGGCGCGGGCCTGCAAGAGCTGCTGATCGAGGTCGGGTGCCTCGATCTCGGCGATCACCTGACCGGCCCTGACGCGCGCGCCGATGTCGGCGCTCCAGCTCTTCAGGTAACCCGATACGCGCGCGAAAATCGGTGCGCGGGAATAGGCTTCCAACCGGCCCGGCAGATCGAGGCTGGCGTGGAGCGCCTTGGCGTTGGGTAGCGTCACCGCGACGCTGGGAACGGCCTGTTCGTCGGTCCACTCCTTCAGCTTGGAGCCCTGCTCCTCGCGCGCGCGAATGCCGGTGCCGACCACGAGGCCTGCCGCAATCAGCGCCACCACGCCAAAAATGCCCAGTTTCCGGTGCGATACCGGGGAGCGGGGTTCAGTGGGCGACATGCGGGGTCTCCAGGGAGGCGGCGGCTTTGGCGCCTTGCTTCTTGTGTACCATACTGAACACCACGGGAACAAACATCAGGGTGGCGAAGGTCGCAAAGATCAGGCCGCCGATCACGGCGCGGCCGAGCGGCGCATTCTGCTCGCCGCCCTCGCCCAGCCCCAAGGCCATCGGCGCCATGCCGATGATCATGGCGAGTGCAGTCATCAGCACCGGGCGGAACCGGACGAAGCCGGCTTCGAGCGCGGCTGCGATGGGATCGCCAAGCTCCTCGTAGCGCTCGCGGGCGAATGAGATCACGAGCACGCTGTTGGCGGTGGCGACGCCCATGCACATGATGGCGCCGGTCAGCGCCGGCACCGACAGCGTCGTTTCGGTCGCGAACAGCATCCAGACGATGCCGGCGAGCGCGGCCGGCAGCGCCGTGATGATCACGAAAGGATCGGACCAGGACTGGAAGTTCACGACGATCAGGAAGTAGATCAGCACGATCGCCCCGAGCAGGCCGAACAAGAGGCCGGTGAAGGCGCTGTTCATGGTCTGCACCTGGCCGAGCAGCACCACGGAAGAACCTTTCGGCACCTCCTTTGCGGTGTCGGCGATCGCCTGCCGGATGTCGACGGCAACCGCACCGAGATCACGGCCCGAGGTCGTGGCGAAGATCTGCACCATCGACTGGATGTCGTATTGCGAGACCACCGCGCTCGACGTCGAACGCTTGATGTCGGCAATGCCGCCCAGGATCGGCGACTGCGAATTGCCGGCGGCCGTGATCGGCAACGTCTGCAGCGCGCTGAGCGAATCCATCTGGTATTGCGGCGTCTGCATCACGATCGAATAGGACACGCCGTTATCCGGATTGAGGTAGTAGGTCGGCGCCACCTGCGAGGAGCCGGCAAGGTTGACCACGAGACTATTGGTGACGTCACGCTCGGTCAGGCCGACATATTGCGCGCGGGTGCGATCGACATCGATGTTGAAGGTCGGATTGTTCGGCGACTGCTGGATGCGCGCATCCGCGACGCCGGGAATCCGCCGCACCTTGGCCAGGAGCGTGCTGGCGTAGGCAAAGTTGGCGCTGAGATTGGCGCCGCGGATCTGGAGGTCGATTGGCGCCGGCGCACCGAAGTTCAGAATCTGGCTGACGATGTCGGCGGGCAGGAAGGCGAAGCTGACGCCGGGGAACAGCCGCGGCAGTTGCTCACGCAGCACGCGGACATGTTCCTCGGTCGGCTTGTGGCCCTCTTTCAGCTTGATCTGGATGTCGCCGTCCTGCGGGCCGATCACGCCGGTGTTGTTGTAGGTCATGTTGATGCCGGAGATTGGCATGCCGATGTTGTCGGTCAGCGTTTCGATCTCGCTCGGGATCAGCTTGCGGATCGCCTTCTGCACGTCGGCGAGCTGGTTGGCGGTCTCCTCGACACGGGTGCCGACCTGGGTGCGGACGTGCATCAGGATGTTGCCGGCATCGACCGCAGGGAAGAAATTGCGCCCGAGGAACGGCACCAGCGCGAAGGACGCGCCGACCACGCAGAGGAAGCCGATCACGAACACCGGACGGTGGGCAAGCGCGAGCCCGAGGAAGTTGTGGTAGCCGCCGCGAATGCGTTCGAAGCGAGCCTCGAAGCCGCGCTGCAACCACACCAGGGGATTGCGGGACTTCGGCGGCGCGCCCTCGTGATGCACATGTGGCTGCAACAGATAATTGGCCATGGTCGGCACGAGCGTGCGCGACAGCAGGAACGACCAGATCATCGCGAACATCACCGCTTCCGCCATCGGCACGAACAGGAAGCGCGCCACGCCGGTGAGGAAGAACATCGGCACGAACACGATGCAGATGCAGAGCAGCGAGACGAAGGCCGGCGTCACGATCTGGTTGGCGCCGTCGAGGATCGACTGCTCGACCGGCTTGCCCTGCTCCAAATGATAATTGATGTTCTCGATGGTCACGGTAGCGTCGTCGACGAGGATGCCGACCGCGAGCGCCAGGCCGCCAAGGGTCATGATGTTCAGCGTCTCGCCGATCGCCGACAGCATGATGATGGCGCCGAGCACGGAGAGCGGGATCGAGACCGCGATGATGACGGTCGAGCGCCAGCTGCCGAGGAACAGCAGGATCATGACGCTGGTGAGCAGCGCCGCGATCACGCCTTCGAAGGCGACGCCTTCGATGGCGCCGCGGACGAACACCGACTGATCGCCGATGAAGCCGATCTTGAGCGCGTCTGGCAGCTGATCCTTGACGTCGATCACCTTCTGCTTGATGCCCGCGATGATGTCGAGCGTCGAGGTCGCGCCCGCCTTCAGCACCATCATCAGCACTGAGCGGTTGCCGTCGACATGGACGATGTTGGTCTGCGGCGGATTGCCGTCGCGCACGGTCGCGACGTCGCGCACATAGACCATCGCACCGTTGACGGTCCGGATCGGCAGATTGCCGAGCTCGTCGATTTTCAGCGGCGAGTTGTTGAGCTGGATGATGTACTCGAACTGGCCGATCTTCTGCGTGCCGACCGGCGTGATCAGGTTCTGGGCTGCAAGCGCATTGGCGACGTCCTGGCCGGAGAGACCGCGGGCCTGGAGCGCGGTCGGGTCGAGGTCGATCTGGACCTGGCGCTGCTTGCCGCCGAACGGATAGGGGATCGCTGCGCCGGGCACTGTGACCAGCGGCGTGCGGAGCTGGTTGATGCCGATATCGGCAAGGTTCTGCTCGGTGAGGCCGTCACCCGACAGCGCCACCTGGATGATCGGCACGGTCGAGGCAGAGTAGTTCAGGATCAAGGGCGGCGTCGCGCCCGGCGGCATCTGCTTGATCAGCGTCTGCGAGATCGCCGTGACCTGCGCGTTGGCGGTGCGGATATCGACGTTCGGCTGAAAGAAGATCTTGATGATGCCAAAGCCGTTGTAGGAGTTGGCGGTGATGTGCTCGATGTCGTTGACCGTCGTGGTCAGCGCGCGCTGGAACGGCGTCGTGATGCGGCCGGACATCTGGTCGGGCGGCAGGCCGGTGTACTGCCAGACCACGCCGATCACGGGGATGCGGATGTCCGGAAAGATGTCGGTCGGCGTCCGCAGCGCCGCCAGCGGGCCGATGATCAGAAGCAGGAGCGCGAGCACGACAAACGTGTAGGGCCGGCTCAGGGCAATACGAACCAGAGCAATCATTCGCCAGGCAATTCCAAATCAGGGACAGGAAACACCGCCCCCGCGGGTTCCACGGCTGATTTACCTGAAGACCGCCCAAATGGCCAACGACGCTGCGTCACGTGCGGTCAATTCCGCGCTATTGCACTGCGAAATAGCATTCCAGATATGCGGCTCGCGCCCCGAAAGGTGACAGAAGCCGCTTTCCTGCGCGCAAAAAAGCGGCGCCCGAAGACGCCGCTTTCAGGAATTCCGTGCCTGCCCGGCCTACGCCGCGCGAACGTTGGTCAGGAACTTGCTGACCTCGGTCTTGAGCCGGCCCGAGTCGTTGGACAGCATCTGCGCTGCCGACAGCACCTGCGAGGACGCCGAGCCGGTTTCGGTCGCGCCGCGCTGCACATCGGTGATGTTGGACGAAACCTGCTGGGTGCCCTGGGCGGCCTGCTGGACGTTGCGGGCGATTTCCTGGGTCGCAGCGCCCTGCTCTTCCACCGCGGCCGCAATCGCCGAGGAGATCTCCGACAAACGCTCGATGGTCGAGGAGATCTCCTTGATGGCGCCGACCGAGTCGTTGGTCGCCGCCTGGATGCCGGCGATCTGCTGGCCGATCTCGCCAGTCGCCTTCGCGGTCTGTTCTGCGAGCGCCTTCACCTCGGAGGCGACGACTGCGAAGCCGCGGCCGGCTTCGCCGGCACGTGCGGCTTCGATGGTCGCGTTCAGCGCCAGCAGGTTGGTCTGGCCGGCGATGGTGTTGATCAGCTCGACGACGTCGCCAATGCGCGAGGCAGCCTTTGAGAGCTCGCTGACGCGCTCGGTGGTGGCGCGGGCCTGGCCGACGGCATCGCCCGCCATCCGCGCCGATTCCTGCACCTGACGGCTGATCTCGCCCACCGATGAAGCCATCTCCTCGGTCGCCGAGGCCACCGACTGCACGTTGGTCGAGGCTTCTTCCGAAGCCGCGGCAACCGTGGTCGCCAGCCGCTGCGAGCGGTCGGCGGTCGAGGTCAGCGTCGAGGCCGAGGCTTCGAGCTGGGTCGAGGCCGACGACACGGTCTGCACGATCTCGCCGATCATGGTTTCGAATTCGCGGGTGACGTTGTCGACGCGGCGGCCCCGCTCGATCTTGGCTTCGGCATCGGCGGCCGCGGCCTCGCCGGCGGACTTCTTGGCGATCAGCGCTTCCTTGAAGATCTGGAGCACGTCGGCCATGGCACCGATCTCCGTCTTCTCGCCGCGATGCGGGACTTCGGCGGAAAGCTCGCCCTTGCCAAGCGCCTGCATCGGCTCGGTGATCGAGTTGATGCCGCTCGATACGTCATGGACGAGATAGAAGCCGACGCCGGTGCCGATGACGACCGCAGCGCCTAGAATGATCGAGACCAGCATGAAAGCAAAGGAATAGCTGTTGGCGGCATCCTGGGCGGCCTGGTCGCCGCCCTTGGTGTTGAGTTCGATGTCCTTGCGCAAGACCTCATCGGCTTGCAGTCCAATCTTGTTGACGGTCTTGGTGTTCAGCTCATGCGCCTCGTGCGGGACCTTGCCGGCCTCCTTGCGTGAGAGCACCATGATTTCCTGGGTGCCCTTCTTGTACTCGTCCCACAGCTTGGACCACTCGCTGTACATCGCCCGCTCTTCAGGCGAGGTAATCATGGGCTCGTAGACCTGACGGAACTTGGTGTTGGCCTCGACCACCGTCGCCAGCGTCTTCTCCGACGCGAGCTTCTCTTCGAGAGTCTCCGACAGCATGTGCTCGCGGATCACGTTGCGGTAGGTGATCACGCCGGCGCGCAGATCGCCGAGCACCCCCGCACGCTCGGCAGCCAGCTCGTGGTGATGTCGACCGTATTGGCGTTCATCGACCGCATCTTCATGACGGCGAGCAGACCCATGCCGGTCATTGCGACCAGCAGGAGCGCCACGACACTGATGATCTTGGCGCGGATGGAAATGGTGGCGAGCATAATCGGGTCTCTTTGTGCTGGCGCGGCGGCGCGTCCGGAAGTTCTACGAATCAACCAAAGGGAGCAGCACCGACATCCAACACCAGAGCACCTGAGCAGACGTTAATTACGACTCCGTACGAGTACGGAAGCCCGAAACAAGTGAAGATGACGCTAAAAATGCCCTGCGCTCAGCGCATGAGCCCAAGCGCGTCCGTGAAAAACGCCGCGCCGCCGAAATTTCCGGACTTCAAAGCAAGCAACATGTCGCCTTTTTCAGCACCGACCGCGCGCAGCACCGGGACGCCCGCCGCGATCTCTACTCCGACGAGAAATCCAGGAATCTTTAGCCGGTCGACCACGGCGCCCCGATGTCTCCCCGCCGGCAACGACCAGGCGCTTGACGCCGGCATGCACCAGCCCCTCGGCGATATCGGCCATGGCCTGCTCGATGGCGTGACCGGCCGCGTCGCGGCCGTGGCGTGCCTGGAGCGCCGCGACCTGATCCGGCGTCGAGCTCGATGCGATCAGGATCGGACCGTCGGCGAGTCGCGGCTTCGCCCAGGCCAGCGCGCGCTGCGCCTCGTCCTTGCCCGTAGTAATACGGTCCGGATCGAGATGCAGCACCGGCATGACACGCTGGGCATTCGCGATCTGCTGAAGCGTCGCCTGCGAGCAGCTTCCGGCGAGGCATGCCGCGGGGCCGCCGACCGCGGCGCCCGCGGCGCTGCTGGCCGCCGCCGATTTGACTTTGCCTGTCGAGACCAGCGCCCGCGCCAGCCCAAGGCCGAGGCCGGAGGCACCGACCGACAGCCGGTGTTCGGCAGCGACGAGGCCGATGGCCTCGAGGTCGCGGTCGAAGACGGCGTCGATGATCGCCGCGCCAACGCCCTTGCCGGCGAGTTCGGCCAGCCGCGCCCGCACGGCATCTGCGCCGCGGGTGACCGTGGCGAGGTCGACGAGGCCGATCTGCGTCCCGCTCTGACGCGCCAGAACGCGCACCAGGTTGGAATCGTGCATCGGGTTGAGCGGATGGTCCTTCAGCGGGCTCTCGTTCAGCGGCACGGCGCCGACGAACAGATTGCCCTGGTAAACGGTGCGGCCGGTTTCCGGAAACGCCGGCGTCGCCAGCACCACCGACTCGCCGCCATCAGCGCGCAGCGCGTCCATCACCGGGCCGATATTGCCGGCATCCGTGGAATCGAAAGTAGAGCAGATCTTGAACAGCACATGGCTCGCGCCGCGGCTGCGCAGCCATGTCTCCGCCGCGCGCGAGCGCGATACGGCAAGACCGGCTTCGATCGAGCGGCTCTTCAAGGACACCACGACGGCGTCCACCTCGGGCAGCGCGAGATCGTCCGCGGGAACGCCGATGGTCTGGACGGTGCGCAAGCCCGCGCGTGTCAGCGTGTTGGCAAGGTCGGAGGCGCCGGTGTAGTCGTCGGCGATGCAGCCCAGTGCAAGTGTCACGGCTTCACTCCGGCATAGGGCTGGAACCAGGCAAGACCGTCCGTGGTCTTGCCGCGCGGATTATATTCACAGCCGACGAAGCCGGTGTAGCCGAGCCGGTCGAGTTCGGTGAACAGGAACGGATAGTTCAGCTCCTCGCCGTCAGGCTCGTTGCGCGAGGGGATGCTGGCGATCTGGATGTGACCGATGATCGGCATCATCTCGCGCAGCCGCATCGTGACGTCGCCATGGATGATCTGGCAGTGATAGATATCGAACTGGAGTTTCAGGTTCGAAATCCTCAACTCGTCGATCAGGTCGCGCGTGAAACCGAAATCATTGAGGAAGTAGCCGGGCACATTGCGCGCATTGATCGGCTCGAGCACGATGTCGATTCCGTGCGGCGCAAAGAACTCGGCGGGCCCACGCCACCGATTTGTAGAACGCCTCGATGGCAACGCGCTCGCCACGGTTGGCGATGCCGGCCATCAAATGCAGCCGCTTGACGCCGGTCGCCTTGGCGTAAGGCAGCGCGGTCTCCAGGCTTTGCTTGAGTTCGGCGAAGCGCGAGGGGAGTGCGGCAAAACCCTTCTCGCCGGCATTCCAGTCGCCCGGCGGCAGGTTGAACAGCGCCTGCGTCAGGCCATTGCGCTTGAGCCGCTCGCCGACCGCTTCGGCCGGATGCTCGTAGGGAAAGAGAAACTCGACGGCGGTGAAGCCGGCTTGGGCTGCGACATCGAAGCGGTCGAGGAACGGCACCTCGGTGAACATCATCGAGAGATTGGCGGCAAAACGGGGCATTGGAGTCCTCTTGTCTACTTGTCGCCGGGGAGCCTGACGCCGGTGACCTTTGCATACATCCGCGCCACCGACGCGTCGTCGTCGCGGCCCATGCCGGCGGCTGCCGTCATCAAGAACATCTGGAGCGCGGCAGCGGAGACCGGCACCGGGAATCTGGCGCTGCGCGCCATGTCCTGGATGATGCCGAGGTCCTTGACGAAGATCTCGACCGCGCTCTTCGGCGTGTAATCGCCATCCAGCACGTGCGGCATGCGGTTCTCGAACATCCAGGAATTGCCCGCGGACGCCGTGATCACCTCATAGACCTTGCGGATGTCGAGGCCCTGCTTGGCCGCGAACGCAATCGCCTCCGAGGCGGCGGCGATATGCACGCCGGCCAGCAACTGGTTGATCATCTTGAAGGCGGCGCCTTGGCCGGCGGCATCGCCAAGCTCGTAGAGCTTTGCGGCCATGGCATCGAGCGCGGGCCGCGCTTTCTCAAACGCAGCCGGACTGCCTGAGGCGAGAATCGTCAGCTCGCCTTGCGCGGCGCGCGGCGCCCCGCCGGAGATCGGCGCATCCAGATAGTGCCGGCCGGTCGCCTCCAACTGCTTGGCAAGGCGCCGCGCCACGTCGGGATCCATGGTCGCGGACGACAGGAAGACGCTATCCTTGGGCATGGCTTCGGCGACGCCGTCCTTGCCGAACAGGATCGTCTCGGTCTGCGCGGCATTGACGACGACACTGACGACGATATCGGCGCCCTTGGCAGCTTCGGCCGGCGTCTTGGCGCCCGCGCCGCCCTCCGTCACGAACCGCGCCACCGCATCGGCCGAGACGTCGCAGCCGGTGACGATATGACCGGCGCGCTTCAGCGAGGTCGCCATGCCAAACCCCATCGAGCCGAGCCCGACGACGGCGATGCGCTGATTCTGTGACGTGGAGGCGGACATGCATCTGATCCTTGCGAACGTTTCCCGTACGGCCGCCCTTTGCGGCAGCTTGGCAACCGAATAACACGGCTTGGCCGCGCTGCCAAAGCGTGAGACAAACGGACATGACGGCCATGAGCAACGAGACAAGGCTGCGCGAAGACATTTGCCGCTTCGGACGGTCCCTGTTCGAGCGCGGGCTGACGCCCGGCTCCTCCGGCAATATCAGCATCAGGCTGGACGGCGGCGGCTGGCTGGTGACGCCGACCAACGCCTCGCTCGGCTTTCTCGATCCCGCAAAACTGTCGCGGCTGGACGAGCAGGGCCGGCTGGTTTCGGGCGATGCGCCGACCAAGGAAGTTCCGCTGCACACTGCGCTCTACGCCACGCGCGGGAGCGCAAGGGCAATCGTGCATCTGCATTCTACCCACTCCGTCGCGCTGTCGATGCTCCCCGAGATCGACCCGCGTGCCGTGCTGCCGCCGATGACGGCCTATTATCTGATGAAATGCGGCGCCACCGCGCTCGTGCCCTATTACCGCCCCGGCGATCCCGAGGTCGCGGATGCCATCAAGGGGCTGGCCGGGGAATATTCATCCGTGCTGCTCGCCAATCACGGCCCGGTGGTATCAGGCGACACGTTGGAGGCCGCGGTGTTCGCAACGGAGGAGCTGGAGGAGACGGCGAAGCTGTATCTGCTGCTGCGCGTGGATGAACCCGCGCTATCTGTCGCCGGAGCAGGTGGAGGATCTGGTGAAAGTGTTCGGGGTGAAGCTGCCGGAGCATGGGCATGAGCACGGGCGCTCACCGCATACTCCGCCGTCATCCTGAGGCGCGAGCCTTGTGATGCAATGCATCGCAAGGTGAAGCCTCGAAGGATGGGCTAGAGGCGCTCGCGGCGCATCCTTCGAGGCGCGCGAAGGGCGCGCACCTCAGAATGACGGTAGAGATTGTGGTGGCAGTCTAGTTACAGCCCCAGATATGCCTTGCGCACATCCGGATTGCCTCTGATCTCGCTTGCTGCGCCCTGCATCAGCACGCGGCCGGTTTGCAGGATGTAGGCGCGGTCGGCGATCTCAAGGCACTCCGCCATGCGCTGCTCGACGATTAGCACGGTCATGCCGGCGTCGCGGATGCGCTTCACGGCCTGGAAGATTTCGTCGACCAGCTTCGGCATGATGCCCTGTGAAGGCTCGTCCAGCATCAGCAGCCGCGGGCGCGTCATCAACGCGCGGCCGATCGCGAGCATTTGCTGCTCGCCGCCGGAGAGCGTCTCGGCGCGCTGCTCGAGGCGTTCGGACAGGCGCGGGAACAGCTTGAAGACGAGATCGAGCGGACTCTCACGATCGGCCTCGCCACGATAGAGATAACTGCCGAGGCGCAGATTGTCGCGCACGGAGAGGCGCGGAAACAGGCGGCGGTTCTCCGGCACGTAGGCGATGCCGGTGGCCGTGATGTGGTGCTGCGCCATGCCGTCGAGCCGCTTGCCGTCAAACGTCACGGTGCCCGAGCGCGGGCGCTCGGCGCCGGCGATGGATTTCAGCAGCGTCGACTTGCCCGCGCCGTTGGCGCCCGCGACGCAGACGATCTCGCCCTTCTGGACTTCGATCGAGATCGCGGAGATCGCGACCAGGCCCTGATAGGCGGTCGTGACTTCACGCACCGACAGCATGACGATCTCCCAGATAAGCGCTGATCACCTTGGGATCGCGGACGACCTCGGTGGGCTTGCCCTCGACCAGCACTTTGCCGAGGTCGAGCACGATGGCGCGATCGACCAGCGGCATCACGATTTCCATGACATGCTCGACCATCAGCACGGTGATGCCGGCATCGCGCACCTTGCGCACCAGGGCGACACCGGTCTGCGCCTCGGTCGGCGTGAGGCCGGTGAGGACTTCGTCGAGCAGCAGCAGCTTCGGTTCGGTCGCCAGCGCACGGGCGACTTCGAGACGGCGCTTCTCGGCCGGCACGAGGTCGCTCGCCAGCACGTCGGCACGCGCGGCAAGGCCGGTGAACTCCAGCACCTCATACGCCTTGCGGCGCGCTACTCGCATCACGGTGTTACGCACGAGAGCACCGACGATGACGTTGTCGATGACAGTCATGGTCTCAAAGCTCTTGACCACCTGGAACGTGCGCCCGACGCCGCGCTGACAGCGCTCGGCCGCGGGCATCTTGGTGACGTCCTCGCCGTCGAACCAGATCGGAGCCTTGAGTCGGCGGCAACACGCCGGCGATCAGATTGAACAGCGTCGACTTGCCGGCACCGTTGGGGCCGATCAGGCCCACGATCTCGCCGCGGCCGACCGAAATCGAGACGTCGCTGTTGGCGACGAGGCCGCCAAAACGTTGCCAGACGCCGCGGGTTTCAAGGAGCGCGGTCATCGCGAGGCTCCCTTCGCTTTAGAACGGGAGAACAGACTGACCAGCCCCTGCGGCAGAGCCAGCGAGATCGCCACGATCAGCCCGCCATAGACGATCAGATCGACGCCGCGCCCGGAGCCGCCGATATAGGAGCGCGTCAGCTCCGTCATCGGGATCAGGATGGCCGCGCCAAGCACCGGGCCCCAGAGAGTACCGATGCCACCAAGCACTGCCGGCAGCGCCATCAGCAGCGAGAACTGGAAGCCCATGACGCTCTCAGGATCGATATAGGCGAGAAATTGCGCATAGAAGGCGCCGCCGATGGCAACGAGGAAAGCGGAGACGGCAGCCGCGCCCATCTTGGAGTTGAACACGACGACGCCAAGGCTTTCGGCCGCTTCCGGATTGTCCTTCACCGCGCGCCACCAAAAGCCCCATTTGGAGTCTTCCAGCCACCAGGTGACGAACCAGGCGAGGCTGCACAGCACCAGCGCGAAATAGAAGTACGGCAGCTTGCTGCGCATGAACTGGAATTTCAGCCAGCTGTCGCCGCGCACCTGAATGGTGATTCCCATCGCCGCCCCCGCCCATTCCCAGTTCTGGAACAGCAGCAGCCCGATCTCGGCGATGACGATGGTCGCGATCACGAAGTAATGGCCGCGCAGGCGGAAGAAGGGATAGCCGAGCCCCATCGCAATGAAGGCGGCAATCACGCCGCCGGCGAGCATGCCGAACCAGGGCAGCACGCCGAACTTGGTGAACAGGAGCTCGGTGGTGTAGGCGCCGATCCCGAAATAAAGCGCGTGTCCCAGCGAAATCTGCCCGCAGTAGCCGGAAAGAATGTTCCAGCTCTGCGACAGCGCCGCATACATCAAGGTCAGGATCAGGATGTTCTGGACGTAGACGTCCTTGATGAACAGCGGGGCGAGCGCTGCGAGCCCGGCCAGCACCGCGGCGATGATGAGGTCGCGGCGGCGCCGCACGGCAAAATTCTTGTCCATCACATCGACCCGAACAGGCCGCGCGGCCGGATGAAGACGACCAGCAGGTAGACTGCGTAGATGCCGACCGATTTCAGCGACGGCGGCAACACAAGGGCTGTGGTCGCTTCGACGAGGCCAACGATGATGCCGCCGGCGAAAGCGCCGAATACGCTGCCGAAGCCGCCGAGCGCCACCGTAACATAGGCGATCAGCGCAAAGGACGCGCCGACGTCGGGATAGATATAGAAGAAGCTTGCCATGATCGCTCCGGCGAGGCCGACCAGCGCGGCACCAAGTCCCCAGCCAAGCGCGAACACGCGGTTCTTGTCGATGCCGACCAGGGCCACCGCGCCAGGGTCTTCACGGGTGGCCTCCAGCGCGCGGCCGAAATCGGTCCGATGGATGAAGAAGTAGAGCCCGACAAAGGCCAGGATCGAGACCAGCGCGCCCATCAGCTGCGGCTCGGGCAGGAAGATGCCGGCGATTGAGATCGTCTTGCCGCCGAGCCAGGAATGCGGAACGCTGCGATAGTCCGGCGTGAAGAAGAATTGCGCGAGGCCGCGCATCACGATGGCGAGGCCAAAAGTCGAGAAGATCTGCACCATGCCGGCATTGGCCTTGGCCCGCATGGCAAAGCGCACGACCAATAGATAGACCACAGCTCCGAACACGAACAGCGCGGCAGCCACCAGCGGCGCCGACAGCAGGGGGTCGATCGCGAAGAACGTGAACAGGAAGAAGCTCACATACATCGCGATCATCAGGAACTCGCCATGGGCGAAGTTCACGACGTCCATCAGGCCGAAGATCAGCGCGAGACCGACGGCGATCAGTCCGTAGAGCAGACCCATGAGAAGGCCGCTCGCGAGACTCTGGATAATGGTTTGGGCTGTCAAAAGTCCGTCCCCCGAATTACGCCCTCATCCTGAGGAGCGCGCTCCTGCGCGCGTCTCGAAGGATGGGCCCGCCCTCGTCCTTCGAGACGCGGGCTGCGCCCGCTCCTCCAGCGACAACGGCTTCGCCGTTGCGCAGGGATGAGGGTGGGAGCTACCGTCTGAGCTCCCGCTTTCCTAAATCTTACTTCATCGGCCAGATCGCTTCAGCGATCGCGGCCTGCGGCGGGAAGATGGTGACGAACTTGCCGCCGACATATTGCAGCAGCACCGGGTCGGCATCGTTGTTCTGGCCCATCTCGTCGAACTTGACGCGCTTCCAGGGCATGATGGTCTGCTCGCCCGGGATGTCGGTGGCGGCCAGCGCGTCGCGGATCTTCTCGCCGTCCGTCGATTTGGCGCGGCTAATGGCATCGGCGAGGATGATCAGGCCCATGAACTGACGCGAGGTGAGATCGTTGAAATCCTTGCCCGAGCGCGTCTTGAACATCTCGTTGATCTTGCCGACCATCGGGCGCTTCTGCGCCAGGTCGAGCGAGAAGGTGCCACGCGAGATCACGCCTTCGAGCTTGTCGCCGACGGCGTCATAGAGCGCCTTCTCGGAGAAGCCGGCGTCCTGCGCCACGATCGCATTCGGCTTGTAACCGAGCTCGGCCATGGTCTTGACCAGCAGGATGCCGTCGGTGGTGTAGCTCGACGGCATCAGCACGTCGGCATTGGCGCTCTTGAGCTGCTGCACCTCGGCCGAGAGCGAGGGCGAGTTGGCGCGATACTTGATGTCGGTGACGATCTTGTAGCCGCGCTCGCCGGCGATCTTGGCCTGGGCGTTGCCGGAATCGGTGCCGAAGATGGTGTCCTCGTGGAACAGCGACAGCGTCTCGATCTTGGTGCCCTTCTTCTTCAAGGCATCGAAGAAGTCGAACATCGCGGCCGAATACATCTCGTCGTGCGGCGCGGCGCGGAAGTAATATTTCAGGCCGCGGCGATGCAGGCTGGGCGAGGAGTTGTCGGCGGAGACGAACGGGATCTGGTAGCGCTCGCAGATCTGGCTGACGGTGACGGCGACCGCGCTCTGATAGGTGCCGATGATGGCGGAGACCTTCTCCTGCGTGATCAGGCGCTCGGCTTCGGCGCGGCCCTTCTGCGGATCGGCCTGGTGATCGGCAAAGACGAGCCGGACCTTTGCGCCCCCGAGACCCGACAGGCCCTCGCCCTTCGCCAGCGGCAAGTCGAAATCGGTGTCCTTGTTGATGACCTCGAGCGCGGTCTCATAGGCCTTCTGCGCGTCGACGCCCTGCTGCGCGCTGCCGCCCGAGAACGGATAGATCACGCCGATCACGACCTCGGAAGTCTGCGCGCGCGCTGCCAGCGGCACCAGCGCGGCCGTAGCGGTAGCTCCCAACAATACGTCGCGGCGAGTGATCGTCATGGCAAAGTCCCCTGTTACTGAATTTCGGTTGATCGAATGAAACGATTGATGGATGCGGTAAAGCCCGAAGAAGCAGCAAACGCTGCCCACTAAATCACGGCCATGGCCCTGTTCTTGAGATCTGTCACCAGCATCAGGCCGGGCGAATGCGTGATCGCGAACGGCACCTTCGCGGCGTTGATGACCGATTGCGGCGTCACGCCGCAGGCCCAGAACACCGGGATCTCGTCGTCGGCAACCGGCACCGGATCGCCGTAATCGGGCTTGGCGATGTCCTTGATACCGATCAGATGCGGATGGCCGAGATGCACGGGCGCGCCGTGCACGGCTGGATAGCGCGAGGTAATCTGCACCGCGCGGATCGCGTCCGCCGGCTTGAACGGACGCATCGACACCACCATAGGACCGGCGAAGGGACCGGACTCGCCGCAGGCGATGTTGGTGCGATACATCGGCACCCGCACATTGTGCTCGATGTGGCGGATCGGCATGCCCTCGTCGAGCAGCGCCTCTTCGAACGAGAACGAGCAGCCGAGCACGAAGGTCACGAGATCGTCGCGCCAATGCTTTGTCACATCGGTCGGCTCGTCGACCACCTCGCCGTCGTGCCAGACGCGATAGCGCGGCACGTCGGTGCGGATATCGAGATCGGCTCCGAGCGCCGGGATGTGCGGACTGCCGACCTCGGACATCCCGATGATCGGGCACGGCTTGGGATTGAGCTGGCAGAAGCGGTGAAAGGCGCTGGCATATTCCGCCGGCAGGATCGCCAGATTGCCCTGGACGAAGCCGGGAGCCACGCCGGCGGTCGAGGCGACCAGACCCTCGCGGTAGGCAAGCCGCGCCTTGCGGCTCGGAAGCATGTCGGGCGTTTCAGTTTGCTGCACTGCCACCAAAACAGTCATGTGATCGACCTGCCTATAAACTCGACAAAGACAAGCCAACACCAAGCGTGCTATAAAGTCTAATCGTCGTTTCTAATCATTCTCGATAAATTTGGCTTATCGCTCGGGAAAATCCTTCCAATGCTGGACTTCAGGTCGATCGAGACGTTCCTCTGGGTTGTGAAGCTCGGCAGCTTCCGCGGCGCCGCAGCAAGGCTCAACACGACCCAGCCGGCGATCTCCCAGCGAATCGCCCAGCTTGAGCGCGAGATGGGCGTGAAGCTCCTCAACCGCGATCACCGCGTGGCTTCGCCGACGCCGAGCGGCCGGCAGATGATGGTGTATGCGGAAAAACTGATCGGCCTGCGCGCCCAGATGTTGGCCGAGGTCGGCGACCGCTCGGCGATGCGCGGTGTGATGCGTCTCGGCGTTGCCGAAACCATCGTGCACACCTGGCTGCCCCGCCTCGTGAAGAGCATGAACGAGGTCTATCCGAACCTCTCGCTCGAGATCGAGGTCGACATCACGCCGAATCTCACCGCGCGCCTGCTTGCGCAAGAGATCGAGCTTGCCTTCGTCGTCGGTCCGCTCTCGGCCTCCGGGGTGCACAATCGCGTCCTCGCCGACTATCCGATCGGCTTTCTCGCCAGCCCCTCGCTCGGCCTCGGCCATGGACCGGTAACGCGGGCTGAGCTGGCGCGGTTTCCGATCATTACCTTCCCACGCAAGACACGGCCTTACGAGGTCGTGCGCGAAGTGTTCGACCGGCCGGAGCTGCCGCCGATCCGGCTGCACGCCTCCGCCTCGCTCGCGACCGTCATCCACATGGCGGTCGAGGGCCTCGGCATCGCCGTGATTCCCGACGCCATCGTCGAGAGCGAGCTTGCAGACGGGCGGCTGCAACTGCTCGACACCGATCTCGAAATCGCGCCGCTGACATTCACCGCGAGCTGGCTCGCCTCGCCCGACGTCGTGGCGGTGGAGCGCGTCGCAGAGCTTGCATGTCAGATTGCGCAGAGCAGCCTCGCAGTTGACGCGCCCGCGCCGGCGCGTCATTGAAACAGGCGCCGGACAAATGAGAGACTGACCGCATGAGCCGAGCCGCCACCAATTTGCAAATCGATTCCGCCCGCCTCTGGGGCTCCATCCACGAGACCGCGCAGTTCGGCGCGACGGCCAAGGGCGGCGTGCGGCGGCTGACGCTGAGCGCGGAGGACAAGCAGGTGCGCGACTGGTTCCGCAAGGCCTGCGAAGACGCCGGCCTAGAGGTGCACACCGATGCGCTCGGCTCGCAGTTCGGCCTGCGCAAGGGCCGCGACATGTCGAAGCTGCCCGTCGGCATCGGCTCGCATCTCGACACCCAGCCTACCGGCGGCAAGTATGACGGCATTCTGGGAACGCTCGGCGCGCTCGAAGTGATCCGTACGCTGAACGACGCCGGCATCGAGACCGAGGCGCCGATCTGCGTCGTCAACTGGACCAATGAAGAGGGCTCGCGCTTCGCCCCCGCGATGATGGCCTCCGCAGCCTATGTCGGCGACTTCACCACTGATGACATCCTGTCGCGCAAGGACGTCGAAGGCGTCACTGTCGGGCAGGCACTCGACGGCATCGGCTATCGCGGCGACAAGCCGGTCGGCTTTCAGAAGCTCGGCTGCTTCGTCGAGTTGCACATCGAGCAGGGTCCGATCCTTGAGGCTGAGAGCAAGACCATCGGCGTGGTCGATTCCGGCCAGGGCGTGCTCTGGTATGACGGCAAGATTACCGGCTTCGAGAGCCATGCCGGATCGACGCCGATGCCGTTGCGGCGCGATGCACTCGCCACGCTCTCCGAGATCGTGCTGGCAATGGAGGCCATCGCCAGCAAGCACGGGCCGAAAGCGGTCGGCACCATCGGCGAGGCCGTGATCGCAAACCCCTCGCGCAACGTCATTCCCGGCGAGATCGCCTTCACCATGGATTGCCGCAGCGCCGATGGCGCGATCATGGACGCGCTCGATCGCGATTTGCGCGCTGCCATCGCCGAGATCGCCACCCGCCGCAAGGTCGAGGTCAAGATCGACCTCGTCTGGCGCAAGCCGCCGACGCATTTCGATCCGAAGCTGATTGCAGCGGTGGAGAACGCAGCGAAGACGCTCGGCTATTCCTCTCGCCGCATCACCTCGGGCGCCGGCCACGACGCCTGCAACCTCAATACCGTCATGCCGGCGGCGATGGTGTTCGTGCCCTGCAAGGACGGCATTAGCCACAACGAGCTGGAGGACGCCACGCAGCCCGACTGCGCGGCCGGCACCAACGTATTGATGCACACCGTGCTGGCGATCGCCGGCGTCGCGTCCTGACCGGAGAAAACCATGCGCGGAGTTTTCGTCGACGCCAATGAAGCTCTCGCCGTGATCATGGAGCGGCTGGAGCAACCGGGCGATCCCAAGGTGCGTATCCACAGGGATCCCGACATCAAGCCCGAGCAATATCCTGAGATCCTCGACGGCGCCGAAATCGCGATCGTCGATCACACCGCGCTACCGACCGAGGTCGCGAAGAAGTGCGCAGGGCTGAAGCACGTGGTCTTCCTCGGCACCGGTGCGCGCAGCTACATGAATCCGGAAGAGCTCGCTGAACTCGGTATCTCCGTGCATCTGATCAAGGGCTATGGCGATACGGCGGTCGCGGAAGCCGCGATCGCGCTGATGTGGGCCTCGGCGCGAGGCATCGCGATGATGGATCGCGAGATGCGCGGCGGCAACTGGCTGCGCGAGGATGGCATGCAGCTCACCGGCAAGACGCTCGGCCTGATCGGCTTCGGCGGTATCGCCGCCGAGGTCGCACGCATTGCCTCGGGCAGCGGCATGAAGGTGATTGCCTGGAACCGCTCGCCCAAGAGCCATCCGGGCGTCGAATTCACCGATCTCGACAAATTGCTGGCGCGAGCCGATGTCGTGTCACTGCATCTGCTGCTCAACGACGAGACCCGCGGCATGATCACCCGCGAGATGATCGCGAAGATGAAGCCGGGCGTCATCCTCATCAACACCGCCCGCGCCGCCGTCGTCGACGAGACCGCCATGATCGACGGGCTGAAGTCGGGCCACATCCGCCATGCCGGCCTCGATGTTTTCAACATCGAACCCCTGCCCGGCGATCATCCGCTGACGAAGATTCCGAACGTGACGCTGTCGGCGCATTCGGCCTTCCGCACGCCGGAAGCAAGTGAGAACCTGATCGAAGCGGCCTGGGTCCACTGCCGCCGGATCGTGAAAGGATAAGAGCAACAACAATGGCCGACTATCGCACCATCAAGGCACAGCCGCTCACCAACGTCGTCCGCGCCATTGTCAAGGCCGGCGGCTCCACGGACCGCGAGGCCGAGCTCGTATCCACGAACCTCGTCGAGGCCAACCTCAGGGGACATGACTCGCACGGCGTCGGCATGATCCCGCGCTACGTCCAGAGCGTCACCACGGGCGGCCTCGCCGTGAACCAGCACGTCAAGATCGTGCTCGACACTGGTCCGCTTCTCACCCTCGACGGCCTCACCGGCTACGGCCAGGTGATCGGCCATGAAGCGATGGAGCTGGCGGCCGAGCGCGCCAAGCGCAACGGCGTGTGTCTCGTCGGCCTGTCGAACTCGCACCACATCGGCCGCATTGGCCACTGGGCCGAGCAGTGCATCGACCACGGACTGGTATCGATTCACTTCGTTAACGTGATCTCGCGCCCGATCGTGGCGCCGTGGGGCGGCAGCGATGGGCGCCACGGCACCAACCCGTTCTGCGTCGGCATCCCGCGCAGGGGCAAAGAGCCGATCGTGCTCGACTTCGCCACCAGCAGGATCGCGCAGGGCAAGACCCGTGTCGCCCACAACAAGGGCGTCGAGCTCGAGCCCGGCACCATCATCGACAATGAGGGCAAGCCGACCACCAACCCGCGCTACACCGTGATCCCGCCGCACGGCGCCATCCTGCCGTTCGGCGAGCACAAGGGGTCGGGGCTCGCGCTGGTGTGCGAAATCCTCGGCGGCGCGCTCTCTGGCGGGCAGGTGGTCAAGGGCCCGTCCGATGGCAAGTACAACGTCCTCAACGGCATGCTCTCGATCATCATCGATCCGACCAAGCTCGGCACCGCGGAAAATCTCGCGCGCGAAGTCGAGAGCTTCGTCGCCTGGCACACCGGCTCACCTCCCGCCGTCGGCGTCGACAAGGTGAAGATCGCCGGCGAGCCCGAGCGCGAGACGAAGCAGAAGCGCCTGGCTGAAGGCATTCCGGTCGATCCGACCACCTGGCAGGAGATCTTGGAGGCCGGGAAGAAGTTCGGGCTGGATCAGGCGGCGATCGAGAGGATCGCGGGGTCGTGAGGCAGAGCACGCGGCTCTTCCCTTCTCCCCTTGTGGGAGAAGGTGGCGCGAAGCGCCGGATGAGGGGTCTCTCTCCACGAAGAGAAATGCACAATTGAGAGGCCTGTCTCCGCGGAGACAACCCCTCACCCATCTTCGATGCTTCGCATCGAAGCCACCCTCCCCCACAAGGGGGGAGGGGAAAGCAGCGCTCTAATCCACCATATCCGCAACCGCCTTGCCGCAAGCCGTGGTGTCGGCGTTGCCGCCCAGGTCCTTGGTGCGGAGCGTGCGCTCGGCCAGCGTGCGCTCGATCGCATCGACGATCGACTTGCCGGCTTGCTTCTCGCCGAGATGCTCGAGCATCATCGCGCCTGACCAGATTGCGCCGATCGGATTGGCGACGCCCTGCCCCGCGATATCGGGCGCCGAGCCGTGCACCGGCTCGAACACCGACGGGAAATTGCCCTCGGGGTTGATGTTGCCCGACGGCGCGATGCCGATGGTGCCGGTGCAGGCCGGGCCGAGGTCGGACAGGATGTCGCCGAACAAATTGGAGCCGACCACGACGTCGAACCAATCCGGATGCAGCACGAAGTTCGCGGTCAGGATGTCGATGTGGTACTTGTCCCACTTCACACTTGGATACTTCTTCGCCATCGCCTCCACGCGCTCGTCCCAATAGGGCATGGTGATGGAGATGCCGTTCGACTTGGTCGCTGAGGTCAGGTGCTTCTTCGGCCGCGACTGCGCGAGCTCGAAGGCGAACTTCAGGATGCGGTCGACGCCGATGCGGGTCATCACCGTCTGCTGCGTCACGAACTCGCGGTCGGTGTCCGGGAACATGCGGCCGCCGACGGATGAATATTCGCCCTCGGTATTCTCGCGCACCACCCAGAAATCGATCTCGCCCGGCTTGCGATTTGCCAGCGGCGACGGCACGCCCGGCATCAGCCGCACCGGACGCAAATTCACATACTGATCGAACTCGCGGCGGAATTTGATCAGTGAACCCCACAGCGAGACGTGATCCGGAATCTTGGCCGGCCAGCCGACCGCACCGAAGTAGATGGCATCGTGCTTGCCGATCTTGTCCTTCCAATCGTCCGGCATCATCTGGCCGTGCTTCTCGTAATAGTCCCAGGACGAGAAGTCGAAATGATCGAAATGAAGAGACACCCCGTGCTTCTTCGCTGCGGTCTCCAGAACA
Organism: Bradyrhizobium sp. LB13.1; assembly: GCF_054056815.1. Lineage (NCBI taxonomy): Bacteria > Pseudomonadati > Pseudomonadota > Alphaproteobacteria > Hyphomicrobiales > Nitrobacteraceae > Bradyrhizobium > Bradyrhizobium sp. LB13.1. The sequence goes on along the minus strand of NZ_JBSRYQ010000001.1, from coordinate 2,958,541 downwards.
CGCAGACCCTCCGGCATCACTTCCTTGCCGATGCCGTCACCGGGAATGACCGCGATCCGGTATTGTTTCTTGCTCATCGAGAACGTCCTTGATTGGTCCGGCAGCCGCCGCCTTTTTGACCGCACTGCAATGGACCAAACGCGGCGGCAGTGCAACGCTGCACTGCAATGTTGACCATGGCGCGGCCAACCGCCTACTGATTTCATCCTGTTCTCACCGAGCGAGTAACTTCCATGGATCTGCATCTGCGTGGTAAGCGCGTCCTGATCACGGGTGCGTCCAAGGGCATCGGCGCAGCCGCCGCCGAGGTCTTTGCCGAGGAAGGCTGCCATCTCCTCCTCGCCGCCCGCAATGGCGATCAGCTCAAGGCGCTGGCCGAGCGCCTGCGCTCCGCCCATCAGATCGATGCCGCGACGAGCATTGTCGATCTGCGCAAGACTGAGGATTTGGCGCGGCTGGCGAAGGAGGCCGCCGACATCGACGTGCTCGTCAACAATGCAGGCGACATTCCCGGCGGCTCCATCGACAAGATCGACGAGGCGACCTGGCGGCACGCCTGGGAATTGAAAGTGTTCGGCTACATCAACCTCACGCGCATGATCTATGCGCAGATGAAGGCGAAGGGCGGCGGCGTGATCGTCAACGACATCGGCGCCGCCGGCGAGAAGTTCGACGCCAACTACATTTGCGGCAGCGCCGGCAATGCCGCGCTGATGGCCTTCACCCGCGCGCTCGGGGGCAAGAGCCTCGCCGACAACATCCGCGTGGTCGGCATCAATCCCGGCCCGGTCGGCACCGACCGTCACGTCACCCTGCTGAAGACGCGGGCAAAGCACCAGTTCGGCGACGAGAGCCGCTACAAGGAATTCCAGAAGAGCCTGCCGCTCGGCAGGCCGGCGCATGCCCGCGAGATCGGCGACCTCATGGCGTTCCTGGCGTCGGATCGCGCCGGCTATACATCGGGCGTCATCTATACGGTGGATGGCGGCATCAGCGCGGGATGGGGTTGAGTTTTCTGTCATTGCGAGCGTAGCGAAGCAATCCAGAATCTTTCCGCGGACAGACTGGATTGCTTCGCTGCGCTCGCAATGACGGTTCAATAAGCACAGGAGTAAAATAATTGTCTCAGGATCTGATCCGCGAAACCGCCTGCGTCGTCGTTGACAAGCTGCGGTCCGGCGAGGTCTCGCCGCTGGAGCTGCTGGATGCGCTGGAGAAGCGCATCGGTGAAGTCGACGGCAAGGTCAATGCGCTGCCGACGCTGTGCTTCGATCGCGCGCGGGATAGCGCCAAGGCGCTGATGCAGAAGCCGGCCGGCGCGCGCGGATTGCTCGCAGGCCTGCCGGTGCCGATCAAGGACCTGACCGATGTTGCAGGCGTGCTGAACACCCAGGGCTCGCCGATCTACAAAAACAATATCCCAGCGAAGTCCGACCTCATGGTCGAGAACCTCGAAGCCAATGGTGCGGTCGTCTACGCCAAGTCCAACACGCCGGAATTCGGCGCCGGCGCCAACACCTTCAACGAGGTATTCGGCGCGACCCTCAACCCCTGGGACATTTCGAAATCCGCCGCCGGCTCCTCCGGCGGCGCGGCGGTGGCGCTCGCGACCGGCATGGCCTGGCTCGCACAGGGCTCGGACATGGGCGGCAGCTTGCGCAGCCCCGCGAGCTTCTGCGGGATCGTCGGCATGCGACCGAGCATCGGCCGCGTCGCGCACACGCCGAAAGCGGGCATCGACCGCAATCTCGGCGTGCAGGGCCCGATGGCACGCAATGTCGAAGACCTCGCGCTGCTCCTGGATGCCATGAGCGGCGATTATGCCGCCGACCCGCTGTCGCTGCCGGCGCCCGCGACCTCGTTCCTGACAGCCGCGCGGTCGGGCAAAAAGCCGAAGCGCATCGCCTACTCCGCTGATCTCGGCATCACCCCGGTCGACTCCGAAGTCAAGACGCTCACGCGCAAGGCGGCGGAACGCTTTGCCGAAGCCGGTGCCATCGTCGAGGAGGCGCATCCGGATTGGCGCGAGGCGCATGAGTGCTTCCACGTGCTCCGCGCGTTCGACTTCGCGATCAGCAAGGCGCAGCTGCTCCGCACCAAGCGCGACCTGCTCAAGCCCGAGGTGATCTGGAACATCGAGGAAGGTCTCAAGCTCACCGTCGAGCAGCTCGAGCGCGCCGAAGCGCAGCGCGTCGGCATGACCGCGCGTGCAGTCGAATTCTTCCAGACCTACGATCTGCTGCTGGTACCGACGACGATCGTGCCGCCGTTCCCGATCGAGAACCGCTATGTCGCCGAATGTGCGGGCAAGAGGTTCGACAATTACGTCGAATGGCTCGGCATCGTCTACGCCGTCACGCTCGCCTGCTGCCCGGCGTTGTCGCTGCCGTGCGGCTTCACGGCGTCGGGCCTGCCGGTTGGTGTGCAGGTGGTCGGCGCGCCCCGGAGCGACGCTGACGTGCTCGCGGGCGCGAAGGTGCTGGAGGATATTCTGGGTCTGCGGGGCACGACGCCGATTGATCCAAAAGTGAAGAAGTAACTTCTCGAGCCCCGGACGAGCGGCAGCGCTGACGCGTTGCACCTCGTCCGGGGCACGAGATATCTAGCCCGCGCGCGTCGCCTCCAAACTCCGGCTATACCGCGACATCGCGAAGCAGAAGACAAAATAGATGGCGGCGACGAAGATGTAGACTTCGACGGAGAATTGCTGCCACGCGGGATCGATGATCGCGGTCTTCGCCGTCGTCAGCAGGTCGAAGATACCGATGATCAGGACGAGGCTGGTGTCCTTGAAGAAGGCGATGAAGGTGTTGACCAGCGGCGGGATGACGTGGCGGATCGCCTGCGGCAGGACGATCAGCCGGTTCTTGCGCCAATAGGACAACCCCAGCGCATCAGCGGCCTCATACTGTCCGCTCGGCACGGCCTGAAGGCCGCCGCGGATGACTTCGGCAAGATAGGCACCGGCGAACAGGATGATCGCGATCTGCGCGCGCAAGAGCTTGTCGATGTTGAATCCGGCAGGCATGAACAGCGGAAACATCACGCTCGCCATGAACAACAGACTGACCAGCGGCACGCCGCGGATCAGCTCGACATAGAGCACGCTGAGCGAGCGGATTGCCGGCAGCTTCGAACGACGGCCGAGGGCAACCAGGATGCCGAGCGGGAAGCCGAACGCGAGACCGAACGTCGCCAGGATCAGCGTCACCGGCAAGCCGCCCCAACGGTCCTGCGAGACGAACGACAAACCGAACACGCCGCCCCACATCAGCACGCTGATCAGCGCCAGCGCTCCGATCCAGAGATAGGCCAGTTCGCGCCGCCATAAGGCGCGGCGGGTGGAGAGATAGAACAGGGCGATGAAGAGCAGCACCGCCAGCGCCGGCCGCCACTGCTGGTCGAACGGATAGGTGCCAAACAGGATGAAGCGGTACTTTTCGGGTATGATCGCCCAGCACGCACCGACGCCGCGCACTGCGCGGCAGGCACTGGAATCGTTCGCCGGCGTCAACCAGACTGCGTTCGCGATTCCCCACAGCACTAAGCTGAAGACACCCTTGGCGAGCACCGCCAGCAGCACGACTGAGAGGATGCCGTTCGGAATCGACGAGAACAAATTGGTGCGCAGCCAGCGCAGCACCGGGTTGCCGATTTGCGGGCGACGGGCGGCGCGCGGTGCTTCCGGAATGTCGGCGATCGCCGTCATGATCAGCGCTCCACCAGCGCGATGCGCGAATTGTACCAGTTCATGAAAAAGCTGATGCCGAGGCTGATGGTGAGGAACACCGCCATGATCAAAGCAATCGCCTCGATCGCCTGGCCCGTCTGGTTCAGCGTGGTGTTGGCGATCGAGACCACGTCCTGATAGCCGATCGCCACCGCGAGCGAAGAGTTCTTGGTCAGGTTGAGGTACTGGCTCGTCATCGGCGGCACGATCACGCGCAACGCCTGCGGCAGGATGATCTGCCGCAGCATGAAGCTGCGGCGGAGACCCAGCGCATTGGCGGCATCCCACTGGCCGCGCGGCACCGACTGGATGCCGCTGCGCACGATCTCGGCCATGAAGGCCGAGGTATAAGTGACGAGCGCGATCACGAGCGCAAAATAGGCCGCATTCCGGCGCGAGCGTCAGTCCACCGACGAAGTTGAAGCCGCGCAACTCGGGCCATTCGATGATCCAGGATACGCCGAGCAGTGCGGACACGAGCGCCGGCAGCACGACAATGAGGCCAAGCGCGAAAGGCCAGGCCGGCCGTGGCTTGCCATCGCGCATCTGCAGTGAGATCAGCCGTCGCTGGATGACATAGAACACGACAAGCCCGAGCACTGCTGTGCCGAGCACCCAAAGCTGCGACCTCCCGGTTGGAATCGCCGGCAGGATCAAGCCCCGATTGGAGAGGAACACGCCATCGATCGGCCGAAACGCCGCGCGTGCGGCCGGCAGTGCCTGCATCAGCACATACCAGAACAAAAGCTGGAGCAGCAGCGGGATATCGCGGAGCGTTTCCACATAGACAGCGGCAAGCCGCGACACCAACCAGTTCGCGGACAAGCGCGAGATACCGATCAGCGTACCCAAAATGGTTGCGAGCACGATGCCAATTACGGCAACACGCAAGGTGTTGGCGATGCCGACGACGAAGGCCCAGAGATATGAGTCTCTTGGATTGTAGGCGAGCAGGCTGTCGGCGATGGGCATGCCAGCCTCACGGCCGAGGAACGCAAATCCGGTCGTGATGCGGCGCGCGGAGAGATTAGTGACCGTGTTGGACCAGAGGAAGACGATGACCGCGACCGCGATCCCGACCACCAGGACCTGCCAGAACAGGCCTTTCAGCTCGCGTTGCCCGAAAGCGCCGAACAAGCGGCGGCGCGGCGGCGGTCTCGGAGCGTCTGACGTCACAGCACAAAAATCCTTCTCAAGACGGGCGATTTCCGGCGGCGCACGTCAACTGTTGCACCAAACTCTACTTCGTGCAACAAATGTTTCATGGCCGAGCCCGCGAAATCCTCGCCGCTGAGCGAACTGCGCATTGCATTGCCGTCGCTCCCGATGCGGTTGCAGGAGGTCGGGCGTTTCGTCGCGGCCAACGATTACGACGCCACCACGCGTTCGATGCGCGATCTCGCAGCGGTTGCCGGCGCCGATCCGGCCGCGTTCACGCGGCTTGCGAAAGCCATCGGCTATTCGGGCTGGGACGAATTGCGCGCGGCGCTGACGGAGGCGCGGCGGCCCTCGCAGATCGCGCCCTTCTCCGGCCGCGCCAAGAGCCGCCGTCACGGCCCGAACGCCGATGTCGCGCTCGTCACCGACAAGCTCGAGGCCGAGGCCGCTGGCCTCCCGCGCATTCCGGCCCAGCCGATCGCGGAAGCGGCCCGCGCACTTCATGACGCCAAGCGGATCTGGATCACAGGCTACCGGAGCTGCCGCAGCGTCGCTGAGCTGCTGAACTACGAGCTCCGGCTGTTTCGTCCCGAACAGGTGCAACTCGTCGGTGCGTCGGGCCCCGACGATCTCGACCTCGGCGCGTTCCGGCCCGGCGAAGCCGTCATCGTCATCGGCTTCATGCCCTATACACATGCGAGCGTCCGGGTCGCGCAGGCCGCCTATCGTGCCGGCGCGAGCCTGATCGCGATCGCGGATAGCCCATCGGCGCCGATGGCCGAAGGCGCCGACCACGTGCTGCTGTTCGAGGCGGCCTCCTCTCCCGGCTTTTTCCCGAGCCTCACCGGTGCCATTGCGATCGCGCAATCGCTCGCTGCCGTGACATTTTCGCTCGGCGGCGCGGCCGCAAAGAAGCGCCTGGAAAATACCGAGGCGCGACTGGCCGCGGCCTCCACTTACGTTCCAGAGAAAGGTTGACCCATGGCCGCTCGCACCAGCCGCGTGCTGCACCGTTCGTTGCGCGAAACGCCGCCCAAGGCGATCGGCGGCGAAGGCGTCTATCTCCTGGCCGAGGACGGACGCCGCGTGATCGACGCATCCGGCGGTGCGGCGGTGTCCTGCCTGGGCCATCAGCATCCGCGCGTGATCGCAGCGATAGCGAAGCAGGCCTCGACGCTGGCCTATGCGCACACCGCTTTCTTCTCCTCCGAGCCGGCCGAGGCGCTGGCCGAACTGCTGGTCGGCCACGAGCCCGGCGGCCTCGCTTATGCTTATTTCGTCAGTGGCGGATCGGAGGCAATCGAGGCCAGCATCAAGCTCGCGCGGCAATATTTCATCGAGCGTGGCGAGCCGCAGCGGCAGCATTTCATCGCACGGCGCCAGAGCTATCACGGCAACACGCTCGGCGCGCTGGCCGCCGGCGGCAATGCGTGGCGGCGTGCGCCCTATGCGCCGCTGCTCTCCGACGCCTTCAGCCATGTGACCCCGGCCTTCGCCTATCACGAGAAACACGATGGTGAATCAGATGCGCAGTTTGTGGCGCGCCTCGCCACCGAACTTGAAGCCGAGTTTCAGCGGCTCGGCCCTGAGACCGTCGCGGCGTTCCTCGCCGAGCCCGTCGTCGGCGCGACCGCCGGTGCGGTAACGGCGCCGGACGGATACTTCAAAGCGGTCCGCGAGATCTGCAATCGACATGGCGCGCTGCTCATCCTTGATGAGGTCATGTCCGGCATGGGCCGCACCGGCACCACGCATGCATGGGAACAGGAAGGCGTCGCGCCCGACATCCAGGCGATCGCGAAGGGCCTCGGCGGCGGCTACCAGCCGATCGGCGCGATGCTTGCCAGCGGAAAGATCATCGACACGATCCGTGCGGGCTCCGGTGCGTTTCAGCACGGCCATACTTATCTCGCGCATCCCCTCGCCTGCGCCGCCGCACTCGAGGTGCAAAACGTGATCCGCGAGGACGGCCTGCTCGAACGCGTCAAGGAGCGCGGCAAGCAGCTCGAGCAGCGGCTGACCGAGCGCTTCGGCAACCACCGCCATGTCGGCGACATCAGGGGTCGCGGGCTGTTCTGGGCGATCGAGCTCGTCGCCGATCGCGCCGGCCGCACCTCGTTCGATCCGGCGCTGAAGCTGAACCAGAAGATCAAGGCGGAGGCCTTTGCCAACGGGCTCGGCTGCTATCCCGGCGGCGGCACTGTGGACGGGGTCCGCGGCGACCACGTACTGCTGGCCCCGCCCTATATCACTTCGGCTGACGAGATCGACCTGATCGTCGACAAGCTCGGCACCGCCGTCGACCACGTGTTGCGTAGTGTCAATCATTGAGGGGAGAGTAACATGATGAGGAAAGTGGTTATCGCAGCGAGCGTGCTCGCGGCATCGACGGTGGTCGCATCGGCCGCGACGCTCGACACGGTGAAGAGTCGCGGCACGCTGATATGCGGTGTCAGCGCCGGCTTTGCCGGCTTCTCCGCGCCGGACTCGCAAGGCAATTACAAGGGTCTCGACGTCGATTATTGCCGCGCCCTCGCCGCCGGCGTGCTCGGCGACGCCAGCAAGGTGCGTTACGTCTCGCTGACCGCGCAGAACCGCTTCACCGCGCTCCAGTCCGGCGAGATCGACGTGCTCTACCGCAATTCCACGCAGACCTATCTGCGCGGCGTGACGCTGGGCCTGCGGCAGGGCCCGATCAACTTCTACGACGGCCAGGGCTTTGTCGTGAAGAAAGACCTCGGCGTGAAGGAGATCAAGGATCTCAAGGGCGCCACCGTCTGCGTCGCCCAGGGCACCACGCATGAGGTCACGCTCGGCGACTACGGCCGGGCGAATGGCATTGACTGGAAACCGCTGGTGTTCGACCGCGTCGACACGATGTACCAGACGTTCTTCGGCGGCCGTTGCGATGCCATGACCCAGGACGCTTCCGCGCTCGCAGGTGCCGTGACGACCGCGGCGCCGAATCCGGCCGACTACGTCGTGCTGCCGCAGACCATCAGCAAGGAGCCGCTCGGCCCCTTCACCCGGAACGGCGATGAGGTCTGGAGCGACATCATCACCTGGCTGCATTACGGGCTGATCGAGGCCGAAGAGCTTGGCGTCACGCAAGCCAATGTCGACGAGATGGCGAAGTCGCAGACACCGGCGATCCAGCGCCTTCTGGGCGCCTCCGGCGATCTCGGCTCGCGGCTCGGGCTCGACAATAAATGGCTGGTCACGGCAATCAAGGCCACCGGCAATTACGGCGAGATCTACGAGCGCAATGTCGGCAAGGCGAGCCCGCTCAAGCTCGAGCGCGGCCTCAACGGCCTCTGGAGCAAGGGCGGATTGATGTACGCGGTGCCGTTCAAGTAAAGACCTCGCGTGTCCCGGACGCGCAGCAGCGTGCAACGCTGCTGCGCTGAGCCGGGACCTCGCCGCGACAATGGGCCCCGGCTCTGCAGCGCAATGCTGCGCATTGCGCTGCGTCCGGGGCACGAAACCTTCCATCGGGTAACGTTCAATGACGACGTCTCCTCGCATCACCCTGATCCACGCTCTCAAGCATTCTATCGGCCCGATCGAGGCGGCGTTCGCGAAGGCGTGGCCAGAGGCGAGGCTGATGAACCTGCTCGACGACAGCCTGTCGGCTGATCTCGCGCGTGACGGCAAGCTCAACAATGCCATGACCGAGCGCTTCCTTGCGCTCGGCGACTACGCCGCGGCGACCAGCGCGGATGCGATCCTGTTCACCTGCTCGGCCTTCGGCCCCTGCATCGAGGCGGTTGCGCGCGCGCATGCGCCGATGCCGGTGCTCAAGCCGAACGAAGCCATGATCGAACGGGCGGTGACGATGGGCCAGCGGATCGGCCTGCTCTCGACCTTCCCGCCCACGCTGGCCTCGATGCCGCCGGAATTTCCGGCCTCCGTCAAGATCGTGCCGAAACTTGCCGAAGGCGCGCTGGCCGCGCTCGACCGCGGCGACCGCGCGACACATGACCGGCTGATCGTGGAAGCCTCACGTGACTTACGCGATTGCGACGTCGTCGCGCTCGCGCAGTTCAGTATCGCTGCGACGGCGCCTCTCGTGGCGGAGGCTACCGGCCGCCCTGTCGTGACCACGCCCGACAGCGCCGTCGAGAAGCTGATGAAGCTGTTGGTGGCGAAGGATTAAGTGCCAGCCTTTTTCCGGCGCCGCGCGGCCTTGATCGCCGCCGCAAGCGCTGCCTTCGTTTCGCTGACAAAATCCTCCACCAGCTCCTCGCGCGTGGCATGCGCCGCCTCACCGGTGAACAGGCCCTGCTCTGCCAGCATCACCACGCCGTGCAGCGCCGCCCAGATCTTGAGCGCGTGCCGCTCGCGCAAATAGCCGACCGCGGGCGCTTCAAGAGCTTCCACCACGAGCGCAAATGTCTCGTGCGTGGCCTCGCGCAACTCGCTGCCCTTGGGCGCGCAGGACACAGTGCGCGAAGCGAACATCAACCGGTAGATGCCACTGCGGTGCAAACCGAAATCGAGCGTCGCCTGCGCCAGCCGCGATAATTTCGATTGCTTCGACGGCCTTGCCATCGCGGCCCGCAAAATCGCGCTGAGCTGCCGGAACGCCTCCGCCGTCACCGCCGCAAGCAGCGCCTCGCGATCGGTAAAATGCCGGTAGGGCGCCGGCTGCGAGACGCCGAGCTGTTTTGCAAGCGCCTTGATGCTGATCGCCTCCGTCCCGCCCTGCTCCGCCTCGCGCAACGCAGCCTTGATCAAGGCGTCGCGGAGATCGCCATGGTGGTAGGTATTCTCGGGCTTTCGGGCAAGTTGTGAACGCATGTTGCGCCGAGCCTATAAGTTTGTGCTTGACAGGGGAAGCCTGCCGAGAATGTAATAGCCTATAACTTAGAAGAAGCGGCAATGCCGTGACAAAATTGACAAGACGCGCACCCTTCGGGTTCACGCGCGCACGACCGAGGAAGCCGCCATGACAAAGCGACTGAGGATTCACGTCGATCCCGACAAATGCCAGGGGCACGCGCGTTGCAAGGCGCTGGCGCCGGAGCTGTTCGAGCTCGACGAATACGGCAACGCCCACGAGGCCGGCGACGGCACCGTCCCGCCCGGCCTCGAAGACAAGGCCTGGCTTGCCAAATCCAATTGTCCGGAAATCGCAATCGACGTGATCGAGGAGTAGCGCACCGCCTGCCGCCCCGCGTGCCTTTCTTGAACACGAGCCCCTAGGGATTCACTGATATGTCCGACGTCAGCCAACCCGCCGCCCATCCGCCCGTGACCGATTGGGTCCATGATTTCGACCACACCGATCCGCAATGGACGGAAGATCCCTTCCCGATCTGGGACGAGCTGCGCGCCGCAGGCCCGGTCGTGCACACCGAACGCTTTCTCGGCTGTTACATGCCGACGACCTATGAGGCCGTACGCGAGATCGCCAACGACAGCGAGCATTTCTCCTCGCGCCGGATCATCGTCCGCGACGTGCGGCCGGAAATCACCAGCAGGAACTCCGCCCCGCCGATCACCTCCGATCCGCCGGTGCACAAGCCCGCCAAGCAATTGCTTCTGCCGCCGTTCACGCCGGACGCGATGAAGAAGCTGGAGCCGCGGATGCGCGCGATCTGCAACGAGTTGATCGACGGATTCATCGCCGAACGTCGGCTAGACGCGGCGGAGCGCTACACCAAGCACATTCCGGTGCGGGCAATCGCGCACATGCTCGGCATTCCTGAGTCCGACAGCGATCTCTTCATCAAATGGATCCACATGATCCTGGAGCTCGGCATCAAGGACGAGACCATGCTGCTTCAGGCCGTGCACGAGATGAGCGCTTACTTCGGCGCCCACATCGAGGCCCGCAAGAACAAGCCGACCGACGATCTGATCTCCTACCTGATGAACGCCAAGGACAAGGAAGGCAATCCGCTCGAGGATTCCCACGTGCTGGGCTCGCTGCGACTGCTCCTGATCGCCGGCATCGACACCACCTGGAGCGCGATCGGCTCCTCACTCTGGCACCTCGCCCGGACGCCCGCCGATCGCGAGCGACTGATTGCCGAGCCCGAGCTGATCCCGAACGCGGTGGAGGAGCTGCTGCGCGCCTATTCGCCGGTGACGATGGCGCGCGAAGTGGTCAAGGAGACCACGATCTCGGGCTGCCCGGTCAAGCCAGGCAACATGGTGCTGCTGTCCTTCCCGGCCGCGAACCGCGACCCAAAGATTTTTCCGGATGCTGACAAGGTCGTGATTGACCGCCGCGAGAACCGCCATGCCGCCTTCGGCCTCGGCATCCACCGCTGCGTCGGCTCGAACCTTGCGCGCATGGAGATGCAGGTTGCGCTGGAGGAATGGCTGAAGCGAATTCCGGACTTCGCCCTCGATCCGGCAGGCACGGTGACCTGGTCACAGGGAACCGTCAGAGGCCCCCGCCAGTTGCCATTTTTGCTTGGAAAGGCGATGTAGACCTTTCCAAACAGCGATACGGAGAGGCCGGACGTGACCGAGCAAGCAATCAGACCGGCCTCCGACCACATTGACATCTCCGACGCCAAGCGCCGGATCAAGGCGATCTTCATCGGTTCGATCGGCAATCTCGTCGAGTGGTACGACTTCTACGCCTATACCGCGTTCGCGCTCTATTTCGCTCCCGCTTTCTTTCCCGGCAGCGATCCCGTCGTGCAGCAATTGAATGTCGCCGTGGTATTCGCGGCGACGTTCCTGATGCGCCCACTGGGCGGCTGGTTGTTCGGCTATATCGCCGATCATTACGGGCGACGCATCTCGCTGACGCTGTCGGTCGTCTTCATGTGCTTCGGCTCGCTGATCATCGCGTTGACGCCGACCTATGGCTCGATCGGCTTTGCCGCGCCGGTGATCCTGGCGCTAACCCGCATCATCGAGGGCCTGAGCCTCGGCGGCGAGTACGGCGCCAGCGCGACCTATCTCAGCGAGGTCGCTGATCCCAAACATCGCGGGTTCTATTCGAGCTTTCAGTACGTCACACTGATCGGCGGTCAGCTCACGGCGATCATCGTGCTGCTGCTCCTGCAAAAAGTCTTCCTCACGCCGGAGGAGCTGAGGACCTGGGGCTGGCGCATCCCGTTCGCGATCGGCGCCATGCTGGCGATCTTCGCCGCCGTGATGCGGCGCGGCCTGCATGAGACCGAAGCGTTTGAGGAAGCCAGGAAGGTGGTGAAGCCGACCGGCTCGCTTACCAACCTGCTGCGCTATCCCCGCGAGCTGCTGCTGGTGGTCGGCCTGACCGCAGGCGGCACCGCGGCGTTCTACACCTTCACCACCTACATGCAGACGTTCGTGAAGCTTTCAGTCGGGCTGACCGAGGACCAGACCACCTTCGTGATCTTCGGCACGCTGATTTTCGCGACCATCCTGCAGCCGATCTATGGTGCGATCTCCGACAAGATCGGCCGCAAGCCGTTGCTGATCTTCTTCGGTGTCGCAGGCACGCTCGCGACCGTGCCGCTGCTGATGACGCTGAAGGAGACCAAGTCGCCGTTCATCGCGTTCATCCTGATCTGCGCGGCCTGGCTGTTCGTCGCCGGTTACACCTCGATCAACGCGGTGGTAAAGGCCGAGCTGTTCCCGACCAATGTCCGCGCCCTCGGCGTCGGCCTGCCCTATGCGATCACGGTCTCGATCTTCGGCGGCACGGCGCCGGCGATCGCACTCTATTTCAAGAGCATCGGGCGCGAGGAGTGGTTCTACTACTATCTCGCCGGCGTCATCTGCCTGTCGCTGATCATCTATTCCACCATGCGCGACACCAAGCACGCCTCCGCGATGCATCGCCACGAGTAGCTCATGGCCGAGGACAACGAGCCGCCCGACAGCAAGCTGACGCGCACCAAGGAAAAATGGGCGCGCGAAGGCCGCTTTTTGACCGGCAAGATCACGCGCCCGGAAGAGCAGCGCCTGCCGCCCGGCCAGCATCCGACAAAGGACTGGCCGGTGCTCGATCTCGGGGTCGTGCCGCCGGTTTCGCGCGAGCGTTGGCGGCTCGACGTCTACGGCGCAATCGAGAACCCGGTGTTCTGGACCTTCGCCGATTTCGTCGCCCAGAAGCAGGCGCAGTTCACCTCCGACATCCATTGCGTGACGACATGGTCGCGGTACGACAATGAATGGGAAGGGCTCGCGACCCGCGAGCTGCTCGCTGCCTGCCAGCCGCGCGAGGACGCGCGCTTCGTGGTGCTGCATTCTTCTGACGGCTACACCACCAATCTCGCGCTGGACGACTTTGCCGCCGAGGATGCACTCCTCGCTCATAGCTGGTCCGGCCAGCCATTGTCGGACGAGCATGGCGGCCCGGTGCGGCTGGTCGTGCCGCATCTGTATTTCTGGAAGAGCGCCAAATGGCTCCAGGCCATCGAATTCCTGACCGAGGATGCGCCGGGCTTTTGGGAAGTCCGCGGCTATCATAACCGCGGCGATCCCTGGGCCGAACAGCGCTATTCAGGCGATTAGGTTCAAGCAAGAACGAGGAAAGCCCATGCCGACAGAGCGCTTTCAATTCACCGGCGAAGGCGGCCATCAGCTTTCGGCCGCGCTGGAGCTACCCGACGGCGAGCCCGCGGCCTTCGCACTGTTCGCGCATTGCTTCACCTGCGGCAAGGACACGCTAGCCGCCAAGCGTATCTCGGTCGCGCTCGCCGCCAAAGGCATCGCCGTGCTGCGCTTCGACTTCACCGGGCTCGGCTCCAGTGAGGGGGATTTCGCCAATTCGACGTTCTCCTCCAACGTCGCCGATCTCGTGCGCGCGGCCGATCATCTGCGTAGCGTCCGCAAGGCACCATCCATCCTGATCGGTCACAGCCTCGGCGGCGCCGCGATCCTCGCGGCAGCCGGACACATCCCGGAAGCCAAGGCGGTTGCGACCATCGCGGCACCATCCGATCCCGCCCACGTCACCGGTCTGTTCAAAGAGCATATCGACACCATCCGTGCGCAGGGTGAGGTCGAAGTCTCGCTGGCGGGACGCCCGTTCCGGATCAAGCGCGAATTCCTCGACGACATCGCCGAGCACGAGCTGATGAAGGACGTCACCGGCCTGCACAAGGCCCTGCTGATCATGCATTCTCCGGTCGACGATACCGTCGGCATCGACAATGCGACGAGGCTCTTTGTCTCGGCTAGGCATCCCAAGAGCTTCGTCTCGCTCGACCATGCCGATCATCTCCTGACCAAGCCATCCGACGCCCTCTACGCGGCCGACCTGATCGCGGCTTGGGCCGAGCCGGTACATCGACACAGCCAAACCCGCGAAGGCGATGGACCTCCCTGAGGCACCGCGCCAGGTCGTGGTGCAGGAGACCCGCAAGAGCAAATTCAACCAGACCATCTCCGTCGGTCCGCATCGCCTGATCGCGGACGAGCCGGTCGCCGCCGGCGGCGAGGATGCCGGTCCTGGTCCCTATGATTTCCTGCTTGCCGGTCTCGGCGCCTGCACCTCCATGACCATGCGCCTTTATGCCGACCGCAAGTCGCTGCCGCTCGATCGTGTCACCGTCACGCTGAAACATTCCAAGATCTACGCAAAAGACTGTGCCGAGTGCGAGACACGCGATGGCATGCTCGACCAGATCGAGCGCGACATCGCGATGGACGGCACACTCGATCCCGAGCAGCGCAAGAAGTTGATGGAAATCGCCGACAAGTGCCCGGTGCACCGGACCCTGACCTCGGAAATCCGCATCGTGACGAAGGCTGTGGACTAGCGCGCTAGAAGCACGACGCCATCGTCCGCAACGCCGCGGTGATCTCGCTTTCGCGCCAGGCCGCGAAGCCCAGCAGCAGGCCGTGATCGCAGGGACGGCCGAGCGCAAGGCTGGACAAAGCCCGCGTTTCAACCCCTGCCGCGACGAGCCGCTTTACCGCCGCCTGATCGGCCCGACCGCGCTTGAGGCGCGCGACGAGCTGGATGCCGCCCGGGGGCACTTCGACCGAGAGAACCTCGCCGAGATGACGCTCCAGTCCCTCGACGAGGTGATCGCGGCGGACGTGATAGAGCCGGCGCATCCGGCGCAGATGCGCCAGGAAATGCCCGTCGGCAACGAATTCGGCCAGCGCTTCCTGGATGTGGCTCGCGGCGATCAGCCCGATGTGCCGCTGTGCGATTTCCAGGGTGTTGACCAATGCCGGGGGAACGACGAGATAGCCGAGCCGGATATCCGAGGTCATCGCCTTCGAGAACGTGCCGACATAGAACACGCGGCCATGGGCATCGAGCCCCTGCAAGGCCGGCACCGGCCGGCTGTCATAGTGGAATTCGCCGTCGTAATCGTCCTCCACAATCCAGGTCTTGCCGGGCCTGCTCAGGCCAAGAAATTCGGTGCGGCGCGAGAGCGACATCAGGCGGCCGGTCGGGTGCTGGTGCGACGGCGTCATGAAGATCAATTTCGGCGCCGCCAGTCCCGGAATCCGCTGCATGCCCTGTTCGTCCAACCTCATCCCGATGACGCGCGCGCCGGATGCGCGGAAGGCCGCCGTGGCGCCGGGATAGCCGGGGTCCTCCACCCAGACGTCGTCGCCGGGCGTGATGACGGCAGCCGCAATCAAGGTGAGCGCAGCCTGCGCGCTCGGCAGAATCAGGATTTGATCCGTCTTGGCGCGAACGCCCCTGCTGGTCGCGAGATAATGCGCCAGCGCCTCGCGCAGGCGCGTCCGGTTGACCGGCCCGAGCTCGCGCTTGGCCGCGCGCACGGCGCTGCGGCGCAGGCAGCGCGCCCAGACCTCGTTCGGAAACTCCCTGAAATCGCCGTGTCCGGGACGCAAGGGTCTTAGTTGCGCCTGATACGACATCGGCCAGTCGGTCTGCGTGAGGCTCGAAGCCCAAGGTGAAAGCCGCGGCTTGCCGGCGCGCACGCGAGATGCAACGGCGTCCGTTTTCTCGATGCGCTCGCCGTCGACCGTGACCATCGGACGGCGCCCATGCGAGGCCTCGAGATATCCCTCGGCGGCAAGCTGCTCGAAGGCATAGGTGACGGTGTTGCGCGAGACGCCGAGATCGTTCGCAAGCCGGCGGCTCGACGGCAGCGTGCGGCCTTTGCCGAGACGGCCGGTCGCGATCAAGCTTCGGAGCTGGCTCGTCAGTTGAGCCACCAGCCCCTCCCCGTCAGCCCGCTTCAGATCGAGCAGGGCGGAGATCATGCCTTCCGAAACTGGCACCTTATTCCTCTACAATCTGGTACTTTTTCAGGCTCCAATTGATGCTATCCGCTGAACCGGACTGCTTCAAGGACCTCCACAATGAACTCCCTGTCACCCCGCGCGGCCGTTGGCCTGTTCCTCATCGTCGTGCTGGCCTGGGGCATAAACTGGTCGGTGACCAAGCAACTGGTGCAGTTCGTCCCGCCGCTGTGGAGCGCGGCGATCCGGAGCTGGATCGCTCTGATCGGTCTCGCCGCGATCCTCGGGCTGAGCAACAACCTGGTGATCCCGGACCGGCGTGACATTCCGGTCGTGCTCAGCGTTGCACTGCTGCACATGACGTTGTTTTCGGTTCTGGTTGCGTCGGGTCTGCGCTTCCTGCCCGCAAGCAAGGGCGTCGTGCTCGGCTACACCACGCCGCTCTGGGTCGCGCTCGCTGCACCCCTGCTCGGAAAGGACACTCTGACGGCGCCAAAGCTCGCCGGCGCGCTGCTCGGGCTGATCGGCCTTGTCGTCATCCTGAACCCGGCCTCGATCGACTGGACCAATGCCAACGTCGTGCTCGGCGCCGGCATGGTGATCCTGGCCGCGATCTCCTGGGCCGCGAACATCATCTATATCCGCGCGCATCGCTGGATTGCGTCCCCGCTCCAGCTCCTGATCTGGCAGGTGCTCGTGGCGACAATTGTGCTGTCAGTGAGCGCGACAATCGCGGATGGCCTGCCGCATGTGGAGTGGTCGTGGAGGCTCGTGTTGCTCTTCCTGTATTCGGGGCTGATCGGAACGGTGCTGGCCTATTGGGCGATGTCGATGGTGAACAAGAGCATCTCGGCTTTGACGACTTCGCTCGGTACCACCGCAACGCCGCTCGTCGGCATCGCCAGCGCCGCGATCCTGCTGGGTGAGCCGATCGACATGAGTCTTGTGATCGCGGCCGCGCTGATCGTCACCGGCATCGCTCTCGCGACGCTCGGCGATCGCCTGCTACGCGGTCAGGCCACCGCGAGAGGCTGAACGCGCAGGACTCCGCGCAGGCCCGCCGTGGTGCCGAGCAGGATGCCGGCGACGGCGACGAACGAGCCCAGCGCGAGCGTCGACACGCCAGTGAGCCCTTGCCCGATCGAACAGCCGAAGGCCATCACGCCGCCGATGCCCATTAGGGCGGCGCCGCCCGCCGATCGCAGCATGTGGCGTGGCGAGGAATAGCCTTCGAGATGGAATCGGCCTGTGACAAGCGCGGTGGCGAGACTGCCAGCGAGGACGCCGCCAACTGTCGCAATGCCGAAATTGAGCGTCAGGCCGGTCGAGAGCATGGCGTATTGCAGCGCATCCGCGATCGGCGCGATGAAGGTGAGCGAGGTCACCGGCACCGGGTTGAAGTCATCCGCGCCGAGATAGCCGGTGACGAACCAGCCGCCGGCGACGAGGAGACCGACGATGGCACCGGCTGCGATCTGTCCGTGCGAACGCCGGAAAGGTGGGTGTGCGAAAGCAAACAGGATAAGCACAACGACGATGACAGCAGCAGCAATCGCGCGCGAAACCGCTTCTGCCGGACCGAACGTCGCCAACAGTGACGGCAGCGAATTCAGGTGGACCGTGGTTTGCGAGGCCTGCACCAGCGCGATGCGCGCCGGCGCGATCAGACCCTTGAGCGTCATCTGCGCGGCAATGGCCAGCACGACCACCACGACGAAGGAGCGGAGATTGCCGCGGCCGAGCAGCACCAGCGCCCGCGAGCCGCAACCGTTCGACAGCACCATGCCGTAGCCGAACAGCAGACCGCCGAGCAACAGCACCGGCACCGAAAAGGATTGTTGCAGATAGATCGATTTGCCGAGATCGACCATGCCGTTGCCGGCGAAGAATTGGCTCGCGGCGGTCGCAACCGCGATCGCCAGCGCATAGGTCCGCACCAGCCGCCCGTCCCCTTCCGCCAGCCAGCCGCGCATGCTGCTCATCAGGCAGAAGCCGCTGAGCAGTCCAACGGCGCCGTAAACGAGGCCAATGACGAGGCCGGCGAAGATGACAAGTTGGGTGGATGACTCCATGATCAAGGCTTCAGGATCACGCGATCACGCGACGAGCCGGCAACGGCGACATAGGCCTCCTTTGCGCGTTCGAGCGGATAGACGGCGTTCGCCTTGATCGGGAACGACTTCAGGTGCCCGCTCGCAAAGCCCGGGCCGAGGTCACGCAGCACAGCGCCTGTCGCGGCCGACGGCAGGCCGAGCGTGTCGATGCCGACATAGGTGTGCTGCCCGCGGTAGAATTCGAGGATGTTGAACTGCACGATGCGGTCGATCGCTGCGATCAGGATCTGGCGGCCGCGAAGTGCGAGCGCCTTGTGCGCCGCCTGGAAATAGGGATCGCCGACCGTGTTGAAGATGATGTCGGCGCCTTTGCCATCGGTCAACTCGCGCACGCGCGTGGCGACATCGGTGGCGGAAGCGTCGATCACCTCGATCGCCGCGTTGGTATGGCCTTCATAAGCTTCCGCCTTGCGCACCACGCCGATGACGCGCGCGCCCTGCCAGGTCGCGATTTGCACCGCCGCTTGACCGACCTTGCCGTTGACGCCGAACACCAGCACCGTTTCACCGGGCTTTGGAATGCCGGCGCGGCGAAAGCCCTCCATGGCCGTGACGAAGGGCACGCCGATGCCGGCCGTCTCCTCCCAGGACAAGGTCTTCGGCTTGGCTACCACCGCGTCAGACTCAACGACGAGATGGCTGGCGTGAGTGCCGTCGCGGCGGATGCCGAGATCACCGGAGGAGCCGAACACCTCGCGGCCGATCGTACCGGACGGCCCGTCGATCACCACGCCGGCGTAGTCGCGGCCGGGCGTGCGCGGGAAGACGGCATAAGGCATCAGCCCGGTCGCGGCCTTGACGTCGGACGGATTGACGGCGGCGGCCTTGACCTCGATCAGGAGATCACTCGGACCGCGCGTGAGCGTATGACGCTCGACGCCAGGGGCAAGCGTGGCGGCGTTCTCGGCCTTGGCATTGAGGCGCACGCAGCGCGCTTCGACGGCTTTGGCATCGGCTATGGACATCGAAAGACCCACGGGACTTCTCGCGGGCCTTGTCGCCTTTGGGGGCGGTCAAGTCAATCCTTCGGCCTCTTGTCGTAGAGGCGCTTGGCCTTGCCGAGCGAGCGCTCCAGCGTGGCCGGCGCAACCACGCTCACCCTGGAGCTGATGCCGATGGTGTTTTTGATTTGGGTCGAGATCCGGCTCGCATGGTCGAGAAGACCCCGGCCGTCCCAACTCTCCGGCCGCGCCTCGGCAATGATGGTCAACTCGTCCATGCGGCCTTCGCGAGTCAGCTCCAGAATGAAATGCCCGCCGCACCAGTCGGTGGCGAGCAGAACCTCCTCGATCTGGGTCGGGAACAGATTGACGCCCCGCAGGATGATCATGTCGTCGGAACGGCCCGTGACCTTCTCCATCCGCCGCATGCCCGGCCGAGCCGTGCCCGGCAGCAGCCGCGTCAGGTCGCGGGTCCGATAGCGGATCACCGGAAATGCTTCCTTGGTGAGCGAGGTGAAGACCAGTTCGCCCTTCTCCCCGTCGGGCAGCACCGCACCAGTTTCCGGATCGATCACTTCAGGATAGAAATGATCCTCCCAGATGTGCAGGCCGTCCTTGGTCTCGATACATTCCTGCGCAACGCCGGGGCCGATCACCTCGGAGAGACCGTATATGTCGGTCGCGTCCATGTCGAAGGCGTCCTCGATCTCGCCGCGCATCGCGTTGGTCCAGGGCTCGGCGCCAAAGATGCCGACCTTGAGCGAGCATTGACGCGGATCGAGCTTCTGACGCTTGAACTCGTCGAGGATCGCCAGCATGTAGCTCGGCGTCACCGTGATGATGTCGGGCCGGAAGTCATTAATCAGCTGCACCTGCCGCTCGGTCATGCCACCGGAGATCGGCACCACGGTGCAGCCGAGCTTCTCCGCGCCATAGTGCACGCCTAGCCCGCCGGTGAAGAGACCGTAGCCATAGGCATTGTGGATGATCATGCCGGTGCGGCCGCCGGCAGCGCGGATCGAGCGCGCCATTACTTCCGACCAGGTGTCGATGTCGGCCTGCGTATAGCCAACGACGATCGGCTTTCCTGTCGTGCCGGAGGAGGCATGCACACGCACCAGTTTTTCACGGGGCACGGCAAACATGTTGAAGGGATAGTTGTCGCGCAGGTCCGTCTTCACCGTGAATGGAAATTTCGCGAGATCCGAGAGCTCGCGAAACTCCGACGGGTGCACGCCGGCCGTGTCGAAGGCCTTGCGATAATGCGCGACGTTGTCGTAGGCGTGCTTCAGCGACCAGGCCAGCCGCTGCGTCTGGAGCGCCATGATCTCGTCACGCGACGCGCGCTCATGCGCGTCCATTTCGGCGCGATAGGTGTTGCCACCTTCCTTGAGCCTCGTCAGAGCCATCCTCGTTTCCCCATATCATTGGTTTGTTCTTTTTCGTTATTGATCTTGCGCCGGCAGCCACGTACCGGGAATGACCCGCGAATGCCCGCGGAATTCCGCGATGACGGTATCGCCGGCGGTGATGCGCACGTCGTAAATGCCGGAGCGGCCGCCGCGGCTGACTTCGCACGCTTTTGCGACGAGGCGGTCGCCGAGCTTGCCGGGCTTGATGAAGGTGATCTGGCCCTGCGCGGCCACCACGCGTTCATTGTGCGAATTGCAGGCAAAGGCGAACGCGGAATCGGCGAGCGTGAAGATGAAGCCGCCATGGGCGATGCGCTGACCGTTGACCATGTCCGGCCGCACATTCATCGCCAGGGTCGCAAAACCCTGGCCGATCTCGACGATTTCCATGCCGAGGCCCTTTGAGGCATCGTCCTCCGCCCACATCGCATCGGCGCAGGCGCGGGCAACATCCTCAGGCGACAGGGCGGCTTTGACGTTCACGCGCATCTCCCGGCCAATTGCTTACCCGCAATGCTCTGCTGCTTGGCCATAACTGTCAAACGTGGTCGTAGTCGACCACGACCCGCTCCGACGATGGCTTCGCCTGGCAGGTCAGGACAAAGCCGGCCTTCAGCTCCCAGGGTTCCAGCGAGTAGTTGATGTCCATCGGCGCCTCGCCCTCGACCAGTTTTGCACGGCAGGTCGAGCACATGCCGCCCTTACAGGCGAAGGGCAGATCGATGCCGGCGCGCAGTGCGGCATCCAGGATCGCCTCGTCCTCGGCAACCGGCACGTCGCGACGCTTGCCGTCGATGATCAGTGACGCCACCGCTTTCGGCGGCGCGTCGGGCGCAACGATCTTCTTCGGCCGCGGCTTGCCGCCGAACTCGGAGACGAAGCGCTCGACGTGGATACGCTCTTCCGCGATGCCAAGGCCGCGGCAGGTCGCCTCGATCTCCTCGCTCATGCCAAGGGGTCCGCAGATGAAGATGTGATCGATGCTCGCGGCCGGGACCAGCGAGCGCAGCAGCACCCTCACCTTGTCGCCGTCGAGCCGGCCATGCAGGACCGGAATGTCCTGTTCCTCGCCGGAGATAACGTGGAAGATCGAGAGGCGGTCGATGAAGCGATCCTTGAGCTCTTCAAGCGCCTCGAGGAACATGATGTTGTCGGTCGCGCGATTGCCGTAGAACAGGAAGAAATGGCTGTCCGGCTCGCGCGCAAGCGTGCCCTTGACGATCGACAGGATCGGCGTGATGCCGGAGCCGGCGGCAAAGCCGACATGGATGCGGCCGGCGCCGGCCGGCGGGACCACGCCGAAGCGTCCTGTGGGCGTCATCACGTCCAACTCGTCGCCGCACTTCAAATCGTCCGCGGCCCAGCTCGAGAATGCGCCACCGTCGACCTTCTTCACGGCGATGCGGATCTCCCCATCGTCAGGACCCGAGCAGATCGAATAGGAGCGGCGCACCTCCTCGCCATCCAGTATGGTGCGGAGCGTGAGGTATTGGCCGGGTGTGAAAGCGTAGTCGGTCGCAAGCTCCGTTGGGATGGCAAATGTCAGCGATACGGCGTCGGACGCCTCGCGGCGAAGATCGTTGACGGCCAGGCGATGGAAGCGCGGTGCGGCTGCTGACATGGTCAATGACACTTGAAATAGTCAAAGGGTTCGCGGCAGGCCTTGCAGCGCCACAGCGCCTTGCAGGAGGTCGAGCCGAATTCGGACAGCAGCTCGGTATTCGCCGAGCTGCATTGCGGGCACGCAACGGCCTGCTCGCCGAACAGCGCCCGGCGCGAATTCGAGGCTTGCGGCGGCGCGATGCCGTAGGCGTGAAGCTTCCGGCGGCCCTCGTCGCTCATCCAATCGGTGGTCCAGGCCGGCGACAGCACAGTGCGGACCTTTGGACCGCGGAAACCAGCCCGCTCCAGCGCGACCTCGATTTCCAGTGCGATCATGTTCATCGCCGGGCAACCCGAATAGGTCGGCGTGATCGCGACCTCGACATTGTCGCCATCGAGAACGATATCGCGGAGCACACCGAGATCAGCGATGGTCAGCACCGGAATTTCGGGATCGACCACGCTGGCCGCGGCGTCCCAGGCGCGTTTGCGCAGTTCGCTGTCTCGCTCCAGCACCGTCACCATGTCTGCCCCGGGAAAGTGCGCTGCATCGACTGCAGCTCGGACAGAAGATGGCCAAGATGCTCGCTGTGCCGGCCGGTACGGCCGCCCTGCTGCATCCAGTCGGTCTGCGGCAGCTCAAGCATGGCTTCACTGACGACACCCGATAGCGTCGTCAGCCAGCGACCGCGCAAGCTTCCGGGATCGATGGCGATATCGGCGTGGATCAGGGCGCGTTCGCCTTCATCGACGGCGAACATCTCACCGGTAAACGCCCAGAGATGATCGATCGCGGCCTGCGCGCGGGCGTGGCTTTCATCCGTGCCGTCGCCGAGCCGGATGATCCACTCCGAGGCATGGCGCAGATGATAGGCGCTCTCCTTCTCCGACCTTGCGGCAATCGCGGCAAGCGTCGTGTCGCGCGAGGTCATCATCACCCGCCAGTAGAGATCGGCGAAAGCGGAATAGAAGAACTGCCGCACCAGGGTCTGTGCAAAATCGCCATTGGGCTGCTCGACCAGCAGCAGATTGCGGTATTGCCTGACGTCGCGCAGGTAGGCGAGTTTGTCCTCGTCGTTGTCCTTGCCTTCGGCCTTGGCGGCGTAGGTATAGAGCTCGCGCGCCTGGCCGAGGAGATCGAGCGCGATATTGGAGAGCGCCATGTCCTCTTCCAGCATCGGCGCATGTCCGCACCATTCCGAGAGGCGATGCCCGAGGATCAGCGCATCGTCGGCGCGGCGCAAGACATAGAGCACCAGCGGTGTTTCCGAGACCTGGATGTTCGCGACGGGCATCTGTCCTATCCACTTGTTAGAACCTCATCCTGAGGAGGCGCGAAAGCGCCGTCTCGAAGGATGGGCCGCGGGTCACGGGCCTTCATGGTTCGAGACGCCGCTTCGCGGCTCCTCACCATGAGGAGAGAGAGCTACATGTGTCCCACTTCGTCGGGCACCTCGTAGAACGTCGGGTGGCGGTAGATCTTCGATTCCGCAGGCTCGAACATCATGCCCTTCTCGGCGGGATCGCTCGCGGTGATCGCGGTCGACGGCACGACCCAAATCGAAAGACCCTCGCCGCGACGGGTGTAGATATCGCGCGCGGCCTGCAAGGCCATGGTCGTGTCGCTCGCGTGCAGCGAGCCGACATGTTTGTGTGCGAGCCCGTTGCGGCTGCGAATGAAGACTTCCCAGAGCGGCGTGTTCGGCGTGGCCATCGCGATCTCCCTATTCCGCGGCTTGTGCAGTCTGACGGCGCGCGCGCTTTGCGGCGTAGGCGGCTGCCGCCTCGCGCACCCAGGCGCCCTCGTCGTGCGCCTTGCGGCGTGCGGCGAGCCGATCGCGGTTGCAGGGGCCGTTGCCGGCGAGCACCTGCTTGAACTCGGTCCAGTCGATCTCGCTGTAGCGCCAGTGCCCCTCCGCATCCTGAATCATGCCGGGGTCGGGAATGGTGAGGCCGAGATATTGCGCCTGCGGCACGGTGGCATCGACGAATTTCTGGCGCAGCTCGTCATTGGAGAAGCGCTTGATCTTCCATTTCGTCGAGGTGTCGCTGTGCTGGCTCGTGGCATCGGGCGGGCCGAACATCATCAGCACCGGCCACCACCAGCGGTTCAGCGCTTCCTGCGCCATTGCCTGCTGCTCGTCTGAGCCGTGGCACAGCGTCAGCACGATCTCATAACCCTGGCGCTGGTGGAACGACTCCTCCTTGCAGACGCGGATCATCGCGCGCGCGTAGGGGCCGTAGGAGCAACGACACAGCGGGATCTGATTCATGATCGCGGCGCCGTCGACCAGCCAGCCGATGATGCCGATGTCTGCCCAGGTCAGCGTCGGATAGTTGAAGATCGAGGAATATTTTGCCTTGCCCGCGAGCATGGCGTCGACCAGCTGTTCACGCGAAGTGCCCAGCGTCTCGGCGGCGGCATAGAGATAGAGCCCGTGGCCGCACTCGTCCTGCACCTTGGCAAGCAGCGCGGCCTTGCGGCGCAAGGACGGCGCGCGCGTAATCCAGTTGCCCTCGGGCAGCATGCCGACGATTTCGGAATGGGCGTGCTGGGAGATCTGGCGGGTGAGCGTCTTGCGATAGGCCGCCGGCATCCAGTCGTTCGGCTCAATGCGCTCCTCGGCATCGATGCGCGCCTGGAACTGCGCAGCCTTGGCCGCGTCCTCAAGACCGCGATCATCGGTCTCGGTCGTGTTCAGCGCCTGGGTATACATGCGCATCCTCCCGTTTTATTGGGAGGCAATATATATCAAGAATTATCGCATGCAAGATATTTCTGTAACATAAAGATCAAGCCTCAAACCTCCTTTCCAGGAGTTTTCGCGCCGGCGGCAACGGCCCCTTTTCATTGGTTCCATGACCATCAAGCCATTGTTCTGATGCAGCAAGCAGCGCGCGGTAGATTTCGCCGCACAGCGCGCGGGCAGCCTTGCCCGGCCAGTCTGCCGGAAGCAGACTTTCGGGCAGCAGCGGATCGCGCAGCACGACGCGGCGGTAATAGTGGATCAGGAGGATGCGCGCGGTAAACGCGTCGGCCTCGGACAGCTCCGTGCCGCGCGCAATCGCGGCGCGCAGCGGCTCGAACGTCTTCATGAACTTGAGATAGGCGTCCGCGGTGCGGTCCAGCGGCCAGCTCGCACTGAGCAGGCGCCGACCACTGTCATCCTCGGCGGAGACTTCAAGGCGGATCGCGCCGGCGGCTTCGTCCGGCACCGGCACGCCCGACGGCGCGACCCACACGCCCGGGAGCGGACTACCGAAGCCGGCATTGCGGAGCGCCTCGCGCGAGGCGTCGCGATCCCAGCCATTGCCGATCAGCAGCAGTTCGAAACGTCCGGTCCAGTCAGACGGCGGCGGATCGTAGATGTGGCGCGTGGCGGCTTCGAAGATCTGGCGGCCTTTGTCGGCCAAGCGATAAAAACTGTTGCGGCCGACCTTTTCGCGGGTCAGCCAGCCGTCGGCGGCAAGCCGCGACATCGCGGTTCGCACCACGCCGCTGTCGATATCCAGACTTTCGAGGAATTCCAGCAGCGTGCCGAGCCATACCGAGCCGCCACGCGGCACGATGGCGTCACCGAACACGGTGATCACGATGGAGCCGGTGCGCGACGGCTCGCGCTTGAGCTGGTCGATGATGCGGGACAAAGGATACGCCATGCGCGAGGCATAGCGCGTTTGGTGCGGGCGCGACAATGGACGGGTACGACAATGGAAGCGAGAGCCGGGCTCGATCCTTCGAGACGGCGCTGCGCGCCTCCTCAGGATGAGGTCTAATCGCTTCGCTTGCTTTAAATCCTCATGGTGAGGAGCGCGACGAAGCCGCGCGTCTCGAACCATGCAGGCCGCTTACCGATGCGGATCGGGATAGACCAGGCTGCGCCAGCCGCTGCGGTCGAAGGGCCGCCAGTTGCCTTCCTTCTGCGCGAGGCGGTCGCCGACGGCATAGACCGCAGCCGGGTGATGGCCCATGCCGCAATGGCTGCTCTCGATCTCGATGCTCTCGGTCTGGGCGCCCGTCTTCTCCACGCAGCCCTGCCAGGCGCAGACACCGTCGGTGCGGCTGAAGATCGCGGTGGTCGGCACCGGCGGCGCAACGGCGAGATCGCCGCCGAACTGCGGATCGACCTCGTCGGACTTCCGACCGCTCGCCCATTCATAGACGCGCCAGGCATTGGTCGAACGGGGATCGCCGGCAAAGGGGCTGCCGAGCGTGATCACCTGGCGCACGCGGTCGGGCATCATCTTGGCGAGCTGGCGCGCATAGAGACCGCCGAGGCTCCAGCCGACCAGGCTGATCTTGCGGCCGTGCGCGTCACTGAGCTCCCGGACCAGATCCACCATAGCGTGCTGCACGCCCTCGCGCAGGCCGTAATTGCGGCCTTGGCGCCAACCGCTCACCGCATAGCCCTTGCCCGACAGAAACGTGCGGAGCGCGCGCGTGGACGCGTCGGAGGCCACGAGGCCCGGCAGCACCAGCACCGGATGCCCATCGCCGCGCGGGGCGAGGCTGAGCAGCGGAAGCGCGCCGAGGAATGCGCCGAACTCGTGGATCGCGCGCCCTTCCAGGAACATCAGGGTGCGGGACGGCGGACTCAGCGTCTGGGCGGTAGCGGTCATCAATGGTCCCCTGGGAAGAATTGCTGAAAAGGCTACCGGTGGCCTGCCGGCAAATGGGTATGGGATTCCAACACGCCGGCTTCTCGATCGTTCCGCAGCGCAACATGAATCAGCTAGGCAGCCGGTTCCCGACATTCAATCGGGAGAGACGCGGGGCCACAATAGGCCCGCCCGTTAATGCTAACGTTCGTGACGCAAAAGTCACAACAATCGAAGCAGGAATTCCACGGCGTAAAGTGCAAGTCCCGCAAGCCCGCCGATCAGCGAGCCGTTGAAGCGGATGTATTGCAGGTCGCGGCCGATGTTGATTTCGATCAGCGAAATCAGCTGTGCCATGTCCCACGACTTGACCTGGTCGGAAATGAAGGTCGAAACCCCGCTCTTCTGGTCTGCGACGAAACTGCGCAGCACCGCCACCAGACCCTTGTTGATCTCAGCGCGCAGCTCGGCATCGCCGGCGAGCGCTTCGCCCGCCGCGACACACATTCCGGCGAGATGATGCTGCAACACCTGTGTTTCGCCGCTCGCGCTGCGTTCGATGAAAGAGCGCGTGTTGGCCCACACAGTGCGGGCCAGATCGGCAAGCTCGGGCCGCGCGAGCAGATCGCGCTTCAGGCCGGCGATGCGATCGACGTAGGCTTGGTCAGTGCCGAGCCGGTCGACGAAGGTCAGCACCATGCGATCGAACTCGCCGCGGAACGGGTGCTTGGGATCGGCGCGCACCTCATCGAAGAAGGCGGTAGCGGAAGCCACGATCTTGTTCACCAGAAATTTGTCGGCGCGATAAAGCCTGAGCAAGGTCGGCAATTCCGCGCGCACCTTCTCGCGGATCATCGCCATCGTGTCTTTCTGATTCAGCGTCTCGTGCATCACGCGCAGGAGATCGTCGAACAGTATCTGATGGCGTCCCTCCGCAACAAAGCCGCGCAACGTGCCGGCCGCGAGCGGCGCCAGGTCGATTGCCTGGAGCTGCGAGGACATGCGGCGGATGATGAATGTCATCAGACCGGAGCTCTCGGTCGCGGAGACGGCCTCCGGCAACAGGCGGAGCGCGAAGCGCGCGAGATCGTCGCTTCGCTTGCGGTCGCGGAGCCAGTCGGCGACAAAGGAGCCGAAATCGATCTCCTTCAGCTTGGCCTCGACGGGACCAACCTCGAGAAAATGTACCTCGATGAACTCGCCGAGCTTGTCGGCGATGCGGGCCTGGTTGCTCTGGATGATCGCGGTGTGCGGGATCGGCAGGCCGAGCGGCCGCCTGAACAGCGCCACCACTGCATACCAGTCCGCGAGCCCGCCGATGGTCGCGGCTTCCGCGAATGCAGCGATGAATCCGAACACGGGATGCACGGGGAGAAGCCATTTCGCGACGACGAACAGAGCGAGCGTCGACGCCAGCACCAGCGTCGCCAGTGCCTTGATGCGACGCAGCTCCGCCGCGCGTTCTTCGTCGCCGGGAGTATCAAAAGAAAAGGTAGCGAGTGAGGACATAACTGCATCACAGTACTCGTCATTGCGAGCGAAGCGAAGCAATCCAGAATCTTTCCACGGAAAGACTCTGGATTTGCTTCGTCGCTTCGCTCCTCGCAATGACGGCAGCGCAAAAAAACAAAGGCCCGCCGAAGCGGGCCTCAAATTCAGTTTCTCGTCTCAGGCAGATCAGGCGGTCTTGTTGTAGACCTTGGCAAAATTGTCCTGAGCGGACTTCGCACCGTTGGCCGCAAGCTTGCCGAGATAGTCGGTGGTCGCCTTGGCGCGCGAGACGAACACTTCGCCGCGCGAACGGAGCAGTCCCGACTGGATCTCGACGGCTTCGCTGAACGACTTGGCGGAGGCGAGCTTGTCGATACCGGCGAAGAATGCCTGGGCGTCGTCATAGATCGCCTGCTGGATATTGCGGCTGATCTTGCCGGCCTCGGTGACGGATTCGGTCACGGCGTTCTCGACGGCGGCGGTCACGCGCTCGGAGCCAGCGAAAACCTCGGCAGCACGGTCCTTGGCAGTGTTGGCAGACTTCTTGACGAACTCACGGGCGGCCTCGGGAACTTCCAGGTTCTGGATGTTCTTGAAAGCGTCCTTGAAGCCCTCGAAAGCGGTGTTGGTTTCAGTGGTCATTGGGGTCTCTCCATCCTCATTTGTTCTGAGCTATGGGCTCACCCCGTCCGCATTGGCCCGGGGCAAGGCTTATATGCCATAGTTAATGGTGCGATGCAACATTCATATTGCACTGCGATATCACGAAACCGTGAATAGCTTTGATAGGAGGCACTATGCGGCCTCCGTAGCCATCCGGTTCCCGGACAGCCGCCCCAAGGGCGCTCAATGCTGGACGGCGCCAGGCAGCCCATAGGCCTCCATCTGGGCCTGGACCTGCGCGATGTTATGACCGAGCACGACAATGTCGTGGGTCTTACCGTCGACGTCCCGGACATGGTCGCGCAACAGCGCCTCGGCCTTGAAGCCGAGGCTCTCGAACAGCGCGATGGCCGCCTGCTGGTCGACCGTCATCTGGACAGACAGCTTTTCGAGGCCGGCGCCGAGCGCGAGCGCAAAAGTCTCCTGCGACAGCGCCTTCCCCACCCCCTTCCCGCGGACGTCGGGCGAGACCACCATGCGGATTTCACCGACATGGGGCGACCAGGAATGCGGGTCGCGCACCAACGTGCCGCAGCCGACGACCGTGCCGCCCCTGACCGCCAGCAAGCTCGTGATCGCACCGCGCTCGATCTCCTTGACCCAGGCCGACAGCACCTTTGGCTCACTGATGTTACGCGGCAGGAAAAGGAGATCGTGAGACGGCAGGCCCTTGCCGAAGGCGAGCACCGCAGCCTCATCCGTCGGCGACATCAGGCGGATCTCGATATCACCGGCATCCGTGTTGACGCGACGCGGATAAGAACGTTGCTCACTCATGTCGATCTCTTCCCTAGCCAGGAATCCAGTTTCGGCCACAGCCGCTTCACCGCATTGGCGCCGGCGACGAGGGAGACATGACCGCCTTTCAGCATCACCTCTTCCTTGTCCTCGGATCCAATCTTGGCGATCAGGTGTTTTGCGGCCTCATACGGCACGATGTGGTCATGCTCGGCCACCGCATGCAGGAACGGCACCTTGATGTCCTCGAGCTTCGCAGCACGGCCGCCGACCGACATGGTGTCGTTGAACAGCTTGTTGTCCCACATCAGGTCCTTGGTGATGGTGCGGAAATATTCCCCCGCCAGCGGTAGCGTGTCGGTCGCCCAACGGTCGAACATCCGGTAGGACTTGACGAACTCGTCGTTCCAGATGTTCTCCCAGAGCTGGATCTGGCTCACCGTGCGCGAGGCCGGGCGCAGCATCTCGAACGACGACAGGATCATCTCCGGCGGCACGTTGCCGACGCTGTCGACCAGGCGGTCGACGTCGAAATAGCGCCGGTCGGAGAAGTTCGCGAACAGCTTCATCTCGCGGAAATCGATCGGCGTGGTGAAGCAGATCAGATTCTTCATCGGCCCATCCTGGAAGATCGAGCCATAGAGCAGCGACAGCACGCCACCGAAGCAATAGCCAATGACGGAGACGTCCTGCTCGCCGGAATCCTGCTGCACGCGACGGACGCAATCCGGGATGAAGTCGAGGACATAGTCCTCCATTCGCAGGCTCTTCTCCTCCGGCCGCGGCGCGCTCCAGTCGAGCATGTAAACGTCGTAGCCGCGCTTCAAGAGAAACTCGATGAAACTCTGGCCGGGCACGAGGTCGAGAATGTAACCGCGATTAGTGGTCGCCATCACGATCAAGATCGGAATTCGATAGATCTCGTCGGACATCGGCCGATAATGGTAGAGGCTCATCGTGCCGCGCGAATGCAGCACGTCCTTCGGCGTCGAGCCGAGCGTCGGACCGGAGGTCGAGAAATATTCCACACCCTTGATGCTGCGCTGGATCGCGCGCTGCACCTCGGACTGGATACGCTCCGTGATCGATGCGAAATCAAGTCCGGTGGGTGCATTCATGTCTGCTCTCCGCCCTCGGACGGCGGGCGCTTGGTGCGCGGCGGCCGCAACGCTGGATCGAAGCCCTGAGACGCGCCGGAACTTGCCGCCATCTGGCTCAGCATCGACTTGATCTCACCGATCTGTCCTTCGATGGACTGCAGCCGTTCCGCAAGACTCGTGACCTGCTCCCGGCTCGGCAGATTCATGGAGACCAGATATTTCTCCATGAGCTCACCGAGCTGCTTCTGAGCACCTGCAGCAACGCCGCCGGCCCGGTTCATAGCTTGCGAAAACTCGGGCGACGACATGGCCTGATTGGCGAAGGAGTTGAACCCCTTCTCCATCTCGCCCACCATCTTCTGCCACATGGCAACGGGGTCATTGGTCTTGTCGGTCATCGGCGTCCTCCTGAAATCGAGAGCTTCGACGCCCTTCCTTTTTTTCGCCATACCACACCGTTGCGAGGTGCCGGTCAACCGGCAAGCAGCGGGTGCGGTGTCGCGCACGCGTCTTCATCGCGACGGGAAACCGTGCGATACAGCATTGATCAAAAGCCAGGGGAATGCACCCGTGAACGCCCAACAGCCGTCGCAGACCGTCCGCGCCAACGGCATCGACATTTGTTACGAGATTTTCGGCAACGATAATGCCGAGCCGCTGCTGCTGATCATGGGGTTAGGCGCCCAGATGATCCATTGGGACGATGCGTTCTGCGAGCAGCTCGCTGGGCATGGCTTTCGCGTGATCCGCTTCGACAATCGCGACATCGGCAAGTCGAGCCATCTCACTGGCGGCAAGCGCCTGACGCCGCTCGAGCTGTTGAAGCTCCGCTTCCTCAGGATTCCCGTTGCCGCCACCTACAGGCTGATCGACATGGCCAAGGACACGATCGGGCTGATGGATGCGCTCGGCATCAAGTCGGCGCATCTGGTCGGCGCCTCAATGGGTGGCATGATCGCGCAGGAGGTGACGCTGTCGTTTTCCGAGCGCGTGCGGTCGCTGACGTCGATCATGTCGACAACAGGTAATCCGCGCGTCCCACCACCGACGCGCGAGGCCGCCGCGATGCTGATGGCGCCGCCGCCGCGCAGCAAGGAGGAGTTCATCGTGCGCTACGGCCAGACCTGGAACGTGTTGCGGGCCGGGTCCTTTCCGGAGGAAGAGGCGCTCGATCCCGGTCGTGCCGAACGCGTGTTCGCGCGCGGGCTCAATCCGGCCGGCGTCGGCCGGCAGCTCCGCGCGGTGCTTGCCTCCGGCAGCCGCAAGGAGCGACTGCATGGCGTCAAGACGCCGACACTCGTCATCCATGGCACCGTCGATCCGTTGGTCCGCCCCGAGGGCGGCAAGGATACGGCAGAGTCAATTCCTGGCGCAAAGCTGTTGATGATCGAAGGCATGGGCCACGCGCTGCCGATGCGCTTCTGGCCGGAGATCATCGGCGCCATCGACAAGCATGCACATGGCGCGGCGACGCGGGCGGCATAGACCCGACGCATACGGTCTCCTCGCGGTGACCATGTGAGCTGCCGGTTAACGGAAGGCGGCACGAAAGCTATACCGGCCTCCTTCAGTCGCAAGAACGAGGCTGCGGCCTCTCGGAGTTCACATGCATCTCATCGTCCGGTCGGCCGCAATGATCGCTGCTTCAATTCTCACGCTCTCCCTCGCCGGCGGCGCCGCGATGGCGGGCAGCGCGCAAGACAAGCCAATCGCAAAAGTGTCCTTGCGTTCTACGAGAAGGGACTCAACCAAAAGGACGCCGATGCAGCTCTCGCCTATGTCGGCGACCGCTACGTCCAGCACAATCCAAACGCGGCCGATGGTCCGGACGGCTTCCGAAAGTTCATCGGCTTCCCGCGCGAGAAATTCCCCAACTCCCACAGCGACATCAAGCGCAGCTTCGTGGATGGCGACTACGTCATTCTGCACGTTCACGCGGTTCGCGAGCCCGGCACCAGGGGCAACGCGATCGTCGACATCTTCAAGCTGGAGAACGGCAAGATCGTCGAACACTGGGACGTCGTTCAGGCTATTCCCGAGACTCCCGCGAACAGCAACACGATGTTCTGACGGATCGAGCTCGTAGCTGCGCAGGCGGCCTAATTCTTCTTCGCGATCCAGATCACGTGGCGTGCGCCGCCGCCTCTGCCGGTGGCGCGGATGCTGACCTCGTTGACTTCGAAGCCGGCGCTGCCAAGCCGCTTGGTGAAGGCCGGGTTGGGTCCGGACGACCAGACGGCGAGCACACCTCCCGGTCGCAGCGCGGTCTTGGTCGCCTCCGATCCACCCGCATTGTAGAGCGCATTATTGCCCTTCCGGGTCAGCCCTTCCGGTCCGTTATCGACGTCGAGGAGAATGGCGTCGAAGGCCGACCGCTGTGCCCGGATGATTTCGCCGACGTCGGTTTCCCGGATGCTCACCCTGGGATCATCGAGACTGTCGCCGAACACCTCAGCCATCGGACCGCGTGCCCAGGTGACCACCGCCGGCACGAGCTCGGAGACCACGATCTTCGCCCTAGCTCCGAGCACGGTGAGCGCCGCGCGCAGCGTAAAACCCATCCCCAGTCCGCCGATAAGGACGACCGGCTTTGCCACCGTCTCGATCTGCTTCGCCGCAAGCGTCGCGAGCGCGGCTTCCGAGCCCGACAGGCGGTTGTTCATCAACTCGTTGGTGCCGAGCTTGATGGAGAACTCCTTGCCTCGCCGCATCAGGCGAAGCTCTTCATCGGAGCCGGGGATTTTGGCGGTATCGATCTTTTCCCAGGGAATCATGGGAGTGCTTTAGCACGATCGGACGAACAATCACCCACCCGCCCAGACGTCGAGCACATAGCGGTTCTTCGCGCCCATGTCGTCGATCCAGCGCGCAGCCGTGGCGGCATCGCTGCCGCTCTTCTCACGATGGATCGCGACCAGCGCCGCTTTCACGTCGGGCTCCATCTTGCCGCCGTCGCCGCAGACATAGACGGTCGCGCCCTGCTCGATCAGCGGCCAGACCTTGTCCTTCTGCGCGGCGAGGACGTGCTGGACATAGGTCTTTGGTCCATCCGCGCGCGAGAATGCCGTGAACAGCTCGGTGATGCCGCTTGCGGCCAGCGCCTTCAGCTCGTCCCCATAGAGAAAATCCTGATCGGGATGGCGGCAGCCGAAGAACAGCAGGGACGGGCCGAGGGCGCTGCCCTTCGCCTTGCGCGCGGCGCGCTCCTGGAGGAAGCCGCGGAACGGCGCAAGTCCCGTCCCTGGTCCGATCATGATGATCGGCACGGATGGATCATCCGGGAGCCGGAAGCCGGCCTTGGTCTCACGCACCGTTGCATAGATCGCATCGCCCGCGCGTCGATTGGTGAGATAGTTCGAGCAGATGCCCTTGTAGGTTCCGCGCCCCGACGCCGCCGGCCCTTCGACCACGCCGATCGTGACGCTGCAACGCGCCGGATCGACCGACGGCGAAGACGAGATCGAGTAATAGCGCGGCGCCAGCAGCGAGAGCATTTCCAGATAGACATGGAACGGCAATTCGCAAGCCGGATGTTCGAGCAGCAGGTCGAACACCGATTTTCGTCTTGCCAGAATCTCGCTGCGATAACGCTCGAGCGGCTCGGCCTCCTCGCCAACGAAGGCCAGCAGTTTTGGTTTCGTGACGGGGCAACGCGTGTGCTCCGCCATGATCTGGATCTGCTTCCGTGTCGCCACTTGCTGGAGCTCGACGAACTCGCTGAGCAGGCGGCCGACCGACACGGCATCGCCGACCGGCAATTGCGCGCGACGGCCTTCGGCGACTTGCAGCCTGATCTGGTCCGCCGGCAGGAAGCCGAAGCGACGGGCGACCGAATCCACCAGCGTCGGATCGTTGCGCGGGACCACACTCAGATGATCGCCGACGCGGTACGAAATGTTGGACGGCAGTTCCACCTCGATATGGCGCGTCGAGCGCTCCGAGGGATTGGTCCCGGTCTTGTTCTGAAGCTCGTCATTGACCAGCACCTTCATCGCCACCGCGCCGCCCTGGGCGACGATGGTGTTGACGGCGGTCACCGCGACCGGCTCGATCGCGTAGAGCGGATCGTCCTCCGCGGTGCGGGTGAAATTCCAGTCGACACCGAATTCCTTGGTCGCCACCTGGGCGGCCGCCGGGAACCATTTCTGAAACTGGCCGTCGAGATCGCTGCGCGCATCGCCTTCGCCGCGCGGGTAGACCGCGCGCGCGCCATGCGCCGACAATTGCTCGTCGATGAAGCGCGGCACCGATTGATAGGTGGCGGCCCAGTCGCTGTTGCCGCAGCCGAACACGGCGTAGCGCACATTGGCAAACGCATCCTTCGGCAGCTCATCACCGAGCCATTTGACGAATTGCGTCGCATTGTCAGGCGGCGCGCCGTTATAGGAGGCGCAGATGATCAGCACGCCGCCCTCCTGCGGCAGCTTGCCGACATAGTCGTCGAGAGGCCCGAGATGCACGGCAAAGCCGTTGATCTCGGCAAGATCGGCCATGCGCGTCGCGAGTTCCTCGGCGGTGCCGAGATTGGAGCCGTAGAGAACCAGCATCGGCGTGTTGTGACCGAGCCGCGCGGTCGACTGACGCGGTGCCTTCGGTGCCGAAGCGGCCGCGGCGACAGTCCCACCATAAGCGCCGCGCTCGCGATCGGCGCGCGGACGGACCTTGATCTTGAAGTCTTCCGGCTTCATCGTCAGCGTTTCCTTCAGGTGCATCTGGTAGCGCTGGTGGTCGATCAGCTTGAAGCGCTGGAGGATCATGCCGAGCGCGAGCGCGGCCTCGTGCATGGCGAAGCCGCGGCCGATGCACGCCCGCTGGCCGTTGCCGAACGGCTTCCAGGCGTTGATCGGTCGCTTGGCTTCCGCGTCACGGCTGAAATTCTCTGGATCGAAGGCATCCGGGTTCGGACCCCAGACCGAGGGATCGCGATGCAGCGCGGTCACCAGGATGGTGGTGAACGTACCCTTCCGAAGCTTGTACTTGCCGCCGCCGATGGTCTCGTCGTTCAGCGGCGAGATGCCATAGGCCGGCGCCGGCGGCCACAGCCGCAGTGACTCCTTCAAAATCTGCGCGATGTAGGTGAGCTGCGTCACCTGCTGGTAAGTCGGCTTCGCGTTGGCGTCGGGGCCGAGGACGCGATCGACCTCGTCATAGGCCTTCTTGAGAATGTCCGGGTGTTTTAGCAGCGCATAGATCGTGCACGACAACAGGCCGCTGGTGGTCTCGTGGCCTGCGATCAGGAACGTGTTGATCTGGTAACGGATGTTGACGTCGTCGAGCTGCTCGCCGGTCGAGCGGTCGACGCCGGTCATCATCGCAGCCAACATGTCCTTCTTGTCGTCGATCGCATCCGCATTCTTGCGCCGCTCGGCGATGATCTCGTCCACCATTTTGTTCATGAAGGCGACGTCTTCGCCCATGGTCTTGCGCCGCTTCTGCATCCATATCTGCTCGAACGGCAGGCCGCGCGTCATCATGATGGTTTCGAGCGAGCGCACCAGCGACTCGACGAAAGGATGGTAGTCGCCCCGGTAGAAAGAATTGAAGCGGTACTCGAAGCCGCACAGGCCGATCGTGTCCAATGTCAACGCCGTCATGTCGTGGACGACGTCGATCTCGTCGTCGGCGTTGAGCCGCTCCCATTTGCTGACGAGCTGCTCGGCGATATCGACCATGCTCGGGTGATAGGACTGCATGGCGCGGTTGCCGAACGGCTGGATCAGGATGTTGTGCGCCTTGCTCCAGTTGGGCTCCCTGGTGTCGGCTGTGAAAAGGCCGTCACCACCGACCGCGCGCACGCGCCGCAACGCGCCGCGTACCGCCTTGTCGAAGCGCTTCTCATCGGACAGCTCGTCAACGAGGTCGTGGCCGGAGACGACGACGATCGGCGAGCCCATCATGTCGAGCCAGAAGATCGGGCCTAATTCCTTGGCAAGCCGCGTCAGGTGCTGCACCGGAGCCGCCGAATCCAGCGACAGCATGTTGCCGACCACCGGCTTGGTCGGCGGCTGCGGGATCGGGTCCAGACGGTTCTTCGATGACATCGAAATGTAGTCCCCCTGCCTCAATGTCGTCATTGCGAGCGAAGCGAAGCAATCCAGAAATATATCCGCGGAGACAGCCTGGATTGCTTCGTCGCTCCGCTCCTCGCAATGACGAGTTCGCAATGACCAGCTAGCCGAACCGCCTTCTATGCCATTCGATCAATTTGGCGCTGACCTCTTCCGGCTTCTCCTGCTGCGTCCAATGGCCGCTGTCCTTCACCAGATATTTCTCGAGATCACCGATCAGCTTCTCCATGCCGTCCGCTGCCGACGGCGGCAGCACGGCATCGTTCTCCGCCATGATCATCAATGACGGCACATGCACGTGATGATCGAGCCCCTTCGACCGCTCCCAGTTGCGCGTAAAATTGCGATACCAATTGATGCCGCCGGTGAAGCCGGTTTTTCGTGAAGGTATCGACGAAGATTTTCTTCTCGTCGGCCGACAGGATCGGCGTACGCGGATCGTGCTTTGCGTCATAGGCCGCGATCATCTGCGGGAACGCCAGATTGGTCTTTGACGAGGCGCCAACGCCCGCGATCGGCGTCTCAGCCGGTTTCGCTTCCGGCCGCGCCAAAGGCTTGCGCATGAAGGCGTCAAAGGTCTGCTCGACACGGCTGCCAAAGATCTTGTCCGGTTCGCGCGCAGGATCCTGGAACTGGACGATGTACATCTGGTCGCCGAAGCGCTGGCGGAACAGCGTGATCGGATCGATCGGCGCGCGGTCCCAATGCGGCGTGTTGACGCCGACCACACCGGCCACGCGCGATGGATGCCGCAGCGGCATCTGCCAGACGACGAAGCCGCCCCAGTCGTGGCCGACGAAGATCGCCTTATCGATGTTCAGATGATCGAGCAGCCCGACGAGATCGCCGGTCAAATGCTCCATGTCGTAGTCTTCGACAGGCTCGGGCCGGTCGCTCGCACCATAGCCGCGCTGGTCCGGCGCGATCACCCGGATGCCGGCCTCGCTTAGCGCCTTGATCTGGTGGCGCCAGGAGAAAGCAAGCTCGGGCCAGCCATGGCACAGCACGATCGGCGGCCTGTCATCGGCCGGGCCGGCATCGTAATAGCCCATGCGGATTCCGTTCGTCTGCGCGAACTTGAGCGGCGGCATTTCAATCATCGACACATTCCTACTCCGCGGCGCCCTTGATGTCGGCCACCGGGGATGCATAGGCCGCTTCGAGTGCGGCAAACTCCTCCGGCAGCATGTCGCACATCACCTGCACATGCGGAATGATGTTGGCACCGACGATGAAGCCGAAATCGAGCTGGTCGCGATAGCTCTGCACAGTGATGTTGAGAGCCTGTCCATGGGTCGAGATTGACACCGGGAAGATGTGCAACAACTCGGCGCCCGCGGCGTAGAGCGTTTGCCGCGGCCCCGGTACGTTGGACACCGTGATGTTGGCGGCCGGCGGCAACACATCCGAGAGGTTCGAGCGGCTGTAGACCAGTGCCAGAATCTGCATCATCATCGGCGCGCCCAGCATGGAGATGTTGGATATCTGCGGCATCAGCGCCCGCAGCGGATGCGACATCTCCTTGGACTTGGTCGATTGCGCGATAATGGCTTCCAGCCGCGCCTTGGGATCCTCGATGTTGGTCGCGATCGAGCAGATCATGCCGAACACCTGGTTGTTGGCCTCGGTGTTGCCCTCTTCGCGCAAGGAGATCGGCACCGCCGCGGTCAGCGATTTCGCCGGCAGCGTGCCGTGCTCCTTCAGGTAACGCCGGACCACGCCGGACGCGAGCGCCAGCACCACGTCGTTGAGCTTGCCGCCAGCCTGCTTGGCCAGCGCCTTGGATCGCGACAGCGAGATCGAGACGCCGGCGAAGCTGCGCTCGGAGGAGATCGATTTGTTGAGCATGGTCGGCGGCGACACCATGCTGGCGAGACTCTCGCGCGACTTCGGATCGGAAATCTTGCCGAGCACCTCGGAGACGCTCTTGACCATGGTCGGGATGTTGCCGGCGAAGCGCACCGCGCTCTCGATCTGGTACATCGCATTGTCGAACAGGATCGAGCCGATGTCGCTCTTGCCGGTGCGCGGCAGTTGCAAATTCTTCGCGGCTGCCGATGCATCGAGCGGCTGGGTGATGAACTGCTGATAGGAATCGAGCAGGTTCGCGGCGATGTCGCGCGGCTCCGGTCCGGGCTTGGCTCCTGCAGTCGGCGGATCGACCTTGCGGGGGGTCGGCGAGATGTCGTAGATCATGTTGGTGAGCGCCGCACCGGCGCCGCCGTCAATGGCGGCATGATGCATCTTGGAATAAAGCCCGACCTCGTTGTCCTTCATGCCCTCGAACACGTAGAACTCCCAGAGCGGGCGGGCGCGGTTCAAGAGCTTGGCGTGCATCCAGCCGACGATGCGCTCGAGCGTGGCGCGATCGCGCGGCTGCGGCAGGCTGGC
Source organism: Bradyrhizobium sp. LB13.1 (assembly GCF_054056815.1). Lineage (NCBI taxonomy): Bacteria > Pseudomonadati > Pseudomonadota > Alphaproteobacteria > Hyphomicrobiales > Nitrobacteraceae > Bradyrhizobium > Bradyrhizobium sp. LB13.1. The sequence goes on along the minus strand of NZ_JBSRYQ010000001.1, from coordinate 2,919,410 downwards.
CCGGAAGATGTGACGGTCGATGTCGAACTGATCGTCCTCGACCCAGGAAGGATGATCGATGTCGAGCGGCGCCTTCTCCAGCCGCGCTTTGAGGATCGGCGCGATGTGCAGGCGCGAGACGATCATTGCCTTGAAGTCTTCGAAGAAGTCGCCTTTGTAGTCGTCCGGCAGGCGAAAGATGGCCATGCTGCCGACATGCATCGGCATTTCCGGCGTTTCCAGATAAAGAAATGATGCGTCCAGCGACGACAGCTTCTTACCGTCAGCCATAATTCCCTCCCGAGTATTTGACGGGCGCCTTAGCGGCACTTCTCGTCAGGCCGATACTGCCTGTTCCGGCGGGGCATATGCAATGGCAAACGGCCCTGCCCGGTCAAATGGCGAGAACTCCCCCTCCGGTTGCGCAAGACGGTCCGCCACGACCCAAAGCGCTGCGGGATTCACCCCGAGCCCGATATGGCTCGCCAGGTGCACCTCGATGTTCTCGGCGCGGTCGGAGGGACGTAGCAGGCAGGTCCGCCAGTTCACGATGCCGTCGGCACGCGAATAGACCGAGGTTGCCGGCACCGGCAGATCGCCGGCGATCGCCTCGCGCAGCTCGGCGAAATCCTCCACCCGTTCGCCGGACATCATCTCGTAGAGCCGCGTCGCATTGGTCGCTCGTATGTCATTGGCAAAAGGGCTGCCGAGCGTGATGACATTGCGGACCATGTCGGGCGCCTGGAGCGCGAGATCGCGCGCATAGACGCCGCCGAGACTCCATCCAACCAGACTGACCTTGCGTCCGCTCGCAGCATGGATTGCAGCGAGACGGGCGCGCAGCAAATCCCGCATCCGTCCCAGCCCGCCGAGGTTGCGCCCCATCCGCCAGGCATGTGCCTCATAGCCGAGCGCACCGAGATAGCGCCGCATCGGCGCCATCGAGAAGTCGCTGGCGAGAAAGCCCGGCAGCGCCAGTACTGGATGGCCATCGCCTTTCGGCGCACGCATCAGAACCGGCGACAACAGCAGGCTGGCATTGAATTCGAATAACCCACGGGCTTCGGCGAGCAGCAGACCAAGGCCCGGCGGATGAAGCCGGCCTGAGGACTGCGGCCCGTCCGGGACGGGCGGCATTATTTCTTCTTGTCGCTGCTGCGCGTGCCGCCGAGACCGGCCATGGTGACGAACATGTCCTGAAACCGCTCAGCGATCTTGGGATCGAAGGTGAACCAGCTCTGGATCAGCGATTCCGGCGAAACCTTATCGATGTTGGACATCATCTGCTGCTGCAACTTGTCCATCACCGCGGCCTGCATCGGCATCACGTCGGGTAGTCCGAAGAACTGACGGGCTTCCAGGGGGGTGCAGTCGATTTCGATATTAACTTTCATATCCCCTCCAGATGAGATTCGAGCGGCTTCATATAGTATCGCCGCGACACGGTGTGCAACGCAAGCGACCTGAGGCACGCGGCTAGGCGCCGGCTTCCGCGTTCGATGGATATGGTCAATCAAAATCGGCCCCTCGTCCCCCGATTGTCGGTCAGCATTGCTGCACAGCGGTGCAACTTGGCGCGTTCCTTGCTGCAATGGCGCTTGCACGGGTCGAGAACTCTGGGCAACATGGATTGGGACGCCCGCCGAACAATCAAAAATCACGGCGCGGCAGAGTTGAGAGGGTCAAGAATGTCAGTCGATCGAACTCTGTTTGCGGCGACGCTCGCCGGTATGCTTGCGTTGACGATGTCGCCAGCGTCGAGCCAGACGCTGCGCTATGCCAACCAGGGCGACCTGAAGTCGCTTGATCCCTACTCGCTGAACGAGTCCACCACCCACGCCCATCTCGGTCACGTCTATCAGGGCCTCACCGCGCGCGACAAGGACCTCAAGATCATTCCGGCGCTGGCGGAGAGCTGGGAAACTCCGGAGCCGACCCGGTGGCGCTTCCATTTGCGAAAGGGCGTAAAATTCCACAACGGCGACCCCTTCACCGCCGACGACGTGCTGTTCTCCGCCGATCGTGTCCGAAACAAAAACTCGAACATGCAGACCCGCCTGGCGCCTGACGTCAAGGTCGTCAAGGTCGACGACTACACGGTCGATTTCGTCCTGCCCTCGCCCAATCCCATCCTGCATTCGGCGTGGGACGTCTGGTACATCATGGACAAGAAGTGGGCTGAGGAGAACAAGGCCGTCGAGCCGACCCCGGTGTCCGCGACCTCGCCGAGCTACGCCTCGCTGCACGAGAACGGTACCGGTCCCTTCATCATCGAGAGCCATCAGCCCGGCGTGAAGACCGTGTTCAAGGCCAACCCCAATTACTGGGGCAAGATGGAAGGCAACCTGAAGGAGATCATCTTCACCCCGATCGCCTCCGACGCCACCCGCGTCGCTGCGCTGCTTTCGGGCGAGGTCGACGTCATCGAGCCGGTGCCGATCCAGGACATTGCCCGCGTCGATGCGAGCCCGAATGCCCAGGTGCTGAAGGCGCCGGAGCTTCGCACCATTTTCATCGGATTCGACACGGTTCGTGACGAGCTGCTCTACTCCAACATCAAGGGCAAGAACCCGTTCAAGGACGTCAAGGTCCGGGAGGCGTTCTACAAGGCGATCGATATCGAGCTGATCAAGACGCGCGTGATGCGGGGACTGTCGACACCGTCGGCACTGATGATCGCGCCCGAACTGTTCGCACTGTCCAAGGAGTTCACGCGGCCAAAATTCGATCCTGACGGCGCCAAGAAACTCCTGACCGAGGCCGGCTACCCCGACGGCTTCGAGGTCACGATGGATTGTCCGAACGACCGCTACGTCAACGATGCCGCGATCTGCCAGGCCGTCGTCGGCATGCTTGCCCGCATCGGCGTCAAGATCAATCTGCTGGCACAGCCCAAGGCGCAGTACTTCGCCAAGGTGCTGAAGCAAGGTGGCTACCAGACCTCGTTCTTCATGCTGGGTTGGACGCCGAGCACGATGGACTCCCACAATGTGCTGAACGACATCATGGGATGCCGCGACGATGCGAAATCTTCGCGGGGCGAAGCCAATCTTGGTGGCTATTGCAACAAGGAATTCGACGCCATCACCGACAAGGTGCTGGTCGAAACCGACACCGCCAAACGCAATCAGCTGATCAAGCAGGCGTATGAGATCAGCATCAAGGACTGGGCCTATATTCCGCTGCACCAGCAGGCGCTGGCCTGGGGCGTATCGAAAAAGGTCAACCTGCCGCAGCGCGCCGACAATCTGGTCATGTTCCACTGGGCGACCAAGAAGGAATAGCGTCAGTCGAACACGAGGTCCCGGCAGCGTCAGGCTTCCGGGACCTTTCCTTTTCCGGCTGACAAAGACGTCGGCCAGACGCACACTCAAGGAAAGTGGAAGGCATGCTCGCTTTCACTCTTCGCCGGGCCGTTCAGGCGATCGGCGTCATGTTCGCCGTCGGCATCATCGCGTTCTCGATGTTCCGCTTCGCCGGCGACCCCATCAACCAGATCGTCTCGCTCGATACGCCGGCGGCCGAACGCGCAGCCGTGCGCAAATCGCTCGGCCTCGATGATCCCGTGCCGGTGCAGTTCGTGCGCTATTTCGCCGATGCCGCGCAATTCAAATTCGGCGTCTCCTATCAGTTCCGCCAGCCGGTCTCGACGCTGTTGATGGAGCGTATGCCCGCCACCCTGGAACTTGCGATCTGCGCGACCGTATTTGCAATGATATGCGGAATCCTGATGGGCGTCTATTCGGCGCTCAGGCGCGACACCCTGCTCGCCAAATTATTCCAGGCGGTTTCGCTGATTGGCATCTCGCTGCCGACGTTCCTGATCGGCATCCTTCTGATCTATCTGTTCGCGGTGACATTGGGCTGGTTGCCCTCGTTCGGCCGCGGCGAGGTCGTCAAGCTGGGCTGGTGGACCACGGGCCTGCTCACATTGTCGGGCCTGAAGGCGCTGATCATGCCCTCGATCACGCTCGGCCTGTTCCAGATGACCCTGATCATGCGGCTGGTGCGCGCGGAGATGCTCGAAGTGCTTCGGACCGATTATATTCGTTTTGCCCGCGCCCGCGGGCTGACAACCCGTGCCATTCATTTCGGCCACGCGCTGAAGAACACTCTGATTCCCGTGATCACGGTAGCCGGACTGCAGTTTGGCTCGGTTATTGCATTTTCGATCATCACCGAAACCGTGTTCCAATGGCCCGGCATGGGACTTCTGTTCGTGCAGGCCGTGCAAAACGTCGATATCCCGATTATGGCCGCCTACCTGCTGATGGTCTCGCTGATCTTCGTCACCATCAATCTGGTGGTCGACATCCTCTACACGGTCGTCGATCCGCGCCTGCGCGCGACCGTCGGCCGTGCCACATAAGGCAGTCCGCATGTCCGACGCAGTCGCCTCCAATCCCGACAAGCCGAGCACGCTGCCGACGCATGCTGCCCGTAGCTGGTTCAGCCGCGCACTCGACAGCGACATCTTCTATTCGTTTCGCCGCTCCAAGCTGACCATGGTGGCGGCGGCCATTACCGTGCTGTTCTTTCTGCTCGCAATCTTTGCCTCCGCGCTCGCGGTGCAGGACCCGTTCGATCCGGCGCAGCTCCAATTGATGAATTCCCGGATCTCACCGCTCTGGACCGCCGACGGCCAGAGCCCGTTCCTGCTCGGCACCGACGAGCAGGGCCGCGACGTGTTCTCCGCCATTCTCTACGGGCTGCGCATCTCGCTCGCCGTCGGCGTGGCCGGCGTAATCTTCGCCGGCGCGCTCGGAATCGCGCTCGGTCTGATCGCCGGCTATTTCGGGGGCGCGGTCGACGGCGTGATCATGCGGATCGCCGACGTGCAACTCACTTTCCCCGCCATCCTGATCGCGCTGCTGGTCAACGGCATCGCGAAATCGATCCTCGGCAACAGGCTGGATGCAACCAGCATGCTGGTCGTGCTGGTGATCTCGATCGGCCTGAGTTTCTGGGTCGGGTACGCCCGGACGGTGCGCGGTTCCGTGATGGTCGAGAAGAACAAGGACTACGTGGCCGCCGCGCAATTGATCGGCCTGCCCGCACCAAAGATCATGTTCCGCCATGTGCTGCCGAACACGATGGGTCCGATCCTGGTCATCGCCACGATCAACCTCGCGCTCGCCATCATTACCGAGGCGACACTGTCCTTCCTTGGCGTCGGCCTGCCCGACACAATGCCCTCGCTCGGCACGTTGATCCGCATCGGCAACAACTACCTGTTCGCGGGCGAATGGTGGATCGTCGCCTTTCCCGGTATCGCGCTCGCTGCCTTGATCCTGTCGATCAACCTGCTCGGCGATTGGCTGCGCGACGCGCTCAACCCGAAGCTCCGATGAGCAAAACTTTGATGAGCAAGATTTGGATGAGCAAGACTTGGATGAGAGCATCTCGCTCATGACCGAACCCATCCTCTCCGTGCGCAATCTTCAGGTGGAGTTCGCCTCCCGCCGCGGCACGCTACGCGCCATCGACGGCGTCTCCTTCGATATCGCCAAGGGCGAGGTGCTGGGCGTGGTCGGCGAATCCGGCGCCGGCAAATCGGTCACCGGGCTCGCGGTGATCGGCCTGATCGATCCGCCCGGCCGCATCGCCGGCGGCGAGATTCGTCTTGCGGGCCTGCGCATCGACAATCTGCCGCCAGAAGAGCTGCGCCGTATCAGGGGAAAACGGATCGGCATGATCTTCCAGGACCCGCTCACATCGCTCAATCCGCTCTACCGCGTCGGCGACCAGCTCATCGAGACGATCCGGACCCACCTCAATCTGTCCGAGACCGCCGCACGCCGCCGCGCCATCGACCTGCTTGCCGAAGTCGGAATCCCCGCACCGGAAAAGCGCATTGACGGCTATCCCCACGAGTTCTCCGGCGGCATGCGCCAGCGGGTGGTGATTGCGCTGGCGATTTGCGCCGAGCCGGAGCTGATCATCGCGGACGAGCCGACCACCGCCCTCGACGTCTCCGTGCAGGCGCAGATCATCTCGCTCATCAAGCGCCTCGGACGCGACCACGGCACGGCCGTGATGCTGGTGACCCACGACATGGGCGTCATCGCGGAGGCGTCCGACCGTGTCGCGGTGATGTATGCCGGCCGCGTCGCCGAGATCGGCCCGGTGCAGGACGTCGTGAGAAATCCGCTGCATCCCTATGCCAAGGGCCTGATGGGCGCGATCCCCACGCTTGCCGGCGACGACAAGCGCCTGGTCCAGATCCCCGGCTCCATGCCGCGCCTGTCGGCGATCCCGCGCGGCTGCTCGTTCAATCCACGCTGCGCATTCGCATTCGATCGGTGTCGCGTGGAGAGGCCGGAGCCGCTGCCGCGCGGCACGCAATCCGTTGCCTGCCACCTTTATGACAACGTGCCGGCGGAGAGCGCTGCATGAGCACTCCCTTCGTCCAGGCCACAAGTTTGCGGCGCGTCTTCGACGTCTCGAAGCCCTGGCTCAACCGCGTGCTCGAGGGCGGCCATCTCGAATATCTCAAGGCCGTCGACGGCGTCACCTTCGACATCAGGAAGGGCGAGACTTTTGCACTGGTCGGAGAGTCCGGCTCGGGCAAGACCACGGTAGCGCGGATGGTCGTCGGCCTGCTGCCGCCGAGCTCCGGCAACGTCCTGATCGACGGCGTCTCGATGACCGACCCGCGGCAGGCGCCGGCTCGGCGAAAGCTGCGCCGCCGCATCCAAATGATCTTCCAGGACCCCTATGCGAGCCTGAACCCGCGCTTCCGGGTCGATGCCATCATCTCCGAGCCGATCCGCGCCTTCGACCTGATCCAGGGCGAGCGCGACATCCAGGCGCGCGTCGGAGAGCTTCTCAGCCTTGTCGGCCTGCATCCCGACGACAGGTTGAAGTTTCCGCACGAATTCTCGGGCGGCCAGCGCCAGCGCATCGCGATCGCGCGGGCACTCGCCTCCGACGCGGAGTTCATCGTCTGCGACGAGCCGACCTCGGCGCTCGACGTCTCCGTGCAGGCGCAGATCCTGAACCTGATGCGCGACCTCCAGGACAAGTTCGGCCTGACCTACATGTTCATCAGCCACAACCTCGCCGTGGTCCGCCACATGGCGAGCCGTGTCGGCGTGATGTATCTCGGCCGCATCGTCGAGATCGCAGAGGGGCGCGAGCTGTTTGCCCGCCCGCGCATGCCCTACACCAAGATGCTGCTGGGCGCCGTGCCTGATCTCGCCATGAGCGGCCGCCAGCGCATTCCGGTGAAGGGCGAGATCCCGAACCCGATCAACCCGCCCCCCGGCTGCGCCTTCAACCCCCGTTGCCCGCTGGCGTTCGATCTCTGTCGCAAGGAGGCCCCGGAACTGATCGACGGGGTCGCCTGCCACGCCGTCAACACCGCTTCGGTCCCGGCGTGACGCGCGCGTGCCATGCAGCCTGCGCATTTGGCGGCGGCTTGGCCCTGTGATCAATTGCGCGCGCCGCAAATGAGGTAGTCCATGGCCAGCAATGTCAATCCCGATCGTTTCACGACGCGCCCCGAGATCGAGGGCACCTTCGGGGTCGTCGCGACCACGCACTGGATCGCGACCGCCGTCGGCATGGCCATCCTGGAAAAGGGCGGCAACGCCTTCGACGCCGGCGTCGCCACCGCTTTCACGCTCCAGGTGGTCGAGCCGCATCTGAACGGTCCCGGCGGCGACGTGCCGATCATCGTGCACGACGTCAAGCGCGGTCGCACCGAGGTGATCTGCGGCCAGGGTCCGGCACCGGCCCGCGCCACCATCGCGCATTACAAGAGCGAAGGCCTCGACATGGTGCCCGGCACCGGCCTGCTCGCGGCCTGCGTCCCCGGCACCTTCGAATCCTGGATGATGCTGCTGCGTGACTATGGGACGATGCGCGTGCGCGACGTGCTGGAGCCTGCGATCTCTTATGCGCGCGACGGCTATCCTCTGGTCGAGCGCGCCTGCGCCACGATCCAGATTGTCGAGCAATTGTTCCGCAAGCACTGGCCGACGTCGGCCGCCGTCTATCTCCCGAACGGCGAAGTGCCAAAACCCGGCACACTCTTCACCAACAAGACACTTGCGGCGACCTACGCACGGATTCTGAGCGAAGCCGAAAGCGGCGGCGGCGGCGGCGGCCGCGACGCCGAGATCGAGCGCGCCCGAAAGGCGTGGTCGCATGGCTTTGTGGCGGAAGCCATCGACAAATTCTGCCGCACCCAGGAGGTGATGGACGTCAGCGGCTCGCCGCATCGCGGCGTGCTATCGGCGGACGACATGGCGCGCTGGCAGCCGACGGTCGAGGCGCCGCTGACCTACGACTACGGCCGCTACACAGTGTGCAAGGCCGGGGTCTGGAGCCAGGGCCCGGTGACGCTGCAGCAACTCGCGCTCCTGAAGGGCTTTGCGCTTGACGGGCTCAATCCGACCGGTCCGGAATTCATCCACCTCCAGATCGAATGCGCCAAGCTCGCCTTTGCCGACCGCGAGAAATTCTACGGCGACCCCAAGTTCAGCGATATCCCGATCGCGACGCTGTTGTCGGACGCCTATAACGACGAACGACGCAAGCTCGTCACCGACAAGGCTTCGCTCGACTTCCTCCCCGGCTCGATCGAGGGCTTTGGCGGCGTGGTCAAGCTGCGCCGTGCCGAGGGGCAGCGCGAGGCGGTTGGCGCGCTCGGCGCCGGCGAGCCAACGGTGGGGCGTTTCGGCGAGGTGCGCGGCGACACCGTGCATTTCGACATCATCGACAAGGCTGGCAACATGGTGTCGTCGACGCCGTCGGGCGGCTGGCTGCAATCCTCTCCGATCATTCCGGAGCTCGGCTTCTGCCTCGGCAGCCGCGCCCAGATGTTCTGGCTGGAGGAGGATCACCCCGCGGCGCTCGCGCCCGGCAAGCGACCGCGCACCACACTCTCACCCACCATGGCATTGCGTGACGGCGAGCCTTACCTGGCTTGGGGCTCGCCCGGCGGCGACCAGCAGGATCAGTGGATCACGCAGTTTTTCCTGCGGCACGTCCATTGCAACCATCAATCTCCAGGAAGCCATCGATGCGCCGGCCTGGCATTCCGAGCACTTTCCGATCTCGTTCTGGCCGCGTACCGCGCGCCCCGGCGTGCTCGTGGTCGAGAACCGCGTGCCGAAGGCGACGATCGAGAATCTTCGCGAACGCGGACATATCGTCGAAGTCGGATCGGACTGGTCGGAAGGCCGCCTCACCGCGGCCTCCCGCGTCGGTGTACGACGGCGCGCCGCCGCCAATCCGCGCGGCATGCAGGGCTACGCCGCAGGGCGCTAAAGGGCAGCATATGACCTGGTCGATCATCGCGCGAGATTCTGCCACCGGCCAGTTCGGCATCGCCGTTGCCACGCGCTTCTTCGCCGTCGGCGCGCGTGTCCCTTATATCGCTGCCGGTCTCGGCGCCATCGCGACGCAGGCCTTCGTCAATCCCTATTACGGCATCGACGGCGTCAAGCTGTTGCGTGAGGGTCTCAATGCGCACGACCTGCTGGCTGCCCTGCTCGCGACCGACGATGGCCGCGAGAGCCGCCAGATCCACATCATGGATGCGAGCGGCGAGATCGCGGCGCATACCGGGCGCGACTGCGTCGACTGGTGCGGGCACATCGCGGGCAGCGGCTTTTCGATCGCCGGCAACATGCTCGCGGGCGCCGACGTGCTCGACGAGACCGCAAGAACCTACATCGCCAATGACAGCCTGCCCTTCCCGCGCCGCCTGCTCGCCGCGATGCGCGCGGGCGAAGCCGCCGGCGGGGACAAGCGCGGCAAGCAGTCCGCCGCGCTCCTGATCCATGGCGAGGAGGAATGGCCGGTACTGGACGTACGTGCCGACGATCATCCCGATCCGCTCGGCGAGCTCGAACGGCTCGAACAAGTCAGCCAGGAGCTGTGGGTTCACTTTCGCGGCTCGATCCCAACGCGGCAGAACCCGGCAGGCAACACCGATCGCAGCGTCATCGACGCCAGCATCGCCGCAGCGCGCGCAAAACGGTCATGAACGCGAGCCCCCCTCATCGAGATCAGGGATCTCCGCATCCGTTTTCACGGCGACGACGGCCGCATCACCCACGCGGTCGACAGCGTCGATCTCAGCGTCGCCAATGGCGCGACGCTCGGCCTCGTCGGCGAATCCGGCTGCGGCAAGAGCGTGACCTCGCTGGCGATCATGGGCCTGCTGTCGAAACAGAGCGCGGAGATCTCAGGCGCGATCCGTTTTGACGGCTTCGATCTGTTGCAGGCACCAGACCAGATATTGCGGGACCTCCGCGGCAACCGGCTCGCGATGATCTTTCAGGAGCCGATGACCTCGCTCAATCCGAGCTTCACCATCGGCGACCAGATCATCGAGACGATTCTGCGCCACCGCGGCGGCTCACGCCGCAGCGCGCGCGACCGGACAATCGAACTGCTGCGTCGCGTTCACATTCCCTCGCCCGAGCGGCGGATCGACGAATATCCGCACAAGCTCTCCGGCGGCATGCGCCAACGCGTCATGATCGCGATGGCGCTCGCCTGCGACCCGCGGCTGCTGATCGCGGACGAACCGACCACCGCGCTCGACGTCACCTTGCAGGCGCAGATCCTCGAGTTGATGAGGGAATTGAAGGCGGCGAGCGGCGCCGCGATCATCCTGATCACCCACGATCTCGGCGTAGTCGCCGAAGTTTGCGACGAAGTCGCCGTCATGTATGCCGGCGAGATCGTCGAACGCGCGCCGGTCGACGAATTGTTCTCGGCGCCGCAGCATCCCTACACCGTCGGCCTGCTCGGCTCGATCCCGCGGCTGGACCATCGCGCCGAACAGCTTGCCACGATCGAGGGGATGGTCCCGAACATGATGCACCCCCCCGCGGGCTGTCGTTTCGCCGCGCGCTGCCCTTTCGTGCTGGACGCCTGCACCAAGGCACCGCCGCCGCTCGTCGAAGCGAGCCCCGGCCACCTCTCGCGCTGTATCCGCGCGCTGCTCGAGCGCCTGGTGTCCTGATGGCGCTGCTCGAGGTCGAAGGTTTGGTCAAGCATTTCGTCGCCGAGCGCTCGCTGTTCGGCCGGGCGCTGGCACATGTCAAAGCGGTTGACGGCGTTTCCTTCTCGCTGGAGGCCGGCAAGACGCTGGCGCTGGTCGGCGAATCCGGCTGCGGCAAATCCACCGTCAGCCGCCTGGTGCTGCGGCTGATCGAGCCGGATGCAGGCACAATCCGTTTCGAAGGCCGCGATCTCCTCTCCCTTGACGCCGGCGCGCTGCGCGCCTTCCGCCGCGAGGCGCAGATCATTTTCCAGGATCCCTACGCCTCGCTCAACCCACGCATGACGGTCGGCCAGATCCTGACCGAGCCGCTGGCGCTGCATGATCTCGTGCCGGCGGCACAGCGGCGCGAGCGCGTCGAGGAGATCTTGCGGCTGGTCGGGCTGGAGCCGCGGCTGGCCCGGCGTTACCCGCACGAATTCTCCGGCGGCCAGCGACAGCGCATCGCGATTGCCCGAGCGCTCGCGGTCGAGCCGAAACTGATCATCTGTGATGAGCCGGTCTCGGCGCTCGACGTCTCGATTCGCTCGCAGATCCTCAATCTGCTGCGCGAACTCCAGGACCGGCTCGGCCTCGCCTACATTTTCGTCTCGCATGACCTCGCCGTGGTCAAGCACATCGCCGACCATGTGGCGGTGATGAATCTCGGCCAGATCGTCGAGACGGCGGCGGCGGACGCGCTGTTCGCCGCACCCCGCCATCCCTATAGTCGGGCGCTATTGTCCGCGATCCCCGTGCCTAAACCGCGGGCAAAGCGCAGCCGGATTGTGCTTCAGGGAGAGATCCCCAGCGCGCTCAACCCGCCGCCGGGATGCCGCTTCCACACCCGCTGCCCCTATGTGGTCGAGCGCTGCCGCAGCGAAATGCCTCAGCTGCTGCCGGATGGCATCGGACATGCAACGGCGTGCCACCGAACGTCGGAACTGCCGTCGTCCGAGGCGATCGTACCGTCGGACGGGGGCTTCTCGCCGATTCTTGAAAAATTGGTCGCCGCCTTCAGCGGCGGCCCGGAAGCAGCACGCGCCGGCGGGGTTAGTTCATTGAGGACCGACCCGGCCTAGCCGTCAAACAGAGGGTGAGAGCGATGAGTTTCATGCGTTTGGCGATCCTGACGTCGGCATTGCTGACGTCGCTCGTGGGCGGCGCCCAGGCCCAGACGACGCTTCGCATCGGCATCGCCGAGGACCCCGACATTCTCGACCCCAGTGTCGGCCGCACCTATGTCGGCCGCATCGTATTCTCCGCCTTCTGCGACAAGTTGTTCGACATCGACGAGAAGCTGAACATCGTGCCGCAGCTCGCGCTGTCACACGAGACCTCGGCCGACGGCAAGGAGATGACGATCAAGCTCCGACCCAACGTCAAGTTTCATGACGGCGAGCCGCTGGACGCGGAGGCCGCAAAGTTCTCGATCGAGCGTCACATGACGCTGCCGACCTCGTTCCGGAAGCCCGAGCTTGCCAGCGTCGACCATGTCGAGGTCGTCGATCCCCTGACCATCAAGCTGGTGCTCAAGACCCCCTACTCGCCGCTGATTGCCCAGCTCACCGACCGCTCCGGCATGATGGTGTCGCCGAAGGCGGCGAAGGAGGCCGGCGACAAGTTCGGCCTGCATCCGGTCTGCGCAGGACCTTACAAATTTGTCGAGCGCGTCCAGCAGGACCGCATGGTGTTCGAAAAATTTGCCGATTACTGGAACAAGGACAACATCCATATCGACCGGGTCGTATTCCAGCCGATCGTCGATGCCACCGTCCGCCTCGCCAATCTGAAGTCTGGCGGACTCGATTTGATCGAGCGCGTGCTCGCCACCGATATCAAGGACGTGCGCGCCGATTCCCGGCTGGTGCTGTCGACAGCGCCCGAGCTCGGCTATCTCGGCCTGACCGTCAACATCGGTAACGACAAGACCAAGGGGCCGCTGAGCCAGTCGGCCAAAGTCCGCCAGGCGCTCGACCTTTCCATCGACCGCGAAGCCCTCAATCAGGTCGTCTTCAACGGCGAGTTCACGCCGGGCAATCAATGGGTCAGCCCGACACATCCCTATTACCAGAAGGCGTTCCCGGTCCACGGCCGTGACATCGCGAAGGCGAAAGCGCTATTGAAGGAAGCCGGGGTCACGCTGCCCGTAACCGTGGATTACATGATCCCCAAGGGCGCGGAGAATGAAGCCGTCGCCCAGGTGGTCCAGTCGATGGCCGCGGAAGCGGGCTTCGACATCAAGATCCGCGCCGTCGAATTCGCGACGACCTTCAAGCAGGCCCAGGCCGGCGAGTTCCAGGTTTTCCAGATCAACTGGAGCGGCCGCATCGATCCCGACGGCAATTCCTACATCTTCATGCGCAGCAAGGCGGCGCAGAATGACGGCGTGTACGCAAACCCGGATGCCGACAAGCTGATGGAAGATGGACGGATGACGTCCAATGTCGAGGAGCGCAAGGCGATCTACCAAAAGCTGGCGAAAATCCTGCTCGACGATCTGCCCATCATCTACATCTATCACCGCACGCTCCTGATCGCGCATACGACCAAGCTGCAGGGCTACAAGCAGATGCCCGACGGGCTGGTGCGGGTGGTCGGGTTGAAGTTCAAGTGATCGAGGCCGCCTCCAGAACGCGATCCGAACCATGCTGAACTTCCTCGCCCACCGCATCGCGCAGATCATCCCGACGCTGTTCTTCGTGTCGGTGCTGATCTTCTCGCTCCAGCAATTATTGCCGGGCGATCCCGCGCTGGTGATGGCCGGGGAGGAGCGAGATCCCGCCGTGATCGAACAGATCCGGCAGCAGTATAAGCTCGATAAGCCGATCCCGGTACAGTACGTCTATTGGCTCAAGGGCGTTCTATCAGGCGATTTCGGCGAGTCCCTGCGCAACAAGATGCCGGTGCGCGAGCTGATCGCGCAGAAGCTGCCGGTGACGCTCCAGCTCGGATCGATGGCGATCCTGATCGCGTTCTTCATCGGCATTCCCGCCGGCATCGTCTCCGCCGTTAAGAAGGGTACCGCCTGGGATTATGGCGCTAATTTGTTCGCGCTATGGGGCATCTCGACCCCGAACTTCTGGCTCGGGATCATGCTGATCTTCCTGTTCTCGATCGAGCTCGGCTGGCTGCCGGCTTCGGGTTACGTGCCGCTCACCGAAAACTGGCGCGCGAGTCTGGCTGCCACCATCATGCCCGCCTTCGTACTCGGCAATGCGATCTCCGCGGTTTTGATGCGGCATACCCGCAGCGCCATGCTCCAGGTGCTGGAAAGCGATTATGTCCGCACCGCGCGCGCGAAGGGACTGTCGGAACGCTCGGTCATCCTCAAGCACGCCATGCGCAATGCGCTGACGCCTATCATCACGCTCGGCGCGCTCGAGCTCGGCACATTGCTGTCAGGCGCCGTGCTGACCGAACAGATTTTCTCCATTCCCGGCTTCGGCAAGCTGATCGTGGACGCGGTGTTCAACCGCGACTATGCGGTGGTGCAGGGTGTGGTGCTGGTCACGGCGACGGTTTACATTACCCTCAACCTCGTTGCCGACGTCGCCTATGTCCTCGTCAATCCGCGGCTAAGGGGCTAGGCGATGACCGACGCTGCGCTATCTACAAGTCCCACCATCCAGGCCTACGAGCTGGACAGCCCGGCGCGCCGCGCGCGGCGGCGGCTGTTCAAGCGCAAGGCGGCAGTATTTGGACTTGTCGTGATCACCTTGTTCATCGGCTTCGCGCTGCTTGCGCCACTCGTCGTACCCTATGATCCCATAGCGACGAGCTGGAGCCTGGTGCGCAAGCCGCCCACCGCGGCGCACTGGTTCGGCACCGACGAGCTCGGCCGCGATATCCTGAGCCGTGTCGTCTACGGCGCGCGCGCATCGCTGCTCGCGGGCCTGATCTCGGTTACGATTGCGCTCGGCATCGGCGTGCCGCTCGGCCTGCTCGCCGGCTATCGTGGCGGTTTTGTCGATGCGCTGATCAGCCGGATCACCGACGCGATGCTGGCCTGCCCGTTCCTGATCCTGGCGATCGCACTCGCCGCGTTCCTCGGTCCGAGCCTCGGCAACGCCATGATCGCGATCGGTATCTCAGCCACCCCGATCTTCATCCGCCTGACCCGCGGGCTGGTGTTGAACGTCAAGGCCGAGGATTATGTCGAGGCGGCTCGCGCGCTCGGCAATCCGCCGTGGCGGATCGCATTTTCGCATATCCTGCCGAACATCCTGCCCCCGCTTCTGGTGCAGGCGACACTGTCGATCGCCGCCGCCATCATCGCCGAAGCAGCGCTGTCCTTCCTCGGCCTCGGCCAGCAGCCACCCGCGCCGTCCTGGGGCAGCATGCTCAATGCGGCACAGCGCTTCCTGACCCAGGCGCCCTGGATGGCGATCTGGCCGGGGCTTGCGATCTTCCTCGTAGTGCTGTCGCTGAACCTGCTCGGCGACGGCCTGCGCGACGCGCTCGATCCGCGCCAGCGCTAGATCACCATCTCCCGCATCACCCGGCGGCAATCCATCTCGTATTCGAGATCGACCACAGGCGGCCGGGCATAGTGCCAGGACAGGCCGGAGCGCAGCGCGCCGCGGCGGACCAGCTCGTCGACCAGCGCGTGGTGGAAGTCGTGCACGGAATAGGCCTGCACGCCGGTCGTGTCCTTCCAGCCGAAGCCGAAGGCCGTCATCCGGTTCTCCATCTGCGAGGTCGTCGTGAAGCGGACCTTCTCGCGAAGGCCCTCCGGGCTGAGGTCGCGGTAGCGCACGGTACGCTCGACATAGGATCCGCTACCCTCGCGCGCCTCGGCGCCGCCGGCGATCACGAAGCTCGGCGTCTTCGAGCTCGTCGGCCGCGTGAAGGAGAACGCATAGAACGACGGCTCGGCCGGCGGATCGATCTCGGGACAGACATTGCTGCGCGCCACCGGATTCGTGGTGCCGTCGAAGATGCCCCATTCGGATAGCGTCTTAACATAATGCAGGTTGAACGCGCGAAAACCGTCCTCGCTGAAGGCCGCCGGTGAGCGCAGCTCACAGGCGCAGAACGCCGTCAGTGGCCGCCCCGCCTCCTGGATGTATTTCGCCGCAAGCGCAAACCCTTCCGCGAGCGGCACCGGGCGGTCGAAGCGGACGCGCTCGATCTCATAGCCGTCATCCGCGGCCGCACCGGCTGAATACTGGAACACGGACGGGATAAAGCGGTAATTGCCGGCGGAGAATTCGCGTGTCATGTCGGACTCCTATTCCAGTTGCATGCAAATACCCTTGGCGCCGTTGAGCAGGCGCTTCAGGTGAAAGCCGGCGAGGGAGTCGTCGGCATGCATTCCGACCAGCGCGGCAAAAGCCGGCATGGCGGCGCCGTCACCGGCCTCCATCTTGGCAAAAGCCTCGGAATACAGCGCCGTTTCCGGCGCAGCGAATTGGGCCTGCGCCAGCGGCTCGAACGCGCGCAACGGCTCGCTGCGTCCGCGCAGCAACAGCTCGCCGACGGGACGGCCTTGAAAATTCTCAGGCCGCCTTGGCGACGCTGGCACTGACGCAAATCCGTGTGCCCAGATGCTTGTTTGCGGCTTCCAGCCGCGCCGCGATGTTGATGGAGTCGCCGTACGCGGTGTAGTCGAAGAACCGGTTGCCGCCGAAATTGCCGACCAGGGCCGGTCCGGCGTGAACGCCGATACGGGTGGTGCCGAAATTCACGCCTCTCGTCTTCCAGCGTGCGGAAAAATCCTCCGCCCAGGCGTCGAGACCGTGCGCGCAGGCGACTGCGCGTGTCGCATAATCGGGCTGATCGCCGGGCGCGTTGAAGAGCACCTGGATCGCATCGCCGATGATCTTGGCAACTGTCCCCTCATGCGCGAAAACGACCTCGGTCATCCCGCCGACATATTCGTTGAGAAGCGCGCCCAGCGTCTCCGGCGGCGCACTCTCGACCAGCGAGGTGAAGCCGGTAATGTCAGTGAAGATGGTCGCTACATCGCGCCACTGTACTTCGATTCCCTTACCTTCGCTCCCTGCCGCGAGACGCTTGGCGAGCTCGGGCGAGAAATGACGCGACAGCGCGGCGTGGGCGCGCTCCGCCTCCGCCTGGCGGCCTCGCACCTCACGCAGCATTTCGATGTGGCGGATGGTCTTCTGGATCGTCATCTCCAGGTCGGCGAAGTCGATCGGTTTGGTCAGGAAGTCGAACGCACCGCGGTTCATCGCAGTGCGGATATTGCTCATGTCGCCATAGGCCGACACGATGATGGTGGACTTCTTGTCTTCGGCTTCCTGGAGCTTCGCCAGCAGCGACAGCCCGTCCATCCGCGGCATGTTGATGTCGGAGACGACCATGTCGACATGCGGATTCTGCTCGAGCGACTGCAGCGCCTCGAGGCCATCGCGCGCGAACATGATGGTCACCAGCCCATCGCGAATCTGCCTGCGGAATTTTTGCAGGACCAATGCCTCGAGATCCGGCTCGTCGTCGACGAAGAGAATGGTCGCGGTCATGCGGCTTGCTCGAGCCTCGTGTCGATTTCCTGCCGCAGCAGCGCGAAATCGATCGGCTTGGTGAGAAGTCCGACCGCGCCGCGCTCGATCGCCTTCCGGCGCGTCTCTGCATCGCCATAGGCGGTGATCATGATGACGGGAACGTCAGGATGCGCGTCACGCACCTTCGGCAGCATGTCGAGCCCGCTCATGCCGGGCATGTTGATGTCTGACAGGATCAGGATCAACGAGGGATCGCGAACCTCGGCGGCGAGCTTCAGCGCATCGGGCGCAGACGGCGCGAATTCCATCTGGAAGCGGCCGGCGCGCAGGTCGCGCCGGAACTGCTGCCGGAACAGCGTCTCGACGTCGGGTTCGTCATCGACGACCAGGATGTAAACGTTCAAGACTTGCCTCCGGAAGTGTCGCCCGCCGCCATTATGCGCGGCAGGGTGATGATGAACTCGGTGAATACTCCGGGCTCGGTGTTCACATCGATGGTACCGCCGTGCTGATTCACGACGATGTCATGGCTCATGGAAAGGCCGAGCCCGGTGCCCTCGCCGGCCGGCTTGGTGGTGAAGAAGGGATTGAACATCTTCTCCTTCACCTCGGGCGGAATCCCGGTGCCATTGTCGCGAATACGTATCTCGAGCTTATCGCCGAGATTTTTCGTTTCCGCGCGCAAGGTGGGCTCGAAGGCGTCTGTGGCGCTCTCCTTGCGCTTTGCTGTGGCGTAGAAGCCATTCGAGATCAGATTGAGGAAGACGCGAGTGATTTCCTGCGGATAAATATCGACCATGCCCGCCGCGGGGTCGAAGCTGCGCTCGATCGTGACGTTGAAGGCGGGTCTTTCGGCACGCGCGCCATGATAAGCGAGATTGAGGCTCTCTTCCACGATCGCGTTGATATCGCTGGGGCGATGCTCGCCGGAGCCCTCGCGCGAATGCAGAAGCATGTTCCTGACAATGGAGTCGGCGCGCTTGCCGTGCTGCACTACCTTTTCGAGATTGCTCTTGAGCATGCCGGTCAGCTCTTCGACCTCTTCCTTGGTCTTGCCGTCGAGCGAGGCCGTTTGCAGGGCCTCGTTAAGCTCGTCGATCAACTCCATCGACACCGACGAGAAATTGTTGACGAAATTGAGCGGATTCTTGATCTCATGCGCGATCCCCGCCGTGAGCTGACCGAGGGACGCCAGCTTCTCGGTTTGGACCAGGCGGTCCTGCGCGGCGCGGAGATCTTCGAGGGATTGCGACAGCTCCGTCGTACGCTTGCGCAACTCGTTCAGCAGTCGCGTGTTCTCGATAGCGATGACGGCTTGCTTCGTGAAATTCTCAACCAACGCGATTTGCTTATCGGTAAACGGCCGGACCTCCTTGCGATAAACTGCGAGCGTTCCGATCAGCTCATTTTCCCTCATCATGGGCACTATGACGATCGTGCGGGCGCCGGCGACGTCGGAGATTCCACGAATGGTCGGGCCTCCGGCAAGATAGGCCGGAGTTTCCTGCACATCATGAACATGGACGACCCGGCGTGTCCTAACGACCACAGCAAGTGCGCTCTCCGGATGAGGACGGATCGGCAGGTCTTTTCGCGAAGCCGCGAACGCAGGCGGCACATTGTAATCCGCAACAATCGTGAAACTCTCGCCATTCCACAGATTCATTACGCCGAAACTCGCGCCACAGACGCGTGTGGCATTCTCGAGCATCTTGTGGAACACCGGTGTGAGTTCGCCCGGGGACGAACTGATGACCTGCAACACTTCCGACGTAGCGGTCTGTTGCTCGAGCGACTCGGTCAACTCAGCCGTTCTCACCTCGACCTTTTTTTCCAAATCCGCATAGGATTCCTGCAGGCGCTCGCCCATGTGGTTGAACTGGTCCGCGAGCCCCTCGAGCTCGTCGCCGGTCCTGATCGAGATCCGCTGGGAGAAATCGCCGCCGCCGATGCGCTCGGCGCCGCTCCGCAGCGCCTGGATCGGCCCGACCATGCGACGCGCCAGGAATATCCCGGCGAGCACCGCGAAGATCGACGCCGCGAGCAGCACGAAGGCAAGCCGTTCCAACGCAGCATAGAGCGCCGCATAGGCTTCCTCGACCGGCATCTCGACGAACATGGTCCAGTGCAGCGGCGCGATCGGAGCCGACGCGGTCAGCACTTTCAGTCCCTGGATGTTGCGCGCTTCGGAAAGCGCATCGAGCGTGGCGCCGCCTCCGGCCAGCGCGGCGCGCACCTGCGCGAGACCAGACATGTCGGTGTTGCGCAGGACCAGGCTGATATCGGGGTGCGCGATCAGGCGTCCCTCCGGACCGACCACGTAGGCGTGTCCGTGCTCGCCGACCTTGATCTGGGACACGACGTCCCAGATCAGCTTGAGATTGACCTCCGCGACGCTGACGCCCGCATCCTTGCGCGACCCGGCCTGCGCCAGCGTCATGTACGGCTCGGACTCCCTGCGGAAATAGACCGGGCCGTAAAAAACCTTGTGCGCGACCGCCTCGGTGAACTTCGGATCGTCCGACAGGTCGATCCCGCTGTCGATCGCGTCCATGGCGAGCCGCGAGACCCGCAACCGCTCCCGGCCGGTCGCATCGATCTGGGCGAGCTCAGTGATGGCGGGCACCTGGCGCAGCAGCCGTAGCGCGTCGAACCGGCGCTGCTCGATCGAGCTCGCCGACCAGGGCAGCTGCGTGGTCCAGCCGAGCTGGCTCTCGATCTCCTTGACGAACTGACCGATCTTGGCCGCAGCCGCCTCGGCCTGTTCATGCTGAACCCGGATCAGCGCGGCCTTGTGCTCGCGATAATAGAAGAAGACCTCGAACAGGCCGTTGGCCAGCAGCGCGATGGCGACGACAGCCACGAACAGCGCGACATATTTGGTGAAGAGCCGGGTCCTGATCCCCTGCCCTGGCGTCGTGCCGGACGCGACGCCAGCCGGCGCCGCAGTCGGCAGCGCCCGTGCTTGCGGGGTATCGGGGTGGAGGGAAAGGCTCATCCCGCCGAACCTAGCAAGAAGACCGGACCTTGTCTCTCGCGAGCGCGGGAAAGCCTGATGGCAATCGGACCCCCGGGGCAAATAGAAAAGGGCGGCAGCGGAATGCCGCTGCCGCCCTCGGGTTAGCTTACCTGCGTCCTCAGGTTGGCCGCAGCGCCTTGGAGCCGAGGTCGAGATCGTTGACCTGCTTGTTCCGCTCGGAATCGGCCGCCGCGCGATGGTCGGTCGCCAGCACCACGTAAACCGCGGGCAGCACGAACAACGTGAACAGCGTGCCGATCGACATGCCGGCGACGACCACCAGACCGATCGAGAAGCGGCTGGCCGCGCCCGCGCCGGTCGCGGTCAGGAGCGGGATCAGGCCCGTCACCATCGCGGCCGTGGTCATCAGGATCGGCCTGAGACGGATGCGGGCCGACATTTCGATGGCTGAGCGGCGATCGAGCCGCTCGTTGATCTGGAGCTCGTTGGCGAACTCGACCATCAGGATGCCGTGCTTGGTGATCAGGCCCACCAAAGTCAGCAGTCCGACCTGGGTGTAGATGTTCATGGTCGCCACGCCGAAGAACAGCGGGATCAGTGCGCCGACGATCGCCATCGGCACCGAAATCATGATGACCAGCGGATCTCGCAAGCTCTCGAACTGCGCCGCCAGCACCAGGAAGATGATAATCAGCGCGAAGCCGAAGGTGACCGCGAGCTGGTTGCCTTCCTGCACATATTGCCTGCTGTCAGCTAGATAATCATGGCTGAAACCTTGCGGCAGGTTTTTGGCCTCGCTCTCGAGGAAGTCGACCGCCGCACCGACGGTCACGCCGGGCATCGGCACCGCCGAGAAGGTCGCCGAATTGAGCTGATTGTAATGTGTCAGCGAATTCGGCTCGGTCTTGGTCTCGATCGATACCACCGTCGAGAGCGGAAGCTGCTGGCCGGTGTTGGTTGTCACGTAGTAGCCGGCGAGCGATTCCGGCGAGAGCCGCTGGCCGCGCGGCACCTGCGGGATGACCTGATAGGAACGGCCCTCGAGATTGAAGCGGTTGATGTAGTTGCCGCCGAGCAGCACCGCGAGCGTGCTGCCGAGGTTCTGCATGTTGACGCCGAGATCCTGCGCCTTGGTGCGGTTGATCGTCACCTTCACGTTCGGCTGGTTGTAGGCAAGGTCGCTGTCGGAGACGATGAACATTCCGCTTTTGCGGGCGGCAGCCTTCAACTTCTCCATCTGTTCATAGACAGTCTGGAAACTGGCGGTGGAGTTGATGACCATCTGCACCGGCAGGCCGCCCGGGCCGCCCGGGAGCGGCGGCAGGTTGAACGCGAACGCCTGCACGCCCTCGATCTTGGAAAGCTCGGCCTGCACCAGCGACTTCAGCTGGATCGACGAGCGCTTGCGCTCCTCCCACGGCTTCAGCAGCATGCCGGCGATACCGCCCTGCGGGCCGTTGATGCCGTTCAGCACGAAGCGAAGATCGGTCTCGGGGAACTTCTGGAATTCCTTGTCGAGCTTCTCGCCGTAAAAGTCGACGTAGTCGATGTTGGCGTATTTCGGCGCCTTGGTCACCGCGAACACGATGCCCTGGTCTTCCTCGGGCGCCAGCTCCTTCGACGTGTGCATGTAGAGGAAGCCGACCAGCCCGAGGATGGTCACCGCAAACAGGCCGGTGATGGCCTTGTAGTCGAGCGAGCGATCGAGCCTGCGTCCGTACCACCGCGTCAGCGCGCCAAACACCTTGTTGACCAACTTGGCGAAGCGGCCCTCTTCGGTGTTCTTCAGAAGCACCGAGCACATCATCGGCGACAGCGTCAGCGCGATCACGCCGGACACAATCACCGAGCCCGCAAGCGTGAAGGCGAATTCGCGGAACAGCGAGCCGGTCAGGCCGCCAAGGAAACCGATCGGCGCGTACACGGCCGCGAGCGTGATGGTCATCGAGATGATGGGACCGACGATTTCGCGCGCGCCTTCCAGCGACGCCTGCACCGGCGTTTTCCCCTCCTCCAGATGGCGATGGATGTTCTCCACCACCACGATGGCGTCGTCGACCACGAGGCCGATCGCGAGCACCATCGCAAGCAGCGTCAGCAAATTGAAGCTGAACCCCAGCGCCAGCATCAGCGTGCAGACGCCGATCATCGACAGCGGGATGGTGACGACGGGAATGATGACCGAGCGGAACGAGGCCAGGAACAGGAAGATCACCACGATCACGATGATCACGGCCTCGCCCAGCGTCTTCTCCACCTCGTCGATCGAAGATTGGATGAACTTGGTCGAATCGTAGGCGACCTTCATCTTCATCGACGGCGGCAGATTGCGCTCCAGCTCAGGGAACAGCGCCCGCACGCCCTTGACCAGGGTCAGCGGGTTGCCCTGCGGCGTTGCCTGCACACCGATAAAGATCGCGTGCTCGCCGTTGAAGGCAACGCTCGCGTCTGTGCTTTGGGCCGCAAGCTCGACGGTGGCGATGTCCTCCATCCGCACGAAGCCGCCGTCCTTGGCCTTGACGATCATCTTCTTGAACTGGTTGACGTCGGTCAGGCCCCGTATTCGTCGATACGTTCGAGACAATCAGATAGCCCTTGGTCTGCCCCGCCGCGGACTGGAAGTTGTTGGCGGTGATCGCGGCCGCGACATCCGCAGGCGACACGTTGCGGCCCGCCATCTTCAGGGGATCAAGCCACAGCCGCATCGCAAAGGTCTGGCCACCGAGAATGTCGGCGGAGGCCACGCCGTCGACGGTCGACAGCACCGGTTGCACAACGCGCGTCAGATAGTCTGATATCGCCGAGCCCGACAGCTCTTCGGACGAGAATCCGAGATACATCACGGCCGTGGTCTGGCCTGTGGTCTTGGTGACGATCGGATCGTTGGATTCCTTCGGGATCAGGTATTTGACCGAGTTGGTCTTGGCCAGAACCTCGGTCAGCGCCTGGTTCGGATCGAAATTCAGCTTGATGTAGACCTGGATCGTCGAGGTGCCGAGTACCGAGGACGAGGTGATGTAATCGACACCTTCGGCGGAAGCGACCGCCTGCTCGATCGGCGTCGTAATGAAGCCCTGGATCAGGTCCGCGGACGCGCCCGGATAGACGGTCGTGATGTTGATGACCGTGTTCGACAGCTTCGGATATTGCCGGATCGGCAGCGTCGTTGCCGCGCGCAGGCCAATCAGCAGGATCAGCAGGCTGACGACGATCGACAGGACCGGCCGTTTGATGAAAATATCAGTAAAGCGCATCGCGGCGATCTCGATTTCGTTGACTTGCAAAGCGCATGACCCGGCCGGGCCGGATCATGCTGCGACGTGTGCGATGTCAGTATCGCGGCGGCTGCGCCGGGATCTGCGGAGCCGGGTCGGTCGAAATCGACACCGCCGCGCCCGATTGCAGCTTGAGCTGGCCGACGGCGACGACCTTGTCGCCCGGCTTCACGCCCTTGACGATTTCGACGCGGCCTTCGACCCGGTTGCCGGTCTGCACGAAAGTGCGCACCGCGCTCAGGCTGGTCTTGCCGTCCTCTTCCTTCTTCTCGGTGATCACGAACACCGAGTCGCCGTACAGCGTGTAGTCGACCGCCGTCTCCGGCACGGTGACCACGGCCGGCTTGTCCGGCAGCACCACAGTGGTGGTCACGAACATGCCGGGCTTCAGGATCTTCTCCGGATTGGAGATGGTCGCCTGCACGCGGATGTTGCGGGTGTCGGTCGAGATCTGCGGCTCGATCGTGGTGATCTTGGCGTCGAAGGTGCGGCCCGGATAGGCATCGACCTTCAACCGAACCGGCTGACCGACCTTGAGGTTGCCCGAGTCCTTTTCCGTCACCGTGAAGTTGGCCCACAGCTCCGACAGATCGGTCAGCGAAACGATGGCCGTGCCGGCTGTCAGATACTGGCCGACCTCGACCTTGCGGACGCCGAGATCGCCGGAGAACGGTGCACGCACCAGCTTCTGCGAAATCAATGCCTCGGTCTTGGCAATTCCGGCCATTGCCTGGTCGTAGGCAGCCTGCGCCTGATCAACGGTCGCCTGCGGACCGAACTGGCGCGACGCCAGTTGCTTGGCGCGGTCGAGCGACAGCTGCGCGACGGTTGCCTGCGCCTTGAAGCTCGCGAGATCGCCCTGCTCGGCCGCGTCGAACAATTGCACCAGCGGCGTGCCGGCCTCGACATGCGTGCCCGGCTCGAACTTGATCTCGGTGACGCGGCCGTTGACGTCGGCGCTGACATCGACCTGGTGCACGGCGGCGAGACCACCGACCGCGGTCAACAGGTTCGGCACCACCTCGGACTTCGCCTCGGCGGCGCTGACCGCGACCGGCGGCGGCTTGTTGTTGGCGAAGAACTGCTTGATCATCTGGCCGCGGAAATAATTGAACCAGACGAGGCCACCGACCAGCACGCCCAGAAGCGTTCCGACGATAACGAACCAGAGCACCGGCCGGACCGGACGCTTGGGAGCCTTGGTGTCGATCGGTTCGCCCGAAATCTTGTGTTCGGTTACGATGTTCATGTCATGCGCTTTCTGCAATCGCCGTTTTGCCCGCATCCGCGGCCTGATCGCGGCCCAAATGCGACGCAATTGCGGCGTCGTTAAGTCCGATACCCCTCAGGAGAAACTCGCAGAGCTGCCGCTCGAGGTCGTTCGCCTTGCCATAAGCGAGACACGGCGTGGCCGGCAGCCTGGTCAGCGCAGCCGTCATCGCCGTGTGATGCGCAAACCAGAACAGGTTGAGCGGTTCGCCGTTGTATGGCCGCGCGTCTCCGGCGGCAACCGCACGCTTGAGCGAGGCGACGAAGACCGCCCCGATCAGCGTTTCGATCTTGGCATACAGCAAACGGGCGAATTCGCCGTCATCCAAATGACTCGTGGCCATCAGTCGCAGGCGCTGGGCTTCTTCGCGGTCGGGCCCGTCAGCGATCTGAAGGAAATGTCCGACCATGCCGCGGATCACTTCGACCAGGGTGACGGTCGAGGGCTCCCGTTCGAGCAGATCCATGAGCGCCGGGTCAGCCTCGCATTCGTCGCTGAGAATTTCGGCGTACAGCGCGGCCTTGGACGGGAAATGCTTGAACAGCAGCGCTTCGGAAATGGCAGCGGCGGCCGCCACGCTCTTGGTCGTGGTGCCGGTATAGCCGTGTCGGGCAAAGCAACGCTTTGCGGCGCCGAGGATCAATTGACGCCTCAGGTCGCTCGTCATACGCAATGAGCTCATGCTAGTGAGTAAGCACTCACCCATGTAAAAGTCAAGCACTATGCTGCAACGCAACCTAAATGCGTTGTAATTTCAGTGGAAATTGATCTTGCTTACATCGTCCCTGCGCAGGACGGGGCCGCTGGGGAAGCCAGCCTAGATCGGCTGAAAGCCGAGGTCGCCCCGGATCCGGTTGAGAATGTAAGTCCCATCCCGACTTGGCAAGATTCGCTCCAGATTGGCGCTGTCGATTTTCACGTTGGCGAATCGTGGTCCGACCGAGACGTCGTGGACGGCTTTGGCGAAGGCCTCGACCTCGGCCATGGTTGTCACAGACCGGCTATCCCCGATGCCGCAGGCCCTGGCGACGCCGACGAGGTCGGCGGCGGCCGAGGTGTGGCTGGTCTGGCCGCCGGTCTCGCCATAGGCCTCGTTGTCGAGCACCGCGATCGAGAGGTTGGACGGCTTCTGCAGGCCGATGGTGGCGAGGCTGCCCAGCCCCATCAGCATCTCGCCGTCACCGGTGATGACGAGCACCGGCAGTTTTGGCTGCGCCAGCGCGAGCCCGAGGCCGATCATCGCCGCGCCACCCATGCCGCCCCAGAGATAGAAGTTGCGCGCGTGGTCGCCAGCCGCGCACATGTCGTTGGTGGAAGCTCCGAGGCCGCCGATCGCAACCACGTCCTTGCGGTTCGCAAGCAGCGCGGACACCACCTGACGGCGGTCGAGGAGATTGGCCTTGCTCATTTGGTGAAGACCTTGGCGCCGATCAGGCGCTGCGACAGCAGGACAGCGGTGGGCGTAAGGGCGTTGTAGGCCTGTCCAGCCGCCGCCTCCAATACGGCCGGCACCTCGGCCGCGTTCGAGGCACGCAGCACCTTGACGCCTGATAGTTCGAATACGCCCTGCGTGGTCGATCCCATCGGCACCTGCCACGGATTGAACTCGCCCCACTCGCCGCGCATGGTCACCAGCGTGAGGAAGGGAAAGCGCAGGATCGGGATCAGCGACAGCATGTTGATGCAATTGCCGACGCCGCTCGACTGCATCAGCAACACACCGCGCTGTCCGCCGGTCCAGGCGCCGGCCAGCAGCGCCACGCCCTCCTCCTCCGTCGTCAGCGGAATGCCGCGCATCGTGGACGAGGCCAGCACGCGCTCGATCAGCCTCGAATGGCCGGCGTCGGGCACGTAGGGCACCTGCCGGACGCCGAAGCGTTGCAAGGTCGCGAAAATATCGTCGGGCCAATGAGTGCTAGACTCGGCGGCCGTGTCGGCAGCGTCAGCGCGGGCGTGCATTTTCCTGTCCGGTCGGCTTGCAAATCATGGCACGACTGTAGACGGTGACCCGCGTCGTTCGAAAGAGCGAAAACAGCATATCGGACTCAACCGGCGAGTATGGCGGCATGAACGCAAGTGCGAATGAACTGGCAGCCAAGTTCGATCTGGAGAAGCTGACGTCCGACTTCTACGCCGATCCCTACCCCACCTATCGTGCACTGCGGGAGAACGAACCGGTCAAGCGCCTGCCCAACGGCACCGTGTTCCTGACCCGCTATGACGATCTCGTCACGACCTACAAGAACACAATATCGTTCAGCTCGGACAAGAAGCGTGAGTTCGCGCCGAAATACGGCGACACCCCGCTCTACGAGCACCACACCACCAGCCTCGTCTTCAACGATCCGCCGGCGCATACGCGCGTACGGCGCCTGATCATGGGCGCGCTGTCACCGCGTGCGATCGCAGGGATGGAGCCTGATATCATCAAGCTGGTTGACGGCCTGCTCGACGCCATCGCCGCCAAAGGTGATTGCGAACTGATCGAGGACTTCGCCGCATCGATCCCCATCGAGGTGATCGGCAATCTGCTCGACGTTCCCCATGACGAGCGCGAGCCGCTGCGCGACTGGTCGTTGGCGATCCTCGGTGCGCTCGAACCGGTGGTGTCGCCTGAAGTGGCTGCCCGCGGCAATAAAGCCGTGACGGACTTTCTCGCTTATCTCTCGACGCTGGTCGTGCGCCGTCGCGAAAGGCCCGGCAATCCCGAACGCGACGTGCTGACGCGACTGATCCAGGGAGAAGGTAATGGCGAGGAGAACGGCGAGCGGCTGACCGAGAAGGAGTTGCTGCACAATTGCATCTTCCTGCTCAATGCCGGCCACGAGACCACCACCAACCTGATCGGCAACGGCCTCGTGACGCTCGACCGGAATCCGGATCAGAAACAGCGCTTGATCGGCCATCCGGATTTGATCAAACCTGCGGTCGAAGAGGTGCTGCGCTACGAAAGCTCTAACCAACTCGGCAACCGCATGACCACCGAGCGGGTCGAACTCGGCGGCGTCATGCTCGACGCCGGCACGTCGATTACGCTTTGCATCGGCGCTGCCAACCGCGATCCGGCACAGTTTCCGGACCCTGAGAGATTCGACGTCGCGCGCACGCCGAACCGGCATCTCGCCTTCGCCACCGGCGCGCATCAATGCGCCGGCATGGCGCTGGCGCGGCTGGAAGGCGCCATCGCGGTCTCGCGCTTTTTGGTGCGCTTCCCGAACTACGCCGTGAGCGGACAGCCGGTGCGGGGCGGACGAGTGCGGTTCCGCGGATTTTTGAGCGTGCCCTGCGCGATCGGCTGAGATCTCAGCGCCGCTGCGCGCAACGGATTATTCCGAAGGCCTAAGCCACCGTCTTGTGCCGCGTGATGCAGGTTTGCAGCACCTCGTCCATCGGTTTGTCCCACCAGCCGTTGGAGAAGATTTCGATCTCCGAATAGCCGGCAAAGCCCTGCGCCTCGACCGCTTCGCGCACCGATTTGATGTCGATGACGCCGTCGCCCATCATGCCACGGTCGTTGAGGATGTCTTTCGTCGGCACCAGCCAGTCGCAGACATGAAAGGCCAGCAGGCGATCCTTGCCGGCGCGCGCGATCTGCTCCATCAGCTCGGGGTCCCACCAGATGTGATAGACGTCGAGCGCGACACCGAGCATGCCGCTGCGATCAGGATCAAGCCGG
Organism: Bradyrhizobium sp. LB13.1; assembly: GCF_054056815.1. Lineage (NCBI taxonomy): Bacteria > Pseudomonadati > Pseudomonadota > Alphaproteobacteria > Hyphomicrobiales > Nitrobacteraceae > Bradyrhizobium > Bradyrhizobium sp. LB13.1. Next base: position 2,890,761 of record NZ_JBSRYQ010000001.1, on the reverse strand, counting down.
TCGCAGATGTCGAGCGCTTGCTTCGTCGTGTTGACGCAGGCGCGGTCCGCCGCATAGGCCGGATGCAGCGGCTCGATCGCCAGCGGCAGCTTTGCCTGTTTGGCGTAGTCGAGCATCTCAGCTAGCGCTTCCTCGACCTGCGTCCGCGCGCCGGCGATGTCCTTCGACGCCTTGCTGCCCGGCCGCGAATATTGCGGCAGGCCGCCGACGACGAGCACGATGCAGGGTGCTCCCAGCGCCTTGGCTTCGTCGACGCAGCGCCGGTTGTCGTCGCGCACCTCGTCTCGGCGTGCAGCGTCGGATGTGAACATGCCACCCCGGCAATAGCCCGATAGGTCGAGACCGGCATCACGCACCGCACGCGCGGCACGATCGAGGCCGACGGCCGCGACCTGGTCGCGCCAGGGATCGATGGCGCGGATGCCGTGCTTGGCACAGGCGTCGATGATCTCGACGAGGTCACCCTGCTTGCGGACCGTCGCCGTGTTGAGCGACAGCCAGCGATGGTCGGACGAGAAATCGCGCATCAGGATTCGATTCCGTGCGAAGCCAGCACGGTCTTCATCCGTCGCGTCGCAAGTTCAGGATTGGCAAGCAGACCGGCCTGATCGGCAAGGCGGAACAGCTCGGCAAGATGCAGCATCGAGCGCGTGCTCTCCTGCCCGCCGACCATGGTGAAATGGTCCTGGTGGCCGTTGAGATAAGCCATGAAGACAACCCCGGTCTTGTAGAAGCGCGTCGGCGCCTTGAAGATGTGGCGCGACAGCGGCACCGTCGGTCCCAGCACATCGTGGAAGCCGGCCTCGTCGCCGGCTGCCAACCGCGACAGCGCGTAGGACGCCGCCGGTGCGATCGCATCGAAGATGCCGAGCAGCGCGTGTGAAAAGCCTTCGCCGTCGCCGGCGATCAGCTCCGCATAGTTGAAGTCGTCGCCGGTGTACATCTTGATGCGCTTGTCGAGACGCCTGCGCATGTCGATCTCGCGCTGCTTGTCGAGCAGCGAAACCTTGACGCCGTCGATCTTGGCCGCGTTGCCGTTGATGATGGCTACCGCCGTGTCCATCGCCTTGTCGAGATCGTTGGTGCCCCAATATCCCGTCAGCGCCGGATCAAACATGTCGCCGAGCCAGTGGATGATCACGGGCTCGCGAACCTGCGAGAGCACGCGGTCATAGACCTTTGCGTAATCGTCGGCGTTACGGCCCAGCTTCGCCAGCGCGCGCGACGCCATTAAAATGATTCGACCATCGACCTTTTCGACCGCCGATATCTGCTCCTCATAGGCGCGGATCACGTCGTCGAGATTCTTGGCGTCCTCGACCGCGAGATGATCGGTGCCTGCTCCAGAGAACACCAGCGCGTTGCGATGCTTGGCGGCAGACACCGAACGCGTGATCAGCTCCAGCGAATTCGGCCAGTCCAGCCCCATGCCGCGCTGCGCGGTGTCCATGGCTTCGGCGACGCCGAGACCGAGGTCCCAGACATGTTCACGGAAGGCGATGGTCTTGTCCCAGTCGACGGCAACCGAAAGCCAGGGATCGTTGTCGGCGAAAGGATCGACCACCGTATGGACGGCCGAAAATGCGATGCGATTCAGCGGTCCCTCGAGCTTTGCGGGAAACGTTCGCGACGCCGCGAGCCGGTAGGTCTCGATCGAACGATCGGCTTTCGGCAGCTTGAGCGACAGGGACGACGTTGAAGGGACAGGCTTGGGCAGGACGGGCTTATTCATTGTTCCCTCCTCAGACCTTGATCGGGGCGACGTCGATCCAGCGCCGCTCCTTCCAGCTCTTCAACGCGCATTCGGCGAGCTGCACACCCTTGACGCCTTCGAGCAGCGTGAACTTGTAGGGCGCATCCTCGTAGACGTGGCGGATGAACATCTCCCACTGCTCCTTGAAGCCGTTGTCGTAGGTGACATTATCCGGCAGTTTCTGCCAATCGCCGTAAAAGTCATGCAGCCGCTTCTCGTCGGGATTCCACACCGGCCGGGGTGTTGCCTGCCGCGCCTGGATCATGCAGTCCGAAAGGCCGGCGACTGCCGAGCCGAGCGTGCCGTCGACCTGGAAGGTGACGAGATCGTCGCGATAGACGCGCGTCACCCAGGACATGTTGATGTGGGCGATGGCGCCGCCCTTGAGCTGGAACGTCGCATACGCGGAGTCGTCGGCGGTCGCTTTGTACTTCTTGCCCTGCTCGTCGAAACGCTCGGGAATGTCGGTGTTGCCGATGCAGCTCACGCTCTCGACCTCGCCGAAGAGATTGTCGAGCACGTAGCGCCAGTGGCAGACCATATCGAGGATAATGCCGCCGCCGTCCTCGTCGCGGTAATTCCATGACGGGCGCTGCGCCTCCTGCCAACCACCTTCGAACACCCAATAGCCGAACTCGCCGCGTACCGAGAGGATGCGGCCGAAGAAGCCGGAGTCACGCAGGAAGGCGATCTTCTTCAGGCCCGGCAGGAACAGCTTGTCCTGCACCGTGCCGTGCTTGACGCCCTTGGAATTGGCGAGCTTGACGACCTCGAGCGCCGCCTCGAAATTCGTCGCGATCGGCTTCTCGCAATAAACATGCTTGCCGGCATTGATGGCCTGGGTGAGCAGACCGGGGCGCGCCTGCGTGGTCGCGGCGTCGAAAAACATGGTGTCGTTCTTGTCGGCGAGCGCCGCGTCGAGGTCGGTGGTCCAGCGCGTGATGTTGTAGCGCTTGGCCAGCCCCTCGACCTTCTCGGCGCTGCGACCGACCAGGATCGGATCAGGCATCACGCGATCGCCGTTCTTCAAACGGACGCCGCCCTGCTCGCGGATCGCGACGATCGAGCGAATCAGATGCTGGTTCAGGCCCATGCGGCCGGTGACGCCGTTCATGATAAGGCCGAGGCGTTGGGTGGTCATACCGATTGCTCCCTAGGTGATTTTGGCTGTTCGAGCAGGCGCAGTGCCGACCAGTCCGGATGGACCGACGTCGCAAAACCCGCTCGGTTGAGCGATCCCGTCAGGAGATCGCCGTTGTGAATGGAGAGCCGGATGCCCTGCCCGGCATCGGCGTAGAGATCGGGATGTGCTGCCGCGAAGGCCTCGGCTTCTGCGGCGGGCGCCTCGCCAAAGCCGTCGACATAGTGATGGCCGTTGCGCTCGGCGTGCGTGATGCCAAGGAAGGCGCCGAGCGCGAGGTCCTGCTGCACGGCAAGACCCGCCTGACAGGTGAGATCTTCGCCGGTGACGAAGAATCTTTCGCCGCCCGCGCTCCATTTCGCCGCACGCGTCGCGTTGACGATGGACTTGTAGAGCCCCTTGCAGGACTTCGAGGAGATGCCGCAATAGCCGAGCGCCCGGGGCCGCAGGGAACGCGTCGTAGGAATCATCGGCTTCGTCGATGATAAAGCCACGCGCGGCCAGCGAACCCAGCGGTGACTGCCGGGTGATATCGCGCGGCATCGGCTGCTCGACGTAGAGCAAGCGCGACGCGATCGGCCGCAATGTGGGATCACGATCAAGCCGGTCCATCAGCGCCTGCAACGCCGCGAGATCCGCATATTGCTCGTTGGCATCGAGCGTCGCCTTGTAGTCACGTCCAAGCGTATCGAGCTCCTTGCCGATCCGCGCCAGCCGCGCTGCGTCGGCCACGGGATCGCCCGACAGCTTCAGCTTGAAATATCTTGCACCGGAGTTGTCGCGGGCATCGGCAACCCCGCCCTCACCTTCAACGGTATCGTCGAGGCCGACGGTATGCCTGATGGCAACACGCGACACCGGCTTCCGGCCGGATAGAAACGTCGTGAGATCCGTTTCCTTCAGGTCAGGCGACAGCCGCGCATCGATTCCGGCGATGTTGCCGGCCATGCCCTCGAAAAAACTGGTCTCGGCGGCGCGGAGCAGCGCATCGAGGACCGCCTTGTCGATTTCCGCGGGGCCGTAAGCCGCCGCAAGCGCCGGAATATTCTTTTTCGCACAGGTCGCGACCTGGGCACCGATGCACGAGGCATGCAGATCGAATGCCGTCAGAAATCCAGTTCGCGCAAGATAAAGCCGCCGCGCGATCTCCAGCGAGCGGCGCAGATCATCGACGGTCTGTGCCGGCGACAGCTCCGGCCGCTTGTCGAACCATTTTGGTACCAGCAGCTCGGCGCTGGCGCCGACCGCGGTCCCCTTGCCTTCGACCTCGATCTCGACCCGCACGAACAGCTGCGGCGTCGCGTTGATCGTGATCGCGCCAAAGCGGAACGGCCGCGCGAAATGCACGGGACGTTCGAAGAACGCGATGTCTCGCAGCTTCAGGCGCGGTGGCATGGTGCTTCCGCATGTGAGCTTGTTGGAAACCGGTCTGGCTGCTCGGACGGTGCACCTCGCCCGCTTGCGGGAGAGGTCGGCGCGCAGCGCCGGGTGAGGGTTCTTTCCGCGACCGGACAATCCTGATGCGGAGATACCCTCTCCCCAGTCCTCCCCCGCACGCGGGGGAGGGAGCGCACCGTGCATGTGGTCGGGCTGGAGAACACCATCGCTAACTAATCCAACGCCCCTTGTGAAAAGAAATGCTTGCGGATGCGTTGCACGAGTTCGGTGAAAACAGGATCAGCCATCACGTCGAGCGAACGTGGACGCGGCAGTGGCACGTCGTAGATCGCGGCGATCGCGCCGGGCCGCTCGGTCATGACCAGCACGCGATCGGCGAGGAACACCGCCTCGGGGATCGAATGCGTGATCAGCAGCACCGTTTTTTTCGTTTCGCGCTGGATCCGCATCAACTCGACATTCATGCGCTCGCGCGTCAGCGCATCGAGCGCGCCGAACGGCTCGTCCATCAGCATGATCTTGGGATCGTGAACCAGCGCGCGACAGATCGAGGCGCGCTGCTGCATGCCGCCGGAGAGTTGCCATGGCAGCTTCCTCTCGAAACCTTCGAGCCCAACCATCTTCAACAGCGCCTTGGCGCGGTCGAGATATGTCTGGCGCGGCAGCCGCTTCATGTCGATCGGCAGCATCACGTTGGCCAAGATGTTGCGCCATGGCAGCAGCAGCGCGTTCTGGAACACGATGCCGACATTGCCGTGCGGCGCCGTCACCTTCTCGCCCTCGACCAGGATCTCACCCGTCGTCGGCGGCAACAGTCCCGAGATCAGCTTGAGCAGCGTGGACTTGCCGCAGCCGGACGGGCCGACCACGACGAAGAACTCCCCGTCATTGATGTGAAAGTCGAGCGGCCGCAGCGACGGCACGTCACCGTCGCGCGTCCGATAGGTTTTGGACACGCCGGACAGGTTGATGCCCGACGCATCGCCGGCGGCCCGGTCGCTCACCAATCTCAGATGTGCGGCCGGCTGCGCGATTTCACTCATAACTGTAGCAGGTTTCACGAGCCGCTCTTCGGCAGGTAGTCGTTGGTATAGAACGCCTTCGGATTGTCCTTGGCCTTGGCGTCCAGCCCGCCATATTCGACCATCAGATTGACGGAGTCGGTCATGTTCTGGTCGGTGACCTGGAACGGCCGCTTGCTCTTGGTCTCCGCGGTCCGGTAGAGCGGAATGGTCAACTCAAAACCTTGCGTCAGCGTATCGATTTTGCCGCCCTTCGGGTTGGCGTCGAGGATCGACTGCGCCGCCGCCTTCGGCTCCTTCTCGGCGGCCTCGACCGCCTTTGTCGTCGCCGACATGAAGCGGCGCACGAGGTCGGCATTGGCCTTCACATAATCGGTGTTGGCGATGATGCCCGAGGAGACCATGTTGATGCCGTAGTCCGCGAACTTGATCGGATAGACGTCCTTGCCGGTGGCGTCCTTGATCTTCATCGACTGGTCCATGACGTAACCGAGCAGGAGGTCAGCCTGGCCGTTGATGACCGCATTGAGCTTGGTCTGGCCGTCGCCCGCGACGGTCTGGAAGTCGCTCTCCTTCAGGCCGGTCTTCTTCAGGAACAACGGCCAGATCTGGGTCATGGAATCGGCAGGCGTGATCGCGACCGTCTTGCCCTTGATGTCCTCGGGCTTCCTGATGTTCTTGTCGACGAAACCCATGGCGGACATCGGGCTGGTCTGGAGCAGCACGCCGGTCGCAACCACAGGCGCGCCCTTGATCGCGGCGCGCATCATGGTGGGCACGTCGACATAGCCGAAATCGGCGGTCTTGGCAGCCACCGCCTGCGTGGTCGCAGCCGATCCGCGGCCTTCCTGGATCTCGAGATCGATGCCCTCGGCTGCGTAAATGCCCTTGGCCTTGCCGTAATAGAACGGCGCGTGCTCGCCATAGACGTACCAGTTTAGCATCAGCACGACCTTGTCGGCGGCCTGCGCCGGCATCGCCGCAAACACCATCAGCGCCGCAGAGACTGCTCCAATCCACCGCTTCATCGTCACTCTCCCTTGTCGATTTGCTTCGGCCGTTGGTGGCCGTTCGTTGCTTTAGTTAAGATGCGAAAATCACGTCCTCACGCTGGCTGACATGCCAGGGAATGACCAGCTTCTCGATGCGGTCCACGACCCAGAACAGGATCACGCCGAGCAGCGCGAGGATCACGAGGGCTGCGAACATCGTCGGCAGGTCGAACGTGCCGATCGAGCGCTGCATCACGTAGCCGATGCCGGAATTGGAACCCACGAACTCGCCGACGACGGCGCCGACCACCGCCAGCGTCACCGACACTTTGAGGCCGGAGAAGATCGCGGGCAGCGCATGCGGTAAGTTCACCGCACAAAACACCTGGAAGCGACTGCCCTGCATGGCGCGGGCGAGATCCACCATATCCGGATCGACCGATTTGAAGCCCTGCACGGCGGAGACCACCACCGGGAAGAAGCCGAGCAGGAAGGCCGAAATCACTTTCGGAATGATGCCGAAACCGAACCACACCACGAACAGCGGCGCGATCGCGATCTTCGGCACGGATTGCGAGAACACCAGCAGCGGATAGACGTAGCTCTCCACCGTCTTCGACCCCGCGATCAGCATGGCGACGGGAATGCCGAACAGCGCCGACAGCAGGAAGCCGCAGACAGTGGCATAGGTCGTCGGCCAGGACTGGCGAAGCAATTCCGGCCAGTCGGTGCGTAGCACTGCAAGGACATCGCCAGGTGACGGGATTTGATAGGCGGGAATCTTGAACAGCCGGATCGCGAGATCCCAGGCGACGACGATGAAGACAAGGAACAGGAACGGCCGAATCCAGGCCGCATTCAGCATCTTGGACACCGCACTCTGCGGCTTCAGCTCCGCCACGTTCTCACTCCCGGTCGTCTTGTTCGTTGAGGGAGAAATTAACCGATTGGGTAAATACTGTCCAGAGGTTTCCCTGTGACGTTTTGTGCCTGTTCCCCCGCTGGTCGTGCCCGGGCTTGTCCCGGGCATCCACGCCTCTCCTCACGCGGAGACGCGCGTGGACGGCCGGGACAAGCCAGGACAAACCCGGCCATGACGGATCCGGCGAGAGCTTGAGATTAAACCGTCTGCGCCACCGCGGCGCGCGACTTCGGCGCCTTGGCAATCTTCAGCAGCTCCGCCGAGCGCCCCGTCAGCGCTGCCAGCACGAGGCCGACCATGTGGGCCAGCCGCTCGTCCTTGGCGTCCTTGGCCAGCAAATCGCGGCCGAAGATCACGCTGAGCGTCGCCGAGTTCGAGAGATAGAAGAAGCAAAGCCCCGCGATCGAGATGTAGAGCTGCACCGGATCGACCGCGACCTGGAAGTCGCCGCTCTCGACACCGCGGCGCACCACGGTGCGGATCATCTCGACGAAGGGCGAGTGCATCGACTTGACCTTGGTCGAGCGCTTCAAATGCTTTGCGCGCGCGAGGTTCTCGGTCTGGAGCAGCGACAGGAATTCGGGATTGCGCAGAAAGTAATTCCAGGTGAACTCGATCAGGCGCCTGATGGCCTCGGGCGGGTCGAGGTGCTCGAGATCGAGCCCACGCTCCTCGCTGCGGATCTTGTCATAGGCGCCTTCGAGCACCGCGAGATAGAGCTCGTCCTTGTTGCCGACGTGATAGTACAGCATCCGCTTGTTGGCGCCGGCCTGTTCAGCAATGCGATCGACACGTGCGCCGGCAAGACCGTGGGCCGAGAATTCCTGCTTGGCCGCTTCGAGAATGCGCAGCCGCATCCCCTCGGGATCGCGCTGCCATTTCAGAGTTCGCTTTGCCTTCGCCAAACCGGTTGCTCGCTGGGTGGTCTCAGGATGGATGTAACACGCGCTCGCCGTCATGGCGAGGCGCCCTTGCGACGAAGCAATCCAGACTGTCTCCGTGGAGGGATTCTGGATTGCTTCGCTGCGCTCGCAATGACGGGGAAAGGCCTAACCTACTCCACCGGCTTCGGCGAGCGCTCCAGCAGCACCGTCTGGATGCCGCAAGTGCCGGCCCTGACCGTCATCACCCGCGTGCCCGGCTTGCGGCCGTTGCGGACCTCGGTGACGTCGAGCCCGGCAGCGATCAGGCGGGCGCGCGTGGCGTCGATGTCGATCACCCGCCAGCTCAGGCCCCAAAGGCGGTCATGCAGGGAGTCGCCGCCCGCGACGGGGCGGCGCACCACCTCGACGACGAGATCGCCGCAGCGGAAGAACATCAGCTGGCCCCAATCCTGGTGCGAGCGATCGAGCGCCAGATCAAGCCGGAGCCGCGCGCCGTAGAGCGCGGCGGCTCGCTCGGAATCCTCGGTGGTGATCACGACGTGGTCGAGCGCATCGATCGGCCCGATATCGGTCGCAGGCGAAAGCGGACGCTCATCGGCCAGTTCGAGGAAGAACATGCGCACGCCGCGCGTGAGCTCCGTGGCGGCGCGCGTCCGCTTCCAGTGGAGGACCGCGCCGCTCTGCGCGTCGCTGATTTCGACCTCGGCAACACCATCCGGCTTGAGCGCCACCCGCTCCAGCCGCCGGTGCATCTTGCCGATGTCTGCGACACGAAAGCACAGGCTGGCGAGCACGCCCTCTTGATCGCCGAGCAGCGCGCGCATGCGGTCGGCGGTCAAGCTGAAGCCGTTCGGCGCCATCAATTCGATCGTCATGTTCGCGAGGGTGAACAGCACCCGGTCAGCGCCCTCGCCCGAGTTCTGCCACGCCGGCGCGCGCCCGAGCAGCGTCTGAAAGGCCGCCTTGGCCGTACCGATATCCCTGACCAGAGCGACGATGTGATCGAGGCCGGTGATCATGTTTCCCCCTGTGGATCGGCCGGAACCGTGGACCGAGAGACGGCATTTGCCCGGGCTTGGCATCGCCCTGTCATGGTCGTATTCCGGCACTATGCCGACCTCAAGCGCTTCGGGCGGCAGTTTTGCGAATAATTTCAGCGGTCCCTCAACGGGACCGGTGCTACAGTAAGCGCGCCGGCCGGGACCACAAAGCGCATCACGGACAATCAATGCAGGCTCTCTTTATCGGACAGACCTATATCGACGTCGTCTTCATTACCGACCACATGCCGACCGGCGACGAGAAGCACGTGGCCTCCGACTACGCGGTTTCCTTCGGCGGCAACGCGGTGACAGCGGCGTTCTGCTGCGCCAAGCTCGGCATCGTGCCCGATCTGATCGCCACTGCGGCCAATGACTGGCTCGGTCGCATGTTCATGGACATGTGCGCGAAATACGCGATCTCGCTGCACGGGCGGAAGGTCAACCAGTCCTCGCTGTCCTTCATCATGCCGAAGGACGGCAAGCGCGCCATCGTCCGCTGCCGCGACGACGACCACATCCATCCGTTCCCGATGCTAAATCTCGGCGGCTGCCGCGCGCTGCATGTCGACGGCCACCAGCCCGATGCCGCGATCCACTACGCGAAAGTCTGCCGCGAGGCCGGCATCCTGACCTCGCTCGACGGCGGCGGCCTGCGCACCAACACGCATGAGCTATTGGAATTCATCGACGTCGCAATCGTTGCCGAGCGCCTGTGCGAACAAATGGACCTGACGCCGGAGAAGATGCTGGACTATCTCAAGAGCCGCGGCTGCAAGATCGGCGGCATCACCATGGGCGAGAAGGGCCTGCTCTGGTACAACGAAACAGGCGCGGTCGAGATCATGCCGGCGATGCCGATCCCGCGCGAGCGCGTGATCGATACCAACGGCGCCGGCGATGTCTTCCACGGCGCCTATGTCTATTCCTATCTCGCCCATCCCGGCAAAAGCTGGCGCGAGCACTTTGATTTTGCCCGCGCCGCCTCGACCTTCAAGATCCAGCGTCTAGGCAACGAAGCCGGCCTGCCGACGCTTGTCGACATCGCCAAGGTCAGGCACGAGTTCGAGGCCAGGGTCTAGCGTTCGCAGGAGTCATGATGGGACGCGTCTTCGTCGCCGGCAGCATCAACATGGATGTAGTGGCGACAGCCGATCGCCATCCCCGGGTCGGCGAGACCGTCGCCGGCAAGCAGGTACTGTATTTCCCGGGCGGCAAGGGCGCCAACCAGGCGGTCGCGGCATCGCGGCTCGGCGCGAGGACCACGCTGATCGGACGGCTCGGCAAGGATTCGTTTGGAGGTGAGCTGAAGGCTTTTCTTGGCGATCAGGGCATCGATCTCGGCTACCTCCAGGAGACGACTGAGGCCCACACCGGCACCGCGATTATCACCGTGGCGGACGCCGACAACACCATCATCGTCATTCCCGGCGCCAATGCGCTGGTCGGCGCTGATGATGTCAGCGTTGTACCGATGTTGAAAGGCGACGTTGCCGTCAGCCAATTCGAAATCCCGTTGCCGACGATTGCCGCGTTCTTCCGGCGCGCCCGTGCGGCCGGGGCCACGACGCTGCTCAATCCGGCCCCGGCGCAAAACATGTCCGGCGAATTGCTCGCGCTCGTCGACATCCTCGTGCTGAACGAGACCGAACTCGGCTTCCTCGCCGGCGTGGAGTTGTCTGACAGAGACGAGGCTGCGCGGATCATCGACGTCGCGCGAAGACTTCAGGCACGCGAGGACCAGACCATCTGCGTGACGCTCGGCAAGCGCGGCGTGCTCGCGCTCGCCGGACGCGAGGAGTTGTCGGTGGCCGGTCGCGCGGTGAAGGCGATCGACACCACAGGCGCGGGCGATTATTTTGTGGGAGCGCTCGCGGCACAACTCGCCGATGGCGCAGCACTGCGCGCGGCACTCGCGTTCGCCAATGCCGCCGCCTCGATCTCCGTGCAGCGCATGGGCGCGGGGCCGTCGATGCCGACGGCGGCGGAAGTCGCCGCCGTCCTCAACGCCGGCTGATCACGCCAGCGCGCCTTTCAGGTCAAAACTTTCATCGGCGGCCTGCTCTGGCGTGATCGAGCGATTCAGGCCGAACAGACGGCGGCCGAACATGTGGTCGCCGGCGCGGTTGATCGATTCGATGCCGAGCAGCTTCTCGCCCTTATAGCAAAACGCCGAGAACGCCTTCCTGGCGGGATCGCCGCGGAGCACGACGCGGTCGTAGCCGGTGGTGAGGCCCGCGATCTGCAGCTTGTCGTCACCCTGGTCGCTCCAGAACCAGGGATGGCTGTCATAGGCCTTCCGGTCGCCGGTCAGCCGCGCCGCGAGGCAGCGGGCGTGATCGGTGGCGTTCTGCACCGATTCCACGCGCAGCGAACCGCCGAAGCGCGGGCTTGCGAACAGCGCGCAATCGCCGATCGCCGAGATATCGGGATCAGCTGTCGAGAGATATTCGTCGACGATGATGCCGGCAGCAACCGGCAGCCCCGCCTCGGCCGCAAGCTCGATGTTCGGCAGCACGCCGACGCCGACCACGACGAGATCGGCGGGCAGATGCCTTCCGTCGCTCAAGGAGACGCCGGTGACCTTGCCGGCGTCCTTGCTGCCTTGGGCCTCGATCGCGGTTGCCTGTACGCCGAGGTGAATGCGGATGCCGGCCTCGCGATGCCGCGCCTGAAAATACTCCGAGACCTCCGCCGTCACCGCGCGCGCCATCACACGCGGGGCGAGCTCGAGCACGTCGACCTCCAGCCCCTTGATGCGCGCAGTGGCCGCGAATTCCAGTCCGATGAAGCCGGCACCGATGACCACCACGCGCGTCTTCGACGGGATGATCTTTCGCAGCGCCTCGCTCTCGTCGAGGATGCGCAGATACTTCACGTCGGGAAGATTGGCGTTGGGCAGATCGAGCAAACGGTTGCGCGCGCCGGTCGCCAGCACGAGATGGCCGTAAGGCAGCGTCTTTCCCGACGCGAGCAGCACCTTGCGCCCCGCGCGGTCGATCGACACCACGCGGCCCGCGATCAGCTCGATGGTCTGGTCCTGGTAGAACTTCTCCGGCCGGAACATCAGGCTCTCCGGCCCGGCCGCACCCTTGATATAGGCCTTGGACAAAGGCGGCCGTTGATAGGGCAGATGCGCCTCGTCATTGACCAGGCAGATGGGAGCGGAAAAACCTGCCTGGCGCAGGGATGCCGCGACCTGGTAGCCGCCATGGCCGGCACCGACAATGATCACCGGACCATCCGTCATCGGAACAGCCCATTTCCGGAGACACGAGCGTGACCCATGTCGTCTCCTCTCTCGCTGGTTTTGATTTTCTGGCCCAGGAGGAGCCGGCGCTCGTGTCCGTCCCTTGGCAAAGGCGGGTACATTTGAGCCTATCGTTCCGGCTTGCGCAAGAGCACCGGGCGGGGCACTGGCGGCCGGGGATTGTCACCCCTCGCCTTCTGCGATCTAGTTGGAGCAGCGACCTCATGCCGGGGATTTCAAGATGCCAGCTCCAATCTCCCAACCCGACGATCCCGCTTTGCTGCGGATCGACGGCCCGATTGCAACCATCACGCTCAACCGCCCCACCGCGTTCAACTCGATCAATCTGGCGATCGCGCAAAAGCTCGAACAGCTCGCGGCCTATATCGAGAACGCTGACGACATCAAAGTTGTGGTGATCGAAGGCGAGGGCCGCGCCTTTTCAGCAGGCGGCGATCTGCAGACGATTGGTGCGGCGGCTGAGGCCAACACGGTAACGCCTGTCGTCGGCGAGCTCTTGAAGCATTATCACACCTTTATCGAGATCATCAGGCGCATGCCGAAGATCTCGCTCTCTAGCGTCCATGGCTCGGCGGCCGGCGCCGGCATGGGCCTCGCCTTCGTCACCGATCTCTGCATCGCAGCCGACGACGCCAAGTTCACGCCGGCCTATGCCAAGATCGGCGTCTCGCCGGATGGCGGATCTACGGTCGGCATCGTCAACACGGTCGGCTCCCGCCGCGCGCTCCAGATTTTCCTATCCGAGGACAATTTTACCGCGCAGCAAGCCCATGAATGGGGCCTGGTCGCGAAGGTCGTTCCCGCGACGGAGTTGAAGGCGGCGACGCGACAACTCGCCGAGCGGCTGGCGCAGAACCCGCCGGCGGCGATTGCCGGCACCAAATCGCTGGTCTACCAGGCCGCCACGACGCCGGTGAAGCAGCAGCTCGACGCCGAAGAGCACAAGATCATCATGGCGATGAACACGGAGGAATTCCGCGCCGCGGTCAAGAAATTCACCAGCAAGAGCAAGTAGCGTTCGCTCGAGCGGGCTTACTTGGGACAGATATAGCCCGTGCCCGCCGGCGACTTGAAGCATCCGACCGATTCCGGCAACACTTTCTGCGGCAGCCACAGCACCACGCTCGGGAAGTAGATCGCGAACGCAATCGTCCCAAGGAACACGAGGTAGATCGGCAACGCGGCGCGTAGCGCTTTTGCGAAACTGACGCCCACGAATTTCGACGCCATCAGCAGCACTAGGCCGTAGGGCGGTGTGATCAGACCGAACGCCAGCGTTGCGATCAGCACCACGCCCATATGCACGGCGTTGATGTCGCCGGCTTCCGTCAGTGTGTTGACCAGCGGCATGAAGATGATGATGGTCGGCACCGGCTCGATGAAATCACCGACCACCGTGAAGAGCAGCACCATCAACAGCATGATCAGGTGCGGGTCGTTGCCGGCCATCGAGGTGATGACATCGGCGATGTAGCTTGCGCCGCGCAGATAAGCGAGCATCCAGCCGAACGCATTGGCGGCGCCGATGGTGATCAGCGGCAGCGAGAAGATGAGGCCCGCAAGACAGAAATCGTACGGGATCTTCCTGATGTGCCCGCGGTTGAGCGCGGGGATCACGACGACGACAATCCAGACGACGGCCACGACGCCCGCTTCCGTCGGCGTGAACCAGCCGGTGAGAATGCCACCGAGCAGGATAACCGGGATCATCAACGGCAGCGCCGCATCGCCCGCCGCGAACACCACCTGCCGCAGCGGCGCGCGCGGCTTGCGCAGGCCGGAGGGCCCGAAGAAATAGCAGTAGATCATCAGCCCGAAGCCGATCATCAGTCCCGGCACGACGCCCGCCATGAACAGACCGGCGATCGAGACGTTGCCGACGGCACCATAGACCACCGCGGTGATGCTCGGCGGCACCAGCGCTGCGATGGTCGAGGCGGAGGCGATGATCGCGGCGATGAAGGCGGGCTCGTAGCCCTCGCGCTTCATCGGGCCGCCCAGCGCGCGGCTCATCACCGCGACGTCGGCGGTGGTCGAGCCCGACATCTCCGAGAAGAACATGCTGAAGACCACCACGACCTGCGACAGCCCGCCCCTGATATGTCCGACCAGCGACACCGAGAGATTGGCTATTCGTACCACCACATTGGCCGAGCTCATGAGCTCGCCGACCAGCAGGAAGAACGGGATCGCCAGCAGCGCCTCGGAATCGACGCCGTCGAAGATCTTCTGGATGATGGCGGCGAGCGACACGTCGGAGAGAAGCGCGCCGATGAAGACGCCGGCCATCAGCGAGAACGGCACGGGCACGCCGAGATAGCCGAACGACAGGAAGCAGATCGTCATCAATGCCAGGACAATGGGTGCGCTCACGGCTGCGCCCTCATCTGTGCGTCGGTGATGATAGGCGTTCCGTCCTCCTCGGGCGGCTCGGGGTGGTCAAAACCGTTGCGCAAACCGTTGACGAGCTGCTCGATGGTAAACAGGCCGATCAGCACGCCCGAGAGCGGGATGATCGCATAGAGCGAAGCGATCGGCGTGCCGGACGGCAGGCGGAAACTGCCGAAGCCGCGGAGATAATTCTGGTAGCCGTACCAGATCAAGCAGAAGGCGACGCCGAGCACGACGAGGCGGATGATCAGTTCGACAATCAGGCGCGACGTGCCGTGCATCGCCTCGGAAATGGCGGTGAGATAAAGGTGGTCGTTGCGCCGGGTCGCAGCCGCAGTGCCGACGAAGATCGCATAGATGAACAACGTCGAGGTGACTTCCTGAAGCCACAGCCAGGGATGGCCGATGGTGCGGGTGACGATGTCGGCGGTCACCGACAGCGAGAAGCCGAAGCAGAGCACGCCGCAGAGGATCATCAGCGCAAGCTCGAGCCAGTCGAGCCCGCGCCATTTCAGATGACGTTGCCGTTGCACCAGCAGTTTGTCGGCGATGGCCATTCAACTTTCCCGTCGTCCTGGAGCTATCGCAGGCGACAGCTCGGAAGCTGCCGAACGTGCTCGGCCTGCATGGTTCGAGATGACCGCTGCGGCGGGCTCCTCACCATGAGGGTCTAAAATCTCGCCTGAAAACGTGACCTCAGCCTGAGGCCCGCCGTAGGCGGGCGTCTCGAAGGATGGCCACAGGGGCGGCTTAATTGACCGACCGGATCAAATCCTTGATCTTCACGGCATGCGGACCGAGCTCCTTGGCCAGCTTGTCAAGATAGGGGTCGGCGATCGCCGCAAAGCTCTTCTTGTCGACGTTGTCGACGATCTTCACGCCCATTTTCTTCAGCTTCTCGGCCGCGCTGCGCTCGAGATCGAAGGCCTTTGCCGGCTCCTTCGTGCTGATCTCGTTGCCCGCCGCTTGCACCCAGCCTTTCTGCTCGGCCGAGAGGCTCTGCCAGAGCTTGTCGGAGATGAACACCAGCGCGTTGTTGGCCTCGTGCTCGGTGATATTGAGCACCGGCGCGACCTCGTAGTGCTTGTTGACGAGGTAGACATTGATGCTGTTCTCGGCGACGTCCATGACGCCGGTCTGCAATGAGGTGTAGACGCTGCCGAACGGCATGTGCACGGTCTGGGCGCCGTAGGCGGGGAACATGGTGTCCTCGGTCGCAGTCGCCTGCACACGGATCTTCAGCCCCTTGATGTCGCCGACGTTGTGGATTTCCTTCTTCGAGTACATGTGACGCACGCCCTGCGATCCCGTCGCGATGACGTGCAGGCCCTGCGTGGTCTCGTCGATCAGGGTCTTGAGGGCTTCGAACACTTTCGGATCGGCCAGTCCCTTAACCACGTGGTTCTCGTCGCGGAACAAATAGTGCAACGACATCACGCCGGCCTGCGGCGAGATGGTCGCGGTGTTGGCTGAGGAGACGATCGAGAATTCGACGTCACCGGCCTTCACGAGCTGGAGCACTTGTGGCTCCTGCCCAAGCTGCGCGCCCGGATATTGATCGATGATCATGGTGCCTTTGCTCAATTCCTTGAGCTTGTCGGCAAAGAGGTCGCCCGCAATGGAATAGCCGGTGTTGCGCGGCTGGTCATAGGCGAAGCGATAATGCTTCACCTCCTGCGCCGATGCGCCCGTGACGAAGAGAACAGCGGCCGTTGCCGCCAGCCCAAGCATGGATCGTGCAATCATCGTTTCCCCCTGTTTTTATCGCCCGCCGCTTTAGCGGTCTGAGCGTTCGTGCGGGTGATTGGTCACCCTCTCTTAGTCTTTCTGCTCAGTCTTCTTCCCAGTCCTCTGCATGAAATCGAAGTCGCAGCCCTCGTCGGCCTGCATGATGGTCTCGTTAAACAGCCAGGCGTAGCCACGCCGCGCTTCATCCGGCGCAGCGGCCGGCTTCAAGGCGGCATGACGCCGTTCCAGCTCGGCCGCATCGACCAGCAGCTCGATGCTGCGCTTGGCGACGTCAAGCTGGATCATGTCGCCGTTCTTCACCAGGGCCAGCGGTCCGCCGACAGCGGATTCCGGTGTGATGTGGAGAACGATGGTGCCGAACGCGGTGCCGCTCATGCGCGCGTCGGAAATGCGCACCATGTCCTTGGTGCCGCCGCGCGCGAGCTTCTTCGGGATCGGCAGATAGCCCGCCTCGGGCATGCCGGGCGCGCCTTTCGGCCCGGCATTGCGCAGCACCAGCACGTCGTCGGAGTTCACGTCGAGATCGGGATCGTCAACCCGCAAGGTCATGTCCTCGACGGATTCGAACACCACCGCGCGCCCGGTGTGCTGCAACAGTTTCGGGCTTGCAGCCGACTGCTTGATGACCGCACCGCGCGGCGCGAGATTGCCATGCAGGACTGCAAGGCCGCCTTCCCTCTTGATCGGATTGTCGCGCGGACGGATCGCGTCCTGGCCGGGCACGTCTTCCGCATTCGCGACGACATCGCGCAGGCTCTCGCCGGTGATCGTCTTCGCGTCGAGATCGACGAGATCTCCAAGCTGCGCCAGCAGTTTCGGCACACCACCGGCGTGGTGGAAATGCTCCATATAGTGCTCGCCGGACGGCTTGAGATCGACCAGCACCGGTACCTCGCGGCCGATCTGGTCGAACACCCCGAGATCGAGCCGGTGCGGTGAGCGATGCGCCATCGCGGTAAGATGGATCAGGCCGTTGGTCGAGCCGCCGATCGCCTGGAGCACGACCTGCGCGTTCTTGAACGACGCCGGCGTCAGAAACTCGCTCGGCTTCGGCCCCTTGGTCTTGGCCATTTCCGCGGCAACCCTGCCGCTCGCCTCGGCCAGGCGAAACCGCTCGGCATGCGGCGCCGGGATCGTCGCGCTCATCGGCAGCGACAGGCCCATGGCCTCGATCATGCAGGCCATGGTCGAAGCCGTGCCCATCACCATGCAGGTGCCGACCGACGGCGCGAGACGGCCATTCACCGCCTCGATCTCGACATCGTCGATCTCGCCGGCGCGATACTTGCCCCACAGCCGGCGGCAATCGGTGCAGGCCCCTAACACCTCACCCTTGTGGTGGCCCACCACCATCGGGCCGACGGGGATGACCACGGTCGGCAGGTCGGCGCTGATCGCCGCCATCACCTGCGCAGGCAAGGTCTTGTCGCAGCCGCCGATCACGATCACCGAATCCATCGGCTGGGCCCGGATCATCTCCTCGGTATCCATCGCCATCAGGTTGCGCAGATACATCGAGGTCGGATGCGCAAAGCTCTCAGCGATCGAGATCGTGGGGAACACGAACGGCATCGCGCCCGACAGCATCACCCCCCGCTTGGCCGCCTCGATGATCTGGGGGACGTTTCCGTGACAGGGATTGTAGTCGCTATAGGTGTTGGTGATGCCGACAATCGGGCGCTCGAGCGCGTCGTCGGAATAGCCCATGGCCTTGATGAACGCCTTGCGCAGGAACAGCGAGAAGCCGGCATCGCCATAGCTCGTCAGCCCTTTGCGCAACCCACTCGTCATCATGCCACTCCGATCACCGGGTCATTGTCGTACAGCCTGCCCCTTGATTGTCAATAAGGCAGAGATCAAACCCGCTATTTTCTGGATCAACATGCTGGTGGACCGCCAAATTATTGACAATCCTGATCTACCCTGCTCCACAGAGAGAACCGGCCAAGCGCCGGGAGGCCGAGGGCATGTCCGACATCCGCACCGCAGACGCCACGACGATCCGGCGCGACGATCCGGACGATGTCGTCGCGCGGCTCGAGGAGGACATCATCTTCGGCCGCCTCGCGCCGGGCGCACGCCTCACCGAGGACGCGCTGATGTCGGCTTACGGCACCTCGCGCCACTTTGTGCGTCAGGCCCTGGTGGACGCGGAGCGCCGCGGCATCGTCCGCCGCGAGAAGAATGTCGGCGCCACTGTGCGGTTCTATTCGGCCGAAGAGGTCCGACAGATCTACGAGGTCCGGGAGATGCTGACGCGGCAGGCCGCGCTGATGATCCCCCTGCCCGCGCCGCAAGACCTGATCGACGAGCTCTCCGCCTTGCAACGGCAGTATTGCGCCAAGGCGGAGGTGCGGGATCTGCGCGGCATTCACGAGGCCAACGACGCCTTCCACGTCGCGCTGTTCGCGGCCTGCGGCAATCCCTATCTGGTGCGCTCGCTCCAGGACTACATGAACCTGACCCTGCCGATGCGCGCGAAAAACCTCGCCGACCGCGACGGGTTGGCGCAATCGCGGCGCCAGCACGAACTGATGATCGAGCTGTTGAAGGGCCGCGACAGCTGGGCGCTGGCCCAACTCTGCGTGGACCACATGCAATTCAGCAAGTCGGATTATCTGGCGCGGATCGGGGGCGAGGCGAGTTAGTGCGGCCGTTCCTTCGCCTCTCCCCCTCGCGGCAGGGCTATCGCATCTGGCAGCTGAGAGCTTGCCGGACGTGCTCGGCCTGCATAGTTCGAGACACCCGCTTTGGCGGCCCTCACCATGAGGGTTTGATAGCTCACCGCGAAGCGCGACCTCATAACAAGCCGGCGCACCGCGCCGAGACAGCCATTAAAACTATTGTCAACCCATCGAAATAACGCAGATCCAGAATAGATAGGAACCGCCGTCCGGCGGCTCATCGCGTGTCCTCACCTGTCTCCTCCCGAATGAAATGGCATGACCGAACAAACCCTGACCGAGCCGATCGCCGAGCGGCAAGCGCCATCCCGCGGCTTTTCGCGCTACCAGGCAATCCTGGTTGCGCTGCTAGCGCTGGTCCAGTTCACGATCATCATCGATTTCATGATCATGTCGCCGCTCGGCGCCATCATGATGCCGGCGCTCGATATTTCGGCCGCACAGTTCGGGGTGGCGGTCTCGGCCTATGCATTCAGCGCGGGAATTTCCGGCATCATGGCGGCTGGCTTTGCCGATCGGTTCGATCGCAAGCGGCTGCTGCTGTTTTTCTATGCCGGCTTTACCCTTGGCACGGCGCTTTGCGCGATCGCGCCCAACTATCATCTGTTGCTGCTGGGGCGGATCGTGACCGGCCTGTTCGGCGGCGTGATCGGCTCGGTCGTGCTCGCCATCGTGACCGATCTGTTTGCGCTGCAATTGCGCGGCCGCGTCATGGGTTTCGTGCAAACCGCCTTCGCTGCAAGCCAGGTGCTGGGCATCCCGGCCGGTCTTTTCCTCGCCAACCAGTGGAACTGGCACGTCGCGTTCGGCGCACTGGTCGGCCTTTCGGTGATAGGGATGGCCGCCGTGCTGTTCCTGACGAAGCCGGTGAACGGCCATCTCGCGCTGAAGCAGGATAGAAACCCGTTCCGGCATTTGGTCGCAACGGTCTCGCAGCCACGATATTGGATGGCGTTTTCAGTGACGACCCTGCTGGCGACCGGCGGCTACATGCTGATGCCGTTCGGCAGCGCCTACACCGTGCACAATCTTGGCATCGATATCGTGCATCTGCCGACGATCTATCTCGTCTCCGGCCTGTTCAGCATCGTCATCGGCCCATTGGTCGGACGCGCGAGCGATGCTTTCGGCAAATATCCGACCTTTGCCTTCGGCAGCGCCATGTCGATCGTCATGGTGTTGATCTACACGCATCTCGGCGAGGTGAGTCTGACGGTCGCGATCCTGGTCAACGTCCTGATGTTCGTCGGCATCTTCTCACGCATGATTCCGTCGCAGGCGCTGATTTCCGCGATCCCCGAGCCGGCGCAACGCGGCTCCTTCAGCGCGGTCGGCGCGTCCCTGCAACAACTCTCCGGCGGGCTCGGCTCCGTGCTAGCCGCCGCGCTGATCGCGCAGGACGCCGACGGTACGCTCCGGCATTTCGACCGGCTGGGATACGTCGTCGTGACGACGGCGGTGATTTCCCTGATCCTGATGTATTTTGTGCAGAGGCCCATCGCGGCCCAGGCCGGCAAACGCGTTGTCTAGGGCGTCGATTCCGACGCCCTAGATCTGCGAATGCGCTCCTACCGTTTGGTCCAGTCGATGATCCGGCTTGTGTCGCCGTCGAACTCGTTGCTGCAGAACGCGCCGCCCTGATAGTGATCGCCGATCGGATCGGGCTTCATCTTGGCCTGCTCGGCCATCGCATGCGCCACGTGGTTCTCGGAGCGCCCCGTGGGGCGGTAGCCGAACTCGTAGGCGCGGTGGTTGTCCCACCAGGCGCGCTCGTTCAGGGACACGCCGTAGAAAACCTCGAAATGAATGTCGGGATGCTCGAGCCCGATTTGGCAGAGCTGCACCAGATCCTCCGGCTTAAGCCAGATCGAGATCCGGCGAAGGTCCAGCGGCACGTCGCCGAAATTGCCAATGCGAAGGCAGGTCACCTTCAGGCCATGCTTGTCGGCGTAGAGGGCGCCGACCGCTTCGCCGAATACCTTGCTGACGCCATAGCGGCCGTCGGGGCGCGGGGTAACGTCGGTGCCGATCTTGTGGTGGCGCGGATAGAATCCGACGGCATGGTTCGAGGAGGCGAACACCACCGCGCTTGACGCCCTTGCGATACGCCGCCTCGAACAGATTGTAGCCGCCGATGATGTTGGCCTGGAGGATGTCATTCCAGGGACCTTCGACCGAATAGCCGCCGAAATGGATGATGCCGTCGACGCCCTCGCAGATCGCCTCGACCTGCGCCATGTCGGAGAGGTCCGCCGCCTTGAATTGCTCGTTCGGGCCGAGGTCGGCGGGCGGGCGGATGTCGCTGAGCAGCAGGTCCGGATAGATCGGCGGCAACAATTTTCGCAGGCGCGTTCCAATCCCGCCCGAAGCTCCCGTCATCAAGATGCGCGGCATGTCTTTCCTCGTATGTGCGACCGATTTGCGGCCGTAGATATCTGATGCTAGCAGACTTGGACAGAGGGAACGCAACAACGAGAATTGCACATGAACGATGCATCGTCCCATAACCAGGATCGGCCTCAAGGCTGGCGGCCGGCGACGTATTACCCCGATCCGGCGATCAGCGCACTCGATCCCCGCTTCGAAAAATACTGGCTGAAGCTCTCGGCGGTGGAACGGCTGACCACCGGCCTGCGCTGGGCCGAGGGACCGGTCTGGGTCGGCGATGGACGCTATCTGTTGTGCAGCGACATCCCCAACCAGCGCATCGTCAAATGGGAGGAGGAGACCGGCGCGGTCTCGGTGTTCCGCAAGCCCTCCAATTTCGCCAATGGCAACACCAGGGACCGCCAGGGCCGGCTCGTCACCTGCGAGCACGGCGGGCGACGCGTCACCCGCACGGAATATGACGGCACCATCACTGTGCTGATGGACTCGTTTGGCGGCAAGAAACTCAACTCGCCGAACGACGTCGTCGTGAAGTCCGACGGCGCGGTCTGGTTCACCGATCCCACTTTCGGCCTGCTCGGCAATTACGAGGGCTACAAGGCCGAGCCCGAGATCGAGCCGAACGTCTACAGGTTCGATCCCACGACCGGCAAGGCGACTATCGTTGCCGAAGGCGTGCTGGGGCCGAATGGCCTGTGTTTCTCGCCGGACGAGAAGATTCTTTATGTCGTGGAATCACGCGGCGTGCCGAACCGCAAGATTCTCGCCTATGACGTCTCGCCAGACGGCACGACGATCTCCAACAAGCGCGTCCACATCGATGCGGGTCCGGGCACGCCGGACGGCATGCGCTGTGACATCGACGGCAATCTTTGGTGCGGCTGGGGCATGGGCGATCCCGAGCTCGACGGCGTCGTGGTGTTCGCGCCCGACGGCGTCATGATCGGCCGCATCGCACTGCCCGAACGCTGCGCCAATCTCTGCTTCGGCGGCGTCAAGCGCAACCGCCTGTTCATGGCCGCGAGCCAATCGATCTACGCGTTGTACGTGAATACGCAGGGCGCGGTGGGGGGATAGTTTTTCCTCCGTCACGCCTTTCGTCATTGCGAGCGAAGCGAAGCAATCCAGAATCTTTCCGCGGAGGCAGCCTGGATTGCTTCGTCGCTTCGCTCCTCGCAATGACGAAAGATAGAACAAAAACGCCGGAGCGGTTTTCCACTCCGGCGTCATGTTGGTTCAAACGATAGCTTACGCCGCGTTGAAGCCGGCGACGGCCTTCACTTCGAGGAAGTCCTCGAGGCCGTACTTGCCCCATTCGCGGCCGTTGCCGGACTGCTTGTAGCCGCCGAACGGCGCGGTGCGGTCGTTAGGCACGCCTTGGAGGTTGACGTTGCCGGCGCGGATCTGGCGGCCGACCCGCTTGGCGTCCTCGACGGAAGCGCCCGTGACGTAGCCGGCCAGGCCATAGGGCGTGTCGTTGGCGATATGCACGGCCTCGGCTTCGTCCTTGGCGCCGATGATGGTCAGCACCGGTCCGAAGATTTCTTCGCGCGCGATCGTCATGTCAGGGGTGACGTCGGCGAAGATGGTCGGGCGGACATAGAAGCCCTTATTGACGCCCTCGGGCAGGCCCGGGCCGCCGGACACGAGCGTTGCGCCCTCGTCGATGCCCTTCTTGATCAGCCCCTGGATCTTGTCCCACTGGCCGCGGTTGACGACCGGACCGATGGTGGTGCCCTCGGCGCGCGGATCGCCCGCCTTGGTCTTGTCGGCGACAGCCTTCGCGATCGCGGCCACTTCCTTCATCTTCGACAGCGGCACGATCATGCGCGAGGGCGCGTTGCAGGACTGGCCGGAGTTGTTGAACATGTGCATCACGCCGCCGGTCACCGCCTTCGTGAGGTCGGCGCCTTCGAGGATGACGTTCGGCGACTTGCCGCCGAGCTCCTGGCTGACGCGCTTCACGGTCGGCGCCGCACGCTTGGCCACATCGATGCCGGCACGGGTCGAGCCGGTGAACGAGATCATGTCGATATCGGGGTGCTCGCTCATGGCGGCGCCGACCTCGGGGCCGAGACCGTTGACGAGGTTGAACACGCCCTTCGGCACGCCGGCTTCATGGAGGATTTCCGCGAAGATCAGCGCCGAGGTCGGGGTGAACTCCGACGGCTTCAGGATCATGGTGCAGCCGGCGGCGAGCGCGGGCGCGACCTTGCAGGCGATCTGGTTGAGCGGCCAGTTCCAGGGCGTGATCATGCCGACCACGCCGACCGGCTCGCGCAGCACCATGGCGGTGCCGACCGGTTCCTCGAAATGATAATTCTTGAGCACGTCGAGCGTGGTCATGAGATGGCCGAGGCCGGCGCCGGCCTGGAGCTTTTCGGCCATCGGCAGCGGCGCGCCCATCTCGTCGGAGACGGCAGCGCCGATCTCCTTGAGGCGCCCCTTGTAGATCTCGATGACCTTGGTGAGCAGCGCGACGCGCTCGTCACGGCTGGTCTGGGAGAATGTCACGAACGCGCGCTTGGCGGCGGCGACGGCCTTGTCGACGTCGGCCTTGGAGCCCAGCGCAATGTCGTACATCGCCTCTTCCGTCGCCGGATTGACGACCGGGGTGGACTTCTTGACGGCGGGATCGACCCAGGCGCCGTCGATGTAGAACTGCATGCGATTGACCATCGTGAACCTCTTCTTGGGTATGGAGGGGGCGTTTCGGCAGGCATCCTTGCACGAAAGCGCCGGCAATTGAACCCGCCATATGCGGGGCCAGCGTTGCGGCGGACGGAGGCTATATGAGCCGATGGCGGAGGGGTGGCAAGGTGGCTGGGACGTGAGAACTTGGGTCCCGGCTCAGCGTCGCGTCATTTCATGCCGCGCCGCGTCCGGGACGCGAAACTGCAGCTCGTCGAAGCGGCTCTCGTGGCCCGGACGCAGCGCAGCGCCCTTCAGCGGTGCGCTGCTGAGCCGGGGCCCATGCGCCGGTCATTCCCACTACACCGCCATCTTCCGATGCAGCACCGGCGCGCCGGTGGTGAGGCTTTCGGCCGCATCGATGATGGCGTTGGCGTCGATGCCGTGGTGACGGTAGAGGTCGGCGATCGTGCCGGTCTGACCGAACTGCTCGACGCCGAGCGCCTCGACCCGATGGCCGCGGACGCTGCCGAGCCAGCCGAGCGTCGCCGGGTGACCATCGATCACGGTCACGATGCCGCAGTCGCGCGGCAGCGGCGCGAGCAGTTTTTCGATGTGGCTGAGATGCTGCACGCCTCTCCGATCACGGCGCAATTTCCGTGCGGCGGTCCAACCCGCATGCAGACGATCTGCGGAAGTGATCGCGAGCAGGCCGATGTCGCGCCGGCTTTCGCCGATGAAGCCGGTCGCCTCGATCGCTTCGGGCGCGACCGCGCCGGTATAGGCGATCACGAGTTCGGCATTCGGGCCAGGCTTGCGCAGCCAATAAGCCCCGTCGGTGATGCCCTGCTCCAGTTCGGGCGTCATGATCCGTTGCGCCTGCTCGATACTGCGCGTCGAGAGCCGCAGATAGATCGAGCCGCCCTCGCCCGGATCGCGCTGCATGTGGTTGAATCCCCACCCCATGATCACGGCGAGTTCGTCGACGAAGGCCGGCTCGAACGAGGCAAGGCCATCCTGCGCCATGCCGATCAACGGCGTTGCGATCGACTGGTGCGCGCCGCCTTCGGGCGCGAGCGTGATGCCTGATGGGGTCGCCGCCACCATGAAGCGCGCATCCTGGTAACAGGCATAGTTCAGCGCATCGAGACCGCGCTCGATGAAGGGATCGTAGAGCGTGCCGACCGGCAAGAGCCGCTCGCCGTTGATCTGGTGCGACAGGCCGAGCGCCGAGAGCATGATGAACAGGTTCATCTCGGCAATGCCGAGTTCGAGATGCTGGCCTTTCGGCGAAAAGTCCCAATTGAACGTGGAAGGAATTTTCTCGCTGCGGAATAAGTCGGCCTTCTCGCCGCGCGCAAACAGGCCGCGCCTGTTCACCCACGGACCGAGATTGGTCGAGACGGTGACATCAGGCGATGTCGTGACGATGCGCTTGGCAAGCTCGCTGTCGCCGCGCGCGATCTCGTTCAGCACCAGCCCAAAACCCTGCTGGGTCGACATCTGCGGCGACAGCTTGAAGGCGAGCTGCGCGGGCACCTCGATCGCAGGCGCGGTAAGCCGGCCGGCCGTCCTGGTTGAACGGCACGCGCGCGAGGAAGGCATCGAGCTCGGCGGCGTCTTGCGCGAGACCCTCGTATCTGTCCCATTCGTGTCCGGGTCGGATGTTCTGGCTGTCGCGATATTTCTCCATCTGCGCGACCGTCATCAGGCCGGCGTGGTTGTCCTTGTGGCCCTGGAACGGAAGGCCGACGCCTTTGATGGTGTAGGCGATGAAGCAGACCGGGCGGTCGTGATCGATGGATTCGAACGCCTCCAGCATGCTCGCCATATCGTGGCCACCGAGGTTCGACATCAGCGCCAGCAGCTCGTCGTCGCTGCGCTTGTCGATCAGTTTTGTGATAGGTCCCTGATCGCCGATCTCGTCATGCAGGTGCTTGCGGAAGGCGGCGCCGCCCTGGAAGCACAACGCCGCGTAGAGCGCGTTCGGGCAATTGTCGATCCAGCGCTTCAACGCCTCGCCGCCGGGCTCGGCAAAGGCCTCGCGCATCAGGCGGCCGTATTTCACGATCACCACGTCCCAGCCGAAATTGCGGAACATGGTCTCGAATTTTTCCCAAAGGCCTTCGCGGACGACGGCGTCCAGCGACTGCCTGTTGTAGTCGACCACCCACCAGGTGTTGCGCAGGCCGTGCTTCCAGCCCTCCGCGAGCGCCTCGAAAATGTTGCCCTCGTCCATCTCGGCATCTCCGACCAGCGCGATCATCCGCCCTTCACGGCGATCCTTCATCCAACCATGCGCCTTGACATAGTCCTGCACCAGCGAGGCGAACAGCGTCTGCGCGACGCCGAGGCCGACCGAGCCGGTCGAGAAATCGACGTCGTCGACATCCTTGGTGCGCGAAGGATAGGACTGCGCGCCCTTGAAGCCGCGGAAGTTTTCCAGCTTCTCGCGGCTCTGCCGGCCGAACAGATACTGGATGGCGTGGAACACCGGGCTCGCATGCGGTTTCACCGCGACGCGGTCCTCAGGGCGCAACACATGGAAATACAGCGCCGACATGATGGTCGCGAGCGAGGCCGACGAGGCCTGATGTCCCCCGACCTTCAGGCCATCCGAGCTGGTGCGGACGTGGTTGGCGTGATGGATGGTCCAGGACGACAGCCACAGCGCCTTGCGGGCCAGCGCGGTCAATGTGTCGAGACGGGCGGTATCAACGGGCATTGGCAACGCTCCCGGAAAACAGGTGCCACGATGATACGCCTGCGGGCTGGGCCAAATTTCTCAATTTTTCGCGCGATACCTGCTAATATTGGAACGCCATACCAAAAACTATCTGGAAACCACAGGTTCTATCCCAATGCCCGCGCTAGACGCCATCGATCGAAAAATCCTCGCCCTGCTCCAGAATGACAGCCGGCTGACCATGCAGGAACTCGCCGAAAAGGTCGGACTCTCGGTCTCGCCCTGCCATCGCCGGGTCAAGCTGCTGGAGGAGCGCGGCGTCATCTCGCGCTACATCGCGACGGTCGACCAGAAGGCACTGGGGCTGCATGTCAGCGTCTTCATCTCGATCAAGCTGGCGCGGCAGAAGGAGGAGGATCTCAACCGCTTCGCACGCGCAATCTCGAAATGGGACGAGGTGCTGGAGTGCTATCTGATGACCGGCAACCGCGACTATCTGCTGCGCGTGGTCGCGGCCGACCTCGCATCCTATGAGACTTTCCTGAAAACCAAGCTCACCCGGCTCGACGGCATCGCCTCGATCGAGTCCAGCTTTGCGCTCAGCCAGGTGAAATATTCGATCGCGCTGCCGGTGTAAGGCATCACCGCGACGGCTGCACGATGATCTTGGTGTGGACTTCAGGATTGGCGAGGTCGGCGAAGGCTTTCGCAACACCGTCGATGCCGATCTCGGCCGTCACCATCGCAGCCGCATCCACCTGCCCTTCCGCGATCAGGCGCAACGACGCTGCGAATTCGTCCGGCGTGTAGCCGAGCACGTATTGAACGTTGAGCTCCTTCATGATGCCGAGCATCGGCTCGCTCCTGTCGGTCTCCATGCAGACGCCGACAACGACAATCCTCGCATCGCGCGGCGCGCCCTCGAACACCTGCTGCAACAGACCGGGCACGCCGACGCATTCGAAGATAATCGCGGGCTTCAGCGCGGGCAGCATGGCCTGCAACGGCGGCCGCGCCGCCTTCTCCGCGTCCGACATCTGCGCGTGCTCGGCCCAGGTCGCATAGGGCTGCGACTTCAGGGGATCGACGACGATGTCGGCGCCGAGCTTGGCCGCGAGCGCGCGTCGCGCCGGCGAATAGTCGGCGGCGACGATCGGATGCAGGCCCCTGATCCTGAGCGCGGCGATCACCGCAAGCCCGACCGGCCCGCAGCCGATCACGAGCGGCACCTCGCCGCCTCGGATATTGGCTTTGGCCACGGCGTGAACGCCGACCGCGAGCGGTTCGGTGAGTGCAGCATGCTCCGGTGCGAGACCGTTGGGCACTTCGAGCAGCAGCGCTTCGCTCAGCAGCATCGCCTCGGCATAGCCGCCAACATTCTCGTTGGAATAACCGATGCCCTCGATGCCCTGCGGCGTCACCAGGGCCGGCAGTGAGCACACGCGCGTACCCGACTTGAGCTTGCGCGTGGTGCCGGGCCCGTAATCG
Organism: Bradyrhizobium sp. LB13.1; assembly: GCF_054056815.1. Taxonomy (NCBI): domain Bacteria; kingdom Pseudomonadati; phylum Pseudomonadota; class Alphaproteobacteria; order Hyphomicrobiales; family Nitrobacteraceae; genus Bradyrhizobium; species Bradyrhizobium sp. LB13.1. The sequence goes on along the minus strand of NZ_JBSRYQ010000001.1, from coordinate 2,862,321 downwards.
ACGACTTCGCAGCAGAACTCATGGCCGAACACGACGTCGCGGGTGAGGTCCATTGGCTTGCGCCCGGTCTTCCGCGCCATCTCCACCATGCGGTGGGCGTGTTGGCGTGCGTGAAGGTCTGAGCCGCAGATGCCGCAGGCGAGCGTCTTGACCAGCACCTGGCCGTTGCCCGGCTTCGGCTCAGCCATCCGGTCGACGACGATCTCACCGTTCCTGAAAATCGCAGCGCGCATCCGGCTCCTCCCTTGTTGTTGGAGCCGCTGATAGCACAAAGCGGACGCGCGAACTTGCGTCAGGGGTTCGGGGAACGCTCTTCCATTATCAGGAGCTGGGCGCGGCGGATGCGCTCGCGGTGGGCGATGTAGAGGCCGCTGGCGACGATGAAGGCCGCGCCGGTGACGGTCCAGATATCAGGCACTTCTCCGAACAGAAAGAAGCCCAAAATGCTGACCCACAGCAATTGCGTATACGAGAACGGCGCCAGCACCGAGGCATCGCCGTAGCGATAGGCCAGCACGATAATCCACTGGCCGACGGTGGAGGCAACACCGATCACGATGCCAAGTCCGATCGCAGTCCAGCTCGGCGTGACCCAGACGAACGGCACCATCAGAGAGAGGATCGCAACGCCCGTCAGCGCCGAATAAGCCATCGTGGTGAGGACGGCTTCGCGACCGCTTATCATGCGCGTCAGGATCAGCGCGGCGGCCCAACAGAACGCCGAGACGATCGGGAAGAACGCGGCGGCGTGAAACGCGCTGGAGCCCGGACGCAGGATGATCATCACGCCGGTCAGGCCGATCGCGGTGGCGATCCAGCGGCGCATGCCCACCTTCTCGCTGAGGAAGATGATCGAGAGCGCGGTGACGAACAGCGGCGAGACGAAACCGGTGGCGGAGGCTTCCGCGATCGGCAGGAAGCTCAGGCCAGTGATGAAGAACAGCGAAGAGCCGAGCAGTGCCGCGCCGCGCATCAGTTGCAGGCCGAGGCGCTCGGTGCGCATCGCATGGAACGGCGAGCCCGGCAGCATCACCGGCGTGAACATCAGCGCGAACGTCACGAAGCGGATCCAGGTGATCTCGATCGACGGCAGGCTCGACGACAGATATTTCGCGGTGACATCGGAGCAACCGAGAAAGATCGTCGACAGCAGCACCAGCGCGATACCCTTGAAGGGATGATCGACGCGCGCAGGCGCGCGGCGCGCCTGCTGCTTCTTTTCCGGCATGGGCATGGGAATACTGTCGAGCCTTGCGGCTACGGCGGGCGGCGGTGTCACGGCAGGAACCTAGGAAATGCGAATCGGGAATGATCCTTAAAAACGATAATTGCGCCGCCTTCACAACTTCCGAAAACAGGATGCCGATATGCGCTCACGCCCGCGCGCGTCAATACTCCATTAATAATAGGCTTTTGTGCACTACAGCATGGGCAGGCTGCGCGGCTTTGCACCGCGTGGAAACGCCGCATCGAGCGCCGCAATCTCGTCTTTCGTCAGCACGAGATCACCGGCCGCTGCATTTTCGCCGGCATGTTCCGCAGAGGACGCCTTCGGGATCACGAACACCGTAGTCTCACGGGTGAGGAAGCTCAGCGCGACCTGGCGCGGCGTCGCGCGACGCGCCTCCGCTATGCCCGCCAACACGGCGCCGCCCTTGCTGTTGCTCGTAGGGAAATCGTCGTGGCCGAACGGCGAATAGGCGACCACAGCGACGCCATGCTGTTCGCACCACGGGATCACCGCGTGCTCGATCGCGCGTTCCTTCAGATGATAGAGCACCTGATTGCAGGCGATCTTGCCTTCGCCGGCAATTTCGAGGATCTCGTCGAGATCGTCGGCGTCGAAATTGGAGACGCCCCAGGATTTGATCTTGCCGGTCTTCACCAGTTCCTCAAATGCGGCGACGGTGTCCTCCAGCGGATACGAGCCACGCCAGTGCAGGAGATAGCAATCAAGCCGATCAGTCTTCAGGCGCTTCAGCGAGCGCTCACAGGCGGTGATGGTTCCGCCGCGCGAAGCGTTGCTTGGCAGCACCTTTGAGACCAGGAACACGTCGTCGCGCCGGCCCGTGATCGCATCGGCAATGACGAGTTCGGCATCGCCATACATCTCGGCGGTGTCGATGTGAGTCATGCCAAGATCGAGCCCGCGCTGAAGCGCCGTGATCGCGCGCTTGCGATCGCCATGATCGAGATACCAGGTGCCCTGCCCGATCACGGAGACGGCGGCGCCGGTTTCGCCGAAAGGTCTTGTGTTCATGTGAAAGCTCACAGTCCGCTGATATCAGCGACCAGCACGCTGCCGGTCCCGGACTCCGTGATATAGAGCCGATCGTTCTTTGCGCCACCGATTGCGACGTTGGTGCAATTCGGCCCCGCGCACGATTTGATCCGCGCGATCAATTCGCCGTTCGGCGCGAACACGAAGACATGGCCAAGCGAAGCGTGCCCGACGAACAGGCGGCCCTTGGCATCCATGGTCATGCCGTCGGGGCCGCTGGTGCCGAACAGCGAGCAGAAGCGGCCGACCTTGGACACGCTGCCGTCCTTCATGAACGGCAACCGCCACACCGAATTGTCGCGCGTCATCGCGACGAACAGCACCGTTTCGGTCGGATCGAGCACCAGGCCATTCGGGCTGATGCCGGTATCGATCAGGCAATCGAGCCGGCCGCTTTGTGTCAGGCGATAGACGCGGCCGCTGGGGTCATGCAGGCCGGTCTGGCCCTGGTCGGTGAAATAGATGTCGCCGTTGGAGGCGAGATGCAGATCGTTGCAGCCGCGAAACGATTCCGAATTGCGTGCAGTCAGGACAGGCTTGATGCGGCCGGCCTTGGCCTCGAACTCCATGATGCCGTGCCTGTAGTCGGCGACCATGATGCGGCCGTCGGCCCGCGATCTTCAATCCGTTCGGCCAGCCCTCATATTCGATCGCGACCGACCATTCGCCATCGGGCTCGATGCGGAAGATGCGGCCGAAGGGAATGTCGACGATGTAGAGATTGCCATCCTTGTCGAACGACGGTCCTTCGATGAAGGAGTCCGTCGGCACACCCGGCCGGTTGGCATCGGCCCAATCCGTCCGCTCGCTTTTGCGGCGGAACCTGTCGGGCATTGCGGAGAACAGCTTGGTTTCAATCAGGCGCGGCGGCGTTTCCAGGTACATCATTGTTATTTTTGTCGTTGTTGATGGGAGATCGCGGCAACATAAGGCACAATCGAGGGCGCGTCGATTGGGCGGAGGGCATGGCGGCGTACCTAGCCATACCGCTCTCGTGTCCCGGACGCGCTGCAACGCCCCCTGCGTTGCTGCGCAGAGCCGGGACCCAGAAAGGCCCACACAAACCTCCGCGCGATGGCCCCCGGCTCTGCAGCGCATCACTTCGTGCTGCGGCAGCGTCCGGGGCACGAGACCGTCTCTTGGTCTGGAGAGACCCCTACCCCGCCGCGCCCGCGAGCTTCACTGGCTTCGCCGGCGCGACCTCGGTCGTCGCGATCAGGCGCTTCAGCTCGGGGATGCAGGAGCCGCAATTGGTGCCGGCCTTGAGCTTTGCGCCGATCTCGGCGGCCGTGCGCGCGCCGGCAGCGATGCTGTCGCAGATGGTGCCGCGGCCGACGCCGAAGCAGGCGCAGACGACAGGGCCGGTCGAGGCGGCGCCTTCGCTGGACTTGCCTGAGAGCAGCATGCGGCGCTGCTCGTCGGTGACGTGGTCGGACACGAACAGGCTCTTCACCACCTCCCAGTCGCCCGCATCATGCGCGGGGCCGACGAACAGGCAGGTTTCGATGCGGTCGCCCGCAAACGACGCCGCGCGATAAACGCCGCCGCCGAAGTCGCGATAGTCGGCGACGTCCTCGCCGGCAACGCCACCGAGCCAGGCCGGCCAGCGCGACAGATCCGCATTGTCGGCGAAGAGATAGCCGAAGCCGCCGACGACCGTGACGCGGGTCCACATCAGGTTCGACGGTAGGTCGAGCTGCTTGCGCGACAACGCAAAGCCGCGGAAGACGTATTCATAGGGCGCGATGGCCGCCGGCGTTGCCTTCGATTCCGGCTGCCCCGAGAACGGATCGGTGAACGGTGCGACCAGCGCACCGACGCGACCGTGGGAGGCGTTCATCGCGCTCCAGTGGATCGGCACGAACAGCGTGCCGCGCTGCTGCCGATCGCTGACGACGACCTTCAGGATGCACTGGCCGTAGTCCGTGGTGATGCGGGCATAGCCGTCGTGGACGATGCCGTATTTGCTGGCATCGTCAGGATGGATCTCGACGAACGGCTCCGGCAGATGCGCGCCGAGCCGCTGGCTGAGACCCGTACGCGTCATGGTGTGCCACTGATCGCGAATGCGCCCGGTGTTGAGGCGCAGCGGCCGCGACGGCCCGGTCTCGCCACGCAGCGCCGGCACCTCCGGCGCGACGAAGCGGCCCTTGCCGTCATTGGTGAAGAAGCCGCCCTGCGCGAAGAACCGTTCGACGGGCGCCTCGCCTTCGCGCGCGGGCCACTGCACCGGCTTCAAGGCGTCAAAGGCCTCGTCCGACAGCGACGTCAGCGCGCCGATGTCGAAATCGCGGCTGCCGTCGTTCTCGAACGTCGAGAGCGCGGCGTGCTCGCGGAAGATATCGGCCGCCGATTTGTAGTTGAAGCTGTCGCCGAAGCCGAGTCGCCTTGCGGTCTCGCTCAGGATCCACCAGTCCGGTCTTGCCTCGCCTGGCGCAGGCAGGAAGGAGCGCTGGCGCGAGATGCGGCGTTCGGAATTGGTCACGGTGCCCGACTTCTCACCCCAGGCGAGCGCCGGCAGCAGCACGTGCGGGCCGGCATCGACCGTGTCGTTCGAGAGCACGTTCTCGGACACCACGAACAGCTCGAGTTTCGTCAGCGCCTCGCGCACGAAGTCCGCATCGGGCAGCGACACTGCCGGGTTGGTGCCCATCACCCACAGCGCCTTGACCTCGCCGCGGTTGATGGCTTCGAACAGCTGCACTGCCTTCAACCCCTCATGGGTGGCGATGCGCGGCGCCTTCCAGAACCGCCGCACGCGGTCGATGTCCGGCGGCGTGAAGTTCATATGCGCGGCGAGCTGGTTGGCGAGGCCGCCGACCTCGCGGCCACCCATCGCGTTGGGCTGGCCGGTGAACGAGAACGGCGAAGTGCCGGGCTTGCCGATGCGTCCCGTGGCGAGATGGCAATTCAGGATCGCGTTGACCTTGTCGGTGCCCTGCGCCGACTGGTTGACACCCTGCGAATAGAGCGTGACGACCCGCTCGGTGTCGCGGAACATCTTGAAGAAGGCAGCCACGTCTTGCTCGGTGAGACCGGTGGCAAGCGCGGTCGCCGTGACACTGCCGGCGATGCTGCGCGCGCGCGCCAGTGCGTCGTCAAAGCCCGACGTGTATTGCGCGATGTAGTCCTGATCGAGCGCACCGTTGTCGGCGAGGTGAACGAACAGGCCGGAAAACAGTGCCGTGTCGGTGCCTGGCTTGAGGCCGAGGAACAGGTCGACGTCGGTCGCGGTATCGGTGCGGCGCGGATCGATCACGATCATGCGGGCGCCGCGCTCCTGCCGATTCTTTAGCATGCGCTGGAACAGCACCGGATGGCACCAGGCGGCATTCGAACCGACGAACACCAGCAGATCGGCCTGGTCGAGATCCTCGTAGCAGCCGGGCACGGTGTCGGCACCGAAGGCACGGCGGTGACCGGCGACCGAGGACGACATGCAGAGCCGCGAATTGGTGTCGACATTGGCGGTGCCGACAAAGCCCTTCATCAGCTTGTTGGCGACGTAATAGTCTTCGGTCAGAAGCTGGCCGGAGAGATAGAACGCGACCGCGTCGGCGCCGTCGCGGGCGACGATGTGCTGCATGCGGTGGGCGACGTGGTCGAGCGCATCGCTCCAGGCGACGCGTTCGAGCACGCCCTTGCAGCGGATCATCGGATAGAGCAGCCGGCTTTCGAGCCCGACAGTCTCGCCGAGCGCCGAGCCCTTCGAGCACAGCCGGCCGAAATTGGCGGGATGATCGGGATCGCCCGCAATCGCCGCGCCGCCGTTGCCCTCCGGCGTCGCCAGCACGCCGCAGCCGACGCCGCAATACGGACAGGTCGTCTTGGTGGCGCGGAGCGTGGGATCGATCGCGGTCATATCAGGCTGCTTTCGAGGATCGCGCGAGCGCGCGGCCGAACACCATGTCGGTGCGGATCGCCGCCACCTTTTCGCTGTTGCGGATCAGTTCGAGATACCAGAGCGCATCGACGGTATCGCCGATCAGCACGGCGCCGGTGAGCCGGCCGTCGGCGATGACGAGCTTCTTGTAGGTGCCGCGCCTGCGATCGGTGAGCACGAGACTCTCGCTGCCCTCCCCGCCCATGAAGTCGCCGGCGGAGAACACGCTGACGCCTGACACTTTCAGATTGGTCGAGACTACGCTGCCCTGATAGGCCGCAGGCCGGCCGGCAAGATGCCGCGCCAGCACGCGCGCCTGCTCGTAGGCAGGCTCGACGAGGCCGTAACAGGTGCCGCGATGCTCGGCGCATTCGCCGAGCGCGTAGATATCGGGTGACTCCGTCTGCATCTCGTCGTTGACGACGATGCCGCGGTTGACGGCGATGCCGGCGTCCTTGGCGAGCGCAGTATTGGGCCTGATGCCGGCGGCGAAGATCACGGCATCTGCCTCGATGCGGCTGCCATCGGCAAGCTCGACCCCTTCGACCTGGCCCTCGCCATGGATGCGGACCGTGGAGGCATTGAGCAGGATGCGAATGCCCTTGCGCTCGACCAGCGTCTTGAGCAGGTCCGCAGCGGGCGCATCGAGCTGGCGCTCCATCAGCCGGTCCATCAGATGCAGCAGCGTCACAGGCGCTCCGGCCTTGACGAGGCCGTAGGCTGCTTCGAGTCCTAGCAGACCGCCGCCGACCACAACGACGCGCTTCCTGGCGGCAGCGAGCGTCAGCAGCAGGTCGACATCGCGGGTGTCGCGGAAGGTGTGCACGCCGGCGAGATCGGCGCCCGGCACGTTGAGCCGCAGCGGCGTCGAGCCGATGGCGAGCACGAGCTTGGAATATTCCATGCTCTCTTCGCCTTCGATCTTGAGCTCGCGTCGGCCGGTGTCGATCTCGGTGACGCGATAGCCGTAGCGCACCGTGACGCCGCGATGGCGCCACCAGTCGGCAGGTCTCAGCTCGATCTCGTGCGAACCGGTCTCGCCGGCCAGCACGGAGGAGAGCAGCACGCGGTTGTAAGCGAGCCGTGGTTCATCGCCGATAACGGCAACCGCGTAGCGGCCGAGTGCGGTCTTGGCGAGCTCGTCGACAAGGCGCGCGGCCGCCATACCGTTACCGACGATGACGAGTGGCTCACTCACAAGGCGTCTCCTATTCGGCGGCCTGCGCCTGGGCGCCATAGGCCTCGGAAATCATGTAGCCGGACAGCACGCCATAGGCGTCGGTCCAGGCGCTGGCGAGTTCGGGCGTCCAGGCTTCGCCGAGCCCCTTCTCCAGGGTCCACAGCAAGGTCGCGCCGACCACGGGGTAGTGCTCGGCCTGGGCGCCGTAAGCGACGTGCCGCTTCGCCAGCGCCGAGGCCGCGGGAAGAATCGAATCCAGGTTCGACAGGCCGCCGACGACGGCGGCGAGCATGCCCATCAGCTTCTTGCGCTGCTCGGTCATGTCCTCAGGAAACATCGCGCGCACCGACGGCGCCACCTCGAACAGGCGATCGTAGAACAGTATCGCGGCCTGCGCGGAAATCGGCGCGACCTTGGCAAAGCTCTGCTGGACGAGGGTGATCTGTTCTGGCGTCATGATGTTCTCCTGCCTGTTTCGGTTTGCCTTGGTGCGCGCCGTTGCGAACCAGGTTCATGATCAAACTGTCGGGCAATGCTTCTCCCCGCGTACGGAGAGAAGCGAGATTCGTACCAAGTGTTACACGCGCGCCCCGGCAAGGCTTGACACGCCTTCACCCTGCGGGCTGCGACGCAGATAGAACCACCAGGTCAGCGCGAGGCAGGAGGCGTAGAAACCGAGATAGATCGCGAGCGCGAGCTGCGGTCCTCCCGTCAGCGCGATCGACTTGCCGAAGCCGGTCGGGATCAGATAGCCGCCGACGGCGCCGACCGCGCCGATGAATCCGACCGCCGCACCGCTCTCGATGCTCGCCGTCTTCAAGGCGACCGCGCGCTCCGCATCGCCCTTGCCGCGCACCCTGAACAGATTCTGCTCGCGGAAGATCGAGGGAATCATGCGGTAGGTCGAACCGTTGCCGATGCCCGTCGTCACGAACAGGACCAGGAACATCGACAGGAAGCCGATAAAGTCCTTCTGCCCGACGAAGTAGAGCACGCCGACCGTGGCGCCTGCCATCACGATGAAATTCCAGAACGTGATGACCGACCCACCGATCTTGTCGGCAAGCCAGCCGCCGAGCGGCCGCGACAACGAGCCGACCAGCGGCCCCAGGAATGCGATCGCAATCGTGACTTGCGGAAACTGCGTCTTGATCAGCAGCGGAAACGCAGCCGAGTAGCCGATGAACGAGCCGAACGTGCCGATATAGAGATACGCCATGATCCAGGTGTGCTTGCGCTTGACCACTGCGAGCTGGTTCCTGATCGACGACTTGGCCGTGGTCAGGTTGTTCATGAAGAACACCGCGCCGAACACCGCGATCGCGATCGGCAGCACCCACATCAGGCCGGCGTTTTGCAGGAAGACACCGTCGACGGGTGTTGCCTGGAACAGGTTGATGACGGCGAGCGTCATCAGGATCGGGGTCAACAGCTGCACGCTGGAGACGCCGATATTGCCGCCGGCGGCATTCAGTCCGAGCGCCCAACCCTTCATCCGGTCAGGAAAGAAGAAGGAGATGTTGGTCATGCTGGACGCAAAATTGCCGCCGCCGAGGCCGGCGGTCGAGGCAATCAGGAGCATCAGCCAGAACGGCGTATCGGGCTGGCCCACGAAATAGGCCAGCGAGAGCGTCGGAATGAACAGGATCGCAGCACTGAAGATGGTCCAGTTGCGGCCGCCGAAGGTCGTCACCGCGAAAGTGTAGGGAAAGCGCATCAACGCGCCGATCAGCCCGGGCACCGCGACGAGCTGGAACAGCTGGTCGGTGGTGTAGTGGAAGCCCGCTTGCGGCAGCTTGGTGGTGACGATGCTCCAGATCAGCCAGACCGAGAAGCCGATATGCTCGGCCACGATCGACCAGATCAGGTTGCGTCGCGCGATAGTCTTGCCAGTCGCATTCCAGAACGCCTCATCTTCGGGGCGCCAGTCTGAAATCCAGTTTGGATTCTTCGTCATTGAGTATCCCTTTCAGGCTCACCGCTGCGTCGTTGCAGGCTCTGCCTCCAGGCAAGGAGGCGCGCGCCGAGGCCAAGCCCCGGTGGCGAGTTCACGATGCTGATTGATGATGTTAAGGGACGTCGTCGTTGGCGTCGCAGTTGGTATTTCAATTTCCGTGCCAACCACGCGCATTCGGTAAATACAGGGAATTCAGAGACTTATTCGAACAGCCCGAAATTGTTGCAGGGCTCCATTCGCACGCAAATTTTGCGATTCGCTCAATCCTTGTGCGGCGCACAAGGATTGAGCTTGATGTCTGTTATTTGTGCGGGCCACGCATGTGTTAACGACGCGCTTACGCGGCTTCGACGAAGCGATGACGCTCATAGAGGAATTCGAGCACGCGCTGCCGGCACTTCAGATAAGCGGCGTTGGTCGCGAGCTCGAGCCGCTTGCGCGGGCGCGCCAGCGGCACCTCCAGCACCTCGCCGATGCGCGCGCTCGGCCCGTTCGTCATCATGACGATGCGGTCGGACAGCAGCACGGCCTCGTCGACGTCGTGGGTGATCATCAAGATGGTGTTGCCTAGCTTCTGATGCAGCGCCATCACGGAGTCCTGCAAGTGCGCGCGGGTCAGCGCGTCGAGCGCGCCGAACGGCTCGTCGAGCAGCAGCACCTTGGGCTCCATCGCAAGCGCGCGGGCAATGCCGACGCGCTGCTTCATGCCGCCGGAGATTTCCGAGGGCCGCTTGTCCTTGGCATGGGCCATCTGCACGAGGTTGAGATTGTGCATGACCCATGCGTCGCGTTCGGCGCGCTTCTTGGTCTTGGCGAAGACCTTGTCGACGCCGAGCCTGACGTTCTCGTACACGGTCAGCCACGGAAGCAGGCTGTGGTTCTGGAACACCACTGCGCGATCCGGACCCGGCGAGTTCACCTCGCGGTTCTCCAGCAGTACGCCGCCGGTGGTGGCGGTGGTCAATCCTGCGATGATGTTGAGCAGGGTCGACTTGCCGCAACCGGAATGACCGATGATCGAGACGTATTCGCCCTTCTCGATCGTCAGGTTGATCTCCTTCAACACCTCGGTCGTGGCCGCGCCGCGGGTGAAGACCTTGTCGATGTGGTCGAGCTTCAAATAGGCGGTCATGTGCTTTCCCCTTCAGTTCGGCGCGGTGCCGCGGGTGACGATCTTGCCGACGCCCGCGATCAGACGGTCGAGCACGAAGCCGATGATGCCGACATAGAACAGCGCCAGGATGATCTCGCTGATATGCGAGGAGTTCCAGGCGTCCCAGATGAAGAAGCCGATGCCGACACCGCCGATCAGCATTTCCGCGGCCACGATCGCGAGCCAGGACAAGCCGATGCCGATGCGAAGCCCCGTGAAGATGTAGGGCGCGGCGGCCGGGATCATGATCTTGGCGAAGAACTCGAGCGGATTGAGCTGCACCACCGCGGCGACGTTGCGGTAGTCCTGCGGGATGTTGCGGACGCCGACCGCGGTGTTGATGATGATCGGCCAGATCGAGGTGATGAAGATGACGAAGATCGCCGAGGGCTGGCCGTCGCGGAACGCCGCGAGGGAGAGCGGCAGCCAGGCGAGCGGCGGGATAGTGCGCAAGACCTGAAACAACGGATCGAGCCCGCGCATGGCCCAGACCGACTGGCCGACCAGGACGCCGAGCGCAATGCCCGCGATGGCGGACAGCGAATAGCCGAGCGCGACGCGCTGGAGACTGGCTGAGAGATGCCAGAACAGACCCTTGTCGATGCCGCCGTGATCGAAGAACGGATCGAGGATCAGTTCCTTGGTGTCCTTGAAGACTTTTGACGGTGGCGGCAGCGCCGAGCCGGCGCGACGGCAGACGAGTTCCCATATCAATGTCAGCAGCGCGACCACGACGAGCGGCGGGATCACGCGCACGGCGGTCTCCCGCGCCATCCGCGCGTAGGTCTCGCCGCGCCGCGGGCGCCTCGGTGTCATCGCGACGACCGGCGCGGCGGCGCCGGTCGTGGTCGCGGTCTCAATGTCCATCTTCGTGGCAGGCATGTTCATCGCTATCTCTCCGGCTCCCAATCTCGGCTTTCCAAGACGATGCGGCCGCCTCACGGCAGCCGCAGGCTCCATCAGACTTCGACGCGCTTGATCGCGAGCGACTTCAGATAGGCGGCCGGATTTTCGGGGTCGAACACCTTGCCGTCGAAGAAGGTTTCCTTGCCGCGCGAGGTGGAGGCCGGGACATCGGCAGTAGCGACGCCCAGCGTCTTGGCCGCATCGCGCCACATGTCCTCGCGGTTGACCTTGGCAATGAGCGCCTTGGTGTCGAAATTCGCCTCGTACTTGCCCCAGCGGATGTCTTCGGTGAGGAACCAGAGATCATGGCTCTGGAACGGATAGGAGGCATGGTCCTTCCAGAAGCGCATCTGCTGCGGCGAATTTTCGACGATGCGACCGGTGCCGTAGTCGAACTTGCCTTTCATGCGATCGGTGATGTCCTCAACCGGGCAGTTGATCCACTGGCGCTTGGCGCAGATCACTGCGGCTTCCTCTCGGTTCTCGGCCTTCTCCGACCATTGCTGGGCTTCCATCACCGCCATCAGCAGCGCCTTCGCCGCCTTCGGGTATTTGTCGACCCAGGCCGCGCGCATGCCGAACGACTTTTCGGGATGCTTGTCCCATAGCTCGCCGGTGGTGATCGCGGTGTAGCCGATCTCCTGGTGGATCAGCTGGAGGTTCCAGGGCTCACAGACGCAGAAGCAGTCCATGGTGCCGACCTTCATATTGGCCACCATCTGAGGCGGCGGCACCACGATGGTCTCGATGTCCTTGTCAGGATCGATCCCGCCGGCAGCGAGCCAGTAGCGGATCCAGAGATCATGGGTGCCGCCGGGAAAGGTCATCGCGGCCTTCACGGACTTTCCTGAGGCCTTCTTCTTCTCCAGCGCAGTCTTGAAGGGCGCGGTGTTGATGCCGACCTTGAGGTCCGCATATTCCTTGGCGACCGAGATGCACTGACCGTTCAGGTTCAGGCGCGCCAGAATGTACATCGGCGTGGGCTGGTTGTTCTGCGTCACCTTGCCGGCCGAGATCAGATACGGCATCGGGGTCAAGATGTGCGCGCCGTCGATGCCATTGCCTTCGGAGCCGAGCACGAGATTGTCACGCGTGGTGCCCCAGGAGGCCTGCTTCTGGACCTCGACATCGGGCATGCCGTATTTGGCGAAGATGCCCTTCTCCTTCGCGACGAACAGCGGGGTCGCGTCGGTGAGGGCGATGAAGCCGAGCTTGGCGCCCTTGACCTCGGGGCCGGCGTCCTGCGCGAAAGCGCCGGCGGGGAAATTCAGCTTGGCAGCGGCGAGGAGTGCGACGGTCGAGCCGGCAGCCTTCAACAATTGACGGCGGTTCAGGCCGATCGTTTCCGAGGGCCGGCGGGTGCGCTTGGTCATTGGCGGTGTCGTCCTTTGCGTCGTTGCAGAATGATTGCGTCAGTGCACGCGAGCAGCCCGTCCGTCCGTGACCCCAAAAAAGGCCCATGCGAACGCGCGACAGGGAACCCCCCGTCTGGTGGCGTCACAAATCGGATGAGAAGTCTCGCGGGACGGCTTCAATGGCGTCGGCTGGGAACTATTCAAGCTTCGTGCCAAGCCCAAAGCAGCGAAAAGCGACGCCAGTTCATAACGTTATGTGCAGCGCGCCAGTTTGTCGCAGGCTTAGTCCGCACGTGAAATTTGCGACCTGCTCAATCCTTGTGCGGCGCACAAATACTATGCAGCGGCTCAAGCATAAGGCCACGGAGTGCGTCGAAATCTGAACCGTGGCAATGGTATCTAATTAATATCGCTAACTCTTTTCAAGCTGCAGGCCCCGGCATGCAAATTGCTTCTTCCATCACGTCAACGAAGACTGCGGCTTTGCCGCATGGTTGCAGCCTCTGGCGGCCGCAACGAGGAAGCTCAACTGCTTCGCGGCCCTTCCCGGCTCGGTCGTCGTGACGCGATTCCCAAGGCTTCCGAAACCATTCCAAGCCCTCGTGCGCGGCGGGCAGCCCGCGGCCAATCGCTCTCGCAGGAGGGCGTGATCTCTTTTACGAAGCAAAAGGAACCATCGATGTCGTATCTCGCGCCTTCGGAATTCGTCACCAAGATGGTGGATGCGGGCGAGTCCAAGATATTCATGTCCACCCGGGATACCATCATCCGCGCTTATATGGCCGGCGCCATCCTCACGCTCGGCGCATGGTTCGCCATCACGATCAACGTCAACACCGGCCAGCCGCTGGTCGGCGCGATGCTGTTTCCGGTCGGCTTCATCATGCTGTACCTGCTCGGCTTCGATCTGCTCACCGGCGTGTTCGTGCTCTCACCGCTCGCCCTGATCGACAAGCGTCCCGGCGTCACGCTTGGCGGCGTGCTGCGCAACTGGGGCCTCGTCTTCGTCGGCAACTTCGGCGGCGCCCTCACCGTCGCCTTCATGATGGCTTTCGTCACGACGTTCGGTTTCACGCAAGAGCCCGACAAGGTCGGCGCGGCCATCGGAAATATCGGCGAAGGCCGAACGCTCGGCTACGCCGCGCATGGTGCCGCCGGCATGGCGACCCTGTTCATGCGCGGCATGCTCTGCAACTGGATGGTCTCGACCGGCGTCGTCGGCGCCATGATCTCGACCTCGGTCCCCGGCAAGGTCATCGCGATGTGGATGCCCATCATGCTGTTCTTCTACATGGTGTTCGAGCATTCCGTCGTGAACATGTTCCTGTTTCCCTCGGGCCTGATGCTGCACGCGAAGTTCTCGATCATGGACTATCTGATCTGGAACGAGATCCCGACCGTGCTCGGCAATCTCGTCGGCGGCCTCGCCTTCACTGGCATGACCCTCTACACCACGCACGTCATGACCAAGCCGAAGCGGCAGGCCGGCAAGGCCGCGCCGACCCGCGTTGCGGCCTGATCGAAAACGTCTCGACAGGGGAGCCTCGTCCGACCAGGGTGAGGCTCCCCTTTGCCGGTGATGACAATGACCCGCGGACTTCATATCTCGGTCGGCCAGCATTCCGACAAGGGTCGCAAGCCCATCAACCAGGATTTTCACGGCGTCCTCGTTCCGGACGAGCCGATGCTCAGCCTGAAGGGCATTGCGGCCGTCCTCGCCGACGGCATCTCCAGCAGCACGGTGAGCCAGATCGCCAGCGAGTCGGCGGTCAAGAGCTTCCTGATGGACTATTACTGCACGTCGGAATCCTGGACGGTGAAGACCTCCGCCCGCCGCGTGCTGGATGCCACCAATTCCTGGCTGCACGCGCAGACGCGCAAGAGCCAATATGCCTATGACCGCGACAAGGGCTATGTCTGCACCCTGAGCGCCATGGTCATCAAGGCGACCACCGCTCACATCTTCCACGTCGGCGACTGTCGCGTCTATCGCGTCGCCGGCAAGGCGCTCGAGCAGCTGACCGACGATCACCGGATCATCGTGTCGTCGGAGCAAACCTATCTCGGCCGCGCGCTCGGCATCAATCCGCAGCTCGAGATCGACTACCAGAGTTTCGAAATCGAGACTGGCGACACTTTCCTGCTGGCGACCGACGGCGCCTATGAATTCGTCGACGCGCGTTTCATCACGAGCGCGCTCAGCGAGCATGCAGCCGGGCTCGATGGGGCGGCGAAAGCGATCGTCCAGGAAGCCTACCGGCGCGGCAGCGACGACAACATCACGGTCCAGATCCTCCGCATCGATGCGGTGCCGCACCGCGAGCCAGCCGGCATCTTCAACCAGACCTCCCAACTGCCGCTTCCCCCGCTGCCGGAGCCGCGGGCAATCTTCGACGGCTACAGGATCGTCCGCGAAATCCACGGCAGCAGCCGCAGTCACATCTACCTTGCCGTCGACGCAGTAACCGAAGAGCCAGTCGCGCTGAAGCTTCCGTCGATCGATTTGCGCGACAATGCCGCCTATTTGAAGCGCTTCCTGATGGAGGAGTGGATCGCGCGCCGGATCGACAGCCCGCACGTGCTGAAGCCGTTGTCGCAGTCGAAACGGCGCAGCTATCTCTACGTTGCCACCGAATTCGTCGAAGGTCAGACCTTGCGGCAATGGATGACGGACAATCCACGCCCCGATCTCGAAACCGTCCGCGGACTGGTCGAGCAAATCGCCGCGGGCCTGCGCGCCTTCCACCGCATGGAAATGCTGCATCAGGACCTCAGGCCCGACAACATCCTGATCGACAAGACCGGGACCGCGAAGATCATCGACTTTGGATCAGTCAGGGTGGCAGGCGTCGCGGAGGCCGCGCCGCAGGACGAGGCCGACGAAATTCTGGGAACGGTCCAGTACACGGCGCCGGAATATTTTCTTGGGCAAGGCGGCTCGTCGCGCTCCGACATGTTTTCGCTGGCCGTGATCTGCTACCAGATGCTGACGGGAAAGCTTCCCTATGGCACCCAAATCGCCAGTATCCGGCGCAAGGCGGACGTGCGGAGGCTCAAATATCGCCCGGCCAACGACGACAGCAACGTGCCTGCTTGGGTCGACGGCGCGCTCAGACGTGCGCTCCATCCGGATCCCTACAAGCGGCACGAGGATCTGTCCGAATTCGTCTTCGAGCTTCGCTCGCCCAATCCGGCCTATCTCGACACGCGGATCACGCCCTTGCTGGAGCGCAGCCCGCTGATGTTCTGGAAATTGACCACGGCGGCGCTCGCCTGCGTCGTCGTGGTCCTGCTTGCGATGTTGCACGCGCGCTGATCAAGGGTGTAGCCAGGCACGTTGTCGCGATGGGACGTGCCCGTGCCGTCAGGCAAAGGCCGCGATCTCGGAGACAAGGTCGCGATAGGAGCGCAGGGGACGCCCCAACAGCGCGGTCAGCCGCTCGACGTCGCCAGCCTCTGGGACCATTCCCTCGGTGAGGAAACGCTCGCTCATCAGCCGCATGTCGTAGGCCATCCAGCTCGGCATGAACTGCCGGAGATTCTTCTCGAAGCCGGCGGTATCGTCACCGGGATAGGCGATCGTGCGACCCAGCACCTCCGACCAGACGGCGGCGGCTTTCGCGCCGGTCAGCGTTTCGGGACCGACCAGATTGATGCGGTCGAGCGCAAGCGGCGCTGCGGGCTCGCTCACGACGGATGAGCTCAACGGCCGCGATCTCGCCGATGTCGCGCGCATCGATCATGGCGAGCCCCCTGCTCCCGATCGGCATCGGATAGATGCCGTATCCGGTCACCACGTCCTTGATCGTGAGATCGTTGTTCATGAAGTAGGCGGGGCGCAGGATGGTGGCGTTGAAGCCCATCTGCTCGATCATCCGCTCGACGCCGAACTTGCCGGCAAAGTGCGGGACATTCACGTAGCGATCGCTGTGGATCACCGAGAGGTAGACCACGCGCTCGACGCCGGCCTCGCGGGCCACGTTGAGCGCGATCAGCGCCTGCGTGAATTCATCGGCGACCACAGCGTTGAGCAAGAACAGGGTCGAGACGCCCTTGAACGCGCTGCGCAGCGAGTCGACGTCGAGCAGGTCGCCCTGCACGACCGTGACGCCTGCCGGCAGGTTTGCCTTTGCGGAATCGCGGGCGAGAGCGCGGACATCGGCGCCGCGCTTGACGAGTTGTTCGACGACGTTGCGGCCGATGGTGCCGGTTGCGCCGATAACGAGGATGGTCATGGGGATCACTCCGGGTTGGGTCAGAAGACACCCGGGAAATTAGTGATCCACATTCAAACCGATATACGATATATCTAGACAGACCGTCTCACTGGTGGAACGATGGACCTGCTCGCACTCGCCGATTTCAATCTCGTCGCCCGGCACGGCGGGTTCGGACGCGCCGCACGGGCCGCCGGGCGTCCGAAAGCCACCCTCTCCCGCCGGGTCGCGGAGCTGGAAGCCGCGCTCGACCTGCGCCTGTTCGAGCGCGGCGCGCGCGCCGTGAAACTCACCCAGGAAGGACGCGCCCTTTACGAGCGGACGGGGGCATTGCTCACCGAGCTCGACGAGACAGCGGCAGCGATCGCTTCGGGCGGGGACAGCCCGCGAGGCAGGATGCGGATCAGCGCGCCTTTGCTGTTCTCTCAGACTGCGATGGGGAAACTCGCGGCCGGGTTCGCGCTCAGATATCCTCAGGTCCGTCTTGAGGTCTCGACGGAAGATCGCTCCGTCGACATGGTGGAGGAGGGGTATGATCTGGTGATCCGGGTCAATCCCGATCCAGATGACAGCCTTGTCGGACGAATCTTCCTGCGCGATCGGCTGGTGGTCGTGGCGAGCCCGGACCTGAAACGACCGAAGGACGGCATCGCTGTGCCGGCTGTCATGCGCGGACCGGGCGACCAGCTGACAAGCTGGGAAGTGACGGTGCCAAGCGGAAGATCGCGCATCGCGGTTGATCCGGTCCTTCGGCTGTCATCGCTCGTCATGGTCCGCGATGCAGTCCGGGCGGGCGTCGGCGCCGCACGCCTTCCGGTGTCACTGGTCAGTCACGATCTGGCTGCCGGCACGCTGGTGCATTGGGGCGACATCGACGGACCAGAGATCGCGTTATGGACGCTCTATCCATCGCGCCGGCTCCTAAGCGCGCGCGTATCCGCTTTCCTCGACTTTATGAAGGAAGCCTTCCCCATGGGGACGCCTGACGAGCTGGCGGCCTTTATCGGGAGATGAGGGGGGCGGGCGCGCGCGGCTCGCGCCTGACCGTCAGGCCGGCTCCTCCGCCTTCGTCCCCAGCGGCTTCGGCGCCATGCCGCCGCCCGGCTTGAGGTGGAATTCGTAGCTCATCAAGTGCCACTGCCCGCTTGCCTTGGAGCCGTCGGGCATCGCCGGATCGTTGCGCGGCTCGACCTTGGCGACGAGATCGTCCTTGACCCCGAACACCACGTCGGAATCCAGATATTTGTCGCCGTCCATGAAGACATGGGTGATCAGCGGCTCGTAGCCTTTCGCATTGACCAGGAAGTGCACGTGCGCGGGCCGCATCGGGTGGCGGTTGGTCTGCACGATCATCTCGCCGACCGGGCCATCGGTCGGGATCGGGTAGCTGCACGGCAAGATGGTGCGGAAGAAGAAGCGGCCGTCGCTATCCGTGATGAAACGCGCCCGCGCGGAGGCGCCGACCTCCTCATAGTTCGGCTTCTGTGAATCGTAGAAGCCGTCATCATCGGCATGCCAGACGTCGACGGGGACATTCGCGAGCGGCTTGCCATTGAGATCGGTGACGCGGCTCTGCACGAACATCCGTTCGCCGGTTTGATTGTTCGGAGAGATGTCGGTGCCGTGCGCCGTCACCTTGTGCTCGCCGACATAGAACGGCCCGAGCACGGTGGTCTGGGTGGCGCCCTCGCGCTCGCGGTGGTTGACCGCGTCGACCAGCATGGAGACGCCGAGCACGTCGGACAGGAGGATGAATTCCTGGCGGGTATCCGTGCATTTCTGGCCGGTGCGGGTCAGGAAATCGATGGCGTATTCCCATTCCTCGAAGGTGAGGCCGGTCTTGCTCACGTAATCGTGCAGCGACTTCACCAATTCCTGGAGCAGGAATTTCGCGCGCGGGTCGGGTGTCTGGTCAAAGCTCCGGACGACGGCTTCGGTGAGTTCAGTCTCGTTGAACTGGGTCATGGTGCGTTTGCCTGCGATTTTCTCGTGGGCCCATGGGGATCTTTGCGGCTCCCTGGAGGCGTTCCAAGGTGGAGACTACACCAGTAGGCCGGGCGGCGTTAAGCGCAACGCGCTTGGAATGGGGCTGCCATTTCGGCTATCAACCTTCCCAGAAAAGCTGCCCGGAGGAACTGATGCTCGCCCCTACCCCCGCCTCGCCCGAATCCGTCGGTATGTCCAAGGTCGCGCTCGACCGCGTCGATGCGCATCTGAAGAGCCGCTACATCGATGCCGGCCGCTTCCCGGGCACGCATCTCCTGGTCTATCGGCGCGGCAAGGTTGCGCATAGTTCGGTTCAGGGTTTTGCCGACGTCGAGCGCAAGCTGCCGGTCAAGGACGACACCATCTACCGCATCTATTCCATGACCAAGCCGCTCACTAGCGTCGCCTTCATGATGCTGGTTGAGCAGGGCCTCGTTGCGATCGACGAGCCCGTCGCCAAGTACATTCCGGAGTGGAAGGATCTCGGCGTGTTCGTCGCCGGCAACGCGCCGGCCTTCCTGACCCGGCCGCCGTCGCGGCCGATGCTGATCGTCGACCTCCTGCGCCACACCGCCGGCCTCACCTACGGCTTCCAGCAGCGCTCCAACGTCGATGCCGCCTACCGCACTGAAAAGATCGGCGAGGTCGAGAAGTCAGGCACGCTCCAGACCATGATCGAGAGCCTCGCGAAAATCCCGCTGGAGTTCTCGCCGGGCGAGGCCTGGAACTACTCGGTCGCGACCGACGTGCTCGGCTACCTCGTCGGCAAGATCTCCGGGATTCCCTTCGAGCAGTTCCTGAAACAACGCATCCTCGATCCACTCGGCATGACCGACACTGATTTCCACGTGCCGGCTTCCAAGGCCCACCGGTTCGCCGCCTGTTACTCGGCCGACCCGGGTGGCGGCATGACCTTTCATGCCGGTCAGCGGCGCGAGGGCCTGACGCTCCAGGACGATCCGGCGACGAGCTCGTTCCTCGTCCCGCCCTCCTTCATCTCCGGCGGCGGCGGCCTCTGCTCGACAGTTGCCGACTATCTCACCTTCTGCCGCGCGTTGCTCAATGGCGGCGAGCTCGGCGGCGTCAGGCTGATCGGGCCGAAGACGATGGCGTTGATGACGAGCAATCACATTCCGGGCGGCCGTTCGCTGCCCGAAGTGTCGCGCTCCCTGTTCTCCGAAGCTGCCTATAACGGCATCGGCTTCGGCCTTGGCTTCGCCGTGACCATGCGGCCGGCCGAGACGCTGATCGCCGGCAGCCCCGGCGAGTACAATTGGGGCGGCGCGGCCACCACCTCGTTCTGGATCGACCCGGCCGAGGAGCTGATTGCGATCTTCATGACGCAAGTGCTGCCGTCGAGTGCCTATCCGATCCGGCGCGAGCTGCGCAGCATGGTCTACGCCGCGATCACCGAGAGCAATCTCTAGGCCAACAGGGATCACGCCCCGCTCATTTCAACATCTCCGGCACGATCAGACGCGGCAGGAACAGCGACACGCTTGGCCAGACGATGACTGCCGCCAGGACGAGCAGCATCGGAATCAGCATGATCACCGTGTCCTTCAGCGCATAACGCAGCCGCACGCCGGCGATCGAACAGGCGATCATCAGACATAAACCATAGGGTGGCGTCACCAGCCCGAAGGCGAGCGATATAATGGAAATAATCGCGAACTGGACCGGATGGAGGTCTACGGACCTGGCGAGCGGCTCCAGCACAGTACCGACGATGATGATCGCCGGAATGGCGTCGAGAAAACAGCCCACCACCAGAAAGCAGAACGCGATGAAGAAGCCGGCCCCGATCGCACCCATGCCCCAGGTCGAGACGTTGGCCAGCAGTTCCTGCGGGATCCTGTAATAAGCCAACAGCCAGCCGAACGCGCTCGCGGTGCCCACGCAGAAGAGCGCGACGCCGGCCAGGCGCCCGGTGTCGAGCAACGCCCTGTAGAGTTCGCGCGCGCCGGTTTCACGGTAAAAGAATGTCGACAGCGCTACGGAATAAAGCACCGCGACGCAGGCGGATTCGGTCGCGGTGAACCACCCCAGCAGGATGCCGCCGACAATGATGAACGGCGTCATCAGCGCCGGTATCGAGCGCCAGATGGCGCAGCACATCTCCCTCCAGGTGTCCTTCGGATAGGTCGGATAGCCGCGGCGCACGGCATAGACATGCACTGTCGCCATCTGCGCGCCGGCGATCAGCAATCCCGGCACGATCCCCGCCAGGTACATCGCGGCGATCGAGGTTGAGATCAGCCCGCCCCACACGATCATCAGGATCGAGGGCGGGATGATGACGGCGAGCACGGCCGAGACCGCGGTGATGGCGATGGAGAACGAGAGGTCGTAACCCTCCTTGGTCTGGGCATCGATGAAGATCTTGGACTGGCTCGCCGCGTCCGCGGTGGAGGAGCCGGAGATGCCGGCAAAGAACACCGACAGCACGACGTTGATCTGCGCCAGCGACCCCGGCCAGTGCCCGACCATCGAGCGGGACAGCGCGACCAGCCGGTCGGTGATGCCGCCGATGCTCATCAGATTGGCGGTGAGCAGGAAGAACGGCACCGCCAGCAGGATAAACGAATTGTAGGCGTTGAAGGTTTCCTGCGCGAGCGTCATCAGCGACAGATGCGGCTCGATCAGCAGGATCGGCACGCAGGCAAGGCCAAGCGCGAAGGCGACCGGCACGCGTATGATGAGCAGGCCAACGAAAGCACCGAACAGGACCATCGCGGCCTGTCCGGCAGAAAGAACATTGCCGCTCATTGATTTGCCCCGACCAGAATCCGCATCTCGTCGACAATCTGTTCACCGGCGAACACGATCCAGGTCACGCCGGCAATCGGCCAGGCGACGTGGATCAGCCAAAGCGGCAGATCGGCCAGCTCCGAAGTTCTGTTCCAGGCAAAGCGGGTGAACTCGATGCCGGCGGATACGAACACCAGCGCCAGCGCCAGCACGCCGAGCCGCGCGAGAATCCGCACCATGGCTTCGCTTCGGCGTGACAGATCAGGCCAGACATCGACTTCAAAATGCTGCGACTCTCTTATGCCGACCATGGCGCCGATCATGATCGTCCAGATGAACATGAACCGCGCCATCTCCTCAGTCCAGATGTAGGACGGAATCAAAGGCGTGTAGCGCGAGATGATCTGCAACGTGACCGGAATGACCAGAATGCCGACCGAGGCGGCGAGCAGGATTTCCAGCAATTTTGCATAGGCCGCCGTCGCTCGGCGCCATAGCGACGGGTTCGGTGGCATCGATATTTCAGTCATCAAGACTCCGGGGATCACAATCACGCAACGGGGCAAGTCGTCTGGCTTGCCCCGACGTCCTGTCGCGTGGGCGGCGACAGTTCTCAGACGACGTTGATCTTCTCGAAAATGCCTTCCGCGCCGATTTCCTTGGCGTAGGTGGCCATCACGGGGTCGGCGAGCTTCTTCATGGCGTCCCGCTCTTCGAAGGGAACGCGCTTGAGCTTGCCTGCCTTCTCCAGCGCGTCGAGCTTGACGACCTCTTCGCTCGACTCCACCTGACGGCCGTAATCGCCGGCCTCCTTGCCGGCCTTCATGATCGCGTCCTGCAAGTCCTTGGGCAAGGTCTTCAGCGTCTTTACCGAGAAGCAGATCGGCCGGATCGACACGGCGTGCTGGGTCAGGTTGAGATGCGGGGCCACTTCGTAGAACTTCATCGCCTCGACGCCGGCCGCTTCGTTCTCGCCGGCCGATATCACGCCGTTCTGGATCGCGTTGTAGATTTCGTTATAGGCGATCACCGTCGGGCTCATGCCCACGGCCGCAAAGGTCTTCGACCAGATCGGCGCGCCTTGTACGCGCACCTTCAGGCTCTTGAGGTCGGCGAGAGTCTTGAGCGGCTTGTTGGCGAAAATGTTGCGGATGCCACCGCCGGAATAACCGATCAGAACGACCTCGGCCTTGGCCGCGACTTCGTCGGCGATCGGCGCCAGGATATTGGCTTCGACGACCTTGTTCATGTGCTCGATGCCCTTGAACAGGAAGGGCGCGTCGATGAACGGGGCCGCCTTGGCGAAGGTCGACATGTGAGCCGGCGAGACGATGCCGTAATCGACGGCTTTGCCCTGCGACATGTACTCGAAATACTGTTTTTCGAGACCGAGCGAGGAATTCCTGTGCAGCGTGAAGTTGACGGGCTTGCCGTAGTACTTCTTGACCAGCTCTTCGAACCGGAGCAGTGCCCGGTTGAAGGCGTGGTCGTCGTTGAACTGGACCGCGCCGTTCAGCGTGATCGGCGACTGTGCCCTGATGATCGACGGCATGCCCATCGCAGCCGCCGCAGTGGTCGCGCCGAGCCCAGCGAGAAATGATCTTCGCTTCATCGTCTCCCCTCCCTTTGATACTCCGGCCCTGTCGCCGGGCCGTGAGCGCAGCCGGTATACGGCTTGCGAGAGGGAAGCGTATGGAAAACGTCGGCGGGACGGAAGTCATTTCGCGTGCGCGGGAGGTCCTCTTCGTCGCAGGGCCACCCCTTGCGCGAGCTGTTGCACTGCAACTTGCGCTCCTGCCGACGTGTGGCGGGCTGAGGGGAGCCCTTCTCCTTCTCGTATCAGACAGAGGGCTTGCGGACCTGTGCGCTGCACGCACAGACCCGCTCGCCTTCCACAGCACTTTAGTGCAAATGGCCAATCAGATAGATGCCGCCGCCGATCACCAGCACGGCCGGCACGGCCCACAGAATCAGAACGGGCATTGTGTCATCCTCCTCAGTTGGACGTGCAGACCTTGACGGTCTTCATGCCGCTTTCAGCCTCGGTGCGCGACTTGTAGATGGTGCCCGACGGGCTGACGACGGTCATCGACGTGTCCGTCGGCTTCTTGTCGACGATGGTGCACTTCTTGGTCTTGACGTCCTGCACGACGTAGAACTCGTTGGCCGCGAACGCCGGCAGGGAGAATGCGGCAATCATCAATGCCGCAGTCGCAAGCTTCGTGTTCATGATCTTCCTCCTCCAGTTGCCGGGCATGTCGGTCCGGTCGATCCGAACAACGGGAAAAAATGGCACTTTGTTCCTGACTTCGGGGAACGGTGCCTGCGGTGGAATGTTGGTGCGGCGCTTGGTCTTACGTGGAGGACAATATGAAGAAGCTGTTTTTGCTATCCGCCGCGGCCATCCTGATGACGACCGGCGCTTTCGCGCAATCCACCGTGGTGACCACCGGAACCGGGCACGCGACAGCGGTTCAGATCGAGCCGCAATACCGAACCAGGATCCAATCCTACGTCACCGAACACCGCGTTCGCCCGGTCACGACGAAGGAAAAAATCATCGTCGGCGCGACGGTGCCGAGCGAGGTCGAGCTCGAGCCGGTTCCGACGGATTGGGGTCCCTCCCTCACCAAGTATCGCTATGTCTATACCGGCGATCGCGTGATGCTGGTGGATCCCGCTTCGCGCACGGTCGTTCAGGAAATCGACTGATCAAGGCGTGACGCAAGGCGGCCGCCTACGCCATGTGTCTGCTGCTGACCGCGATCAACATGAGCTGATGCGCAGGCGTCCCCGGCTGCGCTGCAATAACTCATCTTTCAACGGCCCGCCGAACGCGAAAATCGTGGCGCAGCGCAAGTCCCACCCGTATGGTCCCCCCAAAATCATAATCCGGCGCCGCTGCACCGGAACCGGGACGCCCGCGTTTTGTCAAAGCTCACCCTGCCGGTCCGGCTCGCTCTTCTGGTCACGGGAACGATGTTGCCGCTGATCGTCTTTGCGGTCGGTATTGCCGTCTACAATTACAAGCAGGACCGGAACGACGCGACCCGCCGCGTGCTGGAGAACGTACGCAGCATGCGCCTCGTGCTGGACTCCGAGGTGCAGCGGATGACCGGCGGCTTGCAGGTCCTTGCGCTGACGAATTCGCTGCGCAACGACGACTTCCAGAACTTCCGCCGCATCGCGCTCGGCTTCGTCGACCAATACGGCAAGGGCGGCCTCCGTGCTGATCTCCGATCGCAACGGCCGGCTGCTGTTCTCCTCGGCAACGGAGGACACTGCAAGCCTGCCGCCACGCGGTCATATCGAGATCATCGAGAAGGTATTTGCGACCAGGTCGCGGCAATATTCCGACCTGTTCACCGGCGCGATCAATGGGCGACAGGTGCTCACCGTCGAGGTCCCAGTGTTTCGCAACGGCGAGGTGATCTACGACCTCTGTTTCAGCCCGCCGATCAGCATCTTCCAGGATCTGGTGGAGAAGCAGCAGCCCGACAAGCTTTGGACGGTGTCGCTGCTCGACAACAAGGGGATCGTATTCGCGCGCGCGCCGAACCCCAGCGAAACCGTCGGCAAGCGCGCTTCGCCCTCGCTCTACGCCGAGATGTTCCGCAGCAGCGAGGCATCGCTTCCGGCAGTGTCGCTCGACGGCGTCGCCCTGGCCGGAGCCTACACGCGGTCGCAGCTGACCGGATGGACGGTCGCCGCCGGCGTCGCCGAGAGCTCGCTGATCGCTCCGCTCTGGCGCAACATCGCGATCACCAGCCTGATCGGCGGCATCCTGCTGCTGACCGGCCTGACCTTCGCGGTCCGGATGGCGACCACGATCGCGCGCGGCGAGATGCTGCACGATCTTCTGATCGATGAGCTTAACCACCGCGTCAAGAACACGCTGGCCTTGATGCAGGCGATCGCGGTGCAGACATTCCGAAGTTCAAGCCGGGACGAGCGGACGAAGTTCGAGGGCCGGCTTGGCGCGCTGGCCGAAGCGCATAATTTGCTGAGCCAGGAGAAATGGGCGGGGTCCGAGCTGCGGCACGTGATCGCCCGCGCGCTACAGCCGTTCCTGCTGAACAATCCCGAACGCATCCGCATGGCCGGACCCGCGGTGCCGCTGTCGCCACGGCTCGCCGTGGTGCTGTCGATGATCGTGCACGAGATCGCCACCAATGCCGCAAAGTACGGCGCGCTATCCAACGAGACCGGCCGGGTGACGCTGGAATGGGAAGTCATCGCCGATGCGCCGAAGCCGCGGCTGCGCCTGATCTGGACCGAGATCGGCGGACCGCCGGTGACGGCGCCGGTGCAGCGCGGCTTCGGCTCGCGCCTGATCGAGCGCAGTGCGCGCGACCAGCTCGGCGGCGAGGCGACCATCGACTTCCTGCCGCGCGGTGTCGTCTGCACGGTGATTTGCACGCTGGACGAAACGCGGTGAACGGGAGGCAGCGCCGATGAAAATCACCAATGTGCGCACACACATTCTCGAGGCAAAGCTCTCGCAGCCCTTCGCTTACTCGCGCGCCTGGTACGACACGCGTACCGCGATGCTGGTCGAGATCGAGACCGATGACGGACTTGTCGGCTGGGGTGAATGCTACGGCCCGGCACGGATCACGGCGGCGGTGGTTCAGAATGTCGCGCCGTGGCTGATCGGCGAGGATCCGCTGCGGACCGACGTGCTATGGCAGACTGTGTACGCTCGCTTGCGCGATCACGGCCAGAAAGGGGGTCGTGATTCAGGGGTTGAGCGGCATCGATATCGCGTTATGGGACATCAAGGGCAAGCATTTTGGCGTGCCCGCGCACCAGCTTCTCGGCGGCGCCGCGCGCAAGGAGGTGCCGGCCTATGCGACCGGCCTGTACCGGTGCAAATCGGGCGATCCGCGCAAATATTTGCCGGAAGAAGCGGCCGGCTATGCCGCCGAGGGATTCCGCGCCGTGAAGCTGAAGGTCGGCTTCGGGATCGCGGAGGATGCCGCGGTCACCTGCGCGGTGCGCGAGGCGATCGGTCCCGATGTTGCGCTGATGGTCGATGCGAACCACGCCTATGACGCGGTCGCTGCGATCCGGCTCGGCCGCATGATCGAGCGCTATGATATCGGATGGTTCGAGGAGCCGGTGCCGCCCGAGGACGTCGCGGGCTATCGCGCGGTGAAATCCGCACTTACCATTCCGATCGCCGGCGGCGAGTGCGAATTCACGCGCTTCGGTTTTCGCGACCTGTTCGCCGCCCATGCGCTCGATATCGCCCAACCCGACACCTGCGCGGCCGGCGGCCTCACCGAATGCAAGAAGATCGCCGACATGAGCGAGGCCTTCGGCATCCGCTACAATCCGCATGTCTGGGGCACCGGCATCGCGATCGCCGCCTCGCTTCAGCTCCTCGCCGTGCTGCCCTCGCACACGCCGAGTTCGCTGTCACCGCTCGAGCCGATGCTCGAATTCGACCGGACCGAACATCCGATCCGGCAGGCGATTTTGAAAGAGCCGATCGAGCACGAGAAAGGCATCGTGCGTGTCCCGGACGGCCCGGGCCTTGGGATCGAGATCGATCGCAAGGCGCTTGCGCATTTCGCAGCGAATTAAGCGCGTATTGAAATCGCCGCGCTCGATGCGGAAATGGAACATGACTACGCGTTCCCTTTCGCCAAAGTAGACCCGCGACTGCATCGCCGTTCCATTGAGGGCCGCGAGTGCGCCAAACCGTCGCATCCCGAGGAGAGCACTCGCGCTGGATGATGCGTTCCACGCGCGGCCGCGGAACAGAGCGGGGGTATTGATCTTCGATCAGCGCGACCAGTCATGAGGCGGCCGTCATCGGCGCGCGCAGGTTCATCGAGATGAACGCTCGTTTATCTTCATGATTCCTGTCGCTCGCGGGCTCGCGCTTGCAACTTTTGCCTTTCGTTGATGTTGGGCCGACATCGAAACACTAACGAAGGAGCCCACGCAGATGACAAAGACTGCGCTTGTTCTGGCAACCGTCGGCGCCCTCGGCGCGAGCGCCGTAGCAGCGCCGACGCCGGCGGAAGCCCGCTGGGGCGGCGGTTTCGGTCCGGCGCTGGCGGGCGGATTGATCGCAGGTGCCGTGTTCGGTGGCCTCGCCTCGTCCGCCTACGCCTATGGCCCTGGCTATGGCTACTACGGATACCCTGGCTATTATGGTGGCTACGCACCGGCATATTACGGCGGCTACGCACCATATCGCTGGGGCGGCTACACCACGACCTACTACGGAAGCGGGTACGCTCCGGCCTATTACGGCTACCGGTATCGCCGAGTCGTGCGCCCAGCCTATGCGTACTATGGCGGACCGTTCCCACGGCGGCACTTCTATCACCATCGCTGGTATCATCACTGGTGACGTGAGGGCCGCAGCAAGGCCAGCGTGGAGCGCCGGGCCATCGAGACCGGAGGTCGACGCCTTCCGCTCGATCTGAAGGGTCCAACGCGCGCGATCGCGACGGATCGTCCAGCTGGCGTTCGAATGTACATGCGTCGGGAAATGCGACGAAGCAAACCAAGGAGGTTCAGATGAACACGAGGAAGAACAAGCTCCTGCTGACAACAGCAGTGCTGTTCGCCGGCGTCAGCCTGGCGTCGGCGCAAGGCATACGCGAAGGTGCCGGCGGCGGAATGAGCGCTGGCGGAGGCGGAAGCGGAACGAGCGCCGGTGGCGCAGCCAGCGAAGGTGCTGCGGAACACGGCCGGTCCGCCGGTTCGATGTCGCAGGGCGCAGGTGGCGCATCCCATGGCGAAGGAATGACGCAGAACCGCGCAGGCGGTCGGACCGAGGGTCCTTCCGCGGCGCGCGATAGCAGCCGAGCCGCGGAAAAGGCCGGCAACAGCGAGCGGCAGACGGTCGGTCAAGGCGGCGACCGCGACAAAGCACGTGCGGCCCAATCCAAATACGAGAAGCATGGCAGGGACCAGACGGTCGGTCAGAGCGGTAGCGATGGTGAAAATGCGCGTCAGTCGAAGTCCGCTAACGACAAGAGCGGACTGAAGGACCAGACCGTCGGACAGAGCCGTAGCGAGCGCGATAGCACGCGCCAGTCACAAGGCGCGGAACGCAACAAGAGCACGACCACAGGCGCAAATACCAAGGACAATGCCCAAGGCAAGAATGCGCAGGGTCAGAACACGACAACCACCGGCGCGAACACCAAGAGCAGCGCCCAAGGCAAGAACGAACAGGATCAGGGCACCACAACCACAGGCGCCAACAGCAACGCCCAAGGCCGGAGTGCACAGCAGGGTCAGGGCACGACGACCGGCGCCAACACGCAAGGACAGGCCAACGCTCAGGCGCAGCCCGACGCCGGGAACACCCAGAGCATGTCCGGCCGCGTGCAGCTGAACGCACAGCAGCAAACAAGGCTGCAGCAGTCGGTGCTGAGCTCACGCAATGTGGAACGCGTGCGGGTCAACGAAAATTCCATCAATTTCCGGGTCAATGCCGGCGTGGTCGTACCACGCAACATCTCCGTGGTCTCGATCTCGGATTACCCCGCGCTGATCGACGTCTATCCGGACTATCGCGACGACAGCTTCTTCGTCGTGAACGACGAGATCGTCGTCACCGACCGTGGCCGCAGGATTGTTGACGTTATTCCCGCCGGCCCGCGGACGCACTATGCGCAGCATGGCAGGTCGACCGGTGGCGGTGGCAGCGTTGCTGCGCTGGATCTCAGCCCCGACGAGATCCGCGTTGTTCAGCAGGTTCTGATCGAACGTGGCCTGTTGTCTGGCAAAGCAGACGGCATCCTGGGATCCGATACGCGTAGCGCACTAATGACTTTCCAGAGACAGGAAGGTTTCCAGACCACTGGCTCGATCGATTCCCGCACGGTCGCTGCGCTTGGCGTGTCGAACAAGATCAGCGCCACGCAGGGCCAATCGACGTCGGTGGGTCAGGGGCAGACTGGCCAGTCGACGCCTCAGAACACGACCGGGCAAAGCAACAACCAGACCAACGCGCCGGCGCAGCAAAACCAGACCACGGGACAGGCTCCGCAGAACCAGCCATCCACAACCGGCCAGGCTCAGCAGAACCAATCGACGACATCGGGCCAGGCTGGCACACGACAGCCTTCGGGCGAGACGACCGGCCAGGCTCCGGCCCAGAGCAACAATCAGTCCACCAATCAGCCCAGCACCAACCAGAATACGCAGTCTGGGCAAACCAACCAGAACAATGCGCCGTCGCCTTCGACGTCGGGCCAGCCGTCTCAGAAATAAACCGGCCGGCAAGACACCCAAGAGCCCTGCCTCTGGCGGGGCTCTTTTTGCATCCTATGCGGAGCCAAAGATGGGCCGGCCGTGCGGGACGGTTCGACAAGGTCAAGTTCAGTGCACGGACATCGTCGGTGTCAACCTATGGACATCTCGCCCGTTACGCCGATGTGATCTCACTCCCACGATCGGAGCGACATCGCCACAAGCCTTTTCGATGCATCAGGATGCGAACAAGCCACGCGGCTTTTGCTTTATTCCGGAAGCCACCGCGATGAACACGCTCGATCTACCCGATCGTCTGCAGAGCCGGAAATGTCTCCAGCAGCCAGATGCTGACATTCGAGACTGTGCCGGTGAGAAAGCCGATGCCGGTGATCACCATCAAGACGCCCATGGCGCGCTCGACATTGGCGAGCTGGCCCTTCATGCGCGCGAACAGTTTTGAGAACTGCTCGATCATCAACGCGGCGATCAGGAAGGGAATGCCGAGGCCGGCCGAATAGACCGCGAGCAGGCCCGCGCCCTTGGTCACCGTCGCTTCCGCCGCGGCGACAGAGAGGATCGCAGCGAGGATCGGGCCGATGCAGGGCGTCCAGCCGAATGCGAAGGCGAGCCCCATCACATAGGCGCCCCAGAGGCCGACGGGCTTGGGCGCAGTCAAGCGTCCCTCGCGCATCAACAGGCCGATGCGCGTCAGGCCCAGGAAGTGCAGGCCCATGACGATGATGACGATGCCGGCCAGGATCGAGAGCTCGGCCGACCAGGCGCGGATCAGGCCCCCGATCAGCGAGGCACTGGCGCCGAGCGCCACGAACACCGTCGAGAAACCGAGCACGAAAAGCAGCGCCGCCATCATGATCGCGCGCTTGGAGGCCGATGCCGGCTCGTCGCTCTCGACGTGCTCGATCGTGGCGCCCGTCAGATAGATCAGATAGGGCGGAACCAGCGGCAGGACGCAAGGGGATAGGAAGCTGACGAGGCCGGCAATCAGCGCCGCCGGGATCGAAACATTTTGCATGGTGCAGTCGGAGCCATCTCAGGCGCCGGCGCGGCGCGCGGGGAATGCGCGCGGCCCGGAGCCGAACCGGCTCTGGTGTAGCCGATGCCAGCGAATGCGCAACAGAGGCGCACAAAACCAGGGCTCCTCCCGATGCCGTCTGCAATCACAGATGCGGCATCGGGACACGCACAAATCTCGCCAAAAAGCGAGATTCGGCGGCGCGGCTACTTCACCACGCGGAGCAGCGGACGCCGGGGCTGGTCCTGCGTCTGCTTGGAAGGGGGCAGCGGTTCGCCTGCAGCGCTCCGCAGCATTTCGTCGCACAGCGCCTTGAGATCGGCGCTGTCAATTCCTTTGAGTTTCATCCGCACGTCCAGAATGACAATGGACAGCAGCTCGGCTGACTCACGGTTGTTGCTCTCGTTGAGCACCCTGCGGCACGCTTCGAGTGTTTCCAGCACCGACTGCAACTGTTCGTCTGAATGGCGACACCGGCGTTCTTTCCGTTAATTCGGCCCGTGAGACGTAATGACGACGATTCCCGCGGCCCCCATGGAGTACCGACGATAACACGAGGCCATTGCGCCTCCGAATAGGATTTCAGTGTGTTTTGGCGTTGAAACCGCGGTTCCGGCGAACATCGCGCCGGTGTGTCGGCTGTCGTCAAAATGCTCAGGCTTAAAACGCCTGGCGTGCTGCGATTGATCCATCGCAGAAGGCGGCATCGGCTCTCGCGCAAGGACATCCATTGCGGACAACGCCGACAATCCCGCAGCCATGTCGCGGCTCGCAACGGAACTCACGTCACACCCCTCATACGGGCGATAGTCCGCCCGATTCCCGGCCCTTGTTCGCTGCCCCTTGGCAGCACTCAAATACCACCCGCGACACAGTAAGGATGACGTTCA
The DNA here is from genome assembly GCF_054056815.1 of Bradyrhizobium sp. LB13.1. Classification (NCBI taxonomy): domain Bacteria; kingdom Pseudomonadati; phylum Pseudomonadota; class Alphaproteobacteria; order Hyphomicrobiales; family Nitrobacteraceae; genus Bradyrhizobium; species Bradyrhizobium sp. LB13.1. The sequence goes on along the minus strand of NZ_JBSRYQ010000001.1, from coordinate 2,830,503 downwards.
AAACTCGTCGTTCCCCAACCCGCCGTGGTTGTGGTTTGCCCCATATTCTGCCAGTTTAGCGACCTGAAGGGACTTGTATGCACTCCTTGGCGGAAAGGGGCGTTCCACTGGAGGAACGCCCAAAGATAAACATCAGCGGCCTCTCGGACTGGGATGCGGCGCGCATTTTCCTGGAAGTCGTACGATGCGGAAGTTTCCGCTCGGCGGCCGAGCGCCTGTCGCTGTCGATCAACGCCGTCCGCCGCCGGATCGATGATTTCGAACGCCAGACCGGCACCACCCTGTTCACCCGCGACGTCCACGGCACTCATCTGACCGACGAAGGCGCGCTGGTGGTCTCTGCCGTCGAGCGGATGGAGGCGGCTGCGTTCGACGTGCTGCGCACCAGCGATTCGACGGCGAATGCCCTGTCCGGCGAGGTCCGCGTCGCCGTGACCGAGGGACTCGGCACGTTCTGGCTCGCGCCGCGGCTGGTCGAATTCCAGCAGGCCTATCCGAAGATCCTGGTCGATCTGCATTGCGCGATGCGCTCGGCCGACGTCTCCCGCCACGAGGCCGACGTCGCCATCCACCTGTCGCGACCTTCGGCGCTCGACGTCAAGATGGTGCGGCTCGGGCGCATGCATCTGATGTTCTGGGCCTCCGAGAAATACATTGCAAAACATGGCGCGCCGCGCTCGGCGATGGAGTTGATCAAGCACCGCCTGGTGCTGCAATTCGCCGACCAGCTTGCCGCCAAGGAAACTTTCGAGAGCTTCTTCCCCGGCGTTCCGGAACGTGACCTTCTGGTCATGAAGACCAACGTCTCAAGCGCCAACTACTGGGCGGTCGCGAATGGCGCCGGAATCGGCGTGTTTCCGAGCTACGCCATTGCGCTTGGCGGGAAGTTGATTCCACTGGAGGTCGAGCTGAACAGACCGCTGGATATCTGGTTGTCCTACCATCCCGGTAGCGGTCGGATACCGAGAGTGCGGCACATGATTGACTGGCTGATCGAAGCCTTCAATCCGGCGCGTTTCCCGTGGTTTAAGGAAGAGTTCGTGCACCCGCATGAATTCAAGGACGAGTATATGGGCGAACCCCTGACCCAGCTCTTCGGGGGGTTTTCAACCGAAGACCGATGAGAAAAAAGATGAAGACAGCGGCGAAGAGAATGAAGCAGCGCAGTGCCGGCAAGCCGGACATTGAGCTGGGCAAACGGATCCGTCTGCGGCGCGTCGAGATGAAGATCTCGCAGGCTGAGCTCGGCGACAAGCTCGGCGTGAGCTTCCAGCAGGTCCAAAAATACGAGAAGGGCGTCAATCGCGTCGGCGCGGCTCGGCTTCAGCAGATCGCCACCTCCCTCGACGTGCCCGTGACCTTCTTCTACGACGGCGACAACAAGGCGCGCGAAGTCGAGAGCCTGCTGTTCCTGGACTCGGCCTTCAGCCTCCGCCTGCTGCGCGCCTACAGCAAGATCAAGGACCAGACGGTGCAGCGTCAGCTTGTCTCGCTGATGGAATCGATCGCAGCGAACGAAGCCTGAGCCGATCGGCGTTCGCGCCTTTCCGGCCGATGTTCAATCCGCCGCGTCACGGGGGCGCGGCCGGATTGGACGAGACCCGGCGCGCTCGTGCGCGGTCTTTTTCGGGGCGGCATGACCGCCCCTTTTTGTTGACGTTTGTGTCGCCCCCGCCCGCGGTTATCGCGAATCCATTCCGACCTGTCGCGACCCAATCCAGAGACCGCGCGTCCGACACGCGGGGCTCGCGATGCGCCGTGCTTAAGGGGCCGCAACCGGGAGGCGCTAGCCTGCCGCCGATTTCTCGAATCAGCACGACCTATTCGTCGGGCATGCACATGGAGGTGCTCGACGCCCACGACAATCCGATCAATCCGCATCCGGTCGACCGGTCGGGCACGCACACGCCGAATTTCACCGTGCGCCAGCAGAACGGCACTTCCGCAACGACGTCTATAACCAGGACGAGCAGCTCCTGGAGGCGATCGCCGAAGAGGCGGCGTTCTTCAGCAATGCCGGCAGCCATCCGCTCACCGCGCACATGGTGCGCTAGGGGCATGCCCCCGAAAAGCGCGCAGCGGTTCTCCGAAAAGATCATGCTCAATAAATAACGCCATGCAATCGCGGGACAGGCGGATGCAAAGCCGCATCCCCTGCCGCGGTTGACCCGGGCCCTGCCCCGGCCGCACATTGCGCCCGGCCTACGACAAGCGAGCACGCGATGCCTGATATTTCCAGCACGACCGAAACACCTTACGCCAGCGGCAAGATCCTCAAGCACACAGCCAGTGGCGTCGGCGTGATTACCTTCAACAATCCCGACAAGCGCAACGCGATGTCGCTGGAGATGTGGGAGGGATTTGGCGAGGCGCTGGCGAGCCTGCGCGACGACGCTGCCGTACGCATCGTGATCCTGCGCGGCGCCGGCGGCAAGGCGTTCGTATCGGGCGCCGATATCAGCCAGTTCGAGAAGACACGCCATAACGCCGCCGCGTCCGAGGAATATGCAAAACGCAGCGCCGCCCAGCGCGCGCTGCTCGCCGACTATCCCAAGCCGACGATTGCCTGCATCGAGGGCTTTTGCCTCGGCGGCGGCATGCAGGTCGCGATGCTCGCCGACATCCGCATCGCCTCCCATGGCAGCCAGTTCGGCATTCCCGCGGCGAAACTCGGCATCGCCTACGGCTATGATGGATTGAAACACCTGGTGTCGCTGGTCGGACCGTCCTGGGCGCGGCTCCTGATGTACACGGGCATGCGCATCGATTCCACTGAGGCGCTGCGCATCGGGTTGGTCGAGCGCGTGTTCCCCATCGATGAGCTCTGGGGTGAGACGATGACAATCGCGCAGACGATCTCCGAGAACGCCCCGCTCGCGATCAAGGCGGCCAAGCTTACCATCTCGCAAGTGCTGAAGGATGAAAGCGGCCGCGACATGGACGCGATCAAGGCGATCGGCAATGCCTGCATGGACAGTGCCGATTTCCGCGAGGGCCGGCAGGCCTTCATGGAGAAGCGCAAGCCGCAGTTTTCGGGGAAGTAGCGCCTCACACAGCCCGAGCGGTCCGCACTTGCCGGTGACCCGCCAACCGGGAGCTCTGCAACATCTCCTTCAAGGCCTGAATGTTCGCGGAGCCCGCTTCCCTGCGCCAGATGAGCACAGTCCACGCCCGATTCTCCGTTCGTCCCAACGGGTGGACGCTCAACAGCCTTCTGTCCGGAAAAGTGGTCAGAACGCTTTTGGGGATCAGCGCGACGCCCATGCCCGCAACGACACAGCCCAGCATTGCGTGATACGACGCCAGCTCGATCATGCGCACCGGCATTTCGTTTCGCCTTGCGTACCAGTCTTCAAGCCGCTTGCGATGCGGGCATCCGTGTTCGAAGACGATGATGGTACGTGGCAGGTTGCTGCCTTTCTTGACGATCGGCGGATGATTGGCAGCCGCAATAATCACCAACTCCTCCTCGAAGGCGAGCACCTTCTCAAAGGGCTCATCGGCGATAGGTTCGGCAACAAGCGCTGCATCGAGATCGCCGGCGAGAATGGCGCTCGCGAGAACCTCCGGATTGCCGGTGCGAAGCTCCAGAACGACCCCCGGATGCCGCCGGTGGTATTCGCTGAGCAGTCCCGGCAGCCTGACAGCGGCCGTGCTTTCCATCGCGCCGAGGCGGAACGTACCGCGGGGTTTTGCGTCTTGCAGGGCATAGCGTGTTTCATCCGCAAGCGCGAGCAAGCGATTGGCGTAGCCAAGCAGCACCTGCCCCGGGGGCGCCAGATGAAGGCGTTTACCCTCTCGAATAAAGAGGGCGACGCCGAGATCCTCTTCCAACTGCCGGATACGGGTCGTCACATTGGACTGAACGCGATGCAACCGCTCGGCCGCGCGGGTCACGCTGCCTTCGCGCACGACAGCGATGAATATCCGCAGATCCGACAGATCCATACATCTCTCAGTGTGATCAATTAGATCATAATTATTCATTATATGTGATTACGCGCCTCAGGTAAAGATCACGGCACGGACGATGGCTTCTGCCATCAGGGAAACAACAACGGAGAATGACGTGCCGAAGGCTTATTGGATTGTACGCGTCTCGGTTCGCGATGAGAAAAACTACCCCGAGTACCTTGCTGCGGCTAATCTGGCGTTCAAGAAATTCGGCACAAAATTCATCGTGCGTGGCGGAGCGTTCGAAAAAATGGAGGGAGAGGCCCGCCAGCGGAACGTCGTGGTCGAATTCAAGGATCGCTCCACGGCTGCTGCCTGCTACGCAAGTCCGGAATATCAGAGCGCGCGGATCATTCGCCAAAAGTATGCGGACGCCGATTTCATTATCATTGACGGCACTGCCGACTAGGGCGACTGCCGCCGCAAAGGCCGTGAACCGAGCTCGTCCCACACAGGAGCCTATCTGATGATCGTCACTGTATTTCGCACTCGAATGAATCCCGGCGCGCAGGATGAGTATGGGCCGATGGCAAAACGCATGAGCGAACTCGCGCGAACAATACCGGGTTACATCTCACACAAGGGCTTCGTTGCGGACGATGGAGAGCGAGTGACGATCGTCGAGTTCGAGACCGAGGAAGCGCTTCATCAATGGCGGATTGATCCCGAGCACGGCAAGGCAAAGCGGCGTGGGGTCGAAGCCTTCTTCAGCGAATTCAAGTTCCAGATTTGCAGCGTCATGCGGGAGCGGACGTGGACTGCAAGGGCAATTCGCGGCGCTTGAACTGGCTATCGAAATCGGCGCGAGCCTACAGCGCCGCGAGCACCGCCTTCGTGATGTCGGCGGTGCCGTTGCGGCCACCAAATTCCATCGGCTTGATGCCGTCGGCATAGACCTTGTCCACCGCACGCTCGATTTTCTCACCGGCTTCCGCCGCGCCCTCGACGCCGTGCTTGTCGGCGAGCCAGTCCAGCATCATCGCGGCCGACAGGATCATGCCGGTGGGATTGGCCTTGCCCTGCCCCATGATATCAGGCGCAGTGCCGTGGCAGGGCTGGAACACGGCATATTTGTCGCCGATGTCGGCCGACGGCGCCATGCCGAGGCCACCGATCAGGCTCGCGGTGATGTCGGAGACGATGTCGCCGAACATGTTCTCCATCACCATCACGTCGAAATCCCAGGGGCGCTTCACCAGCATCGCCGAGCAGGCATCGACATAGAGCCTATCGGTCTTCACCTCCGGATGACGCTTCTCGATCTCGTCGAAAATGCCGCGGAAGAAGGCAAAGGCCTTGAACACGTTCGCCTTGTCGACGCAGGTCAGCACCCCGGGCTTGCCGCGCGCCTTGCGCCGCTCTGCGAGGCGAAACGAGAACTCGAACAGGCGCTCGGACGTCCTGCGCGTGATCACCATGGTCTCGCGCGCGTCTTCATGGGTGACGACGCCCTTGCCCATCGAGGCGAACAGGCCTTCGGTGGACTCCCTGATCACGACGAGATCGATGCCGCGCTGGTCGGCACCAACGATCGGGCTCGGCACGCCCGGAATGAGCCGCGCCGGACGCACGCCGGCATAGAGATCGAAGATGAAGCGCAGCTCGATCTGCGGCGCGATCTCGGTGTTGTCGGGATAGCGCACCGACGGCAGGCCGCAGGCCCCAAGCAGGATCGCGTCCGCCTCCTCGCACAGCTTGATCGTGGTGTCGGGCATCGACTTGCCGGTGGCGAGGTAATGATTGGCGCCCGCCGGCGCTTCGGTGAAGCGGAAGCTCAAGCCGGATTTCGTCTCGATCTTGCGCAGGACTTCGATGGCCGGCGCCATCACTTCGGGACCGATGCCGTCACCGGCGAGCACGGCAATGTGGAAGGCGTTGTTTGCGGACATCGGATTTCCGAATGAAGGAGAGAGAGAGGCTCGTCATTGCGAGGAGCTTTTGCGACGAAGCAATCCAGAAATGCATCCGAGGACGCAGTCTGGATTGCTTCGCTTCGCTCGCAATGACGACGGAGAGAGTCGCGATTACGGCGTCAGCACCGTGCGCCCGACGACCGCGCCCTGCTGCAACTGCACCAGCGCGTCGTTGGCTTTGTTGAGCGGCTGCCGCGTCACCGGGATCGGCGCTACGTTCTTCGTTCGCACCAGGTCGAGCAGCTCCTGCGTCTCGCGCAGGTTTCCGACATAACTGCCCTGGATCGTCACCGCCTTGATCGGAATCAGCGGCAGCGCCCAGGTCGCGCCGCCGCCGAACAGGCCGACGATGACGAGCTTGCCACCCTTGGTCAGGCAGTCGAAGCCCAGCTGTGTGGTGGCGGCGTTGCCGACAAGATCGAGCACGGCGCGGATCGGGCCACCCGCCTTCTTGGCAAGCTGCTCCAGCGCGTCCGGCGCCTTGGGATCGACGGTCGCGAGCGCGCCGGCCTTCTCCGCGGCTTCGCGTTTCTTCGCATCGATGTCCACCATGATCGCGCCCTTGCCGCCCATGGCCTTCAAGAGCGACAGCGCCATCAGGCCAAGCCCGCCTGCACCGAACATCACGATCGGCGTTTCGAAGTGCTGCTCGATCTTCTTCAGCGCGCTGTAGGTCGTGACACCCGAGCAGGCATAGGGTGCAGCCGACGCGGGATCGAGCCCTCTGAGATTGAGCAAATAGCGTGGATGCGGCACCAGCATGTGATCGGAATAACCACCGTCGCAATAAACGCCGAGCGAGCGCGGCGTCAGGCACATGTTCTCGTCACCGCCGAGGCACGTGGCGCATTTGCCGCAGCCGATCCAGGGATAGACCAGGCCGACGTCGCCAAGCTTGAGATCGCCCTGGTCGGTTGGCTTCACGTCCGGACCGAAGGCGAGGATTTCACCGACCGTCTCGTGCCCCATGGTCAGCGGCAAATTGATGCCGCGATCCTTCAGCGACAGCGGCTTGCGGCCGTGGCCGAGATCGTAGCCGCCTTCCCAGATGTGGAGGTCGCTATGGCAGACGCCGGCGGCCTTCACCTTGATCAGAACCTGCGTGCCGGACGGCTGCGGCGTCGCCTCGTCGAACTCCTGCAGCGGCGCCTTGAAATCGGCAACCTTGAAACTCTTCATCGGCGTCCTCCCGGATACTTTTCTTGTCGTCGCCACCATGGCATGGGCGGCAGGACGAGACAAACTCGGACCTGTCTAGTTTAGGCTGGCGGATGATGGCAAGCCGACCACGCGCAACGCCGCATTGCTTGCCGCACGATGCTATCCGTCAGACTTGCCGTCGGCTTTGCCGTCAGACTTGCCGTCAGACTTGCGCGGCTGTTTTGCCTGACGGAATTGGTCCACTGTCGGTGAGCCCGATCTCCGCCCGCAGCCGGTCCGTGTGCTCGCCAAGCACGGCCATTGTCTTGCCCGGTGTCGTGTCGGCACCGGTCATCCGGAACGGCAGATTGAGGACCTGGAACGAGCCACCTTCGTCCTCCACCGACGAGAGCGCCTCACGATGCGCGATCTGCGGATCGGCCAGTGCTTCGGACACGGTGCGGTAGGCCGAGGCCGGCACGCCGGCCGCACCTAGCGCGACAAGACAGACATCGGTCGAGAGCTGCCGCGACCAGGCCTCGACACCGTCCATCAAGTCGGCCCAATTGTCGCGACGCGCGGCGTAGGTGGCGAAGCGCGGATCGGAAATCCATTCGGGGCGGCCGATCACCCCCATCAGCCCCTGAAACGTCTTCTCGCTGGCAACCGTGATCATGACATACGCGCTCGCCGTCTCGGTCGGCCCGAACATCGGGCGCGGCGGCGGCTTCACGGCGAACTGCGAGTTCTGCAACTCGATCACTGTCAGCGTCAGCATCGATTCCAGCATGGAGACGTCGATGTGCTGGCCGAGCCCAGTTACCGTGCGCTGGTAGAGCGCCGACGCAATCGCGCCAAAACCGTAGGTGCCGGTGACGACGTCGGCGTGGTAGATGCCGCAATAATCCGGGCGGCTGCGGCCGGGCTGGTAGGCGAGATGGGCCATGTCGTAGCCGGAGGCCGCATGGATCACCGGTGCGTAGGCCGGCAGCTCGGCCGACGGGCCGCTCTGGCCGTAGCCGGAGATCGAGCAGTAGATCAGCTTCGGATTGACGGCGCGTATTCTGTCATAGTCGAGCCGCAGCCGGTGCATCACGCCGGGACGAAAGTTCTCGACCAGGATGTCGGCCGTCGCGGCCAGCCGGCGCACCGCCTCCTTGCCGTCCTCGGACTTGAGGTCCAGCACAACGCTCTTCTTGCCGACATTGAGCTGACCGAACACGGTGCTGCAGCCCTTGCGCAGCGGCGGGCGGGTCCGCATCGTCTCGCCGCCGTCAGTCTCGATCTTGATGACCTCGGCGCCCATGTCGGCGAGCATCCGTGCACAATGGGGACCGGCGATGGTGGTCGAAAAATCCAGGACCCTGAGGCCGGCGAAGGCCTTTGTCGTCGTCCCCTCATGCTTCTCTGATAGCCGCATGCCTGCTCGCGTCCTCGGGTCACTTAGGAACTATCGAAGTTCTCTGTTGTTGGTGCGCCGACCCTAGAGGGCGACGGCTGAGTAGGAAAGTCTTTACCGAACCGATGCGCCGCGCGGGCGGGCCTGGGAATTCCAGGGCAACTGGACCCGTTCTTGCATAGCAGCAACGGGATCGGATGAGGGCAGCTGTTCTTGAGGGTCTTGTTCGTTACGACAGAGATGGACGACTTCGTCCGCGTCGGCGGACTTGGAGCCGTTTCCGCGGCTCTTCCAAGAGCGCTGCGTCCCTTCGCCGATATCCGGGTCATGTTGCCCGGCTATCGCGACATCATCGAACAACTCACGCATATTCAGATCGTTGGCCGCTGTCCGGCATTCGCGGAGATGCCGGCCTGCTCGCTCGGCCGGGCCGCGACCAAGGACGGCCTTCCTGTCTATGTGCTGTTGTGCTCACAACTCTACGACCGGCCCGGCAATCCCTACGGTGACGAGTCCGGGCGCGACTGGCCGGACAACGACATCCGCTTCGCGCGCTTGGCCTCGGCCGCCGCTGAGCTTGCCATGGGCAAGCTGGACAAGAATTGGGCAGCAGACCTGATCCATGCCAATGACTGGCAGGCCTCGCTCGTGCCAGCCTACCTGGCCTGGCGCGGCGCCAAGCTGCCGTCGATCCTGACCATCCACAACCTCGCCTATCAGGGGCTTTTCCCCAAAGACTCGCTGCGGCGAATCGGCGTCCCCGAAAGCTCCTTCCATATCGACGGCGTCGAGTTCTACGACCAGCTCTCCTTCCTCAAGGCGGGACTGGTCTATGCTTCGCACCTCACCACCGTCAGCGGCACCTACGCCCGGGAAATTACCACGGACGAATTCGGCTGCGGCCTGGAAGGCCTGCTGCGGCTGCGCTCCGACGCGTCCGAGCTCACGGGCATCCTCAACGGCATCGACGAGAGCTGGGACCCGCGCTCCTGCGCGCAGCTCGCCCAGCAGTTCGGCGCCGGCGACTGGGTCGGCAAGAAAGCCAATGCGGATTACGTGCGCAAGCAGTTCGGGCTCGCGGTGTCGCGCGGGCCTATGTTCGGCATCGTCGCGAGGCTCGTGCACCAGAAGGGCATCGACCTTGTGCTGGCGGCGGCCGACGAGATCGTCGATGCCGGCGGGCAGATCGTGGTCACCGGCTCCGGCGAGCCGGCGCTCGAGCAGGCATTGATCGACGCCCATCGCCGGCGGCCCGACGCGATCGGGGTCGTGATCGGCTTCAACGACGCCCAGGCGCGCCGCATCTTCGCCGGCAGCGATTTCACGTTGATGCCGTCGCGCTTCGAGCCGTGCGGGCTCAGCCAGATGTACGCCCAGCGCTTCGGCTCGCTGCCGATCGGCCACCAGACCGGCGGCCTCGCCGAGACCATCACCGACGGCGAAACCGGCTTCCTGTTCTCAAAACCCTCGCACCAATCCTTTCTCGGCGGCGTCCGCCGGGCCTTCCAGGCTTTCATGGCGCACGACCAGCTCGACACCATGCGCCGCAGCGCGATGGGACGGTCGTTCTCCTGGAGCATCTCGGCCGGCAGCTACAACGCGCTGTACCGGAAGCTGGCGGCGGTGTGAGGCCTGCGCTCTCTCGTGCCTCGGACGCGGCGCAGCGTCTCTTCGACGGTGCGCTGCAGAGCCGGGGCCCATGTCGCGCAGCAGTTCGCGGCCCCTGCGTCGCAGCTTGTCCGGGACATGCGGGAGGCGCTTCTTAGCGGCGCTGATCCATCTGCGAGCGGCCGATCCAGGCTCTGTTGAGGCACCGGGTCAACCAGTCGGGCTGCGGCTCGCCGTTTAGCCGCGCTTGCGCTTCCTGGTAAGGACCGACATAGCGCAACCGGTCCGGCAATTTCGGGTAGACCCGCCGGATCCATTTCAGTGCGTTGTCGGCCGACCTGGTGTTGCGCTCGTCGAGCTCAAACCCAAAGCCCGCGCGCAATGGCTCCGGCAGCAAGCTCGCCGTGAGCGCGCGATACCATCGCGGCGGCCGCAACCACGGACGCGCGCCGCAAAAGATCTGCCTCACAATCTCACGCGCGGCCGGACTGACGGTCAGCGTGTCCGACTGCGCCATCGCATTGGTGTAGGCCGCAAAGCCTGACCAGTCCGCGGGCAGGTCGTCCCCCGTCAATCCGAACAAGGCGCCGAACGTCCGGCTCTCGGTCCAGTAGCATTCGCGCTCCTCCGCCGAGAGCGGCGGCAAAACCAGATCGTGCGCCATCAGCGCCGTCTCGACCAGCGTGGCATGAACCCAGCACAGCGACGGGATGTCGTTGGCACAGTAGCGCGAGCCGGCCACGAACGGACCGACGGTCTCGGGCATCTCGCCGACGATCATGCTGTGGCGCCGGTGCAATTGCCGCGACGACAACAGCGCGCGGTCGAGCGAGCCGAACACCATGGCAAAGACGATGTCGAAGGTGCGGTGAAATCGCCCGATCGGATCGGCGAAGGTTTTGGAATGCTCGGCGATGGCGGCGGCGACCCAAGGGTGGGCCAACTGCAGCATCAACGCACGACCGGCGCCGAGAAAGATGACGGCCTCGCGGTCGATCCGCCAGGTCACCGAGGACGGGCCGAACACGCCGGGGACCTGCTCCGGGGCGTTGGCGCGGACTTGATCGAGGGCAAATTCCAGATCGTTCGCGGACACCACTTGCAGGGCCTTTCGATTGCGAGCGAGGACCGACAATCCGCGAGGCCTGTGGCAATTCGATGAACGGCGATGTTCTCACCCGGCCCGATCCTACGACGCCCCGGCTGATTGGTTCAGCCGGCTATTTCTTTTGGCGCAATCATGCCCTTGCGCCGGGTCTCCGGCATCACCATCAGGATCAGCAGAAATCCCGTCGCAGCAATGCTTGCCAGCCCGAGGAAGGCGGTGGCATTGCCAAACTTGTCGCTGACGTAGCCGCCGAGCGCGGTGCTCAGCGATGCACCGATGCCCGTTGCCGTGCCGACGATGCCCTGCGCAAGATTGAAATGGCCGCTGCCGAAGGCGACGTCAGCCACGATCAGCGGGATCATGACTGCGAATACCGCGGCGGTGAAGCCGTCGAACACCTGCACCAGCACCAGCAAATAGGGATCGCGCACGGTGGCGAACAGCAGGCCGCGGATCGCCAGCGCGCCGAACCCGATCAGCAGCAGCGGCCGGCGACCCCACGCTTGCGCCTTGCGTCCGACCGTCGGCGACAGCAACGCCACGATCGCCTGCGGCACGACGATGCAAAAGGCGACCAGCACCGTCGCCCACTGGGCCGATCGCGCCGTCACCGCGCTCGCCATCAGCGGCATCATCGACGCGTTCGCCAGTTGCAACAGCAAGACGCTCAGCGCAAAGACGATGAGCGGACGCTGTCGGATCAAGTGCCAGATATTGGTGTCGCCGCGATCCTTCGCCTCGCGCGGCATTTCGCCGTGGCAGCGCGCGATGTCCACTTCATGCTCGCGGATGCGCGACAGCGCGATCAGAGTGGGGATCGCGAGCAGGAAGGAGACCAGGAACACCGAGCGGCTCGACAGGAGATAGCCGGCCGTGCCCATTACGGCAGCCGCAACACCGTTGCCAAGCGAGGCAAAGCGGGCGTTGCGGCCGAGCCGCTCGCCGATCGCGAACGGTCCGACTAGGCCGAGGCTGATCGCCGCGATCGCCGGCCCGAGCACGCAGCTCGCTGCCGCGTGCAAGGTGGCCGCAGCCACCACCACGGGGAAGATCGGCATCGCCGCATAGGCGAGCGCGCAGCAGCCGATGGTGGCGATGGCGAGGCCCGCGACCAGCCGTTCGGATTTTGCGGCATCGATGATGGCGCCGCCCGGCATCTGTCCGATCAGAGCAACGATGCCGCCGATCGACAGCACCAGGCCGATCTCGACCTGGGTCCATTTTTGCGTTGTGAGGTAAACCGCGATGAAGGGACCGAATCCGGTCTGCACGTCGGCAAGAAAGAAGATGAACCAGTCGAGACCGCGCAGGCTCTGGCGCGACGGTGCCGGAATGCCGGGAGGCAATGGCGCGGCATCGTTGTCGTGCTTAGCGCGGCCCTCGCGATCTGCATGGTTCGGCTTTCTCGACAACAGCACAGGCGGCCATCCCTCCCCGCGCCTCACTGAACCGCTTGCAGCGGTTGCAGGCTGCCGGACGCGCCGAGCACGACCATCGGCGCGTCTTCCTTGTATTCCGGCGCGGCGGCGACCTGCGCCTTGGTCAATTCCAGCGTGATGCTGTCCTTCTTGCTGGCGATCTTGCCGAACCGCAAAGCGTTCCAGTCAACCACGATCTTGCGGCTGCCGACACCGAGGAAGCCGCCGAAATCGATAACTGCAGCGCGGACATGGCCACTGCGATCGACGATGACGTCGACAATGCGACCCATGCCCTCGTTCGCCGCGCTGAGCACGTCACGGCCAAGCACACCATGCGCATCGCTGGCGCCGATGATCGTGACCGACGGCGGTGGCGCGGCATCCTTTGGCGTGACGGGGACCGATGACGCCGGCGGCTGCAGCGTCGGCGGCGCATTCGCTTCAGTTGAAGGCGCGGGCAACTCCTCCGCAGCTCGTGATACGGCGACCGTCAATCCCGCGACGATCACCACGCTCAGGATCAACCATCCGGCGGTACGCATGCACCCTCCTCCCGCGCGCCGCTAGCGCGCCAACACGATCGAGACCTGGATCTGGCCACGCGTGCGCAACACCTCCAGCGCGACGTCCTCGCCATGGCGGCTGACGCGCAGATCCACGCTGGACTCGCCCAGGCGCAGATCGCGCAAAATCACCTCGTGCAGGAACGCCGGCAGACGCGGATTGCGCAGCCGGATCTCTCCGCGCGCCACATCGAACTCGATGCCCAGCGTCGCCTCCAGCAACGTGAACGCGGTTGCGCTGGCCCAGGCCTGCGGCGCGCAGGCGACCGGATAGAGCGTCGGGCCGCGCCGCTTCTCGCGCCGGAAACCGCAGAACAATTCGGGCAACCGGCGCAGGTCCATGTAGGTTGCAGCGTCGAACAGTCCCTTGAAGACGTGCGCGACCGAATGCTTCAGCCCGTAGCGCGCGAGCCCGAGCGCGATCAGTGCGTTGTCGTGCGGCCAGATCGACCCGTCATGATAGGACATCGGGTTGTAACGCACCTCGCCGACAGCGACGGTGCGGATGCCCCAGCCCGAGTAGAAGTGCGGCCCCATCAGATCGGCGGCGACGAGACGGGCGCGATCTTCACGGATCATGCCGCTGAACAGCACCTGCCCGGCGTTTGAGGTCCGTACCTTGCAGGGCCGCTTCTTGCCGTCGAGCGCGAGCGCATAGGTGCCGAGCTCTTCGCACCAGAACGCGGCCTCGAAGCGCTCGGCCAGCGCCTTGGCCTCGGCCTCGAGCTTTTTGGCGAGATCGGGCTTGCCCAGCCGGAGCGCACAGCGCGCGGCGAGCCGCTTGGCGGCAAAGACGTAACCTTGCACCTCGGCCAGCGCGAGATTGCCTTCCGCAAGCTGGCCATCGGCATGGAAGATCGCGTCGTAGGAATCCTTCCAGCCCTGATTGGCGAGGCCCTTTTCCGTGGCTCGCTGGTATTCGACGAAGCCGTCCTTGTCGGGGTCCCCGGGGCCGTCGATCCAGGCCAACCCCGCCTCGATGGCCGGCCACAACTCGGTCAACGTCTTCTCGTCGCCGGTGCGCTCGAAATAGCTTCCGGCGAGCAGCACGAACAAAGCGGTCGAATCCACGCTGCCGTAATACTGAGCGAACGGCACCTCGCGCAGCGCCGCCATCTCGCCGCCGCGCATCTCATGCAGAATCTTTCCGGGCGCCGCATCGTTCAGCGGATCGACCGCCTTGGCCTGGAAATGCGCGAGCCGCCGCAACACGCCCTTGGCGATGCGCGGGTCGACCCACAGCATTTGCAGAGCCGTAATCAGGCCGTCGCGGCCGAACGTCGTCGAGTACCAGGGAATCCCAGCATAGGGATAGCGGCCCTGCGGCGTCTCCGTCATCAGCATGTTGAGGTCGGCCATGGACTGGCACAGCACCTCGTTGAAGATGTTGTTGGATGTCTCGATGCTGGCGGTCCCCATCGTCGATTGCCGCATCTCGCGGCGGTGGGCGAGCAGCCCCCTGAAAAAGCGCGCCGGCTTCTCCGTGATCGGCCGATTGCAGGACACGGCCACGAACAGCGATTTCGACTCATGCGGATCGAGTTCGAGTTGCCAGGTTGCGGCATTCACCGACAACTTCGTCGGGCGCGGGTCGAAATGCAGGCATGTGGTGCGCTCGGCGTCATCAAGACCGCGGTAGTCGAACAGCACGTCGGTCGGGCCCAACAGCCGGCTCGAGCCAATGCCGCGACGCGGACGCCGCTCGCCGCGAACCTCGAACAGATCGGCGAAATCATTGTCGAACAGCAGGGTCAGCCCGAAATTGGCCGGGCGATCGCCGTGGTTCTGCACGCCGATGCGCTGATAGGCAGTGCCGCGCCACAGGAAGATCGTGCGCACGATGTGAAGCAGGTCCTTTTGCAGTACGAGGCTGCCCTCCCGGTAGATATCCGGATTGGTGAGATCGACCGTCAGCGCCGAGTTGTCGTCGCGCAGGTTGGATCCCAGCAGCAACGGCTGGAGATCGTCGAGCACGAGCTCAAGCCTCGCGAGGTAGCGCGTGTCGTGATGGAACAGGCCGTCAGGCCCGCCGGCCGAGGCGCCGATGTCGCCATGGCTGTCAAGCACGATGAAGGTATCGTCGTGCTTGAGCGAACGCCGCGGCCGCGCCGACGGTCCCGTCATCGGAATATAGAAAGGCTGCTCCGCGACCTGGTCCATGGTCCGCGTCACGGAGATGAATTGAGTAACGGCTTCAGCCGACATCAGCAGCTCCCCTGCGCTTGTTTCGACACGCAACCGACTCGAACGCGACTGTTGGTTTACGCGGCGGCCTGCGCGAGCCGGCTCATTTCCTGCGTGACCAGCTCACGATAGGGCCCGTGGCCTTGCATCAGACGTTCGGGTGACCCGTCCTCGATGATCTTACCACCCTTCAACACGATCACGCGGTCGAAATTGCGCAACGTCGCGAGGCGATGCGCGATCGCGATGACGGTGCGGCCGCGCATCAGCCGCGACAGCGCCTCGCGGATCGCTTCCTCGGATTCGCTGTCGAGCGCGGCGGTCGCTTCGTCCAGCAGCAGGATCGGCGCGTCCTTCAGGAAGGCACGCGCTATCGCGATGCGTTGGCGCTGGCCGCCGGACATCTTGACGCCGCGGTCGCCAACCATGGTGTCGAGACCACCAGGCAGACTCTCGACGAAATCGCAGCGCGCCGCAATCGCCGCACGCAGCACCTCGTCGTCGGTGGCGTTCGGGCGGCCATAGCGGATGTTCTCGCGGATCGAGCGGTGGAACAGGGAGATGTCCTGCGGCACGACGGAGATCGCCGCGCGCAGACTCTGCTGCGTCACCTTGGAAATGTCCTGGCCGTCGATGGTGATGCTGCCTTCGTCGGCATCGTAGAAGCGCTGGAGCAGCGCGAACAGCGTCGACTTGCCGCCGCCGGACTGGCCGACCAAGCCGACGCGCTGGCCGGGCTGCAGGCGCAGGCTGAACCGCTCAAAGATCTTCTCACCCCCGGAATAGCCGAAGGTGACGTTGTTGTACGCGATCGCGGCGCCCCTCTTTACCAGCGGCTCGGCGTCGGGGTGGTCGCGCAATTCATGCGGCACCAGCAGCGTGGCGATCGCCTCGGTCAACCGCGCAACGTGCTGGGTGACGTCGACCAGCGCCACCGCGAGATCGCGGGTCGCATTGAGAATGGAGAGACCGAGAGTGCAGACCAGCACGACGTCGCCGGTGGTCGCCGCGCCATCCTGCCAGAGCATGATGGCCCAGGCCATGAGGGTGATTGTGAGCACGACGGTAATGCCGGCATGGATAAGCCGCAGCTTCTCCAGATAGCGCAGGCTGCGACCGCGCGCCGTGAGCTCCCGGTTCACCGTCGCGTCGAAACGCTCATGCTCGTGCCCGATGCCGCAAAAGGCGCGCACCAGCGGCATGTTGCTGATGACGTCGATCATCTCGCCGTCGACGACGGCGGCCTTATCGGCGAAGTCGTCGTGCAGCGGCTTGCCCGCAGCCGCCAGACGGAACATCGCCAGCACCATGCCGCCAGCGATCACAATCAAGCCGAGTGCCATATAGGGACTGACGGTTCCAATCAGAGCGATTGCCGCAACTGTGGCGATGCAGGGCGGCAATACGTTCCAGACGAACATGTTCTCGACGGTAAACACCGCGTTCGAGGTCGCTGTGATGCGGCTCGTCAGCATGCCGGGCATGCGGTCGGAGAAGTAACTCGGCGCGTGGCCTGTCAGATGACGAAATATGTCACGGCGTAAATCACCCGTGACACGCACGAAGGTGAAGCTCGCCGTCCAGCTGGCGATCCGCCAAAGGAAATTGTCGGCGGCGATCAGCGACATGAGTAAAACGAATGCCAGCCATACGCTGCCACCGTGTGAAGTTCCGGCCGTCAGGCTGTCGACGAGGGATTTGACGCCGTACTGCGTGCCTACGGAGCAGGCAACGGCCGCAACGACGGCGGTCAGGATCACGAGATGCGACGCCAGGCGACGCCGGAGATAGCGCAAAACAAAGGCAAATGGCCGGCGCGCGTATCCAGAAAGATGATCCATGTGACTATCGACCCCGTCGTGATGTTTTCAATTTTTCTGTTAGTCGACTGAACATCGACCACTTCGCCTCGGTTCCCGGGCAAACCCATCACGACATGCGGATGCGGACGATCTGCGGAGATGTGATGGCAGCACCGCGACGAGCACCCGACGTGTCCAATAAGTAACCTCTGAGGGAAGGAACTTCGCAAGTGCGGGAACGTTCCCCTGACTGGCATTGCCGGTGCCGCAAAGACTGGGGGTTTCACGTTCATGATCGCAGAGGAGATGGCGAGATGCGCATCGCGCAGGTAGCTCCGTTGACGGAGGCTGTTCCACCCAAGCTGTATGGCGGCACCGAGCGGGTGGTGCATTGGTTGACGGAAGAGCTGGTGGCCCTTGGACACGACGTGACGCTGTTCGCCAGCGGCGATTCGCAGACCTCGGCGAAGCTGGATGCGCTATGGCCGCGGGCGCTCCGCCTCGACGGTTCCGTGCGCGATCCCAATGCGCTGCACATGGTGATGCTGGAGCGGGTGCGGCAGAAATGTGACGACGAGGAGTTCGACTTCCTCCACTTCCATCTCGATTATTATCCGTGGTCGCTGTTCTACCGGCAGCCGACGCCGTTCCTAACCACGCTGCACGGCCGGCTCGACCTCCCGGAGCATCAGCCGGTCTTCAACACCTTTTCGAAGGTCCCCGTCATCTCCATCTCGAACGCGCAGCGGCGGCCGGTGCCGCAGGCGAACTGGGTAAGGACGATCCACCACGGTCTGCCGGAGAACCTGTTGACGCCGAAGCCGGCGAGGCAGGAATATCTCGCCGTGCTCGGCCGCATCGCGCCGGAAAAGGGCGTCGACCGCGCCATTAAGATCGCGACCCATTGCGGGATTCCGCTGAAGATCGCGGCCAAGGTCGACCGTACCGACCAGGATTACTATGACGAGCTGATCCGGCCGATGATCGAAAACAATCCGCTGGTGGAATTCATCGGCGAGATCAGCGATCACGAGAAGTCGGACTTTTTGAGCGGCGCACTCGGCCTGTTGCTGCCGATCGACTGGCCGGAACCGTTTGGCCTCGTCATGATCGAAGCCATGGCCTGCGGAACGCCGGTCGTCGCCTTCAACCGCGGCTCGGTGCCGGAGATCATCGACGAGGGCCTCACCGGCTTCGTCGTCGAGGACGTCCTCAGCGCGGCAGGCGTCGTCGGCCGCCTGCAGCAACTCGACCGCTCTGCCATCCGCAAGCAGTTCGAGACGCGCTTCACGGCGCGGCGGATGGCGCTGGACTATCTCGCGGCCTATCGCAGCCTGGACGAGGAGAAGGCGCCGCGGATCAAGCTGGTGAGCAGCGCGGAGTAGCTTGCTGACCACTCTCGTGCCCCGGCTCTGCGCTGCAACGCCTTTTGCGTTGCAGCGCAGAGCCGGGGCGCGAGAAGCTTATCTCACCTCCGCCCGCTTCGGCTCCACGATCTCGAACATGCGCGGGAAGTCGTCCATCAGGCCCATCAGCTCGGCGAGCCGCATCGGGCTGCCCGATAGCTTGACCTTGCCGGCGGCCACGGCTTCCGGGAAGCTCGTCAGCTTCGCGATCACCTCGTCAAAAGTCGAGCGCGCGAGCGTGAAGCTGGCATCCGCGCCTTCCGCCTGCACGCCCTCGGTATAGGTGAGCGCGGAATTCTCCAGATTGAGCACGAACATCTCGCCGGTGTCGGAAAAGCTCCAGTTCAGCACGATGTGCTTACCTTCCGCCTTCGGCCCGTTGAGGCGGATACCGAGCACGTCCCAGAGCTGTGAAGTACGCAGCGCCGCCAGCGTCTCGCGCGGCATCGGCGGGCGCGCCGGCACCTTCGGCATGCCCTGGCGCAATTCCTGCGCGCCGAACAGATAGGCGTTGCGCCAGGTCGCGCTTTCCGCGGCATAGCCGAGCTGCTCCAGCGTGTCCGCCAGCAACGCGCGCGCCGCCGCATTATCCGGCTCGGCAAAGACGAGATGGCCGAGCGCCTGCGCCACGAAGCGGAATTCGCCCTTGTCAAAATCGACACGCGCCCGCGCGAGAATGGCGTCGGCACCACCCATATATTCGACGTACTTCTTGCCGGATTCCACCGGCGGCAACGGATCGAGATTGACCGGATTGGCGTCATACCAGCCGAGATATTTCTGGTAGATCGCCTTCACATTGTGCCGGATATGGCCGTAATAGCCGCGGCCATGCCAGGCGCCTTCGAGACTCTTCGGCAGTTGGATGGTTTCGGCGATCTCGGCGGCGGTGAGGCCGTGGTTCATCAGGCGGATGGTCTGGTCATGCGCGAATTTGTAGAGGTCGCGCTGCTGCCGGATCATCGTGCCGATGCGGTCGCGTCCCCACACCGGCCAGTGGTGCTGGCCGCACATCGCCTCCGCCTTGCCGTCCCAGAGCTGCAAGGCCTCGCCCAGATATTTCGACCAGGCCAGCGCGTCGCGCACGTCGGCGCCGCGGAACGGCAGCAGATTGTGGAAATTGTGGGTGCAGTTCTCGGCGAGGTTCAACAGCTTGTAGCGCGGGATGAAGAAATGCATCTCCGCCGGCGCTTCGCTGTTCGGCGCCATCTGGAATTCGAATTCGACGCCGTCGATCACGCGCCTGTCGCCGGTCGCCATGATCAAATCGGTCGGCCGCAGCAGCGCCACTGAACCTGCCGCCATCGACTTGCCGAGGCCGCAATCGACCTGCCCGCGCACGCCCTTGGCGAGAAGCGGCCCGAACTGGTACTGCGCCCGGCGCAGCATCGCCGGTCCCGCGATGATGTTCTCGGAGACGGCATGCTCCATGAACAAATTGGGCGCGATGATCGGCACGCGCCCGGTGGCGAGCGCATCCTCCTCCAGCACGCCGCGCGCGCCGCCCCAATGGTCGGTGTGGGTGTGGGTAAAGATCACGGCCGCGACCGGCCGCTGGCCGCGATGCTTGTAGTAGAGATCGAGCGCCGCGCGCGCGCCCTCGATCGAGGTCAAGGTGTCCACGACGATGACGCCGCTATCGCCCTCGATCAGCGTCATGTTGGCGATGTCGAGCCCACGCACCTGGTAAACGCCAGGCACGACCTCGAACAGCCCGTGCTGCATGTTGAGCCGCGACTGCCGCCACAGGCTGGGATTGACAGTCGGCGGCGCCTGCTCGGTCGACAGGAAGCCGTAGGGTTCGAGGCTCCAGACTGTCCGTCCTTGCGGGTTTGTAATCTTCGCGTTGTCGATCGTGCCGAGAAAGCCGCGCGCGGCATCGTCGAAATCCCGCGTGTCGGAAAACGGCAGCGCGTTCAGCATCGCCGTCTGCTGCGCAATGACGGACGCCGTTGCGTCCTTCGGCTCGCTGCTGGACGTGTCTGTCATCTTGATCTCCTCCCGGCCTGTTGCGCGGCATCTAACCGCATCTCGCGGTCGATTGCCATGGCGGGAGGACGGCGTGATGCGTAGCCCCGCGCCCAAAGGCGGAGAGGATGCAGCGTGTTCGCAGCTACATGCCCAACAGCCTGGGCAGCCACAGCGACAGGCCCGGCCAATAGGTCACGACCACAAGGAACGCCAGCATGGTCAGGAGCCATGGCCACACCGCGACCGTGAGCTCGGTGATACCCATCTTGGCGATGCCCGAGGCGACGTAGAGATTGAGGCCGACCGGCGGATGGCACAGTCCGACCTCCATGTTGACCGTCATCAGGATACCGAAATGGATCGGATCGATGCCGAGCTTGATCGCAACCGGAAACAGGATCGGCGCCATGATCAGGATGATCGAGGACGGCTCCATCACGTTGCCCGCCACCAGCAGCAGGAGATTGACGACGAGGAGGAAGCCGATCCAGCCGAGGCCCTGGTCGATCATCCATTGCGCGAGCGCTTGCGGCACGTTCTCGTAAGTCATCAGGAACGAGAACAAGACGGCGTTGGTGATGATGTAGAGCAGCATCGCCGACAGATTTGCCGACGACAGCAGCACGCGCGGCACGTCTCGCAGCTTCAGATCCTTGTAGATGAACACTGCGACGATAAAGGCATACACCGCGCTGACGGCGGCAGCTTCGGTCGGTGTGAACAGGCCGCTGTAGATGCCGCCGATCACGATCACGATCAGCAGGATACCCCAGATCGACTTGCGGAACGCATCGAAGCGCTCGACGAGGGTTGCTTTCGGCATCCTCGGATAGTCGTTACGCCAGGCCCGATAGAACGTCGTGGCGCCGAGCAGCATGGCGAGCACGAGCCCCGGCACGATCCCGGCGATGAACAGCTTGCCGACGGAGGTATTGGTGGAGACGGCAAAAAGGACCATCGGAATCGAGGGTGGAATGAGAATTCCCAGCGAGCCGGAGGTCGTGATCACGCCCGCCCCGAACCGCTTCGGAAACCCCTGCGCGACCATCGCAGGCAGGATCACCGATCCGATCGCCACCACCGTGGCCGGCGATGAGCCGGAGATCGCGGCGAACAGCGCGCAGGCGACCACGCCCGAGAGCGCAAGGCCGCCGTACCAATGGCCGACCAGCGCGGTCGCAAAGGCGATCATCCGGCGTGCCACGCCGCCATGGGTCAGGAAGTTGCCGGCAAGGATGAAGAACGGGATCGCCATGATCTCGAAGCTCTCGATGCCTGTAAACAGCTTCAGCGCCACCGATTCCGTTCGCACGTCGGTCAGCGTGAACATGAAGCTGAGCACGGTCAGACCGAGCGCAATCGAAATCGGCATGCCCGTGAGCATCAACGACAGCAGAAGGCCGAAGACCACGGCGACACGCAGGCCCTGCGGCAGCGTGATCACGTGCGCCGAATGCGCGAAGCACACGGCGACGATCAGGACCGGCAACAGCATCAGGACCCAGCCGAGCGGGCTGCGTTCGTCGCGGGCGACCTGACTGCGCGTGACCGGGGCCGGATGAACCGGGTCTGCCTCGACGCCCTCGACGCCGGCCATGTCGTGATGCGGCAGCTCGCCGGTGCGATAGAACGACCAGGCGACTTGCAGGAAACGGAAGCACATCAGCCCGGAGCCGAGCGGGATGGTGAGATACACCAGCCACATCGGCGCTTCGAGATCGTTGGATTGTTGGCCGGTCTGCCACATCTGGCCGACAAACGCGGCCCCGAAATAGCACACAATGGCGGTGAAAAGGGCGCCGCACATCAGGCCGAAAGTGATGACGCGGCGGCGCGATCCGCCAGGAAGGATGTTGACCAGGACGTCGACGCCGACATGGATGCCGGTGCGTACCCCGTAGGCCGCACCGAATTTCGCCATCCAGATGAACATGTAGATGCAGAGTTCCTGCGCCCAGGACAGGTCGAGAGCGGCAAGCCAGACGAACGCGGCTCGCGCGGGAACGGCCAGCAAGGCCAGGTTGCGCGCCTCCGCCCATTTGGCGATGTCGATCGACAGCCCGGCGCCATAACGGTGCAGCACGGCAACGAAGATGAGCAATGTCGCAGCCGCGATCAACGTCGCGATCAGCCATTCCTCGATATGATTGAGCACACGATTCAGTACACGCAGCAACTTAGTCCCCCAGCTTGGCTCATCATCAAGAGCAACGGCCGGGAGTGCGATCACCCCCGACCGTTATGGTTGTTCTTATAACGGCGCCGGCGTCAGTTCATCTTGACGTCGAGTTCCTTGGCGAGGAGATCGAGCACCTCCTGCCCGACCCGCCCCTTCGCCCATTTGTAGGTCGGCTGCATCGCCTCCTGCCATGCCTTGCGATCGGCGTCAGTCAGATAATGCAACGTGGTCTTGCCCGTCTTCTTGATCTCGGCCAGCGCATCTTCGTTCTCCTGGCGCGCGATCGAGTTGGTGTAGTCGGTCGCCTCGTTCATCGCCTTTTCGAGCTGGGCGCGGATATCAGGCGGCAGGCCCGACCAGAATTTCGAGTTGACGATGACTGCGTATTGCAGATGCGCGTGATAGGACACGGTGATGTCCTTCTGCACCTCGTAGAACTTCTGCGTCAGGTAGTTCGACGCGGTGTTCTCGCAGCCGTCGACCACGCCCGTCTGCAAAGCCTGGTAGACTTCGGAAAACGCCATGATCTGAGGGATCGAGCCCATGATCCGGAGATATTGGTCGGCGACCTTCGATCCGGAGATGCGGAATTTGAGACCCTGGAAATCGGTCGGCTTCATCAGGGCACGGTTAGCGGAGAGCATGTGGAAGCCGTTGTCCCAATAGGCGAGCCCGGTAATGCCCTTGGTCTCGAGCTTCTGGAACAGCCATTTGCCGATGGTGCCCTTCATCGCGTTGGAATAGGTCGCGTCGTCCTTGAACAGCCAGGGCAGGTCGAGCGCCTCGAACTCCTTGATACCGAGCGGTGCGAACTTCGCGGTCGAGGGCGCGAGCATCTGCACCGAGCCGAGCTGAAGCGCTTCGATCTCCTCCTTGTCCTTATAGAGGGTGGAGTTCGGATAAATTTCGATCTTGACCTTGCCGTCGGTGTACTTCTCGGCAAGCTCCTTGAACTTCAGCGCGCCCTTGCCCTTCGGGGTGTCATTGGCGACGACGTGGCTGAACTTGATGACGATCGGGCTCTGGGCCTGGGCCGAGACGGGAGACAAGGCAGGAGCCAAGAGAACAGACGCGGCGGCGACCGCAAGAAGCAGCTTGCGCATAAAGTAACCTCCCAACAACCTCTAAAACCGGGTCTTTTTTGTTTTGCAGCCCAGTTTTGCAGTCCAGTAGTGGCAGCAAACCGCCACCCGAACAACTAGACCTAAGCCCAATTTGCCGCAGCCAAGCTATCTTGACGGCTGCTGAATGCGCAACCCGCCCCCCGCTCCCACTGCCGGAAGCGAGCGCTTATGTCGCATTGCGGCGGTGCAATCAGCCCTTGCGCTGGGCGACCATGAACAGACGCCGGAACGGGAACAGCGTCTGCCCGGCGGCATTCTTCGGATAGGCCTTCGTGACCCGCTCGCCATAGGCCGCTTCGAACGCGGCCTTCTCGTCGCCCTGCAAGATGTCGAGATAGCGCGTCAGCCAGGTCCCCTTGGTCCACTCCTTCACGGGATTCTCGCCTTCGAGCACCTGCAGATATTCGGTCTCCCAGATGTCGATATTGGCCGACATCGGAGCAAGCAGACCGTGATAATAGGCCGGCCCCTTGACCGGCGGCGGCGTGACGAGATGCTCGACCTTGGACCGCCAGGGACCGTTGAGCGCGGTCTCGCCGATCAGCACATGCGAAGGGGCCAGAAAGTTGCGCGGCATCTGCACCGCAAGCATGCCGCCGGGCGTCACCTTCTCCATGACCGAAGGAAACAGTGCCGCATGATTGGGCAGCCAGTGCAGTGCGGCATTGGAATAGACGACGTCATACTGCTTCGTCGGGCGCCAGTGGCCGAGGTCTTCATGGGACCATTCCACGTCCGGTGCTGCCTTGCGGCCGGCGGCAACCATCTCGGCCGAGCCCTCGACACCCGTCACCGTCGCGTCGGGCCAGCGCTCCTTGATCAGCTTGGTGACATTGCCGGCGCCGGCGCCGAGATCGGCGATCGCACGCGGACCAGAATCCGGAATCCGCATCAACAGGTCGACGGCGGGCCGGAGCCGGTGGCCGGAGAATTTCAGATATTGCTGCGGATCCCAGACCATCGCTCGGCGCCTTTTCTTTTTCGTGTTTCCTTCAACGCGGCTCTTGGTTACCACTGCTCGTCCCGGTCGGGCAAATCACCCTGACGGGGACAGGGCAGGAAACGAACAGTAAAACGAACAGCAACAAGCAAAAAAGCAAACAAGAGAGCGTGTGATCATGGACCTCGGGCTCAAATCAAAAACCGCTGTCGTCACGGGCGCGAGCGTCGGCATCGGCCGCGCCATCGCCAAGGGTCTCGCCGCCGAAGGCGTGCGCGTCGTCGGCGTGGCACGCCGCACCGATCTGCTCGCCGAATTGGTGAAGGAAGTCGGCTCCGGCCTGATCACGCCGTTCGAGCAGGACGTGATGGAAAAGGACGCGGCGGAGAAGATTTCGGCCTTTGCGCTGAAACAGCTCGGCCATGTCGACATCCTCATCAACAATGCCGGCGGCAGCCGCCCCCTCCCCGTCGATGCGCCAGACAGCAAATGGGACGAGGCGATCGCGCTGAATTTCACCAGCTACCGCCGCATCGCGCATGCCCTGCTGCCGCAGATGATCGAACGCAAATGGGGCCGCATCGTCAACATCACCGGCAAGTCCGAGCCGGAAGGCCTCAACGCCGCATTCGCGGCGAAAGCCGCCGTGCACGCCTGGGCCAAGGGCCTGTCGCGCGAGATCGGCGAGCACGGCATCACCATCAACTGCATCCCGCCCGGCCGCATCATGAGCGAACAGATCCGCCGCAACTACGCGCCGGACTATCGCGAGCGCTTTGCGGAGGAAGAGATCCCGGTCGGCTATTGGGGCGAGCCGGAAGATCTGGCGGCGTTGGCGGTGTTTCTGGCCTCGCCCGTGGCTCGGTATATCACGGGGACGGTGATCCCGGTGGATGGGGGCTTGCGGAGGTATCAGTTCTGAGGGCGCCGACGAGGCCGAGGCTGCCGGAGAGTTCAGCTTGTAGGATGGTAGAGCGCAGCGAAGCCCATCGACAGCATCCAACGTGACACGCGATGGGTTTTGCAAGTGCTCAACCCATCCTACGCTCTCGAAGCGGACGTCGCGCATTCACGAGGGGCACACACACTGGTCTTTTCCCGATCGGTGTCACCATAGCATCCTGCCAGTGTTTTGCCCGACGGGTCAACGTGATCGCGGCACGGAATGTCGTCGTGACGCGGTTCGAAAATCCCTTATCGATCAAGGGGCCTTCTACTGTGCATGGGCTGTTTTCGCGTTTTTTGTTTTGGCCCCTAAGAAAAAAGCGCAAGGACCCGCAGAAGCACCTCACCCCGCCTGCAAGATCTCCGCGATCGCAGCCCCGGCCGCGATCGTGCCGAGCTTGCCGCCGACGTCGCGCGTCGCCCTGCCCTCGCCGATCGCCGTCGCCACCGCCGCCTCGATCGCTCGCGCGGCTTCCTCGTAACGGACAGCACCGTTCCTCTCGCCATGCCAGGCCAGCAGCAACGCCGTCGACAGGATCAGCGACACCGGATTGCCGACGTCCTGGCCTGCGATGTCAGGCGCCGAGCCGTGCGCCGCCTGCGCCATGGCAAAGCGGTCACCGACATTGAGCGAGCCGCCGAGGCCGAGGCTTCCGGAGAGCTCGGCCGTGAGATCGGACAGGATATCGCCGAACATGTTGGTGGCGACGATGACGTCGAAACGATCGGGGTTGCGCACCACATGCGCCATCATGGCGTCGACCAGGATGTCGTCGACCGCGAGGCCGGGATAGCCTTTCGCCGCCTCGCGGCAGATATCCAGAAACATGCCGTCGCCGATCTTGAGCACGTTGGCCTTGTGCACGATGGTCAGATGCCTGCGCCGCTTCATCGCGAGACGGCAGGCGGCGTGCGCGATGCGCTCGCAGCACAGGCGCGTGATCCGGCGCAGCGAGATCACGACGTCTGGCGTAACCAGCATCTCGCCATTGCCCTGCTCCATGTTGCGGTCGGCGTAAAACCCCTCGGTGTTTTCGCGCACCACGACGAGGTCGAAATCGCCGACCCGGCCGGGCCTCCCTGCATAAGTGCGCGCGGGCCTGACATTGGCGTAGAGGTCGAGGTTCTTGCGAAAGTGCCGAGACGGATTGATCTCGCCATGCGCCTCGTCCTTGAAATCGAACGTCGCGGTCGGCCCCAGGATCAGGCCGTCGGCGGCGCGGACGATGTCGAGCAGCTCGGGACGCACGGTCGTGCCGAACTGATTGAGGCTCGCATGCCCGATCGCGTGCTCCTCCAGCCGCAAATTGAGCTGGAAGCGCTCGGAGGCCGCGCGCAGCACGCCTGATGTCGCGGTCGTGATCTCCGGTCCGATGCCGTCACCGGGCAGAACGACGATGTGCATGGCGATCCCCTGAAATTGCAGCAGCGATCATACGCCGGCGCGCAGGCTCATCGCCCAGCCTTCGCGCATACACAGCATGCAAGCATATGCCTGTGGCAGGCGCCCCGGCCGTAGTACATGCCGAGTCCTTATCAGCCCCGCCGCCGGAGCAACGCGCAAGGCAATGACAATCACGTTACCTGCCGCCGCGCGCGAGCCCGACCACACCATTTCCGACGGCCTGCCGGTCGCGCGGCGGCGCTGGGCGATCGCCGCGATCTTCACCGCGCTGGCGATGGCCTCGCTCGACACCGCGATCGCCAACATCGCGCTGCCCGCCATTGCCGCCGATCTGCATGTCACACCAGAGCAGTCGGTCTGGGTGGTCAACGTCTATCAGATCGCGCTGGTGGCGACGCTGCTGCCGCTCGGGGCGCTCGGCGAGATCGTCGGGCACCAGCGCATCTATCTCGGCGGCCTGATCCTGTTCACCATCGCCTCGCTGTTCTGCGCGGAGGCGTGGTCGCTGGACAGTCTCTTGGTTGCGCGCACGCTGCAAGGGCTCGGCGCCAGCGGCATCATGAGCGTCAACACGGCGCTGGTGCGCTTCGTCTATCCCAGCAGGATGCTCGGCCGCGGCTTCGGTCACAACGCGCTGGTGGTCGCGACCGCCTTCACCTTCGGGCCGTCGATTGCCTCCGCCATTCTCGCGGTCGGCCCATGGCCGTGGCTGTTCGCCGTCAACATCCCGTTCGGCCTCGTCGCGATCGGCATCGGCTTTGCGATGCTGCCGAAGACGCCGCGCGCCGATCACGGCTTTGACTTTCTCGGCGCGATCCTGGCGTCGGCCTGCCTCGGCCTGTTCATCACGGGCATCGGCAGCGCCGCGCATAATCTCTCGCCTGTGGTCGTGGGCATCGAGCTGGTCACGGCGCTCGTGCTCGGCTTCGTCCTGACGCGCCGCCATGCCGACCATCCGGCGCCGATGCTGCCGATCGACCTGTTCAGCCGGCCGATGTTCGCATTGTCGGCCGGCGACGGCCGTGTGCTCCTTTGCGGTGCAGGGCCTCGCCTTCGTCTCGCTGCCGTTCTATTTCGAGGACGTGCTGGGCCGCTCGCAGGTCGAGACCGGATTTTTCATGACGCCGTGGCCGCTGGTGGTCGGCATCATGGCGCCGATCGCGGGGCGTCTCTCCGACCGGCATGCGGTCGGATTGTTGGGCGGCATCGGCCTCGTGCTGCTCGGCATCGGCATGGCGCTGCTCGCGATGCTTCCGGCCAATCCTGCTATCCCCGACATCATCTGGCGGATGGTGATCTGCGGCATGGGGTTCGGGTTCTTCCAGGCGCCGAACATGAAGGCGGTGATGTCGAGCGCGCCGCCTCACCGCAGCGGCAGCGCCTCGGGCATCGTCGCAACCGCGCGCCTGACCGGGCAAACCACCGGAGCGGCACTTGCCGCCCTCTGCTTCGCGCTGGCCGGTCGCGATGGCGCCATCGTCGCATTGGCACTTGGCGCCGGTTTCGCCGCGCTCGGCAGCGTGATGAGCTTCTTGCGGCTGGCGGTGAAGTAGACCCTCAAGCCAGATGTCGAGCCGCCGTCGCGTCGATCGTCGCCACCGGAATGACCGTCTCCTCGTCGAGCGCAGCGAGGCGTGCGTCGATGGCATCGATGACCTTGCGCGAGAACGGTCCGAGATGCGCATAGGCGGCGATCATCTGCACGGCGATCCGCGCCGATGACGTGTCGCGCTTGGCGCAGTTCATGAAGGTCTGCCAGAGCGGCCCACGCGCCTCGGGAAGGGCTGTGACCACCTTGTGCACCGTTTCCATCGCGCCGATCCGGGCGCGGATATCGCCTTCCGCGAGCTCCTGGCGCTGGCGAGAGCGGTCGAGCAGCGTCATCAGACGGTCGATGCGCCTCGCATAGGCCGTCGGGCTGTAGATGTGCTCCAGCACGCGCTTATAGTCCATCAGGATGTCGCGCAACGGGCGCACCGGATCGAAGTTGATCCCGGCGGTACACTGATCGGCGCCGATGGTCGGCGCCAGGTCGTGGCCCGGGTGCAGCCGGCCTTCGCGCTCCAGGCGGCGCGTGAGCTGCGTGTTCGGCAAGGCATAGAGCAGGCCGACCATGCTGACGGGGATGGCCGCCTCTTCGATGAAGTCGATCATGGCATCCGCCATCGAGAGCTTCTCATTGTCGAAGCCGACGATAAAACCCGCGGTGACGAGCATGCCAGCGGCGTAGATTTTGTGGATGCTCTCGGCGATGTTGCGTCGCGTGTTCTGCTTCTTCCGCATCGCGACCAGCGTCGCCGGGTCCGGACTTTCGATGCCGACGAAGATGGCGAAGAAGTTCGCCGCACCCATCAGGTCCAATAGCTCGGGATCGTCGGCGAGATTGACTGAGGCTTCAGTCGACAATTCGAAGGGATAGGCGTGAGCGCGTTGCCATTCGGCGAGCTGGGGCAGGAACAGCCGGAGCGACTTCTTGTTGCCGATGAAATTGTCGTCGACGAAGTCGAGATGGCCGCGGTAACCCATTGCGTAGAGCGTATCGAGCTCGATCAGGATCTGCGCGTTTGTCTTGGTCCGCGGCACGCGTCCATAGAGCTCGATGATGTCGCAGAACTCGCAGGTAAACGGACAGCCGCGCGAATACTGCACACCGAGATAAAGGTAGTCCTCGAACTTCAGCAGGTCGAAGCGCGGCACCGGCGTCTTGGTGACGTCGGCCTGGAATTTCGGTGCGATGAAGACGCCGGACCGTGCGCCACTGTCCCAGGCCGCGATGAATTCGTCGATGACGCTCTCGGCCTCGCCGAGCACCTGGAAGTCGGCCGTCTCATAGATGTGGGGGCTCGAAGTGGGATCGGGACCGCCGACCACCACCGGCTTGCCCGCAGCACGGCACGTTTCGATCAGGCGCAGCGTGTCGGCCTGCTGCGGCATCATTCCGCCGGTGAAGACGACGTCGGCCCAGGACAGATCCTCGTCGCCGAAGGATTGCGTGTTGCAATCGATCAGCCGGACCGTCCAGCTCTCGGGCAACATCGCGGCAACGGTGATCAGGCCCAAGGGGGCGGCGGGGCGCTTCACGCCCAACACTTTGCAGGATTCGCCAAAGCTCCAGAAGGATTCTGCCGAGAACAGCGGATAGAGCATCAGGACGTTGCAAGGCTGCGGTGCGTTCATGGAACCCCTTTTGGCTTGATCCCACTGTAGCAGAGCATTGTCGACTTGCACCCCGGCAAAACGGACAAACTGTCGCTCTCGGTTCCAAGGGTGTCTGCCCGCGGAAGCCGGCATACGTCGCCCCAAGCCGTGCCGCGGGCGTCCAAGCAGGGTCCAGCCAGGGTCCAGCCAGGGTCCAGCCACCCCTCAGACTGTTGATTTGAAGGTTTCCAATTTGCCGGACACATTGCGCCCCTGAGTCCTATCGGTGGATTGGACCAATCAGGGGACTGCGATGGCAAACCTTACAATCAACGAAAAAGCCTTCACGCTCGACGTCGAGCCGGATACGCCGCTGCTGTGGGCAATCCGCGAGAATGCCGGCCTGACCGGCACAAAATATGGCTGCGGCATTGCACAATGCGGCGCCTGCACCGTTCACATCGACGGCGTCGCCACCCGCTCCTGCGGGGTTTCGGTCAGCGAGGCCGTGGGCAAGAAGATCACGACCATCGAAGGGCTCGCCTCCGGCAAGTCGCTGCACAAGGTGCAGGAAGCCTGGATCGCCCAGGACGTGCCGCAATGCGGCTATTGCCAGAGCGGCATGATCATGGCGGTGGCGGCGCTCCTGAGCGAGAAGCCGAAGCCGACCGACGCCGATATCGACGAGGCCATCACCAATATCTGCCGCTGCGGCACCTTCCAGCAGGTGCGCGAAGCGATCCACACGATCGCAAGCGCGTAAGGAGCCGCCACATGAATAAGCATGTTTCACCGCGGCTCAACCGCCGCGCCTTCGTCATCGGCACCGCCGCGGTCGGCGCAGGTCTCGCAATCGGCCTCGATATCCCCTTCGGCGGCCCCGCCGTGGTCCGCGCCGCCGACGGCTCCCCCGAGATCGGCGCCTGGGTCGTGGTCCGGCCCGACGACACCGTCGTGATCCGCATCGCCCGCTCCGAGATGGGCCAGGGCTCGCTCACCGGCCTCGCCCAGCTCGTCGCCGAGGAGCTCGAATGCGACTGGTCGAAAGTCTCGACCGAATATCCGACGCCCGGCCAAAGCGTCGCCCGCAAGCGCGTCTGGGGCGATTTCTCGACCGGCGGCAGCCGCGGCATCCGCTCTTCGCAAGACTACGTCCGCAAGGGCGGCGCCACCGCGCGCGTGATGCTGATCCAGGCCGCCGCCGAGACGTGGAAAGTGCCGGCATCCGAATGCACGGCCGCCAACAGCGTCATCACCCATACGTCCTCGGGCAAGACCACGACCTTCGGCAAGGTCGCCGAGGCCGCGGCCAAGCTCACGCCACCGGCCGACGTCAAGCTGAAGGACCCCAAGGACTGGAAGCTGATCGGCAAGGGCGTGAAGCGGCTCGACACCACCGAGAAGACCACCGGCACCATGGTCTATGGCATCGACGTCAAGCTGCCGGGCATGCTGAACGCCGCGATCAAGGACTGCCCGGTGTTCGGCGGCAAGGTGAAGAGCTTTGACGAAGCCAAGATTGCCGGGATGAAGGGCGTCAAAAAGGTCGTCAAGGTCGGCGATACCGCGGTCGCGGTCGTTGCCGACACCTGGTGGCACGCCAAGACCGCGCTGGAGGCGCTGCCGATCGTCTGGGACGAGGGCGACAACGCCAAGGTCTCAAGCGAATCGATTGCAAAGTGGCTGGCCGAGGGCCTCGACAACGCGCAGCCGGCCTATGTCGGCAACAAGAACGGCGACGCGAAGGCGGCGATTGCCACTGCCGCCAAGAAGGTCGAGGCCGTCTACAGCTATCCCTACCAGAACCATGCCACCATGGAGCCGATGAACGCCACGGCGCTCTACACGGCGGACAAATGCGAGGTCTGGTGTGGCACACAGAACGGAGAAGCTGTCTTCGCGGCGGTGCTGGAAGCCTCCGGCCTGCCGGCGGAGAAGTGCGACGTGTACAAGGTGATGCCCGGCGGCGGTTTCGGCCGGCGCGGCCAGACCGACTATGTTCGCCAGGCCGTCATCATCGCCAAGGAGATGCCGGGCACGCCGATCAAGCTGTTGTGGTCTCGCGAAGAGGACATGGCGCACGGCAAGTATCACCCGATCACCCAGTGTAAGATGACCGGCGCGTTCGATGCCGACAACAATCTGGTCGCGCTGCACTACCGTCTGTCCGGGCAGTCGATCCTGTTCTCGCTGCGCCCCGAAGCGCTGCAGAACGGCATGGATCCGGCCGCATTCCAGGGCGTCGCCCAGACCGGCGAAGCCGCGTTCGGCTACTCCGTGCCGAACCTGCTGGTCGAGCATGCGATGCGTAACCCGCACGTTCCGCCGGGCTTCTGGCGCGGCGTCAACGTCAATCACAACGCGATCTACATGGAATGCTTCATGGATGAGCTGGCCCAGGCCGCAGGCCAGGACCCGCTCGAATTCCGCCGCAAGCTGATGGGCAATCACCCCAAGCATCTGGCGGTGCTCAATGCCGTGGCCGGGAAGATCGGCTGGAGCACACCGGCACCGCAGGGCGTCTATCGCGGCATCGCGCAGGTGATGGGCTATGGCAGCTATGTCGCCGGCGCTGCCGAAATCTCGGTGACCGATGGCAACAAGATCAAGGTGCTTCGTATCGTCGCCTCCACCGATCCCGGCTACGTCGTCAATCCGGCACAGGTGGAGCGGCAGATCGCGGGCTCCTTCGTTTATGGCCTCTCCGCGCTGTTCTACGGCGGCTGCACCGTCAAGGACGGCAAGATCGAGCAAACCAACTTCGACACCTACAATTCGATGCGCATCAACGAGATGCCGAAGGTCGAATCGGTGATGGTGCCGAGCGGCGGGTTCTGGGGCGGTGTCGGCGAGCCGACCATCGGCGTCGCGGCGCCGGCGGTGCTCAATGCGTACTTCGCGGCGACGGGCAAACGCATCCGCTCGGTGCCGCTGCGCGACCAGAACATCACCTTCGCCTGAGACGACAGCTGCGGCGGCCACCATGGCCGCCGCAGCATTTTTCGGATGAGGCCCATGAAAGCGTCGATGACACGGCGGAATGCCGTCCTCGGCATCACCGTCGCGGCAACATCGCTCGCCGTACCTTCCATCCTGCGCGCGCAATCGACGGGCCGCGTCGTCGTGGTCGGCGGCGGCTTTGGCGGCGCCGCGTGCGCCCGCGCGCTGAAGCGCGCGCAGGCAAACTTGCAAGTCATCCTGATCGAACCCAATGCGATCTTCACCTCCTGCCCCTTCAGTAACGCGGTGATTGCCGGCCTGCGCGAGATCGACGCGCAGCAGTTTGGCTATGACAGGCTCCGCGCCGAGGGCGTCACCGTGATCGGCCAGGCCGTGACCACGATCGAGCCGCAGCTGCGCAGCGTCATCACGGCCCGATGGCGTTGCGCTGCCCTATGATCGTCTCGTACTCTCCCCCGGCATCGACTTCCATTTCGAAGCGTTGCCCGGCTACGACGACGCGGCATCAGAAAAAATGCCGCACGCCTGGAAGGCAGGCGCGCAGACGCTGCTGCTGCGCCGGCAGTTGGAGGCAATGCCGGACGGCGGCACTGTCGCCATTGCGATCCCCGCCAATCCCTCGCGCTGTCCCCCGGCGCCTTACGAGCGCGCCAGCCTGATCGCGCATTATTTGAAGACGAAGAAGCCGCGCTCGAAGGTTCTGATCCTCGATGCCAAGGACAATTTCTCGCAGCAGCGGCTGTTCGAGAAGGCGTGGAAGGAGCTCTACGGCGACATGATCGAACGCATCGGACTGTCGCAAGGCGGCCGCGTGACCTCGGTCGATCCCGCGACCAGGACCATCGTCACCGAGTTCGGCAACTACACCCCCGACGTCGCCAATGTTATCCCGCCGCAGCGCGCCGGGCGTATTGCCGAGATCGCGGGCGCTGCGGATGCAACCGGCTGGTGCCCGATCAATCCTGTTACCTTTGAGTCAAAACTCGTCCGGAACATCCACGTCATTGGTGATGCCTGCCTCGGCGGCGGCATTCCCAAATCGGCGTCCGCTGCAGGCGCACAGGGCAAGGCCTGTGCTGCCGCCATCGTGAATCTCCTCGCCGGTCGGGCGCCGGAAACGCCGCGATTGACAGGCATCTGCTACAACATTGTCGCGCCCGGTTACGGCTTTTCACTCGCCGGCAATTACCAGCCCAAGGGCGATATCTTCGCCGAGGTCGAGGGCGGCGCGACCAGCCCGGTCGATGCTCCGCGCGAGTTGCGCGCCCGGGAAGCGACTGAAGCCGAGCACTGGTTTCAAACCATCACGGCAGACACCTTTGGCTAGATCATCGATCCATATCGCAGCGCTGATCGCCGCCAGTTTCGCCTTCGCCTGCCATGCAGGGGCAGAGGAACTCCTGCCCTACAACATCGCCGGCGACGGCATTGCGGAATCGCTCACCGGCGCGCCCGGCGATGCCGCGCGCGGCCGCGCGCTTGTGCTCGCGCGCACCACCACCTGCATCCTCTGCCATTCCGGCCCCTTCCCCGAAACGCGGTTCCAAGGCGACCTCGCGCCTGATCTCACAGGTGCGGGGAACCGCTGGACCACGAGCCAGTTGCGGCTTCGACTGGTCGATGCGGCGCGTTTCAACCCGGAGACCATCATGCCGTCCTATTATCGCAACGACCACCTCATGCGCGTCGGGCGCAATTTCGCCGGCAGGCCGATATTGTCGGCCACGGAGATCGAGGACATCGTGGCCTTTCTTGCAACGCTTCGGGACTAGGTCCATGCAAACCACGCGACGACATTTCCTGAGTATCGCCGGAGGCGTCGCGGCCGCCGGGACGATCCCGATCGTCACCCTGCGGCCGCTGCAAGCGACGCCCGCGATGCTCACCACCGCGATCCGCAACGTGGTCGGCGAAGCACCTGTGCGCACCGGCAGGGTGAAGCTCGACATTCCGCCGCTGGTCGAGAACGGCAACACGGTGCCGATGACCGTGAGCGTCGCCAGCCCGATGACGGCGGACGACTACGTCAAGAGCATCCACGTCTTCAATGAGAAGAACCCGCAGCCGAACATCGGCAATTTCTATCTCGGCCCCTCCTCCGGCCGCGCCCAAATCTCGACCCGGATCCGGCTCGCCGACACCCAGAAGGTGGTGGCGATCGCGCGTCTTTCCGACGACTCGTTCTGGCAGGTCACGACCGAAATCGTCGTGACGCTGGCCGCCTGCACCGAGGAGATGAACTGATGGCCGCGCTGATCAACGTTCCGGCAAAAGCCCGGCGCGGCGATGTCGTCGAGATCCGCACTTTGACCTCGCACATCATGGAAACCGGCTTCCGGCACACCGCGGACGGCGCGCCGGTGCCGCGCGACATCATCACGAGTTTTACGTGCCGCTACAACGGCGCCGAGATTTTTCGTGCTGACCTGTTTCCGGCGATCGCGGCCAACCCTTATCTGTCGTTCTTCACGGTCGCGAAGGAGAGCGGCAAGTTCGAGTTCGAGTGGACCGGCGACAACGGCTATTCGTCGAGCGCATCGGCGTCGATCACCGTCGAATGAATTTTTGGTGCGCGATAGCGACGGCGGCGGCGCTCCTCGCCACCACCCCTGCCCTGCTCGCCGGCGAGATTCCGCCGGACGCGCGCCGCTCCGGCTATTCGTTCATGGGGCCTGACACACGTGCGATGCAGGATGACGACACGTCAAATCCCGGCATGCTGTTCGTGCTCGACGGTGAGGCGTTGTGGACGAAGAAGACCGGCAGTGCCGACAAGGCCTGCGCTGACTGCCATGGCGATGCACGCGGCAGCATGAAGGGCGTCGCAGCGCGCTATCCGGCCTTCGACAAGGCGCTGACGCGCCCCGTCACGCTCGACCAGCGCATCAATCTTTGCCGCAGCAATCATCAGCAGGCAACGCCGCTGCCGTACGAGAGCCGCGACCTGCTGGCCCTGTCCGCCTTCGTCGCGCACCAATCGCGCGGCGCGGCGATCACGGCTGGCGACGATCCGCAGCTGAAGGCGTTTGTCGAACAGGGCCGCGACCTTTTCATGCAGCGTGAGGGCCAGCTCAACCTTGCCTGCACCAATTGCCACGACGACAACTACAACAAGCGTCTTGCCGGCGCGCCGATCACGCAAGGGCAGCCGACCGGCTATCCGCTTTATCGCCTGGAATGGCAGACGCTGGGCTCGCTGGAGCGGCGGCTGCGCAGCTGCATGACCGGCGTTCGCGCCCAGGCCTATGATTACGGTTCGCCCGAGCTCGTTGCGCTCGAACTCTATCTGATGTCGCGGGCGCGCGGCCTGAGTGTGGAAACGCCGGCCGTGCGGCCCTGAATTCCGCAGATTAGGACTAGGCAGACGCAGAACGGCCGCTAGTATCCGCCCAAATTGAGTCACAGGGAGGGACCTAAAGTGGTCAACCACAAAATCTCGCGTCGTATGCTTTTAACGGGCACTGCCGCGGCTGGCGCGCTCAGCCTGACGGGATTGCCGGCACGCGCCGAGGTGAACTGGAAGAAATACGCCGGGACCAAGCTTGAGGTGATCCTCGCCAAGGGGCCCCGCGGCGACAATCTGCAAAAATACGTCAAGGAGTTCACCGAGCTCACCGGCATTCAGGTCGAATCCGAGCAAATTCCCGAGCAGCAGCAGCGCCAGAAGGTGGTGATCGAGCTGACCTCGGGACGGCCGAGCTTCGACGTCGTCCATCTCAGCTATCACGTGCAGAAGCGGCAGTTCGAGAGGGGCGGCTGGCTCGCCGACATGACGCCCTTCATGAAGAACCCGACGCTGACCGCCCCTGATCTCGTGGAGAGCGATTTCTCGGCCGCGGGCCTGCAATACGCCAAGAACGACAAGGGCCAGATGCTGTCGCTGCCGTGGTCGGTCGATTATTTCATCCTCTACTATAACAAGGAGCTGTTCGAGAAGAAGGGCGTCGCCGTGCCCAAGACACTCGACGAGATGGCCGCGGCGGCCGAGAAGCTCACCGATGCCAAGGAAGGCATCTACGGTTTTGTCGGGCGCGGCTTGCGCAACGCCAACATGGCGATGTGGAGCAACTTCTTCCTCGATTATGGCGGGGAATTCCTCGACGCCAAGGGCAACATCCTGACCGACGGTCCGGAAGCGATTGCCGCGACCAAGCTGTATCAGACACTCCTGACGAAATCGGCGCCTCCAGGCGTCGCCGGCTTCAACTGGATGGAGTCGATGGCCTCCTTCACGCAAGGCCGGTCCGCGATGTGGATCGACGGCGTCGGCTGGGCGCCGCCGCTGGAAGATCCGGCCGCCTCCCGCGTTGTCGGCAAGGTCGGCTACACCGTCGTACCCGCCGGCCCCAAGGGACAATATTCCTCGACCTATGGCGACGGCATCGGCATTGCCGCGGCGAGCAAGAACAAGGAAGCCGCCTATCTGCTCTGCCAATGGGTAGTCTCGAAGACCCAGGGCGCGCGGCTGCTGCAGGCCGGTGGCGGCGTGCCGTTCCGCAACTCGATCCTCGGCGATCCCGAAGTCCAGAAGGGCGTGAAGACCAAGGAGTGGCTGCAATCGGTGATCGATTCCGGCAAGATCAGCAAGCTGGGCCTGCCCGTCGTGATCCCGGTCGCCGAATTCCGCGACATCGTCGGCGCCGCGGTCACCGCGACCCTGTCCGGCGCCGATCCTGCCGCCGAGCTGAAGAAGGCCAACGATCAGTACCGGCCGATCCTGGAGCGTAGCGAGAAGACGTGAGTGCATTGACACAATCGACTCCGGGCGCGGCAAAGTCTGATGCCGCGCCGGAGAAGGAGTTGCGGCCGCCGTCCTACTGGCCGTTCGTGGTGCCGGCGCTGGTCGTCGTGCTCGCGATCATCATCTTCCCGTGGGTCTTCACGATCTGGATGAGCCTGAACGAGTGGAAGGTCGGCTCGGCGACCACCTTCGCTGGATTCTCCAATTATCTGCGGCTGACGAGCGATCCCCGCTTCATCGAGGCCATCGGGCATACGCTGTTCTACACCGCACTGTCCGTGCTGCTGCCGCTCGTGCTCGGCACGTTTGCGGCCGTGGTGTTTCACCA
This sequence comes from Bradyrhizobium sp. LB13.1, assembly GCF_054056815.1. Lineage (NCBI taxonomy): Bacteria > Pseudomonadati > Pseudomonadota > Alphaproteobacteria > Hyphomicrobiales > Nitrobacteraceae > Bradyrhizobium > Bradyrhizobium sp. LB13.1. The sequence continues at coordinate 2,792,273 of NZ_JBSRYQ010000001.1, read as the reverse complement.
GAAATTCCCCGGCCGCGGCTTCCTGCGCGGCGTCTTCATCATGCCGATGATGGCGACGCCGGTGGCGATCGCGCTGGTCTGGACCATGATGTTCCACCCGCAGCTCGGCGTGCTGAACTATTTGCTGTCACTGGTCGGGATCCCTGCGCAGCTCTGGGTGTTCCATCCCGCGACCGTCATTCCTTCGCTGGTGCTGGTTGAGACCTGGCAATGGACGCCGCTGGTCATGCTGATCGTGCTCGGCGGCCTCGCCGCGATTCCGACCGAGCCTTATGAAAGTGCACAGATCGACGGCGCCAATATCTGGCAGGTCTTCCGCTTCATCACCCTGCCGCTGATCATGCCGTTCCTGTTCATAGCCGGCATGATCCGCATGATCGACGCCGTGAAAAGTTTCGACATCATCTTCGCAATCACGCAGGGCGGACCGGGATCGGCGTCGGAGACCATCAACATCTATCTCTACAGCGTGGCCTTCTCCTATTACGACCTCGGCTACGGCTCGGCGATCGCGGTGGTGTTCTTCCTGCTGATCGTCGCGCTTGCGGCCGTGATGCTCTATGCCCGCCAGCGCATGCTGTGGACAGAAATCTCGAGCGACGCATGACACCCCGTCAGATCATCGGCAAAATCGGCCTGTGGCTTTCGGTGTTCGTCATCGTATCGCCGGCAATCCTGTTCTTTCTCTGGATGCTGTCGCTGTCGCTCAAATTCGAGATCGACAACGCCGCCTACCCGCCGGTGTTCTTCCCCGAGCATATCGCCTGGAAGAACTACGCGGACGTGCTCGCCTCCAACCGCTTCCTGACCTATTTCATCAACAGCCTGATCGTAACAGGCGGCGCGACGTTGCTTGCGCTGATCGTCGGTGTCCCCGCCGGCTACGGCATCGCACGCATGGCCGCGCACAAATCCGCGATCGTGATCCTGATCGCCCGCATCACGCCCGGCCTGTCCTATTTGATCCCGCTGTTCCTACTGTTTCAGTGGCTGGGATTGCTCGGCACGCTGGTGCCGCAGATCATCATCCACCTCGTGGTCACGGTGCCGATCGTGATCTGGATCATGATCGGCTATTTCGAGACGACGCCGATGGAGCTGGAAGAAGCCGCCCTCATCGACGGCGCCACACGCTGGCAGGTCTTCCGCCATGTCGCGCTGCCGATCGCCAAGCCCGGCATCGCCGTTGCCTTCATTCTGGCCGTGATCTTCTCCTGGAACAATTTTGTGTTCGGCATCGTGCTGGCGGGACGTGAGACACGCACCCTGCCGGTCGCTGTCTACAACATGATCTCGTTCGACCAGCTGAGCTGGGGCCCGCTGGCCGCCGCCGCGCTGATCGTGACGTTCCCGGTACTTCTGCTGACGGTGTTTGCCCAGCGACAGATCGTTGCCGGGCTCACCGCTGGGGCCGTCAAGGGCGGGTAGCTACTCCGCCGGCGCGGCCGTCATCTCCGCATGCGGCATATAGTTCTCGCTGCTGCGCCGGCTGAGAGCGTACAGCCCGGCTGCCATCACGGCGTAGGCGAAAGCGACGGACGGCGTGACGCCGAACCCTCCGCCGATACCTACGGCCTCGCCGTGCATGAAGCCGAAATAGGTGAGCACGGCGCCAACCAGGGCAAACGCCGCGGCCTTCTCGAAATCACGCTCGATGATGAAGACGCCGATGGCACCCAGGATCAGGCCGCCGAGAATGGAGCCGCCACCCATCACGTCCAACCCGTGATAGAATACGCCCTGCTGCGGAAGTGCTGCGATCGCGGCAGCCTTGACCGCGTCGGCCTTGTCGGCGGCCATTCCGCCGACGATCGCAGCCGCATTCATGGTCGAGCCCAGCATAGTGTCGATCTGGAGCTTGGCATCGCCTCCAGTACCGCGGCTGAGTTCGCGACCCAGCCGAAGATGCCGCCCTGGGCCTTGATCATCTTGAGGCCCATCTCATGAAACTCGGGGAAGTAGGATGCGCAGCCGTCCGAGATGACGACGCAGCGATAGCCGCGGTCATTGGCCTCGCGCACGGTGGTGTTGACGCACACTTCGGTGGTGACGCCGCACACCAGCAGATTTTCGATGCCGTATTTCTCCAGCACGTCGGTGAGCTCGGTGGCGTAGAATGCGCCCTTGCCGGGCTTGTCGATCACGATCTCGCTGTCGAGCGGATAGAGCTCCGGGATGATGTCGTGGCCGGCCTCACCGCGAATGAGAATGCGGCCCATCGGGCCGGGGTCACCGATGCGCAAGGATGGCGCGCCGCGCTCGAGTTTCGCCGGTGGCGCGTCGGAGAGATCGGGCAGATGGCCTTCGCGCGTGTGGATCACCAGCATGCCGGTGTCGCGCGCGGCCTTCAGCACCGCACCGATCGGCTTCACCGCGCGCGCGAGCTGGCTGACGTCGTTGCCCAGCGTCTCGCCGAAGCCACCGGGCTCCATGAAATCGCGCTGCATGTCGATGATCACGAGCGCGGTGGCGGACCAGTCGAGCTCGATCGGTCCGGGTTCGGCGCTGATGACGCCCATTGTCGGCTTGCTTGAGTTCAACATGACGCCCGCCCCTCGCGAGAACTCTCTGTGCCAGGAGTTCTGCAAGCGCCGTGCCATTGTGTACAATGACGATCGGGAAGACGAAGCGCGGGAATTCGCTGCGCTATCAGCGCGTTATCGAGAGTGCTCGCGGCTGCTTATTCGCTGTGCGACGGCTTTGCGACGGGCATTTGCCTAGAGGATGAGCGACAACGAAGCTCGTTTTCAGCGGGCAGTCTCTCCGTACCGCCGCCGATATTCTTCCTCATACGGCGCGTAGGAATCCTTCAGCGTCGCCATGTTCAGCAGCATGGTCGCGACCGCCGAATTCGTCTTGTCGAACACACGCGTCTTGACCCACGCACTCTCGGTGCGGCGGCTGCCGGAGAGCGCGACCACCTCGCGCTCGACTTCGTACTCCTCGACGAAGAGCGGGCCCTTCACCAGCCTGATCTCCTGATCGGCGAACAGGCCGACGGCTGGTCCCTTCGCCGGCAACGGATCGTTCTTCGAGCGATACTGGAACAGCACGCTCAGCATCTCCATCGGGATGCCCCAAGGATTCGAAGAAGCATTGTCGGCACCTGAGTAATACGGCGAGTTCTCGGTGATGACGGCGAGCTTTTGCTGCAGCGAGAACGGATAGAGGTCGCCCATGGTGTTCTCCACTGGAAGCCATGACTAGCAGGAGCGCCACGAATGCGGCCAGCGATATTGACTTCGCTGGCCCATGCCTTTGACTGTCACAATTCGCGTCGCGCAGCCGCAATCCCTCCCGCAGCGCAAAGCCCAAGTCGAATAAAGTCGAACGAGAGACAAGGACTTCTGAAATGACGCTGATGCAGGTCGAGCTGGACGACAAATACCGGCTCGAATCGAAGCGGATCTTCCTGTCCGGCACGCAGGCGCTGGTCCGGTTGCCCATGTTGCAGCGCGAACGCGACCGGCTCCAGGGCCTCAACACCGGCGGCTTCATCTCGGGTTATCGCGGTTCCCCGCTCGGCATGTACGACCACGCGCTGTGGCGTGCCAAGTCGCACCTCCAGCAGCACGACATCGCCTTCGTCCCCGGCCTCAACGAGGACCTCGCGGCGACCGCCGTCTGGGGCAGCCAGCAGGTCGGCCTGTTTCCCGGCGCCAAGGTCGATGGCGTGTTCGGCATCTGGTACGGCAAGGGACCCGGCGTCGACCGCTCGGTCGATGCGCTCAAGCACGCCAATGCGGCCGGAACCTCGCTCAATGGCGGCGTGCTTGCGCTTGCCGGCGACGACCACGGCTGCCAGTCCTCGACCCTGGCGCATCAGAGCGAGCAGGTGTTCGCGGCGGCGCTGATCCCCGTGATCAATCCGGCGACGCTGCAGGATTATCTCGATCTCGGCCTCTATGGTTTTGCGCTGTCGCGCTTCTCCGGCTGCTGGGTCGGCTTCAAGGCGATCAGCGAGACCGTGGAGAGCTCGGCCTCGATCTATAGCGATCCCGAACGCATCCAGATCAAGCTCCCCGACGATTTCGAGATGCCGCCCGGCGGCCTCAACATCCGCTGGCCCGATCCGCCGCTGGACGCGGAGAGGCGCCTGTTCGGCCCCAAGATGGCAGCGGTACAGGCTTTCGCCCGCGCCAACCAGCTCGACCGCATCGTGCTCGACTCCAAGCCAGCACGTCTCGGCATCGTCGCGACCGGCAAGGCCTATCTCGATCTGCGGCAGGCCCTCGCCGATTTGGGCATTACCGACAAGGACGCGCAGGACCTCGGCCTGCGCATCTACAAGGTCGCGATGACTTGGCCGCTGGAGGAAAGCGGCGCCAAGCGTTTCGCCGAAGGTCTTCAAGATGTGCTGGTGGTCGAGGAGAAGCGCGGCTTCATCGAAGACCAGCTGATGCGCATCCTCTACAATATCGATGCGTCCCGGCGCCCGACCGTCACGGGCAAACGCGACGAGCGCGGCGCACCGCTGCTGCCGAGCGAGGGCGAACTGACGCCGACCTTGGTCGCGGCCGCGCTGGTGGCGCGGTTGCGCAAGCTCGGCCATCACAGCCCGGTGCTGGAGCAGCGGCTCGCCCGGCTCGAAGCCTTTGACAACCCCGTCACCACCAGCACGCAGATCAAGCTCGCGCGCACGCCGTTCTTCTGCTCGGGCTGCCCGCACAACACCTCGACGCGCGTGCCCGAAGGAAGCCGCGCCATGGCCGGCATCGGCTGTCACGGCATGGCTTTGAGCATGCCGACGCGCCGCACCGATCTGATCTCGCATATGGGCGCCGAAGGCGTGAACTGGATTGGACAAGCGCCCTTCACCACCGAGCAGCACATCTTCCAGAACCTCGGCGACGGCACCTATACCCATTCCGGGCTTCTCGCCCTTCGCGCGGCATCGGCCGCCGGCATCAGCATCACTTACAAGATCCTCTACAATGACGCCGTAGCCATGACCGGCGGCCAGCCGGCCGAGGGCGGCTTCAACGTCGCGCAGATCGCGCACCAGGTCTGGGCCGAAGGAATCAAGCGGCTCGCGATCGTCTCGGACGATCCGACCAAATACCCTGAAGGCAACTACTTCCCGCAGGGCGCGACCATTCATCACCGCCGCGAGCTCGATGCCGTTCAGCGCGAGTTGCGCGACATCAAGGGCCTCACGGTCATCATCTATGACCAGACCTGCGCGGCGGAAAAGCGCCGCCGCCGCAAGCGAGGACTCTATCCCGATCCCGCCAAGCGCGCCTTCATCAACGAGCTGGTCTGCGAAGGCTGTGGCGACTGCTCGCAGGCTTCCAACTGCGTCTCGGTGCAGCCGCTCGAGACCGAATTCGGCCGCAAGCGCCAGATCGATCAGTCGAACTGCAACAAGGACTTTTCCTGCGTCGAAGGTTTTTGCCCGAGTTTTGTTACCGTGCATGGCGGCAGCCTGAAGCGCGTGAAGACCTCGGCAGTCGACTCCGGCCAGTTGTTCGCCGAGCTTCCGTTGCCGCCTGCCCGCGAGCTGGAGGCGCCCTACAACATCCTCGTCACCGGCATCGGCGGCACCGGCGTCATCACCATCGGCGCGCTGCTCGGCATGGCCGCCCATGTCGACGGCCGCGGCTGCTCAGCGCTCGACTTCACCGGCCTGTCGCAGAAGAACGGCGCCGTGATGAGCCATGTACGCATCGCCGCGAAGCCGGAAGACATCTCCGCGGTCCGGATCACCACGGGCGGCGCGGACGTCATCCTCGGCTGCGACATGATCGTCTCGGCCGGTCCCTCCGCGCTCAGCCGTGCCGAGCGCGGCGTGACCAAGGCCTATGTCAACGCCGACCTGCAGCCCACCGCGAGCTTCGTGCAAAACCCCGATCTCGATTTCGAGATGGGCACGATGCAGACCGTGCTGCGCGACGCCGTCGGCGACAAGAACCTCGACATCATCGATGCCACCGGCATTGCCTCGGCGCTGATGGGCGATTCGATTGCGACAAATCCCTTCATGCTCGGCTTCGCCTTCCAGAAGGGCGCCATCCCGCTGTCGCTGGAAGCGCTGCTCCGCGCCATCGAGATCAACGGCGCCGCCATCGAGATGAACAAGCTTGCCTTCACCTGGGGACGCCTCGCCGCCCACGACATGTCGCGGGTGCGCAGCGTGCTCCAGTTCAGGAGCGGGGCGTCCGCGCCGGCGAAGTCGCTCGACGACATCATCGCGACCCGCGCGGAGTTTCTGAGTGGCTACCAGGACAAGGCCTACGCCGACCGCTACCTCGCGGCCGTCGCCAAGGTGCGCAAGGCGGAAGCAGCTGCCTCGCCCGCGTCCGTGGAGCTGACCGAGGCTGTCGCCAAGAATCTATTCAAGCTCATGTCCTACAAGGACGAGTACGAGGTCGCACGCCTCTATACCGACGGCAGCTTCTCCAAGAAGGTCTCGGAGAAATTCGACGGCGACTTCAAGCTGAAGTTCTATCTGGCCCCGCCGATCTTCGCACAGCGCGACAAGACCACCGGACATCTCCAGAAGAAGGAATTCGGCGGCTGGATGATCCACGCCTTCCGCGTTCTGGCCAAGCTGAAATTCCTGCGCGGCGGCGCGTTCGATCCGTTCGGCCGCACCGAGGAGCGCCGGACCGAGCGGAAGCTGGTCGCGGATTATCTCGGCATGATCGATCAGCGGATCGCCGGGCTGAAGGCGGAGCAGATCCCGCTGCTGGCAAAGCTTGCGCGACTGCCGGAGACGATCCGCGGCTTCGGCCACGTCAAGGAGGCCAACATCAAGCTTGCCGCGGCCGAGAAGGCGCGGCTGGAAGCGGAGCTGGAGAACAGCCGCTTTGCGGTGGCTGCGGAGTAGCGGTTAGGCCCGAACCTCTCTCCTGGTCATTGCGAGGAGCCCTTGCGACGAAGCAATCCAGAGTCTTTCCCCGGAGACAGTCTGGATTGCTTCGCGGAGCCCGTCATCGGGCCGCGCTTCGCGCAGACCCGTTGGCTCGCAATGATGGACAACCTCCTGAAAGACCACAGCTAGCGGGCCGGCTTGCGCTCGACCGGGTCGATGTCGATCGCCCGCAGGCGGCCGAGCCGCAGCACGTCCATGGCCAGCCGCCGGCCGATCCGGTCGCGGTCGAGCACGCGGATCAGGTCGTCGACCCCGTTGATCTCGACGCCATCGAGGCTGATCACGACATCGCCGGACAACAGGCCCGCCTTCGCCGCCGGCCCGTCCGGCTCGATCTGCGCCAGCAGCGCGCCCATCTTGTTCTCGACGCCGGCCAGCACCGCGTGCCGCCGCGGGATCGGCGCGGTCTGCCCCGCGACGCCGATATAGGCGCGGCGGACATAGCCGTGGCGGATGATCTCCGACAGCACGAATTGCGCGGTGTTGCTGGCGACCGCGAAGCAGATGCCTTGCGCGCCATTTATGATGGCGGTGTTGATGCCGATCACCTCGGCATTCGACGACACCAGCGGCCCGCCGGAATTGCCGGGATTGAGCGCGGCATCGGTCTGGATCACGTCCTCGATGGTGCGGCCGCTGACCGAGCGGATCGAGCGCCCCAGCGCGGAGACCACGCCGGCGGTGACGGTCGACTCGAAACCGAGCGGATTGCCGATCGCGATCACGAGCTGGCCGCGCTTCAGGTTCTGGGAGTTGCCGAGCGCGGCATAGGGCAAGTCACGCACGCCGTTGGCGCGCAGCAGCGCGAGGTCGGTATCGGGATCGACACCGAGCACGCGGGCCTCGCCGACATTACCCTCGACGTCCCGCAGCCGGATCTCCTTCGACGAGCCGACCACATGGCTATTGGTAAGCACGAGCCCGTCCGGCGAGATCACGATGCCGGAGCCGAGCCCGCCGCGCTCGCGGCCGTTCGGCACTTTTGGCCCGGTTTCGACGCGCACCACCGCAGGGCCGACGCGATCGGTCACGTCGATCACGGCATTGGAATAGGCGTCCAGCAGGGCCCCGTCATTGTCCGGGGCAGCCGCTGTCGCTCGCGATGACGGTGCGTCATCGACGATGTCTGTGGTAAAATCCAGCATGGCAAGAGTCCTTGAGGGTCACACAGATGGTGGCCTGTTCCCTCCAGCGCAAGTGGCCGCTTAGGGCACCCGCCGCAGCGAGCCCGCCCTTGCCTTGACCGGGTCGAGCAGGGACCAGTCGCCATCCGGGAGCACGTAACCCTTGGGGAACGGCGCGCGCAGCTCGAGCCCTAGCGAGTGCAGCACACGGTCGTCGCGGTAGTAGCATTGCAGCACCACGCGGACGAGCGTCACCGCGGCCGCGCCGCCGGAATTGCGAAACTCCTGCACCACCGCGTCGCGCTTTGCCGCATCGAGCTCGGCGAACGGTTGGCCCGCAAGCCGCGCCAGATGATCGAGCGCCGCCGCCACCAATTTGTTGTCACGGCCAAGCGTCGCCAGCATGTCGGCCTGGATCGCGGGATCATCGGCGCCGGGCACCTTGTACGCGTCGCTGGCGGGAACGATCATCGCGGCGATGGTGCGAAGGTCGTCGCGTTGGGCGCGTGTCAGTTGATTTTCTGCGGACATATCATTCTCAATCGAACAAATTGGCGAGGCGTTGCTTCATCTGGTCGGCGACGTAGAGCGCGATGGCCTGGATGGTGGAGGTCGGGTTGACGCCGCCCGAGGTGACGAAGACGCTGCCATCGACGATGAAGAGGTTCTTCACGTCGTGCGAGCGGCCCCATTCGTTGACGACGGAGCGTTCGGGGTCGGTGCCCATGCGTGCCGTGCCCAGCAGGTGCCAGCCGCCCCACGGGATCGGCGAGTTGACGCAGATGTCGCTCGCCCCCGCCGTTTCGAGAATCTCCCGGCCGCGCGCCAGCGCATGCTCCATCATCTTCCGGCTGTTCTCGCTGATCGTGTAGTCGATCTTCGGCGCGGGAATGCCGTGGCTGTCCTTCAAGACCGGATCGAGCGTGACCTGGTTATGCTCCTCCGGCAGGTCCTCGCAAATCGCGGAAAACCCGAGGCGGTGGCCGTTGAGCTTGCGGAAGATGCGGTGATGATCGGCGCCCCACGGCAAGATGCCCTTCTGCTCGCTGACGACAGCCTCGAACACCGGTCCGGCGCCGCGCACGAACTGGACGCCATAGCCGCGCACGAAACCGCGCGCCAGGTCCGTGTCATACCACTCCTTGCTCCACAGGCAGGTCGGCGGCGCACGGTTGCTGTCGGTCGGCTCCTTCACGTAGCCGTAGATCTGCGCATAGGGATGGAACATCAGGTTCTTGCCGACGAGGCCGGACGAATTGGCAAGACCGTTCGGAAAGCGGCTCGATGCCGAGTTCAGCAGCAGCCGCGGCGTGCCGACGCCGTTGCAGGCGATGATGACGACATGCGCCGGCTGGAACTGCTCGACGCCATCCTTGTCGTAGTAGACCACGCCTGTGGCCATGCCGTTCTCGTCGGTGGTGATTTCGCGCACCCGGCAATGGGTGCGCAGCTCGACACCGGCGCGGACCGCGTGCGGCCAATAGGTGATGTCGGTCGAGGATTTTGCGCCTTGCGCGCAGGCCGGCGTGCAATGGCCGAGATTGATGCAGCGCGCGCGGCCCTCATAATCCATGGTCGCGACCGTCGTGTCCGACGGCCACCAGTGCCAGCCGCGCTCGTTCATGGCCTTGCCGATGATGGCGCCGGACAAGCCGAGCGGCTGTTGCGGCATCGGCGGATGCGTCAGCGGCGAGAGCGGATCGCCCGACAGGCCTGACGTCCCCATCATCCGGTCATTCTCTTCGAAGAACGGGGTCAGCGCGTCGTAGTCGATCGGCCAGTCGTCGGCGACGCCGTCGAGCGTCTTGACCTTGAAATCGGAGGGATGCAGCCGCGGCCAGTGCGCCGTGTACATCACCGTCGAACCGCCGACCGCATTGTAGTTGACGACCTTGATCGGCGAATTGTCGTCGTTGATCGGATAGTCCTCGGGCCGGCCGCGGATGTTGGGGCTCGACGACCACTCGCCGTAGAACTTGGCCTCCCAGTCCCGGCCCGTGCTGGGATATTCCGCCGGGTTCATCCAGCCACCCTGCTCCAGGCAGAGAATGTGCATTTTGGTCTCGGCCAGCGACCACGCCACCGCCGCGCCTGAAGCGCCGGCACCGATGATCAGGACGTCCACGGGGTCTTTCATCGCAACCTTTTCCCTCCCTCGCCGCTTCACGGGCGATTCGGCCTCCGCGGTCCGCGAGGCCGGGCAACGATAGGATCAGAGCTACGGCTGAGTAAAGCCGCGGGGCCGGAATGTCGCACTTCGCAGGGCGCAGACCATTGGTATCGCCACATCCGGATGCTAGGAACAAGGCGAAAGACCAATCGATAGCGAGACCGTATGTCCTTCGAGAATTCATTTTCCGCCGCGCGCGCTTTCGCGCTCGTTTTCTTTCTCGCTTTGTCCGGATTTCTGGGCACCTCCGGCCCCGCCTCTGCGCTGACCGCCGCCGCGACAGTCCGCGACGGCAACTCCATCCAGCTCGGCGACGTCACCTACCGCCTCGACGGCGTCGACGCGCCCGAGCTGGATCAGGTCTGCATCGACGATCACGCCGATCCCTGGACCTGCGGCATCGAGGCCCGCGACCAGCTCGCGAAGCTGATCGGCAAGCGATCCGTGCGTTGCGACGATGTCGGCCCCGAAAAGAGCTTCGGCAAGCGGCACCGCGCGATCTGCACGGCCGAGGGCGACAAGACCAGCTTGAACGAGCAGTTAGTCAAGCTCGGCTTTGCCGTCGCGCGCGAGCCGATCAAGACGAACGTCAAGTCAGCGGCGGCCGACGCCAAATCGGCCTCGGTCGGAATCTGGAAGGGCTGCTTTGTTGCACCGCAAGATTTTCGCACCGGCAAGAAGGACGGCGTGCTCCTGGGTGCCGCCTGCCGCGCCGACCGCGACAAGGAGATTCGCGCGGCGTTGTTTCCCGAGGATCTGAACATGCCGCCGAGCTGTAGCATCAAGGGCAAGCTTGCGGTGCGCGCGCGCGTCACCGGCAATATCGGCATCTACCATCTACGGGATTGCCCGAGTTACCCCGCGACCACCAAGCCGGATCGCTGGTTCTGCTCGGAGGACGACGCCCAGGCCGCGGGCTTCCGCAAGGCCTATAATTGCCGCCGGCCGAAATGAGGAAGCCCTTCACGCAGCCGTGAGCGGTAGCCGGAGACAGTATTCATCCGGAATTGAACTCTATCGGGAGTTGCTGCATTTAAATGTGTACGCAAGCGCTTTGCGCGAGCGTTTCCTTGGCGGCAATCCGGTTCCGGCCCGATTGCTTTGCTCGGGCGTTTCCTCCCTAGACTTGGGCCGCTTGTCACAACAAGCGGCTCTTCTTTTTTGCACAATGCGCTAACGGCGCATCGGCATGATCTGATCCATCGGCGGCATGTTCGCATTCAGATGCGCCATGATCCAGACGGTGCCACCGACCACCAGGAAGACCACCAGCAATCCGAAGGCCAGCGCCAGTACGTTGTTGGTGTTGTCGGGGCCAGTGGTGATGTGCAGGAAGAACACGAGGTGCACGCCCATCTGCGCGATCGCCAGCACGATCAGCGCAACGGGAATGGAAGGCTGCCAGACCAGATCGGTGCCGGCGATGAAGAACGACGTCGCCGTCAGCAGCAGCGCAAGCACAAGGCCGACCACGTAACCAAGGATGCGTGCGCCGACACTGTGTTGCTCTTCCTCGCCCGGCGCGAGGTCGCGTTCGGTCCGCACATGCGCCTGATCGCTCATACGCCACTCCCAAGCAAGTAGACCACGGAGAACACCCCGACCCAGACGATGTCGAGCGCATGCCAGAACAGCGCAAAGCACATCATCCGGCGCAGGACGTCTGCGCGAAAGCCCTTGGCGAAGACCTGGGCCATCATGGTCAGCAGCCACAGTACGCCGGCCGAGACGTGCAGACCGTGGCATCCCACCAGCGAGAAGAACGCTGTGAGGAAGGCGCTTCGCGACGGCCCATAACCGCGGGAGACGAGATCGGCGAATTCGCGGAACTCAATGGCGAGGAACACCGCTCCGAGCCCGCAAGTCACGGCCATGCCGAGGTAGAACCAGAACCGGTTGCGCACATCGGCCGCGATACTGGCCATGCCGCACGTAAAACTCGACAGCAGCAGGCAGACAGTCTCGATCGCCACATTCCGCTGGTCGAATATCTCCGAACCTTTCGGGCCGCCGGCGGTCTGGCCGACCAGCACTGCATAGGCCGCAAAGAAGCAGGAGAACATCACGATGTCGGAGAGCAGGAAGACCCAGAAGCCATAGGCGGTCACGATGCGCTTCGGCGCCGGCCCGGGATGCTCGATGACGAGCCCGATGTGATGGGGATCGGCGTGCGCACGGCCGGCCGTCGCGGTCATTGACATCAGACTGTCCCCGCCATGCTGACAAGGCTGCGCCGCTCCTCGAGATTGACGCGGTCTATCGCGGCGACTTCGTCGGCCGGAATGACGTATTCGTCATGGTCGCGCCAGGCGAACACGACGAAGGTCGCGAACGCCCCGATGCCGCCCAAAATCACCATCCACCAGATGTGCCAGATCAGTGCAAAGCCCATGATGGTGGCAAAGAACGCGCAGACGAAGCCGGTCGGGGAATTCCGGGGCATCTCGATGTCATGATACTCGGGCACTTCATGCTCGAGCGATTGCTGCTGGGCGCGGCTCTTAATGTCCCAGTAGGCATCCTCGCCGCGCACATCGGGATTGAAAGCGAAGTTGAAAACCGGTGGCGGCGACGAGGTCGCCCATTCCAGCGAGCGGCCGTCCCAGGGATCGCCGGTGCGATCGCGCAAGGCATCGCGGTTGCGGATGCTGACCACGATCTGCACGATCTGGCAGATCACCCCGATCGTCAGCACGGCCATGCCGGCGGCCGCCACGAACATCCACGGCCGCCATGCCGCGACATCATAGTGCTGCATCCGCCGCGTCATGCCGAGCATGCCGGCGACATAGAGCGGCACGAAGGTGACGTAGAAGCCGAGGAACGTGAACCAGAACGCCAGCTTGCCCCAGCGGTCGTCAAGGCGGAAGCCGAACGCCTTTGGAAACCAGTATTCGAAGCCGGCGAAGGCACCGAACAGCACGCCGCCGATGATGACGTTGTGGAAGTGCGCAACCAGGAACATGCTGTTGTGGAGCATGAAATCGGCCGGCGGCACCGCGACCAGCACGCCGGTCAGTCCGCCGATGATGAAGGTGACCATGAAGCCTATCGACCACAGCATTGGCGTCTCGAAGCGGATGCGGCCGCCATACATCGTGAACAGCCAATTGTAGATCTTCACCCCGGTCGGTATCGCGATGATCATGCTGGCGATGCCGAAGATGGCGTTGACGTCGGGGCCGGCGCCCATCGTGAAAAAGTGATGCAGCCAGACCATGAAGGAGATGACGCAGATCGCCATGGTCGCCAGCACCATCGAGCGATAGCCGAACAGCGCTTTGCCCGAAAAAGTCGAGACCACCTCGGAGAAGATGCCGAACGCCGGGAGCACCAGGATGTAGACCTCCGGATGACCCCAGGCCCAGATCAGGTTCATGAACATCATGACGTTGCCGCCGGCTTCGTTGGTGAAGAAGTGGAAGCCGAGATAGCGGTCGAGCAGCAGCATCGCCAGCGTCGCGGTGAGGATCGGGAATGCCGCGACGATGAGGAGGTTCGAGGCCAGCGTGGTCCAGCAGAACATCGGCATGCGCAGATAGTTCATGCCCTTGGTGCGCAGCTTCAGCACCGTTGTCACGAGGTTGATACCGGCCACCAGCGTGCCGACGCCGGAGATCTGCAGCGACCAGGCGTAGTAATCGACGCCGACGCCGGGCGAGTAGGACAATTCCGACAGCGGCGGAAAGGCGAGCCAGCCGGTGCGGGCGAATTCGCCGATCACGAGCGAGAGGTTGACCAGCAGCGCACCGGTCGCGGTCAGCCAGAAGCCGACCGAATTGAGCGTCGGGAAAGCGACGTCGCGCACGCCAAGCTGCAGCGGCACGATCAGGTTCATCAGCCCGATCACGAACGGCATCGCCACGAAGAAGATCATGATGGTGCCGTGCGCGGAGAATATCTGGTTGTAATGCTCCGGCGGCAGATAACCCTGCGACTGATAGGCGACCGCCTGCTGGATCCGCATCATGATGGCGTCGCTGCCGCCACGCAGCAGCATCACCGAGGCCAGCAGGATGTACATGACGCCGATGCGCTTGTGGTCGACGCTGGTGATCCACTCGTGCCAGAGATATGGCAGATGCCCCTTCACCACGACCCAGATCAGCACCGCGAGAATCCCGAACAGCACGACTGCGCCCGCAATCAGCGGAATGGGTTGGTCGAACGGAATCGCCGACCAGTCGAGCTTACCGAGCATCATGGCCTCCACTGTGCGGACGGCCGGCATCGGAGATCAGCTCTGGCCCCGGTCCTGGCGGAATGTGCTGGCTCGCGATCAGGTCGAACAGCCTGGGATCGTCGAGCCGGTAGGTCGGCCTGCCCTTTTCGATGCCCTGCTGCATCAGCTTCTTGTAGCTTTCCTCATTGAGGACAGCATCGCTCGTCGCCGTCGCCGCCACCCAGTCCGGAAAGACGAGCGGCGAGATCACGTTGACGTCGAACATCATGTCCGGAAAACCGTCGCCGGAGAAATGCGCCGACAGGCCCTGCAGCTTGCCTTCGCTGTCGGCGCGCAGGTTCAGCTTCGTCACCATGCCGTTCATGGTGTAGATCATGCTGCCGAGTTGCGGGATGAAGAACGTGTTCATCACGCTCGACGACGTCAGCTGAAAGTTCAGCTCGGCGCCGGCCGGCACCGTCAGCGTGTTGACGGTGGCGATGCGCTGGTCGGGATAAATGAACAGCCATTTCCAGTCGAGCGAGACGGCCTGAATGCGGACCGGGCTGCCAGTGCCGGGCACGGGTGCTGCGGGATCGAGCTGGTGCGAGCCGATCCAGGCGACGCCGCCGAGCAGGATCACGGTGAGCGCGGGGATCGCCCACACCACCATCTCGACGCGCCCGGAATAGACGAAGTCCGGCTGAAAGTGCGCCCTCGGATTGGAGGCGCGAAACCAGAACGCAAAGCCGAGGATCGCGATGATGGTCGGCACCACGATCGCGAGCATGATGAATACGGAATCGACCAGGATCGTGCTGTTGGCCGCAGCCACAGGCCCTTGTGGATCGAGCAGATTCATCGGCAAGCCACTGGCGGTTGGGAAGCCCCGGGACAGAGCCTAGCGCGGGAAAGGCTCCGGCAGCAAACGCAGTCGCGGGAAAACGGTTCCTCAGCCGCAAGGACCAGCCCTGCGCAATGCGCCGGCCGCGACATGCAATTCCATGCGATGTCAATGACATGAATGCAGGAGGAGCGCCCTTCTCTCCGGCGGGGACGATTGCTAATCTGCACGAAAATAATTGGGAAGACCGACATGCGGGGCCCCGAGGACGATGCCGGTTTCGGCGGCAAGGTAGCGATGGTCAGCGGAGGCGGCGCTGCGGGCGACGGTATCGGCAATGGCCGTGCTGCCGCAATCCTGCTGGCACGCGCGGGCGCCAAGGTGCTGGTGGCGGACCGCAACCTCAAGCTCGCCGAGCGCACCGTGGAGATGATCTCAGCCGAGGGCGGCACTGCCGCAGCCCATGGCGGCGATGTCACCAGCGAGGGCGATTGCAAGGCACTGGTCGAAGCGGCGCTCGATCGCTGGGGCCGGCTCGATTTTCTCGACAACAATGTCGGCATCGGCAGCCGGGGCAGCGTGGTCGACGAGACGCCCGAGCAATATCGCCGCGTCATGCAGGTCAATGTCGAGAGCATGTTCCTGCTCTCGAAGCATGCGATCCCCGCCATGATCAAGACCGCCAAAGGCGGCGCGATCGTCAACATCTCCTCGATCTCGGCGCTGCGGCCGCGCGGGCTCACGACCTACACGACATCAAAGGCCGCGATCATCGGGCTGACCCGCGCGATGGCGGTCGATCACGGCCGCGACAACATCCGCGTCAACTGCATTTGCCCGGGACCGATGTACACGCCGATGGTCTATGCCCGCGGCATGAGCGAGCAGGCGCGCGCGCAGCGCGCCATGGCCTCACTGCTGAAGACCGAAGGCACCGGCTGGGACGTCGGCCATACCGTCAAGTTCCTGCTCAGCAATTTCGCGCGCTACATCACCGGCCAGGTGCTGGTGGTCGACGGCGGCGTGACGCTCCAAGCCCCCGAACGTGAATCACAAGAGCACTGAAAGGAACACCAGGGATGGCCCGCCTGCCCTATCTCGAAGCTGACCAGGTCGCGCCTGAATATCGCGACATGCTCAAGCGCAACACCAATCTGCACAAGCTGTTGGTCAGCTCGCCGGAGATGGCGCGCGCCTTCAACGGCATCGGCGGCTACATCCGCTTCAAGAGCAAGCTCGACCCGCGCCTGCGGGAGCTTGCGATCCTCCAGGTCGGCTGGATGGAGAAGTCGGAATACGAATTCACCCATCACGTGAAGATCGGTAAGGAATTCGGCGTCACCGACGAGGACATCACCGGCCTGATGGCCGAGACCAACGGAAAGCCCTCGAAGCTCGAGCCGCTCGCCAAGGCGATCCTGAAGGGCGCCCGCGAGATGGTACGCGAGCTCGCGATGTCGGATGCGACCTTTGCCGAGATCAAGCGGCATCTCTCGGACGAACACATGGTCGACCTCGTGCTGACCATCGCTTTCTATTGCGGCGTCGTGCGCGTGCTCGCCACCATGAAGATCGACAACGAGCCTTATTACAAAGAGGTACTCCAGCAGTACCCGATTCCCGGAGTGAACTGACATGCGCTTGAAGGACAAGATTGCGATCGTGGTCGGGGCGGGGCAAAGCCCCGGCGAGGGAATGGGCAACGGCCGCGCCACCGCGCTCATCTTCGCACGTGAGGGTGCGAAAGTGCTTTGCGTCGATCATCATCTGGAATCGGCGCAGGAAACCGCCGCCATGATCGCCGCGAAGCAAGGCATCGCTGCAGCCTTCAAGGCTGACGTGACGAAATCCGCCGACATCAAGGCGATGGTCGCGGACGCGCATTCGCGCTGGGGCCGCATCGACGTGCTGCACAACAATGTCGGTGTCAGCCTGTCCGGCGGCGATGCCGAGTTGCTGCAAATCACCGAGGAGGCATTCGACCGCGTTGTCGCCATCAATCTGAAGAGCTGCATTCTGGCAGCGAAGGAAGTCTTCCCGATCATGCGCGCGCAGAACAGCGGCGTGATCATCAACATCTCCTCGATGGCGGCGATCACGACCTATCCGTACGTCGCCTACAAGGCGACGAAGTCGGCAATGATCGCCTTCACCGAACAGCTCGCCTACCAGAACGCCGAATACGGCATCCGCGCCAACGTCATCCTGCCCGGCCTGATGAACACGCCGATGGCCGTCGACACCCGCGCCCGCGAATGGCACAAGACCCGCGCCGAAGTCGAAGCCGAGCGCGACAGCAAGGTGCCGCTCCGCCGGAAGATGGGCACGGGATGGGACGTCGCCAATGCCGCGCTGTTCTTGGCATCAGACGAGGCGAACTTCATTACGGGCGTGACGCTGCCGGTGGATGGCGGCGCGAGTGTGCGCAGGGGGTAGACATCCCAAGCACGCTGCTGTCCCTTCTTCCCTTGTGGGGGAGGGTACACCTTCATCGCGGCGTGCTTGTCACCCGCCAGATCGTGCCATTGCCGTCCTCCGACACCAGCAGCGATCCATCCTTCGCCACGGCGACACCGACGGGCCGCCCCCACACGTCGGTGTCATTCACCACGAACCCCGTGACGAAATCCTCGTACTCGCCCGTCGGCTTGCCGTCCTTCATCCGGATGCGGATCACCTTGTAGCCGGTGCGCTTCGACCGGTTCCAGGAGCCGTGCTCGGCGGCGAAGGCATCGCCTTGGTACTCGGATGGAAACTGCGTGCCCTGATAGAAGGTCATGCCGAGCGACGCCGAGTGCGGCTGCACCAGCACATCAGGCAGGGTAACCTTGTCCTTGAGGTCCGGCCGCGCGCCGGCGTGGCGTGGGTCTCCATTGCCGCCGACATAGAACCACGGCCAGCCATAGAAGGCGCCTTCCTTCACGCTGGTGACGTAGTCAGGAACGAGGTCGTCGCCGAGCCCGTCGCGCTCGTTGGTCGAGCACCAGGGCAGCCCGGTCTGCGGCTGGACCGCCAGGCCGACGCAGTTGCGGATGCCGGTGGCGTAGATCTTCCGCTCCTTACCATCGGGATTGAAGGCGAGCACGGTGGCGCGGTCGGTCTCGCTCGCCCACGCGGCGCCGAGCGGCTGCGTTTTCGACCACGCTTCCAATCCGCGCGGCGGCGTACCCATGCCTTCGGCGACGTTGCTGAGAGAGCCGACCGAGACCAGCATGCGCTTGTTGTCAGGCGTGAAGACGATGTCGCGGGTGGAATGGCCGCCGTCATGCGGCAGGCTCGCCACGATCGTCTCCGCCTTGCCGCGCGCCTTGAGGTCACCGGCTTGATAGGGAATGCGAACGACGCTGTCAGTGTTGGCGACATAGACCCATTGCGGATTGTCGCCGCCCGGGAAAAAGGCGATGCCGAACGGCTGCCGCAGTCCGCTCGCGAACACCTCGTTGGTCGCGACCTTGCCGCCCTCACCGGCGCGCAACACGCGGATGTTGCCGGCGCGCGTCTCCGCGACGAAGACGTCGCCGTTCGGCGCAACCCTGATGATGCGCGGGGCGCGCAGGCCCCCGGCGAACAGCTCGATCTTGAATCCGGCCGGCACCTGAAGCGCAGCCTCCGGCGGCCGGGGCACCACGCGCGAGAAGCTCGCAACCGACGGCGTGGCCCGGGGCTTTGCAAGGTCCTGCGGCCGGATCAACCTGACCGTGCCGGGCTTGTCGGCCTGCCAATCGCCGTAGGCGTCCCTGCCCTGCAGCACCGGCTCGGCCTGTGCGGAGGTCGCGATCGCGACCAGCCACCCCGCGGATATCGCCACCAACGAAATCCTGTTCTTCACGTCGTTTCCTCCCGGCCTTCACGTGTGGGGCGTCAACGCCGATCGACCCGCAAACGTTCTGCGACAGGTCAAACGCCTGCCGAATTCCACGTCAGCTCATGCCCGCACGATGTGCATCAGCAGCAATCCATCGTACTGGAAAATGCCGCTGATCGGTGCGACACATTGTAAGGGCGGGGCCGCCGGTTGCGGTCATCAAAGCTGCGGCATTGGTGCCGCAATTGATGGGGTGATCATGTGGGGATCCATCATATCGGAATGGGCGAACCTGCTGCTCCGCGGGCTGCACGTGGTGGCGGCGATCGCGTGGATCGGCAGTTCCTTCTATTTCATCGCCCTCGACCTCAGCCTCAAGCCCAACAGCGATCTGCCGGACGGCGTGCAGGGCGAGGCCTGGCAGGTCCATGGCGGCGGCTTCTACCGGATCATGAAATATCTGGTTGCACCCGCCCGGATGCCGGACGAGCTGACCTGGTTCAAATGGGAGGCCTACACCACCTGGCTGTCCGGCTTCGCGCTGATGGTGGTGGTGTATTATCTCGAAGCCGATCTGTTCCTGGTCGACAAGTCGATCCTCGACCTCACGCCATTCCAGGCCGGGCTGTTCAGCTTTTGCAGCCTCGCGCTGGCATGGCTGCTGTATGAAGCCGCCTGCCGCACCGGGCTTGCGCAGCGCGAGCTCCCGTTCGCCATCGGCGGCTATCTGTTCCTGGTCGCGTTGACCTATGCCTTCACCCACGTGCTGAGCGGCCGCGGCGCCTTCAACCAGATCGGCGCGATCATCGGCACCATCATGGTCGCCAACGTCTTCGCGTTGATCATCCCGAACCAGAAGAAGATCGTGGCCGCCCTGATCGCGGGGCAAGCACCCGATCCGAAACTCGGCAAGACCAGCAAGGAGCGCTCGGTCCACAACAATTATCTGACGCTGCCTGTCGTCGTGCTGATGATCAGCAACCACTATCCCCTGCTCTACGCCACGCGCTTCAACTGGATCATCGTCGCGATCATCCTGGCGCTCGGCCCGGTGATCCGCCACTTCTTCAACGAGGGTCATGCCGGTCGCAAATCGCCATGGTGGGTGTGGGGCGTCGCAGCGGTCGGCGTGATCGCGATCCTCTTCCTCTCCGCGGCCGGGCCGCGCGAGGCCAGGACAAGCGCGCTGCAGGTGCAACCGACGCTCGCCAATGTCGAGGAGATCGTGATGTCCCGCTGCAGCATGTGCCACGCGACCAAGCCTGTCTGGGACGGCATCGCGACCGCGCCGAAAGGCATATTGCTCGATGCGCCCGAGCATATCCATCGCAACATCCGCCTGATCGGTCGCGTCGCGGCCTGGTCCAATGCGATGCCGCCGGGTAACATCACCGAAATGACCAGCGAGGAGCGCGCCATCCTCTCCGCCTATATCGAGCAGGCTCGCTGACGCCATCGCGCGTCGAGAGAGCATTTCGCGGAATGAAATTTCCGCCTTTGCCGCCGATTTGAAAATGACTTGACCGCCTATCCGGCGTAGACAGGACCAGTGGCCGCCGCCGCGGTCTGAAGTCAGTTTGCATTCGGGGAAGAACAGTGGCCCTCAAGAACGTCATCGGTATCGACCACGCCGTGGTCATGGTTCAGGACCTCGACAAGGCCGCCGAGAATTACAAGCAGCTCGGCTTCACCCTCTCGCCGCGCGGCACCCACAGTGCGCATATGGGAACCGGCAACTACACCATCATGTTCGACCCGGACTATATGGAGCTGCTCGGCGTGCTCGCCGCGACCGAGCACAACGCGCCCGCGCGCGCCTTCCTCGACAAGCGGGGTGAGGGCATCGAGCGCATCGCCTTCACCGCGGTCGATTCCGCCGCCGGCGCGGAGGAGATCCGCGCACGCGGCCTGGAGCCGATCGGCCCGACCGATTTCGAACGGCCCGTGACGCTGCCTGATGGCACGGTCTCGGCGGCGAAATTCCGCACCTTCATGTGGCCGACCGCGGAGGCGCCCGGCGGCGTGCGCATCTTCGCCTGCCAGCACAAGACCCACGACACGGTGTGGATCCCCGAGTTGATGAAGCACGCCAATGCAGCGAAGCGGATCAAGCAGACGCTGATCGCGACGCCCGAGCCCGCGAAGGAAGCCGCGCATTTGGGACGGCTGATCGACCGCGCGCCGAAGACCGGGGACGACGGTGCAGTGACCGTGCCCTCCGGCGGCGACCGTGCCGATTTCGTCTATCTGACGCTGGACCAACTCGGCAAGCGCTATCCCGGTGTGCCGCTCGCGGGACTTTCCGGACGCGGCGGCGCGGCCCTGGTGCTCGTGAGCGGCGATCTCGCGGCCACCGAGAAGGCGCTCGGTTCGGCAGCTGTGCGCAGCGGACCTGCGATCTGCGTACCGCCGGCCAAGGCCAACGGCACCCTGCTCGCATTCGTTGCCGGCTGATTTCAACGGCACGCTAGCCGACTGCGTCCGCGAGCTCATGGGCAAGCCCATCAACGGCATCTCGCAAGGGCATCTCGCTCTACGACATCATGACGAGACCGCAAACAGCGTTCGACCAGACGGTGCTGTCGCCCGGCGATGCCGCCGAGATCGCGATGCGCCAAGACTTTCCCAAAGACTAGTTTCAAGGATCAGTTCGAGGCGCGCCTGCCGCCGGACTTCCCCCGCTGCTTGGACGCCGACTCCGCCGGCGCATCCAGGAAGACCACCGGTGTGCCACGCTTGACGTGGTCACCGAGCGCGCGCACGTCCCAATTGGTCAGCCTGACGCAGCCGTGCGACGCCGACTTGCTGACCTTGTCGGGCTCCGCCGTGCCGTGGATGCCGTAACCCTGCGCCGACAAGCCGATCCAATATGCCCCCACCGGATTGTTCGGGCCCGGTTGGACATCGAACGGCTGTTTCGATTTGACGCTGCTGAACTTGTAGTCAGGATTATAGTGATAGGTCGGCTTCTCGTCGGTGCTGGTGACCTTGAGCGTACCCTTCGGCGTCGGACGGTCTGGACTGCCGATTGTCGCGGGATAGAATGCGAGCAGGCGGCCGGCCCCGTCGAACGCCCTCAGCGTCCCGTTGCTCTTGTCGATCTCGATCCGCGCAACGGGTGGCAGCTCTCTTCGTGCAGGGACATTTGCGACAGTGATCGTCTCGCCGGCCTTGTCGAACGACTTGCCGGAATTGAGCGTCCGAAGCAGGTCGCCGCTCATGTGGAATTTTTCGGCGAGCCCCTCGAGCGGACTGGTGTAGCTCAGCGCCTTCAGCGCCTTCATGTCCTCGAGCTTGCCTGGCAGCTCTTTCAGGAACGGCCCCTTCACATCGGCGTCGGTGATCTTGTAGTCGACAACCATACCATCGGACCTTCGCTCGCCGCGCTCAGCCTGTCCCAAAGCTCCGGCGCGATCGTCTTGTCGGATGCGATACCGCTCTGCTCGGAAAATGCCTTCAACGCCTTCTGCGCGTTCTCGCCGAACTTGCCGTCGATTTCGCCGGGCGAGAACTGCGCACGGTCCAGCATGATTTGAAGCTTCACAACGGACGCGTTGATCTTGTCGGTAGCCGGCTGTTTCGCAGGACGCACAGCATCGTTCACCGCCGCTGCATCGAGATGCCCTGCAAGCGCCGGACAGATCACCGACAGCGAAATCGCCGCGCCAATAATCCACCGCATCATGTCGCTCGTCCCAATATGTCCCGCAAAACGGCGGAGAGTTTCCCGGCGGGAACACCGTAGTAGCACCGGCGGAACCGAAGAGACCGCAGCTTTGCCGCAATCACACGGTTAAGAACTCCCTGTCGTCTAAGAACTCCTTATCGCCTTATCGTCGGCGCGCCGCCGGCCGTTCACCCACAGTTCGAGGTTGTCCACGCAATGCGATTTGTCGTCGCGGCTTGCGCCGCGTTTATGATTCTGATGTGTGACCTCGATCCGTCGGCGTCCCGCCAGACGTCGGCTTTCGAACACGCTGTTCTTGAAAACACGCAAGCCTCGCCACTCGTTCCGGTGGTCGAACTGTTCCTCGCAAGCGTGCAAGCTCTCGAGTTCGCCAATGCACGCGCGGCCCATGAGGAGACACCCGAGCCGCTTGCGAACGAGCCTGTCACGCAGGCGCCGGTTTCGCGGACGGAACGATTCTGCCACGCGCTTCGTGGAGCAGCCGAGGCCAGCGGCATTCCGGTGCCGTTCTTCGCCCGCCTGATCTGGCAGGAGAGCCGCTTCAGGTCCGACGAGGTCAGCCAGGCCGGCGCACAGGGCGTCGCACAGTTCATGCCGGAGACGGCCGCGGAGGTCGGGTTAGATGATCCCTTCGATCCGATGAAGGCGCTGCCGGCATCCGCAAAATTCCTGCGCAAGCTGCGCGACGATTTCGGCAATCTCGGCCTGGCCGCGGCCGCCTACAACGCGGGTCCCGGCCGGATCCAGAAATGGCTCGCCAAGGAGAGCGAGCTGCCGCGCGAGACGCGCGACTATGTCCGCATCATCACGGGCACCAAGGCCGAAGACTGGACCGAACGGACGGAGGCCCTCGCGATCCGGATCGACCTGCCACGCGAAGCTCCCTGCGAGGGCATCGGCAGCCTGTCCAAGACGAAAGACGTCGCCTGGGTTCCGGTCAACCTGACGCCCTCGGCCGCCACCATCATTCGCAAGGCCGAGGAACTGGCCGCCCGGTTGAATACCAGCCGTGCACGCAAGCGGATCGCAACCCTGCTCCGGAAGAACGCCTCGACTCACGCCAAGAGGCGCAGCATGATTGAAGCGCGCGCGGCCGGAAAGAGCGCGAAAACCCGAGCCATCCGTCTCGCCGCCCGCGAACGATCTGCCGGCTGATGCACAAGTCCGCAAGCCGCTCGATGGAGCGGCTTCCGTTGGTTCGCCTGCAGGGAATCAGCCATGCCGTCGACCAGTGCCGGGATCCTCGCATATCGAAAGCGGCGGGAAGTCGAGGTTCTCCTTGTTCATCCCGGAGGGCCGTTCTGGCGCAACAAGGACTTCGGTGCATGGTCCATCCCGAAGGGTGAGCATACGGACAGGGAAGATCCGGAAGCTGCAGCGCGGCGGGAGTTTGCCGAAGAGCTCGGCTTCGCATTGTCCATGCCGCTGACCTCGCTTGGGCAGGTCAAGCAGCGCGGCGGCAAGGTCGTCACCGCGTTCGCTGCCGAATTCGACATCGACGTGCGCAGCATTCGCAGCAACATGTTCGAGATGGAATGGCCGCCACGTAGCGGCAAACGACAGACCTTCCCCGAGGTCGACCGTGCCGAATGGTTCACGCTCGAAGCAGCGCACAAGAAGATCAACGCGGGACAGCGGCCGCTGCTCGAGCGGTTAGCTCAGATGGCCGGCATCGGAGTAGGGATCGGCCACTCCGGCATTTCGCGCTAACTGCGCACCCGACGGTCGGCACGTCAGGCAGCGACGGCAGCCGCTCGGCTGATGACACCGCGAGCGCGCGCAGCCTGCCGGCCTTCACCAACGGCAGGCGATCATGCCGTTGACGCCGGCGCGGCGGCACGTCAGGGCAGCATCGAAACAAAAACCGCGAAAACAACCCCATGCACAGTAGCCGGCCGCTGTCAGAACAAGGGCTTACACGGATAAGGATTTGCGCGAACGAGAATTGCGCACTTCGCAATGCCGTTTGACTCGTCGGGCAAAACACCGGCAGAATGGCATCATCGCAACAATCGCCAGCGTCTACGCCGCCCGACCACGGGCGCCGCGCGGCGATTGTGCGTAAGCCCTTCATCGACATCTCGAAAATCCCACAAACGCGCAGCGAGCGATCGATTTCGCGCGCAATGAGCCCGCGCGGGCAAAGGAAACAGCACATGACGACACCTGCGAAACGCCACGGCACGCTGCCGGTTGCGGCAAACGATCTCAGCGGCCCTGCCGCCAACCCGCGGATCAAACTCTACAAGCGGCGGATTGTGATCCACCATACCGACCCGCAAGCCGGCGAACGTCTGCTCGCCGAGGCGCTCGGCGCCGCCGACCGCGACGCGCTACATGGTCTGCTAAGGCAATTGGTGAAGTCCAGCGCGATCGGACGAGAGCCCGATGAAGCCAATCTCGCCTTCATGATCTCGATGGTGAAGAGCATCGCACCGAAGGATTCGATCGAAGCCATGCTCGCGGTGCAGATGGTGTCCGTTCACACGGCGGCGATGCGCTCCGCCTGCCGCCTCGCCTGCAGCGGCGACGTCCAGCAGCAGGAAAGCATCACGCGCGCATTGACCCGGCTGACCCGCACCTTCGCAAGCCAGATCGAGGCACTCAGCCGCCACCGCAACAACGGCGAGCGCGCGATCACGGTCCGGAATTTGTCGGTGCAGGACGGCGGCAGGGCGATCGTGGGCAACGTTACCCAACACGCGAGCATGATCGTGGCGGAGCCGAACGCTGCGACAGATGCAGGACCGGTCCCGCCGGGCGAGGCCGAATCCGGACAAGGCGCCAGTGCATGAGCTGCAATCACATCCGCAACACGAGCGCGATGATGACGAGCCCGCGTTGCGGCGCCGCGACGCGCAGCGGCACCGCCTGCCGCGCGCCGGCAGTGCAAGGCAAAGGCCGCTGCCGCATGCACGGCGGCGCACGGAGATCAGGCGCGCCGAGGGGAAATCAGAATGCGTGGAGGCATGGCGCATTCACGCAGGACGGGATTGCGGAACGACGGGCGATCCGGGCGTTGCTGGGCGAAACGCAGAAGCTGCTGGTCGAGATGAAGTCGGTGCTTGACTAAGGGATCAGTCGGCTGAGGCCAAATCTCCGGCATCTACGATCTATTAATGAACCGTGTCGAGCCAAATGGTCCATTTATAGCTCATCATATTGACGCCAGGGCTGAATTGGTCTATAAACGGATCGCTTAGCCCTACACGGTCTATTAATGGATCATCGATGCCCAAAAAAGCGAGACCCTACTCCCGTTACGCCAAAGATGCGGCCGAGTTGCTGGGCCAGCTCATTCACAAGGCTCGTATCGACCGGAAGATGACGGCCGAAGAACTTGCCAGCAGGGCAGGCCTCTCGCGTGGGCTGTTGCGGCGCATCGAGAACGGCGACCTCGGCTGCACACTTGGCGCGGCCTTCGAAGCAGCAGCCATCGCCGGCGTGCCGCTGTTCAACGCCGACGAACGCACGCTGGCGAGCACCCTCTCCTTCAATTCCGCCGTGATGGCGCTTCTGCCGAAATCCGTCCGTACTTCGCACGAGACGCCCGATGACAACTTCTGAAAAGCCTACCGAGGCCTTCGTATGGATCTGGCTGCCAGACGCCACCGCCCCGGTCGTGGCGGGTCGACTGTTTGCAGAGAGCACACAGCTGCTCTTCCACTACGGACGAAGCTACCTCGCTCGAAACAACGCGATCGCGCTCTATGACCCGGAGCTTCCACTGCGGAGCGGCGTGCTGCCGCTGACACCCGGCTTGATGATGCCAAATTGCATTCGCGACGCCGCTCCGGACGCATGGGGCCGACGCGTCATTTTCAACCGGACATTCGGGAAGAGCGGCAAGGACGTCGATACCGGAGATATCGACGAGCTGACCTATCTGCTGGAGTCCGGCTCGGACCGCATCGGCGCACTGGATTTCCAGCTATCGGCCGAGAGCTATATACCGCGAGAGGCTTCGACGGCATCGCTTGCAGAACTTCAGGCCGCGACCGCGCTCGTCGAACAAGGAGTCCCGCTGACACCGGAGCTTGATCGAGCCCTTCTGCATGGAAGCTCGATCGGCGGCGCCCGTCCAAAAACGACAATCACCGCGAATACCGGAAAATATATCGCCAAATTCTCATCGCAGAATGATCTCCACAACGTCGTGAAAGCGGAGTTCGTGGCCATGCGGCTTGCCGCAAAGGCCGGCCTTGCTGCGGCCCCCGTCAGGCTCGACCGCGCTGCCGGAAAGGACGTTCTGCTGATCGAACGTTTCGACCGGCTGAAGTCCGGGGGCGGGTGGCAGCGCCGCGCGATGATCTCCGCGCTGACGCTGCTCGAACTCGAGGAAATGATGGCGCGTTACGCGAGCTACGAAGATCTCGCGACGATTATCCGTCACAGGTTCACCTCGCCAAAGGAGGGTCTCCGCGAGCTGTTCGGACGGATGGTGTTCAACATCCTCTGCGGCAACACGGACGATCACGCCCGGAACCACGCGGCGTTCTGGAATGGAAAAGAACTCTCGCTGACGCCCGCTTACGACATCTGCCCACAGGCCAGAACCGGCGGAGAGGCCAGCCAGGCGATGTTCATCACCGGCGAGCGACGCACGAGCCAGATCACCGTGTGCCTTCAGGCCGCACCGCTCTTCCTTCTCGGACTTGATGAGGCGACCAAGCTCATCGCGGGGCAGATCAAGGCGATCAAGAGGTTCTGGAAAGAAATATGCGACACGGCAGCGCTCTCGGAAGTCGACCGCAATTTCCTGTGGCGGCGGCAATTCCTCAACCCGTTCGCGTTCGCCGATGCTCCGGAGGCGCTGGTTGAACTCCTTGAATGAAGGCCGGCAGGCGTCGCCGCCGTTGTGACTCCCTGCCACTGGCCTCACTAAGCGTATCGCAGCACGTCCTTGGCCGGCGCACGAATTGCGGTGACCGCGGCACGAAATCGACCATCCAGCACTATCACAATAACTCCCAGCTGAACGAAGGCAGGACCGGGCCCTGCTAGATGATGCGCGGAAGCTACTTAGGGAGCTGTCGTGAGTTGCCGAATAGACCTTGAAGGCGAGCCAGCGTAGATCGCAATCGTTGTTGACGAACGCGGTTGCGGGGACCCGCAACGGACGCCACCCAAGACTCCCACCGCTTGTAATTTCGTTGGACCTGTAATGGCTTAGGCTGTTGCGGCATAACTCACTGCCGTAGTGCTCTGCCTCGGTATCGAAGTGCGTCGACCAGCAGGGTGAATGCCGGCGACGGCTGCCGTCGGCTCGGATAGTACAGGTGATACCCGGAAAACGGAGGGCACCAGTCCGCCAACACCCGGATCAGGGTGCCGCTCGAAAGGTAGGGTTCAACCTGACTTTCGGTCAGATAGGCCAAGCCGAGACCCTGCAACGCGGCCTGCAGCAGGGCGCCTGAACTGTTGAAGACCAGTTGCCCGTCCACGCGCACGTTGACGTCGCGTCCGTTCCGCTCGAACTCCCACGCGTAAAGGCTCCCACCGTGCGTCGGGAGGTGAAGATTGACGCAGTTGTGCTGCGTCAGATCCTGAGGCGTGCGCGGTTTTTTCCGCGACGTGAAGTAGGATGGCGAGCCTACGACGGCCATCCGCAGGTCCGGACCAACTCGGACCGCGATCATGTCCTTCGCAACTAGTTCGCCCGGCCGGATTCCCGCGTCGTACTGCGCCTCCACGATGTTGGTGAGGCCAACGTCGATCATGACTTCGACCTTGATGTCTGGATAGGGCGCGATCTTGGCCATGGCCGGCATGATGATGGCTTGCGCCGCGTACTCAGTCGAGGTGAGCCGGATCGTTCCCGCCGGCGTCTCCCGCAGCTCGCCAAGGGCTCCCAGTTCGACATCGATCTCGTCGAACTTGGGTCCGATCTTTTGAAGCAGCCGCTCGCCCGCTTGGGTCGGCGTGACGCTACGGGTCGTGCGGTTCAGAAGCCTCACACCCAACCGCTCCTCCAGAGCCTGGACGATCTGGCTCAGGGTCGGCTGGCTGATCGCGAGCCGCGCCGCCGCACGGGTAAAACTGCGTTCTCTCGCTACCGCCAAGAAGGCAAGTAGGTCGCTCGCGTCGGCACGTTCCATTTATAGGTCACTCCAATCAATCCAATTGGGTTTTATCGCCTTATCCACATGACCCCAAGAGCCTATTTTGAGGCTCACAGATGGCAGCCGAGGGCTGCGAAGCTAACCGCAGGAACGGCAATGTCCGTCGTAGCCATGCCAGATACCGCCGCCCCGCGTCCGTTCGCGGTGTCGCTGTTGCCGATTATGGGCGCAGTCTTCGTCGCCTTTCTCGTCATCGGCGTGGCGATGCCGGTGCTCCCGCTCTACGTCCATGACGGATTGGGGTTCGGCACTTTCGTGGTCGGCCTCGTCGCCGGCAGTCAGTTCGCTGCATCGCTGATCTCGAGACCCTGGGCGGGCCACTATTCTGACGGCCGTGGCGCGAAGCGCGCGGTTGTCGCAGGTCTGCTGGCGGCCTCGGCGTCCGGATTGATCTACTTGTGTTCGCTGCTGTTCCAAGGCGCGCCCGGAGCATCGGTCGCCGTGTTGCTGCTGGGGCGGGGCGTGCTTGGAGGAGCGGAGAGCTTCATCATCACCGCCGCCGTCAGTTGGGGGCTCGCGATCGTCGACGCCCGCAATACCGGAAAGGTCATCGCCTGGGTCGGATCCGCGATGTTTGCGGCCTTCGCGATCGGAGCCCCGGTCGGCTCCGCGCTCTATGCCGGCTACGGCTTCGCCGCGATCGCGGTCGTCACGGCACTGGCTCCTCTCGTCACACTGCTGCTGATTGCACCGCTTCCGGCCGTCGTGCCGGTGCCTCGCGCCCGCTTATCTTTCGCAAAAGTGTTCGGATCGGTGTGGATCCCCGGTTTCGGCTCGGCGTTGGGCAGTGTGGGATTCGGGGCCGTGACCACGTTCGCCGCGCTGCTGTTCGCCGATCGTGGCTGGACGCAAGGCTGGCTCGCCTACACCGCCTACGCCGTCGCGTTCATCCTTGCGCGCGTCTTCTTCGGCCACGCATCCGACAAGTTCGGCGGCGCCAAGGTCGCGCTATTCTGCGTGCTCATCGAAACTGCCGGCCAGGCGCTGATGTGGCTGGCCGTACGTCCCGAATTGGCGCTGGTCGGAGCCGCACTCACGGGTTTCGGATTCTCGCTGGTCTATCCCGGCTTCGGCGTCGAAGCAGTCCGGCGGGTGCCGGCACAAAGTCGCGGTCTTGCGATGGGAGCCTACACCGCCCTCCTCGACCTGGCTCAAGGGGTCGCAAGCCCCGCGCTCGGGTTGGTCGCGAAGGGAGCCGGCCTGAATGTCGTGTTTCTCGTCAGCGCCGTCACCGTACTCTGCGCCGCGTTCGTCGCGTCCTGGCTGATGGTGAACCCGCCAACAATCGGAGGACAGCAGCAATGAAGCTTCTCGCAGCGACCGTACTTTCGCTTTCGATCGTCGCCGGCGCGGCCAACGGTCAACAAACTATCGAAGGAGTAAAAGCCATGCCCACGACCGAAGACATTCGCGCCGTCGCGCCCGCCCTCGAAAGATATGCGAAGAATGTCGTGCTCGGCGATCTCTGGAAGCGGCCAGGTCTGCCGGCGCGCGACCGGAGCATTGTTACGGTCGCCGCACTCATCGCGCGCGATCAGACGGTCGAATTGCCGTACTATCTCAACCTCGCGCTCGACAACGGTGTGAAGCCGGCCGAACTGTCGGAAATTATCACGCACCTGGCGTTCTACACCGGGTGGGCAAACGCGATGGATGCCGTCGCCGCGGCCAAGGACGTGTTCAAGAGCCGCAACATCGGCGCCGACCAACTTCCGCCCGCAGCCGGTCCCCAGCTTCCCCTTGACGAGGCGGCGGAGGCGCAGCGGGCGACGCGTGTCGGCGAGCAGTTCGGCAAGATCACGCCCGGCCTCGTCCAGTACACGACGGACGTGCTGTTCCGCGATCTCTGGCTGAGACCGGGGCTCGCGTCGCGCGACCGCAGTCTCGTCACGGTCAGCGCCCTTGTCGCGACGGGCCAGGTCGCGCAGATCACCTATCATCTGAACCGGGCGATGGATAACGGGTTGACCAAGGAGGAAGCCGGCGAGGTCGTCGGCCATCTCGCATTCTACGCGGGTTGGCCCAACGCGTTCTCGGCGGCGCCGGTGGTCAAGGACGTCATCGAGAAGCGGTCCCGGTAGCGATGTCGTCGTACTCGCGTCGACAAGCCATCGCCTTGGTCGCCGGCTTAGCGGCATCGGCGGCGCCGGACGCCCGCGCCGAAGATTCGAACATGCAAAGGAACGCAGTCATGGACATCGATATCAAGAGAAACGGTTCCCGCCCCTCGACGAAGGGGAATTCCGACTGGTTCACCGGATCGGTCCGGGTGGACCCTCTCTTCCAGACTCCGGACCCCGGTCGGGTGAGCGGCGGTCAGGTCACCTTCGAACCCGGTGCCCGGACCGCCTGGCACACGCACCCGCTCGGGCAGACGCTGGTCGTCACTGCCGGCCTCGGATGGGTGCAGCGCGAGGGCGGATCGATCGAGGAGATTCGCGCCGGCGACGTCGTCTGGTTTCCGCCGGGTCTGAAGCATTGGCACGGCGCCTCGCCCACGACGGCCATGACGCACATCGCCATCCAGGAATCCCTCGACGGAAGGAACGTCGATTGGATGGAGAAGGTGGCCGACGACCAGTACCGAAAGTGAGGTCCACGATGCACGGCTGGAACAGCGATGAACTTCGCGCCGCCGGCCTCATCAAGGAGGTGGCGTTCGAACCGGTCGACGGACCGGTTCTGGATTCGATCGACGAGGCGTACCGCGCGAAGTATCGCGGCAACCGCTATCTCGAACCCATGATCGGTGCGCGTGCGCGGTCCGCGACCGTACGGATCCTGCCGAGGGCCGCGGAAGCATGAGCATGAAGCAGCTTCTGGTCTACGGCGCATCGATGCTCGCCGTCGCGCTGGGCGGCGGCGCCGTCGCCCAGGAGCCGGACGGACAATATGTCCAGGTGGCGGAGATCGAGGTCGATCCCGCTCAAGTGGGCGCCTACAGGGCCGCAATCGAGCAGCACATCGGCGCGGCGATCCGAAAAGAGCCGGGTGTCCTTGTGCTTTACGCCGTGGCTGAAAAAGACGACCCGACCCGCGTCAAGGTCTTGGAGATCTATCGCGACAGGAAGGCTTACGAAGCCCACCTTGGATCGGATCATTTCAAGAAATACAAGGCGACAGTGGAGAAGATGGTGAAGTCGCTCAAGCTTGTGCAGGCGACGCCCATCGCGCTTGGAGCGAAAACGAAGTGAGGTGGTTTTGATGAATCCGACCTATGATTTCAGCGGCCAGGTCGCTTTGGTGACCGGAGCGAGTTCGGGCATGGGACTGGCGACGGTAGAAGCTTTCGCAGCCTCCGGAGCGGCCGTCGTTCTTGCCGACATCAACGAGAAGGCTCTGCAGGTCGCCACGGAAAAACTCACGTCGGCCGGACGAAAGGTCCTGTCCGTGGTCTGCGATGTCTCGAACGAGGCGCAGGTCGCAAACACGATCGAGCGGGCCGTGGCGCATTTCGGCAGGCTCGATATGGCTTTCAACAACGCGGGCATCCAGGTGCCGCCGAGCGATGCCGCTGATGAGACCGCGGAGAACTTCGATCGGGTGAACGGAATAAACCTTCGCGGTGTCTGGGCCTGCATGAAGCACGAATTGCAACAGATGCGGACACAGGGAAGCGGAGCCATCGTGAATCGCTCGTCGCTCGGAGGTCTGGTCGGATTGCCCAGCCGCGCCGCCTATCACGCCTCTAAGCATGGCGTCATCGGACTGACGAGGAGTGCGGCGATGGAGTACGCGCCACGCGGTATCCGGATCAACGCGATCTGCCCCGGCACAATCAATACGCCGATGGTGTCGGACATGCTGGCGAAGCAGGCGGACGCCATAAAGGAAATCATGCGCGACCAACCGATCGGGCGGCTTGGCGAATCCGATGAGATCGCGGCCGCCGTGCTTTGGCTCTGCAGTCCGGGCGCCAGCTTCGTCCTCGGCGTCGCGCTACCGGTGGACGGCGGGTTTACCGCCCATTGAACGCATCGTCTGTTCGCGGAGGGGCGCACATGCATGCCTGGCTAACATGGCACCACGTGAGCCCGGCCGGCGCCGCATCCAGCGCCGGCCGTCTCCCGCCGCTACTGCGTCCGGTCCGAGGTCCAGCCTTTGTACTCGCCGACATTGTCGCGCGTCACGAGTTTCGACGGCAGCAGCTCGACTGTGGACGCCGGCTTCTGGCCGTTGAGGATGCCGACGCCGACCTGCACGGCGCGGCGCGCCATGAAGAACGGGTCCTGCGAGGCGGAGGCCTGAATCTGCGCCGCCTGCGGGTCCTTGAGCGCTGCTTCGATATCGGGCGCGCCGTCGACCGCGGTGATGACGATGCCGGTGCGGTGCTGCTGGCGCGCCGCAAGGTCGGTGCCGATCGCCTGCGGATCGTTGATCGCGAAGATGGCGTCGATCTTGGCAAAACGGGTCAGATAACCCTGCGCCACCGTGAGACCGCCTTCGCGCGAGCCCTTGCCGTCCTGGTCGTTGGACAGGACCTTGATGCCGGGATTCTTGCCGAGCACGTTCTTGCAGCCGACGACGCGCGATCGATCACCGCGGAAACCTGCGGACCGTTCTCGATGATCACGTCGCCTTTGCCCCCGAGCTTGTCGACGATGTACTGGCAGGAGATCTCGCCGGCCTGGACGTTGTTGGTGGTCACCGTGGCGTCGGCGCCCTCGGCTGCGGTGTCGACGGCAACGACGACGATGCCGGCGGCCTGGGCCTTCTTGATCGCCGGGCCGACCGCCTTGGGATCGCCGGGATTGAGCAGGATCAGGTCGACGCCGGCGGCGATGAAATTGTCGATCTGGGTGACCTGCTTGCCGAGATCATACTCGAAGCCGACGGTGGTGATCTTCACGTTGGGATTGGTTTTTTTGGCCTCGAACTCGGCGCCCTTCGACAACGCGACGAAGAACGGATTGCCGAGTGAGCCCAGCGAAATGCCGACCGACTTGAGCTCCTTGGCGAAGGACGGAGCAGAGCTCAGGACGAGCGCCATCGCGGCGCCGGCAAGCGAGATCGTCTTCAACATTGGCTTCCCTCCCTGGTCTGTTGAATCTCCGGCACGGCGACCAGTTGCCGTGACGGAATGAACATGAGGGCGCAGCAGCGGCTGCGTCTCTCCCGCGCTCAAGTGCGGGCCGAGCCCTGCAGCCGATAGCGGTCCAGCGCGACCGCGCCGATGATCACCAGGCCCTTGATCACATATTGCCAGACGTCGGACACGCCGATCAGGATCAGGCCGTTCGACAACACGGCAATGATCAGCGCGCCGACCAGCGTTCCCCAGATCGAGCCGATGCCGCCGACAAAGGAGGTGCCGCCCAGGATCACGGCGGTGATGGCGTCGAGCTCGTAGGACTGGCCGAGCTGCAGGCCATTGGCGGCGTAGAGGCGCGCCGCCTGCATCGCGCCGCCGAGGCCTGCGAGCAGGCCGGACACGGCATAGACGAAGATCAGCACGGCCCAAACCTTGATGCCGGCGAGCCGCGCGGCGCTCTCGTTGCCGCCGACCGCGTAGATGTGCACCCCGAGCACGGTGCGCTTGAGCACCAGCCACGACACCAGGATGACCAGCAACGCGATCACCCAGAGCCACGGTATCGACACGACGCCGGGAATGAGAGTCACGGCGCCGTTGCCGATGAAAGCATAGGGAATCGACGGATTGAACACCGTGGTGTCGGCGCCGAGCAGGCGCGCCGCACCGCGCACGGCGGTCAACGACCCCAGCGTGACGATGAAGGGCGGCAGGCGCAACAGCGCGATCAAGGCGCCATTGAGGATGCCGAAAACGGCGCCGGTGAGCACCGCGGCCGGCAACCACAGTGCCCCGAGATCGGGGAATTTGGAGACGATCAACCCGGCCATCGCCGACGCCGCCAGGATGGAGCCGACCGAGAGATCGATGCCGCCGGTGAGGATGACGAAGGTCATGCCCGCGGCCAGCACGGTATTGACCGCGGATTGCTGCACCACGATGCCGATGTTCTGGCCGGTGAAGAAGCGGCCGTCCGACAGGACATGAAAGCCGATGCACAGCAACAGCAGCACCGGCAGCATGCCGACCGCGCGAATGATCATCCGCGTACGCTGCCGCTTCGTCTCCTGCGCGGCGGCAACACCGGACCCGGCTGGGGCGGCCTTTGCAGGTACGGTGTTGGAGGAAGCGCCGTTCTCAGGCATCGAGCTGCTCCGTTCCGGTGGCGAGTGCCATGATCTCCTCCTGATTGAGCGGCGATTTCGCGTCCCGCCGGATCTGCCCGGCGATCCGCCCCGCGCGCATCACGACGACGCGGTCGCAGATGCCGATGATCTCGGGCAGGTCGGACGAGATGACGAGAACCGCGGCGCCCGATTTCGCGAGATTGTCGATGATCGAATAGATCTCGGACTTGGCGCCGACGTCGACGCCGCGCGTCGGCTCGTCGAGGATCAGGATTTTCGGACCGATCGCGAGCAACCGCGACAGCAGCACCTTCTGCTGGTTGCCGCCGGAGAGCCCGCCGGCGGGAACGCCGACATTGGCAGCGCGGATTCCGAGCGCCGCGAACGCGCGTTTGGCGCGGTCGCGAGCCTTGTCTCGGTCGAGGATGCCGCCGAATTTCGCATCGCGTCCCAGCACAGCGAGATTGATGTTGTCGAGGCAGGACATGTCGAGAAACAGGCCGAGCGCCTTCCTGTCCTCGGTGAGATAGGCAATGCCCGCGTCCAGCGCCTCGCCGGGCGTGCGGATGCGGACCGCGCGGCCCTCGATCTCGACATGGCCCGAGATCATGGGCGCGGCGCCGATGATCAGATGCGCAAGCTCGGTGCGGCCGGCGCCGACCAGGCCGGCGAGACCGACGACCTCGCCCGCATGCACCGTCAGCGAACATCCCTTGACGCGCCTGTTGTCCGCGATGTCGACGGCCGCAAGCACGGGAGCTCCCGGCCGCGCCTTGAGATCATGCTCCTTCTTGTAGAAGGACGAGACGTCGCGTCCCACCATCATCCGGACGATGGCGTCGGCGCGGATGTCCGGCTTGTCGAGCGAACCGACCAGCGTGCCGTCACGCAGCACGGTGACGCGGTCGCCGAGCGCATAGACCTCGTCCATGCGATGCGAGATGTAGATGATGGCGAGACCTTCGGCGCGCAG
The DNA here is from genome assembly GCF_054056815.1 of Bradyrhizobium sp. LB13.1. NCBI lineage: Bacteria > Pseudomonadati > Pseudomonadota > Alphaproteobacteria > Hyphomicrobiales > Nitrobacteraceae > Bradyrhizobium > Bradyrhizobium sp. LB13.1. The sequence continues at coordinate 2,756,352 of NZ_JBSRYQ010000001.1, read as the reverse complement.
CTGACGAATCAGCGCGAACAGCCTTTCACTCTCGCCGGCCGACAGCGCGGTGGTCGGCTCGTCCATGATCAGGATTCTGGAGCGGGCATGCAGCGCGCGCGCGATCTCGACCAGTTGGCGCTGGCCCATCGAGAGACTGGCCACCAGGGTCTGCGGCGTGAAATCGGCGCCGAGCCGCGCAAGGATCGGACCGACGCCGGCCTGCATCGCCTCGCGCGCCAGCAAGCCGCCGCGGGAGACCTCGCGACCGAGATAGATATTCTCCGCAACGCTCAGATTGGGGGCGAGCGAGAGTTCCTGATAGATGATCGCGATGCCGGCCGCGCGGCCGCCGTGCGGGCCGCTGATCTGCACCGGCTGGCCGTCGATGCGGATTTCGCTGCCCGGGTCTGGCCGGTAGGCGCCCGACAGGATCTTCATCAGGGTGGATTTGCCGGCGCCGTTCTCACCCATCAATGCGTGGATTTCGCCGGCGTAGACGGTGAGGTCGACGTCGCGCAGTGCCTTGATGCTGAAGAACGATTTGGAGACCCGGCGCATCTCGAGGATGGGCTCGCTCATCACACCTCCCCGGCGCGCCGACGGCGGCATCGTAATCTCACCCGCGTCTCGTTCGGTCCCTGGCGCGTGGCGCATTAAACAAAAGGCCGCGGCGCAGGGCAATAGCTCCCGCATGCCGACGAACGGTCCGGCGCCGCTTTTATCTTTTCCGGGCGGAACCGATCTCGAATGCAATGCCTTTTCTTCGCCACATCGTCGCGCACCATCTGGTGCGCGATCAGCGCCGCGGCCGGTACAGGCGGCGCCATTCCGGAAGTCGCTCGGCATAGGCCTGCGCAAGCGCGCGGTCGGGCTCGAACGTCTCGACGCGCCGTGGCGCGGTGCAGACGGCCTCGATCGCCTCCCCGGTGACGGCGAGGCGGCCGAGCCGCGCCGCACCAAACGCCGCGCCCGTCTCGCCGTCGGCAAAGCGATGCACGGGGACGTTCAGGACATTGGCCAGCACCGACAGCCAGAACCGCGACCGCGAGCCACCGCCGATGACATCGGCCTCAGCGATCACCAATCCGGTCTCGGCAAGCACGTCCCGGCAATCCGCAAGCGCGAAGGCGACGCCTTCCAGCACGGCCTGCACGATGGCGTCACGATCGGTGGCGTGACTGAGCCCGTCGAGCATGCCGCGCACATCCGGGTCATCATGCGGGGTGCGTTCGCCGGAGAGGTACGGCAGGAAGCTGACGGACGACGGCGCCTTTGGGTGCAACCCGAGCGGCGCCAGCAGGTCGGCCTCGGAGGTCCCCAACAACCGCGCGATCCAGGCCAGGCACGATGCCGCCGAGAGGATCGCGCCGGCTTGAATCCATCTGTCGGGGACGGCGTGACAGAAGGTGTGCACGACCCGCTCCGGGTTGGCCGCGATCGTGTCGGTCGGCACCAGCAATGCGCCGGAGGTTCCGAGCGAAATGAAGGCCGCGCCGGGATTGATGGCGCCGATGCCGACGGCTCCCGCAGGATTGTCGCCGGCCCCGCCGGCGATCATCGGCCGCCCGGTCATGCCCCAGCGCTGCGCCATCTCGCTCCGCAGCCGTGCCGACGGCGCGCAGCCCTCGACCAGACGCGGCATCTGCCGGCGCGACAGAACGGTCGCGGCGAGCCCCTCATCCGACCAATCGCGGCTGATAACATCGAGCCACAGCGAACCCGAGGCGTCCGAGACATCCTCGATCGCTTCGCCCGTCAGCACCAGGCGCAGATAGGCCTTTGGTTGCAGCACGAGCCTGGTGGCGGCGAAAATCTCCGGTTCGTGTCTGGCGACCCATAGCAGTTTTGGCGCGGTGAATCCCGGCATCGCCTTGTTGCCGGTCGTCGTCCGCAAGGCGGGCCAGCGCCGCTCCAGCTCGGCGCATTCCGCGACAGACCGTCCGTCATTCCAGAGAATGCAGGGGCGCAACGGCGCGAGGCCGGCGTCGAGCAGCGTTGCGCCGTGCATCTGGCCCGACAGGCCGATGCCCTCGACCCCGGCCAATTCGCGCGCGTGATCCGCCTTCAGCGCATCCAGCGTCGCGAAAATGGCCTCGATCCACTGCGCCGGGTCCTGCTCGCTATGGCCGGGATGTGGCGAGCTGACCGTCAGCGACCGGCTGCGGCTCGCCACCACGCGCTGCGCGTCGTCGACCAGAACGATTTTGACGGCAGAGGTGCCGAGATCGATCCCGAGATACATGATGCCACTTGCCTTGCGCGTTGCCTTGCGCGTCCAGGATCTTGCGTGTCCATGACATTGCGGGCATGGCGTTCCCGATGTTGGCATGCACCCGCCAATCATGTAACCCCCACCCGAAACCTTGTCGGGACGCAATGCCCATGACCATCGCCGCCACCGACGACGCGGGAGCCACCCGCGCGCTGATCCTTGCATTGCTCGCGCTGGCCTGCGGGCACATGCTCTCGACCTTGCTGCGCACCATTCCGGCGGTCAGCCTCGACCTGATGGCAGCGGATTTCGGCATCGAACCACAGGCGCTGGCGAGCCTCACCTCGGTCTACCCGTTCGCGTTTGCGGCGGCGCAGATCCCGGTCGGCGCGGCGATGGACCGCTTTGGCGTCCGGCCGGTGTCGCTGAGCCTGCTCGCCGGAACCGTGGTCGGCGCCATCGCGTCGGGGTTCGCGACTGGACCCGAAAGCTTCGCGGTCGGGCAAGTGCTGCTGGGCATCGCCACCTCCGGCATGCTGATGTGCCCGATGACGTTGGCCGCCAAGCAATTGTCGGCCGCCCGCTTCGGGCTGTGGTCGGGCGCGATCCTCTCGATCGGCAATATCGGCATGCTGCTGTCGTCGAGCCCGCTCGCCTTCGTGGTCGACACCTACGGCTGGCGCGCCGGGTTCTGGATCTCGGCACTCGGCGGCGTCGTGGTCGCGTTTGCCGTGTTCATGCTGGTGCCGAACCAGCCGGCCGAGCACAAGGATGAATCCTCGGCGCTGTCGCAGATGATCGAGGTGCTCAGGCTCGGATTGTCGCGGCCCTTGCGCGGCCTGATCGCGCTGGCGCTGGTGTCGCTTGCGACCTCGCTGGTGCTGCGCGGCCTGTGGGGCGGGCCGTGGCTGATGCAGGTCAAGGGATTGTCGCGGGTCGAGGCCGGCAACCAGCTCGGCGCGTTCACGCTGGCGATGATTGCTGGCCCGCTTCTCATCGGCATGATCGACCGCAAACTCAGTCGCCGCCGCGAGCTGGTGGCGGGAACGCACCTGGCCGGCGCATTGCTGCTGGGGCTGATGGCGTTAGGGGCGCCGCACTACGCTGTCTCCGTGCTGTGTGGTGTGCCCGTGATGCCGCCGCAATACGACCTCGTGCTGTTCGTGCTCATCGGGCTCGCCACCTCCGCGCAGCCGCTGCTGTTCGGCATGTCGCGTCAGCTGGTCGACGCCCAAGTTGCGGGCAAGGCGCTTGCGGCGATCAACCTCGCCTTCTTCCTCGGCGCGGCGCTGATGCAGTCGATCACCGGCGCGGTCGCGGCCTTCGCGGGGCTGCCGGCCGTGCTGCTGTTCATGGCTGCCATGCTCGGCATCGGCGCGCTGATCTTTTTGGTCTATACCTCGCCAAGACCGGCGATAGAGTAAGGCTCTGCATCAAGGGGACATCTCATGTCTGTCGACGCCAAAGCCGCCACCGACCGCCTCATGCGCTTCCTCGCCGTCGAAGGCGTCACCGGGCAGGAGGCGGCGATCGGGCGGGAGCTCACGGCCGCGCTGAAGGAGAGCGGCGTGCCGGCGAAGGCGATCCGGCTCGACGACGCCAATACGCGCATTCCCGTGCCGACCGAGACCGGCAACCTCATCGTCGACCTGCCCGGCCGCGGCGCGCTGCACAACCAGCCGCGCATCATGTTCATGACCCACATGGACACCGTGCCGCTGTGCGCCGGCGCCAAGCCGAAGCTCGCGAAGCGCAAGATCGTCAATGAGGCCAAGACCGCGCTCGGCGGCGACAACCGCTGCGGCTGCGGCGTGCTGGTGACGCTGGCGGCCGAGCTCGAAAAGCAGAATCTCGATCATCCGCCGATCACGCTTCTGTTCTGCGTGCGCGAGGAGAGCGGGCTCTATGGCGCGCGCCACGTCAAGCTCAACGAGCTCGGCTCGCCGGTGATGGCGTTCAACTATGATGGTGGCTCGGCCTCCAACGTCGTCATCGGCGCCGTCGGAGCCGATCGCTGGACCGTGGAGATCTTCGGCCGCGCCTCGCATGCCGGCGTCGCGCCGGAGCGCGGCATCTCCTCGACCATGATCCTCGCGCTGGCGCTGGCTGATGTGAAGGCCGGCGGCTGGTTCGGCAAGGTGGTCAAGCGCAAGCAGCAAGGCACCAGCAATGTCGGCCCCGTCACCGGCGGCGAGGGGCGGCCTGCGGGCGATGCCACCAACGTCGTCACCGACTACGTGCACGTGCGCGGCGAAAGCCGCAGCCATGACGGAAAGTTCTTCAAGGAGATCACCAAGGCCTACAAGGCCGCGTTCGAGAAGGCGGCCAAGCGCGTCACCAACGCGCAAGGAAAAGCCGGCAAGGTCAAATTCAAGGCCGAAACCGACTATTATCCGTTCCGCATGAAGGAGAACCTGCCGGTGGTGAAACGCGCGATCGAGGCGGTGTCTGCGGTGGGCGGAACTCCGAACGTGCGCGCCGCCAATGGCGGCCTCGACGCCAACTGGATGGTCCGCCACGGCGTTCCGACGGTGACCTTTGGCGCCGGCCAGAACGAGGCGCACACGATCGACGAATGGATCAATCTCGACGAATACGACCGCGCCTGTGCGCTGGCATTGCAGCTCGCGACGATGCGGTGAGCTGCCTTGCACGGCGCGCGCTTGCCGGGCCGTGCATGCCAGCCTAGCCTGCAAAGAAAACGCAGGGACAAATCATGCCGCGCATTTCGACCATCGAGACCGGGTTCTACCGGATCCCCCTCCCCGTCACGCTCTCCGACTCGACCCATGGCGAGATCGCGGCGTTCGAGCTGATCACCTGCCGCATCCGCGATGCCGATGGCGCCGAGGGCGTCGGCTACACCTACACAGTCGGGCGCAATGGCGGCGCGGTCGCCAACATTCTCAAGCGCGAGATCCCGCCACTCGTCGAGGGGCGCGAGGCCGATGATACCGAAGCGATCTGGCATCAGGTCTGGTGGGGCCTGCATTATGGCGGGCGCGGCGGGCCGGCGGTGCTGGCACTCTCCGCGCTCGACATCGCGCTGTGGGACTTGAAGGCGCGGCGCGCGAAATTGCCGCTGTTCCGCCTGCTCGGCGGTTTTGATGCGCGTGTGCCGTGTTACGCAGGGGGCATCGACCTCGATCTCTCCGTCGAGGCGCTGCTGAAGCAGACCGACGGCAATCTCGCCAAGGGCTTTCGCGCCATCAAGATGAAGGTCGGCCGGCCTGATCTCAAAACCGACGTCGCGAAGGTCTCCGCGATGCGACAGCATCTCGGCGACGGGTTTCCGCTGATGGCGGACGCCAACATGAAATGGACGGTCGAGGAAGCGATCCGCGCCGCCCGTGCGTTTGTTCCCCATGACCTCACCTGGCTCGAGGAGCCGATCATCCCCGACGATGTCGCGGGACATGCGCGGATCATGCAGGCCGGCGGCGTGCCGATCGCGGCCGGCGAGAATTTGCGCTCGCTGTGGGAGTTCAAGAACTACATCGTCGCAGGCGCGGTGTCCTATCCCGAGCCTGACGTCACCAATTGCGGCGGCGTGAGTGCGTTCATGAAGATCGCGCGGCTGGCGGAAGCGTTCAACCTGCCCGTCACCAGCCACGGCGCGCACGACATCACCGTGCACCTGCTCGCGGCCTGCCCGAACCGATCGTATCTGGAGGCGCACGGCTTTGGGCTGGACAAATATATCGAGCATCCGCTGGTGCTGGAGGATGGGCTTGCGCTCGCGCCGGACCGTATGGGCCACGGCATCAGCTTCGACTGGAGCGGGCTGGCGAAGCTGGCGGCGTAGCGCGGATCCGCGGCCGCCGGTGCGCCCCCTCTCCCGCTTGCGGGAGAGGGTTGGGGAGAGGGTGTGTCTCCGCAGAGAGATCCCCAATGACGATCGAGCCCTCTCCCGGCCTCTCCCGCAAGCGGGAGAGGTGAAGTGGAGCGCGCAGCGCGGTCGGTCTGCCCAGCAATCACCAACGTGTTGCTGCACGCGAGGCATTCCAAGGTGCTGGATGCAGGGCGCGGATAATCCGCTATGGTGGCAAGCCGCCACCTTGCGAGAGATGCCTGTCTTGACACCCGAACTGCACCAGAAACTGACCGCGTGGCGCCAGCATTTGCATGCGCATCCCGAACTGTCCCTCCAGGAGAAGGCCACCGCCGCCTTTGTGCAGGACAAGCTCACCGAGCTCGGCATTCCCTTCGTGTCAGGCATCGGCGGCCACGGCATCGTCGCGACCTTGACGCGTGGCCACACGCAGAGCCGCGTCGGCCTGCGCGCCGACATGGATGCGCTGCCGATCACCGAAGACACGGGCCTGCCCTACGGCTCGAAAAATCCCGGCGTGATGCATGCCTGCGGCCATGACGGGCATACCGCTTCGCTGCTCGGCGCCGCCGCGCTGCTCGCCGCCGACACCAGCTGGAGCGGCACGGTCGACTTCATCTTCCAGCCGGCGGAAGAAGGTTTTGGCGGCTCGCGCGCGATGGTCGCGGCCGGGCTGTTCGACCGCTTTCCGATGGAACGGGTGTTCGGCTTTCACAACTGGCCGGGCCTTGCCGCCGGCACCATCGCGGTCCATGACGGCGTCGTCATGGCCTCCGGTGGCCGCGTCAGCATCACGATCGACGGCCATGCCGGACATGCCGGCATGCCGCATCTGACACGGGACCCGGTGATGGCGGCGGGCCATTTGATCGTTGGCGCTGCAATCGATCGTATCGCGCAGCGTCGATCCGCTCGACACCGCCGTGCTCTCGCTGTGCACGATCGAAGGCGGCACCGCGCGCAATCAGATCGCGGGGCGCGTCATGATCGGCGGAACGCTGCGCTATCATCGCGACGCGGTGAAAGACACCATCGTGGCGCGGATCGAAGCGATCTGCGCCGGCATCGCGACGAGTTTTGGCGTCAAGGTGACGCCCGAGATCGTCATGGGTGTCGGCGTCGTGATCAACACGCCGACGGAGGCGGGTCTCGCGCGCCTCGCCGCGGACAAGGTGCAGGCCGAGCTGCGGCGCGACCTCGCGCCCAGCATGGCCGGCGAGGATTTCGCCTTCTACCTCCGGCATCGGCCCGGCGCCTTCGTCTGGATCGGCAACGGGGCTTTACGCGACGGCGCCGAGCTGCACGGCCCGCGCTATGATTTCAACGACGCGATCCTGCCGGTGGCATCGAGCTGGATGGCGGAAGTCGCCAAGTCGGCGCTGGTCTCGAACAAGTCGGCGCTGGCGTCAAACTAGGCGCGCTCAAGAGATATCGCGCGGCAGCTTCCAGCCCGGCTTCGGCTCGAATGTCTCCTCGATGCGCGCGACGTGATAACCGGCAGGCAGAAGCCTGCCGCCCTCCTCGTCCGCGACGGGAACGTCGGTCACCAGCCCTTCGATCAATGCGGCTTCCCACACCTCCTTCTCGGAGGGGAATGGGTCGCCGATCTGCTTGCTACCTTCGAACAGTGCGTACATCGGTTCCGATCCTGCGTTGGTCAAGCTCACGAGCAACGTATCGGCCGCACGGGCGTTCCCTTTCGGCTGGCGCGGCTCCCGCCATCAAGCGTGCCGCGTCCGACGATGGCAACCGGATGGCAGGGAAATGGCACGCGTTCTGATCGGAACTTCCGGCTGGCATTACGCCTCCTGGCGGGGCCCGTTCTTTCCGGTGGGCGTGACGTTGAAGGAGCAGCTGCGCTATTACGCCGGACAGTTCGACACCACCGAGCTGAACGGGGTGTTCTACCGCACCCCGACGCCGGAGGCCGTCGAGGCTTGGCGGGCGCAGACCGGGCGCGATTTCGTGTTCGCCTGGAAGGCGTCGAAATTCATCACCCACTGGAAGCGCCTGTCGGGCCGCTCCGTCAACAGCCTCGAGCTGCTGGAGGATCGTATCTCGCGGCTCGGCGGCAAGGCCGGCCCGATCCTGTTCCAGCTCCCGCCGCAATTCGAGGTCGACGCGGACCGCCTCGCCGCCTTCTTCAAGCTGTTGTCGAGAAAGCGGCGGTACAGCTTCGAATTCCGTCATCCGAGCTGGTATCAGCCGCGCATTCTCAGGATGCTGGCCGACGAGAACATCTCGCTATGTTTGTCCGACCATCACGACGCGCCGGCACCATGGAAGCGCACGGCGGATTTCGTCTATGTGCGCGGACACGGACCAAGCGGGCGCTATCACGGGCACTATACGAAAACCACGCTGGCGCAATGGTGGCGCGGCGCATCAAGTCCTGGAAGCGGCAGGGCTGCGACGTCTTTGTCTACTTCGACAACGACCAGAAGAGCGCGGCGCCGGCCGATGCACAGGCATTGAAGCAATTGCTGTAACGCACGGACAAGGCTCGGCGAAGCGCGGTCATGCCGCCGATCGATCCGGCAACCCGCCCTGCAGCTCGTCGAGCAGGCGCTGCTCGCGCTGGATTCTGCTACGGTAGCACTCGCGTTCGCTCTCGGTTCTGGCGCCGGCCAGCAGCAGCCGATAGTGCCGGATCACCTTCTCGCTGCCGCGGATGAGGAGGTCGCGGACGTCGCTCATCGTTCCGCTCCCCGCGCGGCGGACGGCGGCTGGTTCGGAAGGGTGAATGCAATGGGGAAGACATCGGCGGCAAGGGCCTCGAGCGCGGTCTGCTCCTCGGCGAGGCGTCGTTCGACAAACCGGCGTTCGATGTCCGACAGCTTGGTCTTCAGCAAGCGCCGGTAGCGGGAGAGATTGTTTCGGTGCGCACGGAGGCGGGCCAGATCTTGATCGAGCATCGTCGTCACTCCAGACGGTCGTTCACGGTCCTTATCGATTTAGCGGTGTCGGAAGGGCAATCTTGCAATCTTCCTGGCCAAAAAATATTCAGGCTGCTTTCCTTGTCAAGGCGATTCCTCGCCGCTTGCCGGCGCTTTTGGAGGGATCGGCCGGCCGCCGGCGATGTGAGTCAAAAAAAAATTTTGCTCACCTCTTGCAACGTCCTTGCGCCGCTCTATTTCGTTTTTCGCCGCGAGAGCGGCGTGCCGGATGCCCGATCGGGTCCGGCGCGGGCGCCGGTCGGGATGTTCGGACCTGGTCCGATTCCCTGTCTTGCGCTCCTTCGTATCCATCTTGCTCTTTGGAGGACTTGGTATGAGGACCACCTTTGACTTCGCGCCCCTGTGGCGCTCCACCATTGGCTTCGACCACCTGGCCGACCTCGTCGACAGCACGCTGCGCCAGGCGAGCGAGGACAACTATCCCCCCTACAATATTGAGCGGTCCGGCGAAGACCACTACCGCATCACGCTGGCGGTGGCGGGCTTCAGCGTCAACGACATCACGGTGACCGCCGAACAGAACGCCCTTACCATCGAGGGCAGGAAGCCCGACAGCGCTGCACGCGAATACCTCTACCAGGGTATCGCGGCACGCCCGTTCCGCCGCGTGTTCAATCTCGCCGACTACGTCCAGGTCAAGCAGGCTGCCTTTGAGGACGGCCTGTTGATCATCGACCTGGTGCGCGAGATTCCGGACGCGATGAAGCCACGCCGGATCCAGATCGCGGGCTCTTCGTCACCGCAGATCGAGCAGAGGAAGGCGGCTTAGCCTCGTCCCGCTCGTTCGGCACTGCTGCAACCAGCATGGCGGATGGCGACCGGGTCGCCGTCCGCCGATCGAGAACCATCCCTTCGGAAGGAGTGTAGAGGGAGACAACCATGACCAATGCCAATGCGACCACCGGCGGTCTCGACCCGCTGTTTCATCCCGCCGCACATTATGCATCTCCGAGCGCCGTCCTCGACGACCGCGGCCTCTCGACCCCGGAGAAGCGGATCATCCTGTCGTCGTGGGCGTCCGACATGTACGCGGTCGAATCCCATCCCGCGTTGCGCGAGATTCCCGGCCTGGACCACACCATCCGGCTCGCGGACATCCTCGCCGCGCTGCGCAGGCTGGATGACGACGACGACCCGCCGCCCCCCGGCGGCGCCTCGATGCGGCTGCGGCGTCCCGCATTTGATGCGGGAGCCGACGGTGACGGCCGACCACCTGATGGTCGCGCTGCCATCGATCTCTGCGCGTAGCGCCTCCGGCGTCCGCCGACGTTGTCCTCCAAACAACCCGTTGACCACACCGCAGCCAAGCTCCCGGCAATCGCACAGGGCCGATGAGAGATTGCCGGATGTGCTCGGCCTGCCTCCCTCGCTAGACGATGCCGCCTTGCCGGAGCGCCGCGATCGCGGCCTTGTCGTAGCCGAGCTCGGTCAGGATAAGATCGGTATGCTCGCCGAGCGTCGGCGCGCGCGTCGCGATTTCACCGGGCGTTTCCGACAGGCGGACGGCGGCGCGTGTCACTGGTGCGGGCTTCGGCAGACCGGGATAATCGACGTCCTGCATAAAGCCGGCGGCGCGGATGTGCGGATGATCCAGCGCCTGCTGCGGGCTCAGCACCGGGCCGGTCGGAATCATGGCATTGCCCAGGGTGTCGACGGCCTCCTGCGTGGTGCGCTCGGCGCACCAGCGCGCCATCCGCTCGCTGATGACGGGACCGTTGTTGCCGCGGCTGATGTCGTCGGCAAAGCGCGGATCGTTCAGCCACACCTCCTCCTCGCCCATCAGCCTGGCCCAGCGTTTGAACAGCGGATGCCCCGTGACCTGGCACAACACCCAGCCGTCGCTGGTGCGATAGATGTCGGCTGGCGCTGCGGTCTGGCCGAGATTGCCTGTCGGCACGCGATTGACGTTGATAACGCGCCTGCTCGATCAGCGTGGCATTGGTGAAGGACAAAGCGGTTGCAAGCAGCGCGCCCTCGACGATCTGCCCGCGCCCGGATTTGCCGCGCTCGATCAGCGCAGCGAGCGTCCCGAACGCGCAATGCAGCGCCGTTCCGAAATCGACCCAGTTGACCGCGGCCCGGTAAGGCGGATCGCCGGCGCCCGTCATGTACACCGAACCCGACATGACCTGCCCGACGCCGTCGAAGCCGACGCGGTCGGACCAGGGCCCCGGCCCGCCGAACGCGGTTGCCGTCGTCAGGATGATGTCCGGCTTGATCGCCTTGAGCGAGTCGTAGTCGAGCTTCATCGCGCGCAGGGTCTGCGGCGGCAGATTGGCGACGACCACGTCCGCGGTCGCAACCAGGCGGCGCATCACCTCCTGCCCTTCCGGCTTCATCGGATCGAGCGTGAGGCACTTCTTGTTGCGATTGACCTGAAGAAACAGCGCGCCTTCGCCACCCTCTCCCACCGGCGCCACGAAGCGATCCTCGCTGCCGTCGCGCTTCTCCACGCGAATGACCTCGGCGCCGAATTCGGCCAGCAAGGTCGCGCAATAAGGCCCTGCGATATAGCGCCCGAAATCGAGAACGCGTACGCCCGCCAAAACTCCCCGCATCCGTTCCTTCCCGGTGTTCTTACCTCAGGTTTTGGTCAGATTACAGGGACTGGCCGCCACGGCAAGGTCGCAACGGACGTCATGCCCTGCCTCAAGATGTCATCGGTTCGCCGTTTCGGCTGGCGGAAATTGCGCGCTCTAGATTCCTATTTTGACGCGTTTTCTTTGCGCGAACCGGTGTCCACTTCGCTCGAAAACGCTTTAGTATGACCCGTCCGTCCCCCAGCGAGAGCCCCATCCATGCCGCAACAATTCGATCGATCCGCAGAAGATCTCGGCAACGCGATCCATCTCGAGCACGTCAACATCCAGGTCCCGGATCAGCGGCTCGCCAACCTGTTCTACGTCACGGGCCTCGGGCTCACCCGCGATCCCTACCTGATGGTGTCCGACACCAACATGTGGATCAACGCCGGGCGGAGCCAATTCCACTTGCCGAGCGGGAGGCCGCAGGTGCTGCGCGGTCATGTCGGACTGGTGATCGCGGGCCGCGAGGCGCTGCTGGCGCGATTGGCGTCGGTCGCCAAAAAGCTCGAGGGCACGGCGTTCGCCTTCGCCGAGCGCAACGACCATGTCGAAGCGATTTGTCCGTGGGGCAACCGCCTGCGCTGTTACGAGCCCGACGCCGCGCGCTTCGGCCGCATCGCGCTCGGCATTCCCTATGTCGAGTTCGACGTGCCGGTGGGTTCGGCAGCGCGTATCTGCGCCTTCTACCCTGAAATCATGGGCATGCCTTCCGCCTTGTGGAACGGCGACGGCACGGTCGCCGCCGTGAAGACGGGCCGCGACCAGCATCTGTTGTTCCGCGAGACCGATCGGCCGCAAGGCGACTACGACGGCCACCATGTGCAGATGTACATCACCGACTTCTCCGGCCCTTACCGCAGGCTGTTGGCGCGCAATTTGATCTCGCGCGAGGACAATCAATATCAGTACCGGTTCTGCGACATCGTCGATCTCGACGGCGGCAAGCCCCTGTTCACGGTCGAGCACGAGGTGCGCAGCGCCACTCACCCGATGTTCATGCGGCCGATGGTCAATCGCAATCCGGCGCTGAACAATCGCAATTACGCATCCGGTCACGATCAATCGCTCTGGGCGATGGGGCCGGACCAATACGAAGGATAGGCGGACGCTGATTGGAGTGGAAGCGGCTGAAGGGTCCGTTCAGGGCCAGACCGGAAGTGGACCGACGGCGTAGCTAGAGTGCTAAGTCTGGTGGATTTGGCCGGCTTCAACTCGGCGCTCGCGCTACATCAGGCCATCCGCAGGTCGGTCGTGCGGCGGTCGGAACAATGTAGCCGAAGGCGTTTCCCCAAACATCGCGCGGTAACTCCCTGAGAAGCGCCCCAGCTCCCAGAACCCGTGCTCCATGGCAATTCTCGTCACGGTCGTGGTGGAAGAATCGGCTTGCGAGAGCGCCCGGCGAACAAGGTGCATTCTCCTCAGCGCAAGATAGCGGATAGGACCCATGCCGAGATGTGTTTCGCAGGCGGCGCGAAGGCTGCGTTCCGCCGCTCCGATCGCTCCGCATATGTCTTCCAAATAAAGCGGCACGTTCGGGTTAGCTTCAAGATATTCATGGAATTTTGCGATTATCCGAGCCTGCCGCAGGCCGCAGTTAATGGATCGACTAGATGCGCTCTCCGTCAGACACCTGACCAGTAGATGGATGAACTGGTTCTCCAAGGAGCGCGCTGCCTCGTTCACGACAAGAATCTCAGGCGCGTTTGCTGCGATTTGGCCCACTACCTCATGCAGGTTCAACAGCCGCGACATCATAGCAGCATCCGGCCGAATAAGCTGCTTCTGCGCTGAGTTCGAAAAAAACTCGCAACCGGCTATGGCTTGGCAAGCGGCATCGAGTTGGGCGATCGCGAGAGATATCGATCCCAGACGAAACTCGGCCTCGGTCTGCTGGTGTATCTCGTCGCCGTCATTGGCGATGATGTCTCCAGACAAAACGTCCATTCCGCAGTGCCGCATACTAGCTGGCGACGATGACGTCAGGAACGTAAATACGCTGCGTCCGGGCTTGATAACGCCGGTGTTGAGCGTGGGTAGATTATGGAAGAAGCGTTGCAGCAATAGCTCACCCAAGCGGACCTTGATCAATTCCGCCTTGAACGAACAGCCTGACGTCGGTAGCACCTCAAGATCCGCAGTGGTGATCGCCGCCTGGTAGCAAAGTGGGTCTTCAAAGCTGAGCGTCGCACTCCGATCCATCTTCTCCTCCGCAGTTTTCGGCACACGTGTTGTGTGTTTCCATCGGACGGTTGGCGGTTGGGGCTCGGCGGCGGGCTCCGAATTAAGTGAATCCGGCCGGGGGCGACGAATAGATTTGCCAGCCCCTGTCGCTTAAGGTCCGAAGGTTCGAGGATGATCGATGGGCGCCGAGCCAGAGCAGCCGATCAACATGACAGCGGACGAGTGCGACGAATTCGCCGACGCACTGACCGAAGCGGCTGTCGCTCTGCCGGCCGGACAAAAACGACTTGAGATAACACATTTGGCGCATTGCTATCGCAGCTCGCAAGGATGAAGCGTTTGGTCGCGCGGAACGTGAATTGATGGGGCTGAGAGTGGGGTTCTGATCTTCGCCCCCGCTCCAGAACGGCTCTGCAGCCGCGCCGCAGCGAAGGTATCCAGCTGAGGAAGGTATTCGGCGAAACCGCCCCGCTAAATTGGACCAAGGTCCCACGTGGCCGTGCGGCGGAGGACGTGGGCGCGCATGAAAACCGATCTGTGGTCCGATGCGGCTTAGTCCCACCACCGCCCAAAGCCGAGTTCACCACTCGACAGCTCCCGAATGAATGCTCTATTCTCGTCCGGGTTTCGAATGGACGAGCTTCGTGAAAGCCTGCGATCGTGTTGGTTGGCCGGCTGCTAGGTACGCGCGTCCTTTGCGTGGTGCATTTCTGCTGATTCTTTTCACGCCTTGGGTTTTCATCGCTCAATCTCACGCTGAAGATGCGTCGCGACGGGTTTTAGTTCTCCACGCATACAATTATACGTTCCCGGCTACCGCACTGGTTTCGGATGCGGTTCGAAAGCGCTGGCTGGAACGATCTCCCGAGGGGCTTGAAATCGACGCCGAATATCTGGATTTGGCCCGACGTCCGGATGAGGCGCACGCCTCACGAATGGCCAATTTCCTTCGCGAGAAATACGCCGGCGTCCATTTCGACCTTCTGTTCGTAATCGGCGTCTCGGCGATACCTTTTATCCTCAAGTATCGTGACGTAATCGGCCCGGGTGTTCCCGTCGTATTTTCCGATGTCATCCGGTCGACCTACGAAGCGCTGCAGTTGCCGCCGGACATCACCGGCGTGATCAATAACTCCTACCCTGAAAAGACACTCGAGCTTGCAGAACGGCTTCAGCCCAACGCACGCCGCTTGGTTGTGATTAGCGGGACCGATGTCGTCGATCTCCGCTGGCGTGAAATCGCACGCACTGCGATTGAAAGGCAGAATGCCGGGCTTGAGGTGGTCTACTGGTCTAACCTCACTCATGCGGAATTGCTGCGCGACGTTTCACGGCTGCCAAGTGACAGCATTGTCATGATGCTTACCTTTTTTGCAGATCGCGAAGGCAAACGCTTCATCCCAAGAGACGTGGCTGCGGCGGTGGCGAAAGCTTCCGCCGCCCCAGTCTATGGGATCTTCGATACTTATATCGGCGCCGGCATCGTTGGAGGATACACAGACACATTTGAGTCTCTGGGCATAACTGCCGCTGACATGGCCCTTGAGATACTTTCAGGTACCGAGGTCACGAAGGTTCCTCCCAAATCCAATCCGAAGCCCGCATTCCGGACTGATGCGCGGGCTATGACGCAGTGGGGCCTCAAAGAAAGTGACCTTCCGCTTGGCAGCGTTGTACTCTTCAAGCAGCCGACGCTCTGGAGTGAGCATCGCTACCTCGTACTGAGCACGATCTTGATTGTCGGACTGCAGGCATCCTTCGTCACCGCATTGCTGTTCCAGCGGCGCCGGCGCTATCAAGCGGAGATATCGCTCAAGGAAAGCGAGGAGCGAATGAGCTTCACCGCGGCTTCAGTAAATGTCGGTCTATGGCAGTTTGACCGAACAACGAACGGAATGTGGGCCACGGAGCATTGCCGAGCAATGTTTGGGCTCGCGGGTGACCGGCCGCTTACCCGCGATACGTTTTTGGAAATCATACACCCTGACGACCGCGATGTCGCACTCGCCGCGATCCGGCAAATCAGGAATGCCGGCGAACCTGCCGTAACGCAAGTTCGGATACTAATGGAAGGTCAGGTGCGCTGGATCAGCATCCGGACGCGTGTGCGCCCCGACGATCACGGAGCTCCGAACCGATTTAGCGGAATTTTCGTTGATGTCACCGAGCAGAAGGCCGTCGAGTCCGAAGCGGAGTTGCAGCGACAGGAAGTTACGCATTTGATGAGGGTTTCCGTTCTGGGTGAGCTCTCCGGTGCGATCGCCCACGAGGTCAACCAGCCACTCACTGCGATCTTGTCGAACGCGCAGGCTGCGCTCTATCTGCTGGCTGACGATCCCCCCAACATCGCGGAGGTTCGAGACGCGCTGCAGGATATTGTGCAAGATGTTAACCGGGCTGGCGAAGTCATTCATCGCCTGCGCAGCTTGCTGAAAAAAGGCGAGACGGTGCTGGAGTCTGTCAGTATGAACGCACTGATCGATCAGACGGTCGCGTTGCTTCGGAGCGAAATGATCGACCGCCGCATTATGGTCAACATGGATCTTGCGGCAGCTTTGCCGCAGCTCTTCGGCGATGCCGTCCAATTGCAACAGGTTCTGCTAAACCTCCTCGTGAACGCGATGGACGCGATGGCTTCGACCGCGGGGACGCGGACGATCACGATCTCCAGCCGAGCAACGCAGGGATGCATTGAGGTTTTTGTCAGAGATCGAGGACCAGGGATCGAGGTTGCCCAGGCAGACCGTTTGTTCGAACCGTTCTTCACGACAAAGACCCATGGCCTTGGACTTGGACTGACGATCTGCTCCACCATCATTGAAGCGCATGGAGGCAAGATTGCCGTGGCCAACGACCGTACTGGTGGCGTCGTCGCGACTATATTGTTGCCAACGCAAGAAGTCCTTGCGGAGGCCCAATGAAAGATCCGACGTTCACAATTTTCGTTGTTGATGATGACACGAGGGTGCTGAATGCGTTGTCGCGGCTGTTACGGGCGCGAAACTTCGACGTCAAGGCATTCACGTCTGCGCCGATGTTTCTAGCCGAACACGATGGATCGGTGCCTGGTTGTGCCATACTCGATGTGTCGATGCCTGGGTTGAATGGGCTAGAGCTGCAGCAGACCTTGACTGCAGCAGGTTCGCAAAGACCAATCATCTTCCTGACGGGAAAGGGCGACATCCCGACCAGCGTCCGCGCCATGCGTGCCGGTGCGATCGACTTCCTGACCAAGCCTGTCAAGGAAATAGAACTGTTGGCCGCGATTGCACGAGCCGGGAAAGAGGATGCGGCGACCCGCGTCGCTATTGCTGAGATCGGCGAGATCAAGGTACGGCTCGCGATGCTGACACCGCGGGAGCGCGAAGTTCTGACCCAGGTGGTCGCCGGCCGCCTCAACAAGCAGATCGCGGGGAACCTGGGTACTGCGGAGAAGACGATCAAGGTGCACCGCGGGCGGGTGATGATGAAACTCGGGGTGCGCTCGGTGGCGGACCTCGTAAGGTTGGCGGAAAAAGCGCGGATCTAGTGCCGAGTGGAATTCCAGGCAATGTTGGTCCAAGGGCCAACTCGACAGGCCACAACCCTGACGCCGATAGTGTCACCATGGGAGACAACTCGGGCTGCATCGCGATTGTGGATGACGACCCCTTCGTTCTGAGGGCTCTCGAGCGCTTGTTGAGGGCACGCGCGCTCGAGGTCAGGACATACACCTCGGCCCGGGGCTTTCTGGCCGGGCTGCCGCTCGGACTGCCAGTGTGCCTGATCGTCGACCTGCAGATGCCCGAAATGAGCGGCCTTGAGCTTCAGCACCAACTCACTCGCTCAGGGATCCGGATTCCCACCATCGTCATCACGGCTCACAACGAGACCAGCGCCCGTGAACGCTGCGAAGCGGCCGGCTGCGCGGCTTTCCTTACCAAGCCGCTGCAACCTGCATCGCTGCTGGTCGCCATCGAAACTGCGACGAACACCAAGAGGTAAGCTTCTGTCCGGAGCCGGTCGGCGACCATGGCAACAAAAGGTGTACGGTGCTACGTTCTCAAATGAGGCAAGGCGTGCGTTTTGCCGGATTAGCATAGGCAGCCGTTGGTTCCCCGACTAGCCTGAGGATGCCGTGCTCATCGTTCTTTGCCGCTGTTGTCGTCGCCCTATCGGCAATCTCTCATAGAGCTAAGCAAATCTGCTGGGGACAGGCGTCCGGTTCGCTCGCGATGAAAGGTCATGCCGATGGGTACGAATGCCGGTGTTGGGATGAGTCATCATCGAAATCCGAAGGTGGCCGGGCGCGAGGCCGCCGAGAGAGCATTGACGGCGGCCGGGATCGACCGGCCCGACTTCGTCTTTATGTTTGCTTCCGTCGGATATGAACAGCGCGCACTCCTGGACGCCGTTCGCGTAGCCACCGGTGGTGCTCCGCTCGCCGGCGGGTCTGGCGGGGGAGTCATCGCAGGTGTCGAAGCCGACGAGTCGAACTTCTCGGTGGCCGTGATGACCATCAGCTCCGATGAATTGAAATTCAAGAACGCAATCGCCTCCGGCCTCAAGGCGGATTCGGAAGCCGCGGGAAGGACCATCGCTCAGAGCCTGGCTTGCGAGATGCAGCCTGACACGCTTGGGTTGATCATGCTTGGCGACGGGCTGACCCTGAATTTTGACCGATTCGCCGCAGGCCTCAAGAGTGAATTGCAGCTTGATCGTCACCTGCCCCTGTTTGGGGGTACGTCGGCCGACAACATGGAATTCAAACAAACCTATCAATATTGCGACGATCAAATCACATCCGATGGTATCGCCTGCATTCTGCTGTCCGGATCAGCTCGGCTTGCCTGGGCGGTTAACCACGGCTGCCTTCCGATCGGCGGCGAACGCAAGGTGACCCGCTGCTCCGGCAACGTCATTTACGAGATCGACGGCATGCCGGTCCTCGATGTGCTCAAGGAATATCTGGTCGGTGACGAAATCGACAATTGGAGCAAGGCGGTCCTCAGTCTCTGCATGGCATTCAAGGCGCCCGAACAGATCAAGGGTTACGACGACTATTTGATCCGCTTCATGCCGACAAAAGATGACAAGGCGGGGTCAATCACAATTCCGACCGAGGTCGAAGAAGGTACGAGCATCTGGATGAGCCGGCGCGACCACGAGAAGATATCGGCCGGCGTCGACCGCATTGGCGAAGAAATCAAGTCAACATTAGGCAATAACGCACCGAAGATGGTGTTTCAGTTCGACTGCATAGGCCGCGGCAAAGCCGTTTTCCGCGACCAGCAAAAAAGCCAAATACTGGAAAAGCTTCAGCAAAAAATTGGGCCCACGGTTCCATGGATAGGCCTCTACACCTATGGAGAAATTGGGCCGATAGGAGGGCGCGACTATTTCCACAACTACACCGCCGTAGTATTAGCAGTTTACTGAGTTAGCCAATGTCAGCACCGCTATACTCCGCGTCCTGTGGAAAGATCGGTAGCATGAGCGAGATCGACCGCCTTCGCGTTGAAAACCAGCGCCTCTCGGACGAGGTCAAGCGCCTGGTGACGACTGAGAGTCAGCTCTACGAAGTCCAAGAGCATCTCGACGGCCAGATGAGCGCGTATCGTCAGCTCTACGAGCTTGGTAAGAAATTCAATACAACCGTCGACCTCGCCACGATCCTGCAGCTTGCCTCAGAATTCGCTTTATACGAACTCAACTTCGAGCGCTGCCTCATTCTTTTTAAGCAGCCCGGCGCGAACGTGTTCTCCATCGAGACGATGGATGGATACTATGACGACGCCGAGAGTCCCAGCATTGCCAGGCTGGTTCTCCCCGCCGCCTCGCTGGCGCTCGCACCACTTGATGACGGTGTGGAGCGGGTACTGTGTTTGCCCGATTGCCGCCGCAGCGAGCTGACGTCGCTGCGGCGTCTCTTCGGTATGGACGAGTACATCGTCTCGCCTTTGGGCGGGGAACCGAACAACCCCATCCGCTTGCTAGTCGCGGGAAATACAGCGGCGCAGGCGCATTACCAGCGCCGGGTCGTCCAAGACGGCGAGGTCCTGCTCGAGCTGGCCAACTTAGTTAGCCAGACTTCTACCGCGATCAACAACGCGAGCTTCTACCAGGCGCTTGATCGGGAGCGGCAGTCTCTCGAAGAAAAAGTCCGTGAACGAACGCGGGAGCTGTCGCACTCGCTGGACGAACTGCGCGCTGCGCAGGATCGGCTAATCCAAACCGAAAAGCTCGCTTCGCTAGGCCAACTCACCGCCGGCATCGCCCACGAAATCAAGAACCCGCTCAATTTTATCAATAATTTTTCCGCACTCTCGCAGGGGTTGGTCGACGAACTGGGCGAGGTTCTCAAACCAGCGCCATTGAACGATATGATGCGCCAGGAAACGGATGAAATCGCAAGGCTTCTTAAAAGTAACCTCGAAAAGGTGGTGCGGCACGGCAAGCGCGCAGACTCGATCGTCAAGAATATGCTGATGCACTCGCGCGATGATTCAGGTGAGCGGCGCGCGGTTGATATCAATACCCTGGTTGAGGAGAGTCTCAACCTTGCCTATCACGGTGCCCGGGCCGAGGAGCAGGGGTTTTATATCAGGCTCGACCAGAAATTCGATCCCGGCGCAGGAGAGGCCGAGCTGGTACCCCAGGAGATCACCCGCGTGCTACTGAACCTGATCAACAACGGATTTTATGCTGCGAGGAAACGTAAGGCAGACGATGGCCGCGATGATTACGAGCCTCAGCTTACTGCAGCAACCAGAAATCTGGGGAACCGCGTCGAAATTCGAATTCGCGACAATGGCTCGGGAATTCCGTCCGAAGTGATGGAGAAAATGTTCAACCCATTCTTCACGACCAAGCCGCCCGGAGAAGGCACCGGTCTCGGGCTTTCGCTAAGCTACGATATCGTTGTCAAGCAACACGCCGGCTCGATTGAGGTCGACACTCAAGCCGGCCAGTTCACTGAATTTCGAGTGGTCCTTCCACGCTCCGCCCATGCCAGCAACGCTGAGACTCATTCGTGACTTGTCTTATACTCGTGGTCGATGATGAACCCGACGTCGAAGACCTGTTTCGCCAGCAATTCAGGCGCGACATCCGTTCCGGCCGCTTTACAATGGAATTCGCTACTTCGGGAGATAGCGCGCTTCAGAAAATCAGTGATGCCAATACCGTGCCTTTGATCCTGATTTTGTCGGACGTCAATATGCCGGGAATGAGCGGCCTTGAACTTCTACCCAAAGCGAAAGCGTCAAGGCCGGATGTCCCGGTGATCATGATCACTGCCTACGGTGATGGCGACACCCGACGAAGAGCCATGGCAGCGGGTGCAGAGGCCTTGTTGACGAAACCAATTGATTTTTCTGCGCTCCGCAGCGAAATAGATTGTCGTTTGACCTCTGGGCGATAGTTTGATTCCGCTCGGTCGCACTTGCTCCGCCAGTTGGTGGATCAATTGAGTCCGCCCCTTGGCTCGAAAGAGGCGCGAACTGAAGTGCCCTTGACGACGCATTCCAACATTCACATCGTTCTGCCGATTTTTCATAGTCGCTGCGGTTTGGCGCGTTACCTAACTCTGACGCGCGCCCTTTCAGCCTAGCTCTCGCCTGACCATCGCTGCCGCATCGCACATGGCCTTGAGCTTCCCGAACGCAGTTGCGCGCGGCATGTATTTCATGCCGCAATCGGGCGCAGGAACCAGGCGATCCGGCGATACGTATTTCAGGCCGTTGCGAATGCGATCGGCCACGGTATCGACGCTCTCGATCGCGGGATCGGCGAGGTCGAGTACGCCGAGCATGATCTTCTTCGACGAGAGGTCCTTGAGCACACCGAGGTCGAGCTTCGGCTGCGCGGCTTCGATCGAGATCTGGTCGGCGGTCGTGTCGTCAAGCTCGGCGAGGAAGGAATAGCCGGCCGGCTTGTTCGAGCCGGGCACGACCGCGGCATAGCCGAAGCAGAGATGCACGACGGTCGGCACCGTGATGCCCTTCAGCGCCCGGTTGATCGCCTTGACCGCGTAGCGTTTGGCGAGATCTGGATTGTTGCGCACCCAGGGCTCGTCGAGCTGGATCACGTCAGCGCCTGCTCTTTGCAGATCCAGCGCCTCGGCATTGACGGCCTCGGCCAAGGCCATCGCGAGCTCTTCCTCGTCCTTGTAAAACTCGTTCTTGGCCTGCTGGCTCATGGTGAACGGACCCGGCAGGGTGATCTTCGCTGCACGATCAGTATTCCTGCGCAGGAACTGCATGTCGTGCAGCTCAACCGGTCCCTTGCGTTTCACCGGCCCGACGACGCGCGGCACCGGGGTCTGAGTGTTGCCAGTGCGCGCGGTGATCATCGCGGGATTGTCACCGTCGATACCGTCGAGCGCCGTGGCGAAGCGGTTGGAGTAGCTCTCGCGGCGGATTTCGCCATCGGTCACGATGTCGATGCCGGCGCGCTCCATGTCGCGGATCGCGACGATGGTCGCATCGTCCTGCGCCTCCTCAAGATGTTCCGCCGGTAGCCGCCACATGTCGTGCAGGCGAGTGCGCGGCACCACCTTCGACAGCATGGCGCGGTTCACCAGCCATTCCGGCTGCGGATAGCTGCCGACCACAGTGGTCGGCAGGATGTGCGTTGGCAAGGGCATGGGATTCTCCTTCTTATTGTTTGTCGAGCGCGGCTTTCAGGCCGCGCGCGTCGCCGTGGCCGGCACCTCGTCCTTGACGGGATTGCGCAAGATGCCGATGCCGGAAATCTCGATCTCCACGATGTCGCCGCCCTTCATCCACAGCGGCGGGGTGCGATAGGCGCCGACGCCGCCGGTCGTGCCTGTCACGATCACGTCGCCCGGCGCGAGCTCAGTGAAGGTCGAGCAGTAGGCGATCAGGGCCTGCACGTCGAAGACGAGATCGGAGACCGGGGCCTTCTGCACCTCGACGCCGTTGAGCCGCGTGATCAGCGTCTGCTTGCTAACGTCGGTCAATTCGTCGGTCGTGACCATCCAGGGCCCAAAGCCGCCGGTGCCGGCGAAATTCTTGCCGGGCGCAAATTGCGATGTGTGGCGCTGCCAGTCGCGGATACTGCCGTCATTGTAGCAGGCATAGCCGGCGACATGGCCAAGCGCGGCTTCGCGCGAGATGCGGCGACCGGCCTTGCCGATGACGACCGCCATCTCGCCTTCATAATCAAAACGCTCGGATTCCAGCGGCCGGATCATCGGCTGGCCATGCCCGACCTGGCTGTTGGCGAAGCGGGTGAAGATCATCGGGTGTGGCGGGGTGGGATGGCCGCTCTCGGCCAGATGGGTGGCGTAGTTGACGCCGATGCAGAAGATCTTGTCGGGATCGGGCACGGTCGGAAGCAGTGCGACATCCTTCAGCGCGTAGTCGGGCGTCTCGCCGGCAAGCTTTTTCAGTTCGCCGAGCGAGCCCTTCGCAAGCAGCGTCTTCAGCGTCGCAAATGCCGTCAGCCGCCTGCCGGCATCGATGACGCCCTTGTCGGTGACAATGCCGTAGCTGGCGGTGCCGGCGATCGTGAAACTTGCGACTTTCATGGGTCAAACACTCTCTTCGATGGAGGAAACATAATCGTTGATCGGAAGTGCAATCTCGCCGCTGCGGATCGGAACGCATTGCGGCGGGAAATCCTGGCGGAAGCGACCGCCGGCCGCTTCGGCGCGGTCAAGAAAGCGCTCGAGATGGTCCATCGCGCCGGTCGGCAGATCGTGCAGCACCATTAGCGTCCAGGGCTGCCGGTTGCATTGGTCAAGTGCGCGCTCGGTCCAACCGTCGGGATCGTCCCAGTCGCGCGGGATCGCATTCCACAGCACGCAGCTGTGCTTGTTGCGGGTGAGATAATCGACGACGGACGGCTTCAAAAGCCGCGTGTCCAGATTGCCGCCGCCACCGAACGGCCGGAACCAGCGCTGCGGATGCACGAGATCGCCGATCGCTCCTTGCGTGCGGCCGATTTCGTTCTCCCCAGTGTCCCGGTCCGGCTGCTCACCGAGCGGAATGGTGTGCGTAAACGTGTGATTGCCGATCCAGTGCCCCTCCCCGTGTGCTCGCACCGCAAGGCCGTGCCGCGCGGGGTCGGCGAGTTTCTCACCGATGACGAAGAAGGTGGTCTTGATCCCGCGCTCGCCGAGAATGTCGAGCACGCGCGGCGTCACGTCGGGATCGGGGCCGTTGTCGAATGTCAGGGTCAGATCGTACACGCTAAAACCTCAGGTCGCCGGCTGCATCGCGCCCGACGCGATCTCGTCATTGGCCTGACCTGCGCGCGTGCCGGTCTGCCAGATCGCCGCCTTGCGCTCGATCCACCGGATCGCGGCGTTGAAGGCGATCGCCATGAACAGCACGAGCAGCACACCCGCGAACACGTGCGGACTGTCGAGGATCGTGCGGTAGCGCGAGATCAGATAGCCGATGCCGGCCGAGGAGATCAGCATCTCCGAGACCACGACGCCGACGATCACAAGCGCACCGCCGACGCGCAAGCCCGACAGCACGGTCGGGATTGCCGCAGGGATGATGACGCGAACCAGCCGCTGTGTCAGCGTCGCCCCCATGCTGCGCGCCGCGAGCAGGAGCTGCGGATCGATGGTCTGGATGCCGGCCGCGGTCGCGAGCATCGTCGGCAGGAAACCGTAGATCGAGGCGAACGCGATCTTTGACTCCGAGCCGATGCCGAGCCACACGGTGAAGACGGGATAGAGGATCACGAGCGGCACCGCGTAGAAGCTCGATACCATCGGCATGATCAGGACGCGGGGGCGCGGCAGGCTGCCGACGACGGCGCCGAGCAGGATACCGCCGCCACAGGCGAACGCCATGGAGACCACGACTTCGTAGAGCGTCACCGCCAGCGCATGACCGTATTCGGCAGCGTCGCTCCATCCAGCGATCAGCGTTGACGACAGGGACGGCAGGAACAGCTCGGGAATAAGACCGGTGCGCGGCAGCAGCTCCCATAGTGCAATCAGGCCGATCACGATCAGATATCGCAGCGTCTTCGCGCTTATCTTCGCGGTCATCTTGGCGCTCATCTCCCGCCTCACGCCGATTTGCGGATGTGCCGCCAGATGCGGTCGCGCAGCGCTCCGAAAGCGTCGCCGCTCAGCATCTCGTAGGTGCGGGGCCGCGGCAGCTGGACCTGGAGATGGTCGACGATGCGGCCGGGCCGCGCCGACATCACGATCACCTCGTCGGCGAGATAGACGGCTTCGGTGAGGCTGTGCGTGACGAACACGACGGTCTTTCCGGTCGCCGCCCAGATACGCAGCAACTCGTCGCCCATGGTCATGCGCGTCTGCTCGTCGAGCGCGGCGAACGGCTCGTCCATCAGCAGCACCGGCGGGTCCTGCACCAGCCCGCGCGCGATCGAGACGCGCTGCTTCATGCCGCCCGAGAGCTCATGCGGATGGCGCTTTCCGAAGCCGTCGAGGCCGACCAGCTTGAGCGCATCCTGCGCCTTGGTGCGCCGTTCCGCCTTGGGCACGCCGCGCAGTGCCAACGGAAACTCGACATTGTCCTCTGCCGTCAGCCAGGGAAACAGGCTCGCCTCCTGGAACACCACGCCGACCCTGTCGGGGTCCGGCTCCGGGATCGGGGCGCCGCTGATGGTGATCGTGCCCGAGGTCTGCTGGCGCAGCCCAGCCATCATCATCAGAAGGGTGGACTTGCCGCAGCCGCTCGGACCGACCAGTACGACGAAGCGGCCGGGCTTGACCTCCAGCGAGACGTCCTCCAGCGCGACGACGTCCTGCGACCTGGTCTTGAACACCTGGCCGACATTCTTCACCTCGATCGCGCCGGCGCGCGCGGGAGGCTTCAACGGGGTCACGTTCGCCAATGGCTGCATCGCGTTTCCACCCATCTGACTAGTTCGTTGAAGGTCATGGCGATCGCGGCGACCATCACGACGCCGGCGAGGAGCTGCTTCATCTGGAAATTCTCACCCCAGGTCGCGATCTGGTGGCCGATGCCGTCGCGCGAGGCGTACATCTCGGCCAAAATCACGCCGGTCAGGTTGAAGATCATGGAGATCCGCAAGGCCTCCAGCAGCACCGGCAGCATGCTCGGCAGATAGACCCGGAACGCGGTCTGCATCGGCGTGGCGCCATAGGAGCGCGCCACCGTGAGATGCTCGACCTTGACCGACTCCATCCGCCGTCGTGGTCGACATGATCACGATGAAGATCGTGGAGAAAAAGCCGAAGCCGACCTTCTGCGCGAAGCCGACGCCGAACACCAGGATGAACATCGGCAGGAAGATCGACTTCGGAATGCTGAACGCGAAGAACAGCAGCGGCTTGGCCACGTCGGCAAAGTAGCGGTTCTCCGCGACCAGGAAGCCGATCACTGCGCCGAAGGGCACGGCGAGCGCGAACGCGGCCAGCACTTCGGTCGCGGTCACCATCAGATCCTTCTGCACGGCCGCGCGCTGCAGGAGATCGCCGAGCGTCGCGAACGTGTCGGACGCCGACGGCAGCAGGCGCGGATTGACGATGCCGCTGCGCGACAGCACCTCCCACAGCGCCAGGATCGCGATGATGATCGCGATCCGCACCAGGTTGATGGCGAGCGTGCTCTGCATCGCTATTGCTTGGTCGGGATCGGCTTGAACTTGGTCGAGATCACGTCCTCGACCGGCACGATATCCTTGAGCCCGCCGAGCTTGGCGAGATCCAGCGACAGCTGCACGGCCGCGTTCACATTGACCGCGCCCATGTCGCCGCTGGTCTCGAGCTTCATGATCGTGTTGTCGTACTCGAGGCTCGCGATCTCCGGCGGCATTTCATAGAGCTCGGCGATCAGCTTGACCGTGACATCGCGATTAGCCCGCATGAACGCGACCGCGCCGTAGAGGGCGTTCACCGCCTTCTGCACCAGCTGCGGCTTTGCGTCGGCGAGCTTGTCGAGCACGATCCAGCCGGCGGTCAGGTTCGGCGGTACGGCGGTCGCATAGTCGAGGATGGCCCTGGCCTCGCCGGATTTCGAGATCTGGAAGCTGAGCGGCGAATAGACCACGGCAGCCTCGACGTTGCCCGCGAGGAGGTTCGGCACGAGGCCTCCGCCGCCGACGGGAACGCGGGTGAAATCGATCTTCTTGTCCTGGATGGTCCACAGCGCGAGCAAATCGGAGCCGGATCCGGCCGCGGTGATCGCCACCTTCTTGCCGTTGAGGTCCTTGACGTCGATGGTCGACTTGGTCGGGACCATCAATTGCCAGCCGAAATTGCCCATCGCGGCATTGGCCACGATCCGTGACATCACCCCCTTCTTGCGCCCGGCGGAAACCAGCGAGGGCGGATCGAGGATGATGTCGGCTGCGCCCGCAGCCATCCCTTCGAACGTCTCCGCACCGCTGCGGTAGATGGTCAGCTCGGCCTGGATGCCTTCCTTCTCGAACAGCTTCTGCCGCACAGCGGTCTCGGCGATCGTCGTCGGCCAGTAGGTTTTCGTCGGCAGACCAACACGAATGGTGTCGGCGGCGCTCGCAGGGCCGGCAAGAATTGCGGCGGCGACGAGCGACATAAGCGCGTGACGGCGATTGATCTTCATTGTTGGTTTCCTCCCGGTCTCTGTTTTTGTTTGCCGGATTTTCTCCGGATCGTCAGGTCGCGCGGCTTACCTCCGCAATGCGCGAGGCAGCGAGCTCGACAAAATCTTTGGTGGTGCCGAAGTGCTTTGACAATGCGCGAACTGCCGCATCCGCATCGCGCTTCACCACGGCAGCGACAATCGTCTTGTGTTCGGCTTCGACGTTGCGCGGTTTGCCACCGACCTCCCTGCGAATCGAAAGCCGGCGATAGCGCTCGCTCTGCTCATGCAGCACGTCGCGGAAGCCGAGCAGCCATGGCGAGCCGCACGCGTTGACCAGCGCGCGATGGAAGATCCGATGACGAATTACCCATTCCTCGTAGTGCACCGTCGGATCGTCGGGATAGTGATAAGGAACGGCCTTCAGATCCGCCCACGCCGATTTCACCGAGGCGAGCCAGGCCTCATCGCCGCGCTCGATCGAGCGGCGGAGCGCAAGCCCCTCGATATCGATCCGGGTCTGCGTCACGTCGGCGAGATCGGCAAGCGACACCGGACTCACGCGGAAGCCACGCTGGTCGGACGCCTGCACGAGTCCGTCGGCGACCAGACGCGATAGCGCCTCGCGCACGGCGGCGAGGCTCACGAAAAACTGCTTGGCGAGCCCGGCGATATGCAGTTTCTGCCCCGGCAGCAGCCGCGTCGCCAGAATATCGGCGCGCAAGCGCTCATGCAGCGCCGACGTCAGACTGCGCGGACCATCCCCGGGGCTTCCGGACATATGGAACTGAAGCGGACCCATGTTGGGATGATTGCAAGCCGGCGCGCGCGGGTCAATAGAAAATCGAAAATCGATTTTTTCTAGCCTAGGTTATGCCGCCCCGCTGAACGCCCTGGGACTGAATGGCCTGGGATGGCGCCACATCGAGACGGACCGCAACGCCATCCAGATCCGGGCTTGGCGAGGGATAGAGCTTCATCACGAGCGGATCATGACCGGGAACGATGTGGGCCGCGTCGGACGCCGCGACCCGCAGCTTGTCAAAACCCACCAGCATGTCGCCGACGTGAAAAGCCGTCGTGAACGGACGCTCGCTCGTCATGTTCTCGTAGAAATGGCTGACGTCGGAGGCGAGCACGACAGGGCCGCGGCGTGTGTTGACGCGGACGAACTGGAGACCGGCGGAATGCCCGCCGGCCGCATGAACCGTCAGTCCGGGCGCAATCTCGGCGTCGCCATTGTAGAACAGCACCCGGCGCGCATAGTTCAGCCGCACGATCCCGCAGACATCCTCGACCTCGAAGGAATGCGACAGCCTCGGATATTGCATATAGCGCCCGGTGGCGAAGGCGAGTTCGCTCTCCTGAAGATGAAACCGCGCGTTCGGAAACCGGTCGAAATTGCCGGCGTGGTCGTAGTGCAGATGCGTGAGGATCACGTCCTTGACGTCGGCGACGTCGACATCGAACGCGCGAAGCGTCTCTACCGGGCAGCGCAGGAATGTTCGCCCGCGCTGCCTCGCAATTTCAGCGTTGAACCCGGTGTCGATGACGAAGGTGCGATCGCCTCCCCTCGCCAACCACATGAAATAGTCCATCGGCATCGGCCCGTCATGCGGGTCGCCGCCGATGAAGTGCTCGCTCCGTTGCGCATCGCGCGTTGCATAGCGGATGGCGAACAGCTCGTATTCCGGATCAGCCATGATAACTCACATAATCCGTGCTCAGGGCTTTGCATCGACCTCGTTGAAGGCCTCGCGCGCATTGCGGAAGGCGTCGATGCCGGCGGGAACGCCGCAATAGACGGCGACCTGCAGCAGGATCTCCTTGATCTCCTCCTTGGTCAGCCCGTTCTTCAGGGCGCCCTTCACATGCAGCTTCAGCTCGTGCGGGCGGTTCAGCGCGCCAAGCATTGCCAGATTGACGATCGAGCGCGTACGCCGGTCCACGCCGGGCCGGGTCCACAACGCGCCCCAGCAGAACTCGGTCGACCATTCCGCCATCGTGCGCGTGAACTCGTCGGCCCCGGCAATCGACTTGTTGACGTAGTCCTCGCCGAGCACTTCCTTGCGAACTTTGAGGCCTTTTTCGAACAGTTCGGTCTTGCTCATGATCGTCCCTTTCAGGTCTTGAGAGATTCTAGTTGGAAGTTGTCTGGCGCGACGCCGACGGCGGTCGCAGCGATTGCAGGAGATTGCCGACGTTATCCGCCTTATCGAGCAGCCAGACTGCGTCGATAACGCGGTCCGCATCCCAGTCGCTCCGACCAGTGCGCACGCCTTCGCGCAGCTTTTCTTCAATGTCGCTATCTGCAAGCGGCGCGGCCTGGCTGCCGCGCGGCGTGATGACAGTCTCGGTGAGGACCTCGCCGGATGACAGACGCAAGATGACCCGCGCCGCGCCATCGGGCATCTCACCGTCGAGCTCCGCCCTCACCTTTTGTCGCAGCTGCGCGATATCGGGCCGGGCCACAGTTTCACGTGCAAATTCGACAACGCCGGCCGTGCCGAGCAGTAATCCGCAGGCAACGCAATGATGGATACTGACGCGCGCATCACGCTCGTTGTTGACAGGGCGATCGCCCCGCGCAAGCAGCAGCGCCGAGCCCTGCACCGTTACCGACTCGATCTGGTCGATCCGTCGGCCCATTTTCCCGCGCATAAGGAGGCATGCATCGATCACCGAATGGAACACGATGCCGGCCGGATAGGGCTTGTAGGTATTCTTCGCGATCTCCCAGGTCTTGCCGAGACCCTCGAGCAGGCGAGCGAGATCGGGCTCATCTCCCATGGTGCGCGCCCAGCCGAGCGGACCTTCAATCGCGCGCGGCGCGGCCTCATAACCCTGCTGCGCAAGCAATGCGGCGAACAATCCGTTGCGTGCCGCGTTGCCGACGCTGACATTCTTGGCGGCGCTCGGCAGGTTCTCGACATTGCCGGCCGACTGGCTCGCCGCGAGTCCGATGGCGTTCGCAATCCCTTCCGCCGGCAGCCCCAATAGCTTCGCGCAAGCGGCGGCCGCGCCAAAAATCCCGCAGGTTGAGGTGATGTGCCAGCCGCGCGCGTAGTGCCGCGGCGACACCGAATTGCCGATGCGGCACTCGACATCCACGCCGAGGATGAAGGCCGTCAACGCCTCCCGCCCCGACACCTTGCGCGTCTCCGCGAGCGCGAGCACGGGAGCGGCAACCGGCGCGGCCGGATGAATGATCGTCTCGGGATGCGTGTCGTCGAAGTCGAGCAGATTGGCCGAGATGGCATTGAGAAACGACGCGCATAACGCGTCCATCGGCTCCGAATGGCCGATCACCGTCGATGTCGCGGCGCCGCTGAACGGCGACAGCGTGCGCATCGCGGCCATGACGACGGGATCGCGTGCGGAGCCGAGCGTGGTCGCAAAGAAATTGAGGATCGATCGCCGCGCTTCGTGGCTTTGCGCCTCGACGTCCGCCCATGACGAGGACGCGACAAAATCGGCGAGCGTCTTGCTCACACTCGAAGTTGAAACTTGCGGCACGCGGGGCGTCTTCCTCGTTTTCCCGGACCTTATGCCGATCCTCGGCAACCTGTCGACCCCAAATGTTATGCTTGACAGCTTGTCTGACAAACATAACAATCCGGCTCGCTGGCGCCGGATCCCGCTGCCACCACGACGGCGGCAGAAAAGGCCGACCGGCGAAAACGTTTGACCAGAATATCAAGAAGGCGCGCCCGTCACGGGATCGCGCGACAGGGAGTAGACGATGGCGGGAGAGATTCTCGGCGTGATCGGCACGGGCCGCATGGGCGGCCCCATGGCGGGGCGATTGATCGACGCGGGCTATTCGCTCGTCATCTACGACACGCAAGTCGAGGCGACCCAGCCGCTGGTCAAGCGCGGCGCGCTACTCGCAAAGTCGCCAGCCGACGTCGCCTCGCGCGCCGACATCGTGCTCGCCAGTCTGCCGACACCCGACATCGTCAAGGCCGTCACGCTCGGACAGGACGGCATCAGCAGCGGCAATCGTGCGAAGATCGTGATTGATCTCTCGACCTCCGGTCCCGGCACGGCGAAGTTCGTCGCTGAAGGCCTCAAGGCCAAAGGAATGCAACTCGTCGATGCGCCCGTGAGCGGTGGCATCAAGGGCGCCGTCAACGGCACGCTGGCCGTGATGGTGTCGTGCCCGCAGGTAACCTACGAGACTGTGCAACCAATCCTGAAGAATTTCGGCAAGCTGTTCTACACCGGCGACAAGCCCGGCGTGGCGCAGACGGCCAAGCTCGCCAACAATCTGATGGCGGCCGCGGCGCTGGTGATCACGTCGGAAGCAGTCGCGATGGGCGTCAAAGGCGGCGTCAACGCAAAGGTGCTGATCGACATCATCAATGCCAGCAGCGGCCGCAACAGCGCCTCCGAAGACAAATTCCCCCGCGCGGTGCTGCCCGGCACCTTCGATTTCGGCTTCACCACCGGCCTTTCCTACAAGGATGTCCGGTTGTGCGTGGACGAAGCCGAGGCCATGGGTGTGCCGATGGTCTGCGGCGCGGTGGTGCGGCAGATGCTCGCGATCACCAACGCCAAATACGGCGCGTCGTCCGATTTCACCTCGATCGCCAAGGTGCTCGAGGAGTGGGCCGGCGTCGAGATGCGTGGCTGATCGCGCAAAACCCTCGGGGAGAGCGACTGCGATGACGATCGGCCCGACCGTATCAGGCAAGATATCGCTCGCGCGCCAGATGGCGCGGCGCGTGATTGCGCTCGACCTCGGAGATTTCGGGTCCGAAGTCGTCGCCAAGGCGAAGATTTGCCTGCTCGACTTCTTGTCCTGCGCCTTCGAGGCGGGCCATCATCCCTGGAGCCGTCAGGCTGTTTCAATCGCGAATGCCGGTGGCAGCGCGACGATCGTCGGACGACCGCAACCCACCTCGCCGGCCGACGCAGCCTTCGCCAATGCCGTGATGGGACATGGTCTCGTCCGTGAAGACATGCATGCGGCCAGCATCGCGCACCACGGCGTCGTGATCTGGCCGACCCTTCTCGCGCTGTCGGAACAGACGCCGCTGCACGGGGGCCGACTGCTGACAGCTGCCATCATCGGGTACGAGACCGGTGCGCGGATCGGCCGCGCGCTCGTCAGCTCAGATCTCGCACGCTTGTATCGGCCGACCGGGCTGGTTGCACCGATCGGCGCGGCGCTGGCGGGAAGTTTCGCGCTTGGCCTTTCCGAAGACGCCGCGACCAGCGCCATCGCGATCGCGGCCAATACGTCGAGCGGACTGAACGAGTGGCCACATGCCGGCGGCTCGGACATGTATTTTCATCCGGGCTTCGCCGCCAGTAACGCAATTAAGGCGATTGGCCTTGCCGCAGCGGGCGCTTTCGGCTCGGAAACGATTCTCGAAGGTGAAGCCGGCTTGTTCGCCGCATATCGCCGCCAGGCCGCGCCCGACAACGTCGCGCTATTCCCGAATGGCGAGAGCGAGATCATGGCCGTCTACAACAAGCCGGTCCCGGCCTGCAATTTCGCGCAGACCGCCGCACAGGCGGCGCTTCGCGTGTCGCGCGAGCTCGCCGGCGCCGACGAGATCGACCGCGTCGTCATTCGCGCGCCCGATGCCGCCGTTCGCTATCCCGGCTGCGACTTCCACAGGGCCCTACCGCAACGCGCTTCAGGCCAAGATGAGCATTCCGTTCAGCGTCGCCGCGACGCTGGCGCGGGGCGAGATCGCGGAAGAGAATTATGCCGGGCTCGACGATGCCGACATCATCCGCCTGGTTTCGGTCACGGACCTCAAGGCCGATGCCGGCTTCACCGCTGCCTTCCCCGGCAAGCAGGGCGCGGATGTGACCGTGCATCTGCGCGGCGGCCGGACGATCCGGCACGCGTTGCCCGATGTCATTGCCGCCACACCCTCCGATATTCGCGCGCGTTTTCGCGCCGCCGCCAGCCGCGCCCTCGGCGAGGACCGCGCACACCGGCTGGAGCAACTCATCGACGACTGCGAACAGCTCGGCAATGCCGGTGCCATCGCAGCACAGTGCCGTCTGGACGCACCGGAACGGGTTTTACGATCGGCATCATAAGAAGTGCCGGAGAGTACGGGGGAAACATGGTCGACTTGGAGACCAGTCTATTAGCACCATCGGCGCATGATCGTCAGCAGGCCGGCGCAGGCGCCGCGCGGAGGCCGGGTTGATGGAGGGATTCTTTCAAGCGCTCGCCGCAGGCCTTCTGATCGGTGCCGTCTACGGCCTGATGTGTGTCGGGCTCGGCCTGATCTTCGGCGTCATGCGGGTCATCAACTTCGCCCACGGCGATTTCATGATGCTCGGCATGTATGTCGCCTTCTATCTCTTCACCGCCGCCGGGATCCAGACGCTGTTCGGCAATACCGTCGGGCCGTTCGTCGCGATCCTGCTCGCCGGGCCCGTGCTTGCCGTGTTCGGCTATTTCGTCCATCTGGCCCTGATCTCGCACGTCTCAGGCACGCGCACCGCCTCGCTCGAGGGCGAAGGCCATTACGCCCAGCTGATCCTCACGCTCGGCATCGCGCTGATCCTGCAGAACGGCGGCCTCATCGTGTTCGGATCCGTGCTGGCCTCGATCCGCACGCCGCTGTCGAGCACGGCCTGGGAGCTCGGCCCCCTACTTCGATATGAGCATCTTCCTCAACAAGGCGCGCAGCATCGACGCGATCGTTTCGCTGGCGATCATGACGCTGCTCTCGCTATTGATCGCGCGCACGCGGATCGGCAAGTCACTCCGTGCCGCCGCCGACAATCCGACCGCCGCGACCTATATGGGCATCGACGTCGACCGCGCCCACCGCACCGCCTTTGCACTGGGCTGCGGCATCACCGCGATCGCCGGCGGCCTGCTCGCAACCAACTATCCGTTCCACCCCTTCGTCGGCCTCGAATACGTCATCGTCATGTATGCCGGTGTCGTGCTCGGCGGCATGGGCAGCATCATCGGCGCCTTCTGGGGCGGGATGACGATCGGCCTCGTGCAGCAGATGTCGACGCTCATCCTGCCGACGCAATTGCAGAACGCAGCGATCTTCGCCGTCTTTCTCCTTATCATCTTCTTTCGCCCGCAAGGCTTCTTCGGGCGCATGGTCGAGAGGACGTGACCATGCTCCGGATGCGCTCCTTCCTTCCTCCCCTGCTGTTCACGATCGCCTATGCCGTGGTCTCGCTCGGCGTCACGAACTCCTATTACCAGCTCATCCTGACCCTGGTGCCGGTGTGGGCGGTATTCGGGCTGTCCTGGAACCTGCTCAGCGGCTACACCGGACTGATCTCGTTCGGCCACGCCGCCTTCTTCGGGATCGGCGCCTATGCCACCGCGCTCGGGCAGATCTATTTCGATATTTCGCCGTGGCTGCTGATTCCGGTCGCCGCCATGCTCGGCGGCATCGCCGGGCTCCTGATCGGATTTCCGACCTTCCGCCTGCAGGGCCACTACTTCGCCCTGGCGATGCTCGCCTACCCGCTCGCCATTCTCTACGTGTTCGAGTGGCTCGGATTCCAGGAGGTGACGCTCCCGATCAAGCGTGACGCTCCGATCGCCTATATGCAGTTCGCCGATCCTCACCTCTACACGTTGCTGGGGCTCGCGATCATGCTTGCCACGATCGTGCTGACGCAGGTGATCGAGCGCTCGCGCTTCGGCATGGCGCTGCTCGCGATCAAGCAGAACGAGGCTGCGGCCGAAGCGGCCGGAATCAATACGCTGGCCTGGAAGCTCCGCGCGATCACGCTGAGCGGCGCAATCGCGGCTGCTATCGGCGGGTTCTACGCGCAGGTGCTGCTGGTCGTGACCCCGGCCTCGGTGTTCGGCATGCTGGTGTCCGCGCAGGCGCTCACGGTCGTGATGTTCGGCGGCGTCGGCACGGTCTGGGGTCCGGTCATCGGGTCGGTCATTCTGATCCCGCTCGCCGAAATCCTGCACGCGGAGGCCGGTGCGCGCATCCCCGGCATCCAGGGCGTCATCTTCGGCCTTGCCATTGTCTGCGTGATCCTGTTGGCACCAGAAGGCCTCTTTTGGAAACTGCGCGATCTCTTGCGCAAACGGGATGCGTCCAAAGCAACGGTCAACGACGCTCCGGAAGCGACCGCCGCCAACGTGACGACACTGAAGGCCGGCTCGCAACAGCGCGCCGCGACCGGCGAGGTCGTGCTTGAGGTTCGCAACCTCTCGCGCTCTTTCGGTGGCCTCAAGGCCGTGCAGGATGTCAGCTTCAAGCTGCACAAGAACGAGATCCTCGGCATCATCGGCCCCAATGGTGCCGGCAAGACCACGCTGTTCAATCTCCTCAACGGCTTCCTGAAGCCGAACCAGGGCGAGGTTCTGATCGACGGCCGCAACGTGTCCGGCCAGCGGCCGCACACAATCTGCGAGGCCGGCGTCGGCCGCACCTTCCAGGTCATGCGGCCGTTCCTGCGCATGTCGATCCTCGACAATGTCGTGGTGGGCGCCTATGTGCGTGCGCGCTCCGACGGGGAGGCACGCAAGCTTGCCGCCGACGCGGTTGCCCGCGTGGGGCTTTCTGCGGTGGCCGATCGTGTCGCCGGTGAACTTTCGACCAAGGAGCTGCGGCTGATGGAGCTTGCGCGCGCGATTGCCGGCCAGCCACGCATCCTGCTGCTCGACGAGACGCTGGCCGGCCTCGGTCACGGCGAGGCGGACGAGGTCGTCGCCGTGATCCAGCAGCTTGCACGCGACGGCATGACCATCGCCATCATCGAGCACACCATGCAGGCGATGGTCCGGCTGGTCGACAGATTTCTCGTGCTCGACCACGGCGCCGTCATCACCGAGGGCCTGCCGGAGGTGGTGACGCGCGATAGCCGCGTGATCGAGGCCTATCTCGGCAAAAAGTGGGCGGCCCATGCTGCGAATTGAGGGATTGAGCGCGGGCTACTCCGCAAAACCCGTCCTGAACGACGTGTCGATCAATGTCGGTGCAGGTCAGTTCGTTGCGATCGTCGGGCCCAACGGCGCCGGCAAGACCACGCTGTTCAAGACAATTTCCGGTATCGTGAAGCCAAGCGGCGGGGCTATCTCATTCGACGGCGTCGATCTGCTCGCGGTGCCGCCGCCGCAGCGCGCCCATCTCGGCATCGCCCATGTTCCCGAGGGCCGCCAGGTCTTCCCGTCGCTGACCGTGATGGAGAATCTGGAAATGGGCGCGATGACAGAGAGCGGCCGGCGCGACTGGCAGGCCAATATCGAGCGCATCTTCGAATGGCTGCCGGTGCTGAAGGAACGCCGCAATCAATTTGCGGGCACGATGTCCGGTGGCCAGCAGCAGATGCTCGCGATCGGCCGTGGTCTCGCCTCCTCGCCAAAACTCCTGATGCTGGACGAGCCCTCAATGGGGCTCGCGCCATCGACTGCGGACTTCATCTTCGAGCGCCTGATCGAGATCCGGCGTCAGTCCGGGCTGACCATGCTGCTGGTCGAGCAGCGCGTCGCGGAAGCGCTGGAGTCAGCAGATCACGGCTACGTCCTCGAAGCCGGACACGTCGTGCTCGAAGGCAACAACGACACGCTGCGCGCCGACGACCGCGTACGAAAAGCCTATCTCGGTATGTGACGAACAAAAAAACAAAGACCAGGGAGAAACAAAATGAACAAGACTTCGAAAGGCAAGACATCGACAGGATTGACGCGCCGGACCGTACTGTCGGGCGCCGCCGCCGTCGGCCTCGCCGGCGTGGCACGCGCGCAGACGCCGGCCGAGGTCAAGGTCGGACTGATCGTGCCGCTGTCGGGCATCTACACCCGCCCCGGCCAGGTGATGAAGATGGGCGCCGAGATGGGCATCGAGCACATCAACGCGCAGGGCGGCATCAAGGCGCTCGGCGGTGCCAAGCTGAAGCTTGTCGTGATCGATTGCGGCGACACCACCGAGAAGGCCAAGAACGCGGCGCAGCGCATGGTGGCGCAGGAGCCCGATCTCGTCGCCGCCACCGGCGCCTATCTCTCCTCCTTCACGCTCGCCGTAACCGAGGTGACCGAGCGCGCCGAACTGCCGGTGCTGACGCTGTCCTATTCGGACCTGCTGACCGACCGCGGCTTCAAATACATCTTCCAGACCGCCGCGACCGCAAGCCGCCAGTCCGAGCTCGGCCTGCCGACGCTGATCAAGCTTGCCGAGAATGCATCAGGCAAGAAGCCGAAGACCGTGGCGATGCTGATGGACAACACCGCGACCTCCGTCGCCACCGCCAAAGCGCTGAAGGAAAAGCTGTTCGCGCAGGAAGGTCTCCAGCTCGTCGTCGAGGAAGTCTGGACGCCGCCATTGTCGGATGCGACCCCGCTGATCCAGAAAGTTCGCTCTGCAAAGCCGGACCTGCTGCTGTTCATGCCGAACGCGGTCTCCGACGCCAAGCTCGGTCTGGAGAAGATCAGCGAGTTCGGCCTCGGCCAGGGCAAAATTCCGACGGTATCGTTCAGTATCACCATTGCCGAGCCCGACATGCTCCAGAGCGTGAGTCCGGAGACCGTGCAGGGCATCATGACCATCGTCGCCAACTGGGGATCGAAGGGTCACGAGGCGCTGATCGCGGAGCTCAAGGCCAAGTACAAGGAGCCCTGGATGACGCAGAACGTCATCTCGACCTATGGCGACATGTGGCTGATGAAGGAGGCGCTGGAGAAAGCCGGCAAGGCCGACCGCAACTCGGTCGCGCAGGCCTTCCGCACCCTGGATGCCGGCCCCTCGAAATACTATCCAGGCGGCCAACTCAAATTCGACGAGAAGGGCCGTCGCGTCGGCGCCGGCGTCGTCATCGTGCAATGGCAATCGGGCGTGCCTGTCACCGTTTATCCGCCCGAGCTCGCGCAGTCGCAGCCGTTCTGGCCGAAGAAATCCTAACAGCGTCGCGCGTTTTTTCAGGGAGGAGAATTGTCATGACCACGAAGAGCAAGATCACGATCACGCGGCGAACGCTGCTGGCGGGCGCATCCGGTACGCTGATCGCATCCCGCGCCTGGGCGCAACAACCCGCGGAAGTGAAGGTCGGCCTGCTGGTGCCGATCTCCGGGCTTTATGCCCGGCCGGGAACGGTGATGCGTGAAGGCGCCGAGATGGCGGTCGACCACATCAACGCGCAAGGCGGCGTCAAGGCACTCGGCGGCGCCAAGCTGAAGCTCGTCGTGCTCGATTCCGGCGACACCACGGAAAAGGCCAAGAACGCCGCCCAGCGCATGGTTGCGCAGGAGACCGATCTGGTCGCGGCCAGCGGCGCGTATTTGTCCTCGTTCACGCTCGCGGTCACGGAGGTGACCGAGCGCGCCAGCCTGCCCGTCCTCACCCTCTCCTACTCCGACCTCATCACCGAGCGCGGATTCAAGTACGTATTCCAGACCGCAGCCACCGCAGGTTCGCAGGCGCGGCAAGCGTTGCCCCAGATCATCAAGCTGGCGGAGACGGCCTCCGGCAAGCGTCCGAAGACGGTCGCGATCCTGACCGACAACACGGGGGCCTCGATCGCCTCCGCAAAGGCGATGCGCGAAGGCCTTCTGGCGGAGAACCAGTTGCAGCTGATCGTCGACGAGACGTTCACGCCGCCGCTGGCGGATGCGACGTCGCTTGTGCAGAAGATCCGTTCGGCCAAGCCGGACCTGCTGTTCTTCCTGCCGACGGTGATCTCAGACGCGAAGCTGCTGCTCGAGAAGATGAACGAGTTCGGTCTCGGCCAGGGCAAGATTCCGACCATCTCGTTCGGCATCGCGATCGCCGAGCCGGACATGCTGCAAACCGTCAGCCCCGAACTGCTTCAGGGCGTACTGACCTGCGTCGCAAGCTGGGGCGCCAAGGGCCACGAGGCACTGATCGCCGAATTGAAGACCCGCTACAAGGAGCCGTGGATGACGCAGAATGCGATCTCCACCTACGGCGACATGTGGGTGATCAAGGACGCGCTCGAGAAAGCCGGTAAGGCCGATCGCGTCGCCGTCGGTGAAGCATTGCGCACCATGGATGCCGGCCCCTCGAAATACTATCCGCTGGGCGAGATCAAGTTCGACGAGAAGGGCCGCCGCGTCGGCGCCGGCATGACCATCGTGCAGTGGCAGGCAGGCGTGCCGGTGACGGTGTTCCCTCCAGCGCTCGCACTGGCACAGCCGTTCTGGCCGAAAAACTGACAACGGAGAACAACATGGACAAGGCGACTTACGACCGCGGCCTCGAAATCCGCAAGAGCGTGCTCGGCAACGAGTTCGTCGACAAGGCTATCGCATCCGCGGACGATTTCAACCGCCCGATGCAGGATCTCACCACCGAATATTGCTGGGGCTATGTCTGGGGGCGCGAAGGGCTGGAGCGGAAGACCCGCAGCTTTCTCAATCTCGCAATGCTGTGCGCGCTCAACCGGCCGCATGAGCTGAAGACTCACGTGCGCGGTGCGCTCGCCACCGGCGCAACGCGCGAGGAAATCCGCGAGGTCTTCATGCAGGTCGCGATCTATTGCGGCGTGCCGGCCGGCGTGGATGCATTCCGAAACGCGAAGGACGTCTTCGCCGAACTCGACAACAAATAGCGCAGCGTGGCTACGATGAAGGGCAAATGGGCACTCGTGACTGGTGCGACTGCGGGCCTCGGACTGGCCGTCGCGGAAGGCCTGGCCGGCGCGGGTGCCAACATTGTCCTTCACGATCTCGTCGCGCCGAAGCAGGCTGCGGATGACCTTCGCGCCCGCTTCGGTGTCGAAATCATCGCGGCCGGCGTCGATCTCTCCCAACGCGAGGCGATCGAGGCCATGATGGCGGACCTGCTCGACCGCTGGGGCGCCATCGATATCCTCGTCAACAACGCCGTTATCAGGCATTTCTCCGCGATCGAGCAGTTTCCGCCCGATCGATGGGAGCAGGCGCTGGCCGTGAACCTGTCTGCGCCGTTCCATCTGATCCGCCTGGCGCTGCCGGCGATGAAGCAGCGCGGCTGGGGCCGCATCATCAACATGGGCTCGATCTATTCGAGCCGCGCAGTCGAGGACCGCATCGACTACGTCACCACCAAGACGGCGATTTTGGGCATGACCCGCGCCGTCGCCATTGAGACAGCCCGCAGCGGCATCACCTGCAACACGCTCTGCCCCGGCACGCTGCCGACGCCCGCCATCCTGAACAAGATCGCGGCGATTGCATCGGACAGTGACCGACCGGTAGACGACGTGACCCGTGAGTATCTCGGCAAGCGCCAGCCCACGCAGCGCTTCGTCGAAATGGATGCGGTCGCCGCCATGGTCGTCTTTCTCTGTGGACCCGCCGCAAACGACATTACCGGAGCCAGCCTGCCGATCGACGGCGGCTGGTCGGTCGCATGAGAGCATCGGAACGGGAGTGTTGTTATGACTGAACATTCGGGCCAGACTGTCGTGCTGACAGGCGCCGCCGGCGGCATGGGACGCGCCATCACCAAGGCGCTCTTGGACAGCGGCCGCCGCGTCGTGCTGGTCGATCGCGACGCCAAGGCGCTTCAGGAGTTGGCGGCGACGGCCGGCAATGCGGTGTTTCCGATCCAGCTCGACATCAGCGACGCAAAGGCGGTGGATGGCCTGCCCGATGCCATTCCCGGTCATTTCAAACCGGTCGATGTCCTCATCAACAACGCCGGCCACGATATCGGCGGACGGACACGCTTCGACATTGGTTCCGCGGACGACTGGTCCAACATCATCCAGACCAACCTGATCGGCCTGATGCGCGTCACGCGCGCGATCCTTCCCGGCATGGTCCAGCGCAATGCCGGCCATGTCGTCAACATCAGCTCGATCAACGCGGTCCGGATCGTGCCTGACATGGCTGCCTACAGTGCCAGCAAGGCGGGCGTGCACATGTTCACCGAGACCCTCCGGGGCGAGCTGGCGGAAACTGCGATCAGGGTCACCGAGCTTCAGCCCGGCCTGACCCGGACCAACATCATCCTGACCCGCTACCGCGGCGATCAGCAGAAGGAAAAGGACTATTTCGACCAGTTCAGGATGGCGCTCGAGCCGGCCGATATCGCCCGTTCCATTGTCTTTGCCCTCGACCAGCCCACGCACGTTCAAATTGCCGAAATGATGATTCTGCCTGTAAACCGGTTTTGAGCCCTCAAACCAAGGCCAGTCATGGACAGACGCACGGAACTGCAGTCGCTTCGCATCGAGGACGTCCCGACCGTCCGGGCGATGGTCGCGCAAAAGCTGCGCGAGGCGATCATGTCCGGAACGCTCAAGCCGGGCCAGCGGCTGGTCGAGCGCGAGCTCTGCGAGATGATGGGCGTCAGCCGTCCCTCGATCCGCGAAGCGCTGCGCGCCCTCGAGGCCGACGGGCTCGTCAATACCGTCCCGCATCGCGGCCCCGTGGTCTCGACGATCAGCCTGGAGGAGGCCCGGCAGCTCTACACGGCACGCGCGGTCCTCGAAGGCTTCGCCGGCCGCGAATGCGCCAGGCTTCACGATCCCGAAGTGGCGCGCCGGATCGGGGACGCCCTGACGCGGCTGAAGGCCGCCGCCGCCAAGCAGGATCTGGTCGGGTGCCTCGAAGCCAAGACCGACTTCTACGGCGCGCTGATCGGCGGCTGCCGCAATGCCTTCATCGAACGCATGCTCAAGCCGCTCCACGACCGGATCCAGCTGTTGCGGATCACGTCGATGTCGCAACCGAAACGGATCAACAAGAGCCTGCGCGAGGTGACCGCGATCTGGCGTGCCATCCAGAACGGCGATGCGGACCTCGCCGAACGTTGCTGCGTCGATCACATCAACGCGGCCGCGGTGGCCGCGCTCGACATGATCGAAAAATCGTCGGCGGCCAAGGAGGCGGCGCCTTCCGACGACTAAAAAAATGCCGCCAGGGAGTGTTCGATGACGTATCTCGTACGATCGCTGATCCTGTTTTTCCTGCTCTGCCCGTGTGGCGCGGCGATCGCAGACGACTACCCTACCCGCCCGGTCACGATGATCGTGCCCTTCTCCGCCGGCGGCCCCGGCGACGTCATCGCGCGGATCCTCGGCAACGCCATGAGCGCGACGCTGAAGCAGTCGATGGTCATCGAGAATGTCGTCGGCGCCGGCGGCACGCTCGGCACCAACCGCGTCGCCAAAGCCGCGCCTGATGGCTACACGCTGCTGTTGATGCATGTCGGCCAGGCCACGGCGCCCTCCCTCTATGCCAAGCTGCCGTTCGACCCCGTCGGCGACTTCGCCACGATCGGGCTTGTCACCGACGTGCCGATGATCCTGGTGGCCCGGCCGAATTTTCCGGCCAAGGATCTCGGCGAGATGATCGCGCGCATCCGCAGCG
This sequence comes from Bradyrhizobium sp. LB13.1, assembly GCF_054056815.1. Classification (NCBI taxonomy): domain Bacteria; kingdom Pseudomonadati; phylum Pseudomonadota; class Alphaproteobacteria; order Hyphomicrobiales; family Nitrobacteraceae; genus Bradyrhizobium; species Bradyrhizobium sp. LB13.1. Next base: position 2,713,800 of record NZ_JBSRYQ010000001.1, on the reverse strand, counting down.
AAGGCGACAAGATGACTTTCGGCAATGTCGGTCTCGGCTCGGCCTCGCAGCTCTGCGGCCTGATGTTCATGAACACCACCGACACAAAACTTACGCCGATCTACTACAAGGGCGGCGGACCGGCGCTGAACGACGTCATCGCTGGCCACATCGACGTCTATTGCGATCCCGCGACCGGGCCGACGCCGTATATCCAGTCGAACACGATCAAGGGCTGCGCGATCACAAGCAAGAAACGCGTCGGGACGCTGCCTGACGTGCCGACCTCGGCCGAAGCCGGTGTTCCCGAGTTCGACGTCACGACCTGGTACGGCCTCTACGCGCCGCGCGGCACGCCGAAGCCGGTGATCGACCGTCTCGTGAGCGCGCTACAGACAGCCCTGAAGGATCCTGCCCTGATCAGCCGCTTTGCCGAACTCAGCATGGCTCCGGTCGAGCCCGAGCGCGCGACGCCGGAGGCGCTCGAGGCTTTCCTGAAGGCCGAGATCGGCAAATGGGGACGGATCATCAAGGCCGCGGGAATCGAGCCACAGTAGATCCCACCATCAAGGGCTCGAAGCGGGCCTTCAGGTAACACTCGACTGGCGATGATCCGCGTCGCGTACCGTCCGGATCGACCACTCTCTTGGGATCAAGAGGCAGTACCTCTTGGATGAACAGGGGGTACAACGACCGCATGAAATGCGGATTCGTGTTGTCCTTGGCGCATCCGAACCGCAGTTTCTGATGCGGGTTGGGATGATAAGTGAAACCGCCCGTGGCATTCGAGATCACGTCCGTCTGAACGAACTGTTCCAGGTCTTCGCGCTTCCGGATACGCGGATCCGTCTAAATCGGGGAATGGTGCTCTTTTTGCGGCCCGAATCATTAGAGCCACATCGGAACGATCGAAATGACGAGCAAAACCCCTAAAAGGACATTGAGGACGCGCCACTGTATCTCCGTTTCGAGCAGGCGAGCGAGCAGCAATCCGGCGGCGCACCAGAGCGAGAGAGACAGGATTGCGGCGATACCAAATGCGCACCCGAGCAGCGCACCGAGTTGAAACGGGTTGCCCGCAAGCGCAGCAAAGGAAGCTGCGGCCCCCAGCGTCATCGCCCAGCCTTTCGGGTTGTGCCATAGCAACCACACCCCGCCGAGGAAGCTGGTCGGTTTCGCGAGATTAGCTTGGAGATGGGGAGGTCCGCTGCGACCGATCTTCCAGGCAAGCCACAAGAGATAGAGCCAGCCGATCGCCTTCATAGCGAGTAGCAAGGACGGTAGCGCCAGCAAAACGCTCCCCAAGCCAGCAGCGGCCGAGGCCGCCATTGAAGCAAGGCCCACCGCGAAACCGGCCATGAGCGGTATGGAGCGACGATAACCGAAATGAGCGCCCGAGGCTGTGGCTAGGGTCGTTGCGCCTCCTGGCGTGATCGTCGAAACGATAACGAAGAGAATAAGCGGTAAGAACTCGGCGGAAGACACTCTCTGCCCCTGTTTATTGAAGCGAGAATTTACCGCGCCGCAATCCATTATGGAAACGCATGCTGTGCATGGAACGCATTACGATCCATAATGCAAGGATGAGTCGTAATCTCGATATGGGGCTTCTGCGGACCTTCGTAGCCGTCGCCGATCATGCCAGCATGACGGCGGCCGGAAATGCGCTGCACCTGTCTCAAAGCGCCGTCAGTCAGCAGATCGCGCGATTAGAGGATTTGTCTGGCGCTCTCTTTACGCGTGATCGCCGACGCATTCGGCTCACCGCCACAGGAGAGCGGTTGCTGGGGAAAGCCCGTCGTCTGCTGGTCCTGAATGACGAGCTTTGGTCAGACATGACTACCGAGGCGATGAGCGGGCAAGTTCGCCTGGGCGCTCCCTACGATCTCGCCGGCACGTGGCTCGCTCCAATCTTGAAAACCTACACTGAGAACCATCCGTTGGTGGACATCATGCTCGTTTGCGCCGCGTCTCCTGATCTTCTGGCGAGCACCCTGGATGGGACGATTGATGTTGCCCTTATCGAAGAACCGCTCGGGCCGTCCCGTGGCGAGTGCCTGATCGTCGATCGCTTGGTGTGGGTTGGTGCAAAGTCCGGCTCGGCACATTTGAAAACGCCGTTTCCTGTTTCGATGGTCGCCGAAACATGCGGATTCCGGCCTGCGGTCCTTCAAGCGCTAAGTGAGCACGGCGTGGCATGGCGCACTGTGTTTGAGAGCGGGAGCATCGATGCCAGCACGGCTACCGTTCGCGCAGACTTGGCGATCACGGCTTTGCTCACCTCGACCGTGCCGGCCGACCTCGAGATCGTACCTACAGAAGCGGGCCTGCCTGAGTTGCCTCCGTTTGCGATCAACCTGCATATGCCTAACGGCCACGCGCCGCCAGCCGCCACCGAACTTGCGCGGCACATCCGTGAAAGCTTGATACGACATCTGCCGGGAACGTAAGCGCCGTCTTCAGCCTCGTTTATCATGGGATAGGACGAGATGAGGATCATTATAGTATGGCTGGCAACGCTCGGCTTGAGCTGCGGCGACAATAGGCTGCATCTCGCATCAGTACCGGTTGCGACCAAATTGGAAGCTGCCGTTCGTTAAGGAAGCCTCGGGCTGTTGGAAGACAGTCTGGTCCATAGAAGCAAGATGATGCGAGTTATCTGGCTTCCGGATTATGCAATTGTGGTGCGACCGCGCGCACCAACTCGGCGACAAGTATCACTGCTGGGTCCATGTCGGTGCGATGGTGCCGGACAAGATGGAGCGAGACTAGCGTCCGATCTCAAAGATAGACTTCGCGTTTCGTTGAACAGTGCTTAGGCGGCGGGATTCTGCAGCTGTCGATCCCGCACGCGACGTCAACGCGAGCGGTCGGAAGCTTGCAACGCGGACAGCGTTCATAGGCTCAATTCGTATCTTGATAAGTCGAACGAACGTTCAACGCGCGAGGACTTTCATCTGCCTTCGACCAAAACGAAACCAGCACAGAATTTCCAAATGCGCCGGAAAATCCTCCTTCAGCAAGGCCATTCCTCTAACAAAATCAGCATGTTGGATCTGGCTGGGGCGGGAGGGTCCCCACCCAGATTTCGGCCCTGCGACCGCTACAGCTACCTACCTGAAAAATCTCGGGAAAATCCGAGCGACACAGAGGGTGTGTAGCATTTGGGTGCCGCACCATCAAGAAGCGCAAAACGAGCCCACCAATGTGACCTTAAAGCCATCACCCCAACGAAGCTGACAACTGTGGCCTCGCGTCAGACCAAGGCGCGGTCACGAAGCGCGCGATGGCCTCCTCCGGCAGCACCGCCCCGAGCGCACTCAATCCTGGCAGCGATCGTTTCGGCTCAGGCTGCTCTCGCAGCAACGGCCTCCACTTCGGCGGCAACGGGGGCGCCCAAGGGCGCGTAGCCTCTGGGGCGCAGCGAACTTCGGCCTTCATGACGGTTACCGATCCCCATGCCGATGCGGGTGGTAACGGTTAAGGGCGGTAGTCTGGCGGCATTGAGATCGAGTGGACCCTGCACATTCGACGTCAATCGCACCGCCGAAAGACAGACCTCAGCAACGAAGTATGTCTGCGAATGGCTTTTCGGATCGCCGGACCGGTCGACTGACCACACCGTTCGACCGCGGCGTCAGACAAATTTCCGGCTTGCCGACCACGGGTATAGAGGAACAGGGCATGGACTAACGCAAGCGGTAGCATAAGCGATGCCCAAACGCCCCCTCGGAAGCAATATCAAGCCGAGCCATACCAACGGCACGCGTCGCTCCTACTTGAAGGGCGGGTGGTTGCTGCTGGCTCGTGCGCAGAAGAAACTGGCCGGGCCAGGCGACATTATCGATGCCCTCAAGGCTTTGTTTTCCGATCCCAAGCTGGTGCTCCGGCCGGCCACCACGCGGCCGTACAAGCAGCAGCTCCGTGCAGTCATTGGACACAAGCTTCATGTAGGGGAACTGGAGCGTGATCGCGCCGTATCCGGCCTCGCCGACCTGACCGCTCTACTGAAAGATCGCCGCGGCCCTTGCGCGAAGCGCTCATCCAGAGCGAAACTCAAGGCCCCGACCAAAGCCGAATATCTCCAGATTTGCGCTGACTTCAATAACCGCTGGAGGCTCGCCGGCGGGCTCGACGATACGGATACCGTTCTGTCCCTGATGGTCGCCCTCGGCCCTTACCTCGGACTCCGTCCTTGCGAATGGCTAAACACGACGATCCTTGGCAACAAAATGGTTGTAGCCAATGCGAAATCGACCAACGGGCGCTCGGCCGGCAAGACCCGCACTATTCTGCTCGACAACGTTCCGGAAGGGATCGAGCACTTGGTAGAGCAGCTGATCGTCGGGCTGCGCCGCCTCTTCGATAAACTGGAAGAGAACTGGAGGCGGCTCCTCGGACGGCTTGGTGAGCGGCTGGCGAGGGTTTGTGCGCGGTTGAGCATCCGTAGGTGGTCGTTGTACACCACACGGCACGTAGCCATGGCAAACTGGAAACGGGCCGGTTTCGGCGCCGCGGAGATCGCGGCACTAGCTGGACATATCTCGACCAAGACAGCCCGCAATCACTATGCCGGCGGCCGCCATGGCTGGACGGCCAAGTTTGCCTGCGCCCGGCCAGACCCCGATCTGACGGGCTTGATCTCGTTGCGTAACAATACGACGCTGATTCGTCCGACTGTCGCTGTCAGCGCAAAGACCAACAAACTCGACATGATCGACGCGACCGCGGCGGTCGAACGTCCATTGGGAGTTAAGATAAACCAGCACCGCGCGGACGAGACGCTCGCAGAGGGTGAAATCACGTTGACGCCCGTTGGCAATGAGCAACCGGTTGAGGTGAAGCCGCCTGCTGCATGGACCTGGGGCAGACAGACGCCGCATATCAAGCGAGCATGGAGGTGACGCGCTGGGCCGGCGGTGCATAGGGCAAGGAGAAGCCTCCGTCGTGGGGCAGCCAGGACGACGTCAGGTTGGCGCTCGGCAAGGCTCCGATGCAACCGCTGCTCGCGAAACTCGTCACAGAATTGGCGCCGCTCGAAGCCGTCAAGGCGATCGAGAAAATCCACGAAGTGCACGGCCACCGCCAGTGCTGCAAAGCGTTGACGTACTTCAAGAGCGCGATGACGTGGGCGAGCAAACGTACCGCGTCCGTCTATACGGCTCGACGCCGTGGTGGCTGGCCGTCAAGCGTCCAGACCCCACCGCGGATGAAATCATGGCAATGCGCGATCGCAAGGCGAAGCTGGCGACAGCGAAAGCCGAATTCAAAGTCGATCACCTCGGCACCCTCCTCGTCGAACATGAACAGTACTCCTGCTTGAGCAGGTCACCATGGCGTGTAGATTTTTCCTCGGTGCAGTCGACGATGTTGATCCCGTGCTCGGCAACCGCATCGACGGCACTGGCGAACTCGACTAGCATACCGCCGACAACACCTCGCGCCGCGCGCCCATGCTGATCTTTCCCGCCATAGAGGCCACCGAAGCAATTTGGTGGCGCCGCTGCAGTCATCGGCGAGAAGTTGTCCAGTAACATTCTTGATGAGACAATGCGCCCCGGCCAACACTGACAAATCCTTTGAACCATCACCGGATTATTCATCACTCGTGGGGTCAATGATGGAAGCCGATGGGGGTCAAAGTTCGGCGCTTATTTACACAACTGTGGGAATTAGGACACAGACACACATCGCACAGCCTGTCGGCACCGGACGGACCACGGCACAAGTTCAAGCCGGTCTCAGGCCCGCACCTTGTCTATAGTTTCCTGACGACTACGCCGAACGCCATGGTTGAACCGATCCATCCGAAGCCGATGCCGGTGATCCTCACGACGGATATGGGGCGCGATGTCTGGATGCGAGCGCCATGGATTGAGGCTAAGGCGCTGCAACGGTCGTTGCCGGATGATGCGCTCTCAGGATCGTGATGCGTGGGGCGGACAAAGAGGATAGAGCGGCAGCTCTAACGCGACAGCATTGGTCGGTTATCTTGTCGTTGCGTCGTCCAACCGCGCTAATCCAGCCTCGATCACTACGATGTCTTCCTCGATCTGCTGGATAGTAGTCGTGCAGTTGATCCCGGTGCACGCGTTGAGGTCTGCGATAAATTTCCGGCGCTGTATTCGAAGCTCATCGAGAGACTTCTGATCCTTGAGCGAAAGATATCCCTCCACGATCAGCCCAATCGCTCCTGACATCTTCCGTACCCCGAGCCTCATTGATACCTTCAAGCTGCAATCACGCCTCCTGAGTTCGCCTAAAACAACGCCCCTCCGCAATTTGTGCGCAGCAGCCGTCAGATGCGAGCCTACGATCAGCCCTCGGCGCCTTAACGTCAGGAGAGCAAGTGGCTCACACAGCTCGATAGAAAGTCCCGCTCCCAATATCGCAAGGGCGCGTTGCTCATCCGCGTCGAGATCGGCCCATGCGATGCCTTCCATCACGCGCCTCAAAGTTATCCCCGAGGGACATCTCAAAACCCGAACGCCTGCCCGATTTGCCGCAGCATAGCCATGGCCGCGTCGGTGTACCGACCGTGAGTTAGATATTGATCCACCTGCGCCGTACTGATCAGCGCAACAGCGAAGACCGTGAAGCCCTTAAACATTGGGGCGTCTCCTGCAAGAGACCGCCAACCGGGCGTGTCGAAGTATTAAACCGTTCTCAGAATGCGCTGCCGCTTATGGCGACGACCTATATGTAAATGGTGACAGTGACCAGTAACCGTTTCCTTAACGAGCGCGATGTCTGGATGCACGCGCCCTGGGCGTTGCAACGGTTGCCAGATTACGCGCTGCGCATCGCCATGCATGAACCGGATGCGGCGCGGTCACGTCCGATGTCGGCCGGAGAACAGACATAGCAGCGGCTTGTGCGCCGTTCTGCTAAGCGCCAGAAGGCGACGGTTCGCATCGGAGGCGATGACTTCCGGTCTACCCGGATAAGCGGACGTGGTCAGGTCGGACCGGCGTGTCGGAATGGACCAAACTCCAGAGATTCACTCTGGCATACTTGAGCCGATTCGGCAGACACTCTTCATTCAGGCATGCCTACCTTTCGAGCAGCCTCACGCATTTTGTTGGCAACTTCGATGGATTTTATCGGACCGGTCCCGTACCGCCGAAGGCGCCAGTAAGGCGCAAGCTGGAGAACCTGCGCCTTCACTGTTTGAGCATCCTCTAGCCTTCCTGCTTCTACGTAACACGCAATCGCTGTCGTAAGCCCCCCGAGGAAATAAGGAAATAACCGGATTGATCTGTCTGCCCAGCTTGCCGCTTCCTCATACCTCCCGGCATTGAAGTGACCACAAGCAATACCGATCATCAAAGCGAAGCTAAATGGATCGCGCGGACTAAAGCGCATGCTTTGTTCGAAGTCAGCAATCGCTGCATCCGAACCGCCGTCCCAAGCACGCACCCAGCCTCTCGCATTATAAGCCTGCGCAAAATTGGGATTTGCGCGGATGGCCCGCTCGATCATTTCCAGACCGGCATCAAAGTCAACCCTATTATGACAAAGAGCAAACCCAATGCCGACAAGCGTAACTGCATCATCAGTGCTTAATTCTTTCATGCGGTCAAAAAGACGCAACAACTCCGCATCGTCGCTTGCAAAGTCGGCAGGCCAGTAATTGGCTCGTCGCCACATAAGACACGCCGCGGCAGCGCCATACGGCTGCGGAAAAGCCGGGTCAAGCGCCATTGCATTTCGGAAATGTTGGAGAGCGGCGTCATTATTCTCCGGGGTCGTGGGCCAATTAATGTGAGGAAGTCCACGATAGAGCTCGGTAACCGCGTCGATGTTGCCAATTGGCTTTCGTCTGGTTCGCTCAATCTCGGCACGCTCGAGCTCGGGTTCAATAGCTCCCACCACATGTCGCGTAAGGGTGTCCTGCAAATCGAAAATGTCGTCCAGCGCACCTTCAAATCGATCGGCCCACAAATGAGCGCCTGTCGTGGCGTCAACAAGCTGCCCGGTCACCCGCACGCGAGAACCTGCCTTGCGAACGCTGCCTTCTAGCACATACCGCACGCCCAGCTCGTGTCCGACTTTCTTAATATCGACAGCCTTACCCTTGTAGGTAAAACTCGAATTGCGCGCGATCACAAAAAGAACCTTGGACTTCGACAACGCCGTTATGATGTCCTCGACCATCCCGTCCGCAAAAAAATCCTGCTCGGGATCGCCGCTCATGTTCTGGAACGGCAGTACCGCGATTGACGGCTTGTCGGGCAAGGTTAGTTGAGGCGCCTGTTCGATAACTTTGGTTGCGTGTGGTTTTGCACGGGTCAGCGCAAAGACCCGCACCGGACGTGCGATGTTCTTGAGCGCAATCTCCCCCTTGTCATCGAATGCAGTATTAACACGGTCGCGAACCTGACGATAAGCGTCGTCAGAAATACAGACGCCGCCCGGTTCGGCTATGCCCTCAAGGCGAGCTGCGATGTTGACGCCATCGCCAAATATATCAGTATCGTCAAAAATGATGTCGCCGACATGGATGCCGATGCGGAATTCAATCCGGGTCGCGGGTAGTCCGTCAGCACTTTGCCCGACCATACTGTCTTGGACCTCAAGCGCACACCGCACCGCATCTACCGCGCTGGCGAATTCGACTAGCATTCCGTCGCTGGTTGTTTTGACGATGCGCCCGCGATGCGCAGCGATGGTCGGATCAACGAGGTTTTTCCTGACCGCCTTGAGCCGGGTCAAGGTTCCTTCCTCGTCCTCGCCCATGAGACGGCTGTACCCGGCGACATCAGCCGCCAGCACCGCTGCCAGTCGCCGTTCCACCCGCTCTTCGGTCAAACAATACCTCTAAAGCTGGTAGGCCCACCCCGCCTATCAAAGCACATCAGGCTGCTGCTGGACTAGAGCCGACTTTCGATTTGGGTCAAAGGCGGCGGTCTGCACCGGAGGCGCAAACTTCTGCTCTACCCCCGACCCCAGATCTGCTGATGCACTGCGCCAACCGACGCGATGGGCCAAAAGGCGACATGCGGGATATTACTCTATCAACAGCAGCCCCTGCTTCTTATCGCCGTCGAAGGTATTTACAGCATCGAACAGCCGCTTCCGCTCGACGCCCGTAACCTTCCGGCTGGTGTGGGACTGGGCGACTTTGGCCAGCTCGTCGAGCGTGAGACCCATGATGCATACGCCTGTCCAGCAGCTCCACGTGCCGGCCAGCACCTTGCCCTCCGTCCTCGCCGCCTCGCCAAGAGACAGGTACGTATTCGCAACAGCGGCAGGTCCGTAGCGAGAGCCATTTGATTGCCAATCAACGTGTCTTTGGAATGTGGCTGCCACGGGCAGGTGCCACGCACGCTCTATGGGCTCAGGCGTACGTGTTGCCGATGAATCAGCTATGACTTCTGATCGAACGTGCGATCGGCTGACCACCAGGGCCCCGGCGCACACCAGACCACGGCGAGAACCATGCTGCTGATGCTGACGCGGTGCCATCGCTTCATGGGTCAAAACCTTTGGCCGCAATGAGGACATCGGCCGGCAAAATTATATTCAGAAGCCTACTGGCAGGAAGGAGATTCCATGTGCGCGTCCGTTCGGGTTGAAAATGCGACCGCATCTCCCGACGGGGCCGCCCGTGTGTTCAGGAAAAGCGACAGCCAATCGGACCTTTTCCGCGACATCGCCGACACTTTTCAGCGTCGCGATCCAGATGCTAGATTTCCGACCCCTACCCCGAATAGGAGGACGACATGCCCGATAGCGTCTACAAGGTCATTGAGCTGGTCGGCACCAGCACCGACTCGTGGGAGAAGGCGGCTGCCAATGCGGTCGAGCAAGCTGCTAAATCCCTCCGGGACCTTCGCATTGCAGAGGTGGTCAAGCTCGATATGCAACTGGACGACAAGGGAAAAGTCGAGGCCTATCGCACCAAGCTCAACGTCTCGTTCAAGTTCGAAGGCACCTGAGCCTCAAGCACCTCGCCCTTGCGGGCGAGGATGGCTCATTGGAAAACACGCGTTGCGCGGTCCGCCCAACCGGGCGCTGTGGCCTATCCCGGAAGTTGCACTGCTCCGACTGGGTCCGATATGCTCTGATGCAGGGGAGCGTATGGCGCGTGGTGGACCCATGTACATGGTCATTCGCAAATACACGAATGTTCGTTCGGTAGCGGACGCCGCTCGTCGCGCCAAGAGCGGCGTCGGTGAGATCCTGAGGCAATCGCAGGGATTTAGATCTTACCATGTGCTGGATGCGGGCGACGGTGTCGGCGTCGCCGTGATGATATTCGATGACCGCGAAAGCGCCAACGTAGCAAACGCCAAGATACTGGCGTTTGTTCAGGCAAGTCTGCATGACCTCGATCTTGGGGTTCCCGAAATCACCAGCGGCGAGCTTTTGGTTGACATAGAGTCTAATGGGTTTTCGGGCGTCAAGTAGAGTCGCCAGTTGCGTCGCGGTGCTGCCCTTGCTCATGTCATCGACCTGATGTCACCCTCGCGTTGGCGACAGTCGCGTCCTGGATTTGCGCGTGCCGCCGGTCAGGAATTCACCGAGGATGCTTTTCGAGGAGCAGCAACGACATGAAGCAACACACCTTCGAAGCTTCCAACACAGCGATCTGCTGGACACCGCTCGTGCTTATGGGCAGCGCGACGCCGCCAAGAGATCCTGATGAAAATGAAGAGGATGAGGAGGATGAAGATGACGAAGACGGCGCTGATGAACCGGCGGTCGTGCGCGAGCCGGACGAAGACTAGATTGACGCGTGATCGGCCGTCGGTGCTATAATATCCCCCATGGGCTGGGATGCGAAAGACATAGGGCTCCTCACCAGGCTCTGGTCCGCAGGACATAGCGCGGCGCAGATAGCGCGGCGGCTCGGGTGCAGTCGTAACGCGGTCTGCGGCATGCTGACCCGTCAGGGCCTGAAGCGCGGTCACAAGCCGCCCACGGCAAGGCCCAAGATAAGGCCGACCCCGAAGCTGAGGGCGACGTCGTCGGCAGCTTGCGTCCGTCCAGTCGCAAAGAAGGTGTCGCGGAACGCAGCGGAGAGGCAGCAGCCCAACCGATTCAGCAAGCGGCAGCTTTACGAGATACTGGCTGAGGCGGTCAAAAATACCGGCTAAGAGGTCACCGCGAACGCCGTTGCGCTGTGCTCAGTATTCGGCTCGGTTCGGGGGATCGTGCACCTTCCCAAGTTCGCCTGCTTCGGGTCAAAATGCGAAGAACTCAACGCGAGCAAATCTAGTCCGCTATATCCCCTTAAACAGACCTTAGGAGCCTTGCGGACACTTGCCGCTGGGGGCGGAAAGCCGACATGGCGACCAAGCTGTTCAAGCACCTCGTCGGCGCCCGTCGGGCCGCTTAGCTTAATGGTCGCGGTCGGCGGGGGTAAGCCGGTGAGACAATCGAGGGCCATACGATCCCAATGACCGAGGTCGGCTGCAGCGCGATAGGTGCTCTCCAGGAAGGCCGTCAGCGCTACTTCTGGGTCAGCCGATTGTCTGACGACATCGTAAGGCAGAAGAAATTCCCCGAGCTTCGGGTCGAAGTACGCCCCATCGGGCATCACCTTAGCCTCCGCAAAATCTGCAGGAGCGGGATAGGCATAGGAATAAAAGGCCGCAAAATCCGTGCTGCCGCCGCCGGGCCAAAAACCCGCCGACGAGACTTCATGACTGTATGCCTCTCGGGTCACCTCGTCCGGCAAAGCCGGAATGCCACCCGGATGTAGGGGCGCGCGGCGTCCGGAGAAGCGCGTGACCGCTAGATCAAAGCTGCCCCAAAAGAGATGAACCGGACTAGCCTTGCCGATGAAGCCGGTTCGAAATCGGGTGAACACATTGTTGGCGAGCACCAGCGCCTCGAAGAACCTTGTCACGGCTGCAGCATCGTAGGGCCTGGTTTGCCGATCATCGCAAAAGGGGATGGGCGCTGACACCTCGCTGGGTCGGTCGTGAAGCTCCGGCGTGCCCCCAATTCCCCGAACGAGTTCGAGGAAATGTACATAGAAGTCAGCCACGGACATTGGTCCTAACGGAAGCTCAGCCCTCCGCCCGTCTGCTGCTTCTCCGATGACGACATGTTTCCGGAGATCAAGGGTGATCTCAGTGCCGGCCCCGTCCGGTACCAGCGAAGTCGTCAAGCCGCGTGTATTGACGTATAGGGTCGCATGCCAGGAATGGTTGAGCCAAGGCGTTCGTGCAAGTCGGTACTTACCCACGATCTGCGAATAGATATGGAGCGCGGAACATGTCTCGCGCCACTGCTCGAACGGGATGTCTGGCCAGTTTGCGTTCACAGTGCTTCCTCCAACTAAGCTTCATCCGGTCAGTCACACAGCACCGAAATGATATGAGGCGAGGTCTCTTCGCTGCTCAAGGCCAGACGAAGAAAGGCGAATAGGGCCGGTCTCCCATTGTGACGCCATATAGCGCCACGTCGCACCGAAGACGCTTGTGGCGCCAAGCGATCATTCGCCAAAGTCCCATTGTCGGCTTCGGTCAGGCTTGGAACTAAGCGTTGGCTCGCGAGCCTATTCCGGTTTGTCACTAAATCAAGACACGGCGATCTTTGGCGGGCAAATCTTGCTCACTGTATACGCAAGGCGCACCTGGCGTTATGCGCCCTATTGGGAAACAGCGAGAACGGTCAGGCCCCTGGTACGCTTGTGGGGTGTCTCGAAGTCAATCCGCTGCCCCGGCGATAGGCCGATCAAGGCCGCTCCAACAGGCGTCAGGACCGAGATCCGATTGAGCTCGATGTTTGCCTCATGCGGATAGACCAGCACGATCTCCCGGCTCGCACCTGTCTCGTCATCGCGATAGGTCACTTTCGACCCCATCCTGATCACGCCTCGCAAGTTGTTCTCGTCCGTCACCGTGGCACGTTCCATTTCTCGAGCCAGAAAATGGGCGGCTCGCGGAAACAGATCCATGCTCGAGTTGGCCAAGGAACTGAGACGCCGTGATTCGTCCTCAGTGATCTTGATCGGCGGCAACGCCGGCTGTTCTCGCCGGCTTTCAGCTTCGAAATTGCGCATTGATCGCTCCTATGCTGCGGTTGGTCCGGGGTCGTCATCGAACGGCTTGCCCGACCGCCTCGCCCCTCCCCGGAAGAGTCGGACTACATTCGAATCCGACTGGGCTACGTTTTGGACCCTGACAACATTCGGGCATCCGGCGACGAAATACGGCATTTGATCGCCGACCTGCAGTCCGATCAAAGCCGCACCCAGCGGTGTTAACACCGAAATGCAGGCGGGATCCGACCAGCACTCCTCGGGCCAGACCAATTGCGGTGCGACGCGGAACGCCCCAATTCGTGCAATGGGTGACCCATGATCCGATGGTCACGAGCGAACGGACGTTCCCACACTCGTCCGGCACGATGTCGGCTCGGTTAATCTCACCCATGAGAAAGATCCCGTCCGGGTCTCCGGTTTGGATGGCAAGACGGGCGAGTTGTTCGAGCCGCGGATAGTCTGATGAGGTTAGTGCAATTTTTGGAAGAGGCAGCACGGCGCACTCCTTCTGCTTCAAGACGACCTCTTGGGTGGAGGTCACGAAACTGGAAAAGAGCCTGGACGGCGCGAACACCGTCCGGCTAACCGCCCGTTTGGAGGCGGCCGGCGTGAAGTCCAAAACGCGCGGTGCGCGTATCAATGTCAACGACATATGCCATGCCACTATGACTATAGGAGTTCATCTCGCCGGAAACATTGCGACGAAACCGCACAGCACCTGTGCAACACGAAATGTTCAAACGGGAAGAAAGGAGGGTCGTTCGAGCGAAAGAGTCGACCGCCACGCGGCTACAAACTGAGCAAGAGCATGCGCGGCATGTTACATCGAGCAGGATGGCCAGTCTGGCATTGCCGCAGGCGATCGGTCTCTTCGCTTCGACCCGTAAGTCCGGCAGCTGTTTGACGTGAATGTGAGCCGTAGTACAGCGCGCCGAAGCTCGGGACAACGCTCAGCACTGTGTTCATTGCAGCTGCTTCAATCGTTTCTTTTTCGCTACTTCAGAGCAGGCCCGTGCTGCACGAAATCCTGATCATGCCTTGCTGGGTGCAATCGGCGTCGGTGCGGTGGGCGGTGCTTTTGTACTGCCATGGCTGAAAGCAAAAATCGGAGCCGACACGCTCGTGTCTGGGAGATCGGCACGGCTGTGAGTCTGGTGCTTTTCGGGCTCGCGTGGGAGCCGATCCTGTTCTTGTCGGCAAGTCTTATCGCAGGCGTCTCGTGGATCGCCGTGCTCGCGGGCCTCAATCGGCTCAATATGCCTTGCCTGACTGGGTGCGAGGTGCAGGTGGCGACGAAAGCGACTGCTCCGTTGGTGCCCCTGAGCGCCGGGCCATGAAGGTCGGCAAAGTTTCATCTGCGGTTTTGGGGCGAGCTTTGTTCTGCCAAACGCCTGACGTCACGTCAGTAACCGCGCGATGCCTTCGCGAATACAGGCCAAAATTTCGTCCTGTCGCTCCTCGAGACGGGATACAGGGCCGCCGACGCCAAGAACCAGGTCGCGTCCGAAATCGCGCTTTGGCAGCAGGACGGCAATGACGCCAGCGTCCTGGACGACGATGTGCTTGGAGAACATGTAGCCGTCGCGCCGGATGCCGTTGACGATCTTCATCAGCGCATTCAGTTCGAAGTGCTCTTCCTACGGGCAAGCGGCATTGATGCGGCGCAAGAGCCGTTCAATCTCGACGTCGGTATGACCGCTGAGCAGCGTTCGCCCGATTCCGCTGATGGCAAGCGGCCGGACATCGCCGGGCTTGACTTCGAAGCGCAAGCGCTTGCTGGTTTGCAGAGCGTGAATGTATTGAGCATGTAGATCGGATTGGGTGCTGATGCTGACGAGCTCGTCGAGATTCTCATGGACGAAATCGACCAGCGCAAGGATGGCGCTGTCGCCGAATAGCCCGGTGTCCAGCCATCTGCCCATCTGGGCGATGCGCATCGTCGGCATGTAGGTGCGATTGTAGCTGTCGTAGAACAGGTATCCCAGCATCGCCATGCTCTTCAGCAACGCCGCAGCGCTGGACGTGGGATAGTCGCACTTCTTCGCGACTTCCTTCAGCGAGATCGGGCGTTTCACATCCTCGAAGTACTCGAGGACTTCGAAGATCCGCTTGGCCGACTTGATGCTGGAATTTGTCATCTGCACATATGTGGAAATAATTCCGATTAGCCGACGACAGGTATCTTGATGGACCAGAAACATGGCGCCCGTAATCGAGACAATCTAGCGCCGTATGGAAATAGAACTACATATCTGCAAGCAATAGACTCCGCGGCCTCCGGCTCTTAGTGTTCTCCCCGGCCGGCAAGGCCGCGGCGTCACAGCGGCTCAAGACAGAAATGCCCACCCCACGGGCGGCGCGCGCCTGCAGGGAGACGTCATGTAGCCGGGAATGAATTTGTATGCCGCGATCCACTGATGCCGGCCGACTCGGCACGTCGCGGCGGCGTTCCAAGAGGTCCGCTCACCGACGCACGCGGACCAGATCTGCTCAGGTTGAGTTCTTCGCACTTTGACCCAAGGCGGACATTGCTTGTATTGCGTCCCGCGCTCTAGCTGACGATTGTCCCCCGTGCTTTGATGGGCAAGACTGGGATCCTGAGGGAGGCTGTCTTGACCGGCAAGCGCGTGGAGCTGACGGCGATCGGCGTCGCTCTGGCGGTAGGGATCGCATATTTCCTGGGGGCGCGACTTAGTCTTTATCTGCTGACAAAGCCCGACGGCGTAGCCGTGTTCTGGCCGGCCTCCGGCGTTGCCGCCGGCGCCCTGATAGCCCTTGGTCCTCGTTATAAATGGCCGGTGGCAATCGGAGCGGCCGCGGCAACGATTGTGGCCAACTTATTGGGCGACAGGACTTTCGCGGGCGCCGCAGCATTCGCCTTGTGCAATGCTGGTGAAGCGTTGCTTGCGGCTGGCTTTATCGAGCGTCAATTTGGCTCGAGGTTCGCCCTCGACCGGCTGCGCCGGGTCCTGGGATTGCTCGCAGCTGCGGCGTTTTCCAGTGCTATCTCCGGGATAGGTGGGACTCTGGGGTTCAAGTTGTTCCACTTCTCCGCTGCACCGAGTCTGACGATCTGGCAGCACTGGTTCGCATCCGACGCGCTCGGCATTGTGACGGTCGCGCCGCTGCTGATCGGAGCTGCGGCCGCAAGCGGCCGTCCGCCGCCGCCGAAGGAGGCCGTCGAAGGCGCCGTAGCGCTCGCTGCGATCACGATGACGAGCACCATTGCTATCTTTCTACCGCGCGTGTCCCTTGTGACTGTGGTCCCCATCGCCCTGTTGTTTCCACTGCTGCTCTGGCTGGCGGCCCGCTGCCAGCCGGCGTTCGCCGCCGCAGCCGCATTCATCATTGCGCTGACGATCGTGTGGACAACAATCTTTGGCATTGGATATTTCGGTGACCCCGATCTCCCGATCGACGACCGCATCCTGGGTGCTCAAGCTGGTATCCTGACGACCTCGCTCTGCACCCTGGTTCTTTCCGCGCTGTTCGCAGAGCGGCGTCAGCAAGAGGCGGCGCTCAGTGAGGTGGCGGCCCGGCTGGAAGACGCCTTGGCGGCGGGAGCAGTGATGGCCTTCGAATGGGATGCCTGCACGGATTTATCGCATCACAGCGAGAACGCCGCGAAGCTTCTTGGGTACGACCCGCAAGAACCCGTAACGACAGCTCGCTTTCTTGAGCTGATCCATCCGGATGACCGCGCAAGCTTCAAAGCGCAGGTGAAAAGCGTCCGGCCCGACAAGCCTTCGTATGCGGTCGATTTTCGCGTGATGCGGCCGGACGGCCAGGAAATGTGGCTCGAGGAAACAGCAACGGCCGAGTTCGACCCAGCCGGGAAGTGCATACGCATCAAGGGCCTGACCCTTGACATTACGGAACGCAAGCGAGCTGATGAGCACCAGCGCCTGCTGGTCGCCGAGCTTGACCACCGCGTCAAGAACGTGCTTGCCCGCGTTGCCGTGGTTGCCATGTATACGCGACAGGGCAGCAGCACGATGGACGAGTTTGTCCAAGCCCTCGATCAGCGTATCCAAAGCATGGCAGTTGCGCACGCGTTATTGAGCCAGGTCAATTGGCAGGGCGTATGCGTCGCAGATATTGTGCGCCATCAATTGGCTCCCTATTCGACGAAGGCGAATACGACAGCCTGGGGGCCCGAAGTCGCGCTCACCGCCGCGGCAAGCGAAGCCCTGGCGATGGTGCTGCACGAGCTTGTAACGAACGCCTCCAAATACGGCGCACTGTCGGTCCCGGAGGGCCGGGTGTCCGTTAGCTGGGAATGCCGGAATAGCGGCGAAGCGGCGGCAGTGCTGATAATCATTTGGCGCGAGGCGGGTGGTCCGCCAACATCGGCTCCGTCTCAATACGGCTACGGAACCAGCCTTATTTGCGATCTCATCCCTCACGAGCTCGGTGGTACGGTCGACCTCGCGTTTTCATCGGATGGCGTGTCTTGCACAATCGAGATTCCCCTCAAGACGGATACAGCCGACGTGGCGTGAGATGGTTCCCTATCGATCCCTTTGCCGGGCAATGATCGGGCGCAAGACTCCCAGAAACGTTTCAACGCTGACGGGTTTCTGCAGAATGACCTCGGCTTGTCCGGAAGGTAGAGAAACGGCCGAGTAACCCGTGATGACGACGACCGGAATGCGCAGTTTGTGCAGCCGATCAATCAGCTCGTTGGCCCGCTCGCCGCCTCGCAGATTGATGTCGACGATGGCCACGTCGGGAGTGCGCTCGGCAACCAAGCGATCGCCATCCGGAATGGTGGCAGCCGGGCCGGCCACATCAGCTCCCAATGCGCGAAGTAGACGCTTGATGGCGCTGCCGACGTGCCAGGAATCCTCGACCAAGAGGATACGCGCGCCTTTCAGATCCGACGATTCGGATGGATTTGGCTCGTGAGCGCTTGATCCCGTCAGGGATGGTGGCGGTTTAGCATTCGGTTGCGAAGGTGAATTCATTGGTGCCCCTGCAGCGTCCAATCAGTTAGGCCCTTATTGCACCGCGATTACTCCACTTGCTCCTGGGTGACGTCCGATTTCAGGCCGAGACATTAGCCGGGGCTTGGGCGGCTGCCTATGCAGATTCGGACCTCGAAGCCGGTCGGTGGCCTTCTGGCACCAATCGGACGCGCGACGTCTGTTCTTGGCCCGAACGCGAAGCCCAGACCGGCTCTGACATCGTCAGGTTGTCGTGGTGGACCGGCCGTGACCGGCGGCGGTCAGGACGGCGCCTGTTGACCCAAAGCGGTCATGCGAAGAAGCTACTTACAGGGGCGTCTCTCGTGGTGCGCTTATTGTTCGCGAAACTCTCACCCGCGAGAACACGACCGACTCCGGCCGCGTCGTCCCGCACCGCGCAACGATCGATCCCACGAAGTGAACAGCATTCGAGCTAAAATTGGCCCTTGCCCCACAGGCGACATAGTATGAGATAGGGTTGCTCATCGACCAAACATAACGTCAGTTCGCTCCACCTCAGTGAGAGCTGGCGAACTCAAGCGATATTCTTGGGTCCGAGGACACGGCAATGAGCCACGATGTCAGGGCTTGGCTCGAGGATCTCGGGCTCGGACGATTTGCTGAAACATTCGCCGAGAACGGCGTCGACCTTGATCTGCTGTCCGAGCTCAGTAACGAGGATCTGAAAGATCTCGGGTTTACACGTCTTGCAGACCGCAAGCGTTTGCTCAAAGCAATCGCCGGTCTCGTGCAAACAACGCACTTGACGAAGATACCGGCCTCGATGACCCCCGAGGGGGAACGTCGTCAATTGACGGTAATGTTCTGCGACCTCGTCGATTCCACCGCTCTCTCTAGTACCCTGGACCCTGAACAGCTGCGTGATCTACTGCTCGCTCTATCAGGCGGCATGCGCCGTCGTTATCGACCGCTACGACGGTCATCTCGCGAAATACCTTGGAGATGGTCTCCTCGTCTATTTCGGCCTTCCGCGCGCGCACGAGGATGACGCCCAACGTGCGGTGAGTGCCGGGCTCGATATTGTTGAGGCGGTCGCGCTGCTAAATCGAGATTTGTCAAGGAAGATCGGTATCAAGCTCGGTGTCCGCCTTGGTGTGCACACCGGGCTCGTGGTGGTCGGAGAGATGGGTGCGGTCGGGGCACGCGAGGAAATGGCGATCGTCGGTGAAACACCGAATGTTGCTGCGCGGCTGCAGTCGCTGGCCGCCTCCAATGCCTTGGTGATCAGCGCCAGCACACAGCGGCTCGTCGGTGGCCTTTTCACCTACGAAGACATTGGTGTCCACCAGCTGAAGGGCGTCGCCCGTCCTATGCAGGCGTGGCGAGTGACCGGCGAGCGTCTGACCGAGAGTCGCTTCGAGGCGCTGCATCTTGGCGGGCCATTTCCGCTGATCGGTCGCGAGGAGGAGGTCGATTTTTTGCTGCGCCGCTGGGAGCAGGCGAAGCAGGGCGACGGCCAGGTCGTATTGCTCTGTGGGGAGCCTGGCATCGGCAAGTCGCGGATTGCCGAGGCGCTAATCGAGCGAATAGCGGACCTTCCGCATGTACGGGTGCGGTGCCAATGCTCGGCATATTTCGCGACCAGCGCCCTATATCCCTTCGCGCGCCAGTTGATGCAGGCGGCCGGGTTTCTGCCAACCGATCCGCCCGCGATAAAATTGAACAAACTCGAGCAGATGTTGGCCGAGTCCGGACAGGCAGTGCCCGAGATCGCTTCGCTGTTTGCAGGCCTGCTATCGATCCCGATGGCTCCGCACTATCCCAGGCTGGAGCTGACGGCAGAGATCCTTAAACAGAGAACCGTGGCAGCATTGGTCGATCGAGTGCTTGGGTTGGCGACCCGGAAGCCGGTGCTGATCGTGGTGGAAGACGCGCATTGGATAGACCCTTCGAGCGCAGAGCTGATCGCGGCCGCGATCGATCGGGTGCAGGATTCTCGCGTACTGATCGTGATTACTTACCGACCCGACTACATACCGCCATGGAGCGGCTGCACCCATCTAACCATGCTTATGCTCAATCGGCTCAGCCGAGCGCAGGCAGCTGACATGGTTGGTGCACTGGCTGCCACCGAAGCGCTGCCGGCGGAAATAATTCAGCAGATTGTTGCAAAAGCGGACGGCGTGCCGCTTTTCATCGAGGAGCTGACCAAGGCGGTACTCGAAGCAGGCTTGGCCAACGACGAAACTGTTTGCGGGCGTTACGGGCGATTACAGCTATCGGTTCCGATGACGCTGCAGGACGCGCTGGTTGCGCGGCTGGACCGGACGGCCGGAACGAAGGAAGTCGCGCAAGTGGCGGCGGTGTTGGGCCGCGAATTCAGCGAGGCCCTCTTGACAGCTGTCTTGCCACCGAACCTGGACGCACTGACCGGGGCCTTGGATGCGTTGGTTCAGGCGGGACTGCTGTTCCGCCGTGGCTCGCGCCCTCAAACCAGCTACGTCTTCAAGCACGCGCTGGTGCAGGACGCCACCTACGGAACCCTACTCTTGACCTCCAGAAAGCAACTGCATGCGCAGACCGCCGACGTACTTGAGCAGCAATTCCCAGAGATTGCAGAAGCGCAGCCCGAACTGCTGGCACACCACTACGCGGCCGCCGGCATCTATGATCGCGCGATCGCCTATTGGCAGCGGTCCGCCACGCGTGCGCGCGAACGCTCCAACTACGTCGAGGCTGAGCACGTCTTGACCGCGGCGGTCGCACTTTTGCCGCAACTGCCCGACGAGGCGAGGAAGCGTACTGAGCTTGATCTGCAGATGGCGCTCGGCGCGGTGTACCGGGCCATCCGTGGCTCGGGCTCACTGCAGACTGAGCTCACCTATAAGCGGGCTCGCGCACTATGCGAAGAGGTTGGCGACGCCGATCGGCTGCTGGAAGTCATATATGGACAGTTTGTCGGTGCCTTCAACCGGCCGAAGCTGCACGATGCTGAACGCTATGCGAGCGAGTTCATGGACATTGCGCAGCATGACCATAATCATTCAGCGCTGAAGGTGGCAGAGTACCTGATTGGTAGCACAGCATTCTTGTTGGGTGATCTTGTTCGCGCTCGCCAGCACCTGGAAGATTCGCTGCGCGTCGATGGCGTAGACCGCGGGCGCGTCAATCGTTACTCGCACGGCCAGTATCCCACCTTCCCGCTGACATATCTGGCATGGACCATGTTCGCGCTAGGATTTCCGAACCAGGGGCATGCCTTAGCGGGAGAAGCCGTTGCCGCCTCTAGAGGCGGCTCAGAGTTCTACTACGCGATGGTACTTAGCAACGGTTGCTATCTGCATCACATGTGCGGGGATTGGGCGGCGGTGGAGGCGAATATTGCTACGCTGGTCGACCTTGCAGCGAAGAGAGGGATCGTCGTGTTCCACGCGGTCGCCCGTCTTTTCGAAGGCTGGACACGGGCCAGTCGTGGCGCGCCGGGAGACGGCATCGACTTGATGCGTGATGCGCTGGCAAAGCTCGCCGCAACGGAGCAGAAGGTCGAGCATCCTTACAAGAGAGCGATCCTGGCCGAAACCTGTCTGCGGGCGGGTCGGTGGCCGGAGGCGGAGGAACAACTCGACGAGGCCCTACGCCTAGTGCGGGCCACGGACGAGCGCTGGTATGAGGCGGAGTTGCATCGGCTTGCCGCTGAGCTCGCGCTCGCGAAGGGGGATAAGGTCAGCGCTGAACTGAAATTCGAGCGAGCGCTCGCGCTTGCGACCGCGCAGTCGGCGCGCATGTGGGAGCTACGCGCGGCGACGGGGCTCGCCCGGCTATGGCGCGAGGCAGGCAGGGTTAACGAGGCCCGTACCCTGCTGGCGCCGGTGCTCGGCAGCTTCGCCGAAGGCTTGGACACGCG
Source organism: Bradyrhizobium sp. LB13.1 (assembly GCF_054056815.1). Lineage (NCBI taxonomy): Bacteria > Pseudomonadati > Pseudomonadota > Alphaproteobacteria > Hyphomicrobiales > Nitrobacteraceae > Bradyrhizobium > Bradyrhizobium sp. LB13.1. The sequence goes on along the minus strand of NZ_JBSRYQ010000001.1, from coordinate 2,691,989 downwards.
AGATTTCATTGAGGGCAAGGCAATTCTCGATGAACTGACTTAAAGCACAGTAGCTGGTTGGGCGCCCCGGTGCGGGTCTGTCATCGGGGGCCGGAACTGGCCCGAAGGCGAAGATTGCCATCGTGTCCGGCACGTCGGCAGTCGGGGCGAGAGCGGACATCGAGAAGACGCGGGCAAAATCGACGCGAATGACCCGCAGCAGATATTTGCCGGAGGGCTCACGCGCCGCGCATCCGCCTGCAGAATTTTGCTGGCGGTTACGATTTGCGGGGCGCTACGGCTCCTGCTTCTGCGCGAGTTCTCGCGCAGCCAAACTAAGCTCCAGCTCTCTGAGCTTGCTCCATCAGCCGCTCCAGTCGGATGGCTTCAGTGAATGCACGCCGTGTAACGTCAGTTGGCTCTGGAGGATCGTCGCCATCATGGCTTTGACGCTCATGGGGATCTAGACTGAAAATCAGATCGTCATGAGTTCAATCTGAAGTAGATGCGAAAGATTGCGGATGGACAGGCAGTGACATCTCTCGTGCCTTCGCTCTCAGACATGGAGCGCGGGCCCAATGATCCCCGACAAGAGAGCAACGCACCGAGTGTCATTCGAGAGGCCCATTACTGCCGACATGATGGCGATAGATGGGACGTGGCGACGTGCCTGTACGCTCAAGGACGTCTCGGACTCCGGAGCGAAGCTGCTGGTCGAGGGTTCAGTCCAAGGACTTCCCCTCAAGGAATTCTTCCTGGTGCTCTCCTCACTAGGGTTGGCCTATCTCGCTGCGAGCTTTTGCTTGGGTGAATGGCGAGCAGTTGGGAGTCACGTTCATCGAGACAAACCCAAAAGGAGGAGAGCCCGGGCGCCAGTGCCTGCCGGGCCGCCGCAACGCCCCGTCGATTGCTGTTCCGCGAGCCGTAGCGCCCCTGAAGATCAAGCGACGTGCGCCCCGCTTTCGTCCGGCTTGGGATTCACCGAATGCCGGCGACTGCGGAGCGCCGCCCCCTCCTCCAACTACTTGATTTCCGCTGTCTTGCTGGCTTCGAGTTTGCTGAACAGCGTGGCGAAGACCTGCTTCGCCTTGCCCACTTGCGGCACTGCCTCGGCCTGGTCCGCGTTCACCGGATTACCCACCACAATCATGATGACCATGCCCATCCCGTAATGCGGCAGGCACTTCACGCCGTAGACGCCTTCCTCGTCGAAGGTCACGGCGACGACCCCGCCATTTTTCCCGGCGAAGCTCGCCGCGCCTTCGGGCAGCATGCCCTTGATGGTTTCGGCGTTGTGCCCTTGTCGGTGGGCACGAACTTCACGGTGTCGCCCGGCGCGACCTTCACGAACGACGGTCCGAACACCATCGGCACGCCGTCCGATCCCTTGTTGAGCATCTTCACCTCGATTTCCGCGGCATGCGCGGTCCCCGCCAGCGCCACCACCGCGGCAACCAATGCAGAGATCATCAATTTTCCAGTCATCTCATCCTCGCGTTTGCGCGCCGGCGACCGCCGGCCTCTTGCCCATATTCGGTATACGGACCGGTGGTGCCGGACTTTGCGCCAGCCCAAGCATTCGGCAGGTTCCCTGCCTCCAAGGTCCAGACCGGTGTTGTGGCATGCCGTGGCGCCGGTTAGGGTCCGGCGCACTGCAAGAAAGGGTTCCATGGCCTCCGTCGACCGCTCCCTGGTCGCCAATCTACCGATGTTCGCCGGCCTAAACCCGGCCGAGCAGGATGATCTGCTGCGCGAGGCCCGTTCGGTCCGCTACCCGAAGGGGACCGCCGTGTTCGAGCAGGAAGTCGAAGCCGACCGCTTCTTCGTGCTGCTCCACGGCCATCTCCGCGTCGAGAAGACCACGCCGCAACGTCAGCAGACCGTCGTCCGCTACGTGTCGGCGGGCGAGTTGTTCGGCGTCGCGCAGGCTATGAACCTGTCGCATTACCCGGCGACGGCGGTGGCGGCGGTCGACAGCATCGCGCTCGCCTGGCCCTCCTCATCCTGGCACGCCTGATCGTCAAATATCCGAGCCTCGCGAGCAGCGCGCTGCAGACCGTCGGCAGCCGCCTGCAAGATACCCAGGCCCGCGTGATCGAGATATCGAACGAACAGGTCGAACAGCGGGTCGCGCACGCCTTGCTGCGGCTCGCGAAACAGGCCGGCCGCAAGGTCGAGGCCGGCATCGAGATCGACTTCCCTATCAGCCGGCAGGACGTGGCCGAGATGACGGGGACCACGCTGCACACAGTCAGCCGGATCCTGAGCGCATGGGAGAGCCAAGGGCTGGTCGAAGGAGGCCGGCAGCGGATCGTCCTGCGCGATTCGCAGCGGCTCCTCAAGCTTGCCGATGGTGACGAAGGCGACCGGCCCCGCGCGCCCGGATCCTGACGGCTGGGTGGAGCGCGCCCTCGCGCGATCGAAAACGGCGAGACCCGCTACCAGCACGCATCGGGCGATGATGCCGGTCGTGAGATCTTCGATCAGGGTGAGGCCGAAGGCGGCGATCAGCACGCTGGCGCCGCGCCATTCGTGCAGCAGCCGGACGAATTCTTCCTTCTCGGCCATATTCCAGCACACCACGACGAGCAGACCCGCGAGAGCCGGCAGCGGAATGAAGGCTGCCAGGGGCGACGCGACCATCATGAAAACCAGCACGAAGAGCGCATGCGACATCCCGGATACGGGGCTGGAGGCGCCGGCGCGGATGAGCCCGCTGCGCGAACTGCGGCTGCCGCGGGGCCTCGCGATCATGAAAAACCAGGTGACGGCCGCGGAATACATGCGCTGCGTGGCGGAGGCCGCCTGCCCGCGCGTGCCGCTGCCCGAAGGATCCCGCGACGTGCCTGTCGTCGGCGTCAATTGGAACGACGCGGCGGCCTACGCCGCGTGGATCTCCCGGAAGACCGGCGTGACGCACCGTCTGCCGACCGACGAGGAATGGTCGTTCGCCGCCGCGGAGAAGGTTCGCGACGAAGGCCAGGCGCTTGTGGATCCCGCCGACCCGGCGCAGGCCTGGATCGCGCGCTACGATGCCGAAGCCGCGCGCGCACGCCCCCGCGGCCGTCGGGCCCCAGCCGGTCGGCGCCTTCGACGCCAACAGCAAGGGTCTTGTCGATGTCGGCGGAAACGTCTGGGAGTGGACGCAGACGTGCTTCGTGCGGGCCTCGCTCGACCGCGGGACTGAACACGTCACGAACACCAACTGCGGAGTTCGCGTCGTCGAGCGCGCCCACCGCACCTACATGACCGATTTCATTCGCGACCCGCGGACGGGCGGATGCGCCGCCGGGGTGCCGCCCAACAATCTCGGCTTCAGGCTCGTCGTCGAGTCTTCGAAGTCAGTCGTGGCAAACTTCGCCAGGAATGTGTCGAGAATTCTGACACGCACGTAGATCGGGCCCCTCTCTCGGCGCATTCCGAGGCGCTCTGTCGAAGTTTCAACGGAGAACCGGTTGCTCGAGTCTGCGGCGCAGTCTGGCGCGCGCGTACGTCCTGAACGAAGTGATGCACACTCATCGGCGACGATTCCTATGGCGACTCGTTAGAGAGCGCAGTTCAGGTGTTGTCGCCGGGCTTCCGGTACTAGCCGCGTCGCGAACTCTCACCACAGACTAGCCGAGCTTGTCCGCAAGATCGGTTCAGCTGCTGCGCGTCGAAAGCATGCCGCAATGCAACGTAACATGACATAAAACTCATAATTATCACTCCAAGCACGCTGAAGCGTTCAGCGGAGCTGCAGTTAAGCAATTCGAGCGATGAACGTTTTGCATGCAGACGATAAGTCGCACGCGCGCGAAAGCAGTTGCCATCATCGAAGTGGCGGCTAGATTGTGACCCCGCGCCGAAGGACATTCGATGGCCGACGTATCGAAACACGATGATCCGCATTCGCGAAGCTCCGGCGGCAGACGCTCGGAGCTCCTCGTCTTCGCAATCATTGCCGCCGTCATCTGGCCGATCATGGCGGTCGGCGTGGTCGGAGGCTACGGCTTCCTGGTATGGATGACGCAACTGATTTTGGGCCCGCCGGGCCCGCCGCATCACTGAGGGATCCGCCGATGGAAGAAGCTAACCGCCCGTCCCGACGCTCTCTCATTCTCGGCCGACTTGCCGAACCGGTCGTCCACATCTCCAGCGCCGTCGTCTCGACGCTTCCGCATCGCCAGGACGAGATTGTGCGCAAGCTCGCGGATCTTCCAGAGGTGGAAGTCCATCACCGCAGTCCGTCCAAGATCGTCGTCGTCATGGAGGCTGCCGACAGCGGCGTCCTCGGCAGTCGCCTGGCCGAAATCGCAACGTGGCCTGGAGTGCTGTCGGCCAACATGGTGTTCGAACAGGTCGAGCATTCAGCGGATATCGGAGACTAGCGAATGTCACTCTCGCGACGCGAATTGCTGAAGGCCCAGGCCGCCGCCGTCGCTGCCGCGGCCGCCGGCATCGCCGTTCCAGCGGTCGCCCAGCCCATGGCCGGCGGCGTCGGATCGCTCGAGATCAAATGGTCGAAAGCCCCCTGCCGCTTCTGCGGCACCGGATGCGGTGTAATGGTGGGCGTCAAGGCCGGCAAGGTCGTCGCCAGCCACGGCGACACGCTCGCCGAGGTCAACCGAGGACTGAACTGCATCAAGGGTTATTTTCTCTCCAAGATCATGTACGGCGGTGACCGACTGACCGCGCCACTCCTGCGCAAGAAGGGCGGCGCGTTCGACAAGGACGGCGAACTGACGCCGGTGACGTGGGATGAGGCCTTCGACGTGATGGCCGCCCGCGCCAAGGCGACGCTGAAGGAAAAGGGGCCGACAGCGCTCGGCATGTTCGGCTCCGGGCAATGGACGGTCTACGAAGGTTACGCCGCCACCAAGCTTATGCGCGCGGGCTTCCGCTCCAACAACCTTGATCCGAACGCTCGTCACTGCATGGCGTCGGCGGCGGTCGCCTTCATGCGCACCTTCGGCATGGACGAGCCGATGGGCTGCTACGACGATTTCGAGGCCGCGGACGCCTTCGTGCTGTGGGGTTCGAACATGGCCGAGATGCATCCGATCCTGTGGACGCGTCTCACCGATCGCCGTTTGAGTCATCCACATGTAAAGGTCGCGGTGCTCTCGACCTTCACGCATCGCAGCTCCGACCTCGCCGACATTCCGATCGTGTTCAAGCCGGGCACGGATCTGGCGATCCTGAACTACATCGCCAACCACATCATCACGACCGGACGCGTCAACTGGGACTTCGTCAAGAACCACACCACCTTCGTGAAGGGCGCAGTCGACATCGGCTACGGGTTGCGTCCGGATGACCCAGTCGAGGTCATGGCCAAGGGCGCAGCAGATCCCGGTGCCACCCAACCGATCGACTTCGAGGCCTATGCTGCTTTCGTGAAGGACTACACGCTGGAGAAAGTGTCGGCCCTTACTGGAGTGGAGCGCGGCTTCCTGCAGGAGCTCGCGGAACTCTATGCCGATCCGAAGCGCAAGGTGATGTCGCTCTGGACCATGGGCTTCAACCAGCACGTTCGCGGCGTATGGGCCAATCAGCTCGTCTACAATCTGCACCTCCTGACGGGAAAAATCTCCGAGCCGGGCAATTCGCCGTTCTCGCTGACCGGGCAACCCTCCGCCTGCGGGACCGCGCGCGAGGTCGGCACCTTCGCGCACCGCCTGCCCGCCGACATGGTCGTCACCAATCCGGAGCATCGCAAGCACGCCGAGGAGATATGGCGCATTCCGCACGGCATCATCCCGGAGAAGCCCGGCTACCATGCGGTCGAGCAGGACCGCATGCTGAAGGACGGCAAGCTCAACTTCTACTGGATCCAGGTGAACAACAACCTCCAGGCGGCGCCGAACAATTCCCGGGAGACCTATCCGGGCTACCGCAATCCCGACAACTTCATCGTGGTCTCGGATGCCTACCCTACCGTGACGGCGATGGCCGCTGATCTCGTTCTGCCCGCGGCGATGTGGGTGGAAAAGGAAGGCGCCTACGGTAACGCGGAGCGGCGCACGCATGTCTGGCGGCAACTCGTCGACGCGCCTGGCGAGGCACGCTCGGATCTCTGGCAACTGATGGAATTTTCCAAGCGCTTCACCACCGACGAGGTGTGGCCGGCGCAAATTCTCGACGCCAATCCCAATTACCGCGGCAAGACGCTGTTCGACGTTCTCTACCGCAACGGCAATGTCGACAAGTTCCCGGCAAGCGAAGTGCCCGCCGACTACGAAAATCGCGAGGCGAAGGCCTTCGGCTTCTACGTACAGAAGGGTCTGTTCGAGGAATACGCCGAGTTCGGCCGCGGCCATGGCCACGATCTGGCGCCCTTCGACACCTATCATGACGTACGGGGACTTCGCTGGCCCGTGGTCGACGGCAAGGAGACCAAGTGGCGCTACCGCGAGGGTCTCGATCCCTATGTAAAGCCGGGTAAGGGCGTCGAGTTCTACGGCAACAAGGACGGCAAGGCGCGGATCATCGCGGTGCCCTACGAACCGCCGGCCGAATCCCCCGACAAGGATTATGACGTCTGGCTGGTCACCGGCCGTGTGCTCGAACACTGGCACTCCGGCTCCATGACCATGCGCGTGCCCGAACTCTATAAGGCGTTTCCCGGCGCCCGAGTCTTCATGCATGCGGAGGATGCCCGCGCCCGCGGGATCAATGAGGGCGCGGAGGTCCGGGTGGTTTCCCGCCGGGGTGAGATCAGGAGCCGCGTCGACACCAAGGGGCGCAACCGCATGCCACGCGGTGTCGTCTTCATTCCATGGTTCGATGCCAGCCAACTCATCAACAAGGTGACGCTGGACGCGACCGATCCAATTTCCAAGCAGACGGACTTCAAGAAATGCGCGGTCAAGATCATTCCGGTTTGATTGGCCTTCGCCGAGCAGCGCTTGGTGCGCTGTTCGGCGGCCTGTTGACGTTCGCCTGCGGCGCGATCTACGCCCAGACCGCGTCCCAGAACTTCCCCAAAATCGTGCCGCGCGTGACCGGAGCCGTGGCGCCGATGGGCGACGTCCCGGCGCCACCTCTGGCGCGGCCGGTCATCGACGACAAGCGGCTGATGCGCAATTACCCGGAGCAGCCGCCGATCATCCCGCACTCCATCGACAACTATCAGCTCACCCTGAAGACCAACCGTTGTCTCGATTGCCATCGACGCCAGTTCACCGAAGGATCCGGCGCGCCGATGATCAGCATCACGCACTTCATGGACCGCAACGGTCAGGTGCTCGCCGACGTGACGCCGCGCCGATATTTCTGCACCGCGTGCCACGTCCAGCAGACGGACGCGCAGCCGCTGGTGCCGAGCACGTTCAAGGACATGCTTCTCGTCGACCCTCCTGGGAAGAAGTGAAAAGCATGGTGCAGCGGCTCAAGGCGCTCCTGATGTGGTTCTGGCGGATCGCCAGCCGTCCGAGCGCGCATCTCAGTCTCGGTTTCCTCGCGTTGGGCGGCTTCGTCTGCGGCGTGCTGTTTTGGGGCGCGTTCAACACCGCGCTCGAGGTCACCAACACCGAGAAATTCTGCACGTCCTGCCATGAAATGCGCAGCAACGTATTCGAGGAATTGCAGCACACAGCCCACTTCTCCAACCGCTCGGGCGTCCGCGCCACTTGCCCCGACTGTCACGTTCCGCACGACTGGACGGACAAGATCGCCCGCAAGATGCAGGCATCGAAGGAGGTCTGGGGCAAGATCTTCGGCACCATCGATACCAGGCAGAAGTTTCAGGCCCACCGTCTCGAACTCGCCAAGAACGAGTGGGTCCGGATGAAGGCCAACGATTCGCTGGAGTGCCGCAATTGCCACTCCGCCGTCGCCATGGATTTCACCAAGCAGACCCGACGGGCCGCCGATATCCACGCGAAGTTTCTAGTCACGGGAGAGAAGACCTGCATCGACTGCCACAAGGGCATCGCGCACGAATTGCCAGACATGACCGGCATCGAGCCGGGTTGGCGCGCTCCACCGGAACAAAGGGATCGTCAAAGTGGCTTGCACGACGCCTCGAAGGCCCTCGCCCGGTACCTCCATTCAGTCGGCGGTGGAAAGATGAGCGCGATCGAAACTCCTCGTCTGCAGGTCGAACGATGATGAGGGTGACCATGAGCCGCAAGGGAGATTCATAGCCGGGAACGAGGAAGAAGTCCGGATCATCCTGATCGTGACGCTGACGACACCGAGCCATCTGATCTCGATCGAGATGAAGGCTGCCAGGCGCTGGCTTCCGTGGCTCTGCGCCTACACTTGCGCCCCCGTCAACGCCCTACGACATCACTGAACATAGCCATGGACTCCAGTGTCGTGGCCGCGGGTTGGTGGCGCTGCGGTCGACGTGAACCTGAGCCCGGTAGCCGTCGTACTTGATTTCGTGAATCCAGCCCCCGCGAGGGCTTTCATCTTCAGGGTGGCGAGCTGGGGCTTGATGAATCCCGGCATCTCCGCTTTCGCGGCATGCACGAGGGACTTGGCACGCTTAACCATACGCAACTCGAAACCAACAAATGATCGGACGCCGACTATAATCGGGATTATTTGGTAACCCCATGGATGATGATTTCAACAACGAGCGGACGATTTTGGTCCGCGACCTCGCAGATAAAGCCGACCCCTTCACCCCAAGAGGCGGCTGATCGACCTCGCTCTCCGGTACGAAGCGGGTCTGCCGAGCAAGACCGGGCCCCTTCCGCTGCCGTCGATCGACGAGACGCCACCCAAGCCCTAGTGCAGCCTCCACATCACCATTGCGACGATAACGATGGCGGCGAGAATGCCCCAGATCCCCTTGGCATCGAAATCGAAGCCGGGGTCTTTGAAGCGCAGCTGGTGGTCGGACATGACGCAGCTCTCCATTTGAAAAACTTGAGAGCGAATCCGTCAGGCTGCTTTTTGACTGAGCCACATTTGCCAAATCGTCGCAAAGTCAGTGGCACAGCTTTCGGGCAATCTCCGTTGCTTGAGCCAGATTCGTGGACGGCTGCCGATACGTAGGTTCACTCCGTAGCTTCTCGAAGCGAGCTTCGCCACTAGTCAGAATTCGATCGAGACTTCAAAGAGATCACCGTTTCGATGTGGAGGAGTGGATATCCGCAGACGTTAACGCATCGGCCTGCAGACGCTGTTTCCACGCTCACTGTTCGTATGGTGCGTCGCAGAGCATGCATCCAGAGCGTGCTAGTTGGAGTCGAACTGGACCACGAGCTATGATAGCTACTGCGGTTGGGGATCAGCAGAGCTGAGCCCTACCTAGCCGCGGCGGAGCAATGGCTCGCCGAGCGCGAGGCCGATCTGCTGCCCGTGCTGTACTTCCATGTCGTGTTCACGCTGCCGGCGGCCATCGCCGACATCGCCTACCAGAACAAGGCCGTCATCTACGACCTGCTGTTCAAGGCCTCGGCCGAAACGCTGACCACGATCGCCGCCGGATCCAAAGCATCTGGGCGCCCCCATCGGCATCACCTCCGTGCTGCACAGCTGGGGCTCGGCCATGACCCATCACCCGCACGTCCACATGATCGTACCGGGCGGCGGCATCTCGCTCGATGGCGGGCGCTGGGGTGGCGTGCCGCTCCGGCTTCTTCCTGCCGGTGCGCGTGCTCTCGCGCCTGTTCCGCCGGCTGTTCCTGGAGAAGCTGGTGGCGGCACACGATGCGGGCCGGCTGCAATTCTTAGGCAATCACGCTGCGCTTACCGATGCACAAGCGTTCGCCGCATACCTGACGCCACTGCGCGACGCTGAGTGGGTGGTCTACAGCAAGCGCCCGTTTGCCAGCCCGGCAACACGGCGCAGGGAGGTTCGAGGCTCGAGCAGTTCTGCGCCTCCGCGACACGAACCACGCTGTCACGGCTTCTCCTTGGGCCGTGCCGACGTGTCAGGGCAGCCACCTCGCTGGCGCAGGGTGTGCCGCCCCATTATGAAAGGTCCGCCTATGCAAATGACCTCGTCACGGCTTCGAGTACCGCATCACCCTTAGTACGGACGGTACCCGCCGCCGCAAACGTAGTTGCCGTAGGCGTCGTAGCAGTTGCCGCGGTAGGTCCCGGCCGCGGCTGCTCCGACCGCAGCGGCACCCACCGCTGCCGCACCGACACCGTAGCCACGATAGGCCCCACCACGATAGCCGTATCGCCCGCCGCGCACTGCGACAGCGCCGCCCCGAGCCCCTCGAACTGCCACAGCGCCGCCGCGGTAGCCTCCACCACCGGCCCGATAGCCGCCACCTCCGCGACCGCGAGCATCGGCGTCGTCGGGCGTGAAGGTGATTAGCAGCATGGCCGCAGCTGCCGAAGCGATGAGAATTCGACGCAACATCAGCGTGCTCCTTCTTCGAGAGAGAGATGACGCCGCAGACACCTGCGCATCGCGCCGAACCGCGGGTCTGTCCGAACCCTCGCGCGCGGGAGCTTCGCGCCCTTGACTTGGATCAAACAAACCTCCCGTTCATCTACCTGAACGGGACTGCTCCATCACCCGCTCCATCGCGGGAAGCGCTGGCAAATTCGGCAAGCGCTCGGTCAGCAACGCGCGGCATATGCGCAAGGCAGCCTCGGGCCTGTTCAACTGGGCCGCAGAGGCAGGCCGCGATTACGTGACTTCCAGCCCGTGCGCCAATCTGCCGAAACTCGATCCGGAACACCCGCGCACCCGAGTCCTGTCCGAAGACGAGATCGGCATCTTCTGGCACGGTCTAGACCGCGACGACCTGCCGTGGGATCGCCGCACACGCCTCGCGCTCAAGTTCGAGTTGGTCACCATGCTGCGCTCACGCGAACTGCTCGGTGCGCAACGCGATGAGCTGTTCGATCTGGATGGCGACAACTCGCGTTTCGACGTCCCCCTCAAGCGGGTTAAGAAGCGGCGGATGATCCAGCAGCCTCTGTCGGACCTCGCGGTGGAGATCATCAACGAGGCGCTGACATCAAAGGATCAGCAGTTCGTATTCGAGAGCCCCACGTACAAGGGCCAGCCGATCCACCGAAAGGCGATGGCCGACGCATTGCGCGGCACGAAACATGAGAAGAACAAAGACAAATCCGAGACGCCCGGGCTCTGTGAGTTATTCGGCCTCAAGCCGTTCACGCCACACGATCTGCGCCGGACGGCAGCGACGGTGACCTCGGTTTTGACGATGCATGGATCGCGAAGTGCCTCGATCACGCGGCCATCAAGCAGTCCGAACAGATCGTTCCGACCGTTACTAACAAGGTGTACAACCACTCCAAGCGAATCAAGGAGAAGCGTGCTGTGCTGGACGGCGTGGCGACCGAGCTCTGGCGGATTATCGAAGCATCGAAGCTCAACGCCGCGATATTGGGCTCGCGGCCTAATATACCGAACCCCTTTCCCCTTGTGGAAAGTCCATCGTAGAAACAATCGCTTCTCATGCGAGCGTATGGCCGGCAAACAATTGGATTTCCGCCATCGTCAGGAGGCGAGCGGCCTGAGCCGCTCGCTGACGCGATGAACTACGTCATCAGTGAAATCGATGTTGCTGTAGGGAGGTCCCGTCAACCTTGGGTCCTTAGATATGCGTCAACGAACCTCGCTCGAAATCATTGCTTATGCGGCGGCCGATCGAGCCGCAACCTCTGCGCTCTCATTCGCTTTATTTCCTCGTCAAGTTCCGCAATCTTGTCATCGCGCCGCGTGTTCTTCTTCGGCGTATCGCTGCTCCGCAATTTTTCAAGCGCTTTCTCGACAGAGAGTTTGTTGATTTCAGCCATCTCGGTCCTCGATCACCTGCTGTCTGTTTGCTTCGTCACGATTTGGAAACCCGCTTCATCCAACGCTCGCAGTATCGTCTGAATCAAGTGCGTGCATTCGTCAGGCAGGATCCAGCTGGGACCTCTCCAATCAGGATCGCCTTCCATTGGGTAGTTGTCAAAGGCCGAACGAATGGCGGCCGTCATGGCATCGGCAGGGTCCAGCACCGGAGCCTCCATCTAATGGATATTGCCGCATGTAATTCTTGATGTAGATCAAAATCTCTCGTGCCGCATAGTGGAATCCATTCCACCAGCAGTAAGTCGGCTCTCAGGATAAACTATCAACGACGGATCTTCGATTTCCCCGGTCAGCGCGCCCGTGATGTCGTTCCTGAGAATCCGCACGGAATCTTCAAATCAGGCCGACAGGCTCATGCAGCTATTCCGGGGCGGCCTTGATCTAGATCAAGCAGGGGAAGCCGATCGAAAACCACCATCCGGCAACGTCGCCCATGCGGGTTCACCCCCCCTTCGGGCACACCAATCAAACATACGCTGGTGGGGAGACGTCCATGAAGGCAAGTACCGCTCTCAAAAAGGAAGCTGTTGCTGGAGATTGCTGGAGCGGGTTTCAGCCGGGCGACTGGCAGACTTCCATTAACGTTCGCGACTTCATCGTTCGGAACTCTACGCCATATTACGGCGACGAGGACTTCCTGACCGGCCCATCGCAGCGCACAAAGACCGTGTGGGCGAAACTGCAGCCGTACTTCGCCGACGAGAGGAAGAAGGGAGTGCTCGCGGTCGACGCAGCGACCCCATCCACGCTGCTGGCCCACCAAGCCGGTTACATCGACCGTGATAACGAGCTCGTGGTGGGCCTTCAGACCGACCAGCCGTTCAAGCGCGCGATCTTCCCATACGGTGGTCTGCGGATGGTCGAGGCCGGCCTGAAGGCTGCTGGTTGTGCGCCTGATCCAGCCGTCCACGAAGCGTTCACGAAATACCGCAAATCGCACAATGACGGCGTGTTCGACGCCTACACGCCCGAAATCATGAATTGCCGGCGCTCCGGCATCATCACGGGCCTCCCGGACGCGTACGGCCGCGGCCGCATCATCGGCGACTATCGTCGAGTCGCGCTATATGGGACCGACCGCCTGCTTGAGGTCAAGCGCCAGGAACGCACGCAGATCGACGACATGTGGCCGACCGACGAGATCATCCGGTCGCGCGAGGAGTTGTCCGAACAGACGCGCGCACTCGAGGATTTGGCCTCGATGGCGAAGCTCTACGACCGCGACATTTCCAAACCGGCCGCGAACGCCCGGGAAGCCTTCCAGTGGACCTACTTCGCCTATCTCGGCGCCATCAAGGAAGCCAACGGTGCGGCAATGTCGATCGGCCGCATCTCGAGCTTCCTCGACATCTACATCGAGCGCGATCTGAAGACGGAAGTTCTGAACGAAGCCGGTGCGCAGGAGCTCTGGGACCAGTTGGTGCAAAAGCTCCGCATCGTCCGTTTCCTCCGCACCCCCGACTACGATGCGCTGTTCAGCGGCGACCCCTATTGGGCGACCGAATGCGTCGGCGGCATGGACCTGGATGGCCGGGCTCTCGTCACAAAAAGCAGCTACCGTATGCTGCACACGCTCTACAATTTGGGGCCGGCTCCCGAACCGAACATCACGATACTCTGGTCAAACCATATGCCCGCGCCATTCAAGCGCTATTGCGTGAAGGTGAGCAAGGACACCTCCTCACTGCAATACGAGAACGACGATCTGATGCGGCCGTTCTGGGGCGACGACTACGCTATTGCCTGCTGCGTTTCGGCGATGAAGCTGGGCAAGCAGATGCAGTTCTTCGGCGCGCGCGTCAACCTTGCGAAGGCGCTGCTATACGCGATCAACGGCGGCCGTGACGAGGTCTCCGGCGATCAGATCGCACCCCAGACGATGCCGGTCGCGGGCGACTTCCTTGACTACGACGACGTCATGGCCAAGTTCAACATCACGATGGAATGGCTGGCCGAGACCTACGTCCATGCCATGAACTGCATCCACTACATGCACGACAAGTATTTCTACGAGCGGCTGGAGATGGCGCTTCATGACCGCGACGTCCTGCGCACGATGGCGTTCGGAATTGCTGGTCTTTCGGTGGTGGCCGACAGCCTCAGCGCCATAAAATACGGGAAGATCCGCCTAGTGCGGGACGATAAGGGGATCGTGGTCGACTACCAGAACGAGGGCAACAAGCCGACGCCACAGTTCGGCAACAACGACGACCGGGTCGATCTGATCGCGTCCAGTCTCGTCACCAGCTTCATGGAGAAGATCCGCAAGCATCCGACCTACCGCAACGCGACCCATACCCAAAGCGTGCTCACGATCACCTCCAACGTCGTCTACGGCAAGGCTACCGGAAACACCCCGGACGGACGGCGCAAGGGCGAGCCATTCGGACCCGGCGCCAACCCGATGCACGGACGCGACAGCCATGGCTGGCTCGCCTCCTGCTTGTCAGTCGCCAAGCTTCCCTACAAGGATGCGCAGGACGGCATCAGCTACACGGTCTCCGTCGCGCCTCAGAAGGCGCACCTGTCGGAAGGCCAGCTTATCGACGAGGCGGTTAAGGCCTTCGACGTCTATTTCGATCGTGGCGGCTTTCACATGAACCTGAACGTCATCGACAAGGAGACGCTCGAAGACGCGATGAAGAACCCGGACAAATATCCGCAGCTCACCATCCGGGTATCGGGTTACGCCGTGAATTTCGTCCGACTGACACCGGAACAACAGCGTGACGTGATCAGCCGCACCTTCCACGGCCAGATTTGAACGAGGTGCACCATGTCGACGGTGCTGGCACTGGAACCCGGAAGTCGTCATGATCTCCGGGTCGGGCTTTCGCCAGACGCGCCCGATGAGGACAAGGTCAAGGACCAGGAAGGCGCGTTCGGATATTGCCATTCCTATGAGACGTCGTCCCGCTATGACGGGCCCGGTCTGCGGATCGTGCTTTTCACCTCGGGCTGCCTGCTGCGGTGCACTTATTGCCACAACCCGGACACCTGGCATCTCAAGGACGGCACCTACGTTTCGGCCGACCAGGTGCTCCGCCGCCTCGCCGATTTCGTGCCCTCGATCCAGACCCTTGGCGGCGGACTAACCATCTCCGGCGGCGAGGCAATGGTGCAGCGTGCGTTCACGCAACGGATCTTCGCAGGCGCCAGAAAAATGGGTCTGCACACGGCGATCCAGACCTCCGGATTCCTCGGCGACCGCACCGACGACGCCTACCTGGCCGAGATCGACCTGGTGCTTCTCGACGTCAAAAGCTCGGATCCGGAAACCTACAAGCGGGTGACCGGGCGCGACATCGCGCCGACGCTTCGCTTCGCCGAGCGGCTGGCTACGATGTCGAAGCCGGTCTGGATCCGCTTCACCCTCGTTCCGGGCGAGACCGACGATCCGGCGAATGTCGACGGCATCGCCCGTTTCGTCGCCCCCATGAAGAACGTTGAATGGGTCGAGGTGCAGCCTTTCCACCAGATGGGCGCGTTCAAGTGGAAGGCGATGGATCTCGAATACAAGCTCGAAAACACCCCGCCAGCCAGCCGGGATCTGGTCGAGCGGGTGCTCGGACAGTTCCGGGCCGCGGGGTGCAAGGCGCGCTGATCGATCGATTATCCGACGAATCCCGGGGGGAGTTCACAGACATGTTGGATCTTGCACGCGACATTATCGGAAGCCAGCCGATCCTGACGGCGTTTCTAGCGATCGGACTGGGCTATCTCGTCGGTCAGATCAGTATCGCCGGATTTTCTATGGGGGTTGGCGCGGTTCTGTTCGTCGGTCTTGCGATAGGCGCGTTCGCGCCGAAGGCTCAAATTATCGGACCAATCGGACTGACCGGTCTGATCATGTTCCTGTACGGCATCGGGATTCTTTATGGCCGGCAATTCTTCGAGGGTATGTTTGGAGTCGGGCAGAAGTACAATCTGCTGGCCCTTGTCGCATGCCTGGCCGGTCTGGCCGTTGCGCTTGGACTAGGGCACATTTTCGGCATCAAGATTGGACACACCCTTGGTCTGTATGCCGGATCGATGACGAGCACCGCGTCGCTTCAAGCCGCGCTTGAGGTCATGAAGAACAAGGATCCGTCGATCGGCTATTCAATCGCCTACCCCTTTGGGGTTATCGGGCCGATCCTCTGCATTTACGTCATGACGCGCATCGTGAAGCCAAAATTTCCGGCGAAGGCCCAGCGCTTCCATATGGGCGAGATTTCGATCGACCAATCGTTTGCTGGAAAGAAGCTCGACGAACTGACCAGCAACGCCCTCGCCGACGTCCAAGTTACGATGGTACGAAAGGACGGTCGCAACTTCGTTCCGACACCCGATACGACTTTATCAGCGGGCGACGCTCTTCTGGTCGTCGCCGAGAGCGAGCTGGCGATAGCCAAGGCGGCCGCGCAGCTGGGCAGCCTGGACCCCGGCCGGCTGGCAAGCGACCGCGCTAATCTGGACTACATCCGAGTCTTTGTGGGAAAGGCCAGCGTGGTCGGTGTGCCTCTTTCGAGCCTTCCGATGCCGGCCGGCTACCCGACACATCTGCTGCACGTTCGGCGATACGATGCCGACCTGGTGCCGTCATCCGACTTGATGCTTGAATTCGGCGACCGGGTCGGCGTGCTGATGCCTCCTGACCGCAAGGAAGAGATCCGGCGTCACTTCGGCGACACGGTGAAGGCGGCGGCCGAATTCAGCTATGTCTCGCTCGGCATCGGGATGGTCCTAGGTGTCCTGCTCGGTCTTATTCCGATTCCAATCCCGGGCGTCGGTATCGTGACGCTCGGCATCGGGGGCGGGCCACTCATCGTTGCGCTCATTCTCGGCCGTCTCCGTCGCACCGGACCCATGCTCTGGACCATGCCCCTGCCCGCCAACATCGTCCTTCGAAACTTTGGCCTCGCCATATTTCTCGCAACAGTCGGGGTCAATTCCGGACAGCCCTTTGTCCGCACCGTGGCCGAGTCAGGCTTCACGATGCTGTTCATCGGTGTAGCCGTGCTCCTAACAACGGTATTCATCGTCCTACTGATCGGACACTATGTCATGAAGATTCCCTACGACGATCTGGTCGGCGTGGCATCCGGAGCGACGGGCAACCCCGCCATTCTGGTCTACTCAACCAAGATGGCGCCAACCGAACGCCCGGATGTCGGCTACGCTATGATCTTCCCGTCGATGACGCTGCTGAAGGTCATCGCTGCGCAAATCATCGGACTGCTGGCGACAAGCGGCGCGGGCGGATAGTGGCGCCATCGGTTACGGGCAAGGAAAACCAGCGATGTCCGACCGAGAATCTGCGCCGCAGCCGCCCATATTCAATCTGCAGGCCTACAGCCCTGCCGAAATCAAGGAGGCCGTCGAGAAGGTCGGCGTGAAGAAGGCCAGTTTGCCCCCTCTCGCCTCCTTCATGCTGGCGGTCGTCGCAGGCGGCGGCGTCGGCTTCGGCGCCCTCTATTACACGATCGTCGCCAGTGACGCGGAGCTCAGCTTCGCCACCATACGCATCGTCGGCGGGCTGGTCTTCTCGCTGGGTCTGGCGCTGGTCCTGGTGGGAGGCGCCGAATTGTTTACAGGCAACAACCTGATCGTGATGGCCTGGGCGAGCGGAAAGGTCTCCACGGGGACGATGCTGCGCAACTGGGCCATTGTTTGGTTGGGCAATCTGCTCGGATCCCTCGGGCTGGTCGTCCTGGTCTTTTTTTCCCATCATCTCGACATGAATGACGGCGCGATCGGTCTATCCATCCTGAAGACAGCTGCCAGCAAGGTCCGTCCCGATATGATGACGTTGTTCGTCAAGGGCATTCTTTGCAATGTGCTGGTGTGCGCGTCCGTCTGGCTGGCCTATGCCGGCCGGTCGGTCACCGACAAGATCGTCGCGGTCATATTGCCAGTTTCAGCTTTCGTAGCAGCCGGGTTCGAGCACTGCGTAGCCAACATGTACTTTCTGCCCTTGGCGTGGCTGCTGGTCCAAACCGGCCACGTTCCGGCGAGTTTCGATACTTCGTCCATCACGATCGCCGGGATCGTCCACAATCTCGTGCCGGTCACGCTCGGCAACATCGTCGGCGGTGCCGGCTTCGTCGGCGCCGCCTACTGGGCGATCTACCGGGCCGCGTTCGGCCCAGCGTATCGGGGACAGAAGTAACTGCTCAAGCTTTCACAGCGCGTAAAGGATTGCCGTCATGCCGCTTCGGAAATCCGATCGTCTCGCGATCGAGATCGAAGGCGGCCAGAAACCCGCCTGCGTCGCCGAGCTGATCGCCCTCACCATCGATAAGTGCGTTCAGTCGATGATATTATAGCCACCGTCGACGTAGAGCACGCTCCCGGTGATCAGTTTGGCGCCGTCGAGCGCCAGGAATGCGGTGGCATTGCCGACATCGTCGATCGTGACGAGGCTGCGCGCCGGCGCAGTCGACTGCGCCTTGTCCATCAATTCGTCGAACTCCGGAATGCCCGAGGCGGCGCGAGTGGCGAGCGGCCCAGGGGAGATCGCATGGACACGGATGCCCTTCGGACCGAGCTCCGCCGCAATGTATCGGACGGCAGCTTCGAGCGCCGCTTTCGCCACACCCATCACATTGTAATTAGCCACCACTCTTTGGCTGCCGTAGTACGTCATGGTGAACATCGTGCCGCCATTCTTCATCAAGGGCTCGGCGAGATGGGCCATCCGCATGAACGACCAGCACGAGACGTCCATCGTCTTGAGGAATCCGTCCCGGTCAACGTCCACGACGCGCCCATGCAGCGCTTCCTTCGGCGAGAAGGCGATCGAGTGCAGCAGAAAATCGAGCTGTTCCCACTCACTCGCGATGCGCTCGAACACCTGTTCCATCTGGCCTTCGACCATGACGTCAAGCGGCATGAAGATCGGCGCTTCAAGCGCCTGTGCCAACGGCTCGACATGCTTCTTCGCACGGTCGTTGAGATAGGTGACAGCGAGATCGGCGCCGAGCGCTCGAAACGCCCTCGCGCAACCCCAGGCGATCGACTGATCGTTGGCGATGCCGACGACAAGACCTTTTTTCCCTCTCAGGGCGACTTTGCTATCCGGGAATACCGGGATCATGACACCCTCTCTTTTCCGGCGTTGGGCGACTGGTCGCCGACCAGCAGCGACAGCGTGTGCTGCGCGATCATCAATTCCTCGTCGGTCGGTACGACGTAGACGGGAATCCGACTGTTGGTCCGCGAGATCATCCGCGCATGGCGCGCGTTCTCGGTCGCATCAAGCACAGCGCCTAGCCAACCAAGTTGCTCCGTCACACGTGCGCGAACGCCTGCGGAGTTCTCACCGATGCCAGCGGTGAAAACGAAGGCGTCGAGGCCCTGGAGTGCGGCCGCAAGCATGCCGGCGTTGAGTCCGATCCGATAGACGAAATAGTCGATCGCCAGCTTCGCCTTGGCATCTTCACTGGCCTCGAGTTCACGCATGTCGTTGCTGACGCCCGAAAGCCCCTTCAGGCCGCAATCGCGATAGAGGAAATCCTGTACCGCCGACGCGGACATGCCCTTTTCAGACATCAGATACAGCACGACTCCTGGATCGAGCTGGCCCGGACGCGTCCCCATCGGCAACCCGTCCAGCGCGGTGAATCCCATGGTGCTCTCGACGCTTCGACCTTCCTTAAGCGCACACATCGAGGCGCCGCTACCAAGATGGGCAACGATGACCCGGCGCTTCGCGATCTCCGGCGCGATGTGCGGCAATGCCTTTGAGATGTATTCGTAGGAGAGGCCGTGAAAGCCATACCGCCGCACTGCCCTCGGCATGAAGCTGATGCGGGATCGCATAATGATCGGCGACGGCGTCGTGGGTGCGATGAAACGCGGTGTCGAAACAGGCGACCTGCGGCAGCGTGGGGAAATTGGCAAGGATCGAACGGATCGGCGCCAGATTGTGCGGCTGATGCAGCGGCGCAAGGCTGACGAAGCGCCCCAGGCGCGCGACCACGCCGTGGTCGATCAGGATCGGCTGCTCATAGTCCGGCCCACCATGTACGACGCGATGCCCGACCGCCATTGGCTGAATGCGGAGCTCGTTCCGCAGCCAGTCTCCTGCAACCCCCATCGCGGCCGGAACGTCTGGCACCGCCTCGAGCGGATAGGCGCGATCGGCCAAGAGATCGCCGGTCGCCCCACTCGCGCGCAACCGCGGACGGCTGCCGATACCGTCCATCTGGCCCTTGATATGCCGGCGCAGCCTGCCCTCGCCCTCGGCCGCGAAGATCTGGAACTTGACGCTGGAGGAGCCTGCATTGACGACGAGGATCGTATCCATGGCGATCACGCTGCCACTGTTGGAGCTTTTTTCCGCCGCGCGTGGGCATAAAGCGCGGCCACCGCGCAGGACGCCATCCGCGCGCGTGCCGAGTCTGCGCGCGACGTCAGAACGATCGGAACGCGGGCGCCGAGCACAATGCCGGCGCCGTCGGCCTTGGCGAAGTAGGCGAGGTTTTTCGCCAGCATGTTGCCGGATTCGAGATCGGGTACGACGAGTATCTGTGCGCGGCCGGCGACCTGGGACGTGATGCCTTTGATCTGTGCCGCTTCTACGTCGATGGCGTTGTCGAACGCCAGCGGCCCGTCCAGCACACCACCGCTGATCTGGCCGCGGTCGGCCATCTTGCACAGCGCCGCCGCCTCGATCGTCGATGGAATCTTGCTGGTGACGGTCTCGACCGCCGACAGGATCGCTACACGCGGGGATATGCCGAACCCCGCCTGCACATAGAGATCGATGGCGTTCTGGATGATGTCCCGCTTGGCGTCGAGGTCGGGAAAGATGTTGATGGCTGCGTCGGTCACGAAGATAGTCTCGGCGTAGGCCGGCACGTCCATCACGAAGACATGGCTGATACGCCGATCGGTGCGCAAACCGCCGACCTTCGCCGTCACCGCTCGCATCAATTCGTCGGTGTGCAGGCTGCCTTTCATCAGCATTTCACCCTTGGCTGCATGAATTAGTTCAACACCCTTGGCGGCGGCCTCATCACTATGCGCGGCGTCGACGATCTCCAAGCCGGAGATGTCGAGCCGGTGCGTCCTCGCCGTATCCCTGATCTTCCGTTCAGGACCCACTAGGATCGGCCGGATGATGCCGGCGAGTGCACTATCGACGGCTCCACGCAACGATGTTTCGTCGCAGGGATGCACGACAACGGTTGGAGTCGGCAGTACGGCCTTGGCGGCCGCGATCAGGCGATCGTACTTGCTGCGAGACTGTGTTTGCGTCGCATCGACTGACATGGCGTCGTCTCCATTTCGTTCCAACTTGCGTTACGACGCTCTCGCTTTGGGATCGAAAGGGGCAACGTTCGACCCCCTCACCTCCCCTGCGTCCACATTGAACAAACCGGCGATCCGCTCCAGGCGGTTCGCGCGTTCACCCGTGATGTCCTCGCTGGCGGATAGCACCTCACGAATAGCGGCGAAGGCCGCGCGACGCTGATTGCCATTTTCAGGCAACAACTTCGGAATGGCGGCGAGAGCCGCTTCCCGATCCAGCAGCAGCATGAAGAACTGCTCACGTACCACTGCCTTGAACTCAGGCAGCGTTAAGCGGTCTCCGGCATGGTCGCGCCGAATCTGACGCAGCGCTTCGATGCTCCGCTCATCGACCATTCCGCGCGCCGAACCGACATAGAGCAGCGCACGCAAGGCCGCCTCACGCAGGCCCCCCTTTCCGATCCTCGATTTCAGCTCGGCGGTCCGCTTCTCAAGCAGCGCACGGTGCTCGGCCGACATCTCCCGGTGACGCGACGGTACGGACTTCGGATCGATGCCTACAGCGGCCTGCAGTGCCGGCGAACCATAGACGTTGAGGAAGATCGCCTCGCTCAGCGCCTCCTGCTGGTCGCGCCAGCTATCCAGCACGTGAACGATCTGCTTGGACATCTGCTCCTGGAATGCCAGGAAAGGATTGTCCTTCGAGACCGGCTTGCGGTCCTCCTCGATCTTGTCCGCGGCAGATTTCACCACGTTCATCCAGGGATTTTTGCTGCTGAAGGCCTCATATTGCAGCCGCAGCGGATGCATGTTGCGCATCCATTCTGCCATCTGCGGCGTCACCGCCTTCTTGATCAGGGGCTGGATAAACTTCTGATACGCCGCGAGATTGAGCTCCGAGACGCGTTTTGCGGCAGCAAACCGCCTCTCGTCCTCGGGCGAATTGCCCCCCATGGCGCGGATGTCGTCGAATGTCCGGGCCTCGCAACGCATCACCCATTGGCCGACGACTAGATCGGCGCTCGCCGTCGCCTCGCCCTTGGCCTCGAATGTCGCCTGATAGAGTCCCGGCGGCAGTACGTCGATCAGATCGATGTTGCTGGAAAATTCGGCGTGCTCTTTCTTGGCTACGCCGCCGGACACGAAGATACCCAGATGGCCGATGCTTTTGTGAACGGTGTAGACGATCGTCTGCGCATAGGCCCTGATTTCATCGACGTCGGCATAGCAATCTAGGATCCAGTTCAGCGCCTGTTGCGGCGGTGTGACATTGTCGCCTTCAGAGCAAAACACCAGGATCGGCGACCTGATGTTACGCAAGTCCACCTTCTGGCCGTCCGACATCTCGATCTTGCCGGCAGCGAGGTTGTTGCCGATGAAGAGTTCATCGACGATGAACTGGATTTCTTCGGCGTTCAGATTGACGTGCCCACCCCACCAGCGCTCGAATTCAAGGTAGCGCTCCGCCTCGCTATCGACATTGGAATAGACGTTGTACTGTTTCGTCCACAGCGTGTTCGAGGGGTTCTGGCCCTCGAAGTTCTGCACCAGCCAGGCGCCGTCGAATTTGCCGGCGCCAAGGTCACTGGTCATTGCGGTCAGCCAGCTTCCGCCCAGGAGACCACCCGAATAGCGCATCGGGTATTTGCCGTGTACGCCGTCCCAATAGGCGAGCGGCGCACCGGCAATGATCAGCGGCCCGAACCGCTCTGGCCGCAGCGACGCCAGGATCATGATTGCCCAGCCAGCCTGACAATTCCCGATCACGCAGGGCTTGCCATCGGCCTGGGGATGCAGGCTTATGACCTTCTCGATGAACACCGCTTCGGCGCGCGCGACGCGCTCAATGGTCTGTCCCGGCATCGGCTCCGGCAGGAAGCCGACAAAATAGCAGGGGTGCCCCGCCTTCATCGCCACGCCGATTTCGCTGTCCGCCTTGAAGCCGCCAATCCCCGGACCGTGCCCGGCGCGGGGATCAACCACGATGAATGGACGCCGATTGAGATCGATCTCAACGCCCTGGGGCGGAATGATGCGCACCAGCGCGTAGTTGACCGGTTCGTCCAGCTTACGGCCATCGATGATCAATTCGGCGGCATATTGCAGGACATGCGGCGCCGTTTGCGCGGCATGTTCCCGGTACTGGTCACCGCGTCGTCGCATGATATCCAGGAACAGCATGCTGCGCTGTCCGGCATCGACCATGTATTCCACGGCTGACGCGACAAGTCCGGACATGGAACCGCCCGGCAGGTTTGAGATTTCCGTCGACATGTTCCGACCTCGCTTGCGCGCCCGGTGTCATACAGAGGGCATCGCGGTGCGGGCCATTGATCTAAGTCAATGTCCGACGGTCACCGATGCGATCGGTAGACTCGAGGCGACCGTCATTTCCCAAGCTGATACCGGCGTGCCGCCTATCACGCCGATGAAGATGAGCGCCGCAAGCTTGCGGACGCCCGCCCAGGATTTAGGCAAACGAGATACATCGGATTGAGAGCGCGACTGCAAAGCACCGCGGCTAAGCCAGAATCACTGGCCCCGCCATTTTGATCCAGCCCAAGCAACCGAACGTAGCCGACCGCTCCATCTATCGGAGCCTGCCATGATCGGCCGCGCGCAGCAAATGAGCCTCTGATGTCGGACCTCGCCAGGTACATCGTGCACGAACATTTGCGAGACGGCAGCGTGGTCGATATCGAGCGCTACGGCGTAAGGATGAGGCCGACATGCTCGCTGCCTTGGAGCAAGCCAGCGCGCAGTCGCTGCAACGTCGCTTCTTCGTGATGAAGCGCCATTTCACGGAAAAGGAGCGCACCTTCTTCATGGACATCGATTTCAAAAATCACGTCGCTCTGGTTGCTCGCGTCGAGGAGGCAGGCCGGAAGGTCATGGTCGGCGGCTGCCGATATGTTGTCTCCGAGCCCGGCCGGGCCGAAATGGCCTTCATGGTGGTCGATGCCTGGCAAGGGCGCGGCGTCGGCTCGACCCTTATGCGGCACCTCGTCAACATCGCGAGGGAAGCGGGACTAAGGGAATTGACGGCGGAGGTTCTGTCCGAAAACACAGCGATGTTGAAAATTTTCGGAAGGTTCGGGTTCAAGCCGGCCACCCGGCGAGACCCACAGACCGTCCATCTGGCGTTGCAACTGGCATGACTTCTGGAACACCGTCTATCAAGCTGCGCTTTTTGCCGATAGCTCCCGGTCCGCCCTCAACATCGGACATTGTCGGCGTCGAGCGCTACTTCGCGAAGGCGCCAGAAGGATTAGCACTAAGGTGCACTGTCCAGACACTGAGGTTGTGCTTGTCTGGGTAAGCGCCTCGTCGATCTTTCACAGCCCCCAAGCCCAAGACGGCGGTGAGCGCATAGCCCCGGCCCGGCGCCCATCAGCTCCTCGCCGGGGCTGTCAGCACGTCGGTTGGTCCGGGACGATGGACGTCGAAAAAGAGCGACAACGTGGTTTGGAGTTGGGCTGCCGGTGGGCGGAGCATGCGTGCATGCTTCGGCACATGAACTTGCCACCATGGTGAGCGGCTCGTTCGACGACCTCAGCCAAATTCTACCACCGGACGTATCTGATCAGTTCGTCGGCGGCTTTCGCGAAGGCGTGTTGCGCGTCTGGCGCGGAGCGTAGGACCTCAGCACAAGGGCGCCGGGTATGAGGCACCAAGCGCCCTTGCACACCCATCATCGGCCGATCCAAGTTGTGAGTTCTAAGGGATCGCTGGACAGGCCGACGAACGCTGGAATACTCGCACGAATCAATAGCCCAATTCCTTGCTGCAATTCAGGCGGCTGCTCCAACGGATGTCACGGACCTCGTAGCAAAAGTTTTTCCAACCCATTGAAAGCAGCGCTTTAAAAAATGGCGCAATCGCGATTCTTATCGTGCGGCGGTAAAGGCGCTTGCATCCGCCGGCCGACTTTGCCCGTACAATTACGGTACCAAAATCGCAGAGCCCCTCTCAGAAACGGTCGGGCCTGCTTGTCTGTTGAGTGGGATACCTTCCTCGCCATGGCGTAGGTCGCTGGTTTATCACGGCTAGTTGGTCGCGGCTGACGTAGTCGGCAAGCGGACCGATAGTCTTGGGGGAACGCTCGTGCTGGGGCTTGTGCATGTTGTGGATGGCGACAGTGCCTTCCAAACAGCTGTCGAACATCGCCAGAAACTCGCCGGTTACGATGTGGCAGCCTCTGCGTCGGCGGAGCAATTGCTGGATCGGTTGAGACCAACCCCGGCTGCATTCTCCTCGATGTGCGACTACCGGGAATGAGTGGTCCTGAACTCCAAGTGCGATCGGACGAACTTGGTTCGACGTTGCCGATTGTATTCGTTACCGGCTATCCCAACATCCAGACCACGGTACGGACCATTAAGGCGGGCGCAGAGGACTTTTTGATCAAGCCGATATCGCCCGACGATTTACTGCGCGCAATTGAACGTGCCTTCGCGCGACGCGAAATTGTGCGTGTCCAGAAAGGCAAGCTGGACGCGGTTCACGCCCGTCTGGCGGCATTGACGCCGCGCGAGCGGCAAGTATTTGAACTTGTCGTTGGGGGCAAGCTTAACAAACAGATCGGGTACGAGTTGGGCTGTACAGAGCGTACGATTAAGGCGCATCGCTCACGGGTGATGGAGAAAATGCAGGTGCAGTCGTTGGCTGAACTTGTGGGCCTTGCTGAACGGATGGGCCTCCTTCTCCAAAGCCCCGCATCATGAGCGAGACAGATATTCTTGAAGCACTAAACGTCTGAAAGTGTCCGAACTGCGGATCGAACAAGTTACGGTTCGGGTTGCGCGTTGATATCGCGGAGCACTTGAACAGCGACTCGCCGGCGCTTTCCAACGCGCAGTAGCTCGCGGGCGCCTCGACCTACTAGGATTCGATAATTTGCGAGGTACTTAGGATGCCGCTTTGATAGCGCCTCGTCCTGTTCGATACAACACGCCCACGCTCGTTGGCCGGCCCCTCACGATCACCTTTGTTTCTCATCTGCCCCTACTGCTCATCCTGTTCGCCGTTCGACAGCAAAAGCGCGGCCTGGCGAGTGAAAAGCGGCGCTGCTCGGCATCTATACCAGTTGGACATCGGTCGGGAAGGTCAAGGAGGGCGGACCACCAACGACCTCTGCGCGTTCCTTACGACTGATCCAGGGGCGGAGGGAGGGAATCTCGAAAGATATTTGCTCTATGGCTGCATCCGAGAACCTCTCGGGGAAGTAAGCCGCGCCTCCTTTAACATGCTCTTCAAATGCGCACGCACTCGAGCAATCCGCGATAACAGCTTTTGGGCGGCTGGCTGATGTCGGCCACGAGCGAGACTCCCGGCGTGCCACCCTAAGGTTCAGCTTCCGGGCCCAAGAAACGCACGTGAAGGGTTATGCAGTGCTTGGAGCTGTCCAGCTGAACCCTGAGTTGGTTTATGGTCGCGCCATTTCCGACGACGACCCCGTGCTTGCCGGAAAGCCTCGGGCCAGCTGATGGCGCCACAACTATGCGGCTGCCCTTGCCCAGTCTCACAGCCGCTGTACTCTGCTCAGCTGCGGATCTTGATATGTGACTGCTCAATGGCATGATCTCCCAACCTATTCGATCACTCTCCTAGATGCTTGGTGCCCGGCATCTCACGGTCTGGGCGGCGGGCGCTGATCCGGAGTTGATCCAGATCTTCTTTCGGACGTAAGGCTACAGTCCCTTCGGACAGCCAGCGAAAAGCGCGTTCGTGCTCGATTGTTCGGTTTGCACGCCCATCTGCTTTAAATCGTGCAGTCCCAAGATCGTGGCATCGACCAGGTCGGTGCGTAGCAATTCGATGAAGGTGGTTGCATCGCGCATAGGTCCGCTCAGCACAAAGAGCCGGCCATAATCGATCCGCCCAAATTTAAGTAGCAAAGAGATAATCGCTGCTATGAACACCAGCGGACGTAGCGATGTCTTTCAACGTAATTAATTCGTTGTGACCGTCCAATCCGGAGTGGATTTGCCAAATAGAATCAGCACCCGCGGCGCTGAAGAAGGTAAATGTCGCACCTTGCGCTGCCGTACCGAAACCCTCGAACTCAATAGAGTCTCCAGCGGCTGCGCCATTTCCGACAAAGTCAGAGATTGTGGCACCATTGGCAAGCGCTGCTTTGAATTTAAATTGATCGTTGCCCACCCCGCCGATAAGGGTGTTCGCTCCTCCATTTGCAACGAGGACGTCGTCGCCGCCGCGGCCATCCAATATTGCAATTCCCGATTTGCCGCTAATCTGATCGCCAAAATCTGAGCCGCGCACTGCAGCAACCCCAGTGAATGTGTCGGTTCCGACATGTGCGACGTCCCCATTTGCAAGACTCGTGGAGATTCCAGTGCTGAGGTCTACGTTCACGCCGGCGGCAGCGTGATAGAACGCTACACGAGTGTTGCCGTTTCCCGTGATGCTGTCGTTACCGGCCTCCCCCTCGAATTCGTTTAGCGTGCCATTGCTGCCGGCGTTCACGCTCGAACCGTTGAACCCGGTCGCATCAAATGTGTCAGCGAAACTGGTCCCGCGGATCGATTCGATCGATTTCAATGTATCGTTGCCTATCGAGGCGTCGCCAGCGACCGTGCCCGCTGCAAGATCAACGACAATTCCTCCGGTGGTCGTATCACTGGACGATGCCGAAAACAGCGCGCGATCAAATCCGCCGCGCCCGTCAATGGTGTCGTTGCCGGCGCCTCCGATCAACTCCTCTGCACCGCTGGCATTGTTGCTACCAAAGAGCTGGTCGTTGAAATCTGAACCGCGTATGGAGTTTACACCACCAGTGAAAGTATCGAAGCCGACGCCTGCCGTATCACCTCCGGCAACACCTTGTCCGGTTCCAGCAACCAGATCAACAGTGACCGCGGCGAGGGCATGCGAGTAATCAACACGAGTATCCCCGTTTCCTGTCACAGTGTCGTTGCCCGCCATGCCTTCGAAGGTATTGAAGGTATCATACGAACCTGCGTTCGTGCTGCCGCCATTGAAGCCGGTGGCATCAAACGTGTCTGCAAACCTGGTGCCTCGAATGAGCTCGACGCCGTGCAATATGTCACTACCAACCGAGCCGTCGCCCACAACGGTTCCGGCTGCAAGATTGACGTCAATTGCAGCGGAAACGCTGCTGTCGTTATAGTTTGCGAGGTCGTAGCCGCCACGGCCGTTTAGCGTGTCGTTACCACCGCCGCCGAAGTAGACGTCGGTGACGGTCGCATTGTTAGTCCCAGAAATCACATCGTTGAAGTTGGATCCAAGGACGGAGTTGACGCCGCCCGTGATGGTGTCCGTTCCGACCGAGCCGTTGCCGATGGCCGTACCTGCGATCAGATCGATCGTCACGCCCGAGGTGGCATTGCTGTACTGAATCTGAGTTGAGCCGTTGCCGGTGATGGTGTCGTTGCCGCCGTTGCCCTGGAACGAGTTGAAGCCGGCATTGAACCCGCTTGCATTATAGATGTCGGCAAGGTTGCTACCGAACGCGCTGTTAACGCCGCCGGTGAAGCTGTCGTGGCCGGTCGAGGCATCGCCTGACGCCGAACCTGCGCCTCCCGCCCCGATCGTAATCGTGACCGCGCCGGTGGCATTGCTGTAGAGCACCCGGGTGTTGCCGGTGCCGGTGATGATGTCATCGCCGCCAAGGCCCTCGAACTGGTTGAAGTTGCCGTTGCTGGTCGAGACGTTCAGCGCGCCTGCCAGGCCATAGCCGGTGGCATCATAGGTATCGATATAGCCGGTGCCCTGAACCCCCTCGATGTTGCGCAGCGTATCGGTGCCGCTCGAGGCATCGCCCGTCACCGTGCCAGCCGCCATGTTGACGACAACCCCGCCCGTCACCGTGTTCAGGTTGTTGTAACTTGCCGTATCGAACCCGCCGCGGCCGTCGATGTAGTCGTCTCCCCCCAGGCCCGTGAACGTATTGTTGTAACTGCTGCCCAGCAGCGTGTCGGCGAAGACCGAGGCTTGAACGGCGTTGACGCCGGTGAAGGTATCGGTGCCCTCGGTCGCGCCAGTGGCACTGCCGGCCACCGTGATGGCCGTGCCGGCGGTGATCTGAAGGTCAACCGTAACGGCGGCCTGCGCGATCGAGTAATTAAGGCGCGTGTTGCCGTTGCCGATGATGGTATCGTTGCCGCCTGCGCCTGCAAAGTCGTTGAAGTTGCCGTTGGTCGAAGAGACGTTCAGGGCGCCGGCAAGGCCGTAGCCGGTCGCGTCGAAAGTATCGTCGAAGTTGGTACCCCGCACCGCCTCCACGTCACTGAGCGTGTCGGTGCCAATGGTGGAATCGCCAACCACGCTTCCGGCGGCAAGATTGATCGTGATACTCGACGTGGTCGCCACGTCGTTGTTGTAGGCGACCATATCGTAACCGCCACGGCCGTCGATATAGTCGTTGCCACCGCGACCTTCAAAGACTTCATACGTGAAGTTGGCGTTGTTGCTGCCGTAGATCGTATCGCCGTAGGCCGACCCATACACGCCCTGCAATGCGTTGGTGAACGTGTCGTGGCCGACATTGGCCGCATCGCCGGCCGCCGTGCCCTGCCCTGTGCGGGCGGCAAGATCGACCGTCACCGCAGCCGAGGCGCTGAGATACTCAACCCGCGTCAACGATTGACCCAGATCGTTGATGCGGCCGGTGATCACGTCGTCGCCGCCCCGGCCCTCGAAAGCGCTTTGGCCCAAGGCCACACCGGGCTGGGTGCTTGATCCCGTAAAGCCGGTCGCATCGAACGTGTCGGCAAAGTCCCCGCCCACGGCGGCTTCAATGCTGATGAGCGTATCGCTGCCGACCCCGGCCCCGGAGCCGGTTCCAGCCGCAAGGTTTACGGTGACCGAGCCAGTCGCATCCGCATAAACCGCGCGATCAAACCCGGCGCCACCGTCCAGACTGTCGTTACCCCCAAGCCCCTGCAGCCGATCATTCCCGGCAAACCCGAAGATAGTATCGGTCTCAATTGTCCCTATAAGCACGTTGGCGCCAGCGTCACCAATCACCGTGACACCAGCCACGTCGAGGACAGCGACGGTGAGATCTCTGTCGAAGATATTGCCGGCTGCATCGGTGACCCGCACGCTGACCTGGTGCGATTGGGCCATCTCGTAGTCAAGGCTCCCGGCCACCAACAGATTGCCATCGCTGATTGTGAACCGGCCACCGGCATTGTCCAACAGCGAAAAGGTCGCTGTCCCGGTACCACCCGGATCAACTTCCGATAGGGAACCGACCACCGTTCCTGTCGCACTATTTTCTGCGACACTCGTGTTTGACAATATGATGTCCGCTGGCGCCAAGGCGTCCACCGCGACACGAAATGCGCTTGAGGCTACACCCGTATTCCCTGCCAGATCGGTTGCCTTGGCCGTCAGCGTATGGCTGCCCTGACTTAGGCCCGCTGTCGTAATTGAGTAGCTGCCGCCGACCGCAATGCCCGTGCCAAGCACGGTCGTGCCGTCGGTGTCGTACAGGGTCACCGTGCTGCCGGCTTCCGCAGTACCTGCAACCGTTAGTGTCGGGTCGTTCGAGAAGCCGTTTTCGGCAACTGAACCCGTCAGCGGCGATACATCATCCGTCACCGTACCGATCGCCGCGGCGGTCGGCGCTATCGTATCGATCGTCACCGCCTGGCTGGCGGTGGTGCCGATGTTGCCGGCGGTGTCGATGATCCGGGTCTGGTAGCTGAAGCTGGTCGCATGCGTTGCCGGGTCGAGATAGCTCCAGCTCGTCGCCGTCGACTGCGTGGCGTCCGCCCAGGTGGCGCCGCCATCGCGGGAGACCTGGATCTTCTCGCCAGAGCCCAGCGCGCCATTGCTGCCGGAGACCGTCAGCGTGGTGTCGCTGGTGATGAAGTCCGCGGCCGTGCCGGTGTCCTGGTTGATCGCCGTGATCGCCAGCGCCTCGGACGGAGCCGTGGTGTCGAGCGTCAAGATCAGCGAGGCGCTGCCCGTATTGCCAAACGTGTCCGTCTGGCTTGCCACGATGGTATGCAGCCCATCAGCGAGACCGCTCGGTGTGAACGACCATGCCCCTTGCGCGTCGGTCGTCACAGTGGTGGAGCTGACAACACCATCGATGGTGAAGTGCACCGTGGTGTTTGCCAGGCCCGTCCCGGTCAGCGCAGGGTTCGAAGTGATCTGGTCAAGCGCCGAAGACCCGGTATCGGAGGTCAGATGCTCCGTCACTGCCGGGCCGGTCGTGCTGAGCGTGTAGACAACGGCGTTGCTGGTCGTCGTATTGCCAGCAAGATCGGTCACCTTGGCCGTCAGCGAGTTGCTGCCGTTACCGAGCGTGACGAGTGCGCTCCAGCTGCCGTCGCCCTGCACGACGGCTGTCTTCACCGGCGTGCTGCCGTCATAGACGGTCACGGTGGCGCCGGCATCGGCCACATCGACCGTACCGGCAATGGTCTGGTTCGCCTGGTTCGTCGGTCCGCCGGCATTGGAGATCGTGATGGTCGGCGCTATCGTATCGATCGTCACCGCCTGGCTGGCGGTGGTGCCGATGTTGCCGGCGGTGTCGATGATCCGGGTCTGGTAGCTGAAGCTGGTCGCATGCGTTGCCGGGTCGAGATAGCTCCAGCTCGTCGCCGTCGACTGCGTGGCGTCCGCCCAGGTGGCGCCGCCATCGCGGGAGACCTGGATCTTCTCGCCAGAGCCCAGCGCGCCATTGCTGCCGGAGACCGTCAGCGTGGTGTCGCTGGTGATGAAGTCCGCGGCCGTGCCGGTGTCCTGGTTGATCGCCGTGATCGCCAGCGCCTCGGACGGAGCCGTGGTGTCGAGCGTCAAGATCAGCGAGGCGCTGCCCGTATTGCCAAACGTGTCCGTCTGGCTTGCCACGATGGTATGCAGCCCATCAGCGAGACCGCTCGGTGTGAACGACCATGCCCCTTGCGCGTCGGTCGTCACAGTGGTGGAGCTGACAACACCATCGATGGTGAAGTGCACCGTGGTGTTTGCCAGGCCCGTCCCGGTCAGCGCAGGGTTCGAAGTGATCTGGTCAAGCGCCGAAGACCCGGTATCGGAGGTCAGATGCTCCGTCACTGCCGGGCCGGTCGTGCTGAGCGTGTAGACAACGGCGTTGCTGGTCGTCGTATTGCCAGCAAGATCGGTCACCTTGGCCGTCAGCGAGTTGCTGCCGTTACCGAGCGTGACGAGTGCGCTCCAGCTGCCGTCGCCCTGCACGACGGCTGTCTTCACCGGCGTGCTGCCGTCATAGACGGTCACGGTGGCGCCGGCATCGGCCACATCGACCGTACCGGCAATGGTCTGGTTCGCCTGGTTCGTCGGTCCGCCGGCATTGGAGATCGTGATGGTCGGCGCTATCGTGTCGACCCTCAGTGCCGTCGACGTCGAAGCCGTGTTGCCGGCCGTATCGGTCACTATGGCCGTTACAACGAAGGCGCCCTGGCCGGCAGGTGTGATCGAGGTGATCCAGTGACCGGCCCCGTCCACCGTCACCGCCGCACCGTTGACGGTCAAGGTCGAGCCGATCTCCGCGGTGCCGCTGACCTGGATGCCGCCTGCGGCTTCCGATGCGTTGATCAGATTGTCGCCGCCCTCGATCGTCGTGATCGCAACCGTCGGGCCGGTGCTGCTGAGCATATAGACCACCGCGGCACTGGTTGCGGTGTTGCCGGCGGCATCGCTCACCTTGGCTGTCAGCGAGTTGCTACCCTGATTCAGTGTGACCGTGCTGCTCCACCTGCCGTCGCCCCGCACGATGGCGGTGCCGATCGGGGTGGTGCCGTCCAGGATCGTCACGGTGGCGCCGGCATCGGCTACGTCCACCGAACCGGTGATGGTCTGGCTCGCCTGGTTGATCGGACCCCCGGCGCTGGTAATCGCGACCGTCGGTGCCGTCGTGTCTAGCGTGAAAACAACGGGCGCGCTCGTCTTGAGATTAGTGCTAGGGTTAGAGGCCACGATGCTGTGGTCGCCATCACCCGCCAGAGTGACCGTCTTAGTCCAAACGCCGCCAGAACCAACGGTAACCGCTCCGATTTGCGTAGTGACGCCATCATAGGGTGTCGTACAGCGTCAGAGTGGACCCAACGAGGGTCGGATCAACAGTTCCGCTGATCGTCTGATTGCCTTGGTTGACTGAACCTCCTGCGCTATCGATAACTATAGGTCGGAACGAAATCGGGACAAAAGCTTGCGTGTTGTCCAAAGAGACAGCCGGCTTCGTTGTTGACGCAGAACCTCCTGTGATAGAAGCGAGCGTCACAGAAGTAGGAGTGATCGATCCACCACTAGCCTGACCCTTCACATCGTCTGCAATGACGGTAGTCGAGGCCTCGGTGGGCGAGGCTGGCGGACTTCCAGCGAACTTCTGCAGCGTCTTCGTATCGACATCGCCTCGCTTGCCGTCACTGGGTGACGGAGTGTTCGGCGCAAGCTGTTTGCCGATGTCGTAGGTCGTCAACACCTGCTGAAATGCGCTGAATTCCTGAGCAACTTGGCTCTGGCTCTTGCTGACGTCTTGGGTGATCACCTCAAAATTGGCAGCTGGCGTTACGGTCAGCGATGGACCATTGCTGGTAATTATCCCGATCGCATCTCCCGCAACACAAGCGCCTTGAAGTACGCTCGCTGGAACGCATTTGAAGACCTGGACTGAATGAACCTGCCCATCGTGCTGATCGGCAACGGAGATCGAGACCTGCCCATCCACCGCATCGACGTTGAGAATGACTGCTGTACCGCGGATTCCGATCACAGCAGAAGGCGTTGCAACTTGCATGTCGCCGGTCTTGGCGACCTGGCCTGCTACGAAACTGGCCGCGCCTTGGACAAGTGTGAAAAGAGCATGATTGGAACCACTAGTCAGACCGACCAAGGTACCACTCGCACTATTCTGCTCTTCATAACCTAAATCATTCAACATAAACCGAGCGTTGGCACTCAGATTGAACGTTGAGCCGTCAATCAGAACCAGACCAATTGTCGAGCTAGTT
The DNA here is from genome assembly GCF_054056815.1 of Bradyrhizobium sp. LB13.1. Taxonomy (NCBI): domain Bacteria; kingdom Pseudomonadati; phylum Pseudomonadota; class Alphaproteobacteria; order Hyphomicrobiales; family Nitrobacteraceae; genus Bradyrhizobium; species Bradyrhizobium sp. LB13.1. Next base: position 2,658,020 of record NZ_JBSRYQ010000001.1, on the reverse strand, counting down.
CCAGTTTGCACGACGTCGTTCTGATAGACGACGTCTCCATTATTTGCCTCGATAGTAACGCCATTGCGAACGATGCTGGCGCTTCCCGTTACAGTGGCGACATGACCAATCACCTTTGCAGCCGACGCCGCATTTCCGGCAGCTTGAGCAAAGGTTTGATAGCCGGTTAGCGCTTCTACCACTCTTGGATCGAGTAGCGCACCGTCTGCCGAAATGAGCGAGGCGCGCTTTTCACCGTGAAAGTAACCTTGGATTGTGACACGTTGGTCGAGATCCGAGATAATGAGATCATGGCCCGAGCGTGCATACTCGCCCGAGAACATGAGATGCGCATCGGAAATGATCACCGTGTTGGCTGGGCCAGGCTCCAGCAAACTGAAGGACCCCACGCTAACTCAGACCCCGCAGCTTCGAAGTTCGGTTGCAATGGGGTGTTCAAATGGCGCCCCCTGAAGAAACATTTGCAAAATATTCAATTTAATTTTAATATCATCTAATTAATTGCGAGAGAAGCGGTTTTCTTCCTCCGGACTTTCTTAAGCCCGACGATCGCTCAACCTGCCCGGCTTTCACGAGCCCGCCTGACGAACTGAGTTCGTGTTTCCTTGGTTCGGCGCCGGACGCGCTCCGGACAAGAGGCGCGTTAAGCACTAGCAGTCTGCTGAAAAACCTTGAAATGGAGAATTTTCATTTTCCGCCGGTCGTTTTTGGAGCGGCGCGGTAGAGTTGGATGTAATTTCGAGCTTGGTATTGAGTGTGCCCCGGCGCGGGGTGGCTATGCGGCGAGCAGTTTGGGAATTCGGATCAGGTTATAGGCGATCAGATTAAGCAGGAAGTCGGCGGCGACGCGAGCGATGCCCCGATGTTTGGTCTTGCGCATGGTGCCATGCTGCTTGCCCCATCCGAAAATGCACTCGACCATCGCCCGGCGCGATTGCGACATGCCGTATCCCGGATGCCGCGTGGTTCGTTCGTCGATCGCGCTGTTACGGTTCTTGCCGGTTTTGGTGATGGCCTGGTTCTGTGTCACATGCGGCGTCACGCCGATGGCGCGAAGATTGGCGACATGATCGGCCGTATCGTACGCCTTGTCCTCACCAGCCGTGATGCGGCGACCTGCGGCTTTGCGTCTCGCCTTCAGCATGACCTCCGCAGCCCGGCGTTCGGCGGTGCCATTGGCATGCGTGACCCTGCCGGCCACCGCCAGCCCATGCCGGTTCTCCATGGTGGCGTGGCCCATATAGCAAAGCTTGGCCTCCCGTCCGGCCGCCTTGCGATAAAGCCTGCTGTCCGGGTCACTGGTGCTCGCATGGGTGTCGTTCTTGCGTTTCTGGCCATGGAAGTTGGCGCCGTCATCATCGTCGCCGCTGCCGTCCTTGGGGCGAAAACTCTTCTGCGAAGCCCAGGCTTCGATCAGCGTTCCGTCCACCGAAAAATGCTCGTCCGACAATAGCGGCTGGACCTGAGAATGGTTCAGAAGCCTGGTCATGAACTTCGTGAACACATCGCCGTTCTGCAGCCGCTCCCGGTTCTTGGTAAAGGTGGTCGGGTCCCAGACCGGATCGTCCGGCGACAGTCCCACGAACCAGCGATACAAAAGATTGTAGTCCAGTTGCTCCATCAGCTGGCGTTCCGAGCGGATGCCGTAGAACACCTGCAGCAGCAAGGCGCTCAGCAATTGCTCCGGAGGGATCGAAGGACGTCCCTCGCTGGCGTATAGCTTTCCAAGGCTGCGGTTCAAATCACTCAAAACATCCCGGACAAGTTCCCGGACCTTCCGCAGCGGATGGTTCGCTGGCACACGTTTATCCGGCGCGATGTACGAAAACAGGCCGCCCTGATCCGTAAACCTGCCGCGCATGATCGTCTCCGCCGATTCGAGATGATAAAGTGAATCATCAAGTCCCCCTCCCTGGCGAGGGGGTTTTTCAGCAGACTGCTAGGCTCCTCGCCGTTTTTTCCGAGGCGCGGCGGCTTTCGTCTTCAACTTGCCGGCCGCGCCATTCGACACACGAGCGACACCTCCGAGCGCACCTGCAACAACCTCGCGCTGAGCGTCTAGCCAATGAATCTAGGCTTTACCGTGCTCACAGCCGCTTCCAATCCATAGCTGCTAGGCGCGTTCGCGAATGTTCCGTTCCCGATCAGACGTCGGGCTCCACCGATTTCCGAGCGGCATCCTGCCGTAGACGTTAACAAGATTTCAAGCTGGCATATGGACTGCGATCCGCGCTGGCATAGGACCAACAAGGTCGTCCCCCCTTGGCAGTAAGGTGAACTATCGCTGGGGAAGATCATGTCGTATTTGGGATAACGAGCGAAGCCATGGAGAAGCCGGCCTATTTGTAATAAGTGGCCGTAGCAATTCACGCCCACGTTCCGACGCTACAGTGAAATCGATGCGATTCCAGTTCTTTGCGTAGTGCACTGTAGAGGAGTGGACATCCGCAGACGTTAAAGCATCGGCCTGCAGACGCTGTTTCCACGCTCACTGTTCGTGTGGTGCGTCGCAGAGCATGCATCCAGAGCGTGCTAGTTGGAGTCGAACTGGACCACGAGTTTGATAGCTACTGCGGTTGGGCATCTGCAGAGGTGAGCCCTACCTAGTTAGCCTGCTCAGTCCTGTTCAACTGGGCCAGGAGCCGACTAGTTGGTAAGGTTCGCGTTTGAACTTTCCCGGTACTGTGAGTGGATTGCCAATTGCCTGCCCCCCGCCGCGCGGATGGTGTCGATGAACAGCTTCGCGGCCGGGTTCAAACCAGTCGGACCACCATGTCCTCTAGCTCCAACGCCAGTATCGCCAAGAAAGCGCGCACGAAGGCTGAGGCGGATTTTGCCACCTGGCTCATGATGGCCAAGCTCGGTGGTTTCGATGACCTGCCGTCCAGCGCTCAAAGATTTCTGACTAACTATCGAACTCGGCTCGAGACAATGAGCGAGGCCCAGTCCACAGCCCTCGCCGTTCGCGAGGTCTACAGCGCTTATTACAGCGAGATGGGAGGCGTAGGCGCAGCACCGGAACCAAAGGCTCGGACGCCAACGACAGAGGGCAAAGTCGTGCGGTCCCAAAGACCGCCTAGACCTCAACCCCGTCAATCGGCTGCGCGCCATTCGACAAGACCAATGACCCGAAAATCCCTCCCGGCACTGCTGATTTTCGCGAGCATGGTGGCACTGGTTGTCGCGTTCGGATTTCTAGCGCAGTAGGACCGCCCGCGGATTGTGTGCGACGCCAGTTTCCTCCGATAGCGACCCAAATAGCGGAAATCGTGCACTTCGCATTTGGGCCAGGAGCGGAAGTTCCGTGCTCGCGCCTTGAGACTTCTCTTGGGCTTCACGGGCGGCGATTCTCTTCATCATCAGTTCATTGCCATTGACCGAGATCAAGGATTCCGGTCGTCCTGGAGCCATGATAATACGGGGTCCGGCACCAATATGATGGCGCATCGCACGCTCGTGATCGTGGTTGATGACGATCCGGCTCTGTTGAAGAGCTTGGTCCGGCTTTTAGCGCGTGAGAGCGGCAGTGTAGCGACAGCAACGTGCCTGCTGCTTGATATGCACCTCGGGGGAATGTCTGGCATGGAGCTGGAGCGCCGGTTTGCGGCCTTAGGATCGAAGTATCCCGTCATCTTCATGAGCGCAAACGACCGCGAGCATACCTGCAACAGGGCGATGGATGCCGGCTCCATCGCTTGTCTGCGCAAGCCGTTTCGCAGGCTCTCTTGCTGAAGCCATTTCGAAAGCGGCGGCTTCGCGGACGCAGATTAAATAGGTGCGAGGTCACCGCTTCCGTTTTCGGGCAGAATGCGGGGTCCTGCCGACGCTCGGAATGAATCAGCTTAGGACCCGGCTGTGACACGGCCTGGCCCAGAAGCAGTATCGAAGACACTTCTTGATCGCGGCTGCTTATCGAGCAGCTTCTAAAACGCCCTCAATGGCCGCTCAGCACCAAGGTCTTGACAGGCAGCACGAGCGCCTGAATGCGTAGCAGCATGGCGTGCACAATGCCGGTGGCATCGACCCCGTGTAGCGCAAAGCGCTTGAGGGCGCCGGTCTCTTTTGCCCTCAATCACATCGTGATTGCTGGTGTAGGCGTTTGCGATGCAACTGCTGCCGGGTGTCACGCCCTCGAGCCCGCCCTTGAAGATTGGCTCCATGAAAACGAGAATGGTGCCGGGCCGCGCGACCTGCTGCGCCTCGATCAGTTGTTCGCCGCCCCTGAACTGCCCCGCCGCGATGTAGTCCTGCACACTGGTCACCACCATCGGGATGATCGTCCACGGCTTGGAGATGCAGGTGGCTTCGGCCACCATTCCGACCTTCATGACCTGAGCCTCGATCTGCCCAAAGCCTGCCATGAGCGCACGCCGTCCTGCACCCTGCGGGATCAGGACGCCGGCCGTGCGCATGTTTGGCGTAACGATGTCACCTGGCCTCAGTCCAAATTGCTCTACCCGCCCGTCGACGCCGGCCCGAATGAAGGTTTTGTCCAGATCGACCTGCGCTTCGGCCAATGCGGCCTCGGCGCTTGCCTTCTCCGCCGGTAGCAGAGCGCTCAGCCGCGTCGTCGCGGATTGCTTGGAAGCGGTCGCCGCGTCTAGAGTGCCCTGGCGACCCGCAACGGCCACACCGAGCTTTTCGATGTCGCGCTGCGGAACGATTCCGGGGTTGCGCTTCTGCAATTCAGTCTTGGTATCGAGTTCGTCCTGAGCCTGCTGCAGCGAACCCTTTGCCTCCTGAAGCTGGCCTTCCGCCTTCATGACATCGGCCTGCGCGGCCAGCATGGCGGCGTCGATTTCGGCGATCTTGCGCTTGGCCGTCATGAGCGACGCTTCCTGCTTGGCGCTGTCGAGTCTGAAAAGCAGATCACCTCGTTTGACGTCCGCACTGACGTCGACGTGAACCTCGGCAACCCGGCCGTTGACTTCGGTCATGATCGGGACAGTCCGATAGAACAACGTCGCCGACGAGGTCGACGGATGAAAATAGAAGATGATCGTGATGAGCGAGACCGTAAGCATCAGGCAGGCGATAATGCCAAATCGCAGTTCGAACCAGACCGAATAGAGCGTGATTTCGTGCCCGAAGCGCTTGCCCTGCCGATAACGACGATAGAGATAGTCCGGAAGGATCGTGAAGGTGGCGCAGAGGAGGAGTTCAAGCATTGCCCGGCCTCCCCCGCTTGAAATCGCGCTCGATCCTGTTCTTGATCTCGTCGACGGAAGCGCTAGTCTTCGCCACGTCTGGCACTGTATGAGCCGCAGTAAGATTCGGCGCTTCGGTAGCGTCCGGCTCCGGCGCAACACCGGCCATTCTTTCGACTGCTCCGGCGATCTTCCGCAGCGGCGTGCTGAAGTCCGGCAAGTCGATCATGGCGAGGAACAAGCCAATCACCCAGAATAGGTGATTATGCGTGAACAGCGCCAGCAGTCCCAGCACGGCCACGATTTCGAATTGAAACTTCTGCGACTTGTGGGCCATCCGCTCCGGCATCGTGTGCAGGTGCAGATAAAAATTGCCAACCAGCAGAACGGCGCCGACAAGAAGAATGCCGACAACCACCATAATAATATCGGTGTCACCTGGAGCGGTGATGAAGCCTGGTAGATGATGAGGCGCAGCCGGATGCAGGTCGCTCACGTACTACTCCTCCGATTGCCCAGATTGAAGACTGAGCTTTGCGTCTACATACTCGCACAATGCAGATACTTGGCAAGCTGGCTTGCGGCGAGCGCTGTGCGGGCCTCTCAGCGTATCGCTAGGACAATCACGCCAATTCATCATCAGTGATCCGCGCCTGACGTAGCAGGGACGACCACCAGCCCGAGACGGCCCGGAGGCGGACGGCGGACATAATGAGAATACCTCGCGACCATTTGGCGCGGGCCGTTCGGGCGGAGGTCCTTTCTGGCTCAAACCGGCTATGTCAAACTCAAGGGGTGACGTTCGCTCCGCCTTGACGAAGGCGGCCGCTGGCTGCACCCATTCGCAGGTCGAAATCATACCGCATCGCACCCTGCAGTCTCAGGCCGCATCTTGCAGCCTCCACACTGCCTTGTCGCGCCTTTCCGATTACTGGTGAAATCTGAACTCTAATCGATCCGCTTGGCTGGAAGTGAGATGATCGAGCAACGCCAGAACTTTCGGCTTTGCCGCATTTTGTTCTGGCCGCACCGATCCCTCGCAATCGGAGGGGCACAAATGACATCCATCTCCAATTCAGGAGTCGCGGAAAGGAGGCTGTGCCCAAGCCCAAGGCACGAAACCCGTCGCTCGACCGCGCCCGATGCAGTCTGATGCCGACGGCATGTTCCTGGTGCACTATCGCACTGTAGTGCAATATTAGCTGTTCGATTTCAATTGGCCGGTGACCGTGAAAGCACCCATCGGATTCGTGTTGACCGTCGCATTTAGCTGGGCGCTGACGCGAGCGTTGAGCCAGATGCCGGGCGCGAAGTGCATGTTGTGAGAGTGACCCGGATGAATGGAAGATCAAGCCAAACTCGAATGCTCACATTCCGGACTTCCATCACGTTTGCGGTGATGACGTTCATCGTCGCGCTGACGGCGCTGCTGATCACCATTCAGCTACATTCGTTGCGTTTTGCCACCAAGGAAGCCGCGTCTGCCTACATGGATGCAACCAGCGCCAAGGTCCTCGGGCGTCTTCAAGGTGAACTCTCCTCGATTTCATCCCTGGTCAATGTACTGGCCACCAGTTCAAGTGTTGCCGACTCGAATGAACGAAGCGAGACTGGCCGTGCTGTTCCGCTGTTCAAGGCTGCCCTGCAGGAGATGCCGCAGATGGACAGCATCTATGCCGGCTTCGGCAATGGCGCCTGGTTGCAGGTTCGACGCATCAGGGACCTTACCGAGGAGCAGCGAGAGCGCTTGCGCGCGCCTGCCAATGCGGACGTTGCGATCAGCTTGATTCGCCCGGCCGCGGGAGGCGAGTTGCCGTTGCGACGAATTTTTCAGGATAAGCAAGGCAATGAGATCGATGAGATCGATGTGTGGAAGTACGGCTACGACGCTCGCCAACGTGCTTGGTATTGGGCGACAATGCAGGCGGACCGGCCCCATATTTCAGAACCATATCTCTCTTTCAGCATAGGAGCGCCGGTCATCACCGTCAGCGCGCCGCTGCGCGGAAAGGTGCCGGGTGTGATCGCCGCCGACCTCAAGCTCGACAGTTTCAGCAACTTTGTCCAGGCCCAGCGACCGGGTGAGCATGGCACCGTCATGATCTTCGATCAGGCGGGATCGCTGATCGCCCACCCGGAATATGCAGATCTGATTACGGGCGCAATGACGCACCCGACCCGATCGTCATTGCCCAGCATCGACGAGCTAAATACAGGAACTGTGGCCTCTGTGATCCGCGGCTCCTACAATAAGGACAACTACGAGGGCAACATTGACGACGGAACGGGCAGTTTCCTCTTTAGGGTGACCAAGTTCGCGCTCGGCGAAGGCTATAGCGGCAGCATATTGCTGCTCGCGGCCCAGGATGACTTCGTCCAGAACGTCCGCAGGCTGCAGTTCAACGGTCTCGTTTTGGCGACCCTGGTTGGCGTGGCCTTCATTCCGGTCGTCTGGATGTTCGGCAGCCAAATGTCCCGGTCCATCCAGCGTATCACCACGCAGGCGCGCCAATTGCAGACACTGGCCGAACCCGAACTCGTGCCGGTGACCTCTTACATCAAGGAAATCCACGCGCTCGGGAGTACAATGAATCTCGCGCAGCGGGCGATATGGTCGTTCGCTCATTTCGTCCCCAAGGAGATTGTTCGCGGGTTGATCGACAATTCCATCTCGACCGAGCTCGGCGGCGTGAAGCAGGAGATCACGTTGGTTTTCACTGACGTTCAAGGCTTTACGACCATTGCGGAGACGGCCGATCCTGACGTGCTCATGCGGCAGACGTCGCGGTACTTTTCGGTGCTGACGGCGGCTTTCCTCGCTGAGGGAGGGACGGTCGACAAGTTCATCGGCGACGCTGTCATGGTGTTCTGGAATGCGCCGCACCCGCAACCTGATCACGTCGCGCGCGCCTGCCGAGCGGCGCTTGCCGCCAAGGCCGCAGGCGAACAGCTTAACCTCGAGTTCGAGACCGAGGGGCTGAAGCCGTTCACGACGAGGTTCGGCATTCATGTCGGTGAGGCCGTGGTTGGCAATGTCGGATCGACCGAGCGCATGAACTATACCGCGCTGGGCAACACGGTTAACCTTGCGGCGCGGCTCGAAGGTTTGAATAAGGAAACCGGGACAACGATCCTTGTTAGCGAGAATGTGTATCGGCGGGTTGGCGGTCTCTTCAAGTTCCGGGCCCTTGATGCCGTGGTCGCCAAGGGTATGACCAGGGAAACAAGTATCTTTGAACTCACGGGGGCATCGACATGAAGGGCACGCCGATCTCTCGAATGGCGGGGACGTTGTTCGCGCTCTGCCTGTACTTCGCCGCTTCGACTGCTCGCGCCGCTGATGACACCATCAAGGTTGGCATTTTGCATTCCCTGTCCGGCACCATGGCAATCAGCGAGGCCGTCCTAAAGGACACGGTCCTGATGATGATCGCGGATCAGAACAAAAAGGGCGGGCTGCTTGGCAAGAAGCTTGAGCCGATCACCGTGGACCCGGCGTCGGACTGGGATGTATTCGCCGAAAAAGCCCGCGAGTTGCTCGTGAAGGAGAAGGTTGCGGTCGTATTCGGCTGCTGGACGTCGGTATCCCGGAAGTCGGTTCTTCCGATCTTCGAAGAGTTGAATGGCCTTCTGTTTTATCCGGTACAACACGAGGGTGAAGAGAGTTCGAAAAACATCTTCTACACCGGAGCCGCGCCAAGCCAACAGGCAATTCCTGCCGTCCGCTACCTGATGAGCAAGGAAGGGGGGCAGGTTCGCAGGTGGGTTCTGCTCGGAACCGACTATGTCTATCCCCGGACCACTAATAAGATCGTGATCGCCTATCTCGCTAACCAAGGGGTCGCACCCGAGGATATCACAACGATCTACACGCCGTTCGGGCATTCCGACTGGCGGGAGATTGTCACAAGGATCAAGGCCTTCGGTTCGGAAGGGAAACGGACCACGGTGATATCGACCATCAACGGAGAAGCCAACACGCATTTCTACCGAGAGCTGATCGCGCAACAGGTGAACGCCGGCTCCCTTCCGGTGATGGCGCTGTCGGTCGGAGACCGCGAAATGCTCCAGGTTGGCGCCAGTGACCTGGCTGGCCAGCTCGCAGCATGGAATTATTTCCAGTCCATCACGTCGCCAGAAAACGATTCGTTCGTGAAAATGTGGACGGACTTCAGCGAGCAACGGGACAAGACGACGAACGACCCGATGGAAGCAACCTTCATCGGCTTTCGAATGTGGACACAGGCGGTGAGACAGGCTGGCACGACCCACATCGATGCCGTCCGGCAGGCGATGTACGGTCAGAGGATTAAGGCACCGAGCGGCTTTGAGATCATGATGAACACCAATCACCATCTCTCGAAGCCCGCAATGATCGGCCGAATCAATTCCGCTGGGACATTCGACGTAGTCTGGCGCTCCATCAACCCGATCAAGGCCTCAGTTTGGAGCCGATATATTCCCGAGAGCGCGAGACTGACTGCCGATTGGGCCTTCCCGTGGGTTTGCGGCGGATGTGCCGAGCCGACATTCAAGGACTGACGAAACACCGCACGCCAACGAGAACAAATTGAGGTCCGCTAATGGAATGGTCCGGCCGTGCTCCGGCCCTGCCAGCAGGATAAGCTGGCAAGGGGCGCCCAAGACAAGGAGCACGCCATGTCTCAGAAACTCGACACTTCGCCCGCCGTCATCGGCATCGATATCGGCAAGAACTCGTTCCACATCATTGGCCAGAATCAGCGCGGCGGCATCGTGCTGCGGCAGAAGTGGTCGCGCGGCCAGGTGGAAACGCGGCTCGCCAACCTGCCGCCGTGTTTGATCGGCATGGAGGCCTGCGTCGGCGCGCATCACCTCAGTCGCAAGCTGCAAATGCTTGGCCACGACGCCCGCTTGATGCCGGCGAAATACGTGCGCCCCTATTCGAAGGGACAGAAGAATGACTTCCGAGATGCGGAAGCCATCGCCGAGGCGGTCCAACGCCCGACCATGAAGTTCGTCGCAACCAAGACCGCCGACCAGCTCGACCTGCAGGCGCTGCACCGCGTGCGCGAGCGATTAGTCGGTCAGCGCACCGGCGTCATCAATCAGATCCGTGCGTTCCTGCTGGAGCGGGGCATCGCGCTGCGGCAAGGCCTGCGCTCCCTGCGGTCCGAGTTGCCGGGTATCCTCGCGACGCGCACCGATGTGCTCTCGCCTCGCATGTTGCGCATCATCGAGGATCTGGCGGGCGACTGGCGCCGGCTGGATGAGCGTATCGAGGACCTCTCCAGCGAGATCGAAGCATTGGCTCGTCAAGACAAAGGCTGCGAGCGACTGATGACGGTGCCTGGCATTGGCCCGATCATCTCGAGCGCGATGGTGGCCGCGATCGGCACTGGAGACGTGTTCTCGAAAGGCCGCGACTTCGGCGCCTGGCTTGGACTGGTGCCGAAGCAGATATCGACCGGCGACCGCACGATCCTCGGCAAGATATCAAGGCGCGGCAATCGCTACCTGCGCGCGCTGTTTGTGCAGGCCGCGTGGGTTGTGCTGGTCAAGGTCAAGGGTTGGGAGCGCTATGGCCTCAAATCTTGGATCGAAGCCGCCAAGAAACGATTGCACCACAACGTGCTGGCGATTGCGCTCGCCAACAAGCTCGCCCGCATCGCCTGGGCGGTTCTCAACAGGGGGCGCGCCTTCGAGTGCGTCAAGACCGATGAGATGGCGTCCCGACCTGCTTACGGCCGGCCTTGACGGCCCTTGCGCGCGGCGCGTCGGCGCGCGCAGGCCGGGACGAAGGAACGGCCGCCAGGCACGAACAAAGGAACAGTGCGAAGTGAGGAGCGTTCGATGACGTAACAACATCCCTTACCCGCCGAGGTCTGCGAGAGGAATGAGACAACGATGGAGGATCGGTCTTCCCGGCGCATGCGAACACTGGTGACCCGAATGGCCCGTTCGAGGCCTGTCCGCTAATTAGCTCGAATGCGCGCTGATATCCATGATGGCCCGGAGCACAACACGCTCCAATCAGAGGCCGGATACATTGATGCAAGACCGCATCTGCCAAGTTGACGAAACCTCTTGCAACGCGCGGCCGGACCATACATTCCGGTCAAAATCGGCGGTCTAGCGCTTGGCTGAAAGCTTCCGGTTGTCCTTATAAACCGACATGGAGCGGCACCGCGTCAACGGGAAGCAATGGGCCGGGTGTCCAGCAAGTCGCGCAGTATCATCCCGGCAGTCCTGCTTTGCGGATGCGCTCAATCAACCATTTGTTGTGCTTGTGCCACTGAGCGCCGCGTTTCACCCATTCAGAAATTCGGAAATTTGGGTCGATCTCAAGCAGGTGGGAAACCACCTTCTGCATTTCCGCCTGGCGTCCAAGATGAGCTAGGGCTGATGCGAGGCACCGATAAGTCGTCGCATAAGTTTGGTTCTGGCGAGCGGCTCTCTTGCCTACCGCGACCGCCTCGTCGAAGCGCCGAAGCTCGACTAGCGCAATCCCCATGCCCGCAAGCGCCAGGTAAAGCGAGGGATCTAGGGGGCTCAGGCGAATGGTCCGTTCAAAACTCCGAAGGCTTCAGCAGCCTGTCCCCCAAACAGGTAAGCCTGCCCTCGCAGGTTCCAAGCAAGGGCAGAATTCGGGTTAAGTGCTACCGCGCGGTCAACCATTTCGGCGGCAGTGGCAGAGTCGTCTGTCAGGTAAGAAGTTGCAACACCGACGCTGGCCAGTAGGTCTGGGTCATTCTCGTGGATGCTAAGCGCGAACGAAAGAAGCCGCATCGTTTCTTCGACCTCGCGGTTGAGGTCTTGAGCCCAACCCTGCGCTATGACGAAGATATGACAGGTACCGGCTATATACGCGGCAAAGCCATAGCGGGGATCAATCTCTAACGCTCGATGCGCCAGCTGGAGGGCTTCGGCAAGCCCCTCAAGGGTCATCGCGTAAAAATGCGGTGCGGCCCGGAGACAGAGGTCGTACGCGCTGAGACTGGTTGGTCGACGCCGCGCGGCCAAATCGATCTCGGCCTTGTGAACGGTCGGCGCAATCGCGATCACTATGCCCTGGGTTATCTTGTCCTGCAGAGCGAAGACGTCGTCCAGCTTACCATCAAAACGATCCGCCCAGAGGTGCGCACCCGTCGCGGCGTCAATCAACTGGGCCGTGATGCGAACCGTCCCTGCTGCCTTGCGCACGCTCCCTTCAACCACGTAACGGACGCCAAGTTCACGCCCCACCTGCCTGATGTCGACGCCTGGCCCTTGTAGCTAAAAGTTGAGTTGCGTGCGATTACGAATAGCGTCTTGAAGCGGGAGAGTGCAGTGATGATTTCTTCGACCACGCCATCAGCAAAATACTCCTGTTCTGGATCGCCAGACATATTCTGGAACGGCAGCACAGCGATAGACGGCTTGTCGGGAAGGGCGGGAAGTTGTGCGACGACAGCCCCCGCCCTGGCAGTCGGTGTTGAAGCGAGCTCTTGTTGATCCGTAGCCGCCAAACACGCATCGCCTCGGCGATATTCTTCAACCACTGCGGACCCATATCGTCTAAGGCCAGATCCGTTTTACCGCGGATTTGACGTTGTGCATCATCCGAGATGCAGATGCCACCGGGCTCGGCGAGCCCTTCAAGACGGGCCGCGATATTGACGCCATCGCCAAAAATATCGTCATCATCGATGATGATGTCGCCAACGTGAATGCCGATGCGAAACTCGATCCGCTTGTCGTCCGGCACACTGCCGTTTTGCGTTGCCATGGCGTGCTGAATTTCAGCAGCACCTCTCGCAGCGTCGACGACGCTCGCGAACTCCACCAACAGGCCGTCCCCAGTGGTCTTAACTATCCGTCCTCGATGAGCAGCGATTGTCGGATCAACGAGTATCTTCCTTAGGATTTTGAGCTGGGTCAGCGTGCCTTCCTCGTCGGCACCCATCAAGCGACTGTAACCGGCGACGTCTGACGCCAGAACGGCCGCTAGTCGGCGTGGGAGGTTCACCTTGTCCACGACGGCGCCTCGGACCAGTTCAGCTCAAGCTATTTAAGCATGTCTGGCAATCTCAGGCTACAATCAATGTCCAAGTTTGGTCGAAAGCGATGGGTCTAGCGCTCCACTGCGAACTTCCGGTCGATCCCTCTGAACCGAGATGACGGGGCATCGGTTCAACGGTAGCAACGGACCAGAAGCGGACGTCTCTGCGTAATGTCGCTAGGTTCCTGACAACGGTAGACGGACGTGAAAATCGGCGCCATTCCCAGCCTTGGCCTTTGCCCAAATCTGACCTCCATGGGCTTCCACTACAGTGCGAACAATTGACAATCCCATTCCCATGCCTTCGGGCTTCGTCGAGAAAAATGGCTCAAACACCAATTTTACTATGTCGTCTGAAATGCCCGGCCCTGTGTCCGATACGATAACGTCAGCAAAATTTTCGACGCGCTCTGTAGTGATGACAATCTTGCGGTTGGCAGCAGGCACGGCTGACATCGCGTCCATTGCGTTCAGAATCAGATTGATGATGACTTGCTGCAACTGAGTTCGATCACAATTTACAAGCAACTCATCCAATGTAGGCTCGCTGGCCAACTCTGTCTCTCGCGAGCCCAACCGCGACAAAAGTCCGATCGTATCTCGAACAATTTCATTAAGATCGTTTTTTTTGCGCTCGAACGGCGCCTTTTTCAGAAAGCTACGGACGCGGTGTAGGACATCGCTGGCACGCTGATTGTCTCGTTGAATATCGCTCAGGATTTGCCTGAGTTCCTCAACAGTCGAAGCCGACGAATCAAGCAACGACATCGCCGTCTCGCTGTTGACAAGAATGGCCGCGAGCGGCTGGCTCAGTTCGTGTGCAATCGTCGCAGTAAGCTCGCCCGCCACGTTGAAGCGATTCAAGTGGGCCAGCTCTGCAGTGCGCTTTGAATTCTGTAGCTCCGCCGCGCGCGCCCGTCTCGTCAATCCATCAATTTCGACCAGATGGCTGTTCAGTTCGCTCACCACTTCTTTGTGCTGGTTAACATCAGTACACGAACCGATGTATCCCAGAAAAGAACCATCCAGCGCAAAGCGCGGAATTCCGGTGTCATCAATCCAGCGATATGTTTGATCATAGCGACGGAGCCGATATTCCATCCGGAAATCCGTCCGCGCATCAAAGTGGCGAAGGTAAGTCTCGAGGCAGCGATCCAAATCCTCAGGATGAACGCCCTCCAACCAACCATCGCCGAGTTCCTCGTGGATGTCGCGGCCAGTGAAATTCAACCACGGGCGGTTGAACCAAATGCATTGCTTATCCGTACCTGAGACCCAAATCATGACGGGCGCTGCATTCATAGCCTGGCAGAATCTCGCGTCCAGTGCCGCCGAAGGCTCGCTAGGAAAATTGGCTGGGCTTGAACTGTTCAACAGGCTCGTCATGCTCAAGCACCGGTCGCTGTTCTATCGTACGAGGGCCTGACTCTGATCGGCGATAGACGGCCGGTCAAGTCCAAGTAGCGGACTAGTCGAGGCATCGCGACATGTCCGACTTGGGTCAGAGGACTAAACCGCTCGCGCGGTAGGGCACTACGTTGGCAGCGCGGCTCAGAGGATAGCGCGACGGGGCGTCCTGTCTTGAGATGAGGGGTTCGCAACCTTCACTCAAAACAGGAGCATCCCCATGACCGACGAGGCAAGGAGCCCGTTGCGCCGGCGCATGATCGAAGACATGACGATCCGCAAGCTCGCGCCGAATGCACCCGCTTGCTGAAACCGAAGTTTCCGCTCTGCACGTTGACCTTGATTCCCATTCGCATCGTTAATGCGACGGGAATGGCGGAGGACGCAGTTTCCGTACATCTTTAACGTGGCCGGTCATGTGAGCGTGCAGCGCGCGTCGCAAGAAGAGCGAGATAGCGCGCAACACTCTCCTCCGACTGCGTGCGCCGCCGCTCGGCTTTGCCGCGCGTGAATGCTTATCGCTATTATTGATTGCCTTGAATTTACTGGCGCTTTCACACAGCGAGGGCCATGGTTTGCTCCGCCGCCCTGACCGGGACGGGAGCGATGGCCGACATCACCCGGGCTCCATCCGACGCGGCCCAGCAAAGCGCTGCCACGCAGGAGAATGTCGACGAAGCGGCCATCCGCCGTGTGCTCGAGCAGTTCCATACCGCCCGCGTGCCGCTAGAACAGGCGATGACGATCGCCGAGCGCTTGCACGATGGCTCAAAGACCGCTGACGTCAACTTCGAGATATCCGGTCCGCCCGTCTACCGCGTGCGCACGGTCAAGAACGAGCATATCTACGAGAATGTGATAGATGCGAGAACCGGGAGCGTGTCGCAGCACGAGATTGCATCATCATTGAAGGAACTCGATCGAGAAGATCTCGCCAACCTCGTCGCCCTGAAATGGATCAAGCAGGAGCTGTCGGATGCGGTGCGGGTCGCAGAGATAGCGGCGGAGGGAAAAGCGCTCGCTGGCGGACTGATGAAGCAGGACGGCAAGCTCAATTTCGTTGTCGTCGTCGCCGCCGGAGACCGATTGAAGGAAGTGCTGCTCGAGCCGCCCAAGGTCGGGCGTCGCGAGTCAACGCACCGCTAACGTGCTGTCGGGCCAGTATGCGATTCGACGGTGCGCCTGCGCTGCTCGGCGAGTATCAGGTCGTCCCGAGGCCAAGGTCATCCGCGTGTTCGGCGACGTGCCGGACGACCTGAGCACCCTGTGAAAGGGACGTGCGGAGATGTTCTTCTAGGATCCCTGCAGGACGGCTACCTTCCGCTCAGCGACAGGCTCATGCGAGTGACGATGTTGTCCCAGGCGTGCTCTTCCTCTGCGGGATAGTCGATCAACACGCAATGGATCAGCTGCCCCGAGAAGTTGCAGCGGTTGTACCATACCTTGTCGCCCCTGTAGCTGGAGACCGCAAAGAACCGTGGTGTCACTCGCTTGTACTGAATGCGTGAAGGCGGATGCTTTTTGGCGAGAAAGGCCGCGGGTGAATCGTTCTCGGCGTTGGGCGCGGCCTGGATCGTGATGTCGGCACGTCCGTCGGCGGTTCGGAACCGTTGCCCGTAGCCGTCGGGTCTGCCAGCTCCTTCCGTGAAGATCGAAGATGGAAAATCCATCGAGGTGCCGGTCTGAGGAATAGTGTACTTGGTCCATCGCACCGGCTGAGCCGAGACCGTCGCTGTCGAGACAACAACTGCCAATGCGAGAGCGCTCATCGATTTCATCGCACTTCCCTCCGACTATCACGGAGCAAAAAGCCGGAACGCCAATTACGTTCCAGACGCCTGTTGCTGTCGATCGAAAGCGCGCGAGCTACTCGTTTTCGTCGTGGAGACCATTGGGACGAACCTGGTCAGCTCGGTCTCGTCCGCCGCGAGATCCCGGAAAGGCGACGGTGATACCTCCTCCGGTTCCTGAGTAGACGAGCTTCGCCGAACAGCGCTCGTGGGAGCGGCCATCTGCCACTGGACATTCAGGCCGCCGCTATCTTCGCGTGAAGCTTGCATGCGAATGCTCGAGGAAGAAACGCAGCATCTCCCTAGTCGCGTCCGGCCCCCGCGGATCCGTATAGGACCCGGCAGGACTGCCTCCCGACCAGGCATGGGCGGCCCCGTGGACGCTCCAGTGCTCGGACACGTCCAAGCCACCTCCATCGGTGAGGATAGTGCGGGTATACGCGTGCCCCTCAGGTACTCGCCCGCGAAGAATCTTCGTCCTCAGGCTCGCATCTTCGCCCGACCCATGGAGGATACGGTCAGCATTGCTCGGATGCACCGTGCTGTCGCGATCGCCATGGAAGACGATGGTCGGCACCGACACGCCAGCCGTCCCGGTCGGTCCAGCGCTGCCCTGCCGCATAGCGGCCAGTGCAGACGAAAGGTCGCTGGCAGCCCCGCAGGCCAGGCCGGAGTGGACGCCGACGGCGGCATATAGGTCGGGGTACGTCGCACCCATGATGGCTGCGGCGGCGCCGCCGGCCGACAGGCCTGCGGCGTAGACGCGCTTGGGATCGATATCATGATTCCGCATGATCGTGCGGGTGATGCCTGCTATCAGCGAAGGCTCGCCGCTATCCCGCTGCTGGTCCCCCGTGCGAAACCAGTTCCAGCATTTCGCATGGTTGGCACCGCGTGGCTGCTCCGGATAGACAACAAAGCAATTCCGCTCGTCCGCCAGAAAATTCATCCGGGTACCGGCGGCGAAATCGTCCGGTGACTGGGTGCAGCCGTGAAGCATGACGATGAGGGGACGCGGTCCTTCATGAGTGCGGCTGGGGATGAACAGCTTGTAGGTCCGACTTCCCGCCGCGTTGGTGAAGGTGGCAGAGACGAACCTTGTGCCGTCCGGTGCAATATCCGCTTTGGACATTGGAGTGCGCCCGACCGGACCTGGCATGCCGAACCCGGAGAGATCTTTCATGGCGCCGAAGGGCGCGAGGCCTTTGTGTCGTTTTGCAGGCGTGGCTTGCGTGGACGGCCCGCTCTCCCTCTCCTCGATGACATTGGCCTTCAGCTCGAGTGTCGGCGGCTCAAGGCTCGCAGGCTCGACAGACACAGTATTTCCCCTTGTCGCTGCGGGGCCGCCGTCGCCGCGCAGCATTCGCTGCAGCAGTGCAGTGGCTTCGACCAGTTGGCCGGCGCGTGTGAGGTGAGTCGCTTCGCGAACCATGTCTGGATTCAGCATCGTTTCATCTCGTTCGGTCGGCGAGAGCGGCCTTGACCGCGGGAGTGGCATGAAGGGCACCGAGCACCGAGACCGAGGCAATTGTGGCGCGAGCAAGCTCCGGCGTGACGTCTTGATCGATGGTCGCCAGGCCGAGAACATTTATGTGCAGCATCTCCCCGGCGCGCCGCGCCCGTTCGAGATCGACGCGGGCATAATTACGCAGCCCCAGATCCAGGCTTTTGCGGGCCGTTGACTGCTTGACCACGTCTGCGTGCCGCTCGAGCTGGTTGCGGATCGCGGTCCGGATGAAATCGGTGCGGTTCGAGTAGAACCCTTCCTGCACCATGAGATCGACTTGGCCGAGATAGACATAGCCTAGGTTGATCGTGATCTTCTCCGTGTCGGGAGTCCGGGATCGCAATTCGCGTACATTGTCAGGCATGGCACGTCCATTTTGACCATCCGAGCGGATGGTGACGGGAGGGTAAATGGATGTTTGCAGCACCATTTCAAGGCCAGGAAAGCAAAATGTTCCTCCGCCTGCTGCGGCGCCCTACGAGCCCCGATGCGATCTGCTGCCGCTGCGCGACCTTCCCGAGCGGCGGACGGCTTCGTCGGGCTCAGTACATTTCCCTGAACAAATCCCGGACTCGCTCGGGCGTGCTATCGTCGCAACAGGAGGAAGACACATGTCCACTTCCAAGAAGCCGTTGGAGCCCGATGATTTTCCGGTGACCGCCGAAGGACAGAAGATCAAGAAGCAGGACGGCGAGCCTATCGCCACTACTGAGGATCCTGAAATCGCTGCCGACTTGGCCCAGCGCATCAACGACGACGAAGCCCGCCGGGAGGAGGACAGGTGGTCGGCCTGAGAGTGTTCTCTCAGCCGTCCAGCAGGGTATCGATCAACTTCAGCAATTGCTGGCGTTCCGGGCCCCCCGCGCCGCTACGCAGGAATTCGCCGATATCCGTGTAGGAGACCTGGCCGCCTGAGCTGATGTTTGGCTGGTGCTTCACGACGGGGGTATTCGTTCGTGGATTTCGCGTCAGCGCCCACACGTCACCATTGCTGCTTTCGTATGGAACTCGCTCGGTCATGCCGACCAATCCAACGGGCGCTAATCGGTTCCAGATTGGCCTAAGACAGGTCCGAGGATCTGTGTCGATTTACTCGCTCGCGACGAGCGGGCCCGCGTGGCAGCCCCCTGGGCCCGCTACTTCTGCCCGGACGGCGCTTGGGCGTTCGAGTTGTTGGCGTTGTTGGCATTCTGCTTGTTGGCCTCATGATGCCCGATTGCGCAGCCGGCCACCGCCCCGAGCTTCCCATGGCCCGCCATGTGGCCCGCAACACCACCCGCGATCGCGCCCTTGATGCATCCTTTGGCCTGCACTGGCGAGACCAACGCAATTGCGAGCAGGCAGGCAGTGGCGAAGATGGTTTTCATGATCGTTCTCCTCCGAAATGACGTCGCACCGATCATCAAGTCGGCGCGAGCATCGCCGTTCCGCGAGAAATTCGGGCCGAGCGATTTCGGGTCCTGCGGCCTACGCCACCCGGTGAGGCTCGTCCCCTTTCAGTGTCCTCGCTCGTAGGAAACGCCCCACCTCGTGGTAAGTGCAGCGGGAGCATCTGAACTCGACCTCCACCTCCCGTGGGATGCTTTTCGGAAGGTTTGCGGCCATAGGCCATGCCCCGCAGTTCGGGCATTTTACCAGCAGGGTATCCGTTTCAAGCATGGTCGGAGCTCTCCGCACCTACGTGGCAACACACACGAAACTGGAGACGTTCCTGCGCTTTGGGCCGAAGGGACAAGGCGCCGCTGGAGTGTCAACCGCCCGGCAGCAAACGAGGCAGGGACCGAATCTGCTCCAGCTCCCGGACGAACGGGCGCTCCTGCGAGGCTTGTAACGTTCGGCGGTCCGTCTACGATCCCGAAATGACAGAGCACAAAGCTTGCCCGAAATGCGAGAAGACGATGGAGCAGGGCTTCATTCCCAGTCTGGGGCGTGGGCAGTTGCTCTGGTTTGCGGGAGGGCCGCCCGCCACGTACCGCGAGTCGTTCATGTTCGGCAGGAAGGCGCTTACCGTGACCACCTATCGGTGCTCGGCCTGCGGCTATCTGGAATCGTATGCAGAGGCAGGATCGCTCGACTAAAGAGAGCGCTTCATGGAAACGATCGCTGGATCTACCGCCCTTGTGCTCGCAATGGTCACGGGGCTGGCGTTCTATTTTCGCGTGCAAGTGACAGGCCTGCAGCGGCGACTGGTCTCGCTGGAGAGAGTTGAAGCAAAGCTCGATTTGTTATTGAAGCAAGGCGGTGTGAGCTATGAACCGCTGTGTGGTTCGACGGAAATAGAGGACGCGCTCAAAGCCGGCGAGAAGGTCCGCGCAGTTTCACTTTACCGCGCCGCGAATGGCTGCACGTTGGCAGAAGCAAAGGCAGCGATCGAAAGGGCGCAGCGGCCCTAGCCATCGTCACGTCATTTGCCTCATGAAGCGCCTCGGCGTGACCTCCTAGACTGGAATTAACTTCGCGCCCGCGGTAGCGGGCTGGACGGAACGAATCAGCGCGACCGCGTTGAATCGGCATGTGTGCTGTGGCGTTGCGTCAGTCTCGTTTGGGGGTATCGCGCGTCCATGGCGCTGTCAAAGCTGCTATTCCTGGTTACATCGAGCCGTGTGATCCCACCTTGCGCGAGAAGCCGCCGCGCGGCGAAGACTGGGTCTACGAGATCAAGGCCGACGGCTACCGCGCGCAGCTGCACCTCCGAGATGGGGATGCCAAGGTCTATTCACGTACCGGCCTGGACTGGACGGAACAATTCTCCTCGATCGCCGCAGCTGCCCACCAGCTCAAAGCAAACAGCGCGATCATCGACGGTGAGGCCGTTGTGTACGGCGGTGGCGGATTGCCGGACTTCCAGCAGCTGAGGCGCGAGCTCGGCTCCAAGCGCAGCGAGCGTGTGCGCTACCACGCGTTTGATCTCCTGTACCTCGATGGCTACGATTTGCGTGGCGTCGTGTATGAGGATCGCAAGCGCCTGCTGCAGCGGCTTCTGAAGGACGCACCGGAAACCTTCATTTACGTCGAGGCGCTTGCGGCCGACGGCCACGTGATCTTCGACAAAGGGTGCAAACTGGGCCTCGAAGGTCTGGTCGCCAAGCGGCTGGGCCAGCCGTACCGCTCGGGTCGGCAGGAGAGCTGGATCAAGCTCAAGTGCAAGAAGAGCGAGACCTTTCCGATCGTCGCCTTCGTGGAGAAGCTTGGGGCCCGCCCGCGCAAGGTCGCCTCGCTCTACGTCGGCCGGCGCGAGAACGGCAAGCTGCTCTACGCCGGCAAGGTGCGTACCGGCTACACCGAGACGACCGCGCGCGAATTACGCGAGCGGCTTGATCCGTTGATCCGCAAGACTTCTCCGCTCCATATGGCGGTCAAAAAGCCGAAGGCGACCTGGGTTGAGCCGACCCTCGAGATCGAGGTCCAATATGGCGCGCTGACCGATGATGGCTTGCTCCGCGAAGCTGTGTTCAAGGGCTTCCGCGATGATCTTACGGTGCGCAAGGTCAAGGCGCCGCGGCTGGTGCCGTCCGTCGCGGGCCGGCCGAAGCTGGGCGTCCCCCGAGAGAACATCCTGCAGCTTCTGCCCGAAGCCGTTGCTCCGTCTAAAGAACAACTCGCAGAATATTGGACCCGGGTCTGGAAGAAGGCGCTGCCGCACCTTGGGCATCGTCCGCTCAAGCTGGTGCGTCACGTGCACGGCACGACCTTCTATCACAAGGGGCTGCTGCCGAAGGACATTCCGGCCACCGTGCACCAGCTCCACATTCAGAAGCGCGAGGGCGGCCAAGGCACTCGCCTGTGGGTCGACAGCCTCGATGGCCTCCTTGGTCTCGTCGAGATCGGCGCTGTCGAGCTGCACCCGTGGAATGCGACCGCCGAGGACTTCGAACATGCCGACCGCATCGTGATCGACCTTGATCCCGGCGAGGGTGTCACCTGGGAGGCCGTCGTGGAGACCTCGCTCGATCTGCGCATCCTGATGAAACGCGAGGGGTTCGAGGCCTGGCCCAAGCTCACCGGCGGCAACGGAATTCATCTGATGGCGCCGCTGGTTCAGCCGGTGCTGCACGACAAGGCGCATCGGATCGCGCATCAGCTCGTCTCCGCCCTCGCAGCGCGCCATCCAGACCGCTACCTGCTGTCTGCGCAGGCAAAGCGTCGCGATCGTATCTTCCTCGATTATCTGCGCAACGGCCGCGGGACGACGGCGATCGGCACCTATTCCCCGCGCGCCCGTGAGGGATTTCCGATCGCTGCGCCCGTGACCTGGAAGCGGATCGAGAGCGGGATCGCGCCGGACGCCTTCACCATGGACAGTCCATTCCGTGCCAACTCGAGAAGGTAAGCCATATGTCAGATGCATTCGATCAATGGGTGGAATGGCGCTACAAGCCTCCTGGCGACAGGCGCGGCATTCCTGCCGAACTCTACGCCGCGGTAATGTCCCTGCCTGAGGCCGATCGGTCCGACCGGCAGAGGGTGAACGAGGTTGTCCCCTACCATGACGAGGCTCGCCGCGAGGGCAGAACCGTATGGCTCTACCTCGACGACTACCAGGACGGCAAAACGCGCGCGATAGGCGAGCCCGGGTGGATAAAGGTGTTTGCGTCTGCCGATGCGGCCGACAGGTGGTTCAAGGAAAATGACCCTGAAGGCGTGGCCTGGGAATACCAAGTGGACGGCGGCCGAGCCGAAGGATCGGTCTGGCTCTACTCGCCGGATCCGGGCTCCCGAGACGTGGGAGATGCCGATTGGGTCAGGCTCTTTGTTTCCAAAGAGGGCGCGAAGGAATGGGTTGAGGCCAACGTGCCGAAGCGCGAGATTTGGGAGTACCCGGTTCAGGAGTGACGCGCATGAGTGCGTTCGTTGACAGCTCGGTTTGGTTTGCCGCCGCCGCCAAGCGGGACGCTCAGAATGGGCGCGCCAAGTCGATCCTCCAAAGCATCGACCAGCACCTTACCACCGACCTGGTGCTGACCGAGACGTGGCAACTGCTCAAGGCCAAATTCGGAAAGGACGTGGCGGAAAGCTTCTGGGAGCGGCTGCGCGACAGCGGAGTTCGGGTCGAACCCGTCGTGCGCGCCGATCTGGATGCGGCTTCGGAGATTGAGGCAAGGTTTCGGGACGAGAGCTTTTCCTTCATCGACCGAACGAGTTTTGCGCTGATGGAGCGCCTGGGGATCAGCCGAGCAGCGACGTTCAACCCTGACTTCGCCGCGTACCGACCCCTCCGCGGTCCCAAGCGACCGTTTCAGATCGTGAGCGCAGGCCACAGCGACGTCTTCACTGCGCTCCGAGCGGCGCTTCTTGAACGCCGGCCCGTGCACGTGACCAATGCCGGCCAACGCCAGACGGTCTGCCCCTACATACTGGGCCACGCCGCCGGCGAGGAGCGCGCATTCGCCCTCCTTGTGGAGGCCGGTTCGAGCATCAGGCGTCCTCTCCAAGCCAGCTGGATCTGCCTTCGGCTCTCGAAGATCGATCAGGTTCGCTTCGCCGATGCGCCCTGGGTAGAGCGGGACTACCCGGGACCAGTGCAACGATGTGTCGATCAGGCGCACTTGGACGCGAGCCTGGTAGCTCGAGGCATCAGCCTCAGCTAGGGTACTCGTAAACCTCGGCTCCCTAAGTCAAACTCGAACTTACCTTCAGCGGCGACTTGTGACCTAAGCTGGACGTGACAGTCTCGCGGCGAGCCTACCCCTCCGGCACACCTGCCAAGCGTAGGCCCTCGTAGATGCGCTCGCGCTGCGCCAGGAAAGTCGGGTTTTCACTGCGGCGTTCGTTGCGAAATCTGGCGACGGTGAAGTTCGGGTCGAGCCGGAGGCCGGCATTCCGCGCTTCTCGCGCCTCCGTAGCGCGACCGCTGAGGGCTGAGGCCGCCGCCAGGAAAAAATGAGGCATGCCGACGTTAGGATTCAATCCGACCGATTTACGTAGCCGGTCCAGGGCAGAGTCGAGCCGGCCGAGGAACAGATCCGCAATCCCAAGCAGGGCGTGCCAGCGATCCAGTCCGGGATCACGCGGGCTGAGTCGGATTGCGTTTGTGAGACTAGCTTCTGCTTCTTCCGCGCGCCCGAGTAGCACCTTCATGAAGCCTGCGTCGGCGTGCGCCCAGGCCAGATTGTGATCCAGCCCGATTGCGAACTCAAGCTCGCTGAGCGCTCGTTCTGTCGCGCCCGAGACATGCAGGACGTTGGCGTGGAACAAAATGGGCAAGAGCGTTGCTAGGAGCCAGCGTCAGTGCCCGAGTGATCGCGGTAAGCGCGATTCGTAGTTGCTCGTCCCGATTGATCGAGGCGAACGTGCGAAGTTCGTTGCCATGATAGAACGCAACACCGATCAACGCCTCGACGTTTTGGGCGTCCAACTTGAGCGCTTCGTCGAACAGGTCACACGCCGCACGGTCGCGGCGCAGCGACAAGGGTTGGTTGAGGATCGCCCAACCGCGCATAGCTAGATCTACGGCATCCATGTTGTTTGGCCGTTCGCGCTCGGCCCGGCGGCCTTCGGCAGCAACGAGCTCGATGCCCACAGTCCGAGCGAGCCGCGTGGTGATCTCATCTTGCATGTCGAAAATGTCGGCGCGCGGCTTGTCGAAACGTTCGGCCCAAAGGTGTGCGCCGGTTTCTGTGTCGATAAGCTGCGCGTTGACGCGAACGCGGTCAGCGCCGCCCTGCACGCTCCCTTCCATCACGTATCGAACGCCAAGTTCGCGGCCGATCACCCGGACGTCCACTGGCTTGCCTTTGAAGGTGAAGGCCGTGTTGCGAGCTATGACGAAAGCTCCAGGAATGCGGGATAGGTCGGTTGTCAGACTTTCGGTTACACCATCGACGAAGTAGTCCTGCTCGCTGTCGCCATTGAGGTTGACGAAGGGCAGGACGACGATAGAGAGCCGCGGTGCGATGGCGTTGTCCGGCGCCGTTGCTACCGAGCGGGTGGGCGATAGCGTATAGACTTGGACTGGCCCGGCGATATTCTTCAATTTGTGGCGGCCGCGATCTTGCGCCGCGATATCGATCTTGCCACGTACCTGGTCATAGGCGGCACTGGACAGGCAAATACCGCCAGGCTCGGCAATCCCCTCCAACCGCGCCGCCACATTGACCGCATCTCCCATGAGATCGCCGTCTTCCTCCACGACCACGTCACCAACATTGATGCCGATGCGGAATTCAATGCGCTTGTCCGGCGCTAGGTCGGCGTTGCTCCCGGCCAAGGCCCGCTGCACATTGATCGCCGTACGAACCGCATCCACAACCGACGCGAACTCGGCCAGCAAACCGTCTCCAGTAGTTTTGACGATGCGACCTCGATGGGCAGTGATGGCGGGATCGATCAAGTCCTTGCGAAGGTCCCGGAGGCGATCGAGCGTACCTTCCTCGTCACTGCCCACAAGCCGACTGTAGCCGACTGCATCGGCCGCCAGGATAGTGGTCAACCGTCGGATGTGCCGGTCGATCGCCAAGTCGCCCTCCTGGATGATCGCGGCCAGTCTACGCAGTTGGCTGCGGCTGCCAAGGAATTTCACATCTTGGACGAACTCGAGGTGTCCGGTCCGGACCTAAGTCTGACCTCTGGTGAGATGCCGCCGGATATCAGAAGCAGAGCGGACGTCATAGCGCCCTGAGTCAGCGCAGATTTTTGACTAAGCACCGTAGTTTGGTGGCGCCGGGCGGGCGCTTCTTGCCGGCCCATGACGACTCGCGGCTCGCCGGGAGCAGGTTAGTTCCGCACGATCGGGTCGCGAAGTGCACTCCTGCCGATCTCCTTCAGCCCGTCGACCGATGTCTCGCCCTTGCTGGCGGCTTCGAGGATCATGGAGGCGACGCGGGTGCGGGCAGAGGTCTCGTAACGTGACACGCTCTCGCACACCTCGTCGAGGACCGCGCGCAAAAGCGCGGTGGTTTCAGCATCGAACATTGGAGGTCTCCACCAGCGAAAGCGCGATCCTGCATGAACCGCCCACACCGGGATTCACGCAAGTTACTGATGACGAAAAATTCTGCGGGAGGATGAGGAGGAATGAGCGTGGCCCCGCCTTTTGGGGGCTGGGGGGCTTGAGGGCGGAGCCACGCAGGCCGTTCATTCGCGCGGGGCCCGCCGCATCTACCGTGGCCGGCCGAGCCCGTTCCACTGCTTGAGGCAAAGTCCGCGCGCAGCGAAGGACCTACCGCTCCGAAGGGCCGCAGCGAGCCGTCGATCGGGTTGCGCAGCGGGTCGTCGTCGCAGTCGGCCCAAGCTCAGTGCCGAAATGATGCTGCGCACGCGGCAGTCTGGTCGGAGGGCCTCTGCCGGTGGTGTTAGCCTCACCAGCGAGGAATTGAGGTCGTAGACGGGTGCGGCATCGCACTTGCCCCTGAACGCGGACCTAGCAGCCTGAGAGGGGGTGGGGGAAGGCGTAGCGCCTTGCACCGGCAACGAGCTGCCACGTAGGCGACTCTTCCGCCAGGTTGCCCTCGGCAGACCCCCGGAGGCGAGTGAGTTCTGACCACGCCAGCGCGGCGGTGATCCATCTCTGCCGCTCTGCGCCGTTGGCTTCGGCGGCAAGCTTCCTCGCCGCGACGGCCTCGCGCTTGGGGTCATACTCGAGATCCATGGATACAAATATAGTTGCAGATCGTAAACGAGCACGCACCAGTGGGACCGTAGCAATCCGGGGTCGGCAACCATACGCGGACCCTGTCCAGCCGTCCGGAGTGCCGGCCCCGATCCGCCCCATTCATCGGCGCGGGACCTCCGGAGCGCTCGCGATCGATAGCCCTTGCGCGAGCGGCCCGCAACGGAGTCCAACTGCACCGACACTTCCGAAAAGCCCGTGAATTGCTCGTCTTTCAGGTATCTCCCGACCGGCCTCCCCGGTATTCTGGGGCTCGGGGTACCGGTTCGGCTCACCATGAGAAGAGATGTTTCAAGACGAATCGGATCTGGCCGCGATGGCCGAGGCACTAGGCCGATCGAGCGACTACCGGGTGCTCCGCCGCCTGGTGCCGCGCCCGAGGTCGACGGCGGTGTCCGGACAGGAATTGAGGATCGGCATCCTGCTCGACACCGAGACCACCGGCCTCGACCACCGCAAAGACGAACTCATCGAGCTCGGCATGGTCAAGTTCGGCTACACGCCGGAGGGGCGCATCGTTGATGTCAGGGACACGTTCTCCGCCTTCAATGAGCCGTCCGAGCCGATCCCGGCCGAGATCACGGCGCTTACCGGCATCACCGCCGACATGGTGGCGGGCCACAAGATCGACGAGGCAGCCGTGAACGCCTTCGTCGATGCTTCCGTGGTCATCGTCATTGCGCACAACAGCGGGTTTGATCGCAAATTTTCCGAGCGCTACTGGCCCGTCTTCGAGCGGAAGGCGTGGGCATGCTCCGCGACTGAGGTCGATTGGCGGCAGCACGGCTTCGATGGAGCGAAACTCGGCTACCTTCTGAATGGCGCCGGCTACTTCCACCAAGCGCACCGCGCGGTTGACGACTGTCACGCGCTGGTCGAGATTTTGGACTTCGACCTACCGACGACCGGCGCGCCCGCGCTCGCCGTCCTGCTCGAGACCGCACGAAAGAAGACCATCCGCATCTGGGCCGAACAGTCGCCGTTCGAACTATTCGCTGAAGAGCCGCGGCTATCGCTGGAGCGACGGCACAGATGGGCGCCCTAAGTCCTGGTACGTCGACGTCTGCGAGTCCACGCTCGACGCGGAGCTCGCATTTCTCCGGTCAGAGATCTATCTCCGCGACGTGGAGCCGCGCCTGCAGACGCTGACCGCTTTCACGCGCTTTTCCAGCCGGATCTGAGGCCGGCAGCTCGGAAGAAGCCGCCGCCTGCGCATCAGCGCCCGAGACGCTTCTCAACTCGCTTGCGGGAATTCCCGACTTTCTTGACCGCCTTCTTGACCGCGGGCGCGGACCGTCCGGTCTTCTTCGCCTCATAGCCGACTTCGTGCTTCTGCCCGCCGGCGACGCGCGCCCGGTCCTGCTTACGTCCTCGTGCGGTCTTCTTCTTCGCGGCTGCCATCAAGTCCTCCTTCTGCGAATCTGATGGCAGTGCAACGCTTTAAGGATTCGCAGGTTCCGCAACGGTCCCTCTATCCCAGCGCGGCTGCGCACCAACCGCGATGGACCGGCCTGCATGGGCGTCACTCGACGGGTGTATCTAGCACCTCCTGTCGCGGCTGCTTCGATGCTTTCCAGGAGTGGTTGCGCCTAGTCGGACCAAACGGATGATGTAGAGAGTCAGCACTGTTCGGCATCATGAGAACGAGGACACAGACTTCGCGCGGTACACGGCGGCGCCCGCTGCCATCTTGTAGATGCCCTGAGGACCCCTCCACCCAAGCCGACCGGACCGGGAAAACTTGGAACTTCTCGGGCCAGCACCTGTTGTGCCGTGCCACTACTGGAGGACGAAATGAACAATAAATTACTTCTTCTACTGACGGCGGCCTCGCTACTCGCCGGCCCGTCGTTTGCGCAAAAGCCGCCGGCTGCCGATCGGCCCAACAATAATGCGGTCAACAGTTCCGGCCAGAACAATTCCAGCAAGCCGGTTGCAGGCGCCAACAGCTTCACCGAGGGCCAGGCCAAATCCAAGATCGAGGACGCGGGCTACACGAACGTCACATCGCTGAAGAAGGACGACAACGGCGTTTGGCGCGGAAAGGCCAGTAAAGGCGGCGCCTCATCCAATGTGAGCCTGGATTTCCAGGGCAACGTCAACGCGGCCAAATAGCCTCGCGCAGCAGCGAAGATTTAGAGGGATTCAAGATGACCATTACGATTTCACGTCTTTACGACAACTATTCCGATGCGCAACGCGCGGTGACGAGCCTGGAGGCCGCGGGCGTGCCGCATTCGAATTTAAGCATCGTCGCGAACAATTCGGACAACTGGTACAGCACCGACAAGAAGGTCGATCGCGATGGGGTTGACGATCGGGCGGAAGGTGCGGCTACGGGAGCCGGCGTCGGCGCAGGTTTGGGCGGCGCTGCGGGCCTGCTCGCGGGCCTTGGGTTGTTGGCTATCCCCGGCCTTGGTCCTGTCGTGGCGGCCGGATGGCTCGCGTCGACTGCGCTCGGTGCCGTTGCCGGCGGCGCGACGGGTGGAGCCGTCGGGGCGTTGACGCAGGCCGGCGTATCCGATGAGGAAGCACCACTCTATGCCGAAGGTGTGAGGCGCGGCGGCACGCTGGTTTCGGCTCGTGTGCCGGATGCGGACCGCGCGCGATACGAAGCGATCCTGAACCAGTCCGCCGTCAATCTGCGCGACCGGAGCGCAGCCTGGCAGAAGGCCGGGTGGAAGAGCTACGATCCCTCCGCCCAGCCTTACGGGGCGGAGGAGGTCCGCAGAGAACGCCAACTCTACGGGACCGGAATGCGATGAATACCCGGCGGCCCGCACACCAGGCGGGCCGCCATTTTCTTCACGATGATCATCGAACTCAGGAGCCGAAAATGAGCCGCGGAATGCCATCGATGACCGCCCTCCTGGGTATGCTCGCAATCGCCGGTTACGAAAATCGGGACAAGCTGGCGGACATGTTTCGCAATGCGACCTCCGGTCAGCCGGCGGGTGCCAAGGACTCGTTGAGCGGGATGCTCGGCAATCTTGGCGGCCTTGTGGGAGGCGGCGGCGTGGGTTCGCTCCTGAACGGCGGGATCGGCGAATTGCTCGAGCACTTCAAGCAGAATGGACAGGGCGATGCGGCTCAATCCTGGATCAATCAGGGGCCAAACCGCGAAGTCACCCCGCTCGAACTCCAGCAGGCTATCGGTCCGGACGTTCTTCAAAAACTGGAGCAGCAGACCGGCCTGTCTCAGCAGGAGATCCTCGACCGATTATCGCGCGAGCTTCCGACAGCGGTGGACAAGTACACGCCTGACGGACGTCTTCCGACTCCGTCGGTAGGATAACATCGTAAGGTTCGAGGAAACATGAGCATCATCTCGACGATCATCATAGGATTCATCGCAGGCATCATCGCGAAGTTCATCATGCCCGGCGACAACGAGCCCTCGGGT
Organism: Bradyrhizobium sp. LB13.1; assembly: GCF_054056815.1. NCBI lineage: Bacteria > Pseudomonadati > Pseudomonadota > Alphaproteobacteria > Hyphomicrobiales > Nitrobacteraceae > Bradyrhizobium > Bradyrhizobium sp. LB13.1. Next base: position 2,628,138 of record NZ_JBSRYQ010000001.1, on the reverse strand, counting down.
TTCATCCTGACCACGATCCTGGGAATAGTAGGCGCGTTCGTTGCGACCTATCTTGGTCAGGCTCTCGGCTGGTATCGGCCCGGAGAAGGCGCAGGACTAGTGGGGGCGGTCGTAGGCGCCATCATCGTGCTTCTCGTCTACGGTTTTGTGGCCGGTCGCAGCCGCCGCGCCATCTAACCACCGTGAACGGAATTCTCCGCGTTAGCGGTGAATGCCCAGTGTGAAAGGTGATTGGGAAGATGAAATGGATGCTCGTTGTCCTGGTAGGAGGCATGACCCCGGTCAACACCGACCTGGTTTTCGACAAGTTTGCCGATTGCCTTGCCGCCGAGGAGCAGATGCGAAAGCACTACACCGACGCCTTCGAGGTCTGGGACCGGTGGGCCGCGGCCAATATCGAGCGAAGACGCGAATACTCAAAGGTGCGCGACCTTCAGGCCAAACGACTGCTCAGCAATATCGGTACGTGCGTTCCTCATGCGGGCGGCGATCCCGCGGCGCCTCAGCAGCAGAGCAATCCGACACCTCCTCAAACTCCTCAAGCCGCACCTACGCCGCAGCCGAGTCCGAAAACGTGAGGTCTGACCGTTCGGAGCCGGGCGGTCGCGAAGTGTTGCAGCTGCTTGCGAATCACTTTTCACTGCCGTCGGTAGGCTGAGCTCCGGCTTAGTGTCCGAGCGCTAGTGGATGGAAGCTGACGCTTTTGACTGACGCCTAAATGCACTCGAACAGGCCTGGGGCCTCCTCGCGCCGCCGCGGCTGACGCCGAAGGTTCTGTGGCCATCGCCTCTGTCGTCGATGCTTTAGCAGTTTTTGCATATCTTTTTCACGGTCTGGTCGACTTTGCTGTTCTCCCGATCGATCTTGACGTCACTATCGTGTTGATCAGTGGTCGTTGGCCGACCGATGCCGCCCGCGGCGGCCCCTTGGGTATTAGCAGCAGGCGTTCCGGATGAAGCTGCGGTTCCGGCAGCATTGGTGCCGGGGCTTGCGGCATTCGTGCTGTTTCCATTGACCGCTCCCTGATTGAGCCCGAATTGAGGAGTGGGAGTGCCATTGGCGATACCGGTTATCGCATTGGTGGTGCCGGTGGTTGGATTGGTATTTGCATTCGGGGCAGTAGCCGGCGGGCTTGCCGTTCCGCCCGAGTTCGCGGCGCCTGCGGCTCCTGTAGCGGACGGAGATGCTGCAGTCGAACCCCCTGCAGTCGAACCCCCTGCACCTGCAGACGACGACGCACCGCCAGCGCTTCCACCGGCAGATCCGGCGGCACCGCCGCCGCCGCCTCCACCGCCTCCGCCCCCACCTTGGGCAAATGCTGCGCAAGGGATGACGAGAGCTAAGACAAGTGCAATGCCAGAGCGTTTCATGGCGCGGCTCCTTTAGCGACCAAGCCACGCTGCTGCGTTTCGTTCCTAGACATTGGGTCGAGCCGACTCGGCTGGCGAGATTGAGGACCAGGCGAAATCGGCCGGCGGGAAGTGTCATTCGGCCTGCAATATTGACCCCCTAAGCCGGGGGATCGGCGTCCAAAATTGACCCCCTACAGGTTGGTCTGTTGCGCTGCCTGCTTCGTAACAAAGCAGGTGGTGGGGGATGCTGATCGTGGAGACGATTGCCCGGATCCGGCGCGAGCACTTCATCAAGGGCAAGACGATCAAGGAGATCGCCCGTGACCTGAAGGTGTCGCGGAACACGGTCCGGAAGGTGCTGAGGTCGGGAGAGACCTCATTCGAGTACGAGCGGCAGGTGCAGCCGCGGCCAAAGCTCGGACAATGGGCAGTCGAACTTGACGGGCTGCTTGCGTCGAACGTGACTAAATCCGCTCGTGAACAGTTGACGTTGATCCGGATCTTCGAAGAGCTGCGCGGCCGCGGCTATGACGGCGGTTACGATGCGGTGCGGCGTTACGCCAGGCGCTGGAGCAAAGAACGCGGGCAATCGACCGCAGCCGCTTATGTTCCGCTGAGCTTTGCCCCAGGCGAAGCCTACCAGTTCGACTGGAGCCACGAGGTGGTCTTGCTGAGCGGCACCACGGTGATGGTGAAGGCCGCCCATGTCCGGCTCTGTCACAGCCGCATGCTGTTCGTGCGAGCCTATCCGCGGGAGACGCAGGAGATGGTGTTCGACGCCCACGACCGGGCGTTCGCCCTGTTCAAAGGCACCTGCACTCGCGGCATCTACGACAACATGAAGACCGCGGTAGAGACGATCTTCGTCGGTAAAGGGCGTCTCTACAACCGCCGCTTCTTGCAGATGTGCAGCCACTATCTGGTCGATCCGGTCGCCTGCACGCCAGCGTCGGGCTGGGAGAAGGGGCAGGTCGAGAACCAGGTCGGGCTGGTCAGGGAACGCTTCTTCACGCCGCGGCTGCGGTTCAAAAACCTCGACGAGTTAAACGCCTGGCTGCTCGACAAATGCATCGCCTACGCCAAGGCTCATCGCCATCCGGAGTTGGTTGATCAGACGATCTGGGACGTGTTCGAAGCCGAACGCCCCAAGCTCGTTCCCTATGCCGGCCGCTTCGACGGCTTCCATGCCGTGACGGCGTCGGTCTCGAAGACCTGCCTGGTGCGCTTCGACAACAACAAGTACTCGGTCGCAGCCAGCGCAGTCGGACGACCGGTCGAGGTTCAAGCCTATGCCGATCGCATCGTGATCCGTCAGGATGGACGCATCGTTGCCGAGCACCCGCGATCCTTTAGTCGCGGCGATACCGTCTACGACCCCTGGCATTATGTGCCGGTGCTCGTCCGCAAACCCGGCGCCCTGCGCAACGGTGCTCCCTTCAAGGACTGGGTGCTGCCGGCCGCGATCGAGCGGATCCGGCGCAAGCTTGCCAGCACCGACGATGGCAATCGGCAGATGGTCGACATCCTCAACGCGGTGCTGACTGACGGTCTCCCCGCGGTGGAAGCGGCCTGTGCCGAAGCGCTCAGTCACAGCGTCCATTCCGCAGATGTCGTTCTCAATATCCTGGCCCGGCAACGTGAACTCGCCCCACCGGCCAACATCATGACGCCGGCCGCACTGACGCTCCGTCATGCACCGATCGCCGATTGTGCCCGCTACGACAACCTCCGGAGGACCATCTGATGGAACGAACCCAAATCTTCGACCTCATGGGCGAACTCAAGCTCTATGGCATGAAGGCGGCCTTCGACGAGATCATGGCGATCGCTGTCAAACGCCAGCACGAACCTCAGCGCATTGTCGGCGACCTGCTCAACGCCGAGATCAATGAGAAGCAAGCCAGGTCGATCAAATACCAGCTCACCATTGCCAAGCTGCCACTTGCCAAGGACATCGCCGACTTCCAGTTCGATGGCACGCCAATCAATCAGACTCTCGTCAATGACCTCGCCGGCGGCGGCTTCATCGCCCAGCAACGCAACGTCGTACTGGTTGGCGGCACCGGCACAGGCAAAACCCACCTGGCCATTGCCATCGCCAGAAGCTGCATCCGCGATGGCGCTAGAGGACGCTTCTACAACGTCGTCGACCTCGTCAACCGGCTCGAGACCGAGACCCGCAACGGACGGCAAGGACGGCTCGCCGAGCATCTGACCCGGATGGACTTCATCGTGCTGGATGAACTCGGCTATTTGCCCTTCGCCCAGTCGGGTGGCCAGCTTCTGTTCCACCTCGTCAGCCGGCTCTATGAGCGCGCCTCCGTCATCGTGACGACAAATCTCGCCTTCGGCGAATGGCCGAGCGTGTTCGGCGACGCCAAGATGACCACCGCGCTGCTCGACCGGTTGACCCATCACTGTGACATCGTCGAGACCGGCAACGACAGCTGGCGGTTCAAAAGCCGAGACGACGATCACGCCACCCGCGCTCGTCTCGCCTCCGCTATCCCGGCCAGCTCCGACGAGACGAGCGCTACCAGCAAACATCGCCGCGCAAAGGGGTCAAAATTGGACGCCGATGAGGGGTCAAAGTTGCAAGCCGATTGACAGCGGGAAGGTGCAGCATCCGTTCTCAAGGGAATGTGCGAGGACTTTGGGGGCGCCCTCTCAGCAGGGCTGAGGCCAGCAACCGAACTATAGGGGGAGACCAGGCGTTATCGACATTATGTCAGACGCATTCGACTACTTCCGGGCTTACGCTGTCCGCGCTCTGTGTAAGGCCCGATCTATGCCGCACGGCAGGATGAAGCATCTGCAGCTGCTGGCCGGGCGGATCTATAATCTCCTCAAGAAAGAGGCCGCTTACGGCCCGAATATGGAGCACCTTGAGGACTTCCGGGCAGCTCAGAAGCTTGAAAGGTCTCTCGACCGTCCGCCAGGCGAAGGTTCGGGCGCTGGGAGTGGCTTTGATCCGCCGAGGTCGCAGGACGCGGGACGGGGGGCTAGTTAAATGGCCTCCCTCGACACTCGTGGTGTAGCAAGCCTGCTGCGGGAATATGCGCAGCGCACCGCCTTGCGTGGCGGCAACCCCTACCGGGCAAAAGCCTATTCTCGGGCCGCTGACAGCTTGGCAGCCCTTGCCGTCCCTCTGGACGTGCTCATCGCCGAAGACCGACTGACCGAAATCCCCGGCGTCGGCGAGGCGATCGCCGACATCATTACCAAGCTTTACAAGTGCGGCACTCATCCGAGCCTTGAAAAGCTCCGGAAGGAGATTCCCGAGGGTGTGCTCGAGATGCTTGCCGTGCCAGGTCTGGCTCCGGAGAAGGTGCTGCGGCTCTACAAGGATCTCGGTATCACTTCGCTGGCCGAGTTGGAGGCCGCCGCCAAGGACGACCGCATCAAGAAAGCTAAAGGCCTCGGCGCCGCGCTGCAGACCAAGATCCTGCAGAACTTGGCCATCGCGAAAAGCGGAGAAGGTCGCCTCCATCTGCACCGTGCGGCCGCCCTGCTCTCGCACGCCAAGGATTCGCTTCGGAAGGCCCGGCCGGAGTTCAAGCGGGTGACGATCGCAGGCGACTTCCGCCGCGGCTGCGAACTCGTCGGCGACCTCACGATCGTCGCGGAGGCTCCCAAGACCGGCGAGACGCCGAACGCGCCGGCAGCGGATGGACTGCAAATCCGCTTGTCCGACCGCAACCACTTCGGCGCCGCCCTTCTTTTCGGCACCGGCTCAGCCGCTCACATCGAGAGGCTCCAGGCTTTGGCCGCGGAGAAAGGAATGCGGCTGGAGAGCGACGGGTTGCACAAGGGTCGTACCCTGATCGGCGGCGACGAGGCCCAGATCTATAGCGCCCTCGACCTGCCGTTCATCGATCCTGAACTGCGGGAGGGGCGCGGAGAGGTCGAACTGGCTCAGAAGGGCAAGCTGCCGAAGCTCGTCACCGACAAGGACTTGCGCGGAATCCTTCACGGCCATACGGATGCCTCCGACGGCACCGAGACGCTGGAGACCATGGCCAAGGCTACGCGCCAGCGCGGTTTCGAATATTTTGGGGTCGCCGACCATTCCAAGTCCGCGCACTACGCGGGCGGTCTCTCTGTGGAGGAGATCGCGCAGCAGTACCGGGAAGCCGACCGACTGAACAAGCGTTTCGGCAAGGATTTCCGGATCCTCAAAGGCATCGAGTCCGACATTCTGGCCGACGGCTCGCTGGACTATACGGACGACGTGCTGGCGCGCTTCGATTTCGTGGTCGCGAGCATCCACGGCCGCTTCAAACTGGACCGCAAGGCGCAGACGCAGCGCCTGCTGCGGGCCATCGCCGATCCTCATACTACCATCATCGGCCACATGACCGGGCGCCAGCTCCAGCGGCGGCCAGGCTACGAAATCGACGTCGAGAAAGTGTTGCGTGCCTGCGCCAAGCACGACGTCGTCGTCGAGATCAACGCTCATCCATGGCGCCTGGACCTGGATTGGCGCTGGCACCAGGCCGCCGTTGAGTTCGGCTGCATGCTCAGCATCAATCCGGACGCGCACTCGATCCCCGAGCTCGACCACATGCGCTGGGGTGTCGAGATGGCGCGCAAGGGCGGTGTCCCCGCCGACCGGGTCCTGAACGCGATGGCTCTTCCGGAGATCTCCCGGTACCTTCGTCAGAAGCGGCGCTCGCTCACCCGAGCGGCCTGATGCCGCAGGCGTTCGCGCTCTCGCTGGAGGGCACCGTGGTCGCGGTCGCCGCCGATCGCGGTCACCGCTTCAGCAAGCCGCCTCGGGATCGCATCGTGCTGGTGGAAGGCCATGGCGTCGAAGGCGACGTCCACGCTGGCCCGTTTGTGCGGCACCGTTATCTCGCCCGCCGGCCACGCCTGCCCAATCTCCGGCAGGTTCACCTGATCCCGTCCGAACTCTTCGCGACGCTACTTAAAGCCGCCTTCGAGGTCGGCGCAGGCGACCTCGGCGAGAACATCAGCACCGCCGGCTTGGCCCTCGAGCGGATGCCGCTCGGCCCCCTCATCGAATTAGGTCCCATGGCCATCGTCGAGCTGACCGGTCTCCGGACGCCCTGTGTCCTCATCGACCGCTTCGGGCGGCCTTAAGCAACAGGTGCTCTCGTCGGCGGAAACGGGCCCTCCGTTCAAATCCGGGGTGTTGGGCGTGGTACGGGCCGGCGGGATGGTCGCGGCTGGTGATACTGCGCGGATTCGCCTTCCGTCCTCCTCGTTTCGGCCTCTGCCGGCCGTGTAGAAAGACCCTACCATGGCCCGAAAATCGACCCTGCCATATCGCCTGCAGCCCATGCTGGCCACGTTGACGGATGCGCCGTTCGACGATCCCGATTGGGTCTTCGAGGACAAATTCGATGGTTTCCGCATGGTCGCGGAAATTCGGAGCGGGAGGGTCGTACTCTACAGCCGCAACGGAAAAATCATCAGCCACTCTTATGTCGAGGTCGCGAAAGCACTGGAAGGCGTGAAGGCCGACGCCGTGATCGATGGCGAGCTGGTCGCGATCGGGAAGGATGGCGTATCCCATTTCCAGTTGCTTCAAAACGCACTGCGCGACGAGGCTAAACTTCTGTACTGCGCATTCGATCTTATCTTCGCAGACGGCAAAGACCTGCGTGCGCTGCCGCTCGTCGATCGCAAGAAGCGGCTAAAGGCCATCCTGCCGCGCCACAAGCTGATCGCGTTCAGCGACCACCGCAAAGGCAACGGAACGAAATTCTTCGCAGAAGCACAGCGGAGACACCTCGAAGGCATCATGGCCAAGCGTGCCGACAGCCCGTATGCATCCGGACGCCGGACCGCCGATTGGCTGAAGGTGAAGACGGCGCAGCGGCAGGAGGTCGTGATCGCCGGCTTCACGGCGCCGAGGCGAACCCGGCCTTTTTTCGGCGCCCTCGTGCTGGCAGTACGCGAAGGGGATGCATGGCGGTACATCGGCCACGTCGGTACCGGCTTCAGCCACCAGGTTCTTGAAGAGCTTCACAGCAAGCTCATGAGGCTCAAGACTGGTAAGTCGCCGTTCCCGGCCAAGGTGAAGGATGAGCGGGTCACGACCTGGGTGCGTCCTTCGTCGGTCGCGGAAGTGAAGTTCTCCGAGTGGACCAGTAAGGGCGAGCTGCGCCAGCCGGTCTATCTCGGCTTGCGGTCCGACAAGAAGGCCAGGGACGTCGTTCGCGAAAAGAGCTGGTCGCGAAAATAGCGCCGCCAAGAGGCGTACGACCTGTTTAGCCCGCTACGCGCTCGGATGCCGAAGGCCACGGCGGCAGGGGCGGCAACCCGAGAGCCTTGCGTACAGGTCCGAACGACCTCCGGTGAGCTGCGCATGCACCAAGCCTCGCGAGAGCTTCGTAATGAGCCGGCACCGGGTAGCCCTTATGATCCGCGAAGCCGTAGCCGGGGTGGCGGACGTCGAGCATCCGCATGACCGTGTCGCGCTCGACTTTCGCGAGGATTGAGGCAGCGGCGATGCTGGCGGACTTGGCGTCGCCTTTGATAATGGCTTGCTGAGGGATATCGATTTCCTTCAACCGCTTTGCATCGATCAGCAGGTGTTGCGGCGCCAACCCCAGCCCCCGGACCGCGCGCTGCATGGCCTGGATGCCCGCCCAATAGATGTTGATCGTGTCGATCTCCTCGACCTGCACGAACGCCACACACCAACTCTCTGCCTTTGCCTTGATCTCCTTCGCGAGTTCTTCGCGAGCCGCGGCGTCGAGTTTCTTCGAGTCGTCGATTCCCATGATCCGGGTGCCGGGTTTCAGGATCACGGCGCCGGCGGAGACTGGCCCGGCGAGAGGGCTCATTCCGGCTTCGTCCACGCCTGCCACGGCCTGAAGGCCGCTCTCCCAGAGAGAGGTTTCGAAACTGAGGATCTTCCGGAGGCGCTGTCCTTCGGACCTGTTTTCGAAACGCCGTTTATCGATTAAAGCCAGGATGGCACGGGCTCCCGCGCGGGTGTCGGCGCGCAAGGTCTGCTCGACGCTGGCCTCGAGTGGTCTTTTCTCGATGACATAGCGCTGACGCAGCACATCGAGCGAATACTGGGACATAGCGGCCTTCGTAAAGACTGACTGTGGGGAGCGTGTCGGTGAACTTTGTGGCGATTGTCTGAAGTTCAGCCATGCCATCCTCATCGACTGCGCAGCGCCTTATCGAAAGGAACCGGGCCGGCTCTCATCTGAGGTCCCGATAGTCTGAGCGGCCATCGCACATCGCGCCCGTCCACCTCAGAGCGGAACCAACCGGTATCTTCATTCCTTTAGAAAGGAGCGGAGCCTCGGTCCTAGGGTGCTTCCGAGGGACAGGCCCATGCTCCGACAGACCGGCAACGACGAACAGGTTCTGGACCGCACGGTCGAAGTGGCGGCTACCATCGCGGAAGAAGGCCTCCGGTGCGTCAGCGACTCCGCGCCGGGGTACACGCGCAAGCGGAATGGAACCACTTTCAGCTACTACGACAAGGACGGCAAGCGCATCACCGATGCCGCCGTCATCCGACGCATCAAATCATCGGCATCCCGCCTGCCTACGACTCCGTGTGGATCTGCCCGTCGTCGAACGGCCACATCCAGGCGACCGGGCTCGATGCGCGGGGTCGGAAGCAGTATCGGTACCGTCCGAAGTGGCGCGAGCTGCGAGACCAGAACAAGTATGAGCATATCATCCTGTTCGCTGCCGCGCTGCCCGCGCTGCGGGAGCGGGTCGCCTCCGACATGAAGCGGGACGGACTGCCCCGCGAGAAGGTGCTGGCCACGATCGTTAGTCTTCTGGAGAAGACATTGATCCGGGTCGGCAATGCGGAGTATGCCGAGAAAAACAAGTCCTACGGGCTCACCACCATGCGCCGCAAGCACGTCGAGGTCGGGCGCGGCATCCTTCGGTTCGACTTCACGGGCAAGTCAGGCAAACAGTGGAAGCTTCGCGTCGAGGACAAGCGGATAGCCGCGATCGTGAAGCGCTCCGCGGAGATCCCGGGACACGAACTCTTCAAGTATTTGGACGAGGACGGACAGCCCCACACCGTCGATTCCGGCGACGTCAACGCCTATATCCAGGACATCACGGGCGAGGACTTCAGCGCCAAGGATTTTCGGACTTGGGCGGGGACGGTTCTGGCGGCGTTGGCTCTGGCCGAATTCAAGAACTACGATAGCCAGGCCGAGGCGAAGCGCAACGTCGTCGCCGCGATTGAGAGCGTCTCGAAGCAGCTTGGCAACACACCGGCCATCTGCCGCAAGTGCTACGTGCACCCGGAAATCCTGAACGCCTATATGTCCGGTGACCTCGTGAAGATGATTGATGCCAAGATCGCGCAGAAGTTCAAGCGCCAGTACGCCAAGCTCACTTCAGACGAGATTGTGGTGCTGGCATTTCTGCGCAAGCGTCTCAATTCTCTGAAGGTGCCCGCCTAGCCTCGCGTACCCGGTCTCTGGGCGCCTGCGTCCTCCTCGATGCCTCCAGGCACGCCTCGGCTGGTGCTCTCGTCGGCAAAAACGGGCCTTCCATTCAAAACCGAGGTGCTGGGCGAGGTGCGGTCCGGCGGGACGGTCGCTTACCGAGCGGGTTCGGCTTTCGTCCTCGCCATTCGCGCCTGCCCGCTCGGTAGAAGGACCTGTGCACAACTCGCAGTAATACCGTTCTTAAGTCGGACTAGCCTGGCCGCAAACAACGTAACGGCGGTACGCTTGGGGCTACGAGGTAATCGACAGTCCGGGACTATTGCAACGGCCGCGCCCAGCCGGCGGCTGTTCCTTGGCTTCGATCCACCTCAAGAGGCGTTCGCTCTCGCGCGTTCGCGCCCCTCACGACGACGTTGGCGGCGTTCGCGCCGCCGCTTGGCACGATCGGCAGGTTGCCGCAGCGGAGGAACCGGCGCTGTCTCGGATACCAATTGTGGAGCCTCATCGGCTGCGGCCTGTTGGGCCGGCTCGGATGCCTCCGGGCGGACTTCCATCAATTCAAGCACTACCCGACCCTTTGCCGTGATCTTCCAGCCCCCGCTGATGCGTTCTACTAAGCCTTGAGAAAAGATGTCGAGATCGGGCACCCGTGCGGCGAGGCGCTTGGTCCGGTCCGCCCAATCGCGGCCGCTGGTCGCCAGAATGGCCATATCGCGCTTGAGGTCATCCATGACGGCGAAGCCGTCCGGATAGCTCACCAGGATCTTCAGCACCGTGACCTGGAAATTCACGCCCGCCTCGACCGATCAGCGCCACATCGTGGGCGCCCGCCAAAGGGCGTCACGGCCAGCTGCGTGAGTTCGTCCTGCGATACCTCGCCTCTGGTCGCCGCCTCCAGTATCTTTGAGGCGATATGGCTACGCGGTCCGATCTCGCGCTGCGAAACGCTCGCAGACCTCGTCCAAGACCGCGTGCAATAGCGCAGTGGTTGCCGCATCGAACATCAATGCTCCCCAGAAAGCGAAAGTCCCACTATAGCCAACATTTCGCACGGCGCGACTCAACAAAGTTTCGATCGCGATAGGCCAAGCCAGCTGGTCTGACCGTACCTTTGCAAGATGCCTCCACGGTAGACTTGCCTTGCAAGATCGGGCAATTCGTAAGGCTATCTTCGAGATCAGGAACTCGCATGTGGAGACCTCAGCGATTTTATAGGCAGGTCGTTCTTTCGACATCGGTTGTCTTAGTTCTGGCAGCCGGCGCCGCGGCTCAGGAGGATAAGAAGACCGACGACGACAAGCCTGCCGATCCGGATACGGGTGAGAGCACCGTAGAGGAAAAGACGCTCGGCCTTCTTCCCAACCCGCTGCAGAAGTACGGCGTGAAGTTCGCTGCCACTTACATCGGCGAGGCGTTTGGTAACGCTTCCGGCGGCCTGAAACAGGGCGCTATCTACGAGGGCCGTCTCAACCTTGCGGTGGATGTCGATCTGCAGAAACTCGTCGGCATCGACAAGCTCACCTTTCACGCCAACATGTTCCAGATCCATGGCGATGGCCTGTCCCGGAGCAATCTTCAGAACTTCTTCGTCGTCAGCGGAATCGAGGCGCTGCCCTCAACGCGTCTCTACGAAGCCTATTTCGAGAAGCAGTGGGGCGCGAAGAGGATCTCGCTGAAAGTCGGCCAGCTCGCCGCCGACAGCGAATTCTTCAACACCAAATATACAGACGTGTTCACCAGCGCCTCAATGGGTTGGCCCGCGATCACGTCGCTCAATCTTTCCAGCGGCGGACCTTCGCCACCTTTGGCGGCTATGGGCGCAAGGCTACTGGTCAACGTGACCGACCAGCTTTCCCTCCTGGGTGCGATCTTCGACGGCGACCAAGCCGGACCCGGATCGGGCGACCCGCAGGAGCGCAACCGGTACGGCCTCAATTTCCGCGTCAACGATCCGCCGTTGCTTCTAGGTCAGATCCAGTACGCCTGGAACAACAAGAAGGGCGATCCCAACCTGACCGGCCAAATCAAGTTCGGCGGGTGGCGGCACTTCGGCTCTTTCGCCGATCAACAGCTCGCGTCGAACGGCGTCTCGCTCGCCGCTTCCGGTAGCAGCGGCGAGCCCTTATTGCTGGCAGGAGACATCGGTGGTTGGGCGGTCTTCGAGCAACAGATCTATCGCGTGCCTCACAGCGACGATCGCGGGATCGGTGTGTTCGCAAGGGCCGCCAGCGCACCCGCTGATCGCAACCTGATCGATCTCTACGCTGATGCCGGCATCGAGTTCATCGGGCTACGTGACGACCGGCCCGACGACAAGTTCGGGATCGCCGCGGGCTATGCCCATGTGTCCAAACGGGCGCAGGCGCTAGACGCCGACTACCGCACGTTGGTGAATCCAAATTGGCCCTTGCGAAACTTCGAGGGATTGCTGACGACGGTCTACCAATACCAGATAAAGGACGGCTGGTCCTTGCAGCCAAACTTCCAATACATCATCCACCCGGGAGGCGGCGCCGCGGGACCGGCGACGCCATTCGCCGGAAAGGTCCTTAAAAACGCCTCAGTATTCGGGCTCAGGACCACGCTCAAATTCTAGCGCCGTCCGCATCGCGGGCTCTGTTCGAGGAAGTTCAGGCTTAGCTCGTGTAGATGAAGACGATCGCGGTGGCATCAAGGCAACCGTCATGTCGGCTTACTTGGGGCGGATATCTCATTGATCCTTTTCAGCCTCTTCGCGCTCGCGCAAGCCTCGGGCAATTTGATCAACAGACGTCCAAGGCGCCGACGACGAAGGCTTTCACAACCGGGCCGAGCCCGCGTTCCATTTCGAGGCGGGTGCGGAACAGCAGCATGCCAGCTCGACGGCCCCGGCGGTCGTTTCCTCGGTCCTCGTCGCCGAGCTCAATCCGGAGCACGATTCCGCCGCGGCCGCATGGCCCCATCCGGCCGATGCGGCGCCGGCGGCTTGGCATTTCGGCGAGCAGGAGGCTGCTGGCCAGGCCGGACACCTACCCTTCCAACACGATCTGGTCCTTTGAGAGCCGCCAACACCTTGGTCGCGTCCGGCGGATTGGCGTTTTCCGGAGGCGCTCCCATCGTTGCGCCGATCACATTCACGGACCCGCACCGCCATCAGATGCACGGCCATCAAGAGGCATGAATGGGCGCAACTTCACGTCCGCCCCAAGCACCATGAATGAGTCATTGTAACCTCCAAGGTCATCCTCGGAATGCGACAGGAGCAGCACTTGCAGAATTCCCGATGTCCGTTCCGGGTCAGAAGCGGCGGTTTGGCCGCGTGCCCGCGATGTCCGGTCTGCTACCGACTACGGTCGCGCTGAACGCCGCCTCCGACTTCGCCTACGGGCCACGACCGGACCTTCCTTGCGGTAAATGACCGATCAACTGCTCGGTCATCGTTGCACGATCTGGATTACCAATTTGGACAAGGGCTTCGCCCCATCTAAAGGAGTTACAGGGGCGGAGCACGCGGCTTATTTGCCGTTGGTGGGAAATGTTGGGCCACCCGCGGGTTGTTAGGCAGGAGATAACGACGGAGGAAGCGCATGAAGATATTATCGACTGTAATCGTCGCCTCTGCCCTGGCCGCAGGCCCCGCCATGGCCCAGCAAGCGGCACCCAACCAGAATTTGCAAACCGAGGCAGATAAGGGCGTAAAGACACACAACTCTGGCGCGTCTGGAAACGTCGGAAGTCAGGAGTCCCCTGGCGCCGCAGCGCACCCGCCTGGGCAACCTGGCGTAGGTGGTGCTGCAACCGCCACTAGTGCGCAAAACTCAGGCGCCGGCATCAGCGGTGCGCCCGGCGGTAAGAGCGGACCGCCCCCCGGGCAAGGCACTGTCGGCTCAGCGGGTGACCCTACTGTGCAACAGCAGGATCCGACTAACATCAAGGGACTTCCAGGAAACAAGAGCGGCCCGCCTGCGAAACGTTAAACAATCGCTTTGGCAAACTCAGGGCTTGGATCGAGCGCAGTACCGCCCTTGCCTGAGTGATGCGCGCCCGCCCCTGCCGCTCTGCTGATGAATGCTCTGCTGATGAATAGGGATGATGCGACGCGCGGCGGGCCTGAGCGACAGCAGCAGGCGACATGAGTAGTAGCCACACCTGGTCAGATCCTCGCCGCCGAGCGCAATGATATCGAAGGCCTAAAGCTGCACCTCCGCGTCGTGCTTCCATGAATGCAGCGCGTTAAATTCGGAGACGCCGTTTACGCCGAGCACCGCGGCCTCGCCGTCGATGAAGAGCTGCACGCGGCTCGTCAGCGTTTCAGGATATGCGCAGTTGTTTGCCTTGGCGCGTAATTCCTCCGCGCGGTCCCGCGAGTGACTTCGGAGAGTGCATTCTCGCGATGCCCATGACCAACGCCCCTTGATTGGATCATTCATTTTCATTGATGGACGTTCAGGCCAGCTTGTTCCGGGACGCAAGCGAAAATAGCATAGAGCAAACTAGGCCACTGCTGAAATTAAGCTAAGCCACCGCGCTCGGAAAGAGGCCAGTACCGGGGCAGCGAGTGAGAACAAGTCGGCAACGAGAACGGATTGCGAACCGCGGCTGCGCCACATCAAGGTTCTCTTTCGTCAACAGCCGTCATCGACCTTGTATCGCCGGACGTCTAACCACGAAGCGGACGTTGCTTGCGGGCCGAAAGAGGCCGGTTACAGTAACTGGACGCCTCGCGAAATGCGGCCAGTTCGTGAGCAAATGTGAAGCGAAGCAAAACGCTCGCGGCGCCGTCGGTTGTCGATACTGATGAAAGGTGAGTGTCAATGACTGTTTTCTCGGGCTCGGTATTCGCGATGGACGTTGACGGCAAAGCTATCTTCGCGTTCGAGGCAAAGAATTTCCGGGAAGCCTTCGAGTTGTGCAAAGAGGAGTGGGTTCGTGATGACTTGACCACGATTACATCGAACGGCCTCCCGCTTTGCTCCTCGACGGCCAAGTTGACAGTTCGCAGAGCTGACGAAGCCGAGATTGTCATCTATCGAAATGCTGCTATCCAAGCTCAGACCGAAGACTTGGTCCTAGCATATCTGGTCGAGTTAGATCGAGCGTAGCGACCTTCCCTGTGTCGCGCCTTCTAAGAAGAGAGGGACATCCATCTACTACTTCTGCTCTGGGTCAATAGGCGACCCCGCTGGACTTTAGAATGGCGTAAGGAGTTGGCGAGAGACAGGAATGCTCTGAATACGTTGCCGTCCACGAAACCCAGGGCCGCAGTCATTTTAAGCCCGTTTAAATCCATCCGCGGCAGCGGCATGCGCTACGGTCACGCCGCCCATGACGATATGCCTCTACTTCCATAGGGTGAAAGACGAAGTGTGATTATGGATAATCTGATCGTATAATAGGTTTTAGCGAATGCCGGGATACCCGGTTGGAGCAGTGTTGCAGCGGCGCGTGATTGTGGGGACGAGAGTCCACATTGGCAAGGACCAACCGCATGACCAAGATAGCGAATTTGGCTCTACTCTCATTCATGGTAATCTTGACGTTGAGTGCGCGGGGACCAGCCGAAGCCCAGCAAGGCAGCATGGGTTTCTTCATAACCAGTGTCGGGCTTGAGAGGGGCGGCGACCTCGGTGGGCTGGACGGGGCGGATCGACATTGCGAGACCCTCGCCCAGGCCGCAGGCGCGGGCGGCAAAACATGGCACGCCTATCTTTCGACGCAGGGGCCGGGCGCTATCAATGCCAAGGATCGGATCGGTAACGGTCCCTGGTCCAACGCCAAGGGAATCCAGATCGCGGCAAACGTGGCCGACCTGCACAGCGACAACAACAAGATCAACAAAGAGACCGGCCTCGATGAGAAGGGTATGGTGGTCAAGGGACGTGGCGACAACCCCAATCAACATGACATGCTCACCGGCACACAACACGATGGCACGGCTCCATTCCGGGTGCCGACGCGACTTGCAGCAACTGGACGAGCAGCACTGACGGACAGGGTAGCGCGATCGTCGGACACCATGATCTGATCGGCAACGCTCAGGGTCCCAATTTCTGGAACTATTCGCACAAGACGCCGGGTTGTTCCCCGGCGAACTTGCAGCGCGTCGGCGGAGCGGGATTGCTTTACTGCTTCGCCACCAATTGAGCGGCATCTTGGTCAATTGTTTTCTGGGCCGAGGAATCGAAGCGTAGAAGTGCTGGCGCTCGCCCATCGAGGCATTTTCGGACTTGTTTTTGCTGCCCCTATAATGGTCGTCGCGGAGACTACAATGCCGACTGACGAAAGCAAGGATCGCTCCCACGTACAATCGGGTGAGGTGCTCGATTTCCAGTCTCACCGGATCCATGCCATCACGCAGACCCAAGCGCAGTCATCCGGGATCCCTACGAGCCTCTACATTCGGCTCATCCAGTTGGCGCAGCGGGCCGAAAAGATTTGGCGTGATGAGACAGCGGCCATCAGACGAGAGGAGCTCGGATTGCTCGATATCCGTGATCGGAGCGGTGCTCAGGTTTCATCAATCTCGGAAAACCTATCTCTGCTCGACCTTGATCGCGACTTCGTTGCCTCTCGTTTGGCCGTCCTGGCCGCAAAAGAGGATTTGCAGGGCCGCGGAGCGACAGAGCTAGACGCCGAGACAACCCTTACGTGGGATGACACCGAAGCCACGATCTCCTCCGTAAAGGATTGGGGCGCGTTTATCGAGGCTGTTCGTGCTTATGGGGTTCGATCGCGACGGTGAAATAGCCGATGTCAAATGACGAGGCTGTTTCCGAGTCGATCAACACCTAGCTTTTTCGGATCATGTTTTCGGTCAACCTCTGTCGTCTGCATCTCGCCGCCCTGACGCAGCCGCGCTTGTGGTCGACGAAACGGGCCCATCTTGCCTATCGCAGTAGCGTCCTTGCAACACGAACACTCATGTAATCCATCCGATTCGATGAGCCGAACCAAATGCGCGCCGCAGCGCGGCGGGTTTGCACCGCTCGACTAACCGAGCCGCCGCGCAGGACATGTCGGCTGCAATCTCCTTCTATCCATGCCGTTCCGTCCGCCGGTGCGTCTTGGTAAGTGTCGTGCCAGCAATCCTCCACCCAGTCGTAGACGCTACCATGGACTTCATAGATCCCCCAAGGATTAGGAGGCGACCGTCTTGGCGGCGGAGACTTCGTCCCGGCGATTTGGCGTTCTTCGGCCGGATCAAAAGCGAAGGAATCGCCCCACCAGAAAGCAGTCGTCGTTCCGGCGCGCGCGACGTACTCCCGCTCCGATTCGCTCAACAACCGATATGGCTTTCCGGTCGCACGCGACAGCCAGTCGACGTACTCTTTGGCTTCGGCCCATTGAATATTGGTGACGGGTTTCCATTCGCTACTGCTGGTCGGATCCGACGATCGAAAGCTGCAACCCTTCCTCATGACGCAGGCGTTCCACTCCTGGAGAGAAACGGGAAAACGTCCAACCGAGAAGCTCGGGAACGTCACCTGGTGTTGCGGCCGTTCGTCCGCTGTGCTGCCTGCTTCACCCGCGCTTGCGCCCATGGTGAACCGGCCGGCAGGAACGACGATCATCACCGGACAGAGATCACACTCTTTAAAGCGATCAAGCGGTACCAATGCGCTTTCTTCAGATCGCGATAGCAGCCGGAAAAGCCGCAAATCCAGGGGCGATGGGCGCTCTAAGATCGAGAGCGCCGGTGTGGATTGATCCAACGTTTCTGCACCGGCGCTCGCTACCTGGAGTTGGACAATCAGCGGCGCAAGCAACAGAGGTAATAAGTGAACAAACCTGTCCATCCAGGGCTCCCAGCCGCATCACGGTGGTCGACACTCGGTTGGCGGCGGCGCGTCAGGCAATTTGTTTCAATCATAAGACAGAACGGCTTGCGGCGTCTTCCTCGACCGCCGTTCACCCGCCATCCTACTACGCCTACAATACATCTCGTTGCGCAGGCCAACAAGACGGCTCCGTTGCTAATCTGAATTGCTTCGCGGCTTGAAGAGATGAAACAGCGCCCTTCACTCGCGGCCAGTCGAGACGCGTGACGAAAAAAGCTGCCTTGGTGCGTGATGAGACCCGCACGCCAAACGGCCAGTTTTTGTTTGGTTTCGTTAGTCCAAGCGCGTGATTATATAACTGCACCGCTCGCTTCTGCCTCGGGGGCTTGCCGATAGTCTTGCGAGAGGTCGCTTACGGGTCAAAGTGCGAAGAACTCAACGTGAGCAAATCTAGTCCGCCCTTCTCACTACGCGGACCTCAAGGAGGTGCGCAGCTACTTCGCTGATGGGCCATGAGCAGATTTCGGAGTAAAGACGCCTTCAATTGAGGCGGCCCTACTCTTTGTCGTTTCGATAAGCTCTGAGTTCTGGCCGCATCATGCCGCTTTCGAGCACGGTCAGCCTGCACCAGCGAAACCGATCAACGGCTTAGCAGCACACGACCTTAGCAGCCACTGCCGGTGGATGAGCCTGCGCAGACCGACGGCTCTTTCTAAGCGCGGGTTTGTTCGTTCCAACGTGAACAAAATGGCCTGTAGCGTAGTTGTTCCCGGACGCAACGTGGCGGAGAGGGAGATGGGAATCGAGCGCATGCACCCGCCTAGGTACTGGCAGATGCGAGCAGAGGAGTTTCGGACTAAGGCGGACAACGCAGAACACCCGCCTGTGAGGGAAACGCTGCGGAATATCGCCCAGACTTACGATGACCTCGCCTGCTGCGCGGAGCAAATCCGGACCGCACAAGGCGCGACGGAGTAAGCCTTCAGGGCCGCGGCGGTCGGCGGCCTCTTTCGTCCAAGTCTCGCCGCCGGTTCACCAGCTTTCAGTCTGCTCAACAGTGGCAGAGACTGTCAGGAGAACGCCGCCGTCATTCCTAACGACAATCGCGATGGTGCCCGGACGAGCAGCAAAAGTAAAATCGCGCACGGCCTCGCCTAGGGCAATCATGGCCATCCTGTGAGCTGCAACAACGCTGTGCATTTCCTGGCCGAACTCGTCGAGAGTGACCCGTTCCGCTTCATGATAGTCGAAATGAAAACGCGGCATTTGGCGCTAAGTTAGTAAATGCCCGGACGTTCCTAAAATCCTGAACCAGATTTGCTGAGCGTTGATCCTGCGCTTGGGTTCAACTCATGCAGATATTCAGGGCTGAACTCGGCTACAGCTTGCAGTTCCTGTGGGCGGAGCACTGTAACGGTGTGGTTTTCCCATTCAATGAGGCCCAAACCCCTGAGTTCCTGGATCGTCCTGTTCACGTGAACTATCGAAAGTCCACATGCATCGGCAACATCTTGCTGCGTGAGCGGAATCCGGAAGCTGCCGTTGTCCCCCAGCCCAACGAATTCCATGCGAGTGGTAAGCTCGCAAAGAAGATGCGCGAGTCGACCTAAGGCTTGGCGTGCTCCGAGATTCTCAACCCATTCGCGATAGATGGAAGCCTGTATCAGCGTTTCGCGCCAAAAAGCGTGTGTAAGTCCGAGAGAGTCGGTCATCATCTCTCTGAGAGATGAATGAAGCACAGCGGCTATCGTCGAATTGCCTACGCTGCAAAGATCACAATCCGCGATCGGCAAATGCAGGGTAGGCAGGTCGGGCATGTCCCCAGCCAGATAGAACGACGAGATCTGATTTCGATCATTCACCACTCTTTGCCGAGCTAGAAAGCCGTCGATCACAACGATGCAGCTGATGGGCTTGTCTCCCTCGCGCACCGCGTATTCGCCATCAGCCAGGGACTTCACCCTATATGGAATGCGCGCGAGTCTAAGCTTATCTCGTTCGAATAGACCGCCGACTGCCTGTAGGCGCGCTATTAGCTTGCGGTGCGGCATGATCGCTCCCTTGCACATGCAGGCGGGAGCGCGACCTCTCTCAGCCACCGACGCCTACGGACAAAGCCTCGGCCGATGATGCTTCAGTAAAGCATTAAATTCGCCAGCGTTCTAGACTCTTCGGCAACGAACATCGCTTTCTCGCGCTCCAGCCAGATGGAGCAGCGTTTGCACGCATCGGGCTGTCTGTCCTGCAGGGAAGGGACGTCGGAAGCTTGACTGGACTCCTCGCAAATTATTGCTGATGAGGCTGACCAGGGGGCGGAATTAACTTTGCGCCGTCGGACTGATTGCGCTGCTGAGAGCACCATTCGAAGATGCCCGTAGCAAGACCTCGGCTGGATTGGCGGGCCGAGGCCCTCCGCCGATACGAATGTCCGCTTCGGGCGAGAGCGAACAAACGTTGGGTACGAACATAGCTGTTTTGCCCCAATGCAGGTCAAAATGCCCAGCGATGCAGTTCGCTGAGCGAACCTCAGTTTCACGCGGCGCTCATCCTTCGCTCATAGAGGAACCTCTACGTTGCCCCGGAGGCTGCGCTCGATAGGAGAAACTAGATGAAACTTAGATTCGCACTTCTCGCACTGGCCACGATAGGCGGCGCAGCGCTTTCGACCGGAACCGCTTCAGCAATGCCACTGGCCCCCTTGGGACAGTTCCAGTCTTCGAACGTCGAGAACGTTGCAGTGGTCTGCGGTCCGCGCGGTTGTGTCCGCCAAGGCCCGTGTATCGGCCGAGGCCTACGTCGTCCGCCGCCCCTATGTACGTCGCGGCTACGGATACCATCGGAGCTATCGTCAGTACTGATCTTCAAAGAGGGCTTCGGCCCTCTTTTTTCTTCCTGCTAACGTTTGGTCCAAAGTCGGCCTATCCATCGAGATCCAGATACAAGACGCGTTGCTTGCCAATAAAGAACTGCTCTTCGGCGGTAGACAACCTGACCTCCATCGTGCGCGGGCGTCGCACAACGGGGTGCCATGAGACGTAATTGTACTTAACCTTGTGCGTACCCGATTCGCAAAGACGCCTGCGCTTGCTCGACGCTCAGCCAGGGTAGGAACTATCCCCGTTGGGACAGCTTGGTATCCAAAACGAAAGGATATCTTATGTCCACACAGGTAGCGAAGACAGAAGCCGATGGGGGCCATCAAGTCCCGCCACGTCGTCACGACGCCGGTAGCGGCGCGAACGAAACTACCGATGGATTAGATGCAAGCACCGAAGCGTTGCGCCATGCTGCGGAAGACACGCCATCGGGTGCCTTGCCGGAGAATCTTGAAATTGTCCCGGTATTTGACCGCGCCGACTTAGCACCCAAAATTTAGGTGCAATCATGGTGAGAAAAAAGCATGGCATCATTATCGAAACACCCACGGAAGCGCGCCAAGCCGAACCCGGGCCCTCGATCCTCTTGCTGCTTCTCATCAGCGTAAGTGTCGCGGTGATCGCTATGGCCGTTGTCTGGTTCGTGTTCTTCCGCACCTAGTGTCGAGTTGCTTTTAGCTCGGCCGATTTTACAGCCCGTCATGTGGACAATTGTCACGCCGGACCGCATTGATCGCGAGGCCAATCACATGTCCATCCTAACGGAGGATATCATGAAGCAATCGCAGCATTTCTTAGAAAATGCAGAGAACTGCGCCCAACTTGCCGAGCGCGCTGCCGAGGATCCAACTTACAACCGATACAAGCGCATGGAAGCCGCCGTTCAGCAAGGTGAGATTGTTCAGAGCGCCAAGCAGTTAAAGCGAGCGAGACTCCCGAACTAGTTGAAAGCCGTTCAAACTTGGCGAACTGAGTAACGGCGGGGTCTGTTGCTAAGCTTGGGGAGCACTTCCGGACCTAGTCTAGGCAAACGGCGGCACCTCGACCAGTGTTCCGATCAGTCGCAACAACGCTTGCTGTTCGGGTCCCTTTCCGTCACGCAAGAAGTCGCCCAATTCAATGTGAGAAAGGCGGCCACCAGAAGGGGCATTGGGCTGATGGATAATAAAAGCATGACCGTTAGTAGGCTCGCGCCCGATGAACCAAGTGTCGCCATTTGGGCTGCGATATAGTTCTCGCCGGTCTGACATACTTGCTCCTAACCGCCCCGCTAATATGGTAGGCGAATGGGCGCTTTCGAGAGGGATATGTGGCAACTCGGAACGGATCCACCACGGTTGGCCCAGGTAATACCAGTGAGGCCAATAGCTTAGCCAAATCTTGCACCTACGCAGTCCGCAGCCGTCGTGAAACGGGATCGTGGTCCGCAGGATCAGTGAACATCAGGTCGGAACGCCCCAGCCTAGAACTATTCCTTCTCCAGGTATTTCTCTAAGTACAGTGAGGCCGCCGCGAGACCCACAGGGGTTCCAGAGCAACCCACGAGGCCTCTAGAAAGATCGGCTGCGTGTGTTTCGACAAGGCGGATCAGCCTATCGAATCCTTCTTATGCACGGCCAGAAACGCACGGGGGCCACGCCGGCTGCTCGACAGTCAGCCGTATGCAGCGCCGAGTTCGTGCACACGCGGTCAGGAGTGGTCAGTGACAGTCCTAAGAATAAGACCCAAGGCCGTATATTGTTTTGAAAGCGGGTCAGCCTGAACCCGCATCGTTTATTGTACGCCCTCGCGAAGGTCGGGATCTGCGGCCTCCGCTGAACACACATTGGCAACTCTGCTTTTGATGTGGCAGCACGTAACTCTCAAGAAGCTGCCTCGATACACTTTCGCTATTATGTGCACAGTTGACTAATCTATCGCCGCCCGCTCTCACATTACAGTTCGGCCTAGACAGCGGGTAAGCATCCGGCGAAGACCGCGCGCGGGTCATTTTCCGCCCAGGCGGCTTGATCAACGTTCCGGGTGCCGGAGCGCCAATTCCATATCAACAGGTCGTCGAGCCTTTGGACGGCATGCTCGGCGATGCGCGCGAGAACGTCGGCGAGCCAGGCTTTTTGACGATCAGGGCTGTACATCACCGCGGCACGCTCGCCGCCGCGATCCGAGCCGCAGAACAACCACGACTTCCGATCCAAAGCGATGCCGCGCACGCCACGCTCGGCCGCATTGTTGGACAGGCAGATGCGGCCGTCATCGAGGAGGCGGGTGAATGCGCCCCAACGCGGTTGAGCAGGTAATCCATGGTTTTGGCGACATCATTGCTGCGCGAAAGCTTGGCGCGTTGCGCGCTCAAGAACGACTCGGTTGTTGCCACGCCGTTTCAAAACGGATGAGTTCACCAGGAAAGAAATCCTCACGCCCATGTTCGTGCCACGTTTTAAGCTGATGCTTGAAGCACGGGCAGAAAGCAAACCAATTGACAAAAGCGTCGGAGGAAGCCGTCATGACAACGAAGTTGGCAAGTGCCGTCTGTATTCTCTCGCTCGTACTCTGGGGCTCGGCCGCAACCGTTCATATTGCATCGGCGCAAGCGCAGTCCATCCCCGCGCCCCCGCTCGCCGGTCCGCCGTCGCCGGAGCAAGTGCAGCCGTGGGGTCTGCCACCACCGCCGCCCGGCATCGGACCGGTTACTTTGTTTGCGGATATCCATGATCAACCCCAGGGGAAGTTTCTCGAGGGCGGGGCCTTCGACAAGGCAGGCAACTTCTGGTTTGTCGCGATTGGCAGCGGCTGGGTGTCCTATCTCACTCCAGACGCCAAGCTGGTCCCCGGGTTCAACTGCAACCCGAAAGGAGACCTCGGTCCCGCTTGCGAACCGCAGGGGACGCGCTGGCATGACGGCAAGCTTTACGTCACGACCCGCCACCTCGGCGTCCTGGTCTATGATCCGGAGACGAAGAAACTAAGCTCGCTCGTTTCCACGTTCCATAACGAACTCTTCAAGGGTCCAAATGATCTCGACTTCGACGCCGAGGGCAACCTATATTTCACCGACCCATGGGGAACAGGACCAGGACCCGATGCGGCTGATCGGACCGGCGCGGTCTATCAATATTCCAAGGACGGGATTCTCCGGCGCATCATCACTACGGGCAGTTTTCCTAACGGCATAGCGGTTTCGCCGGATGACGGCACGCTGGCTGTTGCGGATTATGCGAGCAACCGGATGCTGTATTATTCGTTCCTGCGAGGGCCGAATCCCGCCTGCGCCGACTGCGCCAACGATCCCTCGCACACGACATTCTTCTTCGCCACGGCCGGAAGCTACAATCCCGGCAACGGTGGGCCTGACGGCATCCACTATGACGTGCATGGGAATCTCTGGGCGGCGTGCGGCATCGGCGGAGTCATCGAGTACGATCCGCGTGGCTTCATCATCGGTTACGTACCGTTGCCAAATGGTGATTCCTCGGCCACGAACTTTGCCTTTGGCGGCGAGAATAACCAATACATCTACATGGAAGGTGCCGTCAGCGGAACCGTCTACAAGTTCAAGGCGCCCTACCCCGGACTGATTGGGCCAGATGGCGTGCGGTTGGCGGCGCAACCCTGAGTTCGCCGTGAGGCTGCGGTGGCGCGCACCGCGTTGGCGCGCACCGCCGTACCACGTCCACGACCAAGTCTACATGCCGGAAGCGACCGACGCTGCGGCCACGCCAACTCCACTGTTCACTCGGAACAGCTTGCGAAGAAGGGTAAGAAACCGAAGCGCTAGTTGCCCTTCGGTTCGTCTCGCCTTTGAATTTGATCCAGCGCTCCAGGCGGGAGATTCTCAAATATTTCCTCAATCTTCTTTTGAGGATACGGCGCTCAACGACCAAGTTGATTAAACGCAACAGGGCGTACGCTGTACCGGTATTTTATCTTCTTTGAGCGCCAATTCGCCGGGGTGGACTGCGTTACTCTGGTTTCTGAGTTATTACCACTTCGGGAACCTTCCAGAACTTTCCGGTTATCGAAATTTACGGCCCAGGACTACTTTCGTGGCGAAGGAGCCTGTCATGAAGCCATCAGAGATTTACAAGGAGAACGCAGGAGAGCCCTCCAGGAATAGCCCGGCCTGTAAGCGGTACCGGCGCATGGAACAGGCGTGGCGGTCTTTGGCCGAAGAGCAGAAATGGCTGGACGGGGAAGTGCCACCGGTTCGGACGGATCGTGCCGATGTATCGAAAAAGCCGCCTGGTTAGGACGGCTTTTTTGTGTCTTAGAAACTTGC
This sequence comes from Bradyrhizobium sp. LB13.1, assembly GCF_054056815.1. Taxonomy (NCBI): domain Bacteria; kingdom Pseudomonadati; phylum Pseudomonadota; class Alphaproteobacteria; order Hyphomicrobiales; family Nitrobacteraceae; genus Bradyrhizobium; species Bradyrhizobium sp. LB13.1. The sequence continues at coordinate 2,603,466 of NZ_JBSRYQ010000001.1, read as the reverse complement.
GGCGTCGCCGATGTGGCACGCCGACCGTGCGTATCTATCTCCTGTTCTTCAAACGGATCTCTCCGGTAAAAAGAGCCTATGGGCTCCTCCTTGTACCTTCGGAGAATGTCTGCGGATGTCGGTTCAAACTGGTGAACCTGACGTACTTGATGGCGGAAATTTGGGATATCCTAACCGAACCTTCCTAAAATTCGTTTTCTAAAATGACTTCTGAATTGCGGGAATGCGTACGGTTGGACCATCCGGTCCAAAGGGTAGTCATGGCCACACTTTTTGGGCCCCTACCCACGCGATTCTTGCGGCGGCCCCTATCGAGAGCTCGTTCAAGACCAGACAGGGAACGCAGCAGGCAAAGCCAATGCCGACCCGGTTGAGTTCAGTAATGAGCGCGACCTCAAACATTCGGCGCAGCGAATACGCGGGCGGAAGCCCGCTTATGGTTACGCTGCGGATGCTATGCAGGCATCAGATCAGGTCCGAGAAGGGCCAAAGGCGGAAGTGGCCCACTCTATTCGATCACTTCGTCCGCGGTGGCAACAAGCGAGGCCGGGATTTCGAGACCAAGCGATTTTGCGGTCTTGAGATTAATCACGGTCAGGAATTTGGTGGGTTGCTCGACAGGAAGCTCGCCCGCTTTAGCGCCTTTCAGAATTTGATCGACATAGTGCGCCCCACGTCGAGCCATGTGGAAAAAGTCCGGCCCGTAAGCCAACAATCCGCCCGCCTTAGCAAAGCTGATCTCCAGGCTCATCGACGCCAAGCCCGCTCGCGCCGCGAGATCGGGTACCCGGTTCGGCGGGAAGGAAAAGATCGTGTCAGCGAATAGGTACAAAGCCTCGGCACCCCGAGCTTTGGCGGCGGCAACCGCTGCGGCAACTCCATCGGCTTCGCGCACTTCGAAAAGGTCTATCTCAAAGCCGAGCTTGGCGGCAGGAGCTACCGTCTCCGGGTATAGCCGCCGATGGTTTGGGTTTGCAGGATTGATGATAATGGCGACGCGCCTCACCTGTGGCAAAGCCCCTCGAAGAATTTCAAGCTGCTTTCCAGCGAAATCGCCGGGAACCAGTGCGGTGACACCCGTCATGTTTCCGCCAGGCTTGGCGAGGCTGGCGGCAAAACCCAAACCGACGGGATCGCCGACGAACAGCATGACGACCGGTACGTCTGAAGTGGCGTTCTTTGCTGCCAGCGCAGCCTGAGCAGCGACGACAACGATGAGATCGGGTTTCGATTGCACGAGGTCGGCAGCGAACGCCGGAAGCTGGTCGAGGCGATTATCCGGGTCCTTGCGCTCGACGACTAGGTTAGCCCCCTCGATCCAGCCGAGCTTTCGAAGCTCGTCGAAAAAGGCGGTGTTGTAGACGGTGTCGCACTTGGGGGCACAGAGCATTCCGATCCGCGCCACTTTCGGCACCGCTTGGGTTGCGGCTGCTGACGCGAATACAAGCAGCACAACCAGAAGGACAGGCATGGTAGGGGTAAATCGCTTCATTCGATCACCATGTCGGCGCGCCGAGGAGGATTTCGCAGTGCGGCCGATTTCGGCCTTGGCCCCGAGAGGGCTGAGTTCCTAACAGCTTATAGGCCGACAGGTGGATCACAATGTGACGCGGTGGATCAAACCTAGCAGTCTGCTGAAAAACCTTGAAATGGAGAATTTTCATTTTTCCGCCGGTCGTTTTTGGAGCGGCGCGGTAGAGTTGGATGTAATTTCTAGCTTGTTATTGAGTGTGCCCCGGCGCGGGGTGGCTATGCGGCGAGCAGTTTGGGAATTCGGATCAGGTTATAGGCGATCAGATTAAGCAGGAAGTCGGCGGCGACGCGAGCGATGCCCCGATGTTTGGTCTTGCGCATGGTGCCATGCTGCTTGCCCCATCCGAAAATGCACTCGACCATCGCCCGGCGCGATTGCGACATGCCGTATCCCGGATGCCGCGTGGTTCGTTCGTCGATCGCGCTGTTACGGTTCTTGCCGGTTTTGGTGATGGCCTGGTTCTGCTGGCACACGTTTATCCGGCGCGATGTACGAAAACAGGCCGCCCTGATCCGTAAACCTGCCGCGCATGATCGTCTCCGCCGATTCGAGATGATAAAGTGAATCATCAAGTCCCCTTCCTGGCGAGGGGTTTTTCAGCAGACTGCTAGAAGTCTGAGTTTGCGCAGTTAGAAGTCCGTTTTAGCAAGAATCGACATCGTCAGCCGCTCTGTCAGGTCCGAAAAGCCAGCAGCCGACATTCGGACTGAAAGAGGACGCCAACTGAGAAGCCTTACCGGATGATCGAAAGGTCGGTGAGGTCCTTCTAGTCGCGGCGGCATCTTTGATCTGCATCAATGGAAGGATCGAAGCATGAGCATCTGCTCAATCGCAGTTACGAACTAGGTGTCGGTTTTGCGTGACCTTGTTTTGCCTACGCGCTTTTGCGAAAGGTTTAGAGCATGCACGAGAACTTTGGCGAGGCCCGCACCGCTGTTCTAGTAGGCCCTGGTAAACGTGACCTGCGGCTTGATCTATTGCGAGGCATCGGCCAGTGGATGGTCTTCCTGGACCATATTCCGTACAACTTCCTGAACTGGTTCACCCTTCGCAACTACGGCTTCAGTGACGCAGCCGAAATATTTGTGTTCATCTCCGGATATTCGATCGGATTTGCCTACGGACCCGCGGTCAAAGCCGGCCAGTTTCTAGCTGGGGCCCGTGAAGATGGCTGTCTGTGGCTCGTCCTCTATCAGGTCGTTCGCGAGTAGCTTCCAGAGCATGCGCGGCGAGACGCCATTGCGCTCGCACTTCCAGACGCTACCGTCGGGCCCGAAAACGCGAAACACTTTCTGGTCATTGGTCGCGATCATCGCGCGACGTGCCGCAGGCGTAACGTTGAATCTTATATGCTCTGGCGCTCTCATCAGGCAACAAGAGAGAAGATGCCAAGTGGGCTCTGTTGATCTAAATCAATGCGTCCGCCGTGGGTCAGACGCGTCGCTCTAGCACTCCACTGCAAACTTCCGGTCTACCCCTCTGAGCCGACATGTCGCGGCAACGCCCCAACGGTCGCGATGGGCCATGAACGGACTCTTGCATCGCAGCGAGATAGCTCTATTCGATCACCTGATCGGCGCGAATGAGCAGTGAGGGCGGCACTGTTAAGCCGAGCGCCTTGGCCGTCTTCATGTTGATCACCAACTCGAATCTGGTCGGCTGTTCGACCGGCAACTCGGGAGGCTTGATGCCTTTGAGGATTTTATCGACGTAGCTGCCAGCACGACGCAACAGATCGAATATATCGGGGCCGTAGACGGCCAAGCCGCCATCCGCGAATTGTCGGAAGAAATGCATCGCGGGCAGATGATGTTTGGCCGCGAGCGCGATAACTCGTGGGGCTTGGCGAATGATCAGAACATCGCCCAAAACAATCATTGCATCGGCGTGCTGGGCGGCGGCCGACGCAAAGGCGATATCAAGTTCCTCGTCCGTGGTCGCCTCAACTATCGGCAGAGCCACGCCCAGCTTCCGCGCTGCGCTTGGTGCCTCCTCGGCTACCATCAGCCTGTGCATGGGGTTGCCTGGATTGACCAAGAGCGCAATTTTTAGCGCGCCAGGAACCAGTTCCTGCAGAATTTGTATTTGTTTGGCGGTCCAATCTCCCGGCACCCAGCTCGCAAGACCGGTGATGTTACCGCCTGGACGCGAGAGGCTTTGGACGAGGCTGAGCCCCACGGGATCGGCGACAACCACGAATACAATCGGAACGGTGGAAGTTGCCGATTTAAGGGCGAGGGCTGGTGACGGCCCGAGGGCAATTACCAGATCGGGAGTTAGCGCCACCAACTCCGCAGCTAGGGTTGCCATGCGATCCGGGGTTTCAGCAAAGCGATATTCAACAAGCAGGTTCTTCCCCTCGATCCAGCCCTTCTCGCGCAAGCCACTGCGCCACGCGTCGCGACTCTGAGAATCTAGGAAACCGCCCAAGAGACCGATTCGGCGAGGCGTGCCTTGGGCCCTCAAACGCCCTGGCGAAACGAGCAACACCGCGGTGCCCGCTATGAACTCCCGCCGCTTCATTCAATCCTCATCGAAGCCTGAGGACGACGGGACACAGGGTATCACGTCTCAATAGTTGGTGCACTCACCGCGGGTAGATCCAGGGTATCGGCGCAGGAGGCAACTTCGGGGCACGCGCATGAAACGCCATGAGTTTCGTTCGGTGTTACCGAAGGACGGCCACGATGGTTCTCGACAATGGAGCGACTAACCGACAAGCCGATCCCCATGCCGCCAGCATTGGTCGTGTAAAACGCATCGAACAGCCTGTTGGTATCCTGAGGATTGAATCCTGCTCCTGCGTCTTAAACAGTCATGCGAACCTGATTATCAGGATCTCGCTCTGTTCTGACAACTAGCTGCCTCGGACGATCTTCAATATCCCTCATGGCATCTGACGCGTTTCGCATCAGATTCAAGATAACCTGCTGCAGCTGAACTCGATCGCCCATGACAAGTGGAAGCCCATCCGAAAATTCGGCCTGAATCTGGATACGGTCTTTTTTGAAGTACACCCAACAACAGCGCAATCACCTCCTGCGCGGCCTCACTCACGTCAACCGATTCGAATACAACTTGCCTCTTGCCAAAGAGCGCACACAACCGAACGATGACATCAGATGCGCGGTTGCCGTCCCGCATCGTGCGCCGCGCGGTTTCGCGCGCCCCTCACGGCCGAGTAGATTCCGGGCCGATTACCTCCGGGTACACCACATCGCCCGGATTGAACTCGGTAATGGATCCTCATGATCGATGGTAATGATACAGTCGATCGCTGAATCGCGCCGTCTTCCGTGCCTCCACGCCGCCTGCAGCCGGGACTTCTCCTTGTCCCAACGCTCTTGCTCGTCGCGCGACTTCGCTTCCAGCTTTTCGATCTGCCCCTGGATTTCCGCCGCGCCCTGCTCATGTCTTTCGCGAGCGGCGTCCAACGCCTGCTGCGCCTTTCGATGGCATCCTGTCGCCGCCGGCGCTTCTTCTCCTGAGCCGCCTCTTCGCGCGCGCGGTCGCGGTCGCGCCGTTTCCGCTCGCGCTCGTAGGCAAGCGCTGCTTTGCGCTCCGTCGCCTCGCCGCCGCGTTGGGCTTCTTCGCAGCCTTGGGAGGCCCAGACTTCCGGCCGGCCGTCTTGCGCCCTTGGTCATCGATTATGTTTTTCGGTACCTCGGCGTGCTCCTCAAAGGGGTCGCCGGAGCCGACCGGCCGCTTGAGCACGACGCCAGGCTTATCCATCGTGGCGGCGATCACATCCGGATCATCGCTTTCGCGAGCAGCACCCTGGTGGAATAGATTGCTGTCCGCCCCCCAAGCTTCGAGCGCAGCCTTCATCGAGGGCGCGGCGATAGCCTGGAAGAACCCGAGCGAAGTGACGTAGGTATTCAGTCTTCTGGCCATCGCCTTCCTCACGCCTGAGGAGCGGGACGGAATATCCATTCGCGCCATACGGCAAGCAGCGCGGCCATGATGACCGGTCCCACGAACAGACCAATCAGGCCGAAAGCCGCGAGCCCACCGAAGATTCCGACGAATGCGAGCAGAAACGGAAGCCGCGCCGAGCCACTCACCAATGTGGGCCAGACGAAGTGATCGCGGGCGAGCATGACGATGCAGCCCCACAGAAACACGCACGTCCCCGCGACACCGCTGCCGTGTTCGGAAATCGTCACGATCGCCGCAACCGTGAAGGCCAACCAGGCGCCGAACGGGATCAGCGCGAAGGCCGTGGTAAAGATCAGGAACATGAGCGCGTTCGGTACGCCGGCAATGAAATAGCCGATGCCGATCGCGGCTCCCTCGCCCAAGGCAACCAGCACCGTGCCGTTCACGGTCGCGCGGGTTGCGTCGATCATCTTCTCAACTAGTCCTTCTCCGGCATCTCCGAAAATCCGGTCGCACGTCTCGAGGAAGCGGTTCGCGACCGAGCGTCCACTCCGGAGCAAAGCAAACAGGGTCAGCAAGGAGAAGAACAGCAGAAACAAGCGGTGAAGAAGCTGACCGCCGAACGTGCGGAACAGGTCGGAGACGTTGTCGGCATTGACGGTCTTCAGCCACGCCGTCGCCGCCTTCGGATCCGACAAATTGGCGCGCCACCATTGCTCCATGCTTTCGGCCGCGATCGGCAAACGCGCGATCCAGTCCGGCACCTGAATTCCTCCCTCGCGAGCCCTCTTGAGCCAGTCGGCGAGCAGATCGCTCTGCTGGGCGACCTCGTACAGCGCAAGCGAAATCGGCGTCACCATGATCAGCGCGACGAGAGCGGTGAAGACGAAGGCCGCTGCCGGGGAGGGACCGGCCATGAAGCGCTTGGCGAACGCCAGATAGAGCGGCCACAGGGCGACTGCGAGGATGGTCGCCCAGATCAGGGCGGCGAGGAAGCTTGCGGCGGTCCACAGTCCAAGCGCGGCCAGCACAAGCACCAGAACGATCCTGGCATTCATGCGCGCTCTCGCGCCTAAGGGGAGTGGCTTTTGCTCGTCCGGGCTAGACGCTTCAGCACGCGAACCGGTCGAATGGAGCTTCCTCGATGCGGACTTGGAAGTACCGGTCATACGAAGTGAGGCTCCCATCCGGGCCGCCTAGGATTCGGCCGTCGAGAGTGCGCCGCTCTTTGGAGGGCCGGCAGGCAAAATCACCCGCTTACGAATGCGAACGATGCGGACCTTGCCGGTCGAGGCCTCGGGCCGCAGGGCACGTCTGCTCCGCCAGGCCGCCACCTCGGCTTCCAGGCTCGAAGCTCCGGCTTCGGCCGTGACGTCGTTGGACGCACTCATCTTCGCTATCCTCTATTGCCGCGCGCATAGAACGGGATCGAGCGCGAGATGTTCCGACGCCAGGAACCGGTTGTGGCCCGCCGCCGTTCTCCGCCGGAGGAGGCTCATCGGCATGAGCTTGAGTCGGTCGATCGAAGGACTCGGACCCTACCCATTGCTGCTTCTGCTTGGGGTGCGGACGGCGACTGTCGAGCCGCTGAAGCTACGCCGCGGTAGCCGTGGCCGGCAAAGGCCATTGGATCACCGGAACGGCCATGATCGTAGCCCGCTACGGTTTCAGCCTTCTCGTCGTCCATCGCCTCTTCGTGATCGTCCAACCGAAGCTTCTTACGATCCCGTGGTTCGCGAAGCTCTGGGAAGCATTTCGGTCGATCCGGACGCGTGCGTCGCAGCTCGTCGGAGGCTGGATCGAGCACTCCAAAAATCGGGATTCTTATCCATCTCGCTTGTCGCCCGACGGAACGGGCGAGAGATGCATGAATCCACGGTCGGCAGCGAAATGAGCCGCAAGTCGACCCTGCCCAAGCGTCTGCAGCCCATGCTGGCGACGCTAACCGATGCGCCGTTCGACGATCCCGACTGGGTCTTCGAAGACAAATACGACGGATTCCGCATGGTCTGCGAGATCCGCGGCGGCAAGGTCGCTCTTTACAGCCGAAACGGCAAGATCATCAGCCACAGCTATATCGAGGTCGCTCAGTCGCTCGAAGGCGTGAAGTGCGACGCGGTGATCGACGGCGAGCTCGTCGCCATCGGCAAGGACGGCGTCTCGCACTTCCAGTTGCTGCAGAACGCGTTGCGCCACGAGGCCAAGCTACTGTATTGCGCGTTCGACCTCATGTTCGCGGATGGCGAGGACCTGCGCGCGCTGCCGCTCCTGGAGCGCAAGAAGCGGCTCAAGGCCATCCTGCCTCGCCACAAGCTGATCGCCTTCAGCAAACATCGCAAGGCGACCGGCAGAAAGTTCTTTGCCGAGGCGGAGCGGCGGCATCTCGAAGGCATCATGGCCAAACGGGCCGACAGCCCCTACGCGTCCGGAGGCAGATCCTCCGACTGGCTCAAGGTGAAGACCGCACAGCGGCAGGAAGTGGCGATCGCGGGTTCACGGCGCCAAGGCGCACCCGGCCGTTCTTCGGCGCGCTCGTGCTGGCGGGTGCGCGAAGACGACGCTTGGCGGTACATCGGCCACGTCGGGACCGGATTCAGTCATCAGACCCTTGAGGATCTTCACGGCAAGCTGACGAAACTGAAGACAGCGAAATCGCCCTTCCACGCCAAAGTAAAGGACGAAGCCGTCACGACCTGGGTCCGGCCGTCCTTGATGGCGGAGGTGAAGTTCGCCGAATGGACCAGCAAGGGAGAACTGCGCCAGCCGGTCTATCTCGGTCTCCGGTCCGACAAGAAGGCCAAGGATGTGGCGCGCGAGAGGCCGCGCTCCCGGCGATAGCGGGTTCACCGTTAATCTCGACCCATGCTGCTGGAACCAATACAGGCATCCGCCCCTTATTTCCTTGCCTCCACAACGACTGGAGAGGCGCGAAGGATTCGTGATGCTTCGGCAGAGCAGGGACGAGGACATCCAGGACCGCACCGCGGAGGTCGCCTCGGCCATCGCGGAGGAAGGGCTGCGCTACGTGAGCGACGCCTCTTCCGGCTATCGCCGCAAGCGCACCGGAACGTCGTTCACCTATTACGATAAGGACGGCAAGCGCATCGCCGATGCAGCCGTCATCCGTCGCATCAAGTCGATCGGCATTCCGCCCGCCTACGAATTCGTCTGGATCTGCCCCTCGCCGAACGGTCATATCCAGGCGACCGGTCTCGACGCGCGCGGTCGCAAGCAGTACCGGTATCATCCGAAATGGCGCGAGCTGCGCGATCAGAACAAGTACGAGCACGTCATACTGTTCGCGGCCGCCCTGCCGGAGCTCCGCGCCCGCGTGGCCGCCGACATGGAGCTCGACGGCCTTCCCCGCGAGAAGGTTTTGGCCACGATCGTGAGCCTTTTGGAGAAGACGCTCATCCGTGTCGGCAACGCCGAATACGCCGAGAAGAATAAATCGTACGGGCTCACCACGATGCGGCGCAAGCACGTGGAGATCGGACGCGGCGTGCTTCGCTTCGACTTCACCGGCAAGTCCGGCAAGCAGTGGAAGCTGCAGGTCGACGACAGGCGGATCGCCGCTATCGCCAAGCGCTGTGCGGGAGATACCTGGGCACGAGCTCTTCAAATATCTCGACGACGACGATCAACCGCGCACGGTCGATTCCGGCGACGTGAACGAATACATCAAAGACATCACCAAGCAGGACTTCACGGCCAAGGACTTCCGGACCTGGGCGGGCACGGTACTGGCGGCCCTCGCGCTGTCCGAATTCAAGAGGTACGACAGCCAGACCGAGGCGAAACGCAACGTCGTCGCCGCCATCGAGCGGGTCGCGAAGCAGTTGGGCAACACTCCGGCAATCTGCCGGAAGAGCTACGTGCACCCGGAGATCCTGAGCGCCTACATGTCCGGCGATCTCTTCAAGATGCTCGACGCCAAGATCGCGCAGAAGTTCAAGCGACAATACGCGGAGCTGACCTCGGACGAGATCATGGTCCTCGCCTTCCTGCACAAAAGGCTGAAGGCGCTGAAGCCGGCAGCATAGAAGAAAGCATCGCATCGGTCAGCCTCCTCGTCTCGCCTTCGCATACCACTCGGCATAGGGAGTATTCTTCACGGCGTGTCGATTGAGGTCGGGCGCGCCGTCGTTCCACCGGACCGGCCCGCGCTCGCCCAAGGCGCGCTTCGTCTCGTCGACCATGCGATGAGCCTCGAGCTCGGCAACGCGATCGCGGATTGCCTTTGCGGCCTTCACCGCGCGGCGCGCATCCATCAGAGCCTTCACCGGCCGCGCCCTCTGGCGCGGGTCCAGATTCGGATCGCTCAAGCGCCAGAGCTTTCCCTTCACGACGAAATATCGCCCATCGGGCGTCACGGGATGGTTGATGCCGGCCATATCGCTCGGATGGACGTATTCCTTTTGAACATTTACGCCAATGCACCGATGCAGTGCCTCGGTAGGGGCCTTGGCGGCTGATCACCGGCCGCCGACGCTCGCGTTCCTTCGCCTCGGTCCGCCGCCGAACCGGTCAGGCATCGTTCCTTATGTCGCGGCGTACAGCTTTGCCCACAACGCCGTCCGCCAAGGAACGGCATCGGCCTGCGGCCGTTTTCCCGGATCGAAGACAGCGGGGAAAGCAGATGCTGGATATCGCACAGGGGATCTTTCAGCCGCAGTTCCGCTTCGGGCTCGGCGGGGTATCGCTCGGGAACGAATTTAACAAGCATACGGACAAGGAAGCAGACGACACGCTGGAAGCGGCGTGGGAGGTCGGCGTCCGCTACTTCGACGTGGCGCCATGGTACGGCTTCGGACTGGCCGAGCGGCGCTTCGGACGCCTGCTGCACGGCAAGAAGCGCGACGAGTACGTGCTTTCCTCCAAGGTCGGGAAGCTGTTCAAGGCGTCGAAGAACAACCGGCACGCCGAGATCTACCCGTTGTCGGACTCTCCCAACGACATCGTGTTCGACTACACGGCCGACGGCGTGCGCCGCTCGATCGAGGACAGCCTGCAGCGGCTGGGCGTCGACAGCCTCGACATCGCGTTCGTGCATGACATATCACCGGACTTCGCGTTCTTTCCGAATGGCTGGGAAGAACAGTACGAGATCTCCCGCAAAGGCGCCTTTCCCGCGCTGTCGAAGATGCGCGATGAGGGCATCATCCGGGCCTGGGGCATCGGCGTGAACACGCCGCTGCCGATACTGAAGGTCATGGAGGACGCGGATCCGGACGTCTGTCTTTGCGCGCGCCAGTATTCGCTGATCGACCATGCCAGCGCGGTGAACGAGCTCTTCCCCGCCGTCCGGAAGAAGGGCATCTCGCTCGTGATCGGCTCCTCGCTCAACGCCGGCTTCATCTCGGGCAGTCCGCGCTATAACTACGGCAAGAAGAACTACGTGATCCCCGCCGAGGTCATCGCAAAACGCGCCAAGCTCCAGGCCGTGGCCGACCGACACGGAGTGGACCTGCGCACCGCCGCGCTCCAGTTCTCCGCGGCGGTCGACGTCGCAGTCTCGTTGGTCGTCGGCGCGCGCAGCGGCAAGCAGATCCTGGAGGACTGGAATTCGCTGCAGGCCAAGATGCCGCCGGAGTTCTGGCAGGAGTTGAAGGCGCAAGGATTGATCGAAAAGGAGGCAACCGTTCCATCTCCCCCGGAATGACGGCCGGTCGGCCGCGGAGGAACGCTCCCGGCATCGGTTCGTTGGGCACCTTGTGGCTCAGGAGAACGGGATGACAGATCGAGATAAGGATTCCCTGGCCGGCACGGCCAAGCAACTCCTCGCCGAGATCGTCGGCGACGGCAAGCTCGCGGCCGAGGGCTCTCGCCAGGCCGCCGCTGCCAGGGCAGCCTCGGCCCCGGAAGAGGCGGGTCGTGCAGCACCCCAGACGGAGACTGCCGCACCTCGAGACCAGCCGACCGCTCGCTTTGAGGCATCGTCTGGTGAGGAAAACAGGTTCGTCGCTCTGCTCGGACTCGCGGCCCTCAAGGTCTGGGCGGATCTTCCCCGGGACGCGCAGGAGCGCCTGTTCGCGGCCGCGGTCGACGATGGGGTGATCGCGAACGATCTTGCGGAATTCCTGCACGACCGGCATCCGAGAACTGCACATCCACCGTCGCCGACGCGGTTCGCATAGCGGGCCGGCGATCGGGAAGGAAAGGCAGATGTCGCTGAAGCTAGGCAAGCCGAAAATGACGCCCTCTGCGCCAAGAAAGGACAAGGAGCGCGACTTGCGCAAAGTCGTCGTCGAAGACGCCGACAAGACGGAAGGCAAAGATCGCGATCTCGTTCACGGCGACGGCGGAACGCTCGGCATGGACGAGACCTCAATCGCGACGACTGATTTTGGGATCTCAGGAAAGCATAGCAGCGAACAAACGACGGGCTCCGCTTCAAGGTACCGTCGTTGCCGTCTCGATCGACGACAAGCATCGCTTCGGCAAGACGCCCCGCCTTTCGGTGACCCTCATCGCAGGCCTCGGCGTCGAAGGCGACGCTCATTTCGGGACTTTCGTGAAGCATCGCTATCTGGCGCGACGAAATCCGCGAACTCCCAATCTTCGCCAGGTCCATCTTCTTCCCAGTGAACTCTTCGCCGAGCTTCGAACAGACGGCTACGATCTCGGCTCAGGCGATCTTGGCGAGAACATCACGACGGCCGGTCTGGACCTCGAGAGCCTAACTTTCGCGTGTTTCCAATCGACTCACCAGTGTAGCGACCATGCTTGAATGCGTTTCGATTGGCCGTCCTATCCGCGCCCTTCAATCCTACAGTGAGTCGCCTCATCTACTCCCGGCTTCGGATTCCGATCTACGCCGGCACCAAGGCTGCCGGGCTGGAGATTCCCATGCTGAGCTGTAGCCTGTGCGAGCCGGAACTGGCGATCGTCGGGGCGGCATCGGCCGGCTGTATCACGTCGTCGGCCTATTTCGAGAGCATCCGGCTGCCGGAGAACCGCGCCTTCGTAGCGCGCTGGAAGGCGCGCTATGGCGAGGACAGCAGCCCCTCCGTTGACGGGCAATCTGCCTATGTCGCAGTCTATCTGCTGGCGCGCGCGCTGCAGCGCGCGGGCACGTCCGACATTGCCGAGGTGCAGCGCGCCGCGGCGGGATATCGCTACAATTCGCCGCAAGGACCGGTGTGGATCGACGGCGGCAACAATCATTGCGTCCTTACACCGCGGTTGGCCGTATCCAATCCGCACGGACAATTTGATATCTTCTGGGAAGCCGACGCGCCTGTTAAGCCTGATCCTTACCTGACGCAGCTCGACGTTGTCGCCAGTCCATCGAGGGAAACCTCGGCGGGCGGCGCATTGCCGAATGCGCCGCATTTGCGGGTTGTGAAATGAGCAGACCGTCTTCATTTTCGCTGCGCGGACGCAAGGCGCTCGTCGCCATTAAGGACGAACGCGATGCGACCATCGTGCGACGCCAGTTCGAGCGCCTCGGGATCGAGTGTGTTGCATGGACACCAGGAGAGCCCGTCGACTTCGCACCGGATCTGTCGCTGATCGACGACGAGTTCCTGCCCTTGCTGCAGCCGGCGCAACGCGCGTTCCTGGCACGATCCCCTGTCATCGCGCTGCTCGCGCACCGAGACCCCAAGCCGCCTGAAGCTGGTGTTCGAACTCGACCCAGCTTCGTTCCTAGTGAAGCCGTTACGATCGGCCGGCATCTATGCCGCGCTCGTCATGGCATTCGAGCGAAACGAACGCACAACCGAATTGAAGCAGCAGATCCTCAAACTCGAGCAGCGCCTGCGGTTACGTCGCGTCGTGCTTGCAGCCGTTCTCCAGGTGATGCATTCGCATTCGCTCGCCGAACCTGCCGCGTTTGCGCTGATCCGCAGAGCCGCTATGGAGCAACGCAAGACAATCGAAGAACTCTCGGCGGAGATTACGGCAAGGGGCCTGCTACCGCGCGCAACGGGTTAGATCGCCTCCAGCTGCGGGCGGGCGTGACAGGCCGCAATCTCCTATGCCCCGCTGGACTCGTTGGTGTTGCATCGTCACATCGAGAAGATGAGCCGTAGCACGCGCATCGCATAGCGATCGATGAGCTCTCAACTGATTGACACCATCGGGCAAACTCTGGTTTCGGCTTCTGGCCGCATAGTTGACATCCCAACGGCTGTAGCTGCGGTCTGCTATTTGAGACAAATCAGGCATCCATCTCCCGTCCAGCGCCCAACTGATAAGCTTTCGTATGATAGCTTATCAGTCGGAAACGCGGTCGAGTATTGCGGGTCATCCGAGTTTAGAGCAGCAACTCGATGGAGGGAGAGAACCTGGCCTCGAACCTTCTCCGCTCCATCAAAGGACGCCCATCTCAGACTGGGGTTAAAACCAAATAATTTTGTGAGGTAGTCGTCCGTTAAGAAGCGGAATTGAGCGGGGCCGGACAGGCGCGCGTGCGCCAGAGCTGGGTCAGGAACAGGCACAAGAGTTCTCTGAGCCAGGCGAGGATGCGGCGGAAGTTGTGGCCGACGGCAGAGAGGATGACGTTGGCCGCATCGCCAGCGCGGCCTTTGAGATAGCAGCGGCCGAGGTGGCCATCGGTCTTCAGGTGTCCGATGATGGGTTCGATGGCGGAGCGGCGGCGCAGCTCGCGCTTGATGACACCGAAGACGCCGCGCTTCTGGCCAGAGATGAAGATTCGGCGGGGATTTTGTGTGTCGTGGCCGCGGTATCCCTTGTCGACATAGGCCCGCTCGATCGCACAGCCGGTGAGCGTCTCGGTGCGGTCGATGACGTCCCGCAAGGTGTGACCGTCGTACGGGTTATCGGGCAGCGCCCTGACGTGCAGCACGAACAGGCCACCGGGAGCACGGCGGTTGTTGGTGACGAAGGAGGCTTTGACACCGAACTCGTAAGGCGCGGCTGCTTTGCCCTTGCCGATGCACTCCACCTCCGGGGCGTGGAAGGAATAGAGCTTCCAGCCGCGCTGGCGCTGCTGCTGCGAGCGGATCTGCGAGGCCCGGCCAAGCGGGAGGGCGAACGCGTTCTCGAGCACGGTCTGACCTTCGATCTTGCGGCGGATATCGCGGATGATCCGGCCCAGTCGACTGCGCAGAATGCGCAACTGCCGCTGATGCCGCTTGAATTGCTTGGCATGGGCGTAGCGCCCCGCCATCATTGCCGCGGTCTTGGCAATGCGAAGATAGGACTGCCGCAGCCTGACCCCGTGCTTCCTCGCCAGTCGATTGAGCCCCTTGATCGCCGCGTGCAGCAGCTTGGCATCGGTCGGGAAGGTGATGGCCTTCGGCTGCACGGTGGTATCGACCGTGACCCGCTTGAGGTCCTGGCCGCGTAACGCACCGGCCTCGTGCGCCACCCGCAAGCTCTCGGCCAGCAACAGCTCAAGCTTGTCGCCGAGCCGCTTGCGCCAATGGCTCAGGTCCGAGCGCTCGTGCGGGAACGCGTGCTGAAAGAACACTTCGCCGGTGAAGTACTGGAAATACGGGGTCGTGGACCCAACGCTCGCACACCCCCTCATCGGACAGGCCGTAAATGTGCTTGAGCAGGAGTAGCCCGATCACGAAGCGGGTTGCGATGCCCGGCCGACCGTTCTCGCTATAGAGCGGCGCGATCTCGCCGTCGATCCAGTCCCAATCGACCTTGCCGGCAAGCTGAACCAGCTCGTGCTTCATATTGATGATCTGGTCCAGCTTGGCCCGGAACAGATCGCCCGATCCCGTCGTCCTGTGCTTCTTCGGTCGCATCGCCACCTCCGATGCGACGAGGGAATCATGACTGGCGATTCGACGGAATCCTGAAAATCAAATTGCAAGGTTCCGATGCCCCAAGCATCAAAACCCTGCAATCGCAAAACAGTCCACAACGACAAATGCGATTCTAGCTCAATCGCTTAGCCGCTCTTCACGGACGACTAGGTAAGGCGTCCCGGGAAGGACCGGCCGTCATTCTTGCGCTTCGCGGGTTTATACGCCAGGCAACCGGGTTGCTGAATGTCAGTGCCCTGATCCGAAAGGCTTGAGGGCACCGTACTCGCGAGTGCTCAGCATTGACGTCCAAAATGCTCGCTCTCTTCAGGTTTCGCGGAACGCGCGCGAGAAGCTGTCGAGGAAAGGCTTCATGATGTACTCGAAAAACGTGCGCTCTCCGGTCTTAATGTAAACGTCTGCGGGCATTCCGGGCGTCGGGATGAATTCAGGCATTCGCCTGAGAATATCGTCCTGGTCCAGGCGCACCCGAACCACATAGAATTCCCGACGGGTGTCACCGTCGGGACGGGTTTCGGTCTTCCCCTGCATTTGCTCCGACAAGGCGTCCGCTGACACGTAGATGACGCTCGCCCCCACCATGGGTGTGACGCGCTGGTTGAGCGCCGACAGTCGTACCAGCGCCTCCTGACCTACGCTCACATGCGAAATGTCCTTAGGATTCACATGTGCCTCGATGAGGCGCTCGTCCCCGATCGGCAGGAGCTCAAGGATCACGGCACCAGGAGAGACGACGCCGCCCGGTGTATGGAAGTTGTTCTTCACCACAATACCTCGGACCGGCGAACGGACATCGACCCGATCGACCACATCCTGAGCGGCGCGAATCTGCTCCTCCGCATCGTCCAGCTCCGCCTCGGTCTCGCGCAGCTCCTTGATCGCGTCCCGAAGCACCGCCGCGTGGAGCTGCGCTATTCTTTCGTTCGCCTGAGCGATCCGCTCCTTCGAATCGGCGATGCGGCCGAGATACTCGCCGAGGTCGCCCCCGAGACTCGCCTCTGAGCGTCGCAACGCTAGCACATCCGACTTGCGGACCAACTGCTGACCAAGAAGCGAATTCTTGTCCTTCAGCTCTTCGGCGAACAAGGCAATACGGTCTTTGGTGGACTGCACTTGCGCCTCATATCCGCGGATGCTTTCCTCCAGCCCAGCGATTTGCTTTAAGAGTACGCTTTCCTCGGCCACCCGACTGGCCCGGCGTGCCCAAAGTTCGGCACGTTGCCGATCAAGAATCGCTTTGATTTCCGGATCACGCGCGCTCTCGCTGAATGCAGCCGGAGTTTCGATTGCGTCCGAAGAGCTCATTTCGGCTTCTAGACGCGCCTTCATGGCGAGCAGTCGATGCTTCTTCAAAACCAGCCGTTTCAGCTTGGCGTTGGCAGCGGTATCGTCCATGCGAACGAGGATCTGGTTGGCCTCGACGACATCCCCGTCCTTGACTGCAATCTCGCGGATGATGCCGCCCTCGAAGTGCTGGACTAGCTTGTTTTGCCCGGTAGCCACGAATGTGCCCGAGGCGACGACCGCACTATTGAGTGGGGCGACTGCGGCCCAAACGCCGAAACACCCGAGCCAAACAACAAGGATGGCGAGGCCGGTGAAGATGGGCCATTTGGCGCTCAGAGGAACACCGCGGTACCACTCGCCGATGTCGTCCTTTACCGCTCTCATGCTGTCCTCCCGCGCCGGTCACCCGCCCGAGGATTCGATGCGTTGCGGCTGCTCCGGCTCATCTCCGCCGGCCCTGCCGGGCGACCGAACCAGGCGATGCAACACGTCGCTCGGAGAGCCGAATGCTTCCGCGCGTCCGGCCCGCAGTATGAGTACTTTGTCCACACTGTTCAGTAGCGCCGGTCGCAGGGTTACGACCACCGCGGTGACCCCCCGCCTCTTGGCGCGCTGCAGGGTCTCGGTCAGAGCCTGCTCGCCCGCCGCGTCGAGATTCGAGTTGGGCTCGTCGAGCACGACAAGGGACGGATTACCGAAGAAAGCCCGGGCGAGCGCGATGCGCTGTTTCTGTCCTCCCGAGAGGGGCCCACCGCCGCGGTCGAGCACGGTCTCGTATCCTTGCTTCAACTGGCAGACCATGTCGTGAATGCCCGACAACATCGCCGCCTCATAGATGCTCTCGTCGGGCAAGTCGTCGCGCATGCGGCAGATATTCTGCTTGATGGTCCCGGGAAATAGCTCGACCTCCTGGGGCAGATAGCCGCTATATTCCCCGAACTGGCGGCGATCCCAGTTGCGCAGCTCTGTTCCGTCCAGCCTGACTTTCCCGGCTGTCGGCACCAGACAACCCACCAGAATGCGCGCGAGAGTCGACTTGCCGGATCCGGACGGTCCGACGATGGCCAAAGATTCTCCGGGCGCGAGCTCAAGCGACACACCATTGAGCACCGGCTCCTTCGAGGCCGGCGGCAGATACAAGACCCGATCAACGCTCAGGCGCCCTTGCGGTCTGGGCAAGCGCAGCTTGGGCGCCTCGCGCTGGAATGACTCGACCGCCTGCTTTACGCGGGCATAGGCCGATCGCGCCTGAACGCAGCTGCGCCATCCCTCGATCAAACCCTCGAGCGGCTGCAGAGCGCGGCCGGCGATGATCGAAGCCGCGATCATCATGCCCCCGGTGATCTCGGCGTGGAGGGCCAGATAGGCGCCGGTGCCGAGGATCGTGATCTGGGCCACGAGCCGGACGAACTTCGACGCACCGCTGATCCAGAAATTCCGATCAAGGGCCTGGCTCTGCACCGTCAGCGCTGGCGCCTGGCGGCGCCCCCAGTGGAGAATGCTTTCGCTCAGCATTCCCATCGCATTGATCACTTGCGAATTTCGCGCCAGGGACTCGGCCCGCCGCATCGGCCTCGGCGGCATGCAGGCCTGCCTCGCTCAGACGCTCCGAGGTCGCTTTCTGGTTGATTAGCGCAATCAGTGCGAGCGCCAAGCCCGATACGACCGCGATCCAGCCCAGATGTCGGTGAACGAGGAATATGACTCCGAAGTAGAGGGGCGAGAGTGGCGCGTCCATCAGTAGAAGCATGATAGGGCTCGAGATGAAGCCCCGCACCTGGTGAAGACTGCGGATCGCCTGGATGGTTCCGCCCTCGCCAGCCCTGGCGTTGTTGATGCTGCTCGCCAGTACTGCGCCGCCGAGCACTGCCTCCATCTTGGTCGCAAGACGTCCCAGGACCTGCCGACGCAGAATGTCGACGATCGAGAGGATACCGATGAACGTCAGCGCGAGGGCCGAGAGCATCAGCAGTGTCTCGAGACTGCGGCTCGTCAGCACACGATCGGATATTTGAAAAAGGTAGATCGGCAACGTGAGCATCAGCAGATTCACAACGACCGAAAATGCCGCGACCGCTATCAAGCTAGTGCGCGCGACCGAACGCCAAGTGGCCAGTGCGTTGACAGGTCCGACATTGTCGCGGGCCTGGTCGTTGGATACGACGCGAAATTGAGCTCCGGACTGGTTGCGCGGCGTATCGTCCAGTGTCTCGACAGCTGTCATGTTTGCCTCCTACTAGAGGATGGCATCGTGAGTTCCAACGTGATCGATCGGAGTACTATCCACGCTGTCGGGAGGCGGCGGCGCGGGTTTTTGGACATCGGCGGCCACCGGCGCCGAAATGTCTTGAGCCGATACGGCGTCCGACTGAGACACGGCAGTCTGGGGGGGCGCGATGTCGCTGCTTAGAGCGACGCCATAGTCTGTATACTGGGTTCCGTTGAACAGCGGATCTGCCGGAGGCGGTGGCGCATCGTTCAACGCGATCACATCGCCCGCGACGGCGGTTGTCGCAGCATTCGATGTGTCCGTCACAACGTTCTCCGGGGCACTGGTCACGGGATCCCGAACTCTCGATCGATGCGTCAGTCGTGGTGGCGAGCGTCGAGTCGGCCGATCCAGGAGTTTGAGCGCTGCTGGTGTCCGGCGCGGCCGGCTGTACCGGCTCGGTCGCGGGGCTGCTGAGCGAATCTCCGGCGCTGGCGAGCACCGGCTCGCTCGTGCCCGCGACCGGCGCCGCACTCGCCGAAGCATCGCCAGCCACACTCCCCGTGTCGGCCGGTTGCGACAGATCGCTCGGCGCATCGGTCGGCGCCGCAGCTGTTGTGGCGAGCACCGGCTCGCCCGTGTCCGCGACCGGCGCCGCACTCGCCGAAGCATCGCCAGCCACACTGCCCGTGTCGGCCGGTTGCGACAGATCGCTCGGCGCATCGGTCGGAGCGGCAGCCGTTGTGGCGAGCACCGGCTCGCCCGTGTCCGCGACCGGCGCCGCACTCGCCGAAGCATCGCCAGCCACACTGCCCGTGTCGGCCGGTTGCGACAGATCGCTCGGCGCATCGGTCGGAGCGGCAGCCGTTGTGGCGAGCACCGGCTCGCCCGTGTCCGCGACCGGCGCCGCACTCGCCGAAGCATCGCCAGCCACACTGCCCGTGTCGGCCGGATGCAACAGATCGCTCGGCGCATCGGTCGGAGCGGCAGCCGTTGTGGCGAGCACCGGCTCGCTCGTGTCCGCGACCGGCGCCGCACTCGCCGAAGCATCGCCAGCCACACTGCCCGTGTCGGCCGGATGCGACAGATCGCTCGGCGCATCGGTCGGAGCGGCAGCCGTTGTGGCGAGCACCGGCTCGCCCGTGTCCGCGACCGGCGCCGCACTCGCCGAAGCATCGCCAGCCACACTGCCCGTGTCGGCCGGATGCGACAGATCGCTCGGCGCATCGGTCGGAGCCGCAGCTGTTGTAATGAGCACCGGCTCGCCCGTGTCCGCGACCGGCGCCGCACTGACCAAAGCATCGCCAGCCACATCCGGGGGCTGTGGTACATCACCAGGCGCACCGTTCTCCGTAACCAGTGCCGACTCCGCGATCTCAAGAGCAGGCGCCGAACTATTAAGGGTGTGAACACCGGTGCTGTCCGATGCAGCTGTTTGCGACAACGCGGTCGACTGACTCTCTGAACCCGTCGTCGGGCCAACCACCTCGTTGCTCAGCGTGCCCATGTTGTCGGCCAATGTCGTGAGCGTCGGCTGTGCCGCCTCGACAGGCGCAATCGTTTCAGCCACGTCGCTGGGCAGGGTGCTGACGGTGTCGGTCGCCGTCGCGAGCGCCGGCGGCACCGCGGCCTCGACCGGCGCAATGGTGCCGGCCGCGTCGTTGCTCAGCGTGCCCACGTTGTCGGCCAATGTCGTGAACGTCGGCTGTGCCGCCTCGACCGGCGCAATCGTTTCAGCCGCGTCGCTGGGCAGCGTGCTGACGGTGTCGGCCAATGTCGTGAGCGTCGGCTGTGCCGCCTCGACCGGCGCAATCGTTTCAGCCACGTCGTTGGGCAGGGTGCTGACGGTGTCGGTCGCCGACGCGAGCACCGGCGGCACCGCGGCCTCGACCGGCGCAATGGTGCCGGCCGCGTCGCTGGGCAGCGTGCTGACGGTGTCGGTCGCCGACGCGAGCACCGGCGGCACCGCCGCCTCGACCGGAGCAATCGTTTCAGCCGCGTCGCTGGGCAGGGTGCTGACGGTGTCGGTCGCCGACGCGAGCGCCGGCGGCACCGCGGCCTCGACCGGCGCAATGGTGCCGGCCGCGTCGCTGGGCAGCGTGCTGACGGTGTCGGTCGCCGACGCGAGCACCGGCGGCACCGCGGCCTCGACCGGCGCAATCGTTTCAGCCGCGTCGCTGGGCAGCGTGCTGACGGTGTCGGCCAATGTCGTGAGCGTCGGCTGTGCCGCCTCGACCGGCGCAATCGTTTCAGCCGCGTCGTTGGGCAGCGTGCTGACGGTGTCGGTCGCCGTCGCGAGCACCGGCGGCACCGCCGCCTCGACCGCAGCAATCGTTTCAGCCGCGTCGCTGGGCAGGGTGCTGACGGTGTCGGTCGCCGACGCGACGAGCACCGGCGGCACCGCGGCCTCGACCGGCGCAATGGTGCCGGCCGCGTCGCTGGGCAGCGTGCTGACGGTGTCGGTCGCCGACGCGAGCACCGGCGGCACCGCGGCCTCGACCGGCGCAATCGTTTCAGCCGCGTCGCTGGGCAGCGTGCTGACGGTGTCGGCCAATGTCGTGAGCGTCGGCTGTGCCGCCTCGACCGGCGCAATCGTTTCAGCCGCGTCGTTGGGCAGCGTGCTGACGGTGTCGGTCGCCGTCGCGAGCACCGGCGGCACCGCCGCCTCGACCGGCGCAATCGTTTCAGCCGCGTCGCTGGGCAGGGTGCTGACGGTGTCGGTCGCCGTCGCCACCGCGGCCTCGACCGGCGCAATGGTGCCGGCCGCGTCGTTGGGCAGCGTGCTGACGGTGTCGGTCGCCGACGCGAGCACCGGTGGCACCGCGGCCTCGACCGGCGCAATCGTTTCAGCCGCGTCGCTGGGCAGCGTGCTGACGGTGTCGGCCAATGTCGTGAGCGTCGGCTGTGCCGCCTCGACCGGCGCAATCGTTTCAGCCACGTCGTTGGGCAGGGTGCTGACGGTGTCGGTCGCCGACGCGAGCACCGGCGGCACCGCCGCCTCGACCGGAGCAATCGTTTCAGCCGCGTCGCTGGGCAGGGTGCTGACGGTGTCGGTCGCCGACGCGACGAGCACCGGCGGCACCGCGGCCTCGACCGGCGCAATGGTGCCGGCCGCGTCGCTGGGCAGCGTGCTGACGGTGTCGGTCGCCGACGCGAGCACCAGCGGCACCGCGGCCTCGACCGGCGCAATCGTTTCAGCCACGTCGTTGGGCAGGGTGCTGACGTTGTCGGTCGCCGTCGCCACCGCGGCCTCGACCGGCGCAATGGTGCCGGCCGCGTCGTTGGGCAGCGTGCTGACGGTGTCGGTCGCCGTCGCGAGCACCGGCGGCACCGCCGCCTCGACCGGCGCAATCGTTTCAGCCGCGTCGCTGGGCAGGGTGCTGACGGTGTCGGTCGCCGTCGCGAGCGCCGGCGGCACCGCGGCCTCGACCGGCGCAATGGTGCCGGCCGCGTCGTTGGGCAGGGTGCTGACGGTGTCGGTCGCCGTCGCGAACGCCGGCGGCACCGCCGCCTCGACCGGCGCAATCACTACCACCACGTCATTGCTCAGATCGCCGACCATTCCAAGCAGGGGAAGGGAGGTGACGATCGACGGGGTAAACGAGTCGCAAGGTACATTAGACCAAATGGATTCGAGCGTTGACCCACCGGGCAATTGAGTGCTTCCGAGGTCGGAATCCGCTGTCAGCGAGTTGACGCAATTGACGCTACTAACGTGGGCCGAGGTGTGAGCATGGAACTTGCAAAAATCGGCATCTTCGCCACCTCCGCCCCCATCCCCCCAGCTCGCAGCGGCGACTGCTTCGCCACGAGCTGTGCTCGGTCTGGGCGCGTCTTCATGCGGCTCCGCCAGGAGCCCGGTCGGATCGAGCTGAGCCGCATGCGTCTCCAACGAGGTGGCCCGCCCTTCGGGCCTTTCATTCTCCGCGCCCGGTTTCGCGGGATCGCTCGCAGGGAGCTCGTCGTTCGTCGCTTGCGGCCCCGCACCTGCCCGAGCGGCTGTCGCGTCTTCTTGCTCGGCCAGTGCGGATTTGAACGGGGCGGCAAGAAACTCTTCGCAGGCAATCAGCGGGGCAATGAAGAATGACCAGGTCAAGAAACTGAAAGAGCCGGATCGCTTGTCAGCACGCTGCACTCCGGCTTCGAAAATCTTCCGCCCTTGGTCGAACAGTTCGCGCTTTTCTACCTGGTGCATGACCGCCGTCCTTCTCGTTCAAAAACCACTCTCGCCCGGCAGCTTTCACTGCCAAGCGAGTCTCTTCGGCATGTCAGGCGTCCGTGTCGTGCGACGTATCCGTCGCCGTGTCGAAATGCCCTACGTCGAAGTAATCCGTTGGGCCCATCAAACCGATGGCGTATTCGAGCGCATCGTCGGAAGACATCGAAGCGAGCGCACCGTGTATGTCACCCGAATGATCGGGACCGTGCGAGCTGAAATCACCGGGGAAATCACCATGGGAGAAGTCGCACTTGGCCAGCACTTCACCAGGACTGCGATCGGTCTCGCCCCTGCCGCCGTCGTCGTAGTCTTTGGGCTGGTATTCGCCGTCCTTGGCGTCCTTCCAACCACCATCGTGCTCTGGGTAGTCACCCTTGCCGTCTTTCGGGTACGCGGCAATGCCGCTAACTTTGGAATGATTGTCCTTGCCGTCGTCGGTTCTCAAGAAGTCGTCGTTACCGCTGTGATCGTCATTCCACTTTGACAGCTTGCCGTGACCGCAGTCGTCGGGCTTGGTTGACGTAGATTCGTCGGATGGGACGCGGGTTCCCGCAAGCTTTAACAGCCCGGTAATGCTTGCAACGCTGCTCAGGAAAGACATTGTTTCGCTCCTCGCTCAGGCGACGAACAAGGCACGTGCATCATGCGCGCGCCCTGCCTGGGCACCACGCCGTCACTCCTACTGTCGCCGAAGCACGCCTTTGGATGCAGCGGCAAAAAATAAGTTTACGCCTCATTCGAGCTGCCGGCGCATCGCCACGAGCTCTCGCCGGATCCACGCCTTGACGGTTCCTACGGGAACCCGGAGGTATTCGGCAATTTCCTCGTGCGTGCGCCCGTCAACGATTGCCAGAAGCAGGCTCGCGCGGCGCTGTGGCTCGAGTTGATCGAGTATGGTTCGCAGCGTCATACTGTCTGGGATACAGGACGCAGGGTTCGGAACGGGCCGCTCCCGCGCGCAGATGGCATTCAATGCGTCGTCCTCGAGCGCGAGTTCGCGCCTGGCGCTCCGCCGCATCTTGAGCGCCGTGTTGCGGACAATCGCGTAGATCCAGCCCCGGGCAGATCCGCGTGCAGGATCGAAGTTTTTCGCATATCGGAGAATCTGCGCGAATGCGTCGTGGATGACGTCCTCGGAGCGGGATCTGTCGTGCACGATACGGTGCGCCATCGCGCGCAACTGCTCCCTTTCCCGGGCGTAAATCTTGCCGACGGCCGATCGCGATCCGGAGGCGCACTCAAGCAGAGCTGTTTCGTAATTAAGAGCCGTCTCGCAATAGCTATCATGCCGCGCTGCGCCGGGGCGAATCTTTGCCTTCGTTAAATCGACGCATTGATGGGGCATGGTCGAGTCACCCCGGTCCTATCTTCACGCGCAGTGCCACTGCCTGCTAATTTAAACACCCTGCATTTAAATGTATTTAAATGATCTCTTTTAAAAAAATACGAAATCGGCTGTCGGCGAACTCAAGTCAGCAGCAGCGCCTTCGTTCCCGAAGTTTTCAAACTTTTTTGCCAATCGCCAAGCCGCGACGGGTGGCGGACCATAACGCGTCGTGCTCGCTTGCCAGGTCGAGGCGCTGAGCAGCGACGCAACTCCTCGGGCCGCCTTCGAAGATGGGAGGCTTCAACACGGGCGCAAAGTCGCATCTATAACTTCGGGGCATGCATCGGATCCGATTTCCTTGATATGCCGTGTAACGCCATCAAGGGTCATTCGGAGCACTTTCAAAAAAGCTAAATTCCAACCCTTCACTTTCCTGCCTCTATCCAACCCGCCTGCAATGCGATCAGCTGGAAGCTTTGTCGTGCCAACAGGCGCGGCGACTGGCGCCATCGAAACAAACTAAAGCGCACCTTGGATCGAGCTCCGCCCCATGGCGTCCCAGCGCGCTTTCCATCTCCGCCGCACCGAACTGATCAGAGTCCAACTCACTATGACGAAACCGCACTGGCTCCTCACTGTAAGACACCTTGCATACGACGTTGCACAATCACGATGCAAACAAGCGTCAAACACGTGCCGCACAGAAAATTTATGCGACAGTGCATCCAGATTGGTCTCTTGCAACTAGTGATGACGTGGCAACCGTTACATCACCGTTCTGCCACTACATCGAAAGGAGACCAAGATGCTAGAGATGACCACTTTTACTCACCCGATCGAACTGTCTGATGAAGAGCTCGACCTCGTGGCCGCAGGCAACGGCGGCTGTGGCTGCCATGATGGCGGATCACTGATCAGAACTGGCGACATCAATGTTCTCAGCGGAAACCAAGTTCAGGTAGGCGTGCTGTCCAACCAATCCCAAACCTTCGTGGGATAAGGGCATGATGCACCGGCGAACCGCTTCTCCATAAGGGGGAGCGGTTCATCGGTATACATCCGCGTCTTGCTGTGGCGGAAAGATACTTCGCGCAGCGCTTAAATATGAAGCAGCGCTTAAATATGAATAAGAGCACAGCAAGGTGCGTCCATGGCGAGTCAGCCAGCTCTATTTCGCAAGGAAGCTATCGACTTTTTGCGCCAGCGCCACAGCTGGGGTGAGGTCGTACTGCTGCAGCCGCTATCAAGCACGCTCCTTAGCTGGAGCCTGGCTGCGCTCGTTGGAGTCATCTTGTGTTTTCTATCCATCGCGCAATACGCGCGCAAGGAGACCGTGTCCGGGTATCTCACGCCGACCTCCGGCACAGCTAAGATTTTCGCACCACAACACGGTTTCATCAAGGCGATACAAGTGAAGGAAGGGCAAGAGGTTGCCGAGGGTGACCCGCTCCTGACCGTAGTCACTTCCCAAATCACCGCCAATGGCGATGACGTCAATTCCACCGTACTTGCAGTGTTGGCGCAGCAACGCAATGTGGTGGAGCGACAGATCGATGCGGAAGATAGCCGAACCGCCTCGGAACAGGATCGCCTCGCTGCCACGATCAAGGGGATCGAAGGAGAAATTGTTCAACTCGAGGACCAGCGAAGCATCCAAAACGAGCGACTGAAGCTTTCCGAGAGTTTTGTATCGACGGGTGCAAAGCTAACCGCAAGCGGTGCATTGCCAACGATTGAGCTGAAACGCCGCGAGCAGGCTGCACTTGAGCAAAAGCAGAGCGTGGTGTCACTCGATCAGCAGATCACCGCGCGACGCACCCAATTGACAGATGCTCGGCATACACTCGAGCAACTTCCAACTGTCGCCGCAGAGAGGATTCGAGTACTGCGTAATGATCTCTCCTCGATCGAACAGCGCGTGGCCGAGGTGAACGGGCGGCAGGCTTACGTTATCAAGGCGCCAACGGGTGGGCGCGTGTCCACGCTGCAGGCGACTGTTGGCCAGATCGCTGATCCAAGGCATATGCAGCTCGAAATAATTCCCCTTGATGCGCACCTGCAGGCGGAGCTGTTCTTTCCGACACGCGCGTTTGGTTTTGTGCGCCCCGGCCAGCAGGTTAGGATACTTTACGATGCATTTCCTTATCAGAAATTCGGCACCTACCGCGGCAGCGTGACAAAAGTCTCTCACACAATCCTGACCGGCAACGAAACGACCGGGCCGATCACCCTCAAGGAACCGGCTTACCGTGTGACTGCGGTTCTCGAACGGCCCGACATCGACGCCCATGGCCGTAAGATGCCGCTTCAGCCGGACATGCTGCTTAGGGCCGACGTTATTCTTGAGCAGCGGTCCCTCATGAGGTGGCTGCTTGACCCGGTGCTAAGCGCAAGGATGTAGCGCATGCAGGGACTATTGAATTTCAGCGGACGCAGATTCCTCCCGCTCATCAGGCAGACGGAGGCGACGGAATGCGGGCTCGCATGCCTCGCAATGGTCGCGTTCTATCATGGTCATCGAACTGACTTGAACACACTGCGTCGCCGGCATCCAGTGTCCCTAAAAGGTGTCACTCTCCGCGACCTTATGGAGATAGCAGCTCACCTGGAGCTGGCATGTCGACCGCTGCGAATCGAGATCGGCCACCTCTGCCAATTGCGCCTACCGGCTATTCTGCACTGGGACATGGCTCATTTCGTTGTACTGAAAGCGTACAGGAAGAAAGGGATCGTGGTGCACGATCCGGCAGCCGGCGAAAAATGGTTTCCCCTCACTGAAGCATCTAGACATCTCACCGGGGTCGCGCTCGAACTCTCGCCCACTGAAGAGTTCTGCCGCACAGACGAGCGAGTACGATTGCCGTTCTCGATATTCTGGAGCGGAATGAACGGCAACACTCATGCCCTCGCCCAAATATTGGTTCTGTCAGTAGTCATCGAAATTCTTCTCCTAGCCGCCCCTTTCTATATGCAGCTCACCGTTGACGAGGTCATCGCGAGAGGGGACGTCGATCTCCTGGTCGTACTCGGGCTAGGGTTCGCTCTCCTTCTCCTGATACAGGTCGGGTCGACCGCTACCCGCTCGTTCACTATACTTGTTCTGCAAAACACGTTGAGCTTTCAAATCGGCGCCCGGCTGTTCCATCATCTGGTGCGTTTGCCACTCTCATTCTTCGAAAAGCGGCACATCGGCGACATCCTTTCTCGCTTCAACTCGATCGAGCCCATTCGCAACGTGCTCGCGGAGGGACTGATCACGGGGTTGATCGACGGTCTCATGTCAGTGTTAATGCTGGCGCTAATGTTCACCTACAGCGTCCAACTCGGACTTGTCGTACTGCTGGCGTTCGCGTTGTACGCCGCCTTGCGGCTCGCTCTTTTCGGGCTGTTCCGGCAACGGAGCGAAGCGGCCATTCACAGCAAGGCAGACGAGAACTCCGCCTTCATCGAAACCGTGCGAGCGGTGCAAAGCGTAAAGTTACTCAACCGAGAGAACGAACGGGAGAGCCAGTGGCTGAACCGCTATGCTGCGTATATAAATGCCAACGTGCGGCTTGGTCGTGCAAGGGTCAGCTTCAAAGCGATGAACGACACGATATTCGGGTTGGAGAACGTAATCACGATCTACCTCGCCGCTCGCCTCGCACTAGACAACCTCATCACGGTTGGCATGATATTCGCGTTCGTCAGCTACAAGCTGCAGTTCGCTGGACGGACAGCGCTGCTGATCGAGAAGCTGGTGGATGTCCGCATTCTCGGGCTGCACCTCGAGCGTCTCGCCGACATTGCGCTCACCCCGATCGAGAGGGGGCACGACCGGGACCTGTCATATGTCCGACAGATGCGCGGCGCGATCGAACTGCGCAAGGTGTGCTTTCGGTATGCAGAAAGAGAGCCTCTGATTCTTAATAACGTCAACCTATGCGTTGCTCCGGGACAATTCGTGACGATCATGGGACCCTCAGGTTGCGGCAAGTCAACCCTTGTCAAAATTATGCTTGGGCTGCTTGAGCCAACGAGCGGAGAGGTCCTGATCGACGGCCTTCCGCTGGGCCAGATCGGACCGCGCGCTTATCGCGAGCAAATTGGCGCGGTGATGCAGGAGGATCAATTGCTGTCGGGATCGATTGCCGACAATATCTGCTTTTTTGACACAACATTCGACCTGCAAGGGATGATCGAGTGCGCGCGGATTGCCGGCATCCACGACGACATCATGGCAATGCCGATGAGCTACAACAGCCTCATCGGTGACATGGGAAGCTCGTTGTCTAGCGGGCAGAAACAGCGAGTACTGCTTGCTCGCGCGCTCTATCGCCGACCAAAGATCCTGTTTCTGGACGAGGGCACGGCCCATCTCGACACCGAGAAGGAAAAAGAAATCAATGCGAATCTCCGGCACCTAAATATGACGCGCGTGAGCGTAGCGCACCGACCCGAAATTACCCAGGGAGCCGATATCATCTTCCATCTTGCCGCGGCGGCCGGGCCGTTTCAGGTCGGAATGACGAGCCTCAGACCAGAAGCGGGGCCTGCGCGAGATGTCGCGGTCACCGAGTTTTCCGAAGGTGCGAAATCGGTCGAGACCGCGCACGGACACGATGACTGCCTCGTTGACGCCACGGGCGATTGCTCGAAGCGCAATAATGGCTGGAAGGACGCCGAGGACGACGACTGCCATCCACACAAGGACTACTGCCAGCCGCGGAAAGAGTGCAACCCCAAGCCGTCTGACGACTGCGGCAAAGGCGACAACCCGGGTGAAGCGCTGGCCAAGATCGACTTCTCACGACGCTGATTTCGGCTCGCGATATGCACTGCGCACTCGCTTCGATGTCGTCCGACGACGCTCGGAGGTGCCATCGGCCGGCCAAACGCGAGACTGATTAATACCGTGATGGCCAGATTCTGGAGGGCAATCGAGATAATGGCCGTTGCCACAGAAGATGGGGCTTGCGCGCACCAAGTTGGGCTCCACTCCCACCAACCTCGGTCTCGCCATTAAAGATCACCATACAGACCGCTTCTGGAGTTGGGCTGCGAAAGGCGTCCCCGCCGCACCTTCAGTATGCGGTTGCGAATGGCCAAATTTGCGCGACGGTGCATCCGGATTGTCAGCTTCCGACTAGAAATAACATGGCAACCGCTACGACTCACGAATGTATAGTTGTTGACGCCCAGGAAGAGCACGCGAAGGTTCAGAGGTAGCCATCGAATAGCGGACATCCGGGATCAGCAGTCGGACCAGAGGCCAAACCTTCGGCAGAGATTGGTCGGATCGGTCAGTTAACGGATTAGTAACGGCTTCTTGCCAGCCTGTAACTATTGCAGATCGTCGCAGCAGCGACTTCAGAATCATATCGTCTCTCTCAGTTCATACCTGCTCGGTTGGCAGTCTCATCAAGGGACAAGTCCGCTATGTGCAAGGGAATTCTGATTTCGCTTATTGCGCTATTCTTTTTGCTGATTTGCGATCAGTTCTGGTCAAACGGCCGCTATACGGATGTTGCCATCGTCATGGCGAAGCACATCAGTCGCTCTTTCGGTGTCTGATGCAGCTAGTTTCCACGAGCTCGAAATGACTGACGCAGTTACTCTTGACGCATTGAACAAGAGAGAATGCCCGGATTGCTGGTCCAGAAGAATGTCATCTGGATTGCGGGTTGACATTGCGGAGCACTTGGAGTGCCTCGCCTGTGAGGCACGGTTTTACGTTGCTCCGCGACCTCCACATGCCAAGGTCTTCATCCGACAATAGGCCTGCGCGAGAATCAAAATGCGCTTGCTATGGATCAACAGCGCCTGCCGTCATTGCCGACTGCCTGCTTGCAGCCGCGGCAGATCGTAAAGCTTGCGTTTTAATGCCTCATCTTCTTGTTCGACCAGGTGCTGCGCCACGATGCTATCCGCCCTCGAATTGGGCTTGGAACCTCTTGCTACGCGGGACTTCATGGTTCGCGCCGCATAACCCGACATGTCAATATCGTCGAACCGTGCCGACGCTAAAGCCATCGTAGTCCACGGCTGGGCTGAGGACCGACGAAGGCGCACCGATCACTGGTGTAGACCAAGCCTTGTCGGACGCTCCCGGCGGGAGAGCGTCCGTCCGCGATAACGGCCCGCCATTGGTCTTTGCCGAAGGCCTCAAATTTTTGGCGAGCGCTCGTGGCGGCGACACTTTAGCCCGCTGCCGTTGTCGGCCAAGCGTTCTTAGGGGTGGCCGGAGGCGCCGGCTCCTATTCAGTAGAGGGCGGAGCAAGCGAAAGCGGCGGAGCGACTAAGGTCCGGCCTCTGGGCGCTGCCCTGCAACCAAACGCCAGCAGACACGATGCCAAGACCAAGAGCGTCACGCTTTTCATCCGCGTCCTTCAAACGGCTTTGTTTGACCCGTTGACGCATGACCCTCCGAGCCAAGCTAATGACTATCTAGCTCATATGGCGATCAATGTTGACGGAAATGGGCGGGAGGGGCATCTGCCCGGGCCTTGAGCTTATTTCATAGCGTAGCGCCGACGGCCCGCTCTAGACTTCAACTCCAGAACCGCACTGCACCGCTCTCATGGACATGCTGGACGAAGACCAGACATTGCCTATTCGATCAAAGTGTCGCATTGCCGACTGATACAGGCCAATAGAGCTGACTTTTCTTATCCGGCTCGGTTCGACTAAAACAATTGGGCAAAAGAGCGTCCGCGTCGATTGTCGCGTGGCTAATCGAATGGCCGACCAACCAGTATTGCCGGCATGGAGCGAGGTATCATACTGGTATGCAAGGGCCCTCCCCAGTCAACGAAGACCTCCTGAATCAGCGCCTCATAGAGCTCGGGTCGGCAGCGAGCTGGGCGCCGCGGATTCTTCCGGATCTCGAAGGTTTTATTCGCGCCTCCGGCGACTATGATCTCTTTCGCGTCAATCCTGTTCGCTACGCGACTGCCAACGGCCTAAGTGAAGCCGAAGGAATCGAGCTGTTTGTGCACGCCGCGAAGGTTGGCCTATTCGAGATGCAGTGGCTGCTCATCTGCGCCTATTGTCCGCAGGTCGCAGGCACTTTTCGTGAGCTAGACCAGGTTCACCCCCGTTTCCAATGCGACTTCTGCAACGCCCTCAATGAGGCGGCCCTTGACGACTACATTCAGGTCACCTTTACCGTCTCGAGTTCGGTTCGCGACATCATATATCGTCATCCGGACATGCTGTCCGTCCAGGACTACTACCTGCGTTACAACTTCTCCAAAGACTTCAAGCCTCCGCACGGAATGACACACGAGCAACTCGTTGCGGCACTCTCGCGGGGATTTGCCGATATCGAGGCGGATCAGCGGTTGAACTTCGAATTCGACGTAACAGCCGGCCGTTTCGAGGTGCTCGATCTTAGCCATAAGCTTCTTCTGGTTTTCTTCGCGAACGGTGAACCGGCGGAATGCCAAGAAACGCTGGTCCAGCTCGAATCGGGCCGGTTCGTAGTTGCGGATCGGCCCACTGGGCCGAGAAATATGATCCTTGGCGACGGACGCTTTGCGTTTCGACAGACGGCCGATCTTAGCCCAGGCAAGCATATTATCCAGATTGAGAACCGTACCAAGGATCGGGGCCGCTTCTGGTTTCTCCAGTACCCTTCCCAGTTCCAGCCCCATCTGGTCGAGTATGAGCCGTTTCTTTCCGGTAAGCGATTGTTGCTCACGCCCTGCTTCGGCGAACTCTATAAGACCCAACTGGTGGACGAGCGCGATAGTCTAGCCGTTTCCGACATCACCTACCTGTTCACTGATCTAAAGGATTCGACTCCGCTGTACGAAAGCATCGGCGATGTGAATGCCTACTTTCTCGTCCGTCAGCACTTCGACATCTTGAATAAGATAATTAGGAAGCGATCTGGCACGATCGTGAAGACGATCGGTGATGCAGTCATGGCTGGCTTCGAGCGTCCACAGGATGCCGTTCTTGCATCCGTCGAGATGATCGAAGAGCTGTCGCGATTCAACAAAACCGCTTCGCAGCCGCTCGGCCTCAAAATCGGCGTGCACAGAGGCAGGGCCATAGCCGTAAGGCTCAACGACCGGATCGACTACTTCGGACAGGACGTGAATATCGCCGCCCGTGTGCAAGGTCTAGCCGGTGTCAACGAAATATGCCTGACAGAAATGGTGATGGAGGCTCCCGGAGTCAGTGACATCGTCAAAGGATGCCCGGCGTCGCGCGACTACCAGAACTTGAAGGGCATCGGGCAGAAAATGGAAATACATCGGATCAAAATTCCTCCGGCGCAGAAATGAACGACCGCGCGCGTCCTGCGCAGCGGCAGACCGGATCTCGGCTGCCGGTTTGTGCGCCGATTTCGCGCTGCGGCGGTGGGTGCCTGTTTATCCCGGGCGGACGACGCCACCAGGCATCAGCGTGTCTGCGTTCCCAAGCCGCGGGATCGTTCGGGTATCCAATGTTATGGAGGAAGTCGGCCTTCGGGTGATTAGGCTCGCTCCAGGAGCCGCACACGTAAGCAGCGCAACATTCGCATTTGTACGCCATAGAAGCCATTAGCTTGCAAGTGAGCGGAGGTGACGCCGACCTTTGCGTGCCTGAGAGTGCGAATCCTTTCCATGCGCATAAGGCTCGTCTCCCTCTTCGGTCGAATGGCGTCGCTTGTGCATCGCAACATCGCTGATAACCACGTTTCCATTTTTAATCTATCTTTAGCGATCTACTAAGAATTCCGGTTTCAAGGTCGCCTCAAATGGGAGGCGACCCATGCCGTTGACGAAATATTTCGGGTTTGTCGGCAGCGCCCTTGTCCTATTGCTGATCGGATTGGGGTGGTGTTTGCCGCAGCAAGTGGCGGAACCTACCGGTGGCTCCACCG
Organism: Bradyrhizobium sp. LB13.1; assembly: GCF_054056815.1. NCBI lineage: Bacteria > Pseudomonadati > Pseudomonadota > Alphaproteobacteria > Hyphomicrobiales > Nitrobacteraceae > Bradyrhizobium > Bradyrhizobium sp. LB13.1. Next base: position 2,570,411 of record NZ_JBSRYQ010000001.1, on the reverse strand, counting down.
ACAGGCCAGCCATAAGAATCGCCTCGGCCGAACGGTTACCCGAGCGGGTCATTATCGACACGAGTTTGCCGACGATTGTCTCGCCGCCGAGCGTGGAGTTTGCTGAACGATGGCCACAAGCAGCTGTTGCAGCTGTCGTCCCTCCTCCCAGAACAGCAACTCCGGCGCCGGTTGGTGACGTACCGATAAGGCCGAATCTCGCAAACCGAGAACGTTCGAAAAAGGTTGCTGTTCATCATGCAGCGTCAAAAACGAATATCGAACCTTCGAGGAACGACAAAGCCACGACTCCGCCTGCAGTCGCTGAATTGTCTCTGTTGGACAGCTTGAAGGAAGGGTTGGGGCAAGCGCAGGAAAAACTGATGGCAAGCCTCGAACCCCTGGCTGCCAACGCTTCGAAGTCCCGGCTCGAAAAACGGCGATGATGTTACTACCCAACTTCGTCGTTGGGCGCTGACCGCGATCGCACCTACAGAAATGCCGAACACGACAGATGAGGCACCCGAAGGGGCGCAAGCGTTCCTCGAGCGAGATACTGCACCAGCACGAGGCTGTGTTTTCCAGCCTGCGAGCGCACCGATCCCGACGATCTGTCGGAGGGGTCCGTCGTCGAACTGAAGCGCGCAACCAATGACGACGGCTGAGGGGATCATTTGATGATCTCGTCTCCGTCGCCAACAAGGTGACTGGGGGAGCGATGAATAGGAGATGCGGCGCCATGCACAATGTTTTCCTTGGCATCACGTTCGCCGGAGCCCTGGTGCTCGTCTTAGTCTCTCTTGTCGCACTTCAAAGGATAATCGAGTGATCGCCGCCTGACGATCCGTTGCACTGCTTGCGAGACCCTTTGGCCTGTCGCGGTTTCTTCCAAGTGTGTGAGCCATCTCTCACAAGATTGCGTCGAGTCTGGCGTAAGTTCGGCGTGTAGGTCGCCTTCCGCAAACCATCGTGGAGATCGAAATGGCCAAAAATCCGACGGGCTCTGCAAGTGACCGTCTCCCGCATCCGTTCAGCGAATTGCTCGCCGCCGCCACCGTACCGCCGCAAGCCGAGTTCCTCGTGCACAGCGTGAAGGTCGTGTGCGGCAGACAAACCGAGACGAACTGCTGCTGTACCGCAGGCGCCCGGCCGGGCGTGTACGCGACCGAGGTCAACATTCAAAATATCACCGGTCAGCCGGCGCAGGTCGCGAAATTCTTCGTACCCTTGATCAACGCGGGCGCGGTTATTGGGCGCGAGCCCAAATTCGCCGATCCAGCCAAAATCTCTCAGCGCACTGGCGAGCTCATCACCCTTCCACCGCTGGCGGCGACGATGGACGATTGCTGCCACATCGCGGAGTTGCTGCTCGGCGGCCCCCCAAGCGGAGAGTCGGCGCTCACGATCGGCTATCTCACGATCGGGAGCTTCTTCGAATTGGCCGTCTCTGCGGTCTACACAGCGACCCCCCTGAGCGGGGACGGCATTAGCATTGACGTCGAGTACATTCTGCCGCGGCGCCTCGGACGTGGCCCGGGTCAGGGCTGAAAACGGCCTGACAGAACAACGCTCATTTCGAGCCGGAAAGCGTTGGTCGCCGCTTGCGCACGCACTGGCGGCCTTCCTTGCCGTGCGGAAAGCCGGCCTGCGGCGCAAGCGGCTCCAGAGCCTTGACGGGTTCGGTCGCTGACGCATTTGGCGTCTCGCGAGCAAGCATTCAGCTTCGTTTGAAGAACATCCGAGCTGCTGCGCGAGCAAGAACGGGGATTCGCGAATGAATGTTATGGAATTTTTGCCGACTGATAAGCTTTGCCGACATTCCTTATCAGTCTAGAACCGTTTCCACTTTTGCGACCAGGATACAAGCACGCTGCGTGATTCCGCTTCCTTGATCTTTCATCAGACTAAGCGCCGAGATAAGCGCGGAGTAAATCTGGATTGCCAAGCATATCGGCGGCGCGGCCTTCTCCAACAACCCGGCCTGTTTCGAATACGTAAGCGCGGCTCGCCACCGAGAGGGCGCTATGCACATTCTGCTCGACGATCAGGATCGTAATGCCTTGTTTGCAAAGTTCGCGCAGTGCGCCGAGTACTTCCTGCGACATCAGCGGGCTGAGCCCGAGACTTGGTTCATCGAGCAGCAACAGTTTTGGCCCCGACATCAGGGCACGGCCGATCGCGAGCATCTGCTGCTCGCCTCCCGACAGCAGGCCTGCAAGCTGCGACAGCCGCTCTCGCAGCCGCGGAAAGCGCTGGAGCACACGCTCGAACCGCTGTTCTACCAAGGCCCGATCCGAGCAGCAGTATGCGCCCAGGCCGAGGTTTTCGCGCACGCTCAGTTCGGGCCAGATATGCCGTTCCTCGGGCGACTGGGCGATACCGTCGCGGACGATCAGATCCGGCCGGCGCTTTGCGATCGACTTGCCGCAATAGAGGATGTCGCCCGATGTGGGGGCCAGCAGGCCTGAAATCGCACGCAAGGCCGTGCTCTTGCCGGCACCGTTGGCACCAAGCAATGCGACGATTTCGCCCTTACGAACCTCCAGATTGATGCCGTTCAGGGCGCGCAGCTTGCCGTAGCAGACCTCGAGGTTGCGCAATTCGAGAACGTTGTTTTGGGCGATCATGCGGCGGGCTTACCCAGGTACGCGGTGACGACGTCCGGATTCGTTCTCACCTCGAGCGGTGTCCCCGCGGCGATATTGCGGCCGAAGTCCAGGACGACGATGTGATCGGACACGGCCATCACGAGCGCCATGTTGTGCTCGACAAGCAGCATGGCCTCGACATGCTCTTTCACTATCCTTTTCAGCACATCGCCGAGGCGATCCGCCTCGTGAGTGTTCAACCCCGCCGCAGGCTCGTCGAGGATCAGCACCCTCGGGCCGGCGCTCAGCGCGACGGCCACTTCGAGCAGGCGAAGCTCGCCGCAGGACAGCGAGTCCGCGTCCGTGTTCATTCGCGCACCGAGGCCGACCGTCTCGATCAGCGCTGCCGCCTCGTCGCGAAGTCCACGCTCGCGCTGGCGGCCGCCAGCGAAGAAGGTCCGCCACAGCGACCTCTCGCCATGACGGTAGCGGGCGGTCAGCACGTTGCCGAAGACGGTGAGCCCGCGCAGGACGTTGGTCTTCTGGAAGGTGCGAATCAGGCCCCGCTGGGCGGCGGCATAAGGCGGGAGCCCCGTGATGTCCTCGTCGCAATAGCGCACGGTCCCGGCGCTGGGTTTTAAGAACCCCGTCACGAGATTGAGGCAGGTGGTCTTGCCGGCGCCGTTCGGTCCGATCAGGCTCATGATCTCGCCCTTGCGGATCGAGAAGCTCACATCCGAGAGGGCCGTCAGTCCCCCGAATTGCTTGGATAGCCCGTTCACCTCAAGCATCCGCGGCCCCTCCCCGGTTCAGGCCGGCCGGCTCGAGCGCCGGCGCGAGGCGATCCAGCTTCGCGCCGCCCTCGGCAAGCCCTTCCGGCTTTCGTTCATAGCTCTCATGCCGGCGGCTGATGAATCCCATCAGGCCGCGCGGCAGGAAGATCACCACGGCGACGACGATGAGACCGAAGATCGAGAAGCGCAGATCCTTGAAATCGCGCAGGAACTCTTCGAGGACGACCACCAGCACCGCGCCGACCACCGGGCCGGCCAGAGTGCCCTTTCCGCCCGCGAGCACCATGATGATCATGGTGATCATGAAGGAGAAGCCGAACACTTCGGGGCCGACATAAGAGATGTAATGCGCATAGAAGCCGCCGGAGAGGCCGCCCACCGCCGCCGCCAGCACGAAGGTGACGAGGCCCAGGTAGAACGGCCAGATCCCGATCGACTGCGCGACGAACCGGTTCTCCCGCACCGCGACCGCCGCGCGCCCGATATTCGAATAGACGAAACGATAGCTGATTAGGAGCGATATGGCCGCCAGCACGAGGCCCGCATAATAGAACCAGAGCTTCTGCTGCACGCCGGTCGCGCCCGCGATGGCAGCCGGCTTGCCAATTCCCGAGACGCCCATCGGCCCGTTGGTCAAATCGATCCAGTTGTTGGCAACCAGCCGCAGCACCTCAGCGAAGCAGAGCGTCACGATGACGAAGAACGGCCCGCGCAGGCGCAGCGTCACCGCACCGATCGCGAGCCCAAAGATCGCCGCAACGATGCCGGCGAGCGGGATTGTGAGGTAGATCGGCAGCCCGGACCGCACCGACAGCAGCGCGGCAGTGTAGGCTCCGATGCCGAAGAACGCGGTGTGCCCGAGCGGAAACTCACCGACGTAACCGACGATCAAATTCAGGCTCGTCGCCAGCATCACCGAGAACATGATCATGATCCCGATGTGCAAGGCGTATTCGTTGTGGACTGCGAGCGGGGTCAGCGCGCCCAGCGCGGCCACAGCGAGGAGAACATTGCGTTCGAACTTCATCACGCGCGCTCGGCTCTTCGGCTGAACAGACCATAGGGGCGGACCAGCAAGGTCACGATGACGAGCGCGAAGCCGATGGCATCCACATATCCCGTCGATACGTAGCCGCCCCACAGCGCCTCGGTCAGACCAAGGATCAAGCCGCCGGCCACCGCGCCGGCAAAGCTGCCCATTCCGCCGAGGATGACGACCACGAACGCCTTCAGGCTGATGACACCGCCGGTGCTCGCTTCCACGACGTATATCGAGCCGAGCAGCATCCCGGCCGCGCCCGCCAGGGTGGCACCAAGCGCGAAGGTGAAGCCGTAGATGCGCGGGGTCCGGATGCCGACCAGCTGGGCCGCCATCGGATCCTGGAACGTCGCGCGCATGGCGCGGCCGAGCGTGGTCTTCTGGATAAGGAGATTCGCTGCCGCGATCAGGACCGCGCAGATCACAACAAGCACGAGGCGGGCTTGCGTGATCACAACCGGGCCGAGAAACAGCGGCTTGCTCGCGAATGGCGAGGCGACCGTCACCGGCGTGGTGCCGACGATCAGGAGCGCGGTGTTGGCGATGAAGATCGAGAGACCGATCGTGAGCAGGATCGTCGGCTCCTCGCCCTGCCCGCGCACCCGCGCGATCAGCACCTGATCGATGAGGTAACCGAGAATGCCGAGCGCGATGACGACGACGGCAAGCGAGAGAAAGTAGTTCCAGCCGAACACCACCGTGAGCGCCCAGCCGAACAGGCCGCCGATGACATAGAGTTCGCCATGCGCAAAGTTCACGACCCGCATCAGGCCGAACACCAGTGTCAGTCCCAGCGCCGACAGGGCGTAGAACGCCCCGACGACAAGGCCGTTGGCCACAAGCTGAAGAAAGAGGTCCATCGCGATCTATTGTCCTGGCTATCGAGCGGCGGAGACAGCCGGCGCTGCCTCCGCCCCGGACGTCACTTTTCTACGGTATTGGATTCGACAACGACCGGAACGCCGTTCTCAAGTTGAACCAGCACCACCGTGAAGCCCGTGGCCTGGCCCTTTTCGTCGAAGCGGAAGTGCCCGTTCGGGCCTTCATAGTCCGTCCTAAGCAACGCTTCGCGGACCTTGTCGGAATCGGTTGACTGCGCGCGCGCAATCGCATCGACGACGATATTAAGCGTGTTGTAGCCTGCGGCAGAATACTTGCCCGGCGCAGCTTTGTACTGGTCTTGATAGGCCTTCACGAACGCCTCGTTCTTCGGGGTCTTCATGGTCGAGGCATAGGGCACGGCCGCGTAGATACCGTTCGCGGCCGGGCCGGCGAGCTGCATGAAATCGGCCGTGGCCCATGAGCCGACGCCGAACACCTTGATCGAGAGGCCGAGCTCGGCCTTCTGCTTGACGAGGGTCGAGCCGTCCTGGGTCTCGGCAGCCACGAATGCGCCGTCGGCTCCGGACGCCTTCAGCTTGGTGAGCAGCGTGTAGTAATCCGACGTGCCGTGCTCGAAATACTCCTTCATCACGGTCGTAGCACCAAGCGCGCTCATCTGCTTCTCGAACTCCTCGACGCCGCCGCGGCCGAAATCGTCGTTCACGCCGATATACGCGACCTTCTTCAGCTTGAGCTGGTTGACGAGGATCTTGGCAAAAGACTTGGCGAGCAGCGCGTCCGTTTCGGTCGCGCGGAAGAACCAGGTGTTGCCCTTCTCGGTCAGGTTCGCGGCTGAGGAGACGCCGGTCACCAGCGGCACCTTGGCGCTTTGCGCGACCGGCATGATGGCTGCCGTGGCCGAGCTGCAGAATGCGCCGATGAGTACGACCACCTTGTCGCGCTGGGTCAGTTTCTCGGCCGCGTTGACGGTGTTGGCCGGCTTGCACTGGCCGTCCTCAACCACGAGTTCGACCTTCTTGCCGAGTACGCCGCCCTTGGCGTTGATTTCGCCGAGCGCGAGCTTGATACCGTTAACGTCGGTCGTGCCGTTGTAAGCGACCGAACCGGTGAGCGGCTGGATGACACCGATCTTCACGGTGTCCTCGGCGTATGCCGAAGCGGGCAGCAGGACTGAGAGGAGAACGAGGGCTAAGCTCTTTCGCAAATACATCTGAACTTCCTTGTGCGTTTACGGGCTAAAGTCACTTCACGGTCAGGCCGGGGACTTGCCAAACAATCCCCGGAAGAAGGAACGCAGGCGGTCGCGCAGAACGGCCCACAGCAGGCCCCCGGCATCAAGCGGCTGTTGCTGTGGAGGCGTGGGCGCGGCCGGCGACGCTACCGCCGTATCGCTGGATTCCGCGGCCGCCGCCGTCAGCCTCGATTCGAAGTTGGCGACGAAGGCCGCGGTGATGCGGTTGGCAATTTCCTGAACGATGGGTCCCTTGCCGAACTGCGCCAGCGGGCCCGCGAGATTGATATCGGAGACGATGTCGACCCGCGTTGTCGCCGCCGCGCTGCCGTCGGCGAGCAAATAGGTCATGCTTCCGGAGGCGCGTGAGCCGGATCCCGAATCCGCGCCCTTCCCGGACACGACGCAGCTCCAGTTCTCGGGACGGCTCTCGACGGCGATGTCGCCGCTGAACGTGGCGGCCATCGGTCCGACCTTGACCGACATCCTGCCCTTGTAGCGGTTCTCGCCGACCTCGCTCACGATCGATGCGCCGGGAAGGCACTCGGCGACGAAGCGTACGTCGTTCAGCCTCTGCCAGACCTGCTCGCGCGGCTGCTTGATCTCGAAGGTCTTCTCGATCTTCACGAGGCGGCCTCCTCACTGGCGTTTGTCTTGTCTGCCCATTTGTCGGCGGCGGCCTTGATGGACCGCACGATGCCCTGGTAGCCCGTGCACCGGCACAGATTTCCGCTCATTGCGACGCGGATCTGCTCTTCATCGAGACCTTTCTTACGCTGCAACAGATCATGGCTGCTGATCAGCATCCCCGGCGTGCAGAACCCGCACTGCAGGCCATGCTCCTCGTGGAAGGATTGCTTGAGGACGCCCATCAGCGGATCATCCTGCAGCCCTTCCAGCGTCCGCACCTCGCTGCCGTCCAGCGTGATTGCGAGCGCAATGCAGGCGCGCGCCGGCTCGCCATTGAGGAAGATGGTGCACGCTCCGCAGACGCCATGCTCGCAGCCGAGATGGGTCGCGGTCAGGCGCATGTCTTCGCGCAGCAGATCGGCAAGGCTCTGCCTTGGCTCGACCAGCGCCTTGCGTTGCTTGCCGTTAACGGTGAGTGTGATTTCGGTCTTCATGACAGGCCGGCTTTCCTGATCGCGCGCAGCGCGGCTGTGACGTGCAGTTGCAGCTTGGCGGGCGAGAAGGCGCGGTCGCTCGCGGCGAGCTCGTGGCTGATAGCCGCTTGGATCCGCTCTTCATTTGCTCCCTTGCCGATTTCGAGCGCGGCCTTCGCCAGTACGATGGGCGCTCCATCGACGGCGCCGACGACGAGTCGCGCCTTCCGCGAGTCCGGGTCGAACAGCGCAATCGCCATCGCGTCCGCGTATTCGCCGGTCTTCCGCGTCACCTTGTAGTGGCCCCAGCGCTCGGTCTTCGGCCGGCGCGGAATGACCACGCTTTCGAGCAGCTCAGCCTGATCGAGCGCCGTCATGTAGGGCCCCGTCACAAAATCGGCGACGGCGAGGCTCCGACGGCCACGCGGGCCGACCAGCACCACTTCACCCTCGAGCGCGATCACGGTTGTGAGCCAGTCAGCAGCAGGATCGGCCAAGGACAGCGCGCCGCCGATCGTGCCCCGCGTACGCACGGCGCGATAGGCGATTTGCCCGCCGACAAAGTTCATAAGTCCATTGCTGCCGTCCGGCACGCGGCCGTCCTCGAAGGCGGCGTGCGGAAGCAATGCGCCGTAGGCGATACGGCCACTCTGCTCATCGACGCGTCGAAGCGCCTCGATGCGGCCGAGGTCGACCAGCTTCTGAACCGGCGCGAGCCGAAGGTTCAGCATGGGAACGAGCGATTGCCCGCCGGCCAGCGGCCGCGCGATCATTTCGTCGTTATCAAGCTCGGCGATCGCGTCTTCTATCGAAGTCGCACGATGATATGCGAACGGAGCCGGCTTCATCGGCGGTCTCCCGCTGCGGCTACGATCTTCTCGAGAACGCGCTCGGGCGTCGCCGGCGTTTCGTTGATCTCGACGGCTAGGGGACGCAGCGCGTCGTTGATGGCATTGACCACGACAGCCGGGGGCGCAATGGCGCCGCCCTCGCCCATGCCCTTGATGCCGAAGCGAGTGTGCGGCGATGGCGTCTCCATATGCAGCACGCGAACGTCGGGCACCTCGGTGAAGCCCGGAATCGTGTAGTCGAGGAACGTGGAGGCCAGCGGCTGCCCGTTCTCGTCGTACGGGATTTCCTCGTAGAGCGCGGTCCCGAGGCCCTGCGCCACTCCGCCGACCACCTGGGCCTCAACGATCATGGGATTCACCATGGTGCCGCAGTCGTGGCAGACCACGTAATCAAGAATCTCGACCTGCCCTGTGCCGGGATCGACAGCGACCGTGCAGGCATGCGTCGCATAGGAGAATGCGCCGGTGCTGCGTCCAGGCTGATAGACCGCATTGGCCTCGAGCGCGGGGTCTTCGCCGACCGGGAGTCGCTCCGGATGGAGAAACGCCGCCTGCGCGATATCCCGGAAACCGACACTTTGCTCGCCGAAATTGACCTTGCCGCCAGCCAGCTTCACCATCTCCTTGGGAGCCTGCAGCAGATGTGCGCCGATACGAGCGATCTTGTCGGCAAGAATGACGCAAGCCGCCGATACGGCGCCGCCCGACATGGTCATGCTGCGCGAGGCGAATGTACCCATGCCGTAAGGCGAGACCGAACTGTCGCCATGACGGACGATGACATCGTCGATAGCAATGCCGAGCTCCTGATGTGCCACTTGCGCGAGTGTCGTCTCGAGGCCCTGCCCGTGGTTCTGAATGCCGACGAACAGGATGAGCTTGCCATCCGGCGTGAAGCGCGCGAGCGCCGGCTCGTACCCGAACACGACCGGTAGACCGCGGGCGACCCATTCGGCAGTGCCATGGGCTGACTGCTCGGTGTAGCTCGCCATGCCGACGCCGATCAGGCGGCCGTCAGGCTCGCCCTTTTTCTGTCGCGCGCGAACACCTTCCAGATCGATGGCTTGGCGCGCCTGCAGTGCGCATTGCGGATAATCACCGCTATCGTAGAGCTTGTGCGTGGCGGAGCTGTACGGCATCGCCTCGGGCGGCACCATGTTCTCCACGCGAACGTCCATCGGCTCTCGATTGACCGCACGCGCAACGGCGTCCACCAAGGTTTCGATCGCGAAACAGGCGCCGCTTCGCCCCACGCCGCGATAGGGGCCGAGAGGTGACTTGTTGGTCGCAACGCTGATAGCGCGCGCGTGATAGACGCGAATGTCATAGGGACCGGTCATGATGCCGGCCGACATGCCGGCTTCCATCCCCGCGGTCCACGGCCATACCGAATATGCCCCGGCGTCGACGACAACTTCCGCCTCTAACCCCAGGATCCGGCCCTTTGCATCCGCGTAAGCCGTGAGATCGTAGCGATGCTCGCGCGCATGCGGCGAGGCGATCAGGTGCTCGCGACGGTCCTCAACCCAGCGCAAAGGACGATTGAGCTTCATGGACAGAGCCGCGATCGCGAGTTCTTCGGGCTGAAAATTGTTCTTGGGCCCGAATCCGCCGCCCACGTCCGGCGCGATTACCCGCAGTTTGCTCTCCGGGATGCCCAGGCACTCGGCCATGATGGTGCGAATGACGTGGGGAAACTGCGTTGAGCTATAGACGACCAGCTCGTCCAGACGGCGATCGTAGTGCGCAAGGACACCGCGCCCTTCCATCGAAACGCCGGCGTGACGGCCCATGCGCAAGATCTTGTGCACCTTCACGGCCGCGACGTTGCGGACCTCGTCGAGGTCACCCGTTTGGATCGTGCTCTGGACGTAAATGTTGTCCGACCAGTGCTCGTGGACGCGCGGCGCCTCGGGTTTGAGCGCAACATCAATGTCCCAGATGGCGGGGGATTCGTCGAAATCGACGACGCAGGCGGCTGCAATGTCCTCGGCATCGGCTCGGGTGGGCGCGACGCACATCGCTATGAGGTCGCCGACGAACCGAACCTTGTCACCGGTCAGCGGGTGGTATTCTGATCGCTTGAACCCTTTCGCCGCGCTGACGGCGACGATCGGGGCCGCAAAGGCGAGATCGGCGGCCACGAACACCTGGTCGCGATACTGCTCGGGAATCTCGATGCCGCGGATATGCGCGTGGGCGACTGGGCTGCGCAGAAATGCCACCTCCGCCATCCCGGGGACCTGCAGATCGGCGAGGTATTCGCCCTTACCCTCGAGAAAGCGGGCGTCTTCCTTGCGCCTGACCGAGGCTCCGACGCCCTGCTCCCTGTTCTTAGCGACCACTCCGACTGTCAACGGCTCGCCTCTTGTAATTGGATATCGTATTTCGTATACGATCTATGGATACTTGCAAAGAGTCAATCCCCCGCTCACAAGGCCTACCTTCCAGCGAGGTTGCAGTGGGCAAGTCGGAAAAAATCGAAATGACGGGGAAGCAGAACAACTCGGTCGTGCGCTATGCGCCGATGCACGACCAGATCCTGCCTCATCTGCGCAGGGACATCATCGAGAACCGGTGGAAATCCGGAGAGCGATTGTCAGAGCCCCTCCTCTGCAAGGAGTTCGGTGTTTCCCGTACTCCGTTGCGGCAGGCACTAGCGACATTGGAATTGGAAGGTCTTGTTCGCCTCATTCCACACGTCGGGGCAGTTGTTACGGACCCGGACGAGGCAGAGGTCGGCGAGCACATGGAGGTCCTGATTGCTCTCGAACAGCTTGCAGCGACGCGCGTGGCCGAGGCCGGCAAGCCCGAGGTGCTGCGCGAGATCCAGCGGATACAACGTGAGATGAATTCCGCCGCTAAATCCGGAGACGCCGCTCACTACTATAAGTTGAACGACGCGTTTCACCTCGCGATCGTGCACGGCACCGGCAATCGGTCGCTGATGGATTTGCACGAGAAGGTGATGTGGCACGTGCATCGCGAGCGCCACCGCGTCAACTTCGGCGAATCGGTCACGACAGACAGCGCCAGCAGCCACACCGGTCTCTTGCAGGCCATCCTGAAGGGCCGGTCGGAAGCTGCCGGCCTTGCGATGCGCGAGCATCTGGAGCATGTCGGCCAGCTCATGTTGGCTCATCGCCAGGCTCTGACCGCGGGGACAAAGCCTGTCAAAGGCCAAACGACCGCAACTCGGCACGGCGCCCGCGGCAAACCGGCGCCACGGCCGGTGCCGCGGACAAATCGAGATACGATCTGATGCCCCACGTGATGTCCAAACCTGCGCGGTTGGTGTTCATTGGCTGGGGCGCGATCAATTCGCGTGTCGGCACGCTGTTGAAGCAGCGCGAAACAGCGGTGGAGATCGCCGCCATCGCGACAATGGACACGCCGCAGGCGCGAGCCGAGCTGCCGCCCGGCGTTGCCTTCCTCGGCTCGCCGGACGAACTCGCGGCCTTCAGGCCCGACCTCGTGATCGAGGCGGCCGGCCGCGCCGCCATTTCGCAATGGGCGCCCGCGGCGCTCGCCGCCAGTCCCGCCATGATCACGGCGTCCACCAGCGCCTTCAGCGACGAAGGCCTGCTCACCTGGTTGATCGATCTCGCGGAGCGGAACGGCAGCCGGATCGAGCTGCCGTCGGGTGCGATCGGCGGCATCGATGCGCTCGCCAGCGCTGCCGTGCTCGGTCTCGACGATGTCGTTCACCAGATCGTCAAACCACCTCGCGCCTGGAAGAACACGCCGGCGGAAGGGCTCCTTGCCCTGGATAGCCTGGGCGAACGCACGGTGTTTTTCACCGGAACGGCGCGGCAGGCGGCAGCAACGTATCCGCAAAATGCCAACGCGACGGTAGTCTCCTCGCTCGCCGGAATTGGATTGGATCGAACGCGCGTCGAACTAATCGCAGATCCAACTACGACGATGAACGGTCACCGCATCATCGCCAGCGGCGCGTTCGGCCGCATGGACATCACACTCGAGAACAAGCCGCTCGCGACCAACCCGAAATCATCCGAGCTGACCGCACTCAGCCTGGTTCGGCTGATCGAACATCGTGCCAGGCGCGTCATCGTATAAGGCCAAGTAATCAATGGACCGGACACGCCCGGGCATTCCGAACGAGTTGCGCGAGCTGATGGCCGAAATCGGCCCTCAGTGGTCTCCGGCCAAGCATGTCAAGCTGATGCTCGAAAAATTCAGCGAGATACATCGGACGGCGCAGACAGAGGACATCGATGTCAGGTCGGACATCGCCTATGGCACGCATCCGCGTCAAAGGTTCGACATCTACCTGCCTGCGGGCCCATGCGGCGGCCGCGCGGCGGTTCTGTTTGTGCATGGAGGGGCGTTCCTCGACGGTCACCGCAACCGGACCGACGAGATCTATGCGAACATTTTGCGATATTTCGCGCGGAACGGTGTTGTCGGAATCAATGTCGGCTATCGTCTGGCCGACGACACGCGCTATCCCGGCGCGACCGACGATATCGCTTCAGTCGTTGGCTGGGCGCACGATCACGGGCCTGAGATTGGAATAGACCGCAATCGCATCTTTCTCATGGGGCACTCTGCAGGCGCAGCGCATACCGGCAGCTACGCCTATGACAGGCGCCGTCAGCCCGTTGCCGGTCCGGGGTTGGCCGGTCATCTCGTCGTCAGCGGCAGGGTGCGGGCCGACACCCGCCCCGAAAATCCCAATGCGCATAAGGTCGTCAGCTACTACGGTACCGACAACCCTGACTTCTTGGCCGACGTCTCGCCGGTTTCTCATATAGACGAGAGCAGCGTCCCTACCTTTGTCGCCTGGGCCGAATTTGAGAATCCGCTGATCGATGTACATTGCGCCGAGCTGTGCTTCCGGCTCGCGCAGGCCAAGCGCCGTTCTCCGCCATCGATGTGGTTGCGGGGGCACAATCACACATCGTCGATCGGCCACATCAATACGGCTGAAGACGAGCTGGGGGTGGCGATGCTCGATTTCATCGCCTACCCCCGGTGAATCAATATCGAGTGACTACGTGTTCGGAAGACAGCTGCAGACCTTTTCCGGTCATCACTGCTCCTGCGAAAGATAGCGCCCCGGCGTCACGCCGTACGCGGCCCTGAACATCGAGATGAAGGCACTGGGCTCGCCGAAGCCGAGTTGATCGGAGATCCGGCTCACCGGCGTGCGGGCCGACAGCAATTCGAGCGCCTTCAGGAGCTTGGCCTGACGCCTGAAGCTGCGTAGCGAGAGGCCGGTCTCGCTCTTGAACTGCCGCTGCAAGGTTCGGGTCGACATGTGCAGCGAGTTCGATAGCCCGTGCAGGTCGGGACCTCCCATCGGCCGCTCCAGAATCTCCATGGCGACGGCGCGCAGCGGCGCCGAGATTGGGATAGGAAGATTGAGCGGCAATACACGCGAGACGGCGATCTGGTCGAGGATCACATCGATCAGCCGTCCGTCGGCCCCCTCTTCTTCGTACTCGCGCGGGCGCCCCACAATGGCGGACAGCAACTCCCGCATCAGCGGATTGATCTGGACCACGGTCGTGCGATCCGGCAGCGCGCCGCAGGCGCCCGGTTCGATGTAAAGCGTGCGCAGACGGGTCGACGCAAAATGCCGGGTTTCGTGCAGGGTGTGCGCCGGAACCCACACGCCCCGCTCCGGTGGCGCCACGAAGGTCGCGCCTTCTGCCACCACGGCGATGGATCCGGACGTTACGGCCAGGAGTTGGGCGCGATCGTGCTTGTGCTGGGGACGCCCGCCGCCGCGCTGAATATCCAACACATAGGCCACCACACGATGCGCCGACGGGCCATTCGGAGGGATCAGGACATCGGGATGGATACGGCTCATGACATCTGTCGTTCCACAACAATTATATGACAGAATAGCGCTAACACGCCGCGTGGCAAGCTGCGTATCTTCAGCCAAATCCAATCAGTTCACCTAACGCAGGAGGAACACCCCATGATGTCCACGGTCGTCGGCGGCGCCATGCTGCCCCACGCGCCCCAGTTCTTCACCATGCCCGATACCGAGGACAAGGCAGTCGTCCAGAAGGTACGGGAGGTCGCGGCCGATCTCGGCGAGAAGCTCAAGGCGCTGAAGCCCGACCTCTGGATCATCTTCTCAAACGATCACGCGGAACAATTCTTCCACAATGCCGCGCCGCCCTTTACGGTCCATGTTGGTGGCGAGGCGACGGGTGAATTCGCTGGTCGCAAGTTCCACTGGAAGGTGCCGAGCGAGATCGGCTTTGAGCTGGTCCGGCAGCTTTACCGCCAGAACTTCGATCCCGCTTTCAGCAGCACTGCAAAAATTGATTATGCGATCGGCATTCCCCTCACCCACCTCGGGCTAACGGAGCCGGTGCTTCCCATCTACGTCAACGCCTACCTGCCGCCGCAACCGACAATGGAGCGCTGCTACGCCTTAGGCCAAGCCGTCGCGCGAACCGTGACCGCGATGGGTCTCAAAACCGTCGTGCTCTCGAGCGGCGGCATGTCGCATTTCCCTGGAACGGATCGTTACTCTAACCCGGAGCTGAGCTGGGATAACAAGGTTCTGGCGAAACTCGCGACTGGCAACCTTAAGTCTCTCATTGGCTATGACGAGGCCGAACTCGATGATACCGGCAATATCGAGCTACGATGCTGGGCATGCGCCGCCGGCGCTTTGGGCGAACGCAAGCCGGACGTGCTCTCGATGGACCCGAGCTGGCATCACAACTATGCGTCTTTGGGGTGGTACAGTCCGCAGGCAGGCTCCAGCCAGGCTCACTACCCCTCGATTAAGCCTGAGCTTGTTGGACTCACGTCGGCGTTGCACGCATTGGCACATGAGCCGGAGAGCCGGACCCAATTCGTAAAGGATGCCGGTGCCTACGCAGACAAGTACCAGCTTCCCCCCGAACAGCGGCAGGCGCTCATCGCGCTCGACCTGCCGGCGCTCACGAAAATGGGTACGCACCCGCTGGTGCCGTTCTTGGCTAACATGCAGATCCAGCGCATGCGCACAGCCCGATAGCTTATGGACACGACTCATGCCTGCCCCTCTCTACGCCAGCTTCATTGACGGAATTATCGCTGAGGACGCGCAGAAGACGTTCGACCTCATAGCTCCCCAAGACGGCAAAATCGTTGGCCGGATCGCAGAGGCCGGGCAGGCGGCCGTCGACAAGGCCGTTGCCGCGGCAAACGTCAGCTTTGCGCGAAACCGCAAGCAGCCGACCCACGTTCGGATCGGCTGGCTCAGGGCAGCGGCCAAAGCACTGCTGGAAGCGAGCGACGACATTGCCGCTACCATATGTACCGACGTCGGCAAGCCAATCCGAATGGCCTCGTTCGAAGTAAAGCGTGGCGCGGAATTTCTCGAGGCAACAGCGGCCGCGCTGACACAGTTCGGCGGCGAGACCGTTCCACTGGATGTGACACCTGCGGGGACAAACCATATCGGTTTTGTTCGACACGTCCCCTACGGAGTGGTTGCAGGAATCACGCCGTTCAACGCTCCCGTCAATCTGCTGGTCCAGAAGGTCGCACCGGCCATCGCGGCCGGCAATGCGATGGTGGTCAAGCCGGCGCCTGCTGGCACGCGGACGGCTCTGAAGCTCGCGAGGTTGTTCCTCGATGCCGGCTGGCCCGAGAACCTTTTCACCGTCGTCACAGGCGACAAGGAGACCGCCACGGCTCTCGCGGCCCACGATGGCATACGTGCCGTGTCATTCACTGGCAGCACCAGCGGCGGCGAGGCGCTCGCACGAGCGGCAGGCGCAAAGAAGTTTCTTGCGGAGCTCGGGTCGAACGCCGCGAATATCGTACTTGGAGATGCTGATAACGCGGTTGCCGCGAAGAAGATTGCCTCCGCAGCGTTCGAGGCGAGCGGACAGCAATGCATCTCAGCCCAACGCATTCTCGTCGCGCGACCCCGCCTTGAGGAATTCCTGGACGCCCTTGTCCAGGCCGCAAAGTCACTCAGGGTCGGCGAAGCCACCGATCCGAAGACGGATGTCGGGCCCATGGTCAGCGCTGCCGCGGCCGAACGCGTGATGGCAATGTGTGCCGACGCGATCGCGCATGGGGCCCGCTACACGCTTGAACCGACACGGACAGGGGCCACCGTGTCGCCTGGCATTCTGGTCGACATATCACGTGACGCTCGTCTCTGGCGCGAAGAGGTGTTCGGTCCTGTCGCAGTCGTGGCGCCGTTCGACGAGATTGACGACGCCCTCACGCTTGCCAATGACTCGCCATTCGGGTTGCAGGGCGCTCTCTTCACCCGCGACCTCGGCGCGGTCCTGCGATTTTCCGATGACTTCGATGTCGGCGCTCTCTGGATCAATGAAGCTACGCGTTTTCGCCTCGACAATTATCCATTCGGAGGCGTCAAGCACAGCGGCGTTGGCCGCGAGGGCGTGCGTCATGCGATCCAGGAATTATCGCAACTTAAGTTCGTCGGCATGACGATCTGACTGCCCGCGATACGTCGGCTGCCCCCCTCGCGGTCGACCATCGCGTACTGATAAGGTTTCAGCTATTATCAGTTGGCCAACTCCATTTGCTGCCAGACCTGCGTTGCAGCGGCCTCTTAGGCACCCTGCTCTCCTCCGCTAACTTTAACGGATGCGCTCCATGCGCGCGAGCTCGTGGAGGTGTCGCGCTGTTGCTGTCCGATTGTGGCCGATCAGACTCGCTCAGCCCTGACCGTCAATAGGTGCCCATGCCGGTGCAATCGGTGGCCGTCCTAAGCCTGATTCAATGAAGAACGCTGGTGCCTTGGAGCGAGCACTGGGGGTGTTCGACGAATGAACTGTCAAGTATTTCCCCACGCATTACGGGCGAGTAGCTCGCGCTCCTTCAAGATAATACTAGGCAATTTCCGCCGCTGCGCTGCGCTTCAGGAACGGATGGCGTCAATCGCGTGAGCGATCAACACTGCGACGCTGGCCGCAATGATGATTACTAACAGCCAACTGATCACGTTCGTCTCCACTCACATCATGGATGTGAACCCGCTCAATCCCGCACAGTCAAAAAGAACCGGCCGAAGAGCTTAATTTCGGCGCTGGCTGAGGATTCAAGGCAACTCTTGCGTCCGCAGTCGGTCCTATCGGCCGAATGCAGCAGGAGAGGAACACCAACAACGCACGCTGCGAGCGAGAGCAAAATACCCACGCCCCGACTCATTAGAGTTTCGGATTAGAAGATACCATGCGGCAGGCGGCCCAAGCACCCAGGTGCCGTTGTCGTCGCTTGTCTCTGTAAAGAGAATGGCCCGACGGCAGATCCCAGTGCGATGGCGCAGAGCGCGAATCTGATCGGCGAACTTCAGCTGGTCCATCCGGCCGCGGAGATTGTCCCGGTCCTCAACTTGCGTGACGGAGGATTCAAATTCCTCCCGGGCACGCCGGCCCATAAAATCTACAACGATCGAATCGCGCCGCTGTTGAAGGACCGCCGCCACGTCACGCTGCTCGCAATGGCCGTCGGCGCTTGGCCGTTGTTCGAGGCTGCCGGGATGAGCTTCACCGAAGCGGATCATGGCGGATGAGGCGACGCTCATCGCCAGGCTGGGCATGTCCCGCCTCATGGTCACCGCGCTGCAGGGCGACGTGTCGGAATTTCTCTCCGTGGTTTGGCCGCGTCTCGGTGCCATCGCCGGCTTCGCTGTGGGAGGCTTCGATGCCAGCCGCTAAGAGGGCGCTTCCGAGCAAGCTCATCAAGCGCCTGCACGAAAACATCGCGCAAGGTAAGGCCTCGCGCGAAACTCTGGGGCTGAAACTCGCCGAACTATCGCCGCGCGAGATCACCAAGCTTCCACGCTCGGTGTTGACGCGTATTGGGCCGGAGGGCATCGCGACGATGGCACGCGTTGCAGCGGGTACCGACGATGCATTGCCTGCACCAAGGCGGGCTTCGGTAGGCATACAGTCCCACGAGTCGGCCAGCGGGCCACCGCCGCTCTGGCTCGTCTGCTGTGCCGCCTCGCCGATCGTCATTGGCCTCACGATCCTCGTCGGCATGATCGATCGGCCGCTGCGCTGGGGACTCTTCCGATCGGGATATCAGAGCGGTGACGCCATGGGCCTCTGCAACAGGCTTGATCGCTGGACCGAGGACTGCAGCTACGTCGTGACCGGTCCAGGCCTCGGTCTAGCGGATCTAGAAGCACGTCTCGCGCGCGACCAAAATTCATTCAGCATTCCGCACACGAGATTGCACGCCGATGGCTCTCTGCCCCTCGGCACCGTCATTCACGTCAACCGCAATTCAGAAAGGTAGTAGATCATGTCGAAACCCACCCATCCGCTTACGCCGGTGGCCTCCCGTTCAGGCGCCGTCCTGGCAAGCCTTTCGTTCGCCGCACTCGCGGCCGCAACGACCTTCCTAATTCTGTTCGCCGCTATGCCGGCATTCTATTGGTCAACTCGCGATCAAGTTGAGCTGCCGTTCGACCTGACAGCCATATTGCGCCTGATCGCGATGTCTCATCATGCCGCCACTCCTGTTCTGGACCTGAGCGGCAAAGCAAGCGAACGGCTGGCAGCATTGGCCGCGTACATCATTGGTTGGTTTGGCTATCCTTTCGCAATCGGAAAGGCATGCTGGGCGTTGCTGATGAGCATCGACATGGCCATCCAGCTGCCGCTTCGCATGATCGGCGCGATCCTTGCCGGATGGGTCGTGGCCGTTCCTATTTACCGGCAGGTGCTTTCGCGAACCCCGAAACTAAGGAGTGCCCGCTGGATCGATGGGCCGAAGACTTTATGGTTTGGTGCGGCGATCGGTGCGGCACAGACGCATTTGGCGACCTTGGTCTCGGAATTCCCCGGCGGGGTCGAGCTTGCACCCGGCCTCTGGCTTCCCAATCTGGCCGAGCATGAATCGGTCTTCAGCATCGGCTTACCTGGCTCCGGAAAAACTCTTATCGCCGAAGGCCTCGCCCGCCAGGCGACGATGCGCGGCGATCACGTTCTCCACCTCGGCGTCAAGGGCGCCCTCCACAGGCGGATCACGGCTTTGATCGGCCGCGGGAGCAGCACCGTCATAGGAATCGGACGCGCTTCTGCCGTCTGGGCGATCGGCCGCGACGTCCGATCGCCAGAGGCCGCCAGCCGCATCCCCGCAATCATGATACCGGAATCCCGCGATCCCGTCTGGTCAGCGGCATCCCGTTTGGTTCTGAAGGGACTTATCCTGAAACTCATCGCCGAGCACGGACAGCAATGGGGACGGCGAGAGCTGCAGACCGCGATCTCCAAGCCGGTCGAAGAGATCGCCAACGACCTGCGGCCAACAATGCGCCAGGTCGCCGAAATGTTGCGCGACAAAGGTGACGACCCCACTACTATGAGTCTCTCGTCGTATTCAACATGATCGCCCACATCGCAGAGATCGTCGATACCTGCGCCGCGATGGAGGCGGATGGGCGCCCGCGAATTTCGCTCCTTGATTGGGCGCGAAAGCGATCCCGCCAGCGCGCCATCATCCTGCGGCACGATCTTTCCAATCGCGACAATTCCGAACTGCTGCTGACCCTGATGTTCCGGGTGTTGGCAAGCGAGCTTCTTGCGCCGGATATGGCCGACAATATCGACCATGGTGTTTGGATTTTCGCGGATGAACTTCCTCGGTTTCGTGGAGCGATGAAAGACGTCATGCAGCTCGCCTCGCTGGGAAGGTCCCGCGGGATCCGCGTTGTCGCAACGGCGCAGAGTCTCGCACAGATCGAGGACGCCTCAACCAAGGCCGCGGCGGAAGCTCTAACCGAGAACTTCGCGACCATCATCGTCTGCAAAGCAAGGCCTGGCAAGAATGCGACTGAACTCTCCGAATCCCTGATGGGTGTGACAACGTTCGGGATTGACCGACCTGGTAAGCAAGGAGAGACCGACCTGCACAAAGTGCCGGCCTTGTCCCCGCACGAGATGTCAACCAGTTTGGGGCTGACGGTCGACTGGCGAGGGAGTAAATCGATCCGTGCGTCGATCGTCGGATTCGACAACGTCTACGTGGTGGAATGGCCGCTTGATGCCTGGCAGCGGCTTTAGTTCGGCTTCGCTCGTACCGTCGAGATTAGCGGAAATGCCCGTCACCTTAGTGACGGGCATTATTTTATGACCGCCGCCAGACTGCGGCTCTTATCTCGGGGAGGTGCCCGGTAAGCCTTCCTCCCGAACGCGCATGCTCGCTTGCATCATACTGCAAGTGAGTGAGATGGTCGCAACCGTCGCAGCCGGGACGTCAGCCGAATACTACATTGCCTCATCCGACTACTATGTCGGCGGCAGCGAACCCGCAGGTCGATGGGTGGCGGTGGGCGTCGACATCGGCGTCCGCGTAGGGTCGGTGGTCGAGCGCGAACCCTTCGAGCGGCTCCACGCGGCCATCGGCTCCGAAGGCCGCTTCATGCTCTCGATAAAAGCGGGAAAAAGCACGTCGGCGGATATGACATCACGTTTTCGGCGCCGAAGACATGTTCTATTCTCTGGGCGCTAACCAATGACGAGCTGCGTGCCAAGATAGAGGAGGCTCAAGCCGGCGCCGTCGAAGCAGCCCTTAAGTCGGTTGGGGCCAACGCGGCATTCTGCAGATCGGGCAAGGACGGCATTCGCCGAGAGAAGGTTGGCGTGTTCCAGCACGGCGACGCGCGCCCTGCACTACATCTCGACGGCAACATTTTCTCGGATTGTGCGCTCCATAGTCACGCCGTTGTCCTCAATATCGCTCGCAAATTCGACGAAGCGTCGGACGACGGCGCCAACGGTAAAGCGAGCGGCATCGGGCGCGAGCGTTACGGAGCTCTGGACGCAAAGCTATCTTTGCCTGGCGGCTGGAGCAGTCTACCACTCCCAGCTCGCCAAAAATTTTCAGGATCTTGGTTTTGCCGTCGGAGATATCGGCAAAAATGGAATCTGGGAAGTCGTCGGAATTGCTCCGCAGCTAAAATCCTATTTCTCGGCCCGTCGCGGTGAGATCGAGGGCGAACTTGAAGCCGCCGGTACCGATAGCGCCAGTGCTCCGGCGTTGGCCGCAGCAATCACCAAAGCGACCCGCAAGGCCAAACAGCAGCAACACCAAGACCGCGTCGCATTTTGGCAGCAATGCTCCCGCGACCTCGGCTTCGATCGCAAGGTCGTCATTGAATCCTGTTTTGCCGCAGGTCGCGAGCAGCATGCATGGCTTGAGAATGCTGATCGTGAACGCCTGATCCAGGCGCGCCTCGCGGCTATTCCCGATCGGCTTGCTGAGCATGAGAGCACCTTCGAACGCCGACACCTCTACGCCGCCGTAGCCGCAGCATTCGTCGGAACCGGCGACGGCGCGGAACGCGTCGAGAGGGAGGTCGACAACCTCGTCGCGACGAATGCGGTTATTACCCTCGATTATGACGTGTGGGGGCATCAGGTTTTCACCACCCCGGAAATCCTGCGCATCGAATCTGAAATCGGCGAGATGGCAGCTCGGCTTTCTAAGAAATCTCCAGCGCGCCATCCCCTGCAATCGTCGCCAAGTTGATCCGGAAGCATGGGCTCAACGAAGAACAAGCCGACGCCGTGCGCGCGGCGACCAGCGGTGCCCAGATCACGATTCTTGAGGGCGCCCCGGGCGCGGGCAAGACGACCGCCTTGGCGGCCATCACCGAGTCCTGGACTCACGGCGATGTCGATTACCGTGTGATCGGTGCCTCCACGGCGTGGAAGATTTCGCACGCTCTCCGCGATGAGCTGGCGATCGATGCCCGTGCAACGGACTCGTGGCGAGTGGGCGTCGAACACGGCGTTCCATTCCTCGCCAGGTACTGCGGCTCCCTCAGGCTCGCCGGGGGCCAACGCGCAGAATACCGCCCCTGCGGGCGGCATCGGCAAGCCGACGACCACGAACCAACAGGACAGCGACGCCAAAATCGATCAGGAGAACAAAAAGGCCGATAAGACGGTGGGGAAGATTTGCAAAAAATGCTGAGGATCTTTGCCTCGATGTTGATCGCAGCATTCGCTGCTGTTGAATCACTAAGGAAGGAGAAGAGCAAGCCGCACTACCCCGGGCCGCACCGGCAGTGGAGCAACCGACTACCGTAAAGTCTGCGCGCGACCAGCCGCGCGATCCAGAGCGTTAGAAAGAAGATCAAGAGTATCTGTCGACGTTGTTAGTCTTCGAACAATCGAGAGGCTGAGCAGGTCCGGCCGCATAGACGCGCTCGCTTCGCCGACCTGCTTTGCCAGCGCAGGATTGATGGTCATGCCTCCGTTGGTCGCCGTTTTCAGCGACATGGCGTCCTCACGGTTTGGCAAGCACGGCTGGCACGATCAGCGAAAGGCCGGCAAGCAGGATCAGTAGGAGCACCACTTTGCGGAACATCTCGTCGTCGATCCTTCCGTACAGCCTGAAGCCGCTCCAGAGGCCGACGAGCAGAAATGGCAGACCGAGCCCGTACAATTTGACGGTTTGCGTCGTGAAGGCACCGGTGACGCCCATTGAAATCGAGATCACCACAAAGGCCGCGAACAGCACCGGCTGAAACACCGCCCGTTGCTCGTCCCGCTTCCAGCCGCGCCACTGGCAGGAGATGGTCGAGACGACTCCGCCGAGTCCGGTCAGCCCGCCGACCAAGCCGTTGACGATGCCGATGCCGATATCAGGTGCTGCGCCGATCTTCATTGGCTTGAACGCCGGCCGCGCCAGGCTGTAGATCGCGTAAAGCATCAGCAGCACACCGGCCCCGAGCCTCAGATAGGCCGGGTTGATGTAGGTCAGCAGGAGCACGCCGATTGGGATGCCGATCGTCGTGCCGAGCGACAGCGGCCAGATGGCTTGCCAGTTCAGCGCCTGGCGCAGTTTGAGGATGCCATAACCCTGCGTGAGCAGGCCGTATCCCGCAATCAGTGCCGCGGTCTGGATCGGCGTGATGATGTGCAGCCATACGCCTGATACGACGAGCCCCATCGCGAATCCCGAAAACCCGCTGACGAAGCCGCCGGCAAAGGCGGCAAAACAAAAAAGAACCAGAAAAAGTCCATCCATTGGTCGCCCCCCCCAAAGCGGATTCTTCGTTGCCCCACCTATTTCGCTTCGCCGAAGGTGACTTGATCGAACAGCGTCACGCTGTCGGCCTTGGTCCACAGCCCGACCTTGCCGGCATCGACGAAGGTGGAATCTTCGACCTCGAACAGTTGCTTGCCATTGAACGACACGCGGAAGCGCGAGCCGCTGAAGTCGATGCGCAGACTGTGCCAGGTGTCGGCCGGAACCTTGACATCGGTTCCGTACCCTCCCTTGCGGCCGACGATGTCGAGCGGGCTTCGGACGCCGTTGACGGTCTTGTAGAGAACGACGTTGTCCTCGAGGGCATTGGCCCGGGTCACGTAGTAGTTGTTCGCGTCCTTTGCCCGCCAGACGATGCCGGCGGCGCGGTCCTGCGATCCCGCGACGGCCTTGAATTTGATCTCGACAAAGCCGTCCTTGATGCTGCTGTCGTTCTTCAGCAGCAGCGGGTACGTCGCGCGGCCGGATTGCTTGAGCACCTTCGATTTCGAAGGTGCCGTCTCGTCGCTTTCAACGGTCCATTTTGGATCGCCTGATCCTGTGAGGGTGGAGGTCCAGCCCTCGGGCGCGGCACCCGTCTGCGTGCTCTCGAAACTGATCGCATAGTTTGACATGGCACTCACTCCAGTGAGGAACAGCATGGCCGCGACAATGGCCCTGCGGCGTTGCACATGGGACATCGGTCGGCTCCCGCGATATCGAACGGACAGATTCGGGTCACTCAAAGAGCTTCACCGGGCCCTTTATTGCCTTCCAGGCATAATGTCCGCCCGCCATGTAGCGGGCATCGAATCCGGCCTTGCGCAGCGCCGAGGCCGTCTGACAGCCGATGTGGAAGCCGTAGACGCAGAACGTGACGACGGGTTCGGTCTTCGATAGGGTGCCGATCCAGTCGTCGAGACGTTCGGGATCGCGCCATACGGCGCCATCCATGATGTCCTGAGCCTTCGTTGTGTAGTGCTTGGGGCGCGTATCGATGATCTGAACCGGCGTCCCCAACTTCATCATCTCCCGGACTTCCTCGGCGGAAATCGACGGCACGTCGCCAAACTCCTTTTGCTCGAGCGGCCGCGGAGGCGAGACCTTGATGGCATCCTCGTAGCGCTGCTTTACGGCGGGCCAATCGATGTTGCGCATGAAGGCAGCGATGTAGGCGCCGGCGTTCGCGCCGAATTCCAGGTGGAAGGCGTGCTCGTACATATCGAGGGCCAGTATCGGGAGGCCGCCAGCGATGCTTTGACTGTGTTCCGAAGCGATCTGATTGATGAGCCGTCCGTCGCGCGGAACGTAGGTCAGCAGCACCCAGCCCGAGCCGCCGGCCAGTGCGGACGCAATGCCGACGAACTCCTGGCGCCAGCGATCGACCGATCCAAAATCCTTTGCGATGGCGCTTGCGAGGTCGTCCGGCACGACGCGTCCGTCGCCGCCGAGGCTGGCAAAATACAATTCGTGCAGAAGCGTCGAGTTGAGCGCGACAATCTCGTCCCGTTTCAGCCGGGCGAGGGTCGGGTTGGGAGCGTCACCGAGCTCGAGGCGCTCGATCTCCTCGGAGATGGTATTCAAGCGATTGAGGGCACCGCCGTAGTTGTTTTCGTAGTGGCTTTCGATGAGGCGTGCGGAGATCCCGTTCAACGTCCAGGGGCGGCAATGAAGCGGTGCGAGTTGGTAGCGCATCGTAATTCTCCTTTGGTCGTCTGGTTTTCCAGTTAATGGAGGGCTGAGACTTCGAGAGCTTCGAACAGGGTCATGCTATCGGCATGGGTCCACAAGCCGACCCTCCCAGGTGGGTCCGGAAACCTTCTGTCGATCGCGACAGAAAGCTCCTTGCCGTCGAAAAACACCGTGAGGCGGTCCTCGTTCGCCGCGATACCAAGCGTATGCCGCCCTTCGCCCGACACGTCGACGTCCATGCTTCCGATCATCTCTCGCCGTCCGCCGGCGACGCGATACAGGGTGACGCTATTCTCAATCGCGTCGGCGCGTACGGCGTAGTGGTCGTCGGGCGATCTGTACCGGATGAACAGGCCGGCCGCCTGGTCGACCTTGCCGGGGACGGTCAGGAAGCGCGTCGACACGTAGACGTCGCGCCCAGAGAAGGGACGGTAGAGGGCGAACGCCAGACGGTTATCGTTGGACTCGGGGCCGATCCGCGCCAACCCTCGACCGGCGTCGTTATCAATGACCGACCATTTGCTCGGCCTGCCCTCGCCTAATGCAATAAAATCAAAGTCGTCGAGCCGTGCTGCCGTATCGAACGTGACGGCATCGGCCGAACTGCGCGATGCCATCGGTCCGCACGCACACAAGAGCATGCAGATCGGCAGCAGGTAGGGGAAATTGCGCGCCTTCACGGCTTTGCGCCGCTGATGGGGGGCGTTACCGGCTCGGAGTGCTGTTCGACACCTGCAACCCCCATCGCGCGCAGCGCAATCAGGAACCCATCGCCTACTTCCGCCTCATCTCGGTAATAGACGGCGACCGAATGCCCGTCGCGGGGGTCGTTTCGGCAGGGCTCGGGCGGCGGATCAATATCTGCAGCAGTCCGCAGGGAAGCAGACCGCAAAAGGAAATCGCTGGGAGGAACGGGTGGGCCGTTTTGGTCCATGTGTGCAAATTCCTCGACAAGTCGAGTGCTGCACAGTTCTTGGACCGAGGCCTCAAGGGGAGACTGCATTTCCCCTGAGCACGTCATAGTTCAGCAAATCGACAAATGCAACAGCATCTCGTCATGCGCGGGGCCGCAAGCGTACCGCTATCATCGAAATGGCGCGAGCTTCGGGAGCACAAATGCGAACATCTCACGCAGTTCGCGGCGGCGTGCCAGCCCTACGTGCCCGCGTCGCCTCGGACATGAAACTGGGTGCTGGCGACGATCGTGAGCCTTCTGGAGAAGACGCTCACCCATGGCGCAACGGGCTCCTTGCCTCGTCGGTCATGGGGATGCTCCTGTTTTGAGTGAAGGTTGCGAACCCCTCATCTCAAGACAGGACGCCCCGTCGCGCTATCCTCTCAGCCGCGCTGCCAGCGTAGTGCCCTACCGCGCGAGCGGTTTAGTCCCATGGCCCATCAGCGAACTGACGGCGCACATTTTTGAGGTCCGCTCATGGCGGACTCGATTTGCTCTGCTTGGGTTTTCCGCGTGTTGACCCCAAGCGGACGTTGAGGCGCGAACCAACGAAGAAGTAGGGCGGGCAACAGCCGTTTCTAGCGTCGTTGACCGCACTTGATCAAAGGGCGCCGAATGAGCCGTTTCGAAGGAGTTGCATTGCTGGCAAAATACAGCGCTGGCTGTGTTCATCGGTTCAGAGGACATCTAACCCTATCAGCGCCCCGCCCTCGGCCTCTATCGGTGATGAGAACGCCAGCTTGCGCTCCCGCTGAACCGCCCCGGGTTTGCCCGAGGCTCCAACTTCTGAGAGGATGAGCCATGACAAGCAAGACGACGAACAAGTTTTCACCCGAGGTCCGGGCCCGAGCGGTTCGGATGGTTCTGGATCACGCCGGCAAGCACCCTTCGCGCTGGGCGGCGGCCCGGCTTGTCGAGGATCGCCAGCGGGACGTTTGCTTTACCGATATCATGAAAGATGGCGGCAGAGTACAGCCGCTCAAGATCGGTTTTCCTCAAGCCCAGGCTTAGCCCAAAGTCGATTGCTACCCCGGTAACGAGGAGGCAGTGCTGATAGGTCCCCTCGTGGTGTCGCCGCACGGTCGCGAGCCGTTCAGTGAGGCCGCGCTCCGCGATGCGATCGGCGATTTTGCTCCCAGCTTCTCTCGTCCCGATCACATCTATCGGCTCGCCCAAGGACACCGCAGAAAATATTGATCCAATAGCAGTAGCGGCGACCTCAATCGCATGGTCTCTCCGCGGCTCGCCAGTTAACAAGGCGCTTTCAGCGTTTGCAGGATTTGCCAAAGCAGCAAACAGTTTGGCCTGATTTACGATGCCTGGCAGCGCGAGCGTGGCTCCTAGAGCATAGGCCTGCGAGATGCAAGCGTGAGACGGCCGTTCGACCAGGAATATGCGCTTGGGGATATTGGTTAGACGAGCACTTCTCTTCTTGAGAGCCGCGATGTTCTCGACGAGGCGTAGGTTGGCGCAGACGACGACGGCGTGAGGCATGTAAGAAAGCTTCGAGTCGACATCCAGCCATTCCGCCGCTATGCGAAATCTTCGGTCAAGTACGCGACAAAGATCAGACAACTTGGCTGCACTGTCAGCCAGAACATGTACAAGCATAATGGCCGCCTCCGTTGAGCGGCTTTCTCGCGCGGGTTCATACCCAGAATGATCCTTGATCCTCAGGAGGCTCGTTCAACCACACCAGCGCCTCGCGCAATTCCAGGAAGAAGACTCGCTCTTCCATGGTTGATGATGAACCTGCGCCGGACAGATAGAGAATGAAGCCTCCACTCTGGTCATGAAGCAGAGCTTCTTTGGCCTCACAAACTGCAAGAGAGGGGACATCGATGAAGGAGATCGTTCGCGACGAGACTAGCTGCATCTTTGATTTTTGGTCATCTAAGGTCTTGACCGACAACATTCGCCTCATTGCGCAGGAGCGAGATGATTATTGTTTCCCGGGCGCTCTTTTTTCTTCGTCTTTTCAGTGACGAATCTGATGCCTACGTGCGCCCCGTTGACCCAAACCAACTCGCATCGGCGAAATGCCAGGCCGGTGGACGATAGAAGCAGGAAAAATTCCTGTGCCTTGAGTGCGTCGATAGAGCCTTCTACCTCAAGCTTGGCGCCGATTTCAGAAGCATCGAGGAGGATGCAACTCCGTCGCCATGTGCCATCGACCCCGATGATGTTGACCATGTGCTTGCGTTCAAACTGAACGCGGGTCGCCTTTCGATTGTTCCACCTCATGGCGAGTCCTCGAACTAACGGTGGCGAGTTTAAGTAGTCATTTCCCGAAACCTATAGCTGCATCTCGCAACGCGCAGTCTCAAGGAGCTGACCAATCTTCGCGGATTGGGCCAGTAACTGTTCTTTCTGGTCAGTCCATTCGGGGTCTGGCCGACGGTCAATCGGATGCACATATTTGCGAGATCGAGCATGAAGATGGCGAGGCGCAGATCGTCGGTGGTTTGAATTTGAAGAGATTCCACTCTCGACAGCAGCGCAGCAATGTTGGGCAGAATGACAGATGTTTCCTGGAGCGAACGATCCGGTTCGGGTCTCCGTTCATCAGGTCGAGGAAATCTCAGGACCTTAGACATTGAGTGCCCCAATAGCTGTCGTTGTCGCTCCCCTCGTCGGAAGCGATGGAAAGGAATGGCAAAACTAAATTAGAACTCGACGGAGCAGCCTAATTAGACCGCGCAACTTCATACGTGAGCCCGACCAGAAAGAGCCGAGTCGGTTGAAACAGATGCAATCTGAAGCCGAAATTCTTAACAAACGTTGTACGTCGGACGCGGTTCGCTTTTTTATTGAGCATTGGTGCACGCTCGATCGGCGGGCGCGCTGCGCCATCATCAAGAGCGAGCAGGGGCGTGGGCGTCAGGCCTCGCCGGATTCGGAGAAGCTCGATGCAGGCGGCGTCGCGCGCCACGCACCGGCGCACCCGTCGGCCCTATAAAACCAGGGCTCGCATGCCGTCCAAGCTCGACCCGCATATTGCTGCAATCGAGGGCTGGCTCGCGACGCAACCGCAGCTAACTGCACTCGCCATCGTCGGCCGGCTGAGCGAGAAACACCCCCGAGCAGTTCGGGACGAGACAGCATTCGATCGTGCAGCGTCTGCTGAGGGCGCTTAGACGGAAGACGGCCGAGCAGTTGGTCGCGGAGGAGCCGCTCGGCGAGGCCACCACCGCTGCCCCATTGCCCGGGGTTGTGGACGGCTCGGGCTATGTAGGGCCCGACCCGCCCACAGCCCCTCTCGTCGAGCAAGCCAGAACAGCCACTTGGCGCGGCCGATCAGTCGAGGTCGCATCGACCAGTCCAATGGGGCCATCAGGGTAACATTCGCTGATGCGGCAATACGCGGGGTCAAATTTTGAACGCCGATTGACAGGCTGGCCTCATATCGTCTCGTACGAAAGCCGCTCTGGCAGCAGCGAAGGAGCGTGGCAAGCGTTTGCAGGTCATAGAGGCGTTAGCCTGTCGAAGCAGTCCCAGGCAGCGGGACGTGCGGCCCAGAGCCACCGGGCTCAACAGCGGGCCATCGACCTTGGTCCGTTGTCACAGCTCAACGCTGAGGGCATCACGTCGGCGAGTGGGTTGGCGCGGGCGCTGACTGAACGCGGCATCCCAACCGCCCGAGGGAGCCTGAAGTGCACAGCTCTGCAGGTTCTTCGCGTTACGTCGCGGGCGGGTGCCGATTGAGGGAGCTGCGGCAAGATGGCCTGTCCGTCCCAATCAGTGTTTTTGCTCGGGATCATAACGAAGACGGGGAGAACTCCGCCGTTCTACCTGAAGAACCCTTGCGCGGGTTCCGTTGATCCTTACGTGTAGGAGGGATGACGGAGGGGCTATGCCGCCTGAAAAGATCGCCGAGCTTCGAGTGAAGCAACTGGAGATGATCCAGAACCTCGTAACGCGCATGGCCGGGTATGGCGCCTCGTTCAAGAGTTACTGCATCACGGTCTGTACGGCCGTCTTGGGGTTCGCTTTCACCTTGCATCGTCCCTCCGTTGCCGCATTGGCTCTTCTTCCGCTGATCACGTTCGCGCTTCTCGATGCCCAGTATCTGCGCGTTGAGCGCCGCTTTCGGGGTCTGTTCGATGTGGTCCGGCAAGAAGGTGGGAAGCCATCCCCACCTTCGACGTAAGTCTCCAGAGAGCGCCTGCCGTGGCGTTCCGCAGCACCCTGTTGAGTTGGTCCATCATCAGCTTCTACTCGCCGCTCGCTGTTGGTGTGTTGATCGCGGTGGTAGGAGCGAGATTGGCCTATGGCGGATAATTCCTTGTATCCATTCGGCGGTTTGTTGGGCCGCGGTGCACTCTCGACCGACACTCCATCGACGCCAGAGTTGAGCCCCTTGGCTCGTGCGCTGGTAGATGCGTCACGGGCGCGGTCAGTTCTGCCTGTGAGCCCGTACCCGCTGAGCGGCGCGTTATCTGATCTGTTTGCCCCTCTTAAGCCGGCACTGCCCGTTAGCAACCCTTCGCTTAATGGCGCGGCGCTCGACCTGTTCGGGCCATCGGCTACCCGCAGCCCACTTGCCGGAGCAGTTGCAGACCTCTTTCCGCCCAAGCCGACGACGCAGAGCATCGCTCCGTCGGTGAAACGAAAGGCGTTCTTCTCGTTCCACTACGAAGACAGCATGCGCGTCAACGTCGTGCGCAACGCATGGAAGATCAGCCATCTCGACAGCGGGACCATGCGCAGCTTTCAAGACAGCAGTTTGTGGGAAGCGAAGAAGATCACCAACGATGACGCCATCAAGTCGTTGATCAGGGCGGGCGTTTGTTTCACTTCCGCCGTTTGCGTGCTGGTCGGACCGGAGACGTGGTGGCGACGCTGGGTCAGGTACGAGATCGCAAGGGCGGTTGTTGACGGACGAGGGCTGCTGGCCGTTCATCTCAACAGTATTCGACATCACAAGACACTCACACCGCACACTCGCGGTCGAAACCCCTTGGACTACATGGGCGTAGGGAAGCTGCAGCCGGAGGCGTCGAAGCTGGTTCGCTACTATCTCTACGAGAAGAACGCTGTGTCGGACGGGGCCGGTGGGTATCGCTGGGAGTGGCAGCGGTATGGCGATTACACCCAAGCAGTTGACATGCCCGAATGGGTCACCGAGCCCGCAGTCGGCTATGTGAGGCCACTCTCGGAGAATGCCGACGAGTACGACTACATGGCCTCTGACCACCGGAACATCGGCGCTTGGCTCGACCGAGCAGCGAAAAGAGCTGGCCGATAGTGGGACACCTTGGGGGCCACTTTGGGGGACACCATTCCTGTCGCCATGTCTAATAGATTGAAAAGACAGGGTGAATTAGGTTGTGGCAGGAGTGGCGGAGAGAGTGGGACTCCCTTCCCCGATGCCGCAAACGCGCGAAAACCGCCGAAAAGCAAGGACTCCGATTAAGGCCGGTGGGATTTTGTGACCACCGCGGTGTACCACCGATTCGGCTCTTCGGACCGTCAACCTGAGACGATTTGGAGGCGTTTGAGGAGCACCCTACGGCCGAGTTCAGTCGGCTGTTCTTCGGGCCCTCGGCGATGATGGCCTCAAGGAGTGCTCCGTAACCCTGCCGTTCGCCGCAACTCTCCCGCTCTACGGCCCGGTGCTAGGTTGGGATCGAACCACAAACGGAAGGATGCGACCGATGGCGAACGTGAACGCCCCGTGTCGCTCCATTCTGGTCGCGGCCGTCGCCGCCACCGCCGGGGGCGTCGCCCACGACGGCCGCCCGCGGCCAAGTCGGCAAACTTCAGGCCGACCTGCAGTCCTGCAGTGTGAGCGACGATTCCGACCGCGCGTGAAGATCAAGAACTGCAGCGAACTGATAGAGCAACAGCGCATGAAGTACGCCGACCTGCATCTCGTGGACCGCGGCTGCATCTATCGATCGTTGAAGCAGTACGACAAGGCGATCGCCGATCACGATGAGCTCATCAGGCAGGATCCGAGCTATGCCCGGACTACCGCAATCGCGGATTGGCAAAGCAGGCCACGCCGACCGCCTGGCGCGGGGCCAACACTCTGAAAGCCGACGAGTTCGCCAAGGCGTCCTATCGGAGGACGCGCCCGTTGTTATGCGTGTATCGCAATTGAATCGGAGTTTTCCATAGCGCGATTGCTGTCGGATCTGGTTCTGGCGGTAGCGGCGGCGACGCCCGCGATCTCCTAAGCAAGGATGAAGTTCTGGTCGTGCAGCGTGCCCGTGTAGTTGGTCAGGTGGACCTCGATGTCGTGCGAATCCATCAGACCGTCGCCGTTGACGTCGATCTGGAGGTTCGCGGTGCTTCCGGCGACGTCGATCCGGGCCTCCGAATGCGCCGACCCACTGAAGGCCGCCGTATCCACGAAATGGATCGGGCCGGTGAAGCCGTTCGGACCCGTCATGTTCGCGAAAGTGAAGCTGTCGTTCGCGGCATCGAAGTTGACGATGGTGTCGCCGCTGCCGGTCTGCGAGTCGGCGGCACCGGCAAAGCGGAAGCTGTCGGCTCCAGCGCCGGCGACCAGGCTGTCCTGACCGAGACCGCCGGTCACGGTCGTCGCGCCGGACGACGTGTTGGCGACCGTGATGAAGTCGCTGCCGTTGCTGCCGTTGACCGTCTCCGCCCCGATCACAGTGGCGCCGAAGGTCTGGCCCGCGAAGTTGATCGTGTCGTTGCCGCCGTCCATGTCGAAGACCGTCGCGAACGACGACTGGGTGATGGTCAGGGTGTCGTCGCCCGAAGAGCCGTTCAGATGGTCGATGTTGAACAGGCCGTCGAGCGAGTTCGTTCCCGCGGCCAGGTTGACGGTGTTGGTGCCGGGCCCGAGGTCGATCGACAGTCCCGTGACATCGGTCAGCAGCGTCAGGGTGTCGTCGGAGGCGGGGCCCGAGAAGTCGCTGCCGCTGACGTTTTCGACACCTGCCAATGCCACCGAATTGGCGCCGTTGCCCAGGCTGACGTGGTCGCCTCCGCCGCCGCCGAGGTCGATCGAGACGCCGGTCAGGTCGTTGTTGAAGGTCACGAAATTGTCGAGCGCATTGCCGACGACGTGCTGCACGTTCAGGGCAGTCATGGTGAAGCCGCCGCCGCCGAAATTCAGCGTGTTGTCGCCGCCGCCGAGGTCGACGATGGGGTTGTTGTCCGGCGTGAAGATGCCGTCGGTGATCGTCAACACGTCGTCGAAGCCCGTGCCGTTGACATGCTCGACGTTGAACAGGTCGACGAACGAGTTGCTGCCGGCGGCCAGGTTCAGGGTGTTGTTGCCCTGGGCCAGATTGACGTTCATGCCTCCGGTGGCGTTGTTGAGCAGCGTCAGGGTGTCGTCGATCGCGGCTCCCGAGAAGTCGTTGGTGGTGAGGATTTCGACGTTCGCGACGGAGAGCGAGTTGGCGCCGCCGGCCAGCGTCAGGTTGTCATTGCCGCCGCCGAGATCGACCGAGAGGCCGGCCGCGTTGGCCACGAGGTTGACGTTGTCGTTGCCTGTCGTTCCTGTGACGTGTTCCACATTCGCGAGGTTCAGCTGGTAGAAGTTCGGAGACGCGAGGCTCACGGTGTCGTTGCCGCCGTCACCGAGATCGATCAGGTGGCCGAAACCGTTGTTGCTGCCGACCGCGAGGAAGTCGTCCGCGCCGGTTCCGGTGATCGCGCCTGCACCGAGATTGAAGGCGGAGATGTCGACCGGGTTGAGCGAGGTGCCGGAGCTCAGGAGATAGGTTCCGTCGCTGAACTGGAGAACCTCTACGTTGGTCAACGTGTCGGTGCCGTCCCGCGCGGCCCCCTGGGCGTCTGCGACCGTCGTGACGCCGGTGATGCCGTTGGTCGTGACCGTGTACTGGCCACGGCTGCCGGTGAAGGACACCATGTCGGTGCCTGCGCCGCCGTCGAGGGTGTCGTTGCCGCCCTGCCCCGTGAGGGTGTCGCTGCCGACGCCGCCGGAGAGCGTGTCGACGCCCGCCCCGCCGAACAGGAGGTCGTTGCCCGAGCCGCCGGTTAGGACGTCGGCGAAGTTCGACCCCTGGACCGAGTTGACGCCGCCCAGGATGCTGTCGACGCCGATCCCGGCGCCGTCCGATGCGGCGATGCTGTGGGCGTTTCCGGAAGACAAGTCGACCGAAACGCCTGACGCGGCCTGGGTGTAGGCGATCCGGGTGTTGCCGTTGCCGGTGATAAGGTCGTTGCCGCCGAGCCCCTCGAAGAGGTTGAAGGTTCCGCTGTTGAAGGCGCCGACGCCGCCGACGAAGCCGGACGCATCGTAGGTATCCGCGAGCTGGCTGCCGGTGGCGCTGTTGACCCCGGTGAAGCTGTCAGTGCCGACGGAGACGTCGCCCGTCGCGGTACCGGCCGCCAGATGGATGGTCACGCCGGCGGCGGCGCTGCTGTAGATCATCCGGGTATTGCCGTTGCCGGTGACGGCGTCGTTGCCGCCGATGCCCTCGAACTGGTTGAAGGTGCCGTTGTTGCCGATGTTGAGGGCCGCCCCGGTGCCGAAGGTGGAGGCGTCGTAAACGTCGTTGAAATTGGTGCCCTGGATGGCTTCGATCGAGCGCAGCGTGTCGTTGCCGACCGAGGCGTCGCCGGTCGCGGTGCCGGCGCCCATGTTGACCGTCACCGGCCCGGTCGAGAAGTAGATGTTGTTGTAGGTCGCAAGGTCGAAGCCGCCGCGGCCGTCGATGGTGTCGTTACCGCCGAGGCCCGCGAAGGTCTCGGTGCTCGCGGTGCTGTTGCTGCCGAAGATCGTGTCGTCGAACATCGAGGCCTGGATGGCGTTGACGCCGCTGAAGGTGTCGCTGCCGGTCGATAGGTCGCCGGAGTCGGTGCCGGCCGCGATGTCCACGGTCACGCCGCCGGTGGCGTTGACGAATGCGAGCCTGGTGTTGCCGTTGCCGGTGATGCTGTCGTTGCCGCCCATCCCGTTGAATTCGTTGAAGGTGCCGTTGGAGCCCGGGTTGACGCCGCCGCCATTGAAGCCGACCGCATTGAAGCTGTCGGCCAAATTGGTGCCGCGGACGGATTCGACGGAGATCAGGGTATCCGATCCGATCGTGAAATCGCCGGTGTTCTGCCGGTCCCCGACGACGGTGCCGGCAAGGAGGTTCACGGTGATGCCCGAATTGGTCGCCGGATCGAGTGCGTAGTCGGCGCGATCGAAGCCGCCGCGGCCGTTGATGGTGTCGTTGCCTGCGCGGCCGTCGAAGATCTCGACGGTGCCGTTGGCGTTGTTGGTGCCGAGCAGGGTGTCGCCGAACTGGGAGCCGATCACGGTCGAGAAGCCGGAACCGACCAGGGTGTCGGTGCCGATGTTCGCCGCGTCGCCCACGGCCGTGCCATGGGCATTGCCGGCCGCGAGATCGACCGTGACGCCGGCCGCCGCGCGCCGATGTAGGAGACGCGCGTGAGCAAGGCGCCCTGGCTGTTGACGTCGCTGACGATGGTGTCGTCGCCGCCGCGGCCCTCGATCTCGTTGAGGCCGAACGGATTCCCGGCGATGCCGCTGTCGCCCACGAAGCCGGCGGTGTTGATGGTGTCGGCAAAATCGCTGCCGACGATGGATTCGACGTTGATCAGGGTGTCCGAGCCCGAGCCGCCGGTCACGGTGCCTGCCGCGAGATTGACCGCGATGCCGGACGTCGCATCGGTGTAGACCGCGCGGTCGAAGCCCTGGCCGCCGTCCAGGATGTCGTTGCCGCCGAGGCCCTGCAGCCTGTCGTTGCCGTCGAGTCCCTGGATGGTATCGTCGCCGGCGGTGCCGCCGAGCGTATCGGCGGCCGCGGTGCCGACCACCAGGGCTCCCGCGGCGACGGCGACCGCCATCGATTTGTCGAACGTCAGCCCGGCGCTGTCGGTGGCGCGGACCGTCACGTGCTGCGTTCCGGCCATCAGCGCGCCGTGGACGACGATGTTGCCGCCGCTGATCGCGAACTGGCCGGCGTCATCGTCCACCAGGGTGAAGGTCGCGATGTCGCCCGCATCCGGATCGGTGGCCGACAATGCACCGACCACGGTGCCGACTGCGGCTCCCTGCGGAACGGCGGAGTTCGACAACGCGATTTCGGTCGGGGCCTCGTTGACGTTGGTGGTGGCAATGGTGAGGACGGTCTCGTGCGTGAGGCCGCCGGCATCGGTCGCCCGCACCGTGACCTGGTGGGAGGTGGCTTGTTCGAAGTCGAGGGCTGCGGTGGTCACGATCTGGCCGTTGGACACGGCGAACAGGTTGCCCGGGTTGGCTACGAGCGTGAAGGTGGCGGTATCGCCGGCGTCGGGATCCAGCGCGGACAGGGCGCCGACGACGGTGCCGGCGGGGGTGTTTTCCGCGACCGAGGAATTGGACAGCAGGACCGCCGTCGGCACCTCGTCGACATTGGTGGTGGCGATGACGAAGGTCCGGTCGATCGTGAGGCCGCCGGCGTCGGTGGCGCGCACCGTGACCTGATGCGATGCCGCCTGCTCGAAGTCGAGCGGCGCCGTGGCGACGACCTGGTTGGCGACCAGGGCGAACAGGCCGCCGGCGTCGTCGAGAAGCGTATAGCTTGCGGTGTCCGTCGCGTCCGGATCGACGGTGGACAGGTTGCCGACCACGCTGTAGGGGGCGCCGTTTTCCGAGATCGAGGAATTCGACAAGGCGACTGCGGTAGGCGTCTCGTTGACGTTGGTGGTGGTGACGACGAAGTTCTTTTCGAACGTCGCCCCCGAATGGTCCGTGACCTGTACAGTGATCTGGTGGGATATCGCCTGCTCGAAGTCGAGCGGAGCGGTGGTGACGACGGCGCCGTTCGAAATCGCGAACAGGCCGCCGGCGTCGTTGGTGAGGACGTAGCTTGCGGTGTCGCCCGCGTCGGCATCGACGTCCGACAGCAGCCCGATCACCGCTCCGGCCGGCGCGTTTTCCGGCACGATCCCTACGCCGAACATCGAGATGTCGGTCGGGACGTGGTTCGGAGTGATCACGGCGAAATTGGCGTCGCTGAGGGTGCCGGAAAGGCCGTTCAGGTTGATGACGAGGTCGGTCGCACCGATGCTGCCGTCGCCGTCGACGTCGATCTGCAGCTGGGACTGTCCACCGGAATTGACGAGAATGGCCTCGGCATGCGGCGCGGCCGGCGACCCGCCGAGCATGCCGGAACCGTTGAAGTGCACGGAGCCGGCTAGGCCCGCGACGCCGTCGAGCAGGAAGGTGTCGTGCGCAGCGTCGAAGTTCGTGACCGTGTCCGGAGCGTAGGCCGGCGAGGAATCGGTGGCGTCGGTGTAGCGGATGACGTCGTTGCCGGCGCCCGCCGTGATGAAGTCGGAGCTGCCGCCGCCAGTGACGGTGGCTCCGACGGTGCCCGTGACGGCGATGATGTCGGTGAAGACTCCGCCGTTGACGTGTTCGACGTTGGCGACCGTGACGCCGCCGTTGAAGCCGGTGAGGTTCAGGGTGTCGTCGCCGGCGCCGAGGTCGATGGTGTCGCCGCCCGCATCGTTGAGCATCGTGAGCGCGTCGTTCGAGGCGCTGCCCTGGATGTGCTGGACGTTGTAGGCGGTGATCGAGTTGGTCCCGGCGGCCAACTTCAGGGTGTTGTCGCCCTGCTGCAGGTTGATGATCACGCCCGAGACGTCGTTCAGCAGCGTCAAGGTGTCGTCCGAAGCCGGCGCGGTGCCGCCGAAGAAGTCTGCCGAGCCGACGCTCGAGACGTGGCTCAGCGCCAGCGTGTTGGCGCCGGAGGCGATCTGCAGCCCCGAATTTCCGGTGCCGAGATCCACGGTCAACCCGTTCTGGCCATTGGTCAGGGTGTAGAACGCGTCGGGCTGTCCGGTGACGACGAGGTGCTCGACGCCGTGGAGCGCGAGGCTGCCGTACTGCGACCCGAGGGAAAGCGTGTCGTTGCCGGCGCCGAGGTCGACCGACATGTCGTTGTTGGGGGTGTAGAGGCCGCTCGTGACCGTCAGGGTGTCGTCCGAGGCGGTGCCGTTGATCGTGTCGGTACCGAAGATGTTGGTGAACGAATTGACGCCGGCGGCGAGGTTGAGCGTGTTGTTGCCGTTGGCGAGATTGACCGACAGGCCGCTGACGCCGTTGAGCAGGGTCAGGGTGTCGTTGGAGACGCTGCCGGCCGCGAAATCGCTGGCGGTGAGGATCTCGACATTGGTCGCACTGAGCGTGTTCGAACCGTTGGCGAGGCTGATGCTGTCGTTGCCGCCGCCCATGTCGATCGAGAGTCCGTTGGCGACGGATGCAAGGGTGACGGAATCACCGCCGCTGGTTCCAATGAGGTTCTCGACGCCGACGAGACTGAGTCCGTAGCCGCCGGTCACTCCGAGCATGACCGTGTCGTGGGTACCTGCTCCGAGATCGATCTGGTGGCCCGAAAGCCCCTGGTTGATCTTGACGAAGTCATCGGCCGAACCGGTCACCGAGACGAGGGGGTTTACGGCCGCATTGAAGAAGAGCCGTCCGTCGGAAAGGTCGACGGGCGCCGCCTGGGTTCCAGAAGCCACCAGGACGTTGGCGTTGGTGAATTGCAGCGCTTCGACGTTCGTGAGCGTATCGGTGCCGTCGCGGCCGCCGACCGTGTCCGTGACCGTCACCTGGCCTGCGCCGTTGATCGATACGGTGTACTGGCCGCGGGCACCCGAGAAAATCGCCACGTCGCCGCCTGCGCCGCCGTTGATGGCGTCGTTGCCGCCGCCGCCGACGAACATGTTGCTGTTCGCATCGCCAATCAGGGTGTCGGCGAAGGCCGATCCCGTCGCGCTGAACACGCCGGTGAAGGTGTCGGTGCCGACATTGGCGATGTCGCCCGCAGCGGTGCCATGGGCCGTTCCCAGCGACAGGTCCACGGTGACGGCGGCAGCGGCGCTGCCGTAGATGACGCGGGTATTGCCGTTGCCGCTGATGGTGTCGTTGCCGCCGACGCCTTCGAACTGGTTGAAGGTGCCGTTGTTGCCGCTGTTCAAGGCTCCCGCTACGCCGTAGCCGACCGCATTGTAGGCATCGCCGTAGCCCGTGCCCTGGACGCCCTCGATCGACCGCAGCGTGTCGTTGCCGATAGAGGCGTCCCCCTTGGCGGTGCCGTCCGCCATGTTGACCGTCACCCCACCCGTCACGAAGTAGCTGTTGTTGTAGCTGGCGACGTCGAAGCCGGCCCTGCCGTCGATGAAATCGTCGCCGCCATTGCCGGTAAAGGTGTTGTTGGCGGCGTCGCCTCGCATGGTGTCGGCGAAGTTCGAGCCCTGCACGGCGTTGACGCCCGTGAAGGTATCGGTTCCGACCGAGGCGTCGCCCGAGGCGGAGCCGGCCTGGAGCTCGACGGTCACGCCAGCAGTCGCGTTGTTGAAGCTGATGCGGGTGTTGCCGTTTCCGATAATGGTATCGTTGCCGCCGTTGCCGGTGAACTCGTTGAAGGTACCGTTGGAGCCGATGTTGGAGCCCACCGTTCCGAAGCCAGCGGCATCGTAGGTGTCGGCGAAGTTGGTGCCGCGGACCGCCTCGACGGACAGGAGGGTGTCGTTGCCGATCGTGGCGTCTCCCGCAACCGTGCCGGCCGCCAGGTGGACGACGATGCCGGAAGTGGTGGCCGGATCGGTGTTGTAGTCGGCGCGGTCGAAGCCGCCGCGTCCGTTGATGAGGTCGTCGCCGGCCATGCCCGCGAACACCTCGACGCTGCCGTTGGGGTTGGCACTGCCCAGCAGGGTATCGTTGTGGCTTGAACCCCATGCGCCGTTGATGCCGGCGATGCCGAAAGTGTCGTGTCCGACCGAAGCGTCTCCGTCGGCGGTACCCGCCTGGACGTCGACGGTGACGCCCGTCGTGGCGCCGACATACGAAATGCGCGTCAGCGCGACCCCGAGCGCGTTCACGGTGCCGGTGATGACGTCGTCGCCGGCCCCTCCCTCGAACTCGTTGAAGCCAACCGGGCTGCCGGCCACGCCGGAATCGCCGGTGAAGCCCGCGGCGTTGTAGGTGTCGGCGAATGCGCTGCCGACGATGCCTTCGACGTTGGAGAGCACGTCGCTGTCGACGCCGGCGCCCGAGGCCTTGCCGTCGGCCATGTTGATGGTCACGCCCGCGGTCGCATCCGAATAGACCGCGCGGTCGAAGCCCTGGCCGCCGTCGATGCGGTCGTTGCCGGCGTTGCCGGTCAGGCGGTCGTTGCCGGCGCCGCCGAGCAGCACGTCGGCGCCGTCGCCGCCGGAGATCCGGTCGTTGCCTTCACGGCCGTCGATGGTGTCGATGTCTGCCGTTCCGGTCAGGACGTCGCTGCCCGAGGTGCCGAACACCGGGGCGAGGACGGCGACCTGGGCGGCATCGACGTGGGCCTGAAGGTCATCGACATAGAAGGCAGTCACCGCGCCGGTCTGAGCGGTATCCTTGAAGTCGGTGATGGCGCCCAGCGAGGCCGCCGCATCGCCTTGCGCGACCTGGCCGGCCTGCGCGATGGCGGTGACGTCGCCGGCATTCTGGATGATGGTGTTCGAGGCGGAGACGACGGAGACCACCGTCGACAGCGCGTCGTGGCTGACGCCGGAGGCGCTCGCGATGGTCTCGAGGGCGCCGCCGTCCGCGGTGTCGCTCAGATCCACCGGGTTGTTGCCGGCCGCAGTGATGGCGTTGGCGATCGCGCTGAACACGGCCTCCTGGGATCCGCCCACCGCGGAAATCTGGGCAACCGTGCTCTGGACCTGAACCCCCGCGGATAGCACCGCCGTCGCGTCAGCTTTTCCGGAGACGGCGTCCGGCACCGGATCGAAGGTGGTGAGGTCGATCTTGGTCGTATCGATGCCGAAGGCGGCGGCGACCTGCGCGGTCGCCTGGGCCGTGGTCACGTCGCCGACCGCGAGGGCGGTGATCAAAGTGGTCAGCGGGGTGACCACGGTGGAGCCGTCCGGCGCCTTCAGGGTGCCGGTGAAGGCAAGCCCCGTGGAGACGTCGATGCCCCCGGTCATGATCAGGGTGCCGTGGGCATTGTGGAGCGTGAAGCTGCCGTCGGCATTGGTGGTCGCCGAGGCTTCGTTGGCATCGAAGATTCCGTTGCCGTTGGCGTCGGCGAACACGAAGGCGCCGGCGATGTAGCCGTCGACCGCGCGCTGGGTGACCGCATGCTCGCCTCCCGTGACCTCGACGGTCATGGGTGCGCCGGCGGTCATCTGGTGGCCGCCTTCGATCGAGGCGACCGATACGTGCAGCGTCAGCGTCCCGGCCTGGGCGTCCGGCCCCGGAACGAGCGCCAGATCCGAGAGCGTGTCGGGATGGGACGGCACTTCCCAATGTCCGTCGCCGGCGCCGTCGAGCACGAAGGTGCCGTGATTGAGCGTGTAGGTGTCCGGAACCCCGGTGACGACGACGATGCCGAGGGTCCCGGT
Organism: Bradyrhizobium sp. LB13.1; assembly: GCF_054056815.1. NCBI lineage: Bacteria > Pseudomonadati > Pseudomonadota > Alphaproteobacteria > Hyphomicrobiales > Nitrobacteraceae > Bradyrhizobium > Bradyrhizobium sp. LB13.1. The sequence goes on along the minus strand of NZ_JBSRYQ010000001.1, from coordinate 2,528,991 downwards.
CTCGATGGTGTGGGCATCGACGTGAAGCGCAATCCGGGCGTCGTCGGCGTGTCCCGCGGCGGTCCCGACGTTCAGCACCGGCGCGTCCTGGGTGCCGTGAATGGTGAAGGAAACCGGCTTGGTGATGCCGTCGATCGAGGAAACCGTGAAGGTCTCGATCTTGACTTCGCCTGCGGCGAGACCCTGCACCAGCGCATTGTCCACCGTGTAGGTGTAGTGCCCGTCGGCCGTGATGGTCAGATGGCCGAGCGTGCCAGAGCCTGCGGTCACCACGGTGCTGAACAGCGACTGGCCGGCGTCCGCGTCGGTCGCGGTCATCTGGCCCGAGACCGACAAGGTCGGGGCGCTGTCCTCGGTGACGTCGTGGAACGCCGGGTCGCTGATGACAGCGGCGTCGTTGGTGCCGTGGACGTCGAACGACACGGTCTTGGGAGTGCCGTCGAGCGAATGGACGGTGAAGGTGTCGATGTGGGTCTGGCCTGCGCCCAGCGACTGGGTCGCGGTGTTGGCGACCGAGTAGGTGTAGGTGCCGTCCGCGGCGAATGAGAGCGTACCGAGATTGTTCGGGCCGGCGACCGATCCCTCCTGGAATGACGACTGGTTCTGGTCGGCATCGGTGACGATCAGCTTGCCCGTCGCGGACAGCGTCGCGCCAGCGGAATCTTCGGTGACGGTATGGACCACCGGATCCCCGATGACGGCGGCGTCGTTGGCACCCTTGATCGTGAAGGAGACGACCTTGGTCGTGCCGTCGACCGACTTGATGGCGAAGGTGTCGACCTTGGTGTCGCCGAGCCCGAGATACTGGACCGCGCTGTTCGCCACCGAATAGGTGTAGCTGCCGTCGCTCTGCAGAACGAGGCTGCCGAGATTGGTCGCGCCGGGCGTGAAGGCGGTCTGCAGCGCGGCCTGGCCGGCGTCCGGATCGGTGACAAGGATCGTGCCGGCCACCGTCAGCGTGGCACCGCCGACGTCCTCGGTCACCGTGGTGTTGTTCGGATCCCCGATCACGGCCGGAGTGTTGGCGCCGCCGCCGCCGTGGATCGTGAACGAGATCTGCTTCTGGGTGCCGTCGAGCGAGGTGACCGTGAAGGTCTCGAGCTTGACGTCGGCCGCTCCGAGAGACTGCACGGCGGAATTGACGACGGAATAGGTGTAGGAGCCGTCGGCCGCGATCGAGAGATGGCCGAGATTGCTCGGGGCCGAGCCGACGGTGGTCTTGAACGTGGCCTGGTTCTGATCGGCGTCGGTAACCGAGAGGATGCCGGAGGCGGTCAGCGTCACCGGGGAGCCGTTCTTGGTCACGTCGTGCTGGGCGGGCGTGCCGATCACCGCGGCATCGTTGGTGCCGTGGATCGTGAACGAGATCTGCTTCTGGGTGCCGTCGGACGAGGTGACGGTGAAGATCTCGGTCTTGACGTCGTTGGCCCCGAGGTACTGCACGGCGCTGTCGGCCACGGTGTAGGAATAGGCGCCGTTGGCGGCGATGCTCAGGTGGCCGAGGGTGCCGGTCGCCGCAGCGACGGCGACGGTCTGGAACGAGGACTGGTTCTGGTCGGCGTCGGCGATCGAAAGCACGCCCGTAGCGGTCAGGTTGCCGGCCGCCGAGACCCCCACGTCCTCGGTGACGTCGTGGACGACGGGCGCGCCGATGACCGCCGCGTCGTTGGTGCCGTGGATGGTGAAGGTGACCTGCTTCTGGGTGCCGTCGAGCGCCGTCAGGGTGAAGGTGTCGACCTTGGTGTCGCCGACGCCGAGATATTGCACGGCGCTGTCCAGCGCGGCGTAGACATAGGTGCCATTGCTGCCCATGACGAGCACGCCGAGATTGCCGTTGCCGGCCTGGATCGTCGGCTGGAACGCGGATTCGCCCTGGTCGACGTCGACGATCGAAACCGTCCCGGTGGCGTACAGGATCGGATTGGTGGCGTCCTCGGTGACATCGTGGACGGTCGGCGTTCCGATCACGGCCGCATCGTTGATGCCATGGATGGTGAAGGAGACCTGCTTGCTCGTGCCGTCGAGCGAGGTGACCGTGAAGGTGTCGACCTTGGTGTCGCCCGCGCCGAGATATTGCGTGGCAGAGTTGGGCACCGAATAGGTGTAGGTCCCGTTGGCGGCGAGCACGAGTCCGCCGAGATTGCCCGAGGCCGAGGTCACGGTGGTCCTGAAGGCGGCCTGGCCCTGGTCGGCGTCGGTGATCGAGATCGATCCCGTGACGGAGAGATTCGGAGCGGTGGCATCCTCGGCGACGTCGCGCTGGGTCGGCACCCCGATCACCGCTGCGTCGTTGGTGCCGTGGACGTTGAACGAAAGCTGCTTCTGGGTGCCGTCGAGGGACGTGACCGTGAAGGTGTCGGTCTTGACCTGACCTGCGCCGAGGTACTGCGCGGCGCCGTTGGCGACCGAATAGGTGTAGCTGCCGTTGCTCTGCAGGACGAGCGTGCCGAGGTTTCCGGAGGCCGATGCGACCGTCGTCTTGAACGCAGCCTGGTTCTGGTCGGCGTCCGAGATCGAGATCGAACCCGAAGCCTTCAGAACGGGGCTGGTGGCGTCTTCGGTGACGTCCACCGCGTTCGGGGTGCCGATGACTGCCGCGTCGTTGACGCCGACGATAGTGAAGGCGACTTGCTTCTGGGTGCCGTCCAGGGAAGTGATCGTGAAGGTTTCGACCTTGGTCTCGCCGGCCCCGAGGTACTGCACCTTGCTGTCGGCGACCGAGTAGACGTAGGCGCCGTTGGCGGCGATGGAGAGCGTTCCGAGGTTGCCGGAAGCCGCGACGACCGCGGTCTTGAAGGCCGCTTGTCCGGCGTTCGCGTCCGAGATCGAGATCGTCCCCTGCGCGGTGAGCGTCTGCAGGCTGGTATCCTCGACAACAACGTGAACCGTGGGCGCACCGACGACGGCTGGTGAATTAGGCATAGCAATTCCCCCCGAAAAGAGCTTGGTCGACTGATCATAGGCAGGCTGTGCCGGATAGGCCGTAGCGACCAAAATTGGTTGATCCGGGCTTCCCCCAGACTTAATTCGCGACGCAACTGGATAGTATAAAATAGGCAGTCGACGCTTTTATGTGCAGCAGAACATTCGCGTCAAGCACGAAGCACGAGAACCATGTGCGAAGTTAGTCGCAAGCGGATTCATCGTAATGAAGTACGATTAATTGCTGCATCGCGACTGCGAAGCAGCACCGATGGGTTTGGAACGCTAAGCGCCCAGCGCGCAGAGTCGGCGGGACAGCACTTCACTCCCGTAGAGTTACGGGCTCGGACATTTGCAAGTCCTTTCGCGGTGATCATCCCTAAGGTACTCACGGAAATTAGTGCGTCGCAAATATCGCGCACGCGCGCGAAGATCCTTTTCAGTCGTTGCGCTCCCTGCGAACCCTTCGCGAAGCAAAGCCCGGGCCAAGACCAAGGGAGGCCAAGGCGCTGCTCTGGTTCGATTGTTTGGTCAGGCCATGAAAGCCCGCTTACATTTTTTCTAAAAACGTCCCAGGCATGCAGCATATTGACGAGAGCGAGGGTCCGCTCGCTCACTTCATCGGTCTTCTCAGAAGGAAAGTCTACACGCCACCAGACTAGTGTTTCAAACCAGCGAGTAAAAATCCGGGCCGGTCACTATACGTTCGGCTACGATCCCCGGCCGAGGAATGTCCACATGACAGAGCCGCCATCGCCTTGAATCAGCCGCGCCAGCGCAGTCTCACTTCGGTTCTGAAAGATTTCAGTCATGTTGCTCTTCTCGCTGCACCGTCGCTCCGGGATCCGCAACGCAGGAAGCGCAATTTCCGCGGAGCTTAACATGCCTGAATCGTCAACCCGGCAAAACCGGGATAGGGTGTGGTTTTCGCTTGGGGGGCACCTCATGTTCGCCCCGGAAACCACCGCGCTTTTGCGCGCGGTCCTCGGTGAAGTCTGCGAAAGCGTGTCGCACGGCGAGATCGGGGCAGGTTCTCTCGTCGCATCGAAAATCTTAGAGGCTGCCACCAACGGCGAGGTTTCTCCCGAGGACCTCAGGCAGGTCGGCCGCGACGCTCTGTCCCGTGCACCCACGATGTGGCGCTGATCCGGAGTGGGGCGTGAACTTCCAGGTGACGGTCCTCAAGATCCTGGTTAGCTATCCGGATGGCTTCGCCGTCATGGAGGACCTCAAACGCGACATGGCGATCCTGGCGACCAGTGGCCGCGAATGGGCGGACCGAACCAAGCGCCTCGCCGCGCGGCTGCCCGATCTCGACATCTTTTCACACGGGCTGGTTGAACGCATCAGCGGCGGCTGGAAGATCACGGCCAACGGACGTGCGGTTCTCGAGTTCATGGAAGCCCGCCCCGCTGCGCCAGAACCGATCCAGGCGCCATTGGTCGAAAAGGCTACAGCTGAGATAGTCGCTCCAACGCAGGTTCCTCCGCTGCGCCAGCCCGCTGACCGTGCCAAGCGGCGGCGCGAACGCCGCGAACGTCGTCGCGAGGCCCGCGAACGAGCGAGGGCCAACGCGTCCTAAAGCGTCCTACAGAGGCGCGCCGCTGTGCGTGCCATGTGCGCGGGCGCGGCAATGCATCCTGTCTCTCCTCCCTTCGTCTATTATCGGGAAAAAGCGGAAACTTTTCGGAATGCCTTGAGTTGGCAGCGACTGGGTTCGTCTCCGGAGAGTGAGCATGGTCGACGAAGTCGTCTTGAAGAACGCCACGGAGACCGCCTGGACGGTGTACCGGGCGCGGCACCCCGAGGTCGATGCGCACGACAGCCGGCGCTGCCTGCTGGAGCGCCACCTCCATAGAAGGTCGGAGGCGCGCGAGGGCGATACCGAAGAACTCGCTGGCTTCGGAATAGCCTACCTGCAGCGGCTTCCTCGAGACGGAAGTTGACGGCCGTGAAGACGCTCGCAGCGCGCGTGGCCCGCGGAAGCACGAGGCCCAATTGGACGCTGCTCGCGATTTCGTTCCTCATTTCCGCGACGATCGTGACAGTCCTGCGTTTCGTGTTCGGGGCCTAGCCGATGCGGATTGCCCAGCTTGCTCCGTTGGCCGAGAGCGTACCTCCAAAGCTCTACGGCGGCACCGAGCGTGTGATCGCCTGGCTGGTGGACGAACTGGTCGAACTCGGTCACGACGTCACGCTATTCGCAAGCGGGGACTCGAAGTCGAAGGGGAAGCTCCACGCTGTGTGGCCGCGGGCGCTGCGCCTGGGGCGGAAGGGGGCGGATCCGAACGCCGCCTGCGCGGTCCTGATCGAGGCCATCGCCGAGCGCGCGCGCGACTTTGACGTGATCCACTCACACGTTGACTGGTTGCCCCTTCCGGTGCTGAACCGGACCGGCGTGCCTTTCCTGACGACGATGCACGGCCGGCTCGATCTTCCCGGTCTGCCCCAGGTCATCGGTGCCTTTGCGGACGCTCCATTCGTCTCGATTTCCGCCTACCAGCGTCGGCCGCTTCCGGAGGCGAACTGGATCGCGACGATCCAACACGGACTGCCCAAGGACATGTTTCGGCCCTCCTACGAACCAGGTTCGTACCTGGCCTTTCTGGGGCGGCTGACGGCGGACAAGGGACCGGAGGACGCCATACGCATCGCACGCGCGGCGCGGATGCCGCTGCGGATCGCCGCCAAGATCCCCCGGGCGGAGACGGCCTACTTCAAAAAAGAGCTCGAGCCGAACATCGATGGCCAGGCGGTTCAGCTCGTCGGCGAGGTCGACGATGCGAAGAAGCAGCCTTTCCTCGCGAACGCAGCGGGCCTGCTGTTTCCGATCGGTTGGCCCGAGCCGTTCGGTCTGGTCATGATCGAGGCGATGGCGTGCGGAACGCCCGTGATCGCCTATCGATCAGGCTCGGTGCCGGAAGTCGTGGAGGACGGCGTCACCGGCTTCATCGTCGATGGTGAGGAGCAGGCGATCAGGGCGGTGAAAGAACTGGGCCGGCTGGACAGACGAGTGGTCCGCGCCCGGTTCGAGGAGTGCTTCGCCGCAAGCCGGATGGCGAAGGAGTACGAGACGCGATATCGCGACCTTTTCGCTCGCGGAGGACGCCTCGCGTGAGAGATCTATTCCGCGGCTGGCTTGTAGGACCGGCGCGAATCGACTCGTTGGCCATCTTTTCCGAGTCAGGAGCAAGTGGCAATTCCAGAGGTGAGGTCGGCACCCGAACGGGCGCGGCTCACGTTGGACGTACTCTGCGATCACTCTCGATACCTGCTCTCGGGAGCACTCGCGAAAGCACGTCACTGGGTGTGCTGGAGACCATGGTTCCGTAGGGCGGAACTTTTGCTCCGAACGACATTGTGGTCAAGGCAAAGGCCGAAATCATGAGACACGAGCCATCCTCGATTTCAAAATTCTTCGGTGATTTGGCTAACCAGACTTCGCTTGCGGCTGGGCGCGCCTCGACCTTCCTGTTAGCCGCGGGTGTGGTGATAGTATGGGGCATAAGCGGCCCGCTCTTCCAGTTCTCGGACACTTGGCAGTTGGTCATTAATACTGGGACCACGATCGTAACTTTCCTTATGGTATTTCTGATTCAGAATTCGCAAAACCGGGACAGCGCGGCCATTCAGGTAAAGTTGGACGAACTCATTCGCGTGAGCGCGGCGCGCAATAGTCTCGTGGGAATCGAGCACCTCACAGATGATGAGATTGAGGAGCTTCGCTCGAAATGTGAAGCGCGTGCCCGAGCCGAAAAACCCGGAGATGAGACACTCGACCGGACCCGACAGTCAGCGCGGCGAGCCGCCGAGCAGATCGCTAATTGACGACGTCGGCGCCGGCATCGTCGAGAGGACCGGTCGAGAATATCGGCGCCATGCTGCGGCTTGAAGGGCAGGATGAGGAAAAGATCGTTCTTCATCATCGTGTTTTTTATGCAATCGGATCGTTCGCGGGCACTCCGCAGCTTGTTGTGCTGCAGTGCGCGGCGGTGGGTCAGCGGCGGATGGCAGGTCACGTCCAAGGGACAGGCAGTGCTCGAGTTCATGAAGCCCGCGCGCTGCCCCGAACCGATCGAGGCGCCTTTAGTCGAGGAGGCTACAGCTTCGATAGTCGCTGCGACGCAGGTTCCTCCCCTGCGGCAGCCCGTTAATCCAGCCAAGCGGCGGCGCGAACGTCGTCGCGGTGCGCGCGAGCGAGCGAGGGCGAACGCGTCCTGATGAAAGAAAGAAGCCGCCAGCTGGGCGCGGCGGCTTGATTAGTCCCGGACTGTCGATTGCCTCCCCAGCCCCAAGCGTACCGCCGTTACCTTGTTTGCGGCCATGCCACCCCGATCTACCGAGCGCGTTTCGATTCGGCCATCGGGTTGCTCGCTTGTGCACGGGGTCCTTACAGGGCCGGCAACGCGCGAAAAGAGGAGGACGGGAGCCGAACCCGCGCCGCATCGCCCGCCGCGACCGGTCCGCCGGCCCGCACCACGCCCAGCACCCCGCATTTGAATGGAGGGCCCGTTTCCGCCGACGAGAGCACGTGCCGTTTGAGGCCAGCCCTGAAGCAGTCAATGAGCACGCAGGGCGTCCGGAGCCAGTTAGCTCTACAATCGCGGTGCGTCCGAGCTCGATAAGCGTGCCGAGCGGCATCCGCTCGAGGTCCAGGCCGGCGGTGCTGATGTTCTCACCGAGGTCGCCGGCGCCGACCTCCAAGCCAGCTTCAACGAGCGTTGCGAAGAGTTCGGACGGGATTAGGTGCACCAGCCGGAGATTGGGCAGGCGGTGCTGTCGGCGGGCGAGATAACGGTGCCGCACAAACGGGCCAGCGTGGACGTCGCCTTCGACGCCATGGCCTTCCACCAGCACGATGCGATCCCGAGGCGGCTTGCTGAAGCGGTGACCGCGATCGGCGGCGACCGCGACCACGGTGCCCTCCAGCGAGAGCGCGAACGCCTGCGGCATCAGGCCGCTCGGGTGAGCGAGCGCCGCTTCTGACGAAGGTACCGGGAGATCTCCGGAAGAGCCATCGCGTTCAGGACCCGGTCGGCGGGGACACCGCCCTTGCGCGCCATCTCGACACCCCAGCGCATGTGGTCGAGCTCGGGGATCGAGTGCGCGTCCGGATTGATGCTGAGCATGCAGCCGAACTCAACGGCGGCCTGGTGCCAGCGCCAATCCAGGTCCAGGCGCCATGGATGAGCGTTGATCTCGACGACGACTTGGCGCAGGCACGCAACACTTTCTCGACGTCGATTTCGTAGCCTGGCCGCCGCTGGAGCTGGCGCCCGGTCATGTGGCCGATGATGGTAGTATGAGGATCGGCGATGGCCCGCAGCAGGCGCTGCGTCTGCGCCTTGCGGTCCAGTTTGAAGCGGCCGTGGATGCTCGCGACCACGAAATCGAAGCGCGCCAGCACGTCGTCCGTATAGTCCAGCGAGCCGTCGGCCAGAATGTCGGACTCGATGCCTTTGAGGATCCGGAAATCCTTGCCGAAACGCTTGTTCAGTCGGTCGGCTTCCCGGTACTGCTGCGCGATCTCCTCCACAGAGAGACCGCCCGCGTAGTGCGCGGACTTGGAATGGTCGGCGACCCCAAAATATTCGAAACCGCGCTGGCGCGTAGCCTTGGCCATGGTCTCCAGCGTCTCGGTGCCGTCGGAGGCATCCGTATGGCCGTGAAGGATTCCGCGCAGGTCCTTGTCGGTGACGAGCTTCGGCAACTTGCCCTTGAGAGCCAGTTCGATCTCGCCGCGCCCTTCCCTGAGTTCGGGATCGATGAACGGCAGGCCGAGAGCGCGATAGATCTCGATCTCGCCGCTGGCGATCAGGGTGCGGCCCTTGTGCAAGCCATCGGTCTCCAAGCGCACTCCTTTCTTTACCGCCAAAGCCTGAAGCTGCTCAACGTGAGCGGCGGAGCCGGTGGCGAAAAGAAGGGCGGCGCCGAAATGTTTGCGGTCAGACAAGCGGACCTGCAGTCCGTCCCCCGCCGACGCCTTTGTCATCTTGTCGACTTGGGGAGCCTCCGCAAGGATCGTGAGGTCGGCGACAAGTTCGCAGCCCCGGCGGAAGTCGCCTGCGATGGTCAGGCGCTTGAGTTCGGGTCGGGCCTTGCGGAGCCAGTCCTTAGCGTGCGCGAGCAGGGCAGCAGCACGGTGCAGGTGGAGGCGACCTTCTCCGCTTTTCGCGATGGACAGGTTCTGCAGGATCTTGGTCTGCAGCGCCGCACCCAGTCCTTTGGTCTTCTTGATGCGGTCCTCCTTGGCGGCGGCCTCCAATTCCGCGAGCGAGGTGATGCCGAGATCCTCGTAGAGTCGCAGAACCTTCTCGGGGCGGAGGCCGGGCACGGCGAGCATCTCGAGCACACCCTCGGGAATCTCCTTCCGGAGCTTTTCAAGAGTCGGATGAGTGCCGCTCTTGTGCCGCTCGATCGTCGAGGCCCATCGCGGAAAGCTGGGGTATGAGCCCAATTGAGGTGGCGGAGCAATCTTTCGTGTGACGCTGCCCGTCCCGCTGGAACGATGAGTCCATCGATGGCCGCCGAACGGTTCATCTACGTTATTGATGACGACCCGGCTATCCACCGATCGTTGGAGCGGCTGCTGGATGCGGTCGGTTTCCAGGTGGCGTCGTATGCAACGCCAAAAGCGTTCCTCGACGTCGCGGGCAGCTTACTCGGGGGCTGCGTCCTGCTGGATCTTCGTATGCCGGAGATGGATGGCTTCGAGGTTCATGCTCGCCTTCGGCTGATAAACCCGGACTTGCCGGTCATTGTGGTGACGGCTCAAGGCGACGTGCAGACCGCGGTCCGAGCGATGAAGACGGGAGCCGTGGACTTTATTGAAAAGCCCTACAGCGACGACGCCTTGATAGCAGCGATTGAGTCCGCGCTGAAGACTAGCGCGGCTAAGGGCCGGACCGATGATATTGCTGCGGCGGCGGCGTCGATCAATACGCTCAGTCCACGCGAGCGGCAGGTGCTCGAGGCGCTTGTGGCCGGGCAGCCAAACAAGGTCATTGCATTCGATCTTGAGATGCCCGCTCCAGCACATCGTCATGCTCGCCATCCTCAAGCGCTTCCCGGTCAATGATTTGGATGACGGGTCCCCAACTGTGGTTGGGGTCGGCCTGGATCTCGATCTGCTTGCGCGGATACCCGGCAATGACTGTGCGGGCGCCGCTGGCTCGACCGCATAGTTGTATTCGTTGCCGGCCGCGAGCTAAAAGAAATCACCGGGCAAAACAGCCCGAGCCGGACACGCCAGAAATGGCGAGATCGATACTACTTCAATTGTGATCGCGTGCTCCGCGGCTTTTTGAGAACGACGCTTGTTGGTTTCTAGCATTTACACCAACCGGCCGAGGTATAAACGCATGACAATCGAGCGGATGTCCGAAGGCAATGATGGCCATCAAGTCCGAGCGACAATCGGCCTCGCCGGTGGATGCGCGCTGCAGGCGCCGATCAGGCAGCCATCATTGACACCGTGGACGTCGATCCTTGCGATCGCCGGTGGCTATGCAGTTCAGGCGCAACCCGCCCCGAAAGATGGGAATTGCGTCCGGTATGTCCGCTCGCCTCCAGTGTGGAAGTTCGGCGAGCATCCGAACGGCTATGGATCAGGCACCGCCTACGCCGGGATCGTCAGCGCGGACCGAAGTCTGCAACTGGCTTGGATCCACGTGTTTGCGCTGGGCCCATTCCACGAGGTTCAATACGTGGTCGGCCGAGTGGCAGGCGAGATAGTTGTTGTTGATCGCATCCGATCCCGGACCGGCGGGGAACATCGTGTCGCTGGTGGGGACATCCAGCTTCAGCGACTTCAACGTGGTGATGCTTGCGGCCAGATCAGAATATGGCAACGTGACTGAGGTACCATTCACGATAAGCGAAATCTTGATCAGGTTGTCCTTCAGTATTGAGGCGTGCGTCCGGGTCAAAGTACTTCCCGGTTAAGTGGCGCACGGGAACAGACGCCGCGCATGTTTCTCTGTCGGCAGAGCTGGAGCTAGTTAAGAGAATCTGATTCGACCGAACCTAAGGCTCTCATCAGAACCTTCGCGCATTGATTGGGCGCAACGTGGATATCCTGACGCAACAAAGAGGCCCGCATAAGCCGTCATTCCGCTGCAAAGATACGCCGCGCCTCCGGGCCTGCGCGTCCGATCTCGCAACTAACGCCGGAAGCGCACAATCGCGGACCGATTGTTGCGATGGCTGGGGCTCCCATGATCACGCATGCTACCGTTTCAGCTGACGGGGCAAGCGGCTACCGGCAACACCGACAAAAAAAAAATTTCGTAAACAAATTTTGCCAGACGTTAATTCCCGCCTGAATTTCCCAGCGAGTGTCCACAAATTTTGCGCGCTCAGCGCCATTTGGCGAGGAGCGATGCAGCTGGCATGATGAGTCTGCACAGCACGAGCTTCGCAGGCAGGAGAGAAGAGTGGAACGGCGCGCGATCAGCATTGAAGATGGACTCTTAGAGAGTTCACAGGATTTCCCCTCGGTCAAATTGCCCCAGCGCAGCGCCCCGTTTCGCCGGCCCTACGCTTTTCCCAGATTCGATCAGGCTCAACGCTCCAACGATAAGCACGAAGGCTCGCAGCCGCCGAAAGACCATTCCGGCGCTCCCGCTTCAAACCTCGCTCAAGAAGCAAGCGAGCCGGGTGCATCGCCGTACGCCGGCGAAGCTGCTGATGCGGCGTTGAGGGCAACCCCGTTGCTGCCCAATCCCTTCGATGGTCCGCTCACAGCAGGTGCCGACCTCCGAATGGATGCCTTCAGGCTCGTACATCTGGCCGACATCTCGACTCGTCATCGGCTCCGTGACGTCGTCGACGATTTCATCCCGGTCATGGTCGACTCCCTGTCCACCCATGACATCATCCAGCCTCCGGTTCTCCGACCGGATCCGGCAAGCCCTGGCAAATTCCTACTCGTCGCCGGCCGGCAGAGGATCCATGCTGCCCGCGCCAGCGGCGCGGACAAGATCCTTTGCCGCGTCGTCGAACTGACCGATGACGACGCGGAGCTTTGGGAGATCGAAGAGAATCTCGTTAGGAGCCCGCTAACTCCGGCGCAAGAGGCACTCGCCATTGATCGCCGTCGGGAGCTCCACGAGCAACTGCACGGCAAAGCCAAGGCCAGAGGGGCAGCCGCAGCCAATCGTGCCATGGGTCGGGTACACGCATCCGCCAATGTGGCAGACGCGTCGTCCTCCTTTGTCGAGACCACCGCCAAGCGGATGGGCAAGTCCGCGCGGTCCGTCCAGCGGGTCGTTCAACGTGCCGCTCAGAACGGACGCAGCGATCTGGAGCGCGTTGTCGGTACATCGTTGGACCGAGGCAACGAACTTGACGCACTGCCCATGCTGCCGGCCGATACCCGCGAGGCCCTCATCAAGCGGGCGGCCGCTGGTCAAGAAGTCTCGGCGATCCGAGCAGCGGCCGAAGCCGCAAGTTCGCCAATCGATGAAGGGGAGTCAGACGACAGTCCCATGTCATCTGGGCAGTCGCGTGGCGGTTTGACCTCGGCCCAACCCGGCGTTCAACGAGTTGAGTGCGATGAAAGCGTCAGGGGAATGGCCGCGCTGCAAGCGGCCTGGCACGAAGCCTCCATCCCCGCTCGCGCAAGATTTCTTGTGTGGATCGACGAAACCAAGGCTGCGCCCACGACTCTCGAACCCAAATCGTTCGAAACCTCCGAATCCGAGGACGGCAAATGACCCTTCGCGCAACGATATGGGGATGGGACCAGCTCAAGGTCACTTCCACAGAGAAGATCGTTCTCCTCGACCTCTGCGATCGCGCGAACCACGATAATGTGTGTTGGCCCAAGCAGAAGACCATCGCAGCGCGGACCCGCCTCACCGAGCGCACGGTCTGCACCGCATTGGCCAAACTTGAAACGCTTAAACTCATCCACCGCCGCCCGAGAGTGATCAACAGCAAGCGTACGTCTGACTGGATCACTCTCCTTATCCGTCCTCCCGAGCCGCCGCCGGCCGCGGCGCCGCCAGTCGGCCCGCCTCCTGCGGATACCCCTTCCCATCCCACGCCGAAGAATGAAGCTGTTTCTGGTGATCACCAGAACGTCGTTCAGGTGCCCACCGGAACGAGTTTCAGCGTAATCTACGAGGATGAAACACCCAGACAGAAGCAAACCACTGCGCACTTTCTCGAACCATTTCCCGAACCAGGGCGCCCCGACCTAGAGGCAATGACCCACGCTGCTCGGACCATCGAGGAGATTGCGATGGAGTTGGGATCTGCAATTGACTGGTCCGCCCCAGGTATCAACAATCTGGCGCCGGTCGTCACCTGGCTGACGCAGTTCAATGAGCGTGAAGTCCAAGCTTGCCTGATCAAGGTCGCCAGGCGAGTTGGCGACGGCGCTCGAATTGGGTCGTGGAAGTACTTCGAGGCGGAGATCCTCAACTCGTGCCGGGCTGGTCAGGGAGATGGCTAGAGTTGAGGAGGCGCCCCGCCGAGGCCAAGGTACAGGCGAAACAGGTTAGCGATGATCGGATCGCAAAGACCCGGGAATGCGCAGGCCCGCGTGTACGACGTCACGATGCAGATGCATCAGCGCATTGAGGCGTTGAAGCAAAAGGCCCGGCAGCAGCTCTCGGAGCGGCAGAAGGACGACCAAGCTGGGAAGCGAACTTGCCCTCAAAGAGGAAGCACTTCGGTCCGCTCTGGCTCTTCTGGAAGACCACGGGATCGGACAGCCGTCATCTTTGCAAAATGAACTCTTCCGCTCGCGCGACCACCATTCTCCAAGAAATGCAGCGGACTGCGCCGCGCCGCCGTCACGGCCCTTCCGGCCGGCCGGGATCGTCGACGAGGCGCAGGACAACGCCGCCCTCCGGCGTCGCCGGCTTCGGCGACTCTTTCGAGCGGGCGGCCTCGAGCACCGCAGCGATCTCGCCGCCGACGACGCTGCTCCCCTCGAACAGCTGGCGCGCCACCGCGATCAGCGCCGACCGGTTAGCCTCGAGTAGGTCATGGCACGTGCGATCTGCTTCGGTGAGCTCGATGCCGACCGCTGCGCGGATGTCGACGTAGCGGAGAAACTCCTCCGCGCGGCGCAGGTCGCCGAGATGGGTCAAGGGCGAAGGCCCCCGACAGGCCTAGTCCACCCAGCATCGCGCAGCTGAGCCTGGTCGCTTCCGCGAGGTCCTCGCGGGCGCCGTCGGACGCCTCGCCGAGCAGGATTTCCTCCGCGGCGCGCCCGGCCAGAAGGACCTCGATCCGGGAGCGATAGGCGGTCGCCGTGCCGTCGAACGCGAGCGTCGCCGTGCGCATCGACATCCCGAGCCTCTTGTCCGTGCGCGTCGTGTTGGCGACGACGCCGTGGGCGCCGAAGCGCAGCACGTCGACCAGGGCGTGGCCCGCTTCGTGGACCGCCGTCCGCCAGCGCTGCTCGTCAGAGAGGTCGTCGTCGCCGACGACGGCACGACGGAGGTCGTCGAGCCGCAGCGCGCGGTTCTCGCGACGCGCGGCCCGGCGAGCGTCCTTGACCGCGCGCTCCGCGTCGGCGCCGGTCATGCCGGCCGCCGACGCCACGATGGCGGAGATGTCGGCGCCGGTCAGATCGCCCTTCAAGCGCACCAGGAAGATCTTCTCGAGCTCGGCGGGATCGGGCAGGCCGATGCGCACCACGTTCTCGAAGCGGCCCGCGCGGAGCAGCGCGGGATCGCAGGCCTCGACCTGATTGGTGCAGCCGATCAGGAACACGCCCTCCCGCCTGCGCACGCCATCGACCTCCTCGAGAAGGGCGTTGACGCAGTTCCTGACGTAGTCCGAGTGCGAATGCTTGACGCCACGGCGGTCGACGAAACTGTCGCACTCCTCAAGCAGAATCACACAGGGCGCACACGCGCGGGCGGAGGCGAAGTCGCGGCGCATGGCCGCCAGGAAATCACCCAAGTGGCCCTCTGCCTGCCACGAATAATACGAGCACACGATCAGCGGGATGCCGGATTTCGAGTCCTCGCCCAATGCGCTCCGCGCGAAGGCCTCGGCGAACAGCGTCTTGCCAACGCCGGGCGGCCCCGCGAGCATCACAGCGCTCGAGGCCGAATCGTCCCAGGTGGCCTCACCCCGTCGCCAGGCGGCGAGCCCTGTGATCGCGTCGTCGGCCCAGGCGCGCGCCGCGGCCATGCCGTGGATCTCGGAGAGAAACAGCCCGCGAGACGCCCGCCCGGCGCTCTTCAGCAACGCGAGACGGCGCAGCTCGTCGACGCACGCCGCCGGCGTCCGGTCGAAGCGGATGGCGGCCGCGAGGTCGCCGACGCCGAGATCGCGCACCGTCTCGGCCGGCAAGTCCACCGCCGTCCTGACGCCGGTCACGGCACGGATCGTGCGCGAGACCGTGGCGTGGTCGAGCATCGGCAGTTCGATCCGATGCCGCGCTGCGTCGTTCACCACCTTCGGCAGGCAGGCGCGGCCGTCGGGCGAGAAAGCGACGAACGGGAGGGCGTAACCGCACATGTCAGCGGTGACGCGTTCGAGACGCTCCTTCGCGGCGCCCTTGAGCGGCTCCTTCAGCATGATGTAGGCGCCGTCGAGCGCACTGCGACGACCAGGCGCGGTCCTGACCAGGTCAATCAACCGCGCCGGGTCGTCGAAGAACATCCCGCGCCACTCACCCTTCAGCGCGTCGAGCACCGCGCCGTCGGCGACGTCGACGACGACCGGAGCGCCGCCCGAGACGAGGTCACGCGCCGCGTCCGGCGAGGCGTCGAAGGCGCGCGCCAGCAGCAACGCCGCGGCGATCCGCGTCGCGCTCGGAGGGCATCCCTCGCGGCCCGCGCTCTCCTCGAAGCCCGTGTTGTCGTCGTCCATCTCCGACGGCATGCGCAGCAGCCCGGCGAACCCGGGCGATCGGGTGCGCGGAGGGCGCTCCGGGCCATCGCCGCTCACGTCTCGGCGGAAGCGCAGCCCTTCGCGCCAGGCCTCGCCGTACACCCGCAGCTCGATGGGTCCGATGCCGGCGCCGTCGAAGGAAGGCGTGCGACGCGTGCCGCCGTCATAGGCGCCCGAGGCATGCGGAATGCTCGTCGTTTCGTTCATCGTCTAGATCTCGATGGTGAGAAGGGGATCGAACCCGAGACGCTCGTCCGGGTAGCCAAGGGGGTTCGAGAGCATCAGCGTCGTGGGGCCGCGGCGCAGGCGGCAGCTGAAGTGCGTGTGGCCCGAGATCCAAGCGGCCGGCTGGTAACGATCGATCAGCGGCGTGAGCTCGGTGCAGGCAGAAGCGGCCAGCAGGCCGTCGCGATACGGCGGCGACACGGCGTCGATCGTCGGTGCGAAGTGCGTCACCACGACGGTATGGCCGGGGTGGTGCGTCGCGAGGACGGCCTCGAGAAAAGCCAGAGACGTCAGGTGCAACGCGCGCGCCTCCTGTGGGCGGAAACGCGCCCAAGGATTCGAGCTCCACTTGATGCGCTTGTGGTCGCGCATGCCTTCGAGGGCCGCGCGCATCGCTGCCGCGCGTGACGCCTCGCCGAACAGCCCGTAGTCGGACCACAGCGTGCAGCCGGCGAAGCGGACGCCCGTCGCGCCGCCAATGACCGCGACCTCGTTCTCCAGGTAGTGCAGCCCGAGGTCGGCGGCGACGCGACGGCCTTCGACGATCGTCGCGGGCAATGCCGGGCGCGCCCAGAACTCGTGGTTGCCGGCTACGACGACGACTTCGAGCGGCGGCGGATAGGCCGCGCGCAATTCCCGCAGGGCGGCGGCGAGACCCTGCCGCGTGTCGCCGGCGACGACGATCACGGAAGCTCCGGGCGCCGGCGACGGATAACCCTTAAAGCCGGGGAAATCGGAATGCAGATCGCTCATCGGCTGCAGGATCATGATGCGCCTCCATTCGGGCCGGTCGGCGTCTTGGGCTCGCGCGCTCCGGCACGGCGGCTGCCGAGCCAGATCTTGTGCATCGACCAGGAGGCCGAGAGGCGCGCCCGCTCGCGCGGCTCGATCGGCATGCGGGCCAACGTGTGCGACAGCACCAGCGCCGCGGCGGGGTCGGCGAAGGCGCAGGCCAGCAGCACCGTCATGCTGAGGTCGACGCGCAGGCCGATGTGCTCGGGGATGCGCCGTCCGACAACGAGACCGACGGCCGCGGCCGCGTCGCCGCGGATCGCCGTACGCCACTCGGGCATCGTGGCGGAGATGCCGGCGACGAAGTGGGCCACCTCGGCGCGCGCGCTCTCATCGAAGGATTCGGCGACCTTCGTCCGCCAATAGAAGAGCACCGGGGGCAACGCTTCGCCGCGCAGGCCTTCGCGTTCGTCCATTGGGTAAAGCTCCGTCGTTCGCGCGGAAGGCCGCGCGTGATGTCGAAATGCGGAATTCGAAAAGGTTAGGCGAGGGAGGGTCCTAGGCGGACCCTGCCCTGCCGCGCCGGGACACGCCCCGTCACGTCACGCCGTGCCGGACCACGCCTAGCCTCGCGGTGTCGAGCCAAGCCAAGAACTATTCGAGCTGCGACTCCTCGATCAGGAAGCGACCGAAGTCGGGACGGTAATCACCGATCCCGTAGGGACCGGCCATGCGGAAGTAGCCGATAACGTCCTCGTGGTTGAGGATGGTCGTGATGAACGAGCCGCGGACCGCCGCGCTCCAGCCGTCGAAGCACGGGCGGGTGCGCGCCACCAGCGAGTCGCCGATGCGCACCATCTGCCGATGGCGGAAACGCGGGTCGTCCCACAGCTCGGGGACCGTCTTCGGACCATCGTATTCGAGGATCGCGGGACCTTCGGCGACGAAGGCAGCCTTGGCCGCGTTGCCCTTGCGCACCGTCTTGGCGCCGTTGACGAGCGCGCCCTTGATCGCAGCGGGCGGCAGACACGGCCGGCCCTCGTGGAGCCACATCGAGCCGAAGAACTCGAGCTCCGCGATCCGATGATGATCGGCGTCGACCTTGCTCCTCTTCGACGTGACCTTGCTCAAAGCCTTCGCCTGCGGATCGAGCGGGTCCGCCAGGCGGCTCGAACGCATCAGCATCGGGCCGACGCCGACCAGGCGCAGCGTGATCATCTCCACCGCCATGATCAGACCTCCCCGTCGGTGGGATCGAACAGCGGCGTCGCCTCGGCGATGCTGCGGACGATGTCCGCGTACGACGCGGGCTTGGCGGCATACTTGCGCGCGCGCGCAGCATGCTCGTCACCACCTCGTGGCACTCACGGCACAGCACCGTCAGGTCGCTGTCGCGCTCGTCGCCGAGGTTGTCGTACGTGCGATGATGCGCCTCGAGTTCCTCGGTAGCCGCGCAAAGCAGGCAGCGATGGTCGGCGGCCGCGAGTGCACGCTGGCGGATTTCCCGCCATGCGGCGCTGTGAAGATGCTTCTCGTAATCCGCCATTAGCCCTCGTCCCTGGTCCGTTCCCAAACAACGTAGCACGGATTTCCGAAGATCATAGACAAAATGTCTACGAAGATTTCGTTAACCATAAGAACTGGTTAAGAAAAAGCGTAAGATTCTAATTATTCATAGCGCTCCGTTATGTCCGACCCGCCCATTCGAACTCTGAGAAATGACGTAGCCAATGGATGATCAGCTGCTGACCCCCGCCCTCCTCCGTGCGGCACGCGGGCTGATCGGCTGGAGCCAGACCGAACTTGCACAGCATGCAGGCGTCTCTCGGATGGTGATCGCCAAAATCGAGACGACCGTGTCGTCTGATCGGTACGATCCGCGCCGTAGAGCGGTGCTTGAGAAGCTGCAACGCGTCCTCGAAGACGAATGCGGGATAGAGTTCACCTTCGCCAACGACCGCACGGGCGAAGGTGTGCGGATTCGTGCGAAGCCGCAGCAATCGCCGCCCTAATCGGGATTTCCTCGAAGCTCGGTACCGGTAACGTGGAGATAGGCTCAAGTGGTTCTTTGACGGCGGCGAATGCAGGGAGCTTCGCGGTACTAATGCGGGCGATGCTAAGGAATATGAAAGTGCCCGGTCCTGATCGAGTTTCTAAGGCCGGGAAGAATGCCACCACGTAGCCGAGGGCCATAGCCTCCGGCGTGGGTTGCCCATGAGCGATGCGCCCACGAACATCCTTTAGCTGCAGGCGGATGTCCCGTTCGATCGCTAAATCGGCAAGCTTCAGCAACAGCATGAGCATGACTACGTTCTGTTGTCCGTGGCTGATCGCATCGTCGAGCCGATAGGAATCGCCGGCCCGCTGCCAAAGACAAGGCTCTGCCTGCTGCCCAATTCATCTGTTCCGCCCTGAGG
This sequence comes from Bradyrhizobium sp. LB13.1, assembly GCF_054056815.1. Taxonomy (NCBI): domain Bacteria; kingdom Pseudomonadati; phylum Pseudomonadota; class Alphaproteobacteria; order Hyphomicrobiales; family Nitrobacteraceae; genus Bradyrhizobium; species Bradyrhizobium sp. LB13.1. The sequence continues at coordinate 2,509,834 of NZ_JBSRYQ010000001.1, read as the reverse complement.
AACGATTGCATCAGCCCCGCTTTGGTCGTCCGCACCTTCAAGAATTTGATCGGCGTTTGCGATATTCGGCCGCCGATCGAAGGACCCGGTCAATGCGCATCCTTCTCGTCGGCGGTACGGGGCTTGTTGGATCGGCAATCCACGCCAGGCTGTCCGCCGAGGGGCATGAATGCGGATTGGTGTCGCGCAATCCGGACGCGGCGCCTGATACGCAACACGTCACCCTCGATGTTGCAAGGACCGCCGACGCTTCGAGATGGAAGGGCATTCTTGCCGGCGTCGATGCCGTCATCAATGCGGCGGGTGCCCTGCAGGGTCAGGACATGCAAGGGGTTCACGTCGCCGGCAGCGCAGCGCTTTATACGGCGTGCGAAAGCGCGGGCGTCCGCCGGGTCATACTGTTCTCGGCGATCGGCATAGACCGGGATGCGCCCACTGATTTTTCTCGTACCAAGCGGGAAGGCGAAGCCGCCTTGATGGCCCGCGGCCTCGATTGGGTCGTACTGCGGCCTTCCGTGGTGGTGGGCCGGCCCGCCTATGGGGGCAGCGCACTATTGCGAGGTCTGGCATCACTACCGGTTGGCGGATCGCGTTCAGCGACGCTGTCGCGCTGTTTCGCGCCTGGCTGCGCTGGAAGCCCGCTTACCGCCTGCACCTGCCTGGTTGGGCGGCTTCGGGCGCTTACCGGGCGGGGGACCTGGCCCAGATGCTGGGTTGGGGAACGCCGGTCAGTTCGACTGCAAAGGCGGAAATGCGGCGCGGCGCGACCGGCGATCCCGACCCCTGGCGTCAGCTTACCGGCTTGAGGCCGCGCGATCTTGAAGACGCGCTCGCACGCGAGCCCGCCTCGGTGCAGGAACGCTGGTTTGCCCGGCTATATGCGCTCAAGCCGCTGATATTCGGCGCATTCGGCTTGTTCTGGATCGTCACAGGCATCATCTCGCTCGGCCCTGGCTGGGAAATTGGAATGTCCTTGCTACGGGAAGGCAGGGTGCCGGAAAAATTCGCTTCTCTCACCGTCATCTCGGGCGCGCTCGCCGACATCGGTATCGGCGTCGCGATTCTTTGGCGGCCTCTGAGCCGCTACGGGCTCTGGGCAGCACTGATCATCTCGCTAACCTACGTCGTGATCGGCACGGCGCTGGTGCCGCGGCTGTGGGCCGATCCGCTTGGGCCAATGCTGAAGATCTGGCCGGTTCTGATGCTCAATCTGGTTGCCATGGCGATCCGGGAGGATCGCTGATGTTCTATTTCCTTCTCAAGATGGTGCACATCATCGGTGCTGCCGTCCTGCTCGGTACTGGGGCTGGCATCGCCTTTTTCATGCTGGTGGCGCATCTGCGCGGTGACCCGCGCGAGATCGCAGGGGTAGCGCGGACGGTAGTACTGGCCGACTTCCTGTTTACGGCGAGTGCCGTGGTCCTGCAGCCGATCACCGGCACATGGCTCGCTTGGTCGAGCGGATATTCCCTTCGCGATGGGTGGGTTGCGACGTCCATCGCACTCTACTTGGTGACCGGCGCCTGCTGGCTACCGGTGGTGTGGATGCAGATGCAAATGCGCGATCTTGCCGTTCGTGCGGTAGAGACCAACGCCAAGCTGCCTGCCCGGTATTACCAACTCTTTCGATGGTGGTTCGCCTTTGGATTTCCGGCGTTCGCAACCGTGCTGGTTATCTTCTGGCTGATGATCGCCCGCCCGCCTATTCCATACTGGGATTCGTAGACGGTCCTCATAAGAGGCTGACGTGCTCCACCAATCCCATCCTGGGCCTGGGGCTGCCCGGATCGAGGAGCGATGTTCGAGAACAGGCCAGTACGGGCGGCCGGTGCCGTCCGCATTCGGGCACGCTTGATCCAGACCAGGACACCGCCTGGCAAAGGCTGCGGAAGCAAAAACGCCGCCTGCTTAAATGATCGCAGGCGGCGGCTTCCAGCCCCGGGAGGGAAATTGCAAAATCCCGATACCATGTGTCTGCACACACTGTGTCAAGGTTCATTGTGCCGGGGCGGGACACCGGAGCCGGTTCGCTACGGCCCGGCAGGCACTGGCGCCCGGGCTCTCCTCCTTTTGGGTTTGTCTCGATGAACGTGACTCCCAACTGCTCGCCATTCACCCAAGCAAAAGCTCGCAGCGACGATAGGCCAACCCTAGTGAGGAGAGCACCAGGAAGAATTCCTTGAGGGGAAGTCCTTGGACTGAACCCTCGACCAGCAGCTTCGCTCCGGAGTCCGAGACGTCCTTGAGCGTACAGGCACGTCGCCACGTCCCATCTATCGCCATCATGTCGGCAGTAATGGGCCTCTCGAATGACACTCGGTGCGTTGCTCTCTTGTCGGGGATCATTGGGCCCGCGCTCCATGTCTGAGAGCGAAGGCACGAGAGATGTCACTGCCTGTCCATCCGCAATCTTTCGCATCTACTTCAGATTGAACTCATGACGTTCTGATTTTTCAGTCGAGGTCCCCATGAGCGTCAAAGCCATGATGGCGACGATCCTCCAGAGCCAACTGACGTTACACGGCGTGCATTCACTGAAGCCATCCGACTGGAGCGGCTGATGGAGCAAGCTCAGAGAGCTGGAGCTTAGTTTGGCTGCGCGAGAACTCGCTGAGAAGCAGGAGCCGTAGCGCCCCGCAAATCGTAACCGCCAGCAAAATTCTGCAGGCGGATGCGCGGCGCGAGAGCCCTCCGGCAAATATCTGCTGCGGGTCATTCGCGTCGATTTTGCCCGCGTCTTCTCGATGTCCGCTCTGGCCCCGACTGCCGACGTGCCGGACACGATGGCAATCTTCGCCTTCGGGCCACAAGCAGACATCGGCCTGAGCGGGCATCCTGCCGGATCTGCCGACCACCCGAGCGATCGACCTCGGCGAAACGGGCTGAACCGACGGTTGCCAACGGTACCCGCGAGGCGCACGCTGATAGCGACAGCCACGCTTCTCGAGCCCCCAAATGGTTGGTTTCACACAACCTCCCTGCGAAGCCAACATTATCCGGGCCATACCAGCTTTTGACGCAGCACTGCCGCAAAGACGCAAGCGGCTGACGCTGGTGGCGACCATATTCGGTTCGAGCATGGCATTGGTCGACGGCTCGGTCGTGAATATCGCCCTGCCGGCGATTCAGCACGCCCTGCATGCAGGGGTGGCCGCGACCCAATGGATCGTTAGTGCCTATCTGCTGCTGCTCAGCGCTATGGTGCTGGTTGGGGGGGCGGCTGCCGATCTTTACGGCCGTCGACGCATCTTTGTTTTCGGCATTACGATATTCACCATGGCCTCCATTACGTGCGGCCTGTCACCGAACATCACCGTGTTAATCGCAAGCCGCGCAATCCAAGGGGTTGGCGCCGCGCTCCTCATCCCGGCAAGCCTCGCGCTATTGGGAGCGACTTTTGACGAGCACGAGCGCAACCATGCGATCGGAGTATGGGCTGGTGTCGGCGCGCTGACCGCTGCCGTCGGCCCGGTACTGGGCGGCTGGCTCGTCGATCAGGTGTCGTGGCGTGCGATTTTTCTGCTCAATGTGCCGCTGGCGGCCGTCGCGGCGGGACTTGCGAGCGGCTTCGCGGGCGAAAGCCGAAATGACAATGCAAAATCGCTGGACTGGGCCGGAGCGGCCATGGTTGCCGCCGGTCTCGCCGCGATCAGCTGGGGGCTTGGCGCTGTTCCCGCGTCGGGATTTTCTGACAGAACCGTAATCGGCGCGCTCGGATTGGGATTTGTATTGTTCTTGTTATTTCTCGCAATGGAAGTTCGGCTCGGTGCACGAGCAATGATGCCGCTATCGCTGTACGGTTCGCGCAGTTTTTCCGCAGCCAACGTATTGACGCTGTTGCTTTACTTCGCGCTAGGCGGCGCGCTGTATTATCTGCCGTTCGGCTTGATCCGGCTCGGCGGCTACTCCGCGACGCAGGCCGGCGCTGCGCTGCTTCCATTTGCTGTCATCATGGGTTTCGGCGCGCAATTCGCCGGCAGGCTTTCCGATCGTTTCGGGCCGCGGCAGTCGCTCACCTTCGGACCCGTCATCGCAGGCTGCGGTCTGGCGCTGCTGGCTTTTGCCGATTTTCGACAATCCTACTGGGCCGGAGCGTTTCCGGCGATCTGCGTATTTGGCATCGGCATGACCATCACCGTCCCGCCGCTGACCTCGATGGTGATGTCGTCAGTGGGCGACGCCCACGCCGGGGTCGCTTCGGGCATCAACAACGCGGTCGCCCGGGTGGCAGGTCTCTTTGCAGTCGCGGCGCTCGGCGCCGTTTTGTTCGCCAGCTTTTCGTATCATCTTGCCGGTTCGCCGCGCGCAGAAGCCAACGAAGCGCTGAATGCAATACTGGCCGGACAAGCCGGCATCACCGAAGCCGCAACGGCAGCGTTCGAACGCGCGCTACGCATAGTGTTGCAGGTGGCGGCGCTCTGCTCCTTGCTAGGCGGCATTCTTTTTCGGTTGTGGATCCGACCGATTGGATCGCAAGCGGCGCGTTGAAGGCGGACGTCTAGGGAGGTCCCAGTCGGGCCGCGCTTCCGCCGAGGGCCAATCGCCAACAGATATTCGCGCTTGACGAGCAGCCCCGCCGGCACAGCGTAGTGGCTCGACATCGCGATTGAGGTGCTCTGCCTGACCAAGGGGAAGGCTCGTCGAACTTCATCTCTTCCTATCCAGGGGGCGGGGCAGAAGGGGGTGACCAATCGGACATTCGAGCGCGGCACGATCCCAGCGTCCGACATCGGCTGCCGCCCGATAGGTACTTTCCAGAAACGACATGAGCGTCGCCTCCGGATTGCTCGACTTCCTCACAACCTCGTACGCCAGGAGATATTCCCCAAGCTTCTGATCGAAATATGCGCCCGTCGGCAAAATCTGTTCGTCGGCAAAACCGTTCGGAGTGGGATAGGCATAAGAGTAGAAAGCCGCAAAGTCTGTGCCGCCTCCGCCCGGCCAGAAGCCGGCAGACGAGACTTCATCACTGTAGGCCTCGCGCGTCACTTCGTCCGGTAAACCCGGTACGCCCCCCGGGTGAAGCGGAGCAGGACGTCCGGAGAAGCGCGTCACCGCGAGATCGAAGCTGCCCCAGAAGAGATGGACTGGACTGACCTTTCCGGTGAAGCCCGTCCGAAACCGATGAAACACACCGTCGATCGCAACCAGGGCCCTGAAAAACCGCGTCACTGCGTCTGCATCATAGGGTCGGATCTGACGGTCGTCCTGGAAGGGGATCGGATCGGGGACTTCATTGGGCCGGCCGTCGAATTCCGGTGTACCGCCGAGACGTCCCACCAACTCACAGAACCGGGCGTGAAAGTCGGCAACGGACATCGGCCCGAGCGCCATTTCAACCCGGCGGCCATCAGAGGCCTCTCCGATCACGACATGACGGGAGAGATCGAAGGTGATCTCGATACCTGAGGCGTCTGGAACCAGTGAAGTCGTGAGCCCGCGAGCATTCACGTAGAAAGTCGCGTGCCATGAATGATTGACCCACGGCGTCCTCGCGAGCCGATACTTGCCGACAACTTGGCAATACAAATGAAGCGCGGAACAGGTTTCGCGCCACGCCTCGAAGGGGATTTCCGGCCAGATCGCGCTCATAGCGTTTCCTCCTTTGTGTTTGGTCGCACGGACGAGGCGCTGGTGTCGTCCATTCACGTATGAGCATTGACGGTCGCACGCATTTGAGAACGTTTGCAGCGAAAAACAAAGCTCCAAGTTGGAGAGACTCGTAGGATCAGTGTCGCCAAGCTCATTGAGGTCTGGGCGTTTTCCCAAGGCTATCTTTGGCCGGGCCGTCGCGCGAAATGGCCGGTTTGGGTCACAAGCCGCCGAACTGAGGCCAGGCTGCAAACTTCTGGTCTACCCCTGCGAGCGGACATGCAACGACACCCCGCGAACGGAAGCGATGGGCGAACAGGAGACTTCTCGTTGAACGCAGCGACGGCCGAGCTAGTCAGATCAATGCTCGGGGTGCGATCTAACGTCGTCTCCAAACGGCTCTTGCTCCGCTGCCCGCTCGAGCACTCTTCTGCCGATTGTCCTCGCCTCTACGATTCGAAGCCGATTTCGAAGCTTCTCCACCTGCGTAAGCTCAGCAATGAGCGCTTGGAGCCGTGCGTGCAGAACAGCATAGCTGTAAACTTGGCGAGTATTGGTCATTACGTTCCCCAGAATATAACCTGGATCAGGAGTCAACGACGAAAAAGGAAAATGAGTAATCGCTACTTCGTGAGCTCACTGAACTAAAGCGGTAGCCGCCAGATGCTCCCAGTACTCTGCCTCTGCGAGCAGCTTCCAGCTGCTCTCAGGATCACGCGCGGCAGTCTGCCGGCAAAGCGAGGCTATTGCGCGAAAGCGTCGGACAGATTCCATTTCTAATCCTCCCGTGTTTTCCCCCAACATATTTTTTAATTGTGCGATGGAGTCATCATGATTATGAGACCTAACGAAATTTGTCGTTTGGCGGCAGGCAGTTAGGTTCCCATCGCGCGTCGGAACTATTTTCGTTTTAAGCTTCACATCAGTTTCGAATGCTACATGCTGGCGCTTGTTGCGCGCCGAATGCGAAGCTTCCGCAACGAGCGACGCCGCGGAGCGTGCTGGGCAGCAACACGATCATGCCGAGCCGCGTGAGCAAGCATCCAAATGTCGCAATCCGGACCGACTGATGCGAATAAATTCAAGTCGGACTGTTGCTGAGCGCCTGAAACTTACTTGCGATCGGCCCGGCGAAACAATGCCGGACTTATTCGCTAAGTGTCCTCATTTTCGCTCGGGACCACTTCTCGAGAACGCTATCGTTTCCCTTCGATCTCATGACGTTCTCACGTTGCTGCGGATGAGAGCGCGGCTCGCGCTCGCGTGGGGCCGGGCGTTCGGACGGCAAGCATACTGTTGATATGACGACCGTGTGTATTGACATCCTCGGAAGATTTTTTTGCCGAGAGTCGCAAAGCGAACGGACAGCTCTCCTGTCGTTGGACATAGTGGTATCGGGACTGGATTGAAGCTCATCAAAATTGAACGGACGCTGAGGTGGAAAACTTTCCGTCTTCACGAACTCCTGTGTCGCAGCCAGCGTTCGGGAGATGATTTCGCTTGAGAAATGGGGAAAGCACCTGTGAGTGAAAGTAAAGTGAAAGCTGAAGTGAACGGAACGAACGGCTTCGCGATGCCACCGTTCGGATTGCCAAAGTTTGCGTTGCCCGGTGTGCTCGGTGAATTTTCCGAGCAGGGCGTCGCCCGCGCACGGGAAGGCTGCGAGAAGATCAAAGCCGCGTCAGAGGATATGGCTGAAGCGCTGCGCGAGACCTATTCGGGCAATGCCAGGAGCGCGACAGACTACGGGCTCAAGGTCATCGAGATCTCGAACTTTAATACCGCGTCTGCGATCGATTTCTTCGTCCAACTCTTGGGTAGCAAGTCGGCGGCGGATGTCGTCACCTTGTCCGCGGAACAAGCGCGCAAGACTTACGATAGCGCATCCGCCCAAAGCAAGGATTTGTGGGAGCTTACCCAGAAGCTTGCAACCGCAACCGGCGAGCCACTCAAGAAGCACATCGCCAAGGTCCTTCACCAAGGCGACTAAGCGGCACTCAATTTACATCCAGGTTCATTCAAGAGGGGGATCCGGCCGCTTGGACCAAGCCCCGCCGCGAGCATGCGCACCCATGCTCGACCAAGTAACTGGCAGGGTGCGCGATGCCCCCAAGCCAGCGCACCAACAAGAGGCGCGATCCAACCGGCCGGTTGCTTTTCAAAACCGAATAGCAAATCGAATTCAAGAAAATTAAAGTTGAGGGAGGCCCAGATGGGCATGGTCATGGTCAAATGTCCGCAGACCGGACGCGCGATCCCCACCGGCATCAAGACCGATCGCGAGAGCTTTCGGCGCAGCCCGGTTTTCTTCGCGCACACTCGCTGTCCGATTTGCCAATCCAATCACGTCTGGTTCGCACAGGAGGCTTGGGTCCACGAGCCCGGTGCCTCGGCGCGTCACCGCGTGGGATCGCTGGCCTGATCATCCACACAGGCATCGATCGCGATGGAGGGAACCATACGCACTTGCAAATCTCTATAAAACGATTTGCGACTCAGCCAGGCGGCCGTTTGCTCCAGAGCGGTCTCGCTCGGGATTACTTTTCGAAAACGCTATCATTTCCCTTCGTTCCCACGACGGTCTCATGCCGCGGGAATTGGGACGTACGATAGCGCGACTCGCGCTCGCGCGGGGCCGGGCGTTCGGTCGGATTGCGACCGATCTTGGATTGGAGCTCGACAAGGTCGGTGAACACGTCAGCCTGGCGGCACAGCTCGTCGGCGATCATCGGCGGCTGGCTGGCCAGCGTGGAAATGACGGTGACCCGAACGCCGCGGCGCTGTACCGCCTCGACCAGGGACCGGAAGTCCCCGTCGCCGGAGAACAGGACCATCAAGTACGACAAAAAAGTGAGCCGCATTCGCGGCCCCTCCTCACTTGTTAGGTTCGCCACCGTCATCGTCGTCTGCAGCGACTCTGTCCTCGTCTTCGACTTCCTCGTCAACGTTGGCGTCTACTTGACTTCATCTTCATCCTTGAAATCGACCTTTAGGGGCGACGGATCGTCCTCCGATTCCGCTCCGCATTGCTGGCACCGCGAAAAGCCAGGACGATCCACCTCTGGACAGCGACGGACGTGCGCGAAGGCGGCAGTTGGAAAATTCGTGTGCTCGCCGCGTTTCTAAAAGCGCCGCCACCGAAAAACTAACACGCTCATCGTCTAGCATTGGTGACTGAACCGTAGGAAGGCGCCCATAGAAGGCGGCTTCCGTGTTTGCGAAGTTCGCTCCGCCTAACCTTTCACCCAGACGTTTTGGAATGCGCAACTCTACGGCATCACCTCGAACCGCGCCGCCATCCTCGCGCTCTTCCGCGTGGTCAACCGACGTCGAACGTGAAGGCGATGCCTGGCGCTTTCCCAGGACTATCCCGCGCCAGTGATCTGCGACACGGAAAGCCGCGACCGAGATGACGCTGATGCGCTGGGCATCCACCGCCGCTCGCGGAGCAACCAAAGAAGCCGTTAACGGAGAACTGAGGCTGCCTTCGGAACTCATGTGAACAAAAATAGCCCCAGCTCCCAAGGCAAAGGCGATGAAGCTGGGGCCAATCCGGGTCGCCCTTGGGGAAGAGCCTCGCAACAACTTGGCAATCCGCAAAGCGTTCCGCCTCCCGGCTGTCAGCGATCGTTATCAGGCTTGCCGTTGGGGTTGCCGTCACTGCCGCCGTTGCCATAGCCATTGTTGCCATGATGCACGCTGTGACTTTAAGAGGCGCACGACTTGGGATGGAGGCTTGGCTGTGCGATGATGCTGTAGAGATTGCAGATGAGAACACCGCGCCGCCGACCTACCCGACCTCGATCATTCGGTCCTGGCGACCCGCCGGCTGCGGAGGTAATAGCCTTGTGCCTGAACGGCTGACTTGATTTCGTCGCTGACTTTGAGAACTCTTTTTCTGCTCTTGCGCCACTTATGTGCAGAGTAAAGCACGGGTACGACACAGCCTGTACTTAGAACGAGCAAGTCGCGCTTGTCATTGCGATAGACATCAAACACTTTTCGACCCCGCTGATCATCTTCAACCAAGAATGAAAATGCTTGGTCGGCTCAATGGACGAGCTTAGGATCTCGAACGGCTGTGCGGGTTGTAAATCTGCAACGCCCGCGACTTTTGCTTCACCGCGTTCCGGATTTGGAGCGAACTGATGCAAGCTCGGACCATCGCCAGATTGGGCGCGCTAGGCAGCGATGCCGTAAGCGGCACGAGCCAGGAGGCTCAGCTTGTAACCGTCCCGTGCGGATCGGAGATGCCCTGGAGCTCCAACAGCAATGATCAGCCGGATGTGATCCTGGGAAGGTAGAACGAAATACTCACGGAGCAAATTTGGGAGACTGACGAATTCTGGAAAATGGCGTCCGCGATCCTTCGCGCGAGTGCCGCCGCGCGCTCATCTTTTTTGGGAGTCGAACTATTTCGCTTCGCACGCCTCTGGCGCTTCTCATCATATCCCTAGGTGCGATCGCCGCGGCGTGGTGGTGGCTGGCCATACCGATCAACTTGGCGCGCGCACCGATCGATCCGAATGCCAAACTGCAATGCATATCCTACGCGCCCTTCCGCAACAACCAAACGTCAGAGTCGCCGACACCAGTGCCGCGGGACCAGATCGCGGAAGATCTGGCCCAGCTTGCCAAAATAACCGACTGTATCCGTACCTATGCGACTGATCTTGGTCTCGATCAGATCCCCGAACTTGCGTCCAAGGTGGGGCTGAAAGTCATTCAGGGAATTTGGCTCGATAGGGACCGACAGAAGAACGCGACGCAGATATCCACGGGCATACGCCTCGCCCAGCATTATCCGGAAACCATCACCGCACTCGTGGTCGGCAATGAGGTTTTGTTGCATCGGAAGATGACGCCTTCCGACCTTGCTGCCTTAATCCGCTCGGTCAAGGCACAAGTGCCGGTCCCCGTCACCTATTCCGACGTCTGGGAGTACTGGCTGCGCTATCGGGAACTCGATGACGCCGTCGACTTCGTCACCGTTCATATCCTGCCATATTGGGAAAACGTCCCGGTCCCGGCGAAATCTGCCGCTGCTCACGTCGACGCCGTCCGAGAGCAGGTGGCGTCGGCGTTTCCGGGCAAGGAAATCCTGATCGGAGAAACAGGTTGGCCGAGCGAAGGGCGGATGCGCGGTTCGGCGCTACCGTCGCGCACCAATCAGGCGCGGGTGATCTCGGAGGTTCTCGATCTTGCCCGGCGCGAGAATTTCCGCGTCAACCTGTTCGAGGCGTATGATGAATTGTGGAAGCATGAGTTCGAGGGCACCGTCGGCGGATCGTGGGGCTTATTCGATTCCACGCAGCGCACGCTGAAATATCCGCCCGGCATCCCTGTCAGCAACTATCCGCTCTGGAAACTGCAAATGAGCAGCGGAATGGCGCTGGCGATCCTGGTGTTCGGCGCTGCATGGCTGACCTCGCGCCGGAAGCTCTCGCAGCCCCGGCTCGTCTCATGGTTTGCGGTCGGAATATCGGCAACCACCGCCGGAGTCCTGTTTGGGCGGGCCGCTCAAAAGGTGTTCTATGAAAGCTACGACGCGGGCAGCTGGCTTCTGTGGGGCGCACTTCTGGTGGCGGCAACTGCCTCGCCGCTGTTCGGTGTCAATCGGCTTGCAACCTTGACCCCCGCATTGCCTCATCAAGAATGTTACTGGACAACTTCTCGCCGATGACTGCAGCGGCGCCACCAAATTGCTTCGGTGGCCTCTATGGCGGGAAAGATCAGCATGGGCGCGCGGCGCGAGGTGTTGTCGGCGGTGACGGAGCGTTACCGGTCGGCCAAACGGGCGGAGAAGGGGCGGATCCTCGACGAGCTGTGCGCGACGACGGGTTGGCATCGCAAGCATGCGGTGCGCGCACTCCGGCGGCGCGCAACGGTTGGGCCCGGCGCGGTCGAGGCACCTCGAGAGCGCAAGCGTGGATATGGTGCGACGATCAAGGACGCGATGACCTCGCTGTGGGAGGCGTCGGATCGGGTGTGCGGCAAGCGGCTCAAGGTGATGATCCCGACCTTGCTGCCGGCGCTCGAGCAGCATGGCCGCTTGCGGCTTGGCCAAGCGGACCGTGATCGTGTTCTGGTCATCAGCGCCGCGACCATCGATCGCCTGCTCGTCGATGTGAAGATCGCGGCGAGCGGCGGCAGGCGGCGCCGTGCCGGATTCTATTCGGCAATCCGGCGCGAGGTCCCGATCCGCACGTTCAATGACTGGAACAGCCCGCCGCCGGGTTTCTGCGAGGTTGACATGGTCGCCCATGGCGGCACGTCGGTGGCTGGCTCGTTCATCCAGACCCTGACGATGGTCGATGTCGCCACGGGCCGGACGGAGTGCCTGCCGTTGTTGACGCGGGAAGGTTCACTCGTCGTCGAGGCGATCAAGCGCGCACAGAGCCTCTTCCCTTGGCTCTTGCGCGGGGTGGACTTCGACAACGACAGCGCCTTCATGAACGATGTCGTCGTGCCATGGTGTCGCGAACAGAAGCTCGAAGTCACACGCTCGCGCGCCTACAAGAAGAACGATCAGGCGTTCGTCGAGCAGAAGAATGGTGCCGTCGTCCGTCGCCTGATGGGCTACGGCCGCTTCGATGGGATCGAAACGGCCCGTGTGATGGGCCGCCTCTATGCGGCCGCACGGCTCTACGTCAACTTCTTCCAGCCGTCGTTCAAGCTGAAGGAGAAGCGCCGCGAAGGGGCTAAAGTGATCAAACGCTATCATCTCCCATCGACGCCCTATGAGCGTGCATTGGCGCATCCCAAGGTGACCGCGGCCGTGAAGAAGCGGCTGCGCGATCAGTATAGCTCGCTCGATCCAGTCGCGCTGTTGGCCGAGATTCGCGCGACCCAGGACGAACTCGGCAATCGCGTCGATCGTCGTGCCGGCCAGGCGCGCAACCTGCAACCCGCCAGCACGAGGACCGCGCCAGCGACCGCAGCCAGTTTTGCGAAGACGCTCGGCAACACGACGACGTCCGGCGAGTCGCGCGCCACGCACCGGCGCACCCGTCGGCCCGATAAAACCAGGGTTCGCATGCCGTCCAAGCTCGACCCGCATATTGCTGCAATCGAGGGCTGGCTCGCGACGCAACCGCAGCTAACTGCACTCGCCATCGTCGGCCGGCTGAGCGAGAAACACCCCGAGCAGTTCGGGACGAGACAGCATTCGATCGTGCAGCGTCTGCTGAGGGCGCTTAGACGGAAGACGGCCGAGCAGTTGGTCGCGGAGGAGCCGCTCGGCGAGGCCACCACCGCTGCCCCATTGCCCGGGGTTGTGGACGGCTCGGGCTATGTAGGGCCCGACCCGCCCACAGCCCCTCTCGTCGAGCAAGCCAGAACAGCCACTTGGCGCGGCCGATCAGTCGAGGTCGCATCGACCAGTCCAATGGCGCCATCAGGGTAACATTCGCTGATGCGGCAATACGCGGGGTCAATATTGCAGGCCGAATGACAAGGAGGGTTTCCGGATCCCACTCGCTTCTATGCGTGGGGTCGAAAATCGCCCCCATACACATGAATCGCGCCCGTCAGGCGGGAATGCCAATGTGTGCCGCCTTGGTATTGCATTTCGCCAAAGGCGCCTGAGTCGTCTCGTGACGAGCCGTTTCAGGTCATTTCCGCCGACCCAATCGATGCCGGCCCGGCCTGATGTCCGCGAAAGAAGCCGTATGCAAGCTCTGCCCGATTGCCGGAAAATTCAGTTCGGGTATGCTTTGCCGGTTAACCCGCGCCAGTTTGCTTTTCCCAGAATAAGTACGACACAGGAGGTAGCATGGGCCACAGATATCAAACCATCCTTGAGACGGTCGGCCATACACCCGTCGTGCGGATCAATCGTCTCGCTCCCACGGGAGTCAATTTGTTCGTGAAGGTTGAGGCCTTCAATCCGCTCGGCTCGGTCAAGGATCGGCTGGCTCTGGGCGTGATCGAAGCCGCAGAGAAATCCGGGGAGCTGAAACCTGGTCAAACCGTCATCGAGGCGACCAGCGGCAACACGGGAATCGGACTTGCGATGGTTTGCGCCGCCAAGGGGTACCCGCTGGTGGTCACAATGGCCGAGCCCTTCAGCATCGAGCGCCGCAAGCTCATGCGATTTCTGGGTGCGAAGGTCGTCGTGACGCCTGCGGCCGATCGGGCCGTTGGAATGATCAACAAAACGATCGAGCTTGCCAAAACGCACGGCTGGTTCATGACGCGGCAATTCGAGAACGAAGCCAATCCCGACTTCCACTCCAAAACCACGGCGCTCGAGATTCTGGACGATTTCGCAGGAGAACGACTGGACTATTGGGTCACCGGTTACGGAACCGGCGGCACACTGAAGGGTGTTGCGCGGGTGCTCGCTAAGGAGCGCCCCGAAACCAAGATCATCGTCTGCGAGCCCGAAGAAGCGCAGCTCTTGGGCAGCGGTATCGAGCAGCAGCGGAACCCGGATGGCACGCCGGCGGCGCCACATCCGGATTTCAAGCCGCATCCAATGCAGGGCTGGACACCTGATTTCATTCCGAAGCTGACCGGGGACGCCGTTATGATGAAGGTCATCAATCAGATTCTGCCGATTCCCGGCCCCGATGCTATTCGATGCAGCAAGGAGCTTGCGACCAAGGAAGGCATCTTTGTCGGCATCACCTCGGGCGCAACCATGGCGGGTGCGCTGAAGGTCGCAGCCCAAGCAGAGAAGGGCGCAAATATTCTTTGCATGCTGCCTGACACCGGTGAACGTTATCTTAGCACGCCACTCTTCGCGGATGTCTCTGCCGACATGAACGAGGAAGAGCTCAAGATATCGCGCTCCACGCCGACTGCTCAGTTCAAGCCATAGTTGTTCGGGACGCAATCCTGCACTGAATCAGCTGAAAGTGGACATCACCGCATGACTTGGTTGGATCAAAAGCCGCCGCAGTACGGTGTCTGCGACATGTCCGTACTGCTGATCGCGACTGAATGGCGGAGATCGTAGGACGTCTTAAATGGGCCAAACGCAGACGTTTCGTGCTTTTCTCGCACAGATTGCTATCATGACACGGCGCTAGACCTTCGGTATCGTCCCTTAGCGAGAAACCTTGAAATTTCGGAGGGTGAGAGGATGCCATCTTTCCGAAACCCCGCCGTTCAGTGAGTTCATTGATGCTGGCGACCACGATCTCGTCGGCTCGCTTTAAGTCGTCCATGCGAGCGGGTCGGCACACGACAGCCATTTTCGAGTCCTCCTTCGGGATCAGCACGCCAGACCAACTATAGAACCGGGCCGCAGCGTAGCGGCCTTCCACTGACATCCTGAACCAAGATGAGAGGGACGAAATGCCCTCACCTGGATCAGGCCAGCGGCCGGATGTTCTGATTCATGCGGAAGAAATTGTTCGGATCATACTTAGCCTTGATCTGCTGCAGACGCCGGTAGTTCGGTCCATATGCGGCAGCGACGGGATCGCCCACCTCGTCATCGTCGAGATAGTTGACATACCGACCGGAGGAGAAGAAGGGTCGCATGCCTTCGTAGATTTCGCGTGCCCAGGAGATGCATTGCCTCGTATCGTCCGGCTGCATCCATTGCGCGAGCACCAGGAAGTTGTAGCCTTCTTGCCGATGCGGAAACGCCGTATCCCTTGCATCGACACGGGCCGCCGCGCCGTGGATGTGCTCGAGAAGCAGCTGCCCCATGGGTGTCGGGCAGCGCGCGAAACATTCGATCATGGTCGCAATCGCACCATCACTCAGCTCACTGAGGAAATTGGACTTCCAATAGTTGAGGGCGCCTCTGGGGTAGTTGGCATCGAGCATGCTGTTGAGCTGGCAATAGGGCATCGGCCCGATTGCGTCCAAGATCGGAGCCCCGAATTGTTTCAGCGGCTGCACGGCTCGTTCGGCTTCCGCTGCCGGACCGCAATGGCTGGTGACCAAGGCAGCTACCTCTGCGCCGGACCCGTCGGGCGCATGCGTCAGGGTTGCGAACAGCGTGTGCTCGTCCGGTAGCGATCGCGTGCTGGCCCGGAAGAATTCGAGCACGTCACGGGAGCGATCGATAGAGTAGACGATGGGGCCGCCGGTAATGATTGGCCCTACTGCATGAAGGTCGTATTCGAGACTGGTGGCAATCCCGAAGTTTCCGCCGCCGCCGCGGATGGCCCAGAACAGATCGGGTTCCTCTTGCTTGCTGACCTGCAAGACCTTGCCATCGGCGGTGACGAGTTCGACAGCGCGCAAATTATCCAATGCCAGTCCGTACTTGCCCATCAGCCAGCCGAGTCCTCCGCCGAGGGTCAATCCGGCGATACCCGTGGTCGAGACCACACCTCCGGTGACCGCGAGGCCGTGAAGTTGCGTCTCGCGATTGACATCGCCCCAAGTCGCCCCGCCCTGCGCGCGTACGGTTTTGCCGACAGCATCGACATGGACGCCCCTCATTGGGGACAGGTCGATCATTATCCCGCCGTCGATGGTCGCGCGTCCCGCGACGTTATGGCCGCCGCCACGAACCCCGACCTCGAGGCCGAGCTTGATCACAAGAGCGACGGCGTCCACGACGTCGGCCACACTGCGGCATCTGGCAATCAACGCTGGCCGTTTGTCGACCAACCCGTTGTGGACCTTTCTCGCCTCCTCGTAGCCCTCGTCCGTTGGCTTGAGCAGTTGTCCTCCGAAGGAGGCGCTAAGGTCGGCGGCGGCGCTCGCGACAGATGTGATGGACGACATGACACGTCTCCTCAATTCAACCGGCTATATCTTCAATCGGCGGCCCTCTCGGAGCAAACCCGAAGAATTCAGGTGAAGATGAATTGGTTTCATCTAGACTAGCCGCATGCACAAGCTGCCGCCCCTGATCGAGCTCCGCGCTTTTGAAGCTGCCGCCCGCCATCTGAGCTTCAAGAAGGCCGCGGCAGAACTCGGCGTGACGCCAACCGCGATCAGCCATCAAATCGTGCTGCTTGAGCAGTATTGTGGCCGCGCTCTGTTTCGCCGCAGACCGCGACCTCTTTCGCTCACCGATGCCGGAGCGCGGCTGTTTCCCGCCATTCGCGGCGGCCTTGAGGTGTTTGCCGCCGCAATCGCGGCCGTCAGGCGGGATACCGACCAACAGCCTCTTCGGGTGACGACAACGAATGCTTTCGCCAGCCGCTGGCTCGTGCCCCGCCTGCCCGCGTGGCGGAAGTTGCATCCCGATGTGCCGCTGGAAGTCATCGGCACGGACACCGTGCTCGATCTGCACGCCGGCGATGGCGATGTCGCCGTTCGTTATGCGACTAGCCGAGTACTGCCTACGGACGGGATCGTCAATGATCTCTTCAGCGATACATTCTGGCCCGTCTGCAATCCGCGTTTGCTTTCAACGGGACGCCTGAAGAGACCAGTCGACCTCGCAAACCACGTTCTGATTCACTCCTATTGGTCGCCGGCCGATCGTGAGCCGCCCACATGGCAGAGATGGTTTGCCGTGGCCCAGCGCAGGTGGCGCGAAGTGCCCCAATTCAAGGATATGCAGCACTTGAGTTTCCGGGAGGAACTGCACGCCATCGAGGCGGTGATCGTGGGGCAGGGAGTCGGGATTTTCAGTGATGTGCTCGTCGCACACGAACTCGCCGCCGGTACGCTCGTGAAAGCGTTCAAGTTGAGCTTGTCTGGCTATAGTTTCCATGTGGTCAGTAGGCCAAGCCATCCGCGC
The DNA here is from genome assembly GCF_054056815.1 of Bradyrhizobium sp. LB13.1. Classification (NCBI taxonomy): domain Bacteria; kingdom Pseudomonadati; phylum Pseudomonadota; class Alphaproteobacteria; order Hyphomicrobiales; family Nitrobacteraceae; genus Bradyrhizobium; species Bradyrhizobium sp. LB13.1. The sequence goes on along the minus strand of NZ_JBSRYQ010000001.1, from coordinate 2,492,580 downwards.
GCGAAGACCATCCGAACCTTCTCAGAGTGGTTGCAGTCAAATGCTTAATCCGCTTCTTCTGCGCCTTCGAAATGTTTGCTCGGCGTCAGAATGCGAAGAACTCAGCGTGGGCAAATCTCGTCCGCTGTGCCCGGCTAAGCGGACCTCGATAAGGCGTGCGCCGACTTCACTTCCGGGTTCATAAGCAGTCATTGCGAGTTTGGATCGGTGTTTGAATGCACCGACCCGCACTGAATGAAACGGTGCGAGCGAGAGCAAGTGCGGTGCGCGAGAGCCCGGTTGTGCGTTGGACCCGGGGTAGCCTGGATGACCCACATTGGCGCGGAGTCGTGGCGGCGCCAGCGTGAGGAACAAATGTGAGCCGGCGAGGAGCTGAACAAACTGCATCACTTCAACCGATCGAGGAGCGCCTTTGCGTCTTTCAGGTCCGAAGTACCTAACCCCTCGGTGAACCAATTGTAAATTGGCGCGAGAATATCGCGTGCCTTCCGTTCATGGTGTTCGGCTATTACCCGGGCTAACGCTGTGGCGGAACGGAGCTCAAAAAGTCTAGCTTCCTGCTGGCGGGCCATTTCTATGGCCTTGGCCAGGCATTCTTCTACCATGTCAGTAGGTGCGCCCTCGCACTGAAGCAACAAAGCGTCCAGCCGATCCATTTCCGCCGCGAGATAGTTTTCGCCAAAACTCGCGCAATGCGCTCGCGCGGCTGACAAATAGGACCGCGCCGCCACGGCGTGACCTTGCAGGAGAAAACTCTCCGCCAAGCAGATCTCGGTGTGGGTGGTGTGCAGGACGGCTCCGGTTTCGTACCATCGCCTCACGCCCTGTCGCAGGAGATTCAGGCCGCCCTCGAAATCGCCGAGCTGATGAATTGCCCAGCCTTTGCATCGCTCACCGAGAGCCAGCCATTGGGGCATGCGGTGCTCGCGCGCCGTCTCAATGGCTTCCGATGCGAAGCGGGCCGTTGCCGCAGGCTCGTGCTGCGACTGAGAAACGTGCGCGGCAACGCCGAGCGCCCAGGCAAGGCTGTGCGCGTTATTTTGCTGGCGCGCATGCGCTACGGCCGCCTCAATCAGCCTCATCCCGGATTCGGGGAAACCCATCAAGATTTTTACCTGCCCGCCATAGGCGCGGCAAACCATGCTTGGATGCTCGCCATAAATCGCGAATTCGCCCTCCGGAATTGTGTCGGCGATAGTCGCTCCCTGAGCAAGCGTTTCGGCGGCCTCTCGGAATTCGCCTGCAATAAGTAGCGAGTAGCCTGATGCCCGATGCGCCACGGCGAGTTTTGCCGGATTCCCGTCTTCTTCTGCCAAGCCGACCAAGTCTCTTGCCAAAGCCGCCGTCCTCGGAAGCGGCTGGCGCATCAGGCTGGAATTCCATGCGATCCGTTGCGCGGCGAAGCGACTCTGCGACTCGTCGAGCTTGTCCGAAAGTTCCTTGGCCCGAACAGCACACTCCTCCAAACGTATCGACCCAAAGCCGTGGACCGCGATCAGGGATACCGCGAGAGCAAGCATCAGACCCAGCTCACGCTCATCGCGCTGATGGCTCGGCGGCAGCTTTCCCACTAAATCGAGCGCGCATCCGAAATGACCGACCGCCTCGTGATGAGCAGATCGGTCTGCGCTGCGCGCTCCGGCGCGTCTCCAAAACTCGATCGCGAGATCGACCAGGCCTGCCTGCGAGTAGTGATGAGCTAAAGTCTCTGGCTGCGCCCCGATCGTCTCCTGGAATTCTTGTTCGAGCACCTTGGCGATACGGGCATGCAACTCCTGGCGTTGACTGCGTAGAAGAGTGCCATAAGCCGTGTCCTGCACCAGGGCATGCTTGAACAGGTAGGTCGCACGCGGCGGCGCGCCCTGCCGGAACAGCAAGCCAGCCGCAATGAGACGGTCCAACGCCGATCCCAGCTCTGGTTCGCGCTGGCGCACCACCGAAGCCAGCAGGGCGTAGGAGAACTGGCGCCCGATCGCCGCCCCGACCTGCGCCACCTCCTTGGCCGCGCCGAGCCGGTCGAGCCGCGCCATAAGCGACGCGTGCAGGCTTGCGGGGACCGCCAGCGCCGGGGGCGGAACCGCGCTGGCTGTCCGCCGCGCTTCGCCCTCGCCCTCCGACTCCATCACCGCCTTGGTCATTTCCTCCACGAAAAGGGGAATGCCGTCGGTGCGCTCGATGATATCCTGCCGGATGCTTGCCGGCAGACCCTTGTTGCCGACAAGATGCTCGATTATGGCATCGATGTCGCGCTGACCTAGCCGATTGATGGTGAGGGCGGTCACGTAAGACCGGCCGATCCAGGGTGGATTGAATTCCGGCCGAAACGTCACGCTCAGCAACACGCGCAAGGTCGGAATCTGGTCCACCACCCGACCAAGCACTTCCAGACTCGTCGGGTCGATCCAGTGCACATCCTCGAAGATCATTAGCACCGGATTCGCTCGCACTAGCGTCTCTAGTTGGGCGGCGAGTGCTTCCAGCGTTCGTTGCCGGCGTTGCTGCGGTGTCAGCTCGATCACCGGATAGCGGTCATCGTTCGCGAGCGACAGCATCTCGGCAAAGAGTGCCGCGTCCTGGGCTGACGTCGAAGTCTGCGCGAGCAGTGCGTCGAGTTTGTCGAGCTTCGCTTGCGGGGAGTCGTCGTACGCGAGTCCGGCGGCACGTTCCATCTGGTGGATGAAGGGATAGAGCGCGCTGTCGGTATGCTGTGGAGAACAGAAATAGCGCAGGCGCGTGTGCGGCTCGCCGGCAAGGCGTTCCAAAAGCGCAGCCGTGAGCCGCGATTTGCCAATGCCGGGCTCGCCCGAAAGCAACACGACTTGGCCTTCGCCGGCTTTTGTCTTCGACCAGCGCCGTAGCAGCAGTTCGAGTTCTTCTTCCCGCCCGATAAGTTCCGTCAGCCCGGTCGCGTGAAAAGCCTCGAAGCGGCTTTCAACTGAAGCCGGTCGCAGTGCCGCCCAGGCATTGGCAGGCACCGGTATGCCCTTCAGATCCTTTACTCCGAGGTCCTCAAGCTCGAATAGATTGCCGAGCAGCTTGCGGGTATTTTCGGCAATAACGACCGTGTTCGGTTCTGCAATGCCCTGCAAGCGTGCCGCATGGTTCGGCGTCTCGCCAACGATTGCCTGCTCCTGAGCAGAGCCCGACCCGATCAGGTCGCCGACCACTACTAGCCCGGTGGCAATGCCGACCCGCGTCTGCAGTACCGCCCGGGTCTTTTGATTACTTACGGCACTCACCAACTCCAGCCCCGCGCGTACCGCTCGCTCTGCGTCATCTTCGTGAGCTTGCGGGTAGCCGAAGTAGATCAGCACGCCGTCGCCCATGTACTTCGCCACGAACCCGCCGAAGCGGCTCACAGTTTCGGCGACGCAGTTCTGATATGCCGAAATTACCTCGCGCAGGTCCTCCGCGTCCATGCGGGCGGAGAGCGCCGTCGAACCCACAAGGTCCGAGAACATCACTGTGACTTGGCGGAACTCGGCGGTATCGTTCGGTTGAAGAGTTGCAGCAGTAGGCCTGGGTGTTCCGTTGTCGACGCCATCCAGTTCGGCTATCGCACGTAGCATCTTGCGGCGATGGCCGAGCAAGACCCCGAGGTCCTTAAGATCCTGATCCGTCAAATCGCGGAGCACGCTGAGCTCGACACCGTTTTCGGCAAAGCGTTCGGCGTACTCGGACATGCCGAGCTTTTTAAGCCAGTCCGCAACTTGCTGCATGGCGGCCTCGCGCGGATTGTTTGCCCGACCCAGCTTCGGGACCGGGGCGACAGTTGGCGTGTCAATCTCGCAAATACGCGCGGCCAGTTTACCGCCCAGGATGGCCGGCATTCAATCTACCAATGGAGCCATCAGGGGCCGAAATGACAAATCGGGTCGAACTGAGAAGAACTCGGTGCGAGCACCACGTTGTCGGCTTTGCCGATGAACGCGGACATTTTACCTAGCCGGCGGCATGTCTCAGAAGGGCCAATAGGCGACCTCGCTGGACTTTAGATTGGCGTAAGGCGTCGGCGAGAGATAGGAATGCTCTGAATACGTTGCCGCCCACGAAACCCAGGGGCGCAGTCATTTTAAGCCCACCTAAATCCATCCGCGGCAGCGGCATGCGCTACGGTCACGCCGCCCATGACGATAGGCCTCTACTTCCACAGGATGAAAGACGAAGTGTGATTATGGATAATCTGATCGTATAATAGTTTTAGCGAATGCCGGGATACCCGGTTGGAGCAGTGTTGCAGCGGCGCGTGATTGTGGGGACGAGAGTCCACATTGGCAAGGACCAACCGCATGACCAAGATAGCGAATTTGGCTCTACTCTCATTCATGGTATTGTTGACGTTGAGTGTGCGGGGACCGGCCGAAGCCCAGCAAGGCAGCATGGGTTTCTTCATAACCAGTGTCGGGCTTGGGAGGGGCGGCGACCTCGGTGGGCTGGACGGGGCGGATCGACATTGCGAGACCCTCGCCCAGGCCGCAGGCGCGGGCGGCAAAACATGGCACGCCTATCTTTCGACGCAGCGGCCGGGCGCTATCAATGCCAAGGATCGGATCGGTAACGGTCCCTGGTCCAACGCCAAGGGAATCCAGATCGCGGCAAACGTGGCCGACCTGCACAGCGACAACAACAAGATCAACAAAGAGACCGGCCTCGATGAGAAGGGTATGGTGGTCAAGGGACGTGGCGACAACCCCAATCAACATGACATGCTCACCGGCACACAACACGATGGCACGGCCATTCCGGGTGCCGACGCGACTTGCAGCAACTGGACCAGCAGCACTGACGGACAGGGTAGCGCGATCGTCGGACACCATGACCTGATCGGCAACGCTCAGGGTCCCAATTTCTGGAACTATTCGCACAAGACGCCGGGTTGTTCCCCGGCGAACTTGCAGCGCGTCGGCGGAGCGGGATTGCTTTACTGCTTCGCCACCAATTGAGCGGCATCTTGGTCAATTGTTTTCTGGGCCGAGGAATCGAAGCGTAGAAACGCTGGCGCTCGCCCATCGAGGCATTTTCGGACTTGTTTTTGCTACCGTTATAAGGGCCGTCGCGGAGACTACAATGCCGACTGACGAAAGCAAGGATCGCTCCCACGTACAATCGGGTGAGGTGCTCGATTTCCAGTCTCACCGGATCCATGCCATCACGCAGACCCAAGCGCAGTCATCCGGGATCCCTACGAGCCTCTACATTCGGCTCATCCAGTTGGCGCAGCGGGCCGAAAAGATTTGGCGTGATGAGACAGCGGCCATCAGACGAGAGGAGCTCGGATTGCTCGATATCCGTGATCGGAGCGGTGCTCAGGTTTCATCAATCTCGGAAAACCTATCTCTGCTCGACCTTGATCGCGACTTCGTTGCCTCTCGTTTGGCCGTCCTGGCCGCAAAAGAGGATTTGCAGGGCCGCGGAGCGACAGAGCTAGACGCCGAGACAACCCTTACGTGGGATGACACCGAAGCCACGATCTCCTCCGTAAAGGATTGGGGCGCGTTTATCGAGGCTGTTCGTGCTTATGGGGTTCGATCGCGACGGTGAAATAGCCGATGTCAAATGACGAGGCTGTTTCCGAGTCGATCAACACCTAGCTTTTTCGGATCATGTTTTCGGTCAACCTCTGTCGTCTGCATCTCGCCGCCCTGACGCAGCCGCGCTTGTGGTCGACGAAACGGGCCCATCTTGCCTATCGCAGTAGCGTCCTTGCAACACGAACACTCATGTAATCCATCCGATTCGATGAGCCGAACCAAATGCGCGCCGCAGCGCGGCGGGTTTGCACCGCTCGACTAACCGAGCCGCCGCGCAGGACATGTCGGCTGCAATCTCCTTCTATCCATGCCGTTCCGTCCGCCGGTGCGTCTTGGTAAGTGTCGTGCCAGCAATCCTCCACCCAGTCGTAGACGCTACCATGGACTTCATAGATCCCCCAAGGATTAGGAGGCGACCGTCTTGGCGGCGGAGACTTCGTCCCGGCGATTTGGCGTTCTTCGGCCGGATCAAAAGCGAAGGAATCGCCCCACCAGAAAGCAGTCGTCGTTCCGGCGCGCGCGACGTACTCCCGCTCCGATTCGCTCAACAACCGATATGGCTTTCCGGTCGCACGCGACAGCCAGTCGACGTTACTCTTTGGCTTCGGCCCATTGAATATTGGTGACGGGTTTCCATTCGCTACTGCTGGTCGGATCCGACGATCGAAAGCTGCAACCCTTCCTCATGACGCAGGCGTTCCACTCCTGGAGAGAAACGGGAAAACGTCCAACCGAGAAGCTCGGGAACGTCACCTGGTGTTGCGGCCGTTCGTCCGCTGTGCTGCCTGCTTCACCCGCGCTTGCGCCCATGGTGAACCGGCCGGCAGGAACGACGATCATCACCGGACAGAGATCACACTCTTTAAAGCGATCAAGCGGTACCAATGCGCTTTCTTCAGATCGCGATAGCAGCCGGAAAAGCCGCAAATCCAGGGGCGATGGGCGCTCTAAGATCGAGAGCGCCGGTGTGGATTGATCCAACGTTTCTGCACCGGCGCTCGCTACCTGGAGTTGGACAATCAGCGGCGCAAGCAACAGAGGTAATAAGTGAACAAACCTGTCCATCCAGGGCTCCCAGCCGCATCACGGTGGTCGACACTCGGTTGGCGGCGGCGCGTCAGGCAATTTGTTTCAATCATAAGACAGAACGGCTTGCGGCGTCTTCCTCGACCGCCGTTCACCCGCCATCCTACTACGCCTACAATACATCTCGTTGCGCAGGCCAACAAGACGGCTCCGTTGCTAATCTGAATTGCTTCGCGGCTTGAAGAGATGAAACAGCGCCCTTCACTCGCGGCCAGTCGAGACGCGTGACGAAAAAAGCTGCCTTGGTGCGTGATGAGACCCGCACGCCAAACGGCCAGTTTTTGTTTGGTTTCGTTAGTCCAAGCGCGTGATTATATAACTGCAATGCTCGCTTACGCCTCGGGGCGATCCTTGCCGATAGTCTTGCGAGAGGTCGGTTACGGGTCAAAATGCGAAGAACTCAACGTGAGCAAATCTAGTCCGCCCTTCTCACTACGCGGACCTCAAGGAGGTGCGCAGCTACTTCGCTGATGGGCGATGAGCAGAATTCGGAGTAAAGACGCCTTCAATTGAGGCGGCCCTACTCTTTGTCGTTTCGATAAGCTCTGAGTTCTGGCCGTATCATGCCGCTTTCGAGCACGGTCAGCCTGCACCAGCGAAACCGATCAACGGCTTAGCAGCACACGACCTTAGCAGCCACTGCCGGTGGACGAGCCTGCGCAGACCGACGGCTCGTTCTAAGCGCGGGTTTGTTCGTTCCAACGTGAACAAAATGGCCTGTAGCGTAGTTGTTCCCGGACGCAACGTGGCGGAGAGGGAGATGGGAATCGAGCGCATGCACCCGCCTAGGTACTGGCAGATGCGAGCAGAGGAGTTTCGGACTAGTCGTCCGTGAAGAATTCCCAAGTCGTTGATTTAGAATCTGGAAACGGCGCACTGGGCTAATTGAGCTTGCCGGGAATCGGGTGCAGCGAAGGGGATTCCTTGCAAATTTGATTTGTGATTCACTCGCCATTGAACGATTTGGCGGGGGGACCAGATGCGGCCACCGGAACGGCGGGAGACGGGAGAGCAGGATCTGTTCCGGTCCCGGCTCGATCAGATCATCGACCTGAAGCATCCGCTGGTGGCGCTGGGGCGCACGGTGGATTGGGAGTTCCTGGAACGGGAGTTTGGCGCGGTCTACACGGATGACCCGGGCCGCCCGCCACTGCCGACGCGATTGATGGCGGGGCTGGCCATCCTCAAGCACACCTATGACCTGTCCGACGAAGTGCTGTGCGAGCGCTGGGGTCGAGAACCCCTACTACCAATTCTTCTGCGGCGAGGAGTTCTTCCAGCACCGGCTGGTGTTCGATCGCTCGTCACTGACGCGCTGGCGCAACCGGATGGGCGAGGAACGGCTGCAGGCGCTGCTGCAGGAGAGCCTGTCGGTTGCCACCAGGACCATGGCGATCAAGCCGTCCGAGCTGTCACGGGTGATCATCGACACCACGGTGCAGCCCAAGAACGTGACGTTCCCCACCGATGCCAAGCTTCTGAACCGGGCGCGCGAGAAGCTGGTGCGGCTGGCGCAGTGCCATGGGGTGAATCTGCGCCAGTCCTATGCACGGGTGGGCAAGTTCGCCCTGATCCAGCATCAGCGCTATGCCCATGCCAAACAGTTCAAGCGCGCCAACCGGATGCTCAGGAAGCTGCGCACCTACCTCGGCCGCGTCATCCGCGACATCGGGCGCAAGATCGAGGGCAATGGCGGGCTCCAAGCAGCGTTCACCAGGCTGCTGTTGCTGGCTCGCCGCGTGCGCGAGCAGCAGCAACGTCAACGCGGGCCGAAGGTCTATTCCCTGCATGCACCGGAAGTCGAATGCATCGGCAAAGGCAAGGCCCATCGGCCTTACGAGTTCGGCGTCAAGGTCAGCGTTGCCACCACCCTCAAGCACTGCAAGGGCGGCCAGTTCGTTACCCACGTGAAGGCGCTGCCCGGCAATCCATATGACGGCCACACCTTGGAAACCGTGATCCCGGACATGCAAAGGAACAGTGCGAAGTGAGGAGCGTTCGATGACGTAACAACATCCCTTACCCGCCGAGGTCTGCGAGAGGAATGAGACAACGATGGAGGATCGGTCTTCCCGGCGCATGCGAACACTGGTGACCCGAATGGCCCGTTCGAGGCCTGTCCGCTAATTAGCTCGAATGCGCGCTGATATCCATGATGGCCCGGAGCACAACACGCTCCAATCAGAGGCCGGATACATTGATGCAAGACCGCATCTGCCAGGTTGACGAAACCTCTTGCAACGCGCGGCCGGACCATACATTCGGGTCACAGGCTGACTTCCGCGCCGACTTGACCTGGTGTCGGCTTATCTCCTGAAGGCAGACATAGCGGCTGTGTAAGTGGAGGTCGGCAACGGGCGGCCATGAGCTGAAGCTGCTGGTTCGACGGGATGAAAGCGGCACTTCCATTGCTATTGCTCGGCCGAAACTCGTTGATGCCCGGAGAACTACGGACGCGGAACTCCTAAATTTGATCTTGCGTTCATCAGGCCAATCCTACATCTGCGGTCGATCACGGCATGTAGGTGAGGAATATGTCCTTCGACCCAATGGCCGCTGCGGTTGATTGGCTCGACGCCTACCGCGCTGGCGATATTGAAACTATCCTTGGAATGTATGCTGAGGATGCGACACTCCATTGCGGCTGTGGCGGCATGAAAGCCATCATTGGCCGAGAGGGCCTCCACGCCTATTGGATGGACCGGGTTCGGCAATTTCCAGCCTCGGAGCTGGACAACCTGCAGCCATCGGATGATGGAGCTCTAATCTCCTACGTCGCGAGAAACGGGATCGTCAGTGTAGTCCTGACGTTTGATGCTCTCGGTCAAATCGTAACCCATAGCTGCGGTCCATCCAATTAGAACGCACAAAGTCGCTTCGGCTTAGGGCAGAACGGCTTCAGAAATGAAAGTCTTGTAAGTGATCCCGATGTCGAAACTGAAACCTTCGCTTGGGAACTTGCGGATGACGTATGCCGCTTTATTCTGTTTCACCAAGTTGCTGGAGAAGCGCGGGCGGCTTAGCGGTGACCGACGAAGAACTTGCCACGGCTATCCGCGAGAGCTTCACGCAAGTCCGGTTGTGTGGTGGTCTAATCGAAAGTGAATTCAAATCGAATGCGTGAGCGAACATACGCGGGCGCACAAAGCCGCGGCTTCTATGGGAGCGCCAGAATAGTCTGCAATCGCTCCTTCAATTGATCGATGGAGAACGGCTTGCCGATCGCGGGCGCATCGCTGAACTCCTCCTCAAGCGGCGGTCCGCCATAACCGGTGCTGAACAGGAACGGAATCTTTCGGTCGCGCAAGATGCGCGCCACCGGGAAGACACGTTCACCTGCCAGGTTTACGTCAAGCAGCGCCAGATCGAACGATGCCCTTGTGGCAAGTTCGCACGCCTTTGGCACGTGGGCGGCCGAGGCGACCACCTTCAACCCCAATTCCTCGAGCATGTCTTCGATCATGAGGGCCACCAATCCCTCATCTTCGACCAGGAGAACCCTGGCGCCGGACAGCTCAACCATTGGACGATGCAGGCACAATGGGAAACACCATGCGGCAGCGGGTGCCCTCCGGCTCGAACACCAGATCGAACTCGCCGGCGAGGTCATGCTCGACGCAACGCTCCATCAGTCGCGTGCCGAAGCCGCGCCGCTTGGGTGGCGAAACCAGTGGCCCGCCACGTTCGCGCCACTCGCACTCCACCGTGTTGTGCGACAGTTCGTTCGGGCCAAGCCGCCAAGTGAGGGACACAGCCCCGTCTGGCACCGAGAGTGCGCCGTATTTTGCAGCGTTGGTCAGAAGTTCGTTGAGCACCATGGTGATGCTCAGCGCCGTTCGGGCATCCAGATCGACGTGGGGCCCCTGCGTCGTCACGCGTCCGCCCGACACCGGAGCAACGATATCGTAGACCAGCCTTTCTAAAGGTGCCTCCTGCCAATTTCGCCTGGTGAGCAGGTCATGCGCGCGGGCAAGCGCAAGCAGCCGCCCAGTGAACCTTGGCAGGAAGTTCCTGCAGGTCGGCGGCGTGGCGCGCGGTCTGGCTCGCGAGCGACTGCACGGTGGCCAGAGTGTTCTTCACACGATGGTTGAGCTCGTCAATTAAGATCTTTTGGGCGTTCTCGGCGCGCTTGCGCTCGCTGATATCGACCAGCATGTTGATGGCGCCGACCAGATTTCCCGCGGCGTCTCGCAGGGGCGTCGGATAAGGAATAAAGGGTACGCGTCTGCCGTCCGGGCGTTCGGCCACCGCTTCGGCACCGCGGACCTCACGGTTTTCGCGCAGCGCGACGGCCATCGGGCACTCATTGTGCGGCAGTGGCGTGCCGTCGGGCCAATAGAGTTTCCAGGTCACACACCATTCGTCGCCCGGCTGCGGCGTTCTGCCCGCCATCTCGACCGCCGCCCGATTGTAGAAATTGATGCGACCCTCGGCATCCGTCGTGTAAATGGCTGCTGGCAGCGCCTCGAGGAGATCGCGCATGCGTTGCTCGCCGTCGCGCAGGCGGTCCTCCAGTTGCTTGGTGGTGGTGACATCCTGGGCGACGCGCACGCCATAAAGGAATCGGCCTGCCGAATCCCGCACCGACGAGCTGAAAATGTCGAGATGGCGCACGGACCCGTCAGGCCGCAGTGCGCGCTTGCGAATCGTGTAGTTGTCGATGTCGCCACGGACCTGCCGCGCGTAGAACTCAGCGTCCTCGGTCTGGTCGTCGGGATGGGTGTAGTCGAAGAAGGTCATCCGCAACAGCTCGTCGCGCGAGCGCGCAGAGATGCGGCAGAGGGAATCATTCACCCGCAAGAAGCGGCCGTTCTCGTCGGTTTCGGAGATGCCGACGCTGGCGGCCTCATAAGTTGCCGCGAGCCGGGCTTCACTAGCTCGGCGCGCCTCTTCGGCAGCATGCAGTTCGGTGACGTCAATGGTGAAGCAGCGCGTGTTGACGAACTTGCCGTCCACAAAACGGCTGTTCGACGTAATCAGCGTGTGCTTGACAGAGCCATCACGCGCCCGCAGCCGCGCAGGATACCGACCGAGGGGCTCGCCACATGAAAGACGGTGAAGGATATCGCCGATCACCGGCGCGTCGACATGAAACTCGGCGACGTGGCGACCAATGTACTCCTCGCGCCTGTACCCAAGCAGATCCAACTCAGCTTTGTTGGCACGAAGGATAATCCCTTTTCCGCTGACGATATGAAGGCCCACCGCCCCATTATCGAAAAAGTCCTCCAGGTCCTGCGTCTCCCGGCGGACTTCCTCCTCGACCTGCTTGCGTCCGGTGATGTCCTGGAAGCAATTTATGGCGCCTTGGATGCGGCCAGCTTGATCGCGCAACGCCCGGATGTTGAGCAGGGCCGCGAAGCGAGAGCCATCCGGCCGGGCCATTATGACTTCGGCATTGCGGTCGGCGTTCCCAGACGAACCGCCGCGGCCATGGGGCAGTCGGCATGGGCCAGCGGAGTTCCATCGAGGAGGTAGAGCTGATGCGAACCGCAGAAGCGCTCCTGCTTGGCAGGGTCAGGTGTTCGCCCCCACGATTCCACGGCCTCGGTGTTGTAGGCGACGAGCAGTCCTTCCGCGTCACAAAGATAGACAGCGCCGGGAATGGCATCGAGCGCGGCGCGGCCGGCCGCGACCAGCGCTTCGAACTCCGTGGGCCTTTGGCGGGCGGACAGCGGGAATTCTTCGACGTTTGACATGAGGCGCTCGGCTCTCGGGGCGAGAGGAGCGACGGCCCGATACGGGCCTCGCTTATTTCAAATGAACATTGGCGGACGCCTCTGCGGTCCGCGGAACCCACCCTAACGTATGGCGCGCCATTTGGTTCCGCAGTACGGGCGGCAAGTCACCGCCACATCTGAGAAAAAGCGGCCTGCAAACTGAGGCGGCCTCAATCTACGGACGGCAATACGGCTACTCGACGGGCGCGGTCCCATACTTGTATTGCGACGCCGTCCACATATTGCTTGGCTTGGACAATGGCAGCGTCATCATCTTCGCACTCGACGATCACGGGGGACCCCTGAATGTGGCCTTCTTTATCAAAGCGATAGAGGCGATACTGCGCCATAGCCAGCACTCATGGGCGCTACTCTGATGCACAATAATTTACCCACTGTTCCAACCAGTGCAACCAATTTTTGCAGGGCTGAATTAGGTCCGAGCTCAAATCAAAGCGAGGACTGAGTTCGGCAGGCCAGCACCGGGCGCACAAGAACAACTCGGCGACAGATCCAGAGCGGATCACGAACCGCGGCTGCGCGAACATCACCTCTTCGGGTCCCAGGCTGATTTCCACAGCAACTTGACTTGGGTCGGCTTATCTCCTGAACGCGGACATGGCGGCTCTGTAAGCGAAGGCGGCAACGGGCCAAGAGCGCAGAGCCCGCCAAGCTGAGGCGGCCTTAATTCATCCGGCCGCGGAGCTTCTGTCGTAGCTGCCGTTGACCCCGAGCATTCCCCGACTGCTAGGCGAGCTTCGGCGGTACGTCGGATTTGCTCGGCACTCTCCAGGTCAATGAGGTCGTAACAGGCCAATACCCCAGTAACCGGTGCTCGCCTCTTCCCAAGTCAGTGGAACAAAATTAACATTTGTTAGTTATGGCCGGTAGCAGGCCTCGACGCTTATGTGCAACAGATGCCTTCAACTGGATGAGAAGCTCCGGCATTTCAGGAGGATCGCCGCGCGGGTAAATGACAGACTAACGAATGAGGCCCTCGACGTTCTGGCTCTGGAACATCAAACTCAGAAGCTGGCGCTCCATCCGGAAGCAGATAAGTAAGGCCGCCTCAGTTGGCGGCCTCTTTCTTTGGTCCTTCAACCCGAAGATTAAGCTTCGCGAACGTATTCTCCCGCGAGAACCTGGCCCTCCGCGTCGACATGGGCTGCACGGAATTGCACGACCGCATCTCCGGCAGAGCAGCGCCGGATTGGCAGCGCGCTATTTCTTTTCAGCAGGATCGCGTTGTTTGCCCTCGGGCTCTGGGACTTTGCCGACTTCGTTACTTTCGGGGCCGGATCCGGGTATTTTGTTTGAGATGGGATCTTGCGCGCGATACTTATCGACTAGAGCTGTTCTTGATGTTTTTTGTCCAGAGCAATTCCGTGACGTGTTTTTGCCATGCCGCGTCTCCGGGTTGGCAGCGAAACAGATACTGCACACGAACTCCTGAGGTTACGCATGGGTTCATACGGCGGTAGATACACTAGACCTCAATTGCCTGCAGTTACCCCGTTTTCATACAACGGCTTGATGCAATCGGATCAGCCGCACGAACCCCAAGGCCGAAGGGCACCTCGGCCGCTGCTAACTGCCGCCAAATCGTCCTCTCAGCCGTCGGCTACAACTTCCGCCGCATCCTCGCTTGGCTACAGAGAACCCTCGTCCATATTCCGGGTCCAGCTATGGCTAACGTCCGCTGTCCAGCCACGCTCAAATCGGCTTTCTTTGAAGCGGCGGCGGTTCCGGACCGAGCGGCCTCACAATGTCAACGGGAGGCACTTAGCATCGCCATCCGCACGCGGCCCAGAATTCGGGAGTAGCGATACGGCGCTCAACGACCAAGTTGATTAGTTGCAGTAGGGCGTAAGCCGTACCGGTATCTTCTTTGAGCGCCAATTCGCCGGGGGTGGACTGCGTTAGTCTTCTTTCTGAATTGTTACCATTTCGGCAAACTTCCAGAACCGCCCGGTTGTCTAATTTTTACGGCCCTTGACTACTTTCCCGGCGGAGGAGCTAGTCATGAAGCCATCAGAGATCTACCAGGAGAACGCCGATAACTGCGCCATGCTCGCAGAAGGAGAGCCCTCCAGGGATAGCCCGGCTTACAAGCGGTACCGGCGCATGGAACAGGCGTGGCGGTCTTTGGCCGAAGAGCAGGAATGGCTGGATGGGGAAGTACCACCGGTTCGGACGGATCGCGCCGATGTATCCAAAAAGCCGCTTGGTTAAGATTGCTTTTTCTTTCGTTAGAAACTTGCGGCGTTGCCGATGTGGCCGCGGACCTGCTTATCTCCTGTTCTTCAAACGGATTGTATCCGGTGAAGAGAGCCTCTGGCTTCTCCTTGTACTTTTTGGAGACGTCTGCGGCTGTCGATTGAAACTGGTGGACCTCACGCAATTGATGGCGGAAATTTGGGCTATCCTAAGAAACGTCCTAAACTCGTTTCCTAAAATGACTCTGCGGGAATGCGTACGGTCGGACCATCCCGTCCCAAAGGGTAGCGTGGCCATTTTGGTCCCCTACTCGAGGGATTACTTGAGGCGGCCCCCTGTCGAGAGCCCGTTCAAAAACACAGAGAACGCAGCAGCGCAAGGCAATGCCGATGCGGCTGAGTCCAGTAATGAGCGCGATCGCCAACACTCGGAGCGAATACGCCAGCGGAAGTCGCTTTTGGTTATGCTGCGGATGCTATGCAGCGTCAGATCAGGTCCAAGAAGGGCCATCCGGACTCATGCACCGGAGAAGCGCTGTAAGTCGTTCGACGCCAAAAGAGTATCGGGCTACATTAACAGCGGCTGCTGATCCAACTTTGATGGGGGCGTCAGCTATGGGTCAGGCGTGCGAGCACAGCTGGTCCATTGCAGTCATTCCGCAGCCGCCGCTGATGTCAGTTCGCCCAATTCTCTGGGTGCAGGTTCGTCTGCGGCGAGCCGCCGAAATGCTCGAGTCCGCTAGGTGGGCAGAGGCCGAATTCAACTGTTCTGGTCGAGAATTTCTCGCACGCGTAACGCGAGTTTTGCCTGAGATATCGGTTTTTCCAGCAAATTGACCCCCTCGTCGAGCCTTCCCTGGTGAACCACGGCGTTGCGCGAATAACCGGTCATGTACAGGATCTTCAACTCAGGTCTCATTTGCTGCGCACGCTTGCCTAACTCGCGCCCATTGATGCCTGGCATGACAACATCCGTCAGCAGAAGGTCGACCTTCGAATCCTCTTGCAGCAAAATGGTCAAAGCCGCTTGAGCGCTGCGGGCAGAGAGGACGCGATAGTTGAGATCTCGCAGAACGTCGGAAATATAGGTGCGAAGGTCTGCATCGTCCTCAACGACGAGAACGGTTTCGAACTTATCACCCTCAGGAGAAAGGTCTTCCGCTGTGCTCTCCAACAATTGCGCATTCCCGGCGAAGCGTGGGAAGTACATCTTGATGCTGGTGCCCTGGCCCACTTCGCTGTAGATCTTTGCGTGCCCTCCTGACTGTTTGACGAATCCATAGACTTGGCTCAGACCAAGGCCGGTGCCTTGCCCCGGCTCCTTCGTGGTAAAGAACGGCTCAAAAACGTGACTTAGAACGTCTGACGCCATCCCGCTGCCGGTGTCCGTGACGCAAATTGCGACGTATTGGCCTGGGATCAGTTCAGGATTGAGCCGGCAATACTCCTCGTCTGCGGAGATGTTGGCGGCCTCCAGGGTAAGCTTTCCGCCATTGGGCATCGCGTCACGTGCATTGATTGCAAGATTGACGATTGCCGACTCGAGATGGTTCGGATCGGCTTCGATATGCCATAACCCGGCACTTCCGACGGTCTGAACTTCGATGCGTTCCCCAAGCGTGCGCTGGAGGAACTCCTGCAGTCCGTTGATATAATTGTTCAGGTCGATAGGTTTCGGGTCGAGGGCCTGTCGTCGAGAGAACGCGAGCAAGCGGCTGGTGAGCGCCGCGGCTCTTTGAGCCCCGCGCTTCGCATTCGCCAATGCACGAGCCAAATTTGGGGCTGCCTTGGGGGCGTGCCGCTCAGCTGTCTCCAGATTGCCGATGACGATCATGAGCAAATTGTTGAAGTCATGCGCGATTCCGCCGCTGAGTTGCCCCACGGCTTCTAGCTTCTGAGATGCGGCCAGTTGCTGCTGAACCTGCTTGAGCTCGTCCTGAGCTCTCTTCCGGTCCGTGACGTCACGAGTGACCTTGGCAAATCCCACAATGTTGCCAGCGTCGTCGTTGATGCGATCGATGACGACCGACGCCCAAAAGCGACTCCCGTCCTTCCGCATGCGCCACCCTTCGGTTTCGAACCGACCATGCTCCCTCGCCTCGGAAAGCGCACTTTGCGGAACGCCAAGCTCCACATCCTCGGGCGTGTAGAAAGCGCTGAAATGTCGTCCGATGATCTCTGGCGGGGTGTAGCCCTTGATCCGCTGCGCGCCGGGATTCCAAGTCGTCACGTGACCGAGCGGGTCTACTTGAAAGATGGCGTAATCGACCACCGCCTCGATCAATTGGCGGTAACGCCCCTCACTAGCAAGGAGCTCTTCGTGAGCCTGCTGTCGCTCGGTAATATCTCGCGTAACCTTGGCAAAGCCGACCAAGTGACCGCTTTCGTCCCGGACCGCATCGATGACGACCGAAGCCCAAAACCGACTTCCGTCTTTGCGGACACGCCATCCCTCCGCGCTGAACCGACCGGTCCGCCCAGCGACGTTCAAGGCCTGTTCTGGCAGTCCTTTGGCTGTATCCTCGGGCGTGTAGAACGATGCAAACGATTTGCCGATGATTTCCTCAGGCGAGTAGCCCTTCAAGCGCTTCGCACCGGAGTTCCAGCTGCGTACCGTGCCGTCCACGTCGATCATGTAGATCGCGTAATCGACGATTGCGTCTATAAGCAGCTGGAGGCGGCGAGTATCGTCGAGTTCGTCGAATCTGGACTGGGGGATGAGACGGGCTCCATGGCCAAAACATTTAACTCCGAACACACGGTTCGGTTCCGGGGCCCGACAGCATTTGGTGGGCTCCATCGCCAGACGCTCACGACCCTGAGTCCCCCAACCGGCGCAGAACAGGCCTAGTGGAATCCGCTAAGGGCGGTCATCATATCCGAAGCCATCCCATCTGCGTGATCGCCAAGGGTCACCGTAAAGCCCCTTATCTATAGATTATCGAAGCGGAATCAAAAGGTGAAGCGAGTCTCCTCGCTTGTTGAGCTTACGGTCGAGCGTACTGTCATGGGCTTAGCTATCTGCGCGCAATCTGAAGACTCAGGGCAAGACCTTGCCGACTGGCTCGCATCTCGCCCCGAAAGAATGGCTCGAACAGCCTCTCCATGGTGACCTTCGGTATGGGTTCGCCGCCGCTCGCGACTGAGCTTCCGTCACTGCGCGCACGCGAACCGTCTCGTTGGACGTGCCATGGCTGGGCGCGCTTCCGACAACTGTGGACACCAGCTGCCTATTCTTGGCTTCACGCTTTGATTCTGCCGGGCGCTGGCAACAGCTGAAACGGATCTCTGGATGTCGTGCGACTGAGAGCTTCACAGTTCAAACCCGGAGTGTCCGGAAACCGGAAGGGGCGTCCGAAGCGTCAAGAATCTGATTTAGCGAGCGTAATTCATCGCGTCATGCACTCTTCTGTTCGCCATCGTCCCCCTGCTGCCGAAGCGCCTGCAGGATGAAAGCATCGATGAGTGGCTCCGCGAGGAACACACAAGCCTTTTTTGAGAAACCCTACTTAAGCCCCGCGCAGTGCCGGCAGGCATGGACGACGTGTTCCAGCTCGCTAACGAGACTGCTCTTGCCGATCTCGGCGGCAATAATATCTCGCAATCTGCGGGCCGCGGCGCGGAATTGCGGCCCCTCGATCAGGCAGTTGATTGCGGCGGAAATTTCCGTTTCGGGCGCGGTTGGCGCCACAATCAACCCGATGCCGCAGGCTTCCACACGCGCGGCGATGTCGCCCTGATCGCGTCCCATTGGCATGACCAAAAGCGGCAATCCGTGCAAGAGCGCACGACTTACCGTGCCGTGGCCGCCATGAGTCACGACTAGTGAGACCTGCTTCATGACCGCATCATGCGGAGCGCTGGGCAAGAGGGTTACGTTCGCCGGCGCATGCAGGTTGATATCCTTTAGAGCAGGTCCTAGCGTTGCAACGGCTTCCATCCTGATGCATCCGATTGCGTTGACAGCACGTTGCAGTACATCGGCTTGGTCTTGATTCGTTGTGCTGAAAGAAACCAATGCGCGAGGGCGATCAGACCCGTGGGACCAGGAGAAATTCCACGGCTTTGCCCAATCTGAAGAATCTAACAAGGGTCCAATATACCGAACGTTGCTGGGCAGGGAGACGGCAGGAAAATCAAATGCTGCGCTCATTGCTAATAGGAACCGGGCGGGCCGATCGAACAGCTCCAGCACATGGCCATAAGGCGCAAGCTTCAGGCTCGCCCGTGCCTCGTTCAGCATCGGCAGCCATTCATTCATGGCTCCGATGAATCTGCTATTTGCAGCCTCGACCCGTATACGCTGTGCAGGCGTACGAGGCATCGGCAAACCGCTGCCGATCGGCGGTACACCTGGTAATGGTCGCAAGCTGATCGTCGGCGAAAGCAGTGCACAAGGAATGCAAGCGGCCTCCGCAGCCAGCACGGAGCCAACGAGAGCGGTATCGGTCAACAAACCGTCAGTTGGGGCGCGCCTAATTTCATCTAGCGTGTCTGCACCCCGCGCGGCGGCCGGACCAAAAAGGAGGTTATCATATGCGTTCTCAAGAGGATCGCTGGTCTGGGCAATGGGCGAGACACGCGGCGCCCGCTGCCAAGTGGCAAAGCCGAAGCCTGCCGCCTCCACCGACTCACGCGCGTCCGCACGCGCGATAAAGCGAACGCCATGACCATTCGCGCGCAACTGCCTCGCTGCGGTCAGAGTCGGGCCGAGATGGCCAGGACCTCCCCAAGAGGCCACCAGAAAATTGTAGGACATGGTTTCACTTCACGTGCGGACTGTCGCCGCAAGGGCTTTCGACGTGGGAGGAACAGTGTCGGCCACAATGGACGGCTCGACGCCGTTGCGGGACCAGCTTCATACTGCCTCGGCAGTGAGGACCATCATCGGAGAGTCGGTGCGTGTGATCGATATCTGGCCAAAGCCGGATTCGGAGAGTAGTCTCTGATACTCCTCCAGGGTGCGTTCACGCCCGGTGACCATAACAAGCATGTTGAGATCCATAAGAGGCGTGAACAGCGATCGAGTTCCTGGCTCAAGGAGCTGCTCGACAACCGCCAGACGCGCGCCGGCTTTCGCGGCTCGTCGGCAATTCCGCAGAATCGTCAGGCATTCTTCATCACCCCAATCGTGCAGGATGTATTTGAGCAGGTATAGATCGCCTTCAGGCACGCTCTCGAAGAAGTCTCCTCCAACGACCCTGACACGCTTTGCAAGTCCGGCCTCATTGGCGGCGAAAGTTGCACTTGTCACCACGTTTGGCAAATCGAACACGATGCCTTTCAGAGCGGCATTCGCACGCATGAGGGAGTAGAGGAACGCTCCTGCCGCTCCCCCGACATCTACTGCCTGAGTGAAGCGCGTCGTGTCCAGCAGGCAGGCAACTGCGTCGGATACGGTAGCGGTCAGGTTGGTCATCGCCTCGGTGAAGGCGGCACCCTCATCCGGGACTGCCTTATAGTAGTCCCAGATCTCCGCCTTTAAGGTGACAAGCGTCTGCCGTTCGCCGGTCTTGAGCGCATCCGTGAACCGTCCCCATGGCAACCAGTGGCCCGGAGCTGCTTGCGACAAGGCAAAGCCACTTAGAGAGCCCGGAATGTCCTTGCGCAGGGTCTGAAGCAGTTCAGTGGTGAAGTACCGGTTTCCCTCGAGCTTGATCATTCCGAGCCCGGCGCAGCCTGTCAGGAAACGTCCCGTAGCCAGTTCGTCGAGACCTTCGGCAACGGCAAATTCGCGGACCGTCATTGGCTGACGTTCGAGATGATCCGCGAGCGAGTAGCACGCCGCACCGCGCACGATCTGGGTAACCCAATATCCAGTAATCATGCGAAGCATATCTTGTGACGCCGAAGTCGAACGTGAGGCATCTTCCATTGAATGGCCATTTCGTTGGTTGCCGAGAAGACGAGGCCGCATCCGCGTCGCTGTACTCAGCGTGTCGCAATGCTGCAAAGCCGGCCTCTCCCCGGCGACCCCAGCTAAAGTTGGGTAATCGGTATAACCCTCCGCGGTGCCTCCATAGAACGTCGCCGCATCCCATGCGCTGAGCGGCGCGCATTTCTTCAACCGCTCAACCAGATCAGGGTTGGAAATGAAAGCCTTGCCAAACGAGATCAAATCGGCCGTACCAGTCCCGAGCGCCTTGGTCGCCAGTTCGAAATCATAGCCGTTGTTGGCGATATAGGTCTGGTTGAAGCGTCGGCGCAGGCTTCCGTAGTCGAAGGGCGCGATGTCGCGGGGACCGCCCGTCGCACCCTCGATTACGTGGATATAGACAAGTTTCAGCGCGTCGAGCTGCTCGACGATGTGATCGAAGAGAGGTTGCGGATTGGAGTCCGAACCATCTGCGACCGGCGTTAGCGGCGAGAGGCGGATGCCGGTGCGATCGGCCCCGACTTCGGACGCGACCGCCCTGGCAACTTCCAGCAACAATCTTGCACGGTTCTCGATCGAACCGCCATAGCCGTCCGTGCGCTTGTTTGCCCCGTCCTTTGCGAACTGGTCGAGCAGATAGCCATTGGCGCCATGGATCTCGACGCCGTCACAGCCTGCTACCAGCGCGTTCGCCGCGGCGCGGCGAAAGTCGTCGATCAGCCCGGGAATTTCCCAAAGCTCGAGCGCGCGCGGCCTGGAGGTCTGCATGAATGTGCCGTTAACGAAAGTCTTGGCTTTGGCACAGATCGCAGACGGTGCAACTGGCGCGCCACCGCCCGGCTGCAGAGAGCTGTGCGAGATGCGTCCGACATGCCAGAGCTGGAGGAAGATCCGGCCGCTGCGTACATGTACGGAGTCTGTGACGCGCCGCCAGCCCAAGACCTGTTCCTTCGAATGAATGCCGGGCGTGTCCTGATAGCCCTGACCCTGCGGCGATATCTGGCTTGCTTCTGTGATAATGAGACCGGCTGAGGCACGCTGCGAGTAATACTCGGCAGCAAGCGGGCTTGGCATCAACCCGTGCGGCTGTGCGCGGTTACGAGTCAAGGGGGCCATTACTACCCGATTGGACAGGGCGAACGGGCCGAGTTGGAAAGCATCGAAGAGCTTCGTTGGCGCACACATATTCATTGACCGATTTGATCTTCGAGGGTGCATCTATCTTGAACCTAGAAGGGCCGCTGGTACGGCTTCGACAGCCATTTTGTCAGCTCGGCGGCTGACAGTTCCGGGCTTAGCCGCGCAGCCTGACCGCACCACAACGGCATGAAGTCTGTGCACCCATGCGGTTCAGATGCGGCGCGTAGCGGAGCAAGCGGAGTCGCGGCCAGAGGGAAAGCCGGTACATTCTTCGCGATTGGACCGAGTTCTCGAACGATTCGCGTTTCGCACACGCGCGCCGGACGCCCGGTAAAGACGTTTGTGACCAATGTTTGCTCCGGTCGCGCAGCTCTCACTGCCTGTCGGTACAGAGGAGAAACATTCGCCTCCTCACAGAAGAGAAATGCAGTGCCGACCTGTACCGCCGAGGCGCCCAATGCG
This sequence comes from Bradyrhizobium sp. LB13.1, assembly GCF_054056815.1. Taxonomy (NCBI): domain Bacteria; kingdom Pseudomonadati; phylum Pseudomonadota; class Alphaproteobacteria; order Hyphomicrobiales; family Nitrobacteraceae; genus Bradyrhizobium; species Bradyrhizobium sp. LB13.1. Next base: position 2,470,550 of record NZ_JBSRYQ010000001.1, on the reverse strand, counting down.
AATACAGCTGCAACTCCCCGGGGATCGCCGATGCCGCCGGCGGCTATGACCGGTACTTTCACTGCGTCAACAACCTGCGGCACCAGAGCCATCGCGCCGACCTGCGCGTCGATCTTGTGGCGGAGGAACGTTCCCCGATGTCCGCCTGCTTCAAGCCCTTGAGCAATGATGGCATCGCAACCGGCTTCCTCAAGCCACTCCGCTTCTTCGACGGTAGTTGCCGACGACACGATCTTCGCGCCGGTCTTGCGCACACGATCGAGAAGGTGCCTGGGCGGAAGGCCGAAGTGAAAGCTGACGACCTCCGGTGTGATCTCTTCCAGAAGCGCGCAATGAGCACTCCCGAATGCCGGAACAAGCATGCTGGGGCGACCTGCGTCGAAGACAAGGCCGAGCTCGGCGTAGTACGGTGTTAAACACTGAACCCAGGCATCTTCGCACGCCGAATTCCTGGCCGGCGATTCATGGCAAAGAAAGTTCACATTGATGGGCTTCGACGTCCGCCGTCGTATCTCGGAGAATATATTCAGAGCCTCCTCCGCACCCAGGTGGGAAGCGGGAAGCGAACCAAGCCCGCCGGCCTCTGCAACGCCGATGATCATCTCAGCCGTAACAATGCCCAGCATGGGCGCCTGAATGATCGGCAGTTCAATTTCGAACAGCTCGGTAATTGATCGAGGATAGATGCTCATTTTTCTTCTTCGCGCTAGTTCGATTAATCGGAGACTTTGACTGGATCACCAGCGCCCTGCGTTGGCGCCGCCATCGACGTGCAAAATTTCGCCGGTGACAAAGGCTGCATCTTCGAGATAGAGGACCGCGTCGACGATCTCCTGAATCTCGCCGATGCGGCCCAATGGATGTAAGGTTGCAAGGAACGCATGCGTATCGATCGCATGCATCGAAGTCCGGATCACCCCGGGAGCCACCGCGTTCACCCGGATACCCTTGTCCGCATATTCGATGGCGAGGGACCGCGTCACTGCGTTGATCCCACCCTTGGTGATCGCCGTCAAAGCCGCCGGCAGGCCCTTCAATGGCTGCTCAGCCAGGAGACTGGAGGTAATGTTGATGATGTGCCCGTTCGCCTGACGACGCATTTCGGCGATCGCCCTCTGCGAGACGTGAAAGAAGCCTCCGAGATTTACTTGTAAGAGCGTCGCAAAGTCGCTCTCGGTGTACTCCGTAAAGGGCTTGGGCACGAAGGCACCGGCGTTGTTGATCAGGGTGTCCACGCGCCCGAAGCGCTCTTTCGCTGTTTGGATAACCAACGAGGCTGTCTCCGGCTGTGAGATATCGCCGGCAACTTCGACCAGATTCGGCTGGCCGGTGGTCGCGATCTTTCGTGAACAGGCGACCACACCGTAGCCCTTGGCGAGTAGTTGCCGGACTATTCCGGCGCCGATTCCCTGAGACGCACCCGTTACTATGGCAACTCGTTCTGCTGTACTCATCATGCCGCCACTGCTGAAATTGACCAAATCCCGGACAGCATTTAGCGATCTCCGCGAAAATCGTCTTGGCGTTTTCAGACACCTGCTTCAGCTTTCCGTGACCGCTTGCGGCGTCCTGCGCCCGCCGTGCTGCTTCCTTTAGAACGGATCTACAAGCAGTGCGAAGAGATAGCCGATGCTACGTTCGGTTTTGATGATGCGCGGCGCGCTCGGGTCGGTCTCCAGCTTGCGTCTGAGACGCATAACCTGAACATCGATGCTTCGATCGAAAATGTCTTCGTGGATTTTGGTCGCCTGCAGCAGCTGCTCGCGCGAGAGTGGCCTTTGCGGTGCCTCGAGGAAGGCGACGAGCAGAACGTATTCGCCCTTGGTCAGCAACACGGGATGGCCCTTCGGGTCGGTGACTCGCCGTACGCGGCGATCGAGCTGCCAGCCACCGAACCTGAATCCACCCCGTTCAGGGTCGCGCGCGCGCGCCGCCTGCCCGAGCGTCTGTCGCCTTAGCACGGCCCGGACGCGCGCCAGCAACTCTCTCAGGCTAAACGGCTTGGTCACATAGTCGTCGGCCCCGAGTTCGAGGGCGACGACCCGATCGATCTCGTCGCGTCCGTCGCCGGTCGTGACGATGATCGGCACGTCGGAGCGCGACCGGATTTCCCTCAGCAGGACCAGGCCATCCTCCTGGCCCAGGCGCAGGTCCAGAATAACCAGGCTCGGATTGCTGCCAGCGAAATGTCGGCCAAATTCGTGCCGGCCGGCCACGGCGCAGACCGGCATGTTGTGCTCTCCGAAGAAGCTGGCGACCGACTGGCGCGTAGCCGGGTCGTCCTCGATGAAGAGGACATGACCTGAATTTCTGGTGGCGACGTACTCGCCGTTGCTGCTTCGATTCTGGATCGAGGATGAACGGCTGCGCCGCGTCTCCGCTGCGCCTGTTACTACGGCAACCTCTTCTATTCGACCCCACATCATATGTCACCTTGCTGAAATCGACCAAATCCAGCCTCAGCTTGGTGAGCTCTTCGCAACCGGTCTTGGCGGTTTCGGACACCCGCTTCAACTATCTGCGACGAAACGATCCGTTGGACCGGCGCGCTGGATGATGAGGTTGGCTTCGCCCATTCCTTCTGCACCGATGCGAAGCTCGTGGGTGAAGAAATCTCTCGGCGCTTCGCCAACGATGTCCTGGAATTCGTTGACGAGGTGTGCCTGATCGGTCAAGCCACAGGCGTGGGCGACCTGCGCCCATGACCGGCCGCTCCGTCGTTCCACGAGGATTTTTTGAAAGCGGGCCAGCCGCGCAAATCGCTTTGGACTGATACCAAAAGCAGCATTGAAGGCACGCGAAAGATGACGTGAACTAGAGCCCAGCTTTGCAGCGAGGGAGCTCATCTGCATGGTTGGATCTTTCCCGAGATACAGCGCCGCGCGGTTGGCGAGACTGTCGGTATGGGGACGAAGATGTCGAAGCAAGAAGGCCTGGACACCAGCGATCCGTTCTTCGCTTGTCTTCGCCGCTGCAAGCATGTCGTCACACATGGCCACTTCGCAAGCGCTGAATAGATCTCCAAGATCGAGCTTGGCGTTTGCGAACTCCCTGAGCGGAGCTTCAACTATGCGGCTTGCGGCGTCAGATCTAAGACGAACAATGACGATGCCAAGTGCGCCTGTGGGACGCAGGGTAACAGCATGAGACTGGATGTTAGTCGCGCACTTTGTCGGCAGGAGCTCCGTGCGTTGATATATTTTCGCCGGCGTTCGATATTGACCGATTAACTGGAGCGCGGTGCCTGGGGCGCACTTGATTGTAAGCGTCTTTGCGAGATCCCCGTCCGGAATGTCGCATTCCCAGATTGCCTCGACGACATCGGAAAGCGAGGGTGAACGAAAACATTTCAGAGTACCAACGCCCCTATCGCCCCTATGCGCCGAGGCGGTCGCGCCTGCGCCAATTGGATACTCAACGAAGTTCATTCTAGCACAACTCCAGCAGGTACGGTTCAGCGATCAAACATCAGCGTTTCATGGCCCGGGCAAACCAGAAGACGAAAGATAGCCCCACACTCGATGCGATAAGTCTCAAGTCGCGGCATCATCGCTTGACGTTGGAGAAGCGAAATCTGGTGACGCGTCATTTTCCCCCATCGTCCGCTCTTCGAGTGAGTTCATTTGACAGACACGCTCAACCTCCTCCGGCTCGACCCCATTCCGCGCCAAGGCTTCGTCTGCTGTAGTTCAAGGCTTCGTCTGCTGCAGTTATGGTGACAATAGCAAGCAAATCACCATTAAATTATATTTTACCATCATGGTCTTAAGTTCCACAGAAAATGGACCGGTTTTGGACCACGGGCCAGACAGGAGATCCATGTGGCTAAGTGTAGAAAGAATGGCGACGAACAGAATAGAGCGAAATGGCTCTTGGCTAGTTCGAGGGGGAACTCGCAAGTACGCATTGATTTGTCTGGGAGAGGCCTTTTACCTGGAACGGTTGGCGAACTGATCTACGACAGCCGCCGCGGCCTTACTGAGTTCGTAGGCAGCGTGACAAGGCGCTGGCCAGTTCTGCAGACGTCAACGGATGATGGACGACTTCGGAAACGCCGGAAGCTGCAAGCAATTGCGCATCCAGGTCCCGTGCCGAAGTCGTCGCCAGGACGATCGGCAGGCTGGGCGCGAGCTCATGCAAAGTGGTAGCGAAATCGAGGGCAAAGCTCGCGCCGGGTTGGTGGCACACGAGCGCCGCGTCGAAGCGTGCGCGCGCCGCACAGGCCTGCACGGCCTCCTGCGACCCGGTGAAGCCGACTCCCTCATAACCGAGTGCCGCCAGAATTTCCTCGTGCCGCAGCAGGCGCTCGCGGTCGGCCTCAAGCACCAGCACAGTTTCACCGATGCCGCGATCAGCGGAGCCGGATGCACGCTGAATGGATATCGGCGCAAGAGACGGGACGGATGGAAGCCAGATGTCGAAACGTGTTCCGGCCCCCGGGGCGCTTTGCACTTCCAACGTGCCATCGTGCTCCAAAACAATGTCGCGTGCGGTGGCGAGCCCAAAACCATTGCCATTTGGACGCGTTGTAAAGAATGGCTCAAAAATACGCGACAGCGTCGCCTCGTCCATGCCACGCCCTGAATCTGAAATCGAGACCACGACAAAGCGACCGGGATTGCTCCCGATCCGGCCAATCATCGCCGTATCGGTCATCTCCCGGGTCCCGATCTGAATCTCGATGACACCACACTTGTCCATTGCCTGGGCGGCATTGTTGCAGATATTCAGGATTACCTGCTGCAATTGCGCGGGCTCCGCCGAAACGACTGCCGTCTCGGACGTTTCGCTCACCGTGATTTCGATATCGGCAGGCAACGATGGTGCGAGTAGCGACTTCGCTTCCGCGACCAACGCCTTGACGCAAACCGGTTCCCGCCTCCCCTCGCGCCGACGTCCGAAGGCAAGAATCTGATCGACCAGATCCCGCGCCCGCTCCGCGCCTCGCCGGATCGCATCCAGATTGCGCCGCGATTTGGCATTTGAAGCGAGATGTTCTTCCGCCACCTCGGTATGGCCGAGAATGCCACCCAAAATATTGTTGAAGTTATGGGCAATACCACTGCTGAACGTGCCCACTGTTTCCATGCGGCGGGCCTGCTGCAGGCGTGTCTCCAGCCGCGAGCGTTCGTTCTCCATGTAATGCCGCTCCAGCGCATACACGATCGTATCAAGCGCCATTCGGAGCAGGCTGAGTTCGCCGGCGGCGGTGATACGACAGGCTCGATCGATCGCGCCGAACCCCAGGGCGACGGTGGCACCTTCCTTGGTGACGCTCGTAGCGCACGCCCATCCGCTCAGACCAAGCGCGACACAGACCTCCTGATTCTCCCCGGTCGGCGGGCGGTCGACGCGCGGAACGTGGATAATTCCATCGGCAGACGGCTCAAACCGGGCCGTCAACTCCATCGCGCGCCGCGGCCAGTCCGGTGGAGAACTTATGCCCGGTCTGCACCAGACGTGCTGCCGCGGCGCGGCACCGCTCGACACAAAATAGGCACGGTCACAACCGACACACTCCGCCATGTCGGCAAGAGCGCGTGCTATCTCGGCGTCAATACTGTGCGGCTGCGCATTGATGAAGCGCATTGAGACACCAGCGATCACGTGCTCGAATGCGGCGCGTCGCCGCAGCGCGATCGCGCGTGCCCGCAATTGCAGTCCGAGGTACACCAGCGCACCGAGCAGCAGCAGTGAGGTCGCGTAAAGTAGAACACGGTACTGGCGTGCCGATGCGCGCGCGGCGAACTGACGCTTCATGATCAGTGCACGAACAGCATCCTGCTCGCGGGTTGTTGCCGCGGCCATCAATGCCTTCAGCACCGCGTCGGTCGCCGGCAGCAGGTCATGCAGCAGGCCGCCATGCGCGATCGCCGCCTGTATTGAAGCGGCGTCGGCGCCAGGATCAGGCAACGCCGCCAACTGCTCCAACCGACCCTTGACGTCGCGTGCCGCTGCCGGCGACGTGTCAAGCGTGAGGTGCAGCATGGCGGCCGACAGTGTGGTGGCGGCGGCGACGACCGGTGTGCGGTCGGAGGCGGCTAGACGGCCGCTGGATATGCCAAAATAGAGGAAGGAGTTTCGCAGCAGTGCGTTGCTGCTCTTGAACTGTTCGATAAGACTTTGCTGCCGATGCGCACCCGCGGCCAGAACGGTGATTGCGGCGCCCTCCTCTGCGTCTGTACCGGCGGCGTCACGCAACTGATGGACGGAGTCATCGTATGCGTCGGTCAGGCGCGCCAGCGCATCGTAGTTTCGTGACAAGCCCGCGCGTGCGATCAATACCTCGCGATTCAAGGCGCGCTCGATTCTGAAGAACTGGTCGAGTGCCTCGATCTGCCGGTCAAAGCGCGTCGAATTCAGGTTCAACCCGCTTAGCAACAGCCACGTCAGCAAAAGGAGCAGAAACGACGCCAGAACGACGACGGGCGTCATCTTCATGGCGCGCCCCCTACCTGCGCGCCGCGGTACTTTCCAGTCAAGGTTCCCAGATAGGCGACGATCGCCTTGACCTGCTCGTCCGTCAGCGTCGAGTTCAACTGCGCCAAGCCCATTTTTCGAACGGCGTGATCGAGAGTCCCGGCGCTACCGTCATGAAAATAAGGCGGCGTCGTCGCGACGTTGCGCAGGCTGGGCACGCGCAGAATTTCCGGCTTCCGCGATGCGAGCGGGTGGAATATTCCGTGGCGCTGAAAAAGATTGCCGCCGATGTTCATGCCCTGATGACAGGAGACGCAACCGAGTGATTTGAACAGGCGATATCCGCCCTGCTCTTCCGCAGACAGCGCGCCAGCGTCTCCTGCAAGCCAGCGGTCGAACCGGCTGTCCGGCGTCATCAAGGTCCGCTGGAAGCTTAGGAGGGCATCCACGACGTTTTGGGCGTCGGGGCCACGGCCGTAGGCCGCCATGAATTCGCGGCGCAGCCCGGAATCGGCCTCGAGCTTTTCCGCAAGCTCGGCGAGATCGGCGTCCATGATCTGAGGATTTTGCAAGGAAGCTTTGACAACCGACTCGAGGGTGCGGATCTTTCCCTCCCAACCGAAGCGGAAGCTGAGTGCGGCATTGAAGACGGTCGGCGTGTTGAGCGGAAGGCTTGAGCCGTCGAAGCCGCTGTCGTAGCTCACCTTGGTTGCGCCATTGGAACCGAGATCGTGGCACGACGAGCAACTGCGCGAGTTATCGCGAGACAGGCGAGGATCGCCGAACAGGCGCTCGCCAAGCCTGACCTTCAGGGGATCAATCTGGGGAGGCATGGGAACGGGAGTGATCGGCTCTTCGGAGAAGATGCTGTTCGCATCGGGCGGCCGCTCGGGCGGTTGCTGTGCCGCCGACGAAAGTAACAGGCCCTCCAGGATCAGGACGCAAGTCATCGTGATCCAGCGCCAACGATGGGCGGGCCGAGCAACTCTCCCTTTGCTGCGCATGGTCAGGTGAGGCGAAGCGTTTCTACGCGGCATGCCTGGCGATCTCTGGTCAACGCAATCATACTCCGCTCAGATTTGGTCCCCCCTCCGTTCCCGGCATATGGGAATTGTTTGCAGATTGTGAAGCTCACGCGGACGCAGCCCCTGCAGCGCATGGGCCACGTCCACGACCTCGCCGCTGGCTGGATCAGTAGTCCCGGCCATATCGCACGATCTGTTCGATCTGGGATTGATGGGGAATTCCCGCATCCCGCAGCGTCCGATCGTCGAATTCCGCCAAGGCGGCTACCGCCTTCTTGATCTCCCGCTCGCGATGCCACTTTGCCCGCCGGCTTACGATGGCGCGCCAGATCGTGACCAGCCAGCCAGGGTGGACAAATCGGTGTCCGTCGACCTCGCGCGCAGGAGATGCGAAGCCATCTCCGGTGGATGGCAACCGGGTTCCAAGTGCAGTGCGATCGATTGCGTCTTCACGCTCAAGTATCGTTGTCCCGGCGTTCGCAGCAGGCGAAACGAGGGAAATAGATTTCTGTCGTTCGCTCCGGGCGGGCTTCTGGCGCTGCCAAGCATCAACCTCGCTGGCGATTGCCGCTACTGCGGTCGTTGCAACCCAGTGCAATGAAGCACCATAGAGGGCAAACCCTTCGAGGAAAAACCAAAGCACCGACTGCCGGATCGTGCCGGCCCGGCCCATTGCAGGCCTGGTGGCCGGAAGCGATTTCACGGCGGTCTCCGAAGACTCCGGAATCTGCTTCGATCCTTCGGGCAAAAAGCCGTGGCCATCGCGCGCGCCGATGCGCGGCGGATGTTCCGGAACGCCGTACCTGCTGAGAATAGCGTTCGCCGACTGAGATGAATTCGACATCAGATTCTCCAGCAAGCTGCTTGTGAAGGAAGGTTGTTTGCGGGCGCGGCCCGTGTGTCGAGCGCCGCTGCCGAGGTTGTGCAGGACGCGGCGATCGCCAGCCTGGCGAGCACGTGGACAAACCATCGCATGGTCAGCCTCGAATGCCGCCCGATGACGGTGCGCTTCGCTGGCTGCGTAGCAGCGACGGCGGCGTTGGCAAGCGGCCCGATGCCGCCGGTAAAAGCGGCTCCCCGGCGGGTAACCGACGGCGGCAATGGAAAGAACTGGCGCTTCAGCATGAGACTCTCCGTTAACTGATACGAAGACTCTGATGGCCGCCAGTTACGGGATCATCACCTGCGCAGACATTTCGGTTACAACCGTAACCGCGCGGTGCCAAATTTCGATCGCGCTCAGAACGGCTCGACCGGCAATGCGAAAATATAGCCTATGCCGCGCTCGGTCTGGATCACGCGCGGCGCGCTCGGGTCAACCTCGAGCTTGCGCCGTAGCCGCAACACCTGAACATCGATGCTTCGATCAAAAATATCCTCATGCATCCGGGTGGATTGCAACAACTGCTCGCGTGACAGCGGCCGTTGCGCCGCTTCGAGAAAGGCCAACAGCAACGCATACTCGCCCTTGCTCAGCGCGACCGGCGTCCCATTGGGATCAAGCAGCCTGCGGCCACGCCGCTCGATTTGCCAGCCGTCGAACCGGTATCCGCCCCGCTCGGGATTGTGAGCGCGTGCGACGCGTCCCATCTCCTGCCGCCTCAGGACCGCACGGACCCGGGCAAGCAATTCCCTGAGGCTGAACGGCTTGACGATGTAGTCGTCCGCACCGAGTTCGAGGCCAACGATGCGGTCAATCTCCTCGGGGCGATGGCCGGTCGTGATGATGACCGGAACGTCCGAATATGATCGGATCTCCCGCAACATATCCAGCCCGTCGTCCTGGCCGAGTCGCAGATCCAGAATGATCAGGCTGGGTACGGTCACGCTCAGATGACGATTGAGTTCGGCTCGATTTGAGGCCGGCTTGGTCGGGATATTGTGATCTTCCAGATATGCGATCACCAATCGCCGCAACGCAGGATCATCATCAACAACAACGATATGGCCAACATCCGAAGGCATGAATTGATCTCTCAACTTTTCTTGTTCACTAGTCTGTGCTTTTGCAATCAAATTTCGACGGACAAATATTTGGTATCCGGCCCGCTTGCCCGAACCGCGGCCACGCTGATCCTATCTACGACGTCCGAAATTGGACGTCGCGTGCTGAGGGCGCACTCTTTCTTGTACCAGCGCGCACAGCACCGTCACCGCTGTCCTTTCCGGCATAGGCGGAAGCAGGCGTTGATTCCTCATCGGCGTCGCGAATGAGGTCGAAGAGCAGACGACTAATGCGCGTTATACGCTTGCTGACACCACCCAATGGCTCGATCCCAAGGTGGGACCGCACCGATTTGCGCGGCAGCCGAAGCGTTAGCCACTGCGTGCTTCTGAATCGAGAGAGATATGTCACCGGCCGCGCCGTATCGATGAGCGCGACATCGCCGACAGAAAGGCCCGCCGTCTGAGCGATCTGGGTCATTGCCGACTGCCCAGCGACTTGAAACAGAACCAGGTAATGGTCTGCCCCGTCGCAGCGAACATCTCTGAAGCTCCGTTCGACCCGGTGGTCAAAGCAACCGAGGTCGCAGGACCCCCACTGGATCTTCACTGAGGCCGCCTCAAACCCGCATGCGCTCAATGGGCGCATCCAGCCAGCAAAGGTGCCAGGGGCGGTGACTTCCACCGCGCCGCCGCAGTTCGATCGGAGCAAAGCTCTCCACGCCTCGAAGTTCAACAGGGGCGTCGTGCCAGCATCGTCGCTCTGAGGCATTATTGTCTCTGTCTTGGAGCGCTTCGGTCCGATGGAGCTATGTATAGCTTGCGACTACGCTTTTCTGCGGTCCGAAGAGGTGAAATCTCGGGGACGTGATGATTTGTGATCACTCTGCGACACCGCATGCTGCACATGCTGGACTCTTCTGCGAGAAGGCTGCGTCGTGGAACCGGGTCGATCGCGGTTCCAATGTGCAAATCGAAGAATTGAAACATATCAGCCAAACAGCTTCCTTGCCGTTTGCGCGACAAGCCCTCCCTGATGGCGGGCTGCCGCCAATTCGTTCTCACCCGCCTGACGGGAACCATCGCATGGTTTCCTGCCCTCCATGCGGGCTCGCCGACGAAGTGAAGGCCCCGGCAACCTTTTCCCCACGCATAAGATGTCCCGGTGCCAACGATGATTGCGTCGTATTCGATGAGATCTCCGATGCGGGCAACCGGCGCCGCCTGGTCGAGCTTGAAGTGGCAGGCCTTGGCGACCTCTTCCGGGGCCGTCTCAGGCACGCGCTTGATATCGGCGGCGGCGCCCGCGGATCTGACACCTTCCGCGATGGCCTGAGCCAAGGCTTCGATATGGCCGTAGGTCGAGTAATGCAGCGCGAGCGCTTTCGGCATCGCCGAGAATTCCATTTCCATTGCGTTGCTGAAAACTAGCCACACAAGCTGATATAGAATACCTGCAAAGGGCTGGGGATAACGTTCAAGGAATTTGAAATGCGCGGACCCGGCCGGCCGAGCATCGATCAGCTCACCGTCTTCAGCGATTTGCTGACCAGACAAACAACGTTGAGTCTAGGCGGCAGCGCGAGCTCGCAGGCGAGCCACGGCCCAACCGGGCCAGCGCCAACGATCGAAACGTCGAATTCCTCATCCATAGCTAGTCCTCCTATTCGGCGGCCAAGAGGTGCTGACCGCCCCGCAGCGGAATGGCCGAGTTGAACGTATTGTCGGGATCGTAGTGCCGCTTGGCCTTGATCAGCCGGTGGGCATTACCGTAGCTCTTTGCCGCGCGTTCCACCTCGCCAGTCGCGAGCAAATTCGGATATCCGCCCGGTAACGCGATGCCATCAAAGGACCGACGCGTAGCTTGCACCCACCGCCGATTCCAGTGCTCGTCACCCGGCTCCGACCGATCAGTGAAGGATGCCAGGATCTCGACCAGCACATGATCGCGGCGAAGGCCGAAGGCGGTCGCCGCCGCCGGCACGCGCGAGGCGGCGCCCCGGAACTCGTGGGTGATGATGGCGCAACCCGGTGAAGCCGCAGTCGCCATCGCACGAATGAAGACGTCGATAGCCTGGCTGTCGAGCGTGGGGAGCCAGCACGTCTCCATGAACACGCGCTGTCCGATCGCGAAAAACGGATCGAATATTGCGAGCGAGGCACCATAGGCCGTCGTGGTCAAGGCGCTGGTGACCAGCGCAACAAGACCAAGGAACGGCGCCAGGCGCGCCTCGCCTTGCTCCGGCAGACCGCACCACGTCGGCACCACCATGACGAGGAGAGAGCCATCAGGAGCACCGACGAGACCGAGTTGAACCGTTAGTTCTTCGGGCGCGGCAGCCATGATCTCGATGCAACCTTCGAGAACCGCCCTGGCTTCGGCGAACGGGAATAGCAGCATGCCTGAGCGGACGCTGGGCAGATGGTGCGTCCGGTGCTGCATCGCCGTCACCACGCCAAAGTTGCCGCCGCCGCCGCGCAACGCCCAGAACAGTTCCTCTTCGTTGTGAAAGCTCGCCGTGATGATGCGCCCGTCCGCGAGCACGACCTCGGCGGCGAGCAGATTATCGAGCGCCAGCCCGAAGCGGCCGATCAGCGATCCGTAACCGCCACCGAGCGTCAGGCCGGTCATGCCGACGGAACTGCACGAGCCCGTCACCACCGCAAGCCCGCGCGGATCGGTCACCGCGAAAGCGTCCCAAGCGCGGGCGCCTCCCGAAATCCGTGCGGAGCGATTGTCGGGGCTCAACGTTACATCGTTCATCGCGGGCAGGTCGATCGCGACGCCGCCGCACAACGCGCGACCGGCCCAATCGTGACCGCCGCCACGTACCGAAAGCGGCAGATCGCAGTCGCGGGCAGTCCGGATCGCCGACTGCACGTCTCGCGCTGTGCGGCAGTGCGCGACCGCGCGCGGCATCGGACCGACCGGCTTTGCCCAGATCGAGGTCGCGGCACTGTAGCGGTCATCGCCCGGCCTCGACAAGCGACCGGACAACCGTTGGTCCAGCCAACGGAAAGTACTTTCGATCAGGTCTGCCATATCTTTGGCTCCTCTTGAGTCGGCATTGCAGTCGAAGCAGGTTACGACCGGATGGCATTCCTGATCCCGGTAGTTACATCTGTAGCTGGCGTGGGCGCGCAGGCATCGAGCGGTTTCGCGGTCAGGCGTTACGTCATGTTCTCCGATGGAACCAAGGGCGTTTCAGGAATTCGGCAAATGCGTCAGGTACCCACAGACCGCGCTGAGCTCTTCATCGCTCATTCTTCCGATTGGCAGCCACGGCATTTCCTTGCTGAGTTCATGTCCGTCGGGATTAACGCCGGTGCGCATCGTGGCGACGAATTCCTCAAGTTTCCGTCCCTTCACAAGATTGAGGTCGGCCCCGAGCGGCCCAAGCTGACCGGGCACGCCGCCGGTCAGCGTCGCGCCATGGCACGAGCGGCAATCCTGATACGCAGGATGTATTCGCCATACTGCAATGTCGGACTCGCAGGCGGTGCGGTGATGGGGCCGATGGATACCGGCTTTCCCCCCGGTAGCATGCCTGCGCCCAGCATCGCGATACCCAACAGGTTGAGATGGTCCGGCTGGTCGTCGGTTGACTTGCCGGCGGCCGGCACGCCGCGGATATAGGCGATGACGGCGCGTATATCATCATCGCTCAATTTTCCGGCATTGGTGTAGGACATGATGATCAGCCAGCGGCCGTCCGGGTCAACGCTGTTGCGAATGGCCGGAAAGATGTCGGCATCAGTCCAGCGACTCAGTCGACCGGCGGGTGTCAGGTTGGTGGACACGAACGACCCGACAGGCATGGGAAAGTGCTCGCCGATGTCGAGGCCTCCCGTGAGCGTGCCGGTCATTGAGTGGCAAGCGCTGCAGAAGCCGTCCGAGATCGCTTTTCCGCGCTGAATCTGTTCAGGCGTGCCTGCTACTTTTGTGATCGGCGCTGGGGCACTCCGAGCATGCAGCTTGAATGGTCCAACGATCATGACCAGGCTTAACAAGGTGACAGCGGTCGACAATAGCGCCGCCAGGCTCGTGCCACCCCATTTCATGAAGCGGTTCTTTGCCCGCCAGGCGCGAAGGCCCGACCAGGCCAGCAGTGTGGCGACGATGGTCAACATCGCCAAGGTGAGCAATTCAAGCATGGCACATCCAATAGAGTTGAAATAGATCAGCCGCAGTCATCCGAGGGCGCGCAAATTTGGTGACGCCCCCGGAGACATAAGGCTGGAAAAATGCGAAGCGGTTTCGATACCGGCCCGTTTGCGTTACAGCCGTAACGAAGCCGCGGTAACGACGTCCGAGCCTAACGGCTGCCGACACGCCGGCGCCGAGTGACCACTGTCGTGGTGCCCTGCAGTGCGACCGCTTCCTTCGATGCATGCGCAAGCTCGCCGATGATCCGAAGAACTTCGGCTCGTGTATCGATCCCGCCGAATTCGTCGGCCATCGACGACGCCCGTTTGCGATAGGCCGGACGATCGAGCACGGTGCGAACGGCATGACGCAACGCCTGAGGCGTCGGCTCGTTGGTTGCCAGATCGATCCCGACACCAGACCAGGCAACGCGTGCGTTCACGTCGGCCTTGTCTTCCGTCAGCCCCGCTGTGACAAGCGGAATGCCAAAGCTCATCGCCTGATTGACGCTGCCGTAGCCGCCATTGGTCACGAATACGTCGGCCTTGGGCAGTATCCACTCGAACGGCAGGTATTGGGCAAGGCGCGCGTTGGCCGGAATTGGACCCGGGATGGTGTCGACGGGACGGCCGCCCGCGGTGGCGACGACGAGCAGATCGGGCTCGTCCGCGAGTGCCGCCAGCGTCGGCCCAATCAACAGCCCGAAATTGTGATTGGCCAGCGTTCCCTGCGTCACCAGCACCACCTTGCGCGAGCCGTCGAGTTCATGGGCCCATGGCGGCAGCGGCGCCTGATCCGGAATGATCGGAGGCCGGCCGACGAAATGCACCGAGGCTGGAAAGGCGCGCGGAAACTCGAAGCTCGGAGCGGTCAGCTGCAGATAGGCATCGGCGAGCACGACGACGGAATCAAACAGGGTCATCGACAACGGCCCGACATCCAAAGTCTGCAGCGATCTGTTAAGGCGATCGGATACCGGCTGATAGATGAGGCGATCATGCTCATGATAGATCGCGGTGTAATCCTCACGCTCCTGTTGCGTGGTGGCGGGCGGCAAGCCGACAAAATGCGGCGCGCCGTCGTCGCGGCGCCAGTGCAGGAACGACGTGCCGCACAGCGCGATCGGCGGCCGCTTCGATCGCGGCCCGAGCAGCATTGGCAACACCCCGAACAGCATGTCGTCCCCGATAACGATGTCGGCCGCAAATTTCTGCAGCACCTGCTGCATACCCTTGTGTTGAGCGGGAATGGCATCGACGAACACCCGCTCCATGGCCACGCGAAACCATTCCGGCCCGGGCGGAATGGTTTTCAGTTCGGGAGCCACTGTTGCGAAGTCACGCAAATCAAAGTCAGCGCCGGCCGGAAAGGCGTAAAACGCCGCACCGATGCGTTCGATCGGGCTGCGCAGAGCGCTACCCGATAGAATGGCGATCTCGTGGCCCTCGTCGATCAGAAAGCGTCCAATCGCGAGCAGCGGATTGAGGTGCCCGGTGGCCGGGGTCGAAGCAAAGAGGATTTTCATGTGACCTGTGACTCCAGTTATTGGAAAGCGTCGCCCATCCGGAACGGCTTCCGATGGATTTGCTCAGCAGGACACAAGCTGCAGCTCCACGATTACGCCTGGACTTCGAAGGCCGCGCAAAATGGTTACGGCTGCAATGTGGGATGGCCTTGCGAAGGCGGCCGCGCTCAAGCCTGCACAATCGCCCGCTCGGCAGGACGGACCAGCAGCAGATAGGCGCCAAGAGCGACAAGCGAGCACACTGCCATGAGCGCGGTCATCGAGAGCGCCGAGTGTTGATCATAAAGCATCGCGACGAGCCCGCTGACGACGGCACCCGTCGTCATCTGGATGCAGCCGGTCGCGGCGCCGGCAGTGCCGGCAATCTGGGGCAGGGGCTGCATCGCCCCCTGCATCGCGTTCGGCGCGATCAGTCCGAAGCCAACGTTGCCGACGATCAGAAGCGATATGACCGGAGCGAGTGGCATCCAGCCGACCAGCGTCATCAGCAATAGAGCTGTTGCGGTGACCGCCGCGAGGACCAGGCCGACCGTCAACGGATAGAACGTTGCGACGCCCCGGGCGCTGAGCCGGCCGTTGAGGAATGCACCCGCCATGATTCCGAGCGAGGTTGCCCCAAACACCAGGCCAAACTGGCCGGGCCTCAGGCCCACGACGTTGATCAGAAACAGCGAGGAGCCGCTAACATAGGCAAACAGCGCCCCGAATGCGGCGGCGTTGATCAGGATATACCCGAGACACAGCGGATGCGTCAGGGCCCTCAGATAATTGCGGGCAATCACTGACGGCACCAGCCGGTTTGCCGGATCCAGCCGCGCGCTCTCGGTGAATCCGATCATAATGGCCACCAGCAACAACACACCGACCCCGGCAAGTACCGCATGGATGACACGCCATCCGCCGACAGCAAGCAATGCAGCTCCTGCGCTCGGCGCTATCATGGGCACGACCATGGTGGCGATCGCCACATAGGAGAGCCGGGTGCGCGCCGCCTGCCCCTCGAACAGGTCACGGACAATCGCCAACGTGATCGTCATGCTGGCGCCGGCACCGGCACCCTGCACGACGCGCCATACCAATAGCGTTGGCAACGACCGGGCAAAGGCACAGCCGATGCCGGCGATAGCGAACAGCGTGCAGGCGAACACCACGACTGGTTTTCGACCATATCGATCGGACACCGGTCCGTAGAACAGCGGCGCGACGGCGAATCCAAGCATGAAGAGACTCATCATCAGGCCGGCGCGCTCCGGGGCGACACCGAGCGCGGCTCCCACGGACGTGAGTGCCGGCAGGCTCATGTCGATACCGAAGGACGGTAGCGCAACGAGAAGTCCGAGCAGCAAGGTGAATGCCATCGAAGTAGGCGGAACGCGCACCAATGCAATCCCTGTGATTGAACGACACAGCTTCGATGCGGGCCGGCGCCGTCGAGAGCCCTCGCCGCGTTGGAGCGGTCAAGATCAGAGGATCCCGGTTACGCCTTGGCTTCGAAAGCGGCGCGAACGGCTACGGTTGTAATACGTGGCGCGGTCTTGCGAACGCGCCGCCGTTCATTATTAGCGCCGCAATCACCTCAACAGCCGCGACAGATAATGAGCTTGCGATCGACTCTAGCGTCCTCCTCAGTGAGCCGCTCGAGATCGCCGGAGTTCCCTGACGGCACGTCGCGCGCTTGCGGCTGACGATGGCCAACCGGCGCACCGACGGTCAATCGCGTGTTCTGCGTCAGCCGCAAGGGCGCCAGTGCAGTCGGATGCCCTACTGACGATCTCGCCGTTTCCACCGTCTGCGCCATGCCTGCGCGGCCGCCGAGCAAAGCCAGCACTGCTACCGTTTTGATGACGTTTCGCATCATTACCTCTCCTGATATGGGCGCGCCATGTTCGCGACGTGGCCGACGTGTGGTCCGAGGCGTTCACCTTTGCAGGGACGAGATTACAGGTAGATGTTGCGGAGGCAGGGAAAGCTTACAATCGTAGCGTGGAGCACGACGGCAAGCCGAATTCGATCCGGTCAAGAACGATGCGCGGCCATAGCGTCATCGTTCAACGCGTTCGCACTCCACTGCATGCAGCATCCGCGCTATGTCACCTTCACCCGGCTCGCCGTTGTCGCGTCCGATCTGTTCCATTCGCACAGCGTCCTTCACCGCTCAGTCAAGGTGGGCCACATCCTGCGCAAAGCCCCGTCCTTGATCAGATGGTGATGGAAAAGCGCGGCTGCGGAATGAATCAGCACCACAGCAACAATGATATTTGCGAGCAATCCGTGCCACGCATTGACGCCGTGCATGAATCCTTCACTGCCGACTTTCGGAAAGTGCCAGAGGTTGAACAGCGGAAAACCATGCGCAAACACATTGGTGATGCCTGACGCGACCATGACCAGCAGCAGCAGATCGAGCAACCGGTGCGTCGCCACCGCCATCAAGTGGAGAACGCCGCGATTAAGTGGAGGTAATCTATGGCAGCGTGTGGCGCGCCAAAGCATTCCCAACACCACCACGCTGGCAAGCGCAAATCCAAACAGGACATGCGCGGACCAGATGTCGACCCGAAGCGGGCCACGTGGCAAAAAGTTGGTCGTCCTGCCGATCAAAAACTGGATTACAACGAGGATTGCGGTGGCCCAGTGCAGCGTGATCGTCGTGCGGTCATAGACTTCCGGCGGGTTTTCAGAGCGGTCGGCCACGTCGCGGTTCAATCCGTTTCCAGGGCGGCGTATTTCTTCTCGAAATCCCACACCTTCTGAAAACCAATCAACGAGCTGAACTCGTCGAAGTCATAAAGCGGCGCCTGTACCGGCTTGTCGTCAACCAGCGCACCATAGACATTGTCCGGCGCATAAGCGGGGGCGAGCAGACCCGCCGTCGGATAAATCGCCATCCGGTAACCGATTTCCCTGAGTTTATCCTGGCTGAGGATGGGAGTCCGGCCCCCGTGAAGCTGATTTGAGACCAGCGGCACGTCCAGGGCTGATCCGATCTTTCGCATCTCTGCTTCCGATTCCGGACTCTCGATGAAAATAATGTCGGCCCCGGCTTTGGCATAGGCCTCGCCCCGGCGGATTGCCTCGTCGAGGCCGAGCGGCGTGCGGGCATCGGAGCGCGCGATGATCAGGAAGTCTCTTGACGAGCGCGCATCGCTCGCAACCGTCAGCTTGTTGATCATTTCCTTGACGGGGATCACGTGCCGGTTCGGCGTGTGGCCGCATTTCTTGGGGCTCTGCTGATCTTCAAGCTGGATTGCTGCGGCCCCAGCCTTCTCGTAGCCGCGGACCGTATGATGAACGTTCAGCAGGCCGCCGTAACCGGTATCGCCATCGGCGATCAGCGGCTTGCACCCGGTTTGAGCGATAGCCTGCACGCGATCAAGCATCTGTGAGTAGGTCGCCAGACCGGCGTCAGGCAGTCCGAGATAGGACGCCACCGCTCCATAGCCTGTCATGTAAAGCGCGTCGGCCCTAGTGCGATCGGCGAGCTTGGCGGAAACCAGGTCGAAGACGCCGGGACAGGTCACAAGCGGCTTTTCCTCGATCAAAGTTCTCAGGGTGCGGGAAGTCATCGTCATCTCCTGACTTATTCTGAGCTGGCTGCGACCCTCGCGGTATGCGCGGAGAGGGGCAGCGCCGCAGCGTCTTCTGCTCGGAAGCATTCGGCAGAATTCCGTTCGTCCCTATTGCTATCGACTCATAGCTATTTCACGATAGTAATATGGGAATTCAACGTTCGACGCGCAACATCACGATATTGCGAAGCCAGTTGATGGGCGTCTCCCGCCGGTTGCGCCATGAAGCC
This sequence comes from Bradyrhizobium sp. LB13.1, assembly GCF_054056815.1. Lineage (NCBI taxonomy): Bacteria > Pseudomonadati > Pseudomonadota > Alphaproteobacteria > Hyphomicrobiales > Nitrobacteraceae > Bradyrhizobium > Bradyrhizobium sp. LB13.1. Next base: position 2,451,690 of record NZ_JBSRYQ010000001.1, on the reverse strand, counting down.
ACCGCGGACGACCGATCCTGGGCGCGGCTGCTGGTGCTGGGTGCAATCGACCGCCATGGCGAATCGGCCACACCTTCGGTGCTCGCGGCCGATGAAGGCATGCGCTCTTCGAATCTTGCTGCCGCGCTACGTTCCCTCGAAGCACGCAAGCTGATCGTGCGCAGGCCAGACACCAAAGACCGGCGCAAATTCAGGCTCCGTCTCAGTGCAGCCGGACATCGATTTCTCGACGACAGCCGCACCCGCGGCGAGCGCTGGCTCACCGAAGCCATGGATGCATACCTCACAGCCAGCGAGCGCGCGGACCTGATCAAGGCCGGGAACTTGCTCGACCGCATCATGGCTTACCCAAAAGCGGCAATCCCGCGCAGCCGAAAATAAGTACCGGAACTCCGTAGGACCGATCCAATTTCTCGCCGCTTAGATGGCGGCTTTGCGCCATGTGTGGACGGCTCTCCGTTGGCAAGAGTTTTCTTGATGGAATGCACTTCGGTCGGTGCGGCCATGTGTGCGGCCTGTCTATGCGGCACACATTAGCCGCTGGCCATAATGCCTTCCGCTGAGGCAGGTCCCGACCAAAAGCACGCGCTCAAGGCGCCGTGGCGCAAATGGGTTTTCCCGCTCCGGGATTAACCGATTGGTGCATTACATCGCGATCGCCCTTCCCAAACACAAAGCCGCAAATCTCCGTCAGGCCACAGCCACAATCGGCTCCCGATAGGATTCACCTGTCATCATGATCGCCCAGATCGTCCTGGCGGTCTTGTTGGCCAGAGCGACAGCCGCCACCTTCGGTGCCCGGCGACCGAGAAGATGGAGCAACCAGCTGCGCTTCGTTCCATGGCGCTGCGCGTGTCGGATGACGGCAAGCGCTCCTACAACCGGCAATTGTCGTAGATATCCATCGCCCTGCTTAGTGATCCCGCTCAGCCGTTCTTTGCCACCACTAGAGTTTTGTCGGGGCACAAGCCCGATCCACGCCGCCAGATCCCGGCCGCATTTGAACGCCGACGGATTGGGAACGGACGCTATCACGGCGCTCGCAACGACTGGTCCAACGCCCGGTATCTCCATCAGCTTGCGACCGGTATCGCTGGCCCGCGCACTAGCTCTTACCTCTCGGTCATTCTCCAGCGCGTGGCGATTCACCAGATCAAGCTGGCGCACCAACATCATTAAGGAAGTGCGGGCCATCGACGGAACTCGGCGATCATCCGCATCGCTGATGATCAAGATTAGATGCTGGAGGCCGATCCGACCGGCCGCAGCAACAAGCCCGTACTCCGCCATATGACCCCGGATCGCATTGGACAGCTGAGTGCGTTGACGCATCAGCATTAAGCGGGTCCGGTGCAGCACCATCACTGCCTGCTGCTCGCAGGACTTGATCGGCACAAAGCGCATGCTCGGTCGTGTGACCGCCTCGCAGATCGCCTCCGCATCAGCCAGATCGTTCTTTTGGCGCTTCACCTAGGGCTTCACATATCGGGGCGGCATCAACCGCACCTCATGCCCGAGCCTCCTCAGCTCACGCGCCCAATGATGGGCCGCAGCACAGGCTTCCATTCCGACCAGGCACGCGGGCTGCTTTGTGAAAAACTGTAACAACCGCCCCACGCGTCAGGCGCCGCTGGATAACGACCTTCCTTGCTGCATCGCCACCATGGACTTGAAAGACCGACTTCGCGAGATCGAGACCAATCACCACTGCTGCTTCCATCGCCGTTCTCCACTGATCAATCCCTCAAGATTGAACTCCTGGTGGAGAGCCGTCCACAGCATCAGAAGCGGACTTATGCAGGCGCGTCAGCAATCTCGGCAATACCTTACGGTCTGTTCTATCTGCGACCGATGGCAAATTCCCATCCGGCGCAAGGTCAGGTCATCGAAGCCTTCCAGGGCAACGACGGCTTTCTTGATCAACCGCTCGCGACACCAGTGCGCCCAAGGCGTCGCAATCAAATTCCAACACTCTTTCCACAACCATCGTGCATACGCGTCGATCGCCTCACTCACGTATGATGGAGACATGCGTCCAAGTTGCGGCATATTACGATTCACTCGAAACGCCTCGATCGGAAACACGGCGTTTGGAGGCACGGATGCTCCGCATAGAACGAAACACTCGATGAGATATCCGGGCACGGCCGACCACGATGTCGGGGGCGGCCCGTCCGTTTCCGCCGCTTCTGTGACAATGAAACGACGTTCCCGAATGTTTGAACTTGCTCCGCCCCGAGCGGGAGATAAGCGCTGGTCTCTGGTGTTCAACGAAGGAGCTATCGACATTCTCGACGCGAGCGTCGTCTCCGCTCATTGTATGCTGCCGGTTACCATTACGGATCTTGGAGACGAGTGAATAGATCAGTAGCATCGGGTTCTCCCATAGTGTCTCGCGGTACGCTTCTCGGAGATGCACATTACGGCAGCATCACCATCGGGGGGAAAACCGTTACGACTGTAGCTCGCTTCAAACATCCACTTTCGCTGCGGTGTCTCTAGGAAGCCGAGCAGCAAGGCATATTCACCCTTGCTTAGAGAGACTGTCGCTTCCTGAGGATCGCCAAGGCTTTGGCTGCTGCGCTCTGGCTGCCAACCGCCGAATCTGTATCAACCTCGTTCTGGCGTCGCTGACGCAGGACAGGCCCCAGCTTCAGGAATGCCAGGTTCGTGATTGAACCGTCTCCTGGAGGCACGCTTGCAAACTGCCTCGCCGCAGACGTACCGCGACACTCCTGGACGCATTACAATCGTAACGAAATATTGTGGTCGACGGCATTGAACCGCCACACGGCGCCGGCATCTTTCGTGCCCGGCGGCCGGAAATCTGGAATGGACGGACCGGTCTCGAACGACATTTACCCGAGCATTTTGCGACGAAGAGCACGATGATTGAACGTATCGCAGCGCACAACATCGCCTCTCGCCGAGCGAGTGCCACAAACTGGAACTAGCGGACGGGTGAGTATTTTATCACGCTTATTCGTGCTGGTGGCCGTCGCAATACTGCCCGTGATCGCCATCCAGGCGTACAGTGAGCTCGCCCTGCGGCGCTCGCGCGAAGTCGAAGTGCAGAACCACGCGGCCAGCTTGGCCAAGCTCTCCGCGGCAGAACAGCAACAGATCGTACAGGGAATCCGTCAGGTCTTGATTGCAATATCGGAGCTTCCATCCATAAAAACGCGAGACAGTCAGGCGTGCAACGTTTACCTGGCGGCTTTGCAGAAACGATTTCCGGCGTTCATTACCTTTCTTGTTACCGACTTGAAAGGCGCATCTTTCTGCGACACGAACAGCGACCACAGACCAATCAGCATCGCTGCGCGAGCCTACTTTGCCGGCATCTTGAAGACGGGCGCATTCACCGTTGGAGAATTCTCAGCAGGTCTGTCAACTGGCAGTAAAGTCATTCAGTTTGCGTTGCCGTTCTACAGTGACAATGACCGGATGAGCGGCGTCATTGTGGCAGGTCTCAGCCTGGATTGGCTCGCGGATTACATCGCTCGAAAGAGCGTCCCGCAAGGAACCGCGCTTGCCATCGTGGATCGCAATGGTACTTACCTCGCCCGCTACCCCGATAATGGCCGGTTCGTCGGCAAAAAAATGCCTGCCGAGGAATATCTAAAAACCGGCGATATCCGCGATGTCGATGGGGTGGAACGTATCGAAGCCTACTCGGCGTTACAGGTTGATTCCGGGGGGCTCGTTGTCAGCTTTGGCCTCGATAAGGCGCAGGCCTTCACCGCAATCCAGAGCCGCACGCAGCGCGGCATCCTGCTAATCGTCTTAAGCGCGTCGCTGGTGCTGGCTCTGACATTTTTGGGCGCCCGGCGGTTCATCCATCGCCCACTAGGTCAGTTGGCCGGTGCCGCGAACCAATGGCGGCTCGGCGATTACGGCCGACGTGTGAACATCCGGGATGGGTCTGAAATCGCTCGGGTGGCCGATGCGTTCAACGCTATGGCTGATGCATTACAGCGTCGCGAGCGTGAATTGTCTGAGGCGAAGGAGAGAGCCGAGGAAACCGCAGCCGGCATCACGATAATCTTTGAGAGCACCACCGATAGCGTGATCATCAGCGATCGGAATTTGCGCATCAGCTACCTCAACGCGCGGGCCCAAGCGCAGATTTCCGAAGGGCGTGACCTCATCGGCGCGAGCCTGGAGGAAGCCTTTCTGGACGATCCCGAAAAAGCAATTTTCAGGCAGTTTCGGGAAGCCATGTCGGATCCCACGCCCCGTTTCGTTCGAGGCGCTTTGTCCCCGCAGCGGTGTCTGGTACGCGCTCAATGCGTTTCCCTCCAGCCAAGGCCTCGCGGTCTACTTTCGAGACGTCACCGAACACAAGCAAGCGATAGAGGCGCGACGCATCATCCAGGAGCAACTTCACCAGAGCCAGAAGATGGAGTCCGTCGGACAGCTCACCGGCGGTGTCGCACACGACTTCAACAACCTGCTCATGGTGATCTCGGGGAATCTCGAGCTTATTCAAGCTGCCGATGGTAACGGCAAGATCCGGCGCTTCACCGCGGCCGCAGGACGGGCCACTGACCGCGGAATCAAGCTGACCGCGCAGTTGCTCTCGTTTTCCCGACGACAGAAACTCAACCCAAAGCTGGTCAACGCAAACCAGCTCATCTTTGAGTTCCAGGAACTCCTCCGCCAGGCGATCGGAGGAGGATGCGAGGTCAGGCTCGTGACCGATGACCGGCTATGGCGATGCCACGTCGATCCGTCGCTGTTGGAAACCGCCCTCCTCAACCTCGCCCTGAATGGACGTGATGCCATGCCTGATGGCGGCGTGCTTGAGATCGACACACGGAACGTTGTCCTGGATGAGCAAGCCCCGGTCGGCTGCCAGCCGGGATCCTATGTGCGGCTATCCGTGACGGACACCGGCTTCGGGATGACTCCTGAAGTACGGGATCGCGCTTTTGAGCCCTTCTTCACAACCAAAGAGGCCGGCAAAGGCACTGGGCTCGGCCTCAGCATGGTCTACGGCTTTGTCAGGCAATCCGGGGGGCATGTAACCGTAGAAAGTACGTCCGGCACTGGCACTACGGTCGCTTTGTACCTACCTAAAGCCTCGCAAAGTTCAGACACGGAAGCGGAAGCCGTTCAAGCCACGGCGATACCGCCAGGTTCAGAGCGAATCCTTGTAGTCGAGGACAATGAGGATCTCCTGGAAACCACGTCGGCAATGCTGACTACATTCGGTTATCAGGTTACTAGCGCACGATACGGCGAGGACGCCATCGCAATACTCAAAAGCGGCCAGGAGTTCGAACTTCTGTTCAGCGACGTTGTGATGCCAAACGGAATGAACGGCGTTGAACTTGCTCGCGAAGCGAGGCTATTGAAAAAGGACATAAGCGTCCTGCTCACTTCGGGTTACTCGGGTGACGTATTGGAGCGTCATCAGGCCACTGAGGAATTTCCGATCATCGACAAACCTTACCGCTTGCCAGACTTGGCGCAACGGCTGCGGTTGATCCTGCACAAGGCGTAGCATCAACGTTCCTACGTCTTTTGCAGCCCTCATTGGTACCTCGCGCCGAAACTGCCCGCCGAACACGAATCAAACTGGATACTGACGCGCGACGGCAAACCATATTTCGTTTGGCTTTATTTCTGACGAGCAGCCTGCTTGACGACTGCGGACTGCAGCCCCGGCGTGAAGCAAGCTTAAACATGGCCGCTCGATGCACTAATGGCGATTCACAACGAGCAGAAGGAGAGCTTTACGCGGCAGCCCTCTCCGCATTTCGAGCACCTTCGGCAGGGCGCACATGACCGAGATAGCCGTCTGGCCGCACGAGCACCGAGGCGAGGTTCGCGAGAGCCAAATGATTTGAACCGTTCGGCAAAATAACGTTCTTGATGGAGCCTACGTCAGACGGGACTTTCTCATCCGGCGACAACTGCAGCCTGAGCCAATTGCCATCCTCAAGCAGGCGAGAGAGTGTAGTGTGCAAGCCGCCTTCCAGCGCGAGGTTCATGTCGGGAAGACGATTCCCACTCACTCCTTTGCGATGTTGCCAGCCCTCCGCCGGCAGAAAAAGCGGCTCCGGATAGGCTACGCCAAAGCCGGAAACCTCTTCTGAAAGCTGGCGGTTCACCTCTGGAACGCGGAGGACGTTATCGAGCGTACACCGCAAGGCGAGCATGGATGGGTCATAAGTAGAGAACAGGGCGAGCTGTGCGAGTGTATTGCGGCGCAGTACCTCACCAAACCGGCCAACGTTCTCGTTCATAGGTGTCGAGCAACTCCTCGGGCGCAGCATCCCGCAGGACGCTCGCCAGTTTCCAGCCAAGGTTCATCGCGTCCTGGATGCCCACGTTCATGCCTTGACCGCCCATCGGAGAGTGAATATGAGCTGCATCGCCGGCGAGGAGAACCCGTCCCTTTCGGTAGCGTTCGGCGAGTCGCGTTTCGTCCGAGAAGCGCGACAGCCAAATCGGATCGCGCGGACGAAAGTCTATGCTTGCGACACGGGTTGCAGCGGCTGCGAGGCCAGAAAGCGAAACTGGCTCGGAGAGCTTCTTTGGGTCTGTCGGCACATCCACGACGACGATTCTGTGATGGATGCCATCTCCGAGCTGTACCACTAGCATACCCCCGGCCTCGTTCACGATCGTAACCATCGGTAGTACCGGCGGTGAATCTAGCACGACGTCTCCCAGCATCATTGTGTGGCGTGCCGGATAGCCTGGAAAATCGATGGCGGCCGCACGCCGCACCATGCTGCGGGCTCCGTCGGCGCCAACGAGATAAGGCAGAGAGTTGGAAAAACGCCGCGCCATTCCGACCCTTTGCGATCACACCGTCCGTGCGCTACTCAATAGTCTCAACAAGATAGCCTCGCCTGATGTCCACTCCCAGTTCAGCGCTCGCTCTTCGAGCAACCCCTCAGTCGTTGCTTGAGGCAGGAGGTGGAGAAAGGGAATCGCGTGTCGAATACCGAGAAGTCTAACGGCGTGTTGAGTGCTCCGTAATGGGCAGTCGAGACCGGACGGCCCCGGGAGAGAAAACGATCCGCCAAACCGCGAAGGGCGAACACTTCCAGCGTCCGGCCGTGGATCGCCAGCGTGCGGGATTGAGTGACCCGATCGGCGCGTCGCTCGAGCACCGCGACCCGCACCCTTGCCAGCGCCAGCTCGCAGGCGAGCCACAATCCAACCGGACCACCGCCGACTATTACGACCTCGAAATCATCGCTCATGAGTGTTAATCCGACGTTTCACTGAATGCCGCGACGAGCCTGACGGCATCGAAGTATTCCCTGATCTGCACGATCTTGCCGCCGCGTGCGCGTAAATAGAAAACATAGTCCTGATGATAGGGGCGGCCGGTTGCAATGACCGTCGCATCAGCGTGAAACTTCGCGAGCACCGCATCGTCTCCCTCCACGCGATAAATCGTCGGATCCCCGAAGCGCAAACCTTCCACCTGCGAAGTGAAGTCACGCACCGCCGTGACGATGTCGTCGATTCCGGATAAGGGGCTGGCGATGCCGGCGGATGCGCCATAGACGAGCTCCCAAACCGCATTCTCGTCAAACAGAGTACGCAATGCGACGGGATCGGTTGTCATGCAGCGTAACTGAGCTTGAGCCAGTTCGGTTGCGGTCATCATACGGAGCTCCTTTCCGAGGTGATTGTGGGTGCCGGGAGGTCTGGCGATGTCCGGCGGTTATCAAAGCTGAAGGAGCCCGCGCCGAACGCGCAGACCTGGAGCAACCCGCCGGCAATCGCGATGTTCTTCAAGAAATGAATAAGCTGGTTCTGGTCGGCGAAGTCATGATGAAAGCTGAGCGCCGTCGCCACGACGAAGGTCGCCAACACGGCGGCGGTCGCCCGAGTGTGAAAACCAATGACGAGAAAGAGTCCACCGAATACCTCGATCACGATGGCAATCAGATAGGCAAGCGTCGGTATCGGCAGTGCGGCTGACGCGATGTAGGCCTGTGTCATCGCAGGCGCGGCGATCTTGCCAAGGCCGCTGACAATGAATATCGCGGCAGTTAACAGCCGGCCGATGACCGGCAGGTAACGAATACTGTTCATAGGGAGGCTCCTTGCGAGTTGGGTTGCACGGCAGGGGCTGTCTGTCGCCCCAGTATGAGATCGGCGGCCTTCTCAGCGATCGCGATGACAGTGGCGTTGGTGTTGCCCCTGACCACGCTAGGCATGACGGAGGCATCGACAACGCGCAGCCCGTTGACGCCGAACACCTTGAGTGTTGAATCGACTACGGCCCCAATGGCGCACGTGCCGGTCGGATGGTAGATGGTGCTCGCGTGCTGCTGCACGTAGGACCAAATATCTGCGTTGGCATCGGAATCCGGCGCCAGATGTGTCGACCGGATCGCAGTCGCAAGGCCGGTTGTTTCGTGATCTCAAGCGCTATACGAACGCCCGCGATCATCGTCTCCCTGTCTTCGGGCATGGACAAGAAATTGCAGAAGATACGCGGCTTCGCATCGGGCCGCATCGATCGGAGGCAGATGCGCCCGCGGCTGGTTGGTTTCAGTACACAGGGCGCGATTGCGAAGGCATCATCAACGGGCGCCGCAAGCCCTTCATCAGCCCACATCACCGGGGCCGCGATCAATTGCACATCGGGCGCGTCCAGACCGGATCGCGTCATCATGAAGCCGCCGCCTTCGCCGATGTTCGAGCTCATCGGGCCCCGTTGCTGGGTCTGGTAGAGCGCTACATCGGCATCCGATCCAGCGCCGAACAGGGTTGATTCGTCGGTGAAATAGCTGAGGAAGACGACGGGATGATCCTGCAGATTTTCGCCAACCGGCAGATCCACCCCGGGAGTTGCTCCAAGTTCGGCGAGGTGATCGGCGGGGCCGATGCCGGAAAGCATCAAGATCTGGGGCGAACCGAAGGCGCCGGCGGAGAGAATAATTTCCCGCTCCGCTCGCAACGTCTGTTCAGCGCCGCCGCGAAGGACAGATACGCCTGTGGCAAGCGTGCCGTCGAACTGGAGCCGTGTTACCAGCGCGTCAGTGAAGATATGCAAATTGGTGCGCTTTGCCGCCGGGTGCAAATACGCCACTGCCACGCTGCAGCGCGCGCCGTCACGCTGGGTTACCTGATAGCGGCCGACGCCGAGCTGCGAGCGGCCGTTGAAATCATCGTTGCCGGGATGTCCCGCATCGATCCCAGCAGATACAAACCGATCGATCAGCGAATACATTGACCGGCTATCCCGTACGGATAGCGGTCCAAGGCGTCCGTGAAATTGGCTGTCACCGCAATCGTTACCCTCGGCCTTGATGAAGTAGGGCAAGATGTCGCGATAAGACCAGCCTGAAGCTCCTCGTTCGGCCCAGTCGTCGAAATCGAGCGGATTGCCGCGGATGTAGATCATGGCGTTCATTGATGAGCTTCCGCCCAGTACTTTGCCGCGCGGAATGTAAATCCGGCGTCGTCCCAATGCGGGTTCCAGTTCGGTTGCGAAATCCCAGTCGAATTTTGTCTTGAACAGCTGAGGGAAGGCGACAGGGAGATGGATTTCGGTTGCATCGTCAGAACTGCCTGCTTCGACAAGCGCGACGCGCACACCCGTGTCTTCGCTGAGTCTCGCTGCCAACACACATCCGGCAGAGCCTGCGCCGACGATCACATAATCGTAATCTAAGCCTACCATGATCGTTCCTTTAACCCGTTTCTGCCGTCGGAATGGCCCAAGACGCTGTGCATCGCGCTTAATTGGATGTCGTCCATAATATGATTTTATCCACTCCACTTGCGGGCGACTATTGCGGGTCTATCTTCTGGCAAGGTTATTCACGCACCTCGGCGCCCAAATAGCCGTAAAATGTCGAAAGCAACGTTCGGAGTTTTAGACATGCAAGGTCCGGTACGCCGAGCCTCGATCAGCTCAAAGTTTTTTTGGCTGTCGTCGAAATGAGCAGTTTCGCTGCGGCGGGCCGACATCTAGGAAGGGCTACTTCTGCAATCAGTTACGCGATCGCGAATCTCGAATTTCAGCTCGGTGTTTTGTTGTTCGATCGCGAGTTGACTCGTAAACCTCAATTGACCAAAGCGGGCCGTGCCGTGCTGTCGGAGGCGCGCACCGTCTCCAACGGAATCAATGGACTCCGCGCAAAAGTGAGTGGCCTCCTCCAGGGTCTGGAAACCGAAGTCCATCTCGTCCTTGACGTGATGCTGCCTTCTTCACGCGTCGTCGACGCGCTGAAGGCATTTCGAGCGGAGTTTCCGACGGTGTCGCTGCGGCTTTACGTCGAAGCGCTTGGTGCGGTGACCCAAATGGTGGTCGACCGCACGGCAATGATTGGAATCTGCGGGCCTCTCGATGCGGAGGTCCCCGGGCTTGAGCGTCTCGGGGTCGGTAACGTTGAGTTGATCCCTGTCGCGGCTCCTGATCATCCACTGGCGCTCGTTGGTCGGAACGTCCCGGGTGCTGGTCGCGAGCACATCCAACTTGTGTTGACGAATCGCGCGGCGCTCACGCAGGGCCAAGACCTCGGCGTGATCGGCACTGAGACTTGGCGCCTGGCCGACCTCGGCTCCAAGCACACGTTGCTGAAGGAAGGCATCGGCTGGGGCTACATGCCGGAACCTATGGTGCGCGAGGATCTTGAAAAAAGGCTGCTCGTTAGGCTGGATATGCCCGAGTGTAACAGTGCGTCGATTCGACTGTACGCGATTTATCAGACGGATACGCCGCCGGGTCCGGCGGCATCTTGGCTGATTGGTCGGGTCGCGGCTCAAGCAATCGAAAAGAGCACCGTCGTCAATGAACTACCGAAACGTTTGTCGCATGATCGGAGTAATCGATTGGTGGCTGCGCGGTGAGCTGTATCGGCGGCTGCAGCGAGCGGTAGAACTCGTTCGGGGCGGTCGTTCTGGCTTGGCTAAAATCGCGGCACGCACAGGTTTCGCCGACCAGAGCCATTTGTCGCGTTGGGTTCGACGCGTTTACGGTGCCTCGCCCGGGAAGATTGGCAACTGACTATAGCTCAAACGTTGAGTTATCTTCATGGTCGCTCGCCCACACGGCCCACCAACACAATGGAGGATGATGATGTTGCCCCTGATCAAGGGATTCCGTATTTGCCGGGAGCGATGATGCCGTTGGGATCAAGCGCGCGCTTGATCTCAATGCAGGCATTAGCGAACGCCGGCATGACCGTTCTCATGTGATGATCAAAGTAGTCAACGGGCGACCTCCCGACGGGGACACCATCCGCGGCAAACGAATCTGCAAGCTCTCCATATGTCGCATCAGCACGACGACGCTCGTCGCCACTGTCGCGATTGAACGAGATAACGTGTAGGCTGCGAGCGAAGCGACCGCCGCAAACATTCATGACCGCGTAGTCGAGTCCATGGCGGTTGTAGATCGCCCGCGCCTCCTTCTGGTATTTATTGGCGATCCTGCCGACCATCGGCGTTCCGGGTGTGCACCAAACGTTGCCTCCACCCGGCCGCCAATTGAGCAAGTTCAGCTCATCTTGGGTGGGCACGCCGGAGAAGGAATCGATGGCGACTCTCAATGGGGGCTTCCCCATCGCATCCTCATGCGAAATATACTTGGCCTTTCCAGATTGCATGAAGAGCTGCTTTACCAGATTGATCTGCGGTTCCAGAGCCTCCATCGACGGGCCATAGAACGCGCCAGAAACCGTCCAAGAGCCAAAGCCATGTTTCGCTTGCAGAGCCTTGCGCTGATCGTCGCTGACACTTCGTTTGCCTGAAACTTCGTCGTAGGCGGGGAAAACATCATCGGCACCAATGAGGTACAAATCGTTGGCAACTCGAAGGAGTGTGGGAACGGAATTGTTGAGTTTCAGCGGCCGGCACACATCAATAATATGCTCCAAATCGTCATCATCTGGAAAAGTGAAGTGGAAGGAACGAGTGGCCTCCGGCCTGGGCATCAGCCAGATGCCTAGCCGGGTCACAATGCCGAAATTGGACTGCGCAAATAGGCCGTCGAGGATCGGACCGAAAGTATACTTGGAGATGTGCCAATTGGGATGTTCGGGGTGTTCCACATTTCCGGCACCGGTACGGATCACCTCACCGTTGCCGAGCACTACTTCCATGCCGCCGCTAAAGCCGAAATGATCGAACATCGGACCATATCCTCCGCCTTTATCCACTGCGTTGCCGAGCATGCCACCTTGCGGTGGACCAGACGTCGTCGAGATAATGAAGTCTCCGCCGCGGTGGACCAACTCGTCGGCCATTATTTGAAAGCTGACCCCAGGTTGGACGGCGGCATAGGCAAGAGTTTTGTCAATCTCCAGGATGCCGTTCATGCGCCTGCCAAGGTCAACGACAACCTGACCCGTTTGGGCGGGTGCGCGCGTCCCCAATCCAAGATTGCTTCCGGTGCTGATCGGGAAGATGGGTATCCGATGCATATTCGCTGCGCGCACTATCGTTTGCACGTCAGCGGTTGAGCCAGAATAGACTATGGCACTTGAAGGCCGGTCCGATCCGGGCAACGTGTGCGCGCCATAGCGCGTGAGCACACTCTCATCGATCGTTATGTTCTCGCTCCCCAGCCGATGCTTAATATCGTCGACAAAATCAGTCACCGTATCTTTGATCGAGCGGGCCTGCTTCTCGTTGATCTCGGCATTGAGCAGGTCGCCGACAATGCGTTGGGGTTCGTGCTGGCGTTTGATGGCGGTCGCCATGATCTCGTCGAAGGCAGCCTTCATGCCGTAGAGCTTGAGCTCACCCATGAGGTCGAACAGTTGAGTACGCTCCATCAGATGGTTCTCCTGAGGTGGTCGTAACGAGCACAGTCGGCGATGGGGGCATGGCGCAATGTCAGCGCAGCCGGGGTGAGGATGTTGGCCGGCGGCGCAGGATCACGCTGGCGGGCCAGAACGTTGAGCACGACATCGGCGGAATGAACGCCGTGAGCGATCGCCTCGGCACAGGCCGCCTCGACGGCCGGCAAGCCGTCGGTCAGAACCGCGTTGAGGATGTCGACCATCTGCCGATTACCATCGTCGACACTGGCGAGCTTGCGCCGTACACGCTCAATCGCCGCCGGCAGCACCCAGTCCTTGAAGGGAGCGCCGTTGCGCAAGGCACCGGGTTTGCGAGCCAGCACCGGCACATAATGCCAGGGATTGTAAATCGTCTCGCCGCGGCCAAATGAACGCGGATGCTCGGCAACAATGCGCCCGTCCTGGCGGATCACGATGCGGTCTGCATAGGCATGAACCTCAACCGGACGTCCGACGGCGCTGGCTGCGACCGAGTATTTGTTGTTGTCGAGGCGTACCAGGCAGGTCTTGGAGACCGATGCCGGCACCGCGTGGAATCCGTCGAACCGGCCGACATAGGGAACGAGCTTCGGCCGCTCGGCTTCGAACACCTCCCAGATCGTCTGATCAACCAACTCCGGATGGCGATGAGCCTTGGCGTAGGCGATGCACTTGTCCAACAGCCAGGCGTTCAACTCGTCGAGGGTTTTGAACCGCAGTCGCGGCGTGAAGAAGCGTTCCCTGACCAGCCCGACCTGGTTCTCGATCTGCCCCTTCTCCCAGCCCGACGCTGGCGTGCAGGCGACCGGATCGACCAGATAGTGGCTGCACATCTGCATGAAGCGGCGATAGCAGAGGCGCCCTTTGCCGACGAAGATCGTCTCCACGGCGGTCTTCATGTTGTCGTAAATGCCGCGCCCGCAGGTGCCCTTGAACAGGGCGAATGCCCGGTCGTGGGCGTGCGGGTAAGGGATGTTGTTACGTCATCGAACGCTCCTCACTTCGCACTGTTCCTTTGTTCGTGCCTGGCGACCGTTCCTTCGTCCCGGCCTGCGCGCGCCGACGCGCCGCGCGCAAGGGCCGTCAAGGCCGGCCGTCGTGCTGTCCTGACGTCTTGCTCTACCGCTGCCAGGCTGTGCCTTGACGGCCCCGAGCACGGCGCGAGGATCAAGCAGGTCGGGACGCCATCTCATCGGTCTTGACGCACTCGAAGGCGCGCCCCTTGTTGAGAACCGCCCAGGCGATGCGGGCGAGCTTGTTGGCGAGCGCAATCGCCAGCACGTTGTGGTGCAATCGTTTCTTGGCGGCTTCGATCCAAGATTTGAGGCCATAGCGCTCCCAACCCTTGACCTTGACCAGCACAACCCACGCGGCCTGCACAAACAGCGCGCGCAGGTAGCGATTGCCGCGCCTTGATATCTTGCCGAGGATCGTGCGGTCGCCGGTCGATATCTGCTTCGGCACCAGTCCAAGCCAGGCGCCGAAGTCGCGGCCTTTCGAGAACACGTCTCCAGTGCCGATCGCGGCCACCATCGCGCTCGAGATGATCGGGCCAATGCCAGGCACCGTCATCAGTCGCTCGCAGCCTTTGTCTTGACGAGCCAATGCTTCGATCTCGCTGGAGAGGTCCTCGATACGCTCATCCAGCCGGCGCCAGTCGCCCGCCAGATCCTCGATGATGCGCAACATGCGAGGCGAGAGCACATCGGTGCGCGTCGCGAGGATACCCGGCAACTCGGACCGCAGGGAGCGCAGGCCTTGCCGCAGCGCGATGCCCCGCTCCAGCAGGAACGCACGGATCTGATTGATGACGCCGGTGCGCTGACCGACTAATCGCTCGCGCACGCGGTGCAGCGCCTGCAGGTCGAGCTGGTCGGCGGTCTTGGTTGCGACGAACTTCATGGTCGGGCGTTGGACCGCCTCGGCGATGGCTTCCGCATCTCGGAAGTCATTCTTCTGTCCCTTCGAATAGGGGCGCACGTATTTCGCCGGCATCAAGCGGGCGTCGTGGCCAAGCATTTGCAGCTTGCGACTGAGGTGATGCGCGCCGACGCAGGCCACCATGCCGATCAAACATGGCGGCAGGTTGGCGAGCCGCGTTTCCACCTGGCCGCGCGACCACTTCTGCCGCAGCACGATGCCGCCGCGCTGATTCTGGCCAATGATGTGGAACGAGTTCTTGCCGATATCGATGCCGATGACGGCGGGCGAAGTGTCGAGTTTCTGAGACATGGCGTGCTCCTTGTCTTGGGCGCCCCTTGCCAGCTTGTCCTGCTGGCAGGGCCGGAGCACGGCCGGACCATTCCATTAGCGGACCATGACGCCCGCTAATTCCGTGTTGACGATCAGTTCTAACTTTGCCTAGTGATTTCAGCAGTGGCCTATTTTGCTTTGTCGCCATCGCCCAGCTTGTCCAAGGCATCAGAAAGCCGGCCCGACTTGGGCAACGCCCGCTCGCTATCGGCCAAGGTCCGGTAGGTCCGTTCCATGGCTTCCAGATGGTGGCGTACGAAGGCGTCCTTGGCCGTTTCCAGCGCTTCCCGATATAGCTCCGCCAGTGTTAGATATTCTTCCGGGGTCATGAGGCACCATAGGAACCGGCACGTCTGGTTCGCATTCTTCGAACATGCCCCGATATTTCTTCCACCTCCACAACGTCGCGCCAAGCAAGGACGAGCAAGGCCAAGAGTTGCCGGACGACGAAGCGGCATGGCGGGAGGCCACGACCTTTGCAGGCGCTCTGTTCAAGGACGTCGATGGCAAGTTCCGGCCGGGCGAAGAATGGAGCCTAGAGGTGATGGACGAAGCCGGCAAACCGATCTACTTCATCAGCATTGGGTCTCGAAAAATGAAGTAAGCCCCCTTCGTTGCAGGCCTCTCATTCAAGCTACATGAATTCCGCTCGTGGCCGTCAGCTGAATAAGGTAAGGGCCGCCGACATGTCGGGTGTCTGCGGCGTTTGATTTCCGGAGCGGCCTATTTTTGATTCTAGGCTCTCAAATGTTGTTGCGCCGGACGGAACTCTGAGTAGAGGATGCGCAATCACAACCCGCGCATGAGTGCCGACTATGGCGGAATATCGCCTTTATCGGTTTGACAAAGATGGGCACATTCAGGGGCCCCCGGTTATCGTCGATTGCGAAGACGATGACGCTGCCGTTACCCAAGCGAAGCAATACGTGGATGGCGTCGCTATTCAAGTCTGGGACCGCGCCCGTTGCGTGGCCGTATTGCCGCCCGCGGATTGAGGCCGGCCCAGCAGTCGCCTACCTTCCTTACGCTAATCGGCAGGTCTGGAGTCTGGGGTAGAGCAGAAGTCCTCGCCTCCGTTGCAGACCGCCGCCTTTGACCGGAGGCAGACATGGAGTGTTCTCATGTAAAGTGCTACCTTCCCCTATCGTATCGATCTTGCGGCGAGGCGACCTCGGGGCATGTCATGTCATGAGACGACGTGAGTTTCTCTGGAGTATCTGCAATCGTAGCTCTGGTGCCGCTCGCAGCATATGCTCAAAAATTGCCGGCACGAATTGGATTGTTGGCCAGCGGTGCGCCTACATCGCTTTACACGCAGAATCTGATCAAAGCGATCAAACAAGGACTATCTGAGTCTAGCTTAGTCGAGGGGCGCGATTATTCGCTCGAGTGCCGATACGCTGAAGGAAAATATGAAAAGTTTCCAGCACTAGCGCACGAGCTGGCTCAAACAGGTGCCACCATCATACTCGCCCATACGATTGCTTCGGTTCGCGCCGCCCAGAAGCTCAACCCGTCCGTTTCCGTTATCATGTTATCGATCAACGACCCGGTCAGGGCCGGCTTGGTCGCGAGCCTTTCAAAACCAGCTGGGAACACAACGGGTCTCGCAAACCTCGAAGAAGATTTAACAACCAAGCTTCTCGAATTTCAGCGGATCATTGTCCCCGCGGCGACGAAGATCGCAGCTCTCTTTAACTCAGGCAATCCAACTCATTTGTATTTTCTCGAAAACCTTCGAACGCAAGCTGAAGCCTTTAATATGAAAGTTCTGCCAGCCGAACTGAAAACACCCGGAGCGATAGATGACGTGTTCACCGAGCTCGCCGCGCAACGCCCGGACACGCTGCAAATCATGTCAGACTCTGGAATTTTTGATTTGAGCGACCGAATCGCTGCGTTGGCGGAGAAACACCGCATCCCAAGCTTCGCAACATTACCAGAATTCGTCGGGATTGGTGGTCTACTCGCCTATGGCGCATCGAGACGTCGTCTCTTCGTCCGGTCAGGCTATTACGTCGCAAGGATTCTTCAGGGATCGCGCCCCGGTGACTTGCCCGTCGAACAGCCCACGCGGGTCGAGCTTTCGATCAACCTTAGGACCGCAAAAGCACTCGGTCTAATCGTTCCGGCGACGTTACTCACCCAAGCTGACGAAGTTGTTGAATAAACGCAATGTCGCCTAGTGGCCCATCGCTACCGTTGGGGCGGTGCCATTACATTTCGGCTCAGAGGGGTAGACCGGAAGTTTGCAGTGGTGTGCGAGACCGACGCTTTTGACCCAGGGCGGACGCTTTGATTTAGATCAACAGAGCCCACTTGGCATCTTCTCTTTTGTTGCCTGATGAGCGCGCCAGAGCATACGAGATTCAACGTTACGCCTGCGGCACGTCGCGCAATGATCGCGACCAATGACCAGAAAGTGTTTCGTGTTTTCGGGCCGGACGGTAGCGTCTGGAAGTGCGAGCGCAATGGTGTCTCGCCGCGCATGCTCTGGAAGCTACTCGCGAACGACCTGATAGAGGACGAGCCACAGACAGCCATCATCACGGCTGTGCCCACTACCATTCGCATGCGCTTGAGTAAGGTGGGCCGTCGCGCGGAGGGCAGAAATACACCAGAGCAGGGGCGACCTAGACTGCAGTGCAGCAATTCAATGGAGGAGTTCGCTACATTACCATTGCTTTGCTAATGCCTGCGCCCTGAATGAATGCTCCAAACAACTGCATCATCTGCTGCTGGTTAACTTGATTGATCGCTCCTGATTTATGTCCTCACAACACCCCAGAATGATCCTCGTGCTTCTGATGGCTCATTGAGCCCTGACGTGTTGGTCGCTATACGCTCAATCCGTAGTCTTCCGGAATCCCTAGAGCCCGTTTTGGCTTTAGTATTGTTAGAGGGCCGCCTTGGTCCTCGATAGGAGAATAGCGGTTCTCGCTGTGCTGGCGCCAAAGGTATTTCGCTTTACTGATCTCGATCAGTATCGAACAGCCGTGCGAAATCTGAAGGTCGAATTTACGCCTCTCGCACGGAAAATCTCTGCTGAGCAAGTCATCCTAAATCTCCCCGGATGTGACATCAATTTTGCCAAGTCTTTCCCGCGCATCGCCGATGGTCAGCTTGCCGACAATTGCACAGCTGTCGGGTTCTCGATGGATGACGGTTTTCCTATTCGCTTCAACGGGGTCGAAAGAGATCACTCAGCTATCGCGATCGGCGGCAGCGGTGCTGCATATTCCACGGTCGAACGAGCCGAGCGGCAATTCACATCGATTATTTTCACGCCAGCGATACAGGATCGTGGCTGGCCCCAAGCCGGTCCCAACTGGAAAGCGTTTGAAACGAGCACCGCTGCGCAGCATTCACTGCGCGAGCTCGTGAGGCAGATCCTGTCAACTTCCGCGACGTTCGATGCCTACGAGGCGGGCGACGCCTCGTCCGCAATCCGGGAGTCCCTACTGGCTGGAATTGATGCCGCATTCGCCGACGTTGTTGACGCAAGATGGGCGTTTCATGCGAATTACCTGAGGTATTTCAAGATTTTCCGAGATATTCAGGAAGTATTGTCCGGTAACATTGGGCGTCCGGTCTACAGCGATGAACTTGCGCGAGAAGTTGGCGCCTCGGTGCGAACCATGCATGAGGCGGTCAAGCGATACCGAGGAATGAGCCTCCATCGATATTTGCGCCTGAGGCGCCTTTGGCTCGTGCGGCAACGACTGCTGGCCGGAGCGGATAGCGTAAAGGCGTGTGCGCTCGCTTTCGGATTTTGGCACTTAGGTGATTTCGCGAGGAGTTATCGTCTTCAGTTCGGCGAACGACCCTCGGACACTCTGGTGAAATCGCGCCTCCAGTGATGCTCTAAAATTGCCGGTCGTGGGCTTCCCTTGCCGGGAAGAGCTATTAGGGGCCATGGTTGGCGTCCGGTGACGAGGGGCATCGGATCGGTCCCGCCGCAGCTCAAGCGCGATGCCGACGGCTGGCTGACGCTGATCATCCAGAACGAATCCCCGGGCAAGGAAAAGGAAGCCAACTGGCTGCCTGCCCCCAAGGGGCGTTCTCCATGATCATGCGCCTATAGGGCCGAAAGAAGCAGCGGTGGAAGGCAAGCGGGAGCAACCGCCGCTGCCGCGAGCAGGATAAGATTCAATGGAATCATCCCGGTGACCACTTCAGCTGCCCGCCGCTGCGCCTCACGATGCGGAAGCACCCCAAGTCGCACCCGAATAGGAGCGCATGACGGCAGCCCGGCTGCAAGGTTCGAGGAGGGCCGAATCTGGAAGAAATACGTGGAAAGCCGACACACCAGATAGGTCGGTGCCCGCCCCGGCCCTCTGGGCCGGCGCGCTGGGCGCTCGGATAAGCTTTTCTGTTGGGCTACTTTGCTGACTACAATGCGGGATACACGCTTCGACACTTGCATACTCGGGCAGGCCGGAAACGTTGTTTTTCGAGCTTTTCGCAGATCCAGAAAGTGGCGGATGGGGCGAATTAAATGGCGGAGAGGGAGGGATTCGAACCCCCATTAACCCACCCCACGTTTGCAAACCGCGGTCCCGCACGTCGGCTCGCGCCGCTGATGCTGATCCATTGGCCGCGACCACCGCTTGAATTGATCAGCGACCGTTCAATGAGACATCCCTCGCGTCGAAACATTAATCGGCCAAGTCTGGGAAATCAAAGGGTTACGTGAGCGGCCCGAGACATAGGTGGCATTTCGTACCGGACACATGGGTTACACTTTTCGCTTTTTTGCAAGCGGGAGGTGTGGATGCCGTGGAAAGCGAGTTCGGTCATGGAAGAACGCCTGCGCTTTGTCGCCCGCCTGTTGGACGGGGAGGCCATGACGGACGTGTGCCGGGATTTCGGCGTCTCGCGCAAGACCGGCTACAAGATGTTCGATCGCTACAAGGAGCACGGTCTTGAGGCCCTGAGCGATCGCTCGCGGCGGCCGGTGCGCTACGCCAACCAGCTGCCGGAGCAGATCGAGAGCCTGATTGTCCGGCTCAAGGGCGAGAAGCCGCACTGGGGCGCGCGCAAGATCCGGGAACTGCTGGTCCGACGGCTGGACGGCGATATCCGGGTTCCGGCCAAGAGTACCATCCATGCGGTCCTCGACCGCCATGACCTGGTCAAGCGCGCCGGCGGGCCGCGCCACCGCGCGCGCGGCACGCCGCTCTCCGCGGGCACGGGACCCAATGATCTGTGGTGCGCCGACTTCAAGGGCGAGTTCAAGCTCGGCAATGGCCGCTACTGTTACCCGCTGACCGTCACCGATCATGCCTCGCGCTTCCTGCTGTTGTGCGAGGCGCTCGATTCCACGCGTGAAGAGCCTGCCATTACCGCCTTTGAACGGCTGTTCCGCGAGCGCGGCTTGCCGTTCGCCATCCGCTCCGACAACGGCGTGCCCTTTGCCAGTCCCAATGCCCTGTTCAATCTCTCAAAGCTCGCGGTCTGGTGGCTGAGGCTCGGCATCGTCATCGAACGCATCAAGCCCGGCCATCCACAGCAGAACGGCCGCCATGAGCGCATGCATCTCACCCTCAAGAAGGAGACGACCCGTCCGCCGGGCGCCAACAGCCTGCAGCAGCAGGAACGCTTCGACGCCTTCGTCCGCGAGTTCAATACCGAACGGCCGCATGAGGCGCTGCAGATGAAATGCCCCGCCGAACTCTATCGCGCCTCACCACGCCGTTACGATGGCTTGCCCGAGTTGATCTATCCGTTCCACGATCGCGAGATTCTCGTGACCGCTTGCGGGCGCCTCTGCCTGCATCGCAAGCGAATCAACATCTCGACCGTGCTGGCCGGCCAGAAACTCGGCATCAAGGAGGTCGACGACGGCATTTGGCTCGTCAGCTTCATGCACTATGATTTGGGATACTTCGACCTGGAGCAGAAAACCCTGCAACCCCTCGACAACCCGTTCGGCACGAGGTTGTCACCCATGTCTTAGGTACAATCTGTTACCGATGTCTCCGGGCTGGACAACGCTGGAATTGGTAGCGGGAGAGGGACTCGAACCCCCGACCCCAGGATTATGATTCCTCTGTTCTAACCGTCAGCACCTTTTGGACAATTCCGGCCGAACAATGGCTCATCCAGCAAGCCAGCGACCGAACGCTTCGCGCGCGACGGCTGCGAAAACGGCGCGACCTCCATTCTCTTGACCCAAGGGATAATGTTGATGGTCTGCGGCTCAAGATGGCCGGTGACCACCTCCAGCTTCATGATGAACTCGAACAAGGTGTCGAGCTCATGGGGCTCACAGTAGCGCTCGCTGGTTTCGCTGTCGCCGCCGTGGCCGAGGAGATCCGCGCGGTCCTCCTTCGACAACAGCTTCTTCTTCAGTTGCGCGCCGAAGAGATGGCGGACGGCATGCGCGCCCAGCCCCTCTTCGGTGATTTTGGCTGCCGTGAGGATCGGCTTGAACAGCTTGTAGAAGCGGTTGCCGAGCGGCGAGCGGGTGCTGGGAGAGTAGAGGTCGGGGAAGAGCAGCTTGTATCCGAGCGCCTTGATCTTCCCGACATAGGCGAGGAAGCCCAAACGGATCAGCTCCGGATGGAGGGGGATGTTTCGCTTCGACTGGGGGTTCTTGATGCGCCGCTGCTGGTTGGCCGCAATGTGGATGTAAGGTTTGCATCCCTCGCGATCGAAGATGATGTCGTCAACCATGGCGCCGCAAAGCTCCTCGCGCCTTGCCCCCCGCGTAGTAGATGAGGATCGGAACGAAATAGAGTGCACAGTGGAATATCTGGGCAGCCCCTTGCTCGCCCCACTTCCCGAGATCGTCCCAGCCGGCGCAGTTGATGAACGGCGGCGTCTGGAAGATCGCTTTCGCGCTGTCGATGGGCAGCTTGCGCCTCTCGTCGCGGGCGCGCTTGTTCTTGCTGCGGCTCTTTGCGCGCAGCTTGGTCAGATCGATCGCTTCCAGGCTCTTCACGCCGCGCGCCGTCGCGTGGTCGAAGATCTGGCCCAGGAAGGTCGCATGGCGATTGATAGTACCGCCACTGATCCCGCGCTTGGCCTGCACGACGGATCGCCCCTTCTCGCGAAGCTGCTCGATCGTCAGTTGCTCGTCACGCGCCGATTTGCCGTAGTGCTTGTAGACGTCGAAGCGGAGGAAATCGACGAACTTGCCGACGTGTTCCTGGCGCAGCAGGCTGAGATCGAGAATGCGCTGATCCTGAACCATGAACTTGACGAACAGGTTTGCGATGCTCTTGGCCTGCCGTTGCGTCTTGTCGTCCCAGTGTTCGTCCGCGCGATTCTGCTGGGCGACGCGATCCGCCAATTGCGCGAAGTCGGCCATGGGAATGAACTGCGGAATCGTCGGAGCGTCGACCTCCGGTGGATCGGTGGGACGATCCACCGGACGATTCACCATAGACGGAGGCGGCTTCAGTGGATCGCTCTTTGCGAGCATCATGCGATCCACCAGTCCGTCATCCTCGATCCTCACGCCACCATAGCGCCGTTCGGACTGGGCCAGCGCCAGCTTCATCCCGCGAAGATAGGTCCCCTGGGCCACAGCGAGATTCATGGCGGTCGGCGTGGCGGCGACGCCCTCGATCATGCCCCGCAGGATGTAGTGCTTCGTCGGGACGAGGTCATTGACGCGGAGCATGGCCAGGTGGTCCTGGACGGCCCCGATGTCGGCTTCGGAGAGCCCGTCGGCGGTCATGCGCTCGCGATTTTCCTCGCGCACCACGGCAGTGACGCCCTGGGCGTCCAACAGCGCGTAGGCCCAATAGGCCCTCCAGTCGTCGGCTTTCGCCTGCCCGAGATCAAACCCGGGCGAGCTCTTGGCCGCGAAGGCGACACGGTCGAGCTTGGCCAGATGCCCATCGACGACGGCATGGAGCATTGTCTCGATTTGAGACCTCGTCAGATGCGGGTCGGGGCCGTCGGCGAGCATCGCAACATCGTCCAATGTCAGGTTGAGCTGGTTGGCCAGGCGACAGGCGACAGCGCGGCTCGTCGTCCGAAGGCTCATAGAAACATGCGGGCGGCCATAGCGAATGGCAAGCGCTCGGGGGGTTCGGCGGCGCCAATAGTAGACGGCTTCGCGCCGAAAGATGTGGAAAGCCATTGCGAGCGACACCCTGTGCAGCAGTGATGTGTCGCAGCGCTGTGCAGCAGCGCCCCAGCCAGGCCGGTTTCGTCAGCAATTTCAGGGGAAGCGGAGCCTGTGGCTGGGGCGGGAGGGATCGAACCTCCGAATGGCGGAATCAAAATCCGCTGCCTTACCACTTGGCTACGCCCCAACAGGATGACCAACGGAACGGGGCGGAAGAACTGGCTACCGCAGATTCCCGTTGGTCGCAGCCGGTCTATAGGGAGCGAAGCGGCATTTCAACCGCCTGGAGGGGCAAAATACCACAGCCGCCGGCTGCGGACCTGCCACACCTTATTATAGGCCTTGTTATTATAGGCCCTGACAACGGCCCGTTCCGGCCCAGCGCGTTCCCTGGATCCCGACAGTTGAGACCTCCCCCGTTTCATGGGAATACGGCGGCAAGACCTGTCCACGGGAGTGAGCCATGACCTACCGCGCGCCGATCTCTGACATGCTGCTGTCGCTCAACCACGGCGCCGGCCTGAAGGCTGCCGTGGAGGCCGGCCATTACGGCGATTTCGACGGCGACATCGTGAGCGCCGTGCTGGAGGAAGCCGGCAAATTCGCAACCGACGTGCTGGCGCCGCTCAACAGGGTCGGCGACGAGCACGGCATCAAGCTCGATGCCGGCAAGGTCACGACCGCGCCGGGCTGGCCGGATGCCTACAAGCGCTGGACCGAGGGGGGCTGGAACGCAGTCTCCGGCCCCGAGGATTTTGGCGGCCAGGGCCTGCCGATCGCGATCAACGCGGCCTGCACCGAGATCTGGAGCGCCTCGAACGTCGCCTTCGGCCTCTGTCCGCTGCTGACGGCGTCGGCGATGGAGGCGCTGGACGCGCATGGCAGCGACGAGCTGAAAAAAATCTATCTCGAAAAGCTCGTCTCCGGCGAATGGACCGGCACGATGCAGCTGACCGAGCCGCAGGCCGGCTCCGACGTCGGCGCGCTGCGCACCCGCGCCGAGAAGACGGCCGACGGCACCTATCGCATCAAGGGGACGAAGATCTTCATCACCTATGGCGAACACGACATGACCGACAACATCGTGCATTTCGTGCTGGCGCGTCTCCCGGACGCGCCCGCCGGCACCAAGGGGATCTCGCTGTTTCTCGTGCCGAAATTCATGGTCAACGAAGACGGCTCGCTGGGGCAGCGCAACGACATTTTTGCCTCTGGCGTCGAGCACAAGCTCGGCATGCATGCCTCCCCGACCTGCACCATGACCATGGGCGATCATGGCGGCGCGATCGGCTTCCTGGTCGGCGAAGAGAACCAGGGCATGCGCTGCATGTTCACGATGATGAACCAGGCCCGCCTCGGCGTCGGCCTCGAAGGCGTCGGTGTTGCCGACCGCGCCTACCAGCAGGCCCTCGCCTACGCACAGGAACGCAAGCAGGGCCGCGCCCTCGGCAAAAAGGGTGACGGCTCCGATGCGATCTTCGTGCATCCGGACGTCAAGCGCATGTTGATGCGGATGCGGGCGCAGACCGCGGCGGCACGCACCATCTGCTATGCGACCGCCGTCGCGATCGACGTCTCGACGCGCGCCAGGGATCCGAGGGTCCGCGCGGATGCTGCCGCGCGCGCGGCGCTGCTGACGCCGATGGCCAAGGGCTATTCGACCGATGTCGGCAACGAGGTCGCCTATCTCGGCGTGCAGGTGCATGGCGGCATGGGCTTCATCGAGGAGACCGGCGCGGCCCAGCACTATCGCGATGCCCGCATCACCGCGATTTACGAGGGCACCAACGGCATCCAGGCCATTGACCTCGTCACGCGAAAGCTCGCAGCCAACGGCGGCGCGTCGGTGTGGGCGCTGCTCGACGAGCTCTCCGCGACCGTGAAGCAGGTCGAAGCCTCCAACGATCCTGCCTTCGGCACCACGGGCGTGAAACTGCGCGAGGCACTGGAGGCGCTGACGCGCACCAGCAAATGGCTCCTGGAGCGCGTCGGGTCCGCGCCGAACGAGGCGCTGGCGGGCGCGACGCCGTATCTGCAGCAATTCGGCGCCACGCTCGGGGGATGCATGCTCGCCTCCGAAGCGCTCGCCGCGAAAGCCGACGGCAACACAGACGCCGCGCGCTACGTCTCGCTGGCGCGCTTCTTCGCCGAGAACATCACCGTGCAGGCCGGCGCGCTCGAGCGCACGGTGACGGAGAGCGCGGAGTCGGTCGCGGCGGCGGATGCGGTGCTGCTGGGTAGCTGGGACGCGTAGGGCTACGAGGCTGCGAGCTTTGCGCGCCTCCCCGGCCGCCACAGCACAATCCCCGCCGCCACAAGGTCCAGCACGACGCACATCGCAAACGCCGTCGTGTAATCGCCGGTCACGCTGCGCACGAGACCGACGATGCCGGGGCCGAAGGCGCTGACGATGCCGCTGATCGACGTGCCCAGTCCCATCGCGGCGGCGAAGGCGCTGGCGCCGATCTCGCGCTGGATGATCAGGGGCGGGAACGTGATCATGTTGCCGATCGAGAAGCCGTAGACGGCGCAGCACACGAGCAGCACGGTCGGGCTCGTGCTCTGCACCAGAACGAACAGTGCCGCCGCCTGGCTCGTCATCGAGGCCGCGCAGGCGAGCCGCGGATCGAGCCGGTCCACGAACAGACCGAGCGACAGGCGCCCGACCACCGCCATCGCCGCCATGAGGGTGACGGCAAGGCCCGCACTGGCCCGGCCGATCAGCGGTTCGAGAAACGTCACCTGGTGGATAATGAATCCCATCTGCGCCAGCAGCGCGATCGCGATCGGCAGCACCATGGTCCAGAACGCCGCGTTGGCGAGCAGCGCCTTGCGGGACTGCGTCGGCGCGGCCGTGCCACCACCAGACGCAGTTCCACCCGATGCCCGCGACGTCCGGTCGGGCCAGCCGATGAAGATCACGACCACCGGCAGCACCAGCACCACCATCGCGATCGTGGCCGCCAGCATGGCGGAACGGAAGCCGATACTGCCGCTTAGCGTCAGCAGCAGCGGAACGAGGACGATGCCGCCGCAGGTCGCGCCGTTGTAGGCGAGACTGAGCGCCAGCCCGCGGCGCCGTTCGAACCAGGAGTTCAGCACGGTCGCGATCACCACGGTGCCCATGCCGGTCCAGCCGACCGACATCAACGCATAGGCGAGATAGAGCTGCCAAGGCGTCTGCAGCAGCGCCAGCAGCACCGTCGACGCGCCGAGCGCCGACAGGCCGCACAGGATCAGCGACCGCAGCCCGATACGGGCGAGCAGATCGTCGGTGAAGATGACGAGGACGGAGGTCAGGAGAAAGGAGAAGGTGCTGGCCGCGGAGACCAGTGTACCCGGCCAGCCATGGGCGCGTTGGAGCTCAGCGAGATAGACGCCCTGGCCGTACAGGCCGAAGCCGAACATGAAGAAGGCCATCAGGAAGCAGGCCAGCACGACGCGCCAGCCGCGGTAGTGGAACGAGGATTCGTCAACACCAGTGGCGGCTATCATCAATCGAGCAATCGGCCAAATGGAACGCGACGGGCCATCGTGCCGCACAACCACCGGTTTTTCAAATGAAACATTGTAGCTAATTGTTGCAACGCGCAACGGCGGATAAAGCGTAAAACGGCGCGTGTGAATCCGATGTGATGCGGCGCCACGCAGGGAACGCGAGCCAAGGCTGGACGCCAGGCATCCCGGCACAGGGGGATCGTCGAAAAGCCGGCACGAGCGGATTGGCACGCCTGCAAGATGATGTAGGCTGAGGACTACAAGACTCGTCAGCGTCGCGGCGACCGCAGGGGCCCCTTATGCCGAATGGCAATATCGTCGTCACCGAAGAGCGTGGAACGCGCGTGATCACGCTGCGCCGGCCGAGCAAGAAGAACGCCATCACGCAGGACATGTATCGCGAGATGAGCCGCGCCATCGACACGGCGCAGAACAATCCCGACATTCGCTGCATGATCATCACCGGCGGCTCCGGCGTGTTCACCGCCGGTGACGACATCGACGATTTCATGCACGCCGACACGTCTCGCCCCGAGACGCTGACGGACGGAGCGAGATTCCTCTATTCACTCGCCCTGAACGTCAAGCCAATCATCGCTGCCGTGGATGGCGCGTCGATCGGCATTGGCACGGTGATGTTGTTTCACTGCGACTACGTGCTCGCATCCACGGCAGCTACTTTTTCCGCGCCTTACATCCGTCTCGGGCTGGTTCCGGTCGGGGCTTCCAGCCTGCTGATGCCGAACACGATGGGTTACCAGCGCGCTTTTGCGATGTTGGTGATGGGGCGGACTTTCACCGCCGCGGAGGCCCATACCGCAGGCTTCGTCAACGCGGTGGTGTCATCGGGACACACCGAGGTCGAAGCCCGCAAAGTGGCGCGCGAGATTTGCAAGCTTCCGGCCGAGGCGGTCGCGATCTCTCGCAAATTGCTGCGCGCCGCGCCGGAAGAACTCACCCGCCGTATCGACCAGGAAGCCCATCTGTTCGGCGAGCGGCTGAAGTCGGAAGAAGCCACCGCCGCGTTCAACACGTTTGCGGACAGGAAGAAAAAATAGGGTACCGAGAACTTTGGTGAAATCTTCGTGCGCAACGACTAGTCTGGTTCCATGCGACACGTTCTCCGCCCTGACCGCCTTCTCGCTCGCGCTCGCCACCCTGCCCGCGTCCGCGCAAACCGCCCCACCCGTTGAGCTGCGCATTCTCGCCCTCAACGATTTCCACGGCAATCTGCGCCCGCCGCCGGGCGGCATTCGGATCAGTGATCCCGAGGATGGGTCCAGGAAGGTGATGGTGGCGGCCGGCGGTGCGGAATACATGGCGACGCTGGTGAAGCAGCTGCGCGAGGGACACAAGAACACGATCTTCGTCGCAGCCGGCGATCTGATTGGCGCGAGCCCGTTCCTGTCGGCGATGTTCCACGACGAGCCTTCGATCGAGGCGCTCTCGATGATGGGGCTCGCGATCACGTCGGTCGGCAACCACGAATTCGACGAGGGCAAGACCGAGCTGTTGCGGATGCAGAACGGCGGTTGTCATCCAGTCGACGGCTGCCAGGGCCCGCATCCCTTCCTGGGCGCCAAATTTCACTATCTCGCGGCGTCCACCATCGAGACCGTGACCGGCAAGGAGCGTGCTGCCGCCTTACGAGATCAGGGAGTTCGAGGGCATCCCCGTCGCCTTCATCGGACTGACCTTGAAAGAGACCGCGGGCATCGTCTCGCCATCAGGCATCACCGGCCTTGAATTCCGCGACGAGGCCGCGACGGTGAATGCGCAGGTCGCGCAGCTGAAGGCACGTGGGGTCGAGGCGATCGTGGTGCTGATCCACCAGGGCGGCGAGCCGGCAGGCGACTACAATGAATGCCCTGCTATTACGGGACCGATCGTCGACATCGTCAAAAAATTCGATCGCGCCGTCGATGTCGTCGTCAGCGGCCACACTCATCGAGCTTATGTTTGCCAGGTCGACGGGCGGCTCGTCACCAGCGGCGACAAATACGGCACGCTGGTCACTGCGATCGACCTCAAGCTCGATCCGGCAACGCGCGACGTCGTCAGCGCCAGGGCCGAGAACGTCATTGTTGCCAATGCCTCGTTGCCAAAGGATCCCGAGCAGACCGCGTTGATCGACGCATACGACAGGCTTTCGGCGCCGATCGCCAACCGGCCCGCCGGATCGGTGACGCAGACGCTGTCACGGATTCCGAACGAGGCGGGCGAAAGCGCGCTCGGCGACGTCATCGCGGACGCGCAGCTCGCCGCGACCAGGAACGCCAAGGACGGCGGCGCTGTCATCGCGCTCACCAATCCCGGCGGCATCCGCACCGACATCGTGCCAAAGGAGAATGGCGCGATATCCTTCGGCGACGTTTTCGCCAGCCAGCCGTTCCGCAACCGGCTCGTCACCATGACGCTCACGGGCGGCCAGCTCAAGGACATGCTGGAGCAGCAATGGCTCGACCCGAAGCGGCCGCGGATTCTCCAGGTCTCGAACGGGTTCAACTATGCCTGGGATGCGGCGAAGCCGTTCGGCGAGCGCGTCCTCGCCGACAAGATGACGCTCAATGGCAGGCTGATCGAAGCTGGAAGCGGCTACCGCGTCACTCTCAACGATTACCTCGCAGTCGGTGGCGACGGCTTTACAACCGCCAAACTGGGCACGGAGCCGCAATATGGCGGCTACGACGCTGACGCGCTGTTCGCGTTCTTCAGGGCGCACGGACCGATCGGGCCGTTGCCGCTGAGCCGCATCCTGCGCGTGAATTGATCCGGATTAAACGGATCGGTCCAGGACCACCCTTTGCCATTCCCGGGGGAACGCATAGATTGGGTTTTGCATTTGCGTTTTGGCACCGGATGCGCCAAGCGACGTCGAGAGCCCCGCATTTCCATGAGGCCGACCTGATGAGTACGCTTCTCCTCTCCCACAAGGCCTGCCTCGACCACGTCACGCCGCCGGGACACCCTGAAAGGCCGGACCGCCTGCGCGCCGTGGAGGAAGCGCTGTCGCATGAGCGCTTCCAGTTCCTGGTGCACGACCTGGCGCCGGAGGGCGATCTCGATCTCGTCACGCTCTGCCACAACGAGGACTACGTCACGGAGCTGCGCCACATCGCGCCGACCAGCGGCCAAGTCTATATCGACGGCGACACCTCGATGTCGCCGGGCACGTGGGAAGCGGTGATGCGCGGCGTCGGCGGCGCGGTCGCGGCGACCGATGCGGTGATGGCGGGCGAGCATCGCAATGCCTTCGTCGCGGTACGCCCGCCCGGCCACCACGCAGAGATCGGCAAGCCGATGGGCTTTTGCTTCTTCGACAACGTCGCAATCGCCGCGCGCCACGCGCAGCGCAAATACGGCATCAAGCGCGCCGCCATCGTCGATTTCGACGTGCATCACGGCAACGGCACGCAGGACATTTTCTGGTCGGACCCGACCGTGATGTACTGCTCGACGCACCAGATGCCGCTGTTTCCGGGCACCGGCGCGAAAGGCGAGCGCGGCGACCACGACACCATCGTCAACGCGCCGCTCGCCTCCGAGGATGGCGGGCCGGAATTCCGCATTGCGTTCGAGAATTTGATCCTGCCGCAGCTCGAAAAATTCAGCCCGGAGCTGCTCGTCGTCTCCGCCGGCTTCGACGCGCATTATCGCGATCCATTGGCGTCGCTGAATTTGCGCGCCGAGGATTATGCATGGGTGACGCGCAAGCTGATGGACCTCGCCGACAAGAGCGCCGGGGGCCGCGTTGTTTCTGTGCTCGAAGGCGGCTACGATCTGCAAGGATTGAAAGAATCTGTTACGGCGCATGTCGGCGCCCTGATGGGCGCCTGACGACTCGCCACATTGCGCCCGCAAAACTCTGCTTTTTCTGATCTGAAGCGAATCGGGCAATCGGAAACTTATATGGCCGAAAATACCCAAATGGACATCTCCAGGCTGACCTTCGAACGCGCCATCGAGGAGCTCGAAACGATCGTGAAGCGGCTCGAGGACGGCAAGGTGCCGCTCGAGGAATCCGTGACGATCTACGAGCGCGGCGAGGCCCTGAAGCGCCGCTGCGAGGAGTTGCTGCGCCAGGCCGAGGCGCGCGTCGACAAGATCACCACCGATGCCAGCGGCCAGGCCACCGGCACCGCGCCGCTCGACGTCCAGTAAGGGCGCCGCACTTCAAAGCCGCCCGTTTCAAGCATCCGCCGCCCCGCAATTTTTCACGATCGCACGCCGATCTCCCGATCATGAGGCCCGGCAGCCAGGCGGGAACCCAAGAATTTGCCTGCGCGGAAGCGCTCCGGCTCCGCAAATCCGGTCGAAACGACCTCCCTCTCGGCTGAAATCCTGCCGAGGAACCGGGCAAAACTGGAACTCTTCCGCTCCCGCCACGATTAACCACTCTGGCCCGCCAGTTGCACCGGCATGCCCCGTAAGCAGGCCAGCGGGTTGGCTTTGGCCCAAGCTTTGGTGTAAAGCTGCGCGCAGTGTGGCTTTTTGTAAGCCTTGTGTGGGCACCGATTACCGACAACAAGGGCTTCAAACTGCTGATGAAATTGGTTGGGACCGGACGAAGCCGACCTACGTGACATGGATCACAGAGACTGAACCGGAGCGCACTTAGGCTCACCTAAGCTTGAAGACGGGGCGTTGCCCCATGCAGGTGGCTCCGACGGTCAAGGACTCGCGCTGCGCCGATATTGTGCAAACCCATCGCGCGCCGGAACGATCTTCCGGCGCTGACAAATTGGAAATCGCCGTGAACGCATACAGTAAGACGCCGCTTCTCGACACCATCCGGACGCCGGATGATTTGCGCAAGCTCAAGATCGAGCAGGTTCGTCAGGTCGCCGACGAGCTGCGGCAGGAGACCATCGATGCTGTTTCGGTCACCGGCGGTCACTTCGGCGCGGGCCTCGGCGTGGTCGAACTCACCACCGCGATCCATTACGTCTTCGACACGCCGCGCGACCGGCTGATCTGGGACGTCGGCCACCAGGCCTATCCGCACAAGATCCTCACCGGCCGGCGTGACCGCATCCGCACGCTGCGCACCGGCGGCGGCCTGTCCGGCTTCACCAAGCGCAGCGAGAGCGATTACGATCCGTTCGGCGCGGCACATTCCTCGACCTCGATCTCTGCCGGCCTTGGCATGGCGGTCGCGCGCGACCTCTCCGGCGGCACGAACAACGTTATCGCCGTGATCGGTGACGGCGCGATGTCAGCCGGCATGGCTTACGAGGCCATGAACAATGCGGGCGCGATGAATTCGCGCCTGATCGTCATCCTCAACGACAACGACATGTCGATCGCGCCGCCGGTCGGCGCGATGAGTGCCTATCTGTCGCGGCTCTACTCGGGCAAGACCTATCGCACGCTGCGCGATGCGGCCAAGCAGATCAACAAGCGCCTGCCGAAGATCCTCGCCAACCGCGCCAACCGCGTCGAGGAATACTCCCGCGGCTTCATGATGGACGGCGGCACTCTGTTCGAGGAGCTCGGTTTCTATTACGTCGGCCCGATCGACGGCCATAACCTCGACCATCTCCTGCCCGTGCTGAAGAACGTCCGCGACATGGAGACCGGCCCGATCCTGGTCCACGTCGTGACCCAGAAGGGCAAGGGCTACGGTCCGGCGGAAGCTTCCGCCGACAAGTACCACGCCGTCGTCAAGTTCGACGTCGCGACCGGCACCCAGGCCAAGTCCAAGCCGAATGCGCCGGCCTATCAGAACGTATTCGGCGCGAGCCTCGTCAAGGAAGCCGAAAAGGACGACAAGATCGTCGCCATCACCGCGGCGATGCCGTCCGGCACCGGCGTCGACATCTTCAACAAGGCGTTTCCGGACCGCACCTTCGACGTCGGTATCGCCGAGCAGCACGCGGTGACCTTCGCCGCAGGTCTTGCGACCGAAGGTTACAAGCCGTTCTGCGCGATCTACTCGACCTTCCTGCAGCGCGGCTACGACCAGATCGTGCATGACGTCGCGATCCAGAACCTGCCCGTCCGCTTCGCCATCGACCGCGCCGGCCTCGTCGGCGCCGACGGCGCGACGCATGCCGGCTCGTTTGACAACGCCTATCTCGGCTGTCTGCCGAACATGGTCATCATGGCGCCGTCCGACGAAGCCGAAATGGTCCACATGGTCGCAACCCAGGTCGCGATTAACGACCACCCGAGCGCGCTGCGCTATCCGCGCGGCGAAGGCCGCGGCGTCGAAATGCCCGACGTCGGCGTTCCCCTCGAAATCGGCAAGGGCCGTGTGGTCCGCGAGGGCAGCAAGATCGCCCTGCTCTCCTTCGGCACGCGCCTCGCCGAATGCGAGAAGGCGGCCGACGAGCTCGTAGCTCACGGCCTCTCCACCACGATCGCCGACGCGCGCTTCATGAAGCCGCTCGACACCGAGCTGGTGCTCAAGCTCGCCCGCGACCACGAGATCCTGATCACGATCGAGGAAGGCTCGGTCGGCGGTTTCGGTTCGCATGTCGCCCAATTCCTGACCGATCAGGGCGCGCTCGACAGTGGCATGGTGCGGTTCCGCTCCCTGGTGCTGCCCGACGTGTTCCTGGACCACGATACGCCGGCCGCGATGTATGGCCGTGCCGGTCTCGATGCCAAGGGCATCGTCGCCAAGGTATTCGAGGCGCTCGGCAAGGACGTCAAGGCCGAGACGGTCAAGCTCGCCTAACAGCGAGCTTCGACCTTCTGCGAAGCAGCTCTCATGAAAATCTATCTGGCAGGCCCCGACGTGTTCCTGCCAGATGCGGTCGAGATCGGCCGGCAGAAAGCCGCGATCTGCGCCGCTCACGGCCTCACCGGCCTCTATCCCCTCGACAACGAGATCGACCTCGCCGCGCCTGATGCGTCGCGGCAGATCTTTTGCGGCAACGAGGCGATGATGGACGCGGCCGATGCCATCATCGCAAACCTCACGCCGTTCCGCGGCGCCGGCGCCGATACCGGCACCGTCTACGAGCTCGGCTACATGGCCGGCCGCCGCAAGTTCTGCCTCGCCTATTCCAACGACGGCGCTGCCTATGCCGACCGTGTCGGGCGCTTCGTGGATGTGACGTCCGAAGAGGGGCGGCTGGTCGACGCGCAGGGGCTGACGGTCGAAGACTTTGGACTCGTCGATAATCTTATGATGATCCACGCGTTGGAGCTGCATGGCTGCCCGCTGGTGACGCCTGCGCAGATGCCGATCGACGTCTGGCACGATCTGGCCGCCTTCGAGGCTTGCGTCCGGATGGCAGCCGCGCGATTGATCGCTATATAAGCGCAAATTCTCTTTCGGAGAACCGATGTCCCCTGCCCGCAAGCGCGCGGATGTATTGCTGGTCGAGCGTGGCCTGTTCGAGAGCCGGGCGCGGGCGCGCGCGGCGATCGAGGCTGGGCTCGTCACTGCCGATGACAAGCAGGTCGCAAAACCGTCGGAGACCATCGCCGAGGATGCGGTGATCCGGGCCGAGCCCGCACACCCCTATGTCTCCCGCGGCGGCGTCAAGCTCGCCGGCGCGCTTGAGCGCTACAGGATCGAGATCGAGGACCATGTCTGCCTCGACGTCGGCGCTTCCACTGGCGGATTCACCGAGGTGCTGCTGGCGAACGGCGCGAGCCTCGTCTTTGCCGTCGATGTCGGCACCAACCAGTTGCATCCCTCGCTGCGCGGTCACTCCAAAATCGTATCGATGGAAGAGACCGACATCCGCGCCTATGATGGCAAGCGCTTGCCGGCGCGGCCCGATGTCGTCGTCATCGACGTCAGCTTCATCTCGCTCAAGACGGTGCTGCCCGTGGCGCTATCACTTGCGGCCGCACCGATGAGCCTGCTGGCGCTAATCAAGCCGCAATTCGAGGCGGAGCGGAAGCACAACAAGAAGGGCATCATCCGCGACGCCGCCGTGCATCAGGATATCTGCAACGACATCGCCGCCTTTGCCGCCTCGCTCGGCTGTACCGATATCGAAGTGTTCCCGTCGGCAATCACCGGCGGCGACGGCAATATCGAATTCTTCCTGGGCGCGCGACGTGGTTGAGCGCGTGAAGATTGATCACGTCGGCCATCGTGGCGACGGCGTCTCGCTGGCTGCGGGCGATGCGGTCTATGTACCCTACACGCTCGGCGGCGAGACCGTCGAGGTCGGCCACGTCGCAGGCAACCATCCTGACCGCCGCAAGCTGCTGGCGGTGGATGTCGCAAGCCCGGAGCGCATCACACCGTTCTGTCCGCATTTCGGCGTCTGTGGCGGCTGCGCGATCCAGCACTGGGCGACTGAACCGTATCACGTCTGGAAGCGCGGCATCGTGGTCGAGACGCTGGCGCAAGCCGGCATCGACTGCGGGGTGGCGCCACTGGTTGACGCCCACGGCGCGGGCCGCAGGCGCGTCACGCTGCACGGCCGGTTCGGCACGCATGACATCCTCAAGGTGGGTTTTTCTGCTGCTAGCTCACACGATGTCATCCCGATCCATCGCTGCCCGATCCTCGATCCCGGGCTCGAGGGTGCGCTCGATGCGGGTTGGGCACTCTCCGAGCTGCTGACGTCGAAGATGTCGGTGACAAAGCCGCTGGACATCCAGGTCACTGCCACCGCCAATGGTCTCGATATCGATTTGCGCGGCTCCGGCCCACTGCCAACGCCACTTGTGACGGCGCTGTCGCGGGTCGCCGAGCAGCACCGCCTGGCGCGGCTGACGCGGCATGGCGAGCTGGTGCTGCAACGCCTGGCGCCGACCCTGCAGATGGGCCGCGCCGAGGTGACGCTGCCGCCGGGCTCGTTCCTGCAAGCAACCGTTGCGGGCGAAGAGACGCTGGCGTCTCTTGTCGCGGAGCGCATCGGCAAGGCCAAGAACGTGCTCGACCTCTTCTGCGGCGTCGGCCCTTTTGCGTTGCGGCTCGCCGAAAAGGCCCGCGTCACCGCCCATGACAACGACGCCGGCGCCATTGCAGCGCTCGAAAAAGCCGCGCGTACGCCGGGGCTCAAGCCGATCAAGGCCGAGCCGCGCGACCTGTTCCGCCGGCCTCTGGTGCCGCCGGAGCTGCGCGACTTCGATGCCGTGGTGTTCGACCCGCCGCGCCAGGGCGCGCAGGCCCAGGCGTTGAAGCTCGCCGCGAGCAAGGTGCCCGTGGTGGTCGCGGTCTCCTGCAACGTCGCGACCTTTGCCCGCGACGCACGGCTCTTGATCGATGGCGGCTACAGGATCGACGGCGTCGTGCCGGTGGACCAGTTCCGCCACACGCCGCATGTCGAGCTGGTGGCGCGCTTTACGCGCTAGTTCTTATGTTTGAGGGTGCACTTTTCGGGAAACCGCGGCACACCTTCCGGGGTCATGCTCTACCGCCGAAGGACGCCCAATGCCGGCGACTCGCCGGGCAGCATCGACGAGTTGATGTCGCTGTCCATGTTTCCCGATTGCTGCTGAATGAAACCGGCGCCGAACGACAGACTGAGGTTGGAGGTCGGCTTGAACTCGACACCTGCAAATGCGCCGTAGCCGGGCGAGGCGCTGGAGGTGAGCGGCGCAAGCGAGCTGCCAATGCCGCCACTGTATTTCAGCGTGTCGAAACCGGCAAAGAACGTGACGGGCATGCCGCCCGCGGTCTTGGTGTTGTAACCGAACTGCGTGCCATCATAAAGAGAGCGCGCTGAAATTGCCGACGGAGGCGCTCTGGCTGAGACCGTTCAAACCGAGACTGCCGCGTTCGCTCCCGACAAAGAACCCGGGACGAAAATCGTAGCTTCCGTCTGCATCGCCGGCCTTGAAGCTTGGAAAATTACCGTAGGCATCGGCTCTTTGGCTGCTAGTTCCGCCAAAGCCGAAAGCACCGCCCGGTATCCAATACCTCAGAGGCGCCACTTGTGCATGAGCCGTTGCTCCGCCGAGGCAAAGCACGGCGAAGACAGTTGCGAGGGCGCGTGGAGCTGCGAGACTGAGCATTCAGGTGACCGTCAAGGAAGTGCGGAAATTATACGCGACGGTTGCCGCGAATGCCAGTGGAGCTGACACGCCCGGGCGTCGTTCCATTCAACTCCCGCATGCGTTCCCGAGCTCTTGCACGGTTCGCACCGCGCCAAGAAGGGCTCCGACGAATCTACCGCGCGGCGCAACAGAAATTCGACGAGCGCGGCATCATGGATATCATCGGCCTGATTGGCTATTGCGACCTGGTCTCGATGACGCTGATCACCATGCAGACGGAAGCGCCGAACAACAGCGTGCTGCCACTGCGACCGCTCGCCGCCAAGTAGCCGGGGCGTTCGATTGCAGTACCGCGGCGCTGAGATCATGCCGCAAGCAAACGACGGTGAGGCGTTAAGCGGTCTTGTCGACCGAAGACGACGTATCGGACGGCGGATATTTCGTCACGGGAACCATGAACGACTTGTTGCCGACCTGGTAGATGATCTTGCCGTTCTGCCCGTCATCGGTCGCAATCTGCGCTTGCCCGAACATGATGACGTTCTTGTAGACGGTGCCGGTGCCCTGCCGGGTGACGCCGTCAGTGGTGACGCTGACCTGGGCCTCGTTGCCGTTGACCCCGAGCACACGGAAGCTCGCGCTCTTGCCATTGTCACTGGAATAGCCGCCCCAGCTTCCCATCAGACGGCTGTCCGAGGCCGGCGGCGCCTGCTTATCCAGCGTCGCGGTCTGCTTGCCAGCGCCCGCGGAGGACAAGAGCACCAAACTCTTGCCGTCCTTGGTGCCGACCGTGATGTTACCGAAGGTGAGAAGCGCGCCACTGACCTCGCCAAAACCGCGCTCGGTGTGTCCGTTATGGGTGTACTCGACCTGCGCCCGGGCACCGCGGATGTTCACGACCTTGAAGCCGACGGGCTGGTTGTTGCCCGCCCAATTGCCCTTCCAGTCACCGAGCAGGGCGCTCTGGTGATAAACCCGCTCGTTGGCGGGCGAAATCTGGCTGGTGCTCGACGTGACGATGGCCATTTGATTGCTCGGCGGATTTGTCTGACAGGTCCGCTTCGTTCGCGCCCCGACAACAAGGTCAGAACTTTATCCGGAAACAATTGGAAACAGCCAATTAGGGCCACGCGACGGTTAACGCATGGTTAAAATTCCATCAGAAGCAAATAGGGCAAAACGTCTCATTCGGCGGTAGCGCGTTTAGCGCCCCCAGCGGTCCGACCAGATCTTTTCGCCGATCATGCAGTTCACACGCGGCTCCTTGTCCTTGCCCGCAACGCGCATCACCGGACGCTCCGGCATACGGCCCGCAACCTCCATCAAGAGCTTTGTACGGATGGCTTCCTTGAACTTGTCGCGGTCCTTGATCGTAATCACGAAGGAACCGGGGCCGCCGATGACGCAGTCCTCATAGTAGAAGTCGAGATTGTCGATATCCATGGTCGAATAGGACGGCTCCTTGACCATGATCGGCAGGCCGTTGATGACGATGCCCTTCTCGATCGCTGCATCGCGCGCCACCGTGACCGGAGTGCCATTGTTGTTGGGACCGTCGCCGGAAATGTCGATCACGCGCCGCAAGCCCCGATAGGGATCTTCATCGAACAGCGGCATCGCGAAAGTGATCGCGCCGGAGATCGAGGTGCGCGAGGCACGACGGATCGGCGTCTTCAGGATTTCGGCGGCGACGGCATCGGCGGTCTCCGGTCCGTCGATCAGCCGCCAGGGAATGATGATCTTCTGGTCGGTCGAGGCGGCCCACTCGAAATAGGTCACGGCGATCCGGCCGTTCGGACCCAGCTTCAGCGCCTGCAAGAATTCCTTCGACTGGATCGCCTGGGCATAGCCTTCGCGCTGGATCGCGAGTTCGTCCATGTCCATGGAGTAGGATACGTCGACCGCGAGGATCAGCTCGACATCGACCGTCTGCGCGTCCCTGTCGGCTGCTTGCCGCTGCGGCTGATTTTTAGGCGACTCGAATTTGGGTCCTGGTGCCGCGATCCCCGCGACGTCCCCTCCGGCAAACATGCCGGTCACCAGCACAACCCCGATCGAGAACAGCAAGCGCATCGCAGCCTCCCGTCGTATGACGCGATGGTGACATGCAAACGCCTTGCCGCAAAGTCCGAAGATCGCTTGCGCTTCACATTCCAGTTAGGGATTTGCGAGTTGGGATTTGCGTCGCTTTACGCAAAGCGGCCGCCATGTTGCCGCGCTCGCGCCGCTGGAACTGCGCGATCGCCGGCACCGTCATGCCCTCGCTCGCGGTGCGCTCCCGGAATGACGGGCCACTGGACAGAGCGCCCCGCCCATTTGTCCGGCGCGATTTCCATGCTAGGCTGGCCGCACAGATGGGGATGGAGTCCCCCGACAACCGCCCGGCGGCCTGTGACCGTAGTGGGCTGATGACTCCTGCTTGAGGAGGGGCAACATGAAGCCTCTGCCTTTTGCGGGAGCATGGACAAACCCGCCGCTGGCGGGTTTTTTGTTGGCTGGACGCGAAGGCCAAGGAGCAGGCCCAAGGGGAGGCCAAGGAGAAGGCAAGGAGAAGTCCTGGACGTGACGACGACGACACCGATTGCTGCGCGTGCGGGGCTGCCCAGGGGAATCTGGGTGCTCGGCTTCGTGTCGATGCTGATGGACGTCTCCTCCGAGATGATCCACGCGCTGCTGCCGGTCTATCTCGTCACCGTGCTCGGCGCCTCCACGCTCACCGTCGGCTTCATCGAGGGCATTGCGGAGGCGACCGCCTCGATCACGAAAATCTTCTCCGGCGCATTGTCGGACTGGCTCGGCCGGCGCAAGCTCCTTGCAGCGCTCGGCTACGGGCTAGCAGCGCTGACAAAACCGCTATTCCCGCTTGCCCCCAGCGTCGGATGGCTGGTTGCCGCGCGCTTCATCGACCGCGTCGGCAAGGGCATTCGCGGCGCGCCGCGCGATGCGCTGATCGCCGATATCGCACCCGTCGGCCTGCGCGGCGCGAGCTTCGGCCTGCGGCAGTCGCTCGACACCGTCGGCGCGTTCGTCGGGCCGCTCGTGGCGATCGCCTTGATGTGGTGGACGGCGGACAATTTTACGGCGGTGTTCTGGGTGGCGGTGCTGCCGGCTTTCCTGTCATTCGGACTGATCGCGTTCGCGGTGAGTGAACCGGAGCCAGATCCGAGCCGGGAGCTTGCAAAAAACCCGCTCAATCGCGCCGCGATGCGGCAGCTCGGATCCGTGTACTGGCGCGTCGTGGCGGTCGGCGTGGTCTTCACGCTCGCGCGTTTCAGCGAGGCCTTTTTGATCCTGCGCGCACAGCACATTGGGCTCAATGTGATGTGGGTGCCGGCCGTGCTGGTGCTGATGAACATCGCCTATGCGTTGTCGGCCTATCCGGCCGGCGTGCTCTCGGACCGGATCAACCGCACCGGCTTGCTCGCGCTCGGCCTCGTCTTGCTCGCCGGCGCCGATCTCGCGCTCGCGCTGCTACCAAGCCTTGGGGGCCTCGCACTCGGCGTCGTGCCATGGGGGCTGCATATGGGATTGACGCAAGGCCTGCTCTCGGCCCTCGTCGCCGACGCCGCGCCACCGAGCTTGCGCGGCACTGCGTTCGGCTATTTCAACCTGTTCACCGGCCTTGCCTTGCTGGCCGCAAGCGTGATCGCCGGCGCGCTGTGGGATACTTATGGTCCGGCCGGCACGTTCCTGGCCGGGCTCAGCTTCGCGCTGGTCGCGCTTATGGGGCTGTTC
This sequence comes from Bradyrhizobium sp. LB13.1, assembly GCF_054056815.1. Classification (NCBI taxonomy): domain Bacteria; kingdom Pseudomonadati; phylum Pseudomonadota; class Alphaproteobacteria; order Hyphomicrobiales; family Nitrobacteraceae; genus Bradyrhizobium; species Bradyrhizobium sp. LB13.1. The sequence goes on along the minus strand of NZ_JBSRYQ010000001.1, from coordinate 2,411,436 downwards.
GCCGTCGGCAACGGGCTGGCAACGGAGCAAAAATGATGACGGGGGGCTGTTTGTCGTGCTGAGCGGAGTGCTTGCGATCATCATCGGCAGCGTGCTGGGCGGCTGTGCGCGCTATTTCGTCTCCGGCGCGATCGCGCGACGGATGGGCGAGACGTTTCCATGGGGCACCATGACCATCAACGTCACCGGCGCCTTCCTGATCGGGATTTTTGGCGCACTGGCGACCCATCCCGGCTCGGCCTTCGCCACGCCCAATCCATGGCTGTTCGCGGTGACCGGCTTTCTCGGCTGCTACACCACGGTGTCCTCGTTCAGCCTGCAAACGCTGACGCTGGCGCGGAACGGCGAGCCGATGCATGCGTTTGGCAATGTCGTGTGCTCGGTCGGGCTGTGCCTTGCGGCCGTCAGTTGCGGCTTCCTCCTCGCGGACACTCTGGGAGTCTAGAGGCAGATGAAGACCCGCTCCTCCGCCGATCGCCGGCGCACCGCGATGCTCTATGCCTGGGTTGCCGCCGGCAGCATCGTCGGCGGGCTCACGCGCTACCTCGTCGGGCTCGCGCTCGACACCGGCCCCGGCTTCCCCGTCGCGACGCTGTTCATCAACGCCACCGGCTCGCTGATCATCGGCTTCTACGCGACGCTGACCGGGCCCGACGGCCGCGTGCTGGCGCGGCCCGAGCACCGGCAGTTCGTCATGACCGGGTTCTGCGGCGGCTACACGACCTTTTCGACCTTCAGCCTTGAGACCTTCCGCCTGTTCCACGACGGCATGAAATATACGGCGCTCGCCTATATCGCGGCGTCCGTCATCTGCTGGCTGGTATCGGTATGGGCAGGCCATATGATGGCCAGCCGCACCAACCGCTTGACAAGGAGCTGACCATGCAAATTCCCAATCAGGCAGTTTCGCTCCGGATCTTCATTGGCGAGAACGACCATTTCGACGGCAAGCCGCTCTATGAAGCGATCGTGATGACGGCGCGCGAGCGGCATCTGGCCGGCGCCACCGTGCTGCGCGGTCCGATGGGCTTCGGAAAGTCGAGCCGGCTGCACACTTCGAAAATCCTGCGGCTGTCGGAAGACCTGCCGCTGCTGATCGAGATCGTCGACAGCGAGGACAACGTCAACGCATTCCTGCCCTTCCTGGATGGCATGATGTCGAGCGGCCTGATCACCTTGGAGAAGGTGCACGTCCTACAATATGGTGAGAAGGCCGCGCGCTGAGCGCGCCGGCAGGAACCCGAGCCCGCCGTATCCGGGAGGCGGAATGAACGACACCGTCATCAAGCCGAAAACCAGGACGAAGACCAAGGTCGAGCGGCCGAAGCTGCATAAGGTCATCCTGATCAACGACGACTTTACGCCGCGCGAATTCGTCACCATGATCCTCAAGGCCGAATTCCGGATGACCGAGGATCAGGCCTACAAGGTGATGATCACCGCCCACAAGCTCGGCGCTTGCGTGGTCGCGGTGTTCACCAGGGACGTCGCCGAGACCAAGGCCACCCGCGCAACGGATGCCGCCCGCACCAAGGGCTATCCGCTGCTGTTCACGACGGAGCCGGAGGAATAGCACTCAGTCGACCAGCGCCGGCGCTTCATCCGCGAGCCCGTACACGCGCTGCGCCTTGGAAAATCCCGCGATCGGGAATTCTCCGAGCTCGTGCCAGTCGTGTTGGCAGACATTGGCAAAGCCTGCCGAGGCCACGATGGTCCGCCCTAGCCGACCCGTGATCTTCTCGAGCCTGGCGGCAAGGTTGACGGCGGGGCCGATGCAGGTGAAGTCGAGGCGGTTGCCGCCGCCAATATTGCCGTAGAGGATGTTGCCGACATGGAGCGCGACGCCGAAGCGGAAGCGCTCGACGACGTCGCCGACCGGGAAGGCGAGCGCCTCGACGCTGGCGCGGGATTCGCGCGCCGCCTCCAGCACGCGCGAGCAGACATAGGCGGCATCGCCGACATATTCGTCGATCGGGAACACCGCGAGCAAGCCGTCGCCCATGAATTTCAGGACTTCGCCGCCATGGCCCCGGATCGCGGTGACCTGACAGTCGAAATAGTGATTGAGGATCTCGACCACGGTCTCGGCCGGCAGCCGGTCCGACAGCGCGGTGAAGCCGCGCAGATCCGAGAGCCAGATCGCAGCCTGCATGGTGTCGTTGTGGCCGCGGCGGATCTGGCCGCCGAGGATACGCGCGCCGGCACGGTTGCCGACATAGGTATCGAGCAGCATCTCGGCGGTGCGGCGCAGGCTGATGATCTCGCTGACGCGCGCAAGCGGTGCCATGAGGGTGCGGATCGCAGCGATGTCGTCATCGCTGAAGCCGCCGGGATCCCGCGTGACCCAGCTCGTTGCATGGATAGAGCCGTCGAGATACGGCATCGGCACCGCGATATAGTCGGTCACGCCTTCGGCGCGCATGTCATCGAGGAACGGAAAGCGCTTGCTGTCGGGGTCGTCCATGCGGCCCCTGACCTCGATCCCCTCTTCGAACACGATACGAAGCGGGCTCCTGGCGAATTCGGGCGTGTCCAGGATATCGAAATCGACGGTCCCGATCTCGACCTTCTGACCTTCCCGCCAGATAAAATTGCGGCCGAAGATTTCCGGATGCAGCGTGCGAATGAAGATGCCGAACCGCCACAGCGGCAAGCCGGCTTCGACCAGATGTTCGCAGACGTCGGCGATCATCTCCGACGGGGTCCCCGACGACCTGGCGCCGTCGATCAACCAGTTGGTGATGCGCTGGAGTTCGGAGTTTTGCATGTCCGCATTTGCGGACGAAGTTGTGGGATCGTCAAGCTGCGCGGTGGCTGGTGGCGCGACACAAGCGACCCACCCAGCGCTAGCGTCCCACCTGCCCGCGGTCGCGCAGGAAATGATCGGCCAAGACGCAAGCCATCATGGCTTCGCCGACGGGGACGGCGCGGATGCCGACGCAGGGGTCGTGGCGGCCCTTGGTGAATATCTCGGTGTCGGCGCCGTTGCGATCGACCGTCAAACGCGGCTGCAGGATCGACGAGGTCGGCTTCACCGCAAAGCGCACCACCACCGGCTGTCCCGTGGCGATGCCGCCCAGCACGCCGCCGGCGTGGTTGGACAGAAAGCGCGTGCCGTCATTGCCGGTACGCATCTCGTCGGCGTTCTCTTCGCCGGTCAATTCCGCCGCGCCAAAGCCGGCGCCGATCTCGACGCCCTTCACCGCGTTGATGGTCATCATCGCGGCTGCCAACTCGGAATCGAGCTTCGCATAGATCGGCGCACCAAGGCCGGCCGGCACGCCTTCGGCGACGACCTCGACCACCGCGCCGATCGAGGAGCCGCTCTTGCGGATGCCATCGAGATAGGTCTCGAAGAACGCGGCCTTGTCCTTGTCGGGACAGAAGAACGGGTTTTTCGCAATCTCGTCCCAGTCCCACTTGTCGCGGTCGATCTTGTGCGGACCGATCTGCACCAGCGCGCCGCGCACCCTGACGTCGGGCAGCACTTTTCGTGCGATCGCACCGGCAGCAACGCGCGTCGCCGTCTCGCGCGCCGAAGAACGGCCGCCACCGCGGTAATCGCGCAGGCCGTATTTGGCCTCGTAGGTGAAGTCGGCATGACCAGGGCGAAACTTGTCCTTGATCTCGGAATAATCCTTCGAGCGCTGGTCGGTGTTCTCGATCAGCAGCCCGATCGGCGTGCCCGTCGTCACCTGTACGCCGGTCTCCGGATGCGCCATCACGCCGGAGAGGATCTTCACCTGATCTGGCTCCTGGCGCTGGGTCGTGAAGCGCGACTGGCCGGGCCGGCGGCGATCGAGATCGCCCTGGATGTCGACCTCGACGAGCGGGATCATGGGCGGGCAGCCGTCGACCACACAGCCGATCGCTACCCCGTGGCTCTCGCCGAAGGTGGTGACGCGGAACATGTGGCCGAAGGTGTTGAAGGACATCGCGGCTCGCTAGCTTGGTTCCCGCGTGTGGTAACGCGCGGGGGGGGCCGGGGGTCAAACCCGCAGCCGCCACGGGAGACGGCCAACCGGCTTAACTAAACTTCTCCAGCCGCCCGTCGCGGAACACATAGACTGCGCCCTGCTCGATATAGAGTTCGGCGGCGCTCGCCGGCGTCTCCAGGCCGAGTGAAACCATCAGGGCCCGGCAGGTCCCGCCATGGGCAACCGCGACGGTGTCGGTCCGGAGCTGGTCGTACCAGGCGCGCACGCGGACCTGTACTTCGGCGTAGGTCTCCCCGTCCGCGGGGCCCACCGTCCATTTGTCGGCGAGGCGCCGGGCGTAGACATCGGGATCGGAGGCCTCGCTCTCGGCCAGCGTCAGTCCCTCCCAGGCGCCGTAGCCGATCTCGCGCAGGCGATCGTCGAGCGTGTAGTCCGCAGGCGGCAGTTCGAGCTTGCCCCGCGCCAGTTCCATGGTCTGCCGCGCGCGGCCAAGCGGGCTCGACACGTAGGGAAATGCAGCCTTGTCGCGGCCGTCGCGCTTGAAACAGATCGGCGAGAATGCCCCCGGCCTGCACAGCCTGACCGCGGCCGCGCGCGTTCAGCGGAATGTCCTTGGTGCCCTGAAGCCTGCCGAGCGCATTCCACTCGGTCTCGCCGTGGCGAAGATAATAGATCGTGGGCACGGGCATTCCAGGTAAAGGTTAGTCCTTGCTACCGAACGAAATGTCAGGCGCGTCGGGGCGCTTCATGCCGAGCACGTGATAGCCGGAATCGACGTGGTGCACCTCGCCGGTGACGCCTCGCGACAGGTCGGAGAGGAAATACAGCGCGCTGCCGCCGACATCTTCAGTGGTCACGTTGCGCCGCATCGGTGCGTTGGCCTCGTTCCACTTCAGGATATAGCGGAAATCGCCGATGCCGGACGCCGCGAGCGTCTTGATCGGACCCGCCGAGATCGCGTTGACGCGGATGTTCTTCTCGCCGAGATCGGCCGCGAGATAGCGCACGCTCGCTTCGAGCGCCGCCTTCGCCACGCCCATCACGTTGTAATGCGGCATCCACTTCTCGGCGCCGTAATAGCTGAGCGTGATCAGCGAGCCGCCGTCGGTCATCAGCTTCTCGGCGCGCTGCGCCACGGCCGTGAACGAATAGCAGGAGATCAGCATGGACTTCGAAAAATTCTCCTGCGTGGTGTCGACGTAGCGACCATCCAGCTGCTCGCCGTAGGCGATCGCGTGCACCAGGAAATCGATCTTGCCCCACTTCTCCTTCAGCACCGCGAAGGCCGCGTCGATGGTCGCGGCATCGGTGACGTCGCAATGGCCGAGCACGAGCCCGCCGATCTCGGCGGCGAGCGGCTCCACGCGCTTCTTCAGCGCATCGCCCTGATAGGTGAAGGCGAGCTCGGCGCCGGCCGCGTGGCATGCCTTGGCGATGCCCCAGGCGATCGAACGGTTATTGGCAACACCGAGGATGACCCCGCGCTTGCCTTGCATCAGTCCCTGCATCAGACCTGAATTCTGCGCCATTTGCTAACGTCCCGTCGAGCTCTCGGTGAGGTCTGGAGGTACACCAGCCCTCCTTTGCGGTACAGTCCTAATACGCGGCGTTAACGCTGTTTCGAGCGCCGGAATAGCTGTTCCGCTCGGGTGTTATGATCGTTGTGGCACTCGCGCCGGACACCAGGACGTCAAGACCGCAATGAGTGCGTTTCGACAAAGTGTGGAAGCAATGATCCCGGCGTTGCGCCGCTACGCCCGCGCGCTCACGCGCGAGGCGGATGCGGCCGACGATCTGGTGCAGGATACATTGGTGCGGGCGCTGCGTTCAGAGCGCCTGTTCCTCGGGGGCGATGTCAGGAGCTGGCTCTACACGATCCTGACCAACCTCAACAAGAACCGGCGGCGCTCGCTGGCAAGGCGCCCGCAATTCATGCAGCTGACGGAGAACAACCCGGATGCCAGCGGGACCGAAGCCGAAGGGCGCGATATCGAGAAGGCACTGGCGACGCTCGTCGAAGAGCAACGCTCGGTGCTGCTCCTGGTGATGCTGGAGGGCATGAGCTATCGCGAGGTCGCCGACATCCAGGGCGTGCCGATCGGCACCGTGATGTCGCGCCTGGCCCGCGCCCGTGCCCACGTTAAAGCCTCGCTGGAGGGTGAGCGCCCGGCGCTCAAGCGGGTGAAGTAATGGCAGGGTGGATGCATTGCGCATGTCGCTTCCCCTGCGTGGAGTGGGAAGCAGCGCAGTTGAACCGCGTAAGATATTTTGGGCCGCAGAGCCAGAGACGACCGATATGAACGACCGCAATATTCCCCTCACAGAAGACGAACTGCACGCCTATGTCGACGGCGAGCTACCGGCCGAGCGCAGCACCGACGTCGAGGCCTGGCTAGTCGCCCACCCTGACGATGCCGAGCGCGTGCAGTCCTGGCGCGCCGTGGCCGAGATGCTGCACGCCCGCTACGATTCCGTCGCCCAGGAGCAGGTGCCGGCGCGGCTGGAGCTCGAGCGGCTGGAGCGCCGGCCCCGCCAGTGGCTCTATGGCGCCGCCGCGGCGGTGCTTGTTGCCTTCGTCGCCGGCGGCACCGCCGGCTGGGTCGCGCATGGCGCCGCCAATGCCCCCTCGACCTTCCAGAACTTTACGACCGACGCGCTCGACGCCCACCGCCTCTACGTCGTCGAGGTTCGCCACCCCGTCGAGGTCGGCGGCAACGAGCGCGACCACCTCCAGGCCTGGCTGACCCGGCGCTGCGGCTGGACCGTGTTTGCACCGAACCTGGAGGCGAGCGGGCTGAAGCTCGTCGGCGGCCGGCTCCTGCCTGGGCCGAACGGTCCGGCGTCGTTCCTGATGTACGAGGGCGCCTCGGGCGAGCGGTACACGATCTACACCGCCAAGACCGAGAACGGCGCGACGCAGATGCGCTACGCCAGAGCGGACAAGGACGGGGCGCTGTTCTGGGCCGAGCGCGGCGTCGGCTACGTCGTCAGCGGTGGCGGCGACCGGGACCGGCTGACCAAAGTGGCGCAGGCGGTCTACGACCAGGCAGAGAAAAAAGGCACGTAGACAACCACGCAAACGCGGTGCCTCGATTCCGACATTGAAAATTTGGAATCAAGACATCGGCGCGTCTCATTATCGCACCGGATGATCACGCGAAAATGAGCAGCGTTCGATCCGCCGATCGACGCGGGCGGCCTCGATTGGGGTTTTTGGTACCGCGCTGGTCCCCCTCTCGAGGCCGCACCTTTTTATCGGCTGCCCCGCCGGGCAGCCGACACGTCGAGCACGTGAGCCAACAGGGGCTACCACGCCTCGGCATATGATGAGCATCATCTCCATGGACGACGCTCTCAGTCTTTAGGAGAACCCCTTCAGCTGCCGATCTCGCCCTAACCGAGCCCGCTACGTGGATTGTAGGGGTGTTGGTCCCGCCACTTTTCCATCAATGCTTCAAGTTCGGCGTCGTTCCCGTCCGGTAGCATAATCCTGATGGTGACGAAGAGATCCCCGGTTCCGCCTGCTTTTGGCAATCCTTTGCCCTTAAGGCGGAAGGTCCGGCCGCTGGACGTGTTTTTCGGGACCGACAGCTCCACTGCATTGCCGAGTGTGGGCACGCGGACCTTACCGCCAAGCACCGCCTCATAGAGCGTGACCGGTAGGTCGATCCTGAGGTCGGCACCATCGACCTTGAAAAACGAATGCGGTGCAACGGTAATCGTGATCAGGAGATCGCCCGGCGGGTGGCCCTGCGCGGTCTCGCCCTGCCCCTTCAGCCGGATCTGCTGGCCGCTGACCACGCCGACCGGAATTTTGACATTGAGTTCCTTGCCCGTCGGCAGCCGGACGCGCTTCTCCCCGCCCTGCACCGACTCCTCCAGCGAAACGGTCATGGCGACGTTCAGGTCGAGATTAACCCCGATCCCGCCGGTGTCGAATTCGAACTGCCCGGCACCGCCGGCCCCGGGCCGCGGACGCTGCCCACCGCCGAACATGCTGTTGAGGATGTCCTCGAACGCGCCGCCGCCCTGACCAGGGCCCGCGCCGCCACTGCGGAAGGTGTAGCTTTCGAACCCGCCCGGACCGGCGCGACCGCGCGGCCCGCCGCCGCCGCCGCCGCCGGGAAAGCCCTGGAACCGCGGCTTGCCGTCGGCGCCGATCTCGCCACGATCAAACTGCTTGCGCTTGTCCTCGTCGCCGAGGATCTCGTTGGCCGTGTTGATCTCGGCGAAGTGCTCGGCGGCCCGCGGATCGTTCTGGTTGTTGTCGGGATGGTGCTTCTTGGCAAGCTTGCGATAGGCGCTCTTGATCGCGGCAGCGTTGGCGCTCCGCGGCACCCCCAAGACCTCGTAGGGGTCGCGCATCCGTCACGTCTCCTTCAGGAAATCGATATGTTCAAAGGGCTCCCCGCCCCACCTGGGCTCCATGTGGGGGCAAGTGGCATTTTTGCAACTAGCTCGCGGAGCCGATTTCTAACTCCGCCACGGCTTTAGCGTATGAATCTCCCAACGGCCACGGCTGCTTTGGCAGCCGGCGCCCTGGAGCCAGCTTTCGGTGGTGCCGTTGACATAGCTCGCGAGGAAGTCGCGGCACTTGCGGCCGTCCTCGGCGGCATAGGATTGCGCGATCGGCGTCACCGAACCGCGGGCGCCGGTCTCGGGATTCTCCCAGTGTTGGCTGGAATCCTTGTCGCCCTTGCTCAGGATGTCTGAGGCGGCATTGCGGGCGAAGGCGAGATCGGTCTCGGTCGGAGCCGCCTCCTTCGCCGACATCGTGATCGAGCCGGTGAGATCGCTGTCGTCGGCCTTGGCGTAGGCACTCTTGTCATTGCGGGAAAAGCTGCAACCGCCGGTGCCAAGCCCGATCAGAACGATCGTCATGACGACGCCGGACGGCCGGATCGCCGATAGGCCAACGCGTCCCCATGCCCTATATAGGGCGGTAGCGGACAACAACGCGTTTTGGGCCGCAGGACGCAACTCGGACTCCAGACATGACCGACACGACCCCGATGAAACACCAGACACCCTTAACATCCGGTGATTTCACCGCCGCCGACGAACCTTTTGCGCTGTTCGAGGCTTGGCTGAACGAGGCGATCAAGAGCGAGCCGAACGATCCGAACGCCATGGCGCTCTCGACCGTCGACGCCGACGGCCTGCCGGACGTGCGCATGGTGCTGATGAAAGGCTTCGATACCGAGGGTTTCGTCTTCTACAGCCACATCGCCAGCCAGAAGGGCCGCGAACTCGCCGCAAATCCTAAGGCCGCGTTACTTTTTCACTGGAAGTCGCTGCGCCGGCAGGTCCGCATCCGCGGCAACGTGACGCCGGTAAGCGAGGCCGAAGCCGACGCCTATTTCGCCACCCGTCCGAAGCAGGCGCAGATCGGCGCGTGGGCGAGCAAGCAGTCGCAAGAGCTAGAGAGCCGCTTCGCCTTCGAGCAGGCGATCGCCAAGGTCGCCGCCAAGCACATGATCGGCGAGGTGCCGCGACCGCCGGGCTGGAGCGGCTGGCGCATCACGCCGTCGCGTATCGAGTTCTGGCACGATCGCCCATTCCGCCTGCACGACCGCATCGAATTTCGTCGTGACGCGGCCGGCCAACCATGGTCCAAGACGCGGATGTATCCTTAGTATTTTGTTTGAGCATGATCTTTTCGGAAAACCGCTGCACAATTTTCCGGATCATGCTCCAACCTGAAAGAGCTTCATGTCGCAGTCTTCCAACGCGCCACGCCGTACGCTGCTCCTGACCGGAGCCAGCCGCGGCATCGGCCACGCGACCGTAATCCGATTTTCCTCGGCCGGCTGGCGCGTCATCACCTGTTCGCGGCATCCGTTCCCGGAGGATTGTCCCTGGGATGCGGGCCCTGAGGACCATATCCAGGTCGACCTCGCCACCCCCACCGATACCACGCGCGCGATCTCCGACATCCGCGACCGCCTCGAAGGCGGCATGCTGCATGCGCTGGTCAACAACGCCGCGATCTCGCCGAAGGGTGTCGGCGGCTCCAGGCTTGGCTCGGTCGACACTGACCTCGAGACCTGGACGCACGTGTTCAACGTCAACTTCTTCGCTCCGATCATGATGGCGCGGGGGCTGATCGAGGAATTGAAGGCGGCCAAGGGATCGGTGGTCAACGTCACTTCGATCGCCGGCTCGCGCGTACATCCCTTCGCGGGCGCCGCCTACGCAACCTCGAAGGCCGCGCTCGCATCCCTGACGCGCGAGATGGCCTCCGACTTCGGCCGCGTCGGCGTTCGCGTCAACGCGATCGCGCCGGGCGAGATCGACACCTCGATCCTGTCGCCGGGCACCGAGAAGATCGTCGACCAGCAGATCCCGATGCACCGCCTCGGCACGCCCGACGAGGTCGCCAAGATCATCTACGTGCTGTGCACGGACACCTCGTCCTATGTCAACGGCGCCGAGATCCACATCAACGGCGGTCAGCACGTGTAATCTCTCGTCGTCATTGAATGAAGGTCAGTTGCGGCGAGTCTGACAGCCCTTCAAGCAGGGCGCTTCCGGCGACGTGGCTGCAACGGCGTCCCCTCATAGAGATCAGCGACGGCGCATTGCGGTCCGAATGCAGGCAGCTTGAATTCCTCGGACCCGCCGAGTGTTTGCGAGTTCCAACCACTCGGCGTTCTGGCGTCGAGACGGACCTCCATTCGGTCCTGCTCGATGATGAGCACCGCCTCGCAGGCCGCATGCGCGAGGTAGATGGTTCGTTTGACGTCGATCCACCTCTTCTCGGTGGCGGGCACCCGCGTGTCGTCAGTGGCGGAGACGATCTCTGCCAACAGATAGGCTCGCTCGACGAACCTCTGGTCCGGCTCGTACTCGGCGTCGATGACGGCAACATCCGGCTCAGGGCGGAATTCGCCCGACCCGAGTTCGATGCCGGGACGCTGCATTGCGATGCGACTCTGATCGTGACTCGCCAGCGCGTCATTGAGCAGACGCTCAAGATTTCCCGCGATGCGGTTGTGCGCAATCATTGGCGGCGTCATCATCATCGCGACACCCTCCGACAAGCTCCCAGCGCTCATGGTCCGGCCGACCTTCCTGGAACAGGCGGAAGTGCTCGCCGGACATGCGCCCGGCCGTGGTGGGTTCTTCGATTCCAACACCCATCGGCGTCTCCGACGTCACCGGGCGCGAGCCTAATCGGCTCCGCCGTGAACGCCAATAGAGATAAGAAGGGCTGGCAGGGGACGCCACCGTCCCCGTCAGACGCTGCGAGCCAAATGTGGGGAAGAGCTACGGGAACGGAAGCAAGGCGATCCAGACAACGCCGCCGCAAGACCTGGATCGCCCTTACCTTCCGTTGTCAATCGGCGCGAAACCGACGCGGCTGTTCGCGCAGCCGGGGAGCTGCGGAAGTGATTGCAGTCGAGCAGTCGTCGTCGTTCTCGCCGTCGAGCAGCGGAGCACCACAGTGCCGGCACATGCGTGCCGACATCGACGACGCCTTGCCGCTCGCCAGGACCTGACGATAATTCGCCAGATCGATGACGTTGCGGGGCGACGTTATGTGTTTTTCAACCATGGCTGTTCCTCGCGGCTAACATGCTGCTTATCGCAGACAAGTTTCGCGCAAACGTTCAGCCCACCGCTCAAATTTTACCGGAGGAATTGGGGCGCTGCGCACACATCACCGCACGGCCTCAATCCCGATCTATTCTGCAACACCCAACGCCATCTCTCTGTGACCGGCGTAAGGTCTCGGTAGGTATCTTTGCTTGAGCATGATCTTTTCGGAAAACCGCTGCACACTTTTCCGGATCATGCGCCTACAGCCACTTCTTCCACTTGAAGATCCAGTAAGGAACGATCGCCGCGATCAGCATTAGAACCAGCGCGTACGGATAGCCGTGCGCCCAATCGAGTTCCGGCATCGACTTGAAGTTCATGCCGTAGATCGAGGCGATCAGCGTCGGCGGCATCAGGACAACGGCCATGACCGAAAACAGCTTGATGATGTTGTTCTGCTCGAGATTGACGACGCCGAGCATGGCGTCGAGCACGAAGGTGATCTTGCTGGAGAGATAGGAGGCGTGGTCGGTCAGCGAGGAGACGTCGCGCTGCATGGTCTTGAGCTGCTCGCGCATGTCCTTCGACCATTTCACGCCTTCGACGATCGCCGAGAGGAAGGTGACGACGCGGCCGATCGACACCAGGCTCTCGCGGACCTTGGAGGTCAGGTCGCCCTTGCGGCCGATCGAGATCAGGATTTGCGAGTATTGCTTGGCGTGGCCGTGACGCTCGCTCTCCGGCTCGAAGATGTCATGGGAGACCTGGTCGATGTCGGCGCCGCAGCGTTCCAGAATGTCGGCGCAGCGGTCGATCACCGCGTCCAGCAGTTCCATCAGCACCATCTCGCCGGTGATCGCAGGCGTGCAGGACCGGGCAAGCTTGGCTTCCACCAGCGCAAAGGGCTTCGGCTGGTCGTAGCGCACTGTCACCAGGCGATGGTCGCCGAGAATGAAGGTGACGGCCGTGGTCCGGGGCATGTCGGTATCGGATTGGCACATCAGCGTCGCCGTCATGTAGCGCGCGCCGTTCTCGATATAGAGGCGGCTGGAGATCTCGATCTCCTGCATGTCCTCCCGGGTGGGGATCGCGATCCCCGACAGCTTCTCCACGGCCTTGTCCTCGGCCGCGGTCGGGTTGACCAGGTCGATCCAGACCGCGTGCTCCGGTACTGCCGCCAGATCCTCGACGATGGCCTTCTTGAGGGAGGATTCGGAGGGAACAAATACCGAAAACATGAACAACTCCAGAGAACCTGCGACAGAATGACAGCGTTTAGCGCGATTCTGACAAGTTCATGATGACAAGCACATTAACGGAGTGTTTGCATTTGCGGCGGCGCCGTGGCTCAACTGTGGCACGAAAACACACATGCGCGCGCGTTGCCCAGAAACCGTCGCTGGACCGCAAAACTTGCGGCAGAAAAGCCACAGGTAAGGTCTTGCAGCGCGGGAAAAGCTTCGAAACGCTGGAATTGTGGCAGATTTCAACGATAATGGGGCCAACGGAGTCGTGGTCTTTGGGCTTGGTCCAAGCTCCACGCAAGTTTGTTGTTGTCGATTGGAACCAAATCATGTCGTCGCTGAAAGTTATGCTGGGTATTTTGGCCGCTGGCCTGATGCTGTCGGGCTGCATGCAGGCCACACATTTTGAGGCGACCGACACCAAGGCCTTCAAGCCGAAGGACAAGGAACTGCTTGCCAAGGTTCGGTACGAGAACACCCCGGTCGCAGAGCCATTCCGCCGCGCCATCGTCGACTATCACCGCAAGGAATCACCGGGTTCGATCGTGGTCGATTCCGACAACCACTACCTTTACTGGGTGATGGATGGCGGAAAGGCAATCCGCTACGGCATCACGGTCGGCGAAGAGGCCATGGCCTGGTCGGGCATCGCCAAGGTCGGCAGCATGACCGAGTGGCCGGCATGGCATCCGACCCCGGGCGAGATTTCACGTCTGGGCGTACCGACCTTCGTTGCGCCCGGTCCGGACAATCCGATGGGCTCGCGCGCGATGTATCTCTATTCGGGCGGCAAGGACACGCTGTTCCGCATCCACGGTACCAACCAGCCCGAATATATCGGTGCCTCGATTTCGTCGGGCTGTATCCGCATGACCAACGAGGACGCGATCGACCTCTATACCCGCGTCAAGGTCGGTACGATTGTGGTCGTGCTCGAACCCAAGCATGGCGACTCGCCCTATAATTCGCGGCTGGCGCTCGGCGCCGGCGGAACTGGCCAGGCGGGCAGCTACTGATCCCGTCCTGATCTTTCCGAGCTTCAAAAGCGCCGGTTTCACCGGCGCTTTTTTGTTGCCGGCTTGTGCGGCTGGGCCTTGCTGCCGTCGACCGCCGGCTTGTCCGCAGGCGAAGGGGATTTCTGCGCCGCCTCGTCATCAGCTCCCTGCTTTGGCTCGGGCTTGGCCGCGACCTCGCGCGGCGGCGCCTCCTCGGGCCGTTCCGCCGGCAGGAGCGGGGCAATCTGCGGCAGGGGATCCCAGACGTTCCATTGGCAGATCCGGTAGTCATTGCGCCGCTGCGCCAGATCGAGATGGATATGGTCCTCGTGGTACCAGTCCGAGCCCGGCCCAAGTACGGTGGAAAAGCGCGAACAGACCGAATGCAGCACGCGCTCGCGGACCTCGCGCGGCATGGTGCGGTCGGTCAGGCCGATCGACTGCCCGTTGACCAGCTTGATGGCGCGGACATCGAGCGCGTTGGCCTTGCCGTGCTCGGACAGCGTGGCGCCGACAACGCGATTGCGGCCGCGGCACTCGAAACTGTCGAAATTGTCGAGATCGCTGATGGTCGAGCCGAGGCTCGCGGCCAGCGGCACCATGTCCTTGCGCACCCAATCGGCCATCGCTGACGCCATGGTGCAGCGGAGGATCGCCGCCGGCTTGACCGCTACCTTGCGCTTGTCCGGTAGCACGATGGCTTCGAGCCGAACCAGATCCTCACCGCCGCAAGCGCCCGGACCGCGGATATCCGGAATGGACGGCGCGATAGCGATCTCCTCGGTCAGCGCGAGGCGGCAGGAAGAGGCCTGCTTCTCGGGCGGCGGCGCGGCCTCGGCGGGCTTGCTGGCGCCAGGTTCGTCCGCGGAAGGCTTGTCGGGCGAAGGCTTGCCGTCAGTCTCCGGGGGGACCGCGTCCGATGCTTTGGGGGCCTCCTCAGGGCGGGGTCTCGGGAGCGGGATCCTGCCAGGGACCTTGGCAGAATGAACCGTCGCGCGCGGCCGTGGTGCAGCAATGCCGAAGATATCCAGCGGGGAGGCATATTTTCGCGCCTCTGCCCGATCCGCGAGCACGAGCGCGACGGTAACCATTGCCGCGCCGGCGGACATATAGCCGCGACAAGACCATTTGCGGCGAAGGGCCGGCAGGCTAAAACTCATGACAATTCTTTGGCCCAACGCTGAGAGCGACAATCCGCCCAGCGGCTTCTCGGAGGAACGACGGAATGCTTGGTTTGATGCAAGACTGGCCCCTGCTCTGCCACCGGATCATCGAACACGCCGCCAGGATTCATGGCAAGCAGGAGGTCGTCACGCGCTCGGTCGAAGGACCGATCCATCGCACAAATTATGCCGAGATCCACAAGCGCGCGCTCAAGGTCTCGCAGATGCTGGAGCGCGGCGGCATCAAGCTCGGCGACCGTGTCGCAACGATCGCCTGGAACACCTGGCGCCATCTCGAGGTCTGGTACGGCATCATGGGGATCGGCGCCATCTGCCATACCGTCAATCCCCGGCTTTTCCCCGAGCAGATCGCCTGGATCATCAACCATGCGCAGGACCGCATCGTGATGACCGACATCACTTTCGTTCCGGTCCTGGAGAAGATCGCCGACAAGCTTACAAGCGTGGAACGCTACGTCGTGCTCACCGACAAAGCGCACATGCCACAGACGACGCTGAAGAATGTGGTCGCCTACGAGGACTGGATTGCGGAGGCCGACGGCGAATTTAAATGGAAGGACTTTGACGAGAACACGGCGGCTGCGATGTGCTACACGTCAGGCACCACCGGCGACCCCAAGGGCGTGCTGTATTCGCATCGCTCCAACGTGCTGCATGCGCTGATGGCGAACAATGTCGACGCGCTCGGCACCAGCGCCTCCGAGACCATGCTCCCCGTGGTGCCGCTCTTCCACGCCAACAGCTGGGGCATCGCCTTCTCCGCACCCTCGCAGGGCACCAAGCTGGTCATGCCCGGCGCCAAGCTTGACGGCGCCTCGGTCTACGAACTGCTCTCGACCGAGAGAGTGACGCATACCGCCGGCGTGCCCACGGTGTGGCTGATGCTGCTCCAGCACATGGCCGCCAACAATCTCAAGCTGCCGGATCTGAAGATGGTGATCTGCGGCGGCTCGGCGATGCCGCGCTCGATGATCAAGGCCTTCCTCGACATGGGCTCGAACGTCCGCCACGCTTGGGGCATGACCGAGATGAGCCCGATCGGCAGCGTCGCGGCGCTGAAGCCGCCGTTCCAGAATGCGACGGGCGATGCGCGGCTCGACGTGCTTCAGATGCAAGGCTACGCGCCGTTCGCCGTCGAGATGAAGATCACCGACGATGCCGGCAAGGAACTGCCATGGGACGGCACGACCTTCGGCCGTTTGAAAGTCTCCGGCCCCGCCGTCGCCAAAGCCTATTTCCGCATCGACGCCAACATCCTCGACGAGGACGGCTTCTTCGACACCGGCGACGTCGCGACCATCGACGAGGCCGGCTACATGCGGATCACCGACCGCTCCAAGGACGTGATCAAGTCCGGCGGCGAGTGGATCTCCTCGATCGACCTGGAAAACCTCGCAATCGGCCATCCCGCGGTGGCGGAAGCCGCCGTGATCGGCGTGTTCCATCCCAAATGGGACGAGCGTCCGCTGCTGATCGTGCAGCTCAAGCAGGGCCAGCAGGCCAGCCGCGAGGACATCCTGAAGTTCATGGACGGCAAGATCGCCAAATGGTGGATGCCCGACGACGTCGCTTTCGTCGACGGCATCCCGCACACGGCGACGGGCAAGATCCTGAAGACCGCGCTGCGCGACCAGTTCAAGGACTATCGCTTCCCGAACGCGGCGGCGTAGACGGCCGAACCAAACACTGTCATTTCGGGGCGATGCCAACGGCATCGAACCCGGAATGACAGGGCCGTAACATCCCGGGAACCCTTGAATTTGCCTTCGGGCCGTGATCTCAACGGCCCATAGTCGCGCCAAATCGGCCGACACCGCCCCCAAGACCCCGGCAGAGCTCACCCGATGGCCCGCAGGTTTTCCGCTCCCTATCAGTCGGAGCCCGTATCCAGCCTCGCGAGCTGGGCGCGCAATTTGGCCGTGTTCGCAGTGGTGGCGGTGGTGGTCTCGATCATCATCCTCCGGTTCGGCTTCCTGGAGATGAAGCCGGCACTCGCGACCTTCTTCGGCGGGCTCGGGATCGCCGCGCTCTCGATCCTGTTCGGGCTCGCAGGCTTTGCCGCGATCTGGCAGAACGGCTCGCGCGGCATGGCGCGCATCCTGCTTGCCTTCCTGATCGCCGGCGCGATCCTCGCCTATCCCGCTTATCTCGGCCTGCAATACCGCAAGCTGCCGGCGATCCACGACATCACCACCGACCCGATCGACCCGCCGCGCTTCGACGCACTGGCCCGCCTGCGCACCGGCGATGGCACCAATACCGCTGTTTATGCCGGCCTCTATTCGGCCGAGCAGCAGCGTCAGTTCTATCCTGATATCGAGCCGATCGAGCTTGAGATTTCGGTCGACCGCGCCTATGCAATCGCGCTTCAGCTCGTCAACAAGCGCAAATGGCTGGTCATCGACGAGCGCGCGCCGCAGCCGCCGCGCCGCATCGGCCGCATCGAGGCTGTGGCACGCTCGCCGATCATGGGATTCCGCGAGGACATCGCGATCCGCGTCGTACCCGACGGCGACGATTCCCGCGTCGATATCCGGTCCGCCTCGCGCTATTTCGAGAGCGACCTCGGCAGCAACGCCGCGCGCGTGAAAAAATTCATCGACGACCTCAACACCGCCGCCGACGCCGACGCACTCAAGCCAGTGAAGAAGACCCCGGTGATGCCGCCGAAGGCGCCGGCGAAGACGGTGAAGAAGTGACGGAACGCTAAGCGTTCGCCATCCGATACGTCCCGCCAATCACGGGATCGCCGTCAGTCGCCACCACGCCGCGGGCGACCAGATCTTCCAGATGCGCCAGCACGGAATAGCCGGCAGCTGTCGTCAGCCTGGGATCGATGCCGATATAGATCGCGCGGACCATGGTCGGGATGTCGGTCTCGCCCTTGGCAAGGCGATGCAGGATCGAGGACTCGCGCGCCTTGCGGTGACGGATCAGGAAGCGCACGAAACGCGGGCCGTCCGGGATCTCGGGACCGTGGCCGGAGAAATACAGATCCTCCTCGCGTGCGGCCAGTCGGTCGAGTGACTCCATGTAATCGATCATCGAGCCGTCGGGCGGCGCCACGATCGAGGTCGACCAGCCCATCACGTGATCGCCGACGAAGTTGAATTTTCGCTCGGGCCAGGCGAACGCGAGATGATTGGCGGTGTGGCCGGGCGTCGCCACGGCCTCGAGCCGCCAGCCGTCGCCTTCGACGATGTCGCCATGGGCGATCCTGATATCGGGCGCGAAGTCGCGGTCGGCGCCGGATTCCGGGTTGTGCTTCTCGCTCTCGAAACGCGGGCGCGAGGCGCGGTGCGGGCCTTCGGCATAGACCGGCGCGCCGGTCGCCTGCTTGATCCGCGCGGTGTTCGGTGAATGGTCGCGGTGGGTGTGGGTGACGAAGATATGGCTCACCGTCTCGCCGCTGACAGCATCGAGCAGCGCCGCCGCGTGCGCCTCGTCGTCCGGACCGGGATCGATGATCGCGACGTTGCCTTGGCCGACGATGTAACTGACCGTGCCGGTGAAAGTGAACGGGCTCGGATTGCTACAAAGCACGCGCCGCACACCGGGGCGGACTTCCTCGACGACGCCGGGCTTCAGCGGAAAGTTGCGGTTGAACGGGACGTCGTCGTTGTCGGACATGGCTGGCTCATACCTTGCTGACTTCGTCTTGCCCGGGCTTGTGCCGGGCATCCACGTTCTTCGTGCGGCTAGAACGTGGATGGCCGGGACGTCTAGCGCGAAGACGCGCTTCGCGCTTCTACCCGGCCATGACGCAATTCCACGCCGAGACGTCTGCTCAGAAGAACGCCTGAATGCCCGTAATCGCGCGGCCCAGGATCAGGGCGTGGACGTCGTGGGTGCCCTCGTAGGTGTTGACCGTCTCGAGGTTATGGACATGACGCATCACGTGGTACTCGGCCGAGATGCCGTTGCCGCCGTGCATGTCGCGCGCGACGCGGGCGATGTCGAGCGCCTTGCCGCAATTGTTGCGCTTCATGATCGAGATCATCTCGGGGGCGAACTTGCCCTCGTCCATCAGACGGCCGACGCGAAGCGAGCCCTGGAGGCCCAGCGCGATCTCGGTCTCCATGTCGGCGAGCTTCTTCTGCACGAGCTGGGTCGCGGCGAGCGGCTTGCCGAACTGCTTGCGGTCGAGCGTGTACTGGCGGGCGCGGTGCATGCAATCCTCGGCCGCGCCGAGCGCGCCCCAGGAAATGCCGTAGCGGGCGCGGTTGAGGCAGCCGAACGGGCCCTTCAGGCCGGAGACGTTGGGCAGCAGCGCGTCTTCCGGCACCACGACGCCGTCCATCACGACCTCGCCGGTGATGGAGGCGCGAAGCGACAGCTTGCCGCCGATCTTCGGTGCGGACAGGCCCTTCATGCCCTTCTCCAGCACAAAGCCGCGGATCTGGTTGTCGTGCGCGGCCGACTTGGCCCAGACCACGAACACGTCGGCGATCGGCGCGTTCGATATCCACATCTTGCTGCCGGTGAGGCGATAGCCGTCCGAGACCTTCTCCGCCCGGGTCTTCATGCCGGCCGGATCGGAGCCGGCGTCGGGCTCGGTCAGGCCGAAGCAGCCGACCCACTCGCCGCTGGCGAGCTTCGGCAGGTATTTCTTGCGCTGGTTCTCGTCGCCATAGGCGTAGATCGGGTACATCACCAGCGAGGACTGCACCGAGTTCATCGAGCGGTAGCCGGAATCGACCCGCTCGATCTCGCGGGCGACGAGGCCGTAGGCGACATAGCCTGCATTGGCGCAGCCATATTCCTCAGGCAGCGTGATGCCGATCAGGCCGAGCTCGCCCATCTCGTTGAAGATCTCGCGGTCGGTCGTCTCTTCGAGATAGGCTTTGGTGACACGCGGCAGCAGCTTGTCCTGGGCGTAGGCGCGCGCGGTGTCGCGCACCATGCGCTCGTCTTCGGTGAGTTGCTCGTCGAGCAGGAACGGATCGTCCCACTGGAAAGAAGCCGAGATCGGCTTGTCCTTGGCCTGAGGGCGCGCGGTCATGAAACGTCCTTTCGTCTGGTTCCGTCAAAATTTGCCCGACAAACTAAAGCGCCGCGGCAACAAGTGCAATTGCGTTGCAGATGTATGGGTCTGCTTGAATCCCGGGGACGCGCGTCGCGCGCCCGGAATGACAGCGCTAGCTTTCGAGCTGCTCGTTGGCGACGATCTCGATACCGAAGCCCGACAGGCCCTTGTAGTCGTGCACCGAAGAGGTGAGATGCCGGATCGAGGTGACGCCGAGATCGCGCAGGATCTGCGCGCCGACGCCGACTTCGCGCCACTGGCGGTTGCGGTCAGCCTCGGTCGCGCTCTCATCGGGCAGCGGCGCCACGGGGACACCGGCCGCGCCGTCGCGCAGATAGACCAGCACGCCACGGCCGGACTTCTTGAAGTGCTCGAGCACCACCGCCATGCGCTTGTGGCCGGTGAAGATGTCCTTGACGATGTTCGGCTTGTGGAAGCGCGTCAGGACGTTCTTGCCGTCGCCGACGCCGTTGTAGACGAAGGCGACGTGGGCGATGGAATCGAACGGCGAGCGGTAGGCATAGCCCTGAAGCGGCCCGATCGGGCTCTCGGTGACGAAGGTCGAGACCCGCTCGATCAGCTTCTCGCGCACCTGGCGGTAGGCGATCATGTCGGCGATGGTGACGTGCTTGAGCTTGTGCTCGGCGGCAAAGCGGGCGACCTGCTCGCCCTTCATCACGCTGCCGTCGTCGTTCATCAACTCGCTGATGACGCCGACCGGTGGCAGGCCGGAGAGCTTGCACAGATCGACTGCGGCCTCGGTATGGCCGGAGCGCAGGAGCACGCCGCCGTCCTTGGCAATCAGCGGGAAGATGTGGCCGGGACGGGCGAAGTCGTTGGCGCCGGCGTTGGGATTGGACAGCGCGCGGCAGCACGAGGCGCGCTCTTCGGCCGAGATGCCGGTGCCGCCGTCGGGCTTGTAGTCGATCGAGACCGTGAATGCGGTGGTGTGCGCGGAATCGTTGTGGGCCACCATCGGATCGAGCCGCAGGCGGCGCGCATCTTCGGTGGTGATCGGCGCGCAAACGATGCCGGAGGTGTGGCGGATGATGAACGCCATCTTCTCGGAGGTGCAGAGCGAGGCGGCGACGATCAGATCGCCCTCGCCCTCGCGGTCATCGTCGTCGGTGACGACCACGAGCTCACCGCGGGCAAAGGCCTGCAAGACTTCCTGAACGTTATCGGGCATTTCCCAATCTCTATCGGTTATAGCCCGGAGGCTTAGCCGGACTTGGGCCGGGGCGCTAGTGTCCTGGACGCAACCGCATATTCCGGGTGGCGGGCCGATCAACGGATTTCAGGCTTGCACCGAAGATACCGGGGATTTAGCAAGAAATGGTCCAGGAAGAAGGCCGCCAGGCACCGTCAGGGCAGCACTTCGCGCCGCTCGCCGAGGCGCTGATCGAGCTCGGCACGTTTGTCGGCCAGAAGCCCGGCCTGGGCGGCCTCGATCACGGTGAACAGCTCGTGGGCATCGCTGAGCCGGGTCACGGTGACGTAGCTGGCGCCGGCCTCGTAGAGCTCGCCGACATCGGCCAGCAGATATCGGCGCTCGCCACGATCAGGGCGGTCGGATTGAGCGCACGGACGTGGCGGACCAGCTTCTCGTTGGTAGCGCCCTTGAGCAGCGAATCCGGCACGCTGAGGATGATCATCTCAGACTTGCCGATCCCGGCATGGAGCAGCGTATCGGCGCTGCTGATGTCGCCATAGATCACGTGCAGGCCGCGCGAAAGCAGGGTCTGGTACACATTGGGGTTGAAGTCGACCACGGTGATCTGCTCCAGCAGCACCGGCGTCTGCCGCTCGATCTCGGCCAGCAGCGCGCTCGCCGCACGGAAAAAGCCAAGGATGACGATGCGGCGGGCCTCGCCATGGCCGCCCTCGTGGCCTTCCTCGCCGTGGCCGTTGCCATGGTCGAGGTCGCGCAGGCCGATCCGCTTCAGGGGCCCGATCGCCCAGCGGGTGATCTCGTCGCTGCGGGTCATCGCGAAGGTCGAGACCACAGCCAGCACCACGAAGGCGAAAGAGGCCGCATTCGCCGTCTCGGCTGCGATGTGGTGGTCGGCGACGCCGGTCTGGATCACCACCAGCGAGAACTCGGAGATTTGCGCGAGGTTCAGGGCCGGCAACAGGCTGGCGCGCAAGCCCTGCTTCATCAGATAGAGCGGCGCGAAAGTGGTGACGAGGCGGCTCGCCACCGTGAACACCGCGATCAGCAAGGCAAGGCCGATCACGGAGAGGCCGGGCACGGGAATGGTCATGCCGAGAGCGACGAAGAACAGCGTGATGAAGAAGTCCCGCAGCGTGGTGACCTTGGCCGTGACGTCGAGCGCATAAGGAAAGGTCGAGAGCGAGACGCCGGCGATCAGGGCGCCCATCTCGCGCGACAGCGACAGCCGCTCGGCGGTCTCGGCGACCAGGAAGCACCAGGCGAGCGCGCCGAGCAGGATCAGCTCGGGGCGGCGGGCGATCTGGTGAAACAGGCGCGGCAGCACGTAGCGGCTGACCAGCAGCGCGGCGGCGACCAGCACCGCGACGCGGCCGATCGAGAGCAGGATGACGCTGACTTCCAGATTGGCAAGGCTTGGCTGCACCGCCAGGAACAGGATGGCGAAGATGTCCTGGAGCACCAGCACGCCGAGCGTGATGCGGCCGGGCAGCGTGTCGAGCTCGCGCTTCTCGTAGAGCACCTTGACGATGATGACGGTGCTCGACAGCGCGCAGGCGACGCAGAGATAAACCGCATCGAACTGCCCCCCGCCGAGCGACAGGCCGATGCCGGCGAAGAACAGCACCCCGAGCAGGCAGCCGCCGATGAGCTGGCCGCCCGCCGCGAACAGGATCACCTTTCCCGCCCGCACGATCTTCTTCAGGTCGATCTCCAGGCCGATCATGAACAGCATGAAGATCAGGCCGAGCTCAGAGATGACGCTGATCGATTCCTGCGACTTGACCCAGCCGGCGCCGAATGGACCTATGCAGAAGCCGGCGATAAGGTAGGCCAGGATCAGCGGCTGCCTGGAGAAGTGGGCAAGCAGGCCCAGCATCCAGGCAAACAGGATACAGAGAGTGATGTCGCGAATGAGCTCGTGCATGCCAGATTGGTCCGTTCTGCCGCACCCTAATGATCGAGTGCGGCGCGGCAAGCGAGCAATTCGTCACATGCGGATGAGGCTCGCCGTTGCAATGCTGTTATGTCCGCTCGCGTTCGCCCCGCCCGCGCTTGCCCAGCCCAAAGTCAATATCGAGCAGAGTTCTGCCGATTCGCTCACCGCCACGCCGAAGGAGGAGCCCGCCGTCTCCGGCGGCTTCTACGTGCCGGCCTATTCCAGCGTGGCAATGAGCCAGGGCAAGCTGCGCGTTGATTTTTCGGTGACGCTAAGCATCCACAACGCCTCGGAGACCCAGGCGCTGGTGGTCAAGCGCATTGCCTATTTCGACACCGCAGGCAAGCAGGTCGAGAGCTATCTGAAGGCGCCGGTCGCGCTCAAACCGCTCGCCACCGTCTCGATCTTCGTTCCGACCGACGACGTGCGCGGCGGGACCGGAGCCAATTTCCTCGTCGACTGGGCCGCAACAAGCGAGATCGCCGAGCCTGTTGTCGAGGCCTTGATGGTTGGCGGCGTCGCCAATGCGCATTACGCCTTCATTAGCCAGGGCCGTCCAACCCGGACTGTCGGCAAGAAGTAAGCAAGAAACACGACTGACCGGCGCAAAGCCGGCAGCCTGACAAGAATAGAACGAGGAATGCCCCATGACATCCAGCTTCGATTTCGCGCCCCTGTTTCCCGCAGGGCTGCCGGCCCCTTCCGCGCGCTGGACGGGCCTCGCCAAATATAGCTTCGTCGGCGGCAACAACGATTCCGAGCAGGTGCCGCTCGACGATTTGGTCGAGGCTGCCAACACTGTACTTCGGAGCGAGGGCCGATCCCTTTCCACTTATGGCCTGGCGCATGGCCCGCAGGGTTATTTGCCCCTGCGCGAATTTCTCGTCGCAAAACTCAAGCGCGATGCCGGCATCAGCTGCACGGTCGACGATCTCATGATCGTCTCCGGCTCGCTGCAGGCGCTCGACCTCGTCAACGCGACCCTGCTGACGCGCGGCGACACCGTGATCTTTGAGCAGGACAGCTATCAGGGCTCGCTGACCCGCCTGGCACGGCTCGGGGTCAACGTAACAGGCATCCCCCTCGACAAGGACGGCATGCGCATGGACGTGCTGGCCACGACGCTGGCAGACCTCAAGAGACGCGGCATCCGGCCAAAATACATCTACACCATTCCGACGGTACAGAACCCGACCGGCAGCATCATGCCGGAAGGCCGCCGCGCGGAGTTGTTGCGGCTATCGGCAGAATACGGTGTGCCTGTATTCGAGGACGATTGCTACGCCGATCTGGTCTGGTCAGGACAGCGGCCGCCGGCGATCTATGCGATGAGCCCGAACGGCGGCGTGATCCATATCGGCTCGTTCTCGAAGTCGATCGCGCCTGCGCTGCGCGTTGGCTTCATCGTTGCGCCATGGGATGTGATGTCGCGGATGCTGGCGCTGAAGACGGACGCCGGCTCCGGCGCACTGGAGCAGATGGTGCTCGCCGCCTACTGCAAGCCGCATTTTTCGACCCACGTCCCGGCGCTGACAAAGGCGCTGCGCACCAAGCTCGATACGCTGATGGAAGCTCTCAACGAGCAATTCGGGACGACAGCCGAATTCGAGGAGCCGAAGGGCGGCATCTTCCTGTGGGTGAAGCTGCCCCATCAGGTCGATACGCTAAAACTGTATCAGGCCGCACTCGCGGCCGGCGTATCGATCAATCCAGGGCCGGAATGGTCGACCGACAAAAGCCATTCCAGCTCGCGGCTGCGGCTGTGCTTCGCGAGCCCTTCGCATCAGCAGATCCGCGAAGGCGTCGCCGTGCTGGCCGAAGTGTGCCGCAAGGAGTTCGGCGTGCCGGCCCGCAGCGCCAATGTGGAGAAGCGGCCCTAAGCCACCTGGGGCTGGCTGCCGTGGATCGCGGAGGCCGCGCCATCCTACCCCGGAAGCAGCCGGCCTCATCGACGCGGATCAAATTCGCGCGCGAATGGCGGCTGCCGTGGACCGATGCGAGCAGGATGCTACACTTTGGCATTATTAGAAGTGGGGCTTTTCAGGACATGACGCGTTGTCCGAGCCGCTGGATCACGGCGGCGCTGCTGTGGCTTGCATTCACGCCAGCGGCCGGCGCCGAGACGCTTGCGGCGACGGTCGAGCAATGGGGCCTGCTCGGCTCCTGGGCGGTCGATTGCGCGGCTCGCCCTGACCGCGACAAGGGCGCGGCGCTGACTTACGAGATCCGGAAGGACGGAAGGGTGATGTACCGGCGCAATTTCGGCGAGGCCAAGGACGAGAACGAAGTGGTGTCCGCCACGGTCGGTGCCGAGGGCCTGCTCAATGTGATGGTGTACTTCCCCTCGCTGCATCAGACGCGCGAGTTCGGTCTGCTACTCTCAAAGCAAGATAGCTTGCGCGCGATCTACAATCGCAGTGAGCACGGCGAGTACACGATCAGGGACGGCAAATACGTCGCGACAGGCGCGCCAACACCGGCACAGCAACGCTGCGATTGACTATTACCCTCGAGCTTGATCTCTCGAAAACTGCTCCACACTTTTCTGTCTGAACAGCTGTTCAGAATTCTCTGGTGATTCCTCCGGAACGTTCACGCGAATGCGCCGTTTAGATTGGCATTCTATTGGAGGAGGACATCTTGAAGAAACTTGGTTATGTGATTGCTGCTATCGGCGCACTCGCGGTTGCATTGCCGACGCTCGCGAGCGCGGAGACGGTGGTGATCAAGCGCGGTCATCATCACGGCCCGTACGGCGCCCGCGCCGAATACGGCATGCATCGCGATCACGGCTGGCATCGCGGCTGGCACCATCGCGACAAGGTCGTCGTGATCAAGCGTGGCGGTCATCGCCACTGGGACTAATGCGCAACGCAATACGGAAATGGCCCCTCACGGGGCCATTTCTTTGCGTGTTCGAAACGTTCGGCGAGGTTAGTCCCACGCCGGCGCGAAGCCGGGATTGACGCAGCGGCTGTCTTTCGGCAGCGCGGCGATCTTGTTGCGGTCGGCATCGTCGAGCGTGATCTTCAGCGCGTCGAGATTGGCCTGTTGGCTCTCGAGGCGTGAGGCCTTCGGAATCGCGGCGACGCCATCCTGGTCGAGCAGCCATTTCAGCGCGACCTGCGCGCCGGTCGCGTCGTGCTTGGCGCCGATCTCGGCCAGCACCGGATCGGATGCGACACGCCCCTGCGCCAGCGGACAATAGGCGACCAGCGGGATCGACTTGGCGTTGAGATAGGCCAGCACCTTCGATTGATCGAGCATGGCGTGATATTCGATCTGATTGCAGGCGATCGGCGCTCTGATGTCCTCGACGGCGATCTTGAGCAGCGCGGTGGTGAAGTTGGCGACGCCAATCGCCCGGGTGCGCCCCTCCTCCTTCAGCTTCATCAAAATCTCGAACACAGCACCCCAGTTCGCGGCCTTGGACGGCCAGTGCACGAGATAAAGGTCGACATGGTCGAGCCGGAGTTTTTTCAGGCTGGCGTCGAAGGCGCGGCGGATCGCTTCGGGTGCGAGGTTCTCGTGCCAGACCTTGGTCGTGATATGCAGCTCGCCACGCCGCACGCCGGCCGCTGCGAGCGCCGCGCCGATCGGCTCTTCGTTGCCGTACATCTCGGCGGTGTCGATATGGCGATAGCCGATCGATAGCGCGCTCTCGACCGCCGCGCGGCAGGCATCGCCCTGCATGCGGAAGGTGCCGAGGCCGAGCTTGGGCATGCTGATGCCCTGTGTCTTCAGATTGTCCATGAAAAGGCTCCTAAGATATTTCAACCCACCGGATGCGCGCGGCGATGCCGCGTGAGCAGACTCTTCGGTGATGGAAAAGAGGTGGCGGGAAGGTACAGCATAGCGTGGGAGCCGCAGGAGCGCCAATCAAGATCGGGTTAGCGACCTACGAGGTTGTATTTGTAATTGCCGCGGAACTGCGCCAGCGTGTGCGCGATCTCGGATTTCTCCTCGGTCACGGCATTCCGCCAGGTCTCGCCGTTCGGCAGCTTCCGCTCCGAGGGAATCGTGCAGTCGGCGTAAGTGTGATCGCCGGAATGGATGAAGAAGTCCGGACGATTGTCGAGCATGGTGCGATAGCTGCGATAGCCGCCGCGCGATGTGTCGATGTCCAGCCCTGCCCCGCGGTGTCGCTGGACCACAGGAAGGAGATCGACCGGCCCGCAGCCGGCGCGGTGCGGAAATGGCCGATGCGGCTTTCGCCGGCGGTGCCGATCGCGATGTCGTCGAAGCGCACACGATAGAAGATGTCCTGCCCGAGGGGCAGATCGTTCAGCAGCAGCTTTGTCGAGCACTCCACCTGCATCCGCGCCGGCCGGTCGGCGCGCGCCCAGATCACGGCGGAGCCATCCGAGACGTCGCCGGACTGGATGCCGCCTGCGATCTGCGGACGGGCGGCGGCGCGGCTGAGATGTGGCTTTGCGAGCGTCGCGACGGCCAGGCTGGAAGTGGAGCGGACCAGGAATTGCCGCCGGGTCCAGGCGCGGAGCGATGCCATTCAGGAAACCTTCGTCGAATCGCGACGGAAGGTGCCTGCGTCGTTTGACTCCCGGCTTACGGTTTCTTGACCCCGGGCCTACGGTTCTGCGAGGTACGGATGACGGCTCGGAACTGACCTAGCGCTGCCAGTTACAGATGCCGCCGGAGCGGCAGGGCCAGGTCTGGATGCGGGTATCCCTCGCCTGCGCGTCGAGCGGATTGCCGTGGCGATGCGCGAGCTTGGTGCGCGCCGCGCCGCGTGGCTGCGCGGACTTGGCGTGCGCAACCTTGGGGTGCGCTACTTTGGCGTGCGCGACCTTCGGCTCCGACACATGCACGCGTTCGGCCGCGACTTTCTTCGGCACGCCGAACGGCTCGGCGCGCGCCTGCGCCT
This sequence comes from Bradyrhizobium sp. LB13.1, assembly GCF_054056815.1. NCBI lineage: Bacteria > Pseudomonadati > Pseudomonadota > Alphaproteobacteria > Hyphomicrobiales > Nitrobacteraceae > Bradyrhizobium > Bradyrhizobium sp. LB13.1. Next base: position 2,383,512 of record NZ_JBSRYQ010000001.1, on the reverse strand, counting down.
CGTTGCCGCCGCGCGCCTCCAGCGCGAGCGGCGCGAATTGGGTTTCGGGCCCGAGCCGCTTCGGCGACAATACGGCCTTCGAAAGATCGAGGCCTAGATACTCACTCGGCTTGTAGTCGTCAGCGCGCGCGATGCCGCCCCATGCGAGCACGAGGGCAATGGCAACTGCAAAATGAACGCTCTTCAGGACCACGGACGCCTCCTGAAATTGATTGTTAAGAGGTAATTTACCTCTATTTAGGAGGCGTCGCGCGCAATTCCAGCGGTCAACTGCCGCCGTGGTTAAGAAGTTGGCGGTGTCAGGCGACCCTTTGCGGTGCACCGGTCCCTTCAAGGAACCCCATCAGACGGTTGCGAACGATGATGTCCGCCTCAGCCATGATCCTGTCGACGAGTTCCTTGCAGGTGGGGATGTCGTGGATGAGCCCTGCGACCATGCCGCAGCTCCAGGCGCCTGCATCCATCTTCCCGTCCAGCATGATCCTGGGATAGACGCCCGCGACCTGGTCGTGGATGTCGTCGATCTTGAGCTTGTCGCCCTTCTCGCGTTCGATCTCGAGCAGACGGTCGACATTGGCGTTCTTCAGCACGCGCTCTGTGTTGCGCAGGCTCCGCATGATCAGGCGGGTGTCGAGCTCGGTCGCCGCGACCAGCGCGTTCTTCACGTTCTGATGCACCGGCGCTTCCTTGGTGGCAATGAAGCGCGTGCCCATGTTCATGCCGGCCGCACCCAGCGACAGCGCCGCGACGAGGCTGCGTCCGTCGGCCATGCCGCCGGAAGCGACGAACGGGATCTTCAATTCCTCCGCCGCGCGCGGCAGCAGGATCATGTTGGGAATGTCGTCCTCGCCGGGATGGCCGCCGCACTCAAAACCGTCAACGCTGACGGCGTCGCAGCCGATGCGCTCCGCCTTCAGGGAGTGGCGCACCGAAGTGCATTTGTGGATGACCTTAATGCCGGCCGCCTTCAGCGCCGGCATGTAGGCTTCCGGGCTGCGGCCCGCGGTCTCCACGGATTTGACCCCGCCCTCGACGATCGCGGCGATATATTCAGGGTAAGGCGGCGCGGCGAAGGCCGGCAGGAAGGTGAGGTTCACGCCGAACGGCTTGTCGGTCATGTCGCGGCAGCGCGCGATCTCTTTTGCCAGCAGCTCCGGCGTCTTCTGAGTGAGACCGGTGATGATGCCGAGCCCGCCCGCATTGGAGACGGCGGCCGCCAGCTCGGCAAAGCCGACGAAATGCATGCCGCCCTGGATGATGGGGTGCTCGATGCCGAACAGTTCGGTGATCGCGGTCTTCACTTAAATTACCTCCCGGACTTTTGCTTGGTGTTCGGACCAGTCTAGCCGGACTTTTGCGCCGCGGTCACCATTTCTCTCCGAACGACCGTTGGCTCAATGCCCCCGCGCAGGGGCGCCCAGCTTGATCGGGCGCAGCACTGCGGCGGTCGGGATCATCAGCAACGCGATGATCGCGAGCGTCCAGAACACATCGATGTAGGCCAGCAAATCGACCTGCTGCTGCAAGGTGCGGCCGACCCAGGCGACCGCCCTGCGAGGCCGCATCGCTCGCGTTCGAGCCCTGGGCCTGGAAGAAGCGGGTCATCGTCTCGATGGTTTGCTGGTAGCCGAGATCGGATGGCGCGGCGTGCTCGATCAGGCGGCTCTGATGGAATTGCTGGCGTTGCGCCAGAATAGTCTGCGCCAGTGCGACACCCATGGAGCCACCGATGTTGCGGGCGACGTTGATCAGCGCTGAAGCCTGGTTGGTCTTGTCGGGCGGCACGCCGTCATAGGACGCGGTCGTGACCGGCAGGAACAGGAAAGGCAGACCGATGGCGAGGAAGATGCGCGACATCGCGGCATAGCCGTAGGTGATGTCGCCGGTGAGCCCGGTGAGATGCCACATCGAGAAGGCGACGATGGCAGCGCCGAACATGATGAGGTATTTCGGCTGCACGCTACTGACGAGACGGCCCACCACCGGCATCAGCACCAGGGTCGCGATTCCGCCCGGTGACAGCGCGAGACCGGCCAGCATGGCTGTGTAGTTCAGCTCGGTCTGGAGCAGTTGCGGCAGGAGTTGCGTCGTGGATATCAACACCGCGCCGGTGCCGAGCATGACCAGAAAGCAGGCGGCGAACTGGCGGCGGCCGAGCAGGCGGAGATCGACGATGGGATCCTCACGCGTCAGCTCCCACGGGATCAGCGCAAGCAGTGACACGGCCGAAAGCACCGCGAAGAACACGATCATGTTCGAGCCGAACCAGTCATTGCGCTGGCCTTCGTCGAGCACGTATTCGAGCGAGCCCAGCCCGATTGCGACCAGCAGGAAGCCGATATAGTCGACCCGCAGCCCCTTGCTCAGCAGCTTCTCCCTCTCTTCCTCGGCACCCGACGGCTCCTTGACCAGTGTGCCGACCAGTAAGAGCGACAGCATCCCCATGGGAACGTTGATCAGGAACACCCAGTGCCAGGTATAGGTGTCGGTGATCCAGCCGCCGAGCGTCGGTCCGATCACGGGCGCGACCACGACAGCGACGCCATAGATCGCAAAGGCCTGACCGCGCTTGTGTGGCGGAAAGGAGTCGGCGAGGATCGCTTGCTCGCTGGTCGCCATGCCGCCGCCGCCAAGGCCCTGAACGATGCGGAACAGCACCAGAGCCTGCAAATTCCAGGCAAAGCCACACAAAAGCGAGGAGAGCGTGAAGATCGCAACGCAGATCATGTAGAAGCGCTTGCGGCCGATCACGGTCGACAGCCAGCCCGAGATCGAGAGCACGATGGCGTTGGCTACGAGATAGCTGGTGATGACGTAGGTGCTCTCGTCGATGCCGACGGCAAGCCCACCAGCGATGTGGCGCAAGGCGACGTTGGCAATGGTGGTGTCGAGCACCTCCATGAAGGTCGCAATCGAGACGACGAAGGCGATGAGATAAGGATTATGACCGCCCGCCGCCGAGCGCTCCGGCGACCAACCTGCAGCGGACGCGCCTCCCGGCGCTGTGTCCGTCATCGCACCCTGGTCCACGGCACGACCGACATGCCGGGGCCAACGGGCAAATCGGCCGGCCAGCTGTCGACCACGATCTTCACCGGCACGCGCTGCACCACCTTGACGTAATTGCCGGTGGCGTTCTCCGCCGGCAACAGGCTGAAGGCGGTGCCGGAGCCCGGCTGCACGGAATCGACATGACCGGTCAGCTTACGCCCGGGATAGGCGTCGATGCGGATCTCGACCGGCTGGCCCGGCCGCATGTCGTTGAGCTGCGTCTCCTTGTAGTTGGCGACGATCCAGACCTCGTCGGGCACGAACATCATCAGGCTTTGTCCCGCAGTGACAAAAGTACCCTTGGCACCACTGAGCTTGACGACGCGGCCGGACTGCGCCGCAACGACGCTGGTATATTGCAGGTTCAGCTTGGCCTGATCGAGCTGCGTCTGCGACTGCGCGAGCTGCGCGCGGGCGCCCTCGAGCTGCGCTTGCAGCGTCTTGATGCCGACTTGCGCGGCGGTCACCGCGGTCTTCGCACGTTCAGTGTTGGCCTGCTGCGCCTGAAGATCGGAGCGGGTCTGTTGCTGGCGCTGCACGGTGCCGGCGCCCTTCTCGACGAGATCTTCCGCGCGCTTGAACTCCTCCTGCGAGAACTGGAGCTGCGCCTGCGCTTGTTCGAGCTGCGCCTGGGCCTGCTTGATCTGTTCCTGTTGTGAAACGATCTGGGCCCCGACGTTGGCGATGTTCGCCGTTGAGATCGCAACTTGAGCCGCGGCCTGCTGTATGGCGATGCGATAGTCGCGCTCGTCGATCTTGGCAAGGAGATCGCCGGCGTTGGCATGCTGGTTGTCCGTGACCGGAATATCGGTCACGTAGCCGCCGACCTTCGCGGCCACCGAAAAGCTGCGCGCCGCGACGAAGGCGTCGTCGGTGGATTCATAGTGACGCACCTGGAGCCAGTAGAGCAGGCCAGCGATCAGGGCCGCGAGCAACACAATGGCGCCGACCGTGGCGAGCAGCCAATGCTCGCGCATCCGATCTCGCAGCGATGGCATCTTCGCCGGCTTCTGATCTTTGGCGTCGCGGGCCTGATCAGGAGATGTCTCCGGAGCTTCCTTCGCCCTCTGCGGCGGCTCCGCGGACGGCCCATGCTCCCGGGTTTGAGCATCCACGGTGAACACCTCTGTCGGTACTAAGCCGCCTCAGTCCGGCTCGCACCGGAGGCCTAACCGCAGTGCGAAGGCATGGTTCCGGCCTGCGCAAGCGACGGTGTCATACGTCAATGTGACTGCTCAAAGAACAAGCGCGGCATCGTGCACGCCGCGCTTGCTGCGAATTCATTATTAACAGCTTGCTCAGTGCGTATTGGTCTCATGCCATTTTTCGAGATCGGGTTTCACCTCGCCCGATCCCTGCTCCTTTTCCGGATTGCCTTTCCAGGGCTTGTCCGTTTGCTTGTGCGAACCCCAGTCGCTCTGCTGCCGGGGATCGTCGTTCGGCCGTTCCTTGCTCATCGAACTCCCTTTCCGTGAATCCTAAGCGAAGGGGACGCCGTAGTAGGAGTTGATACCGCGAACTGCGGCGTCATCACCCCAGTTCCAATCACTCCGTTCGCCGTATTTCGGCGCGCCTTCCAGCTCCTTGGTGGTAATGCCGGTGAGGTAGCCGCCAAGCTCCGTGTCGTATTTCAGCGACTGCCACGGTAGCGGATAGTGGTCGTTGCCGAGGCCCAGGAAACCGCCGAAACCGAGCACGGCGTAGGACACTTTGCCGCTGACCTTGTCGATCATCACGCGTTCGATCGAGCCGATCTTGTTGCGATCGGCGCCATAGACCGATGTTCCCTCGACCTTGTCGCTGCCGATCAAGCGGCCCATCTCGTTTTGGTCCAGTTCGCCTTGATTCAACATCTCAATTCTCCACTCAGCCAGTATTGAGACAACCCGAATGAGTGAGCGATCGTTCCAGCTTGTTCCGCGTGAGTTGAGGAACATCGCCTGAAACAGGCAGTTCTCTCGACTTCAAGTCCCCGAATCAAAGTTCCTGGAACGAAGAGCCTCCCCCGATGTCCCAGACCGTCTCCGACTTCATCGTTCAGCGTCTGCATCAATGGGGAGTGCGCCACCTCTTTGGCTATCCCGGCGACGGAATCAACGGCGTGTTCGGTGCCCTTCAGCGTGCTGAGGGCAAGATCGGCTTTGTCCAAGCCCGGCATGAGGAGATGGCCGCCTTCATGGCGACCGCCTATGCGAAGTTCTCCGACCAGCTCGGCGTCTGCATCGCAACTTCGGGCCCCGGCGCCTCGCATTTGATTACCGGTCTCTACGATGCCCTGCTCGATCACCAGCCGGTGCTTGCGATCGTCGGTCAGCAGGCACGCAATGCGCTGGGCGGACATTATCAGCAGGAACTTGATCTCGTCTCGATGTTCAAGGATGTGGCTGGCGCCTACGTCATGCAGGTATCCTCGCCGGCGCAGATTCGGCATCTGATTGATCGATCGATCCGGATCGCGCTGGCCCGGCGGACGCCAACCGTGATCATCTTGCCCAACGATATCCAGGAGGAGCCGTACGAGGATCCGCCGCGCGCTCACGGCACCCTGCATTCTGGCATCGGCTATAGCGCTCCCAGCATCAAGCCTCGTGACGCTGATCTCGACCGTGCCGCCGAAGTGCTCAACGCCGGCAAGAAGGTCGCGATGCTCGTCGGCGCCGGCGCGCTGCATGCCACCGAAGAGGCGATCGCGGTCGCCGACCGGCTGTCGGCCGGCTGTGCCAAAGCGCTGCTCGGCAAGGCTGTGCTGCCCGACGACCTGCCCTGGGTCACCGGCTCGATCGGCCTGCTCGGCACCGAGCCCAGCTACAACATGATGATGGAATGCGACACGCTGCTGATGGTCGGCTCCGCTTTTCCCTATGCCGAATTCCTGCCGAAAGAAGGCGCGACGCGCGGCGTGCAGATCGACATCGACGCCAGCATGATGTCGATTCGCTTTCCCATGGAGGTCGGTCTCATCGGCGACGCCGCCGAGACGCTGCGCGCACTGCTGCCGCGACTGAAACCCAAGAGCGACGGCGCCTGGCGCCAGGGTATCGAAGCCGACGTCGCGAAATGGTGGAAGACGCTGGATGACCGCGCACATCAGCCAGCAGCACCGGTCAATCCGCAGCTCGTCGCCTGGGAATTGTCGCCGCGCCTGCCGGACCGGGCCATCATCACCAGTGATTCCGGCTCCTGCGCCAATTGGTTCGCGCGCGACCTGAAGATGCGCCGCGGCATGACGGCCTCGCTCTCCGGCGGCCTCGCCTCCATGGGTGCCGCGGTGCCCTATGCGCTCGCCGCGAAATATGCCCATCCCGACCGCCCCGTGATTGCACTCGTCGGCGACGGCGCGATGCAGATGAACAACATGGCCGAGCTGATCACCGCCGCGAAATATCGGCGCGACTGGAAGGATCCGCGCTTCATCGTCTGTGTGTTCAATAACGAAGATCTCAACCAGGTGACCTGGGAGCAGCGCATCATCAACGGCGATCCAAAATTCGAGGCATCGCAGCGCATCCCAAACGTGTCCTATTCGCGCTTTGCCGAGTTGATCGGCCTCTCCGGCATCTACGTCGACAGCCCGCAGCTGCTGGGCTCGGCCTGGGAGCAGGCGCTGGCGAGCGAGATGCCGGTCGTGCTGGAGGTGAAGACCGACCCCGAAGTGCCGCCGCTGCCGCCGCACGTCACCTTGCAGCAGGCGAAGAATTTCTAGCTCGCCTTGATGAAGGGCGATCCCAACGAGAGCGGAGTGATCAAGGGGGCGGCGCGGCAGATGTTGGAAAAGATCCTGCCTGGAAAGGAATGAGGTGAAGCATGAGCGATTTCCGCGATATCCAGCACGGCGTCAACGATCCCGTCGATGGCCTCGACGTGAAGCGGCAGATCAACGACAACTGGACGCCGCATGAACGGGCGCAACGCCATGCAGACGTACGTGCCGAGGCCACCGCCACGCCGACCGAGCCGTTTCTGCCTGAACGGCTTCGGCGCAAGCCGACCGATCCCATCAATCCGCGCACAGGACGGCATCCCACGGATTAGCCGTTAGGAACCTCGGCCCCTGCGGCGTGTTGGTCGGCGCAATGTCGCGCGGGAGGCTGCGCGCTCAACCGGAGGGACCGGACCATGAAACGTACCGTCATCGCCTTTGCTTGCGTGCTTCTCGCAGGCCCCACGCTCGCCCAGTCGCTCGGTGAGAAGACCGGCGTCAACTCGGTGCTCGGCGTCGCGCCTGCGACCGCCGACTTCGTCAAGGAGGTCGCCATCAGCGACATGTTCGAGATCGAATCGAGCAAGCTCGCCGAGCAGAAGGGCAACGCGCAGGAGAAGAGTTTTGCGCAACAGATGGTGACCGACCACACCAAGACCAGCGGTGAACTGAAGGGCCTCGTTAGCGGCGGCAAGGTGCAGGCAACCCTGCCGATGGCGCTCGACAGCTCGCACCAGAGCAAGCTCGACAAGCTCAAGAGCGCGAATGGCAAGGACTTCAGCGCGGATTACAATTCCTACCAGGTCAGCGCCCATGAGGACGCAGTCTCGCTGTTCGAGCGTTACGCCAAAGGCGGGGACAATTCCGACCTGAAGGATTGGGCCGGCAAGACGCTGCCGACGCTCAAGCACCACCTCGACATGGCCAAGGAGCTCGGCAAGGCACCGAGCGTCGGCCAGTCCAAGTAACGAGTTTCCGAGGACGCCGGCTTGCATATGCTACGAGGCAGAGCTCAGGAACCTTCTTTGTCTCCGGGCTTTGCAAGACCGTCATGGAGACATCACGCTTGCAGATCGATGGCCTTAGTCAACGTCAAACCTAACCGGATCGACGTCGCGATCGCGAACGAGATCGCTGATCACACCAATTCAGGCGTCGAGCACACCGCGCAGACATTAACCTGGGCCGCCGACGAGCACGTGCTGCTCGCGCTGGCCGCAGCGGGGTGGCTCTATGCTCATATTTGGCAGCCGCAACAGCGGCCCGTGGCAAATCACGTTCTGGCTGTGTCGCTAGCGACGGCCGTTCTGCCTCATGTCCTGAAATCCGTGTTCGATCAGATCAGGCCTGACCGGCTGACCATACGCGGACACCGACATGGAGTACCCGTCTCAGGACAGGCGCGCGACGCCTTCCCGTCCGGTCACGCAGTCCATATGGGCGCACTTGCCTCGGCGGCGGGCTTGCTGCCCGAAGCGCCGCGTCGATTGGTGCGCACGGTTGCGGTCGCGCTTTCGCTGACACGGATCGCGGTGCTCGCGCATTGGGCAAGCGACGTGGTCGCAGGATTTGCGCTTGGCGCGGCCGTAGAGAGACTGTTGCGGCCATGGACACTGACGCGATCGTTCCGCGAGCAGGTCAATCGGCGGGAACGGCCGTGACCGAATATGTCCTGCGATTCATTGCCGGTGGCATCATCGTCTCCGCCTTTGCGATCTTCGGCGATATGCTTAAACCCAAAAGCTTTGCGGGACTGCTTGGCGCAGCGCCGTCAGTCGCACTGGCGACGCTCGGCATCGCCGTCGTCCAGCACGGCCCGCAATATGCTGCGGCCGAAAGCTGGACGATGATCTATGGCGCGGTCGCGCTCGGCTGCTACAGCGTTGTCGTCTGCCATCTGCTGATCGGATACCGTTTGTCCGCGCTGCCCGCGACCGTCTTCGCTGTTGTCGTGTGGCTTGCGGTCGCCTTCGGCCTGCTCGCCGGCTTCGGAGGTGCGGCCTGATGCCGGTCAAGCTGTCACTCTCCGCGCTAAAGCAGACACGCTGGTACGAATACGGCATTCGTTTCCTGCTCGGTGGCCTGGCGACCGTGCTCACGGGGATACTGGGAGCGCGCTTCGGTGTGTCCGTCGGCGGACTATTCCTTGCGCTTCCCGCCATCTTCTGCGCGAGCGCCACGCTGGTCGAAAGCCATGAGCGCCGCACCAAGGAGAAGGCCGGCCTCAGCGGCACGCGCCGCGGGCAAGAGGCCGCCGCGCTCGACGCGGCTGGCGCCGCTTGGGGAAGTGTCGGTCTCCTGGCATTCGCCGCCGTCTTCCATCTCACCGTGGCTTCGAGCGTTCCGGGCGCTTTCGCTGCAGCGTTGATAGTCTGGGCGGTCGTCTCGGTACTGGCCTGGTGGCTCAGGCGCAAGCTTCGCATCGTCTCCCGGAAACCGCACCGATCAGCCCATTCGCTGTCGGCAAAGAGCCCTCCCCTCGCGAAGCGTTAGCTCGCTTTCGCTTGCGTCGAAGGCTGCAATCTCGGCGGTTGAAGGCCCGGGCTGTTGGCCCAGCGCTCTATCTGCTCGATGACCATCTGGTGGCTCGGATTTTGTGGAACCCTCGTGGAATGAGTTTGTTGAGTGGATTACTCAACATACTCATTTTGGGTGATTGACCATGAACGACCTTCGCGCCGAGCGGCTCCAGGTCATGCTGTCACCAGAAGAACTGGCCGCGGTGGACGACTTCCGGTTCAAACATCGCATGCCGACGCGAGCCGCGGCGGTGCGCGAACTCCTCAAGCTCGGACTGGCCGCCCGCCGGGGTCGATGCAGGGGCTAATGTCAAATCGAGCAGGTTCGGGGTTTTCGGGCGCGGCCCGGACGGCCACACGCACCCGCATCCGCAGCGCGAGTCGGAAGATTAGCCCGGCCTGATGCTCAAGCAAACGGCCCCGGCACGGGGGTGCCAGGGCCGTCCTTGGAGATTGCTTCCGGATCACCGGGGGCATGACAACCGGAAGCAATCCCTCGACTCTTCGCGCGGGGATTCGTTCCTCGTGGAATTAGCCGCTCGGCGCGTCGCCGGAATCATCCGGCACCATGCCGGAGCCGGGTGTCTTGCTGTTGTCGTTCAACTTGGGATCGCGCGTGGCCTCGCGAGAGGGCGAGCCCTCTCGCTTCGACTTGTGCACCGTTTGCGCGCGCTGCTTGTCCCGCGGCTGCTGTTCACCGCGCTGATCTCTGATGATGCCTTGGTCGGAATGGGCCATGATATGCTCTCGCCTCTCTCGTGTCGTCTCGAAGCGCTTACGCGCCTGAGCCTCGAAGGTTCCGAGAGCAAGAGAGGCTGTGGCTAACTATGGGCCGCGTGGACTGCGGCCGATGCATTTTCATGATGCACCTGCCGCACCGTCGTCACCGTCGCAAATGCGACCGAGACGCCAAAGGCGAAAATGAGAGAAAGAAGAGCCAGACGTGGGCGTGTAGCCATCGCAAACCTCCTTCTGGAATTAAATTCCTGGAATCAAAAAATAACGCGATCGACTGCTCCCGAATAATGAATTGGTGGCTTGCGTTCCGTGAGCCGTCTCACACGCAGATTCACGGAAACGAGAGCGTCACGCCTCCTGCCTTTGACGGCTGCGGGCCGCAACGGGCGGCACCTCGCCGTCGAGCCAGTCCTGCTCGTTCGCGAGTGCCGTCCACGCCTCCGCCATGCGCAAGAAGCGATTGTGAGCCGGCTGTCCTTGGGACCGTTCAGCGAGCTGGAGGCAGTTGTCGGCGTTGTCTCTGAAAGTGTCGGATCGTTTCATGAGGGTAAAATTGGGGACGGAACCTGGGCGCTGCAACGGCCCTTACGGGATCGTAACATTTGCGGAACTTTGGTCACCATCCACTATTGGCTATACATGCGGATTCTTGTCGCGATAGTCCTCGCCTCCATCAGCACTGCAGCGCTTGCCGATAGCACCGCCGAGCACAGTCCGGCCGGCCGCACGCCGACCGCGACCGAGGTCATCAGCGACCTCTACACGTTCAGCCGCTTCCAGCAGGGTCTGCTGGAGAGCACCGATCTGAAGGGCAATGCCGAGGTCAAGAACCTCGCCGCTTTGCGTGCCGAAGAAGCAGCCCAGCGCGACAAGGCCCTGAAGCCGATCCAGGAGGCGCTCGGCACTGAACCGCGCGTCGCCAAGACGACTCCGGCGGGCGCGAGCCTGGTCGAGCCCGAAACCTCGGACGGGCCAACTTTCGTCAAAAGCTTCTATGCCGCGCAGATTCCCGAATATGAATCGGTGATCGACCTGCTCGAACGCTATCTCAAGGCACCCGATGATGCCGCGCTTGCGGCGTTCGCGCGCGAGCAGCTCCCCATGTTGCGCTCGCAGGTCAAGGACGCCGAGCGCACCATGGCGGACAAGTAGCCCCTTTACTTGTCGTTCGGATGATGTTGCTGGCTCTCCGGCCGCACCGTACGGTCGCTCTCCGGCATTCTGTCCCGGCCGGCATCCCCATTGTCATCCTTGCCGCCCGAGCTCGAGGTGCCGCTACCGCTGGGGTTCGACCGGTTCGACGTGCCCGTGGTCGGCGTATCCGCCCGTGGCGTGGCGGAGCTTGCGGCGGGATCGCCGGTCACGGCGCCGCGACCGCTGGGCGCACCGCTCTGCGCCAAAGCCGATCCGGCAAACACCATCACAGTCACGACGACGGCAAATCCGGCTTTCATATGCGCTCTCCCTGCATTTGCGGGCTAACGGGAGGGCCGCCACTCCGTTCCTGAAGCCAACTGTCCCTTGCAATGGCGCGTTGAAGGGGGACCTTCGGCCCGAAAATTTTGGAACTCGATGGAACCATTTCGGTCCGTCGCGATTGTTTCCGTTGGGCTGAGCAACGCAGGTTCCATTTCCTGGTGCCGTACGTTGGCGCTTGATTTCGAATTGAGCTGAAGCTCTATTTTGATCAATCGCGTCTTGCCTGGGATTCGGCCGGCGCCTGCGGGGGAATGAGTATGAGCGACGTCGAAACCGGAACTGCATCACGCTCCGGTCGTCGCGGCCCAAAGCCAAAGAACAACGGTATGTCGGAGCCGGATTCCCGGGCAGAATTGCTGCTTGCCCTCCAGGCCATGCGCAACGGCGATTTCTCGGTGCGCATGAGCGGCGACCATCTCGGCATTGACGGCAAGCTCGCCGACACTTTCAATGAAATCATCGCCGCCAATCAGCGCATGGCGCAGCAGCTCGAGCTGGTCGGCCAGGTGGTGGGCCGCGAGGGCAAGACGCGGCAGCGCGTGAAGTTCGGCCTCGCCTCCGGCTCCTGGGCCGACATGGAAGGCTCGGTCAACACATTGATCGACGATTTGTTGTGGCCAACCCGCGAGGTGACGCGCGCGGTCGCAGCCGTGGCGCAAGGCGACCTGATCCAGACCGTCAAGCTCGATGTCGACGGCCGTCCGCTCCGCGGAGAATTCCTGCAGTCCGCGACCATCGTCAACACCATGATCAAGCAGCTCGGCGTGTTCACCTCCGAGGTGACGCGCGTCGCGCGTGAGGTCGGCACCGAGGGCAAGCTCGGCGGCCAGGCCCAGGTGCCGGAAATGACTGGCGTCTGGAAGGATTTGACCGAGAGCGTCAACTCGATGGCGAACAACCTGACCAACCAGGTTCGCAACATTGCCGAGGTGACGATCGCTGTGGCCAACGGCGACTTGTCCAAGAAGATCACGGTGGACGTCCGCGGCGAGATCCTTCAGCTCAAGGAAGCCATCAACACGATGGTGGACCAGCTCCGCTCCTTCGCTTCCGAAGTGACGCGCGTGGCGCGCGAGGTCGGCACCGACGGCAAGCTCGGCGGCCAGGCCATCGTGCCCGGCGTCGCCGGTACCTGGAAGGACCTGACCGATTCCGTGAACGCGATGTGCGGCAACCTCACCGCCCAGGTGCGCAACATCGCCAACGTCACCACCGCCGTTGCGCGCGGCGACTTGTCGCGCAAGATCACGGTGGACGTGCGCGGCGAGATCCTGGAGCTGAAGGACACCATCAACACCATGGTGGACCAGCTCAACTCCTTCGCCTCCGAAGTGACGCGCGTGGCGCGCGAGGTCGGCACCGAGGGCAAGCTCGGCGGCCAGGCCCAGGTGCCTGGTGTCGCCGGCACCTGGAAGGACCTCACCGACAACGTCAACTTCATGGCGTCGAACCTGACGGCCCAGGTCCGCAACATCGCCGACGTCGCGACCGCCATCGCCGGCGGCGACCTCTCGAAGAAGATCACGGTGAACGTGTCGGGCGAGATCCTTCAGCTGAAGGAAACGCTGAACACCTGCGTGGACCAGCTCAACGCCTTCGCCGGCGAAGTGACGCGTGTGGCGCGCGAGGTCGGCACCGAAGGCCGCCTCGGCGGCCAGGCCAACGTGCTCGGCGTCGCCGGCACCTGGAAGGATCTCACCGAGAGCGTCAACTCGATGGCGTCGAACCTGACCGCGCAGGTCCGCAACATCGCCGAGGTGACGACGGCGGTTGCCGGCGGCGACTTGTCGAAGAAGATCACCGTGGACGTGCGCGGCGAAATCCTGGAGCTGAAGGACACCATCAACACCATGGTGGACCAGCTCAACGCCTTTGCCGGTGAAGTGACGCGCGTCGCGCGCGAAGTCGGCACCGAAGGCAAACTCGGCGGCCAGGCCCAGGTGCGCGGCGTCGCCGGCACCTGGAAGGACCTCACCGACAGCGTCAACTCGATGGCGTCGAACCTGACCGGGCAGGTCCGCAACATCGCCGAAGTCGCGACCGCGGTGGCCAAGGGCGATTTGTCGAAGAAGATCACCGTCAACGTGTCCGGCGAAATCCTTCAGTTGAAGGAAACGCTCAACACCATGGTGGACCAGCTCAACGCCTTCGCCGGCGAAGTCACGCGCGTTGCGCGCGAAGTCGGCACCGAAGGCAAGCTCGGTGGACAAGCCGAAGTGCCCGGCGTCGCCGGCACCTGGAAGGACCTCACCGACAGCGTCAACTCGATGGCTGGCAACCTCACCGCCCAGGTCCGTAACATCGCCGAAGTGGCGACCGCGATCGCCGGCGGCGACTTGTCCCGCAAGATCACGGTGGACGTGCGCGGCGAGATCCTTCAGCTCAAGGACACCTTGAACACGATGGTCGACCAGCTCAACCGCTTCGCGGGCGAGGTGACGCGCGTGGCGCGCGAGGTCGGCACCGAAGGGCGCCTCGGCGGCCAGGCCAACGTGCCCGGCGTCGCCGGCACCTGGAAGGATCTCACCGACAGCGTCAACTCGATGGCGGGCAACCTCACCGCCCAGGTCCGCAACATCGCCGAGGTCACCACTGCCGTGGCGCGCGGCGACCTCTCGCGCAAGATCACCGTCGACGTGCGCGGCGAAATCCTGGAGCTGAAGAACACCATCAATACCATGGTGGACCAGCTCAACGCCTTTGCCGGCGAAGTCACGCGCGTCGCGCGCGAGGTCGGCACCGAAGGCAAGCTCGGCGGCCAGGCCGAGGTGCCCGGGGTTGCCGGCACCTGGAAGGACCTCACCGACAACGTCAACTTCATGGCCTCGAACCTGACGGCCCAGGTCCGCAACATCGCCGAGGTCGCAACCGCGATCGCGGGCGGCGACCTCTCGAAAAAGATCACGGTGGACGTGCGCGGCGAGATCTTGCTGCTCAAGGACACCTTGAACACCATGGTCGAGCAGCTCCGCTCCTTCGCGGCCGAAGTGACGCGCGTCGCGCGCGAGGTCGGCACCGAAGGCCGGCTCGGCGGCCAAGCCGTGGTCCCCGGCGTCGGCGGCACCTGGAAGGACCTCACCGACAACGTCAACCTTTTGGCCGCGAACCTCACCACGCAGGTCCGCAATATCGCCGAGGTCACCACTGCGGTGGCGCGCGGCGACTTGTCGCGCAAGATCACCGTGGACGTGAAGGGCGAAATCCTCGAGCTGAAAAACACCATCAACACCATGGTGGACCAGCTCAATGCCTTCGCCGGCGAAGTGACGCGCGTCGCGCGCGAGGTCGGCACCGAAGGCGAACTCGGCGGCCAGGCCCAGGTGCCCGGCGTCGCCGGCACCTGGAAGGACCTCACCGACACCGTCAACTTCATGGCGGCGAACCTGACCGAGCAGGTCCGCGGCATCGTCAAGGTGGTGACCGCGGTCGCCAACGGCGACCTCAAGCAGAACCTGACGGTGAAATCGAAGGGCGAGGTCGCGGCGCTCGCCGACACCATCAACAACATGACCGAGACGCTCGCGACCTTCGCCGACCAGGTGACGTCGGTGGCGCGCGAGGTCGGCGTCGAGGGGCGGCTGGGCGGTCAGGCCGACGTGCCCGGCGCCGCCGGCACCTGGAAGGATCTCACCGGTAACGTCAATCTCCTGGCGGCCAACCTCACCTCGCAGGTGCGCGCGATCGCGGAGGTCGCAACCGCGGTGACCAAGGGCGACCTGACACGGTCGATCCAGGTCGACGCCCGCGGAGAGGTCTCGGAGCTCAAAGACAACATCAACACGATGATCACGAACCTCCGTCTGACGACGGACGTGAACACCGAGCAGGACTGGTTGAAGACCAATCTTGCGAAATTCACCAACATGCTCCAGGGCCAGCGCGACCTCACCACCGTCGGCCGGCTGCTGCTCACCGAATTGTCGCCGCTGGTGAACGCGCATACCGGCGTGATCTATCAGGTCGAAAACGAGGATAGTCCGCAGCTTCTGCTGCTCGCTTCCTATGCCGGCGACGGCATCTATCCGTATCAGCGCGTGCTGCCGCTCGGCGACGGCCTGATCGGCCAATGCGCGATCGACAAGCGTCCGCGCGTGATCGCGGACATTCCGGCCGACGTGGTGCCGATCAATTCGGCACTGCTCCGGGTCGCGCCGAAGAACCTCGTGGTGCTGCCGGTGCTGTTCGAAGGCCAGGTCAAGGCGGTGATCGAGCTGGCCTCGCTCACCTCGTTCACGACCTCGCAGATGACGTTCCTGGAGCAGCTCACCGACTCGATCGGCATCGTGCTCAACTCGATCGAAGCGACGATGCAGACCGAAGGTTTGCTCAAGCAGTCGCAACAGCTCGCCGGCGAACTCCAGACCCAGCAGCGCGAGTTGCAGCAGACCAACGACCAGCTCGAACAGAAGGCGCAGCAGCTCGCCGAGCGCAACGTCGAGGTCGAGCGCAAGAATCAGGAGATCGAGCAGGCCCGCCGCGCACTGGAGGAAAAGGCGACCGAGCTGGCACTCACCTCGAAGTACAAGTCCGAATTCCTCGCCAACATGAGTCACGAGCTGCGCACGCCGCTGAACTCGATCCTGATCCTCGGACAGCAGCTCACCGACAATCCGGACGGCAATCTCACCGGCAAGCAAGTCGAATTCGCCCGTACCATCCACGGCGCCGGCACCGACCTGCTCAATCTCATCAGCGACATTCTCGATCTCTCCAAGATCGAGTCCGGCACCGTGACGGTCGACGCCGAGGAAATTTTGACCGCGAACCTGCTCGATACCGTCGGGCGGCCGTTCCGTCACGAGGCGGAAAACCGCAACCTTTCGTTCAAGATCGACCTCGATCCGAATCTCGCGCGCAGCCTCGTCACCGACTCCAAGCGCCTGCAGCAGGTTTTGAAGAACCTGCTCTCCAACGCCTTCAAGTTCACCGCCGAGGGCGAAGTGCGCCTGAAGGTCGCCGCCGCGGTCGGCGGCTGGGGGACGGATCATCCCGTGCTGAACTCGGCGCCGGCCGTGATCGCATTCGAAGTGTCCGACACCGGCATCGGCATTCCCCTGGAGAAGCAGAAGCTGATCTTCGAGGCGTTCCAGCAAGCCGATGCCGGCACCAGCCGCAAATATGGCGGCACCGGTCTCGGCCTTGCGATCAGCCGCGAGCTCGCAAGCCTCCTTGGCGGTGAGATCCACCTGCGCAGCTTGCCGGGCAAGGGGTCGTGCTTCACGCTATACCTGCCGCTGAAATATTCCGGTCCGACGCTCGCGCCGCGCCCTGCGCCCCAGCAACACAGTCAGCCGCCGGCGCTGCAGCCCGCCACGCCCGAACAGCAGCGCGTCATCGAGCAGCTCGCCGACGACCGGCTCAACCTCGAACCCGGCGACAGCATCCTGCTGATCGTCGAGGACGATCCGCATTATGCGCGTATTCTGATTGACCTTGCCCGGGACAAGGGTTTCAAGGTGCTGGTCGCCGCACGCGGCGCGGAGGCGCTGGAGCTTGCAAAGCAGTACCAGCCGCGCGCCGTCTCGCTCGACGTGTTCCTGCCTGATATGCTCGGCTGGACAGTGCTGAGCCAGCTCAAGCACAACCCGCTGACCCGCCACATCCCCGTGCAGGTCATCACGCTCGACGAGGACCGCCAGCATGCGCTCGCGCGCGGCGCCTTCTCCTTCGTCAACAAGCCGACGACGACCGAGGGCGTCTCGGCCGCGCTGACGCAGATCAAGGAATATGCGCGGCCGCGGCGCAAGCGGCTGCTGATCGTCGAGGACAACGAAGCCGAACAGCTCTCGATCCGGGAGCTCCTGCATCACGACGATATCGAGATCGTGACGGCCGGCACCGGCGCCGACGCGCTCTCGATGCTGCGTGAGTCCCCCTGCGATTGCGTCGTGCTCGACCTGCGGCTGCCCGACATGAGCGGCTTCGAGGTGCTGGACCAGATCCGCAACGACGAGGCGCTGTCGAACGTCCCGGTCGTCGTCTTCACCGGCCGCGAGCTGTCCGCCGAGGAAGATGCGGAACTCCACACCATGGCGCGCAGCATCGTGGTCAAGGGCGTGGAATCACCGGAGCGCCTGCTCGACGAGACCGCGCTGTTCCTGCACCGCGTGATCACGGAATTGCCGGTCGAGAAACAGCGCATGCTGGAGAAGCTGAACAGTTCCGACGACGACCTGATCGGCAAGACCGCCCTCCTCGTCGACGACGACGCCCGCAACATTTTCGCGCTGTCGAGCGTGCTGGAACGGCGCGGCATGAAGGTGCTGACGGCGACCACCGGCAAGGAGGCGGTGACGCTGGTCGAATCCAATCCGGAGATCGCCATCGTGCTGATGGACATCATGATGCCGCAGATGGATGGCTATCAGACCATCGGCGTTATTCGTGAAGATCCGGCCTTCGCCCGTGTTCCGATCATCGCGTTGACGGCCAAGGCCATGAAGGGCGACCGCGAGAAATGCCTCGAAGCCGGCGCGTCCGACTACCTGGCCAAACCCGTCAACACCGATCAATTGCTGCTTGCAATCCGCATGTGGCTGCACCGCTGAGTGGGATGCCCGTATGGACCACCAAAAGGTCAACATCCTTCTCGTCGACGATCAGCCGGCCAAGCTGCTCGCCTATGAGGTGATCCTGAAGGATCTGGGCGAGAATCTCGTGATTGCCTCGTCGGGTCGCGAGGCTCTGGAGGTGCTGCTCAAGACCGAGATCGCGGTGATCCTGGTCGACGTCTGCATGCCCGAACTCGACGGCTTCGAACTTGCCGCGATGATCCGCGAGCATCCGCGCTTCCAGAAGACCGCGATGATCTTCATCTCGGCCATTCAAGTCAGCGACATCGACCGCCTGCGCGGCTACGAGATGGGCGCGGTCGACTACGTCCCGGTGCCTGTCGTGCCGGAGGTGCTGCGCGCCAAGGTCAAGGTGTTTGCCGAACTCTACCGCAAGACGCGCGAGCTCGAACGGCTGAATCAGGATCTCGAGGACCGCGTACGTGCACGTACCGCCGAGCTTGAGAATTCCACCGCAAAGCTGCGCGAGAGCGAAGAGCGGCGTAGCATGGCGATCGCCGCCGGCAAGATGGGCTCCTGGGACTGGGACTGGATTACCGGCGACTGGATCTGGGACGAGGGGCAGTATCGCATCTTTGGCGTTGGCCCGGAGAGCTTCGAGGTGAACCCGGCCAACGTTCAGGCGCTGTTGCATCCCGATGAGGTCGATCAGTTGCGCAAGGCGATCGGCGAATTCAACAAGGGCACGCGCGCCTATGAAACGGAGTTCCGCATCGTGCGGCCTGACGGCGATGTGCGCTGGTGTGTCGGCACGGCCGCCGCCACGGCCGACGATAGCGGCCGGGTTCTGCGCGTCAGCGGCGTGACGGTGGACATCACTGAACGCAAGCGCGCCGAGGAGCGGCAGAATCTCCTGGCGCGGGAAGTCGATCATCGCGCCAAGAACGCGCTGGCACTGGCGCAATCGATCGTGCGCCTCACCCGCGCGGACGAGGTCAAGGCCTATGTCAACGCCGTCGAGGGGCGGATCAATGCACTGGCGCGCGTGCATACGATCCTGTCGCTGTCGAGTTGGCAGGGCGCCGAACTCTCGAAGCTGATCGACGAGGAGCTTGCGCCCTATTCCCTCGGCGGCCAGATCAAATTGGCAGGCCCCGAAGTTCAGTTGCTGCCGGCGACCGCCCAGACGCTGGCACTGGCGCTGCATGAGCTTTTCACCAACTCGGCAAAGTATGGCGCGCTCTCGACGCGGTCGGGACGGCTCGCGATCGGCTGGCAGGCCGAGGACGAGTTGCTCACGCTGACCTGGGAGGAGACCGGCGGCCCGCTTGTCAGGCCCCCGAAGTCCCGCGGCTTCGGCACGCGGAGCCTGCTTGCGAGCGTCGAGTCCCAGCTCGGTGGACAAGCGCATTTCGATTGGCGCGCCGAGGGCCTGCTGTGCCGCCTGGAGGTGCCGTTGATTCGCAAGACTGCCGCGACAACGACACCAGGCAAATTCGAAGACGCCAGCTCCGCCGAATTGCAGCGCGCATCCGGCTAGCCGGAGGACGCATTCGTCATGCGCTGCGCCGGACGCGGTTCGCGCGCGACGCGTCCTTCGAGCCAGGCTTCCGTTCGGGCGAGCTCGCGCAGCGCTTTTGCATAGCGGCGAGCAGCACTTCGCTCCGCGCCGCGGGGCAGCTTGCGCGCTTTGCCCAGGATGTCCGCGGCGGCGTTGCGATAGGCCAGCGAGCGGTAAAGAAAGACCACCTTACCCATATCGAATGTTCCCGTGGTGTGACGTCTTCATCCTCGCAAAGCCGGCATGAACGTCGGATGAAGCGGGCAATGACAATTCCTTCATTCGGATGGAACCGGCGAGCGTCGCAGGCGTTGCATGCGAGATCGGGATAGAGTTCCATGCGCACGAAAAAGTCGTCGGACCTGATCTCTCCCAGCGGCCTCGTCAAGCTGATGACGCATGCGATGATGGGCGCAGCCCTCGGCCTCGCTTTCAGCCTCGTGCTCGTTCTGACCAATCCAGCCGTCGCCAACCTGCTCAGCCACGGCGGAAGCCAGGCCGCTGTCGCTTTCGCCCTCACATTGGCGACGACATTCGCGATCGGCGCGACACTCACCGGCGTCGTCTTCATCCTCGCAGAGGACAAGGAATCTTGAAGTGTGCGTGATGCAGCGGAGCTCCTGTGTTCGGAACTCCTGTGACCGAGCGCGGTTGGCTGCCTGCGTCAATTCAACTCAGGGAGTTCCCCCATGAAGACAACCAAGCTCGCCCTCGCCGTGATGTTGGCAACCGGCCTCGCCGCCGCGCCGTTCGCCGTGCAGGCAAAGTCGCACAAGGCGAAACATGGATCCTCCATGTCGTCGTCGCAGACCACGGGCGCCAACACCAAATCCTCCAAGGGCGCCGATCCCTCCGGTCAGGGCGGCTCCGGCCCCGGCTCCGACCAGGGCGGCACCATGACGCACAACAAGGGTGGCATGAGCAACACCAAGTAGCTGCTCGGCGAAATTCAAGGAGGCCCCGCCATCGCGGGGCCTTTTTGCTTTGCGGGTTCGGCTGAACCCTTCTCAGGCCGCTTCGCCAACCTCCGGCATCGACAAGCCCGCATGTCGCCCTGCGCGCGTACGCTTCAACGACGGCCGCCGGTGAGGTCGGGATGACAGCCCGCACGATCTGATTTCACGAGATGATCGAGCTGTTCGCTCTTGCGCACGATCAGGAGCTGGGCCGCGGCGTCGTCGAGCCCCTCGCGTTGCAGCTGCCGGATGGCCGAGCCCAGTTCGAGAATCTCGGCGCGCAGTCTCAAGATCCGGTACGTCGCCGGGTCTTCTTCCACGGCACACTCCCAAAGCTCTCAATGGCGCGCGATAGCACGCACGGGATTGCCGGCTTTCTTCGCGGAACGAAGGCGCATCCTGTCGCGGACATCCGGCAGGACATCGCCGCCACCTGCAGCCTTCCATTCGCCGATCAGAAGATTGATTTTCCAGCGCAGATCCATCTGCGCCAGGGCCTTCTCCGTGCAGTCGCGATCACGGTCGACGAACTCGCGCACGGACGCCTCGACATCGGCCATTTCTAGCCTCAACACACTGATTTTGCGTCGAATTTCATTAATTCTGTTGTCCATGACTTGTTAGAACAAAATAAGAACATATAGTCAAGTCACGATTTCAGGTCCGGAGAAGCGACATGCAGGTTCAGGGTAAATACGATGCCAGGGCTTTCCTCACCGAGCAGATGACCCGGACACAGGGCCTCAGGCTGAAACGGCTCAGCGAAGAGGCCTATCAACCCGCGCAATATGCGCGGGACCTGTCCTCCAGTGAGGCAGCACGGCGCATCCAGGTGCTGGAAGCGGAGATCGAGCTGGCGAATTCGTTCTAGGCTACCCGCTCAATCCAGGACGTTGCGTGCCCGCTTTCGGAACCATGCCTGTCGCGGATGGTTCTCCCCGGCCAAGGGAGAACATGCATGGCACGCAAGGCAAAGAAGCGCCGCTACTCGCGCAGCTCCGGCAGCGATGTCGAACGCGAGATGAAACGCTACAAGAAGGGCAGCGCGAAGAGCGGACCTGGCGGTCGAGGCGGACGCGTGAAGAGCCGCAAGCAGGCAATCGCGATCGGCCTGTCGAAGGCACGCAAGAAGGGCAAGAAGGTCCCGAAGAAGGCCGCGAAAAAGACCTCCAAGAAGAAGACCTCCAAGAAGACGAAGAAGACTTCGAAGAAAACGTCCAGGAAAACGTCGAAGAAAACGTCGAAGAAAACGTCGAAGCGCAAATCCTCCAAACGGTCGCGCTGAACTCTGTCAGGTCATGCTGCCCGGCATGAAGCAGCGGATCGAAACGCCAAACGCGGTCTTCACCGGCCACACCATGGTTCGGCCGGCCCGGTTCGGCTCGGTGATCACGGCTTCGTCCGGGACCTCCACCCACTCCCCGTCGAGCCGCACCCGATAATGCCCGTTGTGCGAGTCCCAGTCGGGATCGGCGACGGCAAACCCATCCGCATCCGAGCAGCACGGACCGAGATGGCTGCGCAGGCCGTCGAACCACGGCTTGAGGGGTGAGTCCGCGTAGCGGCCGTCGTCGCGCCCGAGAGCGTTTCCACCCCACAGCACGAATGGCGCCACGAGCAGCGCAGTCCTCAGCGAGAGCTTCAATCGATCCGAGAGCTTCAATCGATCCATGTCGGCACCGATCAAATGCGAACTGCCGGCCAGCTAGCTCAGCGGCGGCAAGTTCGAAGTTCCACGCTTGCAATCGTCCCGGCGGCTTCATTGCCGCCGACTCCATACGAGATCCGCAATTGTGATGAGCGAACACGGCTTTTTCGGACGAACCGGGTCATCCTCTCTGCCGTTAACGAGAATGTTATCGGCGGCCATCCGGAATCCTGAAGGCAAACAGGAAAGGCGGCCCGTGGGCCGCCTTTTTGGATTTGCGCGGATCGCCGTTCGACTTATGCGAGCGGCACCGCGACGAATCGGGTCGCCTGCGCGTTTCTGATCTGCAGCAGCACGCTGCGCTTGCCGGACGATTTCGCCTGCGCCAGCTCCGAACGGACATCACCGATATTGGCGACGGCCTTGCCGCCGACGTTGAGGATGACGTCGCCGGTCTGGATGCCGCGCTGCGCGGCCGGCCCTTGCGGATCGACTTCAGTGACGACGACGCCCTTCTGGCCGGCGCCCTGGACGTCGCCGGCCGGAGCCAGGCTGAGCCCGAGACGCGGCGTGCCGGCATCCGGCTGCGCCTTGCCCTCGTCGGCCTTAGCCTGCCGCTCGTTCGGCAATTCGCCGAGCACCAGCGTCACCGTCTTGCTGTCGCCCTTGTGGACGACATCGAGCTTCACGGACGTGCCCGGTGCAAGCGTAGCGATAGTGCGGGCGAGATCGCGGGAGTCCTTGATCGCGGTGCCGTTGACGGCGGTGATGACGTCGCCCGCCTCGATGCCCGCCTTCGCTGCCGGGCTAGCGTCCTGCGGATTGTCCACGATCGCGCCGCGCGCCTCCTTGAGGCCGAGGCTGTCGGCGATATCCGATGTCACCGGCTGCACCTGCACGCCGAGCCAGCCGCGTGTCACCGCACCCTTGTCCTTCAACTGTGCGACGACGAGCTTTGCGGTCGAAGCCGGAATGTCGAAGCCGATGCCGACCGAGCCGCCGGAGGGCGAGAAGATCGCGGTGTTCACGCCAATCACGTTGCCGTTCATGTCGAACGCCGGACCGCCGGAATTGCCCTTGTTGATCGGTGCATCGATCTGGATGAAATCGTCATAGGGACCGTTGCCGATGTCGCGGCCGCTGGCCGAGACGATGCCGGCGGTCACGGTGCCGCCGAGGCCGAAGGGATTGCCGACCGCGACCACCCAGTCGCCGATGCGCGGCTTCTGGTCGGAGAATTTGACGAACGGAAAATCCTTCTTGCCCTCGACCTTGATCAGCGCGAGATCGGTCTTCGGATCGGTGCCGACCACCTTCGCGGTATAGGTCTGGCCGTCATCCATCGTCACCTGCACCGACTCAGCGTGGTCGACGACGTGGTTGTTGGTCACGGCATAGCCGTCGGCGGAGATGAAGAAGCCGGAGCCCTCACCCGTGATAGTCTGGTGGCGCTGGCGCGGCATGCCGTTCATGCCACCCGGACCACCGAAGCCGAATTGCCGTGAGAATTGGTCGAACGGCGTCGCCTCGTCCGAATCCATCCGGTTCTGTTGCAGCATCGCGCTCTTCTCGCTGTCCTGGTCGATTTTGACCCGCACCGAGATGACGGCGGATTTGACCTTGCTGACGAGATCGCCGAAGCCCTGCGGTGTCGTGGCGGTCTCCGCGGCCTGGGCGGGCGCAATGAAGGAGGTCGCGCTGAACGGCGAAGAGCCGGGAGCAGTCGCCAGCACGGCCAGGCCAAGCGCGGCCACGGTGCCGAGCAGCGCGAGCCGGCGCGGCCTCAGTATCTTGCGGGACGTGGTGGTGTCGGAATTGACGCGATCGTTCATGTCGATATGTCCATGTTGGGTAAGTCGCCTTGCACCCAACATGGTGGTCGCCACCTTACGGCGTCCCGTCCACGCGATTAAATCTTGGCAAAGAAGACACGGAGGCCGGACGAAATGTCACGCCGCGGCAGGCCTCTCCCACGCCGTGGCCGCGACAGCGTCCTCGTCATGTTGCGCATTGCACGCATCGTAATGTGCCTTGAGCTCGACTTCGGCGAGATATTCAAAATGTTCAGCCTGGCCGAGCAGTTCCCAGTTCTGGAGCGGCCGGTAGGCGGCCTGCTGACGACAGAGGGACGCCAGCGCGCGGTAACGACGTACGTTCTCCATGAGAGCCTCCCTCGCGTTCACAGGGGTTATGGCCCTTATTTGCGTCAGGGCGATGGCGGTCGTGCAAAACATTTGCTGCGCCCGCAGCGCGCCCGGCTCGGTTGCGTCTAGGAAATACGTATTCGAGCGAAAGTTCCAATCAGCGCGGACTTGACGCTCGAAATCCTGTCGCAGGCCAACGGCTAGGCGTAGAGGCGCCGCTCCACGGTCACGCCGACGACGTCGAGATAGCGCTCGATCAATTCGGGCCGGCCGATGAGATAGCCCTGCATCTCCTCGCAGGCCTCGCGCGCCAGGAAGGCGCGCTGCGCTTCCGTTTCCACCCCCTCGGCGACGACCGGGATATGCAGGGCGTGCGCGAGGCTCACAACCGCGCGGACGATCTCGGCCGATTGCGGGCTCGCCTCGAGATTGGAGATGAAGCTGCGATCGATCTTGATCTTGTCGAACGGGAATGACTGGAGATAGGACAGTGAGGAGTAGCCGGTGCCGAAATCGTCCATCGCGATGCGGATGCCGAGCGCCTTCAACCGCCGCAGCAGATTGAGCGCGCGGGTGAAATCGCCGATCAGCACCCCCTCGGTGATCTCGACCTCGAGCCGCATCGGCGAGAGCCCGGTCTCAAGCAGGATCTGATGGATCGAGCCTTCGAGGTCGCCGGCCTGGAACTGGACCGGCGACAGATTGACCGCCACCTGCAACGGCCGCGGCCACGACGCCGCCTCGCGGCACGCTTCGCGCAAGACCCACTCGCCGATCTGGATGATCAGACCATTCTCCTCGGCAAGTGGAATGAACTGGTCGGGCGGCACAAAGCCCCGCGTTGGGTGGTTCCAGCGCAGCAGCGCCTCGAAGCCGATGACCTCGCCGTTGATCCGCGCCTGCGGTTGGAAATAGACGAAGAGCTGGTTCTGCTCCACCGCCTGCCGCAGGTCGTGCAACAGCAACCTGCGGTCGCGCAGCTCCCGGTCCATCTCGGACTCGAAGAAGCGGACCGTACCCCTGCCCTCGCGCTTGGCGCGATAGAGCGCGGAATCGGCATTTGCGAGCAGCGTGGCCGCATCCACGCCGTCATCCGGGTAGAGCGCGATGCCGACACTTAAGCCGACATGGGAGAGATAATCGTCGACCTCGAGCTCGTTACCGATCGCCTCGACGAGGCGCTCGCCGAGCGTCAGCACCTCTTCGCGGCAGACATCGTCCGGCACCAGGATCATGAATTCGTCGCCGCCGATGCGGGCGACGAAGGCGCCATCGGCTTCCGCTGCAAGACGCTCGGCCGCCGCGCGCATCAACATGTCGCCGACGGGATGGCCGAACACGTCGTTGACTTCCTTGAAGCGGTCGAGATCGAGGCTGAGCACCGCAAAACTGGTCGACGCCTCCTGCGCCCGTTCCAGCCGCTCGCTCAGCGCCGCATTGAACGCGCTGCGGTTCGGCAGATCGGTCAAGGCATCGTGACGCGCGAGATGGCTGATCCGTTCCTGAGTGGTGATGTGCTCGGTGACGTCCTCGATGACGCCAACCAGATATTGCGGATCGCCCGCGCGGTCCGTGATCAGCATCTTGCGCGAATTGACGACGCGATCGTGGCCCTTGACGCCGACTTCGAGCAGATGCTCCTCGAGGAACATCGGCATGCCGCTAGCGACGACGCGACGATCCTGCTCGTTGACCATTCGGGCGACGTCGGCCGGAAAAATCTCCTCAGGCGTCCGGCCCAGCATCTGTTCGCGCGGCACGCCGTAATAGTCCTCGCCGGCGCGGTTGAGCAGGATATAGCGCGAATCCCTGGCGCACTTCGCAAACACGGCGATCGGGATATTCTCGACGATGGTGTCGAGGAACTCCTGGGTCCGCAACAAATCCTGCTCGACCTCGTCATGCGTGTGTGCTCGCGCGTCGGTCATTCGCTGGCGTTCGCGGTCGCTCGCCTCATAGGCAGCGCTGACGAGTTCGCCCAGCTTGGCAAGATCGACCTGTCCGGTCGCGTGGGTGGCGCAGTGGAGCTGCTCGGCGAACAAGCGATGCATGCTCATGCCATTGCTCCCCGCCGCGTGCAGGCCTCATGCCCGCAGGTATCTTCGATCCGCATCCCCGCGCTCTCTCAGCGTTTCCAACCGCAGATTGCGACCCATAGCATTGCACGGGCGTTAATCGAACATTTGTCTCAGGCGCGTTGGTTACCCCAACCTGAAACGAGCTGATCATTTTGTGCGTCATCCTCCGTATTTCTCCGAAAGAAAGTGGCACGCCTTGGTACAACCAGGCCGGCGCCCAGGCCGGCGCCGGCTCGGCCCCGCCTGTATACCGTATTCTACCGGATGAGCGCCGTCTCGCGGAGACGAGCCGGCCTTCCGGAGACATCCTGCAACTTCGGAACTCTGCCGCCCTCCGCCGCGCCGCGAATGGCCGCGATGTTCGCGGCATAGTCCGCGCTGCTCTTGCCGCGAAACACAGCAGAACCCGCCACAAGCGTATCGGCGCCCGCAGCGGTCACGGCAGCGGCATTGTCGCGCGTGATGCCGCCGTCAACCTCGAGCCGGATCGGACGGTCGCCGATCATGCTTCGAATGCGCCTGATCTTCTCGAACTGGGACTCGAGGAAGGACTGGCCGCCAAAGCCCGGATTGACAGTCATCACCAGCACGAGATCGACACGATCGATCACGTATTCGATCACGGCTTCCGGCGTCGCCGGACAGAGGCTGACGCCGGCTTTCTTGCCGAGCGCGCGGATGGCCTGGAGCGAGCGGTCGAGATGGACGCCGGCTTCGGCATGCACCGTGATGACATCCGCACCGGCCTTCGCGAACGCTTCGAGATAGGGATCGGCCGGCGCGATCATCAGATGAACGTCAAAAATCTTCGCCGTCAGCGGCCGGATCGCCTTGATGACGTCGGCGCCGTAACTGATGTTCGGGACGAAATGCCCGTCCATGACGTCGCAATGAATCCAGTCGGCGCCCGCCGCGTCGATCGCAGCGATCTCCTCGCCGAGGCGCGCGAAATCCGCGGCCAGGATCGAAGGCGCGATGAGGATTTCTCTCGTCATGACTTCGCACTCCTCTGCGCGTCCGCACCGCCGCTGAAGACGCGGCTCGCCAGGACGTCCATGGGATCGATCGTTTCGAGGTCGGCGATATCGAGCATGCGGTCGAGATCGGACACCAGGCGATCCGCCTGCCGCAGCCGGATGCGGTCGACGGCGTTGCGGATCGAGCGCGCATTGGAGAAGAACGGCTGGGTCCGGCGCAGCGCGATGTACTTCTCGAAAGCTTCACGCGCCGCCGCCGAGAAGCGATAGCCGCGCTCCCTCAGCATCAACTCGGCAATGACGAGAAGCTCTTCCTCCGCATAGTCCGGGAAATCGATGTGGTGCGCAATGCGCGAGCGGAAGCCGGGATTGGAGGCAAAGAAGCTCGTCATACGCTCGCCATAGCCGGCAAGGATGACGACGAGGTCCTCGCGCTGGTTCTCCATCACCTGGAGCAGAATCTCGATCGCCTCCTGGCCGTAGTCGCGTTCGTTGTCGGGGCGATGCAGATAATAGGCCTCGTCGATGAACAGCACGCCGCCCATCGCCTTCTTCAGGATCTCCTTGGTCTTCGGCGCGGTGTGGCCGATATACTGGCCAACGAGATCGTCGCGCGTCACCGAGATCACCTGCCCGCGCCGCACGAAGCCGAGGCCGTGGAGGATCTTGGCCATGCGAAGCGCGACCGTCGTCTTGCCGGTGCCGGGATTGCCTGTGAACGACATGTGCAGCGTCGGCGGCGACGAAGCCAGTCCCGCACGCTGCCGGATGCGTTCGATCAGCAGGAGCGACGCGATCTGGCGCACCCGGTTCTTCACCGGTTTCAATCCGATCAGCTCCTGCTCGAGCTGTTGCAGCGTGCCGGTGATGCCGGCTGCTTCGGCCTCCTTGCGGAGATCGAAATTGGTCTCGCCGGGCTCAGTGGTCATTACGTGGGGAACATCCAGCATCGGCACCTCGAAGAAAAGGGCTTCGCCGCGGGGGGAGCGGCGAAGCAGTGGTCCGCCAAGGAAACGGAGCAGGGAGTGCTCCGCGCGGAGGAGAATGATTTAGGTTTGCGCGTGCGCGGCCGGCCGGCGCACGGTGGTGTAGCGGATCGCGCGTCCCCCCACCTCCTGCCGCACCAGCTCGAACTCGGCCTCCTGCGGCGGGCGGTTGACGAGGAACGAGATCCGCACCGATTCCCAACCAGGGCTGGAGTCGAAGCCGCTGAGGCGGATGTAACGGTCGCCATACACTCTGCGGCATTCGGCGAGCTCCATCATCACGCCGGCGGCGTCCTGGAGATCGAACATGGGCAGACCCCACATCTCCCAATAGGTGTTGCGGGGATGCGGATCGTCGGTGAACTCGATGTTCACCGCCCAGCCTTTGGTCAGGCAATATTGCACCTGCTTGGTGATCTGGTCGTCGGTCAGATCGGGCAGGAATGAGAAGCAGCCTTGGGTCAGCTTCATGTCAAGTCTCCTCAAACGGTTTCGAGCGCGGTCGGCACGAAGTCCGGCGTGTCGGTGGATTGATAATTGAAGGAGACGTCCTTCCAGACCTCGAGCGCAGCTTTCAGCGGCGTGCAAGTCTCGGCCGCCCTGGCCAGGATCTCCGGACCTTCATGGACGTAGTCGCGACCCTCGTTGCGGGCGAGGATCATCGCTTCCAGCGCCACGCGGTTAGCGATCGCGCCGGCCGCGATGCCCATGGGATGGCCGATGGTACCGCCGCCGAATTGCAGCACGACATCCTCGCCGAGGAGATCGAGCAGCTGGTGCATCTGGCCGGCATGGATGCCGCCGGAGGCGACCGGCATCATCTTGTTCAGGCTCGCCCAGGACTGGTCAAAGAACAGGCCGTGTTCGAGCTTGGTCGGGTTGAAGTCTTCGCGGCAGACATCGTAATAGCCACGCGTGGTGTTCGGATCGCCTTCGAGCTTGCCGACCACGGTGCCGGCATGGATGTGGTCGACGCCCGCGAGCCGCATCCATTTGGCGATGACGCGGAACGACACGCCGTGGCTCTTCTGCCGCGTATAGGTCGAGTGACCGGCGCGATGCAGATGCAGGATCATGTCATTGCGCCGCGCCCATTTCGCCATGGACTGGATCGCGGTGTAGCCGATCACGAGGTCGATCATGACGATGCACGACCCGAGTTCCTTCGCGAACTCGGCGCGCTCGTACATGTCCTCCATCGTTCCCGCGGTGATGTTCAGGTAGGTGCCCTTCGCCTCACCGGAGGCCGCCTGTGCCCGGTTCACCGCTTCCATGCAGTAGAGGAAACGGTCGCGCCAGTGCATGAAGGGCTGCGAGTTGATGTTCTCGTCATCCTTGGTGAAGTCGAGCCCGCCCTTCAGCGCTTCGTAGACCACGCGGCCGTAATTGCGGCCCGAGAGGCCGAGCTTGGGCTTGACGGTCGCGCCCAGCAGCGGCCGGCCGAACTTGTCGAGCCGCTCCCGCTCGACCACGATACCCGTCGCCGGTCCCTGGAACGTCTTCACATAAGCGACTGGGAAACGCATGTCCTCCAGCCGCAACGCCTTCAGCGGCTTGAAGCCGAACACATTGCCGATGATCGATGCCGAGAGGTTGGCGATCGAGCCCGGCTCGAACAGGTCGAGGTCATAGGCGATGTAGGCGAAATACGAGCCCGGCGTGCCCGGCACCGGATCGACGCGGTAACATTTTGCGCGATACTTTTCGGCGGCGGTCAGGCGATCGGTCCACACCACCGTCCAGGTCGCGGTCGAGGATTCACCGGCGACTGCGGCCGAAGCCTCGATCGGGTCGACGCCCTCCTGCGGCGTGACGCGGAACAGCGCGATGACATCGGTGTCCTTCGGCACATAGTCGGGCTCCCAATAGCCCATGCGCTTGTATTCCATCACGCCAGAGCGATATCTTTCCTTGCCGCGGACGGTTCCTGCGTGTGCATTCATGGCTCTCTCCTGCTCTTCTCTCTCTCTGAATGATTAGGCCGCGACGGGCTCGCGGGCGTCGACGCTCGGATCGAGTTCGCCGGCGCGGTAGCGCCGCGCCATCTCGCTCAAGGGAATGACCTTGATCTGGCTCGCGTGTCCCGCGGTGCCGAACTGCTCGAAGCGGTCGCGGCAGAGCTCGCGCATCGCGTCCATCGCGGGCTTGAGGAATTTGCGTGGATCGAACTCGGATCGTGTTTGCGCTGCAACTTTGCGAAACACCGCGGTCATCGCCAGCCGGCAGTCGGTGTCGATATTGACCTTGCGCACGCCGCTCTTGATGCCGCGGACGATCTCCTCAACCGGCACGCCCCAGGTCTGCGGCATCTCGCCGCCGAACTCGTTGAACATGTCCTGGAGCGGCTGCGGCACCGAGGAAGAGCCGTGCATCACGAGATGCGTGTTCGGCAGCCGGCGATGAATCTCCTCGACCACCCGCATCGCCAGGATGTCACCGTCCGGCTTGCGGCTGAACTTGTAGGCGCCGTGCGAGGTGCCCATCGCGATCGCGAGCGCATCGACCTTGGTGGCGCGGACGAAGTCGACCGCCTGGTCGGGATCGGTCAGCAACTGGTCGTGGCTGACTTTGCCCTCGACGCCGTGACCATCCTCCTGCTCGCCGCCGCCATGCTCGAGCGAGCCGAGCACGCCGAGCTCGCCTTCGACGGAGGCACCGATCCAATGCGCGAGATCGACGACGCGGCGGGTGATCGCGACGTTGTAGTCGTAATCGGCCGCGGTCTTGGCGTCGGCCTCGAGCGAGCCGTCCATCATCACCGAGGTGAAACCATGGGCGATCGCGGATGCACAGGTCGCCTCGTCGTTGCCATGGTCCTGGTGCATGCAGAGCGGGATGTCTGGATAGGTTCGCTCCAGCGCGTCGATCATGTGCGAGAGCATGATGTCGCCGGCATAGCTGCGCGCGCCGCGCGAAGCCTGGATGATGACCGGCGCATCGACCTCGGCCGCCGCCTGCATGATCGCAATGCCCTGCTCCATGTTGTTGATGTTGAATGCCGGCACGGCGTAACCGTGGTTGGCGGCGTGATCGAGCAGTTGGCGAAGGGTGATACGGGCCACGACAGTTCCTCCTGTTATTGCTTGCCTGTGCGGGCAATCGCCCGCCGGGCGGCTTCCGCAATGCTTTGCGGCGTGATGCCGAACTCGCGGTAGAGCACCGGGGCCGGCGCCGAAGCACCGAAGCCGCGCATGCCGACGAACTCGCCCTCAGAGCCGATCCAGCGATGCCACTCGCCGGCGACTGCCGCCTCGATGCCCACTCGTGGCACAGTGCCGAGCACGGCAGCGCGGTAGTCCTCCGGCTGCTCCTCGAACAACGCGAAGCAGGGAGCGGAGACCACGGCCGCGCGGACGTGCTCGGTGGCCAGCAGGCGAGCCGCTTCCAGCGCGATGGACACTTCCGAACCTGTTGCGATGAGCGTCACGTCGCGGCCGCCGTCGGGCGAAACGATGAGATAGGCGCCCCGTGCGACGCGGTTTCTACCGCGGACATCGCTGCGGAAGGTCGGCAGCGCCTGACGCGACAGGCACAGCACGGAGGGGCGATTTTTGGATTCGAGCGCGCAATCCCATGCTTCCAGAGTCTCCACCGCGTCGGCCGGACGGAACACGAGCAAGTTCGGAATGACGCGGAGCGCTGCGAGATGCTCGACCGGTTGGTGCGTGGGGCCGTCCTCACCCAGGCCGATGGAATCGTGGGTCATCACATGAATGACGCGGATCCGCATCAAGGCCGCAAGGCGGATCGCCGGACGGCTGTAATCGGAGAAGGCGAGGAAGGTGCCACCATAGGGAATGAAGCCGCCGTGCAGCGCGAGGCCGTTCATTGCGGCCGCCATGCCATGCTCGCGAATGCCGTAATGGATGTAATCGCCGGCGAACGCATCGCGCTTCACCGGAGCCTGCGCCTTGGCATGCGTCAGGTTCGAATGCGTCAGGTCTGCGGAGCCGCCGACCAACCCGGGGATCGTCCCGGCGATGCCGTCGAGCACTTGTTGCGAGGCCTGCCGCGTCGCGAGCTTGGGACGCTCGCTGGCAAAGCGTTCGCGTAATTTCGCCAAGGCCTGGGCATAGGCGTTCGGCAGGGCAACCGCCTTGCCCGCGACAAACACGTCGCGCTGCTCGGGCGTCGCGCGTTCATAGCGATCGAGCCAGGCGAGACGCTCGACCTGCCCGCGCTGCCCGATCATCCGCCATGCTTTCATGATCGTGACAGGCACCACGAACGGTTGATAGTCCCAGCCGAGCGTTCGCCGTGCTGCCGCCGTCTGTTCAGCACCGAGCGGAGCGCCATGCGCCTTCTCGGTGCCCTGACGATCCGGCGCGCCATAGCCGATGATGGTGCGGCAGGCGATCAGCGAAGGCTTTGCGCTCTCACGCTCCTCCGCAATCGCCTGCGCAACTGCTTCGGGATCGTGCCCGTCGACACGGCGCACCGACCAGCCGGAGGCGGCGAAGCGCGCGAGCTGGTCGTCGGAGGTCGCGAGCGAGGTCGGACCGTCAATGGATATGCCGTTGTCGTCGAATAGCACGATCAGGCGAGACAATTGCAGATGGCCGGCGAGCGAGATCGCTTCCTGGCTGATGCCCTCCATCAGACAGCCGTCACCCGCGATCACATAGGTGAAGTGATCGACGAGGCCTTCGCCGTGCCGCGCATTTGCCATGCGCTCGGCGAGCGCCATGCCGACGGCAGTCGCGATCCCCTGCCCCAGCGGTCCCGTCGTCGTCTCGACGCCCGGCGTGTGGCCATATTCCGGATGGCCCGGCGTCTTGGAGCCCCATTGCCGGAACGCCTTGATGTCGTCGAGGCTGACGTCGCCGCCGGTAAGATGGAGCAGTGCATAGAGCAGCATCGAGCCATGGCCCGCCGACAACACGAAGCGATCGCGGTCCGGCCAATTGGGGTGAGCCGAGTCGAATTTCAGGAAGCGCGAGAACAGCACGGTCGCGACATCGGCCATCCCCATGGGCAGGCCGGGATGACCGGACTGCGAGGTCTCGATGGCGTCGACCGCAAGGAAGCGAACCGCGTTGGCGAGATCGTTGTGCGCGACCGCCGAGAGGTCGGCTTCGGCGTGGACGGAGATGTTCATCGGATTCTCCCCTTGTTCACTTCAGGTTTCGTTTGCGCTCGATGAGCTGCATGATCAGCGGCGTCAGGATCAGCTGCATCGCGAGGTCGAGCTTCGCGCCGGGGCACACGATCGAATTGGCGCGAGACATCCAGCTTTGCGGCAGCATCGAGAGCAGATAGGGGAAGTCGATGCCGCGCGGGTTCTTGAAGCGGATCACGACCATCGATTCGTCCGGCGTCGGGATCCAGCGCGCGATGAACGGATTGGAGGTGTCCACCGTCGGCACGCGCTGGAAGTTGATGTCGGTCTCGGAAAATTGCGGGCAGATATAGTGGATGTAGTCAGGCATCCGCCGCAGAACGGTGTCGGTGACGGCCTCGGTCGAATAGCCTCGCGCACTACGGTCGCGGTGCAGCTTCTGGATCCATTCGAGATTGATGACGGGCACGACACCGATCTTGAGGTCGGCATAACGCGCGACATTGACCTTGTCGGTGACGACGGCGCCATGCAGGCCCTCGTAGAACAGCAGATCGGAGCTCTCCGGCAGCCGTTTCCATTCGGTGAAGGTGCCTGGTGCGGCGCCATGCAGCGCGGATTCCTCGGCGTCGTGGACATAGTGCCGCGTCGTCGCCGTGCCGGTCTCGCCATAGTCGCGGAACGCCCGCTCCAGCTCCTCGAACAGATTGGTCTCGGGACTGAAATGGCTGAAATGCCTGTTGCCGCGATCGGCCTCCTTGGCCATCTGCGTGCGCATCTCCGCGCGATCGTAGCGATGGAAGGCGTCGCCTTCGATGTAGGCGGCGTTGACCTTCTCGCGGAAGAATATCTGTTCGAAGGTCTTCTTGACCGAGGTTGTGCCGGCGCCGGAGGAGCCGGTGATGGAGATGATCGGATGCTTCCTGGACATGGGATGCCTCGCTCACAGTCGGAAGAAGCCGCGCCGCGCGAACAGCGGTGCGGAGACGCTGGCGACCAGCAACGGATCGCAATGCAGTTCCTCGACGCGCTGCACCTCGTTGCTCGAGCCCATGATCAGCGGCACGCGCTGGTGCAGGCTCTGTGCTGAGAGCTCGAGGATGCGCTCGCGCCCGGTCGAAGCAGAGCCGCCGGCCTGCTCGATGATGTAAGCCATCGGGTGCGCCTCGTAGACGAGGCGCAGGCGGCCGTCGCCATAGCCGGGCCGTGCATCGGAGGGATAGAGGAACACGCCGCCGCGGGTGAGGATACGGTAGGCCTCGGCGACCAGCGAACCGATCCAGCGCATGTTGAAATTGTGGTTGGCCGGCCCTTCCACACCGGCGAGGCATTCGTCGACGAAGGCGCGCACCGGCTGTTCCCAATGCCGGCGGTTCGAGGCGTTGATCGCGAACTCCTCGCACGTCTCGGAAATCTGCACGGCGCTGCGCGCGAGACGGAAGCAACCGGACTTGCGGTCGAGCGTGAAGATCTCGACGCCCTCGCCGAGTGTCAGCACCAGCGAGGTCTGCGGACCGTAGGTGACGAACCCCGCCGCAAGCTGCGCCGAGCCGCGCTGATGGAAGGCGAGCGCGAGATCGTCGGGCGCGGGCAGGATCGAGAAGATCGTGCCGACGGTCATGTTGACGTCGATATTGGAGGAGCCGTCGAGCGGATCGATCGCGACGCAGATCTTGGCCTCGCGATCGCCGATCTGCGGTTCGCGCATCTCTTCCGACGCCAGTGCCGCGATCGGCAGCTTGCCGAGGCAGCGGCGCAGGATCGCGTCGGCCTGGACGTCGAGATCGCGCTGGACGTCGCCGTCGCTGTTGCGTCCGGTCGTCAGGCCGGAGGCGTCCGCGAGATCGCCGGTGGCGATCAGATCGGCTATCTCGATCGCGGCCGCGGCAATGGCATCGACTGCGGCCGCCACGGCCAGCGCATGGGGTGCGGTCTCGCAGTACCGTTGAAGGTGGTCGTCCAGCCTGAGTTGCCCTGTCATCTGCGTCCATCCCTTTGCCGGTGCCGCATCCAGTCCCTCCCCGCTGGAGGTCGGTGCGGTCGGTCCCAACAATGAGGAGATTGACAGGGGCGGCTTAATAAGGAAAATTTCTATTCATAATGAGTGCCAAAGAATTATCTTATAATGCCCATTCGGCGGCGGCTCAGCTCCGGCATCTGACGAT
The DNA here is from genome assembly GCF_054056815.1 of Bradyrhizobium sp. LB13.1. Taxonomy (NCBI): domain Bacteria; kingdom Pseudomonadati; phylum Pseudomonadota; class Alphaproteobacteria; order Hyphomicrobiales; family Nitrobacteraceae; genus Bradyrhizobium; species Bradyrhizobium sp. LB13.1. Next base: position 2,347,939 of record NZ_JBSRYQ010000001.1, on the reverse strand, counting down.
CCGGCAGCTCCGCTCGCTTGCGGCGCTCTCGGCCAAGGGCAGCGTGACGGCAGCCTCGAGCCAGCTCGGGCTGACGCAGCCGGCGGTGACCCAGCAGCTGCGCCAGCTTCAGGATCTCGCCGGCCTGCCGCTGGTGCAGCGGACCGGCGACGGCATGTTGCTGACGGAGGCGGGCAAGGAGGTGCTGACGCTGGCCGAGCGCGTCGAAGCCGCGATCGCCGACTGCCAGGGCGCGCTCGACCTGCTTGCGGGGCGAACCGGCGGCACCGTCCATCTCGGCGCTGTCTCGACCGCCAAATATTTCGTGCCGCATGCGATCGCGGCATTCTCGAAACGGTATCCGAAGATCGAGATCAAGCTGACCGTCGGCAACCGCGAGGAGATCCGCGAGGCCATGCACGGCTACGACCTCGACTTCGCGGTGATGGGTCGGCCACCGGCCGACGTCAGCGTCGACGTGCGTCAGCTCGGGCGCAATCCGCATATCATCGTCGCGCGCAAGGGACACTGGCTGGAGAAGGATTCCGGCCTCAACCTGACGGACCTCGTGCACGAGACCTTCCTCACCCGCGAGCCCGGCTCGGGCACGCGGACGCTGATGGAAGGCATGTTCCAGAGGTCGGATCTCGAGCCAGTCATCGGCATGGAGATGAGCAGCAATGAGACCATCAAGCAGGCGGTCATCGCCGGGCTCGGCATCGCCTTCATCTCGGCGCACACCGTGGCGCACGAGCTCACCGAGGGCCGGCTCATCGTGCTCGACGTCGCGGGCCTGCCGATCGTGCGGCAATGGTACGTGATACGACGCAGCGACAAGGTGCTGTTGCCGCCGGCGCAGGCGATGTTCGATTTTCTGGGCTCGGAGGGGTCGAACTATCTGCCCGACGTGCCCGAACTCGGCGCGCGATAGCCCGCCGAAATTCAGCCCATCAGCTTCATTGCGACCGTCGCGGCCAGAATGACGATGATCTGGAGCAGGCGCTCGGTCGTGAAGATGCGGTTGAAGGTGGTCATCGCTTGCCCCGGAATATCTCTGTGCGGACGTTGCTAGCATATGCCGGCATCGAGATAACTCCGTAATCGCCACGAGTCCTGTCGCCACCAGTCCTGTCGGCGCGCCAACAGACGTCAGCGCCGGAACTTTCAGGACGTTAACGATCAGGCCGCGAGCTGCGTAGCGTAGTCCATCCGCGCGGCGAAATAGGTTTCCAGCTCCGTCAGCGCCCGCGCTTCCCAATCCCTCGCCTGCTCGAGCAGCGACCAGCTCTGGCCCGGGCGGAATGCAGCGGTCTGGCGATAGAGCGATGCGATCCCGCGGTAGCGGCGCACGTTCTCCAAGATGGCGTGACCGGTTATTTGCCCGTTCATGTCCGAAAACTCCGTCGTCATTCCCGGGGGAGAAATTGCCGCCAAATCTTTTTCGAAAAGTTAGCGCCGCGCGGCAAGCGTCCGAATGGTTTCCGGACTGTTGCGCGCGCGCAACGCCCGCGGCCGTACAATGCCGACCTATTGCGAATTCGTTGCCGCGCTCTCGCCCCGCGGCTTCAACCCGCCGCGGCTGATGATCGCCATCGTCTCGCGGCAGAGGTCGGCAAGGCCGATCACCAGCACTGCGAGCAGGCAGAACAGATTGATGGAATCGGCATGCGCGCCGGTCAGCGAATTGAACTTGAAGAAGGGCGGCATGAACGCCCACCACACCACGGGAATGGTGAGCAGCGCGGCGAACCCCGCCGCCGGCGCGCCCGCGACAATGCCGAGCACGAACAGGCTGGGCAGGAACGCCGCGAAATAGAGTTTTGCGCCGAGCGCGACACAGATGCCCTGGAGCGCAGCCGACATTGCGACAACGACGAATCCAAGCAGAAACGCCTGCCACGACCAAGGCCGTACTCGCGGTACGCCAAACAGCCCCGCACTCCTCATCAGCCTCCCCCTGCCGCCCGTTAACCAGGCCCGCTTGCGACCAAAGTACTACAGCGGCAGGGAAACCGCGAGGTGGAAATTGCCATCCAGGTTGCTTGCAGACGGCCTTGGTAAACGGGCCGCATTGCACAATTTCCGGCCACGCCGGCGGCTACTCGGTGGCCGCATAGGCCAGGCCCGCGACGGGCAGCGCGAGGCCAATGGCCGATGCCAGCGTCCAGCCGCCTTGCGCAAAGGCCCAGGCGCCAAGTGCCGAGCCTGCGGCAGCCGCGCTGAAGAACGTCGCCATATAGAGGCCGTTGAGGCGGCTGCGATGCTCATGCCCCAGCACGAAGATGGCGCGGAAGCCGAGCACGACGTTGCCCTGCACGCCGAAATCGATCGCGATGGCGGCGACGACAAGGCAGGCCAGATTGAGCGTCGAACCGGCCGCGCCGATCTGCGTGATCAGGAAGCCCACGGCAACCAGCAGCATCGCGACCAAGGTCGCGACACGGCTATGGCCGCGATCGGCAAGCCGTCCCGCGATCGGGGCCGCGAACACGCCGGCGACGCCGGCGAGCGCGAACAGCGCAATGCCGCGCTGGGTGAAGCCGAACTCGTTCGCGAGCAGCAGCGGCGTCACGGTCCAGAACAGGCTGAACGCGCCGAACAGGCTGGCCTGGTAGAGCGCGCGACGCCGCAGCAGCGGCGTGGTCCGCACCAGATGCGGCATCGACAGCAGCAATTCGCCATAGTGCATGCGCGCGACCGGCTTGCGCTTCGGCAGCGTCATCCAGAGCACGGCTGCGAGCACGATCATCAGCGCGGCGGACAAGAAGAACACCGCGTGCCACGACAGCACTGCCGTGACGAAGCTCGACACCGGGCGCGCCAGCATGATGCCCAGCATGAGGCCGGTCGAGACATTGCCGACGACGCGGCCGCGGATGGCTTCCGGCGCCAGATGCGCCGCATAGGGAATGATGATCTGCACCGCGACCGAGCCGAGCCCGATGAACAATGCGGCGATCAGGAACGGCAGCGCGTGGGAGGCGAACCCCGCGGCGAGCAGCGCTGCGGCGCCGAGCGTGATGACGGAGCAGATCAAGGTGCGGTTCTCGACGAGATCGCCGAGCGGCACGATGAAGAGAAGCCCCACGCCGTAGCCGATCTGCGTCATGGTGACGATCAGCCCCGCCGCTTCATGCGACAGGCCGAGCGCGGCGCTGATCGGGGCGATCAGCGGCTGGGCGTAATAGATGTTGGCGGCGACCATGCCACAGGCCGCGGCAAGCACGAAGGTCAGTCGTTGCGACACCGCATCCGGCCCGGGCGCGGTCTCGATCGTGGCATTCATCGTCATTCACGCAGTCTCCAGATATAGGAAACGCTCGTTTCCTAATATGACAAAAAATTCAGGCGAGCAGTTTCATCGCGACGGCGACCAGGCGCTTGCCGTCGAGCGAAAGGCGCGCCTTGCCGACGACGCGCAGACCCTGCGTGATGCAGATCATCAGCCGCGCGGTGTCGTCGGCGGCGACATGGCGGGGAATCGAGCCGTCGGCCTGCCCCTCGCGAATGAGGCCGGCGATGAAGTTTTCGTTGGTCTCGAGCCGCGCGCTGACGAGGGCGGCGACCACCGGGTCGACCGCCGACAATTCGACCGCGCTGCCGACCACGAGGCAGCCGCGCCGCCCCTCGCTGCCCTGGGAGTGCTCTACGTACGAGAGAAGCATGTTGCGCAACCGCTCGCGGCCATTGGCGCCTTGCGCCGCGGCGCTGCGCGTCTGCTCCTGGCGCAGCGCGGCGTAGCGCTCGAAGGCGGCGAGAAACACCGCATGCTTGTCGCGAAACGCCTTGTAGACGCTCCCCGTCGCCAGCCGCATCGCCGCGGTGAGATCGCCGATCGAGGTCGCATGATAACCGCGCTCGCAAAACACGCGCACGGCGCGGTCAAGCGCAGTGTCCATGTCGAACTCCCGGGGACGGCCGGGCGGACGGACGGCGGGTTGGGATCTTCTGGCGGTCTTTTGCATTGCGAAATAATAGGGAATGATTGTTCCCGAATAAAGACACTTGGTTGTGATGCGGGGCGGACTTGTGATGGGGAGCAACGGTACCACTCACGTCCGTGTCCCGGACGCGCTGCAACGCGCAGCGTTGCTGCGCAGAGCCGGGACCCGGAAGGCGACACGGTACAATGCGGCGACATGGGCCCCGGCTCAGCAGCGCACCGCAAGAGCGCTGCGCAGCGTCCGGGGCACGAGAGCGGAGTTTGCCGCACTCTCTCCGCATCGTCATTGCGAGCGCAGCGAAGCAATCCAGAATCCCTCCGCGGTAAGACTCTGGATTGCTTCGCTGCGCTCGCAATGACGGAGTATGAGGCGGCAGCGCCACTCTTCCAGCTCGCATCTTGATTCCAGACACAGCTTCGCACCCTCGCGGCGCATTTCGCCCGAGCTTTGCTTGATCTCTCCACCCTCTTGTCCAGGAGGGCGCAGGGAAGGCCGGGTGCCGGCTGGCACCCGCGGTCCGCTGCGCGAAGATGTAGCGCAAGGAAACCGCACAGCAGCATACAGGTGTAGCCAAATCACTCGGCCTTCCCTGCGCAGTGGCTTTACGGCTTATGCCGTGCTCTCCCGGGAGCCGAGTTCGTTTTGGCCTCCCTCGCCTTCACGAAAGTCGCGGACACAGCGCCGGTTGACGCAAGTGCCGCATCCGCAAAGGCTTGACCGTAGCAACGACGGCCAGGACCACACGGTTTTGCCGTACGCACGGTTCGCTGCTCACCGCATTATCTCCCGGCGTTGTCGACATTGCCGGAAGAATACTGGCGAGACGAACCTGACAGCGCCGCTCGTCGACACGAAGCCTCGGGCTCACGGAGAGCAATCCGCCCTGCCCGCACTTTCGCGCCCGACGCTGTCGCGTCCACCGCAAGCCCGGCTCGCGAAACGTGACGACGCAAGATCGCCCCTCTTGGTCGAGCCGGGATGCGCGACACATACGCCATTTCCGAATTTCGGTAAAGCGGAATATTTTCGCACGGGCGGATTGACAGGGGCGACACAGGCGCGGTCGCCGCTGAAATCCAGGAACTTTCGTGGCTAATCTGCAACGGTTCCCCGCGATCTAAAGCCGGCCCAGACAAATTCCCATTCCGGCCACGAACCGCTCTCACAACGCCGTGAGATTAGCAGGGGAACTACGATGCGTGCACAACGCGTTTGGAAAGTGAACGGGGCCGCCAGCGCCGGGCAGCTCCAATCGAGACTGGACGATCTCAACAAGCGTCTCGGTCATCTCGAAAACCAGCATCCGGATAGCTGGAAGGTCGAAGAACTGAAATCGAGCGCACTCAGCCTGTCGCGCGAGATCGACGACATCCGCTGCGCCGAGGCGACCGCGGCGCTGAGCGAGCTGCTGCGGAAATAGCGGGAGTTCGCGATTGGCCCCGTCGCGCAAGGAACCAACGCCGCCTCCCCGCCATTGCCATGCCGAGCATGGAGCAAGATCATGACCAGGCACCTGACGCGAGCCCATCTCGCACGCGGCGTGGCCGGCGCGGTGTCCACGCTGGTCCTGTGCGCGACGGCGGCATTCACCATCGCGCGCCACTTTGCAATGTGAGGAATTTGGCGCTGTGAGGGTTTTCGCATGACGTCCGATCCCGAAGAATCGGTAAGGCTGCAAGGCTACGGAGAGATGACGTTGCGCACGGCCATCGCGACGATGATGTTGCTTGCGCCACGAGAGCGAGCCGACGCCGCCATCTTCCGCGTTCGTGATGGCGTGCGGCTGGCCTCGAGCGAGATCGCCGAACTCGCGTCGAATTGGGGGATCGAGCCGACCGGTGATTTGCGATCGCCGAGACTCGCCCCGGATCAGCACTGGCCGGAGATCGTCCGTGGCATGGTGCGCGAAGCCCCGTTGCCGTCGCTGGTGGTGGCGTTCATGCTCGGTGTGCTGGTGGCGAGGCGGTAAGGCCAAGCCCCTCAAGCTTGAACGCCTGCGCCTAACTCCACGACAGGCATTTCATCGAACGTGGAGTCCCGATAGGTCCTCCCAGTAGCCTTCTTTCGAACGCCTCCCCATTGCTTGAAGAAGAATGCTGTGTTGGCCTTACGACACGCAGCCTGGATCTCGTCCACCCATTCCTCGGCCATAGGCCTCGCATGAGGTCCGCTCTCGCCCCCCACAATCACCCACTGGATCCCTGCAAGGTTGGCGCCAGCTACCGACCCCAATAGTGGCTCAAATGAAATAAAGCGAACGGCAGCGGTTACCCTGCGCAGATCATCGACGCGATCGAGATACGCAGAACTCTCAACACTCGTCCCAAGCCAGACATTGGGCAAAGCTCCCAACTTTGCGGTGATCTCTGCCATTCGGCTGGGACGCTTTGTGAGTATCTGATAGGTGTGCCGAGGGGTCGATGCCATGACTTCCCAAACATCTGCAATGAATGTCGCCGGCACAGATTGGTGAAATAGATCCGACATCGAATTGACGAAGATGCGGCGCGGCCGCTTCCATCTCGCTGGCGCTGCGAGCACTTCTCGATCAAGCCTAATTTTTCCGTTCCACTTCGCGCGCCCTCCGCTTTTGCGGGTCAGACCGCGATACTTCTCCATACCCATAGCGTCGAGTCTTGCCGCCATTCGCATAGCATAACAGTTGGTGCAGCCCGGCGAGAGCACTGTACAGCCGGCGACAGGATTCCACGTAACATCCGTCCATTCGATTGACGTGTCAGCCATATCAAAAACCCATCTCTCTCTGCCCACCTGGATCGCGGACGGCATTCCAAAGCTTTTGTGCGAGATCGTGGGCTGCAACGAACATAAGCCAATACAGGCGTTGCCCCTTCGATCCAACGACGAGTTCGACTCCGTGTGCAGGCATAGTTCCAAGCTTGCGAATTTCGTCCAACCAGTATTCCATCAATGCAGCCCGAAAAGCATTGTTCGCTTGGTTGGGATTCACTCGACTGCGCCAACCCGGCGCGAATTTGTCGAGCGCGCCGCCTTGCACACTGTAGCGATCAAGATTTCTCTGAAGGTCCTGTACACTCACGTGCACCAGCATATCCATGTGTTTGAATCGCGCCAACTTCTCAATGATCTCAAAGGAGAGATACTCGAGATTGTAGGGATCTAGGAATGCGAAGTGCAATCCTGACGGATTGAGCGCGAAAACGATATCGTCAATTGCTTCCTGAGCAGGCTTATTGTGGACGACAGCAGCGCCTCCCAAAGCGCGAATTCGAGTATCTAAAGCTTGTGTCTTTGTAGGTTGGATATCGTTGAAGTGAAGATCGGAAAATCTTACGCCGCTGGCTTGAGCAGCCTTATATGCGACGAGCGGACTACCATCGATATATGTCGAAGTCCCTTCGATTAGTGATCGACCAGATGCTGAGAACAATTCGATGTAAGAGGCCCCGCCTGTCCCTCTCGGCGGCACAAAGCTGGCCCGAGCGCCTCGTGCTAGCTTGATGTATTCACTCAACCGCTGGTGCTTCCCAGACGCCCAAGGGCCGACGACATCAACCATCAGGCCATCGATGGGATCAATCTCCACTTTTGCCACGACATCACTCCCCCCAGAAGAGATGGCAGCTTCGCACTACCGCGGGTTGAAAAACAACATAGATGAAAGGCTAACTCAGTCCGGGCGCTGTTACCTGCGAATGCTGAGCCATGCCGCCGCAACAAGCAGCCCTGCCCGGCCAAATCGGCCGTGGACCCGCCCTGAAAATCGTTGCAATAAGGCGCTCCCAAGGCGCTGGCGGCCGGTCCGCCAAGCCTTCAGGAAAACGTCAACTTTTGGAAGAATGGTCGGAGTGGCAGGATTCGAACCTGCGACCCCTGCGTCCCGAACGTAAGTAGCGATCGAAAAGATCAACGACAACAGTGAGCTTTGCGCGGCATTGACCACCTTTATCGCCATTTGTTCACGGGGTTTCGGTGGTCAATCGGTGGTCTGCTGCATCAACTAACCCTGGCGGCCGGCCCGAGAAGGGCGGAGATCGGCGGATCCGCGTCCACCGTTCGTTCCCAAAAGGAGCTGGATTTCAGGAAGCCCCACTCCTCGCGGTGCCCAGGGGCGGGCTGGACATCGATCAATCAAAGCTAAGTAAAATCAATTACCTACCGCGACAACGGTTATGCTGCTTGTACCACTCAAATGTGCATATGTCGACCTTGCTTGCCCCACAGCGGCGTCGATCACCGGCCTGTCTTGGGGCCGAGATTCCCTCGAGGTAGCCGCGCACACGATCGACGTTGAATGCCTCCGGTTCCTTGGAGCCGGGGCACAGGTTCAGCACTGCTTAGGGTCTGTTGGGATTCAGGATTCTCATCGGGGCTTGGTTGTGATTCAAGCTTGGGATGGACCGATTCGTTTTGACTGACGCCCAATGGGCGAAGATGGAGCCGCATTGTCTTGGCAAGCCGGGAGATCCGGGCCGCAGCGGCAAGGACAACCGACTGTTTGTCGAGGCCGTTCTGTGGATCGCCCGAACCGGCAGTCCCTGGCGGGATCTGCCGGCGATGTTCGGCCACTGGAATAGCACATTCACGCGCTTTCGCGACTGGGTGAAGGCGGATGTCTGGAAGCGGCTGTTCGAGGCCATCTCCGACGATCCCGACATGGAATACGCCATGGTCGACGCCACCATCGTCAAGGTCCACCGCCACGGTCAGGGCGCAAAAGGGGGACGCAAAGCCAGGCGATCGGCCGCTCGAAAGGCGGCATGACCACCAAAATTCTGGCGCTCACCGATGCGCTCGGCAATCTCGTGCGCTTCGTGCTCCTGCCGGGACAGCGTTTCGATACGGTGGGCGTGCCGCCGCTCATCGAGGGATTGGCCTTCAACGCGCTGATCGCTGATAAGGCCTTCGATAGCAACGCCATCATCGCCGAACTCGAAGCGCGTGGCGCCAAAGTCGTCATCTCCCAGCATCCGCGCCGTGCACAGCCTCTCGCCATCGACAAGGAGATGTACAAATGGCGGCATCTCATCGAGAACTTCTTCGGCAAGCTCAAGGAATTCAAGCGCATCGCAATGCGCGCCGACAAGACCGACCAGAGCTTCACTTCAATGATCTATCTGGCCGCGGCCGCGATAAACTCCAGATGAATCCCAACAGACCCTAGTCAAAACCGTCGAGACGACTTTCGTCAGCGCATCACAACGGACCTGGCCTCGGTCGAGGCGGGTGCAGAGAGCTCTGCACGACGACCCCATCGCTGGGCCAGCGCGGCGCAGACCATCAATTGAATCTGATGGAAGACCATCAGCGGGAGGATCACTGCACCCGCCCCATGGGAAGCAAAGATAACTTTCGCCATGGTAACGCCCTGGGAGAGGCTCTTCTTCGAGCCACAGAAGATAATGGCCACTCGATCGGCACGATCGAAGCCCAGCCATTTGCCGAGAAGTCCGGTCGTGATCAGGGCGGCGCCAAGAAGGATGCCATCGGCGACGACCAGCCCCTCGAGCGCAGCCGGCGGAACCTGATGCCACAAGCCCTCGCTGATGGCCGCGCTGAAGGCGGAATAGACAATGAGCAAGATTGATCCCTGGTCGACCGCGCCGACAATGCCATCATGACGTCCAATCCATCCGCCGATGAACGGCTGGAGCAGTTGTCCGCAGACAAACGGCACGAACAACTGCAAGGTGATCTGTCCGATAGCGTCCCAGCCCGAGGCAGCTCCGCCGTGATTTGAGAGTACGAGACCTGCCACGAGCGGCGTCACGTAGATGCCGACGATGCTTGAGGCCGAGGCACTACAAATCGCGGCGGGAACGTTACCCTTTGCGATGGCGGTGAACGCGATCGAGGATTGCACCGTGGACGGCAGGCTGCAGAGGAACAGGATGCCGACGTAAAGCGCCGGCGTCACAAGCGGAGACAGTATCGGCCTGAAGGCCAGACCGAACAGCGGAAACAGCACGAATGTCGTCAGCAGCACCAGGGCATGCAGCCGCCAGTGACCTGCCGCAGCGAGCACGGCTTCGCGCGACAGCTTTGCTCCATGCAGGAAGAACAGCAATGCGATGGCGAAGTCGGTGAGGTGATCCACCACCAGCGCCGCCGCGCCTCGGCATGGCAGCTCGCTTGCCGCGACGACAATCGCGATCAGCGCCAGGGTGAAATTCTGAGGCAGGAACTTGGGTCGAGACATGCTGATGATTTGTTCGCGGGGACCGGCTTTGAACTAGCGCGATCGCGAAGTCAGCGCTGTTTTCGGGGCGGCGGAAACATGCCCCAGTGAGAACAACTGATCCATTCGTCGTGGTTTGTCGCGAACGCAGATGTCGGTGTGGTGGCGTTCATGGTCGTCTCCTTACATTGTAGGAACGATCTAGAAGTAGGGAGCGACAAACCCGTCACCACTAAAACTCGATTTAGGCGCGCTTACCGGTTGGCCGGCTGTCGCGAGAGCAAAACTATCTTGGCGCGCGACGTTAAGATTTCCGGGACCGGATCTGGCCCAGCCTGAACCGGACCATCATGGCGCAGCGAGACCTCCGAAACGGCGATGCGGCCGCCCGCTCGAGCAGTGCGCGCAACTTCGGGTGAAGACCTTCGCCTCTCGATGATGCCGCAAAGGCGTTCAATTGATGAAGAGAGCACATTGCCAGAACTCCTAGGCTGCTTACAGCACGGGGGCGCGACACTTCCGACGATCGACTTTTGGCGGCCACTCGACAATAAATCACGGGCCGCGCAACGTGGTTTAGGAACCGCGCGCAACGGTGCCAATAGAGTGGAAGTAAGAGTCCGCGCTCAGATTTCGATTAAATACGAATTCATTCGCTCGCACGGCGGCCGACCTCGCGTGAGGACTCAGCTCACGATGATGACACCACAAGGCATGCGAGTCGTCGCGTTTCGGCCAGACCATCGCTCAAGACCGATTCGCGCTCATCGACGGAGCGCCTGTTCCGCAACGAGCTTCGAGATGTGGCGGCAGTTCTCGCTACCTGCGAACAGGAGGATTGGTATTGCGCCAAGTGGGCACTGCGTTTGTCACGCCCACCGAAGGCCAGTTGTACGATCCCACCGAGGGTGCGGTGACAGTCCCGACAGACGTTCCGGACGTCCCATAGGTCTCGGACGGCGGTGTCGACAGCCCGGACGTCCCATAGGCAGCAGATTGCATTGTCGAGACATCGTGCCTCAAAGACGTGTAGTTCTTCCCTTCCGCAGCAAGGGGCGCGACCGCGAGCCCCAAGGTTAGGCAGGCGGCGGTCATGAAGTGGCTGGTCGTCATGATAAGGTCCTCTCTCGTAAGACATAGGCGGCAACGCGCTTCTACACGTCGACTAGCTCGCAGCACGAAGGACCCAACTAACGTCAGGCCTGCGACCAGGATGAACTGGCGTTGTCCAGCCAGCGCTCGGTGTCTTCATTGCTCCAGCCGGGGACGGCGAACCGTGGCCCGGCAGGCAATGCCGCGCTTGGATTTGCCGGTCGATGTTTCTGCACGTGCAGACGCGCTGCCGGACGAATTGGACGGTGCGTTGCAGCGGAAGCAGTCGCACACGAAGCCAGCAAAAGACCAAACACTAGTAGACAACGCATTGAGTCGCTCCGAGCATCTTCCTTCAGCATCAGACCGGGCACAGCGGGCGAACGGGCCGGGCTCTACGGGTCCATCCCGAGCGCTTGGCCGCCGAACTTGGACGGATCGTTGTAGCTGGGCGTATCGTTGTAATAGATCGGCGGCCGAGGGCCTGCATAGGCTCCCCTCGGGATGACGAAGTCACCCAGTGACACGACCGGCCCATGATGAGCCACGGCCCGATGCCATGCGTGCGTACCATGGATGGGGGCCGCGCTTGCGCAGGCGGTCAGCGAAATCAGAAAGCCAACAGTCAAGAGAGAACGCATCGAACTTTTCTCCAATTGCTCATTCCCGGAGGTAGGACGTGCCGTTGATCATCCCAATCCGGGCAGTCGCGCCGCGTATCACGTTGCCGGCATCGCCTCGGGTGGCGCGAACGATCGATCTCATGACCTCCAATACTGCGCAACGAGCGGCACGACGATACCAACCAGTACGCCGTTGAGCCCGATGCCAAGCGCGGCAAATGCGGCTCCAAGCTCGTTGCGCTCGGCTACTTGGGCGGCCGCAATGCCGCTTCCGGCAACTCCTGCTGCGAGGCCACGGGCCCGCCAGTCGTTGACGTTCAGCCTGGTCAGCATCGTCCGACCAACAACGGCCGCCACGATGCCGCCGACGATCGCGAGCGCGGCCGTCAGGGCCGGAATACCGCCGATCTGGCTCGACACCGCGGCAGCGATGGGAGTGGTCGCGGCCTTCGGCGCCATGGAAAGCGCAACCGTGCGTGAACCTCCGAACAACCACACCAGGCCAATGCCGCTGATCGTCGATGTCACGGAGCCCGCCAACAGCGCCAGTCCGACGCCCGCAAGATTCTCCCTCACGAGCCGGGCGCTTCGCGCCAGCGGAATGGCCAGGGCGACGGTTGCTGGTCCGAGCAGGAAATTGATGAACTGGGTCGCCTTAAAATAGACCGTGTAGTCGGTGCGGGTCACGAAGACGATGGCAGCCACGATAGTGATGGCTATCAGCACCGGATTCGCCAACGTCGCCCCTCGGCAAGCCCGCTGCAGCGCGTTGCCGGCCGTATAAGCGGCCAGCGTTACGACGAGCCAAACCAACGGCGTCGTGGCAAGCGAATTCCAGAGATGGTCAATTGCAATCATTGGCAGCGGTCCGATTTGGATCAACCCTGCTCCAGACCGTGCACGGTGTCTGGCGATCGCCGCGCGGCGCGGCGGCGAATGCTCCAGTGCATCACGAGGCCAGTGACGGCCAGGCTCAGCAACGTCGAACCGATCAGGCCGGCCGCAATCGGCAACCATGCCGACCGCAACACGCCGATCTCCGCGATCAGGCCGACACCCGCCGGCACGAACAGAAGTCCCATGTGACGGATCAGGGTTTCGGCGGTCTGCTGCAGGCTGCACGTGATCGGCGACCCGGAGCTCGCGCCTCCTTTTCTGAAAGCCAGCGCGGCGGCCAGAATTGACATGCCGATCACAGGCCCCGGTACGGGAAGCCCAATCATTTGGTGGAGCGCGTTGCCGGCGAGCTCACACCCCAGCAGAACGAGAAGAGCGGGTATCATCAATTTGGCCTGAGAGATGCATGGGTTCAACATCCGCGACAGATCGACCCCTCCAGCATCTTCTCAACTCGCGCATCCTCCTTGTCGATGGCAGCGTTCGTACCGAGCAGCGGGCCTTTCATGGCATGACCGATTGTCCCGGATGAGGGCAGCGCGGTACCTAGTGAATTCGTTCCCGGCGCCGCAGCGCTCGTGCCGAGCGCGCCGCCACCCATGGACATGTGCGATCCCATCGATCCCATGCCGCCGCGGGCGAATGCTGTGGTGGCGGAGAGGACGAGACAAAGTGCGACGCAAAGCGGGGAGAACAGCCTCATGATTCATACTCCGGGGGTTGAGGTGAACTGAATTCGAAGTAGGCCTCAGGCACGCCAGTCGCCGAGCACGATGGCGAGAGCGATCATGACAAAGAATACAGATTCGACATCGGCGCGTTCACAGCTGCAAGCGTATTTCGCCTTCTCGGAAGAGTGATTGCGACGATGCTCGGTCGTCGATGGAAATGCCTACATCAGACACATCAAGAACATTCGGTTCGGGAAACGCAACAAGGAGAGCAGCAGTGATCGCGGGCCGCGAATTCTCCGCACGAATGAAACAATGGAGAATGATGATGACTATGTTCAAGACACTGATTGCTGCGGCGTTGATCTCGACGGCGACAATCCCATCCGCATTTGCAGCGTGGTCCTTCGCGGACCAGGAGCCAGCGGCGTACGCATCGATGTATCCCAACCGGGATGTCCTGAACGGCGGCGCCTTGACGCCGGCAGGCAGGATGGGCCTCGAGCGCGCCGGCGGCGCGGCTCCCGTGTTCGCGGGCCGCAACGTCCCTATCGGGCCGAGATACCGCTGAGCGCAAGGCATCGCGAAGCGTCATACGGGGTGCTGCCGCAACCTGCGGCGCACCCTGTTTGCTGTTCGAAACTACTGCACCAGCTGCTTTGTCATTCGCGTGGCCATCTTGCGCAGCAATTACATTTGGATTCGCCGTCTCTCGGCCGGCCGTCAGGATTTCCCGGACATCGTGATCGAGCGCCGCGCATAGGGGCCCGCATCACCGGCGCTGCCGGCAGCCGACTACTTGGAGCCATCAATCTCCGCTCTCGAACGTGAATTGGATCTACAGGCCTCAGCACTTACGTCTCATCTCGACAATCGAACCTCTGGAATTTTGAATGCGTACGCTCATCTGCGCGACGACTGCCCTCCTGCTGAGCGGCAGCGGCTGCTTGGCACAAGTCTCGACCATGGGAACGACCGCCATGGCCATTCCGACAACACCGGGCGCGATCGTGTCGTCCCCGCTGGCTGGGCCAAGCCCGTTCACGAGCCTTTTCTCGGCCTCGACCATTCCCGGTGCGCCAGCAACCACGCTGGCTTCGCCCCCACTGGCACAAGACCCCACACTTCCAGGAACAAGCGTGAATTGTGCGCCGACCGCGGTGGAGCTTTCACCATCCGTGGAGAGCGTCACCGCCACGAGCAGCGGCGTTTCTGCGAGCCCCACCGCGGCGATGAGTGCAACGAGCCCGATGGGCGCAATGGGGACCATCACTGGCATGACGGGGCTGGCTGCGCCGATGACCGCTACAAGCCTGCCGCCGACCTTGCCGGCGGCCATGCCCGTGACCATCGTCGGCACGGTCACCGGCAGCACAACAGGCACTGTGGCGCCAGCGTCCCTACTCGGCAGCTCAACTCCCGGAAGCTCGTGCACGTCGGCACCCGGAAGCACCTTGACCAATGCAGCGGCTCTGCCGGCGTCAACGTCTGATATCCCGTCAACCCCTGCCCCCGGCACCATTCAACCGCCGGCGATCGAAGCCGACACCGCCGACACCAGCATTAGCCCCGCCCGGAGCGTGATGCCCACCCCGAACACGAGCGCATGTTCCGAAAGCATATCGATGGACCTCGCTAATCCGGGTCCAGCTAGTCCCCTCACCAGCGGCACTGCTGCGGCGGCGGGAGCATCCCCGCCTGCTGGCTGCTAAGCGCAATCTCGATAACTCGGTCGACTGAACCCACTGGTCGGGCTCGCGGGCGCGGTCCGGGACGCTGCGCCGGGCCGTGTCCCGCAGAGTGAGTCAGCATTCTTGGATTCTTAGCGGCTAATCTCATCCTCGAGGATGAGAATCGGGCGCGACCTGAACATGTGGACGCGGGCAAGAGACGATCGCACCGCCCGCGGCTGCGCAGTCGGCTTATGCCGCCTTCCTCCTTGGTTTGCCCATCAGCAAACCTGCGGATTGTCACCGTGATCGCAGATGCCACCAGGCGGCTCCGAGGGCACGGCCTCATTGGCGCCAAAAGGTTCTGCAAACCGAGACACGCTCGGGTGATGAGCGCGCTCGGTGATGTGGCCTTTGTTCGCGTAAGTCTCGCGTGCATTGGCGGCCGTCGTGAACATCGCAGTCGCGATCAGCCCCGCCGATAGAATCTTCAACATCGTCATCAACCTTCTCCATTCAAATGCAACGAACGTGTTGCCCTATGAAGGAGGTGCGGATCGATGTAGCGGAAGCGAATGCAAGACTTGCTCACAGGCGCTCAATGAGCCGTGAGTCGCTTACGATTACTTAATTGCGCGAACCGGGCCAAGGCGCGCATTGCCTCGCTGACATTGGATACGGAGGCGCTCTCACCAGATCGCCTGGCGGTCACCGTCGACAATTCGCGGAAACATGCTCGCGGAGTATCAGGCTGCGATCCAGCACGCCATGCTGTCGATCGTCGCCTCGTCGGGGTTTGGCAGTCAGCTCGTCTGCGACCCGTGAGCAGAAACTCGGCTACCCTCCGTCAGGCTCAGCATCGGGTTGAGGATCACCTGATCGCCCGGCTTGACGCCATCGTGCACCTCGACCCGCGTGCCGAAATCGCGTGCGATCGAGATCTTCTGCATGTGAACGACCCCATTTTCCACGACCGCAACATGCAGGCCGTTCTCGTCGAAGACAACGGCGTCGGCCGGCACGATCAACGACGGCGTCTTGCGCGGAATGGACAGCTCGACAGTACAATAGATGCCCGGCTGAAGCGCGCCCTCCGGATTGGGGACGTCGATCTCCGTCAGCAACGTTCGGCTCCCGGGCTGAAGCGCGGTGGCAATCCGCGTAACCTTTCCCGGAAACGCCTGCTCAGGCAGTTCCGGGACCCGGATGACCGCATCGACACCCGGCTGAACTCCGACCGCCTCGTCCTGCGGCACAAACACCTGCGTGCGGATGACATTCGCATACATCAACGTGAACATGAATGTCGAACCGGCCTGCACGAGGCTGCCATTGTCGATGTTGCGCTGGGTGATCACGCCGTCGAACGGAGCCACTACGCGCTGATAGGCCTTGTCCTGCTCCAGAACCTTGATCTGAGCTTGCTGAGCAGCGATGTTCGACTTCGCCACGGCTTCGGCCGCCTGCTGTGCGCGCAGGGTCAGACGGTCATTATCGCCCTGCTGGGCGGTCAGCCATCCCTGCTTGACGAGACCGCTGTCGCGCGCGTTGGTGACCTCGGCGAGTTCACGGCTCGCCTGCGTCTGCTGAAGAGTTCCCTGGGTCTGCGCCAGGGTAGCCTGGGCCTGCGCGATCTGGTGGTCCAACTCGGGCGCTACGATCTCGGCCAGCAACGCTCCCGCCTTGACGCGATCGCCGATATCGACGTAGCGCTTTTCGATGTAACCGTTGGTCCTGGCAAATATGTTGGCAGCTTCGAAGGCTGCCGTTGTCGCCGGCAAGGTGACGATTATCTTGCGGTCACCGGCGCGGACGGTCGCGACGCGGACCTCCGGCACAAGCATACGCGCTTGTTCGGACGTCGCGGCCAGCGCGCGCTCGGCCTGATAGTGGCGCCAGCCACCCACAGCGAGCCCTCCAGCAAGCAAGAGCAGCGCCGCTGACCCAAACACGGCCGCTCTGAATCGCCGCTTGAGCCGGCCTTCGGCCCGCAGCAGAGGCCTATCCGCATCGTCCGGAAGATCGAGGTCGTGGAGCGGGCGATCGGGACTCACATCGATCTCAGTCATGCCTGCGTTTCCTCGAACACGCCATGCTGCGGCTTTCCGTCATTGCCCTTGCGCAGCATGGCAAACAGATAGGGGACGATGAGCAGGGTCGTCGGCGTTGCAAACAGCAGTCCGCCTATTACGGCGCGAGCGAGTGCCGCGTTCTGCTCCTCGCCGGCACCGCCGATCGCCATTGAGATCATACCGACGATCATCGCGGCAGCCGTCATCAGCACTGGCCGGATGCGGGTGCGGCCGGCGCTCAATGCAGCCTCAAAGGCGGAATGGCCCTTCAACTGCTGCTCGCGCGCAAACGTCACCAGCAGGATTGAGTTCGCCGATGCGACACCCACGGACATGATTGCCCCCATCAGCGATGGGACATTGAGCGTGGTCCCGGTGATGAACAGCATGGTCACGATGCCGCACAGCGTCGCGGGCAACGCCAGGATAACGACGAAAGGCTCACCAAAGCCTTGGTAGTTCACGACCATCAGCAGATAGACGAGCACTGCCGCGAATACGAGGCCGATGCCGAGGTCCCGGAATGAGTCGTTCATGCTCTGGATCTGGCCCAGAACCTGGATGGAATTGCCGGGCTTGAGTTGCGTTTGAAGATCGGCGGTGACCTTGCCGAGATCGGCTGCGACGCTGCCGAGATCGCGACCCTGCACGCTGGCATAGACCTCGTAAACCGGCTGGACGTTGCTCTGATTGGCGTTGGTCGGCACTGTATCGCGCTTGAAGGTTGCGATGTTTCCGAGCATGCCCGGCACCGTCTGACCACTCGCAGCGAGTGACGTGGACACGGGCGTATTGGCCAGCGCATTCAGCGAATCGATCTTGTATTCCGGCGTCTGCACGGCGAGATAGTAGGGGATGCCGGAGCTCAGATCGGTCCAGAAATTCGGCGAGACCTGTACCGACGAGCTGAGGCTGACATTGATGTTGGTCGCAACAGTGCTGGCGTTCAGGCCGAGTTGGGCGGCACGGGTCCTGTCGATATCCGCATAGAACGCCGGACCGTCGATCTCCTGCTGGAGATGGGCATCCACGACGCCAGGAATGGCGGCCAGCCGCTTCTGCAGCTTCTTGGCAATGGCCAGATTGTCGGCTCCATAGCCGACGGTTCGCACGTCGATCTGCGCCGGCAGTCCGAAATTCAGGATCTGCGTGACGATGTCGGCGGCCTGGAAATAGAAAGTGTCCTCGGGGAACGACGCCGGCAGGACCTGACGCAGCTTCTTGATATACTCCGCTGTCGGCTTGTGGCCGTCCCGGAGAGAGACCAGGACGACACCGTCATTGATGCCGATCGTCGAGCCGTCGGCGAAGGCCAAATTATACGCCCGCGCGGGCAGCCCGATATTGTCTACGACGAGCGAGCGATCCTTCTCGGGAATGACTTCGCGGATCTTGTCCTCGACCTTCTGAAATATGGCTTCGGTGCTCTCGATCCGGGTACCCGCCGGCGCGCGGACATGGAGCTGGATCTGGCCTCCGTCGATCAACGGGAAGAAGTCCCTTCCCACGAGGCTCAGCATCACCGCGCCCAGGCTGAGCATCAGGATCGCGACAATCGGCACGACGGCGCGGCGTCGAAGCAGTACCCCGAGAAGCCGGGAATAGCTCTCACGCAACCGCTCGAAGCTGCGATCGAAGGCGCCGGACAGGCGCGAGAACAGCCCGCCTGGGACCTCGCCGTGGACATGCCGGCGCTCGCCCTTCAGCAGCAGCCCAATCGTGATCGGTGTCAGCGTTCGCGACAATCCGTAGGAGGCAAGCATCGCAAATACGACGGCGAGTCCCAGCGGCGTAAACAGGTATTTGGCTGGCCCCTCCAGGAACACCACCGACGTGAACACGCAGCTGATGGCAAGGGTGCACCAGTGTGGGGTACCGCGATCTCGGCCGCTCCATGCAAGGTCGCGTCCGCGAGCGACATCCCCTCCTCTGTCCACAGCCGATGAGTGTTCTCGATCGTGACGGTCGAATCGTCGACCAGGATGCCGACCGCCAGGGCAAGGCCGCCCAGCGTCATCGTGTTCAGCGTTTCCCCGAGAAAGTAGAGCACGACAAGTGACGACAGGATCGCCAGCGGGATCGAAATCATCACCACCAAGGTCGAGCGCCACGAGCCCAGGAACAGGAGAATCATCATGGCGGTCAACCCCGCCGCGATCGCCCCCTCCCGGAGCACGCCATTCACTGAATTCGTGACGAAGACCGACTGGTCGAATAGCTCGGTGATCTTGAGTCCGGGAGGTGCGGCAGCGCGAACAGCAGTCAGCGCCTTCTTCACGCCGTTGACGACTGCCAGGGTGGAGGCGTTACCGTTTTTGATGATGTTGAGAAGGACCGAGCGACGGCCGTCCTCGCGGACAATGTTCTGCTGCACCATCGAACCGTCGCGCACCTGGGCAACGTCCTTCAGCAGGATGGTGGCGCCGTTCGTGAACTTGACCGGAATCTTATTGAGATCGTCGATGGTCGCCGGCGTCGCGTTGGTGCGTACCGTGTACTGTATGTCTCCCATCTTCGCGGTGCCGGAGGGCAGCGTGAGATTCTGGGTGTTGACCGCGTTGACGATGTCCAGCGGCGTCAAACCTCGGGACAGGAGCTTGTCGGGATCGATGTCCACCATGATCTGGCGGTACTTTCCGCCGGCAGGCGTGGGCAAGGTGACACCGGGAACGGGCGCAAGCTGCTGCCGGACACGATAGATGCCGAAGTCATAGAGTTGCTGCTCATTGAGATTGTCCGAATTCAGGCTGAGCTGCAGCACGGGAACGCTCGACGCATTGAACTGCACGACGATCGGCGGCTGGATGCCCGGCGGCATCAACGACGAATGGAGTTGGTTGCGGAGACGATCTGCGCGATTGCCAGGTCGAGATTGACATCGGGCTGGAAATAGATCTTCTCTACCGATAGACCGTTGAGGGTCTGAGACTCCATGTTCTTGATGCCGTTGACGTTGGCGCTGATGGAATACTGGCTATAGGTACTGACGCGCTGCTCCATCTCCGGGGTGGATAGACCAGTGTACTGCCAGATGACCGTCACCACAGGGATACGGATCTCCGGGAAGATGTCCGTCGGCATCGACCACAGCGCTGCACCGCCCAGAAACAGGATCAGTGCCGCCACCACGTAGAAGGTGTGCGGGAACCGCAGTGCAAATCGAACAATTCCCATTCTAGATCCCTGCGCCGTTGCCGGTTCTGAAAAACGCGACGAGACACGAAGTCGCCAGGCAGCCCGCTGAACCAGGTTGGGATTTGAGCGTAGCAACATGAAATGACGAAGCTATCGCGCGACTTCACATTTTTGTCAGGTTTCGAGCAGCCGTGATCGGCTGCCGATCCCTATTCACTTCGAGATGAGCATGCGCGCACCAGAGCTCGGCACGCGATGTCCGTGCGCCTCACGCAGCCATTGCTTCGCTGCCTGCCCTGCTGGCCGCTAGTATCGTCGCGCGCTTGACCTTGGCGAACGCGCTTGCCTCGATCTGCCGCACCCGTTCGCTGGAGATCGATAGCTCGCAGCTGAGCTGCTCGAGCGTCAACGGTTGCTCCGCAAGCTGTCTCGCTTCGAACACGCGCCGCTCGCGCCCCGTCAAGACCTCCAGCGCAGCGCGCAGGGCCCTTGACCTGCGTGTCGCTTCGTCGTGCTCCACCACGATCTCCTCTGCGTCCGGAGATTCATCGACGAGCGTAGCTTCCCATTCCGCCGACCCATCGCCGTCACCAACCCGGGTATGCAGGGAAAGATCGCCACAGAGCCGGCTATCCATTTCAGTCACGTCGCGAACGGTCACCTCAAGCTTTTCCGCAATGACCTGCGCCATTTCGGGCGTCAGGGCTGCCGTCTCGCCCGCGAGCTTCCTTATTTCACCGCGCAGCCGGAAAAAGAGCTTCTTTTGCGCGGCCGTCGTGCCGATCTTGACCAGAGACCATGAGCGCAAGATGTATTCGTGGACAGTCGCTTTGATCCACCAGATCGCATAGCTCGAAAACCGCGCACCGTGTCCCGGTTCGAAACGGGAGGCGGCAATCACCAGCCCTAAATTGGCTTCCGCGATCAGGTCGGCGATCGGAAGACCATAGCCCTTGTAGCCTCGTGCCACCTTGGCAGCGAGACGGAGGTGGCTCGTGACCAACTCGTCAGTCGCGCTCTTGTCGCGCCGCTCCTGCCAACGCTGCGCGAGCTGCTGCTCTCGGCTGCGCTCGAGGAAATCGAAGCGCTTGATGGCTGCCGAATAGGCGAGAATGCCAGCTGTTTGCAGAACTGGCACTCCGGTGACATTGGCGGTGGCATTCTGAGCCTGCATTTCCTGCTCCTACGTTGAGTCCGGCACCTCGACTGTAGGAAGACCGCGGGTGAGCGGCCACTAAATTGGGCTTAAGAAATCTGAATTTGGGTTTAACCGGCCGGCGCGCGCTCGCTCGCTCGCCGAACCTTAAATCCAGTTTTAATTGAGCTGATCGATTCCCCTTGGCATCTTCAGGCGAAGCAACACGCACTGGTCCGCGTGACACCGATCACATTAGCTTGCCATGGAGTTCGATGTGCCCTTGTTTTCCCGCGGTTTCGTACGCAGACGCGCTATCTCGCTGGCAACCAGCCTATCGGTCATGGCGACATCCTTCGCCCTCGCGCAGGATCCAAAGCACGGTTCTGAGGCCCGTAGGGTGACGGATGCGGACGAGCAGCAGTTTCTGTTCGAAATCGATCTTGCGATGAGCAACATGAACCGCAGCATGCTGATGACGCCGACCGGCGACATCGACCGCGATTTCGTCAACGTGATGGTCCCTCACCACCAGGGCGCGGTCGACATGGCGCGTGCGGAGATCAAGTACGGGCGCAACGACGAACTTCGGCAGCTCGCAAGGCGAATGGTGAGCCAGCAGGAGGACGAAATCTCCTCCCTTCGTCACGCGCTGCCGGCCGCCGCCAGTTTGACGCCATCGACCGGCGCCCAGATCGCCTCGCACGCACCGAATTGATGGCATCTCGCCACATCATGAAGACCTGACAGCACTTCTCTATTCCGGAGCGACGCAAGATGTCCGTCCAGACCCACGATCCCCTTCGGCAGTTGTTCGCGCATTCCGCCCCAAGCGGGAACGAGGCGGCACGTTCAGCTTCCATTGCAAGTGGTCACCTGTCGACTCCGCCGTCGGTCCACGCTGAGATGGGGTCCGGAGATGAAGTCGTTCAGTCGCTGTTTGAGGCCCTAAAGGTCGCCACGCACAACAATGATCGTCAATGTATGGAGTCGCTTCGGCTCGCGATTGCGGTCAGGAAGTTTGGTCTACGGATTGCCGTTGAGGGGACCGATCGACCCTCCGTTCGCGGCCGCCACGTCCAAGGGCTGCAGAGATGGCGACTCAAACGGGTCATTGACTACATCGATGCCGACATGTCCTCGAAGATCAACTCGCGTGATCTGGCTGCGGTCGCAGGACTTAGCCGCATGCACTTCGCCTCTCAATTCCGCGTGGCCACAGGCCTTCGCCCGCACGAATTCCTGCTGCAGCGACGTATTCGGCGAGCCGCGGAGCTAATGCGGGACACCACGATGCCAATCATAGAGATCGCGCTCTCGGTCGGTTTCCAGACCCAAGCGCACTTTACCACCGTCTTCAAACAGTTCACGGGATGCACTCCCCGGAACTGGCGCGTCGGCAACCACATTCTCCCGCGATCCGAACTCGAGGAGGCCGCCGCAGAGCTTCTGTGACGGCAGTCCCCGATCTGCAGATATGAACCGGTCGACGGCAGCGAAAGCGGCGCCGTCGACTTCGACACTGCGCGCCCTGCGAGATGACCGCTTTGCTGCCCGGCAAGGGGCGTGCGTCAGCTCACGGCCTGGTGAACGCCGGCCCGCCTCTCGAACTCAGGGACATTCACGATCCCTCGGCGGTGGGTTCCGGCACCGATCTTTCTTAGATCATTCCACGCCTCGATCTCGAAGAGTACGCTCTTTGAGTCGATGCTTTTGACACGCGCAACGGCGCGTACTCGCCCGCCGATCGGCGTGGCCGCCAGATGCCGGATATCAACTGACATGCCGACACTGACGTAGCCCAGGGGCAGAGCGGCAGCGACCGCGACGCCAGCGGCCATTTCCATGTGCAGGATCATCATCGGGGTCGCATAGACCTGTGGCATACCCGGCACGAAATACCCGACCGTCATGTCGGGAGTGACCACAATCGAAACGGCAGCAGCCATGCCGATGGCGAGGTTTGTGCTCGGTTCCATCGTTTCAACTCCTCTGATCGCAATTCGCTAACTGGCGCTTCAGCTGTCGATCGATGGCGTTGCAATCGCGCGCGCCGCATCTTCGTGCTGGAACGGATCAGGGAACAGCGGATGAGGCGCGAAGAGCAACCCGATCAGCAGGCGCGAAACGCCGTCTTCGCTGCCGGCGGCCGGCAACGCCAGCATCACACACTCCCAAATGCCGCCGCGAACAGCCCAGATCGCGTTTTCAGCGGCCGGTGCCCTCGACGTCATTGCCCTCACGCAGATCCGTCGCAGCTGACCGCGGCTCGGCCGCGGCAGCTCTGACAGAAGCCGGTTTCGCTGGTTGCCTCCGCAAAGCATGCCAATCTCTGCGCCCCATCTGGAGATGAGGAAATCAGCACCATGGTCGACCACAGTGACTTCAGCGAGATTGGCCTCGAACGCACCAAACTCGGCGAGATCGGTTCGCGCATCCGCGCGATCGTCGTAGCGTATGATCCCACCGAGCCATTTCCCGAGGATCCAGACCGACGCCTTGTGCAGCTCATTTTGCATTGTGCTCTAATCCTGATGCGGGGACTCGTCCGTCACGTCGGCGCCGGTCCGCTCGATCCGGACCGGGATGCCCTTGGAAGACGGTGTGAAGCTGAGAGGATCGTGCGCATAGAGCGGCACCAGCGGATTGGTCTCGGGGTAGTAGGCCGCGCAGCAGCCGTTCGGGAACGAATATCCGACGACGCGGAAGTTGCGCACCCGCCGCTCTCTTCCATCCGTCGATACGGTCACCAGATCGACGCGATCGCCGTCCGCAAGCCCGCGCTTGTCCAGCTCGAACTGATTGAGGAACACGATGTCGCGCTGGCCATAGACACCTCGATGATGCTGCTCGCGCTGTCCGTTGGCAAAGGACAGAACGATGCCGAGACCTCGGCCACACGGGTGCGCCGGGCTCTGCGGCACGCGTTGACCAAGCCCGGCGTCCTTGCCCCCGCGCTGGGGATCCTGCTCTCGCTGTCCGGATTGAATCTCGGTGCCGTCGCGGGAGCCTCCCTCGATCTTATCGGACAGGCAGCGGGCGGCGTGGCGCTGTTCCTGACGGGCCTGATCTTGTCGGCCCAGTCGCTCCGCCTGGACCGGCAGGTCGTGGCCGCGATCGGGACGGCCAACGTGGTCCGGCCCCAGCTGGTCGCCGCGATCGTTCACGCCCTTCCGGTCCCCTCAGAGATTGCCAAGGTATCCATTCTGCTGGCGGCTGCGCCGTCGGGTTTCTTCGGCATCCTGTTCGGGGTGAACTATCCACCTGGGCTCCGCGGAAGTGGGCTCCATAGTGATCGCCAGCACGGTGTTCAGCATCTTAACGCTGGCGATAACCATCGGCATACCTTTCCCTAACGAGGTGCTGTCGATGACCCTTGCCATCTTATGCTCCGGACAGGGGCCGCAGCACTCCAATATGTTCGCCTTGACCGGCGACGCACCGGAAGCCGCGAACCTCTTTGCTCACGCAGCGACCCTGCTCGGCGGACGCGACCCACGCGAAATGGTTCAAACCGATAGCGAAGGCACTCTGCACCAGAACCGCGTCGGACAACTTCTCTGTACGTTGCAGGCGCTGGCTGCGACGGCGGCCCTACGTGATGCGTGGCCTCGCAGGCTGATTATTGCTGGTTACAGCGTGGGCGAAGTGGCGGCCTGGAGTGTCGCGGGCTTGATGGACGCCACGATGACCCTCGACCTTGTGGCGCGACGCGCCAACGCCATGGACGCGCCCAGCAGGCCTGGCGATGGCTTGCTGTTCGTCCGCGGCTTGTCTTACGGCGCTGTTGAAGATCTGTGCAATCGCCACGATGCAGCGATCGCCATCGTCAATCCCGGCGACGCCTACGTTCTCGGCGGCGCCGGTGTCGCGCTGGAGATCATTGCAGATGTCGCAAAACGGATGGGCGCCGTACGCGTCGTTCGGTTAGCGGTGCACGTGGCCTCTCACACCGCACGCCTTGCTGCGGCCTCGTCGGAGTTCCGCAAAGTTCTAGACCAAACTCCGACGACACTTTCGCCGAACCCGAATGTGCGTCTCTTTAGCGGAATCGATGGCTCTCCCGTTGTCAGCATCTCAGCCGGCTTGAACAAGTTGGCCAAACAGATCTCCCACACGGTCCAGTGGGCGCACTGCCTGGAAGGCTGCGTGGAAGCAGGAGCGAGCGCTTTCTTCGAACTCGGCCCTGGCCGGGCACTCAACGAAATGGCAGCCGGCGCTTATCCCGATATCTCGGCTCGCAGCCTGGACGACTTCAGAACTCTGCAAGGCGCGCGCGCGTGGCTCGCGCGCGTCGTCAACTGAACTAAGATAGGAGAAAGGAAGTGGGAATGCGTATCTTGAACATTGTCGGGAAGCAAGTGTTTCGAAACCGTCCGGCAGGCGGACAGGCATGCGGCAAATTGCAAGCCGATCCTCACACCGTCTCGACGGTCAAAGGCAGTGCGTGCGCTTGGCTACCCCGCCGCCCAGGTCGACCATGCCATTGATGAGATCAGTTTCGCCACCGTCATTTCCGTTCACCGCACGATCATCAAGCGCCAGCGGTGGGTCAGCGCTGGAAGCCGATTGGGGGTAAATGGCTGGGGTCACGCTGTGCCCAAGTAGCAAACGGTTAAATCGAAATCTGGCGTCCGATCTCAATGACCTGATCGCTCGGCAGACTAAAAAACTCGCTGACATGAGCGGCGTTGCGTTCCATCAAGGAAAACAGCCTTTCTTGCCAACCGGGCAGTCCCTTCCCGTCATCTCGTCGCACGACGGTCTCGTGACCGACATAGTAGGTCACATCACTGAGGTCGACCGCGCATCCATGCGATTTGCTCAACAACAGGACAGCAGGGATTTCCGGGCGCTCCATGAACCCGTAGCGCGCTTCTGCGCGCCAGAAATTCGGCGCCAGTTCCGAAACCGTAGTTCTCTCACTCCCTGCAAGCCATGGGACCGGCAAAATCTCGACCCGCAAGACAAAGACTTTCTCGTGCAGCACCCGGTTGTGCTTGACGTGCCAAACCAGCACGGGCGGTGTGTCGCGAGTCGTCCGGGTCAAAAACACGGCGGTACCCGGCACGCGTGGAATCTTGCGCGCTTCTATCCCCGCCATGAAGTCGGGGATCGGCACGAGGGACTCATGTACACGGGCGACGATGGCCGTTGCTCCGCGATGCCAAATCCACATTATGCCATAGACGGTGATTGCCAGAAGCAAAGGCACATATCCCCCCTCGGCCACCTTGGTGAGATTTGCCATGACGAACGCGCCGTCGATAAGCAGGAAGATTCCTGCAACTGTTCCGGCAGCGATCAGGCTCCATTGCCAAACCTCCCGCATCGCGATGAACAGCAGCGCTGAAGTCATCAACATCGTCAACGACACCGCGATGCCGTAGGCGGCCGCCAGGTTGTCGGACTTGCCAAATCCGACGGTCAGCCCGATCGTTACAATCATCAGGAGGAAGTTGACGACGCCGACATAAATCTGGCCGAAGCCCTCCGACGAGGTCTGTTTGATTCGGAGCTTCGGCAGCCAGCCGAGCTGGATTGCCTGCCTCGTCATCGAAAATGCGCCGGTGATGATGGATTGGCTGGCAATAATGGTGGCCAAGGTCGCGAGAACGATGAGTGGCAGCAGCAGGGGCTGTGGGCACAGGTGATAGAAAATGTTCCCGTCGGCCGGCACGCCTTCGAGGACGAGTGCCGCTTGTCCGGCGTAGTTCAAAGTCAAACTCGGAAACACGATTGCGAACCATGCGAGCCGGATCGGCCCGCGGCCGAAATGCCCCATATCGGCGTACAGGGCTTCGGCGCCTGTGACGCAAAGAAAGGCGCCGCCGAGCATCAGAAATCCTTTCATGCCGTTTGAGAACAGAAAGGTAAGTCCGTACCTCGGATCGAGAGCGGCAAGTATGGTGGGGTGCCGGACGATACCCAACGTCCTGTGAAAGCCATGGCGATGAACCATACGAACATCACCGGTCCAAAAGCTCGTCCTATCGTGGCGGTTCCCTGGGACTGGATGGCAAATAAAACAACTAAAATTGCGACCGTCGCCGAAACCACGTAGGGCTGGAAGGCTGGCGCTGCCATATTCAGCCCTTCCAGCGCGGAGAGAACGGAGATCGCTGGCGTAATGGCTCCGTCGCCGTATATCAAAGCCGCTCCAAACAGACCGACGGCGACGATCCACGCCCGCTGCTGCATCTTGACGCCCAGCAGCGACATCAGCGCCAGGATCCCACCTTCGCCGTCATTATCGACGCGCATCGCCAAGGACACATATTTTATCGTAGTGATGATGAAGAGCGTCCAGAGCACTAGCGAAAGCACGCCAAGAATGCTGCTCGCGTCAGGCACTTTTCCGACCGTGTCAAGGATAGTCTTGAAAGTGTAAAGCGGACTTGTGCCGATATCGCCGAATACGATTCCGAGCGCGGACAGACTTGAAATTGACAGACGGGATATCGGCGTCCGCTCTTCCGTCTTTTCAATTGACGTCATTCGGGACCTCGCTGCCCGCGGCGGCGATCGCTATTGTTGGAAATTTCGTATCCCCCGACTGACGTAGTGATCTTTCGGTCATTGCGCGCTTGTCGGCCTGACGGCGGCTGCAAGCGATTGCCGCTGTTTGCGCACAGCACACGCGTACATGTTGATTTCCATGCCGACCCGCACTTCGACAATCTTTGGTATCTTCCAGGACATGAAAGGACTCTCAAGCTGGTGGCTCGATTGCCGCGGCTACTTTTTATGTAGTGATGCGCTGCGGGCTTCCAACTAAATTAGAGTTTACTGTTGTTAAGGAGAGAGAGAGAGAGAGAGAGAGAGAGAAAAATGAGGTTATCAGACGCCACAGCACGGCGCAGTGTCGCAAGAGACGTTATCCGCCGGTCTGCTGACGGTCGCTCGAAGATCCTTCAATGCGTACTTATGGGCGGAGCTGTCGAGGATGGTGGTTGACGGCTGCTTCCCAGTGAGCATCACCGCCAACACGGCGCTGCCGTTGCCGTCATCGCCCGGGCGCCATTCTCTGCAGAACACGAGTTCGCCGTCCTGCCACAGGACCTGTAGACTCCTTTTGCCCTCAGCGCCTAGCGCGAGCCTCCAGCGGTGGCCAAGGGCCTGATCAAGTGTCGCTCGGGCCGTCCTGGCGCCTCATCAGAGCGCGCTCAACACATTCGCGCAATCGCGGCTCATCGAATGGCTTGCTCAAGAAATCGACGGCCCCTGCCCTCATCACTCGCTCTCGAATCCGAACCTCCGGGAACGCCGTAATGAAGATCATCGGCGTGCGATGGCCGTGAGCAATCAAGTACTCTTGCAACTCAACGCCGCTCATGCCGGGCATTTCCACATCCGCAATAAGGCACGATGTTTCGCGCAATCGAGGCGACAACAGGAATTCTCGTGCTGAAGCAAATGCATGCGCCGAGAATCCCAGTGATTCCAGCAACCGTGCAGTCGCGGTACGCACCGAAGCATCATCGTCAATGACCGAGATTATCGGGACTTCCTCCACGCGACTTTCCTTTTGTTCGAGGGCAAACGGCCAAGATCGCACCCCCGATATGTGGCGCCGCCTAACTTATGATACGACGGAATTTCCGGATGAGAACTATACTCGGGTATCGATAGGGACCGTATCTCAGTTTTGGAGATTGGCGGGTTTCACTCCGAGCGCTTCGGCCATTCTGACCAAATCCGCCACCGACCTGGCTACCATCTTCTTCATAATGTGGCTGCGATGTACTTTCACGGTGATTTCGCTGAGATTGATTTGGGCTGCGATTTGTTTGCTCATCAGGCCACTCGCGACGAGCGCCATGATTTCGCGCTCGCGAGGCGTAAGGGATGCGAAATGCGTCTTGAGGTCTGCGATCGCATGTTCCTGTTCGCGCCGCTTCCGGTCGCGCTGGATCGCAGCCGCGACAGCGTCAAGAAGATCCTGGTCACGAAACGGCTTGGTGAGGAAATCGACGGCGCCGGCTTTCATGGCCCGCACCGACATCGGAATATCGCCATGTCCCGTAATAAACACGATTGGAATCCGAACATTCGCGTCCATCAATCCTGCCTGGAAGTCGAGACCACTCAATCCGGGCAATCGAATGTCGAGTACCAGGCAGCCTGGAACATCCGGGCGCTCGCTCTGCAAGAACTCCTGTGCCGATGCAAATACTTCGACCCGCAATTGCACCGAGTAAAAAAGCAGCGCAAGCGCCTCGCGCATCGAGGCGTCGTCGTCGACGACCAAGACGGTCGGCTGGTCCGTGCTCCCGGCGGGCTTTGCTGAGGAACTGTGCTGCCTTATCATGCCGCCTCACACTGCAGACCGGCTGATCCTTTGAGGCAATTGCAGCCGCCAGGCCGGAGCGGGGCCGCCGCAACGCCGCCAAGAGGCCTACCGGCCGCGCGCCACCGCGCCGCTCCGGGTTTGGGTCCACCGGCCAGACCCGTGGCAGTTCTGCCGTACTGGACGCTATCCGATGCAGCCACGACCATCCGATATGATAAGCAACCAGTCCCAGGTTGGAGGCAAGTCACAAATACCTCAAGGGAGCGGCCTAATCTGACCGCAATATTCTAACGGAAACCGCAAGATAGGCAAATCCCGCCCGTTCCGGATTTTGCCGACAGTATAGGCTTCCTGCTCTTTCCGCCCCTCCCACGGGAGTTATGATCGAGCATTCTACCGGAACGGAGTGATGGGAATGACGCTCAGTGCAACCTATGAGGCAGTACGGTTCTTTCTAGGCCTCATCGCCCTGGCAGCGCTAACGGCGCTGTGCTTTTGGCTGAACCTCAGTCTCGTTTCAACCTCTTTCATATTCTTGATTGTGATTGTTCTGCTGTCTCTCTCGACTGGCTTCATTTCGCTGATTGCTTTGTCCTTCATCGCCGTTGCGTGCCTGAACTATTTTTTTGCCGCTCCCCTTTTTGATTTCCGTGTCGATTATCCAGAAGACATCATCACAGTGGCCGCGTTCTTGCTCACCGCATTGGTCATCACTGGCCTGACGGCAAAGACAAAGGCCAGCAGAGATGCGCTGACACATATTCTCGACGGGCTTCCGGCCCTGGTCTGGAACATGGCATCGGACGGCTCCGCCGATTTCTCCAATCAACGGTTCCGGGACTATACCGGCTTGTCTGCGGAGCAACTGCGCGGCCTCGGCTGGATGAATGCGTTGCATCCGGAAGATCGCGCGCGAGAAGCGTGGCGCGCCGGCCTGGCGGCTGGACAGCCGTTTGAGAGGGAAGGACGCCTTCGAAGCGCCACCGGGGACTATCGTTGGTTCACCCTTCGCATGATGCCGCTGCCAGACGAGCGAGGAACAATTTTGAAATGGAGCGGCACCGCCAGCGACGTCGAGGAACGAAAGCGGACACTGGAGGCGTTGCGCGACAGCGAGGAACGGTGGCGGGCAGTGTTCGAGCACAATCCCACTATGTATTTCATGCTGGATGCTGTCGGTACCGTGCTGTCCGTGAATCCGCATGGCGCCAGCCAATTGGGCTACTCGGCGGGCGAGCTGGTGGGCCGTTCGGCACTCGACGTGTTTTACGAAGCCGATCGGCCCGCAGTTCTGCGCAACACGGCCATTTGTCTTGAACAGCTCGGCCAGTCGACGAGCTGGGAGGCGCGCAAGCGGCGCAAAGACGGAACGATGATGTGGGTCCGCGAAACAGCGAGAGGCATGCTGGTCAGGCAGCAGCAGGTCCTCCTGATCGTCTGTGAGGACATTACCGATCGCAAGCGAGCCGAATATCTCACCCAACATGTCTTCGAGACGATACCTGACATGGGATCCATCGTCGGCCGGGATTACCGGTATCGGCGCGTCAATCCGGCACATGAGCGGTTTTGGAAAATATCAGTGGAGAAGATCATCGGGGGGCACGTCGGTGACGTCATAGGATGGGAGGCGTTTGAACGAGAAGCCAAATCATACCTGGATCGCTGTTTTACCGGCGAGGAGGTCCGCTTTGCAGAATGGATCGACAGTCCGGGAGGCCGCAGATATTGGGTCGCGACCTACTCACCGCTGCGGCTGGAAACGGAGCGTGTGGAGAGCGTGCTCGTGCTGGCCCGCGACCTCACAGATCACATGCTGGCTTCCGAAAGGTTGCGTGATGCCCAGGCCGAGCTCGCGCACGCAAACCGCGTCGCGACCATCGGTCAATTGACAGCGTCGATCGCGCATGAAGTCAACCAGCCCGTTGGGGCGCTGGTCACGAACGCGCATGCCGCGTTGCGCCTGCTCAGGGCTGAGCCTCCTGATCTGGAGCGCTCGTCACAGGCGCTAGACGACATCATCAAGGACGGGCGGCGGGTCAGCCAGGTGATCGAGCGGATCCGTGCATTGGTCAAGAAACAGCCAACGCGAACGGAAGTGCTGGATATCAACGAACTGATCAGGGAGACCATCGCCCTGACTCGTGGCGAGATCCTGAAGAACGGGGTTGCGATTGAAACAGACCTCGTGGACGATTTGCCGCCGATCCGCGGAGATCGGGTTCAGCTGCAGCAAGTCGTCATGAACCTAATGATGAATGCCGTCGAGGCAATGAGCAATGTCGACGAAGGAACGCGGGGATTGCGGATCAGCACTGGCAGAGACCAAGAGACCACCATCTTGCTCACGGTCAGAGACTCAGGTCCGATACTGAAATCGGAATCTCTCGACCGGTTCTTTGAGCCATTCCACTCTACCAAAACCACCGGCATGGGTATCGGACTGTCGATCTGTCGTTCAATCGTCGAGGCGCACGACGGACGAATTTGGGCAGCCGGGAACGAACCTCGAGGTGCCACGCTTCACATCGTCCTACCTGCGTTGCACGAAGACGCGTCTTGAAGCGCCCGGTCCGAGAGCCCTCGACCGCAGACCTATGTTCTCGACTGGCAACACGTCCTCCATGCTCGCGGCTTATCCCAGGTGCGCCGATACTCGGTCGGAGTCATCCCCGTCGTATGCCGAAACGCTGACGAGAACGCGCTCGTTTCGCTGAAACCGAGCGCTAGTCCAATCTCGGTCACCGACTGCGCCGGATTCGCCAACAATGCCTTGGCTCGTGGATACGCCGAACGATGTGGTAGCGGTGGGGTCGAATACCGAACGATTGTTTAAACGCACGGCAGAAGTAGTAGCGAGCTTAGACGGACAAGCGTCGCCAGCGTAGCGAGCGGCACGGGCTCGGCCAGATGTTTCTCGATATAGCTGGCGACGATGCGCTGCTGCCAAACGGCAAGGCCACCCCGCGCCGGTGGTTCGCGGCGTGAAACATGACCCTGGATTCGGAGTAGCTCATGGCCGACGATCACCCCGAGCGCTGTTGCGTACAGACGACGATTGTCAAGTAGAGGCCAGATGGAAGACGCCGACGGCGATGGCGCCCTACTTGCTCCAGGCTACCTGCGGACATGCGATCTCGACCACGCATCCGGTTCCCGGAACGACATTGAAACGGAAGCCGTGTAGTTTCACAATCGCGGTTACCAGGTTCAGGCCAAGGCCAAAGCCGGATGTGTGCCTCATTTTGTCCGACCGATAGAAACGTCTTAAGACGGCCTCACGCTCATGATCGCTTATGCCGCAACCAGTATCTTTAACGCGCACAATGTTTTCGCCGTTGCCGCGAAATAGCCCGATTTCCACTTGCCCGCCCGCCGGGGTAAATTTCACCGCGTTGTCGACGAGGTTGACGACCGCTTCGACCAGCAGGTCCCGGTCACCACGTACGCTTACTTCGTCCCGCGAGTGGATCAGAAGAGTGATCCCTTTGTCTTCCGCTATCGGCTCGTACATATCGGCGACTTCGCGCACGAGATCCGCCAGCGCAACTTTACCAAAGGCTGCAAATCGCTTGCCATTCTCGATTTCCGCAAGCCGCAAAATGGCGGTGATGATTGAGAGTGATTGGTCGATCCCCCCTATCGCCTTGTCTGCGATGTTCTGAAGCTGCTCCAGGCTCTTGGCGTTGGTGCGACCGCGCTCGAGCGTCAAACGCGCATGAGCAAGTGGCGTCCGCAGATCATGAGCTATGTCATTGCCGACGCCTGCCAGGGAATGAATGAGGGTTTCCATCTCATCGAGCATGCCGTTGACTATCGCTGCAAGCTTGGAGAAGGCATCATCGGCTCTCCCATGCGGGAGGCGCTCACGCAGGTCACCGGCAATGATGCGCTCGACACGCTTATTGATCTCCACGATACGACTCCGGGTGCGAACGCTCAACGCCACACCGACCGCAAGGCAAAGAAGCACAGCGGAAACCAGACCAAGCGCGAGCGCCCGACCTACGATGCGCGTGATCTCCTCTACGTCATCGGCATTTCGTCCAATCACCAGCACGTCGCCGTTCGGCACACTTCGCGCGATTAAGCGGACCGCCTGCTTCACTCGACCATTCTCGACTATCCGGTCGACCACGGCGCCTTGTATCGTCTCATCGATTTTAAGATCGGGTGGCAGGCTTTCTAGATTACCTGCGATACGGCGGCCGTTCGACTCGAACAATCCTGTGAGCCGAACGCGAGCGGGATCCAACTTCAGATCGACATTGATTGCGTCCAGCCTCTGCGCGGGCGGAAAGTCCACAAGCACGCCGAGTCGGGTGGCGATCACACGGTCGGATCGCACCGTCAAGTCGTCCTTCGTTTTCAAGTAGACAAACCCGAGCAGCGCAACGATGAAAGCCGCAAATATACCGGCCACCAGCAACGTGCACCGCAGCGTTGTTGAACGCGCGAACTCAGGTAGTTGCATATGATTATCTCGCCGAAAGATTACGCAAGCGCTGATTTTTTCCGCTTGCTTGGAACTTTGCGAGACTTCGATGGCATACGGTCGACGTCTGGTCGACGGACCCCAACCGAATGACCTTTGGGATGGAATGGTTGAGCGCCGAGAGTTTGCGAACAAGGCTTTCCATCTCTAGCTCGAGTCGGTTAGCTCGCTATGTCTTCAGCCTAGTGCGCCCGTGGCGAATTGCTCAATTGCCACCGAGCTTAGTTTGGCTACCCAATAGTTGGGGGCCTCGATACCTTGGTTTAGCTGTGCAACGCGGGCGCCAATCCGGGATCGGCGCAAATTCGGACCAAACACCGCAATCTCCGGTAAGCATTTTTATCTGAGGACGCGCATAGTCGATTTGTCGACGCCCGATCGATGTAGCTATTTGGAAGCTATGCTTCCTTCGTCAATCATCACGAAACCAGACCTCCTCCCTTGTTGGCTTAGACATCAGGCCGGTGGCTTCCGCCACCGGCCTACTTTTTGTCTCGGGTAGCAACTGTTGTCGTTAGCGAAGTGAGGTCACGTGGAACGCATGGAGTGGGCCTGAAAGCTACCGCGCGCTCGGTCATCCGAGACTCAGTTTCAAATGAGTTCTTAGACCCCAATTTGTTCTTAAACCCCAATTTAATGGTTCTCTGTCCGGCGCCGATCTAACTTCTTGGCATCCTCATCAACGGTAAGCTGGAAATAAATGAGTGCAGCTGCTGCCATCCATATCGTCAGCCCGGTGCAATTCGATGCCGGAACAACCCAGACGCCAGGCTCCGAACGCCGTGCGGCTATCGCACCCGCGCTGGGCATCGCGTCGGCTATCTGGGGCGGTTTGTTCGAGGTCGATCCGGGATCGCGGACGGGAATTCACCATCACGGACAGCAGGAGACGATCGCCTACGTCCTCTCCGGCATCTGCGAAGTTCGTTGGGGTGAAAGAGGGGAATTCTCGGCACGCGCGAAGGCCGGCGATTTCATTCATGTTCCGGCTTTCTTGCCGCATATGGAAATCAACCCTTCGAAGCTGGAACCGTTTCGATGGGTAGTCGTGCGCAGCACAGCGACGCCCATTGTTGTCAACCTGCCGGACGATACCTGGCCGTAAGAGATTTCGATGATCGCTAACTACACAAATCATGCGGCGAACGAGCGTACTTTCCTTGCCTGGATGGCAGTGGCCGCATTTGGTTTGTTTATGGTCAAGCTGAACGTCCTCGAAGCGGTGAGCACTGAAAGCCATGTTCCTGCTGACGACAGCACTTTGGTCGCGGCCGCGGCCCGCTCTGCCGGACTGGTCACGGTGCTGAATGGAATAGCCATTATGGCACGAAGCGGCGCCGCCTTTGAGCGTACGCGACGCGCGATCGATCGCGACGCGGTGGTCCACATCCCGCAGTCCCGCGTAGTGCCGCCCCTCTCGGTGACGCTTGCAGTCACCGTGGTCATTTTCTGCATCTATCTCACAATGCAGTGAGATTCGCGGCACACAAAGCCAATCAGAATCACGATGGTAGCCCTCTATGGACGTAAGAATCGACAATTGCTCCGCCACAGCTTCGGCGTGCGTTTGGCCTGATCATTCGGCAAAAGGACCCGAACAATCTCGAAATGCCATTCGATCAGCTCGACGACTTCATCCCACCAGCCGAGCTGTTCTACATACGCAGTCATTTCTCCACCCCGCAACTGGATCGGGTCGCCTACCGGCCGGTGATAAGCGGCGCAGTGCGTAGGGAACTAAGGCCGAGCTACGCCGATATCCGCGCGATGCCTTCACGCACGTGCGTCGCCACGTTGGAGTGCGCGGGCAACGGCCGCGTATTTCTGGTACCACCGGTACCAGGCGCGCAATGGCAACTTGGCGCGGTCGGCAATGCTGAATGGACGGGTGTTTCGCTTTCGCTGCTGCTGGAAATCGCCGGACTTGCTGATGATGTGTGCAACATTATTTTGGAAGGCGCCGATCGCGGCGAATGTGGTTCGTCACATCTTGTACCTCTTCAGACAGCAGCTCCTCCAGGAGGCATTCCCGGCGATCACAGATTTTGATTGGATCGGCGTAGCCTGAATCTAGGCTTTGCGAGCGCTCCAGCCGCTATAGTGACAACGAATTGACAATCACTGCATCAAGAGCCTGCGATGCCACAAAATTCTAAACTCAGGATCCATCCGCGGATCACGTGCGCCATTGACGCCAGGCCGCCTGGCGCAATCAAGCTCGACTCTCGAAAGTGAATTGGACTTGCCGGCCCACGGCTTACGTTTCACCTCGACGATCGAACGTCGGAGATTTGAATGCGTATACACTGTCTGTGCGGCGGCCGCGCTCCTGCTGAGCAGTGGCGCCTGTCCGGCGCAAGTCTCGACCATGGGCACGACGGCCATGGCGATACCGATAGCACCCGGCGCTGTTGTGTCGTCTCCACTGGCCGGACCGAGCCGTTTACGAGCCTTTTCTCGGCCACAACCGTTCCAGGTGCGCCAGCAATCACTCTGGCTTCACCTCCGCTGGCGCAAGACCCGACACTTCCAGGAACGAGCCTGAGTTGCGCGCCGACCGAGGTGGAGCTTTCGCCTTCCGTGGAGAGCATCACCTCCACAACCACCAGTGCCGGCCGCGCCGACGAGTACAAGCCTGTCGCAGACCTTGCCGACGGCCATGCCCTTGACCATCGTGGGCACGGTCACCGGCAGCACGACAGGCACGATCGCACCGGCGCCGTGCTCGGCAGCTCGACACCGGGAAGCTCATGCACGTCGGCACCTGGAAACACGCTGGCCAATGCTGCGGCCTTGCCGGCCTCCACGCCCGATGTCCCGCAGGGCCCTCCACCCGGAACCATTCAGTCGCCGGCGGTCGACGCCGACACGCTCAACACCAGCATCAGCCCCGCGCCGAGCGTGATGCCGACTCCGAACACGGCTGCATGTAGCGAAAGCATTTTCGATGGACCTCGCCAATCCGGCAGCGGCGGAGTTCAACACGAGTGGCAGTGCTGCCGCCATGCAGGTCGCGTCGCCGCCTACGGGATGTTAAGGAGACTGTTCTCGCTCGAACGAACGTTTTGGGACAGCTCGCTCAGCCGTCTTCCTGCTGATCATCGACGCGCCCGCCGACCCGGGCAGGCCTTCAGGTTCGCTAGTGCGGCCCTGAACGCATGCCGGGTCGATCGCGCATCGAGCGACAAGCTCCTCAGCATATCTGCGGATTGTCGCCATGGTCGCAGATGCCGCCCGGCTGCTCCGAGGGCGTCGTGGAATAGGCGCCGACGGGGGGTCCGGACATCCAGGGATGGCGGTCGAATTCATCGGCGAAGGGCAAGATGCTCCCAGGATGGGCGTGCTCCACGGCGTGCCGTTTATGCATGGGGTTCTCATATGCACTCGCAGCCGTCGTCAACATCGTGGTGGCGATCAGTGCCGCCGACAAGATCTTCAACATTGTCATCAACCTTCTCCATTCAAACACAAGGAGCATTTACTCTGTGAATGAGGTGCGGATTGATGCGGGAGATCCGAATGCAAGACTTGTTCACAGCCCGTCAATCCGCTGTGACCCGCTTAGGATACTATCTGATCCGCAGCCGCGTGCTCGCGAGCCCAAATTGGAGACGGCTATTCACCAAGCCGCGCCGCTGATCGGCCTCTCCTCGAGCTCGGAGCACCCGGGGCCGACCGCATCGATTAGCTCGTCTGCGGCCCGCGAACAGAGACCCGGTTTCCTGCGACCAGGTTCAGCATCGGGTTGAGGATCACCTGATCGCCCGGCTTGACTCCCTGGTGCACCTCGACCTACGTGCCAAAATCACGCGCAATCGAGAGCTTGTGCATGTGAACCACACCGTTCTCCACGACTGCGACATGCAGGCCATTCTCATCGAACACGGCGGCGTCCGCAGGTATCACCATTGACGGCGACTTGCGTGGAATGAATAGCTCAACAGTGCAATAGATACCCGGCTGAAACGCACCATCCGGATTGGGCACGTCGATCTCGGTCACGACTGCCGGGCTGCAACGCGGTGGCGATCCGCGTGACCTTTCCTGGAACGCTCGCCCGGGAATCTCCGGGACCCGGACGACTGCATCGATACCGGCTGAACACCCAACGCCTCGTCCTGGGGCACGAATACCTGTGCGCGGATGACATCCGCATGCATCAGCGTGAACATGTCGAACCGGCCTGCACCAGGCTGCCGTTATCGATGTTGCGCTGGGTTGTCACGCCGTCGAATGGAGCCACCACGCGCTGGTAGGCCTTGTCCTGCTCCAGAACCTTGATCTGAGTTTGCTGGACCGCGATGTTCAACTTCGCCACTGCCTCCGCCGCCTGCTGCGCGCGCAGTGTCAGGAGGTCATTGTCGCCCTGCTGGGCGGTCAACCATCCCTGCTTGACCAGCCGCTGTCGCGCGCACTGGTGACCTCTGCGAGCTTGCGGCTCGCCTGTGTCTGCTGCAGGCTTCCCCGGCTCTGCGCCAACGTGGCCTGGGCTTTGTAAGGGACAGAAAACGCCGGGATCGTGGGAATGTCGGATAGACCCAGAACGGACTGCAATCCGATTGACAAGTCGCCGTAACCAAACATGACGTGACCTCAAGGTCCACCCCCAACTTTCCTGAATTGCTATCAGTTGCAAAGCCAATCTGAGTTCCAATTCGGGAAAGCCCCGTTTTGCCAGGTCAGCAACCTGGTGGCGATGCAGGCGATACGCCCGGCGTTGCCGCGGAGGCTGGTGCCATCGTTCCCGGCGTTGCCAGATTCATCGTCGTGCTCTCGGCGCAAGCCGACGTATTCGGCGTCGGCACTACGATCATCGTCGGATCGATGCTGGTGCCGGCAAGCTCCGCGACCGTGGATTGAATCGTGCCAAGCGGGGGGCTGCTCGGCACTTCGGGGGTCGAGAGCGGCAAAGCCGCACCATTGGTCGGCGGACCTCCCGGCGTCGAGCTGCATACGGTGGTCGATGAGCTGCCGAGCGGGGACACCGGCGAAATGGTCCCGGTCGTGCTGCCGGTGATTGACGTTGGAATGGTCCCCAACGGGTTCGCGGGCATTTCTGCGGTTGCGTTACCAGTTGTGGACGTGGAAGAGGTAGGCGGTACTGTCGATATGGTCGATGGCGTGGAAACTGATGGCGTCGTTCCGGTTGTGCTGCCAATTGCCAACATGGAAGTAACTGGCACCGACGGAGTTCCAGGCGCGATTTGCCCTATTGGTGTGGAGCAGATGACGACGGTTCCCGGCGTTGCAGGATCAGAAGCCAGAGGCACCGGCGCCAGCGTCGTGTCAGGAGCGCCCGGCTCGGTCGTCGCCGAAAACGGGCTCGGGCCATAGAGCGGGGACGTCACGATCGTAGCCGGTGTCGATGGAAGGCCCATGGCTGTGGTGCCCATGGTGGAGATCTGCGCCAGGCAGGCGTTGCAGCCTGCTAGCAGGATGGCCGTTGTGAATAGCAAGCGTCGCATCGCAATTCCTTCCTCCGCGGCGGTTTAGCTTGTTTGCGCTTTGCGTACTGTGCGCACCGCGACCTTGCTGCCCTCCGCCAGGTTCACCATCGGATTGAGGATGACCTGATCGCCCGGCTTGACGCCGTCGTGCACTTCGACTTCCGTGCCGAAGTCACGCGCGATCGTGATCTTCTGCAGACGGGCGGTGCCGTTCTCGACCACCGCGACATGCAGGCCATTCTGATCGAATACAACCGCGTCGGCCGGTACGATCATCGAAGGCGTCCTGCGCGGAATAAATAATTCGACCGTGCAATAAATCCCGGGACTGAGCGCGCCGTCCGGATTGAGAATGTCGATCTCGGTCAGTAGCGTCCGACTGCCGGGTTGCAACGCGGTAGCGATTCGCGTGACTTTGCCGGGAAAGGTGCGATCCGGAATCTCGGGGACACGGACCACTGCCTCGACGCCGGGCCCAAGCCCGAAAGCCTCGTCTTGGGGAACGAACACCTGCGTCCGGATCACATTGGGGTGCATTAGCGTGAACATGAAGGTCGATCCGGACTGCACCAGGCTCCCGTTGTCTATGTTGCGCTGTGTGATGACGCCGTCGAACGGCGCCACGACGCGCTGGTAGGCCTTCTCCTGCTCGAGTATTCGAATCTGGGCTTCCTGCGCGGCAATATTCGACTGAGCCACTCCCATCGCTGCTTGCTGCGCCTGCAGGGTCAGGCGATCGTTGTCGCCCTGCTGAAGCGTGAGCCATCCCTGCTTGACCAGATTGCTGTCGCGCGCATTGGTGAGCTGGGCGAGATCGCGACTTGCCTGGGTCTGCCGCAATGTCGCCTGATCTTGGGCCAACGTCGCCTTGGCCTGCGCAATCTGGTGGTCAAGCTCGGGGGCGGTAATGTCCGCCAACGGGGCGCCGGCCTTGACCCTATCACCGATGTCGACGTAGCGCTTTTCAATATAGCCGCTGGTGCGCGCAAAAATATTGGCCGCCTCGAATGCCGTGGTGGTCGCCGGCAAACTGACCGTAATCTTGCTGTCGCTGGCGCGGACCGCCGCGACGCGAACGTTGGGGACAAAAGTCCTGCTCTGTTGCGTGGTGGCCGCGACCTCGAGGCCGGCCTGGTAGTGGCGCAAGCCCCCTATTCCAAGGGCGCCCAGCAATAGCAGCAGCGCGCTTCCGCCGAACAGCACTCCTCCGTAACGACGTCGCCCCTCGCGACCCCCATCGGGCAGCTCGACAACCCGATAGGTTTCCGGATCAACGCGATCCTCGACATTCTCACTTTTCGGCTGCACACGAATCTCGGTCACTCCGGAATCTCCTCGAATACGCCATGGTGAGGCTTTCCATCGTTACCCTTGCGCAGCATGGCGAACAGGTAAGGCACGATCAGCAATGTTGTCGGCGTCGCGAACAGCAGGCCGCCGATCACGGCGCGCGCGAGCGCAGCGTTCTGTTCCTCGCCGGCGCCGCCGATCGCCATCGGGATCATACCGACGATCATCGCGGCCGCCGTCATCAGCACGGGGCGGATTCGGGTGTGACCGGCGCTCAGCGCGGCCTCAAAGGCGGAGTGACCTTTCAACTGCTGCTCGCGCGCGAAGGTCACGAGCAGAATCGAGTTCGCCGAAGCAACGCCGACCGCCATGATCGCCCCCATCAGCGAGGGTACGTTCAATGTGGTACCGGTGATGAACAGCATCGTGACGATGCCGCAGAGCGTCGCCGGCAGGGCCAGGATCACCACGAACGGATCGCCGAAGGTCTGATAGTTCACGACCATCAGCAGATAGACGAAGACCGCGGCGAACAGCAGGCCGATGCCCAGATTCCTGAACGCGGCGTTCTCATGCTCTGAATCTGGCCAATCACCTGAATTGAATTGCCTGGTTTCAGCTTCTTCTGCAGCTCCTTTGTGACCTTGTTGATGTCGGCCGCCACGCTGCCGAGATCGCGACCCTGCACACTGGCATAGATGTCAAACACCGGCTGGATATTGGTCTGGTTAGAATTGGTGGCGCCCTTGTCCCGCTTGAACGTCGCAACATTGGTGAGCATGCCCGGAACCGTTTGGCTGAGTCTCGTCGCCAGAGACGCGGAAACCGGCGTGTTTCCTAGCGCATTCAGCGAGTTGACTTTGTATTCCGGTGTTTGCACGGCAAGATAATACGGAATCCCCGAGGTCGGATCGGTCCAGAAGTTGGGCGATACCTGCTCCGACGAACTGAGGCTGACATTGATATTGGTGGCCACCGTGCTTGCATTGAGGCCAAGCTGCGCCGCGCGGGTCCGGTCGATGTGGGCGAAGAACGCCGGCGCGTCGACTTCTTGCTGCAGATGGGCGTCGACGATACCGGGTATGGCCGCAAGCCGCTGCCGGAGCTCCCTTGCAACCGAAAGATTGTTCTTGTCGTAGCCCACCGTCCGAACGTCGATCTGAGCCGGCAGTCCGAAGTTCAGAATCTGCGTTACCATATCGGCCGCCTGGAAATAGAATGTGTCCTCCGGGAATGCGGCCGGCAGTACCTCACGCAATTTTTTGACGTAATCAGCGGTCGGCTTGTGGCCCTCCTTGAGCGCCACCTGGATGACACCATCATTGATTCCGATCGTCGAACCGTCGGCGAATGCCAGATTATAGGCTCGCGCCGGCAGTCCGATATTGTCGACGATAAGGGACCGATCGTTTTCCGGAACGATCTCGCGAATCTTGTCCTCAACCGCCTGGAAGATCGCCTCGGTGCTTTCGATGCGGGTGCCGGCGGGAGCGCGAACGTGAAGCTGGATCTGGCCACCGTCGATGAGCGGGAAAAAGTCCCGGCCAACGAACACCAACATCAGCGCACCGAGACCGAGCATCAACACGGCGACGATCGGCACGATGAATCGCCGGCGAAGCAGAGTCGCCAGGAATGTCGAGTATCCGTCACGCAGGCGCTCGAAGCCGCGCTCGAATGCGGCGGAAATCCGCGAGAAAATGCCCCCGGTGGGAGTGCCTTCGTCCGTGTGATGACGTTCGCTCCTGAGCAGCAACCCGATCGTGATCGGAGTCAGGGTCCGCGACAATCCATAGGAAGCCAGCATCGCAAATACGACGGCAAGTCCGAGCGGCGTGAACAAGTACTTGGCCGGTCCGTCGAGGAACACCACCGATGTGAACACGCAACTGATAGCAAGCGTCGAAACCAGCGTCGGGACCGCGATTTCCGCAGCACCGTGCAAGGTCGCCTCGGAAAGCGGCATACCCTCTTCGGTCCATAGACGGTGGGTGTTCTCGATGGTCACGGTCGAATCATCCACCAATATGCCGACCGCCAGCGCAAGACCGCCCAGCGTCATGGTGTTCAGCGTTTCGCCCAGAAAGTACAGCACGATGAGCGACGACAGGATCGCCAGCGGAATCGAAATCATTACCACCAGGGTCGACCGCCAGGAGCCTAAGAAAATCAGGATCATCAGCGCGGTGAGAGCTGCCGCGATGGCGCCTTCGCGCAGTACCCCATTGACAGAGTTCGTGACGAACACCGACTGGTCGAACAGCTGGCTGACCTTAAGTCCGGCCGGCGCGGCGGCGCGGATCGCCTGTAGGGCGTTCTTCACGCCGTTGACGACCGCCAGCGTCGAGGCATTGCCGTTCTTGATCACGCTAAGCAAAACCGAGCGGCGGCCATCCTCGCGCACGATGTTCTGTTGTACTAGTGATCCGTCACGGACCTGTGCCACGTCCTTCAAGAGGATGGTGGCGCCGTTGGCGAACTTGACCGGGATCATGTCGAGATCATTGATCGTCGCCGGCGTCGCATTCGTTCGCACCGTATACTGGGTGTCTCCGATCTTCGCCGTTCCCGATGGCAGCGTCAGGTTCTGCGTATTGACTGCGTTCACGATGTCGAGGGGGGTCAGCCCCCGCGACAGCAGCTTGTCCGGGTCGATATCCACCATAATCTGACGATATTTGCCGCCGGCCGGCGTCGGCAGAGTGACGCCAGGTACCGGCGCCAATTGTTGCCGAATGCGGTACATGCCGAAATCGTAAAGCTGTTGCTCGTTCAGGCTGTCCGAACTGAGACTGAGCTGCAGGACCGGGACGCTCGACGCATTGAACTGCACGACAATCGGCGGCTGGATGCCAGGGGGCATCAGAGCGCGAATCGAATTGGTGGCGGAAACGATCTGCGCGATAGCGAGGTCAACATTGACATTCGGCTGAAAGTAGATCTTTTGGATCGACAGACCATTGAGGGTCTGCGCTTCCATGTTCTTGATGCCGTTGACGCTAGAGCTGATGGAATATT
This sequence comes from Bradyrhizobium sp. LB13.1, assembly GCF_054056815.1. Classification (NCBI taxonomy): domain Bacteria; kingdom Pseudomonadati; phylum Pseudomonadota; class Alphaproteobacteria; order Hyphomicrobiales; family Nitrobacteraceae; genus Bradyrhizobium; species Bradyrhizobium sp. LB13.1. The sequence continues at coordinate 2,304,018 of NZ_JBSRYQ010000001.1, read as the reverse complement.
GGCTGTAGGTGGTGACGCGCTGCTCCATTTCCGGCGTGGTGAGACCGGTGTATTGCCAAATGACCGTCACCACGGGGATGCGGATTTCTGGAAAGATATCCGTCGGCATTGACCTGACGGCGGCGACGCCAAGAAACAAAATCAGCGCTGCCAGCACATAGAAGGTGTGCGGAAATCGGAGAGCGAAACGAACGATGCCCATTATCTTTCCTTGCTGCGTGCCCGGTTATTCCATTGCCAACCGGCTGCGTCCGCTATTTTGATTGTACCTGCACAACCGGACCGAGCATGTCGGCATGCCACTCTGTCGGGTAAAGGCGCGTGAGGAACAAGATCATATTTTACCTCCGAGATAGCTGGCCGTTGCGTGCGCAGACTCTTCGATGTCCGTGCCTGTCTCGTTTTCGAAATACCTTCGTGCAAGGTTCATCCAACAAAGCTCTCATCAGAGCAGTGAAAGCTCCGGTTACCCGAAACATGACCGCCATGCGCAACGATCCCAATTAAACTCCAATTTATCTTTCTGAATTGATCCCAGTCATCAATGAACGCATGTTGGGGACCAAAACGAGATAGGCACCCTGTCATCCACTCACGCGGCATTGGAACAACCAGCTCGTGAGCAGCAGGCACCGCTGCAAGCGCGGTTCGGTGGGATATCCGACGGGATGGACGCAAATACCAGGCTCCGAAAGCAACAGATCCTCGCCGGCTTGCGCACCTAGGCGCCCGCTGCGTTTGGGCGATTAATCGCGCGGCCACGACCGCCCTCCAGCGCTGGAGCATTTACTCCTCCCACCGGCGCAGCACTCGAAATTCGATGGGCGGGCTTCGGTAGGCGCGCTGCGCTTACCAGTGTCCCGATAGACGTACTTGTTTCTTGACGAAGATTTCGCCGATGGACGCTATCGACGTTGGATGGGTTGCCGCCCATTGTTCGATTTCCGCGATCTCCAGATAGTACTTGGCCATCCTCAGCAAGCGCTGACGCGTTCCTGGGTCGTCTTCGTGGTCAGCAAGTTCGGTCAATTCGGAAGCGCGTCGGGTCAGGTCTGATGGATCTATCATGTTTAGGTACCTCGCGGCTCGTGACCGTGACTTCCGCAGGCCATCTCATGCCGCGCGCTTTATTGCCACGCTGCATCGCCAATGTTGCGCTGGGTTGGCCATCCACGAAGGGCAAAGCGGTTCACGTCAGCGGTATATTTGATCGCGCTGCGTCATGGCAATTCTGACTTGGTCTCCATCGTCGTACGGGCAGCGGCGAACCAAGCGTCGCCAGCCGCGCAGCAATCCGTGCAAAACGTAAATTCGGGAGTTACGATGTTTTGACCCGTGGCCGACGCTGAAACGTGCGATGTTATAGCGGACGTTCTCCCATGGTCAGCCTTTGACCCCGAGCGAAAAGGGTCAGTCGCTCGTCCTGTGTTCTGGTTCACCTTGTGACTCTCATTCACCGACATGGAGGGTGGCGACCATAATAGCCGAGGAAGGTGTCCGGTGCGGAGTCGTACGAGTGGTAGCGCTGGGCGCGGAATGTGGGACTAGCGCGGCCCATTCCCGCATAAGCACTGTTTGCCGGATAAACACTGGCCGCGCCACCAGGTAGCTCCGAGCCCATAGCGATTCTCCATTTTCCTCTTCTGCGCGAAAATTCGCGCTAACGACTGCTGCTCTCGCGGGCGCTCCCTCCAGATTTGTCTACACAACGACTATCTCGGCATTGCAGGTGAAAACACATGCAGCATGAAGATCACTGTTCGCCGAATGCGCAAAAAGTTCCCCAGAGATGCGCCTAATTTAGCCGGGCCGATCCATTCTCTGCGCAGCTTTTTCAGCATACACGCGGGTTATCGCCGACGCCGCAATTGTCCCCGTCCGGGGGCGCCGTAGAAAATGCACCGATGCGCGGTGCTGTAATGCCGACACGGCCGTCATTATAGCGGGCGGTCGGGGAGGCGTTCGCATTGGCGTCCTCTGCGAGGTGCCGCGAGGTTACATGGCTCGTGCGAGCCTTGGCGGGCGTTGCGAGCATGGCGGCAGCGATCAATCCAGCCGAAAAGAGCTTGATTGTGGTCATTGAACTTCTCCTTTGGATGCAGCAAGCCAAAGTCGTTTGGCTTCTCCAAGTGACATGTGGGCAGATACGAATTTCTGAACGCAACACTAGCTCACAATCGGTCAACGCGCCGTGAGCCTCTTGCACGATGATCAGCCACTCGATTGAGAGACGGCCAGAATGACTGGCTCGAATTTTGGAGCTATGGACCGCGTTTTGGAATGCGCACTAGTTGCCGATCAGCGGAGTCGTTTTGCATCGGCCACGGATTGGCAGACAATCCTCATTCTCACGCGTTATCATCATGCGATGCGCGAACTCGCGCTATCTTGAAAAGACGTGAGAAAGGTTTGGCTGTGAGGACTCGTAACCCTTCCCACTTCGATAGCGAGGCCAAAACGTTGGTCTCTCGTATCCAATGGAGAAACTGAAATGACCAAATTTAAGCTCTTATCGGCTGGATTGATCACCGCCGCTATGCTGGCAAGTCCGGCCATGGCTCGCGAGAATCATATCACTTCGCACCGGGATAACGTCGACGTTGCTGCCACTGGGCATTACGCTGACGGACGCGTCTGTCAACTAGCTCCCCGCGTCGGCTCATTTGCGGGCGAGCCCTGGGACAACGGCCCGCCTTGTGAACCCGAGACAGGTTTTGATCTGTCCTGATCGCAGAGCGCCGGCGCAACAACGAAGCAGACTGATGTTGTGTGGGCCCGAGGCCGGCAGCCGCGACCGCGAAAATGTTGGGCCGGAGAACAATGCTCCGGCCCGACTTCTTGCATGAACATCACTTCTGCATTGGCCCAGGTGCGACGCCACTCCCAGCAAACATGAAGGTTTTTATAATCGATTTCATCCACGTCAGATCTCACTTCAATGAAGGCAACTGATGATGGAGGTTCAATATGAAATCGATTCCAATACTCGTACTCGTCTCGGCAACTGCGCTGTCCGCACTTGCCTTGTCCGGCTCCGCCGCGACGGCGGGGCCCATTGTCCCGCCCGGACACTACTGCATATCCTATGACGAAGGCGGCACGGATTGCAGCTTCACGAGCTATGCACAGTGCCTGGAGACAGCGTCTGGAATTGCCGCGGAATGCTATGGCAAGACCGCTCGCGACGACGAAAATGATCGGGCTTATATCCCGCATTGGTAGCGGTCCTATTTTCCGACAACGCTTCACAAGAGAAGGAACGTCACGATGAGACGAATTATGACAATGCTGGTGACCACCATGCTCGCCGCAAGCATGCTTGCGGCTAGAGCAGAAGCGCGTGGTGGCGGTGCCCACATCGGCGGCTTCGGTGGGGGCCGCGTCAGCTTCGGTGACCACGTGGCCGACGGCTCAGGCTTCCGTCACTCCGCAACGCACCGTTTCGGGGGTATCTGGCCTGGCTATGGTGGCCTGTTTGACTATGGCCTGGACTGTTACAATCCCCACTACCAATATCCGCCATATCACCGGCCGCCCTACTGCGGTTGATCCTCTGGTGCAGCGGGCTTTGACGGCGCAGATTCGAAAGTCGGTGCTTGAGTGATCCGTCGTCCCTCCGGTACTTCGGCATGGGAAATCCACGTCAACTGCTTAAGCGCGATAACTCGCGGGTGAAAGCACAGTGGCGAACTCGTCGCGACCGATTCAGCCGCTTTCCTTGCGCTTTCCTTGGCGTGTTCGGCACGACCGAAAGCGCGCCGAAGCAGTATCCCCTTCACCCCCCGGCATAGGTTACTGCGGTCACCTGCCAAAATGATGCCGGCCCGAACGATTTCGCGCTGGAGTTTTGGGCTGAAATTTGTTTGGCTTCATCCGCTGGCGTTGCGTGCAGTACAACGAACCACCGCGAGTTAATATGCTCAGCGTGTCATCCGGCGCGGTCTCTCCCCAAGTTCAGTCGCTCCGCGCGGCCTGATGCTTACGAAAGACCTACCAGCTGTCTGTTTGCGAGGCGAACAGCGGATTGAGGATCGTGCGTCGGCAGATATACCGTCGGATGGACTTGGGCGAAAACTCTAATCGAGTCCAACGTTGCGCAGGAAATGCCCTCGTGCGCACTGACGCCGTCCACCCTGCCGGCGAGCATCAAGCGCTCATTGTAGGAGGTATCGCCAGCAAGAAAATGCGTTGTGCCGTCCTCCTGGCGTACTAGTACGGAGGCATGATCCGCAGTGTGACCTGGAGTGGCCACCGCGACAATGTCCCCGGCATGTGTCAATCGTCGGCTGCGAGCGAAGGGCCCAAACGGTTCCGCGGCGAGTTCAAGCGCTGTTGGATCAAACCAGGAGGGCCAACGATGAGGAAGGTATCCGCGTATTCGCCCCGCCCATCCACTTGCCGTGCGAAGTTCGCCGGAGGCAACAAGGATTTCACTATTTTGGAAATGTGCCAGGCCGCCATCATGGTCCATGTGCAAATGAGTGAGAACGACCTTTTTTACATCACGTGGTCCAATGCCCAGCGCACGCAATTGCGGACCGATTTCTTCTTCCCTATCGATTCGAAAAACGACTTCCCATCGGGCAAAGGGATGATACGACGCTCCGGTTTCGAGCAAATGCGCTCCCTGGCCAGTATCGACTACGATAACACCTTCCTTGTGCTCGATCGCCCAAGCGTACGTCGGCAACCACTCGGTCCAGTTCCGGTCGCTGAAAATGGCAAGCCGTCGTGCCAACCCGTGTCCGTGTCCTTCGACCTGCGCACGTTTTATTTTAACGAAGCCGGTTTGGATTGCATGAATACGCATGGCTGCTTCCGCCCTCCGTGTCATCAAAACAATTGTCCGATGTGATTTGTCGTGGCTTCTGTTTCGTTCTGTATCATTGTGCTTCCAGCGCTTCATGGATGGGAAACCGCGCCAAGAACCAGGTGATCCCTATCAAATCTGCTGTCCCTCCCGGACTTAAGTGGCGCGCGATCAGCGCATCATCAAACGCGGCCATCTTACGCAATCCGTCCGGCGCCAGAACGCCACCCTCCTCGAGGAGCCCTTCTGGCGTAGGCGCGGACATAGTCCCGGCCGGCGCCACCGCCGCGTGACAGAAGATTGGTGTCATTATTGACGGCGAGCAGATTCAATAGCACTTGCAGGAGCATCAGCTCCTCGTTGATACCGCTCGACCGCAATTGGTCGTAGACCGGTAGCGCGGCCTCGCGCACCGTCGCATATCCCGAAGCGGCCTCGCCCCTTGCGCCGACGACCCCATAGCGCCGGAAGACGCGTTCGCCCGCCGTACGCGCCTCTCCCCTGGCCTTCAGCTCGCGATCCACTAGCCCGACGCAGATACTGGCAACCTCATCGCACAGACGCTCGCGCGTTATGGAGATCCCACGCCCTAAAAGACGACCAGCCCCGAAACAGAGCAAGCCAAGCGAAAAGATGCCGCCCTTGTGCGTGTTAACGCCGTCGGTCGCCCGCAGCATCGCTTGTTCGCAGAGCACGCCGACCGGACGTACCAGCGAGAGCGATGCACTCGCGGCGATATAGGCCACAAGAATTGCCGATCTCCACAAAACGCGGCCACCAAGGTGCAATGGCGCGCGCGCTGGCCAGGAACGTGTGCATGTCCATGTCATGGTGAGCGCCGCAATTTCGTCGATCGACCAATCCGGGTTTGGGCGTGAGCATCAACTCTGTGAGCAATGCCCGATCCGCATACGCGGCGAGCGCGCTGGCAGTCCTCTCCAGAGGCTCGTACCCCGCCGATGATGTCAGCGGACTAATTGACTGAGCGCAGATCATAGTCATGAACGATCCTGGCTATCGTGCTCAGTAGTTCTTCGAGCGGATGCAAGCGCGAGCGGCCGCAGGCATGGGCAGGCTGCCCGCATAACAGGCAGCGGCGCGGCGAAAAGCTCAGCTCCCGACGGGACAGCGGGCCACTTCCAGGCGCGATAACGTCGAGATCCCAAAGACGCCCGATCGGGTGACAGTCTTCCAGAGCGGCGGTGACCGACTTGACGATCCGCGCTTCCGCATCAATGACGTAGAGCGCTTCGGGACCGGTCTCCCGCCACAAGACCTCGCGCGACAATACGTGCCACCCGCGCTTATCTGAGATGGCCTCCAACTGCTTGAGCGCCTCGCTCAGTACCCGTCGGGGCAACCAGCCATCCTTCACCGGGCCGGGCATCACCACAGTCATGGATACGAGGGGTTTGCTAAAGCACGCCAAGGCAGCGGCTTGACGCGCGGCTCGCTGCTCTCGAGCCGCCAGCATCTGTTCGAGGCTGACGGCGCGCGCGACGGCGGTCTCGGCCAGCGCACACATGATCAGTTCCTCACCTGCCGCACGACATCGATCACGCTACCGTCACGATAGCGGATGACACCGACAACGCGCTCGGTGAATTCGAGGGGCTCGGGCTCGCCCGTTAGCGCCACAGCTTTCTGGCGCAGCTCCTCGATTTTCATGACGGGCAAGCGGGCGTCACGCAGCCGCTGCTCGACTTCCGGACGCTTGGGGTTGACTGCGATGCCATGATCGGTCACCAGGACGTCGACCGATTCACCTGGTGTCAGAAGCGTGGTGACCCGGCGCACCACCGTCGGGATACGACTGCGCACGAGTGGGGCAACGACGATGGTCAAATCGGCCGCCGCCGCGACGTCGCAGTGTCCTCCGGATGCGCCGCGCATCACGCCGTCGGAGCCAGTGATCACGTTGACGTTGAAGTCGACATCGATCTCCAGCGCACTTAGAATAACCACATTGACCCGGTCGACGTAGGCTGCCTTCGACGTGGGATTGGCATATTCGTTGGCCGAGATTTCGATATGCGCGTTCGAGCTACGCAGCGATTCCGCGGCATCAGCGTCGAATGACTGGACATCGACCAGCGCCTTGATCAGCCCCTTCTTGTGCAACTCGGCAATGCTTCCGGTGATCCCGCCCAGTGCAAAGCTGGCCTTGATGTCCCTGCCTGTCATGCGCTCTTCGAGAAAGCGGGTGGCGGCGGTGGATGATGCTCCAGAGCCCGTCTGAAGGGAAAAGCCATCCGTGAAGTAACCGGAGTGCTCGATGACGTCCGCGGCGTGGCGTGCGATCAGCAGATCCCGCGGATTATTGGTGACGCGCGCCGCGCCGACACTGATCAGCGCGGGATCGCCGACTTGATCGACCTTGACGATGAGATCGACCCGATCCTGCGAAATGCTCGCCGGATGGTTCGGAAACTCGACCAATTCCTGGGTCAGCAGCACCACCTGTCGAGCATATTCGGCATCGACCTTCGCATAACCGAGCGAACCGCAGCTCAAACTGCCGTGCGAGCCGTTGGCGTTGCCGAACTCATCACAGCTGGCCACGCCCAGGAACGCGACATCGATCTTCAATTCCCCTGTCTGCAGAAGATGAACTCGGCCCCCGTGCGAGTGGATCTGCACCGGTCGCTGCATCAACCCGTTCGAAACCGCTTCGGCAAGCCGGCCGCGCATCCCGGACGTATAGATTTCTGTGATGACGCCGTTCTTGATGTGCTCCACCAGAGGGGTCGTGGCAATTCAGAAGCGAGCTCGAGGCGAGTGTGAGGTTCTTGAAGCCGAGCCGGGCCAGAGTCTCGACAACCTTGTTCACCACCTTGTCGCCTTCCCTGAAGGCGTGATGGAACGAGATTGTCATCCCGTCCTTGAGTCCAGATCGCTGGATGGATTCTTCGAGCGAGCCGCAGAGCTTGCGGTGCAACTTGGTGTCGAGGGTTGAGAGATAGGGAGTCTGGGCGTTCGCTCCTGCAAACGGCGCCAATTTCGCGAGCGAGGCGTCCTGTGTAGCCAGGTTCTTTGATGCGGTGTTCATGACATCGTCCTTCGTATTATTGTGGTTTTAGTCAGGATGCCTCGGCAAGTTGCAGCGCCATTTCGGCTTCCTCGATCACGGGCGGATCGACCATCTTGCCGTCGAGTGACACGACACCAAGCCCTTTGCGCCGCGCTTCCTCCGCCGCGGCAATGACGCGCTTTGCATGGCTCACTTCCTCCGCGGTCGGCGCGTAAGCTCGGTGCAGAAGCTCGATTTGCTTCGGATGGATCAGGGATTTCCCGTTGAACCCGAGCCGTTTCGCAATCTTGACCTCGCGCAGGAAGCCAGCGTCATCGTTCACATTGCCGTACACGACATCAAACGCATCGATCCGTGCTGCTCGCGCAGCGTGCAGCACCGCGGCCCGAGCGTAGAACAACTCGGGCTGCCAACCCTTGCTGCGCTTCGTGTGCATGTCGACCAGGTAATCGAATCCGGCAAGGGCGATTGCGATCATGCGCGGCGAAGCCGTCGCAATCGATACGGCGTTGACGACGCCGGAGGCCGACTCGATGGCTGCCACGATCTTGGTATCCCCGACCGGGCGGCCACAGGTACTCTCAATCCGCGCCACGTGAGCCTCGAGATCGTGAATCTCCTTTGCATTCTCCGTCTTGGGCAGGCGCACGACATCCGCGCCACCTCTGACCGCGGCCTCCAGATCCTTGAGGCCGAACTCGGTGGCAAGCGAATTGACACGTACGACAGTTTCAATGTCGCGATAGGCCGGATGATGCAGCGCCTGAAACACCAACAGTCGCGCAGAGTCCTTCTCTCGCGGCGAGACGGCGTCTTCCAGATCGAACATGATCGAATCGGGCTTGTACACGAATGAAGTGCTCAGCATCGCCGCGTTGTCGCCGGGGACGAAGAGCATGCTACGACGTAGTTTCATGACAGCCTCCGCCAATCCAGTTCTGACGCCTCACAGCCGCGCAATACCGCCGCTTGAACTCGTGCACGGATCACGCAATCGAGCGCGCCCTTGTCCTCGATGACGATCGCTACGGCGCTCACCGAAAGGCTATCGAGCGTATCTGCCACGACCAGCCTGATCTGCTTACCGAACTGCTTCATCACCTCGCTCTTGAGCACAACCTCGCGAGTTCCCTTGTCGCTTGGCGCAACCTTGACCAGCACGTCGCTAGATTCCAAGGTGCCGGCGATCGCTTCCTTGATGACTTTCATCGCGCTTCAACCTCCAACTGAGTGGCCTTCTCGACAGACGATTTCTGCTTCAGAAACTGTAGGGTAGTCAGGGGAACGAGCTCCTCGATGAGTGAAAAATCTCGCCGAGCCAGCAATCGTCTGACCTCGGATGCGGAAATCGGGACGCCGCGGATGGACGCCCTGGGCAGCTCGGCGACCGCGATCGGCGGGGCCGCAGAGGCTGCATACTGCAGCCAATGCTTCATCTCGGCGTTGTAGCTGCTGGTAACGGGATCGAAGGGCTCGGTTCCCACGTAACGGTGCGTGATGTTCAGCGCCGGCGCGATATATTCACGGAACATGAGCACGTCGATCGCGGCCCAGCTGCTGTCGATCAACGCCTTTTCCTTCAGAAAATAGCCGGGGAAGGTAGCGCGGGAGATGATGTAGTCGGAGCCGGGATGGAGCGTCAGGTTGTCGATGTGCCTTACGCCTGCCGCCACGAGCGCGAAGCGATCGTCATAAGACAATAGCGACGCGTCTTCTCCGACCACGAACACATGGAGCCAATCACACGCGTGCGCGGTCTGCTCGACCAAATAGCGATGGCCGAGCGTAAAGGGGTTGGCGTTCAGGACGATGGCGCCGATCCTGCGCCCCGGCCGACGCCGCTCACGTAATCCGTCGCAATATCTTTGAATCGCGACTGGACTGTTCTCCATCAGGATGACCAGCCGCGGCACCTCGACCAGCGGATAAAAGCCCCAACCGCGAAAAAACGGCAGATTGTGAGGCGGAGAGTACAGGAAGAGATGAAACTGTCCTCGCTCAGCTGCCAGTTTTACAACCGCACTGCCGAGCCGCAGGCTGAGTGACTCCCCGCGAAAATGTTGGGCGATGGCGACACACTTGATCGTATAGTGGTCCAGACCGGCACAGGCGACAACATGTCCTTCTCGTCGATACACGACGAATAGCTCGACCTGGCCATCCAGTTCGAGATTGTTTGCAGCAAGCAGCGTTTGGACCTCTTTCATCTCGTGAGGCGCATCCGTCGGGTCTACCGTGTAGAAGTCCGCTTCGATATTCATAGGTGCAGCCTCTTTCACGCGGTCATCAGATGGTGGGTCGCCACGATCATGATCGGGATGGTTGCGAAGGCGAGCACCCTCGTCACCAGGATCGTGGTGGAAGATTCGGATTGGAGAAGGCCGTATTCTTCAGCAAACATGGTCGTGATCACGGCTGAGGGAAGAGCCGCAAGCAGAATTGCTTCCTGCGCGACCACGCCAGTGACCCCGAACGCCAGGACAGTCAGGAGCATGGCGACGGGGTGCACGAGGTTCTTGATGAGAGCGTCTACTGCCACCGTCGTCGTGAGCTCAACTTTCTCCTCAGCAATGATGAGGCCTGCCACGAAGAGCGAAATTCCTGTCGTTGCACTGCCAATGAGGTGCAACGAGCTGATGACGAACTTGGGCATGTGAAAATCTAGAATGACCGCCACGATCCCAAGGAAAGGCACCCAAACACGCGGTTCACGCATTGCCTTGACGAGCGTTTTCGTGAATGCCGCCAGACCGCGGCTCTTCCCGTTGTCCGAACCAAGCTCGAGCAATACCGTTGTGAGGGGAAGGATGATCAGCGACGGAACGAGGTTTGCGATGAGGATCGGATACAGGCTCGATGGGCCAAACAACTGCCCGAGGATCGGAACGCCCATGAATACCATATCGGGGAAAGCGAGCAGGCTCGCCTTCAATGTCGACGTACGCAGGTCGTAACGCCAGACGAACCGGCAGCCGAGCAGCACTACGAGGTATGGGACCATGAGTCCCACGACGAACAGCAACGGTATTCGGTAGTCAACCAGGTCGGCTCGGGGCGTTTGCAGAATCCCAGCGAGCAGCAACGGCGGCAACAGCCAAGCGAGAACCAGCCGCGTCAGCAAGGCCCGGTCAGTACTCCCGAAGAACTTCAGTCGACCGGCGCGGTAGCCGAGATAGATGACGAAAGCGACGGGTACGAGGGTGGCGGCGATGGTGTTTAGCATGCGCTGCTCCGATAATTAGACTGAGCGCCGACCCTCACGCAATCGCGCCGTCTTCGCGTGATCGTTCTCGTTCGGATGCCTGCGCGCCGATGCCGAACCTGTTTGCGATCGCGAGCACCCGCTCGGCCTCTCGCTCCATCGCCGGCTCGACGACATGTCCGGCGATCACGGGCGTGCTCGTGCCGGCTGCGGCCCGAGCGGCGGCGACGGAGCGAGCGCGGGTCACGGCATCCGCTGAAGGCGTAAAGATGGTGTTGATGGCGGCGAGCTGTTCTGCCTGGAGAGCCGACTTTCCTGTCATGCCGAGCTTCCGGCTCGCCATCGCTTCTCGCCGCAAGCCGGCGGCATCCCCTTTGAAATAAGGTACGTCGATGGCCGCGATGCCCGCCGTCGCGGCGGCCGCGACGACCACGGATCTCGCGAACAGGAGACTCTGCCAGGAACCCTCCGCGCCAAGGTCGGCCGCCAAGTCACCCCCGCCCAGAAAAAGCCCGCAGACACGGTCGTGCGCCTGCGCTATCCGATCGGCGACGAATACAGCCTGCGCTAGCTCGATCATCGGGATGACGCCGACGCTCGACAGCGGACCATCCAGGATGTCGATCACGAGTCCGGTCTCGTCGGCGGACTGGCACTTCGGGATGATAAGCGCGTCGGGTCTGGCGTTGGCTTCCTTTAGCGCAAGCAAGTCATGAAGCCCGGTCACCGAGCGCGGGCTGTTAATACGCAGGATACGTACGAAGTCCGCTTCGGCTGGCTGACCCAGAAAGGCAAATGCGGCCTCTCGCGCCTGCCGCTTGTTGTCGGGAGCGACGGTCGACTCGAGATCCACGATGATGGAGTCGGCACCGGCGGCGCGGGCGCCGTGAAGGGAGTCGGGCCGAGAGCCGGGCGTGAGCAGGAAGCTGCGGCATGCCCGGACCTGGCTGCGAAGCGAAGCGGTGGATTTCTGCGTGGTTGGCACAACAACGTTGATTGTCATATAGGCTCCTTTTCCGACTGCTGGGGCAGGCTCGAGGGCGCGGCCCGGTTCACTCAGCGATCGATAGGATGAAGGTAAGCTGCGCACGGATTTGGACGATTAAAATGGCTGCTCAGGTGACTAAATTTGCGTTTAAGGCTGAGAACCACGCGAGTATGCATTCGGAGACGCCGGCATATTGCGCCACGGCGGTTTGCGGTCTCGCGGGATAAAGGCGAACGGGCGACCGACACGCAAGTCACCAATCCGGCGTCTTGCCGCCGACTTACAAGCCCCGCGCCCACCAGAACCGCGCGCCGCGGCAGTCTATTTCGGGCATCGCGCCATTCATCGCGAGCGCCGTTACTCAAACACAGATCTTCTTTATCTTTTTCGGTGATGCACGTTCGCCGGCGCTCACGTTTCATTGTGCCGAGACGCTCACAGCGGTGGGTGCGACGATGCTGCGCGGGGGCTTCACCGTTTCCCATCGCCGCATAGGTTTCGCAAACGGCTGGGGGCTGCGACGCCAAGGCGGCTTCCGGGGTGGGCGCGCCTCCGTTCAGGACGTCGGCGTTCAGATGGTAGAAGGCGAAAGCGCCCGGCTCTTGAATTGCGGCCCTGTGCGAAGACAGGTGTTGCTGCCCCGAACAAAAGGACGGCTGCGGTGAGAGTTTTGAATAAGGTCATGATGATGTTCTCCGATCACGACCGAAGCGAGGGTTCGTGGAGAGCACCCGAAGCTCAGTCACGCTCCGGTCAACGCGCGCATTGTCGGGCGACACGAACTTCTTGCTTTCGGTCGCATCCGAACTCTTCGGATGCTTCGAGCCGGATGTAGGATGGCAGCGGCACGGACCCAGTAAATTGCCATTCACAAAGCTCACCTCAGCTTGAGACGACCACGTCAGCCGAATTGTCCTTAAAGAGCGCCCTGAGCAACGAGATGATTTGGCGCGGCACCCGGCAAGGTCAGCAACGGAAGATATTGAGACTTCTATCGAGTTCTCTGTCCAATCCCTGTTGCTTGGATTGAAACTCGTAATACTTGTCTGCTCGGCCTCATCTGCGGACGAACCAGGGGAAAACTGCGGCGCATGAGGTTGCAAGTGGCCGATCGGGGCATTGCCAAACGCGGTGATCCCGCGATCTCCAGGAGGACTACCGAGCGCGGCTTCTCCGCTCCAGATCAACGCCGCGCTGAGACCCGCGACGATGATGAGACTGGATCGCATTCGATTTGCTCCATCAACACTATCGGAAACATCTGGAGGCGGGCGCCTCTGGCAGTGTCAGTTCAGTTTCGTTGTATTTGTCGCAGCCGACGAGCGCTTCGAATCTGACTCCGCGCTGGGTTGCGACGCCGGCGGTTCGCCGGACTGCGCGGCCGGCGCTTCTCCGACTGCATGACGCATCACCGCAATCTCATGCTGCTGTTGCGTGATGATGTTCTCCGCGAGGCGCCTGAGCTCATCGTTGTGACCGTATTTGAGCTCGGCGCGCGCCATGTCGATCGCACCTTGATGGAGAGGTATCATAATCACCACGAAATCTCGATCGATATCCCCCGTCGGCTTGACGAGCATCTCCCTGGTAATGTTGCTCATCGCCAGATCATTCTCGAACATGAACCGTTGTTCGTTGACATCGGAGGCTGCTGCGTCGACATGTTGAGAACTTGCTGTATCCCGTGCGAAGGCAAACGAGGTCGCCGATACCGTTAACGCCGCCGCCAACGAGATGACTCGCGTACGAACAAATGAGCGCGACAACAGAGCCATATTGACCTCCAACGGAATCGATTGCGCAGGTGGATTGCTGCCGCAGCGAAGCGGCGATTTCCTTCGAACTGGTGAGGCTAGGTGACGTTCTCAACTAAAAATAAAGTTAGGATTGAATAACCATCTTGCGAGCAGATATCTCTTTGTCCTGAACCCAGATTGCTTTCCTGAGTACGTTTTGGCCCGCGCGCTGCTTGGCCTTAGATCCAAGCGTGGCGGCCTATCCAAAACATCCTGAATTCTGACAAATAATATATTGGGAAAGTACCCACTCCATTCCTAGGTCCAAGCTCAGAAACGACGACGTGATGTCGTCACTTGAAGGAGCGGACCATGCCGACTACCGTCGCTGATCAATTCGCCGAGACGCTGGCGGCGTCAGGCGTAAAACGAATTTACGGAATCGTTGGCGACAGCCTGAACGGATTGACCGACGCAATCCGCCGCCAGGGCAAGATTGAATGGGTGCACGTGCGCCACGAGGAAGTCGCCGCTTTTGCGGCCGGTGCCGAGGCGCATCTTACCGAAAGTATCGCGGTTTGTGCCGGGAGCTGCGGACCCGGCAACCTGCATCTCATCAATGGTCTCTTCGACTGCCACCGCTCGCGCGTGCCGGTGCTGGCGATCGCGGCTCATATTCCCTCGGCCGAAATCGGTTTCGGCTATTTCCAGGAGACCCATCCGGAGAACCTATTTCGCGAATGCAGCCATTACTGCGAGCTCGTCTCCAATGCGAACCAGATGCCGCGCGCTGTAGAGATCGGGATCCGTGAAGCCCTGGGCAAGCGCGGGGTTTCCGTCATCGTGATCCCCGGTGACGTCGCGCTTCAGCCTGCGGCAGAGACGACCAAAGTCCCCCAGCTCGATCTCGTGCCGCGGCAGCCCACGGTGGTGCCCAGGCCCGATGACATCCGGGCGCTGGCGGACCTTCTAAACGGTGCAAAGCGCGTCACGCTGCTTTGCGGCTCGGGCTGCGCCAAAGCCCATGACGAACTGATCGCGCTCGGCGAGAGGCTGAAATCGCCGATGGTACACACCATGCGCGGTAAGGAGCACGTCGAATGGAACAATCCCTATGACGTCGGAATGACCGGGCTGATCGGCTTCGCTTCGGGCTATTACGCGATGAATGATTGCGATGCGCTGCTGCTGCTCGGCGCCGATTTCCCCTATCGTCAGTTTTACCCGCAAGGAGGGGCGCGCATCGCCCAAATTGATATTCGCGCTGAGAATCTAGGCCGCCGCACGCCGATCGAACTCGGTCTGGTCGGCGACGTCGGCACGACTTTGCGCGCCCTGCTTCCGCTGCTTGAGGACAAGGAGGACCGCCGTCATCTCGATCGGTCGCTGACGCATTATGCCAAAAGCCGCACCTCGCTCGATGAGCTTGCGACCGGCACGCCCGGGCGCACGCCGGTGCATCCGCAGCAAATCGCGAAGGCGCTGAGCGATCTGGCCGCTGAGGATGCTATTTTCACCTGCGACGTCGGCCTGCCGACGGTTTGGGCGGCGCGCTATCTCACGATGAACGGCAAGCGGCGCCTGTTGGGATCGTTCTGGCATGGCTCGATGGCCAACGCGATGGCGCAGGCGATTGGCGCGCAGGCGGCATTTCCAAAACGCCAGGTTATTTCGCTGTCGGGCGACGGCGGTTTCACCATGCTGATGGGCGACTTTCTGACCCTGGCGCAGCTCGGCATGCCGGTAAAGGTCGTCGTCTTCAATAATGGCTCGCTCGGCTTCATTGAGCTTGAACAGAAATCGACCGGCATCCTCGACTTTGGGACGGAGCTGAAAAATCCCAACTTCGCCGCGATGGCGAAAGCGGCGGGCATAGTTGGCCTCCGGATCGAAGATCCTGCCGATGTCGAGCCCGCCCTCCGTGCTGCTCTTGCGCATAACGGCCCGGTCCTGGTGGATGCCGTGGTGAACCGCCAGGAATTGGCGATCCCACCCAAGATCACGGCCGAAATGGCGAAGGGGTTCACCCTCTACATGGTCAAGGCTGTGCTCAGCGGCCGAACGGATGAGGTCGTCGAGCTCGCGCGTACTAACCTGTGGCGATGATTGCGCCGAAAAGAGGAGACCAGCTATGGCCGTCTCGATACGGTTTCTCGCCTTGGGAACACGGGTGTTTGACCGATGGTTCAGCAGCGACGGCGCCTTCACGCAGGGTGCCATTTTTGCGGCCGACCGAAGTCGCTTCGTCATCCGCTGCGCGACGGCCGCCTCACTCGCCTACGAATTGGCGAGGCTTGTCGGGCTGCAACATCCGGTGTGGGCACCGATCTCGGCCCTGATCGTCTCCCAGGAGAGCGTGACGGCAACGCTTGACTCGATCCATGGGCGCTTCGTCGGTACGTTCATCGGCCTTGCCGTTGCGCTGCTGATCAACTCGG
Organism: Bradyrhizobium sp. LB13.1; assembly: GCF_054056815.1. NCBI lineage: Bacteria > Pseudomonadati > Pseudomonadota > Alphaproteobacteria > Hyphomicrobiales > Nitrobacteraceae > Bradyrhizobium > Bradyrhizobium sp. LB13.1. The sequence continues at coordinate 2,287,813 of NZ_JBSRYQ010000001.1, read as the reverse complement.
TCGGCCGCAGGATCGGAATTCCTCTGGTGCTACAGATCGGCATCGGCGTGGCCCTGTGCGCGAGCGCGGCAATGGGTCGGCCGCTGATCCGGGTCTGCCTGTGGACCTGCCCACTCATCCTCGTGGCAGCGGCCACCGGTCCCGCCCCGGCACTTGTTGCGGTGATGAGGGCATCGGAAGTGGTGCTGGGCGCCCTGGTCGGCGGCGTGACGCACATCGTCGAGGAGAGGATCGGAACCGCTGCCAACGCACGCGCACCCGGCAAGCCGGAAACAGAGCCTGACGAGGGATCGGATCCCTGAATTCTGCGCATTCGCCCTCGCCTCCCCGCTTCGTTTCTTCAGACAGTTCAACCAAGGTTAGCATCATGTCCTTCGAAGTCGCCAATATCGGTTACGAACTTCTTCGCAACCCGCATTTGAACAAGGGTACGGCCTTCACACTCGCCGACCGGCACGAGCATCGCCTGGAAGGACTACTGCCGCCGGTGCCGAGCACGCTTGAGCTGCAGGTCGCGCGCATCCATTCCGAACTCGCAAGCCTCGATGACGACCTGCAGAAATACCTTCTGCTGTCAGACCTGCAGTCTCGAAACGAGACATTGTTCTATGCCGTGCTGATGTCGGATCCAGCAAGCTTCATGCCGGTCGTCTATACGCCGACGGTCGGAGAGGCCTGCCAGAAGTTCGACCACATCTTCAGGGCATCAAGAGGCGTCTATCTCCCCATCACCGCCCGGGGTCGGTTGAAGCGACTGCTTGCCAACTGGCCGGAGAAGGATGTCCGCTTTATCGTTGTAACCGACGGCGAGCGCATCCTGGGTCTCGGAGATCTCGGAGTCGGCGGCATTGGGCATCCCGGTTGGCAAGCTCGCGCTTTACACCGCCTGCGCCGGCGTCCCGCCGCAATATTGCCTCCCGGTGACGCTCGACGTCGGCACCAACAACCAGGATTTGCTTGATGACCCGCTTTACCTTGGGCTGCGTCAGCCCCGTATACGCGGCGAAGACTACACAGCTTTCGTCGATGAATTCGTGGAGGCTGTACGGGCTCTCTATCCGAGGTGCTGCATTCAATGGGAGGATTTCGCGAACATCAACGCAGTCCCGCTACTTACTCGCTATCGCAACTCAATTTGTACCTTCAACGATGACATCCAGGGCACGGCAGCGGTTGCCCTTGCCGGCATCTACGCAGCACTGCGCATATCCGGGCGGCCCCTTCGAGAACAGCGCTTTCTATTTCTTGGCGCCGGCTCGGCGGCAACGGGGATTGCCGAACTGATCAGCCAGGCGATGGTGTGTGAGGGCATGACCATCGCCGAGGCCCGATCCCGCAATGGGCTGTTCGACGTCAACGGTCTTTTGGTCACAGCACGCAGCGATCTCGCTGATTTCCAGAAGCCGTTCGCCTTGGATCATGCGCCGATCTCGGGCTTCGCCGAGGCGGTGAAGGCGGCGCGGCCGACTGGCATCATCGGCGTCAGCACTATGCCGAAACTGTTCAATCAGCAGGTCATCGAAACCATGGCCGCCATCAATGAACGGCCGATCATCTTCCCTTATTCCAATCCGACTTCGCGCTCGGAGTGCACGGCGGAGGAAGCTTACCGCTGGAGCGAAGGTCGAGCGATTTTCGCGAGCGGAAGCCCGTTTCAGCCGGTCGACATTGACGGAAAGACCTTCGTTCCGGGCCAAGGCAATAATGTCTACATCTTCCCTGCAGTCGGCATGGCCATATTCGCAACCGAAGCGACCCGCGTGAACGATGAAATGTTCATCGTCGCAGCGAAGGCCGTCGCAGAGCAAGTGACCGATGAGAACCTTGCAACCGGGCTGATCTATCCGCCGCGCGGCCAGATCTTCGCCGCCTCTCTTCACGTCGCGACGCGTATCGCCGAGTACATTTTCGAAAACAATCTTACGCGAAAAGAGCGTCCCAAGGACGTCGGCGCGCTGGTCCGTTCGCAAGTCTATCGGCCGGTCTATGCGGCTTGAAGTTAAGAGCTGCGGCACGCTATAGCCAAATTCCCAGATTAAACGGTAATTTAATGGCGGCCTGCCATGTGGTAGAAGTACTTCGTCTTGTAGCGAATGCCTGCGAGAGGCCTCAGGCAGGATGGCTCCTGCCTCCCGACGGCAACGCAATACGCTTAGAGCGCCAGGAAACCTGCGATGCCGAAGGTGCTGCTGATTGAGGATCATAACGAGACGGCCAGCCAGATCATGGCCGAGCTGGTCAATCGCGGATTCGACGTTGACTGGGCGGCCACGGGGGTCGAGGGTCTCGACAAGGCACGCACGTGCGAGGCCGACGTGATGATCGTAGACCGGCTTTTGCCCGGCATTGATGGTCTGACCATCATTGAGGTTGCCCGCCAGGAGCAGGTTCAGACTCCCGTTCTGGTGTTGAGCGCTCTTGGCGCGGTGGATGACAGGGTGCGCGGATTGCGGGCCGGCGGCGACGATTATCTTACGAAACCGTTCGCGATCGTCGAGCTGATTGCAAGGATCGAAGCTCTGCTGCGCAGGCCCGGTGACAGCCGCGAAACCGTGTTGCACGTGGGCCCCCTAGAACTCGACCTCCTTCAGCGGACTGCCAAACGCGACAAGCGCACCCTCGAGTTGCTTCCGCGCGAGTTTCGTCTACTCGAATACATGATGCGTCGGGAGGACCAGTTGCTCACGCGAGCAATGTTGTTCGAGGAAGTCTGGAACTACAAGTTCGTGCCACAGAGCAATCTCGTCGATGTGCATATGGGACGCCTGCGTCGAAAGGTTGACGCGCCCGGTGAGCCGCCGATGCTTCTAAACATTCGTGGAGAAGGATTTATCTTGCGTGCGCCTTCCTGAGTTTGCCCGTACGAGAACGTTTCGCTGGACACTCCTTCGCGGCATCGTCGTTGCAGCGGGCGCGTTCGCAATCTGCGTGGGATTGATGATCGGCTTTATCTATTGGCCGAACTCGACCTATGTGATCGACAGCGTGGACCGCCTGATTACCGATCGCGCCGACACCTTCTCCGCTCTTCCATCGGAACAGCGGCTGCAGGCGCTTCAGTGGCATATCGACCAGGATCCCCGTCGTGTAAAGCTCGTTGCCTTGTTCGATCCGCATGGCAATCGGATCATGGGCAATATCGAGAGCCTGCCGCATGGTCTTGAGTTGGGCGCTCGTCCGCGCGAAACATCAATCGTGCGAATTGATGCCCTCGGACGGGAGAAGGAGAGCGTTCGTGCTACAGCACGCCGGCTTGCTGACGGACAAATCCTTGTCGTAGGGCGGAATGTCGATGAGGTGGCGCAGATGGGAAATTCGGTGGAACGAGTCCTGGCGTGGGGCATCATTCCGGCCCTGTGCCTCGGGCTTGCCGTCGGAGCCTATTTGAGCATCAGGACACAACGACGGATCGACGAGGTAAACGAGCTGGTTCAGCGGATCGTCGCGGGTGAATTGCGCGAACGCCTGCCGGTGCAAGGCACCAATGCCCCCTTCGACGAACTCGCAACGCTCATCAACGGAATGCTGGACGAGATAGAAGTTCTCCTCCGGAGCGTGGCTGGCGTCGGAGACGATATTGCCCACGACTTACGAACTCCGCTAACCAACGTCAGGATGACGCTCGAGCGTGGCCGGCACAATGCGACCAAATTCGATCAACTGCAGGCGTCCGTGGATCAGGCGATCATGGGCCTTGACCAATCGTTGACAATGATTACGGCGCTACTCCGTATCGCCGAGATCGAGCACAGCCGTCGGCTCGTTGGCTTCCGCGATGTCGAGCTGGCGGAGCTCGTACGCGACGTCGCCGAGCTTTATGAGCCAATCGCCAAAGACAAGGGCGTGGCTTTGACGGTGGAAGCCAAGGAGGAAATCGTCACACGGGGAGACCGTGACCTCCTGTTCGAGGCGGTGGCAAATCTGGTCGATAACGCCGTGAAGTTCACCCCTGAGTGCGGCCGGGTCGAACTTAAGCTGAACCGGACCGAGGACGGCGGCGCCGTACGCGTGAGCGATACCGGGCGCGGAATCCCGGCAAGCGAACGCGATCTCGTCACCCGGCGTTTCTATCGGTCAGACAAGAGCCGCGGAGAGCCCGGACTGGGATTGGGGCTCAGCCTGGTTACCGCAATTGTAAAGCTGCACGGCTTTCGCTTCACCCTCTCTCCCGCGCCGGGCGGCCCGGGCTGCGTTGCGCAAATCGCGTTCTGATTGACTGCGCGGCAATGGGCCGGCCGGCATTCCTATTTAAATGCTTGCTGCTTTCCGACGAGACATCGGCTCTCGTTGCTTAGCGCGGGTGGCTTGTTACCTAACCGCCGTCCGGTTCCATAAATTCAAATTTAGAGTCGCGCCGGGCCAATTTAATGGCCTCGGAGGGCCGGGCCTGTATGTTTGATACGAAGAATAGGGTCGGCCACGTCTCTCGAAATTCAAGAATCAGGATTTCGCACCGATACTCCTGGAGAAGCCTTGGCAGCGAGAGGAACCGGCTGCCGGACGACAGCGGGAGATTCCATGCGAACAGGATTGGTGATAGCGGCGCTCGCGATGCTCTGGAGCTGCGCTGTTCAAGCTCAAACCTCCATCAGCCCCTCGGCGATGGGAGCGACTTCTCCACTCGGTGTGTTGGGCACGAACGGAACAAGCGCACCAACTGTCTCTGCGATCCCGCTTGGATCAACAGAGATCGACCCGGGCGGCCTTAGCCCCGCGCCTACTCCGGCCTGCGGCGCCAGTGGCTCGACCGGTTCGCAGGCCTCTGGAACGAACAATACGACATCAATGACAGCTGCCGGCACGACCTTCGACGGCGGTGGATTGGATATGACCTCCGGCTGCACTTCGTCGTCCGCGGGCGCGACTGGTTCGTCAACACCGGGAGCGAGTTCGAGCGGGTCGGTCATAGGAAGCTCGATCCCACTCGGCGCCACGGAGACAGGTAGCACCGGCGTGAGCCCGTTGGTTACGGTCCCGCTGCCCAGCACCTCCACAATGACGTACGGCTCAACCATATCGGGGACGACTTCGCCATGTTTGAGCTCGACGACGAGTGACTCCTCTTCGACCGCGGGCACCAGCGCCAACGCGGTTACATCGGCATCCGGCTGCTAAAGGAATCGGAGGGGAGCATGCGCAAACTATGGATCGCACTTGTCGTTGGCTTGATTGGTGCCGGGAGCGCCGCTTTCGCCGCGCGACAATTCCGTCAACCTGCGACAACGCAGCTGAACGCCATGCCGCAAGCTGTGCCGGTCGTTGCGGCAACGGTGCTCAGCCACGACGTGCCGATTTACCTGCGTGGCGTAGGTACGGTGATTGCCCACAACAACGTAATCATGCGCAGCCAGATCACCGGACAGCTCGTCAAGATCAGCTTCAAGCAAGGCCAGACCGTCAAGAAGGGCGACGTACTCGCCGAGATCGACCCGCGCCCGTACCAGGCGCAGCTTGATCAGGCGATCGCAAATTGCGACCGCGATCAGGCACAGGTCGTCAATGCCCAAGCCAACCTGAACCGATACGAACCGCTTGCTCAGAAAGGCTGGGCAAGTAGCCAACTGGTCGATACCACAAAGGCACAGTTGGCCCAGCTTCAGGCGATGGTAAAGTCGGATGAGGGAGTTATTGCGCAGGCAAAAACGAACTTGAGCTACACGCAATTGACTTCGCCGATCGATGGCGTGACCGGCATTCGCCAAATCGACAACGGAAACATCATCCATCCAACTGACGCGAATGGCCTCGTCGATGTCACGCGAATCCAGCCGATCTCGCTGATCTTCTCGCTCCCTCAGACGGATTTCGTAGAAATCCAGCGCCAAATGGCGAACCGGCCGCTCATGGTGCTTGCCTACAGCCAGGACGACAAGACCCAGCTTGACGAAGGCAAGCTCGACCTGATCGACAACCAGATCGTTCAGACCACCGGCACGATAAGGCTGCGGGCGAGCTTCCCCAACGCCAAGCGCTTGCTCTGGCCAGGCGAGCTCATCAACGCGCGGCTGCTTCTTGAGACTCGCCAAAATGGGTTGACCATCCCAGCCTCCGCAATTCAGCAGGGACCGCAGGGCTCCTTTGTCTGGGTTATCAGACCCGACGAAACCGTGACAACGCGTCCGGTGAAGGTTGCTTACAACAGCGATGGCGACGCGCTGATCGATTCAGGGCTTCAAGCCAATGAGAAGGTCGTGGTTGACGGTCAATACCGTCTTCAGCCCGGTGCACATGTGAAGGAGCTGGTCGGAGCGGCTGCGCAAGGAGCCAATCTCCAGAGTTCCGTCGAGCAGGAAATCCCATGAATATTTCCGCTCCGTTCATTCAGCGGCCGATCGCGACCGCGCTGCTCATGATCGCCCTCTTGCTCAGTGGCCTTGTCACCTACCGACTGCTTCCTGTCGCTTCTCTGCCGAACGTCAATTTTCCGACGATTCAGGTACAGGCACAGCTGTCGGGCGCTGATCCGCAAACCATGGCGTCCTCCGTCGCCACGCCGCTTGAGCAGCAATTCTCGCAGATTCCGGGCGTGATCCAGCTCGCCTCCGCGAGCGTGCTCGGGTCCACTCAACTTACTGTGCAGTTTGACCTTAGTCGCGACATAGACAGCGCTGCTACCGACGTTCTTGCGGCGATCAATGCCGCAAGTCCGTATCTGCCGCAAGGCATTCCCTACCCACCGACGATCCGGAAAGTGAACCCCGCGGAGACGCCAATCCTGGTTCTAGGCCTGACATCCGATACCTTGCCGCTAACGACCGTCGATGCCTATGCCGAAAACATTCTATTGCCGAAGATTTCGCAAATCGCAGGCGTGGGCATCGTAGGCATCGGCGGCCAGCAGAAACCCGCCATCCGTGTTCAAGTGGACCCCCAGGCGCTCGCCGATCGCGGCATCGGCCTGGAAGACGTCCGTAACGTCCTCACGCAAGCAAATGTCGATCAGCCAAAGGGCACGCTGACTGGTCCGCGGCAAAGCTTTACGCTCGGCACCAACGATCAGCTACTCAAGCCAGACGCTTACAAGGATCTCATCGTCGCCTATCGGAACGGCTCGCCGGTATTTATACGTGACATCGGCAACGTCATTGAGGCAGCAGAGAACAATCTGGTCGCCGGCTGGTTCAACAAGAAGCGCGCGATCATCCTGTCTGTTCAACGACAGCCCGGCGCCAACGTCATCGCGACAGTCGACCGCATCAAATCGCTTTTGCCGCAGCTGCAGGCATCGCTCCCGCCCGCAATCAAGGTGAATGTCATCTCCGATCGGACGCAGACGATCCGTGCGTCGGTTGCCGACGTGCAATTCACTCTGCTGCTGACGGTGGCGCTCGTCGTAATGGTGATCTTCGTATTCCTGCGCAATTTCTGGGCAACCATCATCCCGGCCGTCACCGTGCCGCTCTCGCTGATTGGCACCTTCGCGATGCTCTATGAAATGGGCTACAGTCTCGACAACCTCTCCTTGATGGCGCTCTCGATCGCGATTGGCTTCGTGGTGGATGACGCTGTCGTCGAAATCGAGAACATCACACGCCATATCGAGGAGGGTCTCTCGCCGTACGACGCGGCGATGAAGGGATCCGGCGAGATCGGCTTCACTGTGATGGCGATCACGTTCTCGCTCATCGCCGTGTTCATTCCTCTGTTCCTGATGGGCGGCTATGTCGGATTGCTGTTCCGCGAGTTCGCGATGACGGTAAGCGTTTCTCTCGTTCTCTCGCTGGTGATCTCGCGGACGCTCACGCCGATGATGTGCGCATACCTCCTCAAGCCGGAGAGCCATGAGCACGGTTGGCTCTACAGACTATCCGAGCGCGGCTTCGATGGCCTGCTCTCGGTGTACGAGCGCGGGACTAAAGGTAGCGCTGCGGCATCGCTTCATCACGCTGATGACGCTGTTTCTCACCATTGGCCTGACCGGCTATCTCTACCCGGTCATTCCCAAGGGTTTTTTCCCGCAGCAGGATACCGGCATGATCACGGGGATTGCGGAAGCGGCACAGGACATCTCCTATCCGGCAATGGTGGAGCGCATGCAGGCTGTGATCGACACCGTTCTGAAGGATCCCGCCATCGCCTCTGTCGGCGCCCAGATCGGAGGCACCACCACTCTCAACCAGGGGCGGATGTTCATCGCACTCAAGCCCCAGGACCAGCGCAGTGCCAATGCAGACCAGGTGATCGCCCGGCTCCGCACCAAGCTTGCGGCCGTGCAGGGCATCACCCTGTACATGCAGGCCGCACAGGACATCACCGTGGGCGCGCGACTGTCCAAGACCCAGTATCAATATACTTTGACCGATGCCGACTCCAACGAGCTCAATCACTGGTCAGCCATTTTCCTGGAAAAAATCAGGAGCATTCCCGGAGTTGCCGACGTAACTACCGACCAGCAGAACGCTGGACCACGCCTGAATGCAACCGTCAACCGTCAGGTCGCGTCGAGCTTTGGCATCTTACCCGCGAGCGTGGATAACACGCTCGATGATGCCTTCGGTCAACGTATCGTCTCCACGATGTTCACCGCGCTTAATCAGTACCATGTCGTGTTGGAGGTGCTCCCGCGCTTCCAAACCAGCCCCTCCGCGCTTCAGCAGATCTATCTCAACTCTTCTAGCGGACAGCAGGTCCCGCTGAGCACGCTTACCAACAGCACGATCACCGCAGCGCCGATCGTCATCAATCACCAGGGGATGTTTCCATCGACCACTATCTCGTTCAACCTGAAGCCTGGCGTGGCGCTCGGAGACGCGGTGGCTGCCATCCAGAAGTTCGAGCAACAGAGCGGCAAGCCGGCTTCGCTAACCACTACATTCCAAGGCAACGCGAACGCATTCCAGGCGGCGTTGGGTGGCGAGCTGGTTCTGGTGCTGGCGGCGTTGGTGGTGATCTACATCATCCTGGGTGTGCTGTATGAAAGCCTTATTCATCCGATCACGATCCTCTCCACCCTACCCTCGGCCGGAATCGGAGCACTGCTCTTGTTGATTGCCGTGCATATGGATCTGAGCGTGATCGCTATCATCGGGATCATTCTACTGATCGGCATCGTGAAAAAGAACGGCATCATGCTGGTTGACTTCGCGCTCGAGGTCGAACGCAACGAAGGTGCAAGTTCAGAGGAATCCATCTACCGGGCCTGCGTGCTCCGCTTCAGGCCGATCTTGATGACGACGATGGCAGCAATCTTGGGCGGCGTACCATTGATGCTCGGCACCGGCGCCGGATCCGAAATACGACAGCCGCTCGGCTATACGATCGTTGGCGGCCTCATTCTTTCTCAGGTCCTGACGCTGTTCACGACCCCGGTCGTGTACCTCTACCTTGATCGGTTGCAGAAGTTCTTCGCCAGCAGGCGCAGCCGCGAGCCGCAGGCTACTCCGACCGTCAACATCACGTGAAATCGTAGAGTGTTACGAGCACCGACTGCGCCTCGCAATGAGGCGCAGCGAACCTCGACGATTGTGACGACGCCAGACAATCTGGCCGACATTAAAGGCAAATTTAATCTGCCAAATTCCTATTTAGTGTCTCTGCCCCTGCGCTCGCTCCTACAGTCCATTTGCCGGGCTAAAACTATCGGAGCTGAATATGCAGGACAGCAGCACAGCTATCGCGCCTAATGAGTTTGAAATCAACGGAGCAGCGCGCAGCAACTCGCACGGATACACCTCGGCGATCAAGCGATACGACCTGCTCGAAGAGGAGCAAGAGCAACAGCTTGCACGTCGCTGGCTGGAGCTCGGCGATCGCGCGGCTGCCGACGCTCTCGTCACCAGTCACCTGAGGCTGGCGGCAAGCGTGGCATGGCGCTACAAGCGATATGGTCTTCCGCTCGCGGATATCACCTCAGAAGCGAACCTCGGTTTAGTTCTGGCCGCGCTGCGTTTCAGGCCTGGCCGCGGCTCGCGCTTTTCGACCTATGCGCTCTGGTGGATAAAAGCCAGCATACACGACTACATTCTGCGCTCCTGGTCGCTGGTCAAGATTGGAACAACTGCTGCGCAGAAGAAGCTGTTCTTCCGCCTCCGACGTGAAATGAACAGACTTGCCAGCGGGACAACCGAACTATCTCCGCTGACAGCTGAAGTTATCGCTCAGCGGTTGACCGTCAATGCCACCGACGTGATCGAGATGGACCGTCGCCTGCGCGGTGACCTGTCGTTGAACTCGCCTGTCAATGATGGCGAGGGCAGCGCGGAATGGCAGGATCTTCTGGTCGATCATTCGTCGAACGCGGAGCTGATCCTCGCGGAGCATGACGAAAGCGCCCGGCAGGTCGGCGCGCTTCAGGCGGCGCTGGATCTCCTGACGAAACGCGAGCGGCGGATATTTGAGGCGCGGCGCCTGACGGAGAATCCTCCGACCCTCGAAGAGCTCGCGCGGGAATTATCGATTTCTAGCGAGCGCGTGCGCCAAATTGAGGCCAGTGCATTTACCAAGGTCAGGAGCGCAGCCAGGATATGTTTCAAAGCGGAGAACCCGGCTCCGAGCTATCGCCCGCGGCCCGCCCTGCGAGTTGCGGAGGGAGTGCTCGCATGTTCGCGATAACTCCACTGCAGCTTGCGCGCATCCAGTTCGGGTTCACGGTTTCCTTCCACATCATCTTTCCGGCGATCACCATCGGGCTTGCGAGCTATCTCGTTGTTCTCGAGGCGCTATGGTTATGGCGGAAGGACGAGGTGTACCGCACGCTCTATCATTTCTGGTCTAGAATCTTCGCGGTGAACTTCGCGATGGGCGTGGTTTCCGGCCTCGTCATGGCCTACGAGTTTGGTACGAACTGGAGCCATTTTTCGGCTGCAGCCGGCAGCATTACCGGTCCGCTGCTCGCCTATGAAGTGCTCACCGCCTTCTTTCTGGAAGCCGGATTTCTCGGCGTCATGTTGTTTGGCTGGAACAAGGTGGGACCCGGCCTGCATTTCTTCGCAAGTCTCATGGTGGCGATCGGCACGCTCATCTCGGCGACCTGGATTCTTGCATCGAACAGCTGGATGCAGACGCCTCAGGGCTTTGAGATCGTCAACGGCCGGTTCGTGCCTGTCGATTGGCTGAAAATCATTTTCAATCCGTCGTTTCCTTTCCGGCTCGCCCACATGACCGTGGCCGCTTATCTCGCCACCGCCCTCTTCGTAGGCGCGGCCGGCGCATGGCACGTGCTGCAGGGCCGTTCGAGCCGGGCTATCCGCACCATGCTGTCGATGGCGATGTGGATGGTGCTGATCGTGGCGCCCCTCCAGATCGTGCTTGGCGATGCGCACGGGCTCAACACGCTGAAATACCAGCCTGCCAAGATCGCGGCGTTGGAAGGTCATTGGGAAAACACCCCCGGCCAGAGCGTTCCACTTACCCTGTTCGGGTTGCCGGACATGAAGGCCGAGACGACCCGCTACGCCGTACAGGTACCCTATCTCGGAAGTCTCATTCTTACCCATAGCCTGCATGGGCAGGTGCCGGGCTTGAAGCAGTTCGCGCCGGAAGACCGCCCCAATTCGACAATCGTGTTCTGGACCTTCCGCGTTATGGTCGGACTCGGCCTGCTAATGGTCCTGCTCGGCGTCTGGAGCCTGTGGCTGCGTTGGCGCCGGCGCCTGTTCAAGTCGAGCTTGTTCCTGCGCTTTGCCTTGCTCATGGGACCGACAGGGCTGATTGCGATTCTTGCCGGCTGGATGACGACGGAAATCGGGCGCCAGCCCTGGGTCGTCTACGGACTGCTGCGCACGAAAGATGCCGTTTCGAATCATTCCGTCGTGGCCCTTTCACTAATTTTGATCGTCTTCGTCGTCATGTACTTCGCCGTGTTCGGCGCAGGCATCAGCTACATGCTGAAGCTGGTCGCTAAGGGGCCTGACGAAGCGGAAGCCGGAGGTGCGCCGCACCGGCGCGGGCAGTCGCTGCGTCCAGCACGGCCCCTCTCGGCGGCTCCCGACGATGTCGATCTTGCGATTGAACCCCCTAAACAGAAATAGGTCTAGCGAGATGGGCATCGATCTTCCCCTTCTTTGGGCACTGATTATCGGCTTTGGCCTGATGATGTATGTCGTGATGGACGGATTCGATCTGGGTATCGGCATTCTCTTTCCGTTCATTCCTGATCGCGAGCATCGCGACGTGATGGTCAATACGGTCGCGCCAGTCTGGGACGGCAACGAGACGTGGCTGGTTCTGGGCGGCGCGGCGATGATGGCGGCCTTCCCGCTCGCCTATTCGGTCATCCTGAGTGCCCTCTACCTTCCACTGATGTTCATGCTCGCTGGCCTAATCTGGCGTGGAGTCGGGTTCGAATTCCGCTTCAAGGCGGACGCATCCCATCGACCGTTTTGGGACAAGGCTTTCGCCTTTGGCTCGTACCTCGCCACCTTCTGCCAAGGCGTTGCGTTGGGCGCCTTCATCAACGGCATTGCCGTCACGGACGGCTCGTATGCCGGCGGCACGTTCGATTGGGTCACACCATTCAGCCTGTTCACCGGGTTTGGCCTCCTGGTGGCCTACGCGCTGCTTGGCTCGACCTGGCTGATCATGAAAACCGAAGGCGCGTTACAGCGTCGCATGAAGGTTCTCGCTAGAGCCGCAACACTCGTCCTGTTGCTCACGATAGCCATCGTCAGCCTTTGGACGCCGCTCTCACATCCTGATGTGGCGGCGCGATGGTTCAAGCTACCGAACTTCCTGTTCTTCTCACCCGTTCCGCTCCTCGTGTTGCTTGTGGCGTGGGCGATCTTCCATACGCTGAAACGCGACACTCATGCTACGCCCTTTCTGCTGGCGCTGCTCCTGCTCTTTCTCGGCTACAGCGGGCTCGCCATCAGTCTGTGGCCGCACATCATCCCGCCGGCGATTTCCATCTGGGACGCCGCATCGCCGCCCCAAAGCATGGGTTTCGCCCTGCTAGGTGCGCTGTTCGTTATTCCCTTCATCCTCGGGTACACGGCTTGGGCCTACTACGTGTTCCGCGGCAAGGTGAGGATCGGCGAGGGTTATCACTGATGGAGCGGCGAACTTCCTTGCCAACCTGGCCGTGGCGGATCGGCTGGCTGGTCCTGATCTGGACGGCGAGTGTCGTAAGCTTGGCGATCTTGTCGATCGCATTTCGCATGTTGATGAACCTTGCCGGGCTAACGGGATGACTGAGCTGCTGCCGGTTTGATGGACACCCGGTTAAGCTAATCCTACCTTGCGCTCGAACTCAACAGGGCTGAGGTATCCGATCGTCGAGTGACGGCGGACGGCATTGTAGAACCGCTCGATGTAGTCGAACACATCCGCTCTTGCCTCGTTCCTGGTGCGATAGGTCTTGCGCTCTGTGCGCTCTGTCTTCAACGACGAGAAGAAGCTCTCCATCGCCGCGTTGTCCCAGACGTTGCCGGACCGGCTCATGCTGCAAACGATACCGCTGTCGGCCATCAGGCGCTGAAACTGTTCGCTGACGTATTGGCTGCCGCGATCGGAGTGATGCATCAGGGCGTCCGGCTTGCCGCGCCGCCAGACGGCCATCAGCAGTGCGTCCGCAACCAGCTGGGCTGTCATGCTTGTGCTCATCGACCAGCCGACCACCCGTCGCGAGAACAGATCGATCACGGCCGACACGTAGAGCCAGCCCTCGGCGGTCCAGATGTAGGTGAAGTCGGCGATCCACTTCTGGTTCGGCCGCTCGGCCACAAACTGACGATCAAGAAGGTTCGCCGGCACGTTCGCGATCTGGCGGTCGCCCTCGTCTTTCGGCAGGCGCCGGCGGCGTGGCCGCGCCCGCAAGGCCTGCAGGCGCATCAGCCGCTCGATCCGATGCAGACCGCACTCGACGCCGTCTGCCAGAAGGTCTCTCCAGACGCGCCGGGCCCCGTAGGTCCGGCCGCAGCCACCTCAGAAGACGCGCTTCAGCCTGATGGGGGGCGTCGGCACCGTCCTCGGCACGTTTTTGGGCCTGACATTGCTCGCGGTGCTCCAAAATGGAATCATTTTGCTGGGCGTATCGTCCTACTGGTCGCCGTTCTTCATCGGTTTGGTTATCCTCATTTCGGTCTCAGCAACCGCCTGGTCGCAGCGAGAGCGGCGAACCCGGAGCGCGCGCCGATGAGCAATGCGCCCGCCCTCTCACTTCGCCGGCGCATGGTAGGCCTCGCTGGCAGCGGCACTGTCGCCACCCTCACCCTGCTGTTGCTCGCGCTCTGGGTGGCGTTCGCGATCATGATCGGCGACCGGTTCTTCTCGGTCAACACGCTGCAATCGATGGCTTTCCAGATGCCAGAACTCGGCATCCTCTCGCTTGCAATGATGCTGGCCTTGCTATCCGGTGGGCTCAACCTCTCCATCATCGCGACCGCCAATCTGTCCGGACTGACCATCGCCTTCCCTGCTGACGCACTACATCCCAGGGAGTCAGGGCTTTGCCTGGGTCGGCATTCAAGTGCTGGCGATCGCTGCAGGGTTTGCAGTGGCCGCATTGGTCGGCCTCCTCAACGGTTTCGTCATCGCCTATCTCGGCGTTTCGCCGATCCTCGCCACGCTCGGCACGATGACACTATGCAAGGGCGTCGCGATCGGCCTGTCGCGCGGTAACGTCATCTCCGGATTTCCGGAGCCCATCGTGTTTATCGGCAATGGAACGGTTTTTGGGGTACCCTTTGCTCTGATCGTACTTGCGCTCTGCGCCTTGCCCGTCGCGCTGATGCTGAACGCGACGCCGTTCGGGGCAAAGGTTTACATGATCGGCTCGAACGAGAAAGCAACCCGCTACTCCGGGGTCGATACCCGCGCCGTTCTCCTCAAACTCTATGTGCTTTCCAGCCTGCTCGCGGGCGCAGCAGCGGTGGTCATGTTGGCACGTTTCAATTCGGCCAACGCGGCATACGGCGAGAGCTATCTGCTGGTCACCATTCTCGCGGCCGTCCTCGGCGGCATCGATCCGTTTGGTGGCTTCGGAAAAGTCGGCGGGCTATTGCTTGCGCTGATCATCCTTCAAGTGATCTCCTCGGCATTCAACCTTTTGAACCTCAGCCAATTCCTCACGCTGGCGATCTGGGGTGGAATCTTGATTGCCGTCGCGGCGGTTCCTCATTTCGCTGGCAAGGCGCCGCGGTAGCCAGCGATGATGAGTTCGATCGGCTCGCCCCCCATCGCGGTTCTCGACATTGGCAAGACCAATATCAAGCTGCTAGTGGCGAGCGATGACGGCTGGCCGCTCGAAACACTTGCGATTCCGAATGTGTCGATGACTCAGGGCTCGTACCTCGCCTATGATCTTGCCGGGCTAGAAGATTGGCTTCTCGATACCCTTGCCGTGGTGTCTCGACGCCATGCCATTGGCGCCGTGATCGTGGCTGCACATGGATGCGGCGCAGTTCTTGTCGACGGTGATACGCCAGTGCTGCCGATGATGGACTATGATGCTGTCTCTCCGCCGGCAATTGATGAAGCATATGCCCGGATCGCGCCCGGTTACGATGAGGTGTTCTGCGGAATCGGAGGCGCGATGCGGCTCGGAAAGCAGCTGCTGTGGCAGGAAAGCGCATATCCCGTGGAATTCGCCCGCGCAAAAGCCTACCTGACCACCGCGCAGTTTTTCGCCTTGCGGCTTGGCGGACGTGCGGCCAGTGAAAGCTCGCAGCTCGCGGCCCAGAGCCATATCTGGGACCTCATATACCATCAGCCTTCTTCTCTTATGCGCAAGCGCGGCTGGAGCCATCTGCTGCCCGAACGCGTACCCGCCGGTGCGGTGCTGGGGACCGTTTCGGAGTCCGCGGCCAAGCGCACCGGCCTGGCGCAATCGACCGAAATCCTCTGTGGCGTGCATGATTCCAATGCCAACCTGTTTCGCTACAAGGCCGCCGGCATGGCAGATGCCTCGATCCTGTCGACTGGTACCTGGATGATCGGCTTTCAGCGCGGCCTCTCGTTGGACAAAATCGATTGCGCGCGCGCGATGGTTCTCAATATCGATGTCGATGGTGAGAACGCACCTTCGACATTGATCGCCACCGGCCGCGAATACGACCTGATCCGCGGGGAAGATCGTGCTACCGATGCGGCCGTTCTTGCCGCATTGCCCACCGTGCTGTCGAGGGGGACCCTCGCGCTCCCCTCATTCATTGGCGATGATGGATTATTTCAGGGCGCGGCTCACCGCGGACGGGTCATAGGACCGCCTCCCGAAACGCCTGCCGAACGGCAGGCATTGGCAGTGCTGTATGCGGCGTTCAGCGCAAACCGCTGCCTTGATGCGCTTGAGAGCTCAAAATGCATAGTCATCGATGGTGGTTTTGCCGCAAACTTGCCCTTCGCCCGCTGCCTTGCAACCTTGCGTCCCTCGCAGGGCGTCTGGGTCAGTCAATCCCCGCACGGAACGGCGCTTGGCTGCCGCGCTGCTGTGGCGGCGATTCTCGCGTACTCTGCCGGTTTCGAGCGTAGTACTTGAAGCTGTCACATCGCTTAGCAACGATGGGGTCGACCCGCGCGGCCTTTCCACCGCCTATCAGTCCTGGATCGCTTTCTCGGAGCCCGCCTTATGACGGGCCACACTCATGCTGATCTCCGGCAAGGCATTGTCGATACCTGCAGGCAGATGAATCGAAACGGACTGAATCAGGGCACATCCGGCAATCTTTCGCACCGGATCCCAAGCGGCATGCTGATCACGCCTACCAGTCTGCCCTATGATCGGATGCAGCCAGAAGATATTATTGCGATGGATTTTGCCGCGAATTACCAGGGCAACCATCGGCCTTCATCCGAATGGCGCTTTCACCGCGATATTCTGCGAGCGCGCGAAGACGTCAACGTCGTGCTCCATACGCATTCGACCTTCAGCACAACTCTCGCCGTTCACGAGCGTGGCATCCCCTGCTTCCACTATATGGTCGCAGTTGCGGGTGGCAACGATGTCCGTTGTGCGCCCTATGCTTGTTTCGGCACGCAGGCACTATCAGACTACGCCCTCAGGGCACTCGAAGATCGCAACGCTTGCCTGCTTGGCCATCACGGCTTGCTCGTGGCGGCCGAGACGTTTGAAAAGGCTCTTTGGCTTGCAGTGGAAGTGGAGACGCTGGCGAAAATGTATGTCCATGCGTTGGCTATCGGCGAGCCGCCGCGCCTCAGTGACGCTGACATGGCGCAGGTACATGAGCAGATGAAACGCATGGGATACGGCCAGGCGCCTGACCTTGACGATGTCGGCGATGTTCCGCGCGCCTTACCTGAGTCGAAAGGGGCAGCACATTGATGCTGGATTTGATGGACAGCTGCCGCCGAGTTCGCTCAGAACCGGCCCACGCAGAACGAAGGCCGTGTCCGGATGTGCGGGTTGAACCGACTGTCGCGGTCCTTGGACAGAAGACGTGAACGAACAATCGGCTCCGCAGAACTGATCTCGACCTATCCACCCGAATGGACAAACCATTGCCTGAAACATCATTGCGAGCGCTTCGATCCAGTGTCGGATGTGGCGCAGATGAGACTTGATTTGCCGAATGGGCTATAGGAGGCGCAACAGGAAGTGGATCGGAACGACTAGTCGAGCCGTTGAATGGAGGGTTCAGCGTACGCAATTCAAGACTCCAGCAGTCTAAACCGGGCCTCAGAAGCACTGCGAATCGTCGACCTGACGAGCGATAACGAGCCAGTGTATCTCGAATAGAGGTCGTACCGCCCACGGGCAGCATGGACGGACCACGCCCGGGCCGTAGACACAGTGAGCGACGATCGGTCGGGAGACAGTAAACCGATGTCCTGAGATACGAGGCCATTCCGCCTCCCAGCCATGTAGGACGGATGGGTTAGGCTCTCGCCAGGACCGTCGTTCGGCTGATGGCGGCTTGCGGTCGCGGATGCGAGCTTCGCGCCAGACTGATAAGCTTTGTACAATTACCTTATCAGTGCGCCAACTGACTCCGTTTTGTTAGTTTCCTTATCAGTCCGCGAACTGATGCCATTCGCGGGCAAACTTTCAGCCCCCAACTGACTCCCCGATCAATTGCTTGCCGGTTGCCAACCGTCTTAGTGCGCAAACCATTTGCTCGTGAAACTGTGTGCTACCTTATACCTGTTCACAGAGCTCTCGTCCTCGCAAGGGACTGCTATCGGGTCGCGCTCAACATCAAACTCATGGTCGGCTGTATAGCCAACGGAAAAGCACTTCTCCTGGTACTCTCCCAGCCCTCGCTGCTTCATCTTGAAGCGCACAGCAACAAATCCTGCCTCCAGCACCCGATTCTTCCATTCAACGACGCCAAAGTCCAGGAGATCTCCACTAACGGATTCAAGCTCCCACTCTTGGCGTCTCTGATCACCAAACCACCTTGCCAAGGTAGGCCACTCTTGCGCGACCCGCGTTCCATCGCCGGTACCTGACGAAAACGTCTTCATCCTTGAGAGGATTGAGTCGGTCATGCCGCGAGCGAGAGACCCATTTTGTTGCCTCAGCTGCGCCTCGCGCTCAGTTTTCTCAGAGTCAGTTTGCTTCCTTTCGGCCTCGCGGCGCACCTGATCATCGCGCTTCTTTTGCTCTAGCGCCGCCTGCGCGCGCATCTCGCCGGCCACGCGATCCGCAATCTTAGTCTGCTCGGTGTCAACGTCTCCGGCTGAAAACCAAATCGGCACGACATGATAGCTGAGTTTGTCTCGTTGCAAACTCGTAATTAGCTCTCGTAGGTCTTTAGCTGCTCCATAGATCGCACCGCACTGACCTCTCTTCGCAGCCACGAATGCACTGTCGATCGAGGTCGAAATCGTCGACGCTGGCGCACCAAACTCCAATTGAAAGCGGTCCGCGTTGCGTGACAGTAATGATTCATGAGCCTTTTGCTGACTTGCAACCGTTTGGCAGACCACGGAGTTGCTGTTCTTCACGACGACCACGCCGAAGCCGTCAATAGCCTTGTTCAACAAGTCATTTTCTAACTGCAAGCTTCTAATGCTATCGCCGTTTCGGGCGACTTGAAGCTCTCGTTCGCTAATACTCGTGAGCAAGGTAAAGTCGCCCTTATCGGATGCGGCGAGGATCGAAGCAGCGATTTCGGGAGAGGCCGTAGCGAGGAGGCCCCGGTTAACCCCAATCAGATCATACTTGTCGAGATCAGCCGGCTGGCAAACTCCGGCGAGTACGTTAAGTGTTCGCGCACCCTGGTCAGTAATCTTCTTTTTCAGCTCTAAAGTGGCGAAAGCGTCAAGATTGTCGTCGTGTGCAAAGCACATCGCTGCCTTACCGTTGTCAAACACAAGGTCACCCCGCAGGTTGCGAACGACCCCTGCGCGTCCACTCTCGTTGACCAGGACGAGCGTTTCATCGAGCGGGCCCAGCACAAGATAGCGATTTCGGTCCGTCGCGGCAGGCAACTCCTTGCGGCTTTGTATTGGATGTTTTCCGCGATATTCGCGATATGCTACTTCGACGTGAAGCCTCTCGAGATCCTTTTCGGCTTGTGCAATGGCGGCCTTCAACGACTCAGCGTCAGGTTCAGCGAGCGCATCAAGCATTCGCGAACGGACTTTGAGCAAATCCTGTGCGGCATCCGACGTTATATTTGCTCGCACGTAGCTCGCGATGAACTCCGATATGGTCCGAGCGGTGTCTTGAAGTTGGTCCAGCTCGGATTTGGCGGCCTGCTGTCTAGCCTCCTCCCTGGACGTGCGGTACCGCTTGAACTCGGGAACTTCATCGAGGCGCTTTTGGAGATTGTCAAACGCACTCGATATTTTTTCGTTGTCCGGACCGGACAACGCCCCTTTCAACGTGGCAACAAGCGGACCGATCTCCAGCGGAACAAGGCTCGAATTTTTCTGCGCGAATTCAGTCAGGTCGGTGAGTAGATGTTCCCCGTTCAGCCGCAATGCTGCAGCAGCCTGACCCCGCTCCTTCTGCCGAAGGTCGTCGGCCTTCTGATCGAGGGCGTCAATACCGGCTTTGATTTGTCTTATGCAGCTTTCAGCATCGTCCTTGGCGACGTCGATCTTCCTGATGTCGGCCAACGGCGCCGCCATCTCCGCTGCTCGTCGCTGAGCGTTCGAAACCGCTTCATCGCGGTCGCCGATTTTCCGGTGGAGCTCTCGCTCGGCATCTGCGCGGGCCGCGCGCAACTTTGCGAATGATTGCTGAAGTTCCTTCAATAGCGGCCTATTGCCCCCGGTTGCCTCGAGCCGATGCAACTTGTCTTCCTGTTCGGAAAACCGCTGTGCAACATCGTCGAATCTCGATTGGCTCTCTGCTACGGCCTCCGTCATTCGCTGGACATCGTTGAGCAACTTTTTGCGATCTTCTGCCGAACCCGCGAGAGCTTGCTGCTTTCGTTCGCCGGCGTCCTTGTCCCGCGACAACCGATCGACCTTGGCCTGCGAGCGAGTCAATTGCTCTCGATAATTTTGGACGACCGATGATATTTCTCTGATCGTCACGTCGAACTTTCGAAGTGGCGAGACATCAGATCCCGTGGCGGCCAAGTTGCCGTCTATTGGTGCCGAAAGGCACGGTTCGGCCGTCTGTGTCGCAGTATCCGGCGCCACTAAGCTCAGCAGGCCGTCTTTAGCGGCTTGGTTAGATGGTTCTATTAGCAGGGCGTATTGGTAGTCTTGGAGTGCCTCTTGAGTTGAACCCGCGGCAGCGCGAGCTTTAGCACGGCTAAGACGAGACCACACAAAGTTGCTCTTGAGGGCGATGGCCTTGTCCAGCGACGTCAGGGCATTCGCCGTGTCATTGAGACCTAGATAGCTGGCGCCGAGGTTGGCATACGCGTACGAATACCTCGGATTCGAATCAATCGCGGCTTTGCAGTCCGCTAGCGCAGACTGATACTGCTGTGTCTGATTGTAGGCGGAACAGCGGCCGTCGAAAGCATCAGCTAGTCGGACGCGGTCAAGGCCTTTCGCCCCAATTACCTTAGTACAGCCTGTAAGCCGCATTTCAGGTCTTGAAGACTGACAATCCTTCCACGGATCGGTTGGCGTCGCTGTTGATGCCTCCTGCGTGGCCTCTGAAGTTGGGCTATTTGAAAGGCTTGACGCGTCTATCGCAAAGAATCGCAGCCGGCCGCGCCCGTCGGAATCGTGGCTTTCGGCCCAAACAAAGCCCGCGCCGCCGGACACGCGATAGATCGGAAGCTTCTGACGGATTGATTGCTGGAAGTCGCCGACGAAGTCTATCAGAATTCCACCCGGGCTGCGGCCGCCTGCCAACGCAGCGATAGCACTCGCATCCAACGGATCAAGCGAGGCTGCGCCCCAATACGCGATGACGCCCGATACATTGGGGATGTTTCGCGGCATCTCGATGGTTCGTGGTTGCTCTCCGAACGCGCGCGTCAACCGCTCAATGTCCCCACTGACCTCGCCAGGGTCGAAGAAAGCCGGCTCAAGATATCGATTTAGATATGAAAGGCGCCCATCTTGGCTATGCAAGAGGCTGTAGGACGACAAGTAATCCCCTCGCGGTGCTCGTTCGTTTCGTTGCTTCTGACACCACGTAAATCCCGAAAATTGGTCACTCGGCTTACACTGATACTCTCGATAGTTTGCCGACTCGAATTCTACAATGCTACCCAGGGCAACTTTGTCGACGCGGTATTTGGAAGGCTGCATGGATCGTGGCGCATCAGTCCGAACGGCATCGTTGGGCGGCTGAAGTCTAACGTTGGCAAATTGCTGCGCGTCTGCCTGAGATCGGCAATTCGTGACAATGTTCGCGATCCGGCTATCCGAAGGCGTTACGCCGTTGCTCACGAGTGTCTGAAGGTTGAGGCCTCGTTGTCGAAGAGTACCATCCACGCACGCTTGGCTCGCTGATCCAATCTTACGCCACTCTGCTTGCGTAGCCTCGACAATCGCAGACTGCATGATCGCACCGAAAACATTGATCATGTCTCGAGCCCCTTGGGCGTGACACGACGAAATTGCAGCCGCATACCCAAGACAGGAAACAAGACAAAACCCGAAGGCGCGGAGACTTCTGCGCATTTCGTTCACCCAAACTCATCAAAGAAGAAAACTAAAGCAAATTGCAGCACTTGTGCGGCACGTCAAGTACTAAAGATGCCCGATTAAACCTTTGGTTTATTCCTTGGCAAGAAGGCCCCCTACTGGTTCTGCTCGGGCTTTCTTGCTGCCAAGCATTTTTGACGAGCAGCATTCGCGTATGCGTTGGTATGGAAAGAGTCGGCCTCTGGACCTCCAGAGAGCATCTAATATTTTGGAACGCGATGCGTCCGACAATCAAAAGGACCGTCTGAGCCAGAGCCTTTGACGTTGGCATTATAGTATTGCCCATCGATGGGGCCGTCAGAAAGGCCTCAAAGGTCGCTGCGCGCATCTCGCAATGGGGATAATAGATCGATCTTGGTTGCACGACCATAAACTGCTGGGTTTTGTCGTAGCATGCTCGGTTGATGAAGCTGCTCCGCGAGATATCGGCGCAGGCGAAGGGCGCTAGATCCAGCTTGCCATAATATTTTACGTCGATCGTCTCCGCAGCGGCCCAGCTTGCGCTAGCGAGACATGCGCTAACGAGAACAGCAAACCGAAACATGCAGGATGTCTCCCTGTGCAACCCCTTTTGGATTTCACCTCAGGGATGTTTCTCGGTCTTCGAGGCCCGATCTTCAGCGGCGATCGCTTCCTTTTCGCACATATAGGCGCCGCGCTTGGTGGCGCCGTAGCTCTTGGTTCCGGCGAAGTGATAGACCTTTGACGGCAGATTGACCCACACGACTGTGTCGGCCGGGCAGCGGGCCTTGGCAGACGCCTCGTCGGCGAACTGTCCCGCCTCCAGCGTTGCGTTGTCTCTGGATGGAGATGGTTGCTGTGCCGGAGACGGAACCGGTGCTGCAGTCGTCGTGGGCGCCGGCTTTTGCGGCGCTTGGGCTGGCGCAGCCTGCGTCGCGGTTGGTGCGGGGCGGCTCGCCGGCGGCGAGGGCGCAGCGGCGGTTGGCTTTGGTTCGGGAGCGGTCGCGCCCGGCATAGCGCCGCCAGCCCTGCACTGCTCGACATAGGCCTTTTCGGTGACGCCACGGGCTTGCATGCCCGCCTTGTCGGCCCGCCATTCGGCGATGCACTCCTTGGCAGTTTTTGAGGAAGACGAGGTGCTGGTTGAGGGTGGCGGCGTTGCTGGGGTCGAAGGCGTTGCAGCGGTCGGCTTTGGCGGAGGGACGGAAGCCGCTGGCGCCGCACCCGCCTTGCATTGTTCAACGTACGCTTTTTCCGTTACGCCGCGGGCTTGCATCCCGGCCTTATCGGCACGCCATTCGGCAGTACACTCTTTTGCGGTCTTGGCGAGGGCCGGCGTTACGGAGATGCTGCATGCAGCAGCAACGGCGATAAGCAAACCATTATGAATCTTCATGTCAATTCTCCTGATTCCGTGCCTGCTAATCCGCTGCGGGGCTCAATTTATGCCTTCGTGAAATAATTGCGCGTACGCCGCGGCTGAACCGCGGACGTCCGGTCGTAAAGAAGCCGCTGCACGTACTTTTCTCGTCACACCGATCGCATTCGTCGACAAAGCCGTTCTTCCAGTCCGAGATCGACTGGAGTGCATGGGGCCATACTGACTTCGGAAGGACGCATTTCGGCAGGTTATAAACCGACACGTTGACGCCAGCGGCACTCAGGTGATCAACGGCCAGGGCGAGGCCGTCGCCGTAGTCCATAGGATCCATCCAAAGCATCGCATCGTTTGCAACGGCAAAGCCTGTGTTTTCGAGGCCCATCAATGCGACGTGATCGACAAACGGCAGATTGCGGGCAATCCACCGGCCCGTGTCCTCGATGATCGGCGCGGTCAGCGCATGCAGCACGACACGTATTTCGACGCGCTGGCCCCGGTCTTTGAGCTTGAGAATGCCTAGCACGGTTTCGTCGAAAGCGCCCTTGGCCTGCACAACGTGATCGTGGATACGATCGACCGAGGCATAGACTGGGATGGCGGCCATCAGTTTAGGGTGCCCAACGTCTTTCCAGGCATCTACAATCTCTGAGTTGGCGAACGCCCGGCCATTCGTCAACACCTGGATAGCGGTCGCCGGAAGCCGGTCGCGACACTCCTTCAGGATAGCGATGAAATCCTTCCAGTCCGACAGCGTCTCTCCGCCGGTGAACGTCAGGGCGGGAGTTTCCGGGTCGATGAGAGGCAGGCTTTCTTTGATTTCGTTGAGGATCCACCGGTCATCGACGTCTTTCGGCGGTTGCGAGCACATTAAGCAGTAATTGTTGCACCGCTCCGTGACCAAAAACGAATTGTGCGCCGAATTCCGCCGGTACATCGTACGAAATTTCTTCGACCCATGATCGAACCCGATGACGTCGCCGTCCGCGAAATAATCATATTTCGACGACACCGCGACTAACCGTCCTTTGAACGTGCCGGAGAAATCGGATCGAGCCATCGGAAATGACAAGAATTGACGCCCAGTCCGCTTCTATCGCGTGACAAATTTCGTCTCGCGTTCTGGCAAGTGCGAAATCCGCCATGCCGCGCTCGCCGGTGCTGTCGATTGACCGGAGCCTAATGACCGAGCGAGCTTTATCTGAGCAAAACCCAGCGCTCCGCGAGGCTGTGCCATAGAGAGGGAGGGTCATGCGGTAGCCCACCGTCGCAAGATCGCCGCGTCTTCCGGAGAGTTTTCTAAAATTTCGAGCAGCAGGCCCATGATACCTTTCTGCCGGGCGCAAAAGGCCGAAAGGGGCTTGATACCCAGGGCGTCTCCCTGCGTGGCATGGTGGTAAACGGGATCCGCCCCGCAGTGGCTCTCATACACACAGGTCGAGCATTCTGGTGCGCACTGAGTGAGCGATGACGATATTGCGGCGATCAGTTTGTCCGACAGGATGAGAGAATTGTAGCTGTCGTGATCGACGTGACCGAGTCGGAACGCGTCGTCTCCCGTTTCGGCGAGCATCCTGCCTTCATCCGACGCGAAAACGCTGCCGTCGTAATTGTAGACCAGTGCACCAAGCCCGGCGCCCGCCGGGCTGCGCAGGTCAACGTAGCCAATGGGGCGGTCCGAGAGCATTCGTGTGAGGAGGAGCGCCGCATAGAACTCCCGGAACGGGGTGCCCTGTCGGTTGATCTCTAGAACTCGGCGTAACCCGCGCTCGTAGAAGGCAAGCCACTTTTGCGCGTCGTACTTGGCGAACTGCTTTGTCTTAATGGCAAAACCAAACGGCGACAGCGGCCGCAGGAAAATCCCGTCCAGCCCCAACTGCAGATATTCCCCGATGATATTGTCGACGCGGTCGAGGCTCGCCTCGGTGGTGGTCATCAAGGCTCCAACCCTGTCAGGGCCTAAGATTTCCTTCGCCCGCTTGATTCCCGCCACGGCTAGTTCGTGGCTATTTGCACCGGATCTCGGGCGGTTCTTATTGTGTAGATCCGCAGGACCATCGAGGGAGGTCGAAAGCAAGATGTTGTTCGCCTTGCAAAATGCGAGAACGGCATCGTCCAAAAGCGCCAGATTTGACGCGATGACGAAATCGACCTTCTTGCTGGACCGCGCCTTTGCGGCGGCGACAATCGTCTTGATCATCGGAAAATTGAGAAGCGGCTCCCCGCCCTGGAACTCAATCTTGATTCGTGCCGCCGGGCTAGCGAAGGCTATGTCCAGCGCATGCATCGCCGTTGCTTCGCTCATGTCGAAGCGCGAGCGGTCGGTACTCTGACGCGAGACCTGGCAATAAGGGCAAGAGTGTTCGCACCGCAACGTTACGACAAAAATATGGAGTGGCGTTGTCTGCTGCAAGAACGACATCCGGCTTCTCAGCCGAGCCGCCAAAAGTTGCCGTTGACCTTTCTGGTCGATCCCGGTGACCAGATGAGCGGCATAGGCCTTTTCGTAAAGGCCGTCGCCGGGCCGTAGCCGAAGGTCGACCAGCCTATTTAGCTCATCTTCCGATAGGCGAATGAAATCACCCACCATGTTAGCGACGAGATACTGGCTTGTTCCGGTGCGCTCAAGATTGAACGGCAGCAACGAAATAGTTTCTGTTGCCGCACTGAAGACTTCAGGAGGTAAAAAGCGCGCCATGATACTCCGGCCGGACTTTATTCAGCATCATTCTGGGTGGCGGCCAGACTTCCAAAAGCAAGAGCAAGAATGACGTTCCGAACGCCATCCGTTTTCTCAGCGACACGAGCCCGCAGATTTTCATCGGCGACCACATTCAGGAATCGTTCCTTCAGATCGTCCGAAGTCAGCACAGCGCCCCTTTGTGGGCTGACGGAAGGAGTTAGGCGGCAGACGTAACGGTCTCCAGCCCGGTCAATCCGACAGGTCGCCGTTCCGATCAGACGATAGGCTGCCGCGTCCAAAGCACTGAGGCTTTGGACGCTTGAATCAAAATCGACAGCTACCTCGACGGGAGACGCCGGAGGAAGTTTAGCGGCTTGAGGCATGGGACGCATGTGAAGCATGCGACGCGTGGGAGGAATGCTGGGCGACAATGGTGCCGTCGGCCTGCTTCGTCATTACGAACCCAAGAAGGTCTTTGCCAACCTGATAGTGAGCGTTCGGCTCAGGCTTGATGGCGGTGTTTTCGGCCGCAGCCGCGCTCGCGTCGTTGGCTACTGCTTTGGCCTCGGCCCCCTGAACCGACATTCCGGTTAGAGATGCGAGCGCTGCGCCAAGCGAAAGCACAATTTTTGATTTCTCAGCCATATCGACCCCGTCAAATTCTGCCTAATCAATATGCACTACTACAACTTCTGAGGGCACTTAGTCCACAGCTCCATTGCGCCCAGGCACACTATTTTAGTCTAAATCTGCCAGGCCCCGGCAGCAGGGATGGATTTCTGTCAAGAAACCGTTGTTGCAGTGGCCGATTCCTCCGCATTCCCGGGTGGGCAGTCGCCGCTTTCCATCGGGAGCCTTGAAGACATTTTCGGCTACACGACGCCGAGGTTTGGCCAAAGCGTCGCTCCCTCCGTCCGTCGTATATGAGACGTTATGGAATCTTGCAGACTGATAAGCTTTGCGGCCTTTCCTTATCAGTCGGCAACTGACTCCGTTTTGTTAGAAAGCTTATCAGTCTGCGAACTAGCTTCGCGGCCTGATCTGCGTACTCAGGTTTTGTAATCGGATGGTCGGCCGCCCTTATTGCCGCTCGCGCCGGGTTGAATCGGCTTGCCAACCGGCTTACCGTCCGCTCGTTTTTTCGTCGCAGCTTTTCCGCTTTTCACCCCGTAGTTATGCACACAGGGCGCGCTGGGTTGGCAAGACATGCCGCTATTCCTCATATCTGACTGCCCGCCAGAGATGCCCGGCAGCCTCTTGTCGCTCACCAACCAGGCGATCGAGCGCTTGCAGGCGAAGCTGCTCGATACCATGGTGATTGGCTCACCGCCAAAGGGGCTGTATGCGCCAGCCTTGGCGCGTTGCTTCATCCAAGCCCATCTGCGCCGCATGCTCATGTTTGTGGAAGGCGGCGTTGCTGAATTCCGCGCCGGACGCCCGCTGATGACCGAGATGGCCACAAGGGCGATCTACGAGAACGTTGCCGCCTTCTGCGATTACTCGACCAAGCTTCAGGCTCTCTGCGAAGCTGGGGACTACGCCGGATTGGCCGACCTGACAAACAAGTACGCCTTCGCCACGCGGTTACCTGCCTTCCTGGAGGAAGGTCCGGAATACAAAGCGCCGCAAATTCTCGGCCAAATCGACAAGATGAATAAGAAGGTTGAGACGTACCGGGAGGCGTACGACCACCTGTGCGAGATCGTTCATCCAAACGGGCTCGGAGCGGTTGTCTACTTCGGCAAGCACGAGGGCCAGGTTCTGACGTTCTACCCGCAAGGCGCCATCCCTGAGAGAGCAATGGAGTCCCTAACTGGCGCTGCTGTCCTGTTCCTCACCGTCTACAGTGAGCTGGACAAGATGGAGACGAGCCTCGACGCTATCACTGACTCGACTGAGCTTGGGTGAAATGGCGAGATCAACCCGAAGAGTTCAGCCATGGCAGCCGATGTTTGCGCTGCCGAACATCAGGCTTCAGGAAGCAATCGAGGTTGATGGTTTCGCCGTTGCTCCTGTCACGGACCAGCGCGTTCAAGAGATGTCGCGCAACCGGCGATTCCGGAGCTTCCTTGGTCGATTTAAGACGGAGTTCGGCGTTCCAGTCGAGCCGGCCGTCATCCTCTGGCGGAACGACAAGCCCGACACCTATCGGACCATAGCGGCCATCTCGGGCTTCCGCGATGCAATAGCGATGTGCGTCATACCTATGGCGTGGGCGCTGACGCTCAAGCACCAGCGCAACATGGGACCGCTCTACGGCGACTATTTCTCTTTCTACCCATGGATGGTCGATAACCAGAACAAGAACCTAATTGTCAATCGGCTTGCAACTTTGACCCCTCATCGGCGTCCAATTTTGACCCCTTTGCGCGGCGATGTTTGCTGGTAGCGCTCGTCTCGTCGGAGCTGGCCGGGATAGCGGAGGCGAGACGAGCGCGGGTGGCGTGATCGTCGTCTCGGCTTTTGAACCGCCAGCTGTCGTTGCCGGTCTCGACGATGTCACAGTGATGGGTCAACCGGTCGAGCAGCGCGGTGGTCATCTTGGCGTCGCCGAACACGCTCGGCCATTCGCCGAAGGCGAGATTTGTCGTCACGATGACGGAGGCGCGCTCATAGAGCCGGCTGACGAGGTGGAACAGAAGCTGGCCACCCGACTGGGCGAAGGGCAAATAGCCGAGTTCATCCAGCACGATGAAGTCCATCCGGGTCAGATGCTCGGCGAGCCGTCCTTGCCGTCCGTTGCGGGTCTCGGTCTCGAGCCGGTTGACGAGGTCGACGACGTTGTAGAAGCGTCCTCTAGCGCCATCGCGGATGCAGCTTCTGGCGATGGCAATGGCCAGGTGGGTTTTGCCTGTGCCGGTGCCGCCAACCAGTACGACGTTGCGTTGCTGGGCGATGAAGCCGCCGCCGGCGAGGTCATTGACGAGAGTCTGATTGATTGGCGTGCCATCGAACTGGAAGTCGGCGATGTCCTTGGCAAGTGGCAGCTTGGCAATGGTGAGCTGGTATTTGATCGACCTGGCTTGCTTCTCATTGATCTCGGCGTTGAGCAGGTCGCCGACAATGCGCTGAGGTTCGTGCTGGCGTTTGACAGCGATCGCCATGATCTCGTCGAAGGCCGCCTTCATGCCATAGAGCTTGAGTTCGCCCATGAGGTCGAAGATTTGGGTTCGTTCCATCAGATGGTCCTCCGGAGGTTGTCGTAGCGGGCACAATCGGCGATCGGTGCATGACGGAGCGTCAGTGCGGCCGGCGTCATGATGTTGGCCGGTGGGGCGAGTTCACGTTGCCGGGCCAGGATATTGAGAACGACATCTGCGGAATGGACGCTGTGACTGAGCGCTTCGGCACAGGCCGCTTCCACCGCGGGGAGACCGTCAGTCAGCACCGCGTTGAGGATGTCGACCATCTGCCGATTGCCATCGTCGGTGCTGGCAAGCTTGCGCCGGATCCGCTCGATCGCGGCCGGCAGCACCCAGTCCTTGAAGGGAGCACCGTTGCGCAGGGCGCCGGGTTTGCGGACGAGCACCGGCACATAATGCCAGGGGTCGTAGACGGTATCGCCGCGACTAAAGGATCGCGGGTGCTCGGCAACGATGCGTCCATCCTGACGGATCACGATGCGATCGGCATAGGCTTGAACCTCGACCGGTCGTCCGACTGCGCTGGCTGCGACCGAGTACTTGTTGTTGTCGAAGCGCACCAGGCAGGTCTTCGAGACCGACGCCGTCACGGCATGGAAGCCGTCGAAGCGGCCGGCATAGGGAACGAGCTTGGGGCGTTCGGCTTCGAACACGTCCCAGATCGTCTGATCAACCAACTCCGGATGGCGATGAGCCTTGGCGTAGGCGATGCATTTGTCGAGCAGCCAGGCGTTTAACTCGTCGAGGTTTTTGAACCGCAGCCGCGGCGTGAAGAAGCGTTCCCTGACCAGCCCGACCTGGTTCTCGACCTGCCCCTTCTCCCAGCCCGACGCTGGCGTGCAGGCGACCGGATCGACCAGATAGTGGCTGCACATCTGCAAGAAGCGGCGGTTGTAGAGACGCCCTTTACCGACGAAGATCGTCTCTACCGCGGTCTTCATGTTGTCGTAGATGCCGCGAGTGCAGGTGCCTTTGAACAGGGCGAACGCCCGGTCGTGGGCGTCGAACACCATCTCCTGCGTCTCCCGCGGATAGGCTCGCACGAACAGCATGCGGCTGTGACAGAGCCGGACATGGGCGGCCTTCACCATCACCGTGGTGCCGCTCAGCAAGACCACCTCGTGGCTCCAGTCGAACTGGTAGGCTTCGCCTGGGGCAAAGCTCAGCGGAACATAAGCGGCTGCGGTCGATTGCCCGCGTTCTTTGCTCCAGCGCCTGGCGTAACGCCGCACCGCATCGTAACCGCCGTCATAGCCGCGGCCGCGCAGCTCTTCGAAGATCCGGATCAACGTCAACTGTTCACGAGCGGATTTAGTCACGTTCGACGCAAGCAGCCCGTCAAGTTCGACTGCCCATTGTCCGAGCTTTGGCCGCGGCTGCACCTGCCGCTCGTACTCGAATGAGGTCTCTCCCGACCTCAGCACCTTCCGGACCGTGTTCCGCGACACCTTCAGGTCACGGGCGATCTCCTTGATCGTCTTGCCCTTGATGAAGTGCTCGCGCCGGATCCGGGCAATCGTCTCCACGATCAGCATCCCCCACCACCTGCTTTGTTACGAAGCAGGCAGCGCAACAGACCAACCTGTAGGGGGTCAATTTTGGACGCCGATCCCCCGGCTTAGGGGTCAATATTGCAGGCCGAATGACACAGATGGCTCGACAAGTCCAGCGACGTCTATAAATTCCGGGATGCCGAGGCCAAGGCGCGGAACACTTGGCTGCGCGCCCAACAGGAATGGACCGAACGGGCCGGGTCTGGCGCGTTCGACGGCAAGAAACAAGAGGTGCTGAGGTTGAAGGCCTTGGTAGATCATCTTCCGACGTTAAGGAAATCGAAGCTTGACCAACTCAGGACTTCGGTGAGGCAGGCGCAGCTGTCGCGTTACCTCGACCAGTTCGAGATCGATAAGGCCAGCATCGAGGGCATTGGCAACGGCCGCAAGCGCACCTTGCAATCGTATGGAATCGAGACGGCGGCCGACCTGTTGAGCACGGCGGTCGAGAACGTGCCCGGATTCGGGCCTAAACTCTGCGGGGCCCTCTACGCGTGGCGGCAATCGATTGAGGCCGGTTTCAAGTTCAACGCCGCCACCGGCGTTGATAAGCGTGACATCGATAAAATCGAGCACGAGATCGCGGTGGAACGGCGCAAGCTCGAACAGGCGATCCGGAACGGTTACGAGGAGCTGAAACAGCTTCATGCGCGTGTGCTCAATGCCAGAACGCAGCTGCACGCCCCGGTCGAGACCGCGTACGCCGAGTACCTCCAGGCTGACGAAAACTACAAAGCCGTTTCGAGGTGAGGCAGCTTACTCTTTCCAGCCGGTAACGATGCCATTCTCGAGGAAGATACGGTTGCTGAAACGGTTCTTACCGGTTTGCCCGTACTTCCAGGTCTCTTTGCTGACGGACTTCCTGACCTCGTAATCCTTGTCGGCAGGATGGCCGCGGGACTCAAGCAACTGCTCCTCGGTCATTCCCTGCCAAACGACACGCGCCAGGATACGGTCGGCGATCTCGTCGCCGTATTTTGCGACCAGCCGCTGGCGTTCGGCCGCGCGTCGTCGCTCCTCCTCTCGGCGTCGAATGTTGTTGTAGACGGCGATCGCGCCACCGATCGCGCCGACGATGAAGATGAGCACGAGCAGCGGATTCGTGCCGCTCGTCGACTCAGGTGGCGGATTCGATGCTGGCGAAGCACCGGCGCTCTTTGACGGAACAGTCGGTGGGGCGACAGGAGGAAGATTCTGCGCTTTGGCTTGCGGCTGGGGCGATGGCAAGGGTGGGGCTGTTGGCGTAGGGTCGAGGCTTAAGGGTGGCGCCTCGGATAGAACGGCGATGCGCTGTTTCGTCGCTTCTAGGACGCATGACCAGACAGCATTGCCGGCTACCGCGCCACACCCCATGTTTCTTTGTTGGATCCACGACCGCTGACTTTCGATGAGTGATTGGCGATCAGCTACCTTCCTGAGCCGGAGAGCTTGCTGATACTGCTGGCCCATCCGCAGATCCCAATCCGAAAGAACCGCGTCTCCGCAGATCGCCCGCTCGATTGACGATGTCGCCATTCGGCAGTCGAAGCTCGGCCCAACCTGTGGGGCTCTTGACCGGCCAGGTGTGGACACGTCGGGAGCGCTGCTCCTTCCCTCAAGGCATTCAATTCGTTCATCGACGTCCTGGATAGCTACGCATCGGGCGACCCGCCCCGCGTCTTGAGCGGCAGCCACCGCTGTTAGGGCGAAACAGGCAATAATAGCCATACTACCGCCGTGAAACGCCCTCAGCGGAAGTACAACTTTCTCAATATTCAAATCGACAGCCGAAAAGAACAACTTGGGCGACCTTAACCCGGAACGTCTTGGAAATCGCAAACGCGGAAATACGATTTTGCGCAGCCAGACCGATACGTCAATCTTGGCGTGTAGGGAGGAGTGCCCAGATTTACCACCAATCCTGATAGGTTTCATGGTCACTAAAAGGTACCGCGTCGGCAAATTGGGCCGCAACACGAACGCTAGGCTGAAGCATCAACTCCGTCTCTACTGATAAGCTTTCTCTCAAATCCTATCCAGTTTCAGAACTGATAAGGTTCTGCGAAACCCTTATCGGCACGAGCAATTGTAAGAACGGTCGAAAAGCAGGCCGAGCCGAAACTCGGCTTAGCCTGGGTTGATACCACTTCGCCAACTATAGCCGACGTGAGCAACGAATGTCCAACGTCCCCACACTAGCGACTACACTGCTTCACAATAGTGGACCAACTTTTTTACCGCCCGCAACGGTACATCAAGCTCTTGCGCTAGCTCATCCATCACTCGTAGTAGATCTTCAGCGATTCGCATAAACGAGAGAGGTTCACTGGCGCTATCCATTTGGCGATAATGTTTCCGGATCCGCTCCAACATCGCGCGTATTTTTTTCTGCTGTTCTAAATTCATATCCTCTTCGTCAGTGGCCCTAACTAATTCTTCCAAGTGGACCACAGCGTCCGATATCGAAACTTGAAGGGCGGAAATGTCTTCGTACAAGCTAAAGGCCCTGAAATGCGATTGTTGCAACAACTCCGAAGCATGCTTAACTTCAGCCCACAGTGACCTGCCCCTGCCGATTTCCTCCAGTTGAAGTTAGAGTCCGGCCTTCTGAAGGACGGACAGATGAAGCGAGCCAGGTTTACGGAAGAGCAGATTATTGGCGTGCTGCGTGAGCATGAGGCAGGTGCGAAGGCTGCCGATTTGGCGCGGAAGCATGGCGTCTCTGAAGCGACGCTGTACAATTGGAAGGCGAAGTTCGGCGGTCTGGACGTCTCCGATGCCAAGCGGTTGCGGCAACTCGAGGACGAGAACGCCAAGCTGAAGAAGCTGCTGGCCGAGCAGATGCTGGATGCTGCAGCGCTACGCGAGCTTTTGTCAAAAAAATGGTAGGGCCCGTCGCCAAGCGCGAAGCCGTCGCGCACCTGCAGGCCGTCATGGGTCTGTCGGAGCGGCGGGCCTGCGGCATCGTCGGCGCTGACCGCAAGATGGTTCGGTACCGATCGTGCCGACCGCCGGACACCGAACTACGCGGCCACTTGCGCGAGCTTGCTAATGCCCGTCGGCGGTTCGGCTACCGCCGGCTGTTCGTGCTGCTTCGCCAGCAGGGCGAGCCGTCCGGGCGGAACCGGATCTACCGTCTGTATCGAGAGGAAGGCCTCAGCGTGCGCAAGCGCCGAGCCCGCCGCCGCGCCGCTGGGCACCCGAGCGCCGATACTGGTCGAGGCTCGGCCGAACGCCCGGTGGTCGCTGGATTTTGTCCACGACCAGTTCGCCAGCGGCCGTCGCTTCCGGGTCCTGAATATCGTCGATGACGTGACCCGGGAATGTCTGGCGGCCATCCCCGACACCTCGATCCCGGGGCGGCGGGTGGCACGCGAACTGACGGCGCTGATCAATCAGCGCGGCAAGCCGGGCATGATCGTCTCCGACAACGGCACCGAGTTCACCTGCAATGCCATGCTGGCCTGGTCGGAGGAGAACAAGATCGACTGGCACTTCATTGCGCCGGGCAAGCCGATGCAGAACGGCTTCTGTGAAAGCTTCAACGGCCGGATGCGGGACGAGCTTCTCAACGAAACCTTGTTCTTCGGCCTCGATCACGCCCGCGCCAAGATTGCGGATTGGGTCGGCGACTACAACGGCCAACGCCCGCATTCCTCGCTCGGCTATCTGACTCCTGCGGCCTATGCCGCCTACCTCACCGCAACGTGCGATCGGCTGCGCAACCCCGACCAGCTCCGCCGATCGCACGTTGCTCACACCGCGCCAAACGGCGTAACATCCCCCGAGACTCTAACCGCTACTGGGTGAAACTTCAGGGGCAGGTCAACAGCGCATGCCTAGCTAGAAAGTGACCACGCAACTTTTTCTGCTTCTTCTTCGATTTCATTTTGACATTCCAATCTATGATGAGGTTGAGATTCACAACGGTCTTTGTCGTCGCGAACTACTTTACAAGATTGATTTTGACCTATGCGTCCGACCAGGTATCGAGCTTGCCCGGGGCGTACGAATTGAACCATCCGCTTCATGACTGATAAGAAAATTCTGAAAACCTTATCAGTCAGCGACACGCGAGATTTTCCCTTGCACGCACAGCCAGATTCTCTAGAATCTCGCTGTAACTGGTTTAAGTACGATGGCCGGCAAGCAAGCCAAGACACTTTCAACTGATCATATCGACGATCTCTTGTTTTTCGCCGCGCGCTCTCGCCACCCGCTTCGCAACCGCCTCATCGTCCTGCTCTCGGTCAAAGCAGGTCTTCGCGCCGCCGAGATCGCCAAATTGACATGGGCGATGCTGCTGAACCCAAGCGGCGAAGTTGGCGGCACGCTTGAAGTTCGCGACGAGATCGCCAAGAAACGCAGCGGCCGCTCAATTCCAATTCATCCTGAGCTTCGTCAGGCCCTCGTCGAGGCGCGGCAGCAGTCTCCGGGGCATGGCCCACTTATTCGATCCGAGCGCGGCGGCGCAATGACGCCAATGAGCATCGTTGTCTGGTTCAACCGCGCTTACGAAGAGCTCGGGTTCAAGGGATGCTCGTCGCACTCGGGGCGTCGGACTTTTATCACGCGAGCGGCGCGCTCGGTTCACAAGGCAGGCGGCTCGCTGCGCGACGTTCAACTGCTGGCCGGCCATCGATCCATTCAGACAACGCAACGCTACATCGACGGCGATAGTGACGCTCAACGGAGGCTGGTATCCCTCATCTAGTAACCAGCGTTCCGGGTCGACGCTCGGCAAAGAACCCGACCAGCAGGAAATCGGTCGCGGCAAGAACCTCCGATCCGCTGAGCCGCGCTGAGAGCTTGATCCGGACGGTCTGTGCGGTCGCTGGTTCGATGTCGTTCCTTGACGAGATCGACGACGAGGCTCAGGACGCCGGCCTAATTCGAGCTGTCGCCCTCGCTGACACGCCGCCGCTTTTTGATTGGCTCGTCACGACGTTTAGCTTCCAAGGCATCTCCGACCGCGTCGCGCGCGACTACATCCACAAGCATGGCACCGCATCCTGGTCAGCAATGGCAGCGAGCCAGAAGAATGCGCCCTCTTGCCCCAAGCTGCGCAGCTACTGGCATTTCGAAGGCTGCCGATACGACAAGACCAGCTTTACCTGCGCGGAGCCCGATCACATCGATGCGTGCGCCCTTCCCCGGCCGCGCCTTCGCAATGGCCGATTGAACCAAACCGCGTACTCGCTCTTCTTGTTCGTCCGCGACCTCGCCAACGGCGATCTGGTGGGCTGGATCGACGCCCAACTCGACGGCGCGAAAGGCGCTACAATCGCCGAGTTGGAAGCGGCACGTCAGGAGGCATTGATCGGCCCCCTCCGAAACGTCTACGGCGTCTCCGACAAGATATTGATGATGACGCTTTCGACGCTGCTGATCGGCGTACGCGAGCACCGGCCGCTCTGGCTTGAAACCGGTACCGCGATGATCGCGGTGGACACGCTGGTTCATAATTTTCTGCATCGCACGGGCATTTTACAAGACTGCGGTAGCTCTCACGCTTATGGCGCCGCTTGTTACGGCCCGGGTGGCTGTGCCGAGATCATCAGGACCGTGGCCGGCCGTATCGATACGCGCACGTTGAACCCTGTATTCCCGAAGAGGTTCGCCAGGTACGTGCAAAATGCCATTTGGAGGCTGTGCTCTCTGGACGGCCTCAACCTGTGTAATGGTAACCGAATTGACGACCGGCAAGCCTGCCAAATCGGCTACTGCCACCTGCACCAAAGGTGCGGCCGAATACCGCTGAAAAATGGCTAAAATCGGCGTAAAAACAATTAGTTAGAACGCGTTTTGGCACAGATTTCGCTTGAGACAGCACCACTGCTAGCCTATACTCGCTCTACAAGGTCTATAACGACTTTGCAATTTATAGTGGAGAACCATCTGTGATTGATTTGCCCCGGCGGGCACCTGGCCCGCCACCGTGGCCAAGCCACGACATCGCTGAAACCGCAGATCACGGGGCCCTATCGGGCCCCGTCTGCTTTTGAGGAGGAGAAGATGGGAAAGCAGCAAGAGAAGAAGAATGCCAACGCTACAGACAAGCTCTTTGTCTTCGGACTTGACGGGGATGGAAAGCCACGGGGCGCCCGGTTTCCGGAGTTCAACGAGAAAATCGTTGGCGCCGCGAGTCAAATGAACTTGGCGGCGGTCCACCCGGCCTCTCCGGGAGTCACCGAGATCGCGATGAAGCTGCCCGTGGGAAGGCTGTACGCGAGCGGCAAGGCTTTCGTGCCGCCGATCCGGCGGGATCTCCTGAGCAAGCTCAGAGCAGCGCTGGAGGCACCCGACGATGAAAGCCACGTTCACCAACCCGCGCCAGCGCCATCCGCCGAAAAGGCAAAGGAAGGCGGCGTCGTTGCTGCTGGCTTACCGCGAACGTGGGAGAGCATCGCTGTTGGCCAACTGGTGCTCGTCGAGGACGACGACCCCGGATTTGGCTGGTGGCCCTGCCTGGTGATCAAGCGCGAGGACCAGGTTTTGACCCTTCAGCTTCGCGACTACCCGGACAAGGGGACCTACGTCCGGCACGTCGCCCAAGTAGGACTCGTAAACCCCGGTCCAGAATAACCTGCAAGCCTAGCACCAAGCCCGGACCACGGCCCGGGCACCTACAATCTGCCCCCGCCTGATACTGAGCGGACGCCAGCCAGACACATCAATCAACACGCACCATGGGGAGACCAACCATGTCCCTGCACACGGACACGGACCGGATACGCACGCTCAACGACGAGCTTCGGAAGCACCTTCTCGGCGGCGGCGCCGTCATCACGGCCGGTATCGCCGAGCTGGGTCCCGAAACCGTCGAACGCTTAGTCAAGAGCATCGCCGTCTTCGACGATTTTTGCCATGCCAACGATCCCCACGAGGAGCACGACTTTGGCGTCTTTGATTTCGAAGGGACCGCCGTGATGTTCAGAATTGACTACTACGACAAATCCCTCAACTTTCATTCACCCAATCCGGCAGACCCTGCCGTCACCGAGCGAATCATCACGATTATGAGGCCGGACGAGTACTAACGTCCTCCTGATCGACCAAAGCCTACCCCTCACTGCTCGCTGACGAGTTTGACGAACGACACCGACAACGCCGCAGCAATTCGCGCTATTGCCAAAAGGCTGGGGTTTCGCCGCCCTCGCTCAATCCCGCCGATGTAGGTCAAATCCAGATCAGCTTCGAACGCCAGCTGCTCTTGGGTCATTCGATGCTGCTGTGCTGACGAATACGCCGAGTTCTTGCCAACACTGACGCGCCAGTCCTGCATTGCTGGATGGAGTCTCATCGGGCATATGGTCTCAACTACAGTGCCGGGCTCCACCCCGAGCCCGGCCCTACCTCCCCGCGTGCAGCGGCTTCCCCCTGACGATCAGCCTGCAATTCCCGTTATGCTTCATCCAAGACGGCAAACGAAGCGAGCCAAAGAAATGAAACGTATATTCCTTTTGATGCTGGTACTCTCGACCACAGCAGCTTCGGCCGAACAGGTGAGAATTTCGTGGAAAGGTGACTACGCTCACAACTCGGGGAAGCACTGGTCGAAGGAAAACCCCTACGATTCCGGGTTCTCAAAGAACTTCAAGAACGGCGCGCCGGAGGAGTTCGGCGAAGTGCAGAAGGACGGCGAGTTGAACGCTTTCATCTACTCTCCCAAGGACGCGAAGAAGGGTCCGACACCATTCGTCATTCTGTTGCATGGTTGCGGCGGTCTAGGCACCGAGGCCAAAGAGTGGGCGGCGCACGTTGCCGATCTTCTCAACAAGGAAGGCGTCGGTGTGCTGGTGCTCGACAGCTTCACCACGCGGTATGTGGACAAGTCGTGCGGCCTCGCCGATCTGCATTGGGGCCGCCGCCGCGCCGACGACGCCTACTCTGCTCTCGACTACCTGATTGAGAAGAAGCTCGCAAAGGCCGATGGAGTCTACCTCATGGGCTATAGTAACGGCGGCACAACGACGTTGGTGTCAATGACAACGCAGGAAGCAGATCATTCACGCCACTTTGCAGCAGCGTTCGCGATTGCGCCGGGTTGTAGTCCGTCATTGCAGCATTCCGCGCTCTACACAGGTCCCATCATCCTCTTCATGGGGGACCAGGATGACGCGAACAATCCAAAATGGTGCGAAGAACTCGTGAAGAGGAAACGGTCGGTTCCCGTGCGGATGATCGAGTACCACGGTGCCAACCACGGCTTCCCGGTGAATGCACCTGCACACGAATTCATGGGCTGGCACCTCAGCTACGAACCGACCGCGGAAAAGGACATGATGCAGACCATTGTCTCCACGGTCAAAACAAAGAAGTTCGTCAAAGGCATCGAGCTCCGATGACTCATTGTACAAGGACCTTGTTATGGGCCAGAAATCGGAACCGCCAGGGGTCTACCAAGTCTATGTCTTAGGTCTCGACGCCAATGGAAGACCGCGGGGCGCTCGGTTCACTATTCTGAGGGACAGCATCGTTTCTGCCGCCATGGACATGAACTGCCGCGTTCTGATCCGACAGCCCAGCAAGGTGTGCGCAGTGGCCAGAAAACTTCCGATAGGACACGTTTTTGGCTCGGGCAAGGCGGTAACGTTGTTCCTGCCGAACATCCGCCGCGAGCTCTATGTGGCGATATTGGCGGCGGAACGACTTGCTGCCCATCAAGACAACCTCCGGGTCGCGGGAGCGCTTCTTTGTACGATTCATTGAGCGTGCCCGGTGGCCGCATATCTTTGCTGTCGTTCAGAATGCCGCTCAACAACGCGTTCTCGACTGTTTTTGCGAAATTTAGCCGATCTGAATCGGCAATCTTTTCTAGGTGAGATAGCACCCGCTTTTCCGCACGAATGATCGCCTCAGGCGACCCTAATTTCTCAGACATATCGCCTGAGAAAAAATGGGAAAAAATCATCATGCAGACCACCCAACAAGGCAAAAGGCGGGCGTCGCGCTTGTCACCCGAACTCGCAGCGGCCATTCGCCCTGCAATGGAAGCAGCAACAAGACTGAGGCTGCGTCGAGGCCGGTTCGAAATCTACAACGTCATGGAAGCGGTCTATTCCTTGTACATCGATTGGAAACGTCGCAAGATCGCAAAGCGGTCAGCTCGCGCCCTCGCCGGCCAGCTAGGAATCGCACAGCGCAAAGACATGACCTCGATCCGCATTTTGATCGAGGCAGTCTTGCCTGAGGCGAACCACAAGCAAAAGAGCCGCTGGGTAAGAGCCCTGGAATACATCTACTCACAAGATGTCCCGGCCACTAGGCTACGGCAGTTCGCACGATTACACGATGGATTGGCCGGATGCGCGCGGGCAGCCGTGGAGATTAAAAGGAAGCGGAGGCGGTCGCTTCGCGATTTTCCAGAAGGCGATTGGGGCGATTGAGCCGAAAAAATGACGTTCGACGCATTGGCCCTTTTCACGCCGGTATCAAAAGCTACGAGCCCCACCGGTTCAGCGGAGCTCGAAGCCTTCATTCGCGCAGCGCCACTCAGCTCCTTGAATGTTGCCCGACAGATCAGCAGTACGTGGTCAGTCTTTAGGATACGGCGGTTTGGGCTACCATTCCGTCGGCGTGATCTTCCACGTCATACCGTTGATGCTCCGAGAAGCGTAGTCGGTCACCGCGTTGATCGGTTCATCATTGAAATCCAGAAGTTTGGAAAATTCATCGACAAGCGTCGATATGGCTACTGGCGCTTCGATCCGTTCGATCTCATCCGGTATTCCATGGTTCTTCAGACCGAAGTTTTTTTCGAAATGCCGCGACTGTCGCCAGCGCCGAACCTTTCTCCCGCCGTACTTTTCGCCTTTGGCGATTCCGCGTGTTGCCAAGCTCCTCGTGATGAAGTGCAACCTTTGAGGTTTCGGCAAGTCCGCGAACTCGGGATCGTGCAATAGTAGACTGAGATCGAGAGTTCGGGCGATTTCGGCGATGATGGCGTCAAGCTTAACGTCCATTGAATTCCTCCTTGTTGGCCGCAACGTCGCGGCTGGACAAGGATCTTTTACAAGTTCGCCTGAGCGCCTCTGTCGTAGTGCTCTAATCGCCCCGCCACTCAGTGAAAATTCACGATCCGGATCTCGGACACCCAGCGAGGGTACAAGGGCGGTATCGTGCCGAGAGGTAGGGCCAATTCAGCGCCGCGCCATTGTGATTTGCCTGTGCCTCCTTCGGATCGGACCGGGAATGCGGCTTCTGAGTGTCGTAGTATCGCCCCTCAAAGCGATGCGCTTGGCAGTCTTGAGAAGCTTTGCACCGTCGCCGCCAGCGACAGCGAGCTTGTCAAGGTGGAGGTGCTTCATGGCGTGGAAGATTACGATCCTCTCTCCATGTCGAAGATCCTCCTTACCTTGTTTGAATTGCCGCAATACCACACCATCAACGTCGGTGATCGGCCGCCCCAACTCATCTTCTCGATCTCGCACCGAGAGTCGATAGCCTTTGCATGGCGATTTCAGTAGATAGGCTACATGCTTGGGTAATCTACCGTGTTTGATTTTTCGGATGTGAGTAGCGCGCAAACCATCGGCGATTGCGCTATAGTGGCCCGAGCGCACAAGCTTTCGGAGCTGCTTCTTCAGCTCCTTACGCGCAACGCCCCAGACCAGAGCATGCAGGTGCCAGAACATGCAAAGCTTGCCCGCATATCGCACGCCGTGCTGCAAATTGACGTAATAGGCTGGCTCGACCACGCCAAAATACGAGAACCCCCGTAAGCCATACCTCAGCCGGTTCTTGATGAATTCCAGGTCCCCAACAGTCATGCGATCTTCGGGCGGTCTCGCGCACCGCACGTCCATGAGGGAAATAAAAAATACATCCTGGTTGTGCGTTGAACCATCCCCTCCGTCACAGAAGAAGCCCGACAGTTCATTGCTAACAGCTTGCCCCCAGATCCGACGTGAAAAGGAATTTACGGCCAGCAGATCATGTCGAAATCTACCCTTCGGCAGCTCTCGATCACCACGCGATAAGGTGTGACGCTTCTTCGATTCATCGAATGCCCTTCGCAGCGCGGAATGCTCTCGCGACTGCCAATACTCAATCCGCGTTTTTCGATAGAATGTCATGTCCATCTCCAGTCCAATACTGGAGATGCTTTACAAGGTTGTCGCGTCACGCAGATTCGGTCGTAGGCGGATCAAACAGCCCATCTAGGTGCTATAGAACGTCTATTCGTTCATTGGTGTGTTCAAGCAAGCAGCAAGCAAGGGAGCTCTTAAGTAGCCGGTGGCGCAGCAGAGAACATTCCATGCGCCTCTATTCCCGGGGCTGAAAGAACCTCACGCGAGGATGCAGAACAAACCATAAGCCACCTGACTATCACGAGGCGCTCGAGCGCCTCGTGATTCAGGAGGGGCTGATTTCGCTTAAAGCGATCCCTATCCCCACGATCCATCATCATGCTTTTTGCCAGCCGTCTTTGCATTGCCGGCTTTGGTGGTTTTCCCTTTGGCCTGGATCGCGATGATTTTTTCCACCTTGACGGTCGGCAATTCATCGGAGGACATACGGACATAACCGATGATTTTGATCCTAGCAT
The DNA here is from genome assembly GCF_054056815.1 of Bradyrhizobium sp. LB13.1. Lineage (NCBI taxonomy): Bacteria > Pseudomonadati > Pseudomonadota > Alphaproteobacteria > Hyphomicrobiales > Nitrobacteraceae > Bradyrhizobium > Bradyrhizobium sp. LB13.1. Next base: position 2,245,605 of record NZ_JBSRYQ010000001.1, on the reverse strand, counting down.
TTTCGGCAAACCGAGTTAGCTTTTCCGATAGTTTAGGCGAAAGGCCCACGCGGATCTGCCGGCCGAACTTGCGTTCGGCATCAAGGCTTTCTACTGCTTCTTCATCTTGGTTGTCGCCATCCTGATCCTCCTGATCTTCGTTGGGCTCGTCTTGGCGGGTTTTAGCAGCCAGTCTTGCAAGCTTCTCGATCCCTCCATTTTTAAGGATTGCCGTCGCAATGTCCTCGACTGCGACCTGGAGTTTGTCGATCAGATATCTCAACGCTTGTGCCCTTTTCGAAGCTTTCCTTCTTGTCGGACTCAGAGTTTGCGTCGAAAATAAAGATCAAAGCGCCGCGCAGAACGTCCTTCTCGCCTATCTTTTTGCGAAGCCGAGACGTGGTGGTTTCATCGGCCTCTACCGACAATGCCGTTTCGGCCGCCCGCTGCAGAAACTGGTACAAGGTCTTCCGATGGCCTTTTAGAAACTCTTTGTGCTCCTGTTTCAGAGATTCCAGTTCAGCGAGTGCTTCCTCGTATGAGAGTGCCTTGATTGCTGAGTTTTTAGATGATTGGTGGCCCTTGACTTTAAACATTATGAGTCTCCCCAAGAGCGGGCGCACTACCAAACCAGCGTGCCTCTTCTTCGCTTGAAATCAAGGTGCGTTTTCCAACCTTCTTCGGATGAAGACGGCCCTCCTTGATCTCCTTGTATGCGGTGGTGCGTCCAATTCTGTTGCGAAAACAGAACTCCTCCAAACTAAAGCAATTTCGTTCCGTGTATTCCGACTTGCTCATGGGCATAGTTCTCCACACCGCTCAATCGAGAGCGGCAAAGATCGGTTTCGGGTGAAGCTGAAATTTGGGTGGATTGAACAGCCGACGCGAGTTACAGCCTGCTGCATGCCGCGTCGAGCCGCGGCGTACCATTCAAAAATCAGTTTCGGTGGGGCTGAAATTTTCAGTGGATTCAACGGTCGGCCGCGAGTTGCAGGCCCGTTGCCTGCCGCGTCGAGCCGCGAAGTACCATTCAGGAACGTCTTCGCGGGCGCTCGTTGTCTGCAGGGCGGAGCATGGCGGCCCGCCGGCAGAGACTCCAACCACCTGTCCACTAACGTGGCTGAGTCTAGGGTCAGCGATTTGCGCAAAAGATCTTGAGCGCTCAGCGATGATCCGTGAGCACCATATTAGTCGAAGACGCAGCAGTTGCAACCAAAATTGCGATAGCAAAGGATGACCGGGCCGTAGCATCGCGCTAACGGCTGTAGTTGTTCGTTGCCGTCCGCGAATGGTCGTACACGACCATCGTAATGCGGCGCTAAGAAGCTCAAGGAGGCATGCAAACAAGGACGGCGCTGAGATTTCCGCAACAATAGCCCGCTGGATGGTCCTGCGACGAGACCGAAGCGATCTGGGTTTGCGCCGGTTCGTTGACAGGTCGACACGAGCATAGAAACTTGAATTTTGCTTGGTCATTGTATAGATTAAGAGTTGCAGTGGTCGTTTTAGACTCGCTGCTTCTTTCTGCACCAGCACTCGAAACCCAATGACAGCCCCGTATTCGACTGTTCGCTGTCCAGTCTTCAACTGAAGTCCTTCAGACTTCGGAAGACATTTGGGTATGGACGACAGTCTTGTTGCTGGCCGGCTCGCTCCTGACGCGCCACTCCGTCTTTCCATCGCTGCAAAGTTGGCTTTTCCCGACGGTTCGATGACGGCATCGGGCCTGCGGCGCGAAGTCCTGCGCGGCCGGCTGCAAGTGGAGCGTATTGCAGGCAAAGACTACACCACCATGGAAGCCATCAATGAAATGAGGAAATTATGCCGCGTCCAAGCAAGGGAGCTCGGCTCTACAAACGTAAGCCCAGATATAGAGACGGCAAACTCGTCGCCCAAGCCGTCTGGATCATCAAGGACGGTGACCGGCATATCGCCACAGGATGCCTTGCGAACGCGTCTGGAACAAAGCCGCCTCAACAAGCAGAGCAGGCGCTCGCGGACTACATTGCACGCAAGTACCAACCGGAGCGAGGTAGACGGGACATAGAAGACATCGACTGCGCCGATGTTCTCTCAATCTACCTAACGGACATTGGCGAGCCAGGCGAGCAACACGAGATTGAGCCGAGGATCGAACGTCTCAACGAGTATTGGGGCGGCAAGAAGCTGGCGCAGATCAATGCCCAGAGTTGTGCGGGGTACACAAAGCATCGCGGCGGTCCGGGGGGCGCTCGCCGCGATCTTGAGACACTGCGGGCTGCGATCAACCACCACGGAAAGGAAGGCTTTCACCGCGGCGTGGTGCGGGTATCGCTCCCTCCCAAAGGTGAGGCGCGCGACCGATGGCTGACTCGCAAAGAGGCCGCAGGGTTGCTTTGGCATTGTTGGAGGTATCGTGAGAAGCAGACGATACACTCAGGATCATCGAAAGGCGGGCCGGTCGCCACGAACCGAAGACCTCTGCGTCATATCGCTCGGTTCATCCTGATCGGCCTGTACACCGGCACTCGGGCAGGCGCGATCGCATCGGCGTCGCCATATGCGATAAGTGGGCGCTCTTACGTGGATCTCGAGCGCGGCATTTTTTATCGTAAGGCCATTGGCAAGCGCGCGACAAAAAAGCGTCAGACGCCAGCCCCTATACCGCCTCGTCTGCTCGCCCCCACCTTCGGCGTTGGTGGAACCATAAGCTGATCGCAGAGTGCTTCGTTGAGTTCAACGGCAAGCCGGTCGCCTCGGTGAAAAAGGGCTTCAAGACCGCCGTAGGGCTTGCCCGGCTACCCGGGAGGGTTACACCCCACACCCTGCGCCATACGGCTGCGACATGGCTCATGCAGGGTGGCGTGCCAATCTGGGAGGCTGCAGGGTTCCTGGGCATGTCTCCCGAGGTCCTGCAGAACACCTACGGACATCACCACCCAGACTTTCTTCAGGGGGCGGCCACGGCTATTGGCAAAAAAGGCCGGTATGTTTCCGTGGTTGAAACGGTGGTTGACTCGGGAAGGACCAAAGATCAGAAGAAAAAACCTAATGATATCTGGTCGGAGTGGCAGGATTCGAACCTGCGACCCCTGCGTCCCGAACGCAGTGCTCTACCGGGCTGAGCCACACTCCGACAAGAGGCCGGCTTATAGCGTCGGGTGTGGCGCACCGCAAGCGGCCGAGCCGAGGAATTTTATCCCTGTGAAAACGGGTCTTGAAACGCTGATTTTACCGGCCGGCGAGGCCGGAGCGGAAGCTGCCGCCCGGACATTGGCTGCCGGCGGGTTGGTCGCGTTCCCGACCGAGACGGTCTACGGGCTCGGAGCAGATGCCGGAAATGCCGCCGCGATCGCCCATCTTTACGCCGCCAAGGGGCGGCCGGCCTTCAACCCACTGATCGCGCATGTCGCCGACCTCGCGGCCGCGCGGCGGATCGGGCAATTCGACGCCTGCGCCTTGAGCCTTGCGGAGGCGTTCTGGCCGGGGCCGCTGACGCTGGTGGTGCCGAAGACGGAAAACTGCCCGGTGGCCGATCTCGCCACCGCGGGCCTCGACACGGTCGCAATCCGCATTCCGGCCCATCCGGTGGCGCAGGCGATCCTGCGCGCCTTTGGCGGGGCGGTGGTGGCGCCCTCCGCCAACCTCTCCGGCCACGTCTCGCCGACGCTGGCCGCCCATGTCGAAAGCGACCTTGCGGGGCGGATCGACCTGATCGTGGACGGCGGGCCTGTTACGGTCGGCGTCGAATCGACCATTGTCGGCTGCCTCAATGCGCCGATGCTGCTGCGGCCCGGCGGGCTGTCACGTGAGCGGATCGAAGCCGTGCTCGGCGCACCGCTGGCGCGACTGCCCACGGAGGCCGGGAGCGACGACAGCCAGCCACTGGCGCCGGGCATGATGGCCTCGCATTACGCGCCGCGCGCCAATGTGCGGCTCAATGCGCAGGACGTTGCGCCCGGAGAAGCGCTGCTGGCGTTCGGCCCCGCGCGCCTGCCGGGCGTTGACGCCGCCGCCGCTGTCATGAATTTGTCGCCCACCGGTGATCTCGATGAAGCCGCCGCCAATCTGTTCGGCTATCTTCGCGCCCTCGATGCCAGGAGGCCGCGCGCAATCGCCGTGATGGCGATCCCCGAAGACGATTTGGGCGAAGCGATCAACGACCGGCTGCGCCGGGCCGCGGTCGCCCGATAAGAAGCTTGAGAAGAGACACGACCATGAACGTCAATCAATCCGCCACCCCTCCGCTTGCGCCCGAGTTGTTCGAACAATTCCGCAAGATCGTCGGCGATCGCCATGCCATCACCGATGCGGCCGACATCGAGGCGTACGTCACCGAGGAGCGCAATCTGTTTCACGGCCGCTCGCCGCTGGTGCTGCGCCCGGGCTCGACCGCGGAGGTCTCCGCGATCTGCAAGCTGGCTTCCGAGCACAAAATTTCGCTGGTGCCGCAGGGCGGCAACACCGGCCTCGTCGGCGGACAGACGCCACACAATGGCGAGGTGGTGGTGTCGCTGCGGCGGCTCGACAAGATCCGCGAGGTCGACGTCGCCTCCAACACCATGACTTGCGAGGCCGGCGTGGTGCTGCAGATCGCGCAGCAGAAGGCCGCTGAAATGGACCGGCTGTTCCCGCTCTCGCTCGGCGCCGAAGGAAGCTGCACCATCGGCGGCAATCTCTCGACCAATGCCGGCGGCACGGCCGCGCTCGCCTATGGCGTCGCGCGCGAGATGGCGCTCGGGCTCGAGGTGGTGCTGGCCGACGGGCGCGTGCTGGGCGTGCTGTCGAAGCTGAAGAAGGACAACACCGGCTACAATCTGCACAATCTCTTCATCGGCGCCGAAGGCACGCTCGGCATCATCACGGCCGCGACGCTGAAACTGTTTCCAAAGCCGCGGGCGATCGAGACCGCCTTCGTCGGGCTGAAATCGCCAGATGCGGCGCTGAAACTCCTGACGATCGCGCAAAGCGAGGCCGCCAATGCGCTGACGAGCTTTGAGTTGCTGTCGGAGATGGCGGTCGATTTCTCGATCCGCCACGGCATCGACGTGCGCGACCCGCTCGCGCAGAAACATCCCTGGTACGTGCTGATGGAATTGTCCTCTCCGGGCGACGATGCCCGCACGCCGCTGGAGACGATCCTCGGCCGCGCCATGGAGGACGAGATCGTCGACGACGCCGTGATCGCGGCCAATCTCACCCAGCGCGCCGGCTTCTGGAAGCTGCGCGACGAGATGTCGTCGGCGCAGAAGCCGGAGGGCGGCTCGATCAAGCACGACATTTCCGTGCCGGTGGCCACCGTTCCCGCCTTCATCACGGAGGCCAATGCCGCCGTAGTGAAGCTGATTCCCGGCGCGCGGCCGGTGCCGTTCGGCCATCTCGGCGACGGCAATCTGCACTACAATGTCAGCCAGCCGATCGGCGCCAACACCGCGGATTACCTGGCACGCTGGCACGAGATGAACGCAGTGGTGTTCGCGATCGTGTTGCGCATGGGCGGCTCGATCTCGGCCGAGCACGGCATCGGCGTGCTCAAGCGCGACGAGCTGCCTGACGTGAAGGACAAGACCGCGATCGAGCTGATGCGGTCCATCAAGGCGATGCTCGATCCGCTTGGAATCATGAACCCGGGAAAAGTGCTGTGAGTGCTCTCAGGATCGATGCGATCAATGACGCCGATGTCGAGCCTGTGGTCGCGCTGTGGCAGCGCTGCGGCCTGACGCGGCCGTGGAATGATCCGCACTCGGACATCGCGCTGGCGCGACGGCGCGACAATTCCACCATCCTGATCGGTCGCGACGGCGGCGCGATCGTCGCGACCGTCATGGTCGGCCATGACGGCCATCGCGGCTGGGTCTATTACGTCGCGGTCGACCCCGATGGCCGCAAGCGCGGCCATGGCCGGGTGATCATGGCCGCCGCCGAGGACTGGCTGCGCCAGGCCGGCATTGCAAAGCTCCAGCTCCTGGTCCGGCGCGAGAACGCGCAGGCCAGTGCGTTCTATCAGTCGCTGGGTTTTGAGGAATCGACCTCGGTGATGTTCCAGAAGTGGCTCGACGGCCGCGACACGACTCCAAGCAACTGAGCAAGCAACTGAGATCGAGCCATGACCATTTCCGACCGCGTCCGCATCAAGGACGTCCGCGTGCTCTCGGACAACTGGACCACCCTCAAGAACACCACGTTGGAGTACCGGCGCGCCAATGGCGAATGGCAGACGCAGCACCGGGAGACCTACGAGCGCGACAACGCCGCCGCCGTGCTGCCGTATAATCTCGCACGGCGCACGGTGATCCTGGTGAAGCAATTCCGCCTGCCGGCCTTCATCCGCGGCTACGACGATTTGCTGATCGAGGCGGCCGCCGGCGTGCTGGACGATGCCTCGCCCGAGGTGCGCATCCGCGCCGAGGCCGAGGAGGAAACCGGCTATCGCCTGCACCACGTCCACAAGGTGTTCGAGGCGTTCATGAGCCCCGGCGCCATCACCGAGAAGCTGCATTTCTTCGTCGCCGAGTACGAGCCGGAGATGCGGGTCAGCGACGGCGGCGGCCTCGAGCATGAAGGCGAGGACATCGAGGTGCTGGAGCTCGGCATCGACGAGGCGCTGGCGATGATCGCGGACGGGCGCATCATCGACGCCAAGGCGATCATGCTGCTGCAATACGCGGCGCTGCATCTGTTTCGGTAGGTTGTCTTCCTTCCTTCTTCCCTTGCCGGAGAGGGGAAAAAGCAGCACTCGCTCTATCAGCGCTGCAATTCTGACCTGCATCACCCCGCCCCCCGTTGAGCTCGTCGCCGACTATCTTTAGTCTGTTGCCAACAAGAACCACAGGAGACGCGCCCCATGACCGCTTCGCGCGACGACGAATTCGGCTTTGCGCCCGACTATGATGCACCCGTCCCCTATATGCAGCGCACGCGGGACTATTACACCGCGATCGGCTACACCACGGCGTATCGCTGGGCCCACTACACCGAGGCGCCGTTCCAGCCGCTGAAGAAGCCGCTGGCGCAATCGCGCGTCACCATCATCACCACGGCCGCGCCGTATGATCCCACCAAGGGCGACCAGGGGCCGGGCGCGGCGTATAATGGCAGCGCAAAGTTCTACCAGGTCTATGACGGCGACACCGCGAAGCCGCACGACCTGCGCATCTCCCATATCGGCTACGACCGCAAGCACACCTCGGCCACCGACAACGGCACCTGGTTTTCGCTGCCGCAGCTTTTGAAGGCGAGCGCCGCCGGGCGCATCGGCGAGGTGGCCCCGCGCTTCTTCGGCGCGCCGACCAACCGCAGTCATCGCGTCACCCTCGACACCGACGCGCCGGAAATTCTGGCGCGGGCCGTTGCCGACAAGGTCGATGTCGCCGTGCTGGTGCCGAACTGCCCGGTCTGCCATCAGACCACCGCGCTGGTGGCGCGGCATCTCGAGGCGAACGGCATTCCGACCGTGATCATGGGCTGCGCCAAGGACATCATCGAACACGCCGCCGTGCCGCGCTTTTTGTTCTCGGATTTCCCGCTCGGCAATTCCGCCGGCAAGCCGCACGACATCGCCTCGCAGGCGCAGACGCTCGAGCTGGCGCTGAAACTGCTGGAGACCGCGAGCGGCCCGCAGACCACCATGCAGTCGCCGCTGCGCTGGAGCGAGGACGCCTCCTGGAAGCTCGACTACAAACAACGTTGCGCAGCTCTCACCTGAAGAGCTGGCGCGCCGCCGTGCCGAATTCGACAAGCAGAAGGAGCTCGCGCGCGGCAACCGCGCCGCCTGACGTCCTCCGACAACCAAAACAAAAAGGGAGAGCGACGTGACGCGACCGTTCGAAGGCGTGAAGATCCTGGACTTCACGCAGGTGCTGGCCGGCCCTTATGCGAGCTACCAGCTCGCGCTGCTGGGCGCCGACGTGATCAAGGTCGAGCGGCGCGAGGGCGAGGACATGCGCCGCACGCCGCTGTCGCGCGAATGGGCCGACCGCGGTCTCGCGCCGGCGTTCCAGGCCATCAACGGCAACAAGCGCAGCCTGACCCTCGATCTGCAAAAGCCCGATGCGATCGCGATCGTGAAGAAGCTCGCGGCAAATGTCGACGTCGTCATGGAAAATTTCCGGCCGGGCGTGATGGACAAGCTCGGCATCGGTTATGAGGCGCTGTCCGCGATCAATCCAAAGCTGATCTACTGCGCGGTATCCGGCTTCGGCCAGACCGGCCCGGATCGGCTGCGCCCCGGTTATGACGGCAAGATGCAGGCGCTGTCGGGCATCATGGCGATCACGGGCCATCCGGAGACCGGCCCGACGCGCGCGGGCTTTGCGGTCTGCGACGTGCTCTCGGGCGCGACCGCTGCGTTCGGCGTGTCGAGCGCGCTGTACCAGCGCGACCGCACCGGCAAGGGCCAGCTCATCGACGTCTCCATGCTGGAGGCGACGATGGCGTTTCTGTCGGGGCAGATCGCGGACTGGTCGGTCGCCGGCCACCGGCAAACACTGTCGGGCAATCAGGCCGTGAGCCGCCGGACCACGGCGAATTTGTTTCGATGTGGCGACGGCCACATTCTGCTCGCCGTCAACAACGAGAAACAATGTCGCGCGCTGATGTCTGCGCTCGGCCGCGAGGACACGCTGACCGATCCGCGCTTCGCCGATTGGTTTGCGCGCAACGACAACGAGCCGGCGCTGCGCTCCATCATCGAGGAGGCGCTCGCGGCGAGGCCTGCGCGCGAATGGGAGACGATTTTGGAAGATGCCGGCGCGCCCTGCGCCAGCATCTGGAAGGTCGAGGAGGTGATCGACCATCCGCAGATCAAGGCGCGCGGCGCGATCCAGGAGCTGGATACGCCCTACGGGCGCCTGCGCTTCGCCGGCAGCGGGTTCAAGCTCGCCCATGGCGGCGGCAAGCTCGACCGGATGGCGCCGGAGCTCGGCGCGGATACGGATGCGGTGCTGGGCGAGCTAGGTTTTGACGCGGCGGCGATTGCGGAGTTGAAGGCGCGGGAGATTGTTTGAGGGCGCCGCCGCCTAAAACAACGACCCCTGCCCGCCATCCTCCGATCCAACCGCCTTCCGCACGACCTTCTTCGGCTTCACCGCCTCCGCCTCGATCTCCTCCGCGCTGATCGGCAATAGCAACTGCTCGTCATCATTGGCGACGCGGTTGACGCGGGTGGTGACCGGGTGCCAGGCGAATTCGCCGATGCGCGGGGCGGTCATCAGCGGCAACACGGTGTCGACGTCATCGCTGCGGCTGTCCAGCCAGCGCTCGAAATCGCGCGGGCCGATGGTGACGGGCACGCGGTCATGCAACGTGGCGAGATCCTCGCTCGCCGCCGCCGTGACGATCGCGGCCGTGTCGAGCTCTTCGCCGTTCGGCCCGACCCAGGTCTCGAACAATGCGGCAAAGCCGAGCGGCTCGCCGTCGGCGCGGTGGATGAAGAAGGGCTGCTTGCGGCCGTCGATCGACTTCCATTCGTAATAGCCGTCGGCCGGAATCAGGCCGCGCCGCCGGCGGATCGCGCGTTTGAACGCGGGCTTCTCCAGCACCGTCTCGGAGCGGGCGTTGATCAGCAGCGTAAATCCTTTGGGATCCTTGAGCCAGCCCGGCAACAGGCCCCAGCGCATCAGGCGGAAATGGCGCGCGCCATTCTCGGCCAGCACGACCGGAATCGGTTGTGTCGGGGCCACGTTGAACCGGGGCGGGAAATTCGGCTGCTCGATATAGCCAAACAGTTGCCGCAAAGCCGCCGGGGCTGAAGTTATGACGAAGCGTCCACACATCCTTGAGCGCCTATATAGGGTCCGTTCAGGTCCTTTTAACCCCGAACGTTAACACTGCGGCAGATGAGCTCAACGGTCTCCCAGCCGGCGCGAATGCATGGACAGACGGGGCCCGAGGCCGCGGCCTGGGCCGAGCGGCTGCGCGTCGCCAACATCAACCCGCGGACCGGGCTTGCCACCGACTATCTCAACCATTTCAATGAAGCCGTGATGCTGCTGGAAATGGTCCCGGACATGCCAGAATGCGCGGAAGATTTCTTGACCTGGTCGCCGCTGTCCTACGCCGAGCATTTCACCGCCTCGAATTTCAAGGCCCGGGATCTGGCGATCGAGGCCTATGACAAGGCCGACCCGAACGTGCGCGCCCAGTTCGACCATCTCACTGACACCATGACCTCGATTCTGTCAGCGGTCGGCTCGGCCATGCGCGAGGTCGAGAAGGACACGACCCGCGTCCGCCTCGCCGAGCAAGCCGCAGTCTGGGTCAGGCCGCTGATCGCGGCCTGCGGCGGCATCATCAATGGCGGTGCGGAAGCCGAGGTCGACACCATCATGGCGAACTGAGCCCGAGCAGGTGAAGTCATGGCCGCGGTCGTCCAGCCCACCCATCCCCAGCTCGCGGTCAGTGCCGCGATTTTTCGCGACGGCAAGGTGCTCCTGACCCGCCGCGCGCGCTCGCCCGCAAAAGGGTTCTATTCGCTGCCCGGCGGCCGGGTCGAGTTCGGCGAATCGCTGCACCAGGCGCTGGCGCGCGAGGTCGACGAGGAGACGGCGCTCGATATCGACATCATTGGCCTGGCCGGCTGGCGTGAAGTGCTGCCGCCCCCGGGCGGCGCCGGCCACTATTTGATCATGTCCTTTGCCGCCCGCTGGGTGGCGCGGGAGCCTGTTCTCAACGACGAGCTCGACGATTACCGCTGGGTCGCCCCAGAAGCCCTGGCGAGCCTCGGCGACCTCAAGCTGACCGGAGGGCTGGAAGAGGTCATCCAGTCGGCCCACCGGCTGATCGGCCCCTGACCCCGCCTTGCGTCTACCGCCCCGAGGAGGCATACACCCCGCCGATGTCCACGCGATTTCTGGCCATTTTTGCCCTGCTTCTCGCCTGCGCCTCCGCGCCCGCCCGGGCCCAGGACGGGGCAGCGCCGTTTGACGGCGATTTGCAGCGGCTGGCGGAAATCCTCGGCGGGCTGCACTATCTGCGCGGCATCTGCGGGTCTAACGAGGGCAACAAATGGCGCAGCGAGATGCAGGCGCTGATCGATGCCGAAACCCCCGCGGGCGAGCGCCGCACCCGCATGATCGCCGGCTTCAACCGCGGCTATAACGGTTTTCAGCAGACCTACCGCAGCTGCACGCCGGCCGCGACGGTGGCGATCCGCCGCTACATCGAGGAAGGCTCGAAGATCTCGCGCGATCTCACGGCACGCTACGCGAACTGATTTACTGCCAACCGCATCCAGACCGTGAACTCCTCATCCTGAGGAGCGCGGAACGCGCGTCTCGAAGGATGAAAGGCCCTGCTGCTGCAGCAGGGCCTCTATGGTTCGAGACGCGTGCTTCGCACGCTCCTCACCATGAGGGTTGGGCATCGGGGAACTCTGTCATCGTCTTTGTACACAGCCGTTAACCGTTCCTAAAGATGTGGCCTAGCGGGCGTTAACGCGCGTGCTACACCTCTCGCACAGCGCATCGCCGTGGACGCGCCTCCAGCCCTGTCGAGTTTCATGAGCCATCCAGTGTCCTACGCCCCCGCCCGCGCGCCGCTGCCCGATCACGAGCAGAAACAGGCCGCACTGAGCTATCTCAACGAGGCCTGGGCCGAAGCGCGCCATGATGGCGTCGACGGCGACTGCCTGGCGCAGGCGAGCCTGTTCGCGGCCCTGGCCGAACTCGTCGGCACCTATGGCGAGGACGCGGTGGCGAAATTCGTCGAGGGCTTTCCCGGCCGCATCCGCAACGGCGAATTCTCGGTCGACATCTCCAGACAGTAAGCCTTGCTCCAGGCAGTAAGCCTTGCCGAAAATGACCCCGCCGCACGGGCGGGGCCAGTCTACGGATGAATGACTTTACGACGAAGTCTCGGCGAAGACGTCGCGAAGTCTGCCGTGTTTATCGCACGGAAGCGGCCTCCCCCGGCCAAGCATTAGTCTCGTCAGGGCCGGGAGTTGTTCCCGCAGCCATCGGGAATGCGCGCCCCAGCCCGTCACGGCTCGATCTTGAGCGTCGCTTTCATGTTGGGATGATAGCGGCAGTAATAATCGACCGTGCCCGCTTTCTTCAAAACGAACGTCGCCGATTTTTTCGCCGGCAGGTTCACGTCGAAATCCCCGTTCCCAGCGGTCGCGGTGTGGGCGAAGACGTCCTTGTTGATCCATTCCACGGTGTCGCCGACCTTCGCCGAAGCGTCTTTCGGCGACATTTCGAGATTCTCCATCGTGATTTGTATGGTCGCGGCGTGCGCCGGGACGGCCATCGCCACGAGCACGACCGCTGTCGCGATCGCAGACAATCGTCCCGGCATCATCACCTCTCCCTATTTCAGTTCGGCCGCGACGTGCTCGGCGTGCTGCTGATGCCCCTGGAAGATTTTCAGGCCGGTCTGCAGCAAGCTCTTCAGCTCGGCATTGTTGGCGGACGGAATGAGCTGGGTCTCCAGCGCGCCGTTGACCGCCTTGTGGTAGGCGACCTCGTTCGCGACATAAGCCTTGTCGAAGGCCGCACCGTCCAGCTTGCCGAGCTCGGCCAGCTTATCGCTCGCCTGCTTCGACAGCGCCTTGCTGGTGTCGTTGTCTTCAGGCGTAACGTTCAACTTCTTGACCAGCGCCAGCGCCTGCTTGTTGACGGCCTCGTGGTCGCGCAGCATGTCCTCTGCAAATGCCTTCACATCCTTGTTCCTGGCCTTCTTCTGCGCCTGCTTGGCCGCGTTGATGTCGATCACGCCCGCGGTGTAGGCGATGTGGGCGATCTGCGGATCGGTCGGCTTGTCGGCTGCTCTGGCGCCTTGCAGCAGCGCGGGACTCGACAACAAAATTGCTGCGGCGATCGCCGCACTCCAACGAACGAACATGGTTTGACACTCCTGTGCTGCCGGGCGGATTGCCGGCGCTTTGCTTCACAGGCGTTGGATGGAATTTTCGCGCGAACGTTCCCGAAAAACTTCAGCCGCCGATGCCGAGCCGCTTCAGCACTGACACGGTCAGCCGCTCGCAGCGCCACCCGGCGAACGGAAACGCATCCATCACCAACGGACCGATCTCCTTCTCCACGTTCTCGCGCAGCATGGTGCGGGCACGGTGCAGCCGCGTCTTCACGGTCTCGGGCTTGACGCCGAGCAGCTCGGCGGTCTCCTCGATGTTCATGCCTTCCATGACGCGTGCGACGAAGACCATGCGGAAGACATCCGGCAACTCGTCGATGGCGCGCTCGACGACGCGCTGGATTTCACGTTGGGCCATGGTCCTTTCCGGATCGCCTGCGGGAGAAACGGGAAATTTTATGATCTGCGCCTCGAGCATCGCTTCGGGCACCGAGCCGAGCTCGACATGTGGCTTGGCGCTTCGCGCCCGGCCAAGCGCCTCGTTGATGGCAATGCGCGACAGCCAGGTCGACAGTCTGGACTCGCCGCGGAAGCCGTCGAGATGGGTGAAGGCGCGGACGTAGGTTTCCTGAACCACATCCTCGGCTTCGCTGTCGCTGCGCAAAATCCCGCGCGCCAGCCGATAGAGCCTGCGGTTGTTGGCCTGCATGATCTCACGGAGCGCGGCCTCGTCCCGGCCCCGCACCCGGTCGACCAGTTCGGCTTCCAATGCCCGGATTTCTGATGTCTTGGCACCGGCGGACAGGCCGGCTGCGGTCCGTTGCATGGCGGTCACCTGCTCGTTTCGCTTCGTTGGGCATTGGATGCAGGCCCAGGGAAAGGTTCCCAACTTTCTGCCTCTCCTCGGGGTTCCCTTGGGGGAAGGGTTAAGGGATATCCTAGTCCGTCTCGATCGGCAGCGCCGGATCCCTTGCCCACTCGCCCATCGAGGCGTCGTAGAGCGTCAGTTCGTCGTAGCCGAGTTGCGTCAGCAGCAGCAGGTCGATCGTCGCCGAGATGCCGCCGCCGCAATAAAGGATCACATTCTTGTCGCGGGTGACGCCTGCCGCGGCGAATTTGGCCTCGGCATCGGCAAGCGTCGTCAGCGTCTTGTCGGCATTGGCGAGCGTTGCCGCTGATACGTTGACGCTGCCGGGAACGCGACCCGGCCGGCCGTAGCGGCTCGGCTCGAGCCCGCGATGAAATTGCGGACCGAGCGCGTTGACGATAACAGTCGCGGGATCGCCAAGCCGCGCCTTCACGGCGGTCTTGTCGACGAACAAGCCTGCGCGCGGCGTGGCCTTGAAGGTCGTGGGCGGATATCCCTTTGAGGCGCCCATCTCGAGCGGCCGCCCCTCGGCTTTCCATTTGTCGAGCCCGCCATCGAGCACCTGCGCATCGACGCCGAGTGAGCGCAGCATCCACCAGAACCGCGTGGACCACATCATGGTGCCGATGCTGTAGAGCACGATGGTCTTGCTAGCATCGAGGCCGTGGCGGCCGAAGGCGGCCTCCAGCTGGGCTACGCCAGGCATCATGAAGAATTGTTGCGCGGAGGCGTCGGAGAACTCGCCCTGCAGGTCGAGAAAATCGGCGCCCGGGATGTGGCCGGCCTCGAACGTCTTGTCGCCGGGGACGGCGCGATAGGGCACGTCGCTGCCCGGCGGCACCGGCTCGTTGTAGGTCGTGCAGTCGTAGAGGCGGAGATTGGGGTCGCCGAGCTGGGCTGCGAGTTGCTCGGTGGTGATGAGGGGGGTCGGTTGGGGCATTGACTACTCTCCCTATCGAGGGAGTGTAGCTCTCTCCACTTGTCATTGCGAGCGCAGCGAAGCAATCCCGTCTGCCTCCGCGGAAAGACCCTGGATTGCTTCGCTGCGCCGCTGCGCTCGCAATGACGAATGTGTGGCAACACCGCGGCTACGCCTTCAACGTCTCCAGAAACCGCACCGGCTCGCCCTGCGAGGCCGTCACGAGGTCACCCTGCCACATCACCCGGCGACCGCGGATGAAGGTGCCGACGGGCCAGCCTGTAACGCGCACGCCGTCATAGGGGGTCCAGCCTGCTTTGGAGGCCACCCATTTGTTGGTGATGATCTCGCTGCGCTTGAGATCGACGACGGTGAAGTCGGCGTCATAGCCGGCGGCAATGCGGCCCTTGCAGGCCATGTTGTAGAGGCGCGCGGGGCCGGCGCTGGTGAGATCGACGAACCTTGCCAGCGACAGGCGGCCGGCATTGACGTGATCAAGCATGAGCGGCACCAGCGTCTGCACGCCGGTCATGCCGGAGGGCGAGGCCGGATAGGTCTTCTGCTTCTCTTCCAGCGTATGCGGGGCGTGGTCGGAGCCGAGCACGTCGATGATGCCCTGCTCGATGCCGCGCCAGATCCCGGCGCGATGTTCGGCGCCGCGCACCGGCGGATTCATCTGCGCCAGCGTGCCGAGCCGCTCGTAGCATTCGGGCGCAACCAGCGTGAGATGATGCGGCGTCGCCTCGCAGGAGGCGACGTCCTTGTGGTCGCGCAAAAACTCGATCTCTTCCTTGGTCGAGATGTGCAGTACATGGATGCGCTTGCCCGTCTCGTGCGCCAGCTTGACCAGGCGCTGCGTCGCCATCAGCGCCGCGGTCTCGTCGCGCCACACCGGATGCGAGCGCGGATCACCCTCGATGCGCAGCGATTTGCGGTCGTTGAGGCGGTACTCGTCCTCGGCGTGGAACGCGGCACGGCGGCGGATCACCTGAAAGATGCGGCGCAGGCTTTCGTCGTCCTCCACCAGCAGCGCGCCGGTCGAGGAGCCGATAAAGACTTTGACGCCGGCGCAACCCGGCGAACGCTCCAGCACCGGCAGGTCCTGCACGTTTTCGCGGGTGCCGCCGATGAAGAAAGCAAAATCGCAATGCATGCGATGATGGGCGCGCTTCACCTTGTCGGTGAAGGTGGCCTCCGTCACGGTCAATGGCGAGGTGTTCGGCATCTCGAACACGGCGGTGACGCCGCCCATCACTGCGCTGCGCGAGCCGGTCTCAAGGTCTTCCTTCTGCTCCAGCCCGGGCTCGCGGAAATGCACCTGCGTGTCCATGACGCCGGGCAGGATGTGCAGGCCCTTGCAGTCGATCATTTCGGCGGCGGAAGCCTGCGACAGCGCGCCGATATCGGCAATGCGGCCGTTGACGACGCCGATATCGCGGGCTCCCTCGCCGTCCTGGTTGACGACAGTGCCGCCCTTGAGGATCAGGTCGAAACGCTGGGTCATGGCTGGAGGCCTCTCTCGTCCCCAAGCGCAGGGCTTGAGGTCTTGTCGTTTTTGCCTTGCGGGCTTACGTTCCGGAGCAACATGTCGCAAGAGATTTTCGTATGAAATCAGCGTTTCTTCCCGACCGGGGCGTGGTGAAGGTCGCGGGCGAGGACGCGCGCAACTTCCTCAATGGCCTCGTCACGACCGATGTCGACAAGCTCAAGCCGGGCCTGGGGCGATTCGGCGCGTTGCTGACGCCGCAGGGCAAGATCACCGTCGATTTCCTGATCACGGAGGCGCCTGCCGGCCATGGCGGCGGGTTCCTGATCGATTGCCCGAAGCCGCTCGCCGACAGCCTCGCCACCAAACTGAAATTCTACAAGCTGCGCGCCAAGGTCACGGTGGAAAACCTGTCCGACGATCTCGGCGTGCTCGCGGCCTGGGACGGCAAGCCCGCGGCCCAGCCCGACCTCGCCTTCGCCGATCCGCGCAATGGCGAACTCGGTTACCGCATCCTGATCCCTGAAGATCTCAAACAGAAGCTCTCCGATCTGATCGGCGCCGAGCTGGTCGACGCCGCCGCATACGAGGCCCGCCGCATCGCGCTCGGCGTGCCGCGCGGCGGGCTCGATTTCATGTACAGCGATGCGTTCCCGCACGAGACCAACATGGACCGCCTTTCCGGCGTCGATTTCGACAAGGGCTGCTATGTCGGCCAGGAGGTCGTCTCGCGCATGCAGCATCGCGGCACCGCGCGCACCCGCAGCGTCAAGGTGCTGCTCGAGGATCTCTCGCCTGAGCTCGGCGTCAGCGTTCTCGCCGGCGACAAGCCGGTCGGCACGATGGGCTCGTCGGCGCAGGGCAAGGGTATCGCGCTGGTGCGCATCGACCGTGTCGCCGATGCGCTCGATGCGGGACAGGCGCTGACTGCCGGTGGCCTCGCTGTGAGGCTAGCGGAGCCTGACGTTGTCCGCATTCCAGCCAAGCAGCCCATCGCATGAGCCGTGCCCCTCGCCTGCATCCCGACGGAATCACGCGCTGCCCCTGGCCCGGCGAAGATCCGGTCTACGTCGCCTATCACGACACCGAATGGGGCGTGCCGGAATATGACGACCGCGCGCTCTATGAAAAGCTGATCCTCGACGGTTTCCAGGCCGGCCTGTCCTGGATCACGATTTTGCGCAAACGCGACAATTTCCGCAAAGCCTTCGACGATTTCCAGCCGGAGAAGATCGCGCGCTACAACGAGAAGAAAGTCCACGCGCTGATGAACGATGCCGGCATCGTGCGCAACAAGGCCAAGATCGACGGCGCGATAGCAAGCGCGAAATCCTATCTCGATATCATGGAGAAGGGCCCCGGCTTCTCAAAACTGCTGTGGGACTTCATGGACGGTAGCCCCAAGGTCAATCATTTCAAGACCACCGCGAGCGTGCCGGCCTCGACGCCGCTCTCCATGCAGATCTCCAAGGAGCTGTCCTCGCGTGGGTTCAAGTTCGTCGGCCCGACCATCGTTTATGCCTTCATGGAGGCGACCGGCCTGGTCAACGATCATCTCGTCGACTGCCATTGTCACGCGAGCTGCGGCAAGACGCAGCGCAAGCCTCGCCTCAAATCCAAATGACGGCCAAGAAGTCGTCACGCGATGTGGCGTCCCGCGCCTGGCAGCGCATGCTGTCGGGCCGGCGGCTCGATTTGCTCGATCCCTCCCCGCTCGACGTCGAGATCGCCGACATCGCGCATGGGCTGGCGCGTGTCGCCCGCTGGAACGGCCAGACCATCGGCGCGCACATCTTCTCGGTCGCGCAGCACACGCTGCTGGTGGAAACCGTGATGCGGCACGAGATGCCGCGCGTGGATCAGCGCATGCGGCTTGCCGCGCTGCTGCATGACGCGCCCGAATACGTCATCGGCGACATGATCTCGCCGTTCAAGGCCGTGCTCGATGGCCATTACAAGGCGGTCGAAAAACGCCTGCTCGGCGCCATCCACATCCGGTTCGGGCTACCGCCGGTGCTGGCTGACGAGATCACGCTGGCGATCAAGGCCGCCGATCGCGGCGCGGCCTATCTGGAGGCGACCGAGCTCGCCGGTTTCAGCGAGAGCGAGGCCAGGCGCCTGTTCGGCCGCGATCCGGGCCTGTCCGACAGCGTCCGGCGCGACTATCTCACGCCCTGGACGGCGGCGCGGGCGGAGAAGCAGTTCCTGGAGCGCTTTGGCGCGGTGTTTGCGTGATCATTGTCGTGGGTTAGAGTCCTGTAGGGTGACCAAAGGCACCCTTGCGCCGTGCCCACCAGTTTTTCCCAAATGCGACGAAAGTGGTGGGCACGCTTCGCTTTGCCCACCCTACGAACGCCCGCTATAATCTGCGGAAAAAAGGTCCGCCATGATTCATGTCTGTTCCCTCGCCGCCCTTCCCGAAACCGTCCGCCTCACCAAGGCCAGCCATGTGCTGACCGTGATGGCCAATGTCGAACAGGTGCCACGGCCGGTGTCGGTGCTGCCGGCCAATCATCTCAAGGTGTCGATGGACGACATCACCGAGGAGATGGACGGTTTTGTCGCGCCGTCCGAGAACCATATCGAGCAGGTGCTGAACTTCGTGCGCGGCTGGGACCGCGGCGCAGCGCTGGTGGTGCACTGCTATGCCGGAATCAGCCGCTCCACCGCGAGCGCCTTTGCCGCCGTCTGCGCGCTCAATCCGGATCGCGACGAGACCGAGATCGCGAAGAAGATCCGCGCGGCTTCCCCGATCGCCTCGCCGAACCGGCGCATCGTCGGCCTCGCCGACCGTGCGCTGGGGCGCAACGGCCGCATGCTGCGCGCACTCGACGAGATGGGCCCGGGCGCGATGATGGTCGAGGGCCGCCCCTTCGCGATCGAGCTCGAATGAGAAGAGAGTCGAATAGCAGCCCCAACGGGACTGCGCTTCCTCTCCCGCTTGCGGGACAGGGGTGGGGAGAGGGTATCTCCGCATCGGGACAGTCCCCCAGAGGAGAAAGCCCTCACCCGGCGCTGCGCGCCGACCTCTCCCGCAAGCGGGAGAGGTTGCAGCGAGCCCGCGGCGAGACCGGCTCAATCAACCTTCTCACAACATCGGCGATCGCCACCGCATGAGCGACAAGCTCCTGACGCCGATCGAGATCGGCCTGACTGCTGCGATCGTCGCGATCGAAGATCATGAGCCGCTGATCCTCACCGCGCGCGGCAGTGACGGACTGGCCGGACTGCCGTTCGGCCCGTTCGATGCGCCGAGCCATCGCACTTTCGAGATCGGCCTGCGGGCCTGGGTCGAGCAACAGACGGGCCTGAGGCTCGGCTATGTCGAACAACTCTACACGTTTGGCGATCGCGGCCGGCATGCCGAGGCCGGCGATACCGGCGCGCACATGGTGTCGATCGGCTATCTCGCACTGACGCGCGCCGTCGGCGGCGAACTCGCAGCCACGAGTGCGAGCTTCGCGCCGTGGTATCGCTTCCTGCCCTGGGAAGACTGGCGCGAGGAGCCGCCGGCGATCATCGCGCGCGACATCATCCCGGCACTGACAACATGGGCCGAAGAGGAGACGCCGGAGACGACGCGGGCGCTGCCGCGCCGGGATCGCGTACGGTTCTATTTCGGTCTCGACGGCGCGTCCTGGGACGAGGAGCGTGTGCTCGACCGCTACGAGCTCCTGTACGAGGCCGGACTGATCGAGGAGGCACGGCGCGACGGCCGCCCCGCGGCATTAGCGCGCAAGACGCTTCCCGCGCTCGGCACATCCATGCGCTTCGACCACCGCCGGATTCTTGCGACAGCGATCGCGCGGCTACGCGCAAAACTGAAGTATCGTCCTGTGGTCTTTGAACTTTTGCCCGCCGAATTCACACTCACCGAATTGCAGCACACGGTGGAGGCGATCTCCGGCCGCCACCTGCACAAACAAAATTTCCGCCGCCTGGTCGAAATGGAAGCCCTGGTCGAACCGACTGGAGTGATGTCGACACAGACGGGCGGACGTCCGGCGGCGCTCTACCGCTTCCGTCGCGACGTGCTCCAGGAGCGGCCCGCGCCGGGCTTGCGCGTTCGCTCCCGGCGCTAACCCGAGAAATGCGTGATCGGCCCCTGCCCGCCGATTGCCTGGAGGCTTTATGTCAGACGGCCCGTTCGACGTCTTCGCGCTGATCATTGCGATCATCGCTTTCATAATCGCGATCAAGGCCTCCAGCCAGGCGGCCGGGCTGCGCCGCCGGCTGAGCTCGCTCGAAGAGATGTTTTGCGCGCAGCGGCAAGTGCAGCCGCCGCCACTGATGCCCGCGCCGCCGATGCGGGCCGAAGCGCCCGCAGCAACCTCCGAAGCGCCGCCGCCGCTTGCGCCCGACGCCGATGCGCCGCCCCCGCGCGTTACCCAGGACGTTTCACCGCCCCCACTCGAGGCGAGCACCGATGCGCCGCCGCCGCTGCCCGCGCCGGCGCCCGGCTTCGAGGAACGGCTCGGCACCCGCTGGGTGGTGTGGATCGGCGGCCTTGCGCTTGCGCTCGGCGGCTTCTTCATGGTGCGCTATTCGATCGAGGCCGGCCTGGTCGGCCCCGGCGTGCGCGTGTTCCTTGGCGGCGTGTTCGCGCTGGCGCTGCTTGGTGCCGGCGAGTGGTCGCGGCGCAAGGAGAGCATCTCCAACATCGCCGCGCTGCCGATCGCCAACATTCCCGCGATCCTCACCGCGGCCGGCACGGCGGTGGCATTTGCGACCATCTACGCGGCTTACGCGCTCTATGGCTTCCTGGTGCCCGCGACCGCTTTCGTGCTGCTCGGCCTTGTCGCGCTCGGCACGCTGGCCGCAGCGCTCCTGCACGGGCCCGCGCTCGCGGGCCTCGGCGTGGTCGGCGCGTTCGTGACGCCGATCCTCGTCTCCAGCGGCAAGCCGGACTATTGGGCGCTCTACATCTATCTCGCCATCGTCACCGCCGCGAGCTTCGGCCTCGCCCGTATCCGGCTGTGGCGCTGGCTTGCGGTCACCACGATCGCCTTCGCCGTGCTCTGGATCTTCCCGGGCCTCGATACCAGCGACTTGCAGGTCGCGCCGCACGCTTTCCATGTGATCGCAGGCTTTGTTCTTGCCGCACTTCTCGTCGTCTGCGGCTTCATGTTCGGCCCGACGATCGAGGACGGAGAGATCGAGCCGGTCTCGTCGAACTCGCTCGGCGCCTATCTGTTCGGCGCGATGCTGATCGTGCTGTCGAGCGCGCATGCGGATCTGGCGCTGATCGCCTTCACGCTGCTCGTCGGCGCGACGCTGCTCGTCGCCTGGCGCGCGCCGGCGGCTACGGGTGCGCTGGGCGCGGCCGCCGCGACCGTCTTCATCGTATTCGCCGAATGGGCGGTGCGCGCCAATCCCGACATGCTGGTGCTGCCGGGCGGCCCCCTGGCCGGCATCGCACCGACAGCGACCGACAGCGCGGTGACGCTGCATCTGGTGATGGCGGCGGTCTTCGCCGCCGGCTTCGGCATCGCGGGCTTCCTCGCGCAGGGACGCTCGAACTCGGCGATCATTCCGGTGGTGTGGTCGGCCGCGGCTGTCGCGACCCCGATCGCGATCCTGGTCGCGCTCTACGCACGCATCGCGCATCTCGACCGCTCGATCCCGTTCGCCATCCTCGCAGTGCTGCTCGCCGCCGCCTTTGGCGCAGCCACCGAAACGCTAGCGCGCCGCGAGACCCGGCCGGGCGGCAAGATCTCCACGGCCTTGTTTGCGACCGGCACGCTCGGTGCGCTGGCGCTGGCGCTGACGTTTGCGCTGGAGAAGGGCTGGCTCACGATCGCACTGGCGCTGATGTCGCTCGGCACCGCCTGGATCTCGATGCAGCGGCCTATCCCGTTCCTGCGCTGGCTGGCCGCGATCTTCGCTGGGCTGGTCACCGCACGGATCGGCTATGATCCCCGCATTGTCGGCGACGCCGTCGGGACCACGCCGATCTTCAACTGGCTGTTGTGGGGCTACGGCTTGCCGGCGGCATCGTTCTGGGCAGCGAGCCTGTTCCTGCGCCGCCGCGGCGACGACGGCCCGCTGCGCATGGTCGAGAGCGCCGCGATCCTGTTCACCGCGCTGCTCGCCTTCATGGAGATCCGCCATTTTGCGACCGGCGGCAACATGACGAACGCACCGTCGCTGCTCGAATGCGCGCTGCAGGTCTGCGTTGCGCTGGCCATGGCGATCGGGCTGGAGCGCTTGCGACTGCGCAGCCGCAGTATCGTGCACAATGTCGGCGCGGTCGTGCTCACGGCGATCGGCGGGCTCGTCAGCGTGTTTGGCCTGTTGATCCTGGAGAACCCGATGCTGTGGCGCACCGATGTCGGCGGCGCCGTGTTCAACCTGCTGCTGCTCGGCTACGCGCTGCCGGCGGTGCTGATGCTGCTGCTCTCCTATGCCGTGGTCGGCCAACGCGGCAAGACCTACGCCAACACGATCGCGGGCGGCGCGCTGCTGTTCGCGCTCACCTATGTCACGCTGGAGATCCGCCGCTTCTATCACGGCCCGATCCTCTCCACCGGGGCGACGACGGGCGCCGAGCAATACACCTATTCGATCGGCTGGCTCGGCTTCGGCGTGGTGCTGCTTGGCGTCGGCATTCTCGTCAATTCGGAGCGGGCGCGGCTGGCCTCGGCCGCCGTAATCGCGCTGACGATCCTGAAGGCCTTCGTCATCGACATGTCGACGCTGACGGGCGTCTACCGCGCGTTGTCATTCATGTGCCTCGGCATCGTGCTGGTCGCGATCGGCTGGCTCTACCAGCGCATCCTGTTCCGGCGGCAGGTCGCACCGCCGCCGGCTCCGCAGACAAGCATTTGAGGATCAGGCCGCGCGGACCGATTCCAGGAACTGCGCGACCTCGACCTTGAGCCGCGTGCTGTCGGTCGCCAGCGATTTCGCCGCCGACAGCACCTCGTTCGAAGCCTCGCCGGTCTCGATCGCACCGCGCTGCACGTCGGTGATGTTCGACGAGACCTCCTGCGTGCCGACCGAGGCCTGCTGCACGTTACGCGAGATTTCCTGCGTGGCCGCGCCCTGCTGCTCGACGGCGGCAGCGATGGCCGCGGCCACCTCGGACAGCCGCTCGATGGTGCCGCCGATCTCCTGGATGGCACTGACCGATTCCTGCGTCGCCGCCTGGATGCCGGAGACCTGCGCCCCGATCTCACCGGTTGCTTTCGCGGTCTGCTCGGCCAGCGCCTTGACTTCGGAGGCCACGACCGCGAAGCCGCGGCCAGCCTCGCCGGCACGCGCGGCCTCGATGGTCGCGTTCAGCGCCAGCAAATTGGTCTGGCCCGCGATGGTGTTGATGAGCTCGACGACGTCCCCGATACGGGACGCCGCCTGCGACAGCGCGTTGACGCGGTCGTTGGTCCGCGTCGCCTGTTCGACGGCTTCCGCTGCCATTCGTGCCGAATCCTGCACGCGACGGCTGATCTCGGTGATGGAGGACGACAGCTCCTCCGAAGCGGATGCCACCGCCTGCACGTTGGTGGAGGCTTCCTCGGACGCGGCTGCGACGACGGTCGCCAGCTCCTGTCCGCGCTGCGCGGTGTTGGTCAGCGTCGACGCGGAGGCCTCGAGCTCGGTCGAGGCGGAGGAGACGGTGCCGACGACCTCGCCGATCATGGCTTCGAATTTGCGGGTGATGGCGTCGACGCGGCGGCCGCGCTCGATCTTGGCTTCGGCGTCGTGCGCGGCGGCCTCGTCGGCGGCCTTCTTGGCGATCAGCGCCTCCTTGAAGATCTGGAGCGCATCCGCCATCGAGCCGATCTCGGTCCGCTCGCCGCGATGCGGTACATCGGCCGAGAGATCGCCTTCGCCGAGCGACTGCATCGGGCGGATGATTGAAGCGATGCCACGGGAAACGTCGCGCACGAGATAATAGGCGGCGCCGATCGCGATCACGACCGAGAGCACGATGATGCCGACCAGCACGCGGAAGATCATGGCATAACTGTCGGCCGCCTGCTTCGTCTCCAGCTCGGCGCCCCGGTTGTTGAGCTCGATGCCCTTTTGGAGCAGCGGATCTGCAGCCTGGGCCATCTTCGCCACCTTGGTCTGCAACAACTCGTTGGCATCAGTCGGGAAATGGCCAACGCCCTTGCGCGACAGCGCCATCACGTCCTGCACGCCGTTCAGATACTCGGCCCACGCCTTGCTCCATTGTCCATAGAGCGAGCGCTCCTCCGCGGTGGTGATCAGCGGCTCGTAGACCTTGCGCGTCTGGTCGATGCGTGCCTGCAGCGAGGCGAGGCGCTTCTCGGCGGCGTCCTTGCCCTCAATGGTGTCCTGCATCAGATGCAGGCGGAGCGCGACGCGCAGCTCGTTGATGTCGGCGCGAAGCGAGCCGAGCGCGCGCACGCCGGGCAGCCAGCTCTCCGCGATCTCGACCGTATGGGAATTGATGTTCTGCATGGTGCCGATCGCCGTCACGCCGACACCGGCGAGCGAAAGAACCAGGACAGACAGCACGGCCAAAAGCTTGAAGACGATCGACAATTTCGACATCACGACAAATCCCGATGATACCTAGCAACGCGCAGATCACCTGCCGTAATCGCCACGACGGTGGCGAGACGGAGGTCAGTTCAACAATGCTGGCTGGTTCTTATCCCGTGAGATTGCTCCCATAGTTGCAAACAGCCGTTAACAGGAGCCTACGTAAAACTACGGGATGGGCCTAACCGTCACTATTTCTCCTGCAACCATCTGTTGCAACTGCAACGGCGCCTCATGCTGCGACGCGCAGCGCTACGCTTGCGTCGCAACATTCAACCGAAGTGGCCGCCGTCATGCAGCCCGCACCGACTCCAGGAAGCGCGCGACCTCGCTCTTCAGCCGGTTGCTCTCCTGCGACAGCGATTGCGCGGCCGAATGCACCTGCGCCGAGGCAGCGCCGGTTTCGCCTGCGCCGCGCTGGACGTCGCCGATATTCGCCGAGACTTGGGAGGTGCCGTGCGCGGCGTGCTGAATGTTGCGGGAGATCTCCTGCGTGGCGGCGCCCTGCTCCTCGACCGCGGCGGCGATGGCCGACGAGATTTCCGACATCCGCGCGATGGTGTCGCCGATCTCCTTGATCGCACCCGACTGAGTCTTGCGTCGCGGTCTGGATCGCACCGATGTGCTGGCTGATTTCGCCGGTGGCTTTCGCAGTCTGCTCGGCGAGCGCCTTCACCTCGGTTGCGACCACGGCAAAGCCCTTGCCGGCTTCGCCCGCCCGTGCCGCCTCGATCGTCGCGTTGAGCGCCAGCAGATTGGTCTGGCTGGCGATGGTGTTGATCAGCTCGACCACGTCGCCAATGCGGGAGGCGGCCTTGGTCAGCTCGGCGACGCGCCCATTGGTGCGCTGGGCCTGCTCGACGGCGACGTCGGCGACACGCGCCGATTCCTGCACCTGACGGCTGATCTCGGAGATCGAGGAGGTCATTTCCTCGCTTGCGGAAGACACCGACTGTACGTTGGCGGAGGCCTCTTCGGAGGCCGCCGCCACGACGGTGGCAAGCCCGCTGCCGCGCTCGGCGGCCTGCGTCAGCGTGTTCGAGGATGCCTCAAGCTCGGTTGCCGCCGACGACACGGTCTCGATGATCTCGCCGACCGCGCCTTCGAAATTGTCGGCGAGCTCCTGCATGTCGGCCTTGCGCTGCTGGCGACCGCGCACATCGGCTGCGACCTGCTCAGTGCGCAGCCGCTCGGTCTCCGCCATGTTGGTCCTGAACACCTCGACGGCACCAGCCATCTCACCGATCTCGTCCCTGCGCCCGATGCCGGGAACGGAAGTCGAAAGCTCGCCGCGCGCAAGCCGCGTCATCGCACCGACCATGCCGGCAAGCGCTTTCGAGATCGAGCGTCCCAGGAGGAAGCCGACCGCGGCGAGTACCACAACGGTGACCCCGAAGGCGACGGCCATCCACAGGCGTACGGAATCGCGGGTCGCAGCTTCCGCCGCCTCGGCCTGCTTATACAGGTCTTCGACTGTGTTGCGCACCTCGATCATACCCGGTTCTAACCCACGGAACGTCTTCATCATGCTGGCGTCGAGTGCCGCGGTTTGCTGCGCCGTCTCCGCCCAGGACGCGAACTCGGACTGATATTTCTGCAGCTCGGCCGTGACCTCGTTCATCGCCTCCGTAGGGATTGCGACGAGCTCTATCGCCTTGGAGAATTCGGCTGCGGCCTTCTTCATCTCGACGATGTATTTTGGGTCGCGCCGCAGCATGAAGTCCTTCTCGTGCCGGCGCATCATCAGCATCCAGCTCGTGGTTCGCGGATCGTCGATCTCCTTGAGCTTGGCCTCGATGTCGTGCACCGCGGCGCGGAGCGAGCCGGACAGGCCCAGGGTCTCATTCAGGCCGAGCCGGGCCTCGGCGCCGACCAGCGCATTGAAGTCCGACGCATAGCGCTTGAAGCCGCCCTGCGCTTCCTTCATCCTCTCGGAGAGCGTACTCATGCCGCCGGCCGTCATCAGCCGCTCGACCTCGTCGAAATCGCGGTTGATCGGGCCGATCAGCTCGGCATGCACCTTGGCGTAGCTCTCGTTTCGGCGCTGCTGAAAGTTCTTCTCGTTGCGCCGGGCCTCCAGCATCTCGATCGAGAGCTGCTTGTTCAGATCGGCGATCGCACGAGCACGGTTGGCGACGGCCCGGGAGGCGTCCTGGGAGAGGCTGCCGATCTGGTAGATTGCGCCGAAGGCGGCGAGACCGACCAGGCCGAAGAGTCCGATGGCCATGACCTTGTGAGTGAGACGGATGGAAAGGCCGCTCATGAATGTGCTCCAATACGTCGATACGCAATACAAGGAGGGCGACTCAGCGCCCGGAATATTGCGGGGATCATGACTGCATCGGTTTTCCGGAAGGTTAACCCTGCGCGGTCTTCGTCACGGCGCCGCAATGTGCCCCCGCGCAAACGCCGCGCTTGTACGCGCGGCGGTTGCAGTTCTCTCAGGACATGCCCCGTCAAGCTGCGCGGACGGTATCGAGGAACTTGCCGACCTCGAGCTTGAGCCGGTTGCTGTCGCCGGACAATGACTGTGCGGCTGCCAGCACCTGCGACGATGCCGAACCGGTCTCGCTCGCGCCGCGCTGCACGTCGGTGATGTTGGACGAGACTTGATGGGTGCCTTCCGCCGCCTGCTGCACGTTGCGGGAAATCTCCTGCGTCGCCGCGCCCTGCTCCTCGACAGCCGCCGCGATGGTCGAGGAAATCTCCGACAGCTTTTCGATGGTGTCGCTGATGTCCCTGATGGCGCCGACCGAATGCTCGGTCGCGGTCTGGATGCTGGCGATCTGCTGGCCAATCTCGCCGGTCGCCTTCGCGGTCTGCTCGGCCAGCGCCTTGACCTCGGAAGCGACCACGGCAAAGCCGCGGCCGGCCTCGCCGGCACGTGCCGCCTCGATGGTCGCATTGAGCGCCAGCAGGTTGGTCTGGCCGGCGATGGTGTTGATCAGCTCGACCACGTCGCCGATCCGCGTCGCGGCCTTGGACAGTTCGCTGACGCGCTCGGTCGTGGTGCGGGCCTGGCCGACGGCCTCGCTTGCCACACGCGCGGATTCCTGGACTTGCCGGCTGATCTCCGTAATCGAAGACGACAGCTCTTCCGTTGCCGACGCCACCGACTGCACGTTGGTCGAGGCTTCCTCCGAGGCTGCCGCAACCACGGTCGTGAGCCGTTGCGTGCGCTCGGCGGTCGAGGTCAGCGTCGTGGCGGACGCTTCGAGCTCGGTCGAGGCCGACGACACCGTTCCGACGATCTCGCCGACGGCGCCTTCGAAACTGTCGGCAAGCTTGCGCATCTCGGCCTTGCGCTGCTCGGCCGCCATCTGGTCCTGCCGCATCTTGGCTTCCGCTTCCTCGCGCGCTTTCTGCTCGGATACCAACTTGAACTTTTCGACCGCGCCGGCAACGCCGCCGACCTCGTCCTTGCGGCCGAGGCCAGGCAGCACCACGGCGAAGTCGCCGCCGGCGAGCTTCTCCATCGCGGCAGTCAGGGCGCGCATGGGACGGGCAATGCTGAAGATCGAGAAGACGCAGGCGCCGATCAGGACGAACGCGACCACCACAGCGGCGATGAACGACGTCCGCGCAACGGACGCAGCCTCTGCTTCCGCCGCCGTGCGCGCCTCTGCACTTTTCTGCTTGGCAAAATTCGTGATCTGGTCGGCGAGTTCCGATATTTCCGCGTTGATCGGAGCCAGCACTTCCTTGCGGATGTGGTCGACCTCAGCAGTCAGCTTTGCCAATTGCGTCGCCGCTTCGCCGTCCTTCTTTGACTCAAGCGCGAGCTCCTGCTTGCGGATCGCCTCGATCTGCTGCGCGCCCTTCTGGAAACTGCCGATCAACACGGTCAGGCGGTCGATACGCTTGTGGTTCTCCGGCGATTGCGAGAGCC
The DNA here is from genome assembly GCF_054056815.1 of Bradyrhizobium sp. LB13.1. Taxonomy (NCBI): domain Bacteria; kingdom Pseudomonadati; phylum Pseudomonadota; class Alphaproteobacteria; order Hyphomicrobiales; family Nitrobacteraceae; genus Bradyrhizobium; species Bradyrhizobium sp. LB13.1. The sequence goes on along the minus strand of NZ_JBSRYQ010000001.1, from coordinate 2,217,164 downwards.
TTGCCATTTCACCGGAGAACTTCAGGGCCGCGGTCTGCCGGTCGTTGAAATAGCTGGTGGCCTTCTGCATCTCGGTCGGCGAGCCGGACGTCAGGATGTCGCGAATGCCGATCTGCATTCCCCGCACCGACGCCTTCGCTTCCGCGGCGTTTTGCGCGACCGCCTGCTGTCCCGATGCGCCATTGCTGAGCTTCTGGACCTCGGCGCCTCCGCTCATCTGGAGCAGGATCATCAGCGCGACGAGCGCGAGGGTCAGCGCCGAGGTGATGGCGAGCTTGGTGCCGATTCGCAGGTTCTGAATGAACATCATCGAAAAATCCCCGGGATACGCATTGTCGCCGCGACGAAGCGCGTGAATAGCGTGGGAGACTAGTCTGCGAGCTTTCCATTAACGTTAAGCGGGAGGCGACACCGCTTGGGTAGAAATACTGAATATGCAGCTCCAATTGCAGGATTATCGCAACCATTCCGCGCAATCGAAACATGCTTCGCGAATTTACGGAGGTCACGTGCGTTAACATCGATCCCTTGCGCGAGCGCGTCATCGCTGACGGAGCGGATTTCGCGTTCGGCTTGCATCTGGGCGCGATGCCGCCGTCAGGCGGCGCGCACGGTGTCGGGGACAACCGCCGCGATGGTCACCCGCTCGCCCCGCAGGTCAGTCGATGCGGTTGGGAAGCGGATGGCTCTCACCGACGAGACTGATACGAAACACCGGCTTCTTGTTCTCGTCGAGCAGCTCCATGCGCCACTCGGCGTTCGGCTTCAGGCTGCGCGAGATGCCGCCGAGCAAATTGGCGCAGACCTCGGTCATCTCGGTCCAGGCCGCGGCACGATCCTCGAACTCGTATGGCTGGTCGGCAGCGCCGGAATAGCGGCCCGTGCTGATACGGAAGAAATACAGCGACATCGTCGAACCCTTTTATCGGGCCGCGCCTCCCGGCCGTAGGCAAATTGGGGCGCGAACAGCTACCAACGCATAAAAGCCGCCGCCCGTATGACTACGGCGCGGCGGCTTCGTGTCCGACGGCAGCTCTCAACGACAAAGTGCGCGGACTGTCAGCAAACTCACTGGGTCGAGCGGCGCAGCTCCAGCGGGGCGTCGTTCTTGGCGGGCTCTGATCTGGCTTCCGGCTTCACCGGCTCGAGCCGGCTGCTCTCGACGCGCGGGGTCTCGACGCGCGCGGCGACTTCGGTATTGGACGCACCGACCGAACCCGCGTGTTCCGAGGTGCGCAGCGAGCGCGGCCGCGCCGCGGCGCGCGCCATCAGCATTTGGTTGCCGCCCTGGTGATGGAAGTCGCAATAGGCGAAGCCCATCCCCGACACCGAGCCGCGGAAACTGCGATCGTCGGTCTTTTCAAGGTTGAAACAGGGCTCGAACGGAATGCCCTTGATCGAGGCGCAGACGTTCTGGCCGCGGATCTGAAGCGTGTTGCCGGGCAGGCGGAGATGCTTCACCGGACCTGCGCCCGAGAACTGCACGGCGCCGGCGGCGCCGAGGTCGTCCATGATGCGGCCCGCGCCGCGGGTGCCGTCAAAACAGGTGAAAGCAAACACCTTGCCGGCGACGAAGCGGCGCGCCTCGTCGGCGTTCATGCTTCCAGCAATGGCCGGCGCAAATGTCGCTACCGCCGTGACCGCCCCCAACACAATACGCGCAAGCATGCTCAACTCCGAACCAACCCCGCAGCGGGCTATGCCTTGTCCCTTTACCTGCTGCTTACCATACTAACCATGGCGACATTGAAGCAGCTTGGTTGGTAAAGTCTGAACGTCGTTAGACAATTTTTACCACGATGCGACCGCGGACCTGGCCGGCGAGGATTTTCGCGCCCCACTCGGAAACTTCGGAAAGCGAAATTTCGTGAGTGATTTCAGCTAGTTTTGTCCGATCCAGATCGGACGCCAGGCGTTGCCAGGCGGCTTTCCGCGGCTCGATCGGGCACATCACGGAATCGATGCCGAGAAGGCACACCCCGCGCAAAATGAAGGGTGCGACAGAAGACGGCAGGTCCATGCCGGCAGCCAGGCCGCACGCCGCGATCGCGCCGCCGTACTTCGTCATCGACAGCAGATTCGCGAGCGTGGTCGAGCCGACACTGTCGACGCCACCCGCCCAGCGTTCCTTGCCAATGGGCTTGGCCGCTGCCGACAATTCGTTGCGGTCGATCACCTCAGTTGCGCCGATCTCCTTCAGATAGTCGGCTTCGGACGCACGGCCGGTGGACGCGATGACGTGATAACCGAGCTTCGAGAGCACGGCGGTCGCAACCGAGCCGACGCCGCCGGCCGCGCCCGTCACCACGACCGGACCACTCTTCGGCGACAGCCCGTGCTTCTCCAGCGCCAGCACGGACAGCATCGCGGTGAAGCCGGCGGTGCCGATCGCCATGGCGTCGCGCGCCGACAGGCCCTGCGGCAAGGCGACCAGCCAGTCGCCCTTCACCCGCGCCCTCTCGGCATAGGCGCCGAGATGGGTCTCGCCCATGCCCCAGCCGGTGCAGACAACCTTGTCGCCCGCCTTCCACTGCGGATGCGAGGACTGCTCGACCGTGCCGGCGAAATCGATGCCGGCAATCATCGGGAAGCGGCGCACCACCGGCGCCTTGCCGGTGAGCGCGAGGCCGTCCTTGTAGTTCAGCGTCGACCATTCCACACGAATGGTGACGTCGCCCTCCATCAGCTCAGCTTCGTCGAACTGCGTAAGCTGCGCGATGGTGCCCTTGTCCGCCTTGTCGATCCGGATCGCCTTGAAATTGGCCATAGCAAAACTCCCTGACTTGTTTCGGGGATGTTTAGCCGATCAGGCAGGCTGCGCAACCGCTCGGACGACAGGTTTCTCCACGATCGGAAGATTGATCAGCGCGGAGAGCACGCCAAACAGGATCGAGAGCCACCAGATCGGCGTGTAGGAACCGAACCGCTCGAATACGATGCCGCCGAGCCAGACGCCGAGGAAGCCGCCGACCTGATGGCTGACGAAGGCAAAGCCATAGAGGGTGGCGAACCAGCGCGTGCCGAACATCAATGCGACCAGCGCCGAGGTCGGCGGCACCGTCGACAGCCACGTCAGGCCCGAGACCGCACCGAACGCGATCGCCGAGAACGGCGTGATCGGGAACGAGATGAAGGCAAGCGTCGCAAGCGCGCGGGTAAAATAGATGGTCGAGAGGATGTAGCGCTTGGGTAGTGAGTTCTGGAGATAGCCGACGCTCAGCGATCCCATGATGTTGAACAGGCCGATCGCCGCGATCACCCAGCCGCCGGTTTGCGTGGAGATGCCGCTATCGACCAGGAAGGCCGGCAGATGCACGGTGATGAAGGCGAGCTGGAAGCCGCAGGTGAAGAAGCCGAGCACCAGCAGCACGTAGGAGCGATGGCCGAAGGCCTCCGCAAGTGCTTTGGTGAAGGTCTGCTCGTCCGCTGGCGCCGCGGTGGCGGTGCTTGCGACCGGTGGAGTCGAGAGCGCCAGCGACAGCGGGATGATCAGCAGCATCAGGAAGCTGAACACGGTGAGCGCCTGCTGCCAGCCGAAATTGTCGATCAGCGCCACGCCGATCGGCGCGAACAGAAACTGCCCGAACGAGCCCGCCGCGGTGCCGGCGCCAAGCGCAAGGCCGCGCTTTTCCGCCGGCAGCAGCTTGGTGAACGCCGACAGCACCAGATTGAACGAGCAGCCGGCAAGGCCGAAGCCAACCATGACGCCCGCACCGATGTTGAGCGACAGTGGCGTCGAGGAATAGCGCATCAGGAGCAGGCCGCCGGCATAGAGCAGAGCGCCGACGCACATCACCCGGAACAGGCCGAAGCGATCGGCGACTGCGCCGGCGACGGGCTGGCCCAGTCCCCACAGCAAATTCTGAAAAGCGATGGCGAGGCCGAACACGTCGCGGCCCCAGGCGAACTCGTGGCTCATCGGCTGCACGAAGAAGCCGAGCGCCGAGCGCGGGCCGAAGCCGAGCATGCCGATCGCGCAGCCGCAGAGAATGATGATCGCCGGCGTGCGCCAGGAGGAGGAACGCGAAACCGGACCGAGCTTGCCCATCTGCGTCGACATGGTGTTCCTCGTCTGTTGTTGGCGGATCCGGAATAGTCAGCCGCGAGAGAGGCGTTTAATGCAGATGCATGAAAATCCCAAGTCAAAAATGATTGCGTTCCACGAAGGGCTGACGCGGGAGCATTGCGTTCGCCGAGACCTCTTGGGCGAGTCGCGCCACGCCTTGACGAGAATGTGTGCGGCGGGACCTAGCGACCCTCTCCACGACGTGTTATCTTCGATTTACTCAGACTGAGCATATCGGATGCTCCACCCGGCCTCTCGGCCGGATTTCTCGGGCTCTATATATACTCATACTGAGTATAAATGACATGCACGGGAGGCTTCGATGCCGCTAACTGGAATTTACGGCCCCGACGACTTTGCCAACCGGCCGCAGGGCCAGGTCACCACCTCGCCCCGGGCCGCGCCGGCGCGAACTGGACCTCCGCTGCCGATGCCTTCGCTGGAATGGACGCCGGAGGTCGAGCGCGCCACCGCGCCGCTCTATGAGCGCGTCAAGCACGTGATCGCGCCAATCGAGTGGCCGCTGATGGCGCCGACCATCAAGGCGATCAACGAGCTGAAGCGCGCGCGGGGCGCGGTGATCCTCGCGCACAATTACCAGGCGCCGGAGATCTTCCACTGCGTCGCCGACATCGGCGGCGATTCACTCCAGCTCGCGGTCGAAGCCACCAAGGTGAAAGCCGACATCATCGTCCAGTGCGGCGTGCACTTCATGGCGGAGACGGCGAAGCTGCTCAATCCGGACAAGATGGTGCTGATCCCTGATACGCGCGCCGGCTGCTCGCTCGCCGCCAGCATCACCGGCGCGGACGTTCGCCTGCTGCGCGAAAAATTTCCCGGCGTGCCTGTCGTTGCCTATGTCAACACCTCCGCGGAGGTGAAGGCCGAAGTCGACATCTGCTGCACCTCGTCGAACGCAGTGCAGGTGGTCGAGAGCCTGGGCGTGCCAAGCGTGATCTTCCTGCCCGATCGCTATCTCGCCACCTACGTGGCTTCGAAGACCGACGTGAAGATCATCGCCTGGAAGGGCGCCTGCGAGGTGCACGAGCGCTTTACGGGCGCGGAGCTGCGCAGTTACCGCGAGGCCGATCCCTCCGTGCAAATCATCGCGCATCCCGAATGCCCGCCGGACGTGCTGGCTGAGGCCGACTTCACGGGCTCGACCGCGCATATGATCAACTGGGTGCGCGAAAAGCGGCCGAGGCGGCTGGTGATGATCACGGAATGCTCGATGGCCGACAATGTGCGCGCCGAGCTCCCCGATGTGGAGATGCTGCGCCCCTGCAATATCTGCCCGCACATGAAGCGCATCACGCTCGCCAACATTCTGGAGAGCCTGCTGACGCTCCGCGAGGAGGTGACGATCGATCCCGCGCTCGCGGAACGCGCAAGGCGTTCGGTCGAGCGGATGATCAATCTGAAGAATTGAGAGCACGACATGCAAGATAACATCCATAACCTCACCCGTTCCGACGACGTCGTCATCGTCGGTGGCGGGCTTGCCGGATTGTTCTGCGCGCTAAAACTCGCGCCGCGACCGGTGACATTGATCTCGGCCGCGCCGCTGGGACAGGGCGCGTCGTCCGCATGGGCGCAAGGCGGCATCGCGGCGGCAGTGGCCGAAGGCGATACGCCGGAAGCACATGCTGCGGATACGATTGCGGTCGGCGGCGGCCTCGTCGACAAAGCGGTGGCACTGGGGATCGCGCGCGAGGCCGCGCCGCGGATTCACGATCTTCTCGCCTATGGCGTGCCGTTCGACCGCGATCTCGAAGGCAAGCTCGCAGTCGGGCGCGAAGCCGCACACTCCGCGCGGCGCATCGTGCACGTGCGAGGCGATGGTGCGGGGGCGGCCATCATTGCGGCGCTGAGCGATGCCGTGCGGCGCACGCCGTCGATCCGACTGATCGAAGGTCTCGTCGCCGAAGCATTGTTGACGGAGCATGGCGCCGTCACCGGCCTTCAATTGCGCGAAGCCGGCAATTTCGCCGCCCAGCCGGTCCTGCTCGCCGCGCGCACGGTGGTGCTCGCCACCGGCGGCATCGGACATCTCTATGCCGCCACCACCAATCCGCACGAGGCCAGCGGATCCGGTCTTGCGATCGCCGCGCGCGCGGGCGCGGTGATTGCAGATCCCGAGTTCGTGCAATTCCACCCGACCGCCATCATGGCCGGACGCGATCCGGCGCCGCTCGCGACTGAAGCTCTGCGCGGCGAAGGCGCGACGCTGATCAACGGCCATGGCGAGCGTTTCATGGCCGCGCGCCATCCGCTTGCCGAGCTCGCACCGCGCGACATCGTGGCTCGCGGCGTATTCGCGGAGATCGCGGGCGGGCGCGGCGCCTTCCTCGATGCGCGGCAAGCGCTGGGCGCGCGCTTCGCCGAAAGATTTCCAACGGTGCATGCGAGCTGCATCGCCGCCGGCATCGATCCCGCCACGCAGGCCATCCCTATCGCACCGGCGGCGCACTATCACATGGGTGGCATCGCGGTGGACGATCGCGGCCGCAGCTCGATCGACGGGCTCTGGGCCGGCGGCGAAGTGTCGTCCACCGGCGCGCATGGTGCCAATCGCCTCGCCTCGAATTCGCTGTTGGAGGCCGTGGTCTACGCCGCGCGCATCGCCGACGACATCGCCGGGCGCACGATCCCCTCGCCTGCCCGTCTTTCGGACGTGGTGACGCCGCGCGGCGGCGCGCCGGATGCTGCGGCGGTGAAGCGGCTGCGGACGATGATGAGCGCGCATGTCGGTGTGATCCGCGACGGCGACGGGCTCGCGGAAGCGGTTCGCAGCTTCGCCACGCTCGAACGCGAGGCCACGAGCATCGCAGTCTGCAACATGGCAACGGCAGCCCTGCTTGTGGCGGCTTCCGCCTGGAACCGGCGCGAGAGCCGTGGCGCGCATTTCCGGTCCGACCATCCGGCCGATGTACCTGCGCTGGCACGACGCACCATGACCACGCTCTCGGCGACACGCGAGCTCTCGGACAGCTTGACCGAACGTCCGACCCCACGCACCGCACAACCTATAATCGCCTGAAGGAAAACCCCATGATCGCCCCGACTTCTCGGCTCTATCCCGACGCCTTCCTCTCCCCGCTCGCGATCGACGAGGCCGTGCAGCGCGCGCTCGACGAGGATCTCGGCCGCGCCGGCGATATCACCTCGGTGGCGACGATTCCCGAAGCAACCAAGGCGCAGGCGATCCTGGTCGCGCGCCAGTCCGGCGTGATCGCCGGCTTGCCGCTGGCGCTCGCAACCTTGCAAAAGCTCTCGTCCGACATCGAGGTGCGCGCACATGTTCGCGACGCCGCGCGCGTCGCCCGCGGTCAGCAGGTGCTGACGATCTCTGGACCGGCACGCGCCATTCTCACGGCGGAGCGGACCGCGCTGAATTTCGTCGGCCGCCTGTCGGGCGTTGCGACGCTCACGGCGGACTACGTTGCGCGCACCGAAGGCACCAGGATGCGGATCTGCTGCACGCGAAAGACCACGCCGGGATTGCGGGCACTGGAGAAATATGCGGTGCGCTGCGGCGGCGGCTTCAATCACCGCTTCGGCCTCGACGATGCGATCCTGATCAAGGACAATCACATCGCGGTCGCCGGCGGCATCCGCCCCGTGCTCGAGCGCGCCCGCGCCCATGCCGGCCATCTCGTCAAGATCGAGATCGAGGTCGATACGCTGTCGCAGCTGCGCGAGGTGCTCGACACCGGCCTCGCCGATGCCGTCCTGCTCGACAACATGGACAATGCGACGCTGCGCGATGCGGTCAGGCTCAACGAGGGGCGCCTCAAACTGGAGGCCTCCGGCGGCGTCACGCTGGATTCGATCGCTGCGATCGCAGCGACCGGCGTTGATTACGCGTCGGCAGGCGCGTTGACGCATTCGGCGCCGAATTTCGATTGCGCGTTGGACATCGAAGCTTAGCGGCTACCGCCGCTCGGTCGCGCCCATCTCGGCGGAGCTCTTGGCTTCCTGGGTGAGCTCGGCGGAGAGCGCGGCGGTTTGCGCCGGGGTGCCCCAGCTCGGCTCCTCGCTGCCGTCGCCCCAGGCGCGCGGGCGATAGAAGGTGTGGACGCCGGTCTTGTACATCTTCTTCATCTCGGCGACCCAGGACGGGCGCACCCAATAGGCGTGGTAGTGCGTCGACTTGCCGACTTCGGGCAGCCAGATCTGGCCGTCGAGCATCGCCTTCGAGATTTTCTTCGCACGCTCCCACATCTCGGGTTCGCGGATCACGTCGGCGTTGTTGTCGCAGGCGAAGGTGAACTGGCAGGCGAGATGGCGATGCTTGTTCTGATAGACCGCGCCGCACACGGTATCTGGATATTTGCCGGAGAACACGCGGTTCATCACCACCTGCGCAACCGCCATCTGGCCGCGCACGGCCTCGCCGCGCGATTCAAAGTAGACAGCCTCCGCGAGGCACTTCTCGGACTTCGCGCGCGACTTGTCGTCGAGTGCGAGCCGCTCCGCCGGCGATCTGGCGCGCTGGTTGTCGACGTTGACCTCGCCCTTCGGCGCGACGCTCTCGCCGCTCTCGATGTCCTTCGCAATCTCCTCCGTCGGCGGCGTCAACGAGGCCGTCACCTTCATGTCAGGGTCGGGCATCACGATCAGCGGCTCGGCACCGGGCTGCCAGCTCTCGATGCTCTCGACATTGCCGCCGAGCGAGGAGCTGCCGAAGAACAGGTTCGATGTCTTGACTCGGAATGGATCGCGCGGCGGTGCAGCCGGAATGGTGGCCTGCTTCAGCGATTCGAGCGGCTGGAGCGCGAGCGAGCGCGCAGCGTCACTGGCTCGTGGCGCAATGGTGTATTGCGGCAGCGGCGGCGCACGCAGTGCTTCCGCGAGCTCGGGATCGAGCGCGGCCGCGGACTCCGGCGACATCGCTTGTGGCAGCGCGACGGTCTTGGCGCCGAACACCGAGCTGTTCGAGGTCGCGGGATCTTCCTGCGCGGGCGCTGCCGTCGGCGCGCTCGCCTCGGGAACCTGCGTCGGTGTGATCGTTGCGAGACGATCACCCTTCATGGAGCGATCGACCTTGGGAAAATCAGAGGCTTGGTAGCGGGGCGGCGCCTGAAGCGCCGGATTGCGGTTGATCGCGCCGGTGACGTCGCGGCCATCCGAGGCTTGCGAGGCGAACCATCGTGCTCTGCGGAACCGAAGTGCCGATCGGCCGCGAAAAGCTGTAGGTGGCGAGCTGTATGGAGGACGCAGCAGAGAACACCTGCTTTTGCCAGCGCTCAGCGACGCCGGGTTGGCGCGCCAGCAGCGAGGCAATGTCCTGATAGCCGGTCTCTCTCGGCATCAATGCGAAGATGCAGAGACCGATGCCGAAGGACGCGAACCGCGCGCCCTTCGGATGGTTACGCAACAAAAACATCGCTACGCTCACGCTACGCTTACGCTAGAAAAATCGAGCAGCAGTACATCCGTGCAATTCGATCTTTATCGTGAGTATCTAATTTAGGTTGCCGGGGCGTTAATCGACGTTGCGCATGCGGCACACGCAAGCGATCTCAGGTGTTTTCACGGAGCGACGATGCGCATTGGTAAATGCGGCCTCACGCGACAAGGTAAACAATTGGTCAACGCGAATGGTGAAGGAACTCTTGCGCGCACGTATCCTTACGCGAGGCGCGCGGTTCCCTCCCCGACGTTGTGCTTCAAATGAAAGAGGCGGGGTTTTGCCCCCGCCTCCTTCGCTGTCAATATTCGACTCTTCGATTTACGCCTGGCTCGCGACCGCCTTGCCGAGCGCGGCTTGCGCCGCGGCGAGGCGGGCGATCGGGACCCGGTAGGGCGAGCAGGAGACATAGTCGAGGCCGATCGCGTGGCAGAAGGCGACTGAGGCCGGATCGCCGCCGTGCTCACCGCAGATTCCGACCTTGAGCGAGGCGCGCGTCTTGCGGCCGCGCGCGACGCCAATCTTGACGAGCTCGCCGACGCCTTCCTGGTCGAGCGCCACAAAGGGATCGACCAACAGGATGCCCTTCGTCACGTACGGACCGAGGAAGCTCGCCGCGTCGTCACGGCTGATGCCGTACGTCGTCTGCGTGAGGTCGTTGGTGCCGAACGAGAAGAACTCGGCACTCTCCGCGATCTCGCCCGCGAGCAGGCAGGCGCGCGGCAACTCGATCATGGTACCGACCTGATAGGTTAGCTTGGTGTTGGTGTCGCGCATCACCGCCTTCGCGGTGGAATCGATCCGCGCCTTGACGAGATCGAGCTCCATCTTGGTGGCAATCAGCGGCACCATCACCTCGAGGCCGACGGCCTTGCCGGTGCGCTTCTCGGCCTCGACCGCCGCCTCGAAGATCGCGCGCGCCTGCATTTCGGCGATCTCGGGATAGGCGATCGCGATACGGCAGCCGCGGAAGCCGAGCATCGGATTGAACTCCGACAGCTCGCGCGCGCGGTCGGCCAGGCGCCGCGGGTCGGTGTTCATGGCGCGCGCCACTTCCTCGACCTCGGCATGGGTGTGCGGCAGGAACTCGTGCAGCGGCGGATCAAGCAAGCGGATCGTGACGGGCAGGCCCTTCATGATCTCGAACAGCTCGACGAAGTCGGCGCGCTGCATCGGCAGCAGTTTTGCCAGCGCGGCGCGGCGCGACTGCTCGTCCTCTCGGAGAGGATCATCTCGCGCACCGTGCGGATGCGCGTTTCCTCGAAGAACATGTGCTCGGTGCGGCAGAGGCCGATGCCTTCCGCGCCGAACTTGATCGCGGTGTGCGCGTCCTCCGGCGTGTCGGCGTTGACGCGCACGCCGAGCTTGCGGACCTGGTCGGCCCATTTCATCAGCGTGCCGAACTCGCCGGACAGCTCCGGCTCGATCATCGGCATGCGGCCGGCGAGCACCTGGCCGAGCGAGCCGTCGATGGTGATGACGTCGCCGGTCTTGTAGGTACGCGAGCCGATGCTCATGGTGCCGCGGCCGTAATCGACGCGGATGGTGCCACAGCCGGAGACGCAGGGCTTGCCCATGCCGCGCGCGACCACCGCAGCATGCGAGGTCATGCCGCCGCGGGTCGTCAGGATGCCTTCGGCGGCATGCATGCCGTGAATGTCTTCGGGGCTGGTCTCGATGCGGACCAGAATCACCTTGCGTCCGTCGGCCTGAAGGTTGGCCGCCTCGTCCGAGGAGAACACGATCTCGCCGGAAGCCGCACCCGGCGAGGCCGGCAGGCCGGTCGCGATCACGTCGCGCTTGGCGTTGGGATCGATGGTCGGATGCAGCAGCTGGTCGAGCGAGGCGGGGTCGACCCGTGTCACCGCTTCCTTCTTGGTGATCAGGCCTTCATTGGCGAGCTCGACCGCGATGCGCAGCGCCGCTTTCGCAGTGCGCTTGCCGCCGCGGGTCTGGAGCATCCAGAGCTTGCCCTGCTCGACCGTGAACTCCATGTCCTGCATGTCGCGGTAGTGCTTCTCGAGCTGCGTGTAGATCCGCGTCAGCTCCTTGAAGGCCTCCGGCATCGCGGATTCCATCGACGCCTTGTCGGAGCCGGAGTCCTTTCGCGCTTCCTCGGTGATGTCGTGCGGCGTGCGGATGCCCGCCACCACGTCCTCACCTTGCGCGTTGATCAGGAACTCGCCGTAAAGCTTGCTCTCGCCGGTCGACGGGTTGCGGGTGAAGGCAACGCCGGTTGCCGAGGTCTCGCCCATGTTGCCGAACACCATGGCCTGCACGTTGACGGCGGTGCCCCAGGATTCCGGAATGTCGTGCAGCTTGCGGTAGGTCACCGCGCGCGCGTTCATCCAGGAAGAAAACACCGCGCCGATCGCGCCCCAGAGCTGGTCGTGCGGATCCTGCGGAAAATTCTTGCCGGTCTCGCGCGCGACTGCGTCCTTGTATTTGCCGACCAGATCGACCCAGTCATCGGCGGTGAGGTCGGTGTCGAGCGTGTAGCCCTGGCCGTCCTTGAACGTGTCGAGGATTTCCTCGAAATGATGATGCTCGAAGCCGAGCACCACGTCCGAATACATGGTGATGAAGCGGCGATAGCTGTCATAGGCGAAGCGGCGGTCGCCCGACAGTTCCGACAGCGCTTCCACGGTCTCGTCGTTGAGGCCGAGATTGAGCACGGTGTCCATCATGCCCGGCATCGAGGCGCGGCCGCCGGAGCGAACCGAAACGAGCAGCGGGTTCCTGGAATCGCCGAAGCTCTTGCCGGTCAACTTGCCGACATGCGCGAGCGCCTTCTCAACCTGCGACTGCAATTCCTTCGGGTAGGATTTGTCGTGCGCGTAGAAATAGGTGCAGACCGAGGTTGGGATGGTGAAGCCCGGAGGCACCGGCAGGCCGAGATTGGCCATCTCGGCGAGGTTGGCGCCCTTGCCGCCGAGCAGGTCGCGCATCTCCGCTTTGCCTTCGGCCTTGCCGTCCCCGAACGTATAGACCCACTTGCCGGCCTTGGCCGTAACAGGCGCTGCCTTGGCCGGCGCAGCCTTGCTCGGCGCGGGCTTCACGGCGACCTTCGGCGCAACCGGTTTGGTCGGTGCCTTTGAAGCACGCTTGGAAACAGTCTTGGAAACGGTCTTGGCGGCAGGCTTCACAGCCGGCTTGGCAGCGGGTTTCACAGCGGCCTTGGCCACCGGCTTCGGGGCGCTCTTGGCAAGTGCCTTGCGGGCCACCGGCGCGGCTTTCGCCTTGGCGGAGGACTTTGATTTCGCTGGGATTTTCGAGGCGGCTTTGGCCATAGCTTGCACACAACCTGCGAGAGGAATGGGTAATGGCGCGCCTTACACCACTTTGGGCAGGCCCGCGCAAGTCGAAGAGTTCCGGAGAATGAAGGCCTAGAGATGGAGCCACTTCAACAATCCGAGCCCGATCGCACCATTTATGATGAGAAAAATCGCGACGATCAGGTTCAGGAGGCGCGGCATGATCAGGATGAGCACGCCCGCAAGCAGCGACAGGATTGGCGAGATGTGGGCGACGGTGATGTGCATGAATTGTCTTTCCGTGGGTGGGGCGAATCGCGGCCGGATCATAGCGGACCGGGTTCCGCGGGTAGAGACGCACGGCCGACGTGGGAGTTCCCGGCTCCGCGAAAACTGCCCGAAAATGCCGCGAATGCGGCAGGTGTTTTCCGGAACATCGCGAAGACGCGCGCATTGGCAACCGGTTGCGCCGCTGGCGCTTCCCGAAAACCTTCTCGAAGGAGTTGCACATGCGGAACAGGATTCTTGCTCTTGCAGCGCTCGCGGCCGCGATCGGCTCGCCCCTTGCGGCGCAGGCGCAAAGCGGCACGGTGGGACGCGCACCCGTCGTCGTCGACAGCGGCCCGACCATTCCGGTCGAACAGCGGCCGGCTTTCCGCGACTATGTCGTCGAACAACGTGTGCCGGCTTTCCGTATCCCCGATCGCGTTGTGGTCGGTGCCACCTTACCCGAAAGCGGCGTCACCTACTATGACGTGCCGCAACGTTTTGGCGCCACCACCTATCGCTACACCGTCGTGAACGGCGAGACCGTGCTGGTCGAGCCGCGCTCGCGGCGCATCGTCGAGGTGATGGACTAACGCTTTCAACGATCAACTAGATGTCCGGCGCGTCACATCAATCAGGCTGACGCGAGCAGTGTAATCGGACATCTGGCCCTGCCCGGTCTTCCCCCCGCCGGGCGGGGCTTTTTTGTGCATCTCGTGTGCGTGCTCGTGTCCCGGGCAAGCGAAGCGCGACCCGGGACCCAGAAGCTCCAAGTCCCCGCGGTACGCGCCCCGGCTCTGCAGCGCACCGCAAAGATGCGCTGCGCTGCGTCCGGGGCACGAGATCAATCCTGGATCTTCGAGAAATCCGCCACCGCACGCGTGGCGCTGCGGATTTCGTTCAGCAGCTTGAGGCGGTTCTCGCGCACCTTCGCATCGTCGTCGTTGACCCGAACTTTCTCGAAGAACGCATCGACCGGCGGCCGCAGCTTTGCCATCGCACTCATCGCAGCGGCAAAATCTTCCTTGGCGACGGCAGCACTGGCTTCCGCCTGCACCTCGCCGATTGCCTTCGCCAACGCCTTTTCCTCGTCGAGGCTGTAAAGCGCAGCATCCGGCGCACCGTCGAAGCTGCGCTTGTCCTTCTTCTCCTCGATGCCGAGAATATTGCTGGCGCGCTTGATACCGGCGAGCAGGTTCTTGCCGTCGTCGGACTCGAGGAATTTGCCCAGCGCCTCGACGCGGCGAACGATCATCAGGAGATCGTCCTGACCACCGAGCGCGAACACGGCGTCGACGAGATCGTGACGCGCGCCCTGTTCGCGGAGCTGGACCTTCAAGCGGTCGGCGAAGAAAGCCAACAGGTCGCTCGGAAGCTTCTGCGCATCGGCAGGCTTCACGGACAAGCCGGCGAGTGCGGACGCCGCCACCTTCATGAGCGACAGACGCAGTGCGTTCTCGGCGATCAGCCTGATCACACCCAGCGCTGCGCGACGCAGCGCATACGGGTCCTTGCTCCCCGTCGGCTTCTCATCGATGGCCCAGAAGCCAACGAGCGTGTCGAGCTTGTCGGCGAGCGCCACTGCGACGCTGACCGGATCGGTCGGCACGCGATCAGCAGGGCCTTGCGGCTTGTAGTGCTCTTCGCAGGCGGCGGCGACGGAAGCGTCCTCGCCTTGGGCCAGCGCGTAGTACTTGCCCATCAGGCCCTGCACCTCGGGGAATTCGCCGACGACTTCGGTCAGCAAATCCGCCTTCGCTAGATGCGCGGCGCGCGTCGCTTTGGCGACATCGGCGCCGACCAGTGGGGCGATCTCGGCGGCGAGGCGTTCAATCCGCTTGATGCGCGCGGCCTGCGTCCCGAGCTTCTCGTGGAACACGATCTGCTCGAACTTCGGAAGCCGATCCTCGAGCTTCGTCTTCAGGTCGGTCTCATAGAAGAATTTCGCATCCGACAGCCGCGGGCGGATCACGCGTTCGTTGCCGGCGACGATGGTCTTGCCGCCGTCCGCCGCCTCGATATTGGCGGTGAGGACAAACTTATTGGTCAGCTTGCCGGTCTTGGAATCCTTGACGACGAAGCACTTCTGGTTGTTGCGGATGGTGGCGCGGATCACCTCTTCGGGGATCGCGAGATATTCCGCTTCGAACGATCCCATCATGACGACCGGCCATTCGACGAGACCGGACACTTCGTCCAGCAGCACCTGATCTTCGACGAGCTCGAACCCTTGCGCGAATGTCAGCTCCTTGGCATCGGCAAAGATGATATCCTTGCGCGTCTGCGGATCGAGGATGACTTTTGCAGCCTTCAGCTTGGCCTCGTAGTCCTCGAACCGGCGCACGCTTATCGCGTCAGGCGCCATGAAGCGATGACCGTAGGTGGTCTGGCCGGTCTCAATGCCGTCCACCGAGAATTTGACGACATCGGGCTCTTCGGTCTCGGGCCCGAAGGTCGCGGTGATCGCGTGCAGCGGGCGCACCCAGCTCAGCGAACCCGGTTTCCCCGAGCGCGCGCCCCAGCGCATCGATTTCGGCCAGGGGAAGGTGCGGATGATCACCGGGAGGATTTCTGCGAGTACGTCGATCGCGTCGCGGCCGGGCTTTTCGATCAGCGCGATGTAGAAATCGCCCTTCGGGTCGCGCTGGATCTTGGCTTCGTCGAGCGATGTCAGACCCGTCGCTTTCAGAAAACCCTGCACGGCCGCATCGGGCGCGCCCATTTTCGGTCCGCGGCGTTCGGTCTTCAGATCGGGCTGGCGCGCGGGGATGCCGTGCACGGTGAGCGCGAGGCGGCGTGGCGTCGCGAACGCCTTCGCGCCCTCGTAGACGAGGCCTTCGGCGACGAGCTTGTCGGTGACCATGCGGCGCAGATCGTCGGCCGCCTTGGCCTGCATGCGCGCGGGGATTTCTTCCGAGAACAGTTCAAGCAAGAGATCGGGCATCAGGCCGCTCCGCCCGCTTCAGTATGGATCCAGGCCTCGCCGCAAGCCTTGGCCAGCTCGCGCACGCGAAGAATGTAGCTCTGCCGCTCGGTCACCGAGATCACGCCGCGCGCATCGAGCAGGTTGAAGACGTGACTCGCCTTGATGCACTGGTCATAGGCCGGCAGCGCCATCAGATGCGCCTCGCGCTTGCTATCCTTCCAACCGGCGTCGAGATATTTCCTGCAGGCAGTCTCGGCCATCTTGAATTGCTCGAACAGCATCGCGGTGTCGGCAACTTCGAAATTGTGCTTCGAATATTCCCGCTCGGCCTGCAGGAAGACGTCGCCATAGGTGACCTTGGCGTCACCATCGCGGCCGTTGAAGTTGAGGTCGTAGACGCGATCGACGCCCTGCACATACATCGCGAGGCGTTCGAGCCCGTAGGTGAGCTCGCCCGCGACCGGCGCGCATTCGACACCCGCGACCTGCTGGAAATAGGTGAACTGGCTCACTTCCATGCCGTCGCACCAGCACTCCCAGCCGAGGCCCCAGGCGCCCAGCGTCGGGCTCTCCCAATCGTCCTCGACGAAGCGGATGTCGTGCACGGCGGAATCGATGCCGATCGCGGCGAGCGACTTCAGGTACAGCTCCTGAAGGTTCGGCGGCGACGGCTTCATGATCACCTGGAACTGGTAGTAGTGCTGCATCCGGTTCGGATTCTCGCCATAGCGGCCGTCCTTGGGCCGGCGCGAGGGCTGCACATAGGCCGCGTTCCAGGGCTTTGGCCCGAGCGCGCGCAGCGTGGTGGCCGGATGGAAGGTGCCCGCACCCATCTCCATGTCGTAGGGCTGCAGGATCACGCAGCCCTGCTCGGCCCAGAACCGCTGGAGCGCAAGGATAAAACCCTGGAACGAGCGTTCCGGGCGCATATGGGCGGGCAATGAGGCGTCCATCGTCAGATCAGGCTCTCGCGGGGGTTTGAATCGCGCGGGACCGTATCGACGGCAGGGGTGGGAATCAAGGCAGGCTGGGTTCTTAACCTCCCCCGGAAGCGGGAGAGGTCGGCGCTCGCCGACGATGCGAAGCATCGTCCCGAGAGCGCCGGGTGAGGGCTTTATCCTCACGGGCGGTGTCGCTTGTGGAGAGACCCCCTCCCCGACCCTCCCCCGCAAGCGGGAGAGGGAGTGCACCGAGACCGTGGAGAAAAGAGCTAACCCGGCCGGTAGGCTCCGGTGACGGGGTCCTGCTTCAGCGTCTGGACGGCCCCTCTATGGGCGGCCTCGGCGACGCGCGAGAGGCGCATCTCCTCCAGCTCCCGGTTGATCCGGACAGCGGTCTTGTAGGTCCAGCGGACCACGGCAAGCCCGCCCAGGACGCCCGCGAATGCGACGAACGGCGGCATTGGTCGTTCCTTGTTCACAATGCTCAGCCCCCACGCGCATTCTTGCGCAGACCGGGCCGCGCCGCAATCGGCACGCCCCGGGCGAAATGGCGCGGGCGGCCTCGGTCTAGAACCCGAATTTCGCCCAGATCGCCCGTGTCTCGACAGCCGAGATCAGATCGTCCGGCAGGCCAGCCACTGATTCCATGGCCGAAAGCTGCCCGGCGCCCGGCGATTTCCGGCCCAAAAGACTGGAAAGCAGACCGGTCGGCTGGGCAATCACGGGCGTGAGAACCTTCTCACCAAAGCGGGCACGAAGAGTTGAGCGGAGATCGCCGATGCTGTCGGCGAGCCCCAGCGCGATTGAGCTTTCGCCGGCCCAGTATTCGCCCGTGAACAGGGTGTCGTCGTCGCCCTTCAACCGCGTGCCGCGGCTCTCCTTCACCAGCGCGATGAAGATCCGATGGATCTCGCGCTGGAGCGCCTTCAGCTTGGCGACGTCGTCGGGATTCTCGGGGAGGAACGGATCGAGCATCGCCTTGTGCGCACCGGCGGTGTAGAGGCGCCGCTCGATGCCGAGCCGCCTGATCGCTTCCTGGAAACCAAAGCTGCCGCCGACCACGCCGATCGAGCCGAGGATCGAGGACGGATCGCAGATGATCTCGTCGCCGGCGCAGGCGATCATGTAGCCGCCGGATGCGGCGACGTCCTCGACGAACACCAGCACCGGCAGCTTCTTCTCCGCCGCGAGTTGCTTGATGCGCAGATAGATCTGGCGCGACTGCACCGGCGAGCCGCCGGGCGAGTTGATCACCAGCGCCACCGCCTTGGCGTTGCGCATCGAAAACGCCCGCTCCAGCACCCGCGCAACGGTCGCGAGCGTCATGCCCGGGCGCAGCGGCGTCACCGCGCCGATCACGCCGGACAGCCGCACCACCGGCACCACGGCCGTGCCGGGACGGAAGCGCGCCGGCAGATATTGCATGAGCTTGTCGGCCAGGCCGGAACTCTCACGATCGTTCAATTGTTCGGCCATGCCGTTACCTCTGATTAACCATTTCTTATCACGCGACTGTCATTGGAAGGGCCCGGAACGTGTTTTGCGGAAACTCCGTTGAGAGGCTGCAATGGGCCAGCGGAGAACACCATGAAAATCTATCTGCTGATGCTGCTGATCGGTGCGCTGTTCACGGCGATCCGCCTGACGACTCCGCAAGAGCAGCAGTCGGAATCGCTTCCGCAGTAGGCCGTCACGGCTCAACCAGCGGCAACACCGCCCTTCCCTCCAGAATATCCCTCACCTCGTTGTTCGGCACGCGCGGCCCGTCGTTGAGCATGAGGCCCGGCAGCACGCGCGTCGGAGCCCGGCCGCCCTTGACGGCGCGCACCAGCACGCGGATCGCGGGGCGTCCCGCTTCGCCATGAACCGGCAGGATCGCGAGACTTCCGAAGCCGCGTGACAGCGCTGCCAAAACGTCGGCGATCCCATCTGCGCGCCAAATCAATGTCAGCGCGCCGTCCGATCGGAGGATGCGCCGTGCCGCATGCACCCACGCATTCAACGTCTCGTCGGTCGCCACATGCGCGGTGTGGCGCGCTTGATCGGGCGAGCCACGATGGCGAGCGGGATCGTTGAAGGGCGGATTCATCAGCACCACGTCGACGCTGTCGGGCGCCAGCCCGCTCGCCGCAAGCGCCTGTGCGTCCGCGGTGACGTCGAGCACGATGGTCTCGGCGGCAATCGCATTCGCCGCCGCATTGGCGCGCGCAAGCCCTGCCAGTTCCGGATCGATCTCGACCAGGCTGAGCCTGATACCGGCCACGCGCCGGGCCAGCGCCAACCCGGCTGTGCCGATGCCGGCGCCGAGATCGACCACGCGGTCGCCCGCTTGGGCCTGCGTCGCCGCCGCGAGCAAAATGGCGTCGTGCCCGGCGCGATGGCCGGACCGCTTCTGCTTCAGTCGCAACTGCCCGCCGAGAAAGGCGTCTTCGGTGAGGTCTGTCAGCGCTTCACCTATCGCTGCGGAGTTCGTGGCTGAGGCCGGCCTCGGTCAGGAGCTGCCGGGCCTCGAGGGCGTCGTCCTCATGGACCAGGATCCGCCGCGGCAAAATGCCCAGCGAGCCCTCGATGATGCTCATGTTCTGGTCCAGCACCAGATGATGGATGTTGGCGCCGTCGAGCAGCGCGCCGACCGCCGACACCAGCACCATATCGTTGGTCCGAACCAGTTCTCGCAAAACACAGGCCTCCTGCCTGACGGGGATTAAGCGGCAATGTCAATGGTTCCACGGGCCCTTGCCGCATCCCCGTCCAGTTTCTATTGTCTTTCGATCAGAATAGCCCTTCCGGGGCAAATATTGGAGACCGGCGTGGCCGTCATCGTACCTTTCGAAACTCCCGGCGCGTCGATCGAAGAGCTGGTTGTCCTTGTCGCCGGTGACATGGAGCGCGTCAACGCCACGATCCTGTCGCGGACCGGTTCGGACGTGACCATGATCCCCGAGGTCGCCAACCATTTGATCTCCTCCGGGGGCAAGCGCCTGCGGCCGATGCTGACGCTCGCCATGGCCAACCTCGCCGGCTACGCCGGCGACGGCCATATCAAGCTCGCCGCCTCCGTCGAGTTCATGCATACCGCCACGCTCCTGCACGACGACGTCGTCGACGAGAGCGAGATGCGCCGCGGCAAGCTGTCGGCGCGGATGCTCTGGGGCAACGAAGCGAGCGTGCTGGTCGGCGACTTCCTGCTCGGCCAGGCTTTTCGCATGATGGTCGAGGTCGGCTCGCTCCGCGCGCTCGACATCCTCTCCGCGGCCGCCGCGACCATCGCCGAGGGCGAGGTGATGCAGCTTGCCGCCGCCAAGAACACCGCGACCACCGAAGACGAATATCTCGCCGTGATCCGCGGCAAGACCGCCGAGCTGTTCGCCGCTGCCTGCGAGGTCGGCCCTGTCATCGCCAACCGCCCCAAGGCGGAACAGACCGCCTGCCGATCAGTCGGCATGAATCTCGGCATCGCTTTCCAGCTGGTCGACGACGTGCTCGACTATGGCGGCAAGAGCGCAAAACTCGGCAAGAACACCGGCGACGATTTTCGCGAGGGCAAGATCACGCTGCCAGTCGTGCTCGCCTTCCGCCGCGGCAACGACACCGAGCGCGCCTTCTGGATCCGCGCGCTCGAGCGCGGCGAGATCGGCGACACCGACCTCGACCACGCCATCGGGTTGATGAACAAGCACCGCGCGCTCGAAGACACGCGGAGCCGCGCCCAGCACTACGGCGCCATGGCCGTGGACGCGCTGGCGCTGTTCCCGTCCTCGCCGATGAAGAGCGCACTGGAGCAGGTCGTGGCGTTCTGTCTGGCACGGTCGCATTAGGGCCCGCACGCTACCCGCACATTTCGGTGTCTTGCCGGCGAAGGTCGGTGAGACAGCGCCCGACTGCATCAACAATCGTCATTGCGAGCGCAGCGAAGAAATCCCGTCTGCCTCCGCGGAAAGACGCTGGATTGCTTCGCTGCGCGTAACTGCCCAGGTCCGTTTGCTCGGTTAGGCGACGCTGAGTTTGTGGATGAGTTGTGTGGGGCATCGGGACAATGTTTCGAGCATGTTCCATCCGCGCTTTCGAGCGGTACCGATCAGGGTGCGAAGCGTGGCGAAATTGTCTGCGCCTTGTGAGGTGCGGAAGCCGGCAGAGATCTTCTGCCGCAATTTCATCATCCGAGCATCGCGCTCGGCCTCGTTGTTGGTAAACGGCACCGCCGAGTTGTGCAGGAACAGCAGCACCGCCGCTTTATGTAACTTGAGGCGCAACAGGAGATTATGGCCCGTGCGCCGTCTGATCCGCCCGCGCTTGATGTCGCGAGGCAGCGCGGGTAGCGCCTCGTGCCAGGCGATACCGGCGCGGATAATGCGGTCATAAAGTCGCTCGGCGGCGCGGATTCTGTTGGGACGCAGCGCGCCTGTCTGGTCGGTTGGATGCTCTGACGCCAGATTGACCTCGTGGCACAGGCAGCGGAGCAACCCGCGCATGCGCCGGGCCCAGGCCTCGCCATCGATGTCCACCAGCGCCGTCAACTCGCGCAGGTGATGCGCATTGCACAGCGCATGCGTGACACCGGACATCTGAAAAGAAAATAGGATGTCCAATGGTCGTGCACAACGATATGCGCCGCTTGCGTCAGCACCTCGCCGCGCCTGGGTGAGACGCGATAATGCACCAGCCCATTGATCCCGGCGGTGCCCGCGACATGCAGCCATTGCGGCGTGGCGCCCACCCAAAACCCGGTCTCATCCAAATGCTTGACCGGTGCCCGGCGGATTTGCTCGCAGACTGCCGCAGCGAAATCCTGCGTCCGGCTGGCAGCCCGGGCGATCATTTGTCCGATCGTGCCGGCCGAGATGGTCACGCCAAACAGATCGGAGAGGATTTGCCCGAGCCGATCTTCAGGCAGAAACTGTCCCGCCGACAGATAGGTCACCACAGCGGCCAACCGGACGCCATATTGCGCCGGCGCCCTTACCTCGGGTGGAAACGATCCTGTCGTGACCGCGCCACAGCCGCTGCATTTGCAACGATAGAGCTGATGCTCCGTGACGAGCAGCGGCGCCGGCGCCGGCAGATCGAACACCTGACGGCTGCCGACAAGTTCCAGCAGTTCACCCTCCAGCGCCATTCGGCAGCGCCCGCATCTAACAGGGCAATGCATGATCGTATGATCGACCCGTTCGGACCGCTTCAAGTGTTTGCCTGCATGGCCGGGCTGGCCGCCGGGCTTCTTCAACCCTCGCTCACGCAGGCTCTGTGTCCGGCGAGAAGCCTGGCCCGGTCCATCGCTCGAAGGCGGCTTGCTGCTATTGGAGCTATCCAGACCAAGCCGACGCTCCAGATCGGCCACACGCACCGTCAGCAATGCGTTCTGCTGCTCCAACATCAGGTTGCGCTCCTGCAACTCCCCAATCAGGGCCAGCAGGGCATCCACAGACAATGAGGAATTTGGCGGCGTCACCCATACCTTGACTCACAAACACATGTGGTCAGTCAAGAGAATACAAACGGCCACCTGGGCAGTTACCGCTGCGCTCGCAATGACGAGTAACTTGCATTTCGCAAGCTACACTCCTACTTTCCCCCTATGCAGCCCAAATCCCCCTCCATCCTGGAATGCCCGGTCGGCCGCGCCGTGGAGACGGTCGGCGAATGGTGGAGCATCTTGATCCTGCGGGACGCGTTCCAGGGCGCGACGAAGTTCGACGAATTTTCGCAAAGCCTCGGCATCGCGCCAAACATCCTGTCGCGACGGTTGGCCCATCTCACCGAAAGCGGCATGTTCGTCCGCCGCCGCTATCACGAGCGGCCGCCGCGTTACGAATATGTGCTGACGGACAAGGCGCGGGATTTCTTTCCCGTGATCGTCGCGCTGCTCGCCTGGGGCAACAAGCATCTCACGCCGAAAGGCGAATCCATTTTGCTGGCGAACCGCGACGATAGTCGTCCGTTCGATCCGGTCGTGGTCGATGCCGCCGACATGCGGCAGATCACGCTCGCCAATGCGGTCATCATCGCCGGCCCCCGCGCCAGCGGTGTCATGCGCAAACGGCTGACCTCGCTCAAAGCCATGAACCCGGCCGTCGCGCCGGCTGGAGACTGACATGCGTCGTATCGTCGTGACGGGGATGGGCGCGGTGTCGCCGCTTGGCTGCGGTGTCGAACTGTCCTGGCGCCGGCTGCTGGCCGGTCAAAGCGGGCTGCGCCCGCTGCCCGAATGGTCGCTGGCGCTGCCCGCGCGCATTGCCGGCCTCGTGCCCGACAAGGCCGATGACGCGGACGGCGGCTTCGATCCTGCGCAGGCCGCCGCGCCGAAAGACCAGCGCAAGATGGACCGGTTTAATCCTGTTCGCGCTGCTCGCCACCGCGGAAGCGGTCGCGCAGTCCAAATGGACGCCGCAGGATGCGACCGCACTGGAACGAACCGCGACGATCATCGCCTCCGGTGTCGGCGGCTTTCCGGCGATGGCGGAGGCGGTGCGCATCACCGAACAGCGCGGCCCGCGCCGGCTGTCGCCGTTCACGATTCCCTCCTTCCTCGCCAATCTCGCGGCCGGCCACGTCTCGATCAAATACGGCTACAAGGGTGCGCTGGGCACACCGGTCACGGCGTGCGCCGCCGGCGTTCAGGCGATCGGCGACGCTGCGCGCATGATCCGCGCGGGCGAAATTGATGTGGCGATCTGCGGCGGCGCGGAGGCCTGCATCGACATCGTCAGCCTCGGCGGCTTTGCTGCGGCCCGCGCGCTGTCGAGCTCCTTCAACGACGAGCCCGCACGCGCCTCGCGCCCGTTCGATCGCGACCGCGACGGTTTTGTCATGGGCGAAGGCGCCGGCATCCTGGTGATCGAGGAGCTGGAGCATGCATTGGCGCGCGACGCGACGCCGATCGCGGAGATCGTCGGATACGGCACGACCGCGGACGCCTATCACATGACGTCGGGTCCGCCTGATGGCGACGGCGCCCGGCGCGCGATGGAGATCGCGCTCCGACAGGCGAAGCTTGCGCCCGCGGACTTGCAGCACCTGAACGCGCACGCGACGTCGACGCCGGCCGGCGACGAGAGCGAGCTTGGCGCGATTGCCGCGCTGTTCGGCCGTCACCGCGGCATTGCCGTGAGCGCGACCAAATCGGCCACCGGCCATCTGCTCGGCGCCGCCGGAGGGCTCGAGGCGATCTTCACCATCCTCGCCCTGCGCGACCAGATCGCGCCGCCGACGCTCAATCTCGAAAACCCTGATCCGGGTGCGGACGGCATCGACATCGTCGCCGGCGCGGCCCGGCCGATGCCGATGCTCAACGCCATCTCCAACGGGTTCGGCTTCGGCGGGGTGAATGCCAGCGTGATCTTCCGCCGGATCGGCTAGGCAAGAGGGCTTGCAATCGCGGCAAGCTGCGCTACGAAACAGGATGATCGAAACGAATTTCTGGCTATTCCTGGCCGCAGCTTTCCTCATCGCCGCCGTTCCCGGCCCCGGCATTTTCTACGTCGCGGCACGGACCATGTCGGAAGGGCGCGCTAGCGGTTTTGCATCGACCGCGGGCACCGCGCTCGGCGGGCTGGTTCATGTGGTCGCGGGCAGCCTCGGCATCTCCGCGATCATCCTTGCCAGCGCCCAGCTGTTTGCCGCCGTGAAATTAGTCGGCGCACTCTATCTGGTCTGGCTCGGCATCAGGACTTTCCGCAGCGCCAGCCGCGCGCTGTCATTCGACAGCGAGCCCGTCGGCGACAAGCGCGCCTTTCGCGACGGCGTGCTGGTCGAGGCGCTGAACCCGAAGACCGCCGCGTTCTTCCTCGCCTTCATTCCGCAGTTCCTTGACCCGGCGGGATCGAACCCGACGCTGCAATTCATCGTGCTCGGCGCGATCTCGGTGACGCTGAACACGCTCGCCGATATCGTGGTGGTGCTGATGGCCTCCGCGACACGCACGCAGTTGATCGGAAGGCCGCAGCTGATGCGACGTCTCACCCAAGGCTCGGGCGTCTTCATCGCGGGCCTCGGCCTGTCGCTCGCACTGGCGCGGCGGCCCGTGAATGGATAGCTCCACGACGCTCGCCCCGCAAAGCCGATTCTATGAGTCGCACGGCCTGCGGCTGCATTATGCCGACTGGGGCAACGACGACGCGCCCGTAGCCGTCCTGGTTCACGGCGGCCGCGATCACTGCCGGAGCTGGGACGTCATCGCCCGGTCGCTGCAGCCGCATTTTCACGTGCTCGCGCCCGACCTGCGCGGGCACGGCGATTCCGAATGGGCCAAGGGCGGCAGCTACGCGCTGACCGAATATGTGTACGATCTCACCCAACTCGTCCGCAGCATCGCCGCGCGCCAAGTCACTCTCGTCGGCCATTCGATGGGCGGCATGGTGAGCCTGATTTTTTCAGGATCATTCCCCGAACTGGTCTCGAAGCTGGTCGTGCTCGACGGTGTGACCATGCTGCCGGATACACCGAAGTCACCGACGCATGAGCGCATCAGCAAATGGGTCGGCCAGCTTGACAGACTGCACGACCGCACACCACGCCGCTATTCGACCCTTGAGGATGCGGCCGCGCAGATGGTGCTTCACAACAAGCGGCTGTCCCGCGACCTCGCGCTGCATCTTGCCACCCACGGCGCGCGGCAGAACGACGACGGCACCTATAGCTGGAAGTTCGATCCCTATCAGCGCGCCTCTGCGCCGCACCGGCTCTGGCCGGACGACCACGTCGCGCTGTGGTCGCGCATCACCTGCCCGACGCTGCTCTTGAATGCCGGCGAAAGCTTTCTCGCGGGCGCCAGGGCCGCAGGCCTGGAGCGCTACTTCCCGCAGGCGCGCGTCGTGACCATCGCCGAGGCCGGACACTGGCTGCAGCATGACAAGCCGCAAGAGGTGTCGGGTGAGATTCGAAAGTTTCTCGGGCTGGCCTAGCTCAATGTCCCCGCGTGCACCCACCAGCGGGAATGATCCCTGCGGATCTTCTCGGCGGCGGTATGCGCATCAGTGGACGCGCCATAGATCGCAAAACACGTCGCACCCGAGCCGGACATGCGGGCGAGCTTGACGCCGGCGGAGTCACGCAAGGCTTCCAGCACGTCGCCGATCACGGGCTCGATGCGCATCGCCGGCGCTTCGAGATCGTTGGCGACGGTCTCGAGAGTATCGACCCAATCGGCAATGGAGGCGCCCTCGTCCGGCCAGGCCGGGGCGTCGAAGACGGAGGTGGCGCCGACCAGGAGTTCGCCGTTGCGCAGGCCCAGCGCCTGGAACACATCCTTGGTCGCGACCGGCACGCGCGGATTGACCATCACGCAGGGCATGCTCGGCAGCATCAAGGGCAGCAGCTGCTCGCCGACACCGGTCACGTCGCAGGCGCGCGAGAACAGGCACACCGGCACGTCGGCGCCGGTCGCAAGCGCGACCTTCTGGAGCCGCGGATCGTCGAGCGACAGATTGTTGAGACGTGCCAGCAACCGCAGCGCCGCCGCGGCGTCGGCCGAGCCGCCGCCAATGCCGGCCGCGACCGGGAGCACCTTGTCGAGCGCGAAGGCGCCCAGCTTCAGGTTCGGCACGGCGTCGGCCAGGAGCTTGGCCGCCTTGAACACAAGGTTGTCGGCCATATCACCGCAGGCCGCCGCGAGCGGCCCCGTGGTGGTGAGCTTCAACTCGCCGCCGGGCTCCAACGTCAGCCGGTCGGCGCAGTCGGCAAACGCGACGACGCTTTCGAGATCATGGTAGCCGTCGGCACGACGGCCGACCACGCGAAGGCTCAAATTGACCTTCGCGCGCCCTTCTTCAATGAACGCCGGCATTGGCGACACGCCCCCAGAACTTAGTTTTTCCTTCGCATGATCTTGCCGTGAAAGCCGCTACACACTTTTCCGGACCATGCGCTCAGCTCAGCCGCCGCCCTTGCCGTCGTCCTTCTTCTTCTCCTTCTCCGCCTGCGCAGCCGAGGAGTTCGAATTGTCGTCGGTCATACCGTTTGCGATCTTGGCTTCGATCTTCGGAAGCTCATCCGCCTCGGGCTTGAGATCGCGGGCGTGCGCCCACTGGAACTTGGCTTCCAGCGTGCGGCCGACGCGCCAATAGGCGTCGCCAAGGTGGTCGTTAATGGTGGGATCCTCGGGCTTGAGGTCGATCGCGCGCTCGAGGTTCTTCACCGCGTCCTCGTAATTGCCGATGCGGTAATAGGCCCAGCCGAGGGAGTCGACGATGTAGCCGTCGTCTGGGCGCTGCTCGACCGCCCGCTTGATCATCTTCATGCCTTCGTCGAGATTGACGCCCTGGTCGATCCAGGAATAGCCGAGATAGTTGAGGACGTGCGGCTGGTCGGGCTGCAGCTCGAGCGCCTTCTTCATGTCGGCTTCGGCCTTGCCCCACTGCTTGGAGCGCTCCTCGCAGATGCCGCGATAATAGTACCAGACGCTGTTGGCCTTGTCGTTGCCGGCCGGCAGCACGTCGACGCCTTGCGAATAAGTCGCGCTGCATTCGCCGAACTTCTTGCGGCCGCGCTCGATGTTGCCGAGCGCCATGACGGCTTCGAGATCCTTGGAATCCTCAGTGGTGACACCCTTGAGGATCTTGATCGCCTCGTCGGTGCGGTCGGCGGAATCCAGATCGATAGCGAGCTGGATCTGTGCGTTGCGCTTGAGCGGCGAGGACGACGGCACCCGCTCATAGACCTTGATCGCCATCTGCGGCCGCTTCACCGATTCATAGAGATCGGCGAGCGAGAGCAGCGCCAGGGGATGGCTGGGCTGGAGGTAGAGCGAGAGCTGGAGATAGACCAGCGCCAGATCCTCGCCGCCGCGGCGGGTCAGCGTGGCGCCAATGCCGTAGAGCGCTTCGGCGGCGCCGGCTTGCGCGGAATCGGCCAGCGGCGGCATCTTCTTGCCGGCCTTGGTCTCGCGCAGGCCTTCCACGATCAGCGGATGGCGGGCGAGCTTCTTGTCGAACGCCTGGTAGACGGTGGTCGCGGCGGCCGAGTCCTTGTTGCGCGACAGCCAGCGCGCATAGGCCTCGGTGACACGCAGCATGGAATCGTCCAGTTTGTAGGCGCGCTCGAACCGGGTGCCGGCGTCCTTCTCCTTGCCGGAGAGCTCGAGGATCATGCCGGCGTGGAGGTCCTTGAAGAGCGGATACCATTCCGGACCGGCCAGCTTGTCGATGGTCGCGACACCGCCCTTGGCATCGCCCGCACCATAGGCGGCCCAGCCCGACAGCAGCGTGGCGACGAGATCGGTGATCGGACCGCGGATCGACTGGTTGATGTTGGTCTGCGCGGTCGCGTACTTCTTGAACTTGAGATCGTGCACGCCGACGACGAGGCGCGCGACGCGGTTGGTCTTGTCGATGGTGAGGATGCGCTCGGCGAGCTTGACGGCTTCGTCGATGTCACCGTCGGCGACCGACGAGATGAAGGCGCGGTCGAGCAGCTCGTTGTTCTTCGGGTCGGTGCGCAGAGCGGAGCGGTAGAACGCGGCGGCGGAGGCCGCGTCGCGCTCGACGCTGGCGTGGCGGGCGGCGAGATAGCTGCCGGAGGTGGTGAGCGCCTTCAGATCGTTTCGGGTCGGAAACTGCACCGCCGTGTCGGACGGATGATCCGGCGTCTGCGCCAGGACCGCGCCGGGGATCGTCGCGATCGCTGTGCCCATGAGGGCGATGGCGGCAACAGTCCAGCGGTTGAAACGATTTGAAAGCATCAGGGCTCGCCTTGAGTTGGTAGTGCCTGGGTCTGCAGCAAAAGGCCGTATCGCAAGCGAACGCGGCCGGTGGCATCGGGACCCGGAACCGTCGGGCCGACAATGCCGCTTTTGGCGCTTCACCGCAAGGATTCGGGCCGGGCGATCCCCGCCGCACGTCCCAAATCGGCCAAGTGACCGGTCAAGTGCGCCCCAAGACGCTGCTAGTATGGCCTTATCGTGGCCACGGGCCGCAACCGCAGCCGGGTTCTCACGCGAACGTGCGTCACAGGGCCTGGGTCACGTCGCTTCGGTCACATTGGGCCTTGATCACCAGGGTCTTGGCTCGGTGACCCCCCTTACATCGCCTCGTAGTTCGGGCCGCCGCCGCCCTCCGGAGGAACCCAGGTGATGTTGCCGTTGGGGTCCTTCACGTCGCAGGTTTTGCAGTGAACGCAATTCTGGGCGTTGATCTGGTAGCGCGGGCTCGAACCCTCCTCGACCCATTCATAAACGCCGGCCGGGCAATAGCGATTCGAAGGACCCGCGAACACGTCGTGCTCCGAGGTCTTCTGAAGATTCATGTCCGTGACCTTGAGATGGACCGGCTGGTCCTCCTCATGATTGGTATTGGACAGGAACACCGAGGACAGCTTGTCGAAGGTAATCTTGCCGTCCGGCTTCGGGTAGTTCTTCGGCGCGTGGATCTTGGCCGGATCGAGTGTCGAGCGATCAGGCTTGGCATGCGGCCGGGTTCCGAACAGCGAACCGCCGAACAGCGTGTTGCACCACATGTCAAAGCCGCCGAGCGCGACGCCGAGCACGGTGCCGAATTTCGACCACATCGGCTTGACGTTGCGGACCAGGAACAAATCCTTGCCGACCGAGGAAGAGCGCCAGGCGTTCTCGTAATCGACGATCTCGTCATTGGCGCGATTGGCGGCGAGCGCGGCCGCAACATGCTCGGCGGCAAGCATGCCTGTGCCCATCGCATTGTGCACGCCCTTGATGCGGGGAACGTTGACGAAGCCGGCCGCGCAGCCGATCAGCGCGCCGCCGGGGAAGCTGAGTTTCGGCACCGACTGATAGCCGCCCTCGGTGATGGCCCGCGCGCCATAGGCGAGCCGCTTGGCGCCCTCGAAGGTGCCGCGGATCGAGGGGTGCGTCTTGAAGCGCTGGAACTCGTCGAACGGCGACAGATACGGATCGTCGTAGTTGAGATGCACGACAAAGCCGACGGCAACGAGATTGTCGTCGTAGTGATAGAGGAACGAGCCGCCGCCGGTCTTCAGGTCGAGCGGCCAGCCGAACGAATGCTGGATCATGCCCTTCTGATGCTTGGCGGGATCGATCTGCCAGACTTCCTTGAGCCCGATGCCGAACTTCGACGGTTCGCTGTTGGAGTCCAGCGCGAACTTCGCGATCAGCTGCTTGGTCAGGCTGCCGCGGGCGCCTTCGGCGAACAGGGTGTACTTGCCGAGCAATTCCATGCCGCGGGTGAAGGAGTCCTTCGGCTTGCCGTCCCGGCCGATGCCCATGTCGCCGGTGGCGATGCCCTTCACCGCGCCCTGCTCGTCATAGAGCACCTCGGCGGCGGCAAAGCCCGGATAGATCTCGACACCGAGCGCCTCGGCCTTGCGCGCGAGCCAACGGCAGACATTGCCGAGCGAGCCGATCTATAGCAATGATGGTTGTCCATCAGCGGCGGCATCATGAAATTCGGCAGCTTGATCGCGCCGCCGCCCGTCATCCAGTAGAAGCGGTCGTCCTTGACCTGCGTCTTCAGCGGGCAGTCGGAATCCTCGCGCCAGTCCGGGATCAGTTTGTCGAGCCCGGCCGGATCGATCACGGCGCCGGAGAGAATATGCGCGCCGACCTCGGAGCCCTTCTCCACCACGACAACGTTGAGATCGGCATTGATCTGCTTCAACCGGATCGCCGCGGCCAGGCCCGAGGGGCCGGCGCCGACGATGACGACGTCGAATTCCATGGATTCGCGCGCGGGAAGTTCTTCGGTGCTCATCTGATCTCAGCCCTTGAGACGGTCCTTGGTCGATTGCGCCCTCTTGTTTCCGATTTTTCCGGGTAGGACAACCTAGGAAATGCGTTTCGCTGGGATACAAGGCGGCCTAAACTGAACTAACAGTCAGACTTTCCAAATGATCCCAGAACCCGCACCCACCGTCCGAGAGCTTCTCGCCTTCTATCTGGAGGCTGGAGTCGATTGCGCGCTCGCGGAGGAACCGACCGACCGCCTGGCGGAATTGGATGCCCCACCTCCGGCCCCACGCGCGCCACCTCCGGTCGAAGCACCCCGACCGGTGGCCGCCCCCGCGGTGATACGCGGCGAAACCGCACCCGCGCCCGACATCGCGATCGCCTCGGCGCGCGAGGCTGCGCGCACCGCGCCGACGCTGGAGGCGCTACGCGAGTTGATGCAAAGTTTTGACGGCTGCGCGCTAAAACACACGGCGACGCGGTTGGTGTTCGCCGACGGCAATCCGCAGGCGCGCATCATGTTCGTCGGCGAGGCACCGGGCCGCGACGAGGACATCGAGGGGCTGCCCTTCGTCGGGCGCAGCGGAAAGCTGCTCGACCTCATGATCGGCGCGATCGGGCTCAACCGCACCACCGCCTACATCGCCAACGTGATTCCGTGGCGGCCGCCCGGCAACCGCACGCCGACGCCGCAGGAGACCCAAATCTGCCTGCCCTTCATCCAGCGCCAGATCGAGCTGGTGAATCCGGATGTGCTGGTGACGCTCGGCAATCCCGCGACGCAGACGCTGCTCTCGACCCGCGAAGGCATCATGCGCACCCGCGGCCGCTGGTTCGACTACGAGACGGGTGGCCGCACCATCCGCGCGCTGCCGACCTTCCACCCGGCCTATCTGTTGCGCTCGCCTTCGTACAAAAGGCTGGCTTGGCAGGATCTGCGGGCGATTGCGAAGATCCTGGCGGGATAGCCGGTCTCTCGTGTCCCGGACGCGATGCAGCGCCATAGCGCTGCTTTGCAGAGCCGGGACCCAGCATGCCGCAACGTGGGCCCCGGCTCTGCGGCGCATCACTTCGTGCTGCGCAGCGTCCGGGGCACGAGCGCAGTCTAACTCCCCTTCGGCCGCACGATGGCCCAGCCGATACGCAGGAGCTGCTGGCGTCCGGTCACCAGCCATTCGAAGGCGCGCGGCACTTCCGGGACGATGCCGGGAAAGCGCGCCAGGATTTCCGGCGGTGGGGTGCCGGCGGTATCGGAGGCGCGCCAGACCACGACGCCGCCGGTCTCGCTGAATTTGGCCTGATTCATCCACGGCGTACGCGCGGGCTCGGCATCGATGAAGAGATGCGGCCGGCCGGAATGCAGCGTGATCAGGCTCGCAAGCTGGGTCTCGCCGGCGACCGCGCGCAGGCGATGATTGGTGCGGCGGGCAAAGCTTTCGTCGAAGAAGTCCGAAATCGCCCGCGCCGGCATCGAGGTCGCGATCTCGTTGGCACCGGTCCAGGGCAGGAACAGGACGGCGAGCACGACGCCGATTGCGGGCGCCACGACGGCGCCGGCCCACACCAT
The DNA here is from genome assembly GCF_054056815.1 of Bradyrhizobium sp. LB13.1. NCBI lineage: Bacteria > Pseudomonadati > Pseudomonadota > Alphaproteobacteria > Hyphomicrobiales > Nitrobacteraceae > Bradyrhizobium > Bradyrhizobium sp. LB13.1. The sequence continues at coordinate 2,185,079 of NZ_JBSRYQ010000001.1, read as the reverse complement.
CCGCAGCATCTTCGCCCGGCGCATCGCGATGAGATCACCGGCCATCACGACCACGGCAAGCCCCGATATGACCAGCACGACGCCGGCGCCGCCGACGACCGCATCGAGGCCCCAGCAGGCCGGAGATCAGCACCGCGCCGAGCGCCGGCGCCAGCGCGAAGAAATAGACGAAGTTGCGCGCGAGCGGCTCGACCGGCGGCCGGTAGATGATCGGCGCCTCCTCGCTCCTGGGAACGAACAGGCTGGTGTTGAGGATCGTCAGCGCCGGGATCGCCGCCGCGCCGAGCAGGAGTCCCCCGAGCAGCCAGCCCGCGTGCAGCGCGCGGGCACTGAGCTTGGCGACCTCAGGCAAAGCCGGCAGAACGAGCGCCTCGGCGCGCATCAGCCAGACCGCATAGGGCAATGCCAGCACGGCGACGACCACCAGTGCAAACAGCGGGTCGAATGCGCGCAACGTGCGGCGGCCGCCCGCGGTTGCGAGCGCGAAGGCGATAAGCAGCAGCAGAAGGAAGATCGCCGCGGGCGTCGTCAGCAGCAGGAGGCCGGCCTCGATCGACCAGGCGAACCAGGCATTGCCGCGGCGCTGGCCGATGATCTGCCAGGAATGCAGCAGCAGCAGTGCCCAGAGCGGCCGCGCCAGCACAAGGGGGCCGAAGTCGAGTGCGGGCGACGAGAAGGCCAGCATCGTCATGGTCAGCAGCACGGCCAGCACCGCCTGCTGGGGGCCGACCACGGCGCGGGACAGATGATAGAGCGTAATGAAGGTTGCGATCCCGCAGAGCTCGGCCAGGACGTAGACGCCGAACACGTGGCCGCCGGCGGCGCGATAGGCGATGTCGGCGAGCCAGACCGGCAAGGGCGGGCCCAAATCAGTGCCGACCTGGTATTCGCGGCCGAAGGCCAGCAGCGTCGCGAGGCTGCCGGGCGGGCTGCGATAGAACGCCAGCGCCACGAACAGCCACATCGCGGCCTGGAGCAGCACGGCGATCCACACGATCAGCCGCGGCCGGGCGCGAATGAGCTCGATAACCAGGGAGGTAAACCGCATGCAACGTCCGAAAGATGCAGCCAACCCGTCCAGCCGGCCCTATTCGCTCACGACTGTTTTGATAGAGGGCGCTGCGCGTCGTGGCAACCGAGTCTGGTCTAGAGATTTGCCGACGCGTCGACTTCCAGGCTGGTGTCCACCTGCACCTCGATCTCGGTCACCGCAAACAGGTCCTGCGCCGGCTCAACCGTCCAGGGCATGTGCTTGGCGCGGGCGGCGACGACGGGGGCAAAGAAGCTGCGGTGGTGGACGGTGGGGCCGAGGCGGTTGAGCGCGTCGAGGTGCTCGGGAACGGCGTAGCCCTTGTGCTGCTCGAAACCGTAGCCGGGGCAGTCCTGCGCCAGCGCGCACATCAGGCGGTCCCGCGTCACCTTGGCGACGATCGAGGCCGCCGCGATCGACAGGACGATGCCGTCGCCGCCGATCACGGCCTCGCAGTCGCATTCGGTATCGAGCCGGTCGCGGCCGTCGACGAAGACGTGGCGGGGCTGCTCGGGCAGCGCCACCACGGCGCGCTTCAGTGCCCACAGCGAGGCGCGCAGGATGTTGTCGCGGTCGATACGGGAGCGCGAAGCGACGGCGACCGAGACCTGCGCAGTGGCGCAGATCTTGTCGAACAGCTTTTCGCGCGCCTCGGGCGTCAGGCGCTTGGAATCGTCGATGCCGCGCGGGATGCGGTCGGGATCGAGAATCACCGCAGCCGCCACCACAGGACCGGCCAGCGGCCCGCGGCCGGCCTCATCACAGCCCGCGACCGGCCAGATCCCGCGCTTGATCAGCGCGCGCTCGCGGCGGAAGCTTGGGGCAACGATGATGGCGCTTTTTCCGCCGGCCAGCGCCTTGGCCAATTTTTTAGGCGCAGCTTTCTTGTTACCGGGCGCAGCCTTCTTGGGCGCACCTTTGGCCGGCTTCTTGGCGGATTGATCCCGAATCATGGCCGAGATCGTGCGCAAGCGGCGTGGCCTGCGCAACCGGGAACCTCGGACAATTCCCGTTATTCAGGTCAGCCGCCCTATTCCGCCAGATGCACCCGCCGGTCCTCGCCGACCTCGATGCCTGGCGCGACCACGACCTCCCAGGGATGGCCGTCAGGATCGGCGAAATAGCCGGAATAGCCGCCGTAGTCGGTCCGATGCGCGGCCTTCAGCAGCGCGGCTCCCTTGCTGAGGGCGAATGCCAGCACCGCGTCCACCTCCTCACGCGCGCGACAGTTCCAGGCGAGCGTCATGCCGCGGAACGTCGATGGCCTCGGAGTATCGGGCAATTTGGCGTCGGCCGCGAGCTGATCCCAGGGAAACAGCGCAAGCACCGGACCGCCGGTGTCATAGAACGCAACGGCCTCACCGGTTACCTTCAGCCGGCGCGAGAAACCAAGCGCGTCGTAGAAAGCGATGCTGGCGCGGATGTCGCTGACGCCCAGCGTGATGACCGTGAGCCGCGGCACCGGCGGCGGCGGCAATTCCTTACTCATACGACACCTCTTCCACTTCGTCGCTCAGAACAGGCTGAGCTGATCGCCGTTCCGCTTCGGCTTGGCAAAATGATCCGTCGTCAGCTTGGAGCGCCGCTTGTTCAGCCCGAGCCTGTCGCATGCGATCTCGAAGCGGCGGCCGATGGTCCAGGCCATCGGGCCGGTGCCCTTCATGCGCTCGCCCCATTTCGCGTCGTAGTCGCGGCCGCCGCGCATGTCGCGGATCAGCGTGAAGACGTGGCGATAACGGTCCGGATAGTTCGCCATCAGCCATTCACGAAAGAGATCGCGTACCTCAAGCGGCAACCGCAGCAGCACGTATGAAGCTTCCTTGACGCCGGCATGGGCGGCGGCATCCAGGATGCGCTCGATCTCGGAATCGTTCAGCGCGGGGATCACGGGCGCGACCATGACGGTGGTCGGAATGCCGGCCTCCGAGAGCTGCTTCAGCGCCTCCAGCCGCTTCGGCGGCGTCGATGCCCGCGGCTCCATGGTGCGCGCGAGCTTCGGATCGAGCGAGGTCACCGAAATCCCGACCTTGGCGAGGTTGCGCTTGGCCATGCGCGCGAGAATGTCGATGTCGCGGGTCACCAGCGCCGACTTGGTGACGATGCCGACGGGATGGCCGGCGCGTTCCAGCACCTCCAGAATGCCGCGCATGATCTTGCGGTCGCGCTCGATCGGCTGATAGGGATCGGTGTTGGTGCCGATCGCGATCATCCGCGGCTCGTAGCCGGGCGCAGCAAGCTCCTTCTCGAGCAGCGCCGGTGCCTCAGGCTTCACGAACAGCTTCGATTCGAAGTCGAGCCCCGGCGACAGGCCGAGATAGGCATGGGTCGGCCGCGCGAAGCAATAGACGCAGCCGTGCTCGCAGCCGCGATACGGATTGATCGAGCGATCGAACCCGATGTCGGGAGAATCGTTGCGGGTGATCACTTTGCGCGAAGTGTCGACGCCGACGGTGGTCTTGAACGGCGGCAGCTCTTCCAGGCTCTGCCAGCCATCGTCGAAGGCGACGCGCGCCTCGGCCTCGTACCGGCCGCTGGCATTGGATTGGGCGCCCCGCCCTCGCCTGCGCTGCTTGTCGATGGCGACCGCAAGCTCAGGGAAAGCAGAAGGCGCACCCGCCGGCTCGGAGGGCGCCGTGACCGGCGGGTGCTTGAGAGCATGAGAGGATGCTGGACTCATGAAGCCAAGATAGCATGTCGAAGGAACAAATCAAGAACACAAACAAAAAACTGGAAAACAACCCCATGCACAGTAGCCGCCCAAATTTCGGGCGGGCGCCTTTGACCTCGCGCAACACGCCCGTTCCGACGACTTCGTTTGATGCCGGTCAGGGATCAATCGCCGCAGATCGATGTTGGTGACAATCGCTGGGTGAAGGTCGGCAAGAACATGACAAAGCGAAGACAATCGCCTGCGGCGAGCAGCGACCTCGGCCTCCTTGATCGCTACTGGCGCGCTGCGAACTATCTCTCCGTCGGGCAAATCTACCTGCTCGACAACCCGCTGCTGCGCGAGCCCTTGCGGCCCGAGCACATCAAGCCGCGTTTGCTCGGCCATTGGGGCACGACGCCGGGTTTGAACTTCATTTATGCCCATCTCAACCGCGTCATCCGCGCGCTGGACCTGAGCGTGATCTATGTCTGCGGTCCCGGCCACGGCGGCCCCGGCATGGTCGCCAACACCTATCTCGAAGGCAGCTACAGCGAGATCTATCCCGATATCGCACGCGATACGGACGGATTGCGCAAGCTGTTCAGACAGTTCTCCTTCCCCGGCGGCATTCCCAGCCACGCGGCGCCGGAAACGCCGGGCTCGATCCATGAAGGCGGCGAGCTCGGTTACGCGCTGGTGCATGCCTACGGCGCGGCCTTCGACAATCCCGACCTGATCGTCGCCTGTGTCGTTGGCGACGGCGAGGCCGAGACCGGCCCGCTCGCGGCGTCCTGGCACTCCAACAAGTTCCTCAATCCCGCCCATGACGGCGCGGTGCTGCCGATCCTGCATCTCAACGGCTACAAGATAGCCAATCCGACCGTACTCGGGCGGATGCGCGATGAGGAGATCCGCGATCTCTTCCGCGGGGCTCGGCCACGAGCCGCTGTTCGTCGAGGGCGACGATCCCAAATTGATGCACCGGGCCATGGCGGACGCGCTCGACGTCGCGCTCGCCGGCATCCGGTCGATCCAGCAGCACGCCCGCGACGGCCGCAAGAGCGTCGAACGTCCGCGTTGGCCGATGATCGTGCTGCGCAGCCCGAAGGGCTGGACCGGCCCCAAGGAGGTCGACGGCAAGAAGGTCGAAGGTTTTTGGCGTGCACATCAGGTGCCGGTCGCGAACTGCCGGGAGAATCCGGCGCATCTGAAGATTCTCGAAGATTGGATGCGCAGCTACGAGCCGGAAAAGCTGTTCGACGCGAGCGGCGCGCTCATTGCCGAGCTCCAGGCGCTCGCGCCCGAAGGCAATCGCCGCATGGGCGCCAATCCGCACGCCAATGGCGGCCTCCTGAAGAAGGAGCTGAAGCTGCCGGACTTCCGCAGCTTCGCGGTGGACGTGCGAGAGCCCGGCGGCGTCATGGGGGAAGCGACGCGCGAGCTCGGCAAATTCCTGCGCGACGTCATCCGCCTCAACGCGCAAGAGCGCAACTTCCGTATCATGGGTCCGGACGAGACCGCGTCAAACAGGTTGGACGCGGTGTTCGAGGCGACCGAACGCGTCTGGATGGAGCCGATCGAATCTTACGACGTGCATCTCGCGCAGGATGGCCGCGTGATGGAGGTACTGAGCGAGCATCTCTGCCAGGGTTGGTTAGAGGGATATCTGCTCACCGGACGGCACGGCTTGTTCTCCTGCTACGAGGCCTTCATCCACATCGTGGATTCCATGTTCAACCAGCACGCCAAATGGCTCAAGGTGACGCGGCATCTCGCATGGCGGCGCCCGATCGCCTCGCTCAATTATTTGCTGACCTCGCATGTCTGGCGCCAGGACCACAACGGCTTCAGCCATCAGGATCCCGGCTTCGTCGATCTCGTCGCCAACAAGAAGGCCGACATCGTTCGCATCTACTTCCCGCCGGACGCCAACACGCTGCTGTGGATCGCGGACCATTGCCTGCGCACCTATGATCGCATCAACGTGATCGTCGCCGGCAAGCAGCCGGCGCCGCAATGGCTGTCGATGCAGGAAGCGGCCACGCATTGCGATGCGGGCATCGGCATCTGGAGCTGGGCCGGCACGGAAGACGTGGGACAAGAGCCCGACGTGGTGATGGCCTGCGCCGGTGACGTGCCGACGCTGGAAACGCTCGCCGCGGTCGACCTCCTGCGCAAGGCACTGCCCGACCTGAAGATGCGCGTCGTCAATGTCGTCGACCTGATGACCCTGCAGCCTCGGGAGCAGCATCCGCACGGCCTCGACGACCGCGACTTCGACAGCCTGTTCACGCGCGACAAGCCAGTGATCTTCGCCTATCACGGCTATCCTTACCTGATCCACCGTCTCACCTACAACCGCACCAACCATGCCGGCATGCATGTGCGCGGCTTTGCCGAGGAAGGCACCACCACCACGCCGTTCGACATGGTCGTGCTCAACGGGCTCGACCGCTATCACCTCGCGATCGAGGCGATCGAACGTGTGCCTGGGCTCGCCGCCAAGGCGGCGCAGGTGAAGCAGCAATTCCGTGACAAGCTGATCGAGCATTCGCGCTATGTGCGCGAGCACGGCGAGGACATGCCGGATGTCCAGGGCTGGGTCTGGCCGAACAGCGCAGGCGGCAACACTCCGGCGGAGGCGGGCGACTGACAGCAGCCATGTCGAAAACGGTTCTCGTTCTTAACTCGGGATCGTCGAGCATCAAGTTCGGCCTGTTCGGCATGTCGGCGGCCGAGCCCGCCCTGCTCTGCAAGGGCTTGCTCGACGAGCACGAGACCAGGCCGCGGCTGGTCGTGAAGAGCCCCGCGGGCGACGATCTGTTCGAGAAGCAGAGGAAAGCATCGGATCCGGACAGCGATCATCTTTTCGTCGACGTGCTGGGCTTCATCGAGGACCGTTTTGGCGACCGCCGCTTGGTCGCCGTCGGCCACCGCATCGTCCATGGCGGCCCGGACTATTCCGGTCCGGTCGAGCTGACGGATGATGTCTACGCGAAGCTGGAGGCGCTGACGCCGCTTGCCCCGCTGCACCAGCCGCGTTGTCTGGAGCCGGTCCGCACCATCAAGGCGATCCGGCCGGCGCTGACGCAGATTGCCTGTTTCGACACCGCCTTCCATCACGGCCTGACGCCGCCCGCGAACCGGTTCGCCATCCCGAGGCGCTATGAAAAGCGCGGCGTCCGGCGCTACGGATTTCACGGCCTCTCATTCGAATATGTCGCGCGGCGTCTCGCTGCGACCGCGCCGCAGCTCATCACAAAGCGCACCGTCATCGCACATCTCGGCAACGGCGCAAGCCTGTGCGGCTTGCGCGATGGCCGCAGCATCGACACCACGATGGGCCTGACGCCGCTCGACGGTCTGGTGATGGGCACGCGCTGCGGCACGATCGACCCCGGCATGCTGCTCTATCTGCAACAGCACGAGAAGATGTCGGTCGAAGATGTCCAGCGCCTGCTCTATCACGAATCAGGCCTGCTCGGCGTCTCCGGCATCTCCTCGGACATGCGCGTGCTGCTTGCGAGCGGCGAGCCTGCGGCGCGGGAGGCGGTCGAGCTCTTCACGTTCCGCGCGGCGCAGCAGGTCGCGATGATGGCGACCACGCTCGGCGGCCTGGACTGCCTGGTCTTCACCGGCGGCATCGGCGAGCATGCCAAGAAAATCCGCAGCGCGATCGCCGAGCGTCTCGGCTGGCTCGGTGTGCGCGTGGATGCCGCGGCGAATGATGAGGGATGCGAGCGTATCAGCAGTGGCGATAGTACAGTCGATGTCTTCGTCATTCCAACGAACGAGGAACTGATGATCGCACGGCATTGTGCGGCGGTGCTGCGACAAGAAAATCACATTTGAGAGTACGTGGCAGGGCAATCTTTTCGTAGCCCATCCTTCGAGACGCCCGCCGTTGGCGGGCTCCTCAGGATGAGGTCCTGCTCCGCGACGAAACCTTAGACCCTCATGGTGAGGAGCGCCGCCCTACGGCGCGTCTCGAACCATAAGGCCAAGGACGCTCGCAGAGTCAGTGCGTCCCCGACCAAATCTGGAAACAGCCGATCGCAACCTCGATCACGATCAGAACCACCACCGCGATTTCGAGGCGGAGCGAGCGCTGGGTGTCGATGATGTCGGTGAGCGCGTTGGCGGTCTCGGACACGGCGGTGAGCTTGCGCTCGAGCGTGTCGAGGCGCTCCTTCAGTTCATACTCGTCTTCCAGGCGGGCATAGAGCCGGTCGAGCTCGGGCTTCTCCCAGAGCACGTCCGGCTTCTCGGCCACCGCAACACGGCCGGCGACGCGCTGCTGGACCAGAAGCGCATTGCCGATCAGTTGCAGGATGCCCTTGCGCCGGGGCGGTGTGCGGCCCTGCTCGGCGAGCTTGCGCGCAAACGGCTCGATCACGTCGAAGACCGCGGCGACACGCCGCTCGTCGCGCCGCAAGCGAGGTACTCTTGGCGAGCGCATCCGCGATCAGCAGCAGCCGGTCGTCGGAGAATTTGGCGAGGCAGATCGGGCCGCCCGGCTGGATCGCCTCGGCGCTTTCGTCCTTGCAGAGCTGCGCCTGCGCGATCTCCTCCTCATAGGGGCTGAGCTCGCCGGTCACGCGGGGCTTCAAGCTGTCGATCAGCACCTTCTCTTCCGAAGGGAGGAGGCCGATCAGCACCACGACGCCGTAGCGGAAGATCACCGCAAGGCCGGCATGGACGCGGAAGGCGGCTGGCGTCGAGGAGACGGTCGCGCCTATCTCGAGGCCCGAGGGATTGATGCGTTCGCCCAGCATCACGGCGCGGATCCGCAAGATCGGCGCGCCGTCCAGCCTGGGAGAAGTTGCCGGCGTGTTAACAGCAAGTTGATCGGCGTTCATTCGAAGCCCCTCGTCAGCGGCGCGATTGCACGTTTTTCCCGTTCCCGCGCTGGTCAGCTATCGGATCCCCTTCCTTGCAGGATTGCGAACGGCCTAGGCATCGCGCAAGGTTGCGGCAACCTCCGCACTAATACGGTCAAGCAAGGACCGCGCCGAACCATTCGGCAATATCGCCACCCCGCGCGGGACATATTTGGATACGACGGCTCCGGCGGTTTACCATCGTAGACCGAAGCGCGGCCGAAAAGTTGCACTCGGCAACGCTGCATGTTTATGACAACATCATAATTAGTTGCGCTTCTCCCGAAGTGCGGAGACTGAAGCCTCAATCATGCTAAGCGTCATCATTCCGACCGAAGGCGTCGAGCAGACGGCGGTCGCAACTCTGGCCGCGCTGGTACCCGGTGCCGCCGCGGGCATCATCCGGGAAGTGCTCCTGGTCGATGGCACCCGCAACGGCGTCATCGAGCGCGTTGCCGACGTCGCGGGCTGCCGTTTCATCGGCTTCGAGGGATCCTCGCAAGGCGCAGCCCTCGCCGCCGGCGCACTCCAGGCCCATTCGCCCTGGCTGATGTTCCTGCCCGCAGGCGCCGTGCTGGAAACCGGCTGGATCGAGGAAACCACCCAGTTCATCCAGACCGTCGCGTCCAGCGGCCGGGACCGTGCGGCCGTCTTCCGCTATGCGCGCTCGCCATACGCCGACGCCGGATTCCGCGACATCTTCCGGGCCGTGACGCGCAAGCTCATCGGCCCCTTCGGCGATCAGGGACTTTTGATCGCGCGTGATCACTACGACCGGATCGGCGGCTACCCGCCCCAGGCCCGCCGCCCCGAGGCACGGCTGCTGCGGCGGCTCGGCCGCTCGTCCCGGATCATGCTGCGCAGCCGGATCGTCATGGTCGGCTGAGGTCACCAGATACTTGCCAAAGTCAAATAATTGTTTGACAATGGCAAATATCGAGGTGACCCATGCCGTTCAACGCTACCGACGACCACATCGCAGCGGTCCGCGCCTTCAACCGCTTCTACACTCGCAAGCTTGGCGTGCTCGACCAGCACCTTGGAAAGAGCCCCGTTCTCGCTCAGCGAGGCCCGCGTGCTCTACGAGCTCGCACAACGGGACGACCTTGCCGCAAAGGAGATCGGCAACGAGCTTGGCCTCGATCCCGGCTATCTCAGCCGCATCGTGCAAAGCTTCGACGAAAAGGGGCTGATCACCCGCAGGCCCCTGCCCGCGGATCGCAGGCAATACCAGCTCAGTCTCACCGCTAAGGGCCGCCAGACCTTTGCCAAGCTGAACCTGGGCTCGCAAAATGAGGTCGCCGCAATGCTGGCTCAGCTTTCGGCCAGCGATGCAACGCGGCTCACGCAGGCCATGGCGAGCATCGAGGCTGTGCTGGAGCAACGTCGAAGCCAGCCCGCGGCTTTCATGCTGCGCAGCCATCGCGTCGGTGACATGGGCTGGGTCATCTCCCGGCAGGCCGCCGCCTATGCGGCCGACTACAACTGGGATATCAGCTACGAGGCCCTGGTCGCCGAGATCTGCGCACAGTTCATCAAGGGCTATGACGCCGCGCGCGAGCACTGCTGGATTGCGGAAGTGGGTGGCGAGCCGGTCGGCTCGATCTTCCTGGTCAAGGCCACGGACGAGATTGCGAAGCTGCGCCTGTTGCAGGTGGAGAAGAAAGCGCGGGGACTCGGCGTCGGCCGCGCGCTGGTCGAGCAATGCATCCAGGGCGCACGCGAGAGAGGCTACAGCAGGATGACGCTGTGGACCCAAAGCATCCTGGTCGCCGCGCGTGGCATCTATCAAAGTGCAGGCTTCAAGCTCGTGAAGGCAGAGAAGCACCACAGCTTCGGTGCCGATCTGATCGGCGAGACTTGGGAGCGGGATCTCTGATTATTCGCAACGAGCGAGATGCAAGTAAATGTGCCCGTGCGGATGGACCCTCATCCGGCGCTTCGCGCCACCTTCTCCCACAAGGGGGAGAAGAGCGCGACTACACCGTCGCGCCCTGGGCCTTCGGGCGGCGCAGGTGTTCGTCCAGCCGCGGCATGATCTCGACGAAATTGCAGGGACGCGTGCGGTAGTCGAGCTGGGCCTTGAGAATACCGTCCCAGCCGTCGCGGCAGGCTCCGGGCGAGCCGGGCAAGCAGAAGATGTAGGTCGCGCCAGTCACGCCGGCGGTGGCGCGGCTCTGGATCGTCGAGGTGCCGATCTTGGCGTGGCTCAGCATGTGGAATGCGATCGAGAAACCGTCCATGCGCTTCTCGAACAAGGGCTCGATCGCCTCCGGCGTGACGTCGCGTCCCGTAAAACCGGTGCCGCCGGTGGTGATGACGACGTCGACGCCCGCGTCCGCAATCCAGCCGCGGATGACGGCGCGGATCGCCTCGACGTCGTCGGTGACGATCTCGCGCGCGGCGAGATGATGGCCGGCCGCAAGGATCCGGTCGGCGAGCGTCTGGCCGGACTTGTCGTCAGCGAGCGCGCGCGTGTCGGACACAGTGAGAACCGCAATGTTGAGCGGGATGAATTGTTTTGTTTCGTCGATGGACGCCATAGGATCTCATCTCCTTACCCAACCACCGATGTCATCCTGAGGTGCGCGCACTTGCGCGCCTCGAAGGATGGCCGGAGGCTCGCCATCTCTAGGGCCCATCGAAGAGGCGAGCACCTCAGGATGACGCCACTACTAGCTCATTACGACCCGCCACCGAACGTGTTGCAGGCCTGGACCGTGCCCTGCTGGTAGCCGGTCATGAACCACTGTTTGCGTTGCGCCGCCGAGCCGTGGGTGAAGGAATCGGGCACGACGCGGCCCGTGGCCTGGCGCTGCAGCGTGTCGTCGCCGATCGCGCTCGCCGTGGTGAGTGCGGCGTCAATGTCGCCCGGCTCCAGGAAGTTCGGCCGCTTCTTCGCCTCGCGATTGACCCAGACACCGGACAGGCAATCGGCCTGCAATTCAACCTTCACCTGGAGCGCATTCGACTCCGCCTTGCTGCCGGCCTGCTGCTGCAGTCGCGTCACGCGCGGAATGATGCCGAGCAGGTTCTGGATGTGATGGCCCGCCTCATGGGCAATGATGTAGGCGGTGGTGAAGTTACAGGCGGACTTGCCGGAGCAGCCGCGAAAACGCGTCTCGACCTCGCGGAAGAAACCGGTATCGAGGAAGATGGTCTTGTCGGGCGGACAATAGAACGGTCCCATTGCCGACTCTGCCCGGCCGCAACGGCCGCCATTGGTGACGTTGCGGAACAACACGACCTTCGGACCGGTGTAGGACTGGCCCGAAGCCTGGAAGATCTCGCTCCAGCGATCGTCGATCTCGCCGAGGATGCCGGAGATCATGCTGCCCATCTCGTCGGTCGGCGCGCCACGCTTGGCGTTGGAGGACGACTGGCGATCGGTCTGGTAGGACGGCGCCTGACCGCCGCCGGTGAGGATTTCGGCGCCGCCGATCAGGATGCGCGGATCGATGCCGAAGGCGTAGCCGACCAGGCCGAGCACGATGATGGTACCGATGCCGAGCCCGCCGCCGCCCATGGGGAGACCGAATCCGCCTCCTCCACCGCCCCCGCCACCATCGTCGCGACGATCCTCGATGTCGTCGCTGCGGCGGAAATCATCGTAGCGCATGGCGGCTTCCCTCGGTCCTGGATGGCATCATTTGGGCGCAAGAAAGCTCAACGCGCCACACACTTAAAATTTCCGTTGCGTTAATCAATATCCCGCTCGGCAATTATTGCCTAGTGCGACAGCATGGCAATGCCAGCAATTTTTTCCGGGCATCGAGCAATTTTTTCCGAGAGAAATTTGAAGTTTTTTGGCACTCCGGCCGCTCCCGCAACACGAAGAAACGCGAAATGCGCTGTAAAACACGGCTAAAGCGTGCAGCAAACCACGCGCGACGCACGACGCGACGACTGCTCACGAAAGCGGCGGGTTAAGTCGATTTTTACTTTGCCGCTGCAATGTAACGGTCAGTCGGTTGTTTGGTCCCGCGTCGCCGACAGCGTCGCCTGAGTCAGAGTTCTTGAGTCATGGTAGAGTCGCGTCGCGGGGCGTCTGCAAGGGCGCCCCGCACAAATTTTGAATCTCCTTCGCACAGCATCGTCCTCGGCGATTGCGTCGCCGAGATGTCGAGGCTTCAGGCTGGTTCGGTCGACCTGGTGTTCGCCGATCCGCCCTACAATCTCCAGCTCAAGGGCGATCTCAAACGCCCCGACGAATCCCATGTCGACGCCGTCAACGACGACTGGGACAAGTTCGATTCGTTTTCCGCCTATGACGATTTCACCCGCGCCTGGCTGCTTGCCGCCCGCCGCGCGATGAAGCCGTCGGCGACGATCTGGGTGATCGGCTCCTATCACAACATCTTCCGCGTCGGCGCGGTCATGCAGGACCTCGGCTTCTGGCTCCTGAACGACATCGTCTGGCGCAAGACCAATCCGATGCCGAATTTCCGCGGCCGCCGCTTCACCAACGCACACGAGACCATGATCTGGGCCGCGCGCGACGAAAAGGCCAAGGGCTACACGTTCAACTACGAGGCGCTGAAGGCCGCCAACGAGGACGTGCAGGCACGGTCCGACTGGCTGATCCCGCTCTGCACCGGCGAGGAGCGCCTCAAGGGCGCCGACGGCAAGAAAGTACATCCGACGCAGAAGCCGGAAGGCCTGCTCGCGCGCGTGCTGCTGTCGTCATCGAAGCCCGGCGATCTCGTGATCGATCCCTTCAACGGCACCGGCACGACGGGCGCGGTCGCAAAGCGCCTCGGGCGCTCCTATATCGGCTTCGAACGCGACAAGACTTACGCGAAAGCGGCCCAAGCGCGCATCGCCGCGGTCGAGCCGCTGCCGGAGGCAAGCCTTGCCCCGTTCATGACCGCGCGCGAAGCGCCGCGGGTGGCGTTCTCCGAGCTGATCGAGCGCGGCATGATCATGCCCGGCACGAAACTGTTCGACGCCAAGAAGAAGCTCGGCGCACTGGTGCGCGCCGACGGCGCCATCATGTTCGGCGACAAGGTCGGCTCCATCCACCGCATGGGCGCGGTGGCGCAAGGTGCGCAAGCCTGCAACGGCTGGACCTTCTGGCACATCGAGACCAAGAAGGGTCTCAAGCTGATCGACGAACTCCGCGCCGAAATCCGCGCCGGCATGGCGGCCGGGTAGGCTTCCCGCGATCTTGAAGGGTGGGCAAAGCGAATCGCGCCCACCATCCCGGTCAATCCGGACCGAAGCAGTGCTGGTGGGCACGGCGCTTTGCGCCTTTGCCCACCCCAGGGCGTCTTGAATGACGTGACGGCCGGGACTAGATTTGAGAAGTCAGTCCCGACCGGTCGGCTCCCATGCGACGACAGTCCGAGACATTGCTGCTGCTACCGCTACTGCCGATCTTCCTGGTCGGCATGTTTCCGATGTTCCTGATCGCGCTGCTGGGCTTCTTCGGCCTCGCCTTGTTCGGCGTGCTCGTGGTCTGCGTCGGGCTCGCCAGCAGCAACGAGGCACACGACAATTTCAATCATGACGTCATCGTTCACGGCAACGCGCGCGGATCTGAGCGCAAGGCGCGCGGGCCTCCGACATGCATATCGCCACGCGGCTCGGGCTGCGCCTGGAGGCTGTGGGCGCGGCGATGGTCATTACGGCGGCGATTGGCCTTTGTTACGCCGGCTGATCTGCGTGGCGCGCAGATACCGCCCGGCAAACTCGCCGGTTGCTCCCACCGACAAGGTTCAGGCAAGAGAAGGCCGTCAGCGACAGTGACGCTGCCTCCGCTCTCGACCACCAAACACTGGGGAGACGCCCGATGCTCAAATTCTATTTCAACGGTTCGCCGAACCCGACCAAGGTCGCGCTTTTTCTCGAAGAGTCCGGCCTGCCCTTCGAGCCGGTGAAGATCGACACCCGCAAGGGCGAGCAGTTCACGCCGGACTATCTGAAGATCAATCCGAACGGCAAGGTGCCGGCGATCGACGACAACGGCACCATCGTGTTCGATTCCAACGCCATCCTGCTCTATCTAGCCGAGACAACCGGCAAATTCCTGCCCGCCGCCAATCTTCGCGGCGAGATGCTGTCATGGCTGATGTTCATCGCCACCGGCGTCGGGCCCTATTCGGGTCAGGCCGTTCACTTCAAGCATTTTGCGCCGAAGGACCAGAACCACGACTACGCGTATAACCGCTATCAGTTCGAGACCGATCGCCACTACAAGATTCTCGACGGCCACCTTGCCAGCCGCCGCTATGTGGTCGGCGACAGCTATTCGATCGTCGACATGGCGCTATGGGGTTGGGCCCGGATGGTGCCGTTCAAGCTCGGCGATGACGCCTTTGCACGATACCCGAACGTGAAGCGGCTGGTGGACGAGGTCTCGGCGCGGCCCGCGGCGGCGCGCGCGATCGCGTTGAAGGACAAGTTCACCTTCAAGGCCGAGATGGACGACGAGGCCCGCGGCAACATGTTCAAGCACATGACGACGAAAGTGGCGTGATTACGCCACGCCGCTATGCGAGGCCACGCGCATGCGCGTGGCCTTTTGCTTTGGGCTCAGGCGGCGTGGACCGAGTTGAGGAACTTGGTGACCTCTTGCTTCAACCGGTTGCTGTCGGCCGACAGCGAACGCGCCGCCGAGAGCACCTGGGAGGAGGCTGAGCCGGTCTCGGAGGCGCCGCGCTGCACGTCGCCGATGTTGGACGACACAAGCTGCGTGCCTTGGGCAGCCTGCTGGACGTTGCGGGAGATCTCCTGCGTGGCCGCACCCTGCTCTTCCACGGCAGCGGCGACGGTCGACGAGATCTCCGACAGCCGCTGGATGGTGCCGCTGATTTCCCTGATCGAGCCAACCGACTCCTCCGTCGCGGCCTGGATGCCCGAAACCTGCTGAGCGATCTCGCCAGTGGCCTTCGCGGTCTGCTCGGCGAGCGCTTTGACCTCCGAGGCCACCACGGCAAAGCCGCGGCCGGCTTCGCCTGCGCGCGCCGCCTCGATGGTGGCGTTCAGCGCCAGGAGGTTGGTCTGGCCGGCGATGGTGCTGATCAGCTCGACCACGTCACCGATGCGGGCCGCGGCCTTGGAAAGCTCGCCGACACGCGCGTTGGTCCTGCTCGCCTGACCGACGGCTTCGCCGGCGATGCGGGCCGATTCCTGTACCTGGCGCGCGATCTCCGTCACCGACGAGGACAGCTGTTCCGTCGCCGAGGCGACCGCCTGCACGTTGGCCGTGGCTTCCTGCGACGCGGAGGCGACTTCCGTCGATAGATCCTGGGCCCGCGAAGCGGTCGTGGTCAAAGTGCCTGCGGACGCCTCGAGCTCGTGCGATGCCGACGACACGGTGTCGACGATCTCGCCCACGGCCTGCTCGAACTGGTCGGCCAGTTTCACCATGTCGGCTTTGCGACTCTCGGCCTGGCGCGCCTCGATTTCGGTCTGCTCATGGCGCAGGCGCTCGGTGTCGATCATGTTGGTCTTGAACACCTCGATCGCCTTGGCCATGTCGCCGATCTCGTCAGCCTTGCCGCGGCCGGGGATCGCGACCTCGAGATTGCCGCCGGCAAGCAGCCCCATCGCGCGCGTCATCGAGGTCAGGGGACCGACGATGCTGCGGGCGATCAGGAAGGCGACGATCAATCCAAACAGGATGGCAAGGCCGCCCGCGATCTCCTGCACGGTCGTCGTGCCGTCAATGACGGCTTCGGCCCTGCTGCGCGAATCCTTGTAGTCCTTCTTCAAGGCCGTTTCCGCGACCTTGAGCTTGGCGATACTGTCGACGATGAGAGGCGCGAGGTTCTTGTGGTAGATCTCGTCGGCCTGGAGCATCGCCGCCGACGTCGTCTCGAAGGCGGTTTTGTAGATTCCGAGCGAAGTCTTCACCGGGGCGAGCGTGGTTCGTAATTCGGTCGCCTGCGGGCTCTTTTCGATCGCTGCGAGCCGCTGCGACGCCCTGTCTACATTGGTTCTGAAGTTCGCGGGCCCCTTCACGTCGCGCAGGGCCAGGAAACGCCAGTTTGCGATCTGAACGAGAAGAAGCCTGGATTCGAGGTCGGCGACAAGGGACGCAGTGTCTTCATCGACGGCTGCGCGCGCCACATCGACCAGCTTGTTCATCTTGACGGTGAGCTCATCGCCGCTCGGCAGCAGCGTCGCCTTGCCGGTTCTCGCCTCGTTGACGGCGTCGCCGAGATTGTCACGCAGGCTTCGCATCTTGGCGATGTCGGCGATCAGATCATTGTAGAGCTTTCGGCGCTCCTCGGAGAGCGTGCCCTTCGCCCCGACCTGCAACAGCTCGGTCGCCGCGGCCTCCCGTTCCGCCGCCTCCCGCATTGCAGGCTCGTTGGCGTCATAAATGTATCGCAGATTGGCCCGCTGGATCGCCTGAAGATGGGTCGATATCTCCAGAACCCGTGCCGTGCTGTCCGAAAACGCCGAGGCCTTTGCGACCTGATCCTGCACGGTCCGTAAATTCCAGACGGCGACCACCGCCATTACGAGACCAACCGCCACCAAGGCCATGAAACCTGCGTACAGGCGTCCCCTGATCCGCAAACGAAAACTCGGCATTCCCACCGTCCACCCAGATGCATGTGAATTCGGGCGGACGAACAACTCCGGCGATCGTCACGGCCACCCCCGGCAGCCGCGCGTCACGCTTTACGCGACTCATGCTGCACTGCGACACAATGGGGGACACTCGTTAATTGAACCTTCAAATTTTTCGCGCGCGCATGCGTCAGGGTGCACGACATCTGCTGATTTTATCGGCAGGTTGAGCACGGTTTTGGCGCGAAGCCCGCAGCAGCGTGCAGGCCGCTGCAGCTTATCCGGACTGCGCCAGACCGACACGGCCATCGCCGACGGGGCGGACGGCAGCGGTCGCCGGACGCGACGCCGCTCGACCCGCTCAGCTCCCGGCCGTTTGCGGAAACGGGCCGAGTGCCTTCTCCGTCAGCACCGAGTCGCAATATTCCCGGATTTCCTTGATCTTGCCGTTCTCGAGACGAAACACGAGACAATAGTCGTTGTCGTAGCGCACCCCCTCGGGCGTGACGTTGTCGCCCTTGGCCTCCACGACGACGATGTCGCCGTCGGCAATGAAGCGGTGGGCGACCGTCCGTGTCCGGTCGACCAGACGGGTCCGCACATAGGCATGCAGATCGTTGAGGATCGCCTCTTTCCCAGCGAAGGTGCGCGACCAGGAGTACTGGCCGGTCACGACCCATCTGGCGTCGTCGGCAAGACTTGCGGTGAACAGGGCGCGGTCGCGCCCGACCGGATCGGAACTGGCGGCGGCGGCGAAAATATCCTGCATCAGTTTTTTGTTGGCACTTGCGCTCATGGCGGCATCTCCGTTGGTGAGAACACCGGGATCATCGCCGCCGGCTCTAAATTCTTCAAATCGATAGCGGATATGATATCTATTCGCCTCATGAATTTGAATTCGCTCGACCTCAACCTTCTGACCGCGCTCGACGCGCTGCTGCGCGAGGCCAGCGTCAGCCGCGCCGCCTTGCGGATCGGACTCTCGCAACCGGCGGCGAGCCATGCGCTGCAGCGCCTGCGCGACATCTTTGGCGATCCGCTCCTGGTGCGCACAGGCGCGCGGATGGAGCTGACGCCACGGGCGCAAGCCTTGCGCACGCCGCTGGCGCAGGCGCTTGACCAGGTGCGCGGGCTGTTCGTGCCTGACGACTTCGACGCCGGCCGCAGCGAACGGCAATTCCGCCTGATGATGCCGGATCTCGCGGTTGAGCTCCTGATGCCGCCGTTGATGGAGAAGGTGACGCGCGTTGCGCCCAACGTCCGCATCGACATCGTGCCGTGGCGGGGACCTGCGATCTTCAACACCGAGTTCGCCCGCACCATCGATCTCGTGATCTCGATCGGCAACGCGTTCAAGGGCTTTCATCGGCAGCTGCTCTACACCGACAGCGATGCGCTGGCAGTGCGGCGCGGCCATCCCATGGCTGCGAAGCTGAAGCGGCGCGAGACGTTCCTCGCCGCACGCCATGTCGGCGTCATCATCCGCGGCAGCGCTGAGGACCTGATCGACACCTGGCTGCGCAGCAAGGGCACTCGACCGGCACATTTCACTGGTGGTCCCGGGTTATCTCGAGGCGCTGCACGTCACAGCCCGCACCGACCTCGTTGCCTTCGTGCCGCGCCGGCTGATCGCGGCGCTGTCGAAGCAGTTCGGCCTCGTCACGGTGACGCCGCCGCTCGACCCCGGCATCGACGAGCAGTTCATGTTCTACCCGACGCGGTCCCAGATGGACCCGGGATCGATCTGGTTGCGGCGATTGATGCTGGAGACGGGACGAGAATTGGAGAAGCGAAAGGCTTCCTAACGTCGCAGTCCCACAGGGTGGGCAAAGCGAAGCGTGCCCACCCCTTCTGTTGTCGCGTGGAAGTTGGTGGGGCACGGCGCTTTGCGCTTTTGCCTGCCCTACAAGATCCTACGCCTTCTGCGCGTCCATCACCTTGCGCACGGCGGGGCGGTCGGACATGCGCTTAAAGTGATCGGCGATCTTCGGCGTTGCGTTGATGTCGACACTGTCGCCTTCAAGCCAGGTCGACAGGGTGTAGAGATAGGGGTCGCAGATCGTGTACTGCTCGCCCATCACCCAGGGCCCCTTGTACATCTTCTGCTCGATCAGGGAGAAGCACGCGCCCATGGTCTTCGGGATCATCTGCTTCATGTCGGCGAACGAGCTCTCTTCGCTCGCCCAGCGGGCGCCGCGCATCTTGTGGGCATGGTTGATGTGTACGGTCGAGCAGAGGTAGGAGTTGAACGACTGCACCTGGGCGAAGTCGAAGGGATCGTCCAGTGGCGCGAGCTTCGCCTTGGGGAAGGTCTGCGCAAGATAGGCCAGCATCGCCGGCGTCTCGGTCAGGACGCCGCGATCGGTCACCAGGGCGGGCACGCGGCCCTTCGGGTTGATCGCGAGATAATCCGCGCTGTTCTGCTGATTGGTCTTGAAGCTCAGCCGCTCGGCCGAATAGTCGGCACCGGCCTCTTCCAGGGTGATGTAGGTGGCGAGCGCGCATGTGCCGGTGGCGTAGTAGAGCTTGAGCATGTCTGACCTCATGGGAAAGCTGGAAAATAACGGCTGTCGCCCCTAAGGTCCATAGCACATCGTTCTCTTCGCAGTTGCCCACCGGCGCCCGCCTGTGCCAAGACGCCCCCAATTGGAGGGGTTTTCTCATGACCGTACTCATCGCCGGTGGCGGCATCGGCGGGCTGACGCTTGCGCTCAGCCTGCACGGAATCGGCATTCCCACGAAAGTGTTCGAGAGCGTCGCCGAACTGCGGCCGCTCGGCGTCGGCATCAACGTGCTGCCGCATGCGGTGCGCGAGCTGATCGAGCTCGGCCTGATGGACAAGCTCGATGCCAGCGGCGTGCGCACCCGCGAGCTTGCCTATTTCTCCAAGCACGGCAAGCCGATCTGGAGCGAGCCGCGCGGGCTTGAGGCCGGTTATCAATGGCCGCAATTTTCGATCCATCGCGGCACGCTCCAGCAGCTCCTGCTCGACACCGCGATCGAACGCCTCGGACGCGACAACATCCTGAACAGCCATCATCTGACCGGCTGGAGCGAAACCGCTGACGGCGTGCGCGCCGATTTCATCGACAAGGCGACCGGCAAGGCCGCGGGGACTTACGACGGCACGATCCTGATCGCCGCCGACGGCATCCATTCCGCCGCGCGAGAAAAACTCTATCCCGACGAGGGCCCCCCGATCTGGAACGGCCGCATCCTCTGGCGCGGCGTCACGCCTGCAAAAGCCTTCCTTACCGGCCGCACCATGATCATGGCCGGACATGAGATCCTAAAATTCGTCTGCTATCCGATATCGAAAGAGCCGGACGCGGCGGGCAACCATTTGATCAACTGGGTTGCCGAGCGCCACATGCCGCCGACCTATCAATGGCGGCGCGAGGACTATAACCGCACAGCGCGGCTGGAAGAGTTTTTGCCCTGGTTCGAGAGTTGGCAGTTCGACTGGCTCGACGTGCCCGGTCTGATCAAGAACTGCCCGCATGCCTACGAATACCCATTGGTCGACCGCGATCCGGTCTCGCAATGGACCTTCGGCCGCGTCACGCTGATGGGCGATGCCGCGCATCCGATGTACCCGATCGGCTCCAACGGCGCCTCGCAGGCGATCCTCGATGCGCGCACCATCACCCGCGAAATCCTGGCGCATGGCCCGACGCAGGCGGCGCTGCTGGCCTACGAGGCCGCGCGGGGGCCTGCGACCACCGACCTGGTCCTGCTCAACCGCAAGAACGGCCCCGAGCAGGTGATGCAACTCGTCGAGGAGCGCGCGCCCGACGGCTACAAGGTCGTCACCGACGTGCTATCGCAGCAGGAGCTGGAGAATATTGCCGTCAACTACAAGCGCGTCGCTGGGTTTCAGGTGGAGGCGCTGAATGCGAAGCTACCGATCGTCAGCGCGGGTGCGAAGCGCGTGGGTGGATAAGCCCTCACAAGTGGCGAGATGCGCGTTGATGTGCCCTCGCCCCTTGTGGGAGAGGGCAGCGACGCCTGTAGACGCAGACTCACTTGGGTGGGGGGTTTATCGCCACGCGTTCGTCCCTCACGATTTGAACGCGCGGAGAGATACCCCTCATCCGGCGCTTTGCGCCACCTTCTCCCGCAAGGGAGGAAGGGGTACCGCACGCGCGGCTAGATTATTTGCCGCACCACCCTCGCCGCCTCCAGCAGCCGCTCACTCGCGGTCGCCGTCGCCAGCAGCGTGCCGTCTTCCGCCGTCAGCCGGGCCTCGACGAACGCGATCGTCTTGCCGAGCTGCGTCACCTTGGCCTCGCCGATGATCGGTCCGGGCTTTACGGGCGCCAGGAAATTCACGGTCATGCTGATCGTCGTGGTGTAGAGCCGGCCCTCGCTCATCACCAGCACGGCGGGACCCATGGTGTCATCGAGCATGGCCGAGAGCATGCCGCCCTGGATGAAACCGGCCGGATTGCAGAACTCCGGCTTGCCGTCGAAGGCGAGCTTGATCCAGCCCTCCTCCGGGCGAGCATCGAGCAGGCGCCATCCGAGCAGCTCGGCGCAGGGCGGCCTCTTGAAGTTGTCGAGCGCGGTCTTGACCATGCGAACCCTCCGTTGCCCTGCGTGAGTAGCCCAGGGTTGCTGACAGCATGGTGTCAGCAGGATGGGTCCTAGCGACCCAATCCATGCGCAATCACCTTGCGCATGACATTGGGCAGCGCTTCGCCGGCCAAGGTCGCAATCGGAACCCAGCGCATCCCCTCGGGCGCGCGCGTGCGGGCCTCGGCCCTGGCCGTGTAGACCACCAGTTCCAGCGGAAAATGCGTGAAGACGTGGGCGACCACGCCGACCTTGCGCTGCCAGAGCGACAACCCCTTCAGCTCCGGCGCCTGCTGCTTCGCCTTGGCATCGTCCTGCCCGGCCAGCCAGTCCGAGCCCGGCACCTCGGTCATGCCGCCGAGCAGGCCCTTTTCGCGACGGCTGCGGACGAGAAGCTCGTCGCCGCGCGTGACGACGAAGGCCGCACCGCGCCGTAGCGCGCCGGTCTTCTTTGGCGCCTTGCGCGGAAACGTTTCCTGCGTTCCCAGCGCGCGCCCCGTGCAGTCCTCGTTCAAGGGGCATAACGAACAAGCCGGCTTTTTCGGCGTGCAGATCGAAGAGCCGAGGTCCATCAGCGCCTGTGCACTGTCTCCCGCGCGAGAATCGGCAAGCAGCGTCGCCGCCAGTTGCTGGATCAGCGGTTTTGCCTGCGGGAGCTCTTCTTCAACTGCAAAGAGCCGCGACACCACCCGCTCGATATTGCCGTCGACCGGCATGGTGCGGCGGTCGAAGGCGATCGCCGCGATCGCGGCCGCCGTGTAAGGCCCGATGCCCGGCAGCGCGCGCAAGCCCTCTTCGGTGCCGGGAAAGGTGCCGCCATGCTCGCGCGTCACCGCAACCGCGCAGGCATAAAGGTTTCGCGCGCGTGAGTAATAGCCGAGCCCGGCCCACATCCGCAGCACGTCGTCCTGCGAGGCCCGCCCCAGCGCCGTGACATCAGGCCAGCGCGCGACGAACTTTTCGAAATAGGGCCCGACCGCCTTCACCGTGGTCTGCTGAAGCATGATCTCGGACATCCAGACACGGTAAGGGTCGGATGCCTCCCCGGGCGCGGCGCGCCAGGGCAATCGGCGCCGGTGGCGGTCGTACCAGGCAAGGAGCGCGAGCGGACGCGACGAGGTCTCCGGCTGGACTGGTTCCGATTTCGCCTTGAGGGCAGATTTTGGGCTCATGCTTTCACTGTAACGGCGTCAGGCCGATCTCTCCACGTCATGCCTACGCTCGTCGCGGGCATCCACGTCTTTCTTCGCAGCGAGGAACCTATGGGTCACGCCCCGGAGTGCTATAAGGGCGCATGTCCAAGCTTCGTCCCATCAAACCCGGTCCCATCAGCGCAAAGCCGCTTTCGCTCCTGCTCAACGACGTCTTTGCCGAGGCCTATGCCAAGCAGGGGTTTGCCGCGCGCGAGCTGGTGACGCGGTGGGCGCAGATTGCCGGGCCGGAGATCGCGGCCCATGCCGAGCCGCTGAAGATGCAGTGGCCGCGCCCGGTCGAGGGCCAACCGCAGGAGCCGGCGACGTTGGTGCTGCGAGTTGAAGGGCCGATAGCGCTGGAGATCCAGCACTCCGCCGACGTGATCCTGGAGCGGGTCAACCGCTTCTTCGGCTGGAGCGCGGTCGGCAAGCTGGCCTTCCGCCAGGCCCCGCTCTCGCGCGCCCGGCGGCCGGCACGCCCCGCCCCGCCGGACGCCAAATCGGTGGCCAAGGTGGCGGAGAGCCTGGGTGACATCGAAGATGAACAGCTCAAGTCGGCGCTGGCCCGGCTCGGGGCCGCCATCAAGCGAAATTGAGCCTCATTCGGCTGCCAATCTGGACCCGTCCTTGTCGCTCGCCATTGCCTCAAACGAGGTTTCAAGCTAGCGACAGGCCGCCCGAACGGGAATCTCGGGCGAGACCACGCCAATCCGGGAGCCGACCTTGATCATCACCCGCCGCGCCTTCACCACGATGCTGTCGCTGACCGGGCTTGCCGCGGTCGCCGGGTTCTCGCCGCTGCGGTTCATCTCCGAAGCAATGGCGCAGGCTGCCACCGATGTGGCGAAGCCGGTGTCGTTGCCCGACATGGCGCTGGGCCCGAAGGACGCCGCCGTCACCATCACCGAATACGCCTCGATGACCTGCCCGCATTGCGCGGCCTTCAACGAGCAGGTGTTCCCCAAGATCAAGTCGGAATACATCGACACCGGCAAGGTGCGTTACATCTTCCGCGAGTTCCCGCTCGACATCAAAGCCGCCGCCGGCTCGATGCTGTCGCGCTGTATCGCCAATGGCGACGCGCCGAAATACTTCGCAGTCACCGACATGCTGTTCCGCCAGCAGAACGACTGGGTGGTGAAGAACACCACGGAGACCTTGACGCGGATCGGCAAGCAGGCCGGCCTTACCCAGCAGCAGGTCGAGGCCTGCCTGAAGGACCAGGCCCTGCTCGACAAGATCGCCGCCGACCAGAAATACGCCAGCGACGTTCTGAAGGTCGATTCGACGCCGACCTTCTTCATCAACGGTGAGAAGATCAAGGGCGAGACCACGTTCGAGGAATTCGCCAAGAAGATCAATCCGCTGCTGAAGAGCTGATTCTTCGCATACAAAGCCTGATTCGCATCTCGATGGCCGTATCTTTCCCGGCATAAATCCCTTGGGAAAAGCGGCTTTGGCCGGTTGCCCTCGCGGCACACCGCGGCCATTGTCCAGCCGCATGAGGCGCCTCGCGCGACTCGCCCGGATAGCGACATTGCCTTCCATGGTAGTGTCCCGGCAGGGGGATTCGCGCCTGCCAACAGAGATGCGTGCTTATGAAAATCACCCGCCTGCGCCTTCACGGCTTCAAGTCCTTCGTTGAGGCCACCGACTTCGTCATCGAACCCGGCCTGACCGGCGTGGTCGGCCCCAACGGCTGCGGCAAGTCGAATCTCGTCGAGGCGCTGCGTTGGGCGATGGGCGAGACCTCGTATAAGTCGCTGCGCGCCGCCGACATGGACGCGGTGATCTTCGCCGGCTCCGGCAATCGTCCGGCGCGCAACCACGCCGAAGTGACGATGACGATCGACAATGCCGATCGCACCGCGCCGGCGGCGATGAACGACAGCCAGCTTCTGGAAATCTCCCGCCGCATCGAGCGCGAGGCCGGTTCGGTCTATCGCATCAACGGCCGCGACGTGCGCGCCCGCGACGTGCAGATTCTGTTCGCCGACGCCGCCACCGGCGCGCGCTCGCCGGCCCTGGTCCACCAGGGCAAGATCGGCGAGATCATTCAGGCCAAGCCCGAGCAGCGCCGCCGCGTGCTGGAAGACGCCGCCGGCGTCGCCGGTCTGCATGCCCGCCGCCACGAGGCCGAGCTGCGGCTGAAGGCGGCCGAAACCAACCTCACCCGCGTCGAGGACGTGATCGGCCAGCTCGCAGGGCAAGTGGAAGGCCTGAAGAAGCAGGCTCGCCAGGCCGTGCGCTATCGCGAAGTTGCGGCCAAGGTCCGCAAGGCCGAGGCAACCCTGTTCCATTTGCGCTGGATCGGCGCCCACGCCGACGTCACCGAATCCGGCCAGACCCACGACCTCGCGGTCCGCGAGATGGCGGAGCGTACCCAGCACCAGGCCGAGGCCGCCCGCATCCAGGCGATCCGCGCCTCCGAAATGCCGGCGCTGCGCGATGCCGAAGCGCGCGCGGCAGCCGGGCTGCAGCGCCTGACCAACGCCCGCGAGCTGCTCGACCGCGAGGAAGAGCGCGCCAAGGAGCGCGTCGCCGAACTCGAGCGCCGTCTCGCACAATTCGAAGGCGACATCTCGCGCGCCCAGCAGCAGACCATGGACGCCGACGTGGCGCTGCAGCGCCTCGACGCCGAAGATTCCGAGCTCAAGGAAGAGATCAAGTCGCGCGTCGAGAAGCGCTCAGGCGTCGACGAGCGCGTCGGCGAAGCCGAGGCGGTGCTGACCGAGACCGAGCACCAGTTCGCCGAGCTCACCACCGCGCTCGCCGACCTCACCGCCAAGCGCCATCAGCTCGAAGCCAACGTTCGCACCCACCGAGACAAGCTCGCCCGGCTCGACCAGGAGATTTCGAACGTCGCGGCGGAAGAGCAGAAGCTCACTGCGGAGACCGGCGGCTTCGGCGATCTCGACGAGTTGACCGCAACGGTCGAGAACGCCGAGCAGACGCTTGCGGCCTCGGAAGCCGCCGCTCAGGACAGCGAAGCCGCCCACGTCGCCGCGCGGCAGACGCTGGAATCCTCGCGCTCTCCGCTCGTCGAAGCCGACAAGCGCGTGCAGCGGCTCGATACCGAAGCGCGCACGATCTCCAAGATCCTCAACGGCGAGACCAAAAATCTGTGGCCGCCGATCATCGACGGCATCACCGTCGACAAGGGATTTGAAAAGGCGATCGGCGCAGCCCTCGGCGACGATCTCGACGCCCCGGTCGATCCGTCCGCACCGATGCGCTGGACCAATGCCGGTGTCACCGACGGCGATCCGGAGTTGCCCGAGGGCGTTGTGCCGCTCGCCAGCCACGTGCAGGCACCGACCGAGCTGGCCCGCCGCCTGGCGCAGATCGGCGTGGTTCCGCGCGAACGCGGCGCCGAGCTGGTCTCGCAGCTCAAGACCGGCCAGCGGCTGGTCTCGCCCGAAGGCGACGTCTGGCGCTGGGACGGTTTTGTTGCCGCGGCCCACGCGCCGACCGGCGCCGCGCGGCGCCTTGCCGAGCGCGCCCGCCTCGTCGACATCGAGAACGATCTGGAGCAGGCCCGCATCGACGCGCAGATCAAGCGTCAGGCGCTGGAAGACGCCGAGTCCGAGCTGCAGATGGCCGCCAGCACCGAAGGCGCAAGCCGCGAAGCCTGGCGCGCCGCGCAGCGCGAGCTCAACGTCGCGCGCGAGCGCCACGCCACCACCGAGCGCGAGATCAATCGCCACGCCGCGCGCAAGGCGACGTTGTCGGAAGCGCACAGCCGTCTCGCCGCCGACCGCGCCGAGGCCGAAGCCGCCTACGAATACGCCGAAGCCGGAATCTCCGAGCTGCCGTCGAGCGAGGACACCGAAACCCGTCTCGCCGCCGTCCGCAGCGACATCGAAGGCCATCGCCGCATGGCCGCCCAGGTCCGTGCCGAGGCGCAGGCGCTGGCGCGCGAGGCCGAGCTTGCCGACCGCCGCGTGCAGGCGATCCTCGCCGAACGCACCGAGTGGCAGAACCGCAAGGAGAGCGCGGCCTCCCACATCGACACCATCCAGGCCCGTATCTCCGAAGTCACCATCGAGCGCAGCGATCTCGAGAACGCACCGGCCGTGTTCGCGGAGAAGCGCAGCGCGCTGATCACCGAGATCGAATATGCCGAAAACGACCGCCGCATGGCCGCCGACGCGCTCGCCAGCGCGGAAACCGCGATGGCCGAAACCGATCGCGCCGCGAAGCTGACGCTCGAGGCGCTATCCAGCTCCCGCGAGGCCACGGCCCGCGCCGAGGAGCGCATGGAAGGCGCGCGGCGCCGGCTCGAGGACATCGAGCGCGAGATCCGCGACATGCTGGAAGTCGAGCCGCAGGCCGTAGCCGGCCTTGCCGAGATCGAACCCGGCGCGGAGCTGCCGCCGCTGCACGACATCGAGGAAGACCTCGAAAAAATGCGCCGCGATCGCGAGCGCCTGGGCGCGGTCAACCTGCGCGCCGAGGAAGAGCTGCGCGAGGTCGAGACCCAGCACAACGGTCTGGTCACCGAGCGCGACGACCTCGTCGAAGCCATCAAGCGGCTGCGCCAGGGCATCCAGAGCCTCAACAAGGAGGCGCGCGAGCGGCTCCTGACCTCGTTCGAGGTCGTCAACAGCCACTTCAAGCGCCTGTTCGTCGAGCTGTTCGGTGGCGGCGAGGCCGCGCTGCATCTGATCGAGAGCGACGACCCGCTGGAAGCCGGCCTCGAAATCATCGCCAAGCCGCCGGGCAAGAAGCCGCAGACGCTGTCGCTGCTCTCGGGCGGTGAGCAGGCGCTGACCGCGATGGCGCTGATCTTCGCGGTGTTCCTCACCAACCCCTCGCCGATCTGCGTGCTGGACGAAGTCGACGCGCCGCTCGACGACCACAACGTCGAGCGCTATTGCAACCTGTTGCACGAGATGACCAGCTCGACCGACACGCGCTTCATCATCATCACCCACAACCCGATCACGATGGCGCGGATGAACCGCCTGTTCGGCGTCACCATGGCCGAGCGCGGCGTCTCGCAACTGGTGTCTGTGAATCTGCAAGAGGCAGTGGACATTCTCGACCAGAACGTTGCGTGAGGCTACGGACGAGCCGCACCCATTGACGTCATCATCCGCCTTGTGCGCAATTGCGCACTCGGGCAGATGATGGCCACGAATGATGATCTCACCCAACCTCCCGGCGGAACTGAAAGCGGCCCTCGACGGCAAGCTCCAGGGCTTTTCGCGCACCGATGCGGCGCGACGATCGTCGCAAATCTCGACCACCTATCGCGCAGGCGGCAGCTCCGGCACCATCAAGTCGGATGCCGATGC
Source organism: Bradyrhizobium sp. LB13.1 (assembly GCF_054056815.1). Taxonomy (NCBI): domain Bacteria; kingdom Pseudomonadati; phylum Pseudomonadota; class Alphaproteobacteria; order Hyphomicrobiales; family Nitrobacteraceae; genus Bradyrhizobium; species Bradyrhizobium sp. LB13.1. The sequence goes on along the minus strand of NZ_JBSRYQ010000001.1, from coordinate 2,156,928 downwards.
GCTCGCCTACGCGCTCGCGCGCATGCCCGCGACCTACGCGGCTGTGGCGGCAAGTCTGAATGCGCTGACCGAGATCGCACCGGACCTCGCTCCGGAAACGTTGCTCGACGTCGGCGCAGGCCCGGGCACCGCGAGCTGGGCCGCCGCAGAGGCGTTCTCCTCGCTGCAGGATTTCACCCTGCTCGACGCCAACGGCGCACTGAGCAGGCTGGCGCTCGAACTGGCGCGTGATAGCTCGCGACTTGCGCAGTGCCGCTATCTGCCGGGCGATGCCGGCGCGAACCTCGCCGAGGTCTCGCAAGCCGATCTCGTGGTTGCGAGCTACGTCATCGGCGAGCTCCGTGAGGGCGATCAACACAAGCTCGCGGAAACGATGTGGGCGAAAGCGCGCCACGCATTGGTCGTGATCGAACCCGGCACGCCCGCCGGCTACGCGCGCATCCTCGCTTTGCGCCAGCAACTGGATCACGGCGGGCGCCTATGTCGCCGCGCCCTGCCCCCACGAAAAGCCCTGTCCGCTCATGGCGCCGGACTGGTGCCATTTCTCCCAGCGCCTGCCGCGCTCTCAGGCGCACCGCCAGATCAAGGGCGCCGACGTGCCGTTCGAGGACGAACGCTTCATCTACGTGGCGCTGACCCGTACGCCGCCCGCTGCACGCGCCGCGCGCGTGCTGGCGCCGCCGGATGTCGGCAAGGCCGAGATCACGGCCAAGCTCTGCACCGAGCAGAGGGTTGAACTTGCCAGGATCCCTCGCCGCGACAAGGCCGCCTGTGCAAGCGCCCGTCGCTGGCGCTGGGGTGACGCCGTCATGTCCGAAAGTTAACCTCGTCCGGCGCTTTTGGCTTGAACTCGGATGGTTCCAGATCCGACCAAGTCTTACCTTCTCTCCGCGGCGGGCTCTCGCCGGGCGCTAATTTGGTCTAGGCTGCGCCAGCCTTAATCCCCTTCAGGAGTTCTCCATGTCGACCGGCTGGATCGTTCTCGGCGTCATCGTCGTCCTCGTGCTGTTCGCCTTCAGCGCCTACAACCGTCTGGTGGCGCTGGGCCAGCGCGTCGGCCAAGCCTTTGCCGACATCGACGTGCAGCTGAAGCAGCGCCACGATCTGATCCCGAACCTGGTCGAGACGGTGAAGGGCTATGCATCGCATGAGCGCGGCACGCTCGACGACGTCGTCAAGGCGCGCAATTCGGCGATGTCGGCGCAGGGACCGGCGCAGGTGTCCGCAGCCGAGAACCAGCTCTCCGGCGCGCTCGGCCGGCTGATCGCGCTGTCGGAGGCCTATCCCGATCTCAAGGCCAACGCCAATTTCCAGCAGCTCGCCAGCGAGCTCTCCGACCTCGAGAACAAGATCGCGGCCAGCCGGCGCTTCTTCAACAGCGCGGTCCAGGAATACAACACCGGCATCCAGCAGATGCCCGCCGCCTTGTTCGCCGGCATGTTCGGCTTCACCAAAAAGGACTTCTTCGATCTCGGCGCCAGCCGCACCGAGGTCGAGGCCACGCCGCAGGTGAAGTTCTGAGTTGAGCCGATAGGCCGGCAGGGCATTGCGTCATGGCCGCGTATGGTCTCTACACGCACATCGCCTCGAACAAGTTTCGTTCGATGCTGCTGCTCGCCGGCCTGTTCGCGCTGGTCTATGTGCTGATCTATGCCGGCGCGCTGATCGCCGAAGTCGTCATCAACGGCAATGAGACCGTCGTCTATTATCTGAGCCGCGCCTTCTATGACCTGAAAGTCGCCGCGCCGGTTGCGACCGTCGTGGCAGCGGCCTGGATCGTGATCGCCTATTTCTTCCACCAGTCGATGATCGATGCCGTGACCGGCGGCCACGACGTCACCCGGCAGGAACAGCCGCGGCTCTATAATCTGCTCGAAAACCTCTGTATCTCGCGCGGCATCACGATGCCGAAGCTGAAGATCATGGAGAACCCGGCGCTGAACGCGTTCGCGACCGGCCTCAACCCGCGGCAATATTCGATCACCGTCACCACCGGTCTCCTCAACGCACTGAACGACAAGGAGATCGAGGCGGTGCTGGGCCACGAGCTGACCCACATCAAGAACGGCGACGTGCAGCTCATGGTGGTCGCCGTCATCATCGCGGGTGTAGTCGGCTTCTTCGGCGAATTGTTCTTCCGCCTGTTCACGAATTTCAGCTGGAGCTCCGGCGGCGGCTCGTGGTCGTCAGGCTCCTCCTCGTCATCGCGATCGTCCTCGTCGTCGAGCGACAGCAAGAGCTCCGGCGGCGGCGCGGTGGTCGTCATCATCATCGCGGTGGTTCTGATCGTGGTGGCATGGCTGTTGTCGCAAGTGGTGAAGCTCGCGCTATCGCGCTCGCGCGAATATCTCGCCGATGCGGGCTCGGTCGAGCTGACAAAAAGCCCGGACGCCATGATCTCGGCGCTGCGCAAGATCGAGAACCGCGGCGAGCTGCCGGGCGCAACCTCGGCGGTGATGGAGCTCTGCGTCGACAATCCGCGCGAGGGCTTTGCAGACTTGTTTGCCACTCACCCCTCGGTGCAGTCCCGGGTCGACGCGCTGGTCAAGTTCGCCGGCGGCCACGATCCCGGTCCGCTGCCGCCACCCGGTAATGGGGAGGAAGAATCGGATGCACAAGCCGGCCAGCAAGGCACTCCATCGCCGCTGCGCCAGGGTTCTTGGAACGATGCAGGCGGCTCGGCCAGTCCGCCGCCTCTGCCCGCACCCAGCCCTGCTGGAACCGCAAGCAGCAATCCGATAGGCAATGCCATCGGCAACCCCTGGGGCAATCCTATGGGTCCTTGGGGCCGCCATTAAACGCGTGATCTGACGCCACGCGCGGAAGGTTTGGTCGCGATTGGGAAAAACCTCGGGAATTGCCGTAACTGCATGCCGAGGAATTGAATTCTCCCTTGTTTCTGCCATGTTCGCGCCCAACAGCAGACTTGGGACATCCTTGAGACATCGATTTGGGGCCCGGCCGATTGCGATCTCGCGATCGGGGGCGCGTTAGGGGACAGCAATGGCAAAGCCGGCAGTGGTTGTGGTGGGCGCGGACAAGGGCGGGGTCGGCAAGACCACGGTATCGCGCACCCTGCTCGATTATTTTTCCGCCAACAACGTGCCGACGCGCGCCTTCGACACCGAGTCGCCGCGCGGAACCCTGAAGCGCTTCCACCCTGATATCACCGAGATCGTCGACATGACGACGACGTCCGATCAGATGAAGATCTTCGATACGCTCAACGCGACGAGCCCGTCGGTGACCGTGATCGACGTCCGCGCCGGCCTGCTCTCGCCGGCGCTGGCCTCGCTGCGCGACATCGGTTTCCTCGACGCCGCCAAGGCCGGCCAGATCACCTTCGCAGTGTTCCACATCCTCGGACCCTCGATCGCCTCACTGGATGAGATCGCCGAGACAGCCGGCTTCATGACCGGCGCAAAGTATTTCCTGGTGAAGAACTTCATCAACGACACGCAGTTCTTCCAATGGGACCAGGCGACCTACAATTCATACTTCCACCGCATCAAGGATGCGACCGAGCTGACCATCCCAAAACTCAACGAAATGGCCTATGAGCAGGTCGAGGTGTCCTCGGTCCCGTTCCTCAAATTCGTCGCCAACAAGGGCATCAACGACGAGGCCGCGAACTATTCGTTCGTGCTCCGCGGCTATGTCCGGCATTGGCTGGCGAACGTCTGGAGCGAATTCGACCGGATCCGATTGACCGACATCGTCGGCTCCAAGCCCGCCGCCCGCAACAGCGAAAAATAGTTGCGGACCCCGGGCGGATACGGCTGGATTGGGCGGTGAGTTCGCTCAGATAATAGTTCGTGATGCCAGCAACGCCCCTCTACATCATTTGCTCGCCCCGCCCGCAGGTCGGAAAGACCTTGCTGGCGCGGCTTTTGAGTGAATTTTTGCTGCTCAAGAACGGCAACGTCGCGGCCTTCGACGTCAACCTGAAGGAGCCGTCGCTGCTCGACTATCTGCCAAAGATCACGGAGACCGCCGACGTGATCGACACCTATGGCAAGATGCAGCTGATGGATCGCGTCATCGTCGATGACGGGCTTGCCAAGGTGATCGACCTCGGCTTCCACGCCTTTGACGAGTTCTTCAAGATGGCCGACGAGATCGGCCTCTTGAAAGAGGCCGCGCGCCGCCACGTCGCGCCGATCATCCTGTTCGTCGCCGACACCGACCGCGCCTCGGCCCGCGCCTACGAAATGTTGCGCGAACAGATCCCGCGGATGAACCTGATCACGGTCGATAACGAGCACATCGTGCGCGGCGAGCTGCCGGCCGCGATGGCTGCCGGTCGGGTGTTCCGCCTGCCCGCGCTGCCCGGCTTCCTGAAGACCTATGTCGGCCGGCTGAACTTCTCCTTCACCGGGTATCTGCGCCAGGAGAAGGATGCCTCGACCGAGCTGCACCAGTGGACCCGGCGCAATTACCTCGCCTTCCGTGAGCTCGAGCTCAGCCTGATCCTGCAACGGTCCTGAATATTTTACCCGGATAATATTGACTTGCGGCGGACCCGCCGTTACTGAGTTTGCGCACCAGCATCCCTCAGCAAGGCCCCTCACAGTGACCATCGACCGGAAAGCCGCCATCGCCGCCTACAAGGAGCGGAAGACCGTCGCAGGCATCTACGTCGTCCGCTGCGCGGCATCGGGCGAGACATGGGTCGGACAGGCGCCGAACCTCGAGACAATCCAGAACCGCATCTGGTTCTCGTTGCGCCACGGCAGCCACCCCTGCCGCAGCCTCCAGGCTGCGCGGACCACGCATGGCGAGCCCGGCCTGACATTTGGCGAATGCGAGCGTCTGGAGGACGAGGCGAGCGCCTATGTCAGGAATGCGCTGCTCAAAGAGCGCATGCTGCACTGGCTGTCGGAGCTAAAGGCCGAGGCGATCTGAACGTCGCCAGCGGCGCCGTTGCCGTTCAGTGTCCCTCGAACGTCATCAGCGTGCGCACGGGCACGTCCATCGCGCGCAGCTTGGCGGCACCGCCGAGCTCGGGCAGGTCGATGATGAAGCAGGCGGCCACCACATTGGCGCCGATCTGCCGCAGCAGCTTCACCGCGCCTTCCGCGGTGCCGCCGGTGGCGATGAGATCGTCGACCAGGATGACGCGTTCGCCGGGCTGGATGGCGTCGACATGCATCTCCATCTCGTCGATGCCGTATTCGAGGGAGTAAGCGATGCGCACGGTGGTGTGCGGCAGCTTGCCTTTCTTGCGGATCGGCACGAACCCGGCGGACACCTGATGCGCCACCGCGCCGCCGATGATGAAGCCGCGCGCCTCCATGCCGGCGACCTTGTCGATCTTGTTGCCGGCCCAGGGATTGACGAGTTCGTCAACCGCACGGCGGAACGCGCGCGCATCTGCGAGCAGCGTGGTGATGTCGCGGAACATGATCCCCGGCTTTGGGTAGTCCGGGATGGTGCGAACGCTCGCCTTCAGATCGTGGTCGAAATTCATTGGTGCCTCTCAATCAACGCGCGCTTCCAGCCGGAACGCATTCTCGACAATTCGTAATCCCACCTCGCCGCTGAGCGACATCAGCGATTCCGGATGGAATTGCACGCCGGCGACCGGCAGGGTCTTGTGCTCCAGCGCCATGGCCACGCCGTCCTCGGTGCTGGCCGTGACATCGAGAACTTCGGGCATGCTGTCGCGCTCGACATAAAGCGAGTGATAGCGGCCGATAACGATCTCGTTCGGCAGATTGCGCATCAACCTCCCGCCGCGGACCTGCACCCGCGAGGGCCGGCCGTGGGCGGGATGCGTGAGCTGCCCGAGTTCGCCGCCGAAATACTCGCCGATCGCCTGGACGCCGAGGCAGACGCCGAACACCGGCAGCTTGTTGTCCAGCGCCGCGTCGATGGTCTTCTTGATCCCGAAATCCTCAGGCCTGCCGGGGCCGGGCGACAGCACCAGCAAATCCCACCTCTTCTGCCTGAGCATGTCGAGCGCATGCACATGGCGGACCACGGTGACGTCAGCCCCGACCTGGCGGAAATAGTCGGCCAGCATATGGACGAAGCTGTCGTCGTGGTCGATCAGCAGCACCCGCTTGCCCGAACCGGTGGCATCGGGCGCAAAGGCCGACAGCGGCTTCGGCGGATCGCCGCGCAGCGCCTGGAACAAGGCGGCAGCCTTGACCTGGCATTCGCGATCTTCGGCGGCGGGATCGGAGTCGAACAAACAGGTCGCCCCGACACGCACCTCCGCGAGGCCTTCCTTCATCCGGATGGTACGGATGGTGAGGCCGGTGTTGATACTGCCGTCAAAATTCACCGCGCCGATGGCGCCGGCATACCAGCGCCGTGGCGAGCGCTCGTGATCCTCGACGAACTGCATCGCCCAGAGCTTTGGTGCGCCGGTGACGGTGACGGCCCAGGCATGGGTGAGGAACGCATCGAGCGCATCGAAGCCGGGGCGCAGCATGCCTTCGACATGGTCGACGGTGTGAAACAGCTTCGAGTAGGTCTCGATCTGCCGGCGTGCCAGGACCTTGATCGTGCCGGGGACGCAGACGCGCGCCTTGTCGTTGCGATCGACGTCGGTGCACATGTTGAGCTCGAACTCGTCCTTCTCCGAGTTCAGGAGCTGGCGGATCTGCTCGGCGTCGCCGATCGCGTCGGTGCCGCGCGCGATCGTGCCCGAGATCGGGCAGGTTTCGACCCGGCGTCCGTCCGAGCGCACGAACATTTCGGGCGAGGCAGAAACGAGAAACTCGCCCTCGCCAAGATTCATCAGCGCGCCATAGGGCGACGGATTGATGACGCAGAGCCGCTGGAATACTTCCGCCGGCGAGCGGTCGCAGGGCTCGGCGAACAGCTGGCCCGGTACGGCTTCGAAGAGATCGCCGCGCGCGAAGGCCGCGCGCGCGGTTTCCACCGTGGCCTGATATTCGCCGGGCGCGTGATCCGCAAAACCCTGGCGCGGCGTCTTGAGGTACGGGCTCTCGGCGGTCTCGTGCGGCAGGCCCGCGGTGGACTTGCCCTTCCACGCGAAATCGTAAGTGAGCACGACGCCGCGGCCGGTGGCGCGGTCATATGCCAGCAGGCGGTCCGGGACGTAGAGCACGATGTCGCGCTGATCGCTCTCGCGCGCGCGCTTCTGCACGAGATCCTCGATCTGGAAGACGAGGTCGTAGGCGAAGGCGCCGAACAGGCCGAGCAACCCATCGTCATTGGCCGAGAACGCGGCGACGAGATCGCGCACCAGCGACATCACGCTGGCACGCCGCGTGCGCTGGTCTTCGTCGATTGGGGCGTCGCCGCGGATGATATGACCGGCAAGGCGCGTGGACGTCTTCTCGGAGATCACGACGCAGGGCTCGCGCAAGACGTCGGCGACGAAGGCGATCAGCACCTGCCCGCGCTCGTTCAATGCTTCCAGATTGAAATTGAAACCTGTTGTCTCGAGCTTGAGCGGCGGATCGGAGAAGCCGAGGTCGAAACTCTCGTAGCGGCCGGGCACGGTCGTGCCCGAGGACAGCACCACGCCGCGGCGACGGTCGAGCAGGTTGACGAGATCGTCGAGCCGGTTGGCGCCGCCGGTGAACTGCTCGGCCACGCGCGTGATCGCAAGCCCCGCGCGGGTCACATAGTCGCTTCGAGCCGGGAGGGCAAAGACGGTCCTGTTCATGTCGTCCTCTTACGAAACTTGCCGAGGGAACGCCACACAGGACAAACGATCAGGCCGCCGCACTGCGTGGGCGACCTCAGACGATTTTGGGAGAATAAATCGCACCGGCCACCTCTTAGGAGGTGCGCCACCAAAGACGGGATGGGCGGACGGCGGTACTCATGGGCGGATACTCATCATGGCGCGGGGACGGCGTCAAGGGTGGCTGGGCCGGCTCGACCGGCAAAATGGCGCAAATCGCAACGAGGGTTATGGCCGGTCTTGCAGGCTGTCGCGCCCAACGGCCGCGTCTGCGGCATGACGCTCGACTTCGTCCCCCCCCCCCCCGCACTACCGTGAGCACGAGCTCGCCGTCAGATCCGATGACCTGGGCGCGGTCGCCAAAGGTTTCGACCAAAACGCTGGTCTCTCCTGTGACCGCACACCAACTGGCTCGATCGTCGCTCACGCTCAAGGCCGTGATCGCCGCGGTGGGACCCAGACTTAACTTCCGCAACAGCAGGTCGATCGCTTCGGCCGCAAAGTTTTGCTCGGCAATTCTCAAGAAATTCTGGATCGTGTCAGTCCCCACAGCCGACAGCCGCGCGCCCACTATCGTAGGGCGCGTGGCAAGTTCATAAAGTCGTCCACCCGCCTCGTCAAAGACGCATAGCCGCGAGCCCTTGTTGGTCCTTACGCCGAATGCCGTGCATTGCTGCCCCTCCACATCCGTGTCGAATCCTGGAAGCACCATGACCTTGAGCTCCGGGTCAGGCCTCACCGCTCCGCAGGCCGCGGCGACCGTGATCTGCAAGTCGTCAGTCATCTGGAAACGGATGTGGCGAACGCTTCGCCAGATCCGGCGGTGGGACAGATGTGGGTTAAGCTGCGCAAGCCGCTCGATTTCGGAAGAATATTGCTCCTGCGCGACGGCGTGCAATTCGGGCCAGCTTGCGATCCATCGGGCCGCTAGCTGGGTCATTGGTTGCTGCTGTTCTGCCGCAAAGAAGCGCCTATCAAGCGCGCTGAGCGCCGCGGCGCGGTTTTCGAATCCGGTCTGCAGCGCAGCCTCGCCGGGATGTGCCTCTACCCAGGCGATCATCTCCTGCAAGATCTGGTGTTGCGAGTTCGCCCCCATGGCCTTCAGTCCCGCGAGCGCATCACCAGATGTCGTCGGAAGCATCGCGAGCCCTGTGTTGCCGATGAACTGCCTGTGACCGCCGTTGTAGACCTGAGAGAGATAGTAGTCGGCATGATAGGCCTCTATGGCCACGGCCGGCAGCTCACCTGCCGTGTAGACGCCGACGCTCTGAATTTCGTTGACGTAGTCGACCACAGCGCCAGTGAGATGGTCGGCTTTCTCGGGGTCGCGGGCCGCTTCCAGCGCTTTGCTGGGCACCACAACCATGGTCAAGCGGCCATCCACAAGCATCGTGCCCTCCTGCAGTCGCATGGCGAATGCCATGCGGCTGCAGCCTATGATTGCAGTGATCAATTTTCAATTGCGATGCGGCAATAGCGCTGATCGCGGCGGGCCGCCGCCCGGCCTACCCCAGATGCTTCCGGAAAAACTCCGTCGCCCTGACCCAGGCGAGTTCGGCGGCTTCGCGGTCGTGCACGGCCTGGCGCTGCTCGTTGACGAAGGCGTGCTCGGCGTCATAGCGGAACAGCTCCAGCGACTTGCCGGCGGCCTTCATGCCGTTTTCGAAGGCATCGACCAGTTGCGGTGTGCACCAGTCGTCCTTGTTGGCGAAATGAGCCTGGAGCGGAATCTTGACGTCGGCGGGCTTGGCCGCCTGCTCCGGCGGAATGCCGTAGAACACCACGCCGGCCGCAAGCTCCGGGATCTTGGTCGCACCGATGATGGTCACGGCGCCGCCGAGGCAGAAGCCTGTCAGCCCCACCTTGGCGCCGTTGCGCGACAGATATTGCGTGGCGCCGCGCACGGTCTGCGTGGTGGCGTCCATGAAATCCAGCGAGTTCATCTCTTTGCCGGCGGCGTCCGTGTCGTGATACGGCACCACCTTGCCCTTGTAGAGATCGGGCGCGAGCGCGTCGAAACCGGCCAGCGCAAAGCGGTCGCACAGGCCCTTGATCTGGTCCGACAGGCCCCACCATTCCTGGATCACGACCACGCCCGGCGCGTTGCCGCGCGCCGCGTTGGCGAGATAGCCCGATCCGTCCTTGCCGTCCGGGCGCTTGAAGGTGATGGCGGTTCCCATGATGTCCTCCGGTGAGTTTCTGGGGAGCGGTTGGCGGTACTTTGGCCGCTGGGAGCGCGATAGGCAATCGCGCCAAACAACACACGCTCGTGTGCAACAAAAAAGCCCCCTCGCGGGGGCTTCTTAAATTCTCGTTTCGCCTCGAACCGCTCAGTGCGAGTCGGCCCAGACCTTCTTCTTGGTGAAGTACATCAGGCCGGCGAAGATGATCAGGAAAATGAAGACCTGAAAGCCCATGCGCTTGCGCGCTTCCATGTGCGGCTCCGCGGTCCACATCAGGAACGTGGTGACGTCCTTGGCGTACTGCGCGACGGTCGTCGGCGAGCCGTCGTCATAGGTGACCTGGCCGTCGCTGAGCGGCTTCGGCATCTTGATGGCGTGGCCCGGGAAGTACTTGTTGTAGTAGGAGCCCTCCGGGATGGTCACACCCTCAGGCGCCTTGTCCTCAAAGCCCTGCAGCACCGCCGAGACGTAGTCTGGGCCCTGCTCCTGAAACTGGGTGAAGAAGTCGACGATGAACATCGGGAAGCCGCGCCCGTAGGACCGCGCCTTCGTGATCAGCGACAGATCTGGCGGCGCCGCACCGCCGTTCGCCGCACGCGCAGCCTGTTCGTTCGGGAACGGCGAGGGGAAATAGTCCGCCGGCCGGCCCGGGCGCTCGAACATGTCGCCCTGATCGTTCGGACCGTCCTTGACCTTGTAGTCGGAGGCGAAGGCTGCCACCTGCGCGGTCGAATAGCCGGGGCCGCCGGGATCTCCGAGATTGCGGAAAGCGATAAAGGACAGGCCGTGGCAATTGGCGCAGACTTCCTTGTAGACCTTGAGGCCGCGCTGGAGTGCGCCGCGGTCGAACGTGCCGAACGGGCCGGAGAAGGACCAGTTGTTGCCCGGCGGCCTGGTGCCGCCTTCCTCGGCGCGGGCGCTGTCGACTGAGCCCGCAAACAACGCGCCCGCCAGCGCAAGAGCGATCACGGTCGACACCATCGGCGTCGCCTTGCTGCCGGTCTTTGCAAGAACCGCCTCTGCGATCGAATTCGGCACCGGCCGCGGCGTCTCGATGCGCGAGAGCAGCGGCAGCACGATCAGGAAGTAGGCGAAGTAGCAGAACGTCAGGACCCGGCCGGCGATCACGTAGATGCCTTCCGGCGGCTGCGCGCCGAGATAGCCGAGCAGGATGCAGACCGCGACGAAGATCCAGAAGAACTGCTTGGCCAGCGGACGGTACTTCGACGACTTCGTCCTGGCGGCGTCGAGCCAGGGCAGGAAGCACAGGATGATGATCGCCGAGAACATCCCGATCACGCCCGCGAGCTTGTTCGGGATCGAACGCAGGATCGCGTAGAACGGCAGGTAATACCATTCCGGCACGATGTGCGGCGGGGTCACACCCGGGTTCGCCGGAATGTAGTTGTCGGCGTCGCCGAGATAGTTCGGCATGTAGAAGATGAACCAGGCGTAGAGCAGCATGAAGCAGGCGACGCCGAAGCCGTCCTTGATGGTGGCGTGCGGCGTGAACGGAACCGTGTCCTTTTCCGTCTTCGGCTCGACGCCGTCAGGATTGTTCTGGCCGGCGACGTGCAGCGCCCAGACGTGGAGCACGACGACGCCCGCGATCAGGAACGGCAGCAGATAGTGCAGCGAGAAGAAGCGGTTCAGCGTCGGGTTACCGACCGAATAGCCGCCCCACAGCAGCGTCACGATGCTCTCGCCGACATAGGGAATGGCGGAGAACAGATTGGTGATGACGGTGGCGCCCCAGAAGCTCATCTGGCCCCAGGGGAGCACGTAGCCCATGAAACCGGTCGCCATCATCAGGAGGTAGATGATGACGCCGAGGATCCAGAGCACTTCGCGCGGCTCCTTGTAGGAGCCGTAATAGAGGCCGCGCAGCATGTGGACGTAGACAGCGACGAAGAACATGGAGGCGCCGACGGCGTGCATGTTGCGCAGCAGCCAGCCGTAATTGACGTCACGGACCAATAGCTCGACCGACTTGAAGGCGAGATCGGCATGCGGCGTGTAGTGCATCGCCAGGATCACGCCGGTCAGGATCTGGATCCCCAACATGAAGGAGAGGATGGCGCCGAAGGTCCACCAGTAGTTCAGGTTGCGCGGGGTGGGATAGACAACGAAGGACGAGTGGACGAGGCCCATGATCGGCAGACGTCGCTCGATCCATTGCAGGGCCGGATTGCTCGGCTGGTAGTCGGATGGTCCGCTCATGATGCGATCCTGAGGAAATATAACGACGAGACGGCGCGAAGCTTCGGACGCGGGTCCGAAGCTCAGCCGATCTGGATTTTGGTGTCGGAAACGAACTGGTACGGCGGCACGGGCAGGTTCGCGGGCGCGGGCCCCTGGCGGATGCGGCCGGACGAATCGTACTGCGAACCATGGCAGGGGCAGAAGAACCCGTCGTAATTGCCTTCATGTGCGATCGGGATGCAGCCGAGATGGGTGCAGATGCCGATCACAACCAGCCACTGGTCGTGGCCGGACTTGACCCGGGCCTCGTCGGACTGCGGGTCGGGCAGGCTCGCCACATTGACGGCGCGCGCCTCGTCGATCTGTTTCTTGGTGCGGTGGCTGATATAGATCGGCTTGCCGCGCCAGAACACCTTGATGTTCCTGTCCCTCGGCGACCGGGCTGAGATCGACCTCGATCGGCGCACCGGCGGCGATGGTCGACGCATCAGGATTCATTTGGGAGACGAAGGGCCAGAGCGCGGCTGCGCCCCCTACTGCTGCGGCTGCCCCCGTTGCAACGAATAAGAAATCACGGCGTGTCGGATGGTCCGCCGAAGACGCTGTCGTCACGATTCCAACCCTTTCTTCTTATTCTGCCGGCGGAACCGCTCCAGAGGGCCCCAAGGTCCCCAGAACAGCCTGCTAGCGCCCGCGGCCCCCCGCGGCGGCAGAACTTCACGTGTCCCCACCAAAACAAGGCGAAAACAGCAGTCCAGAATCGTTCTATTGGCACCCTTGCCGGGCGAGCGCAAGCCCGCTATCGGCGCGGGAGCGTGCAATGCACGAATTCCGCGGCCAGCGATGTTTTATTGAGACATTTCCGGCCCGCACCGAACCCGGCACAGCCCATGCAGATAGCGCTTTTCCAACCCGACATCCCCACCAGAACACCGGCACGATTCTCAGGCTCTGCGCCTGTCTGGGCGTGGCCGCCCATATCATCGAACCGGCAGGCTTTCCCGTCTCCGACCGACATTTCCGCCGGGCGGGAATGGATTACCTCGATCAGGTCAGCATCACCCGCCACGACTCCTGGTCGAAATTCGAGCAATGGCGCGCGGCAGAGGGCTACCGCCTGCTGCTGTTCACCACCAAAGGGGCCACCGACTACCGCGATTTCCGTTACCAGACGACGGACATCCTGCTATTCGGGCGCGAGAGCGCCGGCGTCACCGACGCGGTGGTCGAGGCCGCGGACGCGCGGCTGGTGATTCCCATCGGGGCGGGGCTACGGTCGCTCAATGTCGCCATGACCGCAGCGATGGCCGCAGGCGAAGCGCTGCGGCAGATCCGGAACCCTGACGGCTCATTGGATTGAACCACAGGATTGAAGGGCCATAGGATTGAGGAGATACGGTTGAGTTACGCGGTCAAGGAAATCTTCCTGACCCTGCAAGGCGAAGGCGCCCATGCCGGGCGCGCGTCCGTATTTTGCCGTTTTGCGGGCTGCAACCTCTGGAGCGGGCGAGAGGCCGACCGCACGGGCGCCACCTGCAAATTCTGCGACACGGACTTCGTCGGCACCGACGGCACGCTGGGCGGGCGCTACGCCTCGGCCGCGGAACTCGCCGGCACCATCGCCGCGCAATGGACAGCCTCTACCGACAACCGTTACGTGGTGCTCACCGGCGGCGAGCCGCTGCTCCAGGTCGATGCCGCGCTGGTCGATGCGCTCCACGCAAGCGGCTTCGAGATCGGCGTCGAGACCAATGGGACGATCGCCCCGCCCGAGGGGCTCGACTGGATCTGCGTCAGCCCGAAGGGCGGCAGCGACCTGGTGGTCCGGCGCGGCCATGAGCTGAAGCTGGTCTATCCGCAGCCACTCGCCGCACCGGAGGCCTTCGCAGGCCTCGCCTTCGAGCGCTTCTCGCTGCAGCCGATGGACGGGCCCGAGGTCGCCGAAAACACCGCGCGCGCGATCGACTATTGCCTCAATCATCCGCAATGGCGGCTCAGCGTGCAGACGCACAAGTCACTCGGTATCAGATAGGATTGGTTTTCGAACAGATGTGGGAATTGACGAAATCGTTTCGCTTCGAGGCGGCGCACTCATTGTCGGGAACGACGTTCGGCGCGGCCAGCGAAGAGATCCACGGCCACTCCTTTCGCGCCGAGGTGACGGTGCGCGGCACGCTGGACCCTGCGACCGGCATGGTGGTCGATCTCGGCCTCCTTCAGCGCGCCATCGAGGATGTGCGCGTGATGCTGGACCACAAGTTCCTCAACAAGATCGAGGCGCTGGGCACACCGACGCTGGAAAACCTCTCGCTCTTCGTCTGGGACCGGCTGGCGCATATCGGCAAGCTGACCCGCGTCAGCATCCACCGCGACAGTTGCAGCGAGAGCTGCACCTATTACGGTCCGCAGGGCTGAAAGAATGACATCCACATTGGACCCGAGCTTGATCGAAGACCGCAAGACGCGCGCCCGCGCCTGGTTCGAAGCTTTGCGCGACGACATCTGCGCGAGCTTCGAGCGGCTGGAGGATGATGCCCCGCGAAGCCTTTATCCGGGCGAGCCGGGCCGCTTCAAACGCACGCCCTGGCAGCGCACCGATCATACCGGCGCGGCCGGCGGCGGCGGCGTGATGTCGATGATGTCCGGCCGCCTGTTCGAGAAGGTCGGCGTGCATTGCTCGACCGTGCACGGCGAATTCGCGCCGGAGTTTCGCGCGCAAATTCCGGGCGCGGCGGACGACCCGAAGTTCTGGGCCTCCGGCATCTCGCTGATCGCCCATCTGCGCAATCCGCACGTGCCAGCGGTGCACATGAACACGCGCTTTGTCGTCACCACAAAAGCCTGGTTCGGCGGCGGCGCCGATCTGACGCCGGTGCTCGAGCGCCGGCGGACGCAGGACGATGCCGACGCCATCGCCTTCCACGCCGCGATGAAACAGGCCTGCACGCAGCCGAACGGCATCGCCGATTACGACAAGTACAAGAAGTGGTGCGACGAGTATTTCCACCTGCCGCATCGGAAAGAAGCCCGCGGCGTCGGCGGCATCTTCTACGACTGGCACGACAGCGGCGACTGGGACGCCGACCTCGCCTTCACCGCGGATGTCGGCCGCGCCTTCCTGAAGATCTATCCTGAGATCGTGCGGCGCAATTTCGCGACCGCCTGGACGGCCGAGGATCGCGAGGAGCAATTGATCCGGCGCGGCCGCTATGTCGAATTCAATCTGCTCTACGATCGCGGCACCATCTTCGGGCTCAGGACCGGTGGCAATGTCGATTCGATCCTGTCGTCGCTGCCGCCGGAGGTGAAATGGCCATGACTCCGATGAAGCCCGCAATCAGGCCGCTGCCGCGCGCCATGCTGATCGACATGGACGACACCATCCTGTCGGCCTATGGCCGGCCCGAGATCGCCTGGAACACGATCGCGAACGAGTTTGCCGAAGAGCTCGCGCCGCTGCCGCCACAGCAGGTCGCAACCACGGTGCTCGCTTTCGCGAAAAACTTCTGGGCCAATGCGGACGCCTCGTGGCGGCTCAGGCTTGCCGAAGCTCGTCACCTCACGGTCAAGGGCGGGTTTGCCGCGCTCGCCGCCGCCGGCTACCGCGCCCTGCCCGACGACCTCGCCATTCGCCTCGCCGACCGCTTCACCACCTATCGCGAGGAGGAGATGTTCGTCTTCCCCGGCGCGCATGAGGCCATCGACAAATTGAAAGCGCTCGGCATCAAGCTCGCGCTGGTGACAAACGGCGCCGCCGACACCCAGCGCGCCAAGGTCGAGCGCTTCGAGCTGGCGCACCGCTTCCACCACATCCAGATCGAAGGCGAGCACGGTTTTGGCAAGCCCGAGGAGCGCGCCTACCTGCACGCGATGGACACGCTCGGCGTCACCGCAAAAGATACCTGGATGATCGGCGACAATCTGGAATGGGAAGTGGTGACTCCGCAGCGTCTCGGCATCTATTCGATCTGGATCGACGTGCATGGCGACGGCCTGCCCGAAGGGTCGCCCGTCAAGCCTGACCGCATCATCCGCTCGCTCGGCGAACTTTTGCCGGGATGATCAAGGCCACGAAAACAAAAACGTCGAAAACAACCCCATGCACAGTAGCCGACCGCTGCAAAACCAATGACTTACGGATTTAACGAAACCCTTTGACTCGCCGGGCAAAACACGGGCATGGTGGCATCATCGCCGCGCCCAGGACCGAAGAGCCCTTGCGTGCCCATCGAGCGATCCCCCACTCGAACCTCCGTCATCGACGTTTCAGTCTGCGCGGCGGACACGCGCAGCCGTAGCGCATCCGCGGACCCGCAGCCGTGATCGGCATGTCATGACGGCTTGCTAACTCTTCTCTCGTCAATCAACTCTCTGTCAATCAACCTGAAAGGACCATCCATGGAACTGAAAGTCGGCGATATCGTAATGCTGAAATCCGGCGGGCAGCCGCTCACCGTTGCGGAAGTGAAGGGCGACGACGTGCTCTGCCTCTGGATGGGCGCGGAAGGCGACCTGTTCCGCGAGACGCTGCCGCTGGCCGTGCTCGAACAGCTGGAAGAATTGGACGAGGACGAGGATGACGAGGACGAAGACGAGGAGTAGGCACGCCTGAGACCGCGTCCTCGTTAGGTCGGAGTGCTCGGCTCCGCCGCACGTGATGTCCGCTTCTATGCCAACAACGGAGCAAGAGCGGACATCGCTGGATGCTTCGAACGTCAATCCAACGGAACGTTCAGACTGGTACCTTTGGTGATAATGCCGCCACGGTTGCCAATCTCAATCGAACCATAGCGCTGCTTGAAACAATCGGGCAGCGGCCGGTCGCCTTCCATGCTGAGCCAAAGCCGCAACAAATGACGCTTTTGGTTTGCAATGGGCCAATCACGGAATCCGGTCCGATCATGCAACAAAGCATGATTGTAAACGAACTGCATGTCACCCGGCTGAAGCCGCATGCCAAAATGCAGAGTGGGGCTGTTTGCGAGCGCGTCAAAGAGATCGAGTGCCTCGACGTGAGCGGGCGTCAGTCTCGGCGCATCGGGAAAGCGCTGCGCACTATCGATATACTGGCGCTGATAGAACCCGGTCAGGAACCCCGCATGCCAATTCAGCACCGGGATTTCAAGATACGGCTTTTCGTTCTCCGGCACCTCGCCTCGCCGGTCTGTCGCGATCGGATCAAACAAGAGCGCGGCAAGGTCGGGACGTCTGTCAAACATCTCGTTGTAGATTGCCGTCGTGCTGACAAGGAGAGAATCCCCTCCCTCCATCGCCTCGCGAATGCATAACAATCCGACCACGTCGGACGAATCCGTATGGAATGTCTGACGTTCCGAAGTTTGATAAATTCGAGTGTTCGGATCCTTCGCATCGGCGCCTGTGTCACGGACGTGACCGAGAATGTGACCCGCTGCATTCTGAGACCGCGCCGATCCAAGATGCGCGCCCACCCCGCAAAATATCGTAGCGGCAAACTCCTGGCTATATTGTGCCACCGGGAGGCCGCGTATGACTTCGAAGCCCAAGCCGGCCAACAGCTTCTTCTTGAGATCTTCCAGGTGCGCGCCGAAGTGAGGAAGCGGAAAGCTTTCCTTCGTGATCTCTGCGATTTCTTTGCTTCTGCCGAGATATGTTTCAGCTGCGTTCTCGAGCTCGGCGATCTCGCCGGCAGAGAGCGATATCAACCATCGATCAGGATTGGCCTTCATCTCAGCGCCTTGCCAGGCAGACGGGATATCGACCCTCCCTGGAGGACGATTGATCCCGCTGGGCACTGAGACCACATTCATAGTGTTGGCTCCTGAGAAGATTGGGGGCGGACCATCGACGATATTGTGCCGATCGCTTGTTTGCAACTTGGCGCCCCCTGCGAACGGATATCCCGCAGCCCAAGGCCATTTCTGAAAAGTGACCAACGGAAGTTACCGCCAAGAGAAAAGCCGCCCGAAGGCGGCTAGTCGTTCTCTCCGCTGAAAGGAACTTGGAAGCAGTTCCACCAGCCGCTGGTGACCAAGCGAACGTCGTCACGCAACGAGCCAATGCCCCTTATGAATATCGAACTTCACGGCGCCGTCGTCACGCATCTTCAACAGGAGCGATTGGCAGTCGTCCTGGTTCTTTATGTTGACGCGCTTCATGATTTCGAAAGTCTTCAGAGGCTTTTCGCGAAGGGCAATTAGAATCTTTTCTCGATCGGTCATTGGGTTCCTTGCATCGGTATCGGCGACGGTACGTGTTGTACAGATCGTCTGCAACAGGTGCGTTCGCTTGACGAGGTCCGTTCCGGTTCAAAATCTCAGATCTCAACTTGCGCACATTCAGTCCGCTCCGCGGGGCTCGTTCGGTAAGATAGCTCTAAACCATTCAACTGCAGGCCGCACGAGCTGCCATCCTCGCAGCCCAAGAACCTTCTTGCAGGCAAGAAACCACCAACGACGCGTTCTTCGAACGGTCGGATCAAGACCGACCGCAAGTTTAGAAAGGCCTGCTGAGCTTTCTATCGCTCCTTCGTTGAAGGCAGTGCTTGCGCAACCGATCGCTTCAAGTGCCAACATGTGGTTCATCCAGGCACGAAGATCAGCAGCGTTGGTCAACCTGGCAGCACCATTAGTCAGGAAATGTTCAATCGCCGCCTTGCGTTGGAGCAGGTCTTGCTCCCGCGAAGGCTCGCTTGACATGTTGGCCGAGTGCGCTCGATACACGGCTTGATCAGCGGCAATGACCCCGACGTCGCCGTGCGCGGCGAGCCGGAACCACATTTCCATGTCAGAAGCGTAGGGGTAAATCAGCTAAATACCCGCCCAATCTTTTCTGCAGGCTCGTACGAACCACTACTGTTGGTGATAGCACAATGTTTTTTGCGCCGCTAAGTGTAATGAAATCGAGGCCCGACAAAATGTTGGTTCTTGATCCCACGCCTGTTCTACGCCGCGAACGCTCCCCCTGTTGATCAAGAACAACCGCGCCGCCGAAGGTGAAAGCGACAGACGGATGATCGTCCATCAGCTCGACCGATCTCGCAAGGGCGCCGGGCAACAGGTAATCGTCCGCAGACAGCAGAAGCATATAGTCGGCTCTCGTCCAGGCGATGCCTTCATTGGCGGTAGCAATGAGCCCTTGATTCGAGGTGTGCCTGCGATAATCCACCCGGGGATCGGAGTGGGCTAACTCTTCCGCAACTTCCGCTGTATTGTCGGGCGACGCATCATCGATAATGAGCACGCGCAACTCGGGGCCGGATTGCGCCAAAACGCTCTCGACACACTCTCGCAGGAAGTGCCCATACCGGAAGCAGGGAACAACAATGTCTACGGAGCTCATTTCTTGTCTCCACAGACCATCGCAAAGAGGGTCGAGGCCTAGGCTCCACTCTTGGCCGGGCGGAATTGCCGTCGACATCCTTGAATAGAGCGAAGCTCGTGGCCTCTCGCCACGCGGCTTTGTCGTCTCGCAGTTCCTCCCCTTGCTCGTCCTTGCTGGACGCAACATTGTGGACGCGGAAGACGTACCTCGGCCTGCTCCGGAAACGCCCGACGAAGCGCCTCCGTTCCAAAAGTCACATATGACACTTAGAGCCGGCGGAGCGATACCGGAAGGCGAAGGCAACGGCAGCGGGAATTACGATACACCCAATTGACCCGACCCGCTTCAAGCCCGGCAAGCGCGGACCGAAGCCAGCGCAGTCTGACGGCGATGATTAAGTGCACTGTCATCGTAACCCAAAAGGTCGTCATGCCCGGGCTTGTCCCGGACAAGCCCGGCCATGACGTTGTGGAAGCTTCGGCGCCCATATGCGCTCTGTCCCGGGAGGAGGTAAGCTACGCGTTCCGCTCCGCGATAATCTACCCGATCAGCTGCCTCGCGGCCGCCGAGATCATCACCAGCCCGCCGGTGATCACCGCGACATCGAGGATCGCGGTGTGGATATGCACCGGCATCCGCTCGACGAAGGCTTTGGCGAGGAACGCGCCGGGGATCGCGATCGCCCCGATCAGCAGCGCAAAGGCGAGCACCCGCGCGGTGACCGCGCCGGCGAGGCCGAACACCGAAATCTTGATCAGACCCGTGCCGAGCGAGATCATCGCGTCGGTCGCGATCACGGCGGCGCCCTCGAGTCCCGCGGCCATCAGCAGCGAGAGCAGGATCACGCCGGAGCCCGAGGTGCCGCCGACCAGCACGCCATAGCCGACGGAGCCGGCCGCAAGGCCGGTGTCGCCGATCCTGACCTGCCGGCGGCGGAGCATCCGGCGCAGTGGCACGCTCAGGATCAGCATGGAGCCGATCACCAGCGCAGCGCCGGCATTGGTCAGCCGGGTGTAGCCGTAGGCGCCGAGCGCCGTTGTCAGCGCCGCGCAGGCGAGCACGATCAGCGCGCGGCGGCGGTCGGCGTAACGCAGATAGGCAATCGCGCGGCTGGAATTGGTGGAAGATCGCGGAGATCGCGATGATCGGCACTACCGGCTCGGCGCCAACGAGAGGGACCAGCACCAGCGGCATCAGAGCGCCGGTGCCGTAGCCGGCGAGACCACCGATGATCGAAGCAAACAACGCCATCAACGCGACCAGCAGAAGCTGAAAAATCGAGATGTCGGCGAAGCCTGAGACGATGGTCACGTTTTCTCGTCGCGGCTGACGCGTGCCGCTGCTTGATCGGCGATGGAAGCGAGTGCGGTGTCCTCTAGGGGAAAATCCGCCGCAAGCCAAGCGTCCTCGGCGAGCGTCAACACATGCCCGAGCGCGGGTCCTTCCGCCATGCCGCGCGCGATGAAGTCGGCAGCTTTCAGCGGAAATTTCGGCGCAGTCCAGCGCTGCGGCAGCTCGGCGAGCACACGCCATCGCGACGAGCCGACGTGATCGCCGCCTCGCGCCCAGCCAAGCAACACGCGATCGTGATAGCGCTCCGCACCGAGCCGATAGAGCAGCCGCCGCGCATCGGCTTCGTCCTTGATCGCCAGGCGCCACCAGCGGTGCCCCATCGAATCGAGCGCCTTGGTTTCCGCATTGGAGAGCCTCAAGCGCGCGGCGACGCGTTTTGCATCTTCAGTCACGGCGACCGTCAGCGCAGCGAGCCGCCGCGTTGCGCTGGCAGCGAGGCCGAGCTCACGCTCGATCGCGATCATCGCCGAGAGCGGCCCGGTGTAGGCGACGCCGCCGGTCAGCGCTTGCAGCAATCCGCCATCCGCCATCGCAAGCGCGGCGGCAGACGCGCCGCGAGCGACCAGCAGCTTCAGCATCTCCATGCGCAGCCGCTCGGCCGACAGGCTCGCAAGGCCCGCGCGTCCCCGGATGCAGGCGAGATAGCCGTCGCGGTCGGGATCGCCGGCGCCGAACGCGGCGTGGATGCGGAAGAAACGCAGGATGCGCAGGAAATCCTCGGCGATCCGTTGGTCGGGATCACCGATAAAGCGCACGCGCCGCGCGGCCGCATCCGCGACGCCTCCGACGTAATCGTAGACAACGCCATCAGCATCGACCGACAGCCCGTTCATCGTGAAGTCGCGCCGCTCGGCGTCCTTCACCCAGTCGCGGCCGAACGCAACCTTGGCCTTGCGGCCGAAGGTCTCGGTGTCCTCGCGCAGCGTCGTGACTTCGTATGGCTGGTTGTCGATGACGAGCGTGACGGTGCCGTGGTCGATGCCGGTCGGCACGCTCTTGATGCCGGCACTCTTGGCGCGCCGCACCACCTCGTGCGGGAGCGCCGTGGTCGCGATGTCGATATCACCGGGCACGAGACCGAGCAGCGCGTTGCGCACGGCGCCGCCGACCACCCGCGCCTCCTCGCCATCGGCGTTGAGCAGTTCCAGGACGCGCGCGGTTCCTCCCGAAATCAGCCAGGGCGCATCGGCGAGCATGGGCTCCGCGCTCATCGGCCGGCCCCTATCTTTCCACGCCCGGCACGAGCTTGCCGTTTTCGACATGGGCGGGGACATAGGTCGAATCCGGAGCCGCGCCGGAGAAATGCGCAAACCCGATCAGCCCCGCGATCACCAGCACGAGTGCCGCCAGCATGAGACGCGCGACGATGGTGATCGGCCAGGACGATTGCACGAACAGCCCGGAACGGCTGGCGGCCAGGAACAGCGCATAGACGGCGAAGGGAACGAGGAAAATTCCGATCTCGGTCAGAACTGGACGGATCATGATGAATAGATCCGCTCGTAAAGCACACGCAGCATTCCGGCCGTCGCCCCCCAGATGTAGCGTTCCGCAAAGGGCATCGCGTAGTAGGACCGCTCCATGCCGCGGAATTCCTTGCTGTGCACCTGGTGGTTGGCCGGGTTCATCAGGAAGGATAGCGGCACTTCGAACGCATCATCAACCTCGGAATGGTTGATCGTCAGCTCAAAACCCGGCCGCACCCGGGCTACCGTCGGCAGGATGCGGAAGCCGAACGCGGTGCCGTAGAGATCGAGATAGCCGATCGGGTCGACGAAGTCGCGCGACAGCCCGATCTCCTCCTCCGCCTCGCGCAGCGCCGCATCGAGCGGCGAGGAGTCGGTCGCGTCTATCTTGCCGCCGGGAAAGGCAATCTGGCCCGCATGGTCGTTCAGATGCGCCGAGCGCTGCGTCAGCAGGATGGTTGGCTCGGGATGATCGACCACCGCGATCAAAACCGCCGCCGGCCGCACCGGCTGCTCACGCGCGATGATCTCGAGCATCTTGTCGGTGCCGGGATCGCCCGAGGCCGGAATGATGTTGGGATCGAACAGGCCGGGCGGCACGTCGAAGCCTAGTCGCGCCTTGGAGCGGGCGAAAAAATCGGCCGCTCCGAACGTGGCGGGATCGGTCTTCAGGATAGGCTTGTTCAAAGCGCGGCCCTCACCTGCTCCGCATCGGCCATGGCGAAGAATTCGCCGGCCGATTCGACGCCGAACATCGGCTGGCCATCGACCATCCGCTCCTCACCCATGTCAACCAGATCGTAAACTAGAGCGCGCGGGTGACCTTGGCCCAGAGTTCGGCGCGGACATGCAGATAGGGCGTCAGTCCGCCGCCCTCGCCCTGTTCGAAGCGCAGCCGGTGCGCCGCATCGCAGGTGACCCAGTCGTCGACATTGGTGCGGAAGCGGAGCACGCGGTGGTTGTCCTCGCCGTCCTTCTGCATTTCGACCGCCATGAACGGCGCGTCGTCGACGCGAATGCCGACCTTCTCCACCGGCGTGACGAGGAAATGCTTGTCGCCTTCACGCTTGAGGATGGTCGAGAACAGGCGGACCAGCGCGTGGCGGCCGATTGGCGTCCCCATGTAGTACCAAGTGCCATCGGAAGCGATTCGAATGTCGAGATCGCCACAAAACGGCGGATTCCACAGATGCACCGGAGGCAGGCCCTTTTTGACGCCTTCGGCATCGGCAGCACTTTTGGCGGCGGCAGTCAGCCCCTCAAGACCGCGATCGGCGCTCTGCCCTTGGTTCGCCATGGTTTGCCCTGACTCTGTCATTTGGCACGTTTGGTGCAGGTCTGAATTGTAAGTCTACGTCGTCTGTCGGTGCACGGTTCCACTCCGGATCAGTCCGGTGTGGAGGTCTCCACTTCGTGATGCCCTACATAGCCCTAAGCCGATAAGGTGGGGATAGGTTAATTCAACGAATACATGGCCTTCCTGCAAGTCTAGCATAGGGCCCATGTGATGACATGACGACGCAAGCGAGCCGCATGGCAGGCTGAAGGAGCTAACGGATGGCGGAGAGTGTCGAGAAGCTCGAAGACGGAGTAGTCCGTTCGGCCGAGCAGGTGTCGAGCCAGATTCGCGCGGCAAAGGATGCGATCGCGTCCGTCATCTTCGGCCAGGACCGCGTGATCGAGAACACGCTGGTCACCATCCTCTCCGGCGGCCATGCGCTGTTGATCGGCGTCCCCGGTCTCGCCAAGACCAAGCTGGTCGAGACGCTCGGCATCACGCTCGGCCTCGATGCCAAGCGCATCCAGTTCACGCCCGATTTGATGCCATCGGACATTCTCGGCGCCGAAGTGCTCGACGAGAGCACCAGCGGCAAGCGTGCCTTCCGCTTCATCTCCGGCCCTGTGTTCGCGCAACTGCTGATGGCCGACGAGATCAACCGCGCCAGCCCGCGCACGCAGTCGGCGCTGCTCCAGGCGATGCAGGAGCAGCACATCACCGTGGCCGGCGCGCGCCACGATCTGCCGAAGCCGTTCCATGTACTCGCCACGCAAAACCCGCTGGAGCAGGAAGGAACCTATCCGCTGCCGGAAGCGCAGCTCGACCGTTTCCTGATGGAGATCGACGTCGACTATCCCGATCGCGACGCCGAGCGCCGTATCCTGTTCGAGACCACCGGCGCGGAAGAGACACTGGCCAGGGGATCGATGACCGCGGACGCGCTGATCACCGCACAGCGGCTGATCCGGCGCCTGCCGGTCGGCGATTCCGTGGTCGAGGCGATCCTGTCGCTGGTCCGTTCGGCCCGTCCGGGTCCGGAGAGCGGCGAGACCGGCAAGTTTATCGCCTGGGGACCGGGCCCGCGCGCCAGCCAGTCGCTGATGCTCGCGGTGCGCGCACGCGCGCTGATCGACGGACGCCTCGCGCCCTCGATCGACGACGTGCTCGACCTCGCCGAGCCCGTGCTGAAGCACCGCATGGCGCTGACATTCCAGGCGCGCGCCGAAGGCCGCACGATTCCGGACGTGATCCGGCAATTGAAAACACGGATCGGTTGATGGCCGCAGAGAACGGGCAAGCAGCGAAGGAGATCATCGCGATCCGACATGCCGATGGCGAAAGCCGCACGCTCGCCGCTTCGCTGCCGCGCCTGGTGCTCGAGGCCCGCCGTATCGCCGCCAACGTCATCCACGGTCTGCACGGCCGACGGCGCGCCGGCGCCGGCGAAAATTTCTGGCAGTACCGCCGCTTCGTCTCGGGCGAGCCGGCGCAGAACGTCGATTGGCGGCGCTCGGCGCGTGACGATCGCGCATCTCTATGTCCGCGAGCTTGAATGGGAAGCCTCGCACACGGTCTGGATCTGGCCCGACCGCTCCCCCTCAATGGCCTTCGCCTCGAAGACGGCGCGCGAATCCAAGCTCGAGCGGACGCTGATCGTCGCCTTCGCGTTGGCCGAGCTGCTCGTCTCCGGCGGCGAACGTGTCGGCATTCCCGGGCTGATGACACCGACCGCGAGCCGCAGCGTCATCGACAAGATGGCGCAGGCGATGCTGCATGACGATGCCGACCGGCTGAGCCTGCCGCCGTCCTTCGTGCCCGCGGCGCTGGCCGAGACGATCGTGCTGTCGGATTTCTGGTCGCCGATCTCCGAGATCGGGACGACGCTCGCGGGCCTGTCCGGCTCCGGCGCCCATGGCATGCTGGTGCAGATCGTCGATCCCGCCGAAGAGTCGTTTCCTTATTCCGGACGCGTCGAGTTTGTCGAGCCCGAAGGGTTCGGCGTGATCACCGCCGGCCGCGCCGAGAGCTGGGCGCAGGATTACACCGCGCGGCTCGCGCTGCACCGCGACCAGATCCGCGCCGAGACCAACAAGCTCGATTGGCTGTTCACGACGCACGCGACCGACCGCTCCGCGGCCGAGCTCTTGCTGTTCCTGCATGCCGGGATGCAGGTGAGCAAGTCGGGCGCCCGCACCACGACCATCAAGGCGGGGCCCGCCGCATGATGGGACTGCCGCTCGCCTTCACCGAACCGCTGCTCCTGATCGGCCTCGTCAGCCTGCCGGTGCTGTGGTGGCTGCTGCGCGTGATGCCGCCACGGCCGCGCCGCATCGAGTTTCCGCCGACGCGCCTGTTGTTCGACATCGCACCGCGCGAAGAGACGCCCTCACGGACGCCGTGGTGGCTGACCGCATTGCGGCTCCTGGCTGCGGCCCTCGTCATTTTCGCCGCCGCCGGCCCGATCTGGAATCCGCAAACAGGCATCGCCGCCAGCAAGGCGCCGCTGATGATCATGTTCGACGACGGCTGGAGCGCGGCATCGAACTGGGACATCCGGATCAGGGCCGCCGACGAGCTGATCGCCAATGCCGAGAACGACCGCCGCGCGATTGCGCTGGCGCCGCTGTCCGAGCCGAACCGCGATATCACCCTGATGCCGGCGGGCGCCGCGCGCGTGGCGCTGCGGCAGCTCACGCCGAAGCCCTATTCGATCGACCGCGTCGAAACCCTGACCGCAATCGATCGCTTCCTGAAAGCGACCGGCGACTGCGAGATCGCCTGGCTTTCTGACGGCGTCGACACCGGTCGCGGCGAGGAATTCGTGGCTGGCCTCGGCAATAGCATCGGTGACCGCAGCCTGACCGTGTTCGAAGGCGGCACCTCCTCGCCGCTGGCTCTGGTCGCGGCCGAGAACGCCGCCGCCAGGATGACGGTGAAGGTACTGCGCACCGACAGCGGCATTGCCATCGGCACCGTGCGCGCACTGGACCAGAAGGCCTCGCCGATCGGCGAAGCGCGTTATTCGTTCGGCCCCGCAGGACAAGGAAACCGAAGCGGCGTTCGATCTGCCGGTCGAGCTGCGCAACGACATCACGCGGCTTGAAATTGCCGGTGAGCGCTCCGCCGGCGCGGTCCAGCTGCTCGACAAGCGCTGGCGCCGCCGCGCCATCGGCATCGTCTCGGGCGCGAGCAGCGAAACTGCGCAGCCGCTGCTGGCGCCGACCTTCTATCTCACCCGCGCGCTGGCGCCGTTCGCCGACGTGCGGCTCGCCGACAAGGGCGCGCCGCAGCAGGGCATCACGCAGTTCCTCGACCAGAAGCTGCCGATGATCATCCTTGCCGATGTCGGCACCATCGCCCCTGAAATCCGCGAGCGTCTCAATGCTTGGATCAACCAGGGCGGCGTGCTGGTGCGGTTCGCCGGTCCGCGACTGGCGCAGGCCGAAGACGATCTCGTGCCGGTCAAGCTTCGCAAGGGCGGCCGGACTCTCGGCGGCAGCCTGACCTGGGAAAAGCCGCAACATCTGGCCTCGTTCGCGGCGGACGGTCCGTTTGCCGGCGTCGTGGTCCCCAAGGACGTCACCATAAACCGCCAGGTGCTGGCCGAGCCCGACGCCGTGCTCGCCACCAAGAGCTGGGCATCGCTGGAAGACGGCACGCCGCTGGTGACCGGTGAGCATCGCGGCAAGGGCGTGGTCAGCCTGTTCCACGTCAGCGCCGACATGCGCTGGTCGGATCTGCCGATGTCCGGCACCTTCGTCGAAATCCTGCGGCGTGTCGTCGACATGTCCGGCTATACTGCCAAGCCCGGCGCCGGGGTTGCCACTGAGGCGACTGCCGAGACGGTGGCGCCGCTGCACATCCTCGACGGCTTCGGAGCCTTCGGCCCGCCGCCCGCCGCCGCAAAGCCGCTGCCCGCGGATTATCGCGACCGCGCCACACCCGATCATCCGCCGGGCTTCTATGGTCCGGCAGAAGGACCGCTCGCCGTGAACACGCTTGCCAGCGCCGACCGTATCGCAGCCCTGAACACCGCGAGCCTGCGCGCCCGGCACGCCACCTACACCAATGCCGAGCCGCGCGACTTGCGCGGCTGGCTACTGTCGACGGCGCTCGCGCTGTTCCTGATCGACGCCATCATCGTCGCGGTGCTCGGCGGCGGCCTCGCCGCGCTGCTGCGCCGCCGCGCCGCGCCCGCGATGATCGTCTTCGGACTGGCGCTCGCAGGCTTCGTGGCGCTCGTGCCGACGCCGTTGCACGCGGACAGCGCGTCCGACGAGTTCGCGATGAAGGCGGTGTCGCAGACCCGCCTCGCCTATGTCGTGACCGGCAATGCCGACGTCGATTCCATCGTCAAGGCCGGCCTGTCCGGACTGACGCTGTTTCTGGCGCAACGCACCGCGCTCGAGGCCGGCGATCCCGTCGGCATCGATCCGGCGCGCGACGAACTCGCGTTCTTCCCGCTGATCTACTGGCCGATCGTGCCCGGTGCGCCCAAGCCGCCGCAGGACGCCATCAACAAGATCGACGCCTACATGAAGCAGGGCGGCACCGTGCTGTTCGACACCCGCGACGCGGTCGAAGCACCGCCCGGCGCAAACGGCGCGGCGCAGACCCCCGCCATGCAGACGCTCCGCGAAATCCTGTCCTCGCTCGACGTGCCCGAGCTCGAGCCGGTGCCGCGCGAGCACGTGCTGACCAAGACCTTCTATCTCCTGCGCGACTTTCCCGGCCGCTTCAACACCGGCCAGACCTGGGTCGAGACCTTGCCGCGCGATGACGACGACGACAGCGCGCAGCGGCCGGCACGCGGCGGCGACGGCGTCTCGCCGATCATCATCACCTCGAACGACCTCGCCGGCGCCTGGGCCGTGCGGCCCGACGGCCAGGCCATGCTGCCGGTGACCGGCGGCGACCCCCGCCAGCGCGAATTCGCCTACCGCGCCGGCGCCAACATCGTGATGTACACGCTGACCGGCAACTACAAGGCCGACCAGGTGCACGCACCGGCGTTGATTGAACGGCTGGGGCAATAAGCATGATCCGGAAAAGTGGGAACCGGTTTTCCGAAGAGGTCATGCTCACAATGAATAGAAGTGCGATATGAATTACGGCATCGCGTTTACGCCGCTTGTTCCGGCAATCGTCCTGTGGCTCGCACTGGCCGCGATCGTCGTCATCGCGCTCGTGCTGCTGCTGGCGCGTGCGCGCGGCGCTGCCGTGCGCGTCGCCGCGCTGGTGCTGTTCCTGCTGGCGCTCGCCAATCCCTCCTTCACCCGCGAGGACCGCGATCCCCTCACCTCGGTCGCAGCAGTCGTCGTCGACAAAAGCCCGAGCCAGAACTTTGGCAACCGCAATCGCGAGGCGGCGCAGGCGCAGGAGGCGCTGGTCGACAGCCTGAAGAAGATCAAGGGGCTCGAGGTCCGCGTCGTCGACGCCGGACAGGCCGACGGCGAGACCGACGGCACCAAGCTGTTCGGCGCGCTGGCCTCGGCACTTGCCGACGTGCCGGTCGACCGCGTCGCCGGCGCCTTCCTGATCACCGACGGCCGCGTCCACGACATTCCGGCCAACGCCGCCGGGCTCGGCTTCCAGGCGCCGGTACACGCGCTGATCACCGGACAGAAAGACGAGCGCGACCGCCGCATCGCGATCCTGGCGGCGCCGCGCTTCGGCATCGTCGGGCAGCCCCAGACCATCACCTACCGCCTCGACGATCAGGGCGTCAGCGGCGAGCGCGCCAAGGTCACGGTCCGCAGGGACGGCGAGGTCATCAACGAGCGCACGCTGGGAAGCGGCCAGGCCGCAAGCGTGGACGTCGACATCAAGCATGCCGGGCCGAACATCGTCGAGATCGAGGCCTCGCCGCTCGAACGGGAATTGACGCCGGTGAACAACCGCGCCGTCGTCGCCATCGACGGTGTGCGCGACAAGCTGCGCGTGCTGCTGGTCTCGGGCGAGCCGCATTCCGGCGAGCGCACCTGGCGCAATTTGCTCAAGTCCGACGCCAGCGTCGATCTCGTCCACTTCACCATTCTGCGTCCGCCGGAGAAGCAGGACGGCACACCGATCAACGAATTGTCGCTGATCGCGTTTCCGACCCGCGAGCTGTTCCAGCAGAAGATCAACGAATTCCAGTTGATCATCTTCGACCGCTATGCCCGCCAGGGCGTGCTGCCGATCGCCTATTTCGACAACATCGCACGCTACGTTCGCGGCGGCGGCGCGGTGCTGGTCTCGGCCGGCCCCGACTACGCCTCCAACACCAGCATCTGGCGCACGCCACTGGATTCGGTGCTGCCGGCAGAGCCGGTCGGCGTGACGGAAAAGCCGTTCTACGCGCATCTGTCCGACGTCGGCAAACGCCATCCCGTCACGCGCGGCCTCGAAGGCTCCGCCAGCGAGCCGCCGCACTGGAGCCGCTTCTTCCGCACTGTCGACACCCGCAATTCCGTCAACCCGCCGGTGATGACCGGCGCCGACGGCAAGCCGCTGCTGTTCCTGTCGCGTTTTGGCGAGGGCCGCGTCGCGCTGCTGCTCTCCGACCACATCTGGCTTTGGGCGCGCGGCTATGAAGGCGGCGGCCCGCATCTCGATCTGTTGCGGCGGATGTCGCACTGGCTGATGAAGCAGCCTGATCTGGACGAGGAAGCATTGCGCCTGCAGGTGCAGGGCAAGAATCTCGTGGTGGTGCGCCAGACCATGGCGGACAGCGTCCAGCCGGTCAGCGTGACCTCGCCGTCGGGCGTAGCGCGCGATCTGACGCTTGCGCCCGGCGATCCCGGCGAATGGCGCGCCAGCCTGCCGGCGAGCGAGCTCGGCCTGTGGCAGGCGACCGACGGCACGCTGAAGGCGCTGATCAATGTCGGCCCGACCAATCCGAAGGAGTTTTCGGAAGTCACCTCGACCACCGAGACCCTCAAGCCGCTGACGCAGGCCACGGGCGGCAACGCCGTGCGCGTGGTTGACGGCGCCAACGTGGAGCTGCCGCGCGTCCTGCCGGTCCGCTCGGCGAGCGTCTTCCATGGCGACGGCTGGATGGGCGTGCGGATGCGCGACGCCAGCGTCGTGAAGGGCGTCGGCGTGCTGCCGATCTTCGCCGGCCTGATCGGGCTGTTGCTGCTGCTCGGCGCCTTTGTCGCGACCTGGGTCCGCGAAGGGCGGTGAACGTCCCGTGGCGCGAACGACACATCAGCAATCCGCCCGAGCGGATCGGTGCGACTGCGGTTGACATCCGCTGACCGATCTGGCGATGTTACATTATAACGTCGCGGGATCAGGGGATGATGCCCCCGCGATGTGGGGTGGCGTTTTCAGATGAAGTGGTTCCGGTCGAATATCAGGCACGGCGCCCGGCTCGCGATCTTCGCGATGCTGGTGCAGTTCGCGCTGACGTTCGGCCACAGCCATTGGTTCGCCCAGGCCGCTCCCCTCGCCCAGGCCTCGCTCCAGCAGACCGACAGCACCAACGGTGTCGCTTCGATCCACCGTGCCGCGGTCGAGAGACAATCGCCGGCAGGTCCCGACCGGGAGCAGCCGGGCGAGGACAATTGCGCGATCTGCGCATTGGTCGCGATGGCGGGCACCGTCATGTTCGCGGCGCCGCCTGTGCTGCTGCTGCCGCAGGCGATCGAGCTGCTCTATCGCACCACCGACGCTGAATTCAGCCATCTGAAGTCGGCCGGCTCGGCGTTCCAGCCGCGCGCCCCTCCCGCGTCCTGACTCCAGACATCACGTGATCACGTCTGGGCTCGCCGAAATTCGGCGCATGCCCGGGAGCAGTTGAAGTCGAATTCCGTCGCGCAGCGACGGCAGGCCGCCTCCGATCAACACACGAATATGCGGACGGCGCCTGACTGGAATCAGAACCATGTCATTTGAATTGCGGCGCGCGCAGCGCCTTGGCGGAGCAAGCCTGCTCCTGCTCGGCGCCGCCGCCACCCCGGCGCTGGCTCAGGACAAGCCGTCGACCGAAATCCCCGCCGTCACCGTGACGGCTCCGAGCCCCATCGTGCGCAGGGCGGTGGTGCCGACCCGCAACCCGGGCCGCGCCACGCGAACCGCGCGGGCACGCAGCCACGAACGCGCGGCGGACGCCACGCCGGCAGCCTCCACGCCCGCCGCACCTCAGCAGGGCGTGCTGCCGATCGTGACCAACCAGTTCGCCACCGTCACTGTCGTGCCAAACGAGGAGATCCGCCGCGAGGGGGGCGGTCAGCTCGGCGATCTCCTGTTCTCAAAGCCGGGCATCACCGGCTCGAGCTTCGCGCCCGGCGCCTCCAGCCGTCCGATCATCCGGGGTCTCGACGTCAACCGCGTCGGCATCGTCGAGAACGGCACCAATGCCGGTGGTGCCTCCGACCTCGGCGAGGATCACTTCGTCCCGATTGATCCGCTGGCGACCAACCAGGTCGAGGTGGTGCGCGGGCCGGCCGCGCTGCGCTATGGCTCGACCTCGATCGGTGGCGTCGTCAGCGCCACCAACAACCGGATTCCGGATGCGCTGCCGAACTGCGGTGCCCAGCCGTTCCAGAGTTTCGGCCTGCCGGTCAAGGCGCCGCTCGCCGGCGCCGCGACGTCGCCTTGCGTCACCGCCGAAACGCGCAGCGCGTTCAGCTCGGTCGATCGCGGCGTCGAGAGCGGCGTGCTGCTCGACACCGGGGGCGGCAATTACGCCTTCCATGCTGACGTCTACGGCCGCAACACCACCGATTACAGCATCCCGAGCTACCCGTACCTCGCCGACCAGACGCGCTCCATCGCCAACGGGCGCCAGCCCAATTCGGCGACGCGCTCGGACGGCGGCTCGATCGGCGGCTCCTACTTCTTCCAGGGCGGCTATATCGGTGCGGCGATCACGCAGAACGACGCGCTCTACCACATCCCCGGCATCGACGGCGCCGACCACAACACCCGGATCGACGCTCACCAGACCAAGATCAACGTCAAGGGCGAGTACCATCCCGACGCTGCGGCGATCGAAATCGTTCGCTTCTGGGCCGGCGCGACCGACTACCGGCACAACGAGATCGGCCTTGCCGATCCCGCCGACCCCAACACCGACGGCGTGCGGCAGACCTTCACGAACAAGGAGCAGGAGATCCGCACCGAGGTGCAGCTGATGCCGTTCAACGCCCGTTTTGCCGAGGTGACGACCGCGTTCGGCTTCCAGGCGGGCCACCAGGAGCTGACGGCGCCAAGTCCGGACGATCCGGGCGCGCTGTTCAACGGGTTGTGGGACCCGAACCGAAACTACCGCGTCGCGGGTTACGTCTTCAACGAGTTCAAGTTCAGCGAACAGACCAGGGCGCAGATCGCGGGCCGGATCGAACATGTCGAACTGCACGGGTCCACGCCCGATTTCCCCGCAGACTTCCTGCCCGACGGGTCACCGCAAACAAGCATCGTCCACAATCCGTCGTTCACGCCGAAGAGCGGCAGCATCGGCCTGTTGCAGGACCTGCCGGGCGGCATGGTCGGCAGCATCACCGCACAATATGTCGAGCGCGCGCCGAAGCCGGCCGAATTGTTCTCGCGCGGTGGCCATGATGCGACCGCGACCTTCGACATCGGCAATCCGAACCTCACGATCGAGACCGCGAAGTCCGTCGAAATCGGCTTGCGCAAGGCGACCGGACCGTTCCGGTTCGAGGCGACCGCCTTTTACACGCATTTCGACAATTTCATCTATCGCCGCCTCACCGGCGTGATGTGCGACGGCGACTTTGCCTCCTGCGGCACGCCCGGTGCCGAGCTGAACCTGGCGGTCTATTCGCAGCGGAATGCCAACTTCCGCGGCGGCGAATTCCAGTCGCAGTTCGATGTCGGTGCATTCCAGGGCGGCATCTGGGGCATCGAGAACCAGTTCGACGTCGTGCGTGCCACCTTCACCGACGGCACCAACGTGCCGCGGATTCCGCCGCTGAGACTGGGCGGCGGCGTGTTCTGGCGCGACGACAATTGGTTGATGCGCGTCAATTTGCTGCACGCTTTCGCGCAGAACAACGTCGCTGTGATCGCGGAGACGCCGACATCGGGCTACAATTTGCTGAAGGCCGAGGTCACCTACAAGACCAAGCTCAACCCGAATGCATTCGGCGCGCGCGAGATGCTGGTCGGCCTCGTCGGCAACAATCTGTTGAACGAGAACATCCGCAACTCGGTATCCTACACCAAGGACGAGGTCTTGATGCCCGGCATCGGCGTCAGGGCGTTCGCCAACTTCAAGTTCTAAAAGGCTGCCTCGAACCCGTCATTGCGAGGAGCCTTGCGACGAAGCAATCCAGACTGCCTATGCGGTAAGATTCTGGATTGCTTAGCTTCCGCCTTCGCTCTCGAGCTTCGGCGGACAAGCCGCTCGCAATGACGGAGTATGAGGCGTGGCCGCGCCGAAAGCGCGATAGCTAACCTGAATTCATCGCGCTTTGGCTAACGCGGCCGCTCCAGGGGCATCCTCTGCCGCTTCCTGGAACAGGACGGCAAACAGCAGGCTCCACAGTGTCAGGAGGGAAATGGGGATCGTGTAATATGGCGTCGCGATCGGATAGGTGAAGAAGAAGGCGAGATTGAGCGCCAGATTGGTCATCGTGAGCTGCGCGACACGGCGAGTGCCATTCGCCTGCCGCAACAGCCAGATCGAGCCTGCAATTCCGATGACGATCAGCAAGCTCTGGAGCGGGTCGGCAAGATAGTCCCGGACCACTGCGAACGAAAAATCCAGCGGCCTGACATCGGGGTTGTTGCCGTAGGTCGACGCGAACGGACTGCCGGCGTTGACGGCGTAATAGAGGATGGTCGGTATCACGCCGGCCAGCAACGCGACGCCGAACACGGCCCCCTGCAAAAACCGGGACATCGTCCGTTCCGCAAGGAACATGACGAGGAGAAACAGGCTGTAGCCGGACGCCAGGAAGAGGTTGGCCAATCGGAAATCGACGGTCAATCCGAGCAGGAAACCGATTGGCGCCAGCAGCCAGATCCTCGGTTGGGATCGCGGGCTCGCCAGCCATCGCGCCGTGAGACATCCCGCGAGCGCGCACACGACGACGGTCGGGGCCATCGAATAGCTCGCCTTGACCGGATTGACCATCAGGTAGATCGCAAGACAGCCGAACGTCCCGGCCATCAGGACCGATCTCGTGCTGCGCGCAAGCGAAAGAGCAAATAGCGCGAAGCCGAGCACGATGATGGTCGCCAGCATGTACATGGGCACGACCTGGTGCCCTGGCGGAAACAACGCCAACACGAGGCCGACACCCGGCGGGTATTGAATGACGACCTTCCCCGTGGCCGGCATCAAGTTGTGACAGGGCGCGGCGGTCGTATCGGCCCAGTTCGGGTAGCCGATCGCCTTCAGCTTTGCTTTTTGATAGCCATCATCGTCGCGGGTGAGGCTGGTGTCGAAGCCCTCCACCAGCCCAAACCTCTGGAACAGATGCGCCTGCCGCAGGTAGCAGATGTCGTCATAGACGCCGCGATCCTCATTCCATCGCAACATCGTCCAGAAATGGCCAACCAGCACCGCGAGAAACAAGACGGCGAAGACGGCTTTGCTGGTATGGATTTTCTTCATCGGGATCATGATGCGGCGGGCGGCGCCGGCGCTGCTTTAGCGGAATGCGAGATAGAGATTGGACGATAGCGGGCCGAGCGACAAACCGGTGTAGCCCACTGCCGCGGACTTAGGGATGGAGGACTTGACGACCAGCGCGGCGAGCCCCAGCAGCCGTTTTCGCGTCATCAGGATCAGGTTCTGCTCGTCGGTCCATTCCGACTTGCCGGCGATCCTGCAGGCGATCCTGAAGGTGCCGTCCAGATAGTGCGCCAGCGGGATGGCCGTGTGGTGCTCGACCGGAAAGAACCTGTTGGGCACCGTGATGAACACCCGCCTCGCAACGCGGCAAAGCTCCTTGACCAGAAGCACCTGCTTTCCGTGGCTGCCGGCATGCTCGAGCACAGCATTGGACGTCGCGACATCGAACGCATTGTCGTCAAACGGCAGCCGTGTATTCGGTTCGATCTGCACGTAACGGCAAAGCGGAAAAGCCGCCTTGAACCCGGCTCCTTCGCCGAGCCCGCAGGCCGTGATCTTGTGCTGATGTGGATAGCTTCTTTCCAGCACGTTTGCGCCGTCGTTGATCACGTCGGACACACCGACGTCCAGGATCTCGTCCGAGGCAGATGGCTGCATCTGGGCGATGAAATCCTGGAAGATGCGGTCGCGCGCCGCGATCAGCAGCTTTTCCGCCGTGCTCCCGGACGCCACCTCCCGGTAATATTGTTGATCGACCGGCACTGCCCTACCTTCATGTGAGCTTCGAAGCGATGGCGCGTCAGGTTCGCGTCTTGCTCCAGTCGGGACCGACCGGCCCCGACACGCCTTCGAACGCGCCCTCGACGAGCTCGACGACGAGGAGCCGGCTGTGATCGACCGGACCCGGCATGGTGACGCGCCCCTTCGGCACCGGCTTGAAGCCGACGCGGCTGTAATAGGGCTCGTCGCCGACCAGCAGCACCAGGCGATGGCCCTGCGCCTTGGCGTCCTTCAGCGCGCGCTCGAGCAGCAGCCGGCCGACGCCGCGGCCGCGGAACGGAGGCTCGACCGTCAGGGGCCCGAGCAGCAGTGCAGGCGTGTCGCCGACGCAAACCGGCAATTGCCGTACGGATCCGACCAGCAACGTACCGACGCGGGCGGTGAAGGATAGATCGAGCACGTGATCCACATGCTCGCGAATGCGGTACGCGCTGAGCACGAAGCGGCCCGGTCCGAAGGTGCGTTGGTGCAGCCGCTCGATCGCCTGAGCATCGCCGGCGGCTTCCGACCGGATGGTGAGGGAGAGATCGTTCATCGCGTCACGGCATCTTCAGGCGGGAGTCATCGGTTCGCGTCGGAAAAACGCGTCAGGCGGCGTCGGCGGGATATCACCTTGGAGGGCAACGGTCCATGGGATTGCGCCCGCCCCCGGAGGTTTTCAGTTCCTCCCGAGCGGCGGTTGGGACAGGTAGGCGAGCATCTTCATTTCCCGCCGGCCGCGCGTCACGGTGTCGAGCACGAGCCCCGACGAAGCCGAAAGCAGCGCCATGATCATCAGGCCCATGGAGAGCACGGCGGTCGGCAGGCGCGGTACGAGACCGGTCTCGAAGAAGGTGATCACGACGGGCACTCCGAAAGCGATCGACAGCAGCGCGAGGACGATGCCGATCGTCGAAAAGAAGCGCAGCGGCCGCTCCGACCGGTTGAGCTTCAGCATTGTGTTGAAGATGCGCAACCCATCCTGCCAGGTATTGAGCTTCGAGACGGAGCCTTCCGGGCGCGCGTAATAGGGCGTCTCGACCTCGGCAACCGGCAGCGACAATTCCAGCGCATAGACCGCAAACTCGGTCTCGATCTCGAAACCGCCGGACAGGACGGGAAAGGATTTGACGAAGCGGCGCGAGAACACGCGGTAGCCGGACAGAATGTCCGTGAAGGCGTGGCCGAAGGTCGAAGCCAGGAAACCGGTGAACAGCCGGTTGCCGATGCGATGACCGCGCCGGTAGGCCGCTTGCGATTGATCGACACGCAGACCCACAACCATATCCAGATGATCATCGAGGAGCTGGTCGATCATGCGCGACGCGCTCGGCGCGTCGTAGGTCGCATCGCCATCGACGAGCACGTAGATGTCGGCCTCAATGTCCGCGAACATGCGGCGCACGACATGGCCTTTGCCCTGGCGCCGTTCGCTGCGCACGATTGCTCCGGCCTCGCGCGCGATCGTCGCGGTGCGGTCGGTCGAGTTGTTGTCGTACACGTAGACCTCGGCCGCAGGCAGTGCCTTGCGGAAATCGGCGACGACCGTCGCAACGGCGGCTTCCTCATTGTAGCAGGGAACCAGCACGGCGACCCGGAATGGCCATGACCTCGTCGATTCAGACAATCTTCATCCCTCGTCCATGCGCCGAGACCGCAGGCGCAGTTTACTAGCACAGGCAGCCATCATCGCCACGTCGCAATCCGCGGCCTGTCGTGAAGGACTTCGGCGATCCGCAGCCGCGTGCCGGGCGTGGTCCCCTCGGGCAGCGCCGTGACAGCGAAGAACCCGCATTCGGCGATCTCGCGGTTGGGCTGCGGCAGGCGATCCTGCTTGAACTGCCTGACAACGTAGACCGCGACATGATCGCGGCGGGAGACGTGGCTGTTGAGGAAGATGCCGTGCAGCACGGCGGCGCCGGTGAGATCGATATCCCCCTCTTCCTTGAGCTCGCGCCGCATCGCCTGCTCCATGGTCTCGCCGAGATCGACGCCGCCGCCGGGCAGATACCAGCCCATGACGTAGCTGTGCCTGACCAGGAACACCCTGCTCTCGGCATCCAGCACCACGGCGCGAACGCCGAGCGTCATGCCGCGGACGAGCAGGAAATAGGCGTGGAAGATTCGCCGCAGCAGCGGCTCGAATGTCCGTCGGACGCTATTGAGACGATCTCCCATCAGGCTCCCGTGGCGCCCCGTTCAGGCTTCGCTTGCGCGTTGCCTGCGACCTTGCCATTACAGCGGACGAATAGCGAGGCAATCGCAGCCACATGGCCCCCTTCACGCTCGCCCATCTGTCCGACCCGCATCTGCCGCCGCTGCCGAAGCCGCGGTTGATCGAGCTCGCCGGAAAGCGCGCGCTCGGCTATATCAACTGGACGCGCAACCGTCACAAGTACCAGCGCCGCGAGGTGCTCGACGCACTCGTCGCCGACATGAAGACGCAAGGTCCCGACCACATCGCGGTCACAGGCGATCTCGTCAATCTCGCGCTGGAAGCCGAATTCGCGCCGGCGCGCGCCTGGCTCGACGGCGTCGGCCCGCCCGACCGCGTCACCACGATTCCCGGCAATCACGACGCTTATGTCCGCGCCACCTCGCATCGTTTCGGCGAGACCTTCGCGCCCTATCTTGCGGGCGACGACGGCCGTATCGGCTTTCCTTCCGTGCGCCGGCGCGGGCCGCTCGCGCTGATCAGCCTGTCCACGGCGGTGCCGACTCTTCCGCTGATGGCGACGGGCACGCTCGGACGCGATCAGCTCGCGGCCCTCGAAGAGGGGCTCGAACGGCTTGCAGCCGAGGATGTCTTTCGCGTGCTGCTGGTGCATCATCCGTTGAAGTCCGGCGCGTACCACAAGCGGATGACTGACTCCGCCGGGCTGCTGACGCTTCTGAAACGCCACGGCGTCGAGCTGATCTTGCACGGACACGACCACGTTCATTCGACGATGTGGTTCGAGGGCCCCAACGGCAACATTCCCGCGATCGGCGCGCCGTCGGCCTCCGCGCTCGCGCACGGGCACACCCCGGCCGCGGCCTATAATCTGTTCACGATCGAGAAGGACAATGCCGGCTGGCGATGCGAGCAGGCGGTGCGGAGCCTGGGGGCTGGGCTTCAGATCGTACAGATGAAGCATGTCAGGTTGATTTGAGGCCACGCCGTCATTGCGACGGAGGAGAAATTCACAAGTTTCGCAGGGCCGCCAGCACGGCAACCCCGAACAGCGCGGCGGCGCCCGAGCACAAATCCGAACACGAACGGCCAGACGCGCGACCGGCGCGACGGCGGCGCGACCTCGGGCTTCGGCTCAGGCGGGACCACCATCGCATGCTCGCGCTCGATCATGCGGCGGGCGACGTAATCAGTCACGGCCTCGACGATGACAGCGGTGTCGTGGGATTCGGCGAGCACGATGCGGCCGAAGCGGGTGTCCTGCACGAAGCGGTACATCCGCTTGTCGCGGCCCATCACGATGTGCGCGACGACGTCGATCCAGAGTCTCGGCGTATCGCCCTGGCTGATGCCGCGGTCGAACAGGTCGATCCGCTCGGGCACCTGCGCGAACAGGGGATCGAGCGCGTCGTTGAGGATCTCGAGCCGCGCCACTTCGGCATCGCGCAAATCGACGACGACGCCGGTCCGGTCGGCGGCCTCGATCCGCGCCCGCAACAGCGCATCGCGCAGCCGCACCGGGCGTGGCTGGCCGGGGTGGATCCCGCTGGTTTCGGGCTCTGACATTGTCGGCCTCGTCCTGACTTCCTTCCATTAACCTATCAGCAACCAATGTGTCCGCAAAGGCCCCACAATTCCAGTTACTTACGGCGCCCACAGGCCGTTCACCTGTGCCAAAAACAGACGATCCCACCCGGCTTGCGCCGGATGGGACCATCCGTCCTTGGACGTCTTCTTATCAGTTCAGATTGTCAGGCCGGGACCCGCGACGGCTCTTCCACGATCGAGAAGCGAACGCCGGCCTTGTGGCGGTTCTCTTCCGAAACCGAGCGCCAGGCGTCCTCGGCCTCCTTGCGGGTCTTGAAGGGACCCTGCACCTGGGCAGAACCTTCCACCAGCTTGTGGAAGTTCATCGAACCGAACTCGCCGCCGATCACCCAGAAATTGCTGTTGGTCATTATCAGTCTCCTGTCGAATAGCGTGATGCGTTAGCCGAACTGGTTCATCGTGTTGTGGGCACCGCCCGCCTTCAGGGCAGCTTCGCCGGCGAAGTATTCCTTGTGGTCGTCGCCGATGTCGGAGCCGGCCATGTTCTGATGCTTGGCGCAGGCGATACCCTGACGGATCTCGGCGCGCTGGACGTTCTTGACATAGCCGAGCATGCCCTGGTCGCCGAAATACTCCTTCGCCAGATTGTCGGTCGAGAGCGCCGCCGTATGGTAGGTCGGCAACGTGATCAGATGGTGGAAGATGCCGGCGCGCTTGGCCGAATCCGCCTGGAAGGTGCGGATGCGCTCGTCGGCTTCCTTCGCCAGCGGCGTATCGTCGTATTCCTGCTTCATCAGCTCGGCACGATTGTACTTGCTGACGTCCTTGCCGGCCTCCTTCATCGCGTCGTAGACCTGCCAACGGAAGTTGAGCGTCCAGTTGAACGACGGCGAGTTGTTGTAGGCCAGCTTGGCGTTTGGAACGACCTTGCGGATCCGATCGACCATCTTGGCGATCTGCTCGATATGCGGCTTCTCGGTCTCGATCCACAGCAGGTCCGCACCATTCTGCAGCGAGGTGATGCTGTCGAGCACGCAGCGGTCTTCGCCGGTGCCCGGGCGGAACTGATAGAGATTGGAGGGCAGCCGCTTCGGACGCATCATCTTGCCGTTGCGGTTGATGATGACGTCGCCGTTGCGGGCGTTCTCCGCCGTTACTTCCTCGCAATCCAGGAAGCTGTTGTAGAGGTCACCGAGGTCGCCGGGCTTGTGGCTGACGGCGATCTGCTGCGTCAGGCCGGCACCGAGCGAGTCGGTGCGGGTCACGACGACGCCGTCTTCGACGCCGAGCTCGAGGAAGGCGTGGCGGCAGGCGCGGATCTTCGCCAGGAACACCTCGTGCGGCACGGTGACCTTGCCGTCCTGATGGCCGCACTGCTTCTCGTCCGAGACCTGGTTCTCGATCTGGAGCGCGCAGGCACCCGCCTCGATCATCTTCTTGGCGAGCAGATAGGTCGCCTCCGCATTGCCGAAGCCGGCGTCGATGTCGGCGATGACGGGCACGACATGGGTCTTGAAGTTGTCGATCTTCTCGATCAGCGCCTTTTCCTTCGCCTTGTCGCCTTCCTTGCGGGCGGTATCCAGACTGCGGAAGATGTCGTTCAGTTCGCGCGAATCGGCCTGACGCAGGAAGGTGTAGAGCTCTTCGATCAGCGCCGGCACCGAGGTCTTCTCGTGCATCGACTGGTCGGGCAGCGGACCGAACTCGGAGCGCAGCGCCGCGATCATCCAGCCGGACAGGTACAAATAGGTGCGATCGGTCTTGCCAAAGTGCTTCTTGACCGAGATCAGCTTCTGCTGGGCGATGAAGCCGTGCCAGCAGCCCAGCGACTGAGTGTACTTGGTCGGGTCGCCGTCATAGGCGGCCATGTCGGCTCGCATCAGCGCCGCGGTGTAGCGGGCAACGTCGAGGCCGGTCTTGAAGCGATTCTGCAGGCGCATGCGGGCGACGGCTTCGGCCGACACACCGTTCCAGGTCGGCTGGGTCTCGAGGAGCGACTGGGCCGCCTCGATCTCGCTCTGATACGAGGCCGGGCGCTGGAGGGTGGTGATGCCGCGGGGCTGGTAGTTCATGTGCCTGATCCTTTCGCTGACGACGGCGATTTCTGCCATCGACATTCTTGACAATGCATTGCGAGATGCGTGTCAGAAGCTAAACGCGAGAAAGCTCAGGTCGTACAGAGGCCTTGTATTTGAATGGTGATGTCATGTAACATCGGAACATGTAATAGATGTTTTTTTGTAAATTTTGTAAAGGATATAGGTCAATCAAACTGTCCTTGATGCCTCGGGAGACCTGAAAATGCCCGCCGGTTCCAGCAAGAAGCTCTTCGTCGGCCCGCGCTTTCGGCGGATCCGGCAGCAATTGGGGCTGTCGCAGACCCAGATGGCCGAGGGGCTCGGGATCTCGCCGAGCTATGTCAACCTGATCGAGCGCAACCAGCGTCCAGTGACCGCGCAGATCCTGCTGCGGCTGGCCGAGACCTATGACCTCGACCTGCGCGACCTCGCCACCGCCCGACGAGGATCGCTTTTTCGCCGAGCTCAACGAGATCTTCTCCGACCCGCTGTTCCGCCAGATCGACGTTCCCAAGCAGGAACTGCGCGATCTCGCCGAACTCTGCCCCGGCGTCACCCATGCGCTGCAGCGGCTCTACGCCGCGTATACCGAGGCGCGCCAGGGCGAGACCCTGGCCGCGGCGCAAATGGCCGACCGTGACGTCGGCACGCGCTATGAGGCCAATCCGGTCGAACGCGTCCGCGAGCTTATCGAGGCCAACCGCAACTATTTTCCGGAACTCGAGCAAGCCGCGGAAACTCTGCGCGACGAACTGAACGTGCCGGCCGAAGAGCTTTATGCGGCGCTCGCCGCGCGACTGCGCGAGAAGCATTCGATCCAGACCCGCATCATGCCGGTGGACGTGATGCGCGAGACGCTGCGGCGCTTCGACCGCCATCGCCGCCAGCTCCTGATCTCCGAACTGGTCGACGCGCCCGGCCGCGCGTTCCAGCTCGCCTTCCAGCTCGGCTTGAGCGAATGCGCGCAGCAACTGGAGACCATCATCGGCCGCGCCGGCCCGCTCGACGACACACCGCGCCGCCTGTTCCGCATCACGCTCGGCAACTACTTTGCGGCCGCCGTGATGATGCCCTACCCGCCGTTCCTCGCCGCGGCGGAAGCGCTGAACTACGACATCCATCTGCTGGCGCAGCGCTTCAATTCCGGTTTCGAGCAGGTCTGCCATCGACTCACCACCCTGCAGCGGCCGAACGCGCGCGGCATTCCCTTCTTCCTGCTGCGCGTCGACAATGCCGGCAACGTCTCGAAGCGCTTCTCCTCCGGCACATTCCCGTTCTCGAAATTCGGCGGCACCTGTCCGCTGTGGAACGTGCACTCGACCTTTGACACCCCGGATCGCCTGCTCAAGCAGGTGATCGAGCTGTCCGACGGTACGCGTTATTTCTCGATCGCGCAGATGGTGCGCCGTCCCGTCGCGCCGCACCCGCTGCCGCAGCCGCGCTTCGCCATCGGCCTCGGCTGCGAGATCCGTCACGCCGCGCGCCTCGTCTATGCCGCCGGCATCGATCTGGAGAAAACAGAGGGCACGCCGATCGGCGTCAACTGCCGCCTCTGCGAGCGCGAAAACTGCGCTCAGCGCGCGGAGCCGCCGATCACGCGCACGCTGATCCTGGACGAGACGACGCGGCGGGTGTCGAGTTTCGCGTTCTCGAATGCGAGGGAGCTGTGAAGCACACCGCTGTCATGCCCCGCGAAGGCGGGGCATCCAGTACGCCGCGGCCTATCGGTTCAATCGCTGCGTCTCGGAGTACTGGATCGCCCGGTCAAGCCGGGCGATGACAGTTGAATGCGCGGCTGCACCCAAGTCCTATGCCAGCGTATGCACGATCACCGGCCCCGCGGCGGCGCGGGCGTCGCCTGCAAGCAGCGGGCCGAGATCCTTCTCGATCCAGGCGATCGCGCGCCGGTTCGCCTCCTCCGCCTGTTCGAACTTGTCGAAGATCGAGATCGCGGTCACCGTGTCGTCGCCGGCATAGACGACGTAATAGGCGCGGAAACCGTCGACGTCGCTGATGATCGGAACGGCGCCGTCCTTGATGCGGCGCGCCAGCTCTTCCGCGCTCCCGCTTTTCGCCTTGGCCTGACGGATGGCGGCATACATGGCATCCTCCTACCGGCTGTCTTGATCTACGGGCCCGGTGCCCGCACCGCATGCTACGCCGAACCGTGCGGGCGATCCACGGTTGGTTAACCCGGCACTAATCCACTTCCGCGATCTGCAACCAACGGTTAAGCACGCCTCAACATCGGTGCCTTAGTCTCGCCCCACTCACTTTTCGCAAACAACGATGGCCTAGTCTGCCGCGTCAAGTGACATCAGGGGGTTTATCATGCGCATTGCGCTGCTGCTGACCGCGACCATTGTCGGCGCGCTCATGGCCAATCCATCCAATGCCGGACCGCTCGATGCGTCCGCCGGCGCGGCGCAAGCGTTGCCGCCGGGTTTCCAGAGCTACCGCGGCTACATGTTCGACATCTCGGAGAATTCCGACCGCAAGGATGTCGACAAGCTCACCGAGAATCTGAAGAGCCAGATCGACGTGGTCGAGGGTGCCGGCCTCTCGCCGCGCGTCCTGCGCTTCTTCCGCACCGTCCCGATCATTGCGAGCGAGCTCGCCTGCCTCGACGACGGCGCCGCGACTGCCTGTTACGGCCGGGTCGCCCCGAACGTCGAGCGCCGCGTGCCGCGAACGCTCACTGTTTGGGACCATGCCACGCAGCGCTGGACCAATCCCAATGCGGTCGACCTCGCGGTCGATTCGGGCCTCGGCGTAATCATGCTGCGGCCCGACATGATGCGTTACGAGAAGGAGGCCGTGCTGCTGCACGAACTCCTGCACGCCTATCACGCGCGGCTGTTGCCGGACGGCTACGCCAACAAGGGCGTGATCGGCTATTACGCTTACGCCAAATCCAAGGACCTCCTGCCCAAGGAAGCCTATGCGATGAAGAATCACATGGAATTCTTTGCGGTGACCGCCAGCATCTTCCTGGCCGGAAAGAGCGAATTCCACGACCCGAAGTCGCGCGAGACGCTCAAGGAGAAGATGCCGGACTATTACAAATATCTGGTCGGCGTGTTCGGCTTCGACCCCGATCCGGCAGCTTCAAGTGGCCCGGTCGCCTCGCTGAAGTGAGGCGGAAAGCGCCAAACCAAACAAAAGAGCCGCGCGAAATGCGCGGCTCTTTTGTTTTGTAAACCGGAAGCTGCGGATGACTCCCGGCGGGGAATTGCCAAGGCGGGGCCCGATCTGCATAGTCCCGCCCGCATCGATACTGTTTTCGAA
The DNA here is from genome assembly GCF_054056815.1 of Bradyrhizobium sp. LB13.1. Classification (NCBI taxonomy): domain Bacteria; kingdom Pseudomonadati; phylum Pseudomonadota; class Alphaproteobacteria; order Hyphomicrobiales; family Nitrobacteraceae; genus Bradyrhizobium; species Bradyrhizobium sp. LB13.1. Next base: position 2,112,098 of record NZ_JBSRYQ010000001.1, on the reverse strand, counting down.
GAGGATAGAACAACATGGCGGACGCCGACCTGGATGTCGTGATCCGGCAACTGGCCAGACAGCTGCATACGGGCCTGATGACCCGCGCCAAGGAGCGGCGGGATCGCTTCAATGGCCTTGCGGCCAAGGCCAAGAGCAAGGAGACCGGCGATCGCTTCAAGATAATGGCGAAGGCCACCATGGAGCAGGCCACCACCGCCGCCAAGCGCCTGCAGATGTCCGCCGACAATGTCGCCGACAGCTACGCACGGTCGATGCGGATTGCCGCCAGCACGCCGGTCGCAGTAAAGGTGGAGAAGAAAGCCGCCAAGGAAAAGCCTGTGAAGAAGGCGAAGAAGGCCAAAGCCAGGAAGTCGAAGTAAGCTACTCACCGTCTTGGCGCGGCCACTTCGGTTGGCTCGGCGCTCGCGAGTTCGGCGAGTTTTGCGCGCGCCGCATCGCGAGTGTGGGCATTATCCTTGCCGGCGGGCAGCGCCAGCGTGGCCTCGAAATCGGCGCGCGCCTCATCCGCCCGGCCGCGGGCGAGGAATGCGAGGCCGCGGGCGAGCCGGGCCTGCGCATCCGAGGGGTCGAGGCGGACCGCGGTGTTGTAGCTCAGGATCGCGCGATCGAGATCGCCGGTGGCGGCGAGCGCGAGACCGCGCTGGTGATAGGGCGCGGCGAGCCTCGGATCATGCGCGATCGCCTCGTCGTAATCCTCGATGGCAAGTTCGAAATCGCCGTTCTGCCGGCGCGCCAGAGCGCGGTCGCGATAGAGCGAGGCGCGGTTGGGATTGAGGTGGATGGCCTCGTCGAAATCCGCGATCGCCCGCCGCCAGTCGCCATGGCGCAGCGCGATCCGTCCGCGCCCCTCATAGGCAAAGGCGATCAGCGATCCACGGAGCGGCGAGAAGCCGATCACCGCCGAGCAGATGTCGGGATCGTCCTCGTCCCCGCAATTGACGACCGTGTGCGTGGACAGGCCAATGAGCACGCCCAGGACGATCAGCAATGGTACTGCAGCTTTGGTCATCTTCGACCGTGGCAGGCAGCGGGCCGGCCACGCATCCCCTTTCGAAGGAACGGTTTCGCCAGGGTGTTAACACCGGCTGGGACCAGCCTGTGTGCGTCAGGTCACAAAGCATGCAAATTCCAGCCGCGTCCGCATCAGCCCCAAGGGCCGCGTGAAGAGGAGCGGCCCCACGGGCCCCGCGGCGGATAGTTCTCGTTGGCGCCGATCGACGGCGACGCCTGCGCGCCAAGCTCGGCTGCGAGTTGCTGAAGCGCCGCGATGCGATTCTGCGTCGACGGATGGGTGGCGAACAGATTGTCCACGCCGTGGCCCGACAGCGGATTGATGATGAACATATGCGCGGTGGCGGGATTTCGCTCCGCCTCGAGGTTCGGGACCTGATGCGCAGCGTCTTCGATCTTCACCAGCGCCGATGCGAGCCAAATCGGCTGACCGGCGATGCGTGCGCCGAGATTGTCCGCGGCGTATTCGCGCGTACGACTGATCGCCATCTGCACCAGCATGGCCCCGATCGGGGCGAGGATCATCATCAGGATCGAGCCGACAATGCCCGGGCCGTTGTTGTCGCGGTTGCCTCCGAAGAACATGCCGAACTGCGCCAGCATCGAGATCGCACCGGCAATGGTCGCGGTAACAGTCATCAGCAGCGTGTCGTGATGCTTGATATGGGCAAGCTCGTGCGCGATCACCCCGGCGAGCTCCTCGCGGCTGAGCTGCTGCATCAACCCGGTGGTGACCGCAACCGCGGCATTCTCGGGATTGCGCCCGGTGGCAAACGCGTTGGGCTGCGGCTCGTCCATCAGGAACACGCGCGGCATCGGCAAGCCGGCGCGGCGCGCAAGCTCGGCGACGAGCCCGACCAGCTCCGGCGCGCTGCTGCGGTCGACCTCATGAGCCCCGTACATGCTCAGCACCATGCGGTCGGAGTTCCAGTAGGTGAAGAGATTGGTCGCCGCGGCAATGACGAGCGCAATCATGGCGCCGCCAGCACCGCCGATCAGATAGCCGACGCCCATGAACAGGGCGGCGAGGCCTGCGAGCAGCATTGCGGTACGAAGATAGTTCATGGCCCTCTCCCGGGTCCGGTCGCCGCCGCTGGAGGCGCTGCAGGCCGGCAAGCATGAGGTAGGGACGACCCCGCCCCACCCGCAAGGTTTCCAGGTGCGTCGCGGAGCCGCGGCACTGGTTTGAAGGCAATCGCTCCATTAAGCTTGGTCAAGAATCCAAGCGTCTCCTCCCCTTGCGGAAACCTCATGCCCCAGACCCGAATTGCGATCGCGGCCACCGCTCTGCTCACACTCGCCTTTCCCGCCTCCGCACAGTTCGCGCCACCGCCCGCAAAGCCAGCGGCCCCCAGGGCCACTGCGCCCTCCCCACGCGCGGCGTCGTGCCACAATGGCGCGAACTTCGATCGCTTCCTGGCTGACGTAAAACAGCAGGCGGTGGCGACCGGCGTGTCGCAGCGAACGATGGCGCAGGCCTCGCCCTACCTCGTCTACGACCAGGGCATCGTCAATCGCGACCGCGGCCAGCGCGTGTTCGGCCAGCTCTTCACTGAGTTTGCCGGCCGCATGGCCGCGCCCTATCGCATGCAGAACGGCCAGCAACACATCAAGCGACATGCGGCCGCGTTCGCGCGCGCCGAAAAGGAATACGGCGTGCCGCCGGCGGTGATCGCCGCGTTCTGGGGACTGGAGAGCGATTTCGGCGTCAACATGGGAAATCTGCCGACACTGAAATCGCTGGTGTCGCTGGCCTATGACTGCCGCCGCTCAGAGATGTTCGTGAACGAGACCATCGCCGCGCTGAAGATTATCGACCGCGGTGATCTCACACCCGACGAGATGATCGGCTCCTGGGCCGGCGAACTCGGCCAGACCCAATTCCTGCCAGTGCATTACGTCAACTATGCCGTCGACTATGACGGCGACGGACGGCGCGATCTCCTCCGCAGCGAAGACGACGTGATCGGCTCGACCGCGAACTACATCGCCAACGGGTTGAAGTGGCGGCGCGGCGAGCCGTGGCTGGAGGAGATCAAGGTGCCGCAAAACCTGCCGTGGGATCAGACCGATCTCACCGTGCAGCAGCCGCGCGCGAAATGGGCGCAGCTGGGGGTGACCTATCCCGACGGCAGGCCGCTGCCGAGCGACAATCTCGCGGCCTCCGTGCTGCTGCCGATGGGACGCAACGGGCCGGCCTTCATGGCGTATCCGAATTTCGCGGCCTATACCGAGTGGAATAACTCGCTGATCTATTCGACCACCGCGGGCTATCTCGCCTCGCGCATTGCGGGCGCAGCACCGATGCGCAAGCCGACCACACCGGTCGCGCAGCTGCCGTTCAATGAGCTCAAGCAATTGCAGCAGCTTCTGGTCCAGGCCGGCTTCAATGTCGGCAAGGTCGACGGCGTGCTGGGCCAGCAGAGCCGCGCCGCAGTGAAGGCGATGCAGGTCAAATACGGTCTGCCGGCCGATTCCTGGCCGACCTCCGAACTTTTGGCCCGGATGCGCGGTGGCACAGCACAGGCGCAGCCTGCGGCGACGATCCGATAAGCGACCCCGCTCGCTGTCATGCTCCGCGAAAGCGGGGCATCCAGTACGCCGTGGCGTCCCGGCTCAATCACAGCCGTCTCGGCGTACTGGATCGCCCGGTCAAGCCGGACGATGACAGCGGAGAGCGTTGCACGGTAGAATTTTCGCACTGCACAAGCCGCTCCCGCGATTGTATTTTTCCATGACGGCCCCATGTGAGTGGCTCAGGTTTCTCCTGAGATTCCCCACCACAAGAGCGAGCATCACATGTCCTTCCACGACGCCGTCGTCCCCGCCTATTTGCAAATGCTGAACAGCCTGACCGGCCTGCTCACGAAAGCCGAGGCGCATTGCGCGGCCAAGAAGGTCGATCCGAGCGTCCTGCTGGGCTCCCGGCTGTTTCCGGACATGCTGCCGCTGTCGAAGCAGATCCAGCTCGTCAGCGATTTCGCCTCCAAGGGCTGCGCCCGGCTGACCCATAGCGAAGTGCCCTCCACAGCAGACACCGAGACCAGCTTTGCCGAATTGAAGCAGCGCCTGGCGAAGACCATCGACTATGTGAAATCGTTCAAGCCCGAGCAGTTCGAGGGCGCCGACACCAAGGACGTCACCTTCCCGGCCGGCCCCGACAAATCCATCACCATGAAGGGCCAGCAATTCCTGAGCGCGTTCTCGCTGCCGAACTTCTATTTCCACGCCGCAACCGCCCACGGCCTTCTGCGCCACGCCGGCGTCGAGATCGGCAAGCGCGATTTCCTCGGCGCGAATTAAGTTATGGCCCGCGGCAGCGGAATTCCGCTGTCGCGGCCGAAACTGCATACGAATTGTGCTACGCGGGCCTTGCTGCGTAGCTCGCCTGCACTTTCCGTATGGCTCCTCCCTTGCGCTGATTGCCGCGATGCACAAGTGTTGCAGACCTTTCACCGCCTGGAAGCATTCCCATGAGCCGTTCGACCAAATTGTTTGACACCTACAAGCTCGGCCCGATCACGCTTGCGAACCGTTTCGTGATGGCACCGCTGACGCGTAACCGCGCCGTTCCCGGCACGTTCGTGCCCGGTGCGCTCGCCGCCGACTATTACGGCCAACGCGCCTCCGCAGGGCTTCTGATCACCGAAGCGAGCCAGGTCTCGCAGCAGGGCCAGGGCTACCAGGACACACCCGGCATCTACTCCAGGGACCAGGCCGCCGGCTGGCGCAAGGTCACCGATCAAGTCCACGAGCGCGGCGGCAAGGTCTTCATCCAGCTCTGGCATGTCGGCCGCATCTCGCATGTCGATCTCCAGGCCAATGGCGCAGCCCCGGTAGCGCCGAGCGCGATCCGCGCCAAGGGCAAGACTTTCGTCAACGGTACCTTCGCCGACGTCTCCGAGCCCCGCGCGCTCGAGCTCTCCGAAATTCCAGGGATCATCGACGATTTCAAGCGCGCCACGAAGAATGCGCTCGAAGCCGGCTTCGACGGCGTCGAGATCCACGGCGCCAACGGCTATCTGCTCGAGCAGTTCGCCAAGGACGGCACCAACAAGCGTACCGACGCCTATGGCGGCTCCATCGAGAACCGCGCGCGGCTGTTGCTGGAAGTATCCAAGGCCGTCGTGGTCGAGGCTGGCGCCGAGCGCACCGGCATTCGCGTCTCGCCGGTAACACCGGCCAACGATATCTCGGAGTCGAACCCGCAAGCCTTGTACGACCATATCGTCGACGGTCTCAGCGCGCTCAAGCTCGTCTATCTCCACGTCGTCGAAGGCGCCACCGGCGGTCCGCGCGACATCGCGCCGTTCGACTATGCGGGCCTGCGTAGGCGCTTCGTCGGCGCTTACGTCGCCAACAACGGCTATGATTTCGCCCTCGCCTCCAAGGTGCTGGAGGCGAACGCGGCCGATCTCATCGCCTTCGGCAAGCCGTTCATCTCCAACCCCGACCTCGTCGAGCGGCTGAAGCAGGGCGCGGCGCTCAATGACTGGGACAAGAACACGTTCTACGGCGGCGGCGCGAAGGGCTACACGGATTATCCGGCGCTGACGACTGAACCGGCGGAGTAAGGCGTCGTCGTCGCTCCATCCTCCGTCATTGCGAGGAGCAACGCGACGAAGCAATCCAGACTACCTCCGTGGAAAGACTCTGGATTGCTTCGCTTCGCTCGCAATGACGGTGTGGAGCAAAATCCACGACAATAAAAAGAAAAAGGCCGGGATTGCTCCCGGCCTTTCGTCGTTACGTTGATGTGCCTTACTTTGCTTCCGCGCGCTTCGGGGGCTGTGCCGGCCACGACTTGATCAGGGTGTCGTAGTCGACCGTCTCGCCCTTCGGCTTTTCGTTGGCGAGCTTGCGCTGAGGAGCAATCGTGCCGTCCTTCTGGGCCTTGGCGAACCAGTACTCGGCCGTTTCCTTCTTGTGCAGCTTCGGACCGCAGGCGCCCTGCACGCCGGACTTCTCCAGACGCTCCATCACGGAGTCCTGGGCAGCGGCAAGCGAGTCCATCGCGGCTTGCGGCGTCTTCGCACCCGACGACGCATCGCCGATGTTCTGCCACCACAGCTGCGCCAGCTTCGGATAGTCGGGCACGTTGTTGCCGGTCGGGGTCCACTGCACGCGCGCGGGCGAGCGGTAGAACTCGATCAGGCCGCCGAGCTTCGGCGCACGCTCCGTGAACGACTTGTCCCAAATGTCGGATTCACGAATGAACGTGAGACCGACATGGCTCTTCTTCAGCGACACCGTCTTGGAGATGATGAACTGGAGATAGAGCCAGGCTGCCTTGCGGCGATCCGCCGGGGTCGACTTGAGAAGCGTCACGGAGCCGGCGTCCTGATAGCCGAGCTTCATGCCTTCCTTCCAGTACGAACCGTGCGGCGACGGAGCCATACGCCACTTCGGCGTACCGTCCGCGTTCATCACGGCGATGCCCGGCTTCACCATGTCGGCGGTGAAAGCGGTGTACCAGAACATCTGCTGGGCGATGTTGCCCTGCGCCGGCACCGGACCCGACTCGGAGAAGGTCATGCCCTGCGCTTGCGGCGGAGCATACTTCTTCATCCACTCGAGGTACTTGGTGATCGAGTAGACCGCGGCCGGGCCGTTGGTGTCGCCACCACGCTCGACCGAGGAGCCCACCGGACGGCAGCCTTCCATGCGGATGCCCCATTCGTCGACCGGGAGACCGTTCGGAATGCCCTTGTCGCCGTTACCGGCCATCGACAGCCAGGCGTCGGTGAACCGCCAACCAAGCGACGGGTCCTTCTTGCCATAGTCCATATGGCCGTAAACCTTGACGCCGTTGATCTCCTTGATGTCGTTCGTGAAGAACTCGGCGATGTCCTCGTAGGCGGACCAGTTCACGGGCACGCCGAGTTCGTAGCCATACTTGGCCTTGAACTTGGCCTTGTAGTCGGCGTTGGTGAACCAGTCGTAGCGGAACCAGTAGAGGTTCGCGAACTGCTGGTCGGGCAGCTGATAGAGCTTGCCATCCGGGGCCGTGCCGAACGACTTGCCGATGAAGTCGTTGACGTCCAGCTGGGGATCGGTGACGTCCTTGCCCTCGCCGGTCATGTAGTCCGACAGCGCGATGGTCTGGCCGTAGCGGAAGTGCGTGCCGATCAGGTCGGAGTCGTTGATCCAGCCGTCGTACACGTTCTTGCCGGACTGCATCTGGGTCTGCAGCTTCTCGACGACGTCACCTTCCTGGATAATGTCGTGCTTGAGCTTGATGCCGGTGAGCTCGGAGAACGCCTTCGCCAGCGTCTGCGACTCGTATTCGTGGGTCGTGATGGTCTCGGAGACGACGTTGATCTCCATGCCCTTGAAGGGCTCGGCGGCCTTGACGAACCATTCCAGCTCTTTCTTCTGCTCGTCCTTCGACAGGGTCGAGGGCTGGAATTCCGCGATCCATTTCTGGATTGCGGCATCGTCGGCAGCGCGCACCGGCGCCGAGACGGCCAACGACACCGCGACGATGGCGGCGACGCTGGACATCGTCAGAAAGCTATTCTTGGTCAATGGACGTTCCCTTCTCCTAAACTGCCGCATGTTGTTCCTCCGTTGCAGCGACAAACTTTCTACAGGCCCGGGTTGGTCCCGGATCTGGCCGTCCCTTCGCGGGCTAGACCGTGCGGAAAATGAGCACGGCCATGGCCAGCGAAATTCCTGATGCGAGCCAAAGGCGCGAAATTTCAAGTCCGTCCTCGCCGATCGGCAGCGTGGCGAGTGCGTCGGTGCCGGCGAAGGCGATCCAGAGCAAGTGGATGACAGCCGCCACGATCAGGGAGATGAACAGGCGGTCGCCGCGCGTGGTGGGGATGCGCAGCACGCCGACGCGCTCGGTTTCGGGATAGGCCACCCCGAGCCAGGTCATCACGGCAAGCGTGCAGGCGAGCGCGACAAAGAAGATCGCCGTCGGCAGCGTCCAGGCCATCCATGCAATAGATTCCATTGATGCCTCCTAGACCCGGCCGAGCGCGAAACCGCTCGCGATGTAGTTGCGGACGAACCAGATCACGAGCGCGCCCGGAATGATGGTGAGCACGCCGGCTGCCGCGAGCAGCCCCCAATCCATGCCGGCGGCCGACACTGTGCGCGTCATGATCGCCGCGATCGGCTTGGCCTGCACCGAGGTCAGCGTGCGTGCCAGCAACAGCTCGACCCAGGAGAACATGAAGCAGAAGAAGGCGGCGACGCCGATACCGCTCGCAATCAGCGGCACCAGGATCTTGATGAAGAAGCGCGGGAAGGAATAGCCGTCGAGGAAGGCGGTCTCGTCGATCTCGCGCGGCACGCCGGAGACGAAGCCTTCGAGGATCCAGACCGCCAGCGGAACGTTGAAGATGCAGTGCGCGAGCGCCACCGCCCAGGGCGTATCGAACAGCCCGATCGCCGAGTAAAGATTGAAGAACGGCAGTGCATAGACCGCGGCCGGCGCCATGCGGTTCGACAGCAGCCAGAAGAACAGATGCTTGTCACCGAGAAAACGGTAGCGCGAGAACGCGTAGGCCGCGGGCAACGCCACCGAGATCGAGATGATGGTGTTGAGGACGACGTATTCCAGCGAGTTGATGTAGCCGGAATACCAGCTCTCGTCGGTGAAGATGCGCTTGTAGTGCTGGAGCGTCGGGGCGTGCGGCCACAGCGTCATCGTCGAGACGATTTCGGCGTTGGTCTTGAAGCTCATGTTGACGAGCCAGTAGATCGGCAACAGCAGGAAGATCAAAAACAGCGCCATGATGAGGCGACGGCCGGGGATCGAATGCATCACGCGGCTCCTTCCTGCGGCTTCCGCTCGGCGCCGGCATTGGTCATGACCGTGTAGAAGATCCAGCAGACGATCAGGATGATCAGATTGTAGACCAGCGACAGCGCGGCGGCCTTGCCGAGGTCGAACTGGCCGAGCGCGATCTTGACGAGCTCGATCGACACGAAGGTCGTCGAATTGCCGGGCCCGCCGCCGGTAACGACGAATGGCTCGGTGTAGATCATGAACGAGTCCATGAAGCGCAGCAGCACCGCGATCAGCAGCACGCGGTTCATCTTGGGCAGCTGGATCGCCTTGAACACCGCCCAGCGCGAGGCGCCGTCGATTTGAGCTGCCTGGTAATAAGCATCGGGGATCGACTTCAGGCCGGCATAACACAACAACGCGACCAGGCTGGTCCAGTGCCAGACGTCCATCACGATCACGGTGACCCAGGCATCGACGGCATTGGAGACGTAATTGTAGTCGATGCCGATCGCGTTGAGCACATAGCCGAGCAGGCCGATATCGGGGCGGCCAAAGATCTGCCAGATCGTGCCGACCACGTTCCAGGGGATCAACAGCGGCAGCGCGAGGATGACGAGGCAGGCCGCGACGGTCCAACCCTGGCGCGGCATCGACAGCGCAACGACGATGCCGAGCGGCACCTCGATCGCGAGGATCACCATCGAGAAGAACAGATTGCGGCCGAGCGAGGCGAGGAAGCGGCCGCCGAGGTCGGTCGAAGGGTCGAGCAATTCCTTGAACCAGCCGACACCGTTCCAGAAGAACTGGTTGTTGCCGAAGGTGTCCTGCATCGAATAGTTCACCACCGTCATCAGCGGCAGCACTGCCGAGAAGGCGACGACCAGGAACACCGGCAGCACCAGGAACCAGGCTTTTTGGTTGACGGTCTTGTCCATCAGGCGGATCCTTCCACCAGAAGGCTGTCGGCATAAACGTGGACGTGCGACGGATCGAATTTCAGGCCGGCCGTGCCGTCCGGGCTGGTGAAGCCGGCCGGCGCCCGCGCCGCGAGTTTTGCATCACCGAGGCGCGCACGCGCAAAGCGGATGCGGCCGAGATCGTCGATGCGTTCGATTTTTGCGCTGAGCAGGCCCGGTGCCGGCGCAACGGTTTCGACGAATTCGGGACGCACGCCGATCTCGATCTTCGCGCTTGCCGGAAGGCTGTCGTAGCTGCGATTGAGCGCGATGACGTGACCGTCGATCTTGGCCTCGCGGCCCCTCACCTCGGCCGGCAGGATGTTCATGCCGGGCGAGCCGATGAAATAGCCGACGAAGGTGTGCGCGGGCTTGTCGAACAGCTCGGCCGGGGTGCCGCTTTGCACCACGCGGCCGTCATGCATGACGACGACGGTGTCTGCAAAGGTCAGCGCCTCGGTCTGGTCGTGGGTGACGTAGATCATCGTAAGGTCGAGCTCGCGATGCAGCGCCTTCAGCTTGGAGCGGAGCTGCCATTTCAGCTCGGGATCGATCACGGTGAGCGGCTCGTCGAACAGCACGGCGGCGACGTCGGAGCGCACCAGGCCGCGGCCGAGCGATATCTTCTGCTTGGCGTCAGCCGTGAGCCGCGTCGCCTTTCGGTTCAGATAGGGCTCGAGATCGAGCAGGCGGCCGATCTCGGCGACGCGCTTGTCGATCTCGGCCTTTGGCACGCCGCGGTTCTTCAGTGGAAACGCCAGATTCTGCCCCACCGTCATGGTGTCGTAGATCACCGGAAACTGGAACACCTGGGCGATGTTGCGCTTCTGGGTTGACAGCGGTGTGATGTCCACCTCGTCGAACAGGATTTTCCCCCGCGACGGCGTGATGATTCCGGAAATGACGTTGAGCAGCGTGGTCTTGCCGCAGCCGGACGGCCCGAGCAGCGCATAGGCGCCGCCCTGCCGCCAGGTCATGGTGACAGGCTTCAGGGCAAAGCTGTCCTGCGGCGCATCGTTGCCGCCGTAGGAGTGCGCGAGATCGACGAGGTCAATGCGGGCCATGTCGCATCTCCCTCAGGTATTGCCGGGTGCGGCGACCAGGCGGCCTGCCGCATCGAAAACGAAGACATCATTGGGATCGAGCACGGCGTCGATGGTCTGGCCGGGCTCGAACTCGTGCACGCCGTGCAACACCGCAACCCATTTCGATCCGTCGCGGGTCAGATGCACGAAACTCTCCGAACCGGTGATTTCGGTCACCGTTACCGTGGCATGGAAGGCGTGGCGATCGGCCTGGCCGTTGGCGAGCGCGAGCTGATGCGCGCGAAAGCCGACCCGGTAGGCGCCGTCGGCCAGCGACGAATACAGACCCGAGGCCGGCGACGCCGCGCCGCCGGCATATTGCACAGAGCCGTTCTTTTTCTCGATGCCGACGAGATTGAGCGGCGGGTCGGAGAACACCTGCGCGACGCGTAAAGTCTGCGGCCGGCGGTAGACGTTGGCGGTCTCGTCGATCTGGAGCGCCTGACCCTGCCACATGCACACCGTGTTGCCGCCGAGCAGCAACGCCTCGGTTGGCTCGGTGGTGGCATAGACGAAGATCGCGCCGGAAGCCTCGAAGATGCGCGGGAGCTCGGCGCGCAGCTCCTCACGAAGCTTGTAGTCGAGATTGGCGAGCGGCTCGTCGAGCAGCACGAGATCGGCGCTCTTGACCAGCGCGCGCGCGATCGCGGTGCGCTGCTGCTGGCCACCGGAAAGCTGGAGCGGCGTGCGCTTCAGAAACGGCTCGAGCCTGAGCAGCCTTGCGGCTTCCGCCACGCGCGCCTCGATTTCAGCGCGCGGCTTGCCCTGCACACGCAAGGGCGACGCGATGTTCTCATAGACTGTAAGCGAGGGATAATTGATGAACTGCTGGTAGACCATCGCGACCGAACGCTTGCGCACGTCGGCGCCGGTGACGTCCTTGCCGTTGACCAAGATCTTGCCCGAAGTCGGCTTGTCGAGGCCTGCGAGCAGCCGCATGATCGAGGTCTTGCCCGACAGCGTCGGCCCGAGCAGCACGTTGAGCGTACCGCTCTCGAGCGTCAGCGCGACGTCGCGGATATGCGGGACTCCGTCGACAGTCCGGGTCACGTGATCGAGTGTCACCGTCATGAGCGTCCTCCGGCTTCCAGCAGGGGACTTTGCTGCACGGCGTGGGTCCTGATCCAGTCGTCAAGCGCCGCGATTTCGTCGGCACTTAGTCGCAGGCCGAGCTTTGAGCGGCGCCAGACGATGTCCTCGGCAGTGACGGCCCATTCGTTGGCCATGAGATAGCGGACCTCGCGCTCGCTCAGCGTCGCGCCGAAGGCCTGGCCGAGATCGGCCGCGGATTTCGCATCCCCGAGCAGCTTGATCGCCTTTGTGCCATAGGCGCGCGCGAGTCGCCGCGCATGCTCGTGGCTGAGGAAGGGATAGCCGCGCTGAAGCTCCGCAATCAGGCCGTCGACATCGGAGACGCCCATGTCGCCGCCGGGCAGCGGCCATTTGCCGGTCCAGCCCTCGCGCGCTTTCGCACTGCGAAGATAGGGCGCAAGCCGCTCCAGCGCCTCCTCGGCGAGACGGCGGTAGGTCGTGATCTTGCCGCCATAGATCGACAGCAGTGGCACGCCGCCGGGCGTGTCGAGCTCGAACACGTAGTCGCGCGTCGCGGCCTTGGCTTCGCTGGCGCCGTCGTCATAGAGCGGGCGCACGCCGGAATAGGTCCAGACCACGTCATCAGGCGTGACAGGCTTGGCCAGATATTCGCTTGCCGCCGTGCAGAGATACTGGATCTCCTCAGGCGTCGCCTTCACCTTGGCCGGATCGCCGTCATAGTCGCGATCGGTGGTGCCGATCAGCGTAAAATCGTCCTGATAGGGAATGACGAAGATGATGCGGCCGTCGGCGTTCTGGAACATGTAGGCGCGGTCGTGGTCGTAGAGTTTTTTCACAACGATGTGCGAGCCCTGCACCAGGCGCACCTTGGCTTTCGCGTTGACGCCGGCGCCACGGCCGAGCACGTCCTCGACCCAGGGCCCGCCGGCATTGACGAGCGCGCGAGCCTGGATCGACGAGCGCGCGCCGGTCAGCGTGTCGATCATGCTGACGGTCCAGATGCCGTCGGACTGCTTGATATCCGTCGCCCGGGTGCGGGTGCGGATCTCGGCGCCCTTGTCGGCGGCGTCGCGCGCGTTGAGCACGACGAGACGGGCGTCATCGACGAAGCAGTCGGAATATTCGAACGCGCGGGTATAGCGGTTCGGGATCAGCGGGCGACCGACCTCGTCACGCCTGAGATCGACCGAGCGGGTCGCCGGCAACAGATGGCGGCCGCCGATATGGTCATAGAGGAAGAGGCCGAGGCGCAGCAGCCAGGCCGGTCGCAGGCCTGCATGGTGCGGCAGAACGAAACGCAGCGGGCGGATGATGTGGGGCGCGATGCCCCAGAGGATCTCGCGCTCGATCAGCGCCTCGCGGACCAGGCGAAACTCGTAATATTCGAGATAGCGCAGGCCGCCATGCACCAGCTTGGTCGACCAGGACGACGTCCCGCTCGCCAGATCGTTCATTTCGCACAGGAAAACCGTGTTGCCACGGCCCACCGCATCGCGCGCGATGCCGCAGCCGTTAACACCGCCTCCAATGATGGCGAGGTCGAAAATACGCTCCAACAGACGCATCCCCCGGCGACCGCCCGTTCAATCGAGCGGTTACTTTCGTTTTTGATTAGATCACACCGAAAAACGAAAGCAAGATGAAAGAGAGAAGAAAGGAAGTGAAAGCGGAACTTTTAAGTGGGGCAGACAGACGCGGAATTGAGCAGCCTGGGCCGGCAATTCCAGCGGCAAAAGCACCCTTGAATGCTTAGCTTCAGAGAATTATAGTCATAGTAGTCATATTGGTCGATATTCTCATGGCCGACTCCAACACTGCACCCGATGCGCTTCCAACCGATGACATCTGGACGCTTGCCAACGCCAAGGCACGGCTTTCCGAGGTGATCGACCGCGCCCAGTCCGGCCCGCAGGTCATCACCCGTCACGGCAGGCCCAATGCCGTTGTCGTTTCCGCCGACGAGTGGGCGCGCAAGACGGCGCGCAAAGGCACGCTGGCCGAATTCCTGCTGGCGTCGCCATTACGCGGCGCCGACCTCGATCCTGAACGCATGCACGACACGCCGCGCGACGAGATGCCGTGAACTTGCTGCTCGACACCAAGGTGCTCTCCGAGGTTCGGCGGCCGGCGCCTTCCCCGAGTGTTTTGGCGTGGCTCGATACGATCGACGAGGACCGCGCCTTCATCAGCGTCGCTTCGATCGCAGAGCTTCGCCGTGGCATCGCACTGCTGGATGACGGCGGCCGGCGCGCGGCACTGACTGCCTGGCTCACGCATGATCTGCCGGAGCGTTTTGCCGGGCGCATCCTGCCGATCGACCATGCGGTCGCCGAGCGCTGGGGCGATCTGATGGCGCAGAGCCGCCGCAGCGGCATCGCTCTGTCCGTGATGGATGGATTCTTCGGCGCGACCGCGCTCGCAAACGACCTCACACTCGCCACACGCAATGTGAAGGATTTTGCGGCATTCGGCGTCGTGCTGCTCAACCCGTGGGACGACGTATAAGACGTCGGCCGACCCAAAACTCAGGGCAGCAGCCCTGCCGCCCTGTAAGCCTCGATCGCCTGATCGTAGACCGCGATGTCGCCTCGCCCGCGCGCAACGAGCTGTGCGCCCTCGACGGCCGCGAAGATCGCGAGCGCCCGCTGCTCAATCGCTCCCGTTGCCGCCTTCTTTCCACGCGACAGCAATTTGACCAGCCACCGGATATTGACGTCGGTGAACCTGTCGACCTCAGCTCTGACTTCGGCCGGCAAGTCATCGTGCTCGGCGGCCATGATCCCGCACAGGCACATCCTGTTGTCGTTCGACAGCGCGGAACGGAAGACGTCCGTATACATCCTCAGGCAGGCCCCGACGTCCTGCGAGGCTTCGAGGAACCCGTCGAAGATCTCGATCGCCTCGTCGGCATAGCGACTCGCAAGCGCGGCGCCAAGATCGCCCTTGGTCGGAAAATGATAGTGGACGCTGGCGCTCTTGACGCCCACCTCCTTCGCCAGGTCGCGAAAGCTCAGGCCGTTGTAGCCGCGCGCCTGCACCATCGCGCGGGCCGCATCCATGATCACCTGCTTGGTATCGGCCGTCATCGTTCGCCCCCATCTATCTACCGATAGATAGCCCTTGACTCCGCCATTGCAAAGGCCCATATCGGCTACCCACCTATCTATCGATAGATAAAGGAATGTTCTCATGAAAATCTACGATCGGCCCGGATTTCCCAATTCCTCGCGCATTCGCATCGTCCTTTCCGAAAAGGGACTCGACGACCGGGTCGAGTTCGTCAGCGTCGATTTGATCGGGGCAGAGCACAAGCAGGCGCCGTTTCTCGCGATCAACCCCTCGGGGAAAATCCCGGTGCTCGAACTCGATGACGGCACCTTGATCTCGGAGTCGACGGCCATCACCGAATATCTGGACCATCTCGATGGCCATCCGGTCCTCACCGGCAGGACACCGCGCGAGAAGGCGGTGATCCACATGATGCAGAATCGCGCCGAGGCCGAGCTCATGGGCGCGGTCGACGGCTACTTTCACTATGCCACGTCGGGCCTCGGGCCTGCGATGCAGCCCTATGTGGCTCCGGAATGGGCCGGCAGGAAGGAATGGGGTGAGCGACAGCGCGCCAGGTTCGTCCGCGGCATGAATTATTTCGACGGCGTCCTGAAGAACACACCGCTCGTTGCCGGCGACGCCTTCTCGATGGCGGATATCACAGTCTTTGCGAGCCTGGACTTCGCTGGCGCAGCGGGGATATCGATTCCCGATGCGTGCAAATCCCTCATCGCCTGGCGGGAAAGAGTATCAAATCTGCCAAGCGTCAAGAACCGGACAGGTCGAGATTTCCTGCCGGAGGACCTGAAGCGTTTTGGTCTGTGAACTGCGGCGTGATGTCAGCTCCGGATCGATCGCAGCCATCTAACGCAACCGAACGACCGGCGTGGCCTCTTGCGCCGGTTCGGCCGCCTCATCGATATCCGCCCCCTTCGGCATCGCTGCCATCACCTCGATGCCCTTGGCATGGCAAATCGTGGCGAGGCGCTCGGGGAGTTCCTGATCGGTCACGAAGGTCTGGATCTGGCTGATATGGGCGATGCGCACCGGCGCGCTGCGGCGGAGTTTTGTGGAATCCGCGACCAGCATGACGCTGCGGGCGTTGGCGATGATGGCTTGCGCCACCTGGACCTCGCGATAGTCAAAGTCGAGCAGCGCGCCTTCCTCGTCGATCGCGGACGCACCGATGATGGCGTAGTCGACCTTGAACTGGCCGATCAGCTGCGTCGCGGTCGAGCCGACCACCGCACCGTCGGCGCGCCGCACCGTGCCGCCGGCAACCACCACCTCGATGCGGGGATGGCGGTAGAGCAGCATGGCGACGTTGAGATTGTTGGTGATGACGAGGAGGTCCTCGTGCGAGGTCAGCGCGCTCGCGACCTCCTCGGTCGTGGTGCCGATGTTGATGAACAGCGAGCAGCCGTTCGGGATCAGCGATGCGGCCGCGGCTCCAATCGCCTTCTTCTCGTCGGCGGCGACGAAGCGCCGCGCCTCATAGGCGAGGTTTTCGACGCCGGAGGCGATGATAGCGCCGCCATGGATACGGGTCAGCGAGCGGCGCTCGCAGAGATCGTTGAGATCCTTGCGGATGGTCTGGGCCGAGACCTCGAACCGGCGCGCCAGCTCCTCGACCATGACGCGGCCCGAAGCCCGCGCGATGTTGAGGATTTCGGCTTGGCGATGAGTCAGTCCGGTCACGACAATAGCCTCAAGTCAGGAAGCCGCATGGTGCGGCGGTTCGCGCGCGTTCGGTCAATGCGCGTGCCGATCACGGTTAACGGACCAACGTCCTCACCACGCCATCGCGGCGGCGAGGCGCGCCAGCAGTGTCGGATCGTCGTAAGCGCTGGCGGAAGCGACCGCGCCGGCGGCAACAAGGTCGGCGTGGCCGAGAGTGGTGCGCATCCCGATGGTCGGAATGCCGGCGACGGCGGCCGATTGCACGCCGGAGCGGGAATCCTCGAACGCGATCGAGGCCGCCGCGCTGGCGCCGGCGAAGCGCAGCCCTTCCTGATAGGGCAGCGGATGCGGCTTGCCGTGCGGCAGCTCGTCGCCGATCACGACCGCCTTGAAGCGGTCCGTAATGCCGAGGCCCGACAGCAGCAGTTCGGCGTTGAGACGCGGCGCGTTGGTCACGGCCACCATGGGAATGCCGGCGCTATCGGCACGGTCGAGCAGCGCCATCAGGCCCGGAAGCGGCACGATCTGTCCAGCCACCAGGTCACGAAAGATCGCCTCCTTCTCGCCGAGGATTGCAACGCGACGTTCCGGCGATTCGTCCGGCAGAAATCGCTCCCCGATCGACACATTGGAAAAACCCTGGAGCTCGCGCTTGAAGCGCTCCTCATCCACGATATGGCCGCGCGGAGCAAACACGCGATGGAACGCCTCGCGATGAAGGAAATCCGTGTCGGCCAACGTGCCGTCGATGTCGAACAGCAGCGCCCTGCCCATCGCGTCGATCATGTCCGTACTTTCCCAAATGCGCAGCGCATTGATGCGAAAGACGTATCAATACGCTCTCGATCGCGCAATGACGCATCCACATGAAGGAGATGCGCCACTCGACAAAGTCGCGCGCGGCTGCAACACTGGCTGCAAGATCAAAAAGGAGGAAACGATGACGATCAACCGACGCGATCTGGCTCTCTCGACTCTTGCCGTCTCGGCGCTTGCTGTCTCAGCTGTCACGACACCGGCGCTGGCGGCATCGGCGGACGAGGAAGCCGTGGCGAAGAAGGTCGAGGCCTTCCGTCTCGCCCAGATCGCCGCCGATCCCAAGGCGCTCGGTGCGCTGTGCTGGGACGATGTCAGCTACAGCCATTCCAGCGGCAAGGTCGAGGACAAGGCAACCTTCGTCACCAACGCCACCGACGGCAAGTCGAAATTCCTGTCGATCGAGTACAAGGACCCGACCATCAAGGTGGTCGGCCCCGCCGCGATCGTGCGCTTCCATTGGGTAGCGGAACAGGAGATGGCGGCCGATGGGAAAAAAGTGCCGACCAACCTTCACATCCTGATGAACTGGCAGAAGCAGGGCGACGACTGGAAGCTGCTCTCAAGGTCGGCGACGAAGTTGTGAACAACGGCTCTTCCCTCTCCCCCTTGTGGGAGAGGGTGGGGCTTCGCGAAGCGAAGTCGGGTGAGGGGTTTCTCTCCGAGAACGAATCTCTCGCTTCTGAATCTGCTGAAACGTCCCCTCATCCGGCGCTTCGCGCCACCTTCTCCCATAAAGGGGAGAAGGGAAGGCAGAGTTCGCGGCAAAATATTCCTACCTCTCGCGCTATGCGCGACCCTGACCAGCGGGACTACTACGCCGCTTCCTTCACATCACCGTTAACCAGCTTGCGCGCGGCGCGCTCGGCTTCGCGGGCGTTGCGGAAGAGCTGGCCTTCAAGGCGGTTGAAGCGGTGGGATGAGGCGAAGAAGCAGTAGCCCCCTTGAGAACGAACGACGATACCTGCGGTCTGCGAATTGACTTCGATGATGTAGCTGTCCGGCATGGCCCTTAGATTCCTCAGTGCGGGCAAATAACGGCATCGGTGCCCAAAGGTTCCTTGAGCAAATCAGCCTGTTTCCACCCGAATCGACGGGAAATTGAGTACGCCGGGACCTCATCCATTTTATGACTTGTTCTTGGCGAAGACGCGACGATGGCAGGCGCAACGCCGCGCGGTCATGCGTCGCGCGCGGTTACGTCGCGATTGATGGATCGTTTCTCTGGATCGTTTGCGGACGGCCGTCGTCGTCGATCGAGACGTAAGTGAAATTGCCGTCGGTCACCAGGATCGGCTGGAGCTCCCTGCGCCGCAGCGCCCAGGCTTCGAGATGCACGGTCATCGAGGTACGGCCCACGCGGACGAGATTGGCATAGACCGAAACCAGATCGCCGACATAGACCGCTTTGCGAAAATTCATCGCTTCGATTGCGACGGTCACCGTGCGCGACTTCGCGGCTTTTGACGCAAACACGCCGCCGCCGACATCCATCTGGCTGAGCAGCCAGCCGCCGAAGATGTCGCCGTTTGCATTGGTGTCGGCGGGCATCGCCAGCGTGCGGATGCAGAGATCGCCGCTCGGCCCGGTATTGGCTTGTTCGTTCATGCCTCTCTCACTTGAAATTTGCTCACTTGAAATTGTCCCAGCCCGGATCCGGCGCAAAGCGCTCGCCGAATCTCCCGGCCAGCGCGCGCAAGGTGGATACGACATTCTCCACGCCACGCGTGCGCGCATAGTTCAACGGACCACCACGGAACGGTGCATAACCGGTGCCGAAGATCATTGCGCCGTCGACCATGTCGGCATCGTCGACGATACCCTCGCGAAGCGCCGCGACGCAGACGTTGGACATCGGCAGCACCAGCCGGTCGATCATCTGCTCGGTGACGCGGGGGCCGGTTTCCGGCAAGGGCGCCTTCTCCGCCTTGCCGTCCTTCCAGGTGTAGAAACCCTTGCCGGTCTTGCGGCCGAGTTCGCCCTTGGCGACCTTCTCGCGCAGCCAGGCCGGTGTCGGCGGCAGCAGATCGCCGAACTTGGTGCGCAGCATGTCGCCGACATCAATGCAGATGTCGAGCCCGACCTGGTCGGCCAGTTCGATCGGCCCCATCGGCATGCCGAACTGCTCGGCTGCGGCATCGATCAGGCGCTGGTCGGTCTTCTCGTCCAGCATCACCATCGCTTCCAGCATGTAGGGCGTCAGCGCGCGGTTGACGAGGAAGCCGGGCGAGCTTTTCACGAACAGCGGCAGTCGGTCGATGGCGCCGACGAAGGCGAGCGCTTCCTTGAGCACCTGCCCATCGTTGCCGTCATGGCTGACGATTTCGACCAGTTGCAGCCGCGACACCGGGTTGAAGAAATGCAGGCCGACGAGGCGTTCCGGCCGCGCCAGCGTCGTGCGCAGGTCCTGGAGCGGAATGCTCGAAGTGTTGGTCGCAAGGATCGCCCCCGGCTTCATCTTCGGCTCGATACTCGCATAGACGTTCTGCTTGAGCTCCAGCTTTTCCGGCACCGCCTCGATGATGAGATCGGCGTTGCGGACACCCTCCCCGTCCAGATCGGGGATAAGGCGATCGAGCGCGTCGCGGACATCGGTGGGTTTCCGGATGATCTTGCCAAAAAGATCGGCGGCGCGCTTGACCGCGCCCGCGATCGGCTCCGCCTTCATGTCGGCAAGCGAGACGCGCAGCCCCTGCCCCGCACACCAGGCCGCGATGTCGCCGCCCATGGCGCCAGCGCCGATCACGTGGACCTGCTTGACCGTGTTGCCGGGGCCTGCCGCCTTCTTCATCTGCTCGCGCAGGAAGAACACGCGGATCAAATTCTGCGCGGTCGGTGTCACCATCAGCTTGGCGAATGAGGCCTGCTCTGCCCTGAGCATCGCGGCTTTGCTGCCGCCATGGGTCTCCCAGAGATCGATCAGCGCGTAAGGCGCGGGATAGTGCTCGCGGGACGCAGCCTTCGCAGCTTCGCCGCGCATGCGCCTGGCAAGGAGCCCCCGCACCGGTCCGAAATTGGCGGCGCGGCTGAGAATCCCCGGGCGCGCCCGCTTCAACCGGCCAAACAGCGCATCCTTCACCGCATTGCTGACATGGCGCTCCTGCGTCACGGTGTCGACGAGGCCGAGCGATTTGGCGCGGCGCGCGTCGATGGTGCGGCCCGTCAGCATTAGGGCCATCGACTGGGCCGGATTGACCAGCGCGGTGAAACGCGCTGTGCCGCCGAGACCAGGATGCAGGCCGAGCATCACCTCCGGAAAGCCGAAGCGCGCGCCGTCGATGGCGATACGCGATTGGCAGGCGAGCGCGACCTCGAGCCCGCCGCCGAGACAGAAACCATGGATGACAGCGACGGTCGGCAGCCTCAGCGCCTCCAGATGATCGACCACCGCATGCGCGG
This sequence comes from Bradyrhizobium sp. LB13.1, assembly GCF_054056815.1. NCBI lineage: Bacteria > Pseudomonadati > Pseudomonadota > Alphaproteobacteria > Hyphomicrobiales > Nitrobacteraceae > Bradyrhizobium > Bradyrhizobium sp. LB13.1. Next base: position 2,091,300 of record NZ_JBSRYQ010000001.1, on the reverse strand, counting down.
CGCGGATCCGTATCTCCACCATTGCGGGATCGTTGGCGCCGCGGAATTCGTTGACGTCGGCACCGGCAATGAAGCCGGACGGTTTTGCGGAGCGGATCACGAGACCGGCAGGACGCTCGGTCTCGATCGCCGCGAGCACGGTGTCGAACTCCTCCATCACATCCGAGGACAGCGTGTTGGCGCTGGCATCGGCGCGGTCGAACAGCAGCCAGGCGACACCGTCGGCATCGCGCGTCAGCTTGAAGTTCTTGTAGGGACTGTCTGACGCCGGCTTCGGCCCGAGCGTGAGGACGCGATCGCCGAGCGCGGTCATGATCCTGGAATCCATGGTCACACCGCCTCGATCAGCATGGCGCCGCCGAGTCCGCCGCCGATGCACTCAGTAGCAACGCCACGCCGCGTGCCGAGCCGCTTCATCGCATTGACCAGATGCAGCACGATGCGGTTGCCGGAGGTGCCGACGGGATGCCCCAGCGAGATGGCGCCGCCGTCGACATTTAGCTTTTCGCGGTCGATCTCGCCGGCCGCGCCGTCGAGCCGCAAAATCTCGCGGCAGAATTTGTCGTCATTCCAGGCGGCAAGGCAGCCGAGCACTTGCGTGGCGAAGGCCTCGTTCAATTCCCAGGTCTCGACATCCTTGATGGTGAGGTTGTTGCGCTTCAGTAGCGGCGTTGTCGACATCACGGGGCCGAGCCCCATGATAGAAGGATCGAGCGCGGCCCAGTTGCTGTCGACGATAACCGCCTTCGGCGTCAGCTTGTACTTGGCGACCGCTTCGTCGGAAGCCAGGATCACCCAGGACGCACCGTCGGTGATCTGCGAGGAATTGCCGGCGGTGACCTGGCCCCAGGGACGCTCGAACACCGGTCTCAGTTTTGCCAGCGTCTCGGACGACGAGTCCGGCCGCACGCCATCGTCATGGTCGAAGAACTTGCCGTCGCGGGAGAATGCGGTCTCGACCTCGCCCTTCAGAAAACCCGACGTCTGCGCATGCGCAAGCCGGCGATGGCTCTCGGCGGCGTAAGCGTCGGACTGGGCGCGGGTGATGCCGAAGAGATGGCCAACGACCTCGGCGGTCTGGCCCATGTTCAGGTCGGTAATGGGATCGGTCAGCCCACGCTCAAGCCCGATGATCGGCTTGAGATAGCGCGGCCGCAATTTGAAAGCAGCGGCAAGCTTCGCGGCCACGCCCTTGGCGGTGGCAAGGCCGGCGAACCAGCGCACGCCGGAATTCGGCCAGACCAGCGGCGCATGACTCAAGGCCTCGGTGCCGCCGGCGAGGATCATGTCGGCATGACCTTCGCGGATGTAGCGGTAGGCGGTGTCGATCGACTGCATGCCGGAGCCGCAATTGATCTGCACGGTGAAGGCGACCATGTCCTCGCCCATGCCGAGCCGAAGCGCGGCGACGCGGGCCGGGTTCATCTCGTCCGCGATCACGTTGACGCAGCCGAGGATGACCTGGTCGAAGGTATCAGGCGAAAACGGCTGGCGCGCCAACAGCGGCCGGCCGCATTGCACGGCGAGATCGACCGGCGTGAACGGCCCCGGCCCCGAACGCGCTTTCAGAAACGGCGTTCGGCTGCCGTCGACGATGAATACCGGTCGTGCCATCAGCTCGCCGCCCTTTGGTCACCGAGTTCCTGGAAGAACTGATGCACGTCGCCGGTTTTCTTGTAAATCGGCGACAGCGCCTCCGGCGCAAAATCGTCGACCTCGATCACTTTTGCGACGGCTTCGCGAGCCGCGGCCAGCTGCTCGCCCTCAGCCTGCGTGATCACGCCCTTGGCGACCGCATCCTTCCAGTCGCTCATATGCGCCGCGCGCATGCGCTTGGCGATGGCGTCCGTTGCCTGCGACCAGCTTGAACGCGCGCTCCAGCCGGGCAAAGCCGCCGTCGTCATCGACATGGGCAAGATCCGGCGTAAGGCGCTCGCGCGCCGCCGAGGGCTCCAGCACCAGGCTGGCGCATTGGTGCACGACGCGGTCGGAGGGACCCAGCACCCGTGCGCCGAACGGCTGGACCACCAGCTTGAGAAAACCGGCGACAAAGCGGTTCGGCAGATTGGCGAGTATCTCCGCGAGCCGGTTCTCGATGGTCTTGAAGCCCGTCGCCATGCACCATTCGAGCGCGGCAAAATCCTCCTTCTGCCGGCCCTCGTCCTGCCAGCGTTTGAGCGCGGCAGAGAGCAGATACAGCTCGGACAGGATGTCGCCGAAGCGCGCCGACAGCATCTCCTTGCGCTTGAGCGCGCCGCCGAGCGTGAGCAGCGCCATGTCGGCGCAGAGTGCAAACGCCGCCGAATAGCGTGAGAGCTGGCGATAGAACGGCGTGGCGTCGCCCGCATCGGGCGCTGGCGCGAAGGCACCGAAGGTCCAGCTCCGGCCGAAGGCGCGCAACAGCGTCTCGAAACTATGGCCGACATGTTTCCAGAACGCCTTGTCGAAGGCGGTGAGCCCGCGTTCACGGTCGGTATCGGCAAGCGCATTCATCTCGTCGAGCAGATAAGGATGCGCACGGATGGCGCCCTGCCCGAACACGATGAGATTGCGGGTGAGGATATTGGCACCCTCGACGGTGATGCCGACCGGGACGGCGCGGTGGAGATTGCCGAGATAGTTTTGCGGACCGTCGATCACGGCCTTGCCGCCATGGATGTCCATGGCGTCGTCGACCGCGGTGCGCATCCGCTCGGTCGCGTGCAGCTTCATGATGCCCGAGATGACGGCGGGGTGGATGCCGGCATTCAGCGCGGCGCAAGTGAGCCGCCGTGCCGCGTCGAGCTGATAGGCGGTCGCGACGATGCGGGCGAGCGGCTCCTCGACGCCCTCGAACTTGGAGATGGAGATGCCGAACTGCTCGCGGATGCGGGCATAGGCGCCGGTGGTGCGGGCGGCATAGGCGGCGCCGGCCGCGGACAGCGATGGCAGCGAGATGCCGCGGCCGGCGGCGAGCGCCGTCATCAGCATCTTCCAGCCCTGCCCCAGCCGCTCCTGGCCGCCGATGACATAGTCGAGCGGGATGAAGACGTCGTGGCCCCGGTTCGGGCCGTTCTGGAACACCTGCATCGACGGCAGATGGCGATGGCCGATTTCGACGCCGGGCAGATCGGTCGGGATCAGCGCGACGCTGATGCCGAGCTGTTCCTGATCGCCGACGAGATGATCGGGGTCATAGGCTTTGAAGGCGAGGCCCAAGAGCGTCGCGACGGGACCGAGCGTGATGTAACGCTTGTGCCAGTTGAGCCTGAGGCCGATGACCTCGCGGCCCTCGAAATCGCCCTTGCAGATGATGCCGGTGTCGATCATCGAGGCCGCATCGGATCCGGCTTCCGGGCTGGTGAGACCGAAGCAGGGAATGTCGTGGCCGTCGGCAAGACGCGGCAGCCAGCGCTGCTGCTGCTCCTTGGTGCCGAAGTGCATCAGGAGCTCGCCGGGGCCCAGCGAGTTCGGCACCATCACCGTCACCGCGGCGGCGATCGACCGGGTCGAGATCTTGCGCACCACTTCCGAATGCGCATAGGGCGAAAAACCGAGACCGCCAAACTCTTTCGGAATGATCATGCCGAAGAATTTTTCGCGCTTGATGAAGGCCCACACGTCCTGCGGCAGGTCGCGCAATTCCCAAAAGATCTTCCACTCGTCGAGCATGGCGCAGAGCTCGTCGACGGGGCCGTTGAGAAAGGCCCGCTCCTGTTCGGTCAGCGTTGCCTGCGGGACCTTCAGCAGCTTCGACCAATCAGGGTTGCCGGTGAAGAGATCGGCGTCCCACCAGACGTCGCCGGCCTCCAGCGCCTCCCGCTCGGTGTCCGACATCGCCGGCAGCACGCCGCGCGCCCAGGAGAAGATCGGCTTTGTGATGGTATCACGGCGGAAACTCATAGCGGACCTCGTGCATCGGCGCGGTTGTCGGGCATTTTAGCGGAAAGTGGCCGGCGGAGGTGGACACTTCGCCTGCGAAAATACGCGAATTGACGCGGCCGGGCGGCCGCCCAGAGGCTATAACGGCCGGGGCGTGGTGGCAGTTCCGGGAGGGGCTAGGCGACGAGGTCGGCCGGGCTAATCCGGTCGCACCATCTCGAACATGTTTTCCGGCTTGATCTCGAAATAATCACCGCTGCGGCCGGCGCGGACAATCGGGCGGGCGGCGGCGGTCTGATAGACGCCGTCCTTGATCATGGCCTTGTCGATGTGGACGGCAACGACTTCGCCGAGCGTCAGCCAGGCATTGGCTTCCTTGCCGTCAGCGCCCTTGAGGCGGACGATATCCGCCACCTTGCATTCGAAGGCGACCGGGCTTTCGCCGACGCGTGGCACGTTGACGAGCTTGCCGGGCACGGCGGTCAGGCCTGCAATCTTGAACTCGTCGACCTCAGGCCCGACGTGGGCGGCGGTCGCGTTCATGTGCCTGGCCAGGTCCATGGTGGCGAGATTCCAGACGAACTCGCCGGTCTGCTGGATGTTCGCGACGGTGTCCTTCCAGTTGGTGGAGGAGAAGCCGATGATCGGCGGCACGTAGCAGAACGCGTTGAAGAAGCTGTAGGGCGCGAGATTGACGTGGCCGTTGGTGTCGCGCGACGAAATCCAGCCGATCGGCCGCGGCGCGACGATCGCGTTGAAGGGATCATGTTTGAGGCCGTGGCCCTTGGCGGGCTCGTAGAAGTGCAGGTCTTTGTCGGTCACGCTGGCTTTTCCCCCGGTCCTTGTGCCCGGATGGAGCGAACCCATCCGGCCTACGTCGGCCTGCTTATAGGAGGAAATCCGCCGCCGCGTCAGTGCCGCGGGGACAATCCCGCGATGACGAAATCGATCATCTGGTCGATGGTCGGACCCGGCTTGGTGGCGCACTGGGCGATCATCTGGGGGTGGAAGAAGCGCATCATCGCGGTGCAGGCGCAGAGCGCGGCCAGTTTCAGGTCCGGCGCCTCGAACTCGCCGGAGGCCGAGCCTTGCGCGATCATCTGGCCGATGACCCCGGCAATGCACTCCATGTGGTTGACGCAGACGTCCCAGTCCTCCTGCATCGCGATCTCGACCATCTCGTGCAACTTGGAATCGCCGACATAGCGCTCGGTGTTCATGCGATGGATGGTGGAGAGCAGCTCACGGAAGCGCGGGAGTACCGGACCCGGCCTCGCCACGATCCGCTGCGCTTCCAGTTCGACCTCGCACATCAGCGAGCGGGCCACCGCCTGATGAATCGCCTTCTTCGATTCGAAGAAGCGATAGACGTTGGCGGGGCTCATCTTGAGCTCCTTGGCGATGTCCCCGACCGTGGTCTTGAGATAGCCGATCTGGCGGAACAGCCGTTCGGCCACCTCGAGAATACGATCCCGGGTGTCGCCTTCGATATGTTCCGAAACCAGTGTCATCTGTCAGGACTCGTCAATCAGCAGTTCATCTTCACTTATTCAGCCGCCTCAGCAAGCGGAATTGCGTGCTCGTCATCGCTCCCATGCTGCGGTGCGGCGGGCTGCTCGGGGGTGCCTGCCTCATCCAGGCTCTTGCGGAACCAGAGGGCGTAGAGGCCCGGCAGGTACAGCAGCGTCAGGAAGGTCGCAACGAACAGTCCGCCCATGATGGTGATCGCCATCGGGCCCCAGAACGCCGAGCGCGACAGCGGGATCATGGCGAGGATGGCGGCGAGCGCCGTCAGCACCACCGGTCGGGCACGGCGGACAGTGGCCTCTACGATCGCCTCGCGACGGGTCAAGCCATGAGAAACGTCGGTCTCGATCTGGTCGACCAGGATCACCGCGTTGCGCATGATCATGCCGGCGAGCGCGATCAGGCCGAGCAGCGCCACGAAGCCGAACGGAGCGTTGGCGATGTTGAGCCCGAGGGAGGCGCCCGACGATACCGAGGGGTGCGGTTAAAAACACCAGGATCAAGCGGGAGAAGCTCTGAAGCTGGAACATCAGCAGCGTCAGCATCACCATGACCATCAGCGGGAAGAGAACGAAGATCGAGGCGTTACCCTTGGCGGATTCCTCGAACGCGCCGCCCGCCTCGATGCGGTAGGCCGGCTCGAGGTTGTCCGTGATCGCCTTCAGCTTCGGCGTGATCTGGCCGGTGACGTCAGGCGCCTGCACGCCGTCGACGACGTCGGAGCGCACAGTGATCGCCATGTCGCGATTGCGCCGCCACATGATCGGCTCCTCGTGGCCGTATTCGATCTTGGCGATCTGCTGGAGCGGCACGGCAACGCCGTTACGCGAGGTGATGGTGAGATCACCGACGCCGCCGAGGTCGAGGCGTTCGGACGGGATCGCACGGGCGACCACGGCCACCTTCTCGATACCGTCGCGCACGGTCGTCACCTGTGAGCCCGAGATCAGCATCGACAGTGCCTGCGACACGTCCTGCGGGGTCAGGCCCATGGCGCGGGCGCGATCCTGGTCGACGACGAGCTTGAGGTAAGGCGACTGCTCGTTCCAGTCGAGCTGGACGTCCTTGACGCTCTTGTTCTGCCGCATGACGTCGCGGACCTGGTAGGCGATCTCGCGCACCTTGTTGGCGTCGGGGCCGATCACGCGGAACTGCACGGGAAAGCCGACCGGGGGACCGAAATTGAAGCGGTCGACGCGCACGCGGGCCTCGTTGAGCGCGCCGTCGGCGACGGCGTTTTCAAGCTTGGCCTTGATGCGCTCGCGCGCCTCGACGCCCTTTGCGACGATAACGATTTCGGCAAAAGCCTCGTTCGGAAGCTGCGGATTGAGGCCGAGCCAGAAGCGCGGCGAGCCCTGCCCGACATAGGCCGTATAGGTCTCGATGTCCTTGTCGTCCTTGAGCAGCGTCTCGGCCTTCTTCACCGCCTTTTCCGTGACGTTGAAGGCGGTGCCCTCGGGCAGGCGAAGCTGGAGGAACAGTTCGGGGCGCTCGGACAGCGGGAAGAATTGCTGCTGGACGTGGCCGAATCCGACGATCGAGGCGATGAAAACGCCGACGGTCGCGACCACCACGGTGATGCGGTGGTTGACGCACCATTGCACGATGGCACGCAGGCCCCGATACATGCGGGTCTCGTAGACCGCGTGCGGATCGTGATTATGGTGCACCTTGATGTTGGGCAGCAGCATGACGCCGATATAGGGCGTGAAGATCACCGCCACGAACCAGGACGCGACCAGCGCAATCGCCACGATCCAGAAGATGCTGCCGGCATATTCGCCGACCGCGGAATTGGCAAAGCCGATGGGGAGGAAGCCAGCGGCCGTGACCAGCGTTCCCGTGAGCATCGGAAACGCAGTGGATTCCCAGGCAAAAGACGCCGCACGCATGCGGTCCCAACCCTGCTCCATCTTCACCACCATCATCTCGACCGCGATGATGGCGTCATCGACGAGCAGGCCGAGCGCGATGATCAGCGCTCCCAGCGTGATGCGGTGCAGGTCGAGCGACATCGTGTTCATGACGACGAAGACGATGCCGAGCACCAAGGGCACCGACAGCGCGACCACGATGCCGGTGCGCCAGCCGAGCGCCAGGAACGACACGAACAGCACGATGACGAGGGCTTCCATGAAGGAGTGCACGAACTCGCCGACGGCGTGCTCGACCACCTTGGGCTGGTCGGCGATCAGCTTGACGTCGACGCCCTGCGGCACCGCCTTCATGAATTCAGCCGTCGCCTTCTCGACCTCCTTGCCGAGATCGAGGATGTTGGCGCCCTTGGCGGTGACGACACCGATGCCGATCGCGGCCTTGCCTTCCTGGCGCACGATGAAACTCGGCGGGTCGACATAGCCATGGGTGACAGTAGCGATGTCGCCGAGGCGGAACACGCGGCCATTGCTCTCGACCGGGGTCTCGGCCACGGCCTTGGCGCCGTCGAGCGCACCGGTGACGCGCAGCGGCACGCGCTGCGACGAGGTCTCGACCGTGCCGGCCGGGGTCACGTTGTTCTGCTTGGCGAGCGAATCGAACAGCGCCTGCGGCGTGATGCCGAGGGTGGCGAGCTTGGCGTGCGAGAACTCGACGAAGATGCGCTCATCCTGGTTGCCGTAGACGTCGACCTTGGTCACGCCGGGCACCTTCAGGAGGCGCTGCCGAAAACCCTCCGAGACCTTCTTGAGCTGCGCATAATCGGCGCCGTCGCCGGTCATCATGTAGAGGATCGAATCGACGTCGGAGAACTCGTCGTTGACAACGGGGCCCAGAATCCCTGCGGGCAATTGGGCCTGCACGTCGACCAGCTTCTTGCGCAGCAGATAAAAGAGATACGGCACATCCTTCGGCGGCGTGGAATCGCGGAAGGTCACCTGGAGCGCGGTGAAGCCGGGCTTGGAATAGGTCTGCACCTTCTCGAAGTAGGGCAGCTCCTGGATCTTCTTCTCGATGGGATCGGCGACCTGAGCCTGCATTTCCTGCGCGGTCGCGCCCGGCCAGATCACGGAGACGTTGACCACCTTCACCGTAAAGAACGGATCCTCGGCACGGCCGAGCTTCTGATAGGAGAAGAACCCGGCGATGCCGAGTATGACCATGAGGAACAGGACCAGGGTCGGATGGCTGACGGCCCAGGCCGAAAGGTTGAAGCGCTTCATCGCACTCTCCAAAGATGATCCGGTTGCAAAAAAAGGCAGCTACTCTGTTCAACGCGTCGTCGCGAGGCAGCGAAGCAATCCAGGGGGCTGGGCAGGTTCTGGATCGCTTCGCCGCTTCAGCCCCAGCATTTGCGCTTAGGCCGAAACTCACCTCACACGACGTAACTCGTAAACGAGACTTAAAAGGACAGTGACGATACGATCCGCACCCTCTGGCCCGGATCGAGCTTCTGAACGCCGAGGGCGACGATCTTGGCGCTCTCTTCGACACCGCCGCTGATGACGACGTCGTTGCTCTCGTAGGACTTCACCGCGACCGGCTTCAGCGTGACCGCGCCGTTGTCGTCGACGACGAAGAAGGACGGCTTGCCGCCTTCGTTGAACAGCGCCGACAGCGGCAACCGCGCGACGCGCTCGGTCGCGGCATCCGACAGCGTCAGCGTCGCGGTCATGCCGAGCGAAACCTTGTCGTCGGCCTCGGGCAGCGAGAATTTTGCGAGATAGGTGCGCGTGGCGGAATCCGCGGTCGGCGCGATCTCGCGCAGCTTGGCCGTATATTTCTTGCCCGGCTCCGACCAAAGAGTGACGCTGGCGGCGCCCGACTTGGCACGTCCGACCAGCGTCTCAGGGATCGCGACGACCGCTTCCTTTTCGGCAAAGCGGGCGACACGGATCGAGGTCTGGCCTGCGGCAACCACCTGGCCTGGCTCGATCAGCGTTGCGGTGACGACACCACGGGCGTCGGCGTTGAGCGTCGCGTAGGATAGGGAATTATTGGTCAGTTCGACCGAGCGCTCGGCCCGATTCAGGCGCGCGCGCGCCTCATCGGCGGAAGCGCGGCTCTGGTCGAGTTGGGCGTCGGTGGTCCAGCCCTTGGCCTTCAAATCCTTGGCGCGCTGCTCGGCGGCGGCGGCCTGAGCCAGCACGCCGGTCGCAGCGGTTTGCTCGGCTACCGCTTGCTCAGCCTGGAGCTTCAGGTCGATCTCATCGAGGGTCGCGAGCGGCTGGCCGATCTCGACGGTCTGGCCGACCTCGACCAGGCGCTTGGCAACCTTGCCGGCGACGCGAAAACCGAGATCGCTCTCGATCCGCGGCCTGACCGTGCCGACGAAGCTGCGCTCCGGCGTTTCGGCATCATAATGGACCGTTGCGACCAGAACCGGCCGCGGCGGCTCGGCCTTTTCAGCAACGGTGTCATTGCACCCGCCGAGGGCGGCAGCCATCAACGCCAGCGACACACCCGCCAACAGCTTGGAATAGCTCGACAAAACTGACCGGACGAACATCGGAGAACACTCCTGCGGCTTGCAATGAGAGGAATGTCGACTAATCACTGATGAAAGTCAATAATCGTCAGTCATCAGGAAAGCGTGATCGTTAAGGGATGGTAAGATTCCGTGGATTGGCGGAACTCCCTTCGTCTGATATGGTTACATGTAACCGAACGGAGGGAACTATGCCGTCCTCTTCTAAGCCGAAGTCGTCGCGAGCGAAGGTCCGCGAGCATCGAGAACGGCTACGCGCGCAGGGGCTCCGTCCGATCCAGATCTGGGTTCCGGATGTACGTTCAGCCTCTTTCAAGGCGGAAGCCCATCGCCAATCATTGGCGGTCGCATCGACCCCGCATGAGGCTGAGGATCAGGCTTTCGTCGATGCGATCTCCGACTGGCCTGGCGAGACAGAATAACCTGTGAACAGCGCAGGGAATCTCGTCGGCAGGGCCTCAGGCCCGAAACAGTTTCGCAGCAGGCTTTGGCCCAAACTCGCTCCCACTGAAATTCATCTGCGCGCGGACGAAGGTACAGCAACTGAGCGTGCCCAGCATGGCGGTTCACGAACCCAATGAAGAGAGGCGAAGTTTGGACAGCAGCAGGCGCAAAGGACTACGGAGGGAAACCGCGTCCGGTCATCGTCGTGCAAGACGACGATTTTGACGCAACGGAATCGATCACGGTTTGCCCAATAACAACATTCGAAACTGAGGCACCACTCTTCAGATTGCAGGTCGAACCGAACGATCGCAACGGCCTCCGAGTGGCATGCCGCCTGATGGTCGACAAGATCACCACGGTACCGAAACCCAAGATGGGCATGCTGATCGGGCGGCTCGACGACGAGGATCTGTTGCGCCTCAATCGCGCCATGCTGGTGTTTCTCGGGCTGGCTGGCTCACAAAAATCCCGCGGCACAGGTTAGCGATCCGTGCGCCGGAGCAGCTTCGCCCTTCCAGGACGGTCCGAAGGACCACCCCGGAATATCAGCCCCCTCGCCGCCCCTGTTCGGCGAACTCGTGCTTGCTGTCGTGGCCGCCGATGAACACCAGGATGCCGGCGAGCAGAGGCAAGACCGCCAGCACCAACAAGCCGGTCGAGGTCTGGCCGGTGGCTTCCTTGACCCAGCCGATCAGGTAGGGACCGCCGAAGCCGGCGAGGTTGCCGATCGAGTTGATCAGGGCGATGCCGCCGGCCGCCGCCGTGCCGGAGAGCCAGGCGGTCGGCAGGGTCCAGAACACGCCGAAGCAGCAGAACACCCCGATCGCGGCGACAGTCAGCACCACCATCGTCATGGTGGGATCGGTGAGATAGGAGGAGACGGCAAGCGCAGCGGCGGTAAGCAGCAGCGGCGCGCCGACATGCATCACGCGCTCGCGCGTGGCGTCCGAGTGCCGCGCCCACAGGATCATCGCGATGGTGCCGAACAGATATGGGATCGCGGTGACGAAGCCGGTCTGCGCATTGGTGAGGCCGAACGCCTTGACGAACTGCGGCAGCCAGAACTGCATGCCGTAGAGCGCGCCGACGAAGCCGAAATAGACCAGGCTGAGCGCGATCACCTTCGGCGACGACAAGGCCTCGCCGAGCGACAGATGCTTCACCGCCTGCTTGGCCGCGACTTCCGAATCGAGCCTGGACTTGAGCCAGGTCTTCTGCTCGGCAGAGAGCCAGTCCGCCTTTTCCGGCCTGTCGGTGAGATAGAACCAGGTGACGATGCCGAGCAGCACGGAAGGAATGCCCTCGATGATGAACAGCCACTGCCAGCCCTTCAGCCCCATCGCACCGTCAAGTCCGAGCAGCAGGCCCGAGACCGGCGCACCGATCACGGTCGAGACCGGAACGGCGATGGCGAAGGCCGCGAGAAAGCGGGCGCGATATTCGGCCGGATACCAATAGGTGAGATAGAGGATGATGCCGGGGAAGAAGCCGGCTTCGGCGACGCCGAGCAGGAAGCGCAGGACGTAGAAGCTCGTGACACCGCTCGTGAGCGCCATCAGCCCCGAGATGATGCCCCAGGTCACCATGATGCGGGCGATCCAGCGGCTGGCGCCGAATTTCTCCAGCGCCAGATTGCTCGGCACCTCGAAGATGAAATAGCCGATGAAGAAGATGCCGGCGCCCCAGGAGAAGATCAGCGGCGTGAACTTCAGCTCGGCATTCATGGTCAGCGCAGCGAAGCCGAGATTGACGCGGTCGAGATAGGAGAAGAAGTAGGCCAGCACCAGGAACGGAATCAGGCGCCAGGAGATAGCGCGAATCGTCGAGGCCTCGATTTCGCTCTTGGCGCCGCCGGTCGAACCGGCATAGGTCGTGGTCTGGCTCATGGCTTCCCCCCGGGGTTGTTGCTTTTATTGGCTGAGAGCGGTTTTGAGCATGATCGGCCAAGAGTCAATGGAGCGAGCAATGCAAGGGGCGCAGCCGGATAAACCTGTTGCGCCGTTACGGACATCCCTGATCCGCGCCGGGCTGGCGCTGGCGGTGATCGTCTGCGGGCTGTCCCTGCGCTGGTACGGTTTTCCGCTCGGCCTGCCCGCCTTCGTGGTGAAGTACGGCGGCTCGCTGCTGTGGGCAACGATGGTGTTTCTGCTGGCGGGCGTTTTGCTGCCGCGGCTGCCACCAGCGCAGATCGCGGCCATCGCGATGGTGATCGCGGTCGTCGTCGAGTTTTCCCGGCAGGTGCATACGCCGTGGCTCGATGCGTTCAGGCTGACCACAGCCGGGGCGCTGCTCTTGGGGCGCATCTTCTCGCTGTGGAATTTGCTGGCGTACGGTGTCGGGATTGCGTTCGGCGTTTGGATTGATCGATTCATCGCGATGCGTAGGGTGGGTCAGCCGAAGGCGTAACCCACCACCTTCGCTTGCGCGGAAATAGACAGTGGAGGATTACGCTGCGCCAATCCGGCTTACGACGACATCCTCACTCCGCCAGCTGAAACTTCTCGAAACGATCGAGCTCCTCCTCGATCTTCTGCTTCAGCTCCTTGCGCGCCGCCGTCTTCTTGCCCTGCCCGACCCAGGTCCATTTCTGCATCAGCAGCTTCTTCGCCTGCCGGTCGGTCTTCAGATCGAGCGCGGCGACGATTTCGTCGCCGACCAGCACGGGGAGCGCGAAATAGCCGAGCTTGCGTTTCGCCTTGGGCACATAGGCCTCGAACAGATGGTTGTAGCCGAAGAAGAGATTGGTGCGCTTGCGCTGGATGATCAGCGGATCGAACGGCGAGAGGATGTGGACGAGATCGGAGGACGCGCGCTCGCCCGGCTCGAGCGCTGCCGGCTGTGCCCAGTGCTCCTGCTTGCCGGCACGGTCGATCGTCACGGGCACGAGTTCGCCACGGCGGGCGCGCGAGGCGATCAGGCCCGCCACCGCCGCCTTGCGCGGCGCGTCGAGATGGCAGATCGAATCGAGGCTCACCACGCCCTGCGACCGCAGCGCGCGGTCGAGCAGATAGGCCGTGATGTCCTTGGTCGAGGCCGGCTTCGGCAGCTTGTCCCAGCCGAAATGGCGCGTCATCAGCTCATAGGTCTTGAGCATGACCCTGGCGCTCGCTGATGGTCACGGCCCCCGTATAGAAGGCGAGTTGCAACGCCCGCTTCGAGGGTTTTCGGCTCTGCCAGAGATGCTCCTTCTCGGTGAGCACGTCGTCCTCGATGTCGCGGATCGTCAGCGGGCCGGCGCGCACCAGCCGCATCACCTTGCGCATGTCGGCAGGCATCACCGAGGCGAACCATTTGTGCCCCTCGCGGCGGTGCTCGCGCATGGCCGGCAGGAAGAAGCGGAAGTCGCCGGCCGGCACGTAAGAGAGCGCATGCGTCCAATATTCAAAGACGCTTCTGTCCACGCTCTGGGCGTGGCGCAGATCGGCGCGGCGGTAGGACGGGATGCGGCTGAACAGGATGTGGTGATGGCAGCGCTCGATCACGTTGATGGTGTCGATCTGTACATAGCCGAGATGGGCGACTGCGTCGGCGACGGCCTGCGCCCCGCCTCCGAACGGCGCGCGCTCATCCAGCCGCTGGGCATGAAGCCAGATCTGCCGGGCCTGTGTCGTGGTGAGTGGAATCGGTTTGGGCGCGCGGGACATTGCGGGAAGGAATGTAGCGGAATTCGCGCCGGGAGAAAGGAGACGGCAAAGCATCGGCCAAAGAAAAAACGCGCTGCCAACTGCTGACAGCGCGGTCGATGGGCGCGCCTCGCGCCTATTTCATCGTCATCGCCTTCTGCGACTTCATGTAGTGCATGCAGGCGCTCTTCATCTTGCCATTGCTCATGTCGGTGTTAGCCATGGCCATTTCCTTGTTGGCCGCCACCTTGGCCGGCGTGTCGGCGGTGCGAAGGTGGAGGCTCAGCGGTCATCTTTCGGGGCTTTGGACCGGTCGCCGACGCTACCCGTGGCGACGTCCGGCTCGCACGCGGCTCTGCCGCGCCCCTCCGCCTGGCAGCGATAGACACTGCCGGTGAGACGATCGACCAGCCACATGTTCTCGTCGGTCGACCCTTCAAGCCCGACATAGCGGGAGGTCATCCCTGTGATCAGCGTCGATAGAAGGATCGCCACCGCGATCATGGCCGCGCCGATATAGACGGGCATTGAGCTCAGGGGCACTGTCCGTTCCGTCGGGCCACTGCGATAGGTCTGGTAGTCACTTGGCCTCGGCACTGGATGGAACTCGGCTCCCTCGCTCGTGATTGTCGGTTGAAGGGGCTAGGCGCGCATCTGGCCGACATCTTGTCCGCGAGCTGACCATGCCGCGACGGCTTTGCGACGATCGATGTCCACGCCGCAAAATGCGTCAGGATCACTCCGGGAGCGGCTATAGCCACCGTGACCAAGATCACATTAGGTGCTTTGAACCTTCCCTATGCTCGCAGCATCAAATCGCCATCAGGCGTAACAGCGAGGATACGACAATGACCCGTTTTGTTAATTTTTTTGGACTGAAGGCGATTGCTCTCTCGGCAGCGCTGTCGATGACAGCGGGCCTCGCCCTGGCCGGCGACAACAACGTCTCCACAGGCCAGATCCTGGATGCACTGAAGCCGAAGCCGGCGACCCGCGGCCTCTCCGCCGGTCCGCAGGCCGATTCGGCGGTGCAGGCCAAGGAATCGACCTTCCTGAATACGGTGCGCAACCGCTCGACCCGGTCGCTCTCGACCGGCGAGCGCGACCAGATCGCCGAGCTCGCGGCGACCAAGCCGAACATCGATCTGGAAATCCAGTTCGACTACAACTCGGCCAACATCGCCAAGACCTCGGTATCGTCGGTGCAGGCGCTCGGCAAGGCCCTGTCCGATCCGTCGCTCAAGGGCTCGACCTTCGTGGTCGCCGGCCACACCGATGCGGTCGGCGGCGAAGAATACAATCAGGGCCTCTCCGAACGTCGCGCCGACACCATCAAGAAGTACCTGGTGCAGAACTACGGCCTCACCGGCACCGATCTCGTCACCGTCGGCTATGGCAAGACCAAGCTGAAGGATACCGCCAACGGGACCGACCCCATCAACCGCCGCGTCCAGGTCGTCAACATGGACACCAAGTCCGCGTCGAAGTAATTCCCCGGTCATTGCCAATGAAGACGCCGCCCGCCGTTCCCCCGGCAGGCGGCGATGTCATATCCAGCTCTGGAACAGCATCAGCCGGCCGAAGGTTTGCATCGACACGCCGACAAACGCCGCGGAGATCGGCAGCATGACCGCAAAACCGACCGCTGCGATGCCGACATAGGCCCACAACATCCAGCGGGGCAGACCGTCCCGGCGCAGCACGTAGACCAGCGCAAGCGACGCCACGGTCGCAGCCGGCAGATAATAGTAGATGAAGCCGAGCGTGCGCGGCAGCAACGCCCAGGCGAGCCAGGACCCGAAGTAGAAGGCCGCAATCAGGAACGCATCCCAGCGACGCGCGACGACGAAATCGCGCAGCACGACCGCGAGCGCGAGCAACGCGGGCCACAGCACCAGCGGATTTCCGAGGAAGACGATTGCGGAGACGTTGTCCTCCGTGGTCTTGTCGAACAGGAACCATACCGGTCGCGCGAGCAACGGCCAGGATGGCCACGCGCTCATATAGGTGTGGCCGGCGATCGCCGTCGTGGTGTTGTCGGCGAAGATCCGGCGCTGCGCCTCGATCAGATCCGATAGCGACAATCCATAGAGCGGAACGAACGCGGCGAGATACGTCAGCGCCGGCAGCACGGCAAAGCACAGCGCGGCATGCTGCATCCGAAAATCGGGCCACAGATCGGGCCGATACCAGTCACTCGGCTTCGCGTCGGCAAACAGCGTGCGCCAGCCCTGCATCAGGCGGATCACCGCAACCATGACGATGCAGATTCCGAGCGGAAACAGGCCGCTCCATTTGCAGGCCGCAGCACAGCCGAACAGGCTGCCCGCGAGCGCGAACAACGCATGCGGGCGATCCCTTCGAAAACCGTGCATGAAGGCGGCCATCGCGAGCAGGCCGAAGCCCAACGCAAAAATGTCGAGCATCGCAATGCGCGCCTGCACGTACAGCATCTGGTTGCAGCCGGCGATCAGCGCGGCGGCGATCGCAGGTCCTTGCGCGGCGAACAGCGCGAGGCCGCACAGATAGGTCGCGACGATCGCGAGCGCCCCGAACAATGTCGCGGGATAGCGCCAGCCCAGCGCGTTGTCGCCGAAGCCCGCGATCGAGACCGCGATCAGCTCCTTGGCCAGCGGCGGATGCATCGGATTGAGCATCGGTTGCGACATCGCCGGTGCCAGCATCTGCCGCGCAGCCGGCACGTAGTGCACCTCGTCGAAGACGAACTTCTCCGGCGTCGTGAGGCCGATCAGCAGCGCGAGATGCGCGACCAGGAAAATCACGACAGCAATCACTGCGCTCCGCGACACCTTCGGAACTGCGGGCAAGTCGAGCGGCATTTGTGGAGAAGTTTTGCGTGGCAAATTTGCGTCACCGCGGACAAAAACAAAGATCGCGCTTTTCATTGAACGCATTCTGCCGCAACTGTCACTAAGCATAACGCAGGTCCCGCGTCGCTTGTGATAATTTCGCCACATCGCAAGCGCGCGCGATCCGGTACGATCAGGGACAAATCGATCGATTGCGAAATGAATTTGCGTTTCTGGCTTTTCTCCACGCTGTTGTCGGCCGCCTTGTGCGCAGCGCCTTGCGCGCAAGCGCAGACGCGCGTCGGTGAAGCCGTCGTGATCCAGAACGAGGTCGTGCGCGTGGCCGCGACCACGACGCCGATCAGTGTCGGTGATGGCATGCTGCGCGACGAGACCGTGCGCACCGGCGCCGACAGCGCGGCGCGCTTCGTGATGGCCGACAGCACCAATCTGTCACTCGGCCCGAGCGCGACGCTCAAGCTCGACCGCACCGTCTTCAACGACGAGCACAGCTATCGCGACGTCGCGATCCGCATGACCACCGGCGCATTCCGTTTCGTTACGGGACATTCCGCGAAGACCGCCTACAAGATCACGACGCCGCTCGCGACCATCGGCGTGCGCGGCACCACGCTCGATATCCTGTCCCAGCGCGGCCGCTCGGTCGTCGTGCTGCAGGACGGCGCCGCCAGCGTGTGCACGACGAGCTTGCAGTGCGTGCAGCTCACGCAGCCCGGCGACACCGCAATCATCACCTCGACCGGCGGCAAGGTCTCTATCAGTAAGACCAATACGCCGCCCTGGACGTTTGCCGCGACCTGCGCCGCTAGCGCCGGGCTGTGCGCGGTCAACCAATATGCGGAGGCGTCGCCGACCATCACGCCCGCCGTCCATGACGACGGCATGCTGTGCGGGCGCTGACGATGGAGGTATTCAACGTCAGGCGCTTCATCCTCGTGCTGACCGCCGCGGCTGCGTTTGCGTTTGTCGCGGTCGATGCCCGTCCGGCGGCAGCCGCCACGAATTGCGCGTCCGAGTGCGGAGGGCCGACGCCCACCCCGGCGCCGAGCTATTCATCCTCGCCGACGCCGACCTACAGCCCCTCGCCCTCGCCCTCGCCCAGCCCCTACCCGTCATCGTCGCCGAGCCCTTATCCGTCCTCCTCGCCGAGCCCGACGCCGACGCCGACCGGCGCGGATTCCAGCGGCAACTCGATCGGCGGCCTTGCCAATCAGCGCTTCAACCAGATGATCACCAACCGGGTGCTCGGCACGGTGCTGCTCGGCGTCAACGAGCAGGTCAATTGTAGCAACTGCATCAGCGCGTTCGGCTCCGCGGGCTCGTTTTCGGCGGGCATCCACGGCCGCAAGGAGCTGACCAACAATCTGTCACTGCTCGCCGGCATCGCCTACACGCAGTACAGCGAGGGCGGCTACAACATCACCAGCGCGCCGATCGGCGCTTTCGCGCTGCGCTATGACTTCACCGACTGGGGCTCGTCGCGCCCGTTCTTCGACATCGGCACGATCCTGACGCCGTGGGAGAAGGCGCGCTACACCCGCAGCTACAACACCAACCTCGGCCCGGTGAGCGTCACGAGTTCGACCAACGCCTCGAACTACGCCGTCTACGGCCGCGCCGGCTGGATGAGCCGTGTGTCGCCCCGCGACGAGGTCGCCGCCTCGATCGAGGTCTGGCAACTCTGGCAGCGCGTCTCGGGCTATACCGACAGCGCGGTGGCGTTCAATCCGTTCGACGCCAGCATCGCGACCGGCACCGACCGCACCAACCTGGTCAAGATCGGCGGTCAGTGGACACATCTCTACGGCAGCAACATCGAGGCCAACATCAATGGCGGCTGGGTGCAGTCGTTCGCCAGCCACAGCGGCATCGTCGCCACCGTGACCGGCGACGGCACGGTGGTGCCGACCATGGGCAACCAGGGCTGGTTCGAATATGGCGGCCGGCTCGGCTTCCGCGTGCAGAAAGGCTGGATCGTGGACCTGTTCGCCAACGGCACGCTGGGTCCGCAGCCGGTGGGCAACACCATCCATGGCGGCGTGGGGCTGCGGATCAATTATTAATTCCTCATGGTGAGGAGGCGCGCGCGCGCGCCGTCTCGAACCATGCAGGCCCCGCTTTAGCAGCTCGGCCTTTCATCCTTCGAGACGCTTGCTGCGCAAGCTCCTCAGGATGAGGAGTCCGCTCTTAGGCCGAACCGCCACCGCCTCACGCCGCCGACTTGCCCTCGAACGCGCGGCGCAGCACATCCTCATCCAGCTTGACCATCTTCATCATGGCCTGCATGGCGCGTGCGGCGGCGGCCTTGTCGGGGCTCGAGAGGAATTCGAACATCACCTTCGGCACCACCTGCCAGGACACGCCGTAGCGGTCATGCAGCCAGCCGCATTGCTCTTCCTTGCCGCCATGGGCCAGGAAGGCATTCCAGACGCTGTCGACCTGGACCTGATCGTCGCAATGGATCATGAGCGAGAGCGCGTGGGTGTATTCCATCTTCATGCCGCCGTTGAGCGCGACCAGAGGCTGTCCGGCGACCGTGAACTCGACCACCAGCACGGAACCTTCCTTGCCGGACGGGTTGTCCGAAACGTTGCGCTGAACGTGCGTGATCTCCGAATTCGGAACGAGCGAGACGTAGAATTTCGCGGCTTCCTCGGCATCGCCGTTGAACCACATGCAGGGCACGACCTTTGACATCTTGAATGCTCCTCTTCAGATTGTTGGTGTTGTGGGCTTGGATCAGGCGTTCGCCATGTCGGACTGCGCGGCGAAGGCTGCCATGTCCATCCAGTTCACACCCCACATGTGGCCGTCCGGATCCTCGAAGCTGCGGCCGTACATGAAACTGTATTCGTCCTTCGGGCCGGGATCGGCCGCCCCGCCCGCTGCCGCGGCCCTGCCGACGATATCGTCGACCTCGTTGCGGCTGTCCGCGGACAGGCAGAACAGCGCCTGGTTCGAGGTCCTGGCATCCGAGATCGGCTTCGGTGTGAACTGGCGGAATTTGTCGTGGGTCAGCAGCATGGCGAAGATGGTCTCGGAAAAGACCATGCAGCTCGCCGTATCGTCGCTGAATTGCGGGTTCCTGACCGCGCCGACCGCCTCGTAAAAGGCGGTGGCGCGCTTGAGGTCAGTCACCGGAAGATTGACGAAAATCATTTTGGGCATCGAAAGCTCCTGGGGCGGGGTTCTACCCAAGGACGGATGGCTGGGCAGCCACCCGACATCGCTTCCGGATATTTTTCGCTCCCTAACCTGCGGGGTTCTGTCGCATCGCCCCCCGCGCGGTTTTGGGCAGCCTTACTTCTTCTCGTTCGGATCGCGGTGAATGGGATCGACCCACAGCACGGTCTCGGGCTTCTCGACCGGCTCGATGTCGAGGTTGATCGCGACCGCCTCGCCGTCACTGCGCACCAGCACGCATTCCAGCACTTCGTCGCGGCTGGCGTTGATCTCCTGATGCGGCACGTAGGGCGGGACGAAAATGAAGTCGCCGGGGCCGGCCTCCGCGGTGAATTGCAGGCTCTCGCCCCAGCGCATTCGCGCCTTGCCCTTCACCACGTAGATGACGCTTTCGAGATGGCCGTGGTGATGCGCGCCGGTCTTGGCGTCGGGCTTGATGCTGACCGTGCCCGCCCACAATTTCTGCGCACCGACGCGCGCGAAATTGATCGCGGCCGCGCGGTCCATGCCCGCCGTCGACGGCACATTGGTATCGAGCTGGTTGCCGGGAATGACGCGCACGCCGTCATGTTTCCAGCGATCGTCATGATCGTGGTCATGGTGGGAATGCGGATGGTCATGGCCGGTCATGGGACTTGCTTTCTGTTGGTTCCGTGCGCGGCAAACTAACCCAAAGCCGCGCCCGCAAGCCATACCAAAATCGGAACCCTCATAGCCATCGGGCGTTGTCTCGGTAAGCAAACCGCAAGGAGAGTTTCATGGGTAGCACGACCGACAAGATCAAGGGCACCGCCAACGAGGCAATGGGCAAGGCCAAGCAGGGCATCGGCGAAGCCACCGGGTCCGACCGCATGAAGGGTGAAGGCGCAGTCCAGGAAGTGAAGGGCAAGGGCCAGCGGGCCATGGGCGACGCCAAGGACGCCGCGAAAGACGCGGTCGATCGCGCAGCGGCTGCGGCCAAGCGCGGAACGGAATAACACGTCCAGCATTGAGACAAACAAGACTGAAAGCGAAAGACCGGCCGAGAGGCCGGTCTTTTGTTTGCGGGCTTACTTCACCCCGAGCAATTCCACGTCGAACATCAGCGTTGCGTTCGGCGGGATCGCGCCGCCTGCGCCGCGGGCGCCATACCCGAGCTGCGGCGGAATGATCAGCGTACGCTTGCCGCCGACCTTCATGGAGGCAACGCCCTCGTCCCAGCCGCCGATGACGCGGCCCTTGCCGATCGGGAATTCGAACGGCTCGTTGCGATCGACCGACGAGTCGAATTTCTTGCCCTTCTGGCCGTTCTCGTAAAGCCAGCCGGTATAGTGCATCACGCAAATCTGTCCGGGCTTCGGCGAAGCGCCGGTGCCGACGACGCTATCGGTGATCTGCAATCCTGAAGCTGTGGTCATGGTCTTTCCTGCGGTCTGGGCCGAGGCCGTTGTGGAAACGAACGTCGACACACTGCCGATCACGGTGATCGCAAGTGCCGACATGATGGCGAGGAGCACGCGCTGTAAACGCTGCATAAGACACCTTCCGTTTGAGGCGGAAGGTGTCTAGCGCAACGAGCATGCGGTTTCCACCCCTCAAACCTCGATATTTTCCAGCCGCACGGGCAGCTTGCGGATACGCTGGCCCGTGGCGTGGTAGATCGCATTGCAGATCGCCGCATTGGTGCCGACATTGGCAAGCTCGCCGAGGCCCTTCACGCCTGCCGGGTTGATGTGATCGTCCTGCTCGGAGAGCAGTATCACCTCGACACCGGGCACGTCGGCATTCACAGGCACGAGATAGTCGGCAAGATTGTCGTTGACGTATCGCGCATTGCGCTCGTCGATCTCGGTGGCCTCCAGCAACGCCGAGGACATGCCCCAGATCAGGCCGCCCATGAGCTGGCTGCGCGCCGTGCGCGGATTCATGATACGGCCCGCCGCGAAGGCTCCCACCAGCCGCGGCGCACGGATTTCATGGGTAAAGCGGTTGACGCGGACCTCGACGAACTCGGCACCGAAGGCATAGGCAATCTTGTCCTTCATCGAGTGACCACCGACCAGGCGCGCGTGCCCGCTGTGCATGGCCGCGAAGGAGTCCAGCGGCGCGCCTTCCGGCTTCCACTCGCCGTATTCCTCGACGACGCCGACACCGAGCGCGTCGAAGGCCCTGTCCAGATCGAGCGGACGATCGCTCTTCGCCGCCTGCGTGCTTGGCGTCTGGCTGATGCCGACAGTCTCCTTGGCCTTGTCGGCGAGGCTGTCGCCCGGCATCACGGCCTTGAACAGCCTTTGGCGAAGCTGATCGCACACCATCATCACTGCCGAGCAGGTGCTGGCGGTCGAGTTCGAACCGCCGGCAACCGGCGCCGGCGGCAGGTCGCTGTCACCCACGAAGACCGCGACCTTTTCCAGGGGCACGCCGAGCCGCTCGGACGCGGTCTGGGCGATGACGGTGTATGCACCGGTACCGATCTCGTGACCGGCGATCTCGACCCGGGTACGGCCGTCGCGCTGGAGGCGGACGCGCGCGGCGGACGGCGCCATCTGCGTCGGATAGCAGGTGGCGGCACAGCCATAGCCAACCAGCCAGTCGCCGTCCGACATCGATTTCGGCTGCGGCGAACGCTGCGACCAGCCGAACGCCTTGGCGGCCTCATCGAAGCACGCCATCAATGACCGGGACGTATAGGGCTTGCCGCCGATCGGCTCAACGGTGGTGTCGTTGATGCGGCGGAGCTCGACCGGATCCATGTTCAGCTTCACCGCGAGTTCGTCCATCGCGCTCTCCAGCGCGAAGAGATATGGCACCTCCGGCGGTGAGCGCATGAAGCCCGGCGTGTTGCGGTCGGCGCGCACAATCGACACCAGACTGCTGACGTTCGGGCAGGCATAGAGCCGCGTCGTCGTCTTGGTGCCGCCGACGCAATAGGCATCCGGACGCGACGAAACCTCGGAGCCCTCGTGCCTCAAAGCCGCCAGCTTGCCGTCCCGACCAGCACCAAGCCTGATCTCATGGCGCGTCTCAGCGCGGTAGGTCGCGATGGTGAAACCCTGGTCGCGGGTCGGCACCAGCTTGATCGGCCGGTTCAGGCGCTTGGCGATGCCGGCGATAATGGCGGTTCGCGGCGTCATCGAGCCGCGCGAACCAAAGCCGCCGCCGACATAGGGATTGACGACACGGACCTTGTCGGCGTCGATGCCGAGCTGCTCGGCGACGCCGTTCTTCAGGCCATAGACATACTGGCTGCCCTCATGGATGACGAGGTTATCGCCCATCCAGGCGCAGCTCGTCGTAAACAGCTCCATCGGGTTGTGGTGCTGGGTCGGCGTGTCATAGGAGGCGGTGAGCTTGACCTCAGCCTGGTCGAACGCCTTGGCGAAATCGCCGACCTCCGGGTCTTCCTTGAACTGCGAGTTTTGCCCTTTCGCCGCAGCCGTGGTCGTTCCCGGCGAGTCGAAGCTCGCACTCGGCGCTACGGCCGTGTAGCTGACCTTGACGCGATTGGCGGCCTCGCGAGCGGCCTCGTAGCTCTCGGCGATGACCACCGCGATGATCTCGCCGTCATGGGCGATGTCGGCCGATTTCAGCGGCTGGATCGTGGTGCCGGCATAGCCGCCATTGCTGAACAGCTTCGACTCCTTCAGCTTCGGGGCGTTCTCGTGCGTGACGATGTCGATCACGCCGCGGACGCCTCTGGCGTCGTCGAGATCGAAGCCGTCGATGCGGCCCTTGGCGATGGCACTGGTGACCAGGAATGCGTAGGCGGGATTGTCGAGCGGCATGTCGGACGCATATGTCGCCCGTCCCGTGACTTTTGCGGCCGCGTCATAGCGCGGCACCGGCTGGCCCATGTTTGCCTTCGGCTCGGGAGCTGCAGCGGTCATGATCGGACCTCCATCGTTACGGCCTGCTGGAGCGCGCGCGCCACCACGCGCTTGCCGAGCGCGATCTTGAAGCTGTTGTGCTGGCGTCCCCGCGCGTCCGCGAAAGCGGCAGCGGCAACACGCTGCGCCAGATCGTCGTCGAATTTCTGTCCCTTCAGCAGCGCCTCCGCCTCGCGCGCCCGCCACGGCACGGTGGCGACGCCGCCCAGCGCGACGCGTGCGTCCCTGATCGTGCCATCCTGCACGTCGAGCGCGACGGCAGCCGACGACAACGCGAACTCATAGGACTGACGGTCGCGCGCCTTGAGATAGACCGAGCGCGGCCAGCGGCCGGGAACGGAGAATGCCGAGATCAACTCACCGGGCTGAAGTGTGGTCTCGATGTCGGGCGTGCTGCCGGGTGCCTTGTGCAGATCTGCGAACGGCACGTTGCGCGTGCCGGACCTGCCGGTGATCTCGACCATTGCGTCCAGCGCGATCAGCGCCTGGGCAAAATCGCCGGGATAGGTCGCGATACACTGATCGGACGTGCCGAGCACCGCATGCATGCGATTGACGCCATCCATGGCGGCACAGCCCGAGCCAGGATTGCGCTTGTTGCAATTCTCATAGGAGACATCACGGAAGTAGCTGCAACGCGTTCGCTGCATCACGTTGCCCCCGAGCGTCGCCATGTTGCGCAGCTGGGCGCTGGCGGCGAGATTCAGGGAATTCGCGATCACAGGATAATTGCGCTGGATCTCGGCATGCGCGGCCACATCGGACATCTTCGCAAGCGCGCCGAGCCGCAAGCCGTCGCCTTTGGATTCGATCGCGGACCAGCCGCTAGCAAGCGGATTGATATCGACGAGCGCGGCGGGACGCATCACGTCCAGCTTCATCAGGTCGATCAGCGTGGTGCCGCCGGCGAGCGGCTGTGCCGCGGCCTGCGTCAACGGATTGTTCGCAGCCGCGGCAGCGCTGAGCGCCTGCACGGCCAAGTCAGGATCTGTTGCTCTCTGATACGAAAACGGTCGCATGCGCCTAGCCTTTCATGATCTCGGGCGCGGCCTGCTTCACGGCGGCGACGATGTTGGGATAGGCGGCGCAGCGGCAGATGTTGCCGCTCATATATTCGCGGATGTCGGCCTCGCTGCCCGCATGCCCCTCCTTGACGCAGGCCACGGCGGACATGATCTGGCCCGGCGTGCAATAGCCGCATTGAAAGGCGTCGTTGTCGACAAAGGCCTGCTGCATCGGATGCAAATGATCGTCGGTGGCAAGGCCCTCGATCGTCGTGATCTCCTGCCCCTCGGCTGCGAGCGCGAGCGTCAGGCACGATACCACGCGCCGATCGTCGATCAGCACCGTGCAGGCGCCGCACTGGCCGTGGTCGCAGCCCTTCTTGCTGCCCGTGAGCTTGAGATGTTCACGCAGCGCATCGAGCACCGTGGTGCGGGCGTCAATGTGCAGGCGCTTGTCCTTGCCGTTGACCCGCAGCGTGACATCAACCGGAAGCGCCGGATCCTGCGCGGCTGACACGCTCGCATCCTGCGTGGCCGCGCGCGCCGTCATAGGGACCAGCGCACTGCCGGCAGCGCCCGCTATGAAGGCGCGCCGATCGAATCCGGATCGTCCGGAACCTGGTTTTTCGGACATGGAGGGCCTCCGCCGCTTCGAGCAAAAGCAGCGCACACCTGCACCGCTCATCGCCCCTTAACCTGAAGCAATGAGCTCCGTTCCGAACGAGAAAGGGCGATGCAGCAAATGCCGCGTCGCCCTTCGTCAACTTTTCCTGATCGTGCGCAGGGAACCCCGTGCGCGGTGGTCAATAGCCGAGGGCGCAACCATCCTTGCGCGGATCGGAACCACCGGTGAGTGTGCCCTTCTCCCAATCGATCCAGATCGCCTGGGCGCCGCCGAGCGGACCGACCACGCTGGTAGTCTTGTGGCCGAGCTTCTTCAGGCCTTCGACGATATCGGCCGGCATGCTGTCCTCGAGCTGGTACTGGCCCTCGTAATGCAGGCCGCGCGGCATATCGATCGCCTCCTGTACGTCGCAGCCATAGTCGAGAATGTTGGTCACCACATGGGTCTGGCCAACCGGCTGATACTGTCCGCCCATCACCGCGAACGGCATCACGGACCGGCCGTCCTTGGTGAGCAGACTCGGCATGATCGTGTGCAGCGGACGCTTGCCGCCGGCGATGCAATTCGGGTGACCGGGCTGGATACGGAAGCCGCCGGCGCGGTTCTGGAGCAGGACGCCGGTCTTGTTCGAGACGATCGCCGAGCCGAATGAATGCGCGATCGAGTTGATGAACGAGCAGACGTTGCGGTCCTTGTCCACGACCGTGATGTAGATGGTCGAGGGATTCATCGGCGGCGCGACGTTCGGCAGGTCGAGCATACCGTCCATGCGGATCTTGTCGATGTGCTCGTTGCAGAATTCCTTGGCGAGGATTTTGGCGACCTCGATCTGCATATGCTCGGGATCGGAGACATGCAGCTCGCGATGCATGTAGGCGATGCGCGCGGCCTCGGCTTCGAGATGGAAACGCTCGATGCTGAGCGGCGCGTATTTTGTCAGGTCGAACCGCGACAGGATGTTCAACATCAGCAGCATGGTGAGGCCAGGTCCGTTCGGCGGGCACTGCCAGACGTCGTAGCCCTTGTACATCGTGCCGATCGGCGTCGTCGTCTCGGTGGCGTGCGCGGCGAAATCGTCGAGCGTGTGCAGGCCGCCGATTCCGCGCAGGGTCTCCACCATGTCTTCCGCGATCGGGCCATTGTAGAAGGCGTCGCGACCGTCCCTGGCGATCGCCCGCAGCGTCTTGCCGAGCTCCGCCTGGCGGATGACATCGCCGGCCACCGGCGGCTTGCCGTGCGGCAGCAGATAGCGCTCGGTGTTGGTGCCGCGCTTCAGCTTCTCGAACTGGTTCTTCCAGTCGAAGGCGATGCGAGGGGCGACGACGTAGCCTTCTTCGGCCGCCTTGATCGCGGGCTGGAGCAGCCGGTCGAAGCCGAACTTGCCGTGATCGCGCAAAACAGTCGCAAAGGCGTCGATCACGCCGGGGACCGAGACCGCATGCGCCGAAGTCAGCGGCACGGAGTTGATCTTGCGCTCGATATACCAATCGGCGTTCGCCGCCTTGGGGGCGCGGCCGGAGCCGTTATAGGCGATGATCTTGCCTTCGCCGCGCGGCTGGATCAGCGCAAAGCAGTCGCCGCCGATGCCGGTCGATTGCGGCTCGATCACGCCGAGCAGCGCCGAGCCCGCCACCGCCGCGTCCACCGCCGTGCCACCCTCGCGCAGCACCTCGATCGCGGCGAGCGACGCCTGCGGATGCGAGGTCGCCACCATTGCGTTGGTGGCGTGGACCGTGGACCTGCCGGGGAAATGGAAGTTTCTCATCGAATCCTTGCTCTCGTTGGGCGTCTCGCGCGGATGGTGCGCCGGGGTCGGAAAAACCGGGCTTACATGACACATTCCGGCCCGCCGGGGCAATGCTGGCATACCAGGGAAATGGCTGCTACCCGCTGGGAATAGAGCTGCGCGTTGCGGGTTTTCCGGGCGCGGGCCGCCTGCTAAACGGACACCATGATTTACAAGGTCGCCGCCTTCTACCAATTCGCCGCCCTGCCCGATTACCGCGAGCTGCGCGAGCCGTTGCGCGCATTCTGTGCAGGCCTGGCGTTAAAGGGTAGCGTGCTGCTGGCGCAGGAGGGCATCAACGGCACAGTCGCCGGCACGGCCGAGGCGATCGACGCTCTCGCCCATGAGTTCGCGCACAGCGACATGTTCGACGGCAGGCTAAACAATCTCGAACTGAAATTCTCGACCGCCGAGGCGATGCCATTCGGCCGGCTCAAGGTGCGGCTCAAGAAAGAGATCGTCACGCTCGGCGATCAGGCCGCCGATCCGACGCGCCAAGTCGGCACCTATGTCGAGGCGAGCGAATGGAACGCACTGATCACGGCGCCCGACACGCTGGTGCTCGACACCAGAAACGCCTTCGAGGTGGCGATGGGGACGTTCGACGGCGCGATCGATCCCGGCATCAAGAGCTTCGGCCAGTTCAGGGAATTTGCAGCCGAGCAGCTCGATCCCGCCAAACACCGCAGGATCGCGATGTTCTGCACCGGCGGAATCCGCTGCGAGAAGGCGAGCGCGCATCTGCTCGCGCGCGGCTTTGCCGAGGTCAATCACCTCAAGGGCGGCATTCTCAAATATCTGGAAGAGGTGCCGGAGGCGCAGAGCCGCTGGCGCGGCGAATGCTTCGTGTTCGACGAGCGCGTCGCGCTCGGCCATGGTTTGCGAGAACTTGGCTCGCAAAAACTTGGATTGCAAGAACTTGGATTGCACGAACTTGGATTGCGCGAAAGGGACAAGGACACGGCACGTGACGAATGAGATCAAGACGCTCGGCGAGCGCATCGACACGATGGAAACGCGCCTCGCCTATCAGGACGACACGATCGAGACGCTGAACCAGACCATCACCGCGCAGTGGAGGCAGATCGACGCGCTGACGCGGAAGATCGCGGAGCTCGGCGAGCGGCTGCAGGAGGCCGAGGCGAATGCGCCGGGAGCAGCCAATGAGCCCCCACCACATTATTGAATTGAGCGGTGTTACTGACCGGACGCCTTGCGCAGAAGGTTGGTCACCTCGCCCGACATCATCAGCCGGTTGCGCCCGGCCTCCTTCGCGGCATAGAGCGCCTGGTCGGCGGCCTCGACGAGCGAGACAACGCCAGCCGTGCGCTCCAGCGCCGGCCGGCAGGCTGCACCGCCGAGCGAAGCGGTGACGCAGCCGGACGCATGGTTGCTGGTGTGGACGAGGCCCGCATCGCGGATCGCCCGTCGAATCCGCTCGCCGATCCGGGCGCAGCCCGCGGCGTCGGTGTTCGGCAGCAGCACGGCGAACTCCTCGCCGCCGTAGCGCGCCGCCAGATCGCCGGGATGCTGCATCTCGGCGGCGAAGATCTGCGCCACCAGCCGCAGGCAGGCATCGCCCGCGGGATGGCCGTATTCGTCGTTGTAGGACTTGAAGTGGTCGACGTCGATCATCAGCAATGAGAGGCTGGAGCGGTCGCGATAAGCGCGCGCCCACTCCTCCTTCAGCCGTTCGTCGAAGCGGCGGCGATTGGCAAGCCCGGTGAGGCTGTCCTCGATCGCGAGGGTTTCCAGCCTGGTCTCCAGCTTCTTCTGCTCGGTGATGTCGCGCGAGATCGCGACCACGCCGTCGGCGCGGCCATTGTCCTTGCGGGTCACCCGCATGGTCGATTCGAGCCAGACTTCGCCGTTCAGCCGGTGCGCGTTGCGATAGGTGACGCGCGCCTCCTCCTTCTCGCCGCGCTTCATGGCATCGACGAGAGCCTGGACCTGCGGCCGATCATCCGCGTGAACGCCGGCGAGCGCGGGCGTTCCAATCAGTTGGTTGGCGCGCCAGCCGACGACGCGGATCGACGACGGCGAGACATAGCGCAGCCGCTCGTCGAGCCCGATACGCGTCACCATGTCGCTGGAGCCTTCGGCAAGCAGCCGGAAATGCGCTTCCTTCTCGACCAGCGCGGCGGCCATGCGCTGGCCCCGCTGCAGCTGCCGCACCAGCACCGCACCGATGATTGCGATCAGCATGACCAGCGCGAGCACATAGAGCATGCGGGAGATCGCTGCAGCGCGCCAGGGCGCCAGCAGCTCGTCCTTGTCGACGGTAGCGAGCAGGACGAGCGGATAACGGCTACTGCGCTTGAAGAAGCTGACGCGTGCGGCGCCGTCCAGCGGCGACTTGAAATGATAGGCACCGCTCGGCTGCTGCAGGCCGGCGTCGCGGAATAGCGGGGTGTCGCCGACGCTGCGACCGACGAACCTGTCGTTGCTGGGATTGCGCGCGATGATCATGCCGTCGCCGTGCATCAGCGCCACCGAGCTGTTGCGGCCGATCTCGAACTGCTCGTAGAAATGCGAGAGATAACTCGAGCTGATGGTCGCGAGCACCACGCCGCCGAAGCTGCCGTCGAGCTTGTTGAAGCGCCGCGACAGGGTGACGACCCACTCGCCATCCAGCAGGCTCTTCACCGGGCGGCCGATATGGGGCTCACGTTTCGGCGAGAGCTGGTGATAGCGGAAAAACGCGTCGTCGTTGAACGTCGAGCCGATCGTGCCGGGCGAGGTCAACCAATTGCCGTGGTCGTCGATGATGGCGAGGCTGTGGACGCGCTCCATCGCCTTCTTACGCGCCTCCAGCAAGGTTCTGAGCTTGGCGACCGTGGCCGGCTCGGTGCCGTCCATCTCCAGCCGGCTGACGACGCCGACGACGCCTGAATCCAGGAGATCGAGGCTGTCCTCGGCATGCTGGGTCAGCGAGCGCGCAACGTTCGCCATCTCGGTCTCGGCGCCCTTGAGCACCGCGTCGCGCGCCGCCCATTCCCGCCAGCCACTGACGCCGAGGATGGCCGCGCAGGTCAGCGCGACGAACGCAGCCGCCCGCAGCGGCAGGCGGCTCCATCCGGCTCTTGCTCTTTGGGTCACAGCGTTCATGCGGCAGAATTCTCCGATGATCGGAAACTCTGCCGTTTCTGTTATCGAACTCTGAAACGCCTGCAGCAATATGCGCTGACGTCTCCGGTTTCCCGTAGTCGTACGGACGCCGGCATCAGCACATCGCTAACAAGGCATTAGCAAACCTGTCGGAATCCGGCGTCCCGGCTGCTAGGCGAAGATGGCCTTCACCTTGTTCCAGAGCGAGGGATTGTCGGCATCCGCATCGGCCTTCGAGGGCGCCGGCTGGGCGGCGCTCACGGGATCGGAAGCCGGGAAGGTATCTTCCAGCCCGGCGTCAAGCTTGGCGTGGCGGTCGGCAGCGAGCGCTTCGTGCAGATCGTCGGCATGCTTGTCATGCGGGGCGGGGTTGAATGTCTCAGCCATGATCTCTTCCTCCGTTGGCTGGTCAACGCGGCTCAGTTGCGCTGGTTCCCCTGTTCCGCTCGGGGCTGCGGCGGTGTATCAGGAGCCGTAACCATCTTCAGGACCGTTCGTGCCCCAGTCTGCGACAAAACCGTTCATCGACGTCCTCACCGGCCAGCGGGAAGTCATCCCGCCGGTCTGGATGATGCGGCAGGCCGGCCGTTATTTGCCGGAATATCGCGAGGTGCGCGCCAAGGCCGGCGGCTTCCTCGATCTCTGCTTCAACCCGGAACTCGCCGCCGAAGTGACGCTGCAACCGATCCGGAGGTTCGGCTTCGACGCGGCGATCATCTTCTCCGACATTCTGGTGATCCCCTATGCGCTCGGACGTTCCGTGCGCTTCGAAATCGGCGAGGGTCCACGGCTCGAACCGCTGGATGATCCCGCCAAGGTCGCGACACTGGCGAAGCACGCCGATTTCAGCAAGCTCGCGCCGGTATTCGAGGCGCTGCGGATCGTCCGCGGTACGCTCGATCCCAAGATCGCGCTGATCGGCTTCTGCGGCGCGCCGTGGACGGTGGCGACGTACATGGTCGCCGGCCAGGGCACGCCCGACCAGGCGCCGGCGCGGATGATGGCCTACCGGCATCCGGAGGCGTTCGCAGAGATCATCGACGTGCTGGTCGAGAACTCGATCGAATATCTGCTGGCGCAGCTCGCGGCCGGCGCCAACGCCTTGCAGATCTTCGACACCTGGGCCGGCGTGCTGCCGCCCGCCGAGTTCGCGCGCTGGTCGGTCGAGCCGACGCGGCGCATCGTCGAAGGCGTGCGCGCCAAGGTGCCGGACGCGAAGATCATCGGCTTTCCGCGCGGCGCCG
This sequence comes from Bradyrhizobium sp. LB13.1, assembly GCF_054056815.1. Taxonomy (NCBI): domain Bacteria; kingdom Pseudomonadati; phylum Pseudomonadota; class Alphaproteobacteria; order Hyphomicrobiales; family Nitrobacteraceae; genus Bradyrhizobium; species Bradyrhizobium sp. LB13.1. The sequence goes on along the minus strand of NZ_JBSRYQ010000001.1, from coordinate 2,059,772 downwards.
GTGCGCAATTGCCCGGTTTCGTCGAGGCAACAGGTGTCAACGCCGTCAGCATCGACTGGACTGCGGAGCCGGCCTTCATCCGCGAGCGCGTGCAAAGCAAAGTCGCCGTGCAGGGGAATCTCGATCCGCTGGCGCTGATCACGGGCGGCGCCGCGCTCGATCGCGCGGTCGACAACGTGCTGGCGAATTTTGCGCAAGGGCGGCTGATCTTCAATCTCGGCCACGGCATCCAGCCGGAGACGCCGATCGCCCATGTCGAGCAGATGCTGAAGCGCGTGCGGGGTTGATTTATTTCGCGCCTGGGGGAGCGGAAAAACAAAAAACGCGAAAACAACCCCATGCACAGTAGCCAAGTCATTGAAAAAGTTAGGCTGGGAAAAAATTAGGCGGGCATGGCTCAAGCGGCCGCCACGAGGCCGTTTGACCCGTCGGGCAAAACAGGCGCATGATACCATCATCGCCCCATGAGCATTTCGGTAAGAGCTTAGCGCGGCCGGCTACGCTCGATGATCTCCGCGGCGCCCTTGGCCAACAGATCCAGACCCACCGCACGGCCGAGTTCGCGTGGGCGATCGGCGGGGCCCGAACGCAAAGCTTCGATGATGGTGTCGCCGGAGAGATCGAGCACGGACGCGGTCAACGACATCTGATCGCCCGCAATCGTCGAAAAGCCCGCGATCGGCGAGTTGCAGTGGCCGTTGAGCACCCACAGCACCTCGCGCTCGGCATCGGCAGAGGCATGTGCGGAGGGATCGTCGATCGATGCGAGGATTTGCCTTGTCTGCCAGTCCTGCGCGGCACATTCGACCGCGACGATGCCCTGGCCCGCCGCGGGCAGCATCTCCGCCGCGGTAAACTCGTAGGCGATGCGCTGCCAAAGGCCGACGCGGTCAAGACCCGACCGCGCCATGATCAGCGCATCCGCAGGTCCCACCGCTCCGCCATCCGGCAGGCGCTGCTTCTCACCATTGTCGAGTTTTCGCACGCGCGTGTCCGCGGCGCCGCGGAAATGGATGATCTCGACGTCGGGGAATAGCCGCCGCGCATAGGCGGCACGGCGCACGGCGTTGGTGCCGACTTTAAAGCCCTTGCCGCCCGACTGGCGCAGCGCCTCGACCGTCACGCCGTCACGCAGCACCAGCGCGTCATGGGCGGGATCGCGCGACAGCGTGGCACCGATCACGAGGCCCGGCGTGTCTTCGTTGCCGGGCATGTCCTTCAGCGAATGCATCGCCGCATGGAGTTCGCCCGACAGCACGGCGGCGCGGATCTGCGCCACGAAGGCACCGCCCTTGCCGCCATGGGGCAACAGCTTGCTGGTCTGGTCGAGATCGCCCGTGGTGTCGAACTTGACGATCTCGACGTCGAGATCGGGCATGGCAGCGATCAGGCGGCGCGCGATCTCTTCCGTCTGTGCCAGCGCCATCGCGCTCTTGCGTGTGCCGATCTTGAGTCGCGTAGCCAAGCCGTATGCTCCTTCTCGATGCGCTGGTCCCTTGTTTGGGGCATGATCTTATCGGAAAAACCGGTTCCCACTTTTCCGGATCATGCCTTATGGCGCATCCTCCAATATCATGTCGGAAGCCTTTTCGGCGATCATGATGATCGGCGCATTGGTGTTCCCCGACACGAGGTCCGGCATGATCGAGCCGTCGACCACGCGAAGGCCTTCGAGCCCCCTCACCTTCAGCCGCTGGTCGACCACCGCGAGCGCATCATTGCCCATACGACAGGTCGAGGTCGGATGGTAGATGGTGCTGCCCCGCTCACGGCAATAATCCAGCAGCTCGGCATCCGTGGATACCTTCGCCCCGGGATCGTACTCGCCAGCCACGAACGGCTTCATCGCCGGCGCATGCAATATCTTGCGCAGGATCTTCAGAGCTTCGACATTGGTGGTGCGGTCGGTCTCTGTCGACATGTAGTTGATGCGGATCTCGGGCGGCACGGTCGGGTCGGCGCTTCTGATGCGCAAGGTCCCCCGGCTTTCGGGACGGAGCTGGCACACCGACGCCGTGAAGCCGGAGAAATCATGCAGCTTCTCGCCCATCTTGTCGGTCGAGAACGGCAGGAAGTGGACCTGGATGTCGGGCGAGGCCAGCCGCGGACTGGTCTTGAAGAACGCGCCCGCCGTGCCGGCCGCGATCGTCAGCCAACCCTTCCGGAACAGCGCATAGCGCGCGCCGGCCATCGTGCGGCGGAGCGGGTGATTGACGGTGTCGTTCAGCGTGATCTTCTGCGAGCAGCGCATCACGATGCGGACCTGCATGTGGTCCTGGAGGTCGTGACCGACGCCCGGCGCGTCCAGCACGATGTCGATGCCGTGCTTGCGCAGGAGGTCGGCGGGACCGACGCCGGAGAGCTGGAGCAGCTGCGGCGAGTTGTAGGTGCCGCTCGACAGCACGATCTCCCTGCGCGCGCGGGCGCGGCGCACCGTCGCGCCCTGACGGTATTCGACGCCGACCGCGCGACGGCCCTCGAACAGCACGCGCTGGCCGAGCGCGCCGGTTTCGATCTTGAGATTGCCGCGCGTCTTGGCGGGGCCAAGATAGGCCACCGCCGTCGAGGCGCGACGGCCGTTGCGCGTCGTGGTCTGGAACAGGCCGACGCCTTCCTGTGTGGCGCCGTTGAAATCAGGATTGTAGGGCAAGCCTTTCTCGACCGCCGCGTCGATAAAGGCCTTCGACAGCGGGTCGGTCACGACCATGTTGGACACCGGCAGCGGGCCGCCGCTGCCGTGATATTGATCGGCGCCACGCGACTGGTTCTCGGCCTTCTTGAAATAGGGCAGCACGTCGTCATAGCCCCAGCCGGTGTTGCCGCGCTGGCGCCAGCGGTCATAGTCCTCGTGCTGGCCGCGGACATAGAGCAGGCCGTTGATCGAGCTCGATCCCCCCAGCGTCTTGCCGCGGGGCTGGAACACCTGGCGCCCCTTCAGCTCGGGCTCCGGCTCGGTCTGGTACATCCAGTTGACGGTCTTTTCCTTGAACAGCTTTCCGTAGCCGAGCGGCACGTGGATCCAGATGTTGGAATCCTTCGGGCCTGCTTCAAGCAGCAAAACGCTATGCTTGCCGTTCGCCGACAGCCGGTTGGCGAGAACGCAGCCGGCGGAGCCGGCACCGACGATGATGTAGTCGAATTCAGGATCGGAGGGCGCGAGGGAGGAAGTTGCGTTCATGCGCTGCTGTTCTTTTTGTTGGTGTGGGCGTTTCCGTTTCGTCACTTAGCACGATCATGCAGCGACGCGCAGCGCCTCGACCAGCGACTTGAACGCACGGGCGTATTCCGCCCCTGCCCTTGCGATATCCGCGCGCCCGGCGCAGGCGACCGCGGCCTCCGTCACCGCACCGAGCAGCAGCCGGGCCAGCGGCTCGACCGGCTGCCGTGCGATCAGCCCGGCCTCCATCGCCGCCGCAATCGCACGCGGCAGCTTGCCGCCGAAATGTTTGGCGTCGATCTCGCGCCAGCGCTCCCAGCCGAGCACGGCCGGGCCGTCGCGCAGGATGATCTGACCGGTCGAGCCCTTGGCGGTCGCCGCGAAATAATGCTGAGTGCCGGCGACCATCGCGGCGAGCACATCCTTTTCGGCGCGCGCGGCGCTGTCGATCTCGGCGACCAGATCGCGCGAGACCTGGTCGAACACCGCTTCGAACACCGCCTCCTTGGTCTTGAAGTGATGATAGACCGCGCCCTTGGCGACGCCGGCGGCTTCGGCGATCTCGTCCATCGTCGTCGCGCCAAATCCTTGTGCTCCCAACAAGCGGCGCGCCGCCGTCAGGATCGCCTCCGAAGTCGCTGCCCGCCGCTCCGCCTGTTTCGCCATGAGTCTTCGTCTAATCCAATTCGGCACAGGCAGCCAGTTGACTTTTCGACTACCAGTCGGTATTTACCGACTATCAGTCGGTTATTCGTGAGGTGTGCCATGCCGAGCCGTGACGTCGTCGAAGCTTTTGCCAAGCGATTGGAGACCGGGGATTTCATCGGCGCGATCGAGCAGTTCTATACGCCCGAGGCTGCGACCTACGAGAACAACGCAGCACCAACGGTCGGCCGCGACAAGCTCGTCGCCAAGGAGCGCGGCGTGCTGTCCGCCTCCAGGGAGGTCAAGGCGGTCCGCATCGGGCCAAGCCTGATCGAGGGCGACCATGTCGCGACGCGCTGGAGTTTCAGCTTCACCAGCGCCGAAGGCATCATCCGAACGTTGGATGAGATCGCATGGCAGACGTGGCGGGGCGATCAGTTGATCGAAGAACGGTTCTATTACGACCCGAAGCAACTGGGGCGGTGACAGCGCCTCCCGGACACCGGTGTCATCGCCCGGCTTGACCGGGCGATCCAGTACTCCGAGACAGCGCGCTGGAACCGAGAAGCCGCGGCGTACTGGATGCCCCGCCTTCGCGGGGCATGACAGTTGGGGCGATGAGCGAAGCGCTACCTTTGCATGCGCCGGATCAGCATCCGCACCAGTTCGTCGATCTTTCCCAGCGCCGTCCGGGGATCGAGGAATTCGATATCGTCGACATCCCAGTACTCGATGCGATTGGCGATCCCGGAAAAGCGTTGCTCGATCATGGGACGATGCTCGGCCTCCTTCAGCGCGACCACAAGCTCCGCGTCCGCAAAGTCGGCGAGCGTGCACAGCACAGGAATCCGCGCAGCACCTCCCGCCTCAATGCCCTTCGCTTGCAGCGCCTGTAACGCATAGGGCGAGATCGGCCCGACATTTTCAGGCGCGAGTTTTTCGGCCACGGCGCGCGAGAACGAGAGCCACCCAAGTCCCTCCAGCCGGGCACGATGGTTGAAAACCTCCTCGGCATAGCGGCTTCGATAATAATTGCCGGTACAGAGAAACAGCACGCGATTGGTCTTGCTCATCAGGCAGCGCTTTCGTGATCGATTTCAGCTTGGGTCGCCCGGCGCGATCATCGCGTCCGCGAGCTTGCGCATCAAACGCACCAGGTCCTCGACATCCTGATCGTCCCAGGTCGCAAACATCGCCGCGACGATCCGTTCGCGTGCCCTGTCGATCGCGTCCGTCATGGCTTTCCCGCTCGGGGTGATTGTGGCCTCACTGACGCGGCGATCCGCTTCGCTGGCGCGGCGCTTGATCAAGCCTAGACTTTCCAGTTTCGCGACCTGCCGGCTTACCGTCGTGTAGTCCCGTCCCATGCGATCGGCGAGATCGACGACGCCGATCGGACCACGCCGCTCGATGCCCACGAGCAGCGGAAACAGCGCGCGATCGAGCGATATGCCCGCTTCGCGAATCATCATGTCGTCGCCCTGCCGGCGATTCATGACACTGGCGATGTCGATCAACGCTTCGTGAAGAGAGCGCACCTGTTTTTTAATATGTGTATTTTGCACCCTTCTTGACATCCCGATTGCCCTCTGCTTAATGCGTGCATATTACACATATTGAGGGTGCCATGACAAAGCAATTCAAGGCGGATGTTCTGATATGCGGAGCAGGCGCGGCGGGCCTTACGCTCGCTATCGATCTCGCCCGGCGGGGCATATCCTTTCGGCTGATCGAGAAGAGCGACGGTCCGTTTCACGGGTCTCGCGGCAAGGGAATCCAGCCCCGAACCCAGGAGATTTTCGAGGACCTCGGCATCATCGATCGTATCGTTGCGGCCGGCGGTCTCTACCCGCCACAGCGGAAATATCGGGACGATGGCAGCTTCATCGAGTCGGAGGTTTCTGAGCAAACCGCCCCGACACCCGCAGAGCCCTACCACATGGCGCTAATGATCCCGCAATTTCTGACCGAGAGCGTGATGCGCGAACGCCTGCTCGAATTTGGCGGGCGGGTGGAATTCGGCTGCGAATTGGTGGGCTTGGAGCAGGATCAGGACGGCGCGACTGCGCGTCTGTCAGGCCCGGTCGATGAGGAGACGGTGCGGGTGCGTTACCTCGTCGGCGCCGATGGAGGCCGCAGCTTCGTCCGTCACGCTCTCGATATCGGTTTTCAAGGCAAGACGCTTGGCGTGCGTGCCGTCGTCGCCGATATTGTCCTGACGGGGCTGGACCGCACGGCGTGGCACCGCTTCAACGATGGTGCAATGGATCGCCAGATCGCGCTGTGTCCACTGGCCGGGACGGAGCTCTTCCAGCTGCAGGCACCGGTTCCGCTCGAAGGCGAAGTCGATCTATCGGCCGACGGGCTATCAGCGATGATCGCTGAGCGCACGGGGCGCAACGATATCCGCATCCGGCGCGCGCACTGGGCATCGGCCTATCAGATGAACGCGCGCCTCGCCGATCGGTACAGGGACGGCCGTGCATTTCTGATTGGTGATGCGGCTCACATTCATCCGCCGACGGGTGGACAAGGCCTCAACACCAGCGTGCAGGATGCCTACAACCTCGGCTGGAAGCTCGCGGCGGTCATCCGTGGCGCTTCCGCAACTCTGCTCGACAGCTATGAGAGAGAACGTCGACCCGTGGCTGCAAGCATGCTCGGCCTTGCCACCGTATTGCTGGAAGCCACCAAACGCGGCGACATGAGACGCGGCCGTGAGGTGCAGCAACTCGACATCGGCTATCCGGGATCACCGCTGACGCTGGAAATGCCGGGACGTCTGGAAGGTCCCCGCGGGGGAAACCGTGCACCGGATGCGCCGCTACGCGGGGCCGCCGGACAGCCCATACGCTTGTTCGGGTTGCTCAAGGGGCCGCATTGGACGCTGCTTGGCTATCAGGTGAAACGCGGAGCGCTATCGGCGTGCAATGGACTGCACATCCACTGCATAGGTCCAGGTGCGGAGCTCGTCGACGAAAGCGAGCACTTTCGCGCGGCATATTCCGTGTCGCCGGGGGATTGGGTGCTGGTGCGTCCTGACGGCTACATTGCCGCCCTCGTAGACTTCCGGCAGATCGATAGGCTCACGCATTTCCTGGTCGAACAGGGTCTCGCCTGATTCAAGGCCGCTTGGACTTATGATGAGACGTCGGGCCGCAAGTCCGCTTGCGGGCCCGACAAGATCCTCTGACCCGCTCCGCGACAGGGGTGGAGCGCGCCCTGGTCGCGGCGCGAGTTCAAGAGTATCCGCTCTCGGCTGAGCGTTACCGCCGCGCATTTGTATCGATTTGTTATCGATACTCCGTGACGAACACACAGAAGTGGTCGCGGTGATCGTCGCAAGCTCGGATAATTCATAGTTCGTCAAAGGTTTGCAGCGAATTCTCCGGGTCGGGCCGGACAACCGGCCCATGCTGCTAGGCTCTGCAATGCGGACTCAAACGACCAGCTATTTCGCGCGGCTGTTCGCCGGCGATCTGTCGGCCTTTGGCGGTCCCGTAACCGACGAAGCCGTCGCCGGCCATATCCGCGCCGAACAGATGTCGCTGGTGCTCGGCTATTCGGTCGGCATCATGTTGGCGAACGCCTGCAATGCTGCCGTACTCGCTATTGCGCTGTGGCATTCGCCCGACCGGATGTTCGCGCTGATCTGGGCGGTCGCCGTGGCCGGCGCCGCGATCGCGTTCGGCCTGCAATCGCACGCCTCACGCCGCATCACCAAACCGCAATTCGTCTCGCGCCGGGCCATGCATCGGCTGGTGCGCAACGCTTTCGTGCTTGGCGCTGCCTGGGGCATCGTCCCGGTCGCCTTCTTCGCCCACGCAGCGACCGGCGGCCAGCTCGTCATTACCTGCCTTTGCTCGGGCATGCTGGCCGGCGGCGCGCTGGCCTTCGCCACGATCCCGATTGCGGCGATCGCTTTTACGACACCGATCTTCATCGGCATCGCGATCTGCCTCGGTCGGGACGGCGATCCCGCCTATATGCTGATGGCCGTCCTGGTCGTGGTGTACGGGAGCGTGCTGCTGCGTGCGGTATTCGTCAATTCGCTGGCGTTCGCACGGCGCGTGATGTGGCAGATCGAGGCAGAGCGCACGGTGCGGCAGGACCCTCTGACCCATCTGCCCAATCGGGTCGCCTTCAACGAAACGCTCGATGCTGCCTTGAAGCGGCTCGCTCTGTCCGGCGAGGAATTCGCGGTGCTTCTGCTCGATCTCGATCGCTTCAAGGAGGTCAACGACAAGTTCGGCCATCCCGCCGGCGACGAATTTTTGGTCCAGATCGCAAGCCGCCTGCAACGCTGCACCCGCGCGGCCGAGCATGTCGCACGCATCGGCGGCGACGAGTTCGCGCTGGTGATGGCCAATCTGGCACGGCCGGAGGATGCGCTCGAGATCGCCGAGCGCTTCATCGCGGCGTTCGACGAACCGTTCCAGATCGAGGGCCGCCAGGTCGTCGGCGCGACCAGCGTCGGCATCGTGCTCGCACCGCGGGACGGCAACACACCGCTTGACGTCATGAAGAATGCCGATGCCGCGCTCTACCGTGCCAAGAAAGCGGGCCCCGGCACAGTGTGTTTCTTCGAGGCCAGCGACGACAAGGTGTCTCGCGACCGCAAGGCGCTGCAATCGGATCTGGAAGGCGCCATCGCCAGAGACGAGCTGCTCCTGGTGTTCCAGCCGTTCCTCGACCTCGGCGACAACCGCATCACCGGCTTCGAGGCGCTGCTGCGCTGGCAACATCCCCAGCGTGGACTGGTGCCGCCGAGCGAATTCATACCGATCGCGGAGGAGACCGGGCTGATCCACGAGATCGGCGAATGGGTCATCCGCCGCGCCTGCGCGACGGTTGCCGAATGGCCCGAGGAGATCAGGGTCGCCGTCAATTTTTCGGCCGCGCAGTTTCACAACACAGCCATCCTCCAGATCATCGTGCAGGCGCTTGCGGACGCGAAGATCGCGCCGCACCGGCTCGAGATCGAGATCACCGAATCGATGCTGCTGTCGAAATACGGTTCCGCCGCGTCGGTCCTGAACGCGCTGCTGGAGCTCGGCGTCACGGTTGCGCTCGACGATTTCGGCACCGGCTTCTCCTCGCTGACTTACCTGCGCAAGCTGCCGTTCAGCCGCATCAAGATCGACCAATCGTTCATCCGCGACATGCTGGTGCAGCCGGACTGCGCCGCAATCGTAAAGTCGGTCATCGGCCTCGCACGCGACCTGCGCATCGACGTGGTCGCCGAAGGGGTCGAGACCGCGGACCAGCTCGAATATCTGCGCCAGATCAGTTGCGACGAAGTGCAGGGTTATCTGATCAGCCGGCCGGTGTCGGCGGATCATGTTCTAGCGCTGCTGGATCCGAAGAAGCTTCGGGCGAGTTACGCGGCGTAGCGCGCGTTAGGAGTAGGATTGGTGCTGCTACGGAGAAGGTGCGCTCCCTCTCCCGCTTGCGGGAGAGGGTTGGGGAGAGGGTATTTCCGAAACGGGACAACCCCCAAGCGGAGAGAGCCCTCACCCGGCGCTGCGCGCCGACCTCTCCCGCAAGCGGGAGAGGTCGAGTGAGCCCGCGGCCCCGTCCATTCCGCCCAAATAGATCCCGCTACAGTCCCCCTCAAATCGCATCCGCGCGCAACAGCGTGTCTATGGTGATCGTCCCTCGCGCGCGGGAGACGCAGGCGCAGATCTTCTGGTTGCTTTGCTTCTGATGGTCGCTGAAGAAGACGTCGCGATGGTCGATCTCGCCGTCGACCTCGACTACGTCGATGGCGCACAGGCCGCATTCGCCGCGCTTGCAATCGTACATCACGTCGTGGCCGCTGGCGTTGAGCACGTCCAGCATCGAGCGTTCGCGCGGGATCTCCAGCTCGACGTTGGAGCCCTTCAAGCGCACGCGAAATGCCTCGGTCGGCAGCGTGCCGCTGGAGCCGAAAGTCTCGTAGCGGAGATCCGGAAGCGGATGGCCCGCGCCGATCCAGGCGTGTCGCGCGGCATCCAGCATCCGCATCGGGCCGCAGAACAGCACCAGCGTGCCCGGCGCCAATGACGCAAACAGCGCGTCGAGATCGAGCCGGCGGCCTTCGTTGCTCGCATGAACCACCAGACGATCACCAAGCAGACTTGCAAGATCGTCGACATAGGCAGCGTCGTTGCGCGAACTCACGGCATAGTGCAACACCACATCGGCGCCGCGCCGCGCCAGCGCCTGCGCGGCGCCGAGGATCGGCGTGATGCCGATGCCGCCGGCGATCAGACAGTAGTTTTGGCGCGCCCAGTCGACCGCGAGCAGCGAGGCGGGCGTCGTGATGTCGAGCCGCGCGCCCGGCTGCAATGACCACATATAGCGCGAGCCGCCGCGCGAATCCTCCGCGCGGCGCACCGCGATTTTCAAGCCGCGCGACGAGGCTTCGCCGACCAGCGAATAGGACCGCGTCTCGGGCTGCCCATCGATGGTGACGCTGACATTGATGTGGCTGCCGACCGGATAGGCAGCGCCGTCGAACTGATCCGGCAGGATCAGGAATTCGCGGATGCCCGGCGCAAGATCGCGCGTCGACACGAGCGTGGCCGGAATCCAGGTTTCGATGAAGCGCATGGTGACTGCCCTCAATCGGTTGCGGACTTGATCAGCGCGAGCGCCGGCAGGAGGTCGAGATGGGTCCGGTTGCGCAGCGCAAGCCGCAAATTGCGCACCGCGAGCCGCGCATGCTCGCGCATGATCGCTTCAGCGCGCGCGCCTTCGCGATTCTCGATGGCGTCGATCACGACGCGGTGGTGCTCCTGCCCGATGATCAGGATCTGCTGCGCTTCCGGCAGCGCCGATTGCGCCATCACAAAACCGCTCGGGGATGCAAACGGCAGCGCCGAGGCGCGGTCGATCTGCCGGATCAGCGGCGGACTGCGCGACAATTCCGTGAGCAGTGCGTGGAAGCGCGCATTCAGCGTGACATAGGACGAGAAGGCATCGACCGAGATCGGGACCTGGCGCAGCAACTCGTCGATCGCGGCCAGACATTCCTTCAGTGGCACGAGCTCGCGCGCGGAAACGCCGCGCTCGGCGGCGAAGCGTGCGGCGAGCCCTTCCAGCGTGCCGCGCAGCTCGATGGAATCGGAGATGTCGCGCTCCGAAAACGCCTTCACCATGAAGCCGCCGGAGGGGATCGCCTCCAGCAGCCCCTCCTCCTCCAGCCGCACCAGCGCCATGCGCACCGGGGTGCGCGAGGCGCCGGTCGTCTCGACCGCCTGGAGTTCGGAGATGCGCTCGCCGGGCCGCAACGCGCCCGAGAGGATCTGGTCGCGCAGCGCGAGCTGCGCCTTCACGGTCTGCGAGACAGAGCGGTCAACCTCACGCTCGGCCATACGCTTACTCCGCGGCCTGGAGGTGCTGCGGCGGGTTTTCCTTCGCCACCATCCTGTCGATCAGCTTACGCGTCCACATCGCGCCGGCGTCGATGTTGAGGTTGTAGAAGATGCGATCGGGGTTCTCGTCCATCGCGCGCTGCTGCGCCTCGAGGATCAGCTCGTCCTCGTGGAAGATGCCGGAGACGCCTTCGCGGATCTCGGTGGTGATGCGCTGCTCGCCGAGCTGATAGTTGCGCACAAAGGCCCAGAAGTAATGGCAGGTCTTCTCTGTCTCGGGCGTGATGGTGTTGAGCACGAAGCCGTTGACGCCTTGCGAGCGGTCGCCTTCCGGCGCGCCGGTGCCGGTCGGTGCCACGCCGACGTCGATCGCGATCGTGCACGGCGCTTCGAAGCGGATGATCTGCCAGCGGTCGACGAGACCGGACTTGCCGGGCTGCTTGCCGAGTTGCTTGGCCCAGAACGGCGGCGCCTCGATGCCGCGCATCCAGCGCGTCACCGTCACCGTCTTCTCGCCATGGGTGACGTCGAACGGCGCCTCTGCGACCGCCTCGTTGCCTATTGACGAGCCGTGCACGAAAGTCTCGTGGGTGAGGTCCATGAGATTGTCGAGCACGAGGCGGTAGTCGCAATTGACGTGGATGGTCTTGCCGTCTCCGGCCCCAGGCCGGGTCGTGATTCCAGTGCAGGTCGGGCACCAGCCCGGGATCGGCCAGGGCGGGATCGCCCATCCAGAGCCAGATGTAGCGGTGACGTTCGACCACGGGATAGGCGCGGACGCAGGCCGACGGGTTGATAGTTTCCTGCGAGGGCATGAAGGTGCAGCGACCCTGCGCATTGTATTTCAGGCCGTGATAGCCGCAGACGACGGTGTCGCCTTCGAGCCGGCCCTTGGACAGCGGCACCAGGCGATGCCAGCATGCATCCTCCAGCGCGGCCACCGAGCCATCGGCCTTGCGGTACATCACGACATGCTTGCCGCAGATCGTCCGCGGCAGTAGCGCCGGCTTCACGTCGGCATCCCACGCGGCGACGTACCAGGCGTTCATCGGGAAGGGTTTTGTCACCGGGCTCACTCCCAAGGCTGTTGAATACGCTATGTATACAATAGTGCAGGAATGAAATCGTTCAAGGGGCGAAACAGCGTATCTAAATACCTTTTGTCTCTCTAATGGTATACAGAGGCAGGAAACTATAAGAACAGGCGCTGCGCACGAGAGCTTTCGTCGCACGGCAAGGACGTGGATGGCCGGGACAAGGCCCGGCCATGACGTGCGACAATCGCCGCGGCTGAAGCACCATCTCCGAAGGAGGCAAGTCCGGCGCTTGTCCTACGCCTTTTGCGCCCCGAACACCTTCGTCAACCCCGCCTGCGCTTCTTCCTGGATCCGCTTCAGGTGCTCGGTGCTGCGGAAACTTTCCGCGTAGATCTTGTAGACGTCCTCGGTGCCCGATGGCCTCGCGGCGAACCAGCCGAAATCGGTTTCGACCTTGATGCCGCCGAAGGGCTGGCCGTTGCCGGGCGCCTTGCTCAGCGTCGCCCGGACTGGATCGCCGGCGAGATCCTTCAGGCCGAGCTGCTCGGGCGTGACGGACTTCAGGATGTTTTTCTGCGGCGTGGTGGCGGCGACGTCGATGCGCGCGTAATGGGGCACGCCCAGCTCGGCGGTGAGGTCGTTGAAGAGCTGGCTCGGATCGCGGCCGGTCTTCGCCATGATCTCGGCGGCGAGCAGGCCGAGGATGATGCCGTCCTTGTCGGTGGTCCACACCGTGCCGTCACGGCGCAGGAACGAGGCGCCTGCACTCTCCTCGCCGCCGAAGCCAAAACCGCCGCTGAGGAGGCCATCGACGAACCATTTGAAGCCGACCGGCGTTTCGACCAGCTTGCGGCCGAGCTTCTTGGCGACGCGATCAATGATCGAGCTCGACACCACGGTCTTGCCGATCGCGGCATCCTTGCCCCAGTTCGGGCGGTGCGCGAACAGATAGGAGATCGCAGTCGCGAGATAATGGTTCGGATTCATCAGTCCGCCGGTGCGCGTCACGATGCCGTGCCGATCGGCATCGGTGTCGTTGGCAAAGGCGACGTCGAAGCGGTCGCGCATCGCGATCAGGCTGGCCATTGCGTAAGGTGAGGAGCAATCCATGCGGATCTTGCCGTCCCAGTCCACCGTCATGAAGCGGAAGGTCGGATCGATCGCCTCGTTCACCACGCTCGCCTTCAGGCCGTAGCGCTCGATGATCGGATGCCAGTAATGCACGGCGGCGCCGCCGAGCGGATCGATGCCGATATTGATGCCGGCGGATTTGACGAGGTCGAGATCGACCACGTTGCCGAGATCGGCGACGTAGGGCGTAATGAAGTCGTAGGCGTGGACGTTCGCAGCCTTGCGTGCCCTGGCGTAGTCGATGCGGTTCACGCCCCTGAGGCCATCGGCGAGATAGGCATTGGCGCGCTTCTCGACCACCGAGGTCGCGTCGGTGTCGGCCGGGCCGCCGTGGGGCGGATTGTACTTGTAGCCGCCGTCCTCCGGCGGATTATGTGACGGCGTGACGACGACGCCGTCGGCAAGGCCGGAGGTGCGGCCCTTGTTGTAGGTCAGAATCGCGTGCGAGATCACCGGCGTCGGCGTGTAGCCGCCGTCCTTGTCGATCATGATGTCGACGCCGTTGGCCGCGAACACCTCGACGGCGCTGACCAGCGCCGGCTCGGCCAGCGCATGGGTGTCGATGCCGATGAACAGCGGACCGGTCAGCCCCTTTTCTCGTCGGTAATCACAAATCGCCTGCGTCGTCGCGAGGATATGGCCCTCGTTGAAGCTGTTCTTGAACGAGGTGCCGCGATGGCCGGATGTGCCGAACGCCACCCGCTGCGCGGGATCGGCGACATCAGGCTTGCCAGCGAAATAGGCGGTCACCAGCTGCGGAATGTTGGTGAGCGCGTCCGGCGAGGCCTGCTTGCCCGCCGCGGGATGAACATCAGCCACCGAATATACCTCGTCCTGTCGTAGAAATTGCGGAATACCATAGCATCGGCCGGGCGCCCGCCAAGGGCACAACACGCGCGGCGGGGCGGCCGTTCCTGAGATCATGCTATGGTCTTTCGATCGGGGCTTTTCGAGTCGGGGCATGACGCTGTTTCAGAGGCTCTTGGTTGTTCTGAATTGCCTGGCTTGCGACGGCCGGCATCGTGGCCGATGCGATGGCCGCGGAGTTCTACACCGAGGATTTGCGCATCCCCATGGCGGAGGCCGGGTCGCAGGGGCTGGAGGCGTTCCTGGTCCGGCCGGCCGGCACGAAGCGCTATCCGCTTGCGCTGCTCAGCCACGGCTCGCCGCGCAGTTTTGACGATCGCGCGACGATGTCCGCGCACAAATATTACGGCATCGCTCTTGAATATGCCCGGCGCGGCTTTGCCGCGCTGATCGTGATGCGGCGCGGCTACGGCACCTCGCCGGGCGGCCGCGTCGACATCGTCGGCGGTTGCGCGAATGCCGCTTACCTGCCGGCGGCAGCGGTCGCGGTGGCGGATTTGCGGGCGGCGATCGATGCGATGGCGCGCAGGGCCGACGTGACGACGTCGGGCATGATCGCGGTCGGCCATTCCGCCGGCGGGCTCGCCACCGTCGCGCTGACCGCGCAGGCGCCGGCCGGCCTCGTCGCCGCGATCAGCTTTGCCGGCGGCCGCGGCTCGCGCGATGACGACGACGTCTGCAATCCCGATGGGCTGGTGCAGGCCTTCGCCACCTTCGGCAAGACCTCACGCGTGCCGATGCTGTGGGTCTATGCCACCAATGATTCCTTCTTCGGTCCCGATCTCGCGCACCGTCTCCATGACGGATTTCGCGCCGCCGGCGGCAACGCGAAATTCAGTGCGGCGCCGCCTTACGGCGACGATGGCCATTATCTCTATTCGGTGGTGGGCCGCCCGCGGTGGACGCCGTATCTCGACGCCTTCCTGCGCGAGCGCTCCCTCGGCCATGATATCCTGAGCCCGCCCGATCCACTGCCGCCGCCCGGCCAGCTCAATGAGGCCGCGCGCGCCGAATTCTCGCGCTATCTCGCCAGCACCATGCCGCACAAGGCTTTTGCGGTGTCGCCGAACGGCGGTTACGGCTGGCGTTCGGGGCGTGACACGACCGATAACGCCCAGCGCGATTCGCTTGGCGCCTGCATGAAATGGTCGCCCATCTGCGCGCTCTATGCGATCGACGACAAATTGGCCGGCGGTGCTCAAAGCACATCAACCGACCAGAGCTCGCGGTCGCGATAGCCTCATTACACCGTTGGCCGCTCGCGCCTTCCGAGCCGAGCCGCACCCCGGGCCGCCAGAAAATCGGTTGTTAACTCGAAGGATATAGTACGTGCTCCATGCCGCGGGATCGAACACGCATCAATGCCCGCGCGACGTGGAAACACGTTGCGATCGCTGCGCTTTGGTTGGCATCCACCTCCGTGCACGCTCAGGACAGCGCTCTGAACGACGTGGAACCGACGTTGGCGACTGGCGGTCACAATGCAGATCTCGGCGCTGGAGAGACGCCGAAGTCGCGGGCGGCGATCCGAAAAATTATCGAAAGGGAAACGGCCAGGACCAATCTGCCCGCCGACATAGCGGAAGCCGTCGTGTTCGTTGAAAGCGGATACAATCCGGGCACCATCGGCACAGTCGGCGAGATCGGCCTCATGCAGATTCGGCCCGAAACGGCAGCAATGCTCGGATTCCGGGGAAATAACGCAGAGCTCGCAGAGCCCGACATCAACATCCACTACGGCGTTCTCTATCTGAACCGCGCATGGCGCCTGGCAGGCGGGGACCTTTGCCGTGCCCTGATGAAATATCGAGCAGGTCATGACGAGGAGTCCATGACTCCGCGCTCGCAGGTCTATTGTAATCGTGCCCGCAATCGTCTTGTCTCCATGAACTCGACGACGGTGGGACACCAAGCTGCGACCGTCCCAGATGTAGCACCGGCGCCAAATACGGCGCGCACCGTCTCGAAGTCAGCGCACAATCAAAAGGGACCGGCACAGCCGAAGGACGTTTACGCGCGTTACCGTCAAGGCACGGCCGTAGCGAGCAGAGCATATTGGGCAGCACAGGAAGCCCGGGTCCGCCTCATCAAGGCCCGCGTCGAGGCCAAGTGGAAACGGGTCGCGTCACGTCAATAGAATTGCCTGTCTTGAGACGAGCAGCGGTTGGACGAACAACATTTTTGAAACTGAACTTGAATAGAGATCATGCACAATAGTTTGAGAGTTCTGTTTGCAATCGTCGCTACCGGCGCCGTGGCGCTGTCGGCGTTTCTTGCCATTCGGTTCCTCGTCGGTTTCAGTGGCTGAACCCAATGGCGCAGCCGGCACCATTTTGTGCTGCGCTTGCGTCTAGAGCCGCTCGCTGAGAGCAAGCTTGTAACCGATGCCGGTGACGGTGGTGATGACAGGCGTGCCGCTGCCGACGAGCTTGCGGCGCAGCCTCGCCACCAGGGCATCGACGGTGCGGATGTCGACCTCGGCCTGGCGGTTGCTGACGACCTCGATCAGATAGTCGCGGCTGAGCGGCCTGCCGTCGGCACCGACGAGCGCCGCGAGCAAGTCGAATTCGGCGCGCGTCAGCGCCACCGGCTTGCCGTCGCTGCCGAGCAGCTCGCGCCGTGTCAGGTCGATGATCCAGTCGCCGAAGGCGATCGAATTGTGGTTACGCGCCGCCTTACGGTCGATCGAGCGCCGCCGCAGCACACTGCGTGCGCGCGCGAGCAGGTCTCGCAAATTGATCGGCTTGGTGACGTAATGGTCGCCCGCGATCTCGAGGCCGAGGATACGATCGACGTCGGTGTCGCGGCGCGTCACGAAGATGATGCCCGCGTTGCTGGTCGCCTGGATCTCCTTGGCGAGATCGAAGCCGTCGCCATCAGGCAACTGCACGTCGAGGAAGACAAGATCGGTCCGCGCCCGCAGCGCCTGGCGGCACTCCGCGCAGGAGCCGGCGCCGACGACGTCAAAATTGTTCTCGCTGAAATAGCCGACCAGCATCGTCCGCGTCACCGGATCGTCTTCGACGACGATCAGCCGCTCGCGGCCAGCGGGACGCAATTCCCGAAGTGCGGAATCAGCCACGATCTTGGATGTCCTGTGTGCTTGCGAATCGACCTGGAAATTCAGGTCGCCGGGCGATGCGCCGTCCTGTGAACGTACATTCACGAGTTGTTCGAGCCCCCATTGCCTGCCGGAATACTAGGCGTGTTGTGACGCCCAAACAATATTGGTCACGATCTTGACGCATTAAGTATGAATTGGCCCACAATTCCCATCCCGCGCATCATGTGCGGACCTTGGCGCTGAGCGTCTCTCTCCCCGGCGGCCGGCTGCAGCTTGCCCCGCCAACAGCTTCAAATCTACTGTACGCTCCGAAAGTCTGCACCTGGAGTAGATGCCATGGAAGTCATCCTGCTCGGCACCGGCGGCCCGCGTCCCGACCCGCGCCGCATGGCGACGACCACGCTGATCAGGCTCGGTGAGGAAAACATCCTGATCGATGCAGGCCGCGGCGTCATGGTGCAGCTCAGCAAGTCCGGTGTGCCGCTTGGCTCCATCAACACGGTCTTCCTCACCCATCACCATTTCGACCACATCGGCGACCTCTACGATGTGATGCTCAATTCATTGGATGCATGGGCGCAAGGACGATTTGCGCATCTATGGGCCGCCGGATACCGAACGGCTCGTCGATACGCTGGTCACGCAGGTCTACGACAAGGACATCACCTGGAGGGATCAGGGCGAGCCGAGCTTCGGCGGCTGGAAACCGGTCGTCGCGAGGGACATTATACCGGGCCCCGTTCTCGATACCGGTCGCTGGAAGATCAGCGCCGAGCTCGTTTCGCATGGCGACGGTCTCGACATGCCGCCCGCCTTCCTCGCACGCTGGATGTGTCTCGGCTACCGCTTCGAGGCCGAGGGGAAGATCATTGCGATTTCCGGCGACACGGTGCCTTGCCCCGGTCTCGAGCGGTTGGCAGAGGGAGCCGACCTGCTGGTCCAGTGCTGCTTTCTCGCAACGCCGGAGATCAACAACGAGCACTTGCGCCGGCTTGCGAAATTCACCATCGCCTGCGGGGATACGGTCGGCAAGGTCGCGGCCAAGGCCGGCGTCAAGAAGCTCGCGCTGACCCATCACCGGCCGCGCACCGACGATTCCATGTTGAACGCACTGCTCGCGGACGTAAGGCGGGACTACGCAGGTCCCATCGTGCTCGGCGAGGACCTCACGCGGATCGAGATCTAGGCTGTCGTCAACCCGCAGCGGGATACGCGCGGAGGCCACCCGACTTCAGGACGATCCGACGTCGATCCGGAATGACAATTGCTCTTCTGCGCCGGCTGCGATGTGCATCAGGCCCGGCTTGTCAGTGAATTCGCCATCGAAGCCGGCGGGAGTGGCATAGCCGCGCCAGGGCTCGACGCAGAGGAACGGCGCGCCCGACGGCTTCGACCAGACGCCAAGCTCGCGAAAGCCGCGCCACGACATGTTCAGCCAAGGCCCGCTCGACCCGCCCTGCCCCGCGGCATAGCCGACCGAATTGCTCGCGATCCGGTCGAAGATGATTGCATCGTCGATGAACAGGGATTCGGACAAGGGCAACACGGTGCCGTTGACGGGACTTGGCTCCGTCGCCGGGCGCAGCAAGCCGCCGTCGAGACGTCGGACGGGAGATGGCTCTGCGTTCGCGAAGGTCAGCGCGTAGCTCTCCTTCGCCACTCCCGGCTGAAGCGGCCAGTTGAACGCGGGATGGCCGCCGAGCGAGGCGGGCAATGTCTCCTTGCCGGTGTTGGCGATCGCGAGTGAAAGATCGAGACCGGATTCATCGAGCGTATAGGTTGCCGTCAGGCGGAACGCGAAGGGATAAAGCGCGCGCGTCGTCTCGCTGTCTTCGAGCACCAGGACACAGCGACTTTCACCACGTTCCACCCACGCAAAGCGGCTGTCGCGGGCGAAGCCGTGCTGGGTCATCCGGTACGTCCTGCCCCGATGCCGCAATTCGTCATTGGCGAGACGCCCGACGATCGGAAACAGCAGCGGCGCATGGCGCGGCCAGGCCGGCGCCGCCTGCCAGACGAATTCGACGCCAGCATCGCTCGTCAGCGAACACATCTCGGCGCCTTGCGCCTTGATGGTCGCGGTGAGCCCGCCGCTGCGGATCACGTGGGTGTTTTCGCTCGCTTGCGACATATCAAACAGAGTCCGATCAATTATCCACAGTCAACAATTTAGATCTGCGCGGCGGCTTTCGCCGGCTGGTCACAACTGAGATGAAGACCGCCCTGCTCCAGTTGTGGAAGTTCACTTGGATCAGCGTGGGCCAAAAAAGCCGGAATGGGAAGGGCCGGAATCTTGAAGGAGGCGCCGTACCTGTTCAGCAACCGGAGGCGATCCAGATTTTTAATTCACCAGCTAGGGTCTGTTGGGATTCAGGATTCTCATCGGGGCTTGGTTGTGATTCAAGCTTGGGATGGACCGATTCGTTTTGACTGACGCCCAATGGGCGAAGATGGAGCCGCATTGTCTTGGCAAGCCGGGAGATCCGGGCCGCAGCGGCAAGGACAACCGACTGTTTGTCGAGGCCGTTCTGTGGATCGCCCGAACCGGCAGTCCCTGGCGGGATCTGCCGGTGATGTTCGGCCACTGGAATAGCACATTCACGCGCTTTCGCGACTGGGTGAAGGCGGATGTCTGGAAGCGGCTGTTCGAGGCCATCTCCGACGATCCCGACATGGAATACGCCATGGTCGACGCCACCATCGTCAAGGTCCACCGCCACGGTCAGGGCGCAAAAGGGGGACGCAAAGCCAGGCGATCGGCCGCTCGAAAGGCGGCATGACCACCAAAATTCTGGCGCTCACCGATGCGCTCGGCAATCTCGTGCGCTTCGTGCTCCTGCCGGGACAGCGTTTCGATACGGTGGGCGTGCCGCCGCTCATCGAGGGATTGGCCTTCAACGCGCTGATCGCTGATAAGGCCTTCGATAGCAACGCCATCATCGCCGAACTCGAAGCGCGTGGCGCCAAAGTCGTCATCTCCCAGCATCCGCGCCGTGCACAGCCTCTCGCCATCGACAAGGAGATGTACAAATGGCGGCATCTCATCGAGAACTTCTTCGGCAAGCTCAAGGAATTCAAGCGCATCGCAATGCGCGCCGACAAGACCGACCAGAGCTTCACTTCAATGATCTATCTGGCCGCGGCCGCGATAAACTCCAGATGAATCCCAACAGACCCTAGGCGCTGTGTTTTGGAACCCTCCCATCCCCATCCCTGCAATTCTTGAATATGCAGCGCGATTTTCGCCAGAATGCAGGGACACCGCGATCTTGTTCTGCCGAAACAAGCATATACCTGAACTGGTTACGTGACATTCTCCCTAATTGGGACAGCAGGGAGGCTTCGTGACCGGCAGCAGGGACGGTGCGTAAACCCGAACAGAAACATCGGGCAATCCCTCTGGCAGCCGGCGGATGCGCTTTAACCTGCCAGAGAACGCGCCTCGAGCAATAGGTGATACAAATGCCGGCCAGGCGATCGGATGATGAGACGATCAACGAACTGCTGAAGTTGGCTGGTGTTTCGACCGGTGATCCCAAGGCCCGTGCTTGGATCGAAAGTGCGTTAGCAGCTTCTCGCGCTCTTGCCGCCCAAGAACCGCGACCGTCCCCCGCCCAACGCAATGCTCCGCTTAATGCGATTGAGCGGGCCGCTGACCGGTTAATCACCGCCCTCATCGCATTGAGGCGTCACCACCCACAGGCCCATGGAGATTTCTGGAGATCTGCAACGCTCGGGCCCGTTCGCGACGCCAACTTCGAGGCGCCCGTCGTGATGGCCACCGTGAAAAACATGCGCCGCGCGGCGTGCAGGGCGCGCATGACCCAAACGGGTCGCCCCCGGGATTACCGCAAACAGCACGTTGTGGACCTGGCGCTCGCATTTTGGGCAAGGTTCTCGCCCGAGCGACCGAGCAGCGACGCGAAAAACCAGTTCGTGGACTTTGCCAGCGTGTTCTACGAGCGGGCGACAGGATTGTCGATCGAGGGCAAGGGACACGGCATTGAGAGGCAAATCAAAGTGGCGTTGCGACGGCTGCCGATTGAAGGGCAGCGCGCGACATTGCTGCACGAAAAGCCGTCGAAAGAAGCTTGAGCTTCAATTTCTAGTTGGTTCGCATTCTGTGCAACCGACGGTGTGTCCCGCCGCGCGCTTCGAGCCGAAGATTGCACCTACTCAGCACTGGGGCGACCGTCGATAGAGGCCAGGGCTGCCGACGGGACAAAACTCGCCGCAAATCGTCTCGAGTTTCGTCCTTCACTTGCGGTCCACCACGGGCATTTTGCACTTCGCAATCACGGGAGTGCCCCATGAAAACCGAATCGGACCGGCTAAAGGTCGAGTACTTGTCCCCTCAGGACCTGCGGCCGAACGTCACCAACGCGAAAGGTCATCCTAAGCGGCAGATTGAAAAGATAGCAAAATCAATCCAGCGGTTCGGATTCGCCGCCCCCGTTCTAATCTCCAATGAAATGGAAATCATCGCGGGTCACGGCCGTGTCGAGGCCGCAAAGCATCTCGGTCTGAAGCTGATTCCTGCCGTACGCCTGTCCGGTCTCACTGCCGCGGAACGACTGGCCTACACTCTCGCGGACAACCGGCTGGCGGAGTTTGGCCGGTACGACCGTAAGCAACTCGCGATCCAGCTCGAGCAGTTGCAGCATCTCGGCTTCGATCAAATTGAAGTGACGGGATTCTCACTAGGAGACATCGACATCCGTCTCGACCAACCCGTGGAGGAGAACGGCCACCCCGTCGGTCCCGACGACGAACTGCCCACACCGGGAAAGTGTGTGGTGTCGCACCGGGGTGACCTCTGGAAGCTGGGTCGTCATTACCTCCTGTGCGGCGATCCCACCAGCGCCGCCGATGTGCGACGTCTCATGGGCGGCCAACAGGCTGATGTGGTTTTTCTTGATCCGCGCCGGAATCTTGTGGCCAGCGCGAGGTCGGAAATGGAGGTCACTGAGGTCCTCTCGTCCTCCCTGCGGCTTGCAAAAGGGGCCTCCAAGCCGGGGACGATCATATTCGTGTTTTTGAGAGGGCTGAATTACGAGCTGTTCACTGCGGCAAGAGCCGAACAGCTGCCGCTCGAAACCGTAGTGGTTTGGGCGAAGCGCGATGCTGGAGTGGGTGGTCTCTATCGATCGCAGCATGAGCTGATCGCCGTTCTCAAGAATGGCGGCGCTGCCGATCTCAGCTCCTCCTCGGTAGCCCAGCACGGTCGTCATCGCAGCAATCTCTGGAAGTATGCCGAGGGCGCCTCCTTAGCGGGCCACGACGGAACGTCGTCGATGCACCTCACCTGTCGGCCCGTTGCGCTTCTCGCCGACGCCATCCGGGACGTGAGCGGCCAGGGCGCCATTGTCCTTGATACGTTCGCGGGTAGCGGCAGCACGCTGATTGCCGCCGAGAAGACCGGGCGACGCGCCAATCTGCTTGAGGTCGAGCCCGCCTGCTGCGACCTCATCATCCGTCGCTTTCACCGCTGCACCGGCCAAGCCGCAGAACTGGATGGCGAAGGTCTGACTTTCGGTGACGTCGAAAAAAACCGGCTTGCCGACCGCAGAAGGCTTGAGTCCCTAAATCAACGATAACCCAAACAGGTTGCATGGCACGCAAGTCAAGCACGCAAGGTTCTCGGCCCGGCAAACCGGCCTTCAATCGTGTCTCCCCCTCCTTGCCTCCTGCGGACGAGCCGTACAAGGTTGGGCCAGGCCGTCCGCCAAAACAGCATCAGTTCAAACCCGGGCAGAGCGGCAACCCCAAGGGCGCCAAGCGGAAGGCGCCATCGCTCATCCCCGATCTCAAGGAGCTATTCGAGCGCGCATTCAACCAGAAAGTGAAGCTGGCGCAGGGCGAGCGGGAGCGCGTCATCACGATGTGGGGCGCCGGCATGCAGCAACTAGCGGTTCAGTTTGCGAAGGGCGACCGGCATGCGCGTCACGATGCCTTCTGGATCGCCGAACGCTTGGGCTCTGAGTTTTTGGAACCAAAAAAAATCCTCGGGGATGTTCTCACCGGAGATCGTCAGGCCATCCTAGACGCTTATGTCGCACGGCAAACGCAGCCTTCGGTCTCCTCAACACCGTCGCCGGTGCTCGCATCACCTGAGTTGTTGGATGACGAGCCACCAGACGAAACCGACAAACAGTCACGCACATGACCGCGCCGACACGTATTGAGCCAGCTCCAGACCTCGTCCTGCAAGCACTACTTGCCCATGATCTAACGGCGTTTACGCAATTCGCTTTTGGCGTGGTGCGGCCGGGAATCCTGTTCAGACCGAACTGGCATCTCGAGGCCGTCACCTACAAACTGTCCCAAGTCGCTGCAGGTCGCATCCGACGTCTCATCATCACTTTGCCCCCGCGCTCGCTGAAATCGCTGTGTGCCTCGGTGGCATTGCCGGCATGGTTTCTCGGACATTCCCCCTGGGAACGCGTGGTCGTGATCTGCTACTCCGATCTTCTTGCGCGCACCCACGCGAGCGACTTCCGCCGCCTGGTCAATGATCCGCTCTATCTCGCTAGCTTTGCCAAAATGCGCATTGATCGTGAGACCGACCGCGAGATCGTAACCACGAAGCGTGGCAAACGCATCGCGACCTCGATCGAGGGAACCCTCACAGGGCTCGGGGGAAACCTCATCGTCATCGATGATCCCCTTAAACTTGGCGACGCCATGTCGGACACGGTGCGGGCACGCGTCATCGAGTGGTACCGCTCCACCCTGCTTTCGCGCGGCGACGACAAGACCAACACGCGTATCGTTGTGGTCATGCAACGGGTCCATCAAGACGACCTTGTCGGCTACCTGCAGGAGCAAGGCGGCTTCGACGTCCTAAATCTTCCAGCGATCGCGCAACGCTCGCAAAGCTTTGACCTCGGTCGTGGCCGCACCTATATGCGGCAGCGGGGCGAACTGCTTCACCCTGCGCATGAGCCGGTCGAGGTGCTGCGCGAACTGAAGCGCGAGATGGGACCGATCGCTTTTTCAGCCCAATACCAGCAGAGTCCAACCCCGCCTGGTGGCACGATCATCAAGAGACGATGGCTCGTGACCTACGATCAGATCTCGTCGCAGCCTGGCGATCGCATCGTGATGAGCTGGGATATCGCTCTCAGTGAAACCGAATCCGGCGATTATTCCGCCTGCGTCGTTCTGCTGGTTCGAAAGGAGATCGTATTTGTTCTCGAGGTGGTGCGTGGCCGGTTTCCGTTCGAAACCTTGAAGCGAAAGATCATGGAGATCAAACGGAGATATAGTCGTTCAACGCTTTTGATCGAGAACTCTCCGATCAGTCTGGGCCTCATTCAGAGTTTGCGCGAGCAATCCATCAATGTGACGCCCTACAAGCCGGGCACTGACAAGCGTGCGCGATTGATTGCGCAGACCGATCTGTTCGCCGGCGGATCAGTCCGGCTTCCCCGACGCGCCGGATGGCTGGAGGAATTTGTGGCCGAGCTGCTCGCATTCCCAGGTCGCCACGATGACCAGGTTGACGCGCTCACCCAAGGCCTCGCGTGGGGCCGTGAGCACTGGAGCAGCCGAACCTTCATCGGCACTTACCGGGGAGCCTGTTAGGTTGAGCGCGCGATGGAGCGCCTTCGTGGGCGGCACGGCTCCGCCTTCGTGAGAACTGCTCGGCGGCGGCGGCGGTGCTGCCGGGGGTGGTCAGACCTTCTGCTTTTTTACTTCCCCGAACTCCTCAGACGAACACCCGGACCGCCGCCGTTCTCATCGATGAATTCGACGCCGCCCGCCTCAAGTGCCCGCCGAAGAGCTTCCTTATTCGCGGCAGTCACCGGGATCTCTCCGTCCATAACTTCCACCCTGCGGACGGTCGCGACGCCCACTTTAGAGGCCATGGCCAGATCTAGTGCGCTCCACCTTAGCAAGGCGCGGGCTGCCCGCAGCTGCGCGCTACTGAGCTTCATGATTGTTCTTGACTATTTCATATGATATTGTATAATTCATACAACTCATGAGGAGAGCTCTTCATGTTTGTTAGCACCAAACAAATAGCTGATTCATCGGACCGCCGCGCCTTTGTCGGTGGGTCCGACGCCCGGATCATCATGGGAGAGGATGAAGACAAGCTCGTCCGTCTTTGGCGTGAGAAGCGGGGCGAGATCGAGACCGAGGACCTGAGCCAAGAACTGGTTGTCCAACTTGGCAGCATCACCGAGGACCTCAACCGAGCCTGGTTCGACGCATTAGCGGCGATACGGTCGAAGACGTTCAGCGAAAGGTCCGACACCCGATCCACAGATGGATGGGCGCGACACTGGATGGCCGCGTCGCGCAAACTGGAGCCGTGTTCGAAGCCAAGTTCATGCTGCCCTGGAATTTTTCCGAGGAAGCAGCCGCCGACAAGCACATGGCCCAGCTTCAGCACAACATGTGGGTGATTGCCTCCCGCTCGGCCGTGCTCTCAATCATCACCGGCGGTGGCAAGTGGGTCGAGATCAAAGTCCAAGCCGATCCGCTCTATCAGCACCTGCTGCTCACGGCCGAGAAGAAATTCTGGCGCTGCGTTCAGAGCGGCGAGCCGCCTGTACTGTTCAACATCGAAACGCCACGACCTCGGCTTGAGGCGGTCAAGGTCATAGACATGTCCTCCTCCAACCACTGGGCGGAGCTGGCCGCCACCTATCTTCGAACCCGTGAGGCGCACGGACAGCATGAGCTCGCCAAGTCCGAACTGAAGAAGCTCATGCCGGAGGACGCCAAGGAAGCCGCAGGCCACGGCATCAAAGCCAAACGCTCGAAGTCGGGCGCGATCAGCTTCGAGGCGCAGCCTACGGAGGGCGACCATGCACCAAGCCAGTGAGCGGATCGGCGCCATCGCTGCAGCCCTCGCACGAGCCCAAGCCGAACTGACAAACCCAGAGAAGACACTGACCGCGGTGATCCGCTCGCCGTTTCCGCGCGAGGACGATCGTACCTTTCGTTACGCCTCGCTGGCCGCCGGGCTAGAGATCGTTCGCAAGACGTTAAGTCAGCAGGAGATTGCCACCATCCAGACCACCCGGGTTGAGGCGGCCACGGCCCAGATCCAACTCACCACCCTGCTTGCCCATTCCTCCGGCGAGTGGATCGCCTCGGAGTGGCCGGTCTGCGCCGCCAAGGATGTGGAGGCGCCGCACCGGATGGGGGCCGCTCTCACCTATGCACGGCGCTATGCGCTGTTCGCTTTGGTCGGGATTGCCGGGGAGGACGATCTGGATGCTCCCGACGCGCTGGCCGGCCCGCTGAATGCGAAGCTGCAAGCACCTCTCAGCCCTACAGCCAAGGCGGCCAAGGCGGTACTCACCCGTGCGCCGCTTCTGGAGCCAGCGCGGTCGGCCGAGCTCCGGGAGCGGCTGTTGAGCCAACTGGAGGCCCTCCAGGCTAACGAGGCCCTCCTCGCCTGGGCCAAGTCCAACCTACCGCTCAAGAACACTCTTCTCGAGTCGGATGCCCGACTGGTCGAGGTTGCCTATCACAAGAAGCTTGAGGATGTCACCCGTGCCTCGGACAGCGATGTCGAACCAGCGCCCGAAAATTCATCGGAGCTTCTCTCGGGTGCTGTTGGTGAGACCGAGCCGGCGCTGCATGCATCGCTACACGAGGCTGGGCTGGCCCATCCCAAGGAGCCGTCCCGCAAGCGCAGCAAGGCCCACCTGTTGTTTGTCCGAGAACAGCCCTGCCTCGTTTGCCAGCAAACCCCGAGCGACGCTCACCATCTAAAATTCGCTCAGCCAAGCACACTTGGGCGCAAGGTCAGCGACGAGTTCACGGTGCCGCTGTGCCGCGCCCATCACCAAGATCTGCATAGGTACGGCAATGAACGAGCCTGGTGGGCGAACCTGCAGATCACGCCGTTGCAGGTGGCGCTGGATTTGTGGGTAGCTGGCTCCGTCCGTGGCCCGCGCACCGCCGCGGTCCTGAGTGGGGCCGTTCCCGCACAAGGAGTTTCCGAGCGCTCGCCAACATGAACGACCTTTCCGCGGCGCCTCAGCTCAGCTCACCCACCAGCATTGCCGACACGCTTTGAGGTGCGCCCGCCGCTTCTGCCCGGCGAGAAATGTTAAGACTATGCCCCGCGTGCAGCTTACGATCTTCACCGATCTCTGCGACTCGACGAGCTATCGGCGATCGACGTTACCAAACTGCCGGGGACACGATCTGCACGAGAGTGCTGGAGGCTCGCACGGTAAGTGAAAGGCGGCGGACCACCTCGTTAAGCCGGATTCGCTGTTCTGGGACTCGTGTGGATGCCTGGCAGGATCCTTCCCATCTCCGAGTGACTGCACGCCAAGATTTAGGTAGGTGTGCCGCGCTTGCGTTTGGATTCGAATAACAAAACCGTGCTGGGTCATCCGGTACGTCTAGCCGCGGTGCCACAGCTCGTCGTCGACGAGACGTCCGACGATGGGAAACAACAGCGGCGCATCGCGCGGCCAGGCCGCTCCGCCTGCCAGATGAATTCGATTCCGTCCTCGTCCATCAGCGAGGACAGCTCGGCGCCTTGATGGCTTCGGCGAAGCGGCCGCTGCGGATCGTGTGCGTGTCCTCGGTCATGAGCAGCCCCATGGCGGCAGTCTAGACTTACCGAAGCTGCCGATCCACCGGGCTCTGAATGGCTGGCGTCGTCAACATGGTATTCTACTTCAGGAGCGCTGATAGTCGTCTTCAATCCGGATGATGTCGTCTTCGCCGAGATAGCTTCCGGTCTGGACCTCGATCAGCTCCAGCATGATCTTGCCGGGGTTCTCCATCCGGTGCACCGCGCCCATCGGGATGTAGATCGACTCGTTCTCGTGCACCGTCTTGACGGTCTCGTTGACGGTGACGCGGGCGGCGCCGCGGACCACGATCCAGTGCTCGGCGCGATGATGGTGCTTCTGCAGCGACAGACGCCCGCCCGGCTTCACCACGATGCGCTTGACCTGATGGCGCTCGCCATTGTCGACCGACTGGTAGCTGCCCCAGGGCCGATGCACCCTAAGGTGCTCCTCGGTGACCTTCGGTGCCACCGCCTTGAGCTTGGTCACGAGCCGCTTCAGGCCGTTGGCATCCTTCTGGCGCGAGACCAGCACCGCATCCGCGGTCGCGACCACGACGAGATCGTCGACGCCTTCGAGCGCGACCAGCGCGGAATCGGTGGTGACGTTGCAGTTGCGCGAGTCTTCGAACACGGCGCTGCCGTGCGAAGCATTGCCTTGCGCGTCCTTCTCGGACAATTCCCACACCGCGTGCCAGGAGCCGACGTCGGACCAGCCGCAGGACACCGGCACCACCGCTGCACGCGCGGTCTTCTCCATCACCGCATAGTCGATCGAGATCGCCTTGGCCGCGCCGAACGCCTCGGGCTCCAGCGTCACGAAGCCGAGATCGCGGCCGGCGTTGGCGACGGCATTGGAAATCGCCTCCACGCTCGCCGCGTCGACCTTGCGGTATTCGTCGAGCAGCACGCTGGCCGGGAACATGAAGTTGCCGCTGTTCCAGAGATAGCCGGAATTGACGTAGTCGGCCGCCTTCACCGCGTCCGGCTTCTCGACGAAGCGCGCGACCGCGTGCACCGTGCCGGAGATCACCTCGCCCGGGCTGATATAGCCGTATTCGGTCGCCGGCCGCTCCGGCTTGACGCCGAAGGTGACGATCCGCCCGGCGCTCGCAGCGATGAGACCTTCGCGGCACGCCGCGACGAAGGCGGCATTGTCCTGCACCACATGGTCGGCGGCGAGCGCGAGCACGATGGCTTCACCGGCGCGGTTCTGCGCGAACACCGCGCCCGCGGCAATCGCGGGGCCGGAATCGCGCCGCATCGGCTCGAGGATCACGTCGGCCTCGATGCCGATCTCGGCGAGCTGCTCCAGCACCATGAAGCGATAGGAGGCATTGGTGATGACGATCGGACGATCGAACAGCGAGGCCTCCGAGACGCGCGAAAGCGTGTCCTGGAAGGTCGAGCGCGTGCCGAACAGCGGCAGGAATTGCTTGGGGCGCACCTCGCGCGAAGCCGGCCACAGCCGCGTGCCGGCACCGCCGCACATGATCAGGGGGATAATGCGTTTGTCCATCGTCATTTCAAACCTTGAAGTAGTCCCGATACCAGGTGACAAAATTACGAACCCCGTGCGCAATCGGCGTTGACGGTGCAAAGCCGGTGTCGCGCATCAGATCCGAGACATCCGCGAACGTTTCCAAAACGTCTCCCGGCTGTGCCAGACTGGAAGGGCGGGGGCAAGGCTTCGGGCGTCAACAGGCGGCGTCTCCGGAATTGCGCCATTGCAAGCTCCGCCATGACCACCACATGGTCAACAGCCCAGCTGCACCCGTATGCCGCGGATATGCCTTGGCACCGGACAAACCGCGATCAAGCGACTTGTATCGTCATAATTTCGTGCCTTCAGGCTGCTTTTCTTCCGGACCCATGCGCTGACTTGATTAATGCAAATCACGACTGCGTCGCATTAACGAATCATAACGGCATAGAATTGAAACTCTTCATCAACGGCCGCTTTCTCTCGCAAAAGCTGACCGGCGTTCAGCGTTATGCCGCCGAAATGGTCAAGGGCGATCGATGCCTTGCTGGCGTCAGAGCACTCGCCTGCCTCGCTCAGGCAAGCCGAGTGGCAATTGCTCGCGCCAAGCGAGGCAAGCGAGGCAATCAATCTCAGCCGGATCAAGGTTCGCAAGGTCGGACGCTTGAGCGGCCATGCCTGGGACCAAATTGAACTTGCGCGCGCCGCCGCCGGCGGTCGCCTCATCAGTCTGGCCAATTCCGGGCCAGTCTTGCATCGTGATCACATCGTCGTCATCCATGATGCACAGATCTTCCGCAGGCCCGACTTCTTCAATTGGCGCTACTTGGCCGTTCATCGGACGATGGATCGGCTGCTCGCACGCCGGGCGACAATCGCTACCGTATCGGCCTTTTCCCGCGAAGAACTGGCGGCAACGCTCCGTCTGTCGAAAGCGGGTATGCCGATATTCCCAAATAGCGCAGAACACTTCGCGGCGACAACGCCCGATCCCGGTATTCTCGCCCGGCTGGGGATTCAGCCTCGCAAATATTTTCTCTTTGTGGGCTCCAAAACCAAGAACAAAAACCTCTCCGTTGCAATCGAGGCGGCACGGCTGCTCGAACGAAACGACATTCCGCTGGTCATCGTTGGAGGCGATAACAGCAAGGTATTTCAAGATAATCTGGGCAAAAGCGATTCAGGCCTGCTTCTCGCTGGACGCCTGACCGATAGCGAAATTGCCGCTCTCTATGCACACGCGCTGGCGTTCGTTTTTCCCTCTCTTTATGAGGGCTTCGGTGTACCACCGCTTGAAGCCATGGTCTTCGGCTGCCCGGTCATAGCGTCAACGGCTGATGCGGTTATGGAAACGTGCGGCGAGGCCGCTGCTTATTTTTCCGCCACGGACGCGGGCGCGCTGAAGCAGCTTATGCTTGAAAGGCTAACAGTTGGCGCAATATCCGATCACGAGCGAAGAAAACAGCGAGATCGCCTCGCATTGTACTCGTGGCAAAAATCCGCAGGGGCACTGCTGGAATTTCTCGCGCGGGCGCCACACTTAGCAACGCTGCTTAAGTTGGCAGAGTGCGCTCAAATTTTGAGCGCGGCGCTCTTGGGCAAAAGGTTGATTTGCGCAAGGGCTGACAACCAATCGTCGCAGGATTGGTTCCATCCGCGCGATTTGACTTTGACGAGCTGCAATGGTGCAAGCGCCTTGGCGCAACAAGACCACATCGCTGCCTAAATCTCGCTACGTATCGGATGGATTGTGGTCGCATCAGTAGATGCTCAGGTAAGGATGCATAATGTTCAGCTCGCCAACGCAATCCGCGGCAAGGCAGCCGTTGAAAGTGCTGCACGTCGCGGAAACGATCCGGGGCGGGATTGCGAGCTACCTGAACGAGTTGCATCCGCGGCAGCAAGCGAGCTTCGGCGCCGACAATGTGCATTATGTCGTGCCGTCAGATCATCGTCACGACCTCCCTGCAGTCGATGAGAGCCAGATCACAACGTTCGAGAGATCTGGCCGCAGCATCTCTGGCCTGTTCCAGATGTTGCGCGCGAGCATGCAGGCGCTCGACGCCCTCAAGCCGGACGTGGTGCATCTTCACTCGTCGTTTGCCGGGCTCGTTCTCCGTCCCGCGCTGGCAGCTCGTTCGGAAGGACCCCGCGTCGTCTATTGCCCGCACGGCTGGGCGTTCGCGCGAGAGACCGGACGCCTGAGCCATCTGGCGACGAAAGCGGCAGAGAAACTTCTGGCTCGCACATCGGACCGCATCATTTGCATTTCCGGCGACGAGTTCAATGAAGCAGTCCGCGCGGGAATTCCCGCTGACCGCCTCACCCTGGTGCACAATGGCATATCAAGGAGCCGCCCGTCGCCGGCGGCTGTTGCGGCAGACTGGACGACAAAGAGGGCTAAGGTGCTGTTCATCGGCCGCCTGGACCGACAAAAGGGCTACGACCTTCTGATTGAAGCGGCCCGTTCGCTCGAAGATGTCCTGGATGTGCGCATTGTCGGCGCCTCGGTCGTCAGCAAACTCGAAGCCGTCACGGTTCCGGCCAACGTCTCTCTGCTTGGCTGGCTCGATCGTCAGCAGATCGAGACGCATTTGGAGGCGGCCGATCTCGTCGTCATCCCCTCGCGTTGGGAGGCCTTTGGCCTCGTCGCCCTGGAAGCGATGCGGGCGGCCAAGCCCATCCTGGCGTTTCATAGCGGTGCGCTGCCTGAAATTGTCGTCGACGGTGTCACCGGCGTGCTTTGCCAGCCGGTCGCCGTCCAGCCTCTCATCGACGGCTTCCGACGAGCGCTCGATCTGGATCTCAAGGTTTTGGGTCAGCGCGGTTATGACCGGTTCAAACAGTTTTACGACGTCCAGAAGACCCATCGCCAATTGCAGCAGGTCTATGTCGAGCTCCTGGACGACAACAAGATCCGCTTCGAGGAGACGGCAAAACTGCAATCGGATCTTTCGAAGCATTTTTGAGGTGAGTCGCGGCACACAAGAATCGATTGCGAGCATGATCTAGACGATGGCAGGCCACCGTACCTTGGGTCGCAATAGGCTTATCTGGATCACAAGCCTCATCGCGGCCGTTTATCTATCCGTCCCCGCATGCGCTCAACAGGCTCAGCCGCTCGAGAACAGGTTCCTGTTGGGTACCGGTACCCATCAGGGACTAGGTGGCCCGGTGAGCTCGCGAGGCTACGTGCCTTCCGTGAACATTGGCCAGATCAAGCAATTGGGCTTCAACGCGTTTCGTGATGATTTTCCCTGGTCTGATTTCGAATTGGCCGGCCGCCGGATGGGGTTCACGCCGCGGCTCGCCAGGCTCGATGCACAGGTCCAGTCCGGCGTTGCCCGTCCGCTCCTCATTCTCGCGTTCGGACATCATCTCGTTCCCAACTCCTCCCCGCCGACGACCGACGAAGCCCGGCGGCGATTCGCCGACTATGCGGCCGCTGCGGCGCAATCGGTGGCGCGGCAGCATCCGATTTTCGAGCTCTGGAACGAGTGGAATCTGGCCGCGAAGAAAGACCCTGCATTCTCGGCCGACAATTACCTGGCACTTGCCAAGGCAACCCAACCGGCAGTCCGGCGGGCGGCGCCGAATGCGCCTTTCGTGGTCGGCGCGATCGGCGACGACCCCGGCTGGACGTGGACGGAGAAGATGCTGCAAACCGGTATCCTCCAATACGCCGACGGCGCCTCGATTCATCTTTACAATTTTTGCATGGCGCCGGCGAAGCGCACGTCGACCGAGATTATCGAGCGGCTTTCGACGTTTCATCGCCTCGTCGGTCAAGCGAGCGGCAACCCGGATTTCCCCATCTACGTGACTGAGACGGGCTGGACCACGGCAACGAACAAATGCGGGGTCAGCGAGCAGGCTCAAGCCGACAACACGGCACAGCTCATTCTGTGGGCATCGACCGCGGCGCGATGGCTCAAGGGGATGTGGATCTACGAACTCAAGGACAGCGGCCAGAATCCGTCCGAACTGGAGGACAATTTCGGGCTCTACCGTTTTGACAATTCACCCAAGCCCATCGCTTGCGCGGCGCGTGGGGCCTGGGCGTTCATCCGCTCCAGCCTGAGCGCGGAACGAAGAAACCTCGCCAGCGGCGTTGTGTCGATTGAAGCGTCGTCGACAACCGGAGGCAAGGTGGCGGTCTGGTCAGAGGATCCGAACCGACATTACGAGGTTCGGCTCAAAGGGGATTTGCGAGGCGCGACCTTTGCTACGCCGTGCGATACGGCTGCAAGGCCAGCCTCCGGGGTCTGGATGCCGGTCTCGAGCACGCCAGTCCTGATCACCGCCAACAATGATGCCATTCCCGGACTGGAGATACGGCCGGCACGGTAGTCGAGATTGTCGACAAGAGGTTCACTCCATGAAAATTCTTTTGACGTCCACGCTTTATCCGACACCACATGCACCGAAGATCGTCGGCGGCGCAGAGATCTTCGCACGACGGTTCGCCGAGGGGCTCGCCCAACGCGGCGATGAGGTTGAAGTCATCCGAGCCGCATCCGCGCCCGAACAAGACGCGTGAACTATGCAACGGCATCAACGTCTATTCCGCACCTGTGCGAAACGTCTATCTGCCCTTTACGGAGCAGAAAAACGTCATGACGCGAAGCATTTGGCATGCGATTGACGATTGGCAGATCCATGCACCGACGATCGCGGAGCGAATTCAGGCCTTCAAGCCGGATGTGCTGCACACCAACAATCTTTCAGGCCTGACCACCGCGATCTGGCGGGTCGCCGCGCGGCTTGGCGTCCCAGTGCTTCATACGCTCCACGACTACTATTTGACCTGTCCGCGCTGCTCGCGCTTTAACAATGGGCGATCCTGCGAGCGCACGTGCACGAGTTGCGGAATCCTGACGTATCACCGCAAGCGCGCAACGCGTTGGCTCAGCGCCGTGGTCGGCGTCAGCGAGCGCGTCCTTTCCATTCACACCGACATGGGCATGTTTGCCGAGACGCCGATCCGCACTGTCATCCGCAATGCCTCCACTGAGCCGCCGCGCTCGCCTTATCCCCGTCCCGTCTGCACGACCGAGGTGACGTTCGGGTTCATTGGGCGGCTCACCGAGGAAAAAGGTATCGACAACCTCATGCGAACCCTCGCAATGCTGCCGCCTGATCGGATCCGGATGATGATCGCCGGCCGCGTGAGCGATGAGGAACAGCAGCGCCTGAGGAAGCTGGCGCCGGATGCCCGGATCGAGTTCATGGGATTTGTGTCACCCGACGAATTCTACAGGCAAGTCGACGTGGTGGTCGCCCCCTCCATCTGGCACGATCCCGGCCCACTCGTCGTCGCAGATGCCAAGGCAGCCGGCAGGCCGCTGCTCGGAACGCGCTTTGGTGGCATGCCGGAGGTCATCAAGCACGGCGTAACGGGCTGGTTGACCGAAGCCGATCCACAGTCTTTGGCCGAGAGCATGCTCGAGATCGCTGCGAATCCACACAAGATCGATGAGATAAGCCGGCGACTTATTGCGGATACGAACAAGTGGATCTTTTCAGACGTATTGTCGTCGTACAAGACTCTGTATGAGCAATTGCGCGAGCAACGGATGTCATCGGTGCGCGCGCCGATGGCCGAGGCGCCGCAGAGAACCGCTGTCGCGAAGAGTCGCCTCCTTCCGAGATGATCCGTCTGTTCGCAATCGCGGGCTATTTCTATCAAAGCGCCGCAGCGGTCATCCTGATCTTCGCGATCAGTCACCTGTTGCCCGCTGCCGACTACACCGGTTTTTCCTTTGCGATGGCGTCGAGCCAGTTGCTGTGCGTTTTCATGTTCGAGTGGCTCCAGCTCTCCGGCCTGCGCTTTCTTGCGGCCGCCAAAGAAAGCGAGGCGGCTCGACTAAGATCGTCGCTCTTTGCAGCGGGCCTCTTGAGCGCCGGCGCGCTGATCGCGGTCGGGAGCTGCGCATCGCTGATCAGCGGTCCAAGGCCGGGCCTGGTCGCCCTGGGCCTGAGTGTGGCCGTTCTTCAGGGCTTGACCGATCTCTATTTTCTGTCGGTCCGTCTGTCCGATCGGCTGGGGACCGCATCCTTTCTTCTTGCTTTGCGTGCGACGGCGCTTCTGATCGGCGCGCTCGCGGGAGCAGCGATTTCACAAACAGCCGAAGCGGCGCTGCTCGGCATTGTGTCGGGTCACACGCTCGGCTTCCTCGCCGGCCTTGTCGCATATCGCACGCCACTCGCGCGCGTTACGCTGCGGACGATGCTGGCTGACTGGAAGGACTTCTCCCGCTACGGCATGCTTGCGGCCGGCGCTTCCGTCATCCATTTGTCGGTGCCGGTGCTGCTCCGCATCATCGTCATCGGTCGACTGGGGGCAACGGGGGCCGGCGCGGGATTTTCGATCGCACTCGACCTGTTGCAACGTCCCTTCTGGGTCCTCAATGCGGCGATCCACACCGTGAGCTATCCCGACGTGGTTAAGGACTTCGAACACGGCAGCGTCGCGAGATCGGTTCAATCGACGCGACGCATGTTCGAGTTCATGCTCTGCACAACCCTCGTGCTGCTTGGCGGGCTCGTCGCCTTCATTCCAGACGCGGCCCGGATCCTGGTTCCGCAGGAAAGCCTGAACGGGTTCCTGGCGACGGCGCCGACAGTGGCCGCGTTCTATTTCCTGCATACCCATCTCCAGGCGACGATCGCGGTCGTCCCGCATCTCGAAAAGCTCGCAACCCGGCTGGTCGTCGTCGCTGCGGGCCAGCTCGTGATGGTTGCGGCGTTCTCCCTGGTCGCGGTGTCTGCCGGCCTGTCGCCAGAAGGGGCAATCGCCTGGGCCTCGATCGCCACGCTCGCAGCGATTTTGGCCGCGCTCGGCCCTACCCTCAGGTTCCAGGCATTTCCGCGCGGGTCGCTGGTCATTCAAGCCGTTGCGGCCGCCATCATGATCGGATTGCTCGGGTCCATGCCGACGGAACCCGCGACATGGCTCGCCGGCAAGATCATTGTCGCCGCGGTTGCAACGGCCGTCATCGGCTGGAGCGGAAACTTTCTGAAGTTGGCTCGCCACGACTGATATGTCGCAACGGAGCCGCTGCAAAGCAGTTAGGCAATTGCAACCAATACGATTGTATCTGTTTGCTGCGCGCCACGGACGGGAAGCATTGCAAAGCCATCAGGCATTCGAACGCCGCGCGCAAGCTGCGCAGAGATTCGGCAGTGCGACCCGTGGAAATCTTGAAAGCGCCTTCCTCACGTCATGCTGCGCCGGCATCACATCATTATTCTGCTGAATCAGAGCTAGCCTGTTCCCTTGAGGAACCGCCGTTCGCTTTCGATTTGTAGCTCCGATTTTTATCTGAAATTCACATTCGACAGAGAAGGTTGAACGCAATCCCTGCGAGCAATTACGTTCGCGCAGAAATTCGAGTGTGAAATGTCGTCAGATCAAACCGTCCTGTCCGCCAGCGGCTTCGTCAACTCCATCGGTGTCAACACGCATGCCGGCTTCGGCTGGACCGACTACAACAATCTCGCGCTGATGGTCGACGACCTGAAATATCTGGGCGTCACCCGTCTGCGTGACGCGATGGGGACGAGCCCAGCTGCGCAGCCCGTCGTCGACGGTCTGGCGGCGGCCGGCTACAAATTCGACTTCCTGGTATCGTCCGCCTTGCCCCAGCTCGGGGCGGCCGGACTTCAAAGCTACATCGTCTCGCTCGAGAAATTCACGACGAGCCACCCCGGCAGCATCAGCGCCATCGAGGGGTTAAACGAAGCCAATCACCAGCCCTTCAGTTACCACGGCAGCTCGAGCCTCAGTGCCGCCGCCCACTACCAGAGCGCGCTCTATCAGGCGGTGAAGGGAGACGCCGCGCTCGCCAGCATCCCCGTCATCAACCTCTCGCTCGCCTACAACGACCCCCAAGGCTACAGCCAGCTCGGCAACATGTCGGGCTCGGTCGACTTCGTCAACGCGCACGCCTATGTCAGCACCGGCACGACCCCGAATAGCTCGCTTGCTGCAACACTGAGCGCCGTCGCGGCCGCAGCACCGGGAAAACCCGTCGTCATTACGGAAACGGGCTACACCACGCAGGCCAACACCCAATATCTCGGCGTTGACGAGACGGTGCAGGCCAAATCGATCCTGAACACGCTGGTCGACGCCTACAAGGCCGGCGTGAGCGCGACCTATCTCTACGAGATGTTCGACCGGGACTCTTCGGCCGCCAATACCAATCCGGAGGCCAATTTCGGCCTGTTCAACTCCGACGGAACACCGAAGCTCGCCGCGACCGCCGTCCACAACCTGACGAGCATCCTCGCCGATGACGGCAAGGGCGGCCACCAGCCGACGGATCCGTTGAACTACTCGCTGAGCAACATGCCGGCCTCGGGCAACAGCATGGTGCTCGGCAAGAGCAATGGCGCATACGAACTCGTGGTTTGGGCCGAGCCGAAACTCTGGAACGACGCGACTGATTCCGAGATATCCAATCCGACCGAGACCGTCACCGTAAATCTCGGCGGCGTGCATCATTCCGTCAAGGTTTATGACACTTTGACCGGAACATCGCCAATAACGACCTATACCGACGTCAGTTCGATCACCATTCCGGTCGGCGATCACCCGCTCATCATCGAGATCGACGCACCGGAGACCACGACGACTCCGCCGAGCACTGAGGCCAATATCACCGGTACCGGCGCCGAGATCGTGCCGCAGCTCTCTGATCTGAACTCATCGACGTCACTGGAGACGATCACGCTCACCGACACGCACGTCCTGCCGGTCGCATCGAAAGCGACGATGGACTACATGATCTCCCATTACGGAAGTGCGTTGGGCAAGATCCAGGGCGGATATTCGTTCTCGGTGACGAATTCGGCCTCGAACTGGACCAACACCAAGACCTATGATGCCGGCGGGAAGCTCGTCTCGACTGCTAATTCGGGCCTGAACAGCAGCGGCCTACCGATCTCGACCACGATCGTCTACGTGGACGGCTCCAACGACGCGATCGGCTACACCGCCGGTGTAAAGACCACCTCCGTCCATACCGCCACCGACGGAACCAAGACGACCGATACTTACAACACAGCGGGCGCTCTTCTCAACGAGGTCGTGCAGAAGTCGAGCGGCTATTATTCGACCACCATCTATACCAACGGCGTGAAGACCGCCGTCTATGTCAAGAATGCCGATCACACCCAGGACAACTACACCTACGCCATCAAGGGACAGAGCTTCACGAGCCAGGTTCAGCATGTCGATACGGCGGGCAAAGTCACTTCCGTGGTCCGCAGCCATGCGGATGGCTCGCTCGATTCAACGCAGGTCTACAACAGCGACGGCAGCAGCGTGATCACCACCTACAGCGCTACGGGGGTCAAGCTGGTCGAGACCGACTATCATGCCGATCACAGCAAGGACGTCTGGACCTACAACGTCAAGGGCCAGAACTATGCGACAGAGCACGACGTCTACGACCCAAGCGGCTTTCTCACCACCCTGACGCGCCTCCACACCGACGGCAGCCTTGCCTTCAAGCTGGTCCAGACGACCGACGGCACCAAGACGACCGATTGGTACAATGCCGCCGGCAGCCTCACCAGTGAGGTCGTACAGAAGGCCAGCGGCTTCAACTCGACGACGCTCTACAGCAACGGCGTCAAGACCAATGCCTATGTCAAGAATGCCGATGGCAGCCAGGACAATTCCGCCTTTGGCGTCACCGGCCAGAGCTACAGCACGCTGATCCAGCACGTCGATCCATCCGGCAAAGTCACGGCCGTGACCCGCAAGCACGCCGACGGCACGCTCGACTATACGCAGGTCATCAACAGCAACGGCAGCAGCGTCGTGACCAACTACGACGCCGCAGGCACGAAGACGAAGGAAACCGACTACAACGCCGATGGCAGCAAAGACCTCTGGCTCCTCAACGTGGCAGGCCAGAGCTACACGACCGAGCACGATATCTACGACGCGACCGGCTTTCTCACCACGTTGGTGCGCACGCATGCCGACGGCAGCCTGGCCTTCAAGCTGGCGCAGACCACCGACGGCACCAAGGTATCGGACTGGTATGACGCCGGCGGCGTCCTCACCAGCGAGGTCCTGCAGAAGACAAGCGGTTACAGCGCAACGACGATTTACACCGACGGTGTAAAGACCGCCGCCTACATCACCAATGCCGACCAGAGCCACGACAATTACAGCTACAACATAACCGGGCAGAGCTACACCACGCAGCACCAACACCTCGACGCCGCCGGCAGGACGACTGAACTTGTCCGCACGCATGCCGACGGATCGCTCGACTATACCCAGGTCGTCAATAGCGACGGCAGCAGCGTGGAGAGCAACTACAACGCCTCCGGCGTCAAGATGACGGAAACCGATTACCACGCCAACGGTTCGAAGGACGTCTTCCAGTTCCACGTCGCGGGGCAGACCTACACGAGCGAGCACGACAGC
This sequence comes from Bradyrhizobium sp. LB13.1, assembly GCF_054056815.1. Lineage (NCBI taxonomy): Bacteria > Pseudomonadati > Pseudomonadota > Alphaproteobacteria > Hyphomicrobiales > Nitrobacteraceae > Bradyrhizobium > Bradyrhizobium sp. LB13.1. The sequence goes on along the minus strand of NZ_JBSRYQ010000001.1, from coordinate 2,020,028 downwards.
TACGATTCGACCGGCTTCCTCACCGACATCGTACGCACCCACGCCGACAACAGCCTGGCGTTCACCTTGGTACAGAGCTCAGACGGCACCAAGACTTCGGACTGGTACGACGCCAAGGGCGTCCACACCAGCGAGGTGACGACCAAGGCGGACGGCTACAGCTCCACGACCTCGTACACCAACGGCGTGAAGAGCGCCGCCTACATTACCAACGCCGATGGCACCTCGGACAACTGGGGCTACAACATCGCCGGTCAGTCCTACACCACTCAACATCAGCATCTCGATGCCTCGGGGCATATCGTGGAGGTGACCCGGACCCACGCCGACGGCACTCTGGATTACACTCAGGTCATCAACAACGACGGTAGCAAGCTGACGGACATTTACGACGGCTCTGGTTCCAAGACCCAGGAGACCGCCAACAACGCGGACGGCTCGAAGGATGTCTTCCTGTTCAATTTCAACGGCCAGACCGGAACGACACAGCACGAGCACTATAATAGTGCCAACGCGCTCCAATTCTTCGACGATACCAAGACGGACGGCACGCACAACGTCACCGCCGTCGCCGCGGGACAGACGATCCAGGGCGGAATCGGCAACGACGTGTTCTCGACCGCACCGAGCTCGACAACCGTCGCTTACGATCATGGCCAGGACCAGATCCTCAACTTCCAGTCTGGTGACGCCGCAACTCACGACGTGATCCAGATCTCGAAACTTCTCGCCGCGGATTACAGTCACCTACAGATCACGCAGTCCGACGTAAACGCCCTGGTCACGCTTTCGGCCAGCGACTCCATCCTCCTGAAGAACGTCAATGTCGCCAGCCTGACCAGCCACGACTTCCTGTTCGTCTGAACACAGCGGAACTGTCCACTGGAGCGCATCAATATCCCGGAGCCGGGACCAGCTACGGCAGGTCCCGGCTCCGTTCAATAATTAGGCGAATGCTTGGTCGACAGGCACCGGTCGCGCGATGGCAGCTCTGCCGGCGGCGATAGACGGTCCAGCGCGAAGAATTGAAGCGAGCTAATTGCGGTTGCGCCCCGGCGGCCAACCGACGCAGCGAACTTGCGTCACAATTGATCTCTAGAGAGGAGTAACGCCACGCAAGGAATTCGAAGCTCGATGGAAGCCAATGAAGCAAGACGTTTTGTAGTTCTCGACTTCTATCGCTTCGTCGCGGCCCTTGGCGTTTTCGTTTTCCATCTAAAAACCCTCGACAGCGGTATTGCACCGGCCTGGAACGGTTCTTATGGCCTTTTCGTGGACATGTTCTTCATTCTGTCCGGGTTTGTGATCTCCTATTCTTATCCGTCTGACGCGCGTGGTCTCAAGGCATATTCCCGGTTCATGATCCGCCGCATTGGGCGGATCTATCCGCTGCATTTTCTGACTTTACTGGTGTTCGTGTTGCTGATCGGGTTCGGTCTGGACCGATCGGCGAGGTCGACGCCGCTGGACTTCCTGTACAACCTCGTTCTGCTTCAAGCCTGGGGGGTTACCGATCACCTCAGCTTCAACTCGCCATCCTGGTCGATCAGCGCGGAATTCTTCTGCTATCTGGTCTTTCCCCTGCTTATGCTGCTTGCACGCAAGGTCCATCCGCTGGTGTTGGCCGCAATCGTCGCAGCGCTCTATCTGATCCTGGCCCACGGCCATTTGCCGATCTGGCAAGAACGATCGCAGATGTATGGAGCCAATTACGATTACGGGGTGCTTCGTGCGCTGCCGAGTTTCCTGAATGGAATCCTGCTCGCTATCCTGTTCAGGTTGTCGCATCCCTATCGGCAAAAGCGGGTCGTCTTCGCCGGCATTGCACTGTTCGGGGTCTCCGTGCTTGTCTTGAACGTCTTCGCCAAGCCCGATCTGGCCATTATTCTGTTTTCCTGCGCCATCCTGCTCACCGCCGTCGGCGAGAGCGCCTTCTCCAAATTTCCAGGCGCCCGCCTCCTCGGACGGCTCGGCAACACATCATACGCGATCTACATGCTGCACGATGCCGTTCTCATTGCCCTGTTCAAGCCGTTATGGGCTTCGCTCGGACTACGTCCGGATCAGTTTGGCCTTTTCGCCTTGGCGTGCTGTGTGGTCCTGACGGTCATCGCGGACCGCACTTACGCCTATTTCGAGAACCCGGCTCGGCGCGTCATCAATCGCTGGGCCGATGGCGGAGTCGGGTCGCGTCCCAAGGCGCAACCCGCAACCGAGACGCCTATGCGTTTCGACAAGCCCGAGCAGGCAGTCAATTGACGCCGATGGCGTCGGCGCTCAGGCAACCTTACCGTCGGATTTCGGGGCAATCCGCGTCGAGCCTGCGCCCAGCAGCGGTGCGACATTGGCGCGAGACAACTCCATGACTGCCGGCAGCATGCGGCGGACCTGCGCGCCCGTGGTTTTATAGGCATCAAGGAACCTCCGTAGAAACTTCTCGAGATTGTCTCCGGTGAGAAGCTGCTCCGGTGAGAGCAAGAGCGATTCACTGACGCCGAAATGAGCGAACAGGCCCTGGAACTTGTCCTGATAGGTGATCGCCGCAACGGGCGTTCCCTGCCCGAGAGCCGCGATCGCGAGATGCATGCGGCCGGTGACAACCCCGTCCACCAGACCGACGACGGCCTTGATCTCGCTTGCGGATAGAACCTGGTCGACATGATGAACATGTTCGCCCAGCCTATCGCGCAAACGATCAGCCAGCGGCCGTAGGCAATTGTCGTCGGCGATTTCGGGACGATAGTCGTGCGCGAGCAACAGCCAGCTTGCATTGTTCTCACGCGACACGCGCCCCATTGCGCCCGCCGCAAGTTCGACCATTTGCTCCAACTTCGCCGGCTCAACCTTCCTGAACAACATCGGGTGGATATTGAATACAAAGACGTTGCGGCCCTGGCTGCGCTGCTCCTCTATTCTGGCGGCAATCTGCTTCACCGCCGCAGTGTCTTCCCGCGGCACCAGCATGAAAGCCGAATCGGCGACGAGGTGCGCACGCACCTGAACGAAATCGCTAAAGCGCTGAAGAGAGATCGCATCGCGCAGATTCAGGACCACGCCCGGGTCGAGCAGCCGAAATACCTCACGCAGCCCCTTGGCCGGGTGAGAGTTGAAGCTAAAGCCGAGCACGCTAACTTTCGCTCCGAACGCGACCATCAGGTCAGCAATTAGCAGCATACGAGCAGCGTCCACGCGAGAATAGTAACCATCGAGCACATCGGCGCCCAGAACCACCCCGAAATCCGGCCGAATTCTAGAAAACTCCTCTGCCACCGTCCTGTAGGAAAATCGCTCTGTCCAAAATTCGAGCGGCTTGAAACCCATTGCGCGCACTTCGGCGCTGGCCGCTTTGGTAGCGGTGACGATGTAAATTTCGAGGTCCGGATAGGTCACCTTTATCTCGCCGACAGCCGCCTCAATCATGGCTTCATCGCCCAGCGATTGATGAATGCACCAAGGATCCGACGGGAGCACGACGAGCCGGCGCGGATTGTTGCGTGGCGCGACGTTGACGCCGACGCTCTGCCGAGCGATCCTCCACTTGCGTAACTCCAGCAGATCGAGCGCAAGCGGCGTATTCTTTGCGCTGATCATCCATCCTCGAAGACGCCTGCGAATTGGCACCGGGATCAATTGCTTCACGACGTCCTCCTTATCTTCCTAAACGGTGGCACCACGCTTCACGACGAAAGCGATCAGGGAGAACAGCTGCTTCCGCCAGAACAGCAGGATGCTCATCACATAGGTCGCCCCAAAGCACGACGACAGCAGCCCCATCCGCAGGTAGGGGTTCATGTCTGACGTCGCTTCGCGGCACAGCGCAACTGCGCCGTAGGCCAGAACAATGGCGCAAAGGCAGCCTGCGACGGGCCGCAGAAACTGGTCCCAGCTCAGCCCCAGCAACCGGAGCGCCAGCGCGAATGTCACAGGAGTCACCACGAGCTGAGCGATGGCAAAGATCATCGCCAGCCGCCCTATGTCGTGCGACGGAATCAGAAACATTGCAGGCACAACCGTGCAGAATTTAAGAATGTTCAGCAGGAAGACGTAGTTCGGCTTGCCCATGGCGCCGAAATAGGCGCTGTTGACGAATTGCACGGTCTGAACCGCGCCGATCAGCATCAACGGTCTCATTACCGCTTCGCTGCCGCTCCATTTTGCACCAAATAGCAGCAGTGACACCTCCGGCGCGATGGCTGCAAGGAGCACAAAGACCGGAGAGCCGATCAGCGCTCCCAAGCTGACGCTGCGCAGATAGGCATCGGCAATACGATCACGCTCATGGGCGATCTTGGACAGCGCGCTCAGCGCAACATCCATGACTGCCTGGGTCAGCAACTGCATCAGGATAATGTAAACTCTCGCGCCCACGGTGTAGATGCCGAGCGCCGCGACACCATAGAGCGAGAGGATGATCATATCGATCGTACGCACGATGGCGAAATCAAGCAGCCTGTTCGACACGACGTGAATACTGTAACCGGTGAGCTCGCGAAAGCTCTTCAGGTTGCGGCGGCGCATCGGCAGCCATCGTGGCTGGCTCCAGAGCCACAGGCCGCTGACCGCGCTCTGAACGACCACCTGGATGACAAGGCTGAGCGCACCAAATCCAGCATAGGCGCAAGCGATTCCCACCACGCCGGAGATGGCGGTCGCTACCATGGTCCTCACCGCAAGCACGCGAAAGTCCATTTGTCGCTTGTAGAGCGCCTCCTGAAACAAGGTCGCGGTGCCAATCGGAAGCGAGAGGCTCGCGGCGGTCAATAGTGGCGCCAGCCCCTTCACGTCGAGCCAATGTTCGATATGCGTCGCCAGCAGCGCGATCAGGACCGCAAGGACCGACGATGCCGCCAACGAGCAGAAAAATGGCAGGGTCACGTCTTCGGGCTCCAGCGTACGGCGCTGGATCAACGCGTCACCAAAGCCGAATTCAGAGAGGGAGCTCAGGAGCAGCAGGATGAAGGCAACCAGCGCAGCGAGACCGAAATCAGTGGGATCGAGCAGCCGCGCCAATATCAGGAACAGAACAAACGACAGCGCACGGCCGCCCCAATTCTGGGCCAGCGACCACAACAACGCGACCACAACCTGCTGTTGTTTTCCTGGAGTGCCGTTCATCAACAAATCGACCCAATTCCAACAGATCCAGTCACAATCGCCCGCTAGAAAGCGAGGCAAGCGATGACCGCGCGTGCAGCTGTCTCAGTCACGATGACGGCCGCAATCGTGCGACAGTATGACGACCTCATGGCAATCAGATGAGCGCCATTGATCAGCCGATTTAGCGTGGAAGTGAGTTCAAATCGTGGACTACACTCCAGTCGGTCTCAACGATGTGATGCAAAATGGATGCCTCGATGAATACGTCCGCCACGCCTTCCAGGCACAACTCCAGGCGCTTGCGCGTAGCAATCTACGCACCGCATTTTGCAGAATATTCCTACCGGCTCGCATCAGGATTGTCCCGCCATTGCGACGTTCGCCTCGTCCTCAACCGCAAGGACGCAAACCAGCAATGGGAACTGGCCGACATCGCCGTGGCGAAAACCTTTGATACCCGGGTCCGCGATCTAAGCCTGCGGCGCGGCGGCGTGATCGGCATCCCGGCCTCCTTCCTCGATATAATATCCTTTCGTCCAGACGTGATTCATTGTCACGAAGTTCCGGAGATCTATACGTCCAGGCTGGTCCAGCTGCTGCGGCTGCTTGGAATTCCGCTGGCGCTAACTGTTCATGACGCCATTCCGCACTCGGAAGGCGGCTCCGGCACCTCTCCACGAGAGGATGGTTGGCGCGGACGCATGCGCTCGTCCGCGTCGCTCATCACGACGCATGGTGAGAGCTGTATCGGCGATTTTCGCCGCGCCTCACCTCACTTCAAGGGGAAAGTCATCTCCAGTATGCACGGCGTGCTCATGGTTCCGCCGACGCAAAGCGCGGTCACTGAGCCGGAATCCGGACGCATCCTGTTTTTTGGAAGAATGTGGGCTTACAAGGGCCTGGACGTCTTCATCGATGCGATCGACCTGTTGGCACGACGCGGGGTCGCGCACGAAGCGATCGTCGCCGGTCGCGGTCCCGAGATGACGCGGCTCGGCGGGCGGATGGAAGCGATGCCGACAGTCAAGGCGATCAACGCCTACATCTCCCCCAAGGAGACGGGACGGCTGTTCCAATCCGCGACCGTGGTCGCCCTGCCCTACAAGGATGCCTCGCAAAGCGGCGTACTTGCATCCGCCTACGGCAACTCCCGCCCCGTCGTCGCCAGCGCCACTGGAGGCATTCCCGACGTCGTGACGGACGGCGTGAACGGGCTTCTGGTCCCCCCCGGCGATGCTGCCGCGCTGGCCGATGCCCTCGAACGGGTGCTGACGTCGAAGCCACTCGCCGCAGCATTGAGCGACGGTGCGCGGGAGACGGCAATTGGTCTGTTGAACTGGGATCGCATTGCCGATGGACTGTTGCCATCATATTACAAGCTCGCGGGCCGTACCGTGAGCTGATCGTGACAGACATCGCGAACTTCTAGACGGATTGCTCCATCTTGCTCAACGGCCGAAACAACGTTGTGCGAACCGCGCCGTCCAGCAGACGCCTGAGCCTTACCTCGATCAGCTCGTAGCTGATCGCGCTTGCAACCAGCGACATCAACGAGCCGATCAGGATGAATGCCGCCCATAGCAGCCAACGATCGACGCCGACCGCGACGAGCTTCAGCCCGATCACCTGCAGCGGAAACAGCACAAAAGGATGCACGAGATAGAGGCTGTAACTTATCTTGCCCACATATTGCAGGGCCGGCGTGCTGAGAGCCCGGGCGAGGCCTGAGTCAGGGGACAGCACCATGCCGAACAGCAGGACACCGGGAACCAGTCCCACGAACGGATGAAACAGCACCAGGCTCGCATACATGGCGACCCCGCAAGCCAGGCCGGCTATCAGACCGAGAGGCCCCGGAATGGAGATACGCCAACCCGTGGCGCTGAACAGCATCCCGATGCAGAAGAACGCCGTAATCGGCCAATGCATGAGGCAGGCGACCCCCAGCAAGATCAAAGGCGTCGCGAGCATCCTGCCTCCGATGCGCAACATCGAGAATGTCAGCGCGAACCAGATGTAGAACGCCCACTCGTAGGTCAATGTCCAGGCGTTCTGCTGAGCGATGGGCAAGCCAAGCGCGTCCTGCACGAAGAACAGATTCGCGGCGAAGATTCCGAGATAGCTGGTCAGATCGATTCCGCGGAAGAACTTGTAGCCGACAACCGGGCCGACAGCGAACAACGCAAGATGCAGGACGACGAATACCGGCATGATGCGCAGGATACGGTCGAAGAAGAACCGCGGCAGCGAGCCGTGCCGCACCAGACTCGCCGGGATCAAGAAGCCGCTGATCATGAAGAACAGTTCGACACCGTGCCCGCCGACATTGATCACCGACTGCAGCCAGAGCCAGAGCGGCGGCAGGAAGCCGGGATCCGGAATGTCGTACATGCCCCCCTTCGGCATGTCGTAGAAATGATCCATCAGCACGCTCAGGGCCGCAATGCCCCGCAGCCCCTGGACGGACGGAACGAACGATCCGTCGTGTCCTGGGCTCGCCTGGTGCGCAGCTCTCGTCATTCCGCGGCACCCTGCGTGCTGAGAGCAGGATCGAGAACGACCGGCTTCCTGCGCGCCGAGCGGAACCTCTGCCCGAAGGAAATGCTGGGCTTCTCGACGAAGGTATACGTCATCCAGCTGACCAGGATCGACAGCATCACGATCATGACGGCGAAGGCCGACCATCCCAACGGTCCATCGCCGACCCAGGCGAGGCGGTGGATCCCGACGATCACGAATGGCGACATCAAGTAGACGGAATAGCTGATCGTGCCGACGAATGCCATCGCGCGCCAAGCCATCCTCTCACCGAATGCAGCAAACGCGATGAAGACGAGCGCAGCGCAGACATAGGCCGATCCGATCGAATAGCTGTAGAAGAAGTTCTCCTGATAGACGCCGCCGAACCGCCTGTCGGACAACGTGATGGCGAAGATCGCGTAGAGCGCCGTACAAACGCCCACGTGCGACCAACGCAGCTTTCCGCCGATGACCGTGTCGCGAACGACCTTACCGAGGAACATCGCCGAAAGGTTCAGTCCAACCTCCATCAGAGACGAAACCGTCCTGCTTTCGATCAGAAGCGCCGCGGCCGTCCCAATCAGCGCGGCAGCAATGACAATCCCAACTGCGGTCAGGGGCCGGTTCAGCAATCCCATCGCAAAGAGAAGGGTGCACCCGAAATAGAACAGCAGCTCGATCGCCAGCGTCCAATAGAAGACCCAGAGGTTCGGGATGTTCACGAAGGTCTGCAGCATCGTCACGTTGGCGACGATCTGCGACAGCGGATAGACTTTGGACTCCAGCACCAGCATCGTGGCGAGCCCGATCAGCATCGAGGTCCAGTAGGCCGGATAGAGCCGGAAAAAGCGACTGATCGTAAAATCCCGCACCGGGGTCGCGCTATTCGGAAAACTGAACGGGATGACGAAACCGCTGACGAAGAAGAACAGCACGACACCGAACCGGCCGAAGTTCATGTAATAGGCCGATCGCGTCGTGGAAGACCCAGTAGTAGGCGCCCGTCGGGTGCTTCTGGACGATCACCTCAAGCACGTGCTGGAACAGAACCGCCAACACGGCGATGCCGCGCAGCGTATCGATGAATGCGAGCCGCTTATGCATTGTTCGTTCTCACCTGCTTCTGCCCGCCGCCGTCCTCGGCACGTCTATGCCGAGACCGTCCAGCGAGCGTATCGGCCGCGGTACCTCCATCGGGACGGCATCAACTGCCCGCGCGGATGTGGCGCGTCGGGAGAATACTTCACTGAAGCTCAATGCGATGATCAGGAGGCCCGACGCCGGACCGTAGTTCAAGACCGTAATCGTGAACAAATTGACGACGAAGATGAGCGTCAGCTTGTATACGTCGGTCGCCCCGAAGTTCGCACGAAACACCATCACCATGAATGCAACGAACGGGAGCCCGAACATCAGGTATGTCCCGATGTAGAAGTTGTCGACGGGCACCCAGTACGCCGCGAGCGGCGAGAACAGCTTCTGCGGATAGTTGAAGCAACCCGCGCCACAGCCCGTTACCAGACCGATTGGCATCAGTTGGCTCATATAGACGAACGGCAACTGCCAGCTGTTGTTGATCCGGTCGATAATGCTGAACATGGTCGAGTGCGGCACCGCCGCCGTTCCCGATGCGACCACGATCATGAAGAACGGGACCAGGATCGCAGCAAACGACCACAACGCGATAGCCCGGATCGCGGGGAAGCGGGACTTCTCCGGCAACATTCGCACCATCACCAGCAGCACCAGGTACAGTACAAGGACGATCATGGTCGTCTTGCTCGTGGTCAGGCGAATGACGTAAACCGCAAGGGAGCCGTACAGAAGGCACCACATCGTGCTCTTGCGAATTGACGTGATCGCAAACGACACCAGGATGAAGAAGGCGGCCATGGTATTGTCGGCGGCAAAGCCCATAAGGCGCTGATCGTCGCCGCCGTAGGCCCACCACAGCCGGCCCGCCTCGCGTACCGCGCCGAAAGACTCATATTTGTAGCCGACCCAGGGCATGACGTAGAATTTGGTCAGCAGCACGCCGATCACGGAGAGATAGAAGGTCGCGGCGATCACCGACAGCAGCTTTCGGTAGGAACCGAGGCTTGAATCGCAGAAGCAGAATCCGACAAACACGGGCAGCATCATCTTGAATGACGAGATCGCTGCGGTGGCGGTGCCCATCATGAAGTAGCCGAGAACCAGCGACAGCATGATTTGCGCGAACACGAGGAGGGCCAGCGTGCTGCGATTGCGCAAAATGCAATGGACGAAGAACTGGACCAGACACAGCAGCGCAACGGCGTCGGGCAGGTACCAGAGCGTGTCGAGGTGAAGGATGCTGGTGTAGTAGCGTATCACGCCGCCGAAGGCATCCCGGACCAGATAGACCCCGAGCGCGATCGCCTCGATGCTAAGGCTGATCAGCGTGACTCGCGGGCGCTGGAGCGCGAGGGCGGTCATGCTGGCCTCAGTTCGTCAGCCGCGCCGATGGCGCAGGAGATGCCGAGAAATCGGGCCGGCTTCCAAGAGCGTTCCGAAGCAGCTTGCCGCCGAGGACTTCGATGTAGAGATAGCTGAAGTGAGAAACCACCAGCACCGCTGCCAGTGAGACCACGAGATTCAGCGTGGCCGGCAGTCCCGCCCAAATCGAATCGAGTGCAGCGATCGGCCGCGGCCCGAGCGCCCGTACGAAGTACTCCGCGAACAGCACCACGAGCGCATGCACCATATAGATTGAGTAGGACCGGCGTCCGAGCCAGACCAACGGCCTTGCCACCAAGATCCGCGGCACCAGCAGCGCATCTGGAAAAGCCAACAAACTGCCGAGGAAGATCGCGAAAGTCAGTGGCGCAAGGAAGGTAATCGCCGGATTGGTCTCCGCAAGCGACACCAGCGCGATACTGGCAATCATGGCAACCAATTGCAGCAGGCCCTGCAGGGCCGGACCCGGCTTGCGCGGCAAGCAATGGAACGACCTTCACCGTCAGCACGCCCAGGAAGAAGCTCACGAAACAGCGCAGGATGCCAAAGTCGGTCTGAAGCCCGAGGCTCCTCTTGTCGACCACGAACACGATGAAAAGGAAGCTTCCGACCACCAGCAATCCGCAAAGGACGTAGAACCATAACAGCGAACGCATCCGCTGGGCGAGCAGGACGATCAGGCCGAACACCAGGTAAGTATAGAATTCGACGCTGATGCTCCAGCTCGGCGCGTTCCAGCTGAGATAGTCGATGAACCCCATCGAATGCAGAAGAAAGACGTTGAGCACGAAGGAATAGGCATTGTTCACCTCGAAGGCTGCGGGAGCTGCAACTACGACGCCGGCTGTGACCAAGCCGATACGCAGGAGGCGGAACAGGAGATTTGCGATCAGCATGACGATGTGCAGCGGATAGACCCGCGCCAGACGCCGCACCATGAACTCGCGCAACGAGAAGCGGCCGAAGTCGCCGTCGACATAACCCAGCGACATCACCATGCCGCTGAGAACAAAGAACAAGTCGACCAATAGCCACGCGCTTCTGAAGAATGAGCAATTGATCCATGCATTGTGTGGGAATGCCGTCAGAAAAGTCGGCATCAGCAGAAGATGGTGGATCACCACAGATGTCGCGGCAACACCCCGGATGCTGTCAAGCGGCAGGACATGCGCTTTCTCACGATGAACCAGCTCCGTCACATCGACATTCCGTAGCTATTGCACTGCAGCAGTGTGTATCAGGTCTTTGCGTGCTTTCAATCTTCACGATTGGAGAATCGCATGTGGCGCATGGCGACCAGCGATAAACTCATCGCTCGCTCTCATTCGGACATGCGCGTGACAAGTTTGCGCCGTTTTTGTTTTCGCGAGCGCCACGACGAGCTGCCGAATGTTCGCGAGCGTTTGCGAACAAAGTATGCGCGAAATCCGGCCATGTTGCGATTCTCGCTTTAATTAAAGGCGTTTCTCATTCGTTCAGGGGATATCTTTGGAACAAAATGCGTGTGTCGGTTTTGCGACTACGTCTCGCACCGCCTCGAAAAACTTCAAACTGCAACATTCGTGGGCGGCGACGTGCTGATCGCGCGGGCATCGGAAATCCCGCTGCAACCGACGAGGGACAGTCGGTGCATTCACAATCGGCGGCAGATTCACCTGAATGAAACCACGGCCTTTTGCATCGCACAAAAATTGACACAGTTGGCTGTCACTGCTCGCTGGTATTTGTTTTGCAGCAACGACGAAGGGACACGGATGAGCTGCGGATTGACACGTCGCCGTGCGAAGCCGCGACGGCTACCGATCATATTGACGGGGTGTGCTCTGATCGCATCGAGCGTTGGTCCTTCCCAAGCTCAATGCGTCGAATTCGCGGATCGCGCCTCGCAAGTCGAGCTCGACGCCTTCGTAAAGTCGCCTTCTTCGCTCCTGGAGCGGCTGCGCAACGATAAAGAGAAGCTGAGGTCGCGGCTTTCCACATATATCGCGACCAATCCCTCGGTATTGCCGTCAGTGCAGACGCTGATTTCCGCGGCGGCTTCCCCCGATCGCTCGGCGATCGGCGCAGCGCTGCGGGTCGCAGAAGCGCGATGCACGTCTACGAAGCCGGACGCTGCGCGCAAGATCAAGGATTTCACGCAACGGGTCGGGGATCTCGCCGTGCAAGCAGGCTATTCCGCTGCGGGGGAAGATGCATCCAGCGCGCCATTGCAGCCGAGAGACAATGGACCGGCCCTTCCGACTCGGGGCGGAGCTCTCTTGGACGGCGAGTGGAAGACCAAACTGGCCAACCCGTTCAAACCTGTTCCCATCCCAAATTGATCAGTGACCGTTAAGGCAGCGAATTTGCAAATGTATCAGCCCAGAGAACACTTCCGATCGGGACACCGATTCGGCATCGAGTTTGGCGGCGCGGTCCTCAGCTTCGACCGCGTGACCGACGTCCTCCGTCGGCAATGGCCCCTCATCGCTGCGACAGTTGGCGCAGCGCTGGCTCTGGTGATCGTCTACCTGATCCTGGCGAAGCCGATGTATACGGCGAACGCCCGCATCATGATGGATACCCGACAAACCCAGGTTCTGGACAAGGACAGCGGCACCAACAGCGCTTTGATCGACACGGGCTTTGTCGACAGCCAGGTCGAAGTTATAAACTCTGACGACCTCATCCTTTCCATCGTTCGCCGCCTGCGGCTAACGGAGGATCCGGAGTTCAACGGCTCCAATCCGGGACTTCTCACCACCGTTATCGGCAAGGTCATGGCTGTATTCGAATCCCGCGAACCGCCCTCGCAGGAGCGGATCGAACACGCCGTGGTCGAATCGATTCAAAAGGGTCTCAGAGTCGAGCGCGTCCTGACCACATACGTCTTGTCGCTCAGTTATCGCGCGCACAACCCGGACAAAGCGGTCAAGGTCGTAAATGCTATCGCCGATGCCTATATCGTGGGCGCACTCGAAGCCAAATACCAGTCGACCAAGCGGGCGACCCGAATGGCTCCAGCAGCGGAGCGTCGAGCTTAGCGAGCAGGCGACGGCCAGCGACCGCGCGGTGCAAACCTTCAAGGCGGAGCATAACATTGTCGGGACCAGCCGCGGCCTCATGTCCGAGCAGCAGTTGTCGGATCTGAATACACAGCTGGTTCAGGCTCGGGCGGCAACGGCCGAGGCCAAGGCCCGCCTCGACCGGATCGAAGCGGTTTCAGATCAGGACCTCGCCCAGCCGACCGTGACGGACGCCCTCAACAACTCGGTGATTACGCGCCTGCGCGCCCAGTATCTCGACCTCGCGGCCCAATATGCCGATTGGTCAAGACGCTACGGCAAGACCCATCTTGCGGCGGTCAATTTGGCCAACAAGATGGAAGAGCTGCGCAAGAATATCGCGGATGAACTTCATCGGATCGGAGACGCCTATCGCAGCGATTATGAGATCGCAAAAAGCCGAGAGTCGTCTCTTGACAAGAACGTGAAAGAGCTCGTCGCCCAAGCCGGTCACACCGGCCAGGCGGAGGTCAAGCTACGCGACCTCGAAAGCGCGGCGGATACCTATCGCAATCTCTACAATAACTTCCTCGAGAAGTTGCAAAGCGCCACTCAAAATCAGAGCTTCCCGATCAGCGAGGCGCGCCTGATCAGTACCGCGACCAAGCCCGATCGCAAGAGTTCGCCGCGAACGCTCTTGGCATTGGTGGGGGGCCTGGTAGGTGGCCTCTGCCTCGGCTTCGGGGTCGCGTTTGCCCGCGAGTTGCTCAATGATGTCTTGCGCACCCCCGCAGAGGTCGAGGACGAGCTCGGCGTGAAATGCCTTGGCGTCCTGCCGGATATTCGGCCCACGACAAAGACACGTGGATTGCTTTCGACATCCGCGAAGACCGACGTTGCGGGGCTGTCCCGCTACGTCGTCGATCATCCTTTCTCCCGGTTTGCCGAAACGTTGCGCAATATCAAAGTTTCGATCGACGTTGCGCGCCTGACCAAAGAGATCAAGGTCATCGGCATTGTATCGTCGCTGCCAAAGGAAGGAAAAACGACGGTCGCGGCCAATTTCGCTCAGTTGATTGCCATGACGGGGCACCGCACCATCCTGATCGACGGCGACTTGCATACGCGCTCACTCACGCGGGAGCTTGCACCTAACGCCAACAGCGGATTGGTCGAAGCCCTCAATGATCCGACCGCCTTCGGCTATCATGTGCAACGAAGCAAGGAGACGGGCCTCGATTTCCTGCCCTCCATCGTTGCTACTCGCATGGTCAATTCGGCCGACGTCATAGCGTCGAGGGCGATGGCCGACCTGCTTACGGTGCTGCGGGAACAGTACGAGTATATCATCATCGATCTCGCCCCGGTGATGCCGGTGGCGGACTCCAAGGCTTTCAGCGTCCTGATCGATGCAATGGTCTATGTGATCGAATGGGGAGCGACCACGCGGACTGCGCTTCAGGAATCGGTTTCGGGATCGGAGATCCTTCAGAAAAAGCTGCTGGGTGCCGTTCTCAATCGCGCCAACCCGAAGATGCTCGGGCGTATCGAGGCGTATAAGGGTAAGCACCGCAACAGCTATTACGTCGAGCCTGCCTGACGCGAGGGGGCGCGGTCAGCGATCGCGCCCCTCCGGAGACGGTCATCTCACCACGAGTTCCCCGACAGACGCGCTGCCGGCCGGCTGCTGTTGCGATCCCCCGTTCCTCTCGGCCGAGCCACAGCGTCGCTCCAGGGTTAACCCGTGTTCAGGGCGCCGAATGGGTTAGCGGGCTCGATTCGGCTCGGGGTTCCCAGAAGCCGCGAGGACCAACCCGCAAAGGGATGCGGACCGCGGACAGATCTGCCCGTCCGCCTGATCGCCTGATCTCCGTATTCATCCGGAATCCACAAATTGCGATCCCTGCCGTAGCCCAAGGTATGCCATAGCCCAAGGCATGGGTTGACGAGGGTGATTACGGCGACAAGATAGAACCGTATCGTCGCCAGCTTCTCCTTGACGAAGCTTGGACCTGCCAGCCTTTTGGGCACCTTTTCTTCCGAGTTCCCTGGGGCTAATGTGAGCTCATACTCTTTGTTCTTTTCAGGTAGGTTCTGATGGTGATCGTGCTCATCGTCTTGAGCGTCTGGGTATTGCTCAACATCCTCTTCGTATTGATCGTGGTTCCCCCGCGCAGGCCGCGGCGCCAGCCGGCGACCACTCTCGCCCCTGCCCCGCTCGACCCAAATCGGCGCGAACTCGAGCAAGACGAGCCCTTCTCACTTCGCCACGTCGTCGCCTCGGTGGCAATGGGGGCATTCTTTGTTCTGGTGCCGCCGCTGCTCGCGTTGCGCGATGCAGTCGTCCGCCTTTTCGGGAAAACGCCAGGAAGCGGAAGCTAGGGGCATTCTGTGGCCCTGCGCTCTTCCTTTAAGGGTCTAATAGGCTTCCTGGAACATCACGGCTGAAGCCGTACGCGCCATGATCTTCAGATCCAGCCAGATGCTCCAATTGCTGACGTACCAGATGTCGTATTCCACCCTTTTTTCCATCAGGTCGATTGTCGGCGTTTCGCCCCGGAAGCCATTGACCTGAGCCCAGCCGGTCAGGCCTGGCTTCATGTGGTGGCGGTAGACGTATTTGCTGATGAGCTCGTCATAATAATTGTCATGCGCGAGCGCATGCGGGCGCGGCCCGACCAGGGACATGTCGCCGCGCAAGACGTTCCAAAGTTGTGGCAATTCGTCGATGCTTGTCATGCGAAGAAAACGCCCGAGCTTGGTGACCCGCGCATCCCGCTTGGTTGCTTGGGTAATCGTCTGCCCATTTTCGGAGACCGTCATGGTCCGGAATTTCCAGATCTCGAAAGGCTTGCCATTGAAACCGCGGCGCGACTGCCGGAAGATGGCAGTTCCCGGCGAGCCCAGCTTGACCAGTACGGCAACTGTCAACAACAATGGTGTGAGTATGAGGAGCGCCAACAAGGCGATTCCGATGTCGAGACAGCGCTTTTGCAAACGCTCGAAGATACTGAGCGGGGACCGCTGAATCTCCACGGCCACGGTTCCGCTGACCGGCAGGAACGGGCGCGACACGAGGTCAGCAATTGAATCGTCCGGCAGAAGGCGTACCGGCTGAGGCACCGCACGCAGGTAAGGTCCCAGTTTTCGAACCATCGGCAATTCGTTCCAATCGATCGCAACAAGATATTCGTCGACGTCCTCCTGACGCGACTGGCGAATGACGTCTCGTATCTGTCGCTCCCAATTGCCGTCGCCGTTGTCGATCCCAAGCACGAAGTGGCGCATGACGTCGAAGCCGTTCCGACGCAGATCCTTAAAGCGGCTCGAGGTGAAGTCGAGCGGCTTCAGGCTCAGCAAAATCACCTTCCGATCGACCAACCTGCTCCTGGCATAATTTGTCCCCAGTACGAACTGCCAGACAAAACGCAGACTGATCAATCCAGCGCCGCCGATTGCGGCGAAAATGATCACCGTGCCGCGGGATAGATTGTCCGTCGACTTCAGCAGAAATGCAGCGACAGCGAGGATCGTCAGCGACGCCAACCATATGAAGACGGCCTTGCGCAGCTGCCAGACGAGATCCAGCA
The DNA here is from genome assembly GCF_054056815.1 of Bradyrhizobium sp. LB13.1. NCBI lineage: Bacteria > Pseudomonadati > Pseudomonadota > Alphaproteobacteria > Hyphomicrobiales > Nitrobacteraceae > Bradyrhizobium > Bradyrhizobium sp. LB13.1. The sequence goes on along the minus strand of NZ_JBSRYQ010000001.1, from coordinate 2,003,359 downwards.
AGCGGTGTGTGGCATAGACATCCTGGAAATACGCGACCGAGACGAACACAACGCCGACAATCAATCCGGCACCCATCGATGCTCCGTCGACCGTGGAAGCGATCGCAGCGCTATAAATCGCAGCTCCCGCGCCATAGCTGAGCAGGATCAGCAGAAAGTCAGCAGCAATGACGACGATTTGAAAGGGCCTCTGCAAAGCAGAGGCGCGCCTTGACGAGAGTGCACCTATATTTTCAGAGCCATAAGTTGCAACAGCCATTCGAACCTCTGTCATCGAGAGTACTTGACGTTGATCCGTGATGCTGAAGATCCGTCACTTCCCCGCCGCCAACCTGTTAAGTGATCACAGCGATATTGTGGCGCTGCACGCACAATTTTTGCGACGCAACTATGCGTCGCGGTTTGTCACGATTCCCGTCGCGTGTTGAAGATCGCGTCACAGTGCTGACATACGATCGAGCTCGATGCCCTATTTTGAATCAAGTTCCCATCGAACGAGTTGCGCGTTGTATGGTCAACCGCTCAGCTCACCCATCTTTGAAGCGTCCCGTTGAATCGATTACTAGAAATTCTAGAGATTGCGCTTTAAAGCTGTATCGGCAGAGGCCGTCGTCCGCCGGCATGCATCTTTCCAGCCGAGCGTTTGAGCAATGCAGCCCGGCGAAGGTGCCTGATTTACGCGGCGCGTGTCGACAAACCAGGCAGCAATCGAACGCCACGCCTTCGGCGCAATCGGGCTGTCAGAGAGGTGGGCTGTCTTTTCTGCTCCTTGCCCGCGGACCGACTTGACGAAATTATCCCCACCACTCCAGCGAGTACGCGCGCCATGGTATCTCTTGCCGTATCTCTTGCCCGATCTCGCCCGCCGATTCACAAGCCGCAACTGCCGGACGGCGTTCGGATCTACGCGATCTCAGATATTCACGGCTGCTCGCATTTGCTGCAGCCCATGCTGGGGGTGATCGACGCCGACGTCACCCGCAGTCGGCCGGCCCATGCGATCGAGGTGTTCATGGGCGACTATATCGATCGCGGTCCGAACACACGCTCCACGCTAGACATCCTGGTCGAACGAAGCCGGCGGGGAAACGCGGTCTTCCTCAAGGGAAATCACGAGGCGTTTCTGGTAAAGGTTTTCGAAGACCCGTCCTTGTTCGAAGATTGGATTCGCCTCGGCGGCTCCCAGACACTGATGTCCTATGGGCTCGCGCCGGATCTGACGCGCGACGATCCCGCGTCGATACTCCGCGATTTGATTCGCGCAATGCCTGGCGAGCATCTCGAATTCCTGGACGATTTGCGGCTTAGCTATACCTGTGGGGACTTCTTCTTTGTCCACGCCGGCGTTCGCCCGGGTGTACCTTTGGCCGAGCAACGAGAACACGATCTGCTCTGGATTCGCGAAGAATTTCTTCGGAGCGAAGAGCAGTTCGGCAAGTATATTGTCCATGGTCACACGCCGGTTCGTGCCGCCGAAGTCCTGGCGAATCGCGTCAATATCGATACCGGTGCCTACGCGACGGGCAATCTGACCCTCATGAGCATACAAGGCAGCCGGATGCTCGCGGTTTGACCAACCAGCAAAGGTTTGCTGATCATCGACGGTACGTAACGGGCTGAGGACTCACCTAGTTGAGCGTGAGCGACTTTTCCCGCCGTGGTCCCGTTTCGGCCATCCAAGCGCTCCAGGCTTGCTCATGCTTGGCGTAGAGCTCCAGCCACCGCTGCCCGGGCTTGTCCTGATCGATACGACGGTCAGTGCCTGGAAGGGTGTCGGGATTGTCCAACGTCTCGAACTCGATCGTCTCCGCAATCGTCAGACCGACAAGGACGCGCTGTCCGGCACCATCCACGATGTACCGTCGCGGAGCGTCCTTTCTAAGCTTGGTCATGTCGCGTGCTTCCTTTGCCGGAAGAATCGAGGTGCCGAGGTGTCGCTCCTAAAAGGCCCGTCGAGCATGACCGAACGCTGAGCTGGGATTCGGTCGGGCAATTCGGCCTGAGGTGCCGCAGGGATCGTTCGTGCTCGTTCGTTGGAGACGGCAGGCGCGAAGCGCATATCCTGAAATGAATCCAGCGCAGAAAATCAAAGCGGAGATAGATACAGATGCCATGCGAGCCGTCCTGAATGGTGGTACCCATCAAGAGCGAGTAGTGTGTCGACATCATGGTTCTCGATGACATCTGGCGCCGAAAGATTGCTCACGCCTGATCTCAACATGAGCAGCATCCAAGCTTGCCTTAGCGCAGTCTTCGGCCAGCGGCACCGATAGCTTCTGAAACCGGTGGTTGCTGCCGGGTCCGTTCGGTTCGAACCACACACTCCTTCCTCCGGCGCACCCGAAGAACGGAGTTCGCGGCCGTTCTACGGACATCCACACTTGCAACCTTTCAAAAGCCGTCGCATTATTTCTGGTCCATTTTGAGAGAGATCCATCCAATGAATGTCCGCACCTTTGCTCCGACCATTGCTCTTTCTGTTCTTGGCCTCACCTTGATGACGGCCGCAGCTCCGGCCGCGGAACTCACGCTTGCTCCGGCGCACCATCGGGCGGCCTACGTCCGAACCGGTTACGTGTTTTGGGATGGAGTCTACCCGCCTGCGGTCTATGGTCCCAATCTTCGTCCCGTCGAGGAAGTTGCGGCCATGAAGGCAGAAGCGCGACCCGTGTCGCAACGCTGGTGGGGGTATCGGTACGCTTGGTGAGCGGCAAAGCCGTTGAGCTGATAAATGCGTTCAACTCTGAACCGCCGCAACACCGGGCCACCGGTGGCGGCGGTTTTGCTGGACGTCCACGTGAGCCGATCAACAGTGATGATTGAATGAGCGGCCGCATGAAAATCAAAGCAGCCGCTACGAGCTTATGTATTTTTGCCGGCTGCTGGCTACAAGCCTACGCTGCGACCGCGGGTGAAATGCGTCTCCCGGCCCGAGCGCTTCGAGCTTGCTTCCGACACCGTGTATTGGACTGTTTCGATTCCATCCGGGACGGAGTGCCTGCAAGGTCTGCGCGGCAAAACCCAGCTCCTGAATGAAGTTAAACTGGTGGATGCGCCGAGTGCCGGCGTCGCGACGATCGCCGGCCCGTCGTTTCGCTACCAAGCGTCCTCGAGCCCGGGAACTGACCGGTTTCGCATTGCGGTGTCGGGCGAAAACCGGAGACAGCGCGGATCATCGATCATCATCGTGGACGTCACTATCAGGTAGCGTGATGTCGCTGCGAGAAGTTTTCGATACTCGCAAAGCTGCGAGTCCAAGCCTGTTACTTAAGGCCCCGCCATTTCGGTGGTGCCCCTCGTTCCCATGGCCGCTTGCCATCCGCGCCCCTGTCCCAAGGGCGGGCTGTCGGGGCGTTCTTCTCCTCCGAAGCCGCCCGCGCACGATCGGCCTGAACCTGTTCGCGATCGGTTATGGGTGCCTTCGGAGGGACCGGCTCGCTCTGCGCCAATCCAGATGTCGCAATGAGCAGCATCGCCAAAATGAATTTTTTCATCCCCGGCTCTAGCACAAGTGGCCGCGGGCTGTCCGATCTATCTATTCGCTACTTCTGGTCCTCGTTGCTGGTGCCTGTGCCTGGACTACCGATAGGCATACCATTCGAGGTATGCCCAGCTCCGGAGTTTCGCTGCGCCTGGGCGGCGGATGGAGACGTCCCATTTGCCGTCGGGGGCTGGACGTTCGGATTGTTCTGCGAGGCGGTGCTGTGATTGGCGCCTGTCGTGGTGCCTTGCGTTCCCATACCGGAGGGGCCCGAGGGCCCGGAATTGGCGCTGCTCGACGAGGTGCCTGTGCCCGCGCCGGAACTGGCCGCCGAGCCGGCGCCGGCGGCCCCTCCGCCTGCACCACCACCGCCACCGCCACCTTGGGCGAAGACCGGCGCGGACAGAGCAAAACATGTGAGTGCCACGAGTGCGGATTTTTTGAACATGGAGAAGCTCCCTTGGTTTGAGGGGCAATCCACGACCGACGGAGGAGTTCCTTTCGCTAGCGGCGATCGTCAACATCCGCGGCGATAAACGATAGGCGCTTCCGGCCCCAGTTGTTGATGAGAAGAACCTTCGCGCCAAGCTCTTCTTCGGTCCGGCTGCGTTCACTGCGCGGCCGTGTCAGCCAGGCATAAAAGCCACCCCGCGAGACACCGAGCGCCTCGCACAACCATTCCGCCGGCCAGATCCTTCGGTGCTTCGCAACGAAACCGAACTTCACGTCGATTCCTTCGCGAAGTAGGCCGCGGCTTTTTTAGGATGTCCCGTTCGGCTTTAAGCTTGATGACCTCGCGCTTCAGCTGCGCGATCTCCAGTTGCTCTGGCTTCATCTGACCATGGCCGGGGAATGCATGTTGCGGATCGTCCGCAAGCTGCTTCACCCAACTGCGCAACTGTGTCGGATGAATACCAAGGTCTTTGGACGCCTGCGCATACGACACGCCGCGCTGCTTGATCAGCCGCACGGCCTCAAGCTTGAACTCCCGCGTAAACTGCCTTCTCTCCATGACGCACCTCCTGCTCCATAAAACACCTAACTTGGTGTCTTCGGAACCGGGTGCAGCTCAGTTCAGGGGATTGAGCCTGTCACGTCTTGCGGCGAGGTGCTCGCAATGCAGCCCTGACAAATGACTAGCCTCGAGCTTAGCCGCCGGTCATTTTCGGCTTCAATCTCGTCATGGACGACCCACCAGGCGTCAGAGTAAGGTCGGATCGCCGCGAGCACTTTGTGGCGTTCGCTATTAGGATCAGCCGGTCGTTCTTTAGAAGCGCTTCGCACGAGCCTTTTTGCGGGAAGAAGGTTGGGATCTCGGCCTAATCCATCCCAGGCGAGGGAAGGATGTTTCGCCAATGGCGCGCTTGCGCAGCCCGCGAGAAGGACGGCGACGATCGTGGTTGTTACGAGCTGCTTGAACATCTGTCTGTATGCAAGCGGCAAGAGACACTAGGTTCCGCAAAGGGAACCTAAACAGAGTTGGTTATCGATCGGTTAACTTTCGGCCACCACCTGAGGCGATAAGCTCGCTCCCTCAGCATGAGGAAGACCATCAGGCCGCCCGATCCAGGAGCTCCGCGTCGAGGTCTGCAATGACATCCTCGAATGCGGAGATCGTTTGCTGAATGGCTGCAATCTTTTGCAGCTCGTCGTCACCAATCGGGCCGATGCGGTTCTGAAGCGCAACCACCATCTCTCATCGGCGCTCCTTCAGCTGGACGAGCGGTAATCCATGATCAGTCAGGTATCTCACGGGTGCCTCCTACGGTGACCTTCGACCAGTATATCGCCGCTCCGCTGAAGCGGCGATTCTGAGATCTGCTCAAATTGCGAGGTCTTGCTTTACTCTGGTCAGTGGTCAACAGGTGCATTACTTCGCCTTGGGGAGCATCGTCACCTCGTCCGCAAGACCTTGGTTAAGGTTGTAAACACGCTCTTTAGGCGCGGAGAGCGGGTCGGCTGTAGTCACCTCACTGTCGCAGTATCCTCTGGCTCTCCGAGACTGACTCAAGAACGGCAAGGCCCGTTGAACTAACAGATAACCCCGGCGAGTTGTATGCGGATTGATCGACGCTGTCCGCACTGCCCACTGCTCCGAAATCCAAAGCTCACTCGACGTCAAAGATGTTGAGACGAAGCCAAAGGCTATTTGGGGACGGGCTCCAACTGCGATTCGCCCGGCGCGCCGCACGGGGGTACGAAGCGGAGAAACGGCGCGCTCGTCCGTCCCAAGAAGGCAGCGAACCACTAGACGCGCGACAATAGTCTGCATTGGCCCATTGGTCTGGCCCATTTGAGCCGGCCGTCGCAACCAAAGATGAGCGGGCGGCTTGCTGCGTAAGTTTGACATACCCCCAAAAGCGCAGGGGTCTCCGATCAAACGCGCAACGTTTTCCTAGTCTGCTTTATTTTTCCCGCACTTAGCCGCCAGATGATCCAGACTCGAGAGACCAACTCTGTTTCGCGCACTCAGTCTCGCCTGCCGCCGTCGCTCTCGTGTTATTTCAAGGTAGACATTGCTGAAGAACACGAAAAGAATGACGGACCCAACAATTGCACTGCCGAGGATCGCAATGGCGGTCATGCTTCCCCCCTGTTCACACGAGCACTTCACTCACGAGGATGGGACGTCCAGCACACTTTAAATAATTCACACCCAATATTAAATAGTAAAAAATGATTGCGGCACAAATAAATCTGATTATCGGCATCATTCAGGACAGGTTTCAACCGACCTGAATCAGCGATCCATCGAGCGAACGAGACCGTGTCAGCAGCCACACGAGTAAATTTGCGACCGGTCGGGTCGTCGCAACATTCTCGTTGGCATCGAAGCCAATTGGGTCAGATACCGTGCCTCAATGCCGCACTCACTAAGCGCTGCACCGCTAAGGACATACAGATATCGCCGATAGCCATCGCAAAGGACTCCGGCGAAGAAAAATGTCACGTGCACGCTGCCATGACAGCGGAGCCCGCCGTCAGATCCGAAACCGAGGTCGCAGCGCGAGTTATCGGCCCGACAAATAGGCTTCATAGGCAAGCTTAATTCCATCCTCAAGTAAGGTGCGCGCGCGCCAACCGAGCTTCGCCAGACGGCTAACATCGAGCTGCTTGCGGGGCGTACCGTCAGGACGTGAGTGATCGAACGTCATCTCGCCGCGATAACCGACGGTGACGGCAACGACGCGCGCGAACTCGGCGATGGTGATGTCCTCGCCCGTGCCGATATTGACGAGCTCAGGACCAGAATAGGTCTTCATCAGATGCACGCAAGCATCGGCCATGTCATCGACATAAAGGAATTCGCGCCGCGGCGAGCCGGTGCCCCAGACAGCGACGCTTGTTGCACCTGTCAACTTCGCCTCGTGAAAGCGGCGAATCAGGGCGGCCACGACGTGGCTGTACTCGGGATGATAGTTGTCGCCGGGACCATAGAGATTGGTTGGCATCACATTGATGAAGTCAGAACCATACTGGCTGCGATAAGCTTCCGCCATCTTGATCCCAGCAATTTTGGCAATCGCATAGGGCTCGTTAGTGGACTCGAGTGGCCCGGTCAGCATCGAATCCTCGCGCAAGGGCTGCGCTGCGAATTTTGGATAAATGCAGGACGACCCCAGGAACATCAACTTTTCCGCGCCGTTGAGATGAGCAGCGTGGATGACGTTAGCAGCGATAGCGATGTTGTCGTAGATGAACTCAGCCCGCAGGGTATTATTGGCGACGATGCCGCCCACCTTGGCCGCCGCCAGAAAGACCACCTGCGGCCGCATCTGCGCAAACCAGTCGAACACCGCGGTCTGGTTGCGCAGATCGACCTCGCCGCGTTCGAGGGTGACGAGCCCCACGTCCTCCTGCACAAGCCGCCGCATCAGCGCCGCTCCAACCATACCACGATGGCCAGCGACGTAGACGCTCTTACCCTTCAGTTCAAACGGAGTGGCGCCCACCGACGACCTCCCGCTTCGCCGCTGCGAGATCGCTTGCCATCATTTCCCGCACAAGCTGCCCAAAGGTGCGCTTCGGCTCCCAACCGAGCTGTTCGCGCGCCTTGCTGGCATCGCCGACGAGGAGATCGACCTCGGTGGGACGGAAATAGGTGGGATCGATGCGAACGACCGTCTTGCCGCTCTTGCTGTCGGTGCCAGTCTCGTCGACTCCGTTGCCGCGCCATTCGATGCGACGGCCGACCTCGTTGAAAGCGAGTTCGACCATCTCGCGCACGGAGCGGGTCTCGCCGGTCGCGAGCACGAAATCGTCGGGCTTGTCCGCCTGCAGGATCAGGTGCATGCCTTCAACGTAGTCTCTGGCATGACCCCAGTCCCGCTTGGCCTCAAGATTGCCGAGATAGAGCGTGTCTTCCAGGCCTACCTCGATGCGTGCAACCGCGCGCGTAATCTTACGGGTGACGAAGGTCTCGCCGCGGATAGGGCTTTCGTGGTTAAAAAGGATTCCATTGCTGGCAAACATGCCATAGGCTTCGCGATAGTTCACCGTAATCCAGTAGCCGTAGAGCTTTGCTACGCCATAAGGCGAGCGCGGATAGAACGGCGTGGTCTCCTTCTGCGGGATTTCCTGCACGAGACCATAGAGTTCCGAGGTGGACGCCTGGTAGAACCGCGTCTCCTTCTCCATGCCAAGGATGCGGATGGCTTCAAGCAGCCGCAGCACGCCGATAGCGTCGGCATTCGCCGTATACTCTGGAGTTTCGAAGCTGACGCCGACATGACTTTGGGCGGCGAGATTGTAGATTTCGGTCGGCCTGATCTGCTGTACGAGGCGGATCAGGTTGGTCGAGTCGGTCATGTCGCCGTAGTGCATAAGGAAGGGCACGTCGCCGAGATGGGGATCCTTATACAAATGATCCACACGCGACGTATTGAAGGACGACGCCCGCCGCTTGATACCATGCACGGCATAGCCAAGCGAAATTCAGGTATTCGGCGAGATAGGAGCCATCCTGTCCGGTTACGCCAGTTATCAAAGCGACGCGCTTTTGCATGTCTATATCCTCATCGAAGAAATCCAGCGTTCGCGGAACCCAAATATTTGGCTAAGTGGCACGCTGGCACGATTTGCAATAGCCCTTCTTTTGGACACATCGGATGCCTCGGTCAACCCATGCACAACGGAAAGGTGAATCCGCCAACGCTGATCGGTGCCGGCAGCCGGGTTTCGCTAGTTGCCTCTCAATTACCTCGTAACCGAGACCTGCGATCAACGTAGTTAATTTGCGAAGCTATTGATTTCAGGTGCGTCGCCAATGCGATCGTCATTAGTCACTCGACGTATCCCCGGCGAAAAGGACTTTCGCCTGCGCGAGGCGTATCCGATCGAACCGACCATATAAGCAACGGCGGATCTAAGGTCTCGGCTGGATGGACTTTAAGTTCCTCGAGATGCATTGCGCTAGTGCGCCGGCGGAGATGCCGTCTATGCACAGGCACGGACGCGATAAGACCCGAGCGCCCGTGCAACGTTCCCAGAGCAGATCGTTAGCATGGAGGAACTCAACGAGGAGCGCGCCCCCTGTAAGCCGGCGTTTGACAATCGCCGACCTAAACCAGATGAAAATCGTAAGGATGCAAGCCAGCAAGTTGCATTCCCTCTAGAATGACAGAGCCCTCATGCGCTGTGATGACAACATTGTCTCCGCTTTGCACGGCGCTGGCCATTATTGCGTTGAAGTCGCTGAAAGTCGTGTGATCGAGTTGGATGACATCATGGCTTGCGCCAACAGTCTGGAAGTTAGTGATCACGTTGCTTCCAAAATTGCCCCGAAAGACAAAGACATCGTTATCCGCAGTACCGCTCATAACGTTGAGGGCCGGTTGCCCGACAGCTGAGTTGGGTTGTGCCTGGTGCCAATTTGCATCAAAAGATGTGACGGCTTGCGGATCTGAAATCGCAGCACCAGTCATTTTCCAGTTCGCATCGAAATAGGTCAGCGTGGTGCTGTGTCCTTCAACAGTAGCGATCTCCGCGCCAGTCACGGTCCACTTTGCGTCAAAGTAAATGGTCTGCGTAGTGACGCCGTTGATCGTCGATATTTCCGCTCCTGTCTGCTGCCACGCGCTGTTGAACTGAATAGTTGTAGCGCTATTCGCATCCACGCTCGTTATATCGGCGCTAGTTACCTGCCAGTTTGCGTCCAAATGAACCGTCTTGGCTTCATTGCCATTCACAGTGACGATGTCGGCCTTTGTTTGGTGCCAACTGGCATCGAAATACATCGTCGTGGTGCTCGCTCCATCAGCAGCGGAAACCTCGGCACTGAGCATATGTCCGCTCGTGTCTAAGTGGATTGTCTTGGTGGTATTTCCGTCGATGGTGACAAGATCAGTCGATCTCGCTGTACCCAGGTTATCGATATGAACGACCGAAACCGCTGAAGGATTACCCGACCAAGCTGTATTGACTGTAACGTCGAGTTCCGCAGACGCCACACTGACGTTGCCGGCAGCGTCGGTTGCTTTGGTGGTAAATGCGTGAACCCCATCGGCCAGCGTGCCGGTCGCAAGGCTCCAGGCGCCGCTCGCGGTCGCGGTCGCGGTCCCGATCTGCGTCGCGCCGTCAAAAACCTGGATCATGGTCCCAGCCGCCGCCGTTCCCGTCAGTGTGACATGGTTGACATTGGTGATGCCGTCGCCCGCCACTGCGCTGTCCGGGGAGAACGAGGCCACCGTCGGCGCCGAAGGGGCCGCCGTGTCGATCGTCACGGTCAGCGCTTTGGACGCCGCACTGATATTGCCGGCCGCGTCCACCGCCTTGCTGGTGAAGGCGTGGCTGCCATCGGCCAGCGTGCCGGTCGCAAGGCTCCAGGCGCCGCTCGCGGTCGCGGTCGCGGTCCCGATCTGCGTCGCGCCGTCAAACACCTGGATCATGGTCCCAGCCGCCGCCGTTCCCGTCAGTGCGACATGGTTGACATTGGTGATGCCGTCGCCCGCCACTGCGCTGTCCGGGGAGAACGAGGCCACCGTCGGCGCCGAAGGCGCCGCCGTGTCGATCGTCACGGTCAGCGCTTTGGACGCCGCACTGATATTGCCGGCCGCGTCCACCGCCTTGCTGGTGAAGGCGTGGCTGCCATCGGCCAGCGTGCCGGTCGCAAGGCTCCAGGCGCCGCTCGCGGTCGCGGTCGCGGTCCCGATCTGCGTCGCGCCGTCAAACACCTGGATCATGGTCCCAGCCGCCGCCGTTCCCGTCAGTGTGACATGGTTGACATTGGTGATGCCGTCGCCCGCCACTGCGCTGTCCAGGGAGAACGAGGCCACCGTCGGCGCCGAAGGGGCCGCCGTGTCGATCGTCACGGTCAGCGCTTTGGACGCCGCACTGATATTGCCGGCCGCGTCCACCGCCTTGCTGGTGAAGGCGTGGCTGCCATCGGCCAGCGTGCCGGTCGCAAGGCTCCAGGCGCCGCTCGCGGTCGCGGTCGCGGTCCCGATCTGCGTCGCGCCGTCAAACACCTGGATCGTGGTCCCAGCCGCCGCCGTTCCCGTCAGTGTGACATGGTTGACATTGGTGATGCCGTCGCCCGCCACTGCGCTGTCCGGGGAGAACGAGGCCACCGTCGGTGCCGAAGGTGCCACGGTGTCGATCGTCACGGTCAGCGCTTTGGACGCCGCACTGATATTGCCGGCCGCGTCCACCGCCTTGCTGGTGAAGGCGTGGCTGCCATCGGCCAGCGTGCCGGTCGCAAGGCTCCAGGCGCCGCTCGCGGTCGCGGTCGCGGTCCCGATCTGCGTCGCGCCGTCAAACACCTGGATCATGGTCCCAGCCGCCGCCGTTCCCGTCAGTGCGACATGGTTGACATTGGTGATGCCGTCGCCCGCCACTGCGCTGTCCGGGGAGAACGCGGCAACCGTCGGTGCCGAAGGTGCCACGGTGTCGATCGTCACGGTCAGCGCTGCGGATGCCGCGCTGATGTTGCCGGCCGCGTCCACCGCCTTGCTGGTGAAGGCATGGCTGCCATCGGCCAGCGTGCCGGTCGCAAGGCTCCAGGCGCCACTCGCATTCGCGGTCGCGGTCCCGATCTGCTTCGCGCCATCAAACACCTGGACCGTGGTCCCGGCTGCCGCCGTTCCGGTCAGCGTGACGTGGTTGACATTGGTGATGCCGTCGCCCGCCACTCCGCCGTCCGGGGAGAAACCCAAGATCGCTGGCGCTACTTGAGATACTGCGACAGTTAACGGCACACTGGATGAAAGAAGGCTCTTCGTGCCTGCCACATCCACTTCAATTGCAGCAAAGCTGTGAGCTCCATTGCTCAGCGGTCCCGTCGTGAACGTCCACTTTCCGGAGGCATCTGCCGTTGCCGTTCCAACTTGGCCGTAGCCATCGAATATCTGAAGGGTGGCGTTGGAAGCTGCATGTCCGACGATCGTGACATGACCTGAACTCGTGGTGCCTCCAACAATGTTACTATCGCTCGAAAATTCCCAAGACGGAGGGCGCCAAATGCGCGAAAATGGCCTCCATCGTCGCCGCACCCCATCCTGCCTTGGGATCAATGCTTAATGAATCAGTGACCGGCCACCACGAGTTCTTCCCGGAAGGATCGGCGTAGACGTAGTTCCACACAGTACTGGACACGCCGGCAGCTTGCAGCTGACTGAGAGCGTTGTTTAGTACAGCAGTCCAGTTTGGATCATTGCTCGGAACGCCGAGTTCGCCCACAAATCCCTGGTAGTTATTTGCTTGCAGCCAACTGAGGAACGGCTGAAGGTCCTGCACTCCGACATTTGGAGTAGCTCCCTGCTGCGCGTAGGTTTGTGCGTATTGTCCGCTACCGTTAGAATCGAAATACTGATGCGCCTCGTAGATTATTTTGTTGGCGGGATCAGTGATGTGAAGGTTTGCGTTGTAGACCAGCCAATTCGCGGCACTCGCCCACTGATAGCCCTCGACGTAAACCGGAGTCTTCATATCCGCCGCTCGGATAGCGTCGACCGCCGCCTGTGCCGCTTGGGGCCAGATCGTCGAACTCCCCATATTGTTGGGCTCGTTCATGATGTCGTACCCGGCCAAGCCAGCATGGCCGTTTAACTGGCTTGCTAGCGCGTTCCAGAAACTCGCAAACGCTGAGACAGGAACAGCGGAGGATCCGATGACCGAAGAATCTGGAGCGTCAGGGGCGACAATGCCGTAGTTCGCAGCAGCATCTGCTGCATAGTTAAGATTGTATCTACCATAATTGTGAAGGTCGATAACTACTTGAATGCCGCGTGCGGCAGCTTCACTTAAGACGTTCTCCAGACCTGACAGGTAGGTAGGATCAAGGGGACCGTTCAGCGTGGGCTGCATTCGCTCCCAACTGATTGGCAATCTGATCAAAGTGACACCTTGGTTGGCAAGGTAGTCAAGATCAGTAACACCTACGAACGGCATCCATGAATATTCTGCACCGCTCACATTGACGCCAACCGTAGCCATCCTCAGCTCCATCCCCTCAGGGCCTGACAGATTGAACTCTGCAGACGCCACGAGTTAGTAGCTGACGAATTCGCAATGTCAGGATATTCTCAGCGCTAAGATTTTAGCGTTTTCGCTCACTTCTTACCGTTCGGATTATTTTTGGCGAACCGAACTTCTGGCCATTCTACAATTAGCAGTCCAGCTACCGAAGCCAGGAAAGAGCTTTCATTTCAATCCCAACGCTCGCAATATCGACTGATCCAACTCAAACGGAGCCCTCTTGTCGGATATCGCAAAGCAACTGCCCTGCAATTCGTGGATCGTGACAACGCCAATTCCGGCCCTTTCAGAGTTTTCACGAACCGCACGTACAAAAGCGAAAACACTCTTCGCGGGTGCAAGGTCGCCGCATGATGGCTGGCTTCTGTTAACACCAAATTCAGTATTGAAGAGTCGTCGACGGTCGATCCCATGACGATCAGCCCACGAGGCCGCGACATCTAGGCGACCTGCCAGGGCGGCTTGACTGCCGAACTCTCGCCAATACCTCCCGAAGCTATATGCATGCCGAGGACTACCAACGAACGACGCGATCATTCTTCGCTTTTCGTACCAAGGGAGCTTCGTATCTGAATCGACTGAACTTCTGAAATCGGCCTCTGCCTTTTCTTGTCCTCCGAGGTGGCTGTCTGCAGGGAACGATAGGTTATGAACGTGCTCATAAAACCCTGGCACTCCCTGGTGGGTGAACAGTGGCGACTCATACGGATGAAAAGCAAACGCCGTGTTTTCATCAAAATTCTGAGGACGAAGACCTAACAAGCCACCGCCACGCCCTCCACTCGTAGTGTCATCGATCGCCGCATATCCCATCCCGGCTACTATCAGTAGATGGTTCGGCAACACATTGCGAATGCGCTGCCAATAGACCTCAATCTGATCATTCCATGTTGTCTTTGCCGAAAAGGCGCCGACCTCTGGCGGTTCATTGAACAGCTCTAACGAAATGTCTTCGGGAGGAAATCTCGAACCGAGCTTCATCGCTAACAGCGACACAACGTTCACAAGCCGTTGAAATTTTTGACCGTCGGGTCCATCGATGACATCAACGTCCGAAAAGCCGTGCACGGGATGCGCATCTTTCGGGAGCGGATGAATATCGACGATTACCTTTAAACCACTTCTAACGCGGCGTTCGACGCCAGCTATCAACTCTCCGAGCAAACGCTCCAGGGTAAGGTCGTCGGCCGCAGCCATGAGCGCACCGACATCAACAGCCATTCGAATGCAATTGAAGCCAGATGAGCTAATGTAACGTAGGCGCCCATCCGGCATGACGTCTAAGTCGGCCCCTCCATTACGAAACGGGTTGACGTCATACGCTGACACTCCCCCTTCGACAGACGATTGAGCAAAACCAAACGGCTGGAGCGCATTTATGCAGAGCAATGGACTATGGGCACCAACAAACGCGGGCGCTGAGTCCGCATCGCTGGCGCCGACAGCGAAAAGAACGACAACTCCGAGAAGCCTCAAACGCAGGCCAAACATTATCGCTCGGCCGACCGAGATCTGCCAGCGCAGCAACGGGCCGCCCTCTAGTTCACCACCCCATGGCTTCTGCACCACTCTGCGCTTTGCTTCAGGCCATCAAGAAGCGAAATTGAGGGACGAAAGTCTAGCTCGTGTACAGCTCGTTCCGAATTGTACGTCACGCGTCGTCGAATGAGTTGGAGTTCGGATCGATTCGGATACAGATCGGCAGCGGACTTGGCTCCAGCGACAACCGCCGGTCCGGCACGCCCAGAGGCGCCAATTTTTCTGAACAGTGAATTAAAGTGAGTTTTCAGAAACTTTCCACCCACGCGAAGAAATTCAGTGCCCGAAATCATTGCAGATAGATGCATCGCTGAAGGAGTTACTCGATCCTGAACGTTTAAGGCGTCGCCAAAGCGCTCAATGTATTCGTTCCAACTCACGACCTCAGGCCCATTGATGTTCAATACATGGGATCCAGGTGTCACACTTGATGTCGCGGCCAAGATCGCTGCCCGCGCGACATCATGAGCATGGATTAGATTGCATGTCCCCTCGCCAAAAACCCCCAAGCCTCGCCATCGTCCCCTCGCAATCCGCTGAGCATATCGAACGGTCCAAGATTCAGAAAATGGCCCATATACTATGCTGGGCCGCAAGATGGTGAGTTGGGGACCCCCTTTCGCCGCAGCATCCAGTAGCAGGCGTTCCATCTTCACCTTTCCTAGACCGTACTCGTCGATAGGCGAAACCTTTTCCTCATTAACGTCACCAACCAGATCCCCGTAGACGGCGGCCGAACTGAACTGAACGAACCGCGGAACGCCAGCTTGGGCACAAGCCTCATAAAGGCGAAGCGCAAGCGTTGGTTCGCTAGCCGATGATGGAACAGCGGCATTTATGACCGCGTCCGCGCCCGATAGCACTGGCAGCAAATCGTCGCCACTATCGAGATCCACTTGGCTCATCTTTATCCCGCGGCGCGCGATCCTGGCGGATGCCGCCCACCTTCTTACGCAGGCGTGGAGATCGATGCCACCTAGGGCGTTCAGTTCTTCACAGATCCACCCTCCAACAAACCCACTTGCCCCGAACACGACAACTTTCATCACACTTCCTCAGATTGCGCCGATGTTTGTAGGATACAGCGACGCCGAATGGTAGATCTGATCTAACACTCGAATGACGGACATGGATCCTGCGCCGGAGGACGTTGGATCAATGGCGCCCTTCGATGCAGCTATAAAATTCTCTAAGACGTTATCAGCCAGATCCTCGTATGACGTGACAATTGGGTGACCTGAAACAATCCGCACACTGCCACTCCTTTCTTTGACCGCATAAGAATTCAAACCTTCGAGGTTGATGTGCACCTCGACTTCGTCGAATACCAATCGAGCAACGTTCTCCTGCTTCTGATACCGACTGAGTCGAATCGCGATTGGAGCGTCCCCGGCCTGAAGGTCAATTTCAGCCAAGCCTTCAGGACCATAAAATCCGTCATGATGCGCCGAAATCACGATCCACTCGGGTTCGAAAAGGTAGTGATAGAAGTCAATAACATGAGCGCCTAGATCCATGATCACGCCAGTACGCTGCGCAGTTGGAGCGAACGCTGCACCCGACTCAAAGGGCCACGATAGTTTCTGGCCCTCATAGTGGGTGGCCGATCGAAATGTACCAAATTCTCCCGATGCGACACGGGTTCGCAGGTCACGCACCAAGGGCATGAATCGCCTAGTCTGGTTCACGGCAACAACTCGCTTGGCAGTTGCCGCACAGTCAACGAGCGAACTTGCTTCTTCTGGCCAGATCGCAAAGGGCTTTTCGATAAGGACATGCGCACCCCGAGCTATTGCAGCTTGCGCTAGCGAGCAGTGCAACTGGTTTGGTACAGCAATGATTGCAAGGGCTACCTCGCCCGAAACGTCCGAAAGGTCTGAAACGGGCCGTCCGGCAATAGCTGACGAGGCTGCTTTTGTCGCCTTGTTACCCGGATCGACAAGCCAAATGTCGCCAAATTCATCTCGTCGCCTAGCTAGAGACGGAAGATAAAAATTCTGCGCAATCGCTCCGCAGCCGATAAGCGCGATATTGGGTTTCATGTAGTTTTCTCCACGCGAATAGCGCTTGGTTGAGAGGCGGCTAGCGCCTGTAAGCAGGCCGAGCGGAATGAGAAGTGCTACTTTAAGGCCCGCAACTTACGAATTGCTTTCTCCGCTTGCCTCGCGACTGTCGCGTCGTCGCAAAGGCCATCCTCGCAAGCCGGTCAGGGCGATCCTTTTCCGACCGATCACTCCGAGTACCCGGTCCGCAAGGTCATTCCATACCACCGACGCTGCTACACCGCATGCAACCGCCAGGCAAACACGGAGAACAAGCAAGTCGGGAATCCCAACTACCGCAAGCTTCGGCATCAACTTGTTCGCAACCCAACCGCTCAACATGTAAATAAAAAGCGAATGCTGAGCCAGCACTGCAAAACTACCTCGGAGAATCCTCGGCAGAACAATTCTGCCAAACCAGATCATTATCACGATCGAAAGGAATAAGAATGCGCTGAACGGCTGCATAAACGAGCCAGCCACGACAAGGTTTCCGTAGGCTGCTACAACAAGCGCTCCAGTGATCGCCGTGAGTAACAGCTTTTCGTACGTTGATCGCGCAAAATATATGGCGGCACCGAGCGGCAACAACCAAAACCAACGAAAGGGGCCGACGCTGGTATGATTAATCTCACCATTCCACCAATCTAATTGAGTTTGGAGAAAAAGCGCAGAGAGCCCTACGAAGAAGGCGCTAACGCAAAATGCAAATGTTACCTTGCCCTCTTGCTCCGCTCGACCCAGCAAATGCTTAGACCAATAGTAGACTTTACCTATAGCTGCGAATATCAACAAACTCGCGGCCAAAATGTCCAAAAACCAAAACGGTAGCGATCCTTCATCGGGATTCGCGAAAAGAGTCCCCATCAGAAATATGTCGGGAAGCCAAATATGATGGGCTGGATCCCCTCTAAATAACTGCCAAATCGCGGCAGGAACGGCAAATTTTGTAATGAACCCCAGCGTTGGAAGAAGACGCCCGGATTCAAGTATTCCCGGCAGCAAAAAGCGGCCAAAACTCATACCGGAGACCAAGAACAACGTTGAGGTCGCGGTAAAAAAACCAACTCTTGCGTGATCTAACACAACAAGTGTGATCGATATCGCGCGAAATAGCAGGGAGGCTTCTACGCTCACCAATGAAAATAGGCCTGCCTCACGTTGCACGCTTGCTGATATGATCTCCATGGAGGCCAGCTTCACAAATGGAATCTCCTCCCAGTTCACGGGTAGGAAACCAAGGCGATCTTCGATAAGAAGCGACATTCTCACGTACGAAAGTGAATCTCCTCCTAGTTCTACGAACGATTGATCACCGTCGAACTCAATCCCGCCCCACGCGTCCGAGACCTCTCTAAGAAACTGGCTGTCAGTAACATTCTTTATTGCCGCAGCGGCGATTCTGCTCTGGCCGATTGAACGCAACGCGGACCGATCCACCTTCCCATTCGGAAGCAGTGGAAGTTGGTCGACACTTACAACTAAGCTGGGGATCATATATGACGGAAGGAGATCGGGTGCGAACCGCCTAACTCCACCATCATTTCCAACGACATAAGCAACTAGAATAGTATCGCCAGATTCGCTCGCTTCGGGCAAAACGATGGCGCGCTTCACCAACCCATGGCGCTCGAAAACTGCGGCGATTTCGATGCAATCAACTCGATATCCTCTTACCTTGACTTGATCGTCCCTGCGACCGCAAAAATAGATACGGCCCTCTTGATCGGCATAACCCAAATCTCCGGTTAGATACATTCTGTCACGGCTATCAGGGGTCGCACCTCTCTGCAGAAATGCATTTCTGCGCCCACCCTCGTCTTGCCGATGATCGTGCCCTATGTACCCGAAGGAGAGATACTCGGTCTCAATGGCAATTTCTCCTTGCGTTCCCACTTCGAGATTATTCAGGTCCTCATCTACGATCCACACTTTGACATCAGAAATAGGCTTTCCTAGTGGGTATGGGGCTGACAATTCAGGACCAATAATTTGGTATGTCATCGCCTGCGGAGTTTCTGAAGTTCCGTAGAAATTTACCAAGTGAGCTCGAGGCGCCAACTCCCGCACATGCTTGACAGTGGCCCCGCGCAGAACATCGCCACCACAAAATACATATCGCAATCTTTGTATCTCATCTTTCCTTTTGCGCGCAGATAGCAAGTCTATCAGTGGCGGAGTGAGATGGGCATATTCGATGTGAGACGAGTCCAACCAGTTAAACAACCGGTCAGGAGCAAGCAGATCGCACTGCTTTGGGATATGCAGCTCCCCCCCCAATGAAAGAGGAACCAAGACATCTCTCAACAAGGGGTCATGACTTAAGCCAGAGAGCATCGAGAACTTAGATCCTGGCCGCGGCCCAAATACGTTCTCGTACCATCTGATGAAGTGAACAATTGGAGCGTGTCCGGTAAGGATGCCCTTTGGAAATCCTGTACTTCCGGACGTGAAAAGCAAATAGGCAACATCATCTGGGGTAACAGAAAGGCCAGCTGGATCGACGAGATTAGTGGGATCTTGGGTACGCATCTTCGCGATTTCGAGCCATGCGATCGCGCCCGCCTTTGTGCGAAATTGGCTGTCGCGTCCCGTTGCGAGTGATGACGGATAAAAGCAAACCGCAGCACTGGATATCCGCAAGATATCCAGGATTCTTTCTTTCGGATACGCCGTATCCAAGATCACAAAGGGCAATTTTGCCAACAGACACGAAAGCATTGCGAGTGGGGTTTCAACGCTCCTAGTACCTAATATCGCTACAGGGCCTGACTTGCACTGCGCCAAGTTCCTCAACAGCGAGGCATTAGTGCTCGCAAGGGCCAAGAGGTCTCCGTAGTTTATAGTTTCGTTTTCACAAACGATCGCAATTGCTTCCGGATTAATTCTAGCTTGGTTGACAAACTCAAGGGCAATGTTCTGAGTGCCATCGAAATGTTGGCGCATTTCAAATGCTCCGATTTACTCTGATGATTTTGACTCGTCGAAACCCGACGTGGGACCAGGTTGAGGGCCCTTAATTATAACTGGCCCTGAACAATGTCCTGCACTTCCTGCTCCTGTCCGCAAATTGCGAAAGTTCAAGTCGACCTTATCTCGCGCGACTACGCTCATCGGCTTAGCAGCCTGCAGCTTCAACCAGACGGTCGCTCGCAGCAGGCGGCCCGTATCGAACCGCGCCACGAGAAAGGATTTCCCCTGAACCGAAGTACAGTAAATTGAACATCAGCCAAGAGAGACTCTGATTCCAACCGATGGTCATCTCAGTTTGGCCGACCGCGACAGTTCCAAAGATGTATATCAGCGAAAGAACGCCATGATCGAGCTGCCCTCGCTTGCAGCATGCAATTGCTCGCCACGCTGCGAGTCCGAGGTAGACTAACACAATGCAAGCGCCAACAATTCCGAGCTCCAAGGCGATCTCAAGCAGCGCATTTTGCGCGTGAGTCACACCCCACCCACCAGTCTGGTCATCGGCAATTTTTCGGAAGACGTCAGACTCATCCCACATTGAGCGGTAGCCATAGCCCAGCGCGGGTCGATCATAGATGAGATTAACAACGAGATCCCAAAGCTGGGTCCGACCGGTTAATCCCGCATCTTTGCCGAAAATCCCCAACACGAACTCTGGCTCGTACCAGAGAATGAATATGCCGAACAAGACAAGGAGCACCACCATGGCTCCAATCCCTGCCCCCACGAGCCGTCGTCGCTTCCATATCAAAAAGATAGAGGTCGCAAGCAAATAGCCGATCGACACTGAGATGGCCGTAACCGATTGTGACAGAACAACGAGCGCAAAATAGAGTGTTAGTAGCGCGAAGCGCCAACGTGATACCACCCCCCAGAATGATACGATGATGTATAGTTCAGCAAAGACAGCGACCGACATTATCGGCCCGAGAACATTCTTATGCGTAAAGACGCCTCTCCAGGTTCCAACAAGCGTCGAAGCATTCATGATACCCCACTCGGGGAACGCCATGACGTAGAGAACCGATCCAATCGCCGAAACAGCAAAGCTGATCGAAACAAAATTCATCCTGGTGATATTCTTGAATCTCACAACGAGAAGAGCCGCAATTGATATTGAAACTAGGTAGCCGAAGCTCCGCCGTATCGTTAGATCGGGGTGGATCGACCAGACCGTGGATACAATGGTTAATAGGGCGTAGAGTGTTGCGACTACGTTCCTGCTGAACAACCTACTTACGCCTCGCCCGTTCACAAAGACAAGCACGCCCACAAGTATCGAACTAAGCGCGATCGCGACCGTGTTCAGCGCGTTGGCCTCCTGCGTCGCACCGCGCGAAGTCGAACCGACTACGGCCGGCATCTCTACGAAAGCACTTTGCTGAAAAAGCAAAATTAGGACCACACCGGTCCCAATTGCGAACGAATCCCAGCCGCTTCTGGTAGCGGGTCCCGACCTGCCTAATGATCTATATTTTGTTGTTGGCACAACTCCTTCGACAGGCACAGCGCAACTCTCTGAACGAACGGATAACCCTCCTGCAAATCGAGGGGATAAAGGATTGGTCGCAGCGGCAATACCAGGAGTTGGCACTGCCCAATAGCCACCCCAACGTCAACCTCTGAGTGAAATAGGAACTCGGCGGGAAGCTGCGCAGCTCGCGGCCGCCGAGTTATAGAATGCCATACCATCTGATGCTAGATCTACTTGGCAAACAAAGCGTATTAAGCTTGATAGTTCATCTAATCACGCTTCTAACGAAGTGATATCTCGTCATCTCGAGTAGCCCGGGTTAGAAGAAGTTCAACAATACATTAACGAAGCCCCGTGTTCATGCTCATTGCCCTCGTTGCGCCTGAAATCCCGGACTATGCGCTTCAGTACGCACAAGTGCTGGCCGAAGCCCACGACGTGGTTCTTTTCATTCCGGAGAAATTCCGAAAGCCCGAACTCGAGAATTCCAACCGGCTCAAGATCCGTTGGACTGCATGGCCCCGTCAACGAAGTTTAAAAAATGTGCCGTTCATGTTCAGAATGGCGCGCGAGATAGGCCTTTATCAGCCTGACGTCGTCCATTGCCTGGATTCGAATTACCTCTGGCTCAACTTACTGGCTTTTTGTCTAAGAAATATTCCGTTCATTATAACGCTTCACGACGTCTTCGTCCATCCAGGCGATGACAGCACCGCGCGTGTTCCGCGAAGCTTCGTCAAACTACTCTCAAAGCAAGCGACGGCCATAGTAGTACATGGCGAAGGGCTTCGCAGAGATGCGATTCGCAACTTTCAGATCTGCCCTGAACGAGTTTTCGTTTTCCCTCACCCACCTCTGCTCCGATACTGGAACCTTGCCCGCCAGGCAGGTTTTTCGAAGACGAGCGATCACCTGTTTCGCATTCTCTTCTTTGGACGCATTCAAGAATACAAGGGTCTGCGCTATTTGATTGAAGCAGCTCCTCTGGTTCAGCACGAAATTCCTAATGCAAGGTTCGTGATCGCAGGTGCCGGTGAGCATCTACTCAACTACAGCAGCCTGCTGGCGAAGTCAGATTGCTTCGAGATCCACAACCGGTTTATCTCCGAGCATGAAGCTGCCCAAATGCTTGTTGACGCCGACCTTATCGCTCTTCCCTATGTTGAAGCATCCCAAAGCGGCGTTCTCCTTGCGGCTTTGCCATTTGGCACCCCGATTCTAGCGACGGACGTAGGAGAAATGGGGACAATCGTACGTTCAGCTAGAATAGGGTTTGTGGTTCAGCCACGAGATCCGCTCGCGCTAGCGTCCGCAGTTATTCAGGCCGCCTCCGATCCGAGTTCGACGAAGACGTTTCGCGAGAATATTGAGAACTTGATGCTGGGGGATCTCTCGCTGCGAACACTCTCGGCCCAGGCAGAGCAGATGTACGAGCAAGTACTGGACCTCACATCTACTCGCGCGAAATCACCCAATGCAGCTTAATATCGCAGATCGCAGCAAGCTTGCTCCTTCGGACAACGACCTTCTGGTAACTCCCTCGAACACCAAACTAGGGCTTCAGCGGACACTGGGGTTCTATTACGCGCATAAGTTTGGGAATCTTTTCCTCGCATCCTTCTTTCAAATATTCATCGCTAAGGTTTTGACGCCTAACAATTACGCAACGTACGCAATCTTGCTCGCTACAATTTTAGTGTCAGAAAGGCTTCTATCTTTTGGTCTCGACCGCACGATCATGAGGTTTGTTCCCTCTTTGACGGCGCGACGCGACTTCGCTTCTTTACGCTGGCTGCTCGTCAGAATGGGCCTAGTCCGAACCCTTTCCCTGATCGTCATGTCGCTGGTGATCTGTCTAGCCGCTCCTTCTGTCGCCAGCCAGCTCCCAACCTCAGTCTCAATTACCGCGATCTACGCATTTGCTTTTTGGTTCGCAAGCACCTCACTCTTCTCCGACACGGACGCACTTGCGCAGAGCTGGATGGCACATATCGAGGTAGCAGCCGCGCTTACGCTGGAAATAGTTGCGCGATGCACTTTAATCTCCCTACTTGCCATGTTCGGATTTTCCGTCGACGCGAGCCTAGTCATTGTTGTCAGCGCGCTAACCAACACCTTTGCTCTACTTGGACTCGGTATGCGTCTTCTCATGACACGAAGGCGAGTAACAAGACGACAAACAGCGGGACCGGCCGAAGCTTCCCCCCTCGACGTTCGGGAGGCACCAATGTTTGCAGCGGCGGCGTACGCATCAACTTTGGGATGGCTCACCACGAGTCCGGCGGCCGTTAGGATTGTCTCCAAAGGAGGCTTGGATGTCGTCGCCTTTGCCGCCTTTTCATTTATCCAAACACTCTGCATCTCACTACAGAGGGCATTTCCGGGACTACTTGTCCTTCCAAGCCTGGAGCCGATTCTCGCAGGACAAGCCTGGTCGGCGCAACGCGACCGAATGTTTGCCACTATGTCTTTCGTGTTCAAGGTTGAGCTAATTGCGGTGATGTCAACCGCGATCGTTATGGGAACCATCGGCGCCGAACTAATCACATTGCTGTCGCGCAACGCGTACGCACCTTATTTCTACGTCTTACCTTTTCTTCTAGTCGTCCTAGTGCTCCAAACACTCTACAGGATATTCGAAATCGTGATGAGCGTAGACCTGCAGCACCGACTGCTTCTTACGCTCTGGCCGATATCAGTACTTTCCGTTGCGTCGCTATACTTTAGCGTCAGCCTTTGGGGCCTTTGGAGCGTCTTGCTTGTTCCGATCGCCGAAGGCGCAATGCGCGTGGGCATCATTCTCTTCATCTACCGGCGTGCGAAAATGTGGAGAGCATTCGACCCTGCGCGGTCGCTTCAGCTTGTCGCATTCGCCGCGTTGGTCTTGCTGGCATCAGCGTTAGTATTCCACTCGGGGATCCGCGTTCCGGGTTCTAGCGTAGGCATAGCAGCAGCGTGCCTAGGCCTATTCTCCACATCGCTGTTCGTTATACGACCTTTTCGCCCGTCAGAGGTCGAAAATCTTGCTGCCTTGTTGCCGTCCTCCCTTAGCATCGTAGAGAGACTTGCCTACTTTCTTGCTCGGAAATAGTTGGGTCCAGCTTGTGTTTCAGGTCGATGATCTGATCGCATGGAATCAAGATTGCTTGTTCGACGGACTTTTTGGGGGGATCCGTGAGGTCGCGCTCACGGGACGGCGCGGCACGCAGTTGGGCGGGACAGCGTCGATCAGGCCATGTGCCGGAGTGACGGGGCAAGAGAGGGTTGGCCCATGGCAGCAGATCGTCGATTCGGATTTTCGGGTGGGCGTTGACGATCTTTTCGACGACGTAGCCGACGCAAGGCGTGCGACTCGATACTAATGGGCTTGCAGATCTCGATCGACAAGCCGATGACAGTCCAATGATCGCCGCCGCAGTCGGCGCCCGCGAAGAGCACATTTTCGGCTCAAAGCGGTCGGCCGTATGCGCATCAAGCTTGGACTTGGACCTTTCCTAAATTCTGCCAGATCTGAACTAACTCAGATACATAAGTCCCGATCTCATACCTGTCAGAGTGATCTCTTCGCGCCGCCTCTCCTAACATTCCTCGCATTTTCGGAGATTCAATTAGTCGATCCAGTGCTGCACAGAGAGCGTCAACGTCTCCGACTGGGACCAGAATTCCATTCCTTCCGGATTCCACCACCTCGGGAATAGCACCTACGGGCGTCGAAATAACGGGAATACCGTGCGCGAACGCCTCCAGAATGACCATTGGCAGGTTCTCCGCGAATGATGGAAGCACAAGAACATCGGTTTTCGAGAGTAACTCGGCGGTATCCTCCGGTCCTAGCCAACCGGGCACATTGACTCGATCTTTGAGTCCGACTTCGACGACCCTCGCGCGCGCTTCGTCGACCTTTCCATCGCCGGCGATCGTGGCGACCCAGCCTGGCTTCGAGGAAAGCCTTCTAAGGGCTTCAATCAGCTGCGGTGTCCCCTTTCGTTCGCCGAGTTGCCCGAGCGAGGTTATTCTTACGTGCGAGTCCGTCGACGGAATTTGAGCCCGGGACGCAGACCTTGTCGCATTTGGCAGAATGACAATTCTGTCGGCCGCCTCGGGTATTCTGCTCTTGATCGTTTCCGCCCAGTAATTCCCCAGTACGATTATCTGTCGGCTATGCAGAAACAGGCTGTCAATTGCAGCCGCCAGTCGTCGAGGGGCAGCGCCCCAGAATTCATCGAAGACCGCCCCGTGCAGATGCACGATGTAAGGAACTCCTAGCATGCGAGCAACGGCGCCTAGTGTCGCCTTGCGATAGCTGCTTCCCCAGTCCGATAGATGAATGTGAAGCAGATCTATTTTCCCGGTGACACGACGCAGGATGAGCTTGATCAACGCGAATGCGAATACGAACTGGGCTGCGAAGAGTCCCCGCTGGCCGCGAGTGACTAGCCGCTCTGCAACGATCTCCCCTTTCGACGGTGCATTGACAGCTTCGAAGATCGCATCATTCAACCGATCGATACCGCCGCGACCGTTGAAACCAAGAGGGGTCGCGACCAGGACGCGAACCTCGCTCGAGCGCAATTTCTTCTCATCGGAGAGCTTCAACGTCATTCCCCTTCTGTGCTTGGTATCGAGGCAGATCACACTCATTGTTGAACGCGCGCATCACTGCTCGTTGGCCTGCTTGTCCTATTTTGATTGGCGAAAAACTATTTAGTTCTCCGTTTGCCGGACACAAGTAATTCTCCGATCGCCTTAACGACAAACATCGGCGCAAGTACAAGGTACCTCCGCCAGAGACGACGCGGGTCGCTCATCAATCTGTGCAGCCATTCAAGACCGTGGTTTCTCATCCAGGCCGGAGCTCTTTTAACGGCCCCAGAGTGAAAGTCGAAAGCGGCCCCTACACCGATAAGCACTCCACGGTCTATTATGGCCGTCGCTTTCGCGATCCAGTATTCCTGCTTCGGGCTTGAGATCCCTACCCAGATGACGTCTGCGTTGCTCACTCGAATTTCGTCTATGTCTTCTCGACACGACTTGAGCAGATCAAAATTGGGACCAATATCAAGCATCGGGGGAGTAATGATGCCCGCAACCCTCAGCCCAGGATACCTACGAGTAAGAATGTCAGCCATTCTTTGCGCGACGCCCGGCTTTCCGCCGTAGAAGAAGTGGCTTTGCCCGGATGACAACGAGAACTTACAGACTTCATCCACGAGATCCGCGCCCGGCACACGGCCAATCTCGTCTCCATGGCCTTTCATCTTCGCGACCCAGACCAGCGGCGCCCCGTCAGCAACGACAAGATCAGCGGTTTGGTGCAAATTGCAGAGCTCCGGTTGTCTCAGCGCCAGCATAAGACTGGGAACGTCGCGCACGAATACGGAGTAAGCTTTGCGGCTATCCACCGCCCAAGCTGAAATTTGTTTGGTAGCTTGGGATCAGATTTACCAGGCTCACGGGAATGCCAAGCACGCTGGTTCGAACGATATTCTTTTGCATAACAGATTGAGGAATGAACCTAAGTTACAAAATGGACTCTGGGCGATCCGTCGCCTGTGCAAGTGGATTTTAAAACGCGCTTCAGGCTGTCGACCGTCAACGCCCTCGAGATGATAAGTTACGAGAAGGCGTACTTCCGAAAGATCACACTTGGCGAGCCTGGCGAACGGCCGCCGTATTATTTCGCTAAATTGTGAGAGCAAACAAATTCATTCGGGTGCCCCGCAAATGGTAGACTACAAATGGTAGACTGTCTGAGTTGTAAGAGAATTCGCCGGCGCAGTGTTGACCATACGCCGAACCGTGTCACATGCTAGTGTTGTTAATAGTGAATGCACACAGCGCACACGCGTGGCCCGCTCAGAACCCCGAGAGGGACTTGAACTAATTCGGCAGCTTGGCCGCCCGCGGCGCGATCTGGATTGAATTAATAGGCGCGGCGCAGAATGGATCCTCCCGGGGCGGCGCAAACGCGATCCCAGTACCAACCATACGGCGTCTCAACACGGACCAGCGGGCACCGGCGCAAAGGCACGTAGCGATAGGGATAGGGTTGGCCCCAGAAGGTGACGGGCGCTATTTGGCTCTCGCCCAGCAGCAAAATCGCGCTCGTGGGTATCTGCATAGCGCTTGCACCGCATACAGAAAAAAGGGACGTAGCCAACGCCAAAAGACCCACTCGCGCGAAGGTCGTCAACATTCGGAAATTTCCTTTGCCTCTACAGTAATCTGTCAACCATTAGCCGCCCCCCGGGCGGCGCGCTGGCCCAGCGATCAACGAGACCGGTGCCCCCAAGAACAAATACATTTCGGACGCTATCAATTCGTGGGGCGCCAAGCAACCGATGCAGCTGCTGGAACTCGGATTCCAGGCGACAAGGATCGAAGCTGTGACTTATTTGACTGCCTGCACTCCGCTCCAAGCTCCCGCGCCAGCGAGGTCGGGCGAACGGCGGTAAACGTCCCGCAGGAGTTGGTAGGTAACCGCTTGGGAAATTGGTACGGTCTCCTCCCCGAGCCTCCCGAAAATGAGGATGTCACGCAGCGTCTTCCAACGACTTTCGTCGTACTCGGCTATGCGGCCGGCCGCCGGCACGACTAAAGTTCGCTGCTGCTGGAGCTCGAACCTTACGCGGTCCGAGTTAAGCCGTTCCAGGTCATAGCTGACAAGAGCAAATACGCTGCGTGAATAGTCCCCATAGACGAACTGCCAGCCCTTGATCAGACCTTCAAGGATCTGGCCCATGGTCGATGGGCGATCGAACAGCAAATCCGAGCTGGCAAAATACACCATTCCCGGCACGTGAATTCCGTAATCCTGGGGATTGATCACATTCAGTCGGACATAGCCAGGGTCGGACGACGTTAGCTCCTGACCGACCTCGGCAATGATCGCGTCCACCTCAACGGTGCGCAGCGCATCTAGATTGTCGCGGTCGGGCACCTTGACAATCTGGCTACGCGGAAGGCCGAGCTGAGCCATCATGGCATCAAAGACCACCTCGCCCTCGCTGCCTTTGCGGTAGCCGACTCGCTTGCCGACCAGGTCGGCCGGACGGCGCAGTCCGGAGCTCTCCAGGGTAAAGATCGCAATGGGCGTGTCGAGCAAGCTTGCCGCGAATGCGGTCACCGGGATGCCACGCCAGGCGCCCAGCAAAAACTTCTGGCCGCTGGTAACGCCAATGGCGTGTTCGCGGGCGACTGTCGCGACGAAATCGGGATCGCTCGGCTTGGCGCGGAGCACGACATTTGGAGCGAAGAATCCTTCCTTTTCGGCGACCATCTCTCCGGCGAAGCGAACTCCGAACGAGCCATCCAGCAGCACTGCCGTTAGCGCGGCCGGCTCATGCCGGGCCGCTACAGGCAACGGTTCAAGTCGAAACACCCAGATAAGCGCACCGGCAATAGCGATTGTGGCAAAAGTGACTAATCCGATCCGGAGATTTCCGCGCAGCTGCCCTAGCCTTCGCCGCGATCGTGTTCGAGCCACAGAGATCCCCGGAATGTCTAGTTGCGCTGCATTTGCAGCGTCACGCCCGTAGTGGTAGGGTTACTTTTTGCTAACTCTTGTTTCAACTATAACTTTGCTCGAATGCGTGGCAGTTACTCACTAAATAATTTCCTGAAACCGCGGATTTCATAGTCATGGCAGTTACTTCCTTCCGCTCCGGCTGGTCTAGCCCGACTGCGGACAGCAGCTTAGAAATTGACATTTCAGAGAGCTGCGCACCGAGTTTGACGTCGTCAGGTCCGACTTGGCTGCGCCCAGCGATTGTCGAGCGGCTGATGACCGTCGCCGATGGAGTTCTAATTGTGACCTGCGGCGTGGCATGCGCGGTAGCATATCACCTTTTTTCTCGGTCTGCTGCGATCGGCAACGCTGACGTCTATGCCGCGGCAAGCTTGTTGGTCGCGATTAATTTTGGCCTGCTGGTCACGGTCCAGCAGGGCTACCGGCTAAAGAGTATCACCAACATGCGCCGGCAATGGCGGATAGCGGCGACGACTTGGACTGGCGTGTTCGCGGCGCTGCTTGCGCTCGCTTTCACCATGAAGGTAAGCGACGAGTTCTCCCGCGGTGCCATACTATCATTCTACCTGGTCGGTCTCACTGTGCTGCTCGTCTGGAAAGCGATCGCCTCGCGCTGGACTGCGCGCGCACTGCGCGAAGGCGCGTTTGCCAACAGCCGCATCGTGGTCATCGCCGAGATGGGGCTGCCGGCCTCTTCCGCCGCCATGATGGAGCTTTGCCAGCACGGCTACCGCGTGATGCGCACGCTCGAGATTCGCGCCAACCTGCTCGCCTCGCCGCTCATGATGTCACGGATAGGCCCCCGCGTGGAGGACTTGATCGCGTATGCGCGAGAGAATCAGGTCGAGCACGTGTTCCTGCTGATGGGCTGGGGCAGCCAGCGCGCAATCGACACCATCCTGGATTTTCGGGCTGAAAGTCCTGCCCATTCCCGTGCATCTGGTCCCCGATGCGAACGTTTCTCGCTTCCTGAGGTACCCCCTGGTCAACGCGGGCAGCACGTGGACGGCTGAGCTCAGACGCGCGGCCCTGAGCTGGAGGGAGCGCGCTGTGAAGCGCGCCTTCGATCTCGTAGGCGCCGCGCTTGCTCTGATCGCCTTCGCGCCGATAATGGGGCTCACCGCCATTTTGATCAAGGCAACCTCTCGCGGGCCGGTGCTCTTCCGCCAGACGCGCAACGGCTTCAACGGCAGCGCCTTTCGTATCTTCAAATTTCGCACTATGCGCGTCCTAGAGGACGGCCCGACGATCGTACAGGCGAGCAAAAATGACCCACGCGTGACCGGCTTCGGCAAATGGCTACGCAAGACGTCGATCGACGAGCTACCTCAGATATTCAACGTATTGCTCGGAGACATGTCGCTGGTCGGCCCCCGCCCCCACGCCGCCGCCCACAATTCCGAATACGAGCAGATCATCGGCCAATACGCCTTCCGCCATCACGTGAAGCCGGGCATTACCGGTTGGGCGCAAGTGAATGGCTACCGCGGAGAAACAAGCGCGCTTGAACTGATGGAGAAGCGCGTGGAGTATGATCTCTGGTACATCAATAACTGGGGCTTGTTATTGGATCTTTCAATCCTGCTGCGGACGATCGTAGTCACCTTCGCGCGACCATCAGCCTATTAAGCCGTGGTTATCTCCAACGTTGGAACACAGAATAGCGATATTGCCATTCCTGGCCAGGACTCTAAGAAATATCCGCCAACCGAATGCTTCCTGCACTTCGCAGAACTAAGTAGCAGACCCTTGACCTCGATCCGCCTGAGACTTTTCTTGCCTCCATATGCGCAGAAACGGCCCCGATCTCTAACGCGGTCATTACTTTGCCCCCGCGGTCCTTCGCTAATTTGCGTGCGATCGCAAGCGAAACCGACCTGCAATCTCCTCGATCATTGCCATGGCCGAACATCAACCTCAACGCCAGGCACGCTCGCCTTTACCCCATCGCGAGCCAATCTTTTGGCGAAAGTCTCCCGCGGTATCCTCTTTACTTCTTCTAAAGAAGTTAGAAGCCGTTCTCGCTCGGCCCAACCCACGTTCTCGAAATTCACCACCGCATCTTCGACGAAATCGCTATCGACCAACGCAGCGAACTCGGAAACAACCTGCTTCTTAATTTTCTCCGCCAGAATCTGAAAGACTGCGAGGCCCACTCTGTTGCGCCTCAGTGCAATCCAGCCTTCGAAGGGTGCAATCACATAGGACTGATCAAGGTATCTGATATTGCGGAAATCAAGACCGTCGCGGCTAATCACCACTGAGTAAAGCATCAGCCAGAGAAAAGCATCTGTCGGATTGACTGAAAGCGAAGACTTCACCTTGTCTATAGCAACCTTTACGTCTCGGTCCGCTTCCCCCGGCCTCTTCCTTCCCATGGCTTCCTCGGCCGCACGAAGAAGAATAACAGCCTCTCCCCGAACGAACTCACTTGGCTCGACTGTCAACCGTGGCTGTTCCGCAATCTGTGCCGCCACCTTGCTGAGAGTACCCGACTTGAACCGATCATCCGATAGTATGCGCGCCGTCACGTCGCGGACCGGCGCCGCTGACCAGATTGATGGCAGGGCAGCGGAGTACCAAAGAACACCGGCAAAACCGAGCAACAGCAGAGGCACGCGCGCCCAATCCCGTCGCATGTTTGCTCACTATTCCGTATACCCATAACGGGCGTAGTACTTCTGATCATAGCGGCCATGGTGGGATTCGTACCGGGCGAGCACATTGATGTCCGCCTTGTTCAGCACAACCCCCAGCAGCTTTTCTTGAATCGCCGGTGCACCGCGTAGATTGTGCACAATGACGTCGATATTAGTCTTCGCCCACTCGACAACGAATACGTAGGAATCCACAAACGATGCAGTGACGCGCACATCGACCACTGGCGCCATCGGCGGCATGTCCAGCACTACATAGTCGAACTTCGAGCGCAACAGCGCAACGAGGTCGCGCATTGCTTTGGAGGCGAGGATCTCGTTGGTGTGTAGAA
This sequence comes from Bradyrhizobium sp. LB13.1, assembly GCF_054056815.1. Taxonomy (NCBI): domain Bacteria; kingdom Pseudomonadati; phylum Pseudomonadota; class Alphaproteobacteria; order Hyphomicrobiales; family Nitrobacteraceae; genus Bradyrhizobium; species Bradyrhizobium sp. LB13.1. The sequence continues at coordinate 1,971,859 of NZ_JBSRYQ010000001.1, read as the reverse complement.
GCTTTGAGGTGGTGCCCGCGGGCAGGATCGAAAGCCCCGTTTCGGGATCGACCGTCAATACATCCTCCAGCCGCACCTTCTGCGCGACGACGTCAACGAGGCCACGTTTCGCGTCCGGTACCAGCGCCCGAGACAGCGAGGGATTGCGCAGATCGGAGTCGACCAGAATCACGCGCGCGCCGCCATGCGCCATCAAGTGCGCCAAATTGGTCGAGAGCGTGCTTTTGCCTTCGTCCGGCAGTGTTGACGTGATCGCCAGCACGCGATTTTCGCGCACGATCGAATTGAGGTCCACCGCCACTTTGAGCGAACGGACGGCCTCTGCGAAACGGGAGAGCGGATTGTCGACAACGTAGCGCAATAGATTGGGCTGTGGACTGTCAGCCTTCTTGCTGAACTTGGCAGCGAGCACGGACTGTCCAGCGGCATCGCCCAATGCAGGCAGTATAGCGATGCAGTTTGCGCCAAGCGCCTCCTCCATTTGGCCGGCGGTTCTGAACACCTTATCCGTAAGCTCGCGCGCTATGGCGGCGCCGAGACTTAGAATCAAGCCACCCAGCAGGGCCGCAGCCAGAACAATCAACGTCTTGGGTGAGCTCTTCCCCAACGGCGTCGTTGCCGCACTGATCACGCGTGCCTCGGTGATCGGGAACGACTGCTGCTGCACGGATTCCATGTAGCGCTGCAAGAAATTGTCGTACATCGCCTGATAGGACTGCGCGTTGCTCTCAAGTTCGCGCAATTGAATCTGCGCTTGGTTGGTAAGCTGAGATTCCGACACGATACTGTTAAGGCTCGACTTGATGGCCTCCTCGCGGGTCATCGCGATGTCGTACTCGCTCTTGTAGGATTCCTGGATGCGCTTCAGTTCGTCCGTGATGTTCCTTTTGATCTCCGCCATCTGCCTTCGGAGGTTAACCGCGGCAAGGTGATCCGAACCATATTTGGCCGACCAGATTGCCTCTTTCGAAGCCATGTCGACATACTGCCCCCTTAGCTTGACGATCGTCTCATTCCTCAGCGCGTCGGCCACGGAAGCGTCCGGGATCTGTTGCTTCAGCATGTCGTTCATGCGATCGAGCCGCGCCTTGGCTTCGGCGGTTGCCGTATGTGCTGAGATGAGCTGAGTATTGACCTCCGTCAGTTGCTGCTGATTCATCAGCCCCTTGCCGGTATCGACGATGTTGTTAGCGGTCTTGAAGTCAACCACTGCCTTCTGAGCGGTGGAAGCTTGGGTGCGCAACTCCCTGATGCGGTCCTGTAGCCAGACGCTGGCACGACGCGTCGCCTGATATTTTGCCTCGAGCTGGTCGACAATGTAGGCATCAGCAATCGCATTGGCGATCCGCGCCGCTTTCTGCGGATCGTGAGAGGTGAAGCCGATCTCCATGACATAAGATAGACCAACGCGCTTGACGGTGCGGTTACCCGCAAAGCGCTGCAACGCTCCACGCGTCAATTCGAACTCTGATGCAAGATGGCCGCCGGAAAAGAGCCCAGATACCGAACCGAAAACTGCACTAAGAAACCCACCACCGCCGCCGGCGAACTCGGGATCGTCGATCAAATGCAGGTCGCGAATGACGGTGAGGCTGATGTTTTCAGATTTAAGGATCTCGACCTGTGTCTCGACCGTCGCAGAGTCGATCGCGACATCTCCGAGCGCCGATTGCGACTGAAACAGCTGCACCTTGCGAGTATCAATTACTATCGACGCGGTGGAGCTGTACTGCGGGGCAGCGGTGAGCAAATAGAGCAATGCGACAATCAGGCAAGCCAAGACAATCGTCAGCATAGTCGGAAGCTGACGCCTGATCATACCGACAAACGTGCTGAGCGTCTGGGACGGCGACTCCTCAACGTCACCAATCGCACGGTTGATCTCGGAGGTCGGTTTATTTACTTGCAGCATGAAGCAATTTCCAAAACCAATCCGCTATCAAGTCTGGATCCTGTGCCGGCATGAGCCGTGCCGCACTCAAAGCTTCGCTGGCGTGATGTCCGCCATCTTGAACGCAGACCAGCTCTAACATGGCGCCGCCTGGGAAATGAACCCGGAGGACCACGGGACGCCCTAACACACGCAATAAATGGAGCGAAGCTTAACGGACCTAGGCCGAAACGGCGCCGGTTGCGCCGTTTCATTTTGTCAGTCGGTCGCCATTATGAAGACCAAGATAAGCCGAGGACTAATGCCTCAGCGGCTAGGGCTGACCGAACCGCCAACAGACGAGCCACCGGAAGAGGCAAAAAAGTTCGTCGCCGTTTTTCCGGAGCCCCCGCCGCCGCCCCCATCCCCGCCGCGGTTCGATCCCCCGAAGGCAAAGCCATTCGCGCCGGTCGCGCCGCCGCCGCCTGTGCCGCCGCCGCCTGTCGCTGCGATCGCGACGTCGCCGGTTGCGGCCTGGTAGGCAGCGATCACGTCGGGGTTTCCAGTGGATGCGATCGCGGTCTGGATTTCGTTGGCGAACGCCTGATCCTGCTGCGCCGCCATGCGCGCAACCTGCGCAAGTCCGGCCACGATCGCCCGCATCTGATCCTTCGTAGTCGCAGGATCCTTGAGGAGCGCGGCCAAGGCCGGCACCGTCGTCGGATCGGAGGCCCCGAGATCGCGTACCCGCGAGATCATCTGGGCGCCGCCCGACGTAAACTGTTGCAGAAGGACCGTCGGCGAGGCCTTGAAATCAGAGATCGTCTGAGCTGCAAGCTGCCGGTTCGGCGGGTAAATCGCCGCATTGGCTGCCGCGGTAACCGTCATGGCAAATACCGCGGCGAAAACCATCCGAAGCGCAAACCTGATAACGCTCATAGATCCCCCTGAAATGAGCCGGCTCCAAACCATAGTTAACGAACCATTGTTAAAATGACCGTGCGAACCCTATCGAAACGGCCGTCAGCTGTCCACCAAATCCGATAACTTCGTAAAAACCGCAAGTGCTTCAAAGACGGACAGTTTTGCGGATTTCCAGAGCATGTTCAGGCAATCCGGGCGGCCTCCCAGGCTTGCGCTCCCTTGGTCCTCGACGCCGATAGCGACCTCGTCCTCTCCCCTTGCGCCTGCCCGGTGCGGAAGGATTGCGCCAGCCCGACGCCAAAAACGGCAAAAAAAGGAATGGAATAGCCGGGAATTTGCAGGGTGAAGTCGAGAGAGGAATGCAGCAGCGACAGGCTGGCGGTGGCCGCCGCCGCAAGCGGGATGATGGCGTCTCTCCGCCGTGTGAATACCCCCCTGGCCAAGACGATAAACATGACAAACCAGGCGAGGGCAACCAGCAACGCCAGCGGAATACCGACTTCGGAAGCCAGCTCAAGTGGCGTTGAATGCGCGCGATCCCAGACCCCGTAGATCGAAACGTTAGGGCTACGATAGGGTGGAAAAGCCCATTGGAAGGTACCCATCCCCGTCCCGAACCACGGGTTATCTCCGATGATCCGCAGCGTGGATTTCCACCCCTCCACTCGCCCCCCGTCCGCCAGACCCTGTAACTCGAAGCGGCTGCCGACCCGCCCGCCAAGCAACTGCATCAGTCCCAGCGCAACCACCACACCCCCGCCGATCGAGACGGCGATACCCGTTCTAGTCGGCAGATCCCTGCGCAAGAACACCGTGAATGAGACAATCATCGCAAGCAGCGACAGGCCGACGCCGGCGCGCGAGCCGGTCATGAACATCGCCATCAGGCAGATCAGGAGCGCGAGCAGTTGCGGCAGGATCTCGCGCGGCGGCATCTTTGAAAGATCCCGGGACAGGCGCTTCCACTCGATATGCCGCTGGGGAAACCGCCGACGGACATCCTCCAGGATCAGGAGCATCCAGATCGCCCCGCAGGAACCGAAATAGGCGGCCGCCGTATTGCGGTTGATGAAGGTCCCGGTGACGCTGCCAAGATAGGCGGTCTTGTCGCGCCACAGGATCATGGTGGGCTCGATCAGGAACGAGGCCACGCCATAGAGCGCGTACAGTGCGCCCGAGATGGCAATGATCCAGAGCGTGCGGCGGGCGCGTTCGCGCTCGGCACCGATGATGATCCCTAAGATGATCGCCAGGATATTGGCGAGGGGCGCACCTAACGCAAAGAACGCCTCGTTTTTCACAATCGAGGCCGACGGCGCGATGGGGACGTCGAGAAGCTCGGAAGCCTTCTTCCAGATCGGATTGAAGGGCGCAACCCACGGGTGATCGGAGAGTTGCTCGTGCAGCACGAACGCATATCCGACGATGATGACGCCAATGCCGGCAAGGAGCCACAGATGTTCGCTCCGTAGCGCACGCGTCGAGGTCAGGATCAGTGCCACGCTCAAGCACAGGCACCAGAAGGCGATAGCAATGTCATTCGCGGAGCCGAACGGAAACGGCGCGCAGGCGACGACGAAGAAGAGAATGAAGGCGGCGGGGAGATTCCTCGTCCACCGGATGTGCAACGGACCTAAGCGCTTTTCCTTCATGTTTTGTTGCGGCTTCCCGTTTCCCGATCCGCCCGTGGCTAAAGAAAACAATCGATCGGATAGATCTTCAGGTCCACGTTCAGACGGCTGTTTCGGGTCTGCGCCCGGAAGGCAAAGAACGCTCCACCATCATCGCTCGACGGTTCAAGCTTGATCCCGGGCGTAAGCTCGTCCGGTGGGACCAGGAGCCCGATATGGCGATTGATCGCGGAAATCTCGATTTTGTCGCCGCCCTCGCCGAAGCTTCCCCCGAGTTGGGTGACCGTGACCTTCGGCAAGCCGCGGCGTTGGTGGCAGATCTCCTCCTCCCATATTTTGGTCTGCCTGACCAGCGGTTCGCCCGCTTTATCAGGCACTGCGATATCCGCAAAGGTGGGGTGCAACATACCGTAGAACCGGCTCTCCCTCGAGTTCGCGGACAATCGGACGGTGAACGATAGGGCGCCCCTGGCCCCGCGCAGATGCTCTAGGATCGGCGCGTTCGGCTCCGTTGACAGGACCACATCGATGCGATGTCGCACGCCCAGCGTGGTCTGCCCCGATGCCGTTCCGCTAGCCAGCACCACGACTGAAGCCGCTACGACACGAGCACGGCAAGGCCATGGATGCCGACGATGCATGAAAGCTCCCAAGGTATGAGCGAAGCCATCACTAAACGAAAAAATGGCACCGAGACAAAGCCTCGGTGCCATTTTTGCTTTTATCAGTTTGACGTCGCCTTTTATGGCGAGTTCCTGATTTGGTTGCGGAGGAGCACCGCGTTGTTGCCGAGGGCAACCGTGTCGTTGGCGGTCCCGATGATGACCCGCAGGTAGGCCAGGAACTTCGTAACTTCGACGTTGCGCGAGTTCGAGAGGTAAATGATGTCTTGGTTCTTCATCAGGACCTTGGTGGCAAGGAAGAAGCCACCCGGGTCGCGGAAATTCACGTGGAAGATGATCGGGATCGTCTCAGTGGTATACTTGCTCACGTCGACGCCAAGCTCCGCAGCAACCTCACGCGGCTCGGCGCGATAAAGGAATACAGCGCCCGGATCAGCCAGCGAGTCCACGAGGCCGCCCGCTTTGCCAACCGCTTCTGATAGGTTGATGCGCCACGCATCGAAACTGAACTCTTGGCCCACGCCGCTGATATTGGCGGCGCCGCCGGTCGCACCCAACGCGATAAACTTCTGCTGCTCGCGATAGATGTAGATGCTGTCGTTCGGCCGCACATAGATGTTGTTCTCGGGCGCCATGACCATGTTTTCAAATGGCACGGTTGCCCGCTTGCCCTGACGCTCCAGCATGACCCAGGTCTCGAAGCCCTGGCCCTTGATGCCGCCGGCGCGCGTAATCGCGTCGAGCACCCTGTCCTTGGCGCCCGCAGCACTTGCCGGGAAGCGAACGGGTTGATTGACCTCACCCTGCACGCTGATGAGCTGCGTGCGCTGCTGCGACATTGCCACAACCACCTGCGGCTCGATGGCGCGGTTGGCAATCTTTTCAATGATGGCTCGCTGAACTTGCACCGCCGTAAGACCATCCGCCTTCACCTGGCCGGCATAGGGGACAGTAATGAACCCGTCGTTGTCGACCGTCTGGTCCGGGATCGTCACGAAGTTGCCCGGACGCACGCCGGCTTCAGCGGGAATGAACAGGCCGCCGGCGGCCGCTTCGAAAATGGTGACAGCGACCACGTCACCAATGCCGAAGACGATGCTGGCCGGTGGCCGCTTATCGGTGAAGGCACCCGCAAGCCCCTTCGGCTCGTGGGTGTGCAGGATCTTCACCGTGGCCGGGTTGAGCGGCACCAGCTCGTAGGCCGGCGCATTTTCTGTCTGGATCTTGTTGAGAACGTCGTCCGTCAACGGGCCTGAGCCAGGGTTGGTCGAACACGCCCCGAGCACCAAAGCGACCGCCAGAAACGCTGGCTTAAACACATAAGTCTTGGCAATAGATTGCATGAAGCGCGCCCGAGTCCCCGATTGACATGAATTGGTACGGCCTAGTGGACGCTGCGACAAGGGTTCCGGGTGCAACTGGATGGTTAACGCCGCGATCTCCGGCGCACTGTTGCGTCCGGGTCACGCTTTGGAACGCAAACTAACCCTTTGTGACTGTTTGTTGTATTTCGTGTGCACTCCTTTGCGAGCAAAGCGCGACTTTCTTGCCCTCGCCTCCGTCTGCTAAGGCAAGGATTTCAAGATAGGGCTCCCTGTGTCTGGCCTCCTTCTGATCACGCTACTGGCAGGTTCGCTCCTCAGAGGCGCGGATCGCCCCCTGGAACCGCCCCCCCCTTGCGCAGGCACCGAGCGACCCGCGTGTCAAGGCGCGCCCTTTGTTGAGGTGGCCACCCCTGCCCTCTCCTCCGTCTGGAAGTTCACCCGAACCCAGGGGACCAGGGAGGGCGAGAGCTTCGCGGCCATCATGAAGACGGCGGATACCGCCCAATCCGACCCGGACTTTGCCGGCCTCATCGTCCGCTGCGCGCCGAAGGGCAAGATCGACGTGCTACTGGCCTTGATCCGGCCCTTCCCACCCCGGAGCCACCCCAAGGTCACGATCATCTCGAGCGGTGGCGGGGCCTTGACCTTTGAGGCCAGCATGGCGGCCGCGGGCACCGCCGTGCTGTTGCCCGATGAGGTCTCCGCCTTTGCCACGGGCAAGTGGCAGACAATGGCCTCGCTGTCGGTGGTGGTGAAGGAAAGCGACAGCGAGATCAAAGGCATGGTGGCCCTGAACGGCCTGCGGGAGGCCTATCATTCGCTGCTGGCAAATTGCGGCCAATAGACAAAATTTAGCCATACGACTTAAGGGTCTTTTCAGGGGGCGGAACCTAAGGTCCGGAGCACGGAGTGTTTCGGATGACCGAGTTTTTGATTTTCAGCTTTCTCACAGGCGCTGTGCTGGGCCAACGCTTTCGGGTCTTGGTGCTCCTGCCGCCAACCCTGGTCATGATGCTCGCCGCCATCCCGGTTGGATTGATGGCCGATGTCAGCTTCCTTGAAGGTCTGAAGAACCTGGTGCTCGCAGCCATGGCTCTCCAGGCCGGTTATCTCTTCGGCTCGGCCGCGCGCTTTGTCCTCGCCGCCGCTCGTGCCGCTCGCTTGTTTGCTCGGCCGGTCAACACCGTTCGCTGACCTCTTCGGCGGGACAATCAGGAGCTCGCCTGAGAATCCGCTGGGCAAAGCTTCGTTGCGTGCGAGACTTTCCGTTCGTCGAGAGCAGACCTCTGTTTGAAAACCGATCGACGGCTTGTATGGTGACCTGACCGGTTCAGGATTCCTTCGAGCGCGCTGTTTGTCCCTCGCTTATTTTGCCCTCATCGTCGCTATTGTTTCCGCTTCAGCTCTCGACATTGCCGGAGCCAAATTCGGCGCGCAGCTCGGGATGATGGCTGCGGCGCTGAGCCTATTGGCAGCAGCCTTCAGCGCACGAAAGGCCGACTACCAGCACTATCTGCGTGCCACGGGGTGGGGCCACTGGGTTCTGATCGCCATTCCGCTTTGTATCGCAGCCCAGTTGGCGCCCCTTTGGCTCCGCTGGGCGCATCCGATCTGGGCGAGTGTTCAAGAGGCCTTGGGTGGCCTGCCATTTGGGCCGGTCACAGCCGACATCGGATTGACGCTGAACGCGCTGTTCTTGGCGCTTGCTGCTCTCTCTCTGGCCGGGGTTACGATTGTCGTGGTTCGCGACCGCCACCGCGCCGAGCTGGTTCTTTTTGTCTTGAGCGGAATAGCCACAGTCTGCGCCCTGGCCTTGGGTCTGCATTGGCTCTCGCCGGGACTTATGGCTACTGCCCCCTCAGACTTGACGACGACCTTTGCCGGCCTCGGCACTATGCTGAATTTGGCGGTCATGCAGTTGGCCGCTGAGCGGGCCGAAACGCGTCACTCGCTCGTTCGCTCGATTGCGATCGGCCTTTGCGGTCTCGTGGGCGCTCTGGCAGGGGCTGTTGCGATCTTTGGCTTGTCCGGCACGAGCAGCGCGATCGCGGCAAGCTTCGGCGTTGTGCTGATCTTGCTGATCCTTGTCATTCGCCGGCTCGACCTGTCGCCCTTGGCTGCAGGCGCGCTGTCCGTTGCCGCATTGATCGGAGCCACCATCGTCCTGACCTTCCTCTTCGAGAAGAGTTCCGGCTCCATCCTCTTGCGGCTTGTCCCGGATATGGGTGCTGAAACGAGAGCCGCGCTTGAACGAATGTTGGCCGACACCCGATGGTTCGGTGCGGGCGCAGGGACCTTTTCGGCCGTAGGCAGGATCTACCAGAGCGATTCCGGTGCGACTTTAACGGCACCATCAGCCGCGATGGCGATCTTTACGGACACGGGATGGATTGGTCTGGCTGCCGCGCTGCTGGTGGGCGTGACAGCTCTGGCGCGACTTTTCTTGGGCGCTTTGCAGCGCGGACGCGACTCGTTCTTCCCTGCAACGGCCGCGGCCTGCCTTCTCTTCGCGCTTATTCAGGGCTTCGCCGGTCCAGGACTGCTGCGCCCGGCGGCGATCCTGTGCCTTTCGGTGATCGTGGGACTGGGATTGTCGCAAAGCGTCAGCCAGTCCTCACGATAGGCGCTGGTAATTAGACGTCGCGATCACCGAGTGAGGCCCAGTAGGTCGGGTTATTGGGCGTCTGAATGCGGACCCAGCGATAGGACTTCTTCGACCACGGCAGGATGTGCCCGGTCAGGTTGTCGAGCACGAGATCGCCGGAGGAGGTCCGCACCACGACTACGAGATGATGCTCACCCCAAGGCACCACGACCTCGCCGAGCAACACCGAACGCGCAGGAAAGCCCTTGGCGATCAGATCGTGGCGTTTTGTCACGGCATAGTCGTTGCAGTCGCCGCTCGTAGGATGAAGCAGCCATTTCTCTCCGCGCAGCCCTTCCAGATTGGGCTCCGGCCGGATCGCGCTGTTGACCTGCTGATTGACCTCCTGAAGCTGGGCCATACGCTCCGCCGTGAGTTTCAGACGCCCGCCCCTGAACACGATGTGCTGCGGTCGCGGCTTACACTCGTCCTTGTACTTCAGGCAAAAGATCGTGAACGCCATTGGCGCCAGCGTCGGCTGGTCGAACTTGATGTATTGCATGGCACCGCGCAGCCCCAACGGCGCACCGACGAAGGCGGCCCTCGCGCTCTGCTGGACCCCAACAGCCATCACAACAGCGGCCACGGCCGCCAGGAACTTTACAACTTTGCGCATGTCGCGCTCCCCCGTTCTTGTTGGGGAAACGCTACGCGAGACGTCTTGAAATACGGCTCAAGGGCCGAGCGATCCTTTAATCAAAACAGCCGCGAGTCTGTCAGAAACAATTAAGAATACCGACATGTGACTTGTTCTGCTAAGAGCGATAGCGACGTTCCGCTCGCGACGGCAGATGCGATTCGACCGACCTGATGGGCCTTTCCAAACGCTTTCGTAAAAATATTAAGCCGCGGCTTCCCGATGGCGTTCGTATCTATGCCATCGGAGACGTGCATGGGCGGGGCCGACTTGCTTCAGTCCCTCTTAACTGTCATCGACGCCGACCTTGCGCGCTCTGCTCCCCAACGAGCCATCCAGGTGTTTCTTGGCGATTACGTCGACCGGGGCCCGGACTCACGCGCCGTGCTTGACCTCCTGATCGAGCGCTCGAAGTCGCACGAGACCGTTTGCCTCAAAGGCAACCACGAGGTCTTCCTGCTCGAGGTCCTCAAGGATCCGGCACGCCTGCAGGAGTGGCGCCACTATGGAGGCCTGCTGACCCTTGTTTCCTATGGCATTAACCCGACGATGAATCCGACGGCTGAGGAGCAGATTGAGTTGATTGAAGGATTGAGGCGTGCGCTCCCGCCGGAGCATCTTTCATTTCTTCAGCAGCTCCGCACCTCCTTTGTGTGTGGTGATTTCTTTTTTGTTCACGCCGGCGTCAAGCCGGGCATAGCCCTCGATCGTCAAAAGGAAGAGGATCTGCTCTGGATCCGCGAGGAATTTCTCGAGTCCGAGCGACGCTTCGGGAAATATGTCGTCCACGGACATACCCCAGTCAGCGCTCCCGATATCCGCCCCAACCGGATCAACATCGACACCGGCGCTTATGCGACCGGCAACTTGACGCTCCTCACGATCCAAGGCGATAGTCTGCTAGCAATTTAAGGCGATCGTAGAGCTGTCGGCCTACTCGGTCCGCCTCACCCGAATATTTCGAAGTCAATCATGAACCGCATGTTCCTGCTTCGCGTCATCGGCTTCTGCGCCGCAGTGCTTTTGCTGCTTCATGCAGGATTGGGATCTTACGGCGATCTCACGCGGCCGAACTTTCGGGCGAGCGATTTATTCTTGGGCGAGATTCCGCCCGACAAGGCCATTGTAGCGACGTCGGGGGTACTGGCGACCTTTTCGTTCGATGGCGACTTGCTCGCGAACTACGCCGCAGCGAAAGCTGCGGACATTCTTCACCATCCCTCAGCCGATGCGAACGGCCGAGTGACCGAGAACAAGGCGGCCCAAGGCGCTGTGGTTGCAGCCTTGAAAGTATCGCCCATCCGTCCCGCGCTATGGCTCACGCTAAGCACGCTGAAAGCTCAATCCGGCGAGCCGGTAACGCCTGCAGTGAAAATGTCTTACTTGGCCGGAGCCGTGCCGATGGCCGTTGCCTTCTCCCGGGTCCAAACCGTGACGTCGAGCGCGGCCGCAGCCGACGATGAGATCAAGCTGCTGGCGCAGTCGGACATTCGCTCGGCGCTTTCCCACCGTTCTAGTTACGAGCCGCTCCTGATCGCGGCCTACGAGCGGGCAACGCCACAGGGCAAGTCGCTGCTTCTGGAGGCCACGCAGGCAACCGATCCTAAGTTCAACGAGATTTTGCGGCGGTACTAAATTCGGGGCGACCTTGTGCGGCTTGGCTTAGGCTGCCACATGCTCCTCAGCGCACCGATTTCGGATTAACCGGCACGAAATCCTGTTCGCCACGCGGTTGATCCGATCGCCCCTGGTAGATGAACATGCCGTTCTTGGTGGTGATGATGTCGCCTCGCTGCAGGCTCTCGTCGTTGAGGATGCGTTCGGTTGCGACGATCTCCGGATCTTCCGGGACCGGCTTGTACAGTTCCGGGTGCTCCCGCCGTCGCGCGAGACCTCTTTGGCCCGTCGCCGTCCGTCTTCGATCCGCTGGCGCCATTCGCCGCGCGTCAGTTCGGGCTCACTTGGCGGAAGGTAGTCATTGGGTGAGGGCTCCGGCTCTGTCTGAGCAAGACAGGAGTGCGCACAGGTTAGGCAAAGGGCGAGTCCACCAGCAATGATGGCCGCTCGAGACAGCGCCACAAACTGCCGCGCGTAAGTCACTGAGTGGTCACGCCGAACGGCTCGCACACCAATAACTCCAAAGACCGGGTAAAAGACCATCTCCTCCCCTGCAGCCTATACCTTTGCCGATTGCAAGACAGCCAGTTCACAGGCAAGTGCTTTAGCTCGCGAGGATTTCAGCCCGTGGTCCGCAGCATTGCTTTCTTGGCTCCCGTCATCTGGTTTGGGACTCAGTCTGAGTCTGCAGGTCCGATCGAATACCCGCAAGTCATCCATACTCAATACGAAGCCGTTGATCAGAAAGCCGGTGGTCACTTCGTTCTGTGGTCCGAGCGTGAAAAGATTTTCTATGGCCTCGACCAGAAGCTTTTCCCGGGAGCCCGGTTTGTCGATATCACCCAGGTTACCCCGAGCGTCGGGTCGATCACGCTAACCTATGTCGAGGTGCGGACGGTCAGCAGTACGACCTCGGACTATTTGTACTTGGCGGGAAACGTCCGCTTCCGCGTCAGCGGAATGGCCCTCAAGTCCAGCAACTTCCCCGCCGGCGGCGGGATGACGCCCGGTGGACAGTAGAGGCGGCCCCACCGCTGATCGCCGCGGTCAGCCGACGCGAGGTTGATGGCCCATCTGGCAAAATCGTTCGGTCTAAGACCTCGTAGGTCATCCGATCTCCGGCAAAACCATCATGATGCCGACACATTGACGCTGGAGGTCGAGGTGAATCCTCAATAGCCTGCTTTATGGTTTCGATCCTTTCCACGATGGATGTGCGCTCTGAGACCGCAATTATTGCACGCTTGAACAGTCCGTTGATGCATTCTCTCACCCTGAGCTGGACAAACGCACGCGGATGATCCGCCGTCTTGCGGACGTAAGGGGCAGCAAGCACAACTGTCGCCGGCTCGCTCCGGGTTCTGCTTCCATAATAGGGCAGCGCGCGCCCTCCGCGAGTCAGCGGCGCCTGAATCTGGCTGGGAACATTCCGTGTGGCCGTGCTCGGAGAGGCCTGCGACGGATTGACGATAATCACGTTGCGATTGGGCGTCGACGAATCACTGACTCCTGAGCCCAGGTACCGGCACAAGAATCGCGATTGCGATCAAGGCTAATCGTTTCATGCGATATCTCCCGAATGAGAACATTTGGGAGGCGAGCACCGTTCCTTCACGGTTGCTTGGGGTCTCACCGAGGCACGGCAATCAGCTTGCCATCCCTCCAGACCCCTTGGGCCGTCTTTCCGGCGGGCAGGCTGCCGGTAAGGTTCCGGACAGCGGCGGGCCGTGAGGCGGCCTGGGTCGTCTGCGTCTTCGTTGTGGGGGTCGTCACGATGCTGTTGTGGGTCACATTGGACCGGTCCTTGATCCCTTGCGCAAAGGAGGACTGAACCATGAAGGACAAAACCGTGAGTGCTGTCAAAACGCCGCGCATGGTCGAACACCGGAAAGGAAAGAGGCTTGGCGAAATGTCACAGGTTTTTGCCAGAAAGCAAGCACCTTTGGTCGATCGAACCAGGCATTTGCAGACCTCGCAATCAAAGCTGATCGGCCAGGCTGAGGGGATCGACGCGGAAAAGCCTAGCGAAACTGCCTATTCCGGGTTACTTGATCGGCCTTGATGACTGACCCCAGCGACACTGCCGCCGGCGCTCCAAATACGCACGCTATCAAGGCCGGGTTTGTGCGTCTACTGTCCGGGCGGATTCGCGACATATCCCGCGACCCGCGGCAGATCCGCGAGATCGTGTACGAGCAGGCCCGCATCAAGCTCCTGGAACAATTCACCCATGGCGACGCACGGGAATCCCGCGAGGTCCAGCAAGTGCTGGAACGCGCCATTCGGGAGGTTGAGCTTTCATTTGAACGCGGCGCTCCTGAGCGCGACGCGCTGTCCGCAATGCCGGAGTCGGCGCTAGACGTCGCTTCGCATCAGTCGCCGCTCAGTCCCCCGACTCCCGTTACGAATCTGGCGCCCGTTCAGAAGCTTGCGGAAACATGGCCCGGTTCTGTCGCACCGCCAAGACCGCCCGACCAGTCCTCGCGAAGCGGCATCATCAACTCCCTCATCCGATTAGCTGCCATCCTGGTCATCATTGCCGGCGCCAGCGCTGCAGTTACTTATTGGCCGCGGTTGAGGGCACAATTCGTCGCATTGTGGCAGTCCGCGACGCTGTCCAAGCGCACCTCGACAAGCTCCGAGCCTCAACCCACCGTCGCTGTGACTCCATCTAGCGGTGAGAACGTCGAACGGACACCGGATCAACCGAAGGAGCCGGCGACGGCTGCGCAACCCTCGATGCCGTTGCCGACAACCTTCGGCGTCTACGCCCTGAGCGACGGCCAGCTCCAGGAGCTCAAGCCGGTCCCGGGAAAGATCCCGGACCGCCGTGTCGCGATCTCAGCCGCAATCAACACGCCGAGCGCGACGACGCTGACAAGCGGAGATGTCAGCTTCATTGTGTTCAGGTCCGACGGTGGTGTCGATGCAACCGGGACCGAGGTTCGGGTGGTCGCAAAAGTCTCCCGAGCGATGGGCGTCGATGCAACCGGGAAAGCGGCCATGGTCACCGCCGGCGACACCTGGGTCATTCGCAGCATGTCCTACCCTTACAAAGTAGGTCCGGTCGAGGATCAGCCGAGAATGCTATCGCTGCAGCCGGAGCAGAACGGCTTTACGCTTTCGCCGGGTCGCTACGTCGTGGTGGTCAAAGGTATGGGTTATGACTTCACCGTGGCCGGGACGCCGACTGATCCCAACCAATGCGTCGAACGCATTAATGCAACGAACGGCGCGTTCTACTCACCTTGCCCGCCACGACGTTAAAGCGCGACGGGATTGGATGAATCATCATCGCGTCTCCGTTTATTTATTGGCTTTGTTGTCCTTCGGCGTGTCCGCTGGACCGTCGTCGACTTTGCCATTGTTCGCGACGCATTTGCTGAAGTAGTCGCGCCGCTCCTTGGCCGTCCCCTTGCTGCTGCCTGCAGCGGGATTGCCGATCTGCTTGGGCGGAAAGGCCTTGATCAATGCAGCATCACATGCGCGCGCCACTTCAACGGTAACGGCCGAAGCCGTTACCGGCGCGGTAAAAGCCAATACAAATGCCAATCCGATCAACTTTTGCAAATTTCCGAGGGGCACCTGGCTCGCTCCTTCAATCCGTCCGAGAACGCTGGTGGGAACCATATCAAAAAGGACAGAGGAGCCAAACATCAAACAGAGCCGATTGGACCCATGCTGGGATTCACTTCCCGGGCCGCAGAGCAGCCGACCTGAGGAATCTGCCCTGGCTTGGTACCGCCGAGATCCTGAACCAGGGCACGATGCCGTTGCGGAACCACCGGTTGCTAGCTGTTGAGCTGCGGCGGCTTGAAATCAGGAAAGCGAGTGAGCATCGCGGCCTTGACGAATTTCAGGTGCGAGATCGTGCTCGCCAGCTCCTTGAGCCGCCGCTGGCCGTTCGAGATATCCGCGGCAAACAGATCCTGATGGTAGTTGTCGAGCGGCTCCCGCTCCAGATATTCATCGGTGCCGTTGCCGAAGGTGACGGACGCACGCGCCAGCGCATCGTCGACGCGCCGGTTGAGGCCGGCCTGCTCCCTTTCCGCCTCCTGCAGGGCGGCATCGAGCGCAGTTATCACCGCATCGATCCGCACGCGATCGGTCGCGGCGTCACGCTCGGTGGAGCGGGCCTTGAAGCCCTTGTCCTCGCGGCGGAGGTTGAGAAGATTGTGTGCGCGTGCCCTCAGGAACAGCTGGAACATTTGGGCCATCCCACTTCTGGCTTTCTAAGCCGCTACCATCGGTCAGACGTAGTTAACAAAGGCTGAATTTTCCGCCTGCTCTGCCCGGCTCTGCGCTATCCACACCCGCCAGGCCCCTTCGTGCTTGGAATAAAGCTCAAGCCATCGGATTTCGCCGGTTGCGACGGCCTCTGCGCTCCCATGCTCGATCACCGAATGATCAGCATTCATCGATGGAAGGTCCAGCGCTTCAAATTCCGCTGTCTCGTCGAGCGAAAGGCCGATCAGAACACGATGCCCTTGCCGATCGACAAAATACCTGCGTGGCGCATTACGCCCTTGATCAATCATTGCGACGGCCCTCACTGAGGATCCAAGGACCTCGAAGATTTTTGAGCCGCCGACTATAGGTACGAACAAAAGCAATCAAGAGCAGGACGCAAATTGTCATACCCAGCAACGCAATCAGATACGCCATCTACGCCTACCCCGCAAATCGCGGCAGCTGAACTCTCGCAATCAATTGGCCCATTTCTAAGCGACTGCTCCAAAGCTCACAAGGACTGCGACAAATTAACCTAACCGCACATGATTATTTCGTGCGCCACAGTGATCGAGATCAAGCCAGATCCATCCATCGCCGAGATATCGCGCCGGTCCTTACCATCACGACCGGCGCTGGCTTCGGCCAACGCCCATCGCGGCCGGAGTATAGGGCGCATACAGGCGATGCCGCGCTGATCGCTTGCGGGAGCGCCAGGCCCGCACACCGTAACCACAGCAAAAACCTGCTGCAAAAATCGAAGCCAAAACCAGGATCGCTGCCATTTGGAATATTCCCACGTTTTTCTGGAACGTTCCTCCCTGAGTATTTCAGCTTGTCGTTGTGACGACATCAAGATCGGCGCCGCTGAAAGTTTTGCCAGACGAAGATGAAGTTTGTGCAACGTGTTGCTTGAAGATTGATCGTCACGTGAGAGAAACGGGCTCAGGCCGCGAGGATAGCTGATGTTGCCCGAACTTGATGCAACGATGATGTCAACCCCGGTTCACCTCAGGGAGTCCAATCCGGGACTGCTTTCGCGCATCGCGCCGTCGCCCTGTCTATGCCTTCAGTATAGTGACGGACCATCTGTAGTGGATCGGGTTCATCTGCGATCCGCTGGAAGATATCGCCCGCTACTTACGATCGCGGCTTTGTTAAGCGAAAGCCCCGTGGTTATACGGTGCGGCGCGCGCCGATTTTTATCGCGGTAAGGTTGAGCGGTTAGCTTAACCCGCAGAGTTTGTTGCGAAGTCTCACCAATTGCTTATCCATCGCCTCACCGGGCTCCCCAAGCCCGGCCCCACCCAAGCAAAGCCGCCGAGCGAACATGGGTCCGCTTGGCGGCTTTGTCGTTGTGTCGACGAGAGGATGATTTCGGTTATGGCGCGCAAGCCCTGGTCGTTCAAAGAGGACCGCCGGTTGATGGAGTTGGCTAAGTCTTCGACTTCGCTGGAAGAGGCGGCGAAACAGCTCGGGCGCACGCCTGACGCAGTCAAGCGGATGGCCTTGCGGCTTGGTCTTTCGTTGAAGCCGAAGGCAGGCAAGAAGGCCTAGCCTCGGAAGCAGGCGATGTTCTTTCGACGGGACCGCGCCGACCTCCACGCTTGGCTCCTCGACTACGTCTTCGCGCCAAGTAGCTGGGTGTGCTGTTCCCTTGCTGGTCGCGATCGCTCATTAGCTAATCATTTAGATTCACCCCCGAGCCGCAAAGCACCGTTAAACCCTATCTTAGCCCGCGCTAGCTAGGATCGAGCCTCTAGCCCTCCTGGATTCCGTCTGGACCGGATGAGATTGCAGCGACCGAACCTCCCGTTTGCGGCGCTCGTGCTTGCGAGCACGTTGACGTTTGGGCTGGCGGGCCATTTCGCTGCTGAGGTCGTCATTGGCCACCAGCAAGCGCATCAGCTCAACGAGTTGACCGAGGTCGTTCTGCGGCGCTCCGAAGCTGCGGTCGATTTTGCCGCTGACAGCCTGGACGAGCTCGCGAGGCGGGAGCTTGCCAGCTGCGAATCCGGGGCATTGCAGGCGATCCGGCTCCACGTCTACCAGCGCTCTGCGATCAAGGACGTCCGGCTCGTCAATCCGGATGGCTCGGTGATCTGCTCGGCCTATTCCGAGACGCTAGAGTTCGACAAGGGATGGGTGGATCGCCGCGACATGCTGTCTTCCCGCGATAAGAAGCTCATGCTGTTCCGCGTTGAGCAGTTCGGCGGCGACGCATTGGGCGTGCTCAGGGACATCAATGGCAGCTCCGCCCTGGTCGCCATTGTCGGCATCAATGCCAGCCTGTTCGACATCATGCCCGCCGAATTGCGCGCGCACAGCGAAGTCGTGCTCGCCTTGAGCAACGGCGAAAAACTCGGCGAATTCCAGACCGACGCCGGCAGCGCCCTGCCGCAACCGATCAGTTTCGAGAGGAATTCCACCCAATTTCCGTTCCATACCACGATCCGGCTCGATCACGCGGTCCTTTCGAGCTGGAACAACGAGGCTTACTGGCCGACCCTCGCTGTTGCCCTTGGACTTGGCGCCATCTTTGGCGTCTTACTGGCACGAAGCCGCCGCATGGAAGGACCTGTCGCCGATCTCGATCGGGCACTGGCAGCTGGCGAATTCACACCATATTATCAGCCGATCTTCGACCTCAGGACCGGTCGGATCAACGGCTGCGAAATCCTGGCTCGCTGGCTGCGCCGAGATGGTTCGGTGGTCCCGCCGATGAACTTTATTCCACTCGCCGAATCCAGTGGACGCATCCAGGCGATGACCTGGCATATCTTGCGATCGGCGCTCGCCGACCTTCAGCCATTGCTGACGGCGGACAAGAATTTCAAGCTGTCCCTGAACGTCGTGCCCAAGCACCTCCTGGATACAGGCTTTGTTGAAACGCTGCGCCGTACGGTCCTGACGGCAAAGGTCTCCGCGCGCCAGATCATGGTCGAAATCACCGAACGCGGCGAGCTTGACGATCTCGCGCGCGCCGCGGCCGTCGTAGCCGAACTGCGGGAGCGCGGCTTTCGCGTCGCGATCGACGACGTCGGCGTTGGCCATAGCGGATTGTCCCGACTGAAGGGCCTTGGCGCCAACACGATCAAGATCGACAAGTTCTTCGTGGACACGATCACCGTGGACGCGTCAACGGCAACGATCGTGGAAATGCTGGTAGCGCTCGCGAGGGACCTCAATATGTCCGTGGTCGCAGAAGGCATCGAGACGGAGGAGCAGCTCCGCGCGTTGACCTCCGCCGGCGTAGAGGAAGGACAAGGTTATCTCGTTGCGGCGCCCCTACCCTTTGCGAGGTTCAGCAACCTGGTCGAGTCCCGTCGCGCGGCGCAGGCAGGCGCGACGCTCTCCGACGACGCGGCTATGGTGGCCTGACTGTTGCGGAAGCATTTCTGCTTCCTCGAGATAATGTTTGGCTTCCAAGCGTCTCCCCTAAACATTCCTGCGCCAGCCGAGGCTCGATGCGGCAGGGAATTTAACGATATTTTCGGCTTTCGAACCAGACGGGCGACCAACCTTGTATGTTGGCGTGATGCGCAGGAACCACCTCTTTGCAGCCGCAAGCATCTGCCTTGCGCTCATCGTCTACGCCACCCTGGCGAGGCTCGCGGGAAGACCCGCGCTCATGGGGCATCACGAGGCCTATTGGGTCGTCGTGATCGAGCGCTTCAGCGCCTATGGGCTGCTCGGATTTCTGCTTTCCTTCCTGCTACCGGGCCGATTCGCTTTGGCCTGCTCTCTGGTCATCACGGTCGCCATGGGGCTGGAGCTCTTGCAAGCGTTCACACCCGACCGGGATCCCGGCTTCCTTGACGTGCTGCAAAAAGCGGCAGGAGGCACCGTCGGGGTTATGCTCGCCCAGATGATCTTGGCGTTCTTGCCCAGACCGCCGTCCTAGCATCGTTCGACCCAAGACGACCGGCGAGACGCGCCAGCTGAACTTACTTCGTCATCTGGCCGCGCAACTCACCGCCCGGGTTCGCCGCCGTGTGGATGTTGGCGTACCACCTTCCGGCCAGCAAATCTGCGGCCTGCGCGTCGGTGAGAGTGGCGCTGCCTTGGATGGGGCTTTGCACCGTCTTGAACGGCAGCACGATGCCGGCGTTCTTGCCCGCCTCCACGGGACCGTGGAAATGAGCTCCCATCGCCGGACCCGTCAGGCCGGCATAGGTGACCGCATAAGTCAGAGTTTTCGCCTCGGTATCGTAGGTCGCTTCTGCCTTGCCCGAGCCGGACGAGGTGTTCGGAGGCACCTCATTGCTGCCTTTGAGATCGGCCTGCAGCTTCACGACCTCTGCATTTGCCGATGTGGCCATCGAGATGACCAGCCCACCCAGCATTGCCGTCCCCAACAGTGTCACGCAGAGCCGATAGTTGACTTTCCTCATCGCCCCTCCTGCGGGCTCTTTGGCCCGTCGCGGTTGGAACACCGGCCCCAGCCGGAAATTCCGCATGCAGATTTATGCCTGATTCGAGATAACCATCGCAGGAATCTCGGCTCCCGGTCACATAGCCTATCGTGATAGGGGGCAGTGTCCGGCAGTTTAAGCTGCCCCACGCCTGCCGAGGACCTCGTTCGGCACCAGGAGCTCGGCCATCTGGCGATGCGTGGCCTGGAGCGCCTCAATGGCGCTGTCGAGATCAAAATCAGACTCGCGGACAGACGCGAAGAACTTGGCCGTCAGCGCCAGATCGAGTTTGACGCGTGTTGTGCCATCGCGGCTTTTGCGACGATCGAGCGACAAATGAATGGCCCGCATTCGGGCTTCCGCGGGCGTGCACCCACCAAGTGCCGCGAGTTCGCTATATGTCATCCATATTTGTGGCATGGTTCCGTCCGTCTTTTTGCACAAGCAACAATCTAGTTTTCGTGCCTAAAAGTAATGTTGCCGCGTTGCGGTCACCGGCCGCATTTCGCAATGATAGAGTCAACGCTAGGCTAAGACGAAGAACGGCAAGAATGCCGAAGCTACCACCGGGTTGCATACAGCGAATATCGCTCTATGCTCATCTGATTGATCCACCATCAAAACGAGGGCCGATGGTATTGGGCCAGATCACTTCGATAGCCCTTCCCTGGGTCACGTCATTTCCGGGGGAACCACTCGGTATCCTCTGGTCTTCTCCACCACTTTTGGCCGACGACGTATGGGCCGATTTCGCCGGGAGGCCCCGAATGGCTCACAATTGCGCTGCTCGTGCGTTGTGCGGATTCGTTGCTGGCGACGGTCGCCTGGATGTTGGTTGAGTTCGCTTTGAGGTACCAGGCATGACCGACAGACCGACCATCCTCGTTACAGGAGGCGCGGGCTATATCGGCTCGCATGCTTGCCGCGCACTGACTGCGGCCGGCTATCAACCCGTCGTTTATGACAATCTGTCGACAGGTCATCGCAGCTTCGTTGCCGGCCCAATGGTCATCGGAGACCTGCTCGACGGAGCGGCGCTGGCGCGCGCCTTTGCCGAGCATAAGATCGCGGCAGTGATGCACTTCGCGGCCGCGAGTCTCGTCGGCGAGTCCATGACGGACCCGCAGAAATATTACATCAACAATGTCCAGGGCACGCTGTCGCTGTTGCAGGCTATGCGCAACGCAGGCTGCCGCCGCATCGTGTTCTCCTCGACCGGCGCCGTCTACGGTCACGCAGATTCCAAGGAGCTGCCGGAGGATTTTCCCTGCGCGCCGATCAATCCCTACGGTGCATCGAAATGGATGATCGAGCGCATGCTCGCCGATTACCGGTCGGCTTACGGCTTCGGCGCGTTCTGCCTGCGCTATTTCAACGCCAGCGGCGCCGATCCAGCGGGCGGCATCGGCGAGCTGCGTGACAACGAGACCCATCTCATTCCGCGCGCCATGATGGCGCTCCAGGGCCATGCCGACTTCGCATTGTTCGGCGACG
Organism: Bradyrhizobium sp. LB13.1; assembly: GCF_054056815.1. Taxonomy (NCBI): domain Bacteria; kingdom Pseudomonadati; phylum Pseudomonadota; class Alphaproteobacteria; order Hyphomicrobiales; family Nitrobacteraceae; genus Bradyrhizobium; species Bradyrhizobium sp. LB13.1. Next base: position 1,950,449 of record NZ_JBSRYQ010000001.1, on the reverse strand, counting down.
ACTACGACACGCCCGACGGCACCGCGATCCGCGACTACATCCACGTTACCGACCTCGCGGCGGCGCATGTCGCGGCGCTGAAGCTGCTGGAAGAAGAGCACGCCGGCAGCAGCTTCAATCTCGGCACCGGGTCCGGATTCTCGGTGCGAGAGATCTTGACTGCGATCAGGCAGGAGACCGGGCGCGAGGTGCCTCACACCGTCAAGCCGCGCCGCGCTGGCGATCCCACCTATCTCGTCGCGGACCCCTCTGCTGCGCGAAAAGTTCTAAACTTCTTGCCGCGTCACTCCGACCTGTCCACCGTGATCCGCACTGCCTGGGCCTGGCACCAGAAGGCCCATCCGCTTAAACAGTCCTGACATGCTTCGGTCGGCCGCCGTCAAAAGCCAGTCACAGCAGGTGGAAAGGCAATCTACGGACGATTCCGCTCTGATCCGTGCGATCCCGGCGTGAACGGGCGCGGCCGGGAACGGCTGTCGAGGCCCTTGGGCAATTTGTCATTGAGCTTCACGACCGCGCATCGGGCATCGCTAACCGGAGCATCCTCCCGGCTGTAGATCAGCGTCGCTTCGAACGTCACATCGGGCGCTTCTCTGGCCGTTCCCGAGCAGGTCGCCATCGCACCGCTGCACACGCCCGAGAGCTTGAGCTCGACCTCGTCAGGCCCGAACACGGTCGGCGGCCCCTCGGCATGTCGCCGCGTGGTCAGAACCGCCGTGAAGCGCTGCTCCTCAATTCGATAAGAGCCGTCGTAGGTGAAGAAGCTGTCGCTGCCGGAGATTCGTCCCTCCGCCAGATGCACGACACCGGTGCCCTGACCGCGCGGGGTCCTGAACCAAGCAGCGTATTTGCCGTCCTTCAGCATGAAAACATCCGTCCTGAAATTCACCCCTATGTGCGACCAACTCTAGGGCGCGACAATGACCGATGCGGCAAGCATTCCGCCACGGTTAACGCCCTGCAAAGCCAACCGGTCAAATTGCTGCCGACACGCGAAGCGACGCGAGCTGGCGCACCCCCCGCCGGGAGCGCGCAAGAAAGCTGGACCTCGTTACATACCGCGGTAAGAACGATCGGCGTGCCGACCTCGTTTGGCAGCTTCCGTATAACCGCGATCAACTCCAGCCAGTTCGTGACAGCTAACTTCCTGTCGCGCTGGGACGAGGTCGTGGAGATCGCCGCCGGTCAGCAGACGACGCCGTATCAGAAGACCGAGGCCACGCTGGCTCCCATTATAGAGGCTGCGGCGGAGAGCCATCCGGTCGAGGACCGTTCACTTGAGGCGGTCCCGGCCGCCTGACATTATCCATCCGGCCGACAGCTTGCCTGGGCTCTGCTTTCTCCGGTCGCCGGTTTGAACCGGTTCCTGCTAAAGTGGCACCAATATCTAAGAGTGATTCTGGTCACACTTGCCTGGGCGCTGCGCTGCTAAGCATCGGCCCAGGATGGGACCGGTCATCCATCGGTCGAAGCGAATGAGAATTCCCATGAAAAGCCTCATCGGCGCATTTGTCGGCGCGTTCTGTCTTGCCGCCCCCGCCCTGGCGGAGACCCCCGCCGCCATCGTCGAGGACGTGCAAGGCAAGGTCGATGGCATCGCGTTCATGGACTATGTCGCGCCAGGCAAGATCATCAAGCTCGGGCCGAAGGCGAGCATTACGCTCAGCTATCTCAAATCCTGCCAGCGCGAGACCATCAGCGAAGGCGTCGTCCTAGTCGGCGCCGAGCAGAGCACCGTGCAGCTCGGCGAGGTCAAGCGGGAAAAAGTACCCTGCGATACCAATGCGGCCAAACTGTCCGAGCGCGAGGCGAACCAAAGTGCGGCTACGACCTTCCGCACCATGCGCACGGACGCCAAGGGCGCGCCGGCCAAGCTGCCGACGCTCTACGGCGTCGCGCCGCTGGTGCAGGCCAAGAGCGGCAGCACGCTGGTGATCGAACGCACCGACGGCAAGGAGCCCACGATCAGCATCCCGCTGAGGAATGACAACATGATCGGCGGAAAATTCTACGACTTCGCCAAGGCCGGAAAGTCGCTGACCCCGGGCGGCAGCTATCTGGCCATTCTCGGCGCCAAGCGCTACGCCTTCCAGGTCGATGCCGGCGCCACGTCGTCGTCGACGCCGATCGTCGGCCGCCTGCTGCGGCTCGAATAGGCAGCTAGCGACGGGGCGATGCGGCGGATCGGCAAGCGGGACATCGTTGCAGCGATCCTGATCGCGCTCGTTGCGGGCGCGGTCTTCACGTCCCCGCCGCTTGGTACGCTGCAAGGCCTTTCACTCGACATCCTCACGGCGCTGCGCGGCAAGCTCGTCGGCGACCACCGCGATCCCGCGACATCGCCGGTCGTCGTCGTGGCGATCGACGGTGAGACCTACGACACGCCGCCGTTCAAGGGCTCGCCGACGCAGACCTGGACGCGCGAGATCGGCCGGGTGCTTGGGAGCATCTCCGACGGCGGCGCCAAGGTGATCGGCTTCGACGTGATCTTTCCAAGCTCGATCGAGCAATCGCAAATCCCGTTTGGCGATGCGCCGCTCGGCACGCGCATGAGGGGGTTTGACCGGGACTACCTGATCGCGCTGCGGCAACTCTCCGACAACGGAAAACTGGTGCTCGGCGAGATCCTGAGCAACGACCATCAGGAAAGGCCCGACCGCGCGCAGCAATTGGCGGTGAGAAACAATATCCGCGCCCTCAACGTCCACACCGACACCGACGACGTGATCCGGCGGATGCCGTTGAGCTTTTCCATCGACAGCAAGCCGGTCGCCACGATGGCGGTCGAGCTCGCCGCGCGCGCGCTCGGCGGAAAGCCCGGGATTGCACCGTCCGGGACGACCGAATTGTCCGGTTATGCAATTCCGAGCGCGGTTCCGAATACACTGACGCTCAATTTTCGCGGGCTGGGCCGCGACGTTCCGACCTTCTCCTTTGCCGATCTGCGCGCCTGCGTCGAAAAAGGCGACCGCGATTTCTTCCGCCGCGCCTTCGACGGCAAGGTCGTGCTGCTTGGCACCGCCCTGAATTTCGAGGACCGCAAGCTCACCTCGATGCGACTGTCCGGCGGATATGACGGAACGCCCGGACCACGATGCGCCCTGCCCGCCCCGGCAAGCACCGCACAAAAGGCCCGCAGCGACATCGCCGGTGTCTTCGTGCATGCCACCGCCGCCCGCAATCTGATCGAGCACGATGCCGTGACAGAACTGGGCTTTCCAGCGCGGACCATTCTCACGATCGCCTTCGCAGCGATCATCGCCTGCGCGGCCTGCATGCTCGCACCGGGTGGCGCCGTGATCGCCTGGATCATTCTCACCGCCGCTTATGCCGCCGTGACCGTCGGCGCGTTCGTTCACGCGCTGGCGCTGCCCTTGACGGAGCCAGCACTCGCGAGCCTTGCCGCGCTCGCGATGACGGTCGGCTACCGTTTCGTGCTGGCCGATCGTGACGAGCGTTTCCTGCGCAAGAGCTTTGCGTTCTATCTCGCCCCTGAAGTGATCGACACCATGGTGACCTCCGGCAAGATGCCGGCACTCGGCGGCGAGATGCGCAACGTCACCATGTTCTTCTCCGACCTCAGCGGCTTCTCCTCCATCGCCGAGACGATGACGCCGGGCGAGCTGGTGACGCTGATGAACGAATATCTCTCCGCCATGACCGACATCATCGAAAGCCACCGCGGCTATGTCGACAAATATATCGGCGATTCCATCGTCGCGATGTTCGGTGCGCCAGCCGACGATCCCGCGCACGCGCGCAACGCCGTCCACGCCGCGCTGAAATGCCACGAAAAGCTGGCAGAGCTCAACGCCTGCAGTGCCGCCTTCGCCGGCCGCGGCCTGTCGCATCGCATCGGGCTCAACAGTGGTGAAGCCGTGGTCGGCAATATCGGCTCCCGCCGCCGCTTCAACTACACCGTGATGAGCGACACCGTGAACGTCGCCTCGCGACTCGAAGGCGCCAACAAATATTACGGCACCGCGATCATGGCCTCGGAAGCGACGGTCACGCAGACCGGCGACAGCTTCGCCTGGCGCGAGCTCGATGCGATCAGGGTGTTAGGGCGCGGCGAGGCGATCAAGGTATTCGAGCCGCTGGCCGATAAGGGCGCGGAGAGCGTCGATCAGACTAAGGCGGCGACGGCGTATGCGGAAGGGCTCGCGTGTTGGCGGGTGCGCGACTTTGCGAAGGCAGTCGAGGCGTTCGAGGACGCGGCAGCGAGCGATCTGGCATCAGCGCTGTTCGCGAAACGCGCCAGAAGGCTCGCGGCAAATCCACCGCCGAACGAGTGGACGCCGGTCAATACGTTAGAAGGGAAGTAGCGGCGTCAGCCAAAGGCACCGGCGCTACTGCGCTGGACCAGGGACTATTTCCCCCGACTTGACCCGCCCTGCGGCTGCCCCGCGACCGGTGCCGGGCGGTGGCCTGCCCCTCCCCAAATCCACTGGTTGCGTCGCCGCAGCCACGCTAGAATTCCCCCATGACAGTGACCGACATTGCGAGCCGGACCTACAATCACAGCTGGCGGCTGGATCCCATCATCCGCAGCCTGCTCGATACCGATTTCTACAAGCTATTGATGTTACAAATGATTCGGGAATCTTACCCGACTCAGAAGGTAACATTCTCGGTCATCAACCGTTCGCGCCATGTCCGGCTCGCCGAGATCATCGACGAGGGCGAGCTGCGCGCCCAGCTCGACCACGCCCGCACCATCCGCTTCACCAAGAAAGAGTTGATCTGGCTTGCCGGTAACACCTTCTACGGCAAGACCCACATGTTCTCGGCGGACTTCATCCGTTGGCTGGCCGAATTCCGGCTGCCCGAATACGAGCTGCGCAAGGTCGAAGGCCAGTACGAGCTGCATTTCCACGGGCCGTGGAGCCACACCACGATGTGGGAGATTCCCGCGCTCGCCATCCTCAACGAATTGCGCTCGCGCGCGGCGATCAAGGGCCGCGGCCGCTTCGAGCTCGACGTGCTCTATGCCCGCGCCAAGGCCAAGCTGTGGACCAAGGTGGAGCGGCTGCGCAAGCTGGAGAACCTCCGGCTCTCCGATTTCGGCACCCGCCGCCGCCACGGATTCCTCTGGCAGCGCTGGTGCGTGGAGGCGGTGAAGGAAGGCCTGGGCCCGTCCTTCATCGGCACCTCCAACGTGCTGCTCGCGATGGACAATGATCTCGAAGCCATCGGCACCAACGCCCATGAGCTGCCGATGGTCGCCGCCGCGCTCGCCAAGGACGACGAGGAATTGCGCTGGGCGCCCTACCGCATCCTGGACCAATGGCGCCAGACCTATGGCGGCAACCTCCTGATCGCGCTGCCCGACGCCTTCGGCACCAAGGCCTTCCTGCGCGATGCGCCGGAATGGGTCGCCGACTGGACCGGCTTCCGTCCCGACAGCGCGCCGCCGATCGAGGCCGGCGAGGAGATCGTCGCCTGGTGGGAGAAGAAGGGCCGCAATCCCAGGGACAAGTTGCTCGTGTTCTCCGACGCCATGGACGTCGGCTCGATCGAGGAGACCTATCACCACTTCGGCGGCCGCGTGCGGCTCTCCTTCGGCTGGGGCACCAACCTCACCAATGATTTCGTCGGCTGCCCGCCGGACGGCTCGTTCAATCTCGATCCGATCTCGATCGTCTGCAAGGTGTCGTCGGTCGACGGCCGCCCGGCGGTCAAGCTCTCTGACAATCCCGAGAAAGCGACCGGCCTGCCCTCGGAGATCGAGCGTTACCTGCGCGTTTTCGGCGACGCCGGTCGGGTACGCAAGCCGGTGTTGGTGTAGCGCCAGAGCAAACTCTCTCGATCGAGTAAACCGCGCAAGTCGAATGCAAGACATCGGCTCGTCGATGCCGCGTCAGTTCCGGTTCGACGGCATTTGCAACGATCTGCGAACATCCGTTTCACAACGTCTTCACTCTGCGACGCAGTCTCCCGGCATTTTCAAGTCGAGTTTAGAACCCCTCACGCGTAATCCGCGTTATGAGCGGATCACTCCGCTGGGGTCGTCGAGTGACTTGGGGAACGCAAAGTGTTTCGCAGAACAACGACGTCGACGAAGGGACGCAGTTTCCTTCACGTCATCAAGCTCGTCTCGCCTTTCGTCATGGTCGTCGTGCTGCAGGCGGCGATCGCCGGATTCAGCCTGGAGGTCATGTCCTCGGTCCGCGCTTACGTCGCGGGCGAGGCGATGTGGTCGCGCTCGCAGAAAAACGCCGTCTATTTCCTCAATCTCTATCTGCATTCGGGAGATGCCAGCCAGTTCGCGCAATACCAGACCTCGCTGGCTGTTCCCATCGGCGACGAGTTCGCACGCTGGGCGCTCGAGCGCGATCCGGTCGACGTCGAGGTCGCCCGCATCGGCTTTCTGCACGTGCCGGGATTGATCTGGCTGTTCCGCTACTTCAAACAGGTCAGCTTTCTCAAGGAAGCGATCCGCGAGTGGGCCGCCACCGACCCCATGCTGCTGGAGCTGAACGTGTTCGGCGAGGTCATCCGGTCAGAACTGGAGAACGGGCCCGTTCAGGACGGCAACCGCCTGCATTTATTGTCGTCGCGGCTCTCGGAGCTCAACGCTCAGTTCACGGTGCACGCCAACCGGTTCTCCACTGTCCTCGGCGAAGGCTCCCGCGCCATCAAGATGACGCTGACTTGCGTCAATATCGTCACCGCCTTGACGTTGATCCTGCTCCTGATCTGGCACACGCGGCGATTGGTGCTGCAACGACAGGCGTTCGAGGATGCCTTGCATGCCGAGAAGGAGCGCCTGGCCTGGCAGGCATCACACGACTGGCTGACCGGCTTGTCCAACCGCCGCGCCTTCGAGGCGCGCCTGCAAAGCGAGCTCGACAACATCGCGACAGGTTCGCTCGGCCTGATCCTGCTCGACCTCGACCAGTTCAAGAACGTCAACGACAGCTGCGGCCATCTCGCGGGCGACCGCCTGCTCTGCCAGGTCGCACAACTGTTGCAGCAGGAACGGCGGCCGCACGATCTGGTGGCGCGGCTCGGCGGCGATGAATTCGGCCTGATCTTGCCGCAATGCTCGCCTTCAGGCGCCGTCGATATCGCCGAACGGCTGCGACGATCGCTCGAATTGTTCAGCTTCACCTGGGACGATCGTTGCTTCGCGGTAACCGCCAGCATCGGCGTGACCTGTATTGCCGATCGCTGCACCACGCTCGAAGGCGCGATGCGGCACGCGGATGCGGCCTGCTACCGCGCCAAGGAGAAGGGACGCAACCGGGTTCAGGTCGACAGCGTGCGGCCGGACGTCGTCCTCGTAGCCTCGCGACAACGCGAAGCTGCGCGCGCGTGACGACGGCGCTCGTCAGCGTACGGGCAAAATCCCGAGACCGGCGAGATGTGCGTCGAGGAACTGTTCGACCCGCTGGCGCAGCATCTGCGGCGGCACGGCCACCATGCGCTCTTCCAGGCCAAGCGAGATGATCCCGTGCACGGCGGAAAACAGGGTGCGTGACAGCAACGCGATCTGCACGTCGTCTGCATTCGGAAGCAGCCGCACCAGGGGTGGATGCATCAGCGCGAACGCGTCCATCACCAGCTGAAGGATGTCATCGGGGTAAGGACGATCATCCTCCATCCGATGCTCGAACAGCGAGCGCAGCAGGTTGGCGTGCTCCGCGAAGAACTCGAGATAGGTCGCGGCAAGCCCATAGAGCTGGCGAACGGGATCCGCGGCGGGAACTCCGCCAAGGCGCACGGTCAGCGCCTGAACGGTCTCCCGATTCACGGTCAAAATGACCCCGTCGAAGTCGCCGAACTCGTTATAGACACTTCCGATCGAGCAGCCGGCGGCTTCGGCAACATCCCGAACCTTTAGCGATCTCAAACCCTTAGTCGCAATAATACGACGGGCGATCTCCAGGATCTGAAACCGTCGGCGACCTTTTTTTTGATCTCGTAGCGATTCGTCTTGAACATTGTTCATTTTCAGGATACTCATTTGAACAATGTTCACGCTATCTCGGAGACCTGCAAAATGCAAACCCTCGCTGTTGATATCGCCTCCACCTTCATCGATGACGCCACCGCTCTCGTTGCCGGAATTGGCCGGGCGCTCCTGCGGTTCGCGATGGCGCCGATCGATCGCATCGCAAATGCCTGCGACATCGCCGGCGTCCTGACCGAGCGCCGCGCGACCTTCCGGATGTGGCGCGCCAACCGCGCCCGTGCCCGTGATGAGGGCCGCCGCTTCAGCCTGTTCGGCCGCTTCTCGCCCTTTCGCCGCCTCGCCCACCTCACCTGAGGCGGGCGCAGCCGGCACGCCTCCCTGCCGGAGCTTGATAGGGCCGCGACCAAACCATTTGCGAACCAAACGTCACCACGCGGAGACCAACAGGATCGGAAGGCCAAGGCGCAGCGCAGGCCGGGACGATCGTCGTCAACCCGCAATTGCCCGTCGCGTCTCCTCCGGTCCCGATGCCCAACCAACAATGAAACAACCTCAGACAGCGTTTCCAAAACAGGACTAGTCATGATCAGGGATTTGATGTCGTCACGCCGCTTTGCGCCGCTGTTCTGGGCGCAATTCTTCTCGGCGCTGAACGACAACGTGCTCAAGAACGCACTCGTCATCATCCTGCTTTACAGTGTCGCGACCGGCCACGGAGATGCGCTGGTGACGGTCGCGGGCGCCGTCTTCATCTTCCCCTATTTCATTCTGTCCGGGCTCGGCGGGCAGCTCGCCGACAAATACGTCAAATCCGTCGTCGCGAGGCGGCTCAAATTCGCCGAGATCTTCGCTGCGGGCTTTGCCGCCGCCGGCTTCTTGCTGCATTCGGTGCCGCTGCTGTTCGCAGCGCTCGCACTGTTTGGCGTCATCGCCGCCCTGTTCGGCCCCGTGAAATATTCGATGCTGCCGGACCAGCTCGCGCTCGGCGAGCTCGCGACGGGCAACGCGCTGGTCGAAGGCGCGACCTTCATGGCGATCCTGCTCGGCACCGTCGCTGGCGGCCAGTTCGTGGCCGGCTCCGCGCATATGGGCTGGGTCGCATCGGCCGTGGTCGTGCTGGCCCTGCTGTCCTGGGCCGTCGCCTCCCGCATTCCGGCAACAACGCCCTCTGCACCCGATCTGTCCGTCAACGCCAATCCCTGGACCTCGACGCTCGGCCTGTTGAAGACGCTGCACGCCGACCACCGGCTGTGGGACGGCACCGTGATCGTCTCCTGGTTCTGGCTGGTGGGCGCCATCGTGCTCTCGCTGCTGCCGGCGCTGGTCAAGGACGTCGTCGGTGGCACCGAGGGCGTGGTAACGCTGTGTCTCGCGGTCTTCGCAATCGGCATTGCCATCGGCTCGCTGTTCGCCGCTAGCCTGAGCCACGTTCGCCCGAACCTCGCGCTGGTGCCGATCGGCGCCATCATCATGGGGTTTGCCGGCCTCGATCTCGCCTGGGCGATCGGCGCGACCAGCAAGGGTCAGGCCATCGCCGCGGTCGACTTCGCGACGTCGTTCGCCGGCCTGCGCATGTTGATCGACTTCGTCGCCTTCGCATTCGGCGGCGGGTTGTTCGTCGTGCCGTCCTTCGCTGCCGTCCAGGCCTGGTCGGCACCGTCCGAGCGTGCCCGCATCATCGCCGCCGGCAATGTGCTGCAGGCCGCTTTCATGGTAGCGGGCTCGCTGTTCGTCGCGCTGCTGCAGGCGGCCGGATTGCATGTCGGCTGGATCTTCTTCGGCCTCGGCATCGCAAGCTTCGGCGCAGTCTGGTTCGTGCTGACGAAGTGGGGCAAGGAAGGCGTGCGCGATTTCGGTGGGCTGCTGTTCCGCGCACTGTTCCGCACGGAAGTCCGTGGGCTCGAGAATCTGCCGCCCGCCGGCACGCGCATGCTGATCGCGCCCAACCATGTCAGCCTGATCGACGGCCCGCTGCTGCACGCCGTGCTGCCGATCGACGCGAGCTTCGCGGTCGATACCGGCATCTCCAAGGCCTGGTGGGCCAAGCCGTTCCTGCGCGTGGTCAAGCACTACACCATGGATCCCAGCAAGCCGCTGGCCGCGCGCGACCTGATCAGGCTTGTCGCCGCCGGCGAGCCGGTCGTGATTTTCCCGGAGGGACGCATCACCGTCTCCGGGTCGCTGATGAAGGTCTATGACGGCACCGCGATGATCGCGGACAAGGCCGATGCGGTCGTCGTCCCGATCCGCATCGAAGGCGCGCAACGCTCGCATCTCAGCTATCTCAACGGCAGCCAGATCAAGCGCTCGTGGTTTCCGCGGGTGACCGTCACCATCCTGCCGCCGGTCAAGCTTCCGGTCGATCCGTCGCTGAAGGGCAAGGCGCGCCGCAACGCTGCGGGCGCCGCGCTTCAGGACGTGATGATTGACGCCATGGTGAAGAACGCCATGCTCGATCACACGCTGTTCGAAGCGCTCGGGCACGCCTATCGCGACCGCGACACCGGCAAGGTCATCGTCGAGGACGCGCTCGGCACCAGGCTGACCTATCGCAAGCTGATCCTGGGCGCGCAGGTCTTGTGTCGGAAGCTGGAGAGCGGCACCGCCGTCGGTGAGAATGTCGGCGTGCTGCTGCCGAATTCCGCAGGCGTCGCCGTCGTCTTCATGGCGCTGCAAAACATCGGCCGGGTGCCGGCGATGCTCAACTTCTCCGCGGGCCCGGTCAACGTGCTCGCCGCCATGAAGGCCGCGCAGGTCAAGACGGTGCTGACGTCGAAGGCCTTCATCGAGAAGGGCAAGCTCGACAAGCTGATGGCGGCGATCTCCGCGGAAGTCCGCGTCGTCTATCTCGAGGATGTCCGCGCCTCGATCGGCACGGCCGACAAGATCAAGGGCCTGCTCGCCGGCACCGCGCCGCGCGTCACGCGCCAGGCGAATGATCCAGCCGTCGTGCTGTTCACATCGGGCTCGGAAGGCACGCCCAAGGGCGTGGTGCTGTCCCACCGCAATATTCTTGCCAACGCCGCGCAGGCGCTGGCGCGGGTCGATGCCAACGCCAATGACAAGGTGTTCAACGTGCTGCCGGTGTTCCACTCCTTCGGACTGACCGGCGGAATGATGATGCCGCTGCTCGCGGGCATTCCGATCTACATGTACCCCTCGCCGCTGCACTATCGGATCGTGCCCGAGCTGATCTACCAGACCGGCGCCACGATCCTGTTCGGCACCGACACGTTCCTCACCGGCTACGCGCGCTCGGCGCATGCCTACGACTTCCGTACGCTGCGCCTGGTGATCGCCGGCGCCGAAGCGGTCAAGGATCGGACACGCCAGGTGTTCATGGAGCGCTACGGCATCCGCATCCTCGAAGGCTATGGAGTCACCGAGACCGCGCCGGTGCTGGCGATGAACACGCCGATGGCCAATCGCCCCGGCACCGTCGGCCGCCTGTCGCCGCTGATGGAAGGCCGCATCGAGCCAGTCCCCGGCATCGAGGAAGGTGGACGCCTCTCGGTGCGCGGACCGAACGTGATGCTTGGATACTTGCGGGCCGAAAATCCCGGCGTGCTCGAACCGCTCGCCGAGGGCTGGCACGACACCGGCGACATCGTGGCGATCGACGCCGCCGGCTTCATCACCATCAAGGGCCGCGCCAAGCGCTTTGCCAAGATCGCAGGCGAAATGGTCTCGCTATCAGCGGTCGAGAGCATCGCGACGACGCTGTGGCCGCAGGCCGCATCGGTTGCCGTGTCGATCCCGGATCCGCGCAAGGGCGAGCGCATCGTGCTGCTAACGACGGAGAAGGGTGCCGAGCGTAGCGCGATGCTGGGTCAGGCAAAGACGATCGGCGCGTCCGAGCTGACCGTTCCCGCGGCGATCATGGTGGTCGACAAGGTGCCGCTGCTCGGCACCGGCAAGACCGACTACGTCACCGCAACGACGATGGCCCGCGAGCAGGCGTCCGCGCCGGAGCGCGAGGTGGCGTAGAGAGATGCACGAGGCGCCTCAATCAGGCGAGGCGCGATGCCCGGGAGTGGTTCTGCTTCACGGCATCGCGCGGACCTCGGCGTCCCTGACCGGACTGCATCGGGCGCTCCGGGCAAGCGGCTTCGCAACGCTCAACGTCGACTACGCCAGCCGCCGCAAATCGATCACAGCGCTCGCGGACGATATCCACCCGGAGGTCGCCCGCTTCGCCGAACGTGATGCGCCGCTGCATTTCGTCGCGCATTCGATGGGTGGTCTGGTGACGCGTGCCTATATCGCAAAGTACCGGCCGGACCAGCTTGCGGGCGTGGTAATGCTGGGTACGCCAAACGGCGGTAGCGAAGTCGCCGATCTCCTGCGTGGATCTCGGCTCTACCGTGCATTCTACGGCCCCGCCGGGCTCGAGCTCACCACCACGGCTGCGACCGGGTCTGACGCCCTGCCCGCCGTGGACTATCCCGTCGGCGTGATCGCGGGAAACCGCTTCATCGATCCCGCCGCAGGTCTCTTCGTTCTGCCGAAGCCGAATGACGGACGGGTCTCAGTGCAAAGCGCGATGGTGGCCGGAATGGCCGACCATGTCGTCGTCAAGGCGTCCCATGCCGGGGTTCCGCGTCACGCCGCTGCGATCGAACAGACCATTGCCTTCCTGCGCGACGGCCGCTTCCGCACCATCTGAATCTCAAGAGCCGGCTTCGCTGCGCCGCTCCTGCGCATAGCGCACCAGTGCCGCAAAGCGATAGATGCCGTGCACGAACTTGCCATAGGGCATGGTGATGAACAGCGCGAACACTGCGCCCAAATGCAGCGCAAGCAGCGGCCCCATGGCGGCGGTCTCGCGCAGGAGCAGAAGCAGCATGCCGGTGAAGCCGGTCAGGAACAACATGGCGATGAAACCGACATCCATGCCGTAGCGGCTCTCGTCGAGCAACGCCGGATCGCGCCGCATCTTGGCCGCGAACAGGCCGATCGGCCCGATGATGAGACCGATGCCGCCAAGCGTACCAAGCACGACCGGCAGATCCCACCACGGATACGGAGCCTCGCGTCCCCACAAATAATGATAGAGCGTAGCCACCGACGTCGCGGCGAAGCAGAGCAGGAAACCGTAGAAGGTCAGGTGATGATACAGTTTGCGCCGGTCGGTCGGCTTCTCGTCCTCGTTGTAGCAGCCGACGCCGCCGCCGTGGAGATAGCGCAGCTCGCCCGCATCGCGGATCGCCTGGAAGATCGAGCCCCCATCGGCACGGCCGCCGATCGGCGTGCCGATGTCGCGCCAGAACGCACGCACGCTCATGACCAGCGCGAGGATCGCATAGAGGAAGGCGGCGCTGAATAATGCGGCCATCGCATTGTGCGGCATCAGTCTGTAGAACGCGCCGGGACCGGTGTGCACGCCGAACAGCACGCTGCGGTCGTTCAGGACGGCGAAGCCGAGAATGAAGGCGGCCATGCTGAGCGCGGCGATGACACTGATGACGAGGCCGTTGCGCGCGAACGCACCGGACAGCGCCTGTGGCCAGGCATAGGCGGCATAGGATTCGGCGCGCGCGATCGCCAGCGTCTGCGGGACGTTGACGTTGAATTCATGCGGCGGCGAGAACTGGCAGTCGACGTAGCAGGCGCCGCAGGAATGGCAGAGATTGGCGAGATAATTGAGGTCGCCGTCGGAGAAGGCACGGCGCATTTCCATGGCGGGAAACACCGCGCACAGTCCCTCGCAGTAGCGGCAGGAATTGCAGACCGTCATCAGGCGGTCGGCTTCGTCGAGAATCCTAGTTCCGTGCATGTTTCGCCGCTTCCCGTCCTGCGATCCGCCCGAACACGCTGCCGATGGTCATGCCCACGCCGGCGGCATAGCCCTTGCCGAGCACGTTGCCGGCCATGATCTCACCGGCTGCGAACATGTTGGCCGACGGCTTGCCGTCAGCCATCAGCATCCGCGCCTCCCTGGTCACGCGCGTGCCGAGATAGGTGAAGGTTATGCCGGGCCGCACCGGATAAGCGAGATAAGGCGGCGCCTCGATCCGCCGCGCCCAATGCGTCTTCTGCGGTGTGATGCCTTCGGTGCGGCAATCGTCCAGAACAGTATGGTCGAAGGTGCCGGGCCGCACTGCGGCATTGAACTCCGTGATGGTCTTGTCCAGCGCAACTGGATCGAGCTCGAGCTTGCCGGCGAGCTCAGCCACGGTCTGCCCGGCGATTGGCGGGAACAGTGTCGGCATGAATGAGGTGACGACGGTCGAATCGAAGATGATGTAGGCGATCTGGTCCGGCTGCGCCGCGACCAGCCGGCCCCAGATAGCGTAGCGCTTCGGCCAGATGTCCTCGCCCTCGTCGTAGAAACGCTGGGCGTGCTTGTTGACGACGATGCCGAATACGACCGAGTCGTGACGCGTGATGATGCCGCCGTCGAACTTCGGCGCGCGGGCGTCGATCGCGACCGCATGGCACTGCGTGGGGTCGCCGACCTCCTGCACGCCCTTGTCGAGCAGCATCTTCAGGATCGAACCGCGATTATAGGGCGTGCCGCGGATCAGGAAATTGTCGGCGGCCTCGCCCCAATATTGCTTCAGCCATTCGATGTTGGCCTCGAACCCGCCGGCCGCGGCGACCAGCGCCGTCGCGCGGATCTCGGTCTCGCCATTGATCGGCCGCTTGAGGCGCGCGGCGAGAAACATGCCGTCCTCGATCATGAGGTCGGTGACCTCGGCGTCGTATTGGACCTCGACGCCGAGCCGCTCGGCAGTGAGATAGAGCGCGTTGAGCATCGCCCGCCCGCCGCCAAGGAAAAAGGAGTTGGTGCGACCGAGGCTCAGCGTGCCGCCGAGCGAGGGTTGCCAGCGCACGCCCTGCTCCACGATCCAGTTCAAAATGTCCTTGGATTCCCGGATCATGTGACGGGCGAGCACCTCGTCGGTCTGCCCGCCGGTAACGCGCAGCAGATCCTCCCAGAACTCTTCCTCAGTGTAGGGGCCGGTCAGGATGTCGGTGGCGGCGTCATGGGCGCAGCGCATGTTGCGGGTATGGCGGGTGTTGCCGCCGCGATAGAACTTTGGCGCGCCCTCCAGCACGAGGACGGAGGCGCCGCCACGCCGGGCGCTGATCGCCGCACACAGCGCCGCATTGCCGCCGCCGATCACCAGCACGTCGTATTTACTGCTCATGCCGTCTGCCCGATGCCGACGAAGTTAGAGACATTCTGCCCGCCGGCCGCCTCGGTCAATCCCGGCCGCCATTGCGTACCTTTGTATACAAAGATATACATCAGCGTTGCAAGCGGCATCTCTGCATGGGCAGGATGCGCCGCGAGGGAAAACATGGCCAGACGCCCGGCAAAGGCAGGCGGATCGATCGCGCGCGGCGGCGGTGTCGCGCTGGGCGAAGCGGTGTTCCGCTCGCTCTGCGAGGCGCTGCAGGCCGGCAGCTACCGCGCCGGCGACCGCCTGCGCGAAGAGGAGGTCGCCAAGCGGCTGAAGGTCAGCCGCACGCCGGTGCGGGAGGCTCTGGGCCGGCTCGCGGCGCGCGGGTTCGTCGAACCCGCCGGCGGCCGCGGCCTCATCGTGCGCAACCTCGACATCTCCGAGGTGCTCGAACTCTATGCCATGCGCGAGATCATGGAAGGCGCCGCCGCGCGCCTGGCCGCGGAGCACGCCTCAGCGACCGAGGTCGACGCGCTCAGGGATATCGAACAGGCTTTTGTCCAAGCGTCTGCGGCCGATGCCGCCGAGATGGCAGGAGAAATGGCAAGGCTGAACCGCGCGTTCCACGAGGCGATCTGCCGCGCAGCGCGCAACCGCTATCTCGACAACGCGTCAGGCGAATTGCAGGACTGGATCGCACTGCTCGGTCCCACCACCTTCTCCGTATCGGGCCGCCCCTCGACCAGCCATGGCGAGCACCAGGCCATCATCGACGCCATCGCGGCTCGCGACGGCGACAAGTCGGAGCAACTCGCGCGCGCACACATCCGCGAAGCGCTGCGCTGCCGGCTGAAGCTTTTGCAAAAGCAGTAGCGGCGAGACGCTCAGGCTACCACATCCGCGACGACCGCCTTCAACACGACCCGCGCATCATCCGGTTTGAGCCGCACTTGCAATCCGCGCTGACCGCCGTTGATGTAGACCTGACCATGCACGAGCGCACTTTGCTCGATCACGGTGCGCACGGGCTTCCGCTGCCCGAATGGGCTGATGCCACCGACCTTGAAGCCGGTGACTCGCTCGGCTTCGAGCGGCTTCATCATTTGCGCCGACTTGCCGCTCGCAGTCGCGGCGAGCTTCTTCATCGAGACTTCGCGGTCGGACGGGACAATGACACAGACCGGCTTGCCGTCGACCAGCGCCATCAGCGTCTTCAGGACGCGCGCGGGGTCCTCGCCGAGCGCCAATGCGGCCTGGAGTCCGATGCTCTCGGCATCGGGATCGTAGTCGTAGGTGTGGACGGTGAAGGCAATGCCGGCGGTTTCAAGCGCGCGCGTGGCTGGGGTGATTTTGGACATAGATCATGTTTACCACCGTCACTGCGAGGAGCGAAGCGACGAAGCAATCCCGAGCGTTCCGGGGAAAGATCCTGGATTACTTCGCGACGTTCGCAATGACGGTGCGGGTACGCAGAGGCGCCGCACACGCGGCGGAGCTTTACTCCGCCGCGTCGCGCATTTCCGCGCGCTCGGCCCTGGCCGCGCAGAACTTGAACTCCGGAATCTTGCCGAACGGATCGAGCGCCGGGTTGGTCAACAAGTTCGCTGCCGCTTCCGCGTAGCAGAACGGCATGAAGACCATGTTCTCGGGAACGTCGCGGTCCGAGCGGACCTTGACCTCGACCGCGCCGCGGCGGGTCTCGAGCCGAATGAAATCGCCGGGCGCAAGCTTCTTCCTGTGCATGTCCTTCGGCGACATGAAGGCCACAGCCTCGGGCTCGATCTGGTCGAGCACCTGCGCGCGGCGGGTCATCGAGCCGGTGTGCCAATGCTCGAGCACACGGCCGGTCGAGAGCACCATCGGGTATTCCGCGTCGGGAAGCTCGTCCGGCGGGATCACCTTGGCCGGCACGATCTTGCCGCGGCCGCTCGCGGTCGGGAAGCCCGTGGTGAAGATGATCTCGTTGCCGGGCTTGTTCGGATCGTCCGCCGGATAGGTGACGGCACCTTCACGCACCAGCCGTTCCCAGCTGATGTTCTTGAGCGACGGCATCAGCTCCGCCATCTCGGTGTAGACGTCGCCGGGACCGGCGTAATTCCAGGGCAGGCCCATGCGCTTGCCGATCTCCTGGATGATCCAGAGATCCTGCCGCGCATCGCCCGGCGGCTTGATCACCTGGCGCGCGAGCTGCACGCGGCGATCGGTGTTGGTGAAGGAGCCGTCCTTCTCCGCGAAGGCCGAGGCCGGCAGGATGACGTCGGCGTGGAAAGCGGTCTCCGTGACGAAGAGATCCTGCACGACGAGATGATCGAGCATCGCGAGTGCTCCGCGCGCGTGCTGCAGATCCGGATCGGACATCGCGGGGTTCTCGCCCTCGATATACATGCCGGTGATCTCGCCGGCATGGACCGCGTTCATGATCTCGACCACGGTCAGGCCGCGAACGGGATCGATCTCCTTCTGCCACACCTTCTCGAAATTCACGCGCAGATCGTCACGATCGACCGGCTGATAATCCGGCAGGAACATCGGGATCAGACCGGCGTCGGAGGCACCCTGCACGTTGTTCTGGCCGCGCAGCGGATGCAGGCCGGTGCCGGGGCGGCCGACCTGGCCGGTGATCAGCGCCAGCGCAATCAGGCAGCGCGCATTGTCGGTGCCGTGGACATGCTGGCTGATGCCCATGCCCCAGAAGATGATCGACGATTTCGCTCGCGCATAGGTTCGCGCGACCTCACGCAGGGTCTGCGCAGAGATGCCGCAGATCGCCTCCATTTTCTCCGGCGTGAACTCCTTGATCTTCTCCTTGAGGTCCTCAAAACCCTCAGTGTAGCCGGCGATGTATTGGTCGTCGGTCAGCCCCTCGGTGATGATCGTGTGGATCATCGCGTTCAGCATGGCGACGTCGGAGCCCGGCTTGAACTGCAAATGCTTGGTCGCATGGCGCGACAGCGACTGCCGGCGCGGGTCCATGACGATCAGCTTTGCGCCATTCTGCTTGACCGCATTCTTGATGAAGGTTGCGGCGACCGGATGATTCACAGTCGGGTTGGCGCCGATCACGATGATCACCTCGGCGTCCATCGCCGCCGAGAATGGCGCCGACACCGCGCCAGAGCTCAGGCCTTCGAACAGCGCCGCGACCGACGAGGCGTGGCACAGACGCGTGCAATGGTCGACATTGTTTGAACCGAAGCCGGTGCGCACCAGCTTCTGGAACAGATAGGCCTCCTCGTTGGAGCCCTTCGCCGAACCGAAGCCGGCCAGCGCCTTCACGCCCTTCTCGTCGCGGATCTTGACCAGGCCCTTGGCCGCGATGTCGAGCGCTTCTTCCCAACTCGCTTCGCGGAAATGCGTGAAGGGATTGGCCGGATCAACCTGGTCGTTGGAATCCTTCTTCGCGTTCGGCAGCCGCACCAGCGGCTTGGTCAGCCGATGCGGATGGTGGATGTAGTCGAAGCCGAAGCGGCCCTTGACGCAAAGACGGTTGCGGTTGGCCGGGCCGTCGCGGCCTTCGGCATAGATCACCTTCTCATCCTTGACCTCATAGGTCACCTGGCAGCCGACGCCGCAGAACGGGCAGAGCGAATCCACCTTCTTGTCCGCATAGGTGACGCGGGTCTGCTTCTCGTCCAGCATTACGGCCGGCATCAGAGCCCCGGTCGGACAGGCCTGCACGCATTCGCCGCAGGCGACGCAAGTGGACTCGCCCATGGGATCGTCGAAGTCGAAGACGATTTTCGAACCATGGTTGCGATAGGCCATGCCGATGACGTCGTTGACCTGGACCTCGCGGCAGGCACGCACGCACAGGCCGCACTGGATGCAGGCATCGAGATTGACGCGCATCGCCGGATGGCTGGCATCGGTCGCCCAACGCTCGGCGGCGGGGAAGCGGCTTTCGGTGACGCCGGTGGCCTCGGCCCAGTGCCAGAATTTGGACTCCGGATCGTGCGAGGTCTCGCGCGCCGGCTGATCGGCGACCAGCAGCTCCATGACCATTTTTTGCGCGGAAACCGCGCGCGCGCTCTCAGTCTTCACCTTCATGCCGACCGATGGCGTGCGCTTGCAGGACGCCGCAAGCACGCGCTCGCCCTCGATCTCGACCATGCAGGCGCGGCAATTGCCGTCAGGGCGATAATCCGGCGCCGGCGTATAGCACAGATGCGGAATCTCGCGACCCCCGCGTTTCGCGACCTGCCAGATCGTCTCGCCGGCGTTGGCCTCGACCTGCTTGCCGTCGAGCTCGAACGTAATCTTCGTCATTCGGCCGCTTCCTTGAACTCGTCAGGGAAATATTTGATCACGGTGGACAGCGGATTCGATGCCGCCTGACCGAGACCGCAGATCGAAGCATCGCGCATCGCCTGGCTCAATTCTTCCAGAAGGGCGCGGTTCCAGACCGGTTTCTGCATCAGCTGCACGGCCTTCTGGGTTCCGACGCGGCACGGCGTGCACTGGCCGCAGCTCTCGTCCTCGAAGAATTTCATGAGATTCAACGCGGCCGCGCGCACGCTGTCCTTTTGCGACAGGATCACGATCGCGGCTGAGCCGATGAAGCACCCGTATTTTTCAAGCGTGCCGAAGTCGAGCGGGATGTCGTCCATCGCCGCCGGCAGGATGCCACCGGACGCACCGCCCGGCAGGTATGCGTAGAACTGATGGCCGTCGGCCATGCCGCCGCAATATTCGTCGATCAGCTCGCGCACGGTGATGCCAGCGGGCGCGAGCTTCATGCCGGGGTTCTTGACGCGGCCCGACACCGAGAAGCTGCGCAGGCCGTGCCGCTCATGGCGACCGTTACCCTTCCACCAGTCGGCGCCCTTCTCGACGATGTCGCGCACCCACCACAACGTCTCGATGTTGTTGATCAGCGTCGGCAGGCCGAACAGGCCGACCTGGAACGGGTACGGCGGTTTGTGCCTGGGCAGGCCGCGCTTGCCCTCGATGCTTTCTAGCAGCGAGGATTCCTCACCGCAGATATAGGCGCCGGCGCCGCGGCGCATGTGCAGCGTCGGGCCGCCCGGCGGGAGCTTTGCGATCTCCCGCTCGATGATCTCGCGCGATGCCGGATATTCGTCGCGCAGGTAGATGTAGATATCCGAGGCCTGCACCACATGCGCACCGATCAGCATGCCCTCGAGGAAGCGATGCGGATCGCTTTCGAGATAGACGCGATCCTTGAACGTGCCGGGCTCGCCCTCGTCCCCGTTGATCGCCATCAGCCGCGGACCGGGCTCGCCGAGCACTGCGCGCCATTTGCGTCCCGTCGGGAAGCCGGCGCCGCCGAGACCGCGCAACGAGGCGTCATCGAGCGCCTTCAACAGATCGTCTGTCGGCAGTTCGCCCGAGCGCAAGCGGTTGAGCAGCTTGTAGCCGCCGTCCGCAACATAGGCGTCGTAGCCGATATATTTGGGCAGATGCGCGTGGGTGTCGCCGGCCTTCGCGGCCGCCATGACATTGGCGACGGTCGCATGATCGACGAAGTTGTGGCCGACTTCCGCGGCCGGTGCGGTGTCACAACGGCCGACGCAGGGCGCACGCACCACGCGGATGCCGGGACCCGACACGTCTTGCAAATCGGCGAGCAGCTTCTCGGCCCCGAGCATCGCGCAGGTCAGCGAATCGCAGACGCGGACCGTCAGCGGCGGGATGTCAGGCTCGCCTTCCTTCACCACGTCGAAATGCGCGTAGAACGTTGCGGTCTCGAACACCTCGGCGAACGCGAGCTTCATCTCGTCGGCGAGCGCGGCGAGATGCGCGGCCGAGATCTGGCGATACTTGTCCTGGATCAGATGCAGATATTCGATCAACAGGTCGCGCCGCCGCGGCTTGTCGCCGAGCAGCTGCTCGATCTCATGGGACGCGGTGGGATCGACCTGCCGTCCCTTGGGCGTGGATTTAGCGCGCTTCCGTCCCTGGCCGGGATGTTCGAACTCGCGAACCTTGTGAACGTCGTCGTTGCTGCTCATGGAGACGTCGCGTTCTCCTCAAATGCGCGATGAGTTTAGGCCAGATCGCCAATGCGATCCGCCTTCATTTCCGACTCGATCAGCGAAACCAGTTCCCGCTGACCAAGCCAAATTCGACGCAACTCTAATCTCTGGTATGCCAGATGCAAGACAATTTAGAACGTCCCTGGAATGATTTAGGAGGCAGGCGGTCGCCCGCCATGCCCCTTTACCCAAGCGCCAGGCGGAACCCGATCTCAGGTCTTGCTCATGCACTCTTCGATGTAGAACCAGCGGTCGTCGCCAGCGAGGCCCTTGGACTTTACCTCGGCACGGCAGGCCTTGAGCTTCGGCTTGTTGGCTGCCCATTTCGCCTTCATGTCTTTCAGCTTCTGCATGCTGAGCTTGATCTTGCCAGGCGGCTTGGCCGTGGTCGTCGCGGCCGGTGCCGCGGTGGCAGGCGTCGTGGCGGTTTGCGCGGACGCGGTATGAAGGCTTGCGGCCAGCAGCATGGCGACAAGGCAGATACGAGTGCTGAGCATAAAGAATCCCCCTAGATCCCATTCTTGACTTGAAAGACGAGCATCGCGGGATGCTGAGCAGTCAGCATCCCGCGACGATGTGGGTTTGCGATTACAGGATCTTAACCGCGCTCTCGAGCGTCTTGTACACGCCCCACGCCAGCGGAACGCCGACGAACAGCCAGAACAATGCAGCCTTGATATCGAGGCCGCCGGTTCCGATCCCGAACGAGCCCGTCTGAACCGTATTGGCGCCGGCGCCCGCCGCCTGCAACTTCGCGACTTCGGCTTCGCTCATGTACCATTTCGAGTCGACCGGCTTGATCAGGTAGTTGCAGATGATGCCGGCGATCAGCATGGCACAGAGAATGTACATGGTCGTGTTGTAGAGCTGGTCACGCGGCACGCCCGCTGCGAGCTGGAACTCGCGGATGTAGTTCACGACAACGGGGCCGATGATGCCGGCGGTGGACCACGCCGTCAGCAGCCGGCCGTGGATCGCGCCGACGAACTGAGTGCCGAACATATCGGCCAGATAGGCCGGCACCGTGGAGAAGCCGCCGCCATACATCGACAGGATGATGCCGAAGCCGAGCACGAAGAGCATCTTCGAGCCCATCGCCGCAAACGTCGGCGCCAATGCGTAGAGCACGATGCCGAGGATAAAGAACGTGTAATACGTATTCTTGCGGCCGATATAGTCAGACAACGACGCCCAGACGAAGCGGCCGCCGATGTTGAACAGTGACAGTAGGCCCGCGAAGCCCGCCGCGATCCCGGCGATGACAGTCTTCTGCTCGACCGAGAGCTGACCAAAGGCGAGCTCCGGATGGCCGATCAGCTTGCCGGCGAAGATCTCCTGCAGCATCGGAGAGGCCATGCCGATCACGCCAATGCCGGCCGACACGTTCAGGCACAGCACCCACCAGATCAGCCAGAACTGCGGCGTCTTGTGCGCGTTGTCGAGATGGACGTGATGCTCGGAGATCATTGTCTTCTTCTCGCTCGGCGGCGTCCAGCCGTCAGGCTTCCAGCCGGCCGGCGTCACGCGGTAGGCGAAAGCGCCGATTGTCATGAAGACGAAATAGACGATGCCCATCACGAGGAAGGACTTCCACACGCCGACATCGGTCGGTGTCTTGAAGTAGTTGATCAGGATGTTGGCAAACGGTGCGCCGATCATGGCGCCGCCGCCGAAACCCATGATCGCCATGCCGGTCGCCATGCCGCGGCGATCGGGAAACCATTTGATCAGCGTGGACACAGGCGAGATGTAGCCGAGGCCAAGGCCGATGCCGCCGATCACGCCGGACCCTAGCCACATCAGCCAGAGCTGGTGGGTGTAGATTCCGATCGCACCGAGGAACAGGCCGCCGCACCAGCAGATCGCCGCGACGAAACCGGCCTTGCGCGGACCAGCCCGTTCGAGCCAGCCGCCCCAGACAGCAGCGGAAACGCCGAGCACGACGAAGAACAGGGTGAACATCCAGCCAAGGCTTGCGACCTTCCAGTCGCAACTGGTGGTGAAGAGCTCCTGCCACAGCGACATGTCCGGACAGGCTTTCGGCGCCGTGATGCCGATCGCGCGCGACAGCGGCAGCCAGAACACCGAGAAGCCGTAAGCCATGCCGATGCAGAGATGAATGCACAGCGCGGCCGGCGGCACCAGCCAGCGATTGAAGCCTGCCTTGGCGATCGTGCGCTCGCGATCAAGAAAACCCGCGCCGGCGCCTGAAATCGTTCCAGCGCTCTCGATTGTCGTCATGCGTTCCTCCCCTGCGGACGCCCTTCTGAGCGGCCCGCCGCTAGATCCTGTTCCTCAGCCCATTGCGGTGCAGCCTGTCCCTGCTGCTCCGCACAATCACACGATGCGCGCCAGGATTGTCACGCACATCCAAACGTTAACCCCTCAACTCCGAGATCTATGCCCGACGCCGCGTTCAGGCTTCATGCGATGTCCCGTTGCTCCGCGTATCGCGGGCAAGACTCGACCTCCGCGTCTCGGCGGAGGAAGTCAATTGGGGCAGAAGTGATGAGCGATGTCGATAGACAAAAGGTAGGTATCAACCGAGTGACCGCTGGCTAAGTGGGCGGCGCACCATTGATTTTTTCTATCGGCCTATCGGCCTTCTCTATCAAAAACACGACGCGCGTGTCGTTGCGCTCGGTGATCTCCACCGTGCCGCCGGTCTCGCGGATCAGGTTCGGGATGTCGATCACCGACAAGGGATCCGTGCAGTACACCTCGAGCTGATCGCCCGGCTGCAAGGGTTTCAACGCCTTGCGCGTCTTCAGAGCGGGCAGCGGGCATTTCAACCCGGTGAGATCGAGCGTCGTTCTGGTCATGGGCGCAACATGGAGGGCTGGGTTGATGGCGTCAACGCCAAGACAACGCCAAGACAACGCCAAGCCTCAGAGCAGATCGGCATAGGATAGGAAACCTACACCCTGCCCCGGCTCGACCTGGGTGATGTCTTCGCCCAGTTCAATGAGACCGTCGGTCTCGACCAGCGACGACAACAGGCCGGCGCCTTCGCGCGGGAACTTGATAGCCTCGAGTGCGCCGTCCTGTCCGCGCCGCAAGGACGCCCGAACATATTCGCGCCGCCCGATCTTTTTCTTGTAGGTGAATGCCGCGCGCACCGGGATCGGCAACAGCGGCTCGGCCAGGCTGCCCGCGAGCGCCAGCACCGTCGGCCGCACCACATGCACGAAAGTCACGAAACTCGCGACGGGATTGCCCGGCAATCCGATCAGCGGCGTGCCCTCGATGATGCCCATCGCCACCGGCCGTCCCGGTTTGATCGCCATCCGCCACAACACCAGCGAGCCGATGCTTTCGACCGCCGCCTTGACGTGATCCTCCTCCCCGGTCGAGACGCCGCCGGTGGTGAGAATCAGGTCGTGGCTGCTTGCCACCTGCTTCAAGCCATTTGCGAGCGCGTTGCGCTCGTCGCGCAATATGCCGAGATCGCTGACCTCGCAGCCGAGCCGGCGCAGCATCGCCATCAGCATGAAGCGGTTGGAGTCGAAGAGCTGCGAGGTCGCGCGCGGCTCGCCGGGCGAAGCCAGTTCGTCGCCGGTCGAAAACACCGCGACGCGGATGCGCCTGACGACGTCGAGCCTGACAAGGCCGAACGCCGCGGCGAGCGCGACATGCTGCGGCAGCAAGCGCTGGCCTGCGCGCAGCGCGATGTGTCCTTCGGGAATATCCTCGCCCGCAGGGCGGACATTGGCGCCCGGCTTCAGCCCCGGCGGCAGCACAATCCGGCCGGAATCATCAATGCGCACATCTTCCTGCATGAAGACGGTTTCGGCATCCGGCGGCATCGGCGCGCCCGTAAAGATGCGCGCGGTATGGCCGGCCTTGATCTGCGCCTGCGCAAGGCCGCCGGCCTGGATGCGGCCGTCGAGCGGGAGCGCCCGTTCCGCGCTGTCCGGAACATCTGCGTTGCGCACGGCGTAGCCATCGACGGCCGAGTTGGTGAACGGCGGCAGCGGCAGAGGCGCCGCAATGTCGCGCGCCAGCACACGCCCGTCCGCATCGACCAGCGCCACGGTTTCGAGATCGGCAATCGCGCTGACGCGCGTCGTGATCAGGCCAACGGCCTCGCCGACCGACATCATCGGTCCACCGAAGGCAAAACAATCGTCGGACAATTGCGCCATGGTGCCTCGTCAACGCATCGCAGCGCTTTTCGCGACCGCTTCCTCGACCGGCATCGCCGCGCGGAGCAGCAGCGCCGCAGCAGCCTCGATATCATCGAGATGGACGGTGGGCAGTCGCGTTTCAATGGCGACATCGGCCGCGATCCCGAAAATTCCGGGATCATCGGGAAACAGCAACGGCTTGTCGTTCGCGGCGCGATGCACCTCGATCTTGCGATGCGGCTCGCGCTTGAAGCCTTCGACCACGACGAGATCGACCGCGGACAGCTTGCTCAACAGTTCCGGCAGTCGCGGCTCCGCCGCGCCGCGCAACTCATGCATCAGGACCCAGCGATTTGACGAAGCCACCAGCACCTCGGCCGCGCCGGCCTCGCGATGGCGCCAAGAGTCCTTGCCGGGCACGTCGACGTCGAACTGGTGATGCGCATGCTTGATGACCGAGACGCGCAAGCCCCGCGCGTTGAAATGCGGGATCAGCCGCGTCAACAGCGTGGTCTTGCCCGCACCGCTCCAGCCTGCAAGGCCGATGACTTTCATCACAACGTGATCTCCGCCAGCCGTATCACGCGGCTGGAACCGCCCGTTCCGCCATTGCGAGCGCAGCGAAGCAATCCAGAGTGCCTCCGCGGATAAACTCTGGATTGCTTCGCTGCGCTCGCAATGACGAGAAGAGAGACATTTTCGCTTTCCACCGCCATGCTTATATCGGCTTGACCCCAATGTCATGCTAACCTCGCGGCCATGATGAAGATCGACAAAGCCCCGGTGCCCGTGATCGCGCCGAACCCGGACGACCCGCGCCTGACCCAGAGCGTGACCGGGGCCGACCAGTCCGGCGCCAGGATCGAGATCAAGGTGCCGATGGAGCGGCCGCTGACGCTCTACCTGAATTCGCAGGAAATCGTCACCATGATGACGATCGGCGACTACCCGGAATATCTGGCGCTGGGCTATTTGCTCAACCAGAACATGCTGAAATATAATGACGAGGTCACCGAGGTCGAATACGACGACGACCTCCAGGTGGTCGTGGTGCGCACCGAACACCACACCAATTTCGAAGCCAAGCTGAAGAAGCGCACGCAGACTTCGGGCTGCGCGCAGGGCACCGCCTTCGGCGACCTTCTCGAAGCGGTCGAGAGCGTTGCGTTGCCGAAGGCCGAGTTGCGCACCTCCTGGCTCTACCAGATGACCCAGACCATCAACACGATGCCCTCGCTTTATCTGGAAGCCGGTGCGATCCATGGCTGCGTGCTGTGCAGGGAGGGGGAACCGCTCTGCTACACCGAGGACGTCGGCCGTCACAACGCCGTCGACAAGATCGCGGGCTGGATGTACCGCCACGGTGTCGATGCATCCGACAAGATCCTCTACACCACGGGACGGCTCACCTCGGAGATGGTGATCAAGACGGTGCGCATGGGAATTCCGATCCTGGTGTCGCGCTCCGGCTTCACGGCCTGGGGCGTCGATCTCGCACGCCAGGTCGGGCTGACGCTGGTCGGACGCGCGCGCGGAAAACGCTTCATCGCACTCGCGAGCGAAGAGCGCATCGTCTACGACCAGAACCTCGCTTACATCGAGGAGGAATCGGCCAAGCACAAGCGCAAGGGTGAAGGTGGTGGAGACTAGCTTTCCGACGACGCAAGGCGTGCTGCTCGCCGGTGGCCTGGCGCGGCGCATGGGCGGCGGCGACAAGCCGATGCGGACCATCGGCGGGCGCACCATCCTGGAGCGGGTGATCGCACGCCTTGCGCCCCAATGCAGCGGACTGATCCTGAATGCCAACGGCGATCCCGCCCGCTTTGATTCATTCGGATTGCAGGTCGTCGCCGACGATGTCCCCGGCTTTCCCGGCCCGCTCGCCGGCATCCTTGCCGCGCTCGACTGGACCGCAGCGAACCGGTCTGAGGTGGAGTGGGTGCTCAGCGCCGCCGGCGACTGCCCCTTCCTGCCGCGCGATCTGGTCGCGCGCTTGCATGAAGAGCGCATCGCGGCGAATGCCGAGCTCGCCGTTGCGGCGTCAGGCGACCAGTCGCATCCGGTGATCGGATTGTGGCGCGTTGGCTTGCGCGACGAACTGCGTCACGCGCTGGTGGTCGAAGACCTCCGCAAGATCGACCGCTGGACCGCGCGCTACCCGCTCGCGACGGTGACGTGGCCGACCGAGCCGCTCGATCCGTTCTTCAACGCCAATACGTTCGAGGATATCGCGGAAGCCGAGCGGCTGGCCGCGCTGGATGCGGCGTCTTAATCCAGCTCTAAGCTGGCCGGAAACCGGCCCGCTCCAGCGCGGCGCGCGCCTCGTCCGAGCCGAGTGCGGCGAGAAAGGCCTGCACCGCCGGCCGCTGCTTGCGCACTGTCACCAGCGCGAAATCATAATGCTCTTCCGCGAGCGGAATGAAACCGAGGCCGACCGCATGGGCGACCGGCGCAATGGTCATGCCCCAGTCGGCGCGGTGCTGTGCGACGGCCGCGGCCACCGCGTTGTGCGAGCGCGGCTGGTTCCAATACCCTTCCGGGCGCGCACCACCGAGCAGCCGGTCGATCAGGATGCGCGTGCCGGCGCCCTGGTTGCGATTGACCATGATGCAGACGGGATCGGAGAGCGCGGCGGCGACGGCCTGCTTCGCGTCCAGGCCTTCGAAACGCTTGTCGCCCTGGCGAAACACGATGCCCTGCATCCGGCGCCATCCCGGCACAAGCTCGAGTCCTTCGACGAGGTAAGGCGTATTGTAGGTCTCGCTCCTGTCGTCGAACAGATGGATCGGCGCCAGATCGCATTCGCCGCGCCGCGCCGCTGCAAGCCCGCCGAGACTGCCGACCGCGATCGAGCGCACGGTCAAGCCGGCGTGCGCGAGTTGCGCGGTGACGAGATCGAGGCCGGTGCAATGGCTGCCGACGATGACGAGATCGGGCACCCGCACATGCGGCGTAAACAGCGTCACCTCGGTCTCGGTCCCGGCCGGCATCTGCTCGGCGAGCGCGTCGATGCGCAAAAAACCGTCGGCCTGCGCGAACGACGTGATCGCACCGGAGCCCTTGCCGGAGGGATAGGCAATCAAGCCGTCCCTGCCTTCGACCAGCGAGACCATGACGAATTCGGTGCGGCCGAGCTCGGAAGCAATGCGCACCGGCACAGTCGCGTTCACCTTGGCATCGGAGCGTGGTGGCAGCCCGGCCATCTTGCGCAGCACCGGCACGATCATGTCGTGGAAGGTGAACATCGCCGAGGTCGGAAAACCCGGCAGGATCACCACCGGCTTGCCGTCGCAGACCGCAAGGCACAACGGTTTGCCGGGTTTGAGCGCAATACCATGCGCGACGATGCCGGGCTGGCCGAGCCGGCCGATGATGCGATGAGAGAGATCGCCCGCGCCTTTCGACGTGCCGCCGGAGAGCACCAGCATGTCAGCATCCGCAAGCGCGCTGCGCATGGCGGCTTCGAGCCTGGCTTCGTCGTCCGGAATCGCGCCGAGGAAAACCGCATCGCCGCCGTTCTCGTCGATCGCAGCGGTGACGATCGCGCCGTTGGTATCGTAGATCGCGGCGGGCGCGAGCACCTCGCCGGGCTGGACCAGCTCATCGCCGGTGGAGATCACGGCAACCCGCGGTTTGCGCGCGACGGTCACGTCTGCAATGCCGCAGGCCGCCAGCATGCCGATCTCGCGCGAGCCGATGATCGTGCCGGCGCGCAGCAGCGCCTCGCCGCGCGCGATGTCGGATCCCGCATAGGATACGAATTGCCCGGGGGACACCGCACGACGGACGTCGATCGCATCAAGGCCGGCCGGCTGGGTGTGCTCGACCATGACGACGGCATCGGCACCGCGCGGCAGCGGACCGCCGGTGGCAATCGGCGTTGCGGTTCCCGCCACCACTTGCAGCGCCGGTGCGGTACCGCAGTGGATGATCTCGCCATTCAACCCGATGCGAACCGGTGCGCCTTCGCCGGCCGCTGCAAGGTCCGCCGAGCGCACCGCAAAGCCGTCGACATTGGAACGGTCGAACGGCGGCACGTCGATCGGCGCGGTGATGTCTTCGGCGAGTGCCGCACCGAGCGCATCGGCAAGCTTGCGGCTTTCGCTTGGGACCGCGCGCGGGAACAGCGCGGCCTCGAAGCGTGCCAGTGCCTCCTCGCGGGACAGAATTTTGAGGAACTGCTCCTGTTCGAGGGCGCTGCGGACTTGCGATTGCGGGATCATCGTCATACCAAAGCTCGTATCATTCCCGCATCAGATAGGCATCGACCGGCGCGCCCGCTGCAAATCCCTCGTGACTGGCTGGAACAAGCAGCCATGCGTCGGCACGGGCAATTGCCTGGAGCGGCCATTCGCCTACCGCAAGCGGCACCCACGCATGATGTTCCTCGGCCAGCAGGCTAATTTCGGCGATGCCGACGCTGGATGCGATTTTTCGCGCGAGCGGCAAGGTTATCCGTCGGCGCGGCAGCCGCGCCGACAGCCGGTCTACGAGCGGCAGCACGAGCGCGAGCCAGACCGCAAGCGCCTGATCGGCCGAGCCGGGCAAGGCGACGACGGGAACCTGTCCGAGCCGCCCGGCCGCCGCAGTGCGTCCGGGCTGGAGCGCAAGACCATGCGCGATCACATCACCACGCCGGGCCAGCGCCGTGACAGCGGCATCCTTGCTACCGACGCCGCTGCCGCCGACCATCAGCAGGAGATCGCAGGTGGGAGCGTCGAACGCCTCCGCGATCGATGCCGCATCTCGCGCACCGGCCGCGTGCGTTTGCACATCCAGCCCTGCGGCGCGCGCGATGTCCGCAATCAGATGCATGGTCCCCGTTGCGCCTGGTAACATTGACAATGCGCAGCCGCGGACGGCGCACGCTCAGTCGGTCCAGTCCGGCGGCGCGCGCGAGCAGCAGAGCGGCAGGACCGACCGGACACCCCTCTGCCGCGGCAGGCGTGCCTCCGTCGATGTCACTTCCGGCGCGCCTGATGCCCTGCCCCGGCACGCCCTCCGCCAGCACCTGGACGAGCGGACCGGACAGTTCGACTGCGTCGGCATCGAGCACACAGTCGCACCCCGCCGGCATCGCGTCCCCCGCATCGACCCAGGCGGGCGCCGTTGCGAGAGGCAGCGGTGAATAGGAGGACGCGCCGACCAAATCATTGGCGCATAATGCCCAGCCGTCCGCGGCAGCGACGTCGCGAGGCGGATGGGCCGCAAGCAGCGGCGTGCCCGCCGCGATACAGCCGGCCGCTTCAGTCAGTGGCAACTGCACCGGCGCGAGCGGATCAAGCCCCTTCAGCAACGCAGCGAGCGCGGTGTCGAGCGGCGTCAGCGATGGCGGCAGGCGCTGGGTCATGCGCCATGATGGACCATGCATCGCCAGGTTTGGCAACCGTTGGCGATACGGACGTCAGCCGCCTGACTTGTCCGCATTGGGGAAGAACAGCTGTTGTCCGTCGACCTTGTATCCGGCGATCGCCGCCTGCCCCTCCGGCGAGGTCAGCCAGTCGATGAAGTCTTGCCCGAGCTCCTTATTCACGTTCGGAAACTTCGCGGGGTTCACCAGCATCGCGCCGTATTGGTTGAGCAGCCGCTTGTCGCCTTCGACGAGGACGTCGAGATCGCCGCGCTCCCGAAATGCGATCCAGCTGCCGCGGTCGGACAGTACATAGGCGTTCGCCGTGCGCGCTGCGTCGAGGGCGGAGGTCATGCCCTGCTTGAACTCGCGATACCAAGCGCCCTTGACGCTCGCGATGTCGATACCGGCGACGATCCAGAGCGCGAGCTCTGCGGCATGCGTGCCCGAGCGGTCGCCGCGCGTCACGAACGGCGCACCCTTGGCCTCGATCGCTTTCAGCGCGGTTGCGATGTCCTTGCCTTTCACGCCGGCGGGATCGCTCTTCGGCCCGATCAGCACATAGTCGTTGTACATCACGTCAAAGCGCTTCACGGCAAAACCGTCCGCGACGAATTTCTCCTCCTGCGGCCGTGCGTGCATCAGCACGACGTCGACTTCGCCCCTCCGCGCCCCGTCGAGCACCTCGTCGGCGCGCCGCGCGATCACCGTCACGTCGATGCCGGTCTTTTCGCGGAAGATCGGCAGCAGATAATCGAGCAGGCCGGACTCCTGCGTCGCCGTGGTCGTGGCCAGCACGATCGCGCGGTCCTCCGCGGATGAGGCCGCAACGCCCGCGGCGAGGCCGCAGAGAAGCGCGAGTGCAACGGACAGGCGGCGGACGGCCATGATCGGGTTCCAATTGGCTATGACGCGAGCATGATGATGATGGATTGCGCCGCACTCGTGACGCGTTTGCTCGTTCCGGCGCAATCGCTGCGCGCACGCGGGCTGGAGCGCCTGCAGCGCGACGAGGTGACGGCCGTGGCAGTGCACTTCCACAGCCTCGATGCCGACGGCAATCTTGCCGCTGCCGCCAGTGCTGCGTGACGCTCCGGACCTACGTGATGCATTGCTGGTCGCGTTCGTGCGCCGCGAGCAGGGTCTCGTGCTGCCGCCGGGCAATCCGAAACGGCTGCGCGGCCTCTCCGACGTGCTCGCGCTCGGTGCCAGAATGGCGATGCGGCAGCGCAGCTATTTCCGCCCCACCATGTAGGCCTTGATCCGGTTCCTCAGCGAAAAACGGTTGCGGCAGCGCGCCGAGGAGCTGACCGGCTACGATCCCTCGCCGGCCGGACAAATCCGCTTCGCGGCCTGACGTTGACGCCCGCCCCCAAATAGTTGCAAAAGAAACCAATTCAGCCGGGCCATACCCGGGAAGCAACACCGGCCAACGCGCCGGATCAGGGGAGGACACGCGTGAAGCCAACGAGATTTGGACTGCCGGTCGCTGCCGGCTTTGCAGCGACGTTCCTGGCGGCAACGCTGCTGCCGGGCGCCGCAATGGCGCAGGTTTCCGACGACATCGTCAAGATCGGCGTGCTCACCGACATGAACGGCCCGGCCTCGGCACCGACCGGCCAGGGTTCGGTGACGGCGGCGCAGATGGCGATCGACGATTTCGGCGGCACCGTGCTCGGCAAGCCGATCAGCATCGTCGTCGGCGACCACCAGCTCAAGGCCGACATCGGCGGCGCCATCGCGCGGCGTTGGTACGACGTTGACCAGGTCGATCTGATCGTCGACGTGCCGGTCTCCGCGGTCGGGCTCGCGGTGCAGAACATGGCCAACGAGAAGAAGCGGCTGTTCATCACCCACTCCACCGGCACCGCCGATTTCCACGGCAAGTTCTGCTCGCCCTACGCGATCCAGTGGGTGTTCGACACCCGCGCGCTCGCGGTCGGCACCGCGGACGCCGTGGTCAAGCGCGGCGGTGACAGCTGGTTCTTCATCACCGACGACTACGCCTTCGGCCATTCGCTGGAGCGCGACGCCTCGGCGGTCGTGACCGCCAACGGCGGCAAGGTGCTGGGCTCGGTGAAGCCGCCGCTGGCAACGCCCGACCTCTCCTCGTTCGTGCTGCAGGCGCAGGCCTCCAAGGCCAAGATCATCGGCATCGCCGCCGGTCCGCCCAACAATATGAACGAGATCAAGACCGGATCGGAGTTCGGCGTGTTCAAGGGCGGCCAGCAGATGGCGGCGCTGCTGGCGCTGATCACCGACATCCATGGCCTCGGCTTGCAGGCTGCCCAAGGGCTGTTGCTGACGACGTCGTTCTATTGGGACATGGACGACAAGACCCGCGAATGGTCGAAGCGCTACTTCGCCAAGATGAACAAGATGCCGTCGATGTGGCAGGCCGGCGTCTATTCGAGCGTGATGCACTATCTCAACGCCATCAAGGAAACCGGCACCGACGATCCGCTCAAGGTCGCCGCGAAGATGCGCGGGAAAAGCCGATCGAGGATTTCTTCGCCCGCAACGGCAAACTGCGCGAGGACAATCTGATGGTGCACGACCTCTGGCTGGTGCAGGTGAAGACGCCGGAGGAGAGCAAATATCCGTGGGACTATTACAAGATCCTCGCGACGATCTCCGGCGACAAGGCGTTCGGGCCACCGGACCCGGCGTGTGCGATGGTGAAGAAGTGACGGTGTAGTGAGAGAGGTCGTCATGGCCGGGCTGCCCCGGCCATCCACGATCTTTCAGACGGCACCAAGAACGTGGATGCCCGGGACAAGCCCGGGCATGACGGCTGTGGGTGTACTGCGCGCCCTATTTCACCACTCCGATCTCGCGAAAATACTTCATCACGCCCGGATGGATCAGCTCCGGCTTCGGCGCGGCCGCGACCGTGTTCGCGGCCGTGGTCTCGCAGGCCTGCGCGAGCTGCTTGCAGAGATTTGCCTCGACGCCGTGCAGCGTCTTCGCCAGCCGGTAGGCGACATCGTCCGGCAGGTCTTCGCGCGTCAGGACAAAACTCCAGGAGCCGAGCGAGGCGATCGGCTCGGATTGTTTTGGATAGCTGCCCGCCGGCACGGTCAGCGGCTTCAGGAACGCATGTTTGGCGCGGATGCGCGCGATCTCTTCGGCACTGGGCGCGATGAAGCGCGCGCCTGACGCGCTCGAGGCCACCGCCGCAAAGCCGGGCCAGCCGATGCCGGCGCCCCAGAGTGCGGCGACACGTCCATCCTCGACCATCGCGGGACCGTCGCCGGCGCGGTCGAGATAAACAGCCTTGAAATCCTCGTCCTGCTTCAGGCCGAGCCCATCCAGCACGTAGCGCGCCAGGATCGGCAGGCCCGAGCCTTTTGCGCCGAATGCGACGGGCTGACCGACGAGATCGCGAATCGTCTTGTACGGACTGTCCGCGCGCACCACGAACAAGCCGGGGTTGGAATAGATCGCAGTGAGAATCTTCAGCCGGACCGGCCCGCGGCCGATGCCGGCAAAGGCTTCATAGGCCGGCTCGCCCGCGACCAAAGCGAGATCGAGCTCGCCTTTCTCCAAGAGCGGAATGTTCTCGTTGCTGCCCTTGGTGTTGCGCGGGACGATAATGGCTTGCGGATCGGCCGCATTCATCGCTTGCGCGAAGGCGTTGCCATAGAGGGGAAAGCCGCCGCCGGGCGTCGCGGTGCCCAGGCTGATCGTAGAGCTGATTGTCGTGGTCGAAATGGGCTTGCCTCCGGTTTGAGCAGCGGCGGGGCTTGAAAGCAGCGCCGCGCCGAGAACAATGGTGATTGCGAATCTCATGGTCGGTCCCGGCGGGCCCGCGTCAACATCGACTTGCGACGATGGATGTAGGCAGCGCCCCGATTTTGTGAAAGCATGCAGCCCAACGACAATAGAACAATGGGAGACTTCATGTTGCGAATTTTGCGTAACAGTATTTTCGGGCTGGTTTTCATTTCAACGCTTTTTAGCGCCGCACCTCCCGCCTCCGCAGCCCGGATATCCCGATCGTCCCGTGCACTGGATCATCGGCTTCTCCGCCGGCGGCCCGGTCGATATCGTCGCGCGGATCATGGCGCAATGGCTGTCGGACCGTCTCGGCCAGCAGTTCATCGTCGAGAACCGCACCGGCTCGGGCGGCAACATCGCCGCCGCGGCCGCGATCAGCTCGCCGGCGGACGGCTATACGCTGCTGTTCGTCGCGCCCAACAACGCGATCTCGACCTCGCTGTACAAGAAGCTGCCGTTCGACTTCCTGCGCGACACCGTGCCGGTCGCGAGCATCATGCAGCTCACCAACATGCTGGTCGTCTCCAACGCGTTCCCCGCCAAGACGGTTCAGGAGTTCATCGACTACTGCAAGGCCAATCCCGGAAAAATCTCCTTCGCCTCCTCCGGCAACGGCACCTCGGTGCACATGTCGGCCGAGCTGTTCAAGGTGATGACCAAGTGCGACATGGTGCACGTGCCCTATCGCGGCTCGGCGATCGCCTTCCCCGACATCATCTCCAACAAGGTGCAGCTGATCTTCGACAATCTTCCGTCCGCGCTGGAGCAGGCCAAGGGCGGCAATGTCCGCGCACTCGGCGTGACCTCGCCGCAGCGCTGGCCGAGCGTGCCCGATGTGCCCGCGATCGCCGAAACCGTGCCGGGCTTCGAAGCGGTCGGCTTCTACGGCATCTCCGCGCCGAAGGGCACGCCGCCGGACGTGATCGATATCCTCAACAAGGCCGTCGGCGAAGCGCTGAAGGACCCGAAGCTGATCGCCCGTCTCGCCGAGACCGGCGGCATCCCCAAGCCGATGACGCCGGCCGAGTTCGGCAAGTTGGTCACCGACGAGACCGAGAAGTGGCGCAAGGTGGTGGAGTTCGCCGGGGTTTCGGTGGACTAGGGGCAGCCTCAGCCGCGAACTTGCAGCTCGCCAGCGAGACATCGGAGGGGGATGGGAAGACCCCCTCCAATCAAAAACGCCGAAAACAACCCCATGCACAGTAGAATAGGCCAGCGATTACAAAGAGTTATGGCAGCGAAAAAATCGAGCCCTAGGCATGGCAATTTGACTTGTCGGGCAAAACAGGAGCATAAGTGCATCGTCGCAAGTTTCGGGTATTCAAAAATTACCGGCGATGCTGCGCCAACGTTTCCATCCGCCAGAGCCAGCATTGCACCCCCGGCTCCATCCCTGTAAACGAACCGCGCACCGTTGCCGGCCGCGCTTTCTCGCGGCCGTCTCGCGGCGGGGCCTGTAGCTCAATGGTTAGAGCCGGCCGCTCATAACGGTCTGGTTGCAGGTTCGAGTCCTGCCGGGCCCACCAGCAGGTTGATTGTCAGACCGCCCGGCATAATCTGCTTTCATCCTTGCTCCATTCCGCTGCAATCGCGCGACCCCTTCGTTTGAATCGCACTTTTGGGAGGTGCGTTGCCTCATCAGATCGCGGCAAGCCATGTCTTTGCCTTGGATACCTTGTGAGGATGCCCGATCTGATGCATGCATAGGGCGCGCCGATGCAAGATCGCAATGCGAAATTGCAGACATGACACACAGCAGCGGTCTCGCCCGATGAAAGAAGTGACTTTAGATGAAGCTCGAAAAGTTGGCCTCGATGGCATCATTAACAATCGGCTCATCCTGATTGCAGGTGCTGGACTTTCGATGGCTTCGCCGAGCAACCTTCCGAGTGCGGCCATCATCGCCGCCAATGCCAAAAAGGAATACGATGGCCGCTTTTTGGGGATCAAGCCGCCATTACCGCTGGGTATTGAAGATCAGGCAGAATTTTTCTTTCAGAACAACGAGCTGGGAATTTATCTCAAAGAGTATGTGGACCAGGATGTATTCGCTGGGCGCTTTAATGCAGGCCACCATGCGGTCGCGGACCTGCTGTTGTCACGGGGGCTCCAGGCGGTCGTAACCACGAATGTGGACATACTGATCGAAGCCGCCGGTCAAGATTTACTTGGCCAAATATTCACTGGGATCGACGGAGTTCAGGTAGCCGCTCCTGCTGTCGGCACGGCCCCGATGCTAAAGCTACACGGGTGTTGGCTCAAAGAGCGGGAGCACACTATCTGGGCGAAGGGGCAACTCACTGCCACTCCTGTGAAAGAACGGATTGAACGGAGCGAGATATGGCTAAGAAACGCTCTTCTCGACAAGGACCTACTGATCGTCGGCTACTCGACTGATTGGGATTATCTTAACGACGTTATCGCCCAAACGATGGGGGCAGCGTCTCCAGCTTCGGTGCTCATCGTAGACCCTTCAACTACGAGCGACTTCGAAAAGAAAGCCCCGGATCTCACCGCCCTTGCTGGTCGGGCCAACAAGGGGGCATTCCACCTAAGGCTATCAGGCTCAGACTTCCTTGATAAACTCCGACTCGATTTTTCGAAGGCTTTTGTCCGTCGCGCAATTGCCAAAGGCGTACAGACCTTCGAGTCTCTGAATGGATTCCCGCCAAGCGCAGCAAGCATGGCAGAGCCGGACATTGACAACGAGAGCTATTGGCGGGTGCGTAGAGATTTACTCGGCTGCACTCCAAACAAGCCGGCACGTCAGCCAGCACCTTATGATGAACCGGCGATCGGGCTCACCATCCTTCAAATCCGCGAAGCGGGCGGCACTTCAGAGGGGCCCTTCTGGAAGCTCAATGGCAACACAGTCCGAATTATCCGAGGATCAGGCTCGTTTATTCATACGCTGGAAGGTGAGTATCGTTGGGACATGCCTCCAATCTCGACCCCAGACATCGTCGTCGCCGTCGGCGCCGATGATGCTTATCTTCCATCGCACTTGACCAGACAAGCTGATGGATCAATCACGCGCGGCGCCGGCCCCCGCTGGATGACAAGAACAGCCTTCGAAGGAACGCTATGAGCGACATTTTGCAAGATTGCGCTACGGTGCTTTCCGAAGCTGCATTCTCGACTGCCTTGGCCGAACTGTCAGGCAGTGTCGACGATCGGAAGCTTTCGCTATTGTCTTTCGAAGACGCCACAGTAATCGGTTTCGTCGTCGCCTACGACAATTCAACACAGCTCATCGAAAGCTGGCAGCAAGACCGAGATCAAATTGTCCGAAGTTATCGCGATTCATTTCGCGACGCGCAACAAAAGGCATGGAATGCATATCTCGTGCTTATTAGCCGAGCAGCAGCCAGCTTTGGTGAAGCTCTTGTGCTAGGGCAGATTGAAGAGAACCTAGAAGCGATGCGAAAAATTACTAAGGCTGGCGTTTCCGGATTGACGGGAGCCCACGAAGCTCTTCTCCCTCTCCTTTCTTTTCGTGTCGCTCCATCGCTGGATCAGATCGACATGCGATCTGAAATTCGCCTTCGCACGTCCGAACTCAACGAAGACGTCGTTGCCGCTTTCTTGTCTAATGCCGACGAACTGGTCGTAATGCAGTTGCTGGAGGACCAGGAATGAGGATCGAGCGCATCATCGTTAGCGGCTTCCGCGGCTTCCGCAACAGAGTAGAGATCCCTGTCGGCGCCGGTTTCACAATTATCGACGGCCGAAATGGAGTAGGCAAGAGTACAATCTTCGATGCGATAGAGTTCGCGTTAACAGGTCGGATCAGCAAATATGGGGAACTGAAAGCCGCGGGTGAAAGCATAGAAGATTATATTTGGTGGAAAGGGGACGGCCCGCCACCCTTGGAGCGTCTTGTCGAAGTTACATTTAGCGACAGTCAAGGCTCGGTCTCACTGCGTCGAACTCCGATCGATGAGCCGGACGAGCGATCTCTTGCTAGAGTCGAAGCAGGAATGGTGAAGATTGGCATGGCTCCTTCGGAGCCACTTGCCCAACTCTGCGCAGCGTCAATCATTCGTGACGAAAACATTGCTAGCTTAAGTCTCGACTTATCGGAAACGCAGCGCTACGCGAAGCTCCGCCAAGCGATAGGAGCAAGCGACGCGGACCGCTGGGCAGATCGCGCAGAAAAATTAGTCAAAATCGCTAAGCGGCGGAGCGAGCTCGCAAAGGCGGAAGTAAGTTCAGCGAATATTGCCGTAACAGAGGCGAGCAGAAAGATCGATGATGCCCGCGCCACGCTCGCGACCGACGTAGCAATCTCTGATGCAAGTTTAACATTGTCGCAAATCCTGAACCTTTCTCCGACTGCGCCTGACCAGCTCGTTTCGCCTGGAAGGGAATTAGTGGCGGAACGCGAGCGCCAAATCCGAGACCTACAGGAGGCGCTCTCTCGATGGGAAATATATGAGGGGTACGCCGAAGCTCTCGACGAGGACGAGTTCACGTTGGTTCGTACAGAAGACCGGATCGCCGAATTGCAGGCAAATCGTGCTCAATTGCCAGGTGAAGATGGAGTTCAAGGACCAACCGAAGAGCTCGTACGCCAACTCCACGAACTAAGGCAAATCGGGGAACACATTGGGATTATCGATCATAAATGTCCCCTTTGCGCCGCAAATCACGATGCCATATCATTTCAGAGCGGACTATTAGCTGCGTCCGCTATTATCCAACGTATGGACGCAGATGCAACTACGCGCGCGGAGATTGCAGCAGAACGACGGGGAGCCATCGCGGCGGCGGATAAAGAGATTGCAGATGCCGAACGTTCGTTAATGCAACTCTCACAAAAGATGAGTGATCAGCGGAGCGCCTTAGATTCTCGGGATATCTTGCTTGGAAGAAGCGGCCTAGATAACCTAGCATCTCGGGAAACGGTTGAAGCGCTCTTGGCTAAGTACATAAGCCAGCTTGATCGAGCAAACCATGCCATTCGCATCCTGAGTACTCTTTCGGCGAACAGACAGTTGGATGCAGGTCTTACCGCACTCGATGATGCTCGGGTTCGGCTCACTAGGGCTCAAGACAAGGCAGGAAGAGCCAGAAAAGCGGAAGCTACAGCGAGTGCTTTGCATGATGCTGCACGCCGAGCCGGATTCGAAACGCTGGATCTTCGTCTTGGACGCGTTTTGCCGTTGATGTCAGAACTCTATGGCCGCCTTCGCCCACACCCCGTCCTGGCAGGACATAGAGTACATCATTAGAGGGGAACTTCGACGCTTCCTGTCCCTTCAAGTTGGGGAAGGCCTGAACCCTCAGTTTGTGTTTTCCAGCGGTCAGCGGCGCGCTACTGGCTTGGCATTCCTACTATCGATCAATCTATCGCTAGCGTGGAGCCGTTGGCGAACAGTTCTGCTCGACGATCCCGTCCAGCACATTGACGATTTCCGTACAGTCAACCTAGCAGAAGTGCTTGCGCAACTAGTTGCGAGCGGGCGTCAAATTTTCATCGCCGTCGAAGATCAGGCGCTCGCAGAACTGCTCGCGCGACGGATGCCAGTAGATACCCCGGGCGAAGCGATACGCCTCACGCTAGGCATTGATCAACACGGAAGCGCATCGATAGTTGAGCGTCGCAATCAGCCACCGATGTTGAAGAGGGTCTTAGCCGCCTAGCGCGGTATAGGCGCAGGTACGCTCCTGCCGGCCACCCGCTTAGCCCTTCGAACTAGGGATTACGGTGACAATGCATCCAATGACTCCGCCGTTATCGTGGGTTCAAAGGTGGGATGCGAGAGCGATCCGGTGGGCAACCTGCAAACCTGGAAGACGAAAATCTGCCTTCTAATTCCCTTTGGGCCCGGGCGGTCCGATCGGGCCTGCAGGTCCGGCCGGCCCTGGGGGACCCGCCGGTCCGGGGAGGCCGCAGTTCTGTATCACCACGTCCCTCGTATCCGGTCCGGACGTGATCTTTACGATACAAGTGGACGGAAACTCCGGTCCAATCCACCGAAACCCTCCGGTCGAAGTGCTCTCGACTTTTACGGTTTTGCTTGGACCGATCCTGATCTCCACGCTGGGCTCGCGGGGTCGTCTTACTCTTCCGACGATGACCAGCTCGCCCTGCGATATGGTGGCAGTTGTTATGAATATTTCCGCATGCGCGCTTTCAGTCCACGCAATCGCAAAGCCAGCTATAAAAGCTCCAACGGTGCCAAAAGGCTTTGCGAGCATCATAGGCCTCCGTGCTTCCCTCACCGCTTCGCATGCGTCGCGCACCGACGGTTAAGAGACCAGCTTGGTGCGAAGGCGCCCGTACTCGATATCGGTTATGGATCCCGATTGTTTGAGCTGATCGAGCTTGGAAAGCTCGTCGGCGACACTAAAGCCGACGACGTGCCGTAATTCCTCGCGCGCCCGCCGAGCCTGCTCGGCGCTGCGTTCCGCCATCCCCCTGCCTTGGGTGATGAGATAGGCAAAGATGCCCAGATAGGAGGTTAGAACCAGCGCGAGCACCCACAGTGCCTTGCCCCATCCGGAAATGTCGTGGCGCCTGAACAGGTCGCCATAGATGACGATGAGCAGCCAGAACCAGACGACAAATGCGAATACGGCAATCATATCCATCAGAAAATTTCGATATGTGAATCCTTCCTGAGCGAAGAACATTGCGATCCCCTATTGAGTTGCCGTTCTCGATCTTTGCCGCACGGCAGTCGCGCGACCCACTCCGCGCCGGCTCAACGGCAGTACCGATGCGACACACGGTGCGACCTTCCGCTGGTCGAGCGATGCCAGCAGCTGCCGTTCCTCCAATAATATCGATGCCAATGCTGATGTCGCCGGTGGGCGCCAGCGATGGCTCCGGCCGTAGCTCCTATGGCAGCACCGCGGCGACCACCGACAGCACCACCAATGACGGCACCTCGAAGCGCACTCTGAGCAAATGATTCGCTGGAAGGAACCATTCCTGCAAACGAGAGCAGGATGACGAACAGTGCAAGTTTTCGCATCGG
Organism: Bradyrhizobium sp. LB13.1; assembly: GCF_054056815.1. Classification (NCBI taxonomy): domain Bacteria; kingdom Pseudomonadati; phylum Pseudomonadota; class Alphaproteobacteria; order Hyphomicrobiales; family Nitrobacteraceae; genus Bradyrhizobium; species Bradyrhizobium sp. LB13.1. Next base: position 1,909,162 of record NZ_JBSRYQ010000001.1, on the reverse strand, counting down.
GGGTTTTCCTTGATTGACCGCTTCTGCCATGCGGTAGCGCCGAATGGCTTAGCTCCGAGGGGTGATTAGCGTCGCCGCGAAGCGGCATAGCGCGGATTGATGCCGCAATATGCGTTCGTGCCAGAAGCGGCAGCCAGGCATTGCGAGCGGGTGGCGAACTGACAATTGCCCGGAAAGCCCCAATTGCGACCTCGCAGGCAGTATCGATCTGCCTCGGCAGCCCGGACCGGCTCCAAGAAAGCAAGAGATACAGCGGTGATGAGTAACGCCAGCATCGGAACGAAGCGATGCATCTCGACCTCCATGGATAGATGAAGATGAATATACCGGCGACGCGAGGGCAATCCAGCCAGTAAAACCCCTTGCCAGACGCTGGGGCGTTTATTGATGCTGCCCGGCGCGAAAAGTGCTCGGGGCGACGGCGGCCGGCGAATTGACGCGCCCGAACGATGCAAAGCGCATGATGGCGGCGCTAGCGAAGTTGAGCCTGTAAGGTTTCAATAGCAGTTCAGGCACGGCCTCGCCGGCGCAAATCAAAGAAAACGCGCGTGGACCCACGGCGCGTATCGGACCATATTGGCCAGGCATCACTTTGTTCGAGGAGCAAGGGAGCCACCACATGTACGCCAACATTCTCTTGAGCACGGATGGATCGGACGTCGCGAGAAAGGGCGTTGAGCATGGCATCACCCTGGCGAAGGCCTTGAACGCCAGGCTGACAATCATCACCGTGACGGAAGCGCTGCCGGTCGACTATGGCGGCGGGCACGACTCGGGATGGATTCCGAGCCGGGACGAGATCGATAGTTTTGACGCCGCCTGCAAGGCCCGTGCGGGCAAGGTGCTCGACGAAGCACGCGCGATGTCGGAGCAGATCGGCACGCCTGCAGAATTCTTGCATGTTCCGAATGCGCACCCGGCGACTGCGATCATTGAAACCGCAAAGTCCAGGGGCTGCGACCTGATCGTCATGGCCTCCCATGGGCGTCGCGGCCTCAGGAAGCTGTTTTTGGGCAGCCAGACATCCGAGGTCCTGGTGGACGGAAGCGTACCCGTGCTGGTGGTGCCGAAGCCGGCATCAGTGTAGGGCTTATCCGAGCCCGCTCAGCTGTCCGCTGAACGACCGCACAACACCGCCCTCTGGCGGCAGGAGAATTTCATGACGAGTGAAAAAGGCCCGAACATCAAGAAGAAGCAGAAATGCAAAAACTGCGAGGGCAAAGGCTTGCTCAAGAAGGGCGACAAGGTGGTGAAGTGCCAGCGCTGCAAGGGCACGGGGGTGCGGTGATGTTGAGTTGCTGGCCTCTGTACTGTCGAGGTGAGGTCGATTGACCAATAGCCTGGGCTCCCCGGCCGGGCTCTCTCGAAATGCTGCGGCTGGTCCTGCGCCGGGCGGGCGCCATCTGCACGGGAGATTTGAAGCTGGCGCTCGTGTGCCGAAACTCAATATCGTCGTCATATCCGGCAGCCTCACCGGTCCCCTGCCCGCCCATACGACGGTCCTGCACAAGCGGTTTTCTCCGGTCTCCTTTCTCCAGGCCGTGCGGAAACTGCGCCTCGCGACCGTGCTGAGTACGGGACAGCGTGTGTATCAGTGCGTCGAATGCGATCGTGTTGAAGTGGATTGACGCCGACCCTCGCGCAAGCTCCTCACCCTTCCACCCTATAGAGCCTCCACCTTTCCGGCACGCCCTTGAGCTGGTGCACGCCGTGATCCCTGGAAGCGGATCTCGGGCTGCGACACCAGTAGCTCCTTGACCGCGCTCGAGACCAGCACCTCGCCGGCGCGCGCTTTGGCGGCGACGCGGGTGCCGATGTGGAAGGCGAGGCCGACCGCCTCAGTGCCGCTCACCGAGTATTCGCCGGCATGCAGACCAACCCTGATCTCGAGGCCGAGCGTGCGCACGGCCTTCCGGATCGCGGTCGCGCAAGAGATGCCAGCGGCGGGCTGCTTGAAGGTCGCCAGCACGCCGTCACCCGTCGTCACGACTTCCTTGCCGCGCGAACTCTTCAGCTCCTTGCGGACCGCCGCGTAATAATGGCCCATCACCTTGGTCCAGCGGACATCGCCGAGCTTTGCCGCTTTTGCGGTGGAACCGACGATATCGACGATCAAGATTGTGGCGAGGGCTTGCTTGAGTTCGGTGTTGCCCCCCGCGGGTCGGCGCCGGAGCACGATCGCGCCAACCAGCGGCTCATAGCGATGGTTGCGGCGCCGCGCGATCGCGGCCTTTGCATAATCCTGGGCACGCTGCGCGCTGCCGCAGCGAATTGTTTTCTCCTGCGGCAGACGCGTCCAATAAACCTTTCGCCCGTCGCCTGCGCCCTGGACCTCGACGGCGCCCCATTTCAGGAAGATTGCCGTGCCCACGCGCCGGACACACCACGCCTTCGACGTGTATCCGGATATGTTCGACTGATGGAGTCCGATGCGAAGGAATTTTGGCATGAACGTGCGGCCGATCGATCAAACGCTTGGGCGGGCCTGGCACCAAGCGTAGTCACACAATCCTGCGTTGGCAACAGGACGCGCTCGACGCGTGAGGCGAGAGCAGCAAATCTTGCTTCCCGGGATTGGGGACACCTGCGTGGCCGCGGGCATCCCGCCTCAGCCGTGATAGGCAAACAGCTCGATCGGTTCACTGAAGCCGCGCACCCCGTGCTCGCCCAAGCGCTCCAGATCGAACTGGCGATCGACCAGATCGGCGAAGTCGCGTGACAACAGCACCGTCTTTCCCAATTGCTTGGTCAACGCTTCGAGGCGCGAGGCCATGTTGACGGCGGGCCCGATCACGGTGAAGTCGAGCCGGGTGCTCGATCCGATATTGCCGTACATGACGTCGCCGACATGGACGCCGATGCCGTAATTCAGCGGCGCGCGGCCGGTGCCGTTGTTGCGTTCGTTCAGGGCGACCATGGCCCGACGGGCTTCGGTCACGGCATGCAGCAGGTTTGCGCAGGCGTTGGGCTCGCTGAGCGGGAAGATGGCGAGCAGGCCGTCGCCGATGAATTTCAGGATCTCGCCGCCGTGCCGCGCGATCGGCTCCGACATCGCGTCGAAATAGTCGTTGAGCAGATCGATGACGTCGTCGCGCGGCCAGTTGTCGGAGATTTTCGTGAACTCGCGCAGGTCGCAGATCATGATCGCGGCGCGTACCGTCGTGCCGGTGCCGCGCCTGGTGGCGCCGGCCAGGATGAGCTCGCCAGCGTGGGAGCCGACATAGGTCTCGAGCAGCGTCCGCGCCAGGCGGTTCTTGATGCGGATTTCGCTGACCAGCGACAGCACCGGCAATATGTTCTTGAGTGCGGCGATATGCGCGGCGTCGAAGCCGCCGGACCGGTCGGTCGCGAAGGTGACGAGATGGCGCTTGCCGAGCGTGTGATAGAGCGGCCAGGCCACGTATTCGGTCAGGCCTTTCGCGCGCATCTCGTCGTAGAGGGCGTGCTTGCGGCCGAGCGAGGGGTCGCGTTCGAGATTCTCGCGCACCTCGGTTGCGCCGTCGAACATTTCGTTGGCGGGACTGCCGATGAATTCGGACCGCTCGCGAACGTCGTAGTCGACCCGCGCGATCTCCGCCTCGCGCATGCCGTCGGACCACATGAAGCGGGCCCCGAGCCATTGCGGGTGCTGGATCAGCACGTGAAGCGTCGACCGCGCCAGCGGAATGCCGGCCTGCTGGAGCCGGATGCACATCTCGGCAAAGATGTTGTCGATGAAGCGCTGGTCGCGCGTGCCGTTGGTCAGCCAGTCGACGACGCCGTCGGACAGCGTGGCGGAGTTTTTGTCTGGCGCGGTCATATCCTGCCCTTCAGCGGCGGTCTGCATCAGGCCAGATATCGTGCTCCGACGCTGCGGCGTCAACCTGGCCAGATGCACGGATTGTGCGCATCGCTCGGTGGGCAGGATCGCCGTTCAACCGACGATCCGGATAGACCCCAGCACGGCCAGCCCCGAAACGAGCACGAGCGTCGATGCCCCGGTCAGTTCGACCTTCAACGTGTTTTCGTGCGAAATCGCAAAACCCACGCCGTCGAGACGAATGCTGCAATCGCCGGACACCGCATGGACGAGATGCGTGCCGGCGGGCAGTTGCCGCTCACCGGGCTCCCGGAGTGCCAACAGCTCGATCTCCGCCGCACCGCGCCGCGCCATCAGATTGACGACCTCGACCGGGCCGGCCTCGAGCTCGGTGACGATCTCCATCTCGCCGGTGAAGCGCACGGTCGTGAACGGCTCGCGCTCGTCGAACTCCCGCTCCGGGGCTTTGAGCACCAGCCCGCGCCCGCCGATCACCATCTGCAAGCGGTCGATGCCGGACATATGGGAGAACGGCCCGGGCGCCACGATCGGCGTGGACGCGAAGCGCCACAGCAGGCTGTCCCAATCCTTCACCGGGCTGCCTGGGCGATGCGCATCCGCAATATCGGTAAAGATGCCGCCGCCGTTCTTCCAGGGCGAACGGGCGTAGTCTTCGGATTTCAGCAGCGTGGTTTTCATTTGTATGGGCGTCCGACGGGGATCACCCGCACATCATTAATCGTCTCACACCTTCGCGTCGAGCCTGCTGCTCAGCTCGTTGACGAGCGAATCCACGAACTGGTTCTGATAGGCCGAGATGCCGTTGAAATACACGGGGCCGCCGGCTTGCACCAGCATGCCGCCGCCGGAGATGGCGGCATCCTTGGCGCCGCCTGCTGACTTGGTGTCGAGCTGGCCCATAGCGTCGTTGAGCTGCGCGGAGGTCTTGTCGTCCACCTCACCATTGGCCTGAAGCGTGGCAAGCAGCGACTGATAGGCACTGCCGAGATCGGCTCCCGTACCGCTCTCGGCCGTGGCGGAGAAGGTGCCGTTGGTCTTGCCGGAATAGCTCTTGTAGGTCAGCGTCTCCGTGCTGGTGCCGTCGGCATTGGCTTTGCTGTCGAGCATCAGCTCGAACGCGCTGCCATAGGCGCCCGTCGTCAGCATGTTCGGATCGTTCGGATTCTTGTTCTTGCCCGCGCCTGATTTGTCGGAGCCTGCGGTCCAGTTCGGCGGGACGGTGTAGCTGACGCTGGTCACGTCGTCATTCCTGTGTTCATTGCGCGGAAACATTTAGCAATTTTTGTGCCAGCGAAGGATCAGTTGATTTGCCTCGACTTTCTTCTCCGGAGCTGGCGGGCAGACGTTGCCGCGTCGTGCAACGCTGCAAAAAATGCCCGGCAGTTTGATCCCACCGCGTGATTGCCCGAGGCTTGCGTCATTGCAGCGGGCTGCTCACTCGCCCTTGCCGCTCTTCAGCTTTGGCAGCGTCTCGACGATCTTCTGCTTGCCGTCGACGATCTCGGCGAGAAAACTGGCGCGGTCGATGTCGCCGTTCTGGTCCCAGCTTGCCTCCATCAGCATGCCAGGCGCCTTGTCCGGCGCCAGCGTCAGGCCCTTCATCGCGGCGGCAAACGCCTTGCTGTCGAACTTGCCGATTTTCTCGGTGACGTATTTGACGAGATAGACGGCGGTGTAGCCCTTGATGCCGTTATGGTCGGGCCGGTATTTGTAGCGCTCGCTGAACTTCCTGGTGAAATCCTCAATCGCCGGCACCGGTGCATCGGCGGAAAGGCCGACATGGCCGCGCACGCCGTTGGCGGCGGGACCGGCGAGCTCGACCACCTTCTGGCTGAGCAGCGTGGTCTCGCCGAACAGCGGCGTCGAAAGACCCTGCCGCTTCGCCTCGATCAGGAAGCGGGCGCTCTCCTCCTCGTTGGTGTAGACGAAGACGGCGTCGGCCTTGGCGCCCTTGAGCTTGATCACGTCGGAGCCGAAATCGACCTGGCCCTGCTCGGTGGAGATGTCGGCCGCGATCTCGATGTTGCGCGCCTTCATCTCCTTGGCGAAATTGTCGTGGCCGCCCTTGCCGAAATCATTGTTGACCCAGACCAGCGCAACTGTCTTCACCTTGAGCTTGTCGTGCAGATAGTTGGCGATCTTCGGCATCGAGAATTGCTGGCCGAAGGCGGTGCGGAACACCCAGGGGTTTCCTTGCGTGGTGATGTCGGCCGCCTCGGCGCCGACGATCTGCGGGATCTCGGCTTGTTGCGTCAGCGCCATGTTGACCTTGACCGAGCCGGAATAGATCGGCCCGAGCACGACATAGGGATCCCTGTCCAAAACCTTCTGCACCTGCGCACGCGAGACGCCGGGGTTGCTCTGGGTATCCAGATGCTCGGTCTGGATCTTTCGGCCCAGGATGCCGCCGGCAGTGTTGATCTCGTCAACGGCGAGTGCGACCCCGTCGCGCCAGTTGGTGCCTGACACCGCGCCGGGGCCGGAGAGCTCGATGACATCGGGGATGTAGACCGTGCTCTGCGCCTGCGCGCCATTTGCGCCTAGCGCTGCCGCGATCGCCACGACGGCCGTCTCTGCAAGGTGCCTCATGATGTCTCCTCCCCTTTGTTGTCTTGTTATGCTTGATCTGCCGCGCCGTCGAAGCCGAGCAGCCTTGCCGGCGTGCGCCAGAGCAGGCGGTGCTGGTCGTCCGGATCCGGAAACAGTTTTGTCAGCACCGCGAGCAGCGGCCCGTAGTCAAGCCGTTCGGCTGCGCGCAGGAACGGATAGTCCGAGCCCCAGACGCAGCGATCGAGCGTGAAGGCTTCGACCAGTGCGGCGATGAACGGCCAGGTGTCCTCATAAGGATGTGCCTGCTGCGAGAACTTGTAATAGCCGGACAGCTTGACATGCGCGTCGCGCTCGCGGCCGATCGCCAGCAGCGCCTGGAATGCTTTGCCCCTCACGCCCTGCGCGACCGAGGGACGACCGCAATGGTCGAACACCAGGCGCACATGTGATTTTTCGATCAGCGGCAGAAGGTCGAGCAGCTGGTCCTGCTCGACCTGGATCTGGAGGAACAGGCCGAGGCTGGTCAGCTTCTCCAGCAGCGGCCCGGTGTCGCGATAATAATCGGCGCCGTGGAACGGCACGTTGAAGGCGACGCCGATCACGCCGGCCGCCTTCAAACGTTCGAGCTCGCTGATACCGACGTCGTTCTCGACCACGGCGACACCCTTGAAGCGGCCGCCGCCCTGAATCAAGGTGTCGAGCAGGATGCGGCTGTCGCTGCCGTAACCGGTGTTGGTGGCGACGATCAGCGCATGCCTGACGTCGAAGGCGTCGAACACGCGGATGAGCTGTGACGCGGGCGCGATCTCCTGCCCGCTCGGACGGTATGGCGTGTCGTCCGAATAGGGAAAGCGAGCGGGATCGATGGCGTGGACGTGGCAATCGATCCTGGGGGACGCCGGCAGTGTCATGGCGCAGAACTCCCCATTGTGCGTGTCAGAACGTCGCTTCGATCGCCTTGATCAGCGCGGGCGTCACGTCGGGCAAGATTCCGAACCAGGCCTTGAAGGCGAGCCGGGCCTGGTTGAGCAGGAGGCCGAGCCCGTTCACGGTCACGCAGCCGCGCGCACGGGCGTCAGCCAGGAACGGCGTCTCCAGCGGCGTGTAGATGAGATCGACGGTGAGCGTTTCGGGCCTCAAGCGCGACAGATCGATCTCCAGCGCGCTCTTGCCGACCATGCCACGATCGGTGCAGTTGACGAGGAGGGCGACATCGCCGAGCGCCGCGCCGCGATCGTCCCAGGCAACCGTGCGGATGGCGGAACCGAAGTCGTTTGCAAGGGCCTGCGCCTTCTCCGCCGTGCGGTTGGCGATGCGTATCTCGCGCGCGTCGTTTTCGAGCAGCGCCACGACCACAGCACGCGATGCGCCGCCGGCGCCCAACAAAAGGATCGGCCCGGCGTCGCCACGCCAGTCGGGCCTGGCATCGCGCAGGCTCTGGACAAAACCGTTGCCGTCATTGTTGAAGCCGGAGAGCGTGCCGTCTTCTTCGACGACGATGGTGTTGACGGCACCGATGCGCTTCGCGGTCTCGTTGACGCGGTCGAGCAGCGGCCTCGCCGTCTGCTTGTGCGGCATGGTGACGTTGCATCCGCGGAAGCCGAGTGCGACAAGTCCGCGGAGCGCATCCTCCAGCAGCTCCGGCCCCACCGCGAGCGGGACATAGGCGCCGCGGATGCCGTAGGCCTTCAGCCAGTAATTGTGAATGACGGGCGAGCGCGAATGCGCGACCGGCATGCCGATCACGCCCGCCAAACCAAACCCATCCGCCTGCGGCATGCTGCGCTTCCACCCAAACCGCGCCCTTCGGCGCGCGACCATTTTATTTGGTCAATTGTACAAATCATTAGAGGGAATGGCTATCGCGCGCAATCTGAATCTCGAGATGGCGGTACGGATGGAAACTGACGTCGGCCAACTGAGGGGCCGCCTCCTATTGCCCTTGTCCGGCGGAATTTAGGTCAGAAATGCACCCCTTTTTGGTGCCTTGCACGAAGTTCGGAGTACCGTAATAATCCATACATTGGGTTATCCGTTCGCGCTTCGGCTAAGCAATTGCGTAACGCGCTCCTTTCAGTGGGAGAATTGCAATGCCCGTGTTGGACTTGCCGCACTGGTTGATGATTGCAGGCTCCGCGTTGGTATTGGGCGGGCTCATTGGCTTAGGGGTTAACCGCAACAAGCAAGTTGAGAGCGATCCCATTCTGCTCCCGGGCGACTTAACGGCATGGAGAGCCGAGGGATCAGAGACCTCGGGCATTGCGGCCGCCCGGGATTCGCACAGGTGAGCACTGACGACTTGCGCCCGTGGCCAATTCCGCGGAGCAAACTCTGGAGAGTCATATGGCCCTGCACTTTGCTCGCATCGATACTCCGGTGAATGAGCTTGAAATCTGGATGGCATGCAGCGGCGGATTTTCGTTTGTGATCAGTAACGAAAACCGCACCGGTCCTGGCCTTCACGGAAAGCCGGGCCTGGTCGCCTCATGGCGACCCGTCCAGGTGAACAAGTCCGCAATCAAACTTGGCGGCTCCCCCTTCAATACCTTCGCTGAAGCCGAGAAGGCGTGCGAGGCTCTCCTGAAAGCACTTGAGCAGATGAACGCATTGCAAACCCGGACGATTGCGGCCCCGCCGCAATGAGGAGAGGCCTCTGCTTCGGCGGGTGCGTCCAATTCCGCGGTGCAGGATTGCGCTTGCGTCTTACATTCCGCTCAAACCACTATCCACCGCGAGCGTTTGCGCGGTGACGTAGACGCTCTCGTCCGACAGGAAGAACAGCACGGCGTAGGCGATTTCCCAGGCTGTCGCCTGGCGGCCGAAGGGGACGTGGCCCTTGCCGCGACTGGGTCGGCCGGCGCCGGCCTCGCGGCCGTTCGGCGTGTCGACGAGGCCGGGATAGACAAGATTGGCGCGGATGCCGCGGCGCGATCCGAGATGGGCGATGTTGCGCATCAAGCCGCCGAGCGCGGCTTTCGATGAATCATACACCGCCATCTGCGAGCCGGCCTTCAGTGCGGCGATCGAGGAGATGAACACGACGGCACCGCCATCGTCGAACTTCGGCATCGCGGCGCGGCAGCACAGCATCGGGCCGCGCACGTTGACGTCGTAGATCCTGTTCCACTCCTCGGGGCTGACGGCATCGAGGCCGACCTTGCCGAAGGTGCCGATATTGAGCACCATGCCGTCGAGGCCGCCCATGGCGCGATGCGCCTCGTCGATCATGCGCACGACGTCGGCTTCGGACGTGACGTCGGCCGCGATCGCAAAAGCTTCGCGGCCTTCGTCCGTGATGCGCTTCACCGTCTGCTCGGCCGAGGTGTGGTTGAGGTCGGCGACCGCAACCTTCGCGCCTTCGCGGGCGCAAAGAATGCTCATGGCGCGGCCATTGCCGATCGGATCGGTGGCGGCGTCGAACACGCGTTGTCCACCGCCGACGATCAGGATGCGGCGCCCTTTGAGACGTCCCCTGCCCGGCGCTTCGCCCAATGACTCGGCGCTTGGCGGGCGGACGTAACGGTCCGGCTTGCTATCGGTATCCGTCATCTCAGGCGCCCGGCTTCTTGCCGCCGTCGTAGACTTTCATGCCGGCGGCAGGATCGAGATCGGTCTCGGTCGCCTCGGTGAGACGCGCCATCATCATGTAGAAGCCAAGTGCGACGATGGATTCGACGATCTCCTGGTCGCTGAGGTGTTTTCGCGCCGCAGCGAAGATGGCTTCGGGAACGCGGACGTTCTCGACCACCTCGCGGCCGAGCTTCAGCAGCGCGCGCTCGGCATCGCTTAAGCCGGCGGCATCGTAGTCGGCGCGTTCGACCGCATCGATCTGTGCTTGCGTGCAGCCGACGCCAAGCGCGATCGGCACGTGCTGGCGCCATTCATAAGCGCCGCCTTCGAGCTGCGCGGCCTGCAGGATCAGGAGCTCGCGGTTGACAGCGCTGAGCTTCTGCTTGTGCAAGATCGAATTGCCGAGCCGCATCGCCGGGATCATGTTGGCCTCGGCGTGGGCCATCATGCGGAAAATATTCAGCTTGACCGGCATGCGGTCGAACGAAGCGCGGATGTCGCCGCTGGTCGTCTCCGGATCAATCAGGGGCAGCCTTGCCACGATTCTCTCCCTTGGCTTTTCGTTTCTTGTTGTCGTTTGTCCCGCCATCCGCCGCGATCAGCGACAGGAAGAAGACGAGATAGCGGTCGATCGCCTCGATCACCTTCGGCCGCGGCGACGGTGCCGCGCCCATCACGTAATGTTCGAGACGGATGTAGATGAGCCCGGCCGCGAACAGCCGCGCGGTCTCACGCGGATCCGGCGTCGAGACCAGGCCGGCGAGCGCAAAGCCGCGAAAATAATCCGTCATCATGCTCTGCTCGCGCGCGTAAAAATGATCGGCGAATTTGGCGCGGATGCCGGGCACGCGGTTGCGCTCGGCGGTGATGACCTTCTGGAACTGGTGCTCGCGCGGATCGGACCATTGCTCGACGAGGTCCAATGCAAACTGCCGGCAAAACGCGGCGGGCTGACGCGCGAGCTGCTTGTAGCGCGGCTCCTCCAGCCTGCTCGCCGAGCTGGCGGGACCGTGCTCGCTGACGATCGCCTCCAGGATCGCGGCCTTGCCGGCGAAATGGTTGTAGAGACTGCTCTCGCGGATGCCGACGCGACGCGCGAGCTCGCGCATCGAGGCGCCGCCATATCCGCTGTGCGCAAACAGATCGAGCGCTTCGGCGAGGATGCGCTCGCGGGTGGTGGGCGCAGCCGCTTCTGCCGCGCTGGTGGTGTGGACAGCCATGATCGCTTGACTAACGAACGATCGTTCGCTAGTCAACCGTACGAACGATCGTTCGTTTCAACTCCGCGCCTTGAGAAGCGGAGAGCAAATTTGGGGAGACGACGTCATGGCGCGCTTCGCCCGCCTTCGCGCGGCCTGCATCCTGTTGCCGATGCTCGCAACAAGCACCGCTCAGGCCCAAAGCAAATACGATCCCGGCGCCGACGACAAGACCATCAAGATCGGCACCACCGCGCCGCTGAGCGGCCCAGTGTCGGCCTTCGCGCAGATCGCGAAATCGGCGGAGGCGTATTTCCGCAAGGTGAACGACGACGGTGGCGTCAACGGACGCCGCATCCAGATGATCATCGCGGATGATGCCTACAGCCCGCCGAAGACGGTGGAGCAGACGCGGCGGCTGGTCGAGAGCGAGGAAGTGCTGCTGATCTTCGGCGGCGTCGGCACACCGACCAACAGCGCCGTGCACAGATATCTCAACGACCGCAAGGTGCCGCAGCTTTTCCTAGGCTCGGGCGCGGCGAAGTGGGACGATCCGAAGAACTTCCCGTGGACCGTCGGCTGGCAGCCGACCTATCGCGACGAGGCGATCGCCTACGCCAAGTATATCAAGGCCAGCCATTCCAGCGCGAAGATCGGCGTGCTCTATCAGAACGACGATCTCGGCAAGGATTATCTGAGGGCGCTGGAGGAAGGGCTCGGCAGTGGCGAGGCGATCGTGGCGCGCGCGGCCTACGAGACCTCCGCGCCGACGGTGGACACCCAGATCCTGCAACTGAAGACCGCCGGCGCAGCCGTGGTGCTGGTGGCGGCAACGCCGAAGTTTGCCGCGCAGGCGATCCGCAAGATCGGCGAAATCGGCTGGAAGCCTGTCACCATCATCTCCAACGTCTCGGCCTCGATCAGCGGCGTGCTGGCGCCGGCGGGCAAGGACAATTCCGCCGGCGTCATCTCCAGCCAATATCTGAAGGACGCGACCGACCCGGCGTCAAAGGACGATGCGGGCTACAAGGAATGGCTCGCCTTCATGGACAAATACCTGCCCGAGGCCAACAAGAGCGATTGGCTCAACGTCTATGGCTACACCATCGCGCAGACGCTGGTCACCGTGCTGAAAAGTGCCGGCAACGACCTCACCCGCGCCAATGTGATGAAACAGGCAACGACCATGAAGGACGTGCGCCTGCCGATGCTGATCAACGGCACCGCGGTCAACAATTCGCCCGAGCATTACACGCCGATGACGAGTCTCCAGCTGATCCGTTTCGACGGCACGCGCTGGGTGCCGTTCGGCGATCTCCTGAAGAACTGAGCAAATGCGGCAGGTCAGGATCGGCAGCATGCGGGTCGATCTCGTCAGCGAGATCCCCGCGCTCGCGTTCGACAAGACCTGGCTGTTCGCCAACGTCACCGACGAGGTGATCGCGGCGAACCGGAGCTGGCTCGATCGTCGCTATATCGAGCCGGAGACCGGCCGCTTCATCCTCAGCCACCATTCGTATCTCGTGCGCACGCCGCGCTGGACCGCCATCGTCGACACCTGCTGCGGCAATCACAAGCAGCGGCCGCGCGTCCTGGCGTGGAACAACCTCAACCAGCCCTATCTCGAAAACATGCAGGCGCTCGGCGTCAAGCCCGAACAAGTCGACTTCGTGATGTGCACGCATTTGCATGTCGACCACGTCGGCTGGAACACGCGCCTCCTCGACGGCCGCTGGGTGCCGACCTTCCCCAACGCGCGCTATCTGATGGGCCGAGACGAGTACCGGCATTTCGAAGCCGCGCACAATGCCGCGCCGAACAACCCGGTGAACCACGGCTCGTTCGAGGATTCGGTGCTGCCGGTGGTCGCGGCGGGCCTTGCCGAGTTCGTCGAGACCGATCATCGCCTGTTTAGCGATCACGATGCCGCCTTGCGCTTCGCGCCGGCGCCGGGCCACACCGCCGGCAACATGCAGATCCATCTCAATGGCGGCCACGATCACGCAGTGATGTCGGGCGATGTCATCCATCATCCGATCCAGTGTGCTGCGCCGTGGCTGTCGAACGCCGCCGATGTCGATCCGGCCGCTGCGATCGCAACGCGGCTCGCGTTGCTCGAAGAGCTCGCGGATACGCCGAGCTATCTGCTCACCGGCCATTTTCCGGCGCCGACCGCCGGGCGCGTGATCCGGCATGGCGAGGCATTCCGGTTTCGGTTCGAGGATTAGGGGAAACACCATGAAGCTGCGCACGATCACGCTCTCATTGCTCGCATTGCTCTCGGCGGCGCTGCCTGCGCGCGCCGAGGATCCAGCCGCCTATCCCACGCAAAAGATCAGGATGCTGCTGCCTTATGCGGCCGGTGGCGGCGGCGACGTGATCGGGCGGCTGCTCGGCGATAAGATGGGCAAGACGCTTGGACAGAGCGTCTATATCGAGAACCACACCGGAGCTGCCGGCACGCTCGGCACGCAGATGGTCGCGGCGTCGGCGAATGACGGCTACACCATCACTGTCGGCGGCATGACCACGCACGTGCTGGCGCCGGCGATCTATCCAAAACTGCCCTACGATTCGATCAAGGATTTCACGACGATCGGGCGCATCGGGACGTCCTCGATCATGCTGGTGGCGACCAAGGACTTTGCCGCCAACGACATCAAGGGCCTGATCGCGCTCGCCAAGAAGGGCGAGCCAATCCAGTACGGAAGCTGGGGCGTGGGCTCGACCGGACAATTCTGCGCGGAAATCCTGATGCAGCAGACCGGAATCAAGATGGATCACGTGCCGTTCAACGGCATCGATAAACTGGCCGGCGATTTGCTCGGCGGCCACATTTCGCTGGCGACGCTCGACATGGCGACCGCGACGCCGCTAGTGAAGGACGGCTCGATCAAGGCGCTGGCTGCCTGCGGCGAGCGCTCGCCAAGCCTGCCGGATGTCGCAAGCTACAAGGAGCAGGGCGTGCCGTTCGACCGCAGCCTGTCCTGGGCGATGTATGCCCCCGCGGGCCTTGCTCCGCCGATCGCACAAAAATTGTCCGCGGCGTTGAAGGACGCACTCGGCGATGCCGAGGTGAAGCAGAAGCTTCTCGGCCTCGGTATCACGCCGCAATTCGTGCCCGGCGACGAGCAGCGCGACATCAACGCCCGCGATATCGCGGCCTGGAAGCAGGTTGCCAAGGATGCGGGCATCGAGGTCAAGTGAGCAAGGAACGTAGCGGAAAGCTTGCGTGCGGCCATCCTTCGAGACGCCCGCCTGCGGCGGGCCCTCAGGATGAGGTCCCGTTTCGCGGCAAGGTATCAGACCCTCATGGTGAGGAGCCCGCAAAGCGGGCGTCTCGAACCATGCAGGCCGAACTCGCCCGACAGCGTCCCGCTGTCATGTGCGATAGTGCTGACGTGATTGGACTGACAAGGGGAGCGCTGGCATGAGCCGCATCTTCGGCGCCGTGCGCCAGAACGGATATGTGGTGCGGGACATCCACGCCGCGATGAAGCACTGGATCGAGGTGATGGGCGTCGGTCCCTGGTACTACATGGACCGCGTCAAGACCGACTGGTTCCGGCATCGCGGCGAAAATTCCGCCGTCGAGATGAGCATTGCGCTGGCCAATTCCGGCGATCTCCAGATCGAATTGATCCAGCAGCGCAACGACGCGCCCTCGCTGTACAGGGAGTTTCTCGATTCCGGCCATGAAGGCCTCCAGCACATGTCCTACTGGAGTCACGACTACCAGGCGCTCTACGACAGAGCGCTCGGGCTCGGCTACAGGATCGGCCATGAGGGCCAGATCGGCGGCGACAAGGGGCGCTTTGCCTATTTCGACACCCAGGCCCACCCGGGCACCGTGATCGAGATCTCCGACATCAGCGGCACCAAGGGGCCGTTCTTCGAGCGTGTCAGGCAGGCGGCGATGAACTGGGACGGCACGCGGCCGATCCGCGAGGTCGGCGGGACGAAATCGTAGGGCAGGTCACCGACCGGGTCCACCTCGCTGCTGGCGCGGTAGACGGCAATCCATGGTAACATGAGCCTCGTGTCCGAACCTTCAGCGAGGCAAGCATGTCCAACACTGACAAGGTTTTCGCCGGCTCGATCCCAAAACTCTACGACGAATATCTGGTACCGATGATCTTCGCCGTCTACGCGGAGGACATCGCAAGACGTGTCGCGGCCCGCTCTCCCTCCGTGCTGCTCGAGATCGCGGCAGGCACGGGCGCAGTGACGCGCGCCGTGGCGGCGGCGTTGCCGCGCGGCGTCCGTTATGTCGCGACCGACCTCAACGAGCCGATGCTCGCGGTCGCGGCGCAACGTCAGGCAGATGACGATCGCATCTCATGGCGCCAGGCGGACGGGTCGGCCCTGCCCTTCGACGACGCCGCCTTCGACGTGGTCTGCTGCCAGTTCGGCGCCATGTTCTTTCCGGACCGCATCAAGGCTTACGGCGAAGTGAAGCGCGTCCTGAAGGGCGATGGCACGTTCGTGTTCAACGTCTGGGACCGCATCGAGGACAATGTGCTGACGCATGAGGCAACAGTCGCGCTCGAAAAGCTGTTTCCCGATGACCCGCCCCGTTTCATGGCCCGGACGCCGCACGGCTATTACGACAAGGCCGTGATCAGAACCGACCTCGAACGCGCAGGCTTCCATGACATAGCCATCGAAACGCGATCCGAGATAAGCCGCGCGCCGTCGCCCGAGTACGTCGCAATCGCTCTCTGCCAGGGCACGCCGCTGCGCAGCGAAATCGAGGCAAGGGATGCCAGCAAGCTTCAGGCTGCAACCGCCATCGTCGCCGAGGCGATCCGGACACGCCATGGGTCCGGAGCGGTCGAGGGCAAGATCCAGGCTATCGTGATCGAAGCGCGCCGGTAGCGGCGGGCTTCGGTCTGGCGCGCCTTTACCAAAAACTCCGCTGCATCGGCTGTGCGGGCTGATAATACTGATATTGCCCGCCGCGCTGGCGGCGCGGATTGACCGGTTGCGGGGCCGGCTGCTGGAAAAAGAAACCAAAACCGTTGCCGCCATTGTCCCAGCCGTCGTCGCTTGCCATTTCCATCGGCGGCGCCGCAGTCGGCATTGCGCGTGATGAAGCCGCCCTGCGGATGGTCGCTCAGCACGGCAACGAACTCGGTTCGGTAGTTGGTCTCGGCGCTCAGCGGCTCGTCCGAGATGACGATCGACGAGCGCGGCAATGCCGTCGGCGCGATGCGATCCCACACCTCCTGCGGGATGGTGATGCGGTCGAGCGCGTCCTTGGCGTCGTCGCCGCTTTCGATCGTGACCACGCTCCAGCGCAGGCCCGTGTCGTTCTTCGCCATCGCCGTGAAAATATGCGTGCCGAGCGGCAGGTCCGGATTGCGGATGGTGACGGGAACCTCGATGCTGGTGTCGAACACCTCGCCGCCGCCATCCGGCGCCGGCTTGTGCGTGTTCCGCCGCACGTAGAGTTTCTGCGTCGCACGGCTGATGTAGACCGAGACCGGCTCGAGCGCGAGTTTTGCGTCGGTCGCAGCCTTCACGGCATCCGCCTTCTTCGTCGCCGCGACCTTCGCGGCTTCCTTGGTGGCGGCGACGGCGTCGCGCTTCGGCTGCGCGGCGGCCTTGGCAGCATCAAGCGCCGACGTGGCGTCAGCAGCCTTGGTGGCAACCTTCTGCTTCAGCTCCTCGGCCTGCGCCCGCGCCTGATCGGTCTTGGCAGTCGCGAGCTTCTTGTCGGCGAAGGCGAGTTCGGCGTCGGCGCGGGTCTTCTGCTGTTCCAGCTTGCGCAGCGATGCCGGGAGCGAGACGGCGTCTTTCGCGGCGGCCGAGGCGGCCTTCTTGGCATCATCGGCGGCGCGGGTGGCCTCCTCGGCCTCGCCGGAGAGCTTGTCGATCCGGCCGGGCGCGGCCGTGATGGCCTCCCGCTTCGGTACGAACAGCGAGGGGTGGGAGAAATCGACCGGGGCGGCGTCGTTCGGCGAGATGATCACCCGCATCCCGATGTTCGTCTTTTCGAACAGGCCTTCCGCGAAGCCAAAGGGCATGCGCACGCAGCCGTGCGAAGCGGCATAGCCGGGCAGCGGCCCGCCATGCAGCGCGATGCCATTCCAGGTGATGCGCTGCATGTTCGGCATCCAGGCATCGTCATACATCGTTGAATGGTGGTCCTTGTCCTTCTCGACGATGGCGAACACGCCGGCAGGCGTCTCGCGACCCGTGGTGCCCGTGGACACCGGCGCGCGAAAAATCCACCCGTCGGCGTCGTAGAAGGTG
Organism: Bradyrhizobium sp. LB13.1; assembly: GCF_054056815.1. NCBI lineage: Bacteria > Pseudomonadati > Pseudomonadota > Alphaproteobacteria > Hyphomicrobiales > Nitrobacteraceae > Bradyrhizobium > Bradyrhizobium sp. LB13.1. Next base: position 1,891,765 of record NZ_JBSRYQ010000001.1, on the reverse strand, counting down.
ACCTGCTGGCTCTTGATCGACACGATTGCCATGATCGGCTCGCCGGCCGCGCGCTGCGCCACCGCTTCGGCCGGCTGACGCGCCTGCTTGGCCGCGATCGCCGGGGACGCCGCCGCCAATGCGACAATCGCCGCCAAGATCGCAATTCCGGGAGGCCCCCAACGCCGCATCGTCATGGCGGATTGCGTCGTTGTCAGTCGGTTTTTCATGCCATCCTCGGTCGAAATGCCAGTCCGTTGTGCCGTCACGTGTCAGATTGCGATCTTTACATTAAGAAATCGCAGCCGCCTTACGTTCCGTCTGTGGCGAGATTCGGCACGTTCCGGCGACAAAATCTCTCATATAGGACGGCTCGCGCAGGCGGAAGGGCGGCGTGCAGCCGTGGCTGGCCCGAAGCTGGCGGTCTAACTCGGCGGCAGAATGTCCGGGGTTCGGTGACGCAGCTGCCGCCAAGGCCTGGCGTCGGGCGCCGAGGCCCCCGACGGACGCATGCTAAACGCCCAGCGCCTTGCGGTTGAAGGTTCGCAGGAAACGCAGCGACAGCGTCCGGACATTTGCGACATTCAGCAACCAGGCGCCAGCCGCATAAGCGAGCCCGCCGGCGAGGCTCACGACGACGAGCGGGACGAAGCCGGAGCCATCGACCTGCGATCGTGCAACGAGAATAGCAACCGCCATCGCCGCAGCGGAGGCGGCAACACCGGCGAGGCGGTGGAGATCGAACGGGAGCGGGTGGGCGCGATGCATCAGGACGACGGCAACAAGGAGGCCGATCGCCTCGGTCGCGAGCGTCGCCAGTGCCGCGCCGTAGAGGCCGTAGCCGGCCACCAGCGCGAACATCAACGCCACGCTGACGACCAGCGTGAAGAACGACTGCGCCGCCAGCATGAACGGCCGTTCGGCGAGCTGGAAGCTGATCTGCACGTAGAATTGATTGGCGACACCGAAAAAGCGCGCGAGCACCAGGGTCGGCAGCAGCGCCGACACGCCGGCGCGGAAGTCGACGCCGACGAGCGTGCCGGCGACCTGATCGGCTGCAAGCGCGAGCCAGACGGCGACGGGCGCGACCACGACGAGCAGCAGCTCGAGGCTCTCGCTCAGCCGCTCCCGCGTCGTGTCGTTGTTTTTCTCCGACAATGACCGGAACACCAGGGGCACGGTCGCCGCGCCGACGCTGGAGGCAATCATGACCATAAACTGGCGCGGCAGATCGGCGGCGACGCCAAAGATGCCGGCGGCGTCCTTGCCGAGCAAATAAGCGACAATGAGCCGGTCGCAGGCCGAATAGACCGCAACGGACAATCCGGCCAGCGTCAACGGCAGACCGTAGCGCGCAAGCAGCATGAACTGGCTGCGCTGGAACCGCGCGATCCTGCTGCGGTCGCCGACGAGGTTGAGGATGATCCCGGTGAGCGAACCCAGGCCGAATGCAGCGAGCAGCCCCAATCCACCCCAGCCGAGCCAGACGCCGAGCAGGCCAAAGCCGACGCTCGACACGCTGCGCACGATCGAGATCGCCGCAAACCTGTAGGGACGCAATTTGGCGCGCTCGAACTCCTGGCCGACATCGACGGCATTGGCCATGATCGCGACGAACATGCTGGCAAGCAGCAGCCCGACGCTGAGATCGCTGCGGAACAGGAAGACCAGCGGCGTCGTGGCGCAGAGGACGGCCACGGTGAGCCCGAAAGCAACCATCGCCGTGCCGCGGAAATCGATCTCGGCCGACATCGCCTGATAGCGCGACACCGAGAGCTTGATCCAGGCAAAGAAGATCGCGCCCAGAATGCCGGCCAGGCTGATGCCGACGATATAGACGCCGTACTCCGCCGGCGTCAGCAACCGTGTGTAGGCCGTAACGGCGAAGAAGCCCACGGCCGCAGGCAGGATGTAGGCGACCAGATAAATCGAGAAATGACGATTCAGCATGCGAGCACGGGACCGGCAACGATGTTGATAATGTGACGGCCGCTAATCAATCGGACCTTGGCGGGGCGAACGAACTGCGCCGCAGCATCTCTCAAGAGTGTCACATAAGTCTGGAGATCGGGCGGCAAATGAGGCTTTGAGGCCGCTTTCGCGCGGTAGCGTTAAATTTGCCCTTCCCGGAACGGGAGCGCGCGATCTCAAGAGGAACCATGCTTCGTAGATGGCAAAGTTAACCCAACGAGGGAAAACCCCGGCGTTGCAAGGCACCGCTTGGTACGATGGCGCGTGGGCTCGATAAGGAATGCCGTGACCAGGATCGACAGACGCGAATTTCTCCTCGGCAGCGCCGCAGCACTCGCCACGGGCACATCGGCGTCCGCAGCACCGGCGTCGAAACTCGCCGAGCGTCGTCCGGGATTTGGCGCCGCGGCCACGCTCTGGGACCTGCAAGCCGATCCGAGGCTTGGAGAAGCCATCAGCACCTATTGCACGCAGGTGGTTCCGGTGCTCGAGCTGAAATGGCCGATGCTGCGCCCGGACGCGCACACATTCGCGTTCGAGCGCGCCGACGCGATCCTGGACTTCGCCCGGCAGAACGATCTGACGATGCGCGGCCACGCGCTCGCCTGGTATTACGACATTCCGGACTGGACCAAGCAGATCAAGGATTCCAAAGGCGTCGAGCGCGCCTATGTCGATCACATCGGCACCGTCGTCTCCTATTATAAAGACAAGCTGACGTCGTGGGACGTCGTCAACGAGCCGATCCCGGACAATCCCCGCAGTCCAAAAGATCGGCGCGACACGTTCTGGACCCAGCACCTGGGCAACGGCTGGATTCCGCTGGCGTTCCGCACGGCGGCCGCTGCAGATCCTTTCGTCAAGCTCGCGATCAACGAATACGACATCGAGTCCGCGAAGGATTCGTTCATTGCGAAGCGCGCGGCGTACCGCAATCTCATCATGGACCTGCTCGACCAAGGCGTGCCGTTGCACGCCGTGGGGCTGCAATCGCATCTGCACGCCGAGCTCGATATCGACACCCATGGGCTCGCAGAATTCGTCACCGAGCTGCGCTCCTGGGGCCTTGAGGTGCTCGTCACCGAACTCGATGTCGACGACCAGAAGCTGACGGGAACGCCGGCAGAGCGCGACGCCGTCGTCGCCAAGCGCGTCAATGACCTCCTGACCGCGATCTCGACCAGCGGTCCGGTACGCTCGATCCTGACCTGGGGACTCTCGGATCGCTATAGCTGGATCAACGGCACCTTCGCCCGTGCCGACAAGCAGCCGAACCGTCCCCTGCCGCTCGACGGCGAGTTCAAGCCGAAGCCATTCATGGACGTGATCAGCAAATTTACGAGAGACGCTTAAGCGCGCTGTTCTTCAGCGCGTCTTGGTCGGTACTTCAAATTCAACCGCATCGCCCATGTGATCGGGCGACAGGCTCGGACCGCGACGGTCGCGCGAGTTCAGCCGGAACACATCGCGGATGTCGTCGATCGAGGTCGACGAATAGGACTGGATGCAGAGCGCGACCTGCTCGGGCGAAGCGGCGCGCATCATCGCTTCGATGGCCGGGCGGTCGAGGCGCGTGTCGTCCCAATGCGAGACCGCGATGCTGTCTTCGGTGACCCGATGGGCGGCCAGATGCGCGGGCGAGTTCGCGACGAAATGGCCGTACATGAGATATTCCGAGAACTTCTTCTTCCGGCACAGTGCCAGAACCCAGTTCAATCCCGTTGCCGACTTGATCGCGTCGGTCATCGCGCGCGCGGTGTCCTTGTCCCAGACCAGCGCGTTGCCGACATAATCGTCCGCGGGGAAGAACCTGTCCTTCACGCCGAGGAGTTGGTCGACCGTGCGCAGCCACAGGCCGTGCAGGGGCGCATCGGCGCTGATGGCCTTCGGGGTAACGAACAGCGGCGTCTTCTCGGCGCCGGCGTACTGACCGACGTCGAATTCGCGGAAGAACAGATTGTCCGAATCCAGGATGCAGACGCGCTGCTCCGGCGCGTTGAGGACACCGGCGATCTTCAGGATCTGCTGGATGTGCCAGCCATGGACGGGTGACGACAGCAGCGACAGCCAGACGCGCCGTTTGCTGATGAACTGGAGAGCCGGCGGCAGCGCCCAGAGCCATTTCGGCAAGTAATGCGAAGCCGGAACGATGACCCGCTTGTCGGAAGCGAACCGCGCGAACAGCGGCACATCCTCATCGTTAACGAGAACATAATGCCGCGTGTAGCCCGTCAACCAGGTGTCGATGCTCTCGCTGAGCAGCGAAAAGCGCTCGATATCCTTGGCGTAGCTGGCAGTCAGCAGGGCAACGGAATGCATGGGCACGCTCGAATGGCGATCAGGCCGTAGTCATAGCTGCATTGCGAGGTGCTGGAAACTCACGATTCAAATCAAGGTAAAGTGAAACAAAGCGCGACCGCGGAAAAGACTAGCCTCGAGATTTCAGGCTTCTGATGTAGGCGATCGCTCGCTCCGCTACAGCGGGATCAAGGTCCGTTTTACGGATCCTTTGCTCAATCAGCTCCAGGTCCAAAGGCCGCGCGCCATGGATCGCGCTGACGAACCGTTTGTCCCTCTCATCCAATCTGGCGACTTTGGACACGACGAGGTCTTCCGGCGCAGGCACTACGCCGGTCACCGTCCGTCCCGCGACCTCGGTTTGTACTCTAAGCGCTCGGCTCTGCCAGCCTCTCGGGAGCTTGGCCGTCGTCTCGTCGACACCATCGATGTAGAAGCCATAGGTGCGATGAAAGGGGCTTTCCGACCCGAAGAGGCCGTCAATATGTTCGGACGCTATCGGCTGCACTCCGTCACGCGTTCGCTTGGCTTCCGTCAATTCCCAGATTCTCGCATTTGCGGGAAATGCGTCGATTTCCGGCGATTCTCTCGCGGCCTCGGGGGCATCCGGCATAGAAGCCAGAATCGCCTGGCTACCCACCACAAACACGGTGTCGGTTTCGAATTCGTAGGCTAGAGCCCTTACGACCCTAAGCAGATCATCCAAGGTACGCCGCGGGCTGCCCTCGGACATCACGGCCCTCTGGAGGAAAGAGCGCGAGTGCCTAGGGCTCGTTCGGCCACACGTCTCGCCGCTCTCCTCAATCGAATTCTTGCGTCATAGTCGCCGAAATGAACACCTTCGACGAGATAGAACGGGGACGAGTTGCGCAGCCGCACCATCTCGCGATCGCGACTGGTCAGTCTTGACGCAAGTTCCCCGGTCGGAAGAGCAAGCAGTTCCTGCCATTCGCGTACGAATGGCCAATCGTAGAATTGGTCGGCCTGACGCGCGTGAGCTGCCTTGGCCTTTTCCACGAGAGATGGGTCGCGACGAAGTCGCCGCACGATCAGCCGATGCATCATCAGCTTCGCGGTGTCGCCAACCAGGCCCTCGTTTAAGCCATCCTTCATGCGTTCATCCAGACCCAGCTCGAATATAAACGACCTGCCAGGAACAAAAAAGGGCGCAACTTCCCGATAGTTACCGCTTTGGCTCGGCGGACCTAATCCGATGGCAGCCCCTGCTCGATGCCGCAAAAGCGTAGCGGCGCCAGGGCGGAGGCCCGCTGCCACCAATCGGCGACGCGGTCGTCGAGCGCGGTCACACCTCGACCCTGGCCGGGGAAGATCCGGATCTGCTGCACCGCCTCGGCTTCGAACCCCTTGCCCTTGCGGGTGATCTTGAGGGCAGCGCCTTCGCGGTCCCGCTGGGTCAGCGGCACCAAGAGGCGGCCGCGCGGACGAAGCGACTGAAGCCAGAGCGGATGCGGCTGAGAGAATCCGGCATGCACGATGATCACGTCGGCGGGTTCGCCGATGTCCTCGCATCCGTCACCATGGACGACCACGACGTTGCGATAGGCGCGAAGATAGGTCGCGGCGCGCGCCGCAAGCCGCGCGTCGCATTCGATTGCATGCACCCTGCCCTTGGGGCCCACGATCTCCGAAAGCACTGCCGAGAAATAGCCGAGCCCGCAGCCGATCTGGACCACGCGGTCCTTCTCCCCGACGTCGAGCAAATCGATGAAGTGCGCCCACAGGCTCGGCAGTCCGGTATCGAGCTTGCGGCGCGCATCGATCGCGACCAGCACATTGTCCTGGAGATGAACGGGATCGGCATCCGGCGTCAGCCGATAGCTGCGCGCCGCCTCGCTCTTGATGCGCCAGGGTCCCTTCGCCAAAAACTCCTCGCGCGGAACGGTGGCGAGGGCTTCGAGCAGGCGCGGTGAGGAGATCCGTTCGCGCTTTGCGATCAGCTCCACGTAACGCGCACGCGCGGCGGCAAGATCGCTCATCTCACGGGATCGGCCTGTTCACGAACAGGCGCGTCCGCGCCGAGCTCGTTGATCAGTTGCATCGCCTGTTTCAGGTCCGGCGTGTAAAAGCCCTCGCTGAACTTGCCGACGATCGGTGCGAGCAGGAGACTTGCGTGCTCGCGCTTGCCGGCTTGGTGCGACAGCCGCGCGAGGCTGACGGCGGTGCGAAGCTCCCAGGACAGCGCGCCCTGCTTGCGGGCGATCTCCAGCGACAGGCCGAACAGCTCCTCGGCCTCCTGCACCGAGACCGGATTCCCGTCCGACAGGGTGATCTCGCCTTGCAGGCGGTAGACCTCGGCGAGGTAGGAATGGTCGCCGGTCCGTCGCGCGGTCGCGAGCGCACCGTCCAGCGCGCGCAACGCGGCGTCGCGCATCCCGACCTTGGCGTAGGCCTCCGCGAGCAGGCAGCGGAACCAGCAACCGGCGAGCCAGGAATCCATCGCCTCGTATTCGTCGAGGCCGAAGCGCATCTGGCTGAGGCCTTCGTCGGCCTCGCCGAGCTGCGTCAGCGCCCAGCCGCGCAGGATCGCCGCCTGCTGCTTCCAGTGCAGGAGAGTTGTGCTCGGTGGCGATGATCATGGCGCGGTTGGCGTGGTCGCGCGTGCCCTCGACATCGCGCAAATGCTGGCACAGATAGGCGCCGAACACGAGCGCGAAGGCGAGCGTGAAGGGGTGGCGGATCTTCTCGGCGTTCGCGATCGCCTGCTCGCTGTGCTGGCGCGCCGCGTCGGGCCGGCCGAGGAACCACAGGAGATAGCCGAGATAGGACAGCGAGACGACGCCGGGATCGGTGCCGTGCCGCTCCATCAGGTCGGAGTGCAGATCGGGGCTGTAGAGGTTGATGCAACGGTGCAAATGATGCTGGGACGCGGCAAAGCGCCCGCGATAGAGCATGGTCATCGCGATCGAGCGGTGCGCCTCGATCAGATAGCCGGTCTGCTGCGCCGGCTGCGTCCGCTCGTTCAGCCGCTCGCGCTTGGCGAATTTCAACAGCTCGACACTGAGATCGTGCGCGCGGGTGAGATCGGCGCGGATGAAATGACAGACCCAGAGCCCGCGCGTGGCGGCGAAGGCCTTTTCGTCGTCGTCGAGCTGCTGGCCGAGTTCGAGGGCGCGGATGTAGTTCTCCTCGACCTCCTGCACGGCATAGCCCTTGGCGGCGATCAGTGCGTTGCCGAGCGCGATGCGCAGCTCGAGCTCCATCTCGTCGGCGCCCTGCATGCGCGCATTGGCCTGGACGACGCTTAAGCCCCGGCGCAGATGGCCGATCGCCTCCAGATTGGCGCCGCTCTTGGCCGCTTGCTTGCCGGCCTTGAGCCAGAAGCTAGCGGCCCCCTCGCTCTGGCCGGATTCGGTCAAATGATGGGCGAGCAGCTCCGGTTCGCGCTCGGTCTTCTCCGGATACATCTCGGCGAGCACCTGGGCGATCCTGGAATGCAGCTTGCGCCGCTCGCTGTGCAACAGGCTCGCATGCGCGGCGTTCTGGATCATCACGTGCTTGAAGGAGTAGAGCGCGTCCGGCGGATGGCCGCGGCGCATGATCAGCCCGGCCTCCTCCAGATGATTGAGCGCGGCCTCGATCTGTTCGGCGGGCGTATTGGCGACCGCGTGCAGCGTCTCGTAGGAGAATTCGCGGCCGATGGTGGCGCCGATCTGCGCGATCCGCTTGAACGGCCCCATCCGGTCCAGTCGCGCCATCAGCGAGTCCGTCAGCGTCGCGGGGATCGCGAGCTGCCGCCACGGGCCCGACAGCACGTAGCGCCCGTGCCGCTCGGTCAGGAGGTTGGATTCCAGAACCGTCTTGGTCAGCTCTTCCAGAAACAGCGGCACGCCGTCGGTCTTGACGATGATCTCCTCGACGACCTCCTTGGGAAGCTCGCGTCCCGCCACGCGCTCGACCAGCGTCGCGCGCAACTGCCGGCTCAACCGGTTCAGCACCAGCGTCGTAATGTGCGAATGGGCGCTCCAGCTCGGCTGGAATTCGGTGCGCGCTGTCATGATCACCAGGATCGGCCGGTTCTGTGCCCGGTCGACCAGGAGATCGATCACCTCGCGGGAAGTCGGGTCGATCCAGTGCAAATCCTCGAATGCGATCACCAGCGGCTGCTCGCGCGCAAGGCCGAGGAAATGATTGACCAGCGCGGCGACGGTCGCATCCTTTTGCTGCTGCGGCGACAGCTCGAGCGGCGGATAGCGGTCACCGATCGGAATGGACAATAGCGCGGCAAACAGCGGCGCAACCTGCTCGATGTCGCCATGAGCGGCGGAGATCGCGATCTCCAGATTCGCCAGCGACTGCGCGGACGCATCCTCACGATCGAGGCCAAGGGAGAATTTGAGCTGCTCGGCGAACGGATAGAACGCTGTGGAGGTGTAATAGGGCGAGCACTGGAACGAGACCTGTCCATGGCGGTCGCCCGCGATCCGCTCGAAGATTTCCTGGATGATGCGCGACTTGCCGATGCCGGGCTCGCCGAACTTGACCACGACCTGGCCGTCGCCCTCCTTGACCTGCTGCCAGCGGCCCATCAGTAGCGCGATCTCTTCCTCGCGGTTGACGAGCGGGGTCAGCCGCGTGCCCATGGCAGCGGCGAAGCGGGTCTCCACCCGCGACGCCCGCATCACGTGCCAGGCCTGCGCCTTGTCCGAGATACCCTTCAGCGCGTGGACGCCGAGATCGCGGTAGTCGAACTTCCCCTTCAGCAGCGACTGGGTCGAGGCGGAAATCACCACACCGTTGGGCGGCGCCAGACCTTGGAGGCGCGCGGCGAGATTGACGGTTTCTCCGACCGCGGAGTCGCGCTCTTCGGTGCCCTGTCCGACGAGGTCGCCAACCACGACGAGACCGGTCGCGATGCCGATGCGGACGGCGGGTGAGTGGCTGAGCGCACCACGCGGCTCGACCGCGCGCGCTGTCGATAGTACCCGCACGATCTCGAGCCCCGCGCGCACCGCGCGCTCGGCGTCGTCCTCATGTGCGGTCGGATAGCCGAAATAGACCAAAATACCGTCGCCGACGAAGCGAGCGGCAAAACCCTCGTAGTGCTTCACCACGCGGACACAGGTTTCGCGGAAGCTCGCGATCATGTCGCGCACGTCTTCGGGATCGAACTGCACCGACAGCGAAGTGGAATCCACCATGTCGCAGAACATGGTGGTGAGCTGACGCCGCTCGGCCCCGACTTCCGTGCGGGGTTGAGGGCGAGCCGCCGCGTCGGACTTCTCCGCTGTTTCGGCCCGGAACAACGCGGTCATGGCCCGCTGGAGCCGCTTCCGATCGCCGAGCGGCAATCCGAGCTCGACCAGATCGGATTCGGTCAGATCTCCCATGACGTCGAGATCGAGACGGTGCTCTGCGAAGAGATCGGTATAGTGGCCGAGACCGACGCCTTCGAGCCAGCGCTTCAGCCCGCCTTCCCTTCCCGTGACCGGCTCATTCTCCAGCATGGTGATTTCTGCCCGACCATCACTCCGTCGAAGCGCTAAGGGCCCCTCAACCACAGATTTTGGGACCAAAACTTCACCTCAGACTGGACGCGTTCCCTTACTTCTTGGAAGAATAGCCCAATCGGATCAAAAGGGAACGGAATTGTCGGACGTCACATTCCCAGCGCCGCAGGGGTCAGCCAGCATAACGGCCGAAACGAAGATATTCGCGGATATCGGCGGCCTTCTCGTTTTCCATGCCCGCAAGACGCCGGCGGCGCCCGCCCTCCTCGCCCCTGGCCGGCCGGTCCTCAACTACGGCGCGATTGGCGACCGGACGCAGGATCTCGTCCGTACGCTGCGCGGGCTCGGCATAGTCCCTTCCGACCGGGTCGCGGTTGCGCTGCCGCGTGGCGCCGACAGCGCACTGGCCCTGATCGCGGTCGCCTCGAGCTGCGCCTGCGTTCCCGTCAATCCCGACCTGACGGCGGACGAGCTGCAACGCTATTTCAGCGAATTGAAGTTGACGGCGCTGATCACCCGGGCTGATACGAACTCGGCGAGCCGTGACGTCGCGAAAGCGCTCGATATCGCTGTGATCGATTTCGTGCCGGGGCCGCAAGACGATCTCGGCGGCTGCACGTTTGTCGGACCGCCGGTTGGGCCGGCAAACAACGGCGGCGCCTCGCGCGGCGACGACGACGCGTTCATCCTGCTGACATCGGGCACGGCAGCGCGGCCGAAGATGGTGCCGCTGACGCACCGCAATGTGTGCCTCTCCGCTTACAACGCCGGCCGCGCGCTGTCGCTGACGTCGCACGATCGCCTGCTGAACGCGCTACCTCTGTTTCACGCCCATGGTCTGATTTCCGGTCTGCTCACGGCGCTGGCTGCGGGCTCCAGCGTGATCTGCACCGACGGTTTCGACGCATCCTCCTTCTTCGGCTGGATGCGGCAGCTGCAACCCACCTGGTACACGGCAGTGCCGACCATCCATCGCGCGCTGCTGACGGCGGCGGAAGCGAACCCGGACCTTGCCCGATCGTCGTCGTTGCGCGTGATCCGCTCGGCCTCCGCCTCGCTTGCGCCTGCGATCCTCGAGGGGCTGGAGGCGACGTTCGGCGTTCCCGTGCTCGAAACCTACGGCATGACGGAGGCGGCCTCACAGATCGCGGCCAATCCGTTCGAGCTGCGCAAGGTCGGATCGGTCGGCCGCGCCGCGGGCCCCGAGATCGCGATCATGGATGAGACCGGCCGTACGCTCGCGAGCGGCGAGCACGGCGAAATCATGCTTCGCGGACCGAATATGAGCCGCGGCTATTATAATGACGAGGCGGCAACACAGGTGGCCTTCCGCAACGGCTGGTTCCGGACCGGCGATCTCGGCTATCTCGACGCCGACGGCTATCTCTTCATCGTCGGCCGTATCAAGGACGTCATCAACCGCGGCGGGCAGAAGATCTCGCCGCTGGAGGTCGAAGAGGTCCTGCTCAGTCATCCTGCGGTGCTGGAGGCCGGCGTGTTTGCCGTCCCGCACCAGAAGCTCGGCGAGAATGTCGCCGCGGTCGTGGTGCTGCGGTCGAATTCCGAGGCGACCTCGGATCAGTTGCGCCAGTTCGCGCGGAAAACGACTCGCGGCCTACAAGGTGCCGAGCCTGATCCGCAGCGTCGCCACGCTGCCGAAAGGCGCCAGTGGCAAGGTCAAGCGCAATGCGCTCGCCGAGCTGGTCGTGACAGTGGACGGCGGCGACGAGACGCGGCTGCCACGAACCGAACTGGAGACCCAGCTCGCGGGGATTTGGGCCGGGCTGCTGGAGCTACCACAGGTCGGCATCGATCAGGACGTGTTTGCGCTCGGCGCGGACTCGCTCGCGGCCACACAGATGCGCTCGCGCCTGCGCGAAAGTTTCAACGTCGATTTCTCGCTCGAGGACATCTTTGATTGCGCCACGGCCTCAGCCCTGGCGGCCCGGATCGAGACCGCCACAACCCATCGCGAGACGATGCTGCCGGCCTGGCGCAAAGCCGCGGAAACAGACGCGCCGCTGTCGTTCCAGCAGCAGCGGATGTACGTGCTCTCGCGGCTCGACCCAACGCGCTACAATTATAACGTCGTCGAAGTCGCGCTCCTCAAGGGCCAGGTCGACGTCGCCGCGCTTTCTGCCGCCCTCACTGCGGTCGCTGCGCGCAATGAGGCACTGCGGTCGGTCTTCGTCGAACGCGAGGGTGAGCCGGCGCAGCTTGTGCTGCAATCGCCGCCGCGGTTCGAGCGGATCAAGCTCAAGCCCTGCTCCGCGCACAAGCGAGCTGCTGTGATCAGGCGCGAGGCCCTCAAGCTCGCGCAATATCCGTTCGACCTTGCGCGCGAGCCGCCGCTGAAGGTCACGCTGCTGTCGTTCGACAAAAGCAGCCATGCGCTGGTGGTCAACGTCCATCACCTCGTCACCGACGGCTGGTCGCAGCGGCTGTTCTGGGAAGAACTCGCCGCCCATTATTCGGCAGCGCGCAAGAACGACGTGATGGCACTGCCTTCGCCCGCCTTCCAGTACCGCGACTTTGCGCTCTGGCAGCAGAGCTGGGCGCAGACGCCTGCGGCAAAGGAGCAACTCGATTACTGGCGGGCGCAGCTCGACGGCGTCACCACGCTGCCGCTGCGGACCGACCGGTCAAGGCCGGAGGTCTGGAGCGGACACGGTGCCCGTCGCTATCTCGAGTTCTCCAGGACGCTGTCGGCCGACCTGCATGCGCTGAGCCAGAACCAGGGCGTCACGCCCTTCATGACCCTGCTCGCGGTGTTCCAGTGCCTACTATTCCGCCACACCGGCCACGAGGATGTCGCGACGGGATCGCTCATCGCCAACCGTAACCAGATCGAGAGCGAGCGGCTGATCGGGCTGTTGGCAAACACCCTGATCCTGCGCAACGATTTCAGCGGCGATCCGAGCTTCGGCGACATGTTGCGACGGGTGCGGCAGGTCACGCTCGATGCCTACCGCAACCAGGACCTCCCGATCGAGGAAGTCCTGCGCGCGCTTCAGATCGCGCGTCGGAGCGACGGCAATCCGCTGTTCCGGATCATGTTCATCCTCCAGAACGCATCGATCGAGGCGGCACGTTTCTCCGGCCTGTCGACGCGGCGGATCGAGATCGATCCAAAGGTGGCGCGCTTCGACATCACGCTCGAACTGGTCGAGGCCGACGGTCGTTTCACCGGATTCTTCGAATATGCCACCGATCTGTTCGACGCAGCGACGATCGAGGGCATGGCCGCTCAGTTCAAGACGCTTCTCAAATCCGTCATCGCCGATCCGGAGCAGCGCATCTCGCACCTGCCACTCCTGACCGCGGCGGAACGCCGGCAGCTGCTGGCGCAAGGCCGCGGCGTGCCGGCCAATGTCACCTCGCGCGACAACCTAAGCGAACGCTTCGACCGTCAGGCCAGGAAAACGCCGAACGCGATCGCGGTGTCGGACGGCAGCACATCCCTGAGTTATCGCGAGTTGGCGCGCCGCAGCCAGGCGGCCGTGCGCTGGCTGGCCCGGGAGGGCGTAGGTGCCGAGGCCGTGGTCGCCTTGCTTGCGGATCGCGGGCCCGACCTGCTCGCCGCGATGATCGCCGTGCAGCGCGTGGGCGCGGCCTTCCTCAATCTCGATCCCGACCACCCGCCGGCGCGGATCGCGACCATCCTCGGATCGAGCTGTGCCCGCATGCTGCTGACCGGACGCGCGCAGTCATCCATGGTCGAGGCGCTGCTCGAACCGCTGGTCGAGCGCATCCAGATTGCCGCGCTCGAAGACGCGATCACGCCAGGACTGACCAAGCCAGCCCGCGCGGCGCGGCGCAAGGCTTCCAGCCTCGCCTATCTCGTCTATACCTCCGGATCCTCCGGCGCGCCGAAGGGCGTCATGATCGAGCAGCGCGGGCTTTCGAACCATCTGGCCTCGCTCATCTCCGAGTTCGGCCTCTCGTTCCGGGACGTGATCGCGCAGACCGCGCCGCAGAGCTTTGTCATCTCGGTGTGGCAGTTCCTCGCGGGGCCCATGGTCGGCGCGCGCGTTCATGTCTGCGGCAGCGCGACCGTGCGGGACCCGATTTTGCTCGCGCGGGAGATCGAGCGCGAGGGCATCACGGTGCTCGAGATCGTCCCATCGCTGCTGCGCGTGATCCTCGATCGCGTGGACGAGGCACCGATCCGACGCGCCTTTGCGAGGCTGCGCCTCCTGATCTCGACCGGCGAGCCGCTGCCGGTCGATCTCTGCAAGGCCTGGTTCGCGCGCTCTCCGAAAGTGCCCTTGATCAATGCCTATGGCGCGTCGGAATGTTCCGACGACGTCTCGCTGCATCGCCTGACCAAGCCGCCGGCGACCACGACGGGCAATGTCCCGGTCGGCGCGCCGCTGCCGAACACCCAGCTCTACGTGCTCGACGCAGGCCTGCAGCCGCAACCGGTCGGCGTGACCGGCGAGCTCTGCATCGGCGGCGCCGGTGTCGGCCGCGGCTATGTCAACGACCCCGCACAGAACCGGCAGCGCTTCCTGCCCGATCCGTTCTCGCGCAAAGCAAGCAGCCGGCTGTACCGGACCGGCGACCTAGCCCGCCGCCGCGCCGACGGCACGATCGAATGCCTCGGCCGCGCCGACCATCAGGTCAAGATTCGCGGCTACCGTATCGAACTCAAGGAGATCGAGAACGCGCTTGCCGACCATCCGAGTGTGCGCGCCGGCATCGTCGAGCCGCGTCGCGAAGCAAGCGGCGATGTCAGGCTGATCGCCCATGTCGTCGCAAGGTTAGGCAGCCGGAGCAGCGCCAGCGAGTTGCGCGAATTCCTGAAGAGCCGGCTGCAGGGCCATGCCATCCCGTCCGCGTTCCTGTTCCTGGATCAGGTACCGCTCAACGCCCATGGCAAAATCGACCGGACCGCGCTGCTGGCGCCGGCGCAGCAGGAAGCGCCCGAACCTGATGCGGCCGTGCCGGCGCGGGGCTTCACCGAAAAGGTGCTGTCCGACATCTGGATCGACCTGCTGAAGGTCGAGAGCCTCGGCGTCACCGACAATTTCTTCGACCTCGGCGGCCATTCGCTGCTGGCCGGCCAGGCGATGGCGCGCGTCGCCCGTGCGCTCGGCATGTCGCTGCCGATCAAGACCATCTTCGAGGCACCGACGATCGAAGAGCTTGCCCGGCGGGTCGACGAGGCCGCGGCGGCAAAGCCGCGCAAGCCGGTTGCAAGCGCAGCAAGATTGGCGAGAGCGAGCCTGGCCGAAAGCGGCCCTCCCGCGCTGTCGATCGCGCAGGACCAGATGCTCCGGATCGAGCAGAATCTTCCCAGACTGCCGCTGTTCAACCTGCCTTTCGCCTTTCGTCTCCAGGGGCCGCTCAATTTGGCCGCCCTGGCGCAGGCGATCGACGATGTCGTGCACCGGCACGAATCGCTGCGAACCAGTTTCGGCTGGAGCGGCGGGGGGCCCGTCAGCTGCATCGCCGCGCCCGGCACCTTCGGCCGCGTTCTGACTGTCGAGACGATCGGCGATGGTCAGCCCCACAACAACAAGCGGCGCAAGGCGCTGGAGCTCCGCAAGATCGATCTCCTGATCGAACAGGAGACCTATGCCCCGATCGACACCAAGCGCGCGCCGCTGCTGCGCGCCCGGCTGTTGCGGCTCCACGACGGCGATCATGTGTTGCTGCTGACGTTGCATCACGCAATCGTCGACGGCTGGTCGATCGGCGTGCTGTTCGAGGAATTGTCCCACCGCTATGCGGCGCTGGCCGGCTATCCGTCGGTGCCGCTGCCGAAACTGCCGCCGGCCTTTTCGGACGTCGTGCGCTGGCAGCACTGGTGGTGCGGCACCGATGCCGCCCGCCGTCAGGCGACCGAATGGACGGAGAATTTGCGCGGGGCGACACCCGTTTTCGACCGGGAATCAAGCCCGGGCGCGTCCACGGGGCACCGTCCGGTCAGTCTCGAACGTGAGCTGATCGGCCGGCTCACCGCGTTCGCCGGCCAGCACAATTGCACGCTGTTCATGTGCCTGCTGACCGGCCTGAAAGCCCTGCTGCTGGCGCGGACCGGCCACAACGACATCTCGATCGCCACCGCCATGGCCAATCGCGCCCAGCCGGACACCGACCGGATCGTCGGTCCGTTCGAGAACACGGTGATCGTTCGCACCAAAATCACGCCGGAGCTGTCGTTCGTGCAGGCCCTGGCCCGGGTCCGTCAGAGCGTGCTCGACGCGTATGCGCGCCAGGAGCTGCCGTTCAACATCCTGGCCGATCATCTGGAGCAGGAGGGGGTCAATCCGGCCTCGCTGCTCCAGGTCTATTTCACGCTGCAAAATCCGCTGCGCCAGCCGCTCGATCTGCCCGATCTCACGACGGCGTCGATCGGCAACATCGCGCGCGAAGGCCAGCCGGTGCTGCCGATCGACCAGACCTGGCTGTCGCTGATGCTCAAGGAGCGGCCGACCGGAATCACCGGTTCATGCAATTACAAGAGCGAGCTGCTCGATGGCGCTACGGTCGGCCTGTGGATGGAGGATCTCGTGGCGCTGCTCGGGGCCGCCGTCGCTCAACCCAACGCGCCGCTCGGCCGATTGCTCAATCGCAGGGCGGCATGACCGGCCGCAAAGCACGGGCGAATACGGGTTCACTCGCCATAGCTGTGAATGACCAAGTTGCATCTTGATTATTTGGTGCCACCGCGCGAGATTATTCTCGCGTTTTGATTTGGACGATTATTTTCAACCGGGAGCGTTAGTTATGGGTTTCATCAAATTTACCAAGGGCGCCTCGTTGAGCGACAAGGACCGCAAGGCCCTGCAGAAGCTGCT
The DNA here is from genome assembly GCF_054056815.1 of Bradyrhizobium sp. LB13.1. NCBI lineage: Bacteria > Pseudomonadati > Pseudomonadota > Alphaproteobacteria > Hyphomicrobiales > Nitrobacteraceae > Bradyrhizobium > Bradyrhizobium sp. LB13.1. The sequence goes on along the minus strand of NZ_JBSRYQ010000001.1, from coordinate 1,875,243 downwards.
CGGCGCCGAGAAGAAGAAGCTGCAGTCCGCGCTGAAGGACGTCGACGCCAGCATTTCGATGCTCGGCAGCTCCAAGAAGGCCAAGAAGAAGAAGAAGTAAGGCTCGGCGGCCCGGACGCCGCTCGAAATCTTCAGGCTTCAGTTTCGGAAATGGGCCGCTCGCTTGCCGAGTTGGTGTCTCGCACAAGCTTGCGCCCGTAAACCGACCAGCAATCGACAAGGATTCGCCCGAGTGGACCGCTAGAAGCGGTCCGCTCAGTTGATTCTTGCTCAGTTGATTCTTCCATCATGGCAGGGGATTTGGCCCCGGCCTGACGCCATGGGCCCAATTGATGGCAGACGACAGGATTGAACTGTTTGTCGGACTGATCGAGACTTTTGACGCGCCGGGTGCGGTCGATACGTGCCGGCGTTTGCTCTCGGTCGACGAACGGGTACGAGCCGACCGCTTCAAGTTCGAACGGCACCGGCGGCAGTATATCTTCGCGCACGCGATGTTGCGGCTTGCGCTCTCGCACGTCGCGCCGAATGTCCCGCCCACCGACTGGTCATTTGCGGACGGGCGTTACGGGAGGCCGTTTGTCGCATCGCCCAAGATCTCGAGCGCGCTGCATTTCAGCCTGTCCCATGCCGATGGCTGCGTTGCCTGCGTCGTGTCAGGGCATGAGACCGTCGGCGTCGACGTCGAGACCGTGTCACGGCGCGTCGCGCCGCTGTCCACCGCGCTTCGGTTCTTCGCGCCGGAAGAAGTCGAAACCCTGCGTGGACTTCCGGAGCCCGCCGCGATCGAGCGCTTCTTCTTCGACTACTGGACGCTCAAGGAGGCTTATTTGAAGGCCAGGGGTTTCGGCCTCAATTTGCCGCTCGACGCCTTCGCGATGCAGGTGTCGCGAGAGGCGATCGAGATCAGCTTCAAGCCCGATATCGCCGACGATCCGCAAGGGTGGCGATTCCAGCTATTCTCGCCGTCGCCCTCGCATCGCCTCGCGATCGCCGACGGCTCCCGCGCCACCGGCGGCCTGCCCATCACCCGCAATGCCTGGCCGCTCCAGGAAGCGGCTGAATGACGCCGCCGCGGCTGCGCGTCTTTCCCGCGATTTCGCGCAACCGCGATCCCGAGAAATATGTCGGCGAGCTGATGCGCGTGGCCCAGTTTGCCGACCGCAACGGCTTTGAAGGCATCCTTCTGTTCGAAGGCAACGACGTGTTCGTCGAGCCCTGGGCGATGGCCCAGCACATCATGGCGGAAACGACGCGGTCCTCGCCGCTGATCGCGGTCAATCCGGTCTACATGCACCCGTTCACGGCGGCGAAATTCGTCTCGTCCTTTGCGCAGCTCCATGGCCGCAAGGTCTATCTCAACATGATCACGGGCACCGCGGTCAGCGATCTGCAGGGGCTGGGCGACGAGCAGTCGCATGCCGACCGCTATGTCCGGCTCGGCGAATTCGTCGCGCTGATGCGCCAATTGCTGGCAAGCCCGCGGCCAGCGACTTTCGCGGGCCGGTTCTACCGCGCAAGCAATCTGCAACTGCGCCCGCGCCTGCCGCCGGAGCTGATGCCGGAATTTCTGGTCGCCGGCCAGTCCGAGCCGGCACAGCGCGTGGCGAAGGAGACCGGCTGCATCAAGATGCAGATGCTGCCGCCCGATCTTGAAGGCGGCCTCGATGTATCAGGCATGAATTTTGGAATTTTTGCGCGCGAGGGACGCGACGAAGCCCGGCAAGCGGCGAAGGTGCGTTTCCACGACAACCCCGACGATCGTGAGCTGCTCGCGCTCACCGTGGAGAACAGCGATTCCGTGTGGAAGCGGCGCCTGTTCGAGGGCCAGAGCGGCGAGCTCGCGGACAATGGCTACTGGCTGCTGCCGTTCCTGACCTTCCAGGCCGACTGTCCCTACCTCGTCGGCAGCTACGCCGAGATCGGCGCGAAGCTGAAGGAGTTTGCGGCGAAGGGGCTCACCACGATCATGCTCGACATGGTCGCAGACGAGACCGAGATGCAGCACGTCTGCAAGGCGCTCGCGGCGAGCGGAATGTTTTGAGGTCAGACGCCGAGCGGACTGAGCCGTGCCAACGGCTCGCTGCCTTCCGGCCGCCGTAGAAGCTGCATGACATGCCGCTTCAGGCGCACGAACTCGGGCTCGGTCACGAGATCGTGGCTGCGTGGCCGTGCGAAGGGCAGCACGACATCCTCAATCACCCGGCCGGGCCTCGCACTCATCACAACGATGCGATCGGCGAGGAACAATGCCTCGTCGATATCGTGGGTGACGAAGACCGTGGTGGTCGGGATCTTGCCCCAGATGTCGAGCAGGACCTCCTGCATCATGGCGCGCGTCTGCGCGTCCAGCGCACTGAAAGGTTCGTCCATCAGCAGCACCCGCGGCTGGTTGATCAGGACCCGCGCGATTTCGACGCGCTGCTGCATGCCGCCCGACAGTTGCGCCGGATAGAACGCCTCGAAGCCGGAAAGGCCGACCAGCTTCAGGATGGTGTCGGCGGCGCGGTCGCGCTCTCTTCTCGCCAGGCCCCGCATCTTCGCGCCGAAGGCGACATTGTCGCGCACCCGCTTCCAGGGAAACAGCGTGTGCTGTTGAAACACCATGCCACGGTCCGGACTCGGTCCCTGGACCTTCTGCCCATCGATCGCGAGTCGGCCGGCCGTAATCGGCAGATGTCCGGCCAGTGCGCCGAGCAGCGTGGACTTGCCGCAGCCGGAGGGACCGAGGATGCAGACGAGCTCGCCCGGCGCGATGGCAAAGTCGAGACCACTCACCGCCTCGAACGCATCGCTGCCTTCGCCGAGCGAGATCGAGACATCAGCAATGTCGATGCGACCGACGCTCTTCGCGTCGACATCCGCGACCCGAATGTTCATCGCGCCACGCCTTTCATCGTCTAACTCTTGAGCTGCGCCAGGGCATCAGAAGCCGCCCGGCGGTCGTCAGCAGCCAGCTGGAGCCCATGCCGAGCAGGCCAATGATCAGCATGCCGACGATGATGTCGGCATAATTCTGCAGCGTGTAAGCCTCCCAGGTATAATAGCCGATCCCGAATTGACCGGAGATCATTTCCGCGGTGACGAGACAGAACCACGACGTCCCCATACCGATCGCAAGCCCGGTGACGATGCTCGGCGCGGCGTCCGGCAACACCACTTCCGTGAGAATCGCAAAACCGCCTGCACCGAGGCTCCGGGCGGAGGCGACCAGCCGGCGGTCGACATTCGCAACACCATGGACCGTGTTCAGCACGATCGGAAACAAGGCGCCGATGAAGGTGATGTAAATCATCGACAGCTCGGACGACGGGAACATCAGGATCGAGAGCGGTATCCACGCCACCGCCGGTATCGGCCGCAGCAATTCGAGCGGCGGCAGCAACAGGTCGCTCGCGGCACGCGACCGGCCAATCGCAAAACCCAGGATCACGCCGATCACCACCGCCGCACCGTAGCCCGCGAACACGCGCCAGAGACTATTGGAGATATGCGCTGTCAGTTTTGGCGACCGAAACAAGGCGACGGCGGATTGAACGACCTCGACCGGCGGCGGCACGTTGCGGAAGGTGACGATCCCCAGATTGAGGTGGGTCGTCGAAGCGACCTGCCACAGGGCGATGCAGGCAAGGATCGACAGGCCGCGGATCACCCATCGGATGCCAGCGGGCCGCGCCTGGATTACGATGGCCATCGCTTCACCGGCTCGCAATGAGCGACTCACGCGCCGCCGTGAAGTCGAGCACCGCGCCGCCATGCTGCTTCGACCAGCGTTCGGCCGCGTCCTTGAGCAGGAACGCGCTCAGCTCGCCGCTGGACGATCGCACGAACCAGGCCTGGTTTGCAAACAGCTTGATGCCGCTCTCACGATCCTGAGCGTAGACGACGCGGATGATCCTGCCGTCCTTCTCAAGGCCGGCGAGCGCCTTGAGCGCGTTCTCGGGCGACGCGTAATGGCGCACATGAGCCTCATCCCTGACCCAGATCTGCGCAACGCGGGTGATGTCGCCGATCTCGGCGCCCGTCGCCGCGTCCATGGCCCGAAGCGGAAGCTGCGCATAATTCGTCAGCTCGGAGTCGTAATCCCGCCCCGCTTGAGCGGCCGCCACGCGGATGAACTTGTCCGTGACGAACTGGTCGATATCGAGATCGCTATCCGCCCGCTTGAGCAGCTTCAGCGTCTTGATCGAGGTTGCGACTGCCTGGCGGTATTCCGGCTTCCAGGTCACGTCACGGGTCTGAAGACCGAGCGGGCCGTGGAAGAGATAGTCGACCTCGGCGTCAATGCCGGTCACCTTCGCGATCAGCTCACTGTACTTTTCTGGCTCCTCCGCGATCAGGCGATCCGCCTCGAGCGCAGCGCGTAAATAGGCGACGACGATCTCCGGGTATTTTACGGCATAGTCGGCGTCGACCAGTCCGCCGTGGAACGTCGGCGCGTTTGCCTGCGCGCCGTCAAAAATCTTGCGCGCAAAGCCGCGCCACGGAAACAGTTCGGCGAACGGGACGAAATCGGCATGCGCCTCGATCTTGCCGGTCTGCAAGGCCGGCCCTGCAACTTCGGGCGCCTGCGTGATGATCTTGACATCGGTCTCGGGATTCCAGCCCTTGGCCTCGATGGCGCGGAGCAACATGCCGTGCGAGGTCGAGGCAAAGGGTACGGAGATGGTCTTGCCTTTGAGCTCGTCGAGCGACTGCACCGGCGAATTTAACGGCACCACGATTCCGTTGCCGCTGCCCTTGGTGCTGCCGGACAGCACGCTGATGAAGAGGCTGCGGCGCCCCGCCTTCTGGAACGCAACGCCGTTCAGCGATCCTGGAAAATCCGCCATCGCGCCGAAATCAAGCTTGCCTGCGACCATCTCGTTGGTGAGCGGCGCGCCGCTGGTAAAGTTCTTCCACTGGATGTCGTAGGCCACATCCTTGTACTTGCCGTCACGGGGTAGGAATTTCTCCAGCAGCTTCAGCTCGCGAATGAGCAGCCCGCCGGTCGCGCAGTTGATGGTCGTATCCTGCGTGCCGACCGCCACCCGGATCGTCTCGGCCTGCGACGGACCCAACATGGCGACGGTGATGGCCATGACGGCTGCACTCATTCTCACAGAGCTCAAATCGATCATCAAACTGTCCTCGGAGGCCGGCCCATGCCGGCGGCGACGCGAGCTGGGACTATCGAAGGCGTGGCGCCAGGGTTGAAGCAATTACTTGCATCGCTGTCGCAGACCGCTCACGTCGTGATTTCGTCATGCAGCGGCGCAAAGGATTTTCTCAAGACAAAGCCATCGGCAGAGGAAACGTTTCGCGGTCGATCGTCGCGCGTATCAAGCTTTGCTAAGTGATTTGGAACGATCGCAAAGAGATGGACATCGCACCACCGCCGCTCTTACCTGTTCGCAAGACCTCTGAGACCTAAACGGATTGCGATGACCATACTCAAGGAAGCTGCCGCGATCGAGCCTGCCGTTTTCGCCGACCGGCCTCACCCAGGCGTTCAGTTCGACTGGACCGACCGCGAGAAGACGCATACCGTCCGCGGTACACGTGCGAAGACGGCGAGCTCGGCGCTGTTCATGAGCGAGACAATCGACGGATTGAATGTCGGTGCGCATTTCCTCGGCCGTTTGTCGCCGCTCGAGCAATCGCGCGTTCACGCGGCCGGCCGCGCGATCACGGTGCCCCAGGGCGGGATGGTATTCAGCCAGGGCGACGGCCACGACGGCATCTTCATCATCCGCGGCGGTCAGGTGCGGGTCTATTATACAGCGCCCTCGGGGCGCGAAATCACACTCGCCTACTGGACGCCTGGACATTTCATCGGCGGTCCGGAGATTTCTGGCGGCGGCATTCACATGTGGTCCGGCATTGCGATCGAGGCCTGTGAGATCACGGCACTCTCCGGCCCTGCGCTCGAGAAGTTGTTGACCGCCATGCCGAGCTTCGCGCTGGCGCTGATCGACGGCCTGATCGCCAAGGGCAAGTGCTACTCCTTGATGGCGCAGATCCTCGGCACGCGCTCGGTGATCGAACGGCTGGCGCAGTTCCTGCTCACCTTGTCGGAGCTTCATGGCGTCGCCGATGGCGACAGCATCGTCATCAACCGCAAGATCACCCATGACCAGATCGCGGCCATGGTCGGCTCGACCCGGCAATGGGTCACGATGATGCTGAAGCGCTTCCAGAACCGCCGCATCATTGCCATCGACGGCAACAGCATCCGGATCAGGCGGGTCGACCTGCTGGAGCAGATCCTGTTCAAAGATTAGGAGGCTGCCCCCTCACCGCGCCTCTTCGAATCCCGCCAGCACCGAGGTCAGGTTCGCGCCCAGAATATCCGAGAGATAGCCGCCCTCCTGCACGAACACGGTCGGCAGGCCCATCTTCGCGATGGCCTGGCCGATGCGGCGGAAGCCGGGCGTGGTGACGGCCAATCCCTTCAGCGGATCGTGCTCGGAGGCATCGAGGCCAAGCGCGATGACGAGGGCGCCGGGCGCAAAGGATTCGATCGCCTTGCGCGCGACGTCCATGGCCTGGATGTAACCGTCGTCGCCGGTGCCGATCGCCAGGGGGATATTGAGGTTGGTACCGAGGCCGGGACCTTCACCGCGCTCATGGGCGTAGCCCCACACGTAAGGATAATACGCGACGGGATCGGCATGGATCGAGACCGTGTAGACATCGGGCCGCGCGTAGAAGATGCCTTGCGTGCCGTTGCCGTGATGGACGTCGATGTCGAGGATCACGACACGCTCGTGCCTCTGCCGCAGATGCGCCGCCGCGATCGCGCTGTTGTTGAGGAAGCAGAAGCCGCCGGCCATGTCGCGATAGGCGTGATGGCCGGGCGGACGGCAGAGAGCATAGGTCGCATCCTCGCCGTCCAGCACCATCTGTGCCGCGGTGACCGCGACGTCGGCGGCTGCGCAGGCCGCAGCCCATGTGCCCGCCCCGATTGGCGCCGCGGTGTCGGCGGTGTGCCAGCCGAGCCGGCCTATGATGTGAGTGGGATAAGTCGCGGCATGGCGCACCGGATGGATGTTGCCGATCATCTCCGGACCGGAATCGCCGAGCGCGGTCCAGGCCTCCCAAGCTTCGCTCAGGAACGACAGATATTCCGGGCTGTGAATGCGCGCGCGGGGCCCCTGCCCGAATGTGGTCGGTTCGACCAGCTGGTGCTTGCCGTCCTTCAGCCCCTTGAGCAGGCGGTCGGCACGTTCAGGCTGCTCGGTGGTGCGCTTGACGACACCGCGGACCAGGAAGAATTGCGGATCGTGGCTGCGATGCAGTTCGGTATGGACAGCTTTCACTCAGACACTCCGTGGTCGCTTTGATGGTGCCACAGTGGTCTAAATCCCTGCGGCGGCCAGACGCAAGCAAGAAGAATGCCCCCCGTCGCACCGCCCTGCGCCGGAAGCAGATCGCCTCTGATGCTCAGCAGCGCCCGCGCTGAAGACAGTGCTCGCGGCCCTGCTGGTCGGTGCGGAAGGACTCGACGAAGCCGCCCTGACGCTGGGCGACGAAGACGGTCTTGCCGTCGCTGCCGCCGAAGGCAAGATTGGTCGGCTCCTTGGCCCTCAACGCGATCTCCCGCTCGACCGCGCCGTTGGCCTTCATCAACGTGATCGTGCCCTTGAGAATGCGCGCGACATAGAGGCGGCCGGCCACGTCGGTGCGCAAACCATCGACGGTGTCGGGCTGAAACGCCTTGACGAGTTTTGCGCCTGTCAGCTCGTTGCCGCTGATGGTGTAGGACCAGATTTGGCCGTTGCTGGATTCGCCGACATAGAGCGTCTTGCCATCAGGGCTGAGATCGATGCCGTTGGTGGTGCCCATCGCGCGCGGCGCCGACATGACCTGTCCCTGCACCGTTCCGTCGGCAGCTTTCGCAATACGCCAGATGTGACCTTCCCTGCCCTTCCAGTTCGGATCGCTCGCATAGATCGTGCCGTCGCGGGCGATCGTGATGTCGTTGGGCTGGTTCATCTCGTCGGAATGAAACCAGATCGCGGGGTCGGTTGATCCCTTCGGGATCGCGAAGATGTTGTGCTTCTTGTAGTCGGCGATGAACATGGTGCCGTCGCGCGCGAAGCGGATGGCGTTGCCGACACTGCCCTCGGGCAGCACCGTGAACGGCTCCGACGTCGCCCTGCCCGCGGGCAGCTTGCCGATGGTGCCGGGCTTGCCAAAATTGACGACAAAGAGATTGCCGTCGAGGTCGGCGGCCGGCCCTTCGATGCCGAAGGTGTATTCGCCCGGTGGCGTCACTTGCACGCTTTCGAACAGCTTTGTTTCCGCCCGGGCCGGTGCCGTCGCAAGGACGAGAAGAACGCTACTGCACAGGCACCAGAAATTCCTGCCGGATGTAATAGCCATCGTCGTCGCTGCACTCGCCATTCAGATAGGGATCGGCCGGCCGAAAGAAGCGGCTGAAGCCGGGTTTGTCTACAACGTTCCTTTGTGTCACGACGACGACCTTGGCGGCCGGTATTTCGCCGCATTCCTTGTTCGTTTTCCCAAAGAACTTGCGCTGCGGCGGGCCGGACTTGATCCGCATCCGGGTGCCCGGAACCATTTTCGCCACCAGCAGATCCGCCGTGTCGCGCAGGCCCGCATAGCCGGGCTCGGTCTTCGGCAATTTTTCCCCGCCCGGGGGCATCAGCTTCTCCGCGCCTAACCCACGAAGCCGCGTGCGCAGCTTGCCGGAATCGGGATCACCCGGATAGATCCAGCCGTCCTGCGACAGCATGAAGCGAAGCACCGTCGCGTCCTTCTGTGCGTCCGATTGGCCGGGCTTCAGCCCGAAATCCGAGTGACAGCCAACGCAGTGCTTCTCGACGAGGCCCTTGCGCAACATCGTGAGGCGGACACCGTTCTGCGCGTCCCCGGCAACGAAGTTCGCAAGTTGATCAATCAGCGCCTGGCTGCGCATGTCGCAGGGCAGCGGCGGCGTCGCATCACCCGCGGCACGGTCGATCCGGATCACGGTCTGGTTCTTGTCCTCGACCAGCCAGATTGCGCCGTCTTCCGCGACCGTCATGCCGACCGGAGCGCCCTGCGGCCGCGCGCCATTGACGCGGTGCCAGCCGGCGATCAGTTCCTCGAACGGCGCGGCGGCGACGTCGCCGGCGTCGGTCTGAAAGCTGTGGGTCGGATCGGCCGCGCAGCTGACGTGGTAACGCACCGGGGCCGGGGCGTACTTCGGGAAGCCGTGGTCGTCAACGTCGTAGACGAGGACACGGCTGCCGGTCGGACGATAGCCATGCAGGCCGACCAGCAGCTTGCCCTCGAGCTCCGGAAATTTCGCGCCGTGATAATAGAGCATCGCGAGCGGCGCGCCATGCGGCGGCAGCAGCGAGAACGGCGCCTTGTAGAGAGCGTTGGCGGTGCACAGCGATCTGTAGACCCCCGACTGCAATACGATCCTGAACTCGGGGCTCGGCGTCGACAAATCGTAGCAATAGGGCCAGCCATAGTGCCGGCCCTGCTCGATCGCGTTGATCTCCTCGTTCGGCTTGAAGATGTCAGGCAGGTCGCGGCCGTTCTCGGCTTGCAGGAAGGCATAGCCGGCATCGGGAAAGTTCGGGTGCAGCGCCAGCGCCATCGAATTGCGCAGGCCACGCGCATAGACGCTGTGCGGCGGGTCGGTATCGCCAGGCTTCAACGCCGGGAAGACGCCGCCCGGGGGCGGCGTGAACAGCCAGATCGATGCCATCGCGGAAGCACCCTCGGCCGCTGCGCAAGGCTTTGTGATCGGTGCCGGCGTGATGCAGTCGTCGCTGTGCGAGCCGACATTGACGAACAACCGGGCCGTTCCTGTCGAACACAAACTGCTTGAACGGATGCGCGCTCTCGTCGAGCCTGGTGCCGTCGGGCAACGTGATCCGGCGGCCCGGCATGTGACGGATGACGGTCTCGACCGTGTCGCGCGGATTGTCGGCGAGCGGATCGAACCGGAAGATCGTCTCGGCGGTCGAGGCATAGAGCTTCTTGTCCGGGCCGATCACGAGGCCGAACGGATACTCAACACCGGTCAGCAATTCCCTGAACCGCTGGCCTTGGGGTGCATGCGGATCGAGCAGCAGCAGCCGGCCATCGGTGTGGCCCCAGCCGGCCATGTCGGCGACCACGAACAGGTCACGGCCCGGTACCTGGATAATCGAGCGCGGGAATTTCAGCCGATCCTCCTCGCTGGCGACGAGACCGGCGCAAAATCCCGCCTTCATGTCGATCTGGATTTTTGGAAAAGCGAGATCGGCGCTGCCGCAGGTCTCCGGACCGATCGCATAGCCGCTCATGCGGACCGGTTCTGATGAGCCTACCGAGGCGAGGGTCAGGAGGACCACCAAGGCGGCCGCGCATGCGCGCAGGCTTCGGCGTTGACGCCAGAATGTGAGGTAGTTCACGGCGCCTCCCGGACTTTCCGTCCAAAGTTGTTCCATGCCGCGGCAACGCCGTCCAGTTGATCAACACCCCCTTGTGATCAAACCCGCAGGGGTCTTCGTCCCGACCAATCTCCGTAGTTTCCCTTACCGGGCTCGGCCCGAATGTTTCGCGAATGCTTCGGGTGGTATTGCTTTGCCGTCCCAATCGCTTTCCGAGGAGGCGTGTATGGTTCAGATGTATTTCCATTGTTCCAATGCCGAAGGCACGCTGGTCGATCGGTACGGCACCCCCGTCGCCAATCTGAACGAGGCCCGCGACCGTGCCGCTCAGATCATGCGCTCGATGATCCTGACGCCCGGCACTGAGGATTGGCGTGACTGGGTGATCCATATCAGCGGCGACGACGGCGAGGAGATCTTCGACCTCCCCTTCGCTGCCATGCTCGGCAAGCCGCACTGAGGTGATGCCATGTTGCTCCCGTCATTGAGCCTGCTCCGCCAGCCCCTGAACTTCGTCGCCGCCAAATGGCAGACGTTGATCCGGGTCGCGGGCAATCCCTACCGCCCCGAGCTTCACTACATGCGCGGGCCCGGCCCGAAATGGCACGCCAAGTATCAGGCCAGCCGGCTGGATCGCGCCCGCTGAGCGCTGCGGCTTCTGCTCCCCACTGACCGGTCTCTCAATTGGTCATGCCCGGGCATAGCCGTCCGAAGGACGGCGTCGCTTCCGCTCGCCTATGCCCCGGCCATTCGCGTCTTGGCGTCTCCCCCGCCTGCTTCACACCAGCCATGTCGCGCCTCCCTTTCGATGTTCTCGTTGGGGGTGATGTGTCATTGTCCACGCACTCCGCCAAGTTGCGGAGCTCAGCGCAACGAAGCCCAGACAATTCAAGCCAAGACACACAGACATCATCATGCCCCACCAGTTCAGCCGCGCCCAAACCGTCCGCAAGCCCGCCGTCACATCCAAAGGCGGCATCGTCGCCTCGCAATCCCGGCGGGCGGCCGAAGTGGGGGCACAAGTGCTGGCCGCGGGCGGAGATTGCGTGGACGCGATCGTCGCGACCACCTTCGCGCTCAACGTGCTGGAGCCCTGGAACAGCGGCATGGGCGGCGGCGGCGCGATGGTGCTCTACCGCGCCGCGGAAAATCGCTATGAGGTGATCGACTACGGCATGTGCGCGCCGCAAAGCCTGCGCGCCGCCGACTATTCGCTCAGCGGCGAAGGCGCGGCCTCCGATCTGTTCCCTTGGCAGCGGGTGAAGGACGACCGCAACATCCATGGTCCCGGCGCGATTGCCGTGCCCGGCGTCGTCGCCGGCATGGAGGAGGCGCATCGCCGCCACGCCACGCTGCCGTGGAAAGATCTGGTCGCGCCGGCAGCGGCCCTCGCCGGCGAAGGCCTACTGGTCGATTGGTGGACCACGCTGATGATCACGGCATCGGCGGCGGACCTTCGACGCTATCCCGCGAGCGCAGCAACATTTCTGAAGGACGGCCTGCCACCGAGCGCGCCGTGGGGCATCAAGTCCGAGACGCGACTGCCGCTGGACACGCTGAAGGCGACGTTATCGCATCTCGCAGCCGCCGGTCCGCGCGACTTCTACCAGGGCGACCTCGCCAAAAGCATCGCTTCCGACATCAATACCGACGGTGGCTCGCTGTCGGTAGAGGACCTCGCCGCGTTCCGGGCCCATCTGCGCGAGCCGCTGGCGGTTCCTTATCGCGGCGGCAAGGTCTTTGCGACGCCCGAGCTCACGGCCGGACCGACGATGGCTCATGCGCTGCGCCTGTTGCAACAGAATTTGGAGCCGGCGAGCGCGCCGGATGCGGCCGCCTATGCCGAATATGCCGTGGCCCTGCAATCGGCCTATCGCGAGCGGCTCAAGGACATGGGGGATGCCGACGGCAAGCGCTCGCTCGGCGCGGAATATCTGGCACCCGCCTGCACCACCCATTTCTCCGTGGTCGACCGCCACGGCAACATGGCGGCGGTGACGCAGACGCTGCTGTCATCCTTCGGCTCGAAATACGTGACGCCGCACAGTGGCATCGCCATGAACAACGGCATCATGTGGTTCGACCCGACGCCGGGCACCACCAACTCGCTCGCATCAGGCAAGCGCTGCCTCACCAACTACACGCCCGTCATCGCCGAGACCAAAGACGGCACGCGGCTCGCGGTCGGCGCTTCCGGCGGTCGCCGCATTCTGCCCTCGGTGATGCAGCTCGTGTCCTTTGCGATGGATTTTGGCATGGACCTCGATACCGCCATCCATCAGCCGCGCATCGACGCCAGCGAAGGCGCGATCGTGATCGGCGATATCAGACTGTCGGCGGACATACGCGAGACGCTCGCGGCGCGCTTCGACTATGAAGAAGCGCGGGTGCAGTCCTTGCCGCAAAAATTCGCCTGCCCGAGCGTGGTGATGCGCGACGGCGACACGAATTTTGGCGCGGTCGAGATTTTCCAGCCCTGGGCCGATGCAGTGGCGGAGGGCTGAGCTTAGATCCCCAGCCGGTCGCGCACCCGGCCCGCGATTACCGCGGTCGTCACGCCCACAGGCCAGAACGCGTGCATCGGGATCGGCTTGATGCCGGTGACGGGCATGTCGATCTCGGCCTTGGCGCCGCCGATCAGGCGGCGCGCGAGCTGCGCGCCCATCGCGGTCGAGAGCGCGACGCCGCGACCATTGCAGCCGAGCGAGATCAGGACGTTGTCCGCCGGCTCGTGCACATGCGGGTAATGATCCCCGGTGATGGCGAGCCGGCTGTTCCAGCCGTGGGTCCAGGCCACGCCCTTGAGCTGCGGCCATAGCCGCTCGGCATATCGCATGAGATAGGCGACGTCTGAGGGCGAGTTGATCCAGCGCATCGGGCCACGGCCGCCCATCAACAGCCGATTCTGCTGATCGATGCGGTAATAGACGGTGATGTGGCCGCTCTCGTAGAGGACGGGACGCGTCGGCATGATCGAACGCGCGACCTCATCCGAAAGCGGAGCGGTGGCGGCGATCGAGGAAAACACCGGCACGATGGTGCGGCGGAGCGCCGGCCAGAGATCGTCGGTGAAACCGTTGGTCGCGAGCAGCACCTTGTCGGCATGCACCACCGCACGCGGCGTTTCGATACGCCAGCGGCTGCCCTCACGGCGCAGCGACAGCGCCGGTGTCTCACCATGGACCTTCGCGCCAGCCGAGATCGCGGCGCGCGCAAGCCCGCGGGCATAGCTGAGCGGATGCAGATCGCCGCCGCGGGTGTCCAGCATGGCGCCAATGTAGCGATCGGTACCGGTCATCTCGCGCAACTGCTCGCGATTCAGGTACGACACCGGCATGCCCCGGCTGATGCACTGCTGCGCGGTTGTCTCGATCGCAGCGGCGCTGGCCTCGTTATAGGCCGCGCGCAGCGTGCCGTTCTGCCGCGCCTCGCACGGGATCTGGTAACGGCGGATCAAATCGTGGGTGAAATTCGTCGCGCCGTAGGAGAAATCGATCATGCGGCGGCCAAGCTCAACGCCGAAATCGGCCTCGATCTGATCGGGGTCGTGCTTCAGACCGGGATTGGTGTGGCCACCGTTATTGCCGGAGGCGCCCCAGCCCGGCTCCTGCGCCTCCAGCACCAGTGCCTCGACACCCTGCTCCGCCAGATGCAACGCCGTGGACAGACCGGTGTAGCCACCGCCAATGATGGCGACCGAGACCGTCTTGTCGACGTCGAGCGGCGGCGTGGCAACCGGCGCGACGGCAGTATCGGCATAGAGCGAGGGCGGCAGAGGCAGGCGCGCGTTCATGGCGAAGACCGGTCAGAGCGGATGCAGCACGCGGCGCAAAAAGTCCTGCGTGCGCGGATGCTGGGGTTGATTGAGCAGCGCCTTGGCCGGACCCTGCTCGACGATGACGCCGCCGTCGATGAACAGCACGCGGTCGGCGACGTCGCGGGCAAAGCCCATCTCGTGGGTGACGACGACCATGGTCATGCCGTCGTCGGCGAGCTTGCGCATCACGCCGAGAACGTCGCCGACCAATTCAGGATCGAGCGCCGAGGTGGGCTCGTCGAACAGGATGGCCTTGGGCTGCATCGCCAGCGCGCGCGCAATCGCGACGCGCTGCTGCTGGCCGCCGGAGAGTTGCGGCGGATGTGCGTCGGCCTTCTCGGCGAGCCCCACTTGCACCAGCAGGGCACGGCCGCGCTCGAGTGCCTGCGCACGCGGCTCCTTCTTCACATAGAGCGGACCTTCGATGACGTTCTCCAGCACCGTCCGGTGCGGGAACAAATTGAAGCGCTGGAACACCATCGAGACCTGGGTGCGGATTTTCACGATCGACGGCGCGTCGCGGTCGACCTTCAATCCCTCGACGCTGATCTCGCCGCGGTCGTAGCTTTCGAGCCCGTTGATACAGCGCAAGATGGTGGACTTGCCGGAGCCGGACGGACCGACGATGCAGACCACCTCGCCCTTCTGCACCGACGCCGTGATGCCCTTGAGCACCTCGTTCTCGCCAAAACTCTTGTGGACGTCGGTAAGCTCGATCATTTCTTGCCGGCCCGTTTCTCGAAGTGACGGACCAGCAGGATCAGCGGAATACTCATGGTGAGATACATCAACGCAACAAGGGTGAACACGTTGGTGTTCTTGAAGGTCGAGGACGCGATCAGCTTGCCTTGCAGCGCGAGCTCGGCGACCGTGATGGTCGAGGCCTGCGACGAATCCTTCAGCATCATGATCATGACGTTGCCGTAAGGCGGCAGCACGATGCGCACCGCCTGCGGCAGCACCACGCGGCGCATGGTGAGCCACCAGCCCATGCCGATCGACTGCGCCGCCTCGATCTGCCCTTTGTCGATGGCCTCGATGCCGGCGCGGAAATTCTCGGCCTGGTAGGCCGAGTATGCGATGCCGAGCCCGAGAATCGCGGCCTGCAATGCGGATAGCGTGACCCCGAGATCGGGCATCACGAAGTAAAGATAGAACAAGAGCACGATGATCGGAATGCCGCGGATCACATTGATCAGGCTGGCGCTGAGCATCGACAGGACGCGGATGCCGGAGACCCGCATCATCGCCCAGACGAGGCCAAGCACTGTCGAGAGCAGGAGCGAGCCGATGGTGACGACGATCGTCAGCACGACGCCGCTCATCAGAATCGGGAAGAATTCAGCCGCGTCGTGCCAGAAGCCTTTCATCGATCAGCTTTCATCGATTGGCTCTGTCGATCAGCCCTGTGCCTTCAGGCCCCATTTATCGAGGATCTTGTCGATGGTGCCGTTGGCCTTCAGCTTCGCGAGCGAGGCGTTGATCTTGCCGAGCAATGCTGTCTCGCCCTTGCGCACGCCGATGCCGACCGAACCGACAGTGACGGGCTTGTAGCCGTCGACGAGACGCACCTCGGGGAAACCGCCCTGCTTGAGATTATAGGCGAGGATCGGATAGTCGGCGTAGCCGGCCTTGAGGCGGCCGGTGTTCACGTCGCGCAGGATGTCGGGGATGGTGTCGTAGGCCTTGACGTCGGCGAACAGGCCGGACTTCTTCAGCGCGTCGACGAAGGCGGTGCCGACCTGGGCGCCGACCGTCTCGCCCTTCAGATCATCCTGCGTGGCGTAGGCCTTGGTGTCGCTCTTCGGCACCACGAGGCCTTCGCCATAAGTGTAGATCGGGTCGGAGAAGTCCACGACTTCCTTGCGCGGCGCCGTGATGAACATCGCGGCAGCAATGATGTCGATCTTGCTCGAAGTCAGCGACGGGATCAGCGTCGAGAATTGCATCGGCTCGATCTGCACGTTGAAGCCGGCATCCTTGCCCACTTCAGTGACTAGATCGACCATGATGCCCTGGATGGTATTGGTCTTGGTGTCGAGGAAGGTGAAAGGAATTCCTGTCGGCGTCGAGCCGACCTTCAGCACTTGCTGCGCCGAAGCCGGCAACATTGCTGCAATCGCGAGTGCCGCGACCGCGGCCAGACCAAAACGCTTCATCGCATTCCCCTTTGGGTCCGGCCGATGGCGGCGCTCGCGCGTGTCATAATCTCAGACGTTGCGGGCCAAGCCGTTTCGGCCTATTTTCACCAATATGAAAATTTGGTCACACTTTCACGAGCGATGCAAGCGGTTTTCATGCACATGAAGGAAGCGGTTTGACGTGAGCGGTGGCAAAAGAATGCGCAGACCGGCCGCCGCAAAGCCGGCAAAGAAGGTGAAGGCCAAAGCCAACACCAAGGCTATCGCCAAAGCGGCCGAGCCGGCGATGGACGTCGCGGTCGGGCGTCGTATTCGCGATCTCAGGCGCATCCGGCAATTCTCGCTCGAGACGATCGCTTCGCGCACGGACCTGTCGATCGGCTTCCTCAGCCAGATCGAGCGCGGCTTGTCGTCGCCGTCGCTGCGCGTGCTGGCGACGCTTTCCGACGTGCTCGGCGTCGGCATCGCCGCGCTGTTCGGCGCGAGCCCGAACGCCGACGGTGCATCCAACCAAATCGTCACGCGCGGGCTTCAGCGGCCCGAACTGAAACTCTGGCGCACCGGCGTGTCGAAGCAATTGCTGAGTCCGGCCAGTGCCGACAACCGGCTCAATCTGTTCCTGGTGCATCTGGAGCCCGGCGGCTCCACTGGTGATGAGCTCTACGCCCATGACGGCGAGGAAGCCGGCCTCGTGCTCGAAGGCGAGATGATGCTGACGGTGGACAGCGAGACATGGTCGCTGAAGACGGGCGACAGTTTTAGATTCGCGAGCCGGCGGCCGCACCGGTTTTCAAATCCGGCTGAGGATGCGAAAGCCGTGGTGCTGTGGGTGAATTGCGTGACGGGGGCGGGGTAGTTTCTTTTCGCTCCGCGAGCACGATCTCAGTCCCGTCATCCTGAGGTGCGAGCAAAGCGAGCCTCGAAGGATGCACGGGCCCGATAGAGCCGGGCCGTCGCCCTTCGATTGGGCCGCTGAAGAAGCGGCCACCTCAGGGCGACGGTGATGGATGGAATACGCGGAGCCTCCAAGCCGTCATTGCGAGTGAAGCGAAGCAAATCCAGACTCTCACCGCGGAGACACTCTGGATTGCTTCGTCGCTTCGCTCCTCGCAATGACGAGAGGATAGAGTCTTACCCGAACCGATATTTGTATCGATCCACCGTCAACGCGCTGACATCGACGTCCGGCTTCTTGCCCGACAGCATGTCCGCGAGCACGCGGCCGGAGCCGCAGGACATGGTCCAGCCGAGCGTGCCGTGGCCCGTGTTGAGATGGAGGTTGGCGTATTGCGTTGCCCCGATCACAGGCGGGCCGTCCGGTGTCATCGGCCGCAGACCGCTCCAGAACGTCGCCTTGGAGAGATCGCCGCCGCGCGGGAACAGATCGGTCAGCGAATGATCGAGCGTGGCGCGCCGCGCATCATAGAGCTGGCTCGAGAAGCCGGAGATTTCGGCGGTGCCGCCGACGCGGATGCGATTTCCCAAACGGGTGATGGCCACTTTGTAGCTCTCGTCCATCACGGTGGATTCCGGTGCGCCGGAGGCGTCCTTGATCGGCACCGTGATCGAATAGCCCTTCACGGGATAGACCGGCAGCGAAATGCCGAGCGGCGCGACCAGCCGCGACGACCAGCTTCCGAGCGCGAGGACGTAGCTATCTGCCTGCAACAATCCGGCGCTGGTCGCGACACCGCTGACGCGCCCGCCGTCGGTGACGATACGATCGATGCCGGTGTTGAACATGAAGCGCACGCCGAGCGCTTCGGCATGCTTGGCCAGCGCCTGCGCGAACATGTGGCAGTCGCCGGTCTCGTCCTGCGGCAAGCGAAGGCCACCAGCGAACTTCTCCTTCACGCTCGCCAGAGCCGGCTCGACCGCGACGCAGCCCTCGCGGCTCAGCACCTCGTAAGGCACGCCATATTGCTTGAGCACGGCGATGTCCTCGCCAGTGCCGTCGAGCTGAGCCTGATAGCGGAACAGCTGCAGCGTGCCCTGCGAGCGCTCGTCATACTGGATGCCGATGTCGCGGCGCAGGTCACGCAGGCAATCGCGGCTGTACTCCGCGATCGGGATCATCCGGCTCTTGTTGATCGCATAGCGCTCGCTTGTGCAATTGCGCAGCATTTTAAGCAGCCAGACCCACATCACGGGGTCGAGCTTCGGCCGGATCACCAGCGGGCCGTGCTTCATCAGCAGCCATTTGACTGCCTTCACCGGTACGCCGGGGCCGGCCCACGGCGACGAATAGCCGGGCGACACTTCGCCGGCGTTGGCAAAGGAGGTCTCGAGCGCCGGCTCTGGCTGACGGTCGACGACCGTTACCTCATGACCGGCACGCGCGAGGTAGTAGGCAGAGGTGACACCGATGACACCGCTGCCGAGGATCAAAACTTTCACGCTTCGTCAAACTCCCGCGGCATTACGCTCGCCGCTGCAAGAGGACACTCCGCAACGGCGAGAGCAATTTATCAGGCCACCCGCTTGATGGCGTCGCCAAGGATCGAGACGATATCGTCGATGTGGCTCTTCTCGACGATCAGCGGCGGCGACAGCGCAAAGGAGTCGCCGCTCATGCGGAAGTACAGCCCGCGATTGAAGCAGTCGACCATGACATCGTAGCCACGCGCACCGACGGTGCCGTCACGCGACGACAGCTCGACCGCACCCATCAGGCCGCAATTGCGGATGTCGACGACATTGGGCAGGCCCTTCAGCGAATGCAGCGCATCGCGCCAGTATTCGGCGATCGACGCGCCGCGCGTCAGGAGGCCTTCGTCCTTGTAGATGTCGAGCGTGGCGATACCAGCGGCGCAGGCGACCGGATGCGCCGAATAAGTGTAGCCGTGGAACAGCTCCATCGCGTTCTCCGGGCCGACCATCAGGCCGTCATGCACCTTGCGGCTTGCGAACACCGCGCCGCAGGGAACGGTGCCGTTGGTGATGCCCTTGGCCGTCGTCATCATATCTGGCGTGACGCCGAAGAAGTTGGCTGCGAACGGGGTGCCGAGGCGACCGAACCCGGTGATGACCTCGTCGAAGATCAGGAGGATGCCGTGCTTGTCGCAGATCTCGCGCAGGCGCTGGAGATAGCCCTTCGGCGGCGGCAGCACCGCGGTCGAACCCGGCACCGGCTCGACGATGACGGCGGCGATGGTCTCGGCGCCGTGCAAGGCCACCAGACGCTCGAGATCGTCGGCGAGCTCGGCGCCGTGCTCCGGCTGGTCCTTGGCGAAAGCGTTGCGGGTGAGATCGTGGGTGTGGCGGATGTGGTCGACGCCCGGCAGCAGGGTGGCGAAGGCGCGGCGGTTGGCGACCATGCCGCCGACCGAGGTGCCGCCGAAGCCGACGCCGTGATAGCCGCGCTCACGGCCGATCAGGCGGGTGCGGCTCGCCTGACCGTTGGCCCGGTGATAGGCGAGCGCGATCTTCAGCGCGGTGTCGACCGACTCGGAGCCGGAATTGGTGAAGAAGATGCGGTCGAGGCCCTTGGGCGCGATCTCGGCGAGGCGCTCGGCGAAATCAAACGCCAGCGGATGGCCCATCTGGAACGACGGCGCGAAGTCCAGCGTCATCAGCTGCCGCTCGACCGCGGCGGCGATCTGCTTGCGGCCATGGCCGGCATTGACGCACCAGAGGCCGGCGGAGGCGTCGATCACCTTGCGGCCGTCCACGGTGGTGTAGTGCATGCCCTCGGCCGAGGAAAACAGGCGCGGCGCCTTCTTGAACTGCCGGTTGGCCGTGAACGGCATCCAGAACGAGTCGGTCTTGATGGTGTTCGGAATCTGATGAAGGGTCACGGGCCACGCTCCTTTGCTGACATGCTACCAGAGCCACGGCTTTAAAAGCGCAACAAGTCCTTTTCTGTACGCCAGCAACCCATTGATTTCACTGGGGCTGCCGGGCCATATTTGCGCGATCCGCAACACCTGCAACACGGGACCAGAGCAAGGACCAGGACATGAGCGTCGATATCGGTGGACGGCTGCGATTTATCCGGGCGCGCCAGAAGCTGTCGCAGCGCGAGCTCGCCAAGCGTGCGGGCGTCACCAATTCGACGATCTCGCTGATCGAGTCCAACCAGATGAACCCGTCCGTGGGGGCGCTCAAGCGCATCCTCGACGGCATTCCGATGGGGCTCGCCGAATTCTTTGCGCTGGAGCCGGAGAGCCGGCGCAAGATTTTCTATCGCTCGGAAGAGCTGACCGAGGTCGGCAAGAAGCCGATCTCCTACCGCCAGATCGGCGACAATCTGTTCGGTCGCAGCCTGCAGATCCTGAAGGAGCGCTACGAGCCCGGCAGCGACACCGGGCGCGTCCACCTCGTCCATGACGGCGAGGAAGGCGGCATCGTGATCTCCGGAAAGCTCGAAGTCACCGTCGAGGACGAGCGCCGCATCCTCAATCCCGGCGACGCCTACTACTTCGAGAGCCGACGCCCGCATCGATTCCGCTGCGTCGGCGGCAAACCGTGCGAAGTGATCTCGGCCTGCACACCGCCGACGTTTTGAGGCGGCGGCAGGCCGAAGGCCTTCAAAGCTGCGTCAACAGATCCTCGATCCGGATCGGGAAACGACGCACACGCACGCCGGTCGCATGCCAGACCGCGTTGGCGACCGCGCCTGCGCTGCCCGTGATGCCGATTTCGCCGACGCCCTTGATGCCGAGCGCGTTCACATGCGGATCGTGCTCCTCGACCATGACCACGTCGAGCGGCGGCACGTCGGCATTCACCGGGATGTGGTACTCGCCGAGATTGGCATTCATGATCCGGCCGCTGCGGCGGTCGGTGATGGCCTCCTCGTGCAGCGCGAACGACATGCCCCAGATCATCCCGCCGAACAGCTGGCTCTGCACCATGCGCGGATTGACGATACGCCCCGCGGCGAAGGCGCCGACCATGCGGGTGACGCGGACCTGGCCGAGTTCGGGATCGACCTTTACCTCCGCGAACACGGCGCCATGGGCGTGCATCGCATACTCCTCCATCGCCGCCGGATTCGGCGCGCCGGTGCCGCGCGCCTCGACCTCGGCAACGCCGGCGCGCGCGAGAATCTCGGAATAGCCCTCGCCGCGGCTTTCGTCGTCGCGTCGGATCAGCCTGCCATCGCGCGCGATCACGCCGGCATTGCCGGCACCGAACAGCGGCGAGCGCTCATCGTTGGTGGCGAGATCGGCGAGCTTTGCGATCACGGCCGCGCCGGCGCTGTGGATTGCGGCACCTGCGGTCGCCGTATGCGCGGAGCCACCGGCAATGCCGGCATCGGGCAGGTCGGATGAACCCGCCTTAAACTCGACGCGGTCGATATCAAGCCCGAGTTCGTCGGCCGCGATCTGCGCGAGCGCCGTCCAGGCGCCCTGCCCCATGTCATGCGCGCCGATCTCCATCGCGCCGGAGCCGTCGCGGCGAAGCACCGCACGCGCTTCGGCCTGGAACATCAGCGCCGGGAAGGTCGCGGTGCCCATGCCCCAGCCGACCAGGAGGCCGGCATCGTCGCGCATCTGCCGCGGCTGGAGCGGTCGCTTCGCCCAGCCGAAGCGCGCAGCGCCCTGCTCGTAACAGGCGCGCAGCGCCTTGGACGAGAACGGCTTGCCGGTGATCGGCTCGACCTCGGCATAATTCTTCAGGCGGAAGGCGAGCGGATCGATGCCGCAGGCCCAAGCCATCTCGTCGATCGCGCTCTCCAGCGCGATCGATCCGGGCGCCTCGCCGGGCGCGCGCATGAATAGCGGCGTGCCTGTGTTGACGCGCACGGCGTCGTGCGAGGTGCGGATTGCAGGCGCGGCATAGAGCGTGTGCGAGGCATCCGCTGCGGGCTCGTAAAAATCGTCGAACGTGCTCGACACGGTCCTCGCATGGTGATCGAGCGCGGTCAGGCGCCCCTCGCCGTCGGCGCCGATGCGCAGCCGCTGCCGCGTCGGCGCGCGATGACCGACCGGGCCGTACATCTGCTCGCGGCGCAGCACCAGCTTGACCGGTTTGCCGACGAGCTTTGCCGCCATGATGCCGAGGACCGGAGGACCAGCCATGAGTCCCTTCGAGCCGAAGCCGCCGCCGAGGAACGGGCTGCGGATGTGGATCTTGTCGTGCGCGATGCCGAACAATTCGGCAACACGCGCAAGCGACAGCATGAGACCCTGGGTCGGCATGTCGATCTGCAGACTGTCGCCATCCCAGCTTGCCACGATCGCATGCGGCTCCATCGCGTTGTGATATTGCGGCGGCGTCTCGTAAATCGCGTCGATCTGCTTCTCTGCAGCGGCAAGGCCGGCCTCGACATCGCCGCGGTGATTTTCGGTCGGATTGCCCACGCCCACAACTGGCGGCACGAAACCTTCGCCGGCGTCGAGTCCCACGAGCGCGGGCAGCGTCTCATAGCGCGGCGCCAGCAACGCCGCGCCTTCCGTGGCCGCTTCCAGCGTCTCGGCGATCACGACGGCGATGGGCTGGTTGGCGTAGCGGACCTCATTGCTCTGCAACACCTCCATCCGGAATACGAATGGATTGGTCTTGATCTCAGGATCGATCGCGAGCTCAGGCTTGTGGTCTGATGTCATGACATCGACGACGCCGGGATGGCGCTTGGCAGCGGCGACATCGAGCGAGGTCACACGGCCGCGCGAAATGCCGGCGACGGCCATCACAGCAAACAGCATGCCGGACGGATGATTGTCGGCGGCGTAGGTCGCCTGCCCCTTGACCTTGAGGACCCCGTCGCGGCGGGTCAGAGGCTGGCCGATATTCGAGCCGTGGCGCAGATGGGCGGGCGCGCTGGTGAGATTTAGCTCAGGCATGAATGGCTCCGGACGTCGAGGCAAAGGGAGAGGCCGGCAGCGCGGGGATACGCGCGGGCGTACCGGCAGTGGCGAGGGTCAGCGCGCGCACGACGATGCGGCGCGCGAGCTCGATCTTGAAGGCGTTGTCGCCCGACGGCTTTGCGTCGGCGAGCGCGCGCCATGCGGCCTCCTGGAAAGCGTCGGCTGTTGGCGCGACGTTCCTGAGCACGTCCTCCGCGGCTCGGGCGCGCCAGGGCTTTGCGGCGACGCTGCCGAGCGCAAGCCGCGCGTCCACGATCTTGCCGTTCTCGATCTGCAACGCAGCCGCAGCGGAGACGACGGCGAAGGCGTAGGAAGTTCTATCGCGGACCTTGAGATAGCGCGCATGCGCGGCAAAGCTGCGTGCCGCGGGCGGCAAACGCACCGCGACGATCAGGTCGCCGGGCTCGAGCGCAGATTCACGCTCGGGCGTATTGCCGGGCAGACGGTGCAGTTCGTCGAGCGCGATCTCGCGCCGCCCGTTCCTGCCCTCGATCTCGACGACGGCGTCAAGCGCGACCAGCGGTACGCAAAAGTCGGACGGATGCGTGGCGATGCAGCTTTCGCTCCAGCCGAGCACGGCGTGGGTGCGGTTCTCGCCGTCGCGCGCGTCGCAGCCGCTGCCGGCCTCGCGCTTGTTGCAACGGCTGGCCGTGTCGTAAAAATAAGCGCAGCGCGTCCGTTGCAGGAGATTGCCGCCGACGGTCGCCGCATTGCGCAGCTGCGCCGATGCGCCGGAGAGCAGCGCTTCAGCGACGGCCGGATAGGACCTTGCAAAGTCCGCGTCATGCGCGAGATCAGCATTGCCCACCAATGCGCCGATACGCACACCACCGTCGGCGAGGCGCTCGATCCGGTCGAGCCCGTCGAGATGCGTGACGTCGACCAGACGATCCGGACGGCTGACGCCGCCCTTCATCAGATCGAGCAGATTGGTGCCGGCAGCGAGATAGGCCGCACCCGGCTGCGCGGCGGCAGCGACGGCCTCGGCAACCGTGACAGGCCTGACGTAATCAAATTGCTTCATGCGGAGCGCCTCTGATTGGATTCGTCCATACCCGCCTGGGCGTCGAGCACGGCATCGACGATGCCGGCATAGGCGCCGCAGCGGCACAGATTGCCGCTCATGCATTCACGGATGCGCTCGGGATCGTTGCCGGCCTGCGCCTCGTTCATCATGCCGATGGCGCTCATGATCTGGCCGGGCGTGCAGAAGCCGCACTGAAAACCGTCATGGGCGATGAAGGCGGCCTGCACGGGATGAAGCTGGTCGCCGCGAGCAACGCCTTCGATGGTGAGGATATCGGCGCCATCATGGCTGATGGCGAGCGCGAGGCAGGAGTTGATGCGCTTGCCGTCGACGAGAATGGTGCAGGCGCCGCATTGGCCGCGGTCGCATCCCTTCTTGGTTCCGGTCAGATGGAGGCGCTCACGCAGGAGATCGAGCAGCGTGACGCGCGGATCGTCGAGGACGAAGTCGCGCCGCGCACCGTTCACGGTGAGGCTGATGGAGTGGTTCATACAAGGCTCCGATCAGATATGGACATGAGTCGTCGCGCAGCGCGCCACCGCCGTGGCCGCTGTCGACATGCGCCCCCCGAACATCATCCGGGGTAACGACTTCAGCGAAGATACGGAGGCAGCCTCCGCTTAACAAGGGCCGGCGGGAAATATTTGGAATTCGTCAAAAGCCCGTGCGCATCAACGCGATGCAGCTAGCCAAGGGTTCAATCTAACCAATTCGTGATCTACATTGCGTGGATGGACGAGCACACCGCCCAGACCCGGAAGCCCCGCGCCGATGCCCTGCGCAATCGCGAGCGCGTGCTCGAGGCGGCGAAAACCGTGTTCAATGCGGGCGGCCCCGAGGCGAGCCTGGAGGCCGTCGCAAAACGCGCCGGCGTCGGCATCGGCACGCTCTATCGCCATTTCCCGACGCGCGAGGATTTGTTCGAGGCGGTGTACCGGCGCGAGGTCGAACACCTCAGCGAGCTTGCCGAGCAGTTGAAGAATGCGAAGGACCCGGTCGATGCGCTGCGGCGCTGGCTGCGCTCCAACGTCGAATTCGTTGCCACGAAAAAGGGCATGTCGGCCGCGCTGGCGCTGACGTTCCAGAGTTCGTCGGACCTGGCTGCCTTCTCGATGGAGCGTCTGACCAAGGCAATCGGCTCGCTGCTCGACCGCGCGGTCGCGGCGGGCCAGATGCGCAGCGACGTCAGTCCGGAGGACCTGCTGCGGGCCCTTGTCGGCATGTGCTACATGCACGACCAGCCCGGCTGGCAATCCTCGGTGCTGCGGATGCTCGACGTGTTCGTCGACGGCTTGCGCGTGCAGCCGGTCGCGAAAGCCAAGGAGCCCGCCGCCAAAGCGGCGAAGCCGGTCGCGAAACGGAAGCGATAGCTGCGCAGATGTGCTAGGATGGGCGCCGCCGGATATCAACGCGGAGCCTGTCATGCGCATCGCCGCCTTGCTCGTCTGTCTCATTGTCGTCTTCAGCTCTGTCTCGGCACGCGCCGACGATGTCGCAACGGCGCAGGGCGTGATTCGCGCCCAGGAGCAGGCGTTCGGCCGCCGCGATGCGGCAGCCGCCTATTCCTACGCCGCACCGGCGGTCAGGGAGTTATTCCCCGCGCCCGATATCTTCATGTCCATGGTGCAAAACGGCTACGCGCCGGTTTACCGGCACAAGAGCTTTGAATTCGGTGACAGCAAGAGCGAAGGTAAGTCGATTTCCCAGCGCGTTCACATCGTCGATGCCGATGGCGAAGCCTGGGAGGCGCTCTACACGCTCGAACAGCAGGGCGACGGCAGCTACAAGATCACCGGCTGCTCGCTGCTGAAGGCAGGGCGAGAGGTTTAGGTTGCGAAACCCGGTCTCGCCCTGACCGCGTTCATCCGCGACCGGATCAGGAGCGTCAGAACGATGCCGATATTGAGCGCGTTCCACGCCACGCCGTTCGCGAACGCTGCGGCGTAGGAGCCGGTGGCATCGAAGATCATCCCGGACACCCAGCCGCCGAAGGACATGCCGAACACCGAGGCGAAGATCACGATGCCGACGCGCGTTGCGGCCTGGCTCGCCGGCATCGCCTCGCGCACGATGATGGCGTAGCTCGGTACGATGCCGCCCTGGAACAGGCCGAACATCGCGGAGATCAGGTAGAGAGAGGCGAGGCTGTCGAAGAACAAATAGAACACCAGCGCAAAGCCTTGCGCCAATGCCCCGATCAGCAACGTGGGGATGCCGCCGATCTTGTCGGCAAGGAAGCCCGAGCCGATCCGGCTGACGATGCCGCAGGCCATCATCAACGACAGCATCTCGGCGCCGCGTGCCACGCCGTAGCCGAGATCGCCGCAATAAGCGACGATATGCACCTGCGGCATCGCCATCGCCACGCAGCAGGAGATGCTGGCGATCGAGAGCAGCACCGTCAGCGTGTTGGTCGAAAGCTTGAGATCGACCCGCGGCGGCGGAGCATTGGCATGATTGCGCACCTTGTCGTCGCCCATCTGCGTGCGCAGGACCAGCACCAGGATGGTCATCAAGCTCACGCAGACGAGGCCGATGCCGATATGCGTGTAGCGCCAGCCGATCGTCTGCATGCCCCAATTCACCATCGGCGGCCACATCGTGCCGGCGACGTAATTGCCGCTCGCAACGATGGTCACGGCAAGGCCGCGATAGCGCTCGAACCAGTGCGAGGCCTCAGCCATCAGGGGCGCGAAGGTTGCGGAGGTGCCGAGCCCGATCAGGAAATACGCCGCCACGAACTGCCAGAGTTGGGTCGACAGACCCGCGAGCACATTGGCGACGCCGAGGAAAGCGATGCTGATCGCCATCGCCCACACGATGCCGAAGCGATCCGTGATCTTGCCGGCGATCACGCCGCCAAGCCCGAAGCCGAACATCATGAGAGTGAACGCCAGCGACACCGCGCCGCGCGTCGCGGCGAATTCGGTCTGCACCGCGGGAATCATGACCACGATGGCCCACATGCCGACGCCGCCGATCGAGCCGATCAGAAGCGCAATCACAAGCCGCATCCAGGCCTGACGGGAATCAGGGCTGAATGTCTCAGGCGTTTGTCCTGAATGATTTGGTGCGTGCACGAGTGGACCATGGTCGCGGATCGCCACAGGGTCAAGCATTGTGGCGCGATATTGGGCATGCACGGTGCACTGCGGTAAGAAGGAGCTTGGCGACCGCACGGTTTGCCATTAATCTGCAATCAGCGTGTGCAACATCGCCGCGCGGAGCGTATGTCGGCGGAATGTTGCTGCGATTGACACGATCGATGCGGATCAGGGTGGGGCGCCTCATTGCCCTCGCCTATCTGTTTTGCGTGCTCGCGCCGGCCGCAAGCCTCGCCTGGGGTCAAGGTCCGGCACCATGCCTTGACGACGTCCTGCTCGCCGACATCGTGCCCGCGCATCATCAGATGCAGACGAGCCATACGCATGGCGATTCCTCGCACGACCACGCGGGGGCACATGCGCATCAACGGACCGCCGCGCAGGACGCGCCCGCTCCGCATCATCACGACGGGAAGGGTACGCCAGGACCGTGCTGTGCGATGATGTGCGTGTTTGCGCTGCCGGCCGACCTGCCCAGCGTCGCAAAACCGCTTCAGCCGGTTTCCGCCTGCGCGCCCGAGATCGTGGCCAGCCTGCACAGCGCGACGCCGCCCCTGCTCTACCGCCCTCCCATCGCCTGATCTGACATTCGATGACATCAGGACGAGCGCGCATCTGCGCGCGCGAGCCTGTGGTCTTCTGACAGATCAGGGATGAATTATGCTTACGCTTTCCGGGGCGAAGTCCGCCGCCGCACTTGCTGTGCGTGGACGACATTTTCGATTCAAGTGGCCGCTGGTGGCCGCAATGGCATTGGCGCTGTCCGGCTGTATGCCGGCAACTGCACCCATGGCCGGCGCCGATCCCGCCGATCCCTCCGCGAAGGTGGCGCGCACCTTCTATCGTTCGACGATTGCACCCTACGACAGCCTGCGGCCGGCGACGCCGGCACCATGGCGCGAGCGCAACGACGGTGTCGCGCCGCAGCCGAAGCAAGACCGGTAGGAGCGTCCGTGACACATCATTTTGCGCGCAGCCTGCTCGTTCTTGCCTCGCTCGGCTTGTCGGGCTGTGCCGCGTTTTCGCCCGATGGCGGCATGAATGCCGTCTCGGAGCTGACGAGCCAGACCATCAACAAGGACGTCGCCTTCGTGCGAACGACCGAGGGAGCCGGCGCGGTCGACGCGCGCGTTCGCCACCTGCTCTCGCGCACACTGACCGTCGAGACCGCCGTGCAGATCGCGCTGCTCGACAACAAGGGACTGCAGGCCGCCTATAACGAGCTGGCGCTGGCCGAGACCGATCTGGTCGAGCAAAGCCTGCCGCCCAATCCCGTGTTCTCGATCTCGCGGATCTCGGGCAACGGCGCCAGCGAAATCGAACGTCAGGTGGTCGGCGACATCCTCGCGCTCGCCACCCTACCGTTCCGCTCCGAGATCGCACGCGACCGCTTTCGTCAGGCCCAGTTGCGCGCGGCGCTGGCGACATTGCGGCTCGCCGCCGATGTCCGCCGCGCTTATTTTCGCGCGGTCGCCGGCAACGAGATGGTGGCGCTGCTGACAGACGCAAAGGCGACGGCGGAATCGACCGCACAGCTCGCAGTCAAGCTCGGCGAAACCGGTTCGATCAACAAGCTCGACCAGGCGCGCGAGCAGGTTTTCTACGCCGAAACCACCGCCGACCTCGCAACCGTGCGGCAGACCGCAACGAGCGCGCGCGAAAAGCTGGCGCGCCTGATGGGACTGTGGGACGGCGGACTCGATTTCCGTCTGCCCAACCAACTGCCGCCGCTGCCGCGCCGACCGCTGGCCTTGCCTTCGATCGAAGCCGACGCAGTCGCCCATCGCATCGACTTGCAGATCGCACGGCTGGAGCTGACGGCGCTGGCAAAATCGCTCGACATCACCGAGGCGACGCGCTTCGTGACACTGCTCGATCTCGCCGGCATCTCCCGCCGCACCCAGGATCCGGAGGGCGCGCCGTTCCGCGAACGCGGCTTCGACGTGCAGTTCCAGATCCCGATCTTCGACGGCGGCGAGGTACGGGTGCGGCAGGCGGCGGAGACCTACAACCTCGCCTTCAACCGCCTGACCGAACGCGCCGTCAATGTGCGCTCCGAGGCGCGCGATGCTTATCGTGTCTATCGCTCCAGCTACGACGTCGCCGGCCACTACCAGCGCGAGATCCTGCCCTTGCGAAAAATCATCACCGAGGAGATGCAGCTCCGCTTCTCCAGCATGCAGGTCGATATCTTCGCACTGCTCACCGAAGCGCGGCAGCGCCTGGCTTCGCTGCGCGGCGCGATCGACGCGAAGCAAAAATTCTTTCTCGCCCAGTCCGACTTGCAGACCGCCGTCAACGGCGGCGGCGCGCCTGCTTCTGGTAGCGACAATTCAACCAGCATCGCCGCGGCAGCGCCTGCCGATGGCGGCCACTGACATGGAGGCAAACATGTTTTCACGCCGACGGTTCTTGGGCACTGCCGCGCTAGCCAGCGCATCCGTCGTCAGCGGCCGGGCGCAGGCCGCCGCGATTCCGGAAGCCCCGCACATGGACAAGGCGGTGATGCAGCCGCCGCTGTACCCCATCAGCGGGCCGGACTATCGCCCCGTGGTCACCCTGAACGGCTGGTCGCTGCCGTTTCGCATGAACGGCGACTGGAAGGAATTCCATCTCGTCGCCGAGCCCGTGGTGCGCGAATTCGCCGAGGGTATGAAGGTAAATTTGTGGGGCTATAACGGCCAGTCGCCGGGCCCGACGATCGAAGCGGTCGAGGGCGACAAGCTGCGTATTTTCGTCACCAACAGACTGCCCGAATACACCACCGTGCACTGGCACGGCATGATCATTCCCAGCGGCATGGACGGTGTCGGCGGGCTGACCCAGCCGCACATCCAGCCCGGAAAGACCTTCGTCTACGAATTCGAGATGAGGAAGAGCGGGACCTTCATGTACCACCCGCACTCCGACGAGATGGTGCAGATGGCGATGGGCATGATGGGTATGGTCGTCGTGCATCCGCGCGACCCTAGCTTTCGGCCCGTCGACCGCGACTTCGTCTTCGTCATGAGCACCTATCGGGTCGATCCCGGCACATATCTGCCGCAAGTCAACGAGATGACCGACTTCAA
Organism: Bradyrhizobium sp. LB13.1; assembly: GCF_054056815.1. Taxonomy (NCBI): domain Bacteria; kingdom Pseudomonadati; phylum Pseudomonadota; class Alphaproteobacteria; order Hyphomicrobiales; family Nitrobacteraceae; genus Bradyrhizobium; species Bradyrhizobium sp. LB13.1. The sequence goes on along the minus strand of NZ_JBSRYQ010000001.1, from coordinate 1,844,892 downwards.
CATGTGGACCTGGAATGCGCGGGTATTCCCGGGCATCGATCCGCTGCCGGTGCGGCTCGGCGACAAGGTGCGCGTGCGCATCGGCAATCTCAGCATGACCAACCATCCGATCCATTTGCATGGCCACAGCTTTGCCGTGACCTGCACCGACGGCGGCTGGATTCCCGAGAGCGCGCAATATCCCGAGACGACGACGGACGTGCCGGTCGGCGCGGTGCGCGTGTTCGACGTGCTCGCCGACAATCCCGGCGACTGGGCGTTCCACTGCCACAAATCGCATCACACCATGAATGCGATGGGACACGACATGCGCAACCTGATCGGCGTGTCGCGCAAGGATCTTGCCAAGGCCGTCGGCAAGCTCGCGCCCGATAGCATGGCGATGGGCTCGACCGGTATGGCGATGGGGAACATGGAGATGCCCGCGCCCGACAACACGCTGCCGATGATGACCGGCACCGGCCAGTTCGGCCCGATCGAGATGGGCGGCATGTTCACGGTGATGAAGATCCGCGAGGACCTCGCGCGCGACGATTATCGCGATCCCGGCCCCTACCAATTCCCGAAAGGCAGCGTCGCCTACGAGGTCGAGGCGCCGGCCCCGGAGCCGACGCGGCAACAAGGGACGCCGATGCACAAGATGAAGATGTGAGCGTTTCGATGAACCACCACCAACTGGAGATACCAATGAAGAAAACGATCAAGCTCGGTCTCGCGCTGGCTGCGCTTTCGACCGCGCCGGCCTTTGCTCACGACCAGCACGGGCACGGCACCTTTTCGGCCGGCGAGCCCGGCGATCCCAAAAAGCCCGCGCGCACCATCGAGATCCTGCTGAACGAGATGGACTACGCACCCGCCCGGATCGAGGTCAAACGCGGCGAACAGATCCGCTTCGTGCTGCGCAATGTCGGCAGGGAGGACCATGAATTCCTGCTCGCCACCACCAAGGAGAATCTCGCGCATGCGGTGGAGATGAAGAAGCATCCGCACATGGAGCACGACGATCCCAACGGTGTCAGGCTCGCGCCGAGCAAGACGGCCGAAATCCTCTGGAAGTTCAGCAAGGCTGGCACGTTCGAATTTTCCTGCCTGATTCCCGACCACCGCGACTACGGCATGGTCGGCCAAGTCACCGTGAAGCAATAGAGGAGACCCCCATGAACCGCATCATCCGTATCGCCGCAGCGCTGTCGCTAACCGTCGGCCTTGCCGCAGGTGCCTTGGCGGCCCAGGGCGCCGCGATCAGCGGCGAGGTGAAGAAGATCGACGAGGGCGCCGGCAAGATCACGCTCAAGCACGGGCCCGCGAAAAGCCTCGGCATGGATGAACCCATGACCATGGTCTACCGCGTCAAGGACCCTGCTTTGCTCAAGCAGGTGAAGGTCGGCGACAACGTGACCTTCGAAGCCGAGGAGGCGGCTTCGGGGTACACGGTGACGAAGATGGAGAAGGCAAAGTAGCCCCTGCCGGCATTCCATCATGGTCATTCTGGGGCGCGCTTCCTGGCGCGAACCCGGAATGACAACCTGACCGGCCCCGAAATACCCCGGTCTGCCCCCTTGCCGCACTGTTTATTAACCGTTTGCTAACCATACACCCGGCAAGAATTGCCGAGTGGAGTCGAGTGTCGTCAGCCGCGTAGAACGGGGAGTTCCCTGTGGACGCCAGTGCGGTGCCTCACTTTCGGAACGGCGGCCCTTCGGCCGCCGCGCAGACGTTTGGGGCGCGCGGACGGCAGTCGCGCGGAGAGGCAGCTACCATGGTCGATGTCACCGCGGGACAGGGCGCAGGCAGCACGAATGCCGGCTTCCCCACCCTTGCCGAGATCGGCAACATCCTCAGGCGCGGCGACATCGCGCTGGCGCTCGGCGTCCTCACCATCCTGGTGGTGCTGATCCTGCCGCTGCCCGCGATCGTGCTGGACCTGTTCCTGGCGATCTCGATCACGCTTTCGATCCTGATCCTGATGACGTCGCTGTTCATCCAGACGCCGCTGGAATTCTCCGCCTTCCCGACTGTCCTGCTGATCTCGACCATGTTGCGGCTGTCGCTCAACATGGCCTCGACCCGCCTGATCCTGTCGCACGGGCATGAGGGCACGGACGCGGCCGGTCACGTCATCGAGGCCTTCGGCAGCTTCGTGATGGGCGGCAATTTCGTCATCGGCATCATCGTGTTCGCCATCCTGATCATCGTCAACTTCGTCGTCATCACCAAGGGTTCGGGCCGTATCGCCGAAGTCGCGGCCCGCTTCCACCTTGACGCCATGCCCGGCAAGCAGATGGCGATCGACGCCGATCTCTCCGCCGGCCTGATCGACGAGAAGGTCGCCAAGGAGCGGCGCAAGGAACTGGAGGACGAGAGCGGCTTCTTCGGTGCTATGGATGGCGCCTCCAAGTTCGTCCGCGGCGATGCCATCGCCGGCCTCTTGATCGTCTTCATCAACGTCGTCGGCGGCATGATCATCGGCGTGGCGCAGCAGGGCCTCTCCTTTGCCGACGCCGGCCGCAGCTACACGCTGCTGACCGTCGGTGACGGCCTCGTCACCCAGGTGCCGGCGCTGATCGTTTCGACCGCTGCGGGCCTGCTCGTCTCCAAGGCCGGCGTTTCCGGCGCCGCCGACAAGGCGCTGATGAAGCAGTTCTCCGGCTATCCGCAGGCGCTCGCGATGTCCTCGGCGGTCATGCTGGTGCTGGCCGCGCTGCCGGGCATTCCGACCATCCCCTTCCTGGCGCTCGGCGCCGGCGCCGGCGCCCTTGCCTGGAACGCGCGCAACCGCAAGCGGGCGACCGCCAAGGCCGACGAAGCCGCCAAGACTGCGCCCGCGCCGGGAACGCCGGGCGCATCGGGCTCCGCGGCGGCGGAGGAGCCGATCTCCTCGGCGTTGAAGATCGACGACCTCAAGATCGAGCTCGGCTATGCCCTGCTGCCGCTGGTCAATGGCCCCGACGGCACCGACCGCCTCACCGAGCAGATCAAGGCGCTGCGCCGCTCGCTCGCGATCGAGATGGGCTTTGTGATGCCGGCCGTGCGCATCCTCGACAACGTCCAGCTCGAAGCCAACACCTACATCATCAAGATCAAGGAGGTCGACGCGGGCACCGGCAAGATCTGGCCGAACCAGTTCATGGTCATGGACCCCGGCGGCAGCCAGGTGCAGGTGCCCGGCATCCACACCACCGAGCCGACCTTCGGCCTGCCCGCGACCTGGGTCGATGCCAGTCTCAAGGAGGAGGCCTCGCTCAAGGGCTACACCGTCGTCGACGCCGCGACCGTGCTCTCGACCCATCTCACCGAGTTGCTCAAAGCCAACATGTCGGACCTGCTCTCTTATGGCGAGGTGCAGAAGCTGCTCAAGGAGCTGCCGAAGGAGCAAGGCGAGCTGGTCAAGGATATCGTGCCGGGGCAGGTCACGGTCTCCGGCATCCAGCGCGTGCTGCAGCTGCTGCTCGCCGAGCGCATCTCGATCCGCGACCTCTCGACCATCCTCGAAGGCATCGCCGACTCGCTCGCCTTCTCGCGCAATCCCGCCACGATGGTCGAACACGTCCGCGCCCGCCTGGCGCGGCAGATCTGTGCGCAGAACACCTCCTACAACGGCTACCTGCCGCTGATTGCGCTGTCGGCCCGTTGGGAGCAAGCCTTTGCCGAATCCATTATCGGCCAAGGCGAAGAGCGCAGCCTCGCGATGCAGCCCTCAAAGCTGTCGGAGTTCATGACCGGCGTGCGCGAGGCCTTCGAGCGGGCCGCGCGCGAAGGCGAGGCCCCGGTGCTGGTTACCTCTGCGGCAATTCGTCCCTTCGTGCGCTCCCTGGTCGAGCGGTTCCGTGCCCAGACGACGGTGCTGTCGCAGGCCGAAATCCACCCCCGGGCGAGGTTGAAAACAGTCGGAAGCATCTGATTTGCCTTAAGAAGCCGTGTGTTTTTTGGCCACAGGCAAATGGTTTTTTCAGTTTCGGGGGCCTTGTCGACGAACGGCTGGCAAGGCACCGGACAGATACATTACCGCTTTGAAATAATTGCGAAATCGCACGAACAAGGGCCGTTTTTGATCGCGGCTCTTCACGTCTTGTCACGCTCTTGTGATCGCCTCTTGGGAACGAATCCGCCCAATACTAGGTTGTTGGGCACCGGGAGTATGAACCTGTCCAAACAAGCAGGCGACCACTTCCGGTAGATGGCGGCAGGAGCCTTCCATGAACCACTCGATTTACAGCGCAGATCGGTCGACCCACCTCAAGATCGTGGTCGTCGCGCTCGTTGCCGGCATCGTGGTGGCGGGTCTCGGCATCACGGCGCGTACGAGTTCAGACGAAGGCCTGACCCAGACCGCTCGCGTCATGAAGGCCGGCAAGCCGGTCGCTATCACCAGTTCGAACGTTTCGCTCGTTCGCTAAGGAGATTTGAGTTTCAGGAATTCACGCGGCTCTTTATCAGCCCCCCAAAGTCGCCACGTGGATATGTAGACGACCCCAACCCCAAGTCGACTACAGAAAGCGCCCGCCCCCCACGGGCGCTTTCTCATGTCTGGGGTACCTCCGTCGAGTGACTGAATTCATCTCTCATGTCCCGGACGCGCTGCAGCGTCCTTACGCTGCTGCGCGGAGCCGGGACCCAGAAGGCCACGCAAACCGCTGATGCATGGGCCCCGGCTCTGCAGCGCATCACTTCGTGCTGCGCAGCGTCCGGGGCACGAGACCTCTCTTCAGTAGACACACCTTCGCCCTCTCGCGGCGCATTTCGCCCGAGCTTTGCTTCGTCGCCTTGCCCTCGATTGAAAAGGGCGCAGGGAAGACCGGGCGCCGGCTGGCACCCGCGGTCCACTGTGCGAAGGTTGCAGTCAAAGATCTGCACAGCGGCATACAGGTGAAGCCAAAACGTCCGGCCTTCCCTGCGCAGTGGTTTGACGGCTTATGCCGTGCTCTCCCCGGGGAGCGATGCACTATTGCCCCCGTCGCCTTGCAGATGACTGATGCGCGCGCCCGGTCGGGCAACACACATCACCGCAAGACTTGACGCACAGACCCCGGGCGTCAGGACCACACGATTTTGCCGTACGCCGATCACACCGGTCGTGCGCGCGACGCCTTCGCTCACGGTTGCCCGCACTGCGAAACCCTTCGCGCCGATGTAACCAACGTCCACCGCCGTCCGGCCCGCGTTCGTGACGATCGCGATACGCCCCTCTTCCTTGGGCCGGGTTGCCGCGACACATACGTCGTTTCCGAATTTCGGTAAAGTGGAATATTTTTGGTCCTGCGCGTTGACCCACCACTCGCGTGTTTTGCCCGTCGCGCAACGCAAGGGCTTGTAGATGCAGTAACGGGGTGGCCATGACGGAGGTGCCCGGCCGTCGTGCTCTAACCGGCCACCGATCAGATGCCTACCGCGCCCCATAAGTCGGCGGCGGCGCCTGCACTGTCGGCGCTGCCGCGGCGAACAGCTCGTCCTTGCGCCCCGAGAGCGGCGGGTAGATACGCTTGCGGTTGATGGTCTGTTTGGTTGCCTTCGCGGCCGCGCCGATAGCACGGACTTCGCGGTCCCATCCTTCCGTATAGAGTGCGCCCCAGCCGCCGAGATCGAGCACGGTCACGTACCAGTCGATGCGCAGCGGCAGCATCGGCAGGCCTGCGAGATCGGCGACGACATTGTGGCCGGCAAAGCGGCCCATGGGACGCGCGAACTGGCAGGACATCACGGTCGGATGCAAGCCATCGACCACGCTCGAGGCGACGTCGCCGGCGGCGAACACACCGCCGACATCCGCAACCCGCAACAGGGGATCGACGAGAAGGCGCCCGAGGCGATCGCGTGCGTCCGGAAAGCTCGCCGCCAGGGGGCTCGCGCGCATCCCGGCACACCAGATCACCGTCCGCGTCGGAATGAACTCGCCCGAGTTCAGGCGCAGGCCGGCGGCCTCGACGGAGACGACGCGGACGCCAAGCCGTGTCTCGACGTCGAGCGAGGCCAACGCCGTCTCGATCACGGGACGCGCGTGCGCGCCGATGGTGGCGCCCACCGCCGGATTGGGATCGACGAGGATGATACGGCGGCTGCCGGTGATGCCGGCGCGCGCCAGCCTGTCGGGCATCTCGGCCGCGACCTCGATGCCGGTGAAGCCGGCGCCGACCACGACGACCGTCGAGCGCCCCGGCGAAGGCGCGCTGCGTCCGAGCGAAGTGAGATGACCCTCGAGGCGGAGCGCCGCAGGATAGGTGTCGACATCGAAAGCATGCTCGACAAGGCCAGGAATGGCGGGACGCATCACTTCGCTGCCGAGCGCCAGCACCAGCCGGTCATAAGCCAGCGTCTCGTCGCCGCTACCCGTGACCAGCGAAATCTCGCGCCGGGCCGGATCGATGGCTTCGACCTCGCCGATCCCGTGACGGACGCCGATCGGATCGAGCAGTTGCGATAGCGGAAGCGCGACCTCGCTGAGGTCGGCCTCGTAATTGCGAACGCGGATGTTGTGATAGGGATTGCGATCGACGACACAGATCTCGATGTCACGACCGGCCGCACCGATCTCGTCGCGCTTGCGTGCGGCACCGATGGCCGCCCACAGACCTGCAAACCCGGCGCCGAGCACGACAATACGCGCCATGTCCGTTGACTGCATTCCCAAGAGAGCGACGACGAAGCGACGAACGATCAAGCCGTCTGACCATTCAGACAGGTATAGCTCATCCGGCCGGGCGGACCAACTGCGGTGGCACCGGCGCGCAGCACAAATTCTCAGCGCGGCTCAGGCCTCGCGCAGTTCCGACGGCGTCGCGCCAAAGCGCTTGCGGAAGGCACGGTTGAAATAGGACAGATCGGAGAAGCCTGATGAGTGCGCGATGTCGCTGATCTTGCGGACCCTGGCGCGAGGATCGCCGAGCAGCTTGCGCGCTTGCAGCAGGCGCTGCTCCAGCACGAATTCGGTAAAGGTCGTTCCGGCCTGCTCTCGAACAGGCGCTGTGCCTGGCGCGGGCTCAGGCCGGAGCGCGTGGCGATCTCGGACAGGCAGAGATCGTTGCGGCCAAGCGCAGCCATCACGTCGGCGCGCATGAGATCGAGGCGGGCCGCCGCCTGCCCGCGGCCGCGCGCGAGACTTGCATGTTCGGCGTCGGTGCCGAGCAGGAGGCCGACGAGATCGACCATGTGCTGCGCGGTGAGGCGCTGGCCGACGGCATCGAGATGCGGCGCCTGATGGGCGGCAAGGGAATGGTAGCGGAAGATCGTCTCGGCGACCGCGCCGTCCGAGAGCACTTGCGACAGCTTGTCCTCGGCGCGCGGATTGATCTCGAGCAGCGCGCGACGCGGCATGCGGATGGTGGTGAAGCGATCTTCGTCGCTATGGCCGACGGTGCCGGTGATGCCCATGTCGACGAGCACCATCTGCGCGGGCGCAAGCTCCACGGCATGGCCGTTCTGCCCGACGCGGACGAGGCCCGCATGGCCCGCGATCAGGACGAGATCGTCGCTGCCGTCGGCAAGGTGGCTCTGGGTGCGTGAATATTGCGCGGAGGCACCTTCGGGAATGGCGAGCGCGATATTATCGACGACGCTGACCTGGAGCCGGCAATCGATGCTGTCGCCCCGGCTCGGCCCGATATCCAGGCCGCAGCAACCGAAGGTCCGCTCGCGCCAATGTTCGAAGGCCGGGCCGTGTGGCAGCCCTGCATATTGGTGAACGAAGATGCCCGACGTTTTCGCTGCATCCATCTGATTTCTCGCCCCTCTCCGGCACCATGATCGGCGGCGCCGACTGCAAATTCCGGGCATTTGACGCGGCGAAATGCGCAGAGGTTCAAATCGGGGGCGGATTCGGCGGGACTTGTCGGGATGCGACGGCGGGACGGACCGTGGCGACAGCGCGTCTACTTCTTCGCGGGCGCCTGCGGCTGGGACGGCGGCACGGTCTCGATCAGCTTGCCGGAAAATACCGGCGCCGAGGTCGGCTGCCCGTTGGGCGAGCCGCCCGTCTGCTCGACAGTGACGGCGTAGGTCGCGCCGTTGACGACGTCGGCATCGTACGAACCGAGCACCGGTCGTGCGGTGAAATCGCCTGCGCCGATCACGCCCAGCGAGCGCGGGCCCGGCAGCCTGTCGGAGATCAGCCAGAGCTCGAAACTCTTGCCGGGCTCCGGCGTCGCGCCGACCTTGCGCACGGTAAAATTCCTGGACGCACCGTCGATGGTGAGGATGAAGGCGGGACCGCCGCCCTGGCCCTGCAACAGCGCGACGTATTGCGACGAAGGCGGAAGCGACGCCGGTGTCTTCACCTCGACCGTCTGGATGCGCACGGGCGGACGCAAGCCGCCCGGCAGCGCCTCGGGCCGGAATATCTGAAGCGACAGCGTCACGAGCAGCGCGGCCGCGAGTGCACCGACGGCGGATGCGATGGTGCGCCAGCGCTTCACACGGCCCTCGAGCCGAATCACATTGCTGTTGTCGGCGACCGGCGCCGGCGGCACACGCGCGACCTGCGGGTCTGGCGCATGGACCTGCGGCATGAATATCGGCACGACGTCGGGAATCGCGTCGCGCTCGGAGCGCACGGCTTCGCCCTGCTCCGCTTCGGGAGGCTGCGGCCCCGGTTGTTGCATATCCTGCGACGGCAGCTCCGGAGGCACGGTGTCGAGCGAGGATAATTCCGGCACAGATGGCGGTAGCGGCGGCGCGACGTCCTGCAGCGCCGGCGGCTCCTGCGCAAAGTCCGTCCGCGCGAGCTCGGACCTGATGTTCTCCCACACGATCGGACGCGGCTCGATCGAGCCGACCATCTGGTTGAGCACGCCGATCCGGTACGCCCACGCCTGCACGATCTCGGCGAACGCCTCGTCCACCGCCATCATGGTCTCGACCTGCGCGCGCTCGTCGGCGTCGAGCGTACCGAGCGCATATTCCGCGGCGAGCGCGATATGGTCCTCCGTATAGGCCATCACTTGCAGTCCAGACCCACCCTCACAGTATGAGCTCTCATAGCCCAAGCCCTCATAGCCCAAGCCTCATAGTCCAAGACATGCGCGAATATCCAACATGCTGCGGCGGAGCCACGTCTTCACCGTGTTGACGGGCACCGCGAATTTCTCCGCCAATTGCTCGCGGCTCCAGCCGTTGTAATAGGCGAGAAGCACGAGTCTTTGACGGTCCGGCTCGAGCCGGCCGATGCATTCCAGGAGCCGCTTCAATTCCTCGGTCATCTCCCTCCGCGCCAGCGGATCGGGGCTGTCGCCTGCGACTTCCATCGCCTGCGGCTCTTCCTCGATGGAGACTTCCGTTTTCTTGCGCACGATGTCGATGGCGCGGTTGCGCGCGATCGACGCCATCCATGTGATCGGCGACGACAGAGCGGGATTGAACTGGCCGGCGCTGTTCCAGATCTTGACGTAGGTCTCCTGAATGACCTCCTCTGCGATATCCTGTCGGCGTAAGATACGGAGCACGACGCCAAAGAGTTTCGCGCGCGTGGCGACGTAGAGGCGTTCGAACGCGGCCTGATCGCCCTGCGCTACCGCCCCAATCAGCCCGACCAGCTCTGCTGGCGTCAGCATTCAGCCCCCCAATGCGCGGCCCGTCGCGTTCCGCGCAGGCTCTGGCACTCCGCCACCATAGCGCGCGACAAAGCCGACCACCAAGGGGGCGCGTCGCCACGCTGTGGACAGCACATGCGAAAACCCGGCCCTTCCGGGTCCGGGTTCTGCAAAATTCTCGCAGGTCTGGCGGCTAGTGCCTCAGGCAACGGCGCCCATGCGGGCACGCATCAGGCCGATGCTGTCGAGGTCGGCCTGCTCGCGGGCGTTTTCCTCGGCACGTTCGCGGGCCTGGTCGCGCTCGTCGAGGAGCTCGACCTTCTTCAGTTCCTCGAAGGCTTCGGCCAGAGCGGCCTTGGCTTCGTCGAGCTGGCCCTTCAGCTCGTCGGCCGAACGGGTCAGGTTCTCGCGGCGCTGGATCGCCGCCTTGGCATAGGTCGGATAGGCGAAGTGCGAGGGATCGTTGATCCCGGCACGCTCCTGCTCGGTCGAGATCTCGCGTTCGAGATCGGTCGACATCCGCTGGAAGTCGGCAATCATGGTCTCGATCTGGGTGACCCGGCGGCGCTTCTCGTCGACCTGAAATTTCTTCAGGCGAATGAGGGTATCACGTGACTTCATCGACTCGTACTCCCCAGAAGTCCCTTGGCTGCACGTGGGACAACACCGGTCTCCCCACGGGCCCGACTGGGGCCAAGACCGGCTCTGCTACTCTGTGGGATGGGATGATGACGGGACAAAGTTAGCGTTCCGTTTCCAAATTGCCGAGGATTAGCGCCAACTGGCGGTAGCCGTCCGCCAATGATGCATTTTCGTCCTTGCGCTGGCGCAGGAAGGCCTCCAGCGGCTCGTGCAGGCGGATCGCCTCGTCGACCTCGGGGCTGGAGCCGGCGCGGTAGGCCCCGAGCCGGATCAATTCCTCCATGTCGGCATAGGTCGCCATCACCTGGCGCGCCCGCTGGATGGTCGGCCAGAATTGCGGGTCGGCCGATTTCGGCATGGTGCGGGAGACGGATTTGAGGATGTTGATGGCGGGGTAGCGGCCGCGCTCGGCGATCGAGCGCTGCATCACGATGTGGCCGTCGAGGATGCCGCGGACAGCATCCGCGATCGGCTCGTTATGGTCGTCGCCGTCGACCAGCACGGTGAAGATCGCGGTGATGGCGCCCTCGCCCAGGCCCGGTCCGGCGCGCTCCAGAAGCTTCGGCAGCTCGGTGAAGACGGTCGGCGTATAGCCCTTGGCGGTCGGCGGTTCGCCGGCGGACAGGCCGATCTCGCGCTGGGCCATGGCAAAGCGCGTCACCGAGTCCATCAGGCACAGGACGTCCTGCTCCTCGTCGCGAAAATATTCGGCGACCGCGAGCGTGAGATACGCGGCCTGACGGCGCATCAGCGCCGGCTCGTCAGAGGTCGCGACCACGACGACGGAGCGCGCCAGGCCCTCCTCTCCGAGGTCGTCCTGCAAGAACTCCTGCACCTCGCGGCCACGTTCGCCGATCAGCCCGATCACGCTGACCGCGGCATCGACATTGCGCGCGAGCATCGACAGCAGCACCGATTTGCCGACGCCGGACCCTGCGAAGATGCCCATGCGCTGGCCGCGGCAACAGGTGAGAAAGGTGTTCATCGCGCGCACGCCGAGATCGAGCGGCGCGCCGACGCGCTTGCGCGAGTGCGCCGGCGGCGGCGAATTGCGGTACGGCATTGGCGCCGGGCCCTGCGGCAGCGGCCCCTTGCCGTCGATCGGCTCGCCCAGTGCATTGACGACGCGGCCGAGCCAGGCCGCGCAAGGCCGCACCTGATTTGCGGAATTGGCGATAACGGCCTTGCAGCCGCGCCGCACGCCGTCGAGGCCGGCGAACGGCATCACGACGGCATTGTTGCCGGAGAAGCCGATCACCTCGCAGGGAATGGAACGGTTGCCGCCGGTCTCGATCACGAGCCGCGCGCCGACCGACATCGCGTGGATCGGGCCGGCCACCTCGACCATCAGGCCGCGCACGCCGACCACACGGCCATAAATATTGACGCCGTCGATATCGCCGATCTGTTCGGCCAGCGCCTTCATTCGGCAAGAGCTTTCATTAAGAGAGTGCCTTCATAAGAGGGCCTGGATGGGGTGATCGCCTGCGCGATCCCGGGGGTTCGTGGCGAAAACCTTAAATTTCGCCATATTTCTGAACGGCGCTTAACTTCGTGTTTACCCGCATCGTTAATCATTGCGTCACTGTCTTTGTGACTGAGCGTGACTCCCCTTCAGAAGAAGGTTGAGTCGCGGGAGTCGGTTAGGCCCGTCTCTTAAAGTGGAACTTGAACGCAACCGGATAACGAAAGCTGCTTCGTACACAAGACCTTAGGGCGATTCGACCAAAATTGCATCTACAGGGCTTGCGTTCCAGAATCAGAATTTGTTAACCATCTGTTGTCAGGATCCGAATCAGTTGTTCAAAGGCGTTTTGTTGTGTGCCGCGAATGCGGCCGACCTGACGCCCAGGAGCGGCGACTATGGGGAACTGGCATGCGCGTTTTGCTGATTGAAGATGACAGCGCCGTCGCGCAGTCGATCGAGCTGATGCTGAAGTCTGAGAGCTTCAACGTCTACACGACCGATTTGGGGGAAGAAGGCGTCGATCTCGGTAAATTATACGATTACGACATTATCCTTCTCGACCTCAACCTGCCCGACATGTCCGGCTACGACGTGCTCAAGCAGCTCCGGGTCTCCAAGATCAAGACACCAATTCTGATCCTCTCCGGCCTCGCCGGCATCGAGGACAAGGTCAAGGGTCTCGGCGTCGGCGCCGACGACTACATGACCAAGCCGTTCCACAAGGACGAGCTGGTTGCCCGCATCCACGCGATCGTGCGCCGTTCCAAGGGCCACGCCCAGTCGGTCATCCAGACCGGCGACCTCGTCGTCAACCTCGACACCAAGACGGTCGAAGTCGGCGGCCAGCGCGTGCATCTGACCGGTAAGGAATACCAGATGCTGGAGCTGCTCTCGCTCCGCAAAGGTACGACCCTCACCAAGGAAATGTTCCTCAACCACCTCTACGGCGGCATGGACGAGCCGGAGCTGAAGATCATCGACGTCTTCATCTGCAAGCTCCGCAAGAAGCTCGCGAATGCCTCGGAAGGCCGCAACTTCATCGAGACCGTGTGGGGCCGCGGCTACGTGCTGCGCGAGCCGCACGAGGTCGAAGAGCGCATCCCCGCCTGATCAGTTTACGTCGCAAGCCCCAGGGGCTTGCTCCTCCCAGCCTGGACCCCGCCGCAAATGGCGGGGTTTTTGTTTTTTGGGGACACGAACGCGGCCTCATCGTCCGCCCGCCATTGAACCGCTATCCTTCCCCCGCCGACGAATGGTCGCTGCACGATGGGGGAACGATGATCCTGCAATCACTGGCCGGCTTGCCCGCCTTCCTGGTCTATTTCTGCACCGGGCTGGTCGCGATCGTGGCGTATCTGTTCGTCTACACCCGCATCACGGCGCACAACGAATTCCAGCTGATCCGCGACAACGATCCGGCTGCCGCGATCGCGCTCGGCCTCAGCCTGCTGGGCTTCGTGGCGCCGCTGGTTAGCGCCATCGCGCATTCGGCCAATGTGCTGGACTGCCTGATATGGGCGATGATCGGGCTGCTCGTTCAGATCGTCGTGTTCTTTCTGGTGAAGGTGCCGGTGCCGAACCTATCGGCGCGGATCGCCGCCGGCGAGCTCGCGCCCGCGATCTGGCTCGGGCTGTCGTCGCTCGCCGCGGGCCTGCTCAACGCCGCCTGCATGATCTACTGACATGGCCGACAAGCCCTCCAAAAAGGAGTTCGGCAAACGCCGGCCGGCGGCGGGACCGCCGGCTCCGCAACCGCCGGTGAAGCGCTCCGGCCATGTCGCGCTGCTGGTGATGGGCACGATCGCGGTCGGCGCCACCGCCTAGACGCTGATGCCGCGGCAGAATTGCGAGCCCTCTGCTCCCGGGGCGACAGTCCCCGGAGGCGCGCCGGTGCAGGCAAGCGCCGCGTGCAGCAGCAGAAGCGGTTCGTCAGGCGGCGGCTCGCGCTGGTCGTCGCGATCGAATTTCTTCAGCAGCGACTCCTCGAGCCATTCCTCGTCGGGAACGTCGTCCGATTCAGGCTCCGGCGGCGTGAGCCGCGGCGGCTTCGGCTCGTTTGGTCACGGCTTTTCGGGTGGCGGCTGATCCATGCAACGCATCGTCTGCCCCGAGCGCGACGACTGGCGGCAGACTGCCGAACAATACGGCTTCGCCTTCCACACCATCGATGGCGAGCGCTATTGGGACGAGCGCGCCTACTACGCCTTCACGCTCGACGAGATCGAGCGCGGCATCGAGACGCCGACCGGCGAGATCGACGCGATGTGCCTGGAGCTTGCCGGCCGCGTGATCGGCGACGCGCGCCATCTGCAGCGCTTGAAGATACCGGACGCGTTCTGGAGCTTGATCGCCGAAAGCTGGGCACGAGACGACCGCAGCCTCTATGGCCGGCTCGATCTGAAATTCGACGGCAAGGGGCCGGCAAAGCTGCTCGAATACAACGCGGATACGCCGACCTCGGTTTTCGAAGCCGCGGTGTTTCAATGGACCTGGGTCGAACAGGCGATCGATCGCCAAATCATCCCGTCACGCGCTGACCAGTTCAACTCCATCCACGAGCGGCTGATCGAAGCGTGGAAGCAGATTGCCGCAGGCCGCCATGTCCATCTCGCCGGCACCACAGGCAATGACGAGGACGCCGGCACGCTCGCCTATCTCGAAGACACGGCGCGCCAGGCGGGACTGACGACCACACTGCTCGACATCGAGGCGATCGGCTGGCGCGACCAGGCCGGCGGCTTCGTCGATATCGACGGCCGCGACATAGCGCTCGCCTTCAAGCTCTATCCCTGGGAATGGATGTTCCACGACGCCTTCGGCGCGAAGCTCAAGGACGCAACGACGCGCTGGATCGAACCGCCGTGGAAGGCGGTGCTCTCCAACAAGGGCATCCTGCCGCTGCTCTGGGAGATGTTTCCGAACCATCCCCATCTGCTGCCGGCCTTCTTCGATGACGATCCGCGGGCGGCCGAGCTCGGAAGCTCCTATGTGCGCAAGCCGCTGCTGTCGCGCGAAGGCGCCAATGTCACGCTGGTGTCTGGCGGCATGCCGCTCGACGAGCAGGCCGGCCCTTACGGCGCCGAAGGATTTGTGCGGCAGGCATTGTCACCGCTGCCGAATTTTTCCGGCTTCTATCCGGTGGTGGGAAGCTGGCTGGTGAATCACGAACCCTGCGGCCTGTCGATCCGCGAGGATGAAAGCCCGATCACCGGCAACGGCTCGCGGTTTCTGCCGCATGCGATTTTGTGAGTTACGCTCTTCCCCCTCACCTTGTGGGGACAAGGAAGACAGTTTACCGCGCCGCGGCGACCTTCAACGACGGCGGCATCAATCCGCCCATCGGCCGGCCGGAGCGCGTCGGGTTGAGCTGATAGAGACCGCGGCGGTCGGCGATCGGGCGGAACGCGTCGGTGATGCCGACGACGGATTCGGCGGCGCCAAGCAGCAGCGTGCCGTCGACTTCCAGTCCCTTCGCCATGCGCTCGAAGATCACCGCCTTGGTGTCCTGGTCGAAATAGATCAGGACGTTGCGGCAGAAGATCACGTCGAACGTGCCGAGATGGGAGAAGTCCTGCAACAGATTGAGCTGGCGGAACTGCACCATCGCGCGAATGTCGGCATTGAGCTGCCAGATGTCGCCCGATTGCGTGAAGTATTTCATCAGGTGCTGGATCGGCAGGCCGCGCTGCACCTCGAACTGGCTGTAGACGCCGGCCTTGGATTTCTCCAGCACCTCCTGCGACAGATCGGTGGCGACGATCTCGATGCGCCAGCCGGCCAAGGCTGCGCCCATCTCCTTCACGCACATCGCGATCGAATAGGGCTCCTGCCCCGTCGACGCCGCCGCCGACCAGATGCGCAGCGATCTGCGCGCCGCGCGCGCCCGAAGCAGACCCGGCAGGATGGTTTCGCGTAAGTGATCGAACGGAATCTTGTCGCGGTAGAAGAAAGTCTCGTTGGTGGTCATCGCTTCGACCACGTCGGTCGCAAGCCGCCCGTCGCCGTTCCTGATCTTCAGCACGAGATCGGGAATGCCGGGAAGACTAGCCTTGCGGGCCAGCGGCAGCAGACGGCTCTCAACCAGATACTGCTTGTCCGGGGAGAGATCGAGGCCGGAGCGCTCTTTCAGGAACTTGCGCAGATAGTCGTAGTCGACCGGCGTCACGAGCGGTCTCCTGCGAACAGGCGATTGACCCGGGCGCCGATCTGGTTGAGCGGCAGGATCGCCGCGCAGATGCCGGCATGGGCCGCAGCGCCCGGCATGCCCCAGACCACGCTCGTGGCTTCGTCCTGCGCGATGACGCTGCCGCCGGCGGCAACGATGTCCTTGCCGCCGCGCATGCCGTCCGAGCCCATGCCCGTCAGGATCACGGAGAGGATGGCGCCATGCCAGATGTCGATGGCGGAGGTGAACAGCGGGTCGACCGCGGGCTTGCAGAAATTGACGGCGGGGCCGTCGTCGAGCGCGATCGCCACGTCGGCGCCGCTGCGCACGACGCGCATGTGCTTGCCGCCCGGCGCAAGGTAGATGCGGCCCGGCTTTACCGGCTCGCCATCGACCGCCTCGGCCGCTGGCTTGCGGCTCGTGCGTGCCAGATGCTCGGCAAGGATGGTCGTGAAGGTCGGCGGCATGTGCTGGGTGATCAGCACCGGGAAGCGGTCGATCACCGGACCGAGCTCGGTGACGAGCGCCATCAGCGCCTGAGGACCGCCGGTCGATGAGCCGATCAGCAGCACCTTCGGCGCCTGGGTCGAGAACGGACGCGTGGTCAGCGAACCCGACGACAGGGCATGTATGGCCGGAGCCGGTGCGGGCGTAGCAGGCCGCGCGACAGCCGGTCCACGTGCGACTGACGCCGGGCTTGCGGGCGCCAGCGGCGGGCTCGCAACGGCGGGCTTCCGGCGCAGCCGTGCGCCGAGGTGGCGGATCTTCTGGATCAGATCGTGGTGGAAGATGTCCGCAGCCGACGCCTCGCGCGTCGATTCCGGCTTCGGAATGTAGTCGGCCGCGCCGAGCGACAGCGCCTTGAAGCTGATCTCCGCGTTACGGCGGGTCAGCGTCGAGGCCATGATGATGACGAGATCGCGCTTCTTCGCCAGCAATTGCGGCAGCGCCGAGATGCCGTCCAGCTCGGGCATTTCGATGTCGAGCACGGCAACATCAGGGTTGATGCGTTCGATCTGGTTGACCGCCTCGAGCCCGGTGCGCAGCGAGGCCGCGACCTCCATGTCGTGCTCGGCACCGATCCAGCGCGAGATCAGACCGCGGATGACGACGGAGTCGTCGACGATCATCACCCGCAACGGGCCGGCTTCGCGCGACGAACCCGTGGTCGAATTACCTGCGAACGCAACGCTCATTACTCACCAACTCGGACTGAAACGGTTCAGTTGAAAACAAACGCCGAAGGATCCGTTCAGCCTCCGGGCGGTCGCTCAGATAAGCCCGACTTCCTGGAATTTCGCCGTCACGATGTCTTTGTCGAACGGCTTCATGATATACTCGTTGGCGCCGGCGTGCAGCGCGCGCGCGATGTGCGCGACGTCGTTCTCGGTAGTGCAGAACACGACCTTGGGCTGGTCGCCACCGGGCATGCGCCTGAGATGGCCGAGGAACTCGTAGCCGTCCATCACGGGCATGTTCCAGTCGAGCAGCACTGCGTCGGGCAGGCCGCGCTTGCAGGCTTCCAGAGCTTTCTCACCATCTTCCGCTTCGAGGATCTGGAAGTCGAGGCCCTCCAGGATCCGGCGCGCAACCTTGCGGATGACGCTGGAATCATCAACGACGAGACAAGTTCGCATGTGAACCTCTGCTTCTACCCCCTTTGCGGGGGCACTTCCAATTGCAGGTACGTCGGCGGTAGTGCCGCCGTATCAGGCCGCCATCATCTCGGGCGCGAGCTCGAGGACGCGATCGACGTCGAGGACGACCATGAGCTGTCCGTCGAGGCGGTGGACGCCGCCGGCGAGCTTGGCCATGCGGGGATCGAGGTTGACGGGGTTTTCTTCCATGTTGTCTTCGGCAAGCCGCAGCACCTCGCCGATCTGGTCGATCAGCAGGCCGTAGGATTCACCGCGCAGGTCGACGCCGACCGCCATCGGCGGCTTGCCGTCCTCGGGCCTGGGCAGGCCGAGCCGGGCGCGCATGTCGACCACGGTGACGATGCGGCCGCGCAGGTTCAATACGCCCGCGATCTCGCGCGAGGACAACGGAACGCGGGTGACGCGCTCGGGCATGAACACGTCCTGGACGCGGGAGATCGGCAGGCCGAACAGCTGGCCGCCGATCATCGCGGTGACGTATTCGACCATGGCGCCTTCGCCGGACTGGGTCTTCCTGGTCATGTGCGTATCTCCTGATCCATGCCGGTTTGTTGGAGCATGATCTCCGCGCAAACGCGTTCCGGGTTTGTCGCGAGGGAAAACCGCTTCACACTTTTCCGGATCATGCTCTTACGCCGCCGCCCGGCTCAGCTCGGAGGCGCCGGCGGCGCCCGCGGTCTGTTCCTTCAGCGCCGCGATCAGACCGGGACGGTCGAACTTGGCGACATAGTCGTGGAAGCCGGCCTGACGGCCGCGCTCGATCGCCGCCGGCGACACCAGCGCCGAGAGGCCGATGATCGGCATCGCGCCCAGATTGCTGTCGGAGCGGATAACTTCCGCGAACTCGAACCCGTTCATGTCGGGCATCTCGATGTCGGTCAGGACCACGTCGAAGGTCTGCGCGCGCAGAGCCGCGAGGCCCTCCTGCGCGGTCGGCGCGGTGCGGACCCGGTAGCCGGCGGCCTTGAGCACCGGAGCCAGCATGTTGCGGAAGAACGCGCTGTCGTCGACCAGCAGCACCGATTGCGAGTGCAGCGACGGCTTCATCTCCTTGCGGGTGAACCAGTCGGCGAACGCCATCGGCAGGAAGTGGCCGACGTCGATCACTTCGGTGGCCTGGCCCTTGATCACGGCCGAGCCGAGAATGCCCTGGCTGGAGCCGCCGACCTCGATGTTGAGCCGTTCCTCGACGATGTCGATGATCTCGTCGACGACGAGGCCCATGGAGCGGCCGTCGTCGGAGAACACCAGGATCGGCTGGGCGCCCTGGCTGGCAATGGTGACGCTCTCCATGGCAACCAGCGGCATCAGCTGCTCGCGGTACTGCACCATGTAGCGGCCGTTGCTGAACTCGATCTTGTCGGCGGGCAGCTCCTCCAGGCGCGTGACCAGCCCGAGCGGGACCGCCTTGGGCTGGGACGAGCCGGCGCGGAAGACCAGCAGCGAGGTGGTCTGCTCGCCCGTTCCGATGTGATGGGCCCCGTTCTCGTTGGCCATGTCATGGGCCGAGGCGCCGGCGGCGCCGAGCGCCTTGGCAATGCCGTTGGGGTCGATGATCATGATGACCGCGCCGTCGCCCAAAATGGTGTTGCCGGAGAACATGTCGATGTGACGCAGCTTCGTCGACATCGGCTTGACCACGATTTCTTCGGTGTGGAACACGCCGTCGACCACGATGCCGAAGGTCTGGCTGCCGACCTGGGTCACCACGATAAAACCGTTCTCGGGATCGGAGACGGCGCCGTCGTCGATCTTGAGCAGCTTCTTGAGGTGGATCAGCGGCAACAGCTTGTTGCGCAACCTGAGGACCGCGGTGTCCTTGATGCGCTCGATGCGGTGCTCGGAGTTGGCGCGGGCACGGACCAGTTCGACCACGGCGAGCTGCGGGATCGCAAAACGGTCGCCGGCGGCCTCCACGATCAGCGCGGAGACGATGGCCAAGGTCAGCGGAATCTTGATGGTGACGGAGGAGCCCTCGCCGGCCACCGACTTGATGTCGATGGTGCCGCCGATCTGGTCGATATTGGTGCGCACCACGTCCATGCCGACGCCGCGGCCCGACACCGAGGTGATGGCGGCCGCCGTGGAGAAGCCCGGGGCGAAGATGAACTTGTGGATCTGGGCTTCGCTCATCTTCTCGAGCTCGGCCTCGGTGGCCAGACCCGAGGAGATCGCCTTGGCCTTGATCCTGTCGGTGTTGAGGCCGCGGCCGTTGTCGGCGATGCAGATGATGATGTGGCCGCCCTCGTGATAGGCGGACAGGCGAATGGTGCCCTGCTCGCCCTTGCCGCCGGCGAGACGCTCGGCCGGGGTCTCCAGGCCATGGTCGGCGGAGTTGCGCACCATGTGGGTGAGCGGGTCCTTGATCAGGTCGAGCACCTGGCGGTCGAGCTCGGTGTCGGCACCGTGCATCTCCAGCTCGATCTGCTTGCCGAGTTCGCCCGAGAGGTCGCGGACGATGCGGGGCAGCTTCTGCCAGGCATTGCCGATCGGCTGCATGCGCGTCTTCATGACGCCTTCCTGCAGCTCGGCGGTGACGTTGGACAGCCGCTGCAACGGCACCTTGAACTCGGTGTCCTCGTTGCGGCGGGAGATCTCCAGCAGCTGGTTGCGGGTCAGCACCAGCTCGGAGACCATGGTCATCAGATGCTCCAGCGTATCCACGTTGACGCGGATCGACTGGTTGGCGATGCGGTCGCCCTCGGAGGCCGTCTCGTCGGCCCCCGACTTCTTCGGGGCGGGCTTTGCCTTGGCGTCCTTGGCGTCCTTCGCCGCGCCCTTGGCAGCTTCCTTGGCAGCTTCCTTGGCCACAGGCGCCGGCGCTTCAGCGGCCGGTGCGGGCGCGGCCTTTACTTCAGCTTTGGCAACGGGCGCGGGGGCCGGGGCTTCGATCGCGGTCTCGCGGAAGGCGCGCTCGAGCTCGTCGAGCGACACTTCGCCCAGACGCAGCGGCCGCTCCAGGGTCTGGTCGGCCAGCACGCCGGAGGTCGGCGCGGCTTCAACGGCGACAGGTGCTTCCGGCACCAGCGGCGGCGCTTCGGCCACGGGAGCAGCAGCGACACCTGCGGCCATGCCGTGCTCGACCATCGCTTCCAGCTTGTCGATCAGGTCGCGGTCGGTGCCCTCGGGCTCGGCTTCGGTCGCCTCCAGACCGGCGAGGATTTCCTTGATGCGGTCGATCGAGGACAGGATCACCGTCACCGCCTGCCCGGTCACCGGCATGCCGTCACGGAATTTGCCCATCAGCGTCTCGCCGGCATGCGCCAGCGCTTCCAGGCGCGGCAATCCGAGGAAGCCGCACGTGCCCTTGATGGTGTGGACCAGGCGGAAGATGTTATCCAGGATCTTGGCGTTGTTCGGCTCCTGCTCGAACTTCACAAGCTGATTGTCGACCGTGTCCAGGCTCTCGCCGGTTTCCGTCAAAAACTCCCGCAACAGATCATCCATGAAAACAGGCCTTCATACAGGGAGGGCGCGCACGTGACGTGATGCGCCATTTCGGAATGAGGCCAGCTTCACCGCAAAGCGTTTAATAATGGTTGAGTATGTGCAAAAGAACGGAACCAACAAAGAGATAAGGCGCTCCGGACAAGCCGAAGCGCCTTGTAAAGATTCGATTAACGTTTGAGAGCGTCTTCGTGCCTACGAAGCGATTATGGTGATGGCCTCGCCTTCGTGCGCAAGCCTCACGGTGAGCCCGCAAGCCTCTGCCAGCAGCCGCGTGTAATAAGGCTGGATCGCGTGCGCATCCGCGGCCGGGCCGCGCTCGCCGCTCAGGAGCTCGGAGATGTTCAGCGGCAGGCGCGCATTATGTCCGGTCGCGGTGATGCGGAAGCTCATCGTCTCGCCCTCGCCGATCGGGTCGATCGTCAGCGTGCCGCCGCGCGGAATCGTGTGCTGCGAAACGACCAGCATGTTGAGCAGCAGTTTGACGCGATTTTTCGGCATCAGGATCCGCGGCAAATTCCAGGTGATCGAGCACTTGCCGTCCTCGATGTGGCCGCGCGCCATGGTCTGGGCATCGCCGAGATCGATCTGCGCGCCGGACGAGCCGGCTGCCCCGAAGGCGAGGCGACAGAACTGGAGGCGGGCGGAGGCGGTTTTCGCGCTCTTGCGAATCAGGTCGAGCGCGAACTCGCGGTCGTCGGGCTTGGGGTTGTCGTCGAGCACTTCGAGCCCATTGACGATGGCGCCGACAGGGCTGATGAGATCGTGGCAAACCCGCGAGCACAGCAGCGCAGCGAGTTCGAGCGCATCTGGAGCGGTAGCGGTAGCGGGTGACGAAGCGTCAGACATAAAGGGTTCCTGGAATTGCACGGCGCGGACGCGGCGAATCACGCATGCTTGACGAATGCCGCGGGTTCTAACATTCGCAAGCCCGTGGCAGCTAGCTTGCGATCGGTTCGAAGCGGCCATAAAGCCGCGGCGAATCACTCGAGGAGGGATGGAATTGCCGATGAATGAGGCATGCAGGTGAAGCGGATCATCGATGGCGCGGCCGCCTCCCAGCTGATGGAGCCGCTCACCGCCCTGGTGGTGAAGGCGGGCGGGGCCATCCTCGCGGTCAACCGCGCGGCGATGCGGGTCGACGGCAAGCAGGACGGCTCGCCCGTGACCGAGGCCGATCTTGCCGCTGACCGCATCATCGCGGACGGCCTGGCGCAGCTTGCGGGCGATATCCCGACGCTCTCGGAAGAGCGGACCCAGCTCGCCTCGCCGCCGTTCCGCGACAGTTTCTTCCTGATCGACCCGCTCGACGGCACCAAGGAATTCGTCGCCGGGCGCGACGAGTTCACCGTCAACCTCGCCCTCGTGACATCAGGCGTGCCGCTGCTGGGCATCGTCAGCGCCCCGGCGCTGGGGCTGCTCTGGCGCGGCATCGTCGGCCGTGGCGCCGAGCGGGTGAGTTTTGGCGGCGCGACCATCGGCGCGGCCGAACCGATCCATACCCGCAAGCTGCCGACGCCGGGCGAGCCCTGGATCGCGGCGGTGAGCCGCTCGCACGGCGATCCCAAAAGCGAGGCATTCATCGATGGCCGGCCCAATGCCGTGCGAAAGATGGTCGGCTCGGCCGTGAAATTCGGCCGGATCGCGGAGGGCAGCGCCGACATCTATCCCCGCTTCGGGCCAACTTGTGAGTGGGACGTCGGGGCCGGCTGCGCGGTCGTGACCGCGGCCGGCGGCAGGGTGACCGACGGCAGGGGTGGCGAACTCCGCTTCGGCGATCGGCACGATGGCGGCTTCATCATCCCGGCGTTCATCGCCTGGGGCGACCCGCAGGCGGTGGTTGCTACTGACTGAGCTTGTCCTGGAGGGCCGGCCAGCGCTTGCCCACCTCATGGAGGAAGCGCTCGGGATTGGCGGCGAAGGCGTCGCGATTGGATTCCCGACTGAACAGATAAAGCCGCTGCGCCGCGATCACGAACAAGCGCGGATTGCCGGCGACGGTCACGCCGCGGGCGATATCGACCGGATCATAGCCGCCGAACTGCGGTCCGTAGATCTCGGGGTGGGCCAGGAAAGAGGCCCGGTTGCCCTCGTTCCGGAACCGCCAGACAGCGTCCCAGAGGTTCGCTTCGAACTCCGCCGTGCCCTGCACGGCCGTGCCATCGACGAAATAGGCCACGGGGTCGAAGCCCTCGATCGCTACGCCGTTGAAACGATTGACGACGATCCGCTCGGTGGTGGCCGCCCGCGCCGGCAACCCCGGACAGATGATCCAGATGCCCGACAGCAGGCAGACCAGAAGGCCGATCAAGGCAATTCCGGGGCGCAAAGGGCTGGCTTCCTGCCGTTGTGCCGTCATAGTTGCTGCGGATAACATCCGAGTCGAGGGGACATTCGGCGCAACCTAGAGCCGCGCCTGTTGGCGTCAGGTTAAGGAGGCGACCGGTTTCGCTACCAGGGGTTCTTTTATGACTTTCGCATCACGCCTTGCTGCGTTCGCGCTTGCCGCGATGGTCGGCTTGATCGTGCCGGCCGCCGCCCAGCAGGCGGCGCCACCCAATTTGCCGCCGCCGCAGCGGACCCAGACGCCCAGCACCTATGGGCCGGACGAACTCGTGAACGCCGGCCATCGCTTCTTCGGCAACGTCTCGCGCGGTCTTGCCTCGATCATCGAGAAGGCGGTCAGCCAATGGGGCCTGCCCAACGGCTATATCCTCGGTGAGGAAGGCTCCGGCGCCTTCGTCGCCGGCCTGCGCTACGGCGAAGGCACGCTCTACACCAAGAACGCCGGCGATTTGCGCGTCTACTGGCAGGGCCCCTCGCTCGGCTTCGACTGGGGCGGCGACGGCGCACGCACCATGACGCTGGTCTATAATCTGCCCGCCACCAATGCGATCTATCAGCGCTTCGCCGGCCTCGACGGCTCGGCCTACATCATCGGCGGCTTCGGCATGACGGCGCTCACCGCCAACAACATCGTGCTGGTGCCGATCCGCTCGGGCCTCGGCCTGCGGCTGGGAGCCAATATCGGCTATTTGAAATTCACCCCGCGCGCGACCTGGAACCCGTTCTAGCGTTCCGCTTTCCCCTCCGGCGACGGATCAAGGTTAACGACATGTCGGGGCTGGCTTTTTGCCGGCCCCGCATGCAATGTCGTTGGTAAATTTTTCCTTAGCTTTCGGAGTTCTGGCCCATGGTCGAACCGATCATGTACCTGGCGATCGGTTTCCTGCTCTCGATGCTGTGCGGGCTTGCGATCGTGCCGCTGGTGCATAACCGCGCCGTGCGCCTGACCACGCGCCGGCTCGAGGCGGCCACGCCCTTGTCGATGGCCGAGATCCAGGCTGACAAGGACCAGCTCCGCGCCGAATTCGCCATGTCGGCGCGACGGCTCGAGATGAGCGTCGACCAGCTCAAGAACAAGACCACGAGCCAGCTCGCCGAACTCGGCAAGAAGAGCGACGCCATCAACCGCATGAAGATCGAGCTCGGCGAGAAGAACGCCACGATTTTCGCGCTCGAGGCGCGCGAGAAGGCGGTGAAGGAGCAGCTCCGCGCCACCGAAGAGGAATTCAACACCAAGACCGAGGCCCTGCGCGCCGCCGAGAATGCGCTGACCGACAAGCGGGGCGAATTGGCAAAAATCAATTCCGAGCTGTCCGACCGCTCGATGATGGCCGAGAGCCGCCAGGTCGAGCTGGTCGCGGTCCGTGCGCAGATCGAAGAGCTGAAAAACCGCGTCGGCGACGCCGAGAAGGAATTTGCCGCAACGCAGACGCGGCTGACGCAGGAACGCACCGAATCCGAGACCGCCTCGCGCGAGCTTGGCGACGCCCGCGGCCGCGTCGAAAATCTGAGCCAGCGCGTCAACGAGCTCGATCGGCAGCTCATCGTGCAGGTCAAGGAAGCCGAGATGCTGGCGGGCCGCGTCACCGACCTCGAAGGCCGCCTCGCCACGCAGGGCAAGCTGCTTGCCGAGCGCGACTACGAGAATAACCAGCTCCGCCAGGCCAATGAGGGCAACGAGCGCACCGTCAAGGAGTTGCGCGTCGAGATCGCAGCGTTGAGCGGCGGCAAATCGTCGGCCGCAATGGAATCGCTCCGCGCGGAAAAGACCGCGCTGGAGGAGCAGCTCCGCACCGCCCGCGACGAGCGCGCCAAGCTCCAGCGCGACATCAACGCGATCCAGCAGCAGGCTGAGAGCTCCTGGGCGACCGAGCGGATGGAGAACGCGCTGCTGCGCGAGCGCATCAACGACATCGCAGCCGAGGTCGCAAAGCTCGCGATGCAGCTCGAAGGCCCGAACTCGCCAATCGAGGCACTGCTTGCGGCCGAGGCCGGCCAGCCGCCGAGGCCCACGCCGCGCCCGGCCAATGACGCCGCCACCAATGGTACGGCCGCAGGCACCCTGCCCGAAGGCGGCGGAACACTCGCCGAACGCATCCGCGCGCTCCAGGCCCACGCCTCCCGCGCCCGCCAGCAGGGCGCGTAGGCGGCCCCAAAACGGTCTCACTGCCGGATTGCGCCGTCTCTGGAAGGTTTTCGGGCCTTGAGGCGCCCTCAAAACTTGACACCTTCGGCCCGCACTTCTAAATCGCGGGCTCCAATGCGCCGGCCGGCCGAAAGTCCGGCCTGCATGATGGTCCCGGGTGCATAGCTCAGCGGGAGAGCGTTCCCTTCACACGGGAGAGGTCCAAGGTTCGATCCCTTGTGCGCCCACCATCCATCTTCCTGAACCATCCCGCTTCGATCAATCCCGGCCACCTGACCGCCCACTTGGCGGCTGTCCGGACCCGTCCGATTCAAAAAATCGAAAACAACCCCATGCACAGTAGCCGACGCGAGCGGAATCAATGGGTTGCGTATTTTCCGAACTCCGGTTTGACTCGTCGCGCAAAACACGGGCAGGATGTGACCGTCCGCGGCGATCGACTGCTCGCCCTTGCTTGAAGCAGGAAGCCGACCGATCTTACTTGGGTCTTACCAAGGATACCTCATGGCTGCCGCCAAGCTGACAACGATCGCGCCTCTGCGGCGATACCCGCCTCCATCTCTTCCACGCTCTTTGGCTTGCCCCGATAGCGGAGCGACGCGAAGACGTCGACCACCTTGGCCGCGGGGAACAGCGAGGACGGTTTTAGAAGCACTCCGTTCAGCGTGCTCTCGATCGTGAGCTGCGTACCCGCCCGCCAGCTGAGCTCATCCCGGCGCTAGCATCTTCCGGAAGCTCAGCCACAGATCTCCATCATCGCTTTCGATCTACCGTCTCCGGAAGCGAGACCGGAGCCACCCGGGACTAGCTTACAACCTGATCGAACCGGCCTGCATCCCGCACCGTTGCAAAACATCTGGCCGGTAGCTTGCGGCTTGGCCGGCGCCGACTCGACCTGCTTCCGTTGCTCGTCCCGTTTCCTGGAGTCCTCACGCGCGGTGGCGGGCTTCCTGTCAGGGATCTTTTCACATTCGTTGTCGTCGTTGACGCGGGACCCTGCCCTGCATGTGATCCTGGAACATTGATCGCCGTCCGCTCTGAAGCCGCGATCGCACACCAGCGGGCAGACGCGGCCGGGCTTGGTCTTGATCGCGTCCAGCGCGTCGAAGCTCGCAAGCTTGGCGTCAAACTTCGTCCCGGCGTGCTTGTTGAACAAGGTCAGCGAGCGCTGCGACGAAGCGTTCCAGTCGCCGTCGGCTGCCGTTGCCAGACAACCGACCCGGCGCAATTCTGACTGCAGCAGCTTTGCCGTCTCCTGAGGAGACAGGCTGGGCTGTGATGAAGCGGGAGCGACGGCTGCGACTTTCTGTTCGCCCTCCACCTCCGCCTTCTTCTCCGCGGCCTGTCTGGCCGCCAGCTCGGTAGCCGCCTTGTCATTCGCAATTCTGTCGGCGAGCGCCTTCTCGGCGGCTTGCTTTTCGGCCAACGCCTTTGCGACAGCGCCTTCGGCCTCCTTGCGCCGGTGCTCGGCAGCAGCTGCTTTCGCCTCCTCGGCCCGATTGGCCTTTTCTGCCGCGAGCTTGGCGTCCTCGGCAGCCCTGGCTGCGGCGGCCCGCCTTGTCCTGTTCGGCCTTCTGGGCGCGCTCGGCCACGAGCCGAGCCTTCTCATCTTCAGCCCGCCGGGCCTTGTCGGCAGCAGCAGCGCGGGTGTCCTCGGCCGCTATCCGGTTCAACTGCCCCTTGGCGAGGCTCGCGTAAAAACCATCGGGATATTGCGCGAGAAAAGCGGTCCAGACCTCTCGGGTGGCGATCTGGAGCGCGAGTTCGTAATCTCGGCGGATCGCGTCCTGCGGGCTCGCCTGCGGCCCTGCCGCGACCGGCTTGGCCGGGACCAGCGACACGTCATCGCCGCCGAGCGAGCCGTAGACGTAAGGCTCCTG
The DNA here is from genome assembly GCF_054056815.1 of Bradyrhizobium sp. LB13.1. Classification (NCBI taxonomy): domain Bacteria; kingdom Pseudomonadati; phylum Pseudomonadota; class Alphaproteobacteria; order Hyphomicrobiales; family Nitrobacteraceae; genus Bradyrhizobium; species Bradyrhizobium sp. LB13.1. Next base: position 1,817,622 of record NZ_JBSRYQ010000001.1, on the reverse strand, counting down.
CTTGTAGCCGGTGTTCTTGAGAACATCGTCGCGGACAAAGCCGAAGGCCTTGCGCAGATCGAGTCCCGGCGTAGGAAGGCGTTCGACCAGCGCAGCCGCAAACGGACTGTTCCTGGAGTCGCCGTCCGAGGCCGTCGACCCCGCCTTCGCGGCAAACGCGATCATCGTGTTCGGGCTCGTAGGCTCGATCTTGGCGAGGCCGCGACCGATGGCGCGCGCGGCGACGGTCCGCTTCATGGTCTTGGCGAACGGGTTGTCGCGGCAGGCATCGAGAATGACGAGGCGAAGCTGCTTTGCAGGCTCGACTGCGAACAGCGCCCGGTCAAGCGCCACCGTCTCGTCAAGAACGTCACTGTCAGTCTCCAGCGCTGCGTCGGTCGGAATCAGGTAATTGGTGCCGTCCAGCTCGATGCCGTGCCCCGCATAGTAGATGACGGCCACCTCGGCATCGCGCGCTCGACCGCCAAACTCGCGCAGAGCTTTTCGTATCTCGACGGCATTCAGATCCAACTTGATGTCGACGCTGTCGAAGCCCGCCTTCTTGAACATGCCGCCGACCAGCGTCGCATCGTTCACGGGGTTGGCGAGCCGGGGAACGCTCTTGTAGGCAGAATTGCCGATGACGAGCGCAACCCGACGTTCGGCCTGCGCCGCTCCGCAGGTCAGCCAGATCAAAAGGAACACTGAAAACCAGCGAAAAGCGCCCATCGTAGCCCCAAACAGCAAGCGCGCAGCCTATGCGGAGCCTGCCGAAAGGCAAGCATCCAATCCGTGAGGCTAATCACACTCCGGGCGCAAAGAACGAAAGCCTCTTCGCACTCATCAAGCTGTTACGCGGCCCGCGCCGGTCGCCAGGCCGCGTAGAGACCGACTAGTGTCCCGATGACGACCAGCGCTGCCGCCAGCAGGACCTGCAATTCCCCATCGTCGGTCGTGCCTACGGACGATACAAGTCTGGTCACGACGACGAACAGAACGCCCACGGAGGCCGCTGCACCCACGCCGAGATAGGCGAGCTCCCGCGTCAGGTCGCGGCCGAGAAGTCCGAGTGCGGTGAAATACATCGCGCAAGCGTTGGGATGAACGAACAGGGCAACGCGCGCGTAAGGACCGTAGGCGTCGAGGAGGGACCCGCACCGTCTCAGTGCCGCTTTCGAGGCCACCCGCTGCAGGAGCGGTCTGAAAAAACGAGCCTGTCCGTAACTCAGAACGGCGCCCACGATGATGGCCAGCCACGCCACGATAAAAACCGAGACATCAGCGGGCTTCGGATTGAGCGCCACGGACATCAGGATGAGGGCGGTTCCGGGAAAATAGCCAAAATACGGGAAGACCGACTCCAGGAGCACGCAGACGAACACGAAGACCGGAAACCATGACGAAGCCGCTGCATCGTGGACGATGGCGTTCAAGTCGAAGAGGTCAGTCTTGTACAGGACGAGGTACATGCACATGGCGAATCCGGCCAGCGCGTAGAACGGCAACGCCCCCGAGAGAAACCGTCTCATCCAGCCGCCATGCTTTGCTTCGCGGACACGGCGGAGACCTTCGATATCAGCACAAGACAACGGAAAGGCATGGTTTATGTTTAGGCGAATGAGATTGCCCCTGTCGATAGCAATGCTCGCCTCAGCTGCGCGGGCCATTCGCCGCATTGAAATGCCCGCCGATCGGGAAGGCGCAGTCAATCACAGACCCAGTGTGACTTCGGCCCAGTGCATCGCAGTGCTGCCGCCCAGAAACTCGATCACACGGGGTTCGATGGTCTCCGGCCGATCGTGGCCAATGACCGCGGTCGCTGCGATCATGTCGCAACGCTCGTTGTAGACGACCGACACCAGCGTTTTGCCGGGAGCGCCACGTGAGTTGAGCGTGTAGGCGCGGCTGCGACCTTTCATCCACGCAATCGTGATGGGATGGCCGGAACCGAGTGGAGAGACTTCGCCCAGGAGAACGGTATCGCCCATACGATCGAGGTCATCATCATCGGCGACGCCCGTCGTGCAATTACAAAAACCTATCTTGGCGCGCAGGTACAGCGTCACCTCGACACCGCAGTCGGCCGCCTTGCAGCGGAACGACTTTCCTTTGCCCCATTGGTCAATCGAGAAGGGCCACGTCACCTCCTGCCACACCGGCGTGGCGGAATTTGCGGCGGCATGCCGTGGCATATAGAGCCACAACAGCGATGCCGCCAGCGTGCTTCCCAGCGCGATTGCGGCGAAGGCGATGGCGGCTGCCCTTCTCATCACTCCACCGTTCTCGTTCCGGCTCAGTTGCTGGCGAGATATCTCTTCGCCGCCGCAACCTCGGGGCGCTCCGAATCGGCACTGGCCGTCAGCGTTACGAGCTGTTGACAGTTCTGTCGTGCCGCTTCCTTGTCACCAAGGGCTTCGGCCGCTTTGGCCGCCCCCGCGAAAGCGTGCAAGCGGTTCGGCTCTTTCGCCTTGGTTGCCTCGAATGCAGCAAGCGCCTCCCTGGCCATGCCGCGATCGAGCAGCATGAAGCCGTAAAGCTCGCGCGCCGGCGCCAATGGTCCGGGCGTGATCACATGCTTTTCCGTCTTGTCCTCGGCATCCGCCGCGGCACTCATCGCATTGAGGGCCTCGTCATACTTGGCCTCGGCGTAAAGCACCCAGGCGACGGCGACCTGACGCTGGACGTCGACGATTCCGGACCAATAATTGTCTTTGGCGTCCTGCAGCTTGTCGCGCAATTCCGCCAGCTTCTGGATGTCGGCCTTGGCGGCTTCCGGCTTGCCGGACCGTGCCGCGCCGAGGGCGCGCGCGAAATGCGATACTGCCATCGCGAAGTTGAGGCCGCTCGGCCTGACCGGCAGCTGCGATGCATCATCCCAATCGCTACGGTCGATCGCATAACGCGCCGGCGAAGCCGCCAGCGCGTAATCTGCCGCTGCGACTGTCGCCTTGAAGCCGGTCTCCTTGATCATGTCGTCGATGACGGCGCGGGCCTGCTTGTCCTGGCCGAGCTGCAGGTGAGCATAAACCATGTAATCTTGCGCGTGCAGGTAGTTGCCGACCGACTTTTCGGCCATCGCGGCTTTCACGGAAGCGGTGTTGGACTCGATCGATTCCTTCCAATAGCCGACGCGTGTGTAGATGTGGGAGGGCATGTGCTGGGCATGCGGCGCGGCCGGTGCGATCTTGGCGTAACGATTGGCTGCATCGAGCCCTTTCTGCGCCAGCGCCGGGTAGTCGTAGAGGTGGATCAGATAATGCGTCACGCCCGGATGCTGCGGCAGCCGCCTGGCAATCGGCTCGAGGATCGCCGCGCCCTTGGTCTGCTGCGCGTAAGTCTTGTCGTTCAGATCCGCGGACGTATTGAGCGTAATGGCGTAGGCGATCTGGGCTTCCTCGTCGTCTGGATATTTTGCCGCGACGCGCGCCTGCGCGTCACGCAGCATGCGCATCCGCTGGGCGTGCGGGATGTTGTCGTAATCGGCATACATCACCATCAACGCATCGATGTAATCGCGTTCGCGTTCGGTCGCGGCTCCGATCTCCTTGGCCTTCATGATCGCGGCGAGGCCCGGCGCCAGGTTCGGCTTTGGAATCGCATTGTGCGGATTGTCCATGTAGGTGAGCGCAATGCCCCAATAGGCCATGCCGCATGTCGGGTCAGCCTTGATGGCTTCCTCGAAGATCTCCTTGGCGTTGAGATACCAGTAGGAATGCTGATAGCGCATCCCGCGATCGAAGCGGCGCTGGGCCACATCGTTGCAAGAGGTCTGGAAATGAACGCTGCCGAGCTGCTGATCTACATCGTCTTGCGCGGCCAGAGCCTGTGGTCCTGATAGGCCGAGACCGGCTACGATGACGAGGAACAGGGACTTTCGCATGGATCCCTCCCTTTGCCTGACACGCAATGTATTGGTCTTGATGGCCCTCACTATATGACGTTCGCGGCTTTTGAACAGCGAAGTGAATCGCGGCAGCGCGACTGACCCAGCGGCGCCTCGGAGTTGGCGAAACCGGTCCGAAGCCAGAGCTGTCGGGGTTTGATCCTTATACGCCTACCATTAGGCCTCAGATCGCATCCCTACCCGATCGACAGAATCTCGATCTCTTGCACGCCCGATCCCACGACGTCTCCCACCGCCTTTCCCATCAGCGACCTCGCGACAGGCGCGACGAACGAGATCGAGCCGGCCTTGGGATCGGCTTCGTCCTCGCCGACGATGCGATAGGTTTGCACGCGGCCATCGGTGCGGCTGAAGGTCACGGTGCTGCCGAAGGCGACGATATCGGTCGACACCGGGGCGGGAATGACCTGCGCCGTGCGCAGCCGTTCGGTGAGATAGCGGGCGTCACGCAAGGGCACCGCCGATTGCCTGCGCTTTTCGTTGACGTCCTCGATGCGCTGCGCGGCTTCATAGCCCTCGCGCGCATCCTGAAGCTGCGTCTGCAATGCCTGCAAGCCTGCTTCCGTCACGAGATTTGGATGCGGCGAGATCGGCCGATCCGGCAATAGCGTCTCGGCGGCGGTTTCCGCGCTCTCTTCTTTGGTAAAGGCGACGCTCAAGTCGAAAATCCTGTCGAACTGTTGGGGCTCACCGCTTGCGCTTTCCCGCCGCGAGGAATTGCGCCCGCAGCCGCTGGCGATTATCCCGGACTATATCTCAAGTTCGACGAACCGGCGCAGCTTGAAGACGAGGTCCGGCATGGCCTGGCGGAACCGCGTTGCATTCCGGAACGTGGTCGAGAACGGCGCGAAGGTGATCATCGCGTTCCAGTGCCTGTAACCGTAGACCGTCACGGAGGCGCCGGTCGCCGGAAAATTCTCGAGCTTGCGCAGCTCGCCCAGGACGAGATCGGCGATCGCTTCGGCCGGCAGCAACTGCTTGCCGTCCAGCGTGGTGGCGATCTTCGCCGGCGGCTCGGCCGGCTTGGTGACAGCCGGCACCGCATCGGGCTCGTTCGCGGGTTTGGCCGGCGCAAGATCGGGAGTTGTCGGCTCGGCCAGTTCAAACCCGTTCGTCGGCGCTGTCGGCGGAACCTCAATGAGCGGCGGCGGTGCAATACTGTCTGCTGCGCGCTTGTTGCCTCCCAGGATGCTGCTGATCATGGCCACAAGGCCAGCATCCTTCACGTCGTCACTCATTACTCCCCCAGGCTTCGGCCTACTCTAGCACCGCTCGCGCGGACCGCCACTGGGGACGTATGACCGGATTCCGCCCGGCCAAGGTCCTGGTTTCAAGACTGTCACGCGGATGGCAGCGGCGGCGCAACGGCTGATCACCTCGCGCGGCCGTGCGGTCCGTCACCGTTTATCGAACGGAACGTATTGCTGGTACTGCTTGGGCACCGACCTGCGGTAGCGCGCGGGCACCGTGCCGCTGTCGACCGAGTGATCGATCTCCTGCTGCCGCGTCATCTTCTTCTTCGCCGGCTTCTTCGACGCACTCTTCTTGGAGTCGGTCGGCTGGCTGGAAGCGTCATTGGTTGCGCCCGGCGCTGTCGTTGTCGCTGCCGGCGCGGCGGTTGTCGCCGCGGGTGCCGCGGTTCCGCCGGCGGCCGGTGCGCCCTGCGCCAGCGCGAGCGGTGTTTGCATGAGAAGCGCCAGCGCTGCTGTCGCAGCCAGCAAGCATGACCTTTGCATCATAATCTCCAAAATTCCTGATTCGAATGTGGCAAGCGTAGTTCGCCGGGATCGACGCGTGCAAGTCTGCTCACAATAGGCCGGAACCCCATCGTGAACTGTGGCCGAGATCACATTGCCGGCGGCCGGCTGCGTCATGATGTACCTTGTCGCGAACGCAAGGCGTTCCGCCGACACCAACACAGGCATGATCCTGCATCAGACGAGCTCATAGTCCTATCCACTCGCTCTCGAAGGAGACTGAAATGCGTCGCACCATCCTCACTCTCGCATCGCTCGCGGCCCTGATCGCCGTGGCATCCCCGGCCGCCCAGGCACATCCTGCAAACGATCGATATTGCCTGCAGGGGCGCATGTGGGGCTATCCCGGCAACTGCCAGTTCACGAGCTATCAGCAGTGCCAGGCCACCGCCTCCGGGACGTCCGCTTATTGCGGCGTCAATCCGCGCTACGCGTTCTCGCAGCAGCGCGACTACTGACAGGTTCGCGGCGTGCGCGCACCACGCGCGCGCCGCTACAATTTTTACGTGAAGCCGATCCGCTTCGCCAACGCCCCGGCGAATTGAAACTGTGCGAAGCCGCCTGCGTCCGTCGATGACGAGAATGTTATCCGTCGCCGTGACGGAGAAATTCACGATGCGCGGCCGTGGCTTGCGAGCAAGGCGGCTCCTGCGAAAATTCCGATGCCCGGCAATTGTGATCCATCTCGCTCGTGGCACGCGTGATCGCGCTTAGGCTGCAAATTCCAGCGCAAGAAACTAGCCCGTTTCATTCGATTTTTCAGGGAGGTGTTTCAATGAGCAGCCGCCACGCAATTGTCCCGCGCGGTCTGAACGCAACGCGTTCGCCGCTTTCGCAAGGCCGCTTCGGCCGCATGTTCCGCAAGATCAAACCGGCGACATTCGGCCCGAACGATTCCGACAATGTTGCGAACCTGTCGGCGCTGGCCGACAAGATGGTCGCGGGCTTCGATGGACCGAAGGACGGCCCGGACGCCGAAGAGAGCGGCATTCCCGCGCTCTACACCTATTTCGGCCAGTTCATCGATCACGACATCACCTTCGATCCGGTAAGCTCGCTGACCAAACAGCAGGACCCCGACGGGCTCGTCGACTTCCGCACGCCGTCGCTCGATCTGGATAATCTCTACGGCCGCGGTCCGAACGACCAGCCCTACATGTATGACGGCATCAAATTCCGCCTCGGCGAGAAGGTGACCGGCGCGGGCGTGCCCGATGCCAGCGACCTGCCGCGCTTCAAGGGCCGCGCGCTGATCGGCGATCCCCGCAACGACGAGAACAGCATCGTCTCGCAGTTCCAGGCCTTGATGCTGCGCTTTCACAACCGCATGGTCGACGACAATGACAGCCTGTCGTTCGAGGACGTGCAGCAGCGCGTTCGATTCCACTATCAGTACGTCGTGCTGAACGACTTCCTGCCACGCATCGTTCATGCCAGCGTGCTGGACGAATTGAAGACCGCGGGCAGCTACGACCGCAGCAAGCTCGCCTACTACCACTGGAAGACCTATCCGTTCATGCCGGTCGAGTTCTCGGTCGCGGCCTATCGGCTCGGGCACTCAATGATCCGCCCCGGCTACCGGATGAACGATGCGGCCAACATGCTGTTGCAGATTTTCCCCGACCCCAACAATCCCGACCACAACGCGCTGACCGGTTTCCGTTCCATGGGCCCGGGACGCGCCATGGACTGGGGCCGCTTCATCGATCTGGACACGCGCGCCTATGGCGTCGAGGACGACGACACCAATGCCGACAACAAGAGGCGGCTTCAGTTCGCCTATCGCATCGATGCCTCGCTGGTGGACCCGCTGCGCAAGCTGCCGCCGGAAGTCGCGTCCAATCCGTCGTCGCTCGCGCTGCGCAATCTCGAGCGCAGCTGGCGGCTCGGATTGCCATCCGGCCAGGACGTCGCCAAGGCGATGAATCTGATCCCGCTGACAGACGACGAGATCATCATCGGCAAGGCCGTCGACGAGCCCGGCACGGGCGATCCGCAAGTCAAGATCGCGACCATCGCGAACGGCGTGTTTGCCGGCAATTGCCCGCTCTGGGCCTACATCCTGGCCGAGGCGCGGCAGTTCCAGACCGCCGTCACGATCCCCGCCACCGGCGCGCCCGGCCCCATCAACACGCCGCAGCTCGGCCCCGTCGGCGGTCGCATCGTCGCCGAGGTCTTCCTCGGTATGATGTTCGGCGCAAACTCCTCTCTGCTGTCGCTCGACCCGCAATGGACGCCGGTGACCGGATCCAGCTTCGCGCTGAAGGATATCGTCGCCTACGCGCTCGGCCAGGGCGATCCGCTGCATTGAGCGGGTGACGGACGTGACGCAAGGCCGCTCGTGTCATGCGAGCGGCCTCGTGGCCCACCGCGCCGCGTCGGCCGGCGCGCCTCGTCGAGGTCAATCGGACACTGTTACCGCCGAGCCGTCCGGTTGCGGGGGGCTTCCGTCAAGGTGTCGGTTGGCCCGGTAGCGGCCGGGCGACAATCCGTGATGCCGGTGGAACAGTTTTGAAAACGCCGCGGCCGTCTCGTAACCGACCTGGCTCGCAATCCGTGCGATCGGCTCACCGCTGGTTTCGAGCAGGAACGCCGCTTCCGCCATCCGGCGTTCGATCACATAACGGTGCATGGACTGGCCGACGAGCTTGGTAAAGCGCGCCGAAAATACCGAGCGGCCGAGCCCCACGCGGTGGCCAAGGTCGCTCAGGGTCCAGGGCCGCTCCGGGTTCTCGTGAATCAGCTTGAGCGCCGGTCCGATATGCGGGTCCGATATCGCGCCGAGCCAGCCGCCTTGTCCGGGACTGAGAGACGCAATCCAGCTTCGGAGCACCTCGACAAAGAGCACTTCCGTCAGCCGTGAGAGCGCGACGCTTTGGCCGGGACGCTGATGCGCGGACTCGCCGACCATGCGGCTCAGGATTGCTTCAAGCCAGCCACGCTCCGCCGTCGGCTTCAACAGGAGCACGGGCGGCAGCAGCTCCAGCACGCTGCCGAACAGCGGCCGTGACACCGTGAAATTGCCGCAGATCATGGTCGAGAGCGGCTTTGCACGGCTGCCATGTCGAACGACGCCAAGACGCGGCGACGATCGATCGATATCCGCAATTCGCAAAGGCTTCGCCCGGCGGTCCGAATAAAACACATGGGGCTCGCCGCGTGTGATCACGACAAAATCGCCCTCGCTCATCTGGATTTCCTGACCCGCGAGCGCGAGGGTTGCCGAGCCCTGGCTGAGATAGTGAAACAGGGCGTAGGGGCGCGCCGGCAACTCCAGACTCCAGGGATGGCCGAGCTCGAAGTGAAACAGCAGCGTCCCGCCGAGACGAACGCGATCGAGCACTTGAGCGAGGATGTCCATGCCGCCGAGATTAGACCGGTGGACGATTGGACACAACATCCGGACGATTGATCCCTATCGTCCGGAAGGACCGCAGAATAGTTCATGTCGCGGCGGGCCGACGTTACGTGCGGCAACCATTTCGCCAACGGCAGATGGAAGAACCGCGCTTTTGCTGGAAACGCCTGTCCATTCCTCCGGACTCTGTTCGTCCGACATGCCAACAGGAACAATCAATGCGACATATCCTTCTCTCAGCCGCCAGCGTGCTCCTGGCCGGAACGACATTCGTCGGCTCCGCTCGTTCCGCCGAACTACCCAAGGGAGCAGCCCACAACATCGTGCTCGTGCACGGCGCTTTCGTGGACCAGACCAGCTGGCAGCCCGTTGCCGATATTCTCACAAAGAAAGGCTACCGCGTCACGCTCGTGGAAAATCCGCTCACTTCGCTCGCCGCCGACGTCGATGCCACCAAACAGGCGCTCGCGAAGCAGGACGGCAGGACCGTTCTGGTCGGCCATTCATGGGGCGGCGTGGTGATCACGCAAGCCGGCAACGATCCCAAGGTTGCGTCGCTGGTCTATGTCTCCGCCTTCGCGCCGGAGGTCGGTGAATCCCTGGCGTCGCTGGCAAAGGCCGGCCCGCCGACCGAAGGCGGCAATGCGATCCATCCCGACGCGAAGGGCAATTTGTACATCGATCCAAAGGTGTTTCCGTCGGCCGTCGCGGCTGACCTTCCTCCGGAGATCGCCACGCACCTCGCCAACTCGCAGCTTCCACTGAACCACGTTGCGTTCGAAGCCCCCGTCGACGTTGCGGCCTGGCATGACAAGCCGACGTTCTATGTCATCAGCACGAAGGACAAGGTCCTCGCTCCCGAGGCCCAGAAGTCGTTCGCAGCCAGGATCAAGGCTCAGACGACGGAAGTCGCCGGCAGCCATGCCTCGCTCGTCGTCCATGCCAAGCAAGTCGCTGAGGTCATCGAAAAGGCGGCGCTCGCGAAGTGACGGTACCGCTCCCGGCGCTTTTGCGCCGGGAGCGTGCACGCTCGCTCAGAGGCCTACAGAGGAAGGCCTCGGTCGCTGCGCCACACCAGTCTCCCCACTCGATTATTTGTGCCAAGCATCCGGAGGATGACATGACTCAACTCGACATCGCGAGCCAGGACGCCGCCACGCTCGAAGCGGCGCCGACCCGTTACATCGAAGGCCACGGAATCCGCTTCGCCTATCGTCGCCTCGGCCCCACTACCGGAACGCCGCTGGTTCTCCTGCAGCATTTCTCGGGCAACATCGATGCATGGGATCCCGCGGTCGTCAACGCCATCGCCAGCGATCGCCCTGTTATCGCATTCGACAACGCCGGGGTCGGTCGCTCGACGGGCCAAACGCCTGACAACATCGCAGCGATGGCGAGAGATGCAGTCGCCTTCATCAACCTGCTCGGCCTCTCCGAAGTCGACCTGCTGGGCTTTTCGCTCGGCGGCTGCGTCGCCCAACAGATCGCCGCCGAGCACCAACGGCTGGTCCGGAAGCTCATCCTCGTCGGCACCGCGCCGAAAGGCGGGGAAGAACACCTGTTAGCGGTTCTGCAGCAGGCGTTTTCCCAGACCGATGCGCCGGACCCACGTCTGCCACTGTTCTTCACGAATTCGTCCGCCAGCCGGTCGTCCGGCCTGGCGTTCCTGAAGCGCACGAAAGTGCGGAAGGACGACCGCGACACCGATAACGGCAGCGCGGTCACCGATCCGCAGGCCAAGGCGCTGATCACCTGGTGCGCAACCCCTGATCCCGAGCACGCCATTCTGCGCGCCATCCGCCAGCCCGCTCTCGTGGTCAGCGGCAGCCACGACACCATGCTGCCCGCAAACAACGCCTATGCCATGTCTAGGGAACTCGGCAACGCTCAGCTGGTCCTCTATCCCGATTCAGGACACGGCGCGCTGTTTCAGCACCACGAGACCTTTGTCAGCCACGTCCGAACCTTCCTGGATGCACAGCCCGCTTCTACGTAACACCCGGCACGTTCCGACGCGATCATCCCTGAGAGTTGTTACGGAGGACAGATGACAATCGCCAAATTCGAGGTGGAGCGTTTCAGCCTCACGAGCTCGAAACCATTCGACACTGTCGTGGCCGCGTTCAAGTCGGCGGTCGGGCAACCCGACATGATCGAATTTTTCAAGGAGACGAGGGCAACGAATTCCTTCGCGGACCTGGAGCACGTCGTACAAAGCGGCCTCGGCCGAACGAACCTCATGCTCTTCGCGGAATTCGACCTCGGCGACATTCTGCGTCGTGAAACCGGATCCAGGACACCCAGGATCATACGGCTTGTGGTCGGCAATCCACTCATCATGAAAGAGATGGTCAAGCACGTGCCAGATGCCGGATCTTACGCTCCGGTCACCGTGCTTATCGACGAACGTCCCGATGGCGTGCACGTCTCCTATGACAAAATGGAGAGTTATCTCCTGCATAATGGCAACTCGGACGCCTTGGCCGTCGCTCGAAATCTCGATGCGAAGATCACAACCTTGCTAAGCGAATGTGCAAGCTAAAACGTCCTTATGACGTCTTCGGCCGATGGAGTGGGTAACTCATACCCATCGCGGCGCGATGGACGTTGTCATGACGTGGGCCAGACATTGGAAGGGAAATTCCTGCATGTACAAGACGCTTCTTGTCACTCTGACTGTCGCGGCTCTTTCCATCGGGCCTGTCGTGTCCGCTCCCGCCGTCAGCAAAGAGCCGCTGGATGCTGCGACCCTCAGCGCGATCAAATCGAAGTTCGGCAGGCTGATGGAATTGGCCAACAAGCATGATTTCAAGGCTCTGCATGAGATGTTCTGGCAATCGCCCTCGACCCTGCTGGTGGCCAAGAGCGCGATTCCGTCCGAGGGAAACTGGGCCGGCTTTTGGGGCAACGAGGCGATTGATCAAAAGCTGCATGATATCGGCAGCTCCGGTCCGGTCGTGCTCGAGCCAGATTATGCGAAGCTGCGGGTTGTCGGCCTGACGCGCGACGTCGCCGAGTCCTACGTGCCGACGAACATCACGGTCTCTTATGCGGGGCAGGATGGAACAGCGAGGCCGTTTCTGATGATCATCAATTGGCTTCGCGTCGGGAAGGACTGGAAGGTCGCTTCCGAAATCATTCTGCCGGTGCCGCCCGTACCCGCAGCGAAGGGCTAGGCGCGAGGCCTCAATTGTTCGGCACCGACGCCTCAGCTGCAGACCGAGGACGGAGGACCGAATGACCGGGCCTCGGCGATCTTCGGTCCGGATGACGGCATCTGCGCGTTAGCTGCCGAGAGTCGTTTCGACGGCGATGCCGGGTCCGGCAATCGGAGAGCGGCGTCGTGGCTGGAATGGCCGGCGGGCAGCGGTTGGCGGAAGCACGATCACTTTCGCTCGACGCCAGCCGATCGCGTCGCAGTTGCACGTCACGTCCCACTTAACGCGCCGTCCCGAGGCCGCTCTCCGCGAGGCGCGTCGCGAACCAGCGCGACAGCGGCTGATCGACGACGCCGCTGACATAGACCTCAGAGATCGTCACATGGTGCCTGTCCAGCACCAGCAGCACACCGATCCAGTAGGCAAACCAGACATGCGCATCGGTCAGCGCCATCAGCTTGTGCTGGTCGTGCTCGAGCGAGGTGTGATTGCTCGCCTTGCGGATCTCCACGGTGAGCAAATTGTTCGGGATCTCGCGCTGATGCACGACGACGTCAGGATAGATCGACTTGTCCAGATGATCGTCGGTCGAGATGATGGTGCCGTGCGGCAGATGCAGCGTGCGCTCGCCGAGCCGGTCGTAGTTGCAGTCGACCGCCCAGCCCGAAAACTGCCGCTCGAGATAGACGGCGAAGCGGTGGGTCACCGCCCGCTCGCCGATGTCCTTCTCGAACAGGAATCCTTCGTGGGCGTAGAAGTCCCGTAGCGCCGCGATCACCTTGTTCAGCTCGGTCTGCATCGTGCTCCCCGGCCCATCACGCGCATTCCCATGCGCCGTCACCAGACCCTCATGGTGAGGAGCGCGGAACGCGCGTCTCGACCCATGAAGGCCCGTATCCCGCCTGTCACCATCCTTCGAGACGCCCGCGTAACGCGGGCTCCTCAGGATGAGGCCGGAATTCGCGGCGCGATCGACCAGATCCTACATCTGGACTTCGATCAGCCGTGGCCCGGGCTCGGCGACGGCTTCGGCCAGCGCCTTGTTGAAATCGTCAGCGTTGGTGACGGCGCGGCCGGGCACGCCCATGCCCTTGGCCAGCGCCACGAAATCCAGCGTCGGACGGTCGAGCCGGAGCATGTCGTTGGCGCGCTGGCCGGGTTCGCCAGCGCCGACATTGTCGAACTCGCCGCGCAGGATCTGGTAGATGCGATTGGCGAACACGATGGTGACGATGTTGAGATTCTCGCGGGCCTGCGTCCACAGCGACTGGATCGTGTACATCGCGCTGCCGTCGCCGACCATGCAGATCACCTTGCGGTCCGGGCAGGCGATCGCGGCACCAATCGAGAGCGGCGTCGAGAAACCGATGGAGCCGCCCATGTTCTGGAGCCAGTCGTGCGGAGCGGCGGCCGCCGTCGGCGGGAAGAAGGCGCGGCCGGTGGTCAGCGATTCGTCGATCAGGATCGCATTCTCGGGGATCGCGTAGGCGATCGACTGGGCGATCGAGGCGTGGGTGAGCGCGCCGGTCGGCTTGAGCAGCTCCTGCGCGGCCTGCGGCTTGACGTCCTTCGCACTGGCCTTCACCGCGTCCGCAAGTGCTTCCAGCGCTGCGACCGAATTCTCGCCCCAGGAGGTCATGCGATGCACGTCGCAGCCCTCAGGCTTAAGTATGCTCGGCCTGTTCGGATAGGCGAAGAACGCCACGGGATCGTCGGACTCGACCAGCACGATGTGACGGAACTTCGCCAGCATCTGCAGCGCGTTGTCGATCACGTAATGGATCCGATCAATCGAAAAGCGGCCGCGGCCGCGCGCCATCCTGGGACGGAAGGTCGGGCCCATCACGGTGCAGCCGGTTTTGGCGGCGATGCGCTCGGCCAGCGCCAGCCCCTGCTCGCTCAGCGCACTGCCGGTCATCAGCAGCAGCGTGCCCTCGCCGTCGCCGTGCAGGATCTTTGCGGCTTGCTCGACCGCCTGCGGCGAATAGCTCGCGCGCTGCTGCTCGGCCGGAACCTCGGCGATGCCGTCGGCTTCGTTCCAGGCAGTGTCCGCGGGCAGGATCAGGGTCGCGATCTGCGGCGGCGCGCTTCTGGCGGCGGCGATCGCCGCGGCACCATCGGCGGCGACCGATTTGGAGTTCGGCGAGGTCCGGACCCAGGACGACATCGGCCGGGCCAAACCCTCGATGTCGGAGGTCAGCGGCGCGTTGTAGGCGATGTGGTAGACGGCGTGCTGGCCGACGATGTTGACGATGCCGGAATTCGCCTTCTTGGCGTTGTGCAGATTGGCAAGGCCGTTGGCGAGACCGGGACCGAGATGCAGCAGCGTCGAGGCCGGCGTGCCCTTCATGCGGAAATAGCCGTCGGCAGCGCCGGTCACCACGCCCTCGAACAGGCCGAGCACGCAACGCATGCCGGGCACGCGGTCGAGCGCTGCGACAAAATGCATCTCGGAGGTGCCGGGGTTGGAGAAGCAGACGTCAACCCCGCCCTTGACCATCGTCCGCACCAGACTTTCCGCACCGTTCATCCGTCAGCTCCCGTAACCGGCAATTTTCCAACAATCCGTCCGATCAATCATTGTTCGCTCGTCTCGTCAAAGCAATAGCCGGCATCGCCGCCCTGCCCCGCGCGGCGATGCGCCGGTTTGGCTAATGCTTTTCGCCAAATTGGCGTGGTTGCCGATTTGGTAACTTCCTTCATTAAGGATGCCTGCCTCACAGGGCCGTGGCTTGCGGAAAGCCCGCAAATATGGCCTGTGACTTCAGTTGAATCGATTTTTGCTGGGGGGAAACAATGATCCGGTTTTTTGCCGCACCGATCGCCGCCATCGCACTGCTGTCGGCCACCGCCGGCGGCGCCTTCGCCGAAGAGTTCGACACGCGCGACATCATGGGCGGCGGCCCGAACTTCTTCCGCGGCGGCTCGAGCCCGGTCCCCCGGACCACCGTCATGTATAACGGCAAATACGCCCCAGGCACGATCGTCGTGAACACCAGCGAGCGCCGGCTCTACCTGGTGCTCCAGAACGGCCAGGCACTGCGCTACGGCATCGGCGTCGGCCGCGACGGCTTCCGCTGGGGCGGAGTGCACAGGATCACCGCCAAGAAGGAATGGCCGGATTGGACGCCGCCGTCGCAGATGCTGGCCCGCCGGCCGGACCTGCCGCGTCACATGAAGGGCGGCATCGAAAATCCGCTTGGCGCGCGCGCGATGTATCTGGGCTCGACGCTCTACCGCATCCACGGCTCCAACGAGCCGGAGACGATCGGCCAGGCGGTGTCCTCGGGCTGCTTCCGCATGACCAACGACGACGTCAGCGACCTCTACGGCCGCGTCGGGGTCGGCACCACCGTGGTCGTGCTCAACAACTAGCGGGCGACGAATCGCGCGAAACCGCGAGCGCGTGAATATGCGGTCTTGTGCGTCGCTTGCGAATACGGCAGCGTCGCCTGGCAATGAGCGCATTGGCCCCGTCTTCGTCCGGCTTTCGCATCGCCCTGCTGGCGCTCGCCACCGTCGCGTTCGTCCCTGACACCGCTACCATCGCCGTCGCGAGCGAATTGCCCGCGATCGCCTCGCGTCAGCGCGCCGAGAAGAAGAGCTTTACCGACGGCGAGATCGTCGATGGCTTTCTGAAGACGGCGTTCGGCGCCGAATACCACCTTGCCGGCCGTGTCGACCGCATCCGCAAGTTCGACGGGCCGGTGCGCGTGTTCGCCGAAAGCGACCGCGCCGACCGTAAGGCGCAGCTCGCAAAAGTCGTGGCCGACATCGGCAAGCGCGTGCAGCATCTCGACATCGCCATGATCGACACCAGCGAGGCGGCGAATGTGCGGGTGAAGCTCGTGCGCGACAGCGATCTGTTCCGCACCATCTCGAGCTTCTACGGCGCGGCCAAGGCCCGCGAGATCCGCACCTCGCTCGATCCGCAATGCCTGTCCGGCTTTCGCAAGAACGACAATTACGAGATCGAGCATTCCGACGTCATCCTCACCGTCGACAACGGCGATTTCACCTTCCTCGACTGCGCCTATGAGGAGCTGCTGCAATCGCTCGGCCCGATCAACGACACCGCGAGCGTGCCCTGGACCATGTTCAACGACAACGTCTCGATGGGCTATTTCGACGTCTACGACCAGTACATCCTCAATCTGCTCTACGATCCCCGCATCAAGGCCGGCATGACCATACAGGAGGTCAAGGCGGTGCTGCCCGACGTGCTCACCGATGTGCGCATCTGGGTGACGCGCGTGAATGATCTGAAAGAGTGAGGCGCCTTCCCCACAAAGGGAGAAGAGAAAGCAGTCACACTTTCCTCGCCTTCGTCATCAGGAATTGCTGGCGCATCACGTTGTTGCTTCCGTCGAAATATTCGGAGATCAGCGCCTCGAACTCGCTGCGCAAACTTCGCAGCTTGTCCGGCTCGTCCTTGTACTGGGCGACGAGCTTGATCAAAGGCCCGATCGTCGTTTCCATGGTGCGGCGGAAATGCTGCGGGCTGAGTGCGGACGGATTCATGATGTCCATCTCGAACGAAATATCCTTCACCTTCCCCGCGAGACGTTCGGCGACGATCTTCGGATCACCCCACGACACCGGTGAGGCCACGCCCTCGGGCGGCGGCAGATGGCGGCCGATCAGCGCGAACATCCGTCCGACATAGAGATGCGGCGGCCAGGTGGAGAAGGCGATGGTGCCGCCGGGCTTCAGCACGCGCAGCATCTCGCCGATGGTGACCTCGGGGCGCGGCGCGAACATGTGGCCGAACTGGCTGAGCACCACGTCGAACTCGTTGTTGCCATAGGGCAGGCTTTCGGCGTCGCCTTCGGCGAAGTCGAGATCGAGGTTCGCCAGCTGCGCGTGCTCGCGGGCGCGCTCGATCAGGACCGGAGACAGGTCGAGGCCCCTGACCTTTGCACCGCGGCGCGCCGCCGTGATCGCGGCAACGCCGGTGCCGCATCCGACATCCAGCAGCCTTTGGCCGGTAGCGACCCCGGCGAAACTCACGAGCCTTGGCCGCCGCGGGCGTCGTGAACACTTCCATTGGCGTGAACAGCGACCAGGCCTCCTTCTGGACTGCCTTGAAACCAGCAAACGGGTCTTGCGCTGTCATGGAACTCTCCCTTCGCTCGACGTCAGTTTTCATGAGGCTAACCACGGATGCCAAAGGTTCAACGCACCGCAAAGGCGGTCGCGCCAGCCCTACTGCACGAGATCGGCAACTGTGGTCGCGGCCTTCAGGCCGGTGCCGGTCAGCACCGCGACCGTGGTCTCGTTCTCCTTGATGGCTCCTGTGGCGGATAGTTTTTCCAGGGCCGCGGCCGCGCTGGCGCTGGTCGGCTCGGCGAACAGGCCCTGCCGTGCCAGGCGGCGCAGGGCGGCGACGATCTCATCCTCCGTGAGCGCAACTGTGCCACCGCCGCTCTCGCGTAAGGCGCCGATGATCTCGCGCAGGCGCAAGGGATTCTTGATGGCGGTGCCTTCGGCGATGGTCTTGTTCACCTCGCGCGCGACAGGCGTGTCAACACCCGCCTGAAAACTCGCATCGATCGGCGAGCAATTTTGAGGCTGCGCCGCGAACAGCCGCGGCAGCTTTGCGATCTGGCCTGCCCTCAGCAGCTCGCGGAAGCCGAAGGCGCAACCGAGAAGCGAGCTGCCGGCGCCGACGGGGACAATGACGTTGTCGGGGGCGCGAAAGCCGAAATCTTCCCAGATCTCATAGGCGAGCGACTTGGTGCCTTCGAGAAAGAACGGCTGCCAATTGTGGCTGGCGTAAAAGGTCTGGCTGGACTGGCGAATGGCTTCCGCCTCGGACTCCTCGCGCGGGCCCTCGACGAGCTGCACCGCCGCACCATAGGCACGCACCTGCGCGATCTTGGCCGGCGACGTGGATGCCGGCGCCAAAATCTTCACGCGCATGCCGCCGGCGGCACCCAACCCCGCCATCGACGAGCCGCCATTGCCGGACGAATCCTCCAGAATGGCGTCGACACCGATCTGGCGCAGGAAGGACAGCATCACCGCCGAGCCACGGTCCTTGAAGCTGCCGGTCGGGTTGAACCATTCGAGCTTGAAGAACGGGCGCAGGTCGCCCCAATCCTGCTGCACCAGCGGCGTGCAGCCTTCGCCGAGCGTGATCGGCTTTGCGATCTCGACCGGCAACGCCGCCCGGTAGCGCCAGAGCGATCGGGTGCGGAGCTCGATGTCCTCGCGCGATATGCCCGCCCCCGGCGTCACCAGCAACGGCGTTCGCTCGTCCGAGCACCAGCGCGGCCGGTCCAGCGGATAGAGCTTTGCGTTGCGGGGGTCGACGTAGCTGGCGGCAGGCATGGCGTTCTCCGGGGACAGAGCCGATCCGTCGATATGTCCGAATATGCGGGTTTTATCCAGTCACCTGTTTGGATGGTGTTGACGCGGCCAATTTGTGCAAGATGTTGACCATGCTTCGTCTTGACCACATCACCGTCGCCGCCAACGACCTTGCCGAGGGCGTTGCCTATGTCGAGCAGGCGCTCGGCATCGCGCCGCCGGCCGGCGGTGCGCATCCGCTGATGGGAACGCATAATCATCTGCTGCGGCTGAGCGAGACGGCGTTCCTCGAAGTCATCGCGCCGAACCCGTCGGCCCCGGCGCCGACCCGGCCGCGCTGGTTCGCGATGGACGATCCGCGAACGCATGCAGCGCTCGCATCCTCGCCGCGGCTGATGACCTGGGTCGTGAGCACATCCGATATCGCATCAGCGCTTGCGAAGATCCCGCAAGCCGCCCGGCCGGCGATCCCTGTGACGCGCGGCAATCTCGAATGGCTGATCTCCGTCCCGCCCGACGGCTCGATGCCGTTCGATGGCGCGTTTCCGACCGTGATCGAGTGGCCGGCCGGGCCGCATCCGGCCTCGCGCATGCCCGACCTCGGCTGCGCGCTGGTGGCGTTCGAGATACGGCACCCTGAAGCCGACACGATCCGGTCGTCGCTGACGGGCTTTCTGGACGATCCGCGTATCCGTTTCAGCCGTGAGCCCGAGCCGTCGTTTCGCGCGGTGATCCGGACGCCCGGGGGCGAGCGGCAATTGGCTTAGGCGCACCACGGGGCGCCCGCCCCTTTAAAAATACAAACAATTACATAGATATAGCTCACAGCCCGTGGCCCGTGCCGGCGTCGCGCGCCGGTCATAGCGCGCGAATACCTGGATGAGCAGCATCGGCAAGGGCGAGCCTGCGCGGGCACGATTAACTTGTCTGTCGCAGCTCACCGCTACAATATGTTGGATTGATCTTGCGCCGCTGGTGCTCCGCACCGGCAACGCGACCGAGCCAGGCCCGTCCGAGCGGCGGGCCGTTGGCTTTTTGGGAGTTTGGTCATGAGCCGCGCGAACCGTACCGACCACATCCGCCTGACCTCTCATCCGGAGCCGGGCCGGAAGGCCGCCTTCCCGATCCACTGGGGCGCCGCCGGCGCACGCGCCCGCGGGCCGATCATCGGCACGGTGTCGCGCGCAGGGGATCGCAACGTGATCGGCAGCCATGGCGGCTCCTATGCGATGTACCGGGCGCTCGCAGTGTCCGCCGGCGCGCTCGATCCTATCCGGCGTCCCGATCTCACCAACACCTTTCCCGCGGCGACCATCGGACCGTTTCCGCAATGGAGCGATCCCGCAAAAATCGTCGCGCTCGATCCCTGGGGGCATCTCGTCGCCGAGAATTTCGGCAAGGACATCGCCGAGGGCATCGACATTCGACCGAGCATCGCGGTAACGCGCGCGCGGCTGGACCTGCCGGAGATCCGCGAGGCGCTCGCCGCCAAGCGCCTGCGCGCCGACGGCGATGTCGTGCACGCCAATGGCAGCGTGTCGGTGGTGAAGATCGCGATCGATCCGGTCTGGTATCTGCCCGGCCTTGCCGAGCGCTTTGCGACCAACGAAACCGAGCTGCGGCGCACGCTGTTCGAGCAGACTGCCGGCATGTTCCCCGAATTGGTGACGCGGCCGGACATGAAGGTGTTTCTGCCGCCGATCGGCGGCACCACGATCTACATGTTCGGCGACGTCACCAAGCTGCCGGACCATCGCACCAAGATCACCTGCCGGGTGCATGACGAGTGCAACGGCTCCGACGTGTTCGGCTCCGATATCTGCACCTGCCGGCCCTATCTCATCCACGGCATCGAGGAATCCGCGCGCGGCGCGCAAGAGGGCGGGCTCGGGCTCGTGATCTACAACCGCAAGGAAGGCCGCGCGCTCGGCGAGGTCACGAAATTCCTGGTCTACAATGCGCGCAAGCGCCAGGAGGACGGCGATGCGGCTGCCGCTTATTTCGAGCGCACCGAATGCGTCGCCGGCGTCCAGGACGCGCGCTTCCAGCAATTGATGCCGGACACCATCCATTGGCTCGGCCTGAAGCGCATCGACCGCTTCCTCTCGATGAGCGACATGAAGCACGACGCGCTGACCTCGCAGGGAATCGACATCGTCGAGCGCGTGCCGATCCCGCCGGAGCTGATTCCGGCCGACGCCTATGTCGAGATCGCCGCGAAGAAGGCCGCCGGCTATTATTCGGACGACATCGCGCCGGCGAAGGACATCGACGACGTGGTCGGGCGTTCGCTGGAAAAATACTGATCAATTGATGGCAGACGCTTTGGAATTGCAGGCCCGTTCGCTGCTCAGCGCAGCAGCTGTTCGCGCGCGTGCCGGCGAGATGCTCGAGATCGGCCTGAACGGCGGGCTGACGCATTTCACGATCGATCTCGATCGCATGGACGGCGTTGCGGAGACCGTGCTCGCGGTCACGCGAAAAGCCTACCCGACGCTTGAGATCCCGTTCCACGCGCGGTGGCGGCATTTCGTGTTCGGTGGCATCGACCGCTGGGCGCGGCTTGCGGACGCGGCCTCATGGTCCGATCGCGCGGCGCGAGCGCGTGCGGAGTTTGACCTTGCCATCGTCAGCGTGCTGCTCGATGCCGGCGCGGGTGCGGCGTGGCGATACCGCGACGCCGTGACGGGACAGGGCATTGGCCGATCCGAAGGGCTTGCGATCGCAAGCCTCGACATGTTCGCGAGCGGCCTCTTTTCCCGCGATGCCAGCCTACCGTTCAGGACCGATGCGGACGTGCTCGCAAAACTGCCGCTCGCCGCGCTCACAGCCGCCTTTCAGGTGAGCGATGCCAATCCGCTGCTCGGGCTCGAAGGACGCACCGATCTGCTGCGGCGTCTGGGCAAGCTGGTGGCGGAGCGAGCGGACGTGTTCGGCTCGCACGACACGCCGCGGCCGGGGGGCCTGTTCGATCACATCGCGGCGCAGGCGAATGGCGGCGCGCTTCCCGCACCCGCGATCCTGTCCGCCGTGCTGAACCAGCTCGGACCGATCTGGCCTTCGCGGCTGGAACTTGCGGGAATTCCGCTCGGAGATTGCTGGCGCCATCCTGCAATCAAGACGGACGATGCGACTGCGGGCCTTGTGCCCTTGCACAAGCTATCGCAATGGCTGAGCTACTCGCTAATCGAGCCGCTCCAGCGCGCCGGATTCAACGTCACCGACATCGACGGCCTGACCGGGCTTGCCGAATACCGCAATGGCGGCCTGTTCGTCGATCACGAGGTGCTGCGCCTGCGCGATGCGGCTGACGCCGAGCGCGCGCATGCGGTGGATTCAGCTCTCGTCGTGGAGTGGCGCGCGCTGACCGTGGCGCTGCTCGACCGTCTTGCCGAACTGGTTCGCGCAAAACTCGGCCGCACCCCCGATACATTGCCGCTCGCCAGCATTCTGGAAGGCGGCACCTGGGCCGCGGGCCGCGCCATCGCGTTCTCCCGCCGGCCCGACGGTTCGCCGCCGCTCAAGGTGATCAGCGACGGCACGGTGTTCTGATAACCAGATCGTTTGAATTCGCGGAAACAGACCTCTCATCCGGCGCTTCGCGCCACCTTCTGCCACAAGGGGAGAAGGGAAAAAGCAAGAGCATCCATTATGGAAGGCGTCACGATCGTCGATCATCCGCTGGTGCAGCACAAGCTGACGCTGGTGCGGGACAAGTCCATTTCGACAAAGTCATTCCGCGAGCTGATCAAGGAGATCGGCATGCTCCTGTGCTACGAGGTGACGCGCGACCTGCCGCTCACCGACGTCGTGGTCGACACGCCGCTGGCACGGATGCACTCGGCCAAGATCGCGGGCAAGAAGCTGGTGTTCGTTCCCATGCTGCGCGCCGGCACGACTTTCGTCGACGGCATGATGGATTTGGTGCCGACCGCGCGCGTCGCGCATATCGGGCTCTACCGCGAGCCGCACAGTTTTGCAGCGATCGAATACTTCTTCAAATCGCCGTCCGACCTCGGCGAACGCCTCGCGATCGTGGTGACGCCTGTGGTTGCGACCGCCAACACGGCCGTCGCCGCAATCGACCGGCTGAAGGAGCGTGGCGCCAAGGATATTCGGCTGGCCTGCCTGATCGCCGCGCCGGAGGGACTGGAACGGCTGCGCGGATTGCATCCGGACGTCCCGATCTGGACGGCCGCGGTGGATGAAGGTCTCGACGAGAACGGCTTTATCCTGCCGGGCCTCGGCGACGCCGGCGACCGCGCCTATGGGACGCGATAACGCGAAGCTCAGATCTTCCCGCTGCCGCAAATCAACTTCAGCGACTGCCACTCCGTATCCGTGAGAAGCGGCGGGCCGCTGGCGGGGCGGTCTTCTTTCGTCATGCGGGCGAGGCGGTCCTCGGTCAGCGGATGGCTCGCGAGGATCGACGTGAGGCCGCCGCCTTCCTTGCCGGTGATGCGGAACATCAGTTCGGCCGCGGGCTTCGGCGAGCGGCCGAGCTTGTGCATGATCTCGATGGCAAACGTATCCGCAGCGGTCTCGGCCTCGCGCGAATAGGAGGCCTCGACCACGCTGCGCGAGGCGAAGATCACGGCGCTCGAGCCGGTGACGTCACCGAACAACAGGCCGATCAGGAACGAGGTGCCGCCGTTGTAGATCAGACCGCGCATGTTGTCGTGGTGCTTGAGATGACCGAACTCGTGCGCGAGGATACCGGCGATCTCGTCGGGGTTTTCGGCCTTGTCGAGCAGGCCCTTCAACACGAAGACCTTGCCGCCCGGCAGCGCGAACGCGTTCGGCACCGGGGTCGGCAGCACGCCGGCCGTCATGGAATCGTCGTCGAGGCCGGCGGCATCGCGCAGCCGATTGACGAGTTTGATGAAGGCCGCTTTCCCCGCCGCATCCTCGCACACGCTGCGGCCGAAGATGGTCTTCACCTGGACCTCTGACGCATCGCCGATGCGCCGCTCGATTGGTTTCGGCACCAGCGGCGCGAGGCGGTCGGCAGCGAGGGGCACGCCGAACAGCACGACGCAGACGATGGAGACGGCGGCAGCCATCGACCAGCCGACGATTTTTGCGACGCTGCGGCGCGAAGTCTGGTGCTCGTCGAGCCGTACGCAGCGGGCGGTCACGTCCGACGCGAGCAAAGCGTCGCGGATTTCCAGCCGCGCCAGCGTCGGCGCGGAAGCACAGGCGAGCCGCAAAATGCCGGCCGGGCTGTCGGCGCGGCGGATGTCGGTATAGGGCCAGACAACGGGCGTCCCGCCCTCCTTGAGGATCTCTAGCGCGTCGCCGAGCACCAGCGTCACCTGCCGCCTGCGGCTCGACACGCCGTCGAAGAAGATCGTCGGCTTTGCGGACTGCGCCGGGACATCGGTGGGCAACTCACTCACAGCTCAAAATCCCGCGACATCGAGTCCATCGGCAAAACCTTCGCCGAGTGCGCTGGCGAGCTCGCCGCTCCCACGCACATCCGCCGCGGCCGCGATGTTGTGCACATCGACGGTTTCCAGCACCTTGGCCCAGAGATCGCGCTGGAGATAGACGCGCATGACGATGTTAAGGGCAAGGGCGAGTGCGAAATAGCCGACGACCATCATCACCAGCGTCGGAATGCTCTTGGCGGCATTGCCGGGCCCTAACGCCTGCTCGACCGAAAGGCCGCTCAGCGTGACGACGAGCATGGTCGCTCCGCCGATATAGGCGCCGAAGATGGCGGAGAGCAGCGTCCACCAGCCGATCACCTTCCAGTACAGGCCGTAGAATGCGTTGTGCGGCAACTCCGAGGACAGGCTGACGCCGCCGATGCGGATGCCGTCGAGCCACCAGCGCCATTCGCGCGCCTTGAACTCGGCATAGAAGAACGGCGCGAGCGGAAAGATCACCACCGCGATCGGGCTGAGCAGCCACAGCCACCAGCCCCGCTTGAAGAACGTCCAGCCGTCGCCTGCGAATTCGCCGCGCAAATCGCCGAAATGGGTGTGCCGCATCTTGTAGCGTTCGAGCGACGCCTCGCGCCACGGTAATGCGAGACCAAGCGTCAGAAACACCAGCAGGCCCCACAGCATGGCGCGGAACGAATAGGCCCAGCCCGATCCGTCCATCCAAAACCGCACGCCGCGCCAGACCGTGCGCGTCAGGCGATAGCGCCGCGCGCGAAAGATCGCGAACTGGCCGAAGGCGTAGAAACTGATGAACAGCGGCGTCGAGGCAAAACCCTGCCAGCGCTCGAACTCGATGCCGACGAGAAAATAGGCGAGATAGATCGGCACCAGGATCGCGAGCGCGAACAGGAAGCCGACGAGGAGCTCCTTAGCCCGGCCGGTATATTCCGCGGCATCGCCATCGACCGCGGTGTTGGCCCACAGATGACGGCGGATGTCGGTGACGAGCCAGAACCGGTAGAAACCAAAGGTGACCAGCTCCAGCAGGGCACCCTTGGTGACCAATTTGCGAAACTCGGTGCGGTTGCCGGTGAAATCGACCCGCGTGGGCGGCAGCGGCGGCGGTAAGGGTTCGGAGCCGATGGGGGCCCATTGCATATCGTTCACGGCAGCAACCTCGGGATGCGGACCTGGTTCGATCAAACTATAGATCAGAGATTAGTCGATCCCCAAGATGGCCGGGTTCGATTTGGCTCGATTCCAGTCGATTTCTTGCACGATTCCCCGCCCAACGGAGTGCGCGAGATCACGTTCGCGGGGCGGCGTGACGGCCGTCCGACGCTTTCGGGAAGGCTGGAGGTGGCAAAACTCTCCCTTGCTCCGACGCAGACAACCGGCTGTAATTGCAAATCAAATACCGCAGCGCAAAATTCAACGAGAACGCGCGGTTCACGCCAGGGAGAACGGTCATGCACGGGACCATCGAGAGCGCGGCAAAGCTCGACGCATTGCGCGAGCGTGCGACGTCACTGCCGCTGGAGCAATTCGACCCGGGCGATCCTGAGTTGTTCAGGACCGATACGTTCTGGCCCTATTTCGATCGCCTGCGCCGCGAAGATCCCGTGCACTACTGCAAGGACTCGATGTTCGGGCCGTATTGGTCGGTGACGCGCTACAACGACATCATGGAGATCGAGACCAATCACTCGGTCTTCTCCTCGGCCTCCTCGCTCGGCGGCATCACCATCCGCGACATCGATCCGGAACTGCGCCGCGAGAGCTTCATCTCGATGGACCCCCCGCGCCACGCGGCGCAGCGCAAGACCGTGGCGCCGATGTTCACGCCGACGCATCTGGACAATCTGGCGCTGAGCATCCGCGAGCGCTCGGCGGAGTGCCTGGACAATCTGCCGCGCGGCGAGGTGTTCGACTGGGTCGACCATGTCTCGATCGAGCTCACCACGCAGATGCTCGCCGTGCTGTTCGACTTCCCCTGGGAGGATCGCCGCAAGCTGACGCGCTGGTCGGACATCGCGACCACCATTCCCGGACCCGACGGCCTCGTCGCCACAGAGGACGAGCGTCAGGCGGAGCTGACCGAATGCGCGGGCTATTTCGCGCGGCTCTGGAAGGAGCGCATCGCACAGCCGCCGAAGAGCGACCTCCTGTCGATGATGGCGCATGGTGCCGCGACGCGCGACATGGACGCGAAAAACTTCCTCGGCAATCTCGTCCTTTTGATCGTCGGCGGCAACGACACCACTCGCAACACCATGTCGGGCTCGCTCCACGCGCTGAGCCAGCATCCGGAGCAATATCGCAAGCTGCGCGAAAACCCCGCACTGCTGGACAGCTTCGTGCCGGAAGTGATCCGCTGGCAGACGCCGCTGGCTCATATGCGCCGCACCGCGCTTGCGGACTTCGAGTTCCGGGGCAAGCAGATCAAGAAAGGTGACAAGGTCGTGATGTGGTACGTCTCGGGCAACCGCGACGCCGACGCGATCGAAAAGCCCTACGAGTTCATCATCGACCGCGCCCGTCCGCGCACCCATCTCTCGTTCGGCTTCGGCATCCACCGCTGCGTCGGCTTGCGGCTTGCCGAACTCCAGCTCAAGATTATCTGGGAAGAGATCCTCAAGCGATTCGACCATATCGACGTGGTCGGCGAACCCAAGCGGGTCTATTCGAGTTTCGTGAAGGGACTCGAGACGCTGCCGGTGAAGATTACGGCGTGAGGCGAAGGAAGAACCAACTGGAGCCACGACCATGAACATCCAAGCGCCGGTTAACGTGGACAAGGCCGAACGCGTGCGCAGGGCCCGCGAGGAGGCCTATGCGACGCCGCTGGCGCAGTTCCATCCCGGCGCGCCCAGGCTGTTCCAGGACGACACCCTGTGGCCGTGGTTCGAACGGCTGCGCCAGGAAGAGCCGGTGCACTACTGCACCAATGCGCCGATCGACCCGTATTGGTCGGTGGTGAAGTACAACGACATCATGCATGTCGACACCAACCACAGCCTGTTCTCTTCCGATTCGACGCTCGGCGGTATCGGAATCCGCGACGTGCCTGAGGGCTATGATTGGCCCAGCTTCATCGCGATGGACCAGCCGCGGCATTCGTCGCAGCGCAAGACGGTGTCGCCGATGTTCACGCCGACGCATCTGGACGAACTGGCAAAATTGATCCGCCAGCGCGCGCAGACCGTGCTCGACAACTTGCCGCGCAACGAAACCTTCAATTTCGTCGAACGCGTCTCGATCGAGCTGACGACGCAGATGCTGGCCACCCTGTTCGATTTCCCCTGGGAAGAACGGCGCAAGCTGACGCGCTGGTCGGATGTCGCGACCGCCCTGCCCAAGAGCGGCATCGTTGCCTCCGCCGAAGAGCGCCGCCGCGAGATGGACGAATGCTATGCCTACATGTCCAAGCTGTGGAACGAGCGCGTCAACTCCGCGCCGCGCAACGATTTGTTGTCGCTGATGGCACACAACGACGCCACGCGCTTCATGGACCCCGACAACCTCATGGGCAATATCATCCTACTCATCGTCGGCGGCAACGACACGACCCGCAATACCATGACCGGCTCGGTGCTGGCGCTGAACGAGAACCCGGACCAGTACGACATGCTGCGGCAGAATCCGGCGCTGATCGATTCCATGGTGCCCGAGGTGATCCGCTGGCAGACCCCGCTCGCGCATATGCGGCGCACCGCGCTTGAGGATACCGAGATCGGCGGCAAGCACATCAAGAAAGGCGACCGCGTCGTGATGTGGTACGTCTCGGGCAACCGTGACGAGGAGATGTTCGAGAGGCCGAACGATTTCGTCATCGACCGCCCGCGGCCGCGCACCCACCTCTCCTTCGGCTTCGGCATCCACCGCTGCGTCGGCATGCGCCTCGCCGAGCTGCAGCTCAAGATCGTCTGGGAGGAGATGCTGAAGCGCTTCGACCGCATCGAGGTGGTCGGCGAACCCAAGCGGATCTATTCGAGCTTCATCAAGGGATACGAGTCGCTGCCGGTGAGGATTCCGGGGTAGGCGGCTACGCCGTCATTGCGGCGCGTTCAACTCTATCCCCTCACCCTGAGGAGCCTGCGAAGCGGGCGTCTCGAAGGGCGAGGCCGAGAGCGGGGCCTGCATCCTTCGAGACGCGCGCAAGGGCGCGCTCCTCAGGATGAGGATGAACACCTTTCGCGCGGATATAAAATTCCGGCATGACAGCTCGCACAACATGCGATGGGTCGCACACGGCCTTCTGTCCTAAACCGCACTGAAAGCATCTAGCTCAACTTGATGTCCCACACGCCGTCCTTGCGGCAGGCGGCGACCTCCTCGCGCAGGAGGGCGGTGACAGCGAGCGAGGCCGTCGAAACCGGACGGTCGATCGGAGAGGCGAATATGAGCTCGCGCGTCATCGGCTTCGAGACGACAGCTGTTTCCAGCCGCCCGTCCGCGACCTCGCCGTGGACCGACGAGGGCGGCAGCAGCGCGAAGCCGAGGCCTTCCTCGACGAGACTCGTGAGCACGCGGAACGAATCCGCCTCGAGCTGGATGTTGAGCTTGATCTTGCGCTGGGCGGCCGCGTGCTCGATCAGCGCGCGGAGGCCGTGGGAATGACTGGGCAGCACCAGGCGTTGCCGCAGCAGCCAGCCGACATCGACGCTCTTCTTGCGCGCGAGACCACAACCGCGCGGCCCGACCGCAACGATGTTGTCGCGGCCGAGGCTTTCGACGTTGAGATGCAGATCGGCGGAGCGGCCGTAGAGGATGGCGAGATCCATCTCGCCGCGATGCAGCCATTCGACCAGATGACCGCTGTAGCTCTCGACGATGCGCAGCGAAATGCCGGGAAACTTTTCGACGCAGCGCCGCGCGAAGCGCGCCGACAGCACGCAGCTCACGGTCGGAACCAGGCCGAGCACGACCTGGCCAGATGGCGGCCCCTTGGACGACTGGATGTCGTCGCGGATCTGGTCGATCTGCCGCACGATGCCGGAGGTGCGCGCCAGCAACAGGCGGCCGGCGTCCGTGAGCACCATGCCGCGGCCGTTGCGAGTGAACAATTCGATGCGCAGCTCGTGTTCCAGCAGCTTGATCTGCCGGCTGAGCGCCGGCTGCGCCACGCGCAACGTGTCGGACGCCTTGGAGAGGCTGCCGAGCTCCGCCACGCAACTGAAGGTCCTGAGCTGACGGAAATCCATGCTTGCCAATCCTGGAAGGCTACTCCATACGCTATAGCAAATGAGCATAGGGGGCTGGCATTGTTTTCACAACGCCAGAGGATCGGCCGGCGTTATCTTAACTGCCGCACCCAACGGAAAACGCCATGAGTGAAGAACACCACAGCGAAGATCATGCCGACATCCGCGAAGCCGTCGCAAAGCTCTGCGCGCAGTTTCCCGGCGAATACTGGCGCAAGCTCGACCGTGAGATGGCCTACCCCAAGGCGTTCGTCGATGCGCTGACCGAGGCCGGTTATCTCTCGGTGCTGATCCCCGAGGAATATGGCGGCGCAGGGCTCAAGCTTTCTGCGGCCGCCGCAATCCTCGAAGAAATCCAGCGCG
The DNA here is from genome assembly GCF_054056815.1 of Bradyrhizobium sp. LB13.1. Taxonomy (NCBI): domain Bacteria; kingdom Pseudomonadati; phylum Pseudomonadota; class Alphaproteobacteria; order Hyphomicrobiales; family Nitrobacteraceae; genus Bradyrhizobium; species Bradyrhizobium sp. LB13.1. The sequence goes on along the minus strand of NZ_JBSRYQ010000001.1, from coordinate 1,788,197 downwards.
CGGGCTGCAACGGCGGCGGCTGTCATGCCCAGATGTACACGATGGGCACCGTGCTTCGGCACGGCAATGACGAGCAGAAGGCAAAATACCTGCCGAAGGTCGCAAGCGGCGAACTGCGGCTGCAGGCGTTCGGCGTCACCGAGCCGACCAGCGGCACCGACACCACCTCGCTGAAGACTTTTGCGCGCAAGGACGGCAATGCCGGCTACATCGTCAACGGCCAGAAAATCTGGACCAGCCGCGCCGAGCATTCCGACCTGATGCTCCTGCTGGCGCGCACCACGCCGAAGGACCAGGTCAAGAAGCGCACCGACGGCCTTTCCGTGTTCATCGTCGACATGCGCGAAGCCAAGGACAAGGGTCTCGAGATCCGTCCGATCCGCACCATGATGAACCATGCCACCACCGAAGTGTTCTTCACCGACATGAAGGTGCCGGCGGAAAATCTGATCGGCGAGGAAGGCAAGGGCTTTCGCTACATCCTCTCCGGCATGAATGCCGAACGCATTTTGATTGCGGCCGAATGCGTCGGTGACGCCAAATGGTTCATCGCCAAGGCCACCAACTACGCCAAGGAGCGCAGCGTTTTCGGCCGGCCGATCGGCCAGAATCAAGGCGTCCAGTTTCCGATCGCCAAGGCCTACGCCGCGATGCGTGCGGCCGAGCTGATGGTGAAGGAAGCGACGCGGAAATACGAAGCCGGGCTCGACTGCGGCGCTGAAGCCAACATGGCGAAGATGCTGGGCGGCCGATGCGTCCTGGGAAGCAGCGAATGCCTGCGTCCAGACCCATGGCGGCTTTGGCTTCGCCGAGGAGTACGACGTCGAGCGCAAGTTCCGCGAGACGCGGCTCTATCAGGTCGCCCCGATCTCGACCAACCTCGTGCTGTCCTTCATCGCCGAGCACGTGCTCGGCATGCCCCGCTCGTATTGAGGCCGCATCATGGGAGCTCTTGACGGGATCAGGGTGATTGCGGTCGAGCAGGCCGTGGCAGCGCCGTTCTGCTCGTCGCGCCTGGCGGACGCCGGCGCGGAAGTCATCAAGATAGAGCGGCCGGAAGGCGATTTCGCCCGCGGCTATGACGCGGCGGCCAAGGGGCAAAGCAGCTACTTTGTGTGGCTCAACCGCGGCAAGCAATCGGCGGTGGTCGATCTCGCCACCAAGGAAGGCTGCGCTGAGCTCGAGAGGCTGATCGCGAGCGCCGACGTGCTGATCCAGAACCTCAAGCCGGGCTCGATGGACAAGCTCGGCTTTTCGCGCGAGCGGCTGCTGAAGGATTATCCAAAACTGATCTCGTGCACGATCACCGGCTATGGCGACGAGGGCCCCTACGCGCACCGCAAGGCCTATGATCTCTTGATCCAGGCCGAGAGCGGACTGGCTTCGATCACGGGCAATCCCGACGGCGCCTCGCGCGTCGGCATGTCGATTGTCGACGTCGCGACTGGTGCCACGGCGCATGCGGCGATTTTGGAAGCGCTGATCGGGCGCGGGCGCACCGGCAAGGGCGCCGACATCCGTATCTCGATGTTCGACGTGATGGCGGACTGGTGCACCGTGCCGCTGCTCAACTCCGAAGCCGGCAATCCACCGAAGCGCATGGGCCTGCGTCATCCCTCGATCGCACCCTACGGCGTGTTCACCTCCAGCGACGGCAAGGACATTCTGATCTCGATCCAGAGCGAGCGCGAGTGGAAGACGCTTTGCGCAAAAGTGCTGGACCAGCCGGATTTGTCCTCCGATCCCCGTGTCGCCAACATGGTCGAGCGCGTGCGCAACCGCGACTTCACCGACCAGACGGTCGCGGATGCCTTCGGCAAGATGACGCGCGATGAGCTGTTGAAGCGGCTGTCCGATGCCGATATCGCCTTTGCCGAGGTCAACACCATGGCCGACCTCACCAACCATCCGCATCTGCGCCGCATCGAGGTCGACACGCCGCAGGGACGTGTCAGCTATCCCGCGCCGGCGCCGATCATTGTCGGCGAGACGCGCGCCTATGGCGCGGTGCCCGGCATCGGCGAAAATCCCCAATCCAGGAAATAACCAGAGCGAGGCGTCATGACCGGGAAGCTCGACATCGATCATCTCAGGCAATGGATCGGCCGCAGCGAAGAAGCGACCGACACCGTCACCGCGCAGCTCGTGAAGGGTTTGCGCGCGACGCTGTTCCAGGAGGTCGGCGCGCCCAAGGCTGGCGATGCGGCGCCGTTTACGGTGCATTGGTGCCTGGCCCAGCCGGTGTTTCCGATGTCGATGCTCGGCCCCGACGGCCACCCCACCCGCGGCGGCTTCCTGCCGCCGGTGCCGCTGCCGCGCAGGATGTGGGCCGGCGGCGAGATCAAATTTTTTCAGCCCCTGCGCGTCGGTGACGAATCGACGCGGACCTCGCGCATCGCCGATGTGCAGGTAAAGACAGGATCGACCGGCACGCTGTGCTTCGTCTCGGTCGAGCACAACATCTCCTCGCCGCGCGGCGTCGCCATCCGCGAGCGCCAGGACATCGTCTATCGCGAGATGACAACCACGCAGGCCACGACCACAAAGGCAACGCCTCCGTCGCCGCAGGCGCAGCATCGCGAGACCTATGTGTCGGATCCCGTGCTGCTGTTTCGTTATTCCGCGCTGACCTTCAACGGCCACCGCATCCATTACGACCGCGATTACGTCACTGCGGTCGAGGGCTATCCGGGCCTGATCTTCCACGGACCGTTGCAGGCCACGTTCATCATCGAGATGGCGGCGAAGCTGCGCGGCGGCAAGGCGCCGACGAAGTTCACCTATCGCGGCGTGCAGCCGCTGTTCGAAGGCAGCGAGTTTTCCATCAACGCCAACGAGACCGAGGCCGGCATGGAGCTGTGGACCGCGAACGCGGAGGGACAGTCGACCATGAAGGGCACGGCGGTGTGGTAATCCTCGTCATTGCGAGCGCAGCGAAGCAATCCAGAATCTTTCCGCGGAGATAGTCTGGATTGCTTCGTCGCAAGGGCTCCTCGCAATGACGGTGGGGCTGGGAGCGTCGATAAATAACAGGGGACGGAAACCAATGTCCAAGAGCGGCAAGACCGGCAACAAATCCGTCACCGTCAAGCAGGCCACGCTCGACCTGCTGCGATCCTTTGGCATTAAGAAAGTCTTCGGCAATCCCGGCTCGACCGAGCTGCCGTTCCTGAGCGACTGGCCCGATGACATCGACTACGTGCTGGCGCTGCAAGAAGCGAGCGCCGTCGGCATGGCCGACGGTTACGCGCAGGCAACACGCAATGCCGGCTTCGTCAATCTTCATTCGGCGGCCGGCGTCGGCAACGCGCTCGGCAACATCTACACCGCGCATCGCAACCAGACGCCGCTGGTGATCACCGCGGGCCAGCAGGCGCGCTCGATCCTTCCCTTGCAGGCGTTCCTGTTTGCGGAGCGCGCGTCCGAATTTCCGCGGCCCTACGTAAAGTACAGCGTCGAGCCGGCGCGGCCCGAGGACGTGCCGGCGGCGATCGCGCGCGCTTATTACACAGCGATGCAACCGCCATGCGGGCCGACCTTCGTGTCGATCCCGGTCGACGACTGGGCCCATGCGGCAGCTGCCGTCGAAGCGCGCAAGGTCAGCCGCGAGATCGGCCCTGAGCCTGATGCAATGAAGGCGCTGGTCGCAGCACTGGCCTCGGCCAAGCACCCCGCCCTCGTCGTCGGCCCCGGCGTCGACCGCGCCGGCGCCGTCGACCTGATGGTGCGCGTCGCCGAGAAGGCCAAGGCCAGCGTGTGGGTCAGCCCGTTCTCGGCGCGCTGCTCGTTCCCCGAGCGGCATCCGCAGTTCGCAGGTTTCCTGCATGCGTCGCCGGCGCAACTTTCCGACGCGCTGCGCGAGCACGATCTCGTCGTCGTCATCGGCGCGCCGGTTTTCACCTTCCACGTCGAAGGCCACGCCGCGATCTTCGACGGCGGCGCGACGATTTTCCAGATCACCGACGACCCGGATGCCGCGGCGGTGACGCCGGTCGGCACCAGCATCATCGCGACGATGAAGCCGGCGCTCGCAATGCTGCTCGACCTGTTGCCGGAGAGCAAACGCGCCGCGCCGACGAGCCGCACGCTGCCGCCGGCGCCACAGGCTGCCGATCCGCTGCCGGTCGAATTTCTGTTGCACTCGTTGTCGCAGGCGATGCCGGAAGGCGCGTCACTGGTCGAGGAAGCGCCCTCGCACCGGCCGGCGATGCAAAAATTCATGCCGATGCGCGGCCAGGACAGCTTTTTACACCATGGCAAGCGGCGGCCTCGGCCACTCCCTGCCCGCCGCTGTCGGCATGGCGCTCGGCAAGCCGAACAGCCGCACGGTGTGCCTGATCGGCGACGGCTCGGCGATGTACTCCATCCAGGCGCTGTGGACCGCCGCGCAGCGCAAGCTGCCGCTCACGATCGTCGTCATCAACAATTCCGGCTACGGCGCGATGCGTTCGTTCAGCCAGGTGATGCAGGTGCGCAACGTGCCGGGGCTCGAGCTGCCGGGGATCGATTTCGTGCGGCTCGCCGAAGGCATGGGTTGCCATGCAGTGCGGGTAAGCAAGGCGGCGGAGCTTGGCGAGGCGCTGAAGCGCGGGCTGGCGTTTGCGGGGACGAGCCTTGTGGAGGTGGTCGTGGATTCGGCGGTGCCGGTGCTGTACGGGCAGAAGCATTAGCAGCGCGCTGCGATTTCATGTCGTCGTCCTGGCGAAAGCCAGGACCCATTACCCCAAGAGGTAGCTTGGCGAAGGCTTTTCATTTGGTATTGCGACCGCGCGCTCCAGTTAGATCACGCGGTATGGGTCCTGGCCTTCGCCAGGACGACACTGAAGTTGTCGTGCGCGCTCCCTACGTCCCGAACTCGTCCCGCATCTTCGCCTGGATCTTGGCCATGCCGCCGATCCAGCGGTCGTAATTCTCAGTCTTCTTGCGCATGTAGCCGAGCACCTGCGGGTGCGGCAGGATCAAAAAGGTCTCCTGATCGAGGCCGGCGAGCACGTCCTTCGCGACCTGCTCCGGCGTGAGATCGCCGTCGCCGGATTGCGGGCCCTTGGGGATCGCGCGCAGCATGTTGGTGTCGACGCCCTGCGGGCAGAGGATCGAGACGCGGATGTTGTGGGCCTTGTGCGAGATCGCGAGATTTTCGGCAAAGCCGACCGCCGCATGCTTGGTGGTGGAGTAAGCGGGACTGCCGACCTGCGACAGCAGGCCTGCGGCCGAGATCGTGTTGAGGAAATAGCCGCCGCCGCGCGCTTTCATGCGGGGGATCAGATGCCGTGCCGCATAGACATGCGCCATGACGTGGATAGCCCAGCTTCGCTGCCACGGCTCGTCGGACGCGCCGCCGGCATTTTCCGACATCGGATCGAAACCGCCGCCGATCCCGGCATTGGAGCAGAACAATTCGATCGGGCCGAACTGCCGCTCGGTCTCCTCGATGACGTGGGAAATATCCTTTTCCTGCGCGACGTCGCATTTGAAGGCCGCGCCATCCATTGTGGCTGCGACCGCCCTCGCGTTGGCGGCGTCCATGTCGGCGACGACGACCTTGGCCGCACCAGCCCTGTGAAACGCCTCGCACAGCGCCTTGCCGATGCCGTTGGCGCCGCCCGTGACGACCACGACCTTGCCGGTCACCTGCATGCGACGTCTCCTCTTGTCTTATACCGCTTCGCTTATTCCGCTTCGCAGATCTTGCTCAGCTCAACACGAGGTCGAGCACCGCGGTATAATGGCACGCCGCCCCGGCCAAGACAAAGCCGTGCCAGATCGCATTCTGGAAGCGCAGCCGCCGCCAGGTATGGAAGATCACGCCAAAACTGTAGAGCAGGCCGCCCGCCAGGATGAAGCTCAGCACCAGCGCAGGCAGCGCCTTGACCACGGAATCGTAGAGCATCACGCCGCTCCAGCCCATGGCGAGGTAGATGCCGACCGCCACGCGGTCGAACCGGCCGGGATAGAGAAGTTTCAGCACGATGCCGAGCATCGCCACGCACCAGACGCCGGCGAGCAGCACCAGCGCGAACCCGCTGTCCTTCACCTCCAGGATGAACGGCGTGTAGGTCGCGGCGATCAGGAGATAGATCGCGGAATGGTCGAACCGCCGCAGCAGCCATTTTGCCGGCGAGACCGGCCAGAGATTATAGGACGCCGAAAACACCAGCATCGAGAGCAGGCCGGCGACGTAGATCGAGACCCCCACGATGTCGGTCGCGTCGGCATAGAGCACCGTCAGCACCACCAGCACGGTCGCGGCGATGATGCCGCAGAGCACGCCGATCGCGTGGACGACGCCATCGGCAATCAGTTCGGCGCGATCAAAATTCCGGCCGATCGCGTCGGCGGCGGCATGGACGGAGGTGGATGCGAGCTGTTTCAACTGGAAGACGGTCATGGCAATCCGTAAGGCGAGACAATACGCTCTTGTATGGGTGTTTCGGGATCGGCGCGTCGTTCAAACGGGTGATTTGCCGACAAAGGCGGTGAAAGTATGAAACTTGATTTTCCTCAGGCAGTTGCCACTTTTGTGACTAGTCCTTTTTGCGTATTCGCCCTCGCCCGGGATTCCCGACGTTCATATGGCATTTAGTTTCCAGGATATGGTCGAGGAGGCGCGCCTGTCGACTCGGGCGCTGATCGACTACGGCGAGCATTTCTTCAATCCGACGGTACGATTGGGGGTTACCGGCCTGTCCCGGGCCGGCAAGACGGTGTTCATCACCGCGCTGATCCACGGCCTCACCCGTGGCGGCCGGTTTCCGGTGTTCGAGGCCTATTCATCGGGCCGGATCGCGCGGGCGCATCTGGCGCCGCAGCCGGACGATGCCGTGCCGCGCTTTGCCTATGAGAGCCATTTGCGCGCGCTGATCGAGGAGCGGCGCTGGCCGAACTCGACGGTCGACATCAGCGAGCTCAGGCTCGTGATCGACTACCAGCGCCAGAACGGCGCGGATCGCACGCTGACGCTCGACATCGTCGATTATCCCGGCGAATGGTTGCTCGACCTGCCGCTGCTCCACAAGAGTTTTGAGCAATGGTCGGCCGAAAGCCTGGCGCTGTCGCGCGAGGCGCCGCGCGCGCATCTGGCCGCGGATTGGCACGCGCATCTCGCAACGCTCAAGCCCGACGCTTGCGAGGACGAGCAGGCGACGCTGACGGCCGCAAAGCTCTTCAGGGGCTATCTGCAAGGTTGCCGCGACGAGCGGTTTGCGATGAGCCTGCTGCCGCCCGGCCGCTTCCTGATGCCGGGCAATCTCGCCGACACACCGGCGCTGACCTTTGCGCCGCTCGACGTCTCGATTGGCGGCCAGGCGCCGGAGGGATCGCTGTGGGCGATGATGGTGCGCCGCTTTGAGGCCTACAAGGACGTCGTGGTGCGGCCGTTCTTCAGGGATCATTTTGCCCGGCTCGATCGCCAGATCGTGCTGGCCGATGCGCTCGCGGCATTCAACTCCGGCCCCGAAGCGCTGCACGATCTCGAAGCCGCACTCGCCGGCATTCTCGACTGCTTTCGCATCGGCCGCAGCACGTTCCTCTCCGGCCTGTTCAGGCCGCGCATCGACCGCATCCTGTTCGCGGCGACCAAGGCCGACCATCTGCATCATTCCAGCCACGACCGGCTTGAGGCGGTGCTGCGCCGCGCCGTCTCGGGTGCCGTTGCGCGCGCGGAAAATACCGGCGCGGAGATCGACGTCGTCGCGCTCGCCGCCGTCCGCGCCACGCGCGAGGCGCAGGTCGCGCATGGCCGTGATAAATTGCCGTCGATTTTGGGGACACCGGCCGCGGGCGAAAGCACCGGCGGCGAGTTCTTCGACGGCAACACCGAGGTCGCGACCTTTCCGGGCGACCTGCCGCTCGACCCCGAGCCGCTGTTCAACGGCATCGATGCGTTCCGCGGGCTCTCGACCGAGGCCGCCGCGAAGAGCGATTTCCGCTTCCTGCGCTTCCGCCCGCCAAAGCTCGACCGCGAGGGTTCCGACGCGCCGGTGCTGCCTCACATCCGCCTCGACCGTGCCTTGCAGTTCCTGATCGGAGACAAGCTGTCATGAACGACCGATCGAAGCCACGGCGGCCGGCGACGTTCCGGCTCGACGATCCCGGCGTCGTCATCACCAAAGGCGACGAGACGGCGCGCCTCGGCCGCACCACCATCCAGATCACGCCGGAGCCCGATCCGGCGAACTTGCCGGTGCCGATCGCGCCGGCGCTTCCGGCGCGACGCGGCCTGCCCTGGGGCGCATTGTTCTGGTCGGGCGTCGCCGGGTTGACGCTGCTCGGCATCGGGCTCGGCGTGGTGCATCTGATCGAGGATTTGTTTGCGCGCAGCGAGAGCCTCGGCTTTGTCGGACTGGCTCTTGCGTTTGTCACCGCGCTTGCGCTCGCGGTGGTGATCGGACGCGAGGCGTTCGGGCTGGCGCGCCTCGCAACAATCGAGAAGCTTCATGAGCGTGCAACCGCCGTGCTCGCCAGCGACGACCGCAAGGAGAGCCGCATCATCGTGCAGGATCTGCTCAAGATCGCGCATCAGAACCCGCGGCTCGCGCGCGCCCGCGCCGCGCTGGAGAGCCATGCCGGCGAGATCATCGACGGCGCCGACATGATCCGGCTCGCCGAGCGCGAATTGATGTCGCCGCTGGACATCGAGGCACGGCAGCTGGTGTCGTCGGCTGCGCAAAAAGTCTCGATCGTCACAGCGGTCTCGCCCCGCGCGCTGATCGATGTGCTGTTCGTGTTCGTGGCGTCGCTGCGCCTGATCCGCCAACTTGCCCGGCTCTATGGCGGCCGCCCCGGCGCGCTCGGCATGATCCGCCTGCTCCGCCACGTCATCGCTCATCTCGCCATCACCGGCGGCATGGCCGCTAGCGACAGCCTGGTGCAGCAGATGCTCGGCCACGGGATTGCGGCGAAGCTGTCGCAGCGGCTGGGCGAAGGCGTGCTGAATGGATTGCTGACGGCGCGGCTGGGCCTCGCTGCGATCGACGTCACACGGCCGCTGCCGTTCGCGGCACTGCCGCCGCCGAAGTTGTCGGATCTCGCGACGGATCTGTTGCGGAAGAGGGACGACGAGGAGTAGCGCATTGCTTGCGCGGCGCGCTCGCTTCCCTCGTCAGGCTAACACGCGCTTCTCGAACTCGCCCGCCAGCACGCGCCACTGGAATAGCGGCGAGTCCTTCGGCGGCGACAGCTCCGGGGTCCAGCCAGTCAGCTTCTCCACCACATAATTGTCCATCACGAGGCCGCGCCAGCGTCGTTCGACCTGGCCGAGTTGCTCGCGCTTGGCCGGGATCGAATCCCATAGCGATGAGCGATTGTCCGGCTCTCGCCCGACATAAATGCCCGCGTGGTCACTGATCCGGTCCATGCCGGGATCGCGGAAATCCTGGAAGCGGCCGCGCTCGTTGATCTCGATCACGGGCACGCGGCCCCTGAACAGCCAGCGCATCATGGCGTAGGTGCGGTAGTCCGTGGTTGCGATCCAGGTTGCGCCGGTCTCATCCAGCGCGGCCTGCGCGCGCGCTGCGACCTGCTCGTAACCGGACTCGGCACCGATCGGATCGATCTTGCCGAGCAAATTCCAGGGCGCGGCGACGTAATAGAGGAACACGACCACGACGAAAGCGATGCCCGACACCACCGCCGTGTTGACCCAGAACAGCGACGATCTGAGCATCCGCGCCGACCATTTTTCACGCGTCATCATGGTGAGGTTGACAGCGGCAGCGGCGAAGCCGACCGGCCACATGAACATCGGCCAGGTGTCGCCGACCCGAAGCGTCAGCGATTTCGCCAGGAAATAGAAGAACGGCACCAAGACCGCGGTCGACAGCAAAATCGCGACCGGCTCGCGCGTGCGATAGCCGCGCCAAGCCGTCAGCACCAGCCCCGTCAGCACCACCGGCAGCATGACGAAACCGACCAGCCCGAATTGCAGGCCGATGTAATCGCCGAAGGTGCGGAGCGAGATGCCGTAGCTGGTGGTGGCGCGCACGCCCTGAAAGCGGATAGCGGCCCAGTCGTGCTGCACGTTCCAGATCAGGACCGGAGAGAACACCGCGATTGCGATCAGGACCGCGAGGTACGGATAGGGGCTGCGCAGCCAGCGCCAGCGCCAATCCGGCACCAGCAGAAAGGCGGCAACCGCCGGCGCGAACATGATCACGGTGAATTTCGACAGCATCGCCAACCCGGCGAACAGGCCGGCCGCAAGCCACCAGCGGCCGTCGCCGCCCTGCGCAAGCCGCACCAGGGACCATATCATCGCCACCGCAAACGGGATCATGGCGACATCGGGCGCGACCTTGGCCATCAGCAGACCGTAGTAGAGCGCGGCCTCCGGCATCAGCACCGCGAGCACGACGGCGCGCACATCATGGGTGAGGCGGCGGACGATATCGGCGAGCAGGAGCTGCGTCACCAGCATCGCGACGATGCCGCCGAAGCGCACACCGAGCGTGGTGTCGCCGAAGATGGCGGTGCCGAACCGGATCAGCCAGGCGATGCCCGGGGGGTGATCGAGGAAGCTGAGCGCTGTCTCCTGCGACCAGGTCCAGTAATAGGCCTCATCCGTGCGCAGCTCGATCGCGGAGGCGTAGACGATGCGCAGCAGCGTCATCGCGGCAATGATCGCAGCGGCCATGACGAGTGGCCGGCGCGCGGCGCCATTGGGGAGCACGGTGATATCGGGAGCTGTCGTCACGGCCGCGCTTTTCGCCAACCTGGGACGGGGAGTCAATGCGGGGGTACCGTGCACCTGGTGTCGCGCCGGACAAGCGAGCGACGATCCCAGCCCCGACGAGGAGACCGGTGGGCAAAGCGAAGCGCGGCCACCCTAAGTGCCGATTGGTGGGCACGGCGCCAAGGCGCCTCGGCCCAACCTACGATTTCGTAACCGTGCCGCGTATGTGATCCCGCAAGCTGTCCAGCCCCGGAATTAAACGCGACGCTGGCTGTTCTCCTTCATGAACTGATAGAACAGAATCATGGCCGCCACCGCATCCTCACGATTTTTCGAGCTTTCCCGCGCCATCAGCTTGCGGCAGGTGCGGCTGGTCTGCGGCGTCATTTTGTTCGCCTATGTGGTCAGCCATTTCCTCAACCATGCGCTCGGCAACATCTCGGTCGATGCCATGGAGATCGGAGTCTATTACCACACGCTGTTCTGGCAGTTCCTGCCGGTTGCGATCGTGTTCTACGCGGCGGCGCTCACGCATATGGGGCTCGGCATCTACGCGCTGTATCAGCGCCGGCAGTTCCGCTGGCGGACGGTCGAGCCGCTGCAACTCGTGCTGGGCTTAAGCATCCCCGCGCTGGTCATGGCGCATGTGATCGGCGTGCGGCTCGGCCAGACGCTGTACGGACACCAAAAACTCTATCCGCAGGAACTCTATCTGTTCTTCGTCGCGTCGAACCGAATCTGGACCATGACGATCCTGCTGATCATTGCCTGGGTGCACGGCTGCATCGGCATCTTTTTCTGGCTCCGCCTCAAATCATTCTTCACGCGCGCGGCGCCCTATCTGCTCGCGGCGGCTGTGCTGATCCCGACGCTGTCGCTGCTTGGTGTCTACCAGGGTGGCCGCAGCGTCGAGGTCGAGGCCGACGACGGGGAATGGCGGACGCATAATCTCACGCACCGCCAGGTCGGCACCGCCGCCGAGGCCGCGACGCTCGACCGCATCACCGGCGGCCTCACCGCCGGCTATCTCGGACTGCTGGGGCTGGCGCTGCTGGCGCGCGGCGCACGCGCCTTGCGCGAGCGGCGCGGTGGCATGATCGCGCTGTCCTACGGCAACGGCAAGACGGTGCGCGTTCCCAAGGGCCTCTCCGTGCTGGAAGCGAGCCTGCGTCACAATCTGCCGCATGCGAGCGTCTGCGGTGGCCGCGCCCGCTGCTCGACCTGCCGCATCCGCATCATCGGCGATCATGGCGCCCTGCCCGAGCCGTCGCAGCGCGAGGCGTTCGTGCTCACCCGTGTCGGCACCAGCGATCCATCGATCAGGCTGGCCTGCCAGCTGCGGCCGACATCGGACCTCTCCTTCTTCCAGCTCTTCACCTCGCATACTCTATCGGCGAACGCGCAGGCCTCGACGCCCGCCAGAATCGGCCAGGAGCGCTATCTCGTCAGCCTGTTCGTGGACATGCGCGGCTCGACGCAGCTGGCCGAGAAGCGGCTGCCGTTCGATACCGTGTTCATCGTCAACCGCTTCCTCGGCGCCGTCTCGCAGGCCGTGATCGAGAACGGCGGCCAGCCGAACCAGTTCGTCGGCGACGGCATGCTGGCGCTGTTCGGGCTCTCCGCCGATCCGCAGAACGCCTGCCGGCAGGCGCTGAAGGCCGCCGCCGGGATCGCCACGCAAATCGACGAGCTCAACGAGCTGCTGGGCCACGATCTGCGCCAGCCGATCCGCTTCGGCATCGGCATTCACGGCGGCGAGGTCATCGTCGGCGACATCGGCTATCGGGATCACATCGTCTTCACGGCACTGGGCGATGCCGTCAACGTCGCGGCCCGCCTCCAGGACATGACCAAGACACTGGCCTGCGAAGCGATCGTCTCGGAGGAAGTCCGCCGCACCGCGGGCCTCGCCGACGACGCGCTGCCGCAGCACGAGGTCGCGATCCGTGGCCGCGACGAACCGATGGCCGTGCGCGTCGTCGCGGACGCCAGGGAGCTGTCGGCGCTCGTTGACCGGAGCGAGCGCGTGGCCGCGTAAGCCGCGCGAGAGGTGCGCTCCCTCTCCCGCTTGCGGGAGATAAGAGGGTTGGGGAGAGGGTGTCTCCGCGTAGGGACAATCCCTGAGAGGAGAAAGCCCTCACCCGCGCCTTCGGCGCGACCTCTCCCGCAAGCGGGAGAGGTGCACCGTCGCCTGCGGCTACGGCTCGGCTCAATCTCGTTACAAACGTAACACCGGCTTGCTGCAACGCAGCGGCATGGGCCTGCTGCGAAAGCACGAATTGACTTCAACTGAGTCGTTGCGACAGATGAGCGCAGGAACGCGGTGATGACCGCGATCCAACGACAAGCTCCGGGAGGAGACCACATGTTCGATCGACGCGACCTGCTCAAAGGAGCGGGCCTTGCCGCTATTACGGCCGCACTGAATTCAAGCAAGGCGCTGGCACTCGACACCGTCACCCTGCCCTTCGCCAATGGCGACCGGCCGTTGGTGAAATATCCACAGAAGCGGCCGATGATCGGCCTGACCGCCCGGCCGCCGCAGCTCGAGACGCCGTTCGCGGTGTTCAACGATGGCCCGATCACGCCGAACAACGCGTTCTTCGTGCGCTATCACCTTTCCGACCTGCCCTACAATCTCGACCCCGACAAGTTCACGCTCGAGATCAAGGGCAAGGTCGACAAGCCGCTCAAGCTGTCGCTCAAGGACATCAAGAAAATGAAGGCGAGCGAGATCGTCGCCGTCAACCAGTGCTCCGGCAACAGCCGCGGCCTCGTCGAGCCGCGCGTCGCCGGCGGCCAACTCGCCAACGGCGCGATGGGCAATGCGCGCTGGCGCGGCGTGCCGCTAAAGGCCGTGCTGGAGATGGCGGGCGTGCAGGCCGGCGCCAAGCAAGTCGTGTTCGGGGGCTTGGACGGCCCGGTCAGCGATAAGACTCCGGATTTCGCCAAGGCGCTCGACCTCGACCATGCCACCGACGGCGAGGTGATGCTGGCCTATGGCATGAACGGCGAGGATCTGCCGTTCCTCAACGGCTTCCCGCTGCGCCTGATCGTGCCCGGTTATTACGGCACCTACTGGGTCAAGCATCTCAACGAGATCACCGTCATCGACAATGTCTATGACGGCTTCTGGATGAAGTCGGCCTATCGCATTCCGGATACCCCGAACAATGCGATCGAGCCCGGCACCGCGCCGAAGGCGACGATCCCGATCAACCGCTTCACCCTTCGCTCCTTCATCACCAGCGTCAGTGACGGAGCCAAGCTGAAAGCTGGCGGCACGACGCTGCGCGGCATCGCCTTCGATGGCGGCAAGGGCATCAAGGAAGTCGCGGTCTCCACCGACGGCGGCAAGACCTGGACCAGCGCCAGGCTCGGCAAGGATATTGGCAAATACTCGTTCCGTGAATGGAAGCTGCCGGTGAAGCTCGCGGCCGGCTCCCACGAGCTCAAGGTGCGCGCCACCGGCAATGGCGGCGAAACCCAGCCGGATACACCGCGCTGGAATCCGGCGGGCTATCTACGCAACGTCGTCGAAACCGTCCGCGTCACCGTGGCCTGAGGGGAATGATCATGCAGCGCACCGTTTTCCCCGCCATCACGCTCGCCCTCGCCGCCGTAGTGGGTTCGGCAATTGCAGCACCGGTCAACTACAAGACCCCCGATGAGGTCGCGGCGTTCAAGCCCGGGCCCAATCTTGAAGTGGTTCAGGGCAATTGCACGGCCTGCCACTCCTCCGACTACATCAACACGCAGCCGCCGATGAAGGACAAGAAAGGTTTTTGGCAGGCCGAGGTCACAAAGATGATCAAGGTCTATGGCGCGCCGATCGACGATGCCGATGTCGGCAAGATCGTCGATTACCTGGCCGCGACTTATTGACGGATGGCGCGCGGCGCGCGGACCGATTGACCGCGAAACGGGCAAAACCGGCAAAAACGCCGCGAAGTTGAGCGGAATTCGGCGAAAGGCCGATGTGGTTTGAGCTACCAAGCCAACGACATTCCGCGTATCGTATTAGGACCGAACCGGCCGGTTGGCGGGGACTGGCGGTTCGATATCTCGGAGGAAGACCCGCGGAGAAGTCGTGATGGCTAAAGGTACGGTCAAGTGGTTCAACCCGACGAAGGGTTATGGATTTATCCAGCCTGCGTCGGGCGGCAAGGATGTGTTCGTGCATATCTCGGCAGTGCAGAAAGCCGGTCTGTCGTCCCTGAACGAAGGACAGACGGTGGAATACGAAGAGATCGCAAACCGAGGCAAAAGCTCCGCAGAGAACCTCAAAGTATAAGCCCGCCAGCTTTTGCTACCTCCCGGGTCGATCCGGGAGCCGGGCCAAGAGAATTTTAGAAGACGGTCAGTGCATTCGACGACAGGCGTTGCGATTGCACACGGAGAACTATTTTCCCCGCGAACACCGCTCGTTCAACGCCGCAGCAATGACAATCGCGACAGCACTTCGTTAATCCACCGGCAACGGTGCGTCGCGCTTGATCTCTTCCATCACCGCATAGGTTCGCGTCTCGCGCACGCCCGGCATCGACAGCAAGGTCTCGCCGAGGAAACGCCGATACGCGGTCATGTCCGCCAGCCGCGCCTTCACAAGATAGTCGAAGCCGCCGGCAACCATGTGACACTCCAGCACTTCGGGCGCGAGTTTCACCGCGCGCGCAAAACGCTCGAAATTATCCGGCGTGGTCTTGTCGAGCAGCACCTCGACGAACACCAGGAGCCCGAGGCCGAGCCGGTGCGGGTTGAGCCGCGCGCCATAGCCCTCGATAAAGCCCTCGCGCTGCAACCGCTTCAGCCGTTCGCCGATCGAGGTCGGAGACAGCCCGATGCGTTCGGCGAGCTCGACATTGGCGATGCGCCCATCCTGCTGTAAAATATAGAGGATTTTCCGGTCGGTTCGATCAAGTTCCATCTTTTGTAAGGCCAAGTTGCTGGTATGCTTCATTTTCTAAGGCAAATCAGCTAATTTGTCTATCGAGCTATGGTAGCGCGGGCATTATCCTGGATTCCAGCCACAGGACACGCCATGCCGAACATTCCGCCTCCCTTCTCCGCCGCTTACGCGCCCGATGATGCTGAGATCGCCGCGCGGCTTTTGCCGGCTGCACATCTCAACCCGCCACAGGAGGCGCGGATCGATCGCACCGCGACGCGGCTGATCGAGGCCATCCGCAAGCGTGACGACCGGCTTGGTGGGGTCGAGGACATGCTGCGGGAGTTCGCGCTCTCGACCAAGGAGGGCCTCGCCTTGATGGTGTTGGCCGAGGCGCTGCTGCGCGTGCCGGACGCGCGCACCGCCGACCAGTTCATCGAGGACAAGCTGGGCGAAGGCGACTTCATCCATCACGAGACCAGGTCCACCGCCTTCCTGGTCAACGCCTCGGCCTGGGCGCTCGGCCTCTCGGCACGGGTGATCCAGCCCGGCGAGACGCCCGACGGCACCATCGGCCGACTGGTGAAGCGGCTGGGCGCGCCGGCCGTGCGCACCGCCACGCGCCAGGCGATGCGGCTGATGGGTAATCATTTCGTGCTGGGGGAGACCATCGAGCAGGCGCTGGAGCGGGGCCGGGCCGCGCTCCGGCGAGACACCGCGCTATTCCTTCGACATGCTCGGCGAAGGCGCGCGCACGGCCACTGACGCCAAGCGCTATTTCGACGCCTATGCCAGTGCCATCGAGACGATCGGCAAGGCGGCCGGTAACCATCCCCTGCCCGACCGGCCCGGCATCTCCGTCAAACTCTCGGCGCTGCATCCACGCTTCGAGGCGATCAGCCGCGACCGCGTGATGCGCGAGCTGGTGCCGCAACTGCTGGACCTCGCGCAGCGCGCCAGGGCCCATGATCTCAACTTCACCGTCGATGCCGAGGAAGCCGACCGGCTGGAGCTGTCGCTCGACGTGATCGCGGCAACGCTCGCCGATCCCTCCCTTGCCGGTTGGGACGGGTTCGGACTCGCGATCCAGGCCTATCAGAAGCGCGCAAGCGCCGTGATCGACTATGTCGATGCGCTCGCCCGCGCGCATGACCGCAAGCTGATGGTGCGGCTGGTGAAAGGCGCCTATTGGGACACACCGAGATCAAGCGCGCGCAGGAGCGCGGGCTCGACGGCTATCCCGTGTTCACGCGCAAGACGATGACGGATCTGAACTACGTCGCCTGTGCTCAAAAGCTTTTGAGTCTGCGGCCGCGCATCTTCCCGCAATTCGCCACCCACAACGCGCTGAGCGTCGCGACCGTTCTGGAGCTTGCCGGCGAGAGCGGCGGCTTCGAATTCCAGCGCCTGCACGGCATGGGCGAGGCGCTCTACGAGCAGTTTGCCAAGGATCACCCCGACATTGCCTACCGCACCTATGCGCCGGTCGGCAGCCATCGCGACCTGCTTGCCTATCTGGTGCGGCGCCTGTTGGAGAACGGTGCCAATTCCTCCTTCGTAGCCCAAGCGGCCGATTATCGTGTGCCGCTCCCGGCGCTGTTGCAACGCCCGGCCGACGCCATCGTCCGGCCGCAGCAGGCGGCCCATCCAAAAATTCCGCTTCCCTGCGATCTCTACGCGCCGGAGCGCCGCAATTCGCGCGGCGTCGAATTCGGCGCGCGCGCAGCGCTCGACCGGTTGCTGGCGGACGTCGAGGCCGAGACGGCCGACCTCAAGCCTGTCACTGAGGCAACGCCGGATCAGGCCAACGCGGCAGTGGCCGCGGCGCGCGCGGGCTTTGCCGCCTGGAGCCGGACTCCGGCAGCCGCGCGCGCGGCAGCGCTCGAGCAGGCCGCGCATCTTCTTGAGAACTGCGCGCCCCATTTCATTGCACTGCTGCAACGCGAGGGCGGCAAGACGCTCGACGATGCGCTGTCGGAGCTGCGCGAGGCCGCCGATTTCTGCCGCTATTATGCCGCGCAGGGCCGCAAGCTGTTCGGCAACGAGGTCGCGATGCGGGGCCCAACCGGCGAGAGCAACACGCTCGCCATGCGCGGCCGCGGCGTCTTCGTGGCCATCTCGCCATGGAATTTTCCGCTGGCGATTTTCCTGGGCCAGGTCACGGCCGCGCTCATCGCCGGCAACAGCGTGGTCGCAAAACCCGCCGAGCAGACCCCGCGCATCGCGGTTGAGGCGGTGCGGCTGCTGCACGAGGCCGGCATCCCCGCAAGCGCGCTGCAGCTCGTCACCGGTGACGGCCGGATCGGCGCCGCGCTGGCCGCGCACCCTGATATCGCCGGAATCGTCTTCACCGGCTCGACCGAGGTCGCGCGCAGCATCAATCGGGCGCTGGCGGCCAAGGATGGGCCCATCGTGCCGTTGATCGCGGAGACCGGCGGCATCAACACCATGATCGCGGATGCGACTGCGTTGCCCGAGCAGGTCGCAGACGACGTCGTCACCTCGGCGTTTCGTTCTGCCGGCCAGCGCTGCTCGGCGCTGCGGCTGCTGTTCGTGCAGGAGGACGTCGCCGACCGCATGATCGAGATGATCGCGGGTGCGGCGCGCGAGCTGAAGATCGGCGACGCGAGCGACGTCGCGACCCATGTCGGTCCGGTAGTCGACGTTGAGGCCAAGCAGCGCCTCGATGCGCATATTCGCGCGAATGAAGACCGCGGCGCGGCTGCACTTTGCCGGCACCGCCCCGGAGGGCTGCTTCGTCGCGCCGCATATTTTCGAGCTCAGGGATGCCGGCCAGCTCACCGAGGAGGTGTTTGGCCCGATCCTGCATGTCGTGCGCTACCCAGCCGAAAATCTCGAACGCGTCCTGCAAGCCATCGAGCGCAGCGGCTACGGGCTGACGCTCGGCGTCCATTCCCGCATCGACGATACGATCGAGTCGATCATCGATCGTCTCCAGATCGGCAACATCTACGTCAACCGCAACATGATCGGCGCCGTGGTCGGCGTGCAGCCGTTCGGCGGCAACGGCCTGTCCGGAACCGGCCCGAAAGCCGGTGGCCCGCACTACCTCGCGCGTTTTGCGACCGAGCAGACCGTGACGATCAACACCGCAGCAGCCGGCGGCAACGCCGCCCTGCTCGCAGGGGATGAGTGAGGCTGCTTCTGGAGCCCTCACAACAACGCGCGACCTCAGTTCCGTCATCCTGAGGTGCGAGCCGTGGGGCGCGAAGTGCACCATGGGGAGCCTCGAAGGATGGACGGCCTAGATGCAGCCGGGCCGTCGCCCTTCGAGGGCCGCTAAAGAAGCGGCCACCTCAGGGTGACGGGACACCGCAGCAAAGCCCTGCGCCCGGCGCCGTTGCATCCCGGCAAAACATCGGTCTAATGCTGCCCATGACGTGCCCCGCGCCATTCCAGCGCGCGGAAACAACAAGAGTGAGGGAGCAACGCCGCGATGGAAAAGGGCATTTTTGCAGGGCTCAAGGTTCTGGACTGCGCGAGCTTCATCGCAGCGCCCGCGGCCGCGACCGTGCTGTCGGATTTCGGCGCCGATGTCGTCAAGATCGAGCCGCCCGGCGCCGGCGATCCCTACCGCAATCTGCCCAACATTCCGGGCTATCCGAGCAGCGAGCACAATTTCGCCTGGCTGCTGGAGGCCCGCAACAAGAAGAGCATCGCGCTCGACCTCTCCAAGCCGGAAGCGCAGGCCGTGCTCTACAAGCTCGTGGAAGAGGCCGACGTCTTCATCACCAACATGCCGCCGCCGGTGCGGACAAAGCTCGGCATCACCTATGATCACCTCGCCCATCTCAATGACCGGCTGATCTACGCCTCCTTCACCGGCTATGGCGAGAAGGGCGAGGAAGCCAACAAACCCGGCTTCGACAGCAACGCCTATTGGGCGCGCTCCGGCCTGATGGATCTCGTCCGCGCCGATACCGACACGACGCCGGCCCGTTCGGTCGCCGGCATGGGCGACCATCCCTGCGCCATGGCGTTCTATGGAGCCATCGTCACCGCGCTGTATCAGCGCGAGAAGACCGGCAAGGGCTCGCATGTCGCCTCAAACCTGATGGCGAATGGCGTGTGGGCTGCGAGCGTGCTGGCGCAGGCAAAGCTCTGCGGCGCCAAGTTCGCCGAGCGGCGGCCGCGCGAACGCGCGTTGAACGCGGTCGCCAACCACTATCAATGCAAGGATGGCCGCTGGCTGATCCTGTCGCTGCTGAGCGAGGAGAAGCAGTTTCCGACGCTGGCCAAGTGTCTGGGCCGTGAAGACCTCATCACCGATCCGCGTTTCGCCACCAAACCCGATCGTCACGCCCGCTCGGTCGAGCTGATCAAGATATTTGACGAGACCTTTGCGACCAAGGATCTCGCCGAATGGCGCAAGCTCCTCGATGGCAACGGCCTTGTATTCGGCATCGTGGGCATTTTGGACGACATTCCGAACGACAAGCAGATGCTCGACAACGAGGTTCTGGTGCCGTTCGAGAACGACACCATGCTCACCATCTCCAGCCCGATCTGGATCGACGGCGCCAAGAAAGTGCAGCCGCGCAAGCCGCCCGGCGTTGGCGAGCACAGTGACGAGATTTTGCGTGCCGCGGGATACGACGAGGCCGCGATCAAGCAGCTGCGGTCGAAGGGGGCGGTGGGGTAAGGGACGCCGGCGCCCGTCATTGCGAGCGCAGCGAAGCAATCCAGAGTCCCTCCGCGGATGCATTTCTGGATTGCTTCGCTGCGCTCGCAATGACGGCGTGGAGTGATCTCGCTATAACCTCACGGCATCATCCCCTGAGGTCCCATGCCCAGCTACCGCCTGCACTACTTCCCCGAATCCGGCAACAGCTACAAGCTGGCGCTGATGCTGACGCTTTGCGGCGAGAAATTCGAGCCGGTCTGGACCGACTTTGGCGGCGGCGTCACGCGTACGCCGGAATGGCGCAAGAGCGTGAACGAGATGGGCGAGATTCCTGTGCTCGAAGTCGACGGCGTGAAGATGACGCAGACCGCGCCGGTCCTGCTCAAGCTCGCCGAACAATACGGCCGTTTCGGCGGGGAGACGGCGGAGGAAAAATTTGATCTGCTGCGCTGGCTGTTCTGGGACAATCACAAGCTCACCGGCTACATGGCGACCTACCGCTTCATGCGCGCCTTCACGCAAAACAACGATCCGCAGGTGCTGAAGCACTTTCGCCGGCGGCTCGAGGATTTCCTCGGTATTCTCGACGGCCATCTTCAACACAATGAATTCGCGATCGGCGCCAGGCCCACGGTCGCCGATATCTCGATGATGGCCTATCTGCACTATCCGAGCGACGAGCACGGTTTTGATTTCGCGACGAGCTATCCCGCCATCCACGCCTGGCTCGACCGCATGGCCGCACTCCCCGGCTGGCAGCCGGCCTACGAGCTGCTGCCCGGCAAGCGGATGACGAATTACGCGAAGTGAAGGCGCTCGCTATCGCAGCGCCAGCCAGCCGAGCGTGAACAGAATCCCGCCGATGATGACGACGACCGCGACCGCCGAAATGCTGACGCGGACGCTGCCGGTGACCTGCTTGGCTTCCTCATTGCGCGCGATCTCGCGATTGCGCTCCTTGTTGGCTTCGCTGGAGTCCGTCATGGTCATCCAAACCGGCTGGAGATAGCGCTAACGCGTCTTGATGAAACACATGCCGATGCGGCGCGAGGCCGCGGCAGCCTGACAGGTCAAACCTTTAGCACAGCTCCATGACGTAAAACTCCTGTCGGCCGATCCCGATCCCGCATTTTCCAGGGAACAATGCGCGCCCCAGCCGTCCTGATACTCGGTCCCGGCCAACTCGCTATTGCCCCGGGTTTGCGGCCGGCTGGCAAATCCACGTGAGAAATCAGGACGTTTGCCCGCGGCAAACGCGGTCAGGATGTCGCGGCGGCGGACCTGGTCGCCGAGAAAATGCGGCGAGGCCGTCACGATGCCGGAGTTGGACGGCTTGTCCGCAAGCAAATCGACGCCCGGGAAATGGAAGCCGCCGATGCCGCGGGTCTGGTGGCAGCCGGCACAGGTGACGTCGTTGAGGCGGCGCTGGAAGCCTGCGACCGAGCGGACGTTCTGCAAGTCGATGCCGCGCGCAGCCGCCTGCTTCAGCGCACTGACCACGTCATTGTCGGTGAAAACAGGCTCGCCTTTGCCCTCTTCCTTGCGCTCCCCTCTGCATCATGCCGAACTCCGGCTGCAACGAGGAAGCATCGAGGCCGGCGGGCGTCGGCACCACCGCAGCCTTGGCCAGGAATTTTTCAGGGATCATCACCGTGCCGCGGTCGAAGTCGCGAAGATGATCGGGCGCGAGCAGCCAATCCCTGAGGTCGCGCCAGAGATCGTGGTCGGCGAGGATGCGGTCACGGTCGATCTGGTTCTCCAGCGTCGATTCCTCGAACCGCTTTGTGGTCGCGTCGTATTTGAACACCTTGAGCAGATAGTCGGAGCGGAAATCATGCAGCGCCGATTTCGCTGCAACCGAGATCTGAATGTTGGTCTCGATGCGGTCGAGCATCGCATCGTAAGGATAGAAGCTGCTGCCGATCAGCCCCTGCCAGTCGCCATTGTCCAGCCACCGTCGCGCGACCTCGGCGCAGGTGACCGGCTTGCCGCTCTCGTCCGTCTGGCGCGCATCGCGCGCCTTCATCACCAGATTGAGCGTCATCGGCAGCCGCGTTGCTGCCCTGCTGCCGTCCGGTTTGGTCTCGAAACGCGCAAGACGGTAGATCAGCCTGATCTCGCCGCACGAGTCTTCTGCGACGTAGGCACGGTCCATGCGGTTGACGATGCCGGCCAGCACGAACCGGGTATCGCGGGATTTCAGATTGGCCCGATCGAACAATTGCACGTCAAAGCCTTCGCCGACCCCGATGGTCTCGGTCGGATAGGCCGCCTTTTGCCGGGCCACGTAGCGGTCGAGTTCCGCGTCGATTGCTGGGGGAATTTCCTTGAGCTGCGACAACCACGAAAACATCAGATCGGTCGTCAGCGGAAAGTTCGCGTTCCGCTCCGGCCACAGCAGGCGCGAGATCGTGAGTGCATCGTGCTGGTCGAGCTTGCGCAGGAGATCGGGATCGGTGATCGCCGTGCCGCGCGTGAGTGACGCGGTCTCTGCCGCCAAAAGCGAAACAACGCCGCCAAAAAATACGACGGCAGCAACGAGAATTCGCAACGCGCGGTTCATGCCTTAGGTAACACCGCGCGGGGACGGCTATTCAAGCAAAAAAGGCGCTTCACATCGTGGTGAAGCGCCTCTTTGGAATTCGGATATCAGTCGCTCAGCGCGCGACGATCAGCCCCTTGCTGGTGACGACCACCCAGCGGCCGTCCTGGCGGCGGATCGCATCGACGCGGCCGACCCCGGGGATGGGGTCACCGGCATAGACCTCGTAGAGGCCATTGTGGCCCTCGACCAGCGCGCCGCCGTTGGAGACGTCGCGCAGCACCCAGCCCTCAACCGTCGGCAGCCGGCCGATCTCGGTCTTGGGTGCGGCAGGAGCCGGCGCGGCTGCGGCGGTCGCAGCCTGGGTCGGCGCGATCGAGCCGGTGGTCTCCCTGGCGGGCACGGCGGCCGCGGCCTGGTTGGGCGCCGCGGGCGGGGTGGCACGGAGCTTGTCGACGGACTCGGACAGCTTTGCGATTTTGGCCATCGGCTCGGCCTGCGCTTTCTCGAGCTTCTCGAGACGGTCGTTGGTCCGGTTGAACTGACCCAGACCGGTCTTGGAGGTGTGCTCGACATTCGCCTTGAGCGCGACGACATCGGCGTCGATCCGGGCGACCGAGGATTCCAGCGCGCTGGTGTCGGCGACCTGCGCCGGCGCGGGGCTTGCGAAGTGCATCATGCCGGCGGTCGCGAGCGCGCCGCTGATCGCGCCGACGCTGGCCGCGATCGCCACCACAGCTGCCATAGCCGACAGGCGGCGCTTGCCGCCGGCCTCGCGCGGCTCGTCGGCCTTCACATGCGGGGCAAATTCTTCGCGGTCCCAGGACCGCTCCGCGGGCGCCATGACGATGAGCTTGCCGGGCTTTGGCTCGGGCTTGGTCTCTGCCCTGGGTTCGAGCTTCGGCACATCGAGCCTCGATGCCTCGATTTTTGGCAGCTCGACCCTGACCGGATCAGGCTTCACTGGATCAGGCTTCACTGGATCAGGCTTGGGCGGCGTCTCGTGGTCGGGGGCGATCGAGGGGGCCTCGATACCGGCAGCAGCCGCGACGGCCTGCGGCACGGTCGCTGCGGCTTCAACGGCGCCAGTATCCTGGACGGCCTGCTCGGGCATTGGTTCGCTCACGGCTCAAATACTCCAGTCTCGGTTGACTTTTTGGTAACTTTCATTGCTTGCGAATTCCTTACCTGCGGACCCGCTTACCAAAATTTTAGGAACTCATCCGGGGCCGAATTTGGCCGGCAAAGTGGAACCGGTGTGGCGGCGTGCAACAAATCGTCAGCGAATGCTGCCCTGCGGCAGGCCACGCTCTCTCCGAACGGGCTGTTTGCCCGCTCCTGTTACCCGGCTAACATGACTGTCCTGTCAGCCAGAACGGCTGCAGAAGGCCCTTGGGGGTGTCATGGCGATCGAGAAGTGCATCAACGAGTTTGGCGTCGATGACATCATCTTCGAGGAGGGCTCGACCGGCCGGGAGCTGTTCGTCGTGCTCGACGGCGAAGTCGAGATCGCCAAGCTGAGCGGCGCCAGCAAGACCACCATCGTCAAGCTCGGCAGGGGCGAATTCTTTGGCGAGATGGCCGTGATTGACGGCTCGGCGCGCTCGGCGACCGCAATCGCGGCAGCGCCGAGCACGAAAGTGATGAGAATCAATCACGCCCGCTTCGTCTATCTCGTCAGCCAGCAACCGGCCTTTGCGCTGATGGTGATGGATGCACTCTCCAAACGCCTGCGCGCGTCCAACGATGTCACCTACCGGGCAGCGCAGTCATGAGCGAGCGCAAGCCCACTTCGTTTCCAATCCTGATGAAGAACGACATCTGCTCGCTGATCCAGGCGGCGGACGACGTCTATCAAATTCGCTTCTCCAACCGCGCCGCCAACGTCTATCTCGTTCGCGGCTCGGCGCGCACCATCCTGATCGATGTCGGGCTGTCGTCGAATTACCCTGCGATGGTGGAATGTCTCAACTTCGCCGGCTGCCCGCCGGAGAAGATCGACATGGTGGTGCTGAGCCACGAGCATCTCGACCACATCGGTGCCGCTTGGCACTTCAACGAGCGCCGCACTTTTGTCGCCGCCCATCGGCTTGCCGCCAACAAGATCATGCTGCGCGACGACTTCTCGATGCTGCGGAAGATGTTCAACGAGCCGAACGTGCCGATCAATATCGACATCTGGCTAGAGGAAGGCAATCTGATCGACCTCGGCAATTTCCGTCTCAACGTGATGCACACGCCGGGGCACACCTCGGCCTGCATCACGCTGTACGACCAGGACAAAGGCCTGCTGTTTGCCGCCGATACGCTCATGCCCGGCGGCGTGATGGGCGGCGTGTTCGGCTCGGGCAGCATCGCCGACTACATCCAGTCACTGGAGCGGCTCAAGGGGCTGAATTCGAAGATATTGCTGTCGGGACACGGGCGGCTGTCGGACACGCCACAGGAGGACGTCCGCATTGCGATTGCGAGGTCACACGGCTTACTGGAGGACACCGCACAATTGTTCGACGCACTGGATGCGCGCTCGAACTTCGAGCCGATCATGCAGTCGGTGCGCGATTTGAACAAGCTGGATGATTAGGTGGGCGTGCGGTCACGTGTGCCTTTTCGCAAAAGAAGCACGGGGCTTCAACATCGTCATTGCGAGCGCAGCGAAGCAATCCAGAATCTTTCCGCGGCGACAGTCTGGATTGCTTCGCTGCGCTCGCAATGACGGAGTGTGGGGCTATCAGCCGGGGCTACATCACCACCGGTGCGTCCGGCAGTTCGTTCGGGAGCTGGCCGCTCGGCGGGAAATGCCGCGCCAGCTCCTGCGACACGGCCTCGATGCCGCCGATCACGCCGCGTTCGAACTGGCTAGATCCGAACTCGGCTTCCATCGCGCGGCAGATCTGTTCCCAGCGCTTCACATCAACCTTCGCGTCGATGCCGCGATCGGCGACGATCTCGACATCGCGGTCGGCGAGCAGGAGATAGATCAGGACCCCGTTGTTGTGCGCAGTGTCCCAGATCCGCAAATGCGAGAACACGTCGAGCGCGCGCTCGCGCGCCGGCTGATTGCGAAACAGCGGCCCGCCGTCGAGCGCGCCTTCGACGACGAACCGGACCTGGCCGGAATGCATGGCTTCGCCGCGCTTGATCGCCTGCTCGATGCGGTCGAGCACCCCTTTTGGAAACACCCACTTTGCACGCCAATGGTGCTGGAGCAGATGCCGGGTGATGCGCTTCATGCTCATGACCTACCAGCTCCCCGAGGCGCCGCCGCCGCCAAAACTGCCGCCACCGCCGCTGAAGCCACCGCTCGACGACGATCCGCTGCTCCAGCCGCCGGATGACGAGCCGCTCGACCAGGAGCGGCCGCGCGAGGACCCCGTGCCCGATCCCGCCCCAAACAGATCGGCGATAAACGTCAGGATAGCGCCAAGCACACCGACGCCCAACCCGATGACTGCAGAGCCGATCACGAACCAGGCGAGGACACCAACGATCGCTCCAGTTATCCCCGAACCGAATAGCCGCCCGAACATGGAGCGCAGGATCCCGCCGATGACCAGCGGGCCGAACAGCAGGAAGAAGAAAAGCGGCTCGATGTCGTTCCAGTTGCCGAAATTCACGCTGCGCGAGGGCGTCGGCAGCGGCTCGCCGTCGATGACGCGGATCACGCGATCGACGCCCGCCGCGATGCCGCCGGCGAAATCGCCACTCCTGAATTTCGGCGTGATGTCTTCGTCAATGATGCGGCGCGAGGTGACGTCGGTGAGCGCGCCCTCGAGGCCGTAACCGACCTCGATGCGCAAATGCCGGTCGCCCTTGGCGACCACCAGGATCGCGCCGTCGTCGACCTTCTTGCGCCCGATCTTCCAGGCCTCCGCAACGCGGATCGCGAACTGCTCGATCGTCTCCGGCTCCGTCGTCGGCACGATCAGGACGACGAGCTGGCTGCCCTTGCGCGTCTCGAAGTCCTGCAGCTTTTGCGACAGCGCGGCGATGTCGCCGCTGGAGAGCGTGCCGGTCTGATCGACCACGCGGCCGGTCAGTTGCGGCACGGCGACATCGGCTGAGGCAGCGAACGGCCATATCAGCGCAAGCGCGAGCAGGAGGGCCTTGGCGGCACGCATCGGGGTCGAATGCCCTTACTTCGAGGGCGCCGGATTGAAATCGACCTTCGGTGCGGTCGAGATTTCCTTCTCGTTTGCGACCGAGAAGTTCGGCTTCTCCTTGTAGCTGAACATCATCGCAGTGAGGTTGTTCGGGAATGAGCGGATGGTGACGTTATAATCCTGCACCGCCTTGATGTAGCGATTGCGCGCCACCGTGATGCGGTTCTCGGTGCCTTCGAGCTGCGACATCAAATCCTTGAACAGCGCATCCGACTTGAGCTGCGGGTAGTTTTCGGTGACCACGAGCAGTCGCGACAGCGCGCCGGAGAGCTCGCTTTGGGCGGCCTGAAATTTCTGGAATGCGGCGGGATCGTTCAGTACCTCGGGCGTCGCCTGGATGCTGCCGACCTTGGCGCGGGCATTGGTGACGCCGAGCAACACGTCCTTCTCCTGCTGCGCAAAACCCTTCACCGAGTTGACGAGGTTGGGCACCAGATCGGCGCGGCGCTGATACTGGTTCACGACCTCGGACCAGTTGGCCTTGATCTGCTCGTCCTCGCTCTGGATGGCGTTGTAGCCGCAATTGGTGAGGCTCAGCGAGGCCAGCGCCGCCAGCACGGTCAGGATCTTGCGCATCAAATTTCTCCCGGTGGAATCTTGCGCAAACTATCAGATTGCACGCGCGAGACGCCAGACATCTTGCGAGCAGGCCGAGGCTTGCGAAAAGCAGCCGATTTACGCAAGCCCCTTGCTTAATCCCGGCTGTAATAGTCAACTCAAGAGAACAATAATACCAAGACGGAAACGCCGGGGGGAACGCGATGACCTCGTTCGAGACCATCCTCGTGGAGAGGCCGGAGCCGGCGATCTCGAGGATCGTGATGAACCGGCCCGACGCGCGCAACGCGCAGAACCTGCAAATGACCTACGATCTCAACGCCGCGTTCGATGAGGCGGTGCAGGACGATGCGGTCAAGGTGATCATTCTCGCCGGCAACGGTCCGCACTTCTCCTCAGGGCATGATCTGCGCCCCGGCAGCAAGAATGTTGCGGGTGTCGATTTTCCGCCGATCGGAAATTGGGGCGGCTTCGCTGAACCAAACGCCCATGGCCGCTTCGCGCGCGAGCAGGAGATCTATCTCCAGATCACGCGGCGCTGGCGCAACCTCGCCAAGCCGACAATTGCGGAGGTGCACGGCAAGTGCATCGCCGGCGGCCTGATGCTGGCATGGGCCTGCGATCTCATCCTCGCCAGCGACGATGCGCAGTTCTGCGATCCCGTGGTCACCATGGGCGTCTGCGGCGTCGAATGGTTCGTGCATCCCTGGGAGCTCGGCCCGCGCAAGGCCAAGGAGTTTCTGTTCACCGCCGATAGCTGGAGTGCACAGGAGGCGCATCAACTCGGGATGGTCAACCGGGTCGTGCCGCGCGCAGAGCTTTCATCCGCCGTCCTGTCGCTGGCGCGCAAAATCGCATCAAAACCGTCCTTTGCGCTGAAGCTGACCAAGGAAGCCGTGAACCGCTCGGTCGATGTGATGGGCCAGCCGGCGGCGATCGACCAGGCCTTTGCGCTGCATCAGCTCTGCCACGCGCATAATCTTCAGGAATTCGGAATGGTGGTCGATCCATCCGGCCTGCATCCCTCCGTGCGCAAGCCGCCGGCAGCCGCGGAGTAGACACGATGGATCTCAATCTCAGTGACGAGCAACGTCTGCTGCGCGAGAGCGCGGAGCGCTTCGTGGCCGGAAGCTATGATGCCGATCACCGCCGCAAGATGGCGAACGATCCGCTCGGCTTCAGCCCGGCGGTGTGGAAGCAATTCGCCGAGCTGGGCTGGCTGGCGTTGCCGATCGCGGAAGAGTTTGGCGGGCTCGGCGGCGGCGCGGTCGAGATCGGCATTTTGACGGAAGCCTTTGGCCGCGGGCTGGTGTCGGAGCCGTATATCGCAACGGTGGTGCTTGGCGCAGCACTGGTCGAGCGATGCGGCGGCACGGTGCAGAAGCAGGCAATCCTGCCGAAGGTCGCCGACGGATCGCTGAAACTCGCCTTTGCGCATTCGGAGCGCGCGGCGCGGTTCGATCTCGCCAAGGTCGCGACCATTGCCAACAAGACGGCGCAAGGCTGGCGACTCTCCGGCAGCAAGGTTGCGGTGCTCGACGGCCACGCCGCCGGCGAGATCATCGTCTCCGCGCATATCCATGATTATCAGGGCCCCTCCGGCCGCATCGGCCTGTTCCTGGTGCCGGCAAAGACGCCGAGCGTTGCCGTCAGCGACTATGAGCGCCTGGGCGGCGGGCGCGCCTGCAATATCGAACTGTCGGACGTGCAACTGCCGCAAGCCGCCTTGCTCGGTGACGGACACGACGCGCTCCCCGCGATCGAATGGGCCGTCGATCGCGCCATGGCCGCGCTCGACGCCGAGGCCGTCGGCATCATGCAGGTGCTCCTGGAGACCACGCTGGAGTACACAAAAATCCGCAAGCAGTTCGGCCGGCCCCTTTCGGCCAACCAGGTGATCCGCCACCGCCTCGCCGACATGGCGGTGCAGGTCGACGAGTCGCGCTCGATGGCGCTGCGCGCCGCGCTGAAGGTCGATGCCAATCCAGTCGAGCGCGCGCGGGCCGCGTCGGGCGCGAAGGCGAAGATCGGCAGATGTGCGCGCTTTATCGGCGAGCAGTCGATCCAGCTCCACGGCGGCATGGGTGTCACCGAGGAGCTCGAGGTCGGCGCCTACTTCAAGCGGCTGGTCGCCTTCGACACGCTGTTCGGCGGCAGCGCTCACCATTATGGCCGCCACGCCCAGCTCGGCCGCAACGTCGTGCCTGCCTGACACAAGGAGCGCATCATGGACCTGTCGTTCAACACTGAGGAGCGCGCCTTCCAGGACGAGGTGCGCGGCTTCATTGCGAAAAACCTCACCGAGGAGATGAAGCGCGCGACGGCGCTGACGCCGTCGGTGTTCTCCGACCCCGATATCGGCATGGCCTGGCAGCGCACGCTGCACAAGCAAGGCTGGGGCGCGCCGGGCTGGCCGGTCGAGCATGGCGGGCCGGACTGGACGCCGGCGCAGCGCTGGATCTTCGAGACCGAAAGCGCGCGCGCCGGCGTGCCGAACGTCAACGTGATGGGCGTGAAGATGGTCGGGCCCGTCATCATCGGTTTCGGCAGCCCTGAACAGAAGAACTTCTACCTACCGCGCATTCTCTCCGGCGAGGACTATTGGTGCCAGGGCTATTCCGAGCCGGGCTCCGGTTCCGACCTCTCCTCGCTGAAGACGCGGGCGGTGCGCGACGGCGACGACTACATCATCAACGGCACAAAAATCTGGACCACGCATGCCCATCACGCCAACCGCATGTTCGCGCTGGTGCGCACCAGCGACGGCCCGCGGCAGCAGGACGGCATCAGTTTTGTCCTGATCGACATGAATGCGCCAGGCATCACGACGCGCCCCATCCTCACCATCGGCGGCGACCACGAGGTCAACCAGGTGTTCTTCGACGACGTGCGGGTACCCGTTGCCAATCGCGTCGGCGAGGAAGGCAAGGGCTGGACCTACGGCAAGTACCTGCTCGAATTCGAGCGCGGCTCCGGCATCGCGTCGGCGAAGCTGCGCGAAGGGCTGAAGGCGATTGCGGAGCTTGCCGAGTCGGATTTGACGGGACGCGCGATCGACAGTCCCGACATCGCGACGCGCATCTCGGAGGTCGAGGTCGACATCGACGCGCTGGAGATGACGGAGTTGCGTGTGCTGTCGGCGCTGCAGACCGGGCAGAATCCCGGCGCTGTGTCGTCGATCCTCAAGCTGCGCAACAGCGAGATCCGCCAGGCGGTGACCCGGCTGGGGGCCGATGTGATCGGCCACGACGCGCTCGCGGTCGAGCCGATGCGCCCGCTCTACAGGCTCAACCACGAGCCGGCGATGCCGGAGGAGATGCTGACGGTGGTGCCGGAATATCTCAACGGCCGCGCCTACACGATCTTCGGCGGCACCTCGGAGATCCAGCGCGATATTATTGCGAAGATGATGCTGGGGATTTAGCGCGCGACCCTCTCGCCTGTCATTGCGAGGAGCCGTTGCGACGAAGCAATCCAGGCTGCCTCCGCGGGGAGATTCTGGATTGGTTCGCTGCGCTTGCAATGACGGTATTAACCCGCCATCTTCGCATCCCTGATCGCCTTCCATATCTTCTGCGGCGTCAGGGGCGTGTTGAGCTGGGTGATGCCGAGCTCGGCGAGCGCATCCATCACGCCGTTGGTGACGCAAGGGGGACCGCCGATGGCGCCGGATTCGCCGCAGCCCTTGGCGCCGAGCGGATTGGTGCGGCAGGGCGCGGAATCGTCGAGCGTCACCACGATCGGCGGGACGTCGTCGGCGCGCGGGATGCAATAGTCCTGGTAGCTCGCGGTGAGAAGCTGGCCGTCGGAATCATAGGACACGCCCTCGTACAGTGCCTGGCCGATTCCCTGCGCGACACCGCCATGGATCTGCCCCGTCACCAGCATCGGGTTCACAGCGACGCCGACGTCGTCAACCGTAGTGTAGCGCACGACCTTGGAGACGCCGGTCTCGGGGTCGATCTCGACCTCGCAGATATGCGTGCCGTTCGGCCAACTGGGACCATCGACCTCGCCTTCGGAATCGACGCTGAGTTTTGCGCCGCTCTCCTTCTCGGCAATATCGAACAGGCTGATGCGGCGGTCGGTGCCGACCACGGTGAGCATACCGCCCTGGTATTCGATGTCCTCGACCGAGGTCTCCAGCACGTTCGCCGCCTTCTCGCGCGCCTTCTGGATCAAATCGTTGGAGGAGACCGCAACCGCCGTGCCACCGACGAACAGCGAACGCGAGCCGACGCTGCCAAAGCCTGTTGCCAGATCAGTGTCGCCCTGGACCACGTCGATCTTGTCCATGGCAATGCCGAGCGTGTCGGAGATCATCTGGGTGTAGGTGGTCTGCAACCCCTGCCCCATCGCCATGGTGCCGGAATGCAGGACGACGCGGCCCTGCGCGGTCGCATGCATACTGACCTTCTCGGTATGAGCGCGGCCGCCGGTCCATTCGATATAGGAGGTGAGCCCGCGGCCGTAGAGCAGGCCTTTCTTCTTCGCCGCCTTCTTGCGCGCGGCAAAGCCGTCCCAGTCCGCAAGCTTCACGGCACGGTCGAGCATGTGCGCGAAAGCGCCGGAATCGTAAACCTGCCCCGCAGCATTCGTATAGGGCAGTTGCGCCGGCTTGATGTAATTGGCCTTGCGGATCGCGCGCGGATCCATGCCGATTTTCCGCGCGGCAGCGTCGAACAGGCGCTCGACGATGAACACGGCCTCGGGGCGCCCCGCACCGCGATAGGCGCCGACCGGCGCGGTGTGGGTCATCACCGACTTCACTTCGAAATGCACCAGCGGCAAATCGTAGACGCCGGTCTGAACGAACGGCCCCAGCACCAGCGGAATGATGTTGGCCGCGCCCGAGGAATACGCGCCGGTACAGCCGATCGAGCTGACGCGATAGGCCAGCACCTTGCCCTTCTCGTCGAGCGCGAAGGAAGCGGTCGAGGTCAGATCGCGGCCATGAGTGCCACCGACGAATTCGTCCGTGCGGTCGCCGCGCCAGCGGATTTTTTTGTTCAGCTTGGTCGCGGCATAGGCGACGATGCCGTCTTCCGGATAGAGATTGGTCTTCTGGCCAAAGCCACCGCCGATATCGCCGACCAGCACGCGCACGCTGTCCTTGGGACGCTTCAGCACGGCCTCGGCCAGCACGTCGCGGGTCGAGGCGGGCGTCTGCGACTGCACGTGCAAGAGGAGCCGCCCGGTCTTTTTGTCGATCTCGGCGATGGTCGAGCGCGGCTCCATGGCCGACGGCACAAGGCGCTGGCTGACGAGATCGAGCTCGACGGTATGCGCCGCCTTGGCAAAAGCCTCGCCCACCTTGGCGGCATCGCCGTAAGCCATCGCGCCGACGATGTTGTCGGGCGCCTCCGGCCACACTACGGGCGCGCCGGGCTTCACCGCCTCGACGGGATCGACCACCGCCGGCTGCACGTCATATTCGACCACGATCGCTTCGGCCGCGTTCTGGGCGTCAGCACGCGAGGCAGCCACCACTGCGGCCACGGCCTCGCCGGCGTAGCGCACGATTTCGTGCGCCAGCAGGCGGCGTGGCGGCACCGTCATCGGCTTGCCGTCGGGGCGCTTGAAGATGCTCAGTGTCGGGATGACCCCGATGTCGTCCTTGACGAGGTCGGCGCCGGTATAGACCGCGGTCACGCCGGGCATCGCAGTGGCGGCGCCGGTGTCGATCGAGACGATCTTCGCGTGGGCGTGCGGCGAGCGCAGCAGGTACAGCCACAGCGCGCCCTCTTCCGGCTTGTCGTCGATGAACTGCCCCTTCCCGGTGAGAAGCCGCTGATCTTCCAAACGCTTGACGGGCTGCCCCGCTCCGAAACGCAAATTGCCGGGAAGAATGTTCATTCCGTGGGGTCCCTTAATCTCTCAAATGCGGCAGCCTTTTAGCGGATCGAGGTATGCGAGGCCAGCCGCGGTTTTGAGCGGTATATCCACGATTTCGTCATGCCGGGTATGGCGGCTAGCCCAGCTCCCGCAACGCCGCTTCCACGATTTTGCGCGCATCTTCGGTGAGAGCGGCCTGCGGCGGGACGGGATCGCCAACGTCGTAGCCCTGGATGGCCAATCCGGCCTTGATGCAGGCGGCGAGATTGAAGCGGGCAAAAGCCTCGTTGATGCGCCACAGCCTGCGCTGGAGCGCCATCGCCTCGTCCCAGCGGCCGGCCTTGCAGAGGTCGTAGAGCGCCACGCTCTGGCGCGGGATGATGCAGGCAGGGCCCGCCATCCAGCCGAGCCCGCCGATCAGCATCACCGCGGCCGGGATGTGGGCGGAGGCCGAGAACACCCGCAAGGCATCGCCGCAGCGGTTCATGATCGAGAGCAGCCGGCCGGTATTGGTCGAGGCGTCCTTGATGTAGCCGATGCGCGGATGCTCGGCGAGGCGCGCGATGATATCGAGGGTCAGATCGGAGCGCTGGAATTGCGGATTGGTGTAGATGACGACGGGGATGTCCACGGCATCCGCGATGGCGCGGAAATAGGATTCGATCTGCGCATCGGCGAGCGGGAAATACGCTTCCAGGATCGCCAGAATGCCGTCGGCGCCGAGCTTCTGATACGCTTTCGCCTGCGCCACCGCGTCCGCCGTCGAGGTGGAGGCGACGCCCGCGACGACCGGCACACGTCCCTTCGCCGCCTCGATCGTGGTCCGCACGATCGCCGTGCGCTGCACGGCGTCGAGATAGGCGAACTCGCCGGTCGAGCCCAGCGGCGTCAGGCCGTGCACGCCGACGCCGATCAGATCGTCGCAGAGCCTGCTGAGCACGTTCGTCCGCACCGCGCCATCGGCATCGACAGGCGAGACGAGATAGGGAAAGACGCCGTGAAAGTCGGACATGGCAGGTGTGAATCCCGGAAACTGGCTAACGCCTGACCGGTCTTACCAACGCTCGCGCCGGCGATCAAACCCTGATCAGCCGCGCCCGTGTGCCCCAGGGATCGACGGCCTCCACGCGGTCGGCATAGACCTCGATGCCGTTACCCTCGGGGGTCGTCGAGATAGACCGACTCGCTGACGAGGTGATCGGCGAAGCCCGACATCGGGCACCCGATACGAGGCGGCGTGCACCAGCCAGCGCGCGAGGTCCTTGCGTGTCGGCATCAGCAATGCGGTGTGGTAAAGGCCGGCGGCGTTGCGTGGCTCGCTGAAAATCGTGGAGGCGGCGCAATTTCGCAATTGCAACACGTTCGCGTGAGCGGCTCCCAGTCACATATTCGTCGGCCGTGGTCTTACGGACCAGCTTTCCAGATCAGCTTTCCTGGCCATCCGGCCAGTTTCACAATCCGCCGCGACATCCCAGATTAGGGCAGCTTACAGGAGCCTGCCATGACCGACCCCACTCCGCTGTCTTCACTGTCGTCCGCACTCGCGGATGTGGTGGCGCGCACCGCGCCGTCCGTCGTCGCCGTGCGTTCGCATCGCGCCCGCGCCACCGGCTTCGTCTGGAAACCCGGCCTGATCGTCACCGCCGACGAGGCGCTGGCCGACGAGGGCGAAGTCGAGATCGGCCTCCCCGACGGCAGCGCCACGGCCGCCACGATTGCCGGCCGCGACCATACGACGGATATCGCACTGCTGCGCGCCGATACTGCGCTTGCCCCGGTCAAGCTGGCCACAACGGTCCCGCCCCTCGGCGCGCTGTCGGTCGTCATCGCCACCAACCGCGATACGCCGAGCGCCGCGCTGGGGATGGTATCGCTGTCCGGCACGAGCTGGCGCAGCCTGCGCGGCGGCGATATCGACGCGCGGATCGAGCTCGACGTCCGCCTGCGCGCCAGCCAGCAGGGCGGCCTCGCGCTCGATGCATCGGGCGACGCCTTCGGCATGGCCGTGCTCGGCCCGAGGCGTGTGCTGGTGATCCCGACAGCGACGATCGAGCGGGTCGCAGCACAATTAGAGGCGCGCGGCCGCATCGCGCGCGGATATCTCGGCCTCGGGCTCCAGCCGGTCCGGCTCGACGACGGCGTCGGCGCGATGGTGATGAACGTCGACAAGGCCGGACCTTCGGCCGCGGCCGGCATCCGCCAGGGCGACGTCATCGTCGCCGTCAACGACCAGAAACTGTCAGGCGTACGTGCGCTGTCGCGGACACTGGGTCCGGCGAGCGTCGGAGCGGTGGTCGACGTGGCCGCGCGCCGCGGCGGCGAGCCGGTCAGCTTCAAGGTCACGGTCGGCGAGAGGCCCGAGGCGTGAGCGAGGACATCGCGCCCGAGATCGTGCTGTCCCTGGAGATCGACGATCCCGCCCTCGCCGATCGCCTGGCGGCTCTGCTCGGCAATATCGCCGGGGTTCGCCTCGCCGGACCCGGCGAGAAGGCCACGGCGACGATTGTCACCCGCGATGCGCGTATCATGCCCGACGATATCGCGCTGACGCAGCGCGAGCTCGACGTGCTGGCGCTGATGGCGGAAGGTGGCTCCAACAAGATGATCGCGCGTCAGCTCAACATCTCCGTGCACACCGTGAAGTTCCATGTCGGCTCGCTGCTCGACAAGCTCGATGCCACCGGCCGCACCGATGCGGTCGCGCATGCGGCACGGCGCGGCGTGATCGAGCTTTGACACGATCGGGCTTCATTGCGCCGACGTCTTGGGGAAGCTTAGCCGGACCGTGAGGCCCGGCGCATTGTCATGCAGCGCAATCTCGGCGCCATGGAGGCCGGCAACTGCCGCGACCAGACTCAGGCCGAGGCCGTTGCCCGGCGTGTAGCGGCTCTGTTCGAGCCGGTAGAAGCGCTTGAACACATGATCGCGCTCCTCAGTGGGAATACCCGGACCATCGTCGGCGATCGCGATCGTCGCACCGCCGTCGGCGCTGCGGCAGGTGACGCTCACCTGCCCGCCTTTGCAGCCGTGCTTGATCGCGTTGTCGACGAGATTGGCGATGGCGTCGAACAGCAGGTCGCGATCGCCCGTGATCGCCACCTCGCGGTCGCCATCCAGGCTGAGCCGGGTCGCAACCTGTTCGGCGGCGGCATCGTAGAGCTCGACGACCTCGCCGGCGATCCCGGCGAGATTGAGGGTGCGAAACGCGCGACGGCGGGCGCGGGTCTCGATCTCCGAAATGCGGGTGATGGAGGCGAACATGCCGAGCACTGCGTCGAGATCGGCGATGGTGTCACCGATCAGCGCCGCGTCGGCCTCGCCGTTGCGAGGGGCGTGATAGGCCTTTTCCAGCCGGCCCCGCATGCGCGTCAGCGGCGTGCGCAAATCATGGGCGACGTTGTCGCTGACCTGCTTGACCTCGCCCATCAGCGTCTCGATGCGGTCGAGCATCTGGTTGAGGTTTTCGGCGACGCGGTCCCACTCGTCGTGACTGCCGCGCAAGGGAATGCGCTGATCGAGGCCGGACATCATGATGGCGCGGCTGGTGGCGTTGATCTCCTCGATTCGCCCGACCGTGCGCCGTGTCACCAGCACCGCGGCGAGCCCGGCGAGCACCAGCATCAGCACGGCGACAGCGGCCGTTGCGAGCTCGATCATCGCGGTGAAGCCGCTGTGATCGCCGGCATCGCCGACACGGCTCTGCACATAGGCGATCGTGCCGAAATAGACATAGGCCATGATCGCCGCGACGATCAGCCCGAATGCCGCGATCGCGATCAGTGCCAAGCGGAAGGTCGAGGAGCGGAGCGTTTTAACCAGGAGCACGGAGACAATATCCGATGCCGCGAATGGTGTGGATCAGCGGATAGGCCTGGGCATCGTCGACCTTGCGGCGAACGCGGCCGACATAGACGTCAATGATGTTGGTGGAGGGATCGAAGTGCAGATCCCAGACATGCTGGAGCAGCATCGCGCGGGAAACGACTCGGCCCGCGTTGCGGACGAGATATTCGAGCAACTGAAACTCGCGCGGCAATAGCGGAATCTTCCGGCCGCGGCGGCTGGCGTTGCGCGCGATCAGGTCGATGGCGAGATCGCCGACCCGCAAAATCGTCTCCTTGGCGACCGTGTCGCTGCGGCGGCCGAGTGCCTCCAGCCGCGCCAGAAGCTCGACGAAAGAGAACGGCTTGACGAGATAGTCGTCGCCGCCGGCGCGCAAGCCGCGCACGCGGTCGTCGACCTCGCCCAGCGCCGAGATGATCAGGAACGGCGCTGCGATGCCGTCGTCGCGCAATTGGCGCATCACGGTGATGCCGTCGATGTCGGGCAGCATGCGGTCGATGGTGATCACGGCATAGTCGCGCGCGGCGCCGTGGCTGAGGGCTTCGCGCCCCGTGGCGGCGAGATCGACGTCGTAGCCAGAAATCGTCAGCTCCTCGACGAGCTGGCCTGCGGTTTCCGCATCGTCCTCGACGACCAGAATGCGGCGGTGACCTCCGGTCATGACAAACTCCGCGCGACGATCGCCATCAGACTATCCCGTTCCGGGGCTGAGCGGAACCGCCCGATGACGATCGCGACAATGGTGCGGTACGGCGATGCTAGTACCAAGAGTCTCCGCACACATTGACCCATTGCCGCCCATAGGGCGTCCAGTTCCTGCGCCAGCAACCGTCGTGATAATAATTGGCGTAGTAGAAGGGGGCGCCAACGAAGGCGAACCGGTGGAAGCGATGGTGGCGGAAGAAAAATGCGTGCCGGCCGATGAAGGGCCTGCCGTGCCAGCCGGCGCCGGCGAAACGCGGCCCGAAGGCGGCGCGGGTCGCTAGTGGCGCACCGGCAAAGCGCGGCCCAAAGGCAGCGTGGGCCGCCATCGGCGAGCCAGCAAAGCGGGCGCCACCGAAGTGAGCACCGCCCATGCCACCGAAGTGAGCACTGCCCATGCCGCCGAAGTGCATGCCACCGCCGCCCATACCGCCGGCGTGCATCCCCCCGCCGCCAAAATGCCCGCCGCCAAAACCGCCACCGCCAAAACCACCACCGCCATGTCCGCCACCACCGCCGCCCCCGCGGGCGAGAACGGGCGAGGCGACCGCCAGCGTCGCAGCAACTGCCGCTGCGACGATGCCTGTGAGAAGCCTGTTGTTCATCTAAGTATCCTCCTTGTCGCGGCGATGGTCTCGCCACTCCGGAGGCTCAGATGAGGAAAAGCCGCCCTCACCTTCAACTTACAAATGCGCCAGATTCTGACGCGGGAGTTAGAAAGGCGGACCCGCGCGCGCTCTCCTCCGTCATTGCGAGGAGCTCTTGCGACGAAGCAATCCAGAGTGCCTCCACGCAGGCAGACTGGATTGCTTCGCTTCGCTCGCAATGACGACACGGATGGAGCTCGCCATACGTCGAGCGGCTCACCTCTCCCGCAGAAGGACGGGGAGAGAAGTTAAGACGTCACGCGCGCTTGCCGCCGTTCTTCTCGGCGGCACGGCGCAGCGCTTCGGCGAGGGCGCCGCCGCCGGAAGATTCCTGTTGGCGCGGTGCGGACGAGGTCATGCGGGAGGGGTTGCGCGAGCTGTTGTCGCGCTGCATGCCGGGCGCCTCCTTGGCGCCGACCTCGTCGTCGAGGCGCAATGTCAGCGAGATGCGCTTGCGCGCGACCTCGAAGTCCAGCACCTTCACCTTGACGATGTCGCCGGGCTTCACCACCTCGCGCGGATCCTTGATGTAGGACTTGGACATCGCCGAGATGTGCACGAGGCCGTCCTGGTGCACACCGATGTCGACGAATGCGCCGAACGCGGCGACGTTGGTCACGGTGCCCTCGAGGATCATGCCCTTCTTGAGATGCTTGATTTCCTCGACGCCGTCCATGAACACCGCGGCCTTGAACGCCGGACGCGGATCGCGGCCGGGCTTTTCGAGCTCGCGCAGGATGTCGGTCACGGTCGGCAGACCAAACGTCTCGTCGACGAAATCCTTCGGCTTCAGCGTGCGCACGATCTCGCTGCTGCCGATCAACGCCTTGATGTCGCTCTTGGTGGCGCTGAGAATCCGGCGCACCACCGGATACGCTTCCGGATGCACGCCAGAGGCATCGAGCGGATCCTCGCCGCCGACGATGCGCAGGAAGCCCGCGCATTGCTCGAACGCCTTGGGGCCGAGCCGCGGCACGTCTTTCAGCGCCTTGCGCGACTTGAACGGGCCGTTGGCGTCACGGTACGCCACGATGCTCGAGGCAAGGCCGGAGCCCACGCCCGACACGCGGGCAAGAAGCGGCGCCGAGGCGGTGTTGACGTCGACACCGACCGCGTTCACGCAGTCTTCGACCACTGCATCGAGCGATTTGGCGAGCTTGGCCTGGCCGAGATCGTGCTGATACTGGCCGACACCGATCGCCTTGGGCTCGATCTTGACCAGCTCAGCGAGCGGATCCTGGAGGCGGCGGCCGATCGAGACCGCGCCGCGCAGGGTGACGTCGAGATCAGGCAATTCCTCGGAGGCGAAGGCCGAGGCCGAATAGACCGAGGCGCCGGCTTCCGACACCACGATCTTGGTCATCTTCAGTTCGGCGAGGCCCTTGACGAGATCGCCCGCGAGCTTGTCGGTCTCGCGCGAGGCGGTGCCGTTGCCGATCGCGATCAGCTCGACGCGATGTT
Organism: Bradyrhizobium sp. LB13.1; assembly: GCF_054056815.1. Classification (NCBI taxonomy): domain Bacteria; kingdom Pseudomonadati; phylum Pseudomonadota; class Alphaproteobacteria; order Hyphomicrobiales; family Nitrobacteraceae; genus Bradyrhizobium; species Bradyrhizobium sp. LB13.1. The sequence goes on along the minus strand of NZ_JBSRYQ010000001.1, from coordinate 1,748,244 downwards.
TCAGCGCGAGCTTGCCGAGGATCGCCAGCGCCTCGTTCCACTGCCGCTGCGGCTCGTGCGGATAGATCACAGCGGTATCGACCACCTTGCCGGTCGCGTCGGTGACGGCGACCTTGACGCCGGTGCGGAAGCCGGGATCGAGCCCCATGGTGACGCGGGTGCCGGCGGGCGCGGCCAGCAATAGATCGCGCAAATTGGAGGCGAACACGCGCACGGCCTCGGTCTCGGCCGCATTCCACAGCCGCATGCGCAGGTCGATGTTGAGATGCACCTGGATCTTGGTGCGCCAGGCCCAGCGCACCGTGTCGATCATCCAGCGGTCGCCGGCGCGCTTGAGGTCGGCGATGCCGAACCGCTTCATGATCTTCAGCTCATAGGCACTCGGCACGCCCGGCGGCGATGCTTCGGCCTCGGCCTGAATCTGAAGGTCGAGGATCTCTTCCTTTTCGCCGCGGAACATCGCGAGGATACGGTGCGAGGGCAGCTTGGTCAGCGGCTCGGAGAACTCAAAATAGTCGGCGAACTTTTCGCCCTCGGTTTTCTTGCCGTCACGCACCTTGGAGGCCATGCGCGCATTGGTCCACACCTCCTCGCGCAGGCTCCCGATCAGGTCGGCGTCTTCGTCGAAACGCTCGACCAGGATGGCCCGGGCGCCGTCGAGCGCCGCAGCGGCGTCGGCAACGCCCTTCTCGGCATTGACGAAGGTTTCCGCCACCACCTTCGGATCGTTGGTGGGCTCTGCCATGAGCTGATTGGCGAGCGGCTCGAGGCCGGCTTCCCTGGCGATCTCCGCCTTGGTGCGGCGCTTCGGCTTGAACGGTAGATAGATGTCTTCGAGGCGCGCCTTGCTGTCGGCAGCGAGAATGGAGGCTTCGAGCGCGGCATCGAGCTTGCCCTGCTCGCGGACCGATTCGAGGATGGCCTTGCGGCGGTCTTCGAGCTCGCGCAGGTAACCCAGGCGCTCTTCCAGAGTGCGCAATTGCGCGTCGTCGAGCGCGCCGGTCGCTTCCTTGCGGTATCGGGCGATGAAGGGAACCGTGGCGCCGCCATCGAGCAGCGTCACCGTCGCCTCGACCTGCTCCGCCCGAACCCCAAGCTCCTGCGCAATTTTCTGGTTGATATTTGCCACGCGAGAACCCCTCTATCCAAGCACGCACCGCGGCGGCTAACCACCGGCTGCGGGACGCCGCTTATGGACCAACCGGGGCTGATTCATCAAGGTGCGGCGAGCGGCCGTCGACAAGGGATTTTTTGTCGAAGCGATGCGATCTCGCCACAATCGTGGGGGTGTCGAAGAGTTGTAGTCGACGCACATCCTGCTGTCGTCCTGGCAAAAGCCAGGACGACGATGGGGATTGCCTCGACACCTTGACAGGCGGCCCGGTTCAGCGGCTGTTTTGTCCGCCGGGCTCCTGAACTCCATGTGAGGACCATAATGCGGACGACATCGGTCGGCGTGATCAGGATCGTCACCAAGGGCCCCGGCGACGTCTCCGGCCTCCTGGACATGATCGGCTCCGGCGCGATCGATCCGACTTCCATCCTGGCCATCCTCGGCAAGACCGAGGGCAATGGCGGCGTCAACGATTTTACCCGGGAATATGCCGTTGCCGCGCTGTGCGCGGCGCTGGCGCCGCAGCTCGGCCTGTCGCCGCAGGAAGTCGAGCAGCGCATCGCTTTCGTGATGTCCGGCGGCACCGAGGGCGTGCTCAGCCCGCACATCACCGTGTTCACGCGCCAGGACATCCCGCAGCGACCGGCAGGCTTGTCCGGCAAACGCCTGAGCATCGGCATGGCGCACACCCCGCGATTTCCTGCCCGAAGAGTTCGGCCGCTCCGCGCAGATCACGGAGACGGCCAAGGCCGTGAAAGCCGCGATGGAGGATGCCGGCATTGCTGACCCCGCCGACATCCATTTCGTGCAGATCAAGTGCCCGCTGCTCACCAGCGATCGCGTCGAGGCGGCGAACGCGCGCGGCAACAAGACGGTGACGACCAGCGCTTACAGCTCGATGGCCTATTCGCGCGGCGCCTCCGCGCTCGGGGTTGCGGTCGCGCTCGGCGAGATCGCCTCCGACATTCGCGACGACGACGTGCTGCAACGTTACGATCTGTTCTCGAGGGTCGCCTCGACTTCGTCCGGGATCGAGCTGATGCACAACGTCGTCATCGTGCTCGGCAACGCGATGTCATCGACGAGCGAATTCGAGATCGGGCATGCCGTGATGAGCGATGCCATCGACGCCGCCGCCGTGCTTGCCGCGCTGGAGAGCGTCGGGCTGGACGTCGCGACGACGGGCCGCGAGCTCGTCAACATCTTTGCCAAGGCCGAGGCCTCGCCTGATGGCAGCGTGCGCGGCTTCCGCCACACCATGCTGGAAGATACCGACATCAGCTCGACGCGCCACGCCCGTGCCGCCGTCGGCGGCCTGATTGCCGGCCTCGCCGGCACCGGCGCGGTCTATGTCTCGGGCGGCGCCGAGCATCAGGGGCCGGCCGGCGGCGGGCCGGTCGCGGTGATCGCAAAGCTCTCGAATTGATGCATCCGCATGCAATGCGGGTTTGCAGCCGACCTCTCCATCCGGCGCAACCCTGCCCTTCGCGTCGCCTCAGTTGTTTAAAGTGCTCCTGTGCGAAACTAAGATGGCGCCGCACGAAGAGGTTTGGATCGCATGACTTTCCCGATGAGCTGGAATGAATGGGCGCAGCACGACGGCGTGGGACTGGCGGCGCGCGTCCGCAAGGGCGAGCTGACGGCGAAGGAATTGGCCCGCCAAGCCGCTGCGGGCGTCGCCAAGGTCAATCCTGGCACTGTCGGGCGTGGTCGAGCTGTTCGACGACGTGATCGCCGATCCGGCCAAGGACGGCGCCAATCTCGCCGGGCCGTTCGCCGGCCTGCCCTTCCTGATGAAGGACCTCGGCCCGACCATGAAGGGCCGGCTCCAGGAAATGGGCTCGCTGTTGATGCGCGGCAATCGCGCCGCGGCCGATACGTTCCTGACCGGCAAATTCCGCCAGGCCGGGCTGAACCTGATCGGACGCACCACGACGCCGGAATTCGGCGTATGCAGCTCGGCCGACAATCCGGCCGTCTACGTCACGCGCAATCCCTGGGATACCGACTACACCACTTGCGGCTCGTCCGCGGGGAGCGCCGCGATGGTCGCGGCCGGCGTGGTGCCGATCGCACATGCAACCGATGGCGGCGGTTCGATCCGCATTCCCGCCGGGGTCAACGGCAATATCGGTCTTAAGGTCTCGCGCGGCGTGTTCTCGCTCGCCCCGCACATGTCGGACCTCACCGGGCTGGTCTCGATCCAGGGCTGCCAGTCGCGTAGCGTGCGCGACACCGCCGCCTTCGTCGATCACGCAAGGGGAGCGGCGCCCGGCGAATTCATGCCGTTCTGGACCACGGCACAGCCCTATTCCGAGATGATCAAGCGCGATCCGTCAAAACTTCGCATCGCGCTGTCGCACACCTGGGGCGACTACACCGCGACGCCTGAGATCGCCGCCGAGCTGGAGAAAGCTGGCCGCTTCCTCGAAGGCCTCGGCCATCACGTCGATTACGCCTTGCCCGAGCTCGACTTCCGCGCCGCGTTCGAAGCGCAGACCACCTGTTACATCTCGAATTTTGCCGTGGTGATCTCCAACATGCTCGCCGCACGCGGGCTGGAAAAGCCGCCGGCAGATCTCATCGAGCCCATGAACATCCGGATCTGGGAAGCCGGCCGGAACACGAGCTTTGCCGAGCGGGCGAAGATGCAAGGCGTGTTCAACACGACTTCACGCGCCTTCGGCGCCTTCTTCGAGCAGTGGGATGTGATCCTGACGCCGATCACCGCGCTGCCGACGCCGAAGGTCGGCACCAGGGAATATCTCACCATCTCCGACAACCCTGACGTGCTCGACTGGTTCGGCAATCTCTGGCGCTTCTTCGCCTTCACGCCGCTCGCCAATCTCTGCGGCATGCCGGCGATATCGATGCCGATGGCCACGCAGGAACACGGCCTGCCGCTCGGCATCCAGGCGATTGCGAAGCAGGCCAATGACGGCCTCCTCCTGCAACTCGCCGCTCAGATCGAGCGCGCGCTCGACGGCAAGTGGAACGATGGCAGGAAGCCGAAGGTGCATGTGGGCTGATGAGAGTCGGCGATCGCGTTGAGATGCGATCATCTCTGCTCTACTTCGCGCCCTGGCCAACCTCGCGCGATCGCTTTATCGGCCCGCCCGCGCGAGACGCCATGCTCCGCGAGCAGACGTGCCGCGGGGCTTCGCATTTCGGCGAACAGGGCGACGAGCGCGTTGGCGCCGGTCACCGCGGCGTAACCCACCTCCTGGGCGTGGAGCGCGGCACGTTGATCGACGCGCTTGAACGCGGGCGTGGGCTCGGCGCTCCCGGCCTCGATCACGGTGTGCTTGAGCTCGTTGTCGAGATATTGCGTAAGGCGCTGCCTCAGGCTGCCGAGATCAGCGTCGCAGGCCTGCATCACGGCAGATGCTTCCGTGTCTTCGATCAAGGCAAGCGAAAGATGCTCGAGGGTCGCGTATTGATGGTGACGCCGATCAGCGTGATCGAGCGCCCGACGCTTCGTGGCCGCGTAATTTGCCAACACCGGGCGTGCAGGCATGTCGAGCAACGTTTCAATCGCCTCGAGCCGTTTCACGGGATCGAGCGTCGCCAGAAGCTCATACTTGTCTCTGACGGGCAATTTCATACGCGCGGCGACGGTGTCAGCGATCCGTCCGGGATCACGGGCTTGATCGAAGAACAGCCAGATGTCCGGCACGAGAATTCCGTGAGCCGCCGTGTAATCCTCGAAGCGCTGATAGATCCTTCGTATCAGATCGCGGGCATCGCGGGTCGCTCCCTCGCTGGTCAGCGACCTCGGCCTGATACGTAGCCATTTCCGCGGCAAAGCTGCGCAGCGCAACCCGCCGAAGCCCGCGCGTCAACACCCTGAGCGTGCCATCGCCGAGCGTTTCGAGTTCGAGCAGCTGGGCCAGGATGCCGATCTCATAGACATCGGAAAATCCGGGATCATCGACGGCCGCCTCCCGCTGGATCGCCACCACGACCTCCCGCCCGCCGTCGAACGCCTGGTTCAGGGCCTGGACGGTCCTCTCGCGTCCCACGAACAGCGGGTAGGTCGCGTTCGGAAATGGAACGAGATCGCGCAAGGGAATGGCTGGATAGAACGCCCTTGTCGTTTTCATCCGTGCAGCCGGCGCAGTCGTGTCACGGCGCTCGGCGTGAAGCAGCGCCGACAGCGTATTCCAGTCGGCGACGCCGAGCATCCTCGACACCAGTTCGAGGCTCTCGCTGTGACTGATGGTGACGGCCTTGGTGGTCAGGGATTCGCGCAGCGTCTGCGCCATTGCCTTGGCATCGCGAAAATCGCGCATCGGTTCGTCCTCTGCATGAGCGATCCAGGAGTGTCAGTTGGTTGCGTTGCTGACCCGGTCGCTCGGGCAAAGGGGGCCGATCAAGGGCTCGATACGTTCACCATTCCACGGAGGGGGCAACCGGCAGGTCGTATCAACCTGCGTGAAAGGTGACGCAAACAGTGCGTCGAGTCAATTGCCGTTCAATTCTTCACCGTCGGGATCTCCTCGGCCGGCTGCTGCTGGCCCTGCTGATACATCGCCAGCGCCTTTTCGAGCGCTTCGCGCAGCGCCAGCGCGGCGGCCACGCTGCAGCGCAGATGCGCGGTCTGAACGACGTCAACCCTGACGGCGGCGCCGACCGGCATCAACAGGTTCGCCGCTAGCTCGATCTGGATCGCGCCGTTGTGGTGGCCGAAGCAGGATGCGCCGTCGAAATAGATGATCGGCGCCCGCTCCGAGCTCGAGGTCGAAATGATGACGGGCCCCTGGCTGGTGGCGGGCGTTTCGGGATCGGCCATGGGCACTCCTTACGGCTAGTCGATAGGACGAAGCGCCCACCATCGTTGCTTCGGCCCGCCCTGTCGAGGCCAAACCCGGCACACCTGCCGTGGACGCGCATTCGGGGTTTTGCGCCGCACCCGACACTGGTCTAGAACGTCGTCATGTCCAGCTCACCGACCACACTTCCGTTCGAGGAACTCGCCGAGGCGATCCGGGGGCGCCGCTCCGATTACGGCCATATCAGCGGGCTCCAGCTCGACCGCTTCGCGCCTGGCGAGGCCTGGTCCAGCCTGCCCTACCGACCCGTCTTCGTCGGCGACACCGAGACCGGCGTGCTGCATGGCGGCGTCGTCACCGCGATGCTGGACGAGAGCTGCGGCATGGCGGTGCAGCTCGCGCTCGACGGCACGAGCGCCATCGCGACGCTTGATCTGCGCATCGACTACCAGAAGCCGGCAACGCCGGGCCTCGACATCAAGGCGCATTCGGTCTGCTACCGCACCACGCGCTCGATCGCCTTCGTGCGCTCCACCGCCTATCAGGAATCCGAGGACGATCCGGTCGCGACCGCCACCGCCTGCTTCATGATCGGCGCCAACCGCACCAACATGCTCGCGGATCGCAGGATGGATTCGCCCAGCATCCCGTCGCTGGAAGCGCCGGACGATCCGGCGGGCCCGTTCGCCAACAGCCCGTTCGCGCGCTGTCTCGGCATTCGCGTCAATGACGACGGCACACTGACGATGCCGTTCTCGCCAAAGATCATCGGCAACCCAATCCTGCCTGCGATCCATGGCGGCATGACCGGCGCCTTCCTCGAGACCACCGCGATCTTCGGAGTGGCGCGCGAGCTCGGCGCGGCCGCATTGCCCAAGCCGATCGGATTGACCGTCAACTATCTGCGCTCCGGCCGCGCGCTCGACACGTACGGCAACGTTTCGATCGTGAAGCAGGGCCGGCGCATCGTCGCCTTCGAGGCGCGCGCCTGGCAGGACGATGCGGACAAGCCGATCGCCACCGCCTTCGGCCATTTCATGCTGCGGCCGACGCCCGGAAACGACGAGGAATAGGCGCATTTTCCCTTGACGGCCGGGGCCCGGGCCACAACGATAGCGCGATTCTGCGAGAGGTATTGGGTTGCGGCATCCGCTCGACATCGTCGCCATGTTCGCCGCGCTCTGGCTGCTGGCATCGATGGTGCTCGACGCGCTGACGCCGAAGGAGCTGACGGCGGTGATGATCGGCATCGCCATCGGACCCGCCGTCGTCATTACCGCCGTGTTCTATTATCTGCGCTGCCCGCGCCTGGATTTCGTGGTGATGTTCGCCGCATTGTGGCTGATCTCCGATATCGGCATCGCGTTCATCTCGCCGACGCAGCTGCCGCATTTCCTGATCGCACTCGGCTTCGTGCCGGCGCTGCTGATCGGCATCGTGCTGCACTGGCAACGCTTCCAGCGCCGCCACGAGCGGCTGCCCGTGCCGTCGGTCAAACGGGGCTAGCGCGGTAACAGATTTGTCTTGGCGAGATCGAGCACCTCATCGCCGCGGCCGTTCATCACGGCGCGCAGCACCCAAAGGCTGAAACCCTTGATCTGCTCGGGCGTGATGGTCGGCGGCATCGACAGCTCCTGCTTCGCGGTGACGACGTCGAGCAGCGCCGGTCCGTTGTGAGCCAGCATCTCCTTCACCGCGCCTGGAAGCTCGCCGGGATCCTCGACGCGCCTCGCGAAGATACCCATCGCGCGCGCCATCGCCGCGAAGTCGGGGTTTTCCAGATCGACATTGGTGTCGACGAAGCCGGCCGCCTTCATCTCCAGCGCGACAAAACCGAGCACGCCGTTGTTGAAGATGACCACCTTCACCGGCAGCTTCATCTGCGTCAGCGTGATCAGGTCGCCCATCAGCATGGTGAAGCCGCCGTCGCCCGAGAGCGAGATCACCTGGCGGCCGGACTGCGCGGCCTGCGCGCCGATCGCCTGCGGCATGGCGTTGGCCATCGAGCCGTGCACGAAGGAGCCGATCAGCCGGCGGCGGCCGTTCATGTCGAGATAGCGCGCGGCCCACACCGTCGGCGTGCCGACATCGGCGGTGAAGACGGCATCGTCAGACGCATGGTCGCTGATGACCTTTGCGAGATATTGCGGATGGATCGGCTTGCTGCCCGGTGTGCCCTTGGCGAGAGAATCCAGACCTTCGCGCGCCTTCTTGTAGTGCGCGATCGTATCGTCCAGATGCTTGCGCTGCGTCTTGGCCTTGAGCAGCGGCAGCAGCGCCTCGATGGTGAGCTTGACGTCGCCGACGAGACCGAGATCGATCTTGCAGCGCCGCCCGAGATTTTCCGGACGAATGTCGATCTGCGCGACTTGGCAATCAGTCGGGAAGAATTGCTTGTAGGGAAAATCAGTGCCGAGCATCACCAGCGCGTCGCAGGCGTGCATGGCGGCGTAGCCCGAGGAGAAGCCGATGAAGCCGGTCATGCCGACGTCGTAGGGATTGTCGTATTCGACATGCTCCTTGCCGCCAAGCGCATGCACGATCGGGCTCTTCAAGACCTCCGCAAGCCGCATCAACGGCGCATGCGCGCCGGCGCAGCCGCGGCCGCAGAACAAGGTGACGCGCTCGGCGCCGTCGAGGAGGTCCGCGAGCGCCTTCAGTTCATCAGCGTGCGGCACCACCTTTGGCGCCGACAGCGTAAGGCCACGCGCCGTCGACAGCGCGCGCTTGGGTGGGCTACGAAAGGCGACATCGCCGGGCATGGCGATGACGGCAACGCCGCGCATACCGACCGCCGCGCGGATGGCGTTTTCCAGCACGTAAGGTAGCTGACTCGGATCGGAGACCAGCTCGCAATAATGGCTGCACTCGCGGAACAGGTTTTGCGGATGGGTCTCCTGGAAATAGCCGCTGCCGATCTCGGCGGTCGGGATTTGCGCAGCGATCGCCAGCACGGGAACGCGGCTGCGATGGGCGTCGAACAGGCCGTTGATCAGATGCAGATTGCCGGGGCCACACGAGCCCGCGCACACCGCAAGGCTGCCCGTCATCTCCGCTTCCCCGGCAGCGGCGAAGGCCGCGACCTCCTCGTGCCGGACGTGAATCCATTCGATCGTACCGCGCCGCCGCAACGCTTCGGTCAGCGCGTTCAGGCTGTCGCCGACGATGCCGTAGATGCGCTTGACGCCGGCCTGTTCGAGCGTTGCCACGAACAGATCGGCTACATTGTTGATCGCCATGTCGGTCTCCTGATCTCGCTGGTGCAGCAAGATAGGATAACGCGCGACCGTGACGGCATCACGGCTTGTTTATTGCGGGCTCAGTCTTTCGCAATCGCCCGATCGTAGGCCGTGATCGTCAATTTTGCGCGAGCGGCAACGTCCGTTGCCGTCATGCCGGGCTTGTAGAGGCTGGAGCCCAGCCCGAACGCCGTCACGCCACCCTTGATGTACTCAGCAAAATTCTGATCGGACACGCCGCCGACGGCGGCGATCGTTACGCCGGCCGGAAGCACGGCGCGAATCGCGGCAATGCCGGACGCACCGAGCACGCTGGCTGGAAAGAATTTGAGGCCCGATGCCCCCGATCGCGCTGCGAGCAGAGCTTCGGTCGGCGAGAACACGCCGGGCATCGTGATCATGCCGTACTGATGCGCGCGTGCCAGCACCTGGGTGTCGACGTTCGGCGAGACCATCAGCTTGCCGCCGACGTCGTTGAGACGATCGACATCTGCCGTCGTCAGCACGGTGCCGGCGCCGATCAGCACGCCGGCGGGCGCTTGCTTCACCGCCGTGGCGATCGAACGGAACGGATCCGGCGAGTTCAGGGGGATCTCGATTGCGGTCATGCCGGCTTCGATCAGCACGCCGACGATGGCCTGGATCTCCTCAAGCTTCACGCCGCGCAGGATCGCGACAAGTTGGTCGCTTCATCGCCGGAAAGGGAACGCTCATCTCAATAGTCCTCTCATTTCGTCCAGATCGCGGCAGCGGCCATCGACAAACCGCGGCGAACGGCTTCATCCGCATCGATCGGCATGGCTGTCACTGACAGCGCCTCGAAAGCCAGCCTGTACAGCATCGCGAGCCGCCCCGAGGCAATCAGCGTGACGCCTGCTCTCGGCACCACGCCGGAGAGCCCTGCTGCCAGCTCGACACCAATCAACGTGCCCGACACCGTTTCGCGCGCCGCGGCCGGTGTGCCCTCGAACAGGAGCTGACGCGACCGCGCGGTGAACAGAAGATTGGCCGTGAAGGCCGGAGCTTCGTACGCGGCCTTCACCGCCGCCTTGAAGCTCGCGACATCTTCGGCGTCATCGGCGCCTGCAACCGCGAGCGATAAAATCGTTTCGCGCGACACGACGCTGAACAACTCGCCGGTCATGAAGGTGGAGAAATGCGCGACCGTTCCGTCCTTCACCACCGCACCCATTTCGAATGTGTGCCGGGCATACAGACCAGCGCCTCGCCGGCGGTATCGAGACCGAGCGCGCCGAGCAGTTGCGTCTCCTCGCCTCGCATCACGTCCGGCGCTTTTGTATCGCGCTGCGCGATGCCCGGCAGGATACGGATATCGCGCGTCTCGCCCGGCACCCGCGCAGCCTGCTTCAGAACGGCAGAGAGTAGCGCCGGCGTGTCGACATAACCGGCCTCGACCCAGCCGGTACGCGCACCGGCCATGCCGCAGACGAGAACCGGCAGATGACTGGGAGCCTCGACCGCCGCAAGATGCGATTGCAGCACGGCGGGGAAGCCGGCCTTCGCCGCCGCCAGCATGCCCTCGTCGCTGCGGCGCTCGGTCAGCACCTTGCCGGCGCGGTCGATCAGCCAGAGCCGGAAGCTGCTGGTGCCCCAGTCCACCGCGACATAGGCAGGTTCGGTCATCTCAATTCGTATCCTCGTCTCACCGCCAAGACGCCGTCTCGCGACAATGAGACGAGGCCTCGCAAATCTGCCCCGGGATATCGGCTATTGCGGCTGCAAACCAGCGTTTTCTCGCGGGTCTGAGGTCCCGCTCGCGCTGGCACACGGCTTGCGAAGAGGTGGCACACCGCTTGCTAAAGTGTCCCCGCTCACGTCCGTGAACCGCGCAACAAGACGCGTCAACATCAGATGAGGAACCCCATGGAGATCGGCTATTTCACGATGCCTTCGCACCCGCCGGAGTGCGGCCTGAAGGAAGGGAACGACTGGGACCTGCAAGTCATGCGCTGGCTCGACGAGCTCGGCTATCAGGAGGCTTGGGTCGGCGAGCACCACACCGCGCCCTGGGAGCCCAATCCCACGCCCGATCTGCTGATCGCACAGGCGCTGATGCAGACCAAGCGCCTGCGCATCGGACCGGGCGGCTTCCTGCTGCCCTATCACCACCCGGCCGAGCTCGCCAACCGCGTCGCGATGCTCGATCATCTCTCCGAGGGCCGGGCTCAATTTCGGGGTCGCGGCCAGCGGCCTGCCGAGCGACTGGGCGATGTTCAACGTCGACGGCATGAGCGGGCAGAACCGCGACATGACCCGCGAGGCGCTGGAGATCATTCTGAAGATGTGGAGCGATCCCGCGCCCTGGACCTACAAGGGTAAATTCTGGACGGTGACCAAGCCGGACACGATGTTCGACTTCCTCAAGCCTCACATCAAGCCGTTGCAGACACCGCATCCGCCGATCGGCGTCGCCGGGCTCTCGAAGAACTCGGACACGCTGAAGCTCGCCGGCGAGCGCGGCTTCATCCCGATGAGCCTCAACCTCAACCCGGCCTATGTCGGCAGCCATTGGGATTCGGTCGTAGCAGGTGCCGCCAAGACCGGACGCAAGCCGAACCGCGCGGATTGGCGGCTGGTTCGCGAGGTGTTCGTCGCCGACACCGACGAGGAGGCCTGGAAGCTCTCGACCGGCGACATGATGGGCCGGATGATGGGCGAGTACTTCCTGCCGCTGCTCGGCCATTTCGGCTTCAAGGACTATCTGAAGCACGCGCCCGACGTGCCCGATAGCGACGTCACCGTCGAATATTGCGCCAAGCGGAACTGGATCGTCGGTTCGCCCGCGACCGTCGCCGAGAAGATCGAGAAGATCTACGACGAAGTCGGCGGCTTCGGCGTGCTGCTGGTGTTCGGCTTCGACTACAAGCACAAGGCTGAAGCCTGGCATCACTCGCTGTCGTTGCTGAGGAACGAGGTGATGCCGCGCCTGAAGCATCTCGGCTCCGCGATGAAGGCGGCTTGACCCGATGCGGGTGCGGCGCCATCGTGCCGCACCCGTTCTTTCTGGAGATTATCGCTTGAGCGTGGACGCAAAGGATTTCAAGCAGGCGATGCGCCAATGCGCCGGCGCCGTCGCGCTGGTGACGGTCGGCGCCGAGCACGGCAAGCGCACGGGGTTGACGGTGACCTCGGCCTGCTCGCTATCGGACTCACCGCCGTCGCTAATCGTCTGCGTCAACCGCAACGCCAGCGCGCATGCCCGCATCCGCGAGGAAGGCGCCTTCGCGATCAATTTCCTGCACGAGGACCATGCACTGCTGGCGCTCACCTTCAGCGGCCAGAAGGGCATCAACGGCGACGACCGTTTTGCGTTCGGCCAATGGAAGCGCGGCGAGACCGGCGCGCCGGTGCTGAGCGATGCGGTCGCCGCATTCGACTGCGTACTGGCGCAGGAATTTGAAACGAAGACGCACTCGATCTTCGTCGGCGAGGTGCGCTACGTGTCGCATTCCGACGCAGCCGCAGCGCTCGTGTATCTCCGCAGCAGTTTCCACGTACCGCACGAAATCCGCGGCACAGTTTCAGTCGGCGACCTCGATTCGCGACATCTGAGCTGGAGCGATTTCTCCTGAATTCGCGACGCCATGCGAATGCGGCCGCCGGGATCCGTTCCCGCTAGAGCAGATTGTAGCCGGGCGTGAGGTGGTTGCCTGGATCGTGGCGACGCCTGGCATCGCGCAGCAACGGCCACTGCACCCCGAAATGATCGGCCCAATCCTGGGACGACATGGGAAACGCGCTCGCCGGGTACAACACGCCGCCGGCGCCGCGAATACGGTCGTACAGCTCGCGGTTCTGCGCGACCAGCCGTTCGGCATTCGTCTTGTCTGCCGATTCCGGGATACGGATCAGATTGAACACGAACACGATCCGCTCGTCGGGCAACCGGACCAGTGGCGTGCGGCATTCATCCGTGATCATGGGATAGCAGGTGATCCGTCCGAACGGGCCGATGTCCTCACTCTTCGTCCCGGCAACGACCTCGCTCGCGATCTCCAGCGCGTTGCTGCCGCGCAGGAACACGAGAAGCCACGGATGCGGATTGAACCATTGACCGTTCGCCCTCAGAAGCGCTTCCAGCTTTGCAAACGCATTGGCGTCGTCGCGGAAGGCAAAGTCGGTGACGACGGCGCTCCCGCGGCGATCCGACAGACCTGCAAGCAGCGCCTCGTCGTCGGGATGAGAATCGCCGTCATGGAACACGCCTGCTTCCAGCAGGTATCGCCAGCCACCGGCCGCCTCTGGCACGACGGCTCCCTGCAGCTGATCGAAGCGCGCCTCCGCCAGGACACGGCGCTGATCGGCCGTCAGCGAGGGGAGATCGGGGTAAGAGAGTTGGAAGCGTCGGACCCGTTCGGGCGCACGCACCAGCCGAAGCGTCGCCCTCGTGATGATCGCGCATTGGGCAAGCCCGGCCCGAATGGCATCATAGAGCTCGGCGTTGGACGTTGGCGAGCAGGTCAATTGCCGGCCCTCGCCCGTCACCACATCGAGCTCGATAGCCTGGTCCGTCAGCAGGCCATGTCGCGACGACGATCCGCCGATTCCGCCGATGGCGAGGGTGCCGCCCACGGACAGGCCGAGGTAGTTGGTCAGGACCGGCGGAACCAGCCCTTTGGCCAAGGTCGCTTCCAGCACCGCGTGCCAGGTCGCACCTGCATCGACCACGACACGGTCCGGCTCGATCCGATGGATGGTGGCCAGCGCGCCGAGGTCGATCACAATGCCGCCTTCCGTCATGACACGACCATAGATGCTATGGCCCTGCCCGCGCGCGGCAACCGTCAGCCCTTGCTCCGCGGCCCATCGCAGAATCCCCGCAATCCCGGGAATCGTCGTCGGCCTGAACACGGCACGCGGCTGCTTGTGGATGATGTGACCGAAATCCTCACCCGCGGCCGCGCAAGTTTCCGGGTTGCAGTTCGATGCGGCACTGGCAAATGGTCCATCGGCCGGGCCGCGCGACTGGCCGGCAAGAGCGAGGGAAGCTAGCGTCGCGGTGGCGCTGACACCTGCATGCAGCAGCGCGCGTCGATTGGGGGTCATGGTGCGGTCCTTCACGCCGGACCGGGCGGATAAGTGCCCGTGGCCCGCAAACTGCGATCGCCCGCGCCTCCGAACAACCGGCACATCGCGGGATACACATTCCCGCAAACCGGGAGAATGCGGACGGAACGCACGCCGGCGATGCACGTGGCCAATGGGTAAGAGAGCCGGGGCTCTTAGAGCCGCTCGCGCTTCAATCGCCCCGCCAGCAGATCGACGAACAGGCGCGTCTTGGCCGGCGGCGCCGCGCTCGGCGGGACTACGGCGTACACCGGCATGCGCGGTGCCTCGAAATCCTCCAGCACGATCTCCAGCGCGCCATCATCGACGCGATCGCGTATCAGCCAGAACGGCGCATAGCCGACGCCGATGCCATGGCAGGCAGCCGCCTGCGCCGCCGTCGTATTATCGGTCCGGAAGCGGCCGTTCACCTGCACCATCTTCACCTCGCCGCCGATCTGAAACCGCCACGCTTCCGTGTCACCCGGGCCGGTCCTGCGCAGAATACATTGATAGTCTGTCAGGTCGTCGGGATGATGCGGACGCCCATGGCGCGCGAAATAGCCGGGTGCGCCGTAGACAACCGTGCGAAGCTCGCCGAGCCGCCGCGCCTTGAGCGAGGAATCCGGCAATTCCCTGATCCGCACGGCCAGATCGAATCCATCGGCGACGACGTCGATGGGCCGATCGGAGACATGGAGATCGGTTTCGATCCGCGGAAAGCGCGCCATGAAATCCGCAATCGCCGGCACGACGTGGGTCGATCCGAACAGGACGGGCGCGGCGACCCTGAGAAGACCCGACGGCTCGACGCGGCGGTTGGCCGCTTCCAGGCGCGCCTCGCTGATTTCGGCAAAGGCCGGCTTGACGCGATGATAGAACGCAAGTCCCGCTTCAGTCGCCAGCGATCGCCGCGTGGTCCGCCGCACCAGCTCAACACCGACGTTGCGTTCCAGCGCCGCCAATGCCCGGTTGACGGACTGCAGCGACCGTCCCAATTGTCGCGCGGCCGCGGTCTGGCTGCCGGCCTCGACGACAGCCAGAAAGACTTCGATCTCCTCCATCGAATCCTCTCCTCTCGCAATTTCTGGAAATGCACGTTCGCGACGGCGTGGTCCGCCGCGCGAAGACCCAGGCGCGCCAGCATTTTCCGACTGCTTTCGGCGGAGCCGGGATGTCGAACCGGTCTAGTATGAACCCGAGTCGATCTTCAACTGCTTGATCTTGCGATACAGCGTCGCGCGGCTGAGTTTCAACGCACGCGCCGCATCGGTGACACGGCCGCCATGCTTGCGCAACGCCTCAATGATGGTCGCGCGTTCGGCTACGGCAAGGTCGGGCTCCGTCGCCCTTCCACCAAACGGCGGCAGATCGAGGTCGGCGTCGGTGATGACGCCGTCCTCCGCCGTGCAGCCGGCGAGCCGCAGGACATGCCGGAGCTGGCGCATGTTGCCGGGATAGGGGTAGGCCGCGAGCTGCGACCACGCCTCGTCCGAGAGCCGGCAGTTCGGCGCTTCCTCGCGCGCGATCTGCCGGATGACGTCGTCGCGGTCGGCGCGCTCGCGCAAGGCCGGCAGCCGCACTTCCATGCCGCGCAGACGGAAATAGAGATCGGCGCGGAAGGCGCCCTGCTCGGCCATGCGCCCGAGGTCGCGATGGGTGGCGCTGATCAGGCGAATGTCGACCGGCACGGGCTTCGGCGCGCCGAGCGGCCAGACTTCGCGATTCTCCAGCACGCGCAAGAGCCGCGTCTGCAGCGCGATCGGCATGTCGCCGATCTCGTCGAGGAACAGCGTGCCGCCATCGGCCTGCACGATCAGGCCCTTCGAGCCGTCGCGGCGCGCGCCGGTGAAGGCGCCGGCCTCGTAGCCGAACAGCTCGGCATCGATCAGGCTTTCCGGCATCGCCGCGCAGTTCAGCGCGACATAGTTGTGGCGCGCGCGATTACCGGCCGCGTGAATGGCGCGCGCGAACACATCCTTGCCGACGCCGGTCTCGCCGTGCAGCAGCACCGGCAGATTGTGATCGCCGATGCTCCTGAGCCGCTTCACGCTCTTGATCAAGCCGGGGTCGCGGCCGGCGAGCCGGTGCAGCGCGTCGAAGCGATCGGCAGGTGCATCGCGGCGCGGCGCGAGCGGACGGGTCGATGACCTCGCCCGCAGCGGCGGCGCGACATGGCCATGCCCCAACGGACTGCCATCGGCCCGGCGCAGCTCGACGGTGTCGTCTGCGTTGCGCGCGGCAGGATGATCGAACTTGACGTAGCGCGACAGATCGATGCCGGATGCGATCAAGCCGTCGGTGAGACCCAGCAGTGCGCGCGCCGAACGGCAGGCACCGACGATGCGGCGATCGTCGTCATAGGCGAGCAGGCCGCTGCCGCCGTCGCCCGGCACGGTCGCGATCCAGGCGTTGCGGAAATGACCGCGGAAGATCGCACCCTCCATGCGCCGCGTCGCCTCCATCGTCACCGCGAGCGCAAGCTGATGCGCGGTGCGTTCGAGGTCCTCGCGGCAGGAGGTGATGTTCACCGCACCGGCGAGGCGACCGGCCTGGTCGAACAGCGGCGCCACGGCACACGAGAACATGTGCCACTGCGCGCGAAAATGCTCGTCGCGATGCACCAGGATCGGCTTCTGCTCCGCAAGCGCCGTGCCGAGCCCGTTGGTGCCTTCGAAGGCCTCGGAAAAATTCGAGCCGGTATAGACCTTCCAGCGCATGAAGATCTCGGCATCGGCCGCGCCGGGCACTCGGCTCCACAGCATCGTGGCGCTGGGATCGGCGAGATTGACGCAATAGCCGGTCTGGCGCAGCACGCGGGCGAGATCTTCCAGCTCCGGCGTTGCAAGCCGGATCAGCTGCTCCATCGGCTCGGCGACATGCCGGACCTCCGCCTCGGTCAGCGTCTGCGGCGGGCCCTGGCGGGCGGGATCGAGCTTGTGGCTGATCAGGCAGCGCCGCCAGGAATCGGCAATGCGCGACGAGGCATCCACCTCGGCCACGTGATTGGCGACGGACAAGACACGGGCGACATGGTTCGAGGCCGAAAGGCTGGCCATCGCGGACGTCTCCACCCTGTATTATTGTGCAAAGTCTGGCACCGCAGGCGGGGATGTCAATCGGGAACCGGAAACGGTCGTGCCGCAATCAAATTGCTGCACCGCCCTCACCACGTATCGATGCACGGCCGCTTCTTGCCCGTCCTCGCAGGCGGCTTCGGCACCGACCGCAGGCCCGCCATGATCCAGCGTCGCGTCTCGGAGGGGTCGATGACGTTGTCGATTTCGAACACGGATGCGATCGAGACCGCCTTGCCGTTGGCATAGAGCTCAGCGACCTTGTTACGATAATAGGTCTCGCGCTCGACGGGGTCGGCGATCGCCTCCATTTCCTTGCGGAAGCCGAGACGAACGTAACCCTCCAGGCCCATGCCGCCGAATTCGCCAGTCGGCCAGGCCGCGGTGAAGAACGAGGCGTGGAAGCCGCCGCCGATCATCGACTGCGCCCCGAGACCATAGCCCTTGCGCAGCACGATGCCGAACAGCGGCACGGTGAGGCTCGCACCTGTCACGAACATGCGCGAGACGTGGCGCACGATCGCGGTCTTCTCGGCTTCCGGGCCGACCATGAAGCCGGGCGTGTCGCACAGCGAGGCGATCGGCAGGTCGAACGCGTCGCAGAGCTGGAGGAAGCGCGCGGCCTTGTCGCCGGCATCGGCGTCGATCGCGCCGCCGAGATGGCGCGGATTGTTGGCGATCAGGCCGAACGGCCTGCCCTCGATGCGGATCAACGCGGTGATCATGCCGACACCATAGTCGCGGCGCAGCTCCAGCACGGTATCCTTGTCCGCGACGAGGTCGATCACGCTGCGGATGTCGTAGACCCGCAGGCGGCTCTCGGGGATCGCGCGGCGCAGCAGCCGCTGGTCGGCGGCCTGCCACTCCGTCACCGCACCCTGGAAATAGGACAGGTATTTTTGCGCAATGCGCGTCGCCTCCTCCTCGTCCTCGACGAGGATGTCGATGACGCCATTCGGCGACTGGAACGAGACCGGGCCGACTTCGGCCGGGTGATAGACGCCGAGCCCGCCGCCCTCGATCATGGCCGGGCCGCCCATGCCGATCGAGGCGTTCTTGGTGGCGATGATCACGTCGCAGCAACCGAGCATCGCGGCGTTGCCGGCGAAACAATAGCCGGAGACGATTCCGACGACCGGCACGAGGCCGGAGAGCCTTGCGAACTGCACGAACGACGGACCGTCGAGGCCGGTCATGCCGAGCCGGTCGGTATCGCCGGGCCGGCCGCCGCCGCCTTCGGCGTAGAACACCAGAGGCACGCGCCAGTCTTCCGCGAGCGTCAGCATGCGGTCGATCTTCTTGTGGTTCATGTGGCCCTGCGTGCCCGCGAGCACCGTGTAGTCGTAGGCCACGACGATGCAGCGCCCGCCCTCAGGGCCGAACTTCTCGGCGTTGACGGTCGCGACACCCATGACGAGGCCGTCGGCCGGTGTGTTCTTGACGAGATCGTCGAGCTTGCGCCGGCGCCGCTGCGCCGCAATCGCAAGGCTGCCGTACTCCATGAACGAGCCGTCGTCGACGAGTTGCGCGACGTTTTCGCGTGCGGTGCGCTGGTTGGTGTTGCGGCGGCGCTCGACCGAGGCCGGGCGATTTTCGTCGAGCGTGTTGGCCTGGCGCGCGATCATTTCGGCGAGATCGGGACGGATGTGGTCGAGATCGATATCCGCTTCCTGCGCCGAATGATCGGCGGCGACGTCGAGCGGCTCGAGGTAGAGAATGGCCTCGCCATGCATCAGCGTGACACCGTCGCCGGCGACGAGCTTCATGACCCGGCCGCCCTGCTCGGCCATCACGAGATGCTCCATCTTCATGGATTCGATCACGGCGAGCTGCTGGCCGGGGCGCACGATCTCGCCTTCCCCGACCTGGATGGTGACGATGGTCCCCTGCAAGGGAGCCGCGACCATCACCGCGCCTTCCGGCACGATCTGTGCGGTATGCGCTTCGGTGCCGCGGCCGCTGCTTCGCTCCGTCACTGCAAAATAGAGCGGCTTTGCAGCGCCGTCGGCGGCCTCCACGAGCTTCGCGATATTGCGGTCGATGAAGTCGGTCGCGATGCGGTTGGTCCTGAAATCGGGATGCGCCAGCACCGCCTGAAGGAAAGCGATGTTGGTAACGACGCCGTCGATCCGAAATTCGCGCAACGCCCGCGAGGCTTTTGCAACCACGTCGTGCCAAGCCTCTCCCGGCGTATGCACGATGACCTTCGCCAAGAGCGAGTCGAAGGCGGCGCTGGTCTTGTAGCCGGCATAACCAAAACTATCGACGCGGACGCCGGGGCCCGACGGCGGTTCGAACACGGCAAGCACGCCGCCGGTCGGATGAGTCGCGCCTAGCTCGTCCAGCGTCTCCATGTTGACGCGGAGCTGCATGGCATAGCCGCGCGGCTTCGGGATCGAACCTTGCGCCAGGCCAAGCGAGGCAAGCGAGGCGCCGGCGGCGACCGCGAGCTGGGCGCGGACGAGATCGAGGCCGAGCACCTCTTCCGTCACGGTGTGCTCGACCTGCAGCCGCGGATTGGCTTCGATGAAGGCAAAACTGTCTTCGGCGGTGCCGTCGACCAGGAACTCGAACGTGCCGAGACTGTCGTAAGACGCGGCTGCGGCGAGTTGCTTCGCTGCCTCGATGATACGGCCACGCAAGCCGTCGCCGAGCGACGGGCTCGGCGCTACCTCTATCAGCTTCTGGTGCCGGCGCTGGATGGTGCATTCGCGCTCCCAGAGATGAGAGATTGCGCCGTGGCGGTCGCCGATGATCTGCACCTCGATATGGCGCGCCTGCCGGATCAGGCGCTCGGCATAGACGCCGTCGAAGCCGAACGCGGCCTTCGCCTCGGACTGGCAGCGCGCATAGGCCTCCGCGAGATCGGATGCGTTCTCGACCACGCGCATGCCGCGGCCGCCGCCACCGGCCATTGCCTTGATCACGATCGCCGCGTTGCTGCCGAGCGAGGTGAAGAACGCCGCGATATCCTCCAGCGAGGACGGCCCGCTGGTGCCGGCGATGATCGGCACGCCGCAACGTCTTGCCAATTGCCGTGCCGCGACCTTGTCGCCGAACAGTTCGAGCGCCGCAGCCTTCGGTCCGACGAAGGCGATGCCTGCATCGGCGCAGGCCTTCGCAAACGCAGCGTTCTCGCTGAGGAAGCCATAGCCGGGATGCACGGCATCGCAGCCTGCGCTCGTTGCCGCCTTCACCACGGCCTCGATGTCGAGATAGGCCCGCGCGCCGCGGCCGGGGATTTCGGTCGCCTCATCGGCAACCCGCACATGCAGCGACAGCGCATCGTCGGCCGGGTGGATCGCGACCGTCGCGATGTCCGCATCAGCCGCCGCGCGCGCGATGCGGATGGCGATCTCGCCGCGGTTGGCGATCAGGAGTTTTTTGAACGACATGCAGCGTCTCCATGCCCGCGCGTCCAAGCGCGGGTCGGCAGGTCCGATGGTTCTGCTTCGTCACTTTAGCCGAGGCCGTCAAGGGTGGACGCCGGTCGCGATGCCTGTTCCCGCGAGCCGGAATATCAGTTGGTCGCGCGCGCTGCCTTGCGCGGCCTGCTGCATCGCGCTCGCTTTCTGCTGACACCTAGCGGCCCATTTTGTCGAGCACGAGATCGATGGTGTGGGCGGCGATCTTGCGCAGCTGCGGCTCGTCATCGAAGGCACGCTCGATTACGGCGAGGCCGCGCGTCACGGTGATGATGTGCAGCGCTGCGGCCGCGGGGTTGCCGCTGAATTCGCCGCGCTTTGCGCCCGCCGACAACGCATCCTGAACCAGAGCGGTGATGCGCGAGATGAGGTTCGCGAAGGCCTGGCGCGCGTCCTCATCCAGCCCCTCGCCTTCGGCCGCGCCGAGCTCCATCAATCCGCGCGTGGTCGGGCATCCCCGCGGCGGTGAGCCGGAGCGGAAATTGGTGATGGTCGAGTCAAAGAACGCGGTGAGACGCTTGCGCAATGAGCCCGTACCGAGCGCCTTTTGCAAGGCAATGAGATAGTCGCCCGCATAGCGCTCATAGGCCTGCAGGAACAGCGCCTCCTTGCTGCCGAACGTGTTGTAGAGGCTGCCGCGCTGGACACCGGCGTCGCGCGCGATGTCCGACAGCGAAGTGCCGCGCACGCCGTTGCGCCAGAACTGATCGAACGCGATGCGCAGGACATCGGCGTGGTCGAACTCGCGCGGCCTCAAGCTTCGCTCCTGTCCGGTATATTTGACACGGTGTCAAAAATATGCATTCTAGACGCTGCGTCAAAAACAAATTGGGCCGACGGCCCCCTTTCGTCAATGAGGAAGTCGCGATGCCTCTCCTTCACATCTCGATGCGCGCCGGAAAGCCGGAAGCCTACCGGCAGGCGATCCTTGACGGCCTTTACCGCGCCATGCGCGAGGCACTGAACGTGCCGGAAGGCGACGAGTTCATGACCATCAGCGAGCACGCCGCCGCAAACTTCCGCTGCGGCAACGCCTACGACGTCAAGCGCAGCGACGACGCCGTGCTGATCCAGATCACCGTATTCGCCTCGCGCACTCCTGAGCAGAAGAAGGCCCTGTACCGGCGGATCGCGGACCTGCTCGGCGAAAATCCGGGCATCCGTCCCGAAGACGTGTTCGTCAACGTGCTCGATGCGCCGGCAGAGAACTGGTCCGTCGGCCACGGCGTCGCGCAATTCGCTTGAAGCGCCAGCGTCACCGATCCGCAACGCACGTCTCCATGATTCCATCGAGCTCCGCCTTCGAGAGCACCCCGAGCTCGGCGATGAAGACGATCCGCGCGCGCGGCACGCCTTCGGCCGGCGCATCGCCAAGGGCGAGCGCGGCATCGCCAGGGACGAGCGCGGCGCGGCCGGCGGCGAATTGAAACAGCATCTGGCGCCCGGGCTGCTCGACGGTCTCGAACAGGCCTTTTGCCCGCGCGAGTTTTGGCGCCAGCTTGCCGATCGCCTTTTGCAAGCGCGGCAGCGAGAGCGGTTGGTCCGAGGTCCAGCTCAGCGTTTCGAAGCGCTCTTCTGCCGGCCGGCGCGGCCCGGGATCGCGCGGCGCGGACGCGCGATCGACGGACGCAGGGAACAGCAGCGCGGACGGAACCTCGCCGTGCGGCGCGTCGACCACCACGGCAGGGACGCGCTGCGCGCGGATGGCCTCGCGCATCCGCCCGCCCGCGCCCTCTTCCGCCAGATCCAGCTTGCTCAACGCCACGATGTCGGCAACGCGCAATTGCGAACGCTGAAGCGCATCGTCCAGGGCGGCCAGCGGTGTCGCCGCGTCCATCACGCAGAGCACCGTTTCGAGCGGCGCCTCGCGCAGGATCACGGGATCCATCAGATTGCGGACGATGTCGGTGGGATCGGCGACGCCGCTGGTCTCGATGACGATGTATTCCGGTTTCGGATCACGACGCAGCAGCGTCGAAAGCGTGCGCAGGAGGTCGCCTTCGAGCGAGCAGCAGATGCAGCCATTGGCGAGGCTGACCACGCCGTCGCTCGCGCCGGCGATCAGCTCCGCATCGATGTTGATCGCACCGAAATCGTTGACCACGGCGGCGATCCGCCGCCCCTCCGCATGCGCCAGCAGATGGTTGACGACAGTCGTCTTGCCCGCTCCCAAAAAGCCCGTCACCAGGAGAATGGGGACCGGCATGGGTCAGCCCTCGACGGCGGTGCGGCGCACGGGACGGCCGGGCCGCGCCGCCACGTCCAGCACGCCATCACTGATCAACGGCTGGCCGCTGACGATCAGATGCCGCACACCTTCCGAGGGACGGTTCATCGCCGTGAACGTCGCGCGGTCGCTGAGCTTCTCGTAATCGAACACGACGATGTCGGCATCGGCGTCTTTCGCCAGCCTGCCCTTGGCGCGCATCGCCGGCGTGCTCTGCGACAGGATCTCCGCCGGGATCAGCGCGCATTTGCGCACGCCTTCCAGCAGCGACACGGTCTTGCGCTCGCGCACCCATTCGCGGATGAATTTCGTGAAGCAGCCCGCCGAGCGCGGATGCGAGGTGGCGTCATCGGGAAGCGGCCAGGCATCGCCGGTGTAGGTCTTGCCGTCCGAGGTCGTCCACGGCATCGCGTCGGAGGCGATCGCGCCGCCGGGATAGAGCACCGACATGTCGAGGAGATCGCGATGATGCGCATTGTTCTCGGTGTCGAGGATGTGCCACAGCACCAGCGAAGACGGTTCGTCGGCCTGCGCCTTCAAGAGCTCCTCGCGATCGCTGAAGCGATGACCGTCGGTGACCCGCTGCACGGAATCGTAGCCGGTGCCGTTGCGCTCGACGAATTCGGGGTCGCTGAAGAAGGCAGCCGCCAGCACGGTCGAGCCGGTGCCGTACGGATAGGCCTCGACCGTGATGGGCAGGCCCTGCGCCTGCGCTTTCGCGATCAGCACGCGGCAGCGCTCGACATCGGTCTTGCTCGACGAGTTGAAATGGCAGATGTGCATATGCGCGCCGGTGGCGCCGGCATAGCCGATCAGGCGAATGTAGGCTTCCGCCGCGCTCTCGGGGTCGACGCGCGACATGTAGGCGACGTGGGTGAAGGTCGGCACGTCCTGCGCAGCCGCGAGCTGGCAGACCGCGGTCAGCTCCTGCACGCCGGCGCCCGGCGCGTAGGCGTTGAGGATGCCGATACCGATGCCGCCCTCGTTCAGGCCGCGTGCGAGGCGATCGAGGATGCCGGCGACCTCCGCATCGCTCGCCACGTTGTCGATCCAGCGACGATCGCGCATGGCGTTGCCGAACGCCTCCAGCGAGCTTTCCGCGTTGGAGCCGGTCATCGCGCCGATGCGCGCAAAGGCCCAGTTGGCGGCGGCGCCATAATTCAGCACGCGTCCCTTCCGCGCCTGGCGCTCATACCAGGACCCGACCGGCAGCACGCCTGCTTCGAGATCGAGCGTCGTCGTCACGCCGTCGAACGCCTGCATGCGGTCGGCCGGGATCGACTGGCCATGTGCGTGCAGATCGATGAAGCCAGGTGCGACCACGAGCCCGGTAGCGTCAATCACCCGCTCGGCGCCGCCGAGCGAGGAGCCGACCGCGGCGACCTTGCCGTCCACCACCGCCACATCCCCGATGGCGTCCATTCCGCTGGCGGGATCCACCACCCGGCCGCCAGAGATCACCAAGCCGCTCATATCGTCACTCCCTCCACGCTGAATTCGCATCAAGGCAGATTCCGGAAGGTCCGACCACCTCCACCGATGCCGACGCATCATGCTCGCAAGGGAGGTCAATTCACATGCGCGTCGCAGACACGCGCTCGCAGTCTCGCGGCAGGTTTGCCCGAGCTATGCTTCTCGCTTCACCCCTCTCGAAAGAAAGGGCGCAGGGAAGACCGGGCGCCGGCTGGCACCCATAAAAACCCCTATGCGAACTGATTGCACACGCAATGCACAGGGGAGACACAGGGCAGCCAAGACCAGGCCTTCCCTGCGCGATGGTTTGACGGCCTATGCCGCGCTCTCCCCGGAGACGAGTTCCTTCTTGCCTCCGTCACCCCCGCGAAATCCAGGGCAACGCGCCGGTTGACGCGCTGACGCCTTCGCAAAGGCTTGACCGTAGCAACGACGGCCAGGACCACACGGTTTCGCCGTACGCGAGCTGCCTTGCGTCGCCAAAGGGTCCGCAAGACCTGAGCGCCGTCCGTCTATCGCGGTTCGTACCATGCTCACGAGGTTCATCTCGCCCTGCACGCACAAGCCCGCCTTTAACGCCGCCCGCGTCCACCGCACTCCAGCCCGCGTTCGTGACGACGTACGACCGCCCCTTTGCTGGGCTGGGATGGGCGAGAGATACGCCAAATCAGAATTTCGGTAAAGTGGAATATTTTTGTGGGAAGGGGTTGACGGCGATCGGGGTGTTTTGCCCGTCAGGCAGTTGGCGCCTGGAGAACAGGACGGCAGCGTCCCGTGATCACAACCGCGCAATGGCGGCCGCGTGGCTGCTGCGCGATCGGCCGGGGAGTTGCTCGGCTCGCCGCCGGCGCGCATATTGTCTCTTCGCTCGGCAGAGCATTTTTACGGCCGACCCGGTCGCTGGTGTTCGTAATGATGAATTCGAACAAGGTGGGACGAAACGATCCTTGCCCCTGCGGCAGCGGCAGGAAGTTCAAGAAGTGCTGCCTCATCTCGCAAAGGCTGGACGAGCCGTCATCCGGATTGCCCCAAGTCGATGCGCAGGCCCCGGACGTTGCCGGGTGGCCGCAGGAAGATGAAGCGATGCTGGAGTATGATCCATTCGTGGAGCCGGACCCGGATCAGTGGCTTGCGCTGGACGAGCAGGAACAGATTGATCTCGTCGTCGCGTACCACCGGCGCGCCGGGATCCGCTTTCCGCGCGAGCAAGCGCATGCCATCTTTCACGCCATCGTCGAGCGCCAGATTGCCGATACCGAGCTGCCGGTGCGCGGCACGGCCGAGCGGCTGATGTCCGAAGGGCTCGACCGCCACGAAGCCATTCATGCGATCGGCTCGGTGCTTGCCGCCCACATGCACGATCTGATCCACGGAGCCGAATCGGGCAGCGACCCCGACACGAGGTCCGATCCGAACGAGGCGTATTTCGCCGAGCTGGAAGCTCTGACCGCGGACGATTGGCTTCAGTCCGGCTGATCAACCCGTCAATACAGTCGGGCTGGAATGGCGCTCCCTGCCGGGCGTCAGCGGGTCCCATCCAGACGCCGCGCTTCGACCTCGAAACGGCCGAGAGTGCTCGCACCACTGATGAGGAAAATCAGATCCAACGGAGCGGTAAGAGACCGTGCAACCGACCGCGAAGCGGCTCCGCCGTCTTCTCGCCCCCATTGTCATCCAGGGAATTGGCGGGGCGGCATTACGGTGGGCGAAGTTCCCAAAGGTTCCGTGTGATCATCCAACGTCTCCTGCAACGCGACTCCGGTCATTCTGTTTCGCGCCGCGCTCTGCTCGGCGGATTTGTGTCGGCGGGAAGTGCCCTCGCGCTCGGCGGATGCGCCGGCCTGGGTGCGACCGGCGCGCGCTTCGACGCGTCATCGCTCTCCATTGATCCAACCTTGCTCGTCGCCACCACACGCAAGCCCGCGAACGGCGCTCGCACGAAACCCTGGTTCGGCCCGGAGCGCGCGACCGCCATGACGGTCGCACGGGCGAAGCTGGTGGCGCCGGACGAGAGCCGACTTTCTCTCGCCTCTGTCGGACTTGGCGATTGGCGCCTCGACCGGGTCGAACCGGTGTCGGTCGACGTTGGCGATCTCGTCGCGCAGGCCGGCGGCGGCGACGTGCTGATCTATGTGCACGGCTTCAAGCAGACATTCGAGACGGCGGTGCTCGATGCCGCCCATCTCTCCGACGGGATCAAGTTCCGCGGCCGGACCATGGTGTTTGCCTGGCCGTCCAAGGCAGGGCTGTTCGATTATGCCTATGACCGCGACAGCGCGATGTGGTCCCGCGACGATTTCGAGCGCGTGCTCTCTGCGCTGGTGTCGGCTTCAGGCGCCGGCCGCGTGCACATCGTTGCGCATAGCATGGGAACCATGCTGGCGCTCGAAAGCCTGCGTCAGCTCTATGCGCGCTACGGCGACACGGTGACGGGCAAGATCGGCGCGGTGGTGTTTGCCGCACCCGATATCGACATGGACGTGTTCTCGTCGGCGATCCACCGCATCGGTCCGCTTGCCGGCAAGATCACCGTGATCGCCGCGACGAACGATCGCGCCCTCGCGCTGTCGGGACAAATCGCAGGTGGAATGACCAGGGTCGGCGCCGCCGAGAAGGCCGTCATCGCGCAGCTCGGTGTGCGCGTGGTCGATGCCTCGCAGGAAGGCTGGGGCCTCATCAACCATGATCTGTTTCTGTCGAATGCGGAAGTGCAGCGGGTGATCCGCCGCTCGATCGACGGCACGACCGCGTGAGAGGGCGCCTGCGCCGAGCCACGCGAAAAGCTCGCTCCTGCGCCCATTCGTTGCAGCTTCAGGGGGAAAAACGGCCGGGTTGGACTCTACCCAGTCTCGCAGGCGAATGGCGCTCCCTAGGGAAACGCGAAACATGACCAATTGCTATTGAAGGTGTTGGACTTTTTGGCCAACCTCCCGGCCGCTGTGTAGCAGACACTTTCAGAAGCGTCGAGTATCGACTTGCAGGTGTAGCATATTAGAAGGTTGGACGTTGACGACGGCAATCGACTTACGGCGGCCTCGAGCAACAGTCGCTTCAGCGACGTGCAGTGATGTCGCGCTGGAATGGGAAAAGCTCACGGATAGCTTGGCGCTATCCGGCAAAACGACACCGTTATTCTGGGAACATCTCGAGTAAGGCCGCTCTGTAGCAAGCGATTTCCTTGGGGTCGAGTTCCTGACGGTGGAATGTCGCTCGATCACTTCTAACGCTGTCTCCTAAGACACGAGCGTCACGATGCCCCTCACCTTCTCGGGTAAGAGCAATTGTCGCCGTCGGCCGTTGCGTCGGGGTAGCGCGATGAATCACACCTGGAGCCAGTCGATAACTCTCGCCCGCATGGAAAATCTGAGTTTCAAGCTGTTGTACTTCAACTCGTTGACCGGTTGGCCACAGGGTCGAATCGCCGTCGGCATAGGTAACCTTTAGTACTTGGAGCGAGCTCGTATCCGATTCGACGACGGTGAAAGTCTGATGTCGAAGTGCGCCAGCGACAACGAGTGAATTGAGTTCGTAGGTGTGGTCGTGATCTTCGCGTCCAGCCTCTAAGCTTGGCATGCTCCAATCAACCGGCCAGAAGTGGTAACGCAAGAAAACTCCGTCCGTTAACTTTTCGGTGGCGTACACGAATCCTAAGGGATGACGCCGAACACTCCTGCCGAGGAACGCAGCAAACGAATCTCCAAAAAACCTCCGCGCGCGTCGAAGGAAATCAGCTCCGACCGGACTAACCAGGGGCTGCGACGATAGCAGCCCAATCAGTTCGTCACGAATAACGATGACCATCTTCGTCCTTTAGAGACCGCATCACAGTTAGAATTTGGTCGTTGACCTTAGGTAATCCACTTATCAAGCCTAGGAAACCCGGGTCTAATTCATCGTCCGGCAGACTAACGGTCTGCTCATCCCAAGTAATTCGTGCGCATTGGGCCAGCTCATTTTCTACTGCATCTTTAAACATCTCGAAGTAGGGATTGCCAGAATTTGTCAGGAGCGCCGGAAGACTCTTTGCATCCCGAGTAATCAATGCGCCAGAATTTGAAAGATCATATCGGAGCACGGGCACAGTCGGGCACATCCCAATCTCGATCGATAAGTATGGGTTTCGCATTGAGGTGTGCACCAACTTTGCAATCGTGAGGATTACATTCGCAGCAAGAGTATGCTCGTTGGCCTGCTCTCCGAGTCCACGCTTAAAATGCATGTAGAGTTGCGAATTACCTTCGCGATCTGGATCGGGAATTACGACTCTAATCCGTACGCGCTTGCGTTCCTCGTGTGCCACACGGTCTAGCCGCGGAAGGACACTCTTTCGAAAATAGGTACCCGTACGCCCCCAAAACCAGTAGTCGGAAGCACCCGCCGGAAGATCAATGATCTCGTCGCCGATTTCTACATTGCGCAACGGTATGACTTCGGCATTTCTAAGCTCGGGAGAGGTGATGAACACGTAGAACGCATATGTGCATAAGAAGATCGCGACATTCGCGGCGAAATTGCCTAAAACGTTTGTAAACGCGTCTCTTACTGTACTCGTGGGAACATATGTCGAGATCACGACTAGCAAGAGGGCCAATACTGCCAGGAGCAACGAGAACGAGATGAAGAAGCGACGGATGGTGTAGCGGCTTCTGAGCACGGCTCGAAGCGAAGGATCAATCATCGTGTTCCGCCTTAGACGCTGAGTTTGCCAAACGTGCCCTTTGGGAAGGGGCCTAAGTCCAGTTGCGCCTCACGAGATCAGAATCTCAGCGCCATCGAGACGATTTTCAGGTCGTGTCAAGTCCAGCGGGCGGTAGATATATCGCTCTGATCATGATCAGCGCGGACTTGCCTTGGGGGAAGGAATAAAAAATGGCGCTCCCTAGGGGAATCGAAGCGCGACCTCAGAAACGCAACAAAAACAACCGCCTAACGGCTTCGCTGCACCCGACTGCTACCACTATTTGCTACCACCGATCAACGGTGCTCGGATGGCGCAGGCACCAAACGGCTATGAATTGTCTCGCGCACCGTTCAGAGTGACTTCATACGTCTTGTACTGGTCTCCCTTCAGCTTGTCGGACAACTCCGCCGCTAGCGTCTTAGCGCGGGCCTCGCCCAATTCACTGGCCTCCTTTATCTGCTCCAGCACTCGCTCAAAGGTTTGCGGCCTAAGACGGTTCGATAGGCGCACCCCGAGCACTGATGGGAAAATGGTAGCGAAGCTTTTTCTGACATCGTCAACCGAAGGAGCCAGAGCGATGAAGTTCAGAACGAACTCCGGGCGCATCATGTATCGGGTCCGGCGGCGGCTTAGGTCCTTTGTGGCCCGCCAGACCGAAGTTTCTTGGGTTAGCCACCAAACTCTGTGGCCGAACGGATTGGAACGGTTGATCTCGTGCACTTCCTTGCGGCGCTGAAAAACTCGTAAGACTTGCAAAGCGTCACTGTAAGAGAGCACATCTTCACGAGGCCGAACTCTTGATTGGGACCGTATCGCCATCAACTTGAGCTTCAGCTCTTCTAATTCATCTGGGTCAACACCCTTTTCAGTTTGCGAGCGGTCCTCGTATTCCAGCCCAAACTCTTCACAGAGGTAGCGCATCAGCGACTCTGCGCCGTCGGGATTGAACAAGTCTTCATAAGTACAGAAACGCCCTATAAATGACCCCCAGCTCCTCGGTCTCTTGGCTTTCACTGGATCAAGCCTGCCATAGAGGTAAGCTCGGATAATAATTCTATCTGAGTGACGTGCAATTTCGGGAGTGAGATACGCCTCGATGTCTCGATAGTGGTTGTTGTACTCAAGGTCTTGCGCGCGCAGGTGCAAAACAACTTCATCTACTGTCGACTCGGTCAGCACCAATGTGGACCCAGACTTGCGAAGAACTTTCAGCATGTTCCATGTCATCCGGTCCTGCTCAGGGAGCAAAGCTTCGGAAAGAGCACGGATGATAAGGTCCGCTCCTAGGTAGAGTATGAAATCCGCGCTCATTTGGCGGAAATACTCAACAATTCGAGGCTCGTTCTTGAGAATGAACAGTAGGGTGTACGTACGACTCAGTTTCTGCAGATACTCTCGCTCTGTCGGCTCGCTGTTGTAGAAGGCCTCACGTAAAATGGCTAACACCACCTCCTTCAAAACATGAGTGTCTTCTGGCCCCACATTAAGTTCGTTCATCGCCTGGTCGACCAAGTCGGCGATGCTCTGCTGCCATCCGGTTTCTGCTTCTGAGTCATTTAGGAAATAAGTCAGCTCCAGACCCTGCTTCTCAAACAGAATTTCCAACACTCGATGACACAACGAGACCACTTGCGGAATCAGTATGGCTTCATTCTCGTCTTGCAGGCGCAATCCTGCTCGCTTTCGGAAGATGTCGGACACGTTGTTGCGCAGAATCTCGTCTTCTGAGTTTTCCTTCTCAACCAGCAATCGAGTTGTGTGGGGCAAGCAGAATTGATCTGTCTTTTTGTACCAGCGCAATTCTCTACCGCTTGTGTGGTCCTTCTTCGTCAGAGCCTCGATGCGCTGATCGAACTTAGACTGAATGAACTTCGATGCTGCAGGCAACGCCTCAAGGATCTTGGCCAAAATTTGAGCTCGATCCATAAGGATGCCCTTATCAGGGTCAGTTCCCCCAAGTGACCACAGAATAAGACTATCCGTAACAGACTCGAGCAATTCTGTATTGCCGCGCCTCCGCTCAACCTCTTGTCCGAGGAAAACGCACAGCGTTCTATCGGGCAGGTTCGGGGAGTGGCTGAAAAATGAGACGCCGCCAATCTCCTTCAGAAAGGACAGCAGCGGCAGAAGGTAGGAATTGAACGCCTCAATGGTCGCGGGCGAATTGTTGATGTGCGCAACTATGTACTTCAGGTCTCGTATGCGAACGCGTATCCCCAGTTCTTCCGAGAGCAAGTCTTCTTCTTGATCGATCTTTTGAACCACTGCCGTGGTGCCGTAGGTGAGCAGTTTGGGGGTTCGGCCACCTTCGGTCAGCGCCTTGACCGTCCTGCGAATCTTGCTGCGGTGATTTTGCTCGATAGAGAATTGCCAAAACTGCCCTGCCGTGGCCGCCTCAAACACGCGGTCTGCATCGAAGCCGTCAGCGCCACCATCGTGATAACCACCCACAGGAATAAAGTTTGCCCCAGTGAGGGACGCGAAAAACGGTTGGCAAAATGCCTCGAAATCGAATCCCCCAGCCCGTTGCAACGCGAGTTCCGCGAGTTGATGATTCACAGTCACAATCGCTGCCCTTCCTAAACCAATGTAACTGAGCCGGGTGATTCGGCCTCGCACTCTCAGATTAATCTTAGCTGCCAAGCTGACCGGCCGTCTGCTTCCGCGCGCCAGCGAATAACGAAAACCGGCTTCTCGCAGTACGCGAGACATTCAAACGAAAGCGCAGCATCTGGCTCTCATCCTCACTCAGGATCAAACTCGCGCCGGATCGTTGCAAGTATTTCGCCGAAGGTCTCTCTAATGTTTCCTTTGGCGAATGGAATGTACTGCACGCCAGAGAGATTGGAAAACTCAGAGTGTCAATCGGCTTGCAACTTTGACCCCTCATCGGCGTCCAATTTTGACCCCTTTGCGCGGCGATGTTTGCTGGTAGCGCTCGTCTCGTCGGAGCTGGCCGGGATAGCGGAGGCGAGACGAGCGCGGGTGGCGTGATCGTCGTCTCGGCTTTTGAACCGCCAGCTGTCGTTGCCGGTCTCGACGATGTCACAGTGATGGGTCAACCGGTCGAGCAGCGCGGTGGTCATCTTGGCGTCGCCGAACACGCTCGGCCATTCGCCGAAGGCGAGATTTGTCGTCACGATGACGGAGGCGCGCTCATAGAGCCGGCTGACGAGGTGGAACAGAAGCTGGCCACCCGACTGGGCGAAGGGCAAATAGCCGAGTTCATCCAGCACGATGAAGTCCATCCGGGTCAGATGCTCGGCGAGCCGTCCTTGCCGTCCGTTGCGGGTCTCGGTCTCGAGCCGGTTGACGAGGTCGACGACGTTGTAGAAGCGTCCTCTAGCGCCATCGCGGATGCAGCTTCTGGCGATGGCAATGGCCAGGTGGGTTTTGCCTGTGCCGGTGCCGCCAACCAGTACGACGTTGCGTTGCTGGGCGATGAAGCCGCCGCCGGCGAGGTCATTGACGAGAGTCTGATTGATTGGCGTGCCATCGAACTGGAAGTCGGCGATGTCCTTGGCAAGTGGCAGCTTGGCAATGGTGAGCTGGTATTTGATCGACCTGGCTTGCTTCTCATTGATCTCGGCGTTGAGCAGGTCGCCGACAATGCGCTGAGGTTCGTGCTGGCGTTTGACAGCGATCGCCATGATCTCGTCGAAGGCCGCCTTCATGCCATAGAGCTTGAGTTCGCCCATGAGGTCGAAGATTTGGGTTCGTTCCATCAGATGGTCCTCCGGAGGTTGTCGTAGCGGGCACAATCGGCGATCGGTGCATGACGGAGCGTCAGTGCGGCCGGCGTCATGATGTTGGCCGGTGGGGCGAGTTCACGTTGCCGGGCCAGGATATTGAGAACGACATCTGCGGAATGGACGCTGTGACTGAGCGCTTCGGCACAGGCCGCTTCCACCGCGGGGAGACCGTCAGTCAGCACCGCGTTGAGGATGTCGACCATCTGCCGATTGCCATCGTCGGTGCTGGCAAGCTTGCGCCGGATCCGCTCGATCGCGGCCGGCAGCACCCAGTCCTTGAAGGGAGCACCGTTGCGCAGGGCGCCGGGTTTGCGGACGAGCACCGGCACATAATGCCAGGGGTCGTAGACGGTATCGCCGCGACTAAAGGATCGCGGGTGCTCGGCAACGATGCGTCCATCCTGACGGATCACGATGCGATCGGCATAGGCTTGAACCTCGACCGGTCGTCCGACTGCGCTGGCTGCGACCGAGTACTTGTTGTTGTCGAAGCGCACCAGGCAGGTCTTCGAGACCGACGCCGTCACGGCATGGAAGCCGTCGAAGCGGCCGGCATAGGGAACGAGCTTGGGGCGTTCGGCTTCGAACACGTCCCAGATCGTCTGATCAACCAACTCCGGATGGCGATGAGCCTTGGCGTAGGCGATGCATTTGTCGAGCAGCCAGGCGTTTAACTCGTCGAGGTTTTTGAACCGCAGCCGCGGCGTGAAGAAGCGTTCCCTGACCAGCCCGACCTGGTTCTCGACCTGCCCCTTCTCCCAGCCCGACGCTGGCGTGCAGGCGACCGGATCGACCAGATAGTGGCTGCACATCTGCAAGAAGCGGCGGTTGTAGAGACGCCCTTTACCGACGAAGATCGTCTCTACCGCGGTCTTCATGTTGTCGTAGATGCCGCGAGTGCAGGTGCCTTTGAACAGGGCGAACGCCCGGTCGTGGGCGTCGAACACCATCTCCTGCGTCTCCCGCGGATAGGCTCGCACGAACAGCATGCGGCTGTGACAGAGCCGGACATGGGCGGCCTTCACCATCACCGTGGTGCCGCTCAGCAAGACCACCTCGTGGCTCCAGTCGAACTGGTAGGCTTCGCCTGGGGCAAAGCTCAGCGGAACATAAGCGGCTGCGGTCGATTGCCCGCGTTCTTTGCTCCAGCGCCTGGCGTAACGCCGCACCGCATCGTAACCGCCGTCATAGCCGCGGCCGCGCAGCTCTTCGAAGATCCGGATCAACGTCAACTGTTCACGAGCGGATTTAGTCACGTTCGACGCAAGCAGCCCGTCAAGTTCGACTGCCCATTGTCCGAGCTTTGGCCGCGGCTGCACCTGCCGCTCGTACTCGAATGAGGTCTCTCCCGACCTCAGCACCTTCCGGACCGTGTTCCGCGACACCTTCAGGTCACGGGCGATCTCCTTGATCGTCTTGCCCTTGATGAAGTGCTCGCGCCGGATCCGGGCAATCGTCTCCACGATCAGCATCCCCCACCACCTGCTTTGTTACGAAGCAGGCAGCGCAACAGACCAACCTGTAGGGGGTCAATTTTGGACGCCGATCCCCCGGCTTAGGGGTCAATATTGCAGGCCGAATGACACTCAGAGCAACCATCTTCCAACAGCACAATTGCTCGGCGGAAGCCTAAGCGTCCCTGAAACAGTCCCACCTCGTGAATGACGTTTTCTCGCGCGTGCAGTTCGCCCTTCTGGTCTTCATTTTCGCCGGTCATAACCAAGATTGCGAAACTCGCCTCATCCTCCATCGCTTCCAGAACGTCGGCAATGTGAAGTCCGACGCGAGGACCCGTCTCATACGCGGTGACTTGGTAACCATGCTTGTCTTGCAAGTGATCCTTGACGTCCCGCCAAGCCGGATTTCGACCGTGACCCACAAAGATGACTAGCCTGTCTTTTATGGACTGCTCCGTCTCCTTTGGCAGAGCACAAGCATCTACCGAACCCTCAAAGACCTCAAAGACGCGCTCAATCTCGCTCCTTAAGGTCTTTTGAACTCTCACTCGCGTGGCATGCCCCGAAAATGAGACGGTGAGATTCGCCATTCCACCCAACTCCTGGAAGTTCATATGCGCGCTCTGGATGTCGCTCGCGCGGTAGGCGGCAAGAAACTCGTTGAGTTCGTCGAAAGACCACTCGACCTCATTTGCCAATTCGACATCCATCGAAACCGATCTCATTTTGTCGGCTGGGCCTGTCCGGCTTAATGCCTCCCGCAACACTTCTGGAGTGAACTTGGTCCGCTTGTATCGCTTCTTCTTGGTCAACGCCATTTCGTGATCCTACTCAATCGCCTCGGCCGCATGCCTTCGAAGATGATCGTCATTCAGGAAGACCGCTGGCAACCTCCGTCGCCAAAGAGACCGTCG
Organism: Bradyrhizobium sp. LB13.1; assembly: GCF_054056815.1. Taxonomy (NCBI): domain Bacteria; kingdom Pseudomonadati; phylum Pseudomonadota; class Alphaproteobacteria; order Hyphomicrobiales; family Nitrobacteraceae; genus Bradyrhizobium; species Bradyrhizobium sp. LB13.1. The sequence goes on along the minus strand of NZ_JBSRYQ010000001.1, from coordinate 1,713,046 downwards.
CATCCAGAGGCGAATTGACGGCTGTAACGAACGCCTCCATTCGCTGTAAGGATGGATTGGCAAACGAGGCCGGAAGCATCACGACAGGCAGCGGGTCGAAGCTGTCAGGGTCGTCTTCCATCAATCCACGGCCGCTCATCTTGAACCGCTCCCTGATCTTCGGGTGACTGTTCGCCCAATTCACGAGCACTGCCAAACTGTCGGGCCTAAACAAGGCATCCATCTCTCGCACGTCCTCAACGCAAGCTCGGATGATTTCTAGAAGGGCGGCAAACCTACGAAAAACACCCTTGAACGAATGAGCGAACAAGAGCCTGCGCTCTCGGTGCAGGTCATCTTTGCGTCCTTCGTGGGCCGCTGCCTTAAGGGTTGCGGCGCTAATTTCTGAGACGAGTTCTTCAAATCCCGTGAGAACGTCGGCAAGTCGTTGGTGCGGTAGTGGATCATCAGAGAAAAAGTTGGCTGCGCGCACCGTCATGACCGGCTTCGGGATCACTTTGAACATTGGTAGTTGGGGCGGTTGCGGTGCCCTAAAGCCATACTTGCGTTTGCGGTCCTTGCGTTCCGCTGGGGCAAGTTCATCCCACTCCTTCTTGTCACGCTCATAGCGCTCCACCGCTCGGTTCTCGCCCTCGAAGTCTCGCAGCCGCTCATCTACGCTCAACACGCCTTTGTCCTTCAAGAGAGCAACCGCGACCGCGCCGAACAACCTCGGCAACTCTTCTCGGAAGACCCTCTTCGTGTCCCTGTACGTCCGCACGGCAGAACAACACTGAAGGTCGGAAAGCCATTCTAGGAACGCGGGCAGAACTGCTTGCAGATTGTTCCAGCGACGGAGGTTAGACGCGTGATCACGAGCTTGGTCGTAGTCGCTTCGCAAGATTTCGAAATCGGCACCATAGAGTTTGTCCCCGCACTCATGGCCGACCAAAAAACGTTGCCCTTCAGTCGTCCTGATGACGTATCCGGCGAGATGATTGTGGTAGCGACAGTGAACACACCGAAGTCGCTCTCGCTTGGTGCCTCGGAAATCGTACCAAAGCTCGACAAACGGCAGCTCATGGGTGGCAGGTACGTCTTCTATCAGCCCTTCTAAGTTCTCTGGGGTCATTGGTGGTGAAGGCGGTACGGAGAAGCTGCTCCTCCGTCAGGGTACTCCAGTAGCTAGCGCCGACCTTACGGGACGGCTTCGATTGCACGTTCATGCCTTCTCCAGCGACTCGCCTCGGTTGCACTCATTGTACCATGCTCGGGTTCCTCGACCTCCTTTTGTTCTAAATACCTTTCGGCTATCCCGCTTATCCTCAGGCCGCACTTGCTTCGGCGGACACGTGTGAGAGCCATGCAAAACGGAATCGCAGGGATTCCCAAAGAGATACGAAAGCGGTCGGATCGACATGTTACAAATTGATCTAACGTTCGTTACATCAGTTTGTGTGGAGCGGCCGGACCATGGCTGAGGGCAAATTTGTTTCATACCTGCGAGTGTCGCGGGACAAGCAGGGCAAGAGCGGGCTGGGCCTCGAAGCTCAGCGAGCGGCTGTCGAGAGCTACCTGAACGGCGGAAAGTGGAAGGTGCTCGCCGAGTACGTTGAGGTCGAAAGCGGCAAGCGCAACGACCGACCCAAGCTCACTGCCGCTTTGGCCCACGCCAAGGTGTCAGGCGCCAAGGTGGTCTTCGCGAAGCTCGACCGGCTCACCCGTGATGTTGATCTTCTGAGGGCGCTCGCGGCAAGCAATGTAGACCTCGTGTTCTGCGACCTTCCCAGCGTACCTCCGGGAGCCATGGGGCGATTCCTTCTTACACAGATGGCCTCGGTGGCTGAGCTAGAGGTGGGGCTTATTGGCGAACGCACCAAGGCGGCCCTTGCCGCTGCCAAGGCACGGGGCGTGAAGCTCGGCAACCCCAACGGTGCCCGCGCGCTCCAGGGCAAGCAGATCGGCAATGCGGATGCCGTCGCGAAGATCAAAGAGAATGCCGTCCAGCGTGCAGCGGACCTCAAGGGCATCGTGGAAGACATCACCGGCTCAGGCATCACCACGGTGCGCGGGATTGCTGATGAGCTTCATTCGAGGGGCATCAGGGCTCCTCGGGGGGAGGTGTGGCACCCCACCGCGGTGTCGCGGCTGCTCATCCGGCTCAACGCTTCCACCAAGTGAATTGCTGTACAGGAGAGACCATTTAAGGCGCCTGTGCCCGCTGCAGTGTTCGGCGCGGTAGCATTCTCGGTAAGCGGACACGGTGGGTAAGCGCCGCCCCCCCCTCAAATTTTTTGGGTCCCATCCCGAGCACCGGACCCTATTTTCGCCGCCTCGGCCCTCCCGGCTTCAAATGGCCGGGCTTAAAGGGCGCAGCCGCCGCCGAGCTTACAGCAGCAGTGTTCTATTTCGATCAAACGGACGCAAAGTAATGTTGCTTCAGTTACTTAGTCGGTAAGCGGGGGGACGTTTAGGAGAAGCGCATCTAAAGACCCTAGGGCGCCCTCCTGAAACCTGCTGCCAGCGTAGCAACGTTCTCCACACGCATACGAAGATCCTTTGACCAACACTCAAAATCCCAAGAAGAAATCCGCGACGACGCGCAAACCCAAACCCCGCAAGAAGTCGCTTCGTACCAAGGGCTCCCCTCGGGCCACCCGTGCCACCTCAGAGCGTCTCAAGGAGCTTTGGGCGACGCCCGAGTTTCGCGAGCGCATGAAGCAGCGTGACAAAGACCGCATCAAAGGAGCGAAGAGCAATTCTGCTGCCTTCAGCAGACTCGGTATTCCCGATGGCATGAAGCGTTCCGAGGCTCTGCGCTTATGGACTCAGGCTGACGAGTTGGCTGACAAGTTCATCGTAGCCCTGAAGAAGACCGGGGAGATACCTGATGATTCCGATGCAGCAACCGTGTTGTACAAAGGCTTCCGTGTGCCTGCGACGGATGACGGGCTGGCGGAGGGGGCGCTACGACAGGCCTTCGTGCTCGCTGTAGGCCCGACGTCTCCTCAGGTGAAGGCCAAAGCGCTCAACATCGTCCTCACTTACACACGCGCCAAGCCCGCCCATAAGGCCAAGCTACTGCTGGGCGAGGTGACGGAATTTCTTGACGCAATCTCAAACGACAATCACGAAAATTGACACAGGCTTGACCTTCTCAATGTGAAGAGCCTGGTTTTGAGGGCCGTGGCGGTGGCTCGGGAAATGACCGCCGCGCTTAGAGGCCAACCTTCGCACCGAGAGGCTTTAATAGGCCCCCCACGCCTTCCCCCAGAAACCGGTGAACCTTTGTCGCCCAACGACGCATCAGGGACCTTCAGGAAGCCCTGCGGACGTCACTGGTGAGCCCTAGGTTTTCGTGGCGCCTTGCTACTAATGAGGCCTAAGGGGCCTTGGTGACTCCGGCAAGCTGAGTAAGCCCCGGTAGAGGCGATCAGCCACATAGCAAATCAACTTATCCCAACCCATAGCTGCGCCCTTAAGGGATGACAGCCCATAGCTGGGCACCGCCAACATCAAGGCGCCAAGTGCCCCGATCCCAAGAATGGGGGGCCAACCTCTAGAGAAATATCCTTTAGAGATCCCACCCCCATTAAATTCTCGGACAAGTTCCAAATCCATGACAGCCCATATCGGCCTACACGAGCAGTATGCTCTCGTGCCGCCGCAAACCTTTGTCGATAGGTTCACCCAACGGTGGACCGAAGAGTTCAACATGCCTGCCAGTGAGCCCCTAAGGAAACTCTGGCGCATTATGGCCAACACCTATCAACAATCAATTTTAGCAACAGCTCAGGGGCAACTTACCCGCTGGCGTGTTCTCCAACCACCGACTGGCTCAGGCAAGACCATGGGTGCTGTAGTCTACTCCGGCATCCAAGCCGAGCTGAACGCCTGCGCGCCTGACGGCGTCAACCCCATAGGCATCATGATCGTAACACGTCTCAAGGCTCAGGCCGACGAAGTGGTGTCGGACATCAACGCTTATGCCGGTCGTCAGGTCGCAATTGCGGACCATACGAACCATAGAGTTACTTCTGAGCAGCTCGAAGACAGTGACATCGTTGTCATCACACATGAGGCTTACACCAGAGCAAACAAAACTCTGTCCGGTGTTAAAGCAGAGCGATGGAAGAGACTTACTCACTGGCGGGGCGGAAAACGACTTCTCACCATCGTCGATGAGGCCTTGGCGAACGTCGTAGAGCACAGCCAAGTGAAACTCGATGACCTCACATTCCTCATTGGTCTGATACCGCATGAAGTTCGGTTGGCTCACGCGGCCGAAGTAGCAGCCTTGGAAACCCTGCGGGAAAGCATGGTGGTCCACGCGGGCCTTAATGACGGGTTTCAGGTCGGCACTTCGCTGGCGTGGGTTCAGGGCGACGCTCCGGTGTCAGCGGACCTGACCGCTCTAAGAGCCGCTATGCGTCAGCTCCGGTACGACAAGCAAATCGGAAGGGAGGACGAGAGAGAGCGTCAACGTCTCGCTATGCGGTACGACAAGGTACTCGGTGCCGCTGGGGCCCTGTTGGATCAGTACGCCTTCATGGCGCTCACCGGCAACCAGCACTCCCTAAACTCTGCAGCCCTTGCGGTCCCATTGGAGCTGCCGGGACCGGTGGTGCTCGACGCAACGGCAGGTGTCGATCTGATGTACCAGCTAATGGAAGACCGCGCAGACATCATCCCGACGCCTCCCGGTGTTCGCGACTACAGCAACGTCACTCTCCACGTCACCCGGACCGCAAGCATCGGCAAAACGAAGATGGAGGAACTGGCGCCGAAACGCTTCCCGCAACTTCAGGCCAATCTCGCCGAACGGCTATCGGCCGACCGCAAAGTCCTGTTTTGCGTCCACAAGAAGGTTGAGCATCTGGTGCCCGCGCAGGCGGAAGTCGGCGTCAGCGAGGTTGCCTCGGCCCACTGGGGCGCAATCGACGGCAGCAATGCCTACAAGGACTTTGATACGGTAGTGATCTTCGGACTACCGTTCATGGATCGCATTTGGGGCACCAACGTCTTCTTTGCGTTCAAAGGCGTCCAGGATGACGACTGGCACGACAACCCATGTTGGCGGCAGCATGCCGACGTGCGTGAGCTGCTGCAGCGGAGACATCTCGCGACATCCATCATACAAGCGGTGGGACGGGTACGGCTTCGCAAGGTCATAGACGAGCAAGGCCGGTGTGCCCCCACGGACGCATTCATCGTACTGCCGAGCGGGGCGCGGGGCTCCGAGATACTTGAGTACATCCGTCAAGAGTTGCCCAACATCTCAGTGCGAGACTGGGACTTTGAACTTGATGGCCCCAAGATATTTGTGGCGCGTGGTCTACCCTACGAACGACTGGTGACCTTCATGTCAAATCGGAGCCCCGGGAGGACCTCTATGAGCCTCATCGGCCGCGAGTTTGGCCTCAAGCCTCACCAGCGGAAGGACCTGCAGAAGGCATTGCGTGACGGTAACCACCGCACGACCCTGAAGCTCAGGGAGCTGGGGGTCACGTATGGTTCGGAAGGCAAAGGCAGGGGATCGAAGAGCTTCCTTCTAAAAGCCGCCTAATCAACATTGGCCGCGCCCAAGGTTTTCCATTTGGAGCCTCAGGTGCGGCCTTTTTTCCTGCGGAAGCGCAGCACGTTGTCCGCTTAGAGGTGAACAGCGGTAGAGGGACGGACCCGCTAAAATGATCGCGATGGGCCAACAGCCGAAGTGCGAATGAGGCGACCTCACGGGTTCCGCATTTAGGGCGTTGCCACGTTGACTGTCTCCTCAAAGATTTTCACCGCATCGCCTTCACGAACCAAGAGCGCGGAATAGTAACCGCGAAACTGTTGGCCATCACCGAGTTTCGCCTGCCATTCTCCTGCGTTGAAAACCATATCGCCCTCTAAACGCGAGACGGTACGGCGCACACTGTAATCGTGAAGGCCAAGATCGATCACCACTCTCCGCAGCTCGCGCCCGATGGCGTCCCGGCCACGGAAAATGCCAGCCGGTGTGATGCGCACGCCATTCTCACTAAAAAAACCCGCCATGGCGGCGATATCCTTGCGGTTATAAGCCTCTGCAAACTCTGACTGCATCTTTTCGAAAGGTTCGCCTCCGGCGACTGGTTCTGCCTGCTGAGTTGATGCTGGAGTTGCGAGACAAAGTGACATGGCAGTGGCGACGCCAATCGCAATCCTGTTTCGGGTCATTCGCTCTCTCCCTAAGATGGCTTGTGGTTGATCTGGCGCATTAAAGCACAACTTGAGATGCGCCAGACTGATTTATCCCGCTGCGGTTTTAAGCATAGCCCTTCGGGGCAGCTCCGAACACGAATGTCTGCGTTGGGTCAAACCGCGACCTGCCGAACTGCTTCGGCCTTGTCCGCTCCTCGTACGTTAACGGACGCAGTTCTCGCCGTGCGCCAGAGTGGCCTTCCCCGATCACGGGGTCACCTAGGTGCCGCGCGTGCGCTTTACGGATTTTGACGTGCGGAGACCCGACAGGTCCAGACCGGGATACGAGATGTCATCAACTGCTCGCTTGAGGGTTCGGGCACCCCAACGTCGCAACATCTCCTTGGCACCGTAGGTCCGGCCAACTGATTTGCTGCTGCTTCGTCCTGTCAGGGCGTCTCCGCAACTCCTCATCCGGCGTGGTGCGCCGGAGAGCGTCCTGAAACCCATGGCGGAAGCTGTGGTACACCTTGTTAGGGTCGTTGATGCCGACGTGGTTGCGCAGATAGCGGCCCCACCATTTCGACCAAGCACTAAGCGCGCCCTTCTGATCAGGGGCGACCGTAGGGAATAGCCAAGCCCGCTCACCTTGTTTGCGCTGTTCGGCCACGTAATCAAGAAAACCCAGCCCTGCGAGCTGGGGGTGCACGGGTACGACGCGCTCTGATGTTTTCGTCTTGAGCCGCCGTCCTGCCTTGGTGTCGCGCGTGAACCACATGAGCGGAATTCCTGTCTCCTCGTCCTCACGGATGTCAGACACACGAAGGCCTGCGTACTCCGCTTGGCGCGCCCCTGCGAATAGTGCGAGTAATGGCAACCATGTCCCCGCGTCTCCCTTCGCGCCGATGGGGAGCTTGTGCTCGGTGAACAGAGGAGCGTTGAAGATGGTCTGCAGGTCGCGGGCAGCAAATGGCTCGCGTTCGGATTGCTCCTCCTCCAGCCTCATTTCGCTGAACGGATCAGACCACGGGACATCCTCGGGCACTAGGCCAGCGTGGTGACCCCACCCAGCAATCGCCTGCACGGCGCCCAGTTGCTTGTTCACGGTGCCCGGAGAGACCTTTGGGAGGGAGGGGTGCGTACGCCCGTACTCGCTCAATTCCGGCAACGATGCCTTCAGGAGTGGGCCTTTGCGCTGCTTGGGCACCAATTGAAGCGCTTCACGGAAGGTGCGCGCGTGAGAGCGTCTCATCTCCGAGACCCGAAGGTTGCCGTGAAGTTGGATGAACATTTCAACGGCGCGACCGTATTCGTGCACCGTACCCTCGGGCCTCTCGCGCTCTTTCTTCCAGCCCTCGAAGGCTTCGCGTAGCGTGCCCCCCTGCTCGCCCGTAGGAAGCTCAGGGAACACGTAGGCAGATGGGGGTGTCTCAACCGCTTCGCCCGCATTCCGTCTCTCAATGTTTCTGAGAGCGCGAACGTAAGTTGTTAGCACCGCCATGCCGAGCTTTCGGTACGACTGGCTCTTGCGGTCAACGTTGAGTTGGAAATCATTCAGCAACTCGTCCAGCTCCTCTCGGATGACACTTATGTCACCGCGAGCCAATGCTGGGGGGACGATGGCTAGCTCGTATTCGAGTGTGCCAGCGCGCTTCAGAACTTCGCGGTCCGACAAACCCGCCTCTGGCGTCACGCCAACGGCAAATGGGGTTTGATGTTCGATACCCGCCGCGCTGAGCTGCGCTGCGATGCTTTGAAACAAGGGCTCGGAGTCAGTGCCCTCGCGGCGTTCCTCCTCGTCATTCGCCAACCGAGCCGCGTAGTAAGTTTCGGCCATGCGCTTTATTTGCGCATCAGTGAGCGATGGGATGACAGGGCGGTCCTTCAGCAGCGCCTCAGCATCAGCAAGCGTCCGGTCGAAATCCGCGAGGACGTGTGTGGCCGCCACGTTGGCCGCCTTTAGGTGCTTGGTGCCGAGTGACTTCTTGAGGAACACCTGTCGGTCCCGGCCGGTGTTGAGCACACGCGCAACAGCCTCTTGGAGGCGCTCAGGCACCTTCCGCTGGGCGTAGTACGTCCCGTTTCTGTCTTTGATCAGTCCCATCAACGCGCGCATCAAAGCTACGACCGAGTGCTACCACCTGAGCGCAGTCAAAGCCATGATTTGCGTGATGTTTTTGATATCTCAGCGGTTCTGAAGCCGCTGGCGCTCCCTAGGGGAATCGAACCCCTGTTTCAGCCTTGAGAGGGAGCCAAATCGATCCGCTTGATGATCATCCTGAAGAGAGTTCAGCGATAGAGAGCTATCGATGTCAATCCCGACTCATCTGCACGAGCAGGTGACAGCACCAGTTTCGCACCAGAAACGACCCAACCGCAGCGCAACGAACGCGATCGGATTGAAACAAAAGACAGCCACATCAACGAAGCCGATCGCTTAGCCCGCCGCTCATATCGGTCTGGTTGCGGGGCTTTGCACAAAGTGACGCCAGTGAATTCCCGACCTGACCGCTGCCAGAACAAAAGCTCCGCTCCTGATTTTTCCGCTTCTGAGAGTGTGTCCGTTCCGCTTTCAATCGTATCCAATTCTACGACCGACGTGTAAGCGGCCTGCCATTCGTGGACTCCACGCAGCATCTTGCGGGGATGAAACGTACGAAGACGAGGGAAGTGTTTCATCATGCACCACGATGTGTAACCCCACGTGACATTGATCCTGCTCTGGTCAAGTTTGTTGAAGCTCTTGCAATAGCCGACGCGAGGCGCGATCATGTGTTTGAGAGTGAGCGGCTGATGAAAGATCATCTTGATGCCGCCGGCGAGAAGCGCATCAGCGGTGGTGTTCAATATGAAGCCCGCAGCAGTTTATGCTCGGTTCTCGACCGAGCTTCAGAACGAAAAGTCGACTGAAGATCAGATTGCTCTGTGCAGGGGCTATGCGGCCCGTCATCAACTCGACGTCGTTGCGACTTTCGCGGACAAGGCTCGTTCTGGGGCCTCTGTATTCGGGCGCGATGGCTTGATGCAGCTTATGGATGCGGCGCGCCAACAACGTTTCACCGTTGTCATTGTGGAAGCGCTGGATCGGCTTTCACGTGATATGGAAGACCTGGCCGGCATCCACAAAAGGCTATCTTTCCAAGGGATCGAAATCCAAGCCGTTCATGATGGCACTGCGGACTCGATTTTGATTGGAATTCGCGGCCTCGTTGGACAGATGCAGCGCGAAGACGGAGCGAAGAAGGTCCGTCGCGGCATGGCCGGTGTGATACGAGACGGTCGACACGCCGGTGGGCGTGCCTACGGATATCGAGCCGTTCCCGGCAAACCCGGTGAACTTGAAATAGTCGAAGACGAAGCTAAGATCGTACGGCGCATTTTCACGTCATATGCCGCGGGACGAACGCCCCGGGACATTGCACACGATCTCAACCGAGAAAACGTTCGTCCACCGCGAGGCCAGCGATGGAACGCGTCGACGATCAATGGCAACGCCCAGCGTGGTGCCGGGCTCATATTCAACGAACTCTATGCCGGCCGTATCGTCTGGAACAAAGTCCGGATGGTCAAAGATCCTGATACGGGCAAGCGATTATCTCGCCCGAACCCTCGTGATGAGTGGCAGAGCATCGAGGCGCCTCAGGTACGCATCGTCGAACAGTCGATTTGGGAGCAGGCTCACGCTTTAAAGACCAAGAAGAGCCACTTGGCCAGCCACGTGAAGCGACGGGCGCCGCATCTCCTCTCCGGTCTTCTTCGCTGCGGTTGTTGTGGGTCCGGAATGTCGGTTCATGACCGTGACAAGACTGGAAAGACTAGGATTCGTTGTTCTGCGGTTCGCGAGGGCGGCATTTGTTCAAATCGCAGGATCATCTATCTGCGCGATATCGAAAGGCTTGTGCTTCGTGGCATGGCCGAGGAATTAAAAGATCCGCGGCTGATCGAGGCTTATGTGCGCGGCTATAACAGCGAACGAGAGCGGCTTGCGGGGGACGCGGTCGCGGTGCGTGCGCGACTGGCGGCGAAACGTGACCGGATCGAAGGTGAGCGGCAACGCAACATTGATCTTGTGATCAAGTACGTCATATCTGAGGAGGACGCCAAGCAGCGGATCGGGGAGCTCAAGGAAGAGCGGCTGCGCGTCGAGGCCGAAATGACCGCGCTCGAAGAAGTCCCCGTTCCCGTCGCGCTCCACCCATCTGCCTTGGATCGCTACATCAGTTCAGTGAACGCGCTTGCCGAGACAATGTCTGGCCATTCGAAGGCAGAGGACGACCGCGGTTCCCTAGTGGAAGATTTTCGGACCCTCGTGCACAGCGTCACGGTCCATCCAAAGGGACCTTGGAAGGGCTTCGAGGTCGAAGTCAAAGGTAGACTGGCCAGCCTGATAGGCGGGGAGGTCTTTCCGGAGGCCCACCACAATAGTGGGGGATACGTGGTAGCGGGAGAGGGACTCGAACCCCCGACCCCAGGATTATGATTCCCGTGCTCTAACCAGCTGAGCTACCCCGCCACAGGGTCGCGAGGGCCTGATACGGCCGATCTCGCGAACGCGCGGCATATAAGGGAGGGGGCGGCGGGCTGTCAATCCGCGTTTGCGTAAGCTTCCGCCTTTGCTGAAGCTACGGCGGAACAAGTCCGCTTCGGGGAGCGAATTGGACCTATTTCGGGACCAGATTTCCAGCCACACCCGTGATGGCCGGACTGGTCCGGACAAGCCCGGTCATGACGAGATCGGGAGACAGAATTGGCCTATTTCGGCCTTACCGTCGGGTCACCGCCGGGGCTGCCGGGGGGCGGGATGACAGGCATGGCGCCGTTCGTGCTGGGCGCCGGCGCGTGCATCTCGGGATCGACGCCGGAGGGCGGGCAGAGCACGCCGTCCGATTTGGCGAGCTTGTCGCCGAGCGGTTCCCGGGACTGGCCCGTGGTGGTGCCGTCGGCCTGGCGGTTGGGGCGGGGATCCTGCGGCGTGCAACTGGTGGCGTGCTGCGGGGATGGCGGCGCGGTCGCTTGCGGCGGCGTCGCCGGGGCGGGCGGGGCCTGCGCGATCGCGCTGCCGGAGGCGGCGATCAGGAGGCTGGCCAGAATGATGTTTGATGTCGTGCGCATGGGCGGAAAACGCGCGGGATGTGCGCCCTGTTCCCACCCCGAACATTACGATTTGAGGTAGCGGATCAGCGAAAAGTGTCCCATCGGCGGCATCGGGCGGCGCTCGGCCAGCGTAACGCCGCCGTGTTTTGCGGCCCAGTCGACCAGTCGCTGCCACGGAAATTCCGGACGCCAGCCGAGACGGCGGGCGAGCGGGGCAAACGCGAGTTCGGAGAGTTTGCGAAAACCCGTTTCCGCCCCGATGTGGTTGACGAGGATCAGCTCGCCGCCGGGCTTCAAGACGCGCACGAACTCGTCGAGCGTGCCTTCGGGATCGGGCACGGCGGTAATGACATATTGCGCGACCACCGCGTCGAAGAAGTTTTCGGGGAAGGCGAGATTCTTCGCATCCATCACCGAGAGCACCTCGACATTGCTCAAGCGCAGCGCACGCACGCGCGATTGCGCCTTGCGCAGCATCGGCTCGGAAATGTCGACTCCGCAGATCTTTGTGGTGCGCGCATAGTCCGACAGCGAAAGCCCGGTGCCGACGCCGACGTCGAGGATGCGGCCGCCGATGCGGTCGGCCTCGATGATGGTCGACTGCCGGCCAGCGTCAAAGACCTTGCCGAACACGAGATCGTAGACCGGCGCCCAGCGGCCATAGGCCTTCTCGACCCCGGCCCGCGAGATGTCTGCTGCCATGCCCCTGCCCTTACGCCAAACTCTATCGAGAATTGATTATTGGTGAGATCGAAGTCAGCCCCGCGCGCGGTCTGGCACCTCTCCCGCTTGCGGGAGAAGTCGGCGCGTAGCGCCGGGTGAGGGCTTTATCCGCTCGCGATATATCGCGGGTGGAGAGAGCCCACTCAACCCAACCCTCTCCCGCAGGCGGGAGAGGGGGCGCACTTCCGGTGTCGCGAGAGTGCCGCCCGATTTCATGGATTAGCCGCGCACGGCTTCGGCGAGCGGACGTGCCGTGCCGGTCGCAGCCTTCGCGGCGGCGCTTTGAATAAAGCCGCCGCCGAGCACACGCGCCTGGCCCGAGGGCGCGTCGTAAAACACGCAGGCCTGGCCCGGCGAGACACCCTCTTCGCCTGCGACGAGCTCGACCTCGTAATGGCCGTTCGTGCCACGCAGCCATGCCGGCTGGGGGCTGCGGGTCGAGCGCACGCGCACGAACATTTCGAGGCCGGCGCCGATCGCGCGGTCGATGTCGCCGTCGCCGATCCAGTTGACGTCGCGCAGCACGATGCGGTGCATCTTCAGCGCCTCGCGCGGGCCGACGACGACGCGGCGGTTGGCGGCCTCCAGCCGCACCACGAACAGCGGCGCGGCGGCGGCGATGCCGAGGCCGCGGCGCTGGCCGATGGTGAAATTGGCAATGCCGTTATGCCGGCCGAGCACGCGGCCGTCGAGATCGACGATCTCGCCGGGGTCCATCGCGTTCGGCCGCAGTCGGGTGATGATGTCGGTGTAGCGCCCTGTGGGCACGAAGCAGATGTCCTGGCTGTCGTGCTTGTCGGCGACCGCGAGACCGAAGCGCCGCGCCAGTTCGCGCGTCTCAGGCTTGGTCATGTCGCCGAGCGGAAAGCGCAAGTAATCGAGCTGCTCCTGCGTGGTCGCGAACAGGAAGTAGCTCTGGTCGCGATCGGCATCGGCGGCACACACCAGAGCGCGCGAGCCGTCCGCGCGGCGGCGCGAGGCGACGTAATGGCCGGTGGCGAGCGCGGTCGCCCCTAACTCGCGCGCGGTCTTGAGCAGGTCGCGGAACTTGACCGAGCGGTTGCACTCGATGCACGGCACCGGCGTCTCGCCGAGCGCGTAGCTGTCGGCGAAATTGTCGATGACGGACTCGCGAAAGCGGTCCTCGTAGTCGAGCACGTAATGGGGAATGCCGAGCTTGGCCGCGACGTCGCGGGCGTCGTGGATGTCCTGGCCGGCGCAGCAGGCGCCCTTGCGGTGGGTCGCGGCACCATGGTCGTAGAGCTGCAGCGTGATGCCGATGACGTCATAGCCTTCCGCCTTCAAAAGCGCAGCCGTCGTCGATGAATCGACGCCGCCCGACATGGCAACGACGACCCTGGTATCCTCAGGACGGCCTTCGAGATCCAGACTGTTGAGCATGGGCCTTAAAGCGTTGTGACGGCGGCGTTGGGCGATCCGCTGGATGCTTCCGGCGGGACATAAGCGATCCCCGGGAACTTTGGTTCCCGAAGGGCGGCTTGCCCGGTCGAAAGCGGCTGAGAGCTGTCTCTTTAATATAGGCGGCCTTCCGGTGAAGCAATCATGGGGGCGGCCAGTTAGGGCAATTCTTGCCGGGGAGGCAGAAATGACGGGGCTTTGAAAGGCCTTGCAGCAGCGGGGACGATTCTTCAAATCATTGATTTATCTTGATAAAACACCGAGGCGCGGGGCTGGCCCGCTCCTTGCTATCTCTTATGCCGAAGATGTTTCCGAGGGGTCGCCTGTGGTCGGTCGTACGTCAGATGTAGCGGCAAGCGCGCAAGTCCAGAGCGCGCAGCAAAAGCCTGCCCGGTCGCAGGCGTCGAAAGACACGTCCAACGACTCCTTCGGTTCGCTGGTCGACAGCAACACTCAAGCTATCAGCGACAGCGCGTCGTCCCCGGACACCGCACCGCGCCGGACCGATTCCTCGTCGTCCTCGGACAAGAGCCCGCGCGATCATTCGGCGACCGACCCGTCCTCGCAGAGCAAGGCCAGTGACGACACCGACAATTCCGCGCCGGCCAAGAACGATACCAAGAACGACACAACGGCCGATCCGGCCAGGGCGGATAGCAAGACCAAGGACAAGTCCGAGACATCCGACGCCAAATCGGCGGACAAGTCCGACGACACCAAGGATAAGAAGACCGACGGCACCGATGGCCTTGCCGCTGTCGATGCCGCCGCAACCGCGCAGATTGACCCGACGCAGGCCGCCGTGCCCGACCCCAGCATCGTGGTGGCCGCGCCGGTCGTGCCGCTCGATCCGAACGCGGCCGCGAACCAGGCCGCCAGCACCGCCTCCTCGCCGCTGACGATCGCCGCCGCCGGCATCGCCGCCAGCGCATCCACCGCGGCGCAGATTGCCGGCGCCAAGACCGATACCGCGACGCCGGGCGACAAGAGCGCCAAGACCGCGGGCGCCAAGGTCGATGCCGCTACCTCGGCGACGCTGGCCGATGCCACGACCGACGCGACCGCGACCGATGCGAAGCCCAATGGCGGCCTGATCGCCGCCGTCGACCAGGGCACGCCAAAAACTTCGTTCAAGGCCGTCGCGACCGCGCAAGGTGGGAGCGACGTCTCCAATATCGGCCAGGACACCGGCAAGGCGAACGCCGCGCAGACTCCGGCGACGGCAGCGTCCGCCAACGCGGTGCATCCGCAAGCCGACAAGCCGCCAATCGATGCGAACGCGGCCGACGCCAAGGCTGGGACTTCCGACCGCACGGCCGATGCGACACCGGCGACGGCAGCACCGCATGCCCATGCGGGCACGCAGGCCGCTGTCCCCACGACCGACACCAGCGCGCTGGCAGCCTCTGCCGTGCAGGCGCCGCTGACCAATACCACTTCGGCCACGACCGCGACGCTCACCGCGACCGCGGCGAATGCCAACGCCATTCCGATCAGTGGCGTGCCGATCGAGATCGCGGCGGCCGCACGCGCGGGCAAGACCCGGTTCGACATCAGCCTCGATCCGCTCGACCTCGGCCGCATCGATGTCCGCATCAATGTCGACCGCAACGGCCAGATCACCTCGCATCTCACCGTCGAGAAGCCGGAGACGCTGCAGATGCTGCGGCAGGACGCGCCGCAATTGCAGCGCGCGCTCGACGATGCCGGCCTCAAGACCGGCAGCAATGGGCTGTCCTTCAGCCTGCGCGACCAGAATTCGTCGGGCCAGAACTCCGGCCAGAACAACGACAATGGCGGTAATGCCCGCCGGCTGATCATCAGCGACGAGGAAGCAGTTCCCACAGCCCCGGTCGGGCGCAGCTACGGCCGCATGCTCGGATCGAGCAGCGGCGTCGACATCAGAGTGTGAGGAGTATCGAGACATGACCACCACGACTGGCGCCACCGCTCCTTCGGTCGTCTCCGGCACGACCGATCTGACGAAATCCTCCACGTCGAGCTCGAGCCTGGGCTCGACCACCGGCGCGACGCTGGCGGGCAACTTCCAGACCTTCCTGACGCTGCTGACGACGCAGCTGCAGAACCAGAACCCGCTCGATCCGCTCGACACCAACCAGTTCACCCAGCAGCTGGTGCAGTTCGCCGGCGTCGAGCAGCAGCTCAAGACCAACGACTCGCTCTCCCAGCTGGTCACCCTGCAACAGACCACGCAGGCGACCCAAGGCGCTCGGCTTCGTCGGCAAAACCGCCCTGGTTGACGGCACTACGGCGTCCATGACGAATTCGTCGGCGACCTGGCATCTCAACGTGCCCAGCGACGCGACGGTCGACATCACCGTCGCCAATGCCAGCGGCCAGACCGTGTTCACCGGCAAATATACCGCCGGCGCCGGCGCCGACGTTCCGTTCACCTGGAGCGGCATGGGCAACGACGGCACGCAATGGCCCGACGGCAAGTACACGATCTCGGCCACGGGCAAGGATGTCGCCAACAACAATGTCGGTATCGCCGCGCAGGTGCAGGGCACGGTGTCGTCCGTCGACCTGACCCAGTCGCCGCCGCTGCTCACCATCGACGGCGCCAGCTACACCCTGAGCCAGGTGAAGAGCATCATCGCCACGGCCAGCAATTAAGGCCTGGGTGCACGGTTGAGAGGCCTTGCGACACCCCGCGCAGGCCTCGTTCGTTAGTAAAGTATTTAAAATACCCCCTCGGCCTGCCTGGATGCACCCTTCCCGCCGGTCGAGACGGCTGCGTTCCAGCCATTTTCAACGAGAATTGTATTGAAGCCTTAGGCTTAGCGGATTTTTAAGCCGCGATGCCTATGGTTGTGGCGTGAGTTCAGTGGTTGAGAGTTTGTGAGTACGCCATGACAGAACCCCATCGCCCGAGGGTAAAATACGTCATCGGGCCGGACGGCAGTCCGCTGACGATTGCAGATCTGCCCGCACCCGGCACCAAACGCTGGGTTATCCGCCGCAAGGCCGAAGTCGTTGCCGCTGTGCGTGGCGGGCTTCTCTCCCTTGAGGAGGCTTGCAGCCGTTATACCCTGACGGTAGACGAATTCCTTTCCTGGCAGTTTTCCATCGACCAGCACGGTCTGGCGGGGCTTCGCACCACCCGCATCCAGCAATACCGCCAGTAGGCAATCCGGAAATCTGCGGCTTTTGACGAAAATCGGGCTCGCCTCGCGAGGCCGATTTTTTTCATGGCGCTACTTTTGTCGCAGCTCTTAACCTTCGTTAACCATATCGAAACCATCACCTAGGCAATAATTGCCCAGTCGGCCTTTCCTGTGAAAGCAGCCGAATCTATCGGGGCGGTTGCTTGCAAGGTCTTGCGGACTTTCTGAAGGGTATCGGAGCCGCCCGGTTCGGGGCGATGATCGCGGTTACCGCCGCGCTTGTCGGCTTTTTCGCGTTCGTCATCATGCGCGTCACCACGCCGCAGATGACGACCCTGTTCACCGACCTCAGCGTCGAGGACTCCTCGGGCATTATCAAGGACCTGGAGCGCCAGGGCATCCAGTTCGAGCTGCGCAACGAGGGCACCATCATCATGGTGCCCAAGGACAAGGTCACCCGCCTGCGGATGAAGCTCGCCGAGGGCGGCCTGCCCAAGGGCGGCGGGGTCGGCTACGAGGTGTTCGACAAGTCGGACGCGCTCGGCACCACCTCTTTCGTCCAGAACATCAACCATCTCCGCGCGCTGGAAGGTGAGCTCGCCCGCACCATCCGCGCCATCGACCGCATCCAGGCCGCCCGCGTCCATCTGGTGCTGCCCGAGCGTCCGCTATTCTCGCGCGAGGCGCCGGAGCCGTCGGCCTCGATCGTGGTCCGGGTCCGCGGCGCGCTCGAAGCCCAGCAGATCCGCGCCATCCGCCACCTGGTCGCCTCGGCCGTGAACGGCCTGAAGCCGCAGCGGGTCTCGATCGTCGACGAGACCGGGCAGCTGCTCGCCGACGGCGCCCAGACCGATCCGGACCAGCAGATCGGCGACGAGCGCCGCACTGCCTTCGAGAAGCGGATGCGCAAGCAGGTCGAGGACATCGTCTCCTCCGTGGTGGGGACGGGGCGCGCCCGGGTCCAGCTCTCCGCCGATTTCGACTTCAACAAGATCACCCAGACCTCGGACAAGTTCGATCCCGAAGGCCGCGTGCTGCGCTCGAGCCAGACCCGCGAAGAGCAGAGCATGACCGCCGACAACAACGGCCAGGTCACCGTCAACAACGAGTTGCCGGGCAACCAGCAGAACAGCGGCGTCGCGGCCAAGGACCAGAGCAAGAAGAGCGAAGAGACCAACAATTACGAGATCTCCCGCACCACCAAGACCGAAGTGACCGAGGCCGGCCGGGTCAACCGGATCTCGGTCGCGGTGCTGGTCGACGGCATCTACTCCAAGAACGATAAGGGCGATCTGGCCTACCAGGACCGCACCAAGGATCAGCTCGACCGCATCGCCACGCTGGTGCGTTCGGCGATCGGCTTCGACCAGAAGCGCGGCGACCAGGTCGAGGTCGTCAATTTGCGCTTTGCCGACGCCCCCTCGACCACCCCGATCGCCGAACCCTCCGGCCTGCTCGGCATGCTCCAGTTCACCAAGGACGACGTCATGTACTTCGTCGAGCTCGGCGTGATGATGCTGCTCGGCCTGATCGTGCTGTTCCTGGTGATCCGGCCGCTGGTCAAGCGCATCCTGGCATCCGACGAAGTCGCAGCCGCCATCTCCGGCGTTCTGACCGGCCCCGCCGCGAGCGACGATGCAGCGCCCAGCAGCCAGCCGCTTCTGCCGGGCGCCGCCGCAAGCGCGATCGACGTCGCTACCATCCAGGGCCAGGTCCATGCCCAGTCCGTCCATCGCGTCGGCGAGCTCGCCGAGCGCAACCCCAACGAAACCGTCGCCATCATCCGCCAGTGGCTGACCGAACCAGCCAAATAATCCGCGTCAAGTGAATCAAGAAGTGATCTGACATGGCCGCTGCCCTGCAAAATGCCAACTCCAACGACATCACCAGCGTGATCTCCACGCTTGGTCAGCGTGCCGGCAGCCGTGGAGGTGCGAAGGTCGAAGCCGTGGTGGGGCCGAAGCGTGCCGCAATCCTGATGCTGGCGTTGGGCGAGCAATATGGCGGCAAGATCTGGTCGCTGCTCGACGACGACGAAGTGCGCCAGCTCTCGCTGGAGATGTCGACGCTCGGAACCGTCGAGGTCGACACTGTTGAGGACATGCTGCTCGAATTCGTCTCGCGGATGTCGGCCTCCGGCGCGCTGATGGGCAATTTCGACGCCACCGAGCGGCTGCTCCAGCAATATCTTGCACCCGAGCGCGTCAACGGCATCATGGACGAAATCCGCGGTCCGGCCGGCCGTAACATGTGGGAGAAGCTCTCCAACGTGCAGGAAGAGGTGCTCGCCAACTATCTCAAGAACGAATATCCGCAGACCATCGCGGTCGTGCTGTCGAAGCTGAAGCCGGAACACGCCGCGCGCGTGCTCGGCATCTTCCCCGAGGATCTGGCGCTCGACGTCGTCAACCGCATGCTGAAGATGGAGGCGGTCCAGAAGGAGGTGATCGAGAGCGTGGAGAAGACGCTGCGCACCGAATTCATGTCCAACCTGTCACAGACCCGCCGCCGTGACGCCCACGAAGTGATGGCGGAAATCTTCAACAATTTCGACCGCCAGACCGAAACCCGCTTCATCACCTCGCTGGAAGAGGACAATCGCGAATCGGCCGAGCGCATCAAGGCGCTGATGTTCACCTTCGACGACCTCGTGAAGCTGGATTCCGGCTCGGCCCAGACCTTGATGCGCAACGTCGACAAGGACAAGCTCGGCGTCGCGCTCAAGAGCGCCAACGAGGACGTCCGCAATTTCTTCTTCGGCAACATGTCCTCGCGTGCGGCCAAAATGCTCCAGGACGACATGGCGGCGATGGGTCCGGTCCGCCTGCGCGACGTCGACGAGGCCCAGGCGCTGCTGGTCAACCTCGCCAAGGACCTCGCCGCCAAGGGCGAGATCATGCTGACCAAGAACCGCGCCGACGACGAGCTGGTGTATTGATGGGCGCTCCGGCAAAATTCCTGTTCGACAACGACTTCGCCGCGCCCGACCGGACGCGCGAGAAGGCCGCAACTGCGGCCGAGATCGCCCAGAAGGTCGCGGAAGCCGAGGCGCGCGCCTATCAGGACGGCTTTGCCGCCGGCCAGCGCGAGGCCAAGGCCGAGAGCGACCGCCGCGTCGCGCTCGCGATGGAAGAGATCAACATCGGAATCCGGGGCATTGCCTCGGGCATCGGCAACATCGAAACCAAGATGGAGACCGAGGCGGTCGACGTGGCGGTGGCGGTGGCGCGTAAGCTGTGCGCCGATCTGGTCGCCGCCGAGCCGCTCGGCGAGATCGTCGCGCTGATCAAGGACTGCTTCTCGCATCTGGTCGCGACGCCGCATCTCGTCATCCGCATCAACGACGCGCTCTACGACGCGGCCCGCGAGAACATGGAGCGGCTGGCCAAGCAGAGCGGCTTCGAAGGCCGGCTGGTGATTCTGGCCGAGCCCGAGATTGCTACCGGTGATTGCCGGATCGAATGGGCCGATGGCGGCGTCGTGCTGGAGCGCGGCGCCATCACAGCCAAGATCGACGAAATGGTGGGACGCTATGTTGCGTCCCGCAGGGGGAGCTAAGCCATGAGCGACACTGACGGACAGGTCCCGCTGCCCCGATCTCAACGGCCCGATGCCGCCTGCCGGCACCGACGTCGGCTACAACGAGGACGAATATGCGATGCGCGCCGCCGCCGACCTCGAGGCCGTGTTCGACGTACCGGTGCAGGTCTCGGCCGTGCTCGGCCGCTCCAAGATGGACGTCAGCGAGCTGTTGAAGCTCGGGCCCGGGACCGTACTCGAGCTCGACCGGCGCGTCGGCGAAGCCATCGACATCTACGTCAACAACAAGCTGGTCGCCCGCGGCGAAGTGGTCCTGGTGGAGGACAAGCTCGGCGTGACCATGACCGAAATCATCAAGGCTGAACGCGCTTAAAGCGATGACGCGCGGCAGCGCGACCAGACGGACAGGAGACTGATATGCGGCTTCTCATCGTTGGCACATTGAAGGGCCAGCTCACCACCGCCACCAAGATCGCGATGGCGAACGGTGCCACCGTGACCCACGCCGAGGATCACGAGCAGGCGATGCGCGTGCTGCGTGGCGGCAAAGGCGCCGACCTGCTGCTGGTCGACGTCGCCCTCGACATCCGCGACCTCGTGATGCGGCTCGAAGCCGAGCACATCCACGCTCCGATCGTCGCCTGCGGCATCACCAACGACGCCCGCGCCGCGGTTGCCGCGATCCACGCCGGCGCCAAGGAATACATCCCGCTGCCGCCGGACCCGGAGCTGATCGCAGCCGTGCTGGCCGCGGTCGCCAACGATTCCCGCGAGCTGGTCTACCGCGACGAGGCGATGGCCAAGGTGATCAAGCTCGCCCAGCAGATCGCGGGCTCGGACGCTTCCGTGATGGTCACCGGCGAATCCGGCACCGGCAAGGAAGTGCTGGCCCGCTACGTCCATACCCGCTCGGCCCGCGCCAAGCGCCCGTTCATCTCGATCAACTGCGCCGCGATCCCCGAGCATCTGCTGGAGTCCGAACTGTTCGGCCACGAAAAGGGCGCCTTCACCGGCGCGATCGCCCGCCGCATCGGCAAGTTCGAGGAGGCAACCGGCGGCACGCTGCTGCTCGACGAAATCTCGGAGATGGACGTCCGCCTGCAATCGAAACTGCTCCGCGCTATCCAGGAGCGCGTGATCGACCGCGTCGGCGGCACCAAGCCTGTCCCGGTGGACATTCGCATCATCGCGACCTCGAACCGCAATCTGGTTGAGGCCGTACGCGAAGGTACGTTCCGCGAGGACCTCCTGTTCCGGCTCAACGTCGTGAATCTGAAGATCCCGCCACTGCGCGAGCGTCCCGCCGACATTCTCGAGCTCGCCCAGCACTTCGTCAAGAAATACGCCGAAGCCAACGGCGTGCCGATGCGCCCGATCTCGGCGGAAGCGCGACGCGTGCTTTCCGCCAACCGCTGGCAGGGCAACGTCCGCGAACTCGAAAACACCATGCACCGTTCGGTCCTGATGGCGCAGGGCGACGAGATCGGCGCCGACGCCATCCTCACGCCGGACGGCGACCGCCTCGACCTCGCCAAGACCGCGCCGGCCGTGGCGCATGCCACCATGGCCGCCGAGCAGGTAACGCGGGCCCTGGTCGGCCGCACCGTCGCCGATGTCGAACGCGACCTGATCCTGGAGACGCTGAAGCACTGCCTCGGCAACCGGACCCATGCCGCCAACATCCTCGGCATCTCGATCCGCACGCTGCGCAACAAGCTCAACGAATATTCCGACGGCGGCATCCCGATTACGCCCGCCGGCACGCCGGGTGAATATCCGCGCATGCCGATGGTGGGGGCGTAGGCGCTCTACGCTGATCGAGAGAATGCGAATGCCCGGGCCAAGTCCCGGGCATTTTTGTTTGAATGCAGGCTACCGCCCTCGTCATTGCGAGCGCAGTAAAGCAATCCAGGATCTTTCCGCGGTGACAGACTGGATTGCTTCGCGTCGCTCGCAATGACGGCGTTGAGGGCGGTTCTCGCATAACGGGACCGCGCTACGTGACTAGGCCATCCGCAGGCAACGCCCTATAACCCCGCATGAAAACCACGCGAGGGTAAACATGTCTGAAGCTCAAATCACGGACTGGCTGGCGACGCAGCGGCAGGCGATGATCGACCTGCTGCGCGATGTCGTGAACATCGATTCCGGGTCCTATGACAAGGAAGGCGTCGATGCGGTCGGGGCGCGGTTCGAGCGGCATTTTGCCGAGCACGGCATCCCGTTCCGGCGTGAAAACAACGCCACCTTCGGCGATGCGATCCATGCCGACGTCGCAAAGCCCGGCAGCAACGAGAAGCCGGTGCTGTTGATGGGACATCGCGACACCGTGTTCGGCAAGGGCGAGGCCGGGCGGCGTCCGTTCACGATCCAAGACAAGCGCGCCTATGGTCCGGGCGTTGCCGACATGAAGTCGGGCGTCGTCATGAACATATTCGTGGCGACCGCCTTCCATAAATTCGGCGGCAGCCCGCACCCGATCAAGGTGCTGATCACCTCGGACGAGGAGATCGGCTCGCCCTCCTCCCGGCCGGTGATCGAGCGCGAAGGACGCGCGCCGCGCGCGCCGTGTTCAATTCCGAGCCGGGCCGCCCGACCGGCAATATCGTCACGGGGCGCAAGGGCGGCATCTTCATGCATGTCGCCATCACTGGCAAAGCCGCGCATTCCGGCGCCAATTTCGTCGCCGGCGTCAGCGCGATCGGCGAGCTCGCGCACAAGATCGTGCAGATCCACGCGCTGACCGATCTCGACAAGGGCATCACGCTGAACGTCGGTCTCGTCTCGGGCGGGCAGTCCGTCAACACGACGGCGCCTTATGCGGAGGGGCAGATCGACATGCGCTACGTCGATCCCGCGGATCGTGCGAGGGTGATGGCCGCGATCGAGACGATCATCGCGACGTCTTTCGTGCCGGGCACCAGCGCGACGCTGACGGTCAAGGGCGAGTTCGTCCCGGTGGTGCAGAGCGCCGATTCAAAAGCGCTGTTCGAAACTTATCAGTCCGCCGCAAAGCAGGCCGGCCTCACCACGCTCCAGGGCGAGTTCTCCGGCGGCCTGCGCCGATTCCGGCTTCACCGCCGCGGTCGGCACGCCGACCATCTGCGGCCTCGGCCCCGTCGGCGGGCTCGCGCACACGGCGGAGGAATATCTCGAGCTCGACAGCATCGTGCCTCGCGCACAGGCGCTGGCGCTGGCGATTTTGCGAGGCTAGTCGCACACACTCCGCCGTCATGGCCGGGCTTGTCCCACGCATCCACGTCTCTCCGGGAATCGCGGCTACGCGTGGATGGACCAAGCCCGGCCATGACGAGGAGAGAGCCGTCACGAATAACTCGGCGCGTCCGGCTTGCGGAAGATGTGGATGGGGTCGCCCGGCACGATCGGTTGGCCGCTGAACATGGCATAGGCGTAGAGCGCGAGATAGGCGATCGCGAGCGCGCCGATGGCGTAGAAGGCCCAGGTCGCGACGCGTTTCATCATTGCGCTCCATTGCCGTCCCGGCGGGAGGCCGAGGTGCTTCTAGAGCGATGAAAGCGAAAAGGCCAGCCTGTGCGTCCCTCGTCCGGCGGCGATCAAATGCCGCGCCGGAGGTGGGTGGGAACGCTGACGTCCGCAAGCCTGGCCGCGTCTTCGTCCTGATCGACCGCCACGTACTGGCCGTGCCAATAGGCCAGCGCAGCGTTGCGGGTGGAATTCCTGACATCCCGGACACGGCCGATGACGATGCCATGCGAATGGCGCTCGACGATCTCCTCGACCTCGCAATCGACGGCGGACAATGCGCCGACCAGCAGCGGAACGCCCGAAACCGCCGTTACCCACCGGGCGCCCGCGAAACGATCGACACCCTTGAGCCCTCCCTTGCCGGCAAAGCGCTCGGCGACGTCGAGCTGATCGGCCGCGAGGATGTTCACGCCGAAAGCGCCGTGGCGCCGGATCAGCGGGAAGGACGAGGCATCGCGATTGATGCTGACGATCAGCGTCGGCGGCTCGACCGACAGCGAGGCGACGGAAGTGACCGTCATGCCGGTAATGTCCTTGCCTCGCCCGGCGGTGATGACGCTGACGCCGCCGGTGAGGTGGCGCATGGCGCCGCGGAAATCGGCGGACGTGACGGCAATTTCGGTCATGAGATCGCGGGGCACTACATTCATGGCATCGCCCCCAAACGGGGTCCCTCGCTATTTAGGTACGATCGTCCGCCGACAAAAGGTGGCTCAGGATCGAGCCTTCGAGACCCGCGAGCTCGGCCGAGCCGCGTTCGCGGGGCCGGGCCGTGTTAACCACGACGTCATGGGCGATCCGTCCCTCCTCGATCACCAGCACCCGGTCGGCCAGCGCGACCGCCTCGGCGACGTCGTGGGTCACCAGGATCGCGGTAAAGCCCTGGTCGCGCCAGACGCGCTCCAGCAACCGCTGCATCGAGATCCGGGTCAGCGCGTCCAGCGCGCCGAGCGGCTCGTCGAAGGCGAGCACCCGCGGACGCGAGACCAGCGCGCGGGCAAGGGCAACGCGCTGCTTCTGGCCACCCGACAGCACCGAGGGCCACTGGTCGCGCTTGTCGGTCAGCCCGACCTCGGTCAGCGCCTTCTCGGCGCGCGTGTGCGCGTCACTGGATGAACGATCGCGACCGAGACCGACCTCGACATTGGAGAGAACGCGAGCCCAGGGCAACAGCCGGGGCTCCTGGAACATCACGCGGATATCCTCGGGTTTCACCGCGTCGCCGAGCGAGATGCTGCCGGCGTCAAACTTTTCCAGGCCGGCGATCAGGCGAAGCAACGTGCTCTTGCCGCAGCCGCTCTTGCCCACGATCGCAACGAACTGGCCGGCCGGGATGTGCAAATCAATGCCGCGCAGCACCTCATTGTCGCCGTAGGATTTGCGCAAAGCCCGGATGCTGAGCGGCAAGCCGCTGGTCTGCGCCGGCCGTTCCTCGCGCAGCACACGGGCGTGAGGCGCGAAATTGGCGCGGCTGGCGAGTTCGGTTTCCGGAAGGGAGGTACGAAGGGCTGTCTGCATGTCACTCTCAACGTTTCTGGAAGGCGGGGTGCCAGGAGAGCATCAGGCGCTCCAGCACGCGGGAGGCGCTGTCGGCGAGCTTGCCGAGCAGCGCGTAGATCAGGATCGAGAGCACGACGACGTCGATCAGCATGAACTCGCGCGCCTGCATCGCCATGTAGCCGAGGCCCGAAGACGCCGCGATGGTCTCGGCGACGATCAGGGTCAGCCACATGATGCCGAGCGCGAAGCGGATGCCGACGAAGATCGAGGGCAGCGCGCCCGGGAAGATCACGCGTCGGAACAGCTCGCCATCGCTCATGCCGTAGATGCGGCCCATCTCGATCAACTGGGGATCGACAGTGCGGATGCCGTGCAGCGTGTTGAGGTAGATCGGGAAGAACACGCCGAGCGCCACCAGGAACAACTTCGCGCTCTCGTCGATGCCGAACCACAAAATGACCAACGGGATCAGTGCCAGATGCGGCACGTTGCGCACCATCTGGAGCGTGGTGTCGGTGAGCTTTGAGGAGAGCTGCGACAGGCCGTTGGCGAGACCGAACGCGAAGCCGATACTGCCGCCGATCAGGAAGCCGATCGAGGCGCGCCAGAACGAGACCCAGATGTTGCGCACGAGCTCGCCGGAGAGCAGCAGCTTCCAGCCTGCGAGCATGACGTCGCTCGGCGCCGGCAGCACCCGCGTCGGCACAAAACCGGTGACGCTGGCAACCTGCCAGATCGCGATGATGGCGAGCGGCACGATCCACTGGATCAGGCCGTCGAGGCGCGGCAGGCGAAAACTGCGCGGGAACGAAACGCTGTCGATCAGGCTCATGACTGCGACACCTTGTGCTGCGGACGGAAGTCGCTGCCGACCGTTTCACCAAAGGGGCCGCCGTTGAAGTGAAGCTTGGTCACGTTGCTGGGCTGCTCCAGCGAAAGCAGCGGGAACACCAGCTCGGCGAAGCGATAGGCTTCCTCCAGATGCGGGTAGCCCGACATGATGAAGGTATCGATGCCGATGTCCTGATACTCCTTGATACGGGCCGCGACGGTCTGGGCGTCGCCGACCAGTGCCGTGCCGGCGCCGCCGCGCACGAGGCCGACACCGGCCCACAGGTTCGGAGCGATCTCGAGCTTGTCGCGCTTGCCGCCATGCAGCTGTGCCATGCGCTGCTGGCCGACGGAATCCATCCGCTCAAAGTTCTTCTGCGCCGTGGCGATGGTCTCGTCGCTGACATGCTTGATCAGCTCGTTGGCAGCCTGCCAGGCCGCTTCATTGGTCTCGCGGACAATCACGTGGAGCCGGATACCGAAGGACAATTTTCGGCCACGTGCTGCGGCGACCTCCCTCACCTTGGCGATCTTCTCCGCGACCAGCGCCGGCGGCTCACCCCAGGTGAGATATTTGTCGACGGCGTCGACGGCGACGTCGATGCCGGCATCCGACGAGCCGCCGAAATAGAGCGGCGGCCGCGGCGACTGCACCGGCGGAAACAGCAGCTTGCCGCCTTCGACATGGATGTGCTTGCCCTCGACATTGACGGTCTTGCCGGCGAGCAGGTCGCTATAGACGTTGAGAAACTCGCGGGTGACCTCGTAGCGCTCGTCATGGCCGAGGAAGATGCCGTCGCCCTTGTTCTCGACGGGATCGCCACCGGTGACGACGTTGACGAGAAGACGGCCGTTTGTGATGCGATCGAGCGTCGCGGTCATGCGCGCGGCCACGCTCGGCGATTGCAGGCCGGGCCTGACGGCCACGAGATAGCGCAGCCGCTCGGTGAACGGCGCGACCGAGGAGGCGACGATCCAGGAATCCTCGCAAGATCGCCCGGTCGGCAGCAGCACGCCGAAATAGCCGAGCTGGTCGGCGGCCTGCGCGATCTGGCGTAGATAGTTGAAATTGACCTCGCGGCCGCCGACGCCGGTGCCGAGATAGCGGCCGTCACCGTGGGTCGGCAGGAACCAGAGGATGTTGGCGTTTGCTTGCTTGCTCATGTGCTTGCTCATGATCCTGGCTTCCGCGCCACGTCGGAAATCTTGATGGATTTGGGAATCAGGTTGAGCGCGAAGAACGCGTCGGCAACCTGCTGCTGATCGGCGACGACGGCGTCGGTGATCGGCTTGATGCCGTAGGCCTGCCGCTTCAGCGCCACCTCGACCACGGGGACCGGCAGGCCGATCGCGGGCGCCAGCTGCTCGGCAACCGCGTGGATGTCGCCCTCGGCCCAATCGTCGACCGCGCTCAGCTCGGCCAGCACGGCGTCGACGATCTCAGGATTGGCTTCGAGGAATTTCTTCGAGGAGAAATAGAACTGGTAGTTCGCCACGATGTCGGTGCCGTCGGCGAGCGTACGTGCGCCGGTCGCCGCTTCCGCGGCGGCCTGGAACGGATCCCAGATCACCCAGGCATCGACCGCGCCGCGCTCGAAGGCGGCGCGCGCATCGGCTGGCGCCAGAAATACCGGCTCGATCTCGGAATATTTGACGCCGGCCTTCTCGAGTGCCTTGACCAGGAGATAGTGGACGTTGGAGCCCTTGTTGAGCGCGACCTTCTTGCCCTTGAGATCGGTGACAGACTTCAGCGGGCTGTCTTTCGGCACCAGGATCGCCTCGCCCTTCGGGGCCGGCGGCTCGTAGGCGACATACTGGATCGGGGCGCCGGCGGCTTGCGCGAAGATCGGCGGGGCTTCGCCGGTGTTGCCGAAATCGATCGCGCCGACATTGAGCGCCTCGAGCAGCGGCGGGCCGGAGGGGAATTCGGTCCACACCACCTTGTAGCCGTTGGCCGCGAGCTTCGGCTCCAGCGTGCCCTTGCTCTTGAGCAGCACCAGCTTGCCGTATTTCTGATAACCGATGCGAACCACCTTGTCTTGACCGTAGGAGGTGCCGACCGCGGCGGCGACGATGCCGATCGACAGCACGATGGCCGCGATCAGACGCTGAATGATACGTCTCATGTTCAAACCCTTCTGGATGGGAAGATCGGTCGGCACGATCAGGCTGCCGGGTTGCGCCAGACGATGTCGCGAACGACGATCGGCTTGGGGATCAGGCCGAGCTTGTAGAAGCGGTCGGCAACGCCCTGCTGGGTGACGACGATGTCGTCGGTGACGGGGCCGACCACGAAGTTCGCGCGATTGGCTGCGACGGTCTGGATATCCAGCGGGACGCCGGTGATCGCGGCGAGCGATCTCGCGACCTCGTCGCGGTTCTGTTCGGCCCATTTGCCGGCCGCCGTTGTCACGTCGACGATCTGTTGCAGGATCGCACCGTGGTTCTTCGCGAAATCGCGGTTGGCGATGTAGAAGGAATTGGTCTTGGTGACCTCGCGTGCATTGATCAGGATGCGGCCGCCCTGCTTGGTCTCGCCGATCGCAAAATACGGATCCCAGATCGCCCAGGCCTCGATGCTGCCATTGGCAAAGGCAGGCCCGGCATCCGGCGGCGTCAAATAGACCGGCGTGATGTCGGCGTAGGTGAGACCGGCCCTTTCCAGCGTCTGCACCACGATGTTGTGGGCACTGGAGCCCTTGGTGAAGCCGATGCGCTTGCCCTTCAAGTCAGCGATGGTGCGTATCGGCGAGCCCTTCGGCACCAAAATGCCCTGGCCGTTGGTGATGGGCTGGCCGGCGGCATAGACGATTGCCGCGCCCGCGGCCTGGGCGAACACCGGCGGGGAATCGCCGACCGAGCCGAAATCGACGCTGCCGACATTCATCGCCTCCATCATCGGAGGCCCCGAGGAAAACTCGACCCATTTCACCTCGATGCCTTGCGGATTGAAATGTTTTTCCAAGGACGCCTGCTGGCGCGTGATGACGAGCACGCCGGTCTTCTGGTAGCCGACCCGAATTTCCTTCACCGCGCTTTGTGACGTTCCTTGCGCTTTGGCGCGCGAGGCGAATGCAGCGACTGCCGCAGTTCCAACGGATAATTTGAGAAAGTCGCGACGCTGCATTCCGCACTCCCGGCCGCACGTGGCCGTCATCATTCGTCTTGCACAAATGATGGTGCGACTTATCGGAGGTGTCGAGACGCGCGAGAAAATAGCGATGCGAGCACTGCGCCCGGTGCCGCGCGCACGATTAATCTTTCAAGCGGTGGAGCGAATGAAGATGGAATTTTTCTGCACGCGGATGTGAGTCCCGAGCGCGTTGGGTCTCACGACGCGTGACCGGACCAAAAACCGCGAAAACAACCCCATGCACAGTAGCCGGGGCGTGCGAAAACAATGACTTACGTATATCCGAAATTCGTTTGACTCGCCGGGCAAAACGGGGGCAAGATGAGACCGTGGCGGCGTTCGGGATGGACCCGCCTCTGGCGGGCTAATGCAGCCACCTCACCGGCAAATTCTGCAGCCCGCGGAACGCCCAGCCGCCGACCCGCACCGGCTCGTCGTCGGCCAGCTCGAGCTTTTGGGCACGCGCGAACAATGTCGGCAACGCGACATCGGCGATCATGGCGCGCGAGGCCCAGGCGCCGGCGCAAAAATGCGGACCGGCGCCGAACGCGACGCTCTTGGCGGTATCACGCCGCACGTCGAACTGGTCGGCGCGCTCAAAATGCTGCTCGTCACGGTTGGCCGAGCCGAACATCAGGAACACACGCTCATCAAGTTCGAACGAGACGTCGCGGATGCTCCACGGCTTTGCGATGCGCCGCGGCGACATGCCGATCGGCGAGATCCAGCGGGCATATTCCTCGAAGGCCTGGAGCCAGGTCACCTCGCCTTTGCGCACCAGATCGAGCTGCTCGGGATGGGACAGCAGCGCCCACACCGTGCCGGCGATCGCCTTGCGCGGTTCGTTCTGGCCGCCTGATATCGCGAGTTTGACGTTGGCGCGCACGCTCTCCATCGACATGCCCGAAGCAAGCAGCACGCCAAGGATGCTCCGGTCAGGATGCTTGCGCATCACCGGCAGGATGTCGTCGATCGCCGCATCGATGCCTGATGTCGCCGCATGGCAGCGCGCCTCGACGGCCGTATCGCCGCTGTAGTTGGCGATGCCCTCGATCATGCCCTGCGACCATGCATCCATGTCCCCAAAGCCGATATTGGTGAGGCCGGTAATGGACTTCAGGCATTCGCCGGAGAACGGCAGCGCGAAGTCGCGCATGAAGTCGATCCGGCTGCCCGGAACGATTGCATCGATGATGCGGTCAGCATGCGCCTGGAATTGCGCGGTCCAGTGCGCCTTCACTGTCTTCGGCGACACCGTCGGAAACATCGCGCGGCGCTCGACCTGGTGCGCCTCGCCGTCCTTGCGCATCATGTTGTGGCCCATCAGCCGATTCATCAGGCCTGCGGGCTGGTGCGAGGAGAACACGTCGATCTGCTTCTCGGAGATCGAGATGTCGTCGCGGCGCGTCAGCAGCGTCGAGCCGAGCTGCGGTACGAAGGCGATCGGCGCCTCTTTACGCATTGTCGCGAGCATCGGGTAGGGGTCGGCCCAGAACGCGACAGGGTCGATGTCGATGCGCGGCGCGGTGCTCAAGACGGCCTCCCCTGAATTCTCCTGTGCTTCAGGACAGACTAGCGAACTCCGCGGCCCGGGTCTGTCCCTAGCGATAGGGACGTACGGAATTGGAGTTACTGGGCCTCGGCAATCTTCGGTCCAGATGACTGCATCTGCGCGTTAGTTGCCGAGGGTCGGTTCGACAGCGATGCCGGGTCCGGCGATCGGGAAGCGGCGTCGGGCGGTGCTCCCTCGGATGGTCGACGGGCAGCGGTAGTTGGAAGCACGATCACTTTCGCTCCGATCTTCACCCGCTCAAAAAGGTCCACGACGTCTTCATTGGTCAGGCGGATGCAGCCGGACGAAACCCGCTTCCCGATCGTATCGGGCTTGTTGGTGCCGTGAATTCTATACTCGGTTTCGCCTAGATACATCGCCCGAGCGCCGAGCGGGTTGCCGGGGCCGCCCGCCATAAACCGCGGCAGATAAGGCTGACGCACAACCATCTCCGCAGGCGGACGCCAATCCGGCCATTCTGTTTTACGGGCCACAGTCTGCTCACCGGACCACGTGAAACCTTCGCGGCCAACACCGATGCCGTAGCGCATCGCTTGCCTGTCGTTCAGAACGAAATAAAGGAACGTGTTTCCGGTATCGATGATCACGGTGCCCGGCGCCTGGTGGCTGGTGTAGTCAATGACCTGCCGAACAAATGCTCCGGGACCGTCAGCAGCTTTTGGTGGTTCGACTTGAGGCGCCCGGGCCGGAATCGGAGCCGGCGCTGATGCATGAACTGGAGTTGACACGTAAACCGGAGTTGACGACGCCATGGCTTGGTTCGCAGACGGTTTTCGGATCGGTTGTACGCTCGCCGGGCGAGACAGCAAACTGTACCCCAATGCTGCGATGGCCACGGCGCCAATCGCAACTCTCCCGGCCATTGGAAGTGCGAGCGTCTCCGCCTTTCCACGTTTGGCCCGCTTACTCATGTCTCTCCCCAGGTCACCATGCCCAAGAGAGTTACCCAGCAAAATTTAAGAAACTTCGAAGCGATCTCGCTCAGACTGGAACCGTGAAGATGGTTAACGCCGAACTTTTGTCGGGCCATGAACGGACAATATGCGGTCCGTCACCCAGGTTTTGCTAGACGGGGTAGCGCCACCGCAGAGCGCGGCGGACGACAACCAGCGCCAATATATTTGCTGGGAAGCTAAACCACAGGATCGTCGGGACCGCCAACGCGATGCATGCATGGATCAGGTAAATAACCTGCCCGATAAAACCGGCAAGCAGCCCGACTCTGGTCCAGCCCAATAGTGTTCGCGGTACCCAATCATCGGACTCGCCGATTAGATAGGCTGCGATCCATTCCGACAAGAATTCCATGCTCTGCTTTGACACCCGGCCCTTCGCGGGCATTTAAGAACTCGCTTCAATATCGATCAAGTCCACTTCGGGTCAACAGTCGACGATCCCGGCGGGCGAACTGCGCGCCGCTTTGCTCGGAAGCAGATACCGCGGACTTAGCGTCTCCCTCAATTCAGGCTGCGGGGGCCAGCCAGCAGGCGGAGCACGATGGCAAACAGCTCGCTCTGCGAGGAGATGCCGAGCCGCTCATAGGCGCGTTTGCGGTAGGTCAGCGTCGAATGCAGGCTGATGCCGAGGGCTTGCGATATCGCCTCGGAGCTGAAGCCTGCGAGGATGCGACGGCAAACGTCCTGCTCGCGCGGGGTGAGGCTGGCGAGCGGCGTGCACGTCGCAAACAGCGTGGCGAGAGTCTGGTCGGTGGTCGCCGCGCCTTGCTGGAAATGGCGCGCCACGCTCGCGCCGATGGCCGGTGCAATGGCTCGGAGCCGCTCATGCTGCGCGGCGCTGAAACGGCCCTGGGCGGCGATGCGATAGAAATTGACGTAGAAGCAGGTGTCGTCGACCCAGATCGCGGTCGCGCATTTGTCCACGATGCCGGAATCCACAAAGAACATTTTTCGGTAGCGCGCGCCGTACATGCGGGGCGCGAAGGCCGGCAGTACGATCGGCGCGCGCCCCTTCCCTTCGAACAGCGCATCGCGGTTGGGGTCGGATTCGTGGAACTGCCCGGCATAGGCCGCGCCCAGATCGCCGCCGATCGGGATGTTGCCGGCATCGAGCAGGCAGTGTGCGGCGCCGGCACGGCTCAACGCGAACACCATGCAATGCCCGACATCGGCCTGCCGACGCAGCGTGTCGATTAGGACATTTGGAAAGTCGGGGCGGCCGATCGCGAGCACCGCGGGCGCGATGTCGCCGGCCGCCAAGCTTGAGCCTGAGCCTGTCCCGCGGGACCGCATCGTTCTCTCCCTGCCGCGTTTTGCCGAAGCCTATCAGCAAAGATCGCGGGCCGGAAGACGCCCTACCCCGCCGCCGCCTTCGCTGGCGCGACGGTGACGGCGAGCTTGCCGTAGCGGTCGGTGAAGGCCTCCGTGTCGATCTCTTCCAGCTTGATCTCACCGCTCATCACGCCCTGCTTCCAGGTTTCCTGCGCGGGATCGTTCTGGAACTCCGGCATCACCTCGCGGCCGAACAGCTCGAGCGATTCGCAGATATGCTCGTGACTGTTCTTGCCCGCTTGATTAAGCAGGATCACCTGGTCGATATGCGAGCTCTGGAAGCGCTTCAGCTTCCTGCGGATGGTCTCGGGCGAGCCGATCAGGCCGCCGCGCAGCGCGGCCTCCTGCGCCTCGGGATTGTCGCGCTTCCACTTGTTGTACTCGTCCCACATGTTGACGGTGTAGGGCGCGGGACGCTGGCGGTTCTGCGAGGCGCCGTAGAAGCGCAGCGCGAACTGGAAGAAGGTGGCGCCGTCGGCGCGGGCGCGGGCCTCCTCGTCCGTCTTGGCGCACATGAAGAACGACACCAACGCCATGTTCGGGTTGATCTCATAGTCGGCGAGCTTTGCCAGACGCTTGGTCATGGCGTTGTAATAGGCGTGCACCCAGGCATGCGCGGCGTCCGCGCTGACGAACTGGAAGCCGAGCGCGCCAAAGCCGTGACGGCCGGCACGTTCGATAGTCGGCAGCTGCGAGCAGGCCATCCACAACGGCGGATGCGGCTTCTGCACCGGTTTCGGCACGACATTGCGCAATGGGATGTCGAAGTACTTGCCGTGATGCTCGGAGCCCGCGTCCTTGAACATCGGGAAGATCGCACTGACCGCTTCCTCGAAAACTTCTTTCTTCGTTTCCATGTCGCGTCCGAACGGCGTGAGTTCGGTAATGGACGCGCTCTCGCCCATGCCGAACTCGCAGCGGCCGTTGGAGAGCAGGTCGAGCACGGCGACGCGCTCGGCAACGCGGGCGGGATGGTTGGTGGTGAGCTGAAGGATGCCGTGGCCAAGCCTGATGTTCCTGGTGCGCTGGCTGGCCGCCGCGAGGAAGGATTCCGGCGAGGGCGAATGCGAGTATTCTTCGAGGAAGTGATGCTCGACAACCCACGCATGGTCGTAGCCGAGCCGGTCGGCGAGTTCCATCTGCGACAGCGCATTCTGGTAGAGCCTGAGCTCGTCGCCGGCCACCCAGGGCCTTGGCAGTTGCAGCTCATAGAAGATGCCGAACTTCATGACGCCGTCTCTCCCAAGTTTTCTTGCCCACTTATTGTTCTTGCGCTCATCTTAATGCGCGAGGCGGCGCTGTCTACGGAGCAGCAATTCCGTCGTGCGGGAGAACGATTCCTCGGCCGCAAGTAGCAGTGTGCGCCATAAGTGCATGTTTGGGCCGCTTGGCCTGAGCGAGCGCCTCGTCCTTCGAGACGACCACTTTGCGGTCTCCTCAGGACGAGGCTGAGCGGCATCTTTGCCTGTCGAAAGCGCTGCCACGCACTCCGTCCTCATCCTGAGGGCCCGCCAAAGGCGGGCGTCTCGAAGGATGGGCGGCAGGGAAACGGCAGTTAAATGCGATTGTCCTGCGCTTGAACCGGCGGTGCGAATGGTTAGTTTTGGGGATTGCGAATCGCTCCGTTTCGCCCCTCCTCAAGACAGACATGGCCACATTCACCCCGCATCAGGATGCCGCGCTCAAAGCCGTTGGCGATTGGCTGAAGGCAAAACCCGGCCGCAACGGCACGCCGCCGGTATTCCGCCTGTTCGGCTTTGCCGGCACCGGCAAAACCACGCTGGCGCGGCACATTGCCGACGGCGTCGACGGCGAGGTGAAGTTCGCTGCGTTCACCGGCAAGGCGGCGCTGGTCATGCGCAACAAGGGTTGCGACGAGGCCTCCACCATCCATTCGCTGATCTACCGCACCCGCGAATCCGGCGAGGAACAGCCGAGCTTCGAGCTGTGGGACGACGCCCCGGCCTCGAAGGCCAAGCTGATCGTGATCGACGAATGCTCGATGGTCGATGCCGAATTGGGCCGCGACCTGATGTCGTTCGACTGCCCGCTGCTTGTGCTGGGCGATCCCGCGCAGCTGCCGCCGATCCAGGGCGCCGGCTTCTTCACCAATACCGAACCCGACGCGATGCTGACCGAGGTGCACCGCCAGGCCCAGGACGACCCGATCGTGCGAATGTCGATGGACGTCCGCGAGGGACGTGAGCTCGACATCGGCCGCTATGGCGAGAGCGAGGTGGTGTCGCGCAAAGAACTCGATCCCGATCGCGTGATGGCCGCCGACCAGGTCCTGGTCGGCCGTAACAACACGCGGCGCGCGTACAATATGCGGGTGCGTCAGCGCCAGAATATCGAGGACACCTTTCCGGTCGCCGGCGACAAGCTGGTGTGCCTGCGCAACAACCGCAAGAAGGGCCTGTTCAACGGCGGCCTGTGGCGCGTGAAATCGCGCAACACCACGCGCTCGAAATCGCGCATTCTCAGCATGCGGCTGTCGCCGGACGAGGATCTTGGCCACAAGGTGACGAAGGTCTCGGTGCGCGCCGACTGCTTCGAAGGCGGCGTCGAGGCGATCGCCTGGGAGCAACGCAAGCCCTATGACGAGTTCGACTACGGCTATGTGCTGACCGTGCACAAGTCGCAGGGCTCGCAATGGGACGACGTCGTGCTATTCGACGAGAGCTTTGCGTTTCAGGAGAGCCGAGCACGGTGGCTGTACACGGGGATCACGCGGGCGGCGAAGCGGCTGAGCATTGTGGTGTGAGACCGTGGGGTGGGTTAGCCGAAGTCGTAACCCACCATGCTTCAGCGAATGCGGAACGAAGTTCGCGGTTACGCTTCGCTAACCCGCTACGCACGTACGATCTCTCACTTCCCAGCAACGAAATAAAAATCCTCGCGCCCCGGCGGCGAGCCGTACGAAAACGGCTGCTGCTCGTGCTTGGTCACAACCCAGACGTCGTCGCGGACGATGTCGAACAGTTTTCGGATCTCGACGCGCGGCACCTTGATCTCGCGGGCGAGCGCGGTGGCGAAGGGGCTGTCGGCGCCGCCATCGCCGTCCATCGCGGTCTCGCCGTGCTTGGCGGCGTAGACCACCATGAAGCCGGCGCCGGGCTCGATGTTAGAAAAGCCCTTGTCGACCAACTTGAGCGACAGCGTGCGCTGCATGGTCGGCGCGAACGGATTGTCACGGCAGGCATCCAGCATCACCAGACGCACCTTTTCGCGCGGCGCCGACGGCGGCAATCACCTGCTCCAGCGCAACCGCCTGGGTCTCGGCGTCCCTGTCCGCGGCGAGCTTGGCGTCGACAGGAACGAGATAGTTGACGCCGCCGATCTCGAAACCGTGGCCGGCGTAATAGACCACCGCCCAATCCGCCTTCTCCGCCTCGGCGGCAAACGTCTGCAACGCTTCGAAGAATTTGTCGCGGGTCAGGTCGCTGACGGATATCACGGTCTGGAAGCCGACATCGCGCAGCACGCTTGCGATCATTTTCGAGTCGCGGGGCGGGTTGGGCAAGGCGTGGACGTTCTTGTAGGCGCCGTTGCCGATCACAAGCGCCACACGGCGCCCCGTTGATCCGGCCGGCGCCTGCGGTGTCAGCGCGGCGAGCCGTTCCCGCGCGATCGCGCGGGCGCGCGCGACGTCGAGCTCGTCGAACTTCGTCAGCGAATAGGCTGCCGCGCGATAGTCGGCGCGGGCCTGGGCGAGATCCTTCTTGCGCTCGTAGATCTGGCCGCGGCCTGAATGTGCCCGGACATTGTTCGGGTTGATCTGGATTGCCGTGTTGTAGTCCTTCAGCGCGGCGTCGAAATCGCCCTTCAACATGTTGACGTCGGCGCGATTGTTGATCGCGTAGGTGTTCTTCGGCTGCTTCTCGATCAATCCGTTGCAGTCGGCGAAGGCCTGGTCGTACTTGCCCATCATGCCGTAGGTGATGCAGCGGTTGCCGGTGATCTGCTGCGCGGCCGGGTCGATCTTCTCGGCCTCCGCGAAATCGGCGATCGCGCCGTCAAAATCCTGCATCAGCGTGCGCACGCGGGCGCGGTTGGTGTAGCCGAGCAGGAACTTGGGCGCGTATTTGATCGACAGGTTGAAATCGTCGAGCGCGCTTTGCAGCGCACCCCGGCGCAGCTGGATGATGCCGCGGTTGTTGTAGGGCACACCGTAGGTCGGGCGCTTTTGGAGCGCGAGGTTGTAGTCCGCCATCGCAAGGTCGTCCTGGCCCGTCCGCTCATGGGCGAGGCCGCGCAAATTGAGCGTGACGACGTTGTCGGGATCGAGATCGACGGCCATGGACAAGGTCTCGATCGCGTGGATGTAGTCGCGCTTGTTGATCAGCGTATTGCCGCGCACGGAGAGCGCGATGCCCTTGTCCTTGCCGGTGACACGGTCGGCGTTGAGCAGATTGTCGCAGGCCTGCGCCCTGGCCTGCGCATCCGCCTGGCGGTCGCGGCAAATGGCGAGGTCGTCGCCGGATTGCGGACCGGCCGCCGCGATCGAGCTCCAGGCGGCCAAGCCGGCGAGCACGACGACGAGGGTCAGGGATATGACGCGCAACATGTTGTCAGGTCAGCTCCAGCCATCACTCTTTAGGTCGATCACCGATCGCGCGGGTTCATCTAGCGCGGAGTTCCGGTCCTCGCCAAGCCGGTCTGTCCCAAGGCACGTTTTTCACAGACTCGTGTCAGTCCGGCCGTAACAATCGCCCGGCCGGCCCGTATCTCGAATGTCTGTAAATGCCGGGCAGGCTGTTCGCCCGGCTCCAACCGCCCTAGACTGTCAGACCTTCCGAAAGAGGATCGCCATGCGCCGACCTGCCATCCTGTCCCTGCTCGCCGCAACCACCGCCCTGACGCTGGCTTTTGCCGCGCCGACCCGGGCCGCCGAGGATGCGGTCGTGATCCCAACTCCCGCAGTGGATGCGGCCCCCGCAAGCGGGACCCAAACCGCCGTGATCGCCGGAGGCTGCTTCTGGGGCGTGCAGGGCGTGTTCCAACACACCGCAGGCGTCCTCAACGCGGTTTCCGGCTATGCGGGCGGCACCAAGGCGACGGCCGACTACCAGACTGTCTCGAGCGGCCGGACCGGCCATGCGGAATCGGTCGAGATCAAATACGACCCGAAGAAGATCTCCTACGGCAAGATCCTGCAGATCTACTTCTCGGTGGCGCACGACCCGACCCAGCTCAACCGGCAGGGTCCCGACAGCGGCACGCAATATCGCTCGGCGATCTTCACCACCTCCGACGAGCAGAAGAAGGTGGCCGAGGCCTATATCGCCCAGCTCAACGGCGCCAAGGTCTTCAGCAAGCCGATCGCGACCAAGGTCGGCGCGCTGGAGGCGTTCTATCCGGCGGAGGCCTATCATCAGGACTATCTGACGCTGCACCCGAACCAGCCCTATATCGCCTACAACGATCTCCCGAAGGTCGAGAACCTGAAAAAGCTGTTCGCGGATAACTACATCGAGAAGCCGACGCTGGTGAGTGCCAGCAAGGCTACCAACTGATCGCGAGATCACCAAAAAAGACGGGAGACCCATGCCCGACACCAAGACGAAAACCACAGACGACAAGGTCATCAAGAGCGAAGAGCAATGGCGCAGCGAGTTGTCGCCGATGCAGTATGCGGTACTGCGCGAGAAGGCGACCGAGCGTCCCTTCTCCGGCGAATATGAGCACGACCACCGCGCCGGCACCTATACCTGCGCCGGCTGCGGCAACGAGCTGTTCGAATCCGATGCGAAGTTCGATTCCGGCTGCGGCTGGCCGAGCTTCACCCAGCCCGCGGTCGAAAGCCATGTCGACGAGGAGCGGGACGTCACCCACGGCATGATCCGCACCGAGGTGCTGTGCTCCAAGTGCAGCGGCCATCTCGGCCATGTCTTCCCTGACGGCCCCGGGCCGACCGGCCTGCGCTACTGCATCAACTCGGCGGCGCTGAAGCTCGAGCCGAAATAATCGTTGCGTGTCCTCCGGTTCCGTCATGGAACCGGGGGACGCGATGTGCTTTTCTTCTTTGGCGGTGCGGCCAACCATCGTGTTTCAGCGGCCGCCAGGGAGGATGCCATGACGCTTGGGACCATCCTGATCATCCTGGTGATCATTTATCTGCTCGGCGGCCTGTCGGGCCGCTTCGGTGGCTACGGCTACGGGATGGGCCATTCCGGCATGGGGATCGGCGGCCTCGTGCTGGTGGTGCTGCTCGTGCTGCTGCTCCTCGGTAAGCTATAAACCAATCAAGCCATTGATATTATTTCGACTTTCCAAGTCGCGGACCTGCCATGCGTGGATTCATCATCTCTCATCGCAGGGGTCGCAATTTTGTCAAAACGGCCTATATTAGAGAACGAAAATGACATGTGCGGCGGGCCCACCTGATCGTGGCCTCCGCCCGTCCAAATCCCACGCGCTTAAAGCCCCAGAGCGATCACGAGGTCTTTGACCATGCGTCCACTGCGTCCGTTCAACTTCAACACCTCCGCCGAACTCTTTCCCGCCGCGATCCGCAAGAAGAAGCGCGCGGGCTTCACCTATCGGCGGTTTGGTACCGCGGCCGAAGCCGTGCAGTTCGCAATGGAGCAGCTGCCGACGGATTCGCTGAACGGCGCCTATCTCCAGGTCGAGGAAGCGCGCTTCGACCAGAACGGGATCCGCTCGCTTTACGAGAGCGAAGCCTTCCCGCTGCCCCGTCACCGCAAGCCTGAGCCCGTCGAGAACGCCGACGCCGACGCGGCGTAAGCTTTCTTTATTGCAAGCCTGCTTTATCGCAAGTCT
Organism: Bradyrhizobium sp. LB13.1; assembly: GCF_054056815.1. Lineage (NCBI taxonomy): Bacteria > Pseudomonadati > Pseudomonadota > Alphaproteobacteria > Hyphomicrobiales > Nitrobacteraceae > Bradyrhizobium > Bradyrhizobium sp. LB13.1. The sequence continues at coordinate 1,673,383 of NZ_JBSRYQ010000001.1, read as the reverse complement.
CCGATGTGCGCTGAAGGCGCGATGGCCGAAAGGTCGTCGCGCTTTTTGCGTTTTGGGGAGTGTCAGGTGCGCGGCTGCTTGTCGAGCCAGCGGCGCAACAGGCGCACGTTGCGCATATTGGCGCGGAACATGACGTCGAAGGCGTCGCCCGCGAACGGGACGATGCCGACGACGCCGTCGACGGCGACATTTCCGAGCATGCGCGCGGTGAGGTACCAGGGCGCGCCGAGCGCGCGGGCCTCACGCACCAGCCACAGCGAGATCGCGGTCGTGATGATGTCGCCGACGATGGGGATCAGTCCGATCAGCCCGTCGATGCCGTAGCGGATATTGGTGCCGGGCAGGACGAAAGCGACGTCGAGCAGCTTTGCGATCGCCTCGATCCGCGCGATCCGCTGCTCGCGCGTCAGATTGCCGAACGGGCTGCCAGCAAATGGATTATCTTTGCCGAATTCGAAGCGAAATTCGCGAAAGCCTTGCTCCAGCGTTTCGGGCCGGATCTCGCGACCGTCCTGGTCGATGATCGGCCCACGCCCCTCGGCGCCCGAAGAAGCCGCGCCCGAGCGGCTTCCCGAACGGGATCGGCGTGGAGCAAGAATATCGTCATCGGACATGGTCATGATCTCAAGGCAACGCGCCAGCGCGGCTGAGGTTGCTGCGGCCTGATCAAGGGGTCGTGCGCTCAGCTCCGCGCCGCCGCCGGCAGCGGCTCCTCGACATATTTATGCACGAGCCAGGATGAAATCACCGCCGGCACGAACCCGACGAGGCCGTACAGGATCAACTGCACCGCGCCCGAATCCGGCCCACGCGAACTGTAAGTCAGGGAGGCCAGGATGAAAGCGAACACGCCGACCAGCAGCATCCGCAGCACCGGGCCGATCCGGCGGACGTGGACCAGAATATCGTCGACCGCGCCGAGCATCAGCGAGGGCAGGAAGCCGAACAGATAACTGTATTGCAGCGATTTGAAGAACACTGCGAACAGCTTGCCGACCTCGCCGAGGTTGGTCTGGGCCCAATAGCCGGACTGATAAGTCGTCGTCAGCAGCAGCAGGAACCCGCCCACGAACGGGCCAACCAGCGCAAACACCAGATAGCGTTTCATCAACCACCCCCATCCTTCGCCCTGTTATAGCAGTGCCGCGGGAACCTTGAATAGCGGGATGCGGGCTCTGCCCTTGGGAACAAGCGGCATAGCGACGAGTTCAGACAGGACTTGAAAGTCACCTGTCAGATTTGGAGCCGCAGATGTCCCGCGAACTGTTTTTTCTGACGACGATCGCGCTGACGGTCCTGACCGGCCTGTCGAGCCTGCCTGCGCGCGCGCAAGGTCATGGCGGCACCCCGCAGGAACAGCAGGCCTGCTCGCGCGATGCTTCGCGGCTGTGCCGAAAAGAGCTCGGCAACGACACGGCGGTACAAGGCTGCTTGCAGGCCAACAGAGCCAAGCTGTCGCGCTCTTGCAAAAAGGTGTTTCAGAGCCACGGCATGTAAGGACCGGAACCATTCCGCTCGAACGGAGAGTGAAGCCATGTTGCGCGACGAACAGCTCTCGATCCTCAGGGACATCAGTCAGTCCGTTGCCTTCGCCGACGATCGGCAAGGCAAGGTGGGACAGCTGATCGCCGACGGTTACGTGATGAAAGATGGCGATTTGTTCGAACTCACAGCAAGAGGTGTCACCGCCGTCGAGGAACACGCCGCAGGGCTTGGCGCGGGCGACGCGGAACAAGCGCGCGTATCCTCCGATCGGTTGATCTGATCGCGCGCGCCGTTTTTGTGCGTGACGTGCACGCAACAATTGCGAATTCCTTTTTGCGTCCCATTGCGGCCGCGTGACAATGGCGCATACTTGGCTCGGGCGGCGCAGCACTTTTCGATTCGCACATCACGAGAGATCGAGCGACCACATGCGGGATTGAGGTCCCGGCGTGAAGGCTGTGACATGCGGCAGATCAAGCCGCGTGCGGCGCCCCAAAAACCAAGTGGCTCAAGCCCACGGAACTCGGGGACGCATTCTGCATGACACGCTATCAGACCATCGCAACTCTCTTCGCCATCGCCACCACCGCCGTCGCATTCCAGACATCGCCCGGCCTCGCCTTCTCGTCCGAAGCGCAACAGATGTGCTCCGGCGATGCCATGCGGCTCTGCTCGAGTGAAATCCCCGACATCCCCAGGATCAGGGCCTGCATGGTTCACAAAAAGGCGCAGGTCAGCCCCGGCTGTCGTGCCGTGATGGACCGCGAGCACGCAGCCGCGACAGGATCGCGCAAACGAGAAGCTGCTGCTCAATAGCGCCGGTTCAATTTCGGTTGGATCGTTGAATGCCCGGTTCACCTCTCCGGAGGGAAAGGTGAACGACAGTCAGGCGCGACCTCAGTCGCCCCACTGCGCGAAGGCGTCGTTGAAGGCGCGCTCGCCGGGAGCACCCTTCTCGATGGCGATGATTGCGCGGCGCTGGTTGGCGTAGACCAGGGGCACGTCGAACCAGGAGCGCTCCTTCAGGAGCTGGACGTTGCGGCTGCGGTCGGCATCGACGTTGGAGAGGCCGACCAGGAAGAAGCCGTCGGTGACCTTGACCGCGAGACCTGCGAGCGGCGTGCCGCGGGCTTGCTCGTTCGACTTCATCAAAATGCCGGGCACGTTGGAGACGCTGCCGCCCGGGAAATCCGGCGGCAGGATGAAGGTCAATTCCGCGGTGTGACTCGCCGGCAGCGACGAGTCGGTGTTGCGGCGGAACGACATCGTCATCTTGAACTTGCGATCGGGGATCTCGATGTCGGCGCGCACGGCGACGTCGGCCTTCTGGTTGCCGGACGCCTTGATCGGCTCGAGCCGCCACACCACCGAGCCGACATATTGCTTGCCCTTGGGATCGGACGGATCCTCGTCATAGAGCACGACCTTCTGCGCCACCGGCGCGACCGGCTGGTCGCTGGCTGAAGGCTGGCCGACGCGATCCGGAATCTTCGGCTTGCTCTGCGGCTGCGACGAATCCCTCGGCGCCTCCACCACCTGCGTCGGCGAAGACTTGAACAGGCCGCTCGCGGTCTGGACCAGCTGCTTGCCCCAGAGGATGCCGGCACCGACCAGGATCAGCACGATGCCGACGGCGATTGCGCTCTTGAACGGAAAAACGGAGCCGGTGCGGGCGCGCTTCTTCTTGGTATTGCGGTCGAGAACCGGGATGTGCGGACGCTGCGATGGCGACTGCGACTGCGGCGCGTAGCGCTCCGCTTCCTCGATCGATTCGTCGTAGGAATAAGGCGCCTCCCCGGCGGCGCGATTTTCCAGGCTCGGCTCGAGTCGGTCGAATTCCGGAGAGGGCGAAGGCACGTTGGCGTAGGTGCGGCGCGCGGCACGGTTGGCCTGCGCGGCGGCGCCGCCGAGATCATTGGCGTCGGCCGTGATGTCACGGAAGCCGCGTACGCCCGGTGCAGGCGGCAACGGCGGCCCGACGTCCGGCTGACGGCGCCCACTGGCGCGATCACGTCCGGCCGGTGGAGGCGGCTCCGGCATCGGCGGCGGTGCCGACGGACCCGACTGGCGCGGCGCGTCGAAACGCGGAGCCCGCGGCGCACGCGGGGCGTCGCCCTGGTCATCGACGTTGAAGGACGGCCGGTCGGCGCGCGGCGGCGGCGGAGCCGGACGGGTGCGCGGCGGGGCAGCGGCTTGGGGCGCGGGCGAGTTGCCCTCGGTGGCGCGGGTGCTGGCGCGGCGGAAGGCATCGCCGCTGCCGCTGCTGCGGGCACCGCCACCGGGGCGCGAGGCCTCGCGGGCACGCTGGGCAGCTTCCGATTCGACCTTGCGGACGGCCTCTTCCAGGGACAGCCGTTCGCGGGTGATCTCGGATTCGGAGAGCGGCGGCTGCACGCTGCGGAGCTGCGCGATCAGCGCCGTGCGCGCCCGCTCGTAGAGCGCGCGACGGCTCTCGCCGGGAGCGTTGGGGTCCAGGGCTGCAATAGCGCGGGCGATCAGCGGATAGTAATCAGCCATTTCAACTCAACTAGCGCACGTCCCGGTAAGATATCGTTAAGCCTCAAACGGATTTTGCACCAGAATAGTATCCTCGCGTTCGGGGCTGGTGGAAAGCAGCGCGACGGGGCACCCCACCAATTCCTCGATCCGGCGGACATATTTGATGGCCTGGGCCGGCAGGTCGGCCCAGGAACGGCCGTTTGCGGTCGGCTCCTTCCAGCCTTCGATGGTCTCGTAGATCGGCTCGACCCGGGCCTGGGCGCCTTCGCCCGCCGGCAGATGGTCGATTTCCTTGCCGTCCAGCATGTAGCCGGTGCAGACGTCGATCGAATCGAAGCCGTCGAGAATGTCGAGTTTCGTCAGCGCCAGACCGGTGATGCCGCAGGTGCGGACAGTCTGCCGGACCAAGACGGCATCGAACCAGCCGCAGCGGCGCTTGCGGCCGGTGTTGACGCCGAATTCCTTGCCGCGGCGACCGATCTCCTCGCCGATCTCGTTGTTGAGTTCGGTCGGGAACGGACCCTGGCCGACGCGCGTCGTGTAGGCTTTGCAGATGCCGAGCACATAGCCGACCGCGCCCGGGCCCATGCCGGTGCCGGTCGCCGCTTGCGCCGCCACCGTGTTGGACGACGTCACATAGGGATAGGTGCCGTGGTCGACGTCGAGCAGCGCGCCCTGCGCACCCTCGAACAGGATGCGTTTGCCCTCGCGCCGCTTGATGTCGAGCAGCCGCCACACCGTCTCGGCATAGGGCAGCAGCTGCGGCGCGAACGCGGTCAATTCGTCCTGGATGGCCTTGCCATCGAACTCCGGCAGATTGAGGCCGCGGCGTAATGCATTGTGGTGAGCAAGCAGCCGGTCGATCTTGTGCGGGAGCGTGTCGAGATCGGCGAGGTCCATCAAGCGGATGGCACGGCGGCCGACCTTGTCTTCGTAAGCCGGCCCGATGCCGCGACGGGTGGTGCCGATCGCGGTCGCGGCGTTGGAGGATTCGCGCAGGGCGTCGAGCTCGCGATGCAACGGCAGGATCAGTGTGACGTTCTCCGCGATGCGCAGGTTGTCCGGGCTGATGGCGACGCCCTGTCCCTTCAGTTTTGCAACTTCGTCGAGGAAAGCCTGCGGATCGAACACCACGCCATTGCCGATGACGGCGAGTTTCGACGGCCGCAGCACGCCGGACGGCAGCAGCGCCAGCTTGTAGGTCTCGCCGTTGATTACCAGCGTATGGCCGGCGTTATGGCCGCCCTGGAAGCGGACCACGATGTCCGCCTGCTCCGACAACCAGTCGACGATCTTGCCCTTTCCCTCGTCGCCCCATTGGGCGCCGACGACGACTACATTGGCCATTCGCGGGTAATCCTTCGAAGATTTCTCTGTAAGCGGCATGATCCAAACGGAAAACCGGTACCCACTTTTCCGGGACCATGCCTGCGCCCAGCCTGATTCCCGACCAGAGGCCGTTCGCACGCGAGGCAGCCCAACCGGATAAAGGAAGCAGCCTCTCTAGGCAAGCAAGAACGGGGCTTTTTCGAGGCCCGAGGCCCATCCCAAGCCTTTGATATCCCCTGAAAATCCAGAAATATTCCGAGGCCGTGCGATAGCTTCGACCAAAGCGTAAGGCGCCGCATCTGCCGCTGCATGGTCGCGATGCATCCGCCCCCCGTTGATGCAGCCTCGATTTCCGTGTCTTTGAGAGGAGCCGGGCCACGCGCCGGCCCGGACAACGCCGGGCCGGAAGGCTTCGGCGCATGACGCGGGGCCATAACAATCACAATGTCCGCCACCGGCCAGACCACAAGCGCGGAAACATCCGGTCACGGCTGGATCGCCAACCAGCCTTACCTGCTGCTCAGCATCACCGCGCTGTGCTGGGCCGGCAATGCCATCGTCGGGCGGCTCGCCGCCGGCCACATCCCGCCGGTCACGCTGTCCTTCCTGCGCTGGTTCTTCGCCTTCCTGCTGGTGCTGCCGTTCGCCTGGAAACATCTGGCGCAGGACTGGCCCGCGATCCGCGGCAAGCTCGGCCTGATGGTCACGCTCTCGATCACGGGCATCGGCGCCTTCAACACTCTGCAATATTGGGCGCTGGAGCATACGCAGGCGCTCAATACTCTCCTGTTGCAATCGGCCGCACCGCTGGTCGTGGCGCTGTGGTCGCTGGCCATCCTCGGTATCAGGCTCACCGCGGCGCAGGCTTTTGGCGTGCTGCTCTCGATGTGCGGCGTGCTGATCATCCTGCTGCAGGGCGATTTCACCACGCTGTCGAACATCGATTTCAACAAGGGCGACCTCATCTTCATCGTCGCGCTAATCATCTTCGCGCTGTATTCGGTGCTGACACTGAAGCGGCCGCCGATGCACGGCCTGTCGTTCCTCGCCTTCACTTTCGGCTGCGGTGCGGCCTGTCTCATTCCGCTGGAGATCTGGGAGCTGTCCGCACGTCCCGTGATGAAGCTCGACGGACCAAACCTCCTGACCCTGTTCTATGTCGCGGTGTTCCCGTCGACGCTCGCCTATCTCTGCTTCAACCGTGGTGTCCGCCTGATCGGCGCCAACCGCGCCGCACCGTTCTTCCATGTCGTGCCGGTGTTCGGCTCGATCATGGCGATGGCGTTCCTCGGCGAAAACCCGCGGGCGTTCCACTTCATCGGTTTTGCGCTGGTCCTGGCCGGCGTGTTCGTGGCGTCGCGGAAGCAGACGACATAACTGACGCCCAACGTCAGCCGATCTTGAACTTGCTGTACGCCTCGCTCGTCGCAATGATGACGTGCTCCGCGCAGCCGTTGACGCGATGCGGGTCGGCCTCCGTCTCATAGGCTTCTGACGTCATCATGGCGAGGAAAGCCGCGACGGTGGGATAATAGACCAGCGCCGCGAAATCCCAATCGTTGCCCCGCTGCGCGCCGAGCGCGACCGCCTTGGCGTCGCCGGTCCAGAGCAGCGTGCCGCCGCACGCCTTGATCATGGGCACTGTGACGGCGCTGTAGCGCAAGTAGGCGTCCCAGCCGGATCCGTCGCCGTCGCGCGAACGCTCGTGGAAGCGCATCAGATTCAGCATCACCACCGGGGCATCCTGATCGAGCCGCCCCAGGCCGTCGATGTTCAACATATTAACCGCCAATGCCGCCTCCTCTGGTCATGCCTGCATTGTAGCATTGCGGCGACGTGACTTGTGTCACGACGCAAATCCGGCGCAAGCTTGTATCCAACACCAATGACGATCGCTTCGCCCGCGCCAAAGCCCCCCAATCCGGCCAGTTGGCTCAACAACCAGCCTTATCTGCTGCTCAGCCTGAGCTCACTGTTCTGGGCCGGCAACATCGTGCTCGCGCGCCATGTCGGCGCGCATGTGCCGCCGCTGACGGTGACCACGATCCGCTGGTTCGGCGTGTTCCTGATCCTGTTGCCGTTCGCCTGGCCGCATCTGAAGCGCGATTGGCCGAATTTGCGCAAAAGCCTGCCGCTGATGCTGTTCCTGTCGCTGGTGGGCTTTGCCTTCAACAACGCGATTTCGTACTGGGCGATGCAATACACGGAAGCGCTGAACGCGCTGCTGATCCAGTCGGCCGGACCGCTGTTCGTGGCGCTATGGTCGCTGGTGCTGTTCGGCGTCCGGCTGACGGGTGCGCAGCTCGCCGGCATCGCGATCTCGCTGCTCGGCGTGCTCGTCATCATCCTGCACGGCGATTTCGCGGCGCTCGCAAGCATCAGCTTCAACCGGGGTGACATCATGTTCGCCTCCTCGCTGGTAGCGTTCGGGATCTACTCCGCCTTCATTCCGCGGCGACCGAAGATCCACCAGCTCTCGTTTCTCTCCTTCACCACCTGCTGCGGCGCGACGATGCTGCTGCCGACCGCGATCTGGGAGGCCTGGAGCGGCCATGTCATGCAATTCGACACGGTGACGCTGGCGACGCTGGGTTACATCCTGATCTTTCCCTCGACGCTGGCCTATCTCTTCTTCAACCGCGGCGTGGCGCTGATCGGCCCGAATCGCGCCGCGCCGTTCTTCCATCTGGTGCCGGTGTTCGGCTCAGCGATGGCGATCCTGCTGCTCGGCGAAAAACTCCAGCCTTTCCATTTGATCGGCTACCTGCTGGTGCTCGCCGGCGTCGTGATCGCCTCGCGCCAGGGCTCTGCGGTGAAGTAATTCCGCGGTGCGGAGACAAGGCGACAAACTCGCGCCTTCCGATTTCAACGAGGAGACGCTAGGTTCCCCGCCAACGAAAAAAGAGGGAACGACCAGACATGCTTTCAGCGTTGATCCGAAACCTGCGTGCCGTCGGCATCGCCGCTCTTTGTCTCGCCGCCGCAGCCGCTGCGCAGGCCGACAATTATCCGAGCCGCAACATCACGCTGGTGCTGCCGTTTGCGGCCGGCAGCGGCACCGACACCACGACGCGGCTGATCTCGCAGCATTTGTCGCAGGCGCTCGGCGTCGGCATCGTCATCGAGAACAAGGCGGGCGCCAACGGCATGATCGCCGCGACCTATGTCGCGCGCGCCGCCCCCGACGGCTACACGCTGCTGGTGACCACCAACACCACGCATTCGGCCAATCCCTATCTGCTCAAAAGCCTGACCTACGATCCGGTCAAGGACTTCACCCCGATCGCGCGCACCGGCGACCTGCCCTTCATGCTGGTGATCCACCCGGAGGTGCCGGCCAAGACCGTCGGCGAGCTGGTCGCCTACGGCAAGGCCAATCCCGGCAAGCTGAGCTACGCCTCGGGCTCGTCCTCGGCGATCGTGTCAGGCGCGACCTTTGCGCACAATGCCGGGCTCGACCTCCTGCACGTGCCCTACAAGAGCTCGCCGCCGGCGCTCAACGACGTCATGGGCGGCCGCGTCTCGATGATGTTTGGATATCCTGACTGGCCTGCCCCACGTCCAGGGCAACGCGCTACGTGCGCTCGCTGTCACGACCAAGGACCGCTCATCGCTGGTGCCGACCCTGCCCTCGATGCAGGAGGCCGGCGTGCCGGACTTCGACATCTCGTCGTGGCAGGGCTATTTCGGTCCCGCCGGTCTGCCCAAGGACATCGTGACGCGGCTCAACGCCGAGATCCGGAAGATCGTCGAGAAGCCGGAGATCAAGGCCCAGCTCGCCACCCTCGGCATGGACGCATTTTCGGGCACGCCGGAGCAGCTTGGCACGTTCGTGAACGAACAGCTGGTGTTGTGGGAGAAGCTGATCCGGGAAGCGGGGATCGAGAAGCAGTAGGACGGTCTCGTGTCCCGGACACGGCGCTGCGCGAAGCGGTGCGACGCAGAGCCGGGACCCAGAATGCGACAGGCATGGGCCCCGGCTCTGCAACGCACCGCTGAAGAAGCGCTGCGCTGCGTCCGGGGCACGAGAATCTGTCTTACGCTGCGCGCACCTTGGCCAGGAAGCCGTCGACGGCGCTGCGCAGTGCGCCGGACTGGTTATCCAGCTCGCGGGCATTGGTGAGCACGTCGGTGGCTGCCGTACCGGTCGCTTCCGCGGCTGAGGTGACGCCGCCAATATGGGTGTTGATCTCGCTCGAGCCGGCCGCGACCGACTGGATGTTGCGGGCGATCTCGCGGGTGGCCTCGCCCTGCTGCTCGATCGACGCGGAAATGCCCGCGGTGATCTCGCTCATCTCGGCGATGGTCTGAGTGATACCGCCGATGGCTGCGACCGCATCGCTGGTCGAGGTCTGCATCGCCGCGACCTGGGCGGAGATTTCCTCGGTCGCCTTGGCGGTCTGGTTGGCAAGCGCCTTAACCTCGGAGGCGACGACGGCGAAGCCGCGACCGGATTCACCGGCACGGGCCGCCTCGATGGTGGCGTTGAGAGCGAGCAAATTGGTCTGCGCGGCGATCGAGTGGATCAGCTTGACCACCTCGCCGATCTTCTCGGCGCCGGTGGAGAGCCCCTGCACCGTGGCGTTGGTGCGCTCGGCGTCGTTGACGGCGCGGCTCGCCACCTCGGTCGAGCGCGTCACCTGGCGGGAGATTTCCGCAACCGAGCTCGACAGCTCTTCCGCGGCCGCAGCAACCGTGCCGACATTGCCCGACGCTCTCTGTGAGGCCGCGCCGACAGTCGCCGCACGCGTAGAGGCGTCGCTGGCGGTCGCGGTCATCGACTGCGCCGTGGCTTGCATGCCTGTCGCGGCCGAGGAGACCGAGCGGACGATGCCGTTGACGCTGCGTTCGAAGTCGCTGGCAATGCCCTCCATCGTACTGCGACGTTCCGCCGCGGAGCGATCCTTGGCATCCGCTTCGGTCCTTTCCAGACCGCGAATGCGAACGGCGTTGTCCTTGAATATCTGGACGGTCGAAGCCATCGCGCCGACCTCATCGCTGCGGCCGACACCGGGGATGTCGCCCTCGAGCTTGCCGTCGGCGAGATCCTTCATGCGGGTACCGAGCAGCGCGAGCGGACGGCTGATGCTGCGGCCGATCAGCCAGGCAACGCTGCCGGCGACGATCATGATGCCGAGCATGGCGAAGCCAAGCAGCCAGTAGACCGGGCCCATCTTGGCGTCGATATCGTCGAGATAGGCGCCCGTGCCGATGAACATGTCGAGACCGGGGACTGCCATCGCATAGCCGATCTTGCGGATCAGCGTGTCCTGACCGGGCTTCACATATTCATAATACAGCATCGTGTCGCCGTTGGCCTTCACGCCTGCCATCAATTCGCGGTTCAGCTTGCGGCCGTTGGTTTCGACGTCCATGCGATCGATACCGATCTGCTTGGGATCGGGCGCGAGCTGCGTGATGCCATCATAGGAGGTGCCGAACAGATAACCGGCGCCCTTGTCGTAGGTCATCGCGTTGCCATAGCGCCGAAGCTCCGTCATCGCGGCGTCCTTCGTCAGCTCGCCGGCGTCGATGCGCTTCTTCAGCGTAATCGCATAGTTGCGACCCATCTCGACGATGGCCTTGGCCTGGTCGATGCGCGCATTCACCATCTCGCGCTTCATCAGATAGCCGGCAAGAACCCCGGAAATACACAGGCCAAACAAGGTGACGCCGACAAGAATGCCGAGCTTGGGGGCGATCTTCAGATTGCTCAATTTCACGGGAGGCTCCGGCAACAAAGGGATAAGGACGCGCGAGTGAGTCGGTCGAAATTAAATCAAGTTTTAGTGGGGACCCCTTAGCAACCTGTTACGGGACGCCCCGTAGAAGCCCGGAGAAGGCGTCGAACCGGTCGTATAAATCACCTCAACGACAACTGGGAATTGTACGCGACCTGCCCGATTTCGCGTAAAAGGCGCGAAGGCCCGCGCGAAGGCCGGGTCCCAACAAGAAACCAAATCGGGAGCAGGACATGCCGAAATACAGGGTGGTGACGCCGAAGGGCGCGAGCTTCACCGTCGCGAGCAGCGATTATTCCTACGAGCGCGAGGCGCTCGATCCGATCGATGCCGAGATCGTCGAAGCTCCTGCCGACGAGGCCGGGTTCATCGCCGCCGCGAAGACCGCCGACGCCATCTACGCCAAGGGCATCCCGATCACCAAGACCATCATCGACGCGCTGGAGACCTGCAAGGTCATCACGCTCGGCTCCGTCGGCGTCGACAGCGTCGACATCAAGGCCGCGACGGCGCGCGGCATTCCCGTCACCAACATCCCCGACACCTTCATCGAGGAGGTCGCCGACCATGCCATGATGCTGCTGCTCGCCGGCTTCCGCCGGCTGGTCGAGCAGGACCGGATGGTGCGCAGCGGCCGCTGGGCCGAGGGCCGGCCGGCGCTGTCGAAGATTCCGCGGCTGATGGGCCAGACGCTCGGCTTCGTCTCGTTCGGCCGCGTCGCGCGTGCGGTTGCGAAGCGCGCGGCGCCGTTCGGCCTGCGTATGATAGCCTACGATCCGTTCATCCAGGAAACGCTGATGTCCGACCACGGCGTGATCCCGGCAACGCTGAACGAGGTGTTGTCACAATCCGATTTCGTCTCGATGCACGCCCCCGCCCGGCCGGAGGTGCACCACATGCTCACCGAGAAGCACTTCCGGCAGATGAAGAAGGGCTCGATCTTCATCAACACCGGCCGCGGCGCCACCGTGGACGAGGAGAGCCTGATCAAGGCGCTCCAGGAGGGCTGGATCGCCCATGCCGGCCTCGACGTGCTGGAGAAGGAACCGCCCTCGCACAACAATCCGCTGCTCGGCATGGAGAACGTGACCCTGACCGCCCATGTCGCCTCGGCCTCGGCACGGTTCGACGAGGCGCGCAAGCGCCGGGTGGGCTACGAATTGTCACTGGTGCTTCAGGGCATGTGGCCGGTAAGCTGCGTCAATCCGTCGGTGCTGCAAGACACCGCGCTCCGCCGCTGGCAGCCTGTCAGCATGGACCGCGGTCCGAACAGCTAGGCGGCCGGCCGCCAGGCGCGCCGGAAACCGAAAAGACCCTTCACCGGCGATCAACGCCGGGAAGGGAAACATATAGGGAGAAATCGATGAGGAACGACATCACACGTCGTGATGCCTTGGCGCTGGGCCTGTCCGCTGCCGCGATCGCCGCAACCGGTGCTCCGGCGAACGCCCAATCCGCGATCAAGGCCGCCGACGTCCCCGCACCGAAACTGCCGATCGAGAAAGGCGCAACCCTGCGCATGCTGCGACCGGTACGCTTCGTCCAGGCCGACGAAGACGTGTTCCGCGCCAATGCGGCAAAATTCACCAAGGAGACGGGTGTCGAGGTCAAGGTCGATTTCGTCGGCTGGGAAGACATCAACCAGCAGACTGCGGTGACCTCGAATTCCGGCGCCGGTCCCGACATCATCATCGGCTTCTCCGACGCACCGCACATCTATGTCGACAAGCTGGTCGAGCTGACCGACGTCGCCGACTATCTCGGCAAGCGCTACGGCGGCTGGCTGCCGCTAGCGCAGCGCTACGGCAAGAAGAACAAGAGCCCCACCTGGATCGGGCTGCCGTTTGGCGCCACCGCGGGGCCCCTGATCTACCGCAAATCGATCCTGCAATCGGTGGGCTTCGACAAGGTGCCGGAAGACCATGCCGGGATCCTCGACCTGTGCCGGAAGCTCCAGAAGGCCGGCAAGCCGGCAGGCTTCGCGCTCGGCAATGCCAAGGGCGACGGCAACGGCTTCGCGAGCTGGGCGCTGTGGTCGCACAACGCGGCCCTGCTCGACGAAGAGGGCAACGTGGTCATCAACAGCAAGGAGACGATCGCCGCACTGAACTGGGTCAAGCAGCTCTACCCGACCTTCATCGCCGGCACGACGTCATGGAACGACGTCAGCAACAACCGCGCCTACGCCGCGCAGGAGATCGCGCTGACCGCCAACGGCGTCTCGCTGTATTTCTCGCTGAAGAACGATCCCGCGACCAAGGCGATCGCCGACGACAGCGAGCATCAGTTGCTGCCAAAGGGCTTGGCCAAGGTCTCTCCGATGGCGGGCCTGACCCTGAACGCCATGGTGTTCAAGCACAGCCAGTACCCCAACGCCGCAAAGGCCTTCCTGCAATACATGCTGGAAAAGGACCAGTACGAGCCTTGGCTCAACGCCAACTCCGGCTACTGGTCCCAGCCGCTCGCCGCCTATGGCGAGGCCAGCGTGTGGGCGCAGGATCCCAAGGTGAAGCTGTTCAAGGACACAATGAACAGCACCTATTATGACGGCTACGCGGGCCCGATCTCGACGGCGACCGGTGCCGTCAGCGCCGACTACGTGCTGATTCAGATGTTCGCGTCCGTTGCGACCGGCGCTGCCACGCCGGAAGCCGCGGCCGCGGAAGCCGAGCAGCGCAGCAAGCGGTACTTCCGCCGCCAGAAATAACGCCCGACGATAAAGCGACCGTCATTGCGAGAGCGAAGCGACTAAGCAATCCAGACTGTAACTGCGCAGACAGACTGGATTGCTTCGCTTCGCTCGCAATGACGGATGTGGTGACAGCCTAGAACAGGACGCCTGACCGATGTCCGTGACCACCCTCTCCTCCCCCGTACTCGCACAGCGGCAGCCATCCTGGCTGGTACGCCTGTTCGACTACAAGCCGTTCCTGATCGTGATGTGCCTCGCACCCGCGATCGGGCTGCTCGCGGTGTTCCTGACATATCCGCTGGGCCTCGGCATCTGGCTCGCCTTCACCGACACAACGATCGGCAGAAAAGGCGTCTACGTCGGCCTGGAGAACTTCCAGTATCTGCTCACCGATTCCCTGTGGTGGAACGCGGTGTTCTACAGCGTGGTGTACACGGCGATCGCGACGTTCGGGAAGTTCGCGCTCGGCTTCTGGCTCGCGCTGCTGCTCAACAACCATTTTCCGCTCAAGAGCCTGTTGCGTGCGATCATCCTGATGCCCTGGATCGTGCCGACGGTGCTCTCGGCGCTGGCGTTCTGGTGGATCTACGATCCGCAGTTCTCGATCATCTCCTACCTCCTGGTCGACGTGCTGCATTGGCGCACGACCAATATCGACTTCCTCGGCTCGCCCTGGCCGGCGCGATTCTCGTTGATCGCCGCCAACATCTGGCGCGGCATCCCCTTCGTCGCGATCTCGCTGCTGGCGGGCCTGCAGACCATCTCGCCCTCGCTCTACGAAGCGGCGATGCTCGATGGCGCCACCGCCTGGCAGCGCTTCCGCTATATCACCTTCCCGATGATGATGCCGATCCTCGCCATCGTCATGACTTTCTCCATCATCTTCACCTTCACCGACTTCCAGCTCGTCTATGCCATCACCCGTGGCGGCCCCGGCAACTCGACCCATTTGCTGGCAACGCTGGCCTTCCAGCGCGGCATTGCCGGCGGCGAACTCGGTGAAGGTGCGGCGATCGCGGTGTCGATGATCCCGTTCCTGGTGTTCGCGACGCTGTTCTCATATTTCGGCCTGGCGCGCCGCAAATGGCAGCAGGGAGAGAACAATGACTGATATTGTCGCTCAACCGGCCACCGCCGACGCGAAGGCCGCGCCCGACACCATGGCCTGGGATTCCGGGCTGCGGCGGCTGATGATGATCTACCTGCCGCTCGGCTGCTTCGTGCTGATCCTGCTGTTTCCGTTCTACTGGATGGCGATCACGTCGTTCAAGCCGAACGCCGAACTGATGAACTACAAGGAGCACAATCCGTTCTGGATCTCCTCGCCGACGCTTGCCCATATCAAGCATCTCTTGTTCGACACCGCCTATCCACGCTGGCTGTGGACGACAATGCTGGTCGCGATCGGCTCGACCACGCTGTCGCTGATCGCGAGCACGCTTGCCGCCTATGCAATCGAACGCCTGCGCTTCCGCGGCAGCGCCTATGTCGGTCTCGGCATCTATCTCGCCTATCTCGTGCCGCCGTCGATCCTGTTCATTCCTCTCGCAACCGTGGTCGTGCAGTTCGGCCTGTTCGACAGCCCGCTTGCCCTGATCCTGGTCTATCCGACCTTTCTGGTGCCGTTCTGCACCTGGCTGCTGATCGGCTATTTCAAGTCGATCCCCTACGAGCTCGAGGAATGCGCGCTGGTGGACGGCGCCACGCGGCTGCAGATCCTGCGCCGGATCACGCTGCCACTGGCGGTACCCGGCCTGATCTCGGCCGGCATCTTCTCCTTCACGCTGTCCTGGAACGAGTTCATCTACGCGCTCGCCTTCATCCAGAGCGGCGCCAACAAGACCGTGCCGGTCGCGATCCTGACCGAACTCGTCACCGGCGACGTCTACCAGTGGGGGGCGTTGATGGCGGGATCGCTGCTCGGCTCGCTGCCGGTCGCGATCTTCTACTCGCTGTTCGTGGATTATTACGTGTCGTCACTGACCGGCGCGGTGAAGGAGTAACCGCGGCGGCGGCGTTGGGCCCGGTTTCACAAAACTGCAACACGCGATCTGCATAAGACGGCATCCGCTAACAGGAGACGCATAACAATCTGCCGTTCTCGTCCAGCCGCGATCCCAACAAGGCCGACGACGACGAGTTCATGCTGCTCGACGTCGCGGATTTCCTGAAGGCGAAGCAGGGCTCGGCTCTCTCGAAACCGAACCGGCTGGACGTGACCTGTCGATGCGCGCGGCGCCGCCAGTGGCCGGACTCTAGCCAGCCGGCACGATCACCATGCTCTTGTCCTTTGGCCAGCGGATGCGCCAGACGAAGTTGATGTCCTTGACCTCGGCGGGTTTGGCGTCGAACGACCATTCCAGCACGCCGCGCCGGTCGCGGATATTGCTTGCGGTCGGCGGCGTGGTCGCCGGCAGCATCTCCACCACGATGTCCTCGTTCTCGCTGACCGGCAGCTGATCCTCGATCGCAACCCTGATCGGGAAGTCGTGGCCGTTGCGGACGGTGGTTTTGAATGCGCGCTCGTCGGTCTTCGACGTTGTCACCAGGAGACCGGCCGAACCTTCGTTGCGCTTGAGCACGGCGCGCTCGACCTTGATCTTGTCGTCGGCGCCGAAGCCGAGCCGCACGATGTCGTCTTTGGCGGAGGCCGAGAGCTTGCCGCGGCCGACGAAGACGCCGTCGCGATAGATCGCGACCTTGCCCGGCAGCAGTGTCGCGTCATCAGTCTGCTTGAAGCTCGCTTCGAGGAAGGCGGTCGGGTCCATCACCGGTGCCGCGCGCACCATGAGATCGGCGGGCACGTTCATCGAAGCGACGCGCAGGCTCTTGGCGCCCTCGGCGGCGCCGAGGCTGACGCGGCCGGGAATCCTGAAGGTGGCCTGGAAATCGCCGATTTCGGCAACGGCCTGCTGTTCTTCGGCGCGTTCCGCAAGATCTTCCCTGGATCTGCCAGCGTAGGCGGGGGCTTCCACCTTTCGCTGCATCGGTGCCGCCGCAGGCATTGCCGTATCGGAGACTGAACCCAACGCGCGCGGCTTCGGCACTTGCAAATACTGCGCGACCAGCGAGTTCAGCTCCGGCGCGCTGCCGCCACGACCGAGGCGAACCGTGGAGACGCCAAGCGTCACGTTCGACCAATCCTCGCCGGTCGATTGCGTGACCTCGGCGCGGCGGACCAGTTCGAGTTGCGGCTTGCGGTCCTTGGCGCCGGTATCGAGCCGGGCGTCGTAGAGCGGCAGCCAGCGCGCGTTGCGCACGGCATAGGTCACACGCAGCGTTGCCTTGGTCGCGGCCGCCGAGGCGACGTCAATGCGCACCTCGAGCTTGCTCGGCGGTTTGGCCGAGCGCTCGGCTTCGAGTTGCGCGATCTGGCGATCGATCTCGCGCTGTTTCCGCGTGGCATCTCGGATCGCGGTGTCGGCGGTCGCGATCTCCTCACCGACCGCGCCAAACGCCGCCCGCCATTCGGTGATCGGGCGCGCTTCGCCCTTTTCACCGAGCCCGGCGGGGGACGCTTCGGCAAACCGCTGCGCGAATTTGCGCCGCGCAACCGCCGCATCGATTGCTCCTTGCAAATCGGAGCGCTCGTCCTTGAGCGTTTCGATGCGCTTGTCGAGTTCGGACAGGTTGACCGGCGGCGCCGCACGCGGCGGCCGCGCATCGATCGTGCCGATGGTGAGTTTTGCGCCCGCCTCGCCTTCGACGCGGAGGGAGGACGGATCGAGCGAGAGCGGAAAATCCTTGGCGACCAGCGTGCTGTCGCCGGAGGCAACGTCCAGCGCGATGATACGGGTGACGGTGGCGCCATCGGGATAGACGGTGACGGTGTCGATCGCCGATGTGGCGTCGACGTCTGCGGCCCATGACGGCAACGCGGCCGCACTGGTCACCAGCACCAGACTCGTCGTCGCCAGATATTTTGCGATGATGCGCATAAATTTCCTCCCTGCCGATATCGCCGCGCCGCAGCCGGACGCGCGAAAAGATGCCGCGCCATGTGATGAGACGCGGCAGGGAAGGAACTGGTTCGATTGGGGTTTCCGTGGGGCGCGGCCGCGGCGGCACCAAGGCCGCGGAACGTGCCGTCCCGCGGCGAAGCTTTTGACTTGAGACTTTAGACTTGGGTGGGCGAACCCTGGCCGAAGATGCGGCGGAGCAGATCGGTGACGTTCTTGGCTCCGGCCTTTTTCAGGATGCCGGCGCGATAGCCCTCGACCGTCCGTGCGCTCAAATGCATGCGTCGGGCGATCTCCTTGTTGGTGAGGCCGGCGGCGAGATGTTCGAGCACGTCGCCTTCACGGCCGGCCAGGGGTTCGCAGCCGGGCAGCCAGCGCTGTCGGTGAGAGCCGGGCTGTGCGAATTCGTCGATGGCGGCATCGATCCGGTCGACGATATCGTGGGTGCGGAACGGTTTTTCGATAAAATCGGCCGCGCCGCTCTTGATGGCGTCAACCGCCATGGCGATGCTGCCATTAGCCGCAGTCACCAGCACCGGCGCCATGCAGTTTTCCTCACGCAGGCGCTTGAGCACGTCCAGGCCGGAGCGATCGGGTGGCATTTCCAGCAGCACGCAAGCCGGCATCCGCGCCTTGGCTTCCGACAGCAGAGACGCACCGTCGGCGAAGCAGATCACGTCATAGGCGCTGTGTTGGAGCGCGGTGGAAAGTTGTTCTCGGGAGGCGGCGTCGGTGTCGATGACGAATACCTCACCCTTGGAAAGCATGTTTCCCGGCATGATCCCGATCCAATAATGTCTTGCTCAAATGATCCGAGACGGCCGAGGGCCTCATAGCGCCCCGCGTCGTGAGCACGGCATCCGCGCCAGTGCTTCGGTTTCACTTATGTATGTTCCACCCTGTTTCCGGATTTGACGGATCGGGACAGAAACTTTACATTTCGGGACATCTGCGGGAATGGCTGACTGGAACGGGTCGCATGACCGACCTCATTCGCAGCGCAGGCTTGAGCTATTACCCGGAGGTCGCCCGGTCGGTCGGGCTCGACCCCAAACAGATGATGCGCAAGGTCAGGCTGCCGCTGGCCTGCCTCGAAAAGCCCGACACGCCCATTGCCGTCACCGGTCTCCGCCGCCTGCTCGAATTGTCGGCAGAAGCTTCCGGGGCCGAAGATTTCGGCTTGCGGCTCGCCGAGCGCGGCGGGCTGACCAATTTCGGCGCGGTCGGCCTGATCGTGCGCGAACAGGCGACCGTCGGCGAGGCCATCGAAGCCTTCTCCCGCTTCATCCCCATCCATCACGACGGCATGAAGCTCGACGTCACCCGCAACAAGCAGACCGTGACCGTCACGCTGCATCTGCGCGGCCGGCAACCGACCGCGCCGCGCCAGTCGATCGACATGGCGCTCGGCAGCGTTCACCGCATCGTCCAGTCATTGTTCGGAAGCGATTGGCGGCCGCAGGAAGTGCACCTGCATTATCCGCCACCGCGCGACCGCAAACGCTACCGCGAGTTCTACGGCTGCCGTGTGACTTTCAATGCAGAGGACGATTCGATCCTGTTGTCGGCACACGATATGGAGCGCCGGATCCCGAGCGCGCATCCGCTGATCGCGAGCTATCTGCGCAAGCGGATCGAGGCGATCGAAACGCGGCCGGCAAGCTGGGAGGAAAAGGTCGACGAGGTCGTGCGTCTCCTGCTCGCCAGCGGCGACTGCACGGTCGAGCGCGTGGCCGAGCACCTCGCCTGCACCCGCCGCACCATCCACCGCCACCTTGCCGAAGCCGGCACCAGTTTCTCGGCCATTCACGACGCGCAGCGCGCCGATCTCGCGGTCCAGCTGATCGACGACCCCGGCCGGCCGCTGGCTGACATCGCCGCGCAACTCGGCTTCTCCGCGCAAAGCGCGATGGCGCGCTGGTTCCGCGACCACTTCGGCTGCACCATCACCGCGTGGCGCAAGGGCGTGCGGCCACCGGCGGCGGCCGCAGCCTGAATTTCAAGGCCGATCACATCGTCCGCACGAACATGCGAAAGCCCGGCGCGCCGATGATCGCCTCGAAGGCGGGATCGCGCTTCTCTTCCGCAAAGACAAATCCGGCCTTGGCGTAGGCGCGCTCGGCGGCCTCGTTGCCGATCAGGAACGAAATTGTCGCCCGGGCAAATCCAGCCGCACGGCCCTTCTCCAGCGCATGCGCGATCAACGCCTGCACCAGGCCGCGGCCGCGATAGGCGGGATCGGTCGCGACATACTCGATCATCCAATCGCCCTCGCCGCCCTGAACCCAGCAGGCGTGCGTGTAGGCGCCGCGTTGGCGGATGGCGTCCAGGTCCGAAGCGGGGAGCCCGGTCGCAGCACCGACCTCCTCGATCGCACGCCACGCCGCGGGTCCCGTGCCTGCCGCAGGCACGGCGCAGAGCGCGGCGCCCGGCCGCCCGTCGATCTCGGCGACCAGAAATTGCGACACGTGCCACATCGACACCGCGCGGGCGGTTGCGACGCGGGCGATGAAATCGCGGCACTGTGTTTCAGGCCAGCCGAGCGCAACGTCGAACCAGCCGCGCGGCCGGTAGCCGCGCTGCGATGACAGGATGGTTTGTGCGATAAAATCGGCGTCTTCAGGACGCGCAGACCTTATCGTCATGCGCGCCCCCTTTTGCCAAGATCTTACGTGTTCTTCAGCGCGACGCGGAATTCGGCTTCGGTCTTGGCCTTGACCTCGTCGAGCGAGACGCCGTCGGCGAGCTCGATCAACGCCATGCCGCCGTTGCCATGCTTGTCGATGGTGAAGACGGCCAGGTCAGTCACCACCATGTCGACCACGCGCTCGCCGGTCAGCGGCAGATTACACTGCTTCAGAAGCTTCGAGCCGTCCTTGGCCGAATGCTCCATCACCACGACGACGCGCTTGACGCCGGCGACGAGATCCATCGCGCCGCCCATGCCCTTGACCATCTTGCCGGGGATCATCCAGTTGGCGAGATCGCCGTTCTGGGCCACCTGCATTGCGCCGAGGATCGACAGGTCCATGTGGCCGCCGCGGATCATGCCGAAAGAGTCAGCGCTCGAGAAATACGAGGTCGAGGGCAGCTCGCTCACGGTCTGCTTGCCGGCGTTGATGAGATCGGCGTCCTCTTCGCCCTCGTACGGGAACGGTCCCATGCCGAGCATGCCGTTCTCGCTCTGCAGGCTGACATCGACGCCATCAGGGATGTAGTTCGAGACCAGCGTCGGGGATGCCGATGCCGAGATTGACGTAATAGCCGTCACGCAATTCCTTCGCGGCGCGCGCAGCCATCTGTTCACGGGTCCAGGCCATGTGTATCTCCTGATACGCTTAAGCGGCGGTGCGCGGGCGGGTGTTGCGGAATTCGATGCGCTTCTTGGCCGTTCCGACCTCGACGATGCGCTTTACGAAAAGACCGGGCGTGTGGATGTGGTCGGGATTGAGTTCGCCGGCCGGAACCAGATGCTCGACCTCGGCCACCGTGACTTTGGCGGCGGTTGCCATCATCGGGTTAAAGTTGCGCGCGGTTTTGCGGTAGATGAGGTTGCCGGCGGTGTCGCCCTTCCAGGCGTGGACGATGGCGAGGTCGGCGAACAAGCCGCGCTCCATCAGGTACTTCTGTCCGTCGAATTCCTTCACTTCCTTGCCCTCGGCGATCAGCGTGCCGACGCCGGTTTTGGTGTAGAAGGCCGGAATGCCGGCGCCGCCCGCGCGGATGCGCTCGGCCAGCGTGCCCTGCGGGTTGAATTCGAGTTCCAGCTCACCAGCGAGGAATTGCTGGGCGAACAGCTTGTTCTCGCCGACATAGGACGAGATCATCTTCTTGATCTGCCTGGTTTCGAGCAGGCGGCTAAGCCCGATGCCGTCGACGCCAGCATTGTTGGAGACGACCGTCAGGTCCTTGACGCCGGACTCGCGGATCGCGTCCGACAGCGTCTCGGCAATGCCGCAGAGGCCGAAGCCGCCCGACATGATCATCATGCCGTCTTTCAGAACGCCCTCGAGAGCCGACCTGGCGTCGGGATAGACCTTGTTCATGCAAATAACCTTCGAGTGAACCTTCGGCTTGCAGGCGTCGCGCCTTATTGGCGGCGATTATTAGGCGAAATCGTCCGAAGCCGTCAATGATACGGGGTTCTCCGCCCGGTAGCCTGGTGGTAGAAGCTGCCCACGCCGTGGGCAAAACCGTCCGTGGCCTTGAAAGCGACAAGAAAACCCATCAAGTTGGCGGGGGTCGGGTGTGGGCACGCAGGTTTACCGGCCCGCCCTTCTGGCTCCAACGACCAACCCGATCAGGACATGCCATTGACCATGGCCCAAGGAATAAAGCGCCTCGGGACGCCGATCGCGGCGCTGCTCGGCGGCGCGCTGATCGCCCTGATCGCGACTTCCTGGCTCATCAACCGCGACGCGCTGCGCAAGGCGGTGGAAGCGCAGATCCGCGTTGTCACCGGGCTCGAGCTCAGCGTCAACGGCGCGATCGATATTTCGGTGCTGCCGGCGAGCTACATCTCCTTCCATGACGTCGGCCTGAAGGGCGGCGGCACCAGCGATCCCGCGCTCCATGTCGACGTGCTCACCGCGAACCTGCGGCTGCTGCCGCTGCTGCTGCAACGGTTCGAGATCGCCGACCTGACGCTGCTGCGGCCGCGCATCCATGTCAGCCTGAAGCCGGACGGCGAAAGCAACTGGACGCCCTTCATCCAGACCATCGCGCGCACCATGAAGCCCGGCGCCGAGAATCAGGTGTCGTTCTCCGAAATCCGGATCCAGGACGGCGTGCTCAATTACGAGAACGCTGCCACGCACGGCACCGAGAAGTTCGAGGACATCGACCTGTCGCTGGCGTGGCCCTCGATCTCGCGCTCCTTCGCCGCGACCGGACAATTCGACTGGCGCGGCGAGCGCGTCGACGGCTCGATCAGCTTCGCCGATTTCGTCGCCGCCCTTTCCGGCGACCGTTCGGGGTTGAAGGCGCGGATCGCGAGCGCCCCGCTCAAGCTCGCCTTCGACGGCAGCGTCGCCAACCGCACCAGCCCGATGATGGAGGGCACGCTCACCATCGACAGCCCGTCCTTGCGCAACGCGCTGCGCTGGAGCGGCCAGCCGCAGCCTGCCAGCGGCGGCTTCGGCCGCTTCGCGCTGAAGGCGCGCGCCAATGTCGTCGGCGCCTCGATCGCGCTCACCAACGTCAATATCGAGCTCGACGGCAACAGCGCCGAGGGCGTAATGACCTACGCCAATAACGGCCGGCAGACGCTGCAGGCGACGCTCGCCGCCGACGCGCTCGACTTCACACCTTATATCTCGACCTTCCGCCTGCTCGCGAGCGGCGCGCGCGACTGGAACAGGCAGCTGTTCGATCTCAACGCCCTGTCGACCACCGACCTCGACATGCGCCTGTCGGCAGCCAAGCTGACGGTCGGCGCGTCGAAACTCGGCCGCACCGCGATCGGCGCGAATTTGCGCAATGGCACGCTGGCGCTCTCGGTCGGCGAGGCCCAGGTCTATGGCGGTATCGCCAAGGGCTCGTTCGGCATCGCGCGCTCCGACACCGTCGCCGACATCAAGGCGCAATTCCAGTTCACCGACGTCGACCTCCAGGCCTGCGCCTCCGAGCTGTTCGGTCTCAACAAGCTGTCCGGCCGCGGCAACATCAACGTCTCGCTCCTCGCTTCCGGCTCGAGCCCGTTCGGCCTCGTGCAGTCGCTCGACGGCAGCGCCACCGTGATCGGACATGACGGCGCGATCTCGGGCTTCAATGCCGAGCAGCTCCTGAAGCGGCTGGAGCGGCGGCCGCTGTCCGGCGGCGGCAATTTCCGCAACGGCACTACCCCTTACGACAATCTCACCATCGCGGTGAAGTTCTCCGACGGCGTCGCCACCGCCGAGGACATCCGCGTCGAAGGACCTGCGGCGAAGATCACGATGACCGGCACCGCCTCGGTGCCGACGCGTGAATATGACATGAAGGGCGTGGCCAGCCTCAACAGCGCGTCGGGCTTCGAATTGCCCTTCGTGGTGCAGGGCCCCTGGGACGATCCCCTGATCTTCCCCGATCCGGAAAGCCTGATCCGTCGCTCGCCGGCTTCAGCGCCGCTGCTCGACATGCTCAAGGACCGCAAGCCGGGCGACGCGGTGCGCTCCGCGATCGAGCGCATCACCGGCAGCGGAAAACGTCCCGCACCGGCCGAATCGCCGACGGCGGAGAACGCCAAGCAAGGCGCGAAGTCCAACTAGGAACAGCGATCAAGCGGCACCAGCCGATCGGCGCGAATTGATCAGGGCGAATTGATGCGGCGATTGGATTGATGCGCACATTAAGCATCTTCTCTCGCCCGACACCCACGACCTATGTCTGACAAGATGCCGCTAGATCGGCTGACGGCCATGGGCTAGTGTTTTATACGACCGGTTAAAAACACCGGCCGTTTGAGGGAGATAAACGTGAAATCCAAGGTTATTGGCGCAGTATCATTGGCGGTCGCTGCGGCCGGGCTGCTTGCAGCCGCTGCACCCGCATTTGCGCAGCAGAAGACGATTACGGTCTGGTGGGGCAAGGGCTTCTACCGTTCCGAAGACGACGCGCTGCTCGAAACGATCAAGAAGTTCGAAGCCAAGACTGGCATCAAGGTCGAATTGTCGCAGTACGCGATCCAGGACATGATTCCGAAGACGGTCGCCGCGCTCGATGCCGGCACCGTGCCCGATGTCGCCTATTCCGATTCCTATGACGTGCAGGCGCAGGGCAAGTGGGCCTATGAGGGCAAGCTCGAGGACCTCACGGACGTGATGGAGCCGATCAAGGGCCGGTTCGTGCAGAACACGCTGGATGCGTCGATCCTCTATAACGACGTCACCAAGAAGAAAGCCTATTACGGCTTCCCGCTGAAGCAGCA
This sequence comes from Bradyrhizobium sp. LB13.1, assembly GCF_054056815.1. Classification (NCBI taxonomy): domain Bacteria; kingdom Pseudomonadati; phylum Pseudomonadota; class Alphaproteobacteria; order Hyphomicrobiales; family Nitrobacteraceae; genus Bradyrhizobium; species Bradyrhizobium sp. LB13.1. Next base: position 1,648,771 of record NZ_JBSRYQ010000001.1, on the reverse strand, counting down.
GAGCATGCATGTCGAGATCTGGAACGACATGCTGGAGAAGGCCGGCTTCAAGCTCGCCGACATCCCGACCGACTGGGCAGGTTACTGGACGTTCTGGTGCGACAAGGTGCAACCGGGGATCCGTAAAGCCACCGGCCAGCGCATCTATGGCGTCGGCCAGCCGATGGGCGTGGAATCCACCGATGCCTTTCAGTCGTTCTACACCTTCATGGACGCCTACCACGTCAAGCTGGTCGACGACGACGGCAAGCTCACGGTCGACGATCCCAAGGTTCGCGAGAACCTGATCAAGGCGCTTAAGGACTACACCGACACCTACATCAAAGGTTGCACGCCGCCGTCCTCCACGACCTGGAAGGATCCGGACAACAACGTCGCCTTCCACAACAAGACCATCGTGATGACCCACAACTTCACGATCTCGATCGCGGCGAAATGGTACGAAGATTCCCAGAACCAGGCTCTCACGCAGGACCAGCGCGACGCCGGCAAGAAGGCTTACGAGCAGGACATCGTGACGGCGTCCTTCCCCAAGGCACCGGATGGTTCAACCATTCGCTACCGCTCCGACGTCAAGACCGGGCTGGTCTTCACCGCGGCCAAGAACAAGGCCGAGGCCAAGCAGTTCATCAGCTTCCTGCTCCAGGAAGAGAACGTTCGCCCCTATATCGAGGGCGCGCTCGGCCGCTGGTTCCCGGTGACGAAGGAAAGCCAGGCCAGCCCGTTCTGGCAGGCCGACAAGCACCGCAAGGCGGTCTATGCCCAGTTCACGGGCGGCACCGCGCCGTTCGACTTCACCAAGAACTGGAAGTTCACGATTCTGAACAACGAGAACGTCTGGGCCAAGGCTATGAACCGGGTGGTCAGCGAGAAGGTGCCGGTCGACAAGGCCGTCGACGAGCTGATCGTCCGCATCAAGCAGGTCGCGGGTTAATTCATCCCACCCCTCTCCCCGCTCTGCGTGGGAAGGTATAAGAATAACACCGGCCGCGTTTCGCGGCCGGCAACTCTTTGAAGAGTCGGAAAAGAATGGCGATTACGCTCTCTGGCGATCAGTCGATCCCTGCACCGCCCTTGTCGTCGCGGCTGACCCCGCCGCAAATCTGGGGCATCGTGCTGCTCGCACCCTATTTGCTCGTTTTCCTCGCCTTCGTCGTCTACCCCGTCGGTTACGGGCTATGGCTGGCGCGGGCCCCGTCCAATTATGTCGCGCTCTACAACGACCCGATCTTCGCGCGCGCAGCCGTCAACACGCTGATCTTCCTGCTCATCGGCATCAACATCAAGATGCTGATCGCGCTGTTCCTGTCCGGCTTCTTCGCCCAGCAGCGCACCTGGATCAAATGGCTCTCGGTGATCTTCATCCTGCCCTGGGCAGTGCCGTCGATCCCGACCATTCTGTCGGTGCGCTTCATGTTCAACCCCGAATGGGGCATGGTGAACCACTTCATCTTCTCCTTGACTGGCGATGACGGCCCGAATTGGCTGAACGACCCGACCGTGGCGCTGACCATGGCGATCGGCGTCCACATCTGGAAGTCGCTGCCGTTCTGGACGCTGATTCTGATGACCGGACGCCTTGCGATCGCGCAAGATCTGTTCGAGGCCGCAGAGGTCGACGGCGCGAGCTGGTGGCAGAAATTCCGTTACATTACCTGGCCGTCGCTGCAGACGCTCTACATCACCTGCACACTGCTCTCGATGATCTGGACGCTCGGCGACTTCAACAGCGTCTATCTGCTCACCGGCGGCGGCCCGGCCGACCTCACGCACGTGTTGTCGACGCTCGGCATCCGCTATCTCCGGCTCGACCAGCTCTCGCTCGCGATGGCCTCAATCGTCTGCGCGGTACCGTTCGTCCTCCCGCTGATGTATTTCATGATGAAACGGTTGTCGCGATGAAGCTTCCCTCTCTACGCGATGTCGCGACCGAATCGCGGCTGCTCCTGATCGGCATTCCCGTCTTCCTGTGGACGATGATACCGATCTATCACATGTTCCTGTTCGCGATCTCGCCGAAGGAGGACGCGTTCTCGGGCAAACTGTGGCCGGATCATCCGACGCTGCACAACTTCGAAATCGTGTTCAAGCAGCAGCATTATTTCCTGCGCGACTTCTACGTGCAGTTCTGGAATTCGCTGGTGATCGCGGCGGCCGTCGGCGTGCTGACACTGGTCATCGCGACCGCGGCGGCGTTCTCGATCTCGCGCCTGCGCGTGCCCGGCGGGCGCATCGTGATGAACCTCGCGCTGTTCACCTACTTCATCCCGGCGGCCTTCCTCGCGGTGCCGATGTACCGCACCATGGGTAATTACGGCCTGCTCAACAATCATTGGTCGCTGATCCTGGCCATGGTGACGATCGCCAGCCCTTACGCGATCTGGGTGCTCAAGCAGGCCTCCGACAAGCTGCCGGTCGAGTTGGACGAGGCCGCCGTAATGGACGGCGCGACCACCCTCCAGATCTTCCGCCTGGTCTATTTGCCGTTGATGATGCCCTCGCTGGTCGCGATCGGCACCTATGCGGTGCTGCTCGCCTGGAACGAATACCTCTACGCGTTCCTGCTGCTCTCGAACGACCGCGAGATCACCCTCCCCGTCGCGCTCGGCAACTTCCTCGCCGCCGACGACTCGCCGTGGGAGCTGTTGATGACGACCGGCTTCATCTACGCGCTGCCACCGGCCGCGATCTACTACGCCTTCCGCCGCTACATGGTGGGCGGGCTCACGGCGGGCGCGGTGAAGTCGTAATCTCGATCTCGCGCGATCATCGACCCGAATACCTGTCGTGGGCAGCGGCTACGACAGGTCGATATTCATCGCTGCCGTCAATCGTTGAATTTCAAGTTGCTGGCCCGAAGAGGGCCGAAGATCATTTCCTATGATTGACGAGTGCAGCCATTCCAGCGCGACGCCAAATTCTCGATTCTCGATAAACTCAGTCAGTAGCTCACGGTCTCGGCGAGAGAGTTGAGATGATATCGACCCAACCAGATTTGTCAGAGCCTCCTCAAGTTGACGCCATTTTTCCGCGCGGTTCATCGTCACTCTCCTATGAGACTACAATGGCGCCGCGCTCTCGCCCTGCGAGCTCGACAGTTTCGAGGCGAGCGAGGCGATGACGATGACCACCGCGATCAGGCCTATCACCAGCGTGCAGATGGCATTGATCTCGGGCTTCACCCCCAGCCTCACCTCCGAGTAGATCCGGATCGGCAGGGTCGCCGAACCGGGCCCTGTGGTGAAGCTCGCGATCACGAGATCGTCCAGCGATAGCGTAAAGGCCAGCATCCAGCCGGCGACGATCGCGGGGACGATCAGCGGCAACGTCACTGCCAGAAAGGCGCGGACGGGATCGCAGCCGAGATCCATGGCGGCCTCTTCCAGCGAGCGATCAAGTGAGCCGAGCCGGGACTGCACGACGACGGCGACGAAGCACATCGTCAGCGTGGTGTGCGCGATCGTCACGGTCCAGAAGCCGCGCTCGGCGTTCAGCGCCACGAACAGCAGCAGCAGCGACAACCCGGCGATCACCTCCGGCATCACCAGCGGCGCATAGAGCATGCCGGAAAACAGCGTGCGGCCGCGAAAACGCTCGCCGCGTGACAGCGCCACAGCCGCGAGCGTGCCGAGCAGGGTCGCAATGGTCGCCGAGGAGATCGCGACCCGCAGGCTCATCCAGGCCGCCTCGATCATGGCGCGGTCGCTGAAGAGCTCCTGATACCAGCGCAGCGACCAGCCGCCCCAGACCGTCACCAGCCGCGAGGCGTTGAAGGAATAGATGACGAGGATGAGAATCGGCAGATAAAGGAACGCCAGACCCAGTGTGAGCGAGGCGATGTTGAAACGGGATAGGCGGGAGATCTTGCGCATCGACTCACCTCCCCTGTTCCAGCTGCCGCTTCTGGAGCCGTTCGTACAGCAGCAGCGGCGCCAGCAGCACCACCAGCAGCACGATGGCTGCGGCGGAGGCGACCGGCCAGTCCTTGTTGGTAAAGAATTCGAGCCACAACGTCTGGCCGATCATCAGCGAATTGGAGCCGGCCAAGAGATCAGGGATGACGAACTCGCCGACGATGGGGATGAAGCACAGCAGCACGCCGGCACCGACGCCAGGGAGCGACAGCGGGAAGGTGACGAGCCAGAACACCTGCCAGGGCGGCGCGCCGAGATCGGAGGCGGCCTCCTCCAGCACCGGCTCCATCTTGGCGAGCGTGGCGTAGAGCGGCAGGATCATGAAGGGCAGGTAGGAATAGACGATGCCGATATACATCGCGCTGTCGGTGGAGAGCCATACCACCGGCTGGCTGACCAGATGCAGCGCCAGCAGGATCTGGTTGAGCAGGCCGTCATGCTGGAGGATGTTGATCCAGGCATAGATCCGGATCAGGAACGAGGTCCAGAACGGCACGATCACCAGCACCATCGCCACCGCCTGCCAGCGCGTCGGCAACCGCGCCATCCCGTAGGCGATGGGATAGCCGATCAGGAGCAACAGCGCGGTCGCGGTGACGGCGACGGTGAGGCTACGCACATAGGCGAACATGTAGATGTCGTCGGAGGCGAGCAGCCTGAAATTGTCGACAGACAGCGCGGCAAAGGCGGCCTTCAGCGCCTCCCATCCTTGCGTCAGGTCGAACACCGGCTCGTAAGGCGGCTGCGCGATCGCCGTCTGCGACAGGCTGATCTTCAGCACGAAGCCGAACGGCACCAGGAAGAACAGCACCATCCAGACATAGGGCATGATGGCGGCAAGGCGAGCCGGTCGCGCAAAAATGCGGCGCGCGCTCATGACGGCAGCACCACACAGTCGTCGGGCGTGAACCAGGCGACGACATGCTGGTTCAGGCTGTAGGCATCGATGTCCAGGCGCGCGCTGTTGGCGACTGCAGCCTGCATCATCCCACCGGCGTCCAGCTTCACCTTGTAAGTGGTGGTGCCGCCGAGATAGCAGATGTCGGCGATCACGCCGTCCAGACTGTTGATCGCCACCGCATGGCCGATCTCGCCCACCGGGCCGCGGCGGGACAGCTTCACCTTCTCGGGGCGAATAGCCACCGACAAATGGCTCTCGCCCACCCGTTCCCGCGGCTCGGCGACCACCAGCGTGCCCGCACCTTGCGTGGCGATCACCAGTTGATGACCGTCGCGCAGCTTGAACTCACCGTCGAACAGATTGACGTCGCCGACGAACTCCGCGATCCAGCGCGAATGCGGAGCCTCGTAGAGCTCGCGGGGACTCGCGACCTGCGCGAGCTTGCCGTCCCTCATCACGCCGATCCGGCTCGCCATCGTCATCGCCTCCTCCTGATCGTGGGTGACGATGATGAAGGTCATGCCGAGCCGACGCTGAAGCTCCATCAGCTCGCCTTGCGTGTTTTCGCGCAGCTTCTTGTCGAGCGCCGCGAGCGGCTCGTCGAGCAGGAGGAGCTGCGGGCGTCGCGCCAGTGCACGCGCCAACGCCACGCGCTGGCGCTGGCCGCCCGAGAGCTGATCGGGCTTGCGCTTCTCCAGCCCTTCGAGCTTCACCAGCGCGACCATTTCCGCCACACGCGTGGCGATCTCGCCGCGCGCCATGCCGGCGCGCTTCAGGCCGAAGGCGATGTTGTCGCGCACCGCGAGATGCGGAAACAGCGCGTAGTTCTGGAACATCATGTTGATCGGCCGCTCATGCGGCAGCGCCTGTGCGATGTCCTTGCCGCCGAGCAGGATGCGCCCTTCGTCCGGGGCCTCGAAGCCGGCGAGCATGCGCAGCAGCGTGGTCTTGCCGCAGCCGCTGGGTCCGAGCAGCGCGAAAAACTCGCCGGCCTTGATGTCGAGCGACACGCCGTCCACGGCGCGGAACGTCCCGAATGTCTTGGCAACGCCCTCGATGCGCAGCAGCGGCTCGCCGGCCGCCGGGTGCGCGTCCCCGCGGGCCGCCTTGGCCGTGGCATTCGTTCTGGGCAACTTGTCAGTCATGGTCCCCGCCAACCCCGATTCCGCCGCACGCTAGCGGCCGATCACCCCTACCTCAACCGGGTCGGGGCGGATCGGCCCGAATTGGTCTTCATGCTAGCCCCCAAATGGCGTAAGGTTACAGAGATGACAAAGCTGCTGGATCAAGCCCTGAAAATCGCACGCAGTCTGCCGGCGGACGCGCAGGATAACATCGCCCGAATTGTGATGCAGCTCGCCGGCGCGGAAGGGGCCGCCCCCGTCATCCTCTCGGATGACGAGCGGTCGGCGATTGCCGCGTCCAAGGAGGCTGCAAAGCGAGGCGAATTCGCAACCGAGGCTCAAGTCCGCGCGACCTGGGCCAAACACGGCCTGTGAATATCCGCTATACGCTTCCGGCGCTGGCCGATCTCGATTCGATTCTAACCTACATCTCAGCGACGTCACCGCGGGGAGCAGCACGTGTCCAAAAGCGCATTCAGGACGTGGTCGGCCTGCTGCTGGCGCATCCTGAGATCGGCCTGCGAACAGACGATCCGGATATCCGGAGGCTAACCACAACGCCCCACCCGTTTCTCGTTTTCTACGAGATTCGGAGCCAGGAGATCATCATCCACGCCATCCGCCATGGTGCTCGCGATCCCGGCAGGATGCCCGGCACGCGCGGCTCTGATTAGTTCAGGTTCGCCATGAACGCCGCCAGCGCATCGCGGTCCGCCGCGGGCATCGTCAGGCCGAGCTTGGAGCGGCGCCACAGGATGTCCTCGGGAAAGCGCGCCCATTCGTGGGTCATGAGATAGCGTACCTCGGCGCCGGTCAGCTCAGGGCCGAAAGCCGGGCCGAGATCGTCACGGCTGTTCGCTTCGCCGAGCACCGCTGATAGGCGCGAACCATAAGCCGCCACCAGGCGCTGGGTCTGCGGCTCCGAGAGAAAGCGCCAGCGGTCACGCGCGAGATCGACCTCGGTATCGAAACGATCCCAGGCGAAATCTCCGCCCGGCAGCGCCTCGCCTGCGGTCCAGGGCGGCGACATCGGATAGAACGGCGTCAACTTCGTCACTGCCCGCTCCGCGCGCAGGCGCGAGGTGGTGACGTCGCCGCCGAACATCGTGATCAGCGGCGCCTTGCGCCGCCGCGCGTGGAACAGCGTCGTGCCGTCACGCCGGCGCGCGGACGCCAGCGTCAGGTTGACGCCGGAGACCACGCGCACCACGTCGGTCGGGGCGACCTGCTCGCGGAAATAGCGACTGGCCGCTTCGCAGAGATAGCCGACGTCGGCCCCCGGCATCGCGACGATCGCGGGATCGCCGGTGAAATCGTGCGTGATCGTGCCGATCAGCGTGAAGTCGCGCTCGAAGGGGCTCGCGAAGATCAGCCGGTCATCGCTGTTCTGGAAAACGTAGACGTTATCGGAATCAAACAGCCGCGGGACGACGATCTGGCTCATCTGCATCGCCGCCATGGCGGGTTGCGGCTGCCGCAGCACGGTCTCCGCGACCATCGAGGTCCAGCCGCCGGTGGCGTTGGCCAGCGCCCGGGCCGTGATCGTGCGGCGATGGCCGCGATCGACCACCGCGAGCCGCCATGTGTCGGTTCGATCGGCGCGCACGCAGCGTGCCCCGGTCCGGATCGCAGCGCCACGCTCGGCCGCATCCAGGGCCGTGAGCACCACCAGGCGGGAATCGTCGACGACGCAGTCCGAATATTCGAAGGCCGTGCCGAACGGTCGTTTCAGCGCGTTGCCGACCGGATGATGCGTGATGTCGAGCGTGGTCGCCGCCGGCAGGCCGCTCCGGCTCGTGAGGCTGTCGTAGAGGAACAGGCCGGCGCGCAGCAGCCATGGCGGACGCTCATCGGAATGCGCCGGTATTACGAAGCGCATCGGCCGGACCAGATGCGGCGCGATCCGGAGCCAGGTCCGGCGCTCGGCGAGCGCCCGGCGCACCCGCCGGAAGCCGCGCCGTTCCAGGACCGACAGATCGCCGTGGATCAGCCGCGGCGTTGCCGACGATGCCGCGCCGCCCAGATCGCCCTGCTCCAACAGGATGACCCGCAGGCCGCGGCCGGCGGCATCGCGCGCGAGGCTGACACCGTTCAGGCCGCCACCGATGATCGCAAGGTCGTAATCCGCCATGAAGCCGTCGAGAAGGAGCGAAACGCTCGCCATCTCTAGCCGGTCTTGAGCGCAAGCTCCATGACTTCGGCGCGGCCGACGAGGCCGGCATATTTCCCGATCGGCAGGGGCTTGCCGAGCAGATAGCCCTGCACGCCGTCACATCCTTCCTCGGCGAGAAAGGCGAGCTGTTCGAGCGTCTCGACGCCCTCGGCGACGATCGACATTTCCAGGCCATGGCCGAGATCGATCACCGCGCGCACGATCGCCGCCGATTGCGGGTTGCGGCCGAGATTGATGATGAAGGCGCGATCGATCTTGATCTTGTCGAACGGGAACGCCTGGAGATAGCTCAGCGAGGAATAACCGCTGCCGAAATCGTCCATCGAGATGCGTACGCCAAGCGCTTTCAGCCGGCGCAGCAGCGCAAGTCCGCGATCAAAGTCCTCGATCAGCACGCCCTCGGTGATTTCGAGCTCGAGCCGGCCGGGTGCGAGACCCGTCTCGATCAGGATCGAATGGACCAGCCCGACCACGTCGCCGTGCATGAACTGCGCCGGAGACAGATTGACCGCGACCTGGAGCGGCTTCGGCCAGGACGCCGCCTCGCGGCAGGCCTCGCGCAGGATCCACTCGCCCATCTCGACGATGAGGCCGCTTTCCTCCGCGATCGGGATGAATTCGGCCGGGGAGACCTGGCCGCGCACCGGATGCTGCCAGCGCGCCAATGCCTCGAAGCCGATGATCTCGCTCTCGACGACGCTGTGGCCCGTGGCGCCCTGCGGCTGGAAGGCGAGCGAAAGCTCGCCGTTCTTGATCGCCATCGAGAGGTCCTGATGCAGCACGCGGCGATCGCGGATCTGCTGGTCCATCTCCGGCTGGAAGAGGCTGATCGTGCCGCGCGACTTCTGCTTGGCGCGGAACAGCGCCGCGCCGGCATTGGCGAGCAGCGAGGCGCCGTCGGCGCCGTTGTGCGGGAAGATCGACATGCCCGTGGTGACACCGGCGCGGACCGGGCGGCCGTCGATCTGGAATTCCTTGGCGACGGCATCACCGATCTGCTGCGCCAGCGCGAGACCTGCCTCAGGTTGTTTGCCATCGATGATCAGGCCGAACTCGTCGCCAGACAGGCGCGCCACCACGCCGCCGCGCGCGGAGTCCTGGAGCCGCTGGGCCACCTCGACCAGAAGCTTGTCGCCGTGCGCATGACCGAAGACGTCGTTGACCTCCTTGAGACCGTCGAGGTCGACGCACAGAACCGCGAACTCCTCGCCGGTGCCTTCGCAGGCCTCGATCATCTGGGTCAGCGCCTGCAAGAAAGCGGCACGGTTCGGCAAATCGGTGAGGCCGTCATGATAGGCCATGTGCGCCATGCGCGACTCGGTCTGCCGGCGATCGGTGACGTCCTCGTGAGTCTTGATCAGATATTGCGGCTCGCCGGCGTCGCTCAGCACGGTGGCGCGACGGGTGAGGAACAGTCGCAGGCCGTCCTTGGTCGAGATCGGATGCTCTTCGGTGATCATCCCGCGCTTCTTGATCGCGGCTTCGTCGCGCGCGATGATCAGCTTGGCTTCCTTGGGATTGAAGATGTCGGACGCGGTCAGGCCCGTGGCGTCCTCGCGTCTGCGGTTCAGGATCGTCTCCGCGCTGCGGTTGGCGAGCAGATAGCGGCCGTCCTTGACCTGCTCGACGATCAGCGCCACCGGGATGTTGTCGACCACGAGTTCCAAAAACTTCTTCGTGCTCTCCAGCTCCTGCGACAGCGAGCGGCGGTCGGTGATGTCCTCGAACACCACCAGCAGGAATTCAGGCTTGTTGCTCTCGTTGCGGACCACGATCCGGATCGAGGCCACCATGCGCTGGGTCGCGCCGCGCTCGACCTCGAATTCGTTGCGGTACTGGCCGGCGGGCGCGATGAGCGCCGCCCGATCGGTCGCCTCGATGCTGGCCGCCGAATTCGGCCCGAACAGCTCGCGCGCGTTCTTGCCGACAACCTGGTCCCGCGAAAATCCCCAGAAGCGCTCATAGGCGCTGTTGGCGAAGATGTAGCGGCCATCCTCGATGCTCTTCGCGGCCACGCAGGCCGGCACGTTGTCCAGCACCGTTTCCAGGAACTGCTTGGTGGAGGCGAGCTGCCGCGACAGCCTACGCTGCTCGCTAACGTCCAGATGCGTCGCCACCGAGCCGCCGTTGGGCAGCACGAAATATTTTACCAGGATGGCCCGCCCGTCCGGCAGTTCGGTGATCAAGCCGTTGGTGCTTGCCGCCTTTTCGTAGAATTCGTCGTCGGAGGCGACTCCGAGGACGCCACGCTTGCGCCGCAAGGCGAGGATGTCGGGTCCCGTCATGCCCGACCAGAGCTCTGAGCGGCCGAGGCCGTAAATCTCGAGATAGCGGTCGTTGCAGAAGATGACGCGCCGCTGCGCATCCGTCATCACCACGCCCTGGTTGAGATTGTTCATGGCGGAGGAGATGAAGGCATTGCGCCGCAGCTGCAGACGCCTGGTCCGGCGCAGCGAGGAATGGATCCACAGCACGATCGCGGCGAGGAACGAGCAGATGACGACACCCGCGATCAAGGCTTCCCAGATCACGTTGGGATTGAGCTCGCCGAGATAGCTCGGCGGGGCGAAGCTGTCGGAGAGGGCAAAGGCGCGCGCAGGCGCGACCGCTGCGGCCAGGCACACGACGGCCTGCACCGCAATCGGAAGCGTGCTGCCCACGTGCCAGTTCTTCTCAGCCATCAGCCACCCGCGATTTCAACGTCGGATTGTCTGGTCTCGCCGGTTTGGATCGGGTAAACGCCTGTACGTGCAACGGAAAAATGTGACGCCAAATACGGCAATTGCCCTGACATGATAAATGCCTCCTTAACGGAAAACGCCCCCGCGCCGTCCTCCCCAGGCCTGAGGCCTCCTTCGCTTCGAGCGGACGTCCTGCACAGCCATGGATAGGGTCGACTGCGTCGTCATCGGAGCCGGCGTGGTCGGGCTCGCGGTGGCTCGAAAGCTGGCGCAAGCCGGGCGCGAGGTGATCGTGCTCGAGGAAGCCGAGGCCATCGGCACCATCACCTCCTCGCGCAACAGCGAGGTGATCCATGCCGGCATCTACTACCGCGCCGGGAGCTGGATGGCGCGCATGTGCGTCGACGGCAAGCACGCGCTCTACCGCTACTGCTCCGAGCGCGGCATCCCGCACAGAAATTGCGGCAAGCTGATCGTCGCGACCAATCCGAAAGAGACCGAGAAGCTGCAATCGATCAAGGCGCATGCCGAAGCCAATGGCGTGCTCGACATGCAGCTGCTCACGGGCGAGGCGGCATGCGCGCTGGAGCCGGCGCTTGCCTGCGATGCCGCGCTGCTGTCCCCGTCGACCGGCATCATCGACAGCCACGCCTACATGCTCTCGCTACGCGGTGAAGCCGAGGACGCGGGTGCGGCCTTCGCGTTTCACACCCCGCTGATCCGCGCCAAGGCGACCGCCGGCGTCATCGAGATCGAAGCGGGCGGCGAAGCGCCGATGACGCTGCAATGCAGCCTCCTCGTCAACGCCGCGGGGCTCTCGGCGACCACGGTAGCGCGCAACATCGACGGCATGCCGCTGGACCGGATTCCGCGGGCCTATCTCGCCAAGGGAAACTACTTCAGCTGCAATGCGATGGCGCCGTTCTCGCGCCTGATCTATCCGGTGCCCGAGCCCGGCGGGCTAGGGGTGCACCTGACGCTGGACATGGCAGGGCAGGCACGCTTCGGCCCTGACGTCGAATGGATCGAGACGATCGACTACGAGGTCGACCCGTCACGCGCCGAGCGCTTCTACCCGGCGATCCGCAAATACTGGCCGACGCTGCCTGACGACGCGCTCATGCCGAGCTATTCGGGCATCCGCCCGAAGATCGTGCCGCCGGCGGTGGCCACGCAGGATTTCTTGATGCAGGGCCCGCGCGATCACGGCGTCGAAGGCCTGGTCAATCTGTTCGGCATCGAGTCGCCCGGATTGACGTCATCGCTCGCGATCGCGGATCACGTCGCCGAACTCGCAGGGCTCGGTCTCGCGCAATGATTGCGCGGCGCGCACCTTGCCGCAAGGATGAGCGCACAGGCTCTCACCCCTGCGTGAAAGGGTACGATCAATTTTACGCTATTACGGGGTTACTAGTGGAGCGTGTCGCCGTGCCTGAGACGCTCGATCTGGTCCTTGACCATCAACTTCCGGCGCTTCAACTCAACAATTTGCAGGTCGTCTGTTGAAAGGTGCACGAGAGCTTCGTGCAGTTCGTTTTCGAGAACTTTGTGCTTCCGCTCCAATTCAACGAGATGTGCCTGAATTGTCATTCGAAACCTCCTCGGTAGTTTGAACCTTTAGGATTCGATCCGGACAAGGAAGTCTACATCACCGATTCGTTCTGTCGATGGGTATCCGTCGTCGCACCGTCATTTTTGAAAATTCATATGTAACGAAGCGTGAGCAAGGGAACCACGCGGGAAAAATCCATGATATCAACGTGCTTGCGCAGCGCCGTCGCAAGCCGCAGAAATATGTCGCGGGAGATCGGCGAGCGACGGTCGCAGATCGCTTGCGATCACGCCGCGCAAGGACGATAATTTCCACAGGGCATCCACAGCCTTAATCTCTCTCACGCCTATCGGTTTTTCGGCCACCGCAAACATGACCAATGAAGACGAGCGCGAACTCGAATCCGAGCTCGCCCGGTTGCACCAGGAACACCGAGATCTCGATGCGGCGATCGATGCACTGCATCAATCGCCCGCCCCCGACCTGTTGCGGTTACAGCGGCTGAAGAAACGCAAGCTGTTGTTGCGCGACCGTATCGCGTTCATCGAAGATCAGATCACGCCGGACATCATCGCCTGATCCACAGGGAATGGCTTTGCGGCGGCCCGCCGCACGTGAATCCGCTTGACTCCAAAGGAACAAAATAAGAACATTTTGGCACCGAGCGCCCCAGGAAAATGCCAAGGAAAACGCAGATGACGGCAACCGCCCTTCTCGACAACAGCCATTATGAACAAGCCTGCGATCAGGCGATCGCCATGTGCGACGGCAATCTGCGCAGCACCATCAAGGCGCTGATCATGGCCAATGAATATCTGGAGGCCGAGCTCGAAGAATTGCGGGCGGCGATTTCCGCCGGCTGCATTCCGGAGTCCTCACGCAGCACGATGCGGAGCAAGAGCAGCGCCGCCTGAGCTGTCAGCTATCGGAGCCGACCATGTCCGATGTCACCTATTACGTAGCATTACCCTTCCTGACCGACGACGACGGATCGCCGGTCGCAGGTGCGGCCGAAGAATGCCAGACCTCGGCGGCCGCGTTACGGCGCGCCGAAATTATGTCGCACAGCGCCGGCCACATCGGCGCGGTCGCGTTCAGCCGCAGCGGCAATCCCATGACCGGCGAATTCGGTGACGCCAAACTGCTCCGCCGCTTCGGCAATGTACCGGAAGACCTCGGCACGCTCTGAAATCAGCTGCTGACGAGCCTGATGCCCGGTTCATGCCGCCGGTGCGCCTTGCGCACATACATGGCGGCATCGGCCTCCTCCAGCGCGCGCGCGGCGTCGGACTGCATGCCAAGCAGGGCGACGCCGGCAGAGGCGCCCGCGCTCACGTGCTGACCGTGGAACACAAAGGACAATTCGTCGATGGCCTCCTCGAAGGCCGCGGCCTTCGCCTTGGCGTCGGTCTCGCTGAGATTCCAGAGCAGCAGCGCGAACTCGTCGCCGCCGAGCCGGCCGACCACGTCCGAGGCGCGGATCTGCCGCGCCAGCGTTGTGGCAATCGCCTTCAGCACCTCGTCGCCGGCGGCATGGCCGAAGGAATCGTTGATCGGCTTCAACCGATCGACGTCGAGCACGATCAGCGCGCCGCTGGCGCGGTAACGCTTCATGTAGGCGACGGCGCGCGCGAGCTCGCGCTCGAAGCCGCGCCGGTTCGGAATCTCGAGCAGGAAGTCGGTGTCGGCGGCGGCTTCGAGTTCCGCGACCCGCCGCAGCGCCCCCTTGAGCTTGCTCCGGAGGTTGCGGATGGCCGTCTTGATGGCCGTCTTGGCACCGTCATCGGCCGACGCTTCGCGCCGCAACGGTTTGATCGAACGCCCGGCCGGGCGCTTGGCCGGGCTTTTGGAGGCAGCTTTGGAGCGGCTGGCGCTGGTCTTCAGGCCCTTTTTGGCCTTCGCAGCGCTCGCCGTTTTTGGTTTCTTCATGGGCATCCTGCTCAATGAAGGCTTGCGGGGATTCACCAAGACAGGATAGTGCATTCGCTTCTCCTTGCCACCGCCTTGCGAGCCGCCGGCCGGAACCGTTAATCTGGCCTATCTTTCTGTTTTTCGAGCACAATTGACGTCATGACCGCGCCGATCGCCGTTATCATGGGAAGCCAGTCGGACTGGGACACGATGCGGCATGCCGCCGACACGCTTGCAGCGCTCGGCGTTGCCGCCGATACCCGCATCGTTTCGGCCCACCGCACCCCCGACCGGCTGTTTGCGTTCGCCAAGGGCGCCAAGGTGGCCGGTTACAAGGTCATCATCGCCGGCGCGGGTGGCGCTGCGCACCTGCCCGGCATGGCGGCGGCGCTGACGGAACTGCCCGTGTTCGGCGTTCCCGTCGAATCCAGGACGCTCAGGGGCATTGATTCGCTCTATTCGATCGTCCAGATGCCTGCGGGCATCCCGGTCGGGACCCTCGCCATCGGCAAGGCCGGCGCCATCAATGCGGCGCTGCTGGCGGCTGCCGTGCTGGCCTTGTCCGACCCGGCCTTGGCCGATCGCTTGGCCGCCTGGCGCAAGGCGCAGACCGAGGCGGTTGCCGAGCGTCCGGAGGACAAGGCGTGACTGACGCAAAGCAGGTGAAGCTGAAGCCCGGCGACACCATCGGCATCCTCGGCGGCGGACAATTGGGGCGGATGCTGGCCATGGCGGCGGCCCGGCTCGGCCTGCGCTGCCAGGTGTTCTCGCCCGATCCGGACTCGCCGGCCTTCGACGTCGTCCTGAACGCGACCTGCGCCGAATATGCCGACGTCGAAGCGCTCGAGCTGTTCGCCAACGACGTCGATGTCATCACCTATGAATTCGAGAACGTGCCGTCCGCGGCCGCGATGGTGCTGGATGCGCGGCGCCCCGTGCTGCCCAACCGCAAGATCCTCGAGACCACCCAGGACCGGCTCGCCGAGAAGGATTTCGTGACGCGGCTCGGCATCGGCACCGCAGCCTATGCCGACGTCACCTCGGTCTCGTCGTTGCGCGAGGCGATCGTCAGGATCGGCCTTCCGGCGGTGCTGAAGACCCGCCGCTTCGGCTATGACGGCAAGGGCCAAGCCATCATCCGCGAGGGCGACGACATCGCGAAAGTGTGGACCAGTCTCGCCACCAAATCGGCGATCCTGGAAGCCTTCGTGCCGTACGAGCGCGAGATTTCCGTGATCACCGCCCGTTCGGCCACAGGTCAGGTCGAGTGTTTTGACGTCACTGAAAACGAGCACCGCGATCACATCCTGAAGATTTCCCGTGCGCCCGCCCGGATCCCGGACGCGCTCGCCGAGGAAGCGCGCAGCATCGCCGGCAAGATCGCGAGCGCGCTCGATTATGTCGGCGTGCTCGCCGTCGAGATGTTCGTGCTCGCCAACGGCACCGGACCGAAGGTGCTGGTCAACGAGATCGCTCCGCGCGTGCACAATTCCGGACACTGGACGCTCGACGGTGCGTCAATTTCGCAGTTCGAGCAGCATATCCGCGCCATTGCCGGCTGGCCCCTAGGCAAGCCCGTGCGCCACGGCGAGGTCGTCACCATGACCAATCTGATCGGCGACGAGATCAAAGACTACGACAAGTGGCTGAGCGTGCCAGGCGCGACCGTGCACATCTACGGCAAGGGCGCGCCGCGCGCCGGCCGCAAGATGGGCCACGTCACCGAAGTGCGACCCACGACCGGCAAGTAACGGGACCGCGGCGCATGCCGCGATCCCGCTTTGCAATTACGCCGTCTTCGCGCCCGCGACGACGCCGGTGGGCTCGTCGCTGAGCCAGCGATAGATCACCCCGCCCAGCGCGCCGCCGATCAGTGGCGCAACCCAGAACAACCAGAGCTGCGCGGTCGCCCAGCCGCCGACGAACAATGCGGGACCCGTGCTGCGCGCCGGGTTCACCGAGGTGTTGGTGACGGGGATGCTGACGAGATGGATCATCACCAGCGCGAGCCCGATCGCCAGCGGCGCAAAGCCCACGGGCGCACGGCCATGGGTGGCGCCCATGATGATGAACAGGAACATCATGGTCATCACCACTTCGGTGAGGAAGCACACGATCATGCTGTACTGGCCGGGCGAATGGGCGTCGTAACCGTTGGACGCGAATCCTTTGCTGACGTCGAAGCCGGGAGCTCCACTTGCGATGACGTAGAGGAGCCACGCGGCCACGATCGCGCCGGCCACCTGCGCGATCACATAGGGCAGGATCTGTCCGGCCGGAAAACGCCCGCCGGCAGCAAGACCGACCGTGACAGCCGGGTTGAGATGGCAGCCGGAGATGTGGCCGATCGCATAGGCCATGGTGACCACGCTCAGCCCGAATGCGAGGGAAACACCGACCAGACCGATACCAACCTGCGGAAAGCCGGCTGCGATCACCGCGCTCCCGCAACCTGCGAATGTGAGCCAAAAGGTGCCGATAGCCTCGGCCGCGTATTTTTTCATATCCATGTGTCGTCCCCTGCTTTCAAGGATTCCGGAACAAGCTCCGGAACGGCCCCGCCCTTGGCGTCAAATCTCCCAAATCAGGGCCGCACAGTGGTATTTTGCCTCATTTGATGGCTGAACTTGGCCCGAAAACGCGGTTGGTCGGTGGACATCCCCAGTTTTGTCTGATACATCCGCGCCCTCAAGGTTAAGGGCTTGCGCGTCTTCGCCATCCCCTTTGACTTACCAGAATTCAAATCCGATCCACTGAAGAGGATGCCGCGTGCAGGTTCTCGTCCGCGATAACAATGTCGATCAAGCCCTCAAGGCGCTGAAGAAGAAGATGCAGCGCGAGGGTATTTTCCGCGAGATGAAGCTCCGCGGTCACTACGAGAAGCCCTCCGAGAAGAAGGCCCGCGAAAAGGCCGAAGCCGTGCGCCGCGCGCGCAAGCTGGCCCGCAAGAAGCTGCAGCGCGAAGGCCTGCTGCCGATGAAGCCGAAGCCGGTGTTCGGCGCTGGCCCCGGCGGTGATCGTGGCGGTCGTGGCGGCCCGGGTGCTGGCGCTGGTGCAAGTGCTGGTCCGCGCGGACCGCGCTGATTTACCTGACCTGAAAAGACTACAGTTTTCGATGACGCGGGCCCCTGGTCCGCGTTATTGTTTTGTGAGCGGTGCCTTTCTGGGACGGGCACTACCGATGCGGCACCGGCGCGAGCGAACCGTAGATGGCCTCTCCTTTCCCCAAGCGCCGCTTGGCGCGGTTCCGCCAGATCTGGCAGCAGCCGCTCGCGCTGGCCTTGACGGGGATTGCACTCTGCGGCTGCTCCTTCGATCTGGGATCGCTGATGCCGGAGAAGGAGAAGCCGCAGGAGGCGCCCAAGACTGCCACGTCGGCTGAGAACGTGGTCAGCGCCAACAACGTCAGCGAAGCCCAGGCCCATACGGCAAAGGCTCAGGGCCTGGCAAAGTCCGGCGAGACGGCGGCCGCGCTCGATGAATTCAATCTCGCGGTCGGGCTCGACCCCTACAATGCGCAGGCGCTCTATGGCCGCGCCCTGATCTACCAAAGCAAAAACCAGCACGACTTCGCGATCGCCGATTTCAGCTCCGCGAGCGGACTCAACCCGCAGAAGGTCGAGCCGCTGCTCGGCCGCGCCATCAGCTATCTCGCCCTCGGCAAGGTCAAGGAAGCTGCGGCCGATCTGGACGAGGCCTCCGAGGCCGACCCGCACAATGCCCAGGTCTGGAGCACACGCGGACAAGCCTATGAACGGCTGGGCGACAGGACCAAGGCGGCGGCGTCCTACACCAAGGCGGTCTCGCTTCGTCCACGCGACGATGCCGCCCGCAGCGGCCTCGCCCGCGTCGGCGGCTGACGATTCTGGCGCAGCGCAGGCCCCGTCTTAATCCGGGGTGTCGCTCTTCGGTAGAACGGAATGGAACATGGACTTGACGCCCGACAGCATGTCGTCGGCGACATTGGTCTTCGGCCGCGGCATGGACGCGCCGGCATCGGCGCGCAGGTCGAGCGGGGGCGCGATCATCGGGACCGGAATATCAGCCGGCGGCGTCAACCGATTTGGGTTTCTCGTTGCCGACCGAGGCCGTGTAGGGCGGGCTCGCCTGCGACGAGCCACCATTGCCATAGGCCTCGGGTGCGGGCGTCGTCGAGACCGTGATCGGGGGCGGCAACGGCCGTACCATCGACGGGTCCATGGGGATAATACGCGGGGCTTCCGGGGTGCGGGCGGCTTCCCGCACGGCAGGCTCCTGGGTCCTCTCGACCGACTTGGTTTCGGAAGACTTGGTCTCGGAAGACTTGGTCTCGGAAGATTTAGTTTCGGAAGGCTTGGTCTCGAAGGACTTGGCCTCAATCGCTTTGCCCTCAGGCGACTTGCGCAGGCGCTCGATCGCAGCGCGCACAAGATCGTTGGCATCGGCGGTTGCAGCCGGAGCGGCAGCAGCCGGCGCCGAATTGGCCTCCACCACCGGGGCGGAGGGAGCGGGTGCCGTGACAGCCGGGTTGGACTTGGCGACCGCCTTCTCGCGCGCGGACGTCTTACCGCGCGGGGCGGGCTCGGCCGGCGCTACGTCCGCAGTCGCCTTCTCAGTGGTCTTCTCAGTCGTCTTGGGCTCAGCGCCCGGCTGCTCGGCAGTCTTCTCGGCCGCCGGCTTGTCCGTCACGCCCTTCTCGGAGATGCCCTTGGCTTTGACGCCGTGCGCCGGGAGGTTGGCCACATCGGCGGGCTTGCCGTTCTTGCCGGCCTCGGCAGGCGCCATCACGGCCGCAGGGGCATCCGCCGCCGGCTTGGCGTTGATGTAGTGATTAACGATGTATGCCCCGATGATCGTTGCGAGCACCGAGGGGAAGATGTCCATCGAGATTTTAGCGACGTATTTCAGCATTCCGGCCACTCCCCGCGCGATCTGATGCGGGAACTTTGAGGCATAGTGAGGGATCAACTGCGACGGATCAATGGCAAAGAAGTACGCCGGACTTACGGCTTCAGCTCGATCTCAAGGAACACGATCTCGGTTGCAGTTTCGTTAAGCACGTCGTGTTGGACGCCCGCCTTGCGAAAGTAGGATTTTCCAGCCGCAAGCTGCGCCTTGGACCGCTCGTCATTTGGCGCCACGATGGTCATTTCCCCCGCGACGATGGGAACAATGACGTAGTCCATGCCGTGGGTGTGATGCCCGGTGGCGCTGTTTGGAGCGAGCCGCCACTCCGTCACCCGAACCTGCTCATTGTCGACCTGAACCTCGGACTTGGCGGCAAGCATCGGAACTCTCCTGGGGCATGATCCCGAAAACCGGTTCAGGGCACGAAAACCATGAACACGTAGACGGCAAATACCACCATATGGACCAGCCCGAACAGAACATTGGTCCTACCCGTACCGAAGGTCAGCATACTCAGGAAGAAGGTCAGGAGCAAAAGGACGCTGCCCTGGGCGCTGAGACCGAGCTTGAGTTCCTTGTCGAGCGCATAGGTAGCGACACCGACGGCCGGGAAGGTCAGCCCGATGGTGGCCAGCGACGAGCCCAGCGCGAGGTTGATGCTCTTCTGGAGGTCGTTCTTGCGGGCCGCCGAGACGGCCGCGACGCCTTCCGGCAGCAGGATCAAAAGCGCGACCAGAAGTCCGGCAAAGGCAGGCGGCGCACCGATCCTGGCCGCAACGGCGTCGACCACCAGCGAGAATTTCTTGGACAGCAGCACGACCGCCAGCAGCGCAATCAGCAGCAGCACGACGCTGAGCACCAAGGTCCGGCCCGACAGATGCGCCTCGCCGATCCTGCCATCCTCCCGTTCGTGAACGAAGTAATCCTTGTGCAGCACGGTCTGGGTGTAGAGAAACACCCCATACAGCGCGAGCGTAACCACGTCGACGAAGCCGAGTTGAATCGCCGAATAGACCGGGCCCGGCGTGGTGGTCGTGTAGTTCGGCATGATCAGGGTGATGGTCGCGAGCGCGAACAGCACGCTGAGATAGACGTTGGCGCCGGAGAGCTGAAAGCCCTGCTCACGATAGCGCAGGCCGCCGATGAAGATGCAGAGCCCGACAAGGCCGTTGCAGACGATCATGACCACGGCGAACACGGTGTCGCGCGCCAGTTCGGGGGCAGGCTTGTCGCCCAGCATGATCGTGGTGATCAGCGCCACCTCGATGATGGTCACCGAGAGAGTCAGCACCAGCGTGCCATAGGGTTCGCCGACCCGTTCGGCGATCACTTCGGCATGATGAACCGCGGCAAAGACGGTGCCGAACAGGATGACGAGGAGCACGATGGCGAAGAAGAGCCCGCCAACCGACAGCGTGAACACATAGCCCGTCGCGCTGACGGCTGCATACAACAGCACGGCCAGGGCCGGAAAGATCCAGGCCGACCGGGGCATCGGACTATGCGCGCTCATCTATCGGCTCCAACTGCTTCGCGCACGATCCGGAAAAATGTATCGCGGCTTTCCGAAAGGATCATGCTCAAACGAAAAGCCCAGGGTGCGACGATATTCATCGCACCTTGGGCGAGCAGTGGCAAATCGGTCGGCAGATTCAAAGCAAGTGCAGGATCGGCGCGAGCGGCAGCAGCGTCAGCAGCAGGAACAGCGGGATCAGCACCGCGCTGGCACGCACGAAATAACCGAAGAAGCTCGGCATCGCGATGCCGTTCTCGCTGGCGATGCTGCTCACCATGAAGTTCGGCGCATTGCCGATATAGGTGAGCGCGCCCATGTAGACCGCGCCCATGGAGATGGACGCAAGCGTGCCCGACAGCTCATGCATCAGCACCTGCGGCTCGCCGCCGGCGAGTTCAAAGAACAACAGATAGGTCGGCGCATTATCGAGGAACGCCGACATCAGGCCGGTGAACCAGAAATAGGCAACCTCGCGCGGCGTGCCGTCCGGCGCCGTCACGGCCGACAACAGCCAGGCGAAGGCACCGTGATGGCCGGCATTGAGCATGGCGATGACCGGGATGATCGCGACAAAAATGCCGGCGAACAGTTTTGCGACTTCGCGAATCGGCTCCCAAGTGAAGCCGTTGGCTTGCCTGTGCTCGTCCGGCGTCAACCACACCGACAGGGCCGCTATCGCCAGCAGCGCCGCGTTGCGGGCGATGTCTTCCAGCTCCAGCCTGGTTCCGAGAATGTCGAAGGCAATGCCGGGCTTCCACATTGCCGAGGCCAGCAGGCTCGCGACGATGGCTGCGATCAGCACCAGGTTGACGAGACCGCGGATGCGGACCGGCTTCGCGGCGCCGGCGTCGCCGGGCAAGGGTTCGCTGCGGAAGCGCCAGACGTCGATGGCAACGAAAATCGCGAGCAGCAGTCCGGCAACGATCGCCGTCTGTAGCCAAATGGTCCGCGTGGTCCAGAAGAAGTCGACGCCATGCAGGAAGCCGACGAACAGCGGGGGATCGCCGAGCGGGCTCAGCGCGCCGCCGACATTGGCAACCAGGATGATGAAAAAGATGACGACATGGACGTTGTGGCGCCGCGGCCGGTTGGCGCGGATCAAAGGCCGGATCAGGATCATGGCTGCCCCCGTGGTGCCGACGACGCTCGCCATCAGCGTGCCGAGCGCGAGGATGCCGGCATTCGCCGCCGGCGTCGCCTTGATGTCGCCCCTGACGAGAACGCCCCCGGCCACGACATAGAGCGAGAACAGCAGCACGATGAAACCGAGATATTCGGCGAGCATGGCGTGGACGAGTGCCGCCAGCGCCGCCATGCTCCCGCCCAAGATGACGAGCGAGGCGAGTGCCAGCAGCGACCAGGCCGCGGCGATCTTGCCGTAATGATGGTGCCAAAACCGTGCAAACAGCAGCGGGCCGAGCGCGATCGACAGCAGGAGGCCGCAAAAGGGCAGCGCATAGGGCCAGCGCATCGCCGCGCCGTCGAGCCCGGTCGCCGCCCATGCGTGCTGCGGCAACAACACGACCAGGATCGCGGCGATGAACCCGCTCCCGCACCGAACAACAAGCCGTCTAGGAAGCAATGAAGCGCCTCGCCGTTTCGATCGCACCGAAAGCATCGAGATTATCGTGTCCGCCGCCCGCAAAGCGAACGAACTGCTTCGGTTCATGCGCGAGCGCGAACAGACGCTCTCCGAACACGATCGAAATGGCAAGGTCATTGGTGCCATGCATCACCAATAGCGGCACAGTGACGCGCGGGATGCGCTCATCGGAATGAAATGGATCTCGCATCAGCAGGCGCACCGGAACGAACCAGAATGATGAAGCAGCAATGTCGACCGTCGACGTATAGGGAGCTTCCAGGATGAGTTTTCCAACCCGATGCTGCGAGGCGATCGCGACCGCCACGCCGGTCCCGAGCGAAAAGCCCCAGCCGACGATTCGTTCCGCCGCATAGCGTGCAGTGGTGAAGGCGTAGGCGGCCGCTGCATCCTGCAGCAGGCCCTCCTCGCTCGGCGCACCGCTCGAGCCGGCATAGCCGCGATAGGACAGCGCGACGAGACCGGTGCCGTCCGCCGTCATGGCCTTGAAGCGGCTGACGCGACCGGCGAGATAATCGCCGTTGCCCGGGAAATACAGGATCACGGGGCGGCCGGGCCTCGCCGGCACGTGCCAGACGATGACCTTCTCGCCATCGGAGGTGGTCAGGACGTGCTCTTCAGCCTCGGGCAAGCCTGCGGCATCCGGCGCGGTGCGACCGACGGGCGGGATCGGAAACAGCATCTCGCGCTGCCTGACATACAGCACGAGGACACAGCCGAGATAAACGGCCGCGAACAGGATGGCGATCCACTTGACGATGGTCATGATGACGCGGCCCCGTCCCCGTTCAGGACTTTGCGACAGCTCCGCAGCAATTTCATGACATCGGGCTGGAGGCTCGCCGGAACGTCGCGGCAACCACAACGTCGCCTTGTGAGCGGCGTGCCAAGCGACGCGCTGCCCGCGCGTCGCTTGGCCACGGCCCGTTTCCTTCCGCGCTACATCGACTTGACGATGCTTTCGGTGACCTTCTTGGCGTCGCCGAGCAGCATCATGGTGTTGTCCCGGTAGAACAGCGGATTGTCGATGCCGGCATAGCCCGAAGCAAGCGAGCGCTTGATGAACATCACGGTGCCGGCCTTCCAGACCTGGAGCACCGGCATGCCGTAGATTGGCGAGGTCTTGTCGTCTTCGGCGGCCGGATTGGTAACGTCGTTGGCGCCGATCACGAAGGCGATGTCGGCCTGCGCGAACTCGGAGTTGATGTCCTCGAGCTCGAACACCTCGTCATAGGGCACGTTGGCTTCGGCAAGCAGCACGTTCATGTGGCCGGGCATGCGGCCGGCGACCGGGTGAATGGCGTATTTCACCTCGACGCCTTCCTTCTTCAGGATGTCGCCCATTTCGCGCAGCGCATGCTGGGCCTGCGCCACCGCCATGCCGTAGCCGGGCACGATGATGACCTTCTGAGCGTTCTTCATGATGAAGGCCGCGTCGTCGGCCGAGCCGAGCTTGACCGGCTTCTGCTCGCCGCCGCCGCCACCGCCGGCCGCAGCGGTCTCGCCGCCGAAGCCGCCGAGGATGACCGAGATGAAGGACCGGTTCATCGCGTGGCACATGATGTAGGACAGGATCGCGCCCGACGATCCGACCAGCGCGCCGGTGATGATCAGTGCGGAATTGCCGAGAGTGAAGCCGATGCCGGCAGCCGCCCAGCCGGAGTAGGAGTTCAGCATCGAGATCACGACCGGCATGTCGGCGCCGCCGATCGGGATGATCATGAGCACACCGAGCGCCAGCGCGATAATGACGATCAGCCAGAAGTCGAGCGCGCTGCCCGACATCACCAGGCCGACGACGAAGACGACGAGCGCGATCGCGAGCGCGATGTTGATGATGTGGCGGAACGGCAGGATGATCGGCGCACCGCTCATCCGCGCGGACAGCTTCAGGAACGCGATCACCGAACCGGTGAAGGTCAGCGCGCCGATGGCGACGCCGAGCGACATCTCGACCAGGCTCTGTGGATGGATGTTGCCGGGGGTGCCGATGTCGAAGGCTTCGGGCGCGTAGAATGCGCCGGCAGCGACGAGCACCGCGGCCATGCCGACCAGAGAGTGGAAGGCGGCGACCAGTTCCGGCATCGAGGTCATCGGCACGCGGCGGGCGATCACCGCGCCGATCGCGCCGCCAAGGGCGATACCTGATATCACGAGGATCCAGGCGACGCCGTCCGCCGGCGGATGGCTGGCGAGCGTGGTTGCGACCGCGATCCCCATGCCGATCATGCCGAACAGATTGCCCTGGCGCGACGACGCCGGGCTCGACAGCCCGCGCAGCGACAGGATGAACAGCACCCCCGCCACGAGATACAAGAATGCAGAGAGATTGGCGTTCATCTCAGGTCCCCATTGATCCCTTCAGCCCGAGGTGGCCGCTTACTTCGACTTCTTCTTGTACATCCCCAGCATGCGCTGGGTGACAAGGAAGCCGCCAAAGATGTTCACGCAGGCAAAGATGAGCGCGACGAAACCGAAGCCGCGCGCCCAGCCGGAGCCGATCGAGATCATGCCGACGCCGACCGCCAGCAGCGCGCCGACCACGATCACCGAGGAGATCGCGTTGGTCACGCTCATCAGCGGCGTATGCAGCGCCGGGGTCACCGACCACACCACGAAATAGCCGACGAAGACGGCGAGAACGAAAATCGACAGCCGGAAGACGAAGGGGTCAACGACCTGTGCAACATGCTCCATGGCGGCTCTCCTTACGCTTTCGGCTGGAAATTCGGATGAATCACGGCGCCGTCCCTGGTCAGCGCGGTCGCCTTCACGAGTTCGTCGTCCCAATTCACGGCCAGCGCCTTGTTGGTCTTGTCGAACATCGTTTCGATGAAATTGAACAAATTGCGCGCGTAGAGGCTGGAGGCCGACGCCGCGACGCGGCCGGCGACATTGGTGTAGCCGACGATCTTGATGCCATCGACGTCGGCGACTTCGCCCGGCCTTGCACCCTCGACATTGCCGCCGCGCTCGACGGCGAGATCGACCAGCACCGAACCCGGCTTCATCGACTTGACCATGTCGGCCGTGACCAGCTTCGGCGCCGGCCGGCCCGGAATCAGTGCCGTCGTGATCACGATGTCCTGCTTCTTGATGTGCTCGGCGGTCAGCGCGGCCTGCTTGGCCTGATACTCTTTCGACATTTCCTTGGCGTAGCCGCCGGCGGTCTGCGCGTTCTTGAATTCCTCGTCCTCGACGGCGAGGAATTTCGCGCCGAGCGATTCCACCTGCTCCTTGGTCGCCGGCCGCACGTCGGTCGCGGTGACGATGGCGCCGAGCCGGCGCGCGGTCGCGATCGCCTGGAGGCCGGCGACGCCGACGCCCATCACGAACACCTTGGCGGCAGGCACGGTGCCGGCCGCGGTCATCATCATCGGGAAGGCGCGGCCGAAGGCTTCGGCGCCCTCGATCACGGCACGGTAGCCGGCAAGATTAGCCTGCGAGGACAACACGTCCATTACCTGCGCGCGCGTGATGCGCGGCATCAATTCCATCGCGAAGGCAGAGACGCCGGCATCGGCGATCGTCTTCAGCGCGGCCTCATTGCCGTAGGGGTCCATGATGGCGATGACGAGCGCGCCGCGCTTGTACTGCGCCAACTCGGAGGCTTCAGGGCGCCTCACCTTAATGATGATGTCGGCGTCCTTCAGCGCGTCGGCGCTGACGATGGCCCCCACGGCGGTGAATTCGGAATCCGGCAGGCCCGACTTGAGGCCGGCGCCCGGCTCAACGGCGATCTCGGCACCCAACGCCTTGAACTTCTTCACCGTATCCGGCGAAGCGGCAACGCGCGGCTCCGACGGATCGATTTCCTTGGCAACGGCGATCTTCATAGGCCCTCCGGCGACGCGGGAAAAGCGCGCACGCGAACTTAGCGTTACTCCCGCAACGTTGGATACCGGTTTTGGAACCGGATTGTGTGCAAATTTTATGAGCAGCCGCCGGCGCTGGCGGATGCAGCCGGCGATAGTCAGGTCAGGAAGATCGCCATCAGGATCACGATGAGCGCGACCGAGATCGTGCCGTACTTCACCAGCTTGATGAAGCCCTCGTAGGTCTGCTCGTGGGCAACGTAGTCGTTGCCGTCGGCGGTGCTGTACGCCACTTCGCTATGATCAGCCATCAATTGTCCCCAGTCGAAAGTCGAATTCATCGTTGGGATACCGCAAACTTTCGGGCAGGGCAACGGCAGGCAGGCGCGGTTTTCCGGCAAATCAGGTCATTTGGAATCCAGATTATCGCGGATCCAGCGGACGAGGCTCTGCTGGCTGACTTCACCGGCGGCGAGCGCAAGGATGATGGTTGTCGCTTCCGCGGGATCGGGACTGAAGGTCACTCCGTTCTTGTGAAGAAAGACCATCATCGCCAGGAACGCGATGCGCTTGTTTCCGTCGACAAATGCGTGATTTTTCGCGAGACCGAATGCATAGGCCGCAGCGAGTTCATCGAGCGACGCCTGTTCGTAGCGCCACTTGTTGATCGGCCGATCGAGTGCCGATCGCAGCATACCTTCATCGCGCAATCCCGGCGCGCCGCCGAAGCGGCGGAGTTGCCGGCCGTGAATTGCGACAGCCTGCTCGTAGGTGATCCAGAGCGGCTCTTCGGGCTCGCTCATTTGCCCCCCTACTTTGCTAGTGCGGCAAGGGTGTCCCGGTACTTGTCCATGAGGTCGTCGGCGATTTCCATCGTCCGCCCGAAATCGGGATCATAGGGCAGCAGTTGGAAACCACCGCCCGGCAATTCCACGATGTGCAGTTGCTGTCCGCGCTTGAGGTCAAGTCGCTGCATCAGCTCGCGCGGAAGCAGCAGTCCATCTGAATTACCGATCTTCTTGATCTCGATCTTCATGGTCGTCCCACCGTACTGCGTTATACAATTGTATAACGCA
This sequence comes from Bradyrhizobium sp. LB13.1, assembly GCF_054056815.1. Taxonomy (NCBI): domain Bacteria; kingdom Pseudomonadati; phylum Pseudomonadota; class Alphaproteobacteria; order Hyphomicrobiales; family Nitrobacteraceae; genus Bradyrhizobium; species Bradyrhizobium sp. LB13.1. The sequence goes on along the minus strand of NZ_JBSRYQ010000001.1, from coordinate 1,621,618 downwards.
GTACGGGTCGCGGTTCAACAAATGTTTTACATCGACCCTAGAGGCTCCTTACGCCTCAGCCCATTGCTTCCAGCTCGTCGATCATGCCGGCGATGACCGAGAGGCCGCTGTCCCAGAACTTCGGGTCCTTGGCATCGAGCCCGAACGGCCGCAGCAGCTCGGAATAATGCTTGGTGCCGCCGGCGGCGAGCATGTCGAGATAGCGCTCGGCAAAGCCCTCGGCCGCGTTCTCGTAGACGGCGTAGAGCGAGTTCACGAGGCAATCGCCGAACGCATAGGCGTAGACGTAGAACGGCGAATGGATGAAGTGCGGGATGTACATCCAGTAGTTCTCGTAGCCCGCCTTGATCTCGATTGCCGGCCCCAGGCTCTCGCCTTGCACCGACAGCCAGATCTCGCCGAGCCGCGTCGCGGTGAGCTCGCCGTTCTTGCGCTCGGTGTGGACCGCGCGCTCGAACGAATAGAACGCGATCTGCCGCACCACGGTGTTGATCATGTCCTCGACCTTGCCGGCGAGCAGCGCCTGGCGCTGCTTTGGGTTCCTGGTCTGCGCCAGCAGCCGCCGGAAGGTCAGCATCTCGCCGAACACGCTTGCGGTCTCCGCCAGCGTCAGCGGCGTCGGTGCCATCAGCGCGCCGTTCCTGGCCGCCAGCACCTGATGCACGCCGTGGCCGAGCTCATGGGCGAGCGTCATCACGTCGCGCGGCTTGCCCTGGTAGTTCATCAGTACGTAAGGGTGCGCCGACGGCGTGGTCGGATGCGAGAACGCGCCCGGTGCCTTGCCCGGGCGTACCGGCGCGTCGATCCAGCGATCGGTGAAGAAGCGCTCGGCGATATCAGCCATTTCAGGCGAGAAGCCACGATAGGCCGTCAGCACCATGTTCCGCGCGTCGGGCCAGCCGATGACGCCGGTCGCCGCGAAAGGCAGCGGCGCATTGCGGTCCCAGGAAGCCAGGCGCTTCTTGCCGAACCAGCGTGCCTTCAGCGCGTAATAGCGATGCGACAATTTTGGATAGGCCGCGCGCACCGAGGCGACCAGCGCATCCACCACCTCGCGTTCGACGCGGTTGTTCAAATGGCGGGAATCCGCGACGTCCTTGAAGCCGCGCCAGCTGTCTGAGATGTCCTTGTCCTTGGCCAGCGTGTTGGTGATCAGCGCAAAGATGCGCTCATTGGCCTTGAAGGTCTTTGCGAGCGCCTCGGCCGCGGCCTTGCGCTTGGCGCCGTCGCGGTCCTGCAGCAGATTGAGCGTCGGCTCGATTGCGAGCTCCTTGGTCCCGACCTTGAAACGCAGGCCCGAGATGGTCTGATCGAACAGCCGGTTGAAGGCGGAATAGCCGGTCTGCGACTTCTCCAGAAAGAGCTGCTCGAGCTTGTCGTCGAGCTGGTACGGCTTCTCCTTGCGCAGATCCTCGATCCAGGGACGGTAGTGCGCGAGCTCGGCGGCCTGCATCGCGCGGTTCAATATATCGTCATCGACACGATTGAGCTCGAGCGCGAAGAACAGCAAATGCGTCGATGCAGCCGTCAGCCGCTCGGAAACGTCGCCGTAAAACTTTGAAATCGCAGGGTCCACGCTGTCGCCGGCATGGACGAGACCGGCGTAGGAGCCGAGACGGCCGGCGAGGTCGTCGATCGCCTCATAGCGTCGCACGGCTTCAGTGAGCCATTTTCCGCCATCTTCCTTTGCTGTTCCTGTTGCGAGCTTGCCCTTGTAGTCCGTCTCGAACGCGACGCAATCGGCATCCATCTTTGCGAGATCGCGCGCCACTTCCGGCGCATCGATCCCGGTATAGAGATCGGCGAGGTTCCACTCCGGAAGCTTGCCGGTCTTGCTCGCAGGCTTGGCGGGTGAAGACTTGGCGAGCGAGGGCTTGGCAAGCGACGGTTTGGAGGACTTGACCTTGGCTGCGGATTTCCTGGTGTTCGGCTTGCGGAGAGCGGGCTTGCTAGCGGCGGATTTCTTAACTGCAAACTTGGAGCGCGAATTCATTGTGTGGGAAACCTGTGTTCAACAATCGCGACAGCGGGCGGGGGCATCAAGGTTTAAGAGTGCGTTAATCGGCTTCGGCCAGAGTGCCCCGATTCGAGACAGATAGTAGTAGCGTGCGGGGAACACCATGGCTGCCAGTATTTTGATCGCCGACGACGACGCTGTAGCCCGCCGGCTGGTCGAAAACATGGTGCAGAAATGCGGCTATGAGACGATCGTCGTGGATTCCGGCGACGCCGCGATCGCCGTCCTCACCGCCCCCGATGCGCCCGTTATCGACGGCGTCATCCTCGATCTCGTGATGCCCGGCCTCGACGGCATGGGCGTGCTGGCGAAAATCCGCGAAGCGGGCCTCAGCATCCCCGTCATCGTGCAGACCGCCCATGGCGGCATCGACAATGTGATCTCGGCAATGCGCGCGGGGGCGGCTGATTTCGTGGTCAAGCCGGTCGGCCTGGAGCGGCTCCAGGTCTCTCTTCGCAACGCGCTCAATTCGTCCGCGCTCAAGGGCGAATTGCAGCGCATCCGTCACAGCCGCGAGGGCCGGCTGACCTTCTCCGACATCATCACCCGCGCCGAGGCGATGGCGGACGTGATGCGCGCAGCGCAGAAAGCAACAAACTCCTCGATCCCCGTGCTGATCGAAGGCGAGTCCGGCGTCGGCAAGGAGATGTTCGCGCGCGCCATCCATGGCAGCGGCGAGCGCAAGGCAAAACCGTTCGTCGCAGTCAATTGCGGCGCGATCCCCGACAACCTCGTTGAGTCCATCCTGTTCGGTCACGAGAAGGGTGCCTTCACCGGCGCCACCGAGCGTCACACCGGCAAGTTCGTCGAAGCCCACGGCGGCACGCTGTTTCTGGACGAGGTCAGCGAGCTGCCGCTGACCGCGCAGGTCAAGCTGCTCCGCGCGCTGCAGGAAGGCGCGGTCGAGGCGGTCGGCGGCCGCAAACCCGTGAAGGTCGACGTCCGCATCATCTCGGCGACCAACCGCAGGCTGCTGGAGCGGGTCAAGCAGGGACACTTCCGGGAAGATTTGTTCTATCGCCTTCACGTCCTGCCGCTGACGATCCCCTCGCTGCGCTCCCGGCGCGAGGACATCCCGCATCTGCTCAGGCATTTCCTGGCGCGCTTTGCCGCCGAGGAAAACCGCTCCATCACCGGCATCAGCGGCGAGGCCGTTGCGCACCTCGCCCAGCTCGATTGGCCCGGCAACATCCGCCAGCTCGAAAACGCGGTTTACCGCGCCGTGGTGATGAGCGAGGGCGACCAGCTTGGCCTTGACGACTTCCCCCTGCTCGGCTCGCAGCCGCATCCGGGAACCGACATTCCGACCGCGCCGCTGATGCTGGAGCCGATGGCGGTCCCCTCCGTCGTGTCGGGTAATGAAATACCGATCGCGCCGCTGCCCCTGGCGGGTGCCCTCTCTATGCTGACCGCGACCGGCGAGGTCCGACCGCTGGAGGACATCGAGAACGAGATCATCCGCTTCGCGATCTCCCATTACCGCGGGCAGATGTCCGAGGTCGCCCGCCGCCTCAAAATCGGCCGGTCCACCCTCTACCGCAAACTCGACGAAGCCGGGGTTCCCGGCCATGGCGGCAAAAGCGGTGAGGAGACGCACTGAGCCTGACGCGAAGGGGGGTTCGTGCGGGCGGCGCGAGACTACTGTAAGCCGTTCGCATGACGATGGAATTCGACTGCGCGGTGAACCGTGACTTGGAAGTGACAGACACAGGGAAAAGCGCGTGGCCGAAGCGCACAATACGTTGCCAAAGGGCTTCCTTGAAGTCAGTTTGTCGTGAGTTGTCCCGGGTAGCGCTGGCTGCGAAATCGGGGCCTGTATATCGTCTGCGTAAGAATCGTTGCGTGCAGGCGTGCAACTTTCGAGAGGCCGGCGCGGTTTAGCCGAAGCTCATTAGGCGATAACAAAGCTGTTCCACGAGGGACAGTTCACCCGAGGGGTGCGACACAATGCGTGACTGTTTGAACCACCGTGCAGGCTTTGACCGTGTCTTGATGACGGTCGCGGCGACCTTCCTCACGGTATCGGCCAGCTCAGCCTTGGCGCAGGATCAGGCGCGCAGCAGCGCTGCCGAGCTTGCGATCGAAGCTGCGATCCCGCGCCCCGAACCCGCAAACGTCCCGCCCCCGACCGCATCCGACATCAAGCTCGACACCACCGCCGCTATTCAGGAACCGGCCAAGGAGGCCGTGAAGGCCGAAGCTGCACCGGCCCCCGACAAGGTTGAGAGCAAGCCTTCCGATGTCGCCACCACGCCCCCGGCAGAGGCGCCGAAGAGCGAGACGGCCAAGTCTGAACCCGCGACGTCTGAACCCGCGAAGACTGAACCCGTCAAGGCCGACACCGCAACCGCAACGCCGACCGCTCCCGCGGCACCTGCCGTCGCAGCAACCCCGGCCTCAGAGCCGGTGAAGGCCGCGAGCAACGTTCCCGCCGCCGATCAGCCGGTCGCCGACAAGCTCAAGGACATCATCGGGGCCAAGACCTCGCGCCATTTCGACCGCAAGAACGAGCGCGCGGCGATCGAGAAGTTTTACGGTGCACGCGACTTCGCGCCGGTCTGGACCCAGGGCGGCAGCCTGACCCCTGCAGCCAAGGGCGTGATCGCACGGCTGAAGGATGCGGCGTCCGACGGTCTCAATCCCGCCGATTACCAGCTGCCGGATTTTGCCGCCGCCACGACGCCCGATGCACTCGCCGATGCCGAGCTCAAGCTCACCGCCAGCATGTTCGACTATGCGCGCCAGGCCCAGAGCGGCCGCATGCACTGGTCGCAGGTCAGCGGCGACATCCTCTATCCGGAGCACCCGACCGATCCGAGCGACGTGCTCGCCAAGGTCACGACCGCGACCGATGCCTCCGCGGCCCTCGACAGCTATAACCCGCCGCAGAAGCTCTACAAGGAGCTGAAGGCGAAGCTCGCGGAGCTCCGCGGCCAGGGCAACGGCCCGGTGATCGAGATCGCCGACGGTCCGGCGCTGAAGTACACCCCGGCCGGCAAGAAGCGGGCTGAAATCGTCGTTGAAGATCCGCGCGTGCCGCAGCTGCGCGCCAAGCTCGGCCTCGCCGAGAACGTCAGCGACACGCGCTATGACGCTGCGGTCGCCGAAGCCGTGCGCAAATTCCAGAACGGCGCCGAGATCAAGGCGACCGGCATCCTCGATGACAAGACGGTCAAGGCGATCAACACACCGAAGCGCGACAAGCAGATCGACGTGGTGCTGGTGAATATGGAGCGCTGGCGCTGGCTGCCGCGCGACCTCGGCGTTCCCGCGCTGGGCGACGCCTATGTCATCCTCAACATCCCCGACTACACGCTGAAGGTGATGCAGCGCGGCCAGCAGGTCTGGACCACCCGCGTCGTCACCGGCAAGCCGGGCACGCATGCGACCCCGCTGCTCACCGAGACGATGAAGTACATCACGGTCAATCCGACCTGGAACGTGCCGCCGTCGATCGTCTACAACGAATATTTGCCGGCGCTTCAGCAGGACCCGACCGTGCTCCAGCGCATGGGCCTCAAGCTCGAACAGAACCGCGACGGCTCGGTGCACATCTCGCAGCCGCCGGGTGAAGCCAACGCGCTCGGCCGCATCCGCTTCAACTTCCCGAACAAGTTCCTGGTCTATCAGCACGACACGCCGGACAAGAACCTGTTCGCCAGGGACGAGCGTGCCTTCAGCCATGGCTGCATGCGCGTGCAGAACCCGGATCAGTACGCCTCCATCCTGCTCAACATCGCGCTGCCGAACGAGAAGTACACGCCGGAGCGCGTGCGCAGCATGTACGGCAAGGGCGAAGTCGACTTGAAATTCCCGACCCCGATCCCGGTCAACATCACCTACCAGACCGCATTCGTGGACGATGGCGGCAAGCTGCAATTCCGCAAGGACGTCTATGGCCGCGACGCGACCATGATCAACATCCTGAAGAACGGCCGCGGCAAGGATCTCGAGAACGTCGTCGCGCATTCCCAGCCGAGCTATTCACGCCCGGCAACGACGCTGCCGAACGGCGTGTTGGCAGCCAACAATGGCGGCTCGTCCGGCCTGAATTTCTTCGAGCGGCTGTTCGGAGCTCCGACTCCGCCGCCGGCTCCGGTCGGTCGCCGACCGCAGCAGCAGCGGGTATTCACCCGCTGAGACCGGCCCAGACTGGGGCCTAACTCCTGAAATTCTGCAACAAAATCAGCGACCTCATTCTCTGGATGGGGTCGCTTAACGTTAACCATTCTCCACCCGACCTCAGGCAGCGGGCGTTTTTTTGCCACACTCACCCGGTTAGGATTGTAGTCTGACTTAGTTTGGGGGCAGGAAGGTCAACCTCAAGTTAACCTTCTCGCTTTAAGAAAGCGTTCACCCTCTTTCGCGTGCTAACGGGGTTAGCGGGAGAGTCCATTTTGAACGCTGGTCGACTGGGTGGGCTCTAACGTGCTGACTGGTATCGCACGCCAATTCGCTGCGCTGTCGTTGTCCCATGCGGGAGTGAAGGCCGGCTCTCGGATCGGCCTCGCTGCCGTATTACTGCTTGCTGCCGCAGGTTCAGTTCACAATGCGGCCGCGCTGAACGAGACCAAGACGCTCTCCTTCCACCACACCCATTCCGGCGAAGACCTTACCGTCACCTTCAAGCGCGACGGGCGTTACGACGAAGCGGCGCTGAAGCAGCTCAACCACTTCCTGCGCGACTGGCGCACCCAGGACGAGACGGTCATGGACCGTCACCTCTTCGACATCCTCTGGGAAGTGTATCGCGACGTCGATGCCAAGCAGCCGATCCAGATCATCTCCTCCTACCGCTCGCCCGCCACCAACGCCATGCTCCGCCGCCGCTCCTCCGGGGTGGCGCGCTTCAGCCAGCACATGCTGGGACATGCGATGGACTTCCACATTCCGGGCGTGCCGCTGGAGCAAATCCGCTTTGCCGGCCTGCGCCTCCAGCGCGGCGGCGTCGGCTTCTATCCGACCTCCGGTTCGCCCTTCGTGCATCTGGACACCGGCAGCATCCGGCACTGGCCGCGCATGACGCATGACCAGCTCGCCCGCGTCTTCCCGGACGGCCGCACCGTCCATGTCCCGACCGACGGCACGCCGCTGAAGGGTTATGAGCTCGCCAAGGCCGACATCGAGCGCCGCGGAAGCGGCGACGACGCCGGCAGCAAGCCGAATTTCTTTGTCGCATTGTTCAAGGGCAAGCCGGCCCCGGCCGCCACGAGCAGCGACGAGGATGACGAGGGCGCGCCCGCCCCGGCCGCGAAGCCCGCCGCGCCGACCGTGGTCGCCTCCGCAGTCAAGCCGGCCGATCCGGTGCCGACGCCGCGCGCCAAGCCGTCGATCGCAGCGACGTTCCAGCTCGCTTCGGCCGATGCGCAGCTCCTGGCGCCGCCCAAGCCGAAGCCCGCGCCCGTGGTTGAAAAGCCGGCCACCGGCAAATCTGCCGACGCAAAGCTCGAGACCCCGGCCGACATCATCAACGCCCGCGGCTTCTGGGACGCCCCGGCCACGCCGCAACAGGCAACGCCGGCCCAAGTGGCTGCGCTGAAAGCCCGCCAGGCACTTGCCGCTGCCACCGATCCGCAGCCGACCGCGAGCGTCTCCGACGCCGCCTATCAGGCGCTGGCCTATGCGCCGGCGTCCGCGGCGCCGGTCGACCGCGCCAACGTCGTCGCCGCCTCCGCACCGATCCCGCGCTCCGCCCGTCCCGCCTCCGCGGCGCGCAACCTAGCGCCCGCGACCGAGATCAACACGGTTGTCGGCAAGCGCATCGATGGCATGGTCGCGACCGCGACCCGGCTCTCCGCCGCCAAGGGCGAAAGCATCTGGCTCAAGATCGTGATGCTGTCGCCGAGCGCCAGCCGTGCGATGTCGGTCACGCTGATGGGCGAGCTCGACATGGCCGCAATGCGCGCCTACTTCGTCAAGCCGCAGGCCGTGATCGCCATGGGTTTTGCCGACGATCCGATGCAAGGCCTGTCCTGCGACAGCTTTACGGGCAGTGCGACCGCGAAACTCGAGACGACATCATTCGTGGTCCGCACCGCCTCGCTGCGCTGAGATCTTTCCCCTCACACAGTTCGGATTTTCAAAATCTTGGTGCGCATCTGCACTAACAGTCTGCTGAAAAACCGCCTCGCCAGGAAGGGGACTTGATGATTCACTTTATCATCTCGAATCGGCGGAGACGATCATGCGCGGCAGGTTTACGGATCAGGGCGGCCTGTTTTCGTACATCGCGCCGGATAAACGTGTGCCAGCGAACCATCCGCTGCGGAAGGTCCGGGAACTTGTCCGGGATGTTTTGAATGATTTGAACCGCAGCCTTGGAAAGCTATACGCCAGCGAGGGACGTCCTTCGATCCCTCCGGAGCAATTGCTGAGCGCCTTGCTGCTGCAGGTGTTCTACGGCATCCGCTCGGAACGCCAGCTGATGGAGCAACTGGACTACAATCTTTTGTATCGCTGGTTCGTGGGACTGTCGCCGGACGATCCGGTCTGGGACCCGACCACCTTTACCAAGAACCGGGAGCGGCTGCAGAACGGCGATGTGTTCACGAAGTTCATGACCAGGCTTCTGAACCATTCTCAGGTCAAGCCGCTATTGTCGGACGAGCATTTTTCGGTGGACGGAACGCTGATCGAAGCCTGGGCTTCGCAGAAGAGTTTTCGCCCCAAGGACGGCAGCGGCGACGATGATGACGGCGCCAACTTCCATGGCCAGAAACGCAAGAACGACACCCATGCGAGCACCAGTGACCCGGACAGCAGGCTTTATCGCAAGGCGGCCGGACGGGAGGCCAAGCTTTGCTATATGGGCCACGCCACCATGGAGAACCGGCATGGGCTGGCGGTGGCCGGCAGGGTCACGCATGCCAATGGCACCGCCGAACGCCGGGCTGCGGAGGTCATGCTGAAGGCGAGACGCAAAGCCGCAGGTCGCCGCATCACGGCTGGTGAGGACAAGGCATACGATACGGCCGATCATGTCGCCAACCTTCGCGCCATCGGCGTGACGCCGCATGTGACACAGAACCAGGCCATCACCAAAACCGGCAAGAACCGTAACAGCGCGATCGACGAACGAACCACGCGGCATCCGGGATACGGCATGTCGCAATCGCGCCGGGCGATGGTCGAGTGCATTTTCGGATGGGGCAAGCAGCATGGCACCATGCGCAAGACCAAACATCGGGGCATCGCTCGCGTCGCCGCCGACTTCCTGCTTAATCTGATCGCCTATAACCTGATCCGAATTCCCAAACTGCTCGCCGCATAGCCACCCCGCGCCGGGGCACACTCAATAACAAGCTAGAAATTACATCCAACTCTACCGCGCCGCTCCAAAAACGACCGGCGGAAAAATGAAAATTCTCCATTTCAAGGTTTTTCAGCAGACTGCTAAGGAGGACTCCTCCACTTCCAACGGGTAATCACCCGGTATCGCTGCGCATTCCAACCGCGCATTGTGGCCTTCGCGCTTGCCTTGTGCGACCGCAGACAACTCCAACTTCGCATGACGGCATGCGGTCCATCCCAAGCCGTCACCGGATCAAGAAACTTCCACCGGAAACAATCGGAAGAGTCTCGCAGGCCAACAAGCGGGCGCAGGCCCGACGAGACTCCCAACGCAGGCGCGGCAATTGAGACGGAGACCGACAATCCTGCGGATTGAGGCTGCGTGCCAGCAGCAACCGCGTTGCCCCCAGCGCAATCCGGGAATGCAACGCTCGCTGCGAGATCCCGGATTTCGCGGAGCTTGTCATCGGGCGCCGCTTCGCGCCGACCCGTTGGGTCCATCCGGACTACAAGTCCGCGGTTTCTATCTGGCTTTCCTGGCCCGGCGATCCAGATGATACGTCAACGCCAGCGACAGGCAGACGGATAGCGGCCGCTTCGGCAGCGCGCCCGACACCGGCAACAGCAAAGCCCTGGTTTGCCGATACTCGAACTGATCGGCAAAGCGCTCGCGGAACGTATCGATCAGCGTCGTCTTGCAGTTGAACAAGATGGCGGCGTGCTCGGACTCCTTGATGCGCCCGAGCCGGATCGTGCTGCCGCTGCCGGTCTCGTCGGTCAGATAAGCAGGCTCTCCCCATTTGAGGGTTTCGCTGAGCCGACCGACCTCCTCTTGCGCCGCGGCGGTCGCGAAGATCAGCGCACGCACCTGGAGCAGCCGCTTGCTGATCGGCGCCGGGAAGGCGTCGAAGGCACGGCTCACCTCGCGCGGCAGCTTCGGAGCAGTCACAGTTTCACCCTCGATGGATCACCAATCGGTCTCCGCTGTGCCCCAGATCAAGCCGGCAGGCCTGCCCGGAGAAGGCCCGCCTGATAGCGCTGACGATCAACGTCTCGCTTATAATGCTGGGTAGAGAGATGATTGGCCACCGAAAATGCCGGTTCACGCTTGAGAACTTCGACCGCGTGCGCGCCAGCAGCAATCGCGTTGCCCATTTGCGCGAAGATCCCCGCAAGGAACGCGTGATGGGTGTGATCGGGGCGTGTGATCCGTGAGAAGGCCTCGGCGGCTTCGGCGTATTTCTCGGCACAATAATAGGCGCGCCCGAGATGGCTCCAGAAGCGTTCCGGGTGATACGGGTTGAGCCGCATCGCCTTCTTGATCCAGTCGATGCCCTCTTCAGGCCGGCCCAGCCAGGTCAGCAGTTCGCCCTGTTGCACCACCACAAGATCGTAGTTCGGGTTGAGCGCGAGCGCCCGCTCCTGATGGTAGGTGGCCCTGTCATGGTCGTCGCGGTTCAGATTGAGCGCCGCGAGGATGCGGTGGACGTCGCTGTCATTGTCGTCGAGGCCCAGCGCGGTCTCCAGCTCTGAAGCCACCTGTTGGAAGGTGGCGTCGCGATCCGCGCACCAGCTATAGACCCAAGTCTGGCCCAGGACGCACGCCTTCCACGCGTGTGCGTGAGCATAGTTTGCATCGAGTTCGAGCGCCCGGTCGAGCAGAAGTTGCGCCCGCGCATTGTCTTCGCGATTGGAGCGATGGTGTAAGACCTTGGCGGCCAGCACGCATTCATAAGCCGCCATGTTGTCCGTGGGCTTGCGATTCGCCCGATCGTGCGTCGCCGCCTCGACGCGGCCGGGCAACGTGGCGGCGATCGCCCGGGTCATCTCGTCCTGGATGGCGAAGATGTCCATGAGCTCGCCGTCGTAGCGTTCGGCCCAAATGTGCCGGTCGGTTTCCGCATCGATCAGCTGCACGGTGACGCGGACGCGACCTCCGGCCTTTCGCACACTGCCCTCGATGACATAATCGACGCCGAATTCGCGGCCGACGTCCTGCACCTTGACCGCCTTGCCCTTGTACACGAAGGTCGAGTTGCGGGAGATCACCAACAGGTCGTGGAAGCGTGAAAGCTCGGTAATGATGTCTTCGGTCAGACCATCCGCAAAGAACTCCTGCTCCGGGTCGCCACTCATGTTGGCGAAGGGCAGCACGGCAATGGACGGCTTCTTCGACTTGTCCGTCGCCTTTGCAGTGCCCTTCGTGCCGTCTGATGCGCTTGCCGGACTCTCCAGTCGAATCCGGTAGACGCGGATTGGACGGACGATGTTCTTGACGTTCTGCTCGCCGATATCCTCGAATGCAACACCATCAAGGCGCAGGCCGAGCTGGTCGCGCACCGCGCTCGAGATGCAGATACCTCCGGGCTCGGCCAGTGCCTCCAACCGTGCCGCGACGTTGACGCCGTCGCCGAAAATGTCGTTCTGGTCGACGATCACGTCGCCCAGATTGATACCGATGCGGAATTGCATCCATCGCGGCGGCGGGACGTCGGCATTGCGTCGCCCCATCCGGCTCTGAATCTCAGCAGCGCACAGCACGGCGTCGACGACGCTATGGAATTCGACGAGCATCCCGTCGCCCGTCGTTTTGATGATGCGGCCGTGATTTTTGGCAATGGCCGGATCGATGAGCTCGATCCGGTGGGTCTTGAGGCGTGCGAGCGTACCAGCCTCGTCCACCTCCATGAGCCGACTAAAGCCGACCATGTCAGCCGCGAGGACCGCTGCGAGTCTGCGCTCAGGTCCAGGCACATCCATTGCTCGGTCCCTTCGTCGAGCACTCTAGCAGACGAGCGGATTTTGCCCAAGCTGGGTGCGCTGCGAATTGGGGCGGGACGAGGTACCCCTACTGGTGGTGCCGCGGCCTCATCGGCTCAGATCATCCCCAGCGCCTGCATGTAGGTCTCAAGGATCGTCTCGGCCTCGGCGCGCTCGTTCGGGTCCTGCTTGCGCATCCGCACGATGGCGCGCAGTGCCTTGACGTCGTAGCCATTGCCCTTGCTCTCGGCATAGACGTCGCGGATGTCGTCGGAGATCGCCTTCTTCTCTTCCTCCAGCCGCTCGATGCGCTCGATGATGGATTTGAGCTGGTCCTTGGCAAATTTCGTCGCGGGTTCGTCGTCGCGGACGGCGGCGGTGGTGGCCATCTTGGTACTCCAAATGGAACTGGCAAAACGAGGTGACGCCGGCATCCTCACCGCGCGTGCTGGTTAGACCCTTAGGGTCCGTACCTCTCGCGTTCAAGGCGGCATCGCGCTCGTCCACAGCGCGCCCACACCTTCCTGCGGCGTGTCGAAGAAAGCTGTTGTGTGATGCGACTCAGGGGCGGCGTGTCGGCCCGGCCGAGGACGCGGCCGTTCAGTGCCCGGGATGAACCTTCTTCATGGCCTCGAGTTGCTCGGGCGTGGCCCCGCCCTGGTATTTCGACTTCCAGGTTTCGTAGGGCATGCCGTAGACGGCTTCCCGGCTCTCGTCCTTGCTCAAGGCGACGCCTTGGGCGTCGGCGGCGTCCTTGAGCCAGTTGGATAGGCAGTTGCGGCAGAAGCCTGCGAGATTCATCAAGTCGATGTTCTGGACGTCCGTCCGCGTCTTCAAATGATCGACCAGGCGCCGGAAAGCGGCGGCCTCGAGCTCCGTTCTGGTTTTGTCGTCGATTGCCATGGCTGGATCCCCTCGGCTTGCGAATTGGCTCTGACCCGGATGGGGTCACCCTTACGAGATCAGGTGGGCCCTGTCACAGATTTTGCCATATCGCGGCGCAAACGGGCGCCAAGCTGGCTTCGGACCGTTCCCGGGGCCCTACGCCAAATCGTCAATGATCTGATATAGCTTCCGCGACAATGATCGCCGAATCTCCCCGCTCCCCCCCTTCACCTGCTCGCCCGGTTGGTCCCGGTGCTGGTGGTTGCCCTGCTGTGCCTCTGCGCCAGCCCGGCCTCCGCCGATTTCCGGCTCTGCAACAACACGTCGAGCCGGGTCGGCATCGCGCTGGGCTACAAGGACGCCGAGGGCTGGACCACCGAAGGCTGGTGGAACATCTCGTCCCGCTCCTGCGAGACCCTGCTGCGGGGAACGCTGGTCGCCCGTTTCTATTACATCTACGCCATCGACTATGACCGCGGCGGCGAATGGTCGGGCCAAGCCTTCATGTGCTCGCGCGACAAGGAATTCACCATCCGCGGCACCGACGATTGCCTCGCGCGCGGCTATGACCGGACCGGCTATTTCGAGGTCGATACCGGCGAGCAGCGCGCCTGGACGGTGCAGCTCACCGACACCAACGAGCAGCCGTCAAAACAGCAGCGTGTGCCCGGCCTGCCCGGGCCGGTCGGCCCGGGGGTTCCGGGTTTGCCCAATGGGCCGCCCGGTGGTACGCCCCCCGCCGCGCCTGGCCTCCCGCCAGCTCTCTCGCCCCCGTCTGGAAATAAGCCATGAGGCGTCTTCGCCGTATCAAGATACTCGCGACCCTGGGACCCGCGTCTTCGGACCTCGCGATGATCCGCCGCCTGTTCGAGGCCGGCGCCGACCTTTTCCGCATCAACATGAGCCACACCCCGCATGACAAGATGCGGGAGCTGGTGGCGACGATCCGCAACGTCGAGAGCAGCTATGGCCGGCCGATCGGCATCCTGGTCGACCTCCAGGGGCCGAAGCTTCGGCTCGGCGCCTTCGCCGAAGGCGCGGTCCAGCTCCAGAACGGCCAGACCTTCACGCTGGATTCCGACAAGACGCCGGGCGACGCCACCCGGGTCCAGCTTCCGCATCCGGAGATTCTGGCCGCGCTGCGGCCGGGCCATTCGCTGCTGCTTGACGACGGCAAGGTGCGGCTGATCGCCGAGGAGACCTCGAAGGAGCACGCGGTGACCCGCGTCGTGGTCGGCGGCCGGATGTCCGACCGCAAGGGCGTCAGCCTGCCCGACACCGACCTGCCGGTCTCGGCGATGACGCCGAAGGACCGCGCCGACCTCGAGGCGGCGCTGGTCACCGGCGTCGACTGGATCGCGCTGTCCTTCGTGCAGCGCGCCGACGACGTGATCGAGGCCAAGAAAATGATCCGCGGCCGCGCCGCGGTGATGGCCAAGATCGAGAAGCCGCAGGCGATCGATCGCCTCGCCGACATCATCGACGCCTCCGACGCGCTGATGGTGGCGCGCGGCGACCTCGGTGTCGAGCTGCCGCTGGAGCGCGTGCCGGGCCTGCAGAAGCAGATGACGCGCATGGCGCGGCGCGCCGGCAAGCCGGTGGTGATCGCGACCCAGATGCTGGAATCAATGATCCAGTCGCCGGTGCCGACCCGCGCTGAAGTCTCCGACGTCGCCACTGCCGTCTACGAAGGCGCGGACGCCATCATGCTGTCGGCGGAGTCGGCGGCCGGCAAATTCCCGGTCGAGGCCGTCTCGACCATGAACCGCATCGGCGAGGAGGTCGAGCGCGACCCGATCTATCGCTCCGTCATCACCGCACAGCGCCCCGCTCCGGAATCCACCGCCGGCGATGCCATCGCGGACGCCGCGCGGCAGATCGCCGAGACGCTCGACCTGCCGGCGCTGATCTGCTGGACCAGCTCAGGCTCGACTGCTTCGCGCGTGGCGCGAGAGCGGCCGAAGCCGCCGATCGTGGCGATCACGCCCAACATTTCCGCCGGACGCCGGCTCGCCGTGGTCTGGGGCGTGCATTGCGTGGTGGCGGAAGACGCGCGCGACCAGGACGACATGGTGAACCGCGCCGGCCAGATCGCGTTTCGGGACGGCTTCGTCCGCGCCGGCCAGCGCGTGCTCATCGTCGCCGGCGTGCCGCTCGGCATCCCCGGCACCACCAACATGGTGCGCATCGCCTCGGTCGGCCCCGAGGGCGAAGCGGATATCTAGGTCCGCCAGCACAGGGCCAACAAAAAAGTCGAAAACAACCCCATGCACAGTAAGCCGGCCGGTCCGGCGGATATGCTGGGGATCCGCGAAAAAACGTGCCGGGACAAAGGCTTGAGCGCGATCAGGTCCCCACGGCGATCAGGCGGACGTTTTACGCCCCAACCAGCGCTTTCGCCGTCGGTAGCAGCGTCTGCTGCACCACGAGACCCCTGGCGCGGGCGTCCATGACGCCGACCGCGCGCAGCGCCAGCAGCGTCACCGTCTGCACGGCATCGCGCATCCTGGCGGGATCTTCGAGATTATCCGGCGCGAGCGGTCCGACCAGAGCCTCGTGCAGCGCGCCGAGCAGCGCAGTAGCGGCGAGGCCTGTATCCTGCGCCGGCAGGTGGCCCGCACGCACGGCGGCGTCGATCCGCGAGGCCATCTCGCCCGCAATCTCCCGCCGGCTGGCGAGGCGCGAGGCGCTGACATCGACATCCACCGGTTCGGCCAGGATGCCCCAGGCCAGCCTGCGCTGCGACAGGGTATGGACCGCCACGGTGGTCACCGCCGCGGCCAGCGCCGAGGACGGCCCCGGCGCGGCATCGGCCGCCCGGCGGATCGCCGCGAGCTCGTCGCGCGAGACCTCGGCGATCAATTCGGAGATCAGCTCGGCCTTGGAGGGGAAGTAGCGGTAGACCGTACCCGCAGCGACGCTGGCGCGAATCGCGACCGGCGCAATCTGCACCGCCGCCATCCCGCCTTCCGCCGCCGCCTCCCGCGCCGCCGCCAGTATCGCACTGCGCCTTGCCGCAAGGCGCTTCACTACTTGATGCGTCCGCCGATAAACCATGGCGCGCTTCCTGTCCCACACGCCAGCCGCACGCCCTGCGGCCGAACGCTTCGTCACTGATGCCGCAAATCGCCCCGCAAGGACTGAACAACTATTCAAACTGCATGACAAGGTGCAAATGCATGAAGCATCGCGCGAAAAAAGCGAAAACCTCAAAACAGCTAAAAACGTCGCCAACTGGTTTGGCGAAGGGGTAACCACGAAAGTTACCGCCATCTTAAACCTGCTCCGCGACTGTGCTGCGGTACTGCGATCCCACCTCGGTGCAGCATGGTCGACACGGACGCCCGGACCGCCTGGCAGCTCTTCCACCTGAACTGGCTTCCCATCGTAGCCATGGGCAGCCTGCTGGCATTCGGCCTCCCCTTGACTGGCCTGAGCCTCGAGCCTGTCGCCTACGGCGTGACGCTGGCGGTCGCTGCGGTCCTGCTCGCGCTGGCCTATGGCCACCGCATCGTCAAAGGCGAGCTTGCCGACCCGAAGCTGCTGTTTTCGCTCGGCACGATCGGACAGATCATTCTCACCTGCGCCATCGTCGGACCGCTCAGCTACGTCGCGGGCAAGCTGAACTGGCCGCTGCAGGACCAGGCGCTGCTTGCGATCGACCGTGCGCTCGGCCTCGATCCCGAACCGATCGCGCGATACGTCAACGACCATCCCTGGCTCGCGGACGTGCTCGCTCGCGGATACGGGCTGATCAAACTGCCGCTGCTCGGCGTCCCCGTCGTGCTGGCGCTGACGGCGCGCTATGTGCGGCTGCAGTTGTTCATGCTGGCGATGAGCCTCGCGCTCGCGGTCACCATCGCGATCTCCGCCATCGTGCCCGCGATCGGTACCTATTGGGGACTGCAACTGTCCGCTGCGCATTTCCCCGAGATCAGCACGGTGGTCTATGCCGGACAGTTGCGCGACATCCTCGCACTTCGCGACGACAGCCTGCACGAACTCCGGCTGTTCTTCCTCTCCGGCATCGTCTCGTTTCCGAGCTTCCACGCCGCGTCGGCCGTGCTCTACATGTGGGCGCTGTGGCCGGTGCGTGGCCTCGGCGGCATCGCGGCCGCGCTCAATCTCCTGATGATCGCAGCGACGCCGGTGATCGGCGCGCATTACATCATCGACGTCGCCGGCGGCATCGCGGTCGCCGCAGCGTCGATCTGGGCGGCGAAGTTCTATCTGCAATGGCACGGCCGGGCGTCGCGAACGTCTGTCGCGCCTGCTCCGTCGCCGGTCTGGCAGACCAGCCTCGCGGAATGACAGGCGGCAAATTGCGGCAGGATTTCGCAAAGGCGCGTAGCGCCGTGCCACCAGCAACCCTCAGTATCCGATATTCTCGACGGCGGACACGCTTCCGTCTTTGCATTCTTCGAACTGCGGCAGATGCCTTGCCAGCCTATAACTGCACGGACTGCAAGAGACGAAAATCATCGTCCAAATGAAAAGAGCCCCGTCGAGGACGGGGCTCTCTAAGATTCCCGGTACGTCCGGCCTTACTTGAGGCTGGTCGAGATCGAGGTGAATTTGGTGTTCAGCGTGCTGCCGAGGTTGTTGACGACGGTGATGATCGCAAGCGCGATGCCGGCGGCGATCAGGCCGTATTCAATAGCGGTGGCGCCGGATTCATCGTTCAGGAAACGCGCAACGAGGTTCTTCATGACTGCTCCAAAAAAGGTACACGAGGCTACAACTGATCTGGTCTTTTCGGCTTCCCAGCGCCGCCCGACCATGGAACCGAACGTAGTGGCAAAAAATTGCGCCGCAGTTAATTCGACTGCGGAAACACCGAGCGGTTTGCGTGGATTCGCCGATGGTAAACCGAAATCCAAAAAAATCCGTTAAATTATCGAGACATGAAACCGGCTTGGCACCGCCGGTTTACCCGAAGTTATGACCACCGTGGTCCAATGCCTGCCCGGGCATGATCCGGAAAAGTGCGAAGCGGTTTTCCGGATCATGCTGAAACAACAACCTTAAGCGCGACGGTTCATCCTCATTTCCTCGCGCAACTCGACAAGAACAACAGGACGACGAGGCGGCATGTCGCTTTCCTTTGCCAACAGCATCGCGACGCAGAGTCGTGCGCGGGCCCTGGTGCCACTGTGCGTCGGCGCGGGCACCTATCTGTTCTTCGTATATTTCGGCGACACGCTGCTTCAGGATTCCGACTCGTTCTGGCAGATCAAGATCGGGCAATGGATCCTCGATCACCACGCGCTTCCCTACACGGATTTCTATTCCTTCACCCGGCCGGGGACGCCCTGGGTTTCGACCTCATGGCTGTCGCAGGTGCTGTTCGCCCTCTCCTATGCGCAATGGGGCTGGGCCGGCCCGGTGATCCTCACCGCGCTTGCGGTCGCATTGTCGGCGGCAATCCTGGTCGATCTGCTCGAGGCCCATCTGGAAATTCCGCGCGCGGTCCTGTTCGCGATGTTCGCGGTCGTGGTGTCGCTACATCACATCCTGGCGCGGCCGCACATGCTGGCGCTGCCCGTAATGATCGCGTGGGTCGGCATATTGATGACCGCGGCCGACCGCAAGGACGTGCCGTCATGGTACTGGCTGCCGCTGATGTCGCTGTGGTCGAACCTGCATGGCGGCTTCGTGCTGGGCCTGGCGCTGATCGGCCCGATGTCCTTCGTGGCGCTCTGGGGCATGGACTCCGGCAAGCAGGTCAGGCTGCTGTCGCGCTGGTTCCTGTTCGGCGTTGCGGCACTCGCTGCAAGCTGCGTCACCCCCTACGGCTGGCGTACATTGCTCGGCGCGACCAACATCCTCAATCTCGGCGAGCTGCTGACGCTCATCTCGGAATGGTCGCCCGCGAGCTTCGCATCCTTCAACGCATTCGAAGGCGCGCTGTTCGGCCTGATCGCGATCGGGCTGTATCGCGGCCTGACGCTCTCGCCGCCGCGCATTGTTCTGATCCTGCTCCTGACCTGGATGGCGCTCACCCATGCCAGGAGCATCGAGGCCTTTGCCTTCCTGGTGCCGCTGGTGCTGGCCAAGCCGCTCGGCGAACGATCCGCGCTGCCGCGGCCTGGCACGCAAGGCAGCGAGAGCTGGGCCTCCCGCTATGTCACCGCAACGGCCGCGCTGATGATCGTGGCCGCCGGCTGGACCTCGACGTCGCTCTACATGTCGCATCACCGCTTCACCTTCACGATGGACCACGACACCGGTTGCCGCCGTTGACCTGCTCGAGCAACGAAAAGCCCAGCGCATCTTCAACGCCAACCAGTTCGGCGGCTATCTGATCTCCCGCGACATCCCGGTCTTCATCGACGGCCGCGCCGAGCTCTACGGCGAAACCTTCGTCATGGATTTCCTCAAGGCCGTGGAGCTCAAGAAGCTCGACAATCTGACGCGGCTGCTCGAGGACCACCGGATCGACGCCATCCTGCTGACCGCGGACTCGCCCGCAGCGCAAGTGCTCGATCACATCAAGGGCTGGAAGCGGCTCTATGCGGACAATATCGCGGTGATTCACGTGCGGGATGATGCGAAAGATGCAATGGCGACGCCGTCGAGGTGAGGACGGGACGGTAGGCCATGTACGTATTACAATGAGATGTCAGCTTCCAAGCGTGAAGCGGCCTTGCGAGCCAATTGACACCGCTGCGCTTCGATTCATGCGCCCGTCGCCTCGTGGAGTTGACCGTCTGGCAAAATTCGACGAATTATTTGATCAAACAAATAACCTTAACCGGCGCTTCCGATGATGGCTGGAATGTACCGCGCGAAATGCGCGATGCCCCGCGTTGGGCGCGCCGAAATTGCAACGTCCGCCGTTTACACGGCCTTAGTTCACTATTCGATAGTTTCGGGAGACGTAGGTGTCTCTGGGAAACGCAATCATGTTCAGCCTCGCTGATCAGCTGGCTCTTTCGCGCAATCGGCCCGCAGGTTTCGACTACATGCGGATTGCGCTGGCGGCGGCCGTTATCTGCCTGCACAGCGCGAACGTCACTCTTGGGCTCGGTCGGGCGATGGAGATAGTGGGCCATTTTCGCACGGTAAACGCAATGATCCTTGCGCTCTTCTTCACCTTGAGCGGGTTTTTGGTGACGGCCAGCTTGTTGAGGTGCAAGAGCCTGCTTTCGTTTATCGGCCTGCGCGTGCTTCGCATTGCGCCCGCACTCGTGGTCGAGACGACGCTCTCGGCCGTCATCATCGGCCCGATATTCACCGCGATACCCTTGGCCCAATACTTTGCGGACTCGAGATTCCATGTCTATTTTCTCAACGTCGTCGGCGACATGCACTTTGAACTCCCGGGCGTATTTCTTCACAATCCAGCCCCCGATCTGGTGAATGCTCAGCTTTGGACGGTGCCGTATGAGCTGTGGTGCTACGCCATCCTAGCGCTTCTTGCCGCGACCACGATTTGCTTCAATAGGGTGCTATACCTCGGGTTCCTGGTGTTCGCCCAGATCGGGCTCGTCTGCTACGATATCTACCATTCGGACGAACTGTTCATTCACCTTCGCCCGCACCTTCTTGTGTTCTCTTTCCTTTTAGGTGTTGGCTTCTACCTCTGGCGCGACAAGGTACCGTTCAACCGGGCGGCGTGCCTGTTTGCGCTTGTGCTTTGCGCCGCCGGAATGGCCGGCGGACGCGGCGACGCGATTTTTGTCGTGCCCGCTGCCTATGTCGCGTGTTATCTGGGACTCATGAATCCGCGGCGAAGCTGGATCGTGTCGTCCGGCGATTACTCTTACGGAATGTATCTCTACGGATTTGTCATCCAGCAGTGCGTTGCAACGGTTGGCCCATCGGTTCAGTACTGGTATCTGAACGTCCTGATCAGCCTGCCGATTGCCTTTGGCGTCGCAGTCGCTTCCTGGCACCTCGTCGAGAAACATGCACTTCGGCTCAGAGACCAGCTCGAACGATTTGAGGCGGCGGTTCTTTCGCGGATTTCAATTGTTGGGTTTTGGCGCAGGTTACCCCGGCCGGTCTAATTGGCCGCCACGCCCGGCGGTAGCGCATCAGGTTGACAGCGCTGCCTAGGGTCTGTTGGGATTCAGGATTCTCATCGGGGCTTGGTTGTGATTCAAGCTTGGGATGGACCGATTCGTTTTGACTGACGCCCAATGGGCGAAGATGGAGCCGCATTGTCTTGGCAAGCCGGGAGATCCGGGCCGCAGCGGCAAGGACAACCGACTGTTTGTCGAGGCCGTTCTGTGGATCGCCCGAACCGGCAGTCCCTGGCGGGATCTGCCGGCGATGTTCGGCCACTGGAATAGCACATTCACGCGCTTTCGCGACTGGGTGAAGGCGGATGTCTGGAAGCGGCTGTTCGAGGCCATCTCCGACGATCCCGACATGGAATACGCCATGGTCGACGCCACCATCGTCAAGGTCCACCGCCACGGTCAGGGCGCAAAAGGGGGACGCAAAGCCAGGCGATCGGCCGCTCGAAAGGCGGCATGACCACCAAAATTCTGGCGCTCACCGATGCGCTCGGCAATCTCGTGCGCTTCGTGCTCCTGCCGGGACAGCGTTTCGATACGGTGGGCGTGCCGCCGCTCATCGAGGGATTGGCCTTCAACGCGCTGATCGCTGATAAGGCCTTCGATAGCAACGCCATCATCGCCGAACTCGAAGCGCGTGGCGCCAAAGTCGTCATCTCCCAGCATCCGCGCCGTGCACAGCCTCTCGCCATCGACAAGGAGATGTACAAATGGCGGCATCTCATCGAGAACTTCTTCGGCAAGCTCAAGGAATTCAAGCGCATCGCAATGCGCGCCGACAAGACCGACCAGAGCTTCACTTCAATGATCTATCTGGCCGCGGCCGCGATAAACTCCAGATGAATCCCAACAGACCCTAGTCTAGAACTCGAATTGTTTCGCTCATGGCCGGGCATACATGCATTGCCCGCTGCTGATCGAGGACAAGGCAGTCTGACAATGTTTGGCGCCCTCGCTCGCAATGACGGAGTGTGGTGACGATACGCGTCCCTCTCGTGTCCGGACGCGCTGCGGCAGGCACACGAGAGCTGAGTTTCAAGCGCAGCTGGACAACATCGCCATTGCGAGCGCCCGCAAGCGTGCCGTCGCAGAACAAAAAACGCGGCGTCGCCGCCGCGTTTTTCAATTCATTCTGCCGTTCGCGCTTATGCCTGCGGCTGCGGCTCCAGGCCGGGATCCGGATCGGGCCGCGGGCGGGGGCTTGCCGGCAGGCGGCACGGCGGAGGCGCGCGGCGTGGTCGGCTCGAGCACGGATTCGCGGTTCGGCTTTTTGCCCTTGAGCAGGTCGATGATCTCATCGCCGGAGAGCGTCTCGAACTCGAGCAGGCCCTTGGCGAGAGCTTCGAGATCGGCGCGCTTCTCGGTGAGAATACGCGTCGCTTCGTTGTAGCCCTCTTCGACGAAACGCCGGATCTCGTTATCGATCTTCTGAACCGTCGCTTCCGATGCGTTCTGGGTGCGCGACACCGACATGCCCAGGAAAACCTCGTCCTGGTTCTCGCCATAGGACACGGTGCCGAGCGCCTCGGACAGGCCCCAGCGCGTCACCATCATGCGCGCCAGACGCGTCGCCTGCTCGATGTCGGACGACGCACCCGAAGTCACCTTCTCGCGGCCGAAGATCAGCTCTTCGGCGACGCGGCCACCCATCATGATGGCAAGGCGCGAGGTCATCTGCTCCAGCGACATCGACAGCTTGTCGCGCTCGGGCAGCTGCATGACCATGCCCAGCGCACGACCGCGCGGAATGATGGTCGCCTTGTGGATCGGGTCGGTCGCGACGACGTTGAGGCCGACGATGGCGTGGCCGCCTTCGTGATAGGCCGTCAGCAGCTTCTCTTCCTCGGTCATGACGAGCGACTTGCGCTCGGCGCCCATCATCACCTTGTCCTTGGCTTCCTCGAACTCGGACTGCGTCACCATCCGCTTGTTGCGGCGGGCTGCGGTGAGCGCGGCTTCGTTGACGAGGTTCATCAGGTCGGCGCCGGAGAAACCCGGGGTGCCGCGCGCGATGGTCTTGAGGTTGATATCCGGCGCCAGGGGCACCTTGCGGACGTGAACCTTGAGGATCTGCTCGCGGCCGACGACGTCGGGATTGGGCACCACGACCTGACGGTCGAAGCGGCCGGGACGCAGCAGCGCGGGATCGAGCACGTCGGGACGGTTGGTTGCGGCGATCAGGATCACGCCCTCGTTCGCCTCGAAACCGTCCATCTCGACCAGCAATTGGTTCAGCGTCTGCTCGCGCTCGTCATTGCCGCCGCCGAGGCCGGCGCCACGGTGACGACCGACGGCGTCGATTTCGTCGATGAAGATGATGCAGGGCGCGTTCTTCTTCGCCTGCTCGAACATATCGCGGACGCGGCTTGCGCCGACGCCGACGAACATCTCGACGAAGTCAGAACCCGAAATGGTGAAGAACGGCACGTTGGCTTCGCCCGCGACCGCACGTGCGATCAGGGTCTTGCCGGTGCCGGGAGGGCCGACCAGCAGCACGCCGCGCGGAATGCGGCCGCCGAGGCGCTGGAATTTGCCGGGGTCGCGCAGGAATTCGACGATCTCCTGCAGGTCCTGCTTGGCTTCGTCGACGCCGGCGACGTCCTCGAAGGTGACGCGGCCATGCGCTTCAGTCAGCATTTTTGCGCGCGACTTGCCGAAGCCCATCGCCTTGCCGGCGCCGCCCTGCATCTGCCGCGACAGGAAGATCCACACGCCGATCAGCGCGATGAAGGGCAACCAGGAGACCAGCAACGAGACGAACCACGGCACGTTGTCACCGGGCGGCTTCGCGGTGATCTGCACCTTGCTGTCATAGAGGCGCTTCACCAGCGTCGGATCGCTCGGCGCATAGGTCTGGAAGCTCGAGCCGTTGGTGAAGGTGCCGTGAATGTCCGGCCCCTGGATCACGACGTCGCGCACATTGCCGCGGTCAACCTCGCTCAAGAGCTGGGAGAAGGCGATGTCCTGCGAGGAGGCGCGCTGACCCGGATTTTGGAAGAGCGTGAACAACGCCAACAGCAGCAAGACAATGATGACCCAGAGGGCGAAATTGCGCAGATTGGCGTTCATCGATCTTCCTTCGTGGTCGCGCGGATCGCGGCCTGATCCTTGGGCGGTATCTTGGGGTAGCTATTTGGGCAGTGCGAGGAAATCCCCAAGGAATCCTCTTCGTTTGATGCATACAATTTAGGTGCCGCCCCCCGGTCGCTGCCAAGGGAACGAGATGGGACTATTTATCCCATCTTAGAGCGATTCCCGCTGAAATAATGGCGGTCGGACAGGGGTTTTTCCCGCCTGGTTAAGGTGACCTGACGCCGCGCTGCCGAAACGCCCGGTGTCATGGGCCGCGGCTTAGCTCCCTTTGCGCCGCCGGGCCGGCGCCGGCGCGATGTGGATACGCCCCCCGGCAAGGCTGATCAAGGCTCCCGCAAGGGTCTGCTTCAGCACCGGCCGGCCATTTGCAGCCGCGCGCCCTGCCGCCATACGCCCTGCAGCCACACCCCCTGCAGCGATGGCCTGATCGAGCGCGGCCATCAGGGTTTCGACCTTGCCGAGTTCCGCCGGCCCTTCATGACCGAAGGCATTGACCGCCCGCAGCAGTAGTCGCAGCCGGACCTCCTCCGGCAGGAGGGCAAAGCGCGATGCTTCGAAGCTTCGACCGACCGCCTGCGGCGCATCGCCGCGCGCCCGGAGTTGAAGGAAGCGCTCGGCACCGTCGACCATCACCTCGACCGCCGCATTGGCCCGCGCCAGCCTGCCTGCAAGCCGAACCAGAGTGCGGGCATCGCCGCCCTCGACGGCAAGCTGCGGCAGCAGCGCGCGCAGCCGCGGCCGGGTGAAGTCGGTGTCGCGGTTGGTGGGATCGTCGGCAAAGCCGATCTTTGCCCGCTTCAAGGTCGCGATCAGCTGCGACTTCGGGACATCGAGCAGCGGGCGCGCAAGGACGACGCCATCGCGTACCGTGAGGCGGGCCATCGCCGACAGCCCCGCAAGTCCGCTGCCGCGGACAAGACGCATCAACAGCGTCTCGGCCTGGTCGTCGCGGGTGTGGGCGGTCAGCACATGGCTCGCACCGACGGCACGCGCGGCCTGCGCAAGCAGGCGGTAGCGGGCTTCGCGCGCAGCGGCCGGCAGTCCCGTTTTCGGCTTTGCGCCGCGCCAGCGCAGGGTGCGGTGCGACAAGCCAAGCCCGGCGGCCAGCCGCTTGACGTCACGCGCCTCGCGCGCCGCTTCGGGACGCAAGCCGTGGTCGATGGTGACGGCGGTGAGACGTGGGCCGCGCGCAAGGCTGCGCTGCCAGCGCGCCGCAAGCCACATCAGCGCGACCGAGTCGGGCCCGCCGGAGACCGCGAGCACCAGCGCGGGCGCGCTTTTCAGGTCGGCGAAGAACCGCTTCGCCTCGGGCGCCGAGATCGGAGAATTGTCGTCGTCTGACATGGCGCTGCAACCGTCCGCGGATGGACCGACTGTTTAGCGCAGCACCATCCGTCTTGTCAGGATCGATCGCCGCGCCTCAGCACTTCACCCGCTTCTGCTCGCGGTCCACCGTGGCTTTGACGCCGGCGGAGGCGCGCGGATATTTGCGGCCGATCTCGCCGAAGGCAGCGCAAGCAGCCTCCTTCTCCTTCAGCGCGGCCAGCGACTGGCCGAGCCGCAGCAGCGCATCCGGCGCCTTGGCGGACTTGTCGTATTTGGTGGTGACGGCGAGAAAGGCTTCCGCGGAGTCGCGATATTGCTGGCGCTGGAAATAGCTCTCGCCGAGCCAATATTGCGCGTCGCCGAGCAGCGGGTCGCTCGGATATTTCTGCGAGAAGTTCTTCATGGTCTGCTCGGCAAGCGCATAGTCCTTGCGCTGCATGTAGCCGATGCCGAGGTCGAACTCGTCGCGCGGCGTTGCCGAAGGCGGCAGGGTCGTGAGTCCAACGCCGCCTGATGGCGCGGCATTCCCTTGCTGGGCCGGCGGATAGCCGGGCTGCGCCGCCGGGGGCGCGGCTTGCTGCTGATAACGAGGGCCGGTGTTGGCAAGATCGAGCGGTTCGCCTGCACCACGACCGCCAGGCGCGCCTGCCGGCATCGGCTGCTGCCCGCCGCCGAGCGCGCGCGGCGCACCCGGCGCATTCGGGCTCTGGTTGGGGTCGAAGGCATCGCCGCGGCGGCGCGTGCCCGGCGCGCCGGGCGCAGGCTGCTCCTGAACGATCGGCGCGGGAGAGGCAATCTGCGGCTGCTCATAATTCGGCTGGGCCGGCTGCTGTTGCGGCTGCTGCTGGCGATAGGCCGGCGCGGCCTGCGCGGGCGGCATGGCCGCGACATTGGGCTGGACCGGTGCATGGCCGGGCGCACCTTGCGCGCCGCCCTCGAGCGCCCGCAGCCGGTCCTCAAGCTGGCGATTGCGATATTGCAACTCTTCGTTCTGGCCGGTGAGCTGGCGCAGCTGGTTCTCCAGCCGCTCGATCCGCATCTCGGGATCTGCATCGTCCGACTGCGCGAGGGCGGGCGAGCACAAAGAGAGCAGCGCGGCGATCGCCACGGTGCCGGTAAAGACCTTAAATCTGGATGACATCTTGCCCTGACGACGAAAGCGAAATGGCCTGCGACCGAACACTCGACGCGCCACACATTGAAGGGGAGTACGCCAAAACTGTGGCTGGAACAAACGGGTTTCGGTCACAGATCGCTGAAACGAAGCCGGCGCCCGAGAGGGCGCCGGCATAATCGGTTTCTGAAGATGAACGGCGCCTGACTGATAGTCAGGAGCTCGCGTTCAGCACGGTGACGGCGCGGCGGTTCTGCGACCAGCACGAGATGTCGTTACAGACGGCCACCGGCCGCTCCTTGCCGTAGGAGATCGTGCGCATGCGGTTCGGATCGATGCCGCGCGAGGCGAGGAACGAGCGCACCGACTGGGCGCGGCGGGCACCGAGCGCGATGTTGTATTCGCGGGTGCCGCGTTCGTCGGCATGACCTTCGACGGTGAAGCTGTAGCGCGGATAGCTCTGCAGCCACTGCGCCTGCTTCTCCAAGGTCACGATCGCCTGCGGGGTCAGATCGGTCTGGTCGCTTTCGAAGAACACGCGGTCGCCGACGTTGACGACGAAGTCTTGCTGGCTGCCCGGCGTCGCCGCGTTGGCCATCGCATCAGTTGCAGAGTTCTTGTTGGCGCAGGCGCCCATCGACAACGCGACGGCGAGCACCGCGACCAGCTTCAATCCCTGGAGGATACGCATAGGATGTTTCATTCCGGAGCCTCCACGCTCACGTTTCGTCCACTGCTGTCCGGTCTACAGGGGGTTGGTTAAGCGAACGTTCCGTCAACCTTGATGGAACCTTGCCACAGCCGGTCAAATGCCCCCAACCAGCGAAAAGCAAACGTCATGGTTAATGGGTTGTAAATGTGGCGCGAGGGTGAAGGCAAGCCGTGCCGAGAAGCAAACGGCGGCCTTTTGCCGGAATTTTTGACCTGCCAGGCGGACAAGCGAGGGATCGAGAGGACAAACGCCGCTAACGGGGCGTCCCGACCGTCGAGGCCACCGCATCCAGATTCCGCGGAGTGGCCAGCAACACCGGCCGCGGGGCAGCCTGGCGCGGGCTGCTGCGTTCGAACAACATGCGCCGCTCAAAGGCGCTGGAGCGCATGATCGGAAAGCGGGTCAGAACCTTGTCGCGCTGGTTCCGGAAGTCGGATGCCATCAACACCGCCTTCTTGGTGGGCCAGCCCGGAAATCCACGCGGTTCCGGTGAAATGGTCTCGTGCAGAAATACGCGGCGATAAAATGCCTGATGGTCAGTCCGGATCATGGCAAGCCCGGTGTCGGCATTGAAATGGTCGCAAGCCAGAAAAGCGAGCCGCACCGTCAGATAGGGCAGCTCCGGAAAACGCTGATGCTTTTCGGGATCAGCAACAAACCGACATGGATCGACAAGGACCTCGCCACGATCGAGGCGCGGATGCAGGACATCGCCAAACACTTCGGTCGTATAGGACATTCGCCAGTCCGACGTCAGGACGTGAATACGGACGGAGCTGCACAGATCTCCATCGACATAGATCCCGAAATTCCAGGTATTGGGCGCATCATCGAAGCGATCGGTCACGCGCATCGACTCTGACGGCACGATCAGTCCGGCTTGCAGATAAGCCCGGTACCGCATCAAGTAGAGGTTGTCTCTATCCTCTGGAGTTTCAATGAGGCGGTAATCGATTCGGTCAAACAGCGCGGCTCCGCGCGGAAGGAGCACCGTGTGCGGCTCGGCTCCGGACTTCATCTAGTACCCCTAAACTCCAAGCAACTTCTGCGAGTGGGGCGAGATTAATGGTTCATTAACGGAATTGCAAAGCCTTAGAATCGTTAGGGTTAACCATTGGGCCCGAGAAAATACGGGCAAAAACCGAGCTTAGCTTGCTGAAAGAGAAGGCGAAGAAGGATCAAGCGATGGATCGCGACGACACCATGACGATCTGATCCTCCGTCCCGCGACGGCCGTGCGAAGCATTGAGCAACTGGCGAATTCGGATGGCCGGAACCGGCCGGCTGAACAGGTAGCCCTGCCCTTCGGTCACGGTGCCGTCGGCGCTGATCAGCTCGAGCTGATCATTGGTCTCGATGCCCTCGACCACGACCGCCATGCCGAGATCGGCGGACAGCCGGGCCACGCCGCGCAGCAGCGTCAGCGGCCGGTCGGTGTCGATGCCTTCGAGGAAGGAGCGATCGATCTTCACCTTCTGCATCGGGAAATTGTGCAGATAGCTGAGGCTCGAATAGCCGGTGCCGAAATCGTCGAGCGAGATGCGCACACCGAGCGCATGCAATTGCGACAGAATGTCGTGCGTGAGCTGGGTGTTCCGCAGCAGCGATGATTCCGTGATCTCGATCTCGAGCCGGTGGGCCGGGAGCCCTGAGACCTCCAGCGCGTAGCGGATTTCGCTCAAGACGTCGCGCTGGTGGAATTGCTGCGGCGAGAAGTTGACGGCGACGCTGACGCCGTCCGGCCACTTCATGCATTCCATGCAGGCGCGGCGCAGGATCCAGCGGCCGAGATCGACGATCAGCCCCATATCCTCGGCGACCGGGATGATGTCGATCGGCGAGACCGTGCCGCGCACCGGATGATTCCAGCGCAGCAGCGCCTCGCAGGTGCTGATCTTGCCGGACTTCAGATTGACCAGCGGCTGGTAGAACAGCTCGAACTCCTCGTTGGCGAGCGCCTTACGCAGATCGAGCTCGAGGATGCGGCGCGCGTCGACGGTCGCCGCCATTTCGTCGCGGAAGAAGCAGAAGGTGCCGCGACCGTCGGCCTTGGCGCGGTACAGCGCCATGTCGGCGTTCTTGAGCAGCGTATCGGCGCTGACACCATCCGGCGAGGTCAGCGCGATGCCGACGCTGGCGCCGATCTCGACCAGATGACTGTCGATGCGGTAACGCTCGCTCAGCCGCTCGACGATGCGGCGCGCAAGCGCAGCGGCGTCCTCGGGCGAAGAGATGTTCTGCTGGAACACGACGAATTCGTCACCGCCGAAGCGGGCGACGAAATCCTCGGGACGCAGCATCTCGCGCATGCGGTTGGCGACCGCGCACAGGAGCTGGTCGCCACAGGGATGGCCGAGCGTGTCGTTGACCTGCTTGAACTGGTCGAGATCGACGAACAGCAGCGCCGAAAGGCGCTCCGCATGATGCGAGGTCGCCAGCAGGTGTTCGATCTCGTCCCGGAAATGTACGCGGTTGGGTAGCGCCGTGAGATCGTCGTAGCGCGCCAGATGCGCGATCTTCGCCTCGGCGCTGCGTCGCTCGGTGATGTCCTCGAGCAGCACCACCGCGCCACCGTCCGCCATCGGCTGGACGGTCCAGGACAGCGAGCGGTTTCGCTGCGCGTCGGGATCGGCGGTGATGATCTCTTTTGCCTGCGAACTTTCGATGTCCGCGACGATCCATTCGCCGCTCGCGGTCGAGATGGATCCGGCGCGGACGCACGCCGCGACAATGTCGCGCGCGGTGGTGCCGCTCTGCGCGATATCCGCAGGCAGGTTCATCATCGCGCCGAAGCGGTGGTTCATGACCGCCAGCTGTCCGTCGACGCGGAACATGCAAAGCCCGTGCGGCATGTTGTTGAGTGCCGTATCGAACTGGCCCGCGAGCGCGGCCTCGCGCTCCCGGGCCACGACCGCCCCCATGAAGATTCGGTGCAGGTTCACCGAGAGCTGCATGATAGCCATCAGGAACGCCCCGCTGACCACCGCCATCGCGATGTAGTAGGGCGTCCCACGCAGCGCCAACGCGAGCACGGCCGGGCCGAAAATCAGCACGGCCTGGAGGTGGAAGATCGCTGGCCGGCCATACGCCCTGCCGGCGCCGCCCGCCGCGATTCCGGTGGTGACCGACAAGGCTATCATGTGAGCCACGGCGTCGTCCGTGGCCAACAGCGCGGTGGCGCACCAGATGCCGATCGCAGCCGCCTGGATCTTTGCTCCGATCTGATAACGCTTCTGCCAGCGTTCGGCCGCCTTGACGGTCATGACCGCCTTACGTGCCTGATAGAGGCGCAGGTCGATCGCCCGCGCGGTGCCGGCCAGGATAAGAAGCGCCACGCACGCCCAGATCAGCGGCTCGCCCGTCCTCAGCGCGGTGAGGGCAGCGCCGATCGACACGAAAATGAGACCGGCCAGCAGCGGACCGGGCGCTTCGAACAGCGAATCGATTTGCGCCGCCGACGTTTTCGGCGGCCGCTGTTCCGACTCTCCGCTCTGGCTTGGGAACTGCATCGGGTTGTACGCGGGTCCTGTTTGACGCGCAGTTTTACCCAACCCAGGTGAAGCCTTTCTGAGCGAACATCCTTAAAGTTCAGTTGTTTTTCGGCAATAGCGAACCTGTTTTCGCTGAAATATCAAGCAACTAGGCAAGCGTTGCCGAGCACAAGGTGAAGGAAACCTTGCCTTCCCCACCGAACACGAAAAAAATCGGCGCGTTTTTTCGGAAACATCGCGCGCCTCAACACGCGATGTTAGCCGCACGATCTTTAGCCGCCCGATGTCGAGGACAATAGCGGCGACCATGCCGGGTCGGAGGCGAAACCCGGCGTCGGCACCTTCAGCTCGTTGCGGCCCGAGATGTCGACGGAGAACAGCGACGGCCCGCCGCTGCCGCCGGGATCGCGGAAGAACATCAACACGCGGCCGTTCGGCGAGAAGGTCGGGCCTTCGTTGTGATAGCCGGAGGTGAGCAGCCGCTCGCCGGAGCCGTCCGGCTTCATGACGCCGATCGAGAACTGCCCGCCGCCTTGCCTGGTGAAGGCGATGTAGTCGCCGCGCGGCGACCACACCGGCGTCGAATAGGTGGCGTTGGTGTCGTCCTTGGAGAAGGAGATGCGTTGCGCCGCTCCGCCGCCCGCCGCCATGACATAGATCTGCGACCTGCCGCCGCGATCGGACTCGAAGCAGATGCGGGTGCCATCCGGCGAGTAAGAAGGAGACGTGTCGATCGCCGGCGTGTCGGTGAGGCGCGTGGTCGAGCGCGAGCGCAGATCCATCACGAACAGGTTGGAATTGCCGCCCTGCTGCAAGCTCATGATGACGCGCTGGCCGTCCGGCGAGAACCTGGGCGCAAAAGTCATGCCGGGGAAGTTGCCGACGGTCTCGCGCTGCCCGGTCTCGATGTTGAAGAGATAGACCTTCGGGTCGCCCTGCCCGAACTCCATATAGGTGATCTCTTGCGAGTTCGGCGAGAAGCGCGGCGTTAGGACGAGGTCGGAGCCGCGGGTCAGATAGCGCACATTGGCACCGTCCTGGTCCATCATCGCGAGCCGCTTGACGCGGCGCTCCTTCGGCCCGGACTCGTCGACGAACACCACGCGGCTGTCGAAATAGCCTTTCTCGCCGGTCATCCGCTCGTAGATCTGGTCGGAGATGATGTGGGCGATGCGGCGCCAATATTCCGGCGAGGTGAAATATTGCTGGCCCGCGAGCTGCTGGCCGGAGACCACGTCCCAGAGACGGAATTCGGCCTTGAGCCTTCCGTCCGGCTGCCGCGTCATGCGGCCGGTGACCACCGCCTGTGCGTTGATGGTCTTCCAGTTCTGGAATTGCGGCGCGACGTCGATATTGTTGATGCGCTCGATGAAGGCGGCCTGGTCGATCGGGGCGAACAGGCCCGAGCGCTTCAGATTGTTGGTGATGACCTGCGTGACGCCGTTGCCGACGTCGGCGTCGGCCGCGCGAGCCTGGCAGGAAATTGGTGATCGCGATCGGGACCGGCTGGAATTCGGTCGGATCGATGCGGATGCGCGGTTGGCCCTGGGCGAAAGCGTGTCCGCCTCCGAGCATCGCCACCGCCGAGCCGGTGACGGTCATGAAGCGGCGGCGGGTGATCGAGCGAGCGTCATTCATCGGAAAATTCTTTTGTTCGGATGTCACAACATATCTTTCAGACCGAAAGTCATCGGAATGAGCTTCCAGCTCTCGTACTGCGGCTTCGGCATGAACGAATAGACCTGACACTGCACGATGGCGCGCTTGGCGCTTTCGGCAATTGCCTGAGCAATCGACCGGGACGGTCCCCTCACCCCAACGATGACCGGCTCAGACGCCAGCGATCCATCGATTTTCATGGAGATGTCGATGTCGGCTTCGTACTGGTCGGCGTCCTGCCCGTTATAGGTCGGCGTGAAGCAGCGCTTGACTGCGCCCTGGAACGCACCTCGCCAGGTCGCGACGTTGTTGGCGGCAGTTCCAGTCGTCGAACCCAGCGAGGCCGACGCATTCAGCGCCGCGCCGGCGAGCTCGTGCCGGGTCGCAGCGCGCTTGTCGAGATCGCGCTGGATCTGCGCGGGATCGAAGCTGCGCTCCTTGGGCTTCGGCTGCTGTTGCGGCTGTACCGCCGCGACCTTGGGCTCGGGAGGCTTGGGCGGCGGCTTCTTGGTCTCGAGCTTTTTCTGGAGTTCGGCGATCGGATCTTCCTTGGCCGGATCAGGTTTCTTTTCCTGCGGCTTCGGTTCCTCTTTGGGCTTGGCCTCGGCCACGGGCTTGGGCGGCTCGGGCTTCTTCTCGACCGGCTTCTCGACGGGTTTCGGCGGCGGCTCGGGCGTCGAGTTGGTCTTGATCAGCTCTTTTTTCTCGGTGACCTTGCCGACGGCGTCTTCATCTGGCTTGGCCTCGGCGATCTTCTCGACCTTGGGCTTCGGCTCTTTTTTGTCGCCGGTCTTCTGCCCGTTGGTCATCTGCGCGAGCTGGTCGGTGGAGATGATGTCGATCGGCAGCGACTCTTCCGGCACGACGAAGGCCCTGCTGCTAAAGGTGACCAGCCCCCATCCAAGCACGAGGACATGGAGGGCAATCGACGCAACGAGTGTCTTGTCGACCTTCACCTTCACGGCTTACCCCTGATCCGCTTCCGTGACGAGGGCCAGCTTCTTGAAGCCTGCACCGGACAACTGGCCCATGACCCTGGCCACCGTGCCGTAATCAGCCTTCTTGTCGGCGCGCAGATAGATGCGCTCCTCGAGCCCGCCGCGCGCGTCCGTGATCGCCTTCAGCTTCGGCACCAGTTCGTTGATCGCGATCTCGGCGTCGTTGATGAATACCTTGCCGTTGATGTCGACCGACATCTGGATCGGCTTCTGGTCGCTGGTCTCGAGGCTCTTGGCCTGGGTCTGCGGCAGGTCGAGCGGCACGCCAACGGTCAGCAGCGGCGCCGATACCATGAAGATGATGAGCAGGCACCAGCATCACGTCGACCATCGGCGTGACGTTGATCTCGGCCATGACCGGCTTGCGCCGGCTGCGACGGCCGCCGCCTCCGGACGAACTGGCTGCGTTCATGCCCATGATCTGGTGCCCAAATTGCCCTTCACACTATACATGCCGTCCGTCAGCCCCGCTCGTCGATCTGGCGCGACAGGATGGCTGAAAACTCGTCGGCGAAGCCCTCGAGCCGCTGGGCCTGCCGGTTCACCTCGGAAGTGAACTTATTGTAGAAAATAGTGGCAGGAATGGCGGCGATAAGGCCGACGGCGGTCGCAAACAGCGCCTCCGCGATACCGGGAGCCACCACCGCCAGGGAGGTATTTTTCGACGCCGCGATCGACTGGAAGCTCGACATGATGCCCCAGACCGTGCCGAACAGGCCGACGAAGGGGCCGGCCGAGCCGACGGTCGCGAGCACCAGCAACCGGCGCTCCAGCCGCTCGATCTCGCGCGAGATCGAGACGTTCATGACCTTGTCGATGCGCATCTGAAGCCCCGCGACCGAGCGCGCCTGGCTCTCGAACGAACGCTTCCACTCGCGCATCGCCGCGACGAAGCAGGCCGCCATGGAATGGGTCGGCTTGGCCGAGAGCGTGCGATAGAGGTCCTCGATCGACTCGCCGGACCAGAAGGCCTGCTCGAAACGGTCCATCGAGCGGCGCGTGCGGGCAAACAGGAAGATCTTGTCGATGGCGATTGCCCAGACCCAGACCGAGCAGGACAGAAGTCCCAGCATGACCCCTTTCACGATCCAGTGAGCCTGCCAGAACAGCGCAATCAGCGACACATCCGCGGAAGCGGCAACCGGAAGGGCTGACTGAGCCACGTCGGCCGGATTCATAAGCAGTATCCTCTCAAGGCGATCATTACCTAATGTCCCGGCCAGCAAATGGCCGCCGGTTCCCCAATAGCCGCGCTAGATCGGCGCGGCCGGCAAGCCCGCTCAAAGCCATATCTTTCTGGGGTGCAGGGCTCGTCCAAAGCCGGCCGCCTGCATTCCCTGCCAAGATGTCAAAACTATGGGCCTTGGCCCAAGGTCCTGACGTCGGGCCTCGGGCGCGATTGTCCCCAATTACCAGAGCCCGGCGATGGTTAATGCCGGGTTACCGCTGGCGAATTTGGCTGCGGGAAAGGGAGGTTGCGCAGAGGGTTGGGCGCCGCCGGGAAAGTTCCGTGTCGCTACGCACCGCAACGCCCATTAGGGCGTCGAGATGCCGTGAAGAGCGGAGCCTGCTCTGCGTCGGAGGAACCAGCCCTCGCCCGCAAAATTGTCCCGAGCATCACTTCTCGCGAGGTTTTGCCATGAGCATCAACCCAAAGACGACCGCCGCCATCGGCGATCATCCGCTCCACCCTATGATCATCCCGTTCCCCGTCGCCTTCCTGGTCGGCGCGCCTATCGCCGATCTCGCCTTCATCGGAACCGGTGACGGCTTCTGGGCCAGGGCCGCGATCTGGCTACTCGGCGCCGGCATCGTCATGGCGCTCGTTGCCGCCGTGGCGGGCTTTATCGACTTCCTCAGCGAGCCTCGTATCCGCCGCCTCAACGATGCCTGGTATCACATGGTCGGCAATCTCGCGGCGGTCGTGCTGGCCGTGATCAATTTCTGCCTCCGCTACGCGCAAGGCGCGGAGGCCGCGATCAAGCCGTGGGGCGTGGCGCTCTCTCTGATCGTGGTCGGCATCCTCCTGTTCACGGGATGGAAGGGCTGGGAAATGGTCTACCGGCATCATGTCGCGGTGCTGGACGCGCCGGGCCAGACCAGTTCGGAGCCGGTCACCCCGCATCATGGCGGCGAGAGCCACCGCCGTGCGGCCTGAACGACGGGCACGTCGCCTGATGACGTGAGGGCGAGTCAGGCCGCCGACGCTGGCTCGGGACAATTGGTCAACCGCGCGGGATTGCCGATTGCGGTGCAGCCGCCGGGCACGTCCGATGTCACGACCGTGCCGGCACCGATCTTTGCAAAATCGCCGATCCTGACGTCGCCGAGAATTGTCGCGCCGGAGCCGATGAACACGCCGCGACCAATGCGCGGCGAGCGCGTCGGCAGTTCACTGTTGCGGCCGATGCTGACGTTCTGAAGGATGGTGCTCCCGCCGCCGATGACCACATCGGCACCGATCACGATGCCGGTGGCGTGGTCGAGATACACCGACGATCCGACGCTCGCTGTCGGATGAATGCTGACCTGCAGGACGTTCGAGGCCTCGTTCTGAAACAGCAGCGCCGCGTCTCGATGGTCATGATGCCAGAGCCAGTTCGAGACGCGCCAGGCTTGCAGCGCGACGTAGCCCTTGAAATGCAGCAGCGGCGGCAGCAAGCCGGCGATGGCGGGATCGCTGCGCACGATGGCCTGCAAGTCGCGGCCAGCCGCCTCGATCAGATCCGGGTGCCTGCGAAAGGCGTCGCGGGAAAATGTCGCGAAGCGCTCACGTTCGATAGCGCGACCGCCAAGCCGGCGCCCGATCAGGTCGGCCAAGGCGGCGGTAAAATCGTCATGTGCGAGGATGAGGCCGACAAGAGCCCTGCCGAACACGGGGTCCGCGGCTGCTGCGCGCTGCGCCTCGCCGCGGATCTCCTGCCAAAGGTTCTCGCTCGTCATGATCGCCGCTTCCGCCATCGTTACCGCCTGCGGTGTTTTGACGCGTCTTGCTTGCTGCCGGATATAGGCCATCCGCAGCCCGCGCACCACGCTCCCCCGTGCGGCTACGAGCTTGCATGCCAGACAACCGCACTCATATAGTCGGTTGAGTTCGCGGCCGAAGTTTTGGCCTCAGGTTGGCCTTGCCGCGTACTGCCGCCTTGGGCAGGGTTGCCCGAGCATCTCGTTCAAGACCCCGCGGTGGTCCGCCATCCCCGGGTTTGTGGTACGCGGCGGCTTTCAGTGCTGCCGAAATCCCGTTATCCAAGGTCACGCTAATACATGTCGCCCAACGCCCCCGCCGACGACCATCACGACGACATCATGTATCCGTCCGCCCTGCCGTTCCTGCTGGTCCATCTCGGCTGCTTCGCGGCCATCTGGTCAGGCGTCACTTGGCAGGCCCTCGCGATCTGCGCGTCACTGTATGTCGTGCGCATGTTTGCCATCGGAGCAGGCTATCACCGCTATTTCTCCCATCGGGCTTTTGCGACCGGCCGGGTGTTTCAGTTCGTCCTGGCCTGGCTCGCCCAAAGCACCGCGCAGAAAAGCGTTTTGTGGTGGGCGGCCAAGCATCGACACCATCATCTCCATTCCGACACCGAAGACGACGTGCATTCGCCGCGTCACCGGGGCTTTCTCTACAGTCATCTCGGCTGGATTTTTTACCGGGAGCACGACGGGACCGACCTCGTGAAGGTCGGCGATTTCGCCGCCTATCCGGAGCTGATGTGGCTGCATCGGCTGGAACTCCTGCCGGCCGTTACGCTGGCGGGGCTCTGCTTCCTGGTTGCCGGATGGTCCGGCCTCGTCGTCGGCTTCCTGTGGAGCACCGTGCTGGTCTATCACGCGACGTTCTGCATCAATTCCCTCGCCCATGTGCATGGACGCAAGCGGTACGTGACCGGCGACGATTCCCGCAACAACTGGCTGCTGGCGCTGTTCACCCTCGGTGAGGGCTGGCACAACAATCACCACGCCTACCAGAGCAGCGTGCGACAAGGTTTTCGCTGGTGGGAAATCGACGTGACCTATTACATCCTGAAGGTGCTGTCCTGGTTCGGCGTCGTCTGGAACATGAAGACGCCGCCCGAACAGGTGCTGCGCAACGAGCAGCCGCTCGGCGCGCGGGTCATCCATCGGGCGGCCCGCGAGCTTGCCGGACGGTTCGATGCGCAGACTCTGGCGCACGCGATCTCGTCGGCGCTACGCCGGCCCGATTTTGCCCAGTTGCAGCTGCCAACGCTGCACGACATCCTGAATCGCGCCCATGAAGGCGTCGATGCGCTGACGCATCTGCATTTGCCGAAGATTCCGACCCGCGACGAGTTTCTCGCCGAGGCGAGGGCGATGTTCGCGCGAACGCGATCACTCAACGAGATCGTGGACTCCGCCTACGAACACTTCCTGGAGTCGCTGCGCGCGCAACTCGCCACGGCGCGCTGAACCCTCCGGACCAAGGCTCTTCAGACCAAGGCTCTCCACGTCGCGGCTGCCAGCCGCGCATTCCCAAAAACCAAACCGCCCGCCTGCGGGTTGCGCAAGCGGGCGGCTCGGGGCCATCAGGACTTTGGGGGCTTGCGCCTGAAGGCTTTGAGAGGCGTCAGTCCAAGATCAACCCTGCCCGAGATCAACCCTGCCCGAGATCAACCTTGCCCGAGATCAACCTTGCCCGAGATCAGCCTTGCTGCTGGTCGGCCGGCGGCGGGGTCGGGCGCGTCTTGTGCTGGGACATGAACTGGTCGAACTCTTCCTTGTCCTTGGCGTGACGCAGACGGTCGAGGAAGTTCTTGAACTCGACCTGCTCCTCCTCGAGCCGCTGCAGTGTCTCGGTGCGGTACTCGTCGAAGGCGCGGTTGCCGCTCGAGGGCGGGCCGAAGCCGAAGCCGAAACCGCGGCGCTCCATGCGGCCGCGCATGCGGTCCATCTTGTACTGCATCCGCTCCATCTTGTTCTGCCAGCGGTCCTGATTGCTCCAGCACGACATTCTTCTGCTCCCGAGTGTGAAAAAGAGAAGGGCAAGTCCGATCGGCCACCAGATGATGAAGCCGAGGATCGTTACGGCGATCCAGCCGGGATGCCAGGGCGTCTCGAGCATGCGGGGCCGCTCGTATTGTTGCTGTTGGTCCGACGGGCCGCGCCATCGATTGACATCAGCTGTGTAGGCCATTTCCATCTCCGTCACGGCATCAGCGCCGTTGTGAATGTAAATAACATTTACATAGCTAGATCATCCCGCGATTTTGTCAAGCCGACCGTCAGACAGGGCGGCCAAATTATTTGCGCAACTTTATTTCGGCTTGCCCCAGGGACCGCCGGGCGGCACGGCGGAACCGGAGGATGCCTCCGGCGGCACCGGCGGCGGCTCGGCGCTTTTCGCCGGGGGTCGGCGGTCGGTCGGGAAGCCGAGACCGCGCAGATAGATCAGCACCTCGGCTTCGAGCAGCTCATCCGGCGACATCGGCAGTTTGCGCCGCGCAGCGTCGCCGCGGGAGAACAGCGAGGCCACGCCGTGCGCCATCGACCAGATGTGCAGCGCCATCATCATCGCCGGCGGACGGGGCGTGCCAGGCGGTGCGAGCGCGGCAAGCCGCTCGGCCGCGGCACGAATGACGTTGAAAGCGCGCTCGCTGGCGGCCTGCAGCGCCGGATTGACATCCACCGGCACGCCGGATTCGAACATCGCGTTGTAGAACGCGGGCTCCTCGCGGGCGAAGGCGAGATAGGCCTTGCCGACGCGCTCGAACGCCGTGACCGTATCGGGCCGTCCGTCGTCCCAGGCCGCGGTCAGGCGCGCCTCGAACTGCTCGAAGCCGCGCTGCGCGATCGAGGACAGTAGTTCCTCGCGGTCGCGGAAATGCCGGTAGGGCGCCGCCGCGCTGACGCCGGCCATGCGTGCTGCATCGGCGAAGGTGAAGCCGGCCGCGCCCTTCTCGGCGATCAACCCGAGGGCGGCCTGTAACAGGGCTTCCTTCAGATTGCCGTGGTGATAGCCGCGCTCGGCGCGGCGCGTCTCCTTGCGCCAGCTCATGTGAACGAGCTTTACATGAGCCCGGCGTGAAGGTCACTAGCAGGAAGCCGGTCGTGATTAACCCCGTACTCTCACTGTCGTCCGTGACCTAGCGGCCGGGGATCGGCAGCACCGGCATGACCTCGATGGCCTCGCCCGGGAAGATCGCAAAGTGCGGGTGGTTCTCGAACAGTTTTGCCGCGTCCTCTTGCGAGGCGGCGCGCACCACCGTGAAGCCGGTCAGCGCATTGCTCACCTCGGTGATTCCGTTGGCATCGATCTTCCGGGTCTTGCCGAGCGGGCCACCCATCTCGACGATGACGGCCTTGTGCTTCTCGACCCAGCCGTGCCAGGCGGCCATGCCCTCCTGCTCCTTCGCCTTCCGTTCGGCCTCGGGCAGCGCTTGCCAGGCCGTCATTTTTGGGCTGGTCTTGCTGCCGAGATAGACGGCGAGGAATTTGTGTTCGGTGCTCATGGGTATCTCCTCAGGTTGGTGGGTTAGAAAGTTCAGTGCATTGCCCGCGGGCGAGGCCCCTATCGCTTCTTCAGATCGCCGAAACCGGCGGCGGCCTCCTGCACGTCGGGCGGAAAGTCGCTCATCTCCTGCACCTGCCGGATTTCGATGATTTCGTTGGCCGAGGCCGGACACTTCTTGGCCCAGGCGATCGCCTCGGCACGCGAGGCGACTTCGATCATCCAGTAGCCGCCCAGAACTTCCTTGGCCTCGGTGAAAGGCCCGTCGGTCACAACAGGCTCACCGGTCGCAAACGAGACGCGCGCGCCCATCGACGGCGGATGCAGGCCGTCGAGCGTGATCAGTACGCCGGCGTCCTTTAGCGCCTCGTTGTAGCGCATCATCGCGGTAACGCGTTCGGGATCGAGTTGGACATCGGGCGGAGCAGTCTCGTAGCCGAGCGGGATCATCAGCATCATGAATCGCATGGAGGTTCCTTGCTTTGCGCGCACTTCCAAGACGAACGAGGTTTTATCGAACCGACAGGGTGACGAAAATTATTCCGGAGGTAATTGCGCTGGCCGCTAGCGCGGCTGCGGCAGGAAACGACCATCCTGCCGGGCAGCGCCGAAATAGACTTCGATGCGGCGGACCTTGCCGCCGGCGAAGGTGAAGAACTCCGTGTTCCGAAAGCTCCTGCCATCTGTCGCCAGGCAGAGATAGGTGACGAAGGCCTCGTCGCCCCGGACGAAAATCCGCTCGATGTCGTGCCGCGCAATCCAGCCGGTGTCCTTCCAGCAGCGCTCGAAATAGGTCGCCTTGTCGAGGTCGTCGTCGAACGGGCTGGTGAAGCGGAACTCGTCGGCTAGCACGGCGCTGACTTGTTGCCGGTCGTTGGCGAGATAGGCGGCGAACAGACTTCGAATCAGGTGCTCGTGATGCTCGGGCACGGTCGCTCCTCCTCAAATCATTTGAAGCTCCGATGGAAGACGAACCGCGCGCAGGCCTGCCGACATCGCACGCCGATTCCCTGCGGCAAAATCGTCCTAGTCCGCCGTCCATCGCCGCGTCGCCTCGCTCGCTCCCTCCGGCAGCGCCTCGAAGACCGGCGAGGCCAGCACGGCGTGGACGTGTAGCGCGGTCGTGCCCGAATTACGAAAACCGTGCTTGCGGCCGGCGGGAACCAGCAGCGATTGGCCGGCCGTCACCGTGACGCGCTCGGCCTCGATCCACATATCGGCCTCGCCCGCACGCACGGCCAGCACCTCCTCGACCGGATGACTGTGCGTCGGCGCCCCGGCGCCGGGCGCGACCCATTGCTCGAAGATGCAGAGCGCAGTGGCGCCGTTGCGCGCGGATGTCAGCATCCGAGTCGTCACACCTGGCCGCCATTCCTCGAGCGGGATCGCACTGGGATCGATGGGCATGAACAGAGGCCCTTTCTTGCCGGGACGAAAGCGAAGTAAAAGGAGCGGGCGCTCGCGCGCGACCGAACTTTCGGACACAGGACAGATTAGCAAATGCCGCAAACTCCGCAAAAACTCGCCCTCGTCACCGGAGCCGCGCGCGGCATCGGGCTTGCGACCGCGAAAAAATTCCTGGTTGAGGGCTGGCGCGTGGCGCTGCTCGACATCGAGGGCGAGCTGCTCGGCCGCGCGGTCGCCGAGATCGGCCAGGACGAGGCCACGCTAGCGCTGACCTGCGATGTCTCGGACGCAGTCTCTGTCGCCGCCGCGATGACGACGATCGAACGGCGGTTCGGCCGGCTCGACGCGCTCGTCAACAATGCCGGCATTGCCGTGTTCGCACCGCTGATGGAGACGTCGGAGACCGATTGGCGGCGGGTGCTCGAGATCAACCTCACCGGTCCGTTTCTCTGCACCAAGGCGGCGGTGCCACTGATGCGCGATGGTAATGGCGGGGCCATCGTCAACATCACCTCGATCTCGGCGGTGCGCGCCTCGACGCTGCGCTCGGCCTACGGCACCAGCAAGGCGGGCCTCGCGCATCTCACCAAGCAGCTCGCGGTCGAACTCGCCTCGCTCGGCATCCGCGTCAACGCGGTCGCGCCGGGGCCGGTCGACACCGCGATGGCGAAGCAGGTGCACACCAGGGAGATCCGCGCCGACTATCACGACGCCATCCCGCTCAACCGCTACGGCCTGGAAGAGGAACTCGCCGAAGCGGTCTACTTTCTGTGCTCGGAACGATCGAGCTACATCACCGGCCAAATTTTGGCCGTCGATGGCGGCTTCGATGCGGCGGGTATCGGCCTGCCGACGCTGCGCGGCGAGCGGAGGAACGGGTAGGCACGGGAAGAGTTCGGAGAGTGCCATGCGACACGTCATCTCCCTCAAGGGCCTTGATGCTCGCATCCGCGCTGCTCGCGTCCGCGCCCGCCGTGGCTGAAATCCGCATCATTCAGTCGCCAGGCGGACAGGTCGGGCCGTTCCTCGATTTGTTCGAGAAGGTGCGCGAGAGCGGCGAGCGCGTGGTGATCGACGGTCCCTGCCTGTCTGCATGCACGCTGGTGCTGAGCATCGTTCCGGGCGAGCGCATTTGCGTCACCCGACGCGCCGTGCTCGGCTTCCATGCGGCTCGCTCGGCCGACCGGCGCGGGCGCTTCTATGCCGAGCCGGAAGCATCCGACGTGGTGCTTGCCGCCTATCCCGGCCCGGTGCGCGACTGGATCAGCCGCCGCGGCGGTCTCTCGTCCAGATTGCTTTTGTTGAAGGGCCGCGACCTCGCCGCGATCTATCCGCGCTGCCGGTGAGGATGATGCGTGACCAGGTTAAATCCGCCGCTGTCCTGCTGATCGCGGGCGTCAGCTTCACGCTCATCGCCTTGCTCGTGAGCTGGCGGACAACCGCGTCGGCAAAATTCCGCCGGTCAGGCGCTTCGTGAGGTCTAGTAAAACCTCTGGATCATCTGCGTCAGTTCCATGGTCGCGCAGATGAGCATACCCCAGAGTGCAAAGTTGATCTGTAGCGCCGTCGCCATCGGTCGCTCCCCTTCCAAGTCCGCCCGCCCCAATTTGTAGCTTTTTATGAAGCAATAATTAGCGATTCTGTCACGGAGTTACAGCCTAATATTGCGCCAGTTGTTGTGCGATGCAGTCCGCGTCATTTCACGAAGTGGCCTCACTGCCCTCGCAATGTGGTGCGAGAGCAAAAGTCCATATTCGGCCATGCGGGCCACACGTTTCCCTTAGGTTCCATTTTAGCGGCGTGACGCGAGTTTCCGCATGCGGGGCTAGCGTGTCGCGTATGACACCGAGGGTCCGGCATGATGCGACACGGCTTTGTCTTGCTCACTTTTTGCATAACGCTCATGGGATGCGCTGTCGCGCCTGCGCAGGAACGCCGCCCGATCGCATGGGACGGCCTCGGTCAGGATCCGAACCGCCCCTCTGCTACAAGGCGTCGTGTGGCGAACCAAGCTCCCGCACAGAGCGATCCGAATCAGGAGCGGGAAAGAGTGCTCGGTACCTTGCACCCGTACTCCGCGGCGTGGTGGGCCGTCCGTGACGAAATCGAAGCGGAGAATGACAGGCAGCTCGGCACCAAGCTCGTGATCTGCCCTCGCTGCGTTCCGTCGTCCTCACCACCGGGCAACGACGTGACCGGATCGATCCGCTGAGAGGGCACGCGGCCGATCTGCATATGACGTGGCGTCCTTGTGCGTGTCCCCTCTCCCGCATCGGCAGGAAGAGGGGATCGCCGCTTGGCGCATCAGGCTGTCGCGCCTGTCACATTCCATCGGCCGGGCAGTTCACCATCCAGGGAATGCCGAACTTGTCGACGCACATGCCAAAGCCCTTGGCCCAGAACGTCTTGCCGTAGGGCATGGTAACGCTGCCGCCATCGGCGAGCGCGTTGAACTTGCGCTCACCCTCCGCAGGGTCCGCGACCGTGAGCGAGATCGAAAAGCCCTGCGGCTTGTGAAATTGCTCGCCCGGTGCATCGGAGGCCATCAACACGCTGCCGTCGGGCAGCGACATCCGCGCATGCATGATCGTCCTCTCCCGGCCGGGCGCGGCGGCCATGTCCGCCGGCGCATCCGATGCACGCATCATGGCGTCGACCTTGCCGCCGAGGACCTTGGCGTAATAGTTGAATGCCGCTTCGCAGGTGTCCTGATAGAACAGATACGCATTGAGCATGTTTCTCTCCTCTTCGTTTGCTTGAGCCGTTGCTTGACCGTTCCTTCGACGAGGACGGCGTTATTTCTCCGTGAGCTTCTTCAGGCTGGCAAGGCCGGCCTCGAAATCCTTGCCGATCATGCTGTCCATGTTCATGAACACCTGCATCAGCTTGGACATGAAGGGGGCCGGACCAGACATCGCCCATGTGACCATTGTGGCATCGCCTTGCGGCACAAACGTGAACTCGGCGGTGTTGTGGCCTTCGAAGGGGCGCTCGAAATCCAGCTTGATGCGAAGTTTTGACGACGCATTCGCCTCGAGGATCTCCATATG
The DNA here is from genome assembly GCF_054056815.1 of Bradyrhizobium sp. LB13.1. Lineage (NCBI taxonomy): Bacteria > Pseudomonadati > Pseudomonadota > Alphaproteobacteria > Hyphomicrobiales > Nitrobacteraceae > Bradyrhizobium > Bradyrhizobium sp. LB13.1. The sequence goes on along the minus strand of NZ_JBSRYQ010000001.1, from coordinate 1,577,326 downwards.
GCCGGCGCCGACATTATTGTCGCCGTCCCAGGCATAGGTCGCACCCTTGCCTTGCGCGGTGCCGCCAAACGTCCGCTTCATGGCGGGATCGCGGTTCTCGTAGGGTGACCAGGCCGTCCAGCGATGGAAATCGGCGACCTGCGGATAGATCGCATTGGCCGGCGCTTTCACGGCGAGGCTGCGCTCGACGCGGAACGTGTCGGGCTTCGTCAGGGCGAAGACGAGGACGCCAACGATTCCGGCCGCGAGCAGGACGGCGATGACGGCAATGGCTTTCAGCATAAAGAACTCCTTGGATGCTCGCTAAGGACGAAGGGGGATGGCCGGGGCCGACAATTCGGAATCAATAATTTGGACGACCGTCATGGCCGGGCATAACAGTCCAAAGGACGGCGTCGCTTCCGCTTGCCTATGTCCCGGCCATCCACGTTCTCGGCGCCGATCAGAAGGACGTGCATCCCCGGGGCAAGCCCGGCATGACGGCGAGAGATGGGGGTGCTCCCTACGTGACCTTCGCACCCTGCCTGGCGCCGCCATTGGCGCCCTTCGGCTGGCTATCCCGGATCAGGCGATCGAGATGCATGCGGATGTGGGCGGCTTCTGCGGACGTGTTGGCGAGGGCGATGGCGCGGTCGAAGGCGATGCGGGCTTCGTCATTGCGGCCGAGCTGCATCAGGAAGGCGCCGCGCACGCCGAAGAAATGGAAATAATTGGCGAGCTTTGGCGCCAGCGGCTCGATCAGGTCGAGCGCGGCTTGCGGTCCGCGCACCTTGGAAACCGCGACCGCGCGATTGAGTGTCACCACCGGGGACGGTTGCACCACCTCCAGCGCACCATAGAGCAGGTCGATCTGGGCCCAGTCAGTCTCCTCCGGCGCCGATGCGCGGGCATGCAGCGCGGCGATCGCGGCCTGGATCTGGTAGGGCCCGCTGCGACGATGGCGCATCGCCTTGTCGATCAGCGCGAGGCCTTCCGCGATCAAGGAGCGGTTCCACAGCGAACGGTCCTGGTCGTCCAGCAGGATCAGCGAGCCGTTCGCGGCAAAGCGCGAAGCACTGCGCGCATGCTGCAACAGGATAAGTGCCGTGAGCCCCATGATCTCCGGCTCGCTCTGGAACAGCCGTAGCAGCAGCCGCGCCAGCCGGATCGCCTCCTCGCACAGCGGCTTTCTGATTTCGGCGGTGTCGCCGCTCGCCGAATAGCCCTCGTTGAAGATCAAATAGATCATCGCGGCGACACCGGCGAGCCGCTCGGAGCGCTCGACCGCGCCCGGCGTTTCGAACGGCGTCCCGGCCTCGGCGACCTTCGCCTTGGCGCGCGTGATGCGCTGCTCCATCGCCGCGTCCGACACCAGGAAGGCGCGTGCGATCTGCTTCACCGTGAGACCGGAGACGATACGGAGCGCCAGCGCGATCTGCTGCGTCGCCGGCAGCCCTGGATGGCAGCAGATGAACATCAGCCGCAAAATGTCGTCGCGATAGTGCGAGCCGTCGAGCCGCTCGGCGAGCGCGCCCTCGGCGTCGTCGAGATCGGAGATCGCCTGGTCGTCCTCCGGCAGCGGCTGCTGCTTCCGGGTGCGGCGCACCTCGTCGATGGCAACGTTGCGGCCAACCATGATCAGCCAGGCCGAGGGATCGCGCGGCGGTCCGTTCTGTGGCCAGGTCTTGAGCGCGCGCAGGCAGGCGTTCTGGAAGGCCTCCTCGGCGGTGTCGAGGTCGCGGAAATAGCGCAGCAGCGCGCCGACCGCCTGAGGGCGCGCCGAGGTCAGCGCGGTCTCGATCCAGGCGGTATCGGCCTCGCTCACGTCAGATTCCCTCCGGGCCTGAACACGCCGACCGGACGCACCTCATAGGCGCCGCCGGGATTGGCCGATCCGAGGTCGCGCGCAACGTCGAGAGCCTCGTCGAGGTTCTTGCAATCGACGATGTAGAAGCCCAGCAACTGCTCCTTGGTCTCCGCATAGGGGCCGTCGAGCACCAACGGCGGATCTTCCTTGCGCAATGTCGCTGCCGCAGTGGTCGGCAGCAGCCGCGCCACGGGGCCGAGCCTGCCCTGCTTCGCGAGATCTTCCTGCACCACGGCGAGCTTCTTCATCACGGCCTCGTCCTGGTCCTTGCTCCAGGAGCCGACGAAGTCCTCGTCATGATAGCAAAGGATCGCATAAAGCATGGGCAGCACCTTCTCTGAACGCTTGTTTTGAAGACGATCCACTATGCCCCGCTCCGACATGGCTGCGGAAAAAAACTGCAAGAAAAATCCGGCAGATCGTGCCAAGGAGAGGCACCAAAAGCGGAACCTTGTGAGGCACTTCGAATGACCGTGGGCATACTGGCCGTCCTGATCAACAGCACGCAGCAGAACTGGCTGCCGGAGCGCTGGAAGGCCCGGTTCGACGCGGTCTGCGGCGGGCGCCGCGTGGTGCTGCTGCCCGATGCCGGGCTCGATCCGGCCGAGGTGCACTATGCCGCGGTGTGGAAGCCGGTGCCGGGCGATCTCGGCTCATTCCCCAATCTGCGGGCGATCTTCAATCTCGGCGCCGGCGTCGATGCGCTGATGGCGGACAAGAGCCTGCCGAACGTGCCGCTGGTGCGCGTGGCCGTGCCTGATCTGACCGGCCGCATGACCGAATACGTCGTGCAGCACGTGCTGATGCACCACCGCCAGGAGCTTTATCTGCGCGAGTCGCAGCGCGAAAAGCGCTGGGAGCCGACATATCAATGGCCGGCGAGCGCCGTCACAGTCGGTGTGATGGGACTGGGCACGCTCGGCGCTGACGCGGCCGATATGCTGCGGCGGCTTGGCTTCCGCGTCGCCGGCTGGAGCCGCAGCCCGCGCAGGATCGAGGGCGTTGAATGCTTCCATGGCGCCGAGCAGATCGAACCGTTCCTGCGTACGACCGATATCCTCGTCAGCCTGTTGCCGCTAACGCCTGAAACAAACGGCATCCTGAACCGCGACGTCTTCACCAAGCTCAACCGCAAAAGTCCGCTCAGCGCGCCCGTGCTGATCAATGCCGGCCGCGGCGGCCTGCAGAACGAGGCCGATATCCTGGCCTGCCTCGACGACGGCACACTGGGCGCCGCCTCGCTCGACGTCTTCGTGCAGGAGCCGCAGCCAAAGGACAGCAGGTTCTGGACCCATCCCAAGGTGCTGCTGACGCCGCACAACGCCGCCGACACCGACGCAGACGCGATCTCGGCCTATGTCGCCGAGCAGATCGCGCGGTTCGAGGCGGGTGGTGCGCTGGAGAACGTGGTGGACCGGGCGCGGGGGTATTGAGACCTCACGTGCCACCCGCGCCGTACGATCCCTGATCGTCCGCCGATATCCCGTTCACCCTCTCTTAGCGAGAAGTTGATAGCCGTTGTTAATCAACGCTCAACGAACGAGTCGGACATGCGGGCGAGCCTCGGCCTCAGGATGCGGATCACGGTTGCGCTGGCGGTGACCGCGGCGGCGACCGCCCTGTTCGCCGTGCTCGGGGCGATGTGGATCATTTCCGGCATCATCGACCGGGCCGACCAGCGCGAGCTTCGCAGTCACTACGACGCGCTCCAGTCGCGAATTGCCGAGGAATCCCAGCGCGCCGCCGCCATGAGCGCCGTCGTGGCCGCGATGCCAGCGACGCAGGACGCCATGGCCAGACAGGATCGCAACGCTTTAATCGGCCTGTTCGGGCCGGTGTTTGCCGCGACCAAGTCGGAGTACGGCGTCGAGCAGTTCCAGTTCCACGTGGCGCCCGCGACCTCGTTCCTGCGCGTGCACCAGCCTGCTAAATTCGGCGACGACCTCTCGGGCTTCCGCAAAACCGTGATCATCGCCAACCAGGAGCACAAGGTCGTGGTCGGCCTCGAGGGCGGCGTGGCCGGGCTCGGCATCCGCGGCGTCGTGCCGATCGCGCAAGGCGACAAGCATCTCGGTTCCGTGGAGTTCGGCCTGACCTTCGGCCAGTCCTTCCTGGACGACTTCAAGAGCAACCGCCATGTCGACATCGCCTTCCATCTCGCGGACGGCGGCGGCTTCAAGTTGTTCGGCGGCACGCTGAAGGGCAAGAGCTTCTTCGACGCGGCGGATTACGGCCGCGCTGCGGGCGGCGACTTCACGGTACGGCAGGCGAAGCCCGACACCATGCCGGTAGCGGCGCTGCTCGGACCGATCAGGGATTTTTCCGGCAAGCCGCTCGGCGCGGTCGAGCTGGTGATGGACAATGCCGACTATGTGGCCTCCGCCGACCGTGCCTGGCTGCTGGCATTCGGCATCGCCGCGCTCGGGCTCGTGCTCGCCGCGATCGTCGGCTATCTCATCGCCCGTAGCATCTCGCGTCCGATCATCTCCATCACGAGCGTGATGCGCGAGCTGGCAGACGGACACCTGGACGTCGCCGTCCCCGTCAGCAAAGCGAATGACGAGGTCGGCGCGATGGTGAAGGCGGTCGCAGTGTTCCGCGACAATGCGATGAGCTTCAACAAGCTCCAGACGGATCAGATCGAGGCCAAGGCGCAATCCGAAGCGGAGAAACGGCGCACCTTCGCCGCGCTCGCCGACAATTTCGAAGCCAGCATTCGCGACGTCGTCACCACGGTCTCCTCGTCCGCGGTCGAGATGGAGCACACGGCGCGCTCGATGTCGGCCATCGTCGACCAATCGCGGCAGCAGACCGGCACGGTGTCGTCGGCCTCGGCGCTCGCCTCCGAGAATGTGCAGACAGTTGCTGCCGCCGCGGAAGAGCTGTCGTCGTCGATGACCGAGATCAGCCGACGCCTTGCGCACGCGACCGAAGTCGTCGGCAAGGCCGCCAGCGATGGACAGAGGTCCAACGCACGCGTGCAGAGCCTGGCAGACGCCGCTCAAAAAATCGGCGACGTCGTCTCCTTCATCAGCGACATTGCCGAGCAAACCAATCTGCTGGCGCTGAACGCCACGATCGAGGCGGCACGCGCGGGCGAAGCCGGCCGCGGCTTTGCGGTGGTCGCCTCCGAGGTGAAGGCGCTGGCAACCCAGACCGCCAAGGCGACCGAGGAGATCGGCGCGCAGGTGACGGCGGTACAAGGAGAGACCACCGGCGCAGTGGACGGCATCCAGTCGATCTGCGCGACGATCCAGGAGGTCGACGAGATCTCCGCGGCGATTGCCGCGGCCGTCGGCCAGCAGGGCACGGCGACGCAGGAGATCGCGCAGAACGTCCAGCAGGCAGCGGCCCGCACCGGCGAGGTGTCGCAAAACATCGCAGGCGTCACCGCCGGCATCGCCGCGACGGGAACTGCGGCGGAGGAAGTGCTGGGCTCGGCGATCGAGCTGTCAAAACAATCGCAGCGGCTGCGGGACGAAGTGGATCGTTTTCTCGCGCATATTCGCGCGGCGTAGACGCAATATCTCACTGTCGTCCCGGCGGCGGCTTAACTTTTAGCTCCGATCATCACGTCGATCGCCCCGTTCACGATCGCCTCCAGCTCTTTCCGCGATACCCGCGCGCGGGAGCGGATCGCGATTGAGTGTACGGTTGCGGATGCGATCTGTGCCAGCACGACGGGATTGGCGCTCTCGGGCAGTTCGCCCTTCTCCTTGGCGCGGCGAAAGCAACTCGCAAATGCCTTGTCGAGCTCGTTAAGCCCGTCGAGCACCATGGCGCGGATATCAGGGTCGCCGACCGCTTCGGAGGCCGCCGTGACCACGGTGAAGCAGCCACGCGGGCCGGTTTCGCCGGAAAGATAGATGTTCAGCGCGGAGGCGAAGATGCGCTCCAGCCGCAGGCGCACGGGCATCTCCTGGCGAAAGATCTCCACCATCGATGCGCGCGCCTCCTCGCGGTAACGCTGGTAGCTCTTGATGTAGAGCTCGCGCTTGTCGCCGAAGGCACCGTAGAGGCTCGGGCGATTCATGCCGGTGGCTTCGCTGAGATCGTCGAGCGAGGTGGCGGCGAAACCCTGCGTGCGGAACAGGTCGAGCGCTTTGCCAAGCGCGACGTCGGGTACATAGGCGCGCGGACGACCCCGGCGTTTGGGTTCACTGGCGGCAGCTGGCGGTTTCGATTTTTGTACCATTTCGCAAATTAATCCTTGACCGCGAATATAATATGCAAGATGGTACAAAAATCAATCTGGCCAGGTTGAGCAAACACCACAGGGAATTGCCCAAGGAGGCTCAAGATGGATCTTTATTTCTCGCCGCTCGCCTGTTCGATGGCGAGCCGCGTCGCGCTGTATGAAGCCGGCGCCGAGGCGAATTATCTCGAAGTCGATCCGCCGACCAAGAAAGTGCTGAGCGACGGCACTGACTTCCGTACCGTGAACCCGATCGGCCTGGTGCCGACGCTGCGTACCGACGAGGGTGTGGTGCTGACCGAGAACGCGGCGATCCTGCAATATATCGCCGACCGCTTCCCGCAATCGGGCCTCGGCGCCGCAGCGGGCATCGATCGCACGCGGCTGCATCAATGGCTCTGCTTCATCGGCACCGAACTGCACAAGGGCCTGTTCATCCCGGTGCTCGACCGCAAGGCGCCGCAGGAGATGAAAGCCTATGCGCTGGAGAAGAACCTATCGCGGCTGGACTATCTCGACAATTACCTGAAGGGGCGCGACTTCCTGCTCGACCATTTCAGCGTCGCCGACGCCTATCTGGTCACGGTCATCAACTGGACCATGGCGACGCCGCCGATCGAGCTCGCCAAATGGCCGAACGTGAAGGCCTATTACGAGCGCCTGCGCCAGCGGCCGTCGGTCGCACGCGCGATCGCGGAGGAGTTCGAGCTGTACAAGGCCGAGCAGGCGCGGAAGAAGGCGGCGGCGTAGTAGCACTCGGAATGAACCAGTGAGAGATCGCCCCGGCTACCTCGGCCGGGGCGGCACCCGCCGCGATGCTTGCGAATATATTGCGTCTGCTCCCGACCTGGCACCCGTAGCTATTTCGGCGCTTGCAGTACGACCCCGTAGCGGCCGTATATCCGATCGATCGTTCCGTCGTTTCGCAACCGTTCAAGCGCTCCATCGATGGCTTCGCGCAACGCATCATCCGGACGGACCATACCGACGGCAACGTTCCAGTTGAGATCGGCCACGCTCTCGTCGCGATCCAGAATGCGGAGTGCCTTGCCTGGATGCGTCAGATTGAAATAGCTCGCCGCTGTGGGTGTAACCGCAGCGGCATCGATCTCATGGTTCAACAGGGCGTCGAGGCTGTCGCTCTCGAAGCCGAAGGTCGACGTAGGCACGTGCCGTTGACCGATGATCATGGCTGCGACGGATCCGACCTGCACCCCCACCTTGGTATGCTCGTTGAGGCCCTGGAACGAAGCGAGCGTGCTGGATGACGGCACGGCGAGTGCGACTCCCGTGCGATAATACGGTTTTGAGATCCTCAAGCGGGTTTCGCCTTGCGCCGCGTGGTCGGCGATCACATCCAGAAGAATATCGCAGCCGGCGCTCCGCAGCTGGTACTGGGTGATGATCCAGTCGAGCCGGAGCGAGACGCCGAGTTCGCGTGCCAGCGCCTGGCCCAATTCAACCTGAAAGCCGGGAGGATCGACGGCCTTGCTCGCGAAGGGAAGCGAGTTGGGATGGGCGCATAACCCGAGCGCGCCGGACGAGCGGATCGCGTCCAGGGTTCGCGCCTGGGCCGGACCCAACAGTCCGATGGTGGCGCCGACCATAAGCGGGAGAATTGACTTCATTCCGCGTTCTCGTATCGATGGATCGGGCCTCGGCGATTCAACCCTCGCGCGGCTTCAGGGCGCGGATATATTTGACGATCTGGTCGATCTGCGCATCGGTGAACGCCCCGCCGAATGCCGGCATCGCGCCAGACTTGCCGCTCTTGATGCGGCTGTGCAGAAAATCGTCATCGCGTGGCGAATTCATCAACTGCGGTCCCTTGCCGGCAGCCCGGCCGCCGTCGGAGTGACAAAAGCCGCAAGTCCCCGCGAACAACTGCTCGACGTCGAACGTCCCGTTGTCCGGTGCAGGGGTGGCAGACTGCGCGTGAACCGGTGCGGCACAGAGCGACGAGGCGCCCAGCACCGCCGATAGCAGCGCGGTGATCTTCTTCAAATGCAATTTCAAGGTAACCAGCTCCATGTCCTGAAGCGCGCCCGCAACTTCAATGCACGGGAAGCAAGCTAGCGCCTGCTCCCCGGCAATCGGCGATGATCTATTTCAGGCTGAAGACGACGAGCGCCCCGTCGTCACGCGGCATGCTCTTGTAGACGCCGCCGAAGTTTGGCGCGTACTCGTCTGCCAGCATGCCGCCAAAGCCTGCGGCCACGGCAATGTATTGCTTGCCGTTGACGGAATAGCTGACGATGCCGCCCTGATGGCCGGTGCCGTTGTTGTGATTCCACAGCTCGGTCCCGGTTTCAGCATCGTAGGCATGAATGATGCCGCGGGAGTCGGGCACGAACACGAGATTGCCCGCGGTCGACAGCACGCTCCCAAGCGGCGGCTCGGGATAACGAACCTCCCACTTCTTGGCCCCGGTGATGGGATCGCGCGCGTCGAGATGTCCATAAATCTCGCCGCCCGGAGGAGGTGCCATCTTGAAATCGGCGCCGATGTTGAGCTGGACCTGTGGCGCCGTGACCGGCGTCGTCTTCTGGACGTCGAGCGTCATGCACCATTCCTGGCCGATTTTGTAGTAGAGCCCCGTCTTGGGGTTGTATGAGCCGGCGTTCCAGCTGATCCCGCCACCAATGAATGGGCACAGCGGCGGTTCGGTGACTTTCCCCGCGGAGAAGTCGCGACGGCCGATCAGAGCACCCGTCTTCGGATCGATATCCTTGACGAAATTGATGTTCTCAACGAGCCGCCAGACATTCTTCACGGCGAGATTGCGGTCGTAGACGAAGACGAAACCGCCTTTGTTCGGATGCACCACGTACTTCTGGCCATCGCGTTCGAGCATCACAAACTCGCCGACTGCGCTGTCGAAGTCCCAAGCGTCGTGCGGCAATTCCTGATGATAGAATTTCAGCTTACCGGTATCGATGTCGAGACCGATCACTGAACTCGTATGGAGATTGTCGCCGGGCCGCGCACCTTGCGTCTTGTAATCGGCGCCCGACCAATCGTAGAGCGGCGCCGGGTTTGCGGTGCCCCACAGGATGGTGTTGGTCTCGGAGTCGTAAGTGCCCGGCATCCAGCCGCCGCCCCCGCCCGTTCGCCAGGACTCGTTGCCCCACGTCTTCATGGCCTCGTCGGTGCCGGCGACCGTCAGGAACTCCCACTTCTTCTTCCCGGTGGTGGCATCCAGGGCGAAGATCGGGCCGCGGCCCGGCCATTCACCGCCTTGCGCTCCGATGATCACCGTACCCTTCGCGTACAGCGGAGCACCGGTGAAACCGACTGTGAGCTTCTGCGAGTCGATCAGCCGGGTTTCCCAGAGGACTTTCCCCGACTTCATATCCAGGCCAAGCGCCCTGCCATCCATGGTACCGACGAAGACCTTTCCCTCGCCGAGCGCGACGCCGCGATTGTAGGGAGAATGGGTCTGGCGGGCGATCAGCGTCTCGTCCAGTTCCGGAAAATGCGACCAGATCACCTCGCCCGTCGCGCCGTTAAGCGCGAAAACCCGGCTGTAAGAACCTGTGTAGTAGAGTATGCCATCAGCCACGAGCGGCATTGATTGCAGGCCACGGGTCGAGCGTCCGGGAATATGGAGCCAGGCAACGCTCAAATTGCCGACGTTGCTTGCATTGATCTGCGCCAGAGGGCTGTAGTGATAGGATTTGTACGAACCGTGATAGGTCAGCCAATCGTTCTGACCGGCGCTCTCGATCCGCCCAGTATCCACGCTTTGGGCCAACGCCGACGACACGATCAGCGTCGCGCCGGCAACAAGAGGTAGAGCAGACTTACACCAACGCTTCTTCATCCGTTCCTCCCGCTTTTGTGTTTGTTGAACTTGCGTCTTACAGACGGCGCCGCGAGGGATGTTTGCAGCTCGCTATGTGTCGGTTCTCTCCATCGCATATGAGTTGCCAACAGCTCTTGCTCTCTCGGCGGACATCGCCAAAAGAGCTACGTTCACTGGACTGGTTGCTGTTGCACTCCTGCTCGCTCTCATAGAGTACGCCGGATGATAGGGAGCGCAAAGATGGAATGCGCGCGCGGCGCGAATTTGACGCGCAGCGCGCGCTTGAAGCGTCAGCTGCGCTGACCGTTTCGTCCCCCAACTCTCAGACTGAAGCGGTTATCCGGACAGCGCGAAGCTGTCGCCGGAGGGTGTCGTCGCGGACAAGCACGACCGGGATGACGCAGACCGCTGCGCGCCGGCGCCAGGGCCCGAGGATGGACTTATCCGTACAGCACCCTCGGCAGGATCGTGACGATGCCGGGCCAGAGCGTCAGCAGCAGCACGAAGCCCACCATGATGAGGAGATAGGGCATCAGTGACGCGCGCGATGTAGCCGAGGCCGTCCTCGGTCAGGCCCTGGATGACGAAGAGGTTGAAGCCGACCGGCGGGGTGATTTGCGCCATCTCGACCGCGAGCACGAGGAAGATGCCGAACCAGATCTCGTCGAAGCCGGCACCCTTTACAATCGGCAGCACGATCGGCAGCGTCATCACGATCATCGAGAAGCCGTCGAGAAAGCAGCCGAGGATCAGGTAGAAGATAATCAGCACGACGATCAGCATGAAGGGCGACAGGCCAAGGCCCTTCACGAAGGCGGCGACCGCCTGCGGGATGCCGAGGAAGGCGGCCGCATTGCCGAGGATCGAGGCGCCGAGCACGATCAGCGCGATCATCGAGCAGGTCACGACCGAGCCGATCAGCACGTCGCGGATCACCTGCTGCGACATCGAACCCTGCGCCCAGGCGACCAGCGCCGCGCCGAGCACGCCGACTGCGGCGGCCTCCGACGGCGTCGCCAGCCCGCCATACATCGAGCCGAGCACGCAGGCGATCAGGAACAGCGCCGGCGCGAGGTCCTTCAGCGCCGCAAAACGTTCGCCCCACGGCACCTGCGAGAGTTTGGCTTCGGTCTCCGGTACCATACCGGGGTTGAGGGTCGTGTGCAGCATCACCCACCCCATGAAGGTGGCGGCCAGCAGCAGGCCGGGCAGCACGCCCGCCGTGAACAGTTTCAGGATCGAAACATCGCCAAGCACGCCGTAGATGATCATGATGTTGGACGGCGGGATTAAAAAGCCGAGCGTGCCGGCGCCGGCGAGCGAGCCGATCGCGATGTCGCGCGAATAGCCGCGGCGCAGCAACTCGTTGAGCGACATGCGACCGATCACCTGAGTCGTCGCCGCCGACGAGCCGGAGATCGCAGCGAAAATGGTGCAGCCGATCACATTCACATGCAGCAGCCGGCCGGGCAGAAGCCCCGCCCACGGCGCAAGCCCCTGGAACAGCGAACGTGACAAGCGGGTGCGAAACAGCAGCTCACCCATCAGAATGAACAGCGGCAGCGCCAGCAGCTCCTGCGTCGTCAAAATGTTCCAGGCGTATTGCGGCAGCAGCTTGTCGAGCGGGATCGAGCGGAACATCGCAAGCAGCAGCGTCGCGGTGAGCGCTAGCGTCAGGCCGATCCAGACGCCGCATGCCAGAAGCGCGAACAGGATCACGAACAGGCTGACAACTTCGATGGTCATGCGATCTTGAATCCGATTGCGAGCAAGGCGATCATTCGACGGGCGAGGCCTTCATGCGGTGATCCTCTAGCGGCAAGCCGAGCACCGCCTGGATCGCGCGCGCCAGGAACTGGAGGGTCAGCAGCAGCATGCCGAAGGTGACGACAGCCTGCGGAAACCACAGCGGAGTGTCGCTCGAGGTCGAAACCTGGCCGCGCACATAGGCGCCGAAGGCGAACTTCGCCATCGACGACGTCAGGAAGGCCATGAAGGCGAAGCCCGCGGCGGCCGACAAGATTTCGATCGCGCGCTGAAAGGGGGCCGGGACATTCTTCAGGAGCAGCACGACACGGATATGGCCGCCGACGCGGAGGGTCATAGCGGCGCCGAAGGTGAAGGACGCGGCCATCAGATAGGAGGAATACTCCCACGCGATCGAGATCGTGGGCGGAAAGAACGGCAGGAAGTTCGAGAGGAAGCGCGTTGCGACCTCGCACAGCATCAGCAGCGTCAGCATCAAGAGGCAGCCGCCGCCGATCCAGCCGTCCAGCCGGCCAAGACGGTCGATGCCGTCGAGCAGGATGCGCAGCGGCGCCGGCGCCGCTGCATTGAGACTATGCGGAGCCGCGGGCGAAACGCTGACCATGACCTGGCCTCAGCGCTTCATTTCAGCGAGATAGGCCCGCACCGGCTTGTCGGCCGCCGGCACGCGCTTGAGGAAAGCGTCGAGCTGCGGCGCGGTCTTGGCGCGAATGTCCGTGATCATGGCCCCCGAGACCGGCACCACCTCCATGCCGCCTTCCTTGAGCCGGTTGAGGCTGTCAACGTCCGCCTTGAGCGAGTTCGCCCAGAAGCCCGGCTCCATCTTCTCGGCAACTGCGGTGACCTGTTGTTGCTGGTCGCTCGATAGCGCCTTCCAGGAATCGAGGTTGACGGTGAGCATCTGCGACGACCAGACGTGGTTGGTCGGGTAGATGAATTTCAGGAATTCCCAGAATTTTCCGTCGACGCCCGACACCGCCGAAGTGGAGACGCCGGAGACCGCACCGGAGGCCAGCGCAGGGATCGTCTCGCCCCAGGGGATCATCACCGGCGCCATACCGACAACAGCCAGCATATCGACGGCGTTCTTGTCGGGCACGCGGATCTTGATGTTCTTCAACCCGTAGACATCGGTGACCTTGACCTTGAGGTGCAGATACTGCGTCGGCCACGGCACGATGTAGAGGATCTTCTGGTTGTTGCGCGCGGCGACCTTCACGTATTCGGGCCGCACATATTTGTGCAGCACCTTCAATTCGTCCATGGAGCCGCAGAGGAAGGGAATGCTCTCGACGCCCATGAACGGCTCATCGCCGACTTGCTGGATGTTGAGGACGTCGGCGAGCGGCACCAGACCGTCACGCACGGCGCGCAGATGCTCGGGGCCCTTGAAGCCGAGCTGGCCACCGGCCTTCACGGTGATCGCGACCGAACCGCCGGTCTGCTTCTTCACTTCCTCCGCGAAAGCAAACGCGTTCTGGGTGTGGAAATTGCCGTCGGGCCATACCGTCGACATGTCCCAGCTCACCGTCGCCGCCCGCGCGCGGGTCGAGATGTGGCCGGCTGCGACCAGAGTCGCCGCGCCCGCAGTAAAATTCCGTCGCGTGATCATTGAGCCCCTCCGTTCGCTACGCGCACGACGCCCGAGGCGTCATCGCGTATACCCATAAACTGCAACCGCGTTGTCGGCAGACACGAGGCCGCTTTCGATGTCGTCGCTGACGGCTGTCGGCGCGCGCTCCCGGGGATCGCCGATGCCGGCGCCGCCCGGCGTCAGCACCACCAGCCGGTCGTCCGGCGGCACCTGCTGAAAACCTTTTCCACGCAGCTTCTTGCCGGACTTCAGGCCGACATAGCCGGCCTCGCCGTTCTTGCCGCCATCGCGGCCGCGTGGCGGATGATCGATGCGGTCGAACGCCGCCAGGATGTCGAACGGCGCATCGACGCCGCTGCCGACCTCGATGATCTGGCCGAGCCCGCCGCGGGTGCGCCCTGCCCCGCCGGAATCCGGGCGCAGCTCCTTGCGCCAGAAGATCAGCGGCGTCTGCGTCTCGGCGATCTCGACCGGTGTACCGCGCACGCCGCTGGGATAGGCGGTCGCCGACAGTCCGTCCTTCGCGAAGCGCGCGCCGGTGCCGCCATTGGAGGTCACGGCCATCGAGAATCCGTAATTGCCGCCGGCGCCCGAGCGGGTCTGGCCGCGCACGTTGAGATTCCACAGGCACGAGGTGCCTTCCGCAGGCACGCGCTCGGGAATGATCTGGCGCAGGCAGCCGAACACGACGTCGGGCAGCATCTGGCCGATGATGTGGCGCGAGGCGACCGGCGCCGGCTTCGGCGCATTGAGGATCGCGCCTGGGGGAGCCGACACCGTCAGCGGCGAGAGCGAGCCGGCATTGTTCGGGATCTGCGAGGCGACGACGCAGCCGAGACCGAACACGGTGTAGGCGATGGTGTAGGACAAGGGCACGTTGATGCCGAACCTGGACGCGGCCGAGGTGCCGTCGAAATCGACGTGGATGCCTTCGTCCGAGATCGTCAGCGTGGCGGCCAGCGTGACCGGCGCGTCATAGCCGTCGACCACCATGGTGTTTCGCCAGGTGCCCTTCGGCAGTTTGGCGATCTCGGCCAGCACGGCCTCGCGCGAGCGGTCGCAAATGTAGTCGCCGAGCTCGTCGAGCGTGTCGATGTCGAACTCGGTCATCATCTCGACCAGGCGCTCGCAGCCGACGTCGTTGCAGCCGGCGAGCGAATAGGTGTCGCCCTCTCGGTGTCGATCGGCAGCCGCGTGTTGGTGCGGATCATCGCCATCAGCGTCTCGTTGACGACGCCCTGGTCGATCAGCTTCAGCATGGGAATGTAGAGCCCCTCCATGAACACGTCGGTGGCATCAGGGCCAAAGCCGATGCCGCCGATGTCCATGAGATGGCTGGTGCAGGAGAACAGCGCCACCGGCTTGCCGTCCTTGAAGCAGGGCGTGGTGACGACAAAATCGTTGAGATGGCCGGTGCCCATCCAGGGATCGTTGGTGATGTAGGCATCACCCTCCTTCATCGTCTCGATCGGGAACTGGGCGATGAAGTGCTTGACCGATTCCGCCATCGAATTGACGTGGCCGGGTGTGCCGGTCACCGCCTGCGCCAGCATTCGCCCCTTGAGGTCGAACACGCCGGCCGAGAGGTCGCCGCATTCGCGCACGATCGGGCTGAAGGCGGTGCGGAGCAGCACCTGCGCCTGCTCCTCGACCACGGCGATCAGCCGGTGCCACATGATCTGAAGGTCGATCAGGCTCGCGCCGCTTGCCTTGCTCATGATCAGGCTGCCTTCCGTTCCATGACAATGCTGCCGGCACCGTCGATATGGGCGTCGAAACTGGTGGAGACGAAGGTGGACGTTTCGTCCTCGGCGATCACGGCGGGTCCCGCAATGGTCGCGCCGGGCGCCATGTCTTCGCGGCGATAGAGCGGAATCTCGATCAGCTCCCCGGCCCGGCCGTCGAAGAATTTGCGCATGCCCGACGCCTTGCCGGCGGGCATGCGCGCCACATCGGCGACGCGCGGCGGATTGCGCGCCTCGGTGGTTGCAAGCACCGACCAGCTCAAGACCTCGATCGCAGCGCCCGGGATCGGCCGTTCGAACATCGCCGCATAATCCGCCTCGAAATTCTGGCGCAGGCCGGCCAGATCGGTCGTCGCCAACCGCCGGTTCGGCAACTCGATCGAGATCTCATGGCCCTGGCCGACATAGCGCATGAAGGCGGCGCGGCGCTCGCGGACCGGCGCGCCTGCTGCACCCGTCTCGACCAGCGCACGCGCTTCGGTCACCATCTCCTGGAGCAGGTCGGAAACACCATCGGTGTCGAAATCATCGAGCCGGACATGACGGCTGCGCACCAGCTCATAGGCGATCGGAGCGGCAAGGAAGCCAACGGCCGAGCCGACGCCGGCATTGGAAGGGACGATCACGCGGGAGACACCGATCTTCTCGGCGACGCGCGCTGCATGCAGCGGTGCCGCGCCACCGAAGGCGATCAGCGTGTGCTGACCGACAATCTCGCCGCGCTCGACCGCATGCACGCGCGCCGCACTCGCCATGTTCTCGCACACGACCTCGTGCACGGCATAGGCCGCAGTCTCCGCGGACAGACCCAGCGGCTCGCCCACGTCGCGCAGCAGCGCCTGTTTCGACAGCTCCGGATCGAGCTTGATCGTTCCACCCGCGAAGTCGTCGGGATCGATCATGCCGAGTGCGACGTCGGCATCCGTCACGGCCGGGCGCAGGCCGCCGCGACCGTAGCAGGCGGGCCCCGGCTCCGACGAGGCGCTCTCGGGGCCGACGGTGACGCGCTTCATCGCGTCGACATGGGCGATCGAGCCGCCGCCGGCGCCGATCTCCACCATCTCGATCACGGGAATCCGCACCGGCAGCCCCGAACCTTTCAGGAAGCGCGCGGCGCGATCGACCTCGAACACGCGCGAGGTCTCGGGCTGGTATTTTTCGATCAGGCAGATCTTTGCCGTGGTGCCGCCCATGTCGAAGGACAGCACCTTGCTCTCGCCGAGACGCGCCGCGATCTGCGCCGCGAAAATGGCGCCGCCGGCAGGACCGGATTCGACGAGACGCACCGGAAAGCGCCGCGCCGTCTCGATCGAGGTGACACCGCCGCCGGAGGTGACAAGATAGATCGCGCCGCGGTACTGCTCGACCTGCAAGGCGTCGGACATGCGGGCAAGATAGCCGTCGATCAGCGGTTGCACATAGGCATTGGCCACCGCAGTCGATGTGCGCTCATATTCGCGGATCTCCGGACACACCGCGGACGATACGGTCACGGAAATACCGGGCATCTCCTCGCTGATGATCGCAGCCGTGCGGCGCTCGTGCTCGGGGTTGGCGTAGGAGTGCAGGAACGCGATCGCGACACTCTCGACCTTCAGCGCGCGCAATCTTGGCGCGAGCGCGCGCACTGCAGCTTCGTCCAGCGGGAGGCGGACGGCGCCATGGGCGTCGATACGCTCGGGCACGGTGAAGCGCAGGGATCGCGGCGCGAGCGGCTTCGGCTTGTCGATGGAGAGGTCATACTGGTCGTAGCGGCTCTCGGTGCCGATATCGAGTACGTCGCGAAAGCCGTCGGTCGCGATCAGTGCCGTCTTGGCGCCGCGGCGCTCGATGATGGCGTTGGTCGCGAGCGTCGTGCCGTGAATGAAGACGTCGATGTCGCTGATATGCGCGCGCGCATCAGCGAGAATGAGCCGCATGCCATCGAGCACCGCCTGTTCGGGCCGCTGCGGCGTCGTCAGCAGCTTGCGCGTCTTGCGATCCTGCCCCACGTCCAGCACGATGTCGGTGAACGTGCCACCGATATCAACGGCAAGCCGCACCTCGGCTCCCTCAAGCATTCCAAATTCTCCGTGCTGATCGTCAAGACTGAGGACAAAAGCGCAGCAATTTCCATGCCATCGATGGCGCGGACATGCGGCGTTCGGCTATTCTGCTTGGCACCTATGCAATAGGCAAGGCGTGTTCGCAGCCTGCGCGATCAGAGCAGGAATGCAAGCGCCGCTTCGCAGCGCTCCTCGACCTTCAGCGTCAGGAGATCATCGGCGCGGGTGCGTCCGAGATTGACCGCAGCGATTGGGATTTGCCGATGCGCGGCAGCCTGCACGAAGCGGAAGCCGGAATAGACCATCAGCGAGGAGCCGACGATCAGCATGGCGTCGGCCTGCGCCAGATGATCCTGCGCGGATGCGACGACGTCGCGCGGGACGTTCTCGCCGAAGAACACGACGTCGGGCTTGAGAATTCCGCCGCAGGCCTCGCAGGCCGGGACCTTGAACGACGAAAAATCCGCATGCTCCAGGTCGGCGTCGCCATCGGGTGCATCGGCGGCATCGAGCGTCAGCCATTCCGCATTGGCGCGGCCGAGCGTCTCCTGAAATTCGCTCCGCGGCGCCTTTTGGCCGCAGCCCATGCAGCGGACCAGATCGAGCCTTCCGTGCAGGTCGATCACCTGGCGCTGGCCGGCGGATTGATGCAGCCGGTCGACGTTCTGGGTCAGCAGCATCCCGCAACGCCCGCTGGCCTCGAGCCGGGCGAGTGCGTGATGCGCATCGTTCGGCCTCGCCTGGCCGAACCTGCGCCAGCCGATCAGGCTGCGCGCCCAATAGCGCCGGCGCGTATGCTCTTCCGACATGAAGGCCTGGAAGTTCACCGGCTGGGTCCGCTTCCAGTTGCCGTGGCTGTCGCGGTAGTCGGGAATGCCGGAGTTCGTGCTGCACCCGGCGCCGGTCAGCACGAACAGTTTTTCGTGCCGGCCGACGAAATCCTGGAGCGGAGGGTTTGCCATGGCGCAGATGTAGGGCGCTCCGCCGGCTTTTGCCAGATCACCGCCGATCGGACAGGTCGAATCGCGATCAGCTCCACGTGCTCGACCTGATCGACCAGCCCGCCTCCGGTTGATCCGCACCCGAAACTTGGAGGCGCACGCCTAGCTCGCCCAGTTCTCGCGAAACTCGGGAAACAGGGTCAGGCCTCCGCAGGCATAGATGGTCTGGCCGGTGATGTAACTGGCATCATCCGACGCGAGGAACGCAAACACGGCGGCGATCTCTTCCGGCGTGCCCACGCGACCGAGCGGAATGTGGCTGGAGACGACACCGCGCTTTTCCGGGTCGCCGGTCCAGGCCGCGTTGATCGGCGTGTCGATCGCGCCGGGCCCGACCGCATTGACGCGAATGCCACGGCCGGCAAATTCGAGCGCCAGCGTACGCGTCAGATTGGCCATGCCGCCCTTGCTGATCGAATAAGCGAGATAGCCGGGTTTCGGGATGATCTGGTGCACGCTGGAGCAGTTGATGATGCTGCCGCCTGCTCCGCGCGCGACGAAATGGGCGAGCGCCTTCTGCGCGCAAAGCACGGCGCCGTTGAGATTGACGTCGATGATGCGGCGATAGGTTTCGATGTCGAGCGCCTCGCTCGGGGATTCCCGCTGGAAGCCGGCATTGTTGACGAGGCAATCGAGCCGTTTCCAGCGCGCCAAAATCGTCTCGAACATCGCGGCGATGTCCGGCTCATTGCCGACATCGGCCTTGACGATGACGTGGTCGAGCTTGCCATGGCCGCGGTCACCCGATGCCGTCCGCGCGAGCGCAAGCGTCTCCTCGGCCCCCTCAGGGTGACCGAAATAGTTGATGGCGACGGTCGCGCCCTCCTGGGCGAGCCGGATGGCGACCGCGCGGCCGATGCCTTGCGAGGCGCCTGTTATCAGCGCGTATTGGCCGACGAGGCGCGAGTGAAACGAGGTCGAACGATCGGTTTGTGGCATGGGTTCTCTCCGGGACGCCTGATCATCGACGGAACCGGCTTTTTGTTCCATCCCTCAGCGCATCGCTGCGATTCATTTAGCGCGCTGGGCCAGTGGCGAGCTTAGGATCTGGTAGAGGATGATGGCGCCGAAGGTTGCGGTGCCGATCCCGCCGATCGTGAACGCGCCGAATTTGAGCGTCAGATCGCCCGCGCCTGCGGTGAGCGCGACCGCGACGGTGATCAGGTTTGCCGGACTTGAGAAGTCGACCTTGTTCTCGACCCAGATCCGGCCCGCCATCGCGGCGATCAATCCGAACAGCACGATCGAGAGCCCACCGATGACGGGACCCGGGATCGAGAGGATCAGCGCGCCGAATTTCGGCGAGAAGCCGAGTACGATCGACACAATGGCCGCGAAGGCAAACAGCAAGGTCGAATAGACCTTCGTCGCCGCCATGACGCCGATGTTTTCGGCATAGGTGGTGACGCCGGTGCCGCCGCCACAGGCCGCCACGATGGTCGCGAGGCTATCGGCGAGCAAGGCGCGGCCGAGATAGCGATCGAGGCTCCGGCCTGTCATGGCGCCGACGGCCTTGATGTGACCGAGGTTCTCGGCGACGAGGATGATCGCAACCGGCGCGATCAGGACGATCGCATCGACCTGAAAGGTCGGCGTGGTGAAGCTCGGCAGGCCGATCCACGGCGCAGCCGCAAGCTGGGTGAAGTCAATCGGCTTGCCGAAACCGAGGCCGTTCGCGAACAGCAAGTACAAAAGATATCCACCGATCGCGCCGAGGATGACCGGCAGGCGGCGCCACAGGCCCGGAGCGGCAACGGCAACCACGCCGATCATCAGAACGGTCGCGAGCCCGATCCAGGTGTCGAACGCGCCCGCGCTCACCGCCTTGACCGCCACGGGCGCGAGGTTGAGGCCGATCGCGGCGACCACAGCACCGGTGACGGCCGGCGGCAGCAACCTCTCGACCCAGCCAACCCCCGACCACATCACAATCAGCGCAATCACGCCGTAGAGGACGCCGGCCCCGACGATGCCGCCAAGCGCAATCGACAGGTTCGGGTTCGGCCCGTGCCCGGCATAGCCGGTGGCAGCGATGACGACCGCGATGAAGGCGAAGCTCGATCCGAGATAGCTCGGCACGCGCCCCGCGACAATGACGAAGAAGATCAGCGTGCCGACGCCG
This sequence comes from Bradyrhizobium sp. LB13.1, assembly GCF_054056815.1. Classification (NCBI taxonomy): domain Bacteria; kingdom Pseudomonadati; phylum Pseudomonadota; class Alphaproteobacteria; order Hyphomicrobiales; family Nitrobacteraceae; genus Bradyrhizobium; species Bradyrhizobium sp. LB13.1. Next base: position 1,557,206 of record NZ_JBSRYQ010000001.1, on the reverse strand, counting down.
GAGAACAGGACCGCAATATTGGGGTCGAACCCCATCAGCAGCGGCGCGATGATCGTCGAGCCCGACATTGCGACGCAATGCTGGAGACCGGAGACGACGGTCTGGCCGAGCGGCAATCGCTCCTCGGGCATGATCACGCCGGAGGACTTCAGCGTCCAACGCGGAAAATAGCCTTGCGCTCGCTCTTCGGAGCCCGTTGCAGTCGACATGTTCCCCCCGAGTTGCGGTGCAGCTATCAATCTTCGTGCGAACAGACAAAAATGTGATTGTCGCTTCTGCGGCGGCCATCACATGATGCAAATCAAACAAGATCAATACGTTCCGGGGCCTACTCTATGACACAAGTCGCGATCCAGCCAGCCATCCACCGCCGGCACCAGCCCTGGTACAAGGTCCTCTACGTCCAGGTTCTGATCGCGATCGTGCTCGGGGTGCTCATCGGCTATTTCTACCCCGATCTCGGCAAGGCCCTGAAGCCGCTCGGCGACGGCTTCATATCGCTGATCAAGATGATGATCGCGCCTGTGATCTTCTGCACCGTGGTGCACGGCATCTCCTCGATGGGCGACCTCAAGCGCGTCGGCCGGGTCGGACTGAAGTCACTGATCTATTTCGAGACGGTCTCGACTGTCGCGCTCGCGATAGGCCTACTGGTCGGCGAGGTGCTGCAGCCCGGCAGCGGCTTTAACATCGATCCCGCCACGATCGATCCGAAGTCGGTGGCGACCTACGTCACCAAGGCCAAGGAGGAAGGCATCGTCGCCCATTTGATGGCGATCATCCCCGACAGCTATCTTGGCGCCATCGCACGCGGCGATCTCTTGCAGGTGCTGCTGATCTCGATCCTGTCGGGCTTTGCCATTGCCTTTCTCGGCAAAGCCGGCGAGCCCATTGCGGAAGCGATCGACAAGGCCGCGAAGATGTTCTTCGGCATCATCCGCATCATCGTGCGTGTCGCCCCTATCGGTGCATTCGGCGCGATGGCGTTCACCGTCGGTGCCTACGGCCTCGGCTCACTGCTCAATCTCGCCGCCCTGATCGGCACGTTCTATCTCACCAGCATCCTGTTCGTGTTGATCGTGCTCGGCGCAATCGCACGGCTTGCCGGCTTCTCGATCCTGCGCTTCATCGCCTACATCAAGGACGAACTGCTGATCGTGCTCGGTACCTCGTCGTCGGAGACGGTGCTGCCGCAGATGATCCAGAAGATGGAGCATCTCGGCGCGTCGCGCTCGGTGGTCGGCCTCGTGATTCCGACCGGCTACAGCTTCAACCTCGACGGCACTAACATTTACATGACACTGGCGACGCTGTTTCTGGCGCAGGCGACCAACACCCATCTGACCATCTGGCAGGAACTCGGCATTCTCGGCATCGCCATGATCACCTCGAAGGGGGCATCGGGCGTGACCGGGGCGGGCTTCATCACGCTCGCGGCGACGCTCTCGATCGTGCCTGACATTCCGATCCAGTCGATCGCGATCCTGGTCGGCATCGACAAGTTCATGAGCGAGTGCCGCGCGCTGACCAATCTGATCGGCAACGGCGTTGCCTGCGTCGTCATCAGCCTCTCGGAAGGCGAACTCGACCGCGACGCCTTGCACGAGACCATGGCCCATCCGCTGGAGATGGGCGAAGCGCTGGAGCCCGGTGGAGGTGCGTAAGACCGCGCCCGGTTCCGACGCGGTAGTTTCCCGGAGTGGAAAATTGATGCGGCACGCCTCACAATACCGGTGTTGGGATCACGGATTGATACTCATTTTTTCCACCCGACGCGCTGGGGGCAGAGCGTCGGGTTTTTGTTGTTAGGACGACAGGCCTTGGCGAGCCGAATTATCCGGCCAGCTCGACCCTGCGCGTGATCCCTATCGCCTGCAAGAACGCCTCGTCATGACTGACGACGAGAAGCGCGCCGTCATAAGCCCTCAAACCTGCCTCGACGGCTTCGATGGAATCGATGTCCAGATGATTGGTCGGCTCGTCGAGGATCAGCAGGGACGGCGGCGTCGCCCCGCCCAGCACACAGGCGAGGCCCGCGCGAAACATTTGCCCGCCGCTCAGGTGTCCGACGATTTGCAAGGCCGCATCGGCGCGAAACATGAAACGCGCCAGCGCGGCATGGCACTCATTCGGACCCGCTTTCGGATTGAGACGCCCAAAATTGTCCAGGATGGAGATCGCGGGATCGAGCAGGCTGACCTTCTGGTCAAACAGCGCAAAGTCCGGCCTGACCCGCACGATGCCGGAGAGCGCATGCAGCTCCCCGGCGATGAGTTTCAGCAGCGTCGTCTTGCCGGAACCGTTGGGCCCGACAATGGCCACGCGCTCCGGTCCGGCGATCGCGAGCGATAGATCGTGCAGGATTATCCGGTCCGGCTGATAGCCAGCACTTACCCGATCCAGCCAAACCACCTCCCTCCCCGCCGGCAGGTGGGTCGAAGTTAGTTTCACCGACATTGGCTGAAGAATCTCGATGCGTCGGCGTGCGGTATCGACGGCCTCAAGCGCTTCCGCGCGACGCCGCTCAGCGATCTGCACATTCTTGCCGCCGCTGTCCTCGCTACGATCCTTGCGCGCGCCGGCGAGGATGCGCGGCATGTCGCCTTTGGCGCGCTTCTTCTTACCCCCGCTGTCCTTGCGCGCTTTCTTCTCCGCAGCTTCCTGCGCCTTCCCGTCGATCCCGGACAGGCGCCTCTCGGCATGTGCGAGATCGTGCCCGACAGCCGCAAGCGCGACGGCCTTCTGCTCGCGGTAACTGCTCCAATTGCCGCCGTATCGCGTGGCCCCGAGCGACGTCAGCTCGACAATTGCATCCATCGTTTCGAGCAGGCTTCGATCATGGCTGACGACAATCGCCCCACCGCGCCAGGACGCAAGGAAATCGATCACGGCCGCGCGTCCCTCCCGATCGAGATTGTTGGTGGGCTCGTCGAGCAGCAGGAAGTCCGGCTCCGCGAAGATCAGCGCGGCGAGGCGAACCCGCGTGATTTGCCCGCCCGACAAGCGATCAAGCTCGATCTCCGGAGCGACGCCGAATCCGACAAGCGCAAGAGCAGATGCAAGCCGTGTCTCAAGGGTCCAATCGACCTCGGAGACCTCATCGGCCGAAGCTTCCCCGCGTTCAGCCCGGCGAAGCAACTCCAGCGCTGGTCGCGCGCCGAACAGGTCGATCACCTTCGCGCCCGCAAGGAGCTGGACGCCCTGGCGTAGCAGTCCGACGGTGCCGTTGACGACAACGCGCCCCGATTGGGGGACGTGCTCGCGCGAGATCGACGCAAGCAGCGTCGTCTTCCCGACGCCGTTGCGGCCGACAAGGCCGGTCCGCTCGGCGCCGAACGTCAGATCGATATTGGAAAAAAGAGGGCGGCCGTCAGGCGTGGACAGCGTCAGATTCGACAGGATGATTGAAGCAGGCATGGAATTCCCCGTGAGCAAGGCAGGTCGGCTTTGCGGTCGGGGTAAAATCCAAGGCTGCGAATATCCTGATTGGAGACTGTCTAAGTAGTCCCGTTGAAGGGCGAGATCAAGGCGAGGCTCGCAGAGGCGACAGCGCGGGGAACGCTGACGTTCCCCGCCGGCCTGCGCGATCAGCCCTTGAGCGCGGTCACCACCACCTCGATCAGCGCGCTGCCGCCGAGATCGGCGACGCCGACGGTGGCGCGGGTCGGCAGATTGTCGCCGAAGAACTCGGTCCAGACCGCGTCCATCTCTTTCTTTTTGGAAAGGTCCGTGACGAAGATCGAGGTGCTCACGACGCGCTCGACTTGTCGGTGCCCGCTTCCTTCAGATAGGCGGCGATCTTGCCGAGGATGTTACGGGTCTGCTCGCCCATCGAGAGCGAGGTGTCGTCGGCGATGGTGCCGCCAAGGAAGACGAAGCCGTTGGCCTCGACGGCGCGGTGCATAATCGGCGTGCGGATGCTGCGGGTAATGCTCATGATGTCCTCTTGTTGCTAGAGCGTGGGGGAATAGAAACGGTCGATGCCGAGATCGCCGATGCGGGTCTGGGTGCCGCCATTGACAATCAGCTCCGCCATCACGGCGCCGGCGCCGGGGCCGAGCTGGAAGCCGTGCAGCGAAAATCCGAACTGGTGATAGAGGCCCTTGTGGCGGCTGCTCGGTCCGAACACTGGGATGTCGTCCTTCATCTTCGCCTCGATGCCGGCCCAGGCCCGGACGATCGTCGCGTCGCGCATCACCGGAAACAACTCGAACACGGTGCGGGCGCTGGTCGCAAGGCTCTTCCAGTCCAGCACCGTCTCGTTGCGATCCTGATAGGGCGTGGCTAGATGGCCGCCGCCGATCAGCACGGTGCCGTTCTTGAATTGCTTGAAGGAGAGCTTTCGGCCGCGCAGGATCACGACGGGATCGATGAAGTGAGGCACGCGTGAGGTGATCATCAGCATCGGCGCCACAGTCTCGACCGGAACGGGCTCACCGAGCGTGGCTGCGATGGTCCCGGCCCAGGCGCCGGCGGCATTGACCAGCACCGGCGCGGCAAAGCTCTCGGCGCCGACATCGACATGCCAGAGGCCCTCGCTCTGCCGGATGTTGCTGGCGGCGACGCCCTCGCGCACTATCGCGCCGAGCTGCTCCGCCTTGCGCCGGAACGCCGTCGTGGTCTGCGCCGGATTGGCGGCGCCGTCGCGGCGCGAGACCACGCCGCCGGGACAGGTCTCGGCCACCGCCGGCACGAGGCGGCGCAATTCAGTCGCGTCGATCAGCTCCTCGTGGGTGAAACCGAGCGTGTTCAGTTCGGCGACGCGCGCGCGGCACACCGCGAGCTCTTCCTCGTTCTCGGCGACCAGCACCTGGCCGTAGTTTTCAAAACTGCAATCGTCGTCGACGAGGTCCGAAATCTTCTCCCAGATTCCCATCGAGCGGATCGAGAGGGGGATTTCCGGGATGTGCCGCGCGAGCTGGCGCACACCGCCGGCATTGACGCCGGAGGCGTGGCGGCCCGCATAGTCCTTCTCGATCAGCACCGGCTTCAGGCCGGCGAGGCACAGATGCAGCGCGGTCGAGCATCCGTGGATGCCGCCGCCGACGACGATCGCATCCACGTTTTTGGTCATCCGCGCACCACCGCCTTGATGTCGTCTTCGCTCTTCGGAACCGCGGCAAGCTCGGCGAGCGTGATCGGCTTGACCGGCGCGCGCAGCCGGTAATAGCCGATCTCCTGCGGGGTTTTGGCCCGCGCCTGCGCCATCAGCTCGGTGACGGTGAGGCCGCAGAGCCGGCCCTGGCACGGACCCATGCCCGTGCGGCGATAGGCCTTGAGTTGATTGGGCCCGGTCGCGCCGATCGCGACGGCATCGAGAATGTCCTTCGCGGTCACCTCCTCGCAGCGACAGACGATGGTGTCGCCTGCGGGAATGCGAAACTGCGGCGCTGGGCGGAACAGCGTGTCGAGGAAGCTGCGACCACGCTCGGCCTTGGCGAGATCGGAACGGAGCGCCGCCATCGCGGGAAGCTTCGCGGCAGCCGCAGGCGCCAATGCTTCCACCGCTGCCCGCGCCGCGATGCGGCCGCGTACCACGGCTGCACTCGCACCGCCGATGCCGGCACCGTCGCCGGCGACCGCAATGCCGGCGACCGACGAATTTCCGCTCGCGTCGAGCACCGGCGACCAGCACAATTGCAGATCGTCCCAGCGATGATCGACGCCGGCCGCCATCGCCAGATTGACATTGGGCACGACGCCCTGATGCAGCAGCAGCAGATCCGCCGGAATGGTCTCGCGCTTGCCACCAGCCACATAGCTCACGCCCGCGAGCTGGCCGTCGCCGGATGCCACAAGCTCGGTGACGCCGGAGACGACCTGAACCTTCGCCTTCACTTCGCGCATCATCGACACGCCCTTGCGGAAATAGGGCGAGGCCAGGAAGGCGAAAGCGTGAGGCAGAGCGGCGAAGTAGTTGCCACGCTCGGTGGTGTCGAGAATGCGATCGATGCGGCCGCCGAGCCGCAAAATCTGCGCGGCGAGCAGCCAGAGCAGAGGCCCTTGCCCCGCGATCACCGTGCGACCATCGGGCACCAGGGCCGATGATTTCAGCATGGTCTGCGCCGCGCCCGCGGTCATCACACCCGGCAGCGTCCAGCCGGGAATCGGAAACGGCCGCTCCAGCGCACCGGTCGCAAGGATTACGCGCTTCGCCTTGACAAAGGCGGAGGCGCCGCCGATCGAGACGGCGATCTCCAGGTTGCGGTCGAGGCTCCAGACCGTGGCACGATGGATGACTTCGGCGTTGCTCGCGCGCAACGCTTGCACGAGATCGGCACCCACCCAATAGTCCGCGCCGAGCTGATTGCGCTCGGTCACCGGCGTCGAGGCGATGGCTCGAAACACCTGGCCGCCGGGACCGATGTTCTCGTCGAGCAGCAGGGTCGACAGACCGGCTTCGGCGGAGGTCGCAGCGGCCGCGAGGCCCGCAGGCCCGGCGCCGATCACCACGACATCATAGTCTTCGCGCTTGGGAGCCACAGTCATTTTCCGATCTCCCGCTTGCCCTTCTGGATCTCGACCTGCATGCCCTCGGCGACGGGCACGAGGCAACCCTGGCGGTTGCCGACGCCGTCGATGGTGACGAGGCAATCGAAGCACACGCCCATCATGCAGTAGGGAAGACGCAGTGCACCGCTGACCGCGGTCGACCGGCGCACGTCGCAGCTCGAGGCCAGCAGCGCCGCCGAGACGGTGTCGCCCTGCCGCGCCGCGACGGCAATGCCGTCGACGAAGATCTGCACCGGCGGCCGTTTGTCCTGTTCGGATCGTTTGAACATCTTGGCTCCTTCAATATCTCTAGTAGCCGCTGTTGTTCGCAGCGCCGGCGGCACGAAAACGGCTGGCCGAGAACGCGCCGACCAGCTCCGGCTCGAGCGAACCTTGAGCGACCATCCGCGCGATCTCGAAAGCGTGGTTGGAGGCGAGCGTCACGCCGGAATGGCAGCAGGCGACGAAAGCGCCGGGATGGGTCTCCGACTGGTCGTAAATCGGAAAGCCGTCCTCCGGCATGACGCGGATGCCGGCCCAACTCCTGACCACGTTGAGCCGCGACAGATGCGGAAACATCCGTTGGGCGCGATCGGTCATCACGGCGCTGATCGAGTGCTTCAGCGCGCGATCGTCGAGCTCGTCTTCCTTGCTGTCGCCAATCATCACCGTGCCCTCGTCGGTCTGGCGGATCGTGGTCAGGGGATGCGGCAGGAACGGCATGGTCCGCTCGGTCACCACGATCTGGCCGCGGGTCGGGCCCATCGGGGCGTAGAGACCGACCATCGGCGCGAGCGTCTGGTTGGCGTTGCCGGCGGCCAGCACGATCTTGGCGGCGCGAAGCTCGCCCTTCGGCGTGGCCAACTTGAATTCACCACCGCTTTTGCTGATAGCCGAAACCCGGCGCTCCGGAAAATAGTCAATGCCGAACGCCTTGAAGCCGGTGTGGAACGCTCGGAACGTTCGCAGCGAATTGACGTGGCCGTCGAGCGGGCAATAGCTGCCGCCGGACACCTCGGGGCCGATCAGCGGCAGCGACTTCTTCACGTCGGATGCGGAGAGCATCTCCATCTTGTAGTCGGCCGCACCAGTCTGGTTGTGCATGCGCTTGACCAGTTCGGCGCGCTGGCCGAACTCGTCTTCGCCGAGCGTCAGATGGAAGCCGCCATTTTGCTGAAGCGAAACATCGAGACCGGTCTGCTGCTTCAACTCCGAAGCAAGCCTTCCCCATGCTTGTGACGCCTGCACAGTCCACACCGTATACGCCTGGCATGCCCAAGCCCTTGCTCTGAACCCAGACCAGGGCAAAGTTGGCGCGCGAGGCGCGCTTGGCGATGTCGCCCTCGTCAAGCACGGCGACGCTCTTGCCGAGCCTGCCGAGGCCCCAGGCAATGGCGGAGCCGAGCAATCCGCCGCCGACAACGGCGACGTCGTAATCCCCTGACATGAGTTCTCCTATCGTCCCGTATCGCCCTTGCCGGCGAGCACACGGTCGAGCCCGTAGAAGCGGTCGAGCAGAATGAGGGCGGTCATGGTGATCGCGATCACACAGGCCGAGACCGACGTCACCAGCGGATCGATGTTGTCCTGGATGTAGAGGAACATGCGCACCGGCAATGTCTCAGTGCCGGGTGCCGCGAGAAAGACGGTCATGGTGAGATCGTCGAAGGACTGGATGAAGGCGAGCGCCCAGCCGCTGATGACACCGGGCAGGATCAGCGGCAAGGTGACTCGGCGGAACAGCGTCCAGCCGCCGGCGCCGAGCGAGACCGCGGCCATCTCGACCGAGAGATCCATGCCGGTTGCGGCCGCAAGCGTCAGCCGCAGCGCGAACGGAAACACGATGATGACATGCGCAATGATCAGCGCCGCGAAGCTGCCGCCGAGGCCGGCCGAGGTGAAGAAGCGCAGGAAGGCGATGCCGAGCACGACATGCGGGATCATCAGCGGCGACAGAAACAGCGCGGCCAGCGCATCGCGGCCGCGGAAGCGATAGCGCGCGATCGCCAGCGCCGCCGGCACCGCGAACAACAGCGCCACAAAAGAGGACAGCGCGCCGAGGCCAAGACTGATCCAGAAGGCGTGAATGAATTCGGGATAGTTGGCGATCGCCCTGAACCAGCGCAGCGAAAACCCGTTGGTCGGCAGCGACAGGAAGCCTTCGGGCGTGAACGCGACGAGGCAGACCACGAGGATCGGCGCCACCATGACGATGACGAAGATGGTGTGGAAGATCAGCGCGAGCGGGCCGTTCCGGCTCATCGGAACACCTCCGCGTAACGGCGCTCGATCAGCGCGTTGCTGCCAACGACGATCAAGACCAGCGCGGCGAGCAGCAACGTGGCGACCGCCGCGCCCAGCGGCCAGTTCAGCGTGTTGAGGAACTCGTCATAGGCGAGCGTCGCCGCGACCTTGAGCCGGCGTCCCCCGATGATCGCGGGCGTCGCAAACGCGCTAGCTGAGAGCGAGAACACAATGATTGCGCCCGACAGCACGCCCGGCATGATCTGCGGCATGATGATGCGGCGGATGATGGTTACAGGGCCGGCGCCGAGCGACAGCGCGGCATTCTCGATTTGCGGATCGAGCCGCTGCAGCGCGGCCCACACCGAGAGCACCATGAACGGCATCATCACATGCGCGAGCGCAACCACCATGCCGGTTTCGGTGAACATGAAGGGAATGGGTGCGCGGATCAACCCGGCCGACATCAGCAGCTTGTTGACGAGGCCGTTGTTACCGCCGAACAGCAGCGCCCAGCCGAGCGTTCGCGCCACCACGGAAATCAACAGCGGCCCGAGGATCACGAGGAGGAAGACACTCTTCCAGCGTCCGCTCATGCGGTTGAGGATGTAGGCTTCGGGCGCGCCGAGCACGGCGGTGAGCAGCGTGGTCAGGATCGCGATGCGAAACGTCCGCCAGAACATCTCGGCGTAATAGGGGTCGGTTACGATCTCGTGCCAGTTCTTGAGGATGAAGACCGGCTCAATGCCCTTGTACTGACCCCAGTCGTGGAACGACAGCATCACGGTCATTGCCAGCGGGATCAGCAACACGCCGACGAACAGCATCAGGGCTGGCGCGGTCAGCGCCCAGGGCGCGCGTGCGTTCCGCTCCTCAGCAGCCACGCTCATGCGGAGGCTCCTCCGCGCACACCCATATCCTCCGGACGCCAGACGAGACGAACGGCCTCACCCTCGACCGGCTGCCTCTCGCCGTCATTCTGGCGGATCACGGTCGCCGGGCCGCATTCGCTGTCGCACTGGAATCAGCCAGTGATTGCCCTGGAAGATGCGGGTAACGATCTTCGCGCCGAGTCCCGTATCGCCAAAGCCAATCCGCTCAGGGCGGATGCTGACGGTCACGGGACCGCTGAGCCCGGCAGGCGCGGGCGCGCTCCACGAGCCGGCGATCAATCGCGCAGGCGCACTCGTCCGATCAATCGTCGCGGCAAAGTCGTTGGTCTTGCCTAAAAACTGCGAGACGAAGGCCGAGGCCGGCTTCTCATAGGTCTCCTGCGGCGTGCCGATCTGCTCGATGCGGCCCTGGCTCATCACCACGATGCGGTCGGACAGCGACATCGCCTCGTTCTGGTCGTGGGTGACCAGGATCGTGGTGGTGCCGATGGTGCGCTGGATCTGGCGCAGCTCGATCTGCATCTCCTCGCGCAGCTTGGCGTCGAGATTGGACAGCGGCTCGTCGAGCAGCAGCACGCTCGGCTTGATCACCAGCGCGCGCGCCAGCGCCACGCGCTGCTGCTGGCCGCCGGACATGCGGCGCGGATGGCGGTCCTCGTAGCCGGCGAGACCGACCATCGCGAGCGCGGCGCGGACGCGCTCGGCCCGCTCTGAGCGCGCCACCTTACGCATCTCGAGGCCGAAGGCGACATTCTCCGCCGCGGTCATGTGCGGAAACAGCGCGTAGCTCTGGAACACGATGCCGAGCCCGCGTTTGGCCGGATGGATCGCGATCAGGTCCTTGCCCTCCAGCCGGATCGCGCCGCGGGTGGGATCGAGGAAGCCGGCGATCATTTGCAGGGTCGTTGTCTTGCCGCAGCCGGAGGGGCCGAGGAAGGAGATGAACTCCCCCTTCCCCACCGCGAGACTGAAGTCGTCGACGACAGTCTGCGCTCCGAATTGCTTGGCGATCCCTTCGAGTTCGAGATAGGCCATGGCACTGTCTCCGGTATGACCGATCAGCGCTCGACTTCGCGATTCCAGCGCTTGGTCCACTCCTCGCGCTTGTCGTTGATGACCGTCCAGTCCGGATTGTAGAGCTTTGCCGCGCGCTCGCCGATCGGCGCCATCTTGCCGAGCTCCGGCGGGACCACCAGCGATTTCAGCACCGGGCCGTAGCCGTAGTCCTTCAGCAACACGAGCTGGATTTTTGGGTCGAGCAGCTTCTTGATGAAGCTCGAGGCGAGCGGCGAGACGTTCGGCTTGGTGATTGGACATGCCGTCGTCAGCAGCGTCGCCGCGCCCTCCTTCGGGTAGATGAAGTCGACGGGGAAGCCGGTATTGGCAAAGCTCTGCACGCGTCCCGTGCCCCATACCGCGATCACGGCCTGACCGGACTGAAACAGCTCGGTCATCTTGCCCGGCGACGGCTCATAGGCCAGCACGTTCGGATTGATCTGCTCCTTGAAGATCTTGAAGCCGGAATCGACATTGGACTCGCCGCCGCCGTTCATCTTCGACAGCATCACCAGCGCTTCGAGGCCATAGGTGTTGTTGATCGGCGGGATCACGAGCTGTTTTGCGTATTTCGTGTCCTTCAAATCGTTCCAGGAAGTCGGCGGCGCCCAGCCCTTCTCCGCAAACACCTTGGTGTTGTACATCAGGCCGGTGGCGACGATGCCGATCGCGACAGCGCGATCGTCCTTGAAGCGGGCGGTGTCGTAGAGATCGGCCGGCAGGCCATCAAGCTTGCCGCAGAAGCCGAGCTGGATCGCCTGGTACATCGGGCCGTCGTCGACGATGGCGACGTCGATCTGCTGGTTGCCCTTCTGCGCCTGAAGCTTTGCCAGCGTGTCGGTGGAGTTGCCAGCGACGTATTCGACCTTGACGCCGTTCTCCTTCTCGAACGTCGGGATCACCTCGTCACGGATGGTTTTCTCGAACGAGCCGCCATAGCCGGCGACATAGAGCGTCTTTTGCTGGGCCGAGGCGACCGAGGGGGCGGCCATGAGAGCCGCGATGCCGACCGCTGTCAGAAGGCGAAAAGTCTTCATGTGGTCCGATCTCCATACCGAGGTGAGGTGACGTGCCGACGAGTCTCATGAGCCGAAGCGCCTTCCGCATTCCCTTCCGCGCCAACCCGACACCAATCAGGGCTCCGGCCCCTGCTCGACAGGTTTCGACGCGATCCGGAGGTTTGAACCCCTCCAATCTGCCGAAAAAGCGGGCTCTCTCCAGCTCTGATGAAAAAGATCGCAAACCTAGCCTTCCATCGTCCAATGAATAATGGCAACCCTTGCATGCCGAAATGTTATGAATGGAATTCGGGATGGCGCGGATCAATTCGCGGCAGGTGGAGGCCTTCCGGGCGACGATGCTGACGGGCAGCGTGACAGAGGCGGCGGCGCTGATGACCGTGACGCAGCCGGCGGTCAGCCGGTTGCTGCGCGACCTTCAGGCGCTGCTGAAGATGGAGCTGTTCGAGCGGCGCGGCACCGGGCTCGTGCCGACCGCCGCAGCGATGGCGCTTTATACCGAGGTCGAGCGCTCCTTCGTCGGCCTCGAACGCATCACGGCGGCAGCCGAGGAAATCCGTGGCCGCCGCACCGGCTCGCTGCGGATCGCCGCACTTCCAGCGCTGTCGAATGGCTATCTGCCGCGGCTTGCCGGACATTTTCTGAAGGAGCGGCCGAACCTCAACCTCGCCTTCTTCGGTGTGATCTCGCCGATCGTGGTCGACTGGGTGCTGAACAATCAATGCGACATCGGCTTTGCCGAGGTGCCGATCGCGCATTCCGGCCTGCCGAGCCAGCGGCTACCGTCACTGGCGCGTGTCGCGGTGCTGCCGACCGGACACCGGCTTGCAGAAAAGGAAGTGCTGGAGCCGGGCGATTTCGAGGGCGAGACGTTCATCTCGCTATCGGCGGGGTCGTCGAGCCGGCACCTCGTCGATCAGGTCTTCCACCGCAGCGACGTCCGCCGCGTGCTCAGGGTCGAGACCACACTGTCGGAAATCATGTGCGGCATGGTGTCGTCGGGCCTCGGGGTCGCGATCTGCGATCCCTTCACCGCGCAGGAATTTTCAACCCGCGGCGTCATCGCGCGCCGCTTCCTGCCGCGCATCGACTTCGAGTTCTCAGCCGTTTTCCCCGCACAGCGCAGCCCGTCGCCGGTGGCACTGGATCTCGTCGAGACCATGCGCAAGTCGCTCGCCGAATTCGAGGACGAAGCGACGCTCAGCCGTTGAATGCGGCTTGCGCCTCAGGTCCCAGATCTTGCCGATCGCAGCGGTGCCGGCGGCCATGATCGCCGCCTCGTCGGCGCCGAGATAACGGCCGGCATCGATCAGCATGCGGCCGTCGACCATGACCTGATCGATATTGGCGCGGTTGGCGAGCGCGATCAGCGCGCGGCGCGGATCGAACAGCGGCTGAAGATCCGGATGGATCAGATCGGCGACGGTGAGATCGGCGGTCGCCCCCGGCTCGATGCGGCCGAGGTCAGGCCGCTTGATGACGTCAGCGGCGACCGCCGTGTTCGCCTCGATCAGTTCGGGCGAGTTCGCGACGGCGCGCGCTGAGGTGATCTTGGAGATCAGCGAAGCTGCATTGAGTTCGCCGAGCGGTTTCTGGTGCGCAAGTCCAACCCCTCATCCTGAGGAGCGCGCCCGTTGCGCGCGTCTCGAAGGATAGAGGCCGAGGTGCAGCAGCAGGGCCTGCGTGGTTCGAGACGCCGCTTCACGGCTCCTCACCATGAGGGTTGAAATCTCAGAACGGATCGGTCCCTAACCCCGGCACATCCGCCGGCCTCGGCCCCGGCGCCGGCCAGTGAAACCGCCGGTCCTTCTCCGCAATCGCGATGTCGTTGATCGAGGCCTCGCGCCGCCTCATCAACCCGTGCTCGTCGAACTCCCACTGTTCGTTGCCGTAGGAGCGATACCATTGGCCGCTCGCGTCGTGCCATTCGTACTGGAAGCGCACCGCGATACGGTTGCCGTCGAAGCCCCAGAGGTCCTTAATCAGGCGGTACTCCTGCTCCTTCTCCCATTTGCGGGTGAGGAATGCGACGATGGCCTCGCGGCCCTGAAACAATTCCGAACGATTGCGCCAGCGACTGTCCTCGGTATAGGCGAGCGAGACGCGCACCGGGTCGCGCGAATTCCAGGCGTCCTCGGCCATGCGGGCCTTCTGCGCGGCGGTCTCACGGGTGAAGGGCGGAAGCGGCGGGCGCGACATGATGGCCTCATCGGTTGACGGGAGCGCAATCTACGCCTGCATGCCGCGGAGTCGAGAGGCCGTCCGCTATCGCACGATCACGAAATCAGATCAGCCTTCATCATGGCGCGGATCGACTTCGGGATCGGCTGGGCGCGGCCGCCGCTGATGAAGGCGACGCGCACCTCGGCTTTCACCAGCACGTCCTCCCCGCGCCGCACCTCCTGCGCCAGCATGATCGAGGCGCCCTTCACCGCGACCGGCCAGGTCACGACGTCGAGCACGTCGTCCATCCGGGCGGGCTTGAGGAAATCCAGATGCATCGATCGCACCACGAAGGCGAAGCTCGCCTCTTCCGTCTCGGCTTGCTCGAACAGCGCCTGCTGCTCGGCACCCATCAGCCGCAGATGATTGGTCCGCCCGCGCTCCATGAAGCGCAAATAATTGGCGTGATAGACGATGCCGGAAAAATCCGTGTCCTCGTAATAGACCCGGACCTGCATATGATGGCGGCCGTCGCGGATCTCGCCGTCGAGATGAGCTGTCACGTCGCGAGCCTCTTGTTTCAGATAGAGGCCCGTTTTGCGCAAAAACGGCCGGACACGCAAGCGCGGCTAGGACACAACCGCGCCCGTCCGCCCCAGCGTCACCTCGACGATCTCAGGCGGCACGCCGACGCGGAGCGGCAGGATGCTGCAACCGAGGCCGCCGGAGATGATGACGTCGCATTTCAGCCGGACATGACCATAGGCGAGCCGTAGGCCATGCTGCGGCGGAACGGCCGGCGACCAGCCGAGCAGACGGACCTGGCCGCCATGGGTGTGGCCGGACAGTTGCAACGCGACGCGGGCGGGCACGCGCAGCGCGACGTTAGGCTCATGCGCGAGCAGGATGATCGGCGCGTCGTCGGTGACCTTGGCAAGCGTCGCGGCGAGATCGTCGGCGCCGAAGTGTCCCGTGCTCCGGAAGCGTCGCGCCGGCAGAAAAGCGAGTTGATCGCCCAGCCCCGCGAGCCAGAACGCGCGGCCGTCCTTGGTGATCCGCACGGCGTCGTTCTCGTAGACGGGAATGCCGGCCGCCTCCAACGCGCGATGCGCGACCGTCGGCCCCTGCCCGGCCTGCTGCACGGTCCTGTCGGCCCAATAGTCATGATTGCCCATGACGGCATGGACGCCGAGCGGCGCCCTGAGGCCGGCCAGTACCTTGGCCCATTCGCTCGCCGGAATGATGCGCGTGACCTGGTGCAGACCGGCGACATAGTCGCCGAGCAGCACGATAATATCCGCGTTCAGGGCGTTGGTGCGATCGACGATGGCCTCGATCCGCTCCAGCGACATCCAGGGATCGCAGGCATGGATGTCGGCGATCACGGCGATCTTCAGCGGAAAATCCGCAGGCCATTGCCGCGGGGTTGGATGATAGCGGGTGACGCTAAGTCGCACCACCGGTTCGACGGCAAAGCCATAGGCAGCGGTCGAGAGGCCGAGGGCGGACAGACCACCGATGGAACGGATGAGGTGACGACGCGTGATCATGGAAGACCGATCGTGATGCAGCTTCTTGATGCGATCCGATTGGAGCGAAAATGGGGTGCGTTTGTGCAGACCCTCTGCACGAGATTACCGGAAATTCATGATGGCCCGAGCACTCAGCACTTGCGCAGGTCAGTCGTCGCTTTCGTCGGTGCCGAACAGGCCGAACTGTGCCGCCGCATCGCGCGAGGGCTCGCTGATGCCGAGATGGCGGAAGGCGTGCGAAGTGAGCAGGCGGCCGCGCGGGGTGCGCTGCAGATAGCCGCACTGGATCAGATAGGGCTCGATGATGTCTTCGATCGCATCGCGCGGCTCGGACAGAGCGGCTGCCATCGTCTCCACGCCGACCGGGCCGCCGCCATAGTTCTGCGCGATGGTCGTGAGGTAGCGGCGGTCCATGGCGTCGAGGCCCGCGGCGTCGACCTCGAGCGCGCTCAGCGCGTGGTCGGCAATCTTGCGATCGATCCTGTCGGCATCGACCGCCGAGGCGAAATCGCGTACGCGGCGCAACAGCCGGCCGGCGATGCGCGGCGTGCCGCGGGCGCGGCGCGCGATCTCGTTGGCGCCATCCGCGCTCATGCCGACATTGAGCACGCGCGCACCACGGGTGACGATGCTCTCGAGCTCTTCGATCGTGTAGAAATTCAACCGGATCGGAATGCCGAAGCGGTCGCGCAAGGGATTGGTTAGAAGGCCGGCACGCGTGGTGGCGCCGACAAGGGTGAATTTCGACAGTTCGATCTTCACCGAGCGTGCCGCCGGGCCTTCGCCGATAATGAGGTCGAGCTGAAAGTCCTCCATCGCGGGATAGAGCACTTCTTCCACCGCCGGGCTCAGGCGATGAATCTCGTCGATGAACAGCACATCGCGCTCTTCGAGATTAGTGAGGAGTGCTGCGAGATCGCCGGCCTTGGCGATCACCGGGCCCGACGTCGCGCGAAAGCCGACGCCGAGCTCCTTGGCCACGATCTGCGCCAGCGTGGTCTTGCCGAGGCCGGGCGGGCCGACGAACAGCACATGATCCAGCGCCTCGCCGCGCTTGCGTGCCGCCTCGATGAAGATCGAGAGGTTCTTGCGCGCCTGCTGCTGGCCGACGAAGTCAGACAGCGATTGCGGGCGCAGCGCGGTATCGCCGACATCATCGCTGCGGCGCTCGGGCGTGACCATGCGGTTGGCCTTCGGGTCGCTCACTTCGACAGCTCCTTCAGGCCTAGCCGGATGAGCTGCGCGGTCTCGGCGCTCTCGCCGGCGCTGCGCGATGCCGATGCAATGGCCGCAGCCGCCTGCGGCTGGCCGTAGCCGAGATTGACCAGCGCGGAGATCGCATCCGCGACGGGCCGCGGCGCGCGCTGGTCGTCAACGGCACCGGCAAGATGCACCACGGCCGGGTCAATAGTTGCGAAGGCCGGCGCCTTGTCCTTCAGTTCGGTGACGATGCGCTCGGCAACCTTGGGGCCGACGCCGGGCGTGCGCACCACCGCGGCCTTGTCGCGCAACGCGATCGCGTTGGCGAGGTCGGAAGGCTGCAGCGTGCCGAGCACGGCAAGCGCGACCTTGGCGCCGACGCCCTGCACGGTCTGGAGCAGGCGAAACCATTCGCGCTCGTGGTCGCTGCGGAAGCCGAACAGTTTGATCTGGTCCTCGCGGACATAGGTCTCGATCGAGAGCACGGCGGCCTCGCCCGGCGACGGCAGATGCTGCAGCGTGCGCGACGAGCAATGCACTTGATAACCGACACCGCCGACATCGAGAATGACGAAATCCTCGCCGTAGGAATCGATCAGGCCCTTGAGCTTGCCGATCATAACCCCACCACCTTCAGCCTGAGCGCCGTGCTCGTGCGATGAATGGGCGTGGGTGATGGCGATGGCGAGCGCGTCGGCGGCGTCCGCGGACGGCGGATCGGACTTGGGCAGCAAGATCTTGAGCATCATCGCGATCTGGTGCTTGTCGGCATGGCCGGCGCCGACCACCGTCTTTTTCACCTGGTTCGGCGCGTATTCGGCAACGCTGATGCCGAATATTGCGGGCGCCAGCATGGCGACGCCGCGGGCCTGACCAAGCTTCAATGTCGCAGCGCCGTCCTTGTTGATGAAAGTCTGTTCGACTGCCGCTTCCATCGGCTTGTGAACGGACAAGATCGCGGCGAGCCCTTCATGGATCGCGAGCAGCCGGCTTGCGAGCGGCAAATCGTCCGGCGGTTCCACCGAGCCGCAGGCGACGTAGATCAGGCGGTTGCCCTCGGCCTCGATCACGCCCCAGCCGGTGCGGCGCAGGCCGGGGTCGATGCCGATGATGCGAACGGGGACGCGAATCGGGAGCGCAGTCATGGGCCATTGATAGCGGCTGGCTGCCGTGGGGGAAACAGAAACAGAACGGAAGTAACAGGGGAAGTGGGCCCTACCCGCCCATCTTCGCCAGCAGCGCGTCCGACACCTCGAAATTGGCGTAGACGTGCTGGACGTCGTCATGCTCGTTGAGCAAATCCATCAGCTTGATCAGCTTCTCGCCGGTCTCGTCGTCCACCGCGATCGTGTTCTGCGGCTTCCAGATCAGCGCCGCCTTGCGCGGCTCGCCGAACTTGGCTTCGAGCGCCTTGGCGACGTCGCGATAGCCTTCGGTCGAGGCGTAAATCTCGTGGCCGCCTTCGCTCGATATCACGTCGTCGGCGCCGGCTTCGATCGCGGCATCCAGCACCGCATCGTCGGAGGCGACGCTGCGGTCGTATTCGATGATGCCGGTGCGGTCGAACATGAAGGACACCGAGCCGGTTTCGCCGAGATTGCCGCCGGACTTGGTGAAGAAGGAGCGGATGTCGGAAGCGGCACGGTTGCGGTTGTCGGTCAGCGCCTCCACGACGACGGCGACGCCGCCGGGGCCGTAACCCTCGTAGCGGATCTCGTCATAATGCTCGCCGTCATTGCCGAGCGCCTTCTTGACGGCGCGCTCGATATTGTCCTTCGGCATGTTCTCCTGGCGCGCCGCGATGATGGCCGCACGCAGGCGCGGGTTCATGTTGGGGTCTGGCGTCCCCAGCTTGGCCGCGACGGTGATTTCCCGCGCCAGCTTGCCGAATAATTTCGACTTCTGGGCATCCTGCCGCCCCTTGCGGTGCATGATGTTCTTGAATTGGGAATGTCCGGCCATGCGTGATCTTCTCTAGGGAATCGTGCGCCAAGATGAGCGTGGGAAGCGCGGCCTTATAGGCCGCCACCCCACTGGAATGAAAGAGGCTCTACGACTTTAAGGTAATAGCGTAGTGGCCCCTGCCTAGATGTCAGGCATCGTTAACCCTGATTTCATTCCAGCCTGCGAAAATCGCGTCCGACCGTTCCCCGACAAGAGAGACCTGATGGTGTTCGGACTATTTCGGAAGCGTCTGCCGGACATGGCTGCGCCTGCGGCAACCCCGCAGGCTGCGCAGCCGGTCAATTCCGAGCCCGCTCCGGCCGTCGAGGGCGATTCCGCCAAGGAAATCCTGGAACTGCTGGAACTCGAGCTGGGAGCGATGATTCGCCAGCTTGAGCGCGCCGCCAATTCGGTGGCCGACGGCGCCGGGGCGACCGCCACGACGCTTGCCGCCATCCGCGACCGCACCGACGCGCTGACCGGCCGGACCAATGCCGCGCAATCGAACGCCTCGACCTTCGCCCATGCCGCCGACAAGTTCACCCAGTCTGCGCACGGAATCGGCGCACAGGTTCGCGAAGCCGGCAAGCTCGCCGACGAGGCCAGCGCCGCGGCTCAGGAAGCCCGCGCCAATGTCGATCGCTTGCGCGAGTCCTCGGCCGCCATCGGCAACGTCGTCAATCTGATCGCACAGATCGCGCGGCAGACGACGCTGCTCGCCCTCAACTCGACCATCGAGGCTGCGCGTGCGGGTGATGCGGGAAAAGGCTTTGC
Organism: Bradyrhizobium sp. LB13.1; assembly: GCF_054056815.1. Taxonomy (NCBI): domain Bacteria; kingdom Pseudomonadati; phylum Pseudomonadota; class Alphaproteobacteria; order Hyphomicrobiales; family Nitrobacteraceae; genus Bradyrhizobium; species Bradyrhizobium sp. LB13.1. The sequence goes on along the minus strand of NZ_JBSRYQ010000001.1, from coordinate 1,537,889 downwards.
GGTCGTCGCCACCGAGGTCAAGGCTCTCGCGGTACAGACCCAGGGCGCGACGGAGGAGATCACCAGGAAGATCGACGCGCTCCAACGCGATGCCGCCGGCTCCGCGGACGCGGTGCACCGCATCTCGCAGGCGATCGAGGCTATCCGCCCGGTATTCGAGACGGTCAACGGCGCGGTCGCCGAACAGAACGCCACCACCAGCGAAGTCTCCGGCAACGCGACAAGTGCGTCAGAGTTCATCGTCTCGGTCGGCGAAAGCGCGGCCGAGATCGATGCTGCGACCAAGGCGGCCGAGACCCACGGCGAGAACGTCGCCAGCGCCGGCAAGGCCGTGACCGCCTTCGCACAGAAACTGAAATCGCGTTGCGCCGTGCTGCTCCGCCAGAGCGAGCATGACGACCGCCGCAAGACCGAGCGGCTGCCCTGCCATCTCAAGCTCGAAACCGCTCGCGGGGTGCTGCCGGTCTACGAGATATCGATGGACGGCGTGCTGATCGGCGGCGCGGACGCGGGCCGCCTTGCACCGCAAGCAATGATCGAAGGTACTCTCGAGGACGTCGGGGCCTGCCGCCTGCGCGTGGTCGAGCAATCCAAGGCCGGCGCCCGCGCGCAATTCGTTGCTCCCAATGCCGCGCTCAACGAAAAGATCGAGGACAGGCTCTGGTCGATCCACGAAGAAAACACGGAGTTCGTCACCCGTGCCATGGCGGCGGGTAACGCGCTGACCGGAATCTTCGAGCAGGCGGTTGCACGCGGCGATGTCGGCATCAACGACCTCTTCGACACCGATTATGCCGAAATCGCCGGGACCGATCCGCAGCAATACCGCACCAGATATCTGGACTGGGCCGACCGCGCGTTGCCGCCGTTCCAGGAAGCGTTTCTGGCGAAGGATCCGCGCCTGGCGTTCTGCGCCATGGTCGATCGCAACGGCTTCCTGCCGGTCCACAACAAAATCTATTCGCATCTGCAGCGACCGGGCGATGTCGCCTGGAACACCGCCAACGGCCGCAACCGGCGGATGTTCAACGATCCGGCGGGGTTGGCCGCCGCGCACAACCTGCGCTCGTATCTGGTCCAGAGCTATGCGCGCGACATGGGCAACGGAAATACGGTGATGATGCGCGAGATCGACGTCCCGATCCGCGTGCAGGGCCGGCACTGGGGCGGATTCAGGACGGCCTACAAGCTCTAGTGCGCGCTCAGGCAAGACATCAAAGCGCGAATCACCTCTTAAGATCGAAACTGGAATGGGAATGCCGCGGAGAGCCGGCGAACGGCTCTGACTGGAGGACTCTCAAGACATGTCCGTCGTACAATTTGCAGTACTGGACACCGGCTGCAACCGAACGCTTGCCGAACGGCTGATCGATCAGCTCGCCGACCGCATCGGCGGCCTCGGCGTGGAACTCGCCGACATTGCCGGCAACGTCCAGGAAGTCGCACACCGCGTCGCGAACCAGTCGGAACGATTCCATCACCTCCAGGAAACCGCCGAGACGATGGTGTCGGCCAACCACGACATCGCCAATGCGTCACAGGCGGTGCAAACGACCACGTCAGCGGCGGTCGGCGAGATCGCGCAGTCGCGCAATGCCGTCGACACTGCGGTCAACCACATTTCCGAGCTCGTCGCAGCCGTCGAACGCATCGAGGCGCGGCTCAGCGCGGTCGGCTCAGCGCTGGCACAAGTCGCAAAAGTGTCCGGCTCGATCGAGGCGATCGCGAAGCAGACCAATCTGCTTGCGCTCAACGCCACCATCGAGGCGGCACGCGCCGGCAATGCCGGCCGCGGCTTCGCGGTGGTCGCAAGCGAGGTGAAGAACCTCGCGGAAGCCACCCGCCAGGCCACGCACCAGATCTCCGAGACCGTGCGTGATCTCGACGGCCAGATCGAAGGCCTGATCGGGGAGAGCAGCGACGCCTCGCAGCGCGCAAAGACTGCCGGCGAAGGCGCCCAGCAGATCTCCGGCATCATCTCGCGGGTCCAGCAGGGCTTCGCCTCCGTGGAAGCGGAAATCGGCAGCGTCACGCGCGCGGCGACCTCCAATCTCGGACACTGCGACACCGTCATCAGCGAGCTCAACGAGCTTGCCAAGGGCGTTGACCTGTCCTCGCGCGATCTCAAGAACGCGGATCAGCGCGTGACCAAACTGCTCGACACGTCCGAAGGCCTGATCGCAATGATCGCCGACAGCGGCGTCGAGACATCGGATGCGCCGCTGATCCGCGTCGTCGTCGAGACCGCAAAGCGGATCTCGGATGAGTTCGAAGCCGCAATCGACCGCGGCGAGATGACGCTCGATCGGTTCATGGACGAGAACTACCGGGAAATCTCCGGCAGCGATCCCAAGCAGTACAATACCAGCTATGTCGAGTTCACCGACCGCCTGCTGCCCGCGATCCAGGATCCGATCCAGAAATCCGATTCCCGGATCGTGTTCTGCGTCGCATGGGCCAAGGGCGGCTATCTGCCGACGCACAACCCGAACTATCGCCTGCCCCAGGGCAAGGACCCGGTCTGGAATAACGCCAATTGCCGCAACCGCCGCCTGTTCACCGATCGCGCGGTGCAGAAGGTCGCGGCCAACACCAAGCCGTTCCTGCTCCAGACCTATCGCCGCGACATGGGCGGCGGGCAGTTCGTGCTGATGAAGGATCTGTCCTCACCGATCATGATCCGCGGCAAGCACTGGGGCGCCTTCCGGATGGGCTTTCGGCAGGGCTGACGGTCGTCGCGACGCGCCTGCCGCGACGGCGCTCTGGCGTCCCTGAATCGAAAACCTCGAAAACAACCCCATGCACAGTAGCCGGGGCAAGCAGAATCAATGGCTTAAGCCCCTGATGAATCCGTCGATCTAGCAGTCTGCTGAAAAACCCCCTCGCCAGGGAGGGGACTTGATGATTCACTTTATCATCTCGAATCGGCGGAGACGATCATGCGCGGCAGGTTTACGGATCAGGGCGGCCTGTTTTCGTACATCGCGCCGGATAAACGTGTGCCAGCGAACCATCCGCTGCGGAAGGTCCGGGAACTTGTCCGGGATGTTTTGAATGATTTGAACCGCAGCCTTGGAAAGCTATACGCCAGCGAGGGACGTCCTTCGATCCCTCCGGAGCAATTGCTGAGCGCCTTGCTGCTGCAGGTGTTCTACGGCATCCGCTCGGAACGCCAGCTGATGGAGCAGCTGGACTACAATCTTTTGTATCGCTGGTTCGTGGGACTGTCGCCGGACGATCCGGTCTGGGACCCGACCACCTTTACCAAGAACCGGGAGCGGCTGCAGAACGGCGATGTGTTCACGAAGTTCATGACCAGGCTTCTGAACCATTCTCAGGTCAAGCCGCTATTGTCGGACGAGCATTTTTCGGTGGACGGAACGCTGATCGAAGCCTGGGCTTCGCAGAAGAGTTTTCGCCCCAAGGACGGCAGCGGCGACGATGATGACGGCGCCAACTTCCATGGCCAGAAACGCAAGAACGACACCCATGCGAGCACCAGTGACCCGGACAGCAGGCTTTATCGCAAGGCGGCCGGACGGGAGGCCAAGCTTTGCTATATGGGCCACGCCACCATGGAGAACCGGCATGGGCTGGCGGTGGCCGGCAGGGTCACGCATGCCAATGGCACCGCCGAACGCCGGGCTGCGGAGGTCATGCTGAAGGCGAGACGCAAAGCCGCAGGTCGCCGCATCACGGCTGGTGAGGACAAGGCATACGATACGGCCGATCATGTCGCCAACCTTCGCGCCATCGGCGTGACGCCGCATGTGACACAGAACCAGGCCATCACCAAAACCGGCAAGAACCGTAACAGCGCGATCGACGAACGAACCACGCGGCATCCGGGATACGGCATGTCGCAATCGCGCCGGGCGATGGTCGAGTGCATTTTCGGATGGGGCAAGCAGCATGGCACCATGCGCAAGACCAAACATCGGGGCATCGCTCGCGTCGCCGCCGACTTCCTGCTTAATCTGATCGCCTATAACCTGATCCGAATTCCCAAACTGCTCGCCGCATAGCCACCCCGCGCCGGGGCACACTCAATAACAAGCTCGAAATTACATCCAACTCTACCGCGCCGTTCCAAAACGACCGGCGGAAAAATGAAAATTCTCCATTTCAAGGTTTTTCAGCAGACTGCTAGGCGCCTCCGAAGCGGTTGCCTCGTCGGGCAAAACAGGCGCACGATGGCATCATCGCGCATGTTGGCTATCGCATCGTTGATCCGGCGGCTGGCCGTTGCGATCGATCGCGTCAGAACTGCACCGTGCTCGCCGTCGGTCGACTTCCACAATCGCACGACTTTCGTCATCGCATGATTTTGCGCATTTGCACGATCATCTGCGGCGATCGATGACGCACGCGACGAAAACGCGTCAGAAAATGACGCTTATCATATCAATTAGCCCAAAATCACTGCAGCGATCGCCGCACAAATTCGTGAACGTCATGGCCTGACGCGCTCGTTGCGCAAATATGCATTGCCGGAAATGTCGACGCTTCATCGTTTCGCATCGATATGATTATTGTCGCGCGCAAATTCGCTGACTAGATCGCCGTAAGCGATCGAGCGAGCAAGGGGATGCATATGGCAACTGTTCTCACCATCAACGGCGAAACGAAATCGTTCGACGCGCCACCTGAAATGCCGCTGCTGTGGGTACTGCGCGACGTCCTCGGAATGACCGGCACCAAGTTCGGCTGCGGCATCGCGCAGTGCGGCGCCTGCACCGTGCACGTCGACGGCAAGGCAGTGCGCTCCTGCGTATTGTCGGTCAGCGCGGTCGCGAACCGCGCCATCACCACGATCGAGCATGTCGGAAGCACGCCAGCGGGCGCAAAGGTGCAGAAGGCCTGGCTCGATGCCGAAGTGATCCAGTGCGGTTACTGCCAGTCCGGCCAGATCATGGCGGCCGCGGCGCTGCTGGCGGCAACGCCAAACCCCGACGACTCCGACATCGACGCCGCGATGGCCGGCAATATCTGTCGCTGCGGCACCTATGTGCGCATCCGCGAGGCCATCAAGCAGGCCGCCTCCGGCCGGCAGTCGTGAGGTCCGCCATGATGATAGACAAGACACTTCCCGCCGTTTCCCGCCGCTCGCTGCTAACTGGCGGTCTCGCCACCGGTTTCCTGCTCGCCTTCCATCTGCCGCTGCGCGCCGCCGTCAACGAGCCGGTGCAGCCGGTTGACACGACCGACGGCAAGTTCGCACCGAACGCCTTCATCCGCATCGACGAGACCGGCCGCACGATCCTGATCATGCCGCAGGTCGAGATGGGCCAGGGCACCTACACCTCGATCTCGGCGGTGCTCGCCGAAGAGCTCGACGCCGACTGGAGCAAGGTCGAGGTCCAGCACGCGCCGCCGAACGACAAGCTCTACGGCAATCCGGCTTTCGGCCTGCAGGCGACCGGCAACTCCAACTCGATCCGTGCCTGGTGGACGCCGCTGCGCAAGGCCGGCGCCACCGCGCGCGCGATGCTGGTGCAGGCCGCAGCCAGCCAATGGGGTGTCGAGCCCGCAAGCTGCTCGGCCGCGAAGGGCGAGGTCGCGCATGCCGCGAGCGGCCGCAAGCTCGGCTATGGCGCGGTGGCGCTCGCCGCGCAGGGCCAGACGCCGCCGAAGGATGTCGCGGTCAAGGACCCCAAGGACTTCGTTATCATCGGCCAGCCCCTGAAGCGGCTCGACACGCCTGACAAGGTCAACGGCAAGGCCGTCTACGGCATTGACGCGATCCTGCCCGGCATGAAGTTCGCAACCGTCGCTGCCTGCCCCGTGTTCGGCGGCAAGGTCGGCAAGGTCGACGACAGCGCCGCGGTCAAACTCCCCGGCGTGCGCAAGGTCGTCGTGCTCGACGACATGGTCGCCGTGATCGGCGATCATATGTGGGCGGCGAAGAAGGGCCTCGAAGCGCTCCAGATCGAGTGGAACGAGGGCCCGAACGCCAAAATCACCACCAAGGACATCTGGGAGGATCTGCGCAAGGCCAGCGAGAAGGACGGTGCGGTCGCGAAGTCCGACGGCGATATCGTCAAAGCGCTCGCGAGCGGCGACAAGTTCGAGGCGGCCTACGAGTTGCCGTTCCTGGCGCACGCCTCGATGGAGCCGATCAACGCTACCGTCCACGTCAAGCCAGACTCTTGCGAGATATGGACCGGCACGCAGATCATGACGCGCGTGCAGTCCGAAGCGGCGAAGGCCGCGGGCCTTCCCATCGACAAGGTGATCGTCAACAATCATCTGCTCGGCGGCGGCTTCGGCCGCAAGCTCGAGCCGGACATGGTGATCGCGGCGGTCAAGATCGCCAAGCAGGTCGACTATCCCGTGAAGGTGGTGTGGACCCGCGAGGAGGACATCCAGCACGACGTCTACCGCCCGGTCTATCGCGACCAGATCACCGCGTCGCTGGTCGACGGCAAGGTCGCGGCCTGGAAGTACAAGGTCGCGGGCTCCTCGGTAATGGCACGCTGGTTTCCGCCGGCGTTCCAGAAGGGGGTCGACATAGACGCCATCGACGCGGCGATCGATACGCCGTACGACTTCGCCAACTTCCATGTTGAATATGTCCGCGCCGAACCGCTGTCGGTGCCGACTGGTTTCTGGCGCGGCGTCGGCCCGAACAACAACGTGTTCGCGGTCGAATGCGCGATGGACGAGCTCGCGCGCAAGGCCGGCAAGGATCCGATTGAATTCCGAAGGTCCATGCTGACCAAGAACCCGCGCATGCTTGCGGTACTCAACCACGTCGCTGAAAAATCGGGCTGGGGGCAACCACTGCCACCACGCGTCGGCCGCGGCGTTTGCGTGCAGCCGTCGTTCGCAAGCTTCATTGCGACCGTGGTGGAAGCGGAGATCGACGATATCGGCGAAATCACGCTACGCCGCATCATTTCGGTGGTCGACACCGGCATCGCGGTCAATCCCGACACGGTGAAAGCGCAGATCGAGGGCGGCCTGGTGTTCGGCCTTACCGCCGCGCTTTATGGCGAGATCACCATCGACCAAGGCCGCGTGCAGCAGTCGAACTTCCACGACTACCGCATGATGCGCATCAACGAGACACCGAAGATCGAGGTCATCGTGGTCAAGAGCGGCGAGGCGCCCGGGGGCATCGGTGAGGCCGGCGTCAATGCCGGCCCGCCGGCGCTGCGCAACGCCATTTATGCGGCAACCGGCATCGCGCTGCGGCGCCTGCCGATCGACCGGAAACTGCTGGCTGCGGGGAAAAAGGCATGAGCGGCAAGATGCGTATCCTCACGAGCCTGGTCGTGATCTCCATTGTCGTGGTGGCGCTCGGCGTCTGGATCATCCGCGGGCCCGGCCCGCTCGACTTCGCCGGCGGCCCCAAGGTGGCGCTGGCGGACTACCGTGCCGGCAAGCCGACCGGCGTGCCGGCGAGGCTGGAGAAGGCCAGCCTGGTCGAGCGCGGCGAATATCTCGCGAAGGCGGCCGACTGCATGGTCTGCCACTCCAAGCCCGGCGAGAAGGACTATTCCGGCGGGCTCGGCTTCAAGCTGCCGTTCGGCACCCTCTATTCCACCAACATCACGCCGGACAAGGACACCGGCATCGGCAATTACAGCGACCAGGATTTTCTCAACGCGGTCCAGCGCGGCAAGCGCCATGACGGCGCCCGGCTCTATCCGGCGATGCCGTACACGTCCTACACCACCATGACCGACGAGGACGTGCTGGCGGTGAAGGCGTATCTGTTCAGCCTGCCGGCGGTGCGCGCGAAGCCGCAGGAGAACACGCTTTCGTTCCCGTTCAACCAGCGCTGGGCCATGATCTTCTGGTCAGCCGTGTTCAATCCGGACACGCGCTTTGCGCCCGACACCTCCAAGAGCCCGGAGTGGAACAGGGGTGCGTATCTCGCGGAGGCGCTCGCGCATTGCGGTGAGTGCCACACCCCGCGCAATCTCGGCTTCGCGCGCTGGACAACCGCAAGAAGTTTGCAGGCGCGATCACGGCCGGTTGGCGCGCCTTCAACATCTCCTCGGACAAGGCCACCGGCCTCGGCAATTGGCGTGATGAGGATTTGATCTCCTATCTTTCCGTAGGCCATGCGCCGGGTCACGGCTCGGCGTCGGGGCCGATGGGTGAAGCGGTCGACCACAGCTTTAGCCAGTTCGCCCCCGAAGACATCCACGCCGTTGTTGCTTACTTGCGTAGCGTGCCGCCGGTGCCCTCGCCCGACCTGCCCGCAACCACGGCGCCCGTCGCGCCCGCCTCGCACAAGGACGGTGTCACGGCGGACGCGCGCGGCAAGCAAATGTTCGCCAGCGCCTGCGCCAGTTGCCACGGCTGGAGCGGCGAGAGCCCGGTCTCGCCGATGGCAACGCTGACCGGCACCTGGGCCGTCAACGATCCCGCCGCCACCAACGTCGCGCAGATCGTGCTGTCAGGCACCAAGCGCCACACCCCGGACGGGGCGCTGTCGATGCCCGCGTTCGGCAACGCGTATAGCGACGACGAGATCGCGGCGGTGGCGAATTACGTTACGGCACGGTTCGGCACGAAGGGCTCGAAGCTGACGGCGAAGGATGTGGCGGAGTTGAGGGAGCAGACGGCGGAGTAGGTATCGCGGCGAGGACTGCAGCACTTCCCCCCTTGTGGTAGAAGGTGGCGCGAAGCGCCGGATGAGGGGTTGTCTCCGCGAATTTCAATGTGAGAGACCTACGCATCGTTTGTTTCGTCCCCCTCGATTTCGCCGATGCGCTGTTGCAGCGGCGAGATCCATCCGCTTCTGACCTTGATCAAATTCCATCGTGCGCGCTTGGCGATCAGGATCGCGGCATCCATTTCGCCGGAGCCTCTCACAAAATCCGCATAGATCTCCGATTCGATCTGGGTGTTGACCGATCTTTCGTAATATTCAGTAATGTAGCAGCTGACGCGTTCGCGGTACTCCTCCCACTCCATTCTGTGCGCCTTCTCGGCGGCAGCCTCGGAAGCTGTCACGCCCCAGTAAGACAAAAGATCGTGTGCGGTATTCTCGCCCCAGTCGCGAAACAGCGGGTGCGACCGAGGTTTCGACAACATGACAGCAAAGTCCTGACACCAACGTGCAATCTCGACAGGATCGGCATTGATCCCAGGATTCGATCCTAACCATTCGCTTACTTGGCGCAACGGTTCGTGCAGTCGCCAATCGAAGGCCTCCATCTCGGCGCGACGCTCTGCGCCGGGGTGCCATTCGAACAGAACTCGAGTCTTAGTATTTAGTCGCTCAACCGTCGATGCATATACGAAAGACAAACGAGACTTGCGTGCCCGCAGCACCTGAAGAACCTCGCGTTGACCATAGTATAGGCTCGACGACCAATCCAACACCTTACCGCTGTTATTGGCACGATAGTGCGACTCGCCTGTGTGATTATCTCGACGCGGCACGGTCTCGACGACGAGATCTATATCGCCAAGATCATCACTGTCAGTGACGTACGAGCCGAACGCGCTAATCTTACTTACGAAGAAGACCAGTTCATCTCGTCTGTTAATCTCGTTGGCGCGCCTGATCAGGGCGGCGACTTCCTTGTCGGCTTTTGCACGGTCAAAGCGCTTCGTCAGATTCATTGCCGCAAGCTGCCTACCCTTCTGGCTAGTCTCATATTGAGCCTTGTCCCAGTCGCTTTCTGGTTGATGTGGCTCAAAGTACCCTTCCGATAGTAGCTGTGCGAAGACGTGCTGAGCCTCAGCCATCTTGATCGGCTTGAACTTGAAGCCCCAAATCTTGCAATACTGCTTACGATCATCAGCATCGGACTGCTGGCGAAGGATTCTCGGGATTCTAAGGTCGTTCTTGCAAGCGGCATCCACCGTGCTGCGCCAATGCTCGTCGTTAAGGAAGTCGAGTACGGCCTCCACGTTGACGCGATAGGGTTCGTGCAGCTCACGCATCAAGCCGCGGGCCGTCTTAATCGGCAGTCCAGCGATGAGTTTGGAATCGATTCTCATTATTGCTTGAATAAACTGGAAATTCGGACCTTACGCGGATCAATGAGGGCCATCCGATCGAATGCCTCCAAAAGGTTCTTGCGATTTTTTGCCACCTTGCTGTCACGAAGTGGCGCGAAGCGCCGGATGAGGGGTTGTCTCCGCGAATTCCAATGTGAGAGACTCGCGTGCGGAGGGGACCCCTCACCCGTCTCGCCGCTGCGCGGCGAGCTACCCTCTCCCACAAGGGGCGTGGGTGCACCGTCTGCGCCGTGCGAAAACTCAGCTCAGCCAGAATTTCGGCGTCGTCGGCTCCAGCCTTCCGCCCGCGCGCACCGGTGCAATCCGCAGCGCGAGGCCCGTCGCGTCATCCGTCTCCACGGCAACGCCGCTCAGCGTCGCAGCGCCCGCTGCCGGCTCGAAGCGGCCTGACGGGATCCCGGAGGTGAACCTCCGCAACGGCTCCTCCTTCTGCATGCCGATGATGGAGTCGTAGTCCCGCCGGTCATGCCGGCATCGGTCATGTAGGCAGTGCCGCCTGACAGGATCTGGTGGTCAGCGGTCGGCACATGGGTGTGCGTGCCGACGACGAGGCTGGCGCGGCCGTCACAGAAGAAGCCGATGCCCTGCTTCTCGCTGGTCGCCTCGCAATGGAAATCGACGACGATGGCGTCCGCGGCAACGCCGAGAGGGCAGGCGCCGAGCTCGCGCTCCAGGGCTGCGAAGGGATCGTCGAACGGGGTCATGAAGACGCGGCCGAGCGCGTTGACGACGAGCGCGTGCTTGCCGTTCTTGGTCTCGACCAGCGCTGCGCCGCGGCCGGGCGTGCCGCGCGGATAGTTCGCCGGCCGCACCAAACGCTCCGCGCGCTCGATGAACACCAGCGCTTCGCGCTGGTCCCAGGAGTGATTGCCGAGCGTCACTGCGTCGGCGCCGGCGTCGAGAAATTCCTGATAGATCGCTTCCGTGATGCCGAAGCCGCCGGCGGAATTCTCGCCGTTGACGACGACGAAATCGAGCGACCAGTCCTTGACCATGCCGGGCAGATATTCGGCGATGGCGTTGCGCCCGGAACGGCCGACGACATCACCCACGAATAGAATGCGCAACTTCAGAACTCCGGAAATCGAATACGTCCGATTCCGTTAGCACATAATCCAGCGCCACGTCGTGGGATAGTGCCGGAATCGCCTTGATCTCCTGCGCTGCAAAAGCGAGCCCGACAGCGACGATGTTCTTGGCTTTTCGCAGATGCGCGAAGGTGTGGTCGTAGTGCCCGGCGCCATAGCCGATGCGATGGCCGAGACGATCGAAGGCAGCGAGCGGCGTCAGCATGATATCCGGAATGACTTCAGCGGCCCCAGGCGACGGCTCGGGAATGCCGAGCGGGCCGAGCATGAGGCGATCGTTCGGATGGAAGATGCGGAAGATCAGCGACTGGCCGCGCGCGGTGACACAGGGCAGCGCGAGCCTGGCGCCCTCCTCGGCCAGCTTCTTCATCAGCGGCATCGGATCGATCTCGCTGCGAATCGGCGAATAGCCGGACACGATGCTGCCAGGCAGGAGCTGGAACGGCAGCCCGCGCTTGGCGAGCTTGGCGGCGGCGGCGGTGCGCTTCTTTTCGCTCAGCGCATCGCGCGCCGCGAGGGCCTTGGCACGGAGTTCGGCTTTCGAATTCGACATGCGCGCGCTTTCCCCGAGGCGGAGCCTTGCTCTGCCGTCATCGTCCGCGAAGGCGGACGATCGAGTATTCCAGAGACGCCAGTGCAAGAACCTCGACGCCGCGGAGTACTGGATGCCCGCCTACGCGGGCATGACATCGAAATTGAACCGCAAGCGTGTCGGGGACGCAATTCGACAGGCACAACCAGAAAGAAACAGTACGAAGCCGCGAACGCCGTTGAAGCACTCGATCCCGGAGTTCCCTACGAAAGTAGGTGGGCACCATATGTCCGAGCCCACGGGCCCGGCCAGGGACAGTTCCCTAAAGGATCGATAAGGGCCCCGGGGATTATGGCTCCTGACGCGCGTCGCAGCCTCGCTCGGGCAATGTAACAACGATGCTGACGAATCGCCAGCCCCGCTTGCAGTTGCTCCACTTCTCCCGCTTGCGGGAGAGGGTGCGCAGCGGCTTCGCGGGCCTCTACCCGATGGCGATCCCGTTGCCGACGGTCCGGTTCAGGACCTGGGTCGATTTCTCGATGCGCTCGGCCGCAGAGTTCAGTGCGGTCACGACCGCCGTCTGGGTCAACCGGGCGCGCTCGACGGCTGCGTTGCGGAAATCCCGCAGCTCGGTCAGCTCCTGCTCCATGGTACGGATGCGGTTGCCGGCGTCGACCAGCTCGTCGCAGACGGTCAGCGCCGCCATCACCGTGAGCCTGGCATCGCCGATCTCGCCGAACTTTCCGCGCAGGGACTGGATCCGCGTCTCCAGGCTTTCGGCGAGCTTGAGCAGCCGCACCTCCTGGCCCTCCTCGCAGGCCATGCGGTATTGCCGGCCGTTGATGGTGACGTTGATGTGGCTCATCCGTCCTCTCCGGTATCGAGCACCGAGCGTATCGTGACGATCGCGGAATCCAGCCGATCGGAGATCTCGCGGCTGGAGCGTTCGAGCTTGCGCGCCTTCACCAGCGCGCCGTCGAGCTCGTCGGCAAGCCGCGAGCGGTCCGCGCCCAGCGCCTGGATCCGCGCCGCGAGCTCGTTCTCGTCGCGGTCGGCATCGCGCCGCCGCTCCACCGCGCTTTCGAGCGAGTCGAGCGCCGCCATGAGTCTGCGGGTCGCGATCTCGATCTCGGCGGCAGAGGACTCGGTCATGGCAGAGCTGTTGGAAACGCGATCGTTCATGCAGTCAGCGGCGGAACCTGTGGCCTTGCCCTTGGGCTTTTCCTTGGGCTTTTCCTGGGGCTTGCCGCCCGGCAAAAGACTCGGTTCGGCAAGCGGTTAGAAGCAGAAATTTACGTGGCAAGCCAGGGAAGCGCAACGCCGCCGCGAAACTATGCACCGCTAAGCAACTTTTACGGCCAAACCGACGTTTGATTGCCTTGGACTCCCGGAACCGAGATGCTATTTCAGCCCCCGACCTTCAGTGGCCGCCAGGCTCCTCCCATGCGGTCCGCACCGCCGCCAAGCGCCTCATTTCAGACGGATTTCAGACATGACGCAAGTCGATCACACCCGCATGGCCAACGCGATCCGCGGCCTCGCAATGGACGCCGTCGAGAAGGCGAAATCCGGCCATCCCGGTTTGCCGATGGGCGCGGCCGACATGGCCACGGTGCTGTTCACGCAGTTCCTGAAATTCGATGCGGCAGCGCCCGCCTGGCCCGACCGCGACCGCTTCGTGCTCTCGGCCGGCCACGGCTCGATGCTGCTGTATTCGCTGCTGTACCTGACCGGCAATTCCGACATGACGCTGGACCAGATCAAGCAATTCCGCCAGGTCGACTCGCTGACCCCCGGACATCCCGAAAATTTCCGCACCAAGGGCATCGAGACCACCACAGGCCCGCTGGGCCAGGGCATCTCCACCGCCGTCGGTATGGCGCTCGCCGAAAAAATGCTCGCCGCCGAGTTCGGCAAGAAGATCGTCGACCACCACACTTACGTGCTCGCCTCGGACGGCGACCTGATGGAAGGCGTGTCGCAGGAAGCGATCGCGATGGCCGGGCACTGGAAGCTCAGCAAGATGATCGTTCTCTACGACGACAACGGCATCTCGATCGACGGCCCGACCTCGATTTCCGATTCCGTGGACCAGGTGAAGCGTTTCAAGTCGGCGGGCTGGGCCGCCGAGAAGATCGACGGCCACGACCAGGCCGCGATATCGGCCGCGATCACGCGGGCGCAGAAGTCGAGCAAGCCGACGCTGATCGCCTGCCGCACCACCATTGGCTTCGGCGCACCGCATAAGGCCGGTACGGCGAAGGCCCATGGCGAAGCGCTCGGCGCCGACGAGCTCAAGGCCGCCAAGGAAAATCTCGGCATCTCGCTCGAGCCGTTCGCCGTGCCCGACGACGTGCTGAAGGCGTGGCGCGCGGCCGGCAGCCGCGGCGCTGCAGCTCGCCAGGAATGGGAAGGCCGTCTCGGTGAACTCGGCAGCCGCAAGCGCGCCGAGTTCGAGCGCCGCCTGCGCCATGAGCGTCCGGCCTCGCTCGTGAAGGCAGTGCGCGCCTACAAGAAGGAGCTGCTGGAAAAGCCGATGACAGCGGCGACCCGCAAATCCTCGGAAGCGGTGATCGAAGTCATTGCCGGCGCCATGCCGATGGAATTTTTGGCAGGCTCGGCCGACCTCACGGGCTCCAACAACAACAAGGCGAAGTCGGCGACCGCCTTCTCCGCCAAGACGCCGAAGGGCCGCTTCATCCATTACGGCATCCGCGAGCACGGCATGTGCGCGGCCATGAACGGCATCTTCCTGCACGGCGGTTTCGCGCCGAATGGCGCGACCTTCCTGGTGTTCACCGACTATGCGCGCCCTGCGATGCGCCTTGCCGCGTTGATGGGCGCCGGCGTCGTCTACGTGATGACGCACGACTCCATCGGCCTCGGCGAAGACGGCCCGACCCATCAGCCGGTCGAGCATCTCGCAGCGCTCCGCGCCATCCCGAACATGCGTGTGTTCCGCCCCTGTGATTCCGTCGAGGTCGCCGAATGCTGGGAGCTCGCGCTGAACCGCCTCGACGGCCCGACCGTGCTGGCGCTGACACGGCAGAACGTGCCGCAGCTCCGCACCACCGCGCCGAACGACAGCCCTTGCGCTCAGGGTGCCTACGAGCTGGTGGCCGCCCAGGGCGAAGCCAAGGCAACGCTGTTCGCCTCCGGCTCCGAGGTCGAGATCGCGGTCGCGGCCCAGAAGCAGCTCGCCGAACGCGGCATCCCGTCGCGGGTGGTCTCGGTGCCCTCGCTCGAGCTGTTGTTAGCGCAACCAGAGGCCAAGCGTGCCGCCATCATCGGCAACGCGCCGGTGAAGGTCGCGATCGAGGCGGCGGTACGCTGGGGCTGGGATGCCGTGATCGGCCATGATGGCGAATTCATCGGCATGCATTCCTTCGGCGAAAGCGGTCCGGCGAAGGAGCTTTACAAGCATTTCGGCATTACCGCCGAGGCTGCGGTGAACGCCGTGCTGAAGCGCGTTTCGTGAGAGTTGAGCTTGCCAAAAAAAGGGGTTACCTAAGCTCTCATATGATCAAGCACCGCCCGGATGAACCGGGCGTCCGCCCTAAAAAAACCCTCGCAGGCGCGCTAAGCGCGTTGTGCGGGAAGATCGGCGTTATCGAACACCCGTCATTGAACGGTCATAAGGAGACGAAACATGGTGGTCCGCGTCGGAATTAACGGTTTTGGCCGCATCGGCCGCAACATCCTGCGGGCCATCGCTGAGTCCGGCCGCAAGGACATCGAGGTCGTCGGCATCAACGACCTCGGCCCGGTCGAGACCAACGCCCATCTGCTTCGCTTCGACAGCGTCCATGGCCGCTTCCCCGGCGCGGTGACCGTCGAAGGCGACACGATCAGCCTCGGCGGCAACAAGATCAAGGTGACCGCGGAGCGCGATCCCTCGAAGCTGCCCTGGAAGGACCTCGGCATCGACATCGCGATGGAGTGCACCGGCATCTTCGCCTCGAAGGACAAGGCCTCTGCGCATCTGACCGCCGGCGCCAAGCGCGTGCTGGTCTCCGCGCCCGCCGACGGCGCTGATGCCACCATCGTCTACGGCGTCAACCACGACACGCTGACCAGGGATCATCTGGTCGTCTCCAACGGCTCTTGCACGACCAACTGCCTCGCTCCGGTCGTCAAGGTGCTGAACGACCTCGTCGGCATCGAGACCGGCTTCATGACCACGATCCACGCCTACACCGGCGACCAGCCGACGCTCGACACCATGCACAAGGATCTCTACCGCGGCCGCGCGGCTGCGATGTCGATGATCCCGACCTCGACCGGCGCCGCCAAGGCGATCGGTCTCGTGCTGCCGGAGTTGAAGGGCAAGCTCGACGGGCGTCGCGATCCGCGTGCCGACCCCGAACGTCTCGGTCATCGACCTCAAGATCGTCGCCAAGCGCGCCACCGATCCGAAGGAAATCAACGCGGCGATGAAGCGCGCCTCCGAGCAGCAGCTCAAGGGCATTCTCGGCTACACCACGGCGCCAAACGTCTCGATCGATTTCAACCACGACCCGCACTCCTCGACCTTCCACGAGGACCAGACCAAGGTGCAGAACGGCACGCTGGTACGCGTGATGTCCTGGTACGACAACGAATGGGGTTTCTCGAACCGCATGGCGGACACCGCCGTTGCGATGGCGAAGGTGATCTAAGAACGTAGGTCCCATGTCCCGGACGCGGTGCAGCGCGCGTGCGCTGCTCCGCAGAGCCGGGACCCATGTTCCCCGCGTAGGTCCCGGTTCTGCACAGCGGCACTTCGCGCCGCAGTGCGCCCGGGACAAGAGAGCCCAGAGATGACCAACAAATTCCGCACCCTCGACGACGTCGACGTGAAGGGCAAACGCGTGCTGCTGCGCGTCGATCTCAACGTGCCCATGGACAACGGGCGCGTCACTGATGCGACCCGGCTCGAGCGCGTCGCGCCGACCATCACCGAAATCTCCGACAAGGGCGGCAAGGTCATCCTGCTCGCGCATTTCGGCCGGCCCAAAGGGCGCGATGCCAAGGACTCGCTCAAGCCCGTCGCCGAGGCGCTCACCAAGGTCGTGAAGAAGCCCGTCGCCTTCGCCGACGACTGCATCGGCGAGCCCGCGGCCACGGCCGTTGCCGGCTTGAAGGACGGCGACATCCTCTGCCTGGAAAACACCCGCTTCCACAAGGAAGAGGAAAAGAACGATCCCGCCTTCGTCGCGGAGCTGGCCAAGCTCGGCGACATCTGGGTCAATGACGCGTTCTCGGCCGCGCACCGCGCCCATGCCTCGACCGAAGGCCTCGGCCACAAGCTGCCGGGCTATGCCGGCCGCACCATGCAGGCCGAACTGATTGCGCTGGAGAAGGCGCTGGGCTCACCGGCCAAGCCCGTCATCGCGATCATCGGCGGTGCCAAGGTCTCGACCAAGATCGACCTGCTCGAAAACCTCGTGACCAAGGTCGACGCGCTCGTGATCGGCGGCGGCATGGCCAACACCTTCATGCACGCCCAGGGCGTCGGGATCGGCAAGTCGCTGGCCGAGAAGGATCTCGCCGCGACTGCGCTGCGCATCATGGAGAAGGCGGAAGCCGCCAACTGCGCGATCATCCTGCCGGTGGACGCGGTCGTCGCCTATCATTTCGCCGCCAACGCGCCGTCGCATGCCTATGGCCTCGACGCGATCCCGGCCGACGGCATGATCCTCGACGTCGGTCCGCAGTCGATCGCACGCGTCCATGCCGCTATCGACGACGCGGCGACGCTGGTCTGGAACGGACCGCTCGGTGCCTTCGAGATGCAACCCTTCGATCGCGGCACGATGGCAGCCGCCAAGCATGCCGCGGAGCGCACCAAGGCCAAGAAGCTGATCTCGATCGCGGGCGGTGGCGACACCGTCGCGGCCCTCAACCAGGCCCATGTGGCCGGTCAGTTCACCTATGTCTCGACCGCCGGTGGCGCATTTCTTGAATGGATGGAAGGCAAGCCCCTGCCCGGCGTCGAAGTTCTGCGCACCAAATAATCAGTCGCGAATAATTAGCGGCCTTCAAGTGGCCTTGCAGGCCCAAACGGGAGAAGAAGACACATGGCTCGGATCACGTTGCGTCAATTGCTCGACCATGCGGCAGAGAACGATTACGGCGTACCGGCCTTCAACATCAACAATATGGAGCAGGCGCTGGCGATCATGGACGCGGCCAATCAGGTCGACGCGCCCGTCATCATCCAGGCCTCGCGCGGCGCGCGGTCCTACGCCAACGACATCATGCTCAAGCACATGATGGACGCGGTGACCGAGATCTATCCGCACATCCCGGTCTGCGTGCATCTCGACCACGGCAATGAAGCCGCAACCTGCATGACCCGCGATCCAGGCCGGCTTCACCTCGGTCATGATGGACGGCTCGCTCAAGGCTGACGGCAAGACCCCCGGCGACTGGGGCTACAATGTCGGCGTCACCAGGATCGTGACCGACATGGCCCATCTCGGCGGCATCTCGGTCGAGGGCGAGCTCGGCGTGCTCGGCTCGCTCGAGACCGGCATGGGCGACAAGGAAGACGGCCACGGCGCCGAGGGCAAGCTAAGCCACGACCAGCTCCTGACCAATCCGGACGAAGCCGTGAAGTTCGTCCAGGAGACCCAGGTCGACGCGCTCGCGATCGCGATGGGGACTTCTCACGGCGCCTACAAATTCACCCGCAAGCCCGACGGCGACATCCTCGCCATGAACGTGATCGAGGAGATCCACCGCAAGCTGCCGAACACCCATCTCGTCATGCACGGCTCCTCGTCGGTGCCGCAGGACCTCCAGGACATCATCAACGCCTATGGCGGCAAGATGAAGCCGACCTGGGGCGTTCCGGTCGCCGAGATCCAGCGCGGCATCAAGAACGGCGTTCGCAAGATCAACATCGACACCGACAACCGCATGGCGATGACCGGCCAGATCCGGAAAGTGCTCAAGGACAATCCGGAAGAGTTCGACCCGCGCAAGTACCTGAAGCCCGCGATGGAGGCCATGACCAGGCTGTGCAAGCAGCGGCTCCAGGAATTCAATACCGCAGGCCAGGCCGCCAAGATCAAGAAGGTGCTTACGACGGCCGAAATGGCCAAGCGCTACGCCAAGGGCGAGCTCGCCCCGAAGGTGGCCTAAGCAAGGCGCATGCTCTATCCCTCCCTCGCCCCGCCCTTTGCGGGGAGAGGATGGGGTGAGGGGCTGCTTCCATGTGGACGGTGACAGACGGACTCGCGGAGACTCCCCCTCACCCCATCCTCTCCCCGCAAGCGGGGCGAGGTAAGAGACGCCCCCTCCTACCCCCCTTCCCCTGCGACGAACGTTAACTCGGCATTTGCCCGAGAACGGTCTATTTTCACAGGCAAGGGCAGAATCGTTTTGGGAGGACCTCTCGATGAATCTGACTGAGCTCAACAGGATCGCGACCGCCATGGTCGCACCCGGCAAGGGCATCCTTGCCGCCGACGAATCCTCCGGCACCATCAAGAAGCGTTTCGACGCGATCGGCGTGGAATCGACCGAAGAGAACCGCCGCGACTATCGTGAGATGCTGTTCCGCTCGAAGGAAGCCATGAGCCGGTACATCTCCGGCGTCATCCTTTATGACGAGACGATCTGGCAGGACGCGAAGGACGGCACGCCCCTGGTCAAGCTGATCGAGAGCAGCGGCGCCATTCCCGGCATCAAGGTCGACGAAGGCACCCAAGCCCTGCCGATGTGCCCGGGCGAGTTCGTCACCGTCGGGCTCGACAAGCTCGCCGAGCGGCTGAAGAAATATTACGAGCGCGGCGCGCGCTTCGCCAAATGGCGCGCGGTGATCGACATCGGCAGCGGTATTCCCTCGATGACCGCGATCAGCGTCAACGCCCATGGGCTGGCGCGCTATGCGGCGCTGTGCCAGGCTGCGCAGATCGTACCGATCGTCGAGCCGGAAGTGCTGATGGACGGCGATCACGACATCGATCGCTGCTATGAGGTGACGAACCGCGTGCTCAACAAGACCTTCCAGGAATTGCGCGTGCAGCGGGTCGCGCTCGAGGGCATGGTGCTGAAGCCGAACATGGCAGTCTCCGGCAAGAAGTCCGCGAAGCAGGCTTCCGTCGAGGAGGTCGCGGAGAAAACGATACGGCTGCTCAGGGCCTGCGTGCCCGCGGCGGTGCCCGGCATCGCCTTCCTCTCCGGCGGCCAGTCGGATGAAGAGGCGACCGCGCATCTCAACGCCATGCACAAGCTCGGTCCGCTGCCCTGGGGCCTGACCTTCTCCTACGGCCGCGCGCTCCAGGCTGCACCGCAGAAGGCCTGGTCGGGCAAGGCCGAGAACGTCGCAGCCGGACAAAACGCATTCAGTCACCGCGCGCGTATGAATGGGCTCGCCTCCAGAGGCGAATGGCAAAGCAGCCTGGAACAGAAGGCAGCCTAGATCTTGTCGAACAAATCTCCTCCGCCGCGCCCTGCGCCGCGCCTTTATCTCGCGACGCCTGTCGTCGATGATCACGCTTCGCTTCTGGCCGAGCTGCCCGGCCTGCTTGCTTCCGCCGACGTCGCGGCCGTGCTGCTGCGGCTGAAGGAGACCGACCAACGCACCATGATCTCGCGGATCAAGGCTCTGGCGCCGCCGGTTCAGAAAGCGGGCGCCGCGCTGCTCATTGAAGGCCATGCCGAACTGGTCGCGCGCGGTGGCGCCGACGGCGCGCATCTTGCGAGCCTCGCTGCGCTGGAAGAGGCCGCACCCTCGCTCAAGCCCGATCGTATCGCCGGCGTCGGCGGGCTTGAGACGCGCCACGATTCCATGAGCGCGGGCGAGCTGGGCGCCGACTACGTGCTGTTCGGCGAGCCCGACGAGAAAGGCCAGCGGCCGTCGTCCCAGGCGATTGCCGAGCGGCTGGATTGGTGGGCCGAGTTGTTCGAGCCGCCCTGCGTCGGCTTTGCCATGTCGCTGGAAGAGGCCCACGAATTCGCCGCCAGCGGCGCCGATTTCGTGCTGGTCGGCGAGTTCATCTGGGCCGATCCGCGCGGACCCAAGGCCGCGCTGATCGAGATCGACGCTGCGATCAGGAAGGCCTATGCGACAGCGCTTGCCGGCCAAGATCCTGCGGGCCGGAAGCCTGCGGGTCAAGAGCACGGCTAGCGCCCGACATGAAGCTCCCACGCATCACCATCCTGGCCACGTTGCTGCTCACGATGCCTGCGGCCGCGCAGCTCCAGATCACGCCGCCTGCGGCGACGCCGAGCCCGCCCGCCGAGAAACAGAAGCCCAAGCCGCCCCCGGTCGCCAAGAAAAAGGAGGCCGCGCCGGCCCCCAAACCTTCGGCGTCCCCCAAGCCGGCCCCGGCAGCAACCGTGATCCCGGGCGCCTCCGACCGACAATTCCAACGTCGATCTGGTGTTCGGCGCCTATCAGCGCGGCCAGTACAAGACCGCCCTCGATCTCGCCACCGCCCGAGCCGCGACCGGCGATGCCAAGGCGATGACCATGCTGGGTGAACTCTATTCCAACGCCATGGGCATCCGGCGCGACTACGCCAAGGCGCTGCAATGGTACAAGCGCGCCGCCGATGCCGGCGACCGTGAGGCGATGTTCGCGCTCGCCATGCTCAGGATTTCCGGCCGCGGCGGCGCGGTCGATAAGGGTGAGGCGGTCAAGCTGATGGCCTCCGCCGCCAAGCTCGGCGAGCCCAAGGCGGCCTATAACCTCGCGCTGCTCTATCTCGACGGCCAGACCCTGCCGCAGGACGTCAAGCGCTCCGCCGAGCTGTTGCGCCAGGCCGCCGATGCCGGCCTGCCCGAGGCGCAATACGCGCTCGCGACCTTCTACAAGGAAGGCACCGGCGTGCCCAAGGACGCCGAAAGAGCGGTGCGTCTGCTCCAGGCCGCCACGCTGACGGACAATGTCGATGCCGAGGTCGAATACGCCATCGCGTTGTTCAACGGCACCGGTACGCCGAAGAACCAGCCGGCGGCCGTGGCCCTGCTGCGCAAGGCCTCCCGCCAGGGCAGCGCGATCGCTCAGAATCGGCTGGCCTGGGTCCTGATCAACGGCATGGGTACATCCGTGGACAAGGTCGAAGGCTTTAAATGGCATCTTGTGGCCAAGACCGGCGGCAAAGGCGATCCGGAGCTGGACAAGCAATTGTCCGATTTGCCGGCCGAGGAGCGCGCCAAGGTCGAGGCCGCCGCCAGGAAATGGCTCGGGACCAAATGACTTGACGCAATGACTTGACGTTGGGCCCCTCGCAGGGCACCCAATCTCTCAAACAGGCGCGATTTCGCGCCATTTCCCCCGTTCAAGACCAGAGCTCATGCTGTATTCCGCAACTATCAACGTCATGGTCAAGGCCGCGCGCCGCGCCGGCCGCAGCCTCAAGCGCGATCTCGGCGAGATCGAGCATCTCCAGGTCTCGCTGAAGGGACCGGCGAATTACGTCTCGCTCGCCGACAAGCGCGCTGAGGAAATCGTCTACCAGGACCTCGCCAAGGCCCGCCCCGGCTACGGCTTCATCGGCGAGGAAGGGGGAATGCGCGAGGGCTCCGACAAGAGCCACACCTGGATCGTCGATCCGCTCGACGGCACCACCAACTTCCTGCACGGCATCCCGCAATTCGCGATCTCGATCGGGCTTTCGCGCGAGGGCACGATCATCGCAGGCGTGATCTACAACCCCGCCAATGACGAGCTCTATATCGCCGAGCGCGGCAAGGGCGCCTTCCTCAACGACCAGCGCCTGCGCGTTGCCGGCCGGCGCCAGCTCAACGAATGCGTGGTGGCCTGCGGCCTGCCCCATATCGGCCGCGGCGACCACGAGGAATTCCGCCGCGAGATGACGGCGATCCAGGACCGCGTCGCCGGCCTTCCGTCGCTTCGGCGCCGCCTCCCTCGATCTCGCCTTCGTCGCCGCCGGCCGTCTCGACGGCTACTGGGAGCGCAACCTCCAGTCCTGGGACATCGCGGCGGGCATGATCATGGTGCGCGAGGCCGGCGGAACGGTGAGCGATACGGACACGCCGGGCGACGCCCTGGTGACGGGCAATGTCGCGTGCGGGAACGAGTTCGTGCACGGGGAGCTGGTGAAGATTTTAAGGAAGTAGGGACGGTATCGCGACGGCTCGATCTGCAACGGCTAAGCGTCGTCGTCTTCCGATTCCTCGTCGCGATATTCACCGCCGATGGTCAGGCCCTCGATAGCCGTGGCGCCTTTCGACTTGATCACCCGGCGAAGTGGGACCGAACTCTCGCTTCGCAACGCCTCCATCAATTGTTCCGAATGGGTGACGATCCAGATGTCGGCGCGGCGTGATGCCTTGGCGATCAGCCGGGCCAATGGCGCCAGCAGCGACGGATGCAGGCTGGTCTCGGGCTCGTTCAGCGCGATGAAGGGCGGAAGCCGGTAACCCATGAACACCGCGAGCAGGCAGATGTATTTCAGCGTGCCATCGGATAGTTCATGAGCCCTGAACGGTCGCGGCATATCCGCCAATTGCAGATCAAATTGACAGAAGCCGTTTTCCTCCCATGCGCGGAGTTCGGCGCCCGGGAATGCATCCTGGATTGCGTCCTGCAGGTCGTTGGCGTCTTCCCGAATGACATAGAGGGTCGCGAGGGCGGCAGCCAAATCGGTTCCATCGGCGCTGAGCGAGGGCGTTGCGATCGCCAGACAAGGCTTTCGTATCGGTGACGCCGGATCAGTGCGAAAGTCATGATAGAATCGCCAGCCCAGCATCGCATTTCTGATCAGGTCGATTTCCGGGCATTGCTTGCCATTGGAAAAAGCCGCAAGCGCGGTCTCTGACGGCAGCACCGCATCCTTGTGAGCGTTCCAGGCGCCGCTCTCGCCGCGGACGCTGATGAGCGAATTAATCCGCTCCATCAGCTTGACCGTTCGTTTGCCGTGCGTCGCCTCGATACCTTCGGCCTTGATCATCGGCTCGCCGGAAAACGCGGCCTGAGCCGGGCTTGGAAACCCCAGCTCGATGGAATACCTCATGCTGTCGAATGTGGCCGAGAGGCGCAGCCGCCCGTCTTCGCCTCGCTTGCGAATGCCGGACCAGCAGACCGAATTCAATCCGCCTTCATCGGCGATCGTGCGGGTGATTTGACCGGTCGCCGCGTCGCGCAACAGCGACAAGGACTTGTAGAGATTGGATTTGCCGACACCATTCTCGCCGACAAACACGGATAAGGGGTGGATGGGTACGGAGAGCCGCCGAATGGAGCGATAGTTCGAGATCGCAATTTCAATCGGACGCATCGCATGCTCTCAATCGGCAGGCTACCGTGCATTCGCGGTGCAGCGCGAATACACGTTTTTTCAATCCAGGGATGCAGTCTGGATTGATGCTCCCAAGAAAGCAAGCCGAAGGCAAAACCGATCTGGCGTTCAGGGGCCGGCTCTTGACGGGGCCGGTGGGCCATACGCCTCGCCTTCCTTGGCAGCCTTCGGCTCCCGATCCCCGCCCAGCACGCGCTGCACGGAGACGAAGAACACCGGCACCATCAGCAGGGCCAGGATCACCACCGCGATCATGCCGCCCATCACGATGGAGCCGAGCGATTGCTGGCTGGCGCCGCCGGCGCCGTGGGCGATGGCCATCGGCAGCACGCCGCAGATGAAAGCGAGACCGGTCATCAGGATCGGGCGGAAGCGCAGGCGGCAGGCTTCGATGGTGGCGTCCACCAGCGGCTTGCCTTCTTTCCGCAGATCCTTGGCGAATTCGATGATCAGGATCGCGTCCTTTGCCGCTAGTCCGATGATGGTGATCAGGCCGACGGTGAAATAGACGTCGTTCGGCAGGCCGCGCAGCATCGCCGCGATCACGGCGCCGACGATACCGAGCGGCACGGTGAGCAGCACCGCGAGCGGAATGGTCCAGCTCTCGTACAGCGCGGCCAGACACAGGAACACCACGAACACCGACAGCGCCAGCAGGAACGGCGCCTGCGAGCCGGACAGCTTTTCCTGCAGCGATTGTCCGGTCCATTCATAGCCGAAGCCGCGCGGCAGCTTGCCGGAAAGCCGCTCCATCTCGGCGATGGCGTCGCCCGAGGTGAAGCCGGGCTTGGCCTCGCCCGAGATGCGCACCGCCGGATAATAGTTGAAGCCGGCGATCTGGGTTGGTCCGCGTGCCCATTCCACGGTGGTAAAGGACGAGAACGGCACGAGCTGGCCGCGGCTGTTCTTGACGTTGTAGTTGAGGATGTCCTCGGTCCGCATGCGGTCGCGGGCATCGGCCTGCACCACGACGCGCTGCATGCGGCCGCGGTTCGGGAAGTCGTTGATGTAGTTCGAGCCGAGATTGGTCGAGATCGTGTTGTTGATGTCCTCGAAGGTGACGCCGAAGGCGCCGGCCTTTTCGCGGTCGACCACGAGATTGACCACGCCGGCCTCGGGCAGGCCCTCGACATAGACCTTCTGCAGCACAGAACTCGCGTTGGCCTCCGCGATCAACTGGTCGGCGGCACGCATCAGGGCCGGATAGCCCTTCTGGCCACGGTCCTGGAGGCGGAACGAGAAGCCCGAGGAATTGCCGAGATTGTCGATCGGCGGTGGCTGCAGCGCGGCGATCTTTGCGTCGCGGATTGACGACGACAGATCGCGGTTGATGTCCGTGACGATCGCCGCTGCCGAATCCTTCGGCCCGCGCTCCGACCAGTCCTTCAGGGTGATGAAGGCCTGCGCGGTGTTCATGCCCTGGCCGGAGAAGCTGAAGCCGGTGAGGAAGGTGACGTTGTCGACGCCCGGCCGCTCCGCCAGATATTTCTCGACCTTCTCGATCACCGCCTCGGTGCGGGCATAGGACGAATCCGACGGTGTCTGCACGTCGGTGGTGACGAAGCCCTGGTCGTCGACGGGCAGGAAGCCGCCGGGCAGGTTGACGAAGGCCCATGACAGGCCGGCGAGCAGCGCGACGTAAACCAGCATCAAGCGGCCGGTGCGCTTCAGCGAGAAGCCGACAGTGCGCGAATAGCCCTCCTTGCTGCCGTCGAGCATGCGGTTGAACCAGCCGAACACGCCCTTCTTGGCATGACCGTGGCCGGCCGCGACGGGCTTGAGCAAGGTCGCGCACAGCGCCGGCGTCAGCGACAGCGCCAGGAAGGCGGAGAAGCCGATCGCGGCGACCATGGTCACCGAGAACTGGCGGTAGATGATGCCGACCGAGCCCGGGAAAAACGCCATCGGCACGAACACCGCCATCAGCACCAGCGTGATGCCGATGATGGCGCCGGTGATCTGCGACATCGCTTTCCGCGTCGCCTCCTTCGGCGGCAACCCTTCCTCGGCCATGATGCGCTCGACGTTCTCGACCACGACGATGGCGTCGTCGACGAGGATTCCGACCGCGAGCACCATGCCGAACATCGAGAGCATGTTGATGGAGTAGCCGGCGAGCAGCAGCGTGGTACAGGCGCCCAGCAACGCCACCGGCACCACGATGGTCGGAATGATGGTGTAGCGGATGTTCTGCAGGAACACGAACATCACCACGAACACCAGCACGATGGCTTCGACCAGCGTTGTCAGCACCTTCTTGATCGAGGCCTCGACCACCGGCGTGATGTTGTAGGGAATCTCGTAGGAGATATTGGCCGGGAAGAAGCGCGACAGCTCCTTCATCTTCTCTTCGACGGCGCTCGCAGTCGCCAGCGCATTGCCGGTCGGCGACATCAGCACCGAGAGACCGGCGGTCGGCTTGCCGTCGAGACGCGTGTTGAACTGATAGCTGAGACCACCGACCTCGATGCGCGCGACGTCGCGCAGACGCACGGTCGAGCCATCGGCATTGGCGCGCAGGATGATGGAACCGAATTCGTCCGGTGACGAGAGCTGGCCCTTGACCAGCACCAGCGCGGAGGTGCGCTGGCTCGACGTCGACGGCTCGGCGCCGATGCTGCCCGATGCCACCTGCGCGTTCTGCGCGGTGATCGCCTTGTTGACGTCGTCCGCCGTCAGCCCATAGCCGACCAGCTTTGCCGGATCGACCCAGACGCGCAAAGAACGCTCGGTCGAGTAAAGCGTGGCGCGGCCGACGCCGGGGATGCGGCGGATCTCGCCGAGCACGTTGCGGATCATGAAGTCGCCCAGGCCCACCTCGTCGAGGCTGCCGTCGGTCGAGTTCAGCGTGATGATCTGGAGCACCGCGCTGGATGCTTCCTCGATCAGGATGCCTTGCTGCATCACCGCGCGCGGCAGCCGCGCCTCGACGCGCTTGATGCGGTTCTGCACCTCGACCGAGGCGGCGCTGGTGTCGGTGCCCGGCTGGAAATTGGCGATGATCTCGACCTGGCCGAGCGAGTCGCTGGTGGATTCGAAATTGAGGATGCCGGAAGCGCCGTTGAGCTCCTCCTCGATCAGCCGCGTGACGCTGTTGTAGAGGTTTTCGGGCGAGGCGCCGGGATAGCTGGTCGAGATCGAGATCGAGGGCGGGGCGATGATCGGATACTGCGCGATCGGCAACAGCGGAATCGAAATTGCGCCGACCAGACAGATGAACAGCGCGACCACCCAGGCGAAGATCGGCCTGTCGATGAAGAAGCTCGCCATGGCCTGTTACCGCGAGAGCTTCTGGGCGTGCCGATTGTCCGCGGTTGCATCCGCTTCCGACCAGGATTGCGGCTTGACCCTGTCGCCGGCGGCGAATTTCTGGAAACCTTCGACCACGACCTTGTCGCCCGCCTTCAGGCCGTCGGTAACGAACCAGATTCCGTCCTGTGCCGAGCCGGTACGCACCGGCTGCACCGCGATGTGGTTGTCGTCCTTGACGACGAACACCTCGCTGCCGCCGCCGCCGTTGCGCTGGATCGCCTGTTGCGGCACCGCGATCGCGTCGCTATCGAGGCCCTGGTCGATGCGGACCCGGACATACATGCCCGGCAGCAGCTCGCGCTTGGGATTGCGGAACTCACCGCGCAAGGTCACCTGACCGGTGTTGGCATCGACCTTGGCGTCCGAGAACAGCAACTTGCCGTCGAGCGAGTAGAGGGTGTTGTCGTCGAGCACGAGATGCACCTTGGCGGCATCAGGCGCGATACGCTCGAGGTCGCCGCTCTCGAAGGCGCGGCGGAGCTGGTTGAGCTCGTTCACCGACTGGGTGAAGTCGGCATAGATCGGATCGAGCTGCTGGATCGTGGCAAGGTTGGTCTCGTTCTGGACCGCGAGCGCGCCCTCGCTGACCAGGGCAGCACCGACGACGCCGTCGATCGGCGCGCGCACGGTGGCATAGTCGAGATTGAGCTTTGCGCGCGCGAGGTCGGCCTTGCGGCCCTCGACCTCGGCATGGGCCTGGCGCTCGGCCGCGATCGCCTTCTCGTTCTCGGCTTCGGGCGCGGCGCGCTGGGCGGTGAGCGTGGCGATGCGGCGCGCCTGCTGCTGGGTCTGCATCAACGCAGCCTCGGCCTTGGCGAGCGCGGCGTCGTTGGCCATCACTTCGACCTCGAACGGACGCGGATCGATGCGGTACAGTGCATCGCCCGCCTTCACCTCGCTGCCCTGTCGGAACAGGCGCTCGACCACGATGCCGGAGACGCGCGGCCTCACGTCGGACACACGCGTCGGCGCAATGCGGCCCGGCAGTTCGCGCACCACGGCGCGCGGCTGCGGCTTGACGATGACAATGCTGACGTCGGGGTCGTTGGGCTGGGCGGCTGAAATGGCAGAGCTGGATTCGTCGCAGCCTGCCAACAGCGGCGTAAAGGCCGCGAGCATCATTGCAACGCATGCCGATCGCGCGCGAAGTCCTGACATGAAGTGGGGTGCCCCGATATTGTTGAAACCGATCACGCTCCGCGGGGCCTGTTCCGGGTGATTCCGCGCGGCCGATGTCGTCAACATAAAGGGGACTTGCTGCGACGCAACGCACGTTGCGGCGGCTCAATGTCACACGGCCTATCATGCTGAGGTCATGGCGGTTTTCACGCCTCACCCGATTGTGAATCGGGTTCCATCGCGGCGTGCTGCGACAGAAGATCGCAATTACCCGGCGGCCTTCATCCGGTAGTGGCTGACACCCCACTCGGTTCCATCGGCGTGGCCGAACAGGCCCGACGTCGCGAGGAAGAGCCAGCGCCAGCGTCGCAGCCATAGGCCGGTCTCCTCGCCATGGATGTTGCGCAAGGCCGTCTCGATGGAACCGCGATGCGCGTCGAAATTGGCGAGCCAGTCGCTGGCGGTGCGCTGATAATGCGTGCCGCTCCAGCACCATTCCTTCTCGATCGTGAAGATGTCGCCGAATTGCCTGACGAGGTGATGGCTCGGCATCAGCCCGCCCGTGAAGACATGCTGCGCGATCCAGTCTTCGCGATTGGCCCGGTCGAACAGGTGTGAGCCGGAGCGATGGGCAACGATGTGCATGAAGAACCGCCCCTCCGGCGCGAGCCACGCGCGCAGGCGCGTCATCAGCTTGCGCCAGTTCATCACGTGCTCGAAGGTCTCGACCGAGACGATGCGGTCGAATTGCCCGTCGGGCGCGAACACGTTCATGTCCGCAGTGACCACGCACAGGTTGAGGAGACCGCGCAGCCGCGCCTCTTCCTCGACATAGGCGCGCTGCGCCTGCGTGCTCGACACCGCCGTCACCTTCGCGTGCGGAAACTGACGCGCCATCCACAACGACAGCGAACCCCCGCCGCAGCCGAGTTCGAGGATGTTCTGACCGTCGGCGAGAGCGGCATGCTCGACGGTCTGGCGCAGCGCCTCCTCCTCGGCCTCCCGCAAGGTGGTCGCGCCGGTCTTGTAGAAGCAGGACGAGTATTTGCGGTTGGGACCGAGCACCTTCGCAAGGAACGAAGCGGGCATCTCGTCATGCCCGGCATCCGCGTCCTCGGCGATCGGCCGCAGCATCATCCTTCCTGCGAAGGCGGCATCGTCGGCCGCGTCCAGCGCGGACAGGCGCGTCGCCGTGCGCGAACACAGGCGCTGGATCGCCGCGCGGATCACGACATCGGGCAGCGGCACCCGTTCGGCAGTCCCGATGATCGCGGAAACGACGCTCATGCGATCACTCCGTCTCTGGGCGGCAGGGGGCCAAAAATCCGAGCTAAGCCTGTGGAATACCGAAGTTCTGCAAGATGCGCGGGTATCAAAGCCCCGTTTCGGCATTGGGTTCCACAACCCTCCCCGAAATCGCCGCATCCGGCGCTTTTTTTGGGCTGGCGCTGTGCCATAGTGCGCCCGCAAGCAAGTTTCGTAACGGATGATACCGACCATGCCGTCAGGCGCCTCGCCTCGCTCCCCCATCGACATCGAATACACCAAGCTATCCTCGCCCAGCGTTTTCCTGGTGCGGATGCTGGTCTTCCTGGTGCTCTGCACCCTGGTCGGCGTGGTGCTCTACAAGCAGATCATCCAGGCCTTCTTCGCCAATCCCGGGCTCAATGCGCTGATCGGAGGTGTGATGTTCATCGGCATCATCCTGGCCTTCCGCCAGGTGATCCGGCTCTATCCTGAAGTCTCCTGGGTCAACAATTTCCGCATCGCCGATCCCGGCCTGGCGCCCGCCCGCCACCCCAAGCTGCTGGCGCCGATGGCGATGATCCTCGGCGGCGAGCGCTCCGGGCGGATGTCGATCACCCAGACCACCATGCGGCACCTGCTCGATTCGATCGCGACCCGCCTCGACGAGGCCCGCGACATCTCCCGCTACATGACCGGCCTTCTCGTGTTCCTCGGCCTGCTCGGCACCTTCTGGGGTCTGATCGAGACGGTCGGCTCGGTGGGCAAGGTGATCGACGGGCTCAAGGTCGGTGGCGATTCCGGCGCCCTGTTCGACACGCTGAAGGAGGGTCTCGCCGCGCCGCTCGGCGGCATGGGCATCTCGTTCTCGAGCTCGCTGTTCGGCCTCGCCGGCTCGCTGATCCTCGGCTTTCTCGACCTGCAATCGAGCCAGGCGCAGAACCGCTTCTACACCGACCTCGAAGACTGGCTCGCCACCACCGTGCGCGAGTACGGAAGCGGTGAGGTCGCGGCGGCCTCCGGCGGCGGCGGTGTTGCCAGCGGCGAACTTCAGGCCGCGGTCGAGCGGCTGCGCATCGTGCTCGAGGAGGGCACGGCCAGCCGCAGCACCACCGCGTCAATGGCAGGCCTTGCCGAAGCCATCCAGGCGCTGGTCTCCCATATGCGGACCGAGCAGCAGATGATCCGCGAATGGGCCGACGGCCAGGGCGAGCAGAACCGCGAGATCCGGCGCCTGCTGGAGCGCATCGCGCGTCAACCCGAGAAGGGCTAGCAACATGGCTCTGGCGCGCGGCCGTCGCGGCGACACCTCTTTCAACTATTGGCCCGGCTTCGTCGACGCGCTGTCGACGCTGGTGCTGTCGATCGTGTTCCTGCTGTCGGTATTCCTGGTCGTGCAATTCTTCCTGTCGCAGGAGGTCACCGGCAAGGACAAGGCGCTGGAGCTGCTCAACGCCAAGATCGCGCAGCTCAACGAGCTGCTGTCGCTGGAAAAGCTCGGCAAGCTCACGCTCGACGACCAGGTCTCGTCACTGAAAGCCGGCCTTGCTTCGGCCGAGTCCGAGCGCGACCGCATCAAGGGCCTCTATGAGGGCTTAGCCGCCGCCGGCAACGACGCGCAAGGCAAGTCCTCCGAACTCGGCAAGGCGCTGGACTCGGAGAAGGCGGTTTCGGCGCGGGCGCTGGCGCAGATCGAGGTGCTGAACCAGCAGATCAGCGCGCTGCGGCGGCAATTGGCGGCGCTGGAAGAAGCGCTCGACGTCTCCGAGAAGCGCGACAAGGAATCGCAAAATCGAATTGCCGATCTGGGGTCTCGCCTGAATGTTGCCCTGGCGCAGCGCGTGCAGGAATTGTCGCGCTACCGCTCGGAATTCTTCGGCCGCCTGCGCGCCATCCTCGGCAACCGCCCCGACATCCGCATCGTCGGCGACCGCTTCGTGTTCCAGTCCGAAGTGTTCTTCGACACCGGACAGGCGGTGCTGTTGCCTGAAGGCCGCGCCGAGCTCGACACCCTGGCGACCGCGCTGATCGACCTCGACAAGAAGATCCCGAACGAGATCCCCTGGGTGCTGCGCGTCGACGGCCATACCGACGTGCGTCCGGTCAACGGGCCGAACTTCAAGTCGAACTGGGACCTCTCGGCCGCCCGCTCCATCTCGGTGGTGCAGTATCTGATCTCGCTCGGCGTGCCCGCCCAGCGCCTGGTCGCCGCCGGCTTCGGCGAATTCCAGCCGCTCGACACCGCCAACACGGAAGAAGCCTATAAGCGCAACCGCCGCATCGAGCTGAAGCTGACGGAGCGGTAGTGAGCGCCGTCCACCTCCGCCCTTACCGTCCCGAGGACGAGGCAGCCTCGATCGAGCTCTGGCATCGCACCTGGCAGCAGGCCTATCCGCAGATCGACTTCGCCGCCCGCCTGGAATGGTGGCGCGAGCGCTGGCGCACGGATCTGGTGCCAAAAGCCTCGATCGTGGTGGCGGAGCAGGATGGCGCGCTGGCCGGCTTCGTCACCATCGACGGCGACGGCTATCTTGACCAGCTCGTGGTCGATCCCGGTCACTGGGGCTCGGACGCCGCAAGGCTGCTGGTGGATGAGGCCAAGCGCCTGTCGCCGGCGGGCGTGACGCTCCTCGTCAACAAGGACAACACCCGCGCCATCCGCTTCTACGAACGCAACGGCTTTGCCCATGCCGGCGACGAGGTGAACCCGACCTCGGGCCGGCCGGTGCTGAAGATGGCATGGCGGGCGTGATTCTGGCGGGTTTGATTCTGGCGGGCGTGACCCCCGTCACGTCGGGATCCAGGACGTCACCTATTCGTTGTGCCCGAAAGTTGGGCCGGCAAGCGGATGGAGATGGCCGATGAAACTGAGCGATCTGGCCAAGGGGTGTTCGGTCCTGCTGGGCGTCATCGTCGCCGGATATGTCTCGACGAATTATGTCGACCAGCGCTTCGCCACGCCGGTCAAGACGACGAGCCTTCCTGCTCCGACGAACGGCCCCGCGCCATCAGCCTGCGTCGAAGAGGACGGCAGCTGGAAGAACTGGCCCTGGCCGAACGTGCCGGCGCTCTCACCGAAGTGCAAGTGATAGAGCGCTCCAAAACCAAAAACGTCGAAAACAACCCCATGCACAGTAGCCGGTGAATGTGAAATCAATGGCTTACGTGGGAGCCTGAAGCTCCTCCCACAAACTCCGCTGTCGTGCCCCGGCTTGACCGCGGCATCCAGTACACCGGGGCTTCTCGATTAATCACTGCTGTCTCGGCGTACTGGATCGCCCATTTTGATGTGTCAGCTATGTCTCCGAACACCTGTCAGTGATCTGTCCAGTCTAAACACTTTTGCGGGCGATGACACTGTGCATGAGGCGCTGCCTCACGCCCCCTCGAACTGCAATCTCGCCAGCCTCGCATAGAGTCCGTTCGCAGCGACGAGCTCGGCATGTGTGCCCTGCTCGACGATCTTGCCCTGGTCCATCACCAGGATGCGGTCGCAGGACAGCACGGTGGCGAGGCGATGCGCGATGACGAGCGTGGTGCGGTGGCGCATCAGCTCTTCCAGCGCGGTCTGCACCAGCGTCTCGCTTTCGGCGTCGAGCGCGGAGGTGGCTTCGTCGAGCAGCAGGAGCGGCGCATCGCGCAGGATCGCGCGGGCGATCGCGATGCGCTGACGCTGGCCGCCTGATAGCGTCACGCCGCGCTCGCCGAGCGGCGTCTCGAAACCTTCGGGCAGGCGGCGGATGAACTCGGCGGCGTGCGCGAGCTCGGCGGCGCGCTCGACCTCGGCGTCGGTCGCATCGGGCCGGCCGAAGCGGATGTTGTCGCGGGCGCTTGTCGCGAACACGTTCGATTCCTGCGGCACCAGCGCGATACGGGAGCGGAAATCGCGCGGATCGGCGGATTTGACCGGCACGCCGTCGAGCGAGATCGCGCCGCTCCGCGGATCGTAGAAGCGCAGCAGCAGATGAAAGATCGTGCTCTTGCCGGCACCGGAGGGACCGACGATCGCGACCTTCTCGCCGGGGCGCACGGTGAACGACACGGCATCGAGCACATTGACGTCGCGCCGCGCCGGATAGGCGAAGCTGACCTGGTCGAAACCGACTTCGCCGCGTGCCGGCACCGGCAGCGCGCGCGGCGCCGCGGGCGCCTTGATGTCAGGCTGCACATGCAGGATCTCGAACAGCCGCTCGGCAGCGCCGGACGCTGCCGAAACCTCGCCCCAGACCTCGCTGAGCTGGCCGAGGCCCGCCGCTGCGAAGGCCGCATAGAGCACGAACTGGCCGAGCCGGCCCGGCGAGATGGCGCCGGTCAGCACGTCGTGCGAGCCGATCCAGAGGATCGCGACCACGCTTGCGAACACGATGAAGATGATGATGGCGGTCAGCACGGCGCGGGCCTGGGTCGAGGTGCGCGCAGCTTCATAGGCCTGCTCGACCTCGCCGCCGAAGCGCTTCGCAGCCAACCCTTCGCTGGTATAGGCCTGCACGGTACGGATCGCACCGATCAGCTCGCCCGCATAGGCAGAGGCCTCGGCCAGCGTGTCCTGCGCGTTGCGCGACAGACGCCGCACCCAGCGCCCGAAGGCGACCAGCGGCAACACGATCAGGGGAATGGCAAGCAGCACGAAGCCCGATAGCCGCGGGCTGGTGAACACCATCATCGCGGCGGCGCCGAAGAACATCATCAGATTGCGCAGCGCGATCGAGACGGAAGCACCGACGGCGGATTTGATCTGGGTGGTATCCGCCGTGAGACGCGACACCAGCTCGCCACTGCGCGCGGAATCGAAGAAGGCCGGCGAGAGCGACAAGAGATGGGCGAAGACGTCGCGCCTGAGATCGGTGACGATGCGCTCGCCGATCGTCATCACGAGGTAGTAGCGCGCCGCGCTTGCGAGCGCGAGCACGGCGACCACCGCGATCATCACCGAGAAGTAGCTGTTGATCAGCGCGATGCCCTCGGGCGTCAGGCCGAAATCGATCATCCGGCGCACGGCCACCGGCACCAGCAGCGTGGTCAACGCCGCAACCGTCAGCGCGACGAAAGCGAGCGCCGCGCGGCCGCGGTAGCGGGCCACATAGGGCGCGAGCGCCAGCAGCGGCCGCAGCTTCGCGCGGCTCTTCGCCGGCGCCTCCATCAATTCGGCTTCGATCGACGGGGCTTCTGCGGGCCCGGTTTCAAGCCGTTCTACTGCGCTCATGAGATCTGACCAAAAAAGAGAGGAGTCCGCTCCAAATAGGCCTGGCGAGCGGGAGTGGCAAATCCGGGATGTCCCTTAGGAGGACCGCCGGTCCTTCAGGCACCGCGAAGGCGCTCCCAAAGCGGTCCCAAGGCCATCCCAAGACCGTCCGGTGGCTTGTTTTACAGGGGCTCGTGGGGTATAGACCCGGCCAAATCCGTCATTCGATAGCCACTCAAGCGAGGCGCCGGGGCGCCCTAGGAATTGCCATGAAAGCCGAAATTCATCCGGATTATCATACGATTAAGGTCGTGATGACCGACGGAACCGAGTATCAGACCCGCTCGACCTGGGGCAAGGAAGGCGACACGCTGAACCTCGATATCGACCCCAAGTCGCACCCGGCCTGGACCGGCGGCAACGCCCAGCTGATGGATCGCGGCGGCCGCGTCTCGCGCTTCCAGAAGAAGTTTTCGGGCTTCCTCAAGAAGGATTGATCCGGCCCTTGAGGCTGGAGATGAAAAACGCCCCCGGAGAGCCGGGGGCGTTTTTGTTTGTGGGAGTCTGTCGCGTAGCTGCCAGCCGGACCTTACCGCTCGAACGCCGCTTTCAGCGCGTTGAGGTGCGGCACCAGCGGGTTGCCGATCGAGGGATGATCGACCGGCGGGGTGTGGATGGTGGTGTCCAGGCGGCGCACGCGGGTCTGGAGGCTCATCGAGCGATGGATCAGATCCTGGAGCTGCGAGGGCAGCTTCTCGACCGTATCGGTGGGGCCGGGATCGGCGGCCGAGAGCTTGACCTTCGTCTTCTCGCGGCTGGCCTGGCCGAGCGTCATCTCGCCTTCCTTGACCGCGCGGTGCAGCAGCAGCCACGAGGCGAGCTGCATCAGGCGGGTGGTGAGGCGCATGCTCTCGGTCGCGTAGGTGAGGCTGACGGCGCGATCGAGCGCCTTGGCCTCGGTGCGGCCGGCGCCGTCGAGATAGGCGGCGGTCTCCTCGACCAGATCCATCCCCTCGCGGAACAGGACGCCGAACGCCGCAGAATTGGTGAACCGCTCGCTGAGTTGAACGAGAGCGCCGTCGGCTTGCAAACGTTCCATGGTTAACGCCCCTTACGCAACTGTCTGACTGCCCGGCTTGGCGCCGGCTTATGATGAATAAATCATTGCGCGGGCGGGACGCCGAGTCCAGCGGCAAGCGCGGATATGGTTTCCGCGGGTCTTTCCTCGGAATTCAACCGAAACCAGTCTCTTTTTTGACGCGGTTTCTTCACGCGAACCGGTACCCACTTCGCTCGGAAACGCTTTCGAAGCAAAAAAAGAGCCGCCGGAAAACCGGCGGCTTGAAAGTTGATAACAGGGAGGCGTCAAACAGAGTGGACAGGAGCCACTCGGTGTCCAAACAAGGACAGTTCCAGTCATAAACTCGAAAGCTTAATGTGGAGTAAACGAGCGATTATTTTGAGAGTTCATTAGCCATGTCGGTCAGTGGCCGAGGGTGCTGCGGAACAATCCAGGCTCAGCGGCAGGGACAAAGACTATTCCCTCATGGTGAGGGAGCGCGCATCGCGCGCGTCTCGAACCATAAAGGCCCCGCTCTCGCCCGCGGCCATCCTTCGAGAACACCGCTGCGCGGTCTCCTCAGGATGAGGACTATCGTGTGGGGCCACCCCGCTCCAGCGTCGGGCTCTACGACTTGAAAACGCTATTCGCCGCATCGCGCGAGGCGCGCTTCTTGGTGGCGGCTTCCTCAAGCCTTGTGATCTCGCCCTTGAGCAGCGCGATGCGCTCGGTCAGTTCCTCGACCGACAACAGTGAGAGATCCTGTCCGATCTCGTGGCTGATCTTCTTGCGCGGACGGTCGTCGTCTTCCATCGCCATCCTTGTTCCTCCTGCGTTCGCACGGCGAGCCAAGCCAAGGTTGCCAGCGTGGACCGCGCTGGATAAGCAATGGCCTCGTTTCCATCCCGCACCTTTGCTCAAGGACACATCATGGACAAGCTGCCCGCGCAAATGACGGTGGTCGCCATCTCCAAACCCGGCGGACCGGAAGTGCTGGTGCCGGAACAGCGAGCGCTGCCGCAGCCCGGCCCCGACGAGATCCTGGTCAAGGTGCAGGCCGCGGGCGTCAACCGGCCCGACGTCGCGCAGCGCTCCGGCGCCTATCCGCCGCCGCCCGGCGCGAGCGACCTGCCCGGCCTCGAGATTGCGGGCGAAGTGGTCGCCGTCGGCAGCAATGCCAAGCGGCACAAGATCGGCGACAAGGT
This sequence comes from Bradyrhizobium sp. LB13.1, assembly GCF_054056815.1. Lineage (NCBI taxonomy): Bacteria > Pseudomonadati > Pseudomonadota > Alphaproteobacteria > Hyphomicrobiales > Nitrobacteraceae > Bradyrhizobium > Bradyrhizobium sp. LB13.1. Next base: position 1,500,902 of record NZ_JBSRYQ010000001.1, on the reverse strand, counting down.
GATGTCGCTGGTCGCCGGTGGCGGTTATGCGCAGTACTGCATCGCCCAGGACGCCCAGGCTATGAGAGTGCCGCCGTCGCTGTCGATGAAGGAAGCCGGCGCGCTGCCGGAAACCCTGATGACGGTCTGGCACAATGTGTTCGAGCGCGGCGGCCTCAAGGCCGGGGAGACGCTGCTGATCCATGGCGGCTCGTCGGGCATCGGCACCATGGCCATCCAGCTCGCGAAAGCGTTCGGCGCGAAGGTAATCGTCACCGTGGGATCGCAGGACAAGATCGACGCCTGCCTCAAGCTCGGCGCGGATCGGGCCATCAACTACAAGAACGAAGACTTCGTCGCCGTGGTCAAGACGGAGACGAACAATACCGGCGCCAATCTGATCCTCGACATGGTCGCCGGCGACTATGTCGACCGCAACTATGATGCCGCCGCGGTCGACGGACGCATCGTGCAGATCGCGACCCTCAACGGGCCCAAGGTCACCGTCAACATCGCCAAGGTGATGGTCAAACGCCTCACCCATACCGGCTCGACGCTGCGCCCCCGTAGTAATGCGGACAAGGCGGCAATGGTGGCCGCGATCGAGGCGAAAGTGATGCCGCTTTTGCGCGAAGGCCGGGTCAAGCCGCTGATGGACAGCACTTTCCCGCTGGAAAAGGCATCCGATGCACACCGGCGGATGGAAACCTCGGCACATATTGGCAAAATTGTGTTGGAGGTCTAGGCCAGCGACCCACAGGCGGGCCGGAAACCCTTTGATTTTCCTCGCTTTCGTGGCATCTATCGCGACGCACCGAACTATCTTGTTCCGTTCGGAAAACGCCGTGCACCGAAGAGCCTGCACTGAAGAGTTTGCGTCGAACGCGGAGAACTGACCTTGCGTCTGATCAGGCGCCTCGCGCCCATAGCGCTGGGCCTCATGATTCTCGTCTGCGCGTTCCCGGCGCGCGCGCTGGACGCTGTCAGCGTCCGCGGTGACGCGCCCGCGATCGACCTCACCGGCGTGCTCGAGCATCAGCGCAGCGACGCCGACCGCATTCAGGTCTCTACCGCGCCCGGAACCGACGGCATCGTCCGCCGCATCGAGGTGCGCGCCCGCGAAGGCGGCCAGAACTGGGTGGTGTTCGCGCTCGCCAACAACACCGACGACCAGCTCGACCGCCTGATCGTCGCCCCGCATTACCGCATCGTCTCCTCGGGGCTGTTGTGGCCCGACCTCGGGCTGTCGCGCATCGCAACCATCACGCCCTCGACCGGCGACCGGCCGGAGCGGCAGGAGAGCCCGACCGCCGACGTCTTCCGCGTCACCCTCGACCCCGGCGCCGTCGTCACCTTCGTCGCGGAGCTGCGCACCGACAAGCTGCCGCAGCTCTATCTGTGGGAGCCGGAGGCCTACAAGGACAAGGTCAACTCGTTCACGCTCTACCAGGGCATCGTGATCGGCATCTCCGGCTTGCTCGCACTGGTGCTGACCATCCTGTTCGTGGTCAAGGGCAGCATCATGTTCCCGGCCGCCGCGGCGCTGGCCTGGGCGGTGCTGGTCTATATCGGCGTCGATTTCGGCTTCTGGGGCAAGGTGCTCGACATGTCGAACAACGCCGAACGCATCTGGCGCGCGGCGGGTGAGGCGATTTTGGCGGCAACGCTGCTGGTGTTCCTGTTCGCCTATCTCAACCTCAGTCGATGGCACGTGCGCTATTCGCACATTACGGTGGGCTGGCTCGCGTTCCTGGGCTCGCTGGTTGCGCTCGCTCTGTTCGACCCTGCGGTCGCCTCCGGCATCGCGCGCATCTCGCTGGTGCTGATCGCCTTCGCCGGCTTCGCGCTGATCGTCTATCTCTCGACCCACGGCTTCGACCGCGCGGTGCTGTTGATCCCGACCTGGTTCCTGCTGGTGATCTGGGTGATCGCGGCCGGCATGGCGGTCGCGGGCTCCGTCACCAACGACATCGTCGGCCCGGCGCTGCTCGGCGGTCTCGTGCTGATCGTGATGCTGATCGGCTTCACGGTGATGCAGCACGCGTTCGCGGGCGGCGGCGCCACCACCGGCGTGGTCTCCGACATTGAGCGGCGCGCGCTGGCACTGGCCGGCTCCGGCGATCTGATCTGGGACTGGGACGTTTCCGCCGACAAGGTGTTCACCAGCCCGGAGACCGAAGCCCTGCTCGGTCTCAAACGCGGCACGCTGGAAGGCCCGGCCGCGTCCTGGCTGGAAGTGCTGCACCCGCTCGACCAGGACCGCTTCCGCGCCGCGCTCGACAGCGTGCTGGATCAGCGCCGCGGCCGCCTGGTGCAGGATTTCCGTCTGCGTACGCCGGACGGTCACTTCATGTGGTTTGCGCTGAAGGCGCGCCCGGTGGTCGGCTCCGACGGCGAGGTCTCGCGCGTCGTCGGCACCCTCACCGACGTCACCGAACTGCGCAATGCCGAAGAGCGCCTGCTGCACGATTCCGTGCATGACAACCTCACCGGCCTGCCCAACCGCAAACTGTTCATGGACCGGCTCGGCGCAGTCGCGCATTTCGCCAAGACCATGCCGACGCTACGGCCGACGCTAATGGTGATCGATCTCGACCGCTTCAAGCAGGTCAACGATTCCGTCGGCATCGCGGTCGGCGACTCGATTCTGCTGACGCTCGCCCGCCGCCTCACCCGCATCCTGAAACCGCAGGACACGCTGGCGCGGCTTGCCGGCGATCAGTTCGGCCTGATCCTGCTATCGGAGCAAGACCCTGCGCGCATCACCGCTTTCGCCGAGACCATCCGCAAGACTATCCGCGCGCCGATCGCCTTCAACGAACGTGAGATTTTTCTCACCGCCTCGATCGGTCTCGCCTTGTCCGATCCGCAAGTGCAGCTCACGGACGAGATCATCAAGGACGCCGAGCTTGCGATGTATCATTCCAAGCGCATCGGCGGCGACCGCATCGACGTCTACAAGCCCGCGATGCGCGCGCGAAAAACCGACCGGCTGACGCTGGAGAGCGAGCTGCGCCGCGCCATCGAGCGGCAGGAGCTCACGATCCTATACCAGCCGATCGTGCGGCTGGAAGATCGTTCGATCGCCGGTTTCGAGGCGCTGGTGCGCTGGGATCATCCGAAGCTCGGGCGCATGGCGCCGTCGGAATTCATCGCCATCGCGGAAGAGACCGGTCTCATCATCGACCTCGGCATGTTCGTGCTCGACCAGACCGCCAAGCAGCTCTCGATCTGGCAGCGTGCGATGCGCTCGCGCGAGCCGATCTTCGCCAGCGTCAACGTCTCCTCGCGGCAATTGCTGCGCCACGACCTCATCCACGACATCCGCACCGTGCTGTCGCGCTCGTCGGTCGCCCGCGGCACGCTCAAGCTGGAATTGACGGAATCGATGGTGATGGAAAATCCGGAGCACGCGGCGCAGATGCTGACGCGGATCCGCGAGCTCGGCACCGGGCTCTCGCTCGACGATTTCGGCACCGGCCATTCGTCGCTGGCCTATCTCCAGCGCTTCCCGTTCGATACCATCAAGATCGACCAGTCGTTCGTGCGCACCACCAATCGCGGCACGCGGCCGGTGATCCTGAAATCGATCATCGCGCTCGCGCACGACCTCGGCATGGACGTGGTCGCCGAAGGCGCCGAGACCGATTCCGACGCGGTCGAGCTCTACCAGATGGGCTGCGAATACGCGCAGGGCTTCGCCTTCGGCGAGCCCATGGACGCCGACGCCGCGATGCGGCTGCTCACGGAAGTGCGGCTGGAAGCGGCGAGCTGACTTTCCTTCGCCTCACCCCGGCCGCCGCCGGTCGCTCTTCCGCTTCGTGAACCGCACGCTCTGGCCATCCGGCATTCGCATTGCCACGAAGCCCGCGGCGAGGCAGGCTTCGCGCTGCGGCATCTTGATGTCGGGGCTGCGCCGGCTGTCCCACCATGAGGCACGATTCGCCGCGCGCGGCAGGGCCGCGCCGATGATCTCCTCGATCTGCTCATAGGTCAGCACGAATTCCGCCTGCTTGTGCCGCATCAGATAATCGCGCAACGCGTCGTAATCGTTCACCGCTGTCCTCTTCGCTGGTCGAAGCCCCGCTTTGCCAAAAAACGTCAGCCGCGGAAACCAATTTTTAACTCATTACGGCAGCGCCGTCCCGGCTTAAACACTACTCAAGCTTTCGGGCGCATTCAGTGATGTCGGGAGCGAATGATGTTGTCTGGATGGCGCGAAGTCATGGCCCGCCGGCCGTGGCGGCTTTCGGCGAAGCTGCTGATCATCTCGTCCGTGGTGACGGTGATCGGCTTTTCCGCCATTTGCGTCAACGTCATGCTGGACATGCGCCGCGGCGAGGAGGCGCTCGCCCGCCAGACCCTGGAAAACCTCGCAACGACCATCGAGTCCGACGTCACCCGTAACATCGAGATCTACGATTTGTCTCTGAAGGCGGTCGCCGGCAACATGCTGCTGCCGGAGATCGCGACGGTCTCAAAGCCGATCCGGCACCTGATCCTGTTCGACCATGCGACCACGGCGAGGAACTTCGGCGCGATCCAGGTGTTCGATGCCGAGGGCAGGCTGACCATCGATGCCTCCACGCTCGATCCCCTGCCGGAGAACCGCAGCGAGGAGGACTACTTCAGGATTCATCGCGACAATCCTGGAGCCGGGCTCTACATCAGCCGTCCCATGCTGTTCCGCGGCGCCTACGCGATCGTGCTGAGCCGGCGCATCAGCGACACTGACGGCGGCTTCCTCGGCGTCGTCGCCGGCTCGATCCGCTTCAGCTATTTCCACGAATTGTTCGAGCGGCTGAACCTCAACCCCGATGACACCATCACCGTGCTCAAGCGCGATCGCACCATCATGATGCGGCGGCCGTTCGACCTCGACGTGATCGGCACGAACCTGAATGATCGCCGGACCTGGAGCGCCGACAATCTCCGGGCCGGCGCCTCCTATGCAGGCCAGGGCCCGGTCGATCCGACGCCGGCGGCTCTATGTACGCAGCACCGACAGCGGTCCGCTGTTCGTGGTGGCAGGCAAGCCGCTGAACGCCGTGTTCGAGCTCTGGCAGAAGGAAGCCTACCGCATCGGCGCCGTGGTCCTGGCGCTTATCCTGTTCATGCTGGCCTCGACGCTGGTGCTCGCGCGCGAGATCGGCCGGCGCGCCGAAGCCGAGCGCAAGCTCGAGGAGATGGCGACGACGGATGCGCTCACCGGCCTGAGGAACCGCCGCAAGTTCGACCAGGTCATCGACGTCGAATGGCGCCGCGCCATGCGCCAGAAGACGCCGGTCGCGCTGCTGATGATCGATGCCGATCACTTCAAGGCCTACAACGACACGTTCGGCCATCAGGCCGGCGACCAGGTGCTGGTCGGCATCGCCATCTGCATTTCCGACTCGGTGAGCCGCGCCGGCGACTGCGCCGCGCGCTATGGCGGCGAGGAATTCGCCGTGCTGCTGCCGGGCACCTCGGTCACCGACGCCTTAGAGGTCGCCGAGGCGATCCGCATCAAGGTGCAGGGCTGGTCCGACGACCAGACGGCCTCGACGGTCTCCTGCGGCATCGCGAGCTTCGTTCCCACCACCGGCATGGACTGGCCGATCCTGGTCGCCGCCGCCGACAAGGCGCTCTATGCCGCGAAAGCCGGCGGCCGCAACCAGTCGGTGGTCGCGAGCTTGCCGAAGCTGGCGCTGGTGGCGTGAGGGCTATGCTGCTTACCGCCGTCATTGCGGGAAGCTCTTGCGACGAAGCATTCCGGATCGCTTCGCTTCGCTCGCCGTGACGAGTAGAAACAGCCGACGTCTATTCCCCCAGATACTTCTTCATTTCCGCGATCAGGCCATCGCGCAGTTCGGGCCGCTTCAGGCCGTAGGCGATGTTGGCGCGGAGGAAGCCGGGCTTGGAGCCGCAATCGTGGCGCTCGCCCTCGAATTCGACGCCGTAGAATTTTTGCGATTTGGCGAGTCCGATCATGGCGTCGGTGAGCTGGATCTCTCCGCCGGCGCCGCGCTCCTGGGTCTCCAGGATCTTGAATATCTCCGGCTGGAGGATGTAGCGGCCGGTGATCGAGAGGTTGGAGGGCGCGGTGCCCTTGGCCGGCTTCTCGATCATGCCGTCGACCTCGAACATCTTGCCGGTGCGTTTGCCGACGCCGCAGATGCCGTATTGATGGGTGAGATGGTCGGGCACCGCCTCGACCGCGATGATGTTGGATTTTTCGTCGAGCTTGCTGGCGGTCTCGATCATCTGCTTCAGGCAGCCGGGCGAATTGAGCACGAGTTCGTCGGGCAGCACGACCGCGAACGGTTCGTTGCCGACGATGTCGCGCGCGCACCAGACCGCATGACCGAGGCCGAGCGGCGCCTGCTGGCGGGTGAAGCTGACGGCGCCGGCTTCGGGCTGGTTCTGCGCCAGAACGTCCTGCTCGGTCTTCTTGCCGCGGGCGGCCAGCGTCGCATCGAGCTCGAACATCCGGTCGAAATGATCTTCGATGACACTTTTGTTGCGGCCGGTGACGAAGATGAAGTGCTCGATGCCGGCTTCCCTGGCCTCGTCATAGACATACTGGATCAGCGGCTTGTCGACGATCGTCAGCATTTCCTTCGGCATCGCCTTGGTGGCGGGCAGGACGCGGGTGCCGAGGCCGGCAACGGGAAATACGGCTTTGCGGATTTTCATGGGATTGATCGAATACCTGAGGAACACGTGAAGGAAGCAATGGCATCTTGCTAGCTTGTTTGCAGCCGCCAACAAAGGCGGATGTGGGGCCTCGTCCTCACAGAGTTAAGAAAAAGGCCGTCATCAAAATTTCACCTTTGTTAAGCAGTTGGCAACCGTAACCAGGCCTCCTGAGGGCGGATTTGGCCGGACAGGTGAGGACATGATGCAATCAATGGCAGGGCTGGCAAAACGGGGCGGGTCCGTGACCGGTGCGATGATGATTGCGGCCGTCCTGCTGTTCCCGCTCCCCGCCGGCGCGCAGACTCAGAACGGTCTGTCAAATCTGTTCGGCGGCATTTTTTCCGGTCCGAACCCGGCGCCCTCGCAAGCAATGCCCGGCCCCGGGGACGCTCAAACGGGAGCTCAACCTTGGACCGGCGAGGACGGCGCCTCCGGTCATCCGCTGATGACGGCCGCCGCGATCCGCGAGGCCGCGGGTAACTTCAACAATTGCGTCGCAGGCATGTGGCCCGATGCCGCGCGGCGCAACATCACGCAGGAAAATTTCCAGCGCTTCACGGCAGGCCTTGCGCCCGACCTGCGTATCATGGACCTCATGGACTCGCAGCCGGAGTTCACCAAGTCGATCTGGGACTATCTCGACATCCTCGTGAACGACAACCGCCTCGCCAAGGGCCGCGAGGTCCTCGCCAAATACAAGGCGCAGTTCGACGCCACCGAAAAGGCCACCGGCGTCGATCGTTATATCATCGCGTCGATCTGGGGCATCGAGTCCAACTACTCGACCCAGATGGGCGACCGCAGCGTGCTGCAATCGACCGCAACGCTCGCCTGCATCGGCCGCCGCCAGGCCTATTTCAAGGACGAGTTCCTCTCGGCACTGGAGATCCTGAACCGCGGCGACCTCAGGCCCGAACAGTTGCGCGGCTCCTGGGCCGGCGCCTTCGGCCCGACCCAATTCATGCCGACCGCGTTCAAGCGCTTTGCCGTGGACGGCGACGGTGACGGACGGCGCGACGTCGTCGACAATCCCTCCGACCTGATCGCCTCGACCGCCAACAATCTGAAGAAGGACGGTTGGCAGGCCGGCCAGACCTGGGGCTACGAGGTCGTGGTGCCGGAGGGATTCAACTACATGCTGGCCGATCGCGCCAAGGCGATGACGATGGCGCAATGGGAGAAGCTCGGGCTCAAGCGCCCGGCCAACCAGCCGTTGCCGCACCCGGCGGAGAAAGCCTATCTGCTGGCGCCCGCCGGCGCGCAGGGGCCGGGCTTCCTGATGCTGCAGAACTTCCGTGTCATCATGAAGTACAACCCTGCCGAGGCCTATGCGATGGCGATCGGCCATTTCGCCGACCGCCTGCGCGGCGGCCAGCCCTTCGTGCAGCCCTGGCCGCGGCAGGAACGCGAGCTGTCCCGCACCGAGCGGCTGGAACTCCAGCAGCTGCTGGCCCAGCGCGGCTTCTACAAGGGCACCCCCGACGGCCAGTTCGGCGGCCAGACCCGGGAAGCCCTGCGCAACTTCCAGGCCTCGATCGGGGTCCCCGCGGACGGATTTGCCTCCTCAGACGCGCTGGACCGGCTGCGCGGGCGGTAAAATCGCGCCGAAAGTAACCCTGAACAAGGATTCTGGCAGGCAGCCTTGACGGGGGCGGCTGTTCCCCGTGTATGGGCCAGTATCTGAAGAGAATCTGAAAAGAGAATCTGCCCGTTTGGCGCCTGATTCCGTTATTATATTGAACTAGTCCCGATCCCCATTGCGCGTGCCCGAGATCGCATGTCGAAGAAGTCCCTGTTCAAGGCGCTGACCGAGACCGGCCCGCTGATCGCGCTGGGGACGGCGCTTGCGATTCTGGTCTTGATCGCGGGGCCGGCCTCGGCGCAATTCTTCAATTTCCCTGGCTTCGGCGGCCCGCCGCAGCGCCAGGCCCCGCCACCGCGAAGCGGCGGTGAACGTGGCGGATGGTTCGGCGGCGACTTCTTCGCGCCGTTCCAGCAGCAGCAACAGCAGCAGCAGGCGCCGCGCCAGGATTTTTCGCGCGCACCGGCGCCGGCCAAGCACGACACGACGCCTGACAAGAACGTGCTGGTGATCGGCGACGCCATGGCCGACTGGCTCGCCTACGGCCTCGAAGACGCCTACACCGAGCAGCCCGACATGGGCGTGATCCGCAAGCACAAAACCACGTCCGGCCTGATCAAGTACCAGCCCAAGGGTGAGCCTTCGGACTGGGCGGCAGCCGCGAAGGGCATCCTCGAAACCGAAAAGCCCGACGTGATCGTGGTCATGCTCGGCCTCAACGACCGCATCGCCATCCGCGAGGCAGCAGCCCCCGATAAGTCGGACAAGGCGACGGACAAGGACAAGAAGAACGACAAGGGCGCGCGTGGCAAACCACCGGCCAAGCCCGGCGATGCCAAGCCCAACGACAGCGCGGCCAAGCCGGACGACGCCGACCTGCCGCAGGATGATGCCGACAACGCTGACACACCGGCGGTCGCAACGCCCGAGAAGAGCGCACGCAACCCGAACGGCCTCTACGAATTCCGCGACGAGCGCTGGGTCGAGCTCTACGGCAAGAAGATCGAGGAGCTCGCCAACGTGCTCAAGAGCAAGGGCGTGCCGGTGCTCTGGGTCGGCCTGCCCGCGATCCGCGGCCCCAAGGGCACCGCGGACATGCTGTTCCTGGATTCGCTCTATCGCGAAGGCGCGGCCAAGGCCGGCATAACTTACGTCGATGTCTGGGACGGCTTTGTCGACGAGGCCGGCCGCTTCCTCCAGAAGGGCCCGGACTTCGAAGGCCAGATCCGTCAGCTCCGCAGCTATGACGGCGTCTATTTCACAAAACCCGGCGCGCGCAAGCTCGCTCACTATGTCGAACGCGAGATCACGCGCCTGCTCGCCGGGCGCTCCGGCCCGATCGCGCTGCCGAGCGAACCCGCAACGCCCGACACCAGTGCCGAACCCGGCAAGCCCGCGCCGCGGCCGCTGGCCGGCCCGATCGTGCCGCTGGTTGCGGCCTCGATCTCGACCGATCAATTGCTGGGCGGACCGGGCTCGCGCCCTGCCGCCGTCGATGCGCTCGCTGCGAGAACAATGGTGAAGGGCGAGCCATTGGCTGCGCCCGCGGGCCGTGCCGACGATTATGCCTGGCCGCGCCGCGAAGTCGGCCGCGAGCAGGCCAAAGGCGATGCGCCGATGGCCGCGACGTCGCCCGAGGGCAATGCTGCTCCGGGTTCACCGGGAGCCGCCGCAGCGATCGCGCCGCAAAAGCTCGCGCCGAAGAAGCCGTCGGTGCCGCAGCAGCCGGCACAGGCAACGCCGTCAATTCGTGATTTCTTCGGCTTCGGCTCTCCGCAAGCACCGCCGCGTCAATTGACGCCCGCGCCAGGGCCGCGCAATCCCAATCAGAACCCCGCGATCCCGCGACCGCCGGGCAATGTCGGGCGGTCGGCGGAAGTGGCTCGGTAGTTTACCGAGCTGAGCCCTCGTGTCCTGGCTCTCGCGGCATCCCCAAAAAATGGACCCCGGACGCAATGTGGCGCTACACGCCGCATTGCGTCCGGGGCACGTTGGATGGCGTTTAGCCGAGCCCTAATAGCGCCAGCGCGGCGGCGGGCGGCGCGTAGGCCGCGCCATCAACAGCGCGAGTGCAAAGCCGATGCCGCCGGCGACCAGCAGCGCGCCGAGCGGGTTGTCCTGCACCTTCTGGGCAATTGCCTGCGAACCATCGCGGAAAGTGTCGCCGCTGTTCTCGTAGGCGTCCTTGGCGTAACCCGCCGCCGTTTCACCAGCGTCACGGACGGCATCCTTGGCCTGGCCGTAGAGATTTTGCACGGTGCCTGCGGCTTCCCGCGCGTTGCCCGACGCCTGTGTCTGCGCATCGCCTGCGAGATCACCGACAGCGCCTTCCGCGCGTCCGGCGAATTCCTTGGCCGATCCGACAATCCGATCCTTATCCATGATGCTCCTCCTCGGGGGTCAGCCCAAGTAACCGATCAGGAGCGGCACGGTTCCTTCGCGCTAGAGAATAAGCCCGCCGTCGACGACCAATGTTTGGCCGATGATGTAGGACGACAGCGGCGATGCCAAAAACAGCGCCGCGCCCGCCATGTCAGCCGGGGTGCCCAATCGCCGCAGCGGAATGCGTGAAAGTGCACCTTCGAGCCGCTTGGGATTTTCGGTCGTCACCTTGGTCATCTTGGTGTCGACGAGACCGGGCGCGATGCCGTTGACGCGGATGCCGTCCTCGGCCCAGGCCTCGCCCAGCGTCCGCGTCAATCCGACCGCGCCGGTCTTCGACGCGTTGTAAGCGGGATTGCCCATAGTGGAATGATAGGCCGCGGTCGAGGACACCATGATCAGCGACCCTTGCGAGTCCCGCAGCATGGAATGAAACCGCGTGGCGCAGGCCATCAGGCTCATCAGATTGACCTCGACGACCTTGCGGAAGCCGGCCATCTCGAACTCGCCGCGGCGATAGAGCACCGCGCCCTGCGCGAGCACCAGCACGTCGAGCCTGTCGAACGACGGCTTGAACGCTTCGACCGCCCCGGCATTGCCAACGTCGAGCTGCGCGTAGGAGAGACCGGTGAGATCCGAGCCTTCCTCCTGCGAATATTCCTTGGCGTGAGCACGCGTACCGCAGACCGCAACTTGCGCGCCCCTGATGCGAAAGGCTTGCGCGATGCCGTTGCCGATGCCGCTGGAACCGCCGACGACCAGCACTTGCCTGCCTGAGAAATCGAGCTCGTTCGTCATCACGTCCTCCCGTTTTGTTTTGCTTGTTTGACCTGTCTGCGGATCGATGCCAGCCTTGTCAATCTCACAACAAGAAACAAAAAGCCCTGAGGAAACAGCATGTCCGAGTTCAAACAGCTCAGCCGATCCGTGAAGGGTCTGACCGTTCTCGTCACCGGCGCGGCCAGCGGCATGGGGCGCGCGACGGCGCGCGTGTTCGCCGCTGAGGGCGCGAACGTCGCCGTCACCGATTATGACGAGCAAGGCGCGCAAGCCGTCGCGAGGGACATCGCGACAGCCGGCGGATCGGCGAAAGCCTGGAAGCTCGACGTTGCCGACGGCGCCGAGATCAAGCGCGTGGTTGGCGACGTCGCCGCGCATTTCGGCGGGCTCGACATCATCGTCAACAATGCCGGCATCTCCGTGCGCGTCGCGATCGACGACGAGGCCTATGAAGACGCCTGGGCCAGGGGCATCGCGGTGATGCTGACGGCGCATCCGCGCATCGTCCGCGCCGCGCTGCCTCACTTGCGCAAGTCAAACAGCCCGCGCATCGTCAACATCGCTTCCACCGAGGCGCTCGGCGCCACCGCGTTGCACAGCCCTTATTCGGCGGCGAAGGGCGGCGTCGCCAGCCTCACCCGCTCGCTGGCGGTGGAGCTCGGCCGCGAAGGCATTACCGTCAACTGCATCTGCCCGGGTCCGATCCGCACAGCCATCACCGACCGGATATCGGAAGAGCACAAGACGATCTACGCCAAGCGCCGCACCGCACTGGGCCGCTACGGCGATCCCGAAGAGGTCGCGCACATGACGCTGAGCCTGTGCCTGCCGGCAGCGTCCTTCCTCACCGGCGCGGTCATCCCCGTCGACGGCGGCCTGATGGCGCGCAACGCGTAAGAGCTGTGGCCCGGATGGAGCGTAGCGCAATCCGGGCTGCGGGCAGCTATGCGCACCGAGCGTTGACAACGCCTGTTACGGGAGTAGCTTTTTCAGCGACAGAGCGGGACCAACCGCTCGCGGTTCGCGGGAGAAAACGTCATGACGATCGCCATCCGGCAGCTTCAGAAGCATTTTGTCGGGGAGGTCTCGGGCCTCGACCTGAGACAGCCTCTCACACAGGACCAGGCCCGCGAGGTCGAGGCTGCCATGGACAAATATGCGGTGCTGGTCTTCCACGACCAGGACATCACCGACGAGCAGCAGATGGCTTTTGCGCTGAATTTCGGCCGGCGCGAAGACACGCGCGGCGGCACAGTGACGAAGGAGAAGGACTACCGGCTCCAGTCCGGACTGAACGACGTCTCCAACCTCGGCAAGGACGGCAAGCCGCTGGCGAAAGACAGCCGGGCGCATCTGTTCAATCTGGGCAACTGCCTGTGGCATTCCGACAGCTCGTTCCGCCCGATCCCGGCAAAATTCTCGCTGCTGTCGGCCCGCGTGCTCAACCCGAAGGGCGGCAACACCGAATTCGCCGATATGCGCGCGGCCTATGACGCGCTCGACGACGACACCAAGGCGGAGATCGAGGACCTCGTGTGCGAGCACTCGCTGATGTATTCGCGGGGATCGCTCGGCTTTACCGAATACACCGACGACGAGAAGACGATGTTCAAACCGGTGCTGCAACGTCTCGTGCGCACCCATCCCGTGCATCGTCGCAAGTCGCTTTATCTCTCATCGCATGCCGGCAAGATTGTCAGCATGAACGTGCCGGAGGGCCGGGTACTGCTGCGCGATCTCAACGAGCACGCGACCAGCGCGGAGTTCGTCTACGTCCACAAATGGAAGCTGCATGATCTCGTGATGTGGGACAACCGCCAGACTATGCACCGCGTCCGCCGCTACGACCAGTCCCAGCCCCGCGACATGCGCCGCGCGACAGTGGCGGGGACCGAGCCGACGGTGCAGCAGCAGGCGGCGGAGTAGGGATACAGCCACACATTCCACCGTCGTCCCGGCGAAGGCCGGGATCCATAACCACTGAATGTAGTTTGACGAAGGCTAGTGGCGTCAGCTCGCTTCAACAATCACTTCCTGTGGGTATGGGTCCCGGCCTTCGCCGGGACGACACCGGAGGGTGTTGCGATACCAACAGCTACGCGTGGCCCGCCTCGTTCGAGAGCATGCCGGGATCGATGCCGATCTTGCGCAGCGCGCGGCCGTATTTTTCATCGACGTCATCGCCGAAGATCAAATCCGAATCCGCGTCGCAATGCAGCCAGCCATTGCTCTGGATTTCGGTCTCGAGCTGGCCCGGCGCCCAGCCGGCGTAGCCGAGCGCGAGGATGGCGTGCTTGGGGCCGGAGCCGTCGGCGATCGCGCGCAGGATGTCGACGGTCGCGGTGAGGCAGACGCCGTCGTCGATCCGGAGCGTCGCGTTCTCGATGTAGAAATCGCTGGAGTGCAGCACAAAGCCGCGGCCGGTATCAACCGGACCGCCGCGCAGCACCTTCATGCTTTCGGCGTTCTCCGGCAGCTTGATGTGCTCGCCCTTCTTGATGATGCCGAGCTGTTGCAACAGCTCTGGGAAGTCGATGCTGCCGGCCGGATGGTTGACGATGATGCCCATGGCGCCTTCGGCGGAGTGAGCGCAGAGGTAGATCACCGAGCGCTCGAAGCGCTCATCGCCCATCACCGGCATCGCGATGAGGAGGCGGCCGTCGAGGTAACCCGCCGAACTGGGGAGCGCGGGGCCGGGCTTGCGGGTGCTTTCGCCCATCCTCTTTCCTGTGGGAGCCATCGGTGAAGCACTCCGGTTTCAATTCCTATCCTGATGTCGGGCCGGTCCGCTGTCAAATCAAGGCTTGCAAGGTCAAGACTTGCAGGACTTGATTCAAGTCATCACAAGCAATTCAATGGTTTGCCCCGGGGTGACCCTGTAAAGACGTATCATGCTGACAAGAGTTCCCCTGCATGCGGCGATTGGCGTCGCGACAACCCTGCTTGTGTCATCGCTGGCGCTTGCGGCCCATGCCGACGACGCATCGCCGTGGCAGCGCGACGGACATTCCGCGGTGCGGTTGCTCGCGGGATCGCGCAGCGGCGCCGTCCTGCTCGGCGGTATCGCCTTCCAGATCCAGCCCGGCTGGAAAACCTATTGGCGCATGCCGGGCGATTCCGGCGTTCCGCCGCGCTTCGATTTCTCGAAGTCTGACAATGTCGAAGCGGTGACGGTGATGTGGCCGGCGCCGCTGAAGTTCGACGACGGCGCCGGCGGCCATTCGATCGGCTATCACGACCAGATCGTGCTGCCGCTGCGCATCATCGCCAAGGCGGCCGACAAGCCGGTGACGCTGCGCGCCGAGATCAATTACGCCGTGTGCGAAAAGCTTTGCATTCCGGTCGAGGCCAAGGCCGAGCTTGGCTTCAACAGCGTCGCGTCGACCGAGGACGCCAATCTGCGTGCGGCGCTCGACACCGTGCCCAAGCCCGCCAATATCGGCGATCCCAACCCGATCACCATCCGCGACGTCAAGCGTGACGGGCCCAAGAATGTGGTGGTCGACGTGGTGACGCCGGATGCGGGCAACGTCAATTTGTTCGTGGAAGGCCCGACGCCGGATTGGTCGTTGCCGATCCCCGCGCCGGTCGAGCCCAGCCCGCCCGGCGTGAAGCGATTTTCTTTCGAGCTCGACGGACTGCCACCGGGCGCCAAGCCCGACGGCGCCGCGCTGAAGTTCACGCTGGTCGGGCCGCAGAAGTCGTACGAGTTCAATACGAATTTGGAGTAGTCGTCGTCCTCCCCGTGCGCAATTGCGCACGGGGGAGACGACGGAAACACCCAACCGAATCTTAACGAATGGTTGCTAATCCCCAAGGCTACTGCAGCAAGGCTGCCGCAGCATGCGCGTGCGCCCCGGGGATCCTTCGAATTGGCCGTGATGGATGCAGAACCCGCAACGACCGGACCTGCCGGCCTGATCGCGCGGCTGCGCGAAAAATTGACGGGCGGATCGAGCGAGGCGTCGCTGACGCGGCGGCTGGCAGGCACCATCTTCATCATCCGGGTGATCAGCGCGGGCCTTGCATATTTCTCGCAGGTCCTCCTCGCGCGCTGGATGGGCACGTCCGACTACGGCGTCTACGTCTATGTCTGGACCTGGGTGCTGCTGCTCGGCAGCATGATGGATTTTGGCATCTCGGCCTCCGCACAAAAAATCATTCCGGAGTACCGCACCAGCGGCGAGCAGGCGCTGCTGCGCGGCTTTCTCTCCGGCAGCCGCTGGCTGACCTTTGCCGTCTCCGCGCTGGCGTCGCTCGGCCTTGCCGGTATCGTCAAATTGCTGTCGCCCTGGATCGATCCGGCCGAGGTGCTGCCGCTCTATATCGGCTGCATGACGCTGCCCGCTTTCGTCGTCGCCAACACCCAGGACGGCATCGCGCGCTCGCATGACTGGATGCAGCTCGGCCTGATGCCGCAATTCATCATCCGCCAGGCGCTGATCATCGGCATCACGGCCTGCGCCTTTCTGCTCGGGTATCATCTCGGCGCGGTCGCCGCGATGGTCGCGAGCGCCGGCGCGGTGTGGATCGCGATGACCGGGCAGATGATGGTGCTGAACCGCAAGCTTGCCAATCACATCGAGCCGGGCCCCAAGGCTTATGACATCGGCGGCTGGCTCGCCGTCTCGCTGCCGATCCTGCTGGTCGAAAGCTTCTACTTGCTCTTGTCCTATACCGACGTGCTGGTGCTTCAGCAGTTCCGCCCCTCCGACGAGGTCGGCGTCTATTTCGCCGTGGTGAAGACGCTGGCGCTGGTCTCCTTCATCCACTACGCGATGTCGGCGACCACCGCGCATCGCTTCGCTGAATACAACGCAGCTGGCGACAAGGTGCGGCTGTCGGCTTACGTGGCGCATGCCATCAACTGGACGTTCTGGCCGTCGCTGGCGGCGACCATCGTGCTGCTCGCGCTCGGCAAGCCGCTGCTCTGGCTGTTCGGGCCGCAATTCGTGGTCGGCTACGACATCATGTTCGTCGCCGCGATCGGGCTCGTGGTGCGCTCCGCGATCGGCCCGGTCGAACGCCTGCTCAACATGCTCGGGCAGCAGAAGATCTGCGCGCTGGCCTATGCGCTGGCCTTTGTGATGAACTTGGTACTCTGCATCGCGCTGGTGCCGCGCTACGGCGGTCATGGCGCCGCCACCGCGACCTCGATCTCGCTCTGCTTCGAGACGGTGCTGCTGTTCTGGATCGTGCGACAGCGCCTCGGCCTGCACGTGCTGGCGTTCGGTAAATAGGCGCTTCACACCTGCCCTCGCGTGCTGCCCTCGGGGAACGGCTGTTTCGCAGCAGGCCCGGGAACAAAGAGAAATGCCTACCTATCGTCGGCATGCAGCACGATTTTTCTTATTGCTCCCAACCGGTTGCGCCTCAGGGAAATTTTATTCTACGTCATATTGCCCAACTGACGAGATAAACCTAAGATTCCCCGGACATGATCGATCCACTCTACGTCGCCTCCGGTTTCGGCGTCGGCCTGCTGGTCGGGATGACCGGCGTCGGCGGCGGTTCGTTGATGACGCCGCTGCTGATCCTGCTGTTCGGCATTCATCCATCGACCGCGGTCGGCACCGACCTGCTCTATGCGGCCGCCACCAAGACCGGCGGCAGCGTGGTGCATGGCTGGTCGCGCAGCGTGCACTGGCCGGCCGTGCTGCGGCTCGCCTGCGGCAGCCTTCCGGCGAGCGCGCTGACGCTGCTCGTGCTGTGGAAGCTCGACCTCAAGAGCGATTCCGA
Organism: Bradyrhizobium sp. LB13.1; assembly: GCF_054056815.1. Taxonomy (NCBI): domain Bacteria; kingdom Pseudomonadati; phylum Pseudomonadota; class Alphaproteobacteria; order Hyphomicrobiales; family Nitrobacteraceae; genus Bradyrhizobium; species Bradyrhizobium sp. LB13.1. The sequence goes on along the minus strand of NZ_JBSRYQ010000001.1, from coordinate 1,483,762 downwards.
GCGCGGCCTGGTCAATCTGGTGTTGTGCTTTGCGCTGTTGCTGACTGCGACCTCGCTGATCTTCCGCAAGGCGATCATGGAGCGTTATCGGCGGCGCCTGGAGCAGGTCGATGACCGCACCACTGCGATCGCGACGGTCGTCACCGGAATCGTGCTCGGTGTGCTGGTCTCGATTTCATCGGTCGGCGCCGGCGCCGTCGGCGTCACCGTCCTGCTGCTGCTCTATCCGCGCCTGCCGATGGCGACCATCGTCGGCTCCGACATCGCCCATGCGGTCCCGCTGACGCTGGTCGCCGGAATCGGGCACTGGGCGCTTGGCGACGTCGATTGGGCGCTGATGGGCGTGCTGCTGTTGGGTTCGCTGCCCGGCATCATCGTCGGCAGCTTCAGCGCGACGCGCGTGCCCGAGACGGTACTGCGCCTGACACTTGCCAGCGTGCTGTTCGTGGTCGCCGGCAAGATCATGTTCGCCGAGCTGAACCTGTCCTCGGCATTCGTGACGGCGCTGGCCTGGACACACTGAACGAAAATGGCGGAGCTCGGCTCCGCCATTCGCCAGCCGTAGTCCCCTACTCCGCGGTCCAGCCGCCGTCGATCGAGAGGTTGGTGCCGGTGATCTGCGCGGCATCGTCGCCGCACAGGAACAGCGCGAGTGCCGCGACCTGCTCGGAGGTGACGAACTCCTTGGTCGGCTGCGCATCGAGCAGCACGTCGTTGATCACCTGCTCGCGCGTAAGGTTGCGCGCCTTCATCGTGTCGGGAATTTGCCTCTCTACCAGCGGCGTCCAGACATAGCCGGGGCTGATGCAGTTGCAGGTGATCTTGCTGGTCGCGACCTCCAGCGCCACGGTCTTGGTCAGGCCGGCGATGCCGTGCTTGGCCGACACATAGGCCGACTTGAAGGGCGAGGCGACCAGCGAGTGCGCGGAAGCGGTATTGATGATGCGGCCCCAGCCCTTCTTCTTCATGCCGGGCACGGCGGCGCGAATGGCATGGAAGGCCGAGGACAGGTTGATCGCGATGATCTGATCCCACTTCTCCGGCGGGAATTCCTCGATCGGCGAGACGAACTGGATGCCGGCATTGTTGACGAGGATGTCGACCGAACCGAAACTCTTCTCGCCGAGCGCGATCATCCCGGCGATCTCGGCCGGCTTGGTCATGTCGGCAGGCGAATAGACCGCCTTCACGCCGAAATCGGACTCGATCTTGGCGCGCTCCTTCTCGATGTCCTCCGGCGAGCCGAACCCGTTGATGACGACATTGGCGCCGGCGGCGGCGAAGGCGCGCGCATAGGCGAGCCCGATGCCGCTGGTCGACCCGGTCACGACGGCATTCTTGCCTGACAGACTACCCATATTCATTCGCTCCTTTTTGGCGGGGGCGCGGTGACGTCCCCCGTGAGATCGTAGGTCACCATGGTCTCGCCCGATTGCGGCCGCTCGAGCCAGTCCTTGTGGCGCATCGACAGATGCACATCGCGCACGCCGGCTTCCCAATGCTCGACCATGGCGACATGCGAGAAGTCGTAATCCTTGGACGAGGATTCGTAGTTCTTGCTGCGGTAGATCAGGTGCACCACAGTAACAGTGCTTTCGCGCGATACCTTGGCAAGGAATTCCACGGAAGGGTCGTTCTTGAGATAATCGGGCAATTTGGAAATCAGGTCGCGCACGGCCCTGCGGGCGTTGTGCACCTGCTTGTTCTTGTCGGTGTTCATCCGCGTGCGGCTGGAGAAGCGGATGTCCTTCTCGCGCTCGGTGGCCTCGAGCAGCGACGTCGGCAGATCGCCGCGGGCGCTGAACAGGTCGATCTGGAAGATCAGGAGGTCGCGGTCGACCTCGGCGTCCAGCACGTAGTCGAGCGGCGTGTTGGAGGCGATGCCGCCGTCCCAATAATGCTCGCCGTCGATCACGACGGACGGAAAGCCCGGCGGCAACGCGCCGGAGGCCATGATGTGCTCCGGGCCGATTTTCTTGCCACGCTTCTTGAATTCGTAATTGTCGAAATACTTGAAGTTGCCGGAGGTGACGCCGACCGCACCGACCGACAGCCGTGTCTTCAAGTCATTGATGCGGTCGAAATCGACAAGGCGCTCCAGTGTCTTCTTCAGTGGCGCGGTGTCGTAGTAGCTCTGCGCCTGTGGGCTGCCGGGGGGCCAGAGCAGCGCCGGAGGCAGGCGAGGCACGAAGAAGCCGGGCACGCCGAACGTTGCGATGAGCGCGGCGCTGCTGGAGTTGAACAGCTCGCGGCTGTGATCGCTCTTGCCGATCGGCTTCCACGGCACCGGCGCGGAGACCATCTCCCAGAATTCCTTGAGCCGCTTGACCCGCGTCTGCCCTTCGTTGCCGGCAATGATCGCGGCGTTGATCGCGCCGATCGAGATGCCGGCCACCCATTCCGGCTCGAAGCCGGCATGGCAGAGCGACTGATAGGCGCCGGCCTGATAGGAGCCGAGCGCGCCGCCGCCCTGGAGGACCAGGACGCGTTGCGCATTCGCGGGGACTGTTGCGATTTCCGGGCTATGATCTGTCATGTGGGAACAGTAGCAAAAGGCGAGCCACCGTGGCGACAGTTTCGCCGCGGCGTCAATGCATCCCGGGATCAAGTCTGGCTTATCGGGGGTCGGTCGAGGCCAGGATCATGGTCCAGAACACCTTGTATTTGGTGCCGGGAGCATAACCCGCCGCTATGCCCAATTTTGTGACACCGCTCTTGAGCATGTTGGCGCGGTGCGGGGGCGAGTCGCGCCAGCCGGAAAACGCTTCCGCCAGCGTATGATAGCCGGCCGAGACGTTCTCAACCGCAACATTCGCCGGATAGCTGCCGGCGCTGAGGCGCTTGGCCAGCGGCGCGCGGACGTCATGGTCCATCTTGTTGGCCGCCGCCATGGCCAGTGACTGGGATTCGGCGAGCCGCATCAGATCGGGGTCGATCACGACGGTGCCGAGCCCGTTATTCTGGCGGTATTGCGAGATCATGATCGCAGCCGCCTGCGCATCGAGCTTGGTGCCGGGGACGGACATATCGGCATACATGGACGGCTGCTGGACCGGCGCTTCGTTGCCGGCGCAGCCGGCGAGCAGCAAAGTGATGAGTATCGCGGCCGCGGCGCGCATGAACAGAAGCCCCCAAATCAGGGGCCGTTGTTGCATAGCAACCGTGGCTGAAAGGTGAATATTGAAGAAAAATTGACCCGTCGAGCCGGCTCAGGCGCCCGCAAATATCCGGTAGCGGCGGGGCTCCAGGCCAATCGTATCGCCGGCGCGCAGTTCCCTGTCGCGGGGGGCGTCGATCTCGATGGTCTCGCCGCCTGACAGGGCGACCTCGGCCCGCTGCACGGGGCCGAAATTCCGGACGTGCTGAACCGCGCCCTCGAAAGCGCCGCTGCCGGGCGGCCCGACCAGCATGTCGTGTCGCCGCACGAACAGTCTTGACGCGCCAGGCGCAAGGCCGTCGGCCGCAAGCCGCAGCGGCCGATCGCCGAGCCTGATGACGCCACCTTCGATCTTGACCGGCAGCTCGATGGACTCACCGATGAAGCCGTGGACGAAGGCCGTCGCCGGAGTTTCGTAGACGTCGTCGGGCGAACCGATCTGCTCGATCCTGCCCTTGTCCATCACCACGACACGGTTGGCGACTTCCAGCGCCTCCTCCTGGTCATGGGTGACGAAGATCGATGTGACGTTGATCTCGTGGTGCAGCGACCGCAGCCATCTGCGCAGCTCTTTCCGCACCTTGGCGTCGAGCGCGCCGAAGGGTTCGTCGAGCAGCAGGATGCGCGGCTCGATAGCGAGCGCGCGGGCGAGTGCGATGCGCTGGCGCTGGCCACCCGAAAGCTGGCTCGGATAGCGGTCGGCGAGCCAGTCGAGCTGCACAAGATCAAGCAGCTCCTTGACGCGTGCACGAATGGTAGACTCATCCTTGCGGATGGCGCGCGGCTGCACGCGGAGGCCGAAGGCGACGTTCTCGAACACCGTCATGTGGCGGAACAGCGCATAGTGCTGGAATACGAAGCCGACGTGGCGTTCGCGCGCGCCCTGCGCCAGCGCGTCCTCGCCGTTGAAGGCGACGTCACCTGAATCAGGCCAATCGAGGCCGGCGATGATGCGCAGCAGCGTGGTCTTGCCGGAACCGGACGGGCCGAGCAGCGCCAGCAGCTCGCCGTTGTCGACCTTGAGGTCGACGCCATCGAGGGCTTTGAAGCTGTCGAACTTCTTGACGAGATTCCTGACTTCAATGGTCACTTGCGTCGTGTCCTTCGTCGAGATGATGTTCGAGAACGGTCTTGGCGATCAGCGTGATCAGCGCCAGCATTGCGAGGAGCGATGCGATCGCGAACGCCGCGACGAACTGGTATTCGTTGTAGAGAATCTCGACCAGGAGCGGCATGGTGTTGGTCTCGCCGCGGATATGGCCGGAGACGACGGACACTGCGCCGAACTCGCCCATCGCGCGCGCGTTGCAGAGCAGGACGCCATAGAGCACGCCCCATTTGATATTGGGCAGCGCGACACGGAAGAAGGTCTGCAGGCCCGAGGCGCCGAGCGAGATCGCGGCCTCCTCCTCCTGCGTGCCTTGCTCCTGCATCAGCGGAATCAGCGCGCGCGCCACGAAGGGGAAGGTCACGAAGGTGGTCGCGAGCGCAATGCCGGGCACGGCGAACAGGATCTGGATGTCGTGATCGCGCAGCCAGCTCCCGAAATAGCCCTGCGCGCCGAACAGCAGCACGAAGACGAGGCCCGAGATCACCGGGCTCACCGAGAACGGCAGGTCGATCAGCGTGATCAGGAAGGTCTTGCCCCTAAACTCGAACTTCGCGATGGCCCAGGCCGCGACGAGACCGAACACGAGGTTGAGGCCGACTGAGATCGCGGCTACCACCAGTGTCAGCTTGATCGCGGACAACGCCTCCGGGTCGGCCAGCGCGGCGAGATAAGCGAGGATTCCCTTCGAGAAGGCCTGCGCGAACACGACCACCAGCGGCAGCACAACGAAGACAGAGAGAAAGATCATCGCCAGCGCGATGATAATGATGCGGACCGCGCGTGGTTCGGTGCGAAGGCTGTTCCGCGCAGCTGCCGCATGCGCGCGTGCCTTGGCGTCGGGGGCCGAGAGTGATACGGAATCAGCGATCTGCATCGTCATGATCCGCCCTCAGCGCGCCGGGATCCGGCTCCGCGCCCAGCGCTGGAGCCGGTTGACGGCGAAGATGATGACGAAAGACACGACGAGCATGACCACAGCGATGGCGGTCGCGTCGGCATAACGAAACTCCGACAGCCGGATCACGATCAGGAGTGGCGCGATCTCGGACACGTTCGGCAGATTGCCGGCGATGAAGATCACCGAGCCGTATTCGCCGACGGCGCGGGCGAAGGCGAGCGCAAGCCCGGTGAGCAGCGCCGGCCCGAGCGAGGGCAGGATCACGCGGATGATGGTCTGCCAGCGGCTGGCGCCAAGGCTGCCCGCGGCCTCCTCGATCTCGGGATCGAGATCCTGGAGCACCGGTTGAACCGTGCGCACCACGAAGGGAATGCCGATGAAGATCATCGCGACGAAGATGCCGAGCGGCGTGAACGCCACCTTGATGCCGGCCGCCGCAAGTGGCGCGCCGAGCCAACCCTTCTCGGCGAACAACGCGGTCAGCGCGACGCCGGCGACCGCCGTCGGCAACGCGAAGGGCACGTCGACGATGGCATCGAACAGTCGCCGACCGGGGAAGCGGTAGCGCACCAGCGCCCAGACGATGATGCTGCCCATCACCAGATTGACGCAGGCCGCCGCAAACGCGAGCCCGAAGGAGACGCGAAGCGCGTTCAGGGTGCGGCGGCTGGAGATGATGGCCCAGAACTGTTCCAGGCTCAGCTCCAGTGATTTCAGGAACAGCCCGGCGAGCGGAATCAGGATGATGATCGACAACCAGGAAAGCGTCAGTCCCATCGTGAGACCGAAGCCCGGCAATGTCCGGCGTCGTGCTGCGACTGCGCTCACCAGGCCCCCTGTTAACGCCCCTTCGCCAGCGCCCGATCAGTTCTTGTAGATCTGATCAAAGACGCCGCCGTCGGCAAAATGTTCCTTCTGCGCCTTGGTCCAGCCGCCGAACACATCGTCGATCGTGAACAGCTCGACCTTTGCGAAGGAGTTTTCATATTTTTTGGCGATCTCGGGATCGCGCGGACGATAGAAGTTGCGTGCCGCGATTTCCTGACCTTCCTTGGTATACCAATATTGAAGGTAGGCGTCGGCGGCGTTGCGGGTGCCTTTTTTATCGGCAACCTTGTCGACGATGGTCACCGGCGGTTCCGCCAGGATCGAGAGCGGCGGCGCCACGATCTCGAATTTCTCCGGACCGAATTCCTTCAGCGCCAGATAGGCCTCGTTCTCCCAGGCGAGCAGCACGTCGCCGACGCCGCGCTCGACGAAGGTCACGGTCGCGCCGCGCGCACCGGTGTCGAGCACCGGCACCTGCTGATACAACTTGCCGATGAAGTCCTTCGCTTTGTCGACTGAACCGTATTTCTTCTGCGCAAAACCCCAAGCCGCGAGATAATTCCAGCGCGCACCGCCCGACGTCTTCGGGTTCGGCGTGATCACCGCGACACCCGGCTTGAGCAGATCGTCCCAGTCCTTGATGCCTTTGGGATTGCCCCTGCGGACCAGAAACACGATGGTCGAGGTGTAGGGCGATGAATTTTGCGGCAACCGCTTCTGCCAGTCGGCCGCCGTGAGGCCTTTGCCCGCGATAGCGTCAATGTCGTAGGCGAGCGCAAGCGTCACCACGTCGGCCTGCAATCCGTCGATCACAGCGCGCGCCCTGCGACCCGCTGCCGCCATGCGACTGCTTGATCTCGACGCTCTTGCCGGTTTCCTTCTGATAGGCACTGGCGAACGCCTTGTTGAACTCGGCATAGAGCTCACGCGTCGGATCATACGATACGTTCAGCAGATTGATGTCGGCGGCGAGAGCCGAGCTTGCCAGCAAGCCTGTCACGAGAAGTCCTGCAGCGAGCGGAACGATACGGCGCATCATGTCCATCTCCATTCACTTCGATGACGTCGGTGTCAGCGAAGACCTGCAGGCATAACTCGGATCCAAACGGGCTTAAGTCAACGGAACCGGATTTTCTTGTTCGTAGCCGGGCAGCGCGACTGTGCTACGAAATCTTCATCGTGTGGATGCCGCATTCTGTCTTGGCCCGGCCGCGCCACCGACCGGCGCGTTCGTCTTCGCCTTCAGCCGTTCTGCTCGTGCAAGGCATACACCCAACCGACAGGAAACCGGACTCCACCAGAGGATGGCGCGGCAATTTGGCGCGGGCGAAAATCGCCTCGAGTTCCTCGCGCGAGACATTGGCGAAAGGATTGAACTTCAACCGCGCGCCGTCGTCCTCGACCACCGGAATGTCGGCGCGCGTGCTGCCCTGGAAGCGCTTGCGGCCGTTGAGCCACGCATCGAACGGTTTCAGCGCACGCGCCAGCGGCTCGACCTTGCGGATACGGCAGCAAGCGTCGGGATCCGAGAACCAGAGGTCGCGGTCGGGATCTTCGCGCGACAGCGTCTCTTCGGCAGGTTTGATCGAGCGGACGTCCGTCAGGCCCAGCGTCGCGATCAGCGTGTCGCGATAGGCCAACGTCTCCTCGAACAGCCAGCCGGTATCGAGGAAGATCACGGGAATCGCCGGATCGACGTCAGCCATGACTTTCAGCAGCGTCGCCGATTCCGTGCCGAAGGACGACACCAGCGCCAGCTTCTCGCGCCCGACCGTCTTCAGCGCAGCGGCAATGATTTCAGCGGGCGAGGCATCGCGTAGGGCATGATCGAGCTCCTCCGCTGAGGGCAGCGCAGAGACGGACATCGACGGAACCTGAGGCGCGATTGCGTTCACGTGCCGACACCCTCAGAGTGACGCAGCTGCATGCGCCGGTGCAGTGCCGTGATCCGGCCGTCGCCGGTCGGCTGGTAGAATACCGAATAGCGCTTCGCGGTCTGCATGAAGGCTTCCGCGTCGGCCTGCTTCTTGACGTCGAAGGAATCGAAGCCGGCGCGGAGCATGAACACGAACTGGTCGCGCAGGATCTGGCCGGTGGCACGCAGGTCGCCGCGATAATTGTAGCGCTCGCGCAGCAGCCGCGCCTGGCTGTAGGCGCGTCCGTCGCGGAAGGTCGGGAACACCAGCGCGACGACGGCAATCTTGCCGAGATACGGCACCAGCTCGGCGATGTCGCGATTATTCGGCCAGATCACGCCGATCTTGCCGGTCCGCTTGAGCAACGCATCCGCCTCGCCGACGAAGCGCTCGGCCGGCACCAGGATGTCGCCGCCCTCGGGCAGCGGCGTGTCTACGGCGAGCTTGACGAAGCTGTCGTCGACGATCTTTCCGCCGTTAACGAGTGGCATAAACGCGCTCCTTGAAGGGTTCGACGCCGAGGCGCTTTACGGTGTCCATGAACAGCTCTTCCGGCCGCTCGCGCAGCGCCAGATAGGCCTCCACGATGTCCTCGACGACGTCGGCGACCTCGTCGAACTTGACGCCAGGGCCGATCAGATTGCCGAGTGCGGCGCTCTCGTCGGCGCGGCCGCCGATGGTGATCTGGTAGACTTCCTCGCCGTTCTTCTCGACGCCGAGAATGCCGATATGGCCGACATGGTGATGGCCGCATGCATTGATGCAGCCGGAGATGTTGATGTGGAGACGGCCGATCAGATTGGCGAGCTCGTGATTGGCGAAGCGCCGCGTCAATTCCTGCGCGATCGGGATCGAGCGCGCATTCGCCAGCGAGCAATAGTCGAGCCCCGGGCAGGCGATGATGTCGGTGATCAGATTGACGTTCGGTGTCGCCAGCCCGAGCTTGTCCAGCGCCTTCCACAGGGCCGGCAGGTCGCGCTTGGCAACGTGCGGCAGAGCGAGGTTCTGCTCGTGGCCGACGCGAATCTCACCGAATGAGTATTTGTCGGCGAGATCGGCCAGTGCATCCATCTGCTCTGCGGTGGCATCGCCCGGAGGCGCGCCGATCGGCTTCAGCGAGATCGTGACGATGGAATAGCCCTGGACCTTGTGCGGGGCGACCGAGTTCTTGCGCCACGCCTCGAAATCAGGATCGGCCGCGGCTTGGCGCAGCTGGTCCGGCATGTGCGGCAGCTTCTCGTAGGACGGGTAGGCGAAGCGCGAGCGGATGTCCTCGATCACCTCGTCGTCGATCTGGAGCGAGGAGTTGCGGATGTGCTGCCACTCTTCCTCGACCTCGCGCGAGAATTTCTCGATGCCGAGCTCGTGCACCAGGATCTTGATGCGCGCCTTGTAGATGTTGTCGCGGCGGCCGTACTGATTGTAGACGCGCAGGATCGCTTCGATATAGCTGAGGATGTCGCGGCCATGCACGAAGTGCTTGATGGTCTTGGCGATGAACGGCGTGCGGCCGAGCCCGCCACCGACCAGTACCTCGAAGCCGGTCTCGCCCTTCTCGTTCTTGATCAGGCGCAGGCCGATATCGTGGATCTTGATCGCCGCGCGGTCATGGTCCGACGCGGTGATTGCGATCTTGAACTTGCGCGGCAGGAACGAGAATTCCGGATGCAGCGTGGTGTGCTGGCGGATCAGCTCCGACCAGATGCGGGGGTCTTCGATCTCGCCGGGCGCGACGCCGGCCCACTGGTCCGAGGTGACGTTACGCATGTTGTTGCCGGAGGTCTGCATCGCATGGATGCCGACCTCGGCGAGATCAGCCAGCGCATCCGGCAATTCGGCGAGCTTGATCCAGTTGAACTGGATGTTCTGCCGCGTGGTGAAATGGCCGTAGCCGCGGTCGTATTTGCGCGCGACATGAGCGAGCGCCCGCAACTGGTTCGATGCCAGCGTCCCGTAGGGGATCGCGACGCGGAACATGTAGGCGTGCAGTTGCAGGTAGACGCCGTTCTGAAGCCGCAGGATCTTGAACTCGTCCTCGGTGAGCTCGCCGGAGAGGCGGCGCTTCACCTGGTCGCGGAACTCCGAGACGCGCTCGTTGACGAGCGTGCGGTCGATTTCATCGTAAGCATACATAAGAAAACGCCTTAAACCTGTACCGGCTGTCCGATGGTCACGCCGGTGCGGCGGATCTGTTCGCGCAGATTTCCGGGTTCGATCTTGCCGTCCGCACCGACCTGTACTGGTGCGATATAGGGACCGATCGCGCCGACGTCATCGGCAACAGACTCCGCAAGCAACGCTTTCGCCTCGTCGGAGTTGCGCACGATCGCGGCTTCCGACAGGTCCGCGGACCAGCTCATGGCGGCGGTGCGGTAAACGACGATGCCGTCCCAGGTACGGTTGGCGGTTACGACCGAGGGGCCGGCGATTTTGATCTTCTTCTGTTCAAGCGGGGAGGTCATTCGGCTGCATCCAATAGGTCAGAGATGATTTGCTTTGGGGTTTGGCGGCGAAGCGAGCCGGCATGCCGGACCACATCGCCGATGATGAGAATGGCGGGGCCGCCGTTGGTCCGCCGCACCAGTTCGGGCAGGTCGCGCAGCGTGCCGATCGCGCCTTGCGCATCGGGACGCGTGACGCGGGCGAACACGCCGACCGGCGTCTCCGGCGAACGGCCGGCGGCAAACAGGCCGGCGCGGATCGCGGGGGCAGCCGTCATGCCCATGTAGACCACGACGGTCATCTTTGCGTCGGTCAACGTCGACCAGTCCACCGTCTCCGCGTCGCGCGCCTTGTGCGCGGTGAGGAAGGTGATGCGGGTCGCTTCATGACGGTAGGTGAGCGGCACCTCGAAATCGGCGGCGCCGCCGAGCCCTGCGGTGATGCCGGGAATGATCGAATAGGGCAACGACAGCTGCACGCAGGGCTTCGACTTCTTCGCCACCGCGGCCGAACACGAAGGGATCGCCGCCCTTCAGCCGCACCACGCGCTGGCCGGATTGCGCGGCCTCGATCATGCGCCTGTTGATCGCGTCCTGCCCGATGCCGGGCTTGCCGACGCGGCGGCCGACCGGCACGCGCGTGGTGTCGCGGCGGATGCGGTCGAGAATTTCGGGCGAAACCAGTTCGTCATGGAAGACGGTATCGGCGTCCTGCAATGCGCGCAGCGCCTTGATGGTGAGCAAATCCGGATCGCCGGGTCCGGCGCCGACCAGTGCGACGGAGCCTTCCGGCTTGTCGGCGCGCGCGAACGCGGACGGATCGGTGATCCTGTTCAGCGCCGCTCCAGCCTCGCCCTTGCGGCCGGCCAGAACGGCGGCGCCGATCGGGCCGTCGATGACGCGCTCCCAGAAGCGGCGGCGCAGCGGAAACTCGGCAATACGTTCGTTGATGGATTTGCGGAAGCCGCCGATGAACTCGGCAAGCTCGCCGATCCGCGCCGGCAGCAACGCCTCGATCTTTTCGCGCACGCGCCGCGCGACGACCGGCGACGTTCCGCCGGTACCGACAGCGACCACGACATCGCCGCGATCGACGATCGCAGGGAAGATGAAGCTGGAATGTTCGAGATCGTCCATGACGTTGACGGGCAGGCCGAGCGCCTTGGCGCGGGCCGACATCGCCACACCGATATCCCCCGCGCCTGCGCAAACGATGGCGATGACGCCGGCGAGATCGGCGGCGAGCGGATCGCCGGCCACAACTTCGATACGCACTGCGTCCGCAGGGCTCAAACCCAAGTCCTGATTGCCGTCGATCGTATGCACGCGAATGCGCGCACCGGCAGCGGCGAGCACACGCAACTTGGCGCGCAAAAGCTCACCCGCGCCGATGAGGACCACCGGGCCGGCCTTGAGATCGAGAAACACCGGCAAGAACCGCATGCGATACTCGCTTCCCCCACCATCCGGGGTTGACTGGAATTATTTTCTATATATGTGTCGTTTCGAGCGCGCAAAGAGAAAATTTTTTCTTCTCTCCCGCACCGCAACTATAGAATTTTCGCCTCCAAACGCAAAGTGGCAGAGATGCATCTTCTCAAGGACGATTCCGCAGCAAACGGACTGAGCAGCCCCGCATTCACCGTGCGCGCGCCCGCGAAAGAATTTTCTGCTGACCTTGCCCCGAGCATGGACCATCTCGACCAGCTTGAAGCCCAGAGTATCTATATCTTCCGCGAAGCCTTCGGTCGCCTCAAGAAGATTGCCCTGCTGTGGTCGCTCGGCAAGGACTCCAATGTCATGATCTGGCTGGCGCGCAAGGCGTTCTTCGGCCGCCTGCCGTTCCCGGCCCTTCATGTCGACACCGGCAAGAAGTTTCCGGAGATGTATCGCTTCCGCGATCACTACGGCAAGGAGTGGGAGCTGGATCTGCGCGTCGAGCCCTGCCCGCCCATCGATGCCGTCGACCCAACGCTGCCCCCCGCCGCCCGTTCCGCCGCGCGCAAGACCGAGGGTCTCAAGATGGCGCTCGGCAAATACGGTTTTGACGGCCTGATTGCCGGCATCCGCCGCGACGAGGAGGCGACGCGCGCCAAGGAGCGCGTGTTCTCGCCGCGCGGCCTGGAGGGCAATTGGGACGTGCGCGACCAGCCGCCGGAGTTCTGGGATCATTTCAACGCCTCGCCGCCGCAAGGCGCGCATCTGCGCATTCACCCGATCCTGCATTGGACCGAGTCCGACATCTGGGCCTACACCAAGCGCGAGAACATCCCGATCATTCCGCTTTATCTCTCGCAAAACGGCAAGCGCTACCGCTCGCTGGGCGATCAGGACATCACCAATCCAGTCGCTTCGACGGCGTCGAACATCGACGAGATCCTGGTCGAGCTCGAGGAGACCAAGGTGCCGGAACGTGCCGGGCGCGCGCTCGACCACGAGACCGAGGACGCTTTCGAGCGCCTCCGTGTCGCCGGCTATCTCTGATCAAGGACGCGAGCGCCGTATGAACATGATCGTCACCCCCGCTTCGCCCGCCACGCCGAACGGCACCACGCGGCCCCAAGTCCGCATCGTCATCGTCGGCCATGTCGACCACGGCAAGTCGACGCTGGTCGGCCGCCTGCTGCACGAGACCGGCAGCCTGCCCGACGGCAAGCTCGAGATGCTCAAGGCCGTCAGCGCGCGGCGCGGCATGCCGTTCGAATGGTCATTCCTGCTCGATGCGCTCCAGACCGAGCGCGACCAGGGCATCACCATCGACACCACGCAGATCCGCTTCCGCACCAATTCGCGCGACATCGTGCTGATCGACGCGCCCGGCCACGCCGAATTCCTGCGCAACATGATCACCGGCGCCTCGCAGGCCGACGGCGCGGTGCTGATCATCGACGCGCTCGAAGGCGTGCGCGATCAGACCCGACGACACGGCTATCTCTTGCATCTGCTCGGCGTGAAGCAGGTCGCGGTCGTCGTCAACAAGATGGACCGCGTCGACTTCTCCGCCGAGCGCTTCAACGAAATCAGCGACGAGATCTCGGCGCATCTGCTGGGCCTCGGCGTGAAGCCCACGGCCGTGATTCCGATTTCCGCCCGCGACGGCGACGGCGTCGCCGAGCGCACCGACCGGATCGGCTGGTACAAGGGCCCGACTGTGGTCGAGGCGCTGGACAGGCTCGAGCCGGCCCAGCCGCTGGAGGCGCTGGCGCTGCGGCTGCCGGTGCAGGCGATCTACAAATTCGACGACCGCCGCATCGTGGCTGGCCGTATCGAATCCGGCAGCCTCATCGCCGGCGACGAGATCGTGATCATGCCGGCCGGCAAGATCGCCAGGATCAAGACGGTCGAGAGCTGGCCGGTGACGCCGGTTGCGGGACGCCAGGGTGCGGGCCGTTCGGTCGGCATCACGCTCGACCGCGAGCTGTTCGTCGAGCGCGGCGATATCATCGCGCATGCCAACAGCGCCCCGCGTGAGACGCGGCGGTTGCGCGCGCGGATCTTCTGGCTGCACGACAAGCCGCTGGCCAAGGGCGACCAGCTCCTGGTGCGCTGCGGACCCAAGGAAAGCCGCGCCACCGTCGTCGCGATCGAGAAAGCCGTCGATCCGGGCGAACTGTCGAGCGTCGAGAACAAGGCGATCGGCCGTAACCATGTCGGCGAGATCGACATCTCTCTTTCCAATTCGATTGCCACCGACCCCTACACCGAGAACCCGCGCACTGGCCGCATCGTGATCGAGGTGTCTGGGCGCATCGCGGGCGGCGGCCTCGTGCTGTCGGTCGATGCCGGCCAGCGCGCCCTGCCCGTGGACATCGTGCCGGTGGAATCCGCGCTGCGGCCCGACGAACGGTCTGCGCGCTATCAGCACAACGGCGCCGTGGTCTGGCTTACGGGCCTGCCGGCGTCCGGCAAGTCGACGCTGGCCAAGGCGCTGGAGCGGCGGCTGTTTTCGAATGGCGGCTCGCCGATCCTGCTCGACGGCGACACGCTGCGCGCCGGGCTCAACAGCGATCTCGGCTTCTCGGCCGCCGATCGCAGCGAGAACATCCGCCGTCTCGCCGAAGTCGCGACGCATCTCGCGCGCAACGGCCATATCGCCATTGTCGCCGCCGTCTCGCCCGCCCGCGAGGACCGCGCCGCCGCGCGCCGCATCGCCGACACTTCGTTCCGCGAGATTCATGTCGCGACCCCGGCCGGCGTGTGCGAAGAGCGCGATCCCAAGGGACACTACAAGAAGGCCCGCGCCGGCGCGCTCGCGTCGTTCACCGGCATCGGCAACGATTACGAGACGCCGCAGGCCGCCGAGCTCGTGATCGACACCTCGACGCGGACGGTCGCCGAGGCGGCCGACGAGATCGAGCAGATGCTGAAGACGACCGGCGTGCTGTTCGACGAAGTCGTGGACCTCGCCGCGAATATTTGAAGCCGGGCTGCTGCTCCGCTGTCGTCGGCCGGCTTGACCGGGCGACCCAGGGCGGATTCCACCGACAGCAGTGATTCAGCCAGAGGCCGCGGCGTACTAGATTTCCCCGCCTTCGCGGAGAATGACGCCGGTGCGTGGCCGCCCACCGCGCCTTGACATTTTGACAGACGTCGGGGGCCTTCTCACGGCCCCGATTTTGGGGCTAATAAGGCCCCGAAAGCTGCTCCCTTGGGGCGCATTTTGCTGCTGTCTGGTCAAAAGCAGCCAAAAACATCGATTTCCAACGAGAAAGCCCATCATGGAACGCGTCGACGCCCACGGATTGAAGATCGCTCCCGTCCTGTTCGATTTCATCGCCAAGGAAGCGGCCCCGAAGACGGGAATCGCGCCGGATGCGTTCTGGGCCGGGCTCGCCGCCATCATCAAGGAGCTGGGGCCGAAGAACCGCGCATTGCTGGCGCTGCGCGACACGCTGCAGGCCAAGATCGACGACTGGCACCGCGCCAACAAGGGCAAGGCGTTCGACCTCAATGCCTATACCGCTTTCCTCAAGGAGATCGGCTATCTCGTCCCTGAGCCGGTGACGCAGAAGGTCGAGACGACCAATGTGGACGAGGAGATCGGCAAGATCTGCGGCCCGCAGCTCGTTGTGCCCCTGACCAATGCGCGCTACGCGCTGAACGCGGCGAATGCGCGCTGGGGCTCGCTCTATGACGCCTTCTACGGCACCGATGCGATCCCGCACGATCCTTCCGAGAGCGGCAAGGGCTACAACAAGGCGCGCGGCGACAAGGTAATCGCGAAAGCAAAAGCGTTCCTCGATGCCGCCGTGCCGCTGGCGACCGGCAGCCACACCGACATCACCGCCTATAGCGTCGTCGCGGGCCAGCTCGCGGTGAAGCTGAAGAGCGGCAACGCCACCGCGCTGAAGAACGCCGCGCAATTCGCAGGCTTCCAGGGCGACGCGGCCGCGCCGAGCGCAGTGCTGCTCGTCAACAACGGCATGCATGTCGAGGTAAAGATCGACCGCAGCAGCACGATCGGCAAGGACGATCCGGCCGGCGTCGCCGACATGATCATGGAGTCCGCGGTCTCCACGATTCTCGACATGGAGGATTCGGTCGCCGCGGTCGATGCCGAGGACAAGGTGCTGGTCTATCGCAACACGCTCGGCCTGATGAACGGCACGCTGACGGCCGATTTCGAGAAGGGCGGAAAGGCGCTGACGCGCTCGCTCAATGCCGACCGCAGCTACAAGACGCCGGATGGCAAGGGCGAGGTCAAGCTGCACGGCCGCAGCCTGCTGCTGATGCGCAATTGCGGTCACCACATGTTCACCGACGCGGTGCTGGACGAAAAGGGCGAGGAGATTCCCGAAGGCCTGCTCGATGCCGCCGTGTCCGGGCTTCTTGCCGTTCACGACCTCAAGGGCAACTCCAAGGTCAAGAATAGCCGCACGGGATCTGCCTATATCGTCAAGCCGAAGATGCACGGCCCCGACGAGGTGTCGCTGACCTGCGAGATCTTCGACCGCGTCGAGAAGATGCTGTCGCTGCCCGAGAACACGCTCAAGGTCGGCATCATGGACGAGGAGCGGCGCACCACCGTCAACCTCAAGGCCTGCATCCAGCGCGCCTCCAAGCGCATCATGTTCATCAACACCGGCTTCCTCGACCGCACCGGCGACGAGATCCACACCTCGATGGAAGCGGGTCCGATGATCCGCAAGAACGAGATGAAGGCGCAGGCCTGGATCAAGGCCTATGAGGACTGGAACGTCGATATGGGCCTGACCTGTGGCCTGCCCGGCCACGCCCAGATCGGCAAGGGCATGTGGGCCGCGCCGGACAAGATGGCGGACATGCTGGCGCAGAAGCTCGCCCATCCGCAGGCCGGTGCCACCACCGCCTGGGTGCCCTCGCCGACCGCCGCGACCCTGCACGCGCTGCACTACCACCGGGTCAACGTCACCGCGCGCCAGCAGGAGCTCACCAAGGGCGGCCCGCGCGCAAAACTCTCCGACATCCTCACTATTCCGGTGTCGAAGTCGAACTGGGCGCCCGACGACGTCAAGCAGGAGATCGACAACAACTGCCAGGGTATTCTGGGCTATGTCGTGCGCTGGATCGACCAGGGCGTCGGCTGCTCCAAGGTACCCGACATCCACGATGTCGGCCTGATGGAAGACCGCGCCACCTTGCGCATCTCCAGCCAGCACCTCGCCAACTGGCTGCACCAGGGCGTCATCACCGAGGCACAGGTGATGGAATCGCTCAAGCGCATGGCGGTCGTGGTCGACAAGCAGAACGCGGGCGATGCCATCTACAAGCCGATGGCGCCGGCGTTCGACGGCACAGCCTTCAAGGCCGCCTGCGACCTCGTCTTCAAGGGCCGCGAGCAGCCGAACGGCTACACCGAATACATCCTCACCGCCCGCCGCCGCGAGGCCAAGGCCAACGGCTGAGCCCGATCGGTCTCATGCCAAAGCCCCGGCTCGCGCCGGGGCTTTCTTGTTTGCGGTAGCACGGTCCGCTAGAACACTGCGAGATATTTCAGCAGCGACACGATACCGATGATGATGACGACAACGCGCGCGATCTGCTTGGCTCGGCCATCCATCGGCAACATGTTGATGAGGTAAAGCACGAGAATGACGACGAGAAAGGTGACGAGTACGCCGACCAGCATCGCTAGGACCCCCCTTTTAGGCAAAGTTGCTGACGGTTTCACAACGCGCAACTCCCGCACCGGTTCCATCGCCGCAACCCTCTGCAACTTCTAGTAAATACGTACTTCTACGATCCGCCGGCCTGCCTAAAACTTTACCCTTTTCCTTTCAGATGCAGAAACCGTTTGGGTCCTGAGCCGCAAACGGCATGCGATTGCCGATTCTTGCGTGCCCCTCTTTTCCGATGTTGCCCGGGGCGACGTCACGAACTTTGCAACGGGAATTGGGGACTTCGATGCTGAATCGTCTGACCGTATCCGCGCTGCTGAAGGCGGTGATCGCGATCACGTCGGTCTGTGTGGTGATCTCGCTCTCGCTTACTGCCTACGAGTCGTGGGATCGCCTCAGGACCGCCAACCGCATCTCGCAGATCGCCGACGCCTCCGCCGATTTGTTCAAGGCGATGCACAATCTGCGCACCGACCGGTCGACCACGTCACGGCTGCTGAACGCGACCGAGCCGATGGACCCCGAAATCGAGAAATATCTGCGGAGCCTGCGCGATGCGCAGATGCCGGCGATGGCTCGCGCGCTCAAGCTGCTGCCTAGCATCGACTTTCCGCAATCGGGCACGATGGTGCCGGAGCTGGCTCGCCTCTACAAGCTGCTGATC
This sequence comes from Bradyrhizobium sp. LB13.1, assembly GCF_054056815.1. Taxonomy (NCBI): domain Bacteria; kingdom Pseudomonadati; phylum Pseudomonadota; class Alphaproteobacteria; order Hyphomicrobiales; family Nitrobacteraceae; genus Bradyrhizobium; species Bradyrhizobium sp. LB13.1. The sequence goes on along the minus strand of NZ_JBSRYQ010000001.1, from coordinate 1,465,650 downwards.
GAGGAGCAAACGCAGTTCTGGGACGACGTCGCCAAGGCCAAGGATCAACGCCGGGCCGGCCTGACCAAGGAATACATGGAGACGACCCAAGGCCTGCTCGATGTGCTCGACAGGCTGTCGAACACGCTAGCCGGCACTGTCAACCATCAGGACGCCACGATCGACCAATTGCTGTCGATCAAGCAGAACGCCTGGCTGCTGCGCAACACCGCAGGCGAAGCCTCGCTGATCGTCTCGACCGGGCTGGCGGCGGGGAAGATCACGCCAGAGGGCCGCTACAACTACACCCAATATGTCGGCGGCACGGCGGCGATGTGGAAGGCGCTGGAATTGTCGACGTTTGGCATGCAACTGGCACCGGCGCTGACCTCTGCCGTGGCTGCTGCCAAGACCGCCTATTTCGAGCCGCAATATTTGGCCTTGCGCGACCGCCTTGCGGACGCGCTGGTAAAGAGCGAGAAGCCCGAGATGACCGCCAACCAGTGGAGCCCGCTCACGGTCGGCCGCATGGCAAGCGCGGTCGCGGTAGCGGAAGCCGCGCTCGACGCCGCCAGGACGCATACGCTGGAGCAGCGCAGTGGCGCGCAGCGCGCCCTGATCGTGCAGCTCACGCTGCTAGCGCTCGCCATGGGGCTCGCCGTCGGCGCAATCATGCTGGTCAGCCGCCGCGTCATCACTCCGCTCAACACCATCCGCGATGCCATGCTGAAGGTCGCCGGCGGCGACCTCGCGGTCGACAGCGGCTATCTCGATCGCCAGGACGAGATCGGCGCGCTTGCCGGCGCACTGGAGACCTTCAAGCAGCAGGCCAACGAGAAGCTCAAGATCGAGGCGCACGAGCGCGAGCGCAATGTGGGCGCCACCGCGCGCCAGCGCGCGGTCGAGGCCTATGTCGGCGAGTTCGAGGGCGCGGTGCGCAAGACGCTCGGCGAATTGAGCGAAGCCTCCGGCGAAATGCGCAAGACCTCGGGCGATCTGTCCGCGGTGTCGCGCCAGACCAACGACCGCGTGCAAATCGCCGGCAAGGCCTCCAACGACGCCTCGATGAGCGTCGACAGCGTCGCTGCCGCCGCCGAGGAGCTGTCAGCCTCGATCAACGACATCAGCCAGCAGGCCGCGCACGCCGCAGGCATCGCCAGCCGCGCCGTCAACCAGGCCCGCGAAACCGACAGCACCGTTCAGGGGCTAGCACAATCCGCGGGACGCATCGGCGAGGTCGTAGGTCTCATCAACACCATTGCGGCACAGACCAATCTGCTGGCGCTGAACGCCACGATCGAGGCCGCGCGCGCCGGCGAAGCGGGGCGCGGGTTTGCGGTTGTGGCATCCGAGGTGAAGTCACTGGCGAGCCAGACCGCCAAGGCGACCGAGGAGATTTCGGAGCAGATCGCCGACATCCAGAAGGTCGCCGGCGATGCCATCAACGCGATCCAGGCGATCGGCGGCATCATCGGCGAGGTCAATGAAGTCGCCACCGCCATCGCCGCCGCCGTACAGGAGCAGGGCGCGGCGACCCAGGAGATCACCCGCAGCACGCAATACGCGGCGCAGGGCACCAAGAACGTTTCGGAGAATATTTCCGGCGTAAAGGCCGACGCAGATACCGCAGCCGGGGCCGCCGAGAACGTCAAGCAAGCCTCCGAAACGCTGGAAACGCAGAGTCGCCAGCTCGGTCATCAGGTCAGCGACTTCCTGGGCAAGATCCGGGCGGCGTAGGGCTGCGGGCGCTATCCGCTCACAGTCATCCTGGAGAAAGCCAGGACGACGTGGAAAGAGCTCCCCCTACTCCTTCGCCACCACCGGCACCTGGCGGAATCTTGCGCGCACCGAGTCCGGCAGCGGAGAGAAGTTCATCGCGACGCCGCGACGGTCGTTGGCATTGCGGCTGGCGACCACCAGGCCGTCCGCGCCCGCGACGATGTCGCCCTTGCGCAAGGTGGGATCGTCGTCGACCTTGACCTGAGCGAGCCCGACCGGATCCTTGCCATTGCAGGTGCAGCCCGTCACGATCTCGTTGCGGTACCGGAAGGCGTTCGGCAGCTCGGAATAGGATTTTCCCTTGTCCGTCGTGGCGTCGTCGATGTTGCCGCCATAGACCAGCGAAGTCTCCGATGCCGGGCAGAAGCTCTTGCAGGACTGCGCCTTGCTCTCCGCATCGTTTCCCTGCGCCGGGAAATAGCGACCGTCGCAGCCGCGCACGCAATAGGCCGTGCCGCCGCCATAGGAGGCCCGCTGGCGCGGCGTGTCGTATCGCGGCATGTCATCGCCGGGGAACGGCATGCGGATCTCCGGCGCCGGCCGCCCGCGGAAGCCGCCGAACAGCGCCGAGAAAAAGTCCTCCGCGTGCGCCGACGGCGTCAGCGCGAGGCCGAAGGAGGCGACGGCGAAGAACGCCGCCGCGCCACCTGCCAGTTTGCCGATCGAACGTCTCTTCATGTAACCTCGCTCAACTCTAATTCACGGCCGACGTCGAAATGTTCAGCGCCTGCCTGCCTGAAGGCAACGTCGTCGGTGCCGGGCGCTTGCGCAGGGAATCTCCGCCTCTCGCCATCAGCGGTGCGTTCTTCGGCAGCACCACGACCTTGGCGCCGACATTGACGCGGCTAAACAGGTCGGTGACGTCCTCGTTGGTCAGGCGGATGCAGCCGGACGAAACGAACTTGCCGATCGTGGTGGGATCGTTGGTGCCATGGATGCGGTATTCGCTCGAACCGAGATACATCGCGCGCGCGCCGAGAGGATTGCCGGGACCGCCAGCGACGAAGCGCGGCAGATAGGGCTGGCGTGCGATCATCTCCGCCGGCGGGTGCCAGTCCGGCCATTCCGCTTTGCGGCTGACGCTCTGCACGCCCGACCAGGTGAAACCCTCGCGGCCGACGCCGACGCCATAACGGATGGCGCGGCCCTGGCCGAGCACATAGTAAAGATACGTGTTGTTGGTATCGATGACGATAGTACCGGCCGGCTCGCTCCGGTCGAAGCTGACGATCTGCTTGCGCAGGCGATCGGGCAATGCGGCATCCTCGTCGGAGGTCTGCGACTCCTGACTCGCATAACCCGGCCTGGCATAGCCCTGCGAATAACCCTGATCCTGCGGATAGGTCTGCTCCTGCGGGTACGTATAACCCAGCGTCTGCGCGCTCGCGGTGCCGAACGGCACTGCCAGCAAAGCGGTTGTGAAGGCGAAAGCGGCGATGCGGCGCGGCGGAAAGCGGCGTCGGACTGCAGAGAACTTGGTCATGTGCTGCCCCGTTGGATGCCTGCATCAGGGTGATGCGCTGATCCGATAAACGCGGTCGAGCCGCTATAAGTTCCGCGGCAGGATGCGGCCGCCAAGTCACAGTCAAGCGAGCGTCTCTTCACGAAGCGGCGATGGAACCGGTGGCGCGTTGGTACGTTTCTCATTTCATAGGGCACGCGGACCGAAGCCTTCCGTGCCGGAGAGGTATTGTGCGCGTCCTTCCCAGTGAACGTATAATTCCCGGCAACAGCGAAGGCACACCGCTCCCCGAGCGCCACGGCGAACTTCCGCCAGTGATCCGGCGCACCGAATTCGTCGCATTCGCGCTTGCGGGGCTGCTGCTGATCGCGGTGGTCGCCGTTCTCTATGTCGGAAAGGCGTTCTTCCTGCCTGTCGTGATGGCGTTCGTCACCGGCACGATGCTGTCGCCGGCGGCAACCTTCCTGGAGGAGCGGAAAGTGCCGCGCGGGCTCGCGGCCGCGTCGATCGTGATCGCGGTGACCGCCGTGGTCGGCTTCATCGTCGCGCTGATCGCCTCACCGCTGATGGAATGGAGCTCGCGCCTGCCCGAACTCGGCGCGCAATTGAAGGACAAGCTGCACGTGTTCGACCGGCCGCTGGCGTTGTGGCAGGAGCTGCAGACGATGGTCGGCGGCGGCTCGGACGGCTTGCACAGCTTCCAGATGCCGAAATTCGAATGGGTGCAGCCGACGCTGGAATTTTTGTCGCCAACCTTCACCGAATTTCTGCTGTTCTTCGTCACCCTCATCCTGTTCATCGCGAGCTGGCGCGACCTGCGCCGCGCGATGATCATGACCTTCGGCGATCACGACGCGCGGCTGCGCACGCTTCGAATCCTCAACGAGATCGAGGTCCATCTCGGCAACTATCTTCTGACCGTGACTGTCATCAATGTCGGCGTCGGCATCGGCGCGGGCCTGGTCTGCGCGCTCATCGGCATGCCCAATCCCGCCGGCCTCGGCGCCCTCGCGGCCACCCTCAACTTTATCCCGATTATCGGGCCGGTTGCGATGTTCGCCATTCTGGTCGTGGTCGGACTGGTCACTTTTCCGACCATTGGAGGTGGCCTGATGGCGGCGCTTGCCTTTGGCGGCCTCACCTTCCTGGAGGGGCACTTCGTCACACCAACCATCATCGGCCGGCGGCTGGAGCTCAATGCGCTCGCCGTGCTGCTGGCGCTGGCATTCTGGACATGGCTGTGGGGCCCGATGGGCGCGTTCCTGTCGTCGCCGCTTCTGATCGTCGCGTTGGTCCTGAAGGAGCATCTGCTGCCGACGGATTCGCCGCAGCTCCCACAAGGTTGAGAGGTTTCGATGACGGAACTTCCGTCACGACGAAACGTTCTCCGCCCATCTCAACCGCCAACAGTTCGGAGCTCCCGATGTCAACGTCCGACGGCGAAGCCAGGATGAGAGACTGGACTGACAAGGCCACCGCAGAACGCCTCGAGAAGGAAGTAGCAGCCGTGAAAAACGATATCGCCGCCCTCACCGACCAGATCACCGACGCGCTCAACGTCTTTGCCAATTCTGCCGGCAAGCAGGCCCGCCGCGGCTACCGCCAAGCGCGCGAAAACGTGGATTCGACCTTCGACGACATGTCGGAGCGCGGCAGCGCCATGATGGGCGCAGCGCAAGATGCCTACGGCTCGATCGAGGAGAGGCTGGAAGACGCGATCACGCAGCGACCGCTCGCGACCGTCGGCATCGCGCTCGGCATCGGCTTCCTGATTGGTGCCGCCTGGCGCCGCTGAGGTCGTGAACGGGTTTTGAAATGGCGGCGCTGCGGCGCCGTCGGTGCCGGCATGTGACGATTCGGCTCGTGGGGGTTTGAGGAGCAAGGCCATGTTTCAGCGCATCATCGACGGGATCAGCGCATCCACCGGCACGACTGTGCGGCTGACCTCGTTGGCGGCGGGCGCGGCGCTCGCGCTCTTCATCACGACATGCTTCCTGTGCGCGGCGGCATTCATCTCGGTGCTGGAAAAATATGGTCCGGTGCAGGCTTGCCTCGCCGGTGCCGGCGTTTTCTTTCTGCTGACCCTGACTGCTGCAGTGAGCTATTGGGCCTACAAGCGGCAGTTGCGCAAGCAAGCCCATATCGCGGCCGAGCGCGCCGCGAAGTCGACGGCCGCGAGCATGCTCGCGGATCCCATGCTGCTCGCCACGGGACTCCAAATCGTTCGCGCCATCGGGATCAAGCGGCTGTTGCCGATCCTGGCGATCGGCGGCGTCGCCCTCGGAATCATGGCGAGCCGCGCCGGCGCCGACGAGGCGTCGGCTGAACCTGCCGAGTGACGGCTCAAGCGGGTTAGAAAATTTCGTCGTAAGTCTCACGAGCGCATTTATCGGAATTGGGCACGGACGCCGCCGCGCAATTTTGCGCCATTTGGCACCAATGCCCCCTTCATCACGCAATCGCTACTCGGATAGGCAGGAGGTTGCCGCTACAAGCAGCGCCCCTGATTCCAAAAGCTATTTTTTTCGATGAAACCGTCCGTCAAGGCGAACCTCGCCGCATTCAATCACGACGCCCGGCTCTATTTGACGCTCGGCATCGCCAACTGGTCGATTTTCGTCGACCACATCCCGAACAATGTCGTCAACTTGCTGACGCTGCGAAACTTCGGCTTCAGCGGCGCCGCAGACCTGTTCGTGTTCGTGGCCGGCTATGGCATGGCCATCATTCATGGCAAGATGGCGCTGGAGCGTGGTTACGTCGTCGCAGCGACGCGCATCTTCCAGCGCGTTTGGCGGCTCTACGCCGCCTATGTCGTTCTGTTCGTGATCTACATCGACACCATCGCCTATGTCGCCTCGCAATCGATGGCGCCAGAGATCATCCACGAATACAACATTTCCGGGATCATCGAGCATCCGCTGCGCATCCTGGTACGCGGACTGGTGCTTCAGGAAGAGCCGCTGAACCTCGATCTCCTGCAACTGATGATCCCGCTGATGGCGTTTCTTCCGTTCGCGCTGTGGGGGCTGTTGCGGCGTCCGAACCTAACGCTGGCGGCATCGGTCGCCCTGTACTTCGCGGCGCGCTGGTTCGATTGGAATTTCCGGGTCTATCCGGACCAGGAGTGGACCTTCAACCCGTTCTGCTGGCAGATGCTGATGGTGCTGGGCGGCTGGTTCGCCGTGACCGGCACGTCGGGCCGCGCCCTGCACGGCCTGACCTGGCTGCGCGTGCTTGCAGGCGCTTATCTCGTATTCGCGATGGCGATCACGCTGATGCGCCACTCGCCGACGCTGGCCGTCTACTTGCCGGATATCGTACTCAACAATATCACGCCGACCGACAAGGAAAACCTCGCACCCTATCGCGTGGTCCACTTCCTCGCGCTCGCTTTCCTCGCGACCCATCTGGTCCCGGCCGATCATCCCGGTCTGCAATTGAGGCCGCTCCAGGCGGTCATCAGATGCGGCGAGGAATGGCTCGCCGTGTTCTGCGTCGGCGTGTTCCTGTCCTTTGCCGGACATCTCATCCTGATCACCGGCGCCAATCTGGTGGTGATGCAGATCGCCGTGAGTCTGGCCGGCTTCGCGGCGATGGCCGCGGTCGCGTATTACATCGCCTGGTCGAAGCGGCAGGACCTGCCCGCGGCCTTGCGCCAGCAGGCCTAGCCCGGCACCTTCCGATTCCGCTAGGCCGACCATCACGGCTGCGGTATGCGGAGCGGGAGCGGATTGCGCGAGGAGGCCGGGCGTGGCGATGGTGAAAGGCGGGGGTGAGGGAGCCGACAGCGCGCCCCGGCGCGGCCGGCCAAGGTCGATCGAGACCACCAACGCCATTCTCCAGAGCGCCTATGCGCTGATGGCCACGACCGGCCTTGCCGCCACCACCATCGACGCGGTCGCGCGGCGTTCCAGCGTCTCCAAGATGACGATCTACAAATGGTGGCCGTCTCGCGAGGCGTTGCTGATCGACGCCTTCCTCCAGCATGCCGCGCGGATGCTGCCGCTACCGCCTGCAAGCTCCGGCAGTGCCGCCGCGCGCGCACGCCGCCACGCCGCGGCCTATGCCGAAGCGCTCCAGGGCGAGTTCGGCAAGGTCCAGCTCGCCGTGATCTCCGAATGCATTTCCAAGACCGGCTCAGCCGAGCTGTTCTACGCCCGCTATCTGCAATTCCGCCGCGACACCCTGGTCGAGATGATCGCCGCCGGCCAGAACGACGGCAGCATTCTGGCGGAAGCACCGCCGGAGGATCTCTACGATGCGATCTATGGCGGCCTGTTCTACCGCTACGTCTTCGGCATCGCGCCGATCACGCCGGCCTACGCGCGCAATCTGGTTGACCTCGTGCTGCGGCCGAAGAGCTAGCCTCGCATTACCGCACCGGCCGGATCGGTGCTGAAAGCTTGTCAGTGCGGTCGCGCTCGGTCATGTCCTCGACCGTGTCCATCGGCGCGGTCAGCTCGTAGACATAGGAGACGTCGGTGAAATAGCGCTTGGCGGCGCCGCCGAGCGCCTCGGGCGCGACGCGGTCGAGCAGGATCAGGCCGAAATCGGAATCGGGACGGCGCGTCGCCTCGCTGGTGTTGAACTCCTCCCAGCGGAAATGAAAAACCTCGCCAGTCCCCTCGCTCGTCACCGTCCAATTGGCGGTGATGTGCGGATGCTTGCCGACCAGCGACAGGCCCTCGTCGGAGTGCGAGGCCAGTTCGAAGAACAGCAGCGACAGGCTCTGCGCAGCGCGCGCGCTGACTGCGATATCCGGACCGGTGACGGCGATGCGGTCGGCGTGCGGGATGGCGCGCGCCTCGAACAGGCCCTTCAGCTTGACGCCCTGCCACTGGCTCTCGCTGAGCAGCGAGACGACGTTGGACATGGCGTGAATGCGGCCGATCAGGAGTTCACGCGCGACATCGATGTCGGAGCCATGGCGCAGCGTGCGCGTCACGATCGACTGGATCACCGCCAGGATGTTCTTGACCCGGTGGTTGAGCTCGTCGATGACAGCCGTCAGCCGGCGCTCGAAGCCGATTCTGACCTGGATTTCCCGGCTGAGCCGCAGATTGTTGTAGGCGACATAGCCGAACAGGCCGCACACCATCGCGGTGATCGCAAAGCCGATCGCCGCCACGATGATCGCAGTCTGCTCGGCGCGGCGCGCCGAGTTGGTCTTGGCGTAATAGCCGAGCTGCCAGTCGCGACCGCCGAAGCTCACCGTGCGCGTCGCCGACGGCGCCGGCCCATCCGCCGCCGTCGTGCGGGCCGAGACCACGCCTTGATCGTTGGCGACAAGCTCGCCACCCTCCCTGCGCGGATCCTTCAGCGCGACCGCGAACAGCGACATGTCGTCATTGGTCAGCATCAAGGAGGCGAGCTCGTAGGAAAATGTGATGAAGCCCACCGGCTCCGTCGCGCCCTCGGGGATGACCGGAGCGGCCACGATGATGCCGACCGGTCCGTCGCCGCGCAGGAGAGGAACCGGCTCGGAGGCAACCGACCTCTTCTCCACTCTGGCGCGTGTCAGCATGGCGCTGCGCACCTGATCCTGGTCGTAGCTGCGGCCGGGCAGCGCCTTGGTCTCATTGCTGCGCGGTTCGAGGTCCATCAGCACGTCGATCGGCTGAGTGACACGCGCCGGATCGATCGGCTTGTCGTCATAGCTGCGGATCTGCGGATTGGGGAAGCCGGCGCTGGCGATGGCGGCCTGCGCTGCGGCAAGCTCGTCCGGCTTCAGGCGGGCGACCCAGCCGGCCACCACGAAATCGGTCTTGAAGGCGTAGATCGCCGAGCGCAGCGGCTCGAGCATGTTCGGTTTGAGCACCGACGGCGTCCGGAACAGGCCGGAGGCAACCCGCGCAAGCAGTTCGCGCTCGGTGAGCCGGTCCTGGACCAGGCTCGCATGGACGTCGATCGCGCGCGCCAGCGCGATCCGGTCCAGCGCCAGCTCCTGGTCGTGGACGCGATAGGCCGCAAGCCCGGAGAGCAAGGCTCCGAGCAGGGCGATGAAGCCGATGATGAAACCCAGCCGGACCACGCGACTACTCAGGCGAAAGCGGGAGGTCGGCAATAAACAAGGAACATATGAACGCCGCTCGAACGGCCATGTGCCGAAACAGGGTGAACCCCGGTGGCCGAGATAATGAAGGAGGAGGCATCAGTACGCAACTTGGGTCGCCTGAAAAGCATAATCCGCTCGGCCGATGGTCCGGCCGGGATGGTTCGGCTCCCGGGCACCGGAGGTAGATAATCGCCCTGTCCGAAATTGGTTCCGCGGATGGCTCCGCCCACTGGGCGTTAACGGATAGAAACGCCTGCGTTAAGTCGTCGCGTCGGTCAGCTGTCCCGTTTCAAGCCGCCTTTGGCCTCGATAAAGCCGATGATGCGGTCGAGCCCCTGGCTCTTCTTCAGGTTGGTCATGACGAACGGACGCTCGCCGCGCATCCGCCTGGCGTCCGTCTCCATCTTTTCCAGCGAGGCGCCGACATGGGGCGCCAGGTCGATCTTGTTGATGACAAGGAGGTCGGACCGGGTGATGCCGGGGCCGCCCTTGGACGGGATCTTGTCGCCGGCCGCGACGTCGATGACGTAAATGGTGAGGTCGGCGAGCTCCGGGGAAAAAGTGGCAGCGAGGTTGTCACCGCCGGATTCGATCAGCACGAGATCGAGCCCGGGAAACTTGGCGCGCATGTCCGCCACCGCGGCGAGATTCATCGAGGCATCCTCTCGGATCGCGGTATGCGGGCAGCCGCCGGTCTCGACCCCTGCAATGCGATCCGGCGTCAGCGAGCCCGAGCGCACGAGGAATTCCGCATCCCATTTGGTGTAGATGTCGTTGGTGATCGCGGCGATGTCATAGCGCTCGCGCATGGTCTTGCAGAGCAGGTCCATCAGCGCGGTCTTGCCCGATCCGACCGGGCCGCCGATGCCGACACGCAAGGGGCCGTGAGACGTAGCCATCGATTCTTTCCTATCGTTGTCCTGGCGACTGCGGAATGTACTGGCCAGCAATCATGATCTGAACAGCCGCGTATATTGCGTTTCGTGCCGCAGGCTGGCGAGGTCGGCGCGAAACGTCGCGCTGCCGAGATCGTCCAACGTCGCATTCAGCGCACGATTTGCCGTCGCGGCAACCGCGGCTTCCAGCTTCACCAGCACGCGCTGGCTGTCGGTCTGGCCGAGCGGGATGAGCCGGCTGGCCGCGGAAATCCAGTTCGAGACCAGCGCATGCAGGAAGCCGTGCAAGGTCGGCGCCAGCGGCACGCCATGCACGGCAGCGACGACGCCGACGGCGACGGGATAGACCAGCGGCGTTCGGCATGCCCCAACCATGGCTTCCAGCCCGTCGGCATCCCAAGCGGCGCGGGCGATGTCGATGAAGGCGCGCCCCTGCGACGTCGTCTCCAGCTGCCGCTCGCGCGACGGCACAAAGGCCGCGGCGAGCTCGGCGATATCGCTCAAGGTGGCGCCCTCGTCCGCTTCAGTGGCGCGATAGGCGTGGACCAGAAACGTCGCATCGCAGAAGCCCGAGCCGTCGCGGAGCATTGCGTCGAGCCAGTCCGCCAGCGTCGCTGTGTCCGCGATGTCTCCGGCTTCGACCGCCCATTCGATGCCGCTGGAGTAGGAAAAGCCGCCGACGGGAAACGCCGGCGACAGCCAGGTCATCAGCCGGTACAGCGCCGCCGCCTCGCGCCCCGCGAGATCTCCGGCGCCGACCGGCTCATTTGTGGTCGTGAGCATGCTTGTGGCCGTGGTGATGGTCGGGGTGATCGCAATGCTCGTCGTGGTGATGATGATCGTGGCTGTGACCATGGTCATGCGCAACATGGTCATGCGTGTGGTCGTCGTGTCCATGTGCGTGACCGGCATCGGCATAGGCGCCGCCTTCGGGATCGAACGGCGCCTCGATCTCGATCACGCGCGCACCGAGGCCCTTCACCATGGCTTCGATGACGTGGTCGCGGCGAATGCGCAGCCCCTTGGCCATGATCTGCGTCGGCAGATGGCGATTGCCGAGATGCCAGCCGACGCGGATGAGGTGGTGCGGATCCTGGCCGCGGATCTCCAGCAGCGGCTCGGGCGCGGCGACCACCTCGACCAGCCGACCGTCCTCCAGCACCAGCGCATCGCCGCCGCGCAGCGCAACGGCATTCTCCAGGTCGAGCAGGAAGGCGAGCCCCCTCGTCCCCGTCATCGCCATGCGGCGGCGGTGCCGATCGTCGAAATCGAGCACGACTGTATCCGCCGGCGCTTCTGTGAAGCGGTGTAGTCCCTTGACCTGCGTCGCCCGGATCATGCGCTGCTACCTCAGAGCTTCTCGACGTTGCCGTCGCTGATGATCTCGATCACCGTCGGCGCCGTCTTCATCTGCGCGGAATATTCGCGCCACACCTTCATGTGCGGCGCCTTGGCATGCGCCGTGAGATCGTCGCGGGTCTCCCAGCGTTCGACCACCACGTATTGATTGGGGTTATTGACACTGACACTACCGTCGTAGGAGAGGCAGCCCTTCTCCTTGAGCGTCTCGACGGTGCAGGCCTTGTACCCCTTGATGAAGTCGTCCTTGTTTTCCGGCTTCATGGGCGTGGTGGCGATGACATAGATCATGAGGGTTATTCCCTGTTGTTCTTGTTAGCGTATGTCGACCTTCTCGGGCGTGATCACTTCGATCTTCGGCGGTGCCGTGAAGCACTTCACCGCGACGCGGCCGAATGTCTTCATGTGCTCCTGGCCGCGATGCGGCACCAGCGCCTCGGCATTCTCCCACTGTTCGACGAACACCATCTTGGCGGGATCGGTGACACTCTCGTGCAAATCATAGGCGATATTGCCGGGCTCTTTCCGGGTCTCCTTGATGCAGGCAGTGGCAGCTGCAATGAATTCGGCGCGCGTTTCGGGCTTGATGGTCAGGGTGGCAACGACGTAGATCACGAGAAATCCTCCCGGCTTTTCTTTTGGGTTCAAGATACCGGGCGGGACATTAGACCAGGCGGGATCGAACGCAACACCGTAAATCCGCTCCCCCGGAGGCGCGCCGTGGGCATGTGTCGAGGCGCTATTTCAGTACATGAAATATCGCTGCGCCATCGGCAGCACTTCGGCCGGCGCGCAAGTGAGAAGCTCGCCGTCGGCGCGCACCTCATAGGTCTCCGGATCGACCTCGATATTGGGCGTGGCGTCGTTGTGGATCATGCTCTTCTTCGAGATTTTTCCGCGGGTGTTCTGGACCGCATAGAGCTTCTTGTCGATGCCGAGTTTTCGCGCGAGGCCGCCGGTGATCGCGGCCTTCGAGGTGAACACCACGGAGGACGCGGTGCGCGCCTTGCCGAAGGCACCGAACATCGGCTGGTAGTGCACCGGCTGCGGCGTCGGGATCGAGGCGTTGGGATCTCCCATGGGCGCGGCGACGATCATGCCGCCCTTGACGATGCAGTCCGGCTTGACGCCGAAGAAGGCCGGCGACCAAAGCACGAGATCGGCGAGCTTGCCCTTCTCCACCGAGCCAATCAGCTTCGAGACGCCATGGGCGATCGCGGGATTGATGGTGTATTTGGCGATATAGCGCTTGACGCGAAAATTGTCGTTGTCCTTGCCCTTGTCCTGCGGCAGCGAGCCGCGCTGCTTCTTCATCTTGTCGGCGGTCTGCCAGGTGCGGATGATGACTTCGCCAAGGCGGCCCATGGCCTGGGAGTCCGAGGACATCATCGAGAGCGCGCCGAGATCGTGCAGGATGTCTTCGGCGGCAATCGTCTCCTTGCGGATACGGCTCTCGGCGAAGGCCAAATCTTCCGCGATCGAGGGATCGAGATGGTGACACACCATCAGCATATCCAGATGCTCGTCGATGGTGTTGCGCGTGAACGGGCGCGTCGGGTTGGTCGAGGACGGCAGCACGTTCTTCAAGCCGGCGACCTTGATGATATCTGGGGCGTGACCGCCGCCGGCACCTTCGGTGTGGAAGGCGTGGATGGTGCGGCCTTTGAGGGCCTTGATGGTATCCTCGACGAAGCCGGATTCGTTCAGCGTGTCGGTGTGGATCATCACCTGGATGTCGTAATCGTCGGCCACCGACAGGCAATTGTCGATGGCAGCCGGCGTCGTGCCCCAATCTTCGTGCAGCTTCAGCGCACAGGCGCCGGCCTTGATCATCTCGACCAGCGCGGCAGGCCGCGAGGCGTTACCCTTGCCGGAGATGCCGAGATTGACCGGAAAGGCGTCGAACGACTGGATCATCCGCCCCATGTGCCACGGCCCCGGCGTGCAGGTGGTGGCGAACGTGCCGTGCGAGGGGCCGGTGCCGCCGCCGAGCATCGAGGTCACGCCAGACATCAGCGCGTGCTCGATCTGCTGCGGACAGATGAAATGGATGTGACTGTCGAAGCCGCCGGCGGTGAGGATCTTGCCCTCGCCCGCGATCACGTCGGTGCCGGGACCGATGACGATGGTGACGCCCGGCTGGATGTCGGGATTGCCGGCCTTGCCAATACCGGCGATCATGCCGTCCTTGATCGCGACGTCGGCTTTCACGATTCCCCAGTGATCGACGATCAGCGCATTGGTGATGACGGTATCAGCCGCGCCCTGCTTGTTGGTGACCTGTGATTGCCCCATGCCGTCGCGGATCACCTTGCCGCCGCCGAATTTCACCTCCTCGCCGTAGGTGGTGAAATCCTTCTCGACCTCGATGATGAGGTCGGTGTCGGCCAGCCGCACCCTGTCGCCGGTGGTCGGACCGAACATGTCGGCATAGACGGAACGCTTTATTTTGACGGACATCACAAGCCCCGTTTGCGTTTGAATTTCGGATCGGTGCTCACAGCGAGGCCCTCGCTGTGAGCACCATGTCGTCGAATGTCGTATCGAGCCAGGCGTTGTCGCCGCGGCAGCCCGCGACCACCTGCTCGGACCAGCCGACGTAGTCGGTGAGGTCGTCACGCTCTTCGGCGGCTGGATCGGAATGAATGCGCGCGCCGATGTTGCTGATCTTGTCGGCGATCTTGATCAGCCTGGCACCGGCCGACTTTTTCGGTGCTTCGATCACCTGCCGACGCCGTCGCTCGGCCTTCGGCAGGCTCATGTCGTCGGTGCACTCGACGACGAGTGACGCGACACGGTCGGAGAATTTTTGCGCGAGCTCCTCGCGCGTGGTGTCGGTGTCCTCGATCGCATCATGCAGCCAGCCGGCCGCAACGAGTTCGGCGTCGGCGCCATCGGTCGCTGTCGCAAGCAGGTTCGCGACCTCGGCGAGGTGATTGATGTAAGGCTCATGACCGCGGCCCTTGCGCGCCATCCCGTTGTGGCGGCGCGCGGCGAACTCGGCGGCTTCGGAGACGAGGCGGACGGGTGACAGCATGGCAAAGACCTCCGTTTTCGTCTCAACCGTGCCGTGCCGCGCTCGTTCCTGTGGAGCTCACAGCTTCCCCATCACGTCGCCGCGGAAGCCGTAGATGGTTTTCTTGCCGGCGACGGCGACGAGCTGGACGTCGCGGGTCTGGCCGGGCTCGAACCGGACGGCGGTGCCGGCGGCGATGTCAAGGCGCATGCCGCGGGCCTTCTTGCGGTCGAACTTCAGTGCCGGATTGGTCTCGAAGAAATGGTAGTGCGAGCCTACCTGGATCGGACGGTCGCCGGTGTTGGCAACCGTCAGCGTCACGGTCTTGCGGCCGGCATTGAGCTCGATCTCGCCGTCCTTGATGAAGAGTTCGCCGGGGATCATGCTCTCGCTCCTACCTGATCGGCTCGTGCACGGTGACGAGCTTGGTGCCATCCGGAAACGTCGCCTCGACCTGGATGTCGTGGATCATCTCGGGGATGCCGGGCATCACCTGTTCACGGGTGAGGACCTGCGCGCCGGATTGCATCAGCTCAGCGACGGTGCGGCCGTCGCGCGCGCCTTCGAGGATGAAATCGGAAATGATCGCGATCGACTCGGGATGGTTGAGCTTGACGCCGCGATCCAGCCGGCGGCGGGCCACGATGGCCGCCATCGAGATCAGAAGCTTGTCCTTTTCGCGGGGAGACAGGTTCATGCGAAATCTCTTCCGTTCAACGCATCAATTCAGCCGGTC
Source organism: Bradyrhizobium sp. LB13.1 (assembly GCF_054056815.1). Lineage (NCBI taxonomy): Bacteria > Pseudomonadati > Pseudomonadota > Alphaproteobacteria > Hyphomicrobiales > Nitrobacteraceae > Bradyrhizobium > Bradyrhizobium sp. LB13.1. The sequence goes on along the minus strand of NZ_JBSRYQ010000001.1, from coordinate 1,450,365 downwards.
AGTTCAGCCAGAGCCTCGGCAGCGCCGCACCGCTGCGCGCCAGCACGGTCATCATGTCGGCACGCAGGCGCGCCGCATCTTGGGCACAGAACCGCGCCATTGCAAAGCCATTCCAGGCGGACATTCCGACCTCGCCGGAGAATGAGTCCGACGCTTCCCGGATGCGCTCGATCAATGCCTCGTCGCCGGGCACGATCAGCGCCGTGCCGATCGCCGCGCCGCTTTTAGCCATCGCGGATCGCGCGAGTTTTGCGCCGATATTGCCGTCGAGCCTGACGGTTTCCGCGAACACGAGCTTGCCGCCGCGGGAGAGCCGCCAACGGTCGACGAATTCGCCCTGCTCCACCCGCTCGCCCATGGCGGTGCGGCCGAACACGACGATCTCGCAAAGCAGGAGCGAGGCCGTCTCATCGAGAGCGACGTCGAAGCTACGATGGACGCGGGCGCGATCGAACAGAATCGTCTCTTGCGGCAGCCATCCGATATGCGCACCCGCGGCGATCTTCAAGGCGATATTGAGCTGCGCCGCCGCTCCGGGGGCACGATAGACCTTCTCGGCCGCCGCCGTGGTCAAGGTCAGGCGCGAACCCTCGCCCGCGGCAATATCGATATCAAAATTGTCCCCGCCGGCAACGCCGCCGGCCGTGTTGACGAACACGCCGGAGAGGCCCTCGTCTTCCGGAGAGGGAAAGCGGACGCGCAGGGAGCCGGATTCATGCAAGATCCCTCGCCGCGTCACGCCGTCGCGCGCGTGGACGTCGAAGCGCACTACGCCACGGGCGCGGTTGGCTTCAAACACCGAAGATGTCGTTAAAACGTCGCTGCGCATCCGTCTCCCCAGCCGGCCGCGGCAGAAATTTTGGGATTACAGCGCCATCTGGCGGCTGATTTCGGCCGGGTCGAGATTGGAGCGGTCGCAGGTGAACTTCACCGCGCCGCGATCCATCACCGCAAAACTGTCGCCGAGTTCGCAGGCAAAGTCGAGATATTGTTCGACCAGCACGATGGCGATGTTGCCGAGGTTGCGCAGGTACGAGATGGCGCGGCCGATGTCCTTGATGATCGAGGGCTGGATGCCTTCGGTCGGCTCGTCGAGCAGCAGCAGCTTTGGCCGCATCACCAGTGCGCGGCCGATCGCGAGCTGTTGCTGCTGGCCGCCGGAGAGATCGCCGCCGCGCCGGCCGAGCATGGATTGCAGCACCGGGAATAGCGAGTACACGTCGTCCGGAATGTGCCTGTCCTCGCGCCTGAGCGGGCCGAAGCCGGTCTTGAGATTCTCCTCGACCGTCAGAAGCGGAAATATCTCGCGCCCCTGCGGCACGAAGCCGATGCCCTTGCGCGCGCGCTCATAGGGCTTCAGGCCCGTGATGTCGCTGCCGTCGAGCACGATCGCGCCCGATGAGATCGGATACTGGCCGACCATGGCGCGCAAGAGCGAGGTCTTGCCGACGCCGTTGCGTCCGAGCACGCAGGTCACCTTGCCGGGCTCGGCCGCGATCGACACACCGCGCAGGGCCTGCGCCGCGCCGTAGAACAGGTTGATATCCTTGACCTCGAGCATCGTTCAGCGTCCCAGATAAACTTCGATGACCCGCTCGTTGGCCGAGACCTGGTCGATGGTGCCTTCGGCGAGCACGGTCCCCTCGTGAAGGCAGGTGACCTTGACGCCGAGCTCGCGCACGAACGTCATGTCGTGCTCGACCACCATCACGGTGTGGGTCTTGTTGATTTCCTTGAGCAGTTCGGCGGTGAGATGCGTCTCGACGTCGGTCATGCCGGCGACCGGCTCGTCGACCAGCAGCAGCTTCGGATCCTGCGCAAGCAGCATGCCGATCTCGAGCCACTGCTTCTGGCCGTGGCTGAGGCTGCCGGCGAGACGATTGCGGGCATCGGTGAGGCGGATCGTCTCCAGCACCCTGTCGATGCTCTCGGCTTCGGCGGTGCTGCCGCGCCAGAACAGCGTGCCCCTGACGCTGTGGTCGACATTGAGCGCCAGCAGCAGGTTGTCCTGCACGGTCTGGCTCTCGAACACGGTCGGCTTCTGGAATTTGCGGCCGATGCCGAGTTCGGCGATGCGGGTCTCGTCGAGGCGCGTCAGGTCGGTGACGCCGTCGAACAGCACCGTGCCTTCGTCGGGCTTGGTCTTGCCGGTGATGATGTCCATCATCGTGGTCTTGCCGGCGCCGTTCGGGCCGATGATCGCCCGCATCTCGCCGGGCTCGAGCGTCAGCGACAGGTTATTGATGGCATGGAAGCCGTCGAAAGAGACGTGCACCCCGTCGAGATAGAGCATTGCGGAAGTGGCGCGGGTGTCCATGACGTTCATCGCGCTACTCCGCCATCCTGGGTTCGGTGATGCCGTCTTCGGCCGCGGCGCTCGCCGTCGTCGCAGCGGCGCGCTTTTCCTTCGACGAGTCCCACCATGCATTGAAGGTGCCGACGATGCCCTTCGGCAGCAGCAGCGTCACCAGGATGAACATCGCGCCCAGCATGAAGAGCCAGTAGGGCGCGAGCATGCCCGAGGTGAAGACCGTCTTGGCGTAGTTGACGACGACGGCGCCGAGCGCCGCGCCGACCAGCGTGCCGCGGCCGCCGACCGCGACCCAGATCACCGCCTCGATCGAATTGCCCGGCGCGAATTCGGACGGGTTGATGATGCCGACCTGCGGCACGTAGAGCGCACCGGCAACGCCGGCCATGCAGGCCGACAACGTGAACACGAACAGCTTGTAGGATTCGACCCGGTAGCCGAGGAACCGGCTGCGCGATTCCGCGTCGCGGATTGCGATCAGCACCTTGCCGAGCTTGGAGGACACGACGGAGCGGCAGATCAGGAAGCTCGCGATCAGCGCCAGGCAGCTCAGCGCGAACAGCGCTGCGCGGGTTCCTTCCGCCTGGACGTTGAAGCCCAGGATGTCCTTGAAGTCGGTCAGGCCGTTGTTGCCGCCGAAGCCGAAATCGTTGCGGAAGAAGGCGAGCAGCAGCGCGTAGGTCATCGCTTGCGTGATGATCGACAGATACACGCCGGTGACGCGCGAGCGGAAGGCGAGCCAGCCGAAACAGAAGGCGAGCAGTCCCGGCACGACCAGCACCATCAGGGCTGCGAACCAGAACATGTCGAAGCCTTGCCAGTACCAGGGCAGCTTCGAATAGTTCAGGAACACCATGAAGTCCGGCAGGATCGGGTTGCCGTAGACGCCGCGGCTGCCGATCTGGCGCATGAGGTACATGCCCATCGCATAGCCACCGAGCGAGAAGAAGGCGCCGTGACCGAGCGAGAGGATGCCGCAATAACCCCAGATCAGGTCAATCGAGAGCGCGAGAATTGCGTAGCAGACATATTTGCCCCAGAGCGCGACGAGATAGGTCGGCACCTGCAGGAACGAGCCCGCGGGCAGCAGCAGGTTGGAGAGCGGGATGAGGATGCCGCAGGCCGCGACGACGGCAAGGAAGATCGTCGCGCCGCGGTCCAGCGAGCGCGTCAGCATGTGAGGGGTCATGCTTCCACCGCACGGCCCTTGAGCGCGAACAGGCCGCGCGGCCGCTTTTGAATGAACAGGATGATGAGAACGAGGATTGCGATCTTGCCGAGCACGGCGCCGGCGACGGGCTCCAGGAATTTGTTGGCGATGCCGAGCGTGAAGGCGCCGACCAGCGTGCCCCAGAGATTGCCGACGCCGCCGAACACCACGACCATGAAGCTGTCGATGATGTAGCTCTGGCCGAGATTGGGGCTGACATTGTCGATCTGCGACAGCGCCACGCCGGCGATGCCGGCGATGCCCGAGCCGAGACCGAAGGTCAGCGCGTCGACCCGCGAGGTGGCGATGCCCATCGAAGCCGCCATGCGGCGGTTCTGCGTCACCGCGCGCATCTCGAGCCCGAGCGCCGTGTAGCGCAGCATCGCGAGCAGAATGACGAACACCGCAAGCGTGAAGACTAGGATCCAGAGCCGGTTATAGGTGATGGTGATCTGGCCGAGTTCGAACGCACCGCTCATCCAGGAGGGGTTGCCGACCTCGCGGTTGGTCGGACCGAACATGGTGCGCACCGCTTGCTGGAGCACCAGCGACAGGCCCCAGGTCGCCAGCAGCGTCTCCAGCGGACGGCCATAGAGGAAGCGGATGATGCTGCGCTCGATCAGCACGCCGAGGGCGCCGGCGACGATGAAGGCGAGCGGCACGGCGATCAGCAGCGAATAGTCGAACAGGCCGAGATAGCGGGTGCGGATCACGTCCTGCACCACGAAGGTGACGTAGGCGCCGATCATCACCATCTCGCCATGGGCCATGTTGATGACGCCCATCACGCCGAAGGTGATGGCGAGCCCGATCGCGGCGAGCAGCAGCACCGAGCCGAGCGAGAGGCCGTACCAAGCATTCTGCACGGTGGACCAGACCGCCAGCGAGCTCTGGATCGAGCCGATCGCGCTCGCGGCGGCCTTGGTCACCGAGGCCGGCTGGTCGCCCATGCCGGTGAGCAGCGCCAGCGCCTCCTGGTCACCGCGCGCCTTGAGGGTGGCGACGGCTTCGAGCTTCTCGACCTCGGCGGCATCAGGCTTGAACAGCAGGATGGCGGCGCGGGCGTCGCCGAGCGCAGACTTGACGGATTTGTTGGTTTCCTTGGCGAGCGCACCATCGACCGCCTCGAGCGCGGTTTCGTCGTGCGACTTGAACACGGATTGCGCAGCCTGGAGCCGCGTTCCGACATCCGGCGACTGCAGCGTCAGGCTGCCGATCGCAGCGTCGACGCTGCGGCGCAGGCGGTTGTTGAGACGCACTGCGCTCGCGCTGTCGGGAACGCTGGCGACGGATTCACCAGTCGCCGCGTCGATCGACTTGCCGTCGGCGCCGGTGACGTAAACCTTCTTGCTATCAGGATCGGCCATGAGGCGGCCGTCCTGGAGCGCGCTGATGATGGGAAAGGCCAGCTTGTTGCCGCTGCTCGCGACGGCGCCGATCGCTTCATCCGTGTCGGAAAAATCATCGTTGGCAAATTTGGCGACCGCATCCTCGAACGGACCGGCGAAGGCCGGCAGCGCGAACGCGATCAGGAACAACGAGAGCAGGAGCGAACAGAAACGGGCGGACAAATTGGCTGGCACTGTGAAAGACCCCGGCAGAATGGTGGAGAAGGCGGCGGGATCGCCGCCTTCTCCAATCGTGCAATGGAGCGTCAGATCCGGATCAGGAGCCCGAACCGAGGCACTTGTTGGTCTTGGTGTTGAAGTTGCCGCACTTCTTACCGACCCAGTCGCCGACCAGGTCCTTGGAGCCGTCGAGCTCCTTCGACCAGGCGTCGCCCGCGACAAGACCCGGGGTCTTCCACACCACGTCGAACTGGCCGTTGGCTTTGATTTCGCCAATGAACACCGGCTTGGTGATGTGATGGTTTGGAAGCATCTTGGAGGTGCCGCCGGTCAGGTTCTTGGCTTCGATGCCCGGGAGCGCATCGATCACCTTGTCCGGATCGGTCGACTTCACTTTCTCGACCGCCTTGACCCACATGTCGAAACCGATGACGTGCGCTTCCATCGGATCGTTGGTCACGCGCTTCGGATTCTTGGTATAGGTCTGCCACGCCTTGATGAACTTCTCGTTCTCCGGCGACTTGATCGACTGGAAGTAGTTCCAGGCGGCGAGATGGCCGAGCAGCGGCTTGGTGTCGATGCCGGCGAGTTCTTCCTCACCTACCGAGAACGCGACGACCGGGATGTCCTTTGCCTTGATGCCCTGGTTGCCGAGCTCCTTGTAGAACGGAACGTTGGCGTCGCCGTTGATGGTCGAGACCACCGCGGTCTTCTTGCCGGCCGAGCCGAACTTCTTGATGTCGGCCACGATCGTCTGCCAGTCGGAATGACCGAACGGCGTGTAGTTGATCATGATGTCTTCCTGGGCGACACCCTTGGACTTCAGATAGGCTTCCAGGATCTTGTTGGTGGTGCGCGGATAGACATAGTCGGTGCCCGCGAGCACCCAGCGCTTCACCTTCTCGTCCTTCATCAGATAGTCGACGGCGGGGATCGCCTGCTGGTTCGGCGCAGCACCAGTGTAGAACACGTTGCGCTCGCTCTCCTCGCCCTCGTACTGGACGGGGTAGAACAGGATGCTGTTCAGCTCCTTGAACACCGGGAGCACCGACTTGCGTGACACCGAGGTCCAGCAGCCGAACACGACCGCAACCTTGTCCTTGGTGATCAGCTCGCGCGCCTTCTCGGCGAACAGCGGCCAGTTCGAAGCGGGATCGACGACCACGGCTTCGAGCTTCTTGCCGTTCACGCCGCCCTTCTTGTTCTGCTCGTCGATCAGAAAGAGGATGGTATCCTTCAACGTGGTTTCGCTGATGGCCATGGTGCCGGAGAGGGAGTGAAGCACGCCGACCTTGATGGTGTCGTCAGCGGCCTTCGCACTGGAAATGGAAGCCAGACCGAGCATCAGTCCGGCGGTCACGGCGAGAACGCCACGGCGGCTAAATGACGCCGCTATATCGTGAGTGGATTTGCTATGCATGAGTGTCTCATCTCCCTGACGCAGACGTGAAAAACGCTGCGAAACGGCCCCACGGCCGCCTGCGATTAACGGATTCGCAAGAACCGTGCCATAGATTGGACACCGATCAAGTCATTGTTTTTGTTTGTAAAATTGCCTGAAAACGAAGTATCGCCACTATTCGCCAGCCCAAAATTTAGGCAATTCAAATGTATGCGAAAGCGGCAGGCAGGTTACTTTCTGAGCAGGCTGCGCACTCTGGCTAAATTTCCGGCATAACTATTTCTGCACCGCAATCGCCATTTGTGGCCCACGTGCCTTGAAAGCGCCCCCTCAATGTTCCATATAGTGGCTGAGGCCTCTTGCGAATCAAGAGACCGTTGCGAGCCGCGTGTTCTTAAGCCCTTTCGGGCGTCTGGCTTGCCCCATCTCACCAAGCCATCCGACACCCCAAACACGCAGGTGTCCCATTTGACACCCCTATTGCGCGTGCCCCGCTAACTGCGCCGGGCGCCTGCTTTCGACATGGAAAGAACCCCTCTTTTGACTTCCTTTCAGGATTTCGGCCTCGCCGAACCCATCGCACGTGCCCTCACCGAAGAGAACTACGTCACTCCCACCCCCATCCAGGCCCAGACGATCCCGACCGCGCTGACTGGCCGCGACGTGGTCGGCATCGCCCAGACGGGAACCGGCAAGACCGCGGCCTTCGCGCTGCCGATCCTGCACCGCCTGCTCGAGAACCGCATCAAGCCGCAGCCGAAGACGACCCGCGTCCTGGTGCTCTCGCCCACCCGCGAGCTGTCCGGCCAGATCCTCGACAGCTTCAACGCCTATGGCCGCCACATCCGCCTGTCTTCGACGCTCGCCATCGGCGGCGTGCCGATGGGCCGTCAGGTCCGCTCGCTGATGCAGGGCGTCGAGGTAGCTGGTCGCCACTCCCGGCCGCCTGCTTGACCTCGTGCAGAGCAACGGACTGAAGCTCGGCAGCGTCGAATTCCTCGTGCTCGACGAGGCCGACCGCATGCTCGACATGGGCTTCATCAACGACATCCGCAAAATCGTCGCCAAGCTGCCGATCAAGCGGCAGACGCTGTTCTTCTCGGCCACCATGCCGAAGGACATCGCCGAACTGGCCGACGCCATGCTGCGGGACCCGGCCCGCGTTGCGGTCACCCCGGTCTCCTCGACGGTGGAACGCATCCAGCAGCGCATCATCCAGGTCGACTTCTCTTCCAAGCCCGCCTTACTGGCCAAGCTGCTGAAGGACGAGCCGGTCAACCGGGCCCTGGTCTTCACACGCACCAAGCACGGCGCCGACAAGGTCGTAAAGACACTCGAGAAGGCGGGCATCCCCGCCAGCGCCATCCACGGTAACAAGTCGCAGAACCATCGCGAACGGACGCTTGCCCAGTTCCGCACCGGTGAAATCCGCACGCTGGTCGCCACCGATATCGCCGCTCGCGGCATCGATGTCGACGGCATCACCCACGTCATCAATTTTGACCTCCCCAACGTGCCCGAGACCTACGTGCACCGCATCGGCCGCACCGCGCGCGCCGGCGCCGAGGGCACCGCGATCTCGCTGGTCGCAGGCGGCGAGGAACTCGCCTATCTCCGCGACATCGAGCGGTTGATCAAAGTGACGCTGCCGCGCGAAGACCACCGCACCGACGCGGGCCGCCGCGATGCGGGTCCTCCCCCGTCCCAGCAGCGTCAAGGCCGGCCCAGCCGCCCAGGCCAGCGTCCGCAAGGCGCACGGAATGGCGACGGGCGGCGGGCCGACGAAAGGCATGCTGACGGTCGCCACCACAGTGCCGGCAAGCAGGGCGACGGACGGCCCGGCAGCGGCCCGAAGGCTTCGAAGCCATCACGTCACGGCCGCTCCGGCGGCAAGGCGCATTCTTCGCCAAACGGCCGTCCTGAACAGCGTTCCGCGCATAGCGCCGGGGCGTCTGATGGGATACAAGGCGTTGCCTTTTTGCGCCGCGAGAGTCGGCCGAACGGCCAACCGAGCCGCAAACCCCATTCGCACTAGCCGTCCACGACCTGGAGAAATTCATGGCTAAGGAAGAGCTGATCCAGTTCGAAGGACTGGTCACCGAAATCCTCCCCGACGCGCGCTACCGCGTGCAACTCGACGCCGGGCACGAGATCGTCGCCTACACCGCCGGCAAGATGAAGAAAAACCGCATCAAGACGCTGGCGGGCGACCGCGTGACGGTGGAGATGTCGCCCTATGACCTCGAAAAGGGCCGGCTGATTTTCCGCCACAAGGATGAACGCCCGAGCGGCATGGGCGGACCTCCGCGTCCCGGGCAGCGCGGTGGCCAGTTCCGCCGCCGCTAACAGGGTCAGCGCGCGAGCGCGGACCCAAAATCTCGACCTGTATGCTGATCCGCCGTGACCGTCACGGCGGATCAAAAAAACGTGCATGCAGGATTGTTATGCGGCCTTGTTTCCAGTAAAAACAGCTCATCGATTTTCGGCCGGACGACATTGGCATCCACCGGTACAGCCGGTTCAGACACGCTGACGACCCTTCCAAAATTCGATCTAACCTGTCCGCGCAAGCGGGCTCTTACATTGTGTTATCTGAGAAGGGACTACCCCCATGAGCATGGGAACCGTGAAGTGGTTTAACGCGACCAAGGGCTTCGGCTTCATCCAGCCCGACGACGGCGGCCAGGACGTGTTCGTCCACATCAGCGCCGTCGAGCGCGCTGGCCTCGGCACGCTGAACGAAGGCCAGAAGATCTCCTACGAGATCGTGGCCGACCGCCGTTCCGGCAAGTCGGCGGCGGACAACCTCCGCTCCGCCGGCTGAGCTAGCGCTTAGGGCCCGATCGGCTCAAGCGAACAAGTAAAGGAAAGGCCGGGCGCAACGCCCGGCCTTTTTTTCATTACAGGCAGGACGACGGTACACCGTTGTAAGGAACGCAGGTGACCTGGCGCGGCCGCGTGTAGGAGACATCGGCCAGCGTTACGCCCGACTTCAACACGTAGCCCACCGAAGGTGTGTAAAGGTAGCTCACCTCGCTGAGAATGAGGTAAGTCGACGGGACCAAGAGCGTCGGGGGGATCATCGACGTGACAATGTCGCCTTTCTTGTGGGCCGAGACCGTCAGCGTCGCCTGCGTTGCACCGCTCGCAATGGTGCCGCCCGTGCTCCAGTCAACCGTGGCAATGCTGTTCTTATCGATATGGATCTGCGAGATCGCGCCCTTCACGAGCGTAGCGTCGTAAGGCATGATCACCGATATGCTTGCCGTGAACGTGTCCTGCATGTTGCTATCGGCGAGCGTCGTTGACTGCGACGTCAAATCGGACAGAGTCCGTGCAATCATCGTGACTTTGCTTTTGATGGCCACGGCCGATGAAAATTCGACGGTGCCGAAGAACATCGCCAGCATCAGCGGCACGATGGACCGCGAATTCAGTCGCCGCAACCGCGCGCCCGTCGGCGACGAAGTCCCGCACGCAGCTACGGGCTTTTCTCCAGATATTCGCAATCATCTGCATCGGTCCGCTCGGATCCATCTGTCTCAGAAGGGTTCATTCTTGAAGGCCGCTGTCGCCACCAGCAGCCGCTTGTTGCTGCAGCCCATGTTGAAGCCGAGCCCGGTGACGAAGAGCGGCCACTGATAGAACAGCCGCACCACGACGACCTGGCCAGCGGTCCCGGCACCGTACTGCACGCCGGTTGGGTTGAAGCTGCAGGAATCGCCATAGCTGGTGAGGCTCAGCGATCCGAAGCTGTTCGTGCTCACGACGTCGACGTAGAGCTTGGCGCAATCGAACAGCGCCGGGATCTGGTTACAAACGTAAGTCTTGAACGTCGTTTGCGAGCAGGGTGTGCTCACGCCGGATACCGCGCAGGCCGTCACTGAACCGGATTGCGCCTGACCGGTCAGCAACACGCGCGCGGAATTCTGCGCGACGGTCTCGAGCACCTGGCTCGCGAAGAACATCAGCGCCGACTCGATGATGGCGAACAGCAGCGCGAAGAAAACCGGCGCGACGAGCGCGAACTCGACGGCTGCCGAGCCACGGCGGCTGCCGCGAAACCGGCGTAATGCGGCGAGGAGCGTGAACCTCTTAGGCGCGGGCGATGGCATCAAATTCCCCAGCAGCGGCGATCATCTGCCCCATTCAGTAGCGGAAACTGATTGTTTAAGTGTTCAGGCGATCCGCACTCGGCGGCCCGGGCCGTTAAAGGTGCGTTAACCGCGAACGACCCGAGGCTCGGAGAGAGGACCTCACTCGCACGCGCGTGTCCGAGCGGGACGATCTTGCCCGGGCACGCCCGCTAATCGGTCTTGCTAGCTCGTTTGCTAATTCGTCTTGCTAGTTCGTCTTGGCGCCCGCACCGGCGCTGCCGCTGGCCGTGCTGCTCAACGAACCGGCCTGGCTCATCGTGTTGTTGAAGTAGACGTCGCTGTCGCCGAGCGTCACGCGACGCTGGCAAAGCGGCGCGCAGCTGTAGGACTCGCGCTCGATCCCGCGATAGACGGTGACGAGCCGGTCGCTCGGACCTTCGACCTGGATCTGGCGGTCGACCAGGATCTCGCCGCCCCGGTCGAGCGCGATGAAATTGGTGGCGCCATAGCCCTTTCCGGTCACGACGATCATGCCGCCGGGCTGGAGCGTGACGTCGGCGATCATGGGATTGCCGACCACGATGGTCGCCACCTTGCCGGGCAGCCGCACCAGCTTGGCCTGGTCGACATTGACGGCGATCGTATCGGCGGTCGGCTCGGCAAGTCCGGCAGCCGGCGATGCCAGCACCGCGGCCGCAACCAGAAGACAGACGCGCGCATGACGGCGCAGCAGTTGTTTACGCATACTCTTACCCCCGGGACGTCACAAACCGGCAGAAGCGATCAGATAGCAGCGGAGCCGGTGCCCGACGCGGCTAACCTGCCCTCAATTCGTGAACGTTCCGCAAATTCGCCGACTATTGTTTAAACGGACTGGCGTTTTGCGGCCCTCGAGGACCCTAGTGGCGGAACGGATAGGCAAGCTGCCCTCCGATCTCCTTCGGCATGGTGGCTTCGTCCTTGCCGTAATCCTGCGGCAGTTCCCCCGCGGGCATGCGGAAGGTGCCGAACAGCACGTCCCAGATCGGGAACGTGCCGGCAAAATTGGTGTCGCCGCCCTCTTCGAGAGAGGTGTGATGCCAGCGGTGGAACACCGGCGTCGCCAGCAGATATTTGAACGGCCCGAAGGTCCAGTTCAGGTTGGCGTGCACGAAGGCCGAATGGAAGGTCGTGAACGGGGCGACCCAGATCATGACGTTCGGGGAGATGCCGGCCATCAGCAGCACGACGTCGACCCCGATCGTGCCGAGCATGAGATTGACGGGATGGAAGCGGGCCGCCGAAATCCAGCTTATCTCCCCCGAGGAGTGATGGATCGCGTGGTACTTCCAGAACCCGCCGCCGTGGAACAACCGGTGCAGCCAGTACAGCATGAAATCGGACAGGACCAGGAACAGCACGGCCTGGACCCAGAGCGGCAATAGCGACAGCGGGCCGTGGCCATTGTCGTAAAAGGCGATGAGCTCGTCGGCATCGTGGATGTTGAAGACGAAGCTGGCGCCGACGATCAGAAGTCCGATCCGCATGACGCGTGCGAACACCGGAACGAAGAACCAGTAGCAGATATCCGTAACGATCTCCCGCTTGCGCCACCACGGCACGCCGGGATTGCAGGCCCAGAAATACTCGAGCACGGTGAAGACCATCGCCAGCGCAAAGGTCGTGGGGACCACTTTCGCGATGGTCTCGCCGAGCATCAGGGCGACTTGCATGGGCAGGCTCGACATCATCGTCTCTCTTGCGAATTGCTGGTCCCGCCTACGCGTACTCCCCTAAATTTAAGGGACGGTGAAGCCGGCACTGCGCTTGCTGCACATCCGCTTCCGGGGCGAATTGCAGCTGCCGCCTTAAGGTGAAATTCACTCTGGCCAGCGGGAAGCGGGTTTGCCCGATCGAATTAACTCTACCGAAAGAGCTCGGATCTCATGGTCAGCGCGTCAAGCACAGCGCCGAACGAGGCGATCCCACCCCAGATGGAGTTATGTTCATGAAGAACCTGATTGCGCGTTTCGCGAAAGATGAATCCGGCGCCACCGCCATCGAATACGGCCTGATCGCCGCCGGCATCGCGCTGGCCATCATCACCGTCGTCAACAATCTCGGCAGCACGCTGAACACCAAGTTCACCTCGATCAGCACCTCGCTGAAGTAAGCGACCGACGAACGACGGCAAATGCCCCGGACCTCCGGGGCCTTTGTTTTCTAAGACGGTGAGTTCCAGTGGCGTTGCGCAAGTACAGAACCGATGCCGCGGTCGCGGCGAACGAGGCGGAGACGGCGCAGACCGGCTCGCCGGCCTATTGGATCTGCCTTGCGCTGCTGCTTGCGACGACCGCGCTCGCCGCGCGCATCGCCAGTCTCTGGTGAGCACGCGTTCGGCGGGTTGCACCCTTCGGGACCGCGGCCGCCGTTGTCGGTTTGTTTAGCACTGCCGGCTAGCATCCGGCGACGCCAGCTCCGCGCCAAAACCCCAGGCCTCAAGACGCAGCCATGATCCTCGACCTTGCGCGCCTTCTGCTCTTCCCTGCCCTGATGGCGTTTGCGGCCGCGAGCGATCTCTTCACGATGACGATCTCGAACCGCGTGTCGCTGGCGCTGGTCGCCGGCTTTTTCGCGCTCGCTCTCGCCGGTGGCATGGCACCTTACGAGATACTGAACCATGTCGGCGCCGGCGCGCTTCTCCTGGTCGTGGCCTTCACCTGTTTTGCGATGGGCTGGATGGGAGGCGGCGACGCCAAGGTCGCCGCGTCGGTCGCGCTCTGGTTCGGCTTCGCGCAATTGATGGATTTTCTGCTCTACGCTTCGCTGTTCGGCGGAGCGCTGACCTTGCTCCTGCTCCAGTTCCGGCAATGGCCATTGCCCTACGGGCTCGCGGGCCAGGCCTGGCTGGCGCGGCTGCACGACAAGGAAAGCGGCATCCCTTACGGCATCGCGCTCACGCTCGGCGCGCTGATGATCTACCCGGAGACCGAATGGGTGAAGGCGATCGACCTCGCTCACCTCGCATTGCGCTGAACGCATCGGGTAAACCCGGCGTCAAGGCGATTTAGATACGCCTCATTAACCATGCTTTGACGAATAGCTGGTCAACTGCCGATTACAGCGACGGCAGCGTCGCGGCGTTTGGTGGAAAGTGAAGCGTATGAATAGGGCACGCATTGTCGTCCTGACGGTTGCCATTTGCGCCGGCGGTGTCGCCGCGTACTTGGCGAGCGGCACGGACAATTCTGCGCCGCCTCCGGCTCCGGTCGCGCAGCTTCCGACGGTCGACGTCCTGGTGGCCAAGAACGACATCGGCCTCGGCCAGACCGTCAAACCGGAGGATGTGCAGTGGCAGACCTGGCCGACCGCGACCGCCAGCGCCACCTTTATCCGCCGCAATGAGCGCCCTGAGGCGGTAACCCAGGTCACCGGCTCGATCGCACGCGCTCCCTTCATCCAGGGTGAGCCGATGCGCGACCAGAAGCTGGTCAAGGCCGAAGGCTCCGGCTTCATGGCGGCAATCCTGCCCACCGGCATGCGCGCAATCTCGACCGAGATCTCGCCGGAGACCGGCGCAGGCGGCTTCATCCTGCCCAACGATCGTGTCGACGTGCTTCTGACTCGCCGTCTCAAGAACCCGGACCAGAACAACGGCGCGCCCGATGTCGTCACGTCCGAGATCATCCTGGCCAATGTCCGCGTCCTGGCCATCGACCAGGCACCCAAGGAGAAGGACGGTCAGAACGCGGTGGTCGGCAAGACCGTCACCCTCGAGCTCAACCCCGCGCAGACTGCGACACTCTCCGCCGCGCGCCAGAGCGGCACGCTGTCGCTGGCGCTTGCGCAGCATCGTCGACGTCAAGATGAGTGAGATCACGCTCGATGAATCTGCGCAGAAGCGCGACGGCGTTTCCATCATTCGCTATGGCATCCCAAGCTCGACGGCGAAGGCACGATGAGGACTGTCGATATGGAATGCAGGGCAGATTTGACGACGATGCGAACCTCAATGGTCCGCGCCCTGTCGTTTTCGGCTGCCGTTGCGCTCGCGCTCAACCCGGTGCTGACCCCCGCGGTCGCTGCCGACTATCGCCCTGCGGCGCAGGCCGCGGCCGACGGTCAGATGAACGCGCGCTTCCTCTCGCTGGGCATCGGCAAGTCGATCGTGATCGACCTGCCGCGCGACATCAAGGACGTGCTGGTCGCTGATCCCAAGATCGCCAATGCGGTCGTTCGCTCGGCGCAACGCGCCTACATCATCGGCGCCGCGATCGGCCAGACCAACATCGTGTTCTTCGATTCCGCCGGCCAGCAGATCGCGGCCTATGACATCGCGGTCAAGCGCGACCTCAACGGCGTGCGCGCCGCGCTGAAGCAGGTCCTGCCCAATTCAGACATCCAGATCGACGGGCTAGGTGACGGCATCATCCTGACCGGCTCGGCGGCGAACCCGGCCGAAGCCCAGCAGGCCAACGATCTCGCCTCGCGCCTCGCGGGCGGCCCTGAGAAGGTCGTGAACTCGATCGTGGTCCGCGGCCGCGACCAGGTCATGTTGAAGGTGACGGTCGCGGAAGTCGCGCGCAGCATTGTCAAGCAGCTCGGCATCGACCTCACGGCCAACCTCAACTACGGCACCTCCGTCGTCAGCTTCACCAACGCCAATCCGTTCACGGCGCTCGGCCACAACCTCGTCGACGGCAACAACCTGACCACCAAGTTCGGCGCGACCCCGTCGGTGCAGGCCACCCTGCGTGCGATGGAAACCGCGGGCGTGATCCGGACGCTGGCCGAACCGAACCTGACCGCGATCTCCGGTGAATCGGCAACTTTCATCGCCGGCGGTGAATTCCCGGTGCCTGCGGGCTATGCGTGCGACCCAACCACGCATGTCTGTACCACCCAGATCAGCTTCAAGAAGTTCGGCATCTCGCTCAACTTCACACCGGTCGTTCTCAGCGAGGGCAAGATCAGCCTGCGGGTGATGACCGAGGTCTCTGAGCTCTCAAACGAAAATGCGATCACGCTGTCCCAGGCCGTGACCTCGACGTCGGTCAACTCGCTGACGGTGCCCTCGATCAAGACCCGCCGCGCCGAGACCTCGCTGGAAATTCCCTCCGGCGGCGCGATGGCGATGGCCGGCCTGATCCAGCAGCAGACCAAGCAGGCGGTCAGCGGACTGCCGGGCCTGATGCAGCTTCCGATCCTCGGCACGCTGTTCCGCAGCCGCGACTTCGTCAACAACGCGACCGAGCTGGTCGTGATCGTGACGCCCTATATCGTTCGCGCCGTTGCGCAAAAGGACCTGTCGCGGCCGGATGATGGCTTCTCCGCGCCTGCGGATCCGCAAGCCGAGCTGCTCGGCAACATCAACCGCATCTACGGTGTGCCCGGTCGGACCGAACCGGCCAAAAGCTACCGCGGCACCTACGGCTTCATCACCGACTGAGGCGGAACGGGGACTTCATGAAGATCACAAGACCACCCCAGCTTCGCAGTCGCGCCATCCGCCTCGGTGGCGCGCTCGTCGGCATGGCGCTCGCCCTTGGCGGCTGCCAGCACGACGAAGCGGTCACGGGCTCGATTCCCGACGACTACAAGCAGCGCCATCCGATCGCGATCGAGGAGCAGAACCGCTCCATCGTCGTTTTCGTCGGCCATGCCCGCGGCGGATTGACCGCCGCCCAGCGCGCCGACGTGATGGGCGTCGCGTCGGCCTGGCTGCACGAAGGCACCGGCGCCATCCGGATCGACGTGCCGTCCGGCACGCCCAACGCGCGTCCAGTCGCGGAGACAATGCGTGAAATCCAGGCGATGCTGTCGGCAGCGGGCGTTCCGCCGCGCGGCGTCAACGCGCGTCCTTACCAGCCGGAAGACAAGCGTTTCCTGCCGCCGATCCGGCTCACCTATTCCAAGATCGCCGCGGTCGCAGGTCCCTGCGGCCTGTGGCCGGAGGACATCGGCCCCTCAATGAAGAACAAGAGCTGGTTCGAGAACAAGGACTACTACAATTATGGCTGCGCCTATCAGCGCAACCTCGCGGCGATGGTCGACAATCCATCGGATCTCGAGCAGCCGCGGCCGGAAACGCCGTCTTACACGGCGCGGCGCACTGCCGCGTTCGAGAAGTATCGCAAGGGATTGGCGACGGGCATCGCCTATCCTGACGCCGACAAAGCCAAACTCAGCGACACCGGCAGATGATCAACTACGCTCGCCAGCCTCAAGAAGAGCAGTCTGAGGCATCTCTCCCCCCGATCGAGGAGCATATTGCGCCTGCGCCGCGCGTTTCCGTGCAGGCCTTCTGCGAGACCGTGGAAACGGCGGCCGCTGTGCAGTCGGCTGGCGAGGATCGCCGTCTCGGCAAGGCCCATCTTAAGATCCAGATGGGCGGTATGGCGGCTGCGGTCGAAGCCTACCGCTCAGCGCCCACGCCGAACGTGATCGTGCTCGAAAGCGATGGCCGCAGCGACATCCTGGGCGGGCTCGACCATCTCGCGACCGTCTGCGACGCCGGCACCCGCGTGGTCGTGATCGGCCGCATCAACGACGTCACGCTCTACCGCGAGCTGGTGCGCCGCGGCGTCAGCGACTACGTGCTTGCGCCAGTCGGCCCGATCGACGTCGTGCGCTCGATCTGCAACCTGTTCTCGGCGCCGGAAGCCAAGGCGGTCGGCCGTATCATCGCTGTGGTCGGCGCCAAGGGCGGCGTCGGCGCTTCGACCATCTCTCACAACGTCGCCTGGGCGATCGCACGCGATCTCGCGATGGACGCGGTCGTCGCCGACCTCGACCTCGCCTTCGGCACCGCCGGGCTCGACTACAACCAGGACCCGCCGCAGGGCATTGCCGACGCCGTGTTCTCGCCCGATCGCGTCGATACCGCCTTCATTGACCGCCTGCTGTCGAAATGCACCGACCACCTCAGTCTGCTGGCGGCGCCGGCGACGCTCGACCGGGTCTATGATTTCGGCACCGACGCCTTCGATGCCGTGTTCGACACGCTGCGCTCCACCATGCCCTGCATCGTGCTCGACGTTCCGCACCAATGGTCGGGCTGGACCAAGCGCGCCTTGATCGGAGCGGACGACATCCTGATCGTAGCAGCGCCCGACCTCGCCAATTTACGCAACACCAAGAACCTATTCGATCTCCTGAAGGCCGCGCGGCCCAACGACAGACCGCCGCTCTACTGCCTGAACCAGGTCGGCGTCCCGAAACGGCCCGAAATCGCCGCGGCGGAGTTCGCCAAGGCGATCGAGAGCAAGCCGGTCGTCTCGATCGCGTTCGAGCCGCAGATCTTCGGCTCGGCGGCCAATAACGGCCAGATGATCGCGGAGATCTCGGCCAACCACAAGTCAATCGAGATGTTCCTTCAGATCGCCCAGCGCCTGACCGGCCGCAGCGAGACGAAGAAGCAAAAATCGTCGTTGCTTTCACCCCTGATTGAGAAGTTGCGGGGAAAATAGCCCCGCATGGAGTTGTTAAGTGTTCGGTAAGCGTAGCGGAACAGACACCGATACTCGGGCCCCGAAGCCCGGCGCCGTGGCGTCAGAGCCTGCCCAGGCTTCGGCGCCCGCCGTGTCGCGCGCGCCGCCGCCGGCGGTCGCCTCGCCGCCGCTTGCCCCGGCGAAGCCTGCGCCGACCATGGAAGCCCGCCGCTCCGACAATTACTACGAGGTCAAGGCGACCATCTTCGGCGCGCTGATCGAAGCCATTGACCTCGCCCAGCTCGCCAAGCTCGATTCGGAGTCCGCGCGCGAGGAAATCCGCGACATCGTCAACGAGATCATCGCGATCAAGAACATCGTGATGTCGATCGCTGAGCAGGAAGAGTTGCTCGATGACATCTGCAATGACGTCCTCGGCTACGGTCCGCTGGAGCCGCTGTTGTCGCGCGACGACATCGCCGATATCATGGTCAACGGTGCCAATACCGTCTACATCGAGGTCAACGGCAAGATCCAGCGCACCGGCATCCGCTTCCGCGACAACCAGCAGCTGCTCAACATCTGTCAGCGCATCGTCAGCCAGGTCGGCCGGCGCGTCGACGAATCTTCGCCGATCTGCGACGCGCGCCTGGCCGACGGCTCCCGCGTCAACGCCATCGTACCGCCGCTGTCGATCGACGGCCCCACGCTCACCATCCGCAAATTCAAGAAGGACAAGCTGACGCTCGATCAGCTCGTCAAGTTCGGCGCGATCTCGCCGGAAGGCGCTGAAATCCTCCAGATCATCGGCCGCGTCCGCTGCAACGTGCTGATCTCCGGCGGTACCGGCTCGGGCAAGACCACGCTGCTCAACTGCCTGACCAACTACATCGAGCACGACGAGCGCGTCATTACTTGCGAAGACGCCGCCGAACTCCAGCTCCAGCAGCCGCACGTGGTGCGGCTGGAAACCCGGCCGCCCAACATCGAGGGCGAAGGCCAGGTCACCATGCGCGAGCTCGTGCGCAACTGCCTGCGTATGCGTCCCGAGCGCATCATCGTCGGCGAGGTCCGTGGACCCGAAGCTTTCGACCTGCTTCAGGCCATGAACACCGGCCATGACGGCTCGATGGGCACGCTGCACGCCAACAATCCCCGCGAAGCGCTGTCACGCTGCGAATCCATGATCACGATGGGCGGCTTTTCGCTTCCATCGCGAACAATCCGCGAGATGATTTGCGCTTCGATCGACGTCATCGTCCAGGCCGCGCGTCTGCGCGACGGCTCACGCCGCATCACCCACATCACCGAGGTGATGGGCATGGAAGGCGACACCATCATCACCCAGGACGTCTTCCTCTACGACATGGTCGGCGAGGATGCCAACGGCAAGATCATCGGCCGGCATCGCTCGACCGGCATCGGCCGCCCGAAGTTCTGGGAACGCGCCCGCTATTACGGCGAAGAGAAGCGCCTTGCCGCGGCACTCGACGCCGCAGAAGTGGCGCCCCCGACGTGAGGAAGTCAGCACGGCCATGAACATGCAGGTCCTCGCCCTCGCCTTCCTCGCTACCGCCGCCGTCGGCGGCCTCGCCTGGGTCTTCCTCTATCCAATGCTGTCCGGGGAACGGAAGGCGGAGAGCCGCCGCGCCTCGATCGCGCGCGCCGAGGTGCCCACGGCCCGCGCGGCCGAGAAGACGCAACGCTCGCGTCGCGAGCAGGTCGAGACCTCGCTCAAGGATCTCGAGGCGCGGCGCCAGCAGGAGAAGAGCGTACCGCTCAGTGTTCGCCTGTCGCAGGCCGGCCTCGACTGGGCGCCGCAGAAATTCTGGATCGTCTCCGCCGTCGTGGCGGGCGTGCTGTTCGCAGCCGCCCTGTTCATCGGCGGCGGCCTGCTCGGCGCCGCCGGCCTCGCCTTTGCCGGCGGCCTCGGTCTGCCGCGCTGGGGGCTGGGCTTTCTGAAGAATCGCCGCGAAGCCAAGTTCCTGAAGGCGCTGCCCGACGCCGTCGACGTCATCGTCCGCGGCATCAAGGCGGGCCTGCCGCTGTTCGAATCGATCAAGGTCGTCGCCGCCGACGCGCCCGAGCCGCTGCGCAGCGAGTTTCTGTCCATCATCGAGACCCAGGCGGTCGGCATGCCGCTCGGCGAGGCCTGCACGCGGCTCTACGATCGCATGCCGCTGCCCGAGGCCAACTTCTTCGGCATCGTCATCTCGATCCAGCAAAAGTCGGGCGGAAACCTCTCCGAAGCGCTCGGCAACCTCTCCAAGGTGCTGCGCGACCGCAAGAAGATGAAAGAGAAGATCCAGGCGATGTCGATGGAAGCCAAGGCCTCGGCCGGCATCATCGGCTCGCTGCCGCCGATCGTGATGTTCCTCGTCTATCTCACGACGCCGCAATACATCTCGACGCTTTGGACCCATCCCACAGGCCAGCTCATGCTGGTCGGCTGCGTCGTCTGGATGTCGGTCGGCATCATGGTGATGAAGAAGATGATCAACTTCGACTTCTGATGGTGCCTTATGGTAGAGTTCCTCGTTTCGAAACTTCACGACGTCCACTTCATGACGATGATGCTGGCGGCCGTCGCCGCCAGCGCCACCGTCTATTCGCTGGTGATGCCGCTGTTCGCCGGCGAAGGCCTTGCCAAGCGCATGAAGGCGGTGGCGAACGAACGTGAGCGCATCCGGCAGCGCGAGCGCGAGCGCCTTCACAAGAGCGAAAAGGTCTCGCTGCGCCAGACGCCGAAGCAACTCGTCTCGAAAGTCGTCGATGACTTCAACCTGACCAAATGGCTCGCGCAGGAAGCTGCGCGGGACAAACTCATCATGGCGGGCTATCGCGGCCAGGCGCCCTACATCACTTTCCTGTTCGCCCGCCTGGTGGCCCCGATCGTGTTGTTCGTCGGCTCGGTCGTCTACGTGTTCCTGATCGCGCATATGGAGCAGTCGATGCCGATCAAAATCGGCATCTGCGTCGGTGCGGCCTATCTCGGCCTTCAGGCGCCGATGCTCTTCCTGAGGAACGCGATCTCCAAGCGACAACTCTCGATCAAGCGCGCCTTCCCCGATGCGCTCGACCTGCTCCTGATCTGCATCGAATCCGGCATGTCGGTCGAGATGGCGTTCCGGAAGGTCGCGGTCGAAATCGTGGGCCAGTCGATCGCGCTGTCGGAGGAGTTCACCCTGACCACGGCCGAGCTGTCCTATTTGCAGGACCGCAAGGTCGCCTATGAGAACCTCGCGCGCCGCACCGGGCTCGAGGGCGTCAAGTCGGTATGCCTCGCGCTCCAGCAGGCGGAGCGTTACGGCACCCCGCTCGGCCACTCCTTGCGGGTGATGGCGCAGGAAAACCGCGACATGCGCATGAACGAAGCCGAGAAGAAGGCCGCCGCCCTGCCGCCGAAGCTGACGGTGCCGATGATCCTGTTCTTCCTGCCTGTGCTGTTCGTCGTCATTCTCGGACCGACCGGCATCAAGATCTCCGCGATGCAATGACGCAAGACGCGGACCGCGCGGTCCACGGTTGTCTTCAGCATTGGAAAATCACGTCTGATCAGTCGGGCTGCCCGAGCGAGGCGACCGGAGTCCGCTTCGGGGCCCCGCGCGGGGCGGCGCTGCGGGTCAGCATTTCCTTGAGATAGGCGACATTGGCCGCGGCCTGGTCCGGCGGCAGGTCCGCCTTCACGATGGTCTCGGCTTCGGCGAAGCGGCCCTGGAGACCGACGACCAGACCGAGATTCTGCCGCACCCGCGTGCTTGCGCGCGGCGAGGCGTAGGCCTGTCGCAGCGCGTCTTCGGCCTTCGGCAGGTCTCTTGACAACATGTAGGACAGGCCGAGATTGGAGAGCACGCCGGCATCGCCCGGCGCGATCTTCAGCGCGCTCGCATAATAGGAGCGCGCTTCCTCGTGACGACCCATCTGATCGAGCGCGGTACCCTGCACCGAGAGCAGGCGCCAATCCGGGTTGTCGGGCGAATGCGCCTTCGACAGCACGTCGAAGGCCTGCTGGAAATTTCCGTTGTCGGAGAGCGCGCGACCGTATTGGGCCATCAGCGCCTTGTTGCCGGGATTGGCGATGGTCGCCTGCTCGAGCACGGCGGCGGCCTGGGCGCGCTGGCCGTTGGCGCGCAAGGCCTGGCCGTAGGCGAGCGCCGCCTCGGCGTCCTTGGGATTGGCACGGTAGCGCTCGCCATAGACTTCAGCGGCGCGCGCGGGATCGGTGGGAGCGGCTTCCGCCCGCGGCCCGATCGAGCCCGTGACGTCGGAGAGTTTCGACATGGCCGTGCAGCCGCCGAGGCCCATGGCCACCGCCGCGACCAGCGAGGTAGACGCAAGAAGCCGGGCAAGACTGAACCGTTCGAGACTGAACCGCTGACGCATGACGCTTTGACTCTCGAGCCGATTGATCGAGCCGAACGCGCCAGCAATAGACTGTTAACCCTAACGGCCGGTTAACGCTCCCGACCCGCCTGTCACTGCGGCGTCTGCGGCGGCACCTTGCCGCCGAGACCCGGATCGAGGCCGAGCGCCTTCGCCTGCTCGTTCAGGCCCCGCAGCAATTGCAGTCGTTGCTGCGCCTCGACCTCGACATCGATGCCCGGGCGCGTCACCCTCGGCAATTCGCGGCGAAGATCGTCGCGATTGACCAGACGCATCGCGCGGAGGTCGTCAAGCTGAAAATCGTCGATGCCGAGCACATTGGCCGATTGCTCGACCAATCGGCGCGGCACCGATGTCACCACGGACGCCGCCTCGACGTCATGCTTGCACGCAGACCTCGGGAACTTGCTTTCGAGATCGGCCCAGGCGTGAGAGGTGACGAGATAGACGTGGAGCAAATTGGCCCAATCCACCTCCCGTCGGCATAGAAGGCGCGGCGCAGCAGGAGCCGGCGGGCAAATGCTGTAACCTCATCCCGTTTCAGCGCCGTGCATGCGTCGATCTCGATGGCCGACTGGACGGCCGGGTCACGGGAAAAATCCCGCCCTGCCGGCAGCTTGACGACGCCGTGCGGCAGGTTCGAATCGAGCGGCCTGAAGACTCCGTCGTTGCGTGATCGTGAGTAGCGGGCGATCGCGAAGCGATACTCCATACGGCCGGCATGGGACATCGGGCCGAAATGGATGACGTTGAAGCCGGCATCGTCACCGGCCTGCCCGGTCGATGACGGACAGGACAAGACGTAGATCGTGCGCCACAATGCTTCACCGCTCTCGCTCGACGTGGCACGCGGATCGGGGATCGAATAACGTGTCAGCCCCTCGACATGCCGGTGCCCGTGCAGAACCAGATCGACATTGAGCGACGTCGCCGCTTCGAGGAAGGTCGCGGGCGCGGCGAGATACATCAGCGGCTCGTCGGGCACGCCGAGAAATCGCTTCCCCTCTCCGGTTGCCTGCGGTAGCGGATGATGGTGCAGCGCCAGCACACGCACTAGGTTTTCCGCCGGCTCGGCATAATCGGCGCGGCCGGCCGACCTAAGGCTGTCCGCAAGCTCGACGCTCAGCCGCGCGGAATCCGCAACCATGGCGTTATAGGCGCCCTCGTCCAATTTGCCGCTCGCGAGTGTCGTAATGCTGGCGCGGTTGGAATCGAGCAGCACCAGATCGAGGCCGGCCTGGCGGTAGTAGACGCTCTTCGAGGTGCGTGGCAGATGCAGGTAATCATAGACGTCGTGGCGGCCTGCACGCTGGCTCGGGCGCTTCACGTCGTGATTGCCGGCAATCGCCTGGATGTCGGTGAACAGCCCGGTCTGCCGGAAGGACGCAATGACGGCCAGTGCCTCGTCGAGCGAACGCGGCGTCGGGTCGTCCACCAGATCGCCCGTGATCATCAGGATGCGATCAGGAATCTCCGCGAAGTCCGCCATCCTCTCGCGAATTGCGGCATTGAGCGTCTCGATCGTCGCAAGCAGCCGACCCGTCCCGTCCAGATGCAGGTCGGAGATGTGTACAATAACAAACGATCTATCCATTTTGCGCCGCTTGTTTGCAAATGCTGCGCCGCCCAAAAGGTAAGAGAAATGCCTTCGCCGATCAGGTTCAGTCCGGTTTCAACCCGGGCCGTGATGAGCCAGGTGAGAATAAACTCTCGCTAGGTGCAGAACCGCACGACACAATCTAAAATATTTATCGATAATGCCACAACCGCAGCGCTAGTAAAGCCCTTGCGGCCACACTCGCGTGAACGGCAGTTCTCAGCATGAGATACGAGCCCTATCCGACGATGGTTTCGCTCGCCCGATCAATATTCGATGGCCATCCGCTTGCGGATTTCGTCGATGCGCTTGTCGAGCGCATCGAACCGCGCGTGAACGGAGCGGTCGTGGAGATAGAAGACGTAACCGCCGGCAAGGAATGCGAAGATCCAATGATGATGCTCGACATAACCGAAAATCGCCTCGACGGCCTGGCCCACGAATGTGACCACGCTCCACACAAATTCCATTGCATTCCTCCCGGCCGGCTTGGTCGTCGGCCGCCGGATATCTCCACACCTGACGGCCGTTGCCGGAACGTAGCATGGCCCTCCTGCTGCGAGTAGCGGATCGCCGAATGGTGAGCGCAAAGCTGATTGCAGCGGCGGCGAAACTCTGCGAAATCTCGTCCGTTCGTATGACCCGCTCGATCTGACGATCCGGACCCGCCAATGCCTTCTGTCTTCGAGACGTCGCCCTCCGCCATCCCGATCACCTTCGTCACCAAGTCGAGCTGGGATCAGGTCGCCGAGACGTTGCCGCCGGCGCAACGCCGGTTCGCCACCGCGAGCGCTTTTATCGCAAAGCCGGGCGGCTACCTCGCGCTGCCCGCGCCCGACGGTACGATCGCGCAAGTGCTGTTCGGCCTCGAGGACGAAGGTGCAAAAGCGCGCGACCTGTTCCGGCCGGGCTCCCTGCCCGGCCTGTTGCCCCCGGGCATCTATCGCTTCGCCAATGCACCGCACGATGCACGGCTCGCCGCAGTCGCCTTCGCGCTCGGCAGTTATCGCTTCGCCCGGTACCGCAAGGCGGACCGCCCCGAGGTCCGCCTCGTGCCGCCCGACGGCGTCGACGCGGCCGAGATCAACCGCATGGCGGACGCTGCGACGCTGGCGCGCGACCTCATCAACACGCCGGCCAATGACATGGGGCCGGAGGAGCTGGCCACAGCCGCGCAAGATCTCGCCGCCGAATTCGGTGCAAGCTTTGCCTGCACCATCGGCGAGGACTTGAAGACGAATTTTCCGCTCATCCACGCCGTTGGCATGGCCTCGGACCGCGCGCCGCGGCTGATCGACATCGGCTGGGGAGACCCGGCTCATCCCAAGGTGACGCTGGTCGGCAAGGGCGTCTGCTTCGACACCGGCGGACTCGATTTGAAGCCATCGAGCGGCATGCTGATCATGAAGAAGGACATGGGCGGCGCCGCCAACGTGCTGGCGCTGGCGCGCATGGTGATGGATGCGAAGCTCAAGGTCCGCCTGCGCGTGCTGGTTCCGGCCGTGGAGAACGCGGTCTCCAGCAACGCTTTCCGCCCGCTCGACATCTTCACCTCGCGCAAGGGCATCACGGTCGAGATCGGCAATACCGACGCAGAGGGCCGCCTCGTGCTCGCCGACGCGCTGGCGCTGGCCGACGAAGAAAAGCCGGACCTGCTGATTGATCTCGGCACGTTGACGGGAGCGGCACGCGTCGCTCTGGGCCCTGATTTACCGCCCTTTTACACCAATGATGAGACGCTTGCCGCCGACGTCGCACGATGTGCGGTGAAGGAGAACGATCCGTTGTGGCGCATGCCGCTGTGGCCGCCTTACGATGCGTGGCTGGACTCCAAGACGGCCACCATCACCAACGCACCGTCCGGCGGCTTTGCCGGCTCGATCATTTGCGCGCTGTTCCTGCAACGCTTCGTCGAGCAGGCCAGGAGCTGGCTGCATGTCGACATCTACGGTTGGACGCCGTCGGCGAAGCCCGCGCGCCCCGAGGGCGGCGAATGCCAGGCCGCGCGCGCGATCTACACATTGCTGAGCGAGCGCTATGCATGATCCGCGACTGACACCAATGCGGGGCGACCTCGCCGCGAAATATCTCGAAGGCAAGGTGCAGGCCGATCGCTTCGTCACGGGCGAGGAATACGAGATAGTCGAGGCGATCGCCCCCGTGCGCCAGCAGCCGTCGTCGAACGCGATGCTGATGACACAAGCGCTACGCGGCGAACGCGTCACGGTCTACGATCGCGACGGCGAAGGCTGGGCCTGGGGTCAGCTTTCCGGTGACGGCTATGTCGGCTGGCTGCCGGATGCAGCGCTCATGAAACCCTCGTCCGCCCCGACCCACATGGTCGGTGCGCTACGAACCTTTGCCTTCCCCGGTCCCTCGATCAAGCTGCCGCCGGCAGACACGCTGGTGATGGGATCGAAGATCGCGGTCGCGCGCGAGGACGGCAGCTTCGCCGTGACGCGCGACGGACAATATCTGCCCAAGGCTCATCTCGTCCCGCTGGAACATCGCGAGTCGGATTTCGTCACAGCCGCCGAGCGTTTCGTCGGCACGCCCTATCTCTGGGGCGGCAAAAGCAGTTTTGGCATCGATTGCTCGGGCCTCGTTCAGGTCTCGCTGACATCAGCGGGCATCGGCTGCCCGCGCGACAGCGACATGCAGCAGGCCGGCCTCGGCCGCGCGCTGGAGCCGCATGAGCTGAGCAAGCTGCAACGCGGCGATCTCATTTTTTGGAAGGGCCATGTCGCCATCGTTCGCGACGGCGCCACCATGGTCCACGCCAACGCGCATCACATGGCAACGGTGATCGAGCCGATCGAGCCGGCAATCGCAAGGATCAAGCAAGCTGGCAGCGAGATCACCGCGATCAAGCGGCTCTGACGGACGCTACGTCGCCGCCGACCCGTTCCCCGCCGTCTCCAGCCGAAACGCCGCCGCAAACAGCGCGCGGGTGTAATCCGTTTTCGGGCTCTTGAAGAGTTCAGAAGCCTGGCCTTCCTCGACCACCTTGCCGCCACGCATCACGATCAGATGGCTGGCGAGCGAGGCAACGACGCGCAGATCGTGCGAGATGAACATGTAGGTGAGATCGCGCCTGCGCTGCAACTCACGCAGCAGATCGACCATCTGCGCTTGAATCAGCATGTCGAGCGCGCTGGTCGGCTCGTCCAGCACGACGAAATCCGGCTCCAGCACCACGGCGCGCGCGATCGAGATGCGCTGGCGCTGGCCGCCGGAGAATTCATGGGGATAGCGGTGGCGAGTGTCTGCCTCCAGCCCGACGTCCTCGAGCGCCTTGACGACGCGCACCTCACGCTCCTCGTGCGAGAGCTTCGGCTGATGCACGGAGAGACCTTCGGCGACGATATCGGCAACCGACATACGCGGGCTGAGCGAGCCGAACGGATCCTGAAACACGATCTGCATGTCGCGCCGGATGGGCCGCATCTCCTTGAAGCGCAGACCCTGGATATCCTTTCCCAGGAACACGATGCGTCCGTTCGAGGAGATCAGCCGCATCAATGCCAGTCCCAGCGTGGTCTTGCCCGAGCCGGACTCGCCGACAACGCCAAGCGTCTCGCCCTTGCGCACGGCGATGCTGACGCCGTCGACCGCCTTGATGTGACCGACCGTCTTGCGCATCAACCCCCGCTTGATCGGAAACCAGACTTTCAGGTCGTCGGCCGACATCACCACCGGCGCATCCGGCTGCGGCGGCGCTGGATCCGGCTTCGGTTCGGCGGCAAGCAGGTCGCGCGTATAGGGATGCTTCGGGCTTTTGAAGACCTGCTCGACCGGCCCCTGCTCGACGATCTCGCCGCCCTTCATGACGCAGACCTGGTCGGCGATGCGGCGCACGATGCCGAGATCGTGGGTGATGAAGAGCAGGCTCATGCCGAGCCGACCGCGGATCTCTGCGAGCAGCGTCAGGATCTGCGCCTGCACGGTGACGTCGAGCGCCGTGGTCGGCTCGTCCGCGATCAGGAGGTCCGGCTCGTTGGCGAGCGCCATCGCGATCATGACGCGCTGGCGCTGGCCGCCGGAGAGCTGGTGCGGATAGCTCTTCAGCCGCGTTTCAGGCTCGGGAATGCCGACCTGCGTCAGCAGCTCCAGCGTCCGCCTGCGCACCTCGGCATTGCTGGTCGGGTTATGGAGCTGGATGATCTCGCCAATCTGCGACTCGATCGTGTGCAGCGGATTGAGCGAGGTCATCGGCTCCTGGAAGATGATGGAGATGTCGCTGCCGCGAATCCCGCGCATCTCCCGCTCCGACTGGTCGATCAGCTCGCGTCCCTTGAAGCGGATGCTGCCCGAGGGATGCGAGGCATTCGGATAGGGCAACAGCTTGAGGATCGAGAGCGCGCTGACCGACTTGCCGGAGCCGGACTCGCCGACCAGTGCGACGCACTCGCCGCGCTTGATCTGGAACGAGACCTTGTCGACCGCGAGCGTGGTGGCGCCGCCCTGGTGGAAGGCCACCGAGAGGTCGCGCACGGCAAGCAGGGGCTGGTTGATCGCGTCCATTGGTTTACCTGAACGTCTTGCGCGGATCGAAGGCGTCGCGCACGGCCTCGCCGATGAAGATCAAGAGCGACAGCATGATCGCGACCGAGAAGAAGCCGGAGAAACCGAGCCATGGCGCCTGCACGTTGGACTTGCCCTGCGACAGCAGCTCGCCGAGCGACGGCGAGCCGGGCGGCAACCCGAAGCCGAGGAAGTCGAGGGCCGTGAGTGTCATCACCGAACTCGACACGATGAATGGCAGGAACGTCATCGTCGCGACCATCGCGTTCGGCAGCAGATGCCTGAACATGATCACGGCGTTCGACACGCCGAGCGCCCGCGCCGCCTGGATGTACTCGAAATTGCGCCCGCGCAGAAATTCCGCGCGCACGAGTCCCACCAGCGACACCCAGGAAAACAACAGCAGGATGCCGAGCAGCACGAAGAAGCCGGGCACGAGCACCGACGACAGGATCAGCAGCAGATAGAGCGAAGGGATCGCAGTCCATATCTCGATGAAACGCTGGAACAGCAGGTCGATCCAGCCGCCGAAATAGCCCTGCACCGCGCCGGCCGCGATGCCGACGATGGAGGAGACGATGGTCAGGCAGAGGCCGAACAGCACCGAGATGCGGAAGCCGTAGATCAGCCGCGCCACCACGTCGCGGCCCTGATCGTCGGTGCCGAGCCAGTTGTATTCCAGGTCGCGGCAGCTCTTGAGACCCTTCTTCTCGACCACCGGCTTGCACTGCGCTTCCGTCAGCATCCAGGTCGGCGGCGACGGTGCCGGCGTCGGCAGATCGAGATTGTGGGTGTCGTAGGAGTAGCGGATCAGCGGCCAGACGATGCTGCCGCCTTTGTCCCTGATCAGCTTCTGCAAATAGGGATCGCGATAATCGGCCGCCGTTTCGAAGTCGCCGCCGAAAGTGGTTTCCGAATAGGTGATGA
Source organism: Bradyrhizobium sp. LB13.1 (assembly GCF_054056815.1). Lineage (NCBI taxonomy): Bacteria > Pseudomonadati > Pseudomonadota > Alphaproteobacteria > Hyphomicrobiales > Nitrobacteraceae > Bradyrhizobium > Bradyrhizobium sp. LB13.1. Next base: position 1,420,937 of record NZ_JBSRYQ010000001.1, on the reverse strand, counting down.
CGGACGGCCAGTAGAGGCGGCCATCATATTTGATCATGAACGGCCGGTCATTGGCGATCAGCTCGGCGAACAGCGACACCACAAACAGGATCATGAAGAGCCAGAACGACCAGTAGCCGCGCCGGTTCGCCTTGAAATTCTGCCAGCGGCGCCTGTTGAGCGGCGACGGCACGAACGGTTTGCGCGTGATCGGCACCGCATTGCCGAGCGGCGACTTCGCAGTGGTTTCGATCGGCGTGGTGGGGGCGGCCAGCGTCATCAGACCTCCCGCGCCTCGAAATCGATCCGCGGATCGATCCACATATAGGTCAGGTCAGAGATGAGGTTGATGACGAGGCCGACGAGCGAAAAGATGAAGAGCGTGCCGAACACCACGGGGTAATCGCGGTTGAGAACGCTCTCGAAACTGAGCAGTCCCAGTCCGTCCAGCGAGAAGATGGTCTCGATCAAAAGCGAGCCCGAGAAGAAGGCGTGAATGAAGGTGCTGGGAAAACCCGCGATGACGATCAGCATCGCGTTCCGGAAGACGTGGCCGTAGAGCACCCGATTCTCGCTGCAGCCCTTCGCGCGCGCGGTCATCACGTATTGCTTGCGGATCTCGTCCAGAAACGAGTTCTTGGTCAGGAACGTCATGGTGGTGAATGCACCGAGCCCCATGGCGATGAGCGGCAGCGTCAAATGCCAGAAGTAATCGATGATCTTCCAGTACCAGGGAAATTGCGACCAGCCGTCCGAGGTCAGTCCGCGCAGCGGGAACCAATTGAAGAACGAGCCCCCGGCAAACAGGATGATCAGGAGGATCGCGAACAGGAAGCCGGGAATCGCATAGCCGAGCACGAGCACGCTCGACGTCCAGGTGTCGAAGCGCGTTCCGTCCCTGACTGCCTTGCGGATGCCGAGCGGAATCGAGATCAGGTAGGTCAGCAGCGTCAGCCAGATGCCGAGCGAGATCGAGACCGGCAGCTTCTCCTTGATCAACTGGATCACGCTGACGTCGCGGAAGTAGCTCTTGCCGAAATCGAAGCGGGCGAAATTCCACACCATCAGCGCGAACCGCTCGGGCGCCGGCTTGTCGAAGCCGAACTGCACCTCCAGCTTCTTGATGAAATCGGGATCGAGGCCTTGCGCGCCGCGATATTTCGAGTTGATGGCATCGCCGCCGGCCCCTAACTGCCCCGGGGCGCGCTGCGCAAAGTCGCTGCCGCCCGAAATGCGCGAGCTGCCGCCGGTGTCGGCGCCCGAGAGCTGCGCAATCACGCGCTCGACCGGGCCGCCCGGCGCGAACTGCACGACGATGAAGGAGACGAAGAGGATCCCGAGCAAGGTCGGGATCATCAGCAGGATGCGGCGGGCGATATAGGCGCTCATGGCTATTTCGCCTGTTCGAGCTTGGCGGCCTTGCCGCCATCATGCCACCAGATATCGGGGGCACCGACGCCGTTGGCATAACGCGGCAGCTTCTGCGGATGGCCGAATTGGTCCCCAATAAGCAAGCCGGTGCGTCTTGTTATACCATTGCGGCACCCAATAGCGGCCGGCTCGGAACAGGCGATCGAAGGCGCGGCAGGCCACGGTCAATTCTGCGCGGCTGTCAGCCGCCATGATTTTCTCGACCATCGCGTCGATGGCCGGGTTGGCGATGCCCGCGAGATTATACGAGCCCTTGGTTGCGGCGACCTGCGAGGAAAAGAACGCGCGCATGGCATCGCCCGGTGTCGCCGACATGCTGAAGCGCTGGATCGTGATGTCGAAGTCGAAATCCTCCTGGCGCGCCTTGTGTTGCACGGCATCGACGAGGCGCACGCTCGCTTCAATGCCGAGCGTCGCGAGATTCTTGATGTAGGGCGCATGGTGCGGCTGGAAGGAAGGCTCATCCAACAGAAACTCGATCCTGAACACCTCCCCGTTCGGCAGCGTTCGCTTGCCGTCCTTGATCGGCAGGCCGGCGTCGCTGAGCAGTTGCTGCGCCTTGCGCAACAGGCTGCGATCTTGCCCGGAGCCGTCGGAGACCGGCGGCGTAAAGGGCGCGGCGAACACTTCGTCGGGAATCTGGCCGCGAAACGGCTCCAGCAGCTTCAGCTCGTCCGGCGGAGGAGGTCCGTCGCTTGCCATGAGGTCCGAATTCTGGAACGGCGACACCGTACGGGCATAAGCGCCGTACATGATGGTCTTGTTGGTCCATTCGAAGTCGAAAGCATCGATCAGGGCCTCGCGCACGCGAGGGTCTTTGAATTTGTCGCGCCGCGTGTTGATGAACCAGCCTTGCGCACCGGACGGCGTGTCATCGGGCACGATCTCGAGCTTGACGCGGCCATCCTTCACGGCAGCGAAGTCATAGCGCGTGGCCCAGATGCGGGACGTGAACTCCTCGCGGTAGAGATAGTTCTTGCCGGTAAATCCCTCGAAGGCGACGTCGCGGTCGCGATAAAACTCATAGCGCACCACGTCGAAATTGTAGCTGCCGCGACAAGATGGCAGATCGACGGCCCACCAGTCCTTTACCCGCTCGAACTCGATGTAGCGATTGACCTCGAACTTCCCGACCTTGTACGGACCCGAGCCCAATGGCGTCTCAAGCGACGTTTCGTCGAAGGCGCGAGAGGCATAATACGCTTTCGAGAAGATCGGCAGGCTCGCCAAATAGAGCGGGACGTCACGCGCGCGTCCCTTGGCGAAGGTCACGACAAGCGTCGTGGCGTCGATCGCTTCCGCGCTGACCATGTCGCGCATCTGCACAATGATCAGCGGATGCCCCTTGGTCTTCAGCGCCGTCAAGGAAAACGCCGCGTCGTGCGCGGTAAGCTTGGTGCCGTCGTGGAATTTCGCCTCAGGCCGCATCGTGAAGCGATAGACCAGTTTGTCTGCCGATATATTTACAGACTTGGCGGCAAGCCCGTACATCGCGTCCGGCTCGTCGTTTGCGCGCACCATCAGCGGCGCAAACGTCATGTCCATGCCTTGCGCGCCGTCACCCTTCAGAATGAAGGCGTTGAGCGAGTTGAAGGTCTGGTAGGACTGGTTATACGCGCGCACCGACGGAATGAGCGAGAACGTGCCGCCTTTCGGCGCATCGAGATTGGCATAGTCGAAATGGTGGAAGTCGGCGGGGTATTTGAGGTCGCCGAATGCCGAGATGCCATGGACCTCGGCGGGCATCTCGAACGCTGTCGCGCCCCGGAGCCAGGAGGCGCTGAACGCGCCGCCTGCACCCAAGGCCAGCAGATGCCGGCGTGAAAGCTGCGCCATGCGAGAAATGCCCCTCACGACTTCTTTGCGATCCGCGCTGCCTTGTCCGCGTCGTACCACCAGATGAACGGGAAGCCAGACTGACCGTATCTGGGCAGCTCCGCCGGCCGGCTGAAGCGGTCCCAGCGCGCGGTGCGGACTTTCGAATAGGTCCATTGCGGCACGACGTAGTGATTCCACAGCAGCACGCGATCGAGCGCCTTGGTGGCCGCGACGAGATCGTCGCGACCCGTGGCGTAGATCACCCGCTCGATCAGCTTGTCGACTGCCGGATTCTTGATGCCGGTAATGTTGCGCGACCCGGCGATATCAGCCGACTTGGACGACCAGAATTCGCGCTGCTCGTTACCCGGCGACTGCGACTCGCCCCAGGAGTTGGTGACGACGTCGAAATCCCACTCTCTGGTCCTGTTCTCGTATTGGGTCGGATCGACCGTGCGCACGCTGACCGCGATGCCGAGCCGTTCCAGCGACGGCTTGTAGAACAGCGTGATCCGCTCGAAGCTCGGATCCGAGTTCAGCAGCTCAAGCGAGAACTGAGCGCCGGTCTTGACGTCGATCAGCTTGCGGTCGCGCACCTCGTAGCCGGCTTCCTTGAACAGGCGAAGCGCCTCGCGCAGATTCTCGCGCACGGCTTCCGGACTGCCGCCGACCGGGTTGGTGTAGGCCGTGGTGAAGACTTCGGGCGGGACCTCGGCGCGGACGGTCTCGAGGATTTCGAGCTCCTTGCCCTGCGGCAAGCCGGTCGCCATGAGGTCGTCGATGCCGTCGAAATAACTACTGATGCGCTTGTACTGACCATAGAAGATCTGCTTGTTCATCTCCTCGAAGTCGAACGCATAGTTGAGAGCGCGTCGCACGCGGGGGTCGCTAAACTTGGCACGGCGCAGGTTCGGCACGAAGGCCTGCATGACGCCCGAGCTGCGATTGGCGAACTCCTCGAGAATCACCCGCTTTTCAGTGACGGCCGGGAAGTCGTAGGCCGTCGCCCAGTTCTTCGCGCTGTTCTCGGTACGCCAATCGACCTGATCGGCCTTGAAAGCCTCGATCGCCACGGTGGCGTCCCGGAAATACTCGTAGCGCATCTCGTCGAAATTATTGCGGCCCACATTGGCGGCGAGATCGCGCCCCCAATAATCCTTGACGCGCTCCAGCGCGATCGACCGTCCGGCAACGAATTCCTTGATCCTGTAGGGGCCCGAACCGAGCGGCACTTCGAGCGTAGTGGCGGAGACGTCGCGCTTGCGGCCCTGCGCGTCGGTCCCCTCCCACCAGTGCTTCGGCAAGACCGTGAGCTGCCCGACGATCTGCGGCAGTTCGCGGTTGCCCGGCGCGTCGAACACGAACTTCACCTCGCGTTCGCCGACCTTCTCGGCCTTCGTCACATGGCTGTAATAAGCCGAGTATTGCGGGTGATGCTTCTTGAAGGAATCGAGCGAGAAGATCACGTCGTCCGCGGTCACAGGCTTGCCGTCATGCCATTTGGCGTCGGACCGCAAACGATAGGTGACGAAGGAAAAATCGTCCGGGTGGCTGACGGCCTCGGCCAGCGCGCCGTATTCGGTCGAGACTTCGTCGAGCGAGGGCGTCGTGAGGGATTCGTAAATGAATGCAACGGCGCCGGCGACCTGCCCCTTCACACCGGAGACGACGATGTTGAAATTGTCGAATGTGCCGACGGCGATCTGGCGCGCGACGCCGCCTTTGGGCGCTTCCGGATTGACGTAGTCGAAGCGCTTGAAGTCCGCGGGGTACTTGACCTGTCCGAACAGCGACAGCGCGTGGCGCCAGGTGAGCGCACCGGCAGATTGCGCGTGCGCCACGCCGACAGGAAGGCCCCCTACGGAACCGAGGGCGGGGAGCGCGGCGGCAGCAGTGCCGGTGAGCAGGAGATCGCGTCGGGTAATGGCCAAATCAACATTCCTGTCTTGAAGGAGGCTACTCCTTTAAGGTCCCAATATAGGCGAGGTTTCGACGGAATATGTTGCTTTTTCCTCATCTTGGAAGGCCGGACGGCCATCCGATGCGGCCAAACGCCCCGATAACGTTGCCGCGAGGCCCGGACACGGAAACGGCCAGGCTTTTCAGCCTGGCCGCATGGTTCAAGAAGGATTTTTTGACGCCTTACTTCGAGGCGGTCGGCAACGGTTGCGGATGGTCCGACAGCGAATTCAGATAGGCAATGACGTCGGCGCGTTCGGAATCCTTCGGAATGCCGGCGAAGCCCATCGCGGTGCCCGGGATGAAGCCCTTCGGGTTGGCGATGAACTTGTTGAGGTCGTCGAACGTCCAGGTGCCGCCCTTGGCCTTCATGGCGGCCGAGAAATTGAACCCGCGTCCTTCACCCCTGGGCTCGCCGACGATGCCAAAGAGATTCGGACCGACGCGGTTCGGGCCGCCCTTCTCGAAGGTGTGGCAGGCGCCGCACTTCTTGGCGGCGGCGGCGCCCTTCTCGACCGAGGCGGTCTGGAGCAGCTTTTCGATCGGCTCGGAGGGGGCAGCGGCAGCGGCGCCTTCCTTGCCGTGGCCGGCGTCTTCCTTCACGGCGATCTCGAAGCCCGGCTTTTCCGGCATCTTGGGCGAGAACAGCGCACTCGCGGTGAAGCTCGTCACCAGCAGGATGAGACAGGTGCCGAGCACGGCACCGAGAATTTTGTTGAGTTCGAAAGAGTCCATTTCCGGCAAGGCCCCACACCGCAAGAAGAATTGGCGGCCAGGCGGCCGCCAGGACGAGCCTCGGGAGAATCAAACGTTCCCAATTGTTTCCCCGAGTTTTGCCATTGAGATATCGGTTTGCCCGGGGTCTGGCAACCCGTATAAGCGAGCGGGCTTCAGGCCCGTCCCCACCCCATTTCTCGGCGCGGAAAACGCCCCGTTTCCAGGCCCTTGAACCGATGATCAATCCCCGCATCCTGGTGCTGATTCCGGCCCGCATGGCCGCCACCCGCCTGCCCGGCAAGCCCCTCGCCGATATCGCGGGGCAGCCGATGATCGTGCATGTGATGCGCCGTGCCGAGGCCGCCGGGATAGGACGGGTCGCGGTCGCAACCGACACAGCGGAGATCGCTTCCGTGGTGACCGCCCATGGCGGCGAGGCCGTGATGACCCGCCCGGAGCACCCCTCCGGCTCCGACCGCATCCACGAGGCCATGCGGAAGCTCGATCCGGACGGCAAGGCCGAGATCGTGGTCAATCTCCAGGGCGATTTTCCGACCATCACGATCGACAACATCCGCGAGGTGCTGCCGCCGCTGCAAGACCCCGTCGTGGACATCGCCACGCTGGCCTCGCAGATCCACACCGAGGAGGAGGACCTCGCGCCGAGCGTCGTGAAGGCGATCGGAACCTCGCTCGGCGGCAGGCGGATGCGCGCACTTTATTTCACCCGCGCCACCGCTCCGACCGGCGATGGACCGCGTTACCACCATATCGGCCTGTACGCCTATCGCCGCGCCGCGCTGGAGCGCTACGTTCGGCTTCCGCCTTCGCCGCTGGAATTGCAGGAGAAGCTCGAGCAGCTTCGGGCGCTTGAGGCCGGAATGCGCATCGACTTCACCATCGTCGATACCGTGCCCCGCGGGGTGGACACGCCGGCGGACCTGGAAACCGCGCGCAGCATCCTTTCCAAATCCTGAGCCGCTGTTACAAGGCCGAGCATGAGCAAGCTGAAAATCGCATTCCAGGGCGAGCCTGGGGCCAATTCCCACATCGCCATCGTCGAGGCCTATCCGGACGCAGAGCCGATGCCTTGTGCCACCTTCGAGGACGCGCTGTCGGCGATCTCGTCGGGCGAGGCCGATCTCGGCATGATCCCGATCGAGAATTCGGTCGCGGGCCGTGTCGCCGACATCCATCATTTGCTGCCGGCCTCGGGCCTCTTCATCATCGGCGAATGGTTTCTGCCCGTCCGTCATCAGCTGATGGCGGTGAAGGGAACCAAGCTTGCCGACATCAAGAGCGTCGAGAGCCATGTGCACGCGCTCGGCCAGTGCCGGCGCATCATCCGCAAGCTTGGCATCAAGGGGATCGTGCACGCCGATACCGCCGGCAGCGCCCGCGACATCTCCGAGCGCAACGACAAGACCGTCGCCGCAATCGCCTCGCGCCTCGCCGCAAAGATCTACGGCCTCGACATTCTGGCTGAGGACATCGAGGACGAGGCCCACAACACCACGCGCTTCGTGGTGCTCGCGCGCGAGCCGAAATGGGCCGCCCAAAACTCCGGCCCGCTGGTTACCACTTTTGTGTTCCGGGTGCGCAATTTGCCGGCCGCCCTTTACAAGGCGCTCGGCGGTTTTGCCACCAACGGCGTCAACATGACCAAGCTCGAGAGCTACATGGTCGACGGCAATTTCTTCGCCACCCAGTTTTACGCCGACGTCGACGGCCACCCCGACGACAAGGGCCTTGCGTTTGCGATCGAGGAGCTGAAATTCTTCTCGCGCGAATTCCGCATCGTCGGCGTGTATCCGGGGCATCCTTTCCGGGCGACGATGGAATAGTTTCGTGTCCCGGACGCGCGAAGCGCGAGCCGGGATCCAGAGGCTGCGAAGCGCAGGGGCGCGATGGGCCCCGGCTCTGCAGAGCACCGCCGAAGGGGGCGCTGCGCTGCGTCCGGGGCACGAGAGCTTTATCCGGCCGCCTTAAGTCCAAACGCCTCCGCCAGCAGCGAATACGACTTCTTGCGCGCGTCGTGGTCGTACACGGCGGTGATCACCATCAACTCGTCCGGCTTGCTCGAATCGATCAGGGGCTGCAGCGTCTTTTGCACGGTAGCAGGGCTGCCGACGAACAGACGGGAGCGGTTGCGCCGCATCAAGGTGCGCTCGGAGTCGGTATAGGGATAGGCCAGCGCTTCCTCGACGCTTGGTAGCGGAAGATACTGACCGCGGTCGCGGCGCAGGCGATTGAGATCGAAAGACGTGGCGAGCTTTTCGGCCTCCTCATCCGTGTCGGCCGCGATGACGGCGACTGCGAGGATCGCGCGCGGGCTCGCGCTCCAGGCCGAGGGCTGAAAACGATTGCGGTAATGCACCATGGCATCGATCGCATCGTGGGACGCAAAATGATGGGCGAAGGCGAAGCCCGTGCCGACTTGAGCTGCGAGCTCCGAGGAATAGTCGCTGGAGCCGAGCAGCCAGATCGGCGGTAACGGCGCATCATCGGGCATCGCCACGACGTTGTGATAGGGATGGCCCGAGGGGAATTCCCGGGTCTGCCACAGGATCAATTCTTGCAGCCGCTCGAGGAAATCGTCGCCTTCGCGGCGATCGAGCCGGCTACGCAGCGCATAGGCCGTGGCACCATCGGTGCCGGGGGCGCGGCCGAGGCCGAGATCGATGCGGCCGGGAAACAGCGCCTCCAGCATCTTGAAGCGCTCGGCCACGACCAGCGGCGCGTGGTTGGGCAGCATCACGCCGCCGGAGCCGACCCGGATGTGCTTCGTCGCCGCCGCAATCTGCCCGATCATCACGTCGGGCGCCGGGCTCGCGACGGAGGCGAGGTTGTGATGCTCGGCGAGCCAATAGCGGACATAGCCGAGCCCGTCGACATGGCGCGCCAGATCGATGCTGTTGCGCAACGCCGCGGCGGGCTTTGTGCCTGTTGTGACGACGGAGAGATCGAGGACTGAGAGCGGGATCATGGCGCGCTAAGGTAGTGGAGAGCGGCGCGGCGGCAATGGGCAGGCCGCGCAGGTCTGACGTGCAGGCCGCGGGCCGGGACGCCGAAGCCGGCGGTTGGGACGAACGGCTTGCATGTCATTTCGAATTCAGGCTGCCCACCTCTCAAGCCAACCGTCGAACTATCCTGGCTCGCATCAAAATATTGATATATCTAGATATTTATTCATGAAGATAATTCCCACCGTACGACCATAAGGTGGAATAACTTAGCATAATTCACGTGAAGTGGGCGATTTCCCATCCTCGATGGGCTGTCGATCAGACCGCCTTTGTCCTATCTTGGACATCCCAGGCTAGCGCCGACTGCCGCCAAAACCTGGTGAATAATCTGGAGTGAGTGGTGCCCATGACTGACGTGACGACGGCTGCCCAGACCGACCGGCACCAGAAGCGGCCTGCGATCTCCTTCGAGTTCTTTCCGCCCAAGACCGAGGATATGGAGCGCAATCTCTGGGACACCATCAACCGGCTGGCCCCGCTCGACCCGAAATTCGTCTCGGTGACTTATGGCGCCGGTGGCTCGACCCGTGAGCGCACCCACTCGACCATCTCGCGTATCCTGAAGGAAACCGCGCTGCTGCCGGCCGCGCATCTGACCTGCGTCGGCGCCTCGCGCGGCGAGATCGACGAGATCGTCGACCGCTATCACGAGGTCGGCGTCCGCCACATCGTCGGCCTGCGCGGCGATCCCGCAGGCGGCATCGGCACGCCCTATTCCAGCCATCCCGACGGCTACCAGACGTCCGATGCGCTCGTGGCCGGCATCAAGAAGCGTCACGCCGACATCGAAGTGTCGGTCTCGGCGTACCCCGAGAAGCACCCCGAGGCGCGCGACTTCGACGATGATATCGACACGCTGAAGGCCAAGGTCGATGCGGGTGCGACCCGAGCGATCACGCAGGTGTTCTTCGATAACGATCTCTACTTCCGCTATCTCGACCGCGTCCGCGCCCGCGGCATCAACATCCCGATTGTGCCGGGCATCATGCCCATGCACAATTTCAAGCAGGCGAGAGCCTTCGTCACCCGCGCCGGCACCTCCGTGCCGGATTGGTTCGCCGCGAAGTTCGAGGGCCTCGACGACGACGCCGAGACCCGCAAGCTGGTGGCAGCCACCGTCGCGGCCGGCCAGGTGCAGAAGCTCGCCAAGCACGGCGTCGACACCTTCCATTTCTACACCATGAACCGCGCCGATCTCGTGTTCGCGATCAGCCATTTGCTCGGCATCCGCGCCAAGAGCGCGCAGAAGGCGGCTTAAGACAACATGACCGTATCCACCTCTTCCAAGCGAACTGCCCTTTTGAACGCCGCGCGCGAGCGCATTCTCGTGCTCGACGGCGCCATGGGCACGATGATCCAGAACCTCCAGTTCGACGAGGCCGCCTTCCGCGGCGAGCGCTTCAAGAATTTTCATCGCGATTTGCGCGGCAACAACGATCTCTTGATCCTGACCCAGCCGCAGGCGATCGAGGACATCCACGCGGCGTATTTGCGTGCCGGTGCCGACATCGTCGCCACCAACACCTTCTCCACGACCTCGATCGCGCAGTCCCGATTACGACCTCACCGACATCGTCTACGAGATGGCGCGCGAAGGCGCCCGCCTCGCCGGCAACGCCGCACGCCGCATCGAAGCCGAGGACGGCAAGCCGCGCTTCGTCGCCGGCGCCATCGGCCCGACCAACCGCACCGCCTCGATTTCGCCCGACGTTTCCAATCCCGGTTACCGCGCCGTCAGGTTCGACGATCTGCGCAAATCCTATGGCGAGCAGATCAACGGCATGCTCGACGGCGGCGTCGATCTGCTGCTGGTCGAGACCATATTCGACACGCTGAACGCCAAGGCGGCGCTCTACGCGATCGCCGAGATCACCGAGGCGCGCGGCATCGACATGCCCGTGATGGTGTCGGGCACCATCACCGACAAATCCGGCCGCCTGCTGTCGGGCCAGCTGCCGGAAGCATTCTGGCATTCGGTGCAGCACGCAAAGCCCGTCACCATCGGCTTCAACTGCGCGCTCGGCGCGGAAGATCTGCGCGCGCACATCGCCGATATCGGCCGCGTCGCCGACACGCTTGTTTGTGCTTATCCCAACGCCGGCCTGCCCAACGAGTTCGGCCAGTATGACGAGACGCCGGAGTACATGGCGCGCCTGATCGGCGAGTTCGCGCGAGATGGTTTGGTCAACATCGTCGGCGGCTGCTGCGGCACCACGCCGGATCATATCGCGGCGATCGCCGCTGCGGTCGCGCCGCACAAGCCGCGCATCGTGCCGGAGATCGAGCCTCGCTTGCGGCTCTCCGGCCTCGAGCCGTTCATCCTGACCGACGCGATTCCCTTCGTGAACGTCGGCGAGCGCACCAACGTCACCGGCTCCGCCCGCTTCCGCAAGCTGGTCACCGCCGGCGACTACACCGCCGCGCTGCAGGTCGCACGCGACCAGGTCGAGAACGGCGCGCAGATCATCGACGTCAACATGGACGAGGGCCTGCTCGACTCCGAATCGGCCATGGTGACCTTCCTCAACCTCGTCGCCGCCGAACCCGACATCGCCCGCGTGCCTGTCATGGTCGATTCCTCGAAATTCTCGGTGATCGAGGCCGGTCTGAAATGCGTGCAGGGCAAGCCGATCGTCAATTCGATCTCGATGAAGGAAGGCGAGGAGAAATTCATTCACGAGGCCAAGATCGCCCGCCGCCACGGCGCGGCCGTCGTGGTGATGGCGTTCGACGAGGTCGGCCAGGCCGACACGTTCGCGCGCAAGACCGAGATTTGCAAGCGCGCCTACGACATCCTGATCAACCGCGTCGGCCTGCCGCCGGAAGACATCATCTTCGATCCGAATATTTTCGCGATCGCGACCGGCATCGAGGAGCACAACAATTACGGCGTCGACTTCATCGAGGCGACGCGCTGGATCCGCAAGAACCTGCCGGGCGCGCACATCTCGGGCGGCGTCTCCAATTTGTCGTTCTCGTTCCGCGGCAACGAGCCGGTGCGCGAGGCCATGCACTCGGTGTTCCTGTATCACGCCATCAAGGCCGGCATGGACATGGGCATCGTCAATGCCGGGCAGATGATCGTCTATGACGACATCGATGCCGAATTGCGCCAGGTCTGCGAGGACGTCATCCTCAACCGCGATCCGGGCGCGTCCGAGCGTCTGCTGGCGCTCGCGGAAAAATTCCGCGGCAACAAGACCCAGACCAAGGAAGCCGATCTCGCCTGGCGCGAATGGCCGGTGGCGAAGCGGCTGTCGCATTCGCTGGTGCACGGCATCACCGAATTCATCGAGCAGGATACCGAGGAGGCCCGCAAGGCCTCGACGCGGCCGCTCGACGTGATCGAGGGACCGCTGATGGCCGGCATGAACGTGGTCGGCGACCTCTTTGGCGACGGCAAGATGTTTTTGCCGCAGGTGGTGAAATCCGCACGCGTGATGAAGCAGGCTGTGGCTTGGCTGATGCCGTTCATGGAAGAGGAGAAGGCGCGCAATCGCGCCAACGGCATCGACAGCGATGCAAAATCCTCCGCCGGCAAGATCGTGCTCGCGACCGTCAAGGGCGACGTCCACGACATCGGCAAGAACATCGTCGGCATCGTGCTCCAGTGCAACAATTACGAGGTCATCGACCTCGGCGTGATGGTGCCTGCCGCCAAGATCGTCGAGATCGTGAAGGCGGAGAAGGCCGACATCGTCGGCCTGTCCGGTCTGATCACGCCCTCGCTCGACGAGATGGCGTTCTTCGCCGGCGAATTGCAGCGCGAAGGCCTCAAGCTGCCGCTGCTGATCGGCGGCGCGACGACAAGCCGTGTGCATACGGCCGTGAAGATCGACCCGAGCTATCGCGCCGGCCCCGTGGTGCATGTCAACGACGCCAGCCGCGCCGTCGGCGTGGCCTCCGCGCTGCTCTCGCCCGAGAAGCGCGAGGCCTATGCCGCCGAGGTGCGTGCCGAATACGCCAAGATCTCGGACGCGCATATGCGCGCGCAGGCCGACAAGAAGCGGCTGAAGCTGGAGGTGGCACGCAAGAACCGCGTGCCGGTCGATTTCGCAGCGAACAAGCCCGTGAAGCCGACCTTCCTCGGCACCAGAAGCTTCGACGACTACGATCTCGCCGAGCTCGTGCCCTATATCGACTGGACGCCGTTCTTCCAGACCTGGGAGCTCGCGGGCCGCTTCCCGGCGATTCTCGATGATGCCAAGGTCGGCGAAGTCGCGCGTTCGCTTTACGATGACGCGCGAAAAATGCTCGACACCATCGTCAAGGAGAAATGGTTCCGGGCGCGCGCGACCGTCGGCTTCTGGCCGGCGAATGCGCAGGGCGACGACATTGTGCTCTACGCCGACGAAAGCCGCACCAAGTCGATCGCGACGCTGCACACGCTGCGTCAGCAGCTCGAGAAGCGCGAGGGCCGTTTCAACGCGGCGCTGTCCGACTTCATCGCACCGGTCGGCGCCGGTGTGCCCGATTATGTCGGCAGCTTCGTCGTCACTGCGGGGATCGGCGAGGACGTGATTGCCGACCGCTTCAAGATGGCGAACGACGACTACTCATCGATCCTGTGCAAGGCGCTGGCCGATCGCCTTGCGGAGGCCTTCGCCGAGCGCATGCATGCCCGCGTGCGCCGCGAGTTCTGGGCCTATGCCCCGGACGAGGCGCTCTCGACCGACGAGTTGATCCTCGAAAAGTACCAGGGCATCCGCCCCGCGCCCGGCTATCCCGCGCAGCCCGATCACACCGAGAAGGCGACGCTGTTCGAGCTGCTCGACGCAGAAAACACCGCCGGCGTGACGCTGACCGAGAGCTTTGCGATGTGGCCGGGCTCTTCCGTGTCCGGGCTCTATTTCGCGAACCCCGAGAGCTATTATTTCGGCGTCGGCAAGATCGAGCGGGACCAGGTCGAGGACTATGCCGTACGCAAGGGCATGAGCGTCGCCGAGACCGAGCGCTGGCTCGCGCCGGTGCTGAACTACATCCCGTCGCGGGAGGGCACCGACAAGACGTTTGCGGCGACACCCGCAAACGACGAGACGTCAAAAGACCTCGCCTCGCACCCGCCCGGCTGCACCTGCGCGGTGCATCTCGTCTGGCAGAAGAAGCGCGCGGGCGCGGGGTAGGCGCGCCCCTCAACTCAAAAACTGAAAAAACAACCCCATGCACAGTAGCGATGGGGTTGAAAAGCCTGAACATTTTTTTCCCTCCGGAGCGGCGGGCGGGGACGAGATCGTCGGCCGCGGCCAAGATCGCGACCGCAAGCACTGTTGCTCCGTCGGGCAAAACACCTGTAGCATTCCATCATCGCCAACCGCGCCAGTTTCGCACTCCGCGTTGCGGGCCCTCACGCCTCTGTGGCGTTGGCGGCTGCACGATCTCGCCTCTCCGGCTTTTTTCGCGCGGGAACCAGACAGTGTGAAGTCGTTCACTTGTCCACTCAACCTAGATTCGATAGCCTACCGGTCTGCTACCTTCAAACCGATGGTTTGCTCGGGATCGAACACATGAAGCAGTTCATTGCACTGTTCGTCGCCGCGATCGTTCTTGTCGTGCTGCCCACGATTGCCTCGGCGGACTGTCCGAAAGGCTACGTGCCATGCGGCGAGCGAAGTCAGTTGTGCTGCCCAGGCAAGTAGCAAGCCGCAAATGGCTTTGGCTTGGTAGCGGAGTTTTTGTCGCGATTGCCCTCGTGATGGTCTCGGTCTACGCCGGGTTCCCGCGAAAGAAGCAGACGATCACGGCCATCCTCTCCGAGACCGGATATTTCGAAGTGGTACCGCCAAGCACTTTTGGCGGCCCCGGCACGATCAACACGATCGAGTATCTGAGCAACGGCCGGCTGGAGCTGCATCCGACCTGCGACGTCGACCCTACACTGCTGACCGGCAAGATCCAGAGATCGCGGACCGTTGACCGGGACCTGAAGCAGTCGCTCGAGAAGAAGCTCGACGTGTCGGCCCAGGTCAGGGACAAGCTGTCGGCCGTCGCCGGGATGCAGCAGGTCGAGGCGGTCAACCTCAAGCTCGAGAATGCCAACATTCTGCTGATTTCCGACGAGTCGCTGATATCGACCCGGAACGCATTGCTGAAGGCCGAATGCGAGGACGCGATCACCCAGAACGTTTCGAGCGGCGCCGTCGTGTGCCAGACGCGGTCCGTGCTGGAGGCCGATGTCGTCTACGAGATCAAATATCGCAACGCGATTTCGATGGAGGAGAAGGCCAAGCTGACATCCGAGATCGCCGCGAAGCTCGATCTGGACGTACACGAGGGGGCGGACGACAAGGTGTCCGGCTCTCAACTGTTCTTCGGCATAAGATTGTCGCCAAATCCGATCGTCCTGAAGTCCGCGACGGGCGAGATCAAGCCCTGTACGCGGAAGTAGGATCGGCGCCGCACCCTGCCGTGAACGCAACGCGCGCTCGCTGCGACCAATGGCGGTCGCCGCCGAAGAGCAGGGGAATCGGATGCTGAACGCCCAACAATTGATGTGGACGCAGATTGCCGCCGGCATCGCAGTGCTGCTGTTTGGATTGACGCTGTTCAATCTGGTCCGCATGCGGGGCCGGATGCAGGCCGCGCGGAGCTGGGACAGGGTTGAGGGCATCATCACGGTCTCCCGGGTCGACCAGCCGGCGGCGCACGCCTCGGACGATCGGAACGACGCCAAGCCCATCATCCGCTATCGCTATCAGGCCGGCGGCCAGGAGCTGGAAAGCGACAAGATCTTTGTCGGCGGCCCCGCCATCACGACGAGGGTCCTGGCCGCAAAACTGACCGGACGCTATCCGGTCGGCGCCCATGTCGACGTCCATGTCGATCCGAAGCAGCCGACCGAGGCGCTGCTGGAGCCTGCTGCCGCGCAGAACGTCGCGGCACTGGTGGCGTTCACGATGGTGTTCGGCGTCATCGCCGCCACCCTGACCGCGCATTCGTTCGCAGGCCACGTGCTCTACGCCGACAATGGCGTTCCGCTGTTCGCGTTCGCGCTGCCGATCATCGTGCTCGTGGGCGGCGTGTTCTGCGTCGCCGAGTATGTCAGGACGCGCCGGCTGGCGAGCGCCAGCCTGCGCTGGCCGACCGCGTCGGGCAGGGTCACGCGCTGCGACGTGATCGAGGAAATCATCGAGGAGAAGACCGACCACGACAACAGACCGACGACTTCAAAGCTTGTACACCGCTATCAGGTCGACCTGCGCTACGCCTACAGGGTCGGCAAGCGCGACTTCATCGGCACCGAAGTCGATTGGAACGGCACCATGATCTCCGGGCTGCGCGAGGTCGCCGCAGAGGCCGCGGCGAAATATCGTCCCGGGCAGAGTGTGAAGGTCTATTACGATCCGGACCAGCCGGGACAAGCCGTGCTCGAGCCCGCAAGCCGGGAAGGTGCGCTGGGGTCGCTGATCGGTGCCGCCGTCTGCGCGGTCGTCGGAGGCCTTTTCCTGACAATCCTGATCAAAATTGGATTTGCGTAGCGGCGCCTCTCCCTTCGCCTCTCCCCGCTAGCGGCTGGGCAATCGCATATGACGTCTCAGCGGCGCCTGAGCGAGCGCCTCGTCCTTCGAGACGACCGCTTCGCGGCCTCCTCAGGATGAGGCTCAGCTGCATCCCTCTGCGTTGAAATGCTGCCGCATACTCATCCCTCATCCTGAGGGCGCGCCGCAGGCGGGCGTCTCGAAGGATGGCCGCAGTCGAGCTTCCAGGCATATGCTTCTTCATATGCACTTGCCCTGCCCGCAAGCGGGAGAGGGAGCCCGCTGCTGATGCTGCCGCAGCGTGCACGCCAAATGCAATTGCCCTGCCGCCCGCGGAGAGAGATTGAAAAAGGCTCACCCCTTCGGCGGCGCCAGTGGCTGTACGATCTCCCGGAACGGCGCCAGCGCCTCGCAAGCGTCGGCATGCGCCGACAGCGCCGGATAGCGCACGACATCGAACAACTGCGGATGCGCCTCGCGGGTGAAGCGGACGACGCAGGCCACCGCAACATCGGCATGACCGATGCGATCACCCAGCCAGTACGGCGTCTTCACCTTGGCGCGTTCGGCCTCCAGCACGCCGAGCACGTCAGCAATCTGCGCCTCGCAGCGCTCGACCCACAGCGCAAGCTGCTCCTTCCGCAGCACCCGCTCATAGAGCAGGCTCACCGCCTTGTCGCCGAGGCCGGAGGCGAGCGCGCAGATGCGCAGGTGACGCCGCCGCCCGGCGCCGCCGCGCGGCAGCATCGCCTTCTCGAGTCCCACGAGCTCGTCGAGATAATCGAGGATGATCGTGCTCTCGATCAGCGCCTCGCCATCGTCGAGCACCAGCGTCGGCACGCGGCGCAACGGATTATAGGGCGCGATCTTGTCGGCATCGCCGAAGGTCGACCACGGCCGGTGCTCGAAGGCGAGCCCGTAAAGCCGGAGCGCAATCGCGACGCGGCGGACGAAGGGGGAGTCGTATTGGCCGATCAGGAACATGGCGAGACCTTTCGTCATTGCCGAGCTTGACCCGCCTGCGAGGCCGAAGCTCCTTCGGCGCGGCGAAGGCCGGCAATCCACCTTTCCCCAGATTAGGAAGCGATGGATGCCGGGATCAAGTCCGGGCATGACAGAGCTGGGCGCAGGTGCATGCATGATGACGCGATTTGCGATGTTAGTCCTTGGAGTCTCCGTGCTCGCCACCATCACTGCCCACGCGCAGGACCGCCCGATCGGGCTCTCGACCCCGTCGAAAAACATCGCCTGCCAATTCTTCACCGATAACGGTCAGGGCGTCCTCCGCTGCGAGATCATGAACCTGGAGACTCGCCCGCTCCGGCGCGGTCATCTCCAGATGGGTGACGACGGCAGCGATCTTCCCGTTGGGCACATCGGAATAACCGTCGGGGAGGATCACTCAGTCCCCCTCATCGCTCGCCAGCACGCCCTTCACCGCGCGCGCCCAGCCCGCGAGCTTCCGCTCCCTTGTCGCCTGGCTCATGTTCGGCTTGAAGCGATGCTCCAGCCGCCAGTTGTCGGCGAATTTGGTCGGCTCGGGATAGACGCCGGCCTGGAGACCGGCGAGATAGGCGGCGCCCAGCGCGGTGGTCTCCTGAATGACGGGACGATCGACGGGTGCGTCGAGCAGGTCGGCGAGGCGCTGCATGGTCCAGTCCGACGCGGTCATGCCGCCGTCGACGCGGAGCACGACGCTTGCCGTTTCCGAGCTCGGCCAGTCGGCGCGCATCGCGGCCCAAAGGTCAAAAGTCTGGTAGCAGACGCTTTCCAGCGCGGCGTGGGCGAGCTCGGCCGGGCCGGTGTTGCGGGTGAGGCCGAACAGCGCACCGCGCACGCGCGGATTCCAGTAGGGCGCGCCCATGCCGACGAAGGCCGGCACGAGATAGACGCTCTGCATTGAGTCCGACTGATCGGCAAGAGGTCCGGTCTCGGCGGCGTGCTTGATGATGCCGAGGCCATCACGCAGCCACTGCACCGCCGAGCCCGCGACGAAGATCGAGCCTTCGAGCGCGTAGGTGCGTTTGCCGCCGAGCTGATAGGCGATGGTGGTGAGCAGCTTGTTCTTCGAGGCCACCGGCGTGGTGCCGGTGTTGAGCAGCGCAAAACAGCCGGTGCCGTAGGTCGACTTCATCATGCCCGGGCGGAAGCAGGCCTGGCCGATGGTCGCGGCCTGCTGGTCGCCGGCGATGCCTGAGATCGCGATAGCGCCGCCGAACAGATCGGGCGTGCTCTCGCCGAAGCGGGCGGAGGAATCTTTCACCTCGGGCAGCATCGAGCGCGGCACGCCGATGATCTCCAGCAGCTCGTCGTCCCACTGGCCGGTGTGGATGTTGAACAGCAGCGTACGCGAGGCGTTGGTAGCGTCGGTGGCGTGCACCTTGCCGCCGGTGAGGCGCCAGAGCAGGTAGCAGTCCACGGTGCCGAACATCAATTCGCCGCGCGCGGCGCGCGCCCGTGCGCCGGGGACGTGGTCGAGAATCCAGGCGACCTTGGTGCCGGAGAAATAGGGATCGATAATGAGGCCGGTCTTCTGCGAGATTACAGGCTCGCGGCCGTCTGATTTCAGCTTGGCGCAGATGTCCGCGGTGCGCCGGTCCTGCCAGACGATGGCACGATGCACGGCCTGGCCGGTGGCGCGGTCCCACACCACGGTGGTCTCGCGCTGGTTGGTGATGCCGATCGCGGCGATGTCTTTTGCGGTGATGCCGGCCTGCGCGATCGCATCGCGGCAGACCGTCACGGTCGAGGTCCAGATGTCTTCCGGCTCGTGCTCGACCCAGCCCGAGGCCGGAAAATGCTGCGGAAACTCCTGCTGTGCACGGGCGGCGATCGAGATGTCGCCGCGAAACACAATCGCGCGCGAGGAGGTGGTGCCCTGGTCGATGGCGAGGACGAAAGACATGGGAGCTACCTTGGTGTTTCCCGGTGACGGGTCATATGTCGCGCCAAAGGGAGCGGATTAGGACGGGAAGGTCAAGGCTGCCGGAATCATCTTCACCTCGCCCAGCTTGCGGCTGTCGAATTCACACATATTGCGGAGGAATTTGATTGCTGATTCCGTGAGTTGAGTGATGATTCGCGGGAGCGAGCGATGTCTGGGATGGATTACGGTCTGGGTCGGTTTGGCGACGCGCGGCTGGAAAAAGGGGGGCGCATTTGCATGCGGCGCTTGTTGCACGGCCGGGCTCGTGCATCCGTCAGCTGGCGCAACGCAACCGCGCGCGTGAGATTCAGTTCACGCGCTTTCTTCGCAACGATGCAGTGACGGCAGAAGAGATCGCCGGCTGCGCGGGAGAACGCACGGCGGGGCGTGCGAGAGGCCGTGATGTGGTCGTGGCGCAGGATACGAGCGAGCTTTCGCTGGGCGGGCAGCGGGCGAAAGCGAATGGCTACGGACCGGTTGGGAAAGGCGGGGCGCTGCGTGGCCTGTTGCTGCATGCAGCTCTGGCGATCGATGCCGGCAACGGTGGGGTGATCGGCCTTGTTGATGCGAAGGTATGGAACCGCACGGGCGGCAAGGCCAAGCATCGACGGTCGCGGACAACGAAACAGAAGGAATCACAACGCTGGCTCGATAGCACGAGGCGCGCGGCGGAGGTTCTGACGGAGGCTGCGACCATCACGGTGGTATCGGACCGGGAAAGCGACATCTACGCGCACTTCGCGTTCCGTCCGTCACGGGCACATCTGATCGTGCGGGCATGCCAGAACCGGCGGATCGAGACGGGCGAGGAGGAGCAGCAGATTGATTTGCTGTTCTCTCATATCGATAGCCTGCCCGAAGCAGGTCGGCTCAAAGTCAACGTCCCCGCGGCTCCGGGACGCAAGGCACGCAGCAGCGAGCTGGCAGTCCGCTTCTCGCCTGTCGCCCTGTGCAAGCCATTGCATGGTGCGGCCGATCTGCCCGAGGCCGTCACCTTGACCATGGTCGATGTGCGCGAGACATCGACAGTGGAGGGCGGCAAGCCGATCCATTGGCGGCTGCTGACGACCCATCCGGTCACAAACCTGGTCGAAGCGCGTCGTATCGTCGATCTCTATCGAATGCGCTGGGTCATCGAAGAATACTTCCACACGCAGAAGACCGGGGGCTTCGATATCGAGGCAGCTGACATCAGCGATCCCGAGGTCATGATCAGGTTCGCCACTGCCGTCGCCGTCGCGGCCGTATCGGTGATGCAACTGGTCAAGGCACGCGACGGCACTACCGGCCAGACCCTGCTTGAAGTCTTCGAGCCTGCCGATCAATCCATCATCGATGGCCGTCTCGGCAAAGCTGGAAGGCAAGACCGAACGGCAAAAGAATGCGCACCCAAAGGGTTCGCTCGCCTTCGCTGCCTGGGTCATTGCCCGCTTAGGCGGATGGGACGGCTACTATGGCAAGCCGGGACCAAAAACCATGCGCTTGGGGCTCGAAGCCCTCCAGCGCATCAAATTTGGCGCCTCACTGCGAATGGCCGATGTGTGAATCCGATAGCAGCTTGCGGGGAGAGGTCGGAATTCAAGCGCAGCTTGAATTCCGGGTGAGGGGGCACGAACTCATCGCCAGCCGTATTCCTGGAGACAGGCCCTCAACCCCAACGCTCTCCCCGCAAGAGCGGGGCGAGGGAGTAAACCGCTTTACACCGCCGCCGTCGTCACGCCGCCGTCGATGACGATGGTCTGGCCGGTCATGAAGCTCGACGCATCCGAGGCGAGGTAGGCGACTGCGCCCGCGATTTCGTCGGGTTCGCCGATGCGGCGAAGCGGGGTGGTGGCGGTGCGGCGTTTTAGATTCGCTTCGTCTTCCCACAGCGCGCGGGCGAAGTCGGTCTTGACCAGGCCCGGCGCGATGCAGTTGACGCGGACGCCTTTCGGACCCCATTCGCCGGCGAGCGAGCGACACAGCGCGAAGTCGGCGGCCTTGGAGATACCGTAGGCACCGATCACGGTCGAGCCGCGCAAGCCGCCGATCGAGGAGATGATGACGACGGAGCCATTGCCGCGCTCCGCCATCTGCGGGATCGCCAGCGCGGAGAGCCAGATGTTGCTCTTGACGTTCGAGCCCATGATCTTGTCGAAGGCCTCGTCGGTGATGTCGAGCAGCGGGCCATAATACGGATTCACCGCGGCGTTGCAGACAAGGATGTCGATTTTGCCGTAATGCTTCGTGGCGCCCGCGATCAGCGCCTCGACCTCTGGCTTGCGCGCGATGTTGCAGGGGATGACGGTTGCATCGCCGCCGGCCGCATTGATGCCGTCGGCGACCTCCTTGCAGGCGTCGGCCTTGCGCGAGGAGACCACGACTTTTGCGCCGAGCTTTGCGAGCAGCTCGGCGGAGGAGCGACCGATGCCGCGGCTGGAGCCGGTGACCACGGCGACCTTGCCGGTGAGATCGAACGGGGTGTTTTTCATTGTCGCTGCTCCGTTGATTCCGTTTGCTTCGTCATTGCGAGCGCAGCGAAGCAATCCAGAATCTTTCCACGGAGAAAGCCTGGATTGCTTCGTCGCAAGAGCTCCTCGCAATGACGGCGTGGCCCTTAGATCAACCCGCCACCATCCGCGACGCGGCGCTGGTGGTAGTCGGTGTCGCCGAACGAGTTCTCGATCATGGTCAGGCGCTTGAAGTAATGACCGATCTTCGCCTCCATGGTCATGCCGATGCCGCCGTGGAGCTGGATCGCCTGCTGCCCGACGTACTTCAGCGACTTGCCGATCTGCACCTTGGCGGCGGCGATGGCGTTGGAGCGTTCCTTGGCGTCCTCGAAATCGGCCGCCATGGTCGCGAACATCGACATCGATCTTGCCTGCTCGGCGGCGACGAACATGTCGGAGGCGCGGTGCTGGAGCGACTGGAACGAGCCGATCGCGACGCCGAATTGCTTGCGCGTCTTGATGTACTCGACCGTGGTCTTCAGCGACTCGTCCATCAGGCCGACCGCCTCGGCGCAGAGCGCGACGCGGGCTTCGTCCACGACACGCTCGATCAGCGCGAGCGAATCATCGGGATTGCCAAGCGCCGCATCAGCCCCGACCTCGACACCGGTGAAGGTGATGTCGGCGGCGTGCATGCCGTCCTGGGTCGGGTACGACTTCTTGGTCACGCCCTTGGCGCTCGCCGGGACCAGGAACACGCCGATGCCGCTCTTGTCGCGGCGCTCGCCCTTGGTGCGCGCGGTCACGATGAGGGTATCTGCGTTCTCGCCGTTGAGCACGACGAATTTTTCGCCGTCGATGACCCAACCGTCGCCCTTCTTCTTCGCCGTCGTGGAGACGTCGAAGAGATCGTAGCGCGAATTCTTCTCGAGCTGGGCAAACGCCAGCGTCTTGCTGCCGTCGACGATGCCGGGCACATGCGCAGCCTTCTGCGCATCGGAGCCGGCATGGCGCAGGAAGCCGCCGCCGATCACGACGGTTGCGAGATAAGGCTCGAGCACCAATGCCTTGCCGAGTGCTTCCATCACGATCATGGTCTCGACGCCGCCGCCACCGAAGCCGCCATCGGCCTCCGCGAAAGGCAGACCGAGCAGGCCCTGCTCCGCGAGCTTGCCCCAGACGGCTTTGCTCCAGCCGCCCTTCTCCTTCATGTACTTCTTGCGGCTCTCGAAATCGTAGGAATCGGTCAAGAGGCCGTCGATGCTTTCCTTGAGAAGCCGTTGCTCCTCGTTCAGATCAAAATCCATGTTCTTTGCTCTCCCGGTATCGATTTCGTCATGCCGGCCTTGTGCCGGGCATCCACGTTCTTTCGGCCGCTAGGCGTAGATGGCCGGGTCAAGCCCGGCCATGACGGTGGGTGCGTGTTAATAGTGTGCGATCAAAGCCCCAGCACCGCCTTGGCGATGATGTTGCGCTGGATCTCGTTGGAGCCGCCGTAGATCGAAACCTTGCGGTTGTTGAAATAACTCGGCGCGATCTGGGCGGTCCAGTCCATGGCTTCGTTCGAGCCGTCGTCGCCGTGCACGTCGTAGGGCGCGGCGAACGGGCCGATCACTTCCATCAGCAGCTCGGTGGTGGTCTGCTGGATCTCGGAGCCCTTGATCTTCAGGACCGAGGACGCCGGATTGGGCTTGCCCTTGCCGTGCTTGCCTTCGTCGGCGACGACGCGCAACTGCGTGAGCTCGAGCGCCTTGAGCTCGATCTCGCAGGCCGCGAGCTTCTCACGGAAGGCCGCGTCCTGGATGATCGGCTTGCCCCCGGATTCGACTTTGGAGGCCAAGTCGCGGATGCGGCGCAGCCGCTCCTTGGAGACGCCGACCCGCGCGATGCCGGTGCGCTCATTGCCGAGCAGGAATTTTGCGTAATCCCACCCCTTGTTCTCCTCGCCGATCAGGTTCTCGTAGGGAACCTCGACGTCGTCGAAGAACACTTCGTTGACCTCGACGCCGCCGTCGATGGTCTGGATCGGGCGCACTGTGACGCCCTTCGACTTCATCGAGAACACGATGAAGGAGATGCCCATCTGCTTCTTCGCAGTCGCGTCGGTGCGGCAGAGGCAGAAGATCATGTCAGCGTGCTGGGCGAGCGTGGTCCAGGTTTTCTGGCCGTTGATGATCCACTTGTCGCCTTTGCGCTCGGCTTTTGTGTTCAGCGAAGCGAGATCAGATCCGGAGCCAGGCTCGGAGAAACCCTGGCACCACCAGTCGTCGACATTGGCAATGCGCGGCAAATACTGCTTCTTCTGCTCTTCGTTGCCGAAGGTGTAGATCACAGGGCCGACCATGCTGACGCCGAAGGCGAGCGGCTGCGGCGCCGGATAGGACTGCAGCTCCTCGTTGAAGATGTAGTGCTGCACGGAGGTCCAGCCGGTACCACCATATTGCTTGGGCCAATGGCTGGTGCCCCAGCCCTTCTTGTTGAGGATGCGCCACCACGTCACCATCTCGTCCTTCGAGAGATGGCGGCCCTCGACCAGCTTGCGCCGCGTATCCGGCGGCACGTTACCGCGGAAGAACTCCCGCACTTCCTCGCGAAACGCCTGCTCTTCTTTCGTGAATGCGAGATCCATCGGATCCTCCTGTGAATTACTGCAAAATCTCAAACAAGCCCGCTGCGCCCATGCCGCCGCCGACGCACATGGTGACGACCGCGTACTTCGCCTTGCGGCGGCGGCCTTCGATCAGGGCGTGGCCGGTGAGGCGCGCGCCCGACATGCCGTAGGGGTGGCCGACCGCGATCGCGCCGCCGTCGACGTTGATCTTGTCAGGGTCGATGCCGAGCTTGTCGCGGCAATACAGCACCTGCACCGCGAACGCTTCGTTGAGCTCCCACAGGCCGATGTCGTCGACCGTGAGGCCGTGACGCTTGAGCAGCCGCGGCACCGCGAACACCGGGCCGATGCCCATTTCGTCCGGCTCGCAGCCGGCGGAGACGAAACCGCGGAAGATGCCGAGCGGCTTGAGGCCGCGTTTCGACGCTTCCTTGTCGCTCATGATGACGGAGGCGCTGGCGCCGTCCGAGAGCTGGCTGGCATTGCCGGCAGTGACCGAAAAACCTTCACCGCGCACGGCCTTGAGGCCGGCGAGGCCTTCGGCGGTGGTCTCGGGCCGCGGACCCTCGTCTTGCGACAGCGTCACGTCCTTGAACGAGACTGCGCCGGTCGCCTTGTCGGTCACGGCCATTTTGGTGGTGATCGGCGCGAGTTCGTCCTTGAACTTACCGCCCTGTTGCGCGGCCGCAGTGCGGCGCTGGCTTTCCAGCGAATATTCGTCCTGCTTCTCGCGCGAGATGCCGTAGCGCTTGGCGACGATTTCGGCCGTGTCGATCATCGGCATGTAGACCTCGCCCTTGATCTCGAGCAGCGCCGGGTCCTGGGCGTGGAAGCTGTTCATCTTGTCGTTCTGCACCAGCGAGATGGACTCGCCGCCGCCGCCGACCGCGATCTCGACGCCGTCAAAAATCACCGAGCGCGCGGCGAGCGCGATCGCCTGGAGGCCCGAGGCGCATTGCCGGTCGATGGTGGTGCCGCCAACGGTGACGGGCAAACCGGCGCGGAGCAGCGCCTTGCGCGCGATATTGCCGCCGGTCGTGCCCTGCTGCAGCGCCGCGCCCATCACGACGTCTTCGACCTCCTTCGGGTCGATCTTGGCGCGCGCGACGGCTTCGCCAATGGCATGGCCGAGCAGGGTCGCACCCTCGGTGGCGTTGAGCGCGCCGCGATAGGCCTTGCCGATCGGGGTGCGGGCGGTGGAAACGATGACGGCGTCGGTCAAGAGCGACCTCCTGATACAGGCTGGGTGGCAAGTTGGGCGGATTGTGATGGTTTCTGCTGCTGACGCAACTCGTGGCGCGACAGCTTTCCGACCGGCGTGCGCGGCAGATCGTCGACGAATTCGACCTCGGCCGGCAATTCGTGCTTGCCGAGCTTGCCGGTGAGCTGCGCGCGCAAATCGTCGAGCGAGAACGGCTTTGCGTCCGACTTCAGCTTGATGAAGGCCTTTGCGGCCTCGCCGCGGTACTGGTCGGGAATGCCGAGCACGATCACCTCGTGCACGCCGGGAATGGTGTAGATCGCCTGCTCGATCATCTGCGGATAGACGTTGAAGCCGCCGGAGATGATCATGTCCTTCTTGCGGTCGACCAGGAAGAAATAGCCGTCCGTGTCGACATAGCCGATGTCGCCGGTGAGGAAGCGGCCGTCGGCAAAGGACTCCGCGGATTCCTTCGGCTTGTTCCAGTAGCCCTGGGTGACGTTCGGGCCCCTGATGCGGATCTCGCCGACTTCGCCCGGTGGCAGCACGTTCGTGGAATTGTCCAGCGAGACGACATCGAGCTCGATGCCGGGCAGCATCAGGCCGATCGAGCCGGGCTTGTCGGGACCTGTGGGCGGATGGCCGGTGCCGGGCGAGCAGGTCTCGGTCATGCCCCAGCCGCTGCGAAGCTTCTTGCCGACCTTGCGCTCGAAGAAATTTGCGATCTCCACCGGAAGCGGCGCGCCCCCGGAGCCGATCGACGCCAGCGAGGAGAAGTCACGCTTGTCGAGATCGGGAAGGGCTGCGATCGCGATCCACATCGTCGGCACGCCCGGGAAATAGGTCGCGCGCTTGATTTCGATGTCGCGCATTACTGCTTGGACGTCAAAACGCTGATGCAGCGAGATCATATTGCCACGGCTGAGCGAGGACAGCAGCACGACGGTGAGCGCGTAGATGTGGAACAGCGGCAGCACGCAGATCACGCGCTCGATGGCATCGCCGCGCGTCGCGCGCGACGGCTTGCCCCAGACGTCGTAGATCGACACCGCGGAAGTCAGATTGCCATGGGTGAGCATCGCGCCCTTGGGCAGGCCGGTGGTGCCACCGGTATATTGCAGCAGGGCGACGTCGTCGGCCGTCACGGGCGGCCACTGCGCCGGCGCGGTCGCGCCCTCGACGAAGGTCTTGAAGGTGACGATGCGGGGATCAACGGGGATCGCGGCCTGCGGCGTGCCGACCTTGCCCCAATTGTCGTCCTCGCAGACGACCAGGCGATCGATCAACCCCTTCTCCAGGAACTTCAGCGCGGTGGGCAGCAGCGCCGCGAGGTTGGACGTGACGAGCAGGCGCGAGCCGGAATCGGAGACCTTGTGAGTCAGCGCAATCTCGCCGTCGAGCGGGGAGAGATGCGCAACGCGCGCGCCGGCCTTCAGCGCGCCGAAGAAATTGACGGGGTGATCGGGCGTGTTGCCGAGGAACAGCGCGATGGAGGTGTTCTTGCCGCATCCGGCGCGCAGGAACGCGGCGGCCGCACGCTCCGCCATCGCGGCGAGTTCGGTGTAACTGATCGGACGCTCCCGGAATTCCAGCGCGATGCGCGGGCCGTACTCGGCGGCGGCTTTTGCCAGCAGGTCAGGCAGCGAGCCCTGGACGATGGTGTCGTCCCAACGCACGCCTTCGGGATAAAACTGTTCGCCGGGATGGGTCATTTCACTTCGTTATTTTGCACTGCCTGAGCAGCGGTTCCACGTAAGGCGGGCACGGACGGAACGGGCTCCCTTCCCCCTTGTGGGGAAGGGTTGGGGAAGGGGGTGCCACAAACTCTGACCTCGCCCGGGGCTGCCCCTCCCTGCCACTCCTCCGCAAGGGGGAGGAAACGGAGAGGGCGTCGCCCGGCGCAAATCATCGCGGCCACGGCCAATTCTATCAAGCCGCTTTCGACGCCGCCGCCAGCGAGGCGAAGGTCTTGCCTTCGGCCGCGAGCTTCTTCAGCAGCGGCGCGGGCTCGAGGCTGGGATCGTTGGTCTCCCTGGCATAGAAGGAGAGACGATCGGCGATGTGCTTGAGGCCGACGCTGTCGGCCCAGAACATCGGGCCGCCGCGGTAGATCGGCCAGCCATAGCCGTAGAGCCAGACCACGTCGATATCGGAGGGACGCGCGGCAATGCCTTCTTCCAGGATCTTCGCGCCCTCGTTGATCATCGGGTACATCATGCGCTCGAGGATCTCGTCGTCGCTAACGATTCGCTTCTTGCGGCCCAAACGGACCAACGTCTCGTCGATCAGCTTCTCAACTTCGGGATCGGGCAGCGCCGAGCGAGAGCCGGCTTCGTACTTGTAATAGCCCTTGCCGGTCTTCTGGCCGAAGCGACCGGCTTCGCAGAGCGCGTCCGCGATCTCGGACTTGATGCCGCGGTCCTTGCGCGAGCGCCAGCCGATATCGAGGCCGGCGAGGTCGCCCATCGCGAACGGGCCCATCGGCATGCCGAACTTCGTCACCACGGCGTCGACCTGCTGCGGCAAGGCACCTTCGAACAACAGCTTCTCGGACTGCTTGCCGCGCTGGGCGAGCATGCGGTTGCCGACAAAGCCGTCGCAGACGCCGACCACGGCCGGCACTTTCGCAATCTTGCGCGCGATCGAGACAGCCGTCACAAGGGCGTCCGGCGCGGTCTTGTCGGCGCGCACGATCTCGCACAGTTTCATGACGTTGGCGGGCGAGAAGAAGTGCATGCCGAGCACGTCCTGCGGACGCTTGGTCGACTGCGCGATCTCGTCGATGTTCAGGTAGGAGGTATTGGAGGCGAGCACGGCACCGGGCTTGACGTATTGGTCGAGCTTGCCGAACACTTCCTTCTTCAGCGCCATGGTCTCGAACACGGCTTCGATGACCAGGTCGGCATCGCCGACGTTCTCGATGCCGACGACGCCGTTGATCAGCGCCATGCGCTTGGCGGGCGCATCCGCCGGAATGCCGCCGCGCGCCGCGGTCGCTTCCCAATTCTTCTGCATGATGCCGAGGCCGCGCTTGAGCTGCTCTTCGCCGGTCTCGATCAGGGTGACGGGCACGCCGGCATTGGCAAACGACATCGCGATGCCACCGCCCATGGTGCCGGCGCCGAGGATGGCGACGCGGTTCACGGGCCGCGACTTGGTGCCTTCAGGCACGTCCGCGATCTTGCTGGCCTCGCGCTCGGCGAAGAAGGCATAGCGCTGCGCCTTGGACTGATCGCTGGCGACGAGCTTCAGGAAGCCCTCGCGCTCCTTCTTCAGACCTTCGTCGAACGGTAGGTCAATGGCGTAGCCGACGGCGTCGGCCGCCGCGAACGGCGCTTCCAGGCCGCGCGACTTCTTGGTCATGGCGGCGACGGCATTGGTGAAGATCGAGCGATCGGCCTTGGCCGCAGCGATCTTGGAATCGTCGTCACGCAGGCGGCGCAGCGGGCGCTTTTCGGCCAGCAGCTTTCGCACGAAGGCTTCGCCTCCGGCAGCCGGGCCCTCGACGATCTCTTCGATCAAACCGTTTTTCAGCGCTTCCGCCGCACCGATCGGATCACCGCCGACGATCATCTTGACCGCAAGCTCCGGTCCGACCGCGCGCGGCAGGCGCTGGGTGCCGCCTGCGCCCGGCAGCAGGCCGAGCTTCACCTCGGGCAGGCCGAGCTTGGCTTCTTTCGCCGCGACGCGAAAATGACAGGCGAGCGCGACCTCGAGGCCGCCGCCGAGTGCGGTGCCGTGGATCGCGGCAACGACCGGCTTCGGCGAGTTCTCGATCTCGGAAAGCACGTCGTTGAGGGCGGGCGCCTTCGGCGGCTTGCCGAATTCGGTGATGTCGGCGCCGGCAATGAAGGTGCGGCCGGCGCAGGTCAGCACGATGCCCTTGATCGCGGTATCGGCGATCGCGGCCTTGATGCACTCCAAAATACCGCCGCGAACCGCGGCACTCAGCGCATTGACCGGAGGGCTGTCGACCGTGACGATCCCGACTTCGTCATGACGCTCAAGCTTGACCACTTCGCTCACGGTGTCCCTCCTTGCTGGGGTAACTTTGTTTGATTTCGCATCGCGGAATTTAATTCCGCATCTTGACGGCAGGGTTATTTTGAAGCACGTGGCTTGTCAACGACTCCGCGCAAGAAGCAGATCAGGGATGAAGCGTACAGGAAAGAAGACCGCGACCGATCGGAATTTCGTCGTCGCGCTTTCCCGCGGACTAGACGTATTGCGCGCATTCCAGCCCAGCGACGGACTTCTTGGCAATCAGGAAATCGCGGCCCGCACCAACCTGCCCAAACCGACCGTTTCGCGGCTGACCTATACGTTGACGAAGCTCGGTTATCTGACGCCGGTTCCCCGCTTCGAGAAGTATCAGCTTGCGCCGGCTGCGATGGCGCTCGGCTACGCGGCGCTATCCAATCTCGGCGTTCGGCATTTGTCCGAACCGTTCCGCGAGGAAATGATGCGCGCGACCGGCGGAGCCGTCGCGATCGGTGGCCGCGACCGCCAAAGCATGATCTATTTCGGGCAGAGCCGCGGCAGCGAGACGGTCGGCGTTCAACTTGACGTCGGCTCCCGCGTGCCGATTGCAACCACCGCGATGGGCCGCGCCTATTTCTGGGCGCTGAACGACGACGAGCGTGCCGAATTGTTGCGCGATCTGCGCGAGCATTACGGCAGCCGCTGGCCCAAGATGCGCGACGGACTGGAACGTTCCGGCGAAACAATCGCAAAGCACGGTTTTGCGACTTCGGTCGGCGACTGGCATGACGACATCGGCGCCGCCGGCGTCGCGCTCAAGCTCAATGACGGAACCGGTCCCTACGCATTCAATTGCGGCGCGCCCGCATTCCGCTTCACGGAAGAGCGTTTGATCAACGACATTGGACCGCGTCTGCTTGCGATGGTAAGGAACATCGAAGCGGCGCTCGGGGGTCTGATGCCGCATTCCAAAAAAGACGTCAGCAAAAAGCTGAAATCAGGAGGAAAAGTTGCGCGTGTGGTCGAGGGGATCAGATAACCTTTGTGATCATCAGGAGCGGTTCGTATCGCCCCTTCGTCCACTCAACAGCGTGGGCGAGACGAGATGACGCAGGCACAGCTCGCGCAGGGGACATCGCCCCTGCTCGCGGTTCGCGACGTCAGCGTCGTGTTCGGCGGCATTGTCGCGCTCAACGGCGTGTCCTTCGACATGCACAAGGGCCAGATCCTCGGCTTGATCGGCCCCAACGGCGCCGGCAAGACCACGCTCTTCAACTGCCTCTCCCGGCTCTATCAGCCGTCGTCCGGCGACATCCTGATGGAGGGCGCGACCATCCTGAAGCGGCCGCCGCACCGGATCGCGGAGATCGGCATCGGCCGCACCTTCCAGAACGTGGCGCTGTTTCCGAACCTCTCGGTGATGGACAATGTCCGCGTCGGCACCCATGCCCGCACCTCCAGCGACATCATCAGTGACTCGCTGCGTCTCGCCTGGATTCGCCGCAGCGAAGCCGACGTCAACAAGAAGGTGCACGAGATCCTCGCCTATCTGAACCTCGAGGATGTCGCCCACACCGTCGTGTCCGGCCTGCCTTTCGGCACGCAAAAACGCGTCGAGCTGGCGCGCGCGCTTGCTGCCGATCCGAAGATCCTGCTGCTCGACGAGCCCGCCGGCGGCCTCAACCACGAGGAAGTCCACGTTCTCGGCGACCTCATTCGCCGCATCCGCGACGAGCGCCACATGACCGTGCTGCTGGTGGAGCACCACATGGGCCTCGTGATGTCGATCGCCGACCACGTCGTCGCGCTGAATTTCGGCAAGAAGCTCGCGGAAGGCACGCCGGCCCAGGTGCAGGCGGATCCCGACGTCATCAAGGCCTATCTCGGGAGCAAGGACCAATGACGACGCTGCTCAACGTCAAGGACCTGCGCGCCTATTACGGCCAGGTCCAGGCGCTTCACGGCCTGTCCTTCTCGCTCAGCGAGGGATCGCTGACGACGCTGTTAGGGGCGAACGGCGCCGGCAAGACCACGACGCTGCGCGCGATCTGCAATATGGTGCGCTCCACCGGCGGCATCGAGTTCGACGGCAAGCCGCTGAACAACCGCTCCACCGAGAGCATCGTGCGGTTCGGTATCGCGCATGTGCCGCAGGGCCGCGGAACCTTCACCACCATGACAGTGGAGGAGAACCTCCAGCTCGGCGCCATCACCCGCAAGGACAGCGCCGGCATCGTCTCCGACATCGAGCGGATGTATGCGCATTTCCCGGTGCTGAAGCAGCGGCACACCCAGCAGGCCGGCACGCTTTCGGGCGGCGAGCAGCAGATGCTCGCAGTCGCCCGCGCCCTGATGCTGCGGCCGCGGCTGATGCTGCTGGACGAGCCGTCATTCGGCCTGGCGCCGCTCGTCGTGCGCGACCTGTTCGGCATCCTCGGGAAGATCAACCGCGAGGACAAGGTGTCGATCCTGGTGGTGGAGCAGAACGCCCAGCTCGCGCTCGAGCTCGCCGACCAGGCCTATGTGATCGAGACCGGACGCATCGTGATGTCGGGCAATGCCAAGGACATCGCGAACAACGAAGAAATCCGCAAATCCTATCTGGGCTACTGAGGAGCCGGCACGATGGAGCTTTTCACCAACCAGGTGCTGGCCGGGATCGCCACGGGCGCGATTTACGCCTGCATGGCGCTCGCCGTGGTCATGATCTACCAGGCGATCGACCATCTCAACTTCGCGCAGGGCGAGATGGCGATGTTCTCGACCTTCATCTCCTGGCAGCTGATGCAATGGGGCATCCCCTATTGGGCCGCCTTCGTGATCACGCTGGCATTATCCTTCGTCGGCGGCATCGCGATCGAGCGCATTCTTTTCAAGCCGCTCGCCAAGGCGCCGGTGCTGACCAACGTCGCCGGCTTCATCGCGCTGTTCGCGATCATCAACTCCTCGGCTGGCCTGATCTGGGACTTCACCATCAAGCAGTATCCGACCCCGTTCGGTTCCTCGCCGTTCCTCGGCAGCCAGCTGATCTCGACCCACCAGGCCGGCATGATCGGCGTTACCGTGCTGCTGCTGCTCGGCCTCTACTTCTTCTTCCAGTACACCAAGATCGGCCTCGCCATGCGCGCGGCCGCCTCCGTGCCTGAATCGGCCCGGCTGGTCGGCATCAACACGAGTTGGATGATCGCGTTGGGCTGGGGCATGGCCTCCGCGATCGGTGCAATCGCCGGCATGCTGATCGCACCGGTCGTGTTCCTCGAGCCCAACATGATGGGCGGCGTGCTGATCTACGGCTTCGCCGCGGCGGTGCTCGGCGGACTGACCAGCCCGTTCGGCGCCGTGGTCGGCGGCTTCCTGGTCGGCGTCTTCGAAAACCTCGCCGGCACCTACATTCCCGGCGTCGGCAACGAGCTGAAGCTCCCGATCGCGCTCGCGCTGATCATCTCCGTCCTGGTCGTCAAACCCGCTGGCCTGTTCGGCCGGCACATCGTCAAGCGAGTTTGATATGAGCGCTGCAGAAGATGTCGTAACGGAAGCCCCGGCGATCGATGCGGTTCCGAAGCGGGCGATGACGCTGGGCACGGGCACCTCCCTGTTGGTGCTGGCGGTGCTGTTGATCGTGCCGGTGTTCGTCAAGAACTTCATCATCTTCCAGATGACGATGCTCCTGATCTACGGGCTGGCGGTGCTGGCCTTGAACATCCTGACGGGCGGCTCCGGCCAGTTCTCGCTCGGCCAGAGCGCCTTCTACGCCGTGGGCGCTTATACGTCGGCGGTGCTGATGGAGTACTTCAACGTCAACTATGCGCTGACAATTCCGATTTCCGCCGCGGTCTGCTTCGGATTCGGCTACCTGTTCGGCAAGCCGGCGCTGCGGCTGTCGGGCGTCTATCTCGCGCTCGCGACCTTTGCGCTTGCCACCGCGATGCCGCAGCTGCTGAAGCTGAACTTCCTCGAGCACTGGACCGGCGGCGTGCAGGGCCTCGTCGTCACCAAGCCGGACGCGCCGTTCGGGCTGCCGATGTCGCAGGACATGTGGCTATACTACTTCTCACTCGCCGTCGTGCTCGCGATCTACATCTTCTCGGTGAACCTGCTGCGCTCCCGCTCGGGCCGCGCCTTCATGGCGATCCGCGACAACGAGATCGCGGCCTCCTCGATGGGCGTCAACGTCGCGCTCTACAAGACGCTGGCCTTCGGCGTGTCCGCCGGCATCACCGGCGTTGCCGGCTCGCTTGGCGCCATCGCCGTGCAGTTCGTCGCGCCCGACAGCTACACCATCACGCTGGCGATCTCGCTGTTCCTCGGCATGGTCGTCGGCGGCGTCGGCTGGCTGCCCGGCTCGTTCGTCGGCGCAGCCTTCATCATCTTCGTGCCGAACATGGCGGAGGGCATCTCCAAAGGCCTGTCCGGCGCGGTATTCGGCGTACTGTTGTTCCTCGTCATCTACCTGGTGCCGCACGGCGCAAGGCAGATCGCGATTCTGGGCCAGCAACTCGTCGGCCGGCTCAGAAAGAACTGAAAACCCGTTAATTTAACCAAGGAGACCCGAATTGCTTTTTGAAAGAACACTGCGAACCGCTGCGCTGGTCACGGCAACGGCGGTCATTACTCTCACCTCCGGCGCAGCACTCGCGCAGAAGAAATACGACACCGGCGCGTCCGATACCGAGATCAAGATCGGCAACATCATGCCGTACAGCGGCCCGGCGTCGGCCTATGGCATCATCGGCAAGACCGAAGAAGCCTATTTCAAGATGATCAACGACAAGGGCGGCATCAACGGCCGCAAGATCACCTTCGTCACCTATGACGACGGCTATTCGCCGCCCAAGGCCGTCGAGCAGGTCCGCAAGCTGGTCGAGAGCGACGAGGTGCTGGCCGTGTTCAACCCGCTCGGCACGCCCTCGAACAGCGCGATCCAGAAGTACCTCAACGCCAAGAAGATCCCGCAGCTGTTCGTCGCCACCGGCGCCACCAAGTGGAACGACGCGAAAAACTTCCCCTGGACCATGGGCTGGCAGCCCTCCTACCAGAGCGAAGCGCAGATCTACGCGAAATGGCTGTTGAAGGAAAAGCCGGACGCCAAGATCGCGATCCTTTACCAGAATGACGATTTCGGCAAAGACTACCTCAAGGGCACCAAGGACGGCCTGGGCGCCAAGGGCGCGTCCATGATCATCATGGAAGAGAGCTACGAGGTGTCCGAGCCGTCGATCGACGGTCACATCGTCAAGATCAAGGCTGCCAATCCCGACGTGCTGTTGATCTACACGACGCCGAAATTCGCTGCCCAAACCATCAAGAAGACAGCCGAGCTGAGCTGGAAGCCGCTGCAGATCCTCACCAACGTGTCGATCTCGGTCGGCAGCGTGATGAAGCCGGCCGGCTTCGAGGCTGCGCAGAACGTGCTCTCGGCCGCCTACGCCAAGGACTCGACGGACCCGCAGTGGGCGAACGACCCCGGCATGAAGAAGTGGAACGAGTTCGTCGACAAGTACATGCCGGGTGCCGACAAATCCGACACCAGCATGGTCTATGGCTACGGCGCGGCGTCGACGCTGGCCAAGGTCCTAGAAATGTGCGGCGACGATTTGACCCGGGCCAACATGATGAAGCAGGCGGCCTCATTGAAGGATTTTGCTCCGGACACGCTGCTGCCCGGCGTCAAGATCAACACCAGCGCCACCGACTTCGCCCCGATCGCGCAGCTCCAGATGCAGCGCTTCAAAGGCGAGAAGTGGGAACTCTTCGGCGAGATCATCAGCGGCGACGTCGCCACGGAGTGATACTCTGACGCAATAATCCAACGCCTCGAGAAGCCCCCGCGAGCAATCGCGGGGGCTTTTTGTTGACGTCGAGCGTCAATCTTGTTCAATGCGGCGCCGATCCAGCCGGGGTGGGAGAGAAATGACTGCTGTTCGATTTCAGGTTGCGGCCCTGTTGGCCGCATTCATATTGTGCACTGCGATGAGCGGCCCTGCACTGGCGCAGAAAAAATACGACAGCGGCGCTTCCGATACCGAGATCAAGATCGGCAACATCATGCCCTATAGCGGCCCGGCCTCCGCCTACGCGGCGATCGGCAAGGCCGAGGAAGCCTATTTCAACAAGATCAATGCCGAGGGCGGCATCGGCGGCCGCAAGATCAAGTTCATCTCCTATGACGACGGCTATTCGCCGCCGAAGACGGTGGAGCAGGCGCGCAAGCTGGTCGAGAGCGACGGGGTGCTGCTGATCTTCGGCTCGCTCGGCACCTCCACCAACGGCGCCATCCGCAAATACATGAACGAGAAGAAGGTGCCGCAATTGTTCGTGGCGAGCGGCGCTTCGAAGTGGAACGATCCCAGGCAGTATCCCTGGACCATGGGTTGGCAGCCGAGCTATGCGAGCGAGGCGCACATCTACGCCAAGTACATTATGAAGGAGAAGCCGGACGGCAAGATCGGCGTGCTCTACCAGAACGACGATTTCGGCAAGGACTATCTGAAGGGGCTGAAGGACGGCCTTGGGCCCAAGGCCTCGATGATCGTGCTGGAGGAAGGCTACGACACGTCCGAACCGGCCATCGACGAGCACGTCGTGAAATTGAAGGCCGCCGGCGCCGACATCCTCATCAGCATCACCACGCCGAAATTTGCCGCCCAGGCGATCAAGAAGGCGGCCGAGATCAACTGGCACCCGGTCCACATCATCTCCAACGTCTCGGCCTCGGTCGGCGGCGTGCTCGAGCCGGCGGGGCTCGAGATTTCGCAAG
This sequence comes from Bradyrhizobium sp. LB13.1, assembly GCF_054056815.1. NCBI lineage: Bacteria > Pseudomonadati > Pseudomonadota > Alphaproteobacteria > Hyphomicrobiales > Nitrobacteraceae > Bradyrhizobium > Bradyrhizobium sp. LB13.1. The sequence goes on along the minus strand of NZ_JBSRYQ010000001.1, from coordinate 1,384,624 downwards.
GCATCCTGTCGGCGAGCTACACCAAGGACGGCTCCGACCCGCAATGGAACTCCGATGACGGCATGAAGAAGTTCTATAACTTCCTCGCGCAATACGCTCCCACGGCCAACAAGCTCGATGCCGGCGTGGTGTTCGGCTATGCCGCCGCGCAGACCATGGTGAAGGTGCTGCAGATGTGCGGCGATGACCTTACCCGCGAAAACGTCATGAAGCAGGCCGCCAGCCTGAAGGATTTCGAGCCCGATACGCTCTTGCCCGGCATCAAGATCAACACCGCGCCGGACAATTTCGCCCCGATCGAGCAGCTCCAGATGATGCGATTCAAAGGCAAGAAATGGGAGCTGTTCGGCGACATCATCTCGAGCGATCCTGGCCATTGAGGCCGATCAACTCAAAATCGCGCTACTCAAATTAAACAATCAGCGGCGGTGGCGATTTTTTCGCAGCGCACACGATCCCGCGGCCGCCTTTGACTACTAAAGAAGCAGCCCCTGCGACGCCGTCGCAGGGGCTTTCTGTTGAAGGCATCAGGTAAATCGTATTGAATTGCGGCCGCGTCACCAAAAACAAGCAACGCAAGAAAAGGAACGCACACACACCAAGAAAATAGGGAGATAGGAATGCCCGCTGTCACCGGCAAACTTGCGGCCGCGTCACTGGCGCTTGCGCTCATTGCGGCCTCGGCCTCCACTGCATCGGCCCAGAAGAAATACGATACCGGCGCGACCGATACCGAGATCAAGGTCGGCAACATCATGCCCTACAGCGGACCGGCCTCCGCCTACGGCATCATCGGGCGGACCGAAGCCGCCTATTTCAAGAAGATCAACGACGAAGGCGGCATCAACGGCCGCAAGATCAACTTCATCTCTTACGACGACGCCTATTCGCCGCCGAAGACGGTGGAGCAGGCGCGCAAGCTGGTCGAGAGCGACGAGGTGCTGCTCATCTTCAACTCGCTCGGCACACCGCCGAACTCGGCGATCCACAAATACATGAACTCGAAGAAGGTGCCACAGCTCTTCGTCGCGACCGGCGCCACCAAGTGGAACGATCCGCAGAACTTCCCGTGGACGATGGGCTGGCAGCCCAACTACCAGAGCGAGACGCAGATCTACGCGAAGTGGCTGCTCAAAAACAAGCCCGACGCCAAGATCGCCGTGCTGTTTCCAGAACGACGATTACGGCAAGGACTATCTCAAGGGCCTGAAGGACGGCCTCGGCGCCAAGGCCGCCTCGATGATCGTCATCGAAGAGAGCTATGAGACTTCGGAGCCGAGCATCGACAACCACATCGTCAAGCTGAAATCGACCGGCGCCGACGTCTTCATGAACATCACGACGCCGAAATTCGCAGCCCAGGCGATCAAGAAGAACGCCGAGATCGGCTGGAAGCCGCTGCACTTCCTCAACAACGTCTCTGCCTCCGTCGGCAGCGTGATGAAGCCTGCCGGCTTCGAGAACGGCCAGGACATTATCTCGGCCGATTATCTGAAGGACGTGTCGGATCCCGAATGGGCCAACGATCCCGGCATGAAGGACTTTCTTGCGTTCATGACCAAATACTTCCCCGACGGCGACAAGCTCGATAAGGGCACCATCGTCGGCTATGCCGTGGCACAGACGCTGGTCCACGTCTTGAAGCAGTGCGGTGATAATCTCACGCGCGAGAACATCATGAAGCAGGCCGCTGGCATGAAGAACTTCCGCACGGAGGCGCTGCTGCCGGGAATCCAGATCAACACGTCCCCGACCGACTTTGCGCCGATCAGCCAGCTCCGGCTCGAGAAGTTCAAGGGCGACAAGTGGGAGCTGTTCGGCGACGTGATCAGCGCCGACGTCGGCGGCTAGCCCCGACACGACAACAAGCCCCCTGCGAGCTCTCGCAGGGGGTTTTTGCTTGCGCGCCGATTATGATCACGCGATTGCACAATCGAATGACGACAAAGCCCGCTTACGCTTTCGCGCCTGATGCGGTAGGCAGGTGGAACGGCGCGTTTGCCGCCAGTCTTTCCTGTCCGCTCAAGGCCTTTCGTCATGACCGACCGACGCCCGCTGCTCCGCGCGCTCTACGACGCCGCCGTTGCCGCCGCCCATCCCAACACGGTGCTGGCGCCTCACTTGCGGCCTGCACCGAGGGGACGCGTGATCTGCCTCGCCGCCGGCAAGGGCGCGGCCGCGATGGCCGCGGCGGCAGAGCGGCATTATCTCGACACGCTCGGGCTCGCACCGGAGCGCCTCGTCGGCATCGCCACCACGCGCCACGGCTACGGCGTGCCGACCCGCCGCATCCGCGTGGTCGAGGCCGGCCATCCCGTGCCTGACGAGGCCGGCCTGAAGGGCGCGGCCGATACCCTCGCGCTCGCAGGCGAGGCCGGACCCGATGACCTTCTCCTGGTGCTGCTCACCGGCGGCGGCTCGGCGAACTGGATCGCGCCTGTCGACGGCATCAGCTTCGCGCAGAAGCAGGCCGTCAACAAGGCGCTGCTCCGCTCGGGCGCGCCGATCGGCGAGATGAATATCGTGCGCAAGCACCTGTCACGGATCAAGGGCGGGCGGCTGGCGCGCGCCGGCAAAAATGCCGCCGAGATCATTACGCTCGCGATCTCCGACGTTCCGCATGACGACCCCTCCGCGATCGCCTCGGGCCCCACCGTGCCCGATTCGACCACGCTCGCCGATGCGCGCGCGATCGTGACCAAGTACGAGCTCGACATCGACGATGCCGTCCGCCGCGCGCTGGACGCCCCCGCCAACGAGAGCTGCAAACCGGGTGACGCCGCCTTCGCACGCGCGCATTTCGAATTGATCGCACGTCCGAAGCAATCGCTCGATGCCGCGGTGAAACTCGCGCACGAGGCCGGTTACGAGACCATCGATCTCGGCGCCGATCTGGAAGGCGAGGCCCGCGAGGTTGCCGCCGATCACGCCAGGCTGGCGCTTCAGGCCCGCGCGCAAGGCAAGCGCGTCGCGATCCTCTCCGGCGGCGAGCTCACGGTCACCGTGCGCGGCCAGGGGCGCGGCGGCCCGAACCAGGAATACGCGCTGGCGCTCGCCGACCTGTTGAAGGACACGCCTGACATCTCCGCGCTCGCCGGCGACACCGACGGCGCCGATGGCGGTGCCGGCAACCCCACCGACCCCGCCGGCGCGCTGATCGACGCGGCGACGTTCGCGAAGATGAAGGCGCAGGGGCTGCAACCGCAGGCGTATCTCGCCAGCAACGACGCGACGACGTTCTTCGAGGCGACGGGTGACCTGTTGCTGCCGGGGCCCACGCTGACCAACGTGAACGATATAAGGGTGATCCTGGTCGACTGAGGCGCCTGCCCCAATCACGGCGTCATTCCCCGCGAAGGCAGGGAATCCAGTACGCCGCGGCTTCTCCATCACCCACTACTGCCTCTGGAATACTGGATCGCCCGCCTTCGCGGGCGATGACAGCTGAGCCGACCGCCACGTTAAAACTCGTTGGCGATCTTCGAGAGCATCCCGAGCAGCGCTTCGCGGTTGGAGGGGCCGAGCAGCTCGTTCAGCCGGGCCTCGTGCTTGGTGGCGACCAGCTTCTTGGCGCGGGCCAGCACCGCCTTGCCCTTGTCGGTCAGCACCAGGATGTGCGAGCGGCGGTCGTTGGTGGAGCGGATCCGCGCGCAAAGATCGCGGCTCTCGAGATTGTCGAGCATGGCGACGAAATTCGGGCGCAGGATGCCGAGGGTGGAGGCGATCTCGGTCTGGTTACGGCCCGGATTTTTCTCGACCAGCAGCAGAACGGAGAACTGCGCGGGCGTGAGCTGAAGCGAGGCCATGCAGCGCAGGAAGTTCTCGAACACCTTAAGCTGCGCCCGCTTCAGCACATAGCCGAGCTGCTCCGAGAGCTCGCCGAGCTGCAGGGCTTCGCCGGGCCCCTGACCTTGCACCTCGGCCGCGTCTTTGCGGACCTTGGCCGGATCGGCGGGCTTTTCAGAGGACTTTTCAGAGGTTTTCGAAACGGTCATCGCCTCATGCTCGTAATCCCGCTAAGTTCGGGAGGGTCGTCCCGCCACCCTTGAAGTTATACTTGATAATTGTTATGGACCATATCAAATATCGTCAGCTTTTTTCAATGGCTGTGAGCGGACCGTCCACGACTATCAGGGGACCGGTCCTTAATCTTTGAGGGGGAGCGTCCGGTCTTGAATACCACCATCATGCTGTTCCTGCTGCAGGACGGCATCACCAACGGCGCAATCTACGCGCTGCTCGGCCTCGCGCTGGTGCTGGTGTTCGCCGTCACCCGCGTGATCCTCATCCCACAAGGCGAATTCGTCACCTATGGTGCGCTGACCTATGCCTCGCTGGCTGCGGGCCAGATGCCGGGTACGGCGAAACTCGCGCTCGCCCTGGGCATCGGCGCCTTCGCGTTCGACCTGTTCGCCGCGCGCAAGGCGCTGCACGGACGCCTGGTCCTGCGCAGCGCCCTCACCAACATCGTGCTGCCGGCCATCGTGCTGGCGCTGACTGTCTACTACGCCGCTCAGAAGCCTCCGGTTGCGGTCTGCATCGCGCTGTCGCTGGTGATCGTGGCGATGATCGGCCTGTTTCTCTACCGCATCGCATTCCAACCGCTGGCGCACACCTCCGTGCTGGTGCTGCTGATCGCCTCGGTGGGCGTCCACCTCGCGCTTCAGGGATTGGGCCTTTTGTTCTTCGGCGCCGAGGGCCAGCGCGGACCTGCCGTACTGTCCGGCTCTTTCACCGCCGGCGCGCTACGCTTCACCGGCCAGAGCATCACGGTCTACGGCATCACCATCGCCTTCATCGTCGGGCTGTGGCTGTTCTTCGGGCTGACACTTTACGGCAAAGCGCTGCGCGCGACCGCCGTGAACCGGCTGGGTGCCCGGCTCGTCGGCATCCGAACGACGCTGTCCGGGCAGATCGCCTTCCTGCTGGCGTCCGTCATCGGCGCACTGTCGGGCATCATGATCGTGCCGATCACGACGCTCTATTACGACTCGGGCTTCCTGATCGGCCTGAAGGGCTTTGTCGCCGCGATCATCGGCGGTCTCGTCAGCTATCCCCTCACCGCCGTCGCAGCGCTGTTCGTCGGCATCGTCGAGGCGTTCTCGTCCTTCTATGCCTCCAACTACAAGGAGGTGATTGTTTTCATGCTCTTGATCCCCGTGCTGCTGCTGCGCTCGCTCGCTGCTCCCGCGGTCGAGGAAGAGAAGGACTGACGCCAAGATGCAGAGCCGGCTCCCCATCCTCATCTTCGCGCTTCTCATGGCGGCGATCCCGTTCGTTCCGGGCATGCCCCCGTTCTGGATCGTGCTGCTCGACAATATCGGCCTCACCGCCCTCGTCGCGATGGGCCTCGTGCTGCTGACCGGCGTCGGCGGCCTGACCTCGTTTGGACAAGCGGCCTTCGTCGGCTTCGGCGCCTACACCACCGCGGTGCTGTCGACGGCCTACGGCGTGTCGCCCTGGCTGACGCTGCCGCTGTCGCTGCTGGTCAGCGGGTTGCTGGCGGTGCTGCTCGGCCTCGTCACGGTCCGTCTCTCCGGCCACTATCTGCCGCTCGGCACGCTCGCCTGGGGACTCGGCTTGTTCTATCTCTTCAGCAAGCTGGAATTTTTGGGAAGAAACGACGGCATCTCGGCGATCCCGCCGCTGTCGATCGGCTCGTTCAAGATGCTCTCGCCCGGCTCGATCTATTACGCGATCTGGGTGGCCGTGATCGTCTCGGCGCTGCTCACGATGAACCTGCTGGACTCCCGCACCGGCCGCGCCATCCGCGCGCTCCGGCGCGGCCATATCGCGGCCGAAGCATTCGGCGTGCACACGCCGCGGGCCAAGATGCTGGTGTTCATCCATGCCGCCGTGCTCGCCGGCCTCTCCGGCTGGCTCTACGCTCATCTTCAGCGCGCGGTGAACCCCACGCCGTTCGGCGCGCAGGCCGGCATCGAATATCTCTTCATCGCCGTGGTCGGCGGCGCCGGTTATGTCTGGGGCGGCGTCCTCGGCGCGGCGCTCGTCGTGGTCCTGAAGGAAGTGCTCCAGAGTTACCTGCCGCTGATCCTGCCGGGCTCCGGCCAGGTCGAAACCATCGTGTTCGGCATTATGCTGGTGGCGCTGCTCCAGCTCGCACCCGGCGGCGTCTGGCCCTGGCTGATGTCGTTCCTGCCCGAGCGCACCCGTGGCAAAAAGCCGGACACCTCCCTGAAACTGGCGCAGCGCGCCCGTTCGCCCGGCCAATCCGGCGTCCTGCTCCAGGTCGAGAAGGCGCGAAAGCAATTCGGCGGCGTGGTCGCGGTAAATAGCGTCTCCTTCGACGTCCAGGCCCGCGAGATCGTCGCGCTGATCGGCCCGAACGGCGCCGGCAAGAGCACCACGTTCAACCTGATCACCGGCGTGCTGTCGGCCACCTCAGGCTCGATCTCCGTGCTCGGCAACAAGGTCGACAAGGCGCCGCCGCAGGAGATCGTCAAGCTCGGCATCTCCCGCACCTTCCAGCACGTCAAGCTGGTGCCCGACATGACCGTGCTGGAGAACGTCGCGATCGGCGCGCATCTGCGCGGCCATTCCGGGCCGATCTCCTCGATGCTGCGGCTGGACCGTGCCGACGAGGCCAAGCTGCTCGCGGAAGCCGCCCGCCAGATCGAGCGCGTCGGACTTGGCGAGCAGATGCATCAGCTCGCAGGCGCGCTTTCGCTGGGACAGCAACGGATCGTCGAGATCGCCCGTGCGCTGTGCGTCGATCCGATGCTGCTGCTGCTCGACGAGCCGGCCGCCGGCCTGCGCCACATGGAGAAGCAGCGGCTCGCGACGCTGCTTCGGGAGCTGCGCGACGGCGGCATGAGCGTGCTGCTTGTCGAGCACGACATGGGCTTCGTCATGAACCTCGCCGACCGCATTGTGGTGCTCGATTTCGGCACCAAGATCGCGGAAGGAACGCCGGCGACGATCAAGACCAATCCCGAAGTGATCAAGGCCTATCTCGGAGTGGCGGCATGAGTGCGCTGTTGTCCGTCACCGACGCCCATGTGTCCTATGGCAAGGTCGAGGCGGTGCGTTCGGTCTCGCTCGAGGTCGGCCAAAACCAGATCGTCACCATCGTCGGCGCCAACGGCGCCGGCAAGACCACGCTGCTCTCGGCCATCATGGGCGTTTTTCCGCTGAAGGGCCGCGTCGCCTTTGCCGGCCAGGACCTCTCCCGGCTCGACATCGAGGATCGCGTCGCGATGGGGCTCGGTCTCGTTCCCGAGCACCGCGAACTGTTCGTGACCATGAATGTCGAGGACAATCTCGAACTCGGCGCCTTCAGGATCGAGAGAAGCAAGGCGAAAGCCTCGATGGAGCGGGTCTACACGCTGTTTCCGCGGCTGAAAGAGCGACGCAAGCAGTTCGCCGGCACGCTCTCCGGCGGCGAGCAGCAGATGCTCGCGATGGGCCGCGCGCTGATGGGCGAGCCCAAGCTCTTGATGCTGGACGAGCCGAGCCTCGGCCTCGCTCCGATCATCGTCGCCGACATCTTCCGCATCGTCACCGAACTGCGTGCCGCCGGCGTCTCCGTGCTGCTGGTCGAGCAGAACGCGCAGGCCGCATTGAAGATCGCGGATCAGGCCTACGTGATGGAGCTCGGCGAATTCGTGCTCAGCGGCAAGGCCAGCGACATCGCTGCAAACGAGCGGGTGGCGGCGAGCTATCTCGGCTTCCAGCACGAAGGCGCGAGCGGGTTGTAGTTTTGCGGCAAACTCGTCTTCCCTTCTCCCCTTGCGGGAGAAGGTGGCGCGAAGCGCCGGATGAGGGGTTGCGTCTGCGAGTTCGATTGCAACACACATGCTCGCGGAGAGAACCCCTCACCCGGCTCGCCGCTTTGCGGCGATCCACCCTCTCCCGCAAGGGGCGAGGGTGCACCGTCTTCGTGGCCTTCATCCGTGGTTCAACTTGCCGCCGTTCCCCCCTTCAACGCCGTCACCTCCGCCTCCAACTCCGCGATCCTTGCATCCCTTGCCGCCAGCGCAGCCGCAACATCGCCGGCGTCGAACTTCTGCGGGATGTGCTGCGGGCAGTTCGTGTCCCACGCTTCGATCTTGAACAGGATCACCTGCTCCGGCCGCGCGCGGTAGCCTTTCGGCATCAGGGACTGCGTCAGCGCGGCGTCGTCCTCGACCACGCGCGCCTCACCCCAGATCTTCACCCGGCGGCGATGGGCGTAGTCCATCACAAAGATGTAGGCCCTGGGATTTTCGGACAGGTTTCCCTGCGTGATGTACTGCCGATTGCCGGCGTAGTCGGCGAACGCGAGCGTCTGCTTGTCCAGCACCTTCAAAAAGCCCTTCGGGCCGCCGCGGTGCTGAATGTAGGGCTGGCCATCCGCCGAGGCAGTGGCGAAATAAAAGCTGTTGGCATCAGCGATGAACGCCGCGAGGTTCTCGTCGACCTCGGTGCGCCAACCGCGCTGCTCGGCATGAGCATAGCCTTCGCGCGATCCTTTTCGGGTCTGGATCGATTTCACCGCCGGCGTGAATGCCACGTCGCTGGCGTAGGTGTGAGTTGCCGTCATCGGAACAGCTCCTGAAATCCCGGCGCATCTCTGCGTCTTCGGGACCTAAAATGGACCTTCCGGCTGCCCAAACAATCTGTCCGCTTGACACTTAATCGTTGCAATATATGCAATAATGAGATGGACCGCCTTGAAGCCATGAATGTCTTTGTCACCGTCGCCGATTTGCGCGGCTTTGCGCCGGCGGCACGAAAACTGCGGCTGTCGCCCTCGGCGGTGACGCGGCTGATCGCGGCGCTGGAGGAACATCTCGGCGCGCGGCTGCTGCAGCGGACCACCCGGCAGGTGGGGCTGACCGACGTCGGCACGCGTTATCTGGAACGCGCGCGTCGCATCCTCGCCGACGTCGAGGAGGCCGACGGCTCGGCGCGGGAGGAGCGCAACCGGCCGAGTGGACGTCTGGTGGTGTCGGCTCCGGTCGGCTTCGGCCGTCTCCATGTCGGGTCTGTCATGACCGCCTACCTCAAGCGTTATCCCGACGTCACCTGCGAATTGCGGCTGTCGGACAACCTCGTCAATCTCGTGGAAGATGCCGTCGACGTAGCGGTGCGGATCGGCCATCTCGCCGACTCCTCACTGGTCGCGCGCCAGGTCGGCGAGATGCGGCGGATCGTGGTGGCGACGCCGGGTTACCTGAAGCGCCATGGCGAGCCGAAGACGCCGGAGGCACTGCTCACGCACCAGACCATCGCGTTCGGTCCATCCGCCAGCTGGCGCTTCGTACTGGACGGCCGCGACATCGAGGTGACGCCGGAACCGCGCTTCGCCAGCAACAGCGCCGACGCCGCCCTGCAATATGCCGAGGCCGGCGGTGGCGTGACGCGGGTGCTGGCTTATCAGGCCGCAGAGGGGCTGAAGCGCGGGCGACTGAAAATCGTACTGGCGAAATACGAGCAGCCGGCGCTACCGATCCACATCGTCTATCCGACCTCGCGCCTGCTCTCGGCCAAAGTGCGCGCATTCGTCGATCTCGTGGTGGAGACGGCGGAGTGGAGATTTGGGTGACGGTGCCTGTGTCCCGGACGCGCTGCAACGCGTAGCGTTGCTGTGCAGAGCCGGGACCCAGAAGGCTATGGGTCCCGGCTCTGCGGAGCGGCACTTCGCGCCGCACCGCGTCCGGGACAAGGGAATTCACCCCTTCTTCGGCACGACGCGAAAGGTGCCGCTGGCGCGGGCGATCACGGCGTCGTCGGCCTTGACCAGGCTCTGCGCGAAACAGATCGTGCTGCCGGCCTTGATCGCCTCACCCTCGACCGCGAGCCATTGACCGATTTCGCCGGCACCGACGTAGTCGACCGACAGCGAGATGGTGACGAGCGACGTCGTCCAGCCCGTCGCTTGCGCGCAGCTGTAACCCATGGCGGCATCGGCCAGCGCCGCAATCAATCCGCCATGGATCAGCCCGCGCGCGTTGGTGTGCGGTATCGCCAGCCGCAATCCCACGGTGACGCCCTGATCGGTCTTTCTGGAATAAAGCGGCTCCCACGGGTCGGTGAGAGGCGCTTTTCGGAAATGCGGCTCGAAGCCGGCGGGAATGTCGGTGCTGGTCATGTCTGGCTCGCGTCGTTGGCTGCCGCCATTGAACGCGATGTGGATGCCAGTTTCACCGCCTACAAAGTTTTAATAACGGAATTTGCGCGGGTGTTTGAAACGAGCGGCACTGTCGTCGCACAACCACTGTCATCACCCGCGAAAGCGGGTGATCCAGTATTCCAGAGGCGGTGACGTGATACGGACGGGCCGCGGCGTACTGGATGCCCCGCCTTCGCGGGGCATGACAGCTATTTTCAAAACGGCAGCCCCACGTAATTCTCCGACAGCGAGGTCATCGCGGCCTGCGACTGCGTGACGTAGTCGAGCTCGGCGAGCTGGATGCGGGCGCCGATGGTGCCGGTGTCGGGGAATTTGTGCAGCATCGAGGTCATCCACCAGGAGAACCGCACGGCCTTCCAGACCCGCGCCAGCGCCTTGGCGGAATAGGCGTCGATCCCGGCGCTGGATTTCTCGTCGTAGAATTCGCGAAGCGCGCTCGACAGATAATGGGCGTCGCTGGCCGCGAGGTTCAGTCCCTTGGCCCCGGTCGGCGGCACGATATGGGCGGCGTCACCGCACAGGAACATCCTGCCGAAGCGCATCGGCTCAGCCACGAAGCTGCGCAAGGGCGCAATGCTCTTCTCGATCGAGGGTCCCGTGACCAGGCTGTCCGCGGCCTCCTGGTCGAGCCGGCTCTTGAGCTCGTCCCAGAAGCGGTCGTCGGGCCATTGATCGACATGGTCGTCGAGCGCGCATTGCACATAGTAACGGCTGCGTTTGGCCGAACGCATGGTGCACAGCGCAAAGCCGCGGGCGTGGTTCGAATAGATCAGCTCGTGGCTGACCGGCGGGGTATCGGAGAGGATGCCGAGCCAGCCGAATGGATAGATCCGCTCGAACTCGTCGATCGCCGAGGCCGGAACGCTGGCGCGGCTGACGCCGTGAAAGCCGTCGCAGCCAGCGATGAAGTCGCAATCAATGGTGTGGGTGACGCCATCCTTGACGTAGGTCACGCGCGGGCGACCGCCGTCGAAATCATGCGGCTGCACGTCCTTGACCTCGTAAACCGAGGTGAGACCGGCGGCCTTGCGCGCATTCATCAGGTCGAGCGTGACCTCGGTCTGGCCGTAGATCATGACCGTCTTGCCGGTCGCGGCCTTCATGTCGATACGGTGTCGGCGGCCGGAAAAGGCCAGCTCGATCCCTTCATGCAGCAGACCTTCGGCATGCGCCCGCGCGCCGGCGCCGATCTGGTCGAGCAGCGCGACGGTTCCCTCCTCCAGGAGGCCGGCGCGGATGCGGCCGAGCACATAGTCCGGGCTCTGGCGCTCCAGGATGACGTTGTCGATGCCGTAACCGTGCAGAAGTTGCCCAAGCAACAATCCAGCCGGCCCTGCCCCGATGATTGCGACTTTTGTCCGCAATACTTGCTCCTCCCGATCCTGTAGGTTTTCGTCGCGGCTCGCTTGTCGCAGCCGTCCGCGCACGATAATTATATCATATAACGGTTGGGCAAAAGGGGAGTGCGCGGCGGCACGCCGCGCCAGTTCCGGCTTGAATGCGCCGGCTAATTAGATAACATGTTAATTAACGAGACCGGGCCATCGAAGCCCGCCGTCACAAGAGGGAGAGACACGTGATGAGGAAAGCCTGTCTGGCGTTGCTGCTGGCAGCAAGCGTGAGCCCTGCGCTCGCGCAGGACAAGACCTTCGACCTGAAGATCTCGCACTGGGTGCCGGCCTCGCACCCGCTGCAGAAATCGCTGGAGGATTGGGCCGCTGCGGTCGAGAAGGATTCCGGCGGCACCATCAAGGGCAAGGTGTTTCCGGCCCAGCAGATGGGCAAGGCGTTCGACCATTACGATATGGCCCGCGACGGCATCGCCGACGTCACCTACGTCAATCCCGGCTACCAGCCCGGCCGCTTCCCGATCATCGGGGCCGGCGAACTGCCGTTCCTGATCTCGGATGCCAAAGGCGGCTCGATGGGGCTCGACGCCTGGTATCGCAAATACGCCGAGAAGGAGATGAAGGACGTCAAGTACTGTCTCGCTTTCGTCCACTCGCCCTCCTCCTTCCACTCCCGCACCAAGAAGATCGTGATGCCGGAGGACGTGAAGGGCCTGAAGATCCGCCCGGCCCACGCCACCATGGCGAACTTCGTCACCTCGCTCGGCGGCACCAACGTGCAGTCCTCCGCGCCCGAAGTGCGCGACATCATCGAGCGCGGCGTCGCCGACGGCGTCACCTTCCCCTGGGGCTCGCTGGTGCTGTTCGGCATCGACAAGGTGACCAAGTACGACATGGAGGCGCCGCTCTACACCACGACCTTCGTGTTCGTGATGAACAAGGACAAGTACAATGCGATGTCCGACAAGCAGAAGGCCGCGATCGACAAGAATTGCACGATCGAGATGGCAGGCGTGGTCGGCGAGCACTGGGGCAAGTTCGAGGATGCCGGCATCGACAAGGTCAAGGCGGAATCCGGTCACGAGGTCTACAAGCTGACACCCGAGCAGACCGCCGCCTGGAAGAAGGCCGCCGAGCCGCTGGTCAAGACCTGGTCCGACGGCGCGAAGAAAGCCGGCGCCGATCCGGATGCTGCGCTCGCGGATCTGAAGGCATCGCTGAAGAAGTACAACGCGCTGGCGGAGTGAAGCTGGGCTGCGGCTGCGCACTCCCTGTACCTCTCCCGCTTGCGGGGGAGGTCGGCGCGAAGCGCCGGGTGGGGGCTCTCTCCACATCGGGATTATCGCCTGCGGAGAGACCCCCACCCCGACCCTCCCCCGCAAGCGGGAGAGGGAGCGCAGCTTGATCGCGGGCGCACCTCGAACTCGTCAAGCTTTTGAACAGGACCACCCCATGAAGCGCAGCTGGATGGATAGCGTTATCGATTCGATCGAATGGATCGCAGCGGCCTTCGTCGGCATCGTCGCGCTCGACATCTTCCTGTCGGTGCTGCTGCGCAACACGCTGAACTATGCGATTCCCGACAGTTTCGACATCGGCCGCATGCTGCTCGGCATCCTCATCTTCTGGGGCATCGCGGCGACATCCTATCGCGGCACCCACATCACGGTCGATTTGGTCTGGGGCAATGTCGGACCGCGCTACCAGCGCTGGATCGACGTGTTCGCGACCCTGGTGCTGCTGTTCGTTGTCACGGTGCAGACCTGGACGCTGTTCGACAAGGTCCGCGGCACCTACAACGACAACGTCCAGACCTTCGACATGCACATGCCGACCTGGCCGTTCTTCGCGATCGCCTGGATCGGCGACGTCTCGGCCGTGCTGCTGATCGCGATCCGCACTTACCGGCTGATCTTCCATCCCGAAGAGATGCACGACCCCAAGCTGAAGGCGACGGAATAATCATGAGCACCGATGCCGTCGCCGTAATAGGCTTCGTTTCCCTATTCGCCCTGATGCTGCTGCGCGTGCCCGTCGGCATGGCCATGGGCCTCGTCGGCGTCTCCGGCTTCACCTATCTCGTCGGCGCCACGCCGGCGCTGAAACTGGTCGGCCAGACCTCGATGCGCACGGTCACCGACTACACCTTCGGCGTCATCCCGATGTTTTTGCTGATGGGCTCCTTCGTCAGCAATTCCGGCATGAGCCGCGAGCTGTTCCGCGCCGCCAACGGCTTTGTCGGGCATCTGCGCGGCGGGCTCGGGATCGCCACCGTCGGCGCCTGCGGCGGATTTGCCGCGATCTGCGGCTCGTCGGTCGCGACCGCCGCGACCTTCTCCGCCGTCGCCTACCCGGAGATGCGCCGCTTCGGCTATCCGCAGTCCTTTGCCACCGGCGTGATCGCGGCCGGCGGCACGCTGGGCGCGATGCTGCCGCCCTCCACCGTGCTCGCGGTCTATGGCATCATCACCGAGCAGGACATCGGGAAACTCTTCATCGCCGGCATCATCCCGGGCATCCTGGCGATGACCATGTACATGATCACGATCTTCCTGATCGGGTATTTCCGGCCCGACTTTCTGCCCAAGGGCAAGGTGCTGCCCTGGCGCGAGCGCTTCGCCGGCCTGAAGGACATCTGGGCACCGGTGCTGCTGTTCGTGTTCGTGATCGGCGGCCTCTACGGCCTGCCCTATTTGCCGCGCTTCACCCCGACCGAAGCCGGCGGCGTCGGCGCTGCCGGCGCCTTCATCATCGGCGTGGCGACCGGCCGCCTCGACCGCGAGAAGATCTTGGCGTCGCTGCTCCAGGCCACCCGCACGGCGGCCGCGGTATTCACCGTGCTGATCGGCGCCTTGATCTTCGGCTATTTCCTCACGGTGACGCAGACCCCGCAGAAGGTGACGGAATTCCTCACCGGTCTCGGCCTCGGCCCCTACGGCGTGCTGGCGCTGATCATGGTGATGTATCTGGTGCTGGGCTGCCTGATGGACGCCATGGCGATGATCATCCTCACCGTGCCGATCATCTTCCCCGTGATCATGCATCTCGGCTTCGACCCGATCTGGTTCGGCGTCATCATCGTCATGACGGTCGAGCTCGGCCTGATCCATCCGCCGGTGGGCATGAACGTCTTTGTCATCAAAAGCGTGGTGAAGGACGTCTCCTTCTCCACCATCTTCAAGGGCGTGATCCCGTTCGTGGCGACAGACCTCGTGCGCCTGGTGATCCTGATCGCCTTCCCGCTGCTGGCGACATGGCTGCCGACGCGGATGATGGCGCATTGAAAGGCAAAGCGATGACCACACCGGCGCTGGAAACCAAATACGTTTTCACCATCACCGCCAAAATCGGCGACGTCGTCACCGCCGGCGAGACCGGCATCGGCGTTCGCCGCATCATTCCGATCCTCGGCGGCGAGGTGACGGGCGCGGTCACCGGCAAGGTGCTGCCGTTCGGTGCGGACTTCCAGACCATCCGCCCGAATGAGCTGATCGATCTCGAAGCGAAGTACGCCTTCGAAACCGGCGACGGCGCCATCGTCTATGTCGAGAACAAGGGCATGCGCTTCGGCCCGGTCGAGCTGTTGCAAAAGCTCAAGCGCGGCGAACCGGTCGATCCAAAACTGATCTATTTCCGCACCGTGCCGAAATTCGAGACGGGGCATGAGAAGTACCGCTGGCTGATGGAGCACATTTTTGTGGGCTCAGCAGCGCGGCATGCGGATCGCGTCGTGATCGACATGCATCAGGTGATGTGAACGCGTCGCGCCGCACCAAGGGTCGGCTAGTCCATTGACATTGCGGCATTTGTAGCGCATACGCTACACATGCGCACGATCAAGAGAACGGACGAATTCTCTGACTGGCTTAGAAACTTGCGAGACCGGAGAGCGAAGGCAAAAATCCTCGCCCGGATCGATCGGCTGGCGCTCGGCAATCCCGGAGACGTTGCTCCGGTCGGAGGCGGTATCAGCGAAATGAGAGTCCATGAGGGCGCCGGATACCGGATTTACTACGTTCCCCGCGGCGAGGAGATCATCGTTCTTCTTTGCGGTGGCGATAAAGGCTCTCAGCCAGGGGACATAGCGTTGGCAAGGAATATCGCGAGCGAATTGGAGGTCTGAGCGATGGCAAAAGTGAAATCATTTGATGCTGCGGAGTACCTCGACAGCCCCGAGATGGTTGCGGCCTATCTCACCGAAGCCTTTGAATCCGACGATCCGTCCGCAATAACGATGGCAATCGGCGCCGTAGCCCGCGCTCAGGGCATGGGCGCCATTGCCGAAAGGGCCGGTCTATCCCGTGAGAACTTGTATCGCTCGCTTGGCGGCGACGCCAAACCCGAATTCGGCACTGTGATAAAAGTTCTCCATGCCATGGGTATCAATCTGGTGGCGCAACCCCAAAGCGGAACGAAGGCGGCGTAGCGGCCGGATAGTATCGGCGTTCGCAATATCCATTCCCATCTTGCGCATCGGACATTCGGGCACAGGCACCCGGACCGTCGTCCTTTTCCGGACCATGCATCGGCTTCCCCGCGGTCAGCCTTATTGACTCCTCCCGAATTCGTTATAGAACATAACTATTCTGACAAGGACGCAAATGACACAGGGAAACGCCGAGACCGCTGACGCGGGCGCCCCCGGACTATTGAGGATCGAGCGGGCGGACCGGGTTTTGACCGTCGGCCTGAACCGGCCGGCCAAGCGCAATGCGCTCAACGACGGCATCATCCTGGAAATCGGCGAGTGTTTTGCGTCCCTGCCCGAGGATATCGGCGCGGTCGTCATCCACGGCATCGGCGACCATTTCTCCTCCGGGCTCGATCTCTCCGAGCTGACCGACCATGACGCGACCGGCGGCCTGCTGCATTCGCAGATGTGGCACCGGGTGTTCGACCGCATTCAATACAGCCGCGTGCCCGTGATCGCGGCGCTCAGGGGCGCGGTGATCGGCGGCGGGCTGGAGCTCGCCTGTGCGGCGCATATTCGCGTCGCCGAGCCCTCGACCTATTTCGCCCTGCCGGAGGGGCAGCGCGGCATCTTCGTCGGCGGCGGCGGCTCCGTACGGCTGCCGCGGCTGATCGGCGTCGCCAGGATGATGGACATGATGCTGACGGGGCGCGTCTATACCGCGACCGAAGGCGCCTCCTACGGCTTTGCGCAATATGTCACGGAAGCCGGCAACGGCCTCGGCAAGGCGCTGGAGCTTGCGACCAAGGTCGCCTCCAACGCGCCGCTGACGAATTTCGCCGTGCTGCAGGCACTGCCGATGATCGCGGAAGCCAATCCGCAGGCCGGTCTCCTGATGGAATCGCTGATGGCAACGGTGGCGCAGAGCGACAAAGAGGCAAAACGCAGGATCCGCGAATTCCTCGAACACAAGACCGCAAAGGTGAAGCCGAAATCATGAGCGCGCAGCCGTCCTCTTCCAGCATGGAGCGCGGCGCGAGCACTTCCCCGCTGCGGCCCATTTCGTTCGGCGATCCCGTCGTCAACATCGAGCGGCGCGACGACGGCACGATTTATCTGCGGCCAACACAGCCGCTCGGCGACTATCCGGTTCGTATCACCGACCGCCTGCATCATTGGGCGACGACCACACCCGACCGCGTCTTCATGGCCGAGCGCGAAGGCGGCCGCGGCTGGCGCAAGATCAGCTACGCCGAGTTACTCGCCGCGAGCCGGCACATCGCCTCAGGCCTGATTGCGCGCGGCCTGTCGGCGGAGCGGCCGGTCGTCATCCTCTCCGGCAATTCGATCGACCACGCATTGCTCGCGTTCGGCGCGTTCTATGCCGGCATTCCGTTCTGCCCGGTGTCGCCAGCCTATTCGCTGGTGTCGAAGGATTACGGCAAGCTGTCCTATTTGATGAAGCTGTTGACGCCCGGCCTCGTCTTCGCCGAAGACGCCGACAAATTCGCCGACGCGCTCGCCGCCAATGTCTCGCTCGGCACCGAAATCGCCGCGTCTTACGGTCACGTCCCGGGCCGCGACGTCACCTTGCTCGCCGATCTCATGGCAACGCCGATCCGCGCCGATCTGGACAAGGTCCACGGCAAGATCGGCCCCGACACCATCGCGAAATTCCTGCTGACCTCGGGCTCGACCGGCAACCCCAAGGCGGTCATCAACACCCAGCGCATGATCTGCGCCAACCAGGTGATGCTGCGCGAGACGCTCGCCTTCCTCAAGGACGAGCCGCCCGTCATCATCGACTGGCTGCCCTGGAATCATACTTTTGGCGGCAACCACAATATCGGACTGACGCTCTACAATGGCGGCTCGATGTATCTCGACGCCGGCAAGCCGGTGCCCGGAGGCATCGAGGAAACCGTGCGCAATCTCCAGGAGATATCGCCAACGGTCTATTTCAACGTCCCCAAGGGCTATGAGTCGCTGCTGCCTTATCTGCGCGACGACCAGGGCCTGCGCGCAAAATTCTTCGACCGTCTGCATGCGATGTTCTTCTCGGGCGCGGCGCTGTCGCCGTTCGTCTGGAACAGCCTCGACGAGCTCGCGGTGAAGGAAAAAGGCTACCGCGTGCCGATGCTGACCGGCTTGGGTGCCACCGAGACCGCGCCGTTCTTCATGTCGGTCAACCCGCGCACCAGCCGCTCCGGCCATGTCGGGCTTCCCGTATCCGGCAACGACGCCAAGCTGGTGCCGAACAACGGCAAGATGGAAGTTCGTTGCAAGGGGCCGAATGTGATGCCCGGCTACTGGCGCCAGCCCGACATCACCGCAAAATCGTTCGATGAAGAGGGCTTCTACAAGCTCGGCGATGCGCTCAAGCCTGTCGATCCCGATGATTTCAATGCCGGCTTCGATTTCGACGGCCGCATCGGAGAGGATTTCAAGCTCGGCAGCGGCACCTGGGTCAGTGTCGGCCCCTTGCGCGCGCGCTTCGTTGCGGCCTGTGCGCCGCTGGTGCGCGACGTCATCATCGCCGGCATCAACCGCGACGAGGTCTCCGCACTCGTCGTGCTCGATCTCGACGGCTGCCGGCTGATCAACCCGACGCTGCCGGCCGACGATCTCGCCGTCGCGACCCGCGACCGGCTGGTGCGCGAAGCTTTCCGCGAACGGCTGACCCGTTTTCTCGGCGAAGCCACCGGCTCCTCGACGCGGATCACGTGCGCGATCCTCATCGACACGCCACTCTCGATCGACAAGGGCGAAGTCACCGACAAGGGCTCGATCAACCAGCGCGCGGTGCTCGAGCATCGCAGCCTCCTGATCGAAGAGCTCTACGCTGCCAATCCATCGGACCGTGTGATATCGGTCGGCTAAGAAATCATCGCGACAGGAGAACGCCATGTTGTTGAAGGATCAGGCTGTCATCGTCACCGGCGGCGCGTCGGGACTTGGCGCAGCGACCGCGCGAAAGCTGGCTGCACAGGGCGCCAAGGTCGCGGTGTTCGATCTCAATGCCAAGCTCGCCGAGACTGTCGCCGCCGAGATCAAGGGCGTGGCCGTGGCTTGCGACGTCTCTGATGCCGCCTCCGCGGAAGCTGCGATCGCGCAGGCGACCAAGGCCCATGGACCCGCGCGCGTGCTGGTCAATTGCGCCGGCATCGGCGTTGCCAAGCGCGTCGTCGGCCGCGACGGCCCGATGGCGCTCGCCGATTTCGACAAGGTAATCAAGGTCAACCTGATCGGCACCTTCAACATGCTGCGTCTTGCCGCAACCGAGATGTCCAAGCTCGAGCCGCAGGCAACCGGCGAGCGCGGCGTCATCATCAACACGGCGTCCGTTGCGGCCTATGACGGCCAGATCGGGCAGTCGGCCTATTCGGCCTCGAAGGGCGGCATCGTCGGTATGACGCTGCCGATCGCGCGCGAGATGGCGCAGTTCGGCGTCCGCGTGCTGACGATTGCGCCCGGCCTGTTCCTGACCCCGCTGCTCGCCAACCTGCCGCAGGAAGCCCAGGACTCACTCGCCGCCGCGATCCCCTTCCCGCGCCGGCTCGGCCACGCCGACGAGTTCGCGGCACTCGCCCTGCACATGGTCGAGAATTCCTATCTGAACGGCGAAGTGGTGCGCCTCGACGGCTCGCTGCGCATGGCGCCGAAATAGGGCACGACATATGTTCGTGAACCGGCGCGACGTACAGATCCAGTGGGGTGACTGCGACCCCGCCAACATCGTCTATTACCCGCGCTATTTCGCGATGTTCGACGATTCGACGTCGACCCTGTTCGAGGTCGCCGGCTTCTCCAAGCAGGATTTGGTCAAAAAATACGGCCTGGTGGGCATTCCCATGGTCGACACGCGCGCCAAGTTCTACATTCCATCCACTTATGGCGACTGGATCACCATCGAAACGAAGATCGAGAGCATCAAGCGCTCGAGCTTCGAGGTGAAGCACAGCGTCTACAAGGGCGAGGAGCTGGCGATCGAGGGCTTTGAGACCCGCGTCCTGGTCGGCCGCGACCCCGTTAACCCCGACAAACTGAAATCGGCACCGTTCCCTGCGGAAATGGTAGCCAAATTCACGGGGAGTTAGGTCGGGAGCTAAATCGCCACATCACCCAAAGAGGGGGCTGAATTACCCCCCGATTTCTGCTTTCAAAGAAACACATAAAGGGAGGAATAGATGAAACGCTTTTACCTGACCGCTGCCGTCACCGCGGCCGCGCTTGCGCTGCCGGCCCTGCCCGCACTGGCCCAGACCACCGAGATCACCATCGGCATCACCACGACCACCACCGGCCCCGGCGCGGCGCTTGGCATTCCCGAGCGCAACGCGCTGGAGTTCGTGCCGAAGGAAATCGGCGGCGTGCCGCTGAAGGTGATCGTGCTCGATGACGGCGGCGATCCCACCACCGCGACCACCAACGCCCGCCGCTTCGTCACGGAATCCAAGGCCGACATCATCATGGGTTCGGCGCTGACGCCGCCGACCATCGCGGTCTCCAACGTCGCCAACGAAGCCGGCATCCCGCATTTCGGCCTCGCACCGTTCCCGATCACACCGGAGCGCATGAAGTGGTCGGTGGCGATGCCGCAGCCGATTCCGATCATGGGCAAGGTGCTCTACCAGCATATGAAGTCGAAGGGCGTGAAGACGGTCGGCTATATCGGCTATTCCGACTCCTACGGCGACCTCTGGTTCAACGACTTCAAGGCCCAGGGCGTGCCGATGGGCATGACCCTTGCAGACGAAGAGCGCTTTGCGCGGCCCGACACCTCGGTGACCGGACAGGTGCTGAAGCTCGTCGCCGCCAATCCCGACGCGATCCTGGTCGGCGCCTCCGGCACCGCGGCCGCACTGCCGCAGACCGAGCTGCGCGAGCGCGGCTATCAGGGTCTGATCTACCAGACCCACGGCGCGGCCAGCATGGATTTCATCCGCATCGCGGGCAAGGCCGCGGAAGGCGTGCTGATGGCTTCGGGCCCGGTGATGGACCCGGAAGATCAGCCGGATGAAGCCGCGACCAAGAAGCCGGGCCTGGCGCTCAACTCGGCCTACGAGGGCAAGTACGGCCCGAACAGCCGCAGCCAGTTCGCCGGCCACTCCTACGATGCCTTCGAGATCCTGAAGCGCGTGATTCCAACGGCGCTGAAGACGGCCAAGCCCGGCACGCCGGAATTCCGCGAAGCAATCCGCCAGGCACTGCTGTCGGAGAAGGAAATTGCTGCAAGCCAGGGCGTCTACAATTTCACCGAAAAGGACCGCTACGGCCTCGACGACCGCTCGCGCATCCTGCTGACGGTGAAGAACGGCAAGTACACGCTGGTGAAGTAGATGCGGCGATAGTTTCGAGACGACGAGAGCCGGCCCAATGGGCCGGCTCTTTTCATTTGCGATCCTTGAGCGGCCTCAGGCCGCCTGACGCAGCGGGGTCCAGGCGAATTCCGGATAGTAATTGTCCATCATCCGGTCGACATAGGCGGTGAGATTCGGAAACCCTTCGGCGCGACGGCGCAGTCCGGATTCGAAGAACGGCGTCAGGATGCCGGCCAGCGCGCCGAAGGCAGTGGCATCGACGCCGCTGGGCTTGTTGCCCATCAGATAGGACTTGTCGCCGAGCTGCACCGAGAGCGCAAACAGCGAGCGCACGGCGAGATCGACGTCCTCATCGGGCGCGTGGCGGCCGAGGCCGGAGAGCAGATAGTTCTCGGCGACACGGAATTGCGCGTCCTCGCGTAGCTTCTCGCGAGCGTGCTCCGGCGCGCCATCGAAGAAATGCGCAGGCCCCTTGGCGAAGTTGACCGGATCGACCCAGCGCGCCCCGACCAGCGCAAAATAAACGTGATGCTCGATCATGCGCTCGAATGCCCAGGCCTGTGCGCGCTCGGCAAGCGACAGGCCGGCGTCGAAATCGAAGCCATAGCGGCGCTCGATATGGGCGCGGATGAAGGTGGAATCCGCCACAGCCTCGCCGCCATCGTCGATGAAAGGCAGCTGCCCCTTGGGAGAGGCGGGCGGCATCGCCCGCTCCTTCCGGTAGGGCAGTCCCGCCATCTTGAGCTGTACCTCCGTCTTGGTGACAAAGGGGCTGATTTCCGGCAGGCCGAAGCCGGTGCCAAAGCCGTAAAGCGTGATCATGAAGGCTCTCCTGAAGCGACCGAAAGAGTTGAGGGAACTTAACCGCCGACTGCTGCCACCATGGTGGCAGCAGCCGTGATATCTTCGGCGAAACGGGCTCCTCGCCAGGCGCGGGCCATGACATGACGGACCAGCGCGTCCGCAGCCTGGACCAACGAGCGAGCCACCACGGTCGCGAGCGCAAGGCGGAGATCGATGACCACGAGATCAAGGGATACAAGGCGGCTGGACGCCCATGCGTACCAGGCTCGGATTTGCCAAGGCTGGACGTTCCAGGGCCGGGCCTGCGAAGGCTGGGTCCGCCACAGCGCACCGGCTGGGCCGAAATGGGTTGGAATGATCATGGACAAATCCTCTTCAGTCGACGTGTTGTCCCGGTATAGAACTCCCCTGCTGCCAACATCCTGTCAGCAGCCGCGCGCCGCCTTCTGAAAAAACAAGCACAAGAGACCCCTCATGAGACGCGCCGACCGGCTGTTTCAAATCATCCAGGTGCTGAGGCGCACGCGTAAGCCGCTGACTGCGGACGCCATCGCGTCCGAGCTCGAGACCTCGAAGCGCACGATCTATCGCGATATCGCGACGCTGATCGGCCAGCGCGTGCCGATCCGCGGAGAAGCCGGCATGGGCTACATCCTGGAAAAGGGTTTTGACCTCCCGCCTTTGATGCTGACACCCGAGGAGATCGAGGCGGCGGTGCTGGGCGCGCAATGGGTCGCCGGCCATGCCGATCCCGCGCTGGCGCGCGCGGCTGAAGATTTGATGGCCAAGATCGCGGACACCGTCCCTGAGCGCCTGCGTCCCTTTGTGCTGGAGCCGGCAAGCCGCGCACGGCCGAGCTGGAACAGGGAGCCGGACCGCCTGGACATGGTGCGCACGCGCACCCAGATCCACGAAGGCAGGAAGATCATGCTGCGCTATCGTGACGAGCAGGGCCGCGCCAGCGAGCGCATGATCTGGCCGATTTCGGTCGGCTATCTCGAAGCCGTGCGCCTGCTCGCGGCTTGGTGCGAGCTACGCGGCGACTTCCGCAGCTTCCGCACCGACCGCGTGGTGGATGCGAGCTATCTCGACGACAGATATCCGGAGCGGCGCGACGTGCTGCGCGCGAAATGGCGGCAGAGCCTGGTCTGGGGCCCGCCAAAGGACACGTGACGACGATGGACGAGAACTCCCCCATCGACCTGTCGAGTTGCTGCCAGGGTTGCGGCGCCTGCTGCGGCTATTCGGCGAACTGGCCGCGCTTCTCGATCGAGAGCGACGAGGAGCTTGCCGCGATTCCCGAAACGCTGGTCAACGACCGCCAGTCCGGCATGCGCTGCGAGGGTGATCGCTGTTCGGCGTTGCAGGGACAGATCGGAAAGCAGACCGCATGCGGCATCTACCAGGTGCGGCCGGAGGTGTGCCGCACATGCATGCCGGGCGACGCCGAATGCGCGATGGCGCGGCGGAAATTCGGGCTGCCGATTATCACGAACGCATGATCCGGAAAAATGTGCAGCGGTTGTCCGTCAAGATCATGCGCCAGCAAATGAGGCTTAGGCCGGAACGGCTTCGCTGATCTCGTCGTCGATCTCATCGTCCAGCGGTGCGAGCACCGAGAGCGGCTTGGTCGACAGCGTGATCGGCTTGCGGCCACCCGACGACGGCGAGGATTTCGCCGCGCCTTCGCGCGCCAGCGCGTAGAGCGTCGAGCCGACGCGGCCGCCGCTCTCGATCAGGTCGCGCTCGTTGCAGCTGCCTGCGATCGCGACTGCCAGCGAATGCAGATGGCTGCGGCGATAGCAGAACAAGGCCAGCATGGCGCGGACCTCAGGGGTAACAGTCTCAACCAGCCTCGGCAGACCGCTCTCATTGGCGCGATACATCTCGCCAAGGAGTTCGTCGCGGACCGGGCAGAAATCGCTTTCAAAGGCGTCGCGGCTTGAAAACATTGCAGTTCTCCCTCGTGGGGGAAGATGCAGTGCAATTCTCTAATGAAAGGTTAACCACGCTGCCCGGTAGTCACCCGGGGTCCTTGCGCCCTGACCGCGTATCAGAGGGCCGGAAAGGGTTTTCTCCGTGGCCATCCTTCGAGACGCCCGCCTCCGGCGGGCCCTCAGGATGAGGCCGGTTTCTGCTGAAAGATTCTCACCCCTCATGATGAGGAGGCGCGAAGCGCCGTCTCGAACCATGCAGGCCCGACAGCCACTCCAGAGGGCCGCCGGCCTCAGTTCGCCGCCATGAAGATCGACAGGCCGAAGCCGGTCAAATGGTGCAGGGCCTGGTCGACACCGATCAGGGTCCAGAACCAGGGATGCGCAAGGTCGACACCGAAATTGGCCGAGACGAGGCCCTTGGCGCGGTCGATCGTGATGTGGATCACGAAGTCGATCAACGCCACAAACCAGAATTTCGGCGCCACGATCAGGATCAGCGGCAGCGCAACCGCAAGGTGAATCAGGCAATGCACCAGGAGCGGCAGGGCCCAGCCGTGCTTCTGGTCCTTGCCTTGCGCCATCCAGGCGGTCTGCAGAACGAAATCGGCGATGATGTGCTTGAAGGTGAGCAGCAACATCCAGCCAATGAGCGCTTCGACCGGAACCGCCGATGACAGGGATGGAAACGACAAAGCTGACGCCCTCATTGGACGTGAGAAGAAGAATTGGAGCGTGCAGCGCAACCTCTTCCTGGACCGGTCAATTTGCCGGGACTTGCGATTTATGACATTTCCCGCGACGGAATGCAGCCGGGGGGAACCGGAAAATCGCCAACTGTGGCAAACTGGTGATAGGATGACCAACGGCCGCGGCCGAGTTGAGTAAGGTTACCTTCGGCTCGAAATTTGCTTTCCGCGACCTGCGCGCTATCATTGTCAGTAGAATATCGTTCCTTTTTCAGACGTTTACGAATTACGGGGCGTCCGCAGCGATCCACTTCCGCGAGCCGGCCGCCGTTGGAAGAATAAGGCCAGAGTGCTGCCATGAGTACTGAGGGCCCTACCTCGTCGCCGATCGAGCCACCGCCCCGGCGACCCAAGGTGATCAAGACCAATCAGCAGCAGGTCTTCCTCTACGTCGTGCTGACCCTGCTGTTGTCGCTTGCCACCGTCTGGGGCGGCCGCGCGCTGGTGCACAATTCGGAGACGCTGATCTTTGCCGTCGGCGCCCCCAACAGCGACGAGGCGCTGTTCGCGGCCAAGCTTGCCGCTGTCCTGAAGAACAACACCTCGCGCTTCCGGATCAAGATCGTCAACAACGCCGACAACGCCAAGGCGATCGCCCAGTTCGACCGCAAGCAGGCCGACCTCGCCGTGCTGCGCACCGACGCCAAGGTGCCGCTGCGGGCACGCACGCTCGCGATCCTCGAGCACGATCTCGTGCTGCTGCTCGGGCCCGGCAACAAGAAGATAAAGTCGCTCGCCGAGTTGAAGAAGAAGAAGGTCGCCGTCCTCGCCGACAACGAAGCCTCGCTCGCCTTCGTCCGCGGCATCCTCGACGTTCCCGATGGTCCGGACGCGGCGAAGATCCAGATGGCGCCGCAGGGCGCAACGCTCGACAAGCTGTTCGCCCCCGCAAGCGGCTTTGGTGCGGTCGTCGCCATCGTCCACGCCTCGAAGGCGGTGCGGGACAAGGCCTATGAGCAGGTCGCCAAGCGCGGCGGCTTCACACTGAACGCGATTGACGAGGCGAAGGCACTGGCGCGCAAGATCCCCGGCATTTCCAGCGAGACGCTGACGGCGGGCACGCTGTCTGCATCGCCGGAAATTCCCGACGACGATCTCGACACGATCGGGCTCGAATGGCTGCTGGTGACGCAATCAAAGATGTCGCCGGCCGCCGCGGGCGAGCTGGCGCGCACCGTCTACGAGAACAAGTCCGCGCTCGGACTCGACAGCGGCTTTGCCAGCCGAATCGAGCCCGCCTCCGTCGAGAAGGACGCCTTCGTGATGGCGCATCAAGGCGCAGCCGACTACATCAACGACGACACCAAATCGTTCATGGATAAGTACAGCGACCTGATGTATCTGGGCGCTGCCGCGCTCAGCGTCATCGGCTCGATCTTCGCCGCGATCTACGCCAAGATCACCCGGATCGCACCGGAAAAGGCCAGCGAGCTCTCCACCGCCATCCTCGACATCGGCGAGCGGATCGAGCACGCCCATTCGCTGGACCAGCTCGAATGTCTCCAGGACGAGCTGGAAGGCATCTTGCGCGGCGCGGTGATCGGCTTGCGGGACGGTACGATCAGCACCGACGGACTCGACACCTTCAAGCTCGGCTACGAATTCGTCCGCGACGAGATCGGCATGCGTCGCGACTACCTCAAGCGCCATGCCGGCGAGGGCGAGAAGGCCACTCAGGATGTGGCCCCTCCCCAGCACGACGAGAGCAACATCGTGGTGGTGAAGACAGCTCAGAGTGCCTGACCTATCGATCTGAAGTCTTGCGGCGGCACGTTGCCGGCATTCCACAAGCAACCAGGCCGGGTTCGGGAACCGTCTTGCCTCCACAACCGTTGCCTCCCGGATACAACCGGAGACCGCGCATGCGTGCACTCCTCATCATCTTCCTGCTGGGAATGCTGACGGCAGTTAGCTATTTCGCTTATTCCGCGATGACGGTCGGGGGCGAGCCGATCCCGACGGAAGGCTATGTGGCGCTGGCGCTGGGGCCGGGTTTTCCGTTGTTGTCGGCGTAGGCTTGATGGTGCTGCTGTTCTTCAGCAGCCGTCGCGGCTACGACGAACCGCCGCATTTCAGGTAACGGCTCGCGGAACGGCAGGCTGCTCTCGTTGACGGCCTCGGCCCGGGCAGGCACTTTGGCACCGAGGTTCCAGCCGGGACCGCAAAGCACAAACCGAGCCGCCTTTCCACATGTCCAAGCCGCTGATCTCCGCTCTGGCCCAGTTCGCGGCCGCCACGGCCGGCCGCAACATGACCAGGGCAGCCTATGTGGCGGTCGGCGTCGGCGTGCTCGGCATGGTGCTGCTGACGGTCAACCCGGCCTATGAGACGGCGCATCGCTGGGTCGATGCCCTGCTTTGGACCTGCCTCGTCTACTTCGTGTTCGAATGGGTGGTCCGGCTGCGCCATATGGCGCGACAGGGGCGCCTCGCACTCTACATGTCCTCTTCCGCCGGGCTGGTCGACGCGCTCGGGGCTCTCGCCGTGCCGGCCGCGCTGATTGTCGGGCTCGAGCCGAAGACGGCGTGGCTGCTCAGCGTGCTCTGGGTGTTGAAGGTGGTGCCGGGCATTCCCGGCCTGCGGCAGCTCCGCCGCGTGCTGGTGCTGGAATCGGGGCCGCTGGTCAGCGTGCTCGTGATTTTCCTGATGGTGGTCTTCCTGGCCTCGGTCGCCGAATATTTCCTGGAGCGGGACGTGCAGCCCCAGACTTTCGGCAGCGTGCCGGCCGCGCTGTGGTGGGCTGTCGCAACTCTGACGACGACCGGCTATGGTGACGTCGTGCCGGTGACGCCGCTTGGCCGCATGGTGGCCGCGCTGGTGATGATCTCCGGCCTCGGCGTGTTCGGTCTCTGGACCGGTATTTTGGCCACCGGCTTTGCCGCAGAGACCCGGCGCGACAATTTCCTCAAGACCTGGGAATCCGTCAGCAAGGTGCCGTTCTTCGCAGCGCTCGGACCGGCGGCCATCGCCGACGTCACCCACATGCTGCGGACCATGGAGCTGCCGGCGCGCACCATGATCATCCGCAAGGGTGCGCAGGGCGACTGCATGTATTTCATCGCCGCCGGCGAGGTCGAGGTCGACCTGCCCGGCAAGAAGGTGCAGCTCGGCGACGGCGCCTTCTTCGGCGAGATGGCGCTGCTCGGCAACAATTTGCGCGGCGCCAACGTCTCGACCACCAAGGTGTCGCGGCTCCTGGTGCTCGACCTCGTCGACTTTCGCGTGCTGATGGCCCGGCACCCCGATCTCGCCGAGACCATCGACACGGAAGCAAAGCGCCGCGCGCTCGAAAACAAATAACAGGAGACAAGAATGTCGGACATCACCGACGCGGCCTCTGGCCCCGTGCTCGAAATCATGGGCGCACGCGCCACCATCCGCCTCAACCGGCCCAAACATCTCAACCGGCTCCAGGCCGAGGATCTCGGCGTGCTGGTGAAATTGTTCGACCGGATCGAGGCCGATCCCGATATCCGCGTGCTGGTGCTGACCGGCACCGGGCGCGCCTTTTCCGCGGGCTATGATCTCAACTCGGTCGCCGAGCGCGCGGTCAGCGCGAACGAGCAGCAGAGCGCGGGCTCCGCCTTCGAGATGGTCGTCAACCGGCTGGAGGATCTCGGCGTGCCCTCGATCTGCCGGCTCAACGGGGGCGTCTATGGCGGCTCGACCGACCTCGCGCTTGCCTGCGATTTCCGCATCGGCGTCGACACCGCCGAGATGTTCATGCCGGCGGCACGGCTCGGGCTGCATTATTACAGGAGCGGCATCAAACGCTACGTGACGCGGCTCGGCCTCGACAATGCGAAAAGACTGTTCCTGACCGCGCAGAAGATCAGCGCGCCGGAGATGCTGCGGATCGGCTATCTCACCGCGATGGTAGCGGTGGAATTTTTGGATGAAGAGGTCGACAAGCTCGCCAGCATCCTTGCCGGCAACGCGCCGCTGGCGATGCGCGGCATGAAGCGCGCGATCAACGAATTCGCCCGCGGCGAATTGGATGAGCAAGCCGCCGATCAGCGCCACCGCGACAGCATGCGCGGTGACGAGATCAAGGAAGGCATCAAGGCGTTCGCGGAGAAGCGACCGCCAGAATTCTGATTACGCCCGCTTCGACCGCATCGCGCGCACCTGCGTGAGCTTGGGATCGCGGACAAGCTCCTGGTAGCGTTTGCTGTCGATGGCGTAGATCGCGATCCGGCCCTCGCTATCGGCATGAACGCCCCAGCCGAAGCGCTTGCCCAGGCTCGACGCCCTCATGCACGCCTGCCCCCGGGAGAAGAACGCTTCACGGGCCGCATGCTTCTCCGCTTTCGCCGCCTTCACAGCGAGCTCGCGTCCCGGCGCAGACGTCGCGAAGATCACGTCGTCGGACGTGTATTTGTAGGGTGCCTTGGCGATCATCAGATATTGCAGGCACGCCACCGTCGGCTTTCCCGCGCGCAGCGGCGGCTCCTCGCCAGTACGCGCGAGACAGTCTTCGGCAACCCGGATGAAGGTGTTGAAGCAGTTGGTCGTGTGCATCTGCGTCGTCATCCGCAACCCTGGTCACTCATCCCCCAGCAGCCGCGGCGGCATGCTGCGCCGCCATCTCGGCATCGGCCGCAGTGATGCGCTGGAACGCAGGCCGCGAGGTCATGCGTTCGGCATAGCGGACGAACACGTCCTTCTTCGGCACGATGCCGAACATCATGGTCCAGCTGAACGCGACACCCCAGAGAACATCTGCGGCCGTCATGCGTTCGCCGAGCAGATACGGCCCGTTCGACAGCTGCGCCTCGAGCGCACCCAGCATGGTGTCATAATCGGCATAGGGCGACTGCGTGATCGGCGCCGGCTCGCGCTGCATGAACTTGTCGATCAGGGCCGGCTCGAAGGACGAGCCGTAATAGGCGATCCAGCGCAGATAAGGGCCGCGCAGCGGATCGTTCAGCGCGGGCGTGAGCCCTGCCTGCGGAAACAGATCGGCGAGATAGATGGTGATCGCGACCTGCTCGGTCACGAGCTGCCCGCCGTGGCCGATCGCCGGCACCTTGCCGAGCGGATTGATGGCGAGATAGGCCGACTTGCGCTGCTCGCCGGCCTTCATGTTGAGGACATGGAGATCGTAGGGCGCCCCCAGCTCCTCCAGCAGCACGCGCGTGCCGGTGGCGCGGCTTTGCGGCGAATAATACAGCGTGATGCGGTTCGAATCGGTCATGGCAGGTCTCCATCTGGCCGGCTGGCGATGGCCTTGTAGCGGACCATACCTGACATCTTGTGTCAGGTATGGTTTAAGGGATCATGCGCGCGAGCCGGATGCTGTCAATCCTCACCACGCTCCAGGCCAAGGGGCAGGTCACTGCGCCCGAGCTCGCGGAGGCCTGCGAAGTCTCGGTGCGCACGATCTATCGCGACATCGACGCGCTCGCGGCCTCCGGCGTCCCCGTTTATGCCGATCGCGGCGCGGAGGGCGGCTATCGCCTCCTCGACGGCTATCGCGTGCGGCTGAACGGCTTGTCGCAGAGCGAGGCGGGCGCGCTGTTCCTGACCGGATTGCCGGGCCCGGCCGCCGCGCTCGGGCTCGATGCCGCGATGATCGCCGCGCAGAACAAGCTGATGGCAGCGCTGCCCGCCAATTTGCGCGAGGATGCCAGCCGGATGCAGGAGCGCTTTCATCTCGACGCGCCGGGCTGGTTCGGCGAGGCGGAAGAGCCAAAGCATCTGCGCACCATCGCCGGCGCGGCTCTGCGCGGGACGCTGATAAAAATCCGCTACCAGAGCTGGCGCGCCGAGAAGCAGCGCCGCGTCGCGCCGCTCGGCCTCGTGCTGAAGGGCGGCAGCTGGTATCTCGCAGGTTTGGTCGACGGCAGCGTGCGCACCTATCGCGTCGCGCGCGTGCTCGACTGCTCGGCGCTCGACGATCACTGCGAGCGTCCCGCCGATTTCGATCTCGCGGCCTATTGGCGGGACGCAACGCTGCGCCTCGAGGCCGAGATGCATCCCAATGTCGCGGTCGTCCGGCTATCGCCCCTCGGCGTCAAGCTGCTCGACGCGCTGAGCCAGCCTTACGTCAGGGCGCGTACGCAGCTTGAAGACTCCGCCGATGCAGACGGCTGGCGCATTGCCAGAGTGCCGACCGGAAAGACGTCATGGCACGCTGCGGCCGAATTGTTGCGGCTCGGGCCCGAGGCCGAAGTGCTGGAGCCGGCCGATCTGCGCGAGAAGATGGCGGAGCTGACGCAGGCGATGGCTGCGCGCTACCGCGCGGCGCGGAAAACATGACGGCGGCGTAACCCGCCGCGACCGACGAAACACTCCTGAAACACGATTCTCCGCTCGCAGCATGAACGCATTCGCGTTTCGGCTCGACCGAGATGCAGGGACACAACAACGGCCCTTGCGCCACACTGGAGAATGAAAATGTTTCGTAAGCTTGCACTTGGTCTGATCGCTGCCGGCTCGCTCGGCGTTGCCGCTCTCGCGCCGACCGCCGCGTCGGCCCATGGCTTCCATCATCACTGGGGTCCCGGCTGGGGCTTTGGCGGCATCTATGTCAACACCGGCGTCAACAATTGCTACCAGGAGCGCGTCATCCAGACCCGCCACGGCCTGCGCGTCCGCGTCGTGAATGTCTGCGCCTACGGCGTCTATTGATTGATCGCCTTCACGACAAAGCTCCGGTCGCGCCGCGACCGGAGCTTTGCGTTTGCGCTAGCCGGCCTGCCGCTGCCGGCGAAACCAGACCCAGGTCTCGCGCGTCGTTCTGATGTAGCCGCGGCCACGATAGAGGATCTCGCCGTCGACGATCGCGTTCAGCTTCGGCAGCGCGTGAAAGGGAATCGAGGGATAGGCGTGGTGCTCGACGTGATAGGGCATATTCCACGTGAACCATTTGACAATCGCGCCGGTATAGGTGGTGCGGGTATTCTGAAAAGCGCTGCGGGTGCGCTCGCAGCCGGTGTGCTCGGCATAGAGATACGGCCGCAGGAAGAGTTGCCCGATCATCAGTGGAACGATCCAGACCCAGAGCAGCAGTGCCGACGAGAACCAGAGCGACAGCACGACCAGCAGCGCATAGAGCGCGACATAGGCACGCGCCTCGGTCACGATGATGGCGCGCCTGTTCTCGGGGATCCAGGGCACGACGACCTTGCCGGTGACGGCATGGCCGAACATCAGCCAAACGCGGCCGACGACCTGAAGCAGGCCGCTATAGGCGAGCGCGAGCTGCGTGTCGGACTTCGGCTTCACGCCGACGACCAGCTCGGGATCCTTGTCCGGATCCTGGGTGTAGCGGTGATGGTCCCAGTGGAACAGGCAGTAATATTCGTAAGGCAATCCGATGATGAAGCCTGAGAGATAGCCGACCGCGAGGTTGAGGCCGCGGCTTCTGAACGCGGTCTTGTGCGCGGT
Source organism: Bradyrhizobium sp. LB13.1 (assembly GCF_054056815.1). Taxonomy (NCBI): domain Bacteria; kingdom Pseudomonadati; phylum Pseudomonadota; class Alphaproteobacteria; order Hyphomicrobiales; family Nitrobacteraceae; genus Bradyrhizobium; species Bradyrhizobium sp. LB13.1. The sequence continues at coordinate 1,352,529 of NZ_JBSRYQ010000001.1, read as the reverse complement.
CTCATGCACCGCCATGAACAGGAAGGCGACGAAATAGCCCTGCACGGCCACCAGTGGCAGCGCCCAGAGGACGCCGTATGTCGCGGTAACCTTCCATATCAGCGCGCCGACCAGCGTGATCAGGCCGTAATGGCAGAGGCTGCGCGCTGCGCCCTGAAAATTGGAGCGCGACGACAATTCGCGCAGCATCGCCGGTGACAGCGGCTTCAGGCGATGGCCGGACTCTGAAACGGCTGCGTCGCTCATGATCGGATGCCTGCCCTACTTGCCGAGGAGTGTTGCAATCTCGGCCTTGATGAAGGCCTGATCGCGCGAATTGTTGACGGGGTTGCCGGCGCGATGGCCGTGCAGCGACGGGATCGGATGCAGCGCCGCTGATTTCGCGTTGACCAGCCGGCCGAGTTCGTCCTCGTTGTCGCGGACGTCGAAATAGCGATCGGTCGCGCCCGGCATCAGCAGCATGTGCGCCTTGATCGCACCGAGCGCACGATCGAAATCGCCGTCGAATGCGGTGCAGCGGCTGACATCGCCGTTCTGCCAGATGCCGATCTGGGCCAGGAGATCGTTGGCGTCGCGCCGGGCAAACGCCGGGTCCCACGCGCGAACGAGATAATCGTCCAGCGAGGCGAAGCCCGCTTCGCGCCAGATCTCGTCGCGATAGAAACCGTGCGACATCGCCCAACCCGCGTAGACGCGCCCCATGGCGCGATAGCCAGCGACAGGCTTCTCGACGAAGCGGCCGTCGCGGAAGGCCGGATCGGCCGTCAGCGCGGCCTTCACGCTTTCCAGAAAGACGTAATTATAGGGCGTGCAGCGGGCACTGCCGCAGACAACAGCCGCGCGCTCGACCATATCGGGATGCAGCGCCGCCCAGTGATAGGCCTGCATGCCGCCCATCGACCAGCCATAGACCAGGGCAAGCTTGGAGATGCCGAACCGCTCGGTGAGCAGCCGGTGCTGAACCGCGATGGCATCGTGATAGGTCATTATCGGGAACGACGCCGCCGTATTCGACGGCGAGGACGACAGGCCGTTACCGAACAGGTTCGGGATGACGATGAAATAGCGTGTGGGGTCGAGCACGCCGTCGGGGCCGATCAGCCACTCGGTGTCGGTGTGCTGCGCGCTGAACGAGGTCGGATAGAGAATGACGTTGTCTTTGGCGGGGCTAAGCCGGCCGTAGGTCTTGTAGGCGAGCTGGAGCAAAGGGACGACGGCGCCGGACTGGAGCGTGACGTCGCCAGCCTCGAAGATCTCATAGTCGCGGTCCGCCGCCATGCGTCCAACTCCCGCTCGCGCGCCAAGCGCGCCGCCAAAACGGCGATGCATCGATCATGCCGTTCCCGCAGACGCATCGTTGCGCCACGCTTAATAACTGTACTTATAGTCCATTTATTATGGACCGGCAAGGTGAATCCGATCGCGCGTCGGCTCAGGCGATGGCCGCCAGATAGCGCGCGACAGACGCCGCGAATGCGACCTTGGCGCCTGCGGCGATGTTGCGGCCCCACCACGCACCGTAGATGCGATCGAACGCCAGCGGCTCGACCGCAGCTGCAATCCGTCTTACCACGCCGCGGCATTGAGTGGCATGTAGTTCGGATAGGAGTACATGAAGCTGACGAAGCGGCGATCCATCGTCACCTGCGCGATATCGCCGGTGAGCAGCGCACCCCTGCCGTCCGCACCGCGCGCATGGTGCAGCATGGTGGCACCGGCGAAATGACCGCCGGTGCGCAGGAGCAGCACATCGTGGGAGATACGATGGCTTTCACCGGTCCAGTGCACGATCGATGAATGTGGACGCGTCACCCATTGGCGATCATCGGCGTGCAAATAGACCGGCACCCCGCCGAACGCCTCGCTCCAGTCGGCCAGCGCGCCATAGTAATGCGGATGCGAGATCGCAATCGCCTTCAGCCCGCCGAGTGACCGCACATGCGCGATCGCCTCCGGCGTCGCCAGCGGTACGCAGTCCCACATCAGGCAGCCGCCCGCGAGCGGCACCAGCAGCGCGCGCTGGCCGATGGCAAAGCTTGGCTCGAGCGCGATGCCGGTCAGGCCGAGATCCTCGCGCCAGACCAGGCGGTGACGTTCTCCGAGCGCCTCGCGCGTGAGGAAAGTTTGCCCCTTCCAGCCGACGAATTGCCGTTCGTCCTCGCAAATCGGACAGGACGGGGGCGGATTTTCGCCGTCCGGGAATTGCGCGCCGCAGGTTTCGCAGGTCCAGAGGGGCATGATCATGATCCAGAACGAGACCGGAACGGCGCGAGGCAACATTCCCGTCCTCAATCGCAGGCGCGGCCGGAACCAACGCGCTGAGCGCAGGTTACTTTCTGGTCCGCCCCGGCGCAATTGGCCGGCCGTCAGTCTTGCACGAGACCATAGTCGGTTGGCAGCAATACGTTCAGCGTCTCGATGACATCGCGCCCCGCCCCGTCCCGCCTCTGGCCGCTGTTCGCAGTCAACTTCTTCATGGCCGACATGCAGTCGGGCATCGGACCGTTCGTCGGAGTGTTCCTTCAGGAGCGCGGCTGGGCGAGCGGGCTGATCGGCACCGCGATGACGATCGGCAACGTCGCGGGCATGCTGGTCACGACGCCGATTGGCGGGTTCATCGATTCCAGCCGCAACAAGCGCCTGTGGGTGGTCATCCCCGGCATCTGCGTGGTGCTTGCGTCCGCGATCATCCTGATCTCGCAGAATTTCTGGGCGGTGACGTTCTCGCAGGTCGCACAATCGCTGGCGAGCGCCGCGATCGTGCCGGCCGTCACAGGTATCACGCTCGGCATCGCGAAACAGAAGGGATTCAATGCACTGAACGGCCGCAACCAGGCGTTCAACCATGCCGGCAACATGGTCGGCGCGGCGCTGTCGGGCTATCTCGGCTATCAATTCGGCTACGTCTCGGTGTTCGTGCTGGCCGCCGCGTTCGGCGCCATCGCGATCGCCTGCGTGCTGATGATACCGGCCAAGACGATCGACGACCGCGCCGCGCGCGGCAGCAAGGAGGATGACCCCGACAGCCAACCGGATGCGCTCACGATCCTGCTCAAGCACAAGGCGCTGCTCGTCCTTGCGCTGGCTCTCGCCCTCTTCCATCTCGGCAATGCTGCGATCGTTCCGCTTTACAGTCTTGCGGCGGTGGCCGACGGACAGGCCAACGGCCCGAGCTTCGTCGCCACCACCGTGGTGATCGCACAGGGCGTGATGATCGTCACCTCGCTAATCGCCATGAAGGTCGCGAGCAAGCGCAATTACTGGCCCGTCATTCTCGTCTCCTTCATGTTCCTGCCGATCCGCGGCGTGCTCGCCTTCTTCGTTACGGGATGGTGGGGCGTCGTGCCGATGCAGGTGCTCGACGGTATCGGCACCGGGCTCCAGACGGTTGCCGTCCCCGGCATGGTCGCGCGCTCGCTCAACGGCACCGGCCGCATCAATCTCGGACAAGGCGCCGTCATCACCGTGCAGGGCGTTGGCGCGAGCCTCAGTCCCGCCCTTGGCGGCTGGATCGCACAATGGATCGGCTATGGCCCGACCTTCCTGCTGCTCGGCGGCTTCGGGCTCGCGTCGATGGCGCTGTGGCTGGCGTTCGGCGCGGCCGTGAAGAAGTATTGAGAGCGTCATTGCGGGACGAGCGCTCGCTCCGACGCCCCAGCGCATTCCTAAGAGAACTCCACCACGATCTTGCCGAAATGGCCACCCTGCTGCATCAGCCGCAGCGCGTCGGGCACGGCGTCGAAGCCGAACACGCGGTCGATCACGGGCTTCATGCCATTGCGGTAGATCGCAGCACTCATACCTTCGAACATGCGGCGGCTGCCGACAGACAGACCAATGACGTGCAGGTTCTTGGAAAACAGGCTCGGAATCGCGATCTGCTGGGAGAAGCCTGTGAGCACGCCGATCACCAGGATGTTGCCACCGACCCGCGCCGCCTCGAGCGATTGCGCAAAAGTATCCTTGCCACCGACCTCGACGACATGATCGACGCCGCCACCGGTCCACTCCGAAGCCGCCTTGCCCCATTCGGGCACCGAACGATAGTTGATGGTGTGATCCGCCCCGAGCGCCTTGGCACGTTCGAGCTTCTCGTCGCTTGACGAGGTCACGATCACGCTCGCACCGGCGAGCTTTGCGAATTGCAGCGCAAAGATCGACACGCCGCCGGTACCCTGCACCAGCACCGTGTCACCGGGCTGCACCTTGGCCTCCTCGAACAGCGCGCGCCACGCCGTGAGCCCGGCACAGGGCAGCGTCGCCGCTTCCCGGAAAGACAGATGCAACGGGATATGGGTGACGCCCTCGGCGTCGAGCACCATGACCTGCTGAAGCACGCCGGGCCGCGTGCCGCCGAGCGCATAGCGACGGCTGGTGGCCGACACCTTCCCGTCGATCCAGGATTGGAAGAACATCGGACAGACGCGATCACCCACCGCGACACGGACAACGCCATTACCGACGGCGATCACCTCGCCGGCGCCATCCGAGAACGGGATCAGCGGCAATCTGGTGACGCCGCCCTTCCCCTGCACCGTGAGCAGGTCGCGATAATTCACAGATGCCGCCCGCATGCGCACCGCGACCTGCCCCGCGCCAGGTGTGGGCTCGGGCAGATCGGCCAGCTGCAGGCCCTCGATCGACCAGTCACGCGCAACTTGCCAGGCTTTCATGGCGATCCCTCCGCCTCAGGTGCCAAAATTTGTCTGGATCGCCTTGTCGAGCGTCTCGCCCCCGACGAAGCGCTGGCGCAGCTCGCGCTTGAGTAGCTTGCCGCTCGGGTTCTTGGGCAAGGCATCGACGAATATGACGCGCTTGGGCACCTTGAAATGCGCCATCTGGCCGGCGCAGTGCTTGATGACGGAATCTTCGTCGAGCTTCTCGCCGCTCTTGACCACGACGATGGCAGTCACCGCCTCGATCCAGCGCGGATCGGGCAAGCCGACGACGGCGACTTCGGACACCGCGGGGATGCGATAGACCATCTCCTCGACCTCGCGGCTGGCGACGTTCTCGCCGCCGGTCTTGATCATGTCCTTGACGCGATCGACCACGGTGATGTGGCCCTCTTCATCGACGATGGCGAGGTCGCCCGAGTGAAACCAGCCGCCGGAGAACGCCGCCGCCGTCTTGACCGGGTCGTTGTAATAGCCGGAGAGCAGATGCGGCGAGCGGTGCACGATCTCGCCGACCTCGCCGATCTTGACGTCCTCCATCGACGTGGTGACGACTCGCGTCTCGACATTGAGCACGGGCTTGCCGGCCGAGCCCGCCTTGCGCAGCTGGTCCGCGGGACCCAGCACGGTCGCGAGCGGCGCTATCTCGGTCTGGCCGTAGAAATTCCAGAACTTGACGTTGGGCAGGCGCCGCTGGAGCTCGAGCAACACCTCCACCGGCATGATCGAGGCGCCGTAATAGCCCTTCTGAAGGGTCGACAGGTCGGCCTTGTCGAAGTTCGGCGAGCGCAGCATCGCGATCCAGATCGTCGGCGGCGCGAAGAAGGACGTGATCTTGTGCGCCTGGATCAACGACAGAATGTTTTCGGCGGTCGGCTTGCCCGTGATCACGCCGCGAGGCGCCGAGATAAAATTGCGGCCCCAGGAACACGTCAAGCTGCGCGCAGTGATAGAGCGGCAGCGCGTGCAAGAATTTGTCCTCCACGCTCATGCCGCCGTCGATGATGCAGCTGACATATTGCCACATCACGGCATCATGGGTCAGCATCGCGCCCTTGGGCAGGGACTCCGTGCCGCTGGTGTAGACGATCTGAGCGAGATCGCGGCTGTCGACCTCCAGGAACGAAGCGTCGGGGCTGAGGAGATCGTCGAAGGTGGTGAGGCCCGCGGGCGCCGTGGCCGGATCCTCGCCCGGCAGCCAGATCAACTTTTCGACCGCACAATCCCTGGCGCTTGCGGCGCGCGCGGGCTCGACGAAATCAGGACCGGCCGCGAGCACCTTTGCGCCGGAGCTCTTCAGGATGAAGTTGATCTCGTCCGGATTGAGCATGAAGTTGATCGGCACCAGCACCGCGCCGATCCGGGCCACCGCGAACCGGAGCGCCGCAAAGGCGTGGCGAATTGCGCGACAGCACGGCGAGGCGGTCGCCCTTCTTGACGCCGAGGCCGAGCAGACCGCGGCTGAGCCGGTTGCAGATTGCGTCCATCTCGGCAAACGTCCAGCTCACATTGCCACAGCTCACCGCAAGCCTGTCCGGCTCGCGGCCCGCCGAACGGCGCAGAAGATCGCCGATGGAATGCTCGCGGGCCTTCGAGATGGTGGCTACGATGTCGCCGGTCATGTGTCCCTCCGTGTGATGTCTTTTTTTGCTGGATTTTGCTTGAAGTCTTGCGGCTTGTCTTTTCTTGCGCATGATCCTCCCGGAAAACCGCTCCACACTTTTCCGGATCATGCGCTATCTGCGTCGGACCGCTTGCGCGTGCTCCATGTACATATGCTCGACGGAACGGTCGAGCGAAGCGATCTTCTCGAAACCGCGCCGCCAATCCTGCAAGTGCCGGCGCGTCCAGAGCACGCCCGCCTCGCGGTCGCGGCGCTGGATCGCCTCGATGAGATGGCGATGCGCGGCGACGAGGCGCGGGCCGCCTTCGGCCACACCAGCGACGATCATCTCGGTGGTCGGATAGAACAATTGCGCGGCCGGCTCACGCGCGAGCTGGAGCACGCGGTTCTGCGAGGCCTTGGCAACCAGCACGTGGAATTCGGCATCGCATTCGGCAAGCATCGCGGGATCGCTGACCACGGCCTCGCTGCGCACGAGGTTATCGGCGAGCTCTGCGAGGTTCTCCTCCGTCGCCCGCTCCACCGCGCCTTCGATGCTCGCCACTTCGAGCGTCATCGAGGCCTCGTAGAGCTCGCGGAAAGTGACCTCGTGCAGCACAAGCGCGCGACTGAGACGGCTCGCGAGCTTGGTGTAGCGTGGCAGACAGGCATGCAGCCGTCGCGAGGAATCGCGGCTGATCAGCCCGCCCTCCTCCAGCACGCGAATGCCTTCGCGAATGGTCGAACGGTTGACGCCGAACTGGCGCACCAGATCGTGCTCGGTGCCGATGGGACATCGCCCGGCTTGATGCGGCCATTGACGATCTCGCGCTCGATGGCGTCGGCGACCTTCTGATAGGCGGGCGCGACATCGATCGGACGGAAGAGCGGCGCGAGAGGCAAATCTGGCTCCAATGGCGTTTGTCGGACAAACTATAGGAACGGTGGTGGGCGCGTCAAACTGCGTCATTCGTGCCGATGATGCAACAAATTGACTCCTGAGGAACCCGCCTCTAACTTTGTCGGACAAAGGGACAGCATAGTCCCGCTCAAGAGGAAACGTATCCATGAGACCTATCGCAGCATTCGTGTCTGCGGCCGGCTTGCTGTCGGCTGCCCTGATCACCCCCACCTCCGCCCAGCAGGCGCCGCTCAAGATCGGCGTGCTCTCCGACTTCTCCTCGGTCTATTCCGACATCGGAGGCCAGGGGAATGTCGAGGCCACCAAAATGGCGATCGAGGATTTTGGCGGGCAGATGTTCGGCAAGCCGATCGACATGGTCTCTGCCGATGTGCTGAACAAGCCCGACGTCGCCTCGACCATCGCGCGAAAATGGTGGGAGACCGAAGGCGTCGACATGATCATCGACCTGCCGACATCGGCCACTGCGCTCGCGGTGATGGAGCTGTCGAAGCAATACGAGAAGATCATGATCGTGACGGACGCCGCGAGCTCCGACATTACCGGAAAGTCCTGCTCGCCCTACACTGCGCACTGGACCTACGACACTTATTCCAACGCGCACACGGTCGGCAGCGCCATCGTCAAGAACGGCGGCGACAGGTGGTTCTTCCTCACCGCCGACTATGTATTTGGCCATTCGATCGAACGCGACACCGGCGACGTCGTGAGGGCCGCCGGCGGCAAGGTGCTCGGCAGCGTCAAGCATCCGCTCAACACCGCGGACTTCTCATCCTTCCTGCTCCAGGCCCAGGCATCCAAGGCCAAGATCATCGGGCTGGCGAACGGCGGCGGCGACACCATCAACGCGATCAAGCAGGCCGGTGAGTTCGGTATCGTCGCCGGCGGCCAGAACCTGGCTGCGATCGTGATGTTCATCTCCGACGTGCACAGCTTAGGGCTGAAGCTCGCACAGGGACTGATCATCACCGAGGCCTATTACTGGGACCTCAACGACAAGTCCCGCGCCTTCGGCAAGCGTTTCATGGAGCGCATGAAGCGCATGCCGACGATGAACCAGGCAGCGACCTACAGCGCCACCCTGCATTACCTGAAGGCCGTGCAGGCCGCCGGCACCAAGGACACCAAGACGGTGATGGCCAAGATGCGCGAGCTGCCGGTGAAGGATGCCTTCACTGACAACGGCGTCTTACGCGAGGACGGCCGCATGGTGCACAGCATGTACCTGTTCCAGGTGAAGAAGCCCGAGGAATCGAAAGGGCCTTGGGACTATTACAAGCTGCTCGCCGAGGTGCCTGCCGACCAGGCCTTCCGTCCGCTCAAGGACGGCGGTTGCCCGCTGGTGAAGTAATGCTTTCGCAACCACCGACCTGCATCGCCTCGCGCGGTGCAGGTCCTTTAGCGCCGTCGCAAGTCGGATGGGCTGTGCCCGAATTTCCTACGAAAGACCGTGCTGAAGTACGACGAGCTGCTGAATCCCAACTGATAGGCAACTTCGGTGATCGACAGGGAGCGCAACTCGGGACGGGTCAGGACGTCGTAACAGCGCTGCAGCCGGCGATCCAAAATCCATTCGGACACCGAGACATCGGTGAGCCGGAAGAGATAATGCAGATGCCTGAGCGAGACGCCGTTGTTCTTTGCGACCTTCTCGAGCGACAGGTCCGCGTCCGTGAGGTGCGTCTCGATCCAGGCTTTGACCGAGCGCAGACGGGCCTGCTGCGCGCCGACATCCTCCGAGAATTCGTCCCGGTCGCCCATGTCGAGCGCGAGCGCCAGCACGTCCATCAGCTCACCGCCGAGCCGGGTCCTTACGGTCTCATCCAGCGGACCTCCTTGGGCCGCGAGCGTGGCGCAGAACTCGGCGGCAATCCGTCCGAGGCCCCGGCTCGTCGCCATCGTCGTGACGACAGGCAGGCGTCCGTCGCTGAAGCGCGCCGAGAATTCCTGGCGCGGAATCTCGAGGTAGAGCGATCGCACCTTGCCGATGCACTCCAGATCATAGGCCTCCGAGGCCGAGAAGATCGCGCCCATACCGGGATTCGAGAGCAGGGTCTGGCCGGCCTGGAGGACGTTGACCCGGCCCTGCTGGACGAACTCGACGTAGTAGCAATCCTTGTCGAGCTTCGCGATATGCCGCTCGCGTCGGGATATGCGCTGTTCGGACAGCAGTACGTCTGTCATCGTAACTGCGCCGAACCGCGCCTCGCGAATGAAGCCGTGGTAGTCGGATCGCTCCTCGGCATTTACGTCGACATGGACGTAGACATCGCAAATAGCGCCTTGCCACGCAGCGTAGCGCTTGGACGGCTCCAGATCGTCTGTCGAAAATACCAGGTTCATCGTCGGCCCATCCATTGCGAGGCCAGGATGAACGTCGTTTGTGCATCGCACAAGTCGGCCAGGCAAAGAGATTCTAGATGGCCGCCGTCTGCACGCAAGACCGGTTTGCGCGGAGAAGCAAAAGCTTTGCACTCCGGAGCAAGCCGCCTCCGGGCATGTGGCCTATGAAGAACAAAAAACGGACAACGAAATAGGCGGGAAACGTTCGCTTGCATCAGGTCAGATCAACCGCTGCACAATCTGCCGTGCCGCTTGAATGGCGGTGCCCGTGAGCAGCGCGTTGCCGATCACGACGCGGTTCACGCAACCGATCAAGGCCATCGCCGATATCGAAGCGCTGGAGCGGCGGTCTTACGATTCTCTCGTTCCTGCCCGCAATCTTCATCATCTCTTCGAAGCAACGGCGCGCCTGCATCCTGATCGGCCTGCGCTAACGGTTTTGACCAAAGGCTCGCGCGAACCGGGCGACGTCACGCTGACGCATCGGCAGTTGCTCGCGGAAATCGCCCGCGCGGCAAACCTGTTCCGGTCGCACGGGATCAACCGGAATGGCGGAACGATCGCGTTTCTCTGTCCGATCCTTCCGCAGCTATTCCCGGCGCTGCTTGGCGCCCAAATCGCGGGCGTCGCCAGCTCGATCAATTTTCTCCTGAACGAAGATGCGATTGCCGACCTGCTCGAGGCACAGAACGCAACCGTGCTGGTCGTTGCTTCCGAAGCGGCCGATCGCGCGATCTGGACCAATGCAACTAACGTCGCGAAGCGCGTCCCGTCACTCAGAACGATTTTCGTGCTTGGCAAGGATAGCCGCTCGATTGGCCACTTTCTGAGCTTCGATGAGGCGATTGCAGGTGCGCCGGACATTCTCGAATTCCAGCCGTCGACAGATCGCCAAGCCGTATGCGCACTCTTCCACACCGGCGGAACGACCGGAAGGCCGAAGCTCGTGCGCCTGACGCATGGAAACCAGATCCATGCCGCCTGGAGCTTTGCGCAGGTTCACGGATTGGACGAGCTAGATGCCGCCGTGAATGGCTTTCCGCTGTTTCACGTCGGCGGCACGATAACACTCGGTCTGTCCATTCTCGCATCGGGCGGCCATGTCATCATTCCCTCGCCCTACGCTCTCAGAAGTCCGGATGCGATCCGCGATTATTGGCACACCGTGGAGCGCTTCCGCGCAACCATCGTCAGCGGCGTGCCGACGTCGATTGCCGCGCTTGCCGAGGTGCCGATCGGATCCTCCGATATCAGCTCGGTTCGAATGGCCCTCACCGGCGGGGCCGTGGCTCCGAAGGCCATCAGCGAGAGGTTTCAGGCGCGAACCGGGATTACCTTGTTCGAGACCTATGGCATGACGGAAACCGCAGCAGCGATCGCGTTCAATCCCGGCCGCGGGACACCCATACAGGGCAGCGTAGGATTCAGGGCGCCGTTTGCGAGGACCAGAATCGTTTCTCTGGCCGATGCCGACCTGAAGCAAGACTGCCCGCCGCTCACCAGCGGTCTCGTCCTCGTCAGCGGACCGCAGGTGTTTCCCGGATACATCGACCCCCAGCACAACAAAGGCGTGCTGACCGGCGACCAATGGATCGTCACCGGCGATGTCGGATATCTCACCCCGGATCAGCGCCTGGTGCTGACCGGCCGCGAGAAAGACCTGATCGTGCGCAGCGGTCACAACATCGACCCTGCCGCAATCGAGGATGTCGCGAACGCCTTCCCCGGCGTGCAGATAAGCTCGGCCGTCGGCATGCCGGACGCCTATGCCGGCGAGGTTCCGATTCTCTTCGTGGTGCCGTCTCCGGGGCAGACGATCGATCTGCCGCAGCTGCGCGAGCATCTCGAACGCAACGTCAATGAACCTCCTGCGCGGCCGAAGCGGGTCGTGCTGCTCGAAGCGCTGCCAGTCACCGCCGTCGGGAAGATCTTCAAGCCCATGCTTCGTGACCTCGCCGTACGGGAGAAGGTCAGGACCGAGCTCGACCGCATCTTCAGCCCGGACACCGCGGCAAACATTCTCGTCGAGAGGGACGCCAGGCTGAACACACTCGTCCACATCTCGGTGGACTCCAATGATCAGGAACGGGCTAAGGTACTTGCCGAAAGCCTGGCGACGCTTCCACAAACCTATCGCATAGAGACCCGATCGTCCTGACGGACCCACAGAGGCCGAAGTCGAAGAAAGGCAAAACGGGGATGAAACGCTTTCGGTTCAATCAGCAAGAGATCGTCTTCGCCGTCTTCGCGCTGCTGTTCCTCGTTTTTTCGATCTTCCTGCGCGGCTTTCTGACCGCCGACAACATGCTGACGCTGCTCCAGAACGTGGCGGTGCTCGGCATACTCGGCCTTGCCATGGCGATCGTCGTGATCGGACGCGGCATCGACATCTCGCTGATCGCAGCCCTCGCGGTGCCGCCGGGGCTGGTGCTGCAGATGGTGCAGAACGGTCATTCGCTGCCGGCCTCGCTGCTGGCCGCAGTGCTGCTCACGATTGCCTTCGGCCTCATCAACGGCTGGCTGATTGCCCTATGCGGAGGTCCCCTCGCTATTTGCGACACTCGCAACCGGCCTGCTGCTCGCCGGGCTCGGGCAGACCGCATTGTTTCAGCTCGACGTCGTGCAGTGGAGCCCCGGCATGGACGGCTTCGAGCGGCTCGGACAAGGCACCATCCTCGGCATTCCAACATCAATCGTGATGTTCGCGCTCGCCTGTATCGCAGTCTCTTTCCTGCTGCGCCAGACGCGCTGGGGAGCCTATATCTATGCAATCGGCGATAACCCTTACGCCGCGCGTGTCACCGGCATTCCCTCCCGGCCGATCATCGTGCTGCAATATGTCGTCGCCGCCCTGATCGGCTGCTTTGCCGGTCTGGTAATGGCCGCATCCGTTAATTCAATGCCGACCCGCATCTTCAACTCGACGCTCATCTACGACGTCATCCTGGTCGTCGTGCTTGGCGGCATCGGGCTATCCGGCGGCCGCGGCGGCGTGCTGAACGTCGTGATCGGCACGCTCGTGATCGGCACGATGCTCAACGGCATGACCATCATGGACATTTCCTACGCCGGACAGAATCTCATCAAGGGCGTGGTCCTGCTGCTCGCCGTCATCACGGACTCTTTCTTGAATCCGCGCAACGAAGAAACGGCACAGCAAGGCGACATCTGAACGACCCAACGAGAACGACAACGAGAACGACAACTATAACCGAGGAGGAAGCAATGAAACATTTCGGCAGCCCGACAAAGGCGACCGTGGCCGCACTGAGTCTCGCGGCAATGACCGTACCGGCCCTGGCCCAACAGGGCCTGGACGAGCCGTTCCAGAAGCCGTTCAAGGAAGCCCTGGCCGGCAAGACCGTAGCCTATGTTCCGGTTGCCATGAACTTCGACCTCACCGAAGGCTGGTATGCCGGCCTGAAGAAGGAGCTCGAACCGTTCGGCGTCAAGTTCGTGATCCGCGATGCCAACTGGAATACCAATGCCGGTGCGCAGGCCGTCACGTCGCTGATCTCGGAGAAGCCGGCGGTGATCGTGGTCCAAAATCCGGACGTGCAGACCTACGCCAAGCTGCTGCAGCGCGCCGAGAACGAAGGCATCTACGTCATCCAGATCAACATGGGCTCGGCCTACCGGAGCTCGGCCTTCGTCGGCGCCAACTGGGTCGAGATCGGCGAACGCCAGACCGAAGCCGTGGTCAAGGCCTGCGAGGGCAAGTCGAACAAGGTTGCGATCATCCAGGGGGCGCTGTCGGCGGCAGCGAGCGCCTATACGCTGAAAGGCGTCGAGAACGTGCTCGCCAAGCATCCCGAGGTCAAGGTGGTGTCCAGCCAAGCCGCCGATTGGGACGCGGCCAAGGCCAAGGCGATCACGCAAACGGTGCTGAAGCAGAATCCCGATCTCTGCGGCATCGTCGGCTTCTGGGACGGCATGGATATCGGCACCGCGGCGGCCGTCAAGGAAGCAGGCCTCACCGGAAAGGTGTTCGTCGCCACCTCGGGCGGCGGCGAGCGCAAGGGCGCGTGCGAGCTGGTGAAATCAGGCGCGTTCGACCTCGACATGAGCTACGACGTACCAACCCAGGCCGCGCAGATGGCCGGCACGATCAAATGGCTGCTGTCCTCGGGCGTCAAGCCCGGCTCGATCAAGGGCTCAGAATACACGACGTTGATTCCGATCACCAAGGAGAACGCCGATAGCCAGATGGCCTGCTGGAATCTCAGCGACCTCAAGAAATAATCCCACGACACCAGACCCAAGCGTCCCGGGCCGCTTCGCGCCCGGGACGTCGCTCGAAATTTGCAAGGTCCTGGAATGCCGATGCGCGATACCCTGACGAGCCTACGTTACCGCTACTGGCCTGATCATCTGCTCGGTGAAATTCTGTCCAAGCGATGGACCGAGACAGCCATCCCGGTGATCCTTCTCCTGATCATTGGCCTCGCGCTCAGCCGATCCATCGACAATTTCCTGTCGCCGGCGAGCCTCGCCGACACCGCGCGCCAGGCCGGAGAGATCGGCTTCATCGCGCTCGGGCTGGCGCTGGTGGTCATCGTCGGCGGAATCGATCTTTCCGTCGGTTCAATCTTCGCGCTAACAGATTTCTGCGCCCTCTATCTGCTCGACGTATTGGGCTGGCCGGTGCCGGCGGTGGTCGCCGCGACGCTGCTCTGCGGCGCGCTGCTTGGTGCCGTCAATGGTGTGCTGATCGGATATCTGCGGCTACGGGCCTTCATCACCACGCTGATCACGCTGATCATCTACCGCTCGGCCTACGATCTCCTGATCCAGCGCTATTCCAACGCGATCGCGTCGTCCCTTCCCGACATTCCGTCCTGGGATTTCATCGGCGGCGGCAGTGTCTTCGGCTTTCCGACCGTGGCGCTCGTCTATATCGTGATCGCCATCTTCGGTCATATCTTCATGACGCGGTTGCGTCCGGGCTGGCACATCACCGCGATCGGCGGCTCGCGCCGTTCGGCTTACAATTCCGGCATTCCCGTCCGCCGCACCATTGCGCTCTGCTACGTCGCGAGCGGTGTGCTGACCAGCATCGGCGCGCTGTTCTTCGCGTCCCGGCTCGGCACCGTCGGCGGCGACATCGGCGTCGGACTTGAGGTGATCGTGGTGACCGCAACGGTGCTGGGCGGCATCACGCTCGGCGGCGGCAAGGGCTCGGTGGCTAAATCAGCCGTCGGGGTGCTGATCGTACTCCTGATCACCAACGGCCTGACGACCATGAACGCGCGCGGCGGCGTCAACCGGATGGCGCTCGCCGGTATCCTGCTTGTCGCTGCCATGGTCGATATCCGCTGGCAGAAGAACCGCACACGCATCATCAGCAAAGTCTATGTCGCGCCCACTTATCACGCGCTGCCACCGCCCCCACCGACCGAAATCGGGCAAGGCGGCCCGTTCGAGCAGAACGACAAGCTGCGTAACGTCGAGCTGATCGGCCTCGGACGGATCGAGGCACCCGAAGACGTCATCCTCGATCGCCACGACAATCTCTATGCGGGTTCGCGCCCACGGTGACATCATCCGCTTTCTCGCACCGGACTATCAGAAGATGGAGGTGTTCGCCCATATCGGCGGCCAGCCGCTCGGCATGGCCTTCGACCGCGAGGACAACCTCTACATCTGCATCGGTGGCATGGGACTCTATCGCGTCAGGCCCGACGGAACGGTGGAAAAGGTGACCGACGAGACCAACCGCAGCATGCGCTCGGTCAACGACGACAGCCGCCTGCGGCTCGCCGACGATCTCGACATCACCGACGACGGCCTCATCTTCTTCTCGGAGGCGACTGTGCGCTACGAGATGGACGAATGGCCGATCGACGGCCTCGAGGCGCGCGGCAACGGACGCATCATTTCCTACGACACCAAGACCGGCACGACACGCACGGAGCTGCGCGGCCTCAAATTCCCGAACGGCATCTGCGTCGCCAGCGACGGCCAGTCGATCCTGTTTGCCGAAACGTTCGGCTGCTCGATCAAGCGCTATTGGTTCGCGGGACCGAAGAAGGATGCCATCGAGGTGGTGATGGACAATTTGCCGGGCTACCCTGACAACATCAACCTGGCCTCGGATGGCAATTACTGGCTGGCGCTGGTCGGCATGCGCAGCCCCTCGCTCGACCTCGCCTGGAAAATGCCTGGCTTCCGGCGACGCATGGCCAAACGCGTGCCCGTGGATGAGTGGCTGTTCCCCAACATCAACACAGGCTGCGTGGTCAAGTTCAACGAGCAGGGCAAGATCGTCGAATCGCTCTGGGATCTGCGCGGCGAAAACCATCCGATGATCACCTCGATGCGCGAGCATCGCGGCTATCTCTATCTGGGCGGCATCCTCAACAACCGGATCGGCCGCTACAAGCTCGACAACGCCGATCCGAACTTCGTCCAATACGACAAGAGGTGGGGAAAGCAATCGTGATCGCGGCTGTCAGGGAGTTCGCCAACCGCTTTCTCGGGCGGGGCGACGCCACCATCACCGTGCCGTCCTTTGACGGCGCATTGAAGCCCAACCAGAAGCTGGAATCGGCGGAGATCTTGCTGACCTGCGAAGCGCCCGAGGACATCGCCACCGATGGAAGCAAGCTTTTCATTGCGGATGGTCCGCGCTTGATGCGCCTGGATGGCGTCTCGGCATCAGAGGTCCGTAGCTTCGATCGGCCTATCTCGGCCCTGTGTACTCTTCCCGGCGGCGGCCTCGCAGTCGCGCTCGGAGGGCGCGAGGTGCATCTCTACGCAAACGCTGCGGCCGAGCAGCCAGGCACGACGTTTGCCGATAGCGCGTTCAACGCCATCAACGCGCTCGCGCTCGCGGACGACAGTACGCTCATTGCGACTGACGGCTCCACAACATGCGGCGTCGACGACTGGGCGCGCGACCTGATGGAGCTCAACCGGAGCGGCCGCGTGTTCAGGCTGGATCCCGGCAGCAAAGCCGTGACGCCGCTGGCGCAAGGGCTCGGCCATGCCTTCGGCGCTTGCGCGCATGGCCATGGCGTGCTGGTCAGCGAGAGCTGGCGTCACCGCCTCGTCCTGATGGCGCCGGGCGCTGCACCGCAGACAATGCTTGCTCACCTTCCCGTCTATCCATCGCGGCTGGCGAAGGCCTCGGGCGGCGGCTACTGGCTGACGGCCTTCACCGCGCGCACCCAGCTCATCGAGTTCGTGCTGCGCGAGCCGGCCTACCGGCGACGGATGATGGCCGAAATCGATCCAGAGTACTGGGTCGCGCCGCGCCTGCGCTCCGGCCTATCGTTCAAGGAGCCGATGCAGGGCGCGCATATCAAGACCATGGGCGTGATCAAGCCGTGGGCGCCGCCGCGCTCCTATGGGCTAGTCATCCGGCTCGACGCCGACGGCCAGCCGCTTTACTCGCTGCACAGCCGGGTCGACGGCGTCAATCACGGCGTCGTTGCGGCGATCGAGATGGGCGACGATCTCGTCCTGATCGCCAAGGGGCCGGGCCGTGTCCTGAGATTGCCCCTCGCCGGCCTTGCCGAGGAGTTTGGTTCATGAGCGACATCATGCTCTCGCTGCGCAAGGCCACAAAACTCTACGCCGGCGTGCCCGCCATCGACGGGGTCGACTTCGACCTCCGCCGCGGCGAGATTCACGCACTGGTCGGCGAGAACGGCGCCGGCAAGTCGACCCTGACCAAGGTGATGGCGGGCGTGGTGACGCTGACCTCAGGCGCCATGACGGTTGACGGCGTCGACGTCGCACCAAGGACGCCGCTGGAGGCGCGCAATCTAGGCATCGCCATGGTGTTCCAGGAGAACAGCCTGGTGCCGACTATGACGGTCGCGCAGAACTTGTTTCTTGGGCAGGAGAAGTTTTACAACCGCCTGCGCGGCATCTACATCGCCGCACAACAGTTCTTGCAATCGCTCAATTTCGACGTCACGCCGACTGCGACCGTGAGCGGCCTTGGAGCTGCCAAGAAGCAAATGGTGGAGATCGCGCGCGCGGTTCTGCACCGCGCCAAGGTCATCATCTTCGACGAGCCGACCGCATCGCTGACGCCGGAAGAGAAGAAATACTTCTTCGACCTCGTCCGTGATCTCAAGAAGCGCGGCGTCTCGATCGTCTTCATCTCGCACGCCCTCGAAGAGGCCCTGCTGCTCGCCGACCGCATCACGGTACTGCGCGACGGCAAGCATGTCGTGACCGACGACGCCGCAAAATTCGACCGTGCCGCAATCGTGCAGGCCATGGTCGGACGCGACCTTTCCAACACGCTCTACGGCGCAAGGAAAAGTAACGTGCGGCCGGCCGGTGCGCGCGTGCTCACGGTGCAGAACTTGAAGATGGCGCCGATGGTGAAGAACAATTCACTGTCGGTGTTCGCGGGACAGATCACCGGCGTGTTCGGCCTGGTCGGCGCGGGGCGCACCGAAACCTTCAAGATCGTCTCCGGCGTGCTCAAGCGCGACTTCTTCCACGGCGGAGAAATCCTGCTGCACGACAAGCCGGTGCGCTACCGGGTACCGGCGCCGGCGGTCAAGGCCGGCATCGCCTATGTCACGGAGGATCGCAAGGTCGAGGGTTTCTTCGAGACGTCCTCGATCGCGCGCAACATTTATCTCGGCCTGCTGTCGAAATTCCCCAAGGGCCGCATGATGCTGTCGCGGCGGGAAACCGAGACGGTCGGCAAGCGCTGGATCAAGAAACTTGGGGTGCGCGCCATCGGCGACCACGGCAAGGTGGTCGAGCTCTCCGGCGGCAATCAGCAGAAGGTCGTGATCGCAAAATCGCTGGTGCAGGAGCCGGACCTGATCATCTTCGACGAGCCGACGCGCGGCGTCGACGTCGGCGCCATCGTCGAGATCCACGAGCTGATCAACCAGCTTGCCGACGAGGGCAAGGCGGTCGTGGTCATCTCGTCCTATCTGCCCGAGATCATGGCCCTTTCCGACCGGATCCTGGTCTCACGCCAGGGCAAGGTTGTGGAGGAATTCTCCGCGCAGGACGCGACTGAGGAGAGGATCATGTACGCGGCTATCCACTGAGAGAGCTGTCTACAGCTTGTGCCCCTTCTGGCGCAGCGCCTCGATCAGGCGCTGCTTTAACTCGTCGGCAGCCTTCTGGCTGACGGCCTGGCCGATCTGCGCGCTTGCCTGCGCCAGCGCATCGGACTTCTCCAGAAACTTCTTCCCGGCCGGCTGGGCATAGAAGGCCTCGATCTGGCGCAGCTCGTCGATGCTGAAGCCTTGGGCATAGAGGGCGGCGACCTGGTCGACCATCGAGGTCAGCGCCGGGGTGTAGATCTCGGAGCCGGGTGCCGTCATCGCGTCATAGTCGCGCTCGATCTCCGGCCTGTCCTGCGCGACCACGGGCCGGAGCTTGAGCAGAAGCTGCGGCAACAGCGCGCGATATTGATCCGCGATCTTCAAGGTGACCACGAGCTTGCGCGCCGCGCTCATCGCCTCCGGCGAGGGTGCTTGGGCCGCGGCGTCACTGATCAGGAGCAGGAGGGCGCCGGCGATCGTCAACAAACGTCTGGACATGAACCTCTCCACGAGATGCAGGCTGGCGATGCTCAACGACCGGCAGTTGCCGCCGGCGCGGTCTGCAATGTGGCGTCGGCCTCCTCGACCTCCGTCACCTTCACGAACAGGTTCGGCACTCGTCTGGCCCGGTCGAGCAGCCAGGCGGCTGCGATCATGATGATGATGCCGACGGCGGAGACCGCGAGCTGCTCCCAGACGCCCTTGGTGTATTGCGTCAGGATCCAGTGCGCCGAGAACGACAGGAATACGCCCAGGCAGAAGATCGGCAGCGAATGCCGGCCACACAGGATGACGGGCCTCAGCCAGGGCCCGTGCAGCGCCCGCCATTTGCGCGAGACGAAATGCGTCACCCACATCGCCAGCGCCAGGAAATGCGTGAAGCGCAGCATGTCGAGATCGGTCTTGTCGATCGGGTAGATCGCCTTGATCATCCATTTCGGGACCAGGGCTTCGAGCGCAGGGACATGCCAGGTCATCACGATCAGCAGCGCGAAGGCGAGCCAGGCCACGGCCAGCCCCATCGCCGCTTTCGACCACACCCATGTCGCGACCTTGTCGATCTGGCCGATGCCGCACCAGGCCGCAAACACGAACATCAGCTGCCAGCAGAACGGGTTGAAGTACCAGGTCGTGCCGGGCGGATAGGAGGCGACGTTCCAGTCGAACCAGCGCGACAGCGCATAAAGCACCACCGACGTCGCGAGTGTCAGGTTCGGCCGGCGCACCAGGCACCAGACGATGAAGGGCGCGACGAACACCAGCGTGATGTAGAGCGGCAGCACGTCGAGATTGACCGGCTTGTATTTCAAGAGGATCGCCTGGCCGATCAGCTCGTCCGGATGCGACAGGAAATTGAACACGTTGAACTCGTGCTCGTACATCGGATTGTCGAAGCGGCGCGCGGTGCGGGCGATCTGCGCCGTGAACAGCAGGAACAGCATGATGTGAGCGACATACATCTCGGCCGCGCGCCGCCACAGCCGCTTCAGCGCCGCGAGAAACCAGCCGCCTGCGACGATCGGGCCGTAGATCCAGCCGACCAGATAGCCGGAGATGAAGACGAAGAACTCCGCGGCGTCGCTGAAGCCGTAATTGCGCAAGGTCAGCCAGGCCACGACGTCGTGCGGGATGTGGTCGAGGAAGATCATCCACAATCCGATGCCGCGGAAGAGATCGAGCCGCAAATCGCGCTCGACCGGCGCAAGCAGCGCTGACTGGTCCCGTGAGATCGTGGCCCGCCTCGTTCGGTGGGCGTCGCGCCGTCGCGGGGCGCCGAAAAATCGGATGCTAAAAAACTTGAATCGAAATGTCGCCTGCCCCTGCGGCTAGGACCGACGGTAGCCGACCTTGCTGTGCGCGCAAGAGGCTTTCATCAAAGCGGTCCGCACAAGCGGACCGTCTCTGCGTTGCACAATGGGAGACCCTTCAAAAAAAGGGCGAAAACAACCCCATGCACAGTAGCTAAACCCTTGCGTCGCCTGCCGGATTTATTTGACGCGTCGGGCAGATTTCGGCTGCGGCGGCCGATCCAACGGGGAGCAGAGTTCAGGTCAGCTCGTCGTCCCGCGCCACCATCTCGTTCAGCATCGCCTCGGCCTTGTGCTGGAGCGGCAGCGCGCCGCTCTCAGTGGCGATCGCGATGGTCGCGCGCAGGGCCGCAAGGATGGCCGCCCTGGCCTCTGCAGTCGACGGCGAGGTCACCACGGCCTCGCCGAACAGGGCCTCGGCTTCCAGGCCGGAAAACCCCTGCTGCCGCGCCGTGTTGCGCGCCTCGCGCAGCATGTTCTGCGCGGCCTGGATGTCGCCGAGGCGGTGGGTGGCGAGCGCAAGGTAGATCGAGCTACGCAGCACCGCCGAGGTATAGCCGACCGCCTTCGCCTCCTCGCGCGCTTCGGTCAGCATGCCGCGCGCCCGGTCGAACAGCCCCTGCTCCAGATAGGCCATGCCGAGGTGACAGCCGAGCACCGGCACGAACAGCCGGATGCCGTGCTTTTGCGCAAGCACAAAACCGTCTTCGAGAATGGCCGCGGCCGCCGCCGGCTCGTTACGGCCGAGCTTCAGC
Source organism: Bradyrhizobium sp. LB13.1 (assembly GCF_054056815.1). Lineage (NCBI taxonomy): Bacteria > Pseudomonadati > Pseudomonadota > Alphaproteobacteria > Hyphomicrobiales > Nitrobacteraceae > Bradyrhizobium > Bradyrhizobium sp. LB13.1. Next base: position 1,331,393 of record NZ_JBSRYQ010000001.1, on the reverse strand, counting down.
CAGCCGCCGCTATAGGCAGCGGCGACACGGTCGTAGGGCCGGCCCGTCTCCTCCGCGATCGCCGCGGCCTCGCGCTGGAGCTGCTCGGCGGCATCGAGCTCGCCCATGACGGTGTGGGTGAAGCTCTTCATCATGCAGCAGAGAAGGAGTGTGTATTTGGGGGGAGTTCCGAAAGGCGCACTCGCTTCCGGCCCCATGAGATGGGCACGGGCTCGCGCGATAGTCCGCTCCGCCTCGCGATAGCGCCCGGCAAGAAAATAGGCCTGCCCGAGATTGTATTGCGCAAGGTTGCGCCAACCCGGGTTGCCGGACTCTTCGGCAAGACCAACGACCTCCTCGCCAAGAGTAACGGCCTCCGTAGGCGTCCCATAGAAGTTCTGCCCACCCGCCATGACCGTCTTGGCGGCAACCCTTCTGCCGACATCATCGATCTCGCTGGCCCGTTGGTCAGCTTCCTTTCCCAGATCGACCCACTCGGCAACCCGACCGGACCAGATGAACGCCATGCGCGCCTCCATCCGGAGATCAATGGCATTCGTCTCCCTCGAACTCGTTATTGGCGTCTTATCGAGTGAACTCATCGCGGTCCGGAAGTAGTCGACCGCGTCTGCATATGCCGAGCGCAAAAGACACTTCTGTGCGGCGCTTCTTCCGTAGTCGAACGCCTTGGGCCAGTCCTTGGCACGCATTGCGTGGTAACAGAGAGCGTCAGGATCATCTCTCAATATTTCGTCGCTCTCGAATGCCGCAAGAACGCGCGCATGTACGCTCTCGCGGACCTTTTCGACCATCGACTCGTAGGTCACCTGGCGAACCATCTCGTGTCGAAACTCAAGCGAGTCCGCGATGTCGCTATCGATCTTGACCAGCAGCTCGGCCCGATCGAGCGCTGCAAGGCAGTCCCGCAGGGCGTCTTCGGGCAAGTCCGAGACTCTCCGCACGACGGCTTCGCTCGATCGCGGCCCCAATGCGGCCGCGACCTGCAAAACCAGGCGCTCCTGCCTCGACACCCGATCGAGTCGCGCCGCAATCACACCTTGGATACTTGTGGGGATACCCAGCTCTTCTATAGGACGCACCAGGGCCAGATCACCCCACTGGCCGCGAAGTGTACCGTTATCCTTCAGACCACGGCAGACCTCCTCGATGAACAGCGGAACATTGGCCGTGTGAGAGATGATCCGGTTCTTCAAGCCTGCATTTGTCACGGACGTGCCGAGCATGTCGGCCAACATGGCCATTCCGGATTCATCATCCAATGGCCGCATCGCGATCACTTCTGCATGACAACGCGCGATCCATTCCGGCATTCCGTTCGGCCTGCTCGTGAGGAAAACGAACAGATTCGGCACCTGCAGCGACGCTATGGCGGCAATAACCGTGTCGCTGGCTCGATCAACCCAGTGCAGATCCTCGATGAGAAGAACGGTGCCGTTATGGCGGGCTACGCCTTCCAGGATTGCGCAGCTTGCCTCCGAAATCGCCCGTCCCCGCGCGTAGGGCTCCAATTCGCTCCAACGCGGATCGGAAATGGGCAAATCCAGCACCGCGTCGATTGCAAACTGATGGACCGCCGACAATTCCTTTCGAGGGTCTGCCAGGCGGTCTGAGTCCTTGGAGACTGCCTCCAGGAGAGAAAGCACCAGTCGCTTCAGGGTGCTAAATGGCGCGCCCTGAAGATTTGGGCTGCACTCGACGTCGAGCAACCGCCAGCCGTCAGCCCTGAGGCCCTGCGCAAATTCGTGCGCAAGCCGCGACTTTCCAATTCCCGCATCACCCATCAGCAGAACAGTCTGCCCGCTAGTGACAACCTTCTCCGCAGCGCGCCATAGCAGCGCCCGCTCCGTCGTCCGATCGACAAACCGGGAGACGCTACGAGCGCGTCGCACCCGCCAGCTCGAAAGATCGCTCGCTCCAATGATCCGATAGACCGGCAGAGCTTCGTTGAAACCGCGCAGGGTCTTGCGGCCAAGAAAATCAAAGCGGACATGCCCGTCCGCAAGCTTCTGGCAGGCTTCGGACACGTAGATCTGGTTCGCCTCGGCTGCCGTCTCCAGCCGCGCGGCCAGATGCTGGGCAGCGCCGCCGATCTCGTAGACCTTGGAAAATTCGCTGGAGACCATGTAGGCAACGACATGGCCGGAGTGCAGACCGACCCGGACCTGCAGCCCGGGATCCCCCAAACTGCCGACGCGCCGGACCAGCTCGATCGCCGCATGGCAGGCAAGGGGCGCATGGTTGTCGTCGGCGATCGGAGCGCCAAAGACTGCAGCCAGCCCGTCTCCCAGCTCCTTGCTGACGATGCCGCCAAACTGGCGTACCGCGGCCCTCATGGCCGCCAATGCCGGCTCGAGGCGCGAGACAGCCTCCTCCGGCTCCAATTCGGCAACAAGACCTGTGGAGTCTATGACATCGGCGCGAAGAATCGTCACAAACCGGCGTTCGCTGTCGGGGTCGACCCGCTGACGCACCGCGGCCCCGCATCTGGAGCACCAGCTATCGTCCGGACCGATCGCAGACTGACACGTGAAGCAATTCATTCCTGCGCCTCAAAGGTCGCGGCCATTCTGTCGACCAGAATCCGCGAGCAACTCTCGATAAGAATACCTGTCGAAAACCGCTTAGCAATCGCTCCTCGCTCCTCACCGTTAGCGGGGCACGGTGCGGTTGGCGATCTGGACGAAACTCAGTCCTGAGTGGTAGCGTAAGCAAATCCCAACAAAGATGGGGCACATATTTCGACGGCGCGAGGATTGGCCAAGCTGACCGGCGTCGCTGGAGTTGTACGTATTTTCGCAAAGCCAAGAACATAAAGCCAAGAACATATTGAAGGAAAAGGCGATGGGCTCAAGAACATATACCGGGGCTTCATTCAAAGATTTGATGAACGAGAATTATTTCCCGCTGGAAAACATGCAACGGAGCGTGGACATCCTCAAGGCGTCCCCGGACATCCACCTGCCGACGCTGGAATACGGCCAATACCACCTGATCTTGACGCCGCCAGACAGATGGCCAGAGGGAAGCGCTGCGTACTGGCACAAGGAAAAGGGCCGGGCTCGCGTCGACCTCAGCACCCAGCCTAACACGATCCCCTTGTCCAGCGACGAGCCGGGCGTGATCCCCTTGACGCGATGCGATCTGCTCGATGCCTGCGTCCGGAAATGCTTCAACTCCGAGCCGCCGATCCCGATGAAGACGAAGATCGTCACGCACAAGGCGAGCGACGCCTACGCGCATCGGCATGAGATCCGGCTGGAGTGGGAGTATCGCGATGGCGAGGACAAGGCGCCGACGCTGCTTTATCTGACGATGGTTTGTCCGCACAGACCCTGATCTTCGGACACATTCGACGCGATCAGCAGAATGGCTGTCATCACCTCCCGCGCGCCCCACAGGCACGCGGGAGGTGATGAACCCAGGATCTCCCCGTTCGCCGTCGAGCCTGATCGGGGCGGACGGGAAGGCAATGACGCAGTTCTGAGCTGCCTTGAGCTCCAGGCAAAAAAATGGCCCGCGCGAGACGGGCCATTTCCTCATGTAAACCGACAAATTCAGCGAAGGCCGCCGGTGACGTGAAGTGTCTCGCCCGTGATGTAAGAGGCTTCGTCCGAAGCGAAGAAGGCCACCGCGGCGGCGATCTCCTCGACCTTGCCGATGCGGCCAAGCGGGGTGGTGGATTCAATCCAGTTGCGCATGTCGCCCTCGTGCAGGCCGGCCGACACGACGCCTTCGGTGGCGATCATGCCCGGATTGACGGCGTTGACGCGGATCTTGCGCGGCGCCAGCTCCTTCGACAGCACGGAGGAAATCGCGTCCACCGATGCTTTCGTCGCGGTGTAGACGGCGGTGTTCGCCGGCGCGATGGTCGATACGCCGGAGCTGATGTTGATGATGCTTCCGCCATTGGGGTTGAAGTGCTTCGACGCTTCACCCGAGACCAGCAGCAGGCCAAGCACATTGAGGTCGAAATGCTTATGGAAATGCTCGGGGGTGATGCCCTCGAGCGGTGCGAACTCGTAAACGCCCGCGTTGTTGACAAGGATATCGATCGCACCGAACGCCTTCACGGTTTCCGCGACCACGCTTTTCACGTCCTTGGTATCGGCTAAGTTGCCGTGGATGGCGACCGCTTTGCCGCCCTTGGCGACGATGGCGGCGACGACGCGGTCGGCGGCCTGCTTGCTGGAGCTGTAATTGACGGCGACCGCCGCACCCTCGGCCGCGAGCCGGGCGGAGATTTCGGCACCGATGCCTTTGGATGCGCCGGTCACGAGCGCAACTTTTCCTTCGAGTCTCTTGGTCATCACATATCTCCATGATCCGGCACGACGCCGATATTCAATAGTTCAATACTAGTGAACTATTGAATGAGTTCAAGGGAGGTGCTATATTTTAGGCATGGTGCAGTTCGTTCACCCATCGCGGGGCGAGATCACACTGGCCGGGGTGCTAGGCGCGCTCGCGGATCCTATGCGGCTGCGCATCGTCAAAAGCCTGGCCGCGCAGAGCGATTGCATGTCGTGCACCGAGGCGGCGCCTTGCCCTGACATGGCGAAGTCGACCCTGTCGAACCATTTCCGGATCCTGCGGGAGGCCGGCCTGATCCGGACGTCCAAGCAAGGCGTCCAGCACCGCAACGTTTTGCGCGAGGAGGACATCAACGCGCGATTTCCGAAACTGTTGAAAATGATCCTGAGCTATCCGGACTGAGGGCATTCGCCCACTGTTGCGCAAGGTGTGGCCGACGTTTCCACGGAGCGTGGCCAACACAAAAATGGCCCGCATCAAGCGGGCCATTTTCTTATCGGGACCGGTAAAGTCCGAACTTGGTCGCGGGACCCGCAGCACCCGATTCTTGCGATTGGTCGAGAGATCTATTCCAAGATTGGCGGCCTGAGCCGCCGGCAACAATCGTCAGTTCGAATCCCTTCACGCCATCGCCGCCGATTGCGCTCTCCCGCACGACGTATTGCGCGGGCTATGCTATCGAAGAACAACTCTGAAACCACGTCCTGAGCGCTATCTGGCCGTTTGAGCAGAAGCGCTCGATGCTCGGCCTCATCGCTCGTACCGGTGGTATAGAGCTGCGAATTTGCGGAACGACTGTAGCGGTGATCCGACAAGCATTATTCATCCTCAAACAGTGCTGCCTGCTCTCGTCCTTTTGGGACTATCTGATACCTGACAGGTTTCGTTAGCTTGGAGATCTTTCCATCCCCTGCCGCTCGCTTCAGCCAAGCGCTCACCTGCGTCTTCTCCAGTTCAAGGCGTGCGGTTATATCATCGACCGTCATGGGCGCGACTAATGTAAGTTCAAGCAATCGGGCAAGGAAAAGGGTATAGAAGTCGATATCGACCAGTGCGCTGCTCTCGGCAGCGGATGCACTAGGAATGATTGTCGCGTCTATCGATGGCTCCGATGACGGCTTTTTGCCCTCTGGTGGGGGACTGACTTCAGTCTTCTTCTCACTTTCGGACTCGGCGTGTCGCTCATCATCACGAGGAAGCAGCGGAAGTTCGTTGCTCAAGGTATGCGGTGCTGCGGAGTAAGTTCCCCCAAGCAAATCCGATAACGAAGTTATATCTTCTGGAAGCAAAAGCGCTCCTCGCTGTGCAAGCTCTCGATTGCCGGAGTTCCTGTCGTTGCTCGGCTTAACCCAAAGCGGAACCCACCCAGCCCGGATGTCTTCGATCGCCCCGTTCCACGTTCCCCCCTTATCGCGCGTACTGCTGATAACGACGGCAGCATCGGACAGGCAGTAGATGTACCGGTTTCGCGACATCGCGTTACCTACATTGAAACCTGCTTCGGGATTAAAGGGGCTGATCAGCGCTAGATCGCCAGACATGATGTGCTTGCGGTACTTGGATGATGTTACGGATCGAAGCAGGCTGTCGGCAAGAACACCTACGGCTGTACCTTGTCTTTCCAACGCTCCGAGCATGGCGCTCTGATCGACACCACGAGCACCGCCGGAGACAAGAGAATATCCCTGCGACGCTGCCTCAGCTCCAAGTTTTTCTGTGTAAGCGAGGTCTTCCTCGTCGGCGTCACGCGAACCTACGACGGCGATTCCACCGGTGTTAAGAAGAGCCTTGTTTCCGCAACCGAACAGCACAGCGGGCGACTCTGAACGTAGCCGCCGCTTTAGCCGTTCTGGGTATTCCTGGTCGGATCGCGTTAGGATCCATAGGCCAGCGCGTTGCCACTTTTCGAGCGCAAGTCCAAGGGCTGCGCCCCTGCCCAGAAGTGCCCGAATACGCGCGACTGAAACTGTGCGATCTGCCCAGCCCGCGAGTAGGGAGTCCAGATCACCCCTCAAAAGGACGGCAGGTTCTAGCCCATGATCTTTCAGCCAAATGGCAAATTTGGCCCATTCGTTGTTGGAGAAAGGCTTCCCGTCCTGCGAGTCCGACTTCCCGAACGATACGGTCAGAAGCATCACCGCTTGAGCTTGAGGTGTAAGATGCATGTCAACCTCCTACGCTCGAAGTCGTCAACGCGACCGGCCAAACCGGGCCACTCCCGTCCCGCCTGAGAAGCGCAGCAGCTACCGTCATCGTCCACGCCGAGTCCACGACATCATCCAGAAGGAACACGGGGCCGCTAAGCACGCGCCCAACGATTGCAAAGACACCATCGAGGTTGCGGCACTGGTGGAATCTGTTCTGTTGCCCTTTCTGGGGCTCATTATCCTTTACCTTGACTATTGCTGGCACGAACGGGAGAGCGAGAGCGCTTGCAAGACGGTTGGCGAAGTCAGGTACAAGTGTCGGATGGTTTCTGGAAGGGACGCAGGTGACCCACGTCGGCGACGGATTTGGTCGCCAGCGGTCACGCAGCATCTCCGCAACCGCGTCGACGAGTTCGTCGCGGAAGTGACCGTTGTGCTTGTCGTCAGCGACCACTTGGCCCCAACCGGCGTCACCCCAGCGCGAGAGAATCCGACCTGGTTCTGCCCGGAGTTCTAAAGGCAGGTTCCCTCTGAGCCCATACTTGGCGAAGGCATCCTTTGCGACCTGCTTGTTGCAATCCAAGACGATCTCGGAATGGCGCAGGAAGCGACCGGCCACGATCGCCGTTTTGCGAGTGAACGAAGGTTCCACGACCGGCCTACCCAAGCAGCTGGCACATTTACCGCATGGCTGTGGGTTCGCATCATCGAGGGCGTTGGCGAGAAATTCCATCAGGCATCGAGGTTCATCGATGTAGGCTTGAACTTCGTCCCACTCGATCTCACGCTGCTCGGTTAGACGCTGAATGCGTTCATGGTCCATACGAAATGGGACAGGCGTCCTCTGCCATTTCGAGCCGTCTTTGATGACGGGAGCTGGACTATCGACAGAGAGGAACTTGAGCACCTGCTCGATCTGGCCGTGACGGAGGTTCACTATCTCCTCGATTTGAGCTGTGCTCAGACCGTCGCTTTCCTCAAGCGCCTCTAGGATCGATTGAACCCATCGCTCGCGCGGGAATGCACTGCCACGAAAGTATTCATGGATGTGGTCATCCTCGTCGCCTGACATCAGAATACCGACCGCATGAGCGATGCCGCGACCAGCACGACCGACTTGCTGATAATAGGCAACGATCGATCCGGGTGCCTGATAGTGAACAACGAAACCTAGGTCAGGCTTGTCGTATCCCATTCCAAGGGCCGTTGTGGCGACCAACGCCTTGATCTCGTTTCTCAGGAGTTGGTCTTCAAGGTGCTCACGATAGGCGTCAGAGTCGCCAAAACTGTCACCCACTACACCGCTATAGTAGGGTTTGGCAGCAATGCCGTGCTGATTGAGCCAATCAGTAACTTGGTTCGCATCGCGCTTGGTCAGCGTATAAATGATACCAGTGCCTGGAAGTTCATTGATATGTTCCACCAGCCAGGCAAGGCGCGCTGCCTGCGTGGGGAGGCGCAGCGTCTGTAGTGCGAGTGTTCGCCTTGTGAGCGCTCCGCGCTCGATTCCGATATTGCCGAGCTGCGCTTGAACATCCGCAACAACACGATTGTTGGCAGTCGCTGTCGTGCCCAGTATCGGGACGTTATCCGGCATTCTCTGCAAAACGTTGACGAGGCGCCGGTAGTCGGGCCGAAAATCGTGTCCCCAGTCGGATATGCAGTGGGCCTCATCGACGACAAGCAAGCCAATCGTTTCGGCGATCGGTAGCAACACGTTTTCTACGAAATCGTCATTGGCGAGGCGTTCGGGGGAAATCAAAAGCGCGTCAGCCTGGTTGGCCCGTACGACCTGTTGAAGCGCGGGCCATTCGTTTCTGTTCGTTGAGTTTATGGTCAGGGCGCGGATGTCGAGGCGATTCGCGGCCTGGATCTGGTTGCGCATCAAAGCGAGAAGTGGAGAAACGATGAGCGTCGGTCCGCGACCACGATCCCGGAGAATACGGGTCGCAATAAAGTAGACGGAACTCTTCCCCCAAACCAGTCCGCTGTACGACGAGCAAACGTTCCCGTCTGTTCACCAAGGCGTCGATGGCTTCCCATTGCCCGTCGCGAAACGATGCTGTGCTGTCGCCGAGAGCCCGTCGAAGAAGGGAAAGCGCGGTCGAACGGTCCGTCATTATCTGTGCTCCAGTTCCCTACCGATCCGCAGTCGGTCGACATAAGTTTGATAAGCGAAGCTGCGATCTCGCTTTTTGCCCGTTGTCTCGACGAGAAAACCTGCGGCGATCAGCGTTTCGACTGCGCGAGTGGCCGTCGGCTTTCTCGTCTCGATAAGCGTCATAGCGGTCGCCACGGTTATGATCGGGTGGTTGGTTAAAAGCTCAAACGGTCGTGCGGCGGAGACAGACGTCGTGTCCTGAGCCAGTACGCGGGTTCGGTCCGAGGGGACCACAGTGACAGTGCACTCAATCACGCTCCCCTTAACCACCTCGCAGCGGCGAGCCGTCCCGCGACCATACCTCAAACAAAAATGGCCCGCGCAATGCGGGCCATTTTCGTATCGGGACCGGTAAAGTCCGAATTTGGTTGCGGGGATAGGATTTGAACCTATGACCTTCAGGTTATGAGCCTGACGAGCTACCGGGCTGCTCCACCCCGCGTTAAACCGTTGCTTGCCTTCGTGAAATGCCGAGGGACGGTGGATGGAGGGCCGACGCTGTTCGCGTGGCTTGCTTCGTCCGTCCCAAAGGCTTCCTTGGAAGGCGACCCCGGGCAAAGCCCGTTGGGTGCGGGCGGTATGTACCAACCCGGGCTGCCTTTGGAAAGGGCTGCGGGACGATTTTTTCGACTTTATGACAGGTCAAAACCCGCCAAAAAGCCAAGTCTTGCCAGAAGTTCCACAAAGGGCCAGCTTGCGGCAACAAAACCAAGGGGCCAACGCCACTTAAGAGGGAGAACGCCTTGGACCGATCCTTGGACAAATCCCTGCCGAGCGCCTCGCTTCGAGCGCTGGAGGACGCCTTCCATGCCATGGTCGCGCGGTCGCGGGCCGAGCCGGCGCCTGACCTTGCCGGGCGGCTCGACCGGCTGGCGCGGTTGCGTGCCGTGGTCGCCGACAACGAGGAGCGCTTCCGGCAGGCGATCTCGGCCGATTTCGGCCACCGCTCCGCGGTCGAGACCACCATCGCCGAAACGATGATGGTGTTCTCCGAGATCCGGCATGCCACCAAGCATCTGAAGAGCTGGATGGCGCCGCAGCGCATCGCCACCGCGCTGCAATTTTTGCCCGCGCGCAACCGGCTGATGCCGCAGCCGCTCGGCGTTGTCGGCATCATCGCACCCTGGAATTATCCGCTCCAGCTGACGCTCGCGCCCGCGATCGGCGCGCTCGCCGCCGGCAATCGTGTCATCATCAAGCCGAGCGAGCTGGTGCCGCGCTTCGCAGGCCTGCTAAAGGAGACGATCGCGCAAAAATTCGATGCCGCGGAAGTGCTCGTCACCGGCGTCGAGGACGACATCGCAAAGGCCTTCGCATCGCTGCCGTTCGATCATCTGGTGTTCACCGGCTCGACCCGGGTCGGACGGCTGGTCGCGGAGGCCGCGGGACGCAATCTGACGCCCGTCACGCTCGAGCTCGGCGGCAAGTCGCCGGCGATCATCGACGCCTCCGCCGATCTCGAAGAAGCGGCCGAGCGCATTGCCTACGGCAAGCTGCTCAATGCCGGGCAGACCTGCATCGCGCCGGATTACGTGCTGGTGCCCGAGCGCTCGTTGCAGGCCTTCGCCGAAAAAGTGCGGGCGCAGATGCGGCGCATGTTCGGCACCGATCCCGCCAACAAGGACTACACCTCCGTGATCTCCGACCGGCATTATGCGCGGCTGGAAAATCTCGTCGCCGATGCGGCAAGCCGCGGCGCAAAGATTTTGCAGCCGGCGAAGGCCGACGATCCCAACTGGAAAGCGCACCGCAAATTCCCGCCGACGCTGATCGTCGGCGCGACCGAGGCGATGACGGTGATGCAGGAGGAGATTTTCGGCCCTGTGCTGCCGGTGCTTGGTTATCGCGAACCAGCCGACGCCATCGCCTTCGTCAACGCCCGTGACCGGCCGCTGGCGCTGTACTGGTTCGGCAAGGACCGCATTGCGCGCGACGAGGTGCTGGCGCGCACCGTCTCCGGCGGCGTCACGATCAACGACTGCCTGTTTCACTTCGCGCAAATCAACCAGCCGATGGGCGGCGTCGGCGCATCCGGCACCGGCGTCTATCACGGCGAATGGGGCTTTCGCACGTTCAGCAAGCTGAAGCCGGTGTTCTATCGCTCAAAATTCAACCGCCTCGCCGACCTCTATCCGCCCTACGGCGGCAAGATCGCGCGGCTGGAGAAGATGATGCGGTTCATGTCTTAAGCACAACACCCGTCATTGCGAGCGCAGCGAACCTAGACCCTCACCCTGAGGAGCGCGCATTTCGCGCGCGTCTCGAAGGGCGAGGCCACCAGCCGGGCCTTCATCCTTCGAGACGCGCGAAGTCGCGCTCCTCAGGATGAGGAATGGACAGTCTGGATTGCTTCGCTTCGCTTCGCTCGCAATGACGAGAAGAAAATACGCAGGGGGAAAACATCAGTGAGCGACACATACGATTTCGTCGTCGTGGGCGCGGGCTCCGGCGGTTGCGCAGTGGCGGGGCGGCTGTCGGAGGATGCGGGGACATCCGTGGCGCTGCTCGATGCCGGCGGCCCGAACGACAATTGGCGGATCACCACGCCGTTCGGGCTCGCTTTGCCATACAAGGCAGCGAACTGGGCCTTCGATACCGTGCCGCAGAAGGGATTGAACGGCCGTATCGGCTATCAACCGCGCGGCAAGGGGCTCGGCGGTTCCTCGGCGATGAACGCCATGGTCTACATCCGCGGCAACAAATGGGACTACGACCATTGGGCCTCGCTCGGCAATGCCGGCTGGTCGTACGCGGACGTGCTGCCCTATTTCAAGCGCTCGGAGAACAACACCGATTTCGACGGCGCGTATCATGGCAAGGGCGGCCCGCTGCATGTCAACAGGCTGCGCTCGGACAATCCGATCCACGACGTCTTCCATCAGGCCGCCCGCGAGGCGCAGTTCCGCATCCGCGAGGACTTCAATGAAGACGACCACGAAGGGCTCGGTAGCTACCAGGTGACGCAGCATAATGGCGAGCGCTGGAGCGCAGCACGCGCCTATGTGCATCCCTACATGGACAAGCGCGCGAATCTGCGTGTCGAGACGCAGGCGCATGCCACGCGCATCCTGTTCGAGGGCGGGCGCGCGGTCGGCATCGAATATATGCAGGGCAAGCAGACAAAGCAGCTGCGCGCCCGCCGCGAGGTGATCCTCGCCGCCGGCGCCTTCCAGTCACCGCAATTGCTGATGCTGTCGGGCATAGGCGACGGCGAGGCGCTTCGAGCGCACGGTATCGGCGTCGTGCATCACCTGCCGGGCGTAGGACGCAATCTGCAGGATCATCCGGACTTCGTGTTCGTTTACGCCTCCGACTATCCGCACTTCGTCCACTCATCGATCAGCCGGCTGCCATCCCTGCTCCGCGCCATCCAGCGATACCGCCGGGAGCGGCGCGGCCTGATGACTACCAATTTCGCCGAGTGTGGCGGCTTCCTGAAGACCCGAGCCGACCTCGATGTGCCCGACATCCAGCTGCACTTCATCATCGCGATGCTCGACGACCATGGCCGCAAGAAGCACAAGGAGGCGGGCTTCTCATGCCATGTCTGCCTGTTGCGACCGAAGAGCCGTGGCAGCGTCTGGCTGAAAAGCGCCGATCCGCTGGCAGCGCCGATGATCGATCCGAATTTTTTGGGCGAGGCGGAGGATCTCGAGACGATGGTCGCGGGCTTCAAGACCACGCGACGGCTGATGGAGACGCCCGCAATGCGCGCGTTGCAGAAGAAGGACATGTTCACGTCTGACGTGCGCACCGACGACGACATCCGCACCATCCTGCGCGCGCGCGTCGACACCGTCTATCACCCCGTCGGCACCCTGCAGGATGGGGACGGATGCGATGGCCGTGGTCGATCCGGCATTGAAGGTGCATGGCGTCGAGGGTCTGCGCGTCGTCGACGCCTCGATCATGCCAACGCTGATCGGCGGCAACACCAATGCGCCGACAATCATGATCGGAGAGAAGGCGGCGGACATGATCAGGGCGGAGATGCGGTAGAATTGAAGCTGCGCCGAGCTACGGCAGCCACTTGCTCCGACCTCGTCCTGAGGAGCGCGCGATTGCGCGCGTCTCGAAGGACGCACCCCGCACTCATCTTCATCCTTCGAGACGCCGCTACGCGGCTCCTCAGGATGAGGGCGGAGTACGCGGCAGCTCTTCAATTCAACAAGAACCCGCCGTCCACCGTCACCACGCTGCCCGTCATGTACCGCGACGCTTTCGAGGCCAGCAGCAAAATCGCGCCGTCGAGATCGGACTCGGCACCGATGCGGCGCTGCGGGATGCGCTTGGTCAGGCGCTCGCCCGGCGGCGTCGACCAGAAGGCGTGGTTCATCTCGGTGTCGATGTAGCCGGGCGCCAGCGCGTTGATGCGGATGTTTTGCCCCGCGAGCTCCAGCGCCATCGCCTTGGTCGCCTGGATGATGCCGGCCTTGGAAATCGCGTAAGGCGACACCGCCTTCAAAACGCCGGTGCCGAGCACGGAGGCGATGTTGACGATGTTGCCTTCCTGCTTGCGCGCGATCATCCGCCGCGCGATTTCGGTCGCGAGGAAATAGGCGCCCTTGAGATTGGCGCCGATCACCGCGTCCCAATCGGCCTCGGTCTGCTCGGTCGCGAGCTTTTCGATCGCGATGCCGGCATTGTTGATCAGCACCGTGACCGGACCCAGCGCGGCTTCCGTGGCATCGACGGCCCTGGCGATCGAGGCGGTGTCGGTGACGTCGAGCGCGACGGCGGCGGCACGGCCGCCCTTGCCGCGGATCTCTTCTTCCAGGCTCTTCAGCTTGTCGGTCTGCCGCGCCGCGAGCGCGACGGCCGCGCCATGCGCTGCCAACACCCGGGCAAATTGCCGCCCCAGGCCCTGGCTCGCGCCTGTCACGAGGATGGTTTCTCGACTGACGTCGAATAGGTCTGACATGACGAGTTCCTTGACGTTTTCTTGGGGCGCGATCCCTGAGCTTTGGAGCCATCAATACAGACGATTTTAACGATCTGAAACCGGAATGATCGGTTCTGCGTTCATACGTTCCGTGGCAGGCTCCCGCGCATGAACAGTTTCGATCTCGCAGTCTATGCAGCGCTCGCAATCGCGATCGGCTTCGGTTTCAGGACCGGCCTGCTCGGCAGCGCCATGACGATCCTCGCCTATCTCCTCGCCGCCCCCATCGCCGTCGCGCTGATGCCGCTGATCGTCCCGCAGGTCGCGGGCAATCCGAATTCGCCGCTGCTTCAGAACTGGATCTGGTTCTTCGGCATCTTCGTGGTGGTCGGCATGCTGTTTGGATATCTCGGCCGGCTGGCGCTGAGCGACACGATACGCGAGGCGGGCATCGGCGACCGGCTCGGGGGCGCCGCGCTCGGCGCCATCAGGGTCGGCCTCGTCGCCACCACGCTGGTGCTGGTGTTCGACCAGATCGTGCCGGCCAACCGCCAGCCGCCCTTTCTCGCCGGCTCGCATCTACGGCCGCTGTTCTCGGCCGCGGGGCAGATGGGCTTCAAGTCGCTGCCGCCGGAGGCGACCTCCGCGATCGACCGTCTCAAGCAGGAGCGGCGCATCTGATCAGGCGCATTTGCATCGCCGCGCAGGACTGCATGCATTTTGATGCGAGCCCGTCCCTTATCAGCGCCGCCAAGGTTGGCTAGAATAGCGGCTCCAAAAACCTGCATGACATTACGGGAGTGAAACAGTGGATCTTGGGATCAAAGGTCGCCGCGCCATCGTCTGCGCATCCAGCAAAGGCCTCGGACGCGCCTGCGCCATCTCGCTGGCGGAAGCCGGCGTTCACGTCACACTGACCGCGCGCGGCGCCGAAGCTTTGAAAAAGACGGCCGACGACATCCGCAAGGCCTGTCCTGATGTGACTGTCACCGAGATCGTCGGCGACATCACGACGCCGGCCGGCCGCGAGGCCGTGCTCAAGGCCTGCCCCGAGCCCGACATCCTGATCAACAATGCCGGCGGACCGCCGCCCGGCGATTTCCGCAACTGGACCCGCGACGACTGGATCAAGGCGATCGACGCCAACATGCTGACCCCGATCGAGCTGATCAAGTCGACGGTCGACGGCATGATGGCGCGCAAGTTCGGCCGCATCGTCAACATCACCTCGGCCGCGGTGAAGGCGCCGATCGACATTCTCGGTCTCTCCAACGGCGCACGCGCCGGCCTTACCGGCTTCATCGCCGGCCTGTCGCGCAAGACCGTGATCAACAACGTCACCATCAACGGCCTGTTGCCGGGCCCGTTCGAGACCGATCGCCTGCGCAGCACCGCGAAGGGGGAATCCGAGAAGCGCGGCATCACGCCGGATCAGGTTCTGGCGGAGCGCGCCAAGCTCAATCCCGCGGGCCGCTTCGGCGATCCCGACGAGTTCGGCTACGCCTGCGCCTTCCTGTGCGGCAGCAGGGCCGGCTTCATCACCGGTCAGAACCTTTTGCTCGACGGCGGTGCCTTCCCGGGAACGCTGTGAGGGCAGTCTGGTACGAAGAGACAGGACCGGCGGCGGACGTCCTCACCTATGGCGAGATGACGACGCCGGTCGCAGGCCCCGGCGAAGTTCGTATTCGCCTGGAAGCCTCCGGCGTCAACCCGGCCGATGTCGGCCGGCGCGGCGGCAGCTATCGCGCGAAGGAATTTTCGCGTGTCATTCCGAACAGCGATGGCGCGGGGTTTATCGACCAGATCGGCGATGGCGCGACGCGGTTCAAGATCGGCGACAGGGTCTGGTTGTTCAACGGCCAGCGCAACGGCCGCGCCTTTGGCACGGCGGCCGAACATATCGCGCTTGCCGAGCATCTGGTGACGCCGCTGCCGGACAATCTCTCTTTTGCGGAAGGCGCTACGCTGGGCATTCCCGCAATGACAGCGTGGTGCTCCCTGTTTGCGGACGGACCGATCGTCGGCAAGTCCGTGCTGGTCACCGGCGGCGCGGGTGCAGTAGGGCATTACGCAGTGCAACTCGCGAAATGGGGCGGCGCGCAGGTGGTCGCGACCGTCAGTTCGGCGATGAAGGGCGAGCAGGCGCGACAAGCCGGTGCCGATCTCGTGGTCAATTACAGGGACGAAGATGTCGTTGCCAAGGCGATGGCCTTCACCGGCGAACGCGGGGTCGACCACGTGGTCGATGTCGATTTCGGCGGCAACATCGCGACGACCCTGAAGTTGATGGCAATCAATTCGACAATCGCGGTCTACGCCACGAACGGCAACCGCACGCCGACTGTGCCGATGCGCGAGCTGATGGAGAAGTGCATCACGCTCCGCTCGCTCGTCTTGTTCGCGCTGCCGCCGGCGCTGCTTGCGGCGGCGCAGACCGACGTCTCGAAATGGCTGGCGGCGGGGCCGCGAATTCACAACGTCGCGGCGCAGTTTGCGTTGTCGGAGACGGCGCAGGCCCATGTCGCCGTCGAGAAAGGCGACAAGCTCGGCACCGTGGTCGTCGACTGCGCGCGCTAGTGTCGGCCAGGATCACCGCTGTTGCTTGGTGGGTTCGTCTTCGTCCCGCTGGCTCGAACTGGAGGAATCGGCGACTGGGGTTCCGTCGGTCCAGTCGATGCCGAATTCGTCGAGCCCGTCGGCAAGCAGATCGCCCAGCATCGGCTCACCGAGCAGATAATGCGCCGTTTCGCGCCGGGGGCTGTGATACTCGGCGCGCGCCTGCACGGCGCGTGCGCGCAGATCGTTCCAGTCGTCGATCGTGCCGTCGCCGCGGCCCAGCCAGGTCAGCGTGACGAGATCGATCTGCTCGTCCTCGTTCAGGGCGACGATGAAACTTCCGAGTTCGTTGACGACCGGATCGGAGCCGTCATCCTCGAGGATGTCGACCGCATCGTCATCCGTCGCGTTCGAGCCGGAATCCGGATCGGAATTTCCTTCCTTGACGTCGAATTCGCGCGCCTTTTCGATGATGAAGGCGACCTTCTCGGCGGAGATTGCAAGCTCTGGCATGTCTGGCTCTGGCATGGCTGGCCCTTTTGGCTTTCCCTGGGTTCCCGCGATAACGCCGCATCACGTCAGATGATCCATTGCGCCTGACGGCGAAACTGCGCATGTTCCGTGCCAAAGCAAGAACGTCGGGATGCGCCGGATGCAGTGGAAAGTCGGCAGGGTCAAAATCACCAAGGTCGTGGAATTGGAGACGGTCGGCTCGACCCGCTTCATTCTGCCCTTGGCGAGCAATGCAGAAATCCAGAAGCTGTCCTGGCTGATCCCGCATTTCGCCACCGAAGAGGGCCGGCTGAAAATGTCGATCCATTCGCTGGTGGTGGAGACGCCGACGCGCCGCATCGTGGTCGACACCGGCCTCGGCAACGACAAGCAGGGCCGCAACGTCCCGACCTGGAACCACCGCACCGCGCCATTCCTTGAGACGATGATTGCGGCGGGCTTTCCGCCCGAGAGCATCGACACCGTGCTGTGCACACATCTTCATGTCGATCACGTCGGGTGGAATACGAAACTGGTCGACGGCAAATGGATGCCGACCTTCCCCAAGGCGCGCTATGTGTTCGGCAAGACCGAATATGATCATTGGCGCGACCACTCCACCGAGCCCGACAAGCAGGCCGTATTTGGCGATTCCGTGAAGCCGATCGTCGATGCCGGCCAGGCCGAGTTGATCCCGGGCGACTACCGCCTAAGCGACGAGATCAGCATGATCCCGACCCCGGGCCACAGCCCCGGGCATATGAGCATTTTGATCCAGTCGGACGGTGAGCAAGGACTGTTGACGGGTGACGTCGCCCATCATCCCTGCCAGATGGCGCATCTCGGCTGGTCCTCGACCGCGGATTCCGATCAGGGGCAATCGGCGGTGACGCGCCGCGGATTGTTCGGCCGCTTTGCCGATACCCCGACGCTGGTGATCGGCGGGCATTTTTCGGCCGGTCACATCAAGCGGGATGGGGACGCGTTCAGGTTCGAGGCGCTGGAGCGAGGAAGTTGCTCCTCATGGTGAGGAGCGCGTCTTCGCGCGTCTCGAACCATGAAGGCCCCGCTTTCGCCCGCGGCCATCCTTCGAGACGCTCGCCTTTTGGCGGGCCCTCAGGATGAGGGGGAGCAATGCGGCAACGGGCGTCAGTCGGCGGTTGAATTTCCCGCCGCCCTGTTCCATGAAGCTGTTCAACCGATCGGTCCATTCCAGGGAGAAACGAGAATGAAACTTGTTCGTTATGGCGAGAAGGGTGCGGAAAAGCCTGGCCTGATCGACAAATCCGGCCAATTGCGCGACCTGTCGGCGCATGTGAAGGAACTGACCGGCGAGGCCTATTCGCCCGACAGCCTGAAGAAACTGGCGGCGCTCGATCCCGCCTCGCTGCCCGCCGTCTCCGGCAAGCCGCGGTTCGGCGCGCCTGTTACCGGCATCTCGAAATTCGTGGCGATCGGCCTCAACTACAGCGATCATGCCAAAGAGACCGGCGCTGAGATCCCGAGCGAGCCGATCATTTTCATGAAGGCGAACACCTCGCTGTCCGGCCCGAACGACGCGGTCGAGAAGCCGCGCGGCTCGACCAAGCTTGACTGGGAGGTCGAGATCGCCGCGATCATCGGCACTCGCGCAAAATACGTCTCGGAAGCCGATGCGCTCAACCACGTCGCCGGCTACTGCGTCTGCAACGACGTCTCCGAGCGCGCCTTCCAGATCGAGCGCCTGGGCCAGTGGACCAAGGGCAAGTCGCACGACACGTTCGGCCCGGTCGGCCCGTGGCTCGCCACCAAGGACGAGATCAAGGACGTGCAGAACCTGTCGATGTGGCTCGACGTCAACGGCCAGCGCCGCCAGTCCGGCTCGACCAAGA
Source organism: Bradyrhizobium sp. LB13.1 (assembly GCF_054056815.1). Taxonomy (NCBI): domain Bacteria; kingdom Pseudomonadati; phylum Pseudomonadota; class Alphaproteobacteria; order Hyphomicrobiales; family Nitrobacteraceae; genus Bradyrhizobium; species Bradyrhizobium sp. LB13.1. Next base: position 1,312,973 of record NZ_JBSRYQ010000001.1, on the reverse strand, counting down.
CCATGATCTTCTCGATGGCCAAGTGCATCTCCTATGTCTCGCAGTTCATGACGCTGCTGCCCGGCGACATCATCACCACGGGCACCCCGCCCGGCGTCGGCTTGGGCATGAAGCCGCCGACCTTCCTCAATGTCGGCGACGTCATCACGCTCGGCATCGAGGGTCTCGGCGAGCAGCGCCAGGAGATCGTTGGGGCGTAAAGGCTCCGTCCTCATCCTGAGGAGCGCGCACAGCGCGCCTCTCGAAGGATGGACCACGAACACAGTCGCCCGACGTTCGCGCCGGGTGACGAGAGAGCGCCTCCCTCGCCCATCCTTCGAGACGCGCGCCAAACGGCGCGCTCCTCAGGATGAGGTTTGTATGTCTGGATGTTATTTCCCATGAAGCTCACCTTCTCTCCCGCCTCGCCCTTCGCCCGCAAGGTGCGCATTGCCGCGATCGAGCTCGGGCTGATCGACAAGATCGAGTTCACGCCGGCAGCCGTCGCGCCGGGCACGGCCAACGAGGACTACTCGCGGATCACGCCGCTGAAGAAGCTGCCGGTGCTGATCACCAACGACGGCGATGTCATTTTGGACTCCTACGTCATCGTCGAATATCTCAACGAGATGGTCGGCGGCAGCCTGATCCCCGACTACGGTCCGCGGCGCTGGCAGGCCAAGACCAATCATTCCCTGCTCAACGGCATGCTCGATTCCATGCTGCTGTGCCGCTACGAGAAGATGGTGCGGCCGCAGGGCCTGCAATGGCAGGCTTGGTCGGACGACCATTGGAATCGGGCCTGGACCGGCATGGCGCGCTTCGAGAATATGCCTGATGTCCTGGACGGCCCGTTCGACATCTCGCAGATCGGCCTCGTCTGCGTGCTCGGCTATGCCGACTTCCGCTTTGCCGATTGCGGCTGGCGCAAGGCCTATCCGAAGCTCGACGCTTTCCATCAGAAGATGCTGGAACGGCCCTCCGTGAAGATCTCGGTGCCGCCGGCGGCTTAAATCTCGGGAATCCTCATGAGCCTCAAATACTCGGTCGGCGATCTCACCATCCATCGCGTCGTCGAGCAGGAGACGACCTTCCTGCCGGCGCTAGACCTCATGCCCGGTCTCACGCCGGAGGTGCTGTCCGAGAATCGCGCATGGATGCGTCAGGCAAATGCGTTGGACGAACAGGATACGCTGATCCTCTGCTTTCAGTCCTATGTCATCAAGACGCCGCATCACACCATTCTGGTCGACAGCTGCATCGGCAACGACAAGCCTCGGCCGCAGCGTCCGAAATGGAACATGAAGACCGACGACACCTATCTGAGCGGGCTCAACGCCGCCGGATTCTCCATTGACGACATCGACTTCGTGATGTGCACGCATCTGCATGTCGATCACGTCGGCTGGAATACGCGGATGGAAAACGGCCGCTGGGTGCCGACCTTCCCGAAGGCGCGCTACGTGTTCGCCAGGCAGGAGTTCGACTACTGGACTGAACAGAATGCGAAGGGACCGGTGCCGCCCTTCGTGGATAGTGTATTGCCTGTGGTGGAGGCCAAACGGCACGAGATCGTCGGCAATGATCACCAGATCGGCGACCACGTGCGCATCCTGCCGACGCCGGGCCACACGCCCGGCCATGTCGCGTTCACTTTCGGCCGCGGCAAGGACGACGCGGTCTTCAGCGGCGATCTCATGCATTCGCCGATCCAGACGCTCTATCCGGAGATGTCGGTGAAATTCGACGTCGATCAGACGCAGGCGGCAACGACGCGCCGCAGCTTCCTGGAACGCTATTGCGACACAGACACGCTGTGCTGCACCGCGCATTTCCCGTCGCCGTCGGTGGGCAAGATCCGGCGCAAGGGCAACGGGTTCGTCTGCGCGGCGGTGTAGCGATTCCACCGAGTGGAGAGACACGATGACAGCGCTCCCCGATATTCCCCTGCCCGCCGGCATCCGCTCACGCTATGTCGACGACATCAACGGCCTGCGCATGCATGTGCTGGAGGCAGGCTTCGAGACCAAGGGGGCGGCCTTGCATCCTGCTGCTGCACGGCTTTCCCGAGCTTGCCTTCTCCTGGCGCAAGGCGATGCCGGCGCTTGGCTCGGCGGGCTATCACGTGATCGCCCCGGACCAGCGCGGCTATGGCCGAACGACGGGATGGAGCGCGGATTACGATAGCGATCTCGCGCCCTTTTCGCTCTTCAACCTGGTGCGTGACGCGCTGGGGCTGGTGTCGGCGTTCGGCTACAGGCAGGTCGACGTGGTCGGACATGATTTCGGCAGCCCGGTCGCGGCATGGTGCGCGCTGATGCGGCCCGACGTGTTTCGTTCGGTGGCGATGATGAGTGCGCCGTTCGGCGGAGCGCCGCCGCTGCCGTTCGACACGATCGACACGCCGGCAAAGCCGCCGGCCGAAGATCCCGTGCATCGCGAACTCGCCGCGCTGCCGCGTCCGCGCAAGCATTATCAATGGTACTATGCGACGCGCCCGGCGAATGCCGACATGCACCGCGCGCCGCAGAGCGTGCATGATGTTCTGCGCGCCTATTATCATCACAAAAGCGCGGACTGGACCGGCAACAAGCCGTATCCGCTGAAATCCTGGTCGGCGAACGAGCTGGCGAAGCTGCCGACCTATTATGTGATGGACCTGAACGAGACCATGGCCGAGACGGTGGCGAAGGAGATGCCCTCGCCGGCTACGATCGCTGCCAATCAATGGCTGCCCGACCGCGAGCTCGCCTACTACAGCGCCGAATATGGCCGCACCGGATTCCAGGGCGGCCTGCAATGGTATCGCTGTGGCACATCTGGCGCATTCAACAGCCAGCTGCAATTGTTGGCCGGCCGCAGCATCGACGTCCCCTCCTGCTTCATCTCGGGCAAGCAGGATTGGGGCACCTATCAGCGTCCCGGCGTGTTTGAAGCGATGCAGGCGCGGACCTGCACGAAGCTGCTCGGCTGCCACCTCGTCGATGGCGCCGGCCATTGGGTGCAACAGGAGCAGCCTGTCGAGGTGAGCCGTCTGCTGCTCGAATTCCTGGCGAAGAGCCGCCCGGCCTGATTTGACCCGGGAACCCTGACGCCTTATATAGTTTAGAATAATTCTAAACTATCGAGACAGGGCTACCGTGAAGACCTTTGCCGATCTGACCGAACGCGAGGTGCTCGCGGTCGCGATTTCCTCCGAGGAGGAAGACAGCCGCATCTACATGACCTTCGCCGAGGATCTCAGGGAGCGCTATCCGGACACGGCCAAGATATTCGAGGAGATGGCCGAGGAGGAACGCGGCCACCGGCGTCGTCTGCTCAAACTCTACGAAGAGCGCTTCGGTCAGCATCTGCCGCCGATCCGCCGCGAGGACGTCAAAGGCTTTTTGCGCCGGCGCCCGATCTGGCTGACCAAGAACCTGACGCTCGACACGATCCGCAAAGAGGTCGAGACGATGGAGTTCGAAGCCGAGCGCTTCTACGCGCGCGCCGCCGAGCAGGCCGAGGATGTCGGCGTGCGCCGCCTGCTCGGCGACCTCGCCGAGGAGGAGAAGCATCACGAGAATCGCGCCGCCGCGCTCACCGACGAGATACTCAAGCCGGACGTGCGCGCCGAGGAGGATCGCACGCGGCGGCGGACGTTCGTGCTGCAATATGTGCAGCCCGGCCTCGCCGGCCTGATGGACGGATCGGTCTCGACGCTGGCGCCGCTGTTCGCGGCGGCCTTCGCCACGCATCAGAACTGGCAAACGTTTCTGGTGGGCCTCGCGGCTTCGATCGGCGCCGGCATCAGCATGGGATTCGCCGAGGCGCTGTCCGACGACGGATCGCTCTCGGGGCGCGGCTCGCCATGGCTGCGCGGCATCACCTGCGGCGCGATGACGACGCTCGGCGGCCTCGGCCACACCCTGCCTTATCTCGTCCCGGACAGCTGGCCGAACGCATTCTGGATCGCGACGGGAATCGCCGGTGTCGTCGTGTTCTTCGAATTGTGGGCGATCGCCTTCATCCGCTCGCGCTACATGGACACGCCGTTCCTCCAGGCCGTGTTCCAGATCGTGCTCGGCGGCGCCATCGTGCTGGCGGTGGGGATATTGATCGGAGCGGCGTAGGCGCCTCGCGCTCTGTAGCGGCATATCAATCACCATCAAACAGCCGTTGCAGCATTCGGCCAAACTGCGCATCATCCCTCCGGCAATAAGAGCAGGAGAAGCGCCGTGGCCAAGTCGGAATGGAGTTTCAAGAGTGCGGTCGAGCTGTCGGCCGCATTGACCGCGAAGAAGGTCTCGTCGGTCGAGCTCACGCAGGATGCGATCGACCGCATCGAACGCCACGACGGCAAGGTCAATGCGATCTGCGTCCGGGATTTTGATCGCGCGCTTGGCGCCGCGCGCGAGGCGGACGCCGCATTGGCGCGCGGCGAGCGGAAGCCGCTGCTTGGCCTCCCCGTCACGGTGAAGGAATCCTACAACGTCGCCGGCCTGCCCACGACCTGGGGCTGGATGCCGCAGAAGGATTTCAAGCCGGCGGAGGACGCGCTGTCGATCACCCGGGTGAAGGGCGCCGGTGGCGTCATCCTCGGCAAGACCAACGTCCCCGTTGGGTTGGCGGATTGGCAGAGCTACAACGAGATCTACGGCACGACGAACAACCCGTTCGATCTCGGCCGCACGCCCGGTGGATCGTCGGGCGGCTCGTCTGCCGCGCTCGCGGCAGGCTACGGACCGCTCTCGCTGGGATCCGACATCGGCGGCTCGCTGCGCGTGCCCGCCTTCCATTGTGGGGTCTATGCGCACAAGCCGACCTACAATCTTTGTCCAACGCGTGGCCACACGCCGCCGCCGTTTCCAGCGATCCCGATGGAGCGCGATATGGCGGTGATCGGTCCGATGGCGCGGAGCGCAGCCGATCTGCCCCTGCTCCTGGACGTGATGGCAGGCCCCGATCCGCTGGACCTGGGCATCGGATACAAGCTCGCGCTGCCGGAGGCGCGACACCACGCGCTAAAGGATTTCCGCGTGCTGGTGATCGATAGCCACCCGTTGCTGCCTGCGAATGCCGACATCCGCAGCGCGATCGAGAAGCTGGCGGAACAATTGGCGGGCGCAGGTGCGAGCATCACCCGCGAAAGCCCGCTGTTTCCCGACTTCACGGAGTCCTCTCGCCTCTACATGCGCATGCTGATGGGCTTTCTGGGCGCCTTCCTTCCGCCGGACATTCTCGCCGGCGCGCGTGCCGGGGCAGCGCAGCTCTCACCAGAAGACAAGGGCCTATCTGCCGAGCGGCTGCGTGGCATGACCAGCACACATCAGGCCTGGGTGTTCGACGAGGGCGCTCGCGCCGGCCTGCGCGCGCAATGGCGGCATTTGTTCAGGACATTCGATACGGTGATCTGCCCGATCATGCCTACCCCCGCTTACCCGCATGATCATTCGCCGCAGCAGGAGGCGCGCCGGATCAACATCGACGGCAAGGACTTTGCCTATCCGGACCAGCTCGCCTGGCCCGGCATCGCCACGCTGACGGGCCTGCCTGCAACGGCTATTCCGCTCGGTCTGTCGAAGGACGGCCTACCGGTCGGCGTTCAAATCATCGGGCCATTCCTCGAGGACCGCACGCCGCTGAAGCTCGCCGCGCTGATCGAACGCGAGTTCGGCGGGTTCGTGCCGCCGAAGATGTTTGATGATTAGTGCTCGTCATTGCGAGCGAAGCGAAGCAATCCAGAAATCCATCCGCGGAGGGACACTGGATTGCTTCGTCGCAAGAGCTCCTCGCAATGACGGAACAGTTGCCAGATTCCGGCTCGATGCTTCGCGCGCCCGGAGGTCACCGGTCCAAGTTCTTCAACAGCAAATTCAACGCTGTCGCCGCGAACGTCTGCATGTTGGCGAAGCGGTCGTTGCTGCCCGTCTCCAGCGTCATCACCTCTGCGGCCGGACCGGCAACCGCCATGCAGCTGTGGCCTGCCACATCGCCGTAGCGGTTGCCGGTGGGGCCGGCGGCGCCGGTCTCGGACAGGCCCCAGTCGCAGTTGAAGCGGCCGCGCATCTGCTCGGCCAGCAGTTGCGCGTAGGGCTCCGACGAGGAGCGAAAGCCCTTCATTCCTTCGTCCGAAATATCCATCAGCACGCGCCTGGCGTCGCGGGTGTAGACCACCGCACCGCCGAGGAAGTAGGCGGACGCGCCGGGCACCGCGAGCAGGCTGGCCGCGATCAGGCCGCCGGTGGAGGATTCGGCCACGGCAATGGTCTGTTTGCGCGCGATCAGTTTCGTCGCGACCTGTTCCGCAATACCGACGAGCTCTTTCATGTCCTGCACCTCTGATCCTCGCAACCGAGCTGTGCCTTCCTAGCATATGACAGCGCCATTGGCCGAGTTGCGGACGACGGGCAGGCCTGCTTGAATGGCAGGCACAAGACGGCGCGGCCAAGTGCTGCGCAAGCGTAACGTCAAGAGGAAACGTAAAAGGGAGACGTCATGGCGTCCCTGATCGCCGGCGGGGTGGATTGCGATGTGCATCCGGCCGTGCCGCATCTGACCAGCCTGCTGCCGTACCTGAATGACTATTGGCGCGATCAGGTGACGACGCGCGGCATGGTCGATCTCATCTCGCAGTCCTATCCGCAGAACTCGCCGATCACGGCGCGGCCCGACTGGCGCCCTGAAAGCGGCAAGCCGGGCGAGAGCCTGACGGACATGCAGCGCCATGTGCTCGACCCCTTCCAGCTCTCGCACGCCATCTGCAATCCGCTTTATGGCGTGCAGATGGTGTTTTCGGAGGATCTGCAGGCCGCCTTCTGCCGCGCGCTGAACGAGTGGCTCGCGAAAGAATGGCTCGATCGCGATCCGCGGCTGCGCGGCTCGATCGTGATCCCCACGCAAAGCATCGAGAAGGCCGTCGCCGAGATCGAGCGCTGCGCGCAGGACCGCCGCTTCGTGCAGGTGCTGATGCTGGTGATGGGCGACACGCCCCTCGGCAAGCGCGCGCTGTGGCCGATCTACGAGGCGGCGGAACGGCTGGAGCTGCCGATCGGCGTGCATGCCGGTTCCGCCTATCACAATCCGCCGACGGCTGTGGGGTGGGGTTCCTATCACATCGAGGACTATGTCGGTCAGGCCCAGGCGTTCCAGACCCAGCTCACCAGCCTGATCGTCGAGGGCGTGTTCGCCAGATATCCGCGCTTGAAGATGGTGATGCTGGAATCCGGCGTCTCCTGGATCTCCCCCTTTCTCTGGCGCCTTCACAAGTTCTGGCGCGGCGTGCGGATGGAGACGCCGTGGGTCGATCGCGCGCCGCTGGACATTGTGCGCAGCAACATCCGCTTCTCGTTACAGCCGTTCGATGCGCCGCCGGATGAGGCGACATTAATTCGCCTGTTTGATCATATGCAGTCGGATGAATTGGTTCTATTCTCCACGGACTACCCGCACTGGCAGTTCGACGGCCAGGACGCGCTGCCCGCAGGTCTAACCCCCGATCTCGTGCGCAAGATCATGAGCGACAATCCGCATGCAACCTATCCCCGCCTGACTTAGCCCGCTGCCAAAGGAGGCAAGGCGATGAATATTCAGTTCCGCGAAAGCTCCGAAGCCGCTTCCCCACTGACCGTCAAAACCGCGATCGCGGACTGCGACATCCATCCGGCACGCGCGACCCGCGCCGAGCTCTATCCCTACCTCGCCAAACGCTGGCAGCATCATCTCGAAGTCTACGGCGTCCATGCGTATCAGGGCATGATGGAGGGCCCGCCCTATCCGAAGGCTCAGCCCAACGCCTCGCGCCGCGACGCCTATCCGCCGGAAGGCGGGCCGCAGGGCTCTTCGCTCTCCTTCATGCGGAAGCAGTTGCTCGATCCCAACAACGTGCAGCTCGGCGTGCTCAATCCGCTCAACACCGGGCAGGGCATCCGCAATCACGAGCTCTCGGCGGCGCTGTGCTCGGCGATCAACGACTGGCAGATCGACAAATGGACCAGCAAGGACAAGCGGCTGAAGGCGTCCATCGTCGTCGGCAACGAGGACGGCCCGTCGGCCGCGGCCGAAATCCGCGAGCGCGCCGGCGACAAGAATTTCGTGCAGGTGCTTTTGCTCAGCCGCAATGTCGAGCCACTCGGACAGCGCCGCTACTGGCCGATCTATCAGGCCGCGGAAGAGGCCGGCCTTCCCGTCGGCGTCCACGCCTTCGGCTTCGGCGGCAACCCGATCACGCCGTCGGGCTGGCCGAGCTACTACATCGAGGAGATGGTGGGGCACTCGCAGTGCCAGCAATCGGCGCTTGCGAGTCTGGTGCTGGAGGGCGTGTTCGAGCGGTTCCCGAAATTGAAGATGGTGATGATCGAAGCCGGCTTCGGCTGGGCGCCGTCACTGGCGTGGCGGCTCGACAAGGTCTGGCAGCGGCTCAGGAGCGAGGTGCCGCACGTCAAACGGCCGCCGTCGGAATATATCCGCGAGCGGGTGTGGTACACGACGCAGCCGATGGAGGATCCGGAGCGGCGCGAGGATCTGTTCGACGTCATCAAGTGGATCGGCTGGGACGCGGCTGCTGTTCGCGACCGACTACCCGCATTGGGACTATGACGAGCCGTCGCGCGTCTTGCCGGCGGGCGTCGGCGAGGCCGATCGCGAGGCGTTCTATCTGGGCAATGCGAAGAAGCTGTACGGCATGCCCTGATGGCAAGACACGTCATTGCCGCGGTGGATGAACTGCCGCCCGGCACGCGAAAATTTCTGGAGATCGACGGGCGGCCGATCGCGGTCTTCAACATCAAGGGCGAATATTTCGGCTTGATGAACCGCTGCCCGCATCAGGGCGCGGCGCTGTGCGAGGGACCGCTGATCGGGCTCGCGCAATCCAGTGACCCCGGCGAGATCGAGTATACCAAACTCGGCGAGATCATCCGCTGCCCCTGGCACGGCTGGGAGTTCGACATCCGCACCGGCCAGTCCTACTGCGACCCCCGCCGCTTCCGCGTGAAGGCCTATCCGGCCCATGTCGAGCCGGGTGCGAGCGTGGTCAAGGGGCCGTATGTCGCCGAGACGATCCCGGTAAAGGTCGAGAGCGATTACGTGGTGGTGGAGTTGTAAGCTCCCGCCGTCATTCCGGGGCGCCCGAAGGGCGGCCCCGGAATGACATTCAGTGTCCGGCAACCGGCTCCGCCACCGCATCATATGTCGGCACCGTCTTGCCGCCGCCGCGATAAACGACGAGCGCGGCGATGATGCCGAGCGCCGCGCCGAACATGAGCCAGTACGCCGGCGAAGCCTTGTCGCCATTGGTCATGCTGATCAGTTTGGTAGCGACAATGGGGGTGGACGTGCCGAAGATGCCTGCAGCCATCGCGAAAGCGATCGAGAAACAGGTGGTACGGACATGCGCCGGGACGATCTCGACCAGACATCCCAGCATCGTGCCGCTGTAAACGCCAAAGTAGAACGAGAACATCATCTGCACCGCCAGCAGCTTTCCGAGAGTGGGCTCTGCCGCGAGCCAGGACAGCGCCGGGTAAGCGGTGACTAGCGATAGGCCTGCGATCGTCAGCAGCACCGGCTTGCGGCCGATGCGATCGGATACCGCACCGCCGACCGGATTCCAGATGAAGTTGGTCACCGCAACGAAAAGGGTCACGAGCAATGTCCCCGTGGGCGAAAGGTTGAGCTGCTTGCCAAAGCCGGGGGCATACACCGTGATGAAATAGAAAGTCGTCGTGGTCAGGACCGCGATCATCATGCCGAGGACGACAATGCGCCAGTTCGCGAGCGCCGAAGCGAACACCTCGCTTGCGGTCGGATGTCTCTTCATGGCCAGGAAGGCCGGCGTTTCCTCAAGCGAGCGCCGCAACATGAAAATGACGGGGATGATGATGCAGCCGATAAGGAACGGGATGCGCCACTTCGCGATTCCGCCGAGGGAGTCCAAGAACGTGTCGCTGGGCATGACTTCCCTCAGGATAAAGCCGATGACCGCAGCCACAAAGATCGCGACCTGCTGACTGGAAGATTGGAACGAGGTGTAAAAGCCGCGATTGCCGGGCGTCGCGATCTCGGAAAGATAAACAGAGACGCCGCCCAGCTCCACGCCGGCGGAGAACCCCTGTATCAACCGGCCAATCAGGACGATAACCGGGGCGGCAACGCCGATTGCGGCGTAGGACGGGCAGAAGGCGATCACCACGGTACCGAGCGCCATCAGCGCGAGCGTGACGATCAGCCCTTGGCGACGGCCGATGCGGTCGATATAGGCACCTAGTACGATCGCGCCGACCGGACGCATCAGAGCACCGAGCCAAAACACGCCGTAGGCATTGAGTAGCGCCGCGGTCTCGTCCGCGGCGGGGAAAAACGCCTTTGCGATATCTTGCGCATAGAAGCCGAACAGGAAGAAGTCGAACTGCTCGAGGAAATTGCCGCTCGTTGCACGCAGGATTGCGCCGATGCGCGACTTGATCTCGGGCGGATTGGTTGATGCTGCTGGTCCAGCCATGGCGTCACTCCCCTGGAAGACGTAGCCGGACCGGAACTCACTTCACGGCAGGCGACGGATAGTTGCTGCGACAATCTGCCCTACCCCTCTCGCGCTGGCCGCGGCGCGTCAACTCAATTCGCCGGCGGAGCCGATGATCTTCAGGCTATATTTTGCGTTGCAGCAATCATCCATTCGCGGAATGCGGCGAGCTTCGGGGCCTCGCGGCGGCCCTCCGGCGCGACCAGGTAGAAACCGGCGTCGGCCGGCAGCGCGATCTTGAACGGAACGACGAGCCGGCCCTTGGCGATGTCGTCCCGGACGTAGGAGGTCCGCCCCATCGCCACGCCGATGCCGTCGATCGCGGCCTGGATGGTCATGAAGATCATGTCGAAGGTGATGCCGGGCTGCCTGGCGATGTCGGCCGGCAGACCCGCCGCCGTCAACCACAGCCGCCAGTCGTCGCTATTGGCGTTGGAGGTGTGCAGCAGCATATGGCTCTTGAGGTCCTCCGGAGAGCGCAGCGGCTTGCCCCCGTGCAACAAAGATGGGCTGCACACCGGAAACAGCTCGTCCGCCATCAGCCAGTCGGCGCGCAAGCCCGGCCACTGGCCGCGCCCGTAGCGGATCGCGACGTCGACATTGTCGCGCTGAAAATCGACCAGGCTGGTCGAGGTGGTGATGCGGACGTCGATGCCGGGATGGTGCTCCTGGAAATCAGTGAGCCGCGGCAGCAGCCATTTTGCGGCGAGCGAGGCCAGCGTCGAGACGGTCAGCACCTTGTCGTCGTCCTTGCGCAGCAGCCGATCGGTGGCAAGGCGGAGGTCGTTGAAGGCGGCGCGGACGCCCGGCAGATAGTCGCGCGCCTCCGGTGTCAGCGCCAGCGCGCGGTTCTGCCGGACGAACAGGCGGATGCCGAGCTCCTCCTCCAGCCTGCGGATCTGATGGCTGATCGCAGTCTGGGTCACATTCAGCTCGGAAGCGGCCAGCGTGAAACTGAGATGGCGCGCGGCGGCTTCAAAGGCCCGCAATCCGTTCAGGGAAGGCAATCTGGCAGTCATCTGGCAGCAGGATACATGACGTTATTTCATGCGAAAGAGTACAAATTGTCGTTTGTCGCAGCGCAGTAGGAAGCAGATATAAGCGGTCAACTTAGCTCCAGGAGCTGAAAATGTCTACTTTGACCCAGAATTCGATGACAAATCATCATGCGCCCGGCCTGATCCACCAGATTGGCGAGACCCTTCACGTCTGGCACGAGCGCTACCGGACCCGGCGTGAGCTGACCAACTGGTCCGCGCGTGACCTCCAGGACGTCGGACTGTCCTGGAGCGATGTGGCCTTTGAGGCCGACAAACCCTTCTGGCGGGCCTGATTGGCCGCCAGGCCGGCGCCGCCTGATCACAGGGGCGCCGGCGGTCCCTTCTTCCTTGACGTCCCTTGTGGGCATGTGTCATGAGCACCCTCCGCCTGGAAGATTTGAAGCAATATTCGGACTCGCTGCGCACCCGGCACGGTGAGCCGGTGAGCGTTCGCTTCGTCGAACCGCGCGACACCGACGAGCTCCAGCACTATGTCCGCTCGCTCTCGACCCGCTCCCGCTACAACCGTTTCTTCGGCGGGATCAGCGAGCTGCCGAAAAGCCTGCTTCACGACTTCCTTCAGGTCGGCGAGCGCGATCGTTTTACGGTGGTCGCGACCATGATGGTCGACGGCTTCGAGACCATCGTCGCCGAAGCGCGCTACGCGCTGCATGCCGAAACCGCGACGGTTGAATTCGGCCTGTCGGTCGACGATCACTGGCAGGGCCACGGCATCGCCACCGTGCTCATGAAGAATCTCGAGTGCCGCGCGGCTGCGCTCGGTGCCGAGCGCATGCTCGGCGACACGCTCCGCTCCAACGAGGCCATGATTTCGCTCGCGCGCAAATCCGGCTTTGCCTTCGTCAATCATCCTGATGACTGGAAACTCGTCCGCTTCGACAAGGAGATCAGCGTCGCACCAAAGGACATTCCCTGCGCGAGCTGGCGCCTCATCACCCTTTCCCGTCGGGCCGAAAGCCCCTCAGCCTCGGCCTGACACCACTCGAGCCCGGCCTGGCGAAAACCAGAGCCGGGCATTTTTTTATCCCATTCATAAACCGTCATCCTGAGGCGCTCGTTCTGCGGTCTTCCGCAGAACGGGCCTCGAAGGATGGACGGCCCGGCTGGTTTTTATTTTCGCCGCGGCAACAGCGGGGCCGTCGCCCTTCGAGGCCTCCGCTTCGCTCCGGCACCTCAGGGTGACGGTCAACCACTTTCGGAAGCCCTACTTCCCCCTGAACACCGCCTTGCGCTTCTCGATAAACGCCTGCACCGCCTCCTTGTGATCGGCGGTCGTGGTCAGGCGGATCAGCCGTTCAGCCTCATGATCGCGCGCGGTTTCGAAGTCGAACTGCAGGGCCTCGTCGAGGTTGTCCTTCATGTAGCGAAGCGCGAGGCGCGGGCCTTCAGCGAGGGATTTCGCCAGTGCGAAGGCCTCTGCCTGCAATTTGTCGTCGGGCACCACGCGGTTGACGAGCCCGATCGCCTCACAACGCGCTGCGTCCACGCGATCGCCGGTGAACAGCAACTCGCGCGCCCGCGCCGTGCCGACGAGCCGCGTCAACAGCCACGCGATACCGTAATCGCCGCTGAGCGCGATGCGGGCATAGCCGGTGGCCACGAAGGCCGATTGCGCGGCGATGCGGATGTCGCAGGCCATGGCGATGGCCAGCCCCGCGCCGACCGCCGGACCGGGGAGCGCCGCGATGGTCGGCTTGCGCACCGACACCAGCGCGCCGGTGAGCAGCCGCTGCCGCTCCTGGAGATCGGCCACGCGGTCTTCCAGCGACACCTCCAGCTTCTTCGGGTCGCGATGCGCGCCCATGCCCTTGACGTTGCCGCCGGCGCAAAAAGCTTCGCCGGCGCCGGTGAGCAGCAGCGCGCCGACATCGGGATTCTCGCCGCAGCTGCGGATCATCGTGCGCAGCGCCGGCGTCAGCGCGTCTGACAGCGAGTTGCGCGCCTCGGGCCGGTTCAGCGTGATCAATGCGACGCGATCACGGATCACGCAGAGGAGTTCATTGGTGCCGGTGTCGATGGTGGTTTCCGTGGTCATGTCGCTCCCTCTTTTTCGTCATTGCGAGGAGCGAAGCGAGGAAACAATCCAGCCTTTTTCCGCGGAAGCATTCTGGATTGCTTCGCTTCGCTCGCAATGACGGCGTTGTGACGTTATCGCCCTCAAAACTTCTCCACCCAGGGCCGCAACTCGAGCTCCCAGCTCCAGGCGCTGCGCGGCTGCTGCAACACGTTCCAGTAGCTCTCCGCGATGGCATCGGGATCGAGCATCGAACCCGGCTTGTCTTCGGGCTCCGTGCGCGCGGCGCTGCGGATGCCGCCGTCGATGACAAAATGCGCGATGTGGATGCCTTGCGGCGACAGTTCGCGTGCCATGCTCTGCGCGAGGCCGCGCAGCGCGAACTTGCCCATCGCGAACGGGGCCGACTGCGCATAGCCCTTGACGCTTGCCGAAGCGCCGGTGAACAGGATCGCGCCGTGCTTGCTGGGCAGCATGCGTTTTGCCGCCTGCTGCGCCACCAGGAAGCCGCCATAGGCGCTGACCGCGATCGCCTGCGCCACGTCGGCCGGGACGAGATCGACGAACGGCCCGCGCGCGCGACCGCTGGCGTTGTAGACGACCACGTCGGGCGTGCCGATCTCGCGTTCGACGAGGCCAAACAAGCGCTCGACCTCCTCGGGCTCGGTGGCGTTGCAGGCATAGGCCTTGGCGCCGGTCTCGCTGCAGAGCGCGCCAAGTTTCTCGATTTTTCGCGCGGCCAGCGCGACGCGGATGCCCTGGGCAGACAATAGCCGCGCCAGCGAGGCGCTCAGGCCTTCGCCGGCGCCGACGATGAGGGCGATCTTGTATTTCGGGTGTTCCATGGCGTGATCTCTCGCAGACGGGAAGCCGCTGATCTATGCACGGTCCGTGCGGACAACCAGCCGGGACGATCACAATTCCGCAGAGCGAATTGCTCCCTCACGGCGATCATGCCTCCCTGACGATTTGCGGCTTTCTCCGCTTTCGCGACTGGAGCATGATCGACATCATCTCAAGCGGCAAGCGCCAAATCGGCGTAAGATGTCCGTAAGGCGGAAACGAAGAGGACGATCATGCACAAGCCGGCCCCCGCGCAGGCAAAACAGGTCGCGGCCGCACCATCCGGACTGCTGGCTCCCGATACCACTGGCATGAATTTCTACCGCGCCGATCAGGCGTTGACGGATCTCCTGCGCATCCATCTGCCGGAGAAGCTGTTCCGCCACATCGAGCCGCATCTCGATCGCCTCGGTGGACTCGCCGGCGGCCCCCTCGACGACTGCGCGCGGCTCGCCGACTGGCACACGCCGGTGTTGCACCAGCGCGACAAGTTCGGCCGCGACGTGCAGTGGATCGAATACCACCCGGCCTATCGCGAGTTGGAGGACGCGGCCTTCGGCGAGTTCGGCATCCACGCGCTATCGATCCGCAAGGGCATCATGGGCTGGCCGGACAAATATCCGGTCGTAGCGAAACACGCCTTCACTTTCCTGTTCAACCAGACCGAATTCGGCATGGGCTGCCCGATCAACGTCACCGACGGCTGCGCGAAACTTCTTGCGAATTTCGGCAGTGATGCGCTGAAGGCGAAATATCTCGATGGCCTGACCCAGACCGACATGAGCAAGCTGACCCAAGGCGGCCAGTTCATGACCGAGAAGGAAGGTGGCTCCGACGTCGGCACGCTCACCACGACGGCCGTGCAGGAGGGCGACCATTGGCGCCTCACCGGAGAGAAATGGTTCTGCTCGAACGCCGACGCTAAAATCGTGATGCTGCTGGCGCGCCCCGAAGGCGCCGGCCCCGGAACGCGCGGCGTCGGCCTGTTCCTGATGCCGCGCTTCCTCGACGACGGCTCGCAGAACCACTACCGGATCGTGCGCCTGAAGGACAAGCTCGGCACGCGCTCGATGGCGTCAGGCGAGATCAAGCTCGAAGGCGCGATCGCCTATGCGGTCGGCAAGCTCGACCGCGGCTTCGTGCAGATGGCCGAGATGGTGAACTCGTCGCGTCTTTCAAATGGCGTGAAATCCACGGCGCTGATGCGCCGGGCCTATCACGACGCGATGACGGTGGCGAAGAACCGCGTGGTGTTCGGCAATCGCATCATCGACCTGCCGCTGGGCCGGCGCCAGATGCTGAAGATCATGCTGCCGGTCGAGCAAGCACTGTCGATGAGCTTTCTCACCGCCGACGCGCTCGATCGCGCCGAGGCCGGCAGCCAGGATGCCGCTGCGCTGCTTCGCATTCTGACCCCGACACTGAAATTCCGCGCCACGCGTGATGCGCGAAAGGTCTGCGGCGATGCGCTCGAGATGCGCGGCGGCATCGGCTACATCGAGGAATTCGCGACCGCGCGGCTGCTGCGCGACGCGCATCTCGGCTCGGTCTGGGAAGGCACCGGCAACATCGTCGCGATTGATGCGCTGAGGCGCGCGGTCGGACGCCACGGCGCCGAATCTGCGCTCGCCGCCGATCTGCACGCCCGGCTCGATGACAGCCCCTCGGTGCCGCAGGCCTGGCGCGACCGGCTGCATATTCTCACCGATCGCGCAGTCGGCTTCGCGCGCGAGGTCGCGGGCAAGGCCGACAACGAGGCCGATGCGCGCCGCGCCACTAGCCTGCTCTATCATGTCGCCAGTGCCCTCGCACTCGCCTGGGAGGCGCACCGCATTCACGACATGCGCGGCGATGCGCGAAGGCTGCTGATGTCGCGGCTGGTGATCGATCACCGGGTGTCCCCGAGCGATCCGTTCCGGCTGACGGAAAATGCCGTGCAGCAGAAGATCGCCGCGCTGCTGCTCGGCGAGCGCGCAGCTGATATGAGCGAGGTTGGCGAACTGGTTCTGGCAGCGTAGGCTGCACCGGCGTTCAAAGCAAAAAAAGCGATAGGGAGTGCTCGATGAAGGCCGCCGTCCTCCATGAAGTCAACAAACCCCTGGTCATCGAGGATGTCAGCCTGCCGAAGCCCGGCCCGCGCGAGGTCCTGATCCGCACGTCGGTGGCGGGTCTCTGCCACTCCGATCTGCACTTCATGGAGGGGCTCTATCCGCATCCGCTGCCCGCGGTGCTCGGGCACGAGTCCGCCGGTGTCGTCGAGCAGGTCGGCTCCGACGTGACTTATGTGAAGCCCGGCGATCACGTGGTCACCTGTTTGTCGGTGTTCTGCGGTACCTGCGACAATTGCACCACGGGCCGCACGGTGCTCTGCACCGACACCACGGTGAAATTGCTGCCGGGTGCCTCCAATCGGATGCAGTGGGCCCGCTCGGAGAAGCTGCATCAGTTCCTCAATCTTTCCTCCTTCGCCGAGCAGATGCTGGTGCATGAGAACGCGATCGTCAAAATCCGCAAGGAGATGCCGCTCGATCTCGCCGCGCTGATCGGCTGCGGCGTCATCACCGGCTATGGCGCGGTCGTGAACACGGCGAAGGTGACGGCCGGCGAGACCGTGGCCGTGATCGGCTGCGGCGGTGTCGGCATGGCTGCGATCAACGGCGCGCAGATCGCGGGTGCCGGCCGCATCATTGCCATCGACACGAATCCGGCAAAGCTGCAGCTCGCGACCAAGCTGGGCGCTACCGACATCATCAACCCTGCCGACGGCGACGTCGTGAAGCAGGTGCGCGATCTCACCAATGGCGGCGTGCATCATTCCTTCGAGGTGCTCGGCCGCAAGGAGACCGCCGAGCAGGCTTTCGGCATGCTCGCCTCGGGCGGCACGGCCACCATCGTCGGCATGATTCCGTTCGGCCAGAAGATCGAGCTGCACGGCTTCGACTTCCTGCGCGAGCGCAGGATCCAGGGCTCCTCGATGGGCTCGAACCACTTTCGCGTCGACATGCCGCGGCTGGTGGATTTCTACCTGCGCGGACGGCTGCATCTGGAAGACTGGATTTCGGCCAAGCTGAAGCTCTCCGAGATCAACGAAGGTTTTGCCAACATGAAAGCCGGCAAGACGCTGCGCAGCGTCATCATATTCGACAGCTGATTGCCGGCGCTCCCGTGTTGCTCCGAAACAGCTATCAGCCCCCCGGCTTGACCGGGCGAGAGTTGAAGTCAAGGCAACCGGTCCGGGCTGTCGGCCGAGCTGCGACGCGACTCTTTCAGGAGCAGCAGCGTCATAACCGTGGCGAGACTAGCGGTGAGCAGGTACACGGGGGACACGTTCCAACTGGCACCTTTGAAGACCAGATTGGAGAGCAATCCCGCAATCGACACGATGAAGCCGAGCCAGGCAAACCTCGGAAAGCGAAATCCACGTTCGCCGCGCCAAAGATCAAGCACGAGGTAGAACACGAGAACGGTGTTGCAGAGTGCCGCCGGCAGCAGGCCCAGGACGATCCCGCTTTCGAACGCGAGATAGGATAACACGCCGTCGACTTGAGCAATCGCCGCGAAGGGCAAATAGCGCGGATTGAGGCAGGCGAGCGCGATGGACGCTAGTTCGAACGCGTAGAAGTAGCGCTCGTGCATCTTCGGGAGGAGATACGGCATGAGCATGAGCGATACACACGCGGCGAGCAGAATAAACTCCGGCCCCGCTTGCTTGGAGCGCGCGATGAAGATCGACAAGGCGAGCCCGCTCGCCGCTGCGAGCGCCAGACCGGCCGCGACTCCGATCGCGTACGGCGTTGCCCCAGCCAACACCCAGATGTTCGCTGCATTCATGGTGAGACGGTGAAAGGTGTTGGCCTGGTCTAGATAGACCTCGAACACAGAGGCCAAGGATCTGCCGGCGACGAGAACCGGAATGGCGAGGACCACATAGATCCCGGGAATAGTGGCGAGCCACGCCACGTGTATCTTGCGGCGCAAAATCATGCCGAGCACGAAGGGCCCCAGGAATGCGGCCTGGGCCTTCACCGAAAAGGCCAACGCAAATGACACCACGCCATTTCGGTCCCGCATGAACAGCGCCACGGAAACCAGCGTGAAGAAGGTCCAGATCGAATCAGTCTGCCCCCATACTGCCCCGTTGAAGATCACCGTCGGTGCAAGCCAAACGGCACAGAAGCCCAGGGACGCGCGCAATGGCACCTTTGTAGCTTGCCAGACGATCTGGGCCACAGCGATCGCGCAGCCAAACTCGAATACTGCCGAGATCATCTTCAGGAGGGAAAGTGGCTCGCCTAGGCCATCAAATCGAGCGGCAATCAACAGGAGATAGCTGAAAAACGGGGTATAGTTGGTAAAAGCTTCGGCCAGCCCACCAACGCCGTGATCTCGAGCAAAGACATACCAGGGGATCACATACCGAATGGTGTCGTCGGTCGCGTGCTCCCGGGCGAGGTAGCGGAGCACAAGGCCCACAAATCCGCACCCGACCGCTATGGCGATTGCAAGCCGCCAACTCTTTGGCAGCGTCTTGTCCGGATTGACGTAGCGACCGGACTCGCGGCTCGCGTCATTTCCAACAATCTCTTTTGTCACGGGATCACTCGTGCGGGGTTTGTGCGCGACCATCGGCGCCCTCTGGCGGCCGCCATGAAATCGGGAACCGTTGGATACCGGAGTTCCGGACGTGGTCGGCTTTCCTTTGCGCTCGGTCAAACACAGAGGCACTCCAAGCTTCGGGCGCGTCCATAGTGACTTCTTCAAGGTCGAAGCAAGCCTCTGGGCTCCAGGTTCGTGACCTAACCTGTACGAGTAACCAATTCATGGCTGGATAATGTCTGGCTTTGCATGTCTTAGGATTGCTGCGAAAAGATTGTTTGGTTAGCGAATGCTTTAGAGAAACCAAGCGCGACGAATTGCAGCGATCAAGCTTGGGGCATGACGGCGGAGGCTGGAGTGGCATTATCGCTGCAGATGTCGCGTAAAAATCCGCACGACATGGCCCCTGACCCTCGGCGCCTCGTCGTAGAGGTCTGACGCGAGCCGCTCGATGGTCTCGCGCAGCGACATGAACTGCGCCTGCCGCGCGCTGCTTTCGGTACCCTGCATGCCCGCAAGCTCGTCCATCGCGGCGTCGCTGATCTGGCACTGCACGACCTCGCCGTCGTTCAGCATGGTGAAGAGAAAGGCCAGCCGTTCGAGATCATGGCCAATGATCCTGTCGCGCATGAGTGGCATCAAGTCGTCCCGGTCGAGCCCCCGCGCCGGACAATGCTGAAAATCTGACGCCTTGTCACCATGCGTGGGGTGCGTTAGCCGAAGGCGCAGCCCACTCCTTGTCCCGAGCTGTCGTCGGAATTGGCGGGTTACGCTTCGCTAGCCCCGCCCTACGGTCTCAGTAAACGAGAGCAGTGCCAGTAGGTTTGTCCAGCGCAATCGCCAGAGACTTGTACTCTTCGCAATCGCGGCCGCAGATCGTGGCGATACGACTTAGGTGATACATCGCCTGCTCGCGGTTGCCCTGCTCGAGCTGCCAGAGCCCATAATACTGCCAGGTCAGCACGTGATTCGGATCGGCCTTCAGCGCGCGCTCGTACCAGATCTGCGACTGCTTGTAGTCGCCGAGCTTGCGATAGGAGTAGCCGATGAGGTTGGCGACGTTCGGACGATCGTCATGGTCCAACGCTTTCAACTGCTCGATCGCAGCCGCGTAGTCGTTGCGCTCGTAGATCGTGTCATAGGCCACACGATAGCCGGCCGCGAATGCGGGGTCACCGATGCGCGACTGGTTGTTCGGCTTCTTGCCTTTCTGGGTTGCCTTGGGGTTGGAACGTTTCGGGTAGGCTGGCTGCGCTTTCTGGTCCGAATAGGCGCCCGCATAGGGATCGGTGGAACTGGCGCCACCGCCACCGCCGCCACCGCCTCCCGCGGCCAGCCCTGGCGAAGCGAACAACGTCGCTGCGAGCATTCCCGGCACGAAAAATTTGATCATCGCTGTGATCATTGCTGCCTCCTGTTTCTGACAACGCAACCCAGACGACGTGGATAACCCTGCTCCGACGGCGGTATTCCGGAATGCTCGCGTTCTCACGGAGACGTCAGTGTCGTGCGTGCGACAGCCTTGCTGCCAGATCCTGCCGGCAAGTGGGAGGGACGCGCTACTGGAACGCGACTTCGGCGAAACTGCGGAGCTTTCGCGAATGCAACCGCTCCGATTCCTGCTGCTTGAGCCGTTCCAGCGCCTTCAGGCCGATATCGAGATGCTGGCCGACGCGGCGGCGGTAGAATTCGCTGGCCATGCCCGCGAGCTTGATCTCGCCGTGCAAGGGCTTGTCGGAGACGCATAGCAGCGTGCCGTAGGGGACGCGGAAACGGTAGCCGTTGGCGGCAATCGCGGCCGATTCCATGTCGAGTGCAACTGCGCGCGATTGCGACAGACGGCGGATCACCGCCGGGCCGGAGATCTCCCAGTTGCGATTGTCCACGCTCGCGACGGTACCCGTGCGCATCAGACGCTTCAGCTCGAAACCTTCGAGGCCCGTGACGTCCTCGACGGCCTCTTCGAGTGCGACCTGCATCTCCGCCAGCGCCGGGATCGGCACCCACAGCGGCAGCTCGCGGTCGAGCACATGGTCCTCACGCACGTAACCATGCGCAAGGACGTAGTCGCCGAGCCGCTGCGTGTTGCGCAGGCCCGCGCAATGGCCGAGCATCAGCCAGGCATGGGGCCGCAGCACGGCCACGTGGTCGGTGACGTTGCGCGCGTTGGACGGGCCGGTGCCGATGTTGATCAGGGTGATGCCGCGATAGCCGGGCTCGACCAGGTGAAAGGCCGGCATCTGCGGCGTGCGGGCGGGCGCAACGCCCGTCATCGCGCCGCCGCTGCGCGTGAGTACATTGCCGGGAGCGACGAATGCCTCGAAGCCGGCTTCGCCGGACTGAAGCCGCTGCTGGCAGAGCTGCGCGAAGGCATCGACATAGAACTGGTAGTTGGTGAAGATCACGAAGTTCTGGAAATATTCGGGGTCCGTGCCGGTGTAGTGGTAGAGCCGGCGCAACGAGTAGTCGACGCGGGCCGCCCGAAACAGCGATAGCGGCTCGGGCGCGCCGGGCTGGAGCTCGAAAGTGCCGTCGGCGATGGCATCGTCCATGGTGGCCAAATCAGGCACGTCGAACGCATCGCGCAGCGATCCCGCGACGGCGAAGTTCTCGCTGGTGGTGATGGCCGCCTCGATGTTGATGTCGCGGCGGTAGGCGAAGTGAACGGGAATCGGTTCGCCGGATTCGCCGATTTCGGCCGGGACGCCGTGGTTCTGAATCAACAATCCGATCTGCTCGGTGAGATAGGTCCGAAACAGATCCGGACGCGTGACGCTGGTCTCGTGCACACCGGGCCGGGCGACGAAGCCGTAGGCGAGCCGCGAATCCAGCCGCGCATGCGTCGCAGTGGTGACGCGGACGAAGGGATAGAAGGCCCGCACCCGCGTCGTGATCGCCTCGCCGTTGACGTAAGCCTCGAACCGGTCGCGCAGGAACTTTGTGTTGCGCTC
The DNA here is from genome assembly GCF_054056815.1 of Bradyrhizobium sp. LB13.1. Classification (NCBI taxonomy): domain Bacteria; kingdom Pseudomonadati; phylum Pseudomonadota; class Alphaproteobacteria; order Hyphomicrobiales; family Nitrobacteraceae; genus Bradyrhizobium; species Bradyrhizobium sp. LB13.1. The sequence goes on along the minus strand of NZ_JBSRYQ010000001.1, from coordinate 1,291,028 downwards.
GTAGATCTCTTCGAGGCGGGCGACGGCGAGACCAGCGTCGGAGAAGGATTCGGTGGCGATGGACGGTGGGGATTGGATGGATTGCATTGTTCGACGCCGGGTTGCTGGGGCTGAATCGAACTATAGCAAGAACGAAGGCTCGCCGTCATTGCGAGCGTAGCGAAGCAATCCAGAAATTTCGCTGCGAAGGCAGACTGGATTGCTTCGCTGCGCTCGCAATGACGAATGGGATGACGCGCTTTCGCGCGTCACTTCTCCCGGAACGCCCGCATGAACTGGTCGTGCAGCGGCTTCATCAGATAGGACAGCATGGTGCGGTCACCGGTCTGGACGAAGGCCTCCGCCGGCATACCGGGGATCAGCTTGGAGTCGCCGAGTTTGGCGACCTCTTCCGCTGGCAACGAGACGCGGATGGTGTAGTAGCTCTGGCCGGTGCGCTGATCGGTGGTGACGTCGGGCGAGACGCGGCTGACGACGCCGTTGAGCTCGGGCGTGGTGCGCTGGTTGAAGGCGGACAGACGCAGCAGCGTCTTCTGGCCGATCTGGAGCTTGTCGATATCGACCGGATTGACCTTGGCCTCGACCTGGAGATCATCGGCCTGCGGCACGATCAGCATGAGTGCGTCACCGGCGGTGACGACGCCGCCGACGGTGTGCACCGTCGATTGCAGCACCATGCCGTCCTGCGGCGCGCGGATGTCAACGCGGCGAAGCTGATCTTCGGCCGCGACCTTGCGCTCGATCATTTCGCCGATCTTGTCGTTGGTCTCGCGCAAATCCTTCGAGACCTCGCTCACCATGTCCTTGTCGACCTGGATGATCTGGAGCTCGGTCTCGGTGATCTTGCCCTTGGCCTGCGCGCGCGAGGCAATGTATTGCGCGCGCTCGCCGTTGAGTCGGGCGGAATCGCGTTCGAGCGTGGTCAGGCGGGAGATCTGCACCAGGTGCTTGTCATAGAGATCGCGGACACCGACGAGCTCCTGCTGCACCAGCGAGATTTCCTTGTCCTTGGCTCTCTCCTGCGCGGAGAGCCCCTCGATCTCCTCGTTGAGTTGCTGGACGCGCTCGCGAAGCTGCGCCTTCTGGCCGGCGCGGCCGTTGACACGGACGTCGAACAGCTTGGTCTCGGCGGAGAGCAGGTTCTTGACATCGGGATCGTTGCCGCGCTCGAGCAGGACTTGCGGAAACTCCAGCTTGTCGATCCCGCGCTGCTCGGCCTGAAGCCGCGCCGTGCGCGCCTGCGCGGCGTCGAGATTCTTGGTGACGATGGCGAGGTTCGCCTTGGTGACGGTGTCGTCGAGCCGCACCACGATGTCACCTGCCTTGACCACGTCGCCGTCGCGGGCGCGCACCTCGCCGACCACGCCGCCGGTCGGATGCTGCACCTTCTTGACGTTGGATTCGACCACGATCTGGCCCGGCGCGATCAGCGCGCCCGAGATCTGCACCGTCGATGCCCAGCCGCCAAGGCCGACGGCCAGGACCAGCACGATCGCGAGACCGAGCATCAGGTGAAATCGGATCGATTCCCGCACCGTTCGCTTTGCGGCAGGCTTCCCGCCGCCGATCGCCATCGTGCTCATGCCTTGGCTCCGCTTTCGCTGACGATCTTGATCGGTGTCGGCGGCGTCACACGCGGCTGGAGTACCTGGGCGAGGACCTGTTCCTTCGGCCCGAAGGCCTGCATGCGGCCGTCGCGCAGCACCAGGATCTGGTCGACCGCTTCCACGCCGATCGGGCGGTGCGCCACCACGATGACGACGGCACCGCGCTCGCGCGCCCCACGGATGGCGCGGGTCAGTGCCTCGTCGCCTTCAGTGTCGAGATTGGAATTGGGCTCGTCGAGCACGATCAGGAACGGGTTGCCGTAGAGCGCGCGCGCCAGCGCCACGCGCTGCGCCTGGCCTGCGGAGAGCGAGGTGCCCTGCTCGCCGACCTGGGTGTTGTAGCCCTCGCGCATCTTGATGATCATCTCGTGCACGCCGGCCTCTTTCGCGGCAGCGATGATGCCGTCGGAGGTGGCGTCGGGATCGAAGCGGCTGATGTTCTGTGCGATGGTGCCGCCGAACAACTCGACGTCCTGCGGCAGATAGCCGATGTGGCGGCCGAGCATGTCCGACGACCATTGGTCGAGCGCCGCGCCGTCAAGCCGCACCTTGCCGCGGACCGGCTGCCAGACGCCGACCAGCGCGCGGATCAACGACGACTTGCCGGAGCCGCTCGGTCCGATCACGCCGAGGCCGTTGCCGGCTTCGAGCGCAAAGGTGATGTCCTGGACGATGACGCGCTGGTCGCCGGGGGGCACCATGGCGACGCCTTCGACCGAAAGGCGGCTGGTGGGCGCCTGCAACTGGGTCGGCATCGTTTGCGCCGGCATCTGCTCCAAAAGACGGGTCAGGCGGTGCCAGCTCTGACGTGCCGCGACAAAGGATTTCCAGTGCGCGATCGCAAGATCGACCGGCGCAAGCGCACGGGCCGAGAGGATCGAGCCGGCGATGATGATGCCGGCGGTCGCCTCCTGGTGGATGACGAGATAGGCGCCGACGGCGAGCACGGCCGATTGCAGCATCATGCGCAGCACTTTTGCGACCGCGCCGAGACCGCCGGCGACGTCGCTCGCACGCTGGTTGCCGTCGAGATATTTTTCGTTGGCCTCGCTCCAGCGCGCGTTCATCCGGCCGGCCATGCCCATCGACACCATCACCTCGGAGTTGCGGCGGCTGGACTGGGCGATGTCGTTGCGCTGGGCGGCGAGCCCCATCGCCTCGCGCGCCGGCTGGCGGGACATGAACTCGGTGACCAGCGTCAGTCCGACCAGGATGATGGCGCCGATCAGCGCGGTGACGCCGATCATGACGTGGAAGGCGAAGCAGATGGCGAGATAGAGCGGCAGCCAGGGCAGGTCGAAGAACGCGCTCGGTCCCATGCCACCGAGGAAGGAGCGGACATTGTCGAGATCGCGCAGCGGCTGCAGGCCCTCGTTGCGGCTGCCAACCAGTAGCGGCAGGCGCACGATGGTGTCGAACACGCGCTTGTTCAGGGCCTCGTCCAGCGCGGTTCCGACCCGCCCCAGGATCCGATTGCGGATCATGTCGAGCACGCCCTGCGCCATGTAGAGGAAGCTGGCGAGGACGATCAGGCCGACCAGCGTCGGAATGCTGCGGCTCGGCAGCACCCGGTCGTAGACCTCCAGCATGAAGATCGACCCGGTCAGATAGAGCAGGTTGATCATGCAGCTCATCAAGCCGACGCCGACGAACGCCGCGCGACAAGTGCGCAGCGCGTCACCGAGCTCTGAACGGCGGAGGCCGGGAACGGCTGCCATCAGTCTGATCTCTTTCGGGTGGGAGCCAAAGCCCCTGATTTCAAAGGCGAATTCAGGAGTAATTGACCCGGATTAATATCGCGTTTGCGCTCCTCGCCCAACGCAGCCGAATAATCCGGGACCCCTTTGGTCCACATCACCCCCGACCAGCCTCGCACGCAAGTCCGGAATCTCACGTTCTTGCGGCTTTTTCTTGCAGACATGTCACCTCTCCCCGGGCGGGGACAGGTCAAAAGTTCGATCAATTGAACTCGGGCGCCATTAGAACCGGCCGCCGCCGCGTACCAGCCGCACCACCAGCAGCAGGATAACCGCGCCGATCGCGGAATAGACGATTTCGGATATCAGCCCGGTGCCGATGTGAATGCCGAGCTTCGGGAACAGGAAGCTTGCGACTAGCGCGCCGGCGATGCCGACCACGATGTCACCGATGATGCCGAACCCGGTTCCGCGCACCACCTTGCCCGCCAGCCAACCGGCAACCAGGCCGACGAACAGGATGACAAGCAGGCCTTCGTTGGAAATGTGCATCAGTGCGGTCCTCTCCGTGAACGGCCCATGGAACTGGAACCGGGATGAATGAGGTGTGAATGCTGTTCCCCGGTCCCCGGTCCAAATATTAGGACAGCGCGGTGACCGGCTCCGCCAGCACACACCTAGCCGCCCTGCCCGCTCCCACTTCCACATTCGCGGGCAGTTGCTCCAGACAGCGAGGCTGGGCCACGGCGCAGCGGGGGGCGAAAGAGCAGGTGTTGGGCTTTTCAGCCAGCGAGGGCGGCGTGCCGGGGATGGTTTCAAGCCGCTGCCCCCGCTTGGCGCCATGGATGGTGGAGGCGAGCAGTCCCTTGGCATAGGGATGTACCGGCGAGCGGACGATGTCGCGAAGCGTGCCCTGCTCCACGATCTGGCCGGCATACATCACCGCGACGCGGTCGCAGATCTCGATGGCGACGCCGATGTCGTGGGTGACGAAGATGACGGACATACCGAATTCGCGCTGCAGCTCGCGTAGCAGCAGCAGGATCTGGATCTGCACGGTGGCGTCGAGCGCCGTGGTCGGCTCGTCCGCCAGCAGGATCTTCGGCCGGCAGGCGAGCGCCAGCGCGATCATCGCGCGCTGACGCATGCCGCCGGACATCTCGTGCGGATAGGCATCGAGACGACGCTTGGCGGAAGGAATGCGCACGACCTCGAGCATGTCGAGTGCTCTCGCGCGTCCCTCCGCATGGCTTTTGCCCTCGTGCCGCACGACGCTTTCGGCGATCTGCGCGCCGATGGTGTAGACCGGATCGAGCGCGAGCGCGGGCTCCTGGAAGATCATCGATACCGTCTGGCCGCGGAACGACGACAGCTGCTCGTCGTTCATGGCGAGCACGTCGCGGCCCATGACGTTGACCTTGCCCGTGATCTGCGTGCGCTTCTTCGGCAATAGCCGCATCAGCGCGCGCAAGGTCACGCTCTTGCCCGAACCGGACTCGCCGAGCAGGCCCAGCACCTCGCCATCGCCGATCGAGAGACTGAGATCGTTCACGGCATAGACCGTGCGCTCCCCAGTAAAGCGGATGTTGAGGCCTGAGATCTCGACGAGCTTTGTCATGACGGAAGTTTCGGCAACCTATCGTGATAGTCGGTGACGCGCTGGAATGCCGCGCCGATGGTGAGCAAGGTCGCCTCGTCGAAGGAGCGGCCGATCAGCTGCATGCCAATCGGAAGACCGCTCTTGGTGAAGCCTGAGGGCACGGTGAGCGACGGCAGGCCGAGAAAGTTCACCGGACGGGTGAACAGCGTCAGCCGCTGCAACAGCGCCGGCGCGTTCGGCCCGCCGCCGACGTCGCTCTCCTCGATCGTCGGCGCCGGCACGGGAGAAGCCGGTGCGATAATCGCGTCAACGCCTGCGGTCGCCGCATTGTGCGCGGCGAGCGCCGGGCCGCGCCAGCGCATCGCCTCGAGATAGGTAATGGCGGGAACGGCAAGACCGTTCTGAAGCCGCATCAGGACCTGCGGGCCGTAATCTTGCGGACGCTCGATCATCCAGCGCTTGTGGAACGCGGCCGCTTCGGCCGCGAGAACGAGCTGGCTTGCCGCGGACAATTGCCGCTGGTCCGGCAGCTCGACTGTGACGATGTCGGCGCCCTGGCGCTTGAGAACGGCGATGGTCTCGTCGAGCACGCGCGCGACCTCGCCGTCGAGATCGTCGACATAGAAGGACGAAGGGACGCCGATTTTAAGACCTTTGAGCGAGCCCTTGGTCGCGCCGACATAGTCGGAAAGCGGTTCGTGGCTGCAGGTCGAATCTTGGGAATCAGGGCCGGCCATCAATGCCAGCAGCAGCGCGCAGTCCTCCGCGGTGCGGGCAAGCGGGCCGACCGTGTCCAGCGACTGCGACAGCGGCATCGCCCCGGCGCGGCTGACGCGGCCCACGGTGGTCTTCAGCCCGGTGACGCCGCAGAAATGCGCGGGCATGCGGATCGAGCCGCCGGTGTCGGAGCCCAGCGCCGCATAGGTCAGCCGCGCCGCGACCGCCGAGCCGGAGCCCGACGACGAGCCACCAGTGATATGCGCGACGTTCCAGGGATTGCGCACCGGACCGTAATGGGCGTTGTGGCCGGTCGGGCCATAGGCGAACTCCGCCAGATGCAGCGTGCCAAGGCGGACCTGGCCGGCGTCCTTCAGGCGCTGCAAGGCGGTGGAGGTCACCGTCGGTACGAAATCGCGACGGATCAGCGAGCCGCAGGTCGCGACGTGGCCGGCGTCGTAATACATGTCCTTGTGCGCGAGCGGCACGCCATGCAGCGGCCCGCGGACTTCGCCTTTGGCGAGTTCGGCGTCGGCAGCGTCGGCGGCCTTCAGCGCGGCCTCCGATTCGATCGACATGAAGGCGTTGAGATGCGGCTGCCATTGCGCGATGCGGTGCAACAGCGCGCGCGTGACCTCATGTGAGGACACCTGCTTCATCGCGATCGCACGCGCGACCTCGGCAAGCGTCATCAATGCAGGCTCGGTACTCATTTCGACACCTTCTGCGTCTGCGCGATCGGGTACAGCGCGGGCTCGAGGTCGAACGGCAACGTGCCGGCGATGGCCGCAAAGCCTTCAAAGGCAGGTCCGATGGAATTGGAGATGCGCGTCGCGATCTCGTCGTCGACGGGAACGCCTGCGACCTGCGCCGTCGCCTTGATCTCTTTTGTCGTCGGTCTCGTCATGCGGTTTCCTCCTTCGGCGAGCGGCTATGGCCTGAACCCTGGGATCGCCATGTAGCACGCGGCCTCGTGGCCCATTGTATCGAGCGCGGTGAGCTTTGGTGTCGCATTTGCGCAGAGCGGCTCCGCAAACGGACAACGGGTATGGAAGCGGCAGCCCGACGGCGGATCGATCGGATTGGGCGGATCGCCCGTGATCGGCGGCGTCTCGGTTCGGCTATCAGGATCGGAGGACGGCATCGCGGCCAGCAGCGCACGCGTATAGGGATGCGCAGGCCTGTCCCAGACCCGGTCGACCGGGCCGAGCTCGACGACCTCGCCGAGATACATCACCAGCACGCGATCGCTGATGTAGCGGACGACGTTGAGATCGTGGCTGATGAAGAGATAGGTCAGCCCAAACTCGCTCTTGAGATCGGCGAGCAAATTGAGCACCTGCGCCTCGACGGACTTGTCGAGCGCGGAGACCGCTTCATCGAGGATCACCAGCCGCGGCGACAGCGCCAGCGCACGTGCGATGTTGATGCGCTGGCGCTGGCCGCCGGAGATCTCGTGCGGGTAGCGATTGGCGAAGTTTGCAGGGACCAGCCCCACCTTGCCCAGCAGCTCGCGCGCCAACGCACGCGCCGCGCCGTCCGCCATGCCGTGCACCTTCGGGCCGAAGGCGATCGATTCCTCGATGGTCAGGCGCGGATTGAGCGAGGCGTAGGAATCCTGGAACACCATCTGCATGCCGCGGCGCAGTTCGCGCAAGCTGAGCGACTGCCCGACACTCATGCCGTCATAGATGATGTCGCCGGTATCGCGCGGCATCAGGTGCATCAGCAGCCGCGCGGTAGTCGACTTGCCGCAGCCGGATTCACCGACGATGCCGACGGTCTCGCCCTTGGCGACGGAGAAGGACACGTTGTCTACCGCGCGCACGGTGCGCTTTGCGGCGAACAATCCGCCACGAACCGGAAAATGCTTGGTGAGGCCATTGACCTGAAGCAGCGGCTGCGCGACGCCGCCGCGGTCCTCGACCGGTTCCAGCATCACGACGGAAGCGTTGGTTTCGCTCATGGCTAGTTCCTGATGTCCATGGCGCTACGCAGGCCGTCCGAGAGCAGGTTGAAGCAGATCGAGACTGCGAAGATCATCGCACCGGGGAGCGCGGCGACCCAGGGGTTGACGTAGATCGCGGTGCGCAAGGTGTTCAGCATCAGGCCCCATTCCGGCTCCGGCGGTTTGGTGCCGAGGCCGAGGAATGAGAGGCCTGCCGCTAGGATCATCGAGACCGAAATCAGGCTGGTGGCATAGACGAAGATCGAACCGAGCACATTGCCGAGGATATGCACGCGCATAATGGTGAATGGACCGGCACCTGAGGCACGCGCGGCGTCGACGAAGTCCATGTTGCGCACGCCTGTCGTGACGCTTTCGGCGACGCGGGTGATCTGCGGCACGAACACAACGGTCAACGACACGATGGAATTGAGGATGCCGGCTCCGAGGGCGCCGGAGATCGCAATCGCCAGCAGCACGGACGGAAACGCGTAGAACACGTCGATCGTGCGCATGATCGCGGTGTTGAGCTTGCCGCCGACATAGCCGGCGACGAGGCCGAGCGAGGTGCCGATGCAGAAGGCGAGGATCACCGGCAAAATGCCGATGAGAAGCGACAGCCGCCCGCCATAGATCAGCCGCGCCAGCATATCGCGACCGAGCTCGTCGGTGCCAAGCGGGTAGCCTGATGTGCCGATGTGCCGAAGGCGCCGGATCATCGAGCCCTTGTAGGGATCTTCCAGACCGAGCCACGGCGCAACGATCGCGGACAGGAAGATCAACAGCAGCACCAGCGCGCAGACCATGCTGACCTTGTCGCGCCGGATGCGGCGGCCGACGGTCGCCCAATAGCCGCGCGCCTTGGTCGCGGGCGCGGCCTGAAGCGCCGCATTGCTTGTGACGGACAAAGGAAGCTCGCTCATCGCTAGCCCCGCTTGATGCGCGGATCGATCGCGGCTTGCGCGATGTCGACCAGCAGATTGAGAAAGACGAAGAACAGCGCCAGGATCAGGATCGTGCCCTGCAGCAGCGGCAGGTCGCGCTGGAAGATCGCGGAGTTGAGCAGGAAGCCCGAGCCCGGCCAGGAGAACACGGTCTCGATCAGGATCGAGCCGCCGAGCATGTAACCCAGTTGAAGCCCCATCACCGCGAGCGCGGTGGGCGCAGCGTTCTTGATGACGTGGCGGAACACACCGCGCTCATGCAGGCCTTTTGCACGCAGCGCCTCGACAAAATCCTGGCTGAGGATATCGCCGGTCAGCGCGCGCACCGTGCGGGTGACGATGCCCATCGGGATCACCGAGGTCGTGATCGCCGGCAGCACGAGATATTTGAGATGCTCCCAGTCCCAGGCCCAGGCGGTGGAGCCGCCGGGCCCGGCGCCGACCGCGGGCAACCAGTTCAGCTGGACCGAGAAGATGATGACGAGCACCATGCCGAGCCAATAATGCGGCACCGAAACTCCGGCGATGGCAAAGGACGTCGCCAGCTTGTCGACCCCAGGTCTCGCGGAAATAGCCGGCGATCAGGCCGAGCAGGATGCCCATGGTGAAGCCGATGATGGCCGCGGCAATCGCCAGCGTGACGGTGTTGCTGACCGCGCGCATGACCTCGGCAAGCACGGGACGCCCGCTGGCGATGGAATTGCCGAGATCGCCATGCAGCGCGCGCATCAGCCACAGGCCGAACTGCACCGGCAACGGGCGGTCAAAACCGTAGGCGGCGCGGAGTTGTGCGGCAAGCTCCTGCGACGCATCGGCCGGCAGCACCGCGACGAGCGGATCGCCCGGCGTGATGTGCACAAGCAGAAAGCACACCAGCGCCACGCTGATGACGATCGGGACGACATAGACGATGCGTCTGGCGATATAGGCGAGCACGTCGGATTCTTTCTTCCCTTCTCCCCTTGTGGGAGAAGGTGGCATAGGCCGCCTCAGGCCGTTTTTTTAAGACGACGCCGAAGCGGAGCTTCGGCTACGGCGCCGGATGAGGGGTTGTTTCCGCGGATGATGCTGCGTTGAGAGGACCGCATTCGCGGAGAGAGACCCCTCACCCGGCTTCGCTAAAGCGAAGCCACCCTCTCCCGCAAGGGGAGAGGGTACAGCGAGTACGTTGCTAGCAGCTCACTACTGAATCGACACCAGCGAGAAGTCGATGAACCAGCTCTTCGGCTGCACGACGCCTGTCACCTTCGGGCTGATGGCGCGGGGCCCGACGTCGTGGGCGACGTAGAGGAAGGCGGCGTCGTCGACAGAGGCCGCGTGCAGTTCGGCGAGCGCGGCGTCACGCGCGGCGGGATCAAAGGTTTGCCGCGCCTTCTTCACCAGTTCATCGAACTTGGGATTGTTGATAAAGCCCCAATTGTTCGAGACCGGCGGCGCCATGCCCGACTGCAGGAAGCGCACCAGGGCGAAGAACGGATCCATCGCCGCATAGGTGACGTTGGTGGCATTCGAGCTATTGGCGCTGGGATCCTTGGCGCCGCGGCGCCAGTTGGTGAACAGCGTATTCCATTCGATGACGTCGAGCTGCACGTCGAAATAGCATTCGGCCAGTGCCTGCTGGATATATTCGTTCATCGGCAGCGGCTGCATCTGGCCCGAGCCGGACGCCGAGGTCTGGGTCTTGACCGTCAGCTTCTTGTTCGGACCGAAGCCTGCCTCCTGCATCAGCTTCTGCGCGGCAGCCTTGTCATACTTGATCTCGAAGGTCGGCTTTCCGCGCCAGGGATGGCCGGGCTCAAAAGTGCCGGTCGCGGGCACCATCAACCCTGCAAGCAGACCGTCCTTGAGACCTTCGCGGTCGATGCAGAGGTTTGCCGCCTTGCGCACGCGGATATCGTTCCAGGGCGAGCCTTCGACGCGCGAGAACTGCCACGGCCAGACATGCGGCTGCTCGTTGGCGTAAAGCTTGAAGCCGCGCTGCTTCAATTCAGGCAGCGCCTCCGGCGCCGGCGCCTCGATCCAATCAACCTGTCCGGAGAGCAGCGCCGCGGTGCGTGCATTCGCTTCCGGCATCGGCAACAGCACCATCTTGTCGACCTTGGGCACGCGCGCCTTGTCCCAATAGCTCGCGTTCTTGACCAGTTCGAGCCGCTCGCGCGGGGTGAAGGCCGCCATCTTCCACGGGCCAGTGCCCGCGGCGTCCTTGGCAAAGGCGGTCCATGCGGCCTGCGACTTCGCCTTGGCGTCGGCGCCTTCCGCCTTGTCATAAAAATGCTGCCACTTCGCCGGGCTCGCCATGAACAGGTTGGTGAGGTTGATCGGCAGGAAGCTGTCGGGCTCCTTGGTGGTGAGTTCGACCGTCATGTCGTCGATCTTCTTCGCGGACGCCAGCGTCGGCATGCGCGACGCCGTAACGCCGACTTGGCTGGCGTCGAATTGCGGCGCGTCCTGCTTCAGCACTTTCTCGACGTTCCACACCACGGCATCGGCGTTGAACGGCGAGCCGTCATGGAAGGTGACGCCGGGGCGCAGCTTGAATGTCCATTTGGTCTTGTCGGCATGGTCGACCTTCCACTCGGTGGCAAGGCCGGGGATCACCACGCTGGCCTCGTTGGCCGAGGACAGGTCCCAGCCGGTCAGCGCGTCATACATGGTGAGGCCGGTGAAGCGGTTGCCTTCAAAACCCTGATCCGGCTGGCCCAGCGTGCGCGGAATATCGGCAGCGGTCATGCCGATCCGCAGCACAGTGTCGGCACTGGCCACGCGCGGCCACGCTGCCGCACTCGTCAGGGCCAGCGCCGCAATCAGCGCCGCGCGGGTCGTCTTCTTGATAAGCATCGTCTCAGTCCTCTTCCGGCTTTCGATGATTAATTTTGATGCAATCGTATGCAATGGCTGTGCCAATGGGGAAACTTATTCTGCGAATTGCCCCTGCGACGACAAGTCCTTGTGATCGGACGTCGGCGAGGGCACCCCGCTGCCTATTCTGGCACCAAGATTGCAGGTTTGGCCCTGATTTCTCCCTGGGAGCTATGGGCCATGCATATCCGACTGTCGACCTGTCTCGCCGTGCTAGCGCTGGCGTTTTCCGCAATTTCGGCGCGTGCCGAAACGGTGGTGCGCTACGGCATCTCGATGGCGGATATTCCGCTGACGACAGGCCAGCCCGACCGCGGTGCCGGCGCCTATCAGTTCACGGCCTACACGATCTACGACCCCTTGGTGGCCTGGGAGATGGACGTCGCCGACCGGCCCGGCAAGCTGGTGCCGGGACTGGCCACGGAGTGGAAGGTCGACGACACGAACAAGACCAAGTGGCGCTTCACCTTGCGCAAGGGCGTGAAGTTTCACGACGGCAGCGAGTTCGATGCCGATGCGGTGATCTGGAATCTGGACAAGGTGCTCAACGACAAGGCGCCGCAATTCGACAAGCGGCAGAGCGCGCAGGTGAAGACCCGCCTGCCCTCGGTCGCAAGCTACACCAAGATCGACGATTCCACAGTGGAGATCACCACCAAGACGGTCGATTCCTTCTTTCCCTACCAGATGCTCTGGTTTCTTGTGTCGAGCCCCGCGCAATACGACAAGCTCGGCAAGGATTGGGACAAGTTCGCGAGCCAGCCCTCCGGGACCGGCCCATTCAAACTGACGAAACTGGTGCCGCGCGAGCTCGCCGAGCTCACGAAGAATCCGGATTATTGGAACAAGAAGCGCATTCCCAAGGTCGACAAGCTCGTGCTGGTGCCGATGCCGGAGGCGCTGACGCGCACCAACGCGCTGCTCGCCGGCCAGGTGGACCTGATCGAGACGCCGGCGCCGGACGCCGTGCCGCAGCTCAAGGCGGCCGGCATGAAGCTCGTCGATAACATCACGCCGCATGTCTGGAATTATCATCTGAGCGTGCTGCCGGGCTCGCCCTGGACCGACATCCGCCTGCGCAAGGCGCTCAATCTCGCGATCGATCGTGAGGCAGTGGTCGGCCTGATGAACGGCCTCGCAAAACCCGCCAAGGGCCAGGTCGATCCATCCAGCCCGTGGTTCGGCAAGCCGAGCTTCGAGCTGAAATACGATGTCGCCGCGGCGAAGAAGCTGGTCGAGGAAGCCGGCTACTCCAAGGCGAAGCCGCTGAAGGCCACCTTCATCATCGCACAAGGCGGCACCGGCCAGATGCTGTCGCTGCCGATGAACGAGTTTTTGCAGCAGAGCTTCAAGGAGATCGGCATCGACATCGATTTCAAGGTGGTCGAGCTCGAGACGCTCTATACGCATTGGCGCAAGGGCGCGGCCGACGAGATCAACGCCGGCGTCACCGCCAACAACATCGCCTACGTCACCTCGGATCCCCTTTACGCCATCGTCCGCTTCTTCCATTCGAGCCAGATCGCGCCGGTCGGCGTCAACTGGGGCGGCTACAAGAACCCGAAGGTCGACGCGCTGATCGACGAGGCCAAGCAGACCTTCGATGCCACCAAGCAGGACGAACTGCTGGCCCAGGCGCATGCGCTGATCGTCGACGACGCCACGCTGGTGTGGGTGGTCCACGACACCAACCCGCATGCACTGTCGCCTAAGATCAAGCAGTTCGTGCAAGCGCAGCACTGGTTCCAGGATCTGACGACGATCGGGGTGGAGTGAGGCGGCAGCTCAACTCTCTGCCGTCGTCCTGGCGAACGCCAGGACGACACCTCTTGTTGAGGCGGCAGCGAGAGCCTCTCGCCCCCTTACTTCGTCAGCAGCGCATACGCCCCGGTCCAGCCCTCCGCCGGCGGGTTGATCTGGAAATCCTTGATGCGGGCTTCGTACAGCCCGAACAGCTTTTCCAGCGTGTCGGCATCCTCGCTGCGACGACCGCGCTCGATCGCATCCAGCGCGCCCTGCCAGTCGCGGCCGCGATAGCAGGCAAGCATCTCGATGGTGACGTTGCGCAGGCGCTGGAACGGTCCAGAATGCAACACGTCGCCGCGGCCGGCGATGGCGTAGATCACTTCCGGCTCGGTCTTGCCCTTGACCATGATGAAGTCGAGCTCGAGGATTGCGAACTTGTCCTTGGCGGCGAGCGCGGTCCTCGAGCCGACGATGATGGGAAAGCCGTACTCTTTCGACTGACCTTCCAGGCGCGAGGCCAGGTTCACGCTGTCGCCGAGCACCGAATAGTTCTTCTTCAGGTCGGAGCCCATGTTGCCGACCACGCCGATGCCGGTGTTGAGACCGATACCGACATTGAGCGGGATGTAGACGTGGCCGCCATCGGCGGCTTCCTGCTCGCGGTCCTTGTTCACCGCGTCGATCTTCTCGAGCATCTGGATCGCGGCCTCGCAGGCGTTGACCTCATGCGCGGCATCGTCGAGCGGCGCGTTCCAGAACGCCATGATGGCGTCGCCCATATATTTGTCGATATAGCCCTTCTGATCGATGATCACGTCGGTCAGCGGCGTCAGGAAGCGGTTCATGAGCGCGATGAGCCCCTGCGGATCGTGCTTGTAGGTTTCCGATATGGTGGTGAATCCGCGCACGTCGGAGAACATGATCGTCATCTCGCGCTCCTCGCCGCCCAGCACGAGCTTTTCCGGCGACTGGGCGAGCTGCTCGACCAGAACCGGCGACATGTATTGCGCGAACATGCCGCGGATCTGAACGCGCTGCCGCTGTTCGCGCACGAAGCTGGCGAAGATCAGCGTCAAATAAATCGCCGTGGTCGAGAGCAGCGGATAGGTGAAGTCGATGAGATAGCGATATTGCGCGTAGAAGAACCAGGACACGCCGATCAGGATCGCGGCGAACGTCGCACCCGCAAGCACGAGGCGTACCGGTCCGAGATTCGGCGTGAAGATGATGACCAGAATTCCGATCACGAGCGCCGCGAGCAGCTCGACGCCAAGCGCGTAGTTCGGCTGCGAGATCACGGCGCCGCTCAGCACGCTTTCGAGCACCTGCGCATGGATCTCGACGCCCGGCATGGTCGAGGACACCGGCGTGGTCTTGATGTCGTTCAGTCCGACCGCGGAAGTGCCGACCAGCACCAGCTTGCCGGAGAACTTGCCCGGCGGCACCGTGTTTGTCGAGCACGTCGGCGGCCGAGACGTAGATCGAGGGATCCTGGCGGGCATAGTGCACCCACAGCTGACCGTTCCTGTCGGTCGGAATCTCCACGCCCCTCAGACGCACGGCCCGCACACCGGTCTTGTCGGTCCTGACAAGCAGCGTCGGCGTGCCCGTGACGACGCGCAGAATCTCGAGGCTGAGCGAGGGCATGACCATGCCCTGGGCGCGCATGATCATCGGCACGCGCCGGATCAGGCCGTCGCGCTCGGTCCTGATCGAGAAGAGGCCGCGGCCGGCTGCGACCTTCTCGATGACGGGCACGTTGCGCAGGAGGCCCGGGAATTCGAACAGGAAGCGTTCGGCGCCCTCCTCACCGACCGTCGCGACGCCGGTGAAGGGCAGCGACTTGTCGACCTCGGAGGATATGGCGTGCTGCCCGGTCTCGCCCAGCACCACGCGCGAGCGCTTGATCGCTTCGGACAGGATCTGGTCGTTGCTCGGCAGCTCGCGCAGCTTGGCGCGGGTGGCATCGTCCAGATCGCGCATCTGGCTCGCGACGATATCGGGGTTGAGCCGGTCGGCCTCCGAGAACACCACGTCGAAGCCGATCGCGACCGCGCCATTATTGGTGAGGTTCTGGATCAAATCGGCGATCCGCGTCCGCGGCCACGGCCACTGGCCGAGCTTGGCGAGGCTCTTGTCGTCGATGTCGACGATGGTGACCGGCCGCGCCGTCTTGTGGCGCGGATCGATCAACTGAAACATGTCGAAGGTGCGGAGCCGCAATTCCTGGATCGGCGGCGGATCCCAGAGCCGGGCGCCGGCAAACACGACCAGCAGCCCAAGGCACATCAGCCGCGCAAACCCGAACTTCCGCGTAAACCACCGCCGCAGGATTTTGAGACGTTTCATGCTAGCTGAATATCACGCTTCCGCAGCCGGTGGCAGCTACGATCGGACGGACCACGGCCGCAGTGTCTCAGTAGCCGTTAGGCATGGAGTATGTCGCTCGCCTGAAGGCTGCTGACGCCTTTCAGGAGGATCGTATCTGCCGCATCAAACGTGATCAGGGTGTCCGTGGTGCCAGACGCCGCCACATGTTGATTCATCCAGGCCCCGATGTCGCTGATCGTCCCGAGCGCCGTCAGGTCAATATGATCCGTTCCGGAGGTGAAGTTCACGATCGTATCGTGGTTGGAATTGGCCGCAAACACGAACTGGTCCTGATAGACGGTCCCGAAGAACACGTCCTTCTCGGGCGTACCGGTGAGGCTGACCGCCGTTTCAGTCAGATTGAAGATCAGATTGACCTTGTCGATGGCGCCCTGCGCGTCGGTCACAGTGACCGCAATCTTGTCCGTCGCAGGCCCGCCGCTGCTTGCCTCGGTATAGGTCAGCGCCTGGAGTGCCGAATTGATGGTGGTCAGGGAGCCGGATCCCGATGAGGGGATCACACTGGCGCCCGATGTCGTGGTGGCAGCGATCGTGAAAGCATCGTTGTTATCGGGATCGGCGATCGACAGGCCGTGGACTGTCACCTGATCGTCCACTTGTGTGACGCTGAGCTGGTCGACATTGAGCACGGGCGCGTCGTTCGCACCGGTGATCGTCACGGTGACCTGCGCCGTGTCGGTCTTGTGGCCGTCGTTGAGCGTGATGGTGGAGAGAACCTGAACGGTCTGGTCCTTGCCGAGGAAGTCCAGCGTGCTGTCGGCGATCGAATAGCTCCAGCCGACCGTACCGTTGTTGTTGCCGGTGGTCTGGAGCGACAGAGCGTGCTCGAGCGCGTCGATCTGGTCCGTCGTGAGGAACCCAGAGAGGTTGGTGGTGTGATCGGCGCCTGTCCAACTCGCCGTCTGACCCGTGATGAAAGCGCTTGGCCGGTCGGTGAGATCGACGTCCTTGAAGCCGAACGAGCCGGCCGCGGCAGTCGGCGTCGGGTCAAGCGTCGAGGAACCGGTGGTGCTCTCAAGCTCGGGGACGGTTGCGGTCAGTGTCGCCCCGGCCGCGGTGAAAGGCCGGCGCATCGTCGGGTGGGTTGAACGTGATCAGCGTGCCGCCGTGGCCGTCACTGCTGCCGGCGAAATGTGCACCGCTGTAGTCAGCGCCGGTGAGCTGCAACGTAATCGTATGGTGGTAGGCGTCGCTCACAACGAGTTTGCCGGTCGTGGCGTTATAGGTCGCCGACGTGCCGTCATCATAAACAATGCTCGACAGGTCGATCTTGTCGTTCGCGGACAACCCGGCGATCGTCCCGCCAAAGATCGACGTGTCGATCTGAAGTTCGGCGCCGTCGCCGGCCAGCGTGATCGTTTGCGACACCGCGTCCTTGACCTCGAGCAGCGCGCCGGCATCGACGGTGACCGAGCCCGTGCCGGACAGACAGCCGAACAGCGTCAGCGCCCCGTTATGGACCTCGATGGTGCCGGTATTGGCGATGGTGCCGGAGATCGACGCCGTGCCCCAGCTATCGATCTCGTGCAAATTGGTGATGCTCAGCAGGGTCCCGGAAATCGAACCGCCGTGCAGATCGATGACACCATCGTTGACGATCGAGGACAGATTGCCGAACACGCTGGTGCCCGCAACGGTCCAGGTGCCGCTCGACTCGTTGTTGAACGTGGCGGTGGCGACCGAAATATTGCCGTTGATGTGGCCGGTGTTGTTGATCTCGATGGCGCCACCGGTTTCGACGATGGCGTAGGTCGTCGAGGTCACGGTGGAGGCGTCCGGCCCGATGGTGCCGGAATTTTCAATCAACGCAGAGCCCGTCGTATTCTCCTGGATATAGATCGCCGCGTGCGCGGTCGGGGCCACGATCGATCCGGTATTGGTGATATGGGTCGAGCCGGTTGCGCAGGCCCCGTTCTGCGTGACGCTGATGCCGGCCAGGCTCGTGCTGGTGATGCTACCGTCATTGACGATGGTGATGTCGCCGGTGCCGAGGGCAACGGCGGCAAGGCCGACTGTGCCGGTGGCGGAACCCTCGTTGGTGACGCTGACGTCGCCGCCGCCATTGTTGAAGGCGCCGATCGCAGTGCCTGCGGCGGTGATCGACGAAAGCGCGCCGGTCGTGACCGTGACGTTGCCGTCAGCCCAGGTGAACGCCTCAATGCCGTAGCCGGCGTCTGCGGTGATCGTCGCGTCGCTGTCGACGCTGACGTCGCCCTTGACCGCGCTGGAGTACGTGGAGTTGCCGCCCGGCTTGTAGCCGGCGATGATCCCGCCCGGAGTGGTGCCGTCGCTGTTCAGGGTCGAGCCGGAATGGATCGTGCCATGCGCCTTGACGGAGATCGTGCTGTCGACATTGTCTGCGATCGCAGCCGCGTAGTTGACCGCCACGATGCCGGCGCTGCCGGATGTGATTTTGTCGCCGTTCGCCAGGATGACGCTGATGTCGCCCGCGTCGATGCTGAAGGCCCTGATGCCGTAGCTCGTCGCACCCGAAATCGTGACATTCGCGCCGAGCGTGACCGTGATGTCGCCGGTACCGCCGCTTAGTGCGGAGGCGTTGATGCCCATGCTCTGGGAACCGAACACGGAGATGGTCGTGCCGGCAAAGCTGTTCACCGTGACGTCGCCATTCCCGTAATTATAGGCATTGATGCCGTAACCGGCCGCGGCGGTGACATTGGCATGGTTGTTGACGACGACCGTGCCGTTAACAGCGGTGTTGGCGCCGGTGCCGTTCGTGGCGCCGGTGTAGCCTGCTTCAATGCCGCCCGGTGAATTGCCGCTCAGGTTCGGGCTGCTGCCGGAGTTGATCGTGCCGTAGGCGTTGATAGTAATGGTGCTGTCGGATGCAGCGCCCAGCGAGATCGCTCGATTGACAGCGACGATGCCGGAGCTGCCCGAGGTGACGACGCTGCCGGCCTCGGTCGTGACGGTCTGGTCGCCGGCGCCGTAGCTGCGCGACCGGATGCCGTAGGTCGAGCTTCCCGTGATGGCGCCGCCGATGTCGATAGAGATGTCGCCACCGCCCTCGGTATGCGCATCGATGCCGTAAGCGCCGCCCACGGCGCCGCCGAGCTGGGTGATCGAGATGTTACCGTTGTTCGCAGCGTTCAAATTCTCGACGAGCACGCCGACCGAATTCGCGCCGGTGCCGGTCGCCTTGCCGGTGAGACTATTGACCGTGATGCCGCCGACGCCGGTTGCGCTGTCGCGCAGCGTGATGCCGTTGCCGTTCAGGCCCGAGATGTCCTTCGTCGCCGTCAGCGAGATGGCGCCCGCGCCATTCTGGGTGACGACGATGCCATTGGCCGCGCCCGTCAGCGCGCCGGTGGGTGTGAGAACGATATTGGCGGGCGTGGCAGACGCGCCGCCCGACGCGGTGAAGTCAAGCGCGTCGCCGCTTGCGCTGGCGATGTCGGCCGCCCCCGTGATCGTGAACGTGCCGCCCTTCGTCGACTGGCCCGCGATGGTGCCGGTAAAGCTCTGGCCAGCGACGTTGTCGAGCTGAAGCGTGTCGGTGCCGCCGGCGAAGGTGACGGTCTGCGCATTCGCGCCGCTGAGCTCAAGCGTCGCCGTGTCGTCGATGATCAACGAGCCGACGCCATTGAGGCCGCCGGAAAGGTTGAGCGTGCCGCCCTGGACTTCGATGGTGCCGATGTTGGTGACGCTGCCTGTGATCGTGTTGAGGCCGACGCTATAGAGATTGCCGGCATTGCTCAGGCTACCGCCGTTGATCGAGACGTCGGTCAGATAGAGTTTCGAGGTGCCGTCGACCGTGATCGACGCGCCGGTGTTAGTGATAGTGGCGGTCGTCAGCTTCAGCGTACCGCCCGTGACCGCTGCGATCAGGCCGTGATTGATGATGGCATGCGCAAGCCCGGGATCGATCGTCAGCGCACCGCCGGTGACGGTGATGATGCCGGTGTTGGTGATGTCGGCGTCGTTGATCGCGCTCGCGCCGGTCGATTCCAGCGTGCCTGCGATTGTTACCGTGCCGCCGTCGATGATCGCGCCGACGAGATCGAGCATCGAGCCGGACTCGACCGACACCGCGCCACTGCCAGTATTGGTCACTGTCGCCGAGATCAGCTTCAGCGTGCCGGCATTGATGGCAGCCAGCGTGCCGGTGTTGGCGACGGCCTCGTGGTCGATATCGAGCTTGGCGCCGTTGGCCTGGATGATGCCGCTGTTCGTGATGGCGGCGGCGGGAGTCGTCGCCACCAGCGTCAGCAGTCCGCCGAGGGTCGATTCGAGCAGATAGCCGTTCGAGATGTTGGCGTCGGTGATCCTCGTGATGCCGGAGGATGCGAGCGTACCAGCGACGGTGAGCGTGCCGCCGGTGATCTCGGTGCCGGACAGCGCCAGCGTCTGGTTGTCGCCGATTTTGAGGATGTGACCGGTGTTGGTGAGGACATCGTTGAGCAGCGTCGCGGCGCCGGCGATCTCGAGCGTGCCGTTGTTGGTGATCGCGCCGCCCTGGATTTTGGCGGCGTCCTTGAGCTTGACGGTATTGTCGAGCTCGATGCTGGAATTGTCGGTGATCGTCGAACCCGACACCGTGACGCCGTCCAGCGTCAGCTTGGCATCGGCGGTGACCGCGCTAACGCTCAGCGTAGCCCCGCCGTCAATCTTGCTGGCGCCGGTGAGGTGAATGGTGCCGCCGCCGTTGATGGCACCACCGCTGATCGTGGCGTTGTCGAGCGTCAGCGCGGCAGTGGCGCCGACAATGACGCTGCCGCTCGAATTGTTCACCGTCGAGCCGTGATCGATCGCGAGCACGCCATTGGCCAGCACTTCGATGGTGCCGGCATTGGTGACGGTCTCGCCATCCAGCGCGTTGCCGGTACCGGTGACGTTGAAGATGGCGTTGTTGTTCAGCACGCCGCCGCTCAGTATGGCATTGCCGTTCAGGTCGAGCTCGCCGTCGTTGGTGACCGTGCCGGCACCGCTGATCGTCGCGCCGTTGACGATCAGCTTGCCGCTGGCATCGACGGTGACGTTGCCGGTGTTGGTGACGCTGGAACCCTGGTCTATCGTCAGCCAGCCATTCGCCAGCACCTTGACCGTGCCGCTGGAGCTGTTGGAGACGGTCTCGTGGGCAAACTCGACCGTGCCCTTGACGTTGACCGCGCCGGAACTGTTCAGCGCGCCGTTCTCGATCAGGCTGGTGCCGTCGAGCTCCAGCGTGCCCAGAATGGCGACGGTGCCGCCGTCGATTGTCGCGGTATCGACGATCAGCGTCGTGCCGGCATCGGCCTTCAGCGTGCCGCCGGCATTGTGGATCAAGGCGAGCGTCTTCAGCGTGCCGCCCGACAGCTCGATCATGCCCGAATTGGTGATCGTGGTGCCTTTGGCGAAATCGCCGCCGCCCGCGAGCGTCAGATAGCCCGCATTGGTGAGCACGCTCGTGCCGAGGATCTCGGCCTTGCCGCCGACCGACATCACGCCGGCCGCCGAGTTCGTGAAGATCGAGTCGGCGCTCATGTTGAGCGCGCCTGATATCGTCAGCAAGCTCTTGTTGATCACCTCCGGCGGCGGGCCGCCGAAATCGTTCATCGTGATCGACTTGGCATAGGCCGCAGTGTCGATCGTCACCGGATAGGACGGCGTCAGCCCGTGCAGCTGATCGGTGATGACGATGACGTCGTCGTCGATGGTCGGGACGGTGCCTGTTTCCCAGTTCGCGGCGTCCTTCCAGAAGCCGCCGGAGGGAGCTCCGGCCTTGTCGGTCGCGATCCACACCACGGCGGCAGCGTCGGTGCCGGTGATCGTGATGGTGATGGTCTGCTGCGAGGTGGCGCCTTGCGCGTCCGTGAGCGTCACGGTGTAGACCAGCGTCAGCACCTCGTTCTTCGGAATGAAGTCGGCGAGGTAGACCGGCAGCGCGGCCAGCGACCAGTTGATGGTGCCGGTACCGCTGCCCTTGCTGTCGGCGCCGGCCGCGATCGCGGCCGACATCGCGCTCTGGAACAGCGCCAGCGGGCCCGGCGGCACGGTGCCGTCAGGCAGCGTCGCGCTTGTCAGCTTGACCGCAACCGTGTGGGTGTCGGTGAGGTCGACATCCTTGAAGGTCAGCGTGCCCGAGGTCGGCACCTCGCTGGTGAGCGGGCCACCCGCCACGCTGGTGCCGCCTTCGAAGGTGATGGTCGGAACGCTGCTCGTGATCACCGGCTTGTCGTTGGTGCCGGTGATCGTGATGGTGATCGTTCTGGTGGCGGTGTCCGGGCTCACCGTGAAATTGTTGGCGACGCGAACCGTGTAGGTCAGCGTCAGCGTTTCGCCAGCCGCGAGAAAGTCGAAGACGTGGTCCGGGATCGTGTAGGTCCAGACCGCCGAGCCGGTGTTGGTGTTGCCGCCCTTGGCGACCACGTCGATGTTGATCAGCGTCGCCGCGATGTCCTGCTTCTGGAGCGAGGTGAGCGATCCGGTGACATCGTGCAGTCCAGCGTCCTTGTAGACGTAGTTGGGCGCGTCGCCGAGGCTCACGCTCACCGTCGGCCGGTCACCCAGGTTCTGGTCGAGGAAGGTGATCAGGCCGGAGATCGTGTCGGAATGCGTCGTGTCGCCAGTCGTGTTCGCGCGCTCGGTCAGCGCGAATTCCGACGTCGCATTGCCGTTGAGATCGAGGGTGCGCGCGTCGGGTGGGCCGGGACGACGGTTGCCGGTCGACGTGGATGTGCCGGGGCCCTGCGGTCCCTGCGGATTGAGGTTCGCGAAGGTCGCAATCGCGGTGGCGCCGATTGGCGTCTTGAGCAAGATATCGTAGCTGGTCTGCGTGATCGAATCGGTGAAGTTCGTGGTCAGCTTGGTGTTGCTGTTGTTGTCGGTGAACTTCAGCGTGAACACGTCCGTGATCAGCTTCTGGACGTCCGGTGACATCAGCGCATTGCTGATCGAGACGTTGCCGCCGCTGATCTGGATCATCTGGCCGGCCTGGTTGACCGTCGCGATCGGCAGCAGCGTGACCTTGTCGAACAGGATGTAGGAGCCGGTCGTGCCGTTCGGCTCGACCAGCACCTGGAAGCTCGCCTCCGGCTGCGGTTCACCGCCCCCGGCGGGAACGACGAAGTGGATCTGGCTCAGCACCGCCGTGCCGCGGATGCCCATGGTGGCGACCGGGGTGTCGATCTTCATGTCGCCATGCTTGGCGGTCTCGCCGGCAACGAAGGTGATGGTGCCTGCGACCAGACTGAGCAGCGAGGAATTGTTCGACCCGTTGGGGTCGTAGACCATCTCGTTCAGCACCATCCGCGCATTGGAGGACAGGCCGAACACCGTGCCGTCGATGAAGGTGATGCCAAGCGTCGAGTCGCCGCCGGTCGAGACCACGTCGCCCTTCTCGACGTTGTCGCCGTTGTTCAGGATGATGGAGACTCCGTTGCGGACCGCGGTCGCGCTGCCGGACAGCTTGGTGACGTGGCCCATGACCTGGGCGGCGGCAATGCCGGACGCGGCCTGCGCATATTGGACGTGGCCCGTGAGCGCGTTGACGATGTCGCCGCTGAGGTGCGCGCCATCCGGCGACGAGAGCGCCGCGCGCTTGTCGCCCCTGAAATAATCGGGAACGATAAACTCGTGACCGTCGTGGGACAGCACGAGATCGCTGCCTGCGCGCTTGTACTCGCCGTTGAAGATCAGGTTTGGATCGGGAACAACGAACGCGCCCTCAGGCACGTGACCCTGCGCCTTCGCGATAAAAGGCTTGCCCGTAAAGGAATCGACATGGGCGTCGGAGGGCGAGTGGGAACCCGCGCCATCCAAGGAAATCGCGGCGTTAAATATGCCAGCGTAATTCAATCGGGCACCAAAAAAGGGTTAAAATCTAAGTAAGTATCGATCGCCTAAGCTTGCTTATCATTACCAAGTCCCTAGCGAAACCATCTATTGCTTGTGTGATTTCGCATCACCCAGCGGTCGACGCCCCTGCCAGGCCCCGCCACCTTAGAGGAAGCAGCGTATTTATCGAAATATCTGTAAGTATATGATTGCTTATCCGAGCCCATTTTCGGTATCATCCTGTATTCGCCTGTATAAATTTTACAACGAATACTTGAGTTATCTATCGTTCGTGGTGCCCCGCAACATACTGCGGCAAATACGGAGCCAAATCTGTGACCCAATTAACAGAACCCGTGAAATAGCGGGTCGTTAGCCATAGGGCGCGGAATCGGCCGCGGCACAACCAGTACCTGCAATTCGTCCGATTTCGCGGCAGGCGACCTCTTACCTAGTCCCCGATTCGTAAAATTTTATGCAATTGGGCCAGACCGATTTCAGCCTGTTACCCGGTTGTGGGACCTCAGCCGGGCGCGTTAAGCAGAACAAAACAGCCCATCTCGCACTATCTCCGCGAAAGCAACAAAGCCCGCACGACCAGGTCGAGGGGGACCTGGCGAAGCCGGAAGGGGATGTCAGATGGAGACCGCTGCTCGCTCGCGCGCTTGGCGCGCAATTACTGTGCTGTGCGGATTGATCCTGCTCGGATCGGCCGCCGAGCTTCGCGCCGGCACGCTGCTGTCGCCGGGAGCCGGTGTCCTCGTGCGCAAATCCGCCGAGCCATTCGGCGTGTTCGCCTTCGCCACCTCCGCCGGCGACCTGCAACAGAAATGGTTCGCGCTGAAGTCCAGGCTCGGTGACGACATGGTGCAGCTCGCGCTGTGCGACGGCGACCGGGACAATTGCGCTTCGCCCGCCGCGCTGAAACTGATCGCCATCGTCGACCAGGCCCGCAGCCGTGACGGACGCGCTCTGCTGGGCGAAACCAATCGCGCCATCAACCTGGCTATCCGTGCCGCCAATGACGGTTCTGAGGACGTCTGGAGCTCGCCGCTCGCGACCTTCGCGCGTGGCGCCGGCGATTGCGAGGACTATGCCATTGCCAAGCTCGCCGCCCTGCGGCTCGCGGGCGTTGCCGCCGAAGACCTTCGCATTGTCGTGGTGCGCGACGTCAGGGCCGGCGAAGAGCATGCGGTTGCCGCCGCACGGCTCGACGGCCATTGGCTGATGCTCGACAACCGCCGCATGGCAATGGTCGAGGACGACGCTGCACGGAGCTACCAGCCGCTGTTCGTGCTCTACCAGTCGGCCGTGATGAAATATGTCGACGAACCCGTGCGGTTCTCGATGATCGCCGCCGAGGCGCATTGAGTGATGTTGTAGCCCGGACGGAACGCAGCGAAATCCCGCCACAAAGCCATTTCGCCGCGCGATCCGGGACGCTAGCATGGCCGCGGCTATGCGGGGGCGACTGGAATGCGGTTCATCGTGCTGACTTTGCTTGCGCTGCTGGCTTTGCCGGCGGCACCGGGCTTCGCGCAATCAGGCACCTCCGACCGCTCCATCGCCGACAGGCTGCCGCTGTTCGCCAGGAACAACTGCCAGCAGATTCGCGATCCCGGTAATCAATTGTTCTGCGGTGATGCCGAGCTTGCCGCCGCCGCAGAGAAGCTGAGCACGGGAATCGAGGCGCGACTTGCCCGCCTGCCCGATCGCCTGCCTGGAATCGAGGAGAACGCGATCTGGATCCGCCAGCGCAACCTCGGTTGCGGCATCGTCGGCCAGACCGCAATCCGCACCGACGATTTCGACCGGGTGAAGGCATGCCTCCTCAAGGTGACCGAGGAGCGCGCAGCGATCGTGCGCGATCCGGATTTCGACTGTCTCGCGGCCAACACCGCAGCGGGTGCGCTGATCTGTGCGGACCCGTCGCTGGCGCTTGCCGAGACCGAATTGAACAGCCAGGTGCTCAGCCTGATCAGCAAGCTCGATCCGACAGCGGCACGCTTTGCCTTCGCCGAATATGGCCGGTGGACGCGGGAGCGCGATCGCAAATGCAATCTGGTCGGCAAGGAGAACGTGCCGCTCGGGGAGCTCGAGTCGGCGGAGGACTGTCTCGCCGGCTATCTCAAGCACAAGGCCGGCGAGATTGGCGCGGCGAAAGGCGATCCGAAAAAGGTGTTCGGCCGACAGGTCGTAGCCCGCTTGCCCGACACCGACGCCGTCGACTTCTGCGCCGCGCGAATCCACGCGGCCAATTCCTGCGGCAACTTCCTCCGCATCAACCGCGTCTACGCGCTCGACAGCCAGGTGACCGAGCAAGAGGCGCAGGTCACGGGCGAGATCGAGATGGTTGTGCTGGCGCCCTTCACCATGTGCAGCAAGGTCGCGTCCGCCTGCACGGGCACCTGCTGGGACGCCAGGACGGGTCGTCCACAGCCTGGCGGCGGCAACAAGGAGCGCTCCGCAGACGCCTTCAACGTCACACGCCGCCTCAGGATCCAGCGCACTTTTGCGTTTGTGAAAGCCGCCGACGGCTGGCGCTGCCGGGAAGACGAACTGGCCCCGGTGAATTCCGGCACCGCAGGCGGGGGATCGTGAACCGTCCTTAAAAGAACGCCGACGCTTCGCATCGGCTATGGCACCGGATGAGGGGCAAGACTGTTCGCGAGGAGGGAACCTCTCACCCGGCTCGCCGCTTCGCGGCGAGCCACCCTCTCCCGCAGGGGGCGAGGGTGCACCGTTAGCGCCGCAAGAGCGATCCGATCAAAACATCAGATTGTCCTTCACCAGGATCCAGCGGCCGCCCTTGACCTGCTGCACCTGGGTGATGGTGTTGGCGAGGTGGTCGGTCTTGGAGAACTTGGTCGGCGGCGAGTTGAAGATGTCGAGGAACTTGTCGCCCGATTCCAGCGCGTCCAGCATTTTCTGGCCGGTCAGATCCTTGCCCGCCTTGTTGGCGTAGAACGCGAACGTCGTCACCGCGTTGTAGCCGATGATCGCCTGGGTGTTGGCATCGGTGTTGAACATCTTCTTGTAGTTGACGAGCCAGTCGTGGACCTTGCCCTTGGCGGTGTCCTCGTAGGGAATCTCGAAGCCTGACGCTGCATAGAGGCCCTCGACGGCGTCCTTGCCGAGTGCCGGCACTTCCAGCACGTTGGTCGGCGTCGCCCCCAGGAAGGTGACGTCCCAGCCGAGCTTCTTCGCCTCCGTCATCGCGCCGATGGTTTCGCGGATCACGGTGCCGAGCACGACGAGATCGCAGCCGTCGGACTTCATCTTGGCGATCTGCGCGCTGAAGTCGGAGGCGCCGCGCTTGTAGCTCGTCACCGACGCCGGCTGCAGCTTCATGGCCGTCAATTGCTGGGTGAAGCCGTCGAGAACGTTCTTTCCGTACTCGTCGTCCTGATGCATGATGCAGGGCTTCCCAAAATTCTTCCACTCCACCATGTACTTCAGCGCGGCGCGCGTGCTCTCGACGTAGGGCAAGAGGTTGTTGAACTTCAGCCGCTCCTGCGGCTTGGCCGGGTCGAACTTGAAGGTGAACTCGGCGGCGGTCAGCGGAAAGAGCTGGAGCACGCCGGCATCGAACAGGATGTCCTGCGCAGCCAGCGTCGGCGCCGATCCCATCGAGCCGATCATGACGAAGATCTTGTCGCGCTCGACCATCTTCTGCGAGGCCAGCACGCCCTTCTTCGGATCGTAGCCGTTGTCTTCGAGGATCATCCTGATCTTGCGTCCCTGGACGCCACCGGCCGCGTTGATTTCCTCGACGGCCATCTTCATGCCGTTGGAGACCGGCACGCCCCAGACCTTGATCGGCCCTGAAAGATCCTGATGGGTGCCGATGACGATCTCGGAGGCCGAGATGCCTTCATTGGTGACCTTGGTCTGCGCTGCGGCGGGCAGACTGGTGAGCACCACCGCGCCTACCGCAAAGCCGAACGCTCTCGACGATCTCGACATTGACGTCTCCTCTCCTTGGGGCCCGCATGATGCGAAGGGTGGGGGCCATCACTCCTTCGCTGTTTTCGAACGAGATTGGTCAAGCCACCGCCCGCGCGAGGTACATCGCCTCGATATCGGCGGCATAGCGCTTGTTCACGAAGCCGCGCTTCAGCTTCATGGTCGGCGTCAGCTCCTCGTCCTCCGGAGTGAGCTGGCGTTCGATCAGATAGAATTTCTTGATGGTTTCGACGCGGGCGAAATTGGCGTTGACCGCTTCGATCTCACGCCAGATCAGGTCCTGGATCTCCGTCGCGCGGCACAGGCTAGCATAATTGGTGAATGGGATGTCGTGGTCCTGGGCGAATTTCTCGACATTCTCCTGGTCGATCATCACGAGGCAGGTGAGGTACGGCCGCTTGTCGCCGATCACCACGGAATCCGAGATGTAGGGCGAAAATTTCAACTGGTTCTCGATCTCGGACGGCGTGATGTTCTTGCCGCCGGAGGTGATGATGATGTCCTTCATCCGGTCGGTGATGCGGACGAAGCCTTCATTGTCGATGGTGCCGACGTCGCCGGTATGCAGCCAGCCGCGATGGTCGATGGTCTCGGCTGTCCTCTCCGGCTGGTTCAGATAGCCCATGAACAGGAAGTCGCCCTTGATCAAGATCTCGCCGTCGGGCGACAGCGCGACCTCACCCCACGACACAGCCTTGCCGACCGAGCCAAGCTTGATCCGCTCCGCCGGCATCATGGTCGCGACGCCGCAATTCTCGGTCTGCCCGTAGAGCTCGTGGATGTCGATTCCGAGCGCGAGATACCAGCGGATCAGATCCGGTGCGATCGGCGCCGCGCCGGTGAAGGCGACGCGGCAACGGTCGAGCCCGATCATGCGGCGGATGTTGCGGAATGCGAGCCGGTAAGCGATGCCGTTGGCGATGCGCAACGACAGCGGCGGCGCCTTTCCTTCGATCCTGCAATCGACCATGCGATAGCCGATGCCGATGGCGCGGCGGTAGACCCATTGCTGGAACGGCGTCGCATCCTTTAGCGCGATGGTGATGGCGGAATAGAATTTTTCCCAGATGCGCGGCACCGCGAGGAAGATGGTCGGCTGCACCTCGCGCAGATTGTCAGGCACGGTCTCCGGACTTTCGGCAAAGTTCATCACCGAGCCGAGCGCGACCGAGATGTAATAGCCGCCGATCCGTTCGGCGACGTGGCAGAGCGGCAGAAAGATCAGCCGATCGTCGTCCTCCCGCGCCGGGATGAAATCGTTGGCGTGCCGCATCTGATGCGTGACGCTGCGGTTGGCGTGCATGGCGCCTTTGGGGCGGCCCCGTGGTGCCCGATGTATAGACGAGAACCGCGAGATCGCCCGCGTTGCGGCTGTCGACCATCTCCTGCCACAGCGCCTCGCGGCCCGCCATGTAGTTGCGCCCGAGCGCGCGAAACTCGTCGAGCGACATCACCATGTCGTCGGAGAACCCGCTGAGGCCCTCCATGTCGAACACGATGACCTTTTGCAGAGACGGACAGCGCGCGCGGCAGGCCAGCACCTTGTCGAGCTGCTCCTCGTCCTCGGCGAAAATCACTTTGGTCCGGGAATCATTGACGAGGTATTCGACCTGGGACGACGCGTCGGTCGGATAGATTCCGGAGGAGACGCCGCCGGCGCATAGAATGCCCATGTCGGCATGGACCCATTCCGGCACGGCGTTGGCGATGATGGAGGCGACGTCGCCAGGCGTGAAGTCGATGGCGTGCAGCGCGTAGGCGATCTCCTTCGAGATCTCCAACCATTCGCGCCAGCTCGTCGGCTGCCAGATCCCGAATTTCTTCTCGCGTATAGCCGGCCTATCGCCCCGCGTCTCCGCGGCGCGCAAAAAGCTTTTCGCGATGGTGTCAGCGACCGTCAGCACCGCCTGTCGGGCCATGCACGTCTCCTCCTTGTCGCGCTCCCCTCCGCTGCCTGCCTTGCCGGCGGTCTATTGTTACGGGCGGGTATCCTGATCTAACGCCAAGTCTTGCTCTAACACCAAGTCTTGCTCTAACGCCTGCTTTAACGCCAAGTCTTCTTCTTTTTCCAGCGCCGCTCGCCTCGCGCGCCCGCTTCCTTGGCGCCAAGGTAGAATTCCTGGATGTCCTGGGAATGCATCAAGCGGTCGCAGGTGTCGTTCATCACGATCCGGCCGATCTCCAGCACATAGCCGTAGTGCGCCGTCTCCAGCGCAACCTTGGCGTTCTGCTCGACCAGCAGGATCGACATGCCCTGCTCCTCGTTGACCCGGCGGATGATGGAGAAGATCTCCTTCACGAGCAGCGGCGACAGGCCGAGCGAGGGCTCGTCGAGCAGCAGCAGCGTCGGCCGGTTCATCAGCGCGCGGCCGATCGCGAGCATCTGCTGTTCGCCGCCGGAGAGCTGTCCGGCCGGTTGGTTGATGCGCTCCTTCAAACGCGGGAAATAGCCGTAGACACGCTCCAGATCTTCCGCAACGCCCTCACGATCCCTACGCGGATAGGCGCCCATCATCAGATTCTCGCGCACGGAGAGGAACGGAAACACCTCGCGTCCCTCCGGCACGTGGCTGAGGCCGAGCCGCACGATTCTGTCCGCCTCCATGCGTTGGATCGGCCTGCCCATGAACTCGATGGCGCCCTTCTGCGGATCGAGAATGCCGGAGATGGTCTTCAGCACCGTGGTCTTGCCAGCGCCGTTGGCGCCCAGCAGGGTGACGATACGGCCGCGCGGCACCTCCAACGAGATGCCGCGGATCGCCATGATCGGCCCGTAATAGCTCTCGATGTTGGAGAGCTTCAAGATGATATCGGGCGTGACGGCGGCGTCCATGCGTCAGGCTCCCAAATACGCGGCGACGACGTCAGGGTGCTGCTGCACTTCGGCGGGGGAGCCCGTGGCCAGCACCCGGCCGTAGTTCAGCGCAATGACGCGGTCGGAGACGCGGTTGACCAGCGACATGTCGTGCTCGACCATGAGCACGGTGACGCCGAGATCGTTCTTCAGGTCGCGGATCCAGAACGACATGCCGTCGGTCTCCTCGACGTTGAGGCCCGAGGACGGCTCGTCGAGCAGGATCAGCTTGGGCTCCGAGCACAGCGCACGCGCAAGCTCGATCACCTTGCGCACGCCATAGGGAAGGCCGGAGATCAGCTTGTCGCGATAAGGCTCGAGATCGAGGAACTCGATCACCTGCTCGACCCGGCGGCGATGCAGCTTCTCGCCCGCGCGCACGCTTGGCAGGAACAACAGCTCCTGCCAGAGCTGCGTGGTTGAATGCCGGTGGCGGCCGACCAAAAGGTTCGACAGCACGGTGGCATTCTCGAACAGCTCGATGTTCTGGAAAGTGCGGGCGATGCCGAGCCTTGCGATGTCGTAGGGCGGCTGCTCGGTGATGTCCTGGTCCTCGAAGAAGATGCGGCCCGAGGTCGGCCGGTAGATCCGCGAGATCAAATTGAAGATCGAGCTCTTGCCGGCGCCGTTGGGTCCGATGATCGAGAGGATCTCGCCCCTCTCCACCGCGAACGACACCGCATCGACCGCCTTCAGCCCGCCGAAATGCAGCGACAGATTCTCTGCGCGAAAATAGCTCATCGGTTGCGCTCCGACTTCACATAGATCTTCTGCCGCTTGAAGGTGGCGCGCTTGTAGAGTGGGAACAGCTGGAAGAAGAGTTTTATCTTCAGCCAGCGGCCGTAGAGCCCGAGCGGCTCGAACAGCACGAACAATACGATAATGATGCCGTAGATCGCGCCTTTCAGGCCATTGAGCGAGGCGAAGGCCGCGACCTTGGACTGAATGTTGGCCGCGCCTTGCGTGCCTGCTCCGAACATCGCGGCAATGCCGGCGATGATGCCGGGCATGTCGTCCTTGAGGTAGGTCAGGAACGGATCGATCATCACGATGAAGATCGCCCCCAACACCGCGCCGTGCAGGCTGAAGGTGCCGCCGATCAGGATCACGATGATGAACTCGATCGAGAGCTGCAGCGTGAACATCTCCGGTGAGATGAAGGAGAGCTTGTGCGCGAACAGCACGCCGGCGAAGCCGGTGATCGCCGCCGAGATCGCAAAGGATTTGACTTTGTACAGCGCGACATTGACGCCCATGCTCCGCGCCGCGGTCTCGCTGTCGCGGATCGCGACGAAGGCGCGCCCGGTCGGCGAACGCAGCAAATTGAGCGTGCCGACGATGGTCAGCACCAGCAGGGCAAGGCAGAGGAAATAGAAGGTCGGGCTGTCGCGCGAGACTGTGACGCCGAACAGCGCCACCGCCTTGATCCGCATGCCCTCGTTGCCGTTGGTGACGCTCTCCCCAGCGCGCCAGGATCTCTTCGACGATGAAGGCGAAGGAGATGGTGGCGATGACGAGATAAATGCCTTGCAGCCGCAGCGCGGGGAAGCCGACCAGCGCACCGATCAGACCGGTCAGGAGCCCGGCCGCGAGGAAATAGACCGGGAACGGCACTCCATATTTCTGCAAGTACGCCGCCGTATACGCGCCGATCGCGAGAAACGCCGCATGGCCGAGCGAGGCCTGCCCGGTGAAGCCCGTCAAAATCAGCAGCGCCACACCGACGGTCGCATAGATGCAGACGAAGACGAGTTGGCTCATCAGATAGCTGGAGAGCACATAGGGGGCGATCAGCAGCACGGCCAGCAGGAGACCGTATGAGACGAAATAGCCCGAGTGCGGGAACAGCTTGATGTCGTCTTCATAGTCGGTCTTGAACAGGAAGCGCATGGCGTTCAGACCTTCTTGCGGACGTGACGGCCGAACAGGCCTTCGGGCTTCAGCAGGAGCACGGCGAGCAGCACGATGTAGGGCGCGACGTCCTTCCAGCCCTCGACCAGATAGAAGCCGGCCATGCTCTCGATGACGCCGATCAGGACGCCGCCGACGACGGCGCCGGGGATCGAGCCGAACCCGCCGAGCACGGCGGCCGGAAAGGCCTTCAGGCCAAGCACCAGACCGACATTGGAATGGATGAAGGTGATCGGCGCCAGCAGCACGCCAGCGCAGGTCGCAACCGCCGCGCTGATCGCCCAGACGATCGACACCACGCGCTTGACCGGGATGCCCATGTAATAGGCTGCCAGCATGTTCTCGGAACTGGCGCGCATCGCGGTGCCGAGCATGGTCTTGTTGAAGAACAGCCAGAGCAACGTGCAGAGGATGACGGTGGCCGCGATCACCGAGAGCTTGTCGTAGGCGAGCACCAGCGAACCAATGCGCAGCACGCCCTGGCTGAACGGCGTGTCGATCTTGAAATCGTCGGTGCCCCAGATCATGCCGGCGACCGAGCGCAGGAAATAAGCCGAGCCCGATGGTGGCCATGATGATGGAGAATTGCGGATAGCCGAGGATTGGCCGCACCACCACGCGCTCGGCCAGCATGCCGAACAGCGCCATCGCCGCCACCGCGCCGGCAAAGCCGACCCAGTAGTTCAGGCCCAACATGCCGATGAAGGTGAAGGCGAAGAAGCCGCCCAGCATCATCAAATCGCCCTGGGCGAAATTGACGACCTCGGTGGCCTTGTAGACGAGCACGAAACCGAGCGCGATCAGGCCGTAGACGCAGCCGAGCGCAACACCGCTGACCAGCTGCTGAACGAAATCCAGCATCGTCGCGCATCCTCCCGATACAACCGGCGGTTCTTCCTGACCGCCTTGCCGCATCTTGTGTTCAGTCGCTACGCAGTCGTTTCGCCGCGTTCGCGCCATTCGTCCCTTGGCCAATTCAGCCTGAACCGCCAAGCGCTGTCAACAAACGGTGACTTGCCTTTAGTCCAATCCGGATGACGGAATTTGCGGCAGCGCGATTCACGGTGCCGAAACATCTTCGGATCATGGTCGCGGACGATGCAAAACCGCAAAGTGTGGCCGTCATGAAGCCGAACGACTCGGCGCTCGAAGTCCTGGGGTTAACGAAGCGTTTTGACCGCCTGGCGGTCGATAGCCTCGATCTCACCATCCATGCCGGCGAATTCTATGCGCTGGTCGGCCCCAATGGCGCCGGCAAGACCACCACTTTGCGCATGGTTGCCGGCTTGCTGCGGCCCGATGCCGGCGCGGTCTCGATCTTCGGCATCGATGCGCTCCAAAACCCCGTCGCCGCCAAGCAGGTGATGGCGTGGGTCTCCGACGAGCCCATGATCTACGACAAGCTCACCCCGCTCGAATATCTCGAATTCGTCGCCGGTCTGTGGGGCATCGCACCATCGGTCTCGGAACCGGTCGCCGAGGGGCTGCTCGCCTCGCTCGGGCTCGAGCCGCACCGGCACGAGCGCTGCGAGGGCTTTTCCAAGGGCATGCGCCAGAAGGTCGCTCTCGCCGGCGCACTGGTGCACGATCCCCGCCTCATCATTCTCGACGAGCCGCTGACGGGACTGGACGCCGTCTCCGCCCGCCACGTGAAGGGATTGCTGAGCGATCGCGTGCGCGCCGGCTGCACCGTCATCATGACCACGCATATCCTCGAGGTCGCCGAACGCATGGCCGACCGCATCGGCGTGATCGCAGCCGGGCGGCTGGTCGCGGAGGGCACGCTGACCGAGCTGCGTCAGCAGAACGGCCACGCCGATACCAGCCTGGAAGATCTCTTCATCGCGCTGGTGACGCTCCAGGAAGCCGCATGAGTTCGGCCACCGCGCTCTCCTGGTTTGCCCGCCACGAGCTCCGGCTCGCCTGGCGCGAATGGTTCGCCATGATGACCGGCGGGCGGCGCAAACGGGCGCGTGTCGCGGTGATCGGCCTGCTGTTGTTCGCGGCGCTGCTGCACGTGCCGGCCTGGGCGGTGATCGGCCGCTTCGCGGACCTGGAACTGCCGCTCGACAAATCCTCGCTGATCGTGATCTCGGCGACCATCTTTCTCGCCTGGACGCTGATGCTGTCACAGGCGATCGAATCGGTGACGCGGGTGTTTTACGCCCGCGCCGATCTCGACCTCATCATGTCCTCGCCCGCGACGCTGGCCAATCTGTTCTCGGTGCGCATCGCCGCGATCGCACTCACCGTCACGGTGATAGCGCTGCTGTTCTCGACGCCCTTCATCGACGTGCTGGTGTTCGGGGGCGGCGCACGCTGGCTTGCGGCGTTCGGCCTCGTCGTCGCCATGGGCCTGTCGGCTGCGGCGATCGCGATTGCCGTCACCATCCTGCTGTTCCGCCTGATCGGCCCGGCGCGGACACGGTTCGTCGCGCAGATCCTCGCCGCGATCATCGGCGCCGGCTTCGTGATCGCGCTCCAGGTCGCGGCAATCATGTCCTACGGCACGCTGTCGCGCTTCACCATCCTGACCTCGGGTAGCGTGGCTGACCATGCCCCCGACGTCGACAGCATCTGGTGGTGGCCGGCGCGCGCGGCCATAGGCGACAGCGAGGCGCTGCTGCTGCTTCTGGCGCTCGGCCTCGTGCTGCTCGGGAGCGTCATGGCGATCTTCTCGGGCCGCTTTGCAGACACCGCGATCGATGCCGCCGCCTATGGCGCGTCCGGCCGCACAAGCGCGAAGGAGCGCCCGTTCCGCGGCGGGTCGCGGCAGCAGGCGCTGCGGCGCAAGGAGTTTTCGCTGCTGTGGCGCGATCCCTGGCTGATCTCGCAGACCCTGATGCAGCTGCTCTATCTGGTGCCGCCGGCGCTGCTGCTCTGGCGCAGCTTTGCCGACAGCTCCGCGGCGCTGACGCTGATCACGCCCGTCATCGTCATGGCGGCGGGACAACTCGCCGGCGGGCTCGCCTGGCTGACGATCTCGGGCGAGGACGCGCCTGATCTGGTCGCGACCGCGCCGCTAACTTCGTCCAGCGTCATCCGCGCCAAGATCGAAGTGGTGCTGATCGCGATTGCCGTCATCTTCTGCCCGCTGATCGCCGCGCTCGCTTTCGTCTCGCCATTCCAGGCCGCGGTCAGCGCCGGCGCGGTCATCGTCAGCGCGGCGTCCGCGACCGCGATCCAGCTCTGGTTCCGGGTGCAGGCCCGGCGCAGCCAATTCCGCCGCCGCCAGACTTCCTCCCGGCTTGCGACCTTCGCCGAGGCGTTCTCCTCGATCGGCTGGGCTGCCAGCGCAGCGCTGCTGCTCGCGCTGCCCATCGCCGGTCTCGTCAGCGGCCTGATCACCGCTAGCCTGGTCGCCATCACCTGGAAGTTCAGCCCAAGGCGTGAATAATTAGAAGGCGGGAGTGAAGGCGGCCTCCCTTGAAAGTAAGGATAAATTGCCTTACTGATCGAAGATCTCAAGGATCGAAGGAATCCCATGAGCACGCTCACCGTCACGGCAAAGGGGCAGGTCACGTTGCGGAAGGACCTGTTGGAACATCTCGGGGGGGGGGTGTGCATCCGGGCGATAAAATCTCGATAGAAAAGCTTCCTGGGGGGCGAGTTGAGGTGAAGGCAGTTCGGCCCACCGGGAAGATCTCGAATGCCTTCGGCTTCCTGAAAGGAAAGACGAACGGTCGATCGCTCTCAATCGAGGAGATGAACGCCGTCATTGCTGATGGCTGGGCCGGCAAGCGATGAAGATAACACCCGACACCAACGTCTTGGTGCGGGTGTTGGTCGGCGATGATGCCGAACAGAGCAAGTTGGCCGAAGCCCTTCTGGAGAACGCGGACCTAATAGCCATCTCGATTCCCGCATTATGCGAGTTAGCTTGGGTCCTCTCACGAGGCTACAAAACCTCTGCTGGAAATATCGCGGCTTCGATCCGGCACTTGATCAATGCCTCCAATGTGGTCGTCAACCGGCCCGTAGCTGAGGCTGGATTAGCGCTCCTCGACGCCGGGGGCGATTTTGCCGATGGCGTCATCGCCCACGAAGGCAATTGGCTTGGGGGGCCGATACTTTCGTGTCGTTCGACAAAAAGGCCGTGAAACTGATCGAGGCGAGCGGCGGAATGGCGCGGCTCGCCAGCACCACATGACGCGAGGATAATTCGTAGATACACTCATCAGATCGTCGATAAGCGGCGGACGGTTCCTGATGTCTCGACTATTGCTGACGGTCTGTGCGCTTCTCGGTTGGCTGGTAACACCTGCCTTCGCCCAGCAGCCTCAGCGCAGCGAATGCCTGGCGATGGCGAATGCGGCCCCCCGCGTGACGCCTGTCGCGTTGCGGCAGGCCGCGGCCTCGGCTGAAGTCCAGATCACCTATGCCGGCCATTCCACCTATTTCATCGACACGCCCGGCGGCTTGCGCATCGCCACCGATTATAGCGGCGCCTATCAGGTGGGACGGCTGCCCGATGTCGCCACCATGAACCGGGCCCACAGCACGCATTGTTCTCTATATCCCGATAGGCGCATTCCTCATGTGCTGCATGGCTGGGGCGAGGACGGCAAGCCGGCGCTGGTCTCGGAGCGCATCGGCGACACCTTCATCCGCAACGTCACCACCGACATCCGCCGCTATTTCGGCGACGATTCCGGCGCCGACATGATCCGCGACGGCAATTCGATCTTCATCTTCGAGGTCGCGGGCCTCTGCATCGGCCATCTCGGCCATCTCCACCACAAGCTCGACGACAGCCATTTTGCCCAGATCGGGCGGCTCGACATCGTGATGGTGCCGATCGACGGCACCTACACCATGTCGCTCGACGGCGTCTCCGAGATCACCAAGCGGCTGCGCGCCTCGGTGGTGCTGCCGATGCACCGCTTCGCGACCCCGCTCGACGAGTTTATGCGCCTCATCGGCCAACAGTTCGAGATCGACCGGCGCATGGAGCGAAGTTTCCGGATGTCGCGGGATGCGCTGCCGTCGAAGCCGACGGTGGTTATCCTCGACGGCGTCTGACGCGCAATTTTCTCCAAGCCGGCCATCGGCCGGCCGTGCTGGTCTCCTGAGCAGAGGAGATCGACATGACAGACTTTGCGAGATTATTGCATGCGGACGGACCGAACCCCGAGCACGCGGCGGCGCTCCAGCTTTATGGCCGCTTCGTCGGCGATTGGGACGCCGAGATCAGCGCCCATGGCCCCCACGGAACGAAACACACCGCGCCCGGCGAAATCCATTTCGGCTGGGTGCTGGAGGGCCGCGCCGTGCAGGACGTCTGGATCATCCCGCGCCCGACAGGCAGCCCGGCCTTGCCGATCGCCGGCAATTGGTACGGCACCACGCTGCGGGTCTACGATCCGACCATCGACGCATGGCGGATTTCCTGGTTCGATCCCGGCCGTAGCGTGTTCCGCCAACAGATCGGCCGTCCGCGCGGCGAGGACATCGTGCAGGAAGGCACGACCGAAGCCGGCGACCTGACGCGCTGGAGTTTTACGGAGATCACCGCCGATTTCTTCCACTGGCTCGGCGAGGTCAGGCCGGCCACCGCAACCGATTGGCGACTGGTAGTCAATGTGAGGGCGAAGCGGCGCAAGGGCTGACGACAGCGCCGCTGTGCCCGCGATGACGGGTGCGGTTGCGCAACGCGCGCTGCTGCGTGCGAGGACAAGGTGCTAGGCTCCCAGAACAAGAAGCATACATAAGGGGAGCGAACGCCGATGGCTGCAAGCAGTCTGCCCGCCAACACGAGCGGGCTATTCGTCGAGCCGCGCGAGGACTGGCTCGCGCTGCATCGGGAGGAGATCATCGATCCCTTACGGCCGATCGTCGATCCCCATCACCATCTCTGGAATCGCGGACACCGCTATCTGATCGAGGAGATGGCAGCCGATGTCGCCTCCGGCCACAACATCATCGCCACCGTCTATGTCGACTGCCGCTCGATGTATCGCGCGCACGGGCCCGAAGCATTCCGGCCCGTCGGCGAGGTCGAGTTCGCCAACGGCGTGGCCGCGATGAGCGCGAGCGGCGCTTACGGCAAGGCCGCGATCTGCGCCGGCATCGTCAGTCACGCCAATCTTCTGCTCGGCGACGCCGCAAAGCCGGTGCTGGAGGCCGAGATCGCCGCGGGCAACGGTCGCTTCCGCGGCATCCGGCATTCCTCGGCCTGGGACGAAGACCCCGCCGTCGCCGGCATGTATGCGAACCGGCCGAAGGGATTGTTGCAGGATCCGACGTTCCGCAAAGGCTTTGCCTGCCTCGCGCCGCTGAACCTCAGCTTCGATGCCTGGCTGTTTCATCCGCAGATCGGCGAGCTGACCGAACTTGCCCGCGCCTTCCCCGGCACCAGGATCGTGCTCGACCATTGCGGCGGTCCGGCCGGAATCGGCCGCTTTGGCGGGCGGCGCGAGGAGGTGTTTCCGCAGTGGCGCGCCTCGATCCGGGAGATCGCGAAATGCGAGAACGTGGTGGTGAAGCTCGGCGGGCTCGCAATGTGTTTGCTCGGCCACGACTTCCATTTACGCGACAAGCCACCGTCGTCCGAGGAGCTTGCCGCGGCATGGCGGCCCTATGTCGAGACTTGCATCGAGTCATTCGGGGTGAAGCGCGCAATGTTCGAGAGCAATTTCCCGCCGGACAAAGGCCAGTGCAGCTACCAGGTGATCTTCAACGCCTTCAAGCGCATCGCCGCGCCCTTGAGCGAGACCGAGAAGACGGCGCTGTTCTCGCAGACCGCGAGCGACTTCTACCGGCTCGATTTGCCATGAAAAGGGTTGCGTCATGACGGAAAGAGGGGCCGGGATGTTGATCCCGACCCCTCTTCCGTCGTAGCCGCTGGGAAGCGTCCTTGAAACTGTTTGAACTCTAACCGGCACCCATCAGCGAGGCGGGGCGGCGCTCGCCGGCGGAGACGAACATCCGCTTGAGCCTGTTGACGACGCGGATCAGGAAACCGATCATCGCGGGATTGGTCTTGCGGCAGAAGGCGATCTTCTTGACGTGGCCTTCGACGTGCCACTTGGCATGCGCGCCGTCGCGGAAGAAAATGACGTCCCCCGCCTGGGCCGTAGCGCTTCGGCGGCATGCCGTCGCTCTCGAGCACGATCGATCCTTCCATGATCATGATCGTCTCGTCGATATCGTAATACCAGTTGAAGCGCCCTTCGGTGCAAGCCCAGATGATGGTCGAAGCGGTACCATCGGAGCTGGTGGACAGGACGCGCGAGCGCGACACCGGATTGCCCTCGATGATCCAGGACGGCTCGATCGGCCGCAGCTCGAGGTCCACACTGCAACTACCGATTTCAATCAATGAGCGCGACATCTTTTTCCCCTGGGAATAAAATATGACCGGCCGGGCTCGGCCCGGATTGTTTCAAAAGATGTTGGAACGCTAATAGCCTGCTTTTAATTCTTTCTTACGCGGGCCTCGACAATCAGCCGCAAGTTGCAGACCCGAAGCGGTTAACGTCGCGATTCCCCTGCATTTTCGTGCACATGAACCCACCTTTTCCGGGGTGCGACAAAGTGCGCGAACGTGACAATCGAAGGAGCCATGCCGATGCCCCTCACCCCGGAGGTCCTGATAGCCCAAGACGAATCCGTCGCCTGGCTCGGCAGCCTCGACGTCTCCTTCACAACCGACGAGGAGCCCTGGTTCATCGTCGACGGCATCGACAGCCCCCGGCAGATCGGCAGTGACGGCTCCGGCGGCGCGTTCGTGCTGCTGCCGTCGCAGAATGTGCTCTACGTCTCATCGGAAGGCCGCGCGGGAATTATCGCGGAGAGTTTCGAGGCTTTCGTGCAGCTCGTCATCGCGCGCCCCTATTGGCTCGACATCCTCAAATTTTCCGCCGGCGGCGACCTCCCGGAGATGCGGCATGCGGCCGATGAGCTGGAGGCGACGCTCGACGACGAGGACGACGTCAACGAGGCCCGCGAGGAAATCCGCAGGGGCCTCGACTTGCCCGACACGAGCGATCCGGTCGGTGCGCTCTACGACGCGGTGGCGGCTTCCGACGCCATCGTCCGGGCCACCGACGGCAGCCCGTTCACGACGCTGTTCAACCGCTTCAGTATCGACAACAGCCCGATGCTGCGCAACGCGGCGGCGTGAGAGGGGCTTGAGGGTACTTGTCCGGCCTGCATGGTTCGAGACGCGCCGTAACGCGGCGCTCCTCACCATGAGGGTCTAAGATGTCGCAACGAAGCAAGACCTCATCCTGAGGAGCCCGCCAATGGCGGGCGTCTCGAAGGATGGGCCGCAAGACGCGTTACTTCGCCCACTCACCCTTGCGAAACACCGGCACCTTGCTTCCGTCGGCGAGAATGCCGTCGATATCGGTCTCGGCCGAGCCGATCATCCAGTCGATATGGATCAGGCTCTGGTTGCCGCCTTGCGCGGCGATTTGCTGCGGCGTGAGCTGCGCGCCGTTGACGAAGCACTTCGAATAGCACTGGCCGAGCGCGATGTGCGAGGCCGCATTCTCGTCGAACAGCGTGTTGTAGAACAACAGCCCGCTCTGCGAGATCGGCGACGAATGCGGCACCAGCGCGACTTCGCCGAGACGGCGCGCGCCCTCGTCGGTGTCCAGCACCTTGTTCAGCACCTCCGCGCCGCGCGAGGCTTTTGCGTCGACGATCCTGCCGTCCTCGAAGCGCACCGCGATGTTGTCGATCAGCGTGCCCTGGTAGGACAGCGGCTTCGAGCTCACGACATGGCCGTAGACCCGCCGGCAATGCGGCGTGGTGAAAACCTCTTCAGTCGGAATGTTGGCGTTGCAGCCGATTCCGTTCTTGGACAGCGAGGCCCCGCCCTCCCACTCGTGTCCGTCGGCAAGCCCGATGGTGAGGTCGGTGCCGGGACCTGAATATTGCAGCGCGCGAAAATGCTGGCCGTTGAGCCAGTTGGTGCGCTCACGCAGCACCGCATTGTGGCTCGCCCAATTGCCCATCGCGTCCTCGCGGTCGACGCGCGAAGCGGCAAAGATCGCATCGGCCAGCTTGCCGATCGCAACGTCTTCCGGATCGTTCGGAAACACCTGCTTCGCCCAGGACGGGCTGGGATAGGCGATGATGTTCCAGTTGGTGTCGAAATTGACGATTTTCTCCAGCGCCGGCTGATAGGCCATCGAATTGGCCTTGCTGGCGCGTGCCACCTTGGACGGATCTTCGTCCGACAGCAGCATCGGATTGTCCCCGACGATGGCGAGCCGCGCCGTGTTATTGGAGAATGCCTTCGCCATGCCGTCATAGAGCCAGTTGGCGGCGCGATCGAAGCTGTTGTCGTGGCCGTGGCGGTAGCGCGCCAGCGTCATCTCTTCGTCGGAGAGTATCGGCGTCACGATGCCGGCGCCGGCTTTGTAGGCATGCACGGCGATCCGCCGCACCAGCGGCAACGCGATCGCGGGCGCCGTCAAGAGCACATCCTGGCCCGGCCGCAAGCCCAGGCCCACCTTCACCGCCACCTCGGCCAGCCGGTCGAGCTTCACGGGATCGATGGGAGGGGAGGTGATGCGTTGATCAGTCATGCCAGATCCTCTGCCGAACGTCTCTCACTCAATCTAAGTCTAGCATTGCGAGACACAAGTGTGCGAGTGCCTTGCGACACGCCAAAGATACGCAGTTTCATGCATTTTGGTTTTCAACGCGTTGCCGATTTCAGCACCCGGTCGACCATGGCGGGAGCAAGGCCGAGGTAATTTTTCGGTGATGTGAGCGCCTCGATCGTGGCACGGTCGATTCTGGCAGAGACACGGGCGTCGGACGAGAGCGCGTCCGCCAGCGTCAGGCCGTTCTCATTGGCGAGCCGGCAGGCGTCATAGACCACGTCATGCGCCTCCTGCCGCCCGATCTGCGGCGCGAGCCCCATCATGACCGCTTCGGCCACGATCAGACCGCGGCTGACGCCGAGATTCTCGTTCATCTTGCTTTCGTCCACGATGAGGCCGGCGAGCGCGAACTTCGCCTGGTACAAGGCGCCGGCGGTCAGCACGAAGCTTTCCGGGATCGCCATCCATTCGGCGTGCCAGGGCCCGGTGGCGCGCTCGAAATCCTGCACCATGGCATCCAGCATGAGGCCGGCGTGCTGGCGCACCGCCTTGGACGCAGCGAGCATCAGCTCCGAGGAGATCGGGTTGCGCTTCTGCGGCATGGTCGAAGAAGCGCCGCGCCCCTTGACGAAGGGCTCGTAGACCTCGCCGAATTCCGTCGAGGCCATGATCATGATGTCGAGCGCGATCTTGCCGAGCGAGCCGGTGACGAGTGCGAGAAAGTTCACGGTCTCGGCAAAGCCGTCGCGTGCGACGTGCCAGGTCGAGGCGGGAACGCCGAGCTTCAGCTCGGCGCAGAGCGCTTCCTGCACCTCAAAGCCCTTGGCGCCGAGCGAGGCCAGCGTGCCGGCCGCGCCGGCGAACTGGCCGACCAGGACGCGCGGCTTCAATTGTGCCAGACGTTCGGCGTGGCGGTCGAACATCGCAAGCCAGATCGCGGTCTTGTAGCCGAAGGTGACCGGCAGTGCTTGCTGGAGATGGGTGCGGCCCGCCATCGGCGTGTCGCGGTAGCGCTTCGAGATGTCAGCGAGGATCTGGCGCAGGGCGGCGATGTCCTGTCCGACGATCTCAAGCCCGGCGCGCAGTTGCAGCACCACGGCGGTGTCCATGATGTCCTGCGTGGTCGCACCCCAATGCACATAGCGGCCGGCCTCGCCACATTGCTTCACCATCTGATGCACCAAGGGCAAGATCGGATAGCCGACGACATCGGTCTCCTGCCGCAACAGGTCGAAATCGAGTGCGGCAACATCGGTCCGCGCCGCGATCTGATCGGCAGCATCCTGCGGGATCACCCCGCACTTCGCTTCCGCCTTCGCCAGCGCCACTTCGACCTCGGCATAGCGCGCGACCGTCGCAACGTCGGAAAACACCTCCCGCATCTGCGGCGTACCGAAGGCATCGCGGAACAAGATGGAATCGAGCACGGTGGTCGAGGCGGGAAAAGCGGGCATGAGCGTTTCTTCGTGGTTTGTGTTCTGTGTGAGGCAGCTTACGCAGACGGAGCTGTTCGGCAATGGACAAAGCCCCCTACTCCCGTCATTCTGGGGCGGGCGTAGCCCGGTGCATCCGGTCGCGACCATCCGGCTTCAATCGCCACATTCTCGTTGAAGTTGCATTCCTCCTCATAAACCGCATGGCAGCCATCACGCGATCGTGGTGAACCGGGCAGGCCCCTCGGCGGACTCACAGACTTCAGTCGAAATCCGTTTTGATTTTATTATTGCCGATGTCATTGTAAGGTCTGAGCCTTCGACGTGCAGTTTCTGTTCCGGGATCATCTGCTCGATACCGACTTGCGCGAACTGAGCCGCGAGCAGGTTCCAGTTGCCGTGGAGCCGCAGGTCTTCGATCTCGTCGTCCACCTCATGGAGAACCGCGACCGGGTGGTCAGCAAGGACGAG
Source organism: Bradyrhizobium sp. LB13.1 (assembly GCF_054056815.1). Classification (NCBI taxonomy): domain Bacteria; kingdom Pseudomonadati; phylum Pseudomonadota; class Alphaproteobacteria; order Hyphomicrobiales; family Nitrobacteraceae; genus Bradyrhizobium; species Bradyrhizobium sp. LB13.1. The sequence continues at coordinate 1,247,548 of NZ_JBSRYQ010000001.1, read as the reverse complement.
CTTATCGACAAGATCTGGCACGGGCGCAGCGTCTCCGAATCCACTCTGACCAGCCGGATCAATGCGGCACGCAAGGCGGTCGGCGACAGCGGCGCGAGCCAGGCACTGATCCGTACCATCTCACGCAAGGGTTTTCGTTTCGTCGGCGATGTCGAGACCAAGCGTGGGGCGACCGCTCCGGAACCCGGTTTCGGCGCGAAGGTTTTGCAGGCCCCGCTCGCACTACCGGACCGGCCGGCGATCGCGGTGCTGCCCTTCACCAACATGAGCGGCGACCGCGAGCAGGATTATTTCTCCGACGGGATCAGCGAGGACATCATCACAGCGCTGTCGAAGCTGCGCTGGTTCTTCGTCGTCGCGCGCAACTCCTCCTTCGTCTACAAGGGGCGCGCCGTCCACATGCACGAGGTCGCGCGAGATCTCGGCGTGCGCTACGTGCTGGAAGGCAGCGTGCGGCGGAGCGGCGATCGCGTGCGTATCTCCGCGCAGCTCAACGACGTCTCGACCGGCAGCCATCTCTGGGCCGAACGGTACGACCGCGAGCTTGCCGACATCTTCGCCGTGCAGGACGAGATCACCGAGGCGATCGTCGCCGCGATCGAGCCGCAGCTCTATACCGCCGAAAGTTTTCGCGCCCAGCAGAAGCCGCCGGGAAGCCTGGATGCCTGGGACCTCGTGATGCGCGCCTTGTCGCATTACTGGCGCATCACCCGCGAGGACAATGCCGCCTCGCAAGAACTGCTCGAAAAGGCCGTCGCGCTCGATCCCGCCTATGGCAAGGCGCTCGGCCTGCTCGCGACCAGCCACATCTTCGGCGCGCATATGGGCTGGGCCGGCATGGCCGCGACCGTGCCGGTCGCCGAGCGCGCGGCGCTCGCGGCGGTGGAGGCCGATCGTGAGGATGCCTGGGCCCATCACGGCCTCGCTTATACTTATCTATTCCGCCGCCGTTTCGACGACGCGCTGGCGGAATTCGAGCTGACGCTGGAGCTCAATCCGAACTTTGCGATGGCGCACGCCTTCCACGGCGTGACGCTGTGCTACGCGGGACGATGGCAGGACGGCGATGCCGCCGCGCGCCGCGCGCTGCGGCTCAGCCCGCGCGATCCGCTCGCGGCGATCTATTGCGGCGTTGCCGCCTATGCCCGTTTCATCGGCCACGACTACGAAGGCGCCACGCAGATGGCGCGCGAATCGATGCGGCAGCGCGCCGATTTCGTCGGCGCGCATCGCGTGCTGACGGCCGCCGCCGGAATGTCAGGGGATCCCGCGCTCGCGGCTTCCGCACTGGAAGGCCTGCGCCGCGCCCAACCCGGCATCTCGCTCGCCTGGGTCACGCGCGAGCTGCCGATGCTGCGGGAAGAGGATCGCGAGCATTACCTCGAGGGATTGCGGCGCGCAGGGATGAGGTAGCTAACCTCTCCTCTCCCGCTCGCGAGGAGAGGAGAGGAGAAGGGCACCGCTACTCCTGCATCATCTCGCCGCTGCCGCCGAACTCGGCCGGAAAATCCTTCAGCTTGGGCAGGCCGTCGCGCATTGGCAGCACTGTCTCGGCGTAATTGACGTGAACGCCGGGCGCGAATGCCAGCGTAGGGATGGTGGCGGTGAAGACATCGACCAGGCCGAGCGGCGGATGGTTGGTCATGAGATGGCCGCCGCACTTCCGGCAATATTTGCGCTGGCTGAGCGGTGTCTTGGTAAAGGTCTCGACGTTCTGTGCGCCTTCGGTGATGCGCACGGCTTCGGGCTTCCACAGGCTGAAGGCGTTCACCGGTCCGCCCGACCACGAGCGGCAGGAGCGGCAATGGCAATAACCCATCGCCTCCGGCGCGTCCGTGACCTCGATTGTGACCGCGCCGCAGAAGCAGCTTCCGACATGTTTCATTTGGTCGTCTCCGTTGATGAAGGTTTAAATTCCTCTCCCCGCTCCTGTTTGCCGGTAACTCGGCAGAACGGATGCGGGGCCGCGACGAGCTTTGCTCGCACTGATAGCGTCGGGGTCGGGGGGATTCACCCCGAGAAACGTTGAAGGCCGGGTCGGCAAGCTCCGTTACGCGCCTCGGCGCCGCCGCGCATCCTCCGTTCGGCCGACGCGGCGGAAATGCGCGCCAACTATAGTGACTTGCGCCAGGGAATAAGCATCGACACACGTTGTTTGTACTGCCGATACTCGTCGCCGAAGAGATCGACGAGGTCGTGCTCCTCCAGCGCAATGCCGACGAAGATGTAGAGCGTGGTCACGGCGGCGAACAGCAGATGGCCCGAGGTCATGACCGGCGCCGCCCAGAACGCGATGATGAAGCCGAGATAGATCGGATGGCGAACGAACTTGTAGAGCAGCGGCGTCTTGAAGCGCGCCGGCGACGCCTCCCTGCCGACGAGATGATTGGTCACCTGATGCAATCCGAACAACTCGAAGTGATTGATGATGAAGGTCGAGGTGAACACCAGGACCCAGCCCGCCAGCGACAGCGTGACGATCGTCACAGCAAGATCCGGGTTCGCGACGTCCCATATGACCGTGGGCAGCGGACGCCACTGCCAGAACAGGAGGAGCAATGACAGGCTCGCAAACAGCACATAGGTGCTGCGCTCGACCGGCTTGGGGACGTACTGCGTCCACCATGCCTTGAATTGCTGCCGCGCCATCACGCTGTGCTGGACCGCAAACAGGGCCATCAGGAGCAGATTGATGATGACGGCCTCGGCCGCGGGCGTGTCGGTCCCGGTGTCGATAGTCTTCGGCACCACCAGCCCCATGACGAAGCCGATGGCGTAGAGAATGGTGACAAAAAAAACGAGATACGCCGCAATTCCGTACAGAAAGGCGATGAACCTGAAAATGCGTGAGCCCGCAACCGGGCCGACGGGATGAACCTGATGATCAATTTGGGTCATAAACAGCTCCGTTGTGCCAAAACGCCGGCACTTCATTGGTCGCTGCACCATGCCGCATCGGAGTGCCGAAGACTTTTGCGGACGGTTGATTTTCGCCTGAGACGACTTTGATTTTTGCTTGAGACGACAGAAACGTGCGATTTCGCTTTGAAAACAACCTGCTCGACGGCGACCTGCGGGAACTGACCTGCAGCGGAGCCGCCGTTCCGTTGCAGCCGCAGGTGTTCGATCTCCTGCTCTATCTGGTGGCGCAGCGCACCCGTGTGGTCAGCAAGGATGACCTGATCAGCCAGATCTGGAGCGATCGGATCATTTCGGACTCCGCCCTGAACAGCCGGATCAACGCCGCGCGCAAGGCGCTCGGTGACGACGGTGCGAGCCAGCGGCTGATCAAGACCATTCCGCGCAAGGGCTTTCGTTTCGTCGGCGAAGTCCGGGAAGAATTGGCATTCGCCCCGCCGTCCGCTGAGCCCGTCGCTGCCCTGCCGCGTGCCCAGACGGAGCGTCCGGCGATTGCAGTGCTCGCTTTCGAGAACATGAGCGGCGATCCCGCACAGGACTATTTCGGCGACGGGATCAGCGAGGACATCCTCACCGCGTTGTCGAAGCAACGCTGGTTCCTGGTGATCGCCCGCAACTCGTCCTTCACCTACAAGGGACGCGCGGTCCACATCCGGCAGATCGCCCAGGAGCTCGGCGTCCGCTACATCGTCGAAGGCAGCGTGCGCAAGGCGGACAACCGGGTGCGCATCACCGCGCAGCTCAACGACGCCACAACCGGCAGCCATCTCTGGGCCGAGCGCTACGATCGCGAGCTGGTCGATGTGTTCGCCGTGCAAGACGAGATCACCAACGCGATCGCCGCGGCGATCGAGCCGCAGATTCATGCAGCGGAAAGTTTTCGCGCCCATCGCAAGCCCCCTGCGAGCCTGGACGCCTGGGACCTGCTGATGCGGGCGCTGTCGCATTACTGGCGCGTGACGCGGCGGGATCACGAGACCGCGCGGACGCTGCTGGAGCGTGCGGTCGAGATCGACCCGAACTACGGCCAGGCGCTGTCGGTGCTCGCGGCGAACCACATGTTCGGCGTGCATCTCGGCTGGACCGAGCTTGCCGTGGTGGCGCCGGCGGCGGAGGCCGCCGCGCTCGCCGCGGTGCGCTGCGACCATGAGGATGCCTGGGCGCATGCCGCGCTCGGCAGTGTCTGCTTCTCGACACGAAGACTTGCGGACGCACTGCCCGAGTTCGAGCAGGCGCTCGCGCTCAATCCGAACTTCTCGCTGGCGCAGAGCTATTACGCGCTGGCGCTGTCCTATGCCGGGCGGCCGAAGGAATCGTTCGAGGCAGCGCAGAGGGCAATGCGGCTCTCGCCGCGTGATCCGTCCCTGGCGATCTATCACGGCATCGCCGGCTATGCCCGCTTCACGGAGCGGCGCTATGGCGAGGCCATCGCGCTCGCGCGCGAGGCGATCCGCCACCGCGGCGACCTCACCGGCGCCTACCGCGTGCTCGCGGTTTCTGCCGGCATGACCGGCGACGGCGTGCTTGCGGAGATGGCGCTGAGCGAGCTCCGCCGCACCCAGCCCGGCATCTCGCTGCATTGGATCGCGACGCAATTGCCGTGGGCCAACGAGGCCGATCGCGAGCACTATATGGAGGGATTCCGGCGAGCGGGCTTGCGTTAGACGATCCGCATGCCGGGTCTACGTCGGGCTTCCGGCGCAGATGGACGACGACGTCGAGAGCCGCGCAATCTCGTGGCCCGGGAGCGCCTCGGGCATTTTGGTGAAGGTCTGGCCCTGGCCTGAGGCGCAGATGCGCTCGCGCGACGGCCCGCAGCGCTCGAGCCGGATGCGGGCGCGGCCGTCCTCGACCAGCCGGGTCCCGCCCGGATCGGGCGGCGCTGCGGCGCCGGCTTGGCCGCCAAAGGCCATCACGGGACGCGCTGTACATTTTTTGTGCGAACACTGTCGAGACTTTCATCTTGCGGCGCCGAATGGGACTATGTGAGCCTCGATAGCGGATGGGGACTGGGATGGGCCGGCCGCAGCTTAGCGCGCCACGACGTGCGAAGCGTTCGCGGCTGGTCTCGCTTGAGAAAGATACGACATGTCGAAACGAGTGTTGCTTGGACTCCTCCTGGCCTGCGGCCTCACGGCCCCGGCGCTGGCGCAAGAGCCGAAAACAGGGGGCGCGATCAATGTCGTGATCCAGCCCGAGCCGCCCGGCCTGATGATGGCGATGGTCCAGAACGGCCCGGTGCAGATGGTGGCGGGCAACATTTTCGAAGGCCTGCTTCGCTACAGCCCCAAGCTCGAACCGCAGCCGGAGCTCGCCGAGAGCTGGAGCGTCAGCGAAGACGCAAAAACCTACACCTTCAAGCTGAGGAAGGGCGTGACCTGGCATGACGGCAAGCCCTTCACCGCCGCCGACGTGCTGTTCTCGGTCGAGATGCTGAAGCAGACTCATGCGCGCGCCCGCAACAACCTCGCGCAGGTCGACAAGGTCGAGGCACCCGACGACACCACGGTGGTGTTCACACTGAAGCAGCCGTTCGGTCCGTTCCTCGGCATCTTCGAGGTCGGCTCGATGCCGATGGTACCGAAGCATCTCTATGAAGGCACCGACTGGAAGACCAATCCCTACAACAACGCCCCTGTCGGCACCGGCCCCTTCATGTTCAAGGAATGGCAGAAGGGCTCTTTCATCCGCCTGGTCAAGAACCCGAACTATTACGAGAAGGGCAAACCCTATCTCGACGATATCTACTGGCAGATCATTCCCGATGCCGCGGCGCGCTCCGTGGCGTACGAGACCGGCAAGGTCGACGTACTGCCCGGCGGCTCGGTCGAGAATTTCGACGTGCCCCGTCTCTCCAAGCTGAAGGACACCTGCGTCACCGGCGCCGGCTGGGAGTTCTTCTCGCCGCTGGCCTGGCTGTGGCTCAACAACCGCCAGGGTCCGCTCGCGGACAAGCGGGTGCGGCAGGCGATTATGTATGCGATCGACCGCGAGTTCGCCAAGGACGTGATCTGGAACGGGCTCGGCAAGGTTGCGACCGGCCCATCGGCCTCGACCATCAAATATTACACCGACGACGTGCCGAAGTACCCCTACGATCCCGCCAAGGCCAAGGCGCTGCTGAAGGAAGCCGGCTACAAGGGCGAGAAGATCCGCCTTCTGCCGCTCGCCTATGGCGAGACCTGGCAGCGCTGGGGTGAAGCCGTGAAGCAGAACCTTCAGGACGTCGGCATGAACATCGAGACTATCGCCACCGACGTTGCCGGCGGCAACCAGAAGATCGGCGACTGGGACTACGACATCGCCTTCACCTATCTCTACCAATACGGCGATCCTGCACTCGGCGTCGGCCGCAACTACGTCTCCAGCGCCATCGCCAAGGGCCAGGTGTTCAACAACGTCGAGGGCTACTCCAACCCGGAAATCGACAAGCTGTTCGCCGACGGCGCGGTGGCGACGCCCGACTCCAAGCGCAAGGAGATCTACGAGAAGGCGCAGAAGATCCTGGTCGAGGACGTGCCGGTGGCCTGGATGCTCGAGCTGCAATTCCCGACCATCATGCGCTGCAAGGTCAAGAACCTGATCACCACGGGCGTCGGGGTCAATGATGGCTTCAAGGACGCGTGGCTCGACAAGTGAGGAGACGCGCTCCGAACTCCCCTTACCTCTCCCGCTTGCGGGAGAGGTCGCTACGCTCGAAGAGCGTAGCGGGTGAGGGTTCTCTCCACTTGGCAATCCCTCTGCGGAAATACCCTCTCCCTCTCCCGCGAGCGGGAGAGGGGGCGCACCGCTGTTGCCGCTGCGTTCAACCTGATCTGATCGCCATCTAACAATGCTCTCCTTCATCGCTCAGCGTGCCCTGAAGGGCGTGATCGTCCTGCTCGCGATCGTCGTCCTCAATTTCTTCCTGATCCGGCTTGCGCCCGGCGACCCCGCGGTCGTGATGGCGGGCGAGGCCGGTGCAAGTGACCAGATCTTCGTCCAGCAGCTCAGGCAGAAGTTCGGCCTCGACAAGCCGCTGCCCGAGCAGCTCTTCGTCTACGTCAAGGGCGTCGTGACGCTCGACCTCGGCTTCTCCTTCCGCCAGCAGGCACCAGTGTCGAAGCTGATCCTGGAGCGGCTGCCGGCGACGCTGTTGCTGACGCTGACCGCGTTCGCGATCTCGCTGATGCTCGGCATCCTGTTCGGCGCCTTCGCGGCGCGCTTCGCGGGGACGTGGCTCGACACCGCCATCACGATCTTCGCGCTGATCTTCTACGCCATGCCGCTTTTCTGGGTGGCGCTAATGGGCATCCTGTTGTTCTCGGTCGCCGTCGATTGGCTGCCGAGCTTCGGCTACGAGACGGTCGGCGCCAATTTCACCGGTCTTGCCCATGTGGTCGATGTCGCAAGGCACCTGATCATGCCGGCGATGACGCTCGGCCTGTTCTTCATGGCGACCTACACCCGCATGACGCGCGCCTCGATGCTGGAGGTGAAGCGGCTCGACTTCGTCAAGACCGCGCGTGCGAAAGGCCTGTCCGATGCCGTGATCCAGCGCCGCCACGTGCTCCGCAACGCGCTGCTGCCCGTCGTGACGCTCGCCGGCGTCCATTCCGGCACGCTGATCGGCGGCGCCGTCATCACCGAGACCGTGTTCGCCTGGCCGGGCATCGGACGGCTGATGTACGACGCCCTGCTGCAGCGGGACTACAATCTACTGCTTGGTGTCTTCGTGATCTGCTCCGCCATGGTCCTGACATTCAATCTCATCACCGACCTGGTCTATCGCCTGGTCGACCCGCGCATCGAATTCACCGCATGAAACAGTTCTGGAAATCGATGCTGAGGAGCCCGAGCGGCGTCATCGGGCTCATCATCCTGCTTCTTGCGATCGCACTCGCGGTGTTCGGTCCGATGCTGTTCCCGAACTCGCCCTGGCGCATGGTGCAGCGGCCGTTCCTGCCGCCGTTCACGCTCTCGACCGTGCCGCTCGGCACCGACGCGCTCGGCCGCGACGTGTTCGCCGGCATGATCTTTGGCGCTCGCGTCTCGCTGCTTGTGGGCCTTGTCTCCACACTGGTGGCTCTGGTCGTCGGCCTGCCGATCGGCGCCATGGCCGGCTATTTCGGCGGCAAGGTCGACGACGCCTTGATGCGCTTCACCGAATTCTTCCAGACCATTCCGAGCTTTGCGCTCGCGATCGTGCTGGTCGCGATCCTGCAGCCCTCGATCTATTCGATCGTCGCCTCGATCGCATTGGTGAGCTGGCCGCCGGTCGCGCGTCTCGTCCGCGGCGAGGTGCTGTCGCTGCGCACGCGGGAGTACGTCCAGGCCGCCGTGGTGACTGGCCAGAGCAACACCTGGATCATCCTGCGCGAAATCCTGCCGAACACGCTGTCGCCGGTGATTGTGCTGGCCTCGCTGATGGTGGCGACCGCGATCCTCCTGGAATCCTCGCTGTCGTTCCTCGGCCTTGGCGATCCCAATCTGATCTCCTGGGGCTACATGGTCGGTGCCGGCCGCACCGTGATCCGCCAGGCCTGGTGGATCACCGTGTTTCCCGGCATCGCGATCCTGATCTCGGTGCTCGGCCTCAATTTGATCGGCGAAGGCCTCAACGACGCGCTCAATCCCCGCCTGTCGCGGGAGGGACGCTAAGAGATGACCGCACCGCCCGCGGTCTCCATCAAGAATCTGCGGATCGCGCTGCCCAAGGGCGCCGAGCGTCCCTTCGCCGTCGACGGCGTTTCGCTCGACCTGCGGCCCGGCAAGATCGTCTGCGTCGTCGGCGAGTCCGGCTCCGGCAAATCGATGTGCGCGCATGCGCTGATGGGCCTGTTGCCTGATACAGTCGCTGTCACCGCCGGCGAGATCCGGTTCGAAGGCCGCGACCTGCTCAAGCTCGACGATGACGGTTGGCGCGACCTGCGCGGCCGCCGGCTTGCGATGATTTTTCAGGAGCCGATGACCGCGCTCAACCCGTTGATGCGGATCGGCGACCAGATGGCGGAGATGTTCGAGGCACACGGCCTGCTCACGCCGAGGGAGCGGCGCGCAAGGGCACTGGCGCTGGCGCGGGAGGTCGGCCTGCCCGACCCCGAGCGCATCGTGCGCGCCTATCCGCACCAGCTCTCCGGCGGCCAGCGCCAGCGCGCCATGATCGCGATGGCGCTGGCGCTCGAACCGGCGGTGCTGGTCGCAGACGAGCCGACCACGGCGCTCGACGTCACGACGCAGGCACAGATCCTGAAGCTGATCCGCAACCTCCAGCGCAACCGCAACATGGCGGTGATGTTCATCACCCATGATTTCGGCGTGGTCTCCGACATCGCCGATCAGGTCGTGGTGCTCCGCCACGGCAAGGTCGTGGAGGAGGGTCCCGCTGCAACCGTCTTCAACGCGCCGCAGCACGACTACACCAAGGCGCTGCTCGCCGCGGTGCCGTCGATGGATCCGCCGGCGCGCGCGCCGCGGGACGATCAGGCCAGGGCCGTCGAGGTGATCGGATTGGACAAGACTTACGTCACCTCGGGCGGCTGGTTTCGCGAAGACTGCCGCGTCGATGCCGCGCGCGCGGTCAATTTCAACATCCTCAAGGGCGAGACGCTCGGTCTCGTCGGCGAATCTGGCTCCGGCAAATCGTCGGTGGCGCGGCTCGTGATGCGGCTGATCGAAGCCGACCGCGGCACGGTGCGGATCGGCGAGACCGATCTCACCTCACTCTCGGGCAAAGCGCTGCGCGCCGAGCGACATCGCATCCAGATGATCTTTCAGGATCCGTTCGCCTCGCTCAATCCGCGCCGCAAGGTCGGTCACATCATCGCCGACGGTCCTATCGCGGCGGGCACCGATCCGAAAGTGGCATTCGACCGCGCCCGCGATCTGCTCAGGATGGTCGGCCTCGATGCCGGCGCGCTCGAGCGCTATCCGCATGAATTCTCCGGCGGCCAGCGCCAGCGCATCGGCATTGCGCGCGCGCTCGCGCTCGAGCCTGAGATCATCGTCGCCGACGAAGCCGTCTCCGCGCTCGACGTCTCCGTGCAGGCGCAGGTCTTGAAGTTGCTCGAAGACCTCAAGGCACGCCTCGGCCTCTCGATGCTGTTCATCACCCACGATCTGCGCGTCGCAGCCCAAATCTGTGACCGGATCGCGGTGATGCAGCGCGGCGCCATCGTCGAGTTGAAACCGACCGCGCAGCTGTTCGCCGCGCCCGAGCATGCCTATACGCGCGAGCTGCTGGCCGCGGTACCGGGACGCAAGGAGCGCACGCCGGCGGCGTGAGACGAGCGGTATTCCGCTCTGGCGCCGATACTCGGCCGGATCGTCCTAGGAACAGGGCAGTCACGCGCTTGTTATTGCTCCATCAGCGTTGCTCCGGCTTCAAAGCGGCAAGCGGCGTCCTACATGCATGACATGACACACGTCATCTAATGATGACGTACCGACCAAGTTTTGGAGCGATCATGGGCGAAGTCATTCAGTTTGTCTCGAAATCGGAGCGCGAGCGAGAGCGCCTCATTCGGGAAGCGCGCGCGATCTACGACAGCATCTTCCCGCCGGCTGATCCGGTCAGCGACCAGTCGAGCGGAGGTACTGCGCGTCGCAGCGACGGAGGCAATTTCGCGTGATCAAGATCATCGCCGTGCTCTGCAACCTCGCCTCTCCGGCGAATTGTCATGAGCAAACCGTCACCACGTCCGATTTCGCCGAGGTCTCGATGCAGTCCTGCCTGATGGGCGCACCGCAGCTCGCCGAATGGATGAACCAGCATCCGGCCGAGCGCCTCGCCGGATGGCGCTGCGTGATCGGCCAACAGGGCCGCAGAGGCGCCTGAGATCGCAGGGACCAGATCGAACTCCGCGGTCCGGTTGAACCGTGACGGCGGCGCATCTCCAAGCTAGGATGGCATTTATCTGCCTGGCCAAGGGGAAGCCGGATGGAGGTCGCCAGCCTCGTTCTTCCTGTTTTCGCGATCATCGTCACCGGCTGGCTCGCCGGAGAGCTCGGCTATCTCTCCCGCTCGCTTGCCGATGCCCTGGTGCATTTCGCCTACAACGTCGCGATGCCGGCGCTACTGATCGTGACGATCGCCCAGGAGCCGGCACGCAATCTGCTGGAATGGCGCTTCCTGCTCGCGTTCGGCGGCGGGTCCCTGATCTGCTTTGCGCTGGTGTTCCTGGTGGTCCGCACGGGTGGCAAGCGCGATCTCGCCAGCAGCACCATCCATGGCATGGCCGCGGCGATGACCAATACCGGCTTCGTGGCCCTGCCGATCCTGCACGCGATCTACGGCCAGCCCGCCGTCCTGCCCGCAGCGGTGGCGACGGTGTTCGTGGCCGGCGTGATGTTTCCGCTCACCGTCGTCCTGCTGGAGAGGGACGCGCGCGGCCCGGCACATTCCGCCGGACTGGTGAAGCAAATCCTGCTCAATCCGATGGTCCTGTCGACCCTCATTGGTCTCGCATGGGCGATCACCGGCCTGCCAATTCCAGCGCCGGCCGTCGCCTATCTGAACATGATTGCCGCCGCGCTCACGCCCTGCGCGCTGTTTGCCATCGGACTAGGTCTGTCGGTCGAGGGACTGCGGTCGAACCTGAAGGCATCGTTCGCGCTCGCCGCCGTGAAACTGGTGGTGATGCCGCTGATCGTCTACGGACTCTGTGTGGTTTTGAGCCTCAGCCCGCTCGACACGGTCGCCGCCGTCATCTGCGCGGCAGTACCGACGGCGAAGACCGTGTATGTGCTGGCGCACGAACACAAGGTCGAGGAAAAGCTGGTCGCTGCCACGGTCTCGGTCACAACGATGCTGTCGGTCGCGACATTGCTGGTCGCGCTCTATCTTCTCTCTGGCCTCGCGACCGGCACACGGTGACCGGTATTGGACGTTCCCTATCTGAGGGGCGGGTTGGTGTTGTTCCAGGTCGGGACCGTGTTGGTGACGCCGACCGATGGCGTATTATACGTGCCGATTGACGGCGCCGTGACCGTCCCGACCGACTGCCCGGTCGACCCATAGGTCCTGGGCTGTGCCGCCGGCGATCCGGCGCTCCCATAGGTCGGAGCCACCACGCCGGTACTGTAAGATCGGCTCGACCGGTGCTTTTTGGCTTCAGCCGCAAGCGGCGCGGCAAGCAGCCCGATCGCGACGAGTGCCGCAAGGGCGGGTTTGATGCTTGTCATGGCTGATCCCTTCATACGCTGCCGGCCCCTTGTGCCATTTGTTCACTCAATGGACGATTTCCATAGGCTCCCGTTCATAACTCCGTGCGCGGGCGAAGGTGCCGGAGCGCGACTGCCGTTTCCGCTCAGATCAATGCCGAACGTCCTGCGCAAGCTCGCTCCAGTCCAGGCATGGACGGCAGAAGATTCGCCTGCTAGCGGATTTCGGTGCCAGCACCGCTGCCGAACGCGAAGAGGAAGAGGAAGTGCAATGTCTATTGCACGCCGGATCCCCGCTGGCGAGGTCACATGGATGACATCAGGGGCGGACTGCCTCGCCTTCGGATGGACCCGAATCAGCGCTAGTGCATTGACCTCAACGACTTCGCGCATTGAGGTGACATGACCGGCCCCGAACTGAAGCAACTCCGCAACGACCTCTCCGAGGCGCTTGAGCGCAAGCTCACCGCGGCCGACATGGCCCGGCTTTGCGGATTGCCGGAGCAGGGCGGCGTCGACACCATCCGACGCTGGGAGGTGAGCGGCCCGACACCATCGGCAACCAAGGTGCTGCGCGTGCTCGCGATGGCGAGCGAGCGCCATCCGATTCTGGAGAAGTTCGACGTCTTCGATCGCCATGACGTGCGCGAGCAAGACCGGCCCGCAAAGCGCGCTGCATTCCGCGAACAGATGCGCGATGAGGCGCGGCGCCGTCTTGGTTAATGAGACACGCGCGCAAGGTACCGGAACAGCGCTGGATTAAGTCTTCCTTCACCACTTCTTAAGCCGGCATTAAGCACGAAAATCATTTACAGGCCAATAAGTTAGGTTGGCTGCCGCTGTGCCATGCATGTGACAGCATTTTCGTCAAAAGCGAGCTATCTGCAAAACCAACGACGGCGCGGAAAGCGCGCCTGCCGGGGACCAAAGTGTTGGAGTTTGGACTATGAAGAAGATTCTGTTTGCGACCGTTGCGCTGCTCATGGTGGGCGCTGCTGCGCCGGCGATCGGTGCCGATCTCGGTAACCGCAATTATTACAAGGCGCCCGCGCCGGCCTATGCCGCGCCGATCTACAACTGGACCGGTTTCTACATCGGTGCGCATCTCGGTGGCGCATTCTCCAGCGACAACAATTTCAACGGCCTCTCCACCGGCAACAACGGTAACGGCCGTTTCCTCGGCGGCTTGCAGGCCGGTGCGGACTGGCAGTTCCACCCGAATTTCCTGGTCGGTGTCGAAGGCCAGTATTCCTGGCTCTCCGGTAGCGTCGGCGCGGTGTTCCCGGGCGGCGTCGCCTACACCAACGACCAGCGCGGCCTCGGCTCGATCACCGGCCGCGTCGGCTACACCTGGGGTCCGGGCCTCCTCTACGTGAAGGGCGGCTACGCTTACTCCGACAACAACGAGAAGGTCACTGTTGGCGGCGTGCCGGCCGCCTTCGTCATCGCTGGCGATCACCGCAACGGCTACACCGTCGGCGCCGGCCTCGAATACATGTTCGCCCCGAACTGGTCGGCCAAGGCCGAGTACCAGTACTACAATTTCGGCGACGCGCACTTCATCGGAGGTCCGCTGGCGGGCTCCGGCAACTTCACCACCGACGACCACACCATCAAGGCAGGCGTCAATTACCGCTTCAACTGGGCCAACTCGGCGGTCGCGCGCTACTGAACGGTTACCAAGACCTTATCGTGATGAAGGGCCGGCATTGTTGCCGGCCCTTCTTTTTTCGCTGTGCGGAACGCGCGCAACCAATTGAGCAACTTGCGAATTTTTAACCCGCTCCAAGGATACTCCGCGGCGAAAACATAAGATCATGGGTGGGGGAATTTCGATGGCGATCCGTCTTGGTGGCATTCTTGGCCCTGTCCTTGGCCGTTTCAAGCCTCGCTTCAAGATGCCGAAATGGGGCGTGCGCGGCAGCCTGTTCTCGGCCTTCGCAGTGATCGCAGGCATGGGCCTCCTGATCGCCGCAGGCGCCGGCTTCGTCTTCAACCATCTCGGCAGCACCATGATGGACCTGAGCGGCCGCGACATTCCGCGCCTCTCCGCGAGCCTTCAACTCGCATCGCAAAGCGCAACGCTTGCGGCGCAAGGGCCCGGCCTCCTGGCATCACCGTCCGACGAGGCGCTGAACGAACGCACCAAGAAGGTGCAGGAGATTCAGCAGCTCGCCATGGCCAAGCTTGGCGAGATCATCGAGCTCGGCGCCGACAAGCAGATCGCGACCGCACTGCGCGACACCGCCAAGAGCATCGACGAGGCGACCCAGAGCCTGGTGTCGGCCGCGCGCGAGCGGCTCGATACCGGCGCGCTGCACGACAAGCAGTATGAAGCGCTGCGCAAGGCGCAGCTCACCTTCGTCGGTGCGGCCGGTCCTGCCATGCTGGATGCGCAAACGCGCCTGAACGCGATTCTCGGCGCGGCGGAAGTTTCCGCCGATGATGCCACCGAAGCCGCCCGCACCGTCTCCCAGGTCGCGACCATCTCCGCGAACGGGAATCTGATGGCCGCCGACATGATGGCGGCGCTGTCGGCCAACAACAGCGACACGCTGGAGGCGATCGAGAAGGAGTTCAAGGCGACGCGCGACCGCGTCAAGTCGAACCTCGAGGACCTGCCGAACATGACCTCGATGCAGGCGGTGCGCGACACCGTGCAAAAGCTGTTCGCCTTCGGCGAGGGCAAGACCGGCGTGTTCAAGATCCGCCAGAAGGAGCTCGACGCCATCGACTACGGCCAGACCATTCTGGACGAGACCCGCAAGCTCAATGTCGGCCTCGGCATCAGCGTGCAGCAGCTCGTCGAGGGCGTGCAGAAGGAGACCAACGCGTCGACCTTCCAGGCGCGGCAGGAGATCTCGCTGGCGACGACCGCGATGCTGGCGCTCGGCGCGCTGATGCTGGTCGGCTCGGCGTTGTTCGTCTGGCTCTATGTCGGCCGCAACATCCTGCGCCGGATCACAGGCCTCCAGCGCGCCATGCAACTGCTCTCGGCCGGCGATCTCGACACCGAGATCGCGCGCGCGAAGCAGAATGACGAGATCGGCACGATGACGGATACGCTTCAGGTGTTCCGCGACAGCATGATCGAAGCCCGGACCCTCGCCGGCGAGCAGGACAAGGATCGGCTCGCCAAGGCCGAGCGCGCCGCGCGCATGGAGGCGAAGATCGCCGAGTTCGAGGGCACGGTGCGCTCCGCGCTCGACAATCTCGCGCAGTCGGCCAATTCGATGCAGACGACCGCGCAGAGCATGTCGAACACCGCCGACCAGTCCAACGCGCTGGTGAACGCAGTGGCGTCGGCCGCGGAGGAAACCTCGGTCAACGTGCAGACCGTGTCATCAGGCACCGAACAGCTGTCGTCCTCGATCCAGGAGATCAGCAAGCAGGTGATCACCTCCGCCGAGATCGCCAGGAAGGCCGTCGACGAAGCCGGCTCGACGGACGCCACGGTGCAGAGCCTTGCCGACAGCGCGAGCCGCATCAACGTCGTGGTCGATTTGATCCAGACCATCGCCTCGCAGACCAATCTGCTCGCCCTCAACGCCACCATCGAGGCGGCGCGCGCGGGCGAGGCCGGCCGCGGCTTCGCGGTGGTCGCCTCCGAGGTGAAGAGCCTCGCGAGCCAGACTGCCAAGGCAACGGAAGAGATCCGCACCCAGATCGCCAGCATGCAGCAGGTCACCACCTCGGCAGTCGGCGCGATCCAGGGCATCGGCCGGATCATCGGAGAGATCAACGACGTCACCACGACGATCGCCGCCGCGGTCGAGGAGCAGGGCGCGGCGACCCGCGAGATCGCCCGCAACATCCAGCATGCGGCCGGCGGCACCAGCGAGGTCTCCAGCAACATCGTCGGCGTCTCCACGGCTTCGGCGGAAGCCGGCGCAGCAGCGAACGAAGTGCTGGGCGCCTCCGACGCGCTCCGCCGCGAAGCCGACATGCTGCGCGGAGAGATCGACGCGTTCCTCAACAACATACGGGCGGCGTAAGCCGCCGCCGGCCTGTCGTGGCTCCATCCGGGTCACGGAAAAACCCCTTGCGGTATGACGGCCATGCGACGGCCGCCGCGCGGCTTTTTTCGGCTGGCGCGCCGCAGCCAGTGGGTTTAAGCCGGTAGAATGAACGCAAAAACCGACACCGTGCAGTCCTCCGCCGAGGCCCTGCGCTATCCATGGGAACAGCATCCCGGCCCCGAAGAGGTCGTCGAGGTGAAGCCGGGCGTATTGTGGGCGCGGCTGAAACTGCCGTTCCGCCTCAACCACGTGAACATCTACCTGCTCGCCGACGGCGACGGCTATGCCATCGTCGACACCGGCTTCGGCAACGAGGAGACGATCGAGGCCTGGACCAAGCTGTTCGACGGGCCGCTGAAGGGCGTCAACATCACGCGCCTGATCGTGACCCATTCCCATCCCGATCATGTCGGTCTGGCCGGGTGGATCGTCGAGCGATTCAACTGCCCGCTGGTGATGTCGCAGGTCGAATATCTGCAATCGGTCTATCACCAGAACCGCGGCACGGAGGAGCGCCAGCAGGCGCAACGGCTGTTCTTCCGCCGCCACGGCATGGACGAGTCGCTCACCGAAAAACTGCTCGGCCGCGGCCAGGATTATCTCAAGCGTGTCTCGGTGCTGCCGCCGTCCTACCGCCGCATCTCGCATGGCGACGACGTCGTGATCGGCACGCGCCGCTTCAAAGTGATCACCGGCGGCGGTCACGCGCTCGACCAGGTGATGCTGTATTGCGCCGACGACAAGTTGTTCCTTTCGGCCGACCAGGTGCTGAGCAAAATCTCGCCGAACGTCAGCGTGTGGGCGGTCGAACCCGACCAGAACTCGCTCGGCGAATATCTGGCCTCGCTCGCCAGCCTCACCACGACGCTGCCCTATGATGTGCTGGTGCTGCCGGGCCATGGCGTGCCGTTCTACGGGCTGAAGCCCCGCATCAAGCAGCTGGCCGATCACCACGAGGAGCGCTGCCGCCTGATCGCGGAAGCCTGCCGCGAAGTGCCACAGACCTCGCGCGCCTTGGTGCCCGTCGTGTTCAACAAGCACGTGCTCGACGAACACCAGATGGGTTTTGCCGCCGGCGAGTTGGTCGCCCATGTCAACTACATGATCGTCGAGGGCCGGCTGACGGCGGAGACGAAAGACGGCGTGCTTCAATTCAGAACGAGTTGAGCACTGACTTCAATTCAACTGATGGTGCAGAGCAACATTGCATCTCGCGCGAACTTGATCGGATCAAGTTTCAAATCGCACGATAGGGCATTTTGCCCAAATGCCCCGCAGGTCCAAATGTGGGATAGCGCATAGACATTAGAGCTGGAATAGCTCTAAGAAGATGCCGCCCTTTGGTCAGTTCCGTTGCAGGTTTGACGATGGATTACAGCCAGTTTTTCAATTCCGCCCTTGATCGCCTCCACACTGAGCGGCGCTACCGCGTGTTCGCCGATCTCGAGCGCATCGCCGGCCGGTTCCCGCATGCGCTCTGGCACTCGCCCAAGGGCAAGCGCGACGTCGTGATCTGGTGCTCCAACGATTATCTCGGCATGGGCCAGCACCCGAAGGTGATCGGCGCGATGGTCGAGACCGCGACGCGCGTCGGCACCGGCGCCGGCGGCACCCGCAACATCGCCGGCACGCATCATCCGCTGGTGCAGCTCGAGGCCGAGCTCGCCGATCTCCATGGCAAGGACGCCTCGCTGCTCTTCACGTCCGGCTACGTCTCGAACCAGACCGGCATCGCGACCATCGCGAAGCTCATTCCGAACTGCCTCATTCTGTCGGACGAGCTCAACCACAACTCGATGATCGAAGGCATCCGCCAGTCCGGCTGCGAGCGGGTCGTGTTCCGCCACAACGATCTCGCCGATCTCGAAGCGCTATTGAAGGCTGCGGGCCCGAGCCGGCCCAAGCTGATCGCCTGCGAGAGCCTTTATTCGATGGACGGCGATATCGCCCCGCTCGCAAAAATCTGCGATCTCGCCGAGAAGTACGGCGCGATGACCTATGTCGACGAAGTCCACGCCGTCGGCATGTACGGCCCCCGGGGCGGCGGCATCGCCGAGCGCGACGGCGTGATGCATCGCATCGACATTCTCGAAGGCACGCTCGCCAAGGCGTTCGGCTGCCTCGGCGGTTACATCGCCGCCAACGGACAGATCATCGACGCCGTGCGCTCTTATGCGCCGGGCTTCATCTTCACCACCGCGCTGCCGCCGGCGATCTGCTCGGCCGCCACCGCTGCGATCAAGCATCTGAAGACGTCGAACTGGGAGCGCGAGCGCCACCAGGACCGCGCCGCCCGGGTCAAGGCGATCCTCAACGCCGCCGGCCTGCCGGTGATGTCGAGCGACACCCACATCGTGCCGCTGTTCATCGGCGATGCCGAGAAGTGCAAGCAGGCTTCCGACCTCTTGCTCGAACAGCACGGCATCTACATCCAGCCGATCAACTATCCGACGGTCGCCAAGGGCACCGAGCGCCTGCGCATCACGCCCTCGCCCTATCACGACGACGGCCTGGTGGATCAGCTCGCCGAAGCCCTGCTGCAGGTATGGGACCGCCTCGGTCTGCCGCTGCGCGAGAAGTCGCTGGCGGCGGAGTAGCTCCGGGTCGTCCTGGCGAAAGCCTGGACCCATTACCCCGACTGTGAATTGTTGCGCTCGCTGGGGCCATCATAGGGGTGCCCATAACCATGTCCGGCTGTTATGCGTCCCGGGCTTTCGCCAGGACGACGTTGGGGTTTGCACCTTAACGACAACCCCAGTTCCCGCGCCCGCACGGCATTTGGCTGTCGCCTGCCGCCGCCCAACGCGCTAGATTTACGGGGAAAATGAGATCGGGCGCTGCCAGCGCGCCCAGGGAGAAGCACGCTCGCCATGCTGCACGACTGGGGCGTGATCGCCGCCGCCTTCGGCTATATCGGCTTTCTGTTCCTGGTGGCGAGCCATGGCGACCGCCGCTCGCCGGCCGGGCGCGGCCGCGCCTCCGGGCTGATCTATCCGCTGTCGCTGGCGATCTACTGCACCTCCTGGACCTTCTTCGGCTCGGTCGGCTTCGCCACCCGCACGTCCACCGACTTCCTCGCGATCTATGTCGGCCCGATCCTGATGATCGGGCTCGGAGCCGGCGTACTCCGCCGCGTGATCCAGCTCGCGAAAGCCCACAACATCACCTCGATCGCCGACTTCATCGGCGCGCGCTATGGCAAGAGCCAGGCGGTGGCGGCGACCGTCGCGCTGATCGCGATCATCGGCTCGGTGCCCTATATCGCGCTCCAGCTCAAGGCGGTCGCCTCCTCGCTCGAAACCATCCTGGGCGAAGACCAGGCCTTCTCTCACATCCCCATCGTCGGCGACATGGCGCTGATGGTGACGCTGGCGATGGCGGCCTTCGCGGTGCTGTTCGGCACGCGGCAGACCGACGCCACCGAGCATCAGCACGGCCTGATGCTGGCGGTCGCAACCGAATCCATCATCAAGCTGGTCGCCTTCCTCACCGCCGGCATCTTCGTCACGTTCTGGATGTTCTCGCCGCACGAACTGATCGAGCGCGCCATGAAGACCCCGGAGGCGGTGCGCGCCATCAACTATTCGCCGTCGATCGGCAACTTCCTGACCATGACGCTGCTGTCGCTGTGCGCGATCATGCTGCTGCCGCGCCAGTTCCACGTCAGCGTGGTGGAAAATTCCTCGGATGCCGAGGTCGGCCGCGCGCGCTGGTTGTTTCCGCTCTACCTCGTCGCCATCAATCTGTTCGTGATCCCGATCGCGCTCGCCGGCCTCATCAGCTTCCCGTTCGGCACCGCCGATCCTGACATGTACGTGCTGGCGCTGCCGATGGAAGGCGGCGCGAATCTGCTCAGCGTCGCCGTCTTCGTCGGCGGCCTGTCGGCGGCGACCGCGATGGTGATCGTCGAATGCGTCGCGCTCTCCATCATGGTCTCGAACGACCTCGTGATGCCGCTGGTGCTGCAACGACGGCCGGAAGGACGCACCGGCGGCGCCGATTTCAGCGACTTCCTGTTGCGCTCGCGCCGGCTCGCGATCTTCGCCATCATGGTGATGGCCTACTTCTACTACCGCGCGCTCGGCAACACCCAGCTCGCGGCAATCGGCCTGCTGTCTTTTGCCGCCATTGCCCAGCTTGCACCAAGCTTCTTCGGCGGACTGCTGTGGCGGCGCGCGACCGCGCGCGGCGCCATCGGCGGCATGCTGGTCGGCTTCGTGGTGTGGCTCTACACGCTGTTCATCCCGAGCTTCATGGATTCCTCGACTTCGGGCATCCTGCTGCTCCAGCACGGCCCGTTCGGGATCGAGGCGCTGCGGCCGCAGGCGCTGTTCGGCGCGGACCTGCCGCCGCTGATGCACGGCGTCATCTGGTCGCTGTCGCTCAATATCCTCACCTATGTGCTGCTGTCGCTGGCGCGCCGGCCGTCTTCGATCGAGCTGGTGCAAGCCGATCTGTTCGTGCCCAATACGCTGGCGCCGATCTCGCCGAACTTCCGCCGCTGGCGCACCACCGTCACGGTGCAGGACATCCAGACCACGGTGGCGCAATATCTCGGGCCGGACCGCGCGCGGCATTCGTTCGAGGCATTCACCGCGCGGCGCAATGTGCGGCTGGAGCACGGGGCACCCGCCGATTTCGAGCTGCTGCAGCACGCCGAGCACCTGATCGCCTCCTCGATCGGCGCGGCCTCCTCGCGTCTCGTGATGTCGCTGCTGCTGCGCAAGCGGACGGTCTCCGCCAAGGCTGCGCTCAAGCTGCTCGACGATTCCCATGCGGCGCTGCATTTCAATCGCGAGATCCTCCAGACCGCGCTCAACCATGTGCGTCAGGGCATCGCGGTGTTCGATGCCGATCTGCAATTGATCTGTTCCAACCGACAGTTCGGCGATCTCCTCAACGTTCCCCCGCATTTCATCCAGTTCGGCACCCCGTTGCGTGAAATCCTCGAATTCATGGGCGTGAGCGAGCCGAACGATCCGGTCGAGCGCGAGGCCATGCTGGAACGCCGGCTCGCAGCTTACACCACCGACAGCGAGCCTTATCTGGAGCGCCTGCCCGATCGCCACATGGTGATCGAGATTTTGACCAACCGCATGCCTGGCGGCGGCTTCGTCATCACCTTCACCGACGTCACCCCCACCTTCGAGGCGGCCGCAGCGCTGGAGCGCGCCAATGCGACGCTGGAAAAGCGGGTGCGCGACCGTACCGAGGAGCTGACCCGGCTGAATTCCGAGCTGGCTCAGGCCAAGAGCGCGGCCGAAGACGCCAGCATCTCCAAGACGCGGTTCCTTGCCGCCGCCAGCCACGACATTCTCCAGCCGCTGAACGCGGCGCGGCTCTATGTCACGAGCCTGGTCGAGCGCCAGCACAGCGGCGAGGAGACGCGGCTGGTCGAGAACATCGACGAATCGCTGCAGGCGATCGAGGAGATCCTCGGCGCGCTGCTCGACATCTCCCGGCTCGACGCCGGCGCGATGACGACCTCGATCTCGAGCTTCAAGATGGCCGATCTGATGCGTTCGCTGGAGATCGAGTTTGCGCCGATCGCACGCGCCAAGAATTTGGAGCTCGCCTTCGTGCCCTGCTCGCTGCCGGTCGAGTCGGACCGCTTGCTGCTGCGGCGCCTGCTTCAGAACCTGATCTCCAACGCGATCAAATACACACCGCGTGGCCGCGTGCTGGTCGGCTGCCGCCGCCAAGGCCCCTCGCTCAATATCTGCGTCTACGACACCGGCGTCGGCATCCCGGCGGTCAAGCGCGGCGAGATCTTCAAGGAATTCCACCGCCTCGAGCAGGGCGCGCGGATCGCCCGCGGCCTCGGCCTTGGCCTGTCGATCGTCGAACGTTTGGCTCGCGTGCTCGACCACGGCATCGCCATCGATTCCAATGTCGGCGGCGGCTCGGTGTTTTCCGTGACGGTACCGACGGCGAAGGCGATCACCCACACCGCGGCCGTGACCAGCGCGACGCCGCTCGCACGCACGTCGATCTCGGGTACCCTGATCGTCTGCATCGAGAACGACGCCGCGATCCTCGACGGCATGCGCACGCTGCTGAAGGCCTGGGACGCCGAAGTGATCGCGGTCGCCGATCCCGAAGGCGCGATCGCCGCGATCGAAACTGCCGGCCGCCGCGTGACGGGCCTGCTGGTCGACTACCATCTCGACCGCGGCAACGGCATCGCCGCGATCCGCGACATCCGCCGCCGCTTCGGCGGCGGCATTCCCGCGATCCTCATCACCGCCGACCGCAGCCCCGCCGTGCAAATGGCTGCGCGCGACGAAAAGGTCGCGGTGCTCAACAAGCCGGTCAAGCCGGCTTCGCTCCGCGCCCTGCTCGGCCAGTGGCGCACGCAGCAGATGGTGGCGGCGGAGTGAGCCTCCGCTCTCAGGGCGCAAGCCTCGTAAACACGTAGTCGCGGCTCTTCACACGAGCTTCGTGGCAGGCGAAGCAGGTGCGATGCTGAGCCTCGTCGACCGGCCTGCCGTTGACGAAGCGACCAAATCCCCAGCCGCCGGTCGAGGCATATTTTCTGGAATCCTTGACCATCACCTGGACGGTGGTGGCCTCACCGGGAATCGTCGCGGACGCAAATTCGGGGGATTGCTTCCGCTTCCAGGCGCGTTTGACCAGAATTGTGCCGTCCGGAAACGGAAGCTTGCCGCCTTGATAGGCATCGATCGCGGTGCTGTTGCCGACGACGGCACGCAGCTCGTCCAAGGGAGCCGCCTCTTCGGCCGGCGCGATCAGCTGCCACTGCTTGTAGCCTTCCGGGACAGTGACGCCGAAGATCGGCGAGGCATCGGCCTCGCCCTGCGCGAAAGCGATCGTGACCAGATACGGCACGCATGTCAGGACAACGACGAGGAGGAGCGCAGCCAGCACGATCATCGTCGTGTAGGATGGAAATTTGGTCTTTTCAGATTTCATCGTCATGACGCTTCATCAAGCTGGGATCACGTGTGAGGCCTCGGCCCAGCCGCGCTGGACCGAGGAGTCGAGCAAAATCCTCAGGCGCCGCCGTCGGCGTCGATGACGGCCTTGGCAAAGGCTTGCGGTGCTTCCTGAGGCAGATTGTGGCCGACGCCACCGGTGATCAGGCGATAGTCGTACCGGCCTGAGAACTTCTTGGCATAGGCGCTTGGGTCGGGATGCGGTGCACCGTTGGCGTCGCCTTCCATCGTGATCGTCGGCACGTCGATAACCGGAGCCGCCGCGAGCTTCTTTTCGAGTTGCTCGTATTTCGCTTCGCCCTGGGCGAGCCCGAGCCGCCAGCGGTAATTGTGGATCGTGATCGCGACGTGATCCTTGTTGTCCAGCGCCGCCGCGCTCCGGTCGAAGGTCGCGTCGTCGAACTTCCACTGCGGCGAAGCGAGCTTCCAGATCAGTTTTGCGAAATCATGCGTGTACTTCTCGTATCCGGCGCGGCCGCGCTCCGTCGCGAAATAGAACTGGTACCACCATTGCAGCTCGGCCGACGGCGGCAGCGGCGCGTTGCCCGCGGCCTGGCTGGAGATCAGATAGCCGCTGACCGACACCAGCGCGCGGCAGCGCTCCGGCCACAGCGCGGCGATGATATCGGCGGTGCGCGCGCCCCAGTCGAAACCGGCGACGACCGCCTTCTTGATGTCGAGCTTGTCCATCAGCGCAATGATGTCGACGGCCATGGCGGCCGGCTCGCCGTTGCGGGGCGTCTCGCCAGAGAGGAAGTGCGTCGAGCCGTAACCGCGCAGATAAGGGATGATGACGCGATAGCCGGCCTTTGCCAGGATCGGCGCGACATCGACGAAGGCGTGAATGTCGTAAGGCCAGCCGTGCAGCAGGATCGCGACGGGACCGTTCGCAGGACCGGCCTCCGCGTAGCCGACGTTGAGGACGCCGGCATCGATCTGCTTGATCGCGCCGAACGACGCATTCGTCGCGGAGGAGCGCGGCGCTTCCGATTCGGCGCGGGCGAGGCCGATCACGCCAAGGCCGGCGGCGACGGTTCCCGCCGCCACGCCGAAAAACTGACGCCGGTGCTGGTCAATGATCTGTTTCATGGTGTTGCTACCTTGTTGATGGTTGGTTGGTGTTGGTGCGTCAGATCAGCGCGACCGTGACGTCGATGTTGCCGCGAACGGCCTTGGAATAGGGGCAGGTCTGGTGCGCCTCATCGATGAGCCCGCGCGCGATCTCGCGATCGAGACCGGGAAGGCTGACATCGAGGCGTGCCCTGAGCGAATAGGCGCCCTCGTCGAGCACGAGGTCGATCTCCGCGTCGATCGCGCATTTCCTTGGAAGCTGGATCTTCCGCTTGCGGGCCGCGATCTCCATCGCGCCCTCGAAGCAGGCCGACCAGCCGGCCGCGAACAATTGCTCGGGGTTGGTGCCGATACCCGCGCCGCCCGGCGGCGACAGCTTGACGTCCAGGCGGCCATCTGAACTGCGCGACATGCCGTCCTGTCGCCCGCCGCTGGTGTGGGTCCGGGCCGTGTAGAGCAATTTTGCCGCTTGGGTCATCGAGGTCTCCTTGCCGTCGCACAACTGACTAGCAGCGGCGGCCTCGGGACACCCGTTTGGACTTGTGAGAAGTTGTGAGGTCTCGGCTCGCACCCCTCGCAAGGCCTGCATCCGCGGTCTGATGCCGATGCAGGGACGGCCTTGCCGGATCGCGATCATCTGGCTATCCGGTCCCTTCGAAACGATCAGGATTCCGCCATGACCGAGCCGGCCGGCACCGCAACGGGAACCCTGTCGTTTGGACCATTCACCGTGATGCCGCATGAAAGACTCGTGATGCGCGATGGCGTCGCGCTGCCGCTCGGTGCAAAGGCCTTCGACACGCTGATCGCGCTGATGTCGCGGCCGAACGAGGTCGTCAGCAAGTTTGATCTCATGGCGCTGGTGTGGCCCGGCATCACGGTCGAGGAAGCCAATCTGCGCTTTCACGTCGCGGCGCTTCGCAAGGTCCTTGGCGACGGCAAGGACGGCACTCGCTACATCGCCACACTCTCGGGCCGCGGCTATTGCTTCGTGGCACCGATCTCGCGGGTGGAACTCCCGGCACAGCGGCGCGCCGCACGGCGAACGGAATTGCCGCCCCTCAAACTGCCGAACCGGCTGCAACGGATGGTCGGGCGCGACGATGAAGTCGCCGCCGTCTCCGACAGGCTGATCGGCTCGCGCTTCGTGACGATCGTCGGCCCGGGCGGCGTCGGCAAGACTGCCGTTGCAGTTGCGATCGCTCACGACCTGCTCGAAACATTCTCCGACGCCGCGCACTTTGTAGATCTTGCCGCATTGAGCGATCCCGATCTCGTGATCACGTCGATCCTGCTGATGCTCGGCCTGCCAGCGCAAACCGACGATCCCCTGCCCGCGCTGCTCGCCCATCTTCGGGACAAGCGGATGCTGCTGATCCTCGACAATTGCGAACACGTCGTCGCAGCCGCAGCGCCGCTGGCCGCCGAGATCTTCCACGCCGCACCGCATGTCCACCTCCTGGCGACGAGCCGCGAAGCGCTGCGCGTCGAGGGCGAGCAGGTCTATCGATTGGCCCCGCTTGCCGTTCCGCCCGACAATCCCGGACTGACGGCGGCCGCGGCGCAGACCTATCCCGCGCTTCAGCTCTTCCTCGAACGTGCCACGGCCGGCGGCGCGCAGATTGCGCTCGACGATGCCAACGCCGCAATCGTCGCCGGCATCTGCCGCAAGCTCGACGGCATGGCGCTGGCGATCGAACTCGCCGCCGGCCGGGTCGAAGCCTACGGCCTGGAGCAGACCGCGATGCTGCTCGACGAGCGCCTCAATCTGCTCTGGCAGGGCCAGCGCACGGCGCCGCCACGACAGAAGACATTGCAGGCGACGCTGGCCTGGAGCTACGGGCTCCTGTCCGACATCGAGCGCCTGGTGCTGCGCCGGCTCGCGGTCTTCGCCGGTCACTTCACGATCGACGCCGCACTGGAGATCGTGCCGGACCAACGGGTCGACCGCTCCCGCCTGTTCGACGCCATCGACGGCCTCATGGCCAAGTCGATGGTCGCGCCGCGGCCGATCGGCGCCATGATGCGCTATCGTCTGCTCGACACGACGCGCGCCTATCTGCGCGATGTCGGGCCTGATGACGCATCGCTCGCCGCCCGCCACGCAACCTACTACCGGCGATGGCTGGAGCAGGCCGGTAGGACATGGGCCGCGGTGCCGAGCGCCGACGAGCGCGCGATCCATTTCTCCGCGCTTCACAACGACCGCGCCGCGCTGGACTGGTGTTTTGGCGTGAACGGCGATGCCGGCATCGGCGTTACACTCGCTGCTGCGGCGGCTCCCATCTTTCTCGCCATGTCGCTGCTGATCGAATGCCGGCGCTGGTCTGAACGGGCGCTGCTTGCAATCGATCCGTCCTCGCGCGGCAGTGCCGAGGAAATGCACATCCAGGCCGCGCTCGGACTGACCTTGATGTTCACGCGCGGCGGCAGCGAAGCGGCGCGTGCCGCCTTGAGCCGGAGCCTTGCGATCGCCGAGGCGCGCGGCGACGCGCCGAACCAGCTCCAGCTGCTCGGTCGCGTGCATATCTTCCACGAGCGGATGGGACAGTTCGACGCCGCGCTCGGCTATGCGCAGCAAAGCCTCACGGTCGCCGAGACACTCGGCGATGCCGCCTCGCTCGCCCTCGCCCATTCGCTGCTGGGTGTCTCCTTGCATCTGGCCGGCGAGCATCGCGACGCGTTGACCATGCTGGAGGCCGCCTGGCACGGGCCGGGCGCGGAACGGATCAGCACGGTCTATGGCTTCGATCACCGCAACCGGGCCGGCATCTCGCTCGCGCGAGAGTTTTGGTTGCAGGGCCGCCCCGCGGACGCGTTGCAACTGGCCCGGCAGACGATCATCGAGGCCGCGCAGATGGACCATCCGATCACGCTCTGCATCGCGTTGATCTGGGCGGTCTCGATCGATCTCTGGAGCGGAGATCTCGATGGCGCGGAAGAGAACATCGACCGCTTCATCGCCCATGCCGAATCGCGCTCGATGGGCCCTTATCTTGCGGTCGGCCGCGGCGTCAAAGGCGAGCTGGCGATCCGGCGCGGCGACTCTGATGGCATCGTGACGATCAGAGCCTGTCTGCGCGAGCTCCACGATGCCGGCTACGAACTGCTCACCACGACGTTCAACATCGCGCTTGTGAACGGTCTTCTGGCGCTCGAGCAAGTCGAACAAGGTGCGCGCCTGCTCGACGATGCGATCAGCCTCGTCGATCAGAGCGGCGATCATCTGTACATGCCCGAGCTGCTGCGCATGAAGGGCAGGGTTCTCCTGGCCCGCCCGCAGCCCGAGGCCGATCAGGCAGAAGCCCACTTCGTGCAATCACTGGAATTGAGTCGTCGCAAAGGCGCCAAAGCCTGGGAGCTGCGGGCCGCGATCGATCTTGCCGGATTCCTTGCCGAACGCGACCGGCGCGAGGAAGCGAAACGATTGCTTCAATCGGCGCTCGAAGGTTTTATCGAGGGATCAGAGACAGCGGATATCAAAATAGCCAACGCTTTGCTGCAGACATTATAGGGCGCACCGCATCGTCATTGCGAGCAAGGGGCGGCATCGCCATCCTCCAATGCACATTTGAACTCGCAGACACGCCTTCGCGTCCTCGCGGCGCATTTCGCCCGAGCTTTGCTTGATCTCTCCACTCTCTTGTCCAGGAGGGTGCAGGGAAGGCCGGGTGCCGGCTGGCACCCGCGGTCCGCTGCGCGAAAGTGTAGCGCAAGGAAACCGCACAGCAGCATACAGGTGTAGCCAAATCACTCGGCCTTCCCTGCGCAGTGGCTTTACGGCTTATGCCGTGCTCTCCCGGGAGCCGAGTTCCTGTTGGCCTCCCTCGCCCCAGCGAAAGTCGCGGACACCGCGCCGGTTGACGCGAATGCCGCCTCCGCAAAGGCTTGACCGTAGCAACGACGGCCAGGACCACACGGTTTTGCCGTACGCACGGCTCGCTTGTCGCCACCGGTTTCGACGACGTTGTGCACGTTGCCGCCGACCTGATGACGAGACGAACCTGACAGCGCCGCTCGTCGGCACGAAGTTTTGGGCTCACGGAGAGCAATCCGCCCTGCCCGCACTTTCGCACCCGACGCTGTCGCGTCCACCGCAAGCCCGGCTCTACGACCATCACGACGCATGGTCGCCCCTCAAGGGTGAGCCGGGATGGGCGACACATACGCCAAAACCGAATTTCGGTAAAGTGGAATATTTTCGCACGGGCGGATTGACAGGGGGGCGACACAGACGCGGTCGCGCAGCTCGCTACAGGCTCACCCCGTCGGGGTGCCCTGCCTCCACTGGCCGCCGGCGATCTTCGCGGCGGCGATCACGGCTTGGGTGCGGCTTTCGACGCCGAGCTTTTGCAGGATGGCCGAGACATGCGCCTTGATGGTGGCCTCGGAGACGCCGAGCTCATAGGCGATCTGCTTGTTGAGCAGCCCCTCCGACAGCATCATCAGGACCCGCACCTGTTGCGGCGTCAGCGTCACCAGACGGTCGCGCAGCTTCGTCATGTCGGGGTCGGCGGCGGCCGACAGGTCGGTGTCGGCGGGAACCCAGACGTCGCCCTCCATCACCTTGAGGATGGCATCGCGCAGGGTCTCGACGCCGAACCGCTTCGGGATGAAACCCGAGGCGCCGAAATCGAGCGAGCGGCGGATCGTGGCGCTGTCGTCGGAGGCCGAGACAATAACCACCGGGATCGCCGGATATTGGGCGCGCAGATAAATCAGACCAGAAAAGCCGGAGATCCCGGGCATCGAGAGGTCGAGCAGGATCAGGTCGACGTCAGAGGCCTGTTCCAAAAGCTTGGTCAGATCCTCGAACGATCCGGCCTCGTCGATCCTGGCCGAGGTCAGGACGCCCGCCACCGCCTGCCGCAACGCGTCGCGGAACAGCGGATGGTCATCGGCAATGACGAGATGGGTGGAAGGAGCGTTCATCGTTCTCTTGCTGTCGTTCGCGCCGGGCGGCGAGTCAACGCCGCAGCACCCTAATTCTTCCCTGAGCGGCCGTGGCATGCAAGGGCGCATTATTCCTTTAAAGCAAAGGGGTTAATCCGGAGGACAGGCGGCGGCCTGATATCCGCCGTCAGCTGCGCGTCAGTGCGAAAGGCCAAAAGTCGTATTGGGGCGGGTTTCACGCCAATGTTACCTTGAGGGCAAGACCTAGGTTGATCCGGCCCGCCCGGACACCTAGGGCGTGAGGAAACGATTTTTCGGGGAGCGACTCAACATGTCGACAATGGCTGTGTCTCAAGCACGCGAGGGTGGGATGACGAAAGACGAACGGTTCGTCATTCTCGCCTCCTCGCTCGGTACCGTCTTCGAGTGGTACGACTTCTATCTTTACGGGTCGCTGGCCGGCATCATCGGCGCGCAGTTCTTCTCGGCCTATCCCCCGGCAACCCGCGACATCTTCGCGCTGCTGGCCTTCGCGGCAGGCTTCCTGGTGCGCCCGTTCGGCGCGATCGTGTTCGGCCGTATCGGCGACATCGTCGGCCGCAAATACACATTCCTCGTCACCATCCTGATCATGGGTCTGTCGACCTTCATCGTCGGCCTGCTGCCCAACGCGGCGACCATCGGCATCGCGGCCCCGATCATCCTGATCGCGCTGCGCCTCGCCCAGGGCCTGGCGCTCGGCGGTGAATATGGCGGTGCGGCAACCTACGTCGCGGAGCATGCTCCGAACGGCAAGCGCGGCTACTACACCTCCTTCATCCAGACCACGGCGACGCTCGGCCTGTTCCTGTCGCTGCTGGTGATCCTGTTCACGCGCTCCGCGCTCGGCGAACCCGAGTTCGCGGCGTGGGGCTGGCGCATTCCGTTCCTGGTCTCTGTGCTGCTGCTTGGCGTCTCGGTCTGGATCCGGCTTCGTCTCAACGAATCCCCGATCTTCCAGAAGATGAAGGACGAGGGGAAGAGCTCGAAGGCCCCGCTGACGGAAGCCTTCGGCAACTGGCAGAACGGCAAGCTCGTGCTGCTGGCGCTGCTTGGCGGCGTGATGGGCCAAGGCGTGGTCTGGTACACCGGCCAGTTCTACGCGCTGTTCTTCCTGCAATCGATCCTCAAGGTCGACGGCTACACCGCCAACCTGCTCATCGCCTGGTCGCTGCTGCTCGGCACCGGCTTCTTCATCGTGTTCGGCATGCTCTCCGACAAGATCGGCCGCAAGCCGATCATCCTCGGCGGCTGTCTGATCGCGGCGCTCACTTTCTTCCCGATCTTCAAGATGATCACCACCAACGCCAATCCTGCGCTGGAAAAGGCGATCGAGTCGGTCAAGGTCGAGGTGGTGGCGGATCCCGCAGGTTGCGGCGACCTGTTCAACCCGGTCGGCACCCGCGTCTTCACTTCGCCTTGCGACACCGCACGTGCCTACCTGTCGCAGTCGTCGGTCAAGTACACGACCACGCCAGGTGCGGCCGGCTCCGGCGTGAAGGTGATGGTCAACGGCAAGGAAGTTGCCTACGCCAACGCCAAGGACGGTAATCCGGCGCTCCTCGCCGCCGCGCAGGCAGCCGGGTATCCGAAGGCCGGCGATACGGGCATCGTGAAGATGGCGCATCCGTTCGACATCTTCCGTCCGCAGGTAGCCGCGGTTGTCGGACTGCTGTTCGTCCTGGTGCTCTTCGTCACCATGGTGTACGGCCCGATCGCCGCGATGCTGGTCGAACTGTTCCCGACCCGCATCCGCTACACCTCGATGTCGCTACCCTACCATATCGGCAACGGCTGGTTCGGTGGCCTCTTGCCGGCGACCGCCTTCGCCATCGTGGCCTCGACGGGCGATATCTATGCGGGCCTCTGGTATCCGGTCATCTTCGCATCGATTACCGTCGTGATCGGCTTGTTCTTCCTGCCCGAGACCAAGGACGTCGACATCAAGGCGACCTGATCGGCGGCAGATCCAAATCAACACCAACCGGCCGCGGATCGCTCCGCGGCCGGTTTTCTTTTGGGCTCTACTGATTGCCGCCGATGAATTGCAGCACGATTTCGCGCCGGTGCGGGCGCTTGCGGTGCTCGATCAGATAGATCGCCTGCCAGGTACCGAGCATGAGCTTGCCGTTCAGGACCGGGACCTGAAGCGAAGTCTGCGTCAGCATGGTCTTCACGTGCGCCGGCATGTCGTCGGGTCCCTCGGTATCATGCGTCCATCCGGCGTTCTCCGGCGCGAGCTGGGACAGCGCGGTGGTGAGATCGACGAGCACGGAGGGATCGGCGTTCTCCTGGATCGTCAGCGACGCCGAGGTGTGACGGATGAACAATGTCAACGCGCCGTCTCGCGGGCCCGCCTCGGCGACGAATTTCGCAGCTTCGCCGGTGAGATCGGTGAAGCCGCGGCCCGGCGTCTGCACGGTCAGCAGCGACGATGCGATGGCGGTGACTTGCACAGTCGACGGCGCAGAGCGTGCGAAGCGTTTCTCAGATGCCATTCAAACTCTCAAATCTTCCCCGACACGTCCTTCTGCACGCGGTTGGCCATGTCGATCAGCCGGCGCCAGGCCTTTTCCAGGAACGACATCACGCGGTCGACGTCCTGGTCGCTCGGCAGCGGGATCTCGATCCTGCGGTCACCCTCGGCGGCCTTCGGCTCCGCCTTCTTGAACGGATCGGATTTCGGCAGCGCCTCGTCGATCTTGCCTGATACGGTCGGCCCCGCCGCGAGCCGTCCCTTCAGCGTCTCGACTTCAGCCTGGAGCCGGCCGATCTCGGCGTCGAGCGCGGTCCGCTCGTCGGGCACCGCGTAGCAGGCCCAACCGGCGCCGCTCCTGGTACAGGTCGATACCGTGCCGGTGCGGGTGTCGAGCCGCAGCACGCCGTCGGGGATGGGGGTCATGCTGTAGCGGCCGTTTTCACTGTCGGGCGCCGATTGCGCGGCGAGGCAGCCGCCGCTGATGGTCATCACCGCGGCGAACGTCGCGGCCGCAAGCCATGATGTTGTGGATGAATTCGCTGGTCTCATCGCGCTCTCCGCCACGACGCGAAAGGTGGCACTCTCGCAAATTCTACACCCCCGCGAGGCGATCCGCCGCCCAAAACGCGCCCCTGATATCAACGAGGGCAGTGCCCTCTTTGATCCCGGCAGCGGGGCGAAATGGCGACGGCATCCGCCGATCATGCGGAGAGCTGCTGCGGTGCGGCGTCACGCTGTGTGCAGCGCTGCCGCGCGCGCCAATATTGTAAAATAAATCAGATACATAACAGGAATGGACACAATCGTGACTTGGCTTGACTTGATTATGGCCCATCAGTATGGTCCGCGCGGCTTTTGAGGGTGGCGGGCGTAATTTCCATTCAGCCGCGGCGTTTCGGGTCTTCGTTGCATGACACAGGGCACGGGACACGGCGAGAATGGAGATCGCGATAGATCGCCCGAGGAAGCTGCGCTTTCCGAACGGCTCGGAAATCTTGATCAGCGGTTGTCCGAATTTCGCGGCCGCCACGTCAAGACCGAGCAACCCGCAGGTGACGGTGAGGACAGGGCGGCCAGAGCCTCGGCGATGGCGCTTGGTTTCCGGTTATCCTCCGAGTTGGTCGCCGGGGTCGTTGTCGGAGCGGGGATTGGCTGGGGTTTCGACCGCTTGCTGTCGACATCGCCTTTCGGATTTATCGTGTTCCTGCTGCTGGGCTTCGTGGCCGGCGTGGTGAACGTGGTGAGAACGGCAGGCGCGGGTCAAAACAGACGCGGTGGTTCTTAAGCGGTCCACACCAGGAGAGGAATGATCGTGCCGGCTTCGCCGGTACGGGCCGGCCCGACCGGCAGACCGAGACCCGCCGGCATTGCCCGGCAGACCAAGAGATGCTGCGCTGATGAAAATCGACCCGATCCACCAGTTCAACATCGAGCCTCTCTTCACCCTGGGCCATATCGGCAATCACACGATCGCCTTCACCAATTCGTCGCTCTACATGCTGGTGGCGGTCGCGATCATCTCGATCCTGATGCTTGCCAGCGGCACGCAACTGGTTCCCGGGCGCCTTCAGTCGGTCGCCGAAATCTCCTACGAGTTCGTCGCCTCGACCATCCGTTCGACGGCCGGCGCGGAAGGCATGAAGTTCTTCCCGCTGATCTTCTCGCTGTTCATGTTCCTCTGCGTCTCGAACCTCGTGGGTATCATCCCCTATACCTTCACGATTGCGAGCCATCTGATCGTGACGGGAGCGCTCGCGCTGCTGGTGTTCTTCACCGTCCTGATCTACGGCCTCTACAAGAACGGCCTGAAATTCTTCAAGATTTTCGTTCCCCAGGGCGTCCCTATCTACATCCTGCCGCTGGTCATGTTCATCGAGATCCTGTCGTTCTTCCTGCGGCCGGTCTCCCACAGTGTCCGTCTCTTCGCCAACATGCTGGCCGGCCACATCGCGCTGAAGGTGTTCGCGGGCTTCGTCGCCATGCTCGGCTTCTCGCTCGGCGCCGTCGGCTGGGTCGGCGGCGTGCTGCCGCTGGCGCTCACGGTCGCGCTGTACGCTCTCGAGATTCTGGTCGCGTTCCTGCAGGCCTATGTGTTTGCGATCCTGACCTGCATCTACCTCAACGACGCCATTCATCCGGGACACTGAGCGGTCCGGGGAATTTCCACCCACAACCCAATCTTTCTTCCAAGGAGTCTAAAATGGATCCGGCAGCAGCAAAACTTATCGGCGCGGGCATCGCATGCATCGGCATGGGCGGCGCGGGCGTCGGCGTCGGCGTGATCTTCGGCAACTACCTCGCCGCAGCCGTTCGCAACCCTTCGGCTGCTCAGGGCCAGTTCGGCAATTTGATCTTCGGCTTCGCCGTGACCGAAGCGCTCGGCATTTTCTCGCTGCTGATCGCGCTGCTGCTGCTGTTCGTTCCGCTCTGAGGACGTGTTTCGCGCCGCTTCAACCGAAGCGGCGCGCATGACTGCAACAGGAGTACTCCATGGCTGAAAGTCATGGCGGCGCAAAAGGTCCGGCGGCGGGCGCCCACACCGAGGCTGACGGTAGTCACCACGGTGGCGGCTTCCCGCCGTTCGAGAGCAGCAGCTTCGCTTCACAGCTGGTGTCGCTCGCGATCTTCTTCGTCCTGCTTTACGTGATCGTGTCCAAGCTCGCTCTGCCGCGTATCGGCGGTGCGATCGAGGCGCGTCAGAACAAGATCGAGGGTGACCTCGCCGAAGCGCAGAAGCTGAAGGACCAGTCCGACGCCGCGCTGAAGGCCTATGAAAGCGAGCTCGCCTCGGCGCGCACGCGAGCACAGGCGATCGGCAACGAATCCCGCGAGAAGGCGAATGCGCAGGCGGAAGCCGAGCGCAAGACGCTGGAAGAACAGCTGGCGGCCAGGCTCGCCGGGGCGGAGAAGACCATCGCCTCGACCCGCACCGCCGCCATGAGCAACGTCCGCGGCATCGCAGCCGATGCGGCCGGCCAGATCGTGCAGCAGCTTACCGGTGTCGTTCCCGACGCCGCGTCGGTCAATGCCGCGGTCGATGCGTCCTTGAAGGGTTAGTCGATATGTTCTTCGAACCTGAATTTTGGGTCGCCGTCGCCTTCGTCATCCTGATGCTCGTGTTTGCCTATCTCGGCATCCACAAGACCCTGCTGACGACGCTCGATCATCGCGCAGCCCGCATCAAGGCCGAGCTCGACGACGCGACGCGCCTCAAGCAGGAGGCGGCCAAGGTGCTCGCCGACTACAAGGCGCGCACCGCGACGGCCGAGCGCGAGGCTGCCGACATCATCGCCAACGCCAAGTCCGAAGCCGAGCGCATCGCGACCGAGGCCAAGGCAAAGATGGAAGACTTCGTCGCCCGCAGAACCAAGACCGCGGAAGGCAAGATCGCGCTCGCCGAGGCCCAGGCGGTGGCCGATGTCCGCGCCGCAGCCGCGGAAGCCGCTGTCCAGGCCGCCTCCACGATCCTGTCGCAGTCGGTCAAGGGCAACGTCGCCGACGATCTGCTCGCCAAGGGCATCACCGAGGTTCGGCAGAAGCTGAACTGAGGGGTCTCGCTTCACCAATCAGAAAGCCGGCGCGATGAGTGCCGGCTTTTTTGTTTGTCGGGCACTGCATCGGCAAACCTGATGTCATCGCCTGCGAAGGCGGGCGATCCAGTATTCCAGAGACTGTCCTGATCAATCGAGAAGCCGCGGCGTACTGGATGCCCGGCCTTCGCGGGGCGTGACAACAATCTTTTCGTGGTTACTTCTTCTTCCCCCGCGCCCTCGGCTCGGGCGAGAGCGCTTGCGGGTCGAAGCCGACATAGAAGATGTAGGAATCGGCGGCCTTGGCCGAAGGCATCGGATAGGCCAGATCCTCGGCGACGAACGTGAAGGGCACGCTGCCGCCCTCCGACATCTCGACGGTGGTTCGGTAGGCCTTCGAGGCCATCACCTTCTCGCCGACGCCGCCCTGCACCACGGCGATGCGCAAGGGCACCTCGACGGTCGCAGGCGCACCGGCGGGACCGGCGATGACGCGGCCCTGAATGCCGATCCGGGCCGTGATATCGGCACCGTTCCGGGTACATTCACGCGCCATCTTGGTGATCGTAGCCTGGAAGCGGATCTCATTGCCGACGGCCGGCTTGCCGGTGGCGCCAACCGCGTAGGTCGAGGCCCCCGCGCGCACCGTAACCTGCGGACAATCGACGTCGTCATCGGCCGCCGGCTGGCCTGGCGCAGGCGCCGGCTTGGGCTGTGCCGGCTCGTCGGACTTGCCGCCGAACAGGCCCTTGAATCGATCGGTCAGCGATTGCGCCGCGACCGGCGAGACGGAGACGAGCGCAACCGACAACGCCAACGCGGCCGCTGTCCCCCGCCGCAACGTATTCCGCGACGACCGAAACTTCTGCACCATCAACGCCCATACTCCACGACAACATCCAGGCCGATCGCCGGCCGGCCTTGCGCCGTTATATCGTCAAAATCGGCGAACCCAAGGCAAGCACAACAGGGCAGCAAACAAGGAGACTTTGGCCACATGAATGAACGGGCTCAGCCGCGGAAATCCTCGTGCAGCAGGCCGAACAGCAGATGGTCCTGCCAGACCCCGTTGATGCAGAGATAGCGGCGCGCCAGCCCCTCGCGGGAGAAGCCGCACTTTTCCAGCACCCGGATCGACGGCGCATTGGTCGGAATGCAGGCGGCCTCGACCCGGTGCAGATTGAGTTCGCCGAACAGCGTCGGAAGCAGCACCCGCAGCGCGGCGGTCATGTAGCCGCGCTGGGCGTTGGGCTTCCCGACCCAATAGCCGATGGTGCCGGCCTGGACGATGCCGCGCCGGACATTGGCGAGCGTGATGCCGCCGAGCATGGCGCCGTCGAGCTCGCGGAAGATCAGAAAGGGATAGGAACGGTCCGCGGCGATGTCCTCGGAATAGCGACGCAGGCGGCGACGGAAGCCGGAGCGGGTGAGATCGTCCGACGGCCAGATCGGCTCCCAGGGCGTCAGATAATCGCGGCTGGACTCGCGCAAATGCGCCCACTGCAGGAAGTCCGACATCTGCGGCGCGCGTAGCAACAGGCCGTTGCCGCGCGGCGCGAGCGCGGCAGGTCCACTGGATGGCAGGCGAAAGAGGGCCATGGTGATGCTTCCCGGGGCAGATCAGCCCGTGCGCGGCTCCTAATGCAGCCGCGCTTTGGCGCGTGCCCGGGTCAATCCTTCCGCAAAAGACACCGCCGTGTCCAGACCCCTGCCGCTGCCCAATGCGACAACCGCAGGGCGGCTGCGCGAAAGCAGCGCACGCGCCGCATCCCGGGTCGATTCGACGCTGACGGCGTCGATCCGGGCCACCAGCTCCTCGGCCGTCTGGGGCCGGCCATAGGCCAGCACATGCCGGGCGAGCTGCTCGGCGCGCGACGAGCAGCTCTCCAGCGCCATCAGCAGGCCCGCCTTCATCTGCGCCTTGGCCCGCGCGATCTCGACCTCGGTCAGGGTCTCCACCGAATCGTTCATGATGTCGACCACGACTTCCATCATCTCGGGCGCATCGGCCGGATCGGTGCCGGTGTAGAGGCCGAAGAATCCGGTGTCGGTATAGGGCGCGTGGAACGAGTAGATCGAGTAACAGAGGCCGCGCTTCTCGCGGACCTCCTGGAACAGCCGCGACGACATCCCGCCGCCGAGGATGTTGGTGAAGACCTGGAGCGAGAACAACGACAGATCGCCCTGCGGCACGCCTTCCAGCGCCAGCGTCAGATGCGCCTGCTCGAGCTCGCGATGCACCACCTTGGTGCCGCCCTTGCCGAACTGTGCGGATTGCGGCTTGGGACCCGGCGTCCCCTCAAAACTGGCAAAGCGGTGCTCGACTTCGGCGACCACCTGCTTGTGATCGACCGCGCCGGCCGCCGCCACCACCATGTCGGGCCCGCGATAATGCGTCGACAGATAGTCGCGCAGCGAGTCGCGGCTGAAGGCACGCAAGGTCTTCGCGGTGCCGAGTAGCGAACGGCCCATCGGCTGGTCGGGATAGCAGAGCTCGTTGAGATGCTCGAACACGACGTCGTCGGGCGTGTCCTGCGCCGCGCCGATCTCCTGCACGATGACGTTCTTCTCGCGCTCGAGCTCGTCGGGCTCGAAGGCGGGATTGGCGAGGATGTCGGCGAGCACGTCGAGTGCGAGCGGCACGTCGGCCTTCAGCACCCGCGCGTAATAGGACGTGGTCTCGGTCGAGGTGCCGGCATTGAGGTCGCCGCCGACCGCCTCGATCTCCTCCACGATCTCGCGCGAGGAGCGTTTCGTCGTGCCCTTGAACGCCATGTGTTCGAGAAGATGCGAGATGCCGTGCTCGTTGGGCTTCTCGTCGCGCCCGCCGACGCCGGCCCAGACGCCGAGCGCCGCCGTTTCGAGATGCGGCATCTTGTCGGTGACGACGGTCAGGCCGGACGCAAGCTTGGAAATCTCGACGCTCATCCGGCAACTCCCTGTTTCGCGGCGCGGCTGACCGACAGCACGAACCGCTCGACCTCGGCCTGGTCGTTCTTCATCACCTTCATGTGTTCGGATTTGGTCATCAGACCGTCGAGCCAGGCCGGCAGTTGCGGCCGCTGGCCGCAGGCCGCCTCGACCGCGTCGGGGAATTTGGCCGGATGGGCGGTGGACAGCACGATGCTGGGAACCGTCGTGTCGGTGGTGTCGCGATCGGCGACCGCGAGCGCGACCGCGGTGTGGGGATCGACCAACTCGCCCGCCTCGCGCCAGGCGGCGCGGATCGCGGCCGCGGTCTCGGTCTCGTCGGCGCGGCCCGCGTCGAATTCCTCGCGGATCGCGGCCAGCGTCGCATCGGGCAGCACGAAGCGCCCCGACTGTTTCAGCGAATCCATCAGCCGGCGCACGCCGGCGGCATCGCGCCCGCCAGCCTCGAACAGCAGCCGCTCGAAATTCGAGGAGATCTGGATGTCCATCGACGGCGACGCCGTAGCGTGCACCTCGCGCACCTCGTAGATCCCGGTCTTCAGCGTGCGCGCCAGGATGTCGTTGAC
Organism: Bradyrhizobium sp. LB13.1; assembly: GCF_054056815.1. Lineage (NCBI taxonomy): Bacteria > Pseudomonadati > Pseudomonadota > Alphaproteobacteria > Hyphomicrobiales > Nitrobacteraceae > Bradyrhizobium > Bradyrhizobium sp. LB13.1. The sequence goes on along the minus strand of NZ_JBSRYQ010000001.1, from coordinate 1,209,004 downwards.
GTTGGCGGCGATGCCTAGCGTCCGCACCGGAAGACCCATGCGCTTGGCGACATAGCCGGCAAAGATGTCGCCGAAATTGCCGGTCGGCACGACGAAGTCCACCACGCGCGCCGGTGCGCCGACGGCAACGGCGGAGGTGAAATAGTAGACCACCTGGGAGACGATGCGCGCCCAATTGATGGAATTGACGCCGGACAGCGAGGTCGCATCGCGGAAGCGATGGTTGTTGAACATCCCCTTCACGAGCGCCTGGCAATCGTCGAAATTGCCATCGATGGCGAGCGCGTGGACATTGGCCGCACCTGTCGAGGTCATCATCCGCCGCTGCACCTCGGAAATGCGGCCGTGCGGAAACAGCACGATGAGATCGACATTCTCGAGCCCCGCGAACGCGTCGACCGCAGCACCGCCGGTGTCGCCGGAGGTCGCGACCACGATGGTGGTGCGCTGGCCGCGCTTGGCAAGCACATGGTCCATCAGCCGCGAGATCAGCTGCATCGCCACGTCCTTGAAGGCGAGCGTCGGACCGTGGAACAGCTCCAGCACGAACTGGTGCGCCGCCATCTGGCGCAGCGGCACCACCGCGGGATGGCGGAAGGTGGCGTAGGCCTCGTTCGCCATGCGGCCGAGTTCGGCATCCGATATCTCGCCGCCAACGAAGGGACGGATCACCTCGACCGCGACCTCCCAATAGGGACGACCGAAGAAGCCGGCGATGGCCTCAGTCGAGAGTTGCGGCCAGACGGCCGGCACATACAGGCCGCCGTCGCGGGCAAGCCCGGTCAGCATCACGTCGCAGAAGCCGAGTTCGGGGGCCTCGCCCCGGGTCGAGATATAACGAGTCAAACTGCCCTCCAAAGGCCGGCCGAGCCTGAGCTCGATCCGCAAGCCTTTGATTTTACGAAACTACTTGTTAACAGCCAGAGGCTTGGGCCACCATAAAGTGTTTTGCGGCATCGGGAAACCGCTTCGCGTCCCTGCCGATCCAACGAAAAAGGGCTGCCCAATAAAAAGGGCTGCGGCAATGCCGCAGCCCTCTCCTGGAAGGTCTGTCGTTGATGTGTGCAGACCAGTTTGCCTCTTGGGGTCGCTGACCCGCTAAAACTATTCGCGCAAGCTTTCGTCGCCTGTCACGACATCGTCAAGAGCCAAAACGGCGCGTGAGAGAAGATGTTCCTATTTTTCCCGGCAATGCCTCGGCGTCGACAAATGCTCGCGAGCGATTTCTTGGCGCACATTGCCATTATTTCCCGAATGACCGGACAGTTCCGGAACGAACTGCCGGCTCGGTCCATTGTGTCGGCGGATGGTATCGGCGCTATCCATGCATTGCCCGGCTCAGCGCCGAGACCGCTCCGCCCCGCCGAACCGGCAGCATCCTGGAGCAGCCGGTTCGGCGCTCTGGGCGTCAGCTCATCCCGATTTCCACCGCGATCCGGATCAGATCGGAATGGTTCTTGGCACCGAGTTTCTGCTTGAGCAGGGACGTGGTGTTGGCCACGGTCTTGTAAGAAATGCCGAGCGCCTCGGCGACCTCCACGATCTTGTCGCCTCGCCCCAGCAGGCGAAGAATCTCGAGCTCCCGCGGCGTCATCTGCGAGGCCGGGTTGGCCTTGATCGCCGCGCCGGAAAACGTCACGGCTTCCGCGAGCTGCGGCGAGATGAAATTGTCGCCGGCGACCACCTTGCGCACCGCCTTGAGCAGGATCCGGGGATCGTCGCCCTTGGAGACATAGCCCTGCGCCCCAAGCTCGACCGCCCGCACCACGAAGGCCGGATCGTCATTCATGCTGAACATGATGATCTTGGCGTCCGGATCGTCCTTGCGAATGCGCCGCATCAGTTCGAAGCCGGAGACATCCGGCAGGCTGATGTCGATCACGGTGACGTCGGGCCGCTTGCTGACATAGGCGCGATGCCCGGATTTGGCGTCGGCCGCCTCTTCGATCCGGATCGAATGGTCGGAGGCGAACAGGGTGCGGCAACCGGACAGCACCACGGGATGGTCGTCAACGATCAGGACTCGGGTTGCCGGCTTGGTGGAATCTTGCATCGCAGCTCTCTTGCTTTTCGACTCATAGACCCCCGGGAACAAATGGAAAGAGCAAATCCGGCCGATGCGCGTTAGAATTGACCTAATGTGGCAACGCCTCTCGTTCAGAACCCAACTGTTCCTGCCGCTCGGCATGGGCTTCCTCGCCGCGCTGATCATGGGCGGCGTGCTGCTTCAAACCTTCGCGACCGGGCAACTGGCCGACGAGAACGAGCCGGGGTGGCGTTTGACCCAGACGGTTGCCGCCGCGCTCAACAACACCCTGCGCACCTCGAACACTCCGCGGCAGACCCTCGACGCCTTTGTCCATTCTCTGGACATCTCCTCTGATATCCAATTCCGTGCTGTGGACGCCGGTCCCGCGTCTTCAGTGAAGGACGGTCTGCGCAAGCCGCATGGCGCGCCGCAATGGTTTGTCGACCTGCTCACCATTCCGGATATGGACACGGCAACTCCGGTGATGATCGGCGGCCAGCGTGTCGGCGATCTCCTCTTCCTGCCGGACCTGTCGGCCGACCTGTTCGAGAAGTGGATCGGCTTTCTCGCGCTGACCACCCTCGTCGCCGTGCTGATGGGTGCTCACCGGCACAATTGCCTATGTTTTCGCCGGATCGGCCCTGCGCCCGCTGCAATACCTCGGCGAAGGCCTCACGCGGATACGGCGCGGCGACTACGCAACGCCGATCCCGGTCGGAGGACCGCCGGAAATCCGGCAAAGCTGCGAGGAGGCCAATGCGCTGGCCGCAACGCTGGCGCAATTGAGCCAGGACAATCGCGACCTGCTGCACCGCCTGGTGTCGCTCCAGGACGACGAGCGGCGCGATCTCGCGCGCGAACTGCACGACGAACTCGGCCCGTTGCTGTTCAGCATTCGCGTCGGCACGATCGCATTGGTCGAGGCCTCGCCTACGGCGGGACATCTCGGCAATTCGGCGGAAGAGGTGTTGCAATCGGTCGAGGCACTCCAGCAGACCAATCGCCGCATCCTCGACCGCTTGCGACCGCTCTACATCGAGGAATTGGGTCTGGAGACCAGCGTGCAGACGCTGCTCCGCAACTTTCGCAAGCAAGCCCCGTATGTCGGCCTGACGGACACGATTGATCCGGATCTCAACGGGATCGACGGGCCGCTGGCTCAGACCGTCTATCGCGTGATTCAGGAGGCGCTGACCAACGTGCTGCGCCATGCCGGCGCCAGCAATGCCCATGTGCAGGCGACCTTCGCCGGCGAGACGGTCGTCATCGAGATTTCCGACGACGGCGGCGGCTTTCCCGAAGGCGATTTGTTCGGCCGTGGCCTGACCGGCATGCATGAGCGCGTGCGCGCGCTCAGCGGATCGCTGTCACTGCTGCGCGCGGATGAACGAACCTATGTGCGCTGCCGCCTTCCCGCCGAACCGGCAGGCGAGGCACCGGTCACCGATTAGCACGCACAGCCAAGGTGCGTGTTCTGTCGCGCCGGCTCGCACAGCGTGGTGCGTATCTTGCCGTCCGGGCTGAAGCAAAACGAGGCGCGGATGCGCAGCGCGCCGGCGACGGAATATTCGAGATCGACGCCGTGGGGCGCGGGATGGATTTCCTCCAGCCCGAAACCTGCCGACGAGAAAGCGCTGAGCCGCGGCTGCCAATAGGCTTCGAGCTCGGTGCGGCCGCGATAGCGCTGCGTGCCGTTACACGTGCATTCGACCTGGCCGTCGTCCGCATAGAGGTCGAGCAGCGTCGCGAGATCGCCCTTCCTGCAGGCATCCACCCAGTCGACGACAATTCCCATCTGGTCGAAATCGCTCACGCCGCAATCCTGTCTGCCGCGGAAAATCACTGGTTGCTTAGGACTACACTCGTGAATGTGCGCTGAATGGTAAACCCCGGGCGATACCGGGTTCCCTCGAGCTATCTGCGGAGTTCAGCTCTGCCGCCGCCCTTTAGCCCACACGGCGAAGGCGATCAGCACGGCGCCTGCGAGCGTGAACCAGGTGATGGCGTATTGCAGGTGATCGTCCTTGAGATGGACGTCGAGGGGCCCCGGCCGCGGAATGCCGTTCTCGGGTGCGGGCTGCTCGAGGTCGATATAGAATGGCGCAACCGCGCCCCAGCCCAGCGTGCTCGCGATCGCCACATGATCGCGCACGAACCAGAGCCGCTTGTCGCGGTTCTCCGCCGGGGTCAGCCAGCCAGGTGCCTCGGGAAAGCGAAGATAGCCGGTGAACGAGACCACCTGCCCCGTGACGAGCTTCTTGACCGCACGATCCTCGACGCTGCGATCCTGCATGGTGTTTTCGACGAAGCCGGCATCGATCACGACGGTTTCGCCGCTTGGCAGCCGCGACGGCAGGAACGCCCAGGTACCGGGGCTTGCGGCATCCTTGCGCACGGCGGACCCGGGCGAATAGACCATCGCATCGGGCAACGGCGCATACGTCGCGGTAAAGCTGACACGGCGGAATTCATCGCGCGCGGGACTTAGCGCGGTCCATCGTGCTGGCGGCGGCAGCGCGACCGGTGCCTCCGCAAGACGCTCGGTGAGCGCTGTGATCAGCTCGTGCTTGGCGAGGCGGCGCTGCAATTGCCAGAGGCCGAGCGCGACGCAGACCGCGGCCAGGAAAAGCGTGAACAGCGCGAAGCCGGCCACGCGAGGCTTGCGCGCGGTCTCGTTCATTTCGCGCGGTCGACCAGCTGGCCCGGCGCCGCCTTGTGGTGGAATTGCAGCGCGATCAGCAGCGACTTCATCGCGCGCAACGGCAGCAGCGTGGTCGCGAGGATCAGCGGCAGCCACAGCACCGCGTGCAGCCAATACGGCGGCTGATACTTGACCTCGACGACGAGCGCGCAACCGACCACGATCGCGCCGGCCAGCATGATGATGAAGATCGCAGGACCGTCGCCGGAATCGATGAAGGCGTAGTCGAGGCCGCAACGGTCGCAGGCGGGCGCAAGCGTCAGGAAGCCTGCATAGAGCTTGCCCTGGCCGCAGCGCGGGCATTTGCAGGCAAGCCCGCGTAGCGCGCTTTGCAGGACAGTGGCTTGTGGCTCGGACGTATTGGAGGCTTCGTTCATGATGAAGGAGTCTATCACAGTTCTGCCGAAACCTCCGGCGCGTCGAAAGCGAAAGGGCGGCCCTGCGGCCGCCCTTTCTGACCAATCCAAGGTTGCTCAGTGCGCGCCGTGGGCCATGGACTCGGCGCCGTGTCCCCACACATAGATGCAGAGGAACAGGAACAGCCAGACCACGTCGACGAAGTGCCAGTACCAGGCGGCAAACTCGAAGCCGAGATGCTGCGTCGGCGTGAAGTGGCCGGCATAGGCGCGGAACAGGCAGACCAGCAGGAAGATGGTGCCGATCAGCACGTGGAAACCGTGGAAGCCGGTCGCCATGAAGAAGGTCGCGCCGTAGACGTTGCCGGCGAACGAGAACGCCGCGTGGCCGTACTCATAGGCCTGCACGCAGGTGAAGAGCGCGCCGAGCACGACGGTGATGATCAGGCCGTATTTCAGGCCCTGGCGGTCGTTCTCGAGCAGCGCGTGATGGGCCCAGGTCACCGTGGTGCCGGAGGTGAGCAGGATCAGCGTGTTCAGGAGCGGCAGATGCCAGGGATCGAAGGTCTCGATGCCGTGCGGCGGCCAGGTGCCCGGCACAGCGCAGGCGCCGGCCGCGGTACCGAGACCGCAGCCGAATATCGCATCGCGGGTGGCGTGGACGGCGTCGGCCGGGAACAGCGCTGCGTTGAAATAGGCCCAGAACCAGGCGACGAAGAACATCACCTCGGAGGCGATGAACAGGATCATTCCGTAGCGATGATGCAGCTGCACCACGCGGGTGTGGTCACCCTTGTACTGGGCTTCCTTGATCACGTCGCCCCACCAGCTCGCCATGGTGTAGAGCACGCCGACGGTGCCGACGCCGAAGATGATCGGCGCCGCCGAGAACATGTGGTGCATCCAGGCGATCGCACCGACCGCCATGATGAAAGCCGAGATCGAGCCGACGACCGGCCACGGCGAGGGATCGACCAGATGGTAGTCGTGATGCTTGGTGTGCGCCGTTGCCATTTGCGGTCTCGCTCCTCAATCCCGTGCCTGTCCGGCACTTATCCCCTTGTGTCCAATCCCCTGAGCGTGAGCCCGGCGATCAGAGATTTCCCTTGCGTTTGTCGCCCTCGCCAGAGGCGACCGGCTTCACCACCGGATCGCGCACCGGATAGAACGTGTAGGACAGCGTGATCGTGTTCAGCCCGTCGTTGTCGTGGTCGTCCGCGATCGACGGGTCGACGTAGAACACGACCGGCATCTCGCGCTTCTCGCCGGGCGCCATGGTCTGCTCGGTGAAGCAGAAGCAGTTGATCTTCTGGAAATAGGATCCGACCGTCAGCGGCGCGACATTGTAGGCGGCCTGGCCTGCGGTGGTCCGCGCGGCCTGGTTGGTCACCGTGTAAAAGACTGTCACGACCTGACCGATATTGACCTCGATCTCGCTCTGCTCCGGCTCGAACTTCCAGGGCAGGCCGGGCGCGACGTTGGAATCGAAGCGCACCGCGATCTTCCGTGCGATCGGACCGCTCGCCGGCGCCGAGGTCGCGACCTGGGTCGTGCCGTTGAAGCCGGTGGCACGGCAGAACCAATTGTAGAACGGCACCGCCGCGTAGGAGGCGCCGACCATCAGCGCGACCACGCCGCCGCAGATCGAGGCGACCAGCACGTCGCGGCCGACACCCATGAAAGGCCGACGCCTCTTGGTGGCCGTCCGGCTCTGATCCGGCGATATGGTCGGCTTCTGATCCATGTTTCCTACATCGGCCGGATGAGCACGGCCGGTCCCTTGACCATGGTCACGGCGAAGAACAGCACCACGAGCACGCCGAGCGCGAGCGCGATCGCGATCGAGCGCTGTCGACGGCTCTTCTTCTGCGCCTCGGTGAGGACGATTCCATCGATTTCAGGTTTGTCGGCCATTCCTGCGATCATGCGCCCCCTACCATCGGAGCAAGCGCCCGAAACACGACCTCGGCCAGCAAAGTCGCGAACAGCGCGAACAGATAAAGGATGGAGAACGCAAACAGCTTTCGCGTCGCCCGCAACGATTGGCTGCGCTCGCGGCGGATATAGACGTTGATGGCGAACGCCAGCATGCCGGCGCCGAGGATCAGCGAGACGATGCCGTAAATGGCGTCAAAATAGCCGAGCGCCCACGGCGCAGCGGCGGCCGCGATCAGCACGATGGTGTAGAGCAGGATCTGAAGCCGCGTCGCGTCGGGGCCGGCGACATTGGGCAGCATCGGGATGCCGGCACGCGCGTAATCGTCGGAGCGGAACAGCGCCAGCGCCCAGAAGTGCGGCGGCGTCCAGAAGAAGATGATGGCGAACAGCAGCAGCGGCTCGACGTCGACCGTGCCTGTGACCGCGGCCCAGGCCACCACCGGCGGCAGCGCGCCGGCGGCACCGCCGATCACGATGTTCTGCGCGGTCCGGCGCTTCAGGCCGATCGTGTAGATCACGACGTAGAAGAAGATGGTGAAGGCGAGCAGCGCGCCCGCGATCCAGTTGACCAGGATGCCGAGCGTCATCACCGAGAAGAAGGCGAGCGTCATGCCGAAGGTCATCGCCTCAGGACGGGTGATACGGCCGCGCGGAATCGGCCGGTTCGCCGTGCGCGACATCTTGGCGTCGATGTCGCCTTCCAGCGCCATGTTGAGCGCGCCGGAGGCGCCGGCACCGACGGCGATGCAGAGCAGCGAGGTGAAGGCCAGCACCGGGTGGAAATGCCCGGGCGCCAGCGCCATTCCGACCAGCGCGGTGAAGATCACCAGCGACATCACGCGCGGCTTCAAGAGCGCGATGTAGTCGCCAACCTCCGCTTCGGAGATGCGGGGATTGATGTCGACGGCGTTGTGGTCGAGGACGGACACTTAGTTTGACTCGCTTTGTTGTAGAGCCGCGGCGCCCGTCACGGGCGCCGCGGGAGATTGATTACTGCACGCGGGGCAGCACTTCGAACTGGTGGAACGGCGGCGGCGAGGGCAGCGTCCATTCCAGCGTGGTCGCACCGGCACCCCATGGATTGTCGCCAGCCGGCACCTTTTTCGCGAAGGCGTCGATCACGCAATAGAGGAAGATCAGCACACCGAAGCCGGAGATGTAGGAACCGAGCGACGAGACCAGATTCCAGCCCGCGAACGCGTCGGGATAGTCGACGTAGCGGCGCGGCATGCCCGACAGGCCGAGGAAGTGCTGCGGGAAGAACACCAGGTTGACGCCGATGAAGGTGACCCAGAAGTGAGCCTTGGCCAGCGTCTCGTTGTACATGTAGCCCGACATCTTCGGGAACCAGTAGTACCAGCCGGCAAAGATCCCGAACACGGCGCCGAGCGACAGCACGTAGTGGAAATGCGCGACGACGTAGTAGGTCTCCTGCAGCACGCGGTCGACGCCGGCATTCGCCAGCACGACGCCGGTGACGCCGCCGACGGTGAACAGGAAGATGAATCCCACCGCCCAGATCATCGGGGCGCGGAACTCGATCGAGCCGCCCCACATCGTGGCGATCCACGAGAAGATCTTCACGCCGGTCGGAACCGCGATGACCATCGTGGCAGCGACGAAATAGGCCTGCGTCGCCGAGGACATGCCGACCGTGTACATGTGGTGCGCCCACACCACGAAGCCGATGCCGCCGATCGCGACCATGGCGTAGGCCATGCCGAGATAGCCGAACACGGGCTTGCGCGAGAAGGTCGAGACGATCTGGCTGACCATGCCGAAAGCCGGCAGGATCAGGATGTACACTTCGGGGTGGCCGAAGAACCAGAACAGATGCTGGAACAGCACGGGGTCGCCGCCGCCTTCGGGGTTGAAGAACGTCGTGCCGAAATTGCGGTCGGTAAGCAGCATGGTGATGGCACCGGCGAGCACCGGCAGCGACAGCAGCAGCAGGAACACCGTCACCAGAATCGACCACACGAACAGCGGCATCTTGTGCAGGGTCATGCCCGGCGCGCGCATGTTGAAGATGGTGGTGATGAAGTTGATGGCACCGAGGATCGAGGAGGCACCGGCAAGATGGATCGACAGGATCGCGAAATCCACTGCCGGCCCCGGATGGCCCGAGGTCGACAGCGGCGCATACATCGTCCAGCCCGCGCCGACGCCGTTGGCACCCGGCTCGCCCTCGACGAAGGTCGACATCAGCAGCAGCGCGAACGAGGCCGGCAGCAGCCAGAACGAGATGTTGTTCATGCGCGGGAACGCCATGTCGGGCGCGCCGATCATCAGCGGCACGAACCAGTTGCCGAAGCCGCCGATCATCGCGGGCATGACCATGAAGAAGATCATGATCAGGCCGTGAGAGGTCACGAACACATTGTAGGTGTGCGTCTCGTGGAAGATCTGCACGCCCGGATACATCAGCTCGGCACGGATCGCGATCGACATCGCGGCGCCGATGATGCCGGCGATGACCGCGAAGATCAGGTACATCGTGCCGATGTCCTTGTGGTTGGTCGAATAGACGTAGCGCCGCCATCCAGTCGGATGGGCGTGCTCGTCATGTCCGTGGTCTTGCGCGTGATCGCCGTGTGCCGCTGCGCTCGTTGCCATTTTCAAATCCTGCCTTGCGTCCCGATCGGACCCTTTGGAGGTCCCGCCTTTATGTCGCTTTCAGTCCCCTCGAGCCCCTCGCCCGGCGCTTACTGCGTCGGGCCGGCCGTGGAGGCGTAGGTGCTGGTGCCGCCGCTCGCATATTTCTTCTTCGCCGTTTCAACCCAGGAGGCGAACTCCTGGTCTTCGACGACGCGAATCGCGATCGGCATGAAGGCGTGGTCCTTGCCGCACAGCTCCGAGCACTGGCCGTAGAACATGCCGGTCTTGGTGGCCTTGAACCAGGTCTCGTTCAGCCGTCCCGGAATGGCGTCGATCTTGACGCCGAAAGCCGGCATCGCGAAGGCGTGGATGACGTCGGCGCCGGTGACCTGGACACGAATCACCTTGTTGACCGGCACCACCATCTCGTTGTCGACACCGAGCAGCCGGGGCTGCTTGTCCTGGGCCAACAGCGAGTCGAACTCGAACTTGCCGTTATCAGGATAGGCGTAGGACCAGTACCACTGCTTGCCGGTCGCCTTGATGGTGATATCCGCCTTCGGCACGTCGAGTTCCAGGAACAGCAGGCGGAACGACGGCACCGAGATACCAACCAGAATCAGCACCGGAACGAGTGTCCACGCCACCTCGATCAGCGTGTTGTGCGTGGTCCGCGACGGCACCGGATTGGCCTTCGAGTTGAACTTGACGACTACGATCACGAGCAGCGCCAGAACGAACAGCGTGATCACAGTGATCAGCACGAACAGGAAATTGTGGAACCAGACAATATTGTCCATCACCGGGGAAGCGGACCGCTGAAGCGTCCACTCCCACGGCGCCGGTTGCCCGAGTTCGGCGAATGCCGCGCCGCTCGTCGCCAGCGTCAGACCCGCCACGGCCAATCCCAGCAAGTGCCGGCCCACCGGGCCCATCGACAACTTCATGCCGTTCGCGCTCCCCTAACGAAATCACCCCAAGTGCATTCCCCTAATTTTCGGGAAACGCATTATTCGATCCGCTCGTCTGACAAACCGCCGCGCAAGAATACCTCTAAGAGGAATTGGGGCCGGATCGCTAGAACGCCGAAATCAAGCCTCTCAAACCATAATTCTTGATCTATCGCAATGCAGTCTTAAGCCCGGTCTGTCAGCGATCGCCCGCAAGATATTTCCTAGTAACATCAGACAAAAATACCGTTTCCCGGGATGCTGCGGCTTGACAGCGGAATTGCCCGCGTTAGGCACTGGCAGACAGCCGCACCGGAACCTGATTCGTGCGGGCGACGGCGGCCGTGGCGGCGTCGAATTTGCTTGCGAATCGCCTTCAAGACGCCGTCATTCCCGTATCAGTCCGCCAGGTGCGAGCGACCCAGGCGAGCAGAGGGACCGACCCGATGGGGTTTTCGAGATGCATGGCAAGGCCGGCGACAAGGCAGGCTAGCGGCCTCACGAGGCTGGCTGCCTTGCTGGCTGCTGTCGTCGTCCTGGCGTTCCCGGGCCTCGCCCATGCGCAGGGCGCGGTGCGCTCCGTCCATGGCGACTGGCAGATTCGCTGCGACACCCCGCCGGGCGCCCAATCCGAGCAATGCGCCCTGATCCAGAGCGTGGTGGCCGAAGACCGCTCCAATGCCGGCCTGACCGTGATCGTGCTCAAGACCGCCGACCAGAAAAGCCGCCTGATGCGGGTCGTCGCCCCCCTCGGCGTTCTCCTGCCCTCCGGCCTCGGCCTCAAGCTCGACAACCAGGACGTCGGCCGTGCCGGCTTTGTCCGCTGCCTGCCCAATGGCTGCGTCGCCGAGGTCGTCATGGACGACAAGCTGCTCGGCCAGCTCCGCACCGCCAAGACCGCGACCTTCATCATCTTCGAGACCCCGGAAGAAGGCATCGGCTTCCCGCTCAGCCTGAACGGACTCGGCGAGGGCTACGACAAGCTGCCATAGGCGGCTGGGCCGGCCTCGTCTAGTAAATCTCAAGGCAGGCTGTGCCGTTGTCGCTCTCGAAGGATTCGATCGTCTGGGCATGTCGGCGAAGCAGAGCCGCGATTGCCGCCGTGGTTTGATTGCCGGTCCGCAGCCAGATCACCTTCGGCGGAGACCCAACAAGCTTGCCATGTCGGCAAAATCGACGTCCTGGGTCACAATCGCGAAGCCATTTGCCTTCGCAAACTCCCAAAGCGCACGGTCCGCAGCTTCCGATAGTCCGTGAGACCGGACGTGGCTGGAATCTGGAAAAAGATCGGCGATCATCTGGCAAAGCATAAAGCTGAGGTTCTGATCGAACAGCAGCCTCATATCGGTGCGGTCACCAATCGCCTCTCGCGGTCGGCGGCATAGGCCAGGCAGGCGCGGATATCGTCCTCGGTCAATTCGGGGAAGTCGTCGAGGATTTGAGCGTGGGTCTGACCAGCAGCCAGCCAGCCGAGCACATCTGCCACAGCGATCCGCATGTGGCGGATGCAGGGTCGCCCCCCACGCTTGCCAGGCTCAATCGAGATGATGTCTCGGTAATTCATGAAAGCAGCATAGCATCGATCTGTATCAGCGTCAGGGCCCCTTGCTTCCAGCCCAATCCTATCGTTTCCGTAATGTGACGGCCAAGCCCCTCGCGGAACCGCCCGGAAACCATTATCTTGCCTCACATCCCCCGATAATGGACGGACGCATGACAAATCCTGCCACAACCTCCCTGCTCGACCGCGCCAATCTCGACCGCGACCAGGTTCGCAACGAGCTCGCGCGCGGGCTTGCCGGTGCCGACGACGGCGAATTGTTCCTGGAATATAGCCAGACCGAAGCGCTGATGTTCGACAATGGGCGGCTGAAGCAGGCGACCTACGATACCTCGCAGGGCTTTGGGCTGCGCGCCGTCAAGGACGACGCGGTCGGCTATGCGCATTCCTCCGACGTTTCGCTGCCGGCGCTGATTCGCGCTGCGGACGCGGTCGCGGCCGTGCGCGGCGGTTATTCCGGGAGCTTCGCAGCGCCTCCAGCGCATACCAACGTGCGGCTTTATAGTGACGACAATCCACTCGATGCCCCCGGCTTCGAGACCAAGGTAAAACTGCTTGCCGAGATCGACGCCTATCTGCGCGACAAGGATCCGCGGGTACGGCAGGTCAGTGTCAGCCTGGGCGCGACCTGGCAGGTGGTCGAGATCCTGCGGCCCGACGGCGAAAGCTATCGTGACATCCGCCCGCTGGTGCGCGTCAACGTCTCCGTCGTCGCCGGCCAGGGCGACCGCCAGGAGAGCGGCAGCAAGGGTTATGGCGGCCGCGCCGGCTACGCCGAATTCATCGAGAGCAAGAACTGGCGTGACGCCGCCGACGGCGCGCTGCGCGAGGCCCTCGTCAATCTGGAATCAATTCCCGCCCCCGCCGGCGAGATGGACGTCGTGCTCGGAGCCGGCTGGCCCGGCGTGATGCTGCATGAAGCGGTCGGCCATGGCCTCGAGGGCGACTTCAACCGCAAGAAGACGTCTGCGTTTGCAGGCCTGATGGGCCAGCAGGTCGCGGCCAAGGGCGTCACCGTGGTCGACGACGGCACCATTGCCTCGCGCCGCGGCTCGCTGTCGATCGACGACGAGGGCACGCCGACCAACCGCACCGTGCTGATCGAGGACGGCGTGCTGGTCGGCTACATGCAGGACCGCCAGAACGCGCGCCTGATGAACATGAAGCCGACCGGCAACGGCCGTCGCCAGGGCTATGCCCATGTGCCGATGCCGCGCATGACCAACACCTACATGCTCGCGGGCGACCGCGATCCGGCCGAGATTCTCGCCTCGGTGAAGAACGGCGTCTTCGCCGCGAATTTCGGCGGCGGTCAGGTCGACATCACCTCGGGGAAATACGTGTTTCAGTGCACCGAGGCCTACAAGATCGAAAACGGCAAGATCGGTGCGCCGTTGAAGGGCGCCATGTTGATCGGCAACGGGCCGACCGACCTGCATCGCATTCGCATGATCGGCAACGATCTCGCGCTCGATACCGGCATCGGCACCTGTGGCAAGAACGGCCAGGGCGTGCCGGTCGGCGTCGGCCAGCCATCGCTTCTGATGGAACGCATTACGGTGGGTGGAACGGGCGGATGAGTGTCGAGAAGGTAACTGTCACCACGAAGCGGAAGAGCAGCGGCTGGGCCGGCCAGCTCGCGCAGCTCGCCGGCATCGTCGCCGCGGTGTTCATCGCAAAGGGCGCGCTGGCCGAGCCGTTCTACGTGCCGTCGGGCTCGATGGAGCCGACATTGTTGATCGGCGACGCCTTGATCGCCTCGAAATTCCCCTACGGCTACGGCACCTCGTCGCTGCCGATCCAGATCAACCTGCCCGAGAGCGGCCGCGTCTTCGCGGAAACGCCCAAGCAGGGCGACGTCGTCGTGTTCCGCTGGCCCGGCGACCGCTCGCAGGCCTGGGTCAAGCGGGTCGTGGGTCTGCCTGGCGACCGCATCCAGTTGCGGCAGGGCCAGCTCTTCGTCAATGACCGTCCCGCCGAGCTGAAGCCGGACGGCGTCGGCGCCGCCGAGGACGACAATGGCGGCAGCGAGCCCGCCTATCGCTATGTCGAGACGCTGCCGAACGGCGTCTCGCATCTGATCTTCAAGATGCGCGACAACGGTCCGCTCGACAACACGCAGGAAGTGACGGTGCCGGCAGGCCATCTCTTCGTGCTCGGCGACAACCGCGACAATTCCGCCGACAGCCGCGTGCCCTTGCGCTCCGGCGGCGTCGGCCTGTTGCCGATCGACAATCTGGTCGGCCGTGCCGATGCTGTGCTCGGATCCTGGGATCTCGGCATCCGCGGTCAGCCGGTGTGGACCTGGCTGTCCGGATTTCGCATGGCGCGGTTTTTCACCGCCGTGCATTGAGCAGAAGTCTCCCCGCTCGCGATGAACCGTGACGAATTCCTCGCGCTCGCGCTGAGAAATCCGGTCAACGCTGCAATCATCGACGAGCTGGCGCGGCCCGCGCTGCCGGATGCGTGGCTGGTTGCAGGGTGCCTGGCGCAGACGGTCTGGAACGTACTTACAAACCGCGCGATCGATCACGGCATCTCCGATTACGACGCGTTCTATTTCGACCCTGATACTTCATGGGAGGCGGAGGACATGGTGATCCGTAAGCTGCATGGTAGGCTTGGGCATCTCGGCGCCAAGGTCGAGATCCGCAACCAGGCGCGCGTGCACCTGTGGTATCCCGACAAGCACGGCCTGCCCTACCCGCCGCTGACGCGCGCGACCGATGGCATCGACCGCTTCCTCACGCAGAACACGCAAGTCGGAGTGAGGCGCGCAGGTGACCGCTACGAGGTCTACGCGCCGCACGGATTCGACGACGTCGAAAGACTGATCGTGCGACCCAATCCGGGCCTGAATTTTTCCCCGGCGAACTACACGGCGAAAGCGGCGCGATGGAAGGCGCTGTGGCCGGAGATCACGGTGATTGCGGCGGAGTGAGATGCCGTAGGTGGGCAAAGCCAAGCGTGCCCCACGACCAAACATGGTTGCAGAGAGATGGTGGGCGCGGGGCTTCGTGCGCCTTTGCCCACCCTGCGGCAGCCTTCCTACCGCACCACGCCCGACGTAAACCCCGCCTTCCGGCGCGGCGGCTTGATTTCCTTTTTCAGGAAGCAGCGCGCCTCGCGTCCGGTGTAGCCGGGGCGTGCATAGGTGAAGGCGCGGCATTTGTTGTCGGCGGTGCAGGCGGCCTTGCAGGCCTCTCCGCCTTCGCCGGCCTTGATCTCGAAATTGCGCAAATCGCCGCCGGGACGGTCGATCGAGGTCTCCACGCCTGCGACGCGCGGCTCGATCACGCCGGCGCCACGCACACCGGAGATGCAGCAGCTTTCCGGCACGCGCGCCGGCACCGCGTTCTTGAGCCAGCACACCGCCGAGCCGCCTTCGACGTCGGGATAGCTGAAGCTCCAGGAGCGGCAGCGGCGGTCGCGCTCGCATAGCAGCGCGCAATCCTCGGGATCACCTGACGTGACCGGCGTGCTGAAATAGTCTCCGCCGGGCCGATCGAACGCCGTCTGGGCGCGCACAGGCCAGCTCGCAAACACGAGCGAAAGCAGCGCGGCACATGCCACGACGCTTGCCAGGACGCTCGCCATGACGGCCAGGCGGCCCTTCCCCATCGAAACAGCTTTCGGGTTATTGACGACGCTCAGGTTTTTCAGGCGGTCATTTGATCGCCGCAAACCTGTATGGGCGATGAACGGCTCGGGTCCTGATCGTTGGCCCTGCTGTCCCCACGGGTCTAGAACGCGTATTCCGCGTAGGCTGGTTCCACCGAGCCGTTCCAGGGACCGTTGAACTTCTCGAGCATCTCCTCGGCCGGCGTGCGGCCGGAATCGATGATGCGATCGAGCGGCTCCAGATGCCGGGTCTCGTCGCGGCCGAGCTGATCGATCCGGCCGCGCCGGCGCAGGCCGGCATGTGCCAGAACGAGGCATTCCTTGGCGATCTCGAACAGATAGCGGTCCTTGATCCGCGACTTGAAGCCGAAGCGCGGCACGTCGTCGCGCAGGCCCTGACGCTCATGCGCGGTCCAGTGCTTCACAAGGTCCCAGGCGGCATCGAGCGACACGTCGTCGTAGAGCAGCCCCGCCCAGAACGCCGATAACGCCGGCAGACGGCCCCATGGGCCACCGTCGGAGCCGCGCATCTCGAGATAGCGCTTGAGCCGCACCTCCGGGAAGATCGTCGAAAGATGGTTGGCCCAGTCCGACAACGTCGGACGTTCCCCGGGCAAATTGTTGTTGCGGCCATCGAAGAAGGCGCGGAACGAAGAGCCGGAGACGTCGATGTAATCCTCGTCGCGCTTGACGAAGTACATGGGTACGTCGAGCGCGTAGTCGACATAGCGCTCGAAGCCCATGCCGTCCTCGAACGCCCACGGCATCATGCCCGAACGCGCATTGTCGGTGTCGCGCCAGATCTCAGACCGGAAGGAGAGGAAGCCGTTCGGCTTGCCCTCGGTAAACGGCGAATTGGCGAACAAGGCGGTTGCGACCGGCTGGAGCGCGAGCGAGACACGCAGCTTCTTGACCATGTCGGCTTCGGAGGAAAAGTCCAGATTGGTCTGCACCGTGCAGGTCCGGTACATCATGTCGAGGCCGTATTGGCCGACCTTCGGCATGTAATTGGTCATGATCTTGTAGCGGCCCTTGGGCATCACCGGGATGTCGGCGCGCGACCAGGACGGCGTCATGCCGAGCCCGAGGAAGCCGATGCCGAGCGGCGTTGCGATCTCGCGAACCTGCGCCAGATGCGCCATCAGCTCGCTCTGGGTCTGGTGCACGTTCTCGACCGGCGCACCGGAGAGCTCGAACTGTCCGCCGGGCTCGAGCGAGATCGCGCCGCCGCCGGTGACGTCGTAGAGGCCGATGATGTTGCCCTTCTCCATGATCGGCTCCCAACCGAGCAGGAGCTTCATGCCTTCGAGCAGCGCACCGATACCGCGCGCGCCTTCGTAGGGCACCGGGCGGTGGCCTTCGAGCGTGAACGGCGTCTTCTCGTGCTCGGTGCCCATGCGGAATTCGGACGGGTCCTTGCAGCCTTCCTCGAACCACGTGACGAGCTCGTCACGTGATTGCAGCGGCGTCATATCGATCTGGTCTCGCGCCATATCAAACTCTAATTAAAAGGGCGCTTCGACAGAAGGCGCGCGGGTGACGGGGACGGTCCGCGCACCCATCGGGTGCCCGGACGAGCTGGTGTGCCGCGCGCTCATCGCGACGGCGTGGTTTCGTTGGCGTGGACGACCGGCGGCAGTTTCATCTCGCCGCACGAGCAGCCGAGGCGGTCGAGCAGACCGCTGAGCTTGACGGCATCCGCGTCGGACAGTTTCGAACCGACATATTTCTCGATTGCGGCCGAATAGGCGCCCCACATCCGCTTCTGCAACTCGCGGCCGGCTTCGCTGATCTCCACGAACTGGCCGCGCTTGTCGATCTTGCATTCACGCCGCGAGGCGAGGCCTTCGTCGACCAGACGGTCAATCAGCCGCGATGTCGAATATTGCGGGATCAGCATCTGCCGTTCGAGTTCGACCGGGCGCAGCTCCCCCGAAGGCGCCCGCGACAATTCGAGCAGGGCATCGTACCATGCCAGCGGCGGGAACCCCGCCTTCTTCAGGTCCTGCTCGACGCAATCGAGCACGCGGCTCTGTACCCGCATCAGGCGGATCCAGGCGGAAGTCGCCTCGGTCGATGGTTTGCGTTTCATGGTCCCGCTCAAGCTCGTCGCCCGTCTCTTACGCTATTTGATGCACATGCATCAATCTTGACTATTTCAAGCAGATGCATGTAGTCGTTCTTTCGCCTGAACCAAGCAACAAGAGGAGAAAATTCCATGAAATTGTACTATTCGCCCGGTGCCTGCTCGCTATCCCCCCACATCGCGCTCCTGGAAGCCGGCCTGCCGTATGAGACTGGTCAAGGTCGATATCCGGGCGAAGAAGCTCGAAAATGGTGAGGATTATCTGAAGCTGAACCCCAAGGGCCAGGTCCCTGCGCTGGGTCTCGATAGCGGAGAGATCGTGACCGAAGGCCCGGTGATTGTCCAGATCATCGCCGATCAGGCCTCAGCCAAGGCGCTGGCGCCGGCCCACGGCAGCTCCGAGCGCTACAAGCTGCTCGAATGGCTGAACTTCCTCACCTCGGAGGTCCACAAGAGCTTCGGTCCGATGTTCGCGCCGGCGCTGAACGACGAGGCCAAGGCGTTCTTCAGGGATCGCGTCATGGGCAAGCTGAAATACATCGACAGCCAGCTCGCCGGCCGCGATTACCTCATGGGCAAGCAGTTCACGGTGGCTGACGGCTATCTCTTCACGATGCTGACCTGGGGCGACCGGATGAAGTTCGACCTCTCGGCGATGCCCAACCTTGTCGCGTACAAGACCCGCGTCGCGGCGCGGCCGCAGGTGCAGGAAGCGATGAAGAAGGAAGGGCTGATTCCGGCCGCCTGAGACGCAAATGCGAAAGGCCGGATCGAGAATCCGGCCTTTCGTATTTTTCATCCCGGCTACGGGTTCAGAGAATTACGCCGCCGCTTTCTTGGGGGCGAAGCGGCCGTAGAAGGTTTCTCCCTTCGCGGCCATCTCCTCGAGGAGTTTCGGCGGGGTGAAGCGCGAGCCGTATTTCGCCTCCAGCTTGTGGCAAAGCTCGACGAAGGTCTTTGGGCCCATGAAGTCGATGTAGGACAGGGTGCCACCGGTGAACGGCGCGAAGCCGAAGCCGAGGATCGAGCCGACATCGGCCTCGCGTGGATCGGTGATGACGTGATCCTCGACCGTGCGGGCGGCTTCCACCGCCTGCACCACCAGGAAGCGCTGCTTCAACTCCTCGATGTCGAGCGTATCGGGGTCGAGCTGCTTCGGCTGCAGCGCCGAGAGACCCGGCCACAGGCTCTTCTGGCCCTTGCCCTTATCGGGGTAGTCGTAAAACCCCTTGCTGTTCTTGCGGCCCAGACGGCCCTGCTTCTCGACCATCTCCACCATCAGCTTCTTCTGATCGGGATTGATGGCGTTGGGACCGAGATCGGCTTCCGTCGCCTTCATGATCTTGAGGCCGAGGTCGAGCGCGACTTCGTCGGAGAGCGAGAGCGGGCCGACCGGCATGCCGGCCATCTTGGCGCAGTTCTCGATCATCGCGGGGGGCACGCCCTCGAGGAACATCTCGTTGCCCTCGGCCACGTAGCGCCCGACGCAGCGATTGGCGAAGAAGCCGCGGCTGTCGTTGACGACGATCGGCGTCTTGCCGATCTGCCGGACGTAGTCGAGCGCAGTCGCGATCGCGAGATCGCCGGTGTTCTTGCCCTGGATGATCTCGACCAGCATCATCTTCTCGACCGGCGAGAAGAAGTGGATGCCGACGAACCTGCCCTGGTCCTTGAAGCTCTCGGCCAGCGAGGTGATCGGAAGCGTCGAAGTATTGGACGCGAAGATCACGTCCGGCTTCATATGCTCCTGCGCCTTGGCAAAGGTATCAGCCTTGACCTTGCGGTCCTCGAATACGGCCTCGATGACGAGATCGACGTCCTTCAACGCGGAATAGTCCGCGGTCGGCGTAATGCGGGCGAGCAGCGCTTCTGCATCAGAAGGCTTGGCGCGGCCCTTCTTGATCTGCTCCTCGATCACCTTTTGCGCATGCGCCTTGCCCTTGTCGGCGCTCTCCTGGTCGCGATCGATCAGAACGACATCGAGGCCGGCACGGGCCGAGACATAGCCGACGCTCGCGCCCATGAAGCCGGCGCCGATCACGGCGATCTTCTTCACCTTGGTCGGCGGCACATCCTTCGGACGGCGCGCGCCTTTGTTCAATTCCTGCATCGACAGGAACAGGCTGCGGATCATCGCGGCCGCTTCCTTCGAGCGCAGCACCGAGGTGAAGTAGCGCGACTCCACCCGCAGCGCGGCGTCGATCGGCAGCTGCAGGCCTTCATAGACGCAACTCATGATCGCGCGCGCGGCCGGATAATTGTCGTAGGTCTCGCGGCGATAGATCGCGTTGCCGGCCGGGAACATCATCATGCCGGCCTTGGAGAACACCGGACCGGCGGGGAGCTTGAAACTCTTCTCGTCCCAGGGCGCAACAGCCTTGCCGCCGCCCTTGATCCAGTCCTTCGCCGCCTTGACGAGATCGGCGGCGGGAACGATGGCATGGATCAGATTCAGCGCCTTGGCCTTCTCAACCGTGACAGGATCGCCCTTGAGCAGGATCGTCATCGCGTCCTGCGGCGGCACCAGGCGCGGCACGCGCTGCGTGCCGCCGGCGCCGGGGAACAGGCCGACCTTGACCTCGGGGAGGCCGAGGCGCGTCTTGGGATTCTCCGCGGCCACGCGATAGTGGCAGCACAGCGTGATCTCGAAGCCGCCGCCGAGCGCGAGGCCGTTGATCGCCGCCGCCCACGGTTTGCCGGAGGTCTCGATGGAGCGCAGCACCAGCGAAAAGCGCCGGCTCTGGTCGAACAGCATCTGGTTCGCGGCGGTCTCGCCCTGCTCCTTGAACAGTTTTGCGTAGGCCTGGTTCATGCCTTCGAGCATGGACAGGTCCGCACCGGCACAGAACGCCTCTTTCGCAGAGGTGATGACGACGCCCTTCACCGCGGCGTCAGCCGTGGTTTCCTTGACGATCGCGTCGAGCTCGCTGGTCGAGGTCTCGTCGAGCACGTTCATCGAACGGCCCGGGATATCCCAGGTGACGAGCGCGATGCCGTCGGAATCGGTCTCAACCTTGAAATTCTTGTAAGCCATTTTGGTTGCTCCCTACCCTTAGACGCGCTCGATGATGGTCGCAGTGCCCATGCCGCCGCCGATGCACAACGTCACCAGCGCGGTCGCCTTGTCGGTGCGCTCGAGCTCGTCGAGCACGGTGCCGAGGATCATCGCACCGGTCGCGCCCAGCGGATGGCCGAGCGCGATCGCACCGCCATTGACGTTGATCTTGGCGTTGTCGATGTCGAAGGCCTGGATGTAGCGCAGCACGACGGAGGCGAAGGCCTCGTTGAGCTCGAACAGGTCGATATCCGACTTCTTCATGCCGGAGCGCGCAAACAGCTTTTCGGTGACGTCGACCGGGCCGGTCAGCATCATCGCGGGTTCGGAGCCGACATTGGCGAAGGCGCGGATTCTTGCACGCGGCTTCAGGCCGTATTTGCCGCCGGCGTCCTTGCTGCCGAGCAGAACCGCGCCGGCACCATCGACGATACCCGACGAATTGCCGGCGTGGTGCACGTAATTGACGCGCTCGATCTCCGGGTGCGACTGCACCGCGACGCCGTCGAAGCCGCCCATCTGCGCCATCATCGTGAACGCCGGCTGCAGCTGCGCCAGCGACTGCATCGTCGTCGACGGACGCATGTGCTCGTCCTTGGCGAGGATGGTGAGGCCGTTGATATCCTTCACCGGGACGATCGACTTGTCGAAGCGGCCTTCATCCCAGGACTTCGCCGCGCGCTGCTGGCTCTGCACCGCATAGGCGTCGACGTCGTCGCGCGAGAAACCGTATTTGGTGGCGATCAAATCGGCCGAGACACCTTGCGGCATGAAGTATGAGGGCACCGCCATTGACGGGTCCATCGGCCAGGCACCGCCGGAGGCGCCGATGCCGACGCGGCTCATCGATTCCGCGCCGCCGCCGATCACGAGTTCATGCTGCCCGCTCATCACCTGTGCCGCGGCAAAATTCACGGCGTCCAAGCCGGAGGCACAGAAGCGGCTGATCTGCACGCCGGGCACGGCCTCGCCGAGGCCCGCCTTCAGCGCCGCAAAGCGCGCGATGTCGGAGCCGGCTTCGCCGACGGGATCGACCACACCGAGAATGACGTCATCGACGGAATCTTTTGGGAGGTTATTGCGGTCCTTCAGCGCCTTCAGCGGCACCGTCGCAAGCGCGAGCGCGGTGACTTCGTGCAGCGCGCCGTCCGCCTTGCCGCGGCCGCGCGGGGTGCGGACGTGGTCGTAAATATAGGCATCTGCCATGGGAGCCTCCTGATTGCGGTTATTGGTTACGACCGCCGCGCGGTCGCTATCATTCGTGGGGCGGAAATCCTCAGAACGCTTCCGCGGGCAGTTCCATGATGGTGGCGCAGCCGGCCTGGATGCGCGCAAGATTGGCGGCGGTCTCCGGAAGCATCCGCTCCATGAAGAAGCGGCCGGTGACGAGCTTGGTCGAGAGATAGGGGGTTGTCCCGCTCTCGGCAATCTTCACCTGCGACACCTTCGCCATCTTCGCCCACATGTAGCCGAGAGCGACGAAGCCGAAGAGATTCAGGTAATCGGTCGCGGCGGCACCGGCATTGTCGGGCTTCGCCATCGCGTTCTGCATCAGCCAGGTGGTGGCCTGCTGGAGATGGCCGAGCGAAGCGGAGAGTGGGGTGATGAAGGGCTTCATCGCCTCGTCGCCGCCGTTCTCCTTGGCGAAGGCCATGACCTCGCCGAAGAACGCCATGATGGCGCGGCCGCCGTCGCGCGGCAGCTTTCGGCCGACGAGGTCGAGCGCCTGGATGCCGTTGGCGCCTTCATAAATCATGGCGATGCGGGCATCGCGCACGAATTGCTCCATGCCCTGCTCGGCGATGTAACCGTGGCCGCCATACATCTGCTGCGCCTGCACCGCGTTGGCGAAGCCGTAATCGGTCAGGAAGCCTTTCAGGACCGGCGTCATCAGGCCCATGTGATCGTCGGCGGCCTGGCGGTCCTTGGGGTCCTCGGAGCGGTGGGCGACGTCGCTCTTCAGCGCGGTCCACATCACGAAGGCGCGCGCGGCCTCGTTGAAGGAGCGGATCGACAGCAGCGTGCGGCGCACGTCGGGATGCACGATGATCGGGTCGGCCGGCTTGTCCGGCGCCTTGACGCCGGTGAGCGAGCGGCCCTGGATGCGATCCCGCGCATAGGCGACGGCGTTCTGATAGGCGACCTCGGACTGCGCGAGACCCTGCACGGCGACGCCGAGGCGGGCCTCGTTCATCATCACGAACATGCCCTGCATGCCCTTGTTCTCTTCGCCGATCAGCCAGCCGATGGCGTTGTCGTAGTTCATCACGCAGGTGGAATTGCCGTGGATACCCATCTTGTGCTCGATCGAGCCGCAGACCACGCCGTTGCGTGTCCCGACCGAACCATCGGCGTTGACCATGAATTTCGGCACCACGAACAGCGACACGCCCTTGATGCCGGCGGGCGCGCTCTCGATGCGGGCAAGCACGAGGTGGATGATGTTGGGGGCGAGGTCATGCTCGCCGGCCGAAATGAAGATCTTGGTGCCTGTGATCTTGAAGCTGCCGTCGGCCTGGCGCACCGCCTTGGTGCGGAGCATGCCGAGGTCGGTGCCGCAATGCGGCTCGGTCAGGTTCATGGTGCCGGTCCACTCGCCCGCCACCATCTTCGGCACGTAGGTCTGCTTCTGCTCTGGCGTGCCGTGAACGATCAGCGCCGCTGTCGCGCCCATGGTGAGGCCGCCATACATCGAGAAGGCCATGTTGGCGGAGATCTGGAATTCGTTGACCGCCTGGCTCAGCGTCACCGGCAGACCCTGGCCGCCGAACTCGGTCGGGGCCGACAAGCCGAGCCAGCCGCCCTCGGCGACCTGCTTGAACGCGTCCTTGAAGCCCTTCGGCGTGGTGACGCTGCCGTCATCGGCGCGCTTGCAGCCTTCGAGATCGCCCACACGATTGAGCGGCTGGAGCACCTCTTCGGCGAGCTTTGCGGCTTCGCCCAAAATGGCTTCGCGCACGTCGCTCGACGCGTCGGAGAAGCCGGCCAGATTGTCATAGCGGTCGATCTGGAAGACGTCGTTGAGCAGGAAGTTCACGTCTTCGACGGGGGCTTTGTAGATCGGCATGGCGTTCTCCCGGCATAGATTTGAAGTGGTGGAATTTTTTATGATTGAGCGGCAAGCTGCTCCGCCATCAGGCGATGCAGCATGTTGATCGCCTTGAGCGGCCGCACCATCACCTTGAAATGGGTGATGCGTCCCTCGCCGTCGAAGGTGATGATGTCGACGCCGTTGATCTCGAGGCCGTCGATCAGGGTCTTGAATTCGAGCACGGCGCCGCTCTCACTTGTCCACTCTCCGACATAGGTGAAGCCGGGACCGCCAAGCACCTTCTCGGCACTCGCGAGATATTTGAAGGTGATGTCGCGTCCGCGCTGCGGCGAATGCACGACGGGGCTTTCGAAGACAGCGTCGGGATGCAGGAGGTCCCAGAGCGCTTTGCCGTCGTGGGACTTCATGAAGGCGTACCAGGAGTCGAGACCGGTCATTGTCAGAATGCCTCCCGTGGATCAAAGACCTTGGCAAAAAACTCGAAAACAAGCCCATGCACAGTAGCTATAAGGTTGATTCCGCTGGGTTTTCGGATCGGGTCTTTGACCCCGACCTGAGCCCCTCCATATGCACATTGACGCATATGCACCAACACGCATAAAGTCAAGTCAATAGGTCGAGATCTCGAACGGGAGCTGGCGCAATGGCACTGGGCGACGCGATCCTCGCATGCCTGACGGAACGTCCGATGACGGGCTACGAGCTTGCCAAGACATTCGACTCCTCGATCGGCTTCTTCTGGAAGGCCGACCACCAGCAAATCTACCGCGAGCTCTCCAAGCTGCGCGACCGCGGCTACATCCAGGGCCGCGAGGTCGTGCAAACAGGCAAACCCAATAAACTGATCTATACGCTGACTCCCGAGGGCCGAACAGCGCTGCGGCACTGGGCCGCGCGGCCAAGCACGCCGCCCTCGATCAAGGACGACCTCCTGGTGCGGCTGCATGCGCTCGACAGCATCGACATCGAGCCCCTGCGCGCCGATCTGATGGCCCGGCTGGAGCACCATCGCGACCGGCGCGAGAATTACGAGCGGATCCTCAAGAAGCGATTTCCGGAAGGCGCGGCGTCGGGCGTGCTCGACCTCGGTAATTTGCTCCTGCTTCAGCTCGGTGCCCGGCACGAACAGATGGTGGCCAATTTCTGCGAAGAGGCGCTCGAGGCCCTGTCGGCCACGAGCGGCAAGGGCACCGTGGTGCCGCTGGAGGAAGGCAAGCGCGAGGGCAAGGACTAGACCGGCTTCGAGGGAGGGAGCGCACCTGCTCCTTGGGCTGGTAGGCCCCGCCCAACTTTAAGATCCCGTCAACGAGTTCCTTAACCCGTTATTTACCGTAACAGACAAAAGTCGGTTTTCGAGGCAGACGACCCGCGCCAAATCCGATTGTCTTTGCAACCGGCACGCGAGGGAAGACTGGAGGCGCCGGGTGGGGCGCCGGAGTCGGAACCGGGCAGAGTCATGAATTCGCGCGTATCGTGGAGTGTTGACGGAATCGATCCGTCGGTCAGGGAGCGGGCCGAAGCTGCTGCGCATCGCGCCGGCATGTCACTCAACGATTGGCTGAACTCCACGCTCGGCGAAACTGCTCCGCCAAACTTTCGCGGACCTTACGACCAGCGTCCGCAATCTCCGACCGTTCCGAGCCAGGCACCGAGTCAGGAAAGCCGCGAAGTCGCCGACATCCATCAGCGGCTCGACGCCATCACCCAGCAGATCGAGCGGATCTCGAAGCCCGCGCCGCGCCAGGACCCTTCACGCCAGGACTCTTCACGGCAGGACTCTTCGCGACCGGACGTCTCGCGCGAGCAGGGCGTGGCACGGCAGCTCAACGATGCGATCTCGCGCCTCGATGCGCGGCTGTCGCAAATCTCAAAGCCGCAGCAGCCTCAACCGCAGCAGCCACAGGCCCCGCGCCCCGCTCCCGTCGACAGCCGCCAGCGCCAGGCCGATGCGGTCGAGCGCGCTGCAGCGCAGGTCTATCGCAACTCACCACCCCTGAGCCCCGCTTCGTTCGATGTTGCCGTCGCCGAGATCACCGCACGCCAGAGCGAGCTCGACGGCTTTGCGCCGCGGCAGATGCCGCCGCGCGCCGCGCCCTCGATCGCGCCTGCGGCAGCTCCTTTCGCGCCCCCGATGGCGCCGCCCGCGCCTGCCTACGCTCCGCCGCCACCGCAGCCGGGGCCGGATTTCTCCGCGCTCGAGCGCCATCTGCTCAAGATCACGAGCCAGATCGAATCGCTGCAGCGCCCCGACAATACCGAGCAGGCGATCAACACGTTCCGCAGCGAACTTGCGGAGATCCGCAACGCCATCACCGAGGCGATGCCGCGCCGCGCGATCGAATCGATCGAGAACGAGATTCGCTCGCTGCATCGGCGCATCGACGAGACGCGTTCCAACGGCACCGACGGGCAGGTCCTGTCCGGCATCGAGCACGCGCTGTCCGAGATCAAGCAGGTGCTGCGCACGCTGACGCCGGCCGAGCAGCTCACCGGCTATGACGAGGCGATCCGCAATCTCGGCGCCAAGCTCGATCTGATCCTGCGCGCCAATGACGATCCCTCGACGGTCCGCCAGCTCGAAGGCGCGATCTCGGCGCTGCGCGGCATCGTCTCCAACGTCGCCTCCAACGAAGCGCTGGCACGGCTCTCGGACGACGTGCAGCTGCTGTCGTCCAAGGTCGACCAGGTCACCCGCTCGTCCGGCTCCGGCGATAGCTTTGCGGTGCTGGAGCAGCGCATCGCGGCGCTCACCGCCGCGCTGGAAACGCGCGAGCGGCCTCAGCCGTCCGAAAGCAGCGAGCATCTGGAAGATGCGATCCGCGCGCTGTCGGACCGTTTCGACCGCATGCAGGTCGGCAACGATTCGGCTTCGACCTTCGCTCATCTCGAACAGCGGGTCTCGTATCTGCTGGAGCGGATCGAGACCGCCTCCGATCCGCGCAACGGCAATTTGAGCCGCGTCGAGGACGGGTTGCACGACATCCTGCGGCACCTGGAACGGCAGCAAGCGACCTATTCCGCGCTGGCCGAGAGCCGCAGCTCCGCGCCGGCCGAATCCGGAATGGTCGATATCGTCAAGCGCGAGCTCTCCGACATCCGCTTCAGCCAGGCCGAGACCAACCGCAGCACCCAGGATTCGCTGGAGGCCGTCCACAACGCACTCGGCCACGTCGTCGATCGTCTCTCGATGATCGAGGGCGATCTGCGCAATGTGCGCACCGCGCCGCCGGCCGCGGCGCCGATGCCGATGCCGATGCCGATGGCCGCTCCGATGGAGCCCGCGCCGATGGCGCGCGAGCCGCGGCCGCAGCAACAACCGCCGAAATACGATCCGAAGCCGGAACTGCCCAATCCCGCCGCCGCGCAAGCTGCCTTCGTCGCCGCGCCGCGCGAATTCCACGCCGCTGCACCGGCCGCGCCGCCGCCGATGCCGATCGCGCCGCCCGTTCCGCCCCGCGCGATCAGCGAAATCCTCGAGCCGCATACGGTGCCCACGCGGGCCGCGCTTGCGCCCGAATTGCCGCCGGATCATCCGCTCGAGCCGGGCACCCGGCCGGGTGCACGCGTCGCCACGCCGTCGGAGCGCATTGCCGCGTCGGAAAGCGCAATCAGCGAAATCCCGGCCGCGCCGAAGGAGCCGGTGTCGTCGTCGAGCTTCATCGCGGCCGCGCGCCGCGCTGCCCAGGCCGCCGCCGCACAGCCGGAAAAGCCGGCCCGCGGCGCCAAGGCAGGGGCCGATCGGTCCAAGGACAAGGGCAAGGACAACGGTAAGGACGGCGGCTCGACCATCACCTCGAAAATCCGCTCGCTGCTGGTCGGCGCGAGCGTGGTCGTGATCGTGCTCGGCACCTTCAAGATGGCGATGAACCTGCTCGATGGCGGCAGCTCGGCGCCGTCGCCGCAGGCAATGGAGAATTCGTCGAGCGCACCCGCGCCGCAGGCGGCGCCGCCAGTCGAGAACAAGCCCGCCACGCCCGAGCAGGTCACGCCCTCGATGACCTCGCCGACCCCGATCGGGCGCCAATCCCAGAACAATGCCGCGCCGGCTCCCGCCGGCAATTCGGCCTCGGTTGAAATTCCGCCGGTGCCCGCCGTAGCCCCGCCGCCTGTCACCAGCGACGTCACCGGCGCGCTGTCGGGCACGAGCCGCGCGAAACTCGCGATGATCCAGGTGCCGCCGAGTGAAAAACTGCCTGACGGCATCGGCGGCCCGAGCTTGCGTACCGCGGCGATGAAGGGCGATGCGAACGCGGCCTACGAGCTCGGCGTGCGCTTTGCCGAAGGCAAGGGCGTGGCCGCGAATTACGACGAAGCCGCCAAATGGTACGACCGCGCGGCGCAGGCCGGCGTGGTGCCGGCGACCTTCCGCCTCGGCACGCTCTACGAGAAGGGCCTCGGCGTGAAGAAGGACGCCGACATCGCCCGCCGCTACTACACCCAGGCTGCCGAGCGCGGCAACGCCAAGGCGATGCACAATCTCGCAGTGCTCGACGCCGATGGCGGGGGACATGGCGCCAATTACAAGAGCGCGGCGCAGTGGTTTCGCAAAGCCGCCGATCGCGGCGTCGCCGACAGCCAGTTCAACCTCGCCATCCTCTATGCCCGCGGCATCGGTGTCGAACAGAACCTCGCCGAATCCTACAAATGGTTCACCCTCGCGGCCGCCCAGGGTGACGCGGATGCCGCCGGCAAGCGCGACGATGTCGCCAAGCGGCTCGACCCGCAATCGCTCGCTGCCGCCAAGCTCGCAATTCAGACGTTCAGCGCCGAGCCGCAACCTGATGATGCCGTCAATGTCGCGACACCGGCCGGCGGCTGGGACAGCGCGCCACAGGCAGCCGCAAAACCCGCGCCGAAGCCGGTCGCGAGCAAGCGCTCGGCGTCAGCGGTGCGTTGAAGCGAATTAGCATTAGATTGAACCAAGCGGGCCACTGGCTCGGTGCATCTCTCCCGCTTGCGGGAGAGGTCGGCGCGTAGCGCCAGGTGAGGGCTCTGTCCTCTTGGGGAGACTTACTGCGGAGACACCCCCTCCCCGACCCTCCCCCGCAAGCGGGAGAGGGAGCGCACTTTCTCCGCAGCAATCAAGTCTCATTTGCCTCGCGCGCTAGCCGCGCCCATTCACCACGCCCAAAATTCCTGATCACTCCCGCCGGCGAATTCGGCTATTGAGGGACGCGGCAATCGATCCGTTTTCGCCGGAGCGTGGTCCTTCGATGCAGCTCTATCTCCCGATCGCCGATCTTCCGGTCAACGTCTTCCTGGTGCTGGCGATGGGCGCGGCGGTCGGCTTCGTCTCCGGCATGTTCGGGATCGGCGGCGGCTTTCTGATGACGCCGCTGCTGATCTTCATCGGCATCACGCCGGCGGTCGCGGTCGCTTCCGTCGCGAGCCACATCGCGGCCTCGTCCTTTTCCGGAGCCCTCGCCTATTGGCGGCGGCGCGCAATCGACCCGGCGCTGGCGAGCGTCCTGTTATGCGGCGGCGTGACCGGGACGGCGCTCGGCGTGTGGACCTTCACGCAACTGCGCGCGCTCGGGCAACTCGATCTGATGATCGCACTGTCTTACGTCGTGCTGCTCACCACCGTCGGCAGCCTGATGTTCTCCGAAGGCCTGCGCGCCCTGCTACGGACCCGGCGCGGCGCGGTGCCGCCACGGCGCACGCATAACTGGATCCACGGGCTGCCGCTGAAGATGCGGTTCAAGCGCTCCAAGATCTACCTTTCGGTGATTCCGGTCGTGATCGTCGGCATCGTGATCGGCTTCATCGGCGCCATCATGGGCATCGGCGGCGGCTTCATCCTGGTGCCGATCATGATCTATCTGCTGCGGGTGCCGACCTCGACGGTGATCGGCACGTCGATGATCCTGACGCTGGTCACGATGCTGTTTGCGACCTTGCTGCACGCGGCGACCAATCACCTCGTCGACGCGGTGCTGGCGCTGATCCTGATGGTCGGCGGCGTCACCGGTGCGCAGTTCGGCGCCCGCGCCGGCCAGAAGATCCGCGGCGAGCAGCTGCGGCTGCTGCTCGGACTGCTAATCCTCTCGGTCGGTGTTCGCTTCGCCATCGAGCTGGTGATCCGGCCCGAGGACCTCTTCACCATCCGCGAGCTGGGGGTGAACGGATGATGCGCGCAGCTCTCGCAGTCCTGCTTGTCCTGCTGCTCGGCTCCGCCGCACGCGCCGAGCGGCTGATCGTGTCGGTCTCCAACCATCGTGTCACGGTGACGCCGAACTATTCCGGCGAGGAGCTGGTGTTGTTCGGCTCGGTCGAGAAGGACGCCACCACGCCCGCCGACCGCAAGAGCTACGATCTCGTCGTCACCGTGATGGGCCCGCGCGCCGATATGGTGACGCGGCGCAAGGAGCGCACCTTCGGGATCTGGATCAACACCGACTACCGTCAGTTCCTGGAGGTGCCGAGTTATCTCGCGCTGTTCGCCAACCGCTCGTTCGAGGCGATCACCTCGCCCGAGGTCGCGCGGCGACAGCAGATCGGGCTCAACAACGTGCGGCTGACCCAACGCGTCAGCGGCGACTACGCCGACGTGGTGCCGAACGACGCGTTCCGCTCGGCCTTCATTCGCCTGCGCACCGAGCGCGGGCTCTATCGCGAGGATCCGAGCGCGGTGACGTTCCTGACACCGACGCTGTTCCGCACCGGCATTCCACTGCCGGCGGAGGTGCCGATCGGCACCTACCAGGTCGAGATCAAGTTGTTTGCCGACGGCGCGTTCGTCGGCAAGACAGAGACCGCGTTCGAGATCGTCAAGGTCGGCTTCGAGCAGTTCGTCGCCACCACCGCGCGGCAGAACGGGCTGATCTACGGCCTCATCACCGCCGCGATGGCGCTGATGACGGGCTGGATGGCCTCGATCGTATTTCGGAAGGATTGACTGCATTCTCCGTCATTGCGAGCGCAGCGAAGCAATCCAGGCTGCCGCCGCGGAGGGATTCTGGATTGCTTTGCTTCGCTCGCAATGACGGCTGTGGTGCTAGCTACGGCGCCTGCACCACCGTCGGCACGCCGGGCTCCAGCAATCGCAACCGCGTCCCGAAGCCGAGCGCGTCGAAGGTCTTGCGCAGATCCTCGCTGTTCTGGCGGAAATGAGCCCAGCCCTCCGTATGCACCGGCACGATCATCGCATCGGGGAAGGCGCGCGCGGACTCGATGGTGTCGTTGGTGTCCATGGTGAGATGGAACGGCCCGCGCGTTTGCGCAGCGCCCGCGAAAGGCATCACCACGCCGCACTTGAATCGGCGTGCGACCTCGGCGACGCCATCGAACCAGGTGGTATCGCCGCTGATATAGACTGAGGTTGTGTCGGTCCGGCTCGACGACACCACGAAGCCGATGACGTCGCCTGACAGCGGCTCGATGCCGGCCGGGCCGTGACGCGCCGGGGTCGCGGTGATCGTCAGCGAATTGCCGTCACGATCTTTCAGATGCGTCGTGCCCCACGGCACCAGGCCTTCGACATGCAGGCCTTCGAATTGGCCACCGAGGCGCTTGGCGCCGGCTTCTGTGGTCAGGACGCGCTTTGCGTGCTTGAGATACTCGCGGCCGGAATTGTCGAGATTGTCCGAATGCTGGTCGTGGCTGAGCAGGACCGCATCGATCGGGCCGATTGCATCGGCCTTGAGCGCAGGGCCGATTGTCTTCTCCAGCTTCACATGCGGCAGCTGATAGGCGGTATTTGCGTCGTCGAAAGTCGGATCGGTGAGCAAGCGGAAGCCGTCGATCTCGATCAGCGCGGTGGGACCGCCGATCAGGGTAATGGAAATGGGCATAAGAACTCCTCCTACGACACAGGCTTCGCGGCAGGCCGCGTCACCAGATAGATCCCGAGCGCCACTGGAATGATTCCGAGCAGATCGCGGGCCTCGACATGCTCGGCGAGCACGAGATACGCGAACAACATGCCGAGCGGCGGCATCAGGAAATGATAAGCGCTGGCAGCCGTTGCGCCACACACTTTCAGGAGATGAAACCAGAGCCAGTAGGCGAGGATCGAGCCGCCGAGCACGAGGAAGGCGAAAGCGCCGATCAGGCCCGGCGTAAAGTCGATGGCATGAACGTCGGCGAAGGTCAGCGCGACCGGCGTCAGCACGATCCCGGCGGCAAGATTCTGCACGCCATTGCCGATCCACAACGAGCCCCTCGGCGCGAGCAGCTTGAACAGGATCGTGCCGGCGACGATGGAGGCGAGCGAGGCCAGCGTGAACATGATGCCGTGCAGTGAGTCAGTGCCGACCGACAGCCGATGCCAGACGATCAAGGTCACGCCGACGATGCCGAGCAGGAGGCCGCTCGCCTTGCGCCACGTCATGCCTTCGCCGAGCAGGAGCGCGGCGAGCGCCGCCGTGAACACCGGATTGGCCGACACGATCAGGCCGCCGAGGCCAGCCGAAACCGATTGCAGTCCGGTGTAGCCGAGGCCGAGATAGAGCGCGTTGTTGGCGATGCCGAGCACTGCGAAAATGGCGGCATCGCGCCAGGACAGCGACCAGTCGTCGCCGCGGATCAGCGTGGCGCCAAGGATCAAGATGCCGGCGAGCGAGAAGCGCGCGGCGAGCAGGATCAGCGGCGGGCAATGGGTCACGCCGATCTTGCCGGCGACGAAGGCGTAGCTCCAGAGCAGGCAGAACAGGCCGATAGCGAAGGGCAGCGTGTTGAAACGGCTGCGCGGGACGGCAAGCGAGGGGGCGAGCGACATGTGGAATCTCCTGAGCCCTCGATCTAGGAACCCGGCTTGTCATTTGGAAATTAAATGATTAACTACCCCTCAGTTGATTTTCGAATGGAGACATCCATGCTCGATCTGGAGCTCCTGCGCAGCTTCGTCTCGGTGGTCGATTCCGGCGGCTTCACCCGCGCCGGGGAGCGCGTCCACCGCACGCAATCGACCGTCAGCCAGCAGATCAAGCGGCTGGAGGAGGATGTCGGCCAGGTGCTGCTGCACCGCGACGGCAAGGACGTGCGTCCGACCGAGGCCGGCGAGCGGTTGCTGTCCTACGCGCGGCGGCTGTTATCGCTCGCCGAGGAGGCGCGCGACGTGCTGAGCCAGCCCGACGGCGAAGGCGCGATCCGGCTCGGCATCCCCGAGGATTTTGCGGCATATCGGCTGGCGAAACTGCTTGGCGCATTTTCGCGCTCGCGTCCGGGCCTGCGGCTCGATGTGCGCGCCGACCAGAGCAAGAACCTGTCGCGCGACCTCGATCGCGGCGAACTGGATCTGGCGCTGTTCAAGCGCGAGGCCGGTGCGAAGGGCGCAATTGCGGTGTGGCCGGAGCAGGTGCACTGGGTCACGAGCAAGAGCCATCCTATCCATGCCGACGTCGCCTCGGTGCCGTTGATCGGCTTTCCGCTCGGCTGCCTTTACCGCGCCGGCGCCATCCACGCGCTGGAAAGCGCGGGCCGCATCTGGCACATGTCCTACACCTCATCGAGCCTCGCCGGCATCCAGGCCGCCGTCGCCGCCGGCATGGGGCTGAGCATCCTGTCGGAGATGGCGATCCAGTCCGACCACCGCGTGCTGACGGCGAAGGATGGTTTTGCGCCGATCAACCGGACCGAAATGGCGCTGATGGCCGCGCCCGGCGCCAGTCCAGCGACGCTACGGCTGGCGGATCGTCTTGCGGAGTTTTGCGATGACGTGCAGGCGAAGGCGGCTTAGCTGCACCGTGACGCCGCGATCGCGTGGACGCGGCGATCGCCGAGCAGGTGCGCGACAAAACCGTTCCTTGGAAAGATTTTTGCGAACGCGGCATCGCGGATGCTGAGGCCGCCGGCATAGGCGCCGAAGGCGGGCATCACGGCGCGCATCCCGTCGGACGCGAAGCAGCGGCGCTCCATCGAGCGGCCGCGCGCGGAGACACGGGCCTTGGGATGCAGATGGCCGGCGATCTCGCCGCACGCGCCGGTCGGCTCATGGCGGAAGGTGATCGGGCCGATCGCGACTTCGTCGGCGACGGTGCCGCCGAGATCATGCGGCAGCGCCGGATCGTGATTGCCTGAGATCCAGATCCAGTCGCGGCCGGCCTGCAAGGCGGCGACCGCGTCGCGATCGTCCGCCGACAGCCGTCCATGTGCAGTGCGATCATGAAAACTGTCGCCGAGCGCGATGACGATTCGGGGATTATGGCGGGAGATGACAGCAGCGAGCCGGCCGAGCGTCGCGATGGTGTCGTAAGGCGGCAGCAGCACGCCGCGCATGGCGAAGCTGGAACCTTTTTCCAGATGCAGATCGGAGACGACGAGCATGCGCTGCTCTTCCCAGAACAGTGCGCCGGAAAGATCGGCATGCAGCGACACGCCTGCGACCTCGACGCTGCGCGTCGTCGTCACCGAAAATGCCGCTTGCTCCGTCATGGCCGGGCTCGTCCCGGCCATCCACGTTCTTGCCGCAGAGACAAAGACGTGGATGCCCGGGCCAAGCCCGGGCATGACGGTGTGGATGAAGTTGCGCCCCGAAAATACATTCTTGCTGACTGTCTACGACATCGCCTCTTTGACGAGCTCGTCGGCGGCCTCCGCCAAGAGCTCGTCTCCAGCTTCGCCATAAACTGACTCGCGGCCGATTTCCAGCATCACGGGGACGGCGAGCGGAGAGACACGGTCGAGTTCCCGATGTGTGATGCGGCCCTGTATGCGGGTGAGCATATCGCTGAGACGGCGCAGATCGAGCAAGCCAGTGGCGGCATCCGCTCGCGCGGCGCGCAACAGCACGTGATCGGCCTGGTGTTTTCGCAGGACGTCGTAAACGAGATCGGTCGAGAACAGCACCTGGCGGCGGCTCTTCTCCTCGCCGGTATGCCGGCGCGCGATCAGGCCGGAGATGATCGCGCAATTGCGGAACGTACGTTTCATAAGAGCGGATTCGGCGAGCCATGCTTCGAGGTCGTCGCCGAGCATGTCGGGATCGAACAGCGCGTCAAGGTCGATCCTGCCGTCCCGGATCATGAAGGACATGTCGCCGAGCGCCCAGACCGCGATCGCATATTCGTTGGCGACGAAGCCGAGCGGCCGCGCGCGGGCCCGCTCCAGCCGGCGCGTCAAGAGCATGCCGAGCGTCTGATGCGCGAGACGGCCTTCGAACGGGTAGCAGACGATGTAATGCTTGTTGGCGCGGGGAAAACTCTCGACCAACAGCTCGCGTACCGCCGGTACGCGGGAGACGTCCTTTTGCAGTGACAGCCAGTCGCGCACCTGCTCCGGCAACGCGCCCCACGCGCGCGCGTCATCGAGCAGGCGACGCACGCGTTCGGCAAGATAGGTCGAGAGCGGAAACTTGCCGCCCATATAGGACGGCACTTTCGGGTCCTTGTCGTTGGCGCGCGAGACGTAGACCTGGTCCTCGACCAGGGTCTCGTAGCGCACCACCTCGCCGCTGAACACGAAAGTGTCGCCCGGACTGAGGCCCTCGATGAAGGCTTCCTCGATCTCGCCGAGCAACCTGCCGCCGCGGGCGATCACGCCCGTTGACCCGCCTGCTTTTCCCTGGCCGCCGCCGCGCGATCGCACCAGCCGCACCTTCAGCATGTCGTCCTCGACGATGGTGCCGACATTCATCCGGTAGCTCTGCCGCACCTTTGGATTGGCGACGCGCCAGCGACCCTGCTTGTCCTGCTTGATGCGCGCGAAGCGCTCGTAGGTTTTCAGCGCGTAGCCGCCGGAGGCGACGAAATCGACGACGTCGTCGAAATCCTGCCGCGTGAGATCGGCGTAGGGCGCCGCGGTGCGCACTTCGTCGTAGAGTTCGTCGGAGAGAAACGGCTCGCCGCAGGCGCAGCCGAG
Organism: Bradyrhizobium sp. LB13.1; assembly: GCF_054056815.1. Classification (NCBI taxonomy): domain Bacteria; kingdom Pseudomonadati; phylum Pseudomonadota; class Alphaproteobacteria; order Hyphomicrobiales; family Nitrobacteraceae; genus Bradyrhizobium; species Bradyrhizobium sp. LB13.1. The sequence goes on along the minus strand of NZ_JBSRYQ010000001.1, from coordinate 1,173,258 downwards.
CACGTGCTGGGCCAGCACGTCGAGCGCACCGGTGCGCAGCGGCGGCGTGTCCTGTGCATTCTCGGCGATGGCGTCAATGGCGACGCGGCACTCCAGCACCTCGAAGCGGTTCGCCGGCACCAGCACCGCGCGCGAGGCTTCATCAAGGCGGTGGTTGGCGCGGCCGATGCGCTGCATCAGGCGCGAGGCCCCCTTCGGCGCGCCGATATTGACGACGAGATCGACGTCGCCCCAGTCGACGCCGAGGTCGAGCGAGGAGGTGCAGACCACGCCGCGCAATTTTCCCGCCGACATCGCATCCTCGACCTTGCGGCGCTGCGCGACATCGAGCGAGCCGTGATGCAGGGCGATTGCAAGGTTGTCATCGTTCATGCTCCAGAGATTCTGGAACAGCATCTCGGCCTGGCTGCGGGTGTTGACGAAGACCAGCGTGGTCTTGTTCGCCTTGATCAGCTCGTAGATCTCGGGAAGCGCATGGCGCGCACTGTGACCGGCCCAGGGCAGACGTTCGCGCGTATCCATCATCTCGACCAGCGGCGGCGCCGCGCCGCCGGCGATGACGATCTCGGCCGCCGCTTCCTTGCCGCCGGGCTGCGGCACCAGGAAGCGCGCCAGCGATTCCGGCTCGGCCACCGTCGCCGACAGGCCGATCGCCCGCATCTGCGGCGCCAATCGCCACAACCGCGCGAGCCCAAGCGAGAGAAGATCACCGCGCTTGGAGGTCACCAGCGCATGCAGCTCGTCGAGCACGATGCGCTTCAGCGAGGAGAACAGGAACGGCGCGTCGTCGGAGGAGAGCAGCAGCGCGAGCTGTTCGGGCGTCGTCAGCAGAATGTCCGGCGGATAGCGCCGCTGCCGCTGGCGCCGCGACGTCGGCGTGTCGCCGGTGCGGGTCTCGATCTTGATCGGCAGCGCCATCTCGGCGACCGGCCGCTCCAGATTGCGTGCGATGTCGATCGCGAGTGCTTTGAGCGGGGAGATGTAGAGGGTGTGCAGGCCGCCGCTGCGTTGCAGGGTGCGGCCGGTGGAGACCACCGATTTCGCCGAAGCTTTGGGCGCAGCACTCAGCTCCACCAGCGTCGGTAAAAATCCCGCCAGCGTCTTGCCGGCGCCGGTCGGTGCGATCAGCAGTGCGGACCGGTCCTCGCGCGCCTTCTCCAGCAGCGCCAATTGATGCGCGCGCGGCGACCAGCCGCGGGCTGCGAACCACGCCTGGAAGTGGTCGGGCAACAGCGCGGCCGGCTCGGCCGGAGATTTGAGGATACGAGGCGGCACGGCATCACAGGTAAGCCGTGGGGGTGGGTTCGTCGAGGGGTGGGTGGGCAGGATGCGCCTACAGGCGTCATGGCCGGGCTTGTCCCGGCCATCCACGTTCTTACCACACGGAAGCGAAGACGTGGATGCCCGGGGACAAGCCCGGGCATGACGAGTGTGGAGCTACCGCCGATTCAACGCTCCGCGCATTCGCGGAGACCCCCTACTCCGTCACCGGCTTGTCGGACACGGCCCAATCCTTGCCGTTGAAGGTCGAGATATAGAGCGTCTTCATCGGTGTGTAGTCGCCGGGCGTGTAGTTGTAATTGACGCCGTCGAGGAAGAACGGCGAGTGGAAGCCGTTGAGGTTCGCGGCCTGCTTGAGCACGCTTTCGCGCGTGAGCTCATCGCCGCAGCGGCGCAGAATCTCGCCCATGGTCACCGCCTGGCCGTAACCGGCATAGGCGATGGTGTTGTCGGGATCGACGCTCGGCAGGTAATTCTTGCGCAGCGTTTCGAACGCGATCACATCTTTATCGTTCTCCCAGGGGCCGGGGCCGGCATCCTTGGAATAACGGATCGCGACGATGCCGGTGGCGTTCTCCAGCCCCGCGGCATTGAGGATCGAGCGGCCGGTGGATCCGGCCGACAGCAGCTGCAGCGGCTTCCAGCCGAGCTCGGCGACCTTGCGGATCGACTGCGACGACGCCTTGCCGGTGGAGATGTTGTAGAAGACGTCGGCGCCCGACTTCGAGAGATTGATGAGCTGGGAATCGACGGTCGGATCGGTGAGATCGTAGGTCTGCTCCATGATCACCTTTGCGGTGCCGCCGGAGTCTTCCAAGACTTTCTTGAAGGGCCCGAGGAAGTCGCGGCCAAAATCGTCGTTCTGGTAGAGGATGCCGACCTTGGCATTCGGCTTCACGCTGAGGACGTGCCGCGCCAGGATGCGCGCTTCCGTCGGATAGAGCGGCAGGCCCGCCATCGTCCATTTGAACTCTTTCGGATTGTTCCACTTGGAGGCGCCAGTGTTGAGCAAAAGCTGCGGCACGCCCTTTGAGTTCAGATATTTGTGCACGGCCGTCTGCGGCGCGGTACCGAGCGAGCCGTAGAGCGCCAGCACCTCCTCCTGCTCGACCAGGCGCCGCGTCGCCTCGACACATTTCGGTGCGCTGTAGGCATCGTCCATGGTCAGGAATTTGACCTTGCGTCCGTTGATGCCGCCTTTCTCGTTCAGCATCTGGAAATAGGCCTCGCCGATCCGCCCGAGCACGCCGTAGAGCGAGCCGGGGCCGGAATGCGGCACGGTCTGCCCGATCTTGATCTCGGTGTCGCTGGCACCGGCATCGTATTTCTTCTCCGCGGCCCAGACGTAGGGCGCGGGCAAGGTGGATGCCGCGATGGTCGCAAGCGCGGCGGCGCTGAAATCGCGCCGCGATGGATTCCTGGTCATTGTTTTGTTTCTCCCTTGGCGCGCGCATTGTGCTGGCATCGCCGCACGGCTCGCAAGCGGGAAGTCACAGCTTTGCGACGCAATGACGTTCAAAGCGTCGCGTATAGCGCCTAGACTCAAGTTTTCTCGGCGACCACGACAAGGCCGCGCACCGGCTCGTTGTTCTCGATGCGTGGCGAGGCCGGCTCCAGGGTGAGGAGCTTGAGGCCGGCCTTCGCCAGCACATCGCGCGCATATTCCGCCGAATGGGCATAGCGCAGGCCTTCGCCGAGAACGATGCCGCTGCCGTCATGCGTCTCCAGCGTGAAGGCGAGCACGCCACCGGGCGCGAGCACGCGCCTGGCTTCGCTGAGCACCGGCGCGAGATCGGGCAGATAGACGAACGCATCGGCAGCGACGACGAGGTTTGCACTCGCGTCACTCTTGGCGCGCAGGCCTTCGATCATGTCGGCGACTTCGAGCTCGGCATAGAGGGCGGTGGCTCGCGCCTCCTTGATCATGCCGGGCGACAGATCGATGCCGATGAAATGATCGACCTGCTTTGCGAAGGCCGCGGCCGCCAGCCCCGTACCGCATCCGAGATCGATGGCGCGCTTGAACAGGGCGGGCTTCTTCGCGGCGACGCGGGCAGCCACCACTGCCTTGAAGATCAGCGACGGTGCGCGATAGTCGAGATCGTTGATCAGGACATGCTCGAAGCGCGGCGCGTACTGATCGAACAAGGCCTGCACGTAGGCCTTTGGCATCTCGGACAATTGCGCGGCGCCGAGGCGTATCAGATGCAGGTGGGCGCCATGCTGATCGCTCGCATCGCACTCGCGCGATTTTCGAAAGGCCGCAATGGCCTTGTCGCGCTCACCGAGCTGCACGCGGATTTCGCCGAGCGTGAACCAGGCCGAGGTGAAATTCGGCGCAAGCTCGATCGTCTGCTCGAGCAGGTCGGCGGCGGCAGGCAGATCGCCCTTGAGCTGGAGGTCGCGCGCGAATTCGAAGCGGCGGTCGGCCATGAGATCGCCGGAGGTCAGGAACAGGCGCAGGGGCATTGGGGGAACCAGAAAGCGAAGCGGGCGGGTGACTCGAACAGGCGGTGGCGCAACCTATATAACAGGCATGCGTCCGCAAGACATCCTGCTGCCCGTCGCGAGCGGCCTGTGCTGCAAGCCCGGCGGCTTCCACATCGACCCCATCCGGCCGGTCGAACGCGCCGTGATCACCCACGGCCATTCCGACCATGCCCGCGCGGGCCACGGCGCGGTGCTGGCGACGCAGGAAACGCTGGACATGATGCGGCTGCGCTATGGCGAGAATTTTGCCGGCTCGACGCAGGCGATCCGCTATGGCGAGGAGATCCGGCTCGGCGATATCAGGGTGAAATTCCATCCGGCCGGCCACGTGCTGGGCTCGGCGCAGATTGCGGTCACCTGCAAGGACACCTGCATCGTCGCCTCCGGCGACTACAAGGACGCGCCCGACCCGACCTGCACGCCGTTCGAGCTGGTTGCCTGCGACGTCTTCATCACCGAGGCGACGTTCGGGCTGCCGGTGTTTCGCCATGGCGACGCCGCCGACGAGGTGAAGAAGCTGCTGGCGTCGGTGGCGCTGTTTCCGGAGCGCGCGCATCTCGTCGGCGCCTATTCGCTCGGCAAGGCGCAACGCGTGATCGCGCTGCTGCGCCAAGCGGGCTACGACGCGCCGATCTATCTGCATGGCGCGATGGATAACATCACGCATTACTATCAGAGCCGCGGGATCGCGCTCGGCGAGTTGCGGCCGGTGAAGGGCGTGAAAAAGGCGGCGCTTGCCGGCACGATCACGCTGGCGCCGCCTTCGGCGACCTCGGATATCTGGACGCGGCGGTTTCCCGATCCGGTCACGGCATTCGCCTCGGGGTGGATGCGGGTGCGCGCTCGCGCGCGGCAGCGTGGCATCGAGCTGCCGCTGGTGATTTCGGATCACGCCGATTGGGGCGGCCTCACCGCCACGATCGCCGCAACCGGCGCCGGCGAGATCTGGGTCACGCATGGTCAGGAAGATGCGCTGGTGCATTGGTGCCAAAGCAAAGGCTTGCGGGCAAAGCCGCTCGATCTCGTCGGCTATGGCGACGAGGAGGAGACCGAGACACCGCTCGCTGACGAGGCCGAAGCATGAACCGCTTCGCCGAACTTCTCGACCGCCTCGCCTACGAGCCCGGGCGCAACAACAAGCTGCGGCTGATCACCGGCTATTTTCGCGAGGTCGCCGATCCCGACCGCGGCTATGCACTGGCCGCGCTGACCGGCGCGCTCAGCTTCAAGCACGCCAAGCCCGCGCTGATCCGCGACCTGATCGCGTCGCGCACCGATCCGGTGCTGTTCGGGCTGTCCTACGACTATGTCGGCGACCTCTCGGAGACGGTGGCGCTGATGTGGCCGAAAGCGGCGATTGCCGCCCACAACAATCCACCGCCCCCGACCCTGACCGAGGTCGTCACCACGCTGCGCACGCTCGGCAAGACCGAGCTGCCAAAGCAGCTCGAGCGCTGGCTCGACGAGCTGGATGAGACCGGCCGCTGGGCGCTGCTGAAGCTCGTTACCGGCGCTCTGCGCATCGGCATCTCCGCACGCCTGGCAAAGACCGCGGCTGCCGCGCTCAGCGACAAGGACCCGCATGAGGTCGAGCTGATGTGGCCCGGTCTCGCGCCGCCCTATCTCGACCTGTTTGCCTGGCTGGAAGGCCGCGGCGACAAGCCGGTCAACCGCGATCCCGCGCCGTTCCGCCCCGTGATGCTGGCGCATGCGATCGAGGACACCGATTTCGCACCACTGGATCCGGCCGATTACATCGCCGAATGGAAATGGGACGGCATCCGCGTTCAGGCAGTCGCCGGCCGAGACGAGCACGGCCACATCACCGCGCGGCTCTATTCGCGCACCGGCGAGGACATCACGGGCAGCTTTCCGGACCTCGTGCCCGCGCTGCGCCTGCCGGGCGCCATCGACGGCGAGCTTCTGGTCCTGCGCGAAGGACGGGTGCAGAGCTTTAACGTTCTGCAGCAGCGGCTCAACCGCAAGGTTGTGTCTCCGAAGCTGATCAAGGAATTTCCGATTCATCTGCGCGCCTACGATCTGCTCGGCGACGACGAGAACGATCTGCGCGAGTTGCCGTTCGCGGAGCGGCGCGAGCGGCTTGAGACATTCATCGGGAAGCTCGGCGATCCCCGCATCGATCTCTCGCCCACCGTCCCGTTTGCGAGCTGGGAGGCGCTCACCGCCGCACGCGCCGATCCCGCCGGCGCCGGTGCCGGGGACGACGCGGACGCCGTCGAAGGCGTGATGCTGAAGCGGCGCGATGCGCCCTATTTGCCGGGACGGCCGAAGGGCCAATGGTGGAAGTGGAAGCGCGACCCGCACATCATCGACGCCGTGCTGATGTATGCGCAGCGCGGTCACGGCAAGCGCTCGTCCTATTATTCCGACTACACCTTTGGCGTCTGGACCGCAGGCGCGGGCGGCGACGAGCTGGTGCCGGTCGGAAAGGCCTATTTCGGCTTCACCGACGAGGAGCTGTTGCAGATCGACCGCTTCGTGCGTCGTCATACCACCGAAAAATTCGGCCCCGTCCGCCACGTCGTGCACGAGGGCGACAAGGGGCTGGTGCTGGAGGTTGCCTTCGAGGGGCTGCAGCGCTCGCCGCGGCACAAATCCGGCGTCGCGATGCGCTTTCCCCGCATCAGCCGCCTGCGCTGGGACAAGCCGCCGCGGGAGGCCGATCGGCTGGAAACGCTGGAAAAGATGCTGAAAGCGGAGGCGGCAGAGGTTGATGCGTGAGGGGAGACGGAGATCGGCCCGAGCGCCACCAAGAAGGCAGCGCGCCCCCTCGCCCGCTTGCGGGAGAGGGTTGGGGTGAGAGTAGCTCCGCAGTGGGATTCCCCAAGAGGCGAGAGCCCTCACCCGCGCCTTCGGCGCGACCTCTCCCGCAAGCGGGAGAGGTTGCAGCGAGCCTGCGGCACGATCATCCCACAACCAAGGCGAACCCGCCCGCCCGAATTAAAATCCCGTAAGCCGATTGACGCGTCGTTGCGGGTTCCCCATGTCCCCCGCCGTGCCCTATGATACGGTCGAATCCGCCCAAGGAGTTTGAGATGGCTCACGACGTCAGAGATTTGCCGGCCGGCCGCACGGATGGCCTGAACCGCTTTCTCGGCGGCTCGCCGCTGGCGGTCGCGTTTCGCCTGGTCCTGCTCTCGATCCTCGTCGGCGTCGTGCTGGCGGCGATCGGTTTCGATCCCTGGAATATCATCACCAGCATTCGTCTCTTGTTCCAGCGCTTGTGGGATCTCGGCTTCGACACCGTGAACTGGCTGTGGCGCTACTTCCTGCTCGGCGCCGTCATCGTGATCCCGATCTGGCTGCTGATGCGCGTTTTCGGCACGCCGCGCAGATAAGGACTTGGGGAGCCAGCAGCCAATGCAATTGCGCTTTGTCGGCTGCGGCGACGCCTTCGGATCCGGCGGCAGGCTCAACACCTGCTTCCACGTCTCGGGGCGCGAAGCCAACTTCCTGATCGATTGCGGCGCGTCGGCTCTGCCGGCGCTGAAGCGACTCGATATCGACCGCAATGATATCGATCTCATCCTGATCACGCATTTCCACGGCGACCATTTTGCCGGGCTGCCGTTTGTCCTGCTCGACGCGCAATTCTCGCGGCGGACGCGGCCGCTCACGATCGCCGGCCCCAAAGGCATCGAGACGCGGCTGCGTGCGGTGATGGAGGCTCTGTTCGAGCACTCATCGAAGACGAAACAGCGCTTCGAGCTGTCCGTCGTCGAGCTCGCGCCCGAGCAGAGCCGAAGCTTCGGCGCGGTGACGGTGACGCCCTACCCCGTCGTGCACGGCGAATCCGGCGGTCCCTTCCTCGCCTATCGCGTCGAGGCCGAGGGCGGCACGCTGGCCTACAGCGCCGATACCGAATGGACCGAGACGCTCATTCCGCTGGCGCATGGCGCGGACCTTTTCATCGCCGAAGCCTATATGTACGAGAAGGTGGTCAAGAATCACCTGAGCCTGAAGACCTTGGAACAGCATCTGCCGGATATCGGCGCAAAACGCCTCGTCCTCACCCATATGAGCGAGGACGTGCTGTCGCGCCTCGACGACATCGCCCATCTCGCCGCCGAAGACGGCATGGTGCTCGTGTTCTGACATGCACGCCCCCGTTCACTTAGGGATCGGCTCCCGCCAGGTGTTCGCCATCGCAGGTCCCGCGATGGTCGCGAACCTCACCACGCCGCTGATCGGCGTGGTCTCGACCACCGCGATCGGACGGCTGGACGATGCCGCGCTGCTCGGCGGCGTCGCCATCGCGTCCGTCATCTTCGATTGCCTGTTCTGGCTGTTCGGATTCCTGCGCATGAGCACGCTCGCCTTCACGGCGCAAGCGCTGGGCGCCGGCGAGACGCGCGAGCTGACCGCTATTCTGGTGCGCGGCTTCATCGTGGCCGGCCTGATCGGCGTAGCGCTGATCGTGCTGCAACTGCCACTGGCCGCCGTGCTGTTCAACCTGATGGGCGGCAGCGAAGGCGTCACGCGCGCGGCGAAAACCTACTTCGTAATCCGGATCTGGTCGGCGCCGCTGGCGCTCGCGAACTACGTCATCCTCGGCTGGCTGGTCGGCCAGGCCCGCGCCAATCCGGCGCTCGCGCTCCAGGTCGTCATCAATCTCGTCAACGCGGCGGCGACGATCCTGCTGGTGCTGGTCTACGACACCGGCATCGCGGGTGCTGCGATCGCGGCGCTGCTGTCTGAAGCGGCCGGATTCGGACTCGGCCTGATCGTCTGCCGCCGCTATGCGGACGGTGGGTTCGCGGTGCCATACGCGGCCCTGTTCGATCGGGCCAAGTTGATGCGGCTGCTGGCGGTGAATTCCGACATCCTGATCCGCACCGCAGCGCTGATCGCCGTGTTCCTGTTTTTCACCGCCAAGGGCGCGCGGGCCGGCGACGTCACGCTGGCCGCCAATTCCGTGCTCAACAACTTTCTGCTGGTCAGCGCCTTCTTCCTCGACGGTCTTGCGAACGCAGCCCAGCAGCTTTGCGGCCGCACGCTTGGCGCACGCGACGCCAAGGGATTTACGGATTCGACCCGGCTGGTGCTGCTATGGGGGCTCGGCTTCGCGTTGGTCGTGTCCGCGCTGTTCGCGCTGTTTGGGCCGAGCTTGATCGATTTCATGACGGCGAGCGAAGCCGTCCGTCGTGGCGCGCGGGAATTCCTGCCGTTCGTCGTGCTTGCACCCATTCCCGGCGTGTTCGCCTTCGGCTTCGACGGCATCTATATCGGCGCGACCTGGGCGCGCGAGATGCGCAATCTGATGCTGGCCTCGCTCGCGATCTTCTTCGCCGCATGGTGGGCGCTGCAATCGTTCGGCAATGCCGGACTGTGGAGCGCGCTGATTGCCTCCTACGTCTCGCGCGGCGGCTTGCAGGCCGCGCGCTATCCGGCGCAATTCAGGAGGACGTTTCCGAAGACGTAGCCCGCTTGGCTACGTCCCCGGCCAGTCTTCCGCCGTCAGCGTCGCGGCGTCGGCGCCGACGATCTCGGAGAGAGAATCCCTCCCGGTGCGCAAGAGCGTCGAGGTGAGGTCGCGCTTGATCTCGTCGACGAGGCCGAGGCCCTTGTAGATCAGCGACGAATAGAGCTGGATCAGGCTCGCGCCGGCGCGGATTTTCGTCAGCGCGGCGCCGCCCGAATCGACACCACCGACACCGATCAAGGGGAATGCGCCCTCGACCCGCACATAGGTCTCCGCGACCATCCGCGTCGACAGCCGGAACAGCGGCCGGCCGGACAGCCCGCCCTGCTCCTTTGCGCGCATCTCCTCGCGCAACGTGCTCGGCCGCGCGATCGTGGTGTTCGACACGATCATGCCGTCAACCCGGCGCGAGCGCGCGACCTGCACGACGTCGTCGAGCTGGACGAGGCTGAGGTCCGGCGCGATCTTGAGCAGCACCGGCGTGTCGCCGGCCTTCTGGCGCACCCGCTCGCGCGCGTCGATCACCCTGGCGAGGAGATCGTCGAGCAGCGCGCCTTCCTGCAAATTGCGCAGGCCTGGCGTGTTCGGCGAAGAGACGTTGACGGTGAAATAGCTCGCCACCGGCGCAAAAGTCTCGATCAGCTTGACGTAATCATTGACGCGGTCCGGCGAGTCCTTGTTGGCGCCGACATTGACGCCGACGATACCGCCATGCTGCGCGCGCGCCGCGAGCCGGCGTAACGCGACTTCCGCGCCGTCATTGTTGAAGCCCATGCGGTTGATGACGGCCTCGTCGCGCTCCAGACGAAACAGCCGCGGCCGCGGATTGCCGCTCTGCGGTTTCGGCGTCACCGAGCCGATCTCGACGAAGCCGAAACCGAGCCGCAGCAGCGCATCCGGCACTTCGGCGCTCTTGTCAAAGCCCGCAGCCATGCCGATGGGATTGGAAAAGTTGAGCCCGAAAGCGCGCACCGCGAGCTTGGGATCGTCAGCGCGCGGTTTGACCGGCGGCAGGAAACGCAGGCCCTGGATGGCGAGGCGATGGGCATCCTCCGGATCGAGCCAGCGCAACACCGGCAGCGAGAAAAGCGTCGAAAGCGCGGATCACGGGGCAAGCTCCGGGACGTCATGGCCGCCATCGGAGCGCGTGTTGAGGTTGATCACCGCGATCACCGCGCCGAAATCGAGCTCGCCATAAAGATGCGGAAACAGCTCCTCATTGCGCGATCGCTCCCAGCGCAATTCGCTGCCGAGCGCATCGCCGTCAACCTCGACCAGGAACAGCGCGCGCTGCCCGAAATAATGCTTGCGCAAGGTCTCGGGAACCTGGGCCGCGGTGGAGAAATGGATGAATCCGTCGCGCGCATCGTCCGCGCTGCCGCGGTAGACACCCTGCCGTTCCGCCTCGCGCCAGGCCGAGGCCGGACAGATTTTGTAGATCTTGACCACCGCTTACGGAGCCTTTTGAGTTGCTTGGGTTTTTTCGTCTCTTGCGGGTCTTAAAACCCGGGCGCGACCGTAATGGCGCCCCCGTCCGAACTCAAGAGTTAGAGCCATTTCGGGTCCGATGAAATCGAACCGGGACTCTAAATTCTTGTTTGACGCGTTTTCTTTGCGCGAACCGGCATCCACTTCGCTTGAAAACGCTTTCCCGCCCCCTTGCGCAAGAAACGGAAAACCGGTTGATTTGAGGATAGTTTTCCTGAGTTGCGACGGGCTGGACCTTCCATGGTCAGGCAGGCCAAAGCGCAGAGGATGCTCACTCACGACCAGATCTGGGTCGCACTGGATCGGCTGGCCGAGCGTGCCGGCTTGTCACCGTCCGGCCTTGCCAAGCGCGCCGGGCTCGACCCCACCACCTTCAACAAGTCCAAGCGCGTCACCGCCGACGGCCGCGAGCGCTGGCCCTCGACCGAATCGATCGCGAAAGCGCTGGCGGCGGCGGATTCGTCGATCGATATTTTTGCCAGGCTGGTCGACGACGAGGCCGGCGACGGCCACTCGGTACCGCTGCTCGGCTTCGCGCTGGCGGGCGCGAGCGGCGCCTTCGACGAGTCCGGCTTTCCCATCGGCAAGGGCTGGACCGAATTTGCGCTTCCCACCGCCGAGGACAACCGCAGCTTCGCGCTGCACATTTCCGGCGAAGCGCTGCAGCCCGCCTATCGCGACGGCGACGTCATCCTGGTCTCACCCGGCGCGCCGATCCGCAAAGGCGATCGCGTGGTGGTGAAGACAAGAGCGGGCGAGGTCACGGTGGCGACGCTGAAGCGCCGCACGGCAAAGGCTCTGGAGTTGCAGCCGCTCGATGCCTCACAGGCCGAGCGCACGATCGCGGCGAGCGACGTGGCGTGGATCGCAAGGATCGTATGGGCAAGCCAGTGAGGGAGCGTTATGCGCCGCACACTCGGCGTCGTCCTGGCGAAAGCCAGGACCCATTACCCCAGGGAGCAGTAGTCACGAGAGGTGGTCACTCCGAATCCCCGTAACCACATCCGACGGTGGTTATGGGTCCTGGCTTTCGCCAGGACGACATTGTGGAGAGATCACGCAAACAACAAATTGGACACCCTCACGCACTCCGCGCCAGCGCGCCGTCGATCATGTTCATCGCGTTCTGCACGCCATACACCGCGACAAAGGAGCCGAAGCGCGGGCCCTTTTCCTGGCCGAGCAGCACCTGGTAGAGCATGTTGAACCAGTCGAGTGTCACGCCCGGACGACCGTCCTTGCCCTTCTTGACCTGGTCGAGGAACGGCTCGCGGCGGCCGATCTCGTAGACGACGTTCTGGATGTCCTCCGGCGTTGCGTCCTGGGAAAGCTGCGATAGCGCGTCGCGCAAATCCTGGAGCGCTGCGCGCTCCGTCTCGGTCGGTTCGCGGAACGTCTTCGTCGGCGCCACGAAGTCGCGATAATAGTTGATGGCATAGCCGACCATCGCATCGAGCTTGGGATGCGTCTGCGGCGACACGCCCGGACGATAACGGCCGATAAAACCCCACAGCGTCTCGGCATTCTCCGCGTTCGACGACGACACCAGCGTCAGCAAGAGCTGGAACGTGACGGGCATATCGAACTTCGGCGGGTTGCCCACTGTGGACATGCCAGACCGGATTGCCGAGCTGCTGCTTGGCGTCCTGCTTGGCAAAGCCGTCGATGAACTGCTGATAGTCGTCGACGTTGCGCGGGATGACGTCGAAATACAGCCGCTTGGCCGCCTTCGGCTCGCGATACATGAACAGCGACAGCGATTCCGGCGAGGCGTAGCGCAGCCATTCGTCGATGGTCAGACCGTTGCCCTTCGACTTCGATATCTTCTGGCCCTTGTCGTCGAGGAAGAGCTCGTAGTTGAAGCCTTCCGGCGGCGTGGCGCCGAGCGCCCTCGCGATCGCGCCGGAGAGTTTTACGGAGTCGATCAGGTCCTTGCCGGCCATCTCGTAATCGACGCCGAGCGCGACCCAGCGCATCGCCCAATCGGCCTTCCATTGGCACTTGACGTTGCCGCCGGTCACGGGCGTCTCGACTTCCTGGCTGGTGTCGGGGTCGACATAGGTCACCGTGCCGGCAGCGACGTCGCGGCGGATCATCGGCACCTGCAGCACGACACCGCTGGTCTTGCTGATCGGGAGAAACGGCGAATAGGTCGCGCGGCGGTCAGGTCCGAGCGTCGGCAGGATGATCGCCATCACCTTGTCGTAGGCCACCAGCATCTTGAGCAGCGTCGCGTCGAAACGGCCGGACGTATAGTACTCGGTCGAGCTCGCGAATTCGTAGTCGAAGCCGAAATGATCGAGGAAGGCGCGCAGCCGCGCATTGTTGTGGTGCCCGAACGACGGGTACTCGTTGGAGAACGGATCCGGCACGCGCGTCAGCGGCTTGCCGAGATGCGCGGCCAGCATCTCCTTGTTGGGGACGTTGTCGGGCACTTTCCGAAACCCGTCCATGTCGTCGGAGAACGCGAGCAGGCGCGTCTTGATCTTGTTTTCGGTCAGCACATGGAAGGCGTGCCGCACCATCGATGTGCGCGCGACCTCGCCGAAGGTGCCGATATGCGGCAGGCCGGACGGGCCGTAGCCGGTTTCGAACAGCACCTCGTCCTTCGGACTTTTCTTCAGCCGCGTGACAATGGCCTTCGCCTGCTCGAACGGCCAGGCGTTGGATTGTTCGGCGAGCGCACGCAGATCGCTCGGGTTTGCGGCAAGATCGATAACGGACATCTAGGAGCCTCCGGGCCGCGGAAAATAGCGATTTCCGGGCAGAATGCAATTTTGCGAGACCCTCACCCTGAGGAGCGCGCTCTTCGCGCGCGTCTCGAAGGGCGAGGCCACCAGCGGGGCGTTCATCCTTCGAGACGCTTGCTGCGCAAGCTCCTCAGGATGAGGAATTGGTAACGGCGCGTGGGACTAAAACGGGCTCACCGAGAAATACCGCAGCCACAGATCCGTGTAGCGGCCTTTTTCCCAGACACGGAACATCGCCCAGTTCAGGGCCTGGCGCAGCACGTCGTTGCCCTTGCGCACGGCGATGCCGATGCCCTCGCCGAAGAAGCGGCTCTCGACGAAGGGGCCGCCGGAGAAGGCGCAGCAATCGCCGGAATCGGAGCCGTTGATCCAGAACGCGAGCGAGATGGCGTCGCCGAAGATGAAATCGACCTCACCCTTGCGTAAAGCACTCCGCATAACGTCGTCGTTGGGATACGGGTGCAGCTCGGCGTCGGTGAACATCGCCTTGAGATAGGCTTCATGCGCGGAGCCGGCGATGACGCCGACCTTCTTGCCCTCGAGATATTCGGGCCGGATCTCCGGCATCACCGCGTCCTTGCGCGAGGCGAAGCGCGCCGGCACGCGGTAATAGGGATCGGTGAAGTCGACGCGGGCGCGGAGCTGCGGGCTCACCGCCATCGAGGCAATGATGGCATCGCCCCGGTTGGAGGCGAGCGCGTCCACCAGCGTCTCGAAGCGGCGCATCTGCACCGTGCAGGTGACCTTGATCTCCTCGCACAGCGCGCGGGCGAGATCGACGTTGAAGCCGGCCGGATTGCCGTCGGCGCCGGTGTAGTTGAAGGGCGGATAGTCGGTCTCGGTCAGGAAACGGATCACGGTCAGGCGCGACAGGTCCGGCCGCTCCGGCCGCCGCCGCGGGTCCCAGAAGCCGGGCACGGCCTGCGGGGCCGCCTCGGGCCTCGCCTGTGGTGAGGCTTGGGGCGCCGCGGGAGGCTGCTTGGCCGGGGTCTGGGCCTGTGCGCCGGACAGGCCCGCGAGCAGACAAACGCCGGCCGCCAGCCCAAGCAGGACACGGCGCACGGTCTGAAGCGGTTTTACCTGTCGCGGTGCGGCCATTGGCGGGAAATGAACGAATTTCGTTGAGATCGGAGGGCCTTATAGACCATCCCGCCGGGAACGCGAGCGCCGATTGCGGTTAGACAAGGACCTTCAGAGATACCGCTTCAGCTCCACCGCGGCCTCTTCCGGCGTGCGCTTCAGGTTGAACGGCGAGACGAAGCGGCCGTCGCGGTCCATCAGATAGATCAGCGCGGTGTGGTCCATGGTGTAATCGCCGTCCTTGGTGGGGACCTTCTTGGCGTAGACCCGGTAAGAGGTGATCACCTTGGCGGTCTCGGCGGGATCGCCAGAGAGGCCTTCGAGGTGCGGGTCGAAGCTCGACAGATAGTCCTTCATCGCCGCGGTCGTATCGCGCTCGGGATCGACCGAGATGAAGACCGCGTTGACCTTGCCGGCATCCTTGCCCAGCGCGCGCAGCACTTCCGAGATCTCGAACAGCGAGGTCGGGCAGACATCGGGGCAATGGGTGTAGCCGAAGAAGATCAGGGTCGGCTTGCCCTTCAGGTTCTTGTCCGTGAAGGCCTTGCCGTTCTGGTCGGTGAGCTGGAACGGGCCGCCGATCGCGGCCGGCTGCGCCACCTTGCTGACTCCGCCCATGGCCCAGAATACGATCAGGAGTCCGAGAACGAGGCTTGCAGCGAAGGCGGTCGCGATTACCAGCGGACGGGCGGCTGAACTCATGGGCAGAAAACTTCCTATCGCGGGTCAGAAGCAGGCGGCAAAGCCAGTCCTGATCATTTCGAAGAACACTTGGCTGCCATAGTGGAACCAGAGCGCGAGCACGCCGAGCACGACCAGGCCGCCGACGCCAGCACCTGCCAACAGCAGCACGAACGGCGTCCGGCCGGCAGTGGGCGAATTGTCCGATACAGGATGGGTAGGGTGCAGTGGTTGAGCCATGACAACGATCGGGGCGAAGGCCCTGATTCCCAGGCTTTCAGATAGGCTTTGGGCCGCCTGGGGGCAAGGCGCCGCTGGCGACCCAAAAGGATCCCGTCATGCTGAGGATCTCAGTGAAAGACCTGGCCCCGAGCGGACTCGAGCTGTTCCGCTTCCGGCAGAGACCGGCGCGACGGCGGCTTGATCGCCGAGGCCTGCGCGTCCAGGTAGCAGGGCTTGTACATGGCCTGGAGCTGTCTGCCCCTCAGGAACAGCATATGCGGGGTGAGGCCGCCGCGCTGATTGATCCAGCGTTTCACCTGCGACGGATACATCGCATAGAGCATCTGGGTCGCTTCGGAATTGGTGACGGCGCGGCCATTGGTGCCGAAATCCCAGGCGGCGTGGAAGCCCAGCGTCGCATGCGAGGTCACACAGATACGGTCATGCGGGATGGCCCCGAGGACGATGGTGCAGGCCGAGGCGCAGAGGCCGTCGATGATGACGGTGTCGCCTGATTGTCGCAGATCCTGGTATCTGTCGACGTAGGTTCCAATCCGGCCGCCGCGGTCATCTGCGATCCGGACCACCGCGTGAGAAGCCCCCATGCTCGCGATCAGGAGAACCGCCGCGAGCAATCCCGTCAGAAATTTCATTATCCCCCGCCCCAGTCGAATTCGAATCTGTGTGTCAGGTGGTGATGCCCTGCTAGGGTCCGTCGTAACCGCGGCTTTGTCTAGGCATGCCGGCTCGCTCAAAACAAATTCAAATCCAGTGTTGCGCCCGCGCTGCACTCGGGCGGTCTTTTTCCCGAGGTGGAACAAGTTAACGATGGCTTACGCGCCATACTCTTGATCTCAGTTGCAACCGCTGGCTTCAATCCGGGCAACTACAGGGGGAACCGATGGAGGGGGAACACTTGGCTAAACAGATGGCTGAAGAGACAGACGTCATCGTCGTCGGCGCAGGATTGTCGGGCCTCGTGGCCGCAACCGAGATCGCCGATGCGGGCAAGCGAGTGATCGTGGTCGACCAGGAGGGCGAGCAGTCGCTCGGCGGCCAGGCGTTCTGGTCGTTCGGCGGATTGTTTCTGGTCGATTCGCCGGAGCAGCGCCGGCTCGGCATCAAGGATTCCTACGAGCTTGCGCTGCAGGACTGGCTTGGCACCGCCGGCTTCGACCGCGACGAGGATTTCTGGCCGCGCCAATGGGCCGAGGCTTATGTGGCATTCGCGGCCGGCGAGAAGCGCGACTGGCTGCGTGCGATGGGCCATCGCATCTTCCCCGTGGTCGGATGGGCCGAGCGCGGCGGCTATGACGCGATGGGCCACGGCAA
Organism: Bradyrhizobium sp. LB13.1; assembly: GCF_054056815.1. Classification (NCBI taxonomy): domain Bacteria; kingdom Pseudomonadati; phylum Pseudomonadota; class Alphaproteobacteria; order Hyphomicrobiales; family Nitrobacteraceae; genus Bradyrhizobium; species Bradyrhizobium sp. LB13.1. The sequence continues at coordinate 1,156,491 of NZ_JBSRYQ010000001.1, read as the reverse complement.
TTCGGTGCCGCGCTTTCATGTCACCTGGGGGACCGGGCCCGGCATCGTCGAGCCATTCGAGCGCCGCGCGCGCGAGGCCGTCAGAGGCGGCCGGCTGAGCTTCAGGTTCCGGCATCGCGTCGATGCGCTGTCCGTCACCAACGGCACGGTGGATGGCGTCAGCGGCGCCGTTCTCGCCCCCGACAACGTCGAGCGGGGCAAAAGCTCGTCGCGCAATGTCGTCGGCGAGTTTGCGCTGAAGGCACAAGCCGTGATCGTGGCGTCCGGCGGCATCGGCGGCAATCACGAGCTGGTGCGGCAGAACTGGCCGAAGCGACTCGGCGCGCCGCCGAAATTCATGATCTGCGGCGTGCCCGAGCATGTCGACGGCCGCATGATCGGCATCACCGAGACATCAGGCGCGCGGCTGATCAACCGCGACCGCATGTGGCATTATGTCGAAGGCATCCAGAACTGGAATCCGATCTGGCCGCGCCACGGCATCCGCATCCTGCCCGGCCCGTCCTCGATGTGGTTCGACGCCACCGGCACGCGATTGCCGGCGCCGCTCTTCCCCGGCTCCGACACGCTCGGCCAGCTCCAATACATCATGTCCACCGGCTATGATTATTCCTGGTTCATCCTGACCCAGAGCATCATCAAGAAGGAGTTTGCGCTGTCGGGCTCGGAGCAGAACCCCGATCTCACCGGCAAGAGCTGGCGGATGACCTTGCGCCGCGCCATCAACAAGGGCGCGCCGGCGCCGGTGGAAGCGTTCAAAAGCCATGGTGTCGACTTCATCGTGCGCGACAAGATCGAGGATCTCGTTACGGCGATGAACAAGCTCGCTGGCAGCGACCTCCTCAAGCTCGAGCACATCAGGATGCAGATCGAGGCGCGCGACCGCGAGATCGCCAATCCTTACGTCAAGGATGCGCAGGTGATGAACATCCACAATGCGCGGCGCTATATCGGCGACAGGCTGATCCGCACGGCTCCCCCGCACCGCATCCTCGATCCCGCGCAGGGACCGCTGATCGCGGTCAAGCTCAACATCCTCACCCGCAAGACGCTGGGCGGTTTCGAGACCGATCTCTCCTCGCGCGTGTTCGGCGAGGAGGGCAGCGTCATTCCGGGCCTCTACGCAGTGGGCGAAGCCGCCGGCTTCGGCGGCGGCGGCGTGCACGGTTATCGCTCGCTGGAAGGCACGTTCCTCGGCGGCTGCCTGTTCTCGGGCCGCAATGCCGGACGCGCGGCGGCGAAGGCGGTGAGCTAGATCATGCGGCGGTGGATGCGCATCGCGGCGCTTGTTGCGGCATTGGCCGCCACCTCGGCTGCGTCCGCCGATACGATCGACATCGACGGCGTGAAGCGGTCCTACACCGCGCAACTTCCGGCGAAGCGGCTTGTGCCGCTCGTGGTCGTGCTGCATGGCAAGACCCAGCGCGGCGCCGACATGATGACGCGGACGGCATGGCCGCAGGTCGCAAAGCGCGAAGGGTTTGCCGTGGTCTTTCCCGATGGCCTCAACCATGCCTGGGCCGACGCGAGGACCAAGGCGGGACCCGCGCTCCGTGGCCCGCCCGCAGCCACCGACGACGTCGCCTTCATCGCAAAGCTCGTCGAGAAGCTGGTGGCGAACGGCACCGCGGACCCTCGCCGCGTCTATGTCACCGGCATCTCCAATGGCGGCGCCATGGCGATGACGCTGGTCTGCGCCCGCGCCGATCTGTTTGCTGCCGGCGCGAGCGTGATCATGAATCTCACCGACGAGGCCGCCGTCACGTGCCATCCGTCGCGGCCGCTGCCGATGCTGTTGATGAACGGTACGGCCGACCCGCTGGTCCCCTACGACGGCGGCCGCGGATCGAGCTATTATGCCGCAGACGGGTTCTGGTCCACCGACGAGACGTTGGCGTTCTGGCGCAAGCTCAACGGCTGCGAGACCGACAACGCCGACATGACCGATTTGCCCGACAGGGCGCCCGCAGACCAGTCCACGGTCACACGGATCTCCTCGCGCTGTCCTGATGGGCACGACGTCGTGCTTTATCGCATCAATCGAGGCGGTCACCGCATGCCCGGATTTTCTCCGGATGCCCGCTTCCCGAAGGTCGCAGCCGGCCTGCTCGGGCCGCAGAACGGCGACATCGACGGCGCCGAGACGATCTGGACTTTTTTCAGCCAGTTTCCGTAGGGAGTGCATGCATCGACGGCGGCGCATGCGTGCTCGGGGTGGCACGGAGCAAGCCGCTGCGCTAGACAGGGCCGCCATTCAAAGGAGATCCCCCAATGAGCATTCAGCGTCTTGAAGCCGGCCCGCGCATGAGCCAGGTCGTCGTGCACGACAACACCGTCTATCTCGCCGGTGTCGTCGCCAACAACGCCGCCGGCGAAAGCGTGACCAAGCAGACCCAGGACATCCTGGCGACCATCGACAGCCATCTCGCCAAGGCCGGCACCGACAAGTCGAAACTGCTCTCGGCCACGATCTACATCACCGACATGAAGACGTTCGGCGAGATGAACGCGGTGTGGGACGCCTGGGTCTCGCCCGGCAATACCCCGGCGCGCGCCACCGTCGAAGCCAAGCTCGCAGCGGCGCAATACACCGTCGAGATCATGGTCACCGCGGCGAAGTAAGCTTACGACAACATTTACGCGCGGCTGAAGCGCGATGAAATATCATCGCGCTTCAGAGCGACCGCCGCAATCACGCCAACCGATACGCAGCCTTCGCATTCACGCCGAACGCCTTGTCGCGCACATGCGCGCCGAGCCTTATCAGGCACGCCTCCAGCGCATCCTTGATCTCGCCGTAGCTGCCCGCGAGCAGGCACACCGGCCAATCCGAGCCGAAGATCAGGCGATCCTCGCCAAAGCATTTCGCGGCGTGCGCGACGAACGGAAACAGCCGCTCCGCATCCCAATCGTTCCACACCGCTTCCGTCGCCAGCCCCGAGACCTTGCACCAGACATTGCCGCAGGCCCCAAGTGCGGCGATGCGATCGGACCATTCGTTGCTTCCACCGTCCGCGATCGGCGGCTTGGCGGCGTGGTCGAGCACGAAGCGCGCCTGCGGGAAGGCCTGTGCGGTTGCGATCGCCGCCGGCAGCTCGCGGGTGCGGACGAGGAAATCGTAGGCGAGATCGTGTGCGAACACCGCCGTGAGGCCACGCTGGACGTCCTCGCGCAGCAGCCAGTCCGGATCAGCCTCGTCATGCACCTGGTGGCGGATGCCGACCAGCTTGTCCCCGCCGGGCGAAGCGCGCAGCCGGTCCAGCGTTTCACCAAGTGCAGCATCGGTCAGATCAGCCCAGCCGACGACGCCAACGACAAATGGGTTTTCATGCGCGATCCGCAAAAAATCCTCGGTCTCCTCCAGCGCAGAGCGGCATTGCACCACGATGCTGGCGTCGATGCCGTTCGCTTCCAACAACGGCGCGAGATCGGCCGGACCGAGGGCGCGGCGAATCGGCGTGAGCTCGGGCGCATCCATCCAGGGATAGTCGGCGCGCGCCGGGTCCCAGAAATGCTGATGTCCGTCGATGATCATGCCTTACGCTCCGCCCGGCAATGGTGCGCGGACGTCGACGAGGTTTCGCGCACGCAGCTCCTGCCAGAACGCCGCTGGCACCGCCTTTTCCGACATCGCGATGTTGTCGACAACTTCCGCGGCATTGCGGGCGCCCATCACGGCGACCGTCACGGCCGGATGGGCCATGCAGAACTGCAGCGCGGCGGCTTTCAGCTCGGTGCCGTGCTTGCGGCAGAGCTCGTCGAGCGCGAGCGCACGGGCAACGAGTGCCGCATCGGCGTCCTGATAGTCGAACTTCGCGCTCGAGTGCGGATTGGCCAAAATGCCGCTGTTGTAGATGCCGCCGAGCAGGATGCCGATGTTCTTGGCGGCGCAGACCGGCAACAGCGCATCCAGCGCGCCCTGATCGAGCAACGTGTAGCGGCCGGCGAGCAGGAAACAGTCGACCGGAACGGCCTCTGCAAACCGCACCAGCATTTCCGACTGGTTCATGCCGGCGCCGATTGCCTTGACCGTGCCGTCGGCGCGCAGGCGCTGGAGCGCGCGGAAGGCACCGGCCACGGCGTCGTCATAGTGATCGTCGGGATCATGCACCAGCAAGACGTCGACGCCGTCGAGCCCAAGACGCGCCAGGCTCTCCTCCACCGATCGCATCACGCCGTCATAACTGAAATCGAACACCGGCCGCTCGCGCGACGTGCCCTTGTAATGCGCGTCCTCGGCGGCAGCCCCATCGGGCGCACGCAGCAGACGGCCGACCTTGGTCGAGATGGCGTAGGAGTCACGCGGCTGCTGCCGCAGGAATGCGCCAAGGCGTCGCTCCGCGAGGCCAAAGCCATACAGCGGCGCGGTGTCGAAGAAGCGGATTCCGAGCGACCAGGCGCGGGCGATCGTCGCTTCCGCATCGGCATCGCTGACGGGGGTGAACAATCCGCCGAGCGGGGCGGAACCGAGGCCGAGTGACGTGACGTCGAGAGAGCCGAGCCGCGACCTGTTCATTCCCATTGCCTTCCAAGAGCCTGCTTTCGAAAGTCCCGCTTCCGAAAGTATCGGTTCCAACAGCCAAGATCATCTCTCCCGCTTGCGAAAACCGCAAGCGGGAGAGGCACGCAGGAGCGCGGGGCTGGGGCCGCTCCTATTTCAACATCTGCGCAACGTTGTCCTTGGTCACGAGATCGAGGCCGGTATAGACGATCTCCGGCACCTTCTCGCCTTTCTTGATGGCGAGCAGCGTATCCATCGCCTTCTCGCCCATCTCCAGGGGACGCTGACCAACCAGCGCATTGGCATAGCCATCGCGCAACAGCTCGAGCTGCATCTTCAGCGTATCGGCGACCACAAGCGTGAACTTGCCGGAATCGATATCCTTCTTGTACCTGGAGGCGAAGGCCTTGAAGCCTTCGGGGGCGAACATCGGCCAGCCGCCGATGGGAACGATCGCGGCGAGGTCGGGCGTCGCAGTGCGCATGTCGGTCATCTGCTGAACCGCCAGCGCGGGATCGTCGTTGCAGAACGTCGGAGAGCCCGCGACTTCGGTCCATTTCGAGCCCTTCAGCGCCTCGCGGACGCCGTCGACGCGTTCGGCGAGGTTCTTGGCGCCGGGACCACCCGAGACCATGGCGTATTTGCCTCCGTCGGGCCGCAGCTTCAACAGTTGCTTGCCGAGTGCGACGCCGAACTCCTTGTTGTTGGTGCCGATATAGGCGATCCGCTTGGAGCCGGGTGCATCGGCATCGAAGGTGATGACCGGGATCCCGGCCGCGGTCGCCGCCTCGATCGACTTCGACATGGCCGCGACGTCGGCGACCGAGATCGCGAGGCCGTCGACCTTCTGAGTGACGAAGTCCTGAATGATCTGGGCCTGCGTCGCCGGCTCGTGCTCCACGGGCCCCTTGTAGATACACTCGATATTGCCGAGCTCCTTGGCACGCTTCAGGCAGCCGTCACGCGCGAAGTCGAAGAACGGATTGTTCATCGCCTTGGGCACGATCACGAAACGGTAGTTCGCAGCAAACACCGGCGTTGCCATCATCGCGACGGCGATGCCGGCAAGAAGAAATTTCTTCATCGTCTCCTCCACCCTTCTCTGGCGCCCATCCTCTTAAGATCGTCCGGGAAGCGGACAGGCGGCATTTTCGTTGCCTTCCCGGAACGACGTCATTTCAGATCATCCGCGAGCGGATGCGGTCGACCAGCACGGCCAGGATGATAATCACGCCCACCAGCGTCTGCTGCCAGTAGGAGCTCACCTGCGCGAGCACGAGGCCGTTGCGGATCACCTCGAGCAGCACGCAGCCGACGATGGCCCCTAACGGACCGCCGATGCCGCCGGCGAGATTGGCACCGCCGATGACGGCCGCGGCGATCACGTTGAGCTCGTAGGATGTCGCCATGTTAGCCGGCGCCGACCCAAGCCAGCCGGAGATGATGATGCCCTGGAGGCCCGCGGCGAGCGCGCAGGTCACATAGACCTCGATCTTCACCCGCACGACAGGGATGCCGGTGAGTTCGGCCGCCTTCTCGTTGCCGCCGAGCGCGAACACGTGGCGGCCGAAGCCCGTGTGGTGCAGCACCACAGCCATCGCCAGCGCGAGGACCACGAGATAGATGAAAGGCACGGGCACGCCGAGCACGTCGCCCGAGGTGAGCGCGTAGAAATAATCGGCATCCGGTCCACCAGGAAAGCTGCCGCGGCCGTTGGAGACGACATAGCCGAGCCCGCGCACGATCGAGAGCATGCCCAGCGTGGTGACGAAGGGCGACAGGCCGAGCACAGCGATACAGAAGCCGTTGACGAGGCCGGCGAGCAGCGCGACGCCGAGGCCGGCGAGGATCGAGAGCAGCAGGATCAGGCCGGGGACATTGGCCAGCACGGTCTTGCCGTCGGCCGCCATGTGGACGAACAGGGAGCCTGCGGCCGAGCCGGGTGACGACAGCTCGGTCATCACCATTGAGGTGATCATGGCGGAGAAGCACATCATCGAGCCGACCGACAGGTCGATGCCGCCGGTGATGATCACGAAGGTGACACCGAGGGTGGCGATGGCGATGAAGGAAAAGTTCTTCGCCACGTTCTGGATGTTGCCTTCGGTGAAGAAATACGGGCTGGCGAAATGCATGACCACCAGCAGCACCGCCAGCGCCAGCAGGACATAGCCGGTCTGGGAGGCAAAGATGCCGCGCTGCCACCATCTGATCCGGCCGACATTGGTGAAGCTGATCGGGGATTCCAAGGGCATGGCCATCACGCCGCCTCCTTCGCGCCGGTGATCAGGGCGGTGACCTCCTCGGGGGAGGTCTGGTGGATCGGCTTGTCGGCCCGCTTCTCGCCACGGCGCATGACGACGACGCGATCGCACACCGCGAACACGTCGGGCATGCGGTGCGAGATCAGCATCACCGCAACGCCCTGCTCCTTCAACCGGTGGATCAGGCCGAGCACCTGCTCGACCTGGCGGACCGAGATCGCGGCCGTAGGCTCGTCCATCATCACCAGCCTGGCGTTGGAGAGCCGCGTCCGCGCGATCGCAACCGCCTGGCGCTGTCCGCCCGACATCTGCTTGACGAGATCGTCGGGGCGGGTTTCCGAGCGCAGCTCGCCGAACAGCTCCAGCGCACGCGCCGCCATCGCCTTGTGATCGAGCAACGCGAGCGGGCCGAAGCTGCGCTTCAGCTCGCGGCCGAGGAAGACGTTGGCGGCAGCCGTCAGATTGTCGGCGAGCGCAAGGTCCTGGTAGACGACCTCGATGCCGACGCCGCGGGCATCGACGGGCCGGTTGAAATGAACCGCGCTGCCGGCGAAGCGGATTTCGCCGTGGCTGGGGCGGAAATTGCCGGCGATGATCTTGACCAGCGTCGACTTGCCCGCACCGTTGTCGCCCATCAGGCCGACGACCTCGCCGGGGAGAACCTGCAGGTCGACGCTGTGAAGCGCGCGGATTGCGCCGAACTCCTTGCCGATACCGGTCAGCTCGAGGACCGGTGTCGCTTCAGTATTTGTCATCAGCGGCCTTCCTCAGACGTAGCGGTTGACCAGGGATTCCAGATATTCCTGCCGGCCCGAGCGCGGCTGCGGGTCGAAGCCCGGGCCGAGCGCGCGGTCGGCAAGTTCGGCGAGCGAGCGCTGGCCGCCAAGAATGGCGCGGCCCTCGGGCCCGGCCCATCCCTCGTAGCGTTTCGCAAGCGGCGCAGTGAGGGCGCCGGCGTCGAGCATGTCCGCGGCAGCGAGGAGGGCGCGCGCGCAGGCATCCATCGAGCCGACATGGGCATGGATCAAATCATCAGGGTCGATCGACTGGCGGCGGATCTTGGCGTCGAAATTCAGGCCCCCCGAGGTGAAGCCGCCACGGTTCAGCACCTCGTGGAACACCAAAGCGAGCTCCGGCACGTTCATCGCGAACTGGTCAGTGTCCCAGCCGAGCAAATCGTCGCCACGGTTGATGTCGAGCGAGCCGAACACACCCAGCGCCTCGGCAAGCGCGACCTCGTGATGGAAGGAGTGACCGGCGAGGATCGCGTGGTTCTGCTCGATGTTGAGCTTGACGTCCTTCAGCAAATCGTAGCGCGCGAGGAAGCCGTAGCAGGTGGCAACGTCGAAATCATACTGATGCTTGGTCGGCTCCTTCGGCTTCGGCTCGATCAGGATCGGGCCCTTGAAACCGATCTTGTGCTTGTGCTCGACGACGAGGGAAACGAAGCGGCCGAGCTGGTCGAGCTCACGCTTGAGGTCGGTGTTGAGCAGCGTCTCATAGCCCTCGCGCCCGCCCCACAGCACGTAGTTCTGGCCGCCGAGCCGGTGCGTCACCTCCAGCGCGGCGCGGACCTGGCCGGCGGCATAGCTGAATATCTCCGGGTCCGGATTGGTCGCCGCGCCCGCCATGTAGCGGCGATGCGTGAACAAATTGGCGGTGCCCCAGAGCAGGCGCACTTTGCTTGAGGCCATCTTCGCTTCGAACAGGTCGGCGATCGCATTGAGGTTGGCGACGGACTCGCCGAGCGAAGCGCCTTCCGGCGCCGCATCGACGTCGTGGAAGGTGAAAAAGGGCACGTCGAGCAGGCGGAACAGCTCGAAAGCGACGTCGGCCTTGGCGCGCGCCTGCGCCATCGCATCGGTGCCCTGGTGCCAGGGCCGCAGGAACGTCTCGCCGCCAAAGGGATCGCCGCCCGGCCAGCACAACGAGTGCCAGTAGCAGACCGCAAAGCGCAGATGGTCCTCCATCCTGCGGCCATGGACGAGACGGTCCTTGTCGTACCAGCGGAAGGCGGGCGTGTTTCCCGCATCCTTGCCGGCGAAGGCGACAGGCGCGCTTGCATCGAAGAATTTCACTGACGCGTTCACTCAGGCACACTCCTTCAACGCAGGATAAAGCTCGCGCCAGCGGCGATAGGCCTCGTCATAGGCTGCGCTGACGGATGCGCGAGGCGTAAAGCTCGCAAGCCGCCGCGGACGGGTGCAAACCGCAGCAGCGTCTTCGCCGGTGGCGGCGAGCCGGCCGAGCCTGGAGGCGCCGAGCGCCGCGCCGACCTCGCCTTCTTCGACGCGGTGGACGGGAATGCCGAGCACATCGGCGCAGATCTGCGCCCACAGCGGCGAGCGCGAGCCGCCGCCGACGAGATCGACTTCGGGAAGCGGCCCGCTCGCCGCGCTCAGCGCCGCGAGATTGTCGCGCGCGGCGAAGGCGACGCCTTCGAGCACGGCCTGAACGATCTGGGAGCGCCCGGTCGCACCACGCAGGCCGACGAAGGCGCCGCTGGCGGCGGCATCGTTGTGCGGCGTGCGCTCGCCGTCGAGATAGGGCAGGAATTTGACCGGGCTCGGTCCATCGACGTGCTCGCCGAGCGGCGCCAGCAGCGCAGCGGCCGGCGTCTCCATCACGCCCGCGAGCCAGGCCAGCGATGCCGCAGCCGACAGCATCACGCCCATCTGATGCCAGCGGCCGGGCAGCGCATGACAGAACGCATGCACCGCCGAGGCCGGCGCCGGCGCGAACCGATCGGTTACGCGGAACACCACACCTGAGGTTCCCAGAGACAGGAACGCATCGCCCGGTGCGATTGCGCCGAGCCCGATCGCGCTCGCGGCGTTGTCGCCGGCTCCTCCGGCCACCACGACATCCCGAGCCATGCCCCAGCGTTGCGCGTAGTCCGGCGCGAGCACCGCGCTGACATCGCTGCCTTCGACGAGGCGCGGCATATGGTGCAGATCGAGCCCCGTGGCATGCAGCAGCAGGGCCGACCAGCGGCGCAGACCGACGTCGAGCCACAGCGTGCCAGCCGCGTCCGACATGTCCTCGACCATCTCGCCGGTCAGGCGATAGCGCACATAGGCCTTCGGCAGCAGCACCTTTGCGACCCGCGCGAAGATTTTCGGCTCGTGCCTGGCGACCCAGAGCAGCTTCGGCGCGGTGAAGCCGGGCATGGCCAGATTGCCTGATATCGTGTGCAGCGATGGGCAGCGCCGCTCCAGCGCGACGCATTCGGCGTGCGAGCGGCCATCGTTCCAGAGGATCGCGGGACGCAGCGGCCGTCCATCCTCATCCAGCAGCGTCGCGCCGTGCATCTGGCCGGATAGCCCGATGCCGCGCACCTGCGCGACCTCACGCGGATGGCGGGCAGCAAGATCGTCGACTGTGCCGATCGCCGCATCGACCCAGGCATCGGGATCCTGCTCGGACCACAGCGGCGCGGGATGCGACAGCGACAGCTCGCGCGCCGCCGTCGCGAGGACCGCGCCGGCTTCGCTCACGAGCACCGCTTTCACACCGGATGTGCCGATGTCGATTCCGAGATACACGCTATCCTCCCTGTCGCCTGTTGCGGTGCGCGAGCTCAGAGTCGCCTTGCCACAACGGGTCGTTGTGAATCCACTTGCCGCTAAGGCAGATTGTCCCGCATCACGATGTCGATCCTGATCTTCTCCTGTTCGCGCAAGATCGGCTCACCACGGGCGAGCGCGAGCAGCACGCGCACGGCGGCGCGCGCTTCGTGTCCGGGGTTTTGCGAGATCGCGGCATCCATCACGCCTTGCAGCAGCAGCCGGCGCGTCAGCGCGGTGACGTCGTGTCCGACGAATACCACCTGCCTGTCGCGGCCGGCATCGCTCAGCGCCTCCTCGCCCAACGCATTGGCCACGCCCTGCGTGCCGGCGCCGACGTTATAAAGGCCGACAATGTCAGCATGCCTGCCCAACAGCCGCGCCAAGACCTGTTCCGAACGCGCGTCCTCGTCGCGCCCTTCCAATACCGGCAGCACGCTGAGCCCGGGGAATTCCGACGCCATCACCTGGATGAAGCCAAAAATGCGCTCGGCATGGTCGCGCAGGCCCTGCGATCCCGCGATGATCGCGACCTTGCCCGACCTTTGTCCGACCAGCCGCCCGACCAGCGCGCCGGCGGTGCGCCCCGCGGCGATGTTGTCGATGCCGATATAATGGTGGCGGCGCGACGACGGCACGTCCGAGACCAGCGTCACGACCTTGGTCCCGGCATCAACGAGATCGTCGATCGCGGCGCGGACGCCGGGATGATCCAGCGCCACCACGGCGATGCCATCATAATCGTCCGAGAGCCCTTCCAGCGAAGCAGCGAGCACCGACGGATCGAACACGTCGGTTGCGACCATCTCGACGCTCAGCCGCCGGGATGAGAGCCAGGCCGACATCTCGCCGAGATAGGCCTCGATCTGCTGCATGAACGGGTTCGGTCCCGACGGAATCACGAAGGCGAAACGGCGGGCGCGGCCGCGGGCGAGCTCGGCCGCGGCGACATGCGGCTGAAAGGCGTTGCGCTCAATCGCTTCCTTGACGCGCCGGACCGTATCCGGCCGCACACCCGGACGATTGTGCAGAACGCGGTCGACCGTCGCGAGGCTGACGCCCGCCTGGCGGGCGATGTCCTTCAGCGTCAGCGCGGTCGTGGTGAGTGTCTCGGCCATGGCTGAAGGCTAGCAGAGGTTTTTTGAGGTACGCAACTCATTTTGAGGGGCGGCGGGCATTTTTCAGTCGCTGTTGCTAGGAACGGCCTCTTCAGTCGGCCGTTGCCGCCGCGTGCATAACGACATCACCCATGATCCCGGCGAGGGATTGAGCCCGACGCTCGAGCGCAACATCCAGGCGTTGGTCGAGCGCCGCCTCCGGGAGCGGCGCGCGGCCAGGGGGCAGGAAAAGCTTGCCGACGCCATCACGGCCTTCACCGGCAGCATGATTTTCGTCTACCTGCATCTCGCGGTGTTCGGCTTCTGGATCATCGCCAATCTGCATTGGCTGCCGGGGATCCCGGCCTGGGACGAGAGCTTCGTGGTGCTGGCAATGATTGCTTCGGTCGAGGCGATCTTCCTGTCGACATTCGTGCTGATCTCGCAGAACCGCATGAGCGCAGCAGCGGACAAGCGCGCCGATCTCGATCTCCAGATCAGCCTCCTCGCCGAGCACGAATTGACCAAGGTTGCCCGCCTCCTCACGCAAATCGCCGAGCGGCTCGACGTCCAGCCCGACTCGAAGGGCGATCTGGAGGAGGCAATGCCGGGACATCGCCCCCGAGCGCGTGCTCGACAGGATCGAGGAGACACGCTCCTGAGCTATCGGCCCGCCGACAGATCCAGGGTCAGGAACAGGCTGTTGGGATCCTCGACATAGCCCTCGAACGGGCCGCAGAGGACAAAGCCATGCGCCCGGTAGAGCGCGAGCGCCGGCTTGAAATAGTCCCACGAGCCGGTCTCGAGGCTGAGCCGCGTCATGCCGCGCGCGCGGGCTTCCGTGATGATGTGGCGAAGCATCTTACCGCCAAAGCCGCGCCGGCGCGTGGTCTGGAGCGTGTGCATCGACTTCACCTCGCCATGCCCGGCCGAAAGCGACTTCAGCGCGCCGACCGCGGCCAGCGTCTCGCCATCCCAGCCGGTCCAGAACGCGATGTCCGCTGCGCGCAGCCCGGCGAGATCGAGCGCATGGGCGCTGCCCGGCGCGGTCTGCGCCCGCGCGGCGGTGACGTGATGATCGAGCAGCGCGATGACGCGCGGATCAAAGGTGTCGCCGGTGCGGATCTGCATTGTCAGGTTCACTCCACGATTTCATATTGCATCAGCACCATCACATTTTTCCATAGGAAGCGCCCGCGGCGCGTGATGATGACGTAGCGCGCATCCTGTCTGGTCTCGTTCTCGAACATCGCCGCGCGCATCACGTCGAAATCCAGACAGTCGCCCTCGCGCAGGCGCACCGCCTTGGCGTCGATGTGCACGGCGATCGCGCCCTCCAGCATCAGAAGCTGCTGGGTGAAGGCGGTACGGCCCCACGGACTGTACGGCACCCGCGCGCCGGCCGGCAGGTCGACGACGATGATCTCGATGCCCCTCGCCGCGTCCGTCGGCGAGGCGTGTCGCCGTCGACAGCCGCTCTCGGGATCGCGCCAGTGCGGCTGGTCGGCAAGCCGCACCAGTCGCTCCGGCGGTTTCTCGGCCAGCGCGACGACATCGCTGAGCGACACGTCGAGCGCGGCGCAAAGCTCAGCGTCATGCCGGCCTGCGTCCGAAGCGTCTTCAAGCGACGACCGATCGCACGATCGAGTTTCTGCTGGTCCATGGCTTTCATCCAGACATCGCCGGGCAAGAGGACCGCATCTGCCTGGGCCAAAGGAGCTTAGCGCGGGCAGCGGCGAACGCCGGAAGCAAGGGGCTAATATATTAGAATCTTTGCGCGGCGCACGGCGGAGAGGCATCCTGCTTCGCGCTGCCGAAATATCAAAGTCTTGGAAGCACCTTGGCTAGGATGGAGCGGGCGAAGTGAATCGAACCTCGTATGCAGCTTGGGAAGCTGCCCGTTCCTGAGCAACCCAATGCTTTACGTACAAAACTGCCCCTAACAGCAACTAATTCCATCAAAGGGTTGCGCCTACAATGCAAAGCGAGCAAGCCTCGAAAGCCAAACTGGCCCCGAAAGAACGGCCCATGGGTAAGTGGGGTGAACCGTTGCAGGTCCCTGCAACTTAGTTGGCCCGGCGCTTACCTCGCTTCTTCTTGACGGGAAGCTCGGTGGCCGCCCCTTGCGAGCGGGGGCGCCGCCTCGACCCCGAGGGCTATTGCGGCCTTCCACAAAGTCACCAGCATGGCGTCAGAGCGATCACATCGCGTCGCTAGTAATAGTAGATCAAGGCCCTTTTCACCGGCTCAACGTCAAGCGCAAAACCAATCTCGGTGTCGTTCAGGAGAGTGACAGACGGAACCGGACTATCATCATGGTGGATGCTTTCGATCGTCGCGCGATAACAAAACCCCTCGCCGCATAAGTATGGTCGGTCGCTGACCTTGAACGTCCCGCCTCCAACGATGGCTACCACCCTTCGATCTGAGAAGATTTCGGTAATTACACCGGTACGGCGCGTCTTCCCAAGTTCTTCAGCTCTCGCAATGCAATTGCGTTGAACGCATTCGGCCAAAGCCGAGCAAAGGGCTTCTACGAAATCTGCGTACTCAATTAAGATATCTGTCCCCAACACATCAGTGACCTCGATACCACCATGCGCGGCCTCATTTCGGTACTGCACAAGTTGATCTAACTCCGCATCAGCCTTGTCCGATTGTCGGCCACCTTTAAAAAAAATCTTGATGGCTCGATGACGACCAATCCATTCTGCGAGTTTCGGAATTCCACACCGGTCGAACAACGAAACCAGATCCTTCATCCTAAGATTTTGATCATGGGAAAGCATTGGGTCAACCACGATCCTGACTAGCAGTCGGCGTCGACCTTGGACCGTCGACGGTTTCGGCAGCTCGTTCAACAAGGCAAAGATTGATGTCGGCATGCGGGAGCGGGATCTGTATTTCAACGATCTGCGGGGAACAGCAGCCACGAAATTCTACATTGCTGGCTTCAACGAGCGCGAGATCGCAGAAGCGCTCGCGTGGGAAGAGCGGTCCGTCAACAAGATCATCGAACGCTATGTCGATCGGACGGCCGCCATAAAGGCTAGAATCAAGAAGATGGAGGCCAAAGATTGCACAATCCAGCAAAACTGCCGGCAAAACCGTCGAGCGAACTTCGGCTAGGTATTGGAGCGGGCGAAGGGAATCGAACCCTCGTATGCAGCTTGGGAAGCTGCCGTTCTACCATTGAACTACGCCCGCTGATGCGCAAGCCTGCGCGCCTCTGATTAGCCGAGACGGCGCTTCCCGCCAAGCGCTTTGGCGCGACCGGCCGGACGGTTGTTAACGTCTCGGTAAGATTTTGGGTGCGCCGGATTGTGGCGGTGTTATGATCCCGGGTCTGGGGAACGACGTGCACTGAGTGGGGCGTGTGCATGGTGGGGCGTGGCTACACGATATTCGACACGACCATAGGGCGCTGCGCCATTATCTGGAGCAGCACCGGCGTGGTCGCTGTGCAATTGCCGGAGGCGCGGGAGATCGACACCCGCCGCCGGATTTTCCAGGTCCATCCCGAGGCGCGCGAACAGCGGCCGTCCGCGAACGCCGAGCTTGCGATCGAGGGCATCGTGGGCCTGCTGCAAGGCAACGATCCTGATTTTTCCGAGGTCAGCCTGGATGCGGGCGGCGTGTCCGACTTCAACCGGCGCGTCTACGAGTTCGCCTGCACGATTCCGCGCGGGGAGACGCGCACCTATCACGAGATCGCCAAGGCGCTGGGCGCCTCCGGCGCCGCGCATTCGGTGGCGCAGGCGGTCGCGAAAAATCCCTACATGCTGATCGTGCCCTGCCACCGGGTGCTGGAGGCCGGCAATTACACCGACCGGCTCTCGCCCTATGGCGGGGTGATCTCCAAGCGGCGGCTGCTGTCGCTCGAGGGCGCTCATCCGGTCGCCAGCAAGACGCTATTCGAGGTGCTGCTGCCCGTTGCCCCGCCCCGTGCGCCCAGCTAAGGCGCGATTTTGATCGCACCTTAGCTTTGTTTTTGGTCATGATCCTGTCGAAAAACCGCTAACACTTTTCTGGATCATGCCTAGATAGGCGGGATGGATGCGACCACGCTGCTGACGACGCCCTCGATGACGGTCTCCGAGTTTCGCGCTGCGATGCGGGACCGGACGACGCGTCGTTTGCGGAGTGCCGCACCGGCCATTCCATCGCCTATGTCCGCGCGGGCAGCTTCGGCTGCCACTGCCGCGCCGGCTTCTTCGAGCTGGTGGCGGGCTCGATGCTGGTCGGCGCACCGGGCGAGGAATACACCTGCACGCATGAGCATGTCTCCGGCGACGTCTGCCTGTCCTTTTTCCTGGGCGAGGATCTGGTCGACGCCCTCGGGGGACGTCGCGACATCTGGCAGGTCGGCGCGACGCCGCCGCTGCCCGAGCTGATGGTGCTGGGCGAGCTCGCCCAGACGGCGGCAGATGGCAACAGCGATCTCGGTCTCGACGAGGTCGGTCAAATCCTCGCCGGCCGCTTCATCGATGTCGTCTCGGGCAAGGCGCGCAAGCCGACAACGCCCACTGCGCGCGATCGCCGCCGCGCCGTGGAAGCCGCGCTGTGGATCGACGCCAACTCGCATGCCGAGGTCGACCTCGAACAGGCCGCGCGGCAGGCAGGCCTCAGCCCGTTCCATTTCCTGCGGCTGTTTTCGAGCGTGCTCGGCGTCACCCCGCATCAATATCTGGTGCGCTCACGGCTGCGACATGCTGCGCGGCTGCTCACTGACGACGACATCGCGGTCACCGATATCGCCTATGACGTCGGCTTCGGCGACCTCTCCAACTTCGTCCGCACCTTCCGCCGCGCCGCCGGCGTCTCGCCGACCAAGTTCCGTCAGGCCTCGAAGGGGAAGCGCAAGATTCTCCAAGAGCAGCTCGCCCTCAACTGACTAGGTTCGTCTCCGGCGCGCGCCAGTTGCGGCGCGCTTTGGAAATGGAGACGAACATGTACGACCATATCGGACTGCGCGTTGCCGACCTCGACGCCGCCACGCGCTTCTACACCGCGGTGCTGGCGCCGCTCGGTTATGTCCTGTGTTCGAGCGGCGACGGTTATGCCGGCTTCGGGCCGAAGGGCGAGCCGGCGTTGTGGCTGCACCTGAACAAGGGACGGAAAGCCGATGGCGCGCATATCGCATTTCGCGCCGGGAATCATGACGCGGTCAAGGCGTTCCACAACGAAGGCCTGAAGAGCGGCGGCCGCGACAATGGCGGTGCCGGCCCGCGCAAGGATTACAGCCCGACTTACTACGCGGCATTTTTGATCGATCCCGATGGCAACAATGTCGAGGCGGTTTGTGTGTGAGTTCTCTCCGTCATTGCGAGGAGCTCTTGCGACGAAGCAATCCAGACCGTAGCCGCGGAAGCATTTCTGGATTGCTTCGCTGCGCTCGCGATGACGGAGTCCACGGCCAACACCTAACATAATCAAGGACTTTCATGGCCTCCATCCACAATGACATTCCCCTCCCCGCCTCGGCGCACGACGTCTGGGACGCGGTGCGCGATTTCGGCGCGCTGCATCGGCGGCTGGCGCCGGGCTTCGTCACCGCCTGCACGATCGACGGCGATGCGCGCGTCGTCACCTTTGCCAATGGCTCGGTAGCGCGCGAAGTGCTGGTCGATTGCGACGATGCGCGGCAGCGGCTGGTCTACGCCATCAACAGCGAGCGGCTGAAGCATTACAGCGCCTCGGTGCAGGTGATCGCCGAGGGCGATGCGAGATGCCGCCTGGTCTGGATCATCGACATGCTGCCGAACGAGCTTGCAGCTTACGTGCAGGGCCAAACCGGGGATGCCGTGATCGCCATCCACAAGGCGTTTCCGGCTTAGTTTTTACTTATTTGAGCATGATCCTTTCGGAAAACCGCTGCACACTTTTCCGGATCATGCCCGCAGCTGCGTGATCTTTCTCACAGACCCAGCCCTCGTCCGCCGTAACCATGGCGACGTGCGTCCGGTTGGCTCCGCTCTCCCGGCGGCGCCACGCACGCGAGGAGCAGGCCATGAGAGGTGCGGACAAGGTGATCTGCCAGGCGGCCGCCGTGCTGCTGATGTTTTCGATTTCGAGCGCACCGGCAAAGGCGCAATTCCTCGGCGGCGGAGGTGCCGGCGGCGAGGACATGATGACCCAGATGGCGCCGATGCTGGAGATGATGAAGGCCAAGATGGGCAAGCGCCGCTTCGCCATGATGATGCAGACCATGGGCCCGATGATGAGCCGCATGATGGAGAATGGCGGCGGCGGATTTAGCGGCCTCAACGCCGGTAATCTCGGCGGCGGTTTCGGTGCGCCCAATTACGGCGGCACCATGCCAACCGGAATGGGCGGCATTGGCGGCGGCGATATCATGGGCATGCTCGGTGGCCCCGGCGGCGGCGACATGATGGCAATGATCCCGCAATTGATGCGGCTCGCCAATGTCGGCGGCGGAGGCCATCGCCGCCACAGGCATCGTTAGTCCGCGACGCCGGAGAGAACCGGCCTGATCGCGGCCTTGCTCTCGCGCGGTCCCCAGCGGGTCAGCACCACGCTGGAGCACGAGAGCAGGCCGAGCACGACCATCGAGCTGGCGGCCAGCCAGAAGAAGTTCTGCGCGGTGGCATCGTGCGTCGACAGCCACCAGCCGACTGCCGCGATGTAGATCAGCCGCGCGGTCTGCGCCAGCACCGGGCCGATCACTTTCGCAGCCCCCTGCGACGAGAAATACATCGTCGAGGCGAGGCCAATGAACGCGTAGAACGGCGCCACTGTCGACAAATATTGATGGCTGGTGGCGCGCACGATCGCGCTGTCCGTGAAAATATTGACCCAGAGATCGGGGAAGAGCGCGACCAGGCACGCAGGTGCGCCGACGGCGACGAAGGCGCTCGCGCCTGCGATCCAGGCGATGCGCCGGGCGCGGGCGATGCGGCCGGCGCCGACCGCCATGCCGATCATCGGCACCGAGGCGATGCCGAACGCGAACGCGATTGAGGTCAGCAAAAATTCCAGCCGCGCACCGATGCCGTAGCCGGCGAGGATCGCGGTGCCGAATTTCGCCAGCATGTGGGTGAAGATCGAGATCGTCAGCACCGATTGCAGCGGCGAGAAGCAGGCAATGGCGCCGACTTTGAGGATGTCGAAAAACATCGCCCACTGGATGCGCAGGCCGCGCAGCTTCGGCGTAACGCGGGCGCGGCCGGAAAACAGATACCAGCCCATCACGCAGATGTTCATAGAATAGGCGATCAGCGCGCCGGCCGCGACGCCGCGCATCCCGAGCTGCGGCACGGGGCCGAGCCCAAGGCCGAGCGTGCCGCCGAGCAATATCTGCCAGACCGCGGAATTGAGGATCAACAGCGACGGCAGCTTCATGTTGCCGGTGCCGCGCAGGACGCCCGCCATGGTGTTGAGCAGCCAGGGCAGCACCGCGCCCCCGAAAAACACCTGGGTGTAGGCAATCGCATGTGTCAGCACATCGCCGCGGCCGCCGAGCATTTCCAGAACGCGCGGCCCGAAGATCAGCATGCCCAGCATGAAGACGAGGCCGAAGCTGATGCCGATCAGCAGTGCATGCGCGGCGAGCGTGCCGGCGCGCTCGCGATCGCCGGCGCCGAGCGCACGCGCGATGGCGGAGGCCACCGCGCCGCCCATAGCGCCGCCCGACATCGTCATGGTCAGGATCACGGTCGGAAACACCAGCGCCATCGCGGCAAGCGCTTCCACACCGAGACGTCCGATATAGGAGGTCTCCGCAATCACGGTGCAGGTGCCGGCGGAGAGCGCGACCACGTTGGGCCAGGCCAGCCCGAGCAGCGTGCGCAGAATCGGGCCGTCCAACAGCGCGCTCTTCACGGGGCGTGGAGGCGGCGGCAGCGGACGCTCTTGTTCATCGACCGGGATTTCGGCGATGTCGGACATGTCCTCTCCGGGGCACGGGCGCCATTTTCGGCGCCGCAATGAGTAGGTGTGTCAATAAATTTATTCGCGCGCAGGGCGCAACGAGCGGCTTGTTAGCACACCGCGCAGCGATTCCTCCTGCGTCAGATGCAGGCGTGCCCTGCGGCGTCGCGTTCCATGGTGGAATTACCCGACGCGCCAGAGCAATGGCGGGCGGCCGCCTGCGGGCGCGCGCAGGTGAACGCCGATGTGCCGCCCGCATCCTGCAGCGAGGCCCTCGAACAATCCCTCCAGCACCTTGGCGCAGGCGGGGTGACAGTCGGCGACGTCGTCCATCAACTTCCAGCTCTGCTGACGGATTTCGAAGGTGCCTTCGGATGGCGTTACCTCGGCCGCATCGCCCTGCGCGGCAAACAGCGCGTTGAGGAACGTCGCGAATTCGCTCGCCCCGCCACGGCCCATCGACAGCGCCGCAGCGACCTCATCGAAATATTGCATCCCTATCAGCTTACCCGCGAGATGCAGGAGATAGCCGGCATCCTCCGGACCGAACAGCTGCACCATCACGGGCGCGGCGGTGCGCACATATTCCATCGCATAGTTGCGGTAGGCTTTTTCGAGCCGCGGCTTTGGCCAGCTCGCGACAGGAAGAGCCGGCGCGGACTTCGCATCGAACAATGGCGCTTCGAGATGCCGCGCGAACACGAGGCGCTGGTCGAGCTCGAGCGGTTGGTCGTATTGATGGTAATAGCCTTCGAGCCCATCCTGGCCATCGACGCTCTGCTTGGTGCAGACGAAGCCCAGGCGGAGATCACCGAGCGCGACACCGTTGTTGGCGTGCCAGCCGCGCAGCATCGCGCGCGAAACTTCGCCCGGCACGCCGCAGATCGCGGTGCCCTTCCAGATCCAGCGCGGCGGCGGATAGCGGATCCAGGCCTTGGTGTCGCTCTCATACATGTATTCGACGTGCACGCCGCCGATCCAGTTCGAGAGGTAGTGATATTGCGCAGCGGCGACGGCGGGCGGCAGATGGCTCAGCCCGAGCTTTTCCAGCCCCGGCAGGAAGCGCTCCTGCTGCTGGCGGCGGAACACGCGGAAGACGAACTCCGCCGCATCCGCCGTGCCGCGACGCGTGACGACGGTGAGGATCAGGCCGGTGAAGTAGGCGTGATAGAGATCGGCAACCGCGCGCCAGCGTTTCCATTGAGCTTCCTGCGCGGGATCTGATGCGGCGGTCATGTTCGCTCCCGATCGTTATTTTGATCGAGTGTGTCACTGCATTGGGTGACGGACAACCTGAACCGCACGCAGGACGCCCTGCACGGCGGCCCGCCAATTCCGCATCACGAATTGTGAGTGGCTTTGGCGGCGCGCTCGCGCTCGACGCGCTCGGTCACGTCGCGCGCCATGGCGACCGATCCCTGCACCGCGCCGCCGGCGTCCCGCACCAGCGCGAATGTCATCTCGATGTAGAGCTTGCGGCCGCTCTTGTGCAGCGCGCGGGTCAGTGTCGGCTTGCCCGCGAGCTTCATCGCGCCGCTGGCAAACGCGGCCTCGAAGCCCTTCCAGTGCGCGGCGCGCAGATGTTCGGGAATGATGAGGTCGAGATTCTGGCCCAGCGCTTCGTCCGCGGCGAAGCCGAACAGCGCGGTCGATGCACGATTCCAGCGCGTGATCGTGCCCGACGGATCGGAATAGATCAGCGCGTCGGCGACGTCGTTGACAATATGTGCGTCCAGTTGGGATGAATTGGTCATGTCAACACCTTGTGGCCCGGATGATCACTACACCCGAAAGTGCTTGCTCAGCTTCAGGCCCTGTGCCTGGTAGTTCGAGCCGATGCGCTGACCGTACATGGCGTCGGGGAGGGCCAGCATCTTCTCGTAGACGAGCCGGCCGACGATCTGGCCGTGCTCGAGGATGAAAGGCACTTCGCGCGAGCGGACCTCGAGCACGGCGCGCGATCCCAGCCCGCCCGCACCGGCATAGCCGAAGCCGGGATCGAAAAATCCGGCGTAATGCACGCGGAACTCGCCGACCAGCGGATCGAACGGCACCATCTCTGCGGCGTAATCGGGCGGCACCTGCACGGCCTCTTTCGACGCGAGGATGTAGAACTCGCCGGGATCGAGGATCAAATTGCCGTCGGGACGCGCCGCGATCGGCTCCCAGAAATCGTCAACCGCGTAGCCGGCGCGGCGATCGACGTCGATGACGCCGGTGTGGCGCTTGGCGCGGTAGCCGACGAAGCCGCCGCTCTTTTCGCCGGAGAGATCGACAGACACCGCGACGCCGCCGGTGAGATCGGCATCGTCGACGTCGACGAGACGCTCGGTCGCGTGCAGCGCCTCGAGCTCGTCGATGTTGAGGATGGCATCGCCGGTGCGGAAGCGTACTTGCGACAAGCGCGAGCCCTCGCTGACCAGCACCGGGAACGTCTTCGGGCTGATCTCGGCATAGAGCGGACCGTGATAGCCGGCGCCGATCATGTCGAAGC
Organism: Bradyrhizobium sp. LB13.1; assembly: GCF_054056815.1. Lineage (NCBI taxonomy): Bacteria > Pseudomonadati > Pseudomonadota > Alphaproteobacteria > Hyphomicrobiales > Nitrobacteraceae > Bradyrhizobium > Bradyrhizobium sp. LB13.1. The sequence goes on along the minus strand of NZ_JBSRYQ010000001.1, from coordinate 1,134,679 downwards.
GGCGGGTGCCGTCGGCGATCACGCGGGTGAAAACGTCGAGCCGGCCGGTCGAGCTCTTCGGGTTGGCGGCCGCGACGATTTCCGGCGGCAGCGCGAGGCTTTCGAGCAGCGGCACAATGTAGACGCAGTTGGTCTCCAGCACCGCGCCGTCGGCAAGGCTGAACTCGTGCAGCTTCAACTCGTCGATGCGCTCGGCGACGGTGGCGCCGGGGCCGGGCAGGGAAGCTGGCGCGGACGCGATAGGCGATGTCGCCGAGGCGAAGGTCGAGGCTTGCCGGCTGGATCTGGCTTTCGACGAAGTCGTATGCGGGCAGGATGAGACCGCCCTCCGCCATCGCCGCGATCATGCGGTCGGGCAGGATACCATTGGCGTCGGCGGCAACCGTGAACGTCAACCGAGGGTCCTCATCAGGCGGGCAAATGCATCCCGACATGCGGGAAATACTAGCGTTTTACGGCTATCCGATGGACGTCTTGACGGAAAGGGCATTGCGGAATATGAGCATGACTTATCCCGTGGTGATTTGAGCCGGCCGGCTTGCAGCCACGTTAAATAAGTCGCTAAACAGGCCGGGGACCTCTGTGATCCCGGCCCGTGGAGATATTCCAGGCCGGTTTTTTTGTGACCATTTTCGATGGTCACGCAGAGGAGGTCCTATGTCGAAGTCCCCGGCGCCAACCGCGCAATACCGTCCCGAAACCCGTCTGGTCCATTCCGGTACCCTGCGCTCGCAATATGGCGAGACGTCGGAGTCGCTGTTCCTGACCCAGGGCTACGTCTACAACAGCGCCGAGGAGTGCGAGGCGCGGTTCAAGGGCGAGGACCCCGGCTTCATCTATTCACGCTACTCCAACCCGACCATACAGATGTTCGAGCGGCGCATGATCGAGCTCGAAGGCGCCGAAGCGGCGCGCTCGGCCGCGACCGGCATGGCCGCGGTGACGACCGCGATCCTGGCGCCGCTCAAGACCGGCGATCACGTCGTGGCCTCGCGCGCGCTGTTCGGCTCGTGCCTCTACGTCGTGCAGGATTTGCTGCCGCGCTATGGCATCGAGACGACGCTGGTCGATGGGCTCGATCTCGACCAGTGGCAGCGCGCGGTGAAGCCGAACACCAAGACGTTCTTCCTGGAGAGCCCGACCAATCCGACGCTCGACGTGCTCGACATTCCCGGGATTGCCGAGATCGCGCACAGCGGCGGCGCGCGGCTCGTCGTCGACAACGTGTTCGCCACCCCGATCTGGCAGAGCCCGCTCGCGCTCGGCGCCGACGTCGTGGTCTATTCCGCGACCAAGCACATCGACGGCCAGGGCCGCTGTCTCGGCGGCATCATCCTGTCCTCGGAAGCGTTCATCGCCGAGCACATCCACAATTTCATGCGCCAGACCGGGCCGTCGATCTCGCCGTTCAACGCCTGGGTCCTGCTCAAGGGCCTGGAGACGCTGGGCGTGCGCGTGCGCGCGCAGACCGAGACGGCGGCGCGCATCGCGGACGTGCTGGCGAGCCATCCGAAGATTTCGCGGCTGGTGTTTCCCGGCCGCGCCGACCATCCGCAGGCTGCATTGGTGAAGAAGCAGATGCGCGGCGGCTCGACGCTGGTCGGCTTCGAGGTCAAGGGCGGCAAGCAGGGTGCGTTCCGCGTGCTCAACGAGCTCAAGCTGGCGAAGATCTCGAACAATCTCGGCGACGCCAAGAGCCTTGTCACGCATCCCGCCACGACGACGCATCAGCGCCTGAAGCCGGAGGATCGTGCCGCCCTCGGCATCAGCGAGGGTTTTATCCGCTTCTCGGCGGGGCTCGAGCATCCGGATGATCTGATCGAAGATCTGACCGCGGCGCTGGAGAAGGCGTGAGGTGCTGGTCGTCCCGGCTCCCGTGCGCAATTGCGCACTAGGCCGGGACGACCATTACATCGGCCGGTACGTCCGCACGTCCGCCGGCACGTTCACGCCGAGCTTGATCTGGCCGACGGAACGGATGATGTCGTCGCCGAGGAGCTGGGCGAAGCAGGCGTAGCCCCAATCGTTCATGTGCAGGCCGTCGGCGATCACAAAGCTCTCGACCGGAAGCGATTGCTTTTCGTGCCAGTCGCGCATCACCTCGAAGCGCGGGAAGATGCCGACGTGACGGAGCTCGGCGACCTTGCCGAGCAGCTTCACCATCTTGCCGGCGCTCTCCGCGCGCTGGTTGACGGCAGGCGAATATTGCGGATCGACCAGCACGACGTCGGCATCGCCGGCGGCCTGGATGCGGCCGATGCCGTCCTCAACCATCTTCGCGGTCTCGCCGGGATCGAGATTGCGCAGCACGGCATTGGTGCCGACCTGCCAGATCACCAGATCCGGATGCACGTCGATCACCGCCTTCTGGAGCCGCTTCATCATCTCGGGCGCGTCCTCGCCGCCGACGCCGGCATTGACGACCGTGATATCGGCGGTCGGATAATGCCGGTGCAGCTGCGCGGCAAGGCGATTGGGATAGTTGAACTCCGGCGAGCTCGCGCCGAATCCTGCGGTCGACGACGAGCCGAACGCGACGATGACGACGGGCTGGCCGGCGACGAGCTTGCCCGCGACATGCGGCAGCGTGCCCATCGCCTTCGCGCCGCCCTTCGGCGACAGGCAGGGGACGCGGCTGAAGATGTCGCCGGCGGATTTCGCGACCTGCTTCACCTTGTCGATGGCGCGCGCCGTGATGCCGCGCTGGTCGGGGGACGTCGCGGGCGACGGTGGTCTGGGACGGTGAAGCGGAAGCGGGATTAGCCGATTGCTGCGGGGCCGGCGTTGCCTGCGCGGCCGGCTCCTGCGCGCGCGACTGCGATACAGGCGTTAGCAACAGCAACGCCGCCGCAGCGGGCGCAGCCAGCCATGCCGTCAGGCAAAAAGGGCGGAGAGAACTCATTAACGCTAGACCTCAATTTTGCTGCTGGGCCGGCTCCAGGTGGGCAGCGTCGATGACGAACTGTGCCAACGCCCGGCCAAGGCAATCATGGACCTGTTTCGCCAGCTCAAGCCCGCGCGACGGGCTGAACAGGTCGAACTGCCCCTGATCATTCCACTGCCGCATGATCGCGAAACGATCGAACAGCGGGATATCGTGCTCCTGCGCCACCACCCGCATATTGTCGAGGTATGGCGGCACCGAGATCATGGTTTCGGTGCGCGGGCTGTACTGCAAATTCATCAAGACGACGTCGGCCCCTGCCTTTTGCAGCGCAGCAACCCCTTCGGTTACCGCGCCACGAAAATCATCGGGATCGATGGCTCGGATAGCATCGACAGTCCCGGTCTGCCAGATGACCAAAGTAGGCGTTTTTGCTTCCATCAGCTTAACGAAGCTGGCGGCCGCTTCCTCTGCCGTCTTCTTGCTCTGTATTTCTACGGAGACGTGCACGGTCTCGGACGGCGGCAGCTTGTCCTTCAGGATGGCCTGCATCCGCGCCGGATAGGAGGCGTCCTCGGAGGCTGGAATCGTGGTCGAGCGGCTGCCGATCACCAGGATTTCGAGCGGCTTGCCGGCCTTGACGGCATCGGCGACCTTGGGAAGCTGGCTTTCGCTGGTGAGCAGATAGGACGGCAATTCGCAGGCTGGAGGCGCGGCCGAAGCAGCAGGCGCAGCATCGCCCGCGCGCGCCTGAGGCGCGGCGAGACCACCGCACAGCAGGATCAGGCTCAGGAAAACCTTCGCCTTCATCAGCCCCCTCCCGCCATATCGGCGCTGCCGACGGCGCTTTTGGTTTTCGAACCGCTTTTGTCAGCCACGCGCTTGTACCACGAAATCACCCAGGCCATGGCCCACATGATCAGGATTCCCGAGAGACTAATCAGCGCATGCAGGGCTGGGCCGCCCGCGACCTCGGCCAGGATGAAATGGCCGGCAAAGGCGAGGAAGACGCCGAGACAGAATATCTCCAGGGAATGCGAGCCGCACAGGATCAGCGGCCGCAGCCAGGGCGATTTCAGGCCCGGCCAGTCCCGCGGCAGGACGCGCACGGTGATCGCGGCCAGCGCCAGGAAATGCGTGAAGCGCAGCACGTCGAGATCGGCCTTGTCGATCGGATACATCCACTGCTCGAGCAGCTTCGGCATGAATTGGGACAGCTGCGGCACATACCAGGTCAGCGTCACGTAGAATGCCGCGACCAGATAGGCGATCGAGATCCACATCGTCACCCGCGAAGCCAGAATGCGCGACATGCGTCGCGCTCCCCCGAGCGCACACCAGGCACCGAACACGAACAGCAATTGCCAGGCGAAGGGATTGAACGCCCAGAAGCCGTTCGGATAGGCCGACAGATAGAGGTCGTATTCCCAGGTCACCGCGTAGAGCAGGACCGAGAGGCCGAGCGTCACGTCGGGGCGCCATTTCATCAGCCACAGGATCAACGGCAGCGCCAGCATCAGCACGATGTAGAGCGGCAGCACGTCCATGTTGACGGGACGAAAGCGCAGCAGCAGCGCCTGCACGATCGTGACGTCGGGCTGCTTGAGGAAGTCCATGATGCCCATCTCTTCGGTGTAGAGCGGGTTCTCGAACCTGGTCGCGACGTAGGAGATTTCGGCAAGGAAGATCGTGAACAGGAAGACGTGGGCGACATAGATCTGCCAGACGCGCCGCAGGATGCGCGCGGTGGCGACGACGACGCCGGACTCCAGCATCGCCCGACCGTAGACGAAGGCGGCGGTATAGCCTGAGATGAAGATGAAGATCTCGGTGGCGTCGGCTGAAGCCGTAATTGCGGATCGTGAACCAGGTCAGAAGACTCGGCGGCAAATGGTCGATGAAGATCAGCCACAGCGCGAGGCCGCGGAACAGATCGAGCCGGAGCTCGCGCTCGCCGATGGCCGGCAGCGAAATAGCCGGCGAGGCCGTGCGCGGCCTGGCACCTGCAGGCTTGGCCTGCACAGGCTTGGCGGTTCCCGCGACCGTCGATCCCGTCACTTGGTCGGCAATGGTCATCGGGGCCTAAAAACCCTTCCGCAAAATCGCGACTTGGTAAGACGTGGCAAGGAGTGTACCGGTCCGGCCGTCATCTCGCAAAGCGACCGCATCACATGCAAGTACACTTGCAAATACACCTGAAAATACACCTGGATGTGTACTTCCTTTCGAATTCTGGCGGGACGATGTCACAAGGCCGCCTCCGGCGTTTGGTTCCCCGGCGGATTTCGGTATGATGGCAATCATGTACCGCGCCGTGACCCGCCAGATCGAAGTGACCGTCGAGCCGAACTTTGTTCCGGAGCAGTCGTCGGCCGACCGCTCCCGCTATTTCTGGTCCTACACCATTGTCATCATCAATTCCGGCGACGAGACCGTGCAGCTCAAGACGCGACACTGGATCATCACCGACGCCACCGGCCGGCAGCAGGAAGTGAAGGGCGAGGGCGTCGTCGGCGAGCAGCCGACGCTCGCCCCCGGCGAACGCTTCGAATACACCTCCGGCGTGCCACTCACGACCGCCTCGGGGTTCATGACCGGCCGCTACCAGATGGTCAGCGCCAGCGGCGAACGCTTCGAGGTCGAGGTGCCGACATTCTCGCTGGACAGCCCGGACAACAAGCGGGTGTTGAACTGAGGTAGGCGGCGGCGCGGCCTTTTGGGGCGCGGCTTCCCCGACGGCGTCATGACTCTCGTGTCCCGGACGCGCGTGCAACGCGCGAGCGTTGCTGCGCGGAGCCGGGACCCGGATGGCGACACGGTCCAATGCCTCAAGCGTCTTCCACGCCCGCCTCGGCCGGCGTGAAATCGTACACCGAACTGCAGAACTCGCAGGTCACGACGACCTTGTCGTCCTTGACCATGGCGGCGCGGTCGCCGGGCGAAAAACTCTTCAGCATCGATGCGACCGCATCGCGCGAGCAGGAGCATTGTGCCTTCAGGACCAGCGGATTGAACACGCGCACGCCGCGTTCGTGGAACAGCCGGAACAAGAGCCGCTCGCCGGAGAGCTCGGGATCGATCAACTCGACGTCTTCGACGGTTTCGATCAGCGAGCGCGCCTCGACCCAGGCATCGTCTTCAGCGACGCTATGCACCTCGACGCCTTCGGGCGCATCGCCGGGATGCAGATCGGCCTGCCGCGAGCGCTCAGGCGCCTTCGGCAGGAACTGCATCAGCATGCCGCCGGCGCGCCAGCGATGCTTGCCGCCATCGTTCGAACGCCACTCCTCGCCAACGGCGAGACGCACGCGCGTCGGGATCTGCTCGGAGCGCAGGAAATATTCGTGAGCGGCGTCTTCCAGGCTGCCGCCGTCGAGCGCGACCAGACCCTGGTAGCGGCTCATCTCGGGCCCCTGGTCGACGGTCATGGCGAGATGGCCGTGGCCCAGCAGCGCGCCGGAATCTTTGGCATCGCCGAGACGCGCGGCGTCGAAACGTGCGTAGGCTCGCAGGCGATCCGGCGCCATGTAATCGACGACCAGGAACGACACCGGACCGTCGGTCTGGGCCTGGAGGATGAAGCGGCCTTCAAACTTCAGCGCCGAGCCGAGTAGCGTGGTCAGCACGATGGCCTCGCCGAGCAGCTTGCCGACAGGCGCCGGATAATCGTGCCTGGTCAGGATATCGTCGAGCGCCGGACCAAGCCGCACCAGGCGACCGCGCACGTCGAGCGCGTCGACCTCGTAGGGCAGCACGGCGTCGTCGACCGGAACCGCGGATGGTGCGCGAACCGGGCCTTCGGGCCCGGTTTTCATGTCAGGGGATTGGGAAATCATGGCGCTCTATCTGGGGTCGGAAGGCGGAAATGGAAGGGGGCGCGGGCCGCGTGTTCCGGGCGCAGTTATGGTTACACGCGATACTGCAAGTTCGGTGTCGTCCTGGCGAAAGCCAGGACGGCGAAACAAACCGACTTCGCGTTCACCGCGCGCCCCGCGCCTACTTCACCGCGTCGAAGCACCAGGCCAGAATGCCCTTCTGCGCGTGCAGGCGGTTTTCGGCCTCGTCGAACACGACGGATTGCGGGCCGTCGATCACCTCGTCGGTGACCTCCTCGCCGCGATGGGCGGGCAGGCAGTGCATGAACAGCGCATCGGGCTTGGCCAGCGACATCAGCTGGGCGTTGACCTGATAAGGCTTGAGCACGTTGTGGCGATGCTCGCCTTCCTTGTCGCCCATCGACACCCAGGTGTCGGTGACGACACAATCGGCGCCGCGCACGGCGGCTTCGGCATCGCTGCCGAGCATGATCGGCGCGCCGGTCGCCTTGATGAAATCGCGCATCGCCTTTTTCGGCGCCAGCTCCGGGGGCGTCGCGACGTTGAGCTGGAACTTGAAGCGTTCGGCGGCGTGCGCCCAGGAGGCGAGCACGTTGTTGTCGTCGCCGGTCCAGGCCACAGTCCTGCCCTCGATCGGGCCGCGATGCTCCTCATAGGTCATGAGATCAGCCATCACCTGGCAGGGATGCGAACGCCGCGTCAGGCCGTTGATGACAGGAACGGTGGCGTTCGCCGCGAGCTCGAGCAGGGCATCGTGATTGAGAATGCGGATCATGATGGCGTCGACATAGCGCGACAGCACGCGCGCGGTGTCGGCGATGGTCTCGCCGCGGCCGAGCTGCATCTCCGCGCCGGTGAGCATGATGGGTTCGCCGCCGAGCTGGCGCATGGCGACATCGAACGACACCCGCGTCCTCGTCGAGGGGCGCTCGAAAATCATCGCCAGCGTCTTGCCTTCAAGCGGCCTGACCGGCTGATGCGCCTTCTGCTTCGCCTTCATCGCGGAGGACGCGGCCAGCATGCTCTTGAGCTCCGACAGCGGCAGCGCGTCGATATCAAGGAAGTGCTTCGGTGCTTTATTGGGCGACTTGCTCATCAGCTTGCCGCCCGCTTGTTGCCGGACAACGCGGTGCAGGCGCGTTCGAGCCGCCCAACGCTGTCCTCGATCTCGGCTTCGGTGACGATCAAAGGCGGCAGGAAACGCACGACATTGTCGCCGGCGCCGACAGTGAGCAGTTTTTCTTCGCGCAAGGCTGCAACGAGATCGCCTGAAGGCACCACCGCCTTGATGCCGATCAGCAGGCCCTCGCCGCGCACTTCGCTGACGACATCGCTATGACGATCGATCACGGAGGCGAGCTTCTGCTTGAGCAGCAGCGACATTCTCTGCACGTGGTCGAAGAAGCCGGGCTTGAGCATGACGTCGAGCACGGCGTTCGCAGCCGAAATCGCGAGCGGATTGCCGCCGAAGGTCGAGCCGTGCGAGCCGGGCCCCATGCCGGCCCGCCGCATCCGCGGTCGCCAGCACCGCGCCGATCGGAAAGCCGCCGCCGAGCGCCTTCGCCAGCGACATCACATCGGGCGTCACGCCGAGACGGCGGTGTGCGAACAGATCGCCGGTGCGGCCCATGCCGGTCTGCACCTCGTCGAACGCGAGCAGCAAGCCCTTGTCGTCGCAGAGCTGGCGCAGCGCCTTGAGGAAGGCCGGGGTTGCCGAGCGCACGCCGCCCTCGCCCTGGATCGGCTCGATCAGGATACCGGCGGTCTGCGGACCGATCGCTTTCTTCACGGCCTCGATATCGCCATGCGGGATTTGGTCGAAGCCATCCATCGGCGGACCAAAACCTTCCAGATATTTTGCAGATCCCGTCGCGGCCAGCGTCGCCAGCGTGCGGCCGTGGAACGCGCCTTCGAAGGTGATGATGCGGTAACGTTCCGGATGCCCTTGGGAGAAGTGATGATGGCGGACCAGCTTGATCACGCCCTCCAGCGCCTCGGCGCCGGAAATTGCAGAAGAACACGAAGTCCGCAAAACTCTCATGGCAGAGGCGGTTGGCGAGCTTCTCGCCATCCGGGCTCTGGAACAGGTTCGACATGTGCCAGAGCTTCGTGGCCTGCTCCTGCAACGCTTTGACCAGCGCGGGATGGGCATGGCCGAGCGCGTTCACCGCGACACCCGAGGTGAAATCGAGATAGCGCTCGCCATTGATCGCAATCAGCCAGCAGCCTTCGCCGCGCTCGAAACCGAGGTCGGTTCTGGCGAAAACGGGGAGCAAATGCGGCGCTGCGCTGTTGGTCATGATGTCACTTGGATGTTGCGGACGGTGTGACGCGTGCATTGCGCAACGCACCATTGACCGGCCCGGAAAACGAAACGTGCCGCCTTTTCGGGGCGGCACGTGTCACTATCTTATGCTTGGGAAGACGGGTGTCAATGCCGCCCCGGAAAGCCTCGCGAAACGCTGAATCCGTAATCTTGCGGTGCCGATTTCGCGGGATTTCACCACGGAACATGTGGAAGCGAGTCGGCGGACTCTTGCGCGGGAGTCACGCCATATTGTAGCGTTTGGATTGTCAGATACGACATCTCGTGCAGTGGTTCTGATCTCTAAGTCCTTATGTACCGGCGTAAACGTTCGGGCGTTCTAGTCACGCCCGGCGAGCCTTAAGGGATTCTGGCGGCACGGGTTTTTAAAGGCTTAGGCATTCGCTGCGAGGCGCCAGGATGGCAGGCCGGCAGCGAGGGAAAGGGTGCAATGACAGTTTTGACCTGGTCCGATGATCGCGTCGAGCAGCTTAAAAAGCTCTGGGAGGCCGGACTTTCGGCCAGCCAGATCGCGGCTGAGCTCGGTAATGTGACCCGCAATGCCGTGATCGGCAAAGTGCACAGGCTCGGCCTGTCGGGTCGCGCCAAGAGCCCTTCATCGGCAGCGCCCCGGCCGCGCAAGGCGCGCCCCGCGCAGCATATGATGCGGGTGACCCGTCCGATCTCGCGCGGCAACACCGCGCTGGCACAGGCTTTCGAGGTCGAAGTGGAGGCCGAACCGGTCACCTACGACAACGTGGTGCCGATGAGCCAGCGGCTATCGCTGCTCGAGCTGAACGAGGCGACCTGCCACTGGCCGGTCGGCGATCCCTCGACCCCGGATTTCTTCTTCTGCGGCGGCAAGGCGCTTTCCGGGCTGCCCTATTGCGCCCAGCACTCGCGCGTCGCGTATCAGCCGGCGTCGGATCGGCGCCGCGCACCGGTGAAGCCGGGCCCGCGCTGAGCTAGCGGATTTAGCTGACTGCAAGGGCGGCGCCGTCACACGATGACGCCTCGGCCCACTTGATGTCGTCCCGGACAAGCGTGCCAAAAGCGCGTGCCGATCCGGAACGACGGCGGAGCTTGAAGCGAGTTACGCCTGCTGCTCCGCCTTGGCAAAACGATCATCCAGCGCGTAGCCGGCGCCGCGGACGGTGCGGATCGGGTCCTGCTCGCGGCCCAGATTGAGCAGCTTGCGCAGGCGGCCGATATGCACGTCGACGGTACGCTCGTCGATGTAGATGTCGCGGCCCCAGACGCTGTCGAGCAGTTGCTCGCGCGAGAACACCCGCCCCGGATGCTCCAGGAAGAACTCCAGCAGGCGATATTCGGTCGGGCCGAGATCGATCGGCCGGCCCGAGCGCGCCACGCGGCGCTTGTCGCGGTCGAGCTCGATGTCGCCAAAGGCGAGCACAGCGGCGAGCCGTTCGGGGCTTGCGCGCCGCAGCAGGCCCTTCACGCGCGCCAGGAGCTCCGGCACCGAGAACGGCTTGACGATGTAATCGTCGGCGCCGGTCGCAAGACCCCGCACCCGCTCGCTTTCCTCGCCGCGCGCGGTGAGCATGATGATCGGGAGCTGCTTGGTCTCGGGACGGGTGCGAAGCCGCCGGCACAATTCGATGCCCGACAGGCCCGGCAGCATCCAGTCGAGCACGATCAAATCGGGAATGTGCTCCTTGAGACGGGTGTCGGCGTCGTCGCCGCGCATGACCGTCTCGACGTCATAGCCGTCGCCTTCGAGGTTGTAGCGGAGAAGCTCGGTCAGGGCTTCCTCGTCCTCAACCACCATAATGCGTGCGCCCATCTGGGTCGTTGCTCCCTAGGTGTTCGGTATCGAGCTGGCGAAGGTCGTCATATCGCCCTTCGGCCGCTTGTCGGTGATCGCCTGGCCCTCGATCATGTAGAACACGGTCTCGGCGATGTTGGTGGCGTGGTCGCCGATCCGCTCGATGTTCTTGGCGCAGAACATCAAATGGATGCAGAACGAGATGTTGCGCGGATCCTCCATCATGTAAGTGAGGAGCTCGCGGAACAGCGAAGTGCAGATGGCGTCGACTTCCTCGTCGCCCTTCCACACCGCCATCGCCGCCGGCAAATCATGTGCGGCATAGGCGTCCAGCACCGACTTGACCTGCTGCTGCACGAGGTCTGTCATGTGCTCCAGGCCGCGGAACAGCTTGAGCGGATGGAAATCCGTCTCCAGCGCCGCGACGCGCTTGCCCATGTTCTTGGCGAGGTCGCCGATGCGCTCGAGATCGGTCGCGACGCGCATGGCGCCGACGATCTCGCGCAGATCGACCGCCATCGGCTGACGGCGGGCGATGGTGAGCACGGCGCGCTCCTCGATCTTCTTCTGGAGCGCGTCGAGCTCGGTGTCGATGGTGACGACGCGCTGGCCGAGCGGAACGTCACGGCGGATCAGCGCGTCGACGGAATCGACGATCATGCGCTCGGCGATGCCGCCCATCTCGGCAACCAGCCGGGTGAGTTCCTGGAGGTCGGTGTCGAAGGCCTTTGCGGTATGTTCAGAACCCATGTCGCGTCTCCTCAGCCGAACCGGCCGGTGATGTAATCCTGCGTGCGCCGGTCGGTCGGCGACGTAAAGATCTTGTTGGTGTCGTCGAACTCGATCAGCTCGCCGAGATACATGAAGGCGGTCTTGTCGGAGACGCGCGCCGCCTGCTGCATGTTGTGGGTGACGATCGCGATCGTGTAGTCCTCGGAGAGCTCCTGGATCAGCTCCTCGACCTTGGCGGTCGAGATCGGGTCGAGCGCCGAGCAGGGTTCGTCGAACAGGATCACCTCGGGCCGCACCGCGACGGTGCGGGCGATGCAGAGGCGTTGCTGCTGGCCGCCGGAGAGCGACAGGCCGGAGGCGTTGAGCTTGTCCTTGACCTCGTTCCACAGCGCGCCGCCGCGCAGCGCCTTCTCGACCCGGCCGTCCATCTCGGATTTCGAGATCTTCTCGTAGAGACGGATGCCGAACGCGATGTTTTCGTAGATCGTCATCGGGAACGGCGTCGGCTTCTGGAACACCATGCCGACGCGGGCGCGCAGCAAATTGAGGTCCAGCCTGGGGTCGAGGATGTTGGTCTGGTCGAGCATGAGCTGACCGGTGGCGCGCTGGCCCGGATAGAGGTCGTACATCCGGTTGAAGATGCGCAGCAGGGTCGACTTGCCGCAGCCCGACGGGCCGATGAACGCCGTGACGCGATTGGCGCCGAGCGTCAGGTTGATGTTCTTCAGCGCGTGGTGCTCGCCGTAATAGAAGTTCAGGTTGCGAACGGTCACCTTGGGGGGCGCCTCGGGCAGCATCGGCGCGGGGGGCAGTCCGCCGGCCGCGCTCATCGATACGGAAAGATCACTCATTTTGCGGTCCTCTCGGCGCCAAGGATGCGCGCGCCAATATTCAGGGCAAGAACGGTCAGGGTGATGAGCAGCGCACCGCTCCAGGCGAGCTGCTTCCAATAGGCGTAGGGGCTCTGCACGAAGTTGTTGATGGTGACCGGCAGGTTCGCCATCGTCTTGTTCAGGCCGAGGCTGAAGAACTGGTTCGACAGCGCGGTGAAGAGCAGCGGCGCGGTCTCGCCGGCGACGCGGGCAGTCGCAAGCAGCACGCCGGTGATGAGACCCGATCGGGCAGCACGATAAGCGATGCGCTTGATCACCAGCGAGCGCGGCAGGCCAAGCGCCGAGGCCGCCTCGCGCAGTGCGTTCGGCACCAGCAGCAGCATGTCCTCAGTCGTGCGCAGCACCACCGGGATGACGATGACCGCGAGCGCGAGACTGCCGGCGATCGCCGAGAAGCCGCGCATCGGCACCACCACCGCGCCGTAGATGAACAGGCCGATGATGATCGAGGGCGCCGACAGCAGGATGTCGTTGATGAAGCGGATCACCGAGGTCAGCCGGTCGTTGCGGCCGTATTCGGCGAGATAGGTGCCGGCGAACATGCCGAGCGGCGCGCCGATGCCGACGCCGATCACGGTCATGATCAGCGAGCCGACGATGGCGTTGAGCAGGCCGCCCTCGTTCGATCCGGGTGGCGGTGTGTTCTCGGTGAACAGCTGGACATTGAGGCCAGCCAGGCCGTTGTAGAGCAGCGTGATCAGGATCAGCGCAAGCCAGGTGACGCCGAAGGCGGTCGCGGCGATGCAGAGCCCGCGGATGACGAAGTCGTTGCGGCGACGGCGTGAATAGATCGGGTTCATGGCGTTAGTTCCCCGCCTTCTTTTCCAAACGCATCAGCATCAGCCGCGCGCCCGCGAGCACGAAGAACGTCAGCACGAACAGCAGCAGGCCGAGCAGGATCAGGCCGGACTGGTGCAGGCCGTCGCTCTCAGCGAACTCGGATGCGATCGCCGCCGAGATCGTGGTGCCCGGCGAAAAGATCGACGTCGAGATGCGGAACGAGTTGCCGATGATGAAGGTCACCGCCATGGTCTCGCCGAGCGCGCGGCCCAGCGCCAGCATGACGCCGCCGATGACGCCGACGCGGGTGTAGGGGATCACCACGCTGCGGACGACTTCCCAGGTGGTGCAGCCGACGCCGTAGGCGGCTTCCTTCAGGACCGGAGGCACCGTCTTGAACACGTCGACCGAGATCGAGGTGATGAAGGGCAGCACCATGATGGCGAGGATCAGCGCGGCATTGAATAGGCTGAGATAGGACGGGGGACCTGCGAAGATCCCGCCCAGCATCCGGAACGCCGTCGAAGATCTTGATCATGAAGGGCTGGAACGTGTTGGCGAGGAACGGACCCAACACGAAGAAGCCCCACATGCCGTAGATGATCGAGGGGATGCCGGCGAGCAGCTCGATCGCCATGCCGATCGGGCGGCGCAGCCATTGCGGGCAGAGCTCGGTGAGGAAGATCGCAATGCCGAGACCGACCGGGATGGCGATCAGCATCGCGATGAAGGAGGTGACGAGCGTGCCGTACATCGGCCCGAGCGCGCCGAGCACCGGCGGATCGGCGGACGGCGCCCAGCGCTGCGTCCACAGGAAGGAGAGACCGTATTCCTTCATCGCCGGAAAGGCGCCGACGATCAGCGACAGGATAATGCCGCCGAGGATCAGAAGCACCGAGATCGCGGAGAGCCGCGTGATCCAGTAGAAGGTGACGTCGCCGACTTTGAACGCGCTCAAGGCCTTGGCGCGATCATACGGTCCAGCATCGTCGATTATATCGCTCTGAACGGCCATCTCTGCCACGCCGATCCCCTGTACCAAATAGTATACGTTTTTTGTTGGTCCGTGCCCCGGATGCGACGCTGATCCGGGGCACAGTTGTGGGTCCCGGCTCTGCGCGGCAGCGTTTCACGCTGCAGCGCGTCCGGGACACGAGCATCGCGATGCTTAGCTCTTGATCTCGGCAGTCCAGGTCTTCTCGACCAGGGTCACGACGCCCTCGGGCATCGGGATGTAGTCGAGCTCTTCAGCCGCCTTGCCGCCGTTCTTGAAGGCCCAGCGGAAGAACTTGATGGCTTCCTGCGAGGCCGCCTTGTCGGTGGCGTCCTTGTGCATGAGGATGAAGGTCGCCGCCGTGATCGGCCAGGACTTCTCGCCGGGCTGGTCGGTCAGAATGACGTAGTAGCCGGGAGCCTTGGCCCAGTCGGCGTTGGATGCGGCCGCCTGGAAGGCTTCGACGGTCGGTTGCACCGGCTTGCCGGCCTTGTTGACGAGACCGGTGTAGGTCAGCTTGTTCTGCTTGGCATAGGCGTACTCGACGTAACCGATCGAGTTCTTGGTCTGGCTGATGTTGCCCGACACGCCTTCGTTGCCCTTGGCGCCGACGCCGACCGGCCACTCGACGGCGGTACCTTCACCGACCTTGCTCTTCCAGTCAGCGCTGGCCTTGGCGAGATAGTTGGTGAAGTTGAAGGTGGTGCCCGAACCGTCCGAACGGCGGACCACGGTGATCGCCTCCGACGGCAGCTTCAGGTTCGGATTGAGCTTCTTGATCGCGGCGTCGTCCCATTTGGTGACCTTGCCGAGATAGATGCCGGCGAGGGTCTCGCCGTCGAACACCATCTCACCGGGCTTCACGCCCTCGATGTTGACGACGGGAACGATGGCACCCATCACCATCGGCCATTGGACGAGGCCGTCCTTTTCGAGCTGCTCGGCCTTGAGCGGCGCGTCGCTGGCGCCGAAGGTCACGGTCTTGGCCTGGATCTGCTTGATACCGCCGCCGGAACCGATCGACTGGTAGTTTAGACCGTTGCCGGTCTCTTTCTTGTAGGTGTCAGCCCATTTCGAATAGATCGGGAACGGGAACGTCGCACCGGCACCGGTGATATCGGCGGCAAAGGCCGCCGTCGTCGATGCGGCGACCAAGCCAGCAGCGACGATCGTTTTGAGGAAATTCATGTTGGTCTCCATGCAGGGGAGCGAAGCGCCATCCGCGCCCGATCGCGCTCCCCGTGCCGCTCCTTTAGGAGCGGACAGCTGAGCTTTTACGAAGCTTTCGTGACAGCTGGATGACGGAGACAAGCAATTGGAATCGCTTGTATTTCAGCTCTGGATCAAGGCCTTCACCTGGGGAAAACAGGCGGTAAAAGTGGCGCCCTGCTTGGGCACGCTTTCGATCAAAAGCCGGCCGCGATGGCGGTTAAGAATATGTTTCACCAGCGATAATCCGAGGCCGGTGCCGCCCTGCGAGCGGCTGTCACCGATATCGACCCGGTAGAAGCGCTCGGTCAGCCGCGGCAAATGCTCCGGCGCGATGCCGGGGCCGAAATCCCGGACCAGGACCCGGATCTCCTGAGTTCCATCAATGGCAGGACTGGACGTCAGCGACACGACGACACGGCCACCCGAGGCGCCGTATTTGAGCGCGTTCTCGATCAAATTTTCGAACAGGCGGAGCAGCTCCTCGCGGTCGCCCGCGATCATCACCGGCGTCTCCGGCAGATGGGTCTCGACCTCGACCCGGCGTTCCCGCGCCAGCGGTTCGAGCCCGTCGGCGACCTGGAAGATGATCGGCAGCAGGTCGACCAGGGTGTCGGGGCGCACATGGGCTGACAGTTCCACCCGCGACAGCGACAGCAGATCGTCGATCAGGCGCGCCATGCGGGTGGCCTGGTTGTGCATGATGCCGAGGAAGCGCTCGCGCGCCTTGGGATCGTCCTTGGCCTGGCCCTGGAGCGTGTCGATGAAGCCGGACAGTGCGGCCAGCGGCGTGCGCAGCTCGTGGCTGGCATTGGCGACGAAATCGGCACGCATTTCCTCGACCCGGCGCAGCGGCGTCTGGTCGTGGAAGGTCATCAGCATGCATTTGTCGGCGCCGCCGAAGGTGGTCGGCACCGGCACCGGCGTGATGGTCAGCTCCATCCAGCGATCGACCGGGACATGTTCGAGATAGGTCGCGCGCCGCGGCTCGGTAGTCGCGATCGACTCGCGCAGAGCGGTGATGATCTCCGGCGAGCGCAGTGCGAACTGGGCCAGCTCGTTCCGGCGCAGCGCCGGCGCGAGTTGGGCGGCCGCAGCGTTGAGATGGATGACGCGGCCGGCACGGTCGAGCAGCACCGCAGGATCGGGCATGCCGGCAACGACCGCGGCCACCGCCGCGCTCTCGACGGGGTTGACGCGGCGGGTGTCTTCGCGCGAGGCGGCAGTATCGTGCAGGCGCCACGGGATCAGCGCTGCGGCAGCGATGCAGAGGAACACTGTCGCCGCCCGCATCACCGACAATTCGCCGAGCGAGACCACCACCGACAGCGCCAGCGCTGCGGCGATCAGGATGATGGTCGAGTGCCGCAGCCGGTCGGACCAGGGCCGGGCGGTGGGAGACGATGGGGCGTCGATCGCCATCGGGGCGGGCTTCTCCTGGGACTATTTGCGCCGGTCAGGCGCCGCTGTCGCTGCGCTTTCTCACATAAGCGGCTTCAGGCGCGGGGCCGGGGTCGAGCTTGAGCGCGGCCTGCTGCAAGCGTTTCGATCGTGCGCCGATGATAACCTCGCGAAACGTCAGCAAGACTACAGATATGACAAAGGGGGACAGATAATAGAGCACGCGGAACAGCAGCATGCCGCCCAGCAGTTCCTCGCGGTCCATCTGCCAGAGGCCGACCAGCATGGCGGCGTCGAACACGCCAAGGCCCCCGGGCGAATGGCTGGCAAAGCCGAGCAAGGTGGCCGAGACGAAGATCACCGCGACCACCACGAAGCCGAGATTGGGCTCGTCCGGAACCAGCACGTACATCGCGAGCGCGCAGAAGCCGAGATCGATGATGCCGATCGTGATCTGGAGCAGCGTCAGCGGGCCGCCCGGCAGCATCACGGTCCAGGGTCCGCGACCGACCATCCGCGGCTGGGTCCAGACCCAGACCACATAGGCGACCAGCCCGACGATGATCATCATCGCCAGCGCCCGGTTCAGCCAGGGCGGCAGCTGGTCGATCGCCGCGGCGGCCTCCGGATGATAGGAGATGCCGAGGCCCAGCACGGCGGCATTGCCGAGCCAGAAAGTCAGGCCGGCGAGGAAACAGATTTTTGCGACGTCGATCGCGTTCAGGCCGTAGGCCGAATAGATGCGGTAGCGCACTGCGCCGCCGGTGAAGACGCTGGCGCCGACATTGTGGCCGATCGAATAGCTGGTAAAGGCGGCGAGCGCGTTGATGCGATAGGGCACGTGCGCGTGGCCGATCGCGCGCACGGCGAACAAATCGTAGAAGGTCAGCGTGAAATAGCCCGCGGCGACGAACAGCCCCGCCATCGCAATCTGGCTCGGCTCGGTGCTCTTGATCGCTTCAAGGACCTCGTTGACATCGATGCCGCGCAGCATGTGGTAGAGCACGTAGCAAGCGATGCCGATGACCGCGACGCTGATCACAACTCCAAGCTTATGCAGGATTTGCTTCTGGCGCAGAAACGACATCGCTCTGCGTATGGCTTCCAGCATCTAAACCTCGAACAACGCTTCAGCGGCCAGGGAGGCCGGCGAACAGGCGGACGACACGCAGGCGCTCAACGAACCTTCGCCGCCGGCTCCGGCATCGCGCAGGCCCCCTTCCTCTCCCCTAGCGCGTTTTCGGGCGGAGTGGAATTCGGCAATTCGAACAAAAACTCGTGCCTTCAGTATTTTAGGCAGGGTTATGGGCTCCTGGTGCACGGTTTGGCGCTTTCGGCGGCAAGACTGACGCGAATCTCCATGGCGATCCTGCGCAGTCGCCATGAAGTTTTGATGATTTCGACCGCACAATGTTCCGTCACGGCTTAAGCCGACGTCAATCTATGGGCCGCACCCACCTCTTGAAAGAGGGGTGACTTGAGCGCTTGATCGCGGTTTTCCGATGTGCCGAACGGCCGCGCAGCCCGACCCTGACTCCCGTGGTCAAGGGGGCACGGCAACATCACAGAGCGGCCGGCGGCGCGGTGCGCGAGACCACGCGGTCGCGCAGCCAGGCGCCGATGGTGCAGCCGACAAGGTAGCAGGCGAACATGATCAGGGCGAGGTCGAGCCAGTAGCCGAAACGGCCGGGGACCACATGCGCGAACGAGACGGCGACCAGGGCGGCCGCAAGCACGGCGAGCCAGCGCGCGGTCACTTTCGAGGTGCCGTTGCCGCGCTGGACCACCGAGATCCAGCCCATGCAAAAGCCGAGCAGTAGCGAGCCGATCAACCAGCCGAGATGAAACGAGACGAGATAGGGCATCGTTACCTCACCAGAAATTCGATGCGGCGGTTCTGCGCCTTGGCGTCTTCGGTGGCGTTACCGGCGACGGGCTGCGTGCTGCCATAGCCGACCGCGGTGAAGCGGCTGGCGGGCAGCCCGGCCTTGACCAGATAATCGATCACCGCCTGCGCGCGCTTCTGCGAGAGAGCCTGGTTGAAGGCGTCCTCACCGTCGGCATCGGTATGCCCGGCGACCTCGATATTGGTGGTGGGGCATCGCAGCGCCGTCTCGATCAGATGATCGAGAATGCCGGCGGAATCCGGATCGATGTCGGCGCGCTTCGCCCCGAAGCGGATCTTGGCCTTGGCCAGCAGCTCCGAGAACAATTGCTGGCACACGGTGCCATCGACCGGGCCGGCCGCGGGTTTCACCGTGATTTCCGGCTTGTACTGCCAGTTTTTCGGGAAATCCTTGCCAAGGCCTGCCCGGATGTCGTTGGCGGCCCCTTCATAGAGCGCATCGCCCGACAGCTTTACCTCGCGGTCGGATACGACGAGCGTGCCGGTCGACAGTCGCGACAGCCCGCCGAGCGCTGCGACCACGGCGGGATTGAAGGCGCCGGGCGCGCCGAGGCTGGCCTTGAGATTGTCGACTACCTTTTCGTTGAAGAATTTCCGCGACGCGCTGGTGACGATTGCCGTGTGGACATTGTTGTCGGGAACATAACCGGTCAGCGTCACCGTCGCGGCCACCGGATCCTTGTAGGCCTGGAAGACGTAGGGCGGCGCCTTGACGTCGTTGGCAGCAATCGAGAAGCCCTCGGGCAGGTTCTTGAGCGCGGCTGCGACCGCTTCGCGGCCGCCGAGGTCGCGCGCCATGCCCGACAGATTGACCTTGGTGTCCGTTATCGTGATCTTGCCGTCCTTGAGCTTGCCGATCTGGTCGAGCAGCAGCGTCGCAGCCGCCTCGAACCGCGGCGGCGCGCCGCGCGCCAGCCCCATTTGATCGGCCACCTCGACGCCGCCGAGCTCCTTGCGGGCCGCCTCGGTCAGGCGGCCCTTGATCGACGGCAAGGGCGCGGAGCCTGACAGCGTCACCCGCACCACGTCGCGTTCGGCGTTCCAGACGAAGGGTTTGGCCTCGGGAACGAGGCGGGTCCGGTCGTCGACCAGGCGCACGCCGGGGACGGTCTCGACCGCCACCACGGCGTCGCGCCGCCCCTCCTCGGAAAATGCGTCCGCGGCCAGGCTGACGTCGCGGCCGTCCACTGCGATCCGGGTCTTGTCCAGAACGGTGTCCTTGAGGGCGGCCGAACTCCGGGCGGAAAGGTCCGCCTCGACCGGCAAGGTATTATTCCAGGCCGCAAATCCCCACATGACGGCCAGCGGGATTAACCCCGGCCACCATTTGCTGGCCCACCTGAAAAGCTTCTGCATTCGACGACCCGAACTCTGGAACCGGAGACAAAACAAACCCTTGGCAGGCTGTCAAACCGGAAATGACGCCCTTCCAAAGGCCCTGCATGGACAATTGGAATAACTTTTTCTTCAAGGGTTCTTCCGTAAGTTGAATCCGGAATGCCAGAGTCCGCCCGCCGGTCATGAAACAACTCCGAAACAACGTCATCCGCGCCGGGCTGGGAGCACTCTATTTCAGCGGGGCGCACCATCTGTTGCGCCCGCTTTTATCGGGCGTCGGCGCTATTTTCATGCTGCACCACGTGCGGCCGGGCCGCGACGCCGCATTCCAGCCGAACCGGCATCTCGAAGTCACCCCCGAATTCCTGCGCGCCACGCTCAGCCATTTGCGCTCGCACGAGATCGACATCGTCAGCATGGACGAGCTGCATGAGCGGCTGGTGCGGGGCCGGTTCGACCGCCGCTTCGCCGCCTTCACGCTCGACGACGGCTATCGCGACAATCTCGATTATGCGCTGCCGGTTCTGCGCGAATTTGACGCGCCTCTGGCGGTCTATGTCGCCAGCGATTTCGCCGAGGGCACGGGGCGGCTGTGGTGGGAGGCGCTGGAAGCCGTGATCGCCAAGACCGAGCAGATCGAGGTCAAAATCGGCAATGCCGCGCTGCGGCTCGATGCGACGACGCCGGCCGCCAAGCAGGCGGCGTTCGACCGCGTGCACGACTGGCTCCGTGCATTGCCGGGCGAGCACGATCTCAAGCGCGAGATCGAAGCGCTCTGCACCAGGTATGGCGTCGATATGGCCGCGTTGTGCCGCGGCCTCTGCCTGTCCTGGGACGAGGTGAAGAGATTTGCCGCCGATCCCCTGGTCACGATCGGTGCCCACACCATCAGCCATTGCAATCTCGCCAAGCAAAGCGAAGAGATCGCCACGCAAGAGATAGCCGTGAGCCGCGCGCGGATCGAGCAGGCGCTCGGCCGCAATGTCCAGCATCTTGCCTATCCCTATGGCGACCGCCAAGCCGCAGGCGAGCGTGAATTCGCCCTTGCGGCGGCCGCCGGTTTCAAGACCGCGGTGACGACGCGGCCCGGTATGCTGTTCGCCGAGAACGCCGGCCACATGACCGCGCTGCCACGCGTCTCGCTCAACGGCAATTACCAGGACACGCGAATTTTGCCGGTGCTGACCTCAGGCGCCGCGACCGCGATGTGGAATGGCTTTCGAAGGATCGCGGCGGCTTGATCCAACCGCACACTCAGACCTCATCCTGAGGAGCGCTCCGAAGGAGCGCGTCTCGAAGGATGGGCCGCCCGCATCCTTCGAGACGCGCTGGCGCGCTCCTCAGGATGAGGGCGGAGCTGACGACGAGCTGAGTTGACTCCCCTCCCCACCCCGCTCACAACCAGCGCAAACCAAGGGAGGCATCATGTTCAACGATCTGTTCTCGCTCAAAGGACGCGTCGCGCTGGTGACCGGCGGCTCGCGCGGCATCGGCAAGATGATCGCGGCGGGATTTCTCAGCGCCGGTGCGGCGAAGGTCTACATCACCGCGCGCAAGGCCGGGCCTTGCGAAGCGACCGCGAACGAGCTCACCGCGCAGTATGGCGGCGAGTGCATCGCGCTGCCGATCGACATCTCGACGCTCGCTGGCGCCGAGCTGCTCGCGAGTGAATTTGGGAAGCGCGAGCCAAAACTCGACATCCTCGTCAACAATGCGGGCGCGGCCTGGGGCGCGGAGTTCGACGAGTTTCCGGAGAGCGGCTGGGACAAGGTGATGAACCTCAACCTCAAGGCGCCGTTCTTCCTGACCAAGGCGCTGGCGCCGATGCTGCGCGCGGCGGCCTCGGCAGAGCGGCCAGCAAAGGTGATCAACATCGCCTCGATCGACGGCATTTTCGTTAATCCGGGCGAGACCTATTCCTACGCGGCGAGCAAGGCCGGGCTGATCCATTTGACGCGGCGCATGGCCGTGAAGCTGATCTCCGACCATGTCGTGGTCACCGCGATCGCGCCGGGCCCGTTCAAATCCGACATGAACCGCGCCGCGCGCGACCACAGCGACGAGGTCTCGACCCGCGTGCCCGCGGGGCGCATCGGCACCGACGAGGACATGGCGGGTGCCGCGATCTATCTCGCCTCGCGCGCGGGGGACTATGTGGTGGGCGCAACCATCGCGGTGGATGGTGGAATTGTTTACGCAAACCCGGGGATCAAGGGGAGCGGGTGGGATAGCTGAGGGTTGCCGCGAGGGCGGCATGCCCTCGCCTCATACTCAGTGTCGTGCCCCGCGAAGGCGGGGCATCCAGTACGCTGCGGCCTATCGATTCTAGCCTCGCTGCCTCTGGAATACTGGATCACCCGCTTCCCGCGGGTGATGACACCATTTGTATTGCGAGAGCGTCAGACCCTGACCCCTACGACTCGATCTTCACGTACTCGAAATCGCCCGGCTTGTTGTCGATGCCGACCTTCGGCGGCGAGATCCAGGATGCGAACACGCCGGTCTCGGTGACGGGCTGCATCAGCGAGGTGATGAAGTCGCCGTCAGCGGTCGAAGGCAGCCAATCATCCTTGCGCTTGGCCCAATTGGCGTCGTCGATCAGCAGGCCGTCGGGCGTCGCGTGGATAGCCTTGAACTCGCCGATATGGCGGTGGAAAGCGACGTTGGGCAGCTTGAGCTGAAACTGATAGCCCGCGGTCGAGATCACCTTGTTCCAGCGCAGCATGCCCTTGACGCAATCCTGGCTGTAATCGTCGCGCAGGCGCATGTTGAGCGCGGTCAGCGCCGGCTCGTCGACCAGCTTGATCTCGCCGTCGATGAACTTCAGCACCGGATAGGTCGCGTTCTTGAGCTGGTGATCGTCGTCGATCTGGGTCTCGTGATAGCGGCCCTTGATGCCGGTGTTGAAGGCGTTGGCCGCGTTGGTCGAGACTTCCGAGCCGAACAGATCAAGCGATAGCGTATAGTGCAGGTTCAGCTTCTTCTGGATGGTCGGCAGGTCGATCACGCCGAGCGCGCGGACTTTTGCGATGTCGGACGGATCGGTGATGCCGGCTTCGCGCATCGCATCGCAGGTGCGCTGCACGACGCGGGTGATGCCGGTCTCGCCGACGAACATGTGGTGCGCTTCCTCGGTCAGCATGAAGCGGCAGGTGCGCGACAGCGGATCGAAGCCGGACTGCGCCAGCGAGTGCAGCTGCATCTTGCCGTCGCGGTCGGTGAAATAGGTGAACATGAAGAAGGACAGCCAGTCCGGCGTCGCCTCGTTGAAGGCGCCCAGCATGCGCGGCGAGTCAGCGTCACCCGAGCGGCGGCGCAACAAATCGTCAGCCTCTTCACGTCCGTCGCGACCAAAGTACTTTTGCAGCAGGTAGACCATCGCCCAGAGGTGACGGCCTTCCTCGACATTGACCTGGAACAGATTGCGCATGTCGTACAGCGAGGGCGCGGTCTTGCCGAGGTGGCGCTGCTGCTCGACCGAGGCAGGCTCGGTGTCGCCCTGGATCACGATCAGACGGCGCAGCATGGCGCGATATTCGCCCGGGACTTCCTGCCAGGCCGGCTCGCCAAAATGCTCGCCGAACGGCACGACGCGATTCTCCTCCTGGGGCGCCAGAAGAATGCCCCAGCGATAGTCGGGCATCCGCACATAGTCGAACTTGTGGCCCAGCCGCGCGGATCGACGGAGTAGGCGGTACGCAAATACACCAGCGACTCCTGGAAACCTTCCGGCCCCATGTCGCTCCACCAATCCATGTAGCCGGGATGCCAGCCTTCCAGCGCCTTCAACACCTGGCGGTCTTCGGCGAGATTGACGTTGTTCGGAATCTTGGTCGAGTAGTCGACGTTCATGATGTTCATGCTCATGGCCGTGCTCCTTGCGATCTCTTGTCCCGGATGCAGTGCGGCGCGAAGTGCTGCACTGCTGAGCCGGGACCTATTGTCCGGTCCGTAATGGGTCCCGGTTCTGCGCAGCGTCACTTCGTGCCGCAGCGCGCCCGGGACACGAAAGTCGTCACACCCGCGTCATATCGAATTTCGGCTTCTGGCCGCTGCCGTAGCGGCGCAGCGCGCCTTCCTCGCCGACCGCGTTGGGGCGCTGGAAGATCCAGTTCTGCCAGGCGGTGAGACGCGAGAAGATTTTCGACTCCATCGTCTCGGGGCCGACGAAGCGGAGGCTCGCTTCCATGCCGGTGAGACTGTCCGGCGAGAAGCTGGCGCGCTCCTCCAGGAACACGCGGACCTCGTCGTCCCAGTCGATGTCGTCGAGCGCGAAGGTGACGAGGCCGAGTTCTTCGGCCTGCTCGGCGTCCAGAGCCGTGCCTATCGTGGCTTCCGCGCGCTGCACGTCGGACGGGTCGGCCTGGAAGCGCGACTGAAGCCGCGTCAGGCCATGGCTCATCGGATACGGGCCGAAATTCATCGCTGACAGTTCGATCGACGGCGGCGGGCGGTTGTCACCCTGGCGCGTGCCGATCAGCATGTAGGAGCGGTCGGCGGCGAAGACGAGCTCGGCGAGCGTGCCTGCGAAGCAGGAGCCGGGCTCGACCAGCGTCACCAGCGTGCGCGAGGTGACGTCGATGCGCTTCAAGACGCGCTTCCAGTAATGCCTGATCTCGTTGACCAGCCAATGCGCCTTGTTGGCTTCGAGGAAGGCATCGCAGGCGAGCACATGGGCGCGATCGCCGTGACTCTTGAACACCAGCATGGCGATCTCGAGCTCGTTGATGCGCAGATGCAGGATCGCGTCGTCGAGTTCGCGCGCGACCTGGAGCGGCCAGAACGCGACACCCTGCGCCATCATGCCGTCGATGTCGGCCGGCGGCGCAGCTTCAGGCGCCTTGATCGAGATCGTCGCGATGCGCGCGGCGCGGTCGATATCCACGGTGACGAAGCCATAGCGCAGGCTGGTCTCGTCGATGACGCGCTTGAGCGGGGAGAGAGCAATGCCCTTGCCGCTTCCGGTGCGCTTCGACGCAGCCGCAAACTCCCTGGCACGCTCGACGACCTTGCCCTCGAGCTTGCTGTTCGGCGCGATCTCGTCGACCAGGCGCCATTGCACGGCGCGCTTGCCCTTGACGCCTTCTTCGATAGTGCAGAAGAAATCGGCGTGGTCGCGGCGCACCTTGCGCTTGTCGACCACACGCGTGAGGCCTCCGGTGCCGGGCAGCACCGCCAGCAGCGGCACTTCGGGCAAGGCAACGGCAGATGCGCCGTCATCGGCGAGCATGATGTAGTCGGTGGCGAGCGCAAGCTCATAGCCGCCGCCGGCGGCCGAGCCGTTCACGACAGTGATGAAGCGCTGGCCGGAATTCTCCGACGAGTCTTCCATGCCGTTGCGAGTCTCGTTGGTGAACTTGCAGAAGTTGACCTTGTGGGCGTGGGTCGAGCCGGCGAGCATGCGGATGTTGGCGCCGGCGCAGAACACGCGGTTCTTGGCCGAGCGCATCACCACGACCTTCACGTCGGGGTGCTCGAAGCGCAGCCGCTGCACCACGTCCGCAAGCTCGATATCAACGCCGAGATCGTAGGAGTTGAGCTTGAGCAGATAGCCCTCGAACAGGCCGCCGTTCTCGTCGACGTCCATGGTCAGGGTAGCGACGTCACCGTCGACCGCGAGCTTCCAGTGCCGGTAGCGGGACGGTTCGGTCTGGAAATCGATGAATGTCGCGCCGCCTGCGAGGCGCCGATCTTCCCCGGCCATGGGCCACCCTTGAGCTTGTCTATGCGTTTTGG
Organism: Bradyrhizobium sp. LB13.1; assembly: GCF_054056815.1. Lineage (NCBI taxonomy): Bacteria > Pseudomonadati > Pseudomonadota > Alphaproteobacteria > Hyphomicrobiales > Nitrobacteraceae > Bradyrhizobium > Bradyrhizobium sp. LB13.1. Next base: position 1,108,879 of record NZ_JBSRYQ010000001.1, on the reverse strand, counting down.
CTGTCGTGTTAGATGCACAATAGTGCATCTTTTTGGGCGCGTCTAGCCCTTAACGGACAAGGCATGCACTTTGTTTCATGATACCCGCTGGGATCACGCGCCGGCGCTGAGCGCGATCCAGTCGGCTTTGGACAGCTGCGGCCTGCCGAGCTTGGCTTGAAGCAGGCAGTCAGCGCCGGGACCGGAAAGCGCTGCGCGAGTTCAGCGCGCGCATTGGATCACTCGCGTTCGAAGGCACATTCATCGATGTGCCTCCGCAACGTCATGCGGCGCGTACCTGGAGTCCCTGATCGTCGCGCAGGGCCGCTTTTGCAAATTGCTCGATAGCGTCAAGCGTCGCCCCCGGCGCTTCACGATGCGGGGAATGTCCCGCGTCTGAAATGACTTTGAAATCTACCGGACAATAACACTCTTCCTGCGCGATTTCGAGCTGACGCAATGTCCCATATTGATCGTCCCGGCCTTGCAGGATCAGCAAAGGGACGCGGATGTAGGCGAGAGACTCGGAAATATCCCAGTCGCGGAATTTCGGATCGAGCCAGGCGCCGTTCCAGCCCTGGAAGGCGTTGTCGACGTCCTTGTGCCAGCGCGCGAGTTTTGCCTTCAGGTCGGTGGTCTCAAATGCCGTCTTGATGTCCGCAATCGACTTCACCGAGATGTCCTCAACGATGAAATGCGGCGCGATCAGCACGAGCCCGCTCAGGCGATGATCCTGATGCGCGCCGGCATAGATCGTCGCGATCGAGGCGCCGTCGGAATGGCCGAGCAGGAGGCCACGCTTGAAGCCGATCGCATCGAGCACCTTCGGCAGCACGTCCAGCGCCTCGCGATCCATATAGTCGAGCGGCCGCGGCAGCGCGACCTTGCTCGACTGGCCGTAGCCCGCACGCGAATAGACGAAGATGCCGGCGGAGGTGGCCTGCTGCAGCTTTTCCGGGAAGTCGCCCCAGAGCCCGACCGAGCCGAGGCCTTCATGCAGCATGACGATGGTCGGTGCGTCGGCGGTTTGCGGCGCGAGCCATTTGTATTCGAGGCTGGCGTCGCCGATGCTGAGGAAGCCGGTGGGGGTGAGGTTGGTCATGCGCATTTTCTTCCAGCAATGAGAACGAGACGTCTCCGCGCGCTCAGCTCGCCCCGTCCCGCAGCTTGAACCGCTGGATCTTTCCCGTCGCCGTCTTCGGCAAGGAATCCACCACGTCGATCCAGCGCGGGTATTTCCACGGGCCGATCTTCTGCTTGACGTGGTCCTTGAGCATCTCCTGCAAGTCCGTCGTCGTCGCGCCGGGACGCAGCACGACGAAGGCCTTCGGCTTCAGCAGCCCTTCCGGATCGGCTTCGGGCACGACGGCGGCTTCCAGCACGGCGGGATGCGTGATCAGCGCGCTCTCGACCTCGAACGGCGAGACCCAGATGCCGGAGACCTTGAACATGTCGTCGGCGCGGCCGCAGAAAGTGTAGCGGCCATCAGTGTCGCGAACGTATTTGTCGCCGGTGCGGGTCCAAGGGCCTTCAAATGTGCGGCGGCTCTTGTGGCGCTGGTTCCAGTAGCCCTCGCCGGCGGAGGGGGCATCGACCAGCAGCTCGCCGACCTCGCCGTCGGCGACATCCTGGCCGGCCTCGTTGACGAGCCGCACCGCATAGCCCGGCACCGGCTTGCCGGAGGAGCCGTATTTGATGTCGCCGGGCGCATTCGACAGGAAGATGTGCAACAGCTCGGTCGAGCCGACGCCGTCGAGAATGTCGACGTTGAAGCGCGCCTTCCAGCTGTTGCCGACGGATTCAGGCAGCGCCTCGCCGGCCGAGGTGCAGATGCGCAAAGACTTGCCGCCACGCTCGCTCTTCATCGCCTCGTCGTTGAGCATCGCCGCAAACAATGTCGGCACGCCGTAGAAAATCGAAGGATTGTAGCGGTTCATCAGGTCGAACATGCGCGCCGGCGTCGGCCGTTCGCTGTTGAGCACCACGGTGGCACCGACCGACATCGGAAAGGTCAGCGCATTGCCGAGGCCATAGGCGAAGAACAGCTTTGCCGCAGAGAGACAAACGTCGTTCTCGCGGATGCCAAGCACCTGGTTCGCGTAAGTATCGGCGGTCGCCTGCAGGTTCGAATGGATGTGGCGCACGCCCTTGGGCATGCCGGTCGAGCCTGAGGAATAGAGCCAGAACGCCGGCTCGTCGGGATGCGTCACGGCGGTCGTGAACCGGTCGCTCTCGCCCGCGAGCTCTTCAGCGAGCTGCTTGTGGCCGTTGAGCTTGGCGCCGGACACCACGACATGCTCGAGATCGGGCATGCGGCCGACGACATCCTTGATGACGGGATAGAGGGCCTCGGAGACAAACAGCACGCGCGCGCGGCAGTCGGCGAGGATGTAGGCGTATTGATCTGATGTCAGCAGCGTGTTGAGCGGCACCGGCACGATGCCGGCGCGGATCGCACCCAGAAACACGACGGGGAAATCGACCGTATCCAGCATGATCATGGCCACGCGCTCTTCGCGGCGGACGCCGAGCCGGCGCAGCATGTTGGCGGTGCGGCGGGTCTGGTGCTGGAGCTCGCCATAGGTGAGCCCGGAGACGGTGTCGTCGAACACGGTCTTGTTGCCGCGCCCCTCCTCGACGTTCCGGTCGAGCAGCCAGGTCACCGCGTTATAGGATCCCTCGCTCACGGACTTCTCCCCCGAATTTAGAATTATAATTCATAGAAAGACACTGTGGCGGCTTGCTGTCAATGCCAGCAGGCACTATGTTTCATTAATATGCGCCGCAGGACACCCGCTCAAGAAGGCCCATGATCCGTAGTCCATGACCGACAGTCCCGACGCCGAATCCCGATTTCTCGAACAGCTCGGCCAGCGCGTGCGCACCATGCGCGCGCTGCGCGGCATGTCGCGCAAAGTGCTCGCCAAGGTATCAGGAATTTCGGAGCGCTACATCGCGCAGCTCGAGAGCGGCAAGGGCAACGTCTCCATCGTGCTGCTGCGCCGCGTCTCCGACGCGATGGGCGCGCATCTGGAAGATCTGCTTCCCTCGGGGGATCCGACCCCGGACTGGCAGATGTTTCGCGATCTCTTGCGCAAGGCGACGCCTGCGCAGATCGCGCAAGCCAAGGATTTGCTCGCCGGCGGCAGCGCATCGGCGCCGCGGCGCGCGCCGTTCTGCGGCATCGCGCTGATCGGCCTGCGCGGCGCCGGCAAGTCCACGCTCGGCAGGATGCTGGCGAAGAAGGTCGGCTGGAGCTTTGTCGAGCTCAACAAGGAGGTCGAGCAGCAGAACGGCCTCTCGGTGGCCGAGATCATCGCGCTCTACGGCCAGGAAGGCTTTCGCCGCATGGAGCAGGCGGCGCTGCAACAGCTGCTCGCGCGCAACGAGCTGATGGTGCTGGCGACCGGCGGCGGCATCGTCTCGGAGCCGTTGACCTTCGACCAGATCCTGTCGTCGTTCTACACGATCTGGCTGAAGGCCGAGCCCGAGGAGCACATGGCCCGCGTCCGCCGCCAGGGCGATTTGCGGCCGATGGCGGACGACCGCTCCGCCATGGCGGAGCTGCGCAACATCCTCTTGAGCCGCGAGCCGCTGTATGCGCGCGCGACGGCGGTGGTGGACACGGCGGGACTTTCCGTCGATGCCGCCGCGGCCCGTCTGATCGATGCGGTGCGGCCGGTGCTGCAAAACGAAGCGCGCAGCTTTGGGCTGCGCAGCGTGGCGCTGTAGGTCCGAACTCCCATGGCCGAGAGCGACGTCGCAATCTCGATGTTCGAGCGGATCGGCGGCAGCGCCACGATCGAGCGGCTGGTCGATCGCTTCTACGATCGCATGGACACACTGCCGGAGGCGCAGGTCATCCGCGCGATCCACGCCGCCGATCTCGGCCTGATCAGGGACGTGCTGAAGCGCTATCTCACCGAATGGACCGGCGGCCCTAACACTCTATTCGGTCGAGAAGGGCCACCCGCGGCTGCGCCAGCGCCACATCGGCTTTGCCATCGGCGACGCCGAGCGTGATGCGTGGATGCTCTGCATGCGCGGCGCGTTGGAAGAGACGGTCGTCGATGCTGCCGCGCGGCAAGACCTCGACAAGGCGCTGTCCGGCCTCGCCGACTGGATGCGCAACCGGCCGTAAAAGCGTCGATCAAGGCCAACGTGTGGCGTTCCGGGTACCGCTTCGCTGACCCGGACTATGAGACTTGCGACGCGACTAGATCGACCAGTAATTCGGATGCGGGTAAGGCCGCGAGCGGTCACCCCAGTCGAATTCATCGCCATCGACCTCGCAGGGGCCGCTGCTCAGTTGCTCCGGCGTCAGCTCGACCTGGAAGACCTGACGTCCTGGATCATATCTCAGTGCGCTCCACTGCAGAGGATAATGATGGTGGGTGCCGAGCAGCCCGCCGGTCTTGATCACGGCGTAGGCGACCGTTCCACTCACCTTGTCGAGCATCAACCGCTCGATCGTGCCGAGCTTGGTGCCGTCGCGCCCGTAGACGGCGACATGCTCCACGCGATCACTGGGAACCATGGTATGGTGCATGGCGTCCTCCCTGTTCTCTTTTTTGCCGCGCGCATTATAGCCTGCCAGGCAGGACGAGCGAAACCCACCTCTTTGCTCTCTGGGCTTTTTGCTCTCCTGGCCTCAGCTACAACAGCTGCGAACGCACCGACTCCGCACCGTCCCGCAACAGCGGCAGGAAGCGGCCGACCAATTCCTGCGCCGGCACCCGGTCGACATGGGCGCCCATGTTGATGGCGGCGACAATCACGCCGTCGTAGCGGCGGACAGGGACCGAGATCGAGCGGAAATGCGGCTCGGCCTCGCGACCGACCAGCGAATAGCCCTGCGCGCGGTCGGCGACGATGCGCGCGAGCAATACCTTGGGATCGGTCTCCGTCTGCGGTGTCAGCGCCTCACGCTTTATCGCTTTCAGGCGCGCGGCAAGATCGGCGTCGTCGAGCTGGCCCAGCATGGCGCGGCCGACCGAGGTGCAGAAGGCCGGCAGGCGGTAGCCGATTTCGAGCCCGCCTGAGAACATGCGCGCCGGGCTGCTGCGCGCGATGAACACGACCTCATCGCCGTCGAGCACCGCGAGCGAGCAGATCTCGTTGGCCGCTATCGCAACGCGATCGAGCACCGGTTGCAAGACCGTGACGAGCTGGCTGGACCGCAGATACGATGCGGCCAGTGTCAGGACATGCGGCGTCAGCGAGAACAGCTTGCCGTCGCCGGCGACGAAGCCGCCGCGCTGGAGCGTGAACAGCATGCGCCGCGCGGTGGCGCGCGGAAGATCGGCGGCGCGGGCGAGATCGCTCAGCGTCATCGAGCCGGCCGCGGTGCCGAAGCATTGCAGCAGGCGTAGGCCGCGATCCAGGCTCTCGACGAAATCCGTCGCGCGTTCGTCGCTCTCGCTTCGCTTCAGCTTGGGCATGGCGTCGGGACATTCCTGCAAAATAGTGCTTGCTGCCGATCCAAGGCATGTCATAATTCGCCCATTCGTTCAATAGGCGAACAAACGCCACTCCACAAGGATGCACTCGCCATGATGAGCCAGGAGCAGAACGACCTTATCACCCGCACCGGTCCGAAGAACCCTTGCGGAAAGCTGATGCGGAGCTATTGGCAGCCGGCGGCACTGGTGGACGAACTCGAAGGCGATCGTCCGATCCGCCCCGTCAAGCTGCTCGGCGAAAACCTGGTGCTGTTTCGCGACGAGACCGGACGCTACGGCCTGATCGATCGCCACTGCGCGCATCGCGGCGCCGATCTCGCCTTCGGACGGCTCGAGCATGGCGGCCTGCGCTGCGCGTTCCACGGCTGGCTGTTCGACGCCACCGGGCAATGCATCGAGACGCCGGCCGAGCCGAAGGACTCAAAGCTTTGCCAGAACATTCGCCAGCGCTCCTATCCCGTGGTGGAGAAGAGCGGCATCCTCTGGGCCTGGCTTGGCGAAGGTGAACCGCCGGCATTTCCCGAACTCGATTGCTTTGTCGCGCCCGGCACGCACACCTTTGCGTTCAAAGGCCATATGGCCTGCAACTGGCTCCAGGCACTCGAAGTCGGCATCGATCCCGCGCACGCGTCCTATCTGCATCGCTTCTTTGAGGACGAGGACACGTCCACGGCGTATGGCAAGCAGTTCCGCGGCGCCTCCGCAGGCAGCGAGTTGCCGATGACGAAGATTTTGCGCGAGTACGATCGCCCGATCATCAATGTCGAGCACACCGAATACGGCCTGCGGCTGATCGCGCTGCGCGAGATCGACGAGGAGCGGACGCATGTGCGCGTCACCAACCAGCTCTTCCCGCACGGTTTCGTCATCCCCATGAGCACGGAGATGACGATCACGCAGTGGCACGTGCCGGTCGACGACGAGAACTGCTATTGGTACGCGATCTTCACCAGCTATTCGAACCCGGTCGACAAGCAGAAGATGCGCGACCAGCGGCTCGAGCTTTACGAGCTGCCGGACTACAAATCGCGCAAGAACAGCAACAACGATTACGGCTTCGATCCGCACGAGCAGCAGACGGCGACCTATACCGGCATGGGCACCGACATCAACGTCCACGACCAGTGGGCGGTGGAGTCGATGGGCGCGATTCAGGACCGCACCAGGGAGCACCTCGGCACGAGCGACAAGGCGATCGTGCAATACCGCCGCCTGCTGCGGCAGGAGATCGAGAAGGTCGCGGGCGGCGAGAAGCCGATGCTGCATCTCGACGAGAGCACCGCACGCAGCATCCAGGGTCCGGCGACCATGGACGGCATCGGGCCGACACGTGGCTGGGAGACCTACTGGATGGAAGTCGACGTCAAGCGCCGCCGCGGCGCGCCGTGGACGGCACCGGTGCCGAAGGAGATCGCGGACAACGTGCATCGGCTGACGGCGGCGGAGTAAGGGTGACGGCCCATCCTCGTCATTGCGAGCGAAGCGAAGCAATCCAGACTGTCTCCGCGGAGGCATTTCTGGATTGCTTCGCTGCGCTCGCAATGACGGAGAATGTGGCGGGCGTCTTGCACCCGTCGAGCATCATGACTGAGGAGCAACCAAAGTGAGTTTCGTCGCGCGTCATGCGCTGTGGTCGGATGAGCAGAAGGACGCGGCGACGCGCATGCGCCGTCTCGTCGAGGAGAAAAATCTCGAAGTCATCCGCCTCGCCTTTCCCGACCAGCACGGCATTCTGCGCGGCAAGACCATCATCGCCTCGGAGGCGATTGCCGCGCTGGAAAGCGGCTGTTCGATCACCACGACCATGCTCGCCAAGGACACCTCGCACCGCACGGTGTTTCCGGTGTTCACGTCAGGCGGCGGCTTCGGCATGAAGGAGATGGAGGGCGCGGCCGACGTGCTGATGATCGCCGATCCCACCACTTTTCGTGTTTTGCCATGGGCGTCGGCGACGGGCTGGGTGCTTTGCGATCTTTATTTCAATGACGGCCGTCCCGTGCCGTTTGCGACGCGCGCGCTTTATCGCAAGGCGCTCGACGAGCTTGGACGCCGCGGCCACGATTTCGTGGCGGGCCTCGAGGTCGAATTCCACATCTTCAAGCTCGACGACGCGCATATGCGCCCGGAGGATGCGGGACAGCCAGGCACGCCGCCCTCGGTGAGCCTGCTCAGCCACGGCTATCAGTACCTCACCGAGCAGCGCTTCGATCAGATGGAGCCGGTGCTGGAGATTTTGCGGCGTGACATCGTCGCGCTCGGGCTGCCCTTGCGTTCGGTCGAGGTCGAGTTCGGGCCAAGTCAGTGCGAATTCACCTTCGCGCCGAAGAAAGGGCTGGAGCCCGCCGACAATATGGTGCTGTTCCGCTCTGCCGTGAAGCAGATCGCGCACCGCCACGGCTATCACGCCACCTTCATGTGCCGGCCGAAGCTGCCGAACCTGTTCGCGAGCGGCTGGCATCTCCACCAATCGGTCGTCTCCCACGCACGAGCGGCGACAACCAGTTCATGGCCAAGGAAACGACCAAGGAGGGCGGCGAACCGCTCAGCGCGTTCGGCCGGGCCTGGCTCGCCGGCCTGCTCGACCACGCCCGCGCATCTACAGTGTTCACCGCCCCGACCATCAACGGCTACAAGCGCTACCGCTCCTATTCGCTGGCGCCGGACCGCGCGATCTGGGGCCGCGACAATCGCGGCGTGATGATCCGCGTGCTCGGCGCGGCCGGCGATGCCGCCACGCGCCTTGAAAACCGCATCGGCGAGCCCGCCGCCAATCCCTATCTCTACATGGCCTCGCAGATTCTCTCTGGCCTCGACGGCGTCGACCGCAAGCTGGACCCCGGCCCGTCCGCCGACACACCCTACGAGACCAAGGCGCCGCTCCTGCCGAAGTCGCTTCGTGATGCGGTCAGCGCGTTGAAGGACGATCCGTTCTTCCGCGAAAAACTCGGCGTCGAGTTCGTCGACTACTACACCCACATCAAGAACGCCGAGATCGACCGCTTCCTGTCCGAGGTGACCGACTGGGAGCACCGCGAGTATTTCGAGGTGTTTTGACTTCGGCTCTCTCCCCGTCATTGCTTCGCTACGCACGTAACGACGGGAGACAGCGGAGGCTCAAATTCCCAGATATCTGTGCTGCAGATCCGGTTCCGCCATCAGCTCTTCGGAGGTGCCGCTCCACACCGTCTTGCCGCGCTCGATGATGGTGTGGCGGTCGCAGATGCGGGCGAGGTGGTCGACGTTCTTGTCGACGACCAGGATCGATTGTCCCCGGCTCTTGAGCAACGACAGGCAGTTCCAGATCTCTTCGCGGATCAGCGGCGCCAGGCCTTCGGTCGCTTCATCCAAAATGAGGAGCTTCGGGTTGGTCATCAGCGCGCGGCCGATGGCGAGCATCTGCTGCTCGCCGCCGGAGAGCTGGTTGCCCATGTTGGAGGCGCGCTCGGCGAGGCGCGGAAACATCACGTAGATCGACGCCAGCGTCCAGGGATTGGCGCTGCCAAAGCGATCGGCGGCGGCCGCGACCAGATTTTCACGCACGGTGAGGTTCGGGAATATCTGACGTCCCTCGGGGACGAGGCCCACACCGAGTTTTGCGATTCGGTAGGACGGTTGCGTTCGCACTTCCGAGCCCGCGAAGCGGATGCTGCCCGCGCGCGCCGGCGTCAGGCCCATGATGGAGCGGATGGTCGTGGTCTTGCCCATGCCGTTGCGGCCCATCAGCGAGACCATCTCGCCTGATTTGATCGACAGCGACAGGTCGAACAGCACCTGGGACAGGCCGTAGCAGGTCTCGATGCCGTCGACCTCGAGCAGCGTATCAGCCGCCACTTTTTCAGACATGGTGCGTCACCACATGCGCCTCGCCGAGATAGGCGCGCTTGACGTCCTCGTTCGCCCGGATCGCGGCCGGATCGCCGGAGGCAATGACGCGGCCATAGACCAGTACCGAGATACGGTCGGCGAGCGCGAACACCGCGGGCATGTCGTGCTCGACCAGCACGATCGAGACTTCCTTCCGCAGCTCCTGGAGCAGCTGCACCATGCGCTGGGACTCAGTGACGCCGAGACCCGCCATCGGCTCGTCGAGCAGCAAAAGCTTCGGCTTGCTTGCCAGCGCAACCGCAAGCTCGATCTGGCGACGCTCGCCATGGCTGAGCCTGGACACCAGAACATCGGCACGATGGGCGAGACCGACGCGGTCGAGCGCGGCATGCGCGGCATCGCGCAGGCCTTTTTCCTTGCGCGCATCGGCGAAGAAGCGGAACGAGGTGCCGGCATGCGCTTGCGCCGCCAGCGCGACATTGTCGGCGGCGGTGAAATCGAGCAGCAGCGAGGTGATCTGGAACGAACGTGCCAGGCCCAGCGCGCAGCGGCGATAGGCCGGCAAGTAGGTGATGTCGCGACCGCCGAGCGAGACGCTGCCGGAATGCGGCTCCAGATGCCCGGTGAGCTGGCTGATCAGCGTGGTCTTGCCGGCGCCCGTTCGGGCCGATTATGGCGTGCAGCTCACCTGCCGCGACGTCGAGCGAGACGTTGTCCGTGGCAATGATGCCGCCGAAGCGGCGCACCAGCTTGTCGACGCGGAGCAGCGGTTCAGCCACGATTGAGCCTCCCGAGCAGGCCCATGATGCCGCCGCGGCCGAACAGCACGACCAGCAGCAACAGCGGGCCCATGATCAGCGCCCAGTATTCGGTTAGCTGCGACAAGAACTCTTCCAGCAGCAAATACACCACCGCGCCGATGACCGGACCGAACAGCGTGCCCATGCCCCCGAGGATCACCATCACCATGAGGTCGCCGGAACGCGTCCAGTACATCACGGCCGGGCTGACGAAATCGGTATTGTTGGCGAGCAGCGCGCCGGCGAGGCCGCACATCGTGCCCGAGATGATGAAGCAGACCAGCTGGTAGCGTTTCGAGGGAAAGCCGATCGCCTGCATGCGCTGCTCGTTGGAGCGCAGGCCCTGCAAGACGAGACCGAAGCGCGAATTGGCGATGCGCCAGATCAGGAAGACCACGCCGAACAGGCAGGCGAGGCAGAGATAGTAGAACTGCGTGCGATTCGACAGATTGATCAGCCCGGAGAAGTCGCTACGCTTGTAAATGGTGAGGCCGTCATCGCCGCCGTAACGCGCCAGCCCCGAGGCGACGTAATAGGCCATCTGCGCGAAGGCGAGCGTGATCATGATGAAATAGACGCCGCGGGTGCGCAGGGAGAGCGCGCCGATCACCAGCGCGTAGATCGCGGAGGCCGCGATCGCGACCGGAAACTGGATGAAGCCGCTTCCGACGCCTTCCTGCGCCAGCATGCCGACCGCGTAGCCGCCGATGCCGAGGTAGGCGGCGTGGCCAAAACTCATCATGCCGCCAAAACCCATGATGAGGTTGAGGCTCGCGGCCGCCAGCGCCAGGATGACGATGCGAGTGAACAGCGTCAGGATGAAGATGTTGCCGGAGGCTTGCGAATAGAGCGGCAGCAGCACGAGGCCCGCCAGCATCAGGGCCGTGACGGCCTTGCTCACAGTGAATGCCTTCATCGACGGTTGGCCGGAAACAGCCCCTCCGGCCGCACCACCAGCACGATCGCCATCAACAGATAGATCAGCATGGACGATAGCGCGGGCGCGGCGGTGGAAGCAGCGGCGCCGCTCAGCACCTGTCGCAACAGATTGGGCAGGAAGGCGCGGCCGAGCGTGTCGATCATGCCGACGAAGATCGCGGCCAGGAAGGCGCCGCGGATCGAGCCGATGCCGCCGATCACGATGATGACGAAGGCGAGGATCAAAATGTTCTCGCCCATGCCGATCTGCACGGTGAGGATCGGCGCCTGCATCAATCCGGCAAGGCCGGCGAGCGCGGCACCGAGACCGAACACCAAGGTGTAGAGCAGCTTGATGTTGATGCCGAGCGCGCCGATCATCTCGCGATTGGAGGCGCCGGCACGGATCAGCATGCCGATGCGGGTGCGCATCACGCCGAGATAGAGCAGGAGCGCGACCAGCAGCGCCACCGCGATGATGGCGAGGCGATAGGCGGGATAGTGAATGCCGGGCAGGATCGGCACCGGCACGGTGAGCCAGGCCGGGAGCGGCAGCGCAAGGCCGGCCGGCCCCCAGATCAGCCGCACGGCTTCGTTGAAGAACAGAATCAGTCCGAAGGTCGCGAGCACGTGGTCGAGATGGTCGCGTCCGTAAAGATGCCGCAGCGCGCTCATCTCCAGCACGATGCCGAGCACGAGCGTCGCGCCGAGCGCCAGCAGCGCGCCGAGCAGGAAGCTGCCGGTCCAGGCTGCGAAGGTCGCGGCGAAATAGGCGCCCATCATGTAGAGCGAGCCGTGCGCGAGGTTGACGAGATCCATGATCCCGAACACCAGCGTCAGGCCGGCGGCGAGCAGAAACAGCAGCAGGCCGAACTGCAATCCGTTCAAGAACTGTTCGACGACGAGCAACATCAAAACTCTTTCAGGCGCACGCAGGTTCGCGCCGATGTTCGAACACGGTCGCCATCAGTGAAAGAGCTCCCCCTGCCTGTACAAGGCGGAAAAATGGGTAATGGCAGTATCGTTCCGAGGCAAGAGCGATTTGACACCAAACATGCACTTTGTTGCATGCCGATGCATGCGATCGAGCGCCGCCGTGCAAAGCGCCGTGCAAGAAGGCTGCCGCGCGGGATGGGTCAACCTGCCGCACCCAAACGATCACCCTCCCCCGTTGCCGGAGGAAGGGTGTGAAATTCGTCGCAACGTCAGGAAGGATGGCGCCTAGTGCGACGTCATCTGCCGGGGAAGGTTATCCGGTTCAGCGAGCACGCTGTTGGCCGTCGAGGCTTCCAGCGCCGCCATCCGGAACAGATAGGCGAGCGTCCCCAATCCGGTGTCTTCCGCCATCTGCGCCAGTTCGAGCGCCATGTCGGACATGTAGCCGAGATTCTCGTCCTTGGTCTGCGCCATGATCTGGCCGTTCCGCATCATGTTCGACATCTCAGGCGCTCTTTTGTTGCGCGGCGAGGCCGCAGAGGTTGGCACGGGCGACGGCGTCCAAACGCGGGCCGTCCTGTTGCACGATCGAAGGCATGCCGATGCGATCATGCAGGGCATCGAGCGTCTCCCGACGAATGTCGATCGTCGCCGCCATGGTCCATGCGTTCTCCACCAGAGTCGGCAGACCGAGCGGGGTCACGACGAAGCCGGCCTCATGAAAGCGCGGCAACCACCAGGTTTCCATGATCGCGCTGACTTGCGCGATCCCCTGACCGAGGCAGAACTCCTGCACCGCCGTCATCAGTTGCAGGTTGAGCGCGCCGTCGCGGCGATCGCGCACGACAAAGTAGCGCGACCATTCCCAGACCAGCGGATCCGCCGGACAGCCGCGCACCGCCGCCAGATGCGGGAAGACTTCGCTCATCATTGAAGACTTGGTAGTCGGGTAGAGCCGGTGACCGCCGATGACGCGCCGCCCCTCCAGCGCGAGCAGATAGACGGTATCCTCGTCGTCATAGGAATCGATCTCGCGGCAATCAGGTTTGCGAAGTGCCTCCCAGTGGCGCTCTTCGACGAAGATGTCGTGCCGCAGCCGGAAATGCTGCTCGAGCACGTCTTCGTAAAGGTGACGATTTACCGCAGAAATGGCGTGAATCATGAAAGCCCCCATTCGTCCTCAATGGGGAGCAGCGTCTGCGAAAAGAGGCAGGCTCGATATTGGGAAATTTCCCAGTACGTCGGTTAGGGATTGATGATCTTGTTGCGAATCGCCAGTGCAACCGCATGCGTGCGGTTGACGGCACCGAGCTTGCGCGCGGCGGTTGCAAGATGCTCTTCGGCGGTACGCTGCGTGATGTGCAGGATCTCGCCGATTTCCCAGGCCGACTTGCCCTGCGAGGCCCAGGAGATCACTTCGCGCTCGCGCGGGGTGAGGCGTGTCGACGAATACGGCGCCGGATCGAGCAGACGGCGAATGTGGTCGAAGCCGTACATCGCCATCAGGTGCAATGCCGGCTTGCTGCGGGCGTTGAGATCGAGATGGATGCCCCCGAGCGACACGGCGGCCTCATAGCCGGTGAGCCCGTGGATCGGCACGATGAAGCCGCGCGACATGCGGAAATCGCCGGCGCGGTTCATTACCTCCGCCGCGCCCGGATCGAGTTCGGCATCATAGGGCGCTTCCGACCATTCGAACGGGTTGACCGATTGTCGGCACATCCGCACCACCGGGTCGACGCGGTCGTAGTTGTTCTGTGTGTAGAGACTGAACCATTCCGCGGGCCAGCGCTTGGCGAGCACCATCTGCGCGAACCGCTGGTCGGGATTCGGCAACCCTGTCACGATGATGGTTTCGAAGCCGAAGCGCCCGAACGCCCCTTCGAGCGCGTTCATCGCGTCCGGAACCTTACGATAGGCCGCCAGGCCTTCAATGAAGTCGAGCGCCTCCCGGCCATAATCCACGGCGGACATCGGTGCGTTTCCTGACCCTTGGGCTCCGGTATAGCACGTCTTCGCGGGCTGCCTCAATTCACCGTTTCCGTAGTTGTCCGGTATCCCATTGACCTCGAAGCTTTGATCTACTTGTGGAAGATGGGACGTCAAGTTACACCTATGACGTCTGAAGCGGGAAAACCACGATGGAAGACGAGGACATCGCGCTCAACAGCGTTCTCGGCCTGGAACTCAACCGCGTGTTTTTCGCCTTCCGTGAAACGGCGAACAAGCAGAAGATCATCGAGTTCGCGCGCGAGGTGCTGCAAAGCGAGCGCCCGGAACGACCCGGCAGCGTGTCGCCCGAAGGACCGTCGAGCTAAACGCGGTCGCGGCAGCGCGGGCGCGCGCCGCCAATTCACGTTGTCGAACATTTGCCGCTGGATGACCTCGCGGCTCTCGTGAGATGATCGCGACCACGATTATCTTTCGGATGCCCAGGACATGATGACGCTGCGCCAGGTTGAAGTGATCCGTGCCGTGATGGTGACGGGCACCATCGGCGGCGCGGCGAAGCTGCTCAACGTTTCGGCCCCGGGGATCAGCCGCCTCGTCAAATATACCGAACGCTCGCTCGGCATCCGCTTCTTCCAGCGCCAGAACGGCCGCTATTTCCCGACGCCGGAAGCCGAGAACATCTTCGAGCAGATCAACGGCGTCTACAAGAAGGTGGACGACCTCTCCGAGCTCATCTCCAAGATCGGCCGCGGCGGATTGTCGGAGCTGCGCATCGGCTCGGTACCGAGCATCTCGCAGGTGATGGTGCCGCGCGCGATCGAGCGTGTCCGCCGCCGCTATCCCGACCTCGGCATCGACATCAACATCCTCAAGATCGAGGAAGCCATCGACTATCTCCTGCTCGGTCGCGGCGAGTGCGTCGCGATGAGCTACCGGCTGGAGCATTCCGGGCTCGACTTCATGCCGCTCGCCTCGGGCGAGCTCTATTGCATCGTGCCATCAGGCCATGAGCTCGCCGGCCGCAAGCAGGTTTCCGCGGCCGAGATCACCCGCTATCCGCTGATCGGCATCGATCCGAACGACCCCTACGGCCGGATCATGGCCGAGATCTTTGCGCGCAACCGGCTCGACTACAACATCACCATCCGCGCGCGCTTCGGCACCACGGTCTGCGCGCTGGTGAAGGCCGGGCTCGGCATCGCCGTCATCGACCAGTTCACGGTGGCCCATGGCGGCTATCCCGGCATCGAGCTCTTGAAGATCACCGAGCCGACGCGGTTCGACACCTACATCGCGGTGAAGCACGGCGCGCCGCTGTCGCTTCAGGTCGAGTATTTCATCGAGTCCCTGCGCGCCGAGATGCGCGCGGTGGAGCCATCCCGCGGCAACGGCAAGGCCGCCCCGGCGCGTGGGCGAAAGAAATAACATTATGTTAGGTTTGCCTGATAAATGGGTAATTGTGTTAGGCAGGGGAAAGTCTATCGTCGCACTTGGAAGCCCCTTGGAATTGCGCGGATTTCCCCGCTAATGGCCGGGACCGAACGCTCCCAACGAGACGATAGCGAACCATGTCCAAGCGCGGATACGCCGCCAGCAAAAAGCTCCTCACCGGCCTGATCGGCGCTCCGATCGCGCATTCCGCGTCCCCTGCCATGCACGAGCGCGCCGCCGAGGCGCTGGGGCTGCGCGGCCATTACCAGCTCATCGAGGTCGCCGGCGCCGATGCGGCCGGGCTCCGCATGATGCTCGAGGGCGTGCGGCGGCTCGGCTTTGCCGGCGTCAACGTCACCTACCCCTACAAGGAAGCGGTGGTCCCGCTGCTCGACGAGCTGGCGCCGGGCGCTGCCGCGATGGGCGCGGTCAACACCGTCGTCGCCCGGGCCGGCCGGCTGACCGGCCACAACACCGACACCACCGGCTTCGCGCGCGCGGTGGCGCCACTGCTGGCGCCGTCCGGCAACGCCGTCGCCGTGATCGGCGCCGGCGGCGTCGGCAAGGCGATCGCGTTTGCGCTGGCGAGCCTGGACGTGACCGACATCCGCATCTTCGACAGCGAGCCGGCGCGCGCCGAGACGCTCGTCTCTCTGCTGGCCGCGCGGGGCGTCGCAAGGCTGGCGTCGAGCATCGAGGACGCGCTGCAAGGCGCGACCGGCCTCGTCAACGGCACGCCGGTCGGGATGCTGCCGAACCGCGGCATGCCGGTCCCGGCCACGCTGCTGCATGAAAAATTGTGGGTTGCGGATGCCGTCTACTCGCCGCTGATCACGCCGCTGCTCGCGGCCGCACAAGCCACGGGCGCGCGGATCATGACCGGGCGGGAGCTCGCGATCTACCAGGCCGCCGACGCTTTCGAACTGTTCACGGGCCTGGCCCCGTCGACTGAGGTCATGGGAGAGGCATTTGACGAGGTGATGGCCGCACGAAGCTCGGCCTATCACGCAGCGTAACCAAAGCGGCCGGACACAAGGCCGCGAACAACATCAACGAAAAATGGGAGGATAGACCATGAAATCGGCCATTCTGGCGGGCGCCCTGCTTGCCTTCGCGACTGCAACCAGTGTCCACGCCCAGGCGATCAAGCTCGCCGACGTCGCCGAGCTTTCCGGCGGCGGCGCCACCGTCGGCACCAACTGGAAGAACGGCATCGACCTCGCGATCGAGGAGATCAACGCCAAGGGCGGCGTGCTCGGCCGCAAGTTAGAGGTCACCCATGCGGACTCGCAATCCAACCCCGGCGTTGCGCGCGCGCAGGTGCAGAAGGCGCTCGACGCCGAGCCCTATGTGCTGCTCGGGCCCGGCTATTCCGGCTCCGTGAAGGTCACCGCGCCGCTCGCAGCCGAAGCCGGCATCGCGCAGATCATGGGCGGCGAAGCCGCCGAGTTGACGCAGGCCGGAAACAAATTCCTGTTCCGCACCTCGTTCGGCCAGCAATCCTCGATGCCGAAAGTGGCAAAGTACATTCACGACGACATGAAGGCGAAGTCGGTCGCGGTGGTCTGGGTCAACAATGATTTCGGCCGCGGCGGTCGCGACGTCGTGGTCAAGGAGCTCGACCGGCTGGGCTCCAAGGTGGTCGCCGATCTCTCCACCGAAGCGGGCCAGGCGGATTTCGCCGCCGACGTCGGCAAGATCAAGGCGGCCAATCCCGACGCCGTGTTCGTCTACCTGAACGAGGAAGAGAGCGCGCGCATCCTGAAGGAGCTGAAGCGCCAGGGCGTCACCGCGCCGCTGATGGGCGAGACCACGCTGATTGGCCAGAAGGTGATCGAGCTCGCGGGCGATGCCGCCAATGGCGCGCGCGGCCATGTCGGCCTGACCACCGACGCGCCGGTCGACCTGATCAAGGCGTTTCGCGACAAGTTCGCGAAGAAGTACAATTACGTGCCCGACCATAACGGCCTGAAGGGCTATCTTGCGGTCTACATGGTGAAAGCCACGACCGAGAAAATGGGCAAAGTCGATTCCAAAGCCTTCGCCGACACGCTGCATGGCCTGACCATCAAGGCAGCGGACGAGCCGGGCATCCTGATGGACGTCACCTTCAGCGACACCGGCGACATCGATCGCCAGAGCTTTCTGGTCGAGGTGGTCGAAGGCAAGCAGGTCGTGAAGCAGGTGCTGCCGAAGGTGAAGTGAGGGCTTCCTCGCCTCCCCCCGCCCGCGCGGGGAGAGATCTCTCTTCTCCCTCTCCTCGTAAGAACGGCGAGAGGGAGAAAAAAGAGAGCGGGGAGAGGGAGAAGACAGAGCGCCGAGAGGGGAAAATGTCCAATCTGTTTGATCTTCTGGTCGCGGGACTTGCCACCGGCGCGATCTATGCGCTGGTCGCGGTCGGCTTCACATTGCTGTGGCAGACCTCGCAGACCATCAATTTCGCGCAAGGCGAGTTCGTGATGCTGCCGGCATTTTTGATGCTGGCAGCGATGCATGCCGGCGCGCCGTTCTGGCTCGCGATTATCCTCGGCATCCTGCTCTCGATGCTGCTGCTGGGCCTCGCCTTCAAGATGCTGCTGGCCGATCCGATGATGCGCCATGGCGTGCTGCCGCTTGCGATCGCGACCATGGCGCTTGCGATCGGCATCAAGGAGGCCGTGAAGCAGTTCTTCAGCGCCGAAGCATCACCCTTCCCCTCGATCGTGCCGACCGGCGACGTCTCCATCCTCGGCCATGCCGTCTCGCTGCAAAGCATCGGCGTCCTCGTCCTCGCCATCCTTGCTGTCTCCGGTCTGACGGCGCTCCTGAACCGAACTTCGCTCGGCCACCAGATGCAGGCGGCGGCGCAGAACCCGACGGTGGCGCGCATCATCGGCGTCCCGGTCGAGCGCATGATCCTCCTGACCTTCCTGATCAATGCGTTTCTGGTCGCGCTCGCCTCGCTGTTGATCACGCCGATCTACCTTGCGAAATTTACATCGGGCGAGGTGCTGGGCCAGGCCGCCTTCATCGCCGCGATCGTCGGCGGGTTCAACCAGGTGCGCGGCGCAATCGCGGGCGGCCTCCTGATCGGCACGCTCGACAATCTCGCCGCCGCCTACGTCTCGACGCAGTACCGCGCCGCCGTGCCGATGATCATCCTGATCGCCGTCATCCTGTTCCGGCCGCAGGGCTTGCTCGGCCGTGCCGAGGAGCGCACCGTATGAGCGCCTTCGCCAAACCTCTGAAGATCGCGCTCGGCCTCATCGTCATCGCCGCGCTGATCGTCATCCCCATGAACTTCAACCGTTATGGCCTGTTCATCCTGAGCCAGTGGGCGGTGATGGCGATCGCCGCCACGGGCCTCAACCTCACGCTCGGCTATGCCGGCCAGGTCTCGCTGGCGCAGGGCGCCTTCGTCGGCATCGGCGCTTACGCGGCAGCGATCATGACCACGCATGGCTGGCCGCTGCCGGCGGCGATCGTCGTCGCGATCGCGTTGAGCTTCGCGGTCGGCTGGGTGCTCGGCTACCCCGCGCTGCGGGTGCAGCACCACTACCTCGCCTTCGTCACGCTCGCCTTCTCCACGCTGGCCTTCCTGGTGTTTCGCAACGAGAGCTGGCTCACCGGCGGCATCTACGGCATCTCCAACATTCCGCGCCCGCACATCTTCGGCATCGCGACCAGCAAGCCGCTGCCGTTCTACTATGTCTGCCTCGGCTCACTCGCGATCGTGTCGCTGGCGGTGTGGTGGCTAATCCGCTCACCCTGGGGCCGCGCGTTCATGGCGCTGCGCGAAAATCCGCTGCGCGCGCAATCGCTCGGCGTCGACACGCGCCGCTATACGCTGATGGCGTTCGCGATCGGCTCGGCGCTCGGCGGCGTCGCCGGCGCGCTCTATGCGCCGCTGACGCAATATATCGATCCCGTGCCGTTCAACCTGTCGCTCTCGCTCGACCTCTTGATGATGGTGATCGTCGGCGGCGCCGGCTTCTTCCTGGGTCCGTTCCTGGGCGCGATGATCGCCGTGTTGCTGCCGGAATGGCTGCGCTTCACCGAGGGCTATTATCTGATGCTCTACGCGATCGCGGTGATGGGGCTGCTAATCTGGTCGCCGACCGGCATTTTGGGAATCCTGGATCGCTATCTGGCCGAACGCCGCACCAAGGCGGCTTCCACGCTGCGCGCTGTCGCAAAATCCCGGCTGGAGACGGTGCAATGAGCGCGGTCCTCGAAGTCACCGACATCAAGAAGAACTTTGGCGGCATCAGCGCCGTCGGCGGCGTCTCTTTCGACGTGCGCGAAGGCGAGATCCTCGGTCTGATCGGCCCGAACGGCTGCGGCAAGTCCACCTTGTTCAACTGCATCCTCGGCCAGCTCACACCATCAGGCGGCGAGGTCAAGCTCGACGGCAAGGTGGTCACCGGCCTGCGCCCCGCCGAGCTCAACAAGCTCGGGGTCAGCCGCACCTTCCAGCTGTTGCAGGTGTTTCCAAAGCTCTCAGTGCGCGAGAACCTCATCCTGGCAGGCCAGGAGCACCAGGGCAGCATGGCCTCGCGCCTGGTCGGCCGCTCCGATGCCGGGTTGACCGAGGCCGCCAACCAGATGATCGGCTTCTTCAAGCTCGATCATCTCGCCGACGAGCCGGCCGGCGGACTCTCCTATGGCCAACAGAAGCTGCTCGACGCCGCCATGGCCTTCATGGGTGGACCGCGCCTGGTGCTGCTCGACGAGCCCGCCGGCGGCGTCAACCCGTCGATGCTGACGGATTTGAAGGAGCGGCTGGTCGCGATCAACCGCGAGAAGAACGCCACATTCGTCGTGATCGAGCACAACATGGAATTCGTGATGTCGCTGTGCTCGCGCGTGATGGTGATGGCCGAAGGCAAGGTGCTGGCGATGGGACGGCCCGACGACGTCCGCAAGGATCCGGCCGTGATCGAAGCCTATCTCGGACATTAGGGAGAGCCATCATGAGCGATCCGATCCTCTCGGTTCACAATCTCGTCGGCGGCTACGGCAAGATGACGATTTTGAACGGCACGACCTTCGCCGTGCCGCAGGCCACCATCACCACCATCATCGGCCCGAACGGCGCCGGCAAGTCCACCGTGTTCAAGGCGATCTTCGGCCTGCTCAAGCTGCGCGAGGGCAAGATCAGTTTTGCCGGCCGGGACGTCACCAATTTGAGCCAGCGCGCGCTGCTCAATGTCGGCATCTGCTACGTGCCGCAGGGCCGCAACATCTTTCCCGAGTTGTCGGTGCGCCACAACATCGAGCTCGGCGGCGTTTCCGCGGGCAAGGGCATCGACCTGCAGAGCCGGATCGAGGCCGCGCTCGACCTGTTCCCGGTGCTGCGGCGGAAATCGACGCAGCAGGCTTCCACATTGTCCGGCGGCGAGCAGAAGCAACTCGAAATCGCCCGCTCGCTGCTGCTCGAACCAAAGCTCGTGCTGATCGACGAGCCCTCGATCGGCCTGTCACCGCTAATGGTGCAGCAGACTTTCGACATCCTGAAGAGCTTGCGCGACCGCGGCGTCACCATTCTCATAATCGAGCAGAACGCGCGCTCGGCGCTGGAGATTTCCGACATCGGCATCGTGCTTGAACTCGGCCAGACCCGCATGGTCGACGGCGCGAAGCGAATCCTGAACGACCCGCGAATCGGCCAGCTCTTCCTGGGCGGTGCGATGGAGGAGGACAACGCAGCATGAACAAGCGCTCGATCGCGACCGTTTCCCTGTCAGGCAGCCTCGACGAAAAGCTCCGCGCCATCGCATCCGCTGGCTTCGATACGGTCGAGATTTTCGAGAACGATCTGCTGTCGTTCGGCGCCAGCCCGCGTGACATCGCAAAGCTCTGCGGCGACCTCAATCTCGAGATTTGCGCGTTTCAGCCGTTCCGCGATTTCGAGGGCATGCCGGAGCCGCAGCGTTCGCGCAACTTTGCCCGCGCCGAACGCAAGTTCGACCTGATGCAGGAGCTCGGCACCGACCTGCTGCTGATCTGCTCCAACGTGTCCCCCAGCTCGCTCGGCGGCATCGACCGCGCCGCGGATGATTTTCGCGAGCTCGGCGAGCGCGCGGCAAAACGGTCTTTGCGCGTCGGCTACGAGGCTTTGGCTTGGGGACGCCACGTCAACGACTACCGCGACGCCTGGGAGATCGTGCGGCGCGCCGATCACCCCGCGATCGGCGTCATCCTGGATAGCTTTCACGCGCTGGCCCCCGGCTTTCCGGTTCGCGCGATGGCCTCGATCCCCGGCGACAAGATCTTTCTGGTCCAGCTTGCGGATGCGCCGAAGCTCGAGCTCGACATCCTGTCGTGGAGCCGGCACTTCCGCTCCTTCCCCGGCCAGGGCGATCTGCCGGTCGGCGAGTTCATGGCGGCGATCGCGGCGACCGGCTATGCGGGGCCGCTGTCGCTGGAGATCTTCAACGACCAGTTCCGCGCCGGCTCGGCCATGCAGACCGCGGTCGACGGCCTGCGCTCGCTGATCCTGCTGGAGGACCAGCTTGCACCGGATTGGCCAAAGTTCATCAGCGAGCCCCTGGCGCCGAAGGCCAAAAGTCGCGGCACGGGATTCATCGAGTTTGCCGTCAACGAGACCAAGGCCGGCGAACTCGCCCACCTGCTTTCGCAGCTCGGCTTCCGCAAGACCGGCAAGCATCGCAGCAAGGCGGTGGAGCGCTGGTCGCAAGGCAAGGTCGAGCTCGTCGTCAACTCCGAGACCGACGGCTTTGCGCATTCGCACTATGTCACGCACGGTCCCGGCGTCTGCGCCATCGCGATCGAGGTCGACAATGCGGGCCTTGCCATGCAACGCGCCGAGACACTGAAGGCGCGAACCTTCTACCAGCCGGTCGGGCCGGGCGAACTCGAGATTCCCGCGATCCATGGCGTCGGCGGCAGCTTGCTGTATTTCCTCGATCAGGCCGGTAAGAACTGGGACACGGATTTCGAGCCGATTGCGAGCGACGCGTGCGCGGACGCCCTGCTGGCCGTCGATCACATCGCGCAGTCGATGCCCTATGACGAGATGCTGTCCTGGCTGTTGTTCTACACCGGGATCCTCGACCTGACGCGCCTGCCGCAGATGGAGATCGCCGATCCCAGAGGGCTCGTGCAGAGCCAGGCCGTCATCAATGGCGACCAGAGCCTGCGTTTCGTGCTTAACGGCTCATCCGCCAACCGTACACTGCCGGCGCGCTTCATCTCGGAGTTTTTCGGCTCAGGCGTGCAGCACGTCGCGTTCACGTGCCGGGACATTTTTGTGGCGGTCGCGGAGATGCGCAAGCGCGGCGCTGATTTCCTCGATATCCCTGATAATTACTACGACGACATCGAAGCCAAGTACGATCTGGCACCCGAGCTGATGGCGCAGCTGCGCGCCAACCACATTCTCTACGATCGCGAAGGCGACGGAGAATTCTTCCAGGTCTACACGCACATTTTCGACGAGCGGTTTTTCTTCGAGATCGTGGAGCGGCGGGATTATCAGGGCTTCGGCGCGGCCAATGCCGGCATCAGGCTTGCAGCGCAGGCGCGCGAAGTGCGGCCTGCGAGCATGCCGCGGGTGTAGACTTTCTCCACGCCGTCATTGCGAGGAGCCCTTGCGACGAAGCAATCCAGAATCCCTCAGCGGAAAGATTCTGGATTGCTTCGCTGCGCTCGCAATGACGGGGAGAGAGCTGAGAGCCCCTCTCCCCGCGACCGGGGAGAGGGAAAGCAGAGACCTCACTTCATCGCGCATTTGTCGTGGAAGCGATCCTGGTCGTTCTCGACGATGGTCGCGACCGTCTTCAGCGAAAGCTGGCCGTCGCCGTCCTTGACCACGTCCTGGAGATAGAAGTTCTGCACCGGGATGTGGTTCTTGCCGTATTTGAAGGGACCGCGCAGCGACTTGAAATTGGCCTTCTCCATCTCGGCCTTCATCGCGTCCTTCTTGCTGGTGTCGCCCTTGACCGCGACCACCACGCTGTTGATGAGCTGGGCCGCGTCATAGGCTTGCGCGCCGTAATAGGTCGGGCGCAGGCCGGTGTACTTCTTGCGGTAGTCGGCGACAAAGCGCTTGTTCTGCTCGTTGGGCAAATCATTCACCCATTCCTGCGCGCCGGGCACCCCGAGCGCGTTCTCCTTCTGCAGCGGCAGCGACAGCTCGTCGACGGTGAAAGCCGTATAGAGCGGCATCGTGCTCTTCAGCCCGGCCTGCGCATATTGGTTGAGGAACTGCACGCCGGCTGCACCGGGATAGAACACGAAGATCGACTCGGCGCCCGAGGCGCGCGCCTTGGAGAGCTCGGCGGAGAAGTCGAGCTGGCTCGGCCACACCGTGTATTCCTCGCCCTTGACCTCGCCCTTGAACGTGCTCTTCACGCCCGCGAGCATGTCCTTGCCGGCGGCGTAATTCGGGCCGATCAGGAAGACGCTCTTGACGCCCTTCTGGTTCATGTAGAGGCCCATGGCGGCCGGCGTCTGGTCGTTCTGCCAGGAGGTCGAGAACACGTAGGGCGAACAAAGATCGCCCGCGAGCTGCGACGGGCCGGCATTGGCCGAGATCAGGAAGGTCTGCGAATCCACCGCGGTCTTGAGCGAGGCCAGCAGCACGTTCGACCAGATGTAGCCGACGATGAAATCGACCTTGTCGGACTGCACCAGCTTCTCGGTCTTCTGCTTGCCGACATCGGGCTTCTGCCCGTCGTCCTCGTAGATCACCTCGACCGGCTTGCCGTCCATCTTGCGGCCGATGTGATCCAGCGCGAGCTCGAACGAGTTGCGCATGTCGTTGCCGATCACGGCGGTGGGGCCGCTAAAGGTCGAAACGAAGCCGATTTTGATGGTGTCGCCGGCGGATGCCGGGTTTGCCAGCACCAGCGCCGCTGCGCCCGCCAGCCAGAATGCCGTCCTCATAGCCTCTCCCCTCCTTATTATTGAGCCCGGAAACGGGTGATCGTCGCCCCGGGTCAATCTCTATTGAACGCAAAATCTGTCGAGCCGCCAATGGCTCAGCGTCTGCCCTGCACCATAATTCGCCCTAATCGTGAATGGCAAGAAATATAGTTCTACTCACTTCGGCGAGGGCTGCGGCGCTTTTTCGCGGGATATCAGTACACTCGATACACTTGGCCTATCCGGCGATTGATGACCGCTATTGGACCGCGACGCCCAATTCGCACTTAAATGAAAGAGCAGAGCAGCGAGATTCGAGGGCGCATCATGACCACGACACCGCATCGCGTCGTCATCGTCGGAGCCGGCTTCGGCGGACTGGAGACGACCCACCGGCTGGCCGGCAGCCCGGTCGAGATCGCGCTGATCGACCGCCGCAACCATCACCTGTTTCAGCCGCTGCTCTATCAGGTCGCGACCGCCTCGCTCGCCACCAGCGAGATCGCCTGGCCGGTCCGGCACCTGATGCGCGACCGGCGCGATGTGACGACGCTGTTTGCGACCGTCAGCGGTGTCGATGCCGACAGGCGCTGCGTGCTGATCGACGACGGCAGCGAGGTGCCTTACGACACGCTGGTGCTCGCCACAGGCGCGCGACATGCCTATTTCGGCCACGACGAATGGGAGCAGTTCGCGCCGGGCCTGAAGACGCTGGAGGACGGCACCACGCTGCGCCGTCACATCCTGGTGGCGTTCGAGCGCGCCGAGCGCGAGACCGATCCGGAAAAGCGCGCGGCGCGGCTGACTTTCGTCATCGTCGGCGCCGGCCCCACCGGGGTCGAGCTTGCCGGCACCATTGCCGAAATGGCGCACCACACCTTGCCCGGCGATTTCCGCAACATCGACACGACGAAAGCGCGCGTGGTGCTGATCGAGGCGGGGCCGCGCGTGCTGGCAGGTTTTGCCGACGACCTCTCGGCCTATGCGCAGGCCTCACTGGAAAAGATCGGCGTCGAGGTCGTACTTGGCAAGGCCGTCACCGAGATCGACCGCGACGGCGTGGTTTTCGGCGGCACGCGGCTCGATGCCAAAACCAAGATCTGGGCCGCCGGCGTCCGCGCCTCGCCCGCGGCTGAGTGGCTGGGCGCGCCGGCCGATCGTGCCGGACGCGTGCAAGTGGAGGCCGATCTCACCATCCCCGGTCATCCCGAAATCTTTGCGATCGGCGACACCGTTGTGATCAACGCCTGGGACGGCAAGCCTGTGCCCGGTATCGCGCCGGCCGCCAAGCAGCAGGGCCGTCACGTCGCGGACAGCATCAAGGCGCGGCTGCGCGGAGAGCCGACAGGCCCGTTCCGCTACAAGCACTCCGGCAGCCTTGCGCAGATCGGCAAACGGCTCGCGGTGATCGACTTCGGCAAGGTAAAACTGCGCGGCACCGTCGCGTGGTGGATCTGGGGCATCGCCCACATCTACTTCCTGATCGGCTTGCGCCACCGCCTCAGCGTCGCGCTGAGCTGGCTCTGGATCTACGCCCGCGACCAGCGGGCCGCGCGGCTGATCACGCAGGGAAGCAGCAAGGTGGTGTAGGGACCATCCTCTCGTGTCCGGACGCGGCGCGGCATTAACTGACGCGACGCAGAGCCGGGACCCAGACCTGTGGGCCCCGGCTCTGCAGCGCAGCGCTACGCGCCGCACTGCGTCCGGGCACGAGAGCCTACTTCACCAGCTCACACCCGCCCTCCGCCAGCTGGCCGAAACGCCTGCTCCGCGGGAATCGTCGAGACCAGCTTGTAATAGTCGTACGGATATTTCGACTCCTCCGGCTTCTTCACCTCGAACAGATACATCGGATGCACGACGCGGCCGTCCTGGCGGATCGTGGTGTCGCCGAACAGCTTGTCCTTGCCCTTGAACTTCTTCATCTCGGGCACAGCGTCCTTGGCACTGTCGCTGCCGGTCGCGGCGACCGCATTGAGATAAGCGAGCGTGGACGCATAGACGCCGGCCTGGTTGCCGCTCGGCATCTTGCCGTTCATGCCGGGCCGGGCGGCGAACCGCTTGGCGAAGGCGCGGGTGTCGTCGTTCATGTCCCAATAGAAGGCTTCCATGAGCTGAAGGCCCTGCGCGACCTTGATACCCATGCCATGGACGTCGTTGATGAAGAGCAGGAAGGCGACCAGTTTTTGTCCGCCCTGCTGTATCCCGAACTCGGCGGCCTGCTTCACCGCGTTAATGGTGTCGCCGCCGGCATTGGCGAGCCCGATCACCTCCGCCTTCGAGCCCTGCGCCTGCAACAGGAAGGACGCGAAATCGGAGGTGCCGAGCGGATGCTTGCTGGAGCCCAACACCTTGCCGCCATGCGCCTCGATGTATTTCTGGGCTTCCGCTTCGATGCCCTTGCCGAGCGCGTAATCGACCGTGAGTAAATACCAGTTCTTGCCGCCGCGCGACATCATCGCGGCCGCTGTCGTATTGCCGGTGGCCCAGGCGTCGTTGACCCATTGGATGGTGTTGGGCGAGCAGGCCTTGCCGGTGAGATCGGAGCTCGCAGTGGACGACGCCAGGAACGTCATGCGGCTGTCGCGCAGCAGCGTGTTGATGGAGAGACCAACGGCCGAGTTCGGCACGTCGACGATGGCGTCGACACCCTCGACATCGAGCCATTTGCGCGCGATGGCGTTGCCGACATCGGCCTTGTTCTGGTGATCGGCATAGACGATCTCGACCTTGATGCCTTTGCCGCCGCCGTTGAAATCCTCGGCAGCCATGCGCGCGGCCTCGACCGAACCCATGCCGTTTGTGTCCTGGAAGATGCCGGAGATGTCGTTGAGCACGCCGACGCGCACGACATTGTCCGAGATCTCGGCATTTGCCGCGCCGCCGATCAAGCTCGCGACCAGCGCAAGCGTCCACTTCAAGTTCTTCATTATTCCCTCCCCTGTCGTATTTATTGTTTTCGATGCCAGTCGCGTCAGGCCGGCGTGATGGTCACAGGCAGGCTGTCGAGCCCGCGCAGCGTGTTGTTGAAACGACGCTGTGGCTCGCCGGTGATCTCGATCTTTGCGATCCGGCGGGCCAACGCCGCGAGCATTGTCTCGCCTTCGAGCCGCGCGACCAGCTGGCCGACGCACATGTGAATACCTGAGCCATAGCCAACATGGCCGGAGGTGCGGCGGGTGATGTCGTAGCTGTCGGGCTTGTCCCAGCGCCGCGGATCGCGATTGGCGGCAGCCAGGAACCATCAACACCTTCTCGCCCTCACCGATGGTCGCGCCTGACAGTTCGACCTCGCGCGTTGTTGTGCGGAAGAAGGTCTGCACCGGGCTTTCAAAACGAACGGCCTCCTCGAAAGCGTTGCGCGCCAGCGTGAAATCGTTGCGCAGGCGCTGCCACTGCTCAGGGAAGCGCGCGAGACAGTAGACCGCTGCCCCGATGCCGTTGACCGTGGTGTCGAGGCCGGCCGACAAGAGCGAGCGCACCAGCAGCGGCGCTTCGGTGGCGGTGATGGCATCCTCGTCGACATGGGCGTGGATGCAGGCGCCGATGCCGCCGGGTGTGAGATTGTCGCGCTGGCACTGCTCGGTGACGTAGGCCTGGTGCGGCGCCGAGCGCGCGATCGCCTCCTTGCGCAACTGGTTCGGCGGGCCGAAGGCGTTGAACACCAGGCTCGCATAGGGAATGAGATTCTCGCGGCCCTCAGGCTTCAGCCCGAGCGCATCCGGGAAGATCGACAACGGATAGGCTTCGGCGAGGTCCGCGATGGCATCGAAGCTGCGTTTCTCCAGCAGCGCGTCCACACGCGCTTCCGCTGCCGCGGCAAAGCGGTCGCGGAGCCCCTTCATTACCGTCGGCGACAGCACCTTTGAGAGCACGGCACGGGTGCGGGTGTGCTCGGGAGGATCGGCCTCGAGGATCAGGCTGGGCGGCCGCCACGGCGTCTCCTTCTTGAAATCGGAGAGACCGACACCGCGGCTGGAGCAGAACGTCGCGGGATCATTCAGCACGGCATGAACCTCGGCATAGCGCGCTACGCCGTAGAGTTTCCATTTGTCGAGATAAACGACCGGACCTGTCTCTCGCAGCAATTCATGCGTCGGATAAGGATCGGCGAAAAAATCCATGTCGAAGGGATCGACGTCGAGATGCGGGACGGCCGATACGGCAGAGCCGGGTGCACTCATTGAAGTCCTCCCTCATTTTGATCTTGTGAAAGGGCCGCGCTTACCTTTAGGTCTCCGGACCACGCCGCGAGACAGAATCCCGATATGCCGCCGTCTTCGACCAGAGCCCGCCAAAAACCTGCGCCCGCGGAGACGGGGCCGACGCTCGATCTCGATCGCTACGTCCCGGCGTTCATCACCTTCATCGCCAACAAGCTCTCGAATAGCGCCACCGCGTTCTATCAGCGGCAGTTCGGCGTCAACGTCACGGAATGGCGGATCATGTCGTTGCTGGCGATCGAGCCCGGCATTCCCGCTTCGCGAATCTGCCACGTCATTGGTTTCGACAAGGGCCCGGTGAGCCGGACGCTGGCGGGCCTGGAAAAGCGGGGGCTGGTGTCGATCCGCACCGACCCCAACGACGGGCGCACCCATTCGATCTCGCTGACGGCGAAGGGCCGCGCCACCCATGACAAGGTGATCGTCGCGGCATTCGAGCGCGAGCGACGCCTGTTGTCTTGTCTGGGCAAGGACGAGCGCGAGGTGCTGATCGACCTGTTGCGCCGCCTGCACGAGAATCTCGGCACGGTAACCGGCGGCACCGAGACCTGACGCGCCGCGCAGCGGGCGCGGACCCCTGTCACGTCCAGGCATGCGCCGGCACTCGCCCGCGGCACCCTCTCTGCCGAGCATTGCTCCCTCCGAGATCAGACGCGGCGGTTGCTCCCGCCATCATCCTTGTCCGGAACGGTTCGCACAAGTTAGTTGCTTAGGCAACAAAAGAATTCGGCAAAGATATTGCGGCAGAATCGCTGGCGTAATTGGGCTTGCCCAACTCTCGTGTTCCGGACGCGCTGCAGCGTGAAACGCTGCTGCGCAGCGCCGAGATCCATGCGACGGCGCGCACTAAGCGAGATAGGCCCCGGCTCTGCAGCGCATCACTGCGTGCTGCGCTGCGTCCGGGGCACGGGCCCAAACAACTGCTACGGACCAATCCACTCCCCCGGCGCATCGACGTTCAACCGCGCCAGCGCCTTGGCGCGCAGCGTCAGCACGGCGCGCTGATTGATGTAGCCCTTGTCCGTGATCTCGCCGCCGTCCACCGACGGCGGCTCGGCGAGCAGCAGTGCGCGTGTGGCGTGGCCGGAGGAATTGGCCCCCTGCTGCCTCAGTTTCGCGAGACCCCGCGCGATCGCCGCTCTGACCTTGTCATGCGCGAGCACGTCGCTCGCACCTGCCGTCTCGGGCAAACCCGCGTGAACGCGGCAGGCGGCGATATTCGGGAACACCAGGAAGCGCACCTCGTCGCCGCCATGACCGGTGACGACGATGTCCTGCGCGAGCGGCGCCAGCGCGGCGATGCCGGCGACGCGCAGCGTGCCGACATTGACCCAGGTGCCGGAATTGAGCTTGAAGTCCTCCGCGACGCGGCCGTCGAAGAACAGGCCGCGCTGGGGCCGCCCGGCGTCGGCGAACTTCACGGCGTCACCGATGAGATAAAAACCCTCTTCGTCGAACGCCTGCCTGGTCAGCTCCGGCGCCTTCCAATAGCCCGGCGTGACGTTGGGGCCGCGCACGCGCACCTCCAGCTTGTCGCCGGAGGTGACGAGCTTCAATTCGGTGCCGGGGATGGGCACGCCGATATTGCCCGAGCGCTCCGCGAGGAAATGGCAGTCGGTCGCCAGCGGCGACGTCTCGGTCGAGCCCCACGCCGAGACCATCGGTATCGCGCGGCCAACGGTCTTGACGGAGAGCTCCTCGATCGCGTCCCAGAGATTCTGCGGCAGCGCGGCACCGGCGTAGAACGCGAATTTCACCTCGCCGAAGAAGCGGCGGCACAGCGCCTCGTCGCCGCGCAGCGCCGCGATCAGCATGTCAAAGCCGCGCGGCACGTTGAAATAGACCGTCGGCATCACGCTTTTCAAATTGGCGAGTGACGTCGCAAAGAGGCCCGGCGCAGGCTTGCCGCCGTCGATATAGAGCGAGCCGCCATTGCGCAGCACGAGATTGAAATTGTGGTTGGCGCCGAACGTGTGGCTCCAGGGCAGCCAGTCGAGAATGACGAGATCGCTGCCAGCTTGCTCGAGAAAGGTCCAGGTCTGCGCCTTGGCCTGCTGGCTGGAAGTCAGCATGCGCTGGGTGTTGATCACGGCTTTCGGCGTACCGGTCGAGCCCGAGGTGAACAGCAATTTTGCGATCGTATCGGGCGTCACCGCGGCAAAGGCCGTTGCGACCTCGGGGCTCTCGGGCGTTGCCGCGATGGTGCCGAAGGCCAGCGCATCGATATCGTCTGCATTGCCGCTGATGATCTGCGCACGATGCAGCGGCTTGATCGCGGCCATCGCCGCCGCAAACGGCTTCACTGCTGAGACATAGATCGCGGCGGGCTCAAGCAGTGTGATCATGCTCTTGAGCTTGTCAAAGTCCGACATCAGCGAATAGGCTGGCGAGATCGCCGCCGAGGGCACGCCGACATGCTGGGCCGCGAGTGCCAGCAGCGCATGATCGATGCTGTTGTCGGAGAGGATCGCTAGCGGATGCTCTGGGCTGAGACCCGCGCCAAAATCCAGGACGCCGCAGCACGCACCTGGCGCAGCGCCTGCGCATAGGTGACGGTGGTCCATGGCGCTTCGGCACTGCTGCGCTCTGCGAGGAAAATCGCATCAGGCCTCTGCCGCGCCCATTGCTCCAGCCAGTCGCCGATGCAGCGCGCGCCATTGCGCAAGGGGTCGGGCGAGCGCAGCACGATGCTGCCGTCGGCGCGATGCTCGGCAACGGTTTTGGGCGTCGCGAACAGGCTCGAAGCATCACCGCGTGGGGCGGCTGTCATGGTTTCCTCCTCGCCCGGAAGCCGGGATCGGCCGCAGCCTCGTCGCGGGCCGCGTTGACCATAATGTTGGGCGTGGCAATTGTTGTCGTCAACAACAATCTTCCGCTGGCACGGCGAAGGCGCTACAACAATGGCCCGGCAGGAGACCCGACGTGACAACCACCGCAGCCCAGACTTTCCCACGCAAGCGTGCGGCCAACGGCGCAACGCCGCGGAACGACGCGGACGAAATCGGCCTCGATGCACTGGTCGGCCACGCCGGTTATGCGGTGCGGCGCTTCCAGATCTGGATTTTCCAGGACTTCGTCAAAACGCTCGGCAATGTCGATATCCGGCCGACGCAATATTCGGTGCTGACAGTGATCGGCGCCAATCCCGGCCTTTCGCAGATGGCGGTGGCCAAGCGCCTCGGCATCGAGCGCGCGCGGCTTGTGCATCTGCTCGACAGCCTCGAACAGCGCAGGCTCGTGAAGCGGGTCAGATCGAAGACCGACCGGCGCTCCCATGCCCTGCACCTCACCGCGCAAGGCGAGACGGCGCTGGCGAAATTCAAGCGCCTCGCCGCGGAGCACGAGCGGCATGTCGAGGACAGGATCGGCAAGGAGAACCGGGGGCGGCTGCTGCGGATCCTCGCTGACTTCACCTGACCCAGACTGCCCACTATTTATGCAAATGCCCCCCGGCAGGGCGCTGGCACGACGGCCACCCGACCCTCGAAATATCCCCCAAGCCACTGATCCCCCGATAATATCCGGAGCACTCGTCCTGCCCGGATCGTGTACACAATGGCACATCGCTTGCTTCGATCCGGGTGAAGAGCCGTAGCCGGAGTTTTGTCGCCATGAGGGCTGGAATGGGGGCTGAGCAGCCTGAAACGATCGCCGCGATTGTGGCCGCGCATCGCGCGGGCACGCTCACGCCGGCGCAGACGGTCGCACGCACCTATCAGCGCATCCGCGACCACAACGATCCGGCCGTGTTCATCAGCCTGCGCGACGAAAAGGACGCGATCACGGAGGCCGAGAAGCTCGCCACGAAGGACGCCGCCAGCCTGCCGCTCTATGGCGTGCCGGTCGTGGTAAAGGACAATATCGACGCGCTGGGATTTCCGACCACCGCGGCCTGCCCGGCCTTCTCGTATACGCCGATGCATGATTCGACCGCGGTGCAACGGCTGCGCGCCGCCGGCGCCATCATCATCGGCAAGACCAATCTCGACCAGTTCGCGACCGGCCTCGTCGGCGTACGCTCCCCTCATGGCATTCCTCGCAATTCGATCCGCGATGATCTCATTCCCGGCGGATCGAGCTCGGGCTCGGCCACCGCCGTCGGCGCCGGGCTGGTGCCGCTGTCACTGGGAACTGACACCGCCGGCTCCGGACGCGTGCCGGCGATGCTCAACAACATCGTCGGGCTGAAGCCGAGCCTCGGCATGATCTCGACCGCTGGCCTGGTGCCGGCCTGCCGGACGCTCGACTGCATCTCGGTGTTCGCACTGACCGTGGACGACGCCGCGTTGGCGCTCTCCGTGATGACTGGCCCCGACCAGGCCGATCCGTTCTCGCGCGATCGGCGGCTGGGCGCGATCACGCCGCTCCCGGCAAACCTGCGTCTCGGCGTGCCGCGCAACGGACAGCTGATCTTTTTCGGCGACAAGAAGGCGGAAGCGGCCTTTAGCGATGCGCTGAAGCGCTGGACCGCGCTTGGCGCAGCGCTCGTCGAGTTCGACCTCGAGCCGTTCTACGAGATCGGCGCGGCTGCTCTACGAGGGACCGTGGGTCGCCGAGCGCTATCTCGTGATCCGCGACCTGCTGGCGTCCGCGCCGGATGCGATCCATCCGGTGACGCGCGAGATCACCGTGGCCGGCGCGCGGCTGACGGCGGCGGAAACCTTCTCCGCGCTCTACCGCTTGCAGGGCCTGCGCAAGATCGCCGAGCGCACCTTCACGAACATCGACGCGCTGGTGCTGCCGACGGCACCGACGGTCTATACGACCGCTCAGGTGCTGGCCAATCCGGTCGAGCTCAACAGCCGGCTCGGTACCTACACCAATTTCGTGAATCTGCTCGACCTCTGCGGCCTCGCGGTGCCGGCAGCGATGCGTGACGACGGCATTCCATTCGGCATCACGCTGCTTGCGCCGGCCGGACATGACGCGCTGCTCGCGAGCATCGGCCGCGTGTTTCACGCGGCTACGGAGCTGACGCTTGGCGCAAGGGGCGTGGCGCAGTCTGCGCTCGCGCCGCTTGCCGCGACCAGCGTCGATGGAATTCCGATCGCCGTCGTCGGCGCGCATCTGTCAGGCATGGCGCTGAACGGCGAGCTGAAAGCGCTGAACGGCCACCTGATCGAGACGACCAGGACCGCGGCTGACTACAAGCTCTACGCATTGAAGACCACGCCGCCGAAGCCGGGCATGCTGCGCGTCGAAGCCGGCAAGGGCGCGTCGATCGAGCTGGAGATATGGTCGCTGTCGTCGTCCGCTTTCGGCAAGTTCGTCAACGCGATCCCCGCGCCGATGGCGATCGGCACGGTGCGGCTGGCCGACGGCCGCAACGTGAAGGGGTTTCTCGTCGAGCCGGAAGTGCTGGGCGACGCCCGCGACATTACGGCCTATGGCGGTTGGCGAAAGTATATGGCGGAGAAGGCGACGGGATAGGTGCATCTCCTCATGGTGAGGAGGCGCGCAGGCGCCGTCTCGAACCATGAAGGCCACGCGGCTGCATCTCGGCTTTTCATCCTTCGAGACGCGGCCTTCGGCCGCTCCTCAGGATGAGGAGATCACACCGACACCGCGTAGATCTCGTACTCCCCGCGCACCAGCTCGATATGCGCGCGCATCGCGGCGGCGGCGCCCTGCTTGTCGCCGCGCATGATGGCGACGACGACGCGGTCGTGCTCGGCTTGGGATTTGGCGAGACGTCCAAGGTTGCGGAACTGGGCGCGGCGGAACGGCTGCACGCGGACGCGCGTCGCCAGCGTGATCTCGGCGATGTAGCCGTTCTGCGATCCCGCATAGATCGCGTTGTGGAAGCGCTCGTTGACCTCGTGGAAACGATCGGGATTGCCGGTGTAGCTCAAGACCCGCAGCTCTTCGTGGATGGCCTCCAGGCCGTGGCGCTCGACGGCAGACATGCGCTCGGCCGCGAGACCTGCACAGAGCGCCTCCAGCTCCGCCATCGCCTCGAACATGCTTGTCAGCCGTTCGAATGAAGGCTGCGCCACGACCGCGCCGCGATGAGCACGCGCTTCGACGAGGCCGCTTGCCACGAGCTGGCGCAGTGCTTCCCGCACCGGCGTGCGCGAAACGCTGAAGCGGCGCGCGATGTCGGTTTCGTCAAGCGGCGCGCCGGGGGCAAGGGCTCCGCGCACGATCTCGTCGGCGAGCTGCAGGCGCAGCTCCTCGGCGCGCGTGACCTTCTGCACCGAAGGCGACGCCCGGTCGACGCGCGGCACCACCGGCTCGGCCGGCAGTGTTCCCTGCGGAAGGTCGTCAAGCGTCATACGATCAGGTCTCTTTCGACTCGTCGATGATGCTGACATGGGCGGCGGCGACGCGCCAGCCCTCCGGGAATTTTACCCAGGTCTGCATCTGCCGGCCGACCTTACCCGGCATCGTGTCGCGATAGAACAGGGTGGAGGCGACCGCGGTGTCGCGCCCATAGCTGGTGATCACGGTTTTCGCAGTGCGGCGGTTGAGGCCGACCGGCGAGCGCCCGGCTCGAAAACCGGAGATCGCCTCATAGCCGTAGAGGTTCTCGCCGATGCCATAGCGCAGCGTGCGGGGATCGTTGCGGAAGAGCTCGCCGAGCACGGCGACGTCGTTAGTGATCAGCGCCTGCTCGTAGCGGTCGAACGCGGCTTTGACTTCCGCGATCACGTCGGGGAGATCGATCTCCATCTCAAAATCCTTTTGGGCTGGGCGCGGCGACGACGCCCATCTTCTCCAACGCGTAGGCAACGCGCAGCGCGATGTCCTCGCGCCAGGGCGCGGCGATGATCTGCACGCCGATCGGCAGCGGCTCGAGCGGCACCGGCACCGCGACGACCGGCAGACCGATGAACGAGATCGGCTGGGTGTGGATACCGATATTGGCGCGCACCGGCAGCTCAACGCCGCCAAGGCTGAAATTGACCTGGCCGAGCTTTGGCGCGGTGCAAGGCGTCGCGGGGGCGAGCAACACGTCGACGGACTTGAAGACCTCGGCGAGTTGCGCGCGATACCAGCGACGGAATTTCTGGGCGCGGTCGACCAGCGGCGCCGGCACCATGGCGCCCGCGATCAACCGGTCGCGCACGGCTGGATCGAAATCGTTCGGCCGCTTGCGCAGGCGATCGAGATGCAGCGAGGCGCCTTCGGTGGTGCTGATGACATAGGCCGCGGCACGGGCGCGCGCGGCTTCGGGCACGTCCACCACGCGCGTTGCGCCCAGCGCCTTGGCGACGCGACCGATAGCCTCGACGGCTTCCGGAAACAGATTCTGCTGGAAGTACCCGCCGGCGATCGCAATGCGCAGATCCGAAACCGGATTGGCGAGCAGCGGCAGCGTCGGCTCTATCCCGCGCGTCGTGCAGGCGGCATCGTCGGCATCCGGGCCCTGCATCGCGTCGTAGGCGAGCGCGAGATCGGTGGCCGAGCGCGCGAACGGGCCGAGATGATCGAGGCTCGCGACGAACGGAAACGAGCGCGCGCGCGAGAGCCGGCCATAGGTCGGCTTCAGGCCAAAGATGCCGCAGAAGGAGGACGGCCACGCGGATCGAACCGTTGGTATCAGAGCCGAGCGCGATCGGCACCAGCGCGCCGCCGACAGCGCTGCCCGAGCCGCCGGAGGAGCCGCCGCTCATTCGCGTGGTGTCATGCGGATTGCGCGAGGGACCGTGATGGACATTCTCGCCGGTGAAGTCATAGGCGTATTCGCCCATGTTGAGCGCACCGACCAGCACGGCGCCGGCGGCCTCCATGCGCTCGATCAGCGTGGCATCGCGCGTGGCGGGCACGCGGTCTCGGTTGATCTTCGAGCCTGCGCGTGTGGCGAGGCCCGCGACGTCGAACAGGTTCTTCACCGCGAAGGGCACGCCGGCGAGCGGGCCGACGGACTTGCCAGCGGCGATATCGGCGTCGATCGCGCGCGCTTTGGCACGGGCGCGATCGGCGGTGATGTCGGTGAACGCATTGAGGATGGTGTCGTGCTGCTTGATGCGCGCAAGCGCTGCTTCGGTCGCATCGAGCGCCGACATTTTGCGGCCCGCAACCGCGCTCGCGATATCGGAAGCTGTCATCTCTGGCTTGGTCGTCATGGCGGCGTCAGACGGTGAACACGGGCGCCGGCTCGGTCTCGTCCGGCAGCGCGAATTCGTCGACGAGGCGGCCGAGCCGCAACGAGACTTCGAGGTTGGCGCGAATGGCCGGTCGCCAAGCGTCCTCGACCGGCAATGCCAGCGCCTGCGATACGGCGTCGATGTAATCGTCCAGCGGTTCGGCCATCACGCTCCCAAACAATCAATGCAACGGCAACGGCGGATGCGGGATCGCCGTCAGCAGCTCCTTGGTGTAATCGTCCTGCGGATCGCTCAAAACTCTGTCGGAAGAGCCTTCTTCGACGATTCGACCCGACCGCATGACAATGACACGATCGCACAACAAGCGCACCACATTCAAATCATGCGAGACGAACAGATAGCTCATACCTAGCCGTGCCTTGAGGTCCTGAAGCAGATTGAGCACCACGGCTTGCACCGAGACGTCGAGCGCCGCGGTCGGCTCATCCAGAATGACGAGCTTTGGGTGCAGGGCGATGGCGCGGGCAATGCCGACGCGGGCCTTCTGGCCGCCCGACAATTGATGCGGGAAGCGATCGAGCAGATTGAGCGGCAGGCCCACCATGGTGGCCAGTTCCTCGCAGCGGGTGCGCAGCGCATCGCGCCCCCTGATGTCGCCGAGCTGCATGATGGGGTCGATGATGGCGCGTGCGGCGGTAAAGCGCGGGTTGAGGCTGTCGGTCGGATCCTGGAACACCATCTGGATACGGCTGCGTTGCGGCAGCCGGGCAAATCCCGCCGGCGCAATGCCGCCGATGTCCTCGCCGTCGAACTGGATCAGGCCCGAGGTCGGGTCCAAGAGCCGCATCACCATCATCGACGTGGTCGATTTGCCGCAGCCGGACTCGCCGACCAGGCCGACGCTCTCGCCATGACCGATGGAAAAGCTGATGCCGTCGACCGCGCGGAACACATCCGGCTCGACCGGCGGCTTGCGGCCGAACAATTTGCCGAGCGTCGCGGTCGCGCCCTGGCGAGGATATTCCTTGACCAGCTTTTCGATGAGGAGAAGAGGCTGGTCGCTCTTCCTGGCCTCGTCTTGCCACGCCTGGTGGATGGCCGGGTCAGGCGCGGCCAGAACAGCTGAGCCCTCCTCCTCCGGCAACAGATCCCGCAAGCTCACGCCGAGCCGAGGCGTCGCGCGCATCAGCTTCTTCGTGTAGGGGTGCTGCGGATTGGCGAAAATGTCGGCGGCCTTTGCGGTCTCGACCACCCGGCCCTTCTCCATCACCACGACGCGGTCGCAATAGGCTGCCGCAAGGCCGAGATCGTGGGTGATCAGGATGGTGGACATCGCCTTGCGCTTAGTCAGCTCGACGATCAGGTCCATCACCGCCTTCTGCGTGGTGACGTCCAATCCAGTCGTCGGTTCGTCCGCGATCAAAAGCTGTGGATTGCAGGCGAGCGCGAGCGCGATGACGACGCGCTGGCACATCCCGCCGGACAGCTCGAATGGATAGGCGTGATAGCGCTCGCGCGGGCGGGCGATCTTGACCTGCTCCAGCGCCTCGATCGCCTTTTCTCCGCGGTCCGAGACCATGGCCTGCCGCACATGGGTGCGCAGCACGTCCTCGATCTGATCGCCCACTTTCCGGATCGGATTGAGCGCGGCGCGCGGGTTCTGGAAGATCATCGAGACTTCGCGGCCGCGCAGGTCGCGCATCTGGTCTTCGGTCGCGGCCTTGACGTCGATCCCGGAGAACATCACCGAGCCCTCGGCGATCCGCCCCGCGCGGTCGAGGATGCGCATCACCGCATACGACGTCACCGATTTGCCGGAGCCGGACTCGCCGACGATGGCAAGCGTCTCGCCCTTGGCGACGGAGATGTTGACGTGCTGCACCGCCTTGACGATGCCGCGGCGGGTGTTGAATTCGACCGTGAGGTCCTGGACGTCGAGCAGGGGCCGGGCGGTCAAGGGTGCCTCCCAAACAAAAGCGTCGAAAACAACCCCATGCACAGTAAAATGGGATTGATTTCATTGGAGAATTTTGAGCGGAAATTTGCGCGTACTCCAGCCATCACGTCCTCCGCTGGGGGTCGACGATGTCGCGCAGGCCGTCGCCGAGGAGGTTGAAGCAGAACACGGCGACCATCAGCGCGAGGCCGGGGAACAGCGCGATCCACCATTCGCCGGAGACCATGAAGCCCGCGCCTTCGGCGACCATGATGCCCCATTCCGCCGTCGGCGGACGCACGCCGAGGCCGATGAAGGACAGGCCGGCGGCATTGAGGATGGCGTAGCCCATGGTCAGCGACATCTGCACGATCATGATCGGCATGATGTTGGGCAGAATATGCACGAGAAGAATACGGAATTCACCGTTGCCGGAGAGACGCGCCGCCTGAACGAAGCCGACATTGCGGCGCACATTGGCTTCGGCGCGCGCGACCCGGGCATAGAGCGGGAAGTTCACGATCGCGGTCGCCAAAATGATGTTCTGCACTGTGTTGCCGAGCGCCGCGACGATGCCCATGGCGAGCACGAACAGCGGAAAGGCCATGATGGTGTCGGCGATGCGGCCGACGATACGGTCGGTCCAGCCGCCGAAATAGCCGGCGGCGATGCCGGCGAGCCCGCCCATCAAAAACACCAGCACGACGGAGGCCACCGCGATGAACGCGTCGAGCCGCGTCGCCACGACGACCCGGC
Source organism: Bradyrhizobium sp. LB13.1 (assembly GCF_054056815.1). Classification (NCBI taxonomy): domain Bacteria; kingdom Pseudomonadati; phylum Pseudomonadota; class Alphaproteobacteria; order Hyphomicrobiales; family Nitrobacteraceae; genus Bradyrhizobium; species Bradyrhizobium sp. LB13.1. The sequence goes on along the minus strand of NZ_JBSRYQ010000001.1, from coordinate 1,069,741 downwards.
TGAAGATGTCGCGACCAAGCTGGTCGGTGCCGAACCAGTGCGCAGCCGAGGGCGGCTTCAACGACGCGGCGGTGTCGGACGCCAGCGGATCATACGGCACCACATAGGGACCGAAGACCGCGGCAAGGAGGATCACGATCAGCAGCGCGAAGGCAAAGCCCGTAACCTTGTTCTCGCCAAGCACGTAGCGGGTCTGGTCGAGCAGCGCGACGAACCCTGAGGTCCGCGCGGGACCGACAGGTTCAACAGCAGGCGCAACGGTGCTCATGATTAGCCCTCCAAGCGCACGCGCGGATCGATCACGCCATAGAGAATGTCGATCACGAGATTGAGCAGCACGTACATCACCGCCATGGTCAGCACGAAACCCTGCACCGGCGCGAAGTCCGACGAGATCAGCGCCTCGACCGCATAGGAGCCGATGCCTGGCCAGGCGAACACTTTCTCCACCAGCACGTTGGCGCCGAGCAGGAACGAGAACACCATGCTCAGCGTGGTGATGACCGGAAGCATCGCGTTGCGGAAGGCATAGGTGACGATGACGGTTGCCGGGGACAGGCCGCTGGCGCGCGCGGTGCGCACGAACTCGGACGACAGCACCGCCAGCATCGAGGCGCGCGTCATGCGCGCGATTGGCGCCAGCGAGAAGATCGCAAGCGTCGTCGCCGGCAGGATCAGCTGGCTGCATGCCGAGCGGAACGCCTCGAAGTCTCGCGCGATCAAGGTGTCGATCAGATAGAAGCCTGTGACCGTCGGCGGCGCGCTGTAGAACACATCGAGCCGGCCGAGCGGCGCGGGCGACCAGCCGAGCCGGAAATAGAAGACATAGACCAGCACGAGGCCGGTGAAGAACACTGGCAGCGAGACGCCGGCCGTCGTCGTCACGCGACAGAGATGGTCGACCCACGATCCCGGCCGCGTCGCCGCCAGCACGCCGAGTGGAATCGCGATGACGACCGAGACGATGAGGCCGAGCAGCGTCAACTCGGCGGAGGCCGGCAGGCGGTTGCGGATCTCGGCCGCGACCGGCTGGCCCGTCGTGAGCGAATTGCCGAAATCGCCATGGGCGAGATCGTTGGTGTAGCGGAAGAACTGCTCGATCAGCGGCTTGTCGAGGCCGAGTTTTTTCCGGATCTGCTCCACGGCTTCCTTCGTTGCGGCGGGCCCAGCGAAATACGCGGCGGGATCGCCCGGCAGCGCGCGGGTCAGCAGGAAGGTGACGATGACGACCCCGATCAGCGAGGGAATCGCGAACATCAGGCGCTTGCCGATCATGGTCAGCATGAGGTGCTCCTCGTGCGCTGCGCTTGTGAGGACGCTCGCGCCGCACGCTCCGCTGCGTTCCCTCCCCCCTTGTGGGGGAGGGCTGGGGAGGGGGGTGGCTCCGGGAGAGATCGGAGTTCGTGGCTACCCCTCTCCCCAACCCTCCCCCACAAGGGGGGAGGGAGCCTGAAGAGCGTGCTCACCTCATTCCGAAGGACAGCGCCCGCCATGACCCCTCACCCCTTCGCCATCGCGCGGTAATCCAGGCGGCGGTGGAACCAGTATTGGTAGCCGCTGATGTTCTTCTGCATCGCGACGTTGACGAAGGGCTGGTACAGCGGGATGCGCGGGATGTCGCTGTAGGCGAGATCGACAAAGCCCTTCACGTCGGTGTCGTAGGTCGCCGTGTCGCCGACAGCTGCCGCATTGCGCGCGCCGTCGATGAGCTTGTCCATCTCCGCCGACTTGTAGCTCATGGTGTTGAAGACGGAATTGTTGCCGTGATAGCACCAGTAGAAGAAGTACTCGGGGTAATCGAGCCAGCCCGAGAACACGTTGGTGAAGAGCGGCATCTCCTTCTTGTTCAATTCGGTGCGCCAGTTGGCGCCGGGCACCTTGTTGATGGTGGTCTTGATGCCGATCTGGGCCAGACTCTCCTGCACCAGCACGCAGAGCGGCTCGTTGACGCCGGCGAAATTCAAATCGAACGAGATCGTGGTCTCGAAGCCATTGGCATAGCCGGCTTCAGCGAGCAGCGCCTTCGCCTTGTCCATGTCGGTGTTGTATTTGTGCGGCTGCGGCCAGGCGACTTCGGTCGGCTTGTCCTTCGGCGCGCCGAACATCGGGTTCGCGAGCCCGAACATCACCGCGTCCATGATCTTCTGATAGGGAATCGCGTAGGCGACCGCCTGACGTACCTTGGGATTGTCGAACGGCGGCTTGGTGACGTTCATGCCGATATACTGGATGCCGTTGGAGAACGGCAGCGACACCACGTTGAGCTTGCCGCTCGCCTTCATCTCCTGAAAGTCCTTGAACGGCAGCTCGTAGGAGATGTCGGCGTCGCCGCGCTCGAGCAACGCCCGGCGGTTGCCGGCCTGCGGCACCATGCGCCAGATCACGCGCTTGATCTTCGGCAAGGGGCCGCCGACCCAATCCTCGTTGCGCTCCATCACCACTTCGGTGCCGGCGGTCCACTTCGTTACCTTGTAGGCGCCCGAGCCCGCGGTCTGCTGCTTCGTGTACTCAAGACCCCAGGGGTCTTTTTCGCTGGCGTTCTTCTTCACCAGTTCGGAGTTGATGATGCAGGGCACGATCACCGCGAGATCGGGGATCGTCAGCTTGTCCTTCTTCAGGAAGTCGACGCGCACCGTGTAGTCGTCGATCACGACAAACTGCTCGGGTTTCGTCAGCGAGCCCGCGCTCATCTGGAAGGTCGGAAAGCCGCCGACGCTGACGGCGCGGTCAAGCGACCATTTGACGTCCTTGGCGGTCACAGGCGCGCCATCGTGGAATTTGGCGTTCTTCTTCAGCGTGAAGGTGACCGACATGTCGTCGATCTTGAAATCTTCGGCGAGCTCACCCCTAAACTTGTCGCGGTCGTAATAGGGCACGCCGCCGGGGCCGCTCTTCATCTCGTGGCTGATCAGGCGGTCGTAGCAATTCCAGGACACTTCATAGCCGGGCACGTTGGTGCCGACGCCGTGGATGTCGAGATTGTTGGGGCCACCTTCCGAGACGATCAGCAGCGTCTCCGACCGCGCATCGGCCTGGGCGGACGAGATCACCGACGGCATGGCCGGAAGCGCCGCACCAGCGGCCAATCCGGAAACGGACTTGAGGAAATCGCGGCGCTTCATGAAACGGCTCCAACTCAAAAGTTTTTGGTTGGAACTGGATTCGCAAGGTTCGTGCCAAGGCTTAACGAGACGCTAGTCAATCAATAAGATGTTGTTAGTACGTGATAATATAGCTTTTCGGCCCGGCAGCCGCTGATCAAGATGCCAAGGCATTGCATACAAAGAGGCGTATTTGCACATAAAATAGACTGCCGTACTCCGCGCTCAACTCGTGGGCGTCATCCCGGCCAGATCAGATCCTGCAACTCGACAAGATCGTTCGCCTTATCCTGCCAGCCCTCGATGCAGATGTGGCTGTTGAGGTCGCTGGCGCGGTGGAGGAGCATCAGCGCCATCAGCCGGCGCTTGAGCGCGAAATCGAGCTTTGCATAACCAAAGCCTTCGAGCAGGTTGCGCACCCTCCCCGGCCGGCCCGCCGCCATGAACGCACTGGGGCCGAGCAAATCGTAATCGCGCCATCCCGCGAGCACGTCGCCGAAGTCGAACAGGCCGGCGAGCGACCATTGATCGTCGCGGCAGGCGAGCAAGAAGTTCTCTGGAATGTATTCGCCGATCAGGATCACCGGCGGCGCGTCCATCGGAATGAGTTTTGGCGCGTCGCGCAGGAGATCGTCGAGGCCGGCGAGGAATTTCGGCGCAAGGCCGAGACGCGTGTGCCGCGCCTTGCAGCCCAGCATCTGGGCGCGCATGAAGTGGTCCCAGCGCGGCTGGATTTGCGCGAGCGGGCCGAGCGGCGCGCGCTGCACGGACGCAATGGTCTCGCCGATCTGACGCAGCACGCGCTCCTTCTGCGCTTCGGCTAATTGCGGCCAGACCTCCGAGCCGAGCGTGCCGGCAAGGCGCGTGATGATCAGATAAGGCCAGTCGTCGCGCTCGCCTTCCGCGACGATCTCGGGAATCGGCAAATGTAGACGGCCGGCAAGCTGCGTCAGCGAGCCGCGCTCTGAGACGAATTGCGCGCGAAGCAGCGGCGGGAAGATTTTCAGGATCAGCCGGTCACTGAGGCCGACGACGAGATTGGTGCCGGTCGCAAACACATGCGGCGCGCTGACATCGACACCGTGACTGCGCACGATGTCGAGCGCGATCGGCAGCCATCGCGAGGAAGCGGAGCGCCAGGCGCGAAAGCTTTCTGCGTCGGCGAAGTGAGGTAGCGTCATCGACATCGCAACTTTAATAGCATTTCAAACAATCCCCGGGGGCCCATCCTTCGAGACGCCCGCTTTGGCGGGCTCCTCAGGATGAGGGCGGAGTGCGCGGCAGCAATTTCAACGGGCACCGATGCCGCTTGAGCCTCATCCTGAGGAGACCGCTAGAAGCGGTCGTCTCGAAGGACGAGGCGCGCGCTCGGATCGCCGCTACCTATCCGGGCTGGCGCGCTCGAACTGGCGCAGCAGCTTGTTGCCGCGTTCGACCGCGGAATCGAGCGCTCCTTGGGCGCTCTTGCGGCCGGCAAAGGCCTGCTCCAGCTCGTCCTCGATCGCGCCGCGGATCAGCACGAAGGAGCCGAGCCGGATGCCCTTCGAATTCTCCGTCGGGGGATGCAGCGTGATCTCCTCGAACGAGATCGCCGACCCCGGATTGCGCTCGTAAAAACCTTGCGCGCGCGTCAGCTCGAAGGCGGCGCGGGTGATCGGCAGATAGCCGGTGTTCTGGTGCCAGGCGGCCTGAACGCCGGGCTGCGACAGATAGGCGAAGAACCGCGCCACACCCTTGTATTCCTCGCGCGGGCGATCGCGCAGCACCCACAGCGTAGCGCCGCCGATGATCGAGTTCTGCGGCGCGCCTTTCACGTCGAGCCAATACGGCATCATGCCGTAGCCGATCTCGAATTTCGAATTCGCCTTGATGTCGGCCCGCGTCGCCGAGGAGCCGATGAAGATGCCGCATTCGCCGTTCTGGAAGCGCGGCTCGGCCGACTGGCCGCGGCCGCTATAGTCAAACACCTTGGTCTTCTGCCATTCGGCGAGCTGGGCGACGTGGTTCACGAGAGGCGCATTATTGATGGTCAACTCCGCATCGAGCGCGGCAAAGCCGTTGGCCCGCGTCGCCAGCGGCAGATTGTGAAACGCCGAAAAGTTCTCGACATGGATCCAGGACGGCCAGGACGTGGTGAAGCCACACACCGCGCCGCGATCGCGCAGACGTTTTGCAGCAGCGCCAAGCTCCGGCCAGGTCTTCGGCGGCGTCTCCGGATCGAGGCCCGCGTCGCGGAACATGGTCTTGTTGTAATAGAGGATCGGCGTCGACGAATTGAACGGGAAAGACAAGAGATTGCCGGCCGCATCGGTGTAGTAGCCGGAGACGGCGGGAAGGTAATCGCCGAGCGAGAACGGCTCGTTCATGTCCCGCATCAGGCTGAACACGGGATAGATCGCGCCCTTGGCCGCGGTCATGGTGGCGGTGGCGACCTCGTTGACCTGGACGATCGCGGGCTGGCTGCGCGAGCGGAAGGCGAAGATCGCTGCCGTCACCGTCTCGGTGTAATTGCCCTTGTAAGTCGGCACGACGCGATAATCCGGCTGCGAGGCGTTGAAATCGGAGGCGAGCTTCTCGAGCTGCCGGCCGAGCTCGCCGGACATGGCGTGCCACCACGCGATGTCGGTGACGGCACGCACCGGCGTGGCCAATGAAAGAGCCGCAAAGGCGGCGACGATCTGCAAAAGGCGCGATGCTGAAGTCACGATGGCTCTTCCCGTGCCGCACGACGAAAGGCGGCTGTCCCTGCTTAAGGCGGAGCATTTGCGGTTTCAACCGGGAATGCGCGCCGGCCGTGCCGCACAATCACGCCGCGGGCCCCCACGGGATGGCCTTCCCTTGACCATCTGCTAGATTGCATTGAACCTTTTGCTTCCGCCATAGACTCCACCACTGAGGGGTTGAGTGTGCCAGTGTTGAACCGTGCCGAACGCTCGCGGACCGGGGTGGTTTTCGTCGCGCTTGTGATCGCCATCTGCGCGACGAGCGCCGTTGCGCGTGAATTCCGCGCGGCCGACACCCAGACCGAGGATTATCCGACTGTGCAGGCGCTGCGCTACATGGGCGCCCTGATCGCCGAGCGCAGCGACGGCCGGCACGAGATCCTGTTCCGGTCCATCGAGCACATGCAGAAGGTGCTGGACGGCCCTATCGGCAGCGAGACACTCGGCAGTTTCGAGCCCTGCGGCCTGGTCGGCCTCGCCCTCTGCGATTCCGGCGCGCGGTCGATCTACAACGGCCTCGGCCCGGTGAAGAGCGTGGTCTACGCGAGGACCGTCGACGATCCCGCCGCGACTGCGCTGATCGAACGCATTCGCAAGGTGGAGTAAGGCCTCTTGCCCGGGCTTGGACAGAGCGAGCACGCAGACAGGCCGCCCGGCCCGATCGGGCGGCTGCGCGCGCGGCTCCTCGGTGCGCTCCGGGCGGTGCCGATCCGCTGGCGCATCCTGTCGATCGCGGCGCTGAATTCCGCCGTGGTGGTGGTGCTGGTCGCGCTGATCTGGAACGGCTCGCAGGTGCTCGGCTCGGCCTGGGACGACGTGCGCCAGGTGCGCGAGTCCGACCGGATTCTGGCGCTGCTCGAAAGCGAGACCGGGCGGCTGCACAATCTGATCCACCGCTACATCAACCAGCCGAGCCCGGATCTGTTCGCCGAGATCCTGCTGCTGCGCGAGGCCGGTGCTGGGTACGCTCACCAACCGCGCCGCCAACGACCCGATGCTGTCGGGCTCGGTCGAGGAGCTGGAGCGTACCACCGACCGCTTTCTCAACGGCTTTGGCGAACTGCGCAGCGTGCAGGTCACCATCGCCAGGACCTACGAGGATCAGGTGCAGGGACCCGCCAGGGACATGGCCGGCCTCTACTCCATCATCGAAGGCGCCACCGGCCATCGCGACGCGCTGATCTGGCCGTCGCTCGGCAAGTCGCGCGAGGCCTTCACCGCGATGCTGGTCGCGGCCAATTCCTACTATCTGTCGCTGTCACCGGCCGCAGCCGACGAGGCGCGGCGCAACACCGAGACGATCGAGACAACCATCCCGGTCATGATCGATCTCGCCGACAACGATCTCCAGCGCATGGCGCTGCAAAAGCTCGGGGCCCGCACCGCCGCGCTGCGCGAGGGCTTTGCAAAGCTCTCCGAACAGCTCACGAGCCGCACCGAGCTGCTGCGCAACACCATCGACGCCAACCAGGCCGAGGCGATCGGCGCCATCGACGACCTCTCCACCAAGATGCGCCAGCGCGAGCAGAAGGCGCAGGAGACGTTCGACCGGACGCTCGCGGACATTTCGCGGCGTGTTCTTTCCATCGCCGTGATCTTCCTCGGCATCATCCTCACCGCCGGCGTGCTGATCGCGCTGTCGATCCGGCTGCCGCTGCAGCAGATCATGGCCGCGATGCGCGCGATTACGCTCGGCGACCTCGGCCGCGAGGTGCAGGGCACGCGCGCGCGCGACGAAGTCGGCGCCATGGCGCGCGCGGTGGAAGTGTTCCGCGAAAACGCGATTGCCAAGCGCGAGACCGAGGACGAGCTGCGCGCGTCCAAGGAGAAGGCCGAGAGCGCGCTGCTCGAGCTCAACACCGCGCAGCAGAATCTGATCGATGCCGAGCGGCTCGCAGCCCTCGGCGGCCTCGTCGCCGGCGTCGCCCACGAGGTCAACAACCCCATCGGCATCAGCCTGACGGTCGCGTCCAGCTTTGCCCGGCGCACCGAGATCTTCGAGGCCCAGCTCAAGGGCGAAGGCGGCCTGCGCCGCTCGCAGCTCGAAGAATTCGTGCAGTCCTCGCGCGACGCCTCGCAGCAGCTGGTCGCCAACCTGCAGCGCGCCGGCGAACTGATCCAGTCGTTCAAGCAGGTCGCGGTCGACCGCTCCCATGCCGAGCGGCGGCAATTCTCCTTGAGCGAAGCCACCGACCAGATCATTGCGAGCCTGCGGCCGGTGCTGAAGCGGTCGCCGATCACGCTCCATGTCGACATGCCCGAGGGGCTGCTGCTCGACGGTTATCCCGGCTCCTACGGCCAGATCCTGACCAACCTCTTCCTCAACACCGCCAACCACGCCTTTGCCGACGGCCGTGCCGGCACGATCACCATCTCGGCGCGGCCGCGCGGGGCGGACGACGTCGAGATCATCTTCACCGATGACGGGGCCGGCATGACCTCCGACGTGCAGCGCCAGGCCTTTGACCCATTTTTTACCACAAGGCGCAATGAAGGTGGGACGGGACTCGGGCTCCATATCGTCTATAACCTCGTCACCCAGCAGCTCGGCGGTCGGATGATGCTGGAATCCAAGCTGGGACAAGGCACTACATTTCGCATTATCATGCCCCGGGTCGCCAGGGGCGGCGCGCAAAGCACAGAGACTGACGGGACTTCTCAATGGCCGAACCGGACGATGTCCTCCACCTGATCGACGACACCGGTACCGCGTCGGAGGATGTTGACGCCCGGAAATGGAAGATCGCCGTCATCGACGACGATCAGGCCGTGCATGACGGCACCCGCTTCGCGCTGTCGGACTACAGTCTCAACGGCCAGGGCCTGGAGATCCTCTCTGCCCATTCCGCGGCGGAAGGTCGCAAGCTGATGGCCGCGCACAGCGACATCGCCGCCGTGCTGCTCGACGTCATCATGGAAACGGACGTCGCCGGCCTCGACCTGGTCGAGTACATCCGCAACGAGCTCAAGAACGAGACCGTGCGCATCATCCTGCGCACCGGGCAGCCCGGCCAGGCGCCCGAGCGGCGCGTGATCGTGCAGTACGACATCAACGACTACAAGGCCAAGACCGAGCTCACCGCCGACAAGCTGTTCACCTCGCTGACCGCGGCGCTGCGCTCCTACCAGCAGCTCGAGCGCATGCTGCAGACCCGGCGCGGGCTCGAGATCATCATCGACGCCGCCTCGACGCTGTACGATTTCAAGTCGATGCAGCGGCTCGCCGAGGGCGTGCTGACCCAGCTCGCCTCGCTGCTCAATGTCGATTGCGCCGGTATACTGGTTTTGCGCGACAATGGCGGCGTCGATCCCGAGCTCTCGGTGCTCGCCGGCAGCGGCTGCTACAGCCGCTTCATCGGCATGACAACGTCGAAGGCGCTCGACCCCGAGCTGCGCCAGATGGTGGAGGACGCGTTCCAGCGCCGCAAGAACGAGTTCGCCGACCACCGCAGCGTGATCTATTTGCGCACCGGAAGCGGCCGCGAGGTCGTTGTGCTGCTCCAGGCCGAGCGCGAGCTGTCGGAGACCGACCGCTCGTTGGTCGAGATCTTCTCCAGCCGGCTCTCGATCGCCTTCGACAACGTCATCCTCTACCAGCAGCTCCAGGCCGCCAACACCCAGCTGGAAGACCGCGTCGCCCAGCGCACCCGCGCGCTGATGCAGGCCAACCGCCGCCTCTCGGCGCAATGGCTGCGGCTGCAGCGCGCCAACGGCTTCAAGAACGAGATTCTCGGCACCGTCGCGCATGATCTGAAGAACCCGCTCGGCGTCATCCTCGGCCGCACCGAGATGCTGAAAGAGCTGATCTCGACCGGCGCGTCGTCGAGCGGCGTGGTCGCCCAGGTCGATCACATCCGCGATGCGACGAAGCGCCTGACCACGATGGTCGACCATCTGATCTCGGACGCGATGGCCGATGCCTTCGACATCACCATCCGCCGCGAGCCGGTCGATGTCGCGGCCCTGGTCAAGGAGGTCGCCGAGGCCAACCAGCCGCTCGCGGTCAACAAGCAGCAGGCGATCAGCGTCATCGCGCCGGCCAACATCGTCACCATGTGCGACACCGACCGCATCCGCGAGGCGATCGACAATCTCATCAGCAACGCGATCAAATACTCACCGATCGGCGGCAAGATCGACGTCGCCGTCAGCCATGAGGGCGGCGACACCATCGTCCGCGTCAGCGACGAGGGCGCCGGCCTGTCGCCGGAGGATCTCGGCCGCCTGTTCGGCCGGTTCCAGCGACTGTCCGCAAAACCGACCGCCGGCGAGAGCTCGACGGGGCTTGGGTTGTCCATCGTCAAGCGTATTATCGACATGCATGGCGGCGAAGTGACCGCCGAGAGCGAGGGCCCCGGCAAGGGCTCGACCTTCACCATCACCCTCCCCGCGACAGAAATCCCGTGATTTCAAGACCATGACCCAAAGCCAGCACATCATGATCGTGGACGACGAGGCCCCGGCCCGGGAGATGGTCGGCGATTACCTCAAGATGCACGGCTTCACCGTGACGCTGTGCGACGGCGGCAAGTCGTTGCGCACCGCGATCGACGGCAGCATGCCCGACCTCGTCGTGCTCGACCTCAACATGCCCGAGGAAGACGGGCTCTCGATCATCCGCGACCTCAAGAGCCGCATCAACGTGCCGGTGATCATGCTCACCGCGACGGCGAGCCCGATCGACCGTGTCGTCGGCCTCGAGCTCGGCGCCGACGATTACGTAGCAAAGCCGTGCGAGCTGCGAGAGCTGATGGCGCGGATCCGCTCGGTGCTGCGCCGGAGCACGCCGGTGAAAGCCGTGGCGGCGGAAGCGGCGGCTGCGAAATCCGACAAGGAGCAATTGGTACGGTTCGGGACAAAGTGGCTCGATCTTGAAGCACAGGCCTTGCGCGACGACGAGGGCAACGAGCATCCGTTGACCGCATCCGAGTTCGGGCTGTTGAAGGTGTTCGCGGCCAACCCGAAGCGCGTGCTGTCGCGCGAGCGCCTGCTGGAATTGGCCAACGCGCGTGACGCCGAAGCCTTCGACCGCGCCGTCGATCTGCGCATCATGCGCATCCGTCGCAAGATCGAGCCCGATCCGACAAAACCCGCCGTGATCCGCACCATCCGCGGCGGCGGCTATTTGTTCTCGCCGGTCGGGGAGAAGGCTTGAGTGTCGTCCTCGCGAAAGCCAGGACGACATCGGGGTTGAGGCGACAGCGAACGCAAAAGCCCGAAATACGTTCCCGGCGCCGCCGACCCCCCACCCCGTATTTTCCGTATATTGAAATTCCACGCCTTTTTGCCTCGAATGTTTCGTCGCACCCTATCCGACGAAACAATTTGGCTGCGCACGAAACCATTTTCCTCTTTTCGTGCAGACGTCCCGAAACGTTGGCTCATTAACACTTTGCTCGAAGGAAACGCCGCTCGGTTGCGGCGCTACGGGGAGCCAAGTCAATGCCGAACGTCATCGCCATCAACGCCCAAGCCAGCCAGAGCATCATCGCCGCTCAGGCGACCTCGGACGACATGCTTCTCGAAAGCATTGCCGACGGCAACCGTACGTCCATGCACATCCTTTATTGCCGTCACAGTGTGCGCGTCTACCGCTTCATCCTGCGGATCGTGCGGGACGCCACCACGGCGGAAGACCTCGTCAGCCAGGTGTTTCTGGATGTGTGGCGGACCGCCGGCCAATTCCAGGGCCGCTCGCAGGTCTCGACCTGGCTGCTCTCGATCGCCCGCTTCAAGGCGCTCACCGCGATGCGCCAGCGGCGCTTCGAGGACATCGACCAGGAAGACGTGCGCCAGATCGCCGATGGTTGCGACACGCCCGAGACCTCGCTCGACCGCAGCGATACCAGCGCCATCCTGCGCGCCTGCGTTCAGAAACTGTCACCCGCGCATCGCGAAATCATCAACCTCGTCTACTACCATGAGAAGTCGGTGGAGGAGGTCGGTCAGATCATCGGCATCCCGCAGAGCACGGTGAAGACCCGCATGTTCTACGCCCGCAAGCAACTGGCCGAGTTGCTTAAGGGCGCCGGCGTCGAGCGCTTCGCTGCCTAAAGATGAATTATTTCAAAGAGATAGGGTTTTACGATGGTCCTATCCCGGACACGGAAGTGTTACCGCGGACGAAACAATTGAAACAAAGCACAACATCAGGCGGAAAAACTTCCCTCCTATAAAGATCACATACGGTTTCGTTAAACCTCCCAAGACCTCCAACGACCCGGCCGGGATGCCCCCCTCCGGGTCGTTTTGTATTTTGGGGGTCTGTGGGGCCAACCACGGGCTCCCGCCTCTCCCGCTTGCCGGAATCGCTTGCGGGAGAGGGGGCACACCGCCGATGCGGCCACGGCTTCCCCGTCACGAACGTGTGACGCCGCGTAACGTCCGCCCCATCCCGCCCGAACTCCTCTCGTGACCCCCATCACGAGTGCCCCATGCTCGAACTCACCTTCGCCCTCCTTGCCGGCGTCCTCACCATCGCCGCGCCCTGCACGCTGCCGATGCTGCCGATCCTGCTCGGCGCCTCGATCGGGCGCGCGGGACATTTGCGGCCGGCGATGATCGCGCTCGGCTTCGTCATCTCGTTCTCGGCGACCGCGCTGCTGCTCGGTGCAATCACGCGGCTGTTCGATTTCGATCCGAACGTGCTGCGCGAGGCGGCATCGATCCTGCTGCTCGGCTTCGGTCTGTTGATGCTGTGGCCGGCGCCGTTCGAATGGCTGTCGATCCGGCTCAATGGCTGGCTCGATCTCGGCAATTCCAACGCTACGCAGCGCGAGGGCGCGCTCGGCGGGCTCTTGCTCGGCACCACGCTTGGCCTGGTCTGGACGCCCTGCGCGGGCCCGGTGCTCGGCTCGATCCTGACGCTGGTCGCGACCGCGAAGAATTTTGGCTGGGCCGGCACGTTGCTGGTGGCCTACGCGATCGGCACGGCGATTCCGATGCTGGCGATCGCCTATGGCGGACAGGCCGCGACTACGCGGGTGCGCAGCCTCGCCCGCATCTCGCCTCGGCTTCAGCAGGGCTTTGGCGTCGTGGTGATCGGCTTCGCCCTCGCCGCCTATTTCCAATACGACACGCTGATCGTGGCGTGGCTCACCGGCTTTTATCCCACCGGCCAGATCGGCCTGTGATCATCCCTCATCTTCACCGGAGGACGTATCCATGACTTTCAAACTGCTCGCGGTCTCCGCCGCACTGATCGGCATCGCTGTGACCGGCGCCGTCATCCCCGGCATCTGCGACGAGGCTGCGCGCGCCGTGCCTGTCGTCACCGCTGCCGCCAGCCAAGATACCGCGCCCGACTTCGCCGGCATCAACAACTGGTTCAACTCGAAGCCGCTGAACATTGCCGATCTCCGCGGCAAGGTCGTGCTGGTGGACTTCTGGACCTATGGCTGCGTCAACTGCGTCAACACGCTGCCGCACGTCACCGAACTCTATGCGAAATACAAGGACAAGGGCCTCGTCGTGGTCGGCGTGCACACGCCGGAATTCCCGTTCGAGCGCTCGGCCTCCAACGTCCAGGCCGCACTGAAGCGCCACGGCATCACCTATCCGGTGGCGCAGGACAATGATTCCAAGACCTGGAACGCCTACCGCAACCGATATTGGCCGGCGCAATACGTCATCGACCAGAACGGCAAGATCGTGTTCCAGCACGAGGGCGAAGGCCGCTACGACGAGATTGATCGCACCGTCGGCAGGCTGCTGAACGCCAATAGCTGATGCCCGGGCTGCGGCGGTCCCGCCCTTGTTGCTTGACTCCACGGACCCGTCCGTGGAGTTTCGCGGCAACGCAATCAGCCGCCCGCGATGGACGACGCCATCACCAGCACCGACATTCGCCTTCGTGAAGGCGCCTCGATCGCGCAGCGGCTGGTCATGGCCGGCTTTGCGGCCGCCGTTGCGCTGTGCTTCACGCCGGGCCTGTTCACGCACGACACCCTGGAAGTGATCATCTCCGTGGTCGCGCTCCTCGTGGGAGCAGCGTTCGTCGGCGTCATCATGCTGGCGCCGGCGGTGGTGTGGATCATCACGGCGGACGAGATCTTGATCGGGGAGCAGCGCCCGTTCGGAAAACTCCGGACGCGGGTCGTCGCTAAAGACGACATCAGGGGATTGCAGGTTCCCGGTAGCAAGAGGGCGAAAGCCCGCTTTCGGCTCGCCTTCACGCTGGCCTCCGGGGAGCGCCTGACATCCCCGCCGATCACCGATGTCACCCACGTGCACGACACGGTGGCGCGGATCGCAGCACAATTCGACGTTCCCGACGTCGAGTCCCCCGTCAATCCGCTCGATGCCAGCAATCCCGAGATGCGTCTCGGCGACCCCCTCGAGCCGTTTTCCACGAGGGACATAAGGATCGTCGCACTGATCGTCGTCGCGCTATGTACCGTTCCCTACGCCTACAGGCTCTGGCGTGGCCTGTCGCCCGGGCCGGTCGACATGATGCTGCTGCCGGTTGGCGCGATTGCCGCTTTCGCCGTGCACAGATACGCCAATCTCGTAACCGGCGCTTTCTGGATCATCCGCCAAGGCGATATCCGCGTCGAACGCCTGTGGGGCGACGGCACGTTGCGCGCCGACCATATTGAAGGGCGCCAGGTGAAGACGATCACGGTCGAGCGCCGCGGCCGGTCGGAAGACGAGCACTGCATCGTTGTGATCCGGTTGCTCTCAGGACAACGGTTTCGCAGCCCGCGCATCGGTTCGCGGCCTGAGGCCCGGGCCGTAGGCGCCGAGATCGTCCGGCGGCTCGGGATCGCGGCTGAGAGCAATCAGATCCAGTGACAAGGTTGCCCTTCGGCTCACGTGATCTGGCCGCGTGCTCGCTCTAACCTCTCCCCCTTGCGGGAGAGGTCGGCGCAGAGCGCCGGGTGAGGGTTCTCTCCTCTGGGGGAGTCTTCCTGCGGAGCTACCCTCTCCCCGACCCTCCCCCGCAAGCGGGGGGGGAGGGAGCACATCGCGCCCAGCTCACTGCTTTTCGCGCCATGCCCCGTTTGTGGCATTGCCCGCGCTCCGTCAAAAAACCAAAGCATTCTCGTGACATACCAGCCGGGCGCAGCATCAACTTGCCATGAAGCTGCCCCTGGGTTCAGATGGTTTCTGATGATTTGCGCTGTGGCAGCGGGGAGAGCTTGAAATGACGGATATTCGTCGCCTGACCGGGATGTTTGTGGCTGCGATCGGCCTGGTCCTGGCCATCCCGCATGCCTACGCCCAGCAGCCCGACCGCGGCGACGAGCCGGGCCTGGTCGCCGACGATGCCTACCAGCTCGATCCGGAATGGCAGAAGCAGGTCGTCTACTTCCGCACCACCGAAGCGCCCGGCACCCTCATCATCTCGACCGCCGAACGGCATCTCTATCTGGTGCAGCCCGGCGGTCGCGCAATCCGCTACGGCATCGGCGTCGGCCGCGATGGTTTTCAGTGGCAGGGGCTAGTGAACATCACCAACAAGAAGGAGTGGCCGGACTGGACGCCACCGCCGGAGATGATCCAGCGCCAGCCCTATCTGCCGCGCTTCATGGCCGGCGGCCCCGGCAATCCGCTCGGTGCGCGCGCCATGTATCTCGGCACCACCGTCTACCGCATCCACGGCACCAATCGGCCCGACACGATCGGCACCAAAGTGTCCTCGGGCTGCTTCCGGCTCGTCAACCACGACGTCGCCGATCTCTACGATCGCGTCCCTGTCGGCACCAGGGTGGTCATTCGGCAGAAGCCCGAACTCTGATCTTCCCGCTTCGTCAAAATTCCTTTTCCCGATATTTTCGAAAGAGCAACATGATGCGCACTTTTCGAGGCGGCCTGCTGATCGGGCTCGCGGTCGCCGTGCTGGTCGCCGTTCTGGCCATCATCTATGAATTCTACGACACCCGCACGCTGAAGCGCACCGTGCGCCGCGGCGAAGTGCTGTGCGGCGTCAACAAGGGCCTGCCGGGGTTTTCGATCCCCGACGACAAGGGCAACTGGACCGGCTTCGACGTCGATTTCTGCCGCGCGGTGGCCTCCGCGATCTTCAACGATCCGAACAAGGCGAAATTCGTCGCGCTCGATGCCAGCGAGCGCTTCAAGGAATTGCAGAGCCGGAAAGTGGACATCCTCTCGCGCAACTCGACCTGGAGCATGGCGCGCGAACTCGAATATGACCTCTATTTCCCGGCGGTCGCTTATTATGACGGCGCAGGCTTCATGCTGCCGCGCGCGCGCAACAAGGAGACCGCACTGGACCTGACCGGCAGCAAGGTGTGCGTCCAGACGGGGACCACCACGGCGCTCAACGTCGCGGATTACTTCCGTGCGAACAACATGAAGTACGAAGAGATGAAGTTCGACAAGCTGGACGACGTCGTGAAAGCCTACGATACCGGCAAATGCGACACGCTGAGCGCCGACGTCTCCCAGCTCTACGCGCTGCGGATCAACCTGTCGAAGCCCGGCGACCACATGATCCTGCCGGACATGATCTCCAAGGAGCCGCTCGCCCCCGTCGTGCGCCAGCGCGACGATGACTGGATGATGATCGTGAAGTGGACGCTGTACGCGATGATCAACGCCGAAGAGCTTGGCGTCTCCTCGGAAAACATCGACGAGGCCCTGAAGTCGAAGAAGCCGGAAGTGATGCGACTGGTCGGCACCGAGGGCAATTACGGCGAGCAGCTCGGCCTCACCAAGGACTGGGTCGTCCGCATCATCCGCAACGTCGGCAATTACGGCGAGATGTACGAGCGCAATATCGGCGAGAAGTCCAAGCTGAAGATCCCGCGCGGGATGAACCAGCTGTGGAACGCCGGTGGTGTGCAGTACGCACCGCCGGTGAGATGAGGAGCTCTATCCGCCGTCATTGCGAGCGGAGCGGGGCTCGCGCCACATCCTCATTCGTCATGCCCGGGCTTGTCCCGGGCATCTACGTTTGAGGCACATTAAGAACGTAGCTGGCCGGGACAAGCCCGGCCATGACGACCCACGTAACGGGTGACGCTCTCTCTCCCTCATCCTGAGGAGCGCGGAACGCGCGTCTCGAAGGATGCAGACCCCAGCCGGGCCTTCATGGTTCGAGACGCCGCGCAAGAGCGCGGCTCCTCACCATGAGGAGATGGAGTTCAATACCCTCTTGCCCTTGCCAACTGCTCGGTGTGATAATTGGCGTCCCCGAACAATTCCTCGCACACACGCGCGCGCTTCATGAAGAAGCCGATGTCGAACTGGTCGGTCATGCCCATGCCGCCGTGCATCTGCACGCCTTCCTGCACCGCGCGCGTGGCCGTGGTGCCGGCGCGGGCTTTTGCCACTGCGACGGCTGAGGCGGCCTTGGCAACGTCCGTATCCAGCGCCTGAAGCGCCTTCATCGTCGCGGCGCGGGTGATCTCGATGTCGACATAGAGCTCGGCGGCGCGGTGCTGCAGCGCCTGGAATTCGCCGATCAGCTTGCCGAACTGCTTGCGGCTCTTCAGGTACTCGACGGTGCGGTTGAACACCTCTTCGCTCAAGCCCACCATTTCGGAGGCGACTGCGCCGCGGCCGATATCGAGCACGCCGTCGAGCAGCGCGGCACCCTGGTCGACTTCGCCGAGCACGCTGTCGGCATCGACTTCGACATTGGCAAGCTCGATGCGCGCCGCATTGTGCTCGTCGACCATGATGGTGCGCTCGATCGCAACGCCCTTGGCCTTGGGGTTGACCAGGAACAGCGTCAGCCCCTCGCGCTCGCCGGCGGCGCCCGCGGTGCGCGCGGCGACGATGAGGAGGTCGGCGACATGGCCGTCGACGACCAGCGCCTTGGCGCCGGAGAGCCTGAAACCGTTGCCGGCGCGCACCGCCTGCAAGCTGGTTTGAAGCGGGCGATGCTTTGCGCCCTCGTCGACCGCGAGCGTCGCGAGCAGCGAGCCATTGGAAATCTTCGGCAAATATTCCGACTTCTGCGCGGCATTGCCGCCGCGGTTCAGCGCCGAGGCCGCGACCGCGCTGGTGGCGAGGAAGGGCGACGGCATCAGCGTGCGGCCGATCTCCTCCATCACCACGCCGGCCTCGACATAGCCGAGGCCGCTGCCGCCGAACTCTTCCGGCACCAGCAAGCCCGCAAAACCCATCTCGGCGAAGGAATGCCAAAACTCCCTGGAGAAGCCGGTCGGGTCTTTGCTGTCACGCAGATGGCGCAGATGCGACACCGGCGCCTTGTCGCTGATCAGCCCGCGCGCGCTGTCGCGGAGCATCGATTGTTCTTCGGTGAGGACGAGGGCCATGGTGAGCTCCAACACAGTGCGGTTCGGCTGAATTCGGTGGTGACCCTCATGGTGAGGCGACGCGTCAGCGCCGTCTCGAACCGTGCAGGCCATCCTTCGAGACGCGGCCTGACGGCCGCTCCTCAGGATGAGGACTTCGCTTACGCCCCCGGCAGATCGAGGATGCGCTTGGCGACGATGCCGAGCATCACCTCCGTCGTGCCGCCCTCGATCGAGTTGGCCTTGGTTCGCAGCCAGGCGCGCGGACGAGCTCCTTGCTTCGAACGCTCGCTCTCCCATTCCAGCGCATCGACACCGCCGGCCGACATCAGAATTTCGTAACGGCGCTTGTTGAGCTCGGTGCCGTAATATTTCATCGCCGAAGAGAACGCCGGATGCGCCTGACCCGCCTTGGCGAGGTCGACCGCGCACTCGGCGCAGGCTGCAAGCGCGGCCTCGTCGACGTCGAAGCTGGCGATCCGGCCACGCAGCATGGGATCGTCGAGCCGTCCCAGCGCATCGGTGCCGACGGAATCCGCCGCGATCTGGCCGAGCGGACGACCGACGCCGCGCTCGCCCATGCCCGATATCATCGCGCGCTCATGCTGAAGCAGATATTTTGCGACGTCCCAGCCGCGGTTGACGGTGCCGACCACATGCGATTTCGGCACGCGGACATTGTCGAAGAAGGTCTCGCAGAACGGCGAGTAGCCGGAGATCAGGAGGATGGGCTTGGTCGAGACACCCTTTGAGGTCATGTCGAACAGGATGAAGCTGATACCGTCGTGCTTCTTCGCAGCCGGGTCAGTGCGCACCAGGCAGAAGATCCAGTCGGCGTAGTTGGCATAGGACGTCCAGATCTTCTGGCCGGTGATGACGAAATCATCGCCGTCGCTCTCCGCGCGGGTCTGGAGCGAAGCGAGATCGGAGCCGGCGTTCGGCTCGGAATAGCCCTGGCACCAGCGGATCAGGCCCGCGGCGATGTTGGGCAGATGCTCCTTCTTCTGGGCGTCGTTGCCGTATTTCAGAAGCGCCGGCCCGAGCATCCAGATGCCAAAACTCGACAGCGGCGGCCGCGCACCCAGCTTGGCCATTTCCGCGCGCAGCACCTTGTGTTCGGCAGCGCTGAGACCACCGCCGCCATATTCCTTCGGCCAGTCCGGCACGGTCCAACCCTTGTCGCGCATGCGCTCGAACCAGATGCGCTGCGGCTCGGATGCAAACTTTGCGTTACGCCCGCCCCAGAAGACGTCGGCGTCGGAGGTCGCGGGCTTGCGCATTTCCGGTGGGCAGTTGGCTTCCAGCCAGGCGCGCGTCTCGCTGCGGAATGTTTCGAGATCGGCGTTTTCAGCATCGCTCATGGGCGTTTCCATCAATCAAAAACGACTTGTTGTCGGCGACTCTGGGCCATCACCTCGTGGAATTCAACCACTTCCGCGTCCCGCATCGGCTATAGTCGCTGCCACGGCGAGCTTGAAAACAAAGAGGAAACAACAATGCGCCTGAAGCTTCTTTCGCCTGGCGAAATGAACGAGAGCCAGCGGCAGACCTATGACGAGTCGATTGCCGGCAAACGCGGCAAGCCGCCGGCACCGATGATGGCCTGGCTCAATAGCCCCGACATGGCCCGTCACGCCACGCGACTCGGCGAGGTCCTGCGCTACGACACGATCTTCCCCGCAAAACTTTCGGAGATCGCGATCCTGGTGACGGCGCGGCACTGGACAGCGCATTACGAGTGGTATGCGCACAAGCGCCTGGCGCTTGCGGGCGGTATGAAGCCCGAGATCATCGACGCCATCCGCGACCGCCGCACGCCCGTCTTCGACGATCCCAAGGGCAAGATGATCTACGACGTCGCGAAGTCGTTGCACGAGGGCCACGGCGTCGAGAAGGGCCTCTATGACGAGGCGGTGAAGGTGCTCGGCGAGCGCGGCGTCGTCGAGGTCATCGGACTATGCGGCTATTACACAATGGTGTCGATGACGCTGAACACGTTTGAGTTCGAGCTGCCGGAGGGCGAGGTCCGGGAGCTGGCTTGATTGCCGATTCGGAAACGCTGGGTTTCGGAATAGCCCCGTAGCGCTATGCCGAGGCTCGCCTTATGTGGAATTCACCAACGGAGCAGCCACATGTCGCAAAGCCCAGCCGTCCATGCCGGCACGAGGATCGGCCACGTTCACCTCAAGGTCGCCGATCTCGATCGCGCGCTCGGCTTCTATTGCGGCGTGCTCGGCTTCGAGCTGATGCAGCGGATGGGCTCCGGCGCGGCGTTCATCTCGGCCGGCGGCTATCACCACCACATCGGGCTCAATACCTGGGAGAGCAAGGGCGGCTCGCCGCCGCCTGCGGGCACGACCGGGCTCTATCACACCGCGATCCTCTATCCGACACGGCTCGCGCTGGCGGATGCGCTGCACCGCGTGCTCTCGGCCGGCATTGCGCTGGACGGCGCCAGCGACCATGGCGTCAGCGAGGCACTGTATTTGCGCGATCCCGACCAGAATGGCGTGGAGCTGTATCGGGACCGGCCCAGGGAGCAATGGCCGTTCGGGCCGGACGGAAAGCTTGCGATGGTCACGAAGCGGCTGGATGTCGAGGAGCTGCTGAAGCAGCGCGAGGCTTAAACTCCACTCTCTCCCCGTCATTGCGAGGAGCGAAGCGACGAAGCAATCCAGAATCTTTCGGCAGTGGCAGTCTGGATTGCTTCGCTTCGCTCGCAATGACGGAGTGTGTAGAGACGCTGTCGGGCCCTACGACGTCTTCACATGCGGCCTGCCTCGCACCATGATCAGCGCCGCCGCCACCACTTCCAACACGATGCAGAGATAGAACGGAAGCGCATAGCCGCCCGAAAAGTCGCGCAGGAAGCCGACCACGCCGGGGCCGAACGCATAGGTCACCTGGTTGATCGCGGTGTTGAGGCTGATCAGCACGCCGAACGAGGCGGAGTCGAATTCCTGCTGCACGATCAGCGACGGCAGCGTGATGAGATTGCCGACGGAGAAGCCGAACAACGCGCAGGCGGCGATCAGCACGTAATCATTGTGCAAATTGATGACGACGAGAAGCGCCACGGCCTGGCTCAGGAACGACAGCGCGGACGCAAGCCGCTGGTTGAGGCGGTCGATCACCAGCGAGAACAGCACCCGGCCGATCACCGCCATCGCCGTCAGCACCGCGACGGCCACAGCGGCGCGCTCGCGTCCGATCACGGGATCGAGAAACGAGATCAGGTGGACGATGAAGCCGACCTGCGCGAACAGCACCAGCGCGAACGCGACCGTCACGGTGAGAAAGCCGACGTCGCGCAACGCCCCGGCGCGGATCTGCGCCGACGATTGCGGCTTTGCTTTCGTCGCTGCACGCCGACCATGGAGATCGGGCGGACGGCCGACGACAATCAGGATCACCGGCACGAGCAGCGCCAGCATGGCGCCGGCGACGGTGAACATCGCGCTGGCGAAGCCGATATGACCGATCAAGGTCACCAGCAGCGGCACGCCGACGATGCCGCCGAAGCTTGCGCCGTTCAGCGCCAGGCTGATCGCCATGCCGCGCTTCTGGTCGAACCACAGGCTGATCGTGTTGGTGATCATCGCCAAACTGGTGCCGGCCCAACCGAAGGCGAGTACGGCGTTCGCGAGATAAAGCTGCCACGGCTCGCGCACCGTGCCAATCGCGACCGCTGCGACCGACATCGCCAGCGTGCCCGCGATCAGGCCGAGGCGCGGCCCGTACTTGTTGACGGCCTCGCCGACGAAAACGACGAGCAGCGCGCCGAACAGATAGAAGAACGTCGTGCCGGATGAGATCAGCGAGGCCGACCAGCCGTGCGCGCGCTGGAGCTCGGCGACATAGACGCTCTGGCCGTAGAAGCCGAGGCCCCAGCCGAAGGTCGCGAGCAGGAAGCAGACCGCGACGATGGGCCAGCCTTCGTAGTGAAGAGAGGATTCGTCGATGGATGCGTCGTGCCGGGGATTGTCGAGCATTTGCGCTTGTCCTTTTTTCCCCCGCGAGCGCCGTGCTTCACGCCCGCCTGTTCATGACGAGCATCATGTAACAACCCAAGCCCCGAAAATCACTTCGACCCGGGTCGAACTATCAACGCTGCTCACAGCCTCCTGCCACCTTAAATCGCATCCGGGAGCTCACCCATGGCCGCGTCCAGCCGCGCCTTGCGGCGGCGGGCAAAGGAGGCGAACGAAAGCACGGCGAGGCCGAGCAGCACCGGCGGAAACACCACCATGTTGACCGCGGACCAGCCGTAATTGGCGAGCAATTGGCCGGACGAGAACGAGCCGATCGCCATCATGCCGAACACCAGAAAATCGTTGAAGGCCTGCACCTTGTTGCGCTCCTGCGGCCGGTGCGTCTCCAGCACCAGCGCGGAGGCACCGATGAAGGAGAAATTCCAACCGATCCCGAGCACGATCAGCGTCGCCCAGAAATGCATTGCGGTGATGCCGGACAGGCCGATGCCGGCCGCACCGGCCTCCAGCAGCAAGCCGGCGGCAACGACCTTCGGCGCGCCGAAGCGCGCGATCAGCGCGCCCGTGAAGAAGCTCGGCCCGTACATGGCGACGATGTGCCATTGAATGCCGAAATTGGAATCGGAAAGGCTCAAGCCGCACAACTTCATGGCGAGCGGCGCCGAGGTCATCACCAGATTCATCATGGGGTAGGAGATGACGCCGCACAGCGCCGCCGCGATGAAGCGTGGCTGGGTCACGATGTCGAGCAGCGGCCGCCCGCCGTGCAGATCGGCCGGCGCCGGCTTCGGCATGTCGACCCCGGCGACGATGCCCATCGCGACCAGCGCGACCGCGGCCTGCACCAGGAAGCTGAAGGCGAACAGATAAGGCTGCCAGACGTCCATGGTCCATTGCACGAGCTGCGGACCGAGCACGCCGGCGAACACGCCGCCCGCCATCACCCAGGACACCGCCTTGGGCCGGTACGCCGCGCTGGCGCCGTCGGCGGCGGCGAAGCGATAGGATTGCGCCACCGCGCCGTAGAGACCGCCGAGGAAGGTTGCGACACAGAACAGCGCGAACGAGGCGTGCAGGATCGCGAACGAGCCGAGCAGACCGGTGAGCGTACCCAGACCCGTGCCGACGATGAACGCCCAGCGGCGACCGAAGCGGCGCGAGATCGCGCCGGTCGGCAAGGTGCCGGCCGCAAGCCCCAGCACATACATCGACAGTGGCACGGTCGCGAGCGACATGTCGGGTGCGAGCGTCGCACCGACGATCGAGCCGGTGGCGAAGATCACCGCCGAATTGGCGCCGGTCAGCGCCTGAGCGGCGGCAAGGCGCACCACATTGGCGCGCACGCGTGCGTCGGCGGCGATCTCATTGGCTGCAGTCACGTCTAACATCAGCATTTCCGCCCCAAGAGGCTTTCACGGGGCTTTCAGGGACCCTGTTGATTCCAGGCACTATGGCGGGGCGCGCGAGGGCGGGCAACCGGCGCAAACGGGCGCAGGCCATGCCTCTGACGCAATCGGGCCGATGATAATGGGCCGCGCTCTTGACGGCTTGCGCTCGATCAAATCCTATCCGCCGCGATCTCAGGAGTTTCGTTCATGTCCGTCGACGACAGGCCTACGCTCAGTGCTCCCGACGACGATCCGTGGCTGTGGCTGGAGAAGATCGAGGGCAAGCTGGCGCTCGATTTCGTCGCGCGGCAGAACAGCCTGACGCTCGACGCGTTTGGCGGAAAGGCCTTCGAGCGCGATCGCGACATCCTCGCGGCGATCTACGATCGTCCCGACAACATCCCCTATGTCAGCCGGCGCGGCGACGACCTGCACAATCTCTGGAAGGACGCGACCAACCCGCGCGGCCTGTGGCGGCGGACTTCGCTTGCGGAGTTTCGCAAACCGCATCCAGCGTGGGAGATCATGCTGGATGTCGACCAGCTCGCCGCGCGTGAAGGCGAGGACTGGCTGCTGAGCGGCATCACCACACAGCCGGGAAACTCGCGGGCGATTTTGAGCCTGTCGCGCGGTGGCAGCGACGCCGTCACCTTGCGCGAATTCGACATCGACACCAAGAGTTTCGTTGAGGACGGATTTGCGCTGCCGGAAGCCAAGGGCGGCGCCGATTGGCTCGATGCCGACACGCTGCTGCTGTCGAGCGCCCATGGCGAAGGCATGGCGACGAGTTCGGGATATTCACGGACGGTTCGCCTGTGGCGGCGCGGCCAGCCTGTCGATCAGGCGCAAATGATGATCGAGACCACGGCCGATCATATGGCCATGTCCGGCATGGCCGACGACACCGCCGCGGTCCCACGCAGCTGGTTCGTCGACCAGATCGACTTCTTCAATCATGCGATCTGGCTGCGGGATGCAGACGGCACGACGACGAAGCTCGACCTGCCGACCGGCATCTGGATGCAGGCACATGGCGACTGGTTCGCGATGAAGCTGCGCGAAGCCTGGTCGATCGAGGGGAGAACCTATG
The DNA here is from genome assembly GCF_054056815.1 of Bradyrhizobium sp. LB13.1. Lineage (NCBI taxonomy): Bacteria > Pseudomonadati > Pseudomonadota > Alphaproteobacteria > Hyphomicrobiales > Nitrobacteraceae > Bradyrhizobium > Bradyrhizobium sp. LB13.1. Next base: position 1,045,220 of record NZ_JBSRYQ010000001.1, on the reverse strand, counting down.
CCGCCGACACCGTGCTCGGCATGTCGCTCTCGGCATTCCTTGCCGGCAGCCGCGATTTCGCAGTCCTGTTCGAGCCGGAGCCTCGCCGCGCCCTGCAAGGTCTGTTCTGGGCCGGGGGCAGACTGGTACTGTCGATCCTCGACGAACTCCAGCCGCAATTCGAGATATGCACGCCGTCCGCCACGAGCTGGAGCCGCGGGTCACTCGGCGGCCTGCCGCAGATCGGCGTCGTCGACATCTGGCCACTGGACCGCCATCCCTCCGAGAGCAATGGCGACCTGCTCGCCAATGTGCAGGATCCCCTGACGCCACCGTCGCTGCTGCTGATGGAGCGCGGCGCCGCGAGCCCGATTGTGTTGAAGCAGGCGCCGAGGACGTTCGCCGCCGACGGACTCGTGGTGACCCAGCACGAGGCGATCTCGATCGACGGCGAGCGCATCCCTTATGTGCAGACCGGCCCCGCCGGCGAGACCGGCGATGCGCCGGTCTATATGAGCGCCTATGGCGGCTTCGCCCATTCGGTGAAGCCGTATTACAACGCATCGCTCGGCAAGCTGTGGCTGGAGCGCGGCGGCACGACGGTGCAGGCAAATTTGCGCGGCGGCGGCGAATTCGGCACGCGCTGGCACGATGCCGGCCGGCTCGCCGGCAAGAAACTGTCGCATGATGATTTCGCCGCGGTCGCCGCCGATCTCGTCCGCCGCGGTGTGACCACAGCAAAGCGTATCGCCGCGCAGGGTGGATCGAACGGCGGCATCCTCATCACCAACATGCTGGTGCGATACCCCGAACGCTTCGGGGCGCTGTTCTGCACCATCCCGCTGATCGACATGCGCCGCTACACAAAGTTGCTCGCCGGCGCGAGCTGGATCGCGGAATATGGCGATCCTGACAAGCCGGAGGAGTGGGACTGGCTGAAGACGTACTCCGCCTATCAAAACGTCAAAGCCGGCCAGCCCTATCCGCCGATCCTGATCGCCACCACCCGGCGCGACGACCGCGTCCATCCCGGGCATGCGCGCAAGATGGCGGCAAAGCTCCAGGCGATGGGTTATGAAGCCTGGTTCTACGAACCGGAAGCAGGCGGCCACGGCTACGGCAAGGACAACAAGGAGCGCGCCGGCTTCGAGGTGCTCGGCTTCCGGTTCTTGAAGAACAAGATCGGGTGGGAGGACGGCGAGGCGTGATCGCCTCTTGCCCGAGTTCAGCGCACGCCGCCCAGCAAGTGGTGCATCTCTCCCGGTTGCGGGAGAGGTCGGCGCGTCCCGGGCGATGCGAAGCATCGTCCCGCGCGCCTGGTGAGGGTTTTATCCTCTAGGAGGTACCCCGTTGCGGAAACACCCTTTCCCCAGCCCTCCCCCGCAGGCATAGGGGGAATCGCATATTGCACCGCTGCTGCAGGCGAGGTGGAATAACGACTTCCTCCTCTCCGTCCTCGCCCATATGCGATAGCTCTACCCCGCGCGGCGAGCCGGAGCGGCGGAGAATTTAATTTGATTTTGCATTAAAGTTATGTGTTATATATTTAATTCAGCTATCTTATTTATTCCATGACATTAATTAATTCGATGAGTACCAAAACCATGCGACCAAGCCGATTAATCACGCCATTGTAGTTGTTATTGAAAGAGGCGTGATGCATGCGCCGCCCAATTGATATTGCGCCGAGGAACGGAGAAGACATCTGGGTGGAAGATGCGGCCGGGGCTGTTGAGGCCGCCCACTGGTCGTGCGAGGAGGGCAAATGGGTTTGGACGGACGGCTCTCCGATCGACATCGCGCCGACCCATTGGTATCCCGCAACCGAGGATGTCGATCCAGAGGATGAGCCGTCAGGCAGTTCGCTCGGGGCGGCTGTGATCTTGATCGTCGCAATCTTCGTGGGAGCAACCCTGCTCGGTGTGTTCGAGCCATTCAACGCGCGAACGGCTCAGGAGGCGACGCGCATCGACGGCGAAAGTGTCGTCAGCCTCGGTCGGCAGGCGGAAATCGCGACCAATTCGCAAGCAGCACCTCAGCCAGAAACGATTGGAGCCCCGGTGTTGGCGGTGCCGGCAAGCACGGGCCGGCAGCAGCTCGTCGACGATTCTCCCCGCAGTGATCCACGCGCCAGCGAACTGGCCGGGGCGCGCAAAGAGCTTGACGAGGCGGTCCAGCGCACGCAGGCGGCTGAAATGGCCACGGAGCAGCTGCGGCAATCGCTTCAACAGGAGCAAGCTCACAGCGCCGCGCTTGTGGACGAACTCGCCGGAACCCGCCGCGAAATCGAGACGCGGAACCAACAATCGCGCGACGCGGAGGCTGTCGCTGCGCAGCAGAGAGATGCGGCGGCTCAGGACATCGCAGAACTGCGACGGTCACTGGAGAAGGAGCGGGACAGGAGCGCCGTGCTGGACAAGCAGGTGAACGCCGCGCAAGCAGCGACCGCGACCGCTGTGCAACAACGCCACGAGGCACAGTCGCGCGCCGCGGCACTCGCGAGTGAACTTGCCGGAATACCTCGCGGACCGCTCACGCCGGATGGTGCGGCTGGTGAGCAAAGCGATCTAAAGGGACAGGAGATCGCGGAATTGCGGCAGTCCCTGCAGCAGGAACGGGAAAGGAGCGCCGTTCTCGTCGCAGAGGCCAAAGCGGCGCGAGCGGTAACGGCCGACGCCGAACAACAACGCCGCGCACTCGAAGAAGCCAGAGCGCACGCCGCTACGCTGGCGAGTAAGCTTACCGAAATGCGCCGCGAAATCGAAAGCCGGAACGTGCAATTGCGTGAGGCGGCCGATGCGGCTTCGCAGCAGGGACTGGCAGCGGGCCGAGAGATCGCCGATTTACGGCAGTCGCTGCAGCAGGAGCGGAGCAGGGCCGACGCCAGGGAGAGGGACCTCGCATCGGCGGGGCGCCCCGATGAGCGCGGCCCGGAGCAACCACCTGCAGGCTCGATCTTGCCGACGACACAGAACGTGAAAGTGACCTCAGCGGAGCCGCTGATAGCTTCAGAACAAAATGAGGTGGAGGCCAGATTGATCCCACGCGCCAGGGAATTGCTCGATCAGGGAAATATTGGTGCAGCGCGAATTGTGCTTGAGCTTGCGGTTGAGAAGGACATTGCACGAGCAAGTTTCATGCTCGCGGAGACATATGATCCTGCGGTTTTGTCGGCTTGGGGTACCTATGGAACGCGCAGCGAAGCGATCAAGGCGCGAGAACTCTACGCCAAGGCACAGAGAGGCGGCATTCGCGAGGCCAAGGAACGGCTGGATGCGTTGCATCCCTGAGTCTTGTTGCAGAACGAAAGGCTGCGATGGCAATCGAGAAGGGAACGACATGAACAAGGTGCCAAGGTCACTCTCGCTGCTGCTGGTCACCGCGCTGGTGCCAATGGCCATTCTGCTTCAGCCGGCCTGCCTGAAAGCACAAACTGGGAAAAACTCCACGGGCGATGCACAATTCGTCCGACGGCCACTCCCGCAAGTGAACGAAAAAGACCGAATGAACGCCTGGACGGTCGGCCTTGCCGGCGGCCTGCTCGAGGGCGCGCCGATCCGTCTCGCCGCAGAAATGGCCCGGGTCGTTGACGACGGTGCAGACCTGCATCTCCTCCCGATCGTCACCCGAGGCGCTACCGACAATCTTAATGCGCTGCTCTATTTGCGTGGTGTCGATACCGCCATCATCAATTCCGACGCGCTCGATGAATACAAGCTTCAGGTACCGCAGATCCAAAGTCGCATCACTTATCTGCTCAATCTTTTCCCGTCTGAGCTGCACATTTTCGTGCGACCGGAGATCACAAGCCTGCAGGATCTTGCCGGCAAGAAAGTGAACTTCAATACCCAGGGCACTGCAGCCGCCTATTCAGGACCGCTGATCTTTAGCCGTCTCGGCATCGAGATCGACAAGGCGTTCATTCCGCATCAAGTTGCCCTGGAGCAGATGCGCAAAGGAGAGATGTCGGCCGTCGTGTTCATCACATCGAAACCCGTCGACGCCTTCGTGCGCGGCCGCTGGGAGGCGGGCTTCAAGTTTCTCCCGGTCCATTACGACAGGAAGTTCGAGGACTATTATCTGCCCGCGACCTTGGACGCAAATGAGTACCCCAATCTGATCAAGCAGGGTGAACGGGTCTCGACCATCGCGGTGCCGACAGCACTTGTTGCATTCAACTGGCCGCCGCGCTCGAACCGCTATCAACGCGTGGCGCGCCTTGTCGAGTACCTGTTCTCGCGCGTCGATCGCCTGCAGGCGCCCGGCTTTGACCCGAAATGGCGGTCGATCAATCTCGCGGCAACCGTCCCCGGTCTCGCCCGCTTCCAAGCCGCGCAGGAATGGCTAGACCGCAAAGCGCGCAGCGCACAGGCGCCGCCATGAAGACTGCTGCTCCTCCACTCGCCGTCGCCTTCAACATTGCCTGCGGAATCGCGTACGCGCAAAGCACGAGCGATTCCATGGAAACACTTGGGGCATGTTCGGCGGCGAAGGGATCAGCGCAGCTGGAGTGTGTGCAAGATTTATCACCCAAGAGCCCACCGCCTGGACGGCGCGGGTCGGATGATAGCTGGCTGGTCAGCGAGACCACATCGCCGGTCGACTATTCACCGATCGTCACCGCCACCACCTCTTCTGTCAGTGGCCCGAACGGCGCCGCGATGCAACTCGCGATCCACTGCCGCAAAGGTCGCACGGAAGTCATGATCGCGGGACCGGCGCTCTCACGCGGCGCCAACGAATATGCTGTCTCTTATCGACTCAATGCGGATCCGCCAATTCAACTTGCGGCCGCCTCGCCGTCGTTCGGGTCTGGAATCGCTTTGGGAGGCGATGCCGTGCAATTGCTGAAATCATTACCCGATGACGGTAGCATCATTGTGCGTCTTTCCAGCCGCACCGGCGCTGTGCAAGAGGGACAGTTCCGGCTCGGCGGATTCAAGAACGTGCGTGAAAAAATGGCGGCTGCGTGCAAATGGCCACATAGCGTCGCCAGACCAGGAGGGTGATGGTCATGGAGCGGGGAGAAACAAGATGATCAGTCTGAAGTCGGCAATCGCAGTCATCGGCGGCCTGGCGATGATGTTCCTGGTCGGGCCAAACGTCCAGGCCGAGTCGGACAACCATATGATCCCGCAGGCGAGTGAGAGCGTAGCGAGCAATCAGAAACACCCGGGCGGACACAGGCAGGCGAGAAAGCCGGCGCAGAATCGAACAATTAACCGGGCCCCCGCGAGCGAGACGCGGCTGGCTCAAGCAACAAGACCCGAGATCGCCAACAAGTCGCATCGGCTGATCCTGCAAGTGAATTCCAACGAACCCGCGATGATGAACTTGGTACTCAACAATGCAACCAACGTCGCGCAATACTACCGCGAGCTCGGTGAGGCTGTGTCGATCGAGGTCGTCACCTTTGGCCCCGGCCTTCACATGCTGCGCGATGACACTTCGCCGGTAAAGCCGCGCATCGAGGTGCTCGCGATGAGCCATCCCGAAATTTCTTTCAAGGCCTGCGGAAACACCCAGGAAAATATGCGTAAGGCGGAGAACAAGGACATCAACCTGATTGCTCAGGCGACGGTTGTTAAATCCGGCGTCGTCCGCGTTATGGAGCTGCAGGAGCAGGGCTGGAGCTACATCAAACCGTGAGGTCACGCGAAAACACCAGCGTCAGATTGTTCGCCGGCATGTCGATCGTATCGACGAGGCGAAGACCTACGCCGCGTGCGAGGCTCTCGACGTCGCTGATGTCGCGCACGCCCCAGTCGGGATTGCCTTCACGCAAGGATGTGTCGAACACGGCATTGCTGAGCGCGGTGTGCTTGCCGTCGCGCTTGAAGGGGCCGTAGAGGAACAGCTTGCCGTCGGCCCGCAAATAGCGGCCGGCGCCGGCGAACAGGCCCTCGGCGACCTCCCATGGCGCGATGTGGATGACATTGGCGCAGAACACGGCGGCAAGACTTGTCGGCCCCTGCCCGCTCGTCATCTCCGGACACCAGTCGGGATCCGTGAGATCGATCCGCAAGGGCGAGCGGATGTTTTGCAGGCCGGCATGAACGCGCCAGGCCTCGATGCTCTTGAGGTGGCGCTGGTTGAGATCGCTGGGCCACCAGATCAGGCCGGGCGTGTGGCGGGCGAAGTGGACCACGTGCTGCCCGGTTCCGCTGCCGAGCTCGACCACGTCGCCGGTGCAGCCGGCGAGATGCTTTTCCAATACCGCCCAGAGCGATTCGTGATTGCGATGAAACGCAGGTGCATCGAGGCGGCCATCCGACTCGACCCGCCCGCCGTCCCTGCCAAATTCGACGACATATTCAGCCAATTGAAGTCCCCGGAAAAGAAGAAGCAGACGAAAACGCGATCAGAGCCAAGCGCCCGAGAAAAAATGACTGGCCCCAACAGGCCTTACGGACGAACTAGCTCCTTAAGTTGCAATGCAGAAGATATTAACTCCATTTTGCGGCCTGCATAGTCTTGATTGTCAGAACGAGCCGGGTGTGCTTTTGAGCACTATCTTTGGTACACCAGATCATGTTTCGGGACGACGCCTTGACCGCCTTTCCCTGCAAACCCGCCCTGCTCGTTGCGCTGGCCGCCTTGGGGCTCTTGGCGGCCGCGACCCCGGTACGGGCGCAATCCGCCGTGACCGAGGGCCAGAAACTCGCTTTCGACCGCGGCAAGGGCAATTGCCTGACCTGCCACGTCATCAAGAGTGGCGACCTGCCGGGAACGATCGGGCCGGAACTGAAGGACCTCAAGGCCAAGTACCCCGATCGCAACGAGCTGACCGCGATCATCTTCGACGAGACCAAGCGTAATCCGCAGACCATGATGCCGCCGTTCGGCCGGAACCGGATTTTGACCGAACAGGAGATCAGCGCGATCGTTGATTTCCTGCAAACCCTGTGACCGCCGGCACGCCAGGAGACCTGAGATGACCGCACTCACCGGCCCACGCGCGACGCGGCGCCTGATCCTCCAGGGCGCGGCCTCGGTCGCGCTGCTCGGCCTCGGCAATCTGCCGTTCGCTCCCGCGCGCGCCGCGGCCAACGACAAATATCCGGAAGAGGCCTTCAGGCAGAAGAGCGAAGCGGACGCCATCAAGGCGCTCTACGGCAGGACCGCCGAGCCGTCCGACAAAGTCAAGCTGGATGCCCCCGAGATCGCCGAGAACGGCGGCGTCGTGCCGATCTCGGTGACGACGACGCTCGACAAGGTCACCTCGATCTCGTTCTTCGTGGCCGAGAACCCGAGCGCACTGGCCGCGAGCTACAAGATTCCCGAAGGCACGATCCCTGGTGTCGCCAACCGCCTGAAGATGGCCAAGACCACCAACGTCGTCGCAATCGTGGAGGCCGACGGCAAGCTCTACAGCGCGACCAAGGAAGTCAAAGTCACCGTCGGCGGCTGCGGCGGCTAAGCGAGGAAGTTCGACATGGCATCCAGCATTCGCGTCCGCGCCACCGCCAACGGCGACATCACCGAGGTTCAGGCGCTGATCCAGCATCCCATGGATACCGGCTTCGTCAAGGATGCCAAGGGCGAGTTGATCCCCGCGCATTACATCCAGGAGCTGAAGTTCGAATGTAACGGCAAGGACGTCTTCGTCGCCGATTGGGGCACCGCCATTTCCAAGGACCCCTACGTCAAGTTCAGCTTCAAGGGCGCCAAGAAGGGCGACGATCTCAAGATCTCCTGGACCGACAACAAGGGTGGCTCGGACACCACCACCGCGAAGATCGCGTGATGAAGGCCCGCATCTCTCTCCTGCTTGGCGGTCGTTGAGTGCCGCGCTCGTCGCGTTCGCCCTCGCCTCTCCGCGTGTGGTCGCGGCCGACAAGGTCGATCCCATTGCCGATGCGAAAGCGTTCCAGAACTTCTTCTTCCAGAAGTTTCCGACCGTGAAGCACGAGGATTTCGTCAACGGTCCTTATTCCATGAACGAGGACATGAAACGGCAGTGGCAGGAGAAGGAGGAATTCCCGCCTTACGAGTTCGCGCTCGACGCCGGCAAGGAAATGTTCGCGACCCCGTTCAAGAACGGCAAGACCTATGCCGATTGCTTCCCGAACGGCGGCATCGGCGTCCGCCAGAACTATCCTTACTTCGACGAGAAGGAAGGCAACGTCGTCACGCTGGAGCTGGCGCTCAACCGCTGCCGCGAGGCCAATGGCGAGGCGCCCTATTCCTACGTCAAGGACGAGATGGCCTCGCTCACGGCGTACATGGCCTTCACCTCGCGCGGCAAGCCGATGGACATCAAGATTCCCGATGATCCCCGCGCGCTCGCGGCGTTCGAGAACGGCAAGCGGTATTTCTACACCCGACGTGGCCAGATGAATTTCTCCTGCGCGAGCTGCCATGTGCAGAGCCCGGGCGAGCGCATCCGCGCCGAGATCCTGGCGCCGGCGCTGGGCATCTTGAACGCGATGCCGATCTACCGCTCCGAATGGAGCGGCATGGGCACGACCACCCGCCGCTTCGTCACCTGCAACAGCCAGACCCGTGCGGTTCCGCTGGAGCCGCAGGCGGATGAATATCGCGACGTCGAGTATTTCCTGTCCTACGTCGCCAACGGCCTGCCGATATCGGGCCCGGGAGCGCGGCCATGAAGCGGTCACTTCCTCTCGCCATGCTGCTCGCCTTGGGCCTCGCGCCGGCGGCGCGCGCGGCAAATGAGGCGGATTACAAGACGGCCTATTCCGCCGCCGAAGCCGCATCGAAGGAGGCCGCCAGCTTGCGCCACCAATGGACCGTGACCGTCTCGGCGCTGGCCGCGGCCAAGAAGGCGGGCGATGGCGGCGATTTCGACCGCGCCGTGGCCGCAGCCAAGCAGGCCGAGGCGCTGGCGAAGGCGTCGATCTTCCAGGCCATTTCCGAAAAAGAAGCCTGGAAGGCGATGGAAATCCGCTAGACTGTTCGCTCGTGCAACAGCCTTGCGACCATTAGAGGGCGCGGAGAATTTCTGGATGGCGATCCGCCGCCGCGATTTCCTGAAGAATGCTGGCCTCGCCGCCGCATCGCTCAGCCTGCCGCGGCTTGCGCGCGGAGCCGAGGCCGCGAGCATTTACGACCTCGAACGGTTCGGCAATGCGCGCGTCCTTCACCTCACCGACACGCATGCGCAGCTCAATCCGGTCTATTTTCGCGAGCCCAGCGTCAATATCGGCATCGGCGAGATGGCGGGGCGGCCGCCGCATCTGGTCGGCCGCGCCTTCCTCGAACGTTTCGGCATCCGGCCCGACAGCGCGGATGCCTATGCCTTCAGCTGCTTCGAGTTCGAGAAGTCCGCAGGCCGCTTCGGCAAGCTCGGCGGCTTCGCCCATCTGAAGACGCTGATCGACCGCCTGCGCGGCGATGCCGGAGAAAAGCACTCCGTGCTCGTTGACGGCGGCGATCTCTGGCAAGGCACGGGGCTCACCAACATCATGCAGGGCCGCGACATGGTCGAGGTCGCAAACCTGCTCGGTATCGAGGCGATGACCGGGCATTGGGAATTCACCTATGGCGAGCAGGCGCTGCGCGACAATCTCAGGCGCTTCAAGGGCGAGTTCCTGGCGCAGAACGTTTTTCTCACCGAGGAAGCCGCATTCAACGACGCGCCCGCCTTCGACAAGGCGACGGGGCGCGTGTTCAAGCCCTCGGTGATCAAGGAGCTAGGCGGCCATCGCGTCGCGATCGTCGGCCAGGCCTTTCCATACGTGCCGATCGCGCATCCCAAACGGTTCACGCCGGACTGGACCTTCGGCATCCGCGAGGAAGAGCTCCAGAAGCATGTCGATGGCTTGCGCGGCACCGACAGGGTCGACGCAGTCATCCTGCTGTCGCACAACGGCATGGACGTCGATCTCAAGCTCGGAAGCCGCGTCACCGGCATCGACGTCATTCTCGGCGGCCACACCCATGATGCGATCCCGCAGCCGATCGCGGTGAAGAACGCGAGCGGCACCACGCTCGTCACCAACGCCGGCTCCAACGGAAAATTTTTGGCCGTGCTCGACCTCGCGCTCGACAAGGGCAAGGTCAGCGATGTCAAATATCATTTGCTGCCGGTCTATTCCGAGCTGTTGAAACCCGATCCCGGGATGGCCGAACTGATCGGCCGGTTGCGGGCGCCCTTCGTCACCGACTGGTCGGAGAAGATCGCAACGCCCGATCGCCTGCTGTATCGCCGCGACAATTTCGCCGGCCCGGTCGACGAGCTGATCTGCACCGCGCTGCGCAGCGAACTCGATGCCGAGGTCGCACTGTCGCCGGGCTTCCGCTGGGGCGTCACCGCGCTGTCCGGCCAGGCGCTGACCATGGAGGATTTGCTTGCGGAAACCGCGATCAGTTATCCCGAGACCTATGTGCAGGAGATGACCGGCACGCAGATCAAGGACGTGCTGGAAGATATCTGCGACAATCTCTTCAATGCCGATCCCTATTACCAGCAGGGCGGCGACATGGTGCGCGCCGGCGGGCTCAGCTACACCTGCACGCCGACGGCTGCGATCGGCAGCCGCATCTCCGAGCTGAAGCTCAATGGCGGCAAGGCGGTTTCCGCAAACCACCGCTACAAGGTCGCCGGCTGGGCCTCCGTCAATGGCCAGCAAGGCGCGCCGGTGTGGGAGGTCGTCGCCAAATATCTGCGCTCGGGCCGGATGTCACAGGAGCGGCTCGGCTCCGGCGTCACGCTGAAAGGCGTCGAGGGCAATCCAGGTATTGCAGGACAGGGATGATGCGATCGCAGATCTTATCCGCGATGCTGCTGGCGCTGCTCGCCTTCGCTGCCACGCCGCTCGCTTACGCACAGCAGGTGCCGCTCCAGGACAAGCCGTTCGCGGAGCACAAGATCGTGTTGCAGCTCTCCGATGGCGATGCCAAAAAGCAGGCGCTGGTGCTGAGCGTCGCCAACAATTTGCTGAAGGCCTACGACCCCGACAAAATTGCGATCGAGGTCGTGGCGTTCGGTCCCGGCATCGATCTCCTGTTATCAGGCAGCGAGCGCCGCAAGCAGGTCGAGAGCCTGATCGCGCAAGGCGTACGCTTCGACATCTGCCTCAACACCGTCGACACGATCGAGCGGGAGACGGGCAAGCGGCCGGAGTTCATTCCCGCGGCGACACCGGTGCAAGTCGGGGTCGGGCAGATCCTGTTTCTCAGCGAGAACGGGTACACGGTGGTGCGGCCCTGAGCCTTTTGTCGGGGCAAAACGTCGCGGCACACTCGGTGTCATCGCCCGCGGTGGGCGATCCAGGACTCCGAGACCGCGAGGGGTACGGAAAGGCCGCAGCGTACTGGATTCCCCGCCTTCGCGGGGAATGACAGCGGTGGCTGAGGTGACGCCCACCCGCCCATCGCGGGAATAAAAATCTTCTAAATTACCTTACTTAGACAGTCAATTACTTCTCTTTTTGGCCCGAAGTGTAGTAGAATTTCGAGGTAGTTCACGCCGGGTCTCGTCATGATCTTCCGCCAGCTCTTCGACAGTGTTTCGGGTACTTACAGCTATCTTCTGGCGAGCCGCCCCGGCGGCGAGGCGCTGATCCTCGATCCCGTGCTGGAGAAGGTCGACCGCTACTGCCAGCTGCTGCGCGAGCTCGACCTCAAGCTGGTCAAGGCGGTGGACACGCATCTGCACGCCGACCACGTCACCGGCCTCGGCGAGCTGCGCGACCGCACCCATTGCATGACCGTGATGGGCGACCAGACCAAGGCCGACGTGGTGGCGATGCGGGTTGCCGACGGCGACAAGGTGACGATCGAGGGCCTGTCGCTCGACGTGATGTACACGCGCCCGGCCACACCGACGATTCCTATTCCTATCTGATGGGCGACCGCGTCTTCACCGGCGACACGCTCCTGATCCGCGGCACCGGCCGCACCGATTTCCAGAACGGATCTTCGCGCGCACAATACGAGTCGATCTTCAATCGGCTGCTGAAGCTGCCGGACGAGACGATGGTGTTCCCGGCGCATGACTACAAGGGCGACACCGTCTCCACCATCGGCGAGGAGAAGCGCTACAATCCGCGGCTTCAGGTGCGCTCGGTCGACGACTATATCGAGCTGATGGCCAATCTGAAGCTGCCCAATCCGAAGATGATGGACGTCGCAGTGCCCGCCAACATGCATGTCGGCCTGCATCAGGAGGAGCTCGAGAAAGAGGGCCGCGCGCTCAGCGCCGTCGAGGCGATCCGCTCGCTCGGCCGGCCCGACATCCTGCTGGTCGATTTGCGCGAGACCAATGAGCGGATGAAGCACGGCATGCTCGAAGGCGCGCTGCATACGCCCTATCCATCCATTGAAGACAGCCTCAAGCCCGGCGGCATGCTGCGCGAGGTCGCGGCCGCCACCGGCCGCCGCGTCGTGTTCTTCTGCGCCTTCGGCGAACGCTCGGCGATGGCTGTGGCCGCCGCCAAGGAGACCGGGCTCACCAACACCGCGCATATCGCCGGGGGGATCGATGCCTGGAAGAAGGCCGGCGGGCCGGTGATGCACTGACGACGGCCTCGCCGCCATTCTTGAGATAGATCAGGAACCGCCCATATAGTCGGGCTAGGACGGATGCAGCATCACCATCCGGGAGCAGCCATGGCCAAGATCGGCAAGCCGGGCGAGCCGCCAAAGACGAAGACCAAGACGGCCGAGAACAAGGCAAAGCAGCCTCGGCCCCCGCGCGAGATCGACGACGATTACGAAGACGGCGATTTTGCTACACCGAAGCGTGATCGCCATGGGAATGACGATGAGCCGTTGTGAGGGGGTGATGTTCGCCCTACGACCGCTGAATGATCGAGATCGCAGCCAGTCACCTCTGCTACCTGCCATGCGCCTGCGTTCATGGACAAATAACCGCTGTCCCCGATAGTTTGCGCGTCTCCAAGTGACGTGAAACGGAACTGCAATGGTTGACGTTCTTGCCGCACCGCAGCAAGACAAGGCGGACAGCGCGCTACGCACGCTGACCGGAATTTCGATCGCGCATTGGGTCAGCCATTTCCATCTGCTGGTCCTGCCGATGCTGTTCCCGTTCCTGAAAAGTCAGCTGGGCGTCGGCTATGTCGAACTCGGCTTCGCGCTTACCGTGTCCGCCGTGGTATCGGGGCTGACGCAGGCGCCGACCGGCTATCTCGTCGACCATTTTGGCGCGCGAAAGATCCTGCTCGGCGGCCTCACCCTCGGCGGGGTCGCGCTGATCCTGCTCGGCCTGCACCTGAGCTACACCTCGCTGATCGCCTGCGCCGTGCTGCTCGGGCTCGCCAACAGCGTCTACCATCCCGCCGATTACGCCATCCTCGCCGAGCACATGGACGAAGCGCGGATGGGCCGCGCGTTCTCGATCCACACTTTTGCCGGCTATTTTGGTGGCGCGGTCGCACCCGCAATCGTTGCTGCGCTCGTCACGGTGTCTGGCGGTGGCGGTGCGCTGATCGCAGCGGGCGCGATCGGTGTTCTGGTCGCGCTGTTGCTGGTGACCATGAACATTCCCGATGCCGGCGCGCACAAATCAAAGCCGGGCAACGAGAGCGCACCGAAGCAGGCCATCATCACGCCGGCGCTGATCACGCTGACGGCGCTGTTCATGCTGCTCAGCCTGTCGGTGGCCGGCATCAACAATTTCGGCGTGGTGGCGCTGATGAGTGGCTATGGCGCGACCTATTCCGCAGCCAATGTCGCGCTCACCGCGTTCCTCGGTGCAAGCGCCATCGGCGTGCTCGCGGGCGGCTTCCTTGCCGACCACACCGAGCGCCACGGCTATGTCGCCGCCGCCTGCTTCGCTGCGAATGCGCTGATCGTGCTGCTGATCGCGCTGGTGACGCTGCCCGGTTGGATCCTGACGGCCGCGATGATGATGGCGGGCTTCCTCTCCGGCGTGATCGCACCCTCGCGCGACATGCTGGTGCGCAATGCAGCACCTCCCGGCGCGGCAGGCCGCGCCTTCGGCATCGTCTCCACCGGCTTCAATCTCGGCGGCATCGTCAGTCCGTTGTTGTTCGGCTGGATCATGGACCAGAGCGCGCCGCACTGGGTGTTCGGCGCTTCGGTGATCTTCATGCTGGCGACGGTGGTGCTGTCGCCGTTCACGGAGCCGAAGCGGCAAGCCAAAGCGTAGCTGCAACGCCGGGACGACAAGAAACAACAACAAACCGGGAAGAAACACCATGAGCAACCCTGATCTCGTGATCCGCGGCGGCACGGTCGCGGATGGAAGCGGCGGCGAGCTGTTCGAGGCTGACGTCGCCATCACCGGCGGCAGAATCAGCGAGATCGGAAAGGTCGCCGCAAAGGGACAGGAAGAGATCGACGCGCGCGGCAAGCTCGTCACGCCGGGCTTCGTTGACGTTCACACCCATTACGACGGCCAGGTCACCTGGAGCCAGGACATGACGCCGTCCTCGCAGAACGGCGTCACCACCGCGATCATGGGCAATTGCGGCGTCGGCTTTGCGCCGTGCAAGCCCGCCGACCACACCCGCCTGATCCAGCTCATGGAAGGCGTCGAGGACATTCCAGAGCCTGTCCTGAGCGCCGGCATCCCCTGGGCGTGGGAGAGCTTTCCGGATTACATGGAATGGCTCTCCAAGCGCGATTTCGACATCGATGTCGGCGCGCAGCTGCCGCATGCGGCGCTGCGGGTCTATGTCATGGGCGAGCGCGGGGCGCGCCGCGATCCTTCAACGGCGGAAGACAATGCGGCGATGGCAAAGCTCGCGGGCGAGGCGGTGCGCTCGGGCGCGCTGGGCTTCTCGACCTCTCGCACCCTCAACCACCGCACCTCGACCGGCGATTTCACGCCGACGCTGAAGGCCGGCGAGGACGAGCTCACCGCGATTGCGGGCGCGATGCATCGTGAGGGCCGCAGCGTTCTGCAATTCGTGCTCGATCTCTCCACCATCGACGAAGACTTGCCGATGATGCTGCGGGTGGCTGACACCACGAAGTGCCCGATCTCGTTCTCGATCACGCAGAACGACAAGGCGCCGCAGCGCTGGCGCCAGACGCTGGACGAGATCAATGCGGCAGCGAAGCGCGGCCTCTCGATCACCGCGCAGATCGCCGCGCGGCCAGTCGGCCTCCTGCTCGGGCTCGAGCTGTCGCGAAACCCGTTCCAGACCCATCCGAGCTACAAGGCGATCGCGCATCTGCCGCTGAAGGAGCGGCTGGCGCGGTTGCATCAAAGCGAGGTGCGCGAGGCAATTTTGAGCGAGACGGCGACCGCGACCGACGATCCGCTGTTCTTCCGTCCCAACTACGACAAGATGTTCTTGCTCGGCGATTCCCCCGATTACGAGCAGCCGCCGGAGAACGCGCTGGGCCCGCAGGCGCGCAAGCAGGGCCGGCAGCCGGAGGAGCTCGCCTATGAGGCGATGCTGTCGGACGACGGCCGCGGCATGCTTTACGTGCCGTTCCTCAATTATGCCGACGGCAATCTGGACGCGACGCGCGAGATGCTGATCGATCCGCACTCGGTGCCCGGCCTCTCCGATGGCGGTGCGCATTGCGGCATCATCTGCGACGCGAGCTTTCCGACCTATCTGCTGACGCACTGGACGCGGGACCGCAAGCGCGGCGAGAAGCTGACGATCCCGTTCGTGGTCGCCGCGCAATCGCGCAAGACCGCGCTCTCGGTCGGCCTCACCGATCGCGGGCTGATCGCTCCCGGCTACAAGGCCGACGTCAATGTGATCGACTACGACCGGCTGCATTTGCATCCGCCGAAGGTGCATTACGATCTGCCGGTCGGCGGACGGCGGCTGTTGCAGGATGTCGATGGTTATGAGGCGACGATCGTGTCGGGCGTGGTGACGCGACGGCAGGGCGAGGCCACGGGAAGACGGCCGGGGAAGTTGATTTGGGGTGCGCAGGGGATGCAGTAGCGCTAAGGCGCGGAGGCGCTGCCTCTATCTCCGGTGTCGTCCCGGCCTAGTGGGCAATTGCGCACGAGGCCGGGGACGACAGTGTTGGTTGGAACGAGCGGCGCGCTCCTTACGTCGGCGACACCGCGCTCTTCAGCGGCGCAGCTTGCGGGGCTGCAGCACCACCGGTCAGCCTGGCCCTTTCCGTGTTCGGCCAGAGCAGAAGCAGCCCGAGCAGACCGGAGCCGACCATGACCGCCGCGTTGATGGTGAAGCCGGTCATGTAGCCGTCGAGCATGCTGCCGGAGCGCTGGATCACGGCGCCCATGACGTTCGGCGCGATGATGCCGGAGAGAGTGTAGAGCGCGCCGTAGATCGCGAGGATCGCGCCGCGCTGCGACGTCGGCGTGAACTCGCCGAGCATCGGCGGGCAAACGGACATAGATTGCGCCGCACAGGCCCGAGCCGACGACGAGTAGCGCGATCTGCAATCCAGCGCCCTGCGCATGCGGCATCGTCGCCAGGATCAGACCGCCGATGATCAGCGGCACCGAGCCGAGCACGCCGCGCGAAATGCGCGTGGTATAGCCGCGCGCATTCATCACCTGCGAGATCCAGCCCGTGAGAATAACGATTGTGGCGCCGAACACCCAGGGCAGGATCGAGACGAAGCCGGCCTGGCTCTGCGTGAACCCGAGGCCCTTGACGATGAATGGCGTGAACCAGGTGAGGCCGAGCGACAGCGCCCAATAGGCGCCGAAGGTCGCGATCACGCAGCCGAGAAAGGTGCGTGAGGTTAGAAGGCGCAAGTAGGGGATTTTCGGTTGGGCCGCTGCCAGAGCCTGCGTATCCTCCAGCGGGCCTTCCTGGCCGAACGCGAGCCAGGCACAAACCCACATCAGGCCGACGACGCCGAGCGCGCCGAAAGCATAGTGCCAAGGAATGGTTGACGATGATCCAGTTCAGCGCCGGCACCGCGAGGATCACACCGAAGGCCGAACCTTGCGACAGGATCGCGGTCGGCAGCGTCCGCTTCTCGTCGGGGAACCATTTGTAGATCGCGTGCGCGGCGACCGAGAAGGCGGGGCCCTCGCCGGCGCCCAGCACGATGCGGCAGATCAAGAACGTGGTGAACGAGACGGTGCCGACCATCGGAAACTGCGCCAGCGCCCAGACCACCGCCAGCGCGAGCAACACCCAGCGTGTCGGCACCTTGTTGACGATGAAGCCGACTACGATGGCGGAAATCGAGAACAGGAAGAAGAACGAGGAGCCGAGCAAACCAAACTGCTCCGGTTGGAGATTCAGGTCTGCCATGATCGGCACGCCGGCGAGGCCGACGACGATCTTGTCGGCGAAGTTTACCAGCATGAACAGAAACAGCAGAAAGGTGACCGTCCAGGCTCCCTTTGGCGTCCCCGTCGTCTTGCCCGCCACCGCTGCCGTCCCCTGAGCGCTCATGATTCTCCCCCGTCGTCTTTTTGGCACTTTTTTGATTTGACCGTCCTGGAAGCTAACAACGGCTTCGAGACCAACGCAACCCGGCATTTCCGGAGCAAGTGTGCTACGCAGCAATTCCGCTAATTCCGTCCGGCGCCATTCATCGTGCTGAGCATTCGAAACCTCTCCAAGACGTTCTCTTCGGCCGGCGAGCCGGTCCATGTGCTGCGCGGCGTCGATCTCGACCTCAAGGCCGGCGAACGGGTCGCGCTGACCGGGGAATCCGGCAGCGGCAAGAGCACGCTGCTGCACCTGATCGCGGGGCTCGATGCCGCCGATGGCGGCACGATCCGGCTGGAAGGCACCGAGGTCACCAAGCTGTCTGATGCGGGGCGTGCAGGCCTGCGGCGCGATCGGATCGGCCTGGTGTTTCAGCAATTCAATCTGATCCCGTCGCTCTCGGTCGCGGACAATCTCGCCTTCCAGGCGCGGATCGCCGGCCGGCATGATGCAGCCTGGTCCAGGGAGCTGATCGAGCGGCTCGGGCTCGACAGCCTGCTCAAGCGTTATCCAGAACAATTGTCAGGCGGGCAGCAGCAACGGGTCGCGATCGGCCGTGCGCTGGCGACAAAGCCCTCGCTGCTGCTGGCGGACGAGCCGACCGGCAATCTCGACGAGGCCACCGCCGAGGATGTGCTGGCCCTGACGCGCGATCTCGTCACGCGCACCGGCTGCGGCTTCCTGATGGTGACGCACAGCCTGCATCTAGCTGCGACACTCGATCGCCAGGTCATCCTGCATGCAGGCCGGATCGCATGAGGCGCGCGCTCTGGATCCTCGCCGTGCTGCTCAGCCATTGGCGGCGCCACAAGATGCAGTTCGCGGCGCTCCTGATCGGGCTGATTTCGGCAACCGCGCTGTGGAGCGGCGTGCAGGCGATCAACCAGCAGGCACGCAACGCCTATGACCGCGCCGCGGCGACCTTCGGCGGCGCGCGCACCGCGATGCTGGTCGCACCTGATGCCGCGACCTTTTCGCAGGAGCTGTTCGTCAAGCTCCGCCGCGCCGGCTGGCCGGTTTCGCCGATGCTGGAGGGACGGGTCCAGGTCAACGGACGCTCGGTGCGATTGCTCGGGATCGAGCCAGTGACGCTGCCGGCGGATGTCGGCAACGCGCCGCGCCTCGGTGCTTCGGATCTCGGCAGCTTCATCGCGCCGCCGGGCCAGACGCTGGTGGCGCGGGAGACACTGAGCGATGTGCAGGAGCAGGAAGGCGCGACACCACCGATCAGTAACGGCGCAAAACTGCCGCCGCTGCGCGTGCTGCCGCAGCTCGTGCCCGACGTGCTGGTGGTCGATATCGGCGTGGCGCAGCGGCTGCTGAACAAGCCGGACCAGATCTCGCGGCTTCTGATCGGCAAGCCGAAGGGCAAGCCCGCGCCATTGGCGAGCGTCGTCGGCGATCAGTTGCAGCGGGTCGAGCCGAATGCGGAGACCGAGACTGGAGCGCCTCACCGACAGCTTTCATCTCAACCTCACGGCGTTCGGCCTGCTGTCGTTCTTTGTCGGTCTCTTCATCGTCAATTCGGCCGTCGGTCTCGCCTTCGAACAGCGGCTGCCGATGCTGCGCACGCTGCGGGCCTGCGGCGCCTCGGCGCGACTGGTCAACACCGTGCTGGTGATCGAGCTGGTGGCACTGGCGCTGGTCGCCGGCCTGATCGGGCTGGTGTGCGGCTATTTCATTGCCGCCGCGCTCTTGCCCGACGTCGCGGCGTCGCTGCGCGGGCTCTATGGCGCGCAGATCCCGGGACAGCTCACGCTGCGCTCCGAATGGTGGCTCGCGGGTATCGGCATCAGCATTGCCGGCGCGCTGGTCGCGGCCGCGACCAGCCTGATCAAGGCGGTCAGGATGCCGGTGCTGGCGACCGCGCAGCCGCGCGCCTGGCAACAGAGGCAGCGCCGCTGGCTGATCCTACAGAGTGGGGCTGCATGCGCCGTGTTTCGCGGTCGCGCTGCTGCTGCTCCAGTACGGACAGTCGCTGATCGCGGGCTTTGGCGTGCTGGCAGCACTGATGCTCGGCGCGGCGCTGATCCTGCCGGCCTTCCTCGAACTCATCCTGCTCGTCGGTCAGCGTTGTGCACGAAAACCGCTCGCGCTGTGGTTCTGGGCGGACAGCCGGCAACAGCTCTCCGGGTTGTCGCTGGCGCTGATGGCGCTGCTGCTCGCGCTCGCCGTCAATGTCGGCGTCTCCACCATGGTGGAAACGTTCAGCCGCACTTTCGTCGGATGGCTCAACGGGCGGCTCGCAGCCGACGTCTACATCAGCGCCTCCGACAATGCGAAAGCCGTCGCGATCCGCAACTGGCTGAAGGAGCGCAGCGATGTCCAGGCGATCCTGTCGGGCGGGCGTGCCGAGACGCAAGTGCAGGGCGAGCCGGTGGAGCTGTTCGGCCTGCCCGACCACGCGCTCTATCGCGAGCGCTGGCCGTTGTTGGAGGCCGCGCGCCACGCGCCTGGACCCAGCTCGTGCCCGGCAATGCCGCCTTCATCAGTGAGCAGCTGAGCCGCCGCCTCAACGTCCGCGTCGGCGATGTCCTGGAGGTGCCGGCGCCGGGCGGGACCTGGGAGCTCGACATCGTCGGCATCTATGCCGACTACGGCAACCCCAAGGGCCAGCTGGCGGTGAATGTCGCGGCGCTGATCCGGCAATTTCCGCAGACGCCGCAGACGCGGATCGGCCTCATTGTCGCCAGGGAGAATATCCCCGGCCTGATCGCAGCGCTGCAGAAGCAATTTGCGCTCGACGACCGCAGCGTCGCCGACCAGGCGACGGTGAAAGCGGAATCGATCCGCATCTTCAACCGCACCTTTGCGGTCACTTCCGCCTTGAATGCGTTCACGCTCGGCGTCGCCGGGATCGCGCTTCTGACCAGCTTGCTCACACTGGCGAACTCGCGCCTGCCGCAACTCGCGCCGCTCTGGGCGATCGGCATCACGCGGCCTCGCCTCGCCGCGATCGAATTGACCAAGACGTTGTCGACCGCGCTGTTCACGTCGCTCTTGGCTGTGCCGCTCGGACTGTTGGTGGCGTGGTGCCTGATCGCGATCGTCAACGTAAAAGCGTTCGGCTGGCGGCTGCCGTTCCACGTGTTTCCGCTGCAACTGGTCGAGCTGGTCGCGGTCGCGCTGCTCGCCGCGTTGCTTGCCGCCCTGCTGCCGATGATCCGACTGGCACGGATGCAGCCGGCGAACCTCGTCAAGGTGTTTGCCAATGAACGCTGACAGGATTTCGCGGCGCACTTTCGCCGGCGGCATCGCCGCGCTCGCGGCTGTTCGCCGCGCCAGCGCGCAAGGTTATGCCGGGCTCGGCGAGACGGCCGACGGCTTTGCGAAGGTAACGCCCGGGAAAACGTTCGCCTTTCCGAACGATCACGGGCCGCACCCGGAGTTTCGTATCGAGTGGTGGTATCTCACGGCGAATCTCGTCGATGCCGGCGGCGCGGACTTGCGGCCTGCAATGGACGCTGTTCCGCCAGGCAGCGCAGCCGGGACCGCAAGGCGAGGGCTGGGCCAATCAGCAAATCTGGATGGCGCATGCCGCGGTGACGCGCGCCGACACCCACCGCTTCAGCGAACTGTTTTCGCGCGGCGGTGTGGGCCAAGCCGGCGTCACGGCAAAGCCGTTTGCGGCCTGGATCGACGATTGGGCGATGAACGGATCCGAGCGCATCGGCGACCGAACCCTGGCGCCGCTGACGCTGAAGGCCTCGGGTGCCGATTTCAGTTACGCGCTGACGTTAGAGGCCGATCGTCCCTTGATATTGCAGGGCGATGGCGGCTACAGCCGCAAGTCGGAGCGCGGGCAGGCCTCCTACTATTACAGCCAGCCGTTCTATCGCGCCCGCGGCAGGCTCACTATCGACGAAAAGACGCTCGATGTTTCCGGCCAGGCCTGGATGGACCGCGAATGGAGCAGTCAGCCGCTCGACACCGACCAGACCGGCTGGGACTGGCTGTCGCTGCATCTCGCGTCGGGCGACAAGCTGATGCTGTACCGGCTGCGCCAAAAGGGCGGCAAGGATTATCCGTTCGGCAACTGGATCAGCGCCGCCGGCGACACGCAAATGATCGCGGGCAACGACATCCAGATGAGTCCGAAGGCGACCGCCGAGGTCGCGGGACGCAAGCTGCCGGTGGAATGGCAGATCGCGATCCCCTCGCGATCGTTCTCGATCCTCTGCAAGCCGCTCAATCCAAAAGCCTGGATGGGGACCGGCTTCTCCTATTGGGAAGGGCCGATCAGCTTTGCCGGCACGCATGACGGCGTTGGCTATCTCGAGCTGACCGGGTATTGAACCGGGACCTCTTCGAAGGGATTAGCGATGTATCACCTCACCGGCCTCGTCACGCTGCTGGCGATCCTGTTCTACTTCTTCACAGCCATGAACGTGTCACGCTCGCGCACCAAAACCGGCGTCAAGGTGCCGGCAATGTCGGGCCATCCGGATTTCGAGCGCGCGTTCCGAATCCAGATGAACACGCTGGAATGGATGCCGATCTTCCTGCCGGCTCTTTGGCTGTTCGCGATCTATATCGGCGACGCGATCGCAGCGGGAATCGGCGCGGTCTGGATCGCCGGTCGTATCGTCTATTTCATCGGCTATTCAAAGGCCGCCGCAAAACGCGGCCCGGGCTTCATGATCCAGGGCATCGCCGCGATTGCGCTGTGGGCGGGGGCGCTGGGAGCCCTGGTATTGCGGCTGGTGTAGGGGGCGACAGCGTGAAGTAGCATGGGCCCCGGCTCTGCGGTGCACCGCCGAGAGGCGCTGCACCGCGTCCGGGACACAAGAAGCCTACTTCGTCAGCGGGCAGCCGCTTTCCTTGGCGGTGAAGAATGCCTGATCGCCCGGAACAACCGCGAGCTGCTTGTAATAGTCCCACGGCTTCTTCGACTCCGAGGGCTTTTTGACCTCGAACAGATACATGTCGTGGACCATGCGGCCGTTCTCCAGCACCTTGCCCTTGGCGAAGGCGTCGTTGACCGGCAGCTCCTTCAGCTTCTTGGAAACCGCTTCAGTATCCTTTGTGCCGGCCGCCTTGACCGCCTTCAAATAGCTCAGCGTCGCGGAATAGGTGCCCGCGTGGATCATGCTCGGCATCCGGCCGGTGCGCTTGAAAAAGCGTTCGGAGAAGGCGCGCGTGGTGTCATTCTGATCCCAATAGAAGCCTTCGGTCAGGACCAAGCCTTGTGCCGCCTGCAGGCCTAGACCGTTCACCTCGGCGAGAGTCATCAGGAGACCGGCTAGCTTCTGGCCACCCTGCACGATGCCGAACTCGGCCGCCTGCTTGATCGAGTTGGTCGTATCCTGGCCGGCATTGGCGAGACCGACGATCTTCGCCTTCGAGCTCTGCGCCTGAAGCAGGAAGGAGGAGAAGTCCGAAGAGTTGAGCGGCACGCGCACTGAGCCGACCACCTTGCCGCCATTATGGATGACGATCTCGCTGGTGTCCTTCTCGAGCGCGTAGCCGAACGCATAGTCGGCAGTGAGGAAGAACCAGGTGTCGCCGCCGGCCTTGGTCAGCGCGCCGCCGGTGCCAACCGCAAGCGCATGGGTGTCGAAGGCCCAGTGGAAGCCGTAGGGCGAGCATGCAGCGCCGGTGATGCTCGAGGAAGCCGCACCGACCACGATGTCGATCTTCTTCTTTTCCTTCGACAATTCCTGCACGGCCAGCGCCACCGACGACGTCGTCAGTTCCGTGATCATGTCGACGTTGTCGGTGTCGTACCAGCGCCGCGCGATGGAGGTGGCGAGATCAGGCTTGTTCTGGTGATCAGCGGTGATCATCTCGACCTTCTGGCCGAGCACTTCGCCACCAAAATCCTCGATCGCCATCTTGGCAGCTTCGACCGAGTATTTCCCGCCGTAGTCGGCATAGACGCCGGACTGGTCGTTGAGAATGCCGATCTTGACGCCTTGCGCGAAGGCTGGCGCCGCCAGCAGCAACGCCGACGTCGCGACAGCGGCCAAAAGTGCTGATTTCATAGGTTAGCTCCCAGCAGTGTTCTGTTTTGAAATCGCGCAGATATTAGTGAAGAACCCCGCGCCTGCCCATCCATTGCATGTTGGTCGTTAGTATGAAGGGCGGCACCATAATGCGCCGTCATCCAGGCTTTCGCAGGGACGACGCTGTGGGAACATCACGCCACGACCTCGGACTTCTTCTCGTTCTTCCCCTCCGCCAGATTCCTCACCACCACGTAGAAGATCGGCGTGAACAACAGGCCGAACAAGGTGACGCCGATCATGCCGAAGAACACGGCGACGCCGACGGCTTGCCGCATCTCCGAGCCCGAGCCGGACGATATCACCAGCGGCAGCACGCCAAGGATGAAGGCAAAGGACGTCATCAGGATCGGCCGCAGGCGCAGGCGGCAGGCGTCGATCACGGCTTCCAGCCGCGGCTTGCCTTCCTTCTCGATGTCACGGGCGAACTCGACGATCAGGATCGCGTTCTTTGCCGCCAACCCAACCAGCACGACGAAGCCGATCTGGGTGAGGATGTTGACGTCCTGCCCCATGATGCGCACGCCGATGGTGGCGGCGAGCAGGCACATCGGCACGATCAGGATCACCGCGAACGGCAAGGTCCAGCTGCCATATTGGGCGGCGAGCACGAGATAGACGAACAGCACGCAGATCGGGAACACCAGCAGGCCCGCATTGCCGCCGGTGATTTGCTGGTAGGAGAGGTCGGTCCATTCGAAGGTGAAGCCGCTCGGCAAGGTATCGTCCGCGAGCTTCTTGACGGTGTTGAGCGCGGTGGTCGAGCTCACGCCCGGCGCTGGCTCGCCTTGGAGCTCGGAAGCTGCATAGAGATTGTAGCGAGCGACGCGGTCAGGGCCGGAAACATCCTTGAAGTCGACCACGCTGCCGAGCATCACCATGTCGCCGGAGGCGTTGCGCGTGCGCAGCCGCGCGAGGTCGCTGGGCTCCTTGCGGAACGGGAAATCAGCCTGCGCAGTGACGTGATAGGTGCGGCCGAACAGGTTGAAGTCGTTGACATAGGTCGATCCGAAATAGGTCTGGATCGTGTCATTGATGTTGGCAATGGGAACGCCGAGCTTCTGCGCCTTGGTGCGATCAATGTCGACGAAGAGCTGCGGCGTGTTGGCTGAGAACGGCGAGAACACCGTCGGAGCGAGCAGCAAGGGCGATTTGCGCGCCGCGGCGACGAGTTCGTCGGTCGCGGCCGCGAGCATCTCCGGCCCGCGGCCTTGCCTGTCCTGGATGCGGATGGTGAAGCCTCCGCCAGTGCCGATGCCGGGCACGGCCGGCGGCGGAATCACGATGATGAAGGCGCCCTGGATCGCAGCGAGGCGTTTGCGCAGCTCGCCGGTGATGGCGTTCGCGGACAGGCCCTTCTTCATCCGCGCCTCCGGCTCATCGAATACCGGAAACAGCGCCGCCGCGTTGCCGGCCTGCGTGCGCGTGGCGCCGGAGAAGCCGGCGAAGGCGGCGACGCGGACGATGCCGGGCGTATCCAGCGAGATCCGCTCGATCTCGCGCACGACCTCGGTGGTGCGCGCCAGCGAGGCCGCGCCCGGCAATTGCACGGAGATAATGACGTAGCCGCGATCCTGCGCCGGAATGAAGCCCTGCGACGTGGTCGCGATCAGCCAGCCAGCGCTGCCGATCAGCACGACATAGATCAGGATCATCACCACCGAATGCCGGATCACGAAATTGGCGAGGCCGGCATAGCCATGCGCGAGACGGTCGAACACGCGATTGAAGACGCCTGTGAAAGCGTTCCAGCCGCGTGCGAGAAGGTTCCAGCGCGCCGGCGGCCGCTTCTCCTCGTGCGGAACGAGCAGAAGCGAGGCCAGCGCCGGCGACAGCGTCAAGGAGCAGAAGCAGGAGATTGCGGTCGCAACCGCAATGGTGACGGCGAATTGCTGAAAGAATTGTCCGGAAATACCACCCAGGAACGCGGTCGGGACGAACACCGCGCACAACACCAGCGCGATCGACACCAGTGCGCCGCCGACCTCCTCCATGGTCTTCAGCGCGGCGTCGCGCCGGCTCATGCCGTGCTCGAGATGTCGCTCGACATTCTCGACCACCACGATGGCGTCGTCGACCACGATGCCGACGGCGAGAACGAGACCGAACAGCGTGAGATTGTTGATGGAGAAGCCGAGCGCCGCCATCACCGCGAAGGTACCGACCAGCGAGACCGGAATCGCGATGATCGGTATGATCGCGGGCCGCCATCCTTGCAGAAACACCAGAACCACGATGACCACGAGCAACATGGCCTCGTAAATGGTCTTGATCAGCTCGTGGACGGACTGCGCGATAAACTCGGTCGGGTTGTAGCCGATATTGAAGTCGAGGCCCTTCGGAAAGCTTTCCTTCAGCTTCGTCATCGTGTCCGAGATGTTTTTCGCGGTCGCGAGGGCGTTCGATCCCGGCCGCTGCGTCACCAGCATGGCGACCGCCGATTTGCGCAACAGGAAGCTGTTGGTGGAGTAGGCCAGCGCACCGAGCTCGATACGCGCGACGTCGCGCAGGCGTACCGTACGGCCGTCGGAGCCCGCCTTGATCAGGATGTCCTCGAACTGCTTCTGGTCCTTCAGGCGCCCCGTGAAGGTGAGGTTCGGCTGGAAGGCGCGGTCGGAAATCGGCGGTTCGGCGATCTGGCCACCCGCGATCTGCACGTTCTGCGCGCGGATCGCGGCGAGCACTTCGGCCGAGGTCAGGCCGAGATTGGCGATTCGATCCGGGTCGAGCCAAAGCCGCATCGAATAGTCACGCGCACCAAAAATCTGGATGTCGCCGACGCCGTCGATGCGCAGCAGCTGGTCACGGACCTGGAGCAGCGCGTAATTCGAGATGTAGAGCTGGTCGAAGGTGTCGTCGGGCGACAGCATGAACACGACCATCAGGATGTCGGGCGAGTTCTTGCGCGTGGTGACGCCATTGCGCTGCACTTCCTCCGGCAGACGCGGCTGCGCAATCGCGACGCGGTTCTGCACCAGCACCTGGGCCTTGTCGAGATCGGTGCCGAGCTTGAAGGTGACGGTGATGGTGAGCTGGCCGTTCGAGGTCGCCTGGCTGTAGAGATACAGCATGTCCTCGACGCCGTTGATCTCCTGCTCGATGGGAGCTGCGACCGTGTCGGACACGGTCTGCGCGGAGGCGCCGGGATATTGCGTGGTGACGACGACGGTCGGCGGTACCACTTGCGGATATTCGGAGACCGGCAGCGTGGTATAGGCCAGCGCGCCGACGATCAGCAGCACGATCGACAGCACCATCGCGAGGATAGGCTGATTGATGGAGAGACGGCCGAGATTCATGATTTGTCACCCGGCTTGCCACCGGCCGGCGCAGTCTGCGGCGCGACCTTGGCGCCGACACGGGCGCGCTGGATGCCGTTGACGATGACGCGATCGTCGGGCTTCAGGCCTTCACGGATCACACGCAGGCCTTCATCGAGCGGCCCAAGCGTCACAGGACGTGCCTCGACGGTGTCATCAGGCTTCACCACGAACACGATCTTGCGGGACTGGTCGGTCGCGACCGCGACGTCCGGAATCAACAACGCCTCATAGGGCGCGCTGCCGATCAGCCGGACACGGCCGAATTGGCCGGGCAAGATCGAGAGATCGGTGTTCTTGACCACGGCGCGGCTGCGC
This sequence comes from Bradyrhizobium sp. LB13.1, assembly GCF_054056815.1. Taxonomy (NCBI): domain Bacteria; kingdom Pseudomonadati; phylum Pseudomonadota; class Alphaproteobacteria; order Hyphomicrobiales; family Nitrobacteraceae; genus Bradyrhizobium; species Bradyrhizobium sp. LB13.1. The sequence continues at coordinate 1,018,256 of NZ_JBSRYQ010000001.1, read as the reverse complement.
AACGTGCCGGTCGAGACATCGAGGCGGTTGTCGAGGAAGTTGATCGAGCCCTCATGCGACGGCTTGGTCTCGCCGGCGAGCGTCACCTGCACCGGGTTCGCGGTATCGCGCGAGCTGGGGCGGCGACCCTCGAACCACAGCTTGCTGTATTTGATGAAGGTCGCCTCATCCATGTCGAAATAGATGTAGATCGGGTCGAGCGTCACGATCGAGGTCAGCAGCGTCGACGAGCCGTTGTCGCTGCCCTGCACGAGATTGCCGGGGCTGACGAGATGGCGGCCGACGCGGCCGGTGAGCGGCGCAGTCACATGCGTGAACTCGATGTTGAGTCGCGCGGCCTTGAGTGCGCCTTCGGCCTGCGATACCGCGGCGTGTGCCCCCTGCAAGGCCTGGCGGCGCTGGTCGACGACCTGCTCGGAAACCGCGCTGGTCTGAACCAGGCTCAAGCCACGGTCGAGCTCGCGCTTGGCAAGCTCCACCTTGGCGCGTGCGTCGGACAGCTGGCCGTCCGCCTGCTCGGCCACCGCCTCGAACGGACGCGGGTCGATGACGTAGAGCAGATCGCCCTGATGCACGATGGCGCCGTCCTGGAACTCGACGGAGTTGACGAAGCCGCCGACGCGGGGGCGCACCTGCACCTCCTCCGTCGCCTCGAAGCGGCCGGTGAATTCGTCCCAATCCGTGACGGTGCGCTTGACCGGCTGGGCGACGGTCACCGGCGCGGGCGGCGGTGCACCCGCCTGCGACGTCGGCTGGCCGCAACCGGCGAGAGCGAATACCGCAACGAGAAGCCCGGCGATCGCGCGAGGTCGAGGCGAAACGAGATCGTGCATTTTGACAAACTGCTCGCTTCCGTCCGGTCCACTCATTCCAGGTCCTCGCCTAAAAGCCGCGGAAAAGGCAGGGTACGCCTCTACCCGCGGGCGCCACAAGATGGGTCGCAATGATGAACTGTTCAAGACCATCGCACGCGCAATGCTCGGAAGAATGCCCTGGCCGGATGGCGGGTTGACACGGACATAGCGGGCTTCGCATGCGATATTGGCGGGCGGGATGCGAATGGAGCTATTCGCCGGGCTCATCAATGGCAGGAGGCGGTGCGTCGAAGGGGTCACCCTCCGCTGGAGATGGGAGCGGGGCCAGCGTCTTCGCACATGACGGCCGGAGCCGGCTCCGCTAGATTACCCCCAGAAGACAAGACGAATTGTCCGGGGAGGACAGGCGTGCACCAGGGACGTGTCGTTTACGGCGCGATCGAGGAGGTTGTGTTCGGCCACCCCGCGGCCGACGCCGTGGTCGCGCAGATGGACCGGCTGGGGACGCGTCGCGCCTTCCTGATGGTGTCGGGCACGCTCAACCGGCAGACCGACGAAATCGCCAAGATCAAACAGGCCCTGGGCACACGCTGCGCGGGCGTCTTCGATGCCATGCCGGCGCACACCCCGCGCGAGGCGGTGATCGCCGCCACCAATGCGGCGCGGGAAGCGGGCACTGACCTGATCGTCACGGTGGGCGGCGGCTCGGTCACCGACGGCGCCAAGGCGGTACAGCTTTGCCTCGCCAACGGCATCGACGATATCGACGGCATCGAGCGTATCCGCGTGCACAAGGGCGTCGCGCCCGAGATGACCGCGCCGACCGTGCGCCAGATCAGCGTACCGACCACGATCGCAGGCGGCGAGTTCAGCTCCATCGCGGGCGTCACCGACCGCACCACGCATGTGAAGCAGATGCTACGGCATCCGCTCGCGGTGCCGCGCGCGACCATCCTCGATCCCGCCATCACCGTGCACACGCCCGGAATGGCTGTTTCTTTCGACCGGCATCCGCGCCATCGATCATTGTGTCGAGGCGATCTGCTCGCGCGAGACGCACCCTTATGCCGACGCACAGTCCGTGAAAGGCCTCGCGATGCTCGCCGACGCGCTGCCGCGGGTGAAGGCTGACCCGTCCGACCTCGACGCGCGGATGGATACGCAGATCGGCACCTGGCTGTCGATGGGCGCGCTCGCCGCCGGTGTGCCGATGGGGGCAAGCCACGGCATCGGCTACGTGCTGGGCGCGACCTTCGACGTGCCACATGGCTACACCTCCTGCGTCATGCTGCCCGCGGTGATGCGCTGGAATGCGCGCGACAATGCCGAGCGCCAGATGATCGTCGCAGCCGCGATGGGCTTTCCCGGCCACAAGGCAGCCGATGTGCTCGATGCCTTCATCCGTTCGCTCGGCATGCCGCGCAGCCTCGCTGAGGTTCACGTCTCGCCGGAGCATTTCGACGCCATCGCGGAGGCTGCAATGCGCACGAACTGGATCCCGCGCAACCCGCGCAAGATCGACGGCCCTGCGCAGGTGCGCGAAATCCTGCTTCTTGCCGCATGATCTAAAGCCGGAGGACTGATGTACCCAGGTTACCATGCCCGCCTGCGCCCGCTCCAGCCCGCCTTCATCATGGCGGCGACCGGCGAGGCCGTCACCTATCGCGAGCTCGATGCGCGCAGCAACCGGCTGGCGCATTTGTTTCGCAAGCACGGCTTGAAGCGGCTCGACCACTACGCGATCTTCATGGAGAACAATTCCCGCTACCTCGAAGCCTGCGGCGCGGGCGAGCGATCCGGGCTGTACTACACCTGCATCAACTCGTTCCTGACGCCGGGCGAGCTCGCCTATCTCCTCGTCAACAGCCAGTCGAAAATCCTGATCACCTCGATGGCGAAGCTCGATATCGCCCGCGAGGCGATCAACGCCTGCCCCGAGATCAAGCTGTGCATCGTTGCCGACGGCCCGGGCGAGAGTGAGCGCATCGTCGGCCTCGCGGAGGTGACCGCCGATCAGCCGACGGCGCCGCTCCACGATGAATGGCTCGGTACCGCCATGCTGTATTCATCGGGCACGACGGGGCGCCCGAAGGGCATTATTCGGCCGCTGCCGGAGGAGCCGCCGAAGCACAATCTGCCGCTGTTCGATTTCCTGACGAAGCTCTGGCAATATCGCGAGGGCATGGTCTACCTCTCGCCGGCGCCGCTCTATCATTCGGCGCCGCAGGCCGCCGTGAATCTCACGATCCGCATGGGTGGGACCGCGATCATCATGGAGACGTTCGATCCCGAGTGTTATCTCCAGCTCATCGAGCAATGGGGCATCACCCACACCCAACTGGTGCCGACGATGTTCTCGCGCATGCTCAAGCTGCCGGAGGGGGTGCGAAAGCACTACGATCTCTCCTCGATCGAGATCGCGATCCACGCCGCCGCGCCCTGCCCGGCGCTGGTCAAGGACGACATCATCAAATGGTGGGGACCGATCATCCACGAATATTACGGCGCGACCGAAGGCCTCGGCTTCACCGCCTGCGACAGCGCGGAATGGCTCGCCCATCGCGGCACCGTCGGCAAGGTGCTGCTCGGCGACCTCCATATTCTCGACGAGAACATGAAGCCATGCCCCACCGGCACCCCGGGACAGGTCTGGTTCAAGACGGCCACGCCATTCGAGTATTTCAACGATCCGGAGAAGACCAAGGAGGCACGCTCGGCCGATGGCAGTATGAGCACGGTGGGTGACGTCGGCTATGTCGACGAGGACCGATTCCTTTATCTAACGGACCGCGCCACCTTCATGATCATCTCCGGCGGGGTGAACATCTATCCGCAGGAGTGGGAGAATCTGCTGATCACCCATCCGAAGGTCGCGGACGCCGCGGTGTTCGGCGTCCCCAATCCCGATCTCGGCGAGGAGGTCAAGGCGGTGGTGCAGCCGATGCCCGGCGTCATGCCGGACCCGGCACTCGCCGAAGAGCTGATCGCCTTCTGCGGGGCGTCGCTGTCGCGGCAAAAGGTGCCGCGCTCGGTCGATTTCGAGAAGGAATTGCCGCGGCTGCCGACAGGGAAGCTGTACAAGCGCCTGCTAAGGGACCGGTATTGGGGGAACAAGGCGTCGAGGATCGTGTGAGCCCCGATGTCGTCCCGGCGTTCGCCAACGACGCCGGAGGAACTTCTCTCACATCGTGAGAGGAAATCGCCTGCGGCCTTCCGTCATCCGAATTGTCGAGAGCGTGGGCGGCCTTGCCGGTTGCCTCCCTCCGCGCGCGTCGCTATCGTCCGTTCAAACAGGCCGCGAAAGGCCGAGGTCCAGGGAGGACGAGGATGCGGAGCGTACGAGCGCTCGCCGCAATGGCGGCGCTATCTTTGCTGGCGTTTTCGACGATTGCATTGGCCGGCGAGCCCAAGCAGGGCGGGATTTTGCGGATGTACCACCGCGACAGTCCCGGCAATGCCTCGATCCACGAGGGCGCGACCTACTCGCTCAATGTTCCCTTCATGCCGGTGTTCAACAATCTCGTCATCTACAAGCAGGACGTGGCGCAGAACAGCATGGACACCATCGTGCCCGAGCTCGCCGAGAGCTGGGCCTGGGTCAACGACAACAAGACATTGACCTTCAAGCTGCGCGCGGGCGTGAAGTGGCACGACGGCAAGCCGTTCACCTCGGCGGACGTCAAATGCACCTTCGACATGCTGATGGGCAAGTCACAGCAGAAGTTCCGGCAGAATCCGCGCAAGAGCTGGTATGAACAGGTCAACGACGTCTCCACCAACGGCGATCTCGAAGTCTCCTTCAACCTGAAGCGGCCGCAGCCTTCGCTGCTGGCCCTGCTCGCCTCGGGCTACACGCCGGTCTATCCCTGCCACGTCTCGCCCGGCGACATGCGCACCCATCCGATCGGCACGGGGCCGTTCAAGTTCGTCGAGTTCAAGGCCAATGAATCGATCAAGCTGACCCGCAATCCGGACTATTGGCGCAAGGGCCGGCCCTATCTCGACGGCATCGAGTTCACCATCATCCCGAATCGCTCGACCGCCATCCTCGCCTTCGTCGCGGGCAAGTTCGACATGACCTTCCCGACCGAGGTCAGCATTCCGCTGTTGAAGGACGTCAAATCGCAGGCGCCGAACGCGGTCTGCGTGGTCGAGCCCAACAACGTTGCGACCAACATCATCGTCAATTCGTCCGCGCCGCCGTTCGACAACATCGACATCCGTCGCGCCATGGCGCTGTCGCTGGACCGCAAGGCGTTCATCTCGATCATGTTCGAGGGCCAGGGCGACGTCGGGGGCACCATGGAGCCCGCGCCGGCCGGCCTCTGGGCCATGCCGAAGGAGATGCTCGAGAGCATTCCGGGCTACGGCCCCGACATCACCGCCAACCGCGAACAAGCCAAGAAGCTGATGCAGAAGGCCGGCTACGGCCCCGACAAGCACCTCGCCGTCAAGGTCTCGACCCGCAACATCCCGGTCTACCGCGATCCCGCGGTGATCCTGATCGACCAGCTCAAGAACATCTATATCGACGGCGAGCTCGACGTGGTCGAGACCGCAAACTGGTTCCCGAAGATCGCGCGCAAGGATTACATGCTCGGGCTCAATTTGACCGGCAATGCCGTCGACGATCCCGACCAGTCGTTCTACGAGAACTATTCCTGCGGCTCCGAGCGCAACTACACCAATTACTGCAACAAGGAGATCGAGAAGCTGTTCGACGTGCAGTCGCAGGAGACCGACCTCAACAAGCGCAAGAAGCTGGTGTGGGATATCGACAAGAAGTTGCAGGAGGACGTCGCCCGCCCGATCATCTTCCATGCACGGACCGGCAGCTGCTGGCAGCCTTATGTCAAGGGCGTGACGGTGATGTCGAACAGCTCGTATAATGGATACCGGTACGAGGATGTCTGGATGGACAAGTAGCGCTAGCAGCGGACGGGTTCGACGGGAGGCGATGCATGTTTGCCTATCTGGTGCGGCGCCTGTTCCTGATGCTCGTGACCCTGTTCGGGATCTCGGTCGTCATCTTCTTCCTGCTGCGCATCGTCCCCGGCAACATCGTCGACATCCTGTTTGCCGCGGCCGGCTATGTCGATCCCGCCGACAAGGCCAGTCTGGAGAAGGAGCTCGGCATCGATCAGCCGCTGGTGGTGCAATATTGGCACTGGATCAGCGGTTTTCTGCGCGGCGACTTTGGCTACTCCTATGTTTCCGAGAAGCCGGCGCTTCAGGAGATCCTGCCACGGATTCCGATCACCGCACGGCTCGCCGGGCTGGCGTTGTTGTTCTCGGCGTCGATCGGCATTCCCTTGGGCGTCATCAGCGCGGTGAAGCAGGGAACGAGGCTCGATTACGCGTTGCGTGTGGTGAGCCTCAGCGGATTGTCGCTGCCTTCGTTCTGGCTCGGCCTCTTGATCCTCACCGCGTCGGTGGCGATGTTCGGCCAGATGCCGATCTTCAACCCGAATCCGGCGACATGGCTGGAAGCCTTCGCAACCTATGCCGTGCCCGCCGCCGCCGTCGGCTTCCGCAGCGCGGCACTGACCATGCGCATCACCCGCTCCTCGATGCTGGAGGTGCTGCGGCAGGACTATATCCGCACCGCCCGCGCCAAGGGCGCATCGGATGCCGCCGTGAACTATCAGCATGCGCTGAAGAATGCGATTTTGCCCGTCATCACCGTGATCGGCATCGAGGCGGCGTTCCTGATCGGCGGCCTCATTGTGACCGAGACCGTGTTCAACATCCCCGGCGTCGCGCGCTTCCTGGTCGAGGCGATCCGCTGGCGCGATTATCCGATCGTGCAGAACCTCGTGATGCTGATCGCCATCGTCGTGGTGAGCGCGAATTTCATCGTCGACATGCTCTACGCCGTGTTCGACCCGCGCATCCGATTTACGGATTAGGAGATCAGTTTGACCGCGATCGACTATGACGTTGAACTGAGGCGCGCCGGCGCCTACGCGCCCGGCGGCTGGCGGCGCGTGCTGTTCCTGGCGCAGCGGCACGTGCTGGGCGCGGCTGGGCTCGTGATCATGACCCTGTTCGTGTTCACCGCGGTCTTCGCCGACTTCATCGCGCGTTATGATCCCCTGACGATCGACGCAGCCCGGGCGCTGGGCCGCCCAAGCCTGTCGCACTGGATGGGGACGGATTCCTTCGGCCGCGACGTCTTCAGCCGCATCATCCATGGCGCGCGGATCTCGCTGGCGGTCGGGATCGGCTCGACTGCGCTCGGCGGCACCATCGGCGTGATCGTCGGATTGACCTCAGGCTATCTCTCCGGCTGGGTCGATCTCGTGTTCCAGCGCGTCTCCGACGTTCTCCAGGCGTTACCGCTGCTGGTCCTGGCCCTGATCATGACCGCCGCGCTGGGTCCCTCCTTGCCGAACGTCATCATTGCGATCGCCATTCCACTGATCCCGACCGTGTCGCGCGTCATCCGTGCCAACACGCTGGCGCTGCGCGAGCTGCCGTTCATCGAGGCCGCCAAGTCGATCGGCATGAGCGAGGTGCGGATCGCGCTGCGCCATGTGCTGCCGAACACGCTGGCGCCGCTGATCGTGCTCGCGACCGCCCAGCTCGGCTCGACCATCCTCACTGAAGCCTCGCTCTCCTTCCTCGGTCTCGGCATTCCCGAGCCTTATCCGTCATGGGGCCGCATGCTCTCTGAATCCGCCGCCGAATACGTCCGCACCGCGCCATGGCTGGTGATCTTCCCGGGCATCGCGATCAGCCTCGCAGTGTTCGGCGCCAATCTGTTCGGTGACGCCTTGCGCGACATCCTCGATCCCCGGCAGCGCGGCTGATGGCGGACAAATCCGATCTCGTGCTCGATGTGAAGAACCTGAAGACGGTGTTCTTCACCAACTCCGGACTGTTCAAGGCCGTCGATGACGTTTCCTTCACGGTGAGGCGCGGCGAGACGCTCGCGATCGTCGGCGAATCCGGCTGCGGCAAGAGCGTCACGGCCCTCTCCCTGATGCGGCTGGTGCCGGATCCGCCCGGCCGCATCGTCGGCGGCTCCGTCACGCTCGAAGGCACTGATCTTCTGGCGCTGGACGAAGCTGAGATGCGCGCGATCCGCGGAAATCGCATCTCCATGATCTTCCAGGAGCCGATGACCTCGCTCAATCCGGTGATGCGGATCGGCGACCAGATCGTCGAGGCGGTGCGGCTGCACCGGAACATGTCGAGCAAAGAGGCCCGCGACATCGCGATCGAGATGCTGCGCCTAGTGCGCATCCCCGAGCCGGCTCGGCGCGCGCGGGAATATCCGCATCAACTCTCAGGCGGCATGCGCCAGCGCGCCATGATCGCGATGGCGCTGGCGTGCCGGCCGGCGCTGCTGATCGCGGACGAGCCCACCACCGCGCTCGACGTCACCATCCAGGCGCAGATTCTGGCGCTGATCCTGGACCTTCAGAAGGAGCTCGGCACCGGGCTCGTGCTGATCACGCATGATCTCGGTGTCGTCGCGCAGACCGCGCAGCGCGTCATCGTGATGTATGCGGGTCGGAAGGTCGAGGAAGCCAGCGTCGAGGCGCTGTTCGCCGCGCCAAAGCATCCCTACACGCGCGGATTGATGGCCTCGATACCGGCAGTGCCGGCGCCGGGCGTCGCCGCGCAGGCACGGCTGAACGAAATTCCCGGCACGGTTCCGTCGCTGGTGCGACTGCCAAAGGGTTGCGCCTTCGCGCCGCGCTGCACGCTCGCGATCAAGCGCTGCGAGGCCGAATATCCGCCGCTCATCGATTGGGGCGGCGGCCATCTCGCGGCCTGCTGGCGCGCGGCCGAAGTGGCGGAGGTGGCATGACCGAGGCGCTGCTCGAAGTCACTGACCTCAAGAAACACTATCCGGTGCGCGCCGGCGTGTTGCGCCGACAAATCGGCACAGTGCATGCGGTCAACGGCGTCTCATTTTCGGTTGGCACCGGTGAGACGCTCGGCCTTGTCGGCGAATCCGGCTGCGGCAAGTCGACGGTGGCACGCAGTGTGCTGCGGCTGGTCGAGCCGACCTCCGGCCAGATCCGCCTTGACGGCGAGGACATCACTCGCCTCTCCAAGGCTGCGCTGCGGCCGCACCGTCGTTCGATGCAGATCGTGTTCCAGGATCCGTTCGCGTCGCTCAATCCGCGCATGACCGCAGGCGACATCGTCGGCGAGCCGCTGCTCGTGCACGGACTCGCGACCGGCAAGGCACTGGAGGCGCGTACCGCAAAGCTGTTCGAGCAGGTTGGCTTGCGGCCCGACCAGATGCGCAATTTTCCGCACCAATTCTCCGGCGGCCAGCGCCAGCGCATCTGCATCGCGCGGGCGCTCGCGCTGGAGCCGCGGCTGATCGTCTGCGACGAGCCGGTCTCCGCGCTCGACGTCTCGATCCAGGCGCAGGTGATCAACCTGTTGATCGATCTGCAACGCGAGCACGGCTTCTCCTATCTCTTCATCGCGCATGACCTCGCCGTGGTCGCCCATATCAGTCACCGCGTCGCCGTGATGTATCTCGGCCGCATCGTCGAGATTGCCGACAAGGACGAGCTGTTCAGGAACCCGCGCCATCCCTATACGCAGGCCTTGCTCGCCTCCGTGCCGATCGCCAACCCACTCGCCAAAAAGCTCACGCCGCTGGTCGACGGCGACGTGCCAAGCCCGGTCAATCCGCCGTCGGGCTGCGCGTTTCACACCCGCTGCCGGTTTGCGATGGAGCGGTGCAAGACGGAGCGGCCGGCGCTGGTGGGCGCGGGCGACGGACACCAGGTGGCGTGCTTGCTCAATGACGGGACGGGGCGGGGCTCTTGATTAGGCGCACGCCTTGCCGGGACGAAGTGCGAGACGGCACTATCTCCCCATCGTCATTGCGAGCGCAGCGAAGCAATCCAGAATCTTTCCCCGGATGCAGTCTGGATTGCTTCGTCGCTTCGCTCCTCGCAATGACGAGCTGCCGCTCTACCCAGCCCCGATCTCAGCCACGATTTTCCCCGTCGTGACCTGCTCGCCCTCGGCGACGTCGATCGCCGCGACCACCCCGTCGATGCCGGCCTTGTGGACGTGCTCCATCTTCATCGCTTCCAGTGTCATCAGCGGCTGACCGGCGGTGACGCGCTCACCCGGCTTGACCAGCACGGCAACGACACGGCCATTCATGGCGGCACGGACTTTTCCGTCGCCGCCATTTGTTGCAGCGGCTTTCGGCGCGGCGAAGGTGAGATCGGTCGCCGCGAGCGGGATGCCGCCGTACTGGAGGTAGAGCCGGTCGCCGTCGCGCAGGAATTTTGCGCTGTCCATCACGCCGTCATGGCGAAAGCGGATCACGTCGAGGTCGAGCTGATCGACCTCGAACTTGTCCTGCCGGCCGTCGATGGCAACGGTGTAGCTGCCATCGCGCTCCCGGGTGACTTCGAGCTCATGCGTCTGGCCGGCGATATCGATCTTTGCCGGTAGCGGAAACGTTGCCGCGAGGCTTCGCCCACTGCGCCACGTCGGTGCCTGCGGGCTCGTGACGTAGAGCAGAAGGCCCGCAAGCGCGGCGCTGAATGTGCTACTCGCAACCGGCCCCAGCAATTCGTCGCGATGCGCACCAATGAACGCCGTCGTCGCTTCGCCCTTGGCAAAGCCGGGATGGCGCAGGCATGATATCAGGAACGCCTGATCGGTGGTCACACCGAATCCGATCAGTTGCTCCAGACCGACGATCAGCCGCCCCCTCGCCTCCTCGCGTGTCGCCCCATGGCTGATCACCTTGGCGATCATGGAATCGTAGAACGGCGGAATCTCAGAGCCCGATTGCAGCGCATGCTCGACGCGGATGCCATCCGGCACCTGCCAGCGCGCCATGCGCCCGGACTGCGGCATGAAATCATGCGCGGCGTCCTCCGAGCACAGCCGCACCTCGATCGCGTGGCCTGTGAAGCGAATGTCCTGTTGCTTCACCGGCAATTGCTCGCCGCGCGCGACGCGCAGCTGCAGTTCGACGAGATCGAGCCCGGTGATCGCCTCGGTCACGGGATGCTCGACCTGGAGGCGCGTGTTCATTTCCATGAAGTAGAACGCGCCACTCGTATCGAGCAGGAACTCCAGCGTCCCGGCGCCCTCGTAACGCAACGCCTTCACCGCGGCGACCGCGACCTCGCCCATCTTTCCACGCAACTCGGGCGTGACCGCGGGCGACGGCGCCTCCTCGATCAGCTTCTGGTGCCGCCGCTGTACCGAGCAATCGCGCTCGCCGAGATGAATGGCATTGCCGTGGCTGTCGCCGAACACCTGGATCTCGATATGACGGGGATTCTGGATGGCGCGTTCGAGAATGACGGAGGGATCGCCGAACGCCGCCTTTGCCTCGGACCGTGCACTGCGCAGGGCATCGTCGAAGGATGCAGTGTCGGTGACGAGCCGCATGCCGCGGCCGCCACCGCCGGCGACCGCCTTGATCATCACGGGGAAGCCGATCTTTTTGGCTTCCGCCAGCATGACCTCGTCGCCTTGGTCGGCGCCCTGATAGCCGGGCACGCAGGGCACGCCGGCCTTGTTCATGATCTCTTTGGCGCCGGCCTTGTTACCCATCGACTCGATCGCCTGCGGCGAGGGGCCGATGAAGACCAGGCCGGCATCCTTGCAGGCCTGCGCAAAATCCTCGTTTTCGGCGAGGAAGCCATAGCCGGGATGCACTGCATCCGCGCCGCTGGCTTTTGCGGCCGCAATGATCGCGGGGATGTTGAGATAGGACTGCGCCGGCAGGGCTTCGCCGATGTGCACGGCCTGGTCCGCCTGCCGCACATGGAGCGCATCGCGATCCGCATCCGAATAGACCGCGACGACGCCGAGGCCGAGCTTCCGCGCGCTTCGCATCACCCGCAGCGCGATCTCGCCGCGATTGGCGACCAGAACCCGAGAGAACGGCCGGTGCTGCACTGATCCGTTCCTCATGGGCGGGCCACCGAGAATTGCATGCGCTGGGGCGTGCGCGCATCGCCCTCGCGGCAGATCGCGAGCACCTCAGACAGGGCCGCCCGAGTGTCGCGCGGATCGATCACGCCGTCGTCGAGCACGCGCGCGCTGGTCGAGAACACGTCCATCTGGCCGTCGAACACGCCGATGATCTGCGCCTTCATGGCATCGAGCTTTTCTTTCTCGACCGGCTTGCCGCGGCGAGCTGCGGCGGCTTCGGTGACGATCGCCATGGTCTCGGCGGCCTGCTCGCCGCCCATCACGGCAGTCTTGGCGTTGGGCCAGGAGAGGCAGAAGCGCGGATGGAAGCCGCGCCCGCACATGCCGTAATTGCCGGCGCCGAACGAGGCGCCGCAATAGATGGTGATCTGCGGCACCGTCGCCGACGTCACCGCCTGGATCATCTTGGAGCCGTGCTTGATCATGCCGGCTTCTTCGTAGGATTTGCCGACCATGTAGCCGGTGGTGTTGTTCAGATACAGCAATGGCGTGCGGGTCTGGCAGCAAGCCTGGATGAAATGCGTCGCCTTGTTGGCGCCGGCGGGATCGAGTGGGCCGTTGTTGGTGATGATACCGATCGCCTGGCCCTCGATGCGGGCATGGCCGCAGACGGTGGCCGGGCCGTAGTTCGGCGCCATCTCGGTGAAATCGGAATCGTCGACGATGCGCGCGATCACTTGCTTCATGTCCACGGAGCGCTTGTGGTCCATCGGCATGATGCCGAGCAGCTCTTCCTGGTGGTAGCGCGGCGGCTTGAACTGTGCTGCCGCCTTGCCCGGCCGCTCCCACTCCAGCGCCGCCATGATCTCGCGCGCGATGCGCAGGGCGTCGCGGTCATCCTCCGCGAGATAGTCGCCGAGACCGGAAACCTGCGTGTGCATCTCGGCACCGCCGAGTTCCTCCTCGGTCGCGATCTCGCCAGTTGCAGCCTTCAGCAGCGGCGGACCCGCGAGGAAGGCGCGAGTGCGGCCACGGACCATGACGATGTAATCGGACAGGCCGGTCTGATAGGCGCCACCGGCGGTCGAGGAGCCATGCGTCACGGTGACGACGGGCAGCCCGGCAGCCGAGAGCCGCGCGAGATTGCGAAAGATGTTGCCACCACGGACAAAGTCTTCGACGCGGTAGCGCAGGAGATTGGCACCGGCGCTTTCGACCAGCTGGAGATAAGGCAGCTTGTTCTCCAGCGCGAGCTCCTGCACGCGTATCGTCTTGTCCAGGCCGTAAGGTTGAAGCGCGCCGGCATCGATGCCGGAATCGTTGGCACTGACCATGCAGCGGATGCCCGAGACGAAGCCGATGCCGGCGATGACGCCGCCGCCGGGCACGCTCTTGCTCGGATCCGGCACGTCGAACATGTAGCCGGCGAGCGTGGACAGCTCGATGAAGGGCGCGCCGGGGTCGAGCACCAGCGCGACGCGCTCGCGCGGCAGCAGCTGGCCGCGCTTGTGGAAGCGATCTTTCGCCATGGCCGACGCGGCGCGCGTCCGATCTTCCAGCGCGCGCATGCGGTCGATCAGGCCGAGCATGCCGTCGCGGTTGGCGTGATAGGCGGCGCTGCCGGGGGAAACTGTGTTTTCGAGAATGGACATCACTCTATCCTGCTCGTCATTGCGAGGAGCGGAGCGACGAAGCAATCCAGACGGCTTCCGTGGAGAGAATCTGGATTGCTTCGCTGCGCTCGCAATGACGGTTGAGGCGATAACTTACCTATTCGTCCCAAAAATCTTCCGCGCTTCCGCCGGGCTCGCGATCTCACGGCCCGCGCGCCGGGCGCAGGCGGCGATGGCTTCGATCAGCTGACCGTTGGACGTCACCTTCTTGCCGTCGGCGAGATAGAAGGCATCTTCGAGACCGGTGCGCAGATGGCCGCCGAGTTCAGCGCAGCGCTGGTGCAGCGGCCAGATCTCTTCGCGGCCGATCGCCGTGACCTGAAAATGCGCCTCGGGACGTTTCAGCTTGATCAGGATCGGCAGCAGATCGGGATCGGACGGCATGCCGGAGGCGACGCCCATGACAAAATTATACTCGAGCGGACCTTTGTACATGCCGACCTGGTGGTACATGCCGACGCAACGAACGATGCCGACGTCGAAACATTCGAACTCGGGGATGGTGCCGACCGCGTTCATGACGTCGAGATAGTCCTTCACCTTCTCGACCGCGTTGTCGAACATCATCGGCGGCCAGGCCCAGCTGTTGTCGGCCTTCACCTTCAGGTAATTCAGCGAGCCCGCGTTGCAGGCCGCGATCTCCGGCCTGGTCTCGCGGATGCAATCGAGCGCGCCTGAGTAGTTCGGCCCGGAGACGCCCGAGGTGTGATTGATGATGACACCCGGGCAGGCTTCGCGGATGGCCTGCTGGATTTCCTTGCTGACGCTGACCTCCCAGGACGGCAGATGCCCTTTGTCCGGCGCCTGCTGGCGCAGATGGATGTGCATGATCGACGCGCCGGCATCGAACGCAGCCTTGGCCTCGCGCGCCATCTGCTCGGGCGTCACAGGCACATTGTGCTGCCTGGGGTCAGTGAGCACGCCGTTCAGCGCGCAGGTGATGACGGCCTTGTCGCTCATGCCTTGAATGTCTCGCACGTTGATAATTCAACGCTTGCGATCATGTGATGGGCGGCACGCGGCTTCTTGCGCGGAGAAGCTGGAAAAAAGCGAGAAATCGCAGGGTGGGTTACGCTGTCGGACTGCGCTTCGCACAGCCGCGAGCTAACCCACCACTACGAGAGCGATGCTAGCTCGCCTCCGCCAGCCTCACCGTCTCGCTGCTGCGATAGATCGCTAGATCCCGCGAGCCGACGAAGATCGCGCGCGGCTTCAGGCCGTAGAAGCGGCGGATCGAATGGCTGAAATGGGTGCTGTCGGGATAGCCGATATCCTGCGCGAGATGGGCGAGGTTGAGGTCCTGGTTGGCGAAGTGCAGCAGATGCCGCGCGCGCTTCCAGGCGCGGAAGGAGCGAAACGAGATGCCGGTCTCTTCCTTGAACAGATGCAGGAAACGCGAAGCGGAAAGTCCGGCGCGTCCGCCGCGCATGTGTCCGCCGTCACGGGCTCGCCCGTGAAGCGGCCGATGCGCGCCACCGCACGCGTCACGCGCGGGTCGAGCACGCGCCGCGGCAGCGCTTCGCCAAAACACATCTCGTCAAATTCGGCGGTGGTGATGTCGCCGTAGCGGCGCTCTCGCAACAACGTGTAGGCGGCGAGAATCTTGCGGGCATAGACAGCCTGGTCGGGTCCGGTGAGCCGCGCGGCCAAGGCCTCGATCACGCCATCAGGCATGCTCTCCGGCTCCAGCGTCACGCTGATCGCCGTGCGGTAGTCGCTGGCAATGGAATGCCGCTGGTTCGGCAGGGTGACGAACAGCTCGCCGGTGGCGAGGACTTCGTCGAGCGTCAGATGCAGGCTACCCTTGACCGCGACATAGACGTGGCAGCAGCCGGGCGTCCGCTTGCGGGGGCGGCCGAGCAGGCCGGCATAGAATACCCGCTCCGGCGTGATCAGCATCAAATGGTCGGATTCGCGACCGTTATCTTCCATTGGGATCCTCCTCGCGCGGCTCTTTGGCCGCTGCGGACGGAGGTCACCTTAGCGGAAATTTGGGCGCTGTCACGGCGCGGTAGCGCTGTCATGGAGCGTAAAACATTGGCGTTCCCGGACGTCCAGAGGACGAACCCGGAACCGGCAAGCAACAATTTCGTCCAGGCGACGGAGCTACGCCCTCACACGCGCCGCGATGTTCTGTTCGACTCCAGCCTTCTGCTCCGCAGCAACCGCACGTTTGAATCCATCGCGCTGCTGCAAGCACGCCCAATAACCTGCGACATTTGGCCCAAAGTCCTTGGCGAGCCCGATGTTGCTGGCGAGGCGGAGCGCATAACCAATGACAATGTCAGCGGCGGTGAAGCGACCCGCGCACAATGTTTCGGCATTGGCGGTCGCGGCCTCGACGGCGCGCAGCCGGCCCAGGAACCACTTTGCATAGTCGGTAGCGACCTGCGGATTGCGGCGCTCCTCCGGCTCGAGCTGGGTGTATCGGAGCACCAGCGTCTGCGGGAAGGTTAACGTGGCGTCGCTGAAATACATCCAGTTCAGGAAGGCGCCATAGGCGGGATCCTCAGGTCCCACCATCAGCGGCGTCGGCCCGTGCTTGATGCCGAGATAGTGGCAGATGCCGGACGATTCCGTCATCTTGGTCTCGCCGTCGACCAAAAAGGGAATCGTGCCCAGCGGATTGAGCGCGAGGTATTCCTTGGCGAAGACCCGCGGCGGGAACGGCAGCATCTTCAGTTCGTAGGGAAGTCCCATCTCCTCCAGCATCCAGAGTGGACGGAAAGAGCGCGCTGCGTCGCAGTGATAGAGCGTGATCATCAAGAGCTTCCTTTGCTGCCGGGCAGCGTGCCCATCATCTTGCACAGGACCATCAGCATGACCTCGTCCGCGCCGCCGCCGATCGAAGTCAGGCGGCTGTCGCGATAGGCACGGCTGACCGGCGTCTCGTTGGTAAAGCCCATTCCGCCCCAATATTGCAAGCAGGCGTCGGTAAGCTCGCGGCCGATCCGACCAGCCTTCAGCTTGGCCATGGTCGCAAGTTTTGTGACATCCTCGCCCGCCACCAGCGCCTCGGCGGCGCGGTAGATCAGCGCGCGCAGCAGCTCGACCTCGGTCTGCATCTCCGCCAGCTTGAAGTGAACGACCTGGTTGTCGAGGATCGACTTGCCGAAGGCTTTTCGGTTGCGGGTGTATTCGATGGTCTCGTTGATGATGTATTCGTGCGCCTTCAGGCAGGCCGCCGCACCCCAGAGGCGCTCCTCCTGGAACTGGATCATCTGGTAGGTGAAGCCCTTGCCCTCCTCGCCGATCCGGTTGCGCCTGGGCACGCGGACATTGTCGAAGAAGATTTGCGCGGTGTCGGAGGAGCGCATGCCCATCTTGTCGAGTTTTCGCGCGACAGTGACGCCCTTGGTCTTCATGGGCACGCAGATCAGCGACTTGTTGCGGTGGACGGGCCCGTCGCCGGTGTTGAGCGAGCAGGCAGATCCAATCGGCCTGGGTGCCGTTTGTGATCCACATCTTGCCGCCATCGATGACGTAGTCGTCGCCGTCGGTGCGCGCATTGGTCTTGATCGAGGCCACGTCCGAGCCCGCGCCGGGCTCTGAGACGCCGATGCAGGCTACATAGTCACCGGAGATCGAGGGTACCAGGAATTCGCGCCGCACCTCGTCCGAGCCGAACCGCGCCAGCGCCGGCGTCGCCATGTCGGTCTGCACGCCGATCGCCATCGGCACGCCGCCACAGGTGATGGCCCCCAGTTCCTCCGCCATCATCAGCGCATAGGAGTAATCGAGACCCGAGCCGCCGAACTCGACCGGCTTGTTCAGTCCCAGGAAGCCGAGGCTGCCCATCTTCTTGAACAGCTCGTGCGCCGGGAAGATGTCGGCCTTCTCCCACTCATCGACGTGAGGGTTGATCTCATTGGAGATGAATTTTTGCAAGGAGCGGCGGATCTCGTCGTGATCGGCGGTAAACAGCATTTCTTCCTCTCGTCGTCACAACCCCATCTGCCGGGACGCCAGATCCTTCATGATCTCCTCGGTGCCGCCGCCGATGGCATTGACCTTGACCTCGCGGTAGATGCGCTCGGCCTTGATGCCGCGCATGAAGCCGGCGCCGCCGAAGATCTGCACGGCTTCAGAGGCGCAGAATGCCATGGTCTGGGTCGCCTGGTTCTTCATCATGCAGATTTCGGCGACGGGGCTTTCCCCCTGCTCCAGCCGCCAGGCCAGCATCTCCAGCATAGCCTGGGAGGCCGCGACCTTCTGCGCCATGTCGACGATCTTGTGGCGGATCACCTGATGCTGCGCGAGCGGCTTTCCAAAAGTCTTGCGCTCCTTGGCGTAGGCAATCGCTTCGTCGAGGCACACGCGCGCGAAGGCGGTGCAGCCCGCCGCCATGCCCATGCGCTCGCTGTTGAAATTACGCATGATGATCTTGAAGCCCTGGCCTTCCTCCCCGATCAGGTTTTACCGCCGGTACGCGGCACGCGTCGAAATGCAGGGTTGCGGTGTCGGAGGCCCACCAGCCCATCTTCTTCAGCTTTGTCCGCGCCAGGCCGGGCGTATCCCCCTCGATCAGGAGCAGGCTGACGCCTCCGGCACCCTCGCCGCCGGTGCGCACCGCAACGGTCAGATAGTCGGCGCGCATCCCGGAGGTGATGAAGGTCTTCTCGCCGCTCACGACGTAGTGATCGCCGTCGCGCCGCGCCTTGGTCCGGAGGCCCGCTACGTCAGAGCCGCCGCCGGGCTCGGTGATCGCGAGGGCGGAGATTTTCTCACCCGCGAGCACCCGAGGCAGCACACGCGCTCTAACCTCAGGGCGTGCCGCGCGCGCGATCGGCGGCGCACCGATGGTGTGGCTCATCAGGCTGGCGCTGATCCCGCCGGCGCCGGCCCGCGCCAGCTCCTGGCTGGCGACGATCTTCATGAACTGGTCGGCGGCGATCCCGCCATATTCCTCGGGGAATCCGAGCCCCAACAGCCCGATCCCGGCCGCCTTGCGATAGAGCGCGCGGGGGAATTCGCCGGCCTCGTCCCACTCGTGGGCGAACGGCGCGATCTCCTTGTCGACGAAGCGGCGCATCATCTCGCGAAAGGCATCATGTTCGGCGGTATAGAACGGGCTTTTCATCGCACTCTCGCCTTGCTGGCGGATTCGTCTCGTCCACCATGGCCGGAACCCTGGCGGCTCACTTGCGCGGAGTGGCTGGCCGGGCCTCCCTCTGAGCAAGACCGGCCTAGCAACTCAACGCAAGACGATTTTCACCGCTCGCGCGCCAACTCCTGATCAAAAAAAGCGTGATGCACAAACTCCGGCTGGCCCCAGGGGCCACGCCGGGCATGGTGCAGAGCAATAGGGACGCTGGCGGCACCAGACCGCCAAGGGAGGAATTTTGGCCGTTCGTTACTACGACTGGATCGTCCATCATGGCCGCCGCACGCCGAACAAGGTTGCGGTGATTGATCTCGCGAGCGAGCGGCGCTTCACCTATGCGCAGCTGGATGCGCGTATTTCACGTCTCGCTTCATTTCTGCGTCATACGCTGAAAGTCTCACGCGGCGAGCGCGTCGCGGTGCTGGCGCTGAACACGACCGATACGCTGGAGGTGCAGTTTGCCTGCGGCCGGCTCGGCGCGATCTTCGTGCCCCTGAACACCCGCCTCACTGTTCCCGAGCTTCAGTTCATTACCGGCGACTGTGCGCCGAAGGTGATGATCCACGATACCGATCTGGCCGAGACGGCGCTCGCAGTGGCGAGACTGTGCGGCGTCACCAGTAGCCTGCTGCTCGGGCCCGGCGGCTCCTACGAGGCCGGCATCGCGGCGGCAAAGCCGCTCGAGGCAATCGAGGAGGTCACGCTCGATGATGTCTCGACCATCATGTACACGTCGGGCACCACGGGACATCCCAAGGGCGCGACCATCACCCATGGCATGACCTTCTGGAATTGCGTCAATCTCGGCGGCCCTGCCTGCATCGGACCGTCCTCGGTGCTGCTCACCGTGCTGCCGCTGTTCCACACCGGCGGGCTGAATTGCTACACCAATCCGGTGCTGCACGCCGGCGGTGCCGTGATGATCATGCGCGCCTTCGATCCCGGCACGGCGCTCGGCCTGATCAACGATCCCGCGCAGGGAATCAACGTGTTCTTCGGCGTGCCCGCGATCTACCAGTTCATGGCGCAGCATCCGGCGTTCGCGACCACCGATCTCGGCCGGCTGATCGTTGGCGGTGTCGGCGGCGCTCCGATGCCGGTACCTCTGCTCAAGGTGTGGGAGGCGCGCGGCGTCGCGCTCCAGCAGGGCTACGGCATGACCGAGACCTCGCCGGCCGTGCTGGTGCTCGACCGCGAGGATGCGGCACGGAAGGCCGGCTCCGCCGGCAAGCCGGTGCTGCACACGGAAGTGCGCATCGTGCGTCCCGATGGCAGCGACGCCGATGTCGGCGAGCTCGGTGAACTCTGGGTCAAGGGACCGAACATCACGCCCGGCTACTGGAACAAGCCCGAGGCGAACAAAACGTCGTTCACCGACGGATGGCTGCACACCGGCGACGCGACACGCGTCGACGACGAAGGCTTCTACTATATCGTCGACCGCTGGAAGGACATGTACATCTCCGGCGGCGAGAACGTCTATCCGGCCGAGGTCGAGAACGTCCTACACCAACTCAACGCCATCGCGGAAGCCGCCGTGATCGGCGTGACCGATGCGCAATGGGGCGAGGTCGGCCTCGCCATCGTCGCGGTCAAGCCGGGCCAAAAGCTGACCGAAGCCGATGTGTTCGCGCATTGTGCGGCGAATCTCGCACGTTTCAAATGCCCGCGACAGGTTCACTTCGTCGACGCGCTGCCTCGCAACGCCACCGGAAAGATCCACAAGCCGACGTTGCGCAAGGAGTTTTCGGTGGCCTCGGAGGTCGACAAGAAAGCCGCCAACGCCTGATCAAAGCGCCCCTCTCGCGGGCGCTTTTCATTTTCGACGTGCCTGCTCCAACCCGGAAGAACCCCAAGGAATTTCAAGGAATTTTCATGAACAAGAAACTCTCCCTGCTTGCCGCAACAACAGCGTTGGCGCTGCTCACAACCCAAACCGCGTATGCGCAAAAAGCGTACGACACCGGTGTCACCGACACCGAGATCAAGATCGGCAATGTCGAGGCCTATTCCGGCCCGGCTTCCGCCTACGGCGTCATCGGCAAGACCGAGGAAGCCTATTTCAAGATGATCAACGATCAGGGCGGCATCAACGGCCGCAAGATCAACTGGATCTCCTACGATGACGGCTACTCGCCGCCGAAGACCGTTGAGCAGATCCGCAAGCTGATCGAGAGCGATGAGGTCTTTCTGGTGTTCAACGCGCTGGGCACGCCAACCCAGACCGCCGTGCAGAAATATCACAATTCCAAGAAGGTGCCGCAACTGTTCCTCGCCACAGGTGCCAGCAAGTGGAACGATCCGAAGAACTTTCCCTGGACCATGGGCTTCCAGCCCAGCTACCGCGTCGAGGCACAGATCTTCGCCAAGTATATTTTGAAGGAGAAGCCGGACGCGAAGGTCGCGATCTTCTATGCCAATGACGATTTCGGCAAAGACTACCTCGCCGGCATCAAGGACGTGTTCGGCGACAAGGCATCGAAAATGATCGTGGCGGAAGAGAGCTACGAGACATCGGAGCCTTCGATCGACGCCCATATCGTCAAGCTCAAGGGCACCGGCGCCGACGTCTTCGTCAACATCGCGACCCCGAAGTTTGCGGCACAGGCGATCAAGAAGATCGCCGAACTGGAGTGGAAGCCGATGCACCTGATGACCGACGTCTCGGTGTCGATCGGCGCGGTGATGAAGCCGGCCGGCCTCGAGGCATCCGAAGGTGTGCTGTCGGCCGGCTACCTGAAGGACGCGTCGGATCCGCAGTGGAAGCACGATGAGGGCATGAAGAAATTCATGGTCTTCGTCGACAAATACATGCCCGGTGCAAACATTTCGGACGCCAATCTGGTGTACGCCTATGCCGCGGCCCAGACCATGGTGCAGGTGCTGAAGCAGTCGGGCGACAATCTGACCCGTGAGAACGTGATGAAGCAGGCCGCGAGCCTCAAGGACTTCGTCCCCGACACGCTGATCCCGGGCATCAAGATCAACACCTCGTCCACGGACTTCGCGCCGATCGAGCAGCTCAAGATGTGGCGGTTCAAGAAGGGCCAGTGGGAGCTGTTCGGCGATATCATCAGCGCCGAGACAGGCGGCTAGTTCGACTGAAAATACATGCAGATGCAGAATAGCGGCCGAAGGGCCGCTATTCTCTTGCGGCGCATTCAGCCTGCGGGATGTCCTGGCCGACGTCGATCGCCACGATGGGACAGGCCGAGGCGACGCGAATCTCCGAGACCCCTGAGCACGGGGCATGACCACGCAAGAGTGGCGATGCCGGTTGGCGGAAAATCGACACTCAGCGTGTAGCTGTCGCAACCGGTCACGATCGCTACGGGATCGATCGGCGCGCCGTCGAGGTGGAAATGCGTTCCGATCCTGTCAAGTGGCGCGCGAAGCGCAGGGCTCGGAAGGTGGACGGTGTTGTGGCCCGGCTCTCCCTTGACCCGCACGGCAGCCTGCGGCTCGCTCCAGCGGAACGTGTGACTTGACCCGACGCGCTTCAGCGCCGTCAAGACAGCGCGCGCGTGTGCGGCCGCGAGATGCGCTGCTGTGCGCGCGCCGAGAAGCACTGATCCAGCACCTAGCGCCAGGGATGTTGCTTCATGCCGAACTCGATGTCGGCCTGGTACATGGCGGCCTCTGCCACGCCAGGACAGCTCCCGCTGTCCGCGATAATGTTCGAGGGGGATGATGACGGAGAACAGCGGCGATTCACCGCCGAATGGTGCGGGCACGTCCTGCATGCCTTCTTTCATAGACGTTTGCGATGCCATTCCGGATAGTGCTCGCGGACTATGCCGACAGAAACAGCGCGAACGATTCGTCGACCGTGCGACGCAGATGCTTTTGGTACAATTCATGATTGGCGTCGCCGGGCGCGACCCGTCCCAGCGAGGGCTTCGGGAAGTTCCGGAGCGGCACGTAGGCGATCGGCGCTGCGATCGGCGTCAGCTGCGAGCCGGGGCCGGCGCGGAGCGTCGATATGATTCCGTACATCTCGCCCGCAACCGTCGGCCGCGACACTGTGATCACGCGATGCTGGCCGTGCTTGATGATGACGAGATAGATGAAGCCGGACTGATGCGGCACCGCGACCTCGCCGGTGTGCTCATAGGCGGCATCGGTCCGCTCACCCTCGCGGAATACCAGTGAAGAGACCTTTGGCTCCCAGACGATCTCGGTGCGGTAGGCGAAGATTGCGTCCTTGTCGCCGAACGACGGGCGCAGCGTGATGTAGACGTCCTCGATCCAGGTCACCGCGCGATGGGCATAGGAGCCGAGGCTATCAGGCGCGACATCGCTTGCGGCCGGAGGCGTCGCCACGACGGGACTCTTGCGCAAGGAGACGCCCAGCGCCTGCTCCAGCCGCACCGTGGTCGCCAGCGTGAACGGCCGCCGGCCGCCGAGCACCTTCTCCAGCGTCGACAGGCTGAGCTTGGCCTGCTCGGCCAGCGCCTGCCGCGAGATCCGGCGTCTGGCCAGCTCCTCGCGAATGGTTTCCGCAATCTCGCGGCTCTGCTCGTCCGAAAGCTGCTTGTCGGCGAATTTGTCTTGGGTCTGCATCGTGGCCCCGCTCCAGGACGGCCATTCTAGCAGGGCGGACAAACCAGCACAAAACCACACTTGGCTGCCGCAGAGGCGGCCAACGCGGGCCAGCCGCGGCGGAACATTGCCGATCATTCTGCTCGCGAAATCGGGCCGTCCCGGCGGATGCTGAGAACCAGCAAACATGCTGTGGGAGCAGGCCAAATGGACACCTACGACACGATGGAGAGCGACGAGCACCCCATGCTGGGGCGGCTGATCAAGGTCGGATTGTTTCTTCTGGTGCAGGGCATCGCGGTGGCGCTGGTCGCCTTCGTGGCGCTGCTGGTGAGCTTCGAGCCGGGCTGGTCGGCGACGACGGAGCAGGCCAGCCTGCTCCAGCCCGGCGACGCCAAATCCGGATCTCTCCTCCTGAAGGAGGACGGCGCCTACACCGAAGCGATCCGCCTCGGCATCGACGTCGACATCACGGTATCGGGCCCGACGCTGCGCTCCCGCGTCACTCAAGTCTTCCGCAACCCGACCAGCGACTGGGTCGAGGCGACCTATGTCTATCCGCTCCCCACCGGCGGTGCCGTCGATACGCTGAAGTTGGTGGTCGGCGACCGCGTCATCATCGGCGACATCAAGGAGCGGCAGCAGGCGCGCGTGATCTATGAAGCGGCGCGCCGCGCCGGCCGGAAGGCCGCGCTCACCGAACAGGAGCGGCCGAACATCTTCACCAACTCGGTCGCCAATATCGGCCCCGGCGAAACCGTGCTGGTGCAGATCGAATATCAGGAGCCGGTGCACCAATCCGGCAACGAATATTCGCTGCGCCTGCCGCTGGTGGTCGGACCACGCTACAATCCGACGCCGATCGTCCAGAGCGTCGACTTCCGCAACGACGGCTCCGGTTGGGGCGCGACGAATTCGGACCCGGTGCCGGACCGCGACCGTATCTCCCCGCCCGTGCTGGATCCCGCCAGGAATGCGCCGGTCAATCCGACCAGCATCACGGTGCGCCTGAATGCCGGCTTTGCGCTCGGCGAGGTCAAGAGCCCGCATCATAACGTCAAGGTCGCGAGCCCTGACGACACGACGCGAATCGTCACGCTTGCTGACGGTGCCGTGCCTGCCGACCGCGATTTCGAACTGACCTGGAAGCCGGCCGCTGTAAAGGCGCCGTCGGTCGGTCTGTTCCGCGAACGCGTCGGCGACGCCGATTATTTACTCGCCTTCGTCACTCCGCCCACCGCCGAGCAAGCAACGCAGAAGCCACTGGCGCGCCGAAGTGGTGTTCGTGATCGACAATTCCGGCTCGATGGGCGGCACGTCGATCGTTCAGGCCAAGGCGAGCCTCACCTACGCGCTCTCCCGTCTCCAGCCGACCGACCGTTTCAACGTCATCCGCTTCGACGACACCATGGACGTGCTGTTTCCGGCCTCCGTGCCGGCGGATGCCGCGCGCGTCGGTGAAGCCACCTCGTTCGTCAGCGCGCTGCAGGCGCGTGGCGGCACCGAGATGGTGCCGGCGATGCGGGCCGCGCTGACCGACAAGCTCGGCGATACCAGCATGGTTCGCCAAATCGTGTTCTTGACCGACGGCGCGATCGGCAACGAGCAGCAATTGTTCGAAACGATTACGGCGATGCGCGGCCGCTCGCGCGTGTTCATGGTCGGCATCGGGTCCGCGCCCAACACCTATCTGATGACGCGCGCCGCCGAGCTCGGTCGCGGTGCCTTCACCCATATCGGCTCCGTCGAGCAGGTCGAAGAGCGCATGCGCGGCCCTGTTCGCCAAGCTCGAGAACCCGGCCGTGACCGGCCTCAGCGCAAAGTTCTCCGAAGCCAAGGCCGACGTCACGCCGGCGATCATTCCCGACGTCTATCGCGACGAGCCGCTGGTGCTGGCGGCAAAGCTCGACAAGCTCGCAGGCTCGGTCGAGATTAGGGGCCGCGTCGGCGACCGCCCATGGTCGGTGACGCTGCCGCTGCAAAATGCAGCCGAAGGCAAAGGCCTGTCGAAGCTCTGGGCCAAGCGCAAGATCGACGACGCCGAAGTGGCGCGCACCCTGCGCGAGATGACTCCCGAAGACTCCGTCAAGGCGATCCTGGCGCTGGCGCTCGACCATCAGATCGTCACGCGGCTCACCAGCCTCGTCGCGGTGGACAAAACGCCCAGCCGTCCCGAAGGCGAGCCGCTCAAGCTCAGGGAATTGCCGATCAACCTGCCGGCCGGCTGGGATTTCGCGAAGGTCTTTGGCGAACGACAGCAGGTCCCGGCGCAGCTCCGTGAACGTCACGCCGATGCGCGCGACCAGCCGGCCACGAGGCGGCCGACGCCCGCCGCACCGGATGCGATCCGCCTGCCCAAGACCGCAACCTCGGCCGAGTTGAAGATGATCGCAGGCCTGATGCTGGTCGTGCTCGCCCTGATCCTGTTCGTGTTCAACCGACGTCAGACCTTGCTCACTGACGTCGCTTGAGAGAGGAGCGCCCCGATCTCCTCTGTTAGCGCGCGCGACTGCCCGTCCCACACCAGCGGCCGCGCGCGCCTTTTTTGAACACGCCGCCTCAACCGAATTCGTCATTGCGAGCGAAGCGAAGCAATCCAGAAATCCCTCCAGGGACGCAGTCTGGATTGCTTCGTCGCTTCGTTCCTCTCAATGACGGGAAAATTTGCCATGCCTCGCTTCATCTCTCCCCTGGTTCTCGCGCTGATCGGCGTCATCCTGTTCGGCGACGGCGCCTATATCCATGCCAAAGCGTGGCTAGCGCAGGTGCTGCTGGAGCACGCGTTCGACCGGAGCGTTGCGACCGGCGAGGTGGTCAAGCCATGGTCATGGGCCGATACCTGGCCGGTCGCGCGGATCGAGGTGAGGCGGATCGGCGCCAGCGCGATTGTGCTGGAAGGTACCAGCGGCCAGGCGCTTGCTTTTGGACCCGGCCATATCCGCCAAACGGCTGACGCGGGCGAGCGTGGTATTGCCGTATATGCCGCGCACCGCGACACTCATTTCCGTTTCCTGCGGAATGTCGCCATTGGTGATGTGATCGATGTCACACGCAGTGACGGTGAACACTTTCGCTATCGCGCGGATTCCTCCGCTGTGGTTCGCTTCGATGCCTCGGGCATCGATCCTGCGCCACGGGATGCCGAACTCGTGCTCGCCACCTGCTGGCCGTTCGACGCCGTCACGTCCGGTCCGGAGCGCTACATCCTTCATGCCACCTTGATCGGAGCTGCCGCCCCATGACGGGCAAGGCGTTGCGATATGCCGAATACATTTCCGCAAGAGAAGGTATTCTGGCGCAAACGCGTGTGGGACAGGATCGGGCCCATCGACGAGAGCTTACACTACGCGATGGACTGGGACTTCATCCTGCGAGCGCAGGCCGCATGATTCAAATTCGCACGCTTGCCGCGATTTCTCGCCTGCTTTCGAATCCATGACGCACAAAAGACGGCATCCACCTATGCGGTCGGCGTCAGGGAGATGGGCGTCCTGCGGGGACGCATTCTCGGCTTCGAATCGACGCAGATGCAGATCCGGCGCGCCATCGCTCCTTATCTAGCGAAGCATCTAGCGAAGCAGTTCGCCTGTCACTACGCCTACAAGCTCGGCATCCTGAGATACTGAACGACGGCGCGAGCAGTGATAAGATGTCGATCACTAGGGCTTGATGCGCGCTCATTCCACCGCACGGCATACCGGCCCACGCGGTTGCCAGTCCGAAGAACTCGCCATAGAACAGAGTGACGCACCGCCAACAAGAACAACAGGTGAGGTCACACCATGGAAGCTCGCGTATCTGCCGCCTCCGCTTCATCGCGCCCATGGTCTCCATCGCCTGACGCCAGTGACATCGTCAAGGGCATCCACGCCATGCTGCACCCGCACAACATCGTGCTGGTGGGCGCGACCGACAAGCCCGGCAACTATGCCGAGCGCATCTGGAACAATCTGGTCAAATACGGCTACGAGGGCGGGCTCTATCCGGTCAACACCAAACGCGACAGCATCTGGGGCGTCCCCTGCTACAAGGACTTTGCCAGCCTCCCGGAAAAGCCCGATCACGTGCTGGTGCTGGTGCCGGCGCGGTTTGCCGTGCAGGTGATCCGCGACGCCGCCGCCGCCGGCGCGCGCTCGGCCACCATCGTCACCTCAGGTTTCAGCGAGTTGCAGGATGAGGAGAGCCAGAAGCTCGCCGCTGAACTGCAAGCGGCCGTGCGCGAGACGGGATTGGCGGTCACCGGCCCGAACTGCCTCGGCAATTTGAGTGCCGACGAAAAGCTCTTCACCAATATCGACGACCGTATCGTCACCATGGAACAGGGCGCGGTGGCGATTGCCGGACAATCGGGCGCCATCGTCATGGCGATCCGCCAGGCACTGGAAGATCGCGGCGTCGGGGTCGGCTACATGGTGACGACCGGCAACGAGGCCGGGCTCGAGACGCCGGACCTGATGCGCTATTTCGCCGAGGATCCGAGCATCAAGGTGATCGTGGTCTACCTCGAAGGCGTGCGCAACACCAAGGCGTTCCGGGACGCCTGCAAAGCGGCGCGCGCCGCGAGCAAACCTGTGATCGCGCTCAAGCTCGGGGCGTCCGAGGGTGGCCGCGCGGCGGCGATGGCGCACACCGGCGCGCTCGCGGGCTCGATCGAGACGTTCGACGCCATCGCAACGCGCGAAGGAGTCGTCAGGGTCGGCGGGCTCGACGAGTTGATCGAGACCACGGAATGCTTCGTCCATGCCACGGTGCCCGAAGGTGACCGGCTTGCCGCGGTGACGCTATCTGGCGGTAAGCGTGGCATGCTGCTCGACGCCTTCTATGCCGCAGGCCTGAATTTTGCGCCGCTAAGTCCGCACGTCGGCTCCGAGCTGGCAAAAATGCTCGGCCCAGGCTCGATCGTCGGCAATCCGCTCGACGCCGGCTTTGCGGCGGTGGTCGATCCCTCCGTCTACATGAAATCGATCGAGCTGATGATCGAAGACCCCGATATCGATATCGTCGTCGTCGATGCGGAGCTGCCAAAGGCGCCGCACGAGCTGCGCGAGCGCAACCTGCGCATCGTCAACGAAATGGCGAGCCGGGCCGGCAAGCCGGTGATCTATATCAGCGCGATGTCGATCGGCTTCACCGAGTTCACCAAGACCTTGCGCAAATCGCTGCCGCATCTCGCTGTCATGCAGGGTATGGATCGCGCGGTGACCGCGATCAAGTCGCTGCTCGACTACGCCAAACTGCGCAAGGAAGTGCCCGATATCGTCTCGAGCTCGAAGCCTGCCGCGCGTGTCGTGCTGGAAAAGGCGCTGAAATCGGCAACCGGCGCCGCGCTCGACGAGGTCGCCTCCAAGAAGCTCCTGAAGGCCTATGGCATCCCGATCTCGAAGGAGGCAATCGCACAGACGGCAGCCGAGGCCGTGAAGATCGCCAAGCAGATCGGCTTCCCCGTCGTGGCCAAACTCGTCAGCGCCGAGATTTTGCACAAATCAGACATCGGCGGCGTGGTGCTGAATCTCAACAACGCGGCCGAGGTCAAAAAGGCGTTCGCCGACATCACCGCGCGGGTGAACAAGCTGAAGGGCAAACCGAAGCTTGACGGCATCCTGATCGCGCAACAGGTCAAGGCCGATCTCGAGCTCGTGGTCGGGGCCTCGCTCGATGCCGAAATGGGTCCGGTCGTGCTGTTCGGCACCGGCGGCATCGACATCGAGCTGATGAAGGACGTGGCGCTCGCCGGTGCGCCACTGGACGAGGCCGAGGCGCGGCTTCTGATCGGCCGCACCAAGGCCGGCATCAAGATGCGTGGGTATCGCGGCAAGCCGGCCTTGCACGAGGCCTCCGCGGTGAAAGCGCTGGTCGGCCTGTCCAATCTGATCGCGGACGCCGGCGACCGGATCGCCTCGATCGACGTCAATCCGTTCCTGATCAATGCCAAAACAGGCGTCGCCGTCGATGCCCTGATCGTGCTGAACAATGCTGCGGCCAAACGCGCCGCCGGCCATTGATGTCGCGTAAGGCGGATTAGCGTAGCGTAATCCGCCAATCCTTGCGACAAATGCGAGAGGAAGTGGCGGGTTACGCTTCCCTAGCCCGTCCCTTAGGATTGCGGCCACAGCATCATCCTTCCAACTTCCCCGCTTTGGCCGTAAAATCACCCTGCATGGCACGCGCGAGCAATCTGGTGATCGGAACGGCGACGCTGGCGGTGATCGCCGTGGCGTTCGGCGGCCTGCTTGGCGTGCAGAAATGGCGCACCGCCCAGAGCCGCAGCCAGTTGCGCGTGGTGTTCGAGGGCGGCACGGCCAGCGGACTGCGCCGCGGCGGGCCGGTCAATTTCGACGGTGTTCCCGCCGGCCAGATCCTGTCGATCAAGCTCGACAATCCCCGCAAGGTCGTAGCGCTCGTGTCGCTCGATAATGCTGCGCCGATCCGCAAGGACACGGTGGCCGGCATCGAGTTCCAAGGCCTTACCGGCGTCGCCGCGGTGTCGCTGATCGGCGGCGCCCCCTCCGCTCCGCCGGTGCCGCTCGACGCCGACGGCATCCCCGTGCTGACCGCCGATCTCAGCGACGCCGAATCCATCGTCGACACCCTGCATAGTGTCGATCGCACCATCGTCAGCAACGCCCCGGCGATCAAGGAGGGCCTGCGCACGTTCGAGAACTACACCGCCGATCTCAGGAGCAAGGGCGGCGAAATCGATTCCGTCATGGCCAAGGTCGACAGCGCTTTCGCGGGCTTCGACAAGGCGGTCACAAAGATCGAGGGCGTAGTGCCCGGCTTCGCCGATGGCAAGGCGGATGAGCTGTTCGAAAAGATACAGGGATTGCACGAGCTCGCCGACACCATGAGAAAGAAATCGGCGAATTTCCTCGAGGACATCCGTCGCTCGCTGCTCGACGTCAGCGAGGCCGCCAACAAGATGAGCGGGACGTCCGCCCCCGCCGCCGCCCCGCGCCCGCCGCGCAAGCCCACGCAGCAGAAGCGGTAAAGCCTACCAGGCGTAGCGAACGACACCTTTGCCGGCGTAGGAGCGGGTGACGTTCGAGAACTCGCCCTCGAAGGTCGCCGACGCAGACCAGCCGTTCATCCAGCTCATCTGCACCGCCGCTGTGATCAGCGCGGAATCGTGCGCCTGGGCGGCGCCGTTCACCACGAACGCCGATCCCGGCAACGCCTGGAAGACCGCACCGACGGTGCGATCCGGATTGTAGTCATGCGCCCAGGCGACGCGGCCGCGCAGAGTCATCAGGCCGCCGGCCGCGGCGAACGACTTGTCCCGCCACCCGAATTCACCAGCGAGCTCGGCCTCACCACCCGCGAAGGCGAGGTGCTGGCCTGGCTCAGCAAAGGCAAGACCTATCGCGACATCGCGCAGATTCTGGGCTTGAGCCCGCGCACGGTCGACAAGCATCTGGAGCAGATCTACGCCAAGCTCGGCGTGGAGAACCGCACCGCCGCGGCGGCGATTGCGACCAATGCGACGCGGCGGAATTCGTAGTCTTGCTGCGAATGAGGTGAGACGTTGCCAGTCGAATAAATGGCGTCGTCCGCCGCTAGCACAAGCTATCCTCAGCCATACACAAACGCCGCGTCATCCAGATCCGTCTTCGGGATTTCGTCCTTCTCGGTCCAGTAGTCCTGGCTGTGCTGCCATTCCGGCTTGTCGCCGCGCTTGGGCAGCAGGTCCATGTTGCGCATCATGTAGCCCGGGTTGAAGTTTTCCGGATCGATCCAGGGCAGGATCGGCATGTTGTGGTCCTCAGGGCGCAAGCTCACCTCGACCTTCTTCGCGCCCTTCCCCTTCATGTGTCCGATCAGGCGACAGACGAAGTCGGCGACGAGATCGACGCGCAGCGTCCAGCTGGCGCGGAAATAGCCGAACACCCAAACCAGGTTGGGCACGCCCGTAAACATCATGCCGCGATAGGTCACGGTGTCGCCGAAGGCAAGCGGCTTACCGTCGATCTCGAAGGCGATGTCGCCGAGAGCTGCGAGATGGAAACCGGTCGCGGTGACGATGATGTCCGCTTCCAGCACTTTGCCCGATTTGAGCTGGATGCCGTTCTCGACGAAGCACTCGATCTCGTCGGTGACGACGGACGCCTTGCCGCTGGCGATGCCCTTGAACAGATCGGCATCAGGCACGAAGGCGATGCGCTGCCGCCACGGCCGGTAGCTCGGCGTGAAATGTGTGTCGACATCGTAGTCCGGACCGAGCACCGCGCTGATCTGGCCGATCAGCTCCTGCTTCACCTGCTCGGGTTTTGACAGGCAAAGCTTGGTGAACGCGTCCTGCTCGAACAGGATTTTGCGCCGGACGATCTCGTGGATCCATTCCTCGTCGACCTGAAGCCTGCGCAGCTCCTCCGCGATCTCGATTGCGTTGCGGCCGAGGCGAAAATAGGTCGGCGACCGCTGCAGCATGGTGACATGCGCGCATTTGTCCGCAATATTCGGAACCAGCGTTGCGGCCGTCGCGCCCGAGCCGATCACGACGACCTTCTTGTTCGTGAGGTCGATATCTTCAGGCCAGGTCTGCGGATGAACGATGCGGCCCTTGAAGCGGTCCGTGCCCTTCCATTCCGGCGTGTAGCCTTCCGAATGGCGGTAATAGCCCTGGCACATCCACAGGAAGTTCGCCGTGAAAGTTTTCGATTCCCCGGTGTCGGTCGTCACCGCCTCGATGGTCCAGAGATTCTGCTCGCTCGACCAGCTCGCCGAAATGATCTTGTGCTTATAGCGGATGTGGCGGGCGATATCGTTGTCGTCGATCACCTCGTTCATGTAGGTGAGGATTTCCTCGGCGGTCGCGATCGGCGGCCCGACCCAGGGCTTGAAGCTATAGCCGAAGGTGTGGAGGTCGCTGTCCGAACGAATTCCGGGATAGCGATGCGTGGTCCAGGTGCCTCCGAACGTCGCCTGCGTTTCCAGGATGACGAAGCTCGCGCCCGGAAGCTGCTTTGTCATGTGATAGGCGCTGCCGATGCCAGAGATGCCGGCGCCGACGATCAGCACATCGAAATGTTCAGAAGCTTGTTTGGTCGTGGCGTGACTGCGAACAGCGACATTCATTGTTGCTACTTGCCTTGCTTGTTTTTGTGGCCGCCCTTGACCGGACGGCGCGTTTCCTCCGCGACGGGCGTGGTCGCCCATCGCGCTTCCGCTTTAAAATGGCATAGATCAAATCGCGGTCAAATCACAGCGCCGCACCCCAGCCCCGCGCGGTCTGCAATATCCAGTCGCGATAGAGCGTGAGCGGCGTGACCCCGGTCAATCCGCCGCAGCCGGCGGCGCCGTTCGGCCCGGTGGACCAACTGATGACGCCGACAAGCACAGGCCCGTTCGGCTTGTCCTCGAACACCGGGCCGCCGGAATCGCCGGTGCAGGCGCCAATTCCGTCGCGAACACCGTTAGTTACCGGATCGATCAGCCGGATCTGGAGCGTGCCGGGCTGCCCTGTGGCAACGAGACCGGCGACACGCGTCACACCGCCACTCTTGCCATCGCCGCGCACGGTGACGCCGATGCCGGCGACGACGAAGCGGCTGCCTGCCTGGATCGGAATAGTCGGCGCGCCGACCGGCACCGTCGATTTTCCCTTGAGTGGAATTTCCAGTTGCAGCAATGCCACGTCCGCGGTGGCGCGGTGCGCCTGCATCGCCTGCATGTTGAAGTTCGGATGGATCGCAACGGTGCGCACATTCAGTAATTGCGGCTGACCGTCGGCACCGCGATCGACAATCTTGTAGTCCGCGCCGGGCTGCACGCAGTGGGCGACCGTCAGCACCAGCTTTGGCGCGATCAGGCTGCCCGTGCAGAAATTCCCGCGCGAGCCGACGATGGTGACGACTGCGCGCGCGGCACCATCGGTCTGCGGCGTGCCGCCACCCACGATGGCATAAGCGGGCGTGGCGAGCAGCAGAGCGGCTGTGATGAGGGTTGCAAGCTTCTTCATGGGAACACGCTTTGGCGTCGGTGAATGCGGAGGATCGCTTCGGACTGGTCCTTGCCGATAGCGCATGCTAGCGCTCTTGGAAAGGAATTGACGAGGGCAGGGCAGTGACGATCGAGGCTGTGATCTTTGATTTTGGCGGTGTGCTGACGAGTTCGCCATTCGAAGCCTTCGCGCGGTACGAGGCGGAACGCGGCCTGCCCATCGACATCATCCGGCGGACCAACGCCGCCAATCATCTGGAAAACGCCTGGGCCAAGTTCGAGCGCGCCGAAGTCGATATCGACACATTCGACAAGCTGTTCGCGACGGAGTCACTGGCGCTCGGCGCGGAAGTGCGCGGGCGTGACGTGCTGCCGCTGCTGCAGGGCGATCTGCGCCCCGAGATAGTCGAGGCGCTGAAGCGCATCAAGGCGCAATTCAAGACCGGCTGCATTACCAACAATTTGCCGGCCAATGCGATCGGCAGCATGACCGGGCGCTCACTCTATGTCGCCGAGGTGATGGTGCTGTTCGATCATGTCATCGAGTCCGCCAAGATCGGCCTGCGCAAGCCCGACCCGCGCATTTATCAGCTGATGGTCGAGACGCTGAAGGTTGATCCGAACAACTGCGTCTATCTCGACGATCTCGGCGTCAATCTGAAGCCCGCGCGCGAGATGGGCATGACCACGATCAAGGTCACCAGCGGCGCCCAGGCGATCGCCGAACTGGAAGCCGCGACGGGATTAAGGCTGAGCTAGCGACGCTTACAAACCCTCATCCTGAGGAGCGCGCCCTTGCGCGCGTCTCGAAGGATGAAGGCTCCGCTCGTGCCCCTCGCCCTTCGAGACGCCACGCAAGCGCGACTCCTCAGGGTGAGGGATTACACATCCTAATCAGCCGCCGCCGCCGTAGCGATCCGCTCCGGAAACGCCGCGGCGAGCGACGCACGATCCGGCTTCAGCACGCCCCGCTCGGTGATGAGGCCGGTGACGAGCCGCGCCGGGGTCACGTCGAACGCGTAGTTCGCGACCGGCGAACCCTCCGGCACGATCCGCACCGTCTCCAGCCGTCCATCCGCGGTGCGGCCGGTCATGTCGGTCACCTCCGTGCCGCTGCGCTGCTCGATCGGGATGTCGCGGATGCCGTCATCAACGGCGAAATCGATCGTCGGCGACGGCAGCGCGACATAGAACGGCACGTTATTGTCGTGCGCGGCGAGCGCCTTCAGATAAGTGCCGATCTTGTTGCAGACATCGCCATTGGCGGCAACGCGATCAGTGCCCACGATGGCGAGATCGACCATGCCATGCTGCATCAGATGCCCGCCGGTGTTGTCGGCAATCACCGTATGCGGCACGCCGTGATGGCCGAGCTCCCAGGCCGTGAGCGAGGCACCCTGGTTGCGCGGGCGCGTCTCATCGACCCAGACATGGACCTTGATGCCGCGCTCATGCGCCAGATAGATCGGCGCTGTTGCCGTGCCCCAGTCGACGGTGGCAAGCCAGCCGGCATTGCAATGCGTCAGCAAACTGACGTTCTCGCCCGGCTTCTTCTTGGCGACGATCGCCTCGATGAGCTTCAAGCCGTTGCCAGCGATGCCACGGTTGATCTCGACGTCCTGCTCGACGATCTCGTCGGCGCGCGCATAGGCGGCCTCCGCGCGTTCGAGCGGATCGACCGGCGCGAGCGTCGCGCGCATCTCGTCCAGCGCCCATTTCAGATTAATCGCGGTCGGCCGCGCCACCACGAGCGTATCGTAAGCGCGCCTAAGACCGGCGTCCGAGGCATCCTCGCGCATCGCGAGCGCCATGCCGTAAGCTGCGGTCGCGCCGATCAGCGGCGCACCGCGCACCAGCATGTCGCGGATGGCGAGGGCCGCGTCCTCGCACGAGGCCAGCTTTGCAACGATGAACTCATGCGGCAGCCGGCGCTGGTCTATCGCGCCGACCGACCAGCCGTCGCGCTCACGCCAGATGCTGCGGAAATGCTTGCCGTCGACCTTCATGGCATTCTGCCTTTCGTATCACGCCCGCAGGATGCGGCCGGCCACCGCATCGAGCTTCTTCAAAAGTTCGGGATCGCGCGCCTCGGGCGCGGTGATGAGCGCGGTGTCGAGCGCACGGTCCGAACCGATCGGACACGGCTCATGCTCGCGCGGGAAATCCTTGGCCAGCCGCGCCACCAGCGCCTTCGCCTTGTCGGCGTTCGAGCTGAGCACGCGGATGATGTCCTGCACGGTGACGGCGTCATGATCGGGATGCCAGCAGTCGAAATCCGTCACCATCGCGACGGTGGCGTAGCAAAGCTCGGCCTCTCGCGCGAGTTTCGCTTCTGGCATATTGGTCATGCCGATCACGGAATAGCCCAGTGTCTTGTAGGTCATGCTTTCCGCATAGGTGGAGAATTGCGGTCCCTCCATGCAGACATAGGTGCCGCCGCGCGCAAACGCGATGCCCTCGGCTTCAGCGGCCGCGGCAAGATGAATACGCAAGCGCGGCGAGACCGGGTGCGCCATCGACACATGCGCGACGCAGCCCCGGCCGAAGAACGAGCTCTCGCGCTTGTGGGTGCGATCGACGAACTGGTCGACGAGAACGAAGGTACCGGGCGGCAGCTCCTCCCTGAACGAGCCGCAGGCCGACAGGGAGATCAGATCGGTGACGCCGGCGCGCTTCAGGACGTCGATATTGGCGCGATAGTTGATGTCGGAAGGAGACAGCCGGTGGCCTTTGTCATGGCGCGGCAGGAACACGATCGGCAGGCCGGCCATGGAGCCGCGCCGCAAGGACGCCGACGGCTCACCCCAAGGGCTCTTGATCACCTCTTCGCGAGCGTCCTCGAGTCCCGGCAGATCGTAGATGCCGGAGCCGCCTATGATGCCCAGTACCGCCTGCGTCATGCCTGCTCCACCCCGTTCGCGCCATCGCGATCCCGTGGAGAAGCTATGCCAGTTTTGCGGCGCTTTTGGAACGGGGGTGGTGGGCGGGGTGTCGATGCTGTGAGGAGCGACGCCGCATATTCCGTGTCGTCCCGGAGGGGCTGACTAGGCCGCGGTCGCCGGCTGCAGCTGGGTCGCCACCATGCGCTCCAGCGTCTCGATGGACTGGAAGTTCTCCGGTGTGATCTCGGACTGGGGAATCGTGAAGTCGAACTCGGCTTCGACGCCGAGCATCAGATTGACCATGTCCATCGAGGTCAGGCCGACGTCGACGAGCTTGGCCTGCGGCGTGACGTCAGCGGCAAGCGAATTCTGTGCGAGAATGCCCTTCACCAGCTTGATGACACGATTGCGCAATTCGGTATCGAAGCCCTGCATCGGCAAATTCCCATCTGTCTGTTAAAGGTCGGACCGGTTGCCGGCTACGATGGGCACGGCGGGCCGATCCCGCAATGGACGCCACCATTACTTCGCGTTTCTTAGTAAACGATGACTCAGATTGTCTGGAATTCCGGCCTCTTACAGATCCCTAACGCGATCGCGGAAATACGGGCGATGCAAACAACCCGACCTTAACTGCTTGTTCGGAATTGGACTTTGTTTACCCTCTATTTCATCGACGAATTTGAATTAAATCCGTAGCCTCATCTCATAAGCAAAGATGGTCGGAGGATCGCTCAAGCGGCATCGCGAATGATGCCGGCGATCCTGAACGGCAAACCGGAGGCGGACGAGCATGAACGTGCGTGAAGCAGTCCTCACTGTCGACGAGACGCAGACGAGCTATCTCGAGCAGGGTCCTTCCCTCGTCGAGCGCACCGCCCGGACCGCCACCGCGGCGGCAGCCGACGCAGACGGGGTCGATCGCGACGCCCGCTTCCCTCACAAGGCTTTCGAGGTCGCGCGCGAGCAGAAGCTGCTCGGCGCCATGATCCCGGTCGAGTTCGGCGGCTTCGGCGCCTCGATCCACGACGTCACCGATATCTGCTACGCGCTCGGACGCGCCTGCGCCTCCACGGCGATGGTCTACGCGATGCACACGACAAAGGTCGCCTGCGTCGTCAGGCACGGTCACGGCATTCCCTGGATGGAAACCATGATGCGCCGGGTCGCGCGCGACCAGTGGCTGCTGGCCTCCTCCACCACCGAAGGGCAGAACGGCGGCAACATCCGCGCCAGCGCGGCTGCGGTCGACCACGCCGGCGATACCGTCTCGCTCGTGCGAGACGCCACCGTGATCTCCTACGGCGCCGAGGCCGACGGCCTCGTCACCATCGCCCGCCGCGCCACCAATGCTTCTGCGTCCGACCAGGTGCTGCTGGCGCTCGCCCGGGACGATTATTCGCTGAAGCGGACGCTGGGCTGGGAAACGCTCGGCATGCGCGGCACCTGTTCGACCGGTTTCGAGTTGAAGGTCGACTGCCCCGCCGACCGCGTCTTCCCGGAATCCTATGACAAGATCCACGCCCAGACCATGACGCCGTTCGCGCATCTGTGCTGGTCCTCGGCCTGGGCTGGTATCGCTGCAGCCGCAGTTACCCGTGCGCAGGCCTTCGTCCGCAAGGCGGCCCGCACCTCGGGTGGTCAGATGCCGCCGGCGGCCGCGCATTTCACCGCCGCCAAGATGTCGCTCGCCAAGCTGCGTGCACTGATATCAGCCAATATCGACACCTTCGCCCGTGCCGAACACGACGAACGGGCGCTCGGCTCGCTCGACTTCCAGTCTTCGATCACGCTTCTGAAGGTGCAGGCCTCGGAGCTCGCGGTCGAGACCGTGATGCATGCGATGCGCACCGCAGGCCTTTCCGGTTACCGCAACGACGGTGAGTTCACCATGGGCCGTCACCTGCGCGACGTGCTGTCATCGCCAATTATGATCAACAACGACCGCATTTTGGCCAATGCCGCGACATCGACCCTGATGAGCGGCGTGCCGACCAGCCTTCATGACTGACGTGCCTCTTCGTGCCTGACGTGCCTTGGCGTGACTGACGTACCTTGGCGACTAAACCAACAAGAACAATTTTGAGATAGCAGGACACCGAACCATGAACATTGCCGTCCTCCCCAATTCGCCCGAGACCGCGCCGCAAATGGCCGATCCGCTCGATCATCTCGCCGGCAAGCTGTTCCACTCCATGGGCTCGGACGGCGTCTACGCCCGCACCGCGCTCTATGAGGGAATCGTCGAGCGGCTCGCCGCACTGATCACGAGCCATCGCGAGGCCGGCACCGAGGTGATGCGCTTCCCGCCGGTGATGAGCCGTTCACAGCTCGAGAAGTCCGGCTATCTCAAGAGCTTTCCAAACCTGCTCGGCTGCGTATGTGGCCTGCACGGCACCGAGCGCGAGATCAACGCCGCGGTAAGCCGCTTCGATGCCGGCGGCGACTGGACCAGCTCGCTCTCGCCGGCAGACCTCGTGCTGTCGCCGGCGGCCTGCTATCCCGTCTATCCGATCGCGGCGAGCCGCGGCCCGCTGCCGAAGGGTGGCCTGCGTTTCGACGTCGCCGCCGACTGCTTCCGCCGTGAGCCGTCAAAACATCTCGACCGGCTGCAGTCGTTCCGGATGCGGGAATATGTCTGCATCGGCAGCCCCGATGACGTCGCCGATTTCCGCGAGCGCTGGATGGTGCGCGCGCAGGCGATCGCGACCGATCTCGGTCTCACCTTCCGCGTCGACTATGCCAGCGACCCCTTCTTCGGTCGCGTCGGCCAGATGAAGGCGGTGAGCCAGAAGCAGCAGCAGCTCAAGTTCGAGCTGCTGATCCCGCTGCGCTCGGAAGAGCAGCCGACCGCCTGCATGAGCTTCAACTATCACCGCGAGCATTTCGGCACGACCTGGGACATCCAGGACGCCAATGGCGAGCCAGCCCACACCGGCTGCGTCGCCTTCGGCATGGACCGCCTAGCCGTCGCCATGTTCCACACCCACGGCACCGACCTTTCCGCCTGGCCTGCCAAGGTGCGGGAGATCATGGGCCTGCAGTCGCGGGCCGCGGCCGATGCCCATGGCGAAGGCTGGCGCTAACGGAACGAGGCCGGTCATTTCCACGGGAAAAACGAGCGTGATCCACACCAAGGTCCGATGCCGCGAGATTACCGAGTCCGACGTCGAGGCAGTCGCGGACTTGCTGACGCGCGGCTTCGTGGGCCGCTCGCGCAACTACTGGATCCAGGGCCTGCGCCGGCAGGCCTTCCGGCCCGTGACGGAAGGTTACCCGCGCTTCGGCTACATGCTCGACAATGACGGCACGCCGGTCGGCGTGCTGCTTCTGATCTACACGGCGCGGAAGGACGGCGGCGAGACCGCCATCCACTGCAATTTGTCGAGCTGGTACGTCGATCCGGCCTACCGCAACTACGCCCCGCTCCTGACCAAGATCGCGCAGCGGCACAAGGACGTTACCTATCTCAACATCAGCCCGGCGCGGTGGACCTGGCCGATCATCGAGACGCAGGGCTTTCGCGCCTATTGCCGCGGCATATTCTTCTCGGTACCTGCGTTGGCGCGCGCGCCGCGCTGGAGCAAGATCGAGGTCATCTCGCAGCACGCCAAGATGATCGATGGACTTTCCGAACCCGAGACCGAGCTCTTGACGCGGCACGCGCGCTACAATTGCCTCAGCTTCGTGTGCCGCACGCCGAAGGGAACGTTCCCTTTCATCCTGCAACCGGTGCGCATCCGCCGCGGCTTCATTGCGCCTCCCGCGATGAAGCTGATCTACTGTCGCAACGCCGCCGAATACACCGAATGCGCAGGCCGCATCGGCCGGCTGCTGCTGCGGCTCGGCAAGATCTCGGTTGCCATCGATTCCAATGGCCCGGTTCCCGGCCTCGTCGGCATCTACACCGAGCGGCGTGGCCGCAAATATTTCAAGGGCCCGCACCGGCCGCAGCTCGCCGACCTCACTGATACGGAGCTCGTCCTGTACGGGCCGTAGAGCGGTACGGAGACTGCACTCTGGTCCCGTCATCCTGAGGTGTTCGCCGTGCGCAGCGCGGCGAGCCTCGAAGGATGGACGGTCGGGATGCAGCCGGGCCGTCGCCCTTCGAGGCCTCCGCTTCGCTCCGGCACCTCAGGATGACGGCGATAAGGTCCGGGCTGGTGGTAAGACCTCACCATTCAGATGTCGGCATACACGCCTCTCTGCACCGCTGGTCACCCTCCGTAAACTACGGCGCTTAAGGGAATTTTCCCGCCTCTTCGCTACCCTCAGCGACTGAATTACGCTGCGTTAAGTCTATTGCCCGCCGAGACCCCGCCGCCCCATGACGTCGATCCGCGCCAACGAGCTTGATGCACGCCGCGAAGAGGGCCCGGAGGCCCTCGTCGGACTGAGCCAGCTTGCGCTCGACCACATGGAGCAAGGCGTCTGCGTCTACGACGTCGCCAACCGGATCGTGCTGGTCAATCAGCGCTACCTCACGCTGTTCAACATGTCGGCCGAGATCGTGCGGGTCGGCACGAGCTATCGCGACGTGCTCGCTCATAGCGCCGAGCTCGGCAACTTCCCGGCGAACGACCTCGATGCGCTCTATGCCAGGCGCATGAAGCAGATCGCGGACGGTCAACCGTTCCGGACGGAGCAGCATCTGGCAAGCGGCCTCGTCATGGCACTCGAGCTGAAGCCGCTCCCCGGCGGCGGCTGGATGACGATCTGCGACGACGTCAGCCGCCTCGCCCGGCTCGAGGCGGAGCTGCACGTGCAGACCGAGCGCAGCCAGCACGCACTCGCGAACATGTCGCACGGGCTCATCATGTATGATTCCGACAGCCGCGTCGTCGTCTGCAACGAACGTTTCCTGAACCTCTACAATCTCGACCCGGAAATCGTGAAGCCGGGCGTCACGCACCGCAAGGCCATCGATCACTGGCTTTCGCGCGGCAACCTGCCAGGGATGTCGGCCGAGGAATTCCACGACACCAGGCTGAAGGACGTGTGCGCCAGGAAGGCAAAAACCCTGCTGGTGATGCGCTACGACGGACGGATGGTGCAGGCGGTCTCCCGGTTCCTGCCCGACGGCGGCTGGGTGACGGTGCACGAAGACGTCACCGAGCGGCTGCAATACGAGGAGACGCTGAGGCAGCAGAACTTCATCCTCGATGCCGCGCTGGAGAACATGGCGCACGGGCTCGCCTTCTACGACAGCGACATGCGCCTGCGCGTCTGCAATACCACCTACCGGAAGATCTATCGGCTGTCGCCGGAGGAGACCAAACCCGGCACGCATCTCGGCGAGCTGATCGAGCGCTCGATGACGAACGGCGCGTTCTCATCCGAATATAGTCCGCAGCAGCTCCTGGAAGCCGCCAGCGCGAGGATCGCCGACCGTGACCCCTCGCCGAGGCGTCGGCGCATGTCGAACGACACCATGATCTCGGTGCGCTATTGCGCGCTGGCCGAGGGCGGCTTCGTTGCCACCTATGAGGACATCACCGAGCGCGAGCACGCGGTCGAGGAGTTGAGCGAGCAGTACCGGCGCTTCGACGCGGCTCTGAACAACATGAGCCAGGGCCTGTGCATGCTTGATCCGAGCCTGCGCGTGATCGTCTGCAACCGCCGCTATATCGAGATGTACGGACTGTCGCCCGAATTGGTGAAGCCGGGCGTCTCGATGCGCGAGATCATGGAGCACAGCTGCGACCTCGGCATCCATCCGAATACCACCGCCGCGCGGCTCTATGCCGACTATGTCGAGAGGCTGCGCGAGGGCGAGCACACGCTGCACCACCATCTGAGCGACGGCCGCATCATCAAGCTCAATCACAAGCGAATGGAGCAAGGCGGCTGGGTCGTCACCTATGAGGACGTCACCGAGCGCCACAAGGCGCAGGCCCGCGTGGCGCACATGGCCCTGCACGATTCGCTCACTGACCTGCCCAACCGCACGCTGTTCCGCGAGAAGATGGGCGAGGGGCTGAACCAGGTCGCGATCGCCGGCGGCGCGATGGCGGTGCTGTGCTTCGACCTCGACAATTTCAAGACCGTCAACGACCGCCTCGGCCACGCGGCCGGCGACCGGCTGTTGCGCTGGGTCGCGGCGCGGCTGAAAGAGAATGTCGGCGAGCACGACACCGTCGCGCGGCTCGGCGGCGACGAATTCGCCGTTCTCCAGCGCGGACCGCAGCCGCAATCGGCGGAAAAGCTCGCACGCCGCCTGGTTGAGGTCATCGGTCACCCGCCGCCGCTGGAGAACCAGTCGATCCATGTCGGCGTCTCCGTCGGCATCGCAATCGCGCCCGAGCACGGGCTCGATGCCGACGAGCTGATGAAATGCGCCGACCTCGCGCTGTACCAGGCCAAGGCCAAGGGGCGCGGCGCCTATCAACTGTTCGAGCCAGAGATGGAGCAAGAGGCCCGGAGCCGGCACGCGCTGGAGCACGACCTGCACGGCGCGCTGGAGGCACGGGAATTCCACCTGGTGTTCCAGCCGCAGGTGCGGCTCGACTCGACCGAGCTCACCGGCTTCGAAGCGCTGCTGCGCTGGAAACATCCGTCGCGCGGCGTCGTATCGCCGGCCGAATTCATCCCGATCGCGGAAGAGAACGGGTTGATCGTTCCGATCGGCGAATGGGTGCTGCGCACGGCGTGCGCGACTGCCGTGTCCTGGCCCGATCTCACCGTCGCGGTGAACCTGTCGCCGGTGCAGTTCCGCGCGCGCGGGCTGGTGGCGATGGTCACGAGCGCGCTTGCGGAGGCCGGC
Source organism: Bradyrhizobium sp. LB13.1 (assembly GCF_054056815.1). Classification (NCBI taxonomy): domain Bacteria; kingdom Pseudomonadati; phylum Pseudomonadota; class Alphaproteobacteria; order Hyphomicrobiales; family Nitrobacteraceae; genus Bradyrhizobium; species Bradyrhizobium sp. LB13.1. The sequence goes on along the minus strand of NZ_JBSRYQ010000001.1, from coordinate 975,654 downwards.
CTGCCGCCGCACCGGCTCGAGCTCGAGGTCACCGAGACGGCGCTGCTCGACGACAGCGAGGCGACGATCGAGATCCTGCACCAGCTCCGCGCGTTAGGGGTGCGTGTCAGTCTCGACGATTTCGGCGTCGGCTATTCCTCGCTGAGCTATCTGCGCAAATTCCCGTTCGACCGCATCAAGATCGACCGCGCTCCTTCGTCGGCACCCTCGGCCAAAGCCCGGAGAGCGTGGCGATCGTCCGTACCATCGCCAGCCTTGGCTCGGTGCTCGGCGTCGAGACCACGGCGGAAGGTGTGGAGACGGCGGAGCAACTCGATTTCGTGCGCGAATGCGGCTGCACCGACGTGCAGGGATATTATTTCGGCAAGCCCTGCCCGGCCGCCGAAGTCGAGCGCATGATCGAGACGCTGAACGCAGTCCGCCGCGTGGCGTAAAGGCTCCGCCGACGGCAAATTCCGTATCTCGGCACGCTTCCAAACGACCAATTGTCGCACGTGCGTTTTTCGGCGGAATCACCATCTCGCCCCCGTGGAGCCGCCGTGCAACGCGCTTTTCTTCTCTCATGATTTCGAGGACAATCCCGTCATAACAATGAGAAACGGCGGCCCGAACGAGGCCGCTGCGAGGGAGGAATTTCGATGTCGCGATACGGGCTGAAGACAATCGCGTTTGCCGCCATGCATACCATCGTGAGCGCGTTGCTCGCAACCGCCGCCGGTGCGCAGGACTATCCCACCAAACCGGTGACGCTGATCGTGCCGTGGCCGGCCGGCGGATCGACCGACATCTCGATGCGCGCGATCGCCGACAGCGCCTCCAAGGTCCTGGGGCAGCCGATCGTGATCGACAACAAGGCGGGCGGCGGCGGCACGGTCGGACCTGCCACCATGGCCGCGGCCGCGAAGCCGGACGGCTACACCATCTCACAGCTTCCGATCACCGTCTTCCGCCTGCCCCTGATGCAGGAGGTGTCGTGGGATCCGGCAAAAGATTTTACCTACATCATTCATCTCACCGGCTACACCTTCGGCGTAACCACCAGCGCGGAGTCGCAGTTCAAGTCCTGGAAAGACGTGGTTGCGTTCGCGAAGGCAAATCCGGGCAAGGTGACCTACGCGACGCCGGGCACCGGCACCTCGCTTCATATCGGCATGGAGCAGATCGCCGCGATGTCCGGCATCAAGCTCACGCAGGTACCGTTCAAGGGCGGGGCAGAGACCAACGCCGCGGTACTCGGCCAACACACCATGCTGCAAGCCGACTCCACCGGTTGGCGGCCCTTGGTTGACGCCGGCAAGCTGAAGCTTCTCATGGTGTGGACCGGGGCGCGGTCGCCGAACTATCCTGACGTGCCGACGCTGAAGGAGCTCGGCTATCCCATGGTCTTTGATTCCCCGTTCGGCATCGCAGGACCCAAGGGCATGGATCCCAAGATCGTCGCCAAGCTGCACGACGCCTTCAAGAAGGCGGTCGAGGACCCCGCGGTGGTCGCCACGCTCGCCAAATACGACATGGTGCCGAGCTACAAGAATACCGAGGACTACAGGAAGTTCGTCGTCGAGGTCACGGAGTCAGAGCGCAAGGTGATCGACACGCTCGGGCTTGCGAAGAAGTAGGATTGAGCCACTTTTATGTCCCGGACGCGGTGCCGCGCTTCTCCAGCGCTGCGTCGCGTCCGGGATCTACATTTACCACGCATCTATGGACCCCGGATCTGCAGCGCACCGCCATAGCATGTCGAAGACGTGCGTGAACGCACTTATGGCGCTGCGCAGCGTCCGGGGAACGGCCGAGAGGGCGTCTATGAACGACAAAACCAACGTCAAACTCCGCCTCAACAACTCCGAACTCTGGGGCGGGTTGATCGGGCTCGCGCTGGGCGGCTTCGTGATCTGGCAGGGCGTTAAGCTCAAGCTCGGCACGATCAACGACCCCGGCTCCGGCTACGTGCTGTTCTACACGGGCATCTTGATGTGCGTGTTCGCGGTCAGCATTATCATTTCGGCCATCACGGAGGGCGGCCCGACGTTGGCCTCACGCTGGGATAATGTGAGCTGGGGCAAACCACTCCTCGTCATCGCCTGCCTCACCGCATTCTCCTTTGCCCTGGAGCCGCTGGGATTCCTGTTATCGTCGATCCCGTTGATGCTGCTCTTGTTACGGTTGATCGATCCCGTGCGCTGGACACTGGCGATCCCGGTCGCGGTGCTGGTGCCGCTCGGGATGTGGTGGGTGCTCGAGCGGGTGCTGCTGATCCAGTTGCCCTCGGGCCTGTTCGGGATGGGTTAGCCGCATGGACACGCTCGTCAACGTCGCGCACGGGTTTGGCGTCGCGCTGCTACCGATCAACCTGCTCTATTGCTTCATTGGCGTCTTCATCGGCACGCTGGTCGGCGTACTGCCGGGCATCGGACCGATCTCGGCGATGTCGCTGTTGCTTCCGGTGACGCTGTCGGGAACGCCGGAGTCCGGCATCATCATGATGGCGGGCATCTATTACGGCTCGATGTATGGCGGCTCGACCACCTCGATCCTGGTCAACATCCCCGGCGAAGCCGCTTCCGTCGTCACCTGTATCGACGGCCACCAGATGGCGAAGCAGGGCCGAGCTGGCCCTGCGCTGGGCATCTCTGCCTTCGGTTCCTTCATCGCCGGCACGTTTTCGCTGGTCGCGCTGATGCTGGTGGCGCCTCGGCTTGCGGGCATTGCGATCGCGTTTGGCCCGGCCGAGTATTTCAGCCTGATGGTGCTGGGCCTCGTGGTGCTCACCTTCCTCACCCAGGGCTCGATGCCGAAGGCGCTGTTGATGGCATGCACGGGTGTCGTGCTCGGACTGATCGGGCTCGACAGCATCACGGCGCAGCCGCGGCTGACATTCGGCCGCATGGAGCTGATCGACGGTATCGGACTCGTCCCCGTCGTGATGGGCCTGTTCGGGGTCGCCGAGGTGCTACTCAACATCGAGCAGGCGATCAAGCGCGACATCATCAACGCCAGGATTACGCAACTCCTGCCCACCAAGGCCGATTGGCAGGCGAGCGCCGGCCCGGTCGCGCGCGGCACCTTGCTCGGCTTCCTGCTCGGCATCCTGCCGGGCGGTGGCGCGGTGGTGGCTTCGTTCGCGTCCTATGCGCTGGAGAAGCGGCTGTCGAAAACGCCGGAGCGTTTTGGCCATGGCGCGATCGAAGGCGTCGCAGGCCCCGAATCCGCCAACAACGCGGCAGCCGGCGGCGCGTTCATCCCACTGATGACGCTGGGCATCCCGCCAAACGTGGTGATGGCGCTACTCCTCGGCGCTTTCGTTATCCACGGCCTTCAGCCGGGACCGCTGCTGATCACGCAAAACCCCGGTCTGTTCTGGGGCATCGTCGCCAGCATGTATATCGGCAACGTCATGTTGCTGATCCTCAATCTGCCGATGATCGGCATGTGGGTGCAGCTGCTCAAGCTGCCCTACAACATTCTCTTCCCCCTGATCATCCTGTTCACGATCATCGGCGTGTACTGCTCGAGCAACAACGTGTTCGACGTCTATGTGATGATCGCATTCGGTATCATCGGCTATTTCATGCGCAAGCTCGGCTACGAGCCGGCCCCGCTGGTGCTCGCCTTCGTGCTCGGACCGATGCTGGAGAACAATCTGCGCAAGTCGCTGATCCTGTCGCAGGGCGACCTCTGGACCTTTGTGCAGCGGCCGATCTCGGCGGCGTGTCTCGTACTGGCGCTGGTGCTGCTGGTCGCGCCGCTGTTGCCGGCGCTGCGCAAAAAGCGCGAGCTGGTGGCGCTGGATGAAGGGGCGTGAGGGTTTTGTCTCAGCCTGCCGCAGGCAGCACGTTATCCGGCGACGCGCTCCACGGACGGTCGGCCGACGCGAGCCCGATCAAACGGCCCTGGATGTAGTCGCAGCCCCAGTCGCGCAGCATGTTTGCGGCCTCTTCGTCCTGCACCCATTCGGCCACCGTCTTGATGTCGAGGCGGCGGGCGAGGTCGATCAGGGTCTGCACGAAGGCGCGGTCGTCGGCGGAATGGGTGATGTTCTGCACGAAGGCGCCGTCGATCTTCACGATATCGACGCCGAGCTTGCGCAGATTGCGGAACGAGGTGTAGCCGGCGCCGAAATCGTCGATGGCGATGCGGCTGCCGAAATTCTTCAGCCGCGTGACGAAGCCGCGTACGTCGTCGATGTCCTGGATCGCGACCGTCTCGGTGATCTCGACGATCAGACGCTCGGCAACACCGGGATGCGCGCGCATCAGCGATTCGATGCTGGCCCACCAGTCCGGATCCATCGTCGTGTCTGGCGAGATGTTGAGGCTGAGGCAGATGTCAGGCGCGGCCGCGAGCTCGGCGACCACGAGCTCGAGCACGCGGTGATCGACCAGGCGGATCAGGCCGAGCCGCTCAGCGACCGGCACGATATCGGGCGCGAGCAGCACCTGGCCGCCGCCCTGGTCCATCCGCACCAGGCATTCGTGGAACGCGCGCTCGCGCGAGGCGGCCGAGACCACCGGCTCATAGGCGAGCTTGATACGGCGCTCGTTCAGCGCGGTGACGATCTCGTCGGTAACGCGGATGTTGACGCGGCGCTGCGCGTCGCGCGCGGCATCGGGACGCCAGGTCGCGAACGAACCCACGCGGCGTTGTTTTGCGGCGTCCAGCGTCTCGTGGGCGCGATTGACGGCCTCGTCGGGTGTTGCGGGCATAGCGCGGCACGCTGACCGCGCCGATCGAGGCGGTGACCGACACCGGGCCGGATTTGGTCGGCACCACCTCGTCGCGGATGCCGGCGAGGAAGCGCTCGGCGGCGACGTTCATGTCGTCGACGGTGCAGTTCTTCAGGATCAGGCCGAACTTGTTGCCGGAGAAGCGGCCGAGCACATCGCCGCCGCGCAAGCGCGCACGGATGCGCTTGGCGACGTCGAGGATCACGGCATCGGCAACGTCGAAACCGAAGGCGTCGTTGACGCGCGCGAGATGATCGATGCCGACCAGCATGAAGGCCGCGGTCGACCGGAAACGGGTCGTCTCCTCGATCGCCTCGGCCAGCGCCGCGATCAGATGCGAGCGATTGAGCTCGCCGGTCAGCGGATCGAGCCGGGCCAGCTTCGTCAGTTCCTCGTCGCGGGCGTGGCGCTCATTGTTGATGCGGACGGAGCCGATCGCGCGCACCGGCCGACCATCGGGTCCCGAGAACCAGCGGCCGGTCTCTTCGATCCAGACCACGGGATCGGCAGCGCTCATGCGCACACCGTACTCGACCCGGTAGGGCGTGCCGTCGGCGCCGTGCACGGCGGAGGTCTGCGCCAGCGCAGCGGTCCGCAGCGATTGTGCGGGCTCGATCAGCTTGGCGAATTCGGTGCCGGTGGCCAGCCGCTCGGCGGGAATTCCGGGGAAGATGGCGCTGACCTGCTCACCCCAGACCATTGCATCGCTGGCGATGTCCCAGGCGAACACGGCTTGGCCAAGGGCGGCCAGGATGTCGGAGGCTTGCGGCAATGCGGGGGTCAAAATCGCCTCGTTTCGGGACAGCGGGGAGTCCTGAGTCGGCACAGGATAAAGCCAGATTCGCCATTGACCCTAGGCAAAGTTGATAAACAATTTGGAAACCACGTTTCCTCACGCCGCAGGAACCAAACCGGCCCGTCCGGCATAGGCCTTGCGAGTACATGACACGCACCGGCGCCAGCGTCCCGAAACGCGACAGGCTTGCCGGATCAACGGTGATAGCGATGTTGAGTACGAACCGATCGGACCAGGCGGACAACGGCACGAGCACGGCCCTGGTGCCGCAGCTGCCGATTTTGCAGTGGGTCCACAAGGCGCCGCTGCCGCGCCCCGATCCCAGCTTCGTCACCCAGCTCATTGCCAATGCCGAGAACCTGCCCCAGACGAGCCGGCTCCGCCGTGCGTCTTCCGAGGATGCGCAGGTAGCCTATGGCAGCAAGCATCCGCTTCCGAGCGTCACCGCGCGCACGCGGCAGGTGGCTTGAAGTAGATCAGCGCGGCGCGTCGGGAGACGACGGCGTGCCGTTGCCGGGCTGAAGATGCGGCGAGGGGATTTCCGGCGAGGACGTGCTCTGAGCCGGCTTCGGCGCGGGGTGATCGATCAGCACGGATTCGGCGACCGACTGCGCGGAGGGTGCGGATGCGGGCGGCACCGCCGGCGCAGAGACGGGCTCGAACTTGGACTCGACCACCGCTTCATCGGCTGCCACTTCAGCCTGGCGCCTGGCCTTGCGCGATGCCGGCACAGTCTCGGCGACATAGGCGCCGCGGCGGCGCGTGCGCTGGGCGATGCCGCCGAGGAAGTCGGCCATCGCGAGCAGCACCAAAAGGAAATAGGTGGAGTTGCCGAATTTCGGCCACATCACGAATTCGGCCGCAGCCGCGCCGAACACGATCAGCGACAGCAAATGATCCATCAGGAATTTCGAGCCGGGCCGCGCGCCCTTGACCACCTCGAGCAGCAACAGCACGACGCCAAGCGCGAGCATCACGTCGGCGAGTGTGACCGGCCAGGCCTCGCCCGTGATCATCGGAACCTTGAACAGCACGTCCGTAAAGGACACGCTCGGCATCAGGAAGGCGATGATGTTGTAGACCGCGAGCGGGATCAGAAGCAGCGGGAAACCGACCATCGGCGAATGCCTTCTCGATCAAGATATCCAGACAGGACAATGCGGCGGCGAAGCATTCGCTCCGCCGCCGTCACTGTCATATCTCATGGGTTGGCCGAAATCAGGCAGGCGAAATCATCCTGCCTGGGGAAAGGTCCTGAATTCAGGACTCTTTCTTCTTCAGGACCTGACGGCCCTTGTACATGCCGGTCTTGAGGTCGAGATGATGCGGACGACGGAGCTCGCCGGAGTCCTTGTCTTCCACATAGGTCGGCTTCTTGATGGCGTCTGCCGAGCGGCGCATGCCACGACGCGACGGCGAGGTTTTTCTTCTCGGAACGGCCATTTCAATATCCTCTAGGGATTGGTGTTTCGGGGCATCGTCCGCGAGGGGACGGCTCAGCACCCGCAAACCGAGGCGAGCTGAATGCCGGTCAAGGCCGGGCTTATAAAGGAAGGCCGGCCTTAAATCTAGGGTTCTGGGACGGAAAATGCGCCCGAAAAGGACCCGAAATCAGCGATTTTCCCGCCAGCAGGTCGAAAGCGAGCTGGCCTGCGCCCGCGCAACATAGGTCCCGGCCAGCCGCCGGACGCCCGGTCCCGGCGTCCTGGCGCTACGTTTGACCGGATTCGGCAGGATTGAGGCCAAAAGGGCGGCCTCCCGGAGGGAAAGACTGGCGGCTGACTTGCCGAAGGCATAGGTGCTGGCCGCCTCCACCCCAAACTGGCCCTGCGGTCCCAGTTCGGCGATGTTGAGGTAGATCTCCAGGATCCGCGCCTTGGGCAGGACCAAGTCGATCCACAGCGCCAGCGGGAATTCCAGCGCCTTGCGGACAAAATCGCGCCCCTGCCAGAGGAACAGGTTTTTCGCCAGCTGCTGGGTGATGGTGGAAGCGCCCCGGAACGGGGTGCCGTCCTCCTGCGCGTCGTCGATGGCCTCACGCAGCGCGCCCCAGTCGATGCCGTGATGCTTGCAGAAATGGGCGTCCTCGGCCGCCACCACCGAGCGCGGCAGTGAGGGCGACATCGCCGCCAGATCGATCCACTCCCGCTGCATCGGCGCGGCCCGGAGCGAGCGCCATGCCATCAGCGTCGAAACGGGATGGCCAATGCGGTAGAACGGCGCGATCACATAGGGCGCGAGAGCCGCGACCACGAGCACCAGGAGAACGGTTTTGACGACGCGCAAATCAACCTTTCCGGCGCAGAACGTAACGCGGCCACGGGCCCGGCATTAAGTCTGTGATAATTCGGGCGTTTTCCAGCACTTTTTAGGCCTTCCAAACGATTGACTGAGGCGGGCGCATAAAGGATTGTCCCGCCGAATTTTAGTTCTGGAGCCCTTCTTGATGACCGGCACGTCCCCGTCCGATTTCGCCAAACGTCTGGACAAGACCGCTGATGACACCGAGGCGCTGCTCGGGCGCCTGTTGGCGGACGACATCCTGCCCGATGAGATCGCCCGGCCCAAGCGACTGATGGACGCAATGCGCTATTCGAGCCTCAACGGCGGCAAGCGCCTGCGGCCGTTCCTGGTGGTCGAGAGCGCCGCCGTGTTCGGCGTGCCCCGCGAAGCCGCGCTGCTCGCTGGTGCGGCGCTCGAATGCATCCACTGCTATTCGCTGATCCATGACGATCTTCCGGCGATGGACAATTCGGACCTGCGCCGCGGCCGCCCGACCCTGCACAAGAAGACCGACGACGCCACCGCGATCCTTGCCGGCGACGGCCTCTTGACGCTCGCCTTCGACATCATCACCCGCGACGAGATTCATCGCGATGCCAATGTGCGGCTCCTGCTGACGCGCGCGCTGGCGCGCTGCGCCGGCATCGGCGGCATGGTCGGCGGCCAGATCCTCGATCTCGCCGGCGAAGGCCGCTTTGGCGACCGCGAGCCGGTGGACGTGGCGCGTCTTCAGCAGATGAAGACCGGTGCGCTGCTGCGTTACGGCTGCATCGCCGGGGCGATCCTCGGCCAGGCCTCGCAAAAGGAATATCAGGCGCTCGACGATTACGGTCGCGCACTCGGCGAAGCCTTCCAGATCGCCGACGATCTGCTCGACGTCGAAGGCGACGCGGCTGCGCTCGGCAAGCCCTCGGGCCAGGACGCAGCGATGGGCAAGACCACCTTCGTCACGCAACTCGGCCTCGAAGGCGCCAAACAGCGCGTCCGCGACTTGCTCGCGCGGGCCGACAGCGCCGTGTCGATCTTCGGCGATCGGGCCGCCGTGCTGCAAGCGGCTGCGCGGTTCGTGGCCGAACGGAAGAGCTGATAGCGCTATGGCAAGCGGCAGCAAGGAAGATCTTGCCCTCGCTCGCTTCCGCAAGATGTCGAGGCCGGTGCGCCTGGTGTATGCGCGGCCGCGAACGTTCATATCGCTTGCCGTCGGTATCCTCGTCTGCCTGCTCATACCGGATTCGTACCGGCTGACGACGCGGCTTGTGCTTGGCTGGGATGCACTGATCGCGGTCTATCTCGTGCTGGTCTACGCGATGATGCTTTGCAACGACCACCAGCACATCCGCCGCGCCGCGGCGATGCAGGACGACGGCCGCTTCGTGATCCTGCTGGTGACGGCGACCGGTGCCTTCGCCAGCATCGCCGCGATTGTCGCCGAACTCGGCGTCCACCGCGGCGCCGCGGAGCTGACCATTGCGATCACCACCATCGCGCTGTCCTGGGCCGCCGTGCACACGACTTTCGCGCTGCATTACGCGCACGACTATTATCGTCACGCCACGCCGGGCGGCCTTCAGTTTCCAAGCGGCGACAAGGAAGACCATGCTGACTATTGGGACTTCGTCTATTTCTCGTTCGTGATCGGCATGACCGCGCAGGTCTCCGACGTCGGCATCACCGACAAGACCATCCGCCGCACCGCCACCGCGCATGGCATCGTGTCATTCATCTACAACACGGCCTTGCTGGCGCTGACGGTGAACATCGCGGCGAGTGCAATCGCGACTTGATCCCGTCGTCCCGGCGAAAGCCCGGACGACCCGGTAGTGTCAGTTACACACCTCGACATTTGCATCGTTGCCGGGGCCGCCGCCGCCGCGATATTCGAGATGGCAGCCGCGGTTGACCGCACGACAGCCGCCGTTATTACAGAATAGCTGTCCGCCACCTGCGGCTCGGCCGGCGCCGGCCGCAGCCGCAATGCCGGCAGCGCCACCAAAGCCGCCCGCCGCACCGGCACCTGCGCCGCCTGCCTGACGACGCTGCCGCACCGGATGGTCTTCGCCGTCGTCGCGTCGCGAGGTCGCGGGCTTGGAAGCCGTGGGCTTTGCGGCACGCTTCTTCTCGCATTCATTGTCGTCGTTCAGCGCATAGCCGTCGCCGCAGACGATCCTGGTGCACTTGTCGCCGTCGGCCTTGAAGCCGTGCTCGCAAACCATCGGACAGACGCGCGACTGTTTTGACTTGACCGTGTCGAGTGCATCGGTGCTCGCCACCTTCACGTCGAGCTTGGTGCCGGCATAGCGGTTGAACTGCGACAACGACCGCTGCGCGGACGTCGTCCAGTTGCCGTCGGCAGCACCGGAGAAGCAGCCAACGCGACCGAGCTCGGCCTGCACCGAGCGGCTGAGATCGGCCGGCGCAGTGGCCGGCGTCAGCGATGCGACGTTGGTGCCGGCAGGGCTCGCCGTGCTGGCGGGCGCAGCACTTGGCGCCGTGGCGGCGAGATTGACGCGTTGCTGCTCGGCAGCGGCCGCCTGCTGCTGCGCCTGCTCTTTGGCCTTCTGCGCGGAAAGCTGCACTTGCTCCGCGGCCTTCGCATCGGCGGCTGCCTTGGCCTGCGCATCCTTCTGCGCACCGACAGCAGCAAGGCGATCGCGCTCGGCCTCGGCCTGCTTCGCCTTCTCGGTGGCCGCCGCATGAGCCTGCTCGGCGCCGATTTTTTCGAGCTGAAGCTTGGCGAGGCTCGAATAGAAACCGTCGGGGTGCTGGGCGAGGAAGGCATCCCACGCCGGCCTGTTGCCGACCTGCAGCGCGAGCTCGTAATCGCGGCGGATGTCGGCCTGCGGATTCAGCGCAGGCGCAGCCGGAGCCGCAGCGGCGACCTTGACCGGGCACCAGCGGCACGTCCTCGCCGCCGAGCGAACCATAGACGAACGGCTCTTGCTTGTTGCCGGTCGACTTGAGCACGTCGTCACGCACGAAGCCGAAGGCGCGGCGAATGTCGAGGCCCGGTGTCGTCAGATGCTTCGACAGCGCCATGGTAAAGGGGCTGTTGGCGCCGTCGCCGTCCTGCGCCGTGAAGCCGGCCTTGGCCGAATAGGCGATCAGCGTGTTGGGGCTGGTCGGCTCGACCTGGACGAGGCCGCGGCCGATGCCGCGCGAGGCGACCGTGCGCTTCATGGTCTTGCCGAACGGATTGTCACGGCAGGCGTCCAGGATCACCAGTCGAAGCTGCTTGGCCGGTTCGACCGCGACCAGGACGCGATCGAGGGAGAGCGCCTCGTCAAAGACGTCGGTGTCACGCTCCAGCTTGGCATCGACAGGGATCAGATAGTTCGAGCCTTCGACTTCGATGCCGTGGCCGGCATAGTAGACCACGGCGATGTCGGCATCGCGGGTCCCGTCGGCGATTTCGCGCAGCACACGCCGGGTCTCCAGCGCCGTCAGATCGTGCCGGGAATCGACGATGTCAAAGCCGGCCTCTTTCAGTGTCCTGGCCATCACCGAACCGTCATTGATAGGGTTCGTAAGCGACGGCGCGTGCTGATAGGCCGAGTTGGCGATCACCAGCGCGACGCGCTTCCCGGCCAAAGCGGGCCCGGCGCCGAATAGCAGCGCGACCGCGAGGAGAAGTAGGCAAAGTCTGAGCGATTTGCGCATGACCCGACTTCCGGGTTCAGGGCAGTTCGAGCCCCCTTGGGATGGCTTTAGCAGGGTCCGCCGCGGGCGATGGAGGTCACGAAGGTGGCACCGGCGGCAGGCCGAAAAACCCCCTTTGTTTGTCGCGCCAGTCCGGTCGCGGTTCGCCGAGAAATAGGCGCGCAGCAGGTTCCCTCAGGCATCCCCTACGTGGCCCTGATATTGCGGCAGATTGTCCGTAATCTCGTGCCAGGGCGCCTTCGAGCCCACGAAAATGTGGACGCTCGGTCGGATCGAGGGGGCATCGACCAGGGTTCCCATGGCGACATGGACCCATTTTCCCTCGCGCACCCGGGAATAAAGCAGCGAGCCACAGCGGGCGCAGTGGGCGTCATGGGTGGTCTCGTCGCCGAAGATGAGGCGCTGATCTTCACCATGGGCGATGCGCAGCTTGTCCTTGGTTATTCCGGCAAACGGCTTGAAGGCGGCGCCGGTGGTGCGGCGGCAATTCGAGCAGTGGCAGTTCATCGCATAGGAGAATGCGTCCGCCACCTCATAGCGCACGGCGCGGCAGTAGCATTCGCCGATCAGGATACGAGCGTTCGAATTCTCTGATCCGGTCATCACAGCGTCCTCGCGCAAATGGTACGCACTCCCATAGCGCATTTTGACGAGTACGACTAAGTTCGCCCCGAGCCATCATTCAAAGGGATGACCCATGAGCCAGAACCGCGCGAGCGTCGAAGCCGTCGTGCAATCCTATTTCGATGGACTTTACGAGGGCGATGCCGAAAAACTCGGCGCCATCTTCCACCCATCCGCCGATTTGCGCTGGGTCGAGAAGGGCGAGCTGCAGGTGCTGACCGTGCCGGACTGGCTCGACCGCGTGCGCAAGCGCCCCTCCGGCAAGGCCGAAGGCAAGCCGCGCGAGGATTTCATCGTCACCATCGACCGTTCGGACGACAAGACCGCCTTCATCAAGGTCCGGTGCCAGTTGCCGCCGCGTTTTTTCACCGACTATCTGGTGGCGATGGAGCTCGCCGACGGCTGGCAGATCGTGTCGAAGTCGTATCGGTATGACCTGCGGGAGTGAGGGGCTTCCCTCCGGCTCGTCGCTGCCTCCTCCGGCTCGCCTGAAAGTCCCCGATGCTTCTCGACCGCCGTTCGCTGCTCGCCTCGCTGTGCTGGATGGCCACCTCTCCCGCGCTCGCCGCGGACGCGCAGCCTGAGCTCGAAACGTATGAGCGCGAGAGTGGCGGCCGGATCGGGGTCTATGCGGAGAACCTCGCGACCGGCGCAAAGCTCGCATGGCGCGCCGACGTACGGTTCGTCATGTGCTCGACATTCAAGGCTTCACTCGCGGCTTGCGTACTGGCGCGGGTCGATCGTGGCGAGGATCAGCTCGCGGCCATGATTCCGTACGGCAAGGCCGACCTGCTGGAGTACGCACCGGTCGCCAGGCAAAATCTTGCCGCCGGCGCAATGTCGGTCACCGAGATGTGCAAGGCGATCGTCGAGCTCAGCGACAACACCTGCGCCAATTTGCTGCTGGCGCGGATCGGCGGTCCCGCCGCGCTCACCGTCTTCTGGCGGTCGCTCGGCGATAGCACCTCGCTACTGGATCACAACGAGCCCGAGCTCAACCGCTCACCGCCCGGCGATCCCCGTGACACCACGACCCCGGCGGCGATGGCGGGCAATCTGCGGCGGCTGGTGACGGGCGCGGCGCTGTCGCCGGCCTCGCGTGCTCAACTCATGGAATGGATGGTGGGCTGCAAGACCGGCGCGAACCGGCTGCGCGGCGGGCTCCCCGCAAACTGGAAGATCGGCGACAAGACCGGCAACAACGGCAAGGACGCCTCTGGCGATATCGCGGTGGTCTGGCCCAAGCCCGATACGAAGCCCGATACGAAGCCGGATGCACCGATCCTGATCGCGGCCTACACCCAGGGCGGCACGCCCAACGCTGCGCAGTTCGAAGCCGTGTTCGCGCGCATCGGCCGCATGGTGGCTGAGCGGCTGGCCTGAGCCGCGCCGCATTGACCTTGCGGTTGCTTCCGGCCAAGACAGGCCATGATCGAAGCGAAATTTCAGACCTTTCTCATCCTGCTTGCCGTGTTGGCGGGCACTGCGCTTGTCGCGCGCCGCTTCAACATCGCGCCTGCCATTCTGCTGATGCTCTCCGGCATCGGCCTCGCCTTCGTACCGGGCATGCCGCCGGTCGAACTGCCGCCGGAACTGGTGCTGCTGATTGGTGCTGCCGCCGCTGATCTACTCGGCCAGCGTCGCCATGAGCTGGCGCGAGTTCAGGAACAATTTACGCCCGATCGTGCTGCTCGCGGTCGGCGCGGTGATCTTCACCGCGGCGCTGGTGGCGGCCGCCACGCATTATGTGATTGGCCTGCCCTGGGCTATCGGCTTCCTGCTCGGCGCCATTGTCGCGCCGCCCGACGTGGTGGCACCGCTCGCGATCGCGCGCCGGCTGCACATGCCGCGCCGGCTCCTGGTCATCCTCGAAGGCGAAGGGCTCGCCAACGACGCTACCGCGCTGACCCTCTATCGTTTCGCGCTCGCCGCGATCATGGTCGGGCATTTCTCGCTGCCTCTGGCAGCCGGCGAGTTCTTGCTCATCGTCGCCAGCGAGATCGCCTTCGGCATCGGCGTCGGCTGGCTGTCCCTGCGCTTGCGCAAATGGTCCAGGGATCCGCAGGTCGAGCTGACGCTGTCGCTGATCACGCCCTTCGTCTCCTACTGGCTGCCCGAGCACGTCGGCGGCTCCGGCGTGATCGCCACGGTCGCCTGCGGCCTCTATGTGAGCTGGAACGGGCCGCTGCTGATCTCGGCATCGACGCGTCTGCAAGGCATCTTCTTCTGGGACCTCGTGATCTATTTGATCGAGGGCTTGCTGTTCCTGCTCACCGGATTCCAGATGCGCGCGCTCTATGAGAAATCGAAGGCGTTTCCGCTCGACGACATCATGATCGCAACCGCCGTGGTCCTGGTGGTCGTCGTGGGCGCGCGCTTCGCCTGGCTCTATCCCGCGACCTATCTGCCGCGGATGTTCAGCAAGTCGCTGCGCGCCCGCGATCCCTCACCGCCATGGCAATGGCCGTTCGTGCTCGCGTTCACCGGCGTGCGCGGCGCCGTGTCGCTGGCGGCTGCGCTGGCGCTGCCTTTCACGTTGCCGGGCGGCGAGGCCTTTCCGTATCGCGACCTGATCCTGTTCGTCGCCTTCGCCGTCATTTTCGTCACGCTGATCGGAGTCGGCCTCACACTGCCACCGGTGGTGCGCTGGCTCGGCGTCGCGGAAGCCGGTCGCAACGAGCATGTCGCCGAGCACGAGGCCGAGATCGCGGCACGCCGCCAGGCTCTCGATGCCGCCCTGAAGTCGCTCGACGTGCTGACCAAGGAGACGGAAGTCACGGACGAGGTGATGCGGCTGCTGCGCGCACGCCACGAGATTCGCGTCAACCAGCTACCGGACTCGCTCGATCCCACCCACCACGACGTTTCGGCCGCCGGCACCGCCCTGACGCGTGACCTGATCGAGGCCGAGCGGAAATTCATCCACGACCTGCTGCGCGACGGCCAGATCACCGACGAGACGCGCCGGCGGATCGAGCGGGATCTGGATCTGGAGGAGGCGAGTTTGGCGAACCGGGAGTATCGGGGAGGGCCGCTATAGATTCTCGTCATTGCGCGAGCAATCACCGCCTCTCGCAGAACTCCCTGATCGCCACCGCCACGGCGCCCGCAATCATCTCCTGCCGCCCCGGCGAATTCATCGCCATTTCCTCGTCGCGGTTGATGATCGAGCCAGCCTCGAGCAGCACGGCGGCGCTGCGGGTTTGCGCGAGCACGACGAGCCCGTCATAGCGGTAGACGCCGACATCCTTGTCGAGCAATTGGCGCCGGTAGCGGCCCATCACCGGCAGAGTGTATTGGCTGGCATAGTGCAGATCCTGCTCTTTCAGCTGCCTGCCGATCATCCGGGCCAGCATCAGGCTGGCGGCGAAGTGCGGGTTCCGCTGCGACACGAATAGAGAGTGGCCCGAAAAACGATCGCTGAAATAGCTGTGCGCGCCGTCGAACTCCCAACTCTCGAGCAGCTTGTCCGGCACCGAATCATGGTGGATCGACAGGAAGAGATCGGCCCGACCGTCATTCGCGGCACTGACCCGCTTGAACAGGCTCGGCCGTGCCTTGCCGTCCGTGACGAGCAGGCGGGCTGCGGCGAAGCCTCCAGACTTGAGCTTCGCCGTGATGAGCCTCGCAAGCCGGAAGTTGAAGCCGAACTCCGGATCATTGCGCGCGCTCAACGCGCCGTAGGAGTCCGGCGTGTGCCCGACATCCACGACGATCCTGAATTTCGGCACCTCGCATTTGGCCGGTGATTGCGGCGGCTTGGGCTTCGCATTTTTTCTCGTGATAGCAGCATGACCGGCGTCAGCAGGCGCCAACGATAGCAAGATCGACGCGACGAGCGGCAAGACGAGGCGTGCGATGATGCTGCGCGAGTGCCTCAAGCCCTACTCCGCTGCCGCAATCCTGGGACGGCCGACGAATCCCGCGACGTCACCAAAGCGTTCCAGCATCACGGCGGGCAAGTCTTTGGCCTTGCTGGTGACGCAGGCGCCCGAGCGCACCGCGTAGCGATCCTGATGCGCGGCCTGCGATGGCGGCTCGCCCTGCTGAAGCGCCCGCGCCAGCTCCATCACGACTTTCCGGAAATGCATGATACCGAGATCGGTCGGGCCGAGATGCTCGCGGGTGCGGTCGGCGATCGGGCCCTGGCTGTCCTGCACGGCGGCGTCCTGTTCGGAGACGCCCATGATGCCGGTGTAGCTCCTGGTCTTCTGGAGTTTGCGGTCGATCAAATAGTCGTTGCCCTTGTGGCGCGTCGGCACGTAATTGTCGTCGACCTCCGCGATCACGCCATTGCCGCGGTCGAAGGCATCACGCTCGGCTTGCGTCAGCGGCCGCTCCGGATTCCAGGCATAGGTGTAGATCCAGCAATTGGTGTCGGTGACGGGCACGAAGGTCTGGCCAAAAATGTTCTCGCCCGGCATCGCGCTCGGCGCATAGGCGTGGAACGGCAACAGGAATTGCGCGATGCGCCAGTAGATACTGTCGCCGCCGGTGAGACGCCCACCGGCAATCGTCAGCCCCGCGTCGTGCGGCTGGATCTCGATCACAGGGCGCGGATCCTCCGCGATCCAACGCATGTGGTCGCTCGACATCCGCGCGATCGGATTCACAAAATGCTTCTTGATGTCCAGAATCCCGTTCTCCTCCTTGTCGAAGGAGAGATGGGCGAAAGTGAAATGCGCGGTGTCGATCGAGCCTTCCAGCGCCTGCACCCAGTTGCAGTCCTGCCATTTCTTGCCGGCATAGCGGTGCGAGGCCGGCAGTAGCGCCATTTCAAGTTCTGGCAATTCGGGCATGACCTCGGCCGGGCCCATATAGGCCCAGATCATCTCGCCCCATTCGCGCACCGGATAGGATTTGATCCGGATGAGGTCTTTGGCGTTGATGTCGGGATAGGAGGTCGGCATGTCGACGCATCGGCCGTCGGTGTCGAACTTCCAGCCGTGATAGACGCAGCGAATGCCGCATTCCTCATTGCGCCCAAGCCAGAGATTGGCGCCGCGATGCGGGCAATACTGATCGATGATTCCGACAGCCCCGCGCGAGTCACGGAAGGCGAGCAACTCCTCGCCGAGCACGATGATCTTCTTCGGCTCGCCGTCCGGCTCGGAAAGTTCTTCTGAGAGAGCCACGGGAATCCAGAACCGGCGCAACAGCTCGCCCATTCCCGTGCCGGGGCCCGACTCGGTCAGGAATTTGTTGTCCTCGGCGCGGAGCATGGCTGATCCTCCCGACGTCTTTGTTTTCGGCAAGATTGGCGCGGACGCGGGAAGACGTCAACGCGGAACGCGGTGCGCAGGCGGATTAAACCGGCCGCTCGCCCTTCACCGTCACGCGCGTGCCGGAGCGTGTGTGCGGCCAGTAGTCCCACATCGCGCGGTGCTGGGCGCAACGGTTGTCCCAGAACGCGATGGCGTTCTCGGTCCAGCGGAAGCGGCACTGGAACAGCGGGTTTTCGGCGTGCTGGTAAAGATAGGCCAGCATCGCGTCGCTCTCGTCGCGCGGGATGCCGTTGATGTGGCGGGTGAAGCCGCGATTGACGTAGAGCGCCTTCCTGCCCGTGACCGGATGCGTGCGCAACACAGGGTGCTCGGCGTTCGGATAGGACGGACGGTCAGCCACGCCGTAATTGGCATAGAGCCCACGATAGATCGGCTCGCCGTCGTGCAGCGCGGTCAGGCCGTCGAGATAGGCCTTCATGCGGTCCGACAGCGCCTCGTACGCAGCGTACATGTTCGCGAACAGCGTGTCGCCGCCGCGCGGCGGGCACTGCTTGATGTAGAGGATCGAGCCCATCGGCGGTTCGAGGTCGCAGGACACGTCGGAATGCCAGCCTTCGCCGTTGGCGCGCGGCGAGTTCGCATCCGCGTAGATCTTCATCAGCGCCGGGTCTTCATCCTCATGCGGCGCGGCAGGATGGAAATGCAGTTCGCCGAACTTGCGGCCGAAGGCGAGATGCTGCTGCGGCGTGATGCGCTGGTCGCGGAAGAAGATGACGAGGTTTTCGGCGAGCGCGCGGTGAATCTCGTCCATCTGCCGGTTGGAGCCGGCATCGTCCGAGACCAGCTTGCCGATGTCGACGCCAGATATTTCCGCACCGATGATCGGGGTGAGCTTTTCGACCGCGATGGTCTCATAGGGCGCGCCGTCGTCCGCCGTATGGCGATAGCGCGGGCCCTGCTTGCCGGCGAGTGAACTCATGGTGTGCCTCCCGATCGTTTTGATTGGGGGCATGGTAGCGCGGGGTGACAGATACGCAATCTGCGCTGCAAACACAGCCGTCGTCCCGGATCTGCGCGCGCTGAGGCGCGCTTGTCCGGGACGACGGCGGAGTGTGGGCCCGAGTGAAGTTAGATCACTCCGCCGCGGTCACCGGCACCTTGGCGCCCTGACCGTAGCGCTGCTCGATGTAGTCGATCACGAGCGCCTTGAAGTCGGTGGAGATGGTCGGGCCGCGCAGGGTCCGGAACTTCTTGCCGTCGACGAACACGGGCGCAGCCGGCGCTTCGCCCGTGCCCGGCAGCGAGATGCCGATATTGGCGTGCTTGGATTCGCCGGGGCCGTTGACGATGCAGCCCATCACCGCGACGTTGAGTTCTTCCACGCCGGGATATTTGGTTTTCCAGGTCGGCATCTCGTCGCGGATGAAACCCTGGATCGAGCTGGCCAGTTCCTGGAACGTGGTCGAGGTGGTGCGGCCGCAGCCGGGACATGCCGCAACCAGCGGCACGAAGGTACGGAAGCCCATGGTCTGCAACAGCTCCTGGCCGACCTGCACCTCACGGGTGCGGTCGCCGCCGGGCTCCGGTGTCAGCGAGATACGGATGGTATCGCCGATGCCCTGCTGAAGCAGGATGCCGAGCGCGGCGGATGAGGCGACAATGCCCTTGGTGCCCATGCCGGCCTCGGTCAGGCCGAGATGGATGGCGTAATCGGAGCGGCTGGCGAGAACCTCGTAGACCGCGATCAGATCCTGCACCGCCGAGACCTTGGCCGACAGGATGATGCGGTCCTTGGGCATGCCGAGTTCTTCGGCGCGCGCCGCCGAGAGCAGCGCCGACTGCACCATGGCTTCGCGCATCACCGCGCGCGCATCGCGCGGATTGGCCGAGGCGGTGTTCTCGTCCATCAACCTGGTCAGAAGCTCCTGGTCGAGCGAGCCCCAATTGGCGCCGATGCGGACCGGCTTGCTGTTCTTGTTGGCGATCTCGATGATGTCGGCGAACTGCGTGTCGCGCTTGTCCTTGAAGCCGACATTGCCGGGATTGATGCGGTATTTGGCGAGCGCCTCGGCGCAGGCCGGATAGGCCGCGAGCAGCTTGTGGCCGATATAATGAAAGTCGCCGATCAAGGGCGTGGTGATGCCGCGCTTGAGCAGGCCGTCGCGGATATGCGGGACGGCGGCAGCGGCTTCCTCGCGGTCCACGGTGATGCGGACCATTTCGGAGCCCGCGCGCGCGAGCGCTGCGACCTGGGCGATGGTGCCGTCGATATCGGCGGTGTCGGTGTTGGTCATCGACTGTACGACGATCGGCGCACCGCCGCCGACGGCAACGTCGCCGACCTTGACCTGGGTGGTGTGATGGCGCGGCGCAGGCCCCGCGATGTCGGAATCGATAGTGTTTTCGAGCTTGTTCATGGGGTCCAAATATCAGGTTTTGGTGACGTTCAGCAATGCATCGCGCGGCGCCGCAGCGGATTGGCTGGGACGGTTAACCAGAAAAAGCCCAGCAATTACAAGGACCGCTGCGGCCCCAAATGTCAGGTTCAGGGTGTCGTGCATGATGAAATAGCTACCCACCACGCCAAACAAAGGGGTGATGAAGGTAAAAGCCGACAATTTGCTGGCCGAATAGGTCTTCACCAGCGCGAACCAAAGCGTGAACGTGGTTCCCACCACCCAGATCGCCTGGAAGGCCATCAGGCCCAGCGACAGCGTCGACGGGGTGTGGGGGATGGTCTCCTCAAACAGCCAGGCGGCCGTGCCGAGGATCGGGATCGAGGTCGCGACCTGATAGCCGAGTGCCTTTTCAGGCGCCGCGAAGCGCAGCCGGGTGCCCTTGGCAACCAGCGTGGTCGCCGCCCACAGCGCGGCGCCGCCGACGATCATGAGGTCGCCGAGCAGAACATGCGAATCGACATTGGGCTGCGGTACCCCGATCGCGAGTGCGACACCGGCAAAGCTGACGGCCAGCCCCAGCCATTGCGTACCGCCAAGTCGCTCGCCAAGCACCTGGTAGGAGCCGAGCGCGACGAAGAACGGCGCGGTGTAGAGGAACACGACCGCCCGCGACGCCGGTGTGAAGCGCAGGCCCTGGAAGATCAGAACGAACTCGATGCCGAACATCAGTCCGGCGATCACGCCGGGCTTCCAGGTGCCGTCGCGTTCGAAGAATTTAACGCCGCGCAAGCTGCCGATGATGAACAGCACCGGCAGCGCGCCCATCGAGCGGAACGTGGCCTGAAGCATCGGCGGGATGTCCGGCAGCACCAGCTTCACCGCGATCTGGTTGAACCCCCAGGTCAGGCACAGCATGAGCATCAGAGCGATGGCGCCGGCACTGAGGGGACGACCGGCGGACGATAGGGCTTGTGGTGAGGACATGTCTTCCTGAAAAACCGGCGTTGCGCCGTTGTTGCTTTATGCAGCTTTCTGACAATGCGCACAGACGCCCGTGATTTCCACCACGGACAGTTTGGGAGCGAAGCCTGAGCTGCGCGCGGCGGCGGTGAGGTCCCTGGCGAACGACGCCGACGGAATCTCACCGACCAGACCACAGCGCTCGCAGATCAGGAACGTCACCGCCGAGGTCGCGTCATGGTCGTGGGCGGCGCAGGCGAGATAGGCGTTGCGGCTTTCGATGCGGTGCACGAGGCCGTTCGTCATCAAGAAATCCAGAGCACGATAGACCGTGATCGGCGCCGGCCGCGGCATCGATTTCGCCAGCTCGTCGATCACTTCATAGGCTCCCAGCGGCCGGTGGCTCGAGAGCAGCGCCCCCAGCACATGGCGGCGGATCGGCGTGAATTTCTGCGTGCGCTGCTCGCAGACGGCCTCGGCATGCGCCAGCGCATCCGCGGTGCAACGGCCGTGATCGTGATCGGGCGCGGGAAAAACCGGCTTTGCGAAGGTCATGGACCGGCGTTCTAGCATTTCGAAAGGGGAACCCAAAGCAGGACCGGCGGTGTGGCGATCAGCCATGCTCTTGCTGCGGGACAGCATCCCGCTATCCCGCCATGAAATAATCATAAGCTTGCTTATTATATCCAAGCTTATTGGAGACCAAGCTCATGAGCCGCGGGCCCGTGGACCAGAACTTCCTGTTTACGCTTGCCGAGCTCTATCGCCTGCTCCGCGTCTATGCCGACAAGGAAGCCTCGCGCTTCGGCATCACCCGCGCGCAATGGGCGGTGCTGGCCAAGGTCGAGCGCAGCGAAGGCATGAAGCAGTCGGAACTCGCGGAGCTTCTCGAGGTGCAGCCGATCACGCTGACGCGCCTGATCGACAAGCTCTGCGACAGTGACTGGATCGAACGCCGCAACGATCCTTCGGACCGCCGCGTCAAGCGGCTGCACCTGAAGAAGGCGGGGCGGCAATTGCTCGGACGGATGAGCGGGCTGAAGTCCGAGCTCACGGCCAACGCGCTCGAGGGCATCACTCCGGCGGACGCCCATCGCCTCCTCACCCAGCTCGAAACAATCAAGGAAAACGTGCGTACCGCGATCCAGACATCGGTAGCGGAACAAGCGCGTAAGGAGCAGCGCTATGGCTGATCAGGTTCTCAAATTCCAGCCCGAGCAGAAAATCGACAGCGGCAAGCCCACCAAGAAAGCCGGCACCAATCCGCGTCGCCGCCTGATCGCCGGCCTGCGCCGTTATCGCCGCGTCCTGCTTCTGGTCGTGCTGCCGGCCGTCGTCGCCATTGCCGGCCTGACCTTCTATCTCAATGGCGGCCGCTATGTCGGCACCGACGACGCCTATGTCGGTGCCCAGAAGGTGCTGGTGACGCCCGACATTTCCGGCAAGATCGAGAAGGTCATCGTGAAAGAGGGCCAGGTCGTCAAGCAGGGCGACGAGCTGTTCGAGATCGACCCCGTGCCGTTCCGCCTCGCGGTCGACCAGGCAAAGGCCGCGCTCGACCAGTCTCGCACGACTTATGACAATCTCATCGCGAACATCAAGATATACGCACAGATGCTCGATTTGGCGCAGCGGGGCGTCGACCTGAAGCAGCGCGACGTCGAGCGCAAGCAGTCACTGGTAAAGAGCAATTTCGGCTCGCAGCTCGACCTGGACAACGCTGCCAATGCGCTGGTCACCGCTGGCGCCCAGACGCAGTTCGTCAAGCAGCAGTTGTCCAATGCGAAGACCCAGCTGCTCGGCAATCCCGACCTGCCGCTCGAGCAATTCCCGCCCTACGCCCAGGCCAAGGCCAAGCTCGACGACGCCCAGCGCAATCTCGACCACGCCGTCGTGCGGGCCCCGATGAGCGGCGTTGCGACGCAGGTCGAGCAGATCCAGCTCGGCCGCTACGTCACCGCCGGCACGCCGGTGTTCTCCATCATCGACGTCGCCCATCCCTGGGTCGACGCCAATCCGAAAGAAAGCGACCTCACCTACGTCACCGAAGGGCAACCGGTCACGCTTGAGGTCGACGCGTTCCCGAACCATGTCTTCAAGGGCAAGATAGGCTCGCTCTCGCCCGGCACCGGCGCGCAGTTCGCGATCCTGCCGCCGCAAAACGCCACCGGCAATTTCGTCAAGGTCGTGCAACGCGTGCCGATCCGCGTCTATTTCGACGAGACCGACAAATACGTGCGGAAGCTGAAGGCGGGCATGAGCGTCTACGCCACCATCGACACCGGCCATCAGCGCTCGCTCGCCGGCCTGCTCGGCCTGGCGGCGACCGCAGGCCACGAAAACGACTGAGACAAGGACCGATCCGATGTCCGGCCCCCATGCGAGCCTGATGGTCCCCGGCATGCGCCGGAACATGGTGACGATCTGCGCCATGACGGCGACCATCATGCAGGCGCTGGACACCACCATCGCCAATGTCGCCCTGCCCTACATGCAGGGCACGCTGTCGGCCTCGCAGGACCAGATCAACTGGGTGCTGACGTCCTACATCGTCGCCGCTGCGATCATGACGGCGCCGGTGGGCTGGATCTCCAACCGCTTTGGCCGCAAGCGCATCTTCATCGCCTGCGCGGCCGGCTTCACCTTCGCCTCCGTGCTGTGCGGCCTCGCGCAGGACATCAACCAGATGGTGCTGTTCCGCCTGCTGCAGGGCGTATTCGGCGCAGCGCTGGTGCCGCTGTCGCAGTCAGTGATGCTCGACTATTACACGCTTCAGGAACGCGCCACGGCGATGTCGATCTGGGGCATGGGCGTGATGATGGGCCCGATCATGGGCCCGTCGCTGGGCGCCTGGCTCACCGAGAGCTATTCCTGGCACTGGGTGTTCTTCGTCAACCTGCCGTTCGGCGCGATCACCGTGCTCGGGCTCGCCGTCTTCATGGACGAGACCGATAAGAATCTCAGCCTGAAGTTCGACTGGTTCGGCTTTGCCGCGCTGGCGATCGGGATCGGCGCACTCCAGCTCGCGCTCGATCGCGGCGAGCAGCTCGACTGGTTCGAGTCGGTCGAGATCGTGACCGAGTTCGCCGTCTCCGGCGTCGCCTTCTATTACTTCTTCGCCCACTCCTTCACGACCTCGCGTCCCTTCATTCAGTTCGCGCTGTTCAGGGATCGCAACTTCCTCACCGGCTGCATCTTCATGACGGTGATGGGCCTCGTGCTGTACTCGACCATGGCGCTGGCTTCGCCCTACCTGCAGAACGTGATCGGTTATCCCATCATGACCGCGGGCGGCCTGCTCGCAAGCCGCGGCTTCGGCACTTTCTTCGCCATGATGATGGTCGGCCGCATCATGCGCTGGATCGAGGCGCGCACGCTGATCATCTGCGGCCTGACGCTGACGGCGGCCTCGCTGTTCCAGATGACGGGCTGGACCGACCAGACCCAGGTGCCGGAAATCGTGGTCGTCAGCGTGATCCAGGGCTTTGGCTTCGGCCTCGTCTTCGTGCCGCTCTCGACGGTGGCGTTCCTGACGCTGCCGAACCACTTGCGCACCGACGGCACCTCGATGCTGACGCTGCTGCGCAACGTCGCGAGCTCGGTCGGCATTTCCATCGTCGTCGCCGAGCTGACGCAGGGCACGCGCAAGACCTATGCGATCCTGTCCGAG
Source organism: Bradyrhizobium sp. LB13.1 (assembly GCF_054056815.1). Lineage (NCBI taxonomy): Bacteria > Pseudomonadati > Pseudomonadota > Alphaproteobacteria > Hyphomicrobiales > Nitrobacteraceae > Bradyrhizobium > Bradyrhizobium sp. LB13.1. The sequence continues at coordinate 951,316 of NZ_JBSRYQ010000001.1, read as the reverse complement.
AACATCAACCCGTTCAACCACGCGCTCCAGATGCCCAACGTCAGCGGCATGATCAATCTCTCCACCGACGCCGGCCGCGCCATGGCCGACAGGATGGTCAGCGTGCAGGCGCAGATCATCGCCTTCGCGCACGACTACATGTTGGTGATGATCTTCATCCTCTGCACCATCCCACTCGCCCTGATGATCGGCTCGTCCAAGGCCACGCTGCGCAAGCAGTCGGCCGGGCCGGAACATGCGGTGATGGAGTAGGGTGCGTCACAACCTGGACGACGGTGAGCGTGCAGCGCCAACTACCCCAAAAACTCCTCGCACCCTAAATCCTCGACCGCCAGCATCACCCGCTCCAGATTGTTCCACCAGATCACCGGCGGGATGTTGATGCTCCATTGCCAGACCGGCGTGGTGATGTGCCAGAGCACCGACCAACGGTAATCCTGATCGAGCGCGCCGCGCGTATAGCCGCTGGCGCCGCGCGCGATCAGCGTCTCGTAGTAACGGTTGAGCAGCGCCCGCTCGAGCGTCTGCCGGCGTTCCGGATACCATTGCATCGCCATCATGTAGGCGAGGTCGTTGGTCGGCACGTTGATGTTCCACAGGTCGAAGTCGAAGATCCGCACGGTATCGGCGACGCCGGCGCGCGGCAGCAGGAAATTCCAGATATGGGCATCGCCATGAGTGATGCTGACATGACGTCGCAAATGATAGCGCTGGGATAGCCGGGCCGACTGATCGATCAGGCGGCGGTAGAGGATGCGGCGCTCCTCGCTGAGGCGATCGCCGAGCAGGTCCGCGAAGCGATCGTAATGGCCGGCGAAGCTCTCCATGTGAGTTGCGCTGTCCTCCTCGCTCGCCCAGGTGCCGACGGTCTCGCCGAGACCGGGATGGTCCCACCAGGCCGCGTGCCATCGCGCGAGCGTCGTGACGATCGCCATCGCCTGATCGCGCGACGGTGGCAGCGGCCATTGCGTCGCAATCTCATGGCTGTCGGTGAGGTCTTCGAGCAGGAGATGCCAGGTCTCGCTCTCCTCCTCGAAATGCCCGTCGAAGCAGCGCGGCACAAGCCCCGCCGGCACTGTTGGCGCGAGTTGCGTATAGAAGGCCACTTCGTGCCGGCCGCCATTTGCAAGCGTCTTTGCGAAGTCGGAATGCGCGGTCTTCAGGATCAGCGATTGCGGGGCGCCGGCGGATTCCCCCACATAGCGCAGGCCAAGGCGGATAATGTGCGACACGACGGTGTCGCGCTGATGCAGCACTTTCACCTCGCGGACTGCGCCGGCGTCCAGCACGCCACTCCTGCGGAGCGCTGCCGTCAGTCGGGCGGGCTCAACGACCGCCGGCAATTGTGGAGGTGTCATAGCCACGATGCCCCTGTCCCGCGTCATACTGCACGATCACGCCCCACGCACCAGCGGCCAACCCGATGCCGGCCTAAGCCGCAGCGGTCGAGGCGCGCACGGTCCTGACCACGACCGACCGGAGCTGTTCGAGATTTGCCGCCATGCCGGCGATCGCCTGTCTGACCTCCGCGGCGCGCTCGTTCACGGAGGCGGCGTCGCGGCTGACATCGCCGATCTTGGCCGAGACCTCCTTCGCCGCGGAAGCCGATTCGGAGATCGACCGCGTGATCTCACGCGTCGCGGCGTCCTGCTCTTCCATCGCGGCGGCAACCGAGGTGGCAACTCCGTCGATCTCGAGGATGTGGCCTCCCATGGTTTCGACGGCATCGACCGCGGCCTGCGTCGAGGCCTGGATCTCGGCAATCAGCCGCGCGATCTCCTCGGTGGATTTGGCGGTCTGGTCGGACAGGGATTTCACTTCGGCGGCGACCACCGCGAAACCGCGGCCGGCTTCGCCGGCACGCGCGGCCTCGATCGTGGCGTTGAGTGCCAGAAGGTTGGTCTGACCGGCGATGCCGCCGATGAGATCGGAGACCTCGGCGATTTTCTTGACCGAACCGGCCAACGCCTGGATGGTCGAACGCGCCTGTTCACGACCGGCGACCGCCGATTTTGTGACCGTGCTGGTCCGCGCGACCTGGGTCGCGATCTCACGGATCGAAGCACTCAGTTCTTCCGCCGCGGCTGAAACGGTTTGCGAGCTGCTCAGGGCCTGGGTGGACGCCGAGGCAACCGCCTGCGACTCCGTGGACAACGACCGCGCGATCTCGGACAGGCTGGAGGCCGCCCGTTCTACGCCTTGGGTCGCAGCGCTTGCGGTATCGACCGAGCGGCCGGTTTCCCGCTCAACCGTATCGGCCATCTGTTGCAGGGCACCACGCTTGGCCAGCGCCGCCTCCTGCTCCTGCTGCAGCTGTTCTTCGCGCAGCCGGGCATTGTCGACTGCCGCCTGCTTGAACACCAGCAGGGCGCCCGCCATCGACCCAACCTCGTCCTGACGGTGTGCGAAGGGGATGTCGGCGGCGAGATCGCCGGTCGCGAGCTTTTGCATCGTGCCTGTCATGCGCACGATCGGGCGCACCACGCCGAGCGCGACGCCGAGCAGGCCCGCGGCAATGAATGCCAGAACGGCGGCGGAAACGCCCATGAGGATATAAAGCATGGAGCTGTCGCGGTCCGCGGCCAGCTTCTCCATGTCGGCATTCTGCTTGTTGGCGCTCTCGACAATGCTGTCGATGACGGCGCGATGTGCGGTGTAGGCATCCTTGAGCTGCGCGTAGGCGCGCTCGGAGGCGGCCGTGTCCTTGGCCTTGAGGGCCGGCAGGAGCTGGTCGGACAACAGCTTCCAGAACTTCTGCACTTCGGCGTCGGATTTCGACACCAGCGCGGTCTTCAGGTCGGCCGAGAGGCTGGAGGTAACCCAGAAAGCCTTGCGCTCGTCGTAATCCTTGCGGAGCTGGACCAGGCGGTCGCCGTGCGCCGCCAGCCGGTCCGGCTCGCGCATGGCGAGGGTGGCCTCGAGATAGGCCTCGATCACATATTCCGGCGGGGGCAGGATGTCCGCGATGAGGTCATTGCCGAGCTTGATGTCGGTATAGAGCGGGCCGCCGACCTTGAGCTCGTGCAGGGCGTAGAGGCTGGTGGAGACCACGGCGGTAAAGCCGATGGCGAGGACGATGCCGAAAGCAATGATTGCGGAAGAAAGCGAAAGGCGAATTTTCATGAAACAATCCGATGGGCCGCGCCAAATCCAACGGATCCTAGAGGATTACGGTAAACACGGGATTGCTTCGCGCGGAATTTGAATCGCGCGGACTCCGGAGAACTACGGGAAAACGGCGTCAGCGAGCGGTTTCGGGCAGCGAAAGTTGGGCCCGGTCCTCCGCCATCGTCCCGGATAGGCGCAAGCGCAGATCCGGGACGCCACCTCAGTCACACGTCGAAAAACACAGTTTCGTTGTCGCCCTGCAATCGCAGGTCGAGCCGGTACACTGGCTTGCCGGCCTCGCGTACGGCGGTCAACGTGGCGCGGCGGTCGGCCGGCACCAGCGCCAGCACGGGGTCGGCGGCGTTGCCGGCCTCGTCGCCGAAATAGATGCGGGTATAGAGATGCCGCAGCATGCCGCGGCCAAACACCGCAAGCAGGATATGCGGCGCCTGCGGCTTGCCGTCGGGATCGGGCACCGCGCCTGGCTTGATGGTTTCGAAGGCGTAGTTGCCATCCTTGTCGGTGCCGCAGCGGGCAAAGCCGCGGAAGCTCGCATTTGGCAGCGCGCGCTTGTCCTGCGGATCGGCAAAGCGCCCCTGCGCATCGGCCTGCCAGATCTCCAGCATGGCATCAGGCACAACGACTCCATCGCCGTCGAACACACGGCCCTCGATGCGGACGCGATCGCCGGTGACGTCGGGAGTCAGCGTCGAGTTCGTGAACGCATCGTTCCAGGCGTAGTCGCCGTTCGGCGTCAGGCCATATTTGAAGAACGGGCCAACCGTCTGCGATGGCGTGATCCCATTATCCTGCACTTAATGGTTCTCCATAGGCGTGGCGTTCTTGCCGCGCAGCACGATGTCAAAGCGGTAGCACAGCGCCCATTCGGGCTGGGTATTCTCTAAGTCGAACGACGACACCATCCGCGCCCGCGCCTTCTCGTCCGGCACCGAATTGAAGATCGGATCGAACGGGAACAGCGGATCGGCCGGGAAGTACATCTGCGTCACCAGACGCGTGACGAAGGAATGGCCAAACACCGAGAGATGGATGTGCGCGGGACGCCAGGCGTTGTGGTGGTTGCCCCAGGGATACGCGCCAGGCTTAATCGTGACAAAACGATAATAACCGGAGGCATCGCTCACGGTGCGGCCAGCGCCCGTAAAATTCGGATCGAGGGGGGCCGGATGCTGGTCGCGGACGTGAACGTAGCGGCCGCAGGAATTGGCCTGCCAGATCTCGACCAGTGAGTTCGGAACGCCGCGGCCGTCCTCGTCGCGCACATGGCCGTGCACGATGATGCGCTCTCCGAGCGGCTCGCCGGTGTGCTGGGTGGTGAGGTCGCTGTCTCCCTCGCGCACAGTCTCATGGCCGTAGACCGGACCAGTCAGTTCCGACAGCGTATGGCGCATCGGGATCAAGGGCTTGTTCGGCGCGCGCTTGATCGAGCTCTTGTATTCGGGCGACAGCGGCAGCGGATGCGCCTGGTTGCTGTCGACGGGATAGATGAATGTCATTGGCAAACTCCTCCCCGGCCCTTTTTCGGTCCGACCGGTCAACGCTTCCGCCAATCATTATAGGATATAACTAATTGGGGGAAGCGGCTTTGAGCCCTATTTGATCGGCGGACGCGGCAGCACCGCCTCGCCGGCTTCGAGCCGGTAGACATGATCGAGCGAATACCAGGGCGTCGCGACATCGCGCTCCGTCGGGTGTGGCGCGTCATGACGCAGGAACTTGCCTATCAGCGCCTTCGTCACGCCGAACTGCACGTCGCTGTCGATATGCGGATCGGCAGGGTCGTAGACCTGCGAGATCAGCACCTTGAAGCCGGGCTTGAAAACCAGGGCATGCAGGTGCGCGGGACGATAGGGATGCCGGCTCTGCGCCTCCAGTAGACGGCCGACCACGCCATCGGTCGGAATGGGATAGCCGACCATCATCACGGAGCGGAAAGAGAAGCCTCCGTCCTGGTCGGTCGTAAACTTGCCGCGCAGATTCATGTCGACCTGCTCCGGGTCCTGGTTCTCATAGAGACCGACAGGCGACGCGTGCCAGACGTCGACCTCGGCGCCGGCGACGGGACGGCCGTCCCTGTCCACGACGTGACCGTTGACGAACAGCGGCGCGCCCGGCGTCTTGGAGCGCACGATCGATCCGCCATTCTCCATCCGCGGCGAGTTCAACCGCCAGAACGGTCCGAGCAGCGACTGGTCGGTTTCCGTGTTGCCCTGATCGCCATTGTTTCAGTAGGCACACCAGCGGCGAGACGCCGAGCGAGCCCGCAATCAGCACGACCTCATTATGCGTGTCGGTCGAGAGCTTGCCGAGCTCGGCGATAACAGCCGTGGCGTCGCGGAATTCCTTCTCGGTCAGACGAACGTCGCGGACGAAGCCGTGCAAATGCTTGACCAGGGAGACCATGATCTGGCGCAGCCGCGGATCGGACGTCCGCTCCATCACCGCCAGGGACGCGGCCGTGACGTCCTGCTCGCCCGCAATGATCATGGAAGCGGATCCCTAAAATTTCTCTCTCCCGAAAGCGGGGAGAGAGAAGAGAGCTTAGTTCAACTTCTCGATCGCGACAGCCACACCCTGGCCGACGCCGACGCACATGGTGGCAAGCGCGAGCTTGCCGCCGCGCTTTTCCATGCCGTGCACGGCGGTGAGCGCAAGGCGCGCGCCGCTCATGCCGAGGGGATGACCGAGCGCGATCGCGCCGCCATGCGGATTGACGAAATCGGCGTCGTCGGCAACGCCGAGCTGGCGCATGCAGGCGATGCCCTGCGAGGCGAAGGCTTCGTTGAGCTCGATCAGGTCGAAATCACTGATCTTCTTGCCGAGGCGCTCCATCAGCTTGCGGGTCGCGGGCACAGGGCCGATGCCCATGATGCGCGGCGGCACGCCGGCCGACGCAAGCCCGAGGATGCGGGCACGCGGCGTCAGGCCATGCTTTTTCACGGCGGCTTCGGATGCCAAGATCATCGCGGCGGCGCCGTCATTGACGCCGGAGGCATTGCCCGCGGTCACCGTGCCGGGATTGCGTACGATCGGCCTCAGCTTGGCGAGGGCTTCGAGCGTGGTCTCGGGGCGCGGATGCTCGTCCTTGTCGACGGTAACAGGGCCCGCCTTGCCGCCGGGAATGGTGATCGGCGTGATTTCTTCGGCGAAATAGCCGGCGGCAATCGCCGCACCGGCGCGCTGCTGCGAGCGGATCGCGAAAGCATCCTGATCGGCGCGCGACACCTGGAATTCTTCCGCAACGTTCTCGCCGGTCTCCGGCATGGCATCGACGCCATACTGCGCCTTCAGCAGCGGATTGATGAAGCGCCAGCCGATCGTGGTGTCGAAGATGTCGGCAGAGCGCGAGAAGGCTTCCTGCGCTTTGCCCATCACGAACGGCGCGCGCGTCATGGATTCGACGCCGCCGGCAATCGCGAGCTCGATCTCGCCGGAACGGATGGCGCGGCCGGCGGCACCGACCGCATCGAGGCCGGAGGCACAGAGCCGGTTCAGGGTTTGGCCGGGAACTGAATCCGGCAGGCCCGCAAGCAGGAGCGCCATGCGTGCAACGTTGCGGTTGTCCTCGCCGGCCTGGTTGGCGCAGCCGAAGAAGACCTCGTCAACCTGTGCCCAGTCGAGATTGGGGTGCTTGGCCATCAGTGCCCTGATCGGGGCGGCCGCAAGGTCGTCGGCGCGCACTTTGGCGAGAGAGCCGCCGAAACGGCCGATCGGGGTCCGCACGGCCCCATCGCAGATAAAGACGTCACGCATCGTTGTTCTCCCTGAATGCCGCGGTCGGGCCTAAATTCTTCAATGTCGACGGAGTTTTAGGAGGGCGCCCGCGGCAGGTCAATTGACTGATACGCGCGTGTTCCGAGGGGTGCGCACGCCAGCAGCGCATGCCGCGGTGCGGACAACGTGGAAAACCTCCCCGCCCCGGCCAAAGCGATAGGAGCGCGGGGCGAAATTTTGTAGGTTGCGCCGCCCATGACAATGCAACAACCGATCCCTGTACCGCCCCCCGACGAAGCGACCACGCCGCAGGCGGAAGCTGCCGCGCGCGTCACGCCGATGATGGAACAGTACCTTGAAATCAAGGCGGCCCATCAGGGCTTGCTGCTGTTCTACCGGATGGGCGACTTTTACGAGCTGTTCTTCCAGGACGCCGAGATCGCCTCCAGGACACTCGGCATCGTGCTGACCAAGCGCGGCAAGCATCAGGGCGCCGATATCCCGATGTGCGGCGTGCCGGTCGAGCGCTCCGAGGATTATCTGCACCGGCTGATCATCGCGGGGCACCGGGTGGCGGTGTGCGAACAGACCGAGGATCCCGCCGCCGCCAAGGCGCGCGGCAACAAGAGCGTCGTGCGCCGCGGCGTGGTGCGCCTGGTCACGCCGGGCACGCTGACCGAGGACACGCTGCTCGACGCGCGCGCCAACAACTATCTGATGGCGCTCGCGCGCGCCCGCTCATCGGCGGGCGGTGACCGCTTTGGCCTCGCCTGGATCGACATCTCGACCGCCGAATTCATGGTGACGGAGTGTTCGGGCGGAGAGCTCACCGCGACACTGGCGCGCATCAATCCGAACGAGGTGATCGTCACCGACGCGCTCTACAACGACAGCGAGCTCGGACAGACCCTGCGCGAGCTGCCGGCGGTGACGCCGCTGACCCGTGACGTCTTCGACGGCGCCACCGCCGAGAAACGGCTGTGCGATTATTTTGCCGTCGCGACCATGGACGGACTGGCGCAGCTCTCGCGTCTCGAAGCCACCGCCGCGGCCGCGGCCGTCACCTATGTCGACCGCACCCAGGTCGGCAAGCACCCCCCGCTGTCGCCGCCCGCGCGCGAGGCCTCGGGTGCGACGATGGCGATCGATCCGGCGACGCGCGCCAATCTCGAACTGACGCGGACGCTGGCGGGCGAACGCCGCGGCTCACTGCTCGACGCGATCGACTGCACGGTGACCTCGGCGGGGTCTCGACTGTTGGCGCAGCGGCTGGCCGCGCCGCTGACCGATGCGGCGGCGATCGCGCGGCGGCTCGATGCGGTCGGCAGCTTCGTTGCCGACTCTGTCGCGCGCGAGGACATCCGCAGCATCCTGCGCGGTGCGCCCGACATGTCGCGGGCGCTGGCCCGTCTGTCGGTCGGCCGCGGCGGCCCGCGTGACCTCGCCGGTCTGCGCGACGGCGTCATCGCCGCCGACCAGGTGCTGACGCGGCTCGGCGAACTCGACCAACCGCCGCAGGAGATCGCCGCGGTGATGGCGGCGCTGCAAAGACCATCGCGCGAGCTCGCGGCGGAATTCGCCAGGGCGCTCGACGATCAACTGCCGCTGATCAAGCGCGACGGCGGCTTCGTTCGCCAGGGCTACGAGCCTGCGCTGGACGAAACGCGAAACCTGCGCGACGCCTCGCGCCTGGTGGTGGCCTCGATGCAGGCGCGCTACGCCGACAGCACGGGCGTCAAGGGCCTGAAGATCCGGCACAACAACGTGCTCGGCTATTTCGTCGAGGTGACCGCGCAGCACGGCGACAAGCTGATGTCGCCGCCGCTGAACGCGACCTTCATCCACCGCCAGACACTGGCGGGCCAGGTGCGCTTCACCACCTCCGAATTGGGGGAGATCGAAGCCAAGATCGCCAATGCCGGCGATCGTGCGCTCGGCCTCGAGCTCGAGATTTTCGAACAGCTCTGCGCCAAGGCGCTCGACATCAGCGAGGATCTGCGTGCCGCCGCTCACGGCTTTGCGCTGCTCGACGTCGCGACGTCGCTGGCCAAGCTGGCGATCGACGAGAACTATGTGCGGCCCGAGGTGGACTCGTCTCTCGGCTTTGCGATCGAGGCCGGCCGTCATCCCGTGGTCGAGCAGGCCCTGAAGCGCAATGGCGAGCCGTTCATCGCAAATGCCTGCGACCTGTCGCCGGGACCTGCGCAAAAGTCCGGCCAACTCTGGTTGCTCACCGGTCCCAACATGGCCGGCAAGTCGACCTTCCTGCGCCAGAACGCGTTGATTGCTCTTCTTGCTCAAATCGGAAGTTTCGTGCCGGCGACGCGCGCGCGGATCGGCATTATCGACCGCCTGTTCTCCCGCGTCGGAGCCGCCGACGATCTCGCCCGCGGCCGTTCCACCTTCATGGTGGAGATGGTCGAGACCGCTGCGATCCTGAACCAGGCCGGCGAGCGCGCGCTCGTGATCCTCGACGAGATCGGCCGCGGTACAGCGACCTTCGACGGTCTCTCGATCGCATGGGCCGCGATCGAGCATCTGCACGAGAGCAACCGCTGCCGCACGCTGTTCGCCACGCATTATCACGAGCTGACCGCGCTATCGGCAAAACTGCCGCGCATGTTCAACGCCACCGTGCGCGTGAAGGAGTGGCAGGGCAATGTCGTGTTCCTGCACGAGGTGCTGCCGGGCTCGGCCGATCGCTCCTACGGCATCCAGGTGGCGAAGCTGGCTGGCCTGCCGCCCGCCGTGATCACGCGCGCGAAATCGGTACTCGCAAAGCTGGAAGCCCAGGACCGCGGCCAGACCGCGCGCGCGCTCGCCGACGATTTGCCGCTGTTCGCGGTGCCCTCGCGCGCCGCGGCGGAAGCTGCGCCGCCGAGCGAAGCCGACCTGCTGATGGAGGCCGTGAAGGCCCTGCACCCGGACGAGATGTCGCCGCGCGAAGCGCTCGATGCGCTGTATGCGTTGAAAGCGAAACTGCCGAAGTAGCGAACGGTCCTTCCGCAACATTCCATTGCGAGCGGAGCGGAGCAATCCAGCATCCCTCTGTGGCGGCAGTCTGGATTGCTTCGTCGCTTCGCTCCTCGCAATGACGAGGCTAGTGCGCCAATCGCTTCCTTCGCCCGGTCCACCACAGCGTCAGATTCCAAACGACGCAGGTGGCGAGCCCCATGCTGAGGCCGATCGCGGAGCCGAAATTGGCGGCGCCGACGTGCAGCACGGCGATCGCCATGCCGAATCCGAGCAAGCCCCAGGCGGAATTGGCGAGCACGGCGGCGGTCGGCGGCCCCCCGATGCGCGGATGCAGGATCACCATGATGCTGGAGAACACGACCGGGTACAGCGCGATGATGCCGCTGATCCTGGGGCCGACCCAGCCCGACGTCGAGACCACGATGGCGACGAGGGTCGCAACCAGCAAAGCGCGCATCGGCACGTCATACCAGCGGCGCGTCACCAGCGGCATTTTCACATGGCGATAGCCCGCGAGTAGCGGAATGCAGATGCTGAACACGCGATCAGATTGGCGACGAGCCCGGCGGCGAGCGGCCAGTCGAACTGGCGGATGATCGAGGCCAGCACGATCCAGACCGCGACAGCGCTTCCGCAACTCACCAAAAGACTGTGCCGTTGCGACAGCACGACATAAATGAGGCACATGAAGATCGTGGCAGCATTGACCGGCAGGCTCGACAACGCGCCCTGCGCGATGAAAGCGGCATCGTGGTCGAGCGCGAGGTAGACGTAGGAGGGACCAGCCGAGATCGGCAGGGTCGCCACCAGCGCTCCGATCACCGGGCCCGAGCGCTCGGTGATAACGGAGGCCGTCACGACGAACGCCGCCGCGATCGCCATGCGCAGGAGAAGGAAGAGAATGAAATGGAGGTCGGGGGACATTTTTTTCTGTCATTCCGTCCTTGTGCGCAATTGCGCACAAGGCCAGGACGACACTTGTTGATTACATTCGCTGCATCGACACCGAGACCTTCGGGCCGTTCTTGATGGTCTGATAGACCACGCAATAGCGCTCGGTGAGCTTGAGCAGCAGGTCGAGCTTGTCCTGCGGCGCATCGGTGTCGACCTCGAAGCGCAGGCGGATCTCGGCGAAGCCGACCGGGGTCTCCTTGTCGACGCCGAGCGTGCCGCGGAAATCGAGATCGCCCTCGGCGTAAACGTTGCCGGTCGTCAGCGGGATCTCGACCGCGGTCGCGACCGATTTCAGCGTGACGCCGGCGCAGGCGACCAGCGCCTCGAGCAGCATGTCGCCGGAGCAGAGCTCCAGGCCGGAACCGCCGGTCGCGGGATGCAGGCCGGCCATTGCGATGGCGCGGCCGGTCTCGACCTTGCAGGCGATGCCATCGCTATCCGTCGAGCCCTTGGCCTTCAGCGTGATCATCGCGGTCTTGGGATCGGTCTTGTAGCGTTCCTTGATCGGGGCCTGCATCTGGCGCAGTTCTGCGGCGTCCATCTTGTTCTCTCCCGGAAAATACGCCTGCCGATGTACCGGCTCGGAGGCGAATTGTCACCACCACATGGCCTGACCGGGACCCTGCATTGCGTCACGGTCGGGCACACTCCGGTCGAGCGAACGGTCGAGTGACGTCAGCACACTTCGCTTGAAATTCTCGAACAGCGGCGAATTGCGGTCGCGCGGCCGGCCCAGATTGATCTCGATCTGGTCGAACAGCCGGCCCGGCCGCGGCCGCATCACCAGCACGCGGTCAGCCAGCACCACGGCCTCGTCGACGTCATGCGTGACGAGGATGAGCGTCGGCCGCGTATCGGCCCAAAGATCGAGCAGATGATCCTGGAGATCCCTGCGGGTGAAGGCGTCGAGCGCCGAGAACGGCTCGTCGAGCAAGAGCACCTCGGGCTGAGGCACCAGCGCGCGTGCGATCGCGACACGCTGTGCCTGCCCGCCCGAAAGCTCGCGCGGCCAGGCCTGCGCCTTGTCGGCGAGCCCGACACGCTCGAGCGCGCGCGCCACCTTTTCACGCCGCTCAGTCGCGGGCGCATCGGCAAGACCAAAGCCGATATTGTCGGCGACACTGAGCCAGGGCAGCAGCCGCGGCTCCTGGAAGATGATGCCGATCTTGGCATGCGGCGAGGCGATCGCCTCGCTGTCGAGCGTCACGGTACCGGAACTCGTGCGGTCGAGGCCGGCGATGGCGCGCAGCAGCGTGGACTTGCCGCAACCCGAGCCGCCGATGATGGCGACGATCTCGCCTTGCTTGATTTCCGCCGAAAAGCGCGCCAGCGCCTGCACGCCGTTGGGATAGGTCTTGCTGACCCGTTCGAGCGCCAGCATCGCGTTACGCTCCCTTCGTGCGGCCGAAGGCATCCTGCCAGCGCAGGAAGGGCGCGGCCGCGACCTCGATCAGCCAATCCGTGAGCTTGCCGAGGATCGCGAAGATCACGATGGCGGCGAGGATCTGCGCGGGCTTGCCGAGCTGCTGGCCGTCGAGCAGGAGATAGCCGAGGCCTTCGGACGCGCCGATCAACTCGGCCGCCACCACGAACATCCAGCCCAGGCCGAGACCGACGCGCAAGGACACGACATAGGCCGGCAGCACTGCGGGCAGCAGAATGCGGCGGATCATGGCGGGGCCGGAGAGACGGAAGGTGCGGCCGACCTCGACGATCTTGCGATCGACGATGAGGATCGCGCCCATCACGCCGAGATAGACCGGGAAGAACACACCGACCGCGATCAGCACGATCTTCGAAGTCTCGAAGATGCCGAGCCAAAGGATGAACAGCGGCACCCAGGCCAGCGAGGGGATCGCGCGCAGCGCCTGAACGGTCGGATCGAGCAGCCGGCGCGCCAGCGTCCAATAGCCGGAAATAGCTCCGAGCAGCGTGCCCGCGACCACGCCGAACGCAAAGCCAAGACCGACGCGCCACAGCGTCGCGGCGATGTGACGGATCAGCTCGCCGGAGCGGGCGAGATCAGTGATGGTGGCAAAGACGCGCGAGGGGGGCGGCACCAGCCGGCCGTTGGACCAGCCAAGCCAGACCACAAGTTCCCAGCCGAGCGCGAGGATCAGCGGCAACAACACACCCAGCATCGGCCGTGCATAACGCACGATGCGCGACGGCGCGGCGGCGCTCTCGGCCGGTTCCGAGGTTTGTTGCAGGACTGGCGCGTCGGAGATCATGGCCGTAGGAAGCGCGTCTGGTCGGGGAAAGCAACACTACTATTGCCGCGCCCTCCGCTGCTTTTCCCTTCTCTCCTTGCCGGAGAAGGTGGCGCGAAGTGCCGGATGAGCGGTTCTCTCCGCTCGCAATACCGATCGTGAGGAAAGATACCCTCACCCGCCTCGCTTCGCGAGGCACCCTCCCCACAAGGGGGAGGGAAAGAGCATCTCAATTCGTCGGCAGCGGGATCTGGTCGTCGATCAGCGCGTCCAGCGTCGCCTTCACGTCGACCTTGGAGTCGACGACGCCGGCCTGTTGCAGGGCGAGGCCCGCGGCGAGGATCGACTCGCGCTGCGGCGCGCCGATGCGGCTGTGGGTGAGCTCGGTGCGCTCCTTGAGCTGCTTGTCGACGACAGGCTCCGGCAGCTTGGTCACGGCGATGAAGGTCTTCTTCAGCTCGTCGTAATTGGCCAGCGAATATTTGCGCGCCTCTTCGTACACCGCGAGCACGCGGCGGGCGGCATCCGGATAGTCCTTCAAGAACTGCTCGCGCACATTGAGGATGCCCCAGGTATTGGCGTCGGCGTTGCGGTAGAACAGTTTTGCGCCCTCCTCGACTTCGGCCTGCGCCATCATCGGATCGAGCCCGGCCCACGCATCGACGTCGCCGCGGATCAGCGCGGTCTTGCCGTCAGCATGCTGGAGCAGCACCGGCGTGATGTCTTTTTCGGTGAGGCCTGCGCCAAGCAGCGCGCGCACCAGGAAGATGTGCGGATCTGTACCGCGCGTCACCGCGACACGTTTGCCCTTGAGGTCCGTAACGGTTGCTATCTTGGAATCCTTTGATGTCACCAGCGCCGTCCATTCGGGACGCGAAATAGACGTAGATCGATTTGATCGGGTTGCCGTTGATGCGGGCGACCAGCGCCGCCGAGCCGGCGGTCGAGCCGAAATCGATCGAGCCGGCATTGAGGAATTCGAGCGCCTTGTTCGAGCCCGCCGACTGCACCCAGGTGACGGTGATGCCGTCCTTGGCGAACTCCTTCTCCAGGAGGCCCTTCTGCTTCAGGACCATCGACACGGGATTATAGGTCGCCCAGTCGATACGGATTTCCTTGAGCGGATCCGCCGCCCGCGCCGCGGGGCTCACAGCAAGAGCCACCGCTCCGGCCAACAGTATGCGTCGTGTAATCCCAGTCATGCCCAGCCTCCTCCAAAACTTCATTGTTTTTCAATGAGTTATATCTAGAGGTCAACGAGAAAATCCGCCCCTTGAAAGCGCGCCGACCGAGAACAGCTTTGCCCAAAGTCGTACCTTTCCAGCATGGAACGACTATTGCCAGAGAATGGCGGGTGACAGCGCCTGCGGCCTCTTATATCCGGTGAGACATGGACAGCGTCGCAACTGAGCACAAGGCCGAGGTGGACGATCGCTTCGACACCGCGCGGATCACCGCCGCGGTCGATGCGCTCGCCGAGAGACACCAGGGACGTGAGGACGCATTCCGCACGGCCATGGCGCAACTGCTCAAGGCCGAGCTGATCTCGGCGCGCGCCGCGGCACAAACGATCTTGCTGAAGGACCGGCACGGCCGGCGCTGCGCCGAGCGGCTGTGCCACGTGCAGGACGAGATCATCCGCATCCTGTATTCGGCCGCGACCCGCCACCTCTACCGCTCGCCGATCCCAAGCGGCGCCGAGCGCATGGCAGTGGTGGCGACCGGGGGCTATGGCCGCGGCCTGATGGCCCCCGAGTCCGACATCGATCTCTTGTTCATCCTGCCCTACAAGCAGACAGCCTGGGGCGAGCAGGTCGCCGAAGCCATCCTCTACTGCCTGTGGGACATGGGGCTGAAGGTCGGTCACGCCACGCGCTCGGTCGACGAGTCGATCCGGCAGGCGCGTGGCGACATGACCATCCGCACCGCGATCCTGGAGACGCGCTTCCTGACCGGCGACAAGCCGCTCTATGAAGAACTGGTCGCCCGCTTCGACAAGGAAGTCGTTCAAGGCACCGCGTCCGAATTCGTCACCGCAAAGCTCGCCGAGCGCGAGGAGCGGCATCGCCGCGGCGGCCAGTCGCGCTATCTGGTCGAGCCCAACGTCAAGGACGGCAAGGGCGCACTCCGCGACCTGCACACGCTGTTCTGGATCGCCAAATACGTCTACCGCGTGCGCGACACCAACGAGCTGGTCGAGCGCGGCGTATTCGACGCGCAGGAATACCGCACCTTCCGCCGCTGCGCCGACTTCCTCTGGTCGGTACGCTGCAACCTGCATTTCTATTCGGGACGGCCAGAGGAGCGGCTGTCGTTCGATCTCCAGCGCGAGATCGCGGTCCGGCTCGGCTATACCTCGCATCCCGGCATGCAGGATGTCGAACGCTTCATGAAGCACTACTTCCTGGTCGCCAAGGAAGTCGGCAACCTCACCGCCATCCTCTGCGCCAAGCTCGAGGACCAGCAGGCCAAGCCCGCGCCGGTGCTGAGCCGGATGATGGCGCGGCTGCGCCCCACTCCGGTGAAGCGGCGCGTGCCTGACAGCGACGACTTCATCGTCGACAACAACCGCATCAACGTTGCCGCGCCCGACGTCTTCAAGCACGATCCGGTCAATTTGATCCGCATCTTCCGCCTTGCGCAGAAGAACAACCTCGCCTTCCACCCGGACGCGATGCGCGACGTGACGCGCTCGCTCGGCCTGATCAACGCGCAGATGCGCGAGAATCCCGAAGCCAACCGGCTGTTCATGGAGATCCTGACGTCCGACAACGCGGAGATCGTGCTGCGGCGGATGAACGAGACCGGCGTGCTCGGTCATTTCATCCGCGCCTTCGGCAAGATCGTCTCGATGATGCAGTTCAACATGTATCATCACTACACCGTCGACGAACATCTGATCCGCTGCGTCGGCTTCCTCCAGGACATCGAGCGCGGCGGCCTCGACGAATTCACGCTTGCAAGCGACCTGATGCGCAAGATCCGGCCTGAGCACCGGGCCGTGATCTATATCGTGACGCTGCTGCACGACATCGCCAAGGGCCGGCCCGAGGATCACTCGATCGCCGGCGCCAAGGTGGCGCGACGGCTGTGCCCGCGGCTCGGCTTCAGCGCGGCCGACACCGAGCTCGTGGCCTGGCTGATCGAGGAGCATCTGACGATGTCGACGGTCGCGCAGTCGCGCGACCTCTCCGACCGCAAGACCATCGAGAATTTCGCCGCCGTGGTGCAGTCGGTCGAGCAGATGAAGCTGCTGACGATCCTGACCACCGCCGATATCCGCGGCGTCGGTCCGGGCGTGTGGAACGGCTGGAAGGCGCAGCTGCTGCGCTCGCTATACTACGAGACCGAGCCGGTGCTGACGGGCGGCTTCTCGGAAGTCGACCGGGGAAAACGCCTCTCGGCCGCCTACGCCGAATTCCGCATGGCCTTTGCCGAGTGGCCGGCGGAGGAGCTCGATGCCTATATCGGCCGGCACTATCCAGCCTATTGGCTCAAGGTCGAGCTGCCGCGAAAAATCCGCCACGCCCGCTTCGTCCGCTCCAGCGAGCAGGCCGGCCACAAGCTCGCGATCAATGTCGGCTTCGACGAGGTGCGCGGCGTCACAGAGCTGACGATCTTCGCCGCCGACCATCCCTGGCTGCTCTCGATCATCGCCGGCGCCTGCGCCTCGGCCGGCGCCAACATCGTCGATGCCCAGATCTACACCACGACCGACGGACGCGCGCTCGATACCATCTCGATCTCGCGGGAATACGACCGTGACGAGGACGAGGGGCGCCGCGCGACCCGCATCGGCGAGATGATCGAGGACGTGCTGGAAGGCAAGCTGCGCCTGCCGGAAGTGGTGGCGCGGCGCACCGTGCGCGGCAAGGCGCGCCCGTTCGTGGTCGAGCCGGAAGTGACCATCAACAACCAATGGTCCGACCGCTACACGGTGATCGAGATGTCAGGCCTCGACCGTCCCGGCCTGCTCTATGAGCTGACCACCGCGATCTCGAAGCTCAATCTCAACATTGCGTCTGCCCATGTCGCGACCTTCGGCGAGCGTGCCCGCGACGTGTTCTACGTCACCGACCTCCTGGGCGCGCAGATCAGCGCGCCGACACGCCAGGCCGCGATCAAGAGCGCGCTGATCCACGTGATGGCCGGCGACAAGGCGGCTCAGCCCGCGGCTTGACTTTCCCAAACGGACTCTGAGCCTTTCCAATCATCGCGCCGCCTTTTGTTCAGAGAATCGTAGCGCGTTCACCAGTGCAGACAGCGCGACTGGTTGATGCTGACGACTGGGGTAATACATGAAGAAGCCGGGAATTGGCGGCGTCCAATCCTCCAGCACGCGAACAAGGCGGCGCTTCGCAACATATTCGGCGACCTGATCTTCATAGGCGAGCCCGACACCAACTCCAGCGAGCGCCGCCTGGATCACCAGATGAGTATCGTCAATGATGAGCGGGCCGTTGACGTTGATCGTGACCGACTTTCGTCCTTGCTCAAACTCCCATCGATATGGACCGCCCGCAAGTCGCAGGGTAATGCACCGATGATCGTTGAGATCCTTTGGCCTTTTGGGGATGTGTCGTGAAGCGAAATAGCGTGGCGATCCGACTACCGCCAATCGCAGTTCGGGCGTGACACGAACCGCGATCATGTCCTTTTGAATGTACTCGCCAAGCTGAATACCGGCATCGAACTCGCCTGCAACAAGGTCCACGGGGCCAGTGACGGTGACAACGTCCAGAACGATGTCAGGGTAGGCCTCAGCGAAAGCTCGGAGCCGCGGTAACAATACCATCACGGCAGCTGATCGTGACATTACGATTCGAAGCCGACCTTCGGGTCGGCGCCGAACGCTTCGGGCTTTGTCGAGGGCATGACGAATTTGCTCAAGTGCCGGAGACAAGTCTTCCAGAAGAGCCGCCCCCGCAGCGGTTGGTGCAACGCTCTTGGTTGTTCGAGCGAGCAGTTGCAGCTCAAGCCGCTGCTCAAGCCTCCTTATTGTGTGGCTCAAGGCAGACTGAGACACACCTAGCTTTATCGCAGCGCGTGTGAAGCTTCGTTCACCGGCCACGACTGCAAATGCAGCGAGTTCGTTCATTTCGTTGGTCATCACTTATGAATATTGCTCACAAGCCCATGCCGTACAAGGCATCTAGTCTCATAAGCTACCCTGCCGTAGCTTGAGCGAGCAAGAAGACGAACTGCAGTACTTTTCCGCACATGAGGCCTGGTTGACGCTCGGCGCAGTTGGCCGAGCCGCACGAATGAGTTTGGTGTAAAAGCCTTGAGGATGACAAATGGATATGGACGTTCCCGCCCTGCGCTTCCTTGCGCAGACCTATTTCGATGCTGCCTATGAAATGGATGCCGAGAAATTTGCAACCATATTTCACCCATCGAGTTCAGTGACGAAGGTCGCCGAGGACGGCAAATTGGGCGTGACACCGATTGCGACCTGGCTGGCAGCGGTTCGCAACGTGAAAGCTCCGAAGCAACAGGGCTTCGAGCGAGATGATCAGATCCTGTCAATCGATGTTGAAAGGGAGCTCGCGCTCTTGAAGGTGAAATTTCAGATTCCGCCGCGTTCCTTCACGGACCTGTTGTCATGCTTAAAGGTGAACGGCACCTGGAAGATCGCGCAGAAAGTGATGACGTCGAAAATCTGATGGATTTGGTTGCACTCTCAGACCTCCACCCCCTCGTGCCGCAGCAGCCAGCGCTTGCGCTCGAGGCCGCCGCCATACTTCACCAGCGAACCATTTGCGCCGATCAGGCGATGACACGGCAGCACCACGCTGATCGGGTTGGAGCCGTTGGCATGGCCGACGGCGCGAATGGCTTTGGGCATGTCGATCCCGGCGGCGAGCGCGCCGTAACTCATCGTGGTGCCGGCAGGAATGTTCGCGAGCGCGTTCCAGACCTTCTGCTGGAACGGCGTGCCGGCGACGCGCCATGCTATGCCTGAGAGCTGACCGAAATCGCCTTCGAAATAGCCCGTCAGCGCAGTCCGCATCTCCGGCGGCGCAGGCTGGTCATTCAGCTCCACCGCACCGTAATGTAGGCGCAACAGTTCGCGCATGCGGTGCTCGTAGTCTTCCCAGTCGAGCGCGCGCAAGGCGCCCGCGGCGTCGGTGACCAGCAGGGCGATCCCGATCGGCGTCGCCAGACGATCGAGGCCGAAGCTTACAGACAGTGTGGTCGGTCGCGCGGGCATTTGCGGCACCATTGCATCGAAACACGCCATCGCACTTGCCACGCCGGCCGTGCTAACGTCCACCCGAAAGCTGACGCTTGGGGGAGCTCAACTTGATCCTGATCGCGAATATTCTGGTGGCGCTGGTTGCCGCACTGCACGCTTACTTCCTGATTTTGGAGATGTTTCTCTGGGACAAGCCGCAAGGCTTGAAGGTCTTCCGCAACACGCCGGAGAAGGCAGCGATCACAAAGGTGCTGGCTGCGAACCAGGGGCTCTATAATGGTTTCCTGGCCGCTGGCCTGGTCTGGGGTCTGGTGCACGGCAATCCGGCTTTCGCGTTCCAGATCAAGGCGTTCTTCCTGCTCTGCGTGATCCTGGCCGGCGCTTATGGCGCGGCGACCGTCAGCACGCGCATCCTGATGGTGCAGGCGCTGCCGGCCACGATCGCGCTGGTGGCGCTGTTCCTCGCCTAAAGCCCGCTGGCCTGAGACGCTTCGGCACAGCGCCGCGATCCTTGCGCGCCGGCGAACGTTCCTCCACAATCTTCGGCAGCGATGGCGACCGTTGCAATCAACGGAAAAAGACCATCGGCCGAAAATTCCGTCAGGAGGAACGACCCGATATGACCAATCGCAGAGCCCTCATAACGACCACGGCCGCGCTCGCCTTCGCGTTCTCCGTCAGCCAGGCCTTCGTAAGTCAGGCCCATGCCCAGAAGAAATACGACACGGGCGCGACCGATACCGAAATCAAGATCGGCCAGACCGTGCCGTTCTCCGGCGCCTATTCCGTCTACGCCAATATCGGCAAGACCCAGGCCGCCTATTTCAAGATGATCAACGATCAGGGCGGCATCAACGGCCGCAAGATTAATCTGATCCAGTATGACGACGCCTATTCGCCGCCGAAGACCGTCGAGCAGGTGCGCAAGCTCGTCGAAGGCGACGAGGTGCTCTTCACCTTCCAGATCATCGGAACCGCGGCGAACGCCGCCGTGCAAAAATACCTCAACGGCAAGAAGATCCCGCAGCTGCTGGCCTCGACCGGCGCCGCGCGCTTCAACGATCCCCAGAACTATCCCTGGACCATCGCCTACAATCCCAACTACGTGTCCGAGGGACGCATCTACGCAAAGTACATTCTCAAGGAGCATCCGAATGCCAAGATCGGCGTGCTCTACCAGAACGACGACATGGGCCGCGACTATCTTGCTGGCCTGAAGAGCGGGCTCGGCGACAAGGCCGCCGGCATGATCATCGGCGAGGTGTCCTACGAGGTGACCGACCCGACCGTGGACTCCCAAGTGGTCAAGCTGAAATCGCTCGGCGCCGATCTCTTGTACGATGCCTCGACACCGAAGTTCGCGGCGCAGGCGATCAAGAAAGTCGCGGAGCTCGGCTGGACGCCGGTGCACATTCTCGACATCAATGCGAGCCCGATCTCGGCGACGCTGAAGCCGGCCGGCCTCGACATCTCCAAGGGCATCATCTCGACCCAATATGGCAAGGAGCCCAGCGATCCGCAGTGGAAGGACGATCCGGGCGTGAAGGCATTCTTCGCCTTCATGGACAAGTATTTCCCTGAAGGCGACAAGCTCAACACCGTCAACACCTACGCCTATTCGGTGGCCGAACTACTGACGCAAGTGCTGAAGCAGTGCGGCGACGACCTGTCACGCGAGAACGTCATGAGGCAGGTCGCCAACATCAAGGACTTCACGCCCAGCTTCGCGCTGCCCGGCATCAAGATCAACACCGGGCCGAACGACTACCGCGTCAACAAGCAGATGCAGATGATGAAGTTCAACGGCGAACGCTGGGAGCTGTTCGGACCGATCATCGAGGACAACGGCACGGCGGGTTAGATCGACTCGTCTCTCAGGCGACAGCACGCGCGCTCTCGCTCCCTCCCCTCTTGCGGCGCCCCGCAAGGGGGGAGGGCGGAGTGCGCAGATGAAGTGGTGCGCATACTTTAGCGCCCCTACGAACTGCTGGCGCGGCCCACCTTGCGTTGCAGCAACGCCTCCTCCACACTCGCCCTCAGCGGTGACATCCAGCAGGATCGATCACCTGCAATAACAAACCGAGGAAATTGCGAATGAGGAACGGAATTCTGCATCTGGTCACGGCAACGGCGCTGACTTTGGCGCTGTCGGTCTCTGGGGCCCATGCCCAGAAAAAATAATGATCCGGGCGCCAGTGACACCGAGATCAAGGTCGGCCAGACGATGCCGTTTTCGGGACCGGCGTCGGCCTATTCGTCGATCGGCAAGACCCAGGCTGCCTATTTCAAGATGATCAACGACCAGGGCGGCATCAACGGCCGCAAGATCAATCTGATCCAGTATGACGACGCCTATTCGCCGCCGAAAGCCGTGGAGCAGATTCGCAAGCTCGTCGAAAGCGACGAGGTGCTCCTGACCTTCCAGATCATCGGCACGCCCGTGAACGCAGCCGTGCAGAAATATCTCAATTCCAAGAAGGTGCCGCAACTGTTCGCGGCGACCGGCGCCTCGCGGTTCACCGATCCGAAGAACTTTCCCTGGACGATGGGCTACAATCCAAACTACTTCGTCGAAGGCCGCATTTACGGACAGTACATCCTGAAGGAATATCCGAACGCCAAGATCGGCGTGCTCTATCAGAACGACGACCTCGGCAAGGACTATCTGAACGGCATCAAGGCCGGCCTTGGCGACAAGGCCGCCAAGATGATTGTGACCGAAGCGTCCTACGAAGTTTCCGATCCCACGGTCGACTCGCAGGTCCTCAAGATCAAGGACGCCGGCGCCGACCTGTTCTTCAGCGCCACCACGCCGAAGCAGGCGGCGCAGGCGATCAAGAAGATCGCCGAGATGGGCTGGCATCCGGTGCAGATCGTTGACATCAACGCCACTTCGGTCGGCGCGGTGCTGAAGCCGGCCGGCCTCGATGCCGCCAAGGGCCTGATCAGCGTCAACTACGGCAAGGAACCGCTCGACCCGAAATGGAAGGACGATTCCGGCATGAAGAAGTATTTCGACTTCATGGCCAAGTACTATCCGGACGGCGACAAGGACTCGAACTTCAATACCTACGGCTACGGCACCGCTCAGCTGCTGGTCCATGTGCTGAAGCAGTGCGGTGACGATCTGACGCGCGAGAACGTCATGAAGCAAGCCGCTTCACTGAAGGACGTCACCAGCGACATCGCGCTGCCGGGCATCAAGGCCAACACCTCGGCCACCGACTACCGCGTCAACAAGCAGCTTCAGATGATGAAGTTCAACGGCGAGCGCTGGGAACTGTTCGGACCGATCCTGGAGGATGCGGGTCCGGCGGGTTAGTTCTCGGCTGGAATTGCTTCAACCTCCCGGCCATCCACGTTCTTGGAGCAAGCAGGTAAGGTGGATGGCCGGGCCAAGCCCGGCCACGACGCTGGGGAAGGGAGTCCGCCCACGCCACTCAGGTCGGTATCTCGCCAAAGTTCTTTCCCACCGGCAGCACCGCGTGCCGAACGAGCCGTGAATCCTCCACCGCGGCCTGCCTGTGCTTCACCGCTTCGCGATAGACGGGATCGCGGATCATCTCGACGAAGGCTGAGACGCTCGGATACTCCGCGATGAAGCAATGGTCCCAGCGCTCGGCCTCGGGGCCGATCAGCATCAGTTCGAATTTGCCCTGCCAGATAATGCGGCCACCGAGGCGCTCGAACACCGGGCCGCTTTCGCGGCCATAGGCCGCATAGGCTTCCGCGCCGCTCGCTTTGCGGGCATCCGGATAGGCCGCCTCTTTGCGCAAGCGCACCAGGTTCAGCATGTGGATCGGGCCGGGGCGGTCATTGTCCCGGAATTGCGCGAAAATCTCCTTGGTTGGATCGATGTGGCCCATCTGAGCTCCCTCTTGTTTCAAGCCGACGATCCTAGCTCTGCCGCCCAACCAGCGGAACTGCGGCCAGCGAATGCCGCACCTCCTAATCACGCGTTAACGTCCGGGTAACCGGGCCTTAAACAGCGGCCGCTAGCGTGCGGCGGGGCGGGCTGACCGGGCGTTTTGCGTATGGGGTTGGGAAAGAAAAAGGGTGGGCGGAAGGAGCCGTTGTTCGGCTTGCCCGCGGCGCTCGCCGACCTGCGCCTGACCGCAGCGGACCGCGTCCCCGGCGGCGATGACAAGCCGAAGAGATCAACGAAATCATCCGCCAAGCGCAAGAGCGACGATACCGGCGACGAGTCGCCGCGCGAGCGGAAGGCCCCGGCCGGCCGCGGCAGTGCCAAGCGGCGATCGAAGTCGCGCATCGGCGCTGGTCTCGGCCGCCTGGTCTATTGGGGCGCGGTGCTGGGCCTGTGGGGCGCGATCGCCGTGGTCGGCGTCGTGATCTATGTCGGCGCCCATCTGCCGCCGATCCAGTCGCTGGAAATCCCCAAGCGGCCGCCGACGATCCAGATCGTCGGCATCGACGGCAGCATGCTGGCGCAGCGCGGCGAGATGGCCGGTGCCAACGTCTCGCTGAAGGATCTGCCGCAATATCTGCCCAAGGCGTTCATCGCCATCGAGGACCGCCGCTTCTACTCGCATTTCGGCATTGATCCCGTAGGCATCCTGCGCGCGCTCGTCACCAACGTCATGCATCGCGGCGTGTCGCAGGGCGGCTCGACGCTGACGCAGCAACTGGCGAAAAACCTGTTCCTGACCCAGGAGCGCACCATGCAGCGCAAGCTGCAGGAAGCGGAGCTCGCAATCTGGCTGGAGCGCAAGCATTCCAAGAACGAGATTTTGGAGCTCTATCTCAACCGCGTCTATTTCGGTTCCGGCGCCTATGGCGTCGAGGCCGCCGCGCAGCGATATTTCGGCAAGTCGGCCAAGAACGTCACCGTCGCGGAAGCCGCGATGCTGGCAGGCCTCGTCAAATCGCCATCGCGGCTCGCGCCGAACCGCAACCCCGAGGGCGCGGAAGCGCGCGCGAAAATCGTGCTCACGGCGATGGCGGATGCCAAATTCATCACCGATGCGCAGGCGCAGGCTTCGATCGGCCATCCCTCCTACAATGTGAAGCCGGTCGGCGCCGGCACGGTCAATTACGTCGCCGACTGGATCGGCGAGGTGCTGGACGATCTGGTCGGCCAGATCGACGAGAGCATCAAGGTCGAGACCACGATCGACCCAAAGCTTCAGAGCGTGGCCGAAGCCGCCATCATCGACGAGCTCGCGGCCAAGAGCGTGAAGTTCAATGTCAGCCAGGGCGCGCTGGTGGCGATGACGCCTGACGGCGCCGTGCGCGCCATGGTCGGCGGGCGGAACTATTCCGAGAGCCAGTACAACCGCGCGGTCACCGCCAAGCGGCAGCCGGGCTCCTCGTTCAAGCCGTTCGTGTACCTCACCGCGCTCGAGCAGGGGCTGACGCCCGACACGGTCCGCCAGGACGCACCGATCGAGGTCAAGGGCTGGAGACCTGAGAACTACACGCATGAATATTTCGGCGCGGTGACCCTGACGCAGGCGCTCGCGATGTCACTCAACACGGTTGCCATCCGCCTCGGCCTCGAGGTCGGTCCGAAGAACGTGGTGCGCACCGCGCACCGGCTCGGCATCTCCTCGAAACTTGAGCCCAACGCCTCGATCGCGCTCGGCACCTCCGAGGTCTCGGTGGTCGAGCTGGTCGGCGCCTATGCGCCCTTCGCCAACGGCGGCCTGGCGGTGACGCCGCATGTCGTCACGCGGATCAGGACGCTGGGTGGCAAGCTGCTCTACATGCGCCAGACGGACGAGCGTAGTCAGGTCATCGACCCCCGCTATGTCGGCATGATGAACTCGATGATGCGGGAAACGCTGATCAGCGGCACCGCCAAGAAAGCAGAGATCCCGGGCTGGCCGGCAGCAGGCAAGACCGGCACCAGCCAGGACTACCGCGACGCCTGGTTCATCGGCTACACCGCCAACCTCGTCACCGGCGTATGGCTAGGCAATGACGACAACTCGCCGACCAAGAAGGCGACCGGCGGCGGCCTGCCGGTGGAAGTCTGGTCGCGCTTCATGAAGACGGCGCATGAGGGCGTGCCGGTGGCAGCCTTGCCGAATTCGCAAGCGACCTGGGGCCTGTCGAACCTCGCGCAGGCGACGTCGCAGGTGTCGCCGCCAACAGCGGCAGCGCCCGCACCGGCCAGCAACGGCAGCTATCGCCCGCCCCCCACGCGCGCCAATGCGCGGCCGGAAGCAGCCGCAGGGCTCGACGGCTGGCTGATGGACCGGCTGTTCGGCGGCAATCGGTAGCTTCGGCCTGAGGTCCTTGTGACCTCAAAACAAAAACTGCGAAAACAACCCCATGCACAGTAGCCGGCCATGGCCGGCGCGATGCGCGGTGGATGATGCGAAGGCTTTGATGCGGCGGGGAAAATCGAGCGCGCGGCGCGCGCCGTCGCTGCGTGGGGCGAGAGTCGCGTAAATCGCGCTGAGATCATCGCATTCTCAACTGTCATTCCCCGCGACCCGGCTACGCCAAGGCTTCGCCGAGGTGAGGTCCCGGGGCGCTGAAGCTTTTAGCGTAGGCGGCAGGCGGGGAATCCAGTACGCCGCGGCCTCTCGATTCGATAACAACCGCCTCGGAATACTGGATCGCCCGCTTTCGCGGGCGATGACAGCATCAGGTGGAGTAGCAGCGCGCCCTAATCCTCGACCCCATACCGATGCAGATCATTGCCGTACGTATCGAGCCACTTCTTGGCGCGCTCCATCGACGGGCAAGCCTTTCCGCAGACGCGCCAGAATCGCGCCGAGTGGTTCATCTCGACGAGATGGGCGACCTCGTGGGCGGCGAGATAGTCGAGCACGTAGGGCGGCGCCAGGATCAGGCGCCAGGAGAACGACAGCGAGCCGGCCGAGGTGCAGGAACCCCAGCGACTCGATTGATCGCGGATCGAGAGCCGCTTCACCTTGACGCCGAGCTCGACGGCATAGGCTTCCGACGAGCGCTGAAGATCGCGGCGCGCCTCCCGCTTGAGGAAGTCGCTGACGCGGCGATCGGCATGCTCGGCGCCACCGGCGACGCAGAGAATGCGTTCACCGCTATCGCGCACTTCTGCCCACACCGTACCGCGCGTGCCGGCGCGATGAACGATGCGGTGGGGCACGCCCCGAAGCGGTATCACTGTGCCAGGCTGGAACGGCGCGGCCTTCGGCAAACGGCCGAGACGTGCCGCGATCCACGCGCCGTGCCGCTGCGCAAAGTCTTTCGCTTCGGCGAGCGTGCCGCGCGGCGGCATGGTGAGGATGGCTTCGCGATCGCTCGGATGAATTCTGAGCGTGTAACGGCGCGCGCGGCGGTGCCGTCGCAGCCGAATCGCAAAAAATTGCGACCCATGGGTAATCAGGAGAGTCTTCGGTTCGTGGGGCCGCCGATAGAGGAGTGCGCGAGTGGCCATGTCTGTCAGTCCGGGGGGCAGGAGGGCGCCCGGATTCTGCCATAACCGTCGCCAGGGAAAGCGCTCGGCGCAAAAACAAATCATTTGCCCAATATACAGCGGTCTGGCGTCCGGGAGACCCTACAGACTGGGGTTGGAACCGGGTTTTTTCGCCCCCGCTGGGCGCATGCGGCACCCCCAAGGGGTGAGCTTGGACTCACTCCTAGAAAGCTACCTGAATACCGCGAATCTGGAGGCTGCGTGCCCCCGTCGGAACCTCCGACAGGGCCCGGATTTTCGACGGGAAAGCCGAAAAACGCGTTTATTCGGCCGCGAGAGCCTGCAACGAGCTCGGATTCGCCGCCGACACCATGAAGTCATGGATGCGCGGCACGATTTCCGACTTGAAGCGCGAGCCGTTGAACACGCCGTAATGTCCGACGCCCTTCTGGACGTAATGAACGCGGCGATCATCGGGGATCGAGCTGCACAATGTGTGCGTTGCTTCGGTCTGACCGATCCCGGAGATGTCGTCGTTCTCGCCTTCGACCGTCATCAGCGCGACGCGCGTGACCTTGGAGGGATCGACGCGTGTTCCACGATGGGTCATCTCGCCTTTCGGCAGCGAGTGCTTCACGAACACGGTATCGACGGTCTGCAGGTAATACTCGGCGGAGAGGTCCATCACCGCGAGATATTCGTCGTAGAAATCGCGATGCTTGTCGACGAGGTCGCCATCGCCCTTCACCAGATTGGCGAACAGGCGCTTGTGGGCGTCCATGTGCCGGTCGAGATTCATGCTGATGAAGCCGTTGAGCTGCAGGAAGCCCGGATAGACGTCGCGCATCATGCCCGGATGCGGGAACGGCACCTTGGTGATGACGGTGTTGCGGAACCAGTCGATGCCGCGCTCCTGGGCGAGATTGTTCACGCCGGTCGGATTACGGCGGGTGTCGATCGGGCCGCCCATCAGCGTCATCGAGGTCGGCACGAAAGGATCACGCCGCGCTTCCATGATCGAGACGGCGGCAACGACGGGAACGGAAGGCTGGCACACGGCCAGCACATGCGTGTTGCCGCCGAGGACATGCAGCATCTCGATGACATAATCGATGTAGTCATCGAGATCGAAGCGGCCGTCGCTGAGCGGCACCATGCGGGCGTCGGCCCAGTCGGTGATGTAGACCTCATGCGCCGGCAGGAACGCTTCGACCGTGCCGCGCAAGAGCGTCGCATAGTGGCCGGACATCGGCGCTACGATCAGCACGCGCGGCTGCGGGCTGCGCAAGGGACGCGCGAACTTGCGATCGAAGTAGAGCAGGCGGCAGAACGGCTTTTCCCAGACCGGGCGGACCTCGACCGGGACACGGATGCCGTTGACCTCGGTGTCGTCGAGACCCCATTCCGGCTTGCCGTAGCGGCGCGTGGTGCGTTCGAACAATTCGCAGGCCGCGGCAACCGACTTGCCGACCTCGGTGCGCGCCCACGGATTGAGGGGATTCTGAAACAGCAGCTTGGTCGCGTCGGTGACCGCACGCGCCGGATTGAGAGAGGCCTGCGCCATCTCGTACATCCAGTACATCGGCGTCGTCAGGACCGGACTGCCTTCGGCCGCCAAGGGCGGCGCGCCGCCAAACTCACCAATAGGCATCGCTATATTCCTCTTCGCATCGCAGCATACTGCCGAATGCGTAATATTGCGTCAATGCATGGTTCCGTACATCTACGTGGCCGACGCGCCCAAACCATGCTGAATCCACCGATAAAGTGACGTCACTCGCCGCCCGACAGCAGCGAACCCTGCTTTCGTGGCGCTGCGCAAAAGGGCAAGGAATGCCCCAAAAGATGCAACCAGCAGCACCACGTTGATGGCTAACGCACTCAACATCAAATCGGTCCTGAAGGTGTTTTCGATCAGCAGCGCGCGCATTCCTTCGAACACGTAGGTCGGCGGCAACGCCCAGGCGACATATTGCAGCCAGACCGGCAGCACGCTGACGGGATAGTAGACGCAGGCGAGCGGCATGATCGCGAACATCAAGGTCCAGACGATGCTCTCGGCGCCAAGACCGTTTCGCAGCACCAGGCCAGAGACGAAGATGCCGACCGACCAGCTCGTGAAGATCAGGTTGCAGAAGAACGCGATCAGCGGCACGCCGAGCGCATAAACGTTGAAGTGAAACAGGAACAGCGCGAGCAGCGTCATCGGGATGACGCCGATCGCGAGCCGGATCAGGCTCATGATCATCAGCGACAGCAGAAACTCGATCGGCTTCAGCGGGCTCATCATGAGATTGCCGAGGTTGCGGGCCCACATCTCTTCCAGGAACGAGATGGAAAAGCCGAGCTGCCCGCGAAACAGGATGTCCCAGAGGATGACGGCGCCGATCAGCGTGCCGCCGGCACGCGCGAAGAAATTGGCATTCTGGGCGATGTAGAGCTGAAGAAAGCCCCAGGTGATCACTTGTAGCGCCGGCCAGTAGAGCAG
Organism: Bradyrhizobium sp. LB13.1; assembly: GCF_054056815.1. Classification (NCBI taxonomy): domain Bacteria; kingdom Pseudomonadati; phylum Pseudomonadota; class Alphaproteobacteria; order Hyphomicrobiales; family Nitrobacteraceae; genus Bradyrhizobium; species Bradyrhizobium sp. LB13.1. The sequence goes on along the minus strand of NZ_JBSRYQ010000001.1, from coordinate 922,277 downwards.
CTCGAGCAGCCGCGGCCAGGACGACATCAAGAGATACCAATAGCGCAGGATCATCGCGCCGATGCGGTGCATGGAGATGCCGCGATGGAGGGAAATCTCGCTCATCGCGCCGCCTCCTTCGCGCCGTTCACCCGGCCACGCGCGACGTCCAGAAACACCTCTTCCAGCGTGGTGCGGTTGTAGCGGGCCATGATGGCTTCGGGCGTATCATCGTCCTCGATACGGCCGCGCTTCATGATGATGACACGGTCGCAGAGCCGCTCGACCTCGAGCATGTTGTGTGAGGCCAGGAGGATGGTGGCGTTGTTCGCCTTGCGATAGCGCTCCAGATGACCCCGGACCCAATCGGCCGTGTCAGGATCGAGCGAGGCGGTCGGCTCGTCCAGCAACAGCAGCTCGGGATGGTTGATCAGCGCCTTGGCCAGCGCGACGCGGGTCTTTTGCCCGGCGGAGAGCTTGCCGTTGGCGCGGTCGATGAAATCGGTGAGATCGAGATCGTCGGCGAGCTCAGCGATGCGACCAGCCAGGTTCTCCACCGCATAGAGCTTGCCGAACACGGTGAGGTTCTGACGCACCGTGAGCCGCATCGGCATGTCGACATAGGGGCTCTCGAAATTCATCCGCCCCAGCACGGAAGCGCTCTCCTCCGGCATCCGATGCCCGAGCACCTGCACACGGCCGGAGGTCGGCAGCACGAGACCCATGATCGTCGCAATGGTCGTGGTCTTGCCAGCACCGTTGCCGCCCAAAAGGCCGGTGATGCTGCCGCGCGGAAGCGAAAACGAGATATCGTCGACGGCACGGGTCTGCTTGTAGACCTTGACGAGGTGATCGACCGCGATGGCCGCGGATGAGCTGCGATCCGCGACAGTCGGCCGACTTGAAGCCTTGTCATTCTCGGTCATGCTGGGCGTTCTTCTGCTATTGCTGCGGAGAGCGCAAGGCTTGTAATCCCGGGGGGTTCCGCGAGCTCTGCGTTTGTGATCGAGAAGGCACCGCAAAATTGGCCGACATGACTGAAATTGCCGCTTCCGACTTCCGCCCCTCGCAGCGGCATATCCGCCTGGACACGATCCTGCGGCTGCGCTGGCTCGCGGTGCTCGGCCAGCTCGCTGCGATTTTCATCGTGGCGCAAGGGCTGGAATTCGACGTCGAGATCGTCCCCTGCGTCAGTATCATCGCCCTGTCGGCGGCGCTCAATCTGGCGCTCCAGACCGTGTCCAATCCGCTGCAGCGGCTGGAGCCGATGCAGGCGGCCGGACTGCTCGCGCTCAACATCGTGGAGCTGGCGGGTCTGTTATTCTTCACCGGCGGACTCCAGAACCCGTTCTCGTTCCTGTTCCTCGCGCCCGTGCTGATCTCGGCCACCGCGCTGCCGGCCCGCTTCACCTTCGGCCTCGGCGTACTGGCTGTCGCCTGCGCCTCGGTCCTGGTCTTCTTCCATCTGCCGCTGCCCTGGGATTCCGACGATCCGCTGGTGCTGCCGCCGATCTATCTCGTCGGCGTCTGGCTCTCGATCGTGCTCGCGATCGGCGTCACCAGCCTCTACTCGTTCCAGGTCACCGAAGAGGCTCGGAAACTTGCGGACGCGCTGGCCGCCACCGAGCTGGTGTTGACGCGCGAGCAGCATCTGACCCAGCTCGACGGCCTGGCTGCGGCCGCAGCGCACGAACTCGGCACGCCGCTCGCGACGATCTTCCTGATCTCGCGCGAGCTGGAGAAGACGGTGAAGGATGCGAATTTTGCTGCCGACCTGAAGACCCTGCGCGAGCAGACGCAGCGTTGCCGCGACATATTGAGCAAGATCACCCAGCTCTCCGCCGAAGGCGCGCCGTTCGACCGCATGAAGCTGTCGGAGCTGATCGAGGAGGTGGTGGCGCCGCACCGCGATTTCGGCGTCGATATCAAGGTGCGTATCGCCGTCGCCATCGTGGCCGAGCCGGTCGGTTCGCGCAATCCGGCGATCCTCTACGGCGTCGGCAACATCGTCGAGAACGCGGTCGATTTCGCCCGCACCACGGTCGAGGTCAACGCGTGGTGGAACAACGACATGATCGAGATCGTGATCTCCGACGACGGCCCCGGTATTCCGCCCGACATCCTGAAACGGATCGGCGAGCCCTATTTGTCGCGGCGACGCACCCAGGACGAAGGCGGCGGGCTGGGATTGGGCGTGTTCATCGCACGCACCTTGCTCGAACGCACCGGCGCCAAGGTCTCGTTTACCAACCGAACCTTTCCGGACCATGGCGCAGTGGTCCAGATCACGTGGCCGCGAGAGCGTTTTGAGGCTATCGAGACCTTCGAAGAAACAATAGGATAGCCCGCGACCTTGCGTCGCACAGCACGGCCGATCGACTATTGGCGGCCTTGGCACCGCCCGATTGCGACGCCATATGTAGACGCGCTGGAGAGAGGACAAAACCTTGAACGCCATCGCCGAATTGAACGAACAGACCGACCGCTCGCTTCTCATCGTGGAGGACGACAAGCCGTTTTTGGAGCGGCTGTCGCGCGCGATGGAAACGCGTGGGTTTGCGGTGACGTCATGCGACACTGTCTCGGACGGTCTGGCGCAGATCGGCAAGGCGGCTCCCGCATTCGCCGTGGTGGATCTGCGGCTCGGCGACGGCAACGGTCTTGACGTGGTTTCGGCGCTCAAGAAGAAGCGCCCCGACGCCCGTGCAATCGTGCTGACCGGCTATGGCAACATCGCCACCGCCGTGACCGCGGTGAAGATGGGCGCGATCGATTATCTCTCCAAGCCCGCGGATGCCGACGACGTCGTCGCCGCGCTGCTGTCGACCGGCTCGGACAAATCCGAATTGCCGGCGAACCCGATGTCCGCCGACCGCGTGCGCTGGGAACACATCCAGCGCATCTATGAGATGTGCAACCGCAACGTCTCGGAAACGGCACGGCGGCTGAACATGCACCGGCGCACGTTGCAGCGGATTCTAGCGAAGCGCGCGCCGCGATAATACTCACGGCTACCGTGCCCCGGACGCAGCGCAGCACGAAGTGATGCGCTGTTGAGCCGGGGCCTCATTCTTTTTAGAGAGCTAGAAGCCCCGCCTGTCTTCTGGGTCCCGGCGCTGCGCAGCAACGCCAACGCGTTGCAGCGCGTCCGGGACACGAGAGCCCGCTACTCCCAAAAATCCGCATGCCCCTGCGGATCGACCAGCCGGTTGATCCGCAAGGCCGCCGCCATGCCAAATCGCACCGTCATCTGCTTGCGCGTGGCCGCAGCGAGCTTGTGCTCGGGCGCCTCGCACTGCATGTGCGCGCCATAGGCATCCGCGACGATCAGGCCGGTGTCTTGCGGAAATATCCCGCAAGGCAAATCCTGCGTGAAGGCGAAGAACAGCCGGTCGCAATGGGCGCGGTATTCGTGCCATTTCTGATCGGCGCGCAGATCCTCCACTGACGATTTGATCTCGACTATCCAGATCTCGCCGCGCTCGTTCAGCGCGACGAGATCGGCGCGCCGCCCCGACGGTAGCGGCAATTCGCTGATGCAGGTGAAGCCGAGCGAGCGCAGCAACCGCGCCGTACCGCGCGCAATCGCCAGCGCCGTCTCGGACTGACGGCGGTCCGGCGGCGGCACGAGGGCAATGCGGGCGGTGTGGTCCATGGAGGAAGGATAGCCGATTCCACCTCCCATGTCGTTCCCGGCGAAAGGCGGAACCTGACCTCGTCTTAGCACTTATCACGCAGCCGCCGCACCTCGGCGGAACATCGAGGCTGCGGCGCATGATCGACGATCTCTGGTACAAGAACGGCGTGTTCTATTGCTTGTCCGTCGGCACCTATATGGATGCCAACGGCGACGGCATCGGCGATTTCAAGGGACTGCTGCGTCGGCTCGATTATCTGCACGGGCTCGGCATCACCACGATCTGGCTGATGCCGTTCCAGACCTCGCCTGGCCGCGACGACGGCTACGACATCGCCGACTATTACAGCGTCGATTCCCGTTACGGCACGCTGGGCGATTTCGTCGAATTCGCCCATGGCTGCAAGCAGCGCGGCATCCGCATCATCATCGACCTCGTGGTCAACCACACCTCGGACCAGCATCACTGGTTCAAGGAAGCCCAGCGCGACAAGAATTCGCCCTATCGCGACTGGTACGTGTGGTCCGACAAGAAGCCCGCAAATGCCAACACGGGCATGGTGTTTCCCGGCGTGCAGAAATCGACATGGACGCGCGACAAGGAAGCCGGCGCGTATTACTTTCATCGCTTCTACGATTTTCAGCCCGATCTCAACACCTCGAACCCGCACGTGCAGGCCGAGATCCTCAAGATCATGGGCTTCTGGATCCAGCTCGGCGTCTCAGGCTTCCGCATGGATGCGGTGCCCTTCGTGATCGCGACCAAGGGCGCAAAGGTGAGGAAGCCGATCGAGCAGTACGACATGCTGCGCGCATTCCGCGAATTCCTGCAATGGCGGCAAGGCGATGCCATCATCCTCGCCGAGGCCAACGTACTACCCGAAACCGACATGGAATATTTCGGCCGCGATGGCGACCGCATGCACATGATGTTCAACTTCCACGTCAACCAGCATCTGTTCTATGCGCTGGCGTCCGGTGACTCCCGTCCGCTGGCGAAATCGCTCAAGGCGACCAAGCCGCGGCCGGCCGCGGCGCAATGGGGCCTGTTCCTGCGCAATCACGACGAGCTCGATTTGGGGCGGCTGACCAAGGCGCAGCGCGACATCGTGTTCAAGAAATTTGGCCCCGACAAGGACATGCAGCTCTACGACCGCGGCATTCGCCGCCGCCTCGCGCCGATGCTGGGCGGCGACCGCAGGCGGCTCGAGCTCGCCTACAGCCTGATGTGCACGCTGCCGGGGACGCCCGTGATCCGTTATGGCGACGAGATTGCGATGGGCGACGATCTTTCATTGCCGGAGCGCAATTGCGCGCGCACGCCGATGCAATGGTCGACCGAGCCCCAGGGCGGCTTCACCGAGAGCGAGAAGCCGGCATGCCCCGTCATCGACAAGGGCCCCTACGGCTACCCGCATGTCAACGTCGCGAAACAGCGACGAGATCCCAACTCGATGCTGAACTGGACAGAGCGCATCGTCCGCATGCGCAAGGAGGTGCCGGAGATCGGCTGGGGCGATTTCGCGATCATTGCGACGCGCGATCCCGCCGTGTTCATCATGCGCTATGACTGGCGCAACAATTCCGTGCTGTTCGTGCACAATCTCGACGAGAAGCCGCGCGAGATCGCATTTTCCGTGGCGCTTCCTGATGATGCCGGCGAGCACCTGATCAATCTGCTTGCGGAAGACCACAGCCACGCCGACAAACGCGGCCAGCACCGCATCGTGCTGGAGCCGTATGGATATCGCTGGTACCGCGTCGGCGGATTGGATTATCTGTTGAAGCGGAGCGATATCGACGAAACGGCGCGGGGGATTAAACATCCGGGGTAGATGGCGCCGCACAGTTAGGACGCTGCGATGATCACACCCTCATTGCCCCGCAGATCCAGCACGCCCTCCAGCTTCTCCCCCTCGCGATCCAGAAACGTCGACAGCAGAATCTCACTGTCAAACTTTAGCGCGCTGGTAGTCACGGCAATCGGCTCAGGGCCGAGATTGAGCACGACTATGACCGCCCTGCCCTCGGCTTCGCGGCGATAGACCAGCAGATCGCCTTGCGCCGCGATCGGATGATAGTCGCCCGCGATCAGCGGCGGAGATGCCTTCCGTAACGCGATCAGGCGCTTGTAGAGCGCGAGGATCGAACGCGAATCGGCTTCGAGATTGACGACGTTTTCGTGGATGTGATCCTCCGGCAACGGCAGCCACGGCCTGACGTCGGAGAAGCCGGCGAAACCGGATGAATCCCACTGCATCGGTGTGCGGCAGCCGTCGCGGCCGACACCGATGCCGGGCACGTTCTTCTCGAAGGGGTCGCGCACGTCCTCCGGCGCGATCGCGAGCTGATGCATGCCGATCTCGTCACCGTAATAGAGAGTCGGCGTCCCGCGCAGCGTCAGCAGCAGCATGGCGGCGACGCGGGCCTGCACCTCGCCGATGCGGCTTGCGACGCGCGGGCGATCGTGATTGCCGAGCACCCAGTTCGGCCAGGCGCCCTTCGGCAGCGCCTTCTCGTAATCCCCGACGATCTTCTCGATCGAGCGCGCGCTCCAGAACGTCGAGAGCAGCGCGAAATTGAACGGCATCTGCGCGCCGGTGAGGTCGTTGCCGTAATAGGCCATCAGCCGGTGCAGCGGCAGATAGATCTCACCGATCAGCACGCGCGCATCATGCGCATCGGTGACACGCCGCATCTCTGCGATGACGTCGTGCACCTCCGGCTGGTCGGTGGAATATTGCGTGAGGATCCTTTCGTTCGGCGGCCGGCCCTCGACATAATGCGGGTTCTGCGGATTGTCGCGGAAATCGGCGTCCTTTATCAGGTGCCAGATCACGTCGACCCGAAAGCCGTCGACGCCCTTCTCGAGCCAGAACCGCATCACCTCGTAGATCGCCGCGCGGACGTCAGGATTGCGCCAGTTGAGGTCGGGCTGCTGTGCGAGGAAGGCGTGGTAATAGTATTGTCCCGTCGTCCCGTCGAACTGCCACGCACTGCCGCCGAACTCGGACAGCCAATTGTTTGGAATCCCGCCATCGCCTGCCGGATCACGCCAGATGTACCAGTCGCGTTTGGGATTATCGCGCGAGGACCGGCTCTCGACGAACCAGGGATGCTGGTCCGAGGTGTGGTTCGGCACGAGGTCGAGGATCAGCTTGAGGCCGTTGTCATGCGCGGCCGCGAGCACCGCATCAAAGTCCTCCATCGTGCCGAACAGCGGCTCGATGCCGGTATAGTCGCAGATGTCGTAGCCGAAATCGGCCATCGGCGAGGGGAAGATCGGCGACAGCCAGATCGCGTCGACGCCGAGCGATTTCACATAAGGCAGCCGCCGGAGGATTCCGGCGAGATCGCCGACACCGTCGCCGTCGGAGTCCTGAAACGAGCGCGGGTAGATCTGATAGAAGATGCCGTCGCGCCACCAATTGCTGCCACCCTGAGCCATGCGGGAAACCACCTGAAATCTTGAGTCTCGCGCAGGAGAACGCGAGAGCAGCGCCCCGGTTCAAAACAGCAGGCGAATTGGGACCGCCGTGTGACGGCAGCTGCCCCTGTTCCCCGGCCAGGGCACGAATCTTTTGCTTGGCGGCATGGCAAAAATCGGCATTGTGAGCCCCATGAGCGAGCAACATGAGACACAAGCCAAGGCCGGCGCGATCATCGTTCCCGTGACGCTGTTCGAGCAGAATTGCACCATCATCTGGGACGAGCCTTCCAAGAAGGCCGTGGTGATCGATCCCGGCGGCGACGTGCCGAAGATCCTGGACGCCATCAAGCAGACCGGCGTCACCGTGGAGAAGATCTGGCTAACCCACGGCCATATCGACCATGTCGGCGGCGCGGCCGAATTGCGCGATGCGCTGAAGGTACCGATCGAGGGCCCGCATGTCGCGGACAAATTCCTGCTCGACAACGTGGTCGAAAGCGGCGCCCGCTTCGGCATGACAGGGGGACGCAATTTCGAGCCGGACCGCTGGCTCGACGAGGGCGACACCGTCGCGATCGGCGGTCTCACGTTCGACATCTATCATTGCCCCGGTCACTCGCCCGGCAGCGTGGTGTTCTTCAACAAGGACATGCGCTTCGCCCACGTCGGCGACGTCCTGTTCGCGGGCTCGGTCGGACGCACCGATTTGCCCGGCGGCAGTCACGCGACGTTGATCGACTCGATCAGGACCAAGCTGCTGCCGCTGGGCGACGATGTCGGCTTCATCTGCGGCCACGGCGCCGGCTCGAGCATCGGCCAGGAGCGGATGACCAATCCGTTCATCACCGGCGAGATGTAAGGGGCCTATTCTGCGGCGTCTGCCAGCGCTGCGAGCTCACTGAGGTTACGATCGCCCCAATCGCGGATCGCGGCGACCACCGGCACAAAACTCTTGCCCTTGCGTGTCAGGCGATACTCGACCTTCGGCGGCACCTCGCCGAAATCCTTGCGGTCGATCAGGCCGCTTTCGGTCAGCGCCTTCAACTCGCGGCTGAGCACGCGCGGCGTGATCTCGGCGCTGCCTTCCGTGCCGCGCAGCAATCCGCTCCTGATCTCGCCATAGCGGCGCGGGCCGTCCTTGAGGTCCCAGACGATGCGCAGCTTGTACTTGCCGCTGATCATTTTCTGAAAGGCCGCGACCGGACAGGCCCGCGCCGGGTTCGGCTTTGCACTTTCCTTGGCCATGTCGTCTCCTCCATCTTCGGGAAGACGATAGGAGCAGCGCCGAAAAAGTCCATACTATCAATTTGGTCCATACTTGCAGGATCGCTACCAGCGCGCAGATGATGACGCACAAGACGAACAGGGAGCGTCACATGAAGCACTTCATGATCCGGTACGAATTCAAGAACGGCACGACGGAGGCCTGGCACCAGGAGGTCGGCCGCTTCATCAAGGCGATCGACGGCGATCCGGAGTTGAAAGGACGGATCGGCTATCGTGTCCTCAAAAATCGCGACGACGGCAGCTATTTTCATCTCGCCAGCGTCACGGATGATGCCGCGCAAAAAACGCTGCAATCGCGCGACTTCTTCAAGGCCTATCAGGAGATGACGCGCAAGGTCGCCGGCGGCGAGGTGACGGTGACGCCGATCGAATGGATCGGCGCGACCGCCTGAGTTATTTCATCAATCCCGCAGCCGTGAGCGCGCGCGTGATGATCTGGCCGAGATCGAGGCCGCGGACCTCCTCGCGCTTCGGCTCGGCCGGTTCTTCGGCGACCGCAGCGCGGATCGAACGGGCCAGATGCGGCGCGGATGTCAGCGGCGGCTTCGACGGGGCGGCGGGCTTCGCCTCCGCCGTCTTCGCGGCATCCGCAATCCAGCCGGTCAGGCCGAAGAATTTTGCGATGTGGTAGGATGAGGAGATGCCGGCCTCGATCAGGAACGCGCCTTCCACACCGTAGCGGTGATCGTTGTCGGCGATGCCGAGCGGCGTGCCGTGCGCCATCTCGGTGATAGCGTAGGACTCGACGAGGGTCTCGCCGTCCTTGTTCCACCAGGCCTGGCGCGGATAACCGTCGACATTGGTCTCCGCCATCGGCAATTCAGGCAGATCGTGCAGGTCGAGCCATTGCTTGACGATCTCGTTGGCATTGCCGGGATTAACGGTGCGGTCGGCGCTGCCGTGCCAAACCGACATCTTCGGCCACGGACCGCGATGATTGGAGGCCCGCCGGACCAGATCGCCGAGCTCGCGCGCGGGCCGCGCCCGGGGAATGAAACATGCCGTCCAGCGCCTCGCGCAGGTTGGTCGCGATGCCGTAGGGAAGTCCCGCGATGACCGCACCGGCCGCGAAAACTTCCGGATAGGTCGCGAGCATCACCGACGTCATGCCGCCACCGGCGGACAGGCCCGTGATGAAGATGCGCCGGGGATCGACGCGATGCGTTTCGGTCATGTGCGCGATCATCTCGCGAACCGAACGCGCCTCGCCGCTATCGCGCGCGGTATCCTCCGGACTGAACCAGTTGAAGCAGGTGTTGCCGTTGTTGGCGCGCTGCTGCTCGGGCATCAGCAGTGCAAAGCCGTAGTGCTCGGCGAGCGTCGACCAGCCGGCACCGAGGTCGTAGCTTGCCGCCGTCTGGCCGCAGCCGTGCAGCACGACGACGAGCGCGCGCGGCTTCTGCAACTGCGCCGGCACGAACGAGAACATGCGCAGATTGCCGGGATTGTCGCCGAAGCTCGTCACCTCTTGCAACGGACTGGACGTATCGGCGCTCCGGCCGAACTCGGCGAAGCGCAATCCGTCCAGCTTTGGCAGACGTCTCAAGAGATCGATATTTCTGGTTAACGACACGGCAGCTCCTGACAGGCGACGTTCAACGTCCACCCAAACCAAATAGTTGCTGCAGTGCAAAATAAAAAGACCGTGTGCTGTCGTGATCTCCTAAATCGCGGGAGAACCTGCGGAAATCCGCTCGTATTAACCGCAATGCCTAACTTCGTGCAGAGACGCGGCGCATCCACGCCAGGAATGCGGCACAGATCATGATTAACGTCACAAACAGCGCGAGCGAGACGAGAAATCCTGCGCGCGCTGATTGCAGCGCTTCGACGGCGAAGAACACCGCGCCGATTGCGGCCACTCCGGCCGCATTTCCGATCTGCGCCGTCGTGCCGTACACGCCGGACGCCGAGCCTGCCGCGGCCGGTTTGACTGTCGAAAGCACCGCGCCCGAGAGCGGCGCCATCACCAATCCCTGGCCGTAGCCGAAGATGATCATGGTGAGCGCGAGCAGGAGCGCCGACGGCGCATCGTCATAAAGCACGACAAGCGCAAGTACGACGAGGCCCGCGATCTGAAGCGCACATCCCTCGATCAAGACCTTGGTGCCGCGATGCCGCGCCCGTGCGCTGCTGTGGCGCGAGGCCACGACGAAAGCGAGGGCGAGCGGAATGAAGGCCGTGCCGGCCGCGAGTGGGGGGATTTTCAGTCCCCGCTGCATGAACAGCGTCATGACCAGGTAGAACGAGAGATTTGCAAAGAAGAAAAAGAACGCCGCGCCGAGGCCGCGCAGGAAGGCGGCGTCCGCCAGCAAGGTCAGATCAATCAGCGGCATGCCACCGGCGCGTGCCACGGCATGCGCCAGTTTCGGGAACGCGAGGAGAATCACGGCGCCGATCGCCATCACCGCCCACAACCACGGCGCCCAGCCGACATCGTGGCCGAACAGCAGCGGACCGATCAGGCACAGCAATCCAGCGAACAGAACGATACTGCCCATGATATCGAGCCGCGTGCCGGCGCGACGCGGCACCGAGGACATGATGCGCCACGCCGCAGCCGCGATGACGAGACCGCAGGGTACATTGACGAAGAACACCGAGCGCCAGCCGGTGCCGGCGAGATCGATCGTGACCAGGAGCCCGCCGAGAAGGAAGCCGGCGGCGCCCGCGAGCCCGAGCACGATGCCGTAGATGGCGAAGGCGCGGTTGCGCTGTTCATCCGCGAACAGGAGATGCAGCGTCGCCAGCACCTGCGGCACCATCAGCGCGGCGGTCGCACCCTGCGCCAGCCGGGCGATGATCAGCTCAGCGCCTGACAGCGCGAGGCCGCACCACAGCGACGTCAGGGTGAAGCCGAGCAGGCCGGCCAGAAAGACGTTTTTGGTGCCGTGGATGTCGCCGAGCCGGCCGCCGGTGACGACCAGCGTGGCATAAGCGATCAAGTAGATAGCGACGACGGATTCGATCTGCGCCGGCGTTGCGTGCAGATCGACAGCTATCGTGGGGATGGCAACGTTCACGATGAAGGCATCGACGCCGAACATGAACTGAGCGGCCACGACGATCGCCAGCACCCACCAGCGGCGCGACGAATCGATCTGCTTTGTGACGGTTTGATGCATCGACGCGCGAACCCTTCGGATTTCAGCGCGTCGATGCTCCCAGATCGGCGTCATCCGCGCGATTACCTCCGAGGTAGGAATCGCGAGGTCTCACTTCTTCCCCGGAGAGAGGAGAAGGGGCAGCTCCATCGCATGCCTGCATTCCGTCTCGCGGGACATCGCACGATTGCCTTCGCTGTCTCCAGCACGTAGCTTCGCGCCACAAACAAACAAAAAATCAAAGCCGGAGAGAACGCCATGGCGCGCCTGAAGTTCGGAGCCTTCCTTGCCCCGCATCACCCGATCGGTGAGCATCCGATGCTCCAGTTCCGGCGCGATCTCGACCTGGTCGAGCAGTTGGACAGCCTCGGCTATGACGAGTTCTGGTGCGGCGAGCATCATTCCTCCGGCTGGGAAATGATCGCCTCGCCCGAGATGTTTTTGGCCGCGGCCGGCGAGCGCACCAAGCGGATCAAGCTCGGCACCGGCGTGGTGTCGCTGCCCTATCACCATCCCTACAACGTCGCGCAGCGCATGGTGCAGCTCGACCACATGACCGGCGGCCGTGCCATCTTCGGCTCCGGGCCCGGCGCGCTCGCCTCCGACGCACATACGCTCGGCATCGATCCGATGACGCAGCGCGACCGTCAGGACGAGGCGATAGGGGTGATCCGCCGCCTCTTCAACGGCGAGCGTGTCACCGCCAAGAGCGACTGGTTCACCATGAACGACGCCGCGCTGCAGCTCCTGCCGTTACAGGAGGAGATGCCGTTCGTGGTGGCCTCGCAGATCTCGCCTTCCGGCATGACGCTCGCCGGCAAATACGGCATCGGCATCATCTCGCTGGGTTCGATGACGACGCAGGGTTTGATGTCGCTGCAGCAGCAATGGCAGTTCGCCGAGGATGCCGCCCAGAAGCACGGCACCACAGTCGATCGCGCGAACTGGCGCGTGCTGCTGACCTGGCACGTCGCCGAGACACGCGAGCAGGCTCGCCGCGAGGCCGGCCCCGGCCTGCTGCGCTGGCACAATGAATATAACGTCGGCACGCTGCAGCGGCCGGGCCTGACCGCGTTCGCCTCACCCGACGAGGCCGTGGACAAGACCGCCTTCGTCGAGGGCGCGGCCTCCGTCATCGGCACGCCCGACGATCTCGTCAAGATGATCAAGAATGTGATGCAGGTGTCCGGCGGTGTCGGCGCCGTCATCGGCTTCGTGCACGACTGGGCCAATCCGGAGAACACGCGCCGGAGCTGGGACCTTGTCGCGCGCTACGTGGTGCCGGAGATCAACGGCTATATCGACGGCTTGCGCAAGTCGCAAAAATTCGTGATCGAGAACCGCGCGATCTTCGAACGAGCGGGACAGGCCGTGATGGCCAAGATCATGCAGAACGAGAAGGCCGCCGAAGCGTTGAAGGTGACCGGCGCCGGCCGCGTTGCGATTCCGGCCGTCAACGCGCCGGATTTGCAGAAGGAAGCGGCAAAGCGGTAAGCGCAGAGTCATCGTAGCCGGATTGTGCTATGCTGGCCGGGTCTAGCCAACCGGAGCAATCGTCATGTCGATGCAGAATGTGGCCGCCCCTGCGCTCGGCTTCACTCCGCCCAAGCGCAACGAGCTGACACACATCCCCGGCGACGAAGGCTGGCCGATCATCGGCAAGACCTTTCAGGTGCTCGCCGACCCCAAGGGGCATATCGAGGCGAACGGCGCCAAATACGGCCCGGTCTATCGCACGCATTTTTTCGGCGAGACCAATGTCGTGCTGCTTGGCCCCGAGGCCAACGAGCTCGTGCTGTTCGACCAGCAAAAGCTGTTCTCATCGACCCACGGCTGGAACAAGGTGCTTGGCCTGCTATTTCCGCGCGGCCTGATGCTGCTGGATTTCGACGAGCACCGGCTGCACCGCAAGGCGCTGTCGGTCGCGTTCAAGTCCGGGCCGATGAAGTCGTATCTGGGCGATCTCGACCGCGGCATCGCCGCGCGCGTCGCGCAGTGGAAGGCGAAGCCCGGCGAGATGCAGCTTTATCCGGCGATGAAGCAGCTCACGCTCGATCTCGCCGCGGCGTCCTTTCTCGGCGCCGATATCGGGCCGGAGGTCGACGAGGTCAACCGCGCCTTCGTCGACATGGTCGCCGCCGCCGTCGCTCCGATCCGCCGGCCGCTGCCCGGCACGCAGATGGCGGCCGGCGTCAGGGGCCGCAAGCGCATCGTCGGCTATTTCCGGGAGCAGATTCCGCTGCGACGCGGCAACCACGGCGGCGATGATCTGTTCTCGCAGCTCTGCCGCGCAACGCACGAGGACGGCGCGCTGCTCTCGGAACAGGACATCATCGATCACATGAGCTTCCTGATGATGGCGGCGCACGACACGCTGACATCGTCGCTGACGTCGTTCGTCGGCGAGCTCGCGGCAAACCCCGACTGGCAGGACAAACTGCGCGCGGAAATTATGGCGCTGGGGCTCGCGCCCGATGCGCCAAGCAGCTTCGACGATCTCGAAAAGATGCCGCTGTCGGAGATGGCCTTCAAGGAAGCGCTGCGGATCAGGCCGCCGGTGCCCTCGATGCCGCGCCGCGCGATGCGCGATTTCACCTTCAAGGGCTTTACGATTCCGGCCGGCACAGCGATCGGCGTTAACCCGCTTTACACCCACCACATGAAGGACATCTGGCCGGAGCCGGATCGCTTCGATCCTTCTCGCTTCACCGAGGAGGCGCAACGCAACCGTCACCGCTTCGCCTGGGTGCCGTTCGGGGGCGGCGCGCATATGTGTCTCGGCCTGCACTTCGCCTACATGCAGGCGAAATGCTTCGCGCGGCACTTCTTGCAGAACATCGAGGTGTCGCTGGAGCCAGGCTACAAGCCGGACTGGCAGATGTGGCCGATCCCGAAGCCGCGGGATGGGTTGCGGGTAAGGGTGAAGGCGGTTTAGTGCTCGCCTCTCGTGTCCCGGACGCGCGAAGCGCGAGCCGGGACCCAGAATCTTGAGTCACATTCAGCTCTGAGAGATGGGCCCCGGCTCTGCGGTGCGGCACTTCGCGCCGCACCGCGTCCGGGGCACGAGAGCGCCTACGCCCCCTGATCGAACGCCTTGCGCAGGGCCACGTAGCCCTGCTGCTGCTGAGTCCAGTTGCGGCCGCCGGTCATCGCGCCGTCAATGACGAGGTCATGTCCGTTGATGAAGCTGGATTCGTCGCTGGCCAGGAACACCGCGGCATGGGCGATGTCATCAGGAAGGCCGGCGCGCGGGATCGGCTGCGCGGTCTTGTAGACCTCACGCATCACCGACGGCGTCTTCTCCGCCGCATCGGTCGAAAGCCCGAGCGCCTTGCCGAAAATGCCGGTCGCAATGGCGCCGGGCGAGATCGAGTTGACGCGCACGTTGGACTCGCCGAGTTCCATCGCCACGCATTTGGTGAGATGGATCACCGCCGCCTTGGCCGCACCATAGACCATCGAGGACGAGAAACCGGCGAGACGGCCAGCGATGCTGCCGTTGTTGATGATGCTGCCAAAACCCTGCTTCTTCATGTGGGGCGCGGCGTGCTTCATGCCGAGCATGACGCTGCGCACCAAGGTCGCCATCGCCGCGTCGAAGCGCTCGACCTCGAGGGCTTCGACGCCACCGGTCTGCGCCGGGCCGCCGGCATTGTTGAACAGGCAGTCGATGCGGCCGAATTTGTCCACCGCGAGCCCGATCAGCGCCTGCATCTGCGCTTCGACCGTCACATCCGTCTGGCGGAAGACGCAAGCTGCCCCGAGCTGCTTCGCCAGCGCCTCGCCTTCCGGTATACGCCGGCCCGCGATCACAATTTTGGCACCTTCGGCAACGAAGACTTCCGTAGTCCGCAACCCGATCCCGCTCGTCGCGCCCGTGATCACCGCGACCTTGCCATCCAGCCTGCCCATGGAATGTCCCTGTTTTCGAACCTCTTGACGCCAAATGGCGGACACCGATCGATCCCGGCGCCGCGACACTCGGCGCCGCAGCAGGCACTATTCCTGCCGGCTTCCGACAAGGCAAGCTTTGCTTGCGCCGGCGGCATGCGTAACATTCCCGGCGACCGCTCGATTGTCGCACGCATATCGCAACCGGACTGCGCATGGGGAAGCTGATCGACGAATTCCGCAAGGGCTGGCGGGGCGCGGCACCGCCATCGCTCGGCTTGAGCCTTGCGTTTGCGGTCACCTGCCTGCTGGTTGCGACGCTGGCGCGGTGGGCTCTCGCCCATATGCGGCCCGACGTCTATTTCACGCCGTATTTCCCGGCCGTGTTCTTTGCGGCCGCGTTCGGCGGCTTCCGCATCGGCGTCATCACGGCGCTGGTCGGCGGCGTGCTCGGCGTGGTCGTGAATTTCGGCGATGCCTTGGCCGATCCCTCGCGATTTGCCCTGCTGGCGCTCTATTGGGCGGTCTGCGCGCTGACCATCTGGGGCGTCGAGCACTATCGCTCGCTCCTCGTCGAGCAGCGCCGGATTTCCAGACGCCTGATCGAGGAAGAAGACTACCGCAAGCTGCTGGTCGACGAGCTCCAGCACCGGCTGAAGAACAAGCTGTCGACGGTGCATGCCGTGCTGCATCAGGTGCTGCATGATCAGCCGCAAATCTGGGCCCGGATTGATCCGCGGCTGCGGTCGCTTGCCGCGACCGATGATTTGATCTCGCGGATCGACACGGCCGGCTGCGACATTCGCGACCTCCTGATCTCCGAGCTCGGCCCTTACGGCCATGTCCGCTTCTCCCTCAACGGCGACCGGCTGTTCCTGCCGCCGAAGCTCGCGGTCACCCTGTCATTGATGTTTCACGAGCTCGCCACCAACGCAGGCAAATATGGCGCGTTCTCCGCGCCGCGCGGATTGCTGCAGGTGTCATGGACAGTCAGCGACGACCGTCTGACCGTCACCTGGGATGAAACCGAGGGCCCGAGCGTGGACAAGGTCTCCGAGCCCGGTTTCGGCACCAAGCTGTTGAAGTCGGCACTGTCGGCCTTCGACGGCAAGTCCGAGGTCTTCTATCTCAGGACCGGACTTCATTGCACCATGCAATGCCGCATCCCCAGAAGCGGTTAGACACAGCGCAAACGAAAGCCGATCGTGCGCGGTTTCGCTGGGCGCGTTGACCCGCTGTTAATGACGATGGGCTGCGCGCGTCGCATCGCCGCAAAACACCCCCGTATTTCTCCGGACCCCTTAACCAAACTTAAGAGGGAACTGCGCAAGATCGCGCCATTGCAAATGCGCGCTGAAACAACAAGATTCATGACTTCTATGAACGACAACAAATATTCCGGCGCGAGTGAAGCCGAACTCGGATTCCTCAAGGAAATCGTTAGAATGCTGCCTGCCGGCCTGACCGTGCAGGACGCGCAAGGCGAATTTCTCCTGGTCAACGATGTCGCAGCCGCCCAGCTCGGCATGGACGGCAGCCGTCCCTCACCCAATCTCACGTCGCGCCGGGAAGCTTGCCAGCGGGCCCTGAGCTCCGGCCAGCCGGTCGTCGCCGAGGAAGAGCTCCACGACGGAGCCGCACGCCAGGTGCTGCTCACCACCCATCGTCCGATCCGCCTCGACGGACGCGAACTGCTGATCTCGGCCTCCTCCGACATCACCGAGCAGAAGAATTTCGAGGACCAGCTGTTCCGCTCGGCGTATTTCGACGAGCTGACCGGCCTGCCTTCGCGGCGCGTGATCGAACATCGCGCCACCAGCCTGCTCGCGCAGGGTCGCGCCGGCGAGCGCTTTGCGCTCGCCTTTCTCGACGTCGACAATTTCAAGCACATCAACGATTATTACGGCCACGCCGTCGGCGATGCCCTGCTGGCCGAGCTGTCGAAGCGGCTCGGGCGCGACTTGCGCGATTCGGACATGCTGTCGCGCATCTCCGGCGACGAATTCCTGCTGCTGCTGTCGCCGATCCAGAGCCAGGAGGAAGTCGCCGAATTCATGCAGTCGACGCTGGAGCGGCTGACGGCGCCGTTCTTCATCGACAATTCGGAAGTCTTCGCCTCCACCTCCGTCGGCATCAGCCTCTATCCCGATCACGGAAGCAGCTTCGAGACGCTGCGTCAGAACGCCGACATCGCGATGTACCGCATCAAGAATGACGGCAAGGGATCGGCGGCCTTCTTCGACTCCAGCATGGAGCGCGAGGCGCTGGCGCGGATGAAGATCGAGCAGTCGCTGCGGCAGGCCATCCTGGAGAAGCGCTTCTGCTGCGCCTTCCAGTCCAAGGTCGACATCCGCACGCGGGACGTGAAGGGCATCGAGGCCCTGGTGCGGCTGCGCGACGACGAAGGTGTGATCCAGGCACCCGGCTCGTTCATCAATCTTGCCGGCGAACTCGGGCTGATCGACGAGCTGACCCATCTCGTGCTCGCCGAAATCGTCAAATCGATCGACCTGATCAACGAGACGTTTGGCGCGGAAGCGACCATCAGCATCAACGTCGCGGCCAAGCAGGCCGGCAACCCCGAATTCATGCGCAGCTTTGCGCAGGCGCTCGACGACACCGGCTTTCCGCAGCGTTTCATGATCGAGGTGACGGAAGACGCCTTCGTCGCCAAGAATCATTTCCAGGCCGAAATCCTGCCGATGTTCCGCAAGCTCGGTGTCGGCATCTCGATCGACGATTTCGGCACCGGCTATTCCTCGCTCTCTGCGCTCGCCGACATCACCGCCGACGAGATCAAGATCGACCGTTCTTTCATCACCGACATTCACAAGCGCCCGCGCAACCAGGGCATCCTGCGTGCGATCGAATCCTTGAGCGAAGCGCTCGGGATGACCGTGATCGCCGAAGGCATCGAATCCTACGAGGAGCTCGCCTATCTCCAGGCTGCAACCAAGATTCGCTACGCGCAGGGCTATTATTTCGCCCGGCCGATCTTCCTGGAGGAGCTGAAGCTCGCAACGCCCGTCTCCAGCGAGGCCCGGGCGAACGTCGCAAGCCGGCCGACGCAGCAGAACCGCCAAGGCTATTCGCGCGCGAGCGGCTATCGGCGGTAACCGCTCCGCCGTCCACACCCTTGCTTTGCAAAGCATGCTCAGCCCGATCCGAGGTGACATCAGCGCACCGGAAGGTCCGGCGCTGCCGATTTCTTCGGCAGAGGCAAGCCGCCACGCACGCATCAACACAGTGTCACACGCGCTCCCGCGCAAGGCGGCCGTAAGGTGTAATTGCAATATTCGCACTGTTGTGCAAATCGCTATGGCCGAGAAACGTTAAATCAGGAGGGACCATCGTGCGTCGTTCACTCATTATAACAACAGCCATTCTCATAACAACAGCCATTCTCGCCTTCGCCGCGAGCACCTGCGCACAGGCCGACGATCTCAAGATCGCGCTGATCTACGGCAAGACCGGCCCGCTCGAAGCCTACGCCAAGCAGACCGAGACCGGCCTGCAGATGGGCTTTGAATACGCCACCAAGGGCACCATGACGCTCGACGGCCGCAAGATCGTCGTCATCACCAAGGACGACCAGGGCAAGCCCGATCTCTCCAAGGCGGCGCTCGCGGAAGCCTATCAGGACGACAAGGTGGACATCGCGATCGGCACGACCTCGTCGGCCGCGGCACTCGCGATCCTGCCTGTCGCCGAGGAGAACAAGAAGATCCTGATCGTCGAGCCCGCGGTCGCGGATCAGATTACCGGCGAGAAGTGGAATCGCTACATCTTCCGCACCGCGCGTAACTCGTCGCAGGACGCGATCTCCAACGCGGTCGCGATCGGCAAGCAGGGCGTCACCGTGGCGACGCTGGCGCAGGACTACGCGTTCGGCCGCGACGGCGTCGCCGCCTTCAAGGAGGCGCTCGCCAAGACCGGCGCGACGCTGGCCGCCGAAGAATATGCCCCGACCTCGACCACCGACTTCACCGCGGTTGGCCAGCGCCTGTTCGACGCGCTGAAGGACAAGCCGGGCCGCAAGGTGATCTGGGTGATCTGGGCCGGCGCCGGCAATCCTCTGGCAAAGCTCCAGGACATGGACCCGAAGCGCTACGGCATCGAACTGTCCACCGGCGGCAACATCCTGCCGGCGCTCGCGGCCTACAAGGGCCTGCCCGGCATGGAAGGCGCCACTTATTATTTCTATGAGATTCCGAAGAACCCGGTGAACGACTGGTTCGTCGCCGAGCACCAGAAGCGTTTCAAGTCGCCGCCGGACTTCTTCACCGCGGGTGGCTTCGCCGCCGCGATGTCCGTCGTCGCCGCCGTGACCAAGGCGAAGTCGACCGACACCGAGAAGCTGATTACCGCGATGGAAGGGCTGGAGTTCGACACGCCGAAGGGCAAGATGATGTTCCGCAAGGAAGACCATCAAGCGCTCCAGAGCATGTATCACTTCAAGGTCAAGGTCGATCCGAACGTCGCCTGGGCCGTGCTCGAGCCAGTGCGCGAGCTGAAGATCGAGGACATGGACGTTCCGATCCGCAACAAGCGCTGAGTTGTCTTGCTTCACCTCTCCCGCTTGCGGGAGAGGCCGGGAGAGGGCTCTGTCCTCTTGTGGGTTCTCGCCTGAGGAGGCACCCTCTCCCAGCCCTCCTCCGCAAGCGGGGGAGGGAGCGCACCGCGACCGCGGATCGTTTCCTCCTCTCATCATTTGCCAGACCAATGACGCCGACCCTCGAAACCCGCGACCTGACCATCCGCTTCGGCGGTCATGTCGCAGTCAACAGCGTCACCTGCAGCTTCCGCCCCGGCGAACTCACCGCGATCGTCGGCCCGAACGGCGCCGGCAAGACCACCTATTTCAACCTGATCTCCGGACAGCTTCGCGCATCAACCGGCAGCATCCTGTTCGACGGTACCGACATCACCCGGCACTCGGCGCCGATGCGGACGCGCGCAGGCCTGGGGCGCGCCTTCCAGCTCACCAATCCTGTTTCCGAACCTCTCGGTGGAGGAAAACGTCCGCCTCGCCGTGCAGGCCGCCGACGGCACGCATTACGACATGCTGCGGCCCTGGACGGTCCGCCGTGAGCTGATCGCCCGCGCTGATGCGATTCTGGATCAGGTCGCGCTCGGCGGCCGCCGCGGCGTGGCCGCGACCGCACTGTCGCATGGCGATCAGCGCAAGCTCGAGGTTGCGCTGATGATTGCGCTGGAGCCGAAGGTGTTCATGTTCGACGAGCCAACCGCAGGCATGAGCATCGACGAGGTGCCGGTGGTGTTGAACCTGATCGCGCAGCTCAAGCAGGATAAAAGCAAGATCATTCTCCTCGTCGAGCACAAGATGGACGTCGTCCGCTCGCTCGCCGACCGCATCATCGTGTTGCATAACGGGCAACTTGTTGCCGACGGGCCACCGGCCGAGGTGATCGCCTCACCGATCGTGCAGGAGGCTTATCTGGGCGTCGCACCCAGGAAAGCTGCAGGGGAGAAAGCTGCGGGGAGCGCGGCATGACCGACCTGCTCCAGCTCTCCGGCGTACACACCCATATCGGCCGCTATCATATTCTCCAGGGCATCGATCTCGCCGTCGCGCAGGGGCAGACCACGATGCTGCTCGGCCGCAACGGCGCCGGCAAGACCACGACGCTGCGCACCATCATGGGCCTCTGGCAGGCTTCTTCCGGCGAGATCAGCCTCGCCGGCGAACGCATCGAGAGCCGTGCGACGCCCGACATCGCGCGGCTCGGCATCGGCTACGTGCCGGAGAGCATGGCGGTGTTTTCTGACCTCACGGTGAAGGAAAATCTGGTGCTGGCGGCGCGCGACGGACCGCTGGACGACGCCCAGCTCGACTGGATTTTTGGTTTCTTCCCGGCGCTGCGCCGGTTCTGGCTGTCGCGCGCGGGGAGTCTCTCGGGCGGACAGAAGCAGATGTTGTCGATTGCCCGCGCCATCATCGAACCGCGCAAGCTCTTGCTGATCGACGAGCCGACCAAGGGGCTCGCACCCGCGATCGTGATGGCGCTGATCGAGTGCCTGAAGGAGATCAAGCGGAAGGGCGCCACCATCCTGATGGTCGAGCAGAATTTCTTTGCCGCGCGCGAGCTCGGCGACAACGTGCTGGTGATGGACAACGGCACCATCGTTCATCGCGGCGAGATGGCGGCCTTGGCCTCCGACGTACCGCTGCAGGAACGACTGCTCGGCCTGAGCCTGGAGGCGCATCAGTGACTGAACTCGCCGCAACCGATCCGCTGCCGAAGCCGAAGCGCGACATCGCGCCGATCTTGCTGCCGATCGCGGTCGCCCTCGTGATGATCCCGCTGATCGGCTCCCCCAGCACCTGGCTGACGCTGACGGCCGCGAGCCTCGCCATGGGCATGATGATCTTCATCATGGCCTCCGGCCTCACGCTTGTGTTCGGCCTGATGGACGTGCTCAATTTCGGCCATGGCGCCTTCATCGCGGTCGGCGCCTATGTCGCGACCCTGGTGCTGGCGCCGTTCGCGGCCTCCCTTCAGGCGGATTCGCTGTGGATGAACCTCGCGGTGCTGGCGCCGGCGGCATTGCTGTCGATGGCGGTCTCCGGGGCGCTCGGCCTGATCGTCGAGCGGGTGCTGATCCTGCCCGTCTACGGCCAGCATCTGAAGCAGATCCTGATGACGACGGGCGGCCTGATCGTCGCCGAGCAGACGCTCTATGCGGTGTGGGGGCCGCAGATCATCCCGACGCCGCTGCCGACCTCGCTGCGCGGCTCCTTCATTTTCGGCGACGTCGCGATCGCCAAATACCGCGTGCTGGCGATGCTGATCGGCCTCGCCGTCTTCATCGCGATCCAGCTCGTGCTCAACCGGACCAAGCTCGGACTTCTGATCCGCGCCGGCGTCGAGAACCGCGAGATGGTCGAGGCGCTCGGCTATCGCATCCGCCGTCTGTTCCTCGGCGTGTTCATGACGGGATCGGCGCTGGCCGGCCTCGGCGGCGTGATGTGGGCGCTGTATCGCGAGCAGGTGCACGCCTCCATGAGCGACGACCTCACGGTCTTGATCTTCATCGTCGTCATCATCGGCGGCCTCGGCTCGATCGGCGGCTGCTTCATCGGCGCGATCCTGGTGGCGATGATCGCCAATTACGGCGGCTTCCTGCTGCCAAAACTCGCTCTCGTCTCCAACATCCTGCTGATGGTCGCCATTCTGATGTGGCGGCCGCGCGGCCTCTATGCGGTGACCAGCCGATGATGATCCTCTCGGGCGATCCGCCGCGCAGCCGCGTGCTCACACTCGTTCTCGTCCTCATCATCCTGGCGTTGGTGGCGACGCCGTTCCTGTTCCCCGGGGCGAAGGCGTTGAACGTTGCGGCCAAGATCTGCGTCTTCGCCGCGCTGGTCGCCTCCTATGATTTGTTGCTCGGCTATACCGGCTCGGTGTCGTTCGCACACACCATGTTCTACGGGATCGGCAGCTACGCGATCGCGATCGCACTGTATGGGATGGGCCCGAATTGGGCCGCGGTTGCAACCGGCATCGTCGTCGGCCTGCCGCTCGCCGCGCTGCTTGCGCTTGCGATCGGACTGTTCTCGCTGCGGGTCGCCGCGATCTTCTTTGCCATGATCACGCTCGCGGTCGCGTCCGCCTTCCAGGTGCTGGCCTCGCAGCTGTCCTGGCTGACCGGCGGCGAGGACGGCCGCAGCTTTCAGCTGCCGGAGCTGCTGCGCCCCGGCACGGTGCTGATCTCCAGGAACGTGCTCGGCTTCGAGGTCAACGGCCGCATCCTGACCTATTATCTGCTGTTCGCCGTCTCGGCGGTGATGATCCTCGCTTTGCTGCGGGTGGTGAACTCGCCGTTCGGGCGCGTGTTGCAGGCGATCCGCGAAAACCGTTTCCGCGCCGAGGCGCTCGGCTTCCGCACCGTCTTCCACCTGACCTACGCCAACTGCCTCGCCGCACTGGTGGCCGCCGGCGCCGGCATCCTCAATGCACTGTGGCTGCGCTATGCCGGCCCCGATACCTCGCTCAGCTTCTCGATCATGCTGGACATCCTCCTGATGGTGGTGATCGGCGGCATGGGCACGATCTACGGCGCGATCATCGGCGCCACCATTTTCATCCTTGCCCAGAACTATCTGCAGTCGCTGATGGGCGTCGCTTCCAAGGCGGCGTCGGAAGCCGGCCTGCCGCTGCTGCCGGGGCTGTTGCATCCCGACCGCTGGCTGCTGTGGCTCGGGCTGCTCTTCATCGCAGCGTCTACTTTTTTCCCACCGGCGTGGTCGGGCGGCTGCGCAATGGCGGTGGCGACAAGAGCGCTGATACCTCGCATTAACGCGCGGTTAGTGATGCAGCGCAGCGGCTTGCTGAACACGACTGGGATCGCGCAACGAGATTAATGCTTAGGTAACTGGCTTTCCTAAGCTTTGCGCCATTTGTGCGGCGTATTCCTGTCCCTCCAGGGAGGGGGAATGCGCCAGGTCTTGTCAGGGGTCGCAGCAGGAATGTCCCTAGCCGTGAAGAACGGCTGGGAGGCAGCGATTCGCCGCGGACCCGTGCTGTGGCTGACCCTGTGCGGCGTGTTGCTGGTCGCTGGGATCTTCGCCGTGACCGCCATGGCGGTCGGCGAATTTCGCGAACGAACCCTGGCCAATCGCGAGCGCGAGCTGGAAAACACGGTGCAGCTGATCGCGCGGCACTTTGATCAGCAATTCGAAGATTCCGACGTCGTCGCCGCCGATGTGATCGGGCAGATGAACCTGCCGGAGATCACCTCACCCGCGATGTTCCGCGAGCGGATGTCGGGGCCTGCCGCCAACCAGATGCTGCGCGGCAAGATCAGCGCGGTGTCCTACCTCGGCGACATCGTCATCTACGATGCGGAGGGTGAGATCGTCAATTGGTCGCGCGCCCAGCCGCTGCCCACGATCAACATCGCTGCCCGCGCCTATTTCCAGACTTTCAAGTCGGACCCGCGATCCGAGCCGGTGCTGCTGGAATCCGTGCGCAGCTACGTCATCGGCAAATGGACCACGGTCGTCGCGCGACGTTTGAACATGCCGGACGGCACTTTCCTCGGCGTCCTGGTGCGCCGGATCGATCCCGACAATTATCATCGCTATTTTGCTTCCGTGGCGCTCGGCGAAGGCGCGGCCATTTCGCTGTTCGACCGCGAAGGCAAGATGCTGGCGCGCTACCCGCATGTCGAAGACCTGATCGGCAAGAACTTCAAGGATGCGCCGCTGATGCGCAAAATGCTGACCGAAGGCGGCCGGCACACCCTGCGCGTCAAAGGTCCGATCAACGGCGAGGACCGCCTCGGCTCGGGGGCGTCGCTGTCGCATTTCCCGCTGGTGATCGTCGCGACCAATACCACGAGCGCCGCGCTGGCCGATTGGCGGCAGCAGACCGGCTTCATGGTCACCACGGCCGGGCTTTCGGCCACGGTGATCGCGCTGATCCTGTTCCTGATCGTTCGACAGATCAACCAACAAAACCGCGAGGCGCAGCAACGGCTGGAAGCGGAGCGCGGGCGGCTCGACACGGCCCTGAACAACATGTCGCAAGGGCTGATCCTGTACGACGCTGCCGGATACATCGTCACCTGCAACCGCCGCTACGCCGACATGTTCGGCCTGTCTTCGGACATCATCAAACCCGGCTGCCACATCCATCAGGCGATGCACCATCGCAAGGAGCGCGGTGCGTTCGACGGCGACGTCGAGGCGTTTTGCGCCGACGTCATGAGGGTCGTCGCCGAAGGCACGGTTTCCACCAGGATCCACGAGCTGCCCAACGGCCGCGCTTTCCAGGTCATCAACACGCCGCTCGCGCAGGGCGGATGGGTGGCCACGATCGAGGAGATCACCGAGCGGCGGAACCTGGAGCAGGAACGCGACCGCAACTACATGTTCCTGCGCGAGATCATCGACCATATCCCCTCGCAGATCACGGTAAAGGATGCCCACACCCGGCAATATCTGCTGATCAACCGGACCGCCGAGGAGCAATTCAACCAATCGGGTGAAGAGATCGTCGGCAAAACTCCCTTCGACTTGTACCCGGATGCCACCGCCATGGTCGTTACCGACGACGATAGCAAGGCGTTGCAGGAGACCAAGGGATTGCTCAAGGGCGAGCACCCCTGGCAAAGCCAGACCAGGGGACTCCGCTACATCACCTCAACCCGGATCGGCATTCGCGATAAATCCGGCGAGCCGCGCTACCTCATCAATGTCGTCGAGGATGTCACCGAACGGCGGCGCGCCGACGAGAAGATCGCGCATATGGCGCATTACGACGCGCTCACCGACCTGCCGAACCGGGTGCTGTTCCGCGACCAGATCGAACACGAGCTGGAGAAGGTCGCCGGCGGCGGTCAGTTCGCGTTGCTCTATATCGACATCGACGAATTCAAGGGCATCAACGATTCGCTCGGCCATCACGTCGGCGACGAGTTGTTGAAGGCGATTGCGGGCCGGATCCGCGGCTGCCTCGGACAAGGCGACCTGATCGCGCGGCTTGGCGGTGACGAATTCGCGGTGATCCAGACCGGGATCGAGTCGTCTGCCGACGTGGTGTCATTCGTGACGCGGATCTTCGAGGCGATCCGACGGCCCTATCACTGCTTCGGTCATCAGCTCTCCACCGACGCCAGCATCGGCATCGCGCTGGCGCCGCAGGACGGCACCGATCTCGACCAGCTCATCAAGAATGCCGATCTCGCGATGTACGGCGCCAAGGCCGAAGGACGCCGCACCCACCGCTTCTTCGAGCCGGAGATGGATGCGAGCGCCAAGGCGCGCCTGAGCCTGGAGCAGGATCTGCGCCAGGCCCTGGTGACCGGCGGTTTCGATATTCATTATCAGCCGCTGGTTGATCTGCGCAGCAACGAGGTCGCCGGCTGCGAGGCGCTGCTGCGCTGGCGGCATCCCGAGCGCGGCATGGTGTCGCCGGCGGAGTTCATTCCGATCGCCGAAGACACCGGCCTGATCAACGAGCTCGGTGACTGGGTGCTGCGCATGGCCTGCAACGAGGCCGCGACCTGGCCGGCGCATGTGCGTGTCGCGGTCAACGTCTCGCCGGTGCAGCTCAAATGCGACACGCTGGCGCTGCGGATCGCCGGCGCGCTTGCCGCTTCAGGGCTCGCCCCGTCCCGGCTCGAGCTCGAAATCACCGAGGCCGTGCTGATCCGCGATGACGAGGCGGCGCTCTCGATCCTGCATCAGCTCCGTGCGATCGGCGTGCGCATCGCGCTCGACGATTTCGGCACCGGCTACTCATCGCTCAGCTATCTCAAGCGCTTCCCGTTCGACAAGATCAAGATCGACCGCTGCTTCGTCGCTGATATCGCGGAGACGAGCGGCGCGCCCGTGATCGTGCAGGCGGTGGTGAACATCGCCGCCGCCAGCAACATGACCACGGTCGCCGAGGGCGTCGAAACCGAGGCGCAGCGCGAGATGCTGCGCGCGCTCGGCTGCACGCAGATGCAGGGCTATCTTTTCAGCAAACCGAAGCCGGCCAGCGAGGTGCGAAAGCTGTTCGGCCAGGGCGATGGCTTGCCCCAAGCGTTACCGGTGCAAGCCTTGCCGGTGGCGGCGGTGGCCTGATGGCGAAGCCAGCCAAAATTCCACCCAAAACCGTCGACGTTGCGGATTCCTATGCCGTGCGGCTGATGCAGCATCTGGTGGTGCCGACTTTCGTGATCGACCCGAAGCGCCGCGTCGTGATCTGGAATCGTGCCTGCGAGCGACTGACCGGAGTGGCCGCCCCGGAGGTGATCGGCACCAATAAGCACTGGCAAGCCTTCTACGAGACCAAGCGCCCTTGCCTCGCCGACCTCGTCGCGCTCGACCGCCCGGAACAGCTGCCGGAGTTCTATTCGGAATATGCCGCACGCGGCCATAACGGGCTCGGCTTCAGCGCCGAGAACTGGTGCGTGATGCCGAAGCTCGGCAACCAGCTCTATCTCGCCATCGACGCCGGCCCGATTCACGACGAGGTCGGCCATCTGATCGCGGTGGTGGAGACGCTGCGCGATCTCACCGACCAGAAGCGCGCCGAGATGGCGCTGAAGGAGCTTGCCACCAAGGACGGGCTGACCGGCCTGTCGAACCGCCGCTCGTTCGATCAGATGCTGTTGAGCGAATGGGCCCGCGCCCAGCGGACGCAGAAGCCGATGGCGCTGCTGTTCGTCGACGTCGATCATTTCAAGCTGTTCAACGACCGCCACGGCCACCAGAGCGGCGACGAATGCCTGCGCGCGGTCGCTGCCGTCGTCAGCCGCCATGCCGTGCGCCCGCTCGATCTTGCCAGCCGCTATGGCGGCGAGGAATTCGCGCTGATCCTGCCGGACCTGGATTGCGACGCCGCCTACGTCATCGCCGACGAGATCCGCCGCGCCGTCATGGCCTTGCGGATCACCCATGGCGCCGACGGGGCCGGCGACCACGTCACCCTCAGCGTCGGCGTCGCCAGCCACATTCCGGGCGAAACCGACGGCAGCCCCGACCGGCTGCTGGGCGCGGCCGACGAGGCGCTCTATGCGGCTAAACGGCTCGGCCGCAACCGCGTCATCTGCGCCGAACGGCTGCTTGCCGAATTCGCCGGCCTCGGCCGGGACATCCTGCCGGTTCCTGGCCGCATCGCGCGCAAATCAGCTTAGCTGGAGACGGCGGAAGCGGTTGCCCGCTCCCAGTCAATCGGCTAAATGAACCCCACTGCACCCGTAGCTCAGCTGGATAGAGCGTTGCCCTCCGAAGGCAAAGGTCACACGTTCGAATCGTGTCGGGTGCGCCAGCTTTTCTTTGTTTTACAACGCGAACTGAAGACTCAGCCTGAGTCTTCAGTTCTGTTTCATTCGCGTGAGTAAGCAATTGGAAGAAAATTTCTGCGCGCTCTTGAATTGGCGCTCGCAATGTAGGTCGGTCCAGTCCATCGAGAGGAAGTTGTTCGGAGACTAGGCCGAGTTTGCAGGAGCTAGCGAAATCCAACATCCACGACGACCGCTTCGGGCCAGAAGCGGCCCGTCGGCATCTCAAGATGCAACTTCCGATGCTCGCGAGGCCGCTTTGCAGCGCCAAGACCCGCGCCGGCGGATCGTGCCGCTCGCCCGTGGTGCAAAGCAAACGGCGCTGCCGCATGCACGGCGGTGCACGCGAATCCGGCGCGCCCAAGGGAAACCGGAATGCGCTCAGGCACGTCCCCCGGTTCAACGCGGAAGTCATCGCAGAGCGCGAGCGGATTCGGGACTTGTTGGGTGACGCACGGGAGTTGCTGCGAGATGAAATGATTTTGCATGGCCGAATGTTGCCGGTCACTCACAACGTTGCGACGATGCCGCCGCCGGGCGGCTCCTGCATTTTGCGCCACTGCGCCGGCGTGACGCCCATGTGAGTTTTGAAGGCGCGCTGGAATGCCGCTTCGGATTGGTAGCCGACCTGCTCCGCCACGGCGCCGGTGGAAAGCTGCGATTGCCTCAGTTCGTTGGCAGCGTGCATCATCCGGATCTCGGTCAAAAGCTCGCTGGCTGATCTGCCGAGCTTGTCCTGAAAGTGGCGGGCGAGCGTGGCGCGCGACATGTTGCACAATCGCGCCAACTCGGGCAGCGACCAAGCCCGCGCCGGCTCGTTGAAGAGGGCTGCCACCGCCGGTGCAAGGCGGGGATCACCGGCGAGCGCCAGCAGACCGCTCGGCGCGTCTTCGGTCTCGCTGGCCAGTCTTAGCACCAGCGCGAACATCGCCGTCGACAGCGCGTTCAGCATGGCGCGGCCGCCGAGGTGATCGTCGGCGGACTCGCGCCGCATCAGCGCGACGAGGCCGGCGAGTTGCGCCGCGGTCTCCTGCTGTTCGGCGTGAGCGCCGGCGTGCACGACAAAGCGCGGCGGCAGATAGCTGCGCAACAGCCGGTCGTGCGGGGCCGAGATCGCAAAGTGTCCGCACAGCAGATCGAGCCGTTCGCCCGAACCCGGGTTTTCGCTAATCGTGAAGTTGAGCGCCGCGCGGTTGCGGGCCGGCAGCGCTGCGGCGCCGCTGCCGTCGTGCATGACGTGGCTGACATTGCCGGGAAGCAGAAGGATGTCGCCGGCTTTCAACTGAAGCGGCCTGCCCTTCGCGGAGTCCTCCAGGGTCGCGGAGCCGGCGAGCACCGCATGATACGGGATTGCATTCGCCGCGCCGGGCCCTTGGTCTATACGCCACGGCGCGCCGTAGGAACAGCGCAGGTCGAGCCGCCCGCGCACCGGCATCAACTCGAACAGCCGGCTGAGCCAATCCATGCTGACCTTCCGAAGCAGACAAATTGAGACGATGGAGCATATTATCGAGATTTTGCGACATTCAAAGTATCAAATCATAACCGTACTGTCACTACGCAATCGTTCACGAACCCCAACCGCGGAGTGCCACCATGTCCCGTCTTTCAGTCCCCAATGTCGAATCCGATAACGGTCCCTCGGGGCAGGTCTATGCCCAGATCAAGAAGGCGATCGGCAGCGTGCCGAACACCTTTGCGGCGATCGCCGCCCACGGCCCCGCCGCGCTCAAGTCGATCCTGTTCGCCGACGCCACGCTGGCTTCGGGCAGCCTGAGCAAGCGCGATCAGGAAGTCATCAAGCTCGTCATCAGCGGCGTCGCCGGCTGTGATTACTGCGTCGCCGCGCACAATCATCTCGCACGACTCGCCGGGCTCAAGCTCGATGTGCTGAAGCAGATCCGCAACGGTCAGCCCAGCGGCGACGACAAGCGCGACGCGCTTGTTGGATTCGTCCGCAAGCTCGCGCAGTCCAGCGGCACCGTCAGCGACGCGGATTTCGGGGCGATCAAGGCGGCCGGCTACAGCGACGCGCAACTGGTCGAGATCAGCCTCGCCTTCGCGACCACCGTCTTCACCAACGTCTTCAACCGCATCAACGACACCGAGATCGATTTTCCCGCCGTCGCGTAAAGCGACCGCGCCGGATCCTGCATGAAAGGATAACGACCATGACGACCCTTGCCAACACGACGCAAAATCCGCTCGTCCGCGCGCTGCGCGCATCCGGCTTGCTTGCGGAGGATCTCGACTATCACCTCATTCGCGCCGCGATGGTGATCATGTTTATGTTCTTCGGTTACCAGAAGTGGTTTCCCTACGAGTTCGAACGGCTGGTGCCCTTCATCAGCAACGGGCCGCTGATCTGGTGGCTGTATCCGGTGTTCGGCCATGCCGGCGCCAGCTATTTCCTCGGCGCCTCCGAATGGACTTTCGGCACCCTGTTGCTCGCCGGCTTCTGGGACAAGCGGCTCGGCGTTCTCGGCGCCCTCGGCTCGACCAGCACCTTCATCGCGACGGTCACGATCATTCCGTTCCTGCCTGACGCATGGGACGCCTCGGCCGGAGGGTTCCCGGCGATGACCGGCAACATGCCGTTCCTGATGAAGGATGCGGTTCTGCTCGCCGTCTCGTTTTATCTGCTGAAGCAGGATCTGGTTCGCCTGATCCGGTAATCGAGAGACGGATCCGCATAGGGCCGCGCAAATCACCGGCAAGCGCAAAGCTTGCCGGTGATTTGTCAATTTTATTGCTGCAGCTTGAGCCGGTTTCGATGCGCCGCCTGTTTGGCGCGGTTGCCGCAGATCGCCATGCTGCACCAGCGGCGCGCGCGGCCCCGGGTGTGGTCGGCGAACAGCAGCGTGCAGGCGGGTCCCTCACAGGCCTTCACGTTCGAAAAATCTTCCTCGCAGACGAATGTCGCCAGCGCCTCGCCGATCGGCAGCAGCAGCGCTTCCGGCGACCGCCAGCGGCGGATCTTTCGAAACGCCAGCCCGGAGGCCGCGCTGTGGTCATCGACCCCAATGCGTCCAAACCCTTCATCCCGTTCAAGCAGCCGGTTCAACGGCGCCAACTCGTCCAGCGCTTTCGAGGTGAGCGGCCGCCCTTTGTGTTGCCGGACGAAACCTCTGAACCATTCGCGCAGGCTTCGCGCTTGGGCTGCGACGCTGTCGAGTTCGCGAGGCATCGCCTGCGACCGCAGCGTTTCGAGCGCCTCGCGGGGCGCGAGCTGCGCCTGCTCGAGCCAGGCCAGCAGGCCATCGCCGTCGTCGAGCCAGTCAACCGGAGTGTCGACCGGGGTCGCAACCGAATTGAGGAAATCGAGGCCGAGCGCGTCGGCAAGGAACATCGCAGACGGCCGTGAAGCGGTTTGAGCGATCTTTTGGCGCGGAACCTTGTTCATCTATAGCCCCCGTCGACTTTCGATCGCAAAATAACCTGTCTGATGGCTATTGACAAGTTACTTGCCTGGAAAGTAACCTGTTTAAGTGTATAGGCCAGGTTACTCCATATGCAAACCGGCAAGGAGCGAAAATGTCCCTCAATGATGTGAGCGTGGTGCTGGTCCACGGCGCTTGGGCCGATGGATCGAGCTGGACCAAAGTGATTGGGCCGCTGCGGGCGGAAGGCATCAGGGTGGTTGCGGCGCCGCTGCCGCTGACCTCGCTGGCCGATGACGTGGCGGCGCTCGATCGAACCCTAGGGCGGATCGATGGCCCGGTGGTGCTGGTGGGCCACGCCTATGCCGGCGCGGTAATCGCCGCGACCCAAAGTGAGAAAGTCAGGTCGCTGGTCTATGTCGCGGCACTCGCTCCCGACGAAGGCGAGACGGTCGCCGACGTTTTCTATCGCGCCACGCCGCATCCGCAGGCGCCCTTGCTGGCACCGGACAAGGACGGCGTGGTCTGGCTTCCCGAACACGCCTTTGCCGAAGCGTTCGCGCAGCACGCTTCCAACGAAGAGCAGGCATTGCTGGCCGCGGTGCAGCGGCCGATCGCGGCCGCCTGCATCGGCGTCGCGGTGGACCGGCCACTCTGGAAGGACCGCCCGAGCTGGTTTCTCGTGGCCGAGCAGGATCGCATGATCAACCCCGCCACGCAGCGGTTCATGGCGGAACGGATGAAGGCAAAGCTGCATTCACACGCCGTCGATCATACGCCCGGCGTCACCGCACCCGGGATCGTCATCGACATCATCCGCGAGGCCATCCGCGCCGCACCGGCGGCCCGCACGCCGCAACCGGCCGACCAGAGCCAATAATCTCCCCCGCTCGCCAAAATGGTTACAAAAATTCAGGAGAATTCCGATGACCGGGATCAAATACCGCTCCGCCGATATCGATGGCTTCAAGATTTTCTACCGCGAGGCCGGGGCGGCCGACGCTCCGACGCTGCTGTTGCTTCACGGGTTTCCGAGCGCGGGCCACATGTTCCGCGATCTGATCCCGCTGCTCGCCGATCGCTTCCATATCGTCGCGCCCGACCTGCCCGGCTTCGGCCAATCGGACATGCCGGCGCGGAGTAACTTCACCTACACGTTCGACCATATCGCTGATGTCATCGACCGCTTTACCGAAGTGATCGGCCTCAAGCGCTTCGCGATCTACGTCTTCGACTACGGTGCGCCGACCGGTTTCCGGATTGCCGCCAAACACCCCGATCGTATCACCGCGATCATCTCGCAGAATGGCAACGCCTACGAAGAAGGGCTGAGCGAGGGCTGGACTCCGATCAAGGCTTATTGGCAAGAGCCGTCGCAGGCCAACCGCGACGCGCTTCGCGCCTTCCTCGCACCGGAAACGACGCGCTGGCAATACACCCACGGCGTGACTGACGAGGCGAGCGTCTCGCCCGACGGCCTGTCGCTGGACAATTTCTATCTGGCGCGCCCCGGCGCCGACGAGATCCAGCTCGACCTGTTCGGCGACTACAAGAGCAACATCGCGCTCTACCCGGCATTCCAGAATTACTTCCGCACCCACAAGCCGCCGTTCCTGGCGGCGTGGGGCAAGAACGATCCGTTCTTCCTGCCGCCCGGCGCCGAGGCTTTCAAACGCGACATTCCCGATGCGGTGGTCCGTTTCTTCGACACCGGCCATTTCGCGCTGGAAACGCATGCCGCCGAGATCGCGGCGGCGATGCGCGAATTCCTCATCCGCCACGTCTAACAGCACGAGAAATCACATGCCGAAATCAGTCGCCATCGTCACTGGCGCCAGCCAGGGCATCGGCCGCGCCGCCGCGATCCGTCTCGCGCGGGACTTTTCGTCGGTCGTGCTCGCCGCGCGCGACCGTCCCAATCTCGAGAAGACGGCGGACGCCGTGAAGGCGGCCGGTGCCGAACCGCTCGTCATCGACATCGACCTTGCCGAGGTGACGGCGGCAAACAGCGTGGTCGACCGGACGCTCAAAGCCTTCGGCCGGATCGATGCCCTTCTCAATATTGCAGGCGCGGTGCCGCAGATCGACCTGTTCGAGATGACCGACGCGCAATGGGACGGCGGCCTTGCCTTGAAATTCCACGGCGCCCGCCGGCTGACGATGGCGGCATGGCCGGCGTTGAAAGAAAGCAAAGGCGCTGTCGTGCTGATGTCGGGGAATTCGGCGCAATTTCCCAAGGCGCCCTACGCCGCTGTCGGGACCATCAACGCGGCGATCGTGGCGCTGGCGAAAGCGTTTTCGGATCGCGGCATCGCCGACGGCATCCAGGTCAACAGCGTTCTGCCCGGCCCGGTCATGACCGGCCGACGCCGCTCCTACCTCGCGCATTGGGCGCCGCTGCACAACATGGCCGTGGAGGAGGCCACCGCCAAATTCCCGCAGGATGCCGGCATCGCACGCTATGGCGAGCCGGAAGAGATTGCAGAACTGATGGCTTTTTTGGTATCGCCGGGTGCCCACTGGATGACGGGATCGACGCTGAGGATGGATGGCGGCGAGGTCAAGTCGATCTGACCGGCGCTCTGAGTTCGACACGACACGAAACCGGCGGGGTGACAGCCATGGCACATGCGAGACGGACCCCGGAGCGACTGAGCGCGTTCTCCGGCGTGTTCGCCGTTCTGATCACGGTGCTGGTTCTGGAACTGCGCCCGCCGGAGCTTCCGACGTTCGATGCCCTGCTGTCGCTGTGGCCGACAGGGCTCAGCTATGCTGTGAGCTACCTCTTCATTGCGATCGTGTGGGCCAATCACCACCATCTCATGCACTACGCCACCGACGCGACGCCGCGCCTGATCTGGTCTAATTTCGCGCATCTGTTTTCAGTGTCGCTGCTGCCGCTCTCCACCGCCTGGATGGCCGTGAGCAAGCTCGCACCGCAACCGGTCGCGTTCTATGCGGCGGTTTTCTTCCTGGTGAACGCGACCTACGTCGCCTTGATCTGGGAGCTGATGGCGCGAATTCCGCTTAACGAGGTTTCGGCCGGCGAGCGCCGGACCATGCGCATCCGCTCCATCGTGACGTTAGGTGTTTTCGCGGTGGCCGCGGCCGTGGCGTTGAAATTCCCGCTGGTCGGGCTGGGCTTGTGTTGTTGCTGTCTGATCGTCTATTTGAGGCCCGAAGCACCGGGAGCCGCGCAACCGTAATTCATGCAATAGCAGTGCGCACGATCCGCACCCGTTCGCACGACACATTGACAACTTCATCAGCTCGACCGACGCCGAACCGACCAGGTAATCCCAATCGCCTTCGGCGCGCGGACGGAACGGGCAGATGGACGGGAACCGTGCGCGTCAGCGATCCCGTCGACCTGAGAAACTCACTGTCTTTGACGATCGGGAAGAGCGCCCCGACACCCGTCGAAGTAAAGATCGACGGGACTGTCTGACGTTCGCGAGAACACGGAGGGCTGTGCCGTCTTTCCGCTCTACTTTCGGATCCTGCCGTGCGCAACGCGAGATGTTCCTGAACGCTCGCCAATTTGCTCGCCGTAGCGTTTTGCACGGTCGTGTTTCAATCTGTCCACAAACGCATTATCGCAGGCCAGATGAGGAGACCGACAGCTGTTAGGACCGCTGCCTAACCGACTGATCCCAAAGCTCTCGCTCAATTCCGTGTTCACCGGCGAAGCAAGAAGCATGGATCGATTGCCGGGACCAAGTCGAAGCCCATTCCGGGACCGCACCATGTCTACGGTTTCCTTACGACGGCGCCGAACACACCCGTCGAGCCGATCCGTCCTCAAGGGCATGCCGGTCATCCGCACCACAGATGAGGAGCGCGAGGTCTGGATGTGGGCGCTTGGGAGGAAGCGGCGCAGCACCGGTCGCTACCCGATGCCTACCCTGCGCATTGTCGCCTTCAACGCGATTGAAGGTTGGCCCAAGGACGCAACCTCCGACGTTGGCACGGCACCGCCTGGAACTTGCCGATCACGATCATGTCCATGAGTTGCCACTTCGTGTCGGATTGTGTCTCGACAAGAATTTCGCTATTGCGAAGTCGATGAAGCCGTCGGAAAACTATCGGCCAGACATTGACGGGCTGCGTGCCGTCTCAATCCTGCTGGTCGTCGGCTATCACGCGCACCCTTGGATGCTGCCCGGCGGCTTCGTCGGCGTTGACGTCTTCTTCGTCATCTCTGGCTTTCTGATCACGCGGATACTGCTGACGCCTGGTGGCATCTCGCTCGCGGCATTCTACGGCCGCCGCATCAAGCGCATCTTTCCGGCCCTGATCGCCGTGCTGCTGGCCACCTATGCGCTCGGATACGCCATCCTGCTGCCTCCACAGTTCCGGCTGCTCGGAGAGAACATCGTCGCCAGCGTTCTCTTCGCCTCAAACCTGTTCCAGCTCGGGCAGGCCAGCTACTTTGCGCCACTCGCCGGAGAGAACGCGCTTCTCCACCTTTGGTCGCTCGGTGTCGAGGAACAGTTCTACATCTTTTGGCCGCTGGCGCTCGGCCTGCTGGCG
The DNA here is from genome assembly GCF_054056815.1 of Bradyrhizobium sp. LB13.1. Lineage (NCBI taxonomy): Bacteria > Pseudomonadati > Pseudomonadota > Alphaproteobacteria > Hyphomicrobiales > Nitrobacteraceae > Bradyrhizobium > Bradyrhizobium sp. LB13.1. The sequence goes on along the minus strand of NZ_JBSRYQ010000001.1, from coordinate 886,238 downwards.
CGCTCGCCGCACCGGCGTCAATACATCCTCGGCGCCATCGCGCTGTCGCTGGTGGCGGGCGTGGCTCTGGCCAGGACGAACTTGGAGTGGGGCTTCTACGCCCCCTTGCCGCGGGCATGGGAACTGCTGATCGGCGGGCTCGTGGCCGAGGCCAACCTCGTTCGAAAAAGCAGGAGCAACCTTCTCGGCGCGATTGGCCTTGGTGCCATCGCATCTTCCGCTCTGCTGTTCGATCGCGCGATGGCCTTTCCGGGGGCGCTGGCATTGCTCCCCGTTATCGGCGCTGCACTGGTGATCGCGTCGCCAAATGCCGCGGTCAACCGCGTGCTATTGTCGAGCCGGCCCGCCGTGCTGCTCGGTCTCATCAGCTACCCACTCTATCTCTGGCACTGGCCGCTGCTGGCCTATCTCGGAATTGTACGGCACGGGGTTCCGAATTTCATCGAGATATGGGCCGTAGTTCTCGCCGCGACCGTGTTGTCAATCCTGACCTATCGCTACGTCGAATCGCCGTTCCGTCATCGGCGCAATGCCGCGCCGGCTTTGTCGATCGCGCTGGCCTTGGTCGGCGTGATCGGAATCGCCACGATCCTCTCCGCCGGCTTTGTCTCGCGATTTCCGCTGGCGCTACAGGCAATCGCGACGGTCAGCACCGATGACAATCCCGCATTCAGGGACCACTGTTTCCTGGAGGCACCGGGGAGTAGCTTTGATGCGAACTGCATCGAGCAGGGCGACAAGCCGCTGCTCCTGCTTTGGGGCGATTCATCCGCCGCGGCCCTCTATCCGGCCGCGGCGGATGCGGCAAGGGAAGCCTCGTTCCGCGTGGGGCGTTTCAATGCGCCGGGCTGTGCGCCGATCCTCGATGCGGGACCGAATGCATCCTGCGTCGAGAGCAACGGCAGGGCCATTGCCGTCATCAAGGGATCTCATCCCGATATCGTCGTGCTGCATGCGATGTGGGGTTTCGATACCGACCTGAACAAGCTCGGCAGCACCATCGCCGCGCTTCGGAGCACCGGGGTAGCGCGCGTGGTCATCGTCGGGCCGCCGCCGGTGTGGAAGCGCACGCTGCCGCACGCGATCATCAACCACTATCGCTTCGCGCACGAGCTTCCTGACCGGCTCGGCGCCGGGGTATCCGGGCCTGCAGAGGATGATCTGATGGCCGCTTTCAGCAAATCCGCCGGCGTCGATTATGTGTCGTTGCGGAAGGTGCTATGCGATGAGCGGCAACAATGCCTCGTGCGCACGCCGGCCGGCGAGGTGATCGTGACTGATACGATACATCTGTCACCGGGCGGGGCTAGGCTGGTACTCGATGCCGTGGGGCGGGATTTGTTTCGGCAGGCTGCCTCTCCTAGCGCCGTCTTGCACTGAAGGCCGGACTACATAAAGCCGAGCTTAGCTCACCGTGGTTAGCACAGGCTTGATCGAAGGAGACGGCAGGACGGCGAAGGCCTGGAGCGTACTTGGTCTGGCGGGCCGGCCGCGCCAGTTTGTAGCGCGGTTTTCCAGTTGACACCTCGCCCGCTACGCGACTGCCAATGGTCGATATTTTACACGCTCGAACGCACGGCACATGCCCAACCGGGCCCCCCGCTCACGTCAGCATCGAGATGATCGCCTGGATCTGGTCGGAAGCCGACGTTACCAGTCCGTCGTACGACGTCTGACCGTGTGCGGCCGCCTTCAGGATGCATTCGGCTACGGCCGCTTTCAGGCCGAACACCGACTGGTCGGCCGGCACGCTCGCCATCACGGCCTCCAGCGCCTGACGCATCGTCACAATGAGCTCGGAACTGTATTGCATTGGCTGTCCCTCCGCGAGCTCATATTAGATCGCGTGGTCATGCTTGCCACTCACAAGCGTGAGATTGCTCTGTGAATCACACGTCACCTCGCGCTTCTCGTCGCTCAATTGTATCATCTGTCCATGAGCGAATCCGACGCCGTGACCGGCGATGCCTCGCCCGTCCGCAAGATCATCCATATCGACATGGATGCTTTCTATGCGTCCGTGGAACAACGCGATAATCCGGACCTGCGCGGAAAGCCGGTTGCAGTGGGAGGCTCCGCGGAACGCGGCGTCGTCGCGGCCGCCAGCTATGAGGCCCGCACGTTCGGCGTTCGCTCTGCCATGCCGTCCGTGACTGCGAAGCGACAATGTCCCGATCTGATCTTCGTCAAGCCGCGCTTCGAGGTCTACAAGGCGATCAGCAGGCAGATCCGCGACATCTTCGCCGAGCACACTCCCATCATCGAGCCGCTGTCGCTCGACGAGGCCTATCTCGACGTGACGGAAAACCTGCAATGCATTCCGCTGGCGCGGGACATCGCACTGCGGATCCGCGAGAGGATCAAGGCCGAGACGGGCCTCAACGCATCGGCGGGCATCTCCTATAACAAATTTCTGGCCAAACTCGCCTCCGACCATCGCAAGCCCAACGGTCAGTTCGTGATCTCGCCGGAGATGGGACCCGCCTTCGTCGAGGCGTTGCCCGTCGGAAAATTCCATGGCATAGGCCCGGCGACCGGCGCGAAGATGAACGCGCTCGGCATGTTCACCGGCCTCGATATTCGTCGTCAGACGCTGGAGTTTATGAATGCGAATTTCGGCAAGTCGGGCGCCTATTACTATTGGATCTCGCGCGGTGTCGACGAACGGCCGGTCCGGGCCGACCGGATCCGCAAGTCAATCGGCGCGGAGACCACGTTCTCAAGCGACCTCACCGAATTCGACGCCTTGGTCGCCGAGCTCAAGCCGCTCGTCGACAAAGTATGGCGCCATTGCGAGGCCACCGGCAACCGGGGCCGCACCGTCACCTTGAAGATCAAATTTGCCGACTTCGAGATCATCACGCGCAGCAAATCCGTCGTGGCGCCGGTTGCGGGCCGGGACGATCTGGAGCGGTTGGCTTGCGGCCTGCTCGAATTCGAAATGCCGCTACCCAAGCGCGTCAGGCTGCTGGGGGTATCGCTGTCTGCCCTCCAGATGGGGGACGCAGAGCCGCAGCTGACTTTCGGCATTTGAACCTAGCGGTTCTAAACCCGTCCTGATCGGTGGCGGGATTCAGAACCGCCACCGATCAAATTCGATCGGCTCAGACCTATCAATGCCTCACGTGCTCGAACACCACGATCACGCCGGTCGGCTCGGGCTCATGCGCCATCAGGCGGGTCAGTTCGGGATCGCCCCAGTTGGCGAGGCTGACGACTTCGCCGCTCTGGCGCTCGGTGCCGGGCGGCGCCGTGGGCTCGACGACCTTCAGCCCCATATCGTCGACAAAGAAAGTGTGCTCGCCGAACATGCTGTTGAGCTGCGGCATGGCGGGATGCTCGTCGGGCAGCACCTGAGCGCCGAGCTGGTTGACGGTCTGCTTCACCTGTTCGGATGTGAGCTTCATGAGCTGCTCCGTTTCTGTCACGTCGGTTTCATTGAGCTGAGCCAGAGCAGGTTCCCTGCGTCGATATTCGCCTGGCTCAATCTTCCGAACGGGTGCTGCGCACAAATGTTCCGACAGAATTCATTTCGTGATCGCGAGTTTCATTCGCCGCGCTCGCGGCACGAGATCGCCACAGGATGTCCACGATCCGGCGGTCGACAATACTACTCGGCGGCTTCGACGATCCGGATGTCCCGGTCCGCGCCGTCGCCGAACAAATCGTGAGCCGCCCATGCGTTGAACGACGCCTGCACTTTTGCGAGATCACCCTTGGACTTGACCTCTTCGGCGATGTCGAGGCCGGCATCGCGCAGGCAGGCCACGACGTCTTTGAGGTGACAAAGCCGTCCCAGCCGACCAAGCGCTCCTGAAGCGGTCCGCAGTTCCCATCGAGGCGGCCCCCGACTGGCTCACATCCTTGGATCGGATTGCCGATCCGAGCCTGGCGAGACCTCGAGCGGCGGCAGGTTGATCATGCTCTGGAGCACTTCGCCGACCATGATCAGATGGGTGCCATGGCCGGCATATTGCTGCTTGAGGTCGGCGAGATAGGTGTTGGCGACGTTGAGCCGCTGCGCCAGCGTGCGCGCGAGCAGCAGCGCTCAAGTTCACGGCAAGCCCGGCTATCGCGACAGGCACCTGGCGAGGTGGATCGACTACCAGTCTCCCAGGCCGTACGTCACACATGACCGCGTTCAGGCGGTCTCGCGCTTTCCGACGCGCCGTTCAGGCCGCGCCGCCGTCATCGACTGTTCCTCGCTGTCCTACGGTTGGTTGGCGTGATCGTCCGTCCCACTCCCTGAAAGAAGCCCAATCCCCCGACTGAACCCGAAGACATCGCACATGACAGCCGCAGGGACCGTTGCCCCGCCTTCTGCGTCACACGCGAGAGAGTGAAGGCACCTCCTCCGGCACGATCGCCTGGAGGCCGCCGAAGCGACGCTCGCGACCGTGGAAGGAGACCAGGGCCGCGGCGAGATCGCCCGCGTCGAATTCAGGCCACATCCGCTCGGTGAAGTGCAACTCGGCGTAGGCGCCTTCCCAGAGCAGGAAGTCCGACAGCCGCTTCTCACCCGAGGTGCGGATGATGAGATCGACGTCGCGCAAACCGGCCTCGCCGGTGACGAGCTGCGAGAACGCCTCGCGGGTGAGACTGGTCAGCGCCGCCGCCTTCGCCGCTGCGTTGAGGATGGCATCGCGGGCGGAATAGTCGACGGCGATGCGCAGATGAAGCGCGCTGCCGTGCGCGGTGGCCGCCTCGGCGCGCGCGATCGCGTTGGCGATGCCGTCGGGCAGGCGGTCGCGGCGGCCGATCACGGTGAGGCGGACGCCGCTTTTCACCAGGCTCTGCACCTCGTTGGCGAGATAGAAGCGCAAGAGCGTCATCAGCGCGGCGACTTCGGCCTTCGGCCTTCGCCAATTGTCGGTGGAGAATGCGTAGAGCGTCAGCGTGCCGATGCCCTGCTTGGGTGCGACCTCGACGATGCGGCGGATCGCCTCGACGCCGGCCTCGTGGCCGCGCATGCGCGACAGGCCGCGCCGCGTCGCCCATCTGCCGTTGCCGTCCATGATGACGCCGACGTGAAGCTTCTCGTTGCGGGATATAAGGTCGCTTTGCATTGCAAAGTCTCCGGTCAAAAAAGGGAAGATCAAGTCGAGACGATACCGAGACGGCCGAGCGGCGTCGCCTCGCGGCCGGCGGCCTTGGCCGCGTCGCGCACCAGGCGTTCGAGCACGGTGAGATAGTCGAGGAAGCGGCGGCGGCCGGCCTTGGTCAGGCGGCAGGTCGTGTGCGGGCGATTGCCCTCATAGCCCTTGGTCACCTCGACGAGGCCGGCTTCCTGGAGCACGGCGAGATGCCGGCTGAGATTGCCGTCGGTGAGGCCGCAGAGTTGCTTGAGATCGGCGAACGCCAGACCCTTCGGATGCGCCATCAGCGAGGTCAGAAGCCCGAGCCTCGCCTTCTCGTGGATCACGCGGTCCAGTCCTTCATAAGAGAAGGGCGCGCTGTCAGTCTTCGACATCATGGTCTCCGGACGCGAAATACAGAATGCCCGCCATCACCGACTGCCCGATCACGAAGGGCAGGCCCATGGTCCATGGCGACAGCGTGTGGGTTTGGCTCGCCAGCACCACCACCGCAAAGCCGGACATGAAATACCAGGCGCCGGCGAGTGCGACGGTGCGCGGCAGCGAGCGGACGGAGGCGAAAATGCCGAGCGACACCAGGATCTGCCACAGGCCCGGCAGCAACCACAGCGTTTCGCCCGCGAACTTCCACATCACCACCGCAAGCAGAACACCGGCCACACCTGCGGGCAGGAACTGCTCGACTGCCTGGTGAATCATGGCGTCGGCGAGACCCGAGTGATGGCGGCGCGAACGTGCGCGCATCTCGACGCCGATGATCAGGCCGGAGAGCGCGGCGGCAATGAACCAGCCGAAGAAGAAGCCGAGCGGCTCGCTGGTGGGATCCCCGAGCAGCCAGAATTGCAGGATTGCGGTGAGAAGCGCGACCGCGCCGGTCGCGGCCATCGTCGCCGAGCCGTAACCGCGGAATGCCGTGCCGGCCGCGATCTGGCTGCGGATCGCCACGATGTCGGCCAGTGCCTTGTCGAGATCGCGCATTGGCAACGCCAAAACCTCGTTCCGCCCACGCTTGCCGGGAATGCTGGTCCCGTTACTTTGTATTGCAAAGTATATAGGATTGCAAAGTAAAGGCAAGCCGGAAGGTCGCTCCGAGACCGCCTGCACGGCCCGACAACTGCCGGTTGCGCAGCACCTCCTCTCGCAGCTAAGATGCGCGCAAAAGCGTTCCGGGGGAAGGTATGTGGCTTAAGTCATTAATCGTTGCGTGTTTATTGCAGGTGAGCATCTTCAGCGCAGCGCATGCGGCCGGGCCGTTCGGCAGCGTCAAGGTCGGTAACTGGATCGGCGGCGCGTTCAGCAATGATGAAACGGGAGCTTTCTCGCATTGCGCCGCGACGACACCTTACGCGAACGGCGTCATCCTTGTCGTGGGTTACAATGCTGCCGGCATATGGTCGCTGGCCTTTGCGAGTCCCAGCTACCGCTTCAACAAGGGCGAGAACGCCGCGATCGACGTCATCTTTGACGGACAGGAGCAGGCCAGACTGTTCGCCACGGCCAACCAGACGAACATGCTCACCTCCGTCATGCCTGCCAACGTCGTGCGAACGTTTCAGAAGGCAAGCCTGATGGTCGCGACGACCGGCCGCGCGGTCCTGAACTTCGACCTGACCTCGACCGGACCCGTGATCGCGGCATTGGCCAACTGTGTCACCAAGGTAAAGGCCGACGGGCTCAACAAAGGCCGGCGATTTCACAAAGACTGCCGCCAAGCCGCAGGCCGCGCCGGACAAGCAGGCGCCGCCGGCCGGCAGCAAAGCTGCCAGGGCCAGGAGCGGCACCGGCTTTGTGGTCAGCGCGAACGGCCACGTCGTCACCAACAACCATGTGATCGACGGCTGTGTCGGCGACATCAAAGGCAATCTCACCGGCGAGGCCTCGATGGCGCTGCGCGTCGTGTCGAGCGACGCGAACAACGATCTCGCACTCTTGCAGGCGCCATCGACCATGACCTTCAAGGACTTTGCGCGGATTCGCGACCGCTCGATCCGCTCCGGCGATTCCGTCATCGTAATCGGCTTTCCCTTCCATGGCCTGCTCACGTCGGACTTCACCGTGACGACCGGTATCGTCAGCTCGCTCAGCGGCATGCGCAACGACACGCGTTTCCTGCAAATCAGCGCGCCGGTGCAGCCCGGCAATAGCGGCGGCCCGCTGTTCGACACCACCGGTCAGATCGTGGGCGTTGTCACCGCAAAGATCCCCGTATTGCGCATCGCCGCCGCGACCGGCAACATCCCCGAGAACATCAACTTCGCCATCAAGACCGGCGCGCTGCGCGACTTCCTCGACAACAGCGTGGTGCCCTACCAGACATCCGAGCCCAAGGGAGAGCTCAAGACCACCGACATCGCCGGCAACGCGCGGCCGTACACGATGCTGATCTCGTGCAACGGGACCGAGCAGGCCGACGCCAAGCGGTAGCGACAACGCGGGCTGCGTCTGCGTAGCCCGGATTCCGCTTCGCGCCATCCGGGCGCCCAGGTCAAACCGCGAGCTCCTCAATACGGCGCGACGGGCCGCACGCGCCGGGACGACCGCGATTGCGGCAGAGGCGCCTGACCGTAGGCGACACGCGGATTGGGCCCGCAATACAGCAGCCGTCCAGACACGCTGGCCTGGCACTGCTCATAGGTGCTGTAAGCACACTCACCGGGATAATCATATTCCCCGCCCTGGGCGCACCATGGGTAGTCGCGTGCCGCCGCGGGCGTGACAGTGGCGAAGCCGGCAAGGACTGTCGCGCCAAGGCCCAGAAGCGCCAATTGTGTCTTGCGCATGATCCCAACTCCTCTCCTCACAGCGCGAGATACGCGCCATATAGCATCAGGTTTCGCCACGCCGTTTTATTCCAGATCGACGGGTCTTGGCACCCAAGAAAAAAGCCCTGCCGAACGGCAGGGCTCCAATCACGGACATCACAAGATCGCTACTCGATCTTCAGGCCGGCGAACTCGACGACCTTCTTCCACTTCTCGGTCTCGGCCTTGATCTCTTCGCCGAACGCCTCGGGCGTCTGCACCCGCGGCTCGCCGCCGAGCTCGACCAGGCGCTTGGTCATGTCCGGGTCCTTCATCAGCGTGTTGATCTCGCCGTTGAGCTTGGCGATGATCTCCTTGGGCGTGTTCTTCGGCGCACCCATGCCGAACAGCGCGCTCGCCTCGTAGCCCTTCACGGTCTCACCGATCGCCGGCACGTCGGGCAATTGCGGCGAGCGCTCCGCCGTGGTGACGCCGATAGCGCGGAGCGAACCGGAACGGATGTGCTGGATGATCGAGGGCATGTTGTCGAAGATCACCTGCACCTGGCCGCCGAGCATGTCGGTGATCGCGGGCGCGGCGCCGCGATAGGGCACGTGCTGCATCTTGCAGCCCGTCAGCGCCATGAACATCTCGCCGGACAGATGCACCGAGGTGCCGTTGCCCGAGGAGGCCATGTTGACCTTGCCGGGATTGGCCTTCACGTATTCGATGAACTCGGCGACGGTCTTGGCCGGCACGTCCTTGTTGACGGTCATCACGTTCGGCACGCGCTGGAACGAGGCGATCGGCGCGATGTCCCGCACGAAGTTGAACTTCAGATTGGTGTAGAGCGAGGCGTTGATGAAGTTGGCCGGATTGACCAGTTGCAGCGTGTAGCCGTCGGGCTCGGCGTTGACGACCGATTCGGTGGCGATATTGTTGCCGGCACCCGGCTTGTTCTCGATCACGAATTGCTGGCCGATCTTCTCCGACAGCCGCTGGCCGATCAGCCGCGCCAGGATGTCGGTGGCCCCGCCCGGCGGATAGCCGACCACCCATTTCACCGGGTGGGCCGGATAATCGGCGGCAAGGGCCTTCGACAGCGGGCTGGCTGCAAGCGGACTGGCGGCGAGCAGGCTCAGCGCGGTACGGCGAGTGATCATCTCAAGGGTTCTCCCAACGTGTTGTTCTTGAAGCCAGACAGCTTGAAAGTGGCGTCGATGCGGTTGTAACAAAGCTTGCCGCAGGCGGAAAGTGCACGGGGCGCATCACGACGAAAGGATAACGCATGCCGGTCAAGGTCGAAGCCCTCGATCATCTCGTGATCAACGTCGCGGACGTCGCAGTGACCGCCGAGTGGTACGGCAGGATTCTCGGCATGGAAGTCAAGGTGTTCGACCCCGGCGGCGGCAAAGCGCCGCGGACTTCGCTACAATTCGGTAACCAGAAGATCAACGTCCGGCCGCGCGATGCCGACAAGGTGGAGTGGTTCACCGCGGATCACCAGACCGCCGGCAGCGAAGATCTGTGCTTTCTCACCTCCGCCGCGCCCGGCGAGGTGGTGGCGCATTTGAAGGCACATGGCGTCGCGATCGAGCAAGGCCCGGTTCCCAAGCAGGGTGCCCGCGGCACGCTGCGCTCGGTCTATTGCCGGGATCCGGATGGGAGTTTGATCGAGATTTCGTCGTACGCGGATTGACCGGCGCATTTGCTCCCTGCGCCATCCAATGGCAAAAGAGCTCCCGACGATAATCTGAAGACAGCCGCCAACCAGAAGCAGGCTGCACGGGAGCAAACATGCCGAACGACACGGCCGCCGGAATCGTGAGCCCATTCGACGGGCTCGACGTGCCCTCGCTGCTGAAGATGCGCGCCGAAATGCGCAGCTCACATCCGTTCCTGATCTGGGCGCCGTTCGACGCGCCCGCACGGCACTGGAGCTATCGCGAGTTTCACGAGCGGGTCGGCGCGCTCGCGGCGGGACTGGCGAAGCGCGGCGTGAAGCCGGGCGAATATGTGCTCATTCATCTCGACAATTGCATCGAGGCGCTGCTGGCCTGGTTTGCCTGTGTCGAACTCGGCGCCATCGCGGTGACCACCAACACGCGCTCGGCACCGGCCGAGCTCGACTATTTCGCCGATCATTGCGGCGCGGTCGCCGCGATCACACAGCCGGCCTATGCCGAGATCGTTGCGCAGAACTGCCGCAACATCCGCTGGATGGCAGTGACCTCGCATGATTCGGGCGCGGTGCCTGCGCAAGCGGTCTCACGCGGCGACAGTTTCGAAGCGCTGTTCGCCGACAGTGCCAATCGTCCCAGGCGTGCGACAGATCCGCTCGCGCCGTGCAGCGTGCAATATACCTCGGGCACGACATCGCGTCCGAAGGCGGTGCTGTGGACCCACGCCAATGCGCTGTGGGGCGCCAAGATCAACGCCGCGCACGAGGACCTGCACGCAAGCGACGTGCATCAGACCTACCTGCCGCTGTTCCACACCAATGCGCTGGCCTATTCGATGCTGGCGGCGCTATGGGTCGGCGCCACCTGCGTGATCCAGCCGCGCTTTTCCGCCAGCCGATTCTGGGGCGTCGCGCGCGAGCACGGCTCGACCTGGACCTCGACGATACCGTTTTGCATGAAGGCGCTGCTCGAGCAGGAAGTCCCGCGCGATCACAAATTTCGCTTATGGGGCACCGCGATCAACGAGCCGCCGGCCTTCGCCGCTTTCGGCGTCAAGATCATCGGCTGGTGGGGCATGACCGAGACCATCACCCACGGCATCGTCGGCGAGGTCGACCAGCCCAACGTCCCGATGTCGATCGGCCGCGCCGCGAGCGAATACCAGATCCGCATCACCGGCGATGACGGAAGGCCGACGGAGGTCGGCGACACCGGCAATCTCTCGATCAAGGGCATCGTCGGCCTGTCGCTGTTCGCCGAATATCTGCACAACGAGAAGGCGACGCGCGAGAGCTTCGACGAGCACGGCTTCTTTCTCACCGGTGATCGCGTGGTGCGGCTGGAGAACGGCACTATCCGCTTCGGGGACCGCAGCAAGGACATGCTCAAGGTCGGCGGCGAGAACGTCGCCGCGTCCGAGATCGAGCAGGTGGTCGCACTCGTCCCCGGCGTGCGCGAGGCCGCCGTGGTGGCGAAGACGCATCCGATGCTGGACGAGGTGCCGGTCGTCTTCATCATCCCGCAGGGTGGCGTCGCCGGTGCGCGGCCCGATCTGCACGAAGCCGTCATGACCGCCTGCCGCGCCGGCCTCGCCGACTTCAAGGTGCCGCGCGAAATTCGTTTCGTCGACGACATGCCCCGCTCCACGCTGGAGAAGGTGGCGAAGGCGGAGCTGAGGAAGATGGTGGGGTAGCTCGTAGGATGATGCTTCAGAACGATCCCAGCGCCACCGGGCGGAACGCCTGCAACAGCTGCTGGTCCAGCTTGCCGCCCATGCCTTCCATCATCGCAAACGCGCGCGAATGGGTGAACGGCATGCGGTAGGCGCGCTTCTCCACGAGTGCGGCGTAGATGTCGACGATCGTCGTGACCCGCACGATGTCGCTGATCTGGTTGCTCGAAAGCCCGTTGGGATAGCCAGAGCCGTCGAGAAATTCGTGGTGGTGCAGCACGACGTCGAGCATCTCCGGCGGGAAGCCGCCCTGGGCTGCGAGCGCGTCATAGCCGCGGCGCGGATGCTGGCGGACTTCGGCCATCTCCTCGTCGGTGAGCTTGCCGGGCTTGTCGAGCAGCGCGGAGGGAACGAAGGCCTTGCCGACGTCGTGCAGCAGCGCGGCGCGGGTCAGCCGGCGCTGATCGTCCTCGCGCATGCCGAGGTGCTGAGCGAAGGAGACCGCAAATCCGGTGACGAACAGGCAGTGGCGGTAGCTGCCGACATGGTGGCAGCCCACCGTGGTGAGCCATTCGCGCAGCGAGGAGTGCTTGATCGCCTTCAGGATCTTGCTCTCGGCGGCGATGACGTCGTCGAAGGTCAGCGGCACGCCGAGCGGCAGCTTCTCGAACATCTTCTTCAGAATCGCATGCGCCGCCTCGACGCCGCGATTGAGCGTCTTGCCGCGATCGGACGCGTCATAGACGGCGGTGTCAGGGAAGGCCGCACGGATGCGCTGCAGGATAGCCTCGGGCTGAAGCGGCCGCGAGATGGTGTCGGTGGCGCCCAGCGCCCAAGCCTGCATGGTGCCGTGATGCAGGGCGTCCGCAAGCACGAACAGCCGCGGCATCGCGCGATAGGCGTCGCCGCGCAGCTTGTTGCGCACCCGCTGCACGCTCTCGGGCGAGCGCAAATTGATGTCGACCACGAGGCCCGAGAGCTCGCGCGAAGGCTGCTCGGGGAGCTCCTGGGTCGTCACCGTCGCGACGTCGCCGACCGCCTTGAGGATGCTGGCGAGCTCGGTGCTCTCGTCGCTCCGGTCGGAGGCGAGCAGAAGCCGGCGTTTGGCGGCGGTTTTGGCTGAGGCGTTCATGGCTTCCCCAAGAGCACACGGGACTGGATTTGGCGTCAGCCTAAGCCGGATCAGGTTCTCCGGCCCTTAAGAGGCGTGCTCAATGGAACCCTGCGGAATCAGGGACAATCTTACGGATTTCGCCTCCCCGAGCGGTTCCACTCAAAAGGGCGAAAACAACCCCATGCACAGTAGGGATGTGCTTGTAAATAAAGGGGTTTTCCAACGACAAATCCGCCGGAGACTGCCCTCCGGCGGATCATGTCAGGTCAATCGCGGCCGGCTTACGCCTTCATCGCGCCCTTCACGGCTTCGGCCGTGATCGGCAGGGCTCGGACGCGGGCGCCCGAAGCGTTGAAGATGGCGTTGCCGATCGCGGGTGCAATCACCGTCACGGCAGGCTCGCCGACGCCGGTGGCCTTTTCGCCATTGGCGATCACGGCGATCGCGACCTCCGGCATCTGGCTCATGCGCAACGGGCGTGTAGCTATCGAAATTGGTCTGTTCGATGCCACCATCCTTCAGCGTCGCCTTCTCGTACATCGCCAGCGAAAGGCCCCACAGCGCCGCTCCCTCGACCTGGGCGCGGATGTTGTCGGGATGCACTTGCGTGCCGACGTCGGTTGCGACCGTGAGCTTCTTCACGGTTACTTCGCCCGACGGCGCGACGGCGACATGGGCAACGCAGGCCGTCCAGCTTGCGGTCGCGCGTTCCTGCGACGACACGCAGGCGACGCCCATGCCCTCACCCTTCGGCAGCTTCCTGCTGCCGTAACCGGCGAGACCCATCGCGGCGAGCAGCGTGTTGCGGAGCCGCTGCGCGCCGCCGTCGTTCTTGCCGGCGCCGTCGAGCAGCGAGATGCGGAACTGCGCCGGGTCCTTGCCGGTCGCGGCCGCGATCTCGTCGATCATGCTTTCGACCGCCCAGAACGTCCAGCCGGGCGCCACCGATCGGAGCTGACCGGACGGGGTGGCGTTGTGCGCCATCTCGTTCTTGATCGCGCGCACATAATGGTTGGGCACGGTGTAGAAGAAGTCGGCCCCGTTCACCGTAAACGAGTCGAGTGGACCCTTCTTGTCGACCGACGGCGTCAGGAAATCAGGAATTCCCCAGCGCTGGGTCGGCCAGGCCGAGACCACGTCGTGGCTGAGCGCGATGAGCTTGCCGTCGCCGTCCACGCCGGCCTTCACCTTCTGCAAGGTGAGCGGACGCGAGAAGTCCATCGTCATGTCGTTTTCGCGCGTGTAGATCACCTTCACCGGCTTGCCGATGGCCTTCGCCGCCTGCACCGCCGGAATCATCATGTCGGCATCGAGCCTGCGGCCAAAGCCGCCGCCGAGCCACATCTGGTGCATGACCACGAACTTCGGATCGATCCCGGCTGCACCCGCGGCGATCCCGCCGGAGCGCGTCGCGAACTGGTTGCCGGAATAGATGTGCAGGATGTCGCCCTTGAACTCCGCGGTGGCGTTCATCGGCTCCATCGGTGCGTGGATGTTGATGCTGGTGGTGTACTCCGCCTCCAGCACCTTGGCCGCCGTGCCGAACGCGGCCACGGGATCGCCGTCCTTGACAAAGAACTGTCCGGAATCGTCGAGAGCCTGCAGCCGCTTGGCCTCGGCATACAGCGACTCGCTCGACACCTTCGCGTTGGGACCGCCGTCATAGCTGATCTTCAGCGCGGCAGCGGCCTTCTTGGCGTTGGCGTAGGTGTTGGCCACCGCCACCACCCAGCCCGACGTCGTCTGCGTCTTGTCGTCGAGGGTGACGGCCTTGATGAAGCCCGGCACCTTCTTGGCGGCGCTGTCGTCGACCGATTTCACCGTGGCGCCGAAGCGCACCGGCGGCGTGACCACCGCGCCATAAGCCATGCCCGGAATCATCACGTCGATGCCGTATTTGGCCGTGCCGTTGGTCTTGGAGGGGATGTCGAGCTGCGGCACCGACACGCCGATCATGGTGTACTGATCCGGAGTCTTCAGCTTGATCGCCTTCAGCTCGTCCGGCGTGAAGGTCTTGGTCGCCTTACCGCTCTTGACGACATCTGCGAACGACATCTGCTTCTTCGACTTCGGATGCGCGATCATGGAATCGCGCACCACGAGCTCGGAGGCCGGCACGCCCATCGCGGCGGCCGCGCCTTCCGTCAAGGCCATGCGGCCCGCGGCACCCGCGCGGCTCATGGCGTCGAAGTTCATCATGGTCGACCAGCTGCCGCCGGTGATCTGCGCACCGAGCACGGGGTCGTTGAACTTCGGATCGTTGGAGGCAAGCTGAACGCGCATGTCGCTCCATTTGGCCCCTAACTCTTCGGCCACGATCTGCGCCATGGTGGAGGCGATGTGCTGGCCCATGTCGGCCTTGCCGCAGGTGACGGTGACAAGACCATCGGGCGCGATCGCGTACCAGACGCTGGGCTCGAAGTTGGAGGGCGCCGCAAGCGCCTCACCGATGCCGGGTACACCGGCATAACCGAGCACGAGGCCGGTTGCGGCGGTGCCGACCAGGAAGGAGCGGCGGCTAAGATCGGTCGTTTCGGCTGTAACGCTCTTGATGTGCTTATTCATGTGGGCCTCCGTTCGTTGCCGGAGGCGGATGCGGTGCGCATCTCGGTTGCGGCGCGCATGATTGCCTTCTGGATCCGCGAATAGGTCATGCAACGGCAGAGATTGCCGTCCATATGCGCCACGACCTCTTCCTTGGTCGGATTGGAATTCTTCGCGAGCAGCGAAGCCGCCTGCATGATCTGCCCGGACTGGCAGTAGCCGCATTGCGGAACCTGCTCGGCGATCCATGCCTTCTGCAAGGGATGATCGCCCTTGGCGGCGAGGCCTTCGATGGTGGTGATCTTCTTGCCGGCGACATCGCCGACCATGGTCTGGCACGAACGCACGGCTTCGCCGTTGACGTGCACGGTGCAGGCACCGCACAGGCCGGCACCGCAGCCGAACTTGGTGCCGGTCATCTGCAATTGCTCGCGGATCGCCCAGAGGAGCGGCGTGTCGTTCGCCGCATCCACGGACATACTCCGCCCGTTGATGGTGAGAATTGGCATAGGCGTCTTCCCCTGCCGGTGCATGAAGCCGCTTACGGCGGCAACTTGTGTCGCGGACGCCCACCGGACCGGCGCCAGCCTTGCCCGCAAGAATGATCGCGTTCAGCGGCGGAGGCAAATGCAATTTGGAATCGATCGAAACAAACGCGCCGCCTGCTCGTTGTGCGTCGCGACAAGGGCGGTGTTGCAGCCACTGAACGCAACCGAGTGCGGCGCCAGACATGCAAGCCATCGCAATCAGGCGGTTTCCTCCGAGTAACCCAGCGCGTTAGGATGGGCCAAGAAGCAAGATAACAAGGTGGAAGCAATGCCAAGGATCGATCGGGACGGCGTCGGAATCTATTACGAGGTTCATGGCGAGGGACCGCCACTGCTGCTGACCCATGGCTACTCCTCGACCTCGGCAATGTGGCATGGGCAGATCGATGCGCTTGCCGGGGATCACAAGCTGATCTTGTGGGACATGCGCGGTCACGGCCAGTCCGACTATCCCGACGATCCCGCCGCCTACAGCGAGGCGCTGACCGTCGGCGACATGGCCGCGATCCTCGATGCAGCCGGCGCTGAGCGCGCCATCATCGGCGGGCTGTCGCTCGGCGGCTACATGACACTCGCTTTCACTCGCGCGCATCCGATGCGCGCCCGCGCGCTGCTGATCATAGACACCGGCCCGGGCTTCAAGAAGGACGACGCGCGCGAGGCCTGGAACGCGCGAGCGCTCGCCACTGCCGACAGACTCGATCGCGAAGGCCTCGACATGCTGAAGGCAGCGACGCGCGAGCGCGCCACGGCCAGCCATCGCAATGCCAGGGGATTGGCGCTTGCCGCACGCGGCATGCTGACCCAGCGCGATGCGAAGGTGATCGAGCTGCTGCCGGATATCAAGGTGCCGGCGCTGATCGTTGTCGGCGCCGACGACACGCCGTTCCTCGCAGCGTCCGATTACATGGCCGCGAAAATTCCCGGCGCGCAAAAGGTCGTGATCCCCGCCGCCGGGCATGCCGTCAACATCGATCAGCCGCAGGCTTTTGTTGACGCGGTGGTGCCTTTCCTGAAGAACTTGCCGGGATAGGACGGTCGGACAGGAACACTGGCAATGAAGCGAGCGATGTTGGCGGCGGGCGCGGTGTTGGTATCGGTATCTGCGCAGGCCGAGCCGTTCGGCACCATGCCGCCGCGTCTCCCTTTTGTCGCGACCTTGTCGAACAATACGCCACTCGCTTTCGGCATGGACGCCGAGCAGACCGCGCGCGCCCTGGGGCAGCCGCTGCGATACGTCCGCGGGCGTCCCGGCAGCGAGATCTACCTCGCTTTGCGCAACATCGGCGGCAGCGGATTGATACCCTCTCGCCATCGCCTGTTCCTGCAATTCCGTCACGGACGATTGGCAGGATGGAAGGAAGACTACGGCGAAAACTGGATGTGGGAGTAGGTGGTTCTCCTCATGGCCAGGAGCGCGCCCCTTGCGCGCGTCTGGCGGACGATATTGCGCATCACCGCGAGAACCATGCAGGCACGGCCTGCCTCCCCTCATCCTGAGGAGCTTGCAAAGCAAGCGTCTCGAAGGATGAAGGCCCGGCTGAAGCGTCACGGGCCTCTATCCTTCGAGACGCGCGCAAGGGGCGCGCTCCTCAGGATGAGGGGAGAGATTAGAATTCGTGACAACCAAAAAGGACAACCCGCGTGGGACAAGACATCAAACTGACGGCTTCCGACAATTTCCAGCTCGGTGCCTATCGCGCTGAGCCCTCGGGCACGGCGAAGGGCGCGGTGGTGGTGATCCAGGAGATCTTTGGGGTCAATCATCACATCCGCTCGGTCTGCGATCGCCTCGCCGGGGAGGGTTATGTCGCGATCGCGCCGTCGATCTTCGACCGGACGTCGCCGGGCTTCCAGTCGGGCTACACGCCTGACGAGATCGCGGAAGCGCGCAAGTTCGTCGCCAGCCCGGATTGGGAGGCGATGCTGCGCGACACGCAGGCGGCGATCGATGCGGTGAAGAGCGTCGGCCCGGTCGGCATTATCGGTTTCTGTCTCGGCGGCAGCATCGCCTTCGTCGCGGCGACGCGGCTGTCGGGCCTGAAGGCCGCGATCGGTTATTACGGCGGCGCGGTCGCGCGCTTTGCCGACGAGACACCGAAAGTGCCGACGCAGCTGCATTTCGGCGAGAAGGATACCGGCATCCCCCTGACCGACGTCGAGACCGTCAAGACCAAGCGGCCGGATGTCGAGGTCTTCGTCTATCCGGGCGCCCAGCACGGCTTCCATTGCGACGAGCGGCCGAGCTACGACAAAGCCAGCGCTGACATCGCCTGGCCGCGCAGCATGGATTTTTTTGCGAAGCATTTGA
Source organism: Bradyrhizobium sp. LB13.1 (assembly GCF_054056815.1). Classification (NCBI taxonomy): domain Bacteria; kingdom Pseudomonadati; phylum Pseudomonadota; class Alphaproteobacteria; order Hyphomicrobiales; family Nitrobacteraceae; genus Bradyrhizobium; species Bradyrhizobium sp. LB13.1. The sequence goes on along the minus strand of NZ_JBSRYQ010000001.1, from coordinate 868,530 downwards.
AATAGGGCCGCACTTGCTGCCGTCATTCCGGGGTACGTCGAGCGGCGCAGGCCCGGAATGAGGAGAGCAGGAATCGGGTGGCCGCCTCACGGCGCGTGGCGATAGAGCAGGCGGATCAAGCCAGCTCACGCCAGGAGACCGCCATGCAGCAGGACATCACGCACCTCGTCATCCGCAATCCATTCGGAACCATGGACGTCCCCTCGCCCGATGATTCCGAAGTGACGGACTATGCCGCGACCGCCACGCTGGCCGGCGATGCAACCGACGGCAACGCGGCGGCATGGGCCTCCATCGCGACAATGTCCGATCCGATCGAGGGCCGCTGGGCAAGCCGCTGGAATGGCGGCGCCGATCCGACCATCGCCGGCGATACGGCGGAGAAATGGAAGCAGGGACGCGCCGAGGTTCAGGTCAAAGGCGAGCGGATCTATCTGCGCTTCGACTGGGACGACGGTCGTCGGCACGGGCTGATCGATGCCGCGCGCGACGGCGCGGGTCGCCTGGTCGGAAAATACATCAACCTGACCACGCCGGCGATCACGCGGCCATGGATCGGGCTAGTGGTCGACGCCAACAGGATCGACGGATGTTTTCCGAGCGGACGGCTGGATTTCAGGCGGTGAGCTAGAACCAGCGCTCGCCGATGAACACGGTGTCCCCGGGGGCCAGGGGCGTGCCGAGCGGGACGATAGCGCGCATGGAGCCGCCGGCTTCGGTGTGCGTGACGGTGACCACGTCGCGCTTGGCGCGCGGCGAGAAGCCGCCCGCGATCGCGACGGCGCTTTCGACCGTCATGTTCGGTACGTAAGGATATTGTCCGGGCGCGGAGACTTCGCCGAGGATGAAGAACGGGCGATAGGCCTCGATCTCCACGGCCACCGAAGGCTCGCGGATGTAGCCGCTGCGCAAGCGTGCGGCGATCTCGCCGGCGAGGCCGGCCGGGGTACGACCGCGCGCCGGCACGCCGCCGATCAGCGGCATGGTGATGGAGCCGCCAGCATCGATGGCGTAGCTGTTGGTGAGACCTTCCTGGCCATAGACCACGACGCGCAGCCTGTCGCCTGCATCGAGATGGTAGGAGGAATCGTAGCGGACCGGCGCCGCCATCGGTGCGGCATAACCGACCGGCATGGGCGCAGGCGAAGAGGCAAAGGAATTGCGCAGAGCCCCGATGGCGCCGCCCCCGTCGCCGACGACGACCGGCTGTGGCGCGTAATAGGGCTGGCCATAGGCCATGGAGTCGAGATCGGCGCGCGGCTGCATCACCGCGACAGGGCCGGCGGTCTGCATGCAGCCGCCAAGCGCAAGCGCGGCGGACGCTGCCAAGGACGTTGCCAAGATCGACCATCGAAACGCGCGTGCAACCGGCACCGGACCTATCCCTCGAAACGAGACAGATCCAGTGTTGCACCGGTTATGGTTAATAAAGCGTTGAGGGGCGCGACGATGCTCGCTGCGCTCCCTCTCCCGCTTGCGGGCACTGCTATCGCATATGGCCTTTTGGGCCAGCCTGAACGCGCGCCTCGTCCTTCGAGACGACCGCTCTGCGGTCTCCTCAGGATGAGGCTAATCGGCATCGGTGCCTGTTGAAACTGTTGCCGTACACTCCATCCTCATCCTGAGGAGCCCGCCTAAAGCGGGCGTCTCGAAGGATGGGCCGCCGGAAACTGCTCTCAAATGCCGCTGCCCTGCTCTTGCAGGAGAGGTACAGCGAGTTCGTCGCCAGCTTACGCGCTCACACCGACGCCGATCGGGCAGGACACGCCGGTGCCGCCCAGACCGCAATAGCCGGCGGGATTCTTCGCCAGATATTGCTGGTGATAGTCCTCGGCAAAATAGAATTCGCCGGCGGGTGCGATCTCGGTGGTGATGGCGCCGAGACCTTTTGCGGCAAGCGCCTTCTGATAGAGCGCCTTCGATTGATCGGCCGCTTTCTTCTGCGCGTCCGAATAAGTGTAGATCGCGCTTCGGTACTGCGTGCCGACATCATTGCCCTGGCGCATGCCCTGGGTCGGGTTGTGGCTCTCCCAAAAAATCGTCAGCAACTTCTCGTAGGAGATTTTTTTCGGATCGAACACGACCAGCACCACTTCGGTGTGGCCGGTGCGGCCTGAGCAGGTCTCTTCATAGGTCGGATTCGGCGTGTGGCCGCCGGCATAGCCGACGGCGGTGGCGTAAACGCCGTCGCCGAGCTCCCAGAACTTGCGCTCCGCGCCCCAGAAGCAGCCGAGCCCGAACACCGCCTGCTCGAGGCCTGCGGGATAAGGCGGCTGCAACTTCGCGCCGTTGACGAAATGGCTGGTCGCGGTCGGAATAGCTTGCGCACGGCCGGGCAGCGCTTCCGTGGCGCTCGGCAATGCGGTGGTCTTGCGCATGAAAAGCATGATTGAATCTCCGCAACGAGCTGTCGGTCGCTTGAGACAGGTGCTCAGGCGGCGTGCTCGCGATCAGGTGGGAATATAGGGATCTACGCCGCAAGGGGCAGCCCTGTTACGCCGCGCGCGCCCGGCTCAGTCGGGGATTGAAAGCTCAATCCCGGGAATAACCGATCAGCGGCTTGCGCGGGCGAAACAGGATCATCAGGAGGATGCCCAGAATGCCGAGGACGGCGAAAACCGGTTGATCCAGCACCAGGCGGATCACCGAGGTCCAGAGCCATGGCGCCTTGGCCTCGACCCAGGTCCGGAACGCCGTCTGGCTGCCCTGATTGATGTCGTTCCAGAACTGGCCGAAGCGGGTGAACCGCAGGGTCTGGTCAGCCACCCAGCGGGCGCCGTCATAGACCATGAAGATGAATCCGCCGGCGAGCAGCAACAGCCCAATCAGTCGGAAAAAGCCGCGGATCATGCTTCACCTTATATGGTCGCCCGATCGGACGATCCTCGTAACGCTGCCAGCCAATACAAGGCAGACGGCAGAAATTCAACCTCTTCAGGGCGTTACGGCACTCATCCAGGCCCTAGGGCTGGTTTTCCAGCCCGGGAAAGCGTTGACGGTGCCAAAGACCCTCTCTATAAGGGCGCCAACTGGCGGCGGGCGCAATCCTGCCGCCGCTGTTCTTTGAGCAGTTGCAGGCTCTTTGGGCTTAGAGGCTCTTTGGGCCTCGGAGACAGCCGCAAGGCTGTCGCTCATGTTCCGGGAACAGCCTAGCAACCGAACACCCTGATTCCGAGCGTCGATTACGCGGTCAAGCAAGCCGGCGCTACCGACCAAGACGCGACCGGTACCCGCAAAGGACATTGAGACCATGGCCAATACCACTTCCGCCAAGAAAGCGACGCGCAAGATCGCCCGCCGCACCGCCGTCAACAAGTCGCGCCGCACCCAGATGCGCGGTGCCGTGCGTAACGTCGAAGAAGCCATCAAGACCGGCGACCGCGCCGCCGCCGTGACGGCGCTGGCGAATGCCGAGCCCGCTTTGATGCGCGCCGCCCAGCGCAACATCATTCACAAGAACAACGCCAGCCGCAAAGTCTCGCGGCTCACCGCGCAGATCGCCAAGCTCGCCAAGTAAGCCCGCGAGTAATCTGGCGAGTGACCTAGCAAGCCTTCGTTCGATCGGACGATTCGAGCGCACATCGCACGCGTCAAACAGCCCGGCATCACGCCGGGCTTTTTTGTTGCCAGCCATAGTCACGCAAGCAGTCAGGCGCGACCGACCTTCGATCGAAGGATCGCGGCGTCCACACCATTAGTTCTACCTGCGGGTGATTTTGCAACAGGGGAAACTTTTCACCGCGGTGCAAAAAGCCCTTGCGAGGCGGGCTCAAGTTGAATTCCTGCGCCTGCGCGTTCTTCACACCGTAGTTTCACCGGATCGCGCCAGGCGATGGAGTTACCCTGTGAAACGAGACTCAAAAAACGGTGTCTCGCTAATCACTTATCGACATAGTGACGCCAAGCATTTGGAAAAATCGCCCGCGCGTCTCGCCGCGTGACGCTTTTGTAAAGAATTTTTGGCAGTGGCGGAGAATTGTCACACAAGGCGCGGCTCTTTCGATTCTGTGCACGAATCCAAAACCTTGGTCTGAAGCCTGTGCACAAGTCGCGCGCGGCGTTAACGCAGATCAAGTTTTTTGACGCCTCAAGTGTGAATCAATTTCGTTGCGAGTCCTTCGGCATAGTGTATTCCTTAAGGCGTCAGCGGCGCCCACGATCTTGAGACCAGCGCGGTATCGGAAACGGGGCGAGCGTGCAAATCGGCGGCGATGTGCACGTAAGCGACGCTTAACCCAGCGATTGTCGGTTCGAAACCCATAGCAATATGGGAACGGTAGTTCTTTGTCTGAATGTCTCCAAGCGGGATCTTCCCGCTCGCGCCCAGCGCAAAATGAGAGACATCTCGAGGCTACTCCGACACGCAGGATGGCGAAGCCGAGCGGACGGCGAGTACAGACGGGCGCATCCGCGGCTGGAGCAATTCAGATGCGGTTGTTTTTTCAGGCAGGACCTTGCCGTGAGCGATCGCGGCAGGACGGGGAGGTATCATGTCCTACGGATTCAACGCGGTGTTGACACAGATTCCATCGTTCGATGATGCCGTCTCCGATCCGTCCTGCGTTCAGCCCCCCTCGTGTGAGGGCGCGCCGAGTACGCGCTGACCTCGCGAACTCTCCATCTCCGACATCGCTGATCTGACCTCGCGGCGTTCGCGCCGAACGGTCGAGCTGTGCCCGACGATGGAATCGCTTGAGGTCGCGCCATGACGGGGAACCCCGCTTGGCGTTCACAACGCAACCTTATCTCTCAAGAGAAGTTTTTTAACGATGAACCCATCGGAACAGGATCGCTGGTCACGCGTGAAGAGCCGGCTGCGCACGAACGTAGGCGAAGACGTCTATACGAGCTGGTTTGCTCGCATGGATCTGGAAGGTGTGCAGGAGGAGAGCGTGCGGCTCTCGGTCCCCACGCGCTTCCTGAAGAGCTGGATTCAGGCGCATTACGCCGAGCGCGTGCTGTCGTGCTGGCAGGCCGAGATGCCCGAAGTGCATCGTATCGATCTCACCGTTCGTTCGGCCGTGCGTCCGGTCGTTCAGCAGAAGGAAGTGCCCGCGCCCGTCGAAGCGCGCCGCTCGCCTGCGCCGGAGCTGCGCTCGACCGCGACCGCGCCGGTCTCGGCCAATCACGATGCGCTCGGCGGCTCGCCGCTCGATCCGCGCCTGACCTTCGCAAGCTTCGTCGTCGGCCGCTCCAACACGCTGGCGCATGCCGCTGCGCGTCAAGTCGCGGAGGGTCGCCGCGGCGATCCCGTCATGTTCAATCCGCTCTACATCCATGCGGGTGTTGGACTCGGCAAGACGCATCTCTTGCAGGCAGTGACCTGGGCCGGAAATTCCGGCAACGAGCGCAAGGTGCTTTACCTGACCGCGGAAAAATTCATGTACGGCTTCGTCGCCGCGCTGAAGACGCAGACGGCACTCGCCTTCAAGGAAGCGCTGCGCGGCATCGACGTGCTCGTGATCGACGATCTCCAGTTCCTGCAGGGCAAGTCGACCCAGGCCGAGTTCTGTCACACCCTGAACGCGCTGATCGACGCCGGACGCCAGGTCGTGATCGCGGCCGACCGTGCCGCCGTCCGATCTCGAAAGCCTCGATGATCGCGTGCGCTCGCGGCTGGCCGGCGGCCTCGTGGTCGAGATGGCCTCGCTCGGCGAGGAGCTGCGGCATGGCATTCTCAAGTCGCGCGTCGCGGCGGCCCGCGCCCATCACGCGACGTTCGAGGTGCCGGAGGAGGTTCTGACCTATCTGGCCCGCGCCATCACCCATAACGGCAGGGATCTCGAAGGCGCGATCAACCGCCTGCTCGCGCACTCGAAGCTCAACAACCGGCCGGTGACGCTGGAAATGGCCGAGCACGAGGTGCGCGACCTGATCCGGCCGCAGGAGCCGAAGCGCATCAAGATCGAGGACATCCAGCGTGTGGTGGCGCGGCAGTATAATGTCAGCCGCTCCGACCTGCTGTCCTCGCGCCGGACCGCCAACGTGGTCCGTCCGCGCCAGGTGGCGATGTATCTCGCCAAGACGCTGACCCTGCGCTCGCTGCCGGAAATCGGCCGCCGCTTCGGTGGGGCGCGACCACACCACGGTGCTGCACGCCGTTCGCAAGATCGAAGCCCTGGTTTCCAAGGACACGGCGCTGTCGGACGAGGTCGAATCGCTGAAGCGTCAGCTTCAGGAATAAACGCCCAGGTCTTTCCCCTTCCCCCCGCCGCCCCGGCCATGCCTGGGCGGCGGGCGTGTTTTTGCCGGTAAATCGTGGGGAACCATCCCGCGATCCCTTGAAACGGATGACTTTACGCGCCACCTTGCGCGACCCTGAAGGCTTTGGTCATATCGGCTGGATGATCCGGCTTTGGGGGTCTTCGGTACCGTGGCGCGCGTCCCGCCGCCCGGCTTTTCCAAATTTGTGTTTCCTTGGGGATCGGGCGAGTAGTGCAATGAAGGTTACGGTCGAACGCGCGCAACTCCTGAAGTCGCTGGGCCATGTCCACCGCGTGGTCGAGCGCCGCAACACGATTCCAATCCTCGGCAACGTGCTGGTCCGGGCCGAGAACGCGAAATTGTCGCTGAAGGCGACCGACCTCGACCTCGAGGTGACGGAAACGCTCGCGGCGGAAACCGCGACCGCAGGGTCCACCACCGTGCCGGCGCACATGTTCTACGACATCGTGCGCAAGCTGCCCGATGGTTCGCAGATCGTGCTCGAAGCCGACGGCGACCGCGCCGTGCTGGCGATCCGCGCCGGCCGCTCCCGTTTCACGCTGCAGACGCTGCCGGAGAATGATTTTCCGGATCTGGCCGCCGGCGACATGTCGCATTCGTTCTCGCTCGCCGCCAAGGACGTCAAGCGGCTGATCGACCGCACCCAGTTCGCGATCTCCACCGAGGAGACGCGCTACTACCTCAACGGCATCTATCTGCATGCCGCAGGCTCCGCCAATGCCGCGACCCTGCGCGGCGTCGCCACCGACGGCCACCGCCTCGCGCAGCTCGACCTGGTCCAGCCCAAGGGCGCCGACGGCATGCCCGGCGTGATCGTTCCGCGCAAGACGGTCAGCGAGGTGCAGCGGCCTGATCGAGGACAACGAGGCCGAGGTCACGATCGAGCTGTCGCAGGCAAAGATCCGCTTTACCATCGGCAATGTGGTCCTGACCTCGAAGCTGATCGACGGCACCTTCCCCGATTACAGCCGTGTCATCCCGCAGGGTAACGACAAGGAACTCGTCGTCGACAAGAAGGATTTTGAGAACGCGGTCGACCGCGTTTCCACCATCTCCAGCGAGCGCGGGCGGGCCGTGAAACTGTCGCTGTCGCCGGGCAAGCTGGTGCTGTCGGTGACCAACCCGGATTCCGGCAGCGCGACCGAAGAGCTCGAAGTCGAATACGCCTCCGACGCTCTCGATATCGGCTTCAACTCCCGCTATCTGCTCGACATCGCAGCCCAGATCGAAGGCGACGTCGCAACGCTCCGGCTCGCCGACCCCGGCTCGCCGACGCTGGTGCAGGACCGCGACGACAAGAGCGCGCTGTACGTGCTGATGCCGATGCGAGTGTGAGGAACGTAGCTCTACGCCACGCGCACCCTGCTTTTGGAAGCAAGCGCGATGCGCATTGCTGCGCCCTCTCCCCTTGTGGGAGAGGGCTACTCCGCTGGTCGACGCAAGCTCGATAGGGTGAGGGGTTAGTGCCGCAAGATCCGTCCCATCGGCCAGTCCCCAAACATCTCCGCCAATTTGCGAAGAACATGCGGCATGAGCCGACTGATGCGGAAGCTGCGATGTGGCGGCTGCTCAGAGAACGCCGGCTGTCCGCCTTCAAGTTTCGTCGGCAAGTCCCGTTCAAAAACTACATTCTCGACTCTGCTTCGAGAAATGCCTTGTGATCGAGATCGACGGCAGCCAGCACGTAGAATCACAAGGCGACGCTGCCCGTGAGGCCATGCTTGCGGCCGAAGGATTTCAGACGGCGCGCTACTGGAACAACGATGTGTTGCAGCGACCTGTGGCGGTGCAGGAGGATATCCTTGCAAAGCTCGCCGGGCGGTAAGATACCCCTCACCCGTCGCCTCACTTCGTGAGGCGCCACCCTCCCCCACAAGGGGGGAGGGATCAGAGTGTGCCCGCAAATCATGACCCCCTCCCGCATTCATCGCCTGACGCTGACGCATTTTCGCAATTACCGGGCGGCGGGGCTCGAGGCGACGGCTGACATGGTGGCGCTGGTCGGGCCGAACGGGGCGGGCAAGACCAATTGCATCGAGGCGATCTCGTTCCTGTCGCCGGGACGCGGCTTGCGGCGTGCGACCCTGGACGACGTTGCCGACAACCAGGGCGACGGTTCCTGGGCGGTATCTGCACAGGTCGAGGGCGCGCTGGGCCTCGCCACGCTCGGCACCGGCATCGATCCGCCGCGCGCCGACAGCCCGGTCAGCCGGCGCTGCCGCATCGACCGCGAACCGGTCAATTCGGCGGCGTCCTTCGGCGACCATATCCGTATGGTGTGGCTGACGCCGGCGATGGACGGGCTGTTCATGGGTGCGGCGTCCGAGCGCCGGCGCTTCTTCGACCGCCTCGTGCTTGCCATCGACAGCGACCATTCCAGCCGCATCTCGGCGCTGGACCGCTCGCTGCGCTCGCGCAACCGCCTGCTCGAGACGCGCAATTACGACGACCATTGGTGTGACGCGATCGAGCGCGAGACCGCGGAGCTTGCGGTCGCCGTCGCCGCAACCCGCGGCCAGACTGCGGCACGTCTCACCGGCATGCTGAATGCACGCGCGCAGACCTCCGCCTTCCCCTCGGCGCAAATCGGGCTCGACGGCTGGATGGAGAACGCGCTGCTGAACGAGACGGCGACGTCGGTCGAGGACCGCTACCGCCAGATCCTGCGCGACAACCGTCCGCGTGACGCCATCGCCGGCCGCACCACGGACGGTCCGCATCTCACCGATCTCCAGGTGATCTACGCGCCGAAAAGCATGCCGGCGCGCGATGCCTCGACCGGCGAGCAGAAGGCGTTGCTGATCGGATTGGTGCTGGCGCATGCGAGCCTGGTCGCCGAGATGACCGGCATCGTGCCGCTGCTGCTGCTCGACGAGGTCGTCGCGCATCTCGATCCCAGCAGGCGCGCGGCGCTGTTCGACGAGCTGCGCAAGCTCGGCGCGCAGGTGTGGCTGACCGGCGCAGATCCGGCCGCCTTCGCCGAGATCGGCACCGGGGGCGAGATCTTTGACGTCGAGAGCGGACAAGTCAGCGCGCGCCGGTGAGCCGCCGCATTGAACCCGCGTGGTCCCGTCAACGACTAGCTGTCTGAGGCCGCGCCAATAGTGTCGCAGCCGTTGCCATCGCGCGATGACACTGACGCGCGCGACATTCCTGGAGAATGGGATGCGGACGGTAAGGTCCGGGGTGCAAGCCTCGGCACGATGGCGGGCGTTTGCGTGCGGCCTCGTCTTGCTCGCGACGTGCATGCTCGCGGCAAGCGCCGGCGCCTGGATGCCGCATCTGTCGCCGCTGTTCTCGGCCGACCTCACGCTGGATCCCGATGCCAAGCTGCCCGCACCGACCGTCGCGGCCGGCGACGCCTGGGAGCTCACCGTCGGGCGCGACGGCGAGGCATGGTCGCCGCTCCAGCTCTATTGAGACCTCCGAGATCTTTGAACCTGCCCGCTTCCCGACGCGACTTCTGGTCTGAGACCGCGCCGACGGTGGCGCAGCCGTTGCAATCGCACGGCCAAAGCGCCGCGCGGCATCCTGGAGACGTAACCATGTCGATGATCCCGCGCGGGACGCAAGTCCCGGCACGATGGCAGCTGCTTGCATGCGGTCTCTTCCTGATGGCGAGTTGCTCGATCGCGGCCGGCGCCGACGAGGGCATCGTCGACGTTCACGCGCTGCCGCAGCTCGAGGGCGCGGTGGAAGACACCTCGCGCCCCGATCCCTATCGCGCCGAGTATCGCATGCCGACGCCGCAGGCGGTGACGCTGCCCGCGGTCCAAAAGCTCCTGATTGCCAACGGCTGGGTGCCCTATGTGATGCCGCTGGAGGAGAAAAGCAGCCTGCTGAAGTTCAAGAAGGGTCGGCAGGGCCTTTTCGTTCATTTCACGCAGGCGCTCGGCCGGCCCGACCAGTCCGTGGTTTACTACACGACCGACCGGATCTACGGGAACGTGCCATTTCCGGAAGGCGCAAGCGACATCGTGTTTGACGGGACGCGGCCCTATCTCGACTGCATCGCGCCGACGCCGCTCGATGCAACGTCGGACTTCTACAGCAGCCAGATGGCTGCGATCGGCTGGCAGAAGCTCACGCCGGAAACCGCTGCGCGCTGGACGACCAGCCTGGATGAAACCGTTCCTAACGGCCTGCGCGCGTTCTACGCGCACGCCGATAGCAAGGAGACCGGCTTTTATCAACAGAAGCCCGTGATGCTGACGCTGACGCGCCGCGACGATGGCCGCACCAATGTCGATATCCGGGTCGCGCCCTTTGCGCTACCCAGCGAGCTCAAAGCGGATAGCGATCTGGCCGGCCTGCCGCGACCGAGCCCGACCAAGACGGCCAAGGGCCTCGGCAGCGCAAGCTCCGACAAGCGCGAAATGTCAGCCGCCGCGATGGCCGAGCTGCCCGCCGTGCTCGCTTTCTATCATCGCGAGCTCGCCGCGCGCGGCTGGCAGGAGGACGGCAGCGCGCCGCGCGCGCCCGGCGACGAGGTCGCGATCAGGATCTCTTCGGCTGAGGAAACCGGCCTGCTGCGGCTTGGCCGCAAATACGATTTCACCATGGTCAGCCTGACCGCGCAGGTGAAGGAATCCGCACTTGCCGCCCGTGCCCAGGCGAAGAAGGAGGCCGACGAGAAGTTCCTTGGGGATGCGTTAGGTGCGGCCAAGCAGCTCATCACCGCCGACGACGCAAGACGCAAGGTGCAGGCGGCCGCGCTGTCAGATGCGCCGCTGAATGCACTGGCCGACAGCAAGACGCCGGTGCCGCTGCCTGAAACCGCCGAGGGCGTGAAGTTCGAAGGCGGCGCCGGCCGGCTCGAATTCGCTTCCACCTCAAGCGTCAAGGCGCTCGCCACGTTCTACCGGGCGCTGCTGAAATCAGCAGGCTGGAAGGAGCAGCCGTCCGTCATCAACCAGCCGAACATGGCGGTAATGGAGTTCGCAAAGGGTGGCAAATCGATCTCGATGACCGTAATGCAGATGGGGCCGAAGGTGAATGTCAGCGCCAACGGATCGGGCCTGGTGATGGCTGCAGCGAAGCCCGCCCAGGCCAAGCCGGGACAGGTCGAGTCGGTGCAAGCCAAGCCGGCCGAGCCGCTCACGCTCGATCCCGATTCCGCCCTGCCGGTGCCCACGCAGCACAGCTCCACCGGAGTTAGCTCCACGAAATTCCCCGGCAGCGACCAGTCGTTCCGGAGCGAGCTCGAAGCCAGCATCCCCGCCGCGCTTGGCGACGTCCTCGCGTTCTATCGCACGGAGCTGACCAAGCGCGGCTGGCAGGAGAAGGCCGACGGCGCGACTGTGACCGCCGAGCGGGCGGAGCTCGCGTTCACCTCGCCGGAGGGACCGGCCGTGCTGAAGCTCGGCCGCGCCAGGGACGAGACAATCGTTAGCCTGGTGCAGCGGAATCCGCAGGCCGCGGCCAAGGCCGACATCATGCCGAAGGCCGGACAGGCCAGGCTGATGCTCGGCAATATGGGGCCGAAGGAAGCATCGCTGACGATCAACAATCAAACCGTGAAGATCGCGGCCGGCGCCGGCGGCCCGCAGTCGCCGAAGGGCCCGATGCTCGATCTGCCGCCCGGCAAGTACCAGTACGCGCTGCGTCTGGCGGGACGCCCTGCCCGGACCGAGACCCTCACCGTGGCCGCCGGCGATGCCTGGGGCCTCCTGGTGGGGCCAAGCGGAGATGTGCTGCCGCTTCAGATGTATTGAGCCTGCAAGGCCGTTCCGGGCGTTCCAAGCGCCTCGGAACGCCCCTCGTCCCCGCAAAATCCACGCCTTCCACGGTCCGAAACGGCTTCTCGAATCGCGCTTTTTCCAGCGCCTGGAATCGGCCTTCAAAAGCCTTGAAAACCGGCCAAAAAATCCTATCTGATCAAAGACTTGCTGGGAGATACTTTGCGCTAGGCGCAATCCGTCTTTCGTGGCACAAATAGCCCGCATATCAGCGCCTTTTGTGCCGCTGATTCGGGCGACATCTCGAAGGCCTCTCATGACAGAACCTGCTCGGCAGACGCCTGCCGAAAACGAACCCTCAAATCCGAGCGATTACGGGGCGGAATCGATCCGCGTGCTCAAGGGTCTCGATGCCGTCCGCAAGCGTCCGGGCATGTATATCGGCGACACCGATGACGGCTCGGGCCTGCATCACATGGTCTACGAGGTCGTCGACAACGCGATCGACGAGGCGCTCGCGGGCCACGCCACGCGCGTCGATGTCGTGCTCAACGCCGACAATTCCGTCACCGTGCGCGACGACGGCCGTGGCATTCCCGTCGACATCCACAAGGGCGAAGGCATCTCGGCGGCCGAGGTCATCATGACCCAACTGCATGCCGGCGGAAAAGTTCGACCAGAACTCCTACAAGGTTTCCGGCGGCCTGCACGGCGTCGGCGTCTCCGTCGTCAACGCGCTGTCGAGCAAGCTCGGCTTGCGCATCTGGCGCGACAACAAGGAGCACTACATCGAGTTCGCCCATGGCGACGCCGTTGCACCGCTCAAGGTCGTCGGCGACGCGCCCGGCAGGCGCGGCACCGAGGTGACGTTCCAGGCCTCGACCGAAACCTTCAAGAACATCGAATATGATTTCGCCACGCTGGAGCACCGGCTGCGCGAGCTCGCCTTCCTCAATTCCGGCGTCAACATCGCACTCTCCGACATGCGTCACGCGGTCGAGAAGCGCGAGGAGATGCACTATTCCGGCGGTGTCGAGGAATTCGTCAAATATCTCGACCGCAACAAGAAGGCGATCGTGCCTGCGCCGATCATGGTGCGCGCGGAAGCCAACGGCATCGGCGTCGAGGCCGCGTTGTGGTGGAACGACAGCTACCACGAGAACGTGCTGTGCTTCACCAACAACATCCCGCAGCGCGACGGCGGCACCCATCTCGCCGGCTTCCGCGGCGCGCTGACGCGCCAGGTCAACGGCTATGCCGATGCCAACGCGAAAAAGGAAAAGATCGCGCTCACCGGCGACGACTGCCGCGAAGGCCTCACCGCCGTTCTCTCCGTGAAGGTGCCGGACCCGAAATTTTCGTCGCAGACCAAGGACAAGCTGGTGTCCTCGGAAGTACGCCCCGTGGTCGAGAACGTGCTCAACGAGGCGCTCCAGGCCTGGTTCGAGGAGCACCCGTCCGAAGCCAAGATGATCGTCGGCAAGGTGATCCAGGCGGCCGCGGCCCGCGAAGCCGCGCGAAAGGCGCGCGAGCTGACGCGCAAGAGCCCGCTCTCGGTCTCCTCGCTGCCCGGCAAGCTCGCCGACTGCCAGGAGAAGGACCCGGCGAAGTCCGAGCTCTTCATCGTCGAGGGTGACTCGGCAGGCGGCAGCGCCAAGCAGGGCCGCAACCGCGAATTCCAGGCCGTGCTGCCGCTGCGCGGCAAGATCCTCAACGTCGAACGCGTGCGTCCCGACAAGATGCTGGGAAGCGAGCAGATTGGCACGCTCATCACCGCGCTCGGCACCGGCATCAGCGACGAGTTCTCGATCGAGAAGCTGCGCTATCACAAGATCATCGTGATGACGGACGCCGACGTCGACGGCGCTCACATCCGCACGCTGCTGCTCACTTTCTTCTACCGTCAGATGCGCGACATCATCGACGGCGGCTATCTCTATATCGCCCAGCCGCCGCTCTATAAGGTCAACCGCGGCAAGTCCGAGCAATACCTGAAGGATGAGCGGGCCCTGGAAGATTATCTGATCGATACCGGGCTGGACGATTGCGTCTATATTCCCGGCACCGGCGGCGATCGTACCGGCCGCGACCTGCGTTCGCTGGTCGACGACGCCCGCGCTGTTCGCGGCGTCCTGCGCAGCCTGCACACCCGCTACAATCGCAAGGTGATCGAGCAGGCCGCCATCACCGGCGTGCTCAACAAGGCGATCTACGGCGATCCGGAGAAAGCCGCCGCGGCCGCGCAATACATCGCCGCCCGCCTCGACACTCTCGCCGACGAGGTCGAACGCGGCTGGGTCGGTCAATACGTGGAAGGCCATGGCTTCCAGTTCGAGCGCACGGTGCGCGGCGTCAAGGAAGCCGCCGTCATTGACGACGCCTTCCTCGGCTCGGTCGAGGCGCGCAAGCTGGACGAGTACACGGTGAAGCTCCAGGACGTTTATGTCCGCCCCGGCAAGCTGCGGCGCAAGGACGTCGAGCACATGGTCTACGGCCCGGTCGATCTGTTCGAAGCCGTCACCGACGCCGGCCGCAAGGGCGTCACGCTGCAGCGCTACAAAGGTCTGGGCGAGATGAACCCGGAACAGCTCTGGGAGACGACGCTCAACATCGACGCACGCTCGCTGCTCCAGGTGAAGGTCAAGGAGGTCGACGAGGCCGACGACATCTTCACCAAGCTGATGGGCGACGTGGTCGAGCCGCGCCGCGACTTCATCCAGGAACATTCGCTGAGCGCGACGATCGATATCTAGCCCCGACCTCGCTGCACCTCTCCCGCTTGCGGGAGAGGTCGGCGCGCGACGGGCGATGCGAAGCATCGTCCCGAGCGCGGCGGGTGAGGGCTTTCTCCTCGCGGGGATATTCTCCGTAGATTTCGACAATCCCACCGCGGACGCACCCCCTCCCTAGCCCTCCCCCGCAAGCGGGAGAGGGAGCGCACCTCCTTCGTGATAGCCATCGAGCCCGAATTGCTCCCCCGCTCAATTCTCTGTAGTTTCCGCCTCGAAAATCACCCGCCCCACCCAACAACAGTGAGACCTTCGTGGCGCCCATCCAGTACATCGTCGAGGGCGGTCAGCGGCTCTCGGGCTCGATCGAGCCGTCCGGCAACAAGAATGCGGCCCTGCCGATCATCGCGGCAGCCCTGCTCACCGAGCATCCGGTGACGCTGGAAAACGTGCCGCGGATTCGCGACACCGAGACGCTGGTCGAGCTGATCCGCTCGGTCGGCGCTGCCGCGGAATGGACGGCCCGCAATACGCTTCATATTCACGCCAAGAGCATCCGCGCCGCCGATCTCGATCCCGACTTGTGCGTCCGCATCCGCGCCTCGATCCTGCTCGCGGGCCCGCTGCTCGCCCGCTGCGGCGAAGTCATGCTGCCGCCGCCCGGCGGCGACGTCATCGGCCGCCGCCGGCTCGACACACATGTGCTGGCGCTGGAGCAGTTGGGGGCCAAAGTCACCGCAACCGACCGGCTCGAATTCCGCGCGGCAAGGCTGGCCGGCGCGGACGTGTTTTTGGACGAGCCCAGCGTCACCGCGACCGAGAATGCGCTGGTCGCGGCGGTCGCCGCCGACGGCGTCACCTATTTGCGCAACGCCGCGTCCGAGCCGCATGTGCAGGACCTCGCCAACTTCCTGGTCGCGCTCGGCGCGAAGATCGAAGGCCATCGGCACCAACACCATGATCGTGCACGGTCCGGCGACGCTGGGCGGTGCGACTTACCGGATCCAGCCGGACCATATCGAGGTCGGCTCGCTGATAGGCCTCGCCGCCGTGACGCGCTCACCGCTTCGCATCGTGCGCGCCGGCGTCGAGCATCTGCGCTCGATCCGCATGGGCTTCGAACGGCTCGGCATCGTCTGCCGCATTGAAGGCGACGATCTCATCGTGCCCTCGAACCAGACGCTGAAGATCCAGGACGATTTTGGCGGCCACGTGCCGAAGCTGGAGGACCAGCCCTGGCCGGCTTTCCCGGCCGATCTGATGTCGATCGCGATCGTCACCGCCACGCAATGCGAGGGCGTGATCCTGATGTTCGAGAAGATGTTCGAATCGCGGATGTTCTTCGTCGACAAGCTGATCGCGATGGGCGCGCGCATCGTATTGTGCGACCCGCACCGCGCCATCATCGCAGGACCCAGCCGGCTGCACGGCGCGACGATGACCTCACCCGACATCCGCGCCGGCATGGCCATGCTGCTGGCGGCGGTCTGCGCCGAGGGCACCTCCACGATCGACAACGCCGACCAGATCGAGCGCGGCTACGAGCGCATCGACGAACGGCTGAATGCGCTCGGCGCGAAGATCAAGCGCGTGCCGGAGCGGAAGGACTGAGGCGGCTTCCACTTCTGGATTGAGATGGTCTCGTGCCCCGGACGCAGCGCAGCACGCGAGTGATGCGCTGCTGAGCCGGGGCCCATACCGCAAAGACAGCGCTCGTGATCTGGGTCCCGGCTCGTGCTCCGCGCGTCCGGGACACGAGAGTGAGGCCATGTTTTCGTCGCCCTGCGATGCTATTGGATAGCCATGCTCGACACTGTCCAGCCTCGTTCGCAGCCGCACGCCGGCGTGCCGCCGAATCCTCTCGCCGACGAGTTCGTCGAGACGCTGCGGCTGGCCGTGCCGATGATGCTGACACAGCTCGGGCAGATCGCGATGATCACCACCGATCTCGCGCTGATCGGGCGGCTCGGCGAGAGCGCCGTCGCCGCGGCCGCGCTGGCGCATACGGTCTATTTCGTCAGCTTCACCTTCGGGCTCGGATTGATGGCAGCGGTGTCGCCGCTGGTCGCGCAGGCTTTTGGTGCCGGCGATGTCAGGCGCATCCGCCGCTCCCTGCGCGTCGGTCTGTGGGTCGCGTTGATGATCTCGCTGCCGATGATGGCCTCGCCGCTCTATGGCGAGCACATCCTGGTCGCGCTCGGACAGGCGCCGCACTCGGCCGCGCTCGCGCAGCACTATCTGAACGGGCTGGCCTGGGGCATCGCGCCGGCGCTGGGCTTCATCGCGCTGCGCAGCATGATGAGCGCGGTGAACCGGCCGCAGGCGCCGCTATGGATCACGCTCGCGGCCATCCCCATCAATGCCGGGCTGGTCTATTGCCTGATCCATGGCCTGTTCGGCCTGCCGGAGCTCGGCCTGTTCGGCGCGGGGCTTGCGACCACGCTGGTCAATCTCGGCACTTTCGTCGCTACGCTCGCCATTGCGGGGCTGCGCAAGCCGTTCGCGGACTATCGTCTGCTCGCTCATCTCTGGCGGATCGACTGGCCCCTGATGCGCCGGCTCATCGCGATCGGCGCCCCGATCTCGTTCTCGCTGCTGCTGGAATATGGCCTGTTCTCGTCGGCGGCCCTGCTGATGGGGTTGATCTCGACGACCGCGCTCGCGGCGCATCAGATCGCGCTCCAGGTCACCGCCGTGCTGTTCATGGTCCCGCTCGGCATCGGCATGGCGGCCACGGTGAGGGTCGGCCACGCCTTCGGCCGCGGTGAGCCGCTCGCGGTGAAGCGCGCAGGTATCGTCGCAGCGGTGATCGGGATCGCGTTCGTCTCGGCCCTGACCGTCGTGATCATCCTCGGCCGCTATCAGCTCGGACGGCTGTTCTTCGGGCGCGGCGAGGCGAGCATGGCGACCGTCGAGCTGACCGCGACGCTGCTCCTGGTCGGCGCGACCTTCTTCATCGCCGATGCCATCCAGACCATCATGGGCGGCGCGCTGCGCGGCATCAATGACACCAGGATGACGCTGGTATTCGCCGCGATCGGATATTGGTGCGTCGGCTTTCCGATCGCCTGGTGGCTCGCCTTCCACGCCGATTTCGGCGCGGTCGGTGTCTGGATCGGACTGTCGATCGGATCGTTCGTCTATGCCGGGCTTCTGACCTTGCGCTTTCGGATGTTGACGCGCAAATTGGCGGAATGATCGGGACCGTCCGCGAAGTCACCCCTGAGGTCGACGCCGATGCCGTCCTGGCCGGTGCGCAATTCATCGATGCGTTTCGCCTCGAGATCGGCGCGACGGCCGTGAATGCCCGCGAGGCCTGTACCCGTATGGTGCTGCACGGGCCGGGCTGGATCGATGCGATGCTGCACTTGCGCAACATCATAGTCGCGCCGTTCGGACTGAAGACATCGGGCGAAGGCGCGCCGGCACCGCACGGTCTGATCGGCCTGTTTCCGGTGGTCAGCGAGACCCCCGAGCAGCTCGTCGCCGGCTTCAATGATTACCATCTCGACTTCCGCCTCGTGGTCGATGTGGCCGGCGATGACGCGAGGCGGCAGGTGACCTCGACCACGCTGGTGCGGACGCATAACCTGCTGGGGCGGACCTACCTCGCCCTCATCATGCCTTTCCACAAGCTCGTGGTCCGCGGCATGATGAGGCGCATTGCAGAGCCGGCCGGATGACGTCCTCCATGGAGGTGGGCTCCCTCCCCCGCAAACGGGAGAGGTTGCAGCGAGCCTGCGGCCCGACCGCTTCAACTTAACGCCATTCGGCTTCAGCTCACTCCGCCGCCCGCGCGGGCTTGTCGGCCGCCGCCTCCGACCATTCGCCGACGACGCGGTCGAGATCGCAGAGATTCTGGTGCATCTGCTCGAGCGAAAAGCCCAGCGCGAAGAAGCGCTCCGCGGTGTCGCTCGGCTGGCCCCGGATCAGGCCGTCCTGGCGCACAGCGGCGACCGCTTCGGCATAATGCTGAAGCGCGACGTGCACGGGATGGATCGGCGGGGCGCCGCCGCCTTCGCGCAAGGCCGCAGCGGCCGAACGCAGGAAGCGTGCGATCACGGTCGAGACTTCCGTCAGCGGCACGGCAAGCCGTGTCTGCACCTCGACCGGCAACGGCACCACGGTCGAGCGGCCGATCATCACGACGTCATGGCGCAGCCGCAAGATCGTGCGCAACAACGGGCCGGTGTCCGGCCCGCTCGACAATCGCGCAGAGCGCTCGCGCTCAGCTTCGGCGCCAATGGTATTCATGCCGACCATTGCGGCGCCGATACCGTCTTGAATCCGATGCAGCGCGTCATTGTCCCGGCCGCGCGTCAGGCCCGCGAGCAATTCGCTGAAGGCTTCTGCGATCAATTCGAGCAGCTTCGCCGCGCTGGCGCGAATTTGCCGCACCGCGCGCGATGGCAGCACCAGGAACGAGACGAGCAGCCCCGTCACCGCGCCGACCGAAACTTCGCTGACGCGATCAATCGCCGAGGCCATGGGATCGGCATGATGCATCGACGGAAGCACGAGCACGATCACGGCGGTCACCGTTGCAGAGCTTAGATTCGGATAGATCGATGCGACAAAGGCAAGCGGCGCCACGGCCAGCACCAGAAGACCCAGCAGGCCCAGTTCGCCGGAATAGGGGATCAGGATCGCGATAGCGCCGCCATAAATCGCGCCGCCGATGGTGCCGAGCATGTAGTCGCGTGTCGCCTTCAGCGAGCGCCCGACGCTCATCTGGGTCACGATGATGGAAGTGAGGACGGCCCAGAGCGGCAACAAGAGATGCAGCGCGGTGGCGAGCGCGTAGGCGCCGGTGGCCGCCACCGTGACCCGGACCGCCAGCCCCAATTGCGTCTTGCGCGACCAGACCCGGTCGAACAGCTCTCCTGCGAATGCCATCGTCGAGTATCCCGGTCCAACCCTCGTAAAGCCGCCAAAAGCATAGCTGATGCCCGCGGTCCCGAGGCCGCTTGAAAGGCCAAATCAGCCCGCTTAACTTGCGCGCCAAAACGAGGAAACACGATGGCCCACGAAACCGCAACGCTCGCCGCCTATGTCGCCAGCCTGAAATACGGGGATATTCCGGCGAAAGTGCTGGATCGGGCAAAAGTGCTGACGCTGGACTTCCTCGGCAGCGCGATCCGGGCCCGCAGCGAAGCGGAATCGACCCCTTCGATCCTGAAGATGCTGGAGGCGCTGGCGCTCGACACCAAGGGCGGCTCCACCGTGTTCGGCGACAGCAAGACCTGGACGCCGGCGGTCGCGGCGCTGCTCAACGGCGCACTCGGCCATTCCCTCGACTTCGACGACACCCACGCCGATTCCTCGCTGCATCCGAGCGCGCCGGTGGTTCCGGCCGCCTTCGCCATCGGCGAGATGGTCGGCGCCTCCGGGCGCGACGTGCTGACCGCGATCGTTGCGGGCTATGAAGTCTGCTGCCGGCTCGGCAACGCGCTCGACCCGACCTCGCATTATGCGCGCGGCTTTCACCCCACCGCCACCGCCGGCACCTATGGCGCAGCAGCGGCCGCCGGCAAGCTGTTCGGCCTCTCCGAGCAACAGCTCATCGCCGCTTTCGGCGTCGCCGGCAGCCAGGCCGCGGGCTCGCTGCAATTTCTGGTCAATGGCGCCTGGAACAAGCGCTATCAGGTCGGCGCCGCCGCGATGAACGGCGTGATTGCCGCGACGCTGGCGCGCAACGATTTCGTCGGCGCGACGGAATCGGTCGAGGGCAAGCATGGCCTGCTTGCCGGCTACACCGATGATGCGCATCCCGACAAGGCGGTCGCCGAGCTCGGCAAGACCTATGAGACGATGAAGATCGGCGTAAAACCTTATCCGAGCTGCCGCTACACCCATGCTGCGATCGACGCGCTGATCGCGATGCGGCGCGAGCACAATCTGACGCCCGATCAGGTCAAGCGCGTGGAGATCGGCCTGCACCGCAACGGCATCACGCTGACCGGCGACGCCGCGACCAAGCGCCATCCCACCTCGATCGTCGGCGGCCAATTCTCGATGTTCTTCACCGGCGCGCTCGCGCTCGACCAGGGCTCGTTTGGCTGGGACGACTACACTCGCCTTGGCGATGCCGCCATCGACGCGCTCGCCGACAAGTTCGACGTGGTGCAGGACGACCGGCTCGAAATCGGCCGCACTCACCCCTTTGGCGCGCGCGTGAGTATCACGACGGACGACGGCGTGCATGAGCGGCTCTACGCCGATCCCTCGGGAGAGCCGACCTCCTTCCCCGACGCGCAGGCGATGCAGCAGAAGTTTTTGACCCTGGCACGCCCGGTGCTGAACGCGCGCGCGGAGAAATTCGCGGACGCGATCATGACGCTGGAGCGGTTCGACCGCGTGGCGAAGGCGACGGAGCTGGGGAGGTAGTAGGCCCTCTTCTCTCCTCCAGGGGGAGGATAAGAGGCGCGTAAGAGGGCACCTCAATTCGTCCACGCCGCCTTTCCCTTGTCGCGCATCGTTGCCACTACGTCGCGTACCAGATCGAACACACCGTCCGCTTCCGGCGGTGCGTTCGGCGAGCGGCCGAGCCGGACGATCACGAGTCGTTCCGAGGGAATAATGATCGTGTACTGCCCGATCGTGCCCTTGGCGAAGAAGGCATCGCGCGGCCAGCCGTGTATGGCGCGAAACTTTCCGCCAAAGCTGTCGCCCCGGTTGGTCCAGAAGCCGGCACCGATGCCGACCCAGGCATTCGGCGTGGCCGCCGCGGAATAATTCACCCAACCCTCGGGGAGGATGCGCTTGCCGCCGGCGACGCCGTCGTTGAGATAGAGCTGGCCGAAGCGCGCCCAGTCGCGCGCGGATGCCAGCATCTCGCCGGAGCCCTCGATCGTGCCGGCTCCGTCGAGCTGGAGCGTGACGTTGTTCATGCCGAGCGGCGCAAACAATTCGCGGCGCGCGAAGGCAAGCGCATCCGCGGGCTTGCCGCCGGCGGCGTTGCGGATCAGATGCGCGAGAATGAGGAAGTTGCCGTCATGGTAATTCCACGCCGTGCCCGGTGCAGTCGCAAGCGGCGCGTGCTCGGCAAAGCTGGCCATATCGTCCTCTGCGTATTTCATGGCATTGACCGGCTCGAGCGCGGAGCCGAGCGAGGTCTGCAACGAACTACCGAGCGCAATGCCGGCGGTGTGACGCAGCAACTGATCGACGGTGATGACATGGCGCGGATCATCCGGATTTTGCCAGGCGGCGATTGGCGCGGGCCCGTCGAGCTTCAACTTGCCCTCGCGCACGAGGATGCCCGTCAGCGCTGACATCACCGACTTCGTCATGGAGAAGCCGAGCAGCTGCGTCTCCGGCCCGACACCATCAGCATAGCGCTCGGCAACGATGCGCCCGGCCTTCATGACGACGATCGCGCGGGTGCGGCGATAAGGCGGTTGCGCGGGTTCGGCAAAAGCGCGGTCGAGCGCGGCTGACAGCCCCTCGCTTTGCGGCGGCACGAGTCCCGGACCTGCGATTTCGGGCAGCAAGGCGGGCTGCTTGTCATTCGACGGCAGCGCGACGTCGGCGATCCCCTGGCCGTGCTCGAGCGTGCAGCCGAGCCCCTCGCGATAGACGGCATGGCTGCGGCCGATGCCGAACAGGCTCACGGTGACATCCCTACGCGCGCGATCGACCTGAACATCCATCGCCCAGGTCAACAGACCCGCGCCTGGTATCGCGTCGGTGGTCTCGGCGAGGTCGCGCATGGGATCGAGGCCGGAGACGAACGTCTCCGAGCAGAGCGTGTCGGCGATGAAGCCGGTGGCAACCTTCGGCACGTCGCGGGCCCGCGCCGCGCCGAGGGCGAGGCCGGCAAGGGCGATGGCGGTGGCAGCGAGGATGATCTTGCGGCGGCGGGTCACGGGCTTTCTCCGGCTTCGGGGCGGGTGGCGGAGAAGGAGCCGGATGCGGGCGAAGGTGCTCGCCGGATTTGAAATACGGCCTCGTCGAAACTGACCGGGGCTAGCCGAGTTTGAAATTCTTATGTGATTTCAGTGAGCTAATAGTCTAGACGGCTTTCACCTTTAGCCGCCGATATTCCGTCGGCGTCACACCGGTCACCGCCTTGAAGGCCCGATTGAACGGCCCCAGCGACTGGAAGCCGGCATCCATCGCGATGGTGATGACGGGAACCTCGGCCTGGGTGCGATCGGCGAGCGCGGCCTTGGCCTCCTCGATCCGGTGATTGTTCAGAAACACATTGAAATTGCGATAGCCGAGCCGCTGGTTGATCAGCCGGCGCAGCCGGTATTCCGGAATTTTCAGCCGGCCCGCCAGCACGCCGATGGTGATGTTTTCCTGACGATAGATTCGCTCGTCCGCCATCAGCCGCATCAAGGCGTCGATGAGCTTTTGATCGGCGGCGTCATCGGCCGCAGGCTGAATGAAAACAACTGCCGGTGCGGGCTCCGCAACGGCCGGAAACAGATCCGCCCCGTCAACGCGCATAATGGCATAGACGATCGCCGCGACGGTGCAGGTGAGCCCGCCGGCATTGATGGTTTCGGCGACATCGCCGACGTGGTGCCCGGCGACGGCGATCTGGAGCACCGCGTTCAGCCCGCCATAGAGCGCGGTTGCGCAGACGATGAAGACGCGAACGCTGCGGCGGCGCTCGACCAGGTCAGCCGGCCAGGAGGCGATCGTCTGCCCGATCGCAAGCGCAATGAAGCCGAGCACGATCAGATTGACCACCGTCACGGAGAACCGCACATGGCCGCTGGGTGCAATCCAGACGCAGCCCGCGAAGCTGAAGGCCGCCACCAGCGCCCAGACCGATCCGTGCCACCAGCGGAGGTGAAACTCGTCGTCGAACAGGGAACGTGTGAACAGCCAGAACACCACCATGGTGCCGGTCGACAATGCGATCAGCGGTGCATACCAGAGCTGGATCCGCGACGTGACATCCAACGAATAGCTCACGGCATGCGCGGCCGCGCCCAATGCGAAGGCCGCGCCGAGGCGGGCAGCCAACACATTGCGGAAGTCCTGCAGCAGTGACGCCGCCAGCACCAGCAGCAGCGCGACGCTGGCGGCGCGAAAGGCGAGCTCGGTTGCGGCAAGTGTCATCGGGCGATGCGATCAGTCGCGATTGAAATCAGCCGAACATCGTTCTTTGGGCTCCTTTTTTCAAGGACCATCCTCAGGCCAGGGCTAGCGCGCCCACCGCTGTCATGGTCCGGCTTGACCGGGCGTCCAGTAATCCAAGGCAGTTTTGAATCGATAGGCCTCGGCGTACTGGATCGTCCGCCTTCGCGGACGACGACGGCGGAGTATGTGGCCGGGCTTTGGGGCGACGGCCGCACGAAATCCTGCTACGATTTAGCTCGAAAAAGCCAAAAGGAGTCCACCATGAGCTGGCAACCCTCGAACGATCCCGTGCTTGGAGATCCCATGTCCTGCGACGCGCTCGATCTCGTTATCGTGCCGCGCACCCGCGACCTCGGCGACGGATTCGCGGTGCGGCGCGCGTTGCCGCATGGCAAGCGGCAAATGGTCGGGCCCTTCATCTTCTTCGATCATTTCGGGCCGGTGCAATTTGTCTCGGGCAAGGGCATGGACGTGCGGCCACATCCGCATATCGGGCTCGCCACCGTCACCTATCTCTTTGACGGCTCGATCATGCATCGCGACAGTGAGGGCAACATCCAGGAAATCCAGCCCGGCGCGATGAATTTGATGACGGCCGGCCGCGGCATTGCGCATTCCGAGCGCACGCCGGATGTGCAGCGCGCGTCGGGGCAGAAGATGCTGGGCCTGCAAAGCTGGATCGCGCTGCCGGCGGGCTCCGAAGAGATCGCGCCGTCGTTCCAGCATTATGGGGCCGGCGATCTGCCGATGATTTCCGAGCGCGACTTCACCGCGAAGGTGATCGCGGGCTCAGCCTTCGGCACCACCTCGCCTGTTACGATGGTATCGCCCTGGTTCTACACCGAGGTCACGGCGGTCGCGGGCGCGATCGTACCGCTCGACCCCGATCACGAAGAGCGCGCGATCTACGTGGTCGACGGCGAGATCGAGATCGCGAACGAGCGCTATGAGGGGCCGCGACTGCTGATCTTCCGGCCCGGCGACCGCATCACGGTGAAGGCGCTCAAGGCCACGCGGATGATGTTTCTCGGCGGAGATGCGCTGGAGGGCCCGCGCCACATCTGGTGGAATTTCGTCTCCTCCAGCAAGGAGCGGATCGAGCAGGCCAAGCAGGACTGGAAAACCGGCCGCTTCGCGGGGGTTCCTCAGGAACATGAGTTCATTCCGCTGCCGGAATAGGCTAATCCGGTTTCCGGTCGCGCTATCAAGCGCGGCCGGATTTCCTGTCGCAAGGCCTTGCTTCGAAAGTTCTGCCGATGCCCCCCATGCTCTCCAGCGACTTGCCCCTCCCCAAG
Organism: Bradyrhizobium sp. LB13.1; assembly: GCF_054056815.1. NCBI lineage: Bacteria > Pseudomonadati > Pseudomonadota > Alphaproteobacteria > Hyphomicrobiales > Nitrobacteraceae > Bradyrhizobium > Bradyrhizobium sp. LB13.1. Next base: position 843,507 of record NZ_JBSRYQ010000001.1, on the reverse strand, counting down.
ATCGGACGCGGCAAGGTGCGCGATATCTACGCCATCGACGACGATCGCCTGCTGCTCGTCACCACCGACCGCATCAGCGCCTTCGACGTCGTGATGGATGAGACCATCCCGATGAAGGGCGCGGTGCTGACGCAAGTGAGCGCGTTCTGGTTCAACGAGCTCGAAGGCGTGGTGCCGCATCACATGATCAGCGCCGACACCGACGAGATCATTGCAGCCATTCCGGCGTTGAAGCCGCATCGCGCCGAGATTCTCGGCCGCGCGATGCTCTGCCGCCGCACCACCGTGTTTCCGATCGAATGCGTGATCCGCGGCTATCTCTCGGGATCGGCCTGGAAGGAATATGCCGGCTCCGGCACGCTGGCCGGCGAGAAGCTGAAAGCAGGCCTGGTCGAGAGCGAAAAGCTGGAGCCAGCGATCTTCAGCCCCGCGACCAAGGCCGAGACCGGCCACGACGAGAATATCACCATCGCGAAGATGCGTGAGGTCGTGGGCGACGAGACGGCCTACACGCTCGAGAGCATGACGCGCGCGATCTACACGCTCGGCGAGGAGCTCGCCCGCGAGCAGGGCATCATCATCGCCGACACCAAGTTCGAGTTCGGCCGCGACAAGGACGGCCGCATCATCCTGATCGACGAAGTCATGACGCCGGACTCCTCGCGCTTTTGGGCGGTCGACGCCTACAAGCCCGGCCAGCCGCAGGCGAGCTTCGACAAGCAGCCGCTGCGCGACTATCTCGACATCGAACGCCGCGCCGGCCGCTGGAACGGCGACGCCCCGCCGCCGCCACTGCCGGCGAGCGTGGTGGAGGCGACCAGCAAGCGGTATCTGGAAGCGTATCGGCGGGTGACGGGGACGGAGCTGAAGATTTAGCGCAGGCGTTATCGTCGTCCTGGACCAGCGAACGAAGTGAGCGCCGATCCAGGACCCGGACGACACCGAATTTGCGGAGATAATTTGCGGAGATTGAGCAAACAACCTCGCCGCGAAACTGTCCGGTACTTCATACTTTCAAGAATCCTGTTGCGCTAAGCCTGTAGTCGTCTACGTCTCAGACGAGATTTTTTCAGGGGCGAGCGCCACGGCGTGACCGATCCAGCAATTACCCTCCGTCCGGCTCCGCGATTAGAACCGGCCCTCAAGCGCGCGCTGAATGATATATTGGGCGGGAGCGCCGCCAGCGTCCTGACCGTCACGTTCGGCCTGTCCTACGCGCTGCTGATCTTCGCGGGGCCGTTGTCGCCCTATCTGTCCTACGGCATCACGGCGACTTTCGTCAGCTCCGCGGTGCTTGCGGCCGTCATCGGGCTCGGCAGCTCCCTGCCCTTCGCGATTGCAGCTCCTGACAGCTCGACCGCCGCGGTGACGGGTATCCTGGCCGCCTCGGTGGTCGAGCGCATCGAGACGGCGAACCTGTCGGAGCCGCTGCTCTCGGCGGTCCTGATCACCCTCGGCCTGTCGACGATGCTGACAGGATTGGTGCTGTGTGGACTGGGCCTGACCCGGCTTGGCCGCGCCATCCGCTACGTGCCTTATCCGGTGGGTCGGCGGCTTTCTCGGCGCTACCGGCCTTCTCATCGTCATGGGTGCGGTCCGGGTGATCACCGACCACCCGCTGCAATTCGCGACACTGTCGCACTTCGCCGACCGCACCATCTTGCTGGAGCTCGGTGCCGCCTGCGCGATGGCGCTGGTGCTGTATCTCACCTGGCACCGCTCGCGCAGCCCGTTCGGCTTGCCGATCATTCTGGTCGGCGGCGTGCTCACCGCGCATCTGGCGTTCTGGATCACCGGCGTTTCCGTCGATGACGCCCGCACGTTGGGTTGGACCTTTCAGCCTCCGCCGCAAGCGGTCTTCATGCTGCCCTGGCATATCGACGATCTCGCCCGCTATCCCTGGTTTGCCATACCGGACCTGCTTGGCAATGTCGTCGCCGTCATCTTCGTCACGGCCTCGAGCACGCTGTTCAACACCACCGGCATCGAGGTGGCCACGCATCGCGAAGCCAATCTGGAGTGTGAGCTGAACGTCACCGGCGCCGCCAATATCCTGACCAGCATGCTGGGCGGCTATCCCGGCTGCAGCTCGACCAGCCGCTCAATGCTTAACTTCAGCAGCGGCGGCCGCGGGCGCCTGTCAGGCCTCACCGTCGCGGCGCTGTCGCTGCTGATGCTCGCTGTGGCGCCCGAGCTGCTTGGCTTCATCCCCAAATTCGTGCTCGGCGGCCTGTTGCTCTATCTCGGCGCGGACCAGCTGCACAAATGGATCATCGAGTCGCGCAAGCGGCTTTCAAAGCTCGAATATCTGTCGCTGATCGCCATCATCGCGATCATCGTGGCCTGGGGTTTCGTGCCGGGCATCCTGATCGGTGTTATCATCGGCTGCGCGACGTTTGCGTTCAGCGCCGCGCGGGTCGAGTCGATCAAATACAGTTTCGACGGCTCGGAGTATCGCTCCTCGCTCGACCGCTCGAGCGACGACCAGGAGGTGCTGCTGGCCCATGGCGGCAAGATCCGGGGCCTCAATCTCCAGAGCTATCTGTTCTTCGGCTCCGCCAACCGGCTCTACCAGCACGTCAAGCAGCTGCTTCAGGAACGCCCCGAATGCCGCTATCTGCTGTTTGACTTCAAGCTCGTCACCGGCGTCGATTCATCGGCCGCCTATAGCTTTGCCCAGATCAAGCGCAGCGCTGGCGAACTCGGCGTCGAGCTGATCCTGGTGCATCTGTCGGCTGCGGCCGAGAAGGTGCTGCGCTCCAGCGACTTCGTCGGCGAGGGCGTCACCATCATCCCCGAGCTCGATCACGCGCTGGAGTGGTGCGAGAACGAGCTCATCTCGCAGCATCAGGAGCTGGCGCAGGAAGAAGCCAGCCTGCGCGACTGGTTCACGCGAATGCTCGGCAGCGAGGACAGCGCCGACGAGCTGATCCGCCGTTGCCAGCGCATTGAGGTCGAAGCCGGCGAGGTCATCGTGCAGGCTGGCGCCCCCGCCGATTCCATGCATTTCATCCTCGACGGCCGCGTCGGCATCATGATTCCGGCCGAGGACGATCGCACCACGCGCGTGCGCAGCCTCGGTCGTTACACCACGATCGGGGAGATGGGGCTGGTGTCACAGACACCGCGCAGCGCCACCATCCAGGCCGAGGTCGACAGCGTGCTCTACGTGCTGAATACGCACCAGTTCGACGCGATCAAAGACGAGGACCCCGCGCTCAGCCACAAGCTGCTGACCTATTTCGTGTCGGTCATGGCCGAGCGGCTGACGTTCGCGAACCGGACGATCGCGGTGCTGAGGCGTTGATTGGCCTGCAGCTTCGTCATTGCGAGGAGCTCTGGCGACGAAGCAATCCAGACTGTCTCCGTGGAAAGATTCTGGATTGCTTCGCTTCGCTCGCAATGACGTGGAGGGATAACGGCGGCCTTACACCCCCGCCATCATCACGTATTTGATCTCGACATATTCTTCCATGCCGTGATGCGAGCCTTCGCGCCCCAAGCCGCTTTCCTTGACGCCGCCGAAGGGTGCGACTTCGGTGGTGATCAGACCGGTGTTGACGCCAACCATGCCCGACTCCAGCGCTTCGGCGACGCGCCAGACGCGGCCGAGATCGCGGGAGTAGAAGTACGAAGCCAAGCCAAACGGCGAGGCGTTGCACATCGCAATCACATCGGCCTCTTCCTTGAAGCGGATCACCGGCGCGAGCGGGCCGAAAGTTTCCTCCTGTGCCACCAGCGAGTCCGGCTTGACGTCGGAGAGCACCGTCGGCTCGAAGAACGAGCGTCCGAGCTCGCTGCGCTTCCCGCCGGTGACGATTTTGGCGCCGCGCTTCACGGCGTCGGCGATGTGGCGCTCGACCTTGTCGACCGCTTTCAAATTGATCAGCGGGCCCTGCGTAACGCCGCTCTCGGTACCATCACCGATCTTCATCGCCGCGACCTTCTTCGACAGCTTCTGCACGAACTCGTCGTAGATCTTGTCCTGGGCGTAGAGGCGGTTGGCGCAGACGCAGGTCTGGCCCATGTTGCGGTATTTCGAGACGATCGCGCCTTCGACAGCCGCATCGATATCGGCGTCGTCGAACACCACGAACGGGGCGTTGCCGCCGAGCTCGAGGCCGAGCCGCTTCACGCCGACGGAGGCCTGCTGGTACAGAATCTTGCCGACCGCGGTCGATCCGGTGAAGCCGACGAAGCGCACGGCCGGATGCTCGCACAGCACCTTGCCGATCGGCGCTGCATCGCCGGTGACGATGTTGAACACGCCCTTGGGCACGCCGGCTTTCTCGGCGAGCACGGCAAGCGCCAACGCCGACAGCGGCGTTTCATTGGCGGGCTTCAGCACCACGGTGCAGCCGGCCGCAAGCGCCGGCGAAACCTTGCGCGTGATCATCGAGTTCGGGAAATTCCACGGCGTGATCGCGCCGCAGACGCCGATCGGCTGCTTGATCGCGAGCAACCGCGCATCCGGCCGCTGTGTCGGAATGGTCTCGCCATAGACGCGGCGGGCTTCCTCGGCGAAGAACTCGACATAAGCGCCGCCGATGTCGACCTCGCCGAGGGCTTCACTGAGCGGCTTGCCCTGCTCGGAGGTGAGGATCAGCGCGAGGTCCTCGCGATTGGCGATAATCAGCTCGAACCATTTGCGCAAAATATTGGAGCGTTGCTTGGCGGTGTGCTTGGCCCAGGCCGGAAACGCGCGCTCCGCGGCTTCGACCGCCTTGGTGGCATCATCCGCCGAAAGCTGCGGAACCTTTGCGAGCTCGACGCCGGTCGCGGGGTTGTTGACGGCGAAGACCGGCGAGCCGACCCAGGCGCCGTCGATGTAGCAGGCCTCCTTCAGCAGCGACGGGTCCTTCAACCGGTCGCGCAGATTGGACGCGGCGTGCTGAGCGCGTGCGGCGGCGGTCGGGGTCATGGCGTTACTCCCAGGGGCTTTTTCAGGTTCGCCCGCAATATAGGGACAGGCGGCGCGCAATGCACCGTCCCGCAACGCACATCTGCTGGGAGCTGGGCTCGGAGCAGGGGGATTTACGCCGCGCCGCTCATATAGGTCTCGCGCCGTCCGATCATGCGTTCGGCGGCGGCCCTGGCGTCGGCCTTCGAGGAAGTCGCGCACGTCCGGTATTCGAGAGCGGGGGCGTCGGAGGTATCGCGGCGGCCGAACCAGGATTTCGAGCCGACCGGCAGCAGCGCAAGCGCCTGCGCCAGATTGTCGACCGCGCCGAACGAATAGAGCGCACCGGTGCCCGCGGTGCGGACTTCGTAAATGCCGGGTGCGATCGGCGCTTCGAGATTGTCGCCCCGTCCGGGACGGGGATAGCGCTTCCATTCGCTCCAGGTCGAAATCATCTGAGGTCCCCTCGCGGCCGGTGGACGGCCGCCAAATTTGCATCAAATCTTAACGTGGTCCGCAGATCGGGCCGAGAGTTGAACGCCGCAACGCACAAAATGGTTCAAGTGCTTCAAACGCTCAAAACATTTTGCCCGTGCGCATCCACGGTCACGGCTGGTTGCGGCGATCCACCGCAGATTGTGACGGAAGTGTTGCAGTTCAGCCGCCTTGTCGTCCTGCGAGCACCCTGTCGTCCTGCGCGGAACGTGGACCGTCAAGTCACGACATCGCGACCGGCGCAGATCCATGGATGTGCTTGCCGCGCGGAGCACGCGGGAGGACAATCGATCGCTTCCAACAATAATCAAACCGGAGGAAATGCGGATGCAAAGCAAAGCCCAGATCGACGAGATTCTGCGCCAGAAGAGCGAGGCCAAGGAGATTCCCGGCGTCGTCGCCATCGCCGCCAGCGGTACCGACGTGCTTTATCAGGGCGCGTTCGGCAAACGCGATCTCTCCAAGCCGGATGCGATGACCGCCGACAGCGTGTTCTGGATCGCATCGATGACGAAGGCGGTGACATCAGCGGGCGCGATGCAACTGGTCGAGCAAGGCAAGCTGTCGCTGGACGCGCCGATCGGCGAGGTGCTGCCCGATCTCGCCAAGCCGCAGGTGCTCGAAGGTTTCGATGCCAAGGGCGAAGCCAAGCTGCGGCCGGCCAAGGGGCCGATCACGCTGCGCCAGCTCATGACCCACACCGCCGGCTTCTGCTACAACATGTGGAACGGCGATCTCGCGGTCTATCTGGACAAGACCGGCATCCCAGCCATCACCAGCTGCCAGAACGCTGCGTTGAAGACGCCGATCATGACCGATCCCGGCACGCGCTGGGAATACGGCACCAACATCGATTTCGTCGGCAAGGCGGTGGAAGCCGTCAGCGGCAAGCGGCTCGATGCTTATCTGCGCGACAATCTGTTCGCACCGCTCGGCATGAGCGATACCGCCTTCAAGATCACCGACGACATGCGCAAGCGCCTGGTCGGGATGCATGCGCGCGGCGAGGACGGCCAGCTCGCCGCGATCCCATTCGAGCTCGAGCAGGAGCCGGAATTCCACATGGGTGGCGGCGGCCTCTATTCGACCGCGGCCGACTACATCAAGTTCACCCAGATGATCTTGAACAAGGGCCGCGGCAACGGCAATCAGGTGCTGAAAGCCGAGACTATCGCGACGATGGGGCAGAACCACATCGGCGATCTCGCCATGGGCAAGATGACCACGGCGGCGCCGATGTACACCAACGACGTCGATCTCTATCCGGAGCAGGTGAAGAAGTGGGGCCTCAGCTTCATGATCAACACCGACAAGACCGCTGAGGGGCGCAGCGCGGGCAGCCTCGCCTGGGCGGGCCTCGCCAACACCTATTACTGGATCGACCCGGCGCGCGACGTCACCGGCGTGATCCTGATGCAGTTGCTGCCATTTGCCGACGGAAAATGCCTGGAGGCTTTTGCTGGCTTCGAGCGCGGCGTCTATGCCGGGCTCGATGCCGGCAGTGGGCAGAAGGCGGCGTAAGACCCCGCCTTAGCTCTCACGACGCGTCATGGCCGGGCTTGTTGTCCCGGCCATCCACGCACCTGGCTGGAGGACACTATTTTGATTTTGGCAGACAAAGCCGACAGTTACGTTTGCGGCATCTCCGACACGCCGCTGCTCGGCGACACCATCGGGCGCAGCCTCGATCAGGCAGTGCAGCGCTGGAGCGATCGCGAGGCGCTGGTCTCGCCCAGTCACGGCGTGAGATGGACATGGAAGGAGTTTGCCGCGCGGGTCGACGCGCTCGCCGCCGGTTTTCTCGCGCTTGGCCTCGAGCGCGGCGCACGGATCGGTATCTGGTCGCTGAACCGGCCGGAATGGACGCTGACGCAGTTCGCCGCCGCCAAGGCCGGTCTCATCCTGGTGACGATCAATCCGGCCTACCGGCTGAGCGAGCTGGAATTCGCGCTTCACAAGGTCGGATGTAGCGCCATCGTCACCGCGACGGCGTTCAAGACCAGCAACTACATGGACATGCTCAACACGCTGTTGCCAGAGCTTGCGAGCGCCAAGCCCGGGCAATTGCAGGCGGCGCGGCTGCCGATCCTGCGCATCGTGATCCAGATCGGCGGCCCCGCCTGCCCGGGCGCGATCCCGTTCGACGAGGTCGCCGGCATGGGCGGGGCCGTGCATCGGGAGCAGCTCGCCGCGCTTGGTGCCTCCCTGCAGTTCGACGATCCCGTCAACATCCAGTTCACCAGCGGCACCACGGGATCGCCCAAGGGTGTGACGCTGACCCATCACAACATTCTCAACAACGGCTATTTCGTCGGCCGCGCCATGCGCCTGACCGAAGCGGACCGCATCTGCATTCCGGTGCCGCTCTATCATTGCTTCGGCATGGTGATGGGCAACCTCGCCTCCGTCACGCTCGGCGCAACGATGGTCTATCCCGGCGAAGGGTTTGATCCGCTCGCGACGCTGCGCACGATCGAGCAGGAAAAATGTACCGCGCTATACGGTGTGCCGACGATGTTCATCACCGAACTCGATCACGGCGAATTCTCAAATTTCAATCTGACATCGCTGCGCACCGGCATCATGGCCGGTGCACCCTGCCCGATCGAGGTGATGAAGCGCGTCAATAGCGAGATGAACATGGGCGAGGTCACAATCGCCTATGGCATGACCGAGACGAGCCCGGTCAGCTTCCAGAGCGCCGTCGACGATCCGCTCGATCGCCGGGTCTCGACGGTCGGGCGAATCCATCCGCATGTCGAGGTCAAGGTCGTCGATCTCGACGGCAAGATCGTCAAGCGCGGCGAACGGGGCGAGCTCTGCACCCGCGGCTACAGCGTGATGCTGGGCTACTGGGAGGAGACGGAGAAGACCGCGGATGTGCTCGACGCCAACGGCTGGATGCACACCGGCGACATCGCCGTCATCGATGACGCCGGCTATTGCAACATCGTGGGCCGCATCAAGGACCTGGTGATCCGCGGCGGCGAGAATCTCTATCCACGCGAGATCGAGGAGTTTCTCTATCGTCATCCCAAGATTCAGGACGTGCAGATCTTTGGCGTTGCGGATGCCCGCTACGGCGAGGAGCTCTGCGCCTGGATCCGCGTCAGGCCCGGCGAGAATTTGACGATGGAAGAGGTGCGCGCTTTCTGCGACGGGCAGATCGCCCACAACAAGATTCCGCGATACGTGGACGAGTTTCCGATGACGGTGACCGGAAAGATCCAGAAATTCCTGATGCGCGACGACGTGGAAAAGCGGCTGGGATTGAAGGCTGCGAGGACTGCGTGATTTCCCTGTCGTCATTGCAAGCGTAGCGAAGCAATCCAGAATCTTTCTTCGGGGACAATCTGGATTGCTTCACTCGCAATGACGGGCAAAGCGTCCGCGCTACGCCGTCAGCCCGCGCTGCCCGGCGAGCTCCTTCAGCGACACCTGCGGCCGCGCGCCGATGTGCTGGATCACTTCGGCGGCCGCGAGCGCGCCGAGCGCGCCGCACTGCTTGTGCGAGAGATCGCGCGAGAGGCCATACAGGAAGCCGGCGGCGAACAGGTCGCCGGCGCCGGTGGTGTCCACGAGTTGCGCGATCGGAGACGCCGGCGCTGCGACGGCCTCGGTTGGCGTCACCACCACGCAGCCTTTGTCGCTGCGCGTGACCACGCCAAGCTTGACGTCGTTGCGCAATTGCTTGAGCGCGGTGTCGAAGTCGGACGTTTCGTAGAGCGAGTGCAGCTCAGACTCGTTGGCAAAGACGATGTCGGCGGTGCCGTTGCGCATCAGGCCCAGAAATTCGTCGCGATAGCGACTGACGCAGAAGGAGTCCGACAGCGTGAGCGCGACCTTGCGGCCGGCCTCGTGCGCAATCTTGGCCGCCTTGACGAAGGCCTCCTTGGCCCCCGGCGGATCCCAGAGATAGCCCTCGAGATAGACGATGCCGGCGCTGGCGATCTCGGCCGGGTCGATGTCGGCCGGCGACAAATCCTGCGCCGCGCCGAGATAGGTGTTCATGGTGCGCTCGCCGTCGCCCGTGACCAGGATGTAGGAGCAGCCGGTGGCGGGACCGTCCTTCGCGGCGGGCGTGTTGAAGGCGACGCCGGCAGCGCGGATGTCGTGGACGTAGAGCTTACCGATCTGGTCGTCCTTGACCTTGCCGACATAGGCCGCGCGCGCCCCCAGACTGCCGATGCCGACGATGGTGTTGGCGGCCGAGCCGCCCGAAACTTCCGTCGCCGGGCCCATGTCGTTGTAGATGGCGGCGGCCCGCGCCTCGTCGATCAGGGACATGCTGCCCTTGGTCATGCCGTGCTTGCCTAAAAAGGCTTCATCGGTCTTGACCAGCACGTCGAACAGCGCGTTGCCGATGCCGAGAACGTCATATTTCACGTCAGCCATTCACCTTGATCCTGTTTGGCGGATTGCGATACCTGCGGAAATCCGCTTCCTGTCGGTCTGAAATCTGGCTCGCGGCCTATCACGACCGGGCCCGCGCGAGCAAGCAACGGTATTATAACAACTCCGATGATCCGCTCCATCCTGACTGTCTCGACGGGAACGCTGGCCTCGCGACTGCTCGGCTTCGCCCGCGATTCCCTGATCGCGGCGCTGCTCGGCACCGGCGCGGTGGCGGACGCGTTTCTGGCGGCGTTCCAGCTCGTCAACGTGGTGCGGCGCCTGCTCAGCGAGGGGGCCCTGAATGCGGCGCTGATCCCGGCATGGCTGCGCGTTCGTGACCGCGATGGCGAGGCCGCTGCGGCGGCGTTTGCGGGACGCGTACTCGGAACGGTCAGCGCGGGACTGATCGCGATATCGATCGCGATCGCGGTTCTCATGCCGCTGATCATCATGATCATCGCGCCGGGCTTCGTCGGCAGCGCGACGCTCGATCTCGCCGTCCAGAACGCGCGGCTGATGCTGCCTTATCTCGCCTTCGCGGGACCCGTCACGGTGCTGATGGGTCTGCTCAACGCGCAGGGGCGGTTTGCCCTCACCGCGTTCTCGCCGCTGCTGTTCAACATTGCGCTGATCGCCGCGATCGCCGCACTCCTGCTGTGGCACGCCGACGCGACCTTCGCCGCACGGATGCTGGCGGCCATCGTCGGCATCGCCGGCCTGCTACAACTCCTGATGCTGCTGTCGCAGCGAAGTGCACGCCTGGCGACACCGCTGCGTGCGAGCTTCGATCAGGAAATGCGTGGCTTCTTCGCCAAGGCCATTCCCGGCATGATCGCAGGCTCGGGGCCGCAATGGCTGATGGTTGCCGGCGCGATCATCGCTTCGGCCACGCCCGCCGCGGTCTCCTGGCTCTATTTCGCCAACCGCCTGATCGAGCTGCCGCTCGGTATTGTCGGGGTCGCCATGGGCACGGTGCTGGTGCCGGAGCTGACGCGCGCAGTGAGCAGCGGCGACCGTGATGCGGTCGCGCACGCGGAATCGCGCGCGCTCGAACTCGCGACCGGGCTGGCGCTGCCGGCCACGCTGGGCCTGATCGTGCTGGCCAAGCCGATCGTGCGGATGCTGTTCGAACACGGCGCCTTCGGTGCGGAGGACAGCGCGGCCACGGCGCGCGCACTGATGTGGCTGGCGCTAGGCCTGCCGGCGCACGTGCTGATCAAGGCGCTGTCGCCGGCGTTCTATGCCCGCGGCGACACGGACGACGCCGCTGCTGGCAACGGCCAAAGGCTTTGTGGTCGCGATCGCGCTTGCCGTCGTGCTCGGGCACTTCTCCGGTGCGACGGGAATCGCCGCGAGCATTGCGGCCGGCGCCTGGAGCAGCGCGATCTCCCTGCTCCGGAAAGGCACGGGCGAATTCGGCTTCTCGGTCGATGCCGCCGCTCGCAAGCGGCTGCCCCGGACCGTGCTCGCCGCAGCCGCCATGGGCGCCCTGCTCTGGCTGACTGTGGGTCTTGTGCCTGCCGAAGCCCATCGCCTGATCCGCTTCATTGTGCTGGGCCTGCAGATCGCGGCGGGGATCACCGTCTATGGCATGCTCCTGCAAGTCCTCGGCGTCGCTTCCTGGCGCGAGGCGGTTAACGCCCTGAGGAAGCCTGCCCCCAAGGCTCCTGACGCGCCATGCTCCTGACGCGCAGGCTCCTGGCGCGTAGGCTCTCGAATTACACTTGACGACGCTCCGCCGCTGTTGGAAACGACGGCCAATGACCTTCAGGAAGGCTTGCCAGGAAGACTAACCATGCCATTCGTTGAACGGGTTTTTTCGGGCGTCCAGCCGACGGGCAATCTGCACCTCGGCAATTATCTCGGCGCGATCGTCAACTTCGTGAAGATGCAGGAAACCCACAACTGCATCTATTGCGTCGTCGACATGCACGCGATCACGCAGGGCGTGGACGTCTGGGGTGGACCGGTCGAGCTCGCGCGCAACACCCGCGAGGTGACCGCGGCGTTCATCGCCAGCGGTATCGATCCGAGCAAGCACATCGTGTTCAACCAGAGCCAGGTCTCGGGCCATGCCGAGCTCGCCTGGATCTTCAACTGCGTCGCGCGCATGGGCTGGCTGGGCCGCATGACCCAGTTCAAGGAAAAAGCCGGTAAGGATCGCGAGAATGCGTCCGTCGGGCTGTTCGACTATCCCGTGCTGATGGCGGCCGACATTCTGCTCTACCGCGCCACCCATGTTCCGGTCGGCGAGGAACCAGAAGCAGCATCTTGAGCTGTCGCGGGACATCGCGCAAAAATTCAACAACGACTTCGCCGACTCGATCCGCAGCCAGGGCGCCAATGACGGCCTGTTCTTCCCGCTGCCGGAACCCTTGATCACGGGCCCGGCGACGCGCGTGATGAGCTTGCGCGACGGCACCAAGAAGATGTCGAAATCGGACGCGTCCGATAATTCGCGCATCAATTTGACCGACGACGCCGACACCATCGCGCAGAAGGTGCGCAAGGCCAAGACCGACCCGGAGCCGCTGCCGACCGAGGAGAAGGGACTGGAAGCGCGCCCCGAGGCCGACAATCTCGTCGGTATCTTCGCCGCCCTCTCCGGCCGTTCCAAGGCCGAGGTGCTCAGGGATTTCGGCGGCGGCCAGTTCTCCAGCTTCAAGAACGCGCTGGTGGATTTGTGCGTCACGAAACTCGCGCCGATCGCCGGCGAGATGAAGCGCCTCGTCGCCGACCCCGGCCATATCGATGCGATCCTGAACGACGGCGCGGACCGGGCGCGCGCGATCGCCGATGAGACCATGAAGCTCTCGAAGGACATCGTCGGCTTCATCCGCCGGCGTTGATAATAAGTTCGCGGAACGCGGCCGACGCCCAGCGCCGGCCGCTTCTCCTCTCCCCAAGCGGGACGGAGTGTGGCAGCATGTCGACTGTGCACATTCCGGGACATGCATGACCAGCAAGCGACTTTGCTTCGAGCCGGGTCACAAGCCCAAATGCCTCGTCATCGTCGACGACACCGCCGAGTGGGATCGTGCGGTTTATTATGCCAGCCGCTGGGCGATCCGCGCCGGCGGCGGCGTGGTGATGCTGCGCATCATCGAGCCCGACCAGCAGAGCCAGGAATGGCTGGGGGTCGCCGATATCATGCGCGCCGAAGCGCATGAGGCAGCGGAAGCCGCCCTCGACCGTGCCGCCGGCCGTGCCAACGGCATCGCCGCAATCACGCCGGAACGGGTGATCCGCGAAGGCGCCGCGATGGAGCAGCTGATGGCGGTGCTCGACGAGGACCCCGACATCGCCATGCTGGTGCTCGCCGCGAACCCGGGCGCGGAGGGACCGGGGCCGTTGGTCGCGCTGCTCGCGCATGCGCTGGGCACGTTCCCGGTGCCGGTGACGGTCATCTCGGGCGCGCTGAGCGACCAAAGCGTGGATTCGCTGTCGTAGGCTGCTGCTCTTCACCTCGCATCGCTTGCCTTGGGAGGGAGAAGCGGGCGCCCTAACCCGCTGATATGACAGGTAAACGGCCAGCTCACCCCTTGACCGTGCGTTCGCCGTCGCCATCTGCTAGTGGATAGAGCACGCGCCGGCCTTGAACCGGCGACGTCTGGAGAAAACCATGTTCATTCAAACCGAAGCCACCCCCAATCCCGCCACGCTGAAGTTCATTCCCGGCCGCGTCGTGGTCGACGGCGGTCCGATGGAATTTGCGAACCGCGAATCCGCCGCACGCTCGCCGCTCGCCGAAAAGCTGTTCGACGTGCCCGGCATCACCGGTGTGTTCTATGGATCGGACTTCATCACCGTGACCAAGGCGAACGGTGAATGGCAGCAGCTCAAGCCCGCGATCCTCGGCGCCATCATGGAGCACTACATGTCCGGCGCGCCGCTGCTCGCCGACGGTGCGGCCGCAAGCAAAGTCGATATCGATGGCGAGGACGAATTCTTCGACGAGGCCGATGCCGAGACGGTCGACGTGATCAAGGATCTGATCGAGACCCGCGTGCGGCCGGCGGTCGCCAATGACGGCGGCGACATCACTTTCCGCGGCTTCAAGGACGGTATCGTCTATCTCAACATGAAGGGCTCCTGCGCCGGCTGCCCGTCATCGACCGCGACGCTCCAGCACGGCATCCAGAACCTGCTCAAGCATTTCGTGCCCGACGTGGTCGAAGTCCGGCCGATGTAGGCGCGATGGCGGGCACGGCGCAAGTGCGCCTTTGCCCACCCTGCGAGGTCTGACCGGGCACGCGGCATTCACGTTCTTGGAGCGCAAAGGCGTGGATGGCCGGGACAAGCCGGCCATGACGGCAAGAACATCGGGCATCATGCGATTGCCAATGCTATGATCGCCTGATGCTGATCCTTGCCATCGATACCGCGCTGGAAGCGTGCGCGGCCGCCGTGCTCGACACCGACGCCGGCCAGCTCCTTGCGCAGGAGCAGCTTCTGATGAAGCGCGGCCACGCCGAAGCGCTGATGCCGATGATCGCGCGCGTGATGCTATCAGCCAATCTCGCCTTCACCTCGCTCGATCGCATCGCGGTCACCATGGGCCCCGGAAGTTTCACCGGGCTACGCGTCGGCATCTCGGCGGCCCGCGGCCTCGCGCTTGCGGCGAAGCGTCCCGCCGTAGGCCTGACTACCTTGTCGGCCTATGCCGCCACCGTGGTCGGCCAGAGCGGAACGGCGCCGGTGATCTCGGCGATCGATGCCCGGCACGATCACGTCTACTTCCAGATCGTGGCTGGCGATGGCAGCCAGCTGGTACGGCCGGGCGTCGCGTCCGTCGACGAGGTGATCGCCGCCTCGCAATTCGGCGCACCGCATCTGGTCGGCAATGCCGCAAAGATCCTCGCGGAGCGCTGGCCGAAAGATATCCCGCAGCCGGTCGCGGTCGACGCGCAGCCCGCGCCTGACATCGGCTGGGTCGCGTGGCTTGGCGCCGCGGCCGATCCCGAGACAAATCCGGCGCGGCCGTTCTATCTGCGCGCGCCCGATGCAAAGCCGGCCGCACACCTGCCGCTTGCAGCACAAGCTGCAAGCTCATGATGAGATGGTTGTCGGAATGGTGGCGCGGCGGCACGGCCGTTGTCGAGCCGGCTGTCGCGCGCGACGTCGCACGGCTCGCGCAGCTTCACGGCGCCTCCTTCGCGCGCGGCTGGGGCGAAGGCGAGTTCGAGAGCATGCTCAGTGAGCGCAACACGCTGGTGCACCGGTTGCGCCTCGGCCGCAACACGATCGGCTTTGCGGTGTCGCGGATCGGCGCGGACGAAGCGGAAATCCTCTCGATCGCGGTCGACCAGGCCCATCGCGGCCGCGGCCTCTCCCGCACACTGCTGATGACCCATCTCGGCCACCTGGCCGGACGTGGCGTGCGCACGATATTTCTCGAGGTCGAGGAAAATAACCAGCCGGCGCGGCGGCTCTATGACCGAACCGGATTCATGGTGGTCGGACGCCGCGAACGCTACTATAAGCAGCCGAACGGGGAACAATTGAACGCACTTCTGATGCGACGTGACTTGTCGTAACATTGGTGGCAGAAAGCGCCCCGCTAGGCAGACAAATCTATGACCGTACTGAAACCTTCTTCCGAATCAAAGGCGTCCGGCATCGAGGCGCGCTGTGCCGCAACGGGCATGCGCATGACCGAGCAGCGCCGTGTCATCGCCCGCGTGCTCGCGGAGGCGGTCGATCATCCCGACGTCGAGGAATTATACCGTCGCTGTGTCGCGGTCGACGACAAGATCTCGATCTCGACCGTGTATCGCACCGTCAAATTGTTCGAGGATGCGGGCATCATCGAGCGCCATGATTTCCGCGAAGGCCGCGCGCGTTACGAGCAGATGCGCGACAGCCATCACGACCACCTCATCAACCTGCGCGACGGCAAGGTGATCGAGTTCACCTCCGAGGAAATCGAGAAGCTCCAGGCGGAGATCGCCCGCAAGCTCGGTTACAAGCTGGTCGATCATCGGCTCGAACTCTATTGCGTACCGCTCGACGACGACAAACCCACAAGTTAAGTGCCGATCGATCTCGTCATCTTCGATTGCGACGGCGTGCTCGTGGACAGCGAGGTGATCTCCTGTCGCGCGCATGCGGATGTGCTGTCCAGGCACGGTTATCCAATTACCTCGGATCAGGTATTCGAGCGCTTTCTCGGCCGCTCGACGCGGCAAGCCAATCTCGAGATCGAGACCGAGCTCGGCCGCAAGCTGCCCGAAGCCTATCACGGCGACCTGCAGGACGAGCTGTTCCGCGCGTTCGAAGCCGACCTTGAGGCGATCCGCGGCATTCGCGACGTGCTTGACGTCATCAACCAGCGCGTCTGCGTCGCCTCGAGCGGCTCGCATCAGCGCATGCGCGTGAGCCTGGGAAGCACGGGCCTCTACGAGCGCCTCGCGCCAAATATCTTCTCGGCTTCCCAGGTGAAGAACGGCAAGCCGGCACCGGACCTGTTCCTGTTCGCAGCGAACGAGATGGGCGTGCCGCCCGAGCGCTGCGTCGTGATCGAGGACAGCCTGGCCGGAATTACCGGCGCGCGGGCGGCCGGGATGACGGTGTTCGGCTTTCACGGCGGGAGCCATTGCCGCGAGGGCCATGCAGAAACATTGCATCGGGCCGGCGCCGACCTGCTCTTTGCCGACATGCATCAGCTGCCGGAGCTGGTCCGGCGGGTCGCAGCGGACGCCTTGGCGGGTTGATTTCGGCCATCTGGCGTCAGTCCGAGGGACGCGTCCAGCGCGTGAACCGGGAATCCGGAGGTTTTAGGTGGAGATTCGGGGCTTGCTTGGCTTGCGGCGTCCCGAAATGCCTTTGATGGGCCCATTCGCTGGATTTTCGCCGCTCCAGCCTATATTTGAGGGCTGTCCTCCACCTCAACTCCGGGTTCCATGACGCCGCCGCGCAAGCTGCACATCAAATCATATGGCTGCCAGATGAACGTCTACGATGCCCAGCGCATGGTGGACACGCTGGCCCCGGAAGGATTCGTGGAGACGGCCAGCGCTGATGACGCCGACCTCGTCATCCTCAACACCTGCCATATCCGCGAGAAGGCCTCGGAGAAGGTCTACTCGGAGCTCGGCCGGCTGCGCATCGCCAAGGACGAGGCTGCGCGCGCGGGCCGCACCATGCAGATCGCGGTCGCGGGCTGCGTGGCGCAGGCCGAGGGCGAGGAGATCGTGCGCCGTGCACCCGCGGTCGACGTCGTGGTCGGCCCGCAGAGCTATCATCATTTGCCGCAGCTGTTGAAGCGCGCCGGCAATGAAGGCCGTGCGATCGAGACCGAATTTCCGGCCGCGGACAAGTTCGGCCTCCTCGCCCAGCCCAAGCCCGACGCGATCCGCGCCCGCGGCATTTCCGCCTTCGTCACGGTCCAGGAAGGCTGCGACAAGTTCTGCACCTTCTGCGTCGTGCCGTACACGCGAGGTTCGGAAGTCTCGCGGCCGGTGGCAAAGATCGTCGACGACGTGAAGCGGCTCGCCGACAACGGCGTGCGCGAGCTCACGCTGATCGGCCAGAACGTCAACGCCTATCATGGCGAGGGGCCGGACGGAAAAAGCTGGCCGCTCGGCAGACTGCTGGAGCACCTCGCGGCGCTGCCGGGCGTCGCGCGGCTGCGCTATTCGACCAGCCATCCCCGCGATGTCGATGACAGTTTGATTGCAGCCCATCGCGATCTCGGCGAGCTGATGCCGTTCGTGCACCTGCCGGTCCAGTCGGGCTCGGACCGGATTTTGGCGGCCCATGAACCGGAAACATACCGCCGATGATTATCGGCGTGTTGTCGACCGTTTCCGGTCCGCGCGCCAAGACATTGCTTTTTCATCGGATTTTATCGTCGGCTTCCCCGGCGAGAGCGAGCAAGATTTTCTCGCGACACTCGCGCTTGTCGCGCAAATCGGCTACGCTGCGGCGTATTCGTTCAAATACTCCGCCCGGCCGGGAACGCCGGCCGCGGACATGCAGGAGACGGTGTCCCCAGCCGAGATGGACCAGCGATTGGAGCGGCTCCAGGAACTGATCGACAGCCAGCAATCGGCCTTCAACAAGGCTGCGATTGGCTCAACGGTCGACGTGCTGTTCGAACGCCCGGCCCGCAAGGATGGCCAGATCGTCGGCCGCACCGCGTTCCTCCAGCCCGCGCACGTGATGGCCTCGCCCGACATCATCGGACAAATCCTGCCGGTCCGGATCGACAGTCTCGAACGCTACAGCTTTCTCGGCGAGCTCGTGACGCCGCGCAACGCGCGCGAGCTCGCTTTATCGCAAGCCAGTGGAGCCTGAACCCTTGCCCAAAAGCGCATCGGATTCGTCTTCTTCTATCGCTCCCAGCCGCAAATTTGACCGCGACATGCAGGTTCCACCCGAGACCCAGGTCGTCATCGACTTCGACGACAATCGCGCCGCATCCGCGCTGGTCGGCCCCTACGGCCAGCATCTGGCGCAGATCGAGCGGCGGCTCGGCGTCGTCGTCGATTCCAAGGGTAACCACATCACCATCGGCGGCTCACGCGACGGCTGCGATGCCGCGCGCCGCGTGCTGGAGACGCTCTACGCACAGGCCGTGAAGGGACAGGATCTCGACCAGGGCGAGGTCGAGGGCGCGATCCGCGCCGTGATCGCACAGGGTTCGCTGTTCGAGTTCGACGCCAAGTCGGCCAAATCCACCTTCGACAGCATCAATTTGCGCAAGCGCCCGGTGCGCGCGCGCACGGCGGCACAGGATTCCTACATCCGCGCGCTGAAGCGCCACGAGCTGGTGTTCGGCATCGGCCCCGCCGGCACCGGCAAGACCTGGCTCGCGGTCGCGCATGCCGCGCAACTGTTCGAGCGCAAGGAGGTCGACAAGATCATCCTGTCACGCCCGGCGGTGGAAGCCGGCGAGCGGCTCGGCTTCTTGCCCGGCGATCTCCGCGAGAAGGTCGATCCTTATCTGCGCCCGATCTACGATGCGCTCTACGACCTCATGGATGCGCGCATCGTCGAGCGCGCGCTGCAGACCGGCGAAATCGAGATCGCGCCGCTCGCCTTCATGCGCGGCCGCACGCTGACCAACGCGGCCATCATCCTGGACGAGGCGCAGAACACCACGTCGATGCAGATGAAGATGTTTTTGACGCGTCTCGGCGAGAACAGCCGCATGATCGTAACGGGCGATCCCTCGCAGATCGATCTGCCGAATGGCCAGACCTCGGGCCTCGCCGAGGCGACGCGCTTGCTGAGCGGCGTCGAAGGCATTGCGCAAGTTCATTTCAAGGCCGAGGACGTGATCCGCCACGAGCTCGTGGCGCGGATCGTTTCTGCCTACGAAGGCTTGCCGCAGCGGCCGGCCGCCGGCAACAAATCCTGACGGGACAACAGCCGGACCATAGCGGGCACAGACACGGCGCCCCTTCGTTCCGAACAAAGACAATGTCACACCCCAACCTTCCCAATACCGAGGTCCTCGTCGTCGCCGATTGCTGGCAGAGCGAGCCCGACTCCGAAGCCGTGATCCAGCGCGCCGTGGCGGCCGCCGCCGAGAATGTCGACGAAGACGTTGCGGAGGCGGAAGTGGCGGTGATGCTGACCGATGATGTCGGCATCCGCACGCTGAACAGCAACTGGCGCGGCATCGACAAGCCGACCAACGTGCTGTCGTTTCCCGCGCTTCAGCCGGAAGGCGAATGGAAACCGGGCGATGCGCCGCGCATGCTCGGCGACATCGCAATCGCCTACGAGACTATGCGGCATGAGGCGGACGAGGAACAGAAACCGTTCGATCATCATTTAAGCCATCTCGCCGTGCATGGTTTCCTGCACCTGGTCGGCTACGACCACGAAAACGAAGACGACGCGGAAGAAATGGAAGCGCTGGAGCGGGAGATCCTGGCTCATCTCGGCATTCCCGACCCCTACGCAGACCGCCCGGGGACGCATTGAGATGCCGGATTCCGACCCAATTCACGACAATCCGCGCAACACGGCCAATTTGCCGGCCGTGGTGACATCAGGCGAGGTGATGCGCCCGAGCGCAGAGGGCTGGCTGCTGCGCGCCATCCGGACCTTGTTCGGCTGGAAGGCGGGTTCGGTGCGCGACGATCTTCAGGTCGTGCTCGACGCCACGACGCCCGACGACACCGGCTTCTCGACCGTCGAGCGCACCATGCTGCGCAACATCCTCGGCCTGCACGAGCGCCGCATCGCCGACGTCATGGTGCATCGCGCCGACATCATCGCGGTGAAGCGCGACATCCCGCTCGGCGAGTTGATGGACCGCTTCGAGAGCGCCGGCCATTCGCGCCTCGTGGTCTACAACGAGACGCTCGACGATCCCGTCGGCATCGTCCACATCCGCGATTTGCTCGCCTTCATGACCGCGCGCGCGCGCGTGTCGGGGGTCACCAAAACCAAGCGCAAGAAACCGCTGCCGGCCGGGCTCGATCTGCGTACGGTCGATCTCGCGCTGCCGCTCGAAGAAGCGCGCATCATCCGCAAGCTGCTCTACGTCCCGCCGTCGATGCGGGCGATCGATCTGCTCGCGCAGATGCAGGCCACCCGCATCCATCTGGCGCTGGTGGTCGACGAATATGGCGGTAGCGACGGGCTGGTCTCGCTCGAGGACATCGTCGAGCAGATCGTCGGCGAGATCGACGACGAGCATGACAGCGACGAACCGCCCTCGATCGTGCGGCTGCCCGACAACGCCTTCATCGCCGATGCCCGCGCCAGCCTCGACGACGTCCGCACCGTGATCGGCCAGGACTTCGTCACCGGGGAGGCCGGCGAGGAAGTGGAGACGCTGGGCGGCTATCTCGTCAGCTTCGTCGGGCGCCTGCCGGTGCGCGGCGAGGTGATCTCGGGCCCCGGCCATTACGAGATCGAGGTGCTCGACGCCGACCCGCGCCGCGTCAAGCGATTGCGGATTTCGACGCGGAAGGAGCGTCCCGCGCCGCGGACCCAGCGCGAGAGCCGGCGCCGCGAGACTGCGCCGGATGGCAGCCAGCCGACGGCCAGCGACACGCCCACCCCGCCGCCAAGCGACGGGACCGGTCCGCAGTGAGCCCGTTCCAGCGACTTCGCCAGATCGCGCTTGCCATTATCCTCACCTGGGGATGGAAGCGCGCGCTCGTCGCGATGGCGGCCGGGGCGCTCTCGGTGCTGGCGCTGGCGCCGTTCAACGCCTTCCCGGTGCTGTTCATCACGTTCCCGGTGCTGGTCTGGCTGATCGACGGTGCCGGCGCCGGACGATATGGCGGCGTCCCCGCCGCGGCGCTGACCGGCTATTGGTTCGGACTGGGCTATTTCGTCCCCGGCCTTTATTGGATCGGCTACGCCTTCTTCGTCGACGCCGATGTGTTCGCCTGGCTGACGCCGTTCGCCGTGCTGGGCCTGCCGGCCTATCTTTCCATCTTCACGGCGATGGGCTTTGCGCTCGCCCGCCTGCTCTGGACCAAGAACGCCACGCGCGTGCTTGCGCTTGCGGCAAGCCTCACCATCACCGAATGGCTACGCGGTCACGCGCTGACCGGCTTTCCCTGGAACGCGTTCGGCTACGCGCTGTCCGAGCCGCTGCCGCTGGCACAAACGGCCTCGCTGATCGGCCTGTGGGGCATGACGTTCCTGGCGGTTGCGATCTTCGCGAGCCCTGCAACGCTGATCGACCGCACGCCCGATCGCCGGCTGGCGTGGCGCGTGCCGGCCGCGGCCGTGGCGCTCCTGCTTGTCATGAGCATCTTCGGCGCGATTCGCTTGTCGCTGTATCCGACCACGATGGTCGCGGGCATCAAGCTCCGCCTGATGCAGCCGGATCTCCAGCAAGACGCGAAATTCAACTACGCCGCCAAGGCGGAGGTGATGAAGAAATATCTGGCCTTGTCGGACCGCGCCTCCGGACCGCAATCGACCGGCGTACGCGATGCCACCATCCTGATCTGGCCGGAATCTGCGTTTCCGTTCTTCCTGACCCGCGAAGCCGATGCGATGGCGCAAATTGCCGAGCTTCTGCCCAGGGGCACGGTACTGATCACGGGCTCGGTCCGCGCGCCCGACCTGCCGCGAGGCACGCCGATCACCCGCGCCTATAATTCGATCTACGTGATCGACCACGACGCCAGCGTGCTCGCGGTGTACGACAAGCTGCATCTGGTGCCGTTTGGCGAATTTCTTCCGTACCAAGGCCTGATGGAGAAGCTCGGCTTTGAGCAACTCACGCGTGTGCGCGGCGGCTTCATTCCAGGCACCGTGCGCCATGCGCTGCCGGTCCCCGGCGCGCCGCCCGCGCTGCCGCTGATCTGCTACGAAGCAATCTTTCCCGGCGAGGTGGCTGGACGCAATGAGCGTCCGGGCTGGATCGTGAATCTCACCAATGACGGCTGGTTCGGTATCTCGACCGGCCCCTATCAACACCTGGAGCAGGCGCGGATGCGCGCGATCGAGCTCGGATTGCCGCTGGTCCGCTCCGCGAATACCGGCGTCTCCGCGGTAGTCGATCCGGTGGGACGCACCGTCGCCAGTCTCGGTCTCGGAATCGAGGGCATATTGGACGCAAACCTGCCCGCCGCGATCCCGCCGACGGTCTATGCGCGGGTGGGCGATGTGCCCGCGGCCATGCTCGTCGCGCTGGCCATATTTCTGGCGGTCCGCCGACGTGTTGCCAAACGGCACCCTTGATCACGCCGTCGCGGCCGGAAACTTTTGACAACCGTAGTCCCACGGTTGACAGACTGCACGCGGCCTCCTCATTCTGCACCATCTGCAAAAGGACAGTGGGCATTGCTAAATTTCTCCGCAATGTTTCTCAATAACAGGGTTTGATTTTGACGGTGCTGACACCTGAGGCATTCCTGATTGCGCCGAAGGTGATGTTTGGAGGGCTGAGGAAATGTCGAAAGCGCCCAACCCTGTTGACAAATATGTCGGCAGTCGCGTGCGGATGCGCCGCATCATGTTGGGCATGAGCCAGGAAAAGCTCGGTGAAGCTTTGGGGCTGACTTTCCAGCAGGTCCAGAAATACGAGAAGGGCACCAACCGGGTCGGCGCGAGCCGCATCCAGCAAATTGCCGAGATTCTCCAGGTGCCGGTGTCGTTCCTGTTCGAGGGCGGTCCGAGCGGCGTGCCGGGTCCGGATGGCTTCAGCGAAGGCGCATCGCCGTCTTACGTCTCGGACTTCCTCGCGACTTCCGAAGGACTCGCTTTGACCAAGGCGTTCACGCGAATCACCGATTCGAAAATGCGCCGCTCGATCGTCGATCTCGTCGAGCAGATCGCGGCCCGCGAAGGCCCTGACAAGCGCTGACAAGCGCTGACGCGCCGTCTCAATCGGATTTGAGACTGCGTCAAATCTGGCCTATGTCGTCATTTGCGGCCGCGCTTTGATGTGCGTCCTTCCCGATGATGTGATTCAAAGGCACAGATGCGCCCATG
The DNA here is from genome assembly GCF_054056815.1 of Bradyrhizobium sp. LB13.1. Classification (NCBI taxonomy): domain Bacteria; kingdom Pseudomonadati; phylum Pseudomonadota; class Alphaproteobacteria; order Hyphomicrobiales; family Nitrobacteraceae; genus Bradyrhizobium; species Bradyrhizobium sp. LB13.1. Next base: position 820,298 of record NZ_JBSRYQ010000001.1, on the reverse strand, counting down.
ACCAGCTCCAATTGGTTCGATTCCCAAACTATTCTCGATGGCATCCGCCGCTGGGTGGAGGTCGAGACGCCAACGGAAGCGCCTGAACAGGTCAACAAGCTGATCTCCATGGTCGCGGAGCAATACCGCGATCTGCCTGTTACGCTCGAGCGCGTCGCGGGCGTCGATGGCTGCGGTGATCATCTCGTGGCGCGCTCGACCTGGGGCCAGAACCGGCCGGGCATCCTGGTGCTGAGCCACCTCGATACCGTTCACCCCATGGGGTTCATCGAGCGCCTGCCGTTCAAGGTCGAAGGCGACAGCGCGTTCGGTCCCGGCATCTACGACATGAAGGGCGGCGCCTACATTGCCCATCAGGCCTTTCGCGCGCTTTGCGCCACGGCCGATCGCTCGCCGCTCGGCATCACCCACATGTTCACTTCCGACGAGGAGATCGGCAGCCCCACCTCTCGTGCACTGATCGAGAGGGAAGGGCGCAAGGCCAAATACGTGCTGGTGACGGAGCCGGCGCGCGACGGCGGCAAGATCGTCACCGGCCGCAAGGGCGTCGGGCGATTCGAAGTCTTTATCAAGGGTGTGCCCGCACATGCCGGCACGCGGCCCCAGGACGGCCGCAGCGCGATCCGCGAGCTTGCCAACGTCATCCTGGCGCTGGAAGCGATGAACGATCTGGCGCGCGGCGTCACCGTCAATGTCGGCGTGGTGCGCGGCGGCACGCGGCCCAACGTGACGCCGGAAGAAGCCCATGCCGAAATCGATCTGCGCGTGCTGAGCTTCAAGGACGCGGACGAATTCGTCGGCAAGATCCTCGCCCTGACATCGAAGACGGATGGCGTCACCGTCAAGGTCACGGGCGGGCTCAATCGTCCGCCTTACGAGAAGAGCAATGCAGGCGCATTGCTGTACGAACATGCGAAGACTGTCGCCACGGAGATCGGCTTCGAGCTGGTCGACGCTCACACCGGCGGCGGCTCGGACGGCAATTTCACCGCCGCCCACACCGCGACGCTCGACGGGCTCGGCGTCGACGGCAGGGGCGCGCACACCCATTATGAGCAGCTCTATGTCTCATCACTCGAACCGCGCGCGCGGCTGCTCCATCGCCTGTACCAGACGCTGCGATGAGCGAACGCAAATCAGATCCCGATCGCGATGACAGCGAGCGTGCGTTCTTCGGACGCCGCAAGGGCCACAAGCTCAGGCAGCACCAGGCCGAGCTGATCGGTCATCTGCTGCCGCGTCTTGCGCTCGCCATCGACAGTGAAGCACCGGCGGATGCCCGCGAGATATTCACCCCCGCGGCCGACGACGTGCGGCTCGAGATCGGCTTCGGCGGCGGCGAGCATCTTGCGGCGGAAGCGCAAAACTTCGTCACAACCGGCTTCATCGGCTGCGAGCCCTATGTCAACGGCATGGCGAAGATCCTCGCGCAGATCGAGGCAGCCAGCATCGGCAACATCCGTCTGTTCGCAGGCGATGCCGCCGAGCTCCTGGCCTGGCTGCCGAAGGCTTCGCTGTCGCGGATCGACCTGATCCATCCCGATCCCTGGCCGAAACGGCGGCACTGGAAGCGGCGCTTCGTCCAGGACCGGACCATCGCGGCGATGGCGCGCGTGCTGAAGGCCGGCGGCGAATTCCGTTTTGTCTGCGACATCGACGATTACTGCGCCTGGACGCTGTCGCATCTGGCGCGCTCGCAGGACTTTGTCTGGCTCGCGGAGCGCGCCGATGATTTTCGCCTGCCGTGGGACGGCTACACGATGACGCGCTATGGCCGAAAGGCGACGCGCGAAGGCCGCAAGGCGGCGTATCTGCGATTCAGGCGAGTTTAGATCGTCTGCCGATTGCGCCAGAAATTGACGACGCGCTCGGCGGTCGTCGGCATCAAGCGCGTGAAATTCGCGCGCGCCGCCTCGAGGTCGGCATCCGCCGGCGTGCGGTGCGGTCCGTACCACAGCAGGATGAGCGCGCGCACAGTCGGCCAGCCGAGATTCAGCACGCGTCCCAGCACCAGAATTGGATCGTACCGATCACCCGCGACCAAGCGCTCGAGGATCGAGAGGCGAACGCCGGACAGCGCCGAAAGCGAGGCGATCGACTCCTCATATTTGTGAGCCTTGGCGAAGCCAAGCAGCGCGCTCTCGCCAAGATGGCCCTCGCGATGCAAGGCCAGCACCGTGCGCTGTGCCCCCGAGAAATCGCGACGCGGGCCCGGCGGCAGCGTGGCCTCCTCGATCGCCGCCATGGCGCGCTTGATCTCGACCTGACGCACGGGATTGACCACGCTCGAGAGGCGGCGGCGGATGACGTCGAGCGTGCCGTCGAGAAGCTGTTTCAGGTTCTCGCCTGAAAGATCGCTGCGCTGGCCGATCTTGAGCGTCAGCACGCCGTCCTGCGCGGCACGCTTGATCAGCTCGGAATAGCTGCCGGGCGAGAACACCGCGCCGGCATTGCCCGCGGCGCGGCGCACCACATCGCGATCGCCGCGCTCGACCAGCACGTCGGTGACGACAGCCGACAGTGTGGGGCGCTCGGTCATCGCCAGCAGATGGCCCTGGCCCTTCAGCCGCGCGATCTCGACGAGGGCGGCTTCGTCGAGCACGGGCGAACGGCGCAACACCGGGCCCGCCACCGTGATCTCGTTTTCGCGCGCGAGCTGGCTCACCAGATGCCGTGGCGCATTGGTCAGCAGCGAGAAGCGTTCGGCGAGATCGACGCGCGAGGCGAGTTCGGCGTGCGGGACGAGATCGATCAGCAGATTGTCGAAGAGATCGACTACATCGGGACGGAGATTCTCAGCATCCTGAAAGAACAATTGGGAGATGGCGCGCGCGATCTCGCCGCGACGCCGCGGGTCGCCGCGTTTGACGATATCGTCCAGTCCGGGAATAAGAGACGTGGCAACGGTCATGAAAACGCAACTCGTATAGGGCACGCCGCTAGGGCACGCCGCGGGCGCGCCCTTGGCCCAAGCCGCCCCACAATCAGGGAATTTAGGCCTCCTAGATGAAGGAAGCGTTGCGCGGGGGGCCGCAGCCCGGTCGCAAAAAGCCTCGCCTGCCCTGCGATGGGCCTTGTCCGGGAAGACGGAAAGGGCTATATCAGCGCCAATTCATCTTCTCATACGATCCGCGTAATGAGAGTGGGCCCGAAAGGACCCGCTCTTTTTTATTACCTGAACGCGGCTTGGCGGAAGGTGTGCGGCCCGGCGATCTGTCGGGAGAGTTCCGAACGGGCTTTGAAATCTTAAACCAAGCCTTAACCATATCGAGCGCCTTGACCCCTGACATGACCGAGCCGAACCCTGGTTCCACGGATGCCGAACTGCTGGCCGAGCCGAGGCTCGTGGTCGAGCCGGGTGTGGCGGCACGGGTGTCCGCGGTCGCGGGGCCGGTGCTCGAAGGCATGGGCTACCGCCTGGTGCGGATCCGCATTTCCGGGGAATCCGGCTGCACCGTGCAGGTCATGGCCGAGCGGCCTGACGGCTCGATGCAGATCGAGGATTGCGAGGCGATCTCGCGGGCGCTGTCGCCCGTGCTCGACGTCGCCGACCTCGTCGATCGCGCCTATCGTCTGGAAATCTCTTCCCCGGGGATCGACCGCCCGCTGGTTCGCCGCTCCGACTTCGAGCGTTATGCCGGGCATCTGGTGAAGATCGAGATGGCGGTCGCCCATGAGGGGCGGAAGCGGTTCCGCGGCACGATCGGTCCCGTCGAAGGCGATCGCGTGCATCTGCATCGCGACGACGTCAAGGCGGATGAGGCTGCCGACGTTCTCCTGACGATGGAGGATATCGCCGAGGCACGGCTGGTGCTGACCGACGAGCTGATCGCGGAATCCATGCGCCGCGGCAAGGCCCAGGCACGCGAGATGCGCCGCAATCTGGGCCTGGAGCCGCCGGCTGCACCGCACGCCGGCATCAGCGAAAAAACGACCAAGAACACGAAGCCGACAAAGAAGCCGGCGCCGACCACTACAAAGAAGCCGGCCCCGACCAATACCAAGAAACATCGCCTGGCCGCCGAACGCGCGCGACGGGGCGAGATCGATCCTGACGAAGGAGACTAGCCATGGCAGTCAGCGCCAATCGACTTGAATTGCTCCAGATCGCCGACGCCGTTGCACGCGAGAAATCGATCGACCGCGGCATCGTGATCGCGGCGATGGAGGACGCCATCGCCAAGGCGGCACGGGCACGTTACGGCAGCGAGACTGATGTTCACGCCGAGATCGACCCGAAGAAGGGCGAGCTGCGGCTGTCGCGCCACATGCTGGTGGTCGAGACGGTCGAAAACCATTCCAACCAGATCTCGCTGGTGGATGCGCAGCGCGCCAATCCCGGTGCCCAGGTCGGCGACACCATCGCAGACACCCTGCCGCCGCTGGAATATGGCCGCATCGCCGCGCAGTCGGCCAAGCAGGTGATCGTGCAGAAGGTGCGCGAAGCCGAGCGCGACCGGCAATATCAGGAATTCAAGGACCGCATCGGCGACATCGTCAACGGCGTCGTCAAGCGCGTCGAATATGGCAGCGTGATCGTCGATCTCGGCCGCGGCGAGGCCATCATCCGCCGCGACGAGATGCTGCCGCGCGAAGTGTTCCGCAACGGTGACCGCGTCCGCGCCTACATCTTCGACGTCCGCCGCGAGACCCGCGGCCCGCAGATTTTCCTCTCCCGCACCCATCCGCAGTTCATGGCAAAACTGTTCGCGCAGGAAGTACCCGAGATCTATGACGGCATCGTCGAGATCAAGGCGGTTGCCCGAGATCCCGGCTCGCGCGCGAAAATCGGCGTGATTTCCCGCGATTCCTCGGTCGATCCGGTCGGCGCCTGCGTCGGTATGCGCGGTTCGCGCGTGCAGGCGGTGGTGAACGAATTGCAGGGCGAGAAGATCGACATCATCCCATGGTCGCCCGACATCGCGACCTTCGTGGTCAACGCGCTGGCGCCGGCCGAAGTCTCCAAGGTCGTCATCGACGAAGACCGCGAGCGCATCGAGGTCGTCGTGCCCGACACCAACAACCAGCTCTCGCTGGCGATCGGTCGCCGCGGCCAGAACGTGCGTCTGGCCTCGCAGCTCACCGGCTGGGACATCGACATCCTGACCGAGCAGGAGGAATCGGAGCGCCGCCAGGCCGACTTCGAGAATTCCACCCGCGTCTTCATGGAATCGCTCAATGTCGACGAAGTGGTCGGTCAGTTGCTGGCGTCCGAAGGCTTCACCTCGGTCGAGGAACTCGCGATGGTGGACCTCAAGGAGCTCGCCGGCATCGAGGGCTTCGACGAGGAGACCGCGCAGGAACTCCAGAACCGCGCTCGTGAATATCTCGAACAGCTGGAAGCCGAGATCGAGGCCAGGCGCAAGGAGCTCGGCGTCGAGGACGCCGTCAAGGACGTGCCCGGCGTCACCTCGAAGATGCTGGTGAAATTCGGCGAGAACGACATCAAGACGGTCGACGACCTCGCCGGCTGCGCCACTGACGATCTGGTCGGCTGGACCGAGCGCAAGGAAGGCGGCGAGCAGACCAAATATCCGGGCGCGCTCGACGGCCTCGAGATCTCCCGTGACGATGCCGAAGCGATGATCATGCAGGCCCGCGTCAAGGCCGGCTGGATCACCGAGGCCGATCTCGCCAAGCCGGCTGAGGAGGCCGAGGCGGCCGAAGATCAGCCGGCTTAGGGCGAAGGAGGATGTCACCCGGATGCTCGCCGATACTGACCCCGAACTCGACCATGGACCGCGGACTGAGAAGTCCGCAACCATGCGGATGTGCGCGGTCAGCCGCGAGGTCCGGCCGATCGACGAGCTGATCCGCTTCGTCGTCTCGCCCCAAGGGGACATAGTTCCCGATCTCAAGCGCAAGCTGCCCGGACGCGGCATGTGGGTCACCGCCTCGCGCGAGGTGGTTGCGGAAGCCGTGCGGCGTCACCACTTTACCAAAGCCTTCAAGCGCCAGCTGCGCATCCCTCAGACGCTTCCCGCCGACATCGAGGCGCTTCTGGTTCGGGGCGTGACCGAAGCCCTCGGGATTGCCGCCAAGGCGGGCCAGATTGTGGCCGGCTTCGGCAAGGTCGAAAGCGCGCTTCGGGGAGGTACGGCCGAGGTCCTGATCCATGCCAGCGACGGGGCCGCGGACGGAATCCGCAAATTGGACATGCTGGCGCGTCAAAATGACGGAAATCGCGGCTCCAAGCCGCAGATTCCCGTCGTCACCGCGCTGAAATCAATAGAATTGGATTTGGCACTTACCCGGTCAAATGTGATACATGCTGCCCTGCTCGCGGGCCCGGCGAGCAAGTCATTCCTGTCACGTAGCCAGATGCTGGTCCGATACCGGCTGGCGCACGTTGACAAGACTGCCGAAATGCCCGGCCAGGATTTCTGAGAGACAACGACCACCCGATAGCACGGTGCGGCAACGCACAACGACAACAAGATCAGGATTAGGACTGCTTAATGGTTGATACCAAGACCCCTGGCGACAAGAAGCTGAGCGTTCCGAGCAAGACGCTATCGCTCAAGCCGCGCGTCGAAACGGGCACCGTGCGCCAGAGCTTCAGCCATGGCCGTAGCAAGCAGGTCGTGGTCGAGAAGCGCGGCAAGCGCCGTGTCGACGGCACCCCCGAGCCGCAGGTGGCCGAAGTGGCGAAGCCCGCGCCGGCCGCGCCGGCGCCTGCTCCCGCACGCGCGGCTCCGCCGCGCAACACCGGCTCCGGCGTGGTGCTGCGCACGCTGACCGAGGACGAACGTTCCGCCCGCGCCAGCGCGCTGGCCGATGCCAAGGTGCGCGAAGTCGAAGAGCGTCGTAGTGCCGAGGAAGAGGCTCAGCGCCGCGCTGTCCGCGAAACCGCCGAACGCGCCGACCGCGAGGCCGCTGAAGCCCGCCGCAAGGCCGAGGACGAGCGTCACCGCCACGAAGAGGAAGCCAAGCGGAAGGCCGAAACCGAGGCCAAGAAGCGTTTTGGCGAAGGCGAGCAGCCGCAATCTGCGGCGCGCCCTGCAACCGCGACCTCTGCCGCTACTGCACCGCGGTCCGGAGCGCCCACGGCGCGCCCCGGAACGAGCACCACGGCACGCCCGGGAACAACGACCGCGCGGCCTGGGACGACCACGCGGCCGGGAGGCCCGGTGGGTCGCGCCCCCGCTGTCGCAGCCGGACCGGACGAGGACGAGGGTCCGCGCCAGATCCGTCGCGGTCCCGGCGGCGCTGCGCGGCCTGTGGTAGCCCCCAAGCCCACCCAGAAGCCCGGCCCGCAGAAGGAGCGCGGCCGCCTGACGGTCGTCACCGCCTTCAATGCCGACGATGTGCGCGAGCGCTCGATCGCCTCGTTCCGCCGCCGCACCCAGCGCCTGAAGGGCCATGCCGCGAACGAGCCGAAGGAAAAGCTCATCCGCGAGGTGATCATTCCGGAAGCGATCACGATCCAGGAGCTCGCCAACCGCATGGCCGAGCGCGCGGTCGACGTCATCCGCATGCTGATGAAGCAGGGCGCGATGCACAAGATCACCGACGTGATCGACGCCGACACCGCGCAGCTGATCGCCGAAGAGCTCGGTCACACCGTCAAGCGCGTTGCCGCGTCCGACGTTGAAGAAGGCCTGTTCGACGCCATCGACGATCCCACCGATACCGAGCCGCGCTCGCCGGTGGTGACCGTGATGGGCCACGTCGACCACGGCAAGACCTCGCTGCTCGATGCGCTCCGTCATGCCAACGTTGTCTCCGGCGAAGCCGGCGGCATCACCCAGCATATCGGCGCCTATCAGGTGGTGTCGCCCGAGAGCGGCAAGAAGATCACCTTCATCGACACGCCCGGCCACGCCGCGTTCACCGCGATGCGCGCCCGCGGCGCCAAGGTCACCGACATCGTCGTGCTGGTGGTTGCGGCCGATGACGGCGTGATGCCGCAGACGATCGAAGCCATCAACCACGCCAAGGCGGCGCGGGTACCGATCATCGTTGCCATCAACAAGATCGACAAGCCCGACGCCAAGCCCGAGCGCGTGCGCACCGAGCTGCTGCAGCACGAGGTGCAGGTGGAATCTTTCGGCGGCGAAGTCGTCGACGTCGAAGTGTCCGCGAAGAACAAGACCAATCTCGACAAGCTGCTCGAGATGATTGCGCTCCAGGCCGACATCCTCGACCTGAAGACCAATCCGGAGCGCCCGGCCGAAGGCACCGTGATCGAAGCCAAGCTCGATCGCGGCCGTGGTCCGGTCGCGACCGTGCTGGTCCAGCGCGGCACGCTCCGTGTCGGTGACATCATCGTCGCCGGCGCCGAGATGGGCCGCGTCCGTGCGCTGATCTCCGATCAGGGTGAGACGGTTCAGGAAGCCGGTCCCTCGGTACCGGTCGAAGTGCTCGGCTTCAACGGTCCGCCGGAAGCCGGCGATCGTCTCGCCGTGGTCGAGAACGAAGCCCGCGCCCGTCAGGTCACGAGCTACCGCGCGCACCAGAAGCGCGAGAACGCGGCTGCCTCGATCTCCGGCATGCGCGGCTCGCTCGAGCAGATGATGTCGCAGTTGAAGACGGCGGGCCGCAAGGAATTCCCGCTGATCATCAAGGCCGACGTGCAGGGCTCGCTGGAAGCGATCCTCGGCTCGCTGGAGAAGCTGGGCACCGACGAAGTCGCCGCGCGTATCCTGCATGCCGGTGTCGGCGGCATCTCGGAATCGGACGTGACGCTCGCGGAAGGTTTTAACGCCGCGATCATCGGCTTCTCGGTTCGAGCGAACAAGGAGGCCGCTGCGGCCGCCAAGCGCAACGGCATCGAGATCCGCTACTACAACATCATCTACGACCTCGTGGACGACGTGAAGAAGGCCATGAGCGGCCCCTGCTCGCGCCGACCTTGCGCGAAACCATGCTCGGCAATGCCGCGATCCTGGAGATCTTCAACATCTCCAAGATCGGCAAGGTCGCCGGCTGCCGCGTTACCGACGGCACCGTGGAACGCGGCGCCAACGTGCGCCTGATCCGCGACAACGTCGTCGTGCACGAAGGCAAGCTGTCGACGCTGAAGCGCTTCAAGGACGAAGTGAAGGAAGTCCAGTCCGGTCAGGAATGCGGCATGGCCTTCGAGAACTATCACGACATGCGCGCCGGTGACGTGATCGAGTGTTACCGCGTGGAGACGATCCAGCGCTCCCTGTAAGTCCAAATCTTACCGAAGCGCCTGGATCTTTCTGAGCTGAAATTGCGGGAGTGAGATGGCCGGATTTATTCCGGCCATCTCACCGCATTCGTTTCAACAGAACAAATGACAATGCTCGTGTCCCATACACGCGCATGACGAGGTAATTTTCGACCATGCCCAGCCATCATCAGAAAAAAAGTTCCGCACCCGGCGGCTCGCAGCGCCAGTTGCGTGTCGGGGAGCAGGTTCGCCATGCGGTGGCCGAGATTTTGGCGCAAGGCAATGTGCATGATGAAGACCTCGAAGGTCACATCATCACCGTGCCGGAGGTACGGATGTCGCCCGACCTGAAGCTTGCAACAGTCTATGTGATGCCGCTCGGTGGTCGCGACACCGAGGTCATTATCGCTGCGCTCGAGCGCAACAAGAAGTTCCTGCGCGGCGAAGTCGCGCGGCGCGTTAACCTGAAATTTGCACCTGACCTTCGCTTCCGCGTCGATGAACGATTCGACGAAGCGGAACGGATCGAGAAACTTTTGCGAACACCTGCGGTGCAGAAGGACCTGGAACAGGATCCGAAATCGGATCGGGAAGAAGAGCAATGACGATGGACCCGGCTCACGGCACGATCGGCGGCGAAGAGCCCGATCAGCGCGACGTGCAGAAAAATAATTTTGCGGACGTGGACGGCAATTCCCAGCCGCATCAGGAGCCGCGCCGCGTCAACAACGATCCGCGCGCCAACAAGCAGAAAGGCAACCAGCCGCGCCGTGACCGCCGCGACGTCCACGGCTGGGTCGTGCTCGACAAGCCGATCGGCATGACCTCGACGCAGGCCGTTGCCGTGCTCAAGCGCCTGTTCAACGCCAAACGCGCCGGTCATGCCGGCACGCTGGATCCGCTCGCCTCCGGCGGCCTGCCGATCGCGCTCGGCGAGGCCACCAAGACCGTCCCCTTCGTCATGGACGGCCGCAAGCGCTACCAGTTCACCGTGTGCTGGGGCGAGGAGCGCGATACCGACGATATCGAGGGCCGGGCTACCGCAACCTCCGACCAGCGCCCGACCCGGGAGGCCATCGAGGCCCTGCTGCCCCGTTTCACAGGGGTGATCGAGCAGATCCCGCCGCGCTATTCCGCGATCAAGATCAAGGGCGAGCGTGCCTACGACCTCGCCCGCGACGGCGAGATCGTGGAACTGGCCCCGCGTCCAGTCGAGATTCACCGTTTAAGCCTTGTAAATCAACCAGGTAGTGACCACGCCGTGTTCGAGGCCGAGTGCGGCAAGGGCACCTATGTCCGCGCGCTGGCCCGCGATATGGGCCGGATTCTCGGCACTTACGGCCATATCTGCGCGCTGCGGCGGACCCTGGTCGGCCCATTTGGCGAGAACGACATGATTCCGCTGGATCAGTTGGAGGCTTTGTGCGATAGAGCCGCGTCCGGCGAGGGGAGCCTCGCCGACGCGCTTATGCCCGTTGAGACCGCGCTGGACGACATCCCGGCACTGGCCGTCACTCGGGCTGATGCGGCAAGGCTCCATCGGGGCCAGGCCGTTTTGTTGCGCGGACGGGATGCGCCCACTTCGAGCGGCACAGTCTATGTCACGGTGGCAGGCCGGCTTCTCGCGCTTGCCGAAGTTGGCAATGGCGAAATCATCCCCAAGCGTGTGTTCAACCTGACCGGCCTGACTGCCAGCGCCGTTCGCAACGAGAGAAATTGACGATGTCGATTGCCGCAGAACGCAAAGCGGAAGTCATCAAGACGAATGCCAACAAAGCCGGCGATACCGGCTCGCCAGAGGTTCAGGTCGCGATCCTTTCGGAACGCATCGCCAACCTCACGAGCCATTTCAAGACCCACGTGAAGGACAACCATTCGCGTCGCGGCCTCTTGAAGCTGGTGTCGACCCGCCGCTCGCTCCTCGACTATGTGAAGAAGAAGGACGAGGCCCGCTACAAGGCGCTGCTCGAGAAGCACAACATTCGTCGTTAAGAGTTCTTGCGCGCGCCCAACGGCGCGCGTTTTCGCGCGTGGTTTCGAACGAAAGCGCTTGTTTAAAGGTTTTTGATCGAGGCTGCGTGCGCGTCGGGTACGGGCCGTTGACGGTTCGCATCCGGGGCATGATGGGCGAAGACCCAAGGTTTGGTGTTCGCGTTCGTGCCGACTGACAGTCCAGCAGCAATCCGGCGGCTGGGCACAACGGGCAAGGCGCCCGTATGACCCGAAAGGATGGACGCCATCCGAAATCCAAAAACCATGGCAGGATCGCAGGACGCTGATCGCCCGCTTCGATCAACGTCCCGCAATCTTGCGCATGGTTTTTGTTTTTCGAGCCGTCCTTCTTTCGAGAACCCATGAAAGAAGACATCTATGTTCAATAAGCATTCGGTCGAGATCGACTGGGGCGGACGCCCTCTCAAGCTTGAAACCGGCAAGATCGCCCGCCAGGCCGACGGCGCCGTCGTCGCGACCTACGGCGAGACCGTGGTGCTCGCCACCGTCGTCGCGGCAAAGACCCCGCGCGAAGGTGTCGACTTCCTGCCGCTGACCGTCGACTATCAGGAGAAGACCTACGCAGCCGGCCGCATTCCCGGCGGCTATTTCAAGCGCGAGGGCCGTCCGACCGAGAAGGAGACGCTGGTCTCCCGCCTGATCGACCGTCCGATCCGTCCGCTGTTCGTCGACGGCTGGCGCAACGAGACCCAGGTGATCGTCACCGTGCTCTCGCACGACATGGAGAACGATCCCGACATCGTGGCGCTGGTGGCATCGTCGGCCGCGCTGACCCTGTCGGGCGCTCCGTTCAAGGGCCCGATCGGCGCCGCGCGCGTCGGTTTCGCCAATGACGAGTTCATCCTCAACCCGACCCTCGACGAGATGGTCGACACCCAGCTCGACCTTGTCGTCGCCGGCACTGCCGACGCCGTGCTGATGGTGGAATCGGAAGCCAAGGAACTGAACGAAGACATCATGCTCGGCGCCGTGATGTTCGGTCACCGCCACATCCAGCCGGTGATCAACGCGATCATCGAGCTCGCCGAGAAGGCCGCGAAGGAGCCGCGCGAGGTCACCGCGATCGACAATTCGGCGCTCGAAAAGGAAATGCTCGGCATGGTCGAGCAGGAATTGCGCGCCGCCTACGCCATTCCGATCAAGCAGGATCGCTACGCCGCGGTCGGCAAGGTCAAGGAAAAGGTGATCGCCCACTACTTCCCCGAAGGGCAGGAGCCGAAATACGACAAGCTGCGCATCGGCGGCGTGTTCAAGAAGCTCGAAGCCAAGATCGTTCGCTGGAACATCCTCGACACCGGCAAGCGCATCGACGGCCGGGACTCCAAGACCGTGCGCAACATCATCGCCGAAGTCGGCGTGCTGCCCCGCGCCCACGGCTCGGCGCTGTTCACCCGCGGCGAGACCCAAGCGCTGGTCGTGACCACGCTCGGCACCGGCGAGGACGAGCAGTACATCGACGCACTGTCAGGAACGTACAAAGAGACGTTCCTGCTGCACTACAACTTCCCTCCCTACTCGGTCGGTGAAACCGGTCGCCTCGGCGGCACCAAGCGCCGCGAGATCGGCCACGGCAAGCTTGCCTGGCGCGCGATCCACCCCGTGCTGCCGCCGCACCACGAGTTCCCCTACACCACGCGCGTGGTGTCGGAGATCACCGAATCCAACGGCTCGTCGTCGATGGCTTCGGTCTGCGGCGCCTCGCTCGCGCTGATGGACGCAGGCGTGCCGCTGAAGCGGCCGACCGCGGGCATCGCGATGGGCCTGATCCTCGAAGACAAGCGCTACGCGGTTCTCTCCGACATCCTCGGTGACGAGGACCATCTCGGCGACATGGACTTCAAGGTCGCCGGCACCGAGCAGGGCATCACCTCGCTCCAGATGGACATCAAGATCGAAGGCATCACCGAAGAGATCATGAAGGTCGCGCTCGGTCAGGCCAAGGATGGTCGTATCCACATCCTCGGCGAGATGTCCAAGGCGCTTACCAATGCCCGTGCCGAGCTCGGCGAATATGCGCCGCGCATCGAGACCTTCAAGATTGCCACCGACAAGATCCGTGAAGTGATCGGTACCGGCGGCAAGGTGATCCGCGAGATCGTCGAGAAGACCGGCGCCAAGGTCAACATCGAGGACGACGGCACCGTGAAGGTCGCCTCCAGCGACGGCGAGGCGATGAAGGCCGCGATCAAGTGGATCAAGTCGATCGCGTCCGATCCGGAAGTCGGCCAGATCTATGATGGCACCGTCGTCAAGGTGATGGAGTTCGGCGCCTTCGTGAACTTCTTTGGTTCCAAGGACGGTCTCGTCCACATCAGCCAGCTCGCCTCGGCGCGCGTGCAGAAGACCTCCGACGTCGTCAAGGAAGGCGATAAGGTCAAGGTCAAGCTGCTCGGCTTCGACGACCGCGGCAAGACCCGCCTGTCGATGAAGGTGGTCGACCAGGAGACCGGCGAAGACCTCGAAGGCAAGGGCGAGGGCGAAAAGGCTCCGCGCGAAGCGGCCGGCGAGTAATCGCTCCGCTGCATCAGAAACATGAAGGGCGGCCTTTCGGCCGCCCTTTTTGTTTGTGCTGTTGTGCCTGCTCCGGTCGAAATGCGCCCCTCTCCCGCTTGCGGGAGAGGTCAAACACCTCAAGCCGCGAGGTCGAACCGGTCGAGGTTCATCACCTTGGTCCAGGCCTTGGCGAAGTCCTTGACGAACTGTTCCTTGGAGTCCGACGTGGCATAGACCTCGGCGTAGGCGCGGAGCTGCGAGTGTGCGCCGAAGATCAGATCGACGCGCGTGCCTGTCCACTTCACCGCGTTGGTCTTGCGATCGCGGGCCTCATAGCTGCCGTCAGTGCCGGTCGGCGTCCACTGCGTGCTCATGTCGAGCAGGTTGACGAAGAAGTCGTTGCTCAGCGTTCCCACCTTCGAGGTGAGGACGCCGTTCTTCGAACCGTTCGCATTGGCACCGAGCACGCGCAGACCGCCGACGAGCGCCGTCATCTCCGGGCCGGTAAGCCGGAGCAGCTGCGCACGATCGACCAGAGCCTCCTCGGGCATCATGAACTGCTGCCGCTTGCCGGTGTAGTTGCGGAAGCCATCGGCCCGCGGCTCCAGCGGAGCGAAGGAGGCAGCGTCGGTCTGCTCCTGCGAGGCATCCATGCGGCCCGGCGTGAAGCCGACCTTGATGCCGACGCCGGCATCCTTCGCGGCCTTCTCGACCGCGGCGGTGCCGCCGAGCACGATGAGGTCCGCCAGCGAGACCTTCTTCGCACCGGATGACGCATTGAAGTCCTTCTGGATCGCTTCGAGCTTGCCCAGGACCTTCGAGAGCTGAGCCGGCTCGTTCACCTCCCAGTCCTTCTGCGGGGCGAGGCGGATGCGTGCGCCGTTGGCGCCGCCGCGTTTGTCCGAGCCGCGGAACGTCGAGGCCGACGCCCAGGCCGTCGAGACCAGCTCCGGCACCGACAGACCCGAGGCCAGGATCTTCGTCTTCAGCGAGGCGATATCCTGCTCGCTGGCCAGCTCGTGATTCACGGCCGGGATCGGATCCTGCCAGATCAGCGTCTCCTTCGGCACCAGCGGGCCGAGATAGCGCACGACCGGACCCATGTCGCGATGGGTGAGCTTGAACCAGGCGCGGGCGAAGGCGTCGGCGAACTGATCGGGATTCTCCAGGAAGCGCCGCGAGATTTTCTCATAGGCGGGATCGAGACGCAGCGAGAGATCGGTGGTCAGCATGGTCGGCCGATGCTTCTTGGACTTGTCGAAAGCGTCCGGAATGATCGCCTCCGCGCCCTTGGCCGTCCACTGCTGCGCACCCGCCGGGCTCTTCGTCAGCTCCCATTCGTACTTGAACAGGTTCTCGAAGAAGTTGTTGCTCCACTTCGTCGGCGTCGTCGTCCATGTCACCTCGAGACCGCTGGTGATGGAATCACCGCCGATGCCCGAAGCGTGCTTGCTCTTCCAGCCGAGGCCCTGATCCTCGAGCGCGCCCGCTTCCGGCTCCGGTCCCACCAGAGACGGATCGCCAGCACCATGGGTCTTGCCGAAGGTATGGCCGCCGGCGATCAGTGCGACGGTTTCCTCGTCATTCATCGCCATGCGGAAGAAGGTCTCGCGGATGTCCTTGGCCGCGGCGATCGGATCCGGCTTGCCGTTCGGGCCTTCCGGATTGACGTAGATGAGGCCCATCTGCACCGGCGCCGAGCGGCTCGGCGAGCTGGCGTTCGCCGCTGTAGCGCTCATCGCCCAGCCAGGTGCCTTCGGGACCCCAATAGAGCTCCTCCGGCTCCCACACGTCGGCGCGGCCACCGGCGAAACCGAAGGTCTTGAAGCCCATCGATTCCAGCGCGACGTTGCCGGCCAGCACCATCAAATCGGCCCAGGAAATCTTGCGGCCGTATTTCTGCTTGATCGGCCAGAGCAGACGGCGCGCCTTGTCGAGGTTGGCGTTGTCGGGCCAGCTGTTGAGCGGCGCGAAACGCTGCTGACCGGCGCCGGCGCCACCGCGGCCGTCCGTGGTGCGGTAGGTGCCCGCGCTGTGCCAGGCCATGCGGATCATGAGACCGCCATAGTGACCGAAGTCGGCGGGCCACCATTCCTGCGATTCCGTCATCAAAGCGGTCAGATCCTTGATGACCGCGTTCAGGTCGAGCGTCTTGAATTCCTTGGCGTAGTCGAATTCCTTGCCCATCGGATCGGACAGGCCGGAATTCTTGTGCAGCATCTCGATGCTGAGCTGAGTTGGCCACCAATCGCGGTTCGTTGGCACGCGTTTTCCACCCGAAAACGGGCACTTCGAAGTGTCGTCCATGAATACCTCCTCTGGTGGCGTCGAACTCGCGCCCTTGACCACGTAGAACCACTCTAAGCTTCGCGTTCGATCAGGGGAAGTTGACTTTAATGATCACTGCGATAAGATTTTCTGATGATCAACTTGACGATGCGGCAGCTCCGATATTTCGATGCGCTGGCGCGCCACGGCCATTTCGGCCGCGCGGCTGAATCGTGTTCCATCTCGCAACCGGCCTTGTCGATGCAGATCAAGGAGATGGAGGAGGCGCTCGGCGGCCTGCTGCTGGAGCGCAGCGCGCGACAGGTGGCGCTGACCCGGTTTGGCGAGGAACTCGCGCAGCGCGTCCGCGACATTTTGCGCTCAGTCGACGAACTCGGCGATTTCGCCCGCGCCTCGCAGGACCGGTTCTCGGGACGGCTGCGCATCGGCATGATCCCGACGATCGCGCCTTATCTGCTGCCCACGATCACCAAGAATCTCACGCGCATGCATCCGGAGCTCGACATCCGCGTGCGCGAGACGATGACGCCGCGGCTGATCCAGGAACTGGTGGAAGGCCGACTCGACACCGCCATCGTCGCGCTGCCGGTGTCCGAGCCCTCGCTCACCGAGGTCGCCCTGTTCGCGGAGAAATTCCTGCTGGTGCGGCCGGGAGCGGATGAGGGGACGCCGGCACCATCGCGGGAGATGATGCGCGAGATGCGGCTGTTGCTGCTCGAAGAGGGGCACTGCTTCCGCGATCAGGCGCTGTCGTTCTGCAACATGCAATCGGCGCCGCCGCGCGAGATGCTGGATGCCAATTCGCTGTCGACGCTGGTCCAGATGGTCAGCGCCGGCATCGGCGTCACCTTGATCCCGGAGATGGCGGTGTCGGTGGAGACGCGATCGGCGTCGGTCTCGCTCACGCGCTTCCGCGACCCGCAGCCGTCGCGCACCATCGGCATGGTCTGGCGCAAGACCAGCCCGCTCGCGCGCCAACTGCTTCAGATCTCCGAGGTGGTGTGCCTGTCGGCCGGCAAGGTGCGCGCACGGCCATCCGCGCGCAGCCAGCCGGCCTGAGTCCCCGATGTCCCACCCCATCATCCGCCCGGCCCGCGCGGACGAATACGACGAGATCGGCCGCGTCTGGATGGAGAGCTGGGTCTCGACCGGACTCGGCGAGACGAGCAACTTCCTGCTCGCGAACCTGCGTGCGCGCATCCGGCGCGAGATCGAGGGTGGCTGGAGCCTGTTCGCCGCCGACGACAACGGCACGATCGCCGCGATGCTGGCGCTGCATCTGCCAAAACTCTATCTCGACATGCTGTTCGTCGCGCCCGCCTATCAGGGCCAATCGCTCGGCCGCCAATTGCTCGCCTTCACGCGCACGCAAATGCCGGACGAGATGTATCTGCGCTGCGTCCGCCGAAAACGAAAAAGCCTGGCGCTGGTACGAACGCGAAGGCTTTGTGTTCGAGAAGCAAGAGATCGAGCCGTCGAACGGGTTCATGATGAAGTATTATCGGTGGCGGCGGCAGCGGCCCGCTGGATAGACAGCGAGCTCTGGGTGCAGCTTGCGGGCAGCGCGACGCAGGTCTTCGACGTGCTGGAAGCCGCGCTCGCCAACGGGCCGTGGATTCTCGATGAATTTTCGGCCGCCGACATCACGATCGGATCGGGCTTGAACTTTGCGGTGCGCCTGTTCAAGACAGTGCCGTCGCGCCCGGCCTTCGACGCGTGTCTCGCGCGCCGCATGGCGCGGCCGGCGTTCCAGCGCGCGGAGACGATCGCGGCGGGTTAATCAGGCATTGAAAGGTCGTCCGGCTTCGGCATCAGGACGATGTTGTAGCCGGAATCGACATAGTGGATCTCGCCGGTCACGCCGCCGGAGAGATCCGACAACAGATACAGCGCCGAGCCACCGAGCTCGTCGAGCGTCACGCCGCGGCGAAGCGGCGAATGTTTTTGCATGAAGGCGAACATCGCGCGCGCCTCGCCGATGCCCGAGCCGGCAAGCGTGCGGATGGGGCCTGCGGAAATCGCGTTGACGCGGATGCCGCGCGGCCCGAAGTCGGAGGCGAGATAGCGCACCGAGGCTTCCAGCGCCGCCTTGGCCACGCCCATCACATTGTAGTTCGGCATCGCGCGCATCGAGGCCCCGAAGGTCAGCGTGATCATGCTGCCGCCCTCAGTCATCAGCTCGGCGGCGCGTTTTGCAATCTCCGTAAACGAGAAGCAGGAGATCACCATGGTGCGCGAAAAATTCTCGCGGCTGGTATCGGCGTAGCGGCCCTTGAGCTCGTTCTTGTCGGCGAATCCGATCGCGTGGATCACGAAATCCAGCCGGCCCCACTTTTCGCGCAAGGCCGTGAATGTGGCGTCGACGCTGGCAAGGTCCTCGACGTCGCAGGGCAGCACCATGTCGACGCCAAGCTGCTCCGCCAGCGGCTTGACACGCTTGCCCAGGGCCTCGCCCTGGAAGGTGAAGGCAAGCTCGGCGCCGTGGGCATGCAGCGTCTTCGCCATGCCCCAGGCGATCGAATGATCATTGGCAATGCCCATGATCAGACCGCGCTTGCCTTTCATCAATTCCTGCATCGTTTCGATCGCTTTCCACTTTCGTCATGCCCGGGCTCGTCCCGGGCATCCACGCCCTTCGAAGCCGGCGGCCAAGACGTGGATGGCCGGGACAAGCCCGGCCATGACGAGAAAATTACCAGGGCGTCCGCAAGGACCTCACGCATCCAGCCGGCTGAACACCAGCGTGGCGTTGGTGCCGCCGAAGCCGAAGGAGTTCGACAGCACCGTACCGATCTTGACGTTGTCGATACGCTTGCGCACGATCGGCATGTCGGCGAATGCGGGATCGAGCTCCACAATGTGCGCGCTCTCGCAAATGAAGCCGTTGTTCATCATCAGCAGCGAATTAGATCGCCTCCTGTACGCCGGTTGCGCCCAAGGAGTGGCCGGTCAGTGCCTTGGTCGCCGAGATCGGCGGACACTTCTCGCCACTTCCGAACACCCTGCGGAGCGCGTCGATCTCCGGCGGATCGCCGGCCGGCGTCGAGGTCGCGTGCGGATTGATATAGTCGATCTTGGTCTTCACGGTCGACATCGCCATGCGCATGCAGCGCTCGGCGCCTTCACCTGACGGTGCGACCATGTCGTAGCCATCAGACGTCGCGCCGTAGCCGACGATCTCGCCGTAGATGCGCGCGCCGCGCGCCTTGGCATGCTCGAGCTCTTCCAGCACCAGCACGCCGGCGCCGCCGGCAATCACGAAGCCGTCGCGGTTGATGTCGTAGGGACGTGAGGCCGTGGCGGGCGTGTCGTTGTACTTCGAGGACATCGCGCCCATGGCGTCGAACAGCACCGACAGCGACCAGTCCAGCTCCTCGCAGCCGCCGGCGAAGATGACGTCCTGCTTGCCGATCTGGATCGTCTCATAGGCGTTGCCGACGCAATGGTTCGACGTGGCGCAGGCCGACGAGATCGAATAGTTCACGCCCTTGATCTTGAACCAGGTCGCAAGCGTCGCGGAGGCGGTGGAGGACATCGCCTTCGGTACTGCAAACGGTCCGACGCGCTTCGGCCCCTTGGTGCGGGTGGTGTCGGCGGCCTCGACGATGGTGCGAGCGGACGGACCGCCGGAGCCCATGATGATGCCAGTGCGGATGTTGGACACTTCGTCAGGCGACAGGCCGGAATCCTGGATCGCCTGCTCCATCGCGACGTGATTCCACGCCGCGCCCTGACCGAGGAAACGCATGGCGCGGCGGTCGACCACCGTCGAAGGATCGAGCGTCGGCGCACCTTGCACCTGCGAACGGAAGCCGAGCTCCGCGTATTTCTCAGCCCGCGAAATGCCCGACTTCGCCTCGTGAAGGCTTGCAAGCACTTCCTGGGTGTTGTTTCCGATGGAGGAGACAATGCCCATCCCGGTGACCACAACCCGCCTCATGACAGCCTCGCTTCAATCGTTGTCTTCGTGGTGATGCGCTCAGCCCAGGCTCGTGCCCTGCTTGAACAGGCCGACCTTCAAATCCTTCGCGCGATAGATAATCTGGTCATCGACCGAAAGCCATCCGTCGGCGATACCCAGCACCAGCTTTGAACGCATCACGCGCTTGATATCGATGTTGTACACAACCTTGCGGGCGTCCGGCAGCACCTGGCCGCTGAACTTCAGCTCGTTCAGGCCGAGCGCGCGGCCGCGACCTTCACCACCACTCCACCCCAGATAAAAGCCGACCAGTTGCCACAGCGCGTCGAGGCCGAGGCAGCCGGGCATCACCGGATCGTTCTTGAAGTGGCACCCGAAAAACCAGAGATCGGGCTTCACGTCGAGCTCGGCACGCACCACCCCCTTGCCGAATTCGCCGCCGGTCTCGCTGATGTCCGTAATACGGTCGAACATGAGCATCGGCGGGCAGCGGCAGTTGGGCATTGCCCGGGCCGAACATCTCGCCGCGGGCACATGCCAGCAGATCTTCATATTCGTAGCCGTTGCGCCTGTTCAGCATGCGGAAGCCTCTGTGTTCTAACCCGATTGAGCGGCGTTTCCGGCAAAAATGGGCCCAGTCCTGCTCGAAAAGCAACGTCCGTTGCCATCGTCAAACGAGAATACGAAGGACCGGATGGATTGCGAGCGGCCCTCAATGCCTGGGCTGCGCCAAAATCGGTTAAGCGGAACCGCGGGCTCTCTAACACAGGCCATTTCGGGTGGCAAAGCGCTCTCATGAAGGTAAAATGACCGGGGCTCGGCCCGGTTCCTTGGCTGATTAGAACCACTCTAGTTGCGAGAAACTTGCATCTGCATCTATCTCTCCATATATGTTGAGGAAGATAGTGTTCACGCGTGCCCGAAGCTGGAAATGAGCGAAAATAACGCGCCCCATCACGACGAAGAGGCCCATGCGGCGGCTCTTATGTCCGGCCGCCAGCCGGCTTTGACCGGCTGCCCGTGGCACGACGTCAACGAAATGCTCCAATCCGCCGGGCTTCGTCCGACGCGCCAGCGCATGGCGCTGGGCTGGCTCCTGTTCGGCAAGGGTGCACGCCACCTCACGGCTGAAATGCTTTACGAGGAAGCGACGCTGGCCAAGGTGCCGGTCTCGCTGGCGACCGTCTACAACACGCTGAACCAGCTCACCGATGCCGGTCTGCTCCGTCAGGTCAGCGTCGACGGCACCAAGACCTATTTCGACACCAACGTCACGACCCACCATCACTACTACCTCGAGAACAGCCATGAGCTGGTCGACATCGAGGATCCGCATCTGGCGCTGTCCAAGATGCCGGAGGTGCCCGCGGGTTACGAGATCGCCCGCATCGATATGGTCGTGCGGTTGCGCAAGAAGCGCTGAGATCAATCCTAAACTGCTGATTTAGTCGTCGTGGCCGGGCTTGTCCCGGCCATCCACGTTTTTTGGGCCAGATGCAAAGTCCGTTGATGCCACGAGGCAAGGGATTGGAGGCAAGGGATTGCCCCTAAGCCTCAGTTCACCTGCTCGTCCGAGTAGACGCCCCAGAGGCGCTCCTGCTGGATCCAGCCGTCAAAACCGTTGCCGAGGACGTGGCACCAGTTTGCGCTGCACCTCTTGACCTGTGTGACGACACCAACCTGAAGCTTGGCTGCAACCGCACTGTCGGGATCGGCGCGATCGTAGATCGGCGCGAGGTCGTCCTTGTGCTTCATGGTGACGACAGCGGTGCGGCGGCCCGACAGCAGCGAGTGATAGACCCAGCCCTCGGCACCCTCGGAATCGCGCACCCGGCGCCAGTTCTCGAACTCCGCGGTGATTTCGACCGGCAGGCCGGAGCGGGTATAGACCCAGGCGACGTCATTGTCCTTGGTGGGACCGGCGCGGACGTTGACGTGATCCGATTTGAGGCTGACGTAGCGCGGCACCGGGAGGCCCGAGGCTGTCTGGGGTGTGTTGTCCTTCGCCGAATGCCCGGGGCTGACCGAAGCGCTCAACCAGGTGCAAACGAGCGCCATCACCGAACAAAAACGCCCCAACGCCATCAACCCGTCTCCTGTCGAAGGTCCGGCCGAGCCGGGCCCTCACCCACAATTCCAATACCGTGCCGCACCAGCCCCGACCCGCCCCACGCGGGTGTTCCCGAGCCCTTTGCCCGTGGTTCTTGTCTTGGCCCGGCCTTCTGCTAGAGAGGACGGACGTCTGAACAACCAGTTTGCCCCGATTTTCCGGCCGGAAATGTCGGGAGAGCTTGAAGGAAACGCCGGGGACGACACGGCAAAGGCAGTGTCGAACAACCGGGTTAATGAGGCCTCAACGGCCGGCCTTTGGTGACAGAGGTGGCCCGCGACGCCTCATGAGGGCAGAACATGTCTGTGAAGAAAAAGCCCCTCGTCGTGGTGACGCGCAAGCTTCCGGACTCGATCGAGACCCGGATGCGCGAACTGTTCGACGCGCGGATCAATCTCGACGACGCGCCGATGTCGGCCGACCAGATCGCGGAAGCCGCGCGCACCGCCGACGTGCTGGTTCCGACCGTTACCGATCACATCTCTGCCGACATCGTCAATCAGCCCGACTGCAAGCTGAAACTGATCGCGAATTTCGGCAACGGCGTCGACAACATCGACGTCGAGGCCGCGCACGCCCGCGGCATCACCGTCACCAACACACCAAAAGTCCTGACCGAAGACACCGCCGACATGACCATGGCGCTGATCCTCGCCGTGCCGCGGCGGATGATCGAAGGCGCCTCGATCCTCACGGAAGGAAAACCCTGGCCCGGCTGGTCGCCGACCTGGATGCTCGGTCATCGCATCGGGGGAAAGCGCCTCGGCATCATCGGCATGGGCCGCATCGGCCAGGCGGTCGCGCGCCGCGCCCGCGCTTTCGGCTTGCAGATCCACTATCACAACCGCCGGCCCGTGGCGCCGAAGATCGCCGAAGAGCTGGGCGCGACCTATTGGGAAAGCCTCGACCAGATGCTGGCGCGGATGGACATCATCTCGGTGAACTGTCCGCACACGCCGGCGACCTACCATCTGCTCTCGGCGCGCCGGCTGAAGCTGATCCGCAAGGACGCGTACATCGTCAACACCGCGCGCGGCGGGGTCACCGACGAGGACACGCTGATCAAGCTGATCGAAGGCGGCGAGATCGGCGGCGCGGGCCTCGACGTCTACGAGCACGAGCCCGCGGTCAACCCGAAGCTGGTGCGGCTCGCCAAGGCCGGCAAGGTGACGCTGCTGCCGCATATGGGTTCGGCCACCATCGAAGGCCGCGTCGAGATGGGCGAGAAGGTGATCATCAACATCCGCACCTTCCTCGACGCCCACAAGCCGCCGGATCGCGTGCTGCCGAGCATGCTCTGAGGGTTCAGTGTCTCAGCGCGTTTCGCGCTTGCGCCAGTCTGCTGTGAAATCGATGAAGGCGCGCAGCGCCGGCGGGCGTTTGGCGCCGGCTTGGATAATAGAGAAACGGTCCGGGAAACGGTTCGCACCAATCCTGGAGCAGGCTGACCAGCGCGCCGGATTTCACGGCGTCATGGACGTAGCCATCGAGCGTCGCCCACACACCTACGCCGTCGAGCGTAGCGCGCATCGCGAGGCCCATATTGGTCGAGATCAGCCTGGCCGGCGGATCTACCTTCACCAACTGACCGGCCTTCTCGAACTCCAGATCATGCATGACGCCGCTCGAGTAGCGGGCGCGGATGCAATCATGGTCGAGCAGGTCCTTCGGATGCCTGGGTATGCCGCGGCGCGCGACGTAATCGGGCGATGCGACGACGACATAGTTCTGCGGGCCGCTCAGCGGGATCGCCACCATGTCCTGCGCGAGATGCTCGCCGTAGCGCACGCCGGCATCGAAGCCGGCGCTGACGATGTCGACGAACCCGCTTTCGGACACGACGTCGAGATCGACCTGCGGATACGCCCCCAGGAACGAGCCCGACCATCGGCGCCAGCACGAGGTCGACCGCCGGGGGCGGTGCGTTGATGCGCAGGCGGCCCGAGGCCACCTCGCGCAGGCCCCGCACCTGATCCAGGGCGTCGCCGACATCGCGCAAGGCGGGCGCCACGCGCGATAGCAGCAGCTCGCCCGCCTCGGTCAGGGCGACGCTGCGGGTGGTGCGGTTCATCAGGCGGACGCCGAGGCGCTCCTCCAGCTCCCGTAGCCGCTGGCTAAGGCTCGACACCGACACGCGAATTTCGACCGCCGCGCGCCGGAAATTGCGGGTGCGGGCGACCGCCACGAAGACGTCGAGATCACGCAGGTCGGGTTCGGCCATTGTTCGCTAGAATGAACAAGCCATTCTCGATTGTCCAGCTTATCGGCGTAATCGATCAGGCGCATATCAGGCCTCGTCACCCGGCGCGGTCAGCGCCTTTTCGAGGAGAGCCATCATGGAACAGCGCAAACTCGGTTCAACCGGCCCCACCGTCTCCGCCCTCGGTCTCGGCTGCATGGGCATGTCCGAGGTCTACGGCCCGGCCGATCGCGGCGAGAGCATCGCCACGATCCACGCGGCGCTCGATGCCGGCATCACGCTGCTGGATACCGGCGACTTCTACGCCATGGGCCACAATGAAATGCTGGTCCGCGAGGCGCTGAAAGACGTTCCGCGCGAGAAAGTGCAGATCAGCGTCAAGTTCGGCGCGTTGCGCGGCCCCGCCGGCGAATTCGCCGGGATCGACTCGCGGCCGGCCGCAACGAAGAACTTCCTTGCCTATTCGCTGCAGCGGCTCGGCACCGACTACATCGACGTCTACCGTCCGGCGCGGCTCGATCCCAACATCCCGATCGAGGAGACCATCGGCGGCATCGCCGAGCTCGTGAAGGCCGGCTACATCAAACATATCGGTCTGTCCGAGGTTGGCTCCGACACCATCCGCCGCGCGCACGCCGTGCATCCGATCGCCGATCTCCAGATCGAATATTCGCTGATCGAACGCGGCATCGAGCGCGACATCCTGACGACCTGCCGCGAGCTCGGCATCGGAATCACCGCCTACGGCGTGCTGGCGCGCGGCCTGATCAGCGGCCATTGGTCGAAGGATTCCGGCAAGACCGGCAAGGACTACCGGCTGATGAGCCCGCGCTTCCAGGGCGCGAACCTCGATGCCAATCTCGCGCTGGCCGAGCAGCTGCGCGCCATCGCCGCCGAGATCGGTGCGACGCCGGCGCAGGTCGCGATCGCCTGGGTGGCGGCGCAAGGCAAGCAGATCGTGCCGCTGGTCGGCGCTCGCACCCGCAACCGTCTCAGCGAAGCACTCGGCGCGACCAAGGTCACGCTGACGCCGGGTCATCTCGCGGTGCTGGCAAAGGCCTTCCCGCCCGATGTCGCCGCCGGTACGCGTTACGCGGCCGAGCAGATGGCGCACCTCGACAGCGAGAAGCCGGCCACGATTTAACGGCTGCGATCAGGTACGATGGGTGCTGAGGTCAGTGATCACAGGCCCATCGCCATTGAGAGGATTGGCCGGATCGCGCCCATAGCGCAACGTCTCGAAGCGCATCGCGCGCGCATCGATCATCAGGAGGCGGCCGACCAGGCCGTCGCCGAAGCCGACGATCTCGCGGATCGCCTCCAGCGCCATCATCGATCCCATCACGCCCGCAAGCGCGCCCATGACGCCGGCTTCCGCGCAGGCCGGCACGGTCCCGGGCGGCGGCGCCTCCGGGAACAGGCAGCGATAGGTCGGATTGAACTTGCCGTCGTCGTTTTTCTCATGCGCGCGGATGGTGGTGAGCGAGCCGTCGAAGGTCCCGAGCGCGGCGGTGATCAGCGGCCTCTTCGCGAAGAAGCAGGCGTCCGAGGCCAGATAGCGCGTCGAGAAATTATCGGAGCCGTCGAGCACGAGGTCGTAGTCGCCGATCAGGCCGAGCGCGTTGTCGGCGTTGAGCCAAGTGGCGTGGCCGACGAAGCGGACGTGCGGATTGAGCGCGGTGATTCGCTCGGCCGCGCTCTCGACCTTGTGCCGGCCGATATCGGGCGTGGTGTGAATGACCTGGCGCTGGAGGTTGGAGAGCGACACCACATCGTCGTCGACCACGCCGAGCGTGCCGATCCCTGCCGCAGCCAGATACATCAGGGCCGGTGCACCGAGCCCGCCGGCGCCGATCACCAGCACGGAGGCCCGCTTCAGCGCAGCCTGGCCGGGACCGCCGACATCGCGCAGCACGATATGGCGGGCATAACGTTCGAGTTCGTCCGGGCTCAGCATCGTCGTCCTTCGTTCTCTCAACCCTCATGGTGAGGAGCGCGGAACGCGCGTCTCGAACCATGACGGCCCCGATATCGCCCGGAGCCATCCTTCGAGATGCGGCCTTGAGGCCGCTCCTCAGGATGAGGGCCTGTGTCCGTGGGCTCTATCGCCGCCTGAACCACCCCGAGATTGTTCGCGACCAACGAGATGTGCTTCAATGGCATTGCGTTCAATGGGCTGGCTGGATTTGTCATGAGATCGATGCTTGCGGCAACACTGATGTTTGCGGCCGCGACAGGCGCGAACGCCCAGATGACGACGCCGCAGATCCCCGGCACCAGGCCGAAGCCGGTCCAGACCATTCCGATCCGCCCGCCCGCACTGCAGACGCCGTCGGAGACGGCGGATGCCATGGCGCAGGCGGAGCGGCTGTCGCTGCAGTCCGACCTCGCCTGGGTCGGCCGGTACAACGGCGCCATCACCGGCGACGTCAGCGCGCGCATGGTCGATGCCATCAAGGAATACCAGAAGCTCAAGGGCAGCAAGCCGACCGGCGTGCTCAATCCGCAGGAGCGCGCGGCGCTCGCCGAAGCCGCGCGCCGGAAGCAGGACAACGTCGGCTGGAAGATCGTAACCGAGATGACCAGCGGCGCGCGGCTCGGCATTCCCTCGAAACTGGTGCCGCAGCAGGCGACCGACGCCAACGGCTCGAAATGGACCTCGCCGACCGGCACGGTGCAGGTGCTGCTCGGCCGCCGCAAGGAGGCGAACCCGACCACAGCCAAGCTTGCCGAAGCGGAGAAGAAGGAGCCGGGTCGCAAGATCGACTACACCGTGGTGAAGCCCGACTTCTTCGTGCTGTCTGGTTTGCAGGGCCTGAAGAAATTCTATTTGCGCGGCACCTCCAGGGGCGACGAGGTCCGCATCATGACGATCCTCTACGATCAGGCGACCGAGAACACGGTCGAGCCGGTCGTGATCGCGATGTCGAGCGCGTTCAATGCATTCCCGTCAGGACCACAGGCCGGGCCGCCGCCGCGCAAGACCGTCGAATATGGCACCGGCATCGTCGTCAGCGACGATGGCGCGATCATTACCGACCGCCTCGTCACTGATAGCTGCCTCGCGATCACGATCGCGGGCTATGGCAGCGCCGACCGTCTCGCTGAGGACAAGGAACACGATCTCGCGCTGCTGCACGTCTATGGCGCGCGCGGACTGAAGCCGTTCAGCCTCTCCGCCGGCGCGGCGAAGACGAGTGTCGATATCATCGGTATCGCTGATCCACAGAGCCAGGGCGGAGCGGCCGGTGCGTCGAGCCTCAAGGCCGCGCTGGCATCTGTCGGTGGCGGCGATTCCGCGCTCTCACCGCCGCCGGCGGTTGGCTTTTCCGGCAGCGCCGCCATCGACGGCGACGGCAATTTCGCCGGCATCGCGCTGTTGAAATCTGCGATCGTTGCGGGCCCCGCGACATCGGTGCCGGCGTCGCAGGCGGTGATGGTCTCCGCGGAGACGGTGCGCGATTTTCTGAAGGCGAACGGCGTTGCTGCGAATGGCACGTCGACGGATGCGAAGGCCGCGGTCGTGCGCGTGATATGCGTGCGGAAGTAAGCGAGCGCTGCGCTCCCGCTCCCGCAAGCGGGAGAGGTGACCGAGTCCTCGGCCAGCGCACCATCAAATCAGCTCAGCCTGAATCTGATCCCGCTCTTCGCGAGACCACCCGAGATCCCCACCGGCGTGCCGTCCGCGCGCCAGCAGGCGGCGCCGGTCATGGTGCCGTCGTCGTGGAAGGCGATGCCGTTCATGCCGCCGGCGACCGTCGCAACTGGCTGGACCTTGTGGCCGAGGCTTTCGAGCTTTGCGCGCACGGCTTCCGGCACCTTCTGCTCGACCTCGAGCGCATTGCCCTCGGTCCAGACGCGGGGCGCCTCGACCGCCTCCTGCAGGCTCATGCCGTGGTCGATCAGATTGACCAGCGCCTGCATCGCGCTCGGAAAGATGCGTTTTCCCCCGGGCAGACCCAACGCTTAACGCAACTTGCCCTCGCGCAAGGCCATCATCGGCGACATCGAGGTCGTCACCCGCTTGCCCGGCGCCAGCGACAGGGCGCGGCCTGGCCGCGGATCGAACAGGTTCATGTAGTTGTTGGCGATGGCGCCGAGGCCCGGGATCATGATCTTGGCACCGAACAGATTGTTGATGGTCTGCGTGGTTGCGACCACGTTGCCGAAGGCATCCGCCGCGGTCATGTGCGTGGTGTGAGCGCCTTCAAGCTGCGACACGCCGGCGCCCCAGGTCTGCGCCCGCGCCGGATCAATCGCACCGCGGCGCTCCTCGGCGTACGCCTTCGAGGTCAGCCGGTCCACGGGCACCCCGACATAATCAGGATCGCCGCTGGCCGCGGCGCGATCGGCGAAGGCGATCTTCAGGACTTCCGCGAGATAGTGGATCGTCTCCGGCGTGCCGAAGCCAAGGCTGCCGATGTCGTATCCTTCCAGAATGTTCAGCATCTGCGCGATATGCACGCCGGAGGCCGCGGGCGGCGGCGGGCCAAAGATGGTCCAGCCGCGATAATCGGCGCGGATCGGCTGCCGCTCGACGGTCTTGTAGCTGGTGAGATCGTTGCGCCGGATGAAGCCGCCGGCCTTTTCCATGTAGTCGATCAGGATGTCGCCGAGCGGCCCCTCGTAGAGCGCGGTCTCGCCGTGATCGGCGATGTAGCGGAGCGTCTCGGCATATTCTGATTGCACCACGCGCTCACCGACCTTCAACGGCTCTCCACCAGGCAGGTAAATCGCCGCGATCGGCTTGTCCTTGCGCATCTCGACGGCGCTCTCGCTGACGCATTCATGCAGATAGGGCGTCGCCGCAAAGCCGCGCGCGGCGTGCTTGATCGCGGGCTGCATGACGTCGGCAAGACTCATCGTGCCGAACCGGCGCAGCGTCTCGCACCAGGCTTTCAGCGAACCCGGTGTAGCGACCGCCTTTGGGCCGTTGAGGTTTTCATTGCCGACGGTGTCGAACACGTCATGCGCCGAGCCCGGCATGGAGGTGTAGCTGGTGTCGCGCACCGCCGCGGGCACGGTGCTCTGCCCGTCGATGAAGCGGTGGCTGCCGTCGGCCAGCCGGATGTGCGCCATGCCACCGCCGATGATGCCGACCATCATCGGCTCGACCACGGTCAGCGTGAACAGGGTCGCGATTGCGGCGTCGATGGCGTTGCCGCCCGCGGCCAGCATCTCCGCGCCGGCGCTGGAGGCCAGTGGATGGTTGCTGACCACCATGCCGCGGCTCGATACCGCAGGCATCTTCTGGCACTCAAAATTCGTCGCCGTCCGGTCGCGCCAGTTTCCGCTCATGCCGCTTGTCCTTTTATTCACGGCGGTAAGCACAGCACACGTACCACTACTGGTCCAGTAATCGTACGGATTCGCTGGCATTCCCGATTCCGCCATCATCGTTACTGCTGATTCGGACCTCCGCGATCCCCTTTGGATCGGGCCGGCACGTCCTGAGCGAGAAGAGCTCAGCATCGAGATCGATGCACGTTCGCGTGGCGTTTCCCTGACCCAAGCACTCCAAAGGATTGATCTTCAATGCACACGATCGTACTGGCCACCCAAAAGGGTGGCAGCGGCAAGAGCACGCTCGCCATTGGCCTCGCGCTCGCAGCCAAGCAGGCCGGCTTCACCGTCCGCCTGATCGAGACCGACCCGCAGGGCACTTTGTCCAACTGGCAGCGCCGCCGCACTGCCGATGATCTCGTCGTCGAGCCGATCTATCACGCCGCCGACATCGAGCCGCGTCTGAAGATGCTGGCCGACAGCGGCCTCCAGCTCGCAATCGTCGACACCGCGGCCGGCCTCAGCGCCGCGACCACCGCCGCGATCCGCCATTCCGACCTCTGCCTGATCCCGGCCCGCCCGAGCGTCGCCGATATCGAGGCGACCGCCTCGACGCTGAGCGTCGCGCGCGCCTGGAAACGGCCTTACAGCTTCGTGCTGAACCAGACCCCGATCCGCGGCCAGCGCATCGACAACGCGGCCAACACGCTCGCCGAGGAAGCCGCCCTCGATCTCACCGAGGTGCTCGCACGCCCGCTGATCGTGATGCGCAATGATCATCAGGACTCGCTCGCCAGCGGCCTCGCGGTCAGCGAATTCGCGCCGAACGGCAAATCATCAGACGAGATCCGCGGCCTCTGGGATTGGATCGAGACCCGGCTCGAGCTCGCCGCCACGACCAATGTTCTGACCGACCAGTTCATCTCGACCGCGGACGGCATGCTGCACCCGGCTTCAGAGCTTGCGTCAGATGAATCCACGACACTGACGTCCTGAGCGGGGCGATTGCTCAGACGCCAGCCGGCCCTTCGCCATCCGGAAGGCCCCAGCGACGAAGCAATCCGGCCACCAGCCCGGCCGGGATTGCTTCGCTTCGCGCTTTTGAAAGGACTCCATCCACCGTCATTGCGAGCGCAGCGAAGCAATCCAGAGTCCCTCCGCGGAAAGATTCTGGATTGCTTCGCGGCGCTCGCAATGACGCTCGTGGTGAATTTGTCACCTCGCAGAAACTCACGGTCTCGCGGCCGCGGGCTTGATCGTTACTTCTGACATTTCGAGCACCAGAAGGTCGAGCGGCCGTTCTGCGTAAAACGCTTCACCGTGCCGCCGCAGCGCGGCGTCGTGCATTTCTCGTCTTCGCGATCGTAGACCTTGAACGAATGCTGGAAATAGCCGAGCTCGCCCGAGGTCTGGCGATGGTCGCGCAGTGACGATCCGCCGGCCTTGATGGCGTCGTTCAGCACGGTGTGGATCGCTCCTACCAATCTCTTTGCATGGTCGGTCGGCTCGTCCTTTTTCGTGGCGAGCGTCGCAGCAATTCGGCGCGGCGACAGATGCGAGCGATGCAGGGCTTCGCAGACATAAATGT
The DNA here is from genome assembly GCF_054056815.1 of Bradyrhizobium sp. LB13.1. NCBI lineage: Bacteria > Pseudomonadati > Pseudomonadota > Alphaproteobacteria > Hyphomicrobiales > Nitrobacteraceae > Bradyrhizobium > Bradyrhizobium sp. LB13.1. Next base: position 789,261 of record NZ_JBSRYQ010000001.1, on the reverse strand, counting down.
TGCCGAGCCCCGCGACTACGCGCTGGTCGAGCAGCGCCACCTTCAAGTTGGTCTTTTTCCCCGCGCAGGACTGCGCCAGCATCGCCGCGTCGAATTCGTTGCCGAGCGGCTCAGGACCGAGCCCACGGAGCAGCGGCTCCTCGTCCAGCGCGCTGCGCGCGATCACTTTCATGTAACCGAAGCGGCGCGGGTCGTTGAAGATGATGTCGGCGCCCGAGGACATCCGAAACAGCACGTGGTCGTGGGTGGAGTCCTTGGCCCGCGGATAGTGAAACTCGCCCGGCGCAGCCTCGTTGTCCCGCTTGATGACGCGAAACGAGCCCGACATGCCCAGATGCATCAGCAGCACGTCGCCGGAGGCGAGATCGGCCATGAGATATTTTGCACGGCGCCCGAGCCCGGTGACGACCTGCCCCTTCAGCCGGGCCACGAAATCCGGCTGGAACGGAAAGCGCAGATCGGGCCTGCGGGCCTCCGCAACGAGGATTTTTGCACCTTCCATGACGGGCTGAAGGCCGCGGCGGACGGTCTCGACTTCGGGCAATTCAGGCATGGTCAGGCATTCACCTTATCAGGGCGGTGTGATAGCGCCATTGCGGCGGGCGCGCTATGGTCCGCCTCGTGGAGTAGAGTAATGGATCGGCCGGGCGAAACCACGCATTTTGGCTTCAGGGACGTTCCCCTGGGGGACAAGCAGACGCTGGTGAACGATGTGTTTCACAGCGTGGCGTCGCGCTATGATTTGATGAACGATTTGATGTCCGGTGGCCTGCACCGGGTCTGGAAGGACATCATGATCAACGCGCTCAACCCGCCCAAGGGCGACCGGCCGTTCGCGCTGCTCGACGTTGCCGGCGGCACCGGCGACATCTCGTTCCGCGCCGCCAAAGCCGCAGGCCCCGGCTTCCATGCCACCGTCTGCGACATTAATTCCGGGATGCTGGAGGTCGGCCGCGAGCGCGCCGCCAAGCGGCATCTCGAGACCCAGGTCGATTTCGTCGAAGGCAATGCCGAGGCGCTCGCCTTCGCCGACCGCAGCTTCGACGCATATACGATCGCTTTCGGCATTCGCAACGTGCCGCGGATCGATCTCGCGCTGGCCGAGGCCTATCGCGTGCTCAAGCCAGGCAGCCGCTTCCTCTGCCTGGAATTCTCCACCGTCGAGATGCCCGGGCTCGATCGCCTTTACGACCTGTTCTCGTTCAAGGTGATCCCGCCGCTCGGCCGCATGATCACGGGTGACGCCGAGTCCTACCAATATCTGGTCGAGTCGATCCGCAAGTTTCCAAAACCCAACGCCTTCGACCGACATGATCCGCGACGCCGGCTTCGCCCGCGTGAATTGGCAGACATTGTCCGGCGGCATCGTCGCGCTGCATTCGGGCTGGCGTTTGTGATTTCTGCCGTCACCCACATTGCGCGCCTGATCCGCGCCGCGTTCGTCTTTGCGCGCGAGGGCGTGTTCGGCTCAGTCGATCCGAGCCTGGTGCCACCGCCCGGGCAGCTCGCGCTGAAAGTTGCACGCCTCATCGAGCGGCGCGGCCCGAAGCACGGCCCGCGGCTGACCCGCGCGCTAACCCGGATGGGCCCGGCCTATCTCAAGCTCGGACAATTTTTGGCAACACGCCCCGACGTCGTCGGCGTCGTCATGGCGCTCGACCTCGAAAGCCTGCAGGATCGCCTGCCGCCGTTCTCGCAAGCCGAAGCGGAAGCTGCGATCGCAACCTCGCTGGAGCGGCCGCTGACGGATGTGTTCGCGAGCCTCAGTCCGCCGGTCGCGGCCGCCTCGATCGCGCAGGTTCATCGCGGCGAAGTTTTGCGCGACGGCGTCCGCAAGGCCGTCGCAGTGAAGGTGCTGCGACCCAACGTGGCCGCCCGCTTCCGCCGCGATCTCTCCGACTTCTTCTTCGTCGCGCACAAGGCCGAAGCCTATTCGTCCGAGGCGCGGCGCCTGCGCCTGATTGAGGTCATCAACACCATGTCGCGCTCGGTCGCGATGGAGATGGATCTGCGGCTCGAGGCTGCCGCGCTGTCGGAAATGGCGGAGAACACGCGCGACGATCCTGATTTCCGTGTGCCGACCGTTGACTGGGACCGCACCACGCACAACGTGCTGACGATGGAGTGGATCGACGGCATTGCGTTGAACGACCACAAACGCCTCAAAGAAGCGCAGGTCGACCTGCCCGATCTCGGCCGCAAGGTGATCCAGAGTTTCCTGCGCCACGCGTTGCGCGACGGCTTCTTCCACGCCGACATGCATCCGGGCAATCTGTTCCTGGATGACGCCGGCCGTCTCGTCGCGGTCGATTTCGGCATCATGGGCCGGCTCGGCATGAAGGAGCGGCGCTTCCTCGCCGAAATCCTGCTCGGCTTCATCACCCGCGACTATCGCCGCGTCGCCGAGGTGCATTTCGAAGCGGGCTACGTGCCCGCGCATCACTCGGTCGAGAATTTTGCGCAAGCGATCCGCGCCATTGGCGAGCCGATTCACAATCGCACCGCCGAAGAGATCTCGATGGCGCGGCTGCTGACGCTGCTGCTCGAAGTCACCGGCATGTTCGACATGAAGACGCGGCCCGAGCTGATCTTGCTTCAGAAGACCATGGTGGTGGTCGAGGGTGTGGCGCGCGGCTTCAATCCCAAGCTCGACATCTGGAAAGTCGCCGACCCCGTGGTGCGCGAATGGATCGAGCGCAATCTCGGGCCGATCGGCCGGGTCCAGGGCGCACTTTCCGGCACCGGCGATCTCGCCCGCATCCTGATGCGTCTGCCTGACATCGCCGCGCGCTCGGTCGCGGTGACGCTCGAACAGTTGGAGATCATGACGCGGGAAGGCATCCGGCTGTCGCCGGAGAGCATCGCGGCGATGGGCCGCAGCGAGGGCCGCAAGAACCGCTGGCGCACCGTGGCGCTCTGGATCATCGCGGCGACCTTCATCGGCATCCTGATCGCCGTCCGGAATCTATGATTGCAGTGCAATCATACGACTGATAGCATCGCTATCATTTTCCGCCGGAGAGTGCCATGGCAAGCCTGACCATCCGCAAGCTCGACGAGAACGTCAAAACCTTCCTCCGCCTGCGCTCGGCCAGGAACCGCAGGTCGGTCGAGGAAGAGGTCCGGGTCATCCTCGGGGAGCTGATCGAGGGGCGCGAGGAGCCGCTGACGCCGTTCACGGCGCCGCCCGCGGCCTCCGCCACCCCCATCCCCCAGCGCCCCGGTGCCCTTCCCGAGGCCGGCGTTACCCTGATCATCGGCGGCGGGATCGCGGCCTACAAATCGCTCGACCTGATCCGAAGGCTCCAAGGAGCGGCGGATCGAGGTGCGCTGCGTGCTGACCAAGGCGGCGCAGCAATTCGTCACGCCGCTGGCCGTGAGTGCGCTCTCGCATGAGCGCGTCTACACCGACCTGTTCGATCCCCAGAGCGAGTTCGACGCCGGTCATATCCGCCTCGCGCGCGAGTGCGACCTGATCGTGGTGGCGCCCGCCACCGCCGATTTGATGGCCAAGATGGCAAACGGCCACGCCGACGACCTCGCCAGCGCCATCCTGCTCGCGACCAACCGCAAGGTGCTGCTGGCACCGGCGATGAATCCGCTGATGTGGAATAACGCGGCGACGCGGCGCAATGTCGCGCAGCTCCAGCGCGACGGCGTGGTGCTGATCGGGCCGAATTCCGGCGAGATGGCCGAAGCCGGCGAGGCCGGGATCGGCCGCATGTCCGAGGCGATCGAGATCGCGACCGCCGCCGAGCGCCTGCTGCGGCCGCCGGTGCCGCGCCCGCTCGCCGGCAAGCGCGTGCTGATCACGGCAGGTCCGACTCACGAGCCGATCGACCCGGTGCGCTACATCGCCAACCGCTCCTCCGGCAAGCAGGGCTTTGCCATCGCCGCCGCCGCACAGGCCGCAGGCGCCGAGGTGATTTTGGTGAGCGGACCGGTCGATCTCGGCGATCCCCGGGGCGTGACGGTCAAGCACGTGGAATCGGCGCGGCAGATGCTGGAGCAGGTGCAGGCCGCGCTTCCCGCCGACATTGCGATCTTCGCCGCGGCCGTCGCCGACTGGCGGGTCGCCAATGAAGGCGAGCAGAAGCTGAAGAAGAGTTCGGCCGGCATGCCGCCGCTCCAGCTGGTCGAGAACCCCGACATCCTCGCGACAATCTCCAAGCTGACCGACAAGCGTCCGCCACTGGTGATCGGCTTTGCGGCCGAGACCGAGCACCTCATCGACAACGCCAAGTCGAAGCTTGCCCGTAAGGGCTGCGACTGGATCGTCGCCAACGACGTCTCCCCCGCAACCGGGGTTGATGGGCGGAGACCGCAACACCGTTCACCTCATCAGCCGCAAGAACGATGAGAAGGATGGCGAGATTGCAGTTGATTCCTGGCCGGCGATGACCAAGGAACAGGTCGCCATCGAACTGGTCGCGCATGTCGCAAAGAGCGTGACCGGCAAATCCCGGGAGCCGGCATCTTGAGCACGAAAGTCACGGTCGAACTGCAACGCCTGCCCCATGCGGAGAGCCTGCCGCTGCCGGCCTATCAGACCAACGATGCCGCCGGTCTCGACCTGATGGCAGCGGTGTCGGACAGCGAGCCGATGACGCTCGCGGCCGGCCAATACGCGCTGGTGCCGACGGGCCTCGCGATCGCACTGCCGCCCGGGTACGAGGCGCAGGTGCGGCCGCGCTCGGGGCTTGCAGTCAAGCACGGCGTCACCGTGCTGAACTCGCCGGGCACGATTGACGCGGACTATCGCGGCGAGATCAAGGTGATCCTGGTCAATCACGGCCAGGCCGCCTTCGTGATCAAGCGCGGCGAGCGCATCGCGCAGATGGTGATCGCGCCCGTGGTGCAGGCCGCGCTGGTTCCCGTGGCCGAATTGTCGTCCACCGACCGCGGTGCCGGCGGCTTCGGCTCGACCGGCCGCTAACGCGCGGCACGTCCAGCCGAATTATCCCGAAGATTTACGTGGCTGGAACAGCGCGGCCGGCATTTTTGTGGGGCCGGCTTTGCGTTCACGATCTGGACTCTTACCGGTGGAGTCACGGTGAGGGTATTGTCGTTTGATTCGCACGCGACGGGGGTCGCCGCGTGCAAATTCGTGCGGTTCTTGGGGCAACTATGTCAGGCGTGATCGTGTCGATGCGTCGGACGCTGCTGTCGTGCACATCGCTGGTGCGCAACGGCGTCTTGGGAAGCGCTCTCGCGGCGCTGCTGCCGGCTGCGCCGGCTAAGGCCGCCGATCTCGTCGACACACTCTCAACATTGCTGGATTTCAACCGGCAGGAGCTCGCGGTGCTGGGCCACTGCGTTGGCTTTGCTAGGCTTCTCGGTGGTCGCCGCGATTCTCCTGATGCGCACGCGTGTGCGCACGGCGAGGAACGAGGCGCGGCTGCGCGCCCGAATCGGGGAACTCCAGCTCCAGGCCGACCGCTTCGGCGCGCTGCTGTTCGCCGAGCCGCAAATTTTGATCTCCTGGCCGGCCGGCGACAATCGCGCCCAGATTTCCGGCGACATCTCCATGGTGTTGCCGCGCGACTCCTCCCCGCAGCGCCTGCTCGCATTTGGAACCTGGTTGCCGCCGGAGCCGGCGCTCCAGATGGATCACGCGGTCGACGCGCTGCGGGACCGTGGCGACGGGTTCCAGCTGACGCTGACCACCGCGCATGGCCACACGCTGGAGGCCATCGGCCGCGCCATCGGCGGCCAGGCCATCGTCAGGATTCGCGAACTATCAGGGCTGCGCCGCGATCTGGCCGAGACCAATTTGCGCTACAAGGCGCTGTCGGACGAAACCGAGATGCTGCGCGGCTTCGCCGCCGCCGCACCCTGGCCGATCTGGGCCAAGAGTGAGAACGGCGCGCTGACCTACGCCAACCCCGCCTATGTCCGTGCGACCGAAGCGGCCACCATCGCCGACGCCCAGGATCGCAAGCTCGAGCTGCTCGACAGCGCCGACCGCACGGCGATGGAGCGGGGACTGAAGGAGGCGGCCAATTTCACCTCGCGGCTGCCGATCGTGATCAGCGGCGAGCGGCGCATCTATGACGTCCGCGCCGTCAATGTCGGCCGGGGCAATGTCGGCGTTGCCATCGATGCCAGCGAGGCGGATGCGCTGAGCTCGGCGCTGGTGCGGATGGCGGAGGCGCATCGCCGCACGCTCGACCAGCTTTCCTCCGGCGTTGCCGTGTTCGACGGCCAGCGCCGGCTCGCTTTCTACAACGATTCCTACCGCCGGCTGTGGGACCTCGACCGCACCTTCCTCGACGCCAACCCCGATGATTCCAGTGTGCTCGACCAACTCCGCGCCGGGCGCAAGCTGCCGGAGCAGCCGGACTTCCGCGCCTGGAAGGTCGAGCTGCACGAGGCCTACCGCGCGGTCGAGACCGCCAAGGACACCTGGTACCTGCCCGACGGCCGCGCACTTTCCGTCGTCACCACGCCGAATCCGGAAGGCGGCGTCACCTATCTGTTCGACGACGTCACCGAGAGCCTCGAGCTCGCCCGCCGCTTCGACGGCATGATCCGCGTCCAGCGCGAGACGCTGGACAGCCTCGCCGAGGGCGTCGCGGTGTTCGGCAGCAACGGCAGGGCGCAGCTGTTCAACCCGGCCTTCGTCCGGATGTGGAAGCTGTCAAGCGACGCCATGCGCGACGAGCCGCACATCCAGACCGTCGAAGGCTGGTGCCATCAGCTGTTCGATGACGCTATCGTCTGGCGGCAGATCCGCGAGGCCGTCACCTCGATCGAGAGCCGCGCCGACGTTCCGCTGAAGCTGGAGCGCAAGGACGGCAGCGTGCTCGACGGCATGATCCGGCCGCTGCACGACGGCGCGACCATGCTGACGTTCCAGGACATCACCGACACCGAGAATGTCGAGCGCGCGCTGCGCGAGCGCAACGAGGCGCTGGAGGCCGCCGACCAGATGAAGGTGGATTTCGTCCACCACGTCTCCTACGAGCTGCGCTCGCCGCTTACCACCATCATCGGCTTCGCGCATTTCCTCAGCGATCCCTCGACCGGGCCGCTGACGCCGAAGCAGGCCGAATATCTCGACTACGTCACCAAATCGACCAATGCCCTGCTGGCGCTGACCAACAACATCCTGGATCTCGCCACCATCGACGCCGGCGCCATGAAGCTGGAACTCGGCCCGGTCGACGTCAGCAAGACCATCGAGCTCGCCGCCGAGGGTATTCAGGACCGGCTCGCCACCGACCGCATCCGTCTCAAGGTCGAGATCGCGCCCGACGTCGGCAGCTTCACCGGCGACGAGAAGCGCGTGGTGCAGGTGCTCTATAACCTCCTCGCCAATGCCGTCGGGTTTTCTCCACAGGATTCCGCCGTCGGCATCAGCGCCCGCCGCACCGAACGCAGCGTGGTCTTCACTGTGACAGATTCCGGGCCTGGAATACCTGCCGACATGAAGGACAAGGTGTTCAACTGGTTTGAAAGCCGATCGCAGGGCTCGCGTCACCGCGGCGCCGGGCTTGGCCTGTCGCTGGTGCGCTCCTTCGTCGAGCTGCACGGCGGCAAGATCCGGGTAGATTCGATCGTGGGCAGAGGCACGGTCGTAATCTGCGACTTCCCGACCGAGCAGGCGGCGCATCGCGACGCCGCCGAATGACTGAACAAACCACATTCTCCGTCGCGCTTCACAACGAGACGGCGACCGCGCACCTGATGGCCGACCTCGCGCTGCTGGTCGGCTCCGGCGACGTCATCACGCTTACCGGCGATCTCGGTGCCGGCAAGACCGCGGCGGCGCGGGCCATGATCCGCTATCTCGCCGGCGACGAGGCGCTGGAAGTGCCGAGCCCGACCTTCACGCTGGTGCAGGGCTACGAGCTGCCGCCATTCCCGGTGATGCATGCCGACCTCTACCGCGTCGAGGACGAGAGCGAGCTCGAAGAGATCGGGCTGTCGCCGCTGCCGGAAGCGACCCTCGTCCTGATCGAATGGCCGGAGCGCGCCCCGTCGGCGATGCCTCAAGACCGCATCGACATCGCGCTGACGCACCGGCCGGCGCTGGGCTCGAGCGCACGCGCCGCCGACATTACCGGCTATGGTAAGGCCGCCGCCACCGTCGCGCGACTGAAGGCGCTACGCGAATTCCTCGATGCATCCGGCTACATGGATGCGACGCGCAAGCGCATGCCGGGCGACGCCTCGACGCGCTCCTATGCACGGCTGCTGCGCGACGACGCGATCGTCATCCTCATGAACTCACCGCAGCGCCCGGATGGCGCTACGATCTACAACGGAAAATCCTACAGCGCCGCGGTGCACCTCGCCGAAAATATAAAACCCTTCGTTGCCATCGGCGAAGGTCTGCGCGCACATGGCATCTCGGCACCTGCGATCCATCATTCGGACCTCGACCAGGGATTCCTGATCAGCGAAGACTTTGGCAGCGAAGGCGTGATCGAGGGCGATCCGCCGCGCCCGATCGCCGAGCGCTACGAAGCCGCGGCCGATTTGCTGGCCGTGCTGCACGGCGAGACGCTGCCGGAAAAATTGCCGCTCGATGGGCAGACCTACGCCATTCCTGTCTTCGATACCGAGGCGCTGCTGATTGAAATCGGGTTGATGCCGGAATGGTACCTGCCCGATCGCAACGCACCGCTGGACGACGCGAAGCGCATCGAATTTTTCGCGATCTGGCGCGAGCTGCTGAAGAAGCCGCTGGCGGCGCCGAAGACGTGGATCATCCGCGACTATCACTCGCCGAACCTGATCTGGCTCGGGAATCGCACCGGCATCGAACGCGTCGGCGTGATCGATTTCCAGGACACCGTGCTGGGGGCCGCAATCCTACGACGTGGTGTCGCTGCTCCAGGACGCCCGCATCGACGTGCCCGAGACGATCGAGCTGACGCTGCTGTCGCGCTACATCAAGGCGCGCCGCGCGAACGACGCAAACTTCGACGCGGCCGGCTTCGCCGAGCTCTACGCCATCATGTCGGCGCAGCGGAACACGCGTCTGCTCGGCACCTTCGCCCGCCTCAACCGCCGCGACGGCAAGCCGCATTATCTGCGTCACCAACCGCGGATCTGGACCTATCTCCAGCGCTCCCTGGCGCATCCCGCGCTCGCCCATCTGCGCGGCTGGTATCTCGCCAACGTCCCACCGCCCCAACGGCCGGTCCAAGGCTGACAAGGCTGACAAGGCTGACAAGGCTGATAGAGGCTGATTCGGGGCCCGATTTACCGGCTGTTAGCCAAGACACCGGTAATCTGGTGGCGAGGTAGCCGGGTAATTACGGGCCGGAGCAGGGCAGATGGCGGTGAAGACGGACCAGCGCGGCAACAGCCGGGTTGTTTTCGAGCGCGGGATAGCGGCCCAGATGATGGGTATCGACGGCACCTGGCGGCGCGACTGCAGCATGGAGGACGTCTCCGAGAGCGGCGCCAAGCTGACCATCGACGGCTCGGTCGAAGGCCTGCATCTGAAGGAGTTTTTTCTGCTGCTGTCGTCTACCGGACTTGCGTACCGGCGCTGCGAGCTCGCCTGGGTCAATGGCGATCAGATCGGCGTCAATTTTCTCAAGCTTGGCGACAAGAAGAAAAAGGCGCGTTCCACATCCGTCCGGGCGTAACGGCAACACTCGTCGTACAAGCGTCACGGCAGGTGGTTAAGGCGATTAAGACGCGGTGCGGTCGGTCAAGCCTCGTGTTAGGATTGCGGCGAACGCGAAATCAATGGGTCTGAGAAAGCGAAGGATGTCCGTCAAGCCGACCAAAGCCATGGTGCTCGCCGCAGGGTTCGGCCTGCGCATGCGTCCGTTGACGGATAAGATGCCGAAGCCGCTGGTGCCGGTGGCCGGCCAGCCGCTGCTCGACCACGTGCTCGACAAGCTCGGCCAGGCCGGCGTGAGCGAGGCGGTGGTCAACGTACACTATCTGCCGGACCAGATCATCAATCACACCGCGTCCCGCCAGCATCCGCGCGTGACCATCTCGGATGAGCGCGACCAGGTGCTCGGCACCGGCGGCGGCGTGGTCAGGGCGTTGCCATTGCTCGGCGATGCGCCGTTCTTCCATGTCAATTCCGATACGCTGTGGATCGACGGCGTGCGCTCCAATCTGGCGCGGCTTGCCGAAAACTTCGATCTCGCGCGGATGGACATCCTGCTGCTGATGGCGCCGACGGCGACCAGCATCGGCTATAGCGGCCGCGGCGATTACGGCATGCTGGCCGACGGCGCCCTGCGCAAGCGCAAGGAAAAAGAGGTCGTTCCGTTCGTCTATGCCGGCGCGGCGATCTTGTCGCCCTCGATCTTCGCCGATGCTCCGACAGGCGAGTTCTCGCTGACTAAAATGTTTGACCGCGCCAACGAGCAGGAGCGGCTGTTCGGCCTCCGCCTCGACGGCGTCTGGATGCATGTCGGCACGCCCGACGCCGTGCACGCCGCGGAAGAGGCGTTTCTGGAGAGCGTGGCGTAGGGTCTCTCTTGTCCCGGACGCGGTGCGGCGCGAAGTGCCGCTCCGCAGAGCCGGGACCCACAGCCACAGCCGTGATGACGTAGCCTGCGCCCCGGTCGCGAGCGGCGAAGCCGTCAAACAGCGGGGACTATCTCCCTTCCACCCATGACCATTTGAGTCCACCTCCCTATATTGGCGCCTGATTCCCGAATCAGGCAGCTCATGCGCGTTTTCAGCGTTCCAGTCTCAGTTCCCTTCCTGCGCACCGTCGTCTCAAGCCTGCTCGACGGCCGGCTGGTCGACGGCTTTGAGGCGCGCAAGGAACCTGCACGGCTGGCGGACGCCACGTTGTACCTGCCGACAAGGCGCGCCATGCGAATCGTCCGCGAGATCTTCCTCGACGAGTTGAAGGCGGATGCCGTCGTGCTGCCGCGCATCGTCGCGCTCGGCGACATCGATGAGGATGAACTCGCTTTCGCCGATGAAGGCGAACAGTTTTCCGGCGCAACACCGCTCGACATTCCGCCGCGCCTCGGCGAACTCGAACGGCGGCTGACACTGGCGCAGCTGGTCGCAGCCTGGTCCAAGGGCCCAGTGCTGTCTCCGCTGGTCGTCGGCGGCCCCGCTTCGACTCTGGCGCTGGCCTCCGATCTCGCGCGGTTGATCGACGATATGGTCACGCGCGGCGTCGACTGGAGCGCACTCGATGGCCTCGTGCCTGATATGCTCGACCGGTACTGGCAGCACTCGCTTGAATTTTTGCGCATCGCGCGCATCGCCTGGCCCGGTCATCTCGCCGAAATCAAACGCATCGAGCCCGCTGCCCGCCGCGACCTCCTGATCGATGCCGAAGCCAAGCGGCTGACCGCGCATCACCATGGCCCCGTGATCGCGGCCGGTTCGACCGGCTCGATGCCGGCCACGGCAAGATTTCTCCACGCAGTCGCCTTGCTGCCGCATGGCGCCGTGGTGCTGCCCGGCCTCGATACCGATCTCGACGACGATGCCTGGCGCAGCATCGGCGGCGTACGCGACTCGCTCGGCAAGTTCGCGGAGCATCCGGTCTCGAACCATCCGCAATATGCCATGCACGCGCTGCTGGATCGCTTTGGCATCAAGCGCAGCGACGTCGATATCCTCCAGCCTCCGGCGGAAGGCGGCCGCGATCTGCTCGCCTCCGAATCGATGCGGCCATCGGCCAAGACCGAGATTTGGCACGACCGCCTGAAGCAGCCGGATGTGGCCGCGAAGATCACCGGCGGCATGAACAATCTCGCAGTGGTCGAAGCCCCCAATCCCGAGATGGAAGCCCTCGCCATCGCGATTGTGATGCGTGAGGCGCGGCATCTCGACAAATCCGCCGCGCTTGTCACGCCCGATCGCGCACTGGCGCGACGGGTGATGGCCGCGCTGACCCGGTGGGACCTCGCGTTCGACGATTCCGGCGGCGACGTCTTGATGGAGACGTTCGCCGGCGTCTTTGCGCGGCTCACAGCGGAGGCTGCGACCAAGGGATTGGAGCCGCCGACGCTTCTGGCGATGCTGAAGCATCCGCTGTGCCGGCTGGGCCGCGCACCTGGCGCGTGGAGGCCGGCGGTCGAAGGCCTGGAGCTTGCGGTCTTGCGCGGCACGCGACCGCCTGCAGGCACTGCCGGCCTGCTGCGTGAATTCAATCGCTTCCGCGAGGAGCTGGCAAAGCTGTGGCGCAGCGAGGTCTCCGCGCTGCATAAGGCCGAGCCGCGCGCGCGTCTCAAAGCGGAAGACCTCGATCGCATCCAGGCGCTGATCGATGCCCTGCGGATAGCATTGGCGCCGATCGAGAGCCTGGCGTCAGCGAAGGCGTTTGACTTCGCCGAGCTCGCACATCGCCACCGCGAGATCATGATCGAGCTGTCGCGCGACGAGCAGGGCATTTCCCTGGCCTTCGAGGACCGCGAGGGCCTCGCGCTCGCGAGCGCCTTCGACGATCTCCTGCGCGGCGGCACGACCAGCGGAATGATGGTGACGCTGCCCGACTACGCAGACGTCTTCCAGACCGCATTCGGCGATCGCGCGGTGCGGCGGCGAGACAAGCCCGGCGCGCGGCTTCAGATCTACGGCCCGCTGGAATCGCGCCTGATGCAGGCCGACCGAATCATCGTCGGCGGGCTGATCGAGGGCGTCTGGCCGCCGGCGCCGCGCATCGATCCCTGGCTCAGCCGACCGATGCGGCACCAGCTCGGCCTCGATCTGCCTGAGCGCCGTATCGGCCTCTCCGCCCATGATTTTGCGCAACTGCTCGGCGGCGACGAGGTCATCCTCACCCACTCCGCAAAGGCCGGCGGCGCGCCCGCGGTGGCTTCGCGCTTCCTGCACCGGTTGGAGGCGGTCGCGGGCGACGCGCACTGGAAGACAGCAATTCGCGCGGGCGAGAAATATGTGCAATTCGCAGCCGCGCTGGACCAGCCCGACGAGGTCAAACCGATCAAACAACCCGAGCCGCGACCGCCGCGCGCGACCCGGCCGCTCAGGATGTCTGTGACTGCGATCGAGGACTGGCTGCGCGATCCCTATACGATCTACGCAAAACACATTTTGCGGCTCGACGCACTCGATCCCGTCGACATGCCGCTGTCGGCCGCCGACCGCGGCTCGGCGATCCACGATGCACTCGGCGAGTTCACGGAACGCTACGCCACGAATCTGCCCGACGATCCCGCGCGCGTGCTGCGCGTGATCGGTGAAAAGTACTTTGCACCGCTGATGGAACGTCCCGAGGCGCGCGCGCTATGGTGGCCACGTTTCCAGCGCATCGCCCGCTGGTTCGGCGAATGGGAGACGGCGCGTCGCGACGTGATCGAGGCCATCACCGCGGAGACCCGTGGCGAGATTTCGATCGCGCTCGACAGTACGCGCAGCTTCAAGCTGTCCGCGCGCGCCGACCGCATCGAGCGGCGCCAGGGCGGCGGCTATGCCATCCTCGACTACAAGACCGGCCAGCCGCCGACCGGCAAACAGGTCCGGATGGGCCTGTCGCCGCAGCTCACGCTGGAAGCCGCGATCCTGCGCGAGGGCGGTTTTCCCGATATCGATGCCGGCGCGTCCGTGAGCCAGCTCGTCTATGTGCGCCTGAGCGGCAACAATCCGCCGGGCGAGGAGCGCATCCTCGAGCTCAAATATAGGCAAGGCGACGAGCCGCAGCCGCCTGATACGGCTGCTGCCGAAGCACGGGCCAAGCTGGAGGCGCTGATCCGCGCCTTCGATGACGAGAGCCAGCCCTACACCTCGCTGAACCTGCCGATGTGGACGAACCGCTACGGCACTTATGACGACTTAGCCCGGATCAAGGAATGGTCCGCGGCCGGCGGATTGGGAATCGAGGAATGGTGAAGTTGCCGCGTCCCATTCCTGATGAGGTGCGCGCGCGGCAGGCACGCGCGTCCGATCCGACTGCGTCGGCGTTCGTGTCGGCCAATGCCGGCTCGGGCAAGACGCATGTGCTGGTGCAGCGGGTGATCCGCCTGCTGCTCTCTGGCGTGCCGCCGGAAAAGATCCTCTGCATCACCTTCACCAAGGCGGCTGCCGCCAACATGGCCGAGCGCGTGTTCACCACGCTCGGGCATTGGGTAACGCTCGACGACACGGCACTCGACGCGGCGATCAAGGCGGTCGGCATCCCGCATCCCAATTCAAAGTTGCGCCGCGAAGCGCGAAAACTGTTCGCCTGTGCGCTGGAGACGCCCGGCGGACTGAAGGTGCAGACCATCCACGCGCTGTGCACCCGCCTGCTCCAGCAGTTTCCGTTTGAGGCCAACGTGCCCGCGCGCTTCGCGGTGATCGACGATCGCGACCAGACCGACATGATGGAGCGCGCCAATCTGAAGGTACTGCTGGAGGCCGCCGCGCGATCCTGACAGCGTCACCGGCCGCGCGCTGCTGACTGCGATGGCGAGCGCCGCCGATGTCACCTTCAAGGAGGTCGTGCGCGAGGCTTGTCTGAGCCGCGACCATTTCATGGCCTGGACCGACGAGGCCGGCAACGCGGAAGCGGCTGCGACGCAGATGAGCACCGCGCTGGGCGTGGACGCGAGCGATGGCATCGAGGACGTCGAGACCGAGATTCTCGACGGTCCGTTCCTGCCGCGATCGCGCTGGGACGAAGTTGCCCTCGCACTCGATGGCGGCAACAAGACCGAGAAGGACCAAGCCGATTGCTTACGTTCGGCAAAAGCGTTCTCAGGCAGTACGCAAGTCGATGCTTATCTTGGGGCCTTCCTGACCGATGAAAAGAAGCAACCACGCAAGACGTTGCTAACCAAACAGTTTTGCAAAGATTATCCGGCAGTCGCTCACCTATTCGAGCACGAGGCGCAGCGGCTCGACGCTCTGATCGAGAAGCGCCGCGCGGTGACCATGCGCGACCGCACCGCGGCCCTGCTGCATATCGCGACTGCTGCCGCCGCAAACTATCGGCGCGAGAAGCAGGAGCGCGGGCTGCTCGACTACGACGATTTGATCGACAAGACGCTGGCGATGCTCAACCGCGTTTCTTCGGGTTGGGTGCATTACAAGCTCGACCGCGGCGTCGATCACGTGCTGATCGACGAAGCCCAGGACACCAGCCCCCGGCAATGGGAGATCGTCGCGCACATCATCTCCGAGTTCACCGCAGGTGAAGGTGCCCGCGAGGGACTGAACCGCACCGTCTTCGCGGTCGGCGACGAGAAGCAGTCGATCTTCTCGTTCCAGGGAGCTGACCCGCATGAATTCGACGCGCGCCGGCGCGAGCTGGACCGCAAGTTCACCGCCGCCGGGTTGAAGTTCGATCCGGTCGCCTTCACCTATTCGTTCCGCTCGGGTGCTGCGATCCTGCATTCGGTCGACCACGTCTTCCGCGAGCCTGCGATCTACAAGAGCATCCATTCGCTCGAGACCGGTCATCCCCTGCACAATGCACTCGGCGACGCAGGCCCGAGCGTGATCGAGTTGTGGGACCTCGCGGAAGCCGACGAAAGGCAGGAGATCGAGGGCTGGCGCGCGCCGTTCGACGGCGTCGCCGCCACCAGCCCCGAGGTCAAGCTTGCGCGCCGTATCCAGACCGAGATCAAGCGGCTGGTCGAGAGCGGCACGCTGACGGGACACGAAGGCGAGCGGCGGCCCCTGCGCTATGGCGACATGCTGATCCTGGTGCGGCGGCGCGGCAATGCGTTCGACGCCGTGATCCAGGCCCTGAAGCATGCCAACGTTCCTGTCGCGGGCGCCGATCGGCTGAAGCTCACCGAGCATATCGGCATCATCGATCTGATGAACCTCGCCGATGCGCTGCTGCTGCCGCAGGACGATCTCGCGCTCGCGGTGGCGTTAAAGAGCCCGCTGTTCGGGCTTGATGACGACGATCTGTTTCAGCTTGCCTGGGATCGCAAGGGATCGCTGCGACGCGCGCTTGGTGCGCACGCGTCCACAAGCGACAAATTCTCGACGGTGCTGCGGCGGCTGGAAGCCTGCGAGGTCCGGTCGCGCGAAGAGACGCCGTTCGCCTTCTATGCCTGGCTGCTCGGCGGCGACGGCGGACGCGCGCGCATCCTGCGCCGGCTCGGTCACGAGGCCAACGACGCGCTCGACGAATTTCTGGAGCTGGCGCTGAACTACGAGCGCAAGGCGCCGGCCTCGCTGCAGGGTTTCATGGCCTGGCTGCGCTCGGCCGACACTGAGGTGAAGCGCGACATGGAGATCTCGCGCGACGAAGTACGGGTGATGACCGTGCACGGCGCCAAGGGCCTGGAAGCTTCCGTCGTGTTCATGGTCGACACCACATCGTCGCCCGCGGACTCGCAGCGGGTCCGGTTGATCCACATGCCGCGCGGCAATGGCGGCGAGGTCGTGGTGTGGGCTGGCCGCAAGGCGGACGATCCCAAGCCCGTCGCCGACGCACGCAAGGCGATGATCGAGGAGACCGAGGACGAATACCGCCGCCTGCTCTACGTCGCGATGACGCGCGCCGCCGACCGGCTGATCGTCGGCGGCTGCTTGCCCGGCAACATGAAGACGGTTCGCAAGCTGAGCTGGTACGACCTGGTCGACACCGGGCTCGCCGGCTCGGGCCTGGACAAGCAGACAATCGAGACGCCGCTCGGCAAGGTGACGCGATTCGCGCGGCCCGGGGATGCCGAGGCACTGGGCACGCCGGCGACGTCCGTGGACCAGACGACCGCGCTTCCGGACTGGCTGCAGACGCCGGCGCCGCGCGAGACCATCGATGACGATCCTGTCCGTCCCTCCGGCCAGTCCGCCGAGGAAGGCCGCGCGGTGCGGTCAAGTGAATCGGTGCAGTCCCGCGCGCTCGCGCTGCAACGCGGCACGCTGGTGCACCGGCTGCTGCAATCACTCCCCGACATCGCCAGCGATCGCCGGCGCGAGGCCGCGCTCGGCTTCATGGCGCGCAATGCCTCGGACTGGGCGGAGGCTGACCGCGCCGCGCTGGCCGACAAGGTGCTCGCCCTCATCACCGAGCCGCGCTTCGCGCCGGTCTTTGCCGCGGGCAGCCGGGCGGAGGTCGCCATCGTCGGCAGACTGGAGCGGCCAGGCCGCACCCCGGCGCTGGTGTCGGGGCAGATCGACCGGCTGGTCGTTCGTCCGGATGAGGTTTTGATCGTCGATTTCAAGACCAACCAGGCGGCGCCCAGGAGCGCCGCTGAGGCGCCCGCGACCTATGTCCGGCAGCTTGCGCTGTATCGGGCGGTGCTATCGCGGCTTTATCCCCAAAAGCCTGTTCGAGCCGTTCTGCTCTGGACCGAGGCCCTTGAATATATGGAGATTTCAGCCCCCGCGCTGGACGCGGCGCTGGCATCCCTTCATCTCCGTGTGAGCGTCCTTGACCCGGCAAGGAGCCGTTCATAGGTTGACGCCATGATCTCGGGTGCGATTCCCGTCGCGTCCTTCTCTCAGGTACGAGGTATTCCCATGGCCGTTGGCAAAGTTTCTGACACCGATTTCGAAGCCGAAGTGCTCAAGGCGGACGGTCCGGTGGTTGTCGATTTCTGGGCCGAATGGTGCGGTCCCTGCCGCATGATCGCACCCGCGCTCGACGAGATCTCCGGCGCGATGGGCGACAAGGTCAAGATCGTGAAGCTCAACGTCGACGAGAGCCCGAAGACCGCGTCGAAATATGGCGTGATGTCGATCCCGACCCTGATGATCTTCAAGGGCGGCGAGATGGCTTCCCGCCAGGTCGGCGCAGCGCCGAAGGCAAAGCTGCAGCAGTGGATCACCTCCGCGGTCTGATCCGCCGCGCACGAGATTATTTTTTGGAAACGGCCGGCGAAAGTCGGCCGTTTTGCGTTGATGGGACATGTCCAGCGTATGACGAGTCCCAGCCACTTGCCTGCAGCACCTGCAAAGCGCGCACGAAAATCGACATCTCTCGTTGCGATGGAGGCGAAGTCCGTCGATGCGATCCCGCGCGGCAGGGAGTGGCAATACGAGCCGAAATGGGATGGCTTCCGTTGCCTGCTATCGCGCAACGGCGGCAGCATTGATTTGCGCTCGAAATCCGGCGAGGACCTCGCGCGCTACTTCCCCGAGATCGTCGCCGCGGCACTGAAGCTGAAGGCGGATTGCTTCACGCTCGACGGCGAGATTGTCGTGCCGCACGGCAAAAGCTTTTCTTTCGACGCGCTGCTGCAGCGCATTCACCCCGCTTCAAGCCGCGTGAACAAGCTCTCTCAGGACACGCCGGCACTTTATCTCGTCTTCGATCTGCTTGCGACGGCTGACGAGAAGCAGCTTGCCAAAGAGCCGCTTGGCGAGCGGCGGCCGACGCTGGAAGCGTTTGCGAAAGCCAACCTGAAAGCCAGCATCTTCCGCCTCTCACCGGCGGCGACAAGCTACGCCACCGCGCAAAAATGGCTGGCGCAATCCGGCGGCGGCTCGGACGGCGTCATCGCCAAGCGCATCGACCTGCCGTACCAGGCGGGAAATCGCGACGGCATGCAGAAGATCAAGAAATTCCGCAGCGCCGATTGTGTCGTCGGCGGCTTCCGCTATGCCACCAACAAGCTCGCCGGCCGGAGCGTGGTCGGCTCGCTGCTGCTCGGACTCTACGATGACGAAGGTCTCCTTCACCATGTCGGCTTCACCTCGGCGATCAAGGCGACAGAAAGGCCTGCTCTGACCGATCGGCTGGAAGCGCTGATCGGCGAGCCGGGCTTCACCGGTAACGCGCCGGGCGGGCCGAGCCGCTGGTCCACCGAGCGCTCGGCAAAATGGTGTCCGCTCAAGCCGAAGCTCGTGATCGAGGTCTGCTACGACCACTTCAGCGGCGAGCGCTTTCGCCACGGCACCTCGATCCTGCGCTGGCGCCCCGACAAGGCACCGCGCCAATGCAGCTTCGAGCAGCTGAAGCAGAAGGTGGCGGATCCGATGAAGTTGCTTGGATGACGATCGCTCTCGTGCCCCGGACCCAACGCAGCGCTTCTTCAGCGGTGCGCTGCAGAGCCGGGGCCCACCGCCTGCTAGGTCCCGGCTCTGCTGCGTCGCGTCATTTCATGCCGCGCCGCGTCCGGGACACGAGCAGGGCTATCTAATCCATCCCGTCGCCAGCGCATTCGCCAACTCCGGCTGGCCGTTGCGACGCGCCAGCGCGGCCATGGTGTCGTGATCGTACGCAACGTGACGAAACGTCATCTGCCAGGCGCCATCGATGCGCTCGGCGATCGCATAGCGCGCATGCGGTGTGCCGGCTTCGACGACATGCGGGAACGGATGCTTGTCGCGATAACCGGGACTGCCGACGCTGCCGGGATTGACGATCAGCCTTCCGTCGCGAAGCCGTACGGCGCGGGCAAGATGGGTGTGGGCGCAAAGGATCAATGATTGCGCGATGCCTTGCGCAAACTGCTCGATGCGATCGAGCGGCGACAGCGCCACCGCGCCGTCGGGATGCACGGTATCGAGCCAGTAGACCTCGTCATTGCCGGGCGTCGCGTGGCAGAGGAAAACCTGATCGCGGAACACCCGCGTCATCGGCTGGGCGCGCAGCCAGTCGAGCTGCGTGCCATCCAGCTGCGCATGGGCGGGGCGATCCCATGAACCCATCTTCTCCGGGGGACGGTCGAGCAGATAGCGGTCGTGATTGCCGAGCACGTGTACGGCATCGAGCTTCATCAGGATCTCGATCGTGCGGCGCGCGTCGAGCGGCCCGCTCAGCATGTCGCCGAGATTGACGATCTCGGCGATGCCCTGCGCGCGAATGTCGGCGAGCACTGCCTCCAGCGCGAGATAGTTTCCGTGGACGTCGGCAATCGCGGCAAAACGCATGTTGGTCACCGCAACCCTTATGCAGGAGGCGTGCCGTTGAGCCCCAGCACGTGGCCGGCGAGATAGAGCGAGCCGGTGATCAGGATGCGCGGCGGCACTTCGTAGGCGAGCTTCGCCAATGCGCGCAGTGCGGCCTCGATACCCGGCGCGGGCTCGACACGCATGCCGAGGCTGCGCGCGGCATCCGCGAGGATGTCGACCGGCATCGCGTTATCGGTGTCGGGAATCGGCACCGCGATGATATGACGGGTCAGACCGGCGAAATTGGCCAGAAACGCTCGCGCGTCCTTGTTGGCCATCATGCCGGCGATGACGACCAGCGGTCGCGACACCCGCTCCTCGAGATCGCCGAGCGCTGCCGCCGCGACGCGGCCGCCCTCGGCATTGTGCCCACCATCGAGCCAGATCTCCGATCCCTGCGGCCCCCAGGAGAGCAACTCGCCGGACGTAATGCGCTGCATACGTGCCGGCCATTCGGCGCCGACGATGCCGGCCTCAAACGCCGCTTGGTTGATCTTGAAGGCGTTGGTGGCCCGCAGCGTCGCAATCGCGAGGCCGGCATTGTCGAACTGGTGGCGGCCGAACAGGCGCGGCGCCGTGAGATCCATCAAACCGCGATCGTCGGAATAGACTAGCCGCCCGTGCTCGACATTGACGTGCCAGCTCTCGCCTGCGGCAAACAGCGGCGCGCGCATGCGCTTGGCCTGGGCCTCGATCACCGCCATCACCTCGCCCGACTGCTCGGCGCAGATCACCGGCACGCCCCGCTTGATTATCGCGGCCTTCTCGCCGGCGATCGAGGTCAAGGTGTCACCGAGGAAATCCATGTGGTCCATGCTGACAGGCGTGATCACGCAGGCCGCTGGTGTATCGACCACATTGGTCGAATCGAGCCGGCCGCCGAGGCCGACTTCGAGCAGCACGACATCGGCCGGATTCTGCGCGAACAGAAGAAACGCAGCCGCAGTCTTGAGCTCGAACACGGTGGCGGCTTCGCCGGCATTGACCCGCTCGACCTCTTCCAGCGCCGCGCGCAATTCGTCGTCACCGACCAGCACGCCACCGCCAACGCGGCCGAGCCGGAAACATTCGTTGATGCGAACGAGATAGGGCGAGGTGTAGGCGTGGACGCGGAGGCCCGCGGCCTCCAGCGTCGCGCGCAGATAAGCGAGCGTCGAGCCCTTGCCGTTGGTGCCGGCGATATGGATCACCGGCGGCAGCTTGCTTTCAGGGTGACCGAGCCGCTCGAGCAGGCGGTGCATCCGCTCCAGCCCGAGATCGATGCGCTTCTGATGCAGGACCGACAGCCGCGCGATCAAGTCGCCCAGCGATGGCTTTGCGCTGTCGGAGGAAGTGTTCACGCGTGCGGCGCGGCCGGCGCCGTCTCGGGAGCCGATACGATCTGCGCCGGGCTGACGACCGGCTGCACCGGTTTCGAGGCGCTCTCCAGCGCCGGCGCCCTGGTCAACAGCCGGCAGAGCCGCGCCAGGGTCGGGCGCAATTCGTGGCGGTGCACGACCATGTCGACCATGCCGTGCTCCTTGAGGTATTCGGCGCGCTGAAAACCCTCGGGGAGCTTTTCGCTCGAATGGTCTGCTCGATCACGCGCGCGCCGGCAAAACCGATCAGCGCACCGGGCTCGGCGATCTGCACGTCGCCGAGCATCGCATAGGACGCGGTGACGCCGCCGGTGGTCGGGTTGGTCAGCACGACGATGTAGGGCTGTTTTGCCTCACGCAGCATCTGCACCGCGACGGTGGTACGCGGCATCTGCATCAGCGACAGGATGCCTTCCTGCATGCGCGCGCCACCACTGGCGGCGAACACGATGAACGGCGACTTCTTCTCGACCGCAAGCTCGAGCCCGCGCACGATGGCTTCGCCCGCGGCCATGCCGAGCGAGCCGCCCATGAAATCGAAATCCTGCACAGCGACGACGACGGCGGCACCTTCGAGCTTGCCGTACCCGACCTTGATCGCGTCGTTCAGATTGGTCCGCGCGCGTGCATCCTTGATGCGATCGACGTATTTCTTCTCGTCGCGGAATTTGAGCGGATCGGGCGTGACGTCAGGCAGCGCGACGTCGTACCAGGTCTCGTTGTCGAAAATCGACTTCAGACGCGCGACCGAGTTCATGCGCATGTGATAGTTCGAACCGGGGATGACGAACTGGTTGGCCTCGACGTCCTTGTAGAACACGAGCTGTCCGGAATCCGGGCACTTGATCCACAGATTCTCCGGCGTCTCCCGCCGCAGCATGTTGCGGATCTTCGGCCGGACCACATTGGTAAGCCAGTTCATGGTTTGCTCCGATGTGCGACCCGCCTTGCGGATCGCCTGAAGGGATATATGGCGGCCGGGCCCCGGCCCGGCAAGCCGCCGTGTCGCCCGCCCGAAAAAGCGGAATTGTGGCCTATTCCGCCACCTGTTGCGCGCCCTTGACGCCCTGGGCCAGGGCCGCCGTCAACTCGGCGACGGCGTTAACGGTTTTGCCGGTGGCGCGCCCGTCCGCATCGAGGCTGTTCTTGAGGGCGTCGATCAGCGCGGTGCCGACCACGGCGCCATTGGCATGGGACGCAATGGCGCGGGCGTTCTCCGGCGTGCGGATGCCGAAGCCGACGCAGACCGGCAGCTTGGTGTGCCGCTTGATACGGGTAACCGCCTCGCTCACGGAGGAGGCGTCAGCCGCCGCCGCGCCTGTGATGCCGGTGATCGCGACGTAATAGACAAAGCCCGAGGTGTTGGCGAGCACCGCCGGCAGACGCTTGTCGTCGGTGGTCGGCGTCGCCAGGCGGATGAAGTTGAGGCCGGCCTTCATCGCGGGCAGGCAGAGCTCGTCGTCCTCCTCCGGCGGCAAGTCGACGATGATGAGGCCGTCGATACCGGCGGCTTTCGCATCACCTAAGAATTTGTCGACGCCATAGATGTAGATCGGGTTGTAATAGCCCATCAGCACGATCGGCGTGGCGTTGTCGTCCTTGCGGAAGCCGCGCACGAGATCGAGCGTCTTCTTCAGCGTCATGCCGACCTTGAGCGCGCGAAGGCCGGCGGCCTGGATCGACGGGCCGTCGGCCATCGGATCGGTAAAGGGCATGCCGAGTTCGATCACATCGGCGCCCGCCTTCGGCAGCGCCTTGATGATCTCGAGCGAGGTCGCCGGATCGGGATCGCCGGCCATCACGAAGGTGACGAAGGCCGCGCGGCCGGCTTTTTTCAACTCGGCGAAACGGGTGTCGATACGCGTGGTCACTTGCTCTTGCCCCTCAGGATGTCGCCGACCTGCGGGACGTCCTTGTCGCCGCGGCCGGAGAGGTTGACGACCATCAGGTGATCTTTTGCCCGCTTCGGCGCGAGCTCCATCACCTTGGCGATGGCATGTGCCGGCTCGAGCGCGGGGATGATGCCTTCCAGCTTTGACAACAACTGGAACGCTGCGAGCGCCTCGTCGTCGGTCGCGGAGAGATAGTTCACGCGGCCGATCTCGTGCAGCCAGGAATGCTCGGGGCCGATGCCGGGATAGTCGAGGCCGGCCGAGATCGAATGCGCGTCCTGGATCTGGCCGTCGGCATCCATCAGGAGATAGGTTGCGGTTGCCGTGCAGCACGCCGGGACGGCCGCCCGCGATTGAGGCGGCATGCAGTTGCGTCAGCCCGTGGCCGGCGGCTTCGACGCCGAAGATTTGGACGGTGGAATCGTCGAGGAACGGATGAAACAGGCCCATCGCGTTGGAGCCGCCGCCGATGCAGGCGACCAGCGAATCCGGCAGGCGGCCTTCGATCTCCTGCATCTGCGCCTTGGTCTCGTTGCCGATGATCGACTGGAAGTCGCGCACCAGCGTCGGATAGGGATGCGGACCGGCGACAGTGCCGATGCAGTAGAAGGTATCGTGCACGTTGGTGACCCAGTCGCGCAGCGCCTCGTTCATGGCGTCCTTCAGCGTGCGCGTGCCCGACTGCACCGGGATCACCTTGGCGCCCAGCATTTCCATGCGGATGACATTGGGTTGCTGCCGCTCGACGTCGACGGCGCCCATATAGACGACGCAGTCGAGACCGAAGCGCGCGCACAGCGTCGCAGTGGCGACACCGTGCTGGCCGGCGCCGGTCTCGGCGATGATGCGCTTCTTGCCCATGCGCCGCGCCAGCATGATCTGGCCGAGCACGTTGTTCACCTTGTGGGAGCCGGTGTGGTTGAGCTCTTCACGCTTGAGGTAGATTTTTGCGCCGCCGAGATGTTCGGTCAGACGCTCGGCGAAATAAAGCGGCGAGGGCCGGCCGACATAATTCTTGAGATAGCCGTTCATCTCGGACTGGAAGGCCGGATCGGCCTTGGCCTCGGTGTAGGCCTTCTCCAGATCGAGGATCAGCGGCATCAGGGTTTCGGCGACGAAGCGTCCGCCGAAAATGCCGAAATGGCCGCGCTCGTCGGGCCCGCTACGATAGGAATTGGGTTTTACGCTATTCATCGGACGCTCAACTTTTGACTTGCATCTTGGCTTGCGCGCGCAGCGCGAATGAAGGCTTTGATCATCTCGGGGTCCTTCACGCCCGGGGCGCTCTCGACACCGGAGGAGACGTCGACACCGCCGGCGCGGGTGACGCGAAGGGCTTCGGCGACGTTCCCTGGATGTAGCCCGCCCGAAACCATATACGGCAGCGCGAGCTCAAGGTTTTCGAGCAGGCGCCAATCGAACGGTGCACCCAGGCCACCGGGCCGGGTCGCGTCTTTCGGCGCGCGTGCGTCGAACAGGATGCGATCGGCGACCGCGAGGTAGCCAGGCAGCACGGCGAGATCGGCTGACGTTGCGACCGGCACGACCTTCATCACCGGGCGACCGAACCGCTGCTTGATGTCGCGTAGCCGCGCCACGCTCTCCTTGCCGTGAAGCTGGAAAATGTCCGGCGACAGCGCGTCCATGATGTTGTCGAGCGTCGCGTCGTCGGCGTCGACGGTGAGCGCGAGCTTGAGCGCGCGCCGTTTCACCTGCCGGCCGAGGTCCCGCCCCGCCTCCAGCGACAAATGCCGCGGCGACGGCGGGAAGAACACGAACCCCACCATGTCGGCACCCGCGTCGAGCGCCGTTTCGAGCGTCTCGGGCGTGGACAGGCCGCAGATTTTGACAAGCAGGGACATGTTTTCCAAGGATATGGGCTCAAAGCAAATGGAGGCCGCGGGTCGGCGGCCGGAAAACAGGGTTTTCGGTTGCGGCCGCTTCTACAACGTCGCGCGCTGCTTGTCTCGCCCGACCGGCCCGTAAAGGCCCACCCCGGAGGGAACGGGGAGGCGCTGGGACTCGGGCCTTGCTGCGGCCGCCTGGGCCCGCAGATCGGCCAGTTCGCCCCGTGCGGCCCGGGCCTCCGCGTCATTCCGGCGCGCCGCACGCCGCCAGCGCCGCTGGCCGAACCAGACGGCACAGCCGCCTGCGAAGACCCCGAGCGCAGCCACCACGATCAGGAGCAGGAACAGCGGCAGCGTGACCGAGAATGACGGATCGTTGGAAACGAAGGGATCGAACGAGACCGTGACGAAATGCCGGTTGGCGACGGCAAAGACCATCAGGATCAGGCCCAGCGGAATCACGATCAGCGCGGTCAGGAACTTTCGCATCTCGCTTCGCTCGCCTTGAATCAAGCTTGCGGCCGCATCGCTCGCGACCGCGGGAAACCCTGACGTCGGCCTCAGTCTGGCGCGCCTGGATCCGGATGGTCGCGATTCAACCGTTCGCGCATTTCCTTGCCGGTCTTGAAGAACGGAACGCTCTTCTGGTCGACGGGCACATGGGCGCCGGTGCGCGGATTGCGCCCTGCGCGTGCAGGGCGATGCTTGACCGAGAAGGCACCGAAGCCGCGCAACTCGACGCGGTCACCGCGCGCGAGAGCCGCTACGATCTCTTCGAGAATCGCATTCACAATGTTCTCGACATCCCGCTGGTACAGATGCGGGTTGTGCTCGGCGATACGCTGAACAAGTTCGGATTTGATCATTGAGAGATAGGACCCGGGAGCGTGCGGATGACCATTTCCGTGAAAATACCGTGATCTGTCAAGACGCTAAATGAAGATTGAGCGTCGTGAAAATGCGTGACAAATGCCGAAAAAGCGGGCTGGCCCGGCACGCGTCGAACGGGAAAAGCTTCTGGGGCTCGCCCGGCGCCGGTCAGTTCGACGCCGCCGGCTGCCACAAGGCCAGCATTCCATCCATTCCGATCCGATCGACCGCCTGAGCGACGCCGGTTTGTCCGATTTGATGCGCAATCGAGCCTAAACCCAGCGCTTCCAGCGTCACTGCGGCCGCAGTCTTGAGGAACGGCAGATCGCCGAAGCGCGGCTGCAACTTGTAATCGCGCACGGAGAGCCCCTTCTTGACGCCCTTCTGCTCGACCAGCCAGGTCACGGCGGTCTTCTCGTCGCCGATCTGGTCGATCAGCTTGAGATCGATCGCCTGGCGTCCGGTGAAGACACGGCCATCAACCACTTTCTCGAGCTGCGTGTCATCCATGCCACGCCGTTCCTTCACCAGGCCCTTGAACCAGGCATAGGAGTCCTTCACCAGCGCATCGAGCGCAGCCCGCGCCTCGGGGCTGGTCGGCTCAAAACCGTTGGGCGCGGCCTTCAACGGCGTGGATTTCACCTCCTCGACCTTGACGCCGACGGTTTTCAGCAGCTCCGAGAAGTTTGGAAACTGGAACAGCACGCCGATCGAGCCGACCAGCGAGCTCTGCTGGGCGATGATGTGGTCGCTGGCGATTGCGGTGATGTAGCCGCCGGACGCCGCAAGCCCTTCGACCACGACGACGAGAGGCTTCTTTGCCTTCAGACTCACAAGCGAATCATAGAGCTGCTCGGAGCCGGCGGTGGTGCCGCCCGGCGAGTTGATGTGGACGATGACGGCGGCAGCCTGCGAATTCTCCAGCCGCTCCAGCGCCTGCGTGCGATCGGAATCGCTGCGGATCAGGCCCTCGATCTGGACCCGCGCGATCGAGCCGGCGGACGCGAACGTGCCGCGCGCACCTGGTGTCGCCACCAGCGCGAAGCCTGCAATCGCCGCGATCGCGATCAGCGCGGCCATCACGCGCCAGAACGTCAAGCTTGCGGCGGATCCTGCGGCGATCGACGATGATGTCCGAATCGAGCGACATCGGAATATCTCCAAAATGAAGGGCCAAGCGCGTTGTGCCGTCACAGCATGACCATTGGCTTATCTGGATACATCAATTGCGGCGCAATTTGAAGTAAACAAGGCTTGGCTCGGCGGAGGCCGCGTAGCCGGGCGCACACAAAAAAGCCCCGGCTTGCGCCGGGGCTTTGATGCAGCGAAACGTACGTTTCGCTTATTTGGTGTCGCGGTTCTTGAGCGCGGTGCCGAGGATGTCGCCGAGCGTCGCTCCCGAATCGGAGGAGCCGTATTGCGCGATGGCTTCCTTCTCTTCGGCGACTTCGAGCGCCTTGATCGACACCTGGACCTTGCGGGCCTTCTTGTCGAACTGGATCACGCGGGCATCGACCTTCTCGCCGACGGCGAAACGTTCGGTGCGCTGATCGTTGCGGTCACGGGCGAGCTCCGAGCGCTTCACGAAAGTGGCGAAGTCGGTACCGATGATCTTCACCTCGATGCCGCCCTCCTTCACTTCGAGCACTTCGCAGGTCACGACCGCGCCCTTCTTGACATCGCCCGGCTCGGCGAAGGGGTCGCCTTCGAGCTGCTTGATGCCGAGCGAGATACGCTCCTTCTCGACGTCCACATCGAGCACCACGGCCTTCACCATGTCGCCCTTCTTGTAGTTGTCGATCACCTGCTCGCCCGGAACCTTCCAGTCGAGGTCGGAGAGATGGACCATGCCGTCGACGTCGCCCTCGAGGCCCAGGAACAGACCGAACTCGGTCTTGTTCTTGACCTCGCCCTCGACCGTCGAACCGGTCGGGTGACCTTCGACGAAGACCTCCCACGGGTTGCGCATGGTCTGCTTGAGGCCGAGCGAGATGCGGCGCTTGACGGAATCGACTTCCAGCACCTGCACTTCGACTTCCTGCGAGGTCGAAACGATCTTGCCGGGGTGCATGTTCTTCTTGGTCCACGACATCTCGGAGACGTGGATCAGGCCTTCGATGCCCGGCTCGAGCTCGACGAACGCACCGTAGTCGGTGATGTTGGTGACGCGGCCGGTGAAGCGAGACCCCAGCGGGTACTTGGCTTCGATGCCCTGCCACGGATCGTCCAGCAGCTGCTTCATGCCCAGCGAGATGCGGTGCGTCTCGTGGTTGATCTTGATGATCTTGACCTTCACGGTCTGGCCGATCGAGAGCACCTCGGTCGGATGATTGACGCGGCGCCACGCGATATCGGTGACGTGCAGCAGACCGTCGATGCCGCCGAGATCAACGAACGCACCGTAATCGGTGATGTTCTTGACCACGCCGTCGATGACCTGACCCTCTTCGAGGTTCTGCACCAGCTCCTGGCGCTGCTCGGCGCGGGTCTCTTCGAGAACCGTGCGGCGGGACACGACGATGTTGCCGCGGCGGCGGTCCATCTTGAGGATCTGGAAAGGCTGCGAGTTGTTCATCAGCGGCGCAACGTCGCGGATCGGACGGATATCGACCTGCGAACGCGGCAGGAAGGCCACGGCACCGTCGAGGTCGACGGTGAAGCCGCCCTTGACCTGGTTGAAGATGACGCCGTTGACCTTCTCGTTGTTCTGGAAAGCCTTCTCGAGCTTGCCCCAGCTCTCTTCGCGGCGCGCCTTGTCGCGCGACAGCACGGCTTCGCCGAGGGCGTTCTCGATGCGATCGAGGAACACTTCCACCTCGTCGCCGACCTTGAGTTCGCTCTCACGGCCGGGGCCGGAAAATTCGCGCAGGGCGACGCGGCCCTCGGTCTTCAGGCCGACGTCAATGACGGCCATGTCCTTTTCGATTGCAACAACCTTGCCCTTGATGACTGAGCTTTCCTGCAGGTTGCCACCTGCGAAGGACTCGTCGAGCATCGCGGCGAAATCGTCGCGCGACGGGCTATAGGTATCAGCAGAAGTCGAAGCCATTTGTTCTCCAGTTGCGGATGTCGTGCCGGCCGTTGGGTTCATGGGCGCATCGTACGCGCAGTGTCGGAAGGTCCGCAGAACCTTCGAGCGACCGCTCGTTGCCCCGGCCTGGCACCGGAACAGCGGAAGCGGGCCGGCTGAGGCCCGCGCATTCGATACGTGGAAATCTTTGTCCGGAGCCTGATCGCGTCGGTCCCGAACAGGGACCGAAGTATCGACCTCAAAGAGCGGGAGCGGGCGCTTCCTCCAATGACGGCAGCGGCTTAACCCCGCGACCGGCCCGCTCGGACGGCCTCGATAATGTCGATGGCGGCCCGGACGCCGCCTTCTATATCCAGTTGGGAGTTATCTAGCAAGTAAGCATCCGCGGCCGGCTTTAACGGCGCAATCGGCCGGTTCTTGTCGCGCTCGTCGCGCTGGATGATGTCGGCGAGCACGGCCGCCTCGTCGGCCTCCTCGCCCCGCGCCTTGGCCTCCATGGTCCGGCGGCGGGCGCGCACCTTGGGATCGGCGACGACGAAGATCTTCACGTCGGCATGGGGGCAGATCACGGTTCCAATATCCCGCCCATCGAGCACGGCGCCGGGCGGATCGGCGGCGAATTGCCGCTGAAAACCGACCAGGGCCTCGCGGACTTTGGGGATGGCCGAGACGATGGAAGCGCCCTCGCCGGCCTTCTGGGTCTTCAGGGCGGGATTGCCGAACTTTTCGGGATCGAGTTCCAACGCTGCCGCGACCGCCGCCGCCTCGTCCCTGAGATCATGCCCGGACTGCATCAGCGAATAGGCCACCGCGCGATAGATCACGCCGGTATCGAGGTGACGGTAGCCGTAATGGTGGGCAAGACGCTTGCCGAGCGTGCCCTTGCCCGACGCCGCGGGCCCGTCGATGGCGATGATCATGAAAACTCAGCCCCAAGCGAACGCATCATCGGAATGAAATCCGGAAAACTGGTGGCGATGAAGGCGGTGTCGTCGATGGTCACGGGCTGGTCGGACGCGCAGCCCATCACCAGCGCGGACATGGCGATGCGATGATCCATGTGGGTGGCGACGAGGCCGCCGCCGGGGACGTGGCCGCGGCCTTCGACGATCAGGTCGTCGCCGGAGACCTCGACCTTCACGCCGTTGACGCGGAGCATGGCGGCGGTGGCTTCGAGACGATCGGATTCCTTGACGCGCAGCTCCTGGAGGCCGCGCATGATGGTCGTGCCCTCGGCGAAGGCGGCCGCCACCGCCAGCACCAGATATTCGTCGATCATCGCGGGCGCGCGCTCCGGCGGGACCACAACACCACGCAGTTTCGAGGCGCGCACGCGCAGCTTTGCCATCGGCTCGCCGGCGTCGCCACGCACCTCGCTCGCCTCGATCGAGGCACCCATTTCGCGCAGCGTCGTGAACAGGCCGGTCCGCAGCGGATTGGTCATGACGTCGGACAGGACGACATCGGAGCCTTCGACGATCAGCGCAGCAACGATGGGGAACGCCGCCGATGAGGGATCGGCGGGCACGACGACATTGGCGCCATGCAGCTCGGGTTGACCGACGAGCGTGATACGGCGGCCGTGCTGGCCCTCCTGCGCCGAGCTGATCTCGGCGCCAAAGTGCTTCAGCATCAGCTCGGTATGGTCGCGGCTGGCCTCGGTCTCGATGACCGTGGTGGTGCCCGGCGCGGCCAGGCCCGCGAGCAGCACGGCGGATTTGATCTGGGCCGAGGCGACCGGGGTCTCGTAGGTGATCGGCAGCGGATCGCGCGCGCCCTGGACGGTCAGCGGCAGACGGCCGCCCTCGCCACCGGAGGCGACCTTCGCGCCCATCTTTTCCAATGGGTCCAGGATCCGGCGCATGGGCCGGCTGCGCAGCGAGGCATCGCCGTCGAACACCGCCGAGATCGGGCAGCCGGCGACGGCGCCCATGACCAGCCGGCAGCCGGTGCCGGAGTTGCCGAAATCCAGCGGCGCCTTGGGCTCGGCGAAGCCCGCAACACCCACGCCGTTCACCGTCCAGGTGAAATCACCTATGCGCTCGACCCGAGCGCCGAGCGCTTCCATGGCTTTTGCGGTGTTGAGGACGTCCTCGCCCTCGAGGAGGCCCGAGATCCTGGTCTCTCCAACCGCGAGCGCGCCCAGGATGAGGGCACGGTGGGAGATCGACTTGTCCCCAGGCACCCGTACTTTTCCGGTCAGGGGGCCGCTGGCGCGCGACTGAAGCGGCGTCGGCTCGTCGGAATGGGTCAAGATTGTGTCCTTGGATGTGCCCTCTGGGCTCGCGGGCAGGTACCACATGGTCTCTCCGCCGTCACGGGCATGTCGTTCTCCCGTAATGCGCTATTGACAGCGGCCCGCCAACTAGCCAAGTGAAACACCGCTTTTCAGACATTTCCAGGATTCCTCTGCCGTGGCCAAGTCCGAACTCGGAACCAAACGTATTTGCCCAACCACGGGCAAGAAGTTCTATGACCTCAACAAGAGTCCGGTGATCTCGCCGTACACCGGTGAGGTCGTGCCGATCGCGCCCGTGGCGCCGGCTCGCGCGCCTCGCGGCGCCGAAGCCCGCCACGCGGCAGCAGCCGCCGACACCAAGCCGGAGCCGGCGGAAGTCGAGGAAGTCTCGCTCGAGGAGGCCGATGCCGAGGAGAACACCGGCAAGGTCAAGGCCGTCGTGCCCGAATCCGAGGACGACATCGAGGCCGACGAGACCATCGACGACGACGATGACGATGATTCGACCTTTATCGCCGACGACGAAGAGGGCGATGAGGACGTCACCGACATCATTGGTGATGTCACCGGTGATGAAGAGACTTGAGATAATCCCAGAACTGTGGTTCTGGGTCTTTCCCGACGCGTCACCCACGGCGCGTCGGACGGTTAAGGGGCCATAGCTCAGCTGGGAGAGCGCTTGCATGGCATGCAAGAGGTCGGCGGTTCGATCCCGCCTGGCTCCACCAGCCTTCGCTCGCTTCGCGAGCTTCGGCTCGGCAAGCCCGGGAAGTCCCTCGTAGCGAAGTGAACGAAGGCTGTCCCGCCATAGCCCGCAGGGCGACGGCGGACCGGTGACATTCCCACGCAGCGGCTGCCCAGGCGATAATCGTCAATGTGGTACGTCTACATCCTCCGCAGCATCGAATTTCCCGGGCAGGAATACGCCTACTCCCCGATCACCGCATTCAACCTATCGCGCAGCGCGACGATCTCGTCCTTCATCGTGACCAGTTCCGAGACCGAGCAGTCCGACGCTGCCAGGATCGATTGCGGCACGGCGCGCGCCTTGTCCTTCAAGGCGTGGCCCTGCGCCGTTAGCGCGATCAGGACCTGACGTTCGTCCTCGCGCGAGCGCGTGCGCTTGACGAGGTGGGCGGCTTCGAGTCGCTTGAGCAGCGGCGTCAGCGTGCCCGAATCCAGGAACAGCTTTTCGCCGATGTCCTTCACCGGCACGTCGTCGCGCTCCCACAGCACCAGCATGACCAGATATTGCGGATAGGTCAGGCCGAGCCGGTCCAGCAGCGGCTTGTAGACGCGGTTGAAGGCATGCGCGGCCGAATAGACCGCGAAGCAGATCTGGTTGTCGAGGCGCAGCGGCTGGTCCGCTGCCGATGATTTCCGGGGCATAGAGAATCTCACGAGGCTTGCTCCATTCTGGGGCCGGCCGGCGGCACATTCAATTGCGAACAATTAAATGTGAGGCTCCGTAATTTCAATTGCGCGCAATCTAATTGCCTGCGATAAAGATTGCACCAGCGAAAACCCAGGAGACCAAAATGTCCGTGAACGTCCTCTACAAGACCAGCGCAAAAGCCACCGGCGGCCGCGACGGCCATGCTGCGACCCTCGACGGCGCGCTCGACGTCAAGCTCACCACGCCGAAGGAACTCGGCGGCGGCGGCGGCGCCGGCAACAATCCCGAGCAGCTGTTTGCGGCAGGCTATGCCGCCTGCTTCATCGGCGCGATGAAATTCGTGTCCTCGCAGGGCGGGCCGAAGGTTCCGGCTGACGCCTCCGTGACCTCGACCGTCGGCATTGGCCCGCGCGCGGCCGGCGGCTTCGGTCTCGACATCGACCTTGCCGTATTGCTGCCGGGCCTTGCCCGTGCCGAAGCCGAGGCGCTGGTCGAGAAGGCTCACCAGGTGTGCCCCTATTCCAACGCGACGCGCGGCAATGTCGACGTCCGCCTGACGGTCGTCTGATCGCGGGGGGGGGGGGGATTGGCTGGCCCGGGATCCTCCTCGGGCCGGCCGCTTCCGTTTGATTTGCCATTCGCCGGGATGGCGCAGCCGCGGCGCATGCGGCCCCCCGCAACAAGCCATTGCTGACTCAGACGAACCTCGCTAGGCCTGTGATCAATATCGACACAGGGGAAGCGAAGGCATGACTGAAGCCGCGAGTTCTGGAGCTGCCACGGGCGCAATGAGCGGCCTGCGCGTCATCGATCTCACGCGCGTGCTCGGCGGTCCCTATTGCACCCAGATCCTCGCCGACCATGGCGCCGACGTGATCAAGGTCGAACCGCCCGCAGGCGACGAGGTGCGCGACTGGGGCCCTCCCTTCCACGAGGAAGACGCCGCCTATTTCATCGGCATCAACCGCAACAAGCGCTCGATCGGCCTCGACCTCGCCTCCGAGGGCGGCCGCCTCGTGCTGCTCAAGATGCTGGAGAGCGCCGACATCCTGATCGAGAACTTCAAGCCGGGCACGCTGGAGAAATGGGGCATCGGCAGCGAGGTGCTGCGCGAGAAATTCCCGCGCCTGGTGCATTGCCGGATCTGCGGCTTCGGCGCCGACGGCCCGCGCGGCGGCAATCCCGGCTATGACGCCATCATCCAGGCCATGACCGGCATGATCGCGGCGACCGGCTCGCCCGAGAGCGGACCGATGCGGATCGGCGTGCCGCTGGTCGACATCGGCACCGGCCTCTATGCGGCGATCGGCATCCTGATGGCGCTGTCGGAGCGGCAGCGCTCGGGCCAGGGCCAGTTCCTGGAGACGACGCTGTACGAGACCGGCCTCGCCATCATGCATCCGCACACCGCGAATTATTTCATGCATGGCAAGCCGCCGTCGCTGACCGGCAATGAGCATCCCAACCTCGTGCCTTACGCGATCTTCCCGACCAAGACCGACGACATCTTCATCGGCGTCGGCAATGACGGCACCTTCCGCAAGCTCGCCAAGGAGATCGGCAAGCCCGAGCTCGGCACCGATCCGCGCTTTGCCCGCAACAAGGACCGCATCGCCAATCGCGAAGCGCTGCGCGCCGAGCTCGCCGCCGTGTTCAGCCAGCACGAGGCCGAGCCGCTGTGCAATCGCCTCCTCGCCGCGGGCCTGCCCGCGGGCCCCGTGCAGAAGATCGACCAGGCGCTGACCAACCCGCACACCATCGCCCGCGGCGATATCATCGAGAAGGACTGGTACAAGGGCGTGGCGTCGCCGATCCGGCTCGATCGCAGCAAGCCGAGCCTGCGCCGCCTGCCGCCGAAATTCAGCCAGCACTCGGCCGAGGTGCTGGGCGAGTTCGGCTACTCCAAGTCCGAGATCGACGCGATGGTCGAGCAGGGCACGGTCTGCGGCCCCGAGCGCAAGCGCTGAGGCGTGACGCTATTGAACTGACAACGCGCCGCAAGGAAGGTGCGCTCCCTCGCCCGCTTGCGGGAGAGGGTTGGGGAGAGGGTGCCTCCGCAGTGAGACTCCCCAAGAGGAGAGAGCCCTCACCCGGCGCGTTGCGCCGACCTCTCCCGCAAGCGGGAGAGCTTGGAGCCCGCGGGCCGCGCGTCTGCCTCGCGCTATTCTGCTGACGACGCAGCGACCCAACCCATCACTCCCGAATGCTGCACCGCGAACGAAGAAACCTGCCCGCTCCGCATTCGCCTATTTGCCTGCTTCCCTTTTCCAGCGCTTGCCGCTTTCGTTTCGGCCGCTTACACAGTCATGTGAACGTCATATGGCGCTGCTAGCGCAAGCGATCATTTTTGACGACCCAAGGGAGGTTTACTTGATGGCTCTTCGACACTTTGGAGCGGCTGCCGCTGTTGCACTCACGGTTGGAATGTCGGCCTCGCCGGCCTTGGCCGTGACCGAAATCCAGTGGTGGCACGCGATGACCGGCGCCAACAACGACGTCATCGTCAAGCTCGCCACCGACTTCAACGCGGCGCAGACCGACTACAAGGTGATCCCGACCTACAAGGGCAACTATCCTGACACGATGAACGCCGGCATCGCAGCGTTCCGCGCCGGCAACGCCCCGCACATCATGCAGGTGTTCGAGGTCGGCACCGCCACCATGATGGCCGCGACCGGTGCCGTGAAACCCGTCTACAAGCTGATGGCCGACGCCGGCGAGAAGTTCGATCCCAAGATCTACCTGCCCGCCATCACCGGCTACTATTCGACCTCGAAGGGCGAAATGCTGTCCTTCCCCTTCAACTCGTCCTCGACCGTGATGTGGGTGAACCTCGACGAGCTGAAGAAGGCGAATGTCGCGATCCCGAAGACCTGGCCCGAAACGTTCGAGGCCGCCAAGAAGCTGAAGGCTGCCGGTCACGACACCTGCGGCTTCTCCGGTTCCTGGGTCACCTGGGTCAATCTCGAGCAGCTCTCCGCCTGGCACAACGTGCCGCTCGCCAGCAAGGCCAATGGCCTCGACGGCTTCGACACGGTGCTCGAGTTCAACGGCCCGCTTCAGGTCAAGCATCTCGAAACCCTGGTCGAGCTCCAGAAGACCAAGACCTATGACTATGCCGGCCGCACCAACACCGGCGAGGGTCGCTTTACCTCCGGCGAATGCCCGATCTACCTGACCTCGTCGGCGTTCTTCGGCAACGTCAAGGCGCAGGCCAAGTTCGCCTTCACCGCCGTGCCGATGCCGTATTATCCGGACGTCAAGGGCGCGCCGCAGAACTCGATCATCGGCGGCGCTTCGCTCTGGGTCATGGGCGGCAAGTCGGCCGACGAATACAAGGGCGTCGCGAAGTTCCTGACCTTCCTCTCCGACACCGATCGCCAGGTCTATATCCACAAGGCCTCGGGCTATCTGCCGATCACCAAGGCGGCCTACGCCAAGGCGAAGGAAGAGGGCTTCTACAAGGACCAGCCCTACCTCGAGACCCCGCTGCTCGAGCTGACCAACAAGGAGCCGACCGAGAATTCGCGCGGTCTGCGCCTCGGCAACATGGTTCAGCTGCGTGACGTCTGGTCGGAAGAGATCGAGCAGGCGCTGGCCGGCAAGAAGACCGCCAAGCAGGCGCTCGATGCCGCCGTCGAGCGCGGCAACACGATGCTGCGTCAGTTCGAAAAGACCGCCGTCAAGTGAGGCGATGAGCGGCAGGTCGCGACCCGGCCTGCCGCTCAGCTGACATCATGCAGAAGCAAGCCATTTTCCAATCAAGGCTATTGCCCTACGCGCTGGTTGCGCCGCAGCTCGCGATCGTCCTGATTTTCTTCTATTGGCCGGCCATTCAGGCGGTGATCCAGTCCTTCCTGCTCCAGGACGCGTTCGGTCTGTCGACCACCTTTGTCTGGTTCGACAATTACAGCGAGCTGCTGAGGGACCGCGCCTATTTCGAGGCGATCGTCCGGACCTTCTTTTTCTCGTTCGCCATCGCGGTCTCGTCGCTGTCCTTCGCGCTGCTGCTCGCCGTTATGGCGGACAAGCCGCTGCGTGGCTCGATGCTCTACCGCACGCTCTTGATCTGGCCCTATGCGGTCGCGCCGCCCGTGGTCGGCGTGCTCTGGATCTTCATGCTGCATCCCTCGCTCGGTGTGCTCTCGCGTTATCTTCGCAACATGGGCATCGACTGGAATCCGCTGCTCGATGGCGACCAGGCCGCGGCGCTGATCATCCTTGCCGCCGCGTGGAAGCAGATCTCCTATAATTTCCTGTTCTTTCTCGCCGGCCTGCAAGCGATTCCGAAGAGCGTGTTCGAGGCAGCCGCGATCGACGGCGCGCGTCCGATGCGGCGCTTCTGGACCGTGACTTTCCCGCTGTTGTCGCCCACCATCTTCTTCCTGCTGGTCGTCAACATCGTCTACGCCTTCTTCGACACGTTCGGCATCATCGACACCATGACCCGCGGCGGTCCGGGAACGTCGACGGTGACCCTGGTCTACAAGGTCTATTCCGACGGCCTGCTCGGCGGCAATCTCGGCAGCTCCGCGGCGCAATCGGTGATCCTGATGGTCATGGTGATCGTGCTGACCGGAATCCAGTTCCGCTTCGTCGAACGCAAGGTGACCTACTGATGGTCGAGGAAGAGGGCTTTCGGCGCTACGTCGCTCACGCCATTTTGTGGATCGGGATCGCGATCGTCGCGTTCCCCGTCTACATCGCGTTCGTCGCCTCGACCCAGGACAACGCGCTGATCGCGAACGGGCAGATGTCGCTGCTGCCGGGCGGCCATTTCTTCGAGGTCTACTACCAGACCATCTTCGTCGGCACGAGCGGCTCGACCCGCGAGCCCGTCGGCAACATGATGCTGAACTCGCTGGTGATGGCGCTGCTGATCGCGGTGGGCAAGATCGCGATCTCGATTATTTCGGCCTATGCGATCGTGTATTTCCGCTTTCCGTTCCGGATGCCGATCTTCTGGATCATCTTCATCACCCTGATGCTGCCGGTCGAGGTGCGAATCTATCCGACTTACAAGATCGTCGCCGACCTCCACATGCTCGACAGCTATGCCGGCCTCGCGCTGCCGCTGATCGCCTCAGCCACCGCGACGCTGCTGTTCCGGCAGTTCTTCATGACCGTGCCGGACGAGCTGCTGGAGGCGTCGCGCA
This sequence comes from Bradyrhizobium sp. LB13.1, assembly GCF_054056815.1. Classification (NCBI taxonomy): domain Bacteria; kingdom Pseudomonadati; phylum Pseudomonadota; class Alphaproteobacteria; order Hyphomicrobiales; family Nitrobacteraceae; genus Bradyrhizobium; species Bradyrhizobium sp. LB13.1. The sequence goes on along the minus strand of NZ_JBSRYQ010000001.1, from coordinate 751,726 downwards.
TTGACGGCGCCGGTCCCCTGCGCTTCTTCTGGGATACGCTGCTGCCGCTGTCGCGCACCAACATGGCGGCGCTGTTCGTGATCCTCTTCATCCTCGGCTGGAATCAATATCTCTGGCCGCTGCTGATCACCACGCGCGACGACATGCAGACCATCCAGGTCGGCATCCGCAAGATGATCACCACCACCGACGCGCTGACCGAATGGCCGATCGTGATGGCGACCGCCGTGCTGGCGATGCTGCCGCCGGTGTTCGTCGTCGTCGCCATGCAGAAATTGTTCGTGCGCGGACTCGTGGAGACGGAAAAGTAAATCCCATGGCTAACGTTACCCTGCGCAACGTCCGCAAGACCTATCCTGGTGGCTTCGAGGCCATCAAGGGCGTCAACGTCGATGTCGGCGACGGACAATTCTGCGTGCTGGTCGGTCCCTCCGGCTGCGGCAAGTCGACGCTGCTGCGCATGGTCGCGGGTCTCGAAACCGTCACCGGCGGCGAGATCGACATCGGCGGCCGAATCGTCAACCAGGTCGAGCCCGCCGACCGCGACATCGCGATGGTGTTCCAGAACTACGCGCTCTATCCGCATATGAGCGTCTTCAACAACATGGCCTACGGCCTGCGCAACCGCGGCATGAAGGAGGCCGAGGTCAAGACCCGCGTCGAGGAAGCCGCGCGCGTGCTCGAACTGTCGCCGATGCTGGAGCGCAAGCCGCGCCAGCTCTCCGGCGGTCAGCGCCAGCGCGTCGCGATGGGCCGCGCCATCGTGCGCCAGCCGAAGGTGTTTCTGTTTGACGAGCCGCTGTCGAACCTCGACGCAAAGCTGCGCATCGCGATGCGCGTCGAGATCCGCAAATTGCAGCGCCGGCTCAACACCACGTCGATCTACGTCACCCACGATCAGCTGGAGGCGATGACACTCGCCGACGTCCTCGTGGTGATGAACGGCGGCCAGGTCGAGCAGGTCGGCAATCCCCTGGCGATCTACGAGAAGCCGGCGACGACCTTCGTCGCCTCCTTCATCGGGGCACCGCCGATGAATCTGATGTCGATTCGCGCCGAGGAGATCAAGTCGCAACTCGGCAGCACCGAGGCCGGCATCCTCGGCATCCGTCCGGAAGATTTTGTCATCACCGACCAGACCCCGGCCGGCGGCATCGCGCTGCCGCTTACCGTGGAAGCGATCGAGCGCCTCGGCGCGGAAACCTTTGTCTACGGCACGCGGCAGCAGGACGAGCAGCGCGTAGCAGCCACCCCCGGCGAGCTGCCGCCCGGCGAGGTCATCGTCCGCATTCCCGGCTCCGAGGCACCGCCGATCGGTGAGAGGATCCGGGTCGCAGCAATGCGGGCGAAGCTGCATCTTTTCAGCGGCGACGGGCGGTCCCGGATCGAAGCCTGACCGGTTCCGCTGGTCCGTCGATTAAAAACGCGAAAACAACCCCATGCACAGTAGCCGGGGGTCTGTTTTCGTTGAGATAAATCGGCCCGCAAATTCGTCGTGCCGGCCTTGTCGCGGGCATCCACGGTCTCAGTGGCGCGGGCAAGATCGTGGATGGCCGGAACGCAGGCGAGCGGAAGCTCCTGGCCTCCGGCCATTCCAGCTACGTCCTTGAACCGACACGGGGATATGACCATATTGCTGACCAAGGGGTGCCTCTACGGGCCCTGATGCACCAAAGTCGCTTCGAGAGGACTTTGTAAACTATGTCTCGTGTTCCCACGCTTTCCAGTCCGTTCCTTCTGGGCTTCGACGAGATCGAGCGCGTGCTTGATCGCGTCGTCAAAGGCGCCGACGGCTATCCTCCCTACAATATCGAGAGGTGTGACCGGTCGGACGGCCAGCCCGAGCGTTTGCGGATCACGCTGGCGGTCGCCGGATTCACCCGCGACCAACTCGATGTAACCATTGAGGAAAACCAGCTCGTCATTCGCGGACGGCAGCAGGACGACAAGTCCCGGCAATACATCCATCGCGGCATCGCCGCGCGCCACTTCCAGCGCACTTTCGTGCTGGCGGAGGGGATGCTGGTGCTGGGTGCGGATCTGAAAAACGGGCTGTTGTCGGTCGATCTTGCCCGGCCTGAACCGGAGAGGATCGTTAAGACAATCGCTATCAATGAGCACGAATAATGGAACGAGTAGCGGACTCGACCGCTTAGTTTCGAGAGAGGAGTCGAGACCATGAGTGAAGGTCATGTTGCGTTCGAATACGAAGCCAAGAACGTCTCGCCTGAGACCCTGGCAACCCTCGGCGAAGGCCATATCGCCTATGTGAAGCAGATCCGCTCGGAGGATGTGCCGGGCCTGTTTCCCGAAGCGCCGAAGATCGCGCCGGGCCTCAAGCTCTTCGCGCTCCACGCCGCCGACGGCACGCCGATCATGCTGACCGACAGCCGCGAAGCCGCGATCGCAAACGCCTGGAGCAACGAGCTGCAAGCGGTGAGCGTGCACTGAGCGCACGCACGTCGCACGAATAGAGTTTTGGCGGGCATGCCTTCGAGGGAAGGCGTGCCCGTTTTGCTTTGGCGGTCAAATTCGGATATGCTAAATTCTGGTTGTTTAGACTAGAGGCGATGAGCATGACCACCGCAAAGCGTCCCTCTTCCAAGAATGGCTCCAGATCGCGCCGATGGAGCCTTCAAGATGCAAAAACTCACCTGAGTCAGATTGTCAGGGAGGCCCAGCGCACAGGACCACAACGGGTTACACTGCACGGCAAAGATGCGGCGGTTATCGTTGCCGCAGAGGAATTCGATCGCCTTCAGCGACCCGTGAGCGGCCGCGATATTGTGACGGCCTTTGCGAAGTCCCCGCTAGCCGACGTGGAATTCGAGCGCCTGACGGTCAAGTCCAGCGTTCGGGATGTCGAGCTTTGAGGGGCTGGCTGCTCGATACCAACGTCGTGTCGGAACTACGTAGGCCCCAGCCCAATCCTGACGTCATGGATTTCGTCGCGAGCCAAAGTGGAGAGGAACTCTACGTTAGCGACGTAATGATCGCGGAGATCGTCTACGGCATCGAACAATTGTCCGATGCTACCAGGCGCGCCGATCTTCGATCGTGGTTGGAAAACACAGTGCGACCATTGTTTGCGAGACGGATCCTTGCCATCACCGAAGACGCGATCGTGCGGTGGAAGGCGATGATCGTTGAGGGTCGCAAGCGCGGCCACACATTCGGCCAACCGGATCTGTTCATTGCAGCCATCGCAGCCCTGCAAGATCTCGCCGTAGTCACACGGGACATCGACGAATTCATCGAAGCACGCGTGCCGGTGTTTAACCCCTGGACGCAGAAGTTCTATCGCCACGGCAACGAGACGCTGATGCGGCCGCCAGTGACGCTCGAAGCAATCTCTACCCTATAGCGGAAGGAAGTTGACTTACGCCGCAGTCGCCAACGCTTGGAGCAAGGAGCTGCAAGCGGTGAGCGTGCACTGAGCGCACGCACGTCGCACGATTAGGATCTCAAGCGGGGCATGCCTTCGCACGAAAGCGTGCCCGCTTTGCTTCCGCATACTGCGTGCTATCAGCCGGAAGGCGACGCCGGGATGCTCAAATCCGGGTCATGCTCAGTTCTAGATTTGCCTGATAATCGATATCACCATGCAAAATAGCATCACGGCTCCCCACCCAAGTGCGACCCAGTAGAAACACACGCAGGCGCCGAAAACTGTCTCGTTACTTGTACGGGTTACATAGCCGTTACGGCTCCAAACTTTTCCCTTGGTACTCGCAAGCCGCAATTGCCAAACTACGCTGGCCAACCATCCAAACATGCCGGCGAGTACGGGAAATGTAATCAAGGGCCAGCCCCCTCGCGAAGTTTACGGAGGCACGCCCCCGTCGCAGTACCTGAAAGCTCTCCCTTAGAAAGCATCGGCAAATCTGGTCGAGCAAAGGAGCGAGCGAAGTCTCGATATATGAACGATTGGCTCTAACCTGTTAAGCCGCAGTCGCGGGCGGCAGTGCCAGCACGGAATAGATCGCCTGGGCGTCGCGCGAAGCGCGGAGCTTTTTGGCGATGTCCTGGTCGCGCAGCAGGCGGGCAATGCGGGCGAGCGCCTTCAGATGGTCGGCGCCGGCGCCTTCGGGGGCGAGCAGCAGGAAGACGAGATCGACCGGCTGGCCGTCCATCGATTCGAAATCGATCGGACGATCGAGGCGGGCGAACAGGCCAAAAATCTTTTCCAGCTTGGGCAGCTTGCCGTGGGGAATGGCGACGCCGTAGCCGACCGCGGTGGTGCCGAGCTTCTCGCGTTGCAGCAGCACCTCGAACACGGAGCGCTCGTTCTGCCCGGTCAGCTCGGCCGCCCTGGCGGCGAGTTCCTGGAGCGCTTGCTTCTTGCTGTTGACCTTCAATGCCGGGAGAATCGCCTCGGGCGCGACCAGATCGGTAATCGGCATGGAAGGTTTCCGAGGTGAATTAAACCGTCAGGTTCCGAATTGGCCAGCTTGGTGAGAACCACGCCGGGCCGGCGTCAAGAAGGTGAAGCAGGAGGGGAACTTAGCCCGGTCCTGATGTGGGGCGCTTCTACTCCAACGCAATCCCGGTGCCAACTGCTGCGTGCGGCTTTGCCCCCGTCATTGTTAAGGCTGCGGATGGTACGGGCCCCGGTTCCGGCCCTAACCACCTGATTTGGCCCCCGGCGGGTCGATCCAGCCCACATTGCCGTCGGCCCGGCGGTAAATGATGTTCACCCGGCCGCTGGAGCCGTGCTGGAAAACCAGGCAGGGCGCACCGCTGAGGTCGAGCTCCATGACGGCCTCGCTCACCGAAAGCTGCTTCAGGGAGGTGGTGGCTTCGGCGATGATCACGGGGCTGTAGCCGGTGACCTCGTCTTCGTCCTCACCCTCGCCCGGCGCCTCCAGCACGTAGCTCGTGGCATCCATGGCGGCGAGAGCGGCGGAGGCGACATGGGCCTTGCGGGCCGAGCGGTCCTTGAGCCGGCTCTTGTAGCGCTTGAGGCGCTTCTCGATCATCAGGAGCGCCAGGTCGGCGCTGGCATAGGCATCGGGCGCGTTCGAATCGGCCTCAAGCGTAATTCCCGAATCAAGATGCAGCGCGCAGTCGGTGCGGAAGCCGAAGCCGTCCTTGCTGAGCGTGATGTGCCCGGAATAGTTGCCGTCGAAATATTTACGCAGGACCTCTTCAGTCCGGTCGGTGACGCGGCCGCGCAGGGCCTCGCCGACGCTGACGCTCTTGCCCGAAATCCGAAGAGTCATGTGATACCTCGCTTGGTTTGAGTGCCTAGCTGGGATCGGCCGCGAAGGGGGGATGAGAGTAGCGCGATTTCGCGCCAGCGCAATCAGGCCGGCACGGTGCTGCGGGAGCGATCGGACATTGCGGTGGAGAGGACGTTACCAAGAGCGCTCTGCTTGTCGCGGCGGCGTTGCACCGAGGAAGGAATGCGCATGGCTTCGCGGTACTTCGCGACCGTGCGGCGGGCAATATCAATGCCCGAGCCGCGCAAGCGTTCCACGATGGTGTCGTCTGACAGGATCGCGGACGGCGCCTCCGAATCGATCAGCTGCTTGATGTGGTGACGCACGGCTTCGGCCGAATGCGCCTCGCCGCCGTCAGCCGAAGCGATCGAGGCCGTGAAGAAATATTTCAGCTCGAACGTGCCGCGATTGGTCGCCATGTATTTGTTGGCGGTGACGCGCGACACCGTCGATTCATGCATCTGGATGGCGTCGGCGACGGCCTTCAGATTCAGCGGCCGCAGGTGCGCCACGCCATGGGTGAAGAAGCCGTCCTGCTGGCGCACGATCTCGGTCGCGACCTTCAGGATGGTGCGGGCGCGCTGGTCGAGCGCGCGCACCAGCCAGGTCGCATTCTGGAGCGCGTCGGTGAAATAGGACTTGTCGCCGTCCTTGCCGATCTTCTTCGAGAGCTGCGAATAGTAGGTCTGGTTGACCAGCACGCGCGGCAAGGTGTCGCTGTTGAGCTCAACATGCCAGCCGCCGTCGGGACCGGGGCGGACATAGACGTCAGGCACCATGGTCTGGAGCCGGGCCGAGCCGAACTTCATGCCAGGCTTGGGATTGAGCCGGCGAATCTCGCCGATCATGTCGGCGATGTCCTCGTCGTCGACGCCGCAGAGCTTGCGCAAGGCTCCGACGTCGCGCTTGGCGAGGAGATCGAGATGCTCGACCAGGGCCTGCATCGCGGGATCGTAGCGGTCGAGCTCGCGGAGCTGGATCGCCAGGCATTCGCTCAAATTGCGCGCGCAGACGCCGGGCGGATCGAATTTTTGCAGCACGGCAAGAACGTTCTCGACGTCCTGTTGCGATGCGCCAAGCCGCTCGGCAGCCTGGCCGAGATCCGGCGGCAGATAGCCGGCCTCGTCGACGAGGTCGATCAGGTACTGGCCGATCATGCGCTGCGCGGCCCCGGTGAAGGCAACCGACAACTGCTCGGCGAGATGGTCGCCGAGCGTGGTCTCCGCAGCGACGAAGGCTTCGAGATTGTAGGCCTCGTCACCGGAGGCGCCGCCGCCCCATTCGGTATAGGTGGTCGGCGCCGCATCCTGGGCGTTGCGTGCGGCAGCCTCGGCCGGCTCCTCGGAGAAGACGTTGTCGAGGCCGGTGTCCATGGTCTGCTCGATCTCGGCGCGGGTGCCGAGATCCTTGCTCATCCATTCTTCCTGGCCCGGCTCGAACGCCTCGCCCGGACCGCCGCCCGGCTCGTCATTGTGGCCGCCGTCGCTATCGTTGAACTGGCCGGTCTCGGCCGGGGCTTCGCCCGCCGGGGGCTCGTCATTGGCCCGCTCCAGCAGCGGATTACGCTCGAGTTCCTCTTCCACGAACGTCGTGAGATCGAGATTGGACAATTGCAGCAGCTTGATCGCCTGCATCAACTGCGGCGTCATGACCAGCGACTGCGATTGCCGGAACTCTAATCTCTGCGTAAGCGCCATGAAGCAAGAACCGATCCCAAAAGTTGGTCCGATTTTTGCTTATCCTAGTCCGAGCCTGATGTACACGTCTTGACGAAATGGAAAAACGGGCTAGAGGCGGAACTCCTCGCCAAGGTAAAGACGGCGTACGTCCGGATCGGCGACGATCTCATCCGGGCTCCCCTCGGTCAGGATTTCACCGGCATAGACGATGTAGGCGCGATCGGTGAGGCCGAGCGTCTCGCGCACATTGTGGTCGGTGATCAGCACGCCGATGCCGCGGTTGGTGAGATGGCGGACGAGGTCCTGGATGTCGCCGACCGCGATCGGATCGATGCCGGCAAAGGGCTCGTCGAGCAGCATGTAGTTCGGACGCGTCGCCAGCGCTCGCGCGATCTCGACGCGGCGCCGCTCACCACCGGACAGCGCGATCGACGGCGATTTACGCAGGCGCGTGATGTTGAATTCGTCGAGCAGCGAGTCGAGCTGCTGCTCGCGCTTCTTGCGCGAGGGCTCGACCACTTCAAGCACGGCGCGGATGTTCTGCTCGACGGTGAGGCCGCGGAAGATCGAGGCTTCCTGCGGCAGATAGCCGATGCCCAGTCGCGCACGCTGATACATCGGCAGCTTGGTGACGTCGTGGCCGTCGAGCTCGATCGCGCCGCGGTCGGCCTTGATCAGGCCGGTGATCATGTAGAACACGGTGGTCTTGCCGGCGCCGTTCGGACCGAGCAGGCCGACCGCTTCGCCGCGGCGCACATAGATGCTGACGCCGCGCACGACTTGGCGGCTGCCAAAACTCTTTTCCACGCTATGCACAGCCAGGAAGCCCGGCCGCTTCAACAGCTGAGGCCCGCCGGAACCATTGGGCCTGGCGGCGGCGGCCCTGACGGGATGAACCGCCTGCGCGCGCGGCTCGGCTTGATAGGTGGCCTGGAAGTCAGCCTGGAACGGGTCGGGCGCATGCATCGGCTGGTCACGCGCAATTGGCGGCGCGTCCCGTACCGGGCTGGCCACGAGACCGCCGACGCTGTCACCGAGCGCGGTGATATCCTGGCGCGCAAATCCTGGCCGGCCGCGCTTGGCGGGGCGCCGACGGAACATGCTGAAGAGATCGACCATCCCCGCCTTCTAGCCTTTCGCGACGATCCTGCGCGGAACTCACGCGATCTGCCGCGCCGGCTTGCGATTCGCCGACACAGCATGAGTTAAGGGATGTCCCGTGCCCAGTGAAACACCCCCGATAAGCGGCGAATCCCGCTTCGAAAGCCCTTCGCACCAGATACAGTCTCGCCGGGCAAGCTTCAACCTCGGATCAGCAGCGCTCGGCCCAAGCGATTGAAATCATTCTTCAAATTTTACTTCGGTTTACCGGCGCGCCAGGCAGTTGCAAAGGCCCCGCGCCGGGCTTGCCCGGTCCTCCGGATCCGCAATCATTGCCGCCGCCCTGTGGCAGCAGCGCCTGCACCCGGCCGGTGTCGGATTCCACCCGCGACACGCCGGTGGTCATGTCGACCGCCAGCCGGTCGCCGCGCAGCACGTTCTTGCACTGCGTCAAGACGACGCCGCCGAGCATGGTGATCTGATTGGTCCTGGTGTCGAACACGGCGGTCTCGCCTGTCACCACCTGGTCCTTCTGGGTGACGACGACATTGCCGCGCGCCTCCAGCCGCTTGATCGAGGAGCTGCCGCCCGGCCCCGGCGTCGCCGACTGCATCGGAGCGCCCTTTGTCGCCTTCGCCGCAGGCTGCGGTGTGGCCGGCTTGTCGCCGCCCGAATCGTAAAACACCACCAGCGTCTTCGAGGTCATGGTGGTGTCGCCCTGGATGACCTTCACATTGCCGGAGAAGGTCGCCTCCTTCTTCTTGTCGCGCATCTCGAGCGAGGCAGCTTCGATCTGGATCGGTTGATCGCGATTCTGCGAGAAGCCCTGCATCGCGTTGGGCACGCCTTGCATCGTGCTCTGCGCGATTGCCGCACCCGTTGCGAGCAGTGCGACGCCGACGGCGAGCGCGGCCGCACCAGGGATGACGCGCCGCTTGTCTTTGTTGCGCGGAAAAAACCTGATCATGAAAATCACTTTGAATTGGCAGACTTGTTCTGCGGCGTGCGTGTCTTCACCGGCGGCGCAGGCTCGGGTGGCGCAGGCTGAGCGGCGGCAGGATCGTCCAGCTTGTCGAGATGCATCACCACATTGCCCTCGAAGCGGATGACATCGCCGCCTTCCGTGATCCGCAGCCGATCGGCGGTCAGCGTGCCGTTGGTCAGCTTGACGTCGACATGCTCATCCGAGGAGACCGTGCCCTTGCCCATATCGACAAAGGCCGAGTTCAGCCGCGCCTCGTAGCCGGTCGAGGTGCGCAGGAAGATGTCCTTGTGCAGGTCGAGCTGCTGCTGCTTGTTGTCGAACCGTCCGGTGCGGGCATCGAGGAAAAGGGTCGATTGGTCTTCCATCAACACTTTCGCGCGCAAATCATGGAGATCGACATGGTCGGGATCGGTGATGTCCTGTGTCGCGGTCTTGGCCCAGAGCTCGTAGGGCCGCTGGTCCGGGGTGAAGCCGGACATATGCGGCGATTCCATCGTGATCTTGGTGCCTGTCACCACGAGGTTTCCGGAGTCGAGCTTCACCGGGATCTTGAAGGGATTGAGGAAGGTTGACACGGCCACGATCACAGCCATGGCCACGGCCACCGTGGTCGGCACCGCGATGCGCAGAATCCGCACCAGGCGGCTGTGGCGAGCCGCGCCGGCGAACTTCGCCGCAAGCGCGGCGTCATAGGTGGGATTATGGGCCGAATTCACCTGGGCTCCTGAGGTGTCGCTCGCCTGGTCCGGTTGACGGGCGCCCTATTGTAGCCGGCAACGCCAAAATATGCAGCCGGCGACAGGCCGTCAGGAAAGTGACCGAAACGGGGCGACCGCCCAAGCGAGCCGCCACGCGAAGCTCTAGGAATGCGCAAAGATGTCCTCTTCGGCCCAGCCCTGGAGGTCGAGCAGGGCGCGGGTCGGCAGGAAGTCGAAACAGGCTTTTGCCAGCGCGGTGCGGCCTTCCCGCGCCAGCATGGCATCGAGCCGCTCGCGCAAGCCGTGCAGATGCAGCACGTCGGAGGCGGCGTAGGCGAGCTGCGGCTCGGTCAGGCTGTCGGAACCCCAATCGCTCGATTGCTGCTGCTTGGAGAGATCGACGTTGAGCACCTCGCGCACGAGGTCTTTGAGGCCATGGCGGTCGGTATAGGTGCGGATCAGGCGGGAGGCGATCTTGGTGCAGTAGATCGGCCCGGTCATGACGCCAAACGTCTGGTAGAGCACCGCGACGTCGAACCGCGCAAAGTGGAAGATCTTCGTGATCGCGGGATTGCCCAGCAGGGCCTTCAGGTTCGGCGCGTCGGTATGCCCCTTGGGGATCTGCACCACGTCTGCGCTGCCGTCGCCGGGCGAGAGCTGCACCACGCAGAGCCGGTCTCGGTGCGGGTTCAAGCCCATGGTCTCGGTGTCGATCGCCACCGCTCCGGTGTAGCGGGACAGATCGGGCAGGTCGCCGCGGTGCAGGCGTACGGTCATGGCGTTTCAAACCTCAATCGAATCGGTGCGCTTGGCAGGCTAATACCCGGGACAGACGCTGGCGAGGGCCGGCCGCGATGTATCCGCTGGCAGCCGTCGGCGCAAGCATCAGGCGCGGCTGGTCATACAGAGCTGCGGCGCTACTCGTCATTATCGTTTGTCATTGTCTTTTGGCATCGCCGGCAAAACCGGATCAAGGCCGGACGTAAACGGTCTCGTAGGCGCCGGTGTATTGCTCGCGCCAGCCTCGGCGCACCACGAGAAAGTGCCGCAGCTGGTCGTGCGCCTTGACCCACAGCACGGCGTCGATCCGGTATTTGTCGAGCACCATGTCCCACGCGGCTTCGTCGACCTCCCAACTCACCAGCTTGAAATAGTCGCGCAGCAGATCATCCGGATAGGCCGTCGCGGCGCGGCCGTCGACGAACAGGGGGACAGTTCCGTGCGTCGCGAAAATCAGGTAACCGCCGACGTTCCAGTTGTTCAGCACCCGCTGACCTGCGAGATGCTTTTGCAGATAGCCGGCATCTTCGGTCGACAGCATCTGCGGAAGTGCGAGCGCCGGCGCAGCGCGTAGGTAAGCCATCGGCAGGGTGCACAGACCGACGATGCCGGCAGCCAGCAACGGTCCACGCACATCGAGACCCGTGAGACGTTCCGGCAGCAAGCGGCTGAGGTGAAGCGCCATCGGTGCGGTCGAGAAGATGAAGAAGAAGGCGATGTACCTGAACTGATACAGCCCCAGAATCAGGAACAGCCATGACATCAATCTCGGTTCGAGTGGAACTGGCCTGGAGTTTCTGTAGCGCAGCTCGAGCGCGACGAAGGCCAGCATGTACAGGATGCCGGGAATGCTGCCGGGCATTTCCATGTTGTGATAGTAGGACAGCCATTCGCCGATATTGCCCTGGACGAAGTGCCCCATCGTCGCGGCAGCACCGGCATAGATATTCCAGCCGAGCGGGTTGACGAATGTCGCGGCAAGACACCCGATTCCGGTGAGCGCAAGGATCCTGAGGTCAGCCCAGGCCGCTCTGAGCAAGGCGGCGCCGAAGAACACGCCGATCACGAAGAAGCCGAGCAGAAAGCCACCGTGCAGATTGGCCCAGAGCGCCATCAACACGGGAAGCACGAACCATCGCGTTCGTCTCAGGCACTCGCGGTAGAAGACGACGCAGAACAACATCGTGCATGTATTCGGCGAGACCGCGAGATACATGTTCGGCGAAGCTTCGTAGGCGGGATAGAGCAGGCAGGCAAGGAAGACCGAGACGCAAACCGCGATCGCCGATGCGCCGTAGCCAAGAGAGATCGCAGTCAGGATGCCGACGATCGCCGCGCCACAGGCCACCGTCAGCACGACGAGGCCGCCAAAGCCCGCGTATTGAAGCGTCGCACTGGCAAGCGCGTCCCAGAGCCAGGACAGATTGAACCATGGCTTGTCGCCGTGGGTGAACGACCAGGGGTCCTGGGGCGGGATAGCGTTGCTGTCCCGGATGAGATCTCCGGCCGCCAGATGCCAGCCCAGATCGTAATGACCGAGCAGAAGCGGCGCGTTCAAGACGTAGAACAGGCAAATGAACGAGATCAGGAACAGATAGATTCCCGATCTCAGAAGAAACGGGCTGATCGCGTTCGCAACCTTGTCGAATGCCGACGCGCGCCAGACCTGGTGCTGATCCACCGCTTCCCTCACGACAAAGCGAGCCTGACGGCTCTGCGTGCTCGCCGACCGCCGGTTGCGAGCCTGACCGCTGACTTAGGCCAAGTTGTCTAAAGTGGAGTAAATTCGGATGGCGCAATCGGGGTATTGGGGAACGAAATTTGGTGCGGCGGCAGGTTTCCGAGGTCTCCAACCAGCTGTTTTGCTTGAAAAATACTTTCCGCCAATAAGTTATTGGCGGCGAAACGGAGAGATCTGGCATGGCTGTGAGCGCTGATTTGGGAGAGACGCTCGAGAGCGTGGTGAACGAGCCCGTGTCGTCCGGACGATACCATTCCAAGAGCGAGGTGCTGCGCGAGGGAGTACGCCTCGTACAGGAAAGAGAGACGAGGCTGGCCGCCCTGGACGCCTCGATTGCACGCGGACTCATGGATGCCGATGCCGGCCGGACCAAGCCGGGTTCTGACGTGTTCGATCGGCTCGAATCCAAACTGGCGGCGCAAGCGGACCGCAAGTGATCCTCACCGTCACGGCGCCCAGGAAAGGATTGCCTTGGCAAGACTGCAAGGCACTGATGTTTAAAGATTTTTTATCATCGTGTCGAGGCGTTGTTACACAGCCTTGTTCACACCGGAGGACTAGGCCGGAGTTGTTTGAGCTTGTTCGCTCAATTTTTCGTATATTCCTCCCCTGAGAATCAAGGGGCACAGGCGGGGGAAATAGGACGTGTCGGAAGACGAGTTTGAGCCGAGCCATTTGCCGCGCGGACCAGCAATAGCTGAACCGGACTGGATCGCCAGCAGGATGGCTACAGTGATTTCGGACAGGCCCGTCCCAGCTAAGACGGCGGCTCTTCTGCAAATCGAAATGCGTGGGCCCTTAGCCGCACGCAGGCTTTCCTCCGGAGGTTTGGCCGCTCTAGCGGAGCAATTGCTCAAAAGTCTCGGGGAGGATTGATGCTCGAAGAAATTGCGCTCAGCTGGTTTCGGGGCGCGTCGACCAAGATTTCTCTGGAGACGCAAAACAAGAGCATCGTAATTCACGGCCCGAACGGATCAGGGAAGTCGTCATTCGTTGACGGCATCGAATATCTGCTTTCTCAAGGTAAGCTTCAGCACCTCGCTCATACCTACAGTGGCCGCAGGCAAGAATTGGGAATTATCAACACCGGAGCCACGCCAGACGCAGATAGACACGTGGAGTTACGCTTTAAGGGCGCTTCGATTAAAGGGACGATTGCTCCAAACGGCGCCTGCAGTATTTCCAACCGGGAGATCATAGAGAACTGGAATTCTCGGCGTATCATCCTGCGGCAAGACGAAGTGAGCGAATTCATCAAGGCAAGCGCTGGCGATAAGTATTCTGTCCTGCTGCCATTGCTCGGGCTTGATCCCCTAGAGAATGTTGCTGTCAATCTCAGAGCACTCGGGCGCAAGGTCTCGGAGATTGCGAACTATGATCGCCTCCAAGGTCGCCTCTCGCAATTAGAACTCGATTGGCAGGCAAAGTTCGGATCGGATGATTGGGAGATCGTAAAGGAAAAGCTAAAGGCCATTTATCGTGCTCATATGACCAATGGGTCAGAGCCGACAAGCCTAAAGGCCTTGGTAAATGAACTCCGGCCGGTGCTAGACAAAGTCGTGAGTGGTCTCCAGTCGGAGCAGGCGGCTCACTTGGCAATAAAGACAGCCGCAGATCAGCCGCTTAAGAAACATCTCAGCGAAGTTCAGCGACTGGCAGTCGAAGCGCTAAAGCTTTCCGAACCGCTTATCGAAACCCGGCTCTCCATTCTTGAGAGCATCCACGTATATGCCGAGCAGCTTAACGCCGATGGCAATGTCGATTGTCCCGCGTGTGGACAGAGCGTATTAGCGAGCGACCTAAAGGCCCACGTTGCAAGCGAGAAATTGAGGCTAGAGGCAGCTATCGCGATCTTTGGCGAGCGAAACGCCTCGCTGAACTTGCTTGCCGATAGCATTGCTATTGTTCAAAGTTGTCTCAGCCGCCCTGAACTGGAGGGTTGGCTTGGTGCGATTGCTGGCGAGCAGATCAAGGAACACGTTAGCCAGTTTCGCGCCCTGCAGATCGACGCGCTCCGAGAGGGCAAGCTAGATGCGTCCTCTACGGCGTTTACCAAAAGTATTCACTGCATCGCGGACGAACTAGCGAACGCCGCAAACCACGTCCCGCCCTCCATAGAGAAGCTCGTTGCCGATCTAGGGATGCTCGATGCTGCGAGCCACTTTCCTGAGATAGTCAGGCTAAAATCCAGGACAGAGCAAATCGATGTGCTCACAAACTTCATCACAAGCATGGAGAACGAAACACGCGAAGAAATTAAAGCTCAAACGAAATCGGTAGTAAAAGACATAAGCGACGACATTCAAGGGATGTGGGCCGTTCTGCATCCTGCAGAGCCAATAGACGGGGTTCATCTTTATCAGCCGGAGGGCTCAGACAAAGCCCTCGATATCGCATTGCGGTTCTACGGAAGAGAGCAGTTAAGCCCACGCTTGACCCTGTCGGAAGGCCACCGAAACAGCTTGGGTCTTTGCGTTTTTCTCGCCCTCGCGAAGCGCGATAGCAACGGTGGTCCACTTGTATTAGATGACGTCGTCAGTAGCTTCGATCGAGAACACCGGAGCTACGTGACGGACCTCCTTTCTCAAGAATTCTCCGACAGACAGGTTCTTATTTTCACGCACGATTACGATTGGTTCGTGGAGCTTCGAACCCGCCTCGCAGCCAAACTTTGGCACTTTAGGATTCTGTTGCCATGGAAGGAGCCAGCTATCGGGATTCGCTGGGCGAACAACGCCGGGGGATTTGATTTAGCCAGAGAGCTTTTGGAGAGCGATCCCGCGAGCGCTGCGGCCAAGGCACGGGCGGTAATGGACACCCAGCTTGCGGCCATTGCTGAGGTGCTTGGTATCTTGGTGCCCTTCATAAAGGGGCCGCGTAATGATCTCAGATTTGCGGGCGATTTGCTGGAACGTCTCTCAAAGGACTGCGAGCGTAAAATGCGCAGGAAGAACGGCGGCGAATACACGGTTTGGGACGTGCCTACGCAGAAAGCCAAAGCAGCACAGGGATTGTTGCTTCCATTTGCCAATGCCGGAACTCACGGGCGCTACGTGTCGAAGGGGGAGGCGGACCGTTTGATTGATGCTTGTGAGGCCGCGATAGACTCACTCACCTGCGAGGCCTGCAAACACCCCGTTTGGAATGCCGCCGTCAGGGATCATCATTTGAGATGTGACTGCGATGCTATCCGCTGGAAACTTTAATTTCACACTGGAGACTTATGGTGCGCGTGCGTTGGGGTAAGCGGTTGGGTGGTGGCTTTCGAGTATCGTCACGGGGCTTGCGCTGGTCGAAAGGCCTTGGGGGTGGCTTCTATGTCACCACGGGTTTCGGCGGTGGCCGTCGTCGCTATTCGAGTGGCGGCGGTGGTGCGGAGGCGATGGGCATCATCGGAGCCATTCTTCTGATTGGTGGGCTCTATCTCGTTGGTGCCTACGGGATTCCCGCATGGCTCATCCTTTTCGCCATTACCACTGGCCTTGGCTCCTCTCCTACAAAACCACCGTTCCCGGCGAATCCTGTTCTTCGGCGGCCGCCCTGTCGGCTTTATTCGCCATGCTGTTGGGCTTTTCCATAGACCTCGGTGTTTTCCTGTCCGTGATTCTCGCCTTGGGCTATCTGGGCGTTGTGTCGCAGCTTCATCAACCCACCCCGCCCGAAGCCTGAGCTTCCAAAGCGTTGTTTGATTGAACGTGATCCCACGCTAAGCGTCGCCACGAGGCTAAAGGGCAGTTTGGATACCAAACGGGCTCGCATCGCATTGGCGCGGCTTCGCGACGCAGGCATCAAGTCTGAGTGCCTCGTCGCCATCGTGCTGGCCGTCGCCGCGTTAATCGAGGAATACGCCCGACAGTTAGTCATTCCCAAAGGAAGGGCGACGCTCTGAGTCGGTCGAACCTGAATTTAGCTGGTAGGTGCGGCTTCCTTCACGAAGTTGACCTCGCGGGCGCTTTCATGGTGGCGGATCACGCAGCCATGGGCTTTGGCGAAATTGTAGGCGACTACCTTTGCGTCGTCGTCCTCGACGCCGGGCGGGAATATCACCTCGAACATCTCGTAGTTGAGGGTGGCGGCCTGACCGGGTTGGAGGTCGGCGAGTAGTTTTTTGAAATCGTCAATTTTCATCTCAATTTCCTTATTGCGGACCCACCAGACGCAGAAATGGGGTGGGTAGGACTATTTAGCGAAGCCGCGACTTTGGCCGCCCTCCGGCGTGTCACAGGATCACGGGCTCACATGATCCTGTGACCGTGTGCCCAGGTGATTCGGAAGCTCCCGAAACCGACAAGATAAGGATGCGCCCCAACTTCAATGGAGCGCCAATCAGAAATGGTCCGCGCCAAGCTGAACGCCATTTCGTTCCGCCACTAGCCTCACGTAGCCGCGATTGACCTTCTCTGGGAATTCATACCAAGAGTTTCGCGACTTCTCCAAAATGTGGCCGTGACGCTGGTCGGTTAGCTTGTATAGACGGTCGCGATACTTTTCATACGTAAGGAAGGTCCGCTTTTCCTTGATCTTTGTATCGAACAACTCTTTGCGCAGCCGCTCTTCCATCATTGGAACGTACGACCCATCATACATCTCCCGGCTTTGTCGCTGCATGTGGGTGCCTGCCGCGGCCGACCAGAGGACCTCTTCATAGTCGAGCGAGTTCTTAGTTTTTTGAATCGCCAGCTTGTAAGCCGTCTTCAGCGGAGACTCGGCCTGCTCCATTGATCCCATCACGGCCGCATGAAAATCCTCCGATGTAATCACCGGGTCATGCGGATGCTTGTCGAAGGCGATCCAGAACAGGTTCTGCGCTACCAGATGAATATAGTAGGGAAAGCCGTCGCTGATGTGTCCCACGCGGATCAGATGCTCACCGTCAACCTGGAAACCTAGCGCGTCCGCCGCTCGCGTAACGATACGCCACCGAGCATCGTGAGATATCTGGTCAACCTCGACCGGGTGCAAAGGCCGGTTGGACGAGAGATGCCCGCTAGTCAGCTCGTCAAGAGTTTTGCCTATGCCGCAGAAGACGAAGCGAACGTTTACTGACTTGTCGTGAATGCGTTTGATCAGGTCCGAGAACTTGCGCTTCACTTGGTCGTCTTTGATCCGATCGAACTCGTCTACGACTATGAGAGGCTCAGAATATCCCGAAAGTTGCGCGGCCTCACCAATCATGTCTGCCGCCTCGTTGATGGTCTCAACCTTGTCGGGGATGATCCATGTCCCCCCGCTCCCCTTCACCTCGTATTTCAGGAATGCCAAGTTGATCCCCGCTGACTGCTGAAAGTCGCTTTGGCGTTTCAGAATGCTTGAGCCAAGGAAGTCTCGACAAACATCCCTGACGAGGTAGTCGAAGGTCGCGTCTTCATCGCACCCGACATAGGGCGGATACGCGTCAATTTTCAGGAACGCCTTGGCAGCGCTCACAGCAAGGGACGTTTTCCCAATTCCCCGCTCACCGTGAATAAAGACGTGCATTCCCTTAGAGTTTAAAGCGCGGCTAATTTCGCGCAGCTTCACTTCGCGCCCTTGCAGCGACTTGATGTCTTCAATCGGAACGCCGGGGACAATCAATCGCTTCAGAATGTCCCGAAACTCATCTTCATTGGCGAACTTCATGCCAGCCTTCGGCAGTGCCTTCATTGTTTGCCCTACGCCCGCGCGATGGAATCGTAGGTTGATGATGGGGCTTTGCACAGCCGCAAGCAATACGCGCTCACCTGTTGGTAGCTCAATCAAAGTGCTGGTATTCGAGCGAATCAGTCATGGCTCCGGGCGACATCGGGCAAAGGGTCTCCAATTTGAAAGGTGACCTCGTAGCGACGGCTTTGAGCTTTCCCCCCGTGGGTGGTCTCAATTTCTGAAGTATCATTCGGCGCCACGTGCTGCGGCCCGAGCATCGCATCGCGCCCCGCCTGATGGCGCCCCACCGAGGCCCTTCCCTGAGTCGTTTTGACTCACACGAGCCCTCTTGATCCCCGATTCTTCCTAAAAATATGGTGACAACGCTCGTTGTCTAAGATTTTGAGCCGCCACCTTCGGAGGAAAATGCAGTGAAGCGCCGATTTGTTGCCTACTATCGAGTGTCTACCCGCAAGCAGGGCCTATCCGGGTTGGGGATCGATGCACAAAAGACGGCCGTGACAAAATACCTCGGCGATGCATTTACGAACGTGATCGCGGAATTTACTGAGGTTGAGAGTGGGCGGTTCAATCAAAGGCCGGCCTTGGAGCAAGCACTTGCGGCAGCACGTCTGCACCGTGCGACTCTTGTGGTCGCAAAGGTGGATCGGCTGACCCGCTCGGTGGGCTTCCTTGAGCGGCTGCTAGAGGCGGGCGTGGAGGTATGCTTCGCTGATCTCCCAGCCATAGAGGGTCCTACCGGTCGCTTCATATTGCAGCAGATGGCTGCTGTCGCGGAGCTTGAAGCGGGCCTCATCTCTGCCAGGACCAAGGCAGCGCTGGCAGCCGCTAAAGCACGGGGGCGGAAACTCGGCGGCCACCGGGGTGGAACGATGTCCGGCGATGTCCGGGCCTGTGGACGACAGGCGCAATCGAGGCTTGCCGATAGACGAGCAGTGGACCTTGGCCCGGTGCTAAAAACCCTAGCGGTAGAAGGCATCGTCTCACCAATTCAGGTCGCTCGCGCCCTTACATTGCAGGGCATACCGACGACCAGGGGACGCGCTCAATGGTCAACGGCGGCTGTAAGGCTCGTCCAAGCTCGATTGAAGAAAATAGGGAACGCCAACACTTGACCTCATACGAGCCCAACCGCGACGAGTAGCGGGGAGCGGATAGGGGGAGTTGGACCCCACCAAAGACCCTCGACAGTTAGCGCAGGGTGGGGCGTGTGGGTGGCAGGAGTGCAGGGGGTGAGGGGGCAAGGAGTGGGGGGTGAGCAACGCAGGGAGCGAGCCCCCCCTAGTTTGGGTGTTTTTCTCGTGCCTCAAATCTGGAAAAGCTCGTCGAGTTGAACGCGAGTAAGGCTCCGACATGAAGAAAATACCCTGGACTTTCGAAGTAACAATGGGCCGAGTGCAACCTCGGATCGGTCGTGGCCAAGATGGAGACCCGATCTATCTTCCGTTGTCCGCGTCTGCCTGCTCTGCATGCCGTGAGTATTACGATCAAGTCGACCGGTATCTTAATCGCACTTCAGCGGATTTGCCTCCGCTGGATCGCTTGTCTGCGGAACTCCCACATGGAGCAATCCAAAGGATTGAGCTTGCGAGTGGTCAAGACGATCTTTTCGGCCCGAAGGCGCTAGTCACGATCGTCGACGAGGATCGGCCCAGGGAAACCAGGAGTCCGCGAATCTTCGATCCTGAATATGTCCCAGCGATCGTGATGATGACCGCACCCGGCGGCAGCGTTCGCTTCAACGATTCGAAGTCGAACAAAGACAAGAATGGAGACGTCACACGGTCCAACGATCGGCGATTCTTGCTAACGTTTGGTCGGCGAGCAGAGCAGAACATTCGATTAATGAGAATAATCTTTGACGCCCCGAAGGGCCAGCAGGTTCATAGAATTCATCGTGAACTCGATGCAGGCTATCACTATGACCATCGGAAGAGTGTTCTCTATCTGAAATCGGATGATTCGGTTGTGCAGTCGGGAACGCCGGCCGGATACAGCACTAAAGGCCGCGCTGCGGCTATCGAGGCGGCCGGACAGCATTTCGATCGAGCCTTGAAGAATAAGGGCCTCGGAGCCGTTTCTCACATCGCAACGACTCGGGTGGCATTTGAAAGAGAGTTGCGGCGAATGTTCCGGTCCGCAGATGACCTCCATAGAGAGCTCGTGAAGCGTCGCCGCGCGGAAAAAGGACTCAAGTTATGAAATCGTGGAGCGCGAAATACGCCGATCAGGCTCAGCTGATGCAAGAGCCAGCGTCGTTGGACGTGTTTGTGGTTGGAACGCAAACTGCGAACAATTTAGCATCCGCCCACGCATTCGACGTTCTTTTTGTGGATTCGGACCGAATGGCAGTGCCCACACACGTCAACGTGAGTGACGGTGAAAGCAGGCAAGAGCGAGCCTGTCTAAGCGCGGTAGTCAGAGCACTACAGATCGTCGCCCCGGGGTCGTCTATCCGCGTCATCTGTCGGCTTGAAAATGTCGTGGAGGCGCTGAACGGTGCGCGAAGACTTAGGGTGAATGCGGACATATCGAACGAAATTTCTGCGCTGCGAGAAAATAAATCTATTAGCCTCTGGGCAATCCGGTCGCCGAATTACGGGAGAGAGGATTTTATCCTAAGCGGGCTGCTCCATAAGGCCCAAGCTGCTCTTTTACAGTCTCTTGGTGTCTTAAAATCTGAATGACCAACCGTGCTCACCGTAAGGCCGCTCTGAAGGAAAGTATACGCTTAGGGCCGCTCGCAGCAGCAGCCACTTGCGCCATTCCCGGCTGCGGGCGGCCGACCATGAAGGCGGTCCGCCAAGGTCTAGCCCCTCACCACTGCCGCCGCCACGTAGAGCACCGGGCGCGTCATGGGTCCTATTGGCGGCCGAGCTTCAAGGCTTCCGAGTTGCGGCCATACATCACCGCCGCGACCGCGTATGTCGGGCTAATGGCGTCTAACGATAAGTTTATCGCCGCAGCAATTGCCGACATGGGGCGGACGCTAGAGGACGCTGGCCCGGTGGAGATCGCGACGCGCCTCAAAGGGTTGTCCGCCACGAAACGAGCAAAGATCGGACTGGCGCGGCTCCGCGTTGAAGGCGTGCCCACGCAGCGCATCGTGTCCATCGTCCTCGCTGTCTCCGCCCTGACTAGGACCGACACGACAGCCCCCCGGACGAAGGAGTTTCGGACGGTTCAGATCGCAAAGGCTATTCAGAGACTGGCCTCAGGAACTCACCGTATCTGGGAGGTCGAAGATCATCAGGGCCGGAAGCGGCGGACGGAAATGCACGTCTATCCAAAGAGCACCGGGCGTGCCTTGCGGGAGATGGGCCGAATGTTGGAGCCCCCAAGCCTTGAATTGGTTGTGGAGAAGCATGTCGCGGGCGTCATGGCCCATCGGCAGCGCTACGGGCGGCCCCGCGCGGCGGGTTGATCGATGTCCGCGAGAATTCAAGTGTCACAGCATTCGGGTGAGCTATCTGGTCGGAGTGAAGCAGTGCGTGCATATCGAAGGTTCGGGCAGGTCACTTTGAACACATGCCTCACGCTCCGATGACGCAATCACCGAACTTAATGTGGTTCGATCCACTGCTCCGGGCCAAGTCGAATGAGCTTGCCCATGCGGTGCAATGTTTGCGCGACGCGCTGCTGCTCCATGAGACCGATAGCGGCGCTAGGAAGCGAGCGCGGAAGGAAGCGGACAAGGAGAAGTTTGGCCTCGCCGTTGAAGCGCTGGCTTGCAACCTAGTCCTGCTCAGCGCAATCGACTCCGGCCCCCATCTCGCGGTGCCCCGGTCGCACGACTTCCTTTGGCCGGGCGAAGGCAGCGCCAACCCGGTATACGGCCAGCATTTCCTATCCGCGATAGATGGGCTTTCATCGCTTGGTCTCATTGACGAGGAGCGAAGGGGATATAGGGTCTCTGGTAGAACGCGGATGCCGTCGCTCATTCGACCAAGCACAGCGCTTGCTCAACATCTTCCGTTGGCGCCGCCCGACTGGCGAGCCGTTCAGCAAATCGATGACCATGCACTGATCATCTTGAAAGAAAGCAAGGACGATGACGGCCGCGCAGCCTCGATAGCCTTCCGGGACACCACAAAGACTCGTCAACTCGCGGGACAGATCAAGCGCATCAATGAGTTTCTACGCAGCGCGAGCATCGAGGTTATTGGTCAGGACACCGGCCTCTCTTTAGGCAAAGATGGCCAAGTGATCGCGCCCTATCGCCGTTCTCTTCGGCGCATCTTCAACAACGGCAACTGGCAGCACGGAGGCCGACTAGCTGGCCCGTTCTGGTTGGGTATGGAGCGAGCCGAACGCTTCGAGCGCATCCGGATTGATGGCGAGCGAATAGCTGATGTCGACTACAGGCAACTCTTCCCGCGCCTCGCATATGTGCGGGCGGGACAGCCGCAGCCGGAAGGTGACATATATGACGTGGCGGGAGACGGCTCGGGGCGAGATGGCTGGAAGACGCTGATGAACGCGATGTTGTTCGCGGACGGTCCTTTGCGGAACTGGCCGGAGGACACGCTTCAGCACTTCCCTTCGGGCACGAAGCTCCGGGACGCGATCAAGATGCTAGTCGCGCGCCATGCCCCCATCGCTGATTTGTTCGGCACCGGGCTGGGCTTTCAGTTGATGCGCATCGAAAGCGACATGCTGATCGGGATCATCACGCATCTTGCGAGCATTGGGGTCACCGCTCTGCCGCTCCATGACGCGGTGCTGGTCGCGGAATCGAAAGCCTACGTTGCGGCGGACGCGATGCAGGCTGCTTTCACCACGGCTACGGGATCTTCCTGCGCGATTGTCTCCATAGAATCTTGCCCGCGATAACAGTTACTTAGAGCAAAATTGGCCCTTATGCCTCCGCTAATGGAGGAGGAAGCTAGAGGGGGAAACTCAAAGGTTAGAACTTAGAGGTCCGTCTCAGGGGGCCTGTAAGGGCCGCCTTCAAGTTGGGAGGGTGACACCACCCCTCCTCCATTGTGACCCCTAGTGCGGCCTCTAAGGGTCACCCTTCACCAACCCTGAAGGGTCACCTCCAAGCTAGGGTGAGTGACCACCACCCCTCCTATATGGCCACCTCAAAGGACAGTCCCTAAGACTAACCCTTCGGTCTCCTCCATAGGGCCAAACCATGCGCGGACCAAGGCGGTCTCAATTCATCCTCTGACACAGCTTCCTGATGATCTCGCGAAGGTCATCGGCATACTCCTCGATGATGCGTCGAGCCTCCTCCGTGCGCGTCGGCTTGGGCGTCGGACGTTTCTCGGGCGGAGGCTCACTCATGCCTAAGGCTTGGCAAAAGGACGCAGCGGCCATTGACCTAAATCAAAGGTCATGTTCGGGCCGAACCTGAGGTCCGGTGCTAAAAGTGACCTGCCCGACACCGGACGAGATTCAGACCTAACCCCGGGTCCTCTTCTGGGGGACAAGCAATCGGTCAGGGCTCGTCTTCAAGGCACGAGCCAAGCGGGCCAGGACGATGATGGTGCAGTTACGGGTGCCCCGCTCAACCTGACTGACGTAGGTCCGATCAAGCCCCGCCTCTAGGGCCAAATCCTCTTGGGACAGCCCGAGCCCCTTGCGTGCCTTCCGCACGGCCGCCGCCACCACGTCAACGATGCCTGTCTCGTCGTCCATCCATCGGAGCAGGCCGTCATGATGACTTCCGGTCTACGGACTATGAGTCCCATTTTCCCGTTGGGGCATGATGACTATCGTCTACAATTACGACGGTCCGTTCAGGAGGGGATGCAGGAATGACAAACACTGAGACCACGGCCCCGAGCGCCCGCGGGCCCGAGCCCATGAAGGACCTTTTCGATATCCTTAGCTTCTACGCAACGCTCTGGGGATTTGTCGCGCTGAGCGTCTGGGCCGAATGCGAGGCGATAACAGCGCTGGGTGTCCCGGAGACGCCTCGGATATCCCTCGCGGGTGTCAGCGCGATTGCCCTGTTCATCTACGCTGGTGAGCGCCTTAAGAGGGACCAACGAGTGAAGCGGTTCGTTGACCAAATTCGTTATGCTGTGATCCTAGCTGCAGCGGCTTTGCTCGGGGCCTATCTTCACGCGAACCACAAAGACGACTCGTATGACAGTGCCCTGCGTGATGGCGCCGTGCTGGCCTGCTCAAAGATAGCAGCCTGCAAAGCGGCAGCGACCGAATATGCCAACACGCGCTAAGAGCTAAACCGATATCGGCTTACAGGCGCAAACCGGACCATCTCCGCTCAATGTGACGAGGCTGCTTGTGACCCGACGCAGACCCCGACTGCTCTCAAACGGCGGATAGGGTATCCCGCCCTTAATCATCCGTCAGCCCTCGTTGCAACTTTTTCCCGGCTTCATTGTTGACGAGCTGGAGGGCCGCGGTGGCTGGAGAGGCCGGCTGGCCGTGGTCTCGTTCTTACCGGAGGCGCTTACATGAAGTGGATTTGCTTGGTCGGCTTAGTGGCAGGGACCGTTGGTCTAACCACTGCACCATTTGCTTCCGCAATGCCCGCAGCCAAGCCGGGCGCACTGGGCGCGACTCAGACTGCCCCTATTGAGGTCAAGGGGGGCCACGGACATGGCGGTGGCCACGGGTGGGGTCATCGAGGCGGGCGTGGTCATCACTATGGTTGGGGCAGAGGCCGAGGCCATCACTACGGCTGGCGCCACCACCGCTGGTGAAACAATGTTAACGATGAGGCGCCACCTTGTGACATGGACAGCATCGAAGATTCGCCGAGAGCTAAGCCCGCTTGGACGCAGCACGAATTAGCCCGACTAATCCTGCTCGCCAGAGAACGGGCCACCGCAGCCGAGGCGGCCAAGGTGCTGGGGCGCCGCGTTAGCTCGGTGCGTCGGCAAGCTCGCGAACAGGGTATACTGCTTTACAAGAACTAGTGCGGTGAAGGATTTCCGAAGATGGATGATCGTCAGGATATCGTAACGATCAAACGGAAGTTGGCACACTGTCGCGAGCTCATGAAAGAGTTTCCGGACGGGCCAACCGCGAAGCACATCCGGGAGCTTGAGGACGAACTGAGATCTGAGCTTGCAGCCGAGGTGCGCACCCTTACGCGGCAGTAAACCGCCTCACTGCTGACCGCTCCGGAACTCGCAATCAATAGGCTTGAGGCCGTCTCAGCGGCGGCCTCGACAAAGCGCTCAAGCAAGGTCCGCTTGTGGCCTTTCGGCGAGTGGCAGCATCGCTCCACGAGGTCCGCTTATTGAGGCATGGCGGACAAGATTGCTCAGGTTGAGTTCTTCGCATTTGACACATTGCAGACCCAAGAGAGCGAGCAACGTCGGCTTGAAATCGCGCCCAGGATCACCTAGATTTTTGCTGTGCAACGCGACCGTCTTCAACGTCTCCGTCAACTAGCCATAACAGCCATGTTCGTGGCGGTGTCGGCGTTTGTGCTTCAGGTAACCCTGATTTCGATCTCGCAGGCCAATGCGGCCGTTGGTACGATGCCGGCGCCTGCCGTTACGTTGAGCGGTTCCCTGCATTTCCACGATCAGTTGGCTGGTCACGTGCACTCCCACAGTGGTGACGGCGCCGCAGGCCACGTGCATGACGGGGCGGATCACGATGATGACGAGGGTGGTCCAAGCCTCACTTGGAACATGTTCGGCACTTCAATCGCGTCACCGCAGTTCATGACCCTGCTCAGCCCCTTTGAGGTGCTGATCCCTGTCGATCTGCCGGTTGCGCAAGCTATTGTCGGCGTAAGGCCTGACGAACTCACGCGGCCACCAAGTACCTTCAGCATCGCGTAATCCGGGCGGCCCTTCGGCCCCCGACCTGTCGCATGTCTGAAGGAATTTCCATGTTGATGAATCAGCGCTGCCCGAAAGGGCGGCTGGCAATAAGCCTAGTCGGTCGTGGCCTGGCCAGTCTCGCTTGGTTGGCAAGCCTGTTCTTGGGTGTGTCAGGGGCCCTTGCCCATGAGGGGCACGATCACGGCGACGCTGAAAAAGCGGCCGTGGTGTCGTCAGCCTATCCAAGGGTTGCGGCGCGTTCCGAGCTCTACGAGATCGTCGGCATCCTGAAAGACGGCAAGCTTTCCGTCTTCATAGACGATCCCGGCACGAACGAACCGGTTTCGGATGCAGTCCTGCAGGTCACGATCGGCGATTCCGCACCGATCGAGGCTGCGAAAACCGATGACGGCGTTTACATTGCCGCCGTTCCGAACGCCGCGCCGGCGGAATCGGTGGAAGTCATTTTCTCGGTCAACGCCAAAAAGGGAAATGATCTGCTGGTGGATTCGCTGGTGCCGACACGTGCCGGCAATGTCCCGCCGCCGGAGCAGAAGCAGGAGCAGGGCTGGCTCTTCTCAAGCCGAACCGCCGTTGTGGCCTCGGCACTTGCTGCTGCGTGGCTCGGCCTTCTCTATGGCTATTGGAGACGGCGTGGTCGTAGCATGGCCGCTTCCGTTTCAGCGGCGATGGCAGGCGCATTTGTCATTCTCGCTGCCATCGCGCTCGGCGAAAGCCGGACCAACGCAAGGCAGGCAAATCCGCCGGATGTCCCCGCCCTGAGTGATGCCCCGCGACGCCTGCAAGACGGCACTGTCTTTGCGGCCAAGCCGACGCAGCGGCTGCTTGACGTGCGGACCGCCGCCGCCGAGCCGCAGACGATTCGTCCTGCCGTCACGCTGATCGGCCGTGTCATCGCTGACCCCAACCGCAGCAGCATCGTGCAAAGCGTCTATGGGGGCCGCGTCGTTCCGGGCAGCGGCGGCATACCCCGGATCGGACAAGCCGTCAGCAAGGGCGATCTGCTCATCCAGATAGAGCCGCATCTGCCGATTGCGGACCGCACCACGATCCTCGAGAAGGTCGGCGAGATCGAACAGTTGACGGCGATCACCGAAAACAAGCTGCGGCGGCTGCGGCCACTGGCGGAACGGGGCGCCGTGCCGCAAGGTCAGGTCAACGACCTCGAAAGCGAATTGGAAGGCCTGCGAGCCCGGCGCGAAACGGTTCGAAATTCCCGCACGGGATTCGAGGAATTGCGCGCATCGACCGACGGCCTCATCACCTCCGCCAAGGTCGTGCCGGGACAGGTCATTCAGCCGCAGGACGTCCTGTTTCAGATCGCCGATCCCAAGAGCCTGTGGGTCGAAGCATTGGCCTATGACGATTTGGGTTTGAGGGAACCTGAAGCTGCGACGGCCACGGCGCCCAATGGCCACCCGATTGCGCTCTCTTTTGTTGGAACGAGCCGGGCATTGCGGCAGCATGCATCCGTCGTTCAGTTTGCCATGCCGGAGCCTCCGACAGGCCTCAACATCGGTCAGCCGCTCAACGTGATGGTCCAGAGCGGCGCACCGGTGGCCGGTCTGATCTTTCCTCGCAATGCGGTCATTCGCAGCGGCAGCGGCGAGAATATCGTTTGGTTGCACCCGGAGCCCGAACGCTTCGAGCCAAGACCGGTTCGCGTGCTGCCGGTCGACGCGACCCGCGTGATCGTGGCGGCCGGCCTCAGTGAGGGCGAACGCATCGTGGTTCACGGTACCGACCTCATCAACCAGATCCGGTAGGGACGGCCCATGTTCAAGCTCATCGTCCAGGCAAGTTTGCGCAATCGCCTGTTCGTGCTGGCGGTTGCCGCCGTGCTCGTAGGCTACGGCCTGTTTGTTCTGCCGACGGTTTCCGTCGACGTCTTGCCGGACATCAATCGCCCGACTGTGAACATTCTGACTGAGGCGGAGGGGCTGGCTCCCCAGGAAGTCGAGCAGCTCGTGACGTTCCCGATCGAGACGTCGATGAACGGCATGCCTGGCGTGATCCGGGTCCGCTCGGTTTCGGGCGTTGGTCTGTCGGTCGTTTATGTCGAATTCGACTGGGGCGTCGACGTGTATCGTGCCCGGCAGTTCGTCTCGGAACGGCTGGCGCTGATCCGCGAGCAGTTGCCATCCTCGGTCAATCCTCAGATGGGCCCGGTGACGTCGATCATGGGCGAGATCATGCTGGTCGCCCTGACCAGCGACGGCACGGCTACGCCTATGGAAGTGCGCGAGATCGCCGATTTTGTCGTCAGGCCGCAGCTTCTCGCCATTCCCGGTGTCGCCCAGGTGATTCCCATCGGGGGAGAGGTCCGCCAATATCGGGTGACGCCGAATGTCGCGACGATGCAGGCGCTCAGCATCACCCACGATCAGATCGAGCAAGCCGTAGCAAAGTTCGGCACTAACAGCGGCGGCGGTTTCGTTGACCAGCATGGCCGCGAATATTTGATCCGCAACGTCGGCCTCACCCGGCGGATCGAGGACCTCGGCAACACCGTCGTTGCCAGCCGCGACGGGCAGCCGATCCTGCTGAAGCAGGTCGCTTCCGTGGATTTTGCAGCACGCACCAAGCGCGGCGATGCCGGGTATAACGGCAAGCCGGCGGTCATCGTTAGCGTCATGAAGCAGCCGGCTGCCGATACCGTGGTGTTGACGCGCAATATCGAAGCCACGCTCAAGGACCTGCAACGCACCATGCGTTCGGGGATCAACGTCACCAACGTGCAATTCCGTCAGGCCACGTTTATCGAAACCTCGATAAGCAATGTCGAACGCGTTCTGGCCGAGGCCGCCGTCGTCGTTGCATTGGTCCTGGTCGTCTTCCTGATGAACGGACGCGCCGCGTTCGTTTCGCTGACGGCCATTCCGATATCGATCCTCGTGACGGTGCTGGTGTTCTATGCCTTCGGTCTCACGATCAACACCATGACGCTGGGCGGCCTTGCCATTGCCATCGGTGAGCTGGTCGACGATGCGGTGGTGGACGTTGAAAACATCCTGCGGCGCCTGCGGGAGAATGCCGCGTCGAGTACGCCGCGTGCTGTTCTGGACGTGATCTCCGGGGCAAGCCAAGAGGTCCGTTCCAGCATCGTCTACGCAACGACGATCATCGTTCTTGTATTTGTGCCGCTGTTCGCACTTCCGGGAATCGAAGGGCGGCTGTTCACCCCGCTCGGCGTGGCTTATGTGGTCTCGATCCTTGCGTCTCTGCTGACGTCGATCACGGTAACGCCGGTGCTGTCCTACTATCTGCTTTCGGGACGAACCCATTCGGGTGATCGCGAAAGTTTTGTCGTCACCAGGTTGAAGCAGGCCAATCGGCGGGTGCTTGGGTGGGCGTTCGGGCGGCGCGGCCTGGTGCTGGGCTCCGTGGCGGCAGCGATCGTGCTAGCCGGCTACACCGCAAGTCAAATGCCGCGCAGTTTCCTTCCGCCGTTCAACGAAGGGACGCTCGTTCTTTCGCTGCAATATAATCCCGGCATTTCGCTCGCGGAATCGCACCGGCTTGGGCTACTGGCGGAACAATCGCTTGCAAAGGTGCCCGAAGTGAAGTCGGTCGGACGTCGCACTGGCCGCGCGGAGCTCGATGAGCACGCCGAAGGCGTCCACTTCAGCGAAATCGACGTCGACCTCGTTCCCATCCAAACGCCAGAAGGCGGATATCTATGCGAGCGTCCGGGACTCGCTGTCCGCGCTGCCTGCGTCGGTTGCTATCGGACAGCCGATCAGCCACCGCCTGGATCATCTGCAGTCCGGTATTCGTGCCCAGATCGTGCTCAAGATTTACGGGCAGGATATCGAGATGTTGCGGCGCCTTGCCGAAACCTCGCGCCAGCGCCTTTCGACGATCCAGGGCCTGGTCGATCTCCAGGTCGAGAAGCAGGTGCTGATCCCTCAGGTACGGGTTCAGGTCGATCATGCCCGCGCCGCACTTCATGGCCTGACGCCGGCTGCGATCACACAGGCGCTCGATACGCTGTCCAACGGCCGGAAGGTCTCCCAGATCGTCGACGGCAATCGCCGCTTCGACGTCGTGATGCGCCTTTCGGAGCAGGACCGCTCAACCACGGGACTACAAAATCTGCTCATCCCAACCGGTCTGGAATTCGTCCCGCTGAGCGCTTTGGCTGAGGTCATCGAGACCGATGGGCCAAACCAGATTCAACGCGAGGGAACCCAGCGCAGGATTGTCGTCTACGGCAACGGGGACGGACGCCGCGACATTGCCGATATCGCTGCCGACATTCAGAAGGCGGTCCGGGAGCTCGATTTTCCGCAAGGTTACACGACCAACCTTGAAGGCGCATTTCAGGCCCAGCAGGAGGCGTCCTGGCGCATCGGCATTCTCTCGCTGGCTTCACTGGCAATGATCTTCATCGTTCTCTACAGCCGTTATCGATCAACCGCGCTGGCGCTGATCATCATGGGCGGTATCCCGCTCGCCCTGATCGGCAGCGTGGCTGCCTTGAAGATCGCTGGTCAACCATTGTCGGTGGCGTCGATGATCGGCTTCATCACCCTTGCCGGAATCTCGGCGCGTAATGGCATCTTGAAGATCTCGCATTACATCAATCTCGCGGTTCATGAAGGCGAGCGTTTCGGGACCGGGCTGATCGTTCGGGGCAGCATGGAGCGCCTTAGCCCCGTTCTGATGACGGCCCTTTGCGCAGGACTGGCGCTCACGCCGCTCTTGATCGGCGCGGACGAGCCCGGCCGGGAAATCCTGCATCCCGTGGCCGTGACGATCTTCGGCGGTCTACTCAGTGCCACGATCCTTGATACCGTTGTGACCCCAATCCTGTTTCTGATGTTGGGCAGGCAGCCGTTGGAGCGGCTAGTAGCAGGGCATGCCGCAACGTTCACCCCCGCGGAAGCCTATTGACCTCCGCACCAGACCACCGAGGAGCTTCAATGAGAAAATACATCTTCCCGGCCATGATGGCTGTGATAGCGGCCATGCCTGACCTTGCCACGGCACAGACGAAGGGCAGCAAAGGCGGCCCCGTCGCAAAATCGCAGGGTCATCCAATCGAGTTTGTCCGCAAGGGCACGGATATCGTGTTTTATGTGGGAGACGACGATGGTTCTCCGCTCCCGACCAAGGACATGCGGGGACGGGCAACCATTCAGGACGGCGGCAAGACCGTCACCGTGCCGCTCACTCCGGCCAGTCCCAACTTGATGTCGGGAAAGCTTCAGACGGAGCTGTCGCCGAAGGCCATCGTGGTCTTTTCGGCAAGCTTGCACGGTCATTCCCTGACCGCGAGATACACTGCGGAATAAACGAGGTTACGAAGGGCGGAGCACATGCAGCGACATCGATCATCCGTTCAAATGCCTGGCGTCCCGCTGGCGCTTGGTTCGGCCCTCCTGTTCGGCGCTGCAACGCCGCTTTCGAAACTACTGCTCGCCAGCGTCGATCCCCAGGTGCTGGCGGGCCTGCTCTACCTCGGTGCGGGCGTTGGCCTCGCGGCGGTTCACGCCGCACGGGCCGCGATCGGGCTATCGGCTCCGGAGGCTCCGCCAAGACGGCATGACGTGCCCTGGTTGATAGCCATCGTTATCTTCGGGGGCATACTTGGACCGGCATTGCTGATGTTCGGACTTGGCCGAACGCCGGCTTCATCCGGATCATTGATGCTGAATCTGGAGAGTCTTGCAACCATGGTAATTGCCTGGCTCGTGTTCCGCGAAAACGTCGATCGACGCCTGCTGATGGGTGCCCTGGCGATCGTTCTCGGCGCAATCGCCCTATCCTGGGAAGGTCAGGGCCCTTCATTGGATGCGGGCGCGGCGCTGATTGCCGCGGCTTGCCTGTGTTGGGGCATCGACAACAATCTGACCCGAAAACTGTCGTCTGCCGATCCCGTCATCATCGCAATGATCAAGGGCCTGTTTGCCGGTGCTGCAAACATCGCCGGCGGGTTCTGGCTCGGCAACAGCTTACCGCCCACAGGCCTGGCGATACTCGCGGCAATCTTGGGGTTCTTCGCGATCGGGGTGAGCCTTGTTCTGTTCGTGCTTGCCCTTCGTCATCTCGGCACTGCCCGTACCGGCGCCTACTTCTCGCTCGCTCCTTTCATCGGCGCCCTGATGGCCGTAAGCCTTGGCGATCCCTTCACACCGAAGCTTGCGCTCGCCGCGCTATTGATGGGGTTGGGCCTTTGGCTCCATCTCACCGAGCGGCACGAACACCAGCACGTTCATGAGGCCATAGCCCATGAGCACAAGCATGTTCACGACGAGCATCACCAGCATGATCACGCGGGAGCTGTCGATGAACCCCACTCGCACTGGCACGTGCACAAGCCGTTGCGACACAAGCACCCGCATTATCCGGATCTACACCATCGGCATTCGCATTGAGCATTTTGTTTCAGCGACACCGGCCCGCCCCGCGACCTTTGAACCTCGATTGAATATGAAATGTCTGCTGCTGGCCGTTAGGTGGCCTTGCAAGCGCCAAGGGTTTGCTTGGCGACGGGTGGCTTAGGCGAAATCGATTGCCGGGAACTTCGCGATGGCGTTCGCCTTTGCCTTAATGGTCACGTCTCCGTAGCCCTCAGAGACATTGCGCGGCGCATGCCCCTGAATGGCGTCCAGTACGCGCGTCTCAACACCTTGCTCAATGCCGACAGTCTTGAAGCGATGACGCCAGCCGTGGCTTGGATCAACGTTCTTATCCTTCACCACCTCACGCACGAACTCATTAACCTTGTTACGCGCCGTCTTCACCGCATTGCGCACCCCTAACTCACCGGGCTTAGGGTCAACGAACAGATAGCCGCCCTTGGACTTCTCATAGAACTCCGAGAAGCCCTCCTCGATGATTTGCCAATGGAGCACGACATCACGCGCTTCGTCCGTCTTCACCGGCCCGGCCTCGGGCGTCACATGCAACACCCAGAGCTTGCCTTCGCGGCGAATATCCTCCTTGCGAATCTGGATCATCTCACCCACACGGGCGCCCGTGAAGGCACACAGCCAGGGCACCCACCGCTTGGCCGCTGCGAGCTTGGGGGCTTCCCGGCCGGGCACGAACTCGCGGGCATGCTTCAGGATGGCTATAGCCTCCGAATCATAGAACCCCTTGGACCGGAGCTTGCGCGGCTTGCCCACCTTGATGGTGATTCCTTCCGCCGGATTGCTGGGCAACCGACGATTGACCACAGCCCATCCAAACACCGTCTTCATGCCAGCGAGGTCACTGTCCTTCACGGTTTTCGGGCTCACGCCGCTTTGCACGCGATAATCCTTGAAGCGAACGATGTCGTCCGGCGTCACTCGGCTCGCCGTGTCATGCTTCAGATAGCTCACTAGGCGGCCCATCGAGTTGCGATAGCTCTCGTAGGTGCTCTGCTTCCGGCCGGCCCGCTTGGCTTCCTTCCACCAGTCCTCAACCAGCCCGGTAAGGGAATTCTTGGAGGTGCCCCGCTTTGGCTTTTCCTTTTGCGCATCTGCCGGGGCCTGCCATTCAGGAAAGCGAGCGGCCTTGGGGTCGATGGAGTAGTCTCCCCCTGCATTCCGTTGGCGGGCCGCGAAGGCGTCACGGAGCGCCATCCAAAAGGCGGTGAGCAAGAGAGCGCGTGATTCGCTGTCCACGCGGCGAATGCCCTTGGTCAGCAAGAGGCGGTCCACAATGGGCCCTAGCGACTTGTCTAATTTCTTGGCGTCACCGTCCCGGCCAACCCTCTCCCACATCTCCGTTACAGCGGCCCAATGAGCTTCCTGCTCCTCGTGGCTCTCAGTATCCGGCGCCCAACCGACACCGGGCGTGTGAACCATGGCGACACTCCGGGCGCGGCTCTCGCTATCCGCCCAAACGCGATAGAGTTCGCCTGCCAAAGCCGTCGCCTGCCGGTGGGTCACATGCACAGGAGCGTCATTGCGGAAGGCCTGCCAGACACCCGCCAGATAGGCCGCGGCGACTCCATGGCGCGCCTTCGCTTCGCTGGGCTCTGCGGTGCGGAGGGAGAACCGAATGGCCTGAGCGCTCTCGCTGGGCGTCACAAATACGAACTCATCGCCCAGCGGAATAGCCAGCTCGATGCCCGCCGCCTTGGCGCGAACGTCCGCCGGAATGCGCTGCACGAATGAAGGAATGCGAGACCCGTCCCGGCGCATCGGCCGAACAACCCTGAACAGCAATGTTACACCCCATTGTTACACAGTCGGGGCCAACGCAACACTCTGAAAGGGCTTATGTATCTGGAATTACTTCACATCCAGAATTGGGTGGTGCCCAGGAAAGGACTCGAACCTTCACGGCCGTTAAGCCACTGGCACCTGAAGCCAGCGCGTCTACCAATTCCACCACCTGGGCATGCCGTTTGGGGCACGGAGGCGGTTACTACGGTTCGGTGACGCGGTTGTCAATTCATGCTTGAACCCCGCTTCCGGATGCGGATTGCGCATCGCAAACCGGCCCGATACAAGCCTGATAACACGCACTCTTCCTGCAGGAATGGACCTCCATGGCATCGAATCTGGAAACTCTCGTCACGGTTTTCGGCGGATCGGGGTTTTTGGGCCGGAATGTCGTCCGCGCGCTGTGCCGGCGCGACTACCGGATCCGGGTCGCGGTGCGGCGGCCGGAGCTGGCCGGCTACCTCCAGCCTTCCGGTAAAGTCGGGCAGGTTCACACCGTGCAAGCCAACTTGCGCTATCCGGCCTCGGTCGAGGCAGCGCTGCGTGATTCGCATGTCGTGATCAATCTGGTCGGCATCCTCGCCGAAGGCGGCGCGCAGAGTTTTGATGCCGTCCAGGCCAAGGGCGCCGAGACCGTCGCCAAGGCGGCCGCGGCCGCAGGTAGCCGCCTGATCCATGTCTCGGCGATCGGCGCCGACGCTGAATCGCCCTCGCGCTACGCCCAGGCCAAGGCGGCCGGCGAAGCCGCGGTCTTGGCCGCGGTGCCGTCGGCGACGATCTTCCGTCCGTCCGTGATGTTCGGCCCCGAGGACCAGTTCACCAACCGCTTCGCGGCACTGGCCCGGATGTCGCCGGTGCTGCCGCTGATCGGCGGGAGTACCCGGATGCAGCCGGTCTATGTCGGCGACGTCGCCACAGGGATCGCGGATGCCGTCGACGGCAAGGCGAGGGCGGGCGCGACCTACGAACTCGGCGGGCCGGACGTGCTGACCATGCGCGAGATCATCGAGGCCATCCTCAAGATCGCCGATCGCAAGCCGATGCTGGTGCCGCTGCCGTTCGGGCTGGCCCGCTTCCAGGCCAATTTCCTGCAATTCGCGCCCGGCGCGTTGAAGCTGACGCCGGACCAGGTCACGCTGCTCGCGCGCGACAATGTCGTGTCGGATGCGGCGAAGGCCGCCGGCCTGACGCTGGAGGGCCTCGGCATCAGCGCCGACTCGCTTGAAGCGATCGCCCCCCAATATCTCTGGCGCTTTCGCGCCGCCGGGCAGTTCCAGCGCAAGAGCGCGTAACCATCCGCCGTCATGGCCGGGCTTGTCCCGGCCATCCACGTCTTTCCTCGATGGTCGCCAAGAACGTGGATGCCCAGCACAAGGCCGGGCGTGACGAGCTTCAACGTCCAGACTGCAGTTGTTTGAAGTTCGGGTTTACTGCCCCATGGCCAGCGCGATCAGGCCGAGCGTGCCGACGATCACGCGCCACCAGGCGAACACCACGAAACCGTGACGGGTGACGTATTCCAGGAACGTCTTCACCACGATGATCGCGGTAACGAACGACACCACGAAGCCGATCGCGACGATGCCCATGTGGTCCATCGTCATCTCGGAGCGGTTCTTGTAGAAATCATAGGCGAACGCGCCGATCATGGTGGGGATGGCGAGGAAGAACGAAAATTCCGCCGCGGCGCGCTTGTCGGCCCCCAAAAACATTGCGGCGACGATGCTGGCGCCGGAGCGCGACACGCCCGGGATCATCGCGATGCACTGCGCGATGCCGATATAGAGATACATCAGGAGCGGAAACCGGGTGGCGTCATGCTCGCGCGCCTTGAGATCGAGCTTGTCGACCCAGAGCAGGATGGCGCCGCCGACGATCAGCGAGAAGCACACCACCCACGGATTGAACAACATGCTCTTGATGTATTTGCCGGCGACGAGACCGACGACGACAGCGGGCAGGAACGCCACCAGCACGCCGATCACGAAGCGGCGCGCATAGGCGTCGCCCGTGAACATGCCGATCGCGACGTCCCACAATTTCTTGAAGTACAGCACGACGATCGCGAGGATCGCGCCGAGCTGGATCAGAACCGTAAACGAATCCCAGAACGCGCCCTCGCCGAGATGGAAGAAGCGCTCCGCAAGCAGCAGGTGACCGGTCGAGGACACGGGAAGGAACTCGGTCACACCCTCGATGATGCCGAGGATCACTGCCCGTATTGCGTCTGACATATTTACGGTCCATTTCCGCAGGAAAAGCGGGGCTCTTCTCGCCCATCCGCCCCATTGCTGCAATCGCAAAATGCGGCGTCACGCCCTTGCTTCGCGGTTTTGAATGACTAGTGTGGCGCTGCACAAACATTGATGGATTCTTAAGCACCATCAAATAGTCAAAGGCTTCATGTTCACGCTGTTTCATCATCCGTTCTGTCCGCATTCGCGGTTCATCCGCCTGATCGCGGGGGAATACGGGCTTGAGCTGAAGCTAGTTGAAGAGCGCAGCTGGGAGCGGCGCGAGGCATTTCTGCTGCTCAATGCGGCGGGCACGACGCCCGTCCTGGTGGACGACGAGCAGCCGCCCATCCCGGGCGCGGCGATCGTCGCAGAATATGTCGACGAGGCCTATGGCGCCGAGATGGGACTCAAGCGCCTGATGCCGGACACGATCGGCGAGCGCGTCGAGGTGCGCCGGCTGATGGCCTGGTTCAACGAAAAATTTTTCGAGGAGGTCTCCCACCCGCTCGTCACCGAGCGCATCTACAAGCGCTTCATGAGCGAGGACAATGGCGGCGGCCCGCCTTCGGCCGACGTGATGCGCGCCGCGAAGGCAAATGTGCGCTATCATCTGGCCTATATCGGCTGGCTGGCGCAGACGCGTAATTTCCTCGCCGGCGACCGGCTCAGTTACGCGGATCTCGCCGCCGCGGCGCACCTCTCGGCGATCGACTATCTGGGCGACGTGCCATGGAGCGAGGACGACGCAGCAAAGGCGTGGTACGCGCGGGTGAAATCCCGCCCGTCGTTCCGTCCGCTGCTGAGCGAATGGCTGGCGGGCGTACCGGCGTCGCGGACCTACGTGGACCTCGACTTCTGAACTCCGATCCGATCGAACTGAAGACGGCGCTTGCAAACGAGGCACGCGCGCTTGGCTTCGACTGCATCGGCATCACTGAACCGGGCACGATCGACAGCGCCGGAAAACATTTCCTCGAATTCATCGCATCGGGCGGCCATGGCGACATGGACTGGCTCGCCGCACAGCCGGAGCGCCGGGTCGATCCGCGCGGGTTGTGGCAGGACGTGCGCAGCGTCATCATGCTCGGCGTCAATTACGGCCCTGACCAGGATCCGCTCGCGATCCTCGAACAACGCACGCGCGCGGCGATCTCGGTCTATGCGCAGGGCGACGACTATCACGACCTCATCAAGAAACGCCTGAAGGCGCTGGCGCGATGGCTGGTTGCGACCGCACCGTCCGACGTGAAAGTGTTCGTCGACACTGCCGCGGTGATGGAGAAGCCGCTGGCGCAAGCCGCGCATCTCGGCTGGCAGGGCAAGCACACCAATCTGGTCTCGCGCGAATTCGGCTCGTGGCTGTTTCTCGGCGCGATCTACACCACGCTGGAGCTGCCGCGCGACGACGCCGAGATCGATCATTGCGGCTCGTGCAAGGCGTGTCTCGACATCTGCCCGACGGCGGCCTTCCCCGCGCCCTACAAGCTCGATGCGCGGCGCTGCATCTCATACCTCACCATCGAGAACAAGGGACCGATCCCGCGCGAGTTTCGCAAGGCGATCGGCAACCGCATCTATGGCTGCGACGATTGCCTCGCCGCCTGTCCCTGGAACAAGTTCGCGCAGGAGGGTCGCGAGGCCAAGCTCGCGGCGCGTGACGAATTGCGCGCGCCAGGTCTCGCCGAACTCGCCCGGCTCGACGACGCTTCGTTTCGCGCGCTGTTCACGAAGTCGCCGGTCAAGCGCATCCGGCCGCGATCGTTTTTTGCGGAACGTGCTGATCGCGATCGGCAACTCCGGCGATCCGGCACTGGCGGACGAGGCGCGGCGATTGCTGGATGATGCGAGCCCGCTGGTGCGGGGGGCTGCGGTGTGGGCGCTGGGGCAGTTGTTGTCAGATGCAGGGTTCGCTGCAATGAGGGCAGCTGCAATCGCGGGCGAGCGCGATGACAGCGTACGCGAGGAGTGGCGGGCCGCTTCCTGATCCTCATCCAGAGGAGCGCGCTCTTCGCGCGTCTCGAAGGATAGAGGCCGAGCTGAAAGAGCCGGGCCTTCATGGTTCGAGACGGCGATTCGCGCCTCCTCACCATGAGGATTGGGGATCTTGATTTCCCCACGCGTTCCTTCAATCTCGCGCGCCATGACAAACACGCCTTTCTTCACTCGCGACGGCGACACATTCCATCCGACGGAAGTCGCCAACGGTCCGTGGGATCCGAAATCGCTGCACGGACGCGTCATCATCGGCCTGCTCGGCTTCGCCATCGAGGAGCGGCATTCCGGTCCTGAATTCGTGCCGGCGCGCCTGACCGTCGACATGTTTAGGCTGCCGACCATCGACAAGCCGATCGAGGTGACGACGCGTCTCGTGCGCGACGGAATGCGCATCCGCGTCGTGGAAGCGGAATTCTTGTCCGGCGGTGTCGGCATGGCGCGCGCTTCGTGTCAGCTGTTGCGGCTAACGCAGAATCCGGAAGGCAATGTCTGGTCGCCGCCGAACTGGGACGTGCCGAAGCCCGCCGACATTCCCAAGCCCACCGATCCCAGGCTCGGCATGAACGGCAAATGGGCGACGCGGCCGATCGTCGGCCATATGGGCTCGCTCGGGCCACGAAAACTCTGGATGAGCGAGGTGCGCGAACTGGTGGCGGGCGTGCCGATGACGCCGTTCGTCCACGTCGCCACCGGCGCCGATTTCGCCAGCCCGTTCGCGAACGCCGGCGACAAGGGGCTCCGCTACATCAACAGCGACGTCACGATCTATCTGCACCGCTTGCCGGTGACGAACTGGATCGGCTTCGACGTGGTCAACCACCAGGCCACCGACGGCGTGGCAATCGGTGAATGCTGGCTCTACGATGAAGCGGGCCCGATCGGCACCGCCACGGTCGCAGCGCTGGCGCAGCGCAAGCCGATTGCGAAGCCACCGCCGCCGTAACCGTCAGGACAAATGCCGCTTCATCTCCGGCCGCGCCTTGAGCTCAGCGCCCTGCCTGGCGACGATCTTGGCGATGCGCTCGGGCGCAAACTTCAGATCGACAAACGCCGGCGCGGTGTTGGCGACCTCGTGATAGCTGACGATCTTGCCGTCGCGTAGCGTCATGATCGCGACGCCCTCGAACATCGTCCGCGCGCCATTCGCCTCGGGCAAGGTCGAGCGGTAGCTGAACGTGTAGCGCGCATAGAGCGTGGTGCCGTCGGACACGGGATCGTGCATGTCCCAGCGGAAATCGGTGGCCGTGCGATAAAACCAGTCGTCGATCATCGCGGCGATGTTCTCGCGGCCGTCGAAGGCGCCGTAGAACACGTCGTGATAGACGCCGTCTTCGGCGAACAGGTCGGCGAAGGCTTTCCCGTCGCGTTGTTCGACGGCGTCGCAGAAGGCGCGCAGCATGGCGGTGGTGGTCATCGGTGTTTCTCCCCACTCTCTTCGTCATGCCCCGCGAAGGCGGGGCATCCAGTACGCCGCAGCTTCTCGGTTCAATCACTGCAGGCTCTGGAATACTGGATCGTCCGCCCCAGTGCGGAATTGCGCACAAGGCGGACGATGACACCGAGTACTACACCTTCACCCGATCTCGGCCACCGCGGCAAGAATGCGCGCGATGTCTTGCGGGCGGGAGAGACGGTGATCGCCGTCCTGGATCATGGTCAGCACGACGTCGTCGGCCGGCAGGCGATGTGTCAGCGCGAACGCGTGCTGCCAGGGTACATCAGGATCCTGCGCGCCTTGCAGGATGCGGACGGGACCAGCCGAGATCGATGGCGCTGCCGAGCACGAGGTGCTTGCGCCCCTCCTCGATCAGTTTTCGCGTGATCGGATAGGGCGAGCCGTCGCCATAGTCCGACGGCCGCAGCCAGACACCCTTGGTCTCGATTTCTTTCTTCACCGCGGCCGGAAAGTTCTTCCACATCAGCTCCTCGGTGAAGTCGGGCGCCGGCGCGATCAGCACCAGGCCCGCCAGCGACGCCTTGGCTTGCTGTTTCTCTTGACGCTTCTTGATTTCGCGCGCGAGCAGCAGCGCCATCCAGCCGCCCATGGACGAGCCGATCAGGACTTGCGGGCCGTCGCAGAACCGTTCGAACACCGCCACGCTATCCTCGAGCCAGCTCCCGATGGTTCCATCGGCGAAGTCGCCGCCGGATTCGCCGTGGCCGGAATAGTCGAACCGGACCACGGCACGGCCGCGATCCCTGGCCCATTCGTCCAGCGCCACGGCCTTGCTGCCCTGCATGTCCGACTTGAACCCGCCGAGCCAAACCAGTCCCGGTCCTTGTTCAGGTCCTTGCCCAGGTCCTTGCCCGCGCCGACTGCGCACCGCGATCCGGCGTGCGGACGGGCCCTCGCCCACATCGATGAAGTCGAGCACGGCATCGGGAATTGGGTGATTCATGGAACGTTTACTCTGACTGTGCGGTTTGAGCTGTCCGGACGTGCTCCGCAGCGCAGCCGGACATCGGCATTGGCCCTTTGGGACGCTTGCGGAACAGAAGCAAGGTGTCTATGTCGGTCTTCGTGCCCTGGCGTGGCCAAAATGCCTCGCAGTTGAGGCTTTTTCGACCGCCGCACGAGCGAATTGCTTGCCGGCAACCGTATCTTCCTGCAAAATAGCCGCCTCTTTTCATAACTTTGGAGAACCACCCATTCGCCGTCCCAATAAAGCCCCACCCACTGCCGCCAAAGACGGGCCGCGCATCAATGACGATATTCGCAATGCGCAGATCCAGCTGATCGATCAGACCGGTGACAACAAGGGCACCATCGAGACCGTCGCGGCTATCCGCCTGGCCCAGGAGGCCGGCATGGATCTGGTCGAGATCTCGCCGAACGTCAGCCCTCCCGTCTGCAAGATCATGGACTACGGGAAGTATAAGTATTCCGCGCAGAAAAAAGCTGCCGAAGCCCGCAAGCGGCAGAAGATCGTCGAGATCAAGGAGATCAAGCTCCGCCCGATGATCGACGACCACGATTACGAAGTTAAGATGCGCGCGATGCAGCGGTTCTTCGAAGAGGGCGATAAGGTCAAGATCACTCTGCGCTATCGCGGCCGCGAAATGGCGCACCAGGAGATCGGCACCAAGCTGCTCGACAAGATCAAGACCGACGTCGCCGAG
Organism: Bradyrhizobium sp. LB13.1; assembly: GCF_054056815.1. Classification (NCBI taxonomy): domain Bacteria; kingdom Pseudomonadati; phylum Pseudomonadota; class Alphaproteobacteria; order Hyphomicrobiales; family Nitrobacteraceae; genus Bradyrhizobium; species Bradyrhizobium sp. LB13.1. The sequence goes on along the minus strand of NZ_JBSRYQ010000001.1, from coordinate 710,588 downwards.
CTCGCCAAGGTGGAGCAGGACGCGCGGTTCGAGGGCCGTCAGGTCGTCATGGTGCTGGCGCCGCGCTGACGCTGACACCGCTACTTTGAATTAGCGAATTCAACGGCCCGTCCGGATTTCCGGCGGGCCGTTTTGTTTTTCTTGCCTCTCCCACTTGCGGGAGAGGGAGCGCACCGTCCTCTTGGGCGATAGTTACGTCCTTGTCGCGTGCCAGGTGCCGCTGCAGCGGTCGCCGGAGATGATGCCGTGCCAGGAACCGGCGCCGGCCATGCCGGCAAGCCGGCCGCCGCCGCTGGCATGGGACGCCCCGACCGAGACCCGGACTGCAACGGAGCCGCTGCGATTGACCTTGCCGGAGACTCGGCCACCGCCGGCGGACAACACCCGACCGCCGGCGACGGTAAAGGGAACGCTGTAGCCGGAGCTGCAATTGCCGCGGGTGGTGGCGAAGGTGACGTTCCAGACGCCGTCATAGCGGTCGATGCGAGCATCGGCGGTCGAGGGAAGCGCAGCAATGGCGAGCACGGCCAGCGCCAGGCGGCGCGGACGAGCGAAATCAGTCAAAAGCGATTGGGAAAAATGGGACATTTTGGTCCTGCTCCGCGCGGCATGTCTTGGACATGAGGATAGCAATTACGGATAGTCGCCAGGTAAGTTCCACGCGTTCACCGTTGCCAATTGGCTTGTCCTCTGTCATAAGCCCAGCCTTCATCGCCCGGCTGATTAAGGGCTGCCGCGGCGGTGTCCGTGCGGGTTTCGCGCTAGTTCGCAAAAACCTGAGCACAATCAACGCTCTAACGAGCATTTTAGACGGCCAGCCGCCTTCACGGGCGGCATTCTGTTGTGGCCATAGGAGAGCAAAATGCCCAAGCTGAAGACCAAATCGGGCGCCAAAAAGCGCTTCAAGGTGACTGCCACCGGCAAAGTGATGTTCGCCCATCGCGGCAAACGTCACGGCATGATCAAGCGGACGAAGAAGCAGATCCGTCAGCTTCGCGGCACCAGCGTGCTGTTCAAGACCGATGGCGACAACGTCAAGAAGTACTTCTTGCCGAACGCCTGATCGCGTCCACGATCATTGCCACCAGCGCCGCAACTTTCGCGGCGATCCGAAAACCAAGTCATCTCTGAAGGAAAAATTTGTCATGGCTCGCGTCAAACGCGGTGTGACCGCCCACGCCAAGCACAAGAAAGTCTACAAGGCCGCCAAGGGTTTCCGCGGCCGCCGCAAGAACACCATCCGCACTGCCAAGCCGGCGGTCGACAAGGCCATGCAGTACGCCTTCCGTGACCGCAAGCGCAAGAAGCGGACGTTCCGTGCGCTTTGGATCCAGCGCATTAACGCTGCCGTCCGTCCGTTCGGCCTGACCTACAGCCGTTTTATCGACGGCATGGCCAAGTCCGGGATCACCGTGGACCGCAAGGTGCTGTCGGATCTCGCGATCAACGAGCCCGCGTCGTTCCAGGCGATCGCCGAGAAGGCCAAAGCTGCGCTCGCGGCCTAAGAGGCCGCGCTAGCGGGCTTTCGAGCCCGCAGCCTTCAGCGCGCGTTGCGAGTAACGCTGGGCGACCTCCGCCCGGCAGAATGCCGTGAACGACAGATACATGGTGCCGGATTTATTCCGGTACTTTCGGTCGCAAACACGCATCTCGCGTTGGTAGGCCTGTTTCCGCACCATGTTGAGGCCGGGCATGAAATCCGCCTCGCATTTCTTCTCGACGGCGGCACCGAGCTGGACATCGCCGCTCGCTGTCAATTGGCAATCCTGAAACACCTTCATCGCGCCTTCGCAGCCCTTCTGGGCACCGATGGTGTCGACGACCTCGTCCAGCGTCATGGATTTCTCCATGCAGACCATGGCGCGCGCCGGGGTGCCGGCAACAGAGAGAGCGACGGCCAGAACAGCCAGACCGGATCTTGAGAGCATCGCGAAAGCCTCCTCGTATCCCCTTGGTGCCAAGCCCCCGCGCGAGGTTCAACCCAGCCGTTCGTCAGCCCGAAATGACCGGCTTTTCGCTTGACGTTACGGCCTTCGGGCGGCGACAACCCAGCCGAATTTGGCAGCAGGGATTTGACCGTGTCCGACCTCGCAACGCTCGAAACATCCATCCTCGACCAGATCGCCGCCGCCGGAGACGGAGGCCGCCCTCGAGGCGGTGCGCGTCGCAGCCCTCGGCAAGAAAGGTTCGATCTCGGCGCTTCTTGCCACGCTCGGAAAAATGTCGCCGGACGAGCGCAAGACGCAAGGCGCTGCGATCAACCAGGCCAAGGACAAGGTCACCGAGGCCCTCGCCGCGCGGCGCGACGTTTTGAAATCGGCGGCTCTCGACGCGCGGCTCGCTTCGGAAACGATCGACGTCACCCTGCCGCTGCGCGATGCACCGACTGAAGCCGGCCGCATTCATCCGCTGAGCCAGGTCTGGGACGAGCTGACCACGATCTTCGCCGACATGGGATTCTCGGTCGCCGAAGGTCCTGATATCGAGACTGACGACTACAACTTCACCAAGCTGAATTTTCCCGAAGGCCATCCCGCGCGCGAGATGCACGATACGTTCTTCTTCCATCCGAAGGAGGACGGCTCGCGCATGCTGTTGCGCACACACACCTCGCCGGTGCAGGTGCGCACCATGCTGAGTGAGAAGCCGCCGATCCGCGTGATCTGCCCGGGCCGCACCTATCGCATCGATTCGGATGCGACCCACACGCCGCAATTCCATCAGGTCGAAGGCCTCGTCATCGACAAGCACTCGCATCTCGGCCACCTCAAATGGATTCTGCACGAGTTCTGCAAGGCGTTCTTCGAGGTCGACCACATCAACATGCGCTTCCGGCCCTCGTTCTTCCCGTTCACCGAGCCGTCGCTGGAAGTCGACATCCAGTGCCGCCGCGACAAGGGCGAGATCCGCTTCGGCGAGGGCGAAGACTGGCTAGAGATTCTCGGCTGCGGCATGGTGCATCCGAACGTGCTGCGCGCCTGCGGCATCGATCCCGACGAGTACCAGGGCTTTGCCTGGGGCATGGGCATCGACCGCATCGCCATGCTGAAATACGGCATCGCCGATCTGCGCCAGCTGTTCGACAACGACGTCCGCTGGCTGTCCCATTACGGCTTCAAGCCACTGGAAGTGCCGACCCTCGCGGGAGGGCTGAGCTCGTGATGTTCGTGCTCGGACACACCAAGACTCTCTCCGTTCCCTCCCCCCTTGTGGGGGAGGGGCAGGGAGGGGGGTAGCCGCGGATGCCGCACGGAGTTGTAAGCGAGCGTCAGCGCAGCCGGGCGAAGCAACTTCGCCGAGCGATGACGCGCGCCGAAACACTGCTGTGGCGTTACCTGAAGGCCAACCGTATGGATGGTGTCGGCATCCGACGTCAGACTCCGATCGGGAGCTATATCGCCGATTTCGTTTGTTTCTCCTCGAAAATCATCATCGAGGTCGATGGGGAATCTCACAATTTCGAGGAACGTCAAAAGGCAGATCAACGTCGCGACGCGTTCTTCGCTGCCGAAGGATTTCAGGTTCTGCGCTTCACCAATGAACAGGTGATGACGAATTTGGAGGGAGTCGTACAGGTAATTCGCCAGGCAGCTTCTGCCGGAGCCCGCGGCTTACCCCCCTCCCTGACCCTCCCCCACAAGGGGGGAGGGAACATTGACACCGACCAAAGCAACTCAGTGAACACCGACAAAAGCCGAGGCACACAGCCATGAAATTCACCCTCTCCTGGCTGAAGGATCATCTCGACACCGACGAGCCGCTGGAAAAGCTCGCCGAGAAGCTCACCATGATCGGGCTCGAGGTCGAGAACATCGAGGACAAGGCGAAGGCACTGAAGCCTTTCACCATCGCCAAGGTGATATCCGCCGAGCAGCATCCGAATGCGGATCGGCTGCGCGTCTGCATGGTCGAGACCGGTGACGGTGGCGCGCCCGTGCAGGTCGTGTGCGGCGCGCCGAATGCGCGGACGGGTCTCGTCAGTGTGTTCTCGCCGCCCGGGACCTACATTCCCGGCAAGGACATCACGCTCGGCGTCGGCACCATCCGCGGTGTCGAAAGCCGCGGCATGCTGTGCTCGGCGGCCGAGCTGCAGATCTCCAACGACCATGACGGCATCATGGAACTGCCGGCCGATGCGCCGATCGGCGCTGCTTACGCCGCATGGGCCGGCCTCGGCGATCCCGTGGTCGAGATCAATCTGACGCCGAACCGGCAGGACTGCACCGGCGTGCAGGGCATCGCGCGCGATCTTGCTGCCGCCGACATGGGCAAGTTCAAGGACCCCACCATCAAGCCGATCAAAGGCGAATTCCCGTGTCCGGTGACGGTCACGGTCGAAGACGCCGCACTGTGCCCGGGCTTTGCGCTTCGTCTCGTGCGCGGCGTCAAGAACGGCCCGTCGCCGGAATGGCTGCAGAAGCGGCTGACCGCGATTGGCCTGCGTCCGATCAACGCGCTGGTCGATATCACCAACTTCATGACTTACGACCGCGCACGGCCGCTGCACGTGTTCGACGCCAAGAAAGTGAAGGGCAATCTCGTGGTGCGCCGCGCCCGTGACGGCGAGACGCTGCTCGCGCTCGACGGCCGCAGCTACAATCTCGATCCCGCGATTTGCGTGATCGCGGACGAGCACGGCGTCGAATCGCTCGCCGGCATCATGGGCGGCGAGGCCTCGGGCTGCGACGAGACCACCACCGACGTGCTGATCGAATCGGCGCTGTGGAACGAGATCAACATCGCCCAGACCGGCCGCAAGCTCGGCATCAATTCGGATGCGCGCTACCGCTTCGAGCGCGGCGTCGACCCGGCCTTCATGGTCCCCGGGCTGGAGCTCGCGACCAGGCTGGTGATGGAGATGTGCGGCGGCACGCCGTCGGAGAACGTCGTGGTCGGCAAGACCTTCGGCGATGACCGCGTGATCGATTTTCCGGTCACCGAGGTGAAGCGGCTCTCGGGCATCGAGGTGCCGATGCCGGAGATGAAGCGCATCCTGACCCATCTCGGCTTCATGATGGCGGGCCCGGGCCCTGTCGTGAAGATCGCGGTGCCGTCGTGGCGCTCCGACGTGCACGGCAAGGCCGACATCGTCGAGGAAGTCGTCCGCATCTTCGGCGTCGACAAGGTGCCGATGACGCCGTTTGAGCGCGGCGAGGACGCGCGCAAATCCGTGCTGACCCCGCTCCAGCTCCGCACCCGCCGCGCCAAGCGCGCGCTGGCGAGCCGCGGCATCATCGAAGCGGTGACCTGGTCTTTCATCACCAAGTCTGCGGCAAAACTGTTCGGCGGCGGCCAGCGCGAACTCGAGGTCGCCAACCCGATCGCGGCGGACCTCTCCGACATGCGCCCGACGCTGTTGGCGGGCCTGATCGGGGCGGCGCAGGCCAATGCCGATCGCGGCTTTGGCGATGTCGCGCTGTTCGAGGTCGGGCAGGTGTTCAAGGGCGATCGCCCGCAGGATCAATTCACGGCGGCAAGCGGCGTCCGCCGCGGCTTTGCGTCGTCGCAAGGCCTGGGACGGCATTGGTCGGGTTCGGCGCAGGCTGAATTGTTCGACGCCAAGGCCGATGCGCTTGCGGTGCTGGCTGCTGCCGGCGCGCCGATGCAGGCACTTCAAATCGTCGCGGGCGGCCCGTCCTGGCTGCATCCCGGGCGCTCCGGCACGATCCAGATCGGGCCGCAGAACGTGCTGGGCTATTTCGGCGAGATGCATCCGCGCGCGCTCGAGGCGCTCGGTGCCGGCGGCCCGCTGATGGTGTTCGAGGTGATCCTCGACCGTGTCCCCGAGGCGAAGAAGAAGCCGACCCGCGCCAAGCCCGTGATCGAGCTGTCGGCCTTCCAGCCTGTTACGCGCGATTTCGCCTTCATCGTCGACCGCACCGTAAAGGGCGGCGACATCGTGCGCGCGGCCCAGAGCATCGACAAGAAGCTGATCACCGGCGTGAACGTGTTCGACGTCTATGAAGGCAAGGGCATCGACGACGGCAAGAAGTCGATCGCGATCGCGGTGACGATCCAGCCGCGCGAGAAGACGCTGACCGACCAGGAGATCGAGGCCGTCGGCGCGAAAATCGTGGCGGAGGTGACGAAGAAGACCGGCGGCGCTTTGAGAGCATGATGCCGGAAAGTGTGAAGCGGTTTTCGGACAACGTCATGCTCCAGCAGCGAAGAGCATGAGTCTCACTGACTTTCTTCCGAAGGACGTCAGCCTCACCATTGCGATGGCGCTCTGCGCCGTCGCTTTCGTTTCGGGCACCGCGCGCGGCTTCTCCGGCTTCGGCTCGGCGCTGATCTTCATGCCGCTGGCGAGCAGCATCGCGACGCCGCGGCTCGTTGCCGCGCTGCTCCTCGTGATCGATTTCATCGCGGCCGCGCCGCTGCTGCCTGACGCCTGGCGCAAGGCGGATCGCAAGGCCACCGCGGTGATCGTGCTCGGCGCGCTGGTCGGCGTACCCGTCGGCACCTATTTCCTCAGCGTGCTCGAGCCCGTCACGACGCGCTGGATCATCTCCTGCTTCGTCGCCGCGCTGTTGCTTCTGCTGCTGTCGGGCTGGCGCTATCGCGGCAAGGACCACGCCTGGCTCTCGATCGGCATCGGCAGCCTCTCCGGGTTCTGCAGCGGCCTCGCACAGACCGGCGGCCCGCCGATCGTCGGCTACTGGCTCGGCCGCCCGGTCGCATCGATCGTCGCGCGCGCCAACATCTTGCTGTTTTTTGGCGCATCGGATTTTTTCTCGATGGTCAGCTATGCGACCACAGGACTGATCTCGCGCGAATCGCTCGTGCTCTCGCTGATCGTCGGTCCGGTCTATGCGATCGGCGTCGCCTTCGGCGCCTCGCTGTTCGGTCGTGCCAGCGAGAAAGTGTTCCGCGCGATTTGCTACGGGCTGATCGCGACAGCGGTGATCGCCGGGCTGCCCGTGTTAGACGGCATACTGCGCTAGTTGCCCTGCCGTCGCGGCGCACGCCGCCTCTTCGTCGACTGCGTCGGGACATCGCTCGGCTCATCCTTCAGCGCCCCGATCTTGCGTAGTGCCGCGTCCGCGGCGCGCTCGCCGCTTTCCCAGGCGCCGTCGATGGTGCCCCAGAGGGACTCGTGCGTGGCTTCGCCGGCGAGGAACAGGTTGCCGATCGGCTCGGCCAAAATCTTTCGCGAGAGCTGACCGCCGGGCGAGGCCGCCGACATCGCACCCATCACGAAAGGCGAGGCGTTCCAGCGCGTCGCGCTGGCTTTCTGCACGGCGGCCGCGACTTCGCTGCCGAACAGTTTTGTGATCCATTCCCTGGCGAAGGCCGTCATCGCCTTCTCGCCCTGCTCGGAGAGATCGCGGCCGAACGAGCCGCCGACATCGATCGAGCACAGCGAGGAGCCGCCGATATTGGCGAACATCAGCGCCGTGCGCGTCGAGTTGCTCTGTTCGATCAGGATGTCGTCGCGCGACAGGCCCAACGGGTTACCCGGCAGTTGCAGCACGATATGATCGTAGCTTCCGAGGGTGAGCTTCGAGGCGGCGTCGAGCGTGCGCTTGGGAATGTCAGGCCCAAACTTGATCGCACCCGAGGTCAGCACATTGGTCGAGACCGTGATGATGGCGGCGCGTGCGGCAATCCTGCCGGCCTGCGTCTCCACACTGACGTCGCGATTGCTCCAGACGATGCGGCTCGCCGGCGTCGACAGCGCGACCGGCGCCTGCTCACCGAGCCTGGTGATCAGAGTTCCCAGGCCCTGGCGGCAGGCGATCGCGGCGTTGCGATCCTGCGCGCGCGCCTTGTCGATCGCCGAAAGCTCCCTCAGGTCCTTGCCGGCGAAGCTCGCGCCCAGCATGAACTCGGCCGCGCCGGCCCAGTCGCCGAGATCCTTCGGCAGCGCCGATGCGCAAGCCGTATCGAGCTTGCCGCGCCCGGCCTCGTCGATGGCGCGGTTGGCGCGCACCAGCGCCGCCAGGAATTCCTCGGTCTCGCCGGCGCGCGCATTGCGGCGGCCGATGCGCATCTTCTGGCCCGATGGCGCCGGCAGCACGTCGAGCCCTGCACTGCGCGCCAGCCGGATCATCGGATTGGTGTCGGGATTGTGCATCCAGCGCGCGCCGCGATCGAACGGCGTGTCGAAGGTCGTCGTGTCGGTGATGCAGCGCCCGCCGATCTTGCCTGCAGCTTCCACCACCACGACCTTGCGATTGGCCGCCATGATGCGCCGCGCTGCGGCAATTCCGGCCGCGCCCGCGCCGATCACGACAATGTCAGCCTCGCGCGGCAGGGTCGCCGCGGTTGCGCGCAGGACCGGCATCGCGGCAAGGCCCGCCGACGCCGATAGGAAGCTGCGGCGCGTGATTGTCATGTCATGGTTTCCGGAGACTTGCGGCAAACGGGAACAGCTAGCGAACCTTGCCGCATCCGATGTTGCACGGCAACTATCATGGTGAATCAATCGTGCTTGACCTCACAGAGCTATGAACCGAATTGCAAGACGTTTCGACCATGATAGAGAAGAGAAAAAGGCGGCCGGAAAAGGCCGTGGGGAGAGTTCGACATGGGGACGGTCCTAGACTCAGCCGGCAAGCTTATTGCCGCGTACCTCTCGAAGGAGGTGCCGGGCTATGAGCCGTTCACGCCGAGCGACCCGGAGCATCTGCGCGGCGTCATCGAGCCCGGCGACGTGCTGCTGGTCGAGGGCAACAACCGCATTTCCGGCATCATCAAATATCTGACGCAGTCGACCTGGTCGCATGCCGCACTCTATGTCGGCCCGATCGAGGGCGCCGAGGAACCCGACGGCGAGCCCCACGTGCTGATCGAGGCCAATATCGGCGAGGGCGTCACCTCCGCGCCGCTTTCGAAATATTTCCCCTATCACACCCGGGTCTGCCGCCCGGTCGGGCTGTCCTATGAGGACCGCACCACGGTCTGCCGCTATGCGATCAACCGCATCGGCTTCGGCTACGACACCAAGAACATCGTCGACCTGATGCGCTTTCTGTTTCCGCTGCCGATCCCGCAGCGCTGGCGACGCCGCATGATCTCGATCGGCTCGGGCGATCCCACCAAGATCATCTGCTCGGCGCTGATCGCGCAGGCCTTCGACGCCGTGCGCTATCCGATCCTGCCCAAGATCACCAAGGCCGGCAGTCGTGCTGCCCGCCGCGAGATCCTGCATATTCGCGATTCCTCGCTCTACATGCCCCGCGACTTCGACATCTCGCCCTATTTCGAAGTCGTCAAACCCACCATCGTGCACGGTTTCGACTACACCGCCCTGCACTGGGCCGACAAGCAGAAGCCGCTCGAGGAGGTAGCCGGCACCTTCAGTGTCTTTCCAGAAACGCTCAGTGCGCCGCCGCTCGTTCCTGAAGCGATTGACAAAGAGGCGCCGGATCAAATTCCGGCTGAGCAAGTGATGCCTGAGGCGGTTGCGGAAATGACCGTCGCCTTCTCCGATCATTTTGTGCTGCTGAACGAGCTCGCAAGGTACCGCGCACGCGGACGGGCGCAGGAGATGGCGGCGTAGAAACGTCCGCCGTCGTGCCCGGCGATTGGGGTGGTGCTCGCCTCCCTCAACGCCGTCATTGCGAGCGAAGCGAAGCAATCCAGACTGTCACCGCGGTGGGATTCTGGATTGCTTCGCTTCGCTCGCAATGACGGTGGAAACCTAGCGCTCCGCCCGCCCGATCACCGCCATCAGCTCCGCGATCTTCTCGCGCTGGTCGGCCTTGTCGCCGCTCGCGATCGCATGCTCGACGCAATGGGCGACGTGGTCCTTCAAAACCTCTTCCTCGACCCGGCGCAGCGCGGCTCGCACCGCTGAGATCTGCGTGACGATGTCGATGCAGTAGCGGTCCTCCTCGACCATTTTCGAGAGGCCGCGAACCTGACCCTCGATCCGGCCGAGACGTTTTCCGACGGATGCCTTGATGTCCTTGCGCATGGTGGCTATATACCCCCCCAGGGTATAAGTTGCAAGGCCGGAGCATGGCAATGAACGACGCCGAACACGGACACCACCCCAAGCCGGAAACACATTCCGGATGCAGCTGTTCCAGCAAAGCGGCGCCGGCCGCCAAGCCCGCGGCTTCCTCCTGCTGCGGCGATCACGCCCACGACCACGGCGCCGCCGCGACAAGAGTCCACGATCCCGTCTGCGGCATGACGGTCGATCCCGCGACCTCAAAGCACCGGTTCGCCCATCGCGGCGAGACTTTCCATTTCTGCTCGGCCGGCTGCCGCACCAAATTCGCCGCCGATCCCGCAAAATATCTCGCCAAGAAGAACGAAGAGCAGAAGACACCCGAGCCCGAGATGCCCGTGGGCACGATCTACACTTGCCCGATGCATCCGGACGTACGCCAGGTCGGACCGGGAAGCTGCCCGATCTGCGGCATGGCGCTGGAGCCGGAGGTCGCAAGCCTCGACAGCGGTCCCAACCCCGAGCTCGCCGACATGACGCGGCGGTTCTGGATCGGCGGTGCGCTGGCGCTGCCGGCGGTGGTGCTGGAGATGGGCGGCCATCTCGCGGGCCCGCACAACTGGATCGATCCGACGCTGTCGAACTGGATCCAGCTCGTTTTCGCCACGCCCGTCGTGCTGTGGGCGGGCTGGCCGTTCTTCCTGCGCGGCTGGCAGTCGCTGCTAACGCGCAACCTCAACATGTTCACGCTGATCGCGATGGGCACGGGCGTTGCCTATGTCTACAGCCTGATCGGCACCATCGCGCCGCAGATCTTCCCCGCGACCTTCCGCGGCCATGGCGGCGCGGTCGCCGTCTATTTCGAAGCGGCTGCTGTGATCACCGTGCTGGTGCTGCTCGGCCAGGTGCTGGAGCTGCGCGCCCGCGACGCGACGTCCGGCGCGATCAAGGCGCTGTTGCAGCTCGCCCCGAAGACCGCGCGCCGCGTCGATGCTGACGGCGCCGAACACGAGGTCGAGATCGATACGCTCCATGCCGGCGATCGTCTCCGCGTTCGTCCCGGCGAGAAGGTGCCCGTCGACGGCATCATCCTCGAGGGCCGCTCTTCGCTCGACGAGTCGCTCGTGACGGGCGAATCCATGCCGGTCACCAAGGAGAGCGGCGCAAAAGTCATCGCCGGTACGCTGAACCAGTCGGGCAGCTTCATCATGCGCGCCGACAAGGTCGGGCGCGAGACGCTGCTGTCGCAGATCGTGCAGATGGTTGCCGACGCGCAGCGCTCGCGCGCGCCGATCCAGCGGCTGGCCGACCAGGTCGCGGGCTGGTTCGTGCCGACGGTGATCGCCGTCGCGCTCGCAGCCTTCGCTGCCTGGGCCTGGTTCGGGCCGGAGCCGCGGCTTGCCTTCGGGCTCGTTGCCGCCGTCAGCGTGCTGATCATCGCCTGCCCCTGCGCGCTCGGGCTCGCGACCCCGATGTCGATCATGGTCGGCGTCGGCCGCGGTGCGCAGGCAGGCGTGCTGATCAAGAACGCCGAGGCGCTGGAGCGGATGGAGAAGATCGACACACTGGTGGTCGACAAGACCGGCACGCTGACCGAGGGCAAGCCGAAGCTGGTCGCGATCGTGGCGGCCGCCGGTTTTGCTGAAGATGACATCCTGCGCCTTGCGGCGAGCGTCGAGCGCGCCAGCGAGCATCCCTTGGCCGACGCGATCATGCGCGCGGCGAAGGACAAGCAGCTCGCACTGGGCCAGGTCGAGCAATTCGATTCGCCGACGGGCAAGGGCGCGACCGGCGAGGTCGACGGCAAGACCATCGTGCTCGGCAATGCCAAATATCTGACGTCGATCGGCATCGACACCAAAGCGCTTGATACCGAGGCCGAACGGCTGCGCGGCGACGGCGCAACCGTGATCAACATGGCCGTCGATGGGCGGCTTGCCGGCCTGTTCGCGATCGCCGATCCGGTCAAGGCTTCCACCCCGGAGGCGCTGAAGGCATTGGCGGCCGAAGGCATCAAGGTCATCATGCTGACCGGCGACAACCGCACAACGGCGGAAGCGGTGGCACGCCGGCTCGGCATTGCCGAGGTCGAGGCCGAGGTGCTGCCGGATCAGAAGAGCGCGGTGGTGACAAAGTTGCAAAAGGCCGGCCGCAGCGTCGCGATGGCCGGTGACGGCGTCAACGACGCGCCGGCGTTGGCCGCCGCCGAAGTCGGCATCGCCATGGGCACCGGCACTGACGTGGCGATGGAGAGCGCCGGCGTCACCCTGCTCAAGGGCGATCTCACCGGCATCGTCCGTGCACGAAAGTTGTCGCAGGCGACCATGAGCAACATCCGGCAAAACCTGTTCTTTGCGTTCATCTACAACGCCGCGGGCATTCCGATCGCGGCCGGCATCCTCTATCCGGCGTTCGGCGTGTTGCTGTCGCCGATCATCGCCGCGGCCGCGATGGCGCTGTCCTCGGTGAGCGTCGTTGGAAATGCGTTGCGGCTGAGGGCAACGCAGCTGTGAGCCTCGCCAAATCCGTGTAAAACGGCATCGAGCGGCGCGAGGGGGCATTTTCATGCAGCGAATTACGATCACGATCGAGGACGATCTGCTGGCGGAGATCGACGCGGCGGCGGAAGCGCGCGGCTATCAGAACCGGTCCGAGATGATTCGCGATCTCGCCCGCGCCGGCCTGCAACAAAGCAGCGAAAACACCGCACAGACCGGCCCCTGCGTCGCAGGCCTCGTCTATGTCTACGACCACGCCGCCCGCGATCTCTCAAAACGCCTGGTGCAGGAATTCCACGGCCATCACGACCTCGCGCTGGCGACGCTGCATGTCCATCTCGACGACAACAATTGCATGGAGATGACGGCGCTTCGCGGCGATGCCGGCGAGGTCAGACATTTCGCCGACCACATCATCGCCGAACGCGGCGTCCGCTACGGCCGCGTGGTGATGATCCCGACGGGTGAAGGCAAGCAGGCGAAGGCGCGCAAGCACGGGCACCGGCATGAGTAGGAGCTATCCTCTCGTGCCCCGGACGCAGCGCAGCACAGAGTGATGCGATGCTGAGCCGGGGGCCCATCTCACCGCTAGCGCAAGCTCCTGGGTCCCGGCTCTGCGTCGCGTCATTTCATGCCGCGCCGCGTCCGGGACACTCTTCATGGTGTTCAACCTCTGCCAGGCCTTCGGCTTCTACGGCTTCGCCAATTGGGTGCCGACGCTGCTGGTCGAGAAAGGCATCAATGTCACCAAGAGCCTGCAATATGCTTTCATCGTCGCCTTCGCCTATCCGATCGCGCCGCTGCTGGCTTCGAGCTTCGCCGACAGGTTCGAACGGCGATGGATCATCGCGGGGGCGTGCGCCGCCATCATCATCTTCGGCATGGCGTTCGCCCGGCTGACCGAGCCTTCGCTGCTGATCATCTGCGGCGTGCTGCTGACAGCTTGCAACACGACGATGTTCTACGCCTACCACGCCTATCAGACCGAGGTGTTCCCGACCCAGGTCCGCGCGCGTGCCTCCGGCCTCGTCTATTCAATGAGCCGGCTGAGCACGACGCTCTCAGGCTTCATCGTCGCCTACATGCTGAAGGAAGCCGGCGTCACCGGTGTGTTCGGCCCGATCACCGCGGCGATGCTGATCGTGGTGATCGCCATGACGCTGTTCGGCCCGAACGTGCGCGGCAAGCCGCTCGATGTGATGTGGTTCGTCATTGCGAGCGTAGCGGCGTAGCGAAGCAATCCAGGCTGCCTCTGCGGAGCGATTCTGGATTGCTTCGCTGCGCTCGCAATGACGGAAGAGAGACCCTCTCCCCGCAACAACGGGGAGAGGGAGAGAAGAGTTCACACCGCTAGCAAATTCTGCAACGCCGCACCGTCGGGGACGCCGAGACCGCAACAGGGATCCCAGCCGGGGCCGGCCTTGTACATGCCGTGCAGGTCGCCGGTGATGTCGTTGTTGCCGGCCGTGATGTCGCGGAACACGCCTTGCGCATGCGAGGCGTAGATCAGCGGGTTGATGAAGCCGACGGTCTTGCCGAATTTCTTCATCGTCGCCTCGTTGATGCGGGCGATCAATCCGGCCATCAGCGGCGCCACCGCGCTGGTGCCGCCGATCGTGGTGCCGACGCCATTGAGGAAGATCTGATAGCCGGTCGCGGGATCGGCATCGCCGGCGACGTCAGGGACGCCGCGGCCGCTCCGATGCGCCGGCGATTTCGGCACGTGCGCGTGGGCCTGGTATTTCGGCTGCGCGAACATGACGCTGACGCCGCCACCGCCCGCGCCGCCCCGCGGCCCGCCATTCCAGACCACCTCGTTGATGGTCCCGTTCGGCGCCTTGAGATTGGTGCCGCCGCAGGCGAGCGCGAAGGGACTCGAGGCGGGGAAGTCTGCGTGCGGCTTGCCGTCCCAATCCTGGCCCATGTCGGCCGAGCCGTTGTCGCCGGAGGCGACGCAGACGGTGACGCCCATCGCCGCGGCATCGCGGATCGCCTCGTTGAGGCCGTCGACGAATTGCTGCGAGCCCTCCTGGTCTTCCGGTCCGCCCCAGCTGATCGAGATCACCGAGGGCTTTCGCGCGGTGTCATGAACAGCGGCTTTCACCGCGTCGATGAAGCCGTTGGTGGTGTTGGGGGCGAAATAGACCACGATCTTGGCGCCCGGCGCGATCGCACCGGCGACCTCGATGTCGAGCACGACCTCGCCGTCGGCCTCGGAATGGCCGGGCTTGTTGGCGCCGCCGTCGACGCTCACGGGCGCGATCTTCGGCATCGGGATGCCCGCCTTCTTGAAGAAGGCGCGCAGGTCGGAAGACTTGTAGCCGGCCCCCCTGGGATGACCCTTCTGATCGATGTCGTTGAGCTCGATGATGGCGATGCACTGGTCGGCGCCGGTCTCGCCGCCGGGGAAATTGTAGAGCTCGGCGATCTGCTCGACCGAGAAACTGCCGCCCTGTGCCGCCCTCGCGCTCGCGCCCTTGTTCGGCAACTTGCGCCGGAAATGCGGCTGCGCCACCGGCCGGTTGTCGAGCCCGTGCACGCCGACCACGATCCCCTCAAGCTCGGCCGGGATCTGCACGTTGCCCTTGCGCATGCGATAGGTCGCGCCGTCGTGCTTCACTTTGTTGAGCTTGACGCCGAAGGCCGCGCTCATCGCCTTCACCGTGCCGGTCAGCTTTACCGTACGAGACGCCAGATGCACGCTCTTGACGTTGAGATCGTGATGGTGCGCGAAATCGTCGATCTTGGCGACATCGGCGGGGTCGGCTCCCATCTCTGCACCGAACTCGGCACGCGAGAGATATTTTCGCTCGCGCGGCGGTTGCGCACCCAACGCCATCACCTGCTCGTCGTCCGAGCGCCTGGCACGCAGGCGGACGCTGACCTCGATTTCCTGCTTGGGATCGGCCGCACCGACGTGCTTGGCGCCCTTCGGCAACTTCCGTGCGCTGTTCTCCAACGCGACACGCTTGGTCAGGCTTGCCATGACTTCCTCCGTTTGTGATTGGAAGGCGGATTGTCGCACCTCAACTATAGGTGTAATCTCAAGGTCGGATTGGTTCAGGTATCGAGGAATATTTTTTTCAAAAGACCCCTTGTTTGTCAGGGCAGAACCTCGACAGCCTCACATCGGCGCTGAATCGGTCAGCGGTCACGACCCTTTGACGCTAAGGAGTACGATTTAAGATTGCAGGCACCGGCTCACCGGGCTCGCGACAGAAGACGTTTGTCAAAAATCAATTGGCGGAGACAATGCGACGCTGGCTGACCGTAAATGGGTTGAGCGAAATCTTGGTTTCGATCCGATCACGACGCCGCCGCCGCGCGAGACCTTCACGATCAAACGCGTGGCGGATGCCGCGGTGAAGAAGACAGCGAACGAACATCGACGTCTGGCGCCAGATCATCACCGAAGTGCAGCCGACGCTCGTCATCACGACAGGCGCGGCCGGCGGCATCGGCAAGGAATTCGAGGTCGGCGACGTCGTCGTCTCACCGATCGTGCGTTTCGACTGCCTGTCGAAGTTCAAGAAGCAGCCCTTCGCGCAGGAGCACTTTTCCAGCAGGTCCGCCGTGACGACTTCTTCGGCTTCGACACCTCGGACGACCACTTCCATCTCCAGGGGATCGGCGACGTCTCCGACCCGCAGATCAAGGCCGAGGCACCTTGAAGCAGCAGGAGCAGGTCGCCGCCCAGATCTACAAGGGTTTTGGTCGATGGAGCACGGTCTGTAGCGGGATCACCTGCTGGGCCAGTATCGCGGCGGAGCCTTAAGCCGCTGCAGTCGGATTACGTCGTAGAAGCCCCTCATGGTGAGGAGCGCGAAGCGCGTCTCGAACCATGAAGGCCCCGCCGCTAGCTTCGGGCCTCTATCCTTCGAGACGCTTGCTACGCAAGCTCCTCAGGATGAGGGCGAGGGTTCCTATGACGCGGTCAGAGTCAGTCGGCCTCCCTTGCCGAACGAGCCTCCTGTGTCTACCTCTCGCGGGTGGTTTCGCGAGAGGTACTGCCATGCTGGATGCCGCCGTAAAGGCGCTGTCGCAAATGATGTCGCCGGCGATGCGCTCGATCCTGTGGCGGTCGATCGGCGTCGCGCTGGTGCTGATCATCGTACTCGCGATCGGCTTGCAGCGGCTGCTGAGCTGGTTTGCGACCTATGGCGAGGTCTGGCTGGAAGGCCTGCTCGGTCCGGGCTGGCACTCATCGCTCGAGGTACTGTCCTGGATCGTCTCGATCGCTGCCGGCCTCGGCGTTGTGTTCGGCGGCCTATTCCTGATGCCCGCGATCACCTCGCTGGTGGCGAGCCTGTTCGTCGACGACGTCGCCGACATCATCGAGCGCGAGCACTATCCGGCCGAGCGGCCGGGTTCGGCGCTGCCGTTCAGCCAGGCGATCTACGAGGGCGTCAAGACCGCACTGCTGACGATCCTTGTCTATCTGATCGCGTTGCCGCTGGTGCTTTTCGCCGGCGCCGGTTTCCTGGTCTTCTTCCTCGCCGCCGCCTGGCTGCTCGGCCGCGAATATTTCGAGCTCGCCGCGATGCGCTTCCGCTCGCCGGAGGAAGCCAAGGCGATGCGGCGCGACAACGCCGCCACCATCTTCACCGCAGGCCTGTTCATCGCGGCCTTCGTCTCGATCCCGATCGTCAATCTGGCGACGCCGATCTTCGGCATGGCCTTCATGGTCCACATGCACAAGCGGCTATCAGGCCCGCGGCCCGAGCTGATCGAGCCGGCGCGGCAGATGCGGTGACGGGACGTTCCCTCTCCCGCTTGCGGGAGAGGGTCGGGGAGAGGGTGTCTCCGCAATGGGACAATCCCCCGGAGGAGAGAAGGAATGGATTTGCTCACGGACGCGCAGCCACGTCCCCATCAGCGCCACGCCGATCTCGGCACCGCCAAGCCGCATGAGCTGGATATAGGCGGCAAACGCTGCCGCTGATCATCACGCTGCTGTCCAATTCCGATCCGAGCCGCGCCACCTTCGAGCATTGCGCCCGCGACCGGCGCGCAGGTCGCGCTGCTGCCGCCGGACAACGCAACCGGTAATTTCACCAAAGTTCATAGTCGGCAGGATCGATCTGGATCAGGAGATCGCCGGCCTTGACGCGCTGGAAGTCGGTGACCCCGACCGTCAGCACTTTGCCGGAGACGCGACTGGCAAGCCGCGTCAGCTCGGCGCGCACATAGGCGTCGTTGGTGGTCTGGACCACTGCGTTGCCGACCCATTCGTCGAAGCCGCTGCGTTGCCAGCGCGACGAAGCCGAGTGCGACGATCACCGCGAACAGCGGGATCGCGAGCCGGCTCCACAGCGAGCTCGCCGGTGGCTGCGTGGGCTTGGGTGGTGGGGTCGGTGCCGCGGCGGCAGGCGATGGCGGTGCGATCTGGTCTTGCTGACTCACGACTTCACCCCAAACCGCTTAATGACCGCGTAATTCTCGCTCAGACCGTCTTTTCCGGCCATCGGCAGAGATCGTTGATCAGGCACACCTCGCAGCGCGGCTTGCGCGCGAGGCAAGTATAGCGGCCGTGCAGGATCAGCCAATGATGGGCATGGAGCATGAATTCGGCCGGGATCACCTTTTCGAGACCAAGCTCAACCTCCAGCGGCGTCTTGCCGGGCGCAAGTTCCGTCCGATTACCGACGCGGAAGACATGCGTATCGACCGCCATGGTGTGCTCGCCGAAGGCCATGTTGAGCACGACGTTGGCAGTTTTCCGCCCGGCTCCCGGCAGCGACTCGATCTCGGCCCGCGTGCACGGCACCTCGCCGCCAAACTCGCTGAGCACCTTTGCCGACAGCGCGATGACGTTCCTGGCTTTGGTGCGGTAGAGACCGATGGTCTTGATGTACTCGCGCAGGCGTTCTTCGCCGAGATCGAGCATCTTCTGCGGCGTGTCGGCGATCTCGAACAATGCACGCGTTGCCTTGTTGACGCCGGCATCGGTTGCCTGCGCCGACAGCACCACTGCGACCAGCAGCGTGAACGGATTGACGTGCTCGAGCTCGCCTTTCGGCTCCGGGTTGGCTTTGCGGAAACGGCTGAAAACCTCGTGGACCTCAGCCGGCGTCCAGGGTTTTGTCGCCTTGAGCGACTTTTTTGCGGGGGTCTTTGGCTTCGCGACGACCGCTTTCGCCTTTTTCTTCGGCACGGGCGCTTTGCGCGGGGCCGGCTTGCGGGTGATTTTCGCCATGATCGGGATATACTGAGGGACGATGAGCACAGGCAACGAAATTGAGCGCGAACGATCTGGAAGCGAGGCCGAGCCTCAGATCTTTTCCGCGCGGCTGACGCCGCACCGCTCGCTGAACCGCACCGGCTTCCTTGCCGTGATGCTGTTTCTGAGCGCTGTCAGCTTCGTCACCGGCCTCGTCTTCCTGATGATGGGCGCGTGGCCGGTGTTTGGCTTCTTCGGCCTGGACGTGCTGGTGATCTGGTGGGCCTTCAAGGCCAATTTCCGCGCGGCGCGGGCCAGCGAGGAGATCGTGGTCACGCCATCTGAATTGCGCGTGCGGCGCGTCAGCCAACGCGGCCAGGTCCTCGAGTGGACGTTCAATCCGCTCTGGGTCCGGCTCGACATGGAAATCGACGAGGATTTTGGCATCGAGCATCTCTATCTGATCTCGCGAGGCCACCAGATCCAGATCGCCGGCTTTCTGGGACCGGACGAAAAGGCAAGTTTTTACAAAGGCTTGGTTGAAGCATTAAATGCCGCCAAGCGCGGCCCGACCTACAATCCGGTCACCTGATTTGCGGATCGGAAATCGGGTGGTTTCGCACCCCGCGCGCTCCTACATTTGTGGTCATGATGACACTCGCGATACATGACCAACGCCTGGCCGGGCCGGGCTCCCAGAACGCCGCGATGCGCGACTATGATTCCGTGCGCCGGGCGATCGCCTTCATCTCCGAAAACTGGCGCGCACAGCCGACCATCGAGGCGATGGCGGATGCGGCCGGCGTGACGCCGGACGAGCTGCACCATTTGTTCCGCCGCTGGGCCTCGATCACGCCGAAGGCTTTTATGCAGGCGCTCACCCTCGATCATGCCAAGGGCCTGCTGCGCGATTCCGCGAGCATCCTCGACGCGGCGCTCGATTCGGGCCTGTCGGGTCCGGGTCGGCTGCACGATCTCTTCGTCACCCATGAGGCGATGTCGCCGGGCGAATGGAAGAACGGCGGCGCGGGGCTCATCTTGCGCTACGGTTTCCATCACTCGCCGTTCGGCACCGCGATCGTGATCGCGACCGACCGCGGCCTCTCCGGCCTCGCCTTCGCCGATCACGGCGAAGAGAAGGTCGCGCTCGCCGATATGACCCGGCGCTGGCGGAACGCGACCTATGTCGAGGATCACGAAGGCACCGCGCCGCTGGCGCAGCGCATCTTCGACACAAAACTGTGGCGGCCGGACCAGCCGTTGCGCGTGGTGATGATCGGCACCGATTTCGAGGTCCGGGTGTGGGAGACGCTGCTGAAAATCCCGATGGGCCGCGCGGTGTCTTATTCGGACATCGCCTGCAACATCAACAGCCCGAAGGCCTCACGCGCCGTTGGTGCTGCGGTCGGCAAGAACCCCGTCTCCTTCGTCGTGCCCTGCCACCGCGCGCTCGGCAAGAGCGGCACACTCACCGGCTACCACTGGGGCATCACCCGCAAGCAGGCGATGCTGGGCTGGGAGGCCGGGCAGTTGGGGATGCAGTAGATTTCGTAGAGTGGGCAAAGGCGCGCTCTTCGCGCGCGATGCCCACCATCGTTCCGCAATCGCTGATGCACGGTGGGCACGCTACGCTTTGCCCCACCCTACGGTGCCGGTGCTACCCCGCCAGATCCAGCTTGGACGCCACGGTCGAATCTGCATTGAGCCGATAAATGATCGGCACACCCGTCGCGAGCTCCCGCTTCAAAATGCCTTCGGGCGAGAGCTTTTCCAGCACCATGATGAGCGCGCGCAGCGAATTGCCGTGAGCGGCAACCAAAGTGCGCTTGCCGTTGAGCACACCAGGCAGAATCTCCTGCACGTAGTAAGGCAGCGCCCGCGCGAGCGTGTCCTTCAGGCTTTCGCCGCCGGGCGGCGGCACGTCGTAGGAGCGGCGCCAGATCAGCACCTGGTCCTCGCCCCATTTCTTGCGCGCGTCGTCCTTGTTGAGGCCGGAGAGATCGCCATAGTCGCGCTCGTTCAGCGCGAGGTCCTTCGTCGTCGGCAGGCCCTTCTGGTCGAGCTCGCCGAGAATGAGATCGAGCGTGTGCTGTGCGCGCGTCAACACCGAGGTGTAGGCGACATCGAACATGAGGCCCTGCGCCTTCAGCTTGCGGCCGGCTTCGGTTGCCTCCTTCACGCCGAGCTCGGTGAGGTCGGGATCCTTCCAGCCCGTGAACAGGTTCTTCAGATTCCATTCGCTCTGGCCGTGCCGCACCAGCACGAGAAGACGTTCGCTCATTGACTGCTTTCCGTTCCGGTTATTGTTTTGAGCATGATCTTATCGGAAAAACCGCTCCGCACTTTTCCGGATCATGCTCTCGTTCGTTCAGATGTCAGACAGGCCGAGCACGTCGGCCATGGAGTAGTGCCCCGGCTTCTTGCCGTGTGCCCAGAGCGCCGCCTTCAGCGCGCCGTGGGCGAACAGCATGCGATCCTCGGCGTGATGCGACAGCGTCAGACGTTCGAACGGGCCGAGGAAGCTCACGCTGTGATCGCCGGCTGCGGTGCCGCCGCGCAACGACGCAAAACCGATGTCGCCGGGCCGGCGCGCACCGGTGATGCCGTCGCGGCCCCGGTCTGCATGCTCGTCGAGCGCGACGCCGCGGCCGGCTGCAGCGGCCTGGCCCAGCATCAGCGCCGTGCCCGAGGGCGCATCGATCTTCATGCGGTGGTGGGTTTCGACGATCTCGATATCGAAGTTCTCGTCGAGCGCCTTGGCGACGCGCTTGACCACGGCGGCGAGCAGATTGACGCCCAGGCTCATATTGCCGGACTGCACCACGACGGCGCGGTTGGTGACGCTCTGGATCACGGCGTTGTCGGAGCCGGAAAGACCCGTCGTGCCGACGACGTGGACGAGGCCGCGCTCGGCGGCGATTGCGACATTGGCGAGGGTCGCCGCGGGCACGGTGAAATCCAGAATGCCGTCGGCATCCTTCGACAACGCCCAGAGGTCGCCGGAGAGTTTGATGCCGTTGGCGGGCAGGCCTGCGAGCACGCCGGCATCCTTGCCGAGCAGCTCCGAGCCCGGCGCCTCCAGCGCTCCGGCCAGCACCGCGCCTTTGCTTTCTGCAATCGCCCGCGTCAGCGCCCGGCCCATCCGGCCGCCGGCTCCAGCAACAATCAAGCGCATGTCGGACATGGTGTGATCCTCTCACGGCCGTTGTAGCGGCGGGATGCAGTTCCGGCAACCGAGGGGGATCAGGGGCGCAGGCGCGCCCCTACCTTCCCCTGGAGGGCAAGTTGCTTGCGGCCATCCTTCGAGACGCCCGCCTACGGCGGGCCCTCAGGATGAGGTCGGAATACGTGGCAACAAATTCCACGGGGGGCGGTGCTGCTTAGCCTCATCCTGAGGAGACCGCAAAGCGGTCGTCTCGAAGGACGAAGCGCGCACGCAGACCGCGCCAGGAAGCCATATGCGATAGCCCTTCCCGGAAGAGAGGGCGAGACGGGATCGCGCCTCAACCGTCTGACGGCTGCGGGCCGTCATGGCCCTCGATGATGATGAGGTCGGCGATGGAGTGCGGCTGGCGCACCTTGATGTTGGCCTGGTATTCCGGCGAGTTGTAACAGGCGATCGCGGTCTCGTAGTCCGGGAATTCAATCACGACGTTGCGGGTGCGGCTGGCGCCTTCGACGGTGGTGAACTTGCCGCCGCGGACGGCGAAGCGGCCGCCCCATTTCTTGAAGATCGGACCGTTGGCGACGGCGTACGGCTTGTAGCCCTCGTCATTGCTCACATCGACGCGTCCGATCCAGTAGCCCTTTGCCATTGTTCTTCTCCATTGTTGATGGTCTCTATTTGAGCATGATCTGATCGGAAAACCGCTACACACTTTTCCGGATCATGCTCCGAGCGCCTGCGCGATCTCGGCCTGGATGGTTTCCGCAATCGCCTTGGGGTCGGTGGCTTCCACCACCGGCCGCCCGACGACGAGATAATCGGCGCCGGCAGTGATCGCACGGCCCGGCGTCATGATGCGCTTCTGGTCGCCGGTCGCCGCGCCCGCCGGACGAATGCCGGGGGTGACGAGCCTCATCTGGTGGCCGACGATCTTGCGCAGGCTACCAACTTCCTCGGGCGACGACACCAGCCCGTCGACGCCGAGCACCTGCGCCTGATGCGCACGCGCTTCGACCAACTCGGAGACGCCGAGCCGGAAGCCTGCCGCATGCAGATCGTCCTCGTTGTAGGAGGTCAGCACCGTGACGGCGAGGATCTTCAGGTCGGAGCTGCCGCGGCCTTCGACGGCGCCCTTCATCGTCTGCGGATAGGCGTGCACGGTGAGGAAGGTCGCCCCCAGCCTGGTGATGCTTTCGACGCCCTGCGTCACGGTGTTGCCGATGTCGTGCAGCTTGAGATCGAGAAAGACCTTCTTGCCCTTGTCGGCGAGCTTGCCGACCAGCGGCAAGCCGCCGGCATAAGCGAGCCGATAACCGATCTTGTAGAAGGTGACGCTGTCGCCGAGCCGGTTGACCATCGCTTCCGCGGCATCAACGCTGGGCAGGTCAAGCGCGACGATCAGGCGGTCTTTCGGGGCGATCTCGGCTGGCGTCATGTCACCTCACATCATGCGTTGGGAAAAATCGATCAACTGCCGCACCAGCTCCTTCAACGCGGCGATATCGCCCTCGTGCTTCAGCCTGTCCATATCGTCATAGGCCTGATCGGCAAAGGCGAGCGTGAGCTGGTTGGCGATCACATTGGCGTGGCAGGAGGTCAGGATCAGCCGCAACGCCTGCAGCGCGCGCGCGGCACCGAGCCGGCTCTGCGAGGCACCGGCGAGCGCGAAGGCGCGATTGCGGAACACGTCGCCGCGCGCCTCGTGCAATTCATGCACGCGACTGACCCAGTCGATCGCATTCTTCAGCAGCGGCGGCACCGAGGCATTGTATTCGGGCGAGACGATCAGCACGCCATGATGCGCGCCGATCATGCGCTTGAGATTGATCGCGTGCCTGGGCAAACCGGACTTGGCCTGAAGATCGCCATCATAGATCGGCAACGGAAAATCGGCGAGCGAGATGCGCGTGATCTCGACACCGGCCTGGACGAATTCATAGGCGGCGACCGCCGCCAGCTTCGCATTGTGCGAGCCGGTGCGCAGCGAGCCGGGAATGATCAGGATTTTGGGTGCGGACATCCGCTTCCATGCGTTCGGCGAAACGAGCCCGCCACGCAAAGAGGAATGCCGGCGGAATTAGTCCTTGCGATACACCCAGACGCGGGCCGGCGGAAGGTTCATCCAGATCCGCTCCGAGGCCTCTGTGGACACGCCGGGCAGCGATTTCGGAATCGGCGGCACCACCGCATAGGTGAACTGCACGAAGGGCGCACCGGGCGCCAGCGCCGTGAAGGCATCGCGGATAAGCCGCAGCCGCGTCAGCATCGGTTTTGTGACCAGCGGCAGGCCCGACACCACCGCGGAGGCCGGCGCACTCAAGACGTTCCAGAGCGTGTCACGCAGGCGATAGGCATCGCCCTGCACCACCTTGGCCTGCGGATAGCGGTCGCGCAGCAGGGCGCAGAAGCCGGGATTGTATTCGACCAGAACGAGACGCTTTTGATCGACGCCGCGCTCGACCAAGGCCGAGGTGATGGCACCCGTGCCGGGTCCGAGCTCGACCACCGGCGCGTCCGAATTGACGTCGACGTAATGGGCCATGGTCCGGGCCAGCAGCTTGCCCGACGGCATCACCGCGCCCATGTGGAGGGGCTTTTCAATCCATGACCGGAGAAAACGCACCTCGTCATCGAGACGGGGCTTCTTCAACGCACGCGCGGACGATGGCAATGGCATGTCGGGACCGGACGGGACCGCGTGACCGCGGCGTGTCAGAAAATGGTCACAAAGAGGTATAGGCCGAAGGCGGTACGGTCAAGCCGGGTCAATTCGCCCGATTACCGAAGAAGTCCTTGACCTTGGTGAAGAAGCCCTCGGATTCCGGCTGGGTGTTGCCGGAGGAAAGCTTTTCGAATTCGGCCAGCAATTCCTGCTGCTTCTTGGTGAGATTTTGCGGAGTCTCGACCACGACCTGAACATACATGTCGCCCATCTGGCGCGAGCGCAGCACCGGCATGCCTTTTGATGCAATGCGGAATCGGCGGCTAGACTGGGTGCCGGCGGGGACCTTCACCTTGGTCTTGCCTTTCTCGATGGTCGGCACCTCGAATTCGCCGCCAAGCGCGGCCGTCACCATCGAGATCGGCACACGACAATGCAGATCGGCGCCGTCGCGCTGGAAGAACTGGTGCTGGGACAGCGACAGGAAGATGTAGAGGTCGCCGGGCGGGCCGCCGCGGACCCCGGCCTCGCCCTCGCCGGCGAGCCTGATCCTGGTGCCGTCCTCAACGCCCGGAGGAATGTTGACCGACAGATTCCGCTCGCGGGTGACGCGCCCCTGACCCGAGCAGGACGGGCAGGCGTCCTCGATCATCTGGCCGCGGCCCTGGCACCCCGGACAGGTCCGCTCCAGCGTGAAGAAGCCCTGCGACTGCCGTACGCGTCCGGCGCCGCCGCAGGTCGAGCAGGTCTTCGGCTTGGTGCCGGCCTTGGCGCCGATGCCCGAACAGGCCTCGCAGGTGACCGAGACCGGGATCTCGATCTGCGCGGTCTTGCCGCCAAAAGCTTCCTCGAGCGTGATTTCCATGTTGTAGCGCAGGTCGGCGCCGCGCTCGCGGCCGCCGCGGCCACCGCCGCGCTGTCCGGCCATGCCGAACAAATCTTCGAAAATGTCGGAGAAGGAGGAGGCGAATCCCGCACCGAAACCGGCGCCGCCGCCGCCCTGCTCGAAGGCGGCATGACCGTAACGGTCATAGGCTGCGCGCTTGTCCTTATCTTTCAGGACCTCGTAGGCCTCGTTGATTTCCTTGAACTTGACTTCGCTGGTGTTGTCCCCGGGATTGCGGTCGGGGTGAAACTTCATCGCCAGCTTGCGGAACGACGATTTCAGGACGGAATCGTCGGCACCGCGTTCGACTTCGAGGGTTTCGTAGTAGCAGCGCTTGGTGGACGTGGACATGATGAGCTCGGTCTATCCAATCGCGATTCAAATCGGAGCGAAACGACGTCGCCACGCGACGATATAAGCGCTCCTCCGCCTTACGGCAGAGGGCAGCATGGCGACATTCAGCATAGCGGCTGGGAATTGATCGATCGTAACGGGGCCGATTTTAACAGAATCTTGGCCCGCCCGGCCCGGCACGATGGCCTCCCCCGCGAGGGAGGAGGCCGTTGGCGCGTGTGGGGTCCAAACCGTCCGCATCATCACCCTCGCGGGGTTCAGGCGGACTTCTTGTTGTTCTTATCGTCGTCGACTTCGGTGAATTCCGCGTCGACGACGTCGTCCTTGGCCGCATCCTTCTTGGCGTCGGCCTCGGCCTGCTGCGTGTAAATGGCCTCGCCGAGCTTCATCGAAGCCTGGGCCAGCGTTTGGGTCTTGGCCTTGATCGCTTCGGCATCGTCGCCCTTCAGCGCTTCCTTGAGGTCGCTGACGGCATCCTCAATGGAGCGGCGCTCGGTCTCGGCGATCTTCGAACCGTGCTCGGCCAGCGCCTTCTCGGTCGAATGCACCAGTCCGTCCGCATCGTTCTTGGCCATGACGGCCTCGCGGCGCTTCTTGTCCGCCTCGGCATTGGCCTCGGCGTCCTTGACCATCTTCTCGATGTCGGCTTCCGACAGACCGCCGGAAGCCTGGATGCGAATCTGCTGCTCCTTGGAAGTCGCCTTGTCCTTGGCCGACACGTTGACGATGCCGTTGGCGTCGATATCGAAGGTCACTTCGATCTGCGGCATGCCGCGCGGGGCCGGCGGAATGCCCATCAGGTCGAACTGGCCGAGCATCTTGTTGTCGGCCGCCATTTCACGCTCGCCCTGGAAGACGCGTATCGTAACCGCGTTCTGGCTGTCCTCGGCGGTCGAGAACACCTGGCTCTTCTTGGTCGGGATCGTGGTGTTGCGGTCGATGATACGGGTGAACACGCCGCCCAGCGTCTCGATGCCCAGCGACAGCGGGGTCACGTCGAGCAGCAGCACGTCCTTGACGTCGCCCTGAAGCACGCCGGCCTGGATCGCGGCGCCGATCGCCACGACTTCATCCGGGTTGACGCCCTTGTGCGGCTCCTTGCCGAACAGCTGCTTCACGACTTCCTGGACCTTCGGCATGCGCGACATCCCACCGACCAGCACCACTTCGCCGATCTCGGCGGCGGTGAGGCCGGCATCCTTCAGCGCCTTGCGGCAGGGCTCGACGGTCTTCTGGACGAGGTCGTCAACCAGCGCTTCGAACTTGGCACGGGTGAGCCTCATCGTCAGATGCTTCGGGCCGGTCTGGTCCGCGGTGATGAAGGGCAGGTTGATCTCGGTCTGCGTCGTCGACGACAGCTCGATCTTGGCCTTTTCAGCGGCTTCCTTCAGGCGCTGCAACGCGAGCTTGTCGTTGCGCAGGTTGATGCCCTGCTCCTTCTGGAACTCGTCAGCGAGATAGCCGACCAGGCGCATGTCGAAATCTTCGCCGCCGAGGAAGGTGTCGCCGTTGGTCGACTTCACCTCGAACACGCCGTCGCCGATTTCGAGAATCGAGACGTCGAACGTGCCGCCGCCGAGGTCGTACACGGCGATCGTACCGGCCTTGGTCTTGTCCAGACCATAAGCGAGCGCAGCCGCGGTCGGCTCGTTGATGATGCGCAGCACTTCAAGGCCCGCGATCTTGCCGGCGTCCTTGGTCGCCTGGCGCTGGGCGTCGTTGAAGTAGGCGGGAACGGTGATGACGGCCTGGTCGACCTTCTGGCCGAGATGAGCTTCCGCGGTCTCCTTCATCTTCTGCAAGATGAAGGCGGAGACCTGCGAGGGCGAGTAGGTCTGGCCGTCGGCCTCGACCCAGGCGTCGCCGTTGGAAGCCTTCACGATCTTGTACGGAACGAGCTTCTTGTCCTTCTCGACCATCGGGTCGTCGTAGCGGCGGCCGATCAGGCGCTTCACTGCGAAGAAGGTGCGCTCGGGATTGGTGACGGCCTGGCGCTTGGCAGGCTGGCCGACGAGGCGCTCACCGTCGTCGGTCACGGCGACGATCGAAGGCGTCGTGCGCATGCCTTCGGAATTCTCGATGACTTTGGCGTTCTTGCCATCCATTACGGCGACGCACGAATTCGTGGTACCGAGGTCGATCCCGATGACCTTTCCCATGGTCCTGATATCCTTGTTTTTGCGGCAGGCTGGCTGGGCCCAGAAGGCACCCGAACCGAAACCCCCTAAGATCAAACATTCGCGATATTGCGATGGTTGACGCTCATATAGGAGGGGGGGAGGGGCCCGCAAGGAGAGAACGCAAGTTTCGGCCGTGAAAACATCGGGTTTGGGAGCATCATATCCGGGCTGAACCGCCCTTACGGGTGAGGAATTATTAACAGGTTCAGATATCAGCCAGCCCCCGCCACCATGAACCGCGCGCCCTGTTACCGGCGAGGCAAACCCGCTAAAAGGCGGTCGCCGGAGAGCCGCCATCGAGGCTGCGCCGCGCGACAAAGCGGCCCGGTGGCCGACCATCGAACGGCCTCAATGTGAACCAATCAGAGTGCCCATGAAGCTGACCCGCCCCCTCGCTGCGCTCGCCCTCCTCGTCGCCTCCGCACTTCCGGCTCTGGCTGCCGACGCCGTTTTCCCGCCTGGCTTGCGCCTCGGCATGGTGCCGTTGGTCGGCCTCAGCACGGCCAAGACGTTTCCGGGCTTCCAGAGCGAGGACGGCAACGTCAAGGTGCTGATCACCGAGCTGCCGCCGGCGGCTTATGGCGAGGTCGTGAGCGCCTTCAATTCCAATCCGGCCGGAACCAACGGCGTCAAGCAGGACAAGATCGAGACGCCTGCGGGCCTGGCCTATTTCACCACCGAGAGCGGCAAGGCCGGCGAAACCCCCGTGAGGCGCTATTCGATGATCGTGCCGGGCGCCGGCTTCTCCGGCTATGTCGCGGTGCAGATTCCGGAGAATGCGATCAAGATCTACACCGACGAGGCGGTGCGGCAGATGTTTGCGAGCGTCGCCACCCGCAAGCAGGTCTCGGCCGACGAGCAGCTCGCGCTGATGCCGTTCAAGATCACCGATCTCGCCGAATTCAAGGACGTCCGCATGCTGGCGCCGGGCTCAAGCATCATCCTGGCCGACGGCGACGAGAGCACAGGCTATGAATCGAAGCCCTTCATGATCCTCGGCGTGATCGGCGCCACCCCGCAGCAGGCCGACGACCGCGCCCGCTTCGCCCAGGAGGCGGCGCTGCAGATTCCTGGCGTGCGCGAGTCGCGCGTCACCATGTCCGAGCCGCTTCGCATCAACGGCCAGCAGGGTTTCGAGACCCGGATCGACGGTATCAGCGGCAAGGACAAGACGGCGGTGACCGTGGTGCAGTGGATCCGCTTCAGCAGCGCTGGCGCTTCGCTGCGCATCATCGCCAGCGCCCCGCGCGACCAGTGGCCGGCCGCCTTCACCCGCTTCCGCGCGGTACGCGACGGCATCCAGCCGAAGGGCTGAAAGGCCCATGCGCTGACCACATCCGGCTGCATTTTCGGGCTTCTGTTCGTACACGAGCGGAACTAGGCGCTCCTCCGTTCAATCTGGAGGGAGGCGGACCATGCTGGATCGGCGACACATCTTGACGGCGCTTGCAACGACGGCGCTCGCGACCCTCGTGCCAAGCGCGCTCTTAGCAGCGGCATCGATCAAGCCGGACGATGCATCCGCGCTGCTCGTGATCGACGTGCAGAACTGCTTCCTGCCCGGCGGCAGCCTCGCCGTAAAGGAAGGCGAGCAGGTGGTGCCGGTCATCAACAAGACGGCCAAAGCGTTTTCGAACGTGGTGATGACACAGGACTGGCACACGCAAGGCCATGTTTCGTTTGCGTCGGCACACTCCGGCAAGAAGCCGTTCGAGACCGTCGACCTTCCCTACGGCAAGCAGGTGCTGTGGCCCGACCATTGCGTGCAGGGCACCGACGGCGCCGCGCTGTCGAAGGACCTTGCGATCCCGCACGCCGAACTCATTATCCGCAAGGGTTTTCACAAGGACGTCGACAGCTATTCGGCCTTCCTCGAAGCCGACGGCAAGACCTCGACCGGCCTTGCCGGCTATCTGAAGGCGCGCAAGATCAAGCGCGTCTTCGTCGCGGGGCTGGCGACGGATTTCTGCGTCGCCTGGACCGCGCTCGACGCCCGCAAGGCGGGCTTCGAGGTCTATGTGGTGGAAGACGCCTGCCGCGGCATCGACAATCAGGGTTCGCTCGCAAAAGCCTGGGCCGACATGGCCAAGGCCGGCGTGAAGCGGATTCAGTCTGCGGATATCGCGCCGAGCGCGTAGGCGACGCCGAGAGCTGCAAGACCCTCATCCCGAGGAGCGCGCTTCTCCGCGCGCGTCTCCTCAACATGGGGATTGAGAGCTAAACCGGCTCGTTGCTGTTGGCGGCGGGCGCGGCCTTCGCGCCGCCCTTGGCGACACCGACCAAAGCGGGGCGCAGCACGCGCTCGCCGATGGTATAGCCGGCCTGCATCACCTGCACGACGGTGCCCGCGGGCACCGACGCATCGGGAACCTCAAACATCGCCTGCTGGAAGTTCGGATCGAACTTCTGCCCCGAGGGGTCGAACTTCTTCACGCCGTGTTTTTCCAGCGCGTTGAGCAGCGAGCGCTCGGTCAGCTCGACGCCCTCGATCAGCGAAGCCAGGCCGGGATCGGCCGCCGCACGGGCATCGGCCGGAACGGCATCGAGCGCGCGCTGGAGGTTGTCGGCGATATCGAGCACGTCACGGGCAAAGCCGGTGACGCCGTAGAGCTTGGAGTCAGCGACCTCCTTGGCGGTGCGCTTGCGCAAATTTTCCATCTCGGCCAGCGTCCGCAGCATGCGGTCGCGCGCCTCGGCGGCTTCCTTCTGCAAAAGCTCGACCGAGCCGGGCTCGGGATCGTCCGGCATGATGTAGGGTTTTGACACCACGGGCTCGGGCGTCACAGCGGCCGCGTCTTCGGGTTGCCGGTCTCGATCGGTCATCGGCTCTCTTCTCAAACGTCTCAGGGATTTTCTCGCCCGGATATCGTGCTTCGGACGGCGAAAATCAAGCGCCCGTGATCGGCCCAAGGCGCCGGTCAGCCCCCCAGGAGGCGGCTGACGATGCGGGCGGCGTAGTCCACGGTCGGGATCACACGGGCATAATTCAGCCGTGTCGGCCCGATTACGCCCAGAACGCCGACAATATGGCCGGCGGCATCCCGATAGGGCGAGATGATGGTGGAAGAGCCCGACAGCGAGAACAGCTTGTTCTCACTGCCGATGAAGATCCGCACGCCTTCCGCGGTCTCGGCCCGGCCGAGCAGGTCGATCACGCCGCGCTTGGTTTCGAGATCGTCGAACAGCAGGCGAACGCGCTCCAGATCCTCCAGCGCATGCAAATCTTCGAGCAAATTGGCGTGGCCGCGGACGATGAGCTGGCGGTCCTCGCTCTCGCCGCCGGACCAGCTGGCGATACCGGCGGAAATCACCTTTTGCGTGAGCTGATCGAGCTCGGCGCGGGCCTCTCCGAGTGCGGTCTCGAGCTCGAGCCGCGCCTCGGCCAGGGTCCGGCCGCGGATCCGCGCGTTGAGGAAATTGCCGGCCTCGGTGAGTGCCGAGGAGGGAACCCCCAGCGGCAGCACCAGCACGCGGTTTTCAACCTGGCCATCCTCGCCGACCAGGATCACCAGCGCCTTCTCCGGTTCCAGGCGGACGAATTCGATGTGTTTGAGCCGCGCATTGGATTTTGGCGTCAGCACCACCGCGGCGGCGCGCGTGAGGCCGGAGAGCCGCGTCAGCGCCTCCTCCAGCGCGGCCTCGACTGATTGCGCCTGCCCGACGGAGGTGAGCTGGCTCTGGATCGCCTGCCGCTCGGCCTCGGTGAGGTCGCCGACCTGCATCAGGGCATCGACGAAAAAGCGCAGGCCGAGTTCCGTCGGCAGCCGGCCGGCGGAGGTATGCGGGGCATAGATCAGGCCGAGCTGTTCCAGATCGGCCATGACGTTGCGGACCGAGGCCGGCGACAGCGGCATGGCGATCAGGCGCGAAATATTGCGCGAGCCGACGGGCTCCCCGGTCGCGAGATAGCTTTCGACAATTTGACGAAAGATGTCGCGGGAACGCTCGTTGAGCTGGGCGAGACCCGCGCGCGGCGCGATCAGATGGATCGGATCGTGATGGGCCACAGACGGTAACTCCTCTCGGATGCACGTAATTTGTCTATCCCGGGCGCTTCTGACAAGCGTGGCGTTCGCGGATCGAAAATCGGGGGTGAATAAGGTCTCGATCTTCCCCCTTGCCGCCCACCCTCACCCCACCTACAAGCACCGCGAATAGCCCTTTTCCGAGAGTTTTGGAGGATTTCCCATGCGGCCAAGCCGCCGTGCGCCTGACGAATTGCGCCCCGTGACGCTGGAGCGCGGCGTGGTCAAATATGCGGAAGGCTCGTGCCTGGTGAAATTCGGCGACACCCACGTGCTGGTCACCGCCACACTGGAAGACCGCCTGCCACCATGGCTGAAGGGCCAGGGCCGCGGCTGGGTCACCGCCGAATACGGCATGCTGCCGCGCGCGACCTCGGAACGCACCCGCCGCGAGGCCTCGGCTGGAAAGCAGAGCGGCCGCACCGTCGAAATTCAGCGCCTGATCGGCCGTTCGCTTCGCACCATCATCAATCTCGAAGCGATGGGTGAGCGCCAGATCACGGTCGATTGCGACGTGCTCCAGGCCGATGGCGGCACCCGCACGGCCTCGATCACCGGTGCCTGGGTCGCGCTCGCCGATTGCGTCAACTGGATGAAGGCGCGCAACATGGTCAAGGCCAACGTGTTGCGCGACAACGTCGCCGCGATCTCCTGCGGCATCTACAAAGGCACGCCCGTGCTCGACCTCGACTATGCCGAGGATTCGGAAGCCGACACCGACGCCAATTTCGTCATGACGGGCGATGGCCGCATCATCGAGGTCCAGGGCACTGCGGAACGCGAGCCGTTCACGGAAGCCGAGTTGCTGGCGCTGATGGCGCTGGCGCGCAAGGGCGTCGCGCGTCTCGTGGACTTGCAGAAACTGGCGGTAGCGTAGTCAATAAGCCGATGCATCGCCGAATCACCGGAAAGCTCGTCATCGCGACCCACAATCCCGGCAAGCTCGCCGAGATGAAGGAGCTGCTCGCGCCTTACGGCGTCGAGGCGGTGTCGGCCGGCGAGCTCGGCCTTCCCGAGCCGGAAGAAACCGGCAACGATTTCCGCAGCAATGCTGCGATCAAGGCGATCGCGGCAGCCCAAGCGACGAAGCTTCCGTCTTTCGCCGATGATTCCGGCATCGTGGTCGACGCGCTCGATGGCGCGCCGGGCATCTATTCAGCGCGCTGGGCCGGTCCGAGCAAGGATTTTGCCGCGGCGATGGCGCAGATCGAACGGCTGTTGCAGGAGCGCGGCGCGACCACGCCCGACAAGCGCAAGGCGCACTTCGTTTCCGCGCTCTGCGTCGCATGGCCCGACGATCATCTCGAAGAGGTCGAGGCGCGCGTCGACGGCACGCTGGTGTGGCCGCCGCGCGGCACCGCCGGCTTCGGCTACGACCCGATGTTTTTGCCCGACGGCCACAGCCGCACCTTCGGCGAGATGGAGAGCATCGAGAAGCACGGCCTGCCGCCGCTCGGTCTTGGTCTGTCGCATCGTGCCCGCGCCTTCGTGAAACTGGCGGAGATCTGCCTTGGACCGCGCTAAGGAAGCCTTCGGCGTCTACGTGCACTGGCCGTTCTGCCTGTCGAAGTGCCCCTATTGCGACTTCAACAGCCATGTCCGCCACGTTGCGATCGACGAAGCGCGTTTTGCGGCAGCATTCGCGCGTGAGATCGAAACGACCGCGCAACGTTCGCCCGGTCGCGAGGTCACCTCGATCTTTCTCGGCGGCGGCACGCCATCGCTGATGCAGCCTGCGACTGTCGGCGCTGTGCTCGACGCCATCGGCAAGCACTGGGCTGTGGCGAAAGACGTCGAAGTCACGCTGGAGGCAAACCCGACCAGCGTCGAAGCCACGCGCTTTGCCGGTTATCGTGCCGCCGGCGTCAACCGTGTCTCGCTCGGCGTGCAGGCGCTCGACGATGCCTCACTGAAAGCACTGGGCCGCATGCACAGCGCGCGCGAGGCACTCGATGCCGTCGCCATCGCGCGCCGCTCGTTTGATCGTTATTCGTTCGACCTGATCTATGCCCGTCCCGACCAGACGCCGGCGATGTGGGCCGATGAACTGCGTCTCGCGATCGATGAAGCGGCCGAGCACCTGTCGCTCTATCAATTGACGATCGAAGAAGGCACGCCGTTCTTTGGCCTGCATCAGGCCGGCAAGCTGAAGACGCCGGATGAAGCGATCGCACGCGCGCTCTACGACGTCACGCAGGAGACCTGCGAGAAGCTCGGCCTGCCCGCCTACGAGATCTCAAATCATGCGCGGCCGGGCGCCGAGTGCCGGCACAATCTGGTCTACTGGCGCGGCGAGGAATATGCCGGCCGGCGTCGGCCCCGGCGCTCATGGCCGGCTCGACATCGACGGTATCAGGCATGCCACCGCCACCGAGAAGCGCCCCGAAGCCTGGCTGATGCGGGTCGAGACCAACGGCCACGGCATTGTCACCGACGATCTCCTCAACAGCGAAGAGCGCTCCGACGAATTCCTGCTGATGGGATTGCGCCTTGCAGAAGGCATCGACCCCGAGCGCTACAGGGCTCTCTCCGGCCGCTCGCTCGATCCCAAGCGCATCACGCTGCTGCGCGAAGAAGGCGCGATCACGGTGGATGCAACGGGGCGTCTGCGCGTCACCAGCAGCGGATTCCCGGTGCTGGACGCGGTGGTTGCGGATCTGGCGGCGTAACGAGTTCTACGAAAGCAACTACGCCCCAAAACTCTTCGGCGAGCCCGCGACGGCCACGCCGCCGCCGGTCGTCACCTTCATCACCGCAAGCCCGCGCTCGTTCGTCCCATCGGCGCGGAAGCGGAACAGGCCGTCGATGCCGGCAAAGCCGGAGGGATTGGTGAGCACGTCGGACGAGAAGCGCGTCGTGCCTTGTGTGCGCGCCAGCGCGGCGACGAGGGCGACCGCGTCATAGGCGAGCGTTGCGGTACGCACCGGCTCGGCGCCGTATTTGGTGCGATAGCGGCCGGAGAAGGCGCGGAAGCCAGCCGGGTCCGGCGCGGCGTAGAGGCCGCCTTGCAAGCTTGGGCTGGCATAGACGCGCGGACCGTCCCACAGGCCGGTGCCGAGCAGCTGGATATTGCGCAGATTTGCACCCGCCGCGGTCATCGCATCGGCGACTGCGACGACGGCGTCGCCGTCATCGGCGATGAACAACGCATCGGCGCTGCCGAGTTGCTGCGCCACGGTCCGGGCCGGCGTCGCGCGATCGGCGCCGTATTTCTCGAACGCGACGATGCGCCCGCCGCGGCGCGGCACTGCCGCCTTCACCGCGGCCTCGACCACATTGCCATAGGCATTGTCTGGCACGAGTACGGCGACGGCGCGCTTTCCGATGCCGGCAGAATATTCGACGATGCGGTTGA
The DNA here is from genome assembly GCF_054056815.1 of Bradyrhizobium sp. LB13.1. Classification (NCBI taxonomy): domain Bacteria; kingdom Pseudomonadati; phylum Pseudomonadota; class Alphaproteobacteria; order Hyphomicrobiales; family Nitrobacteraceae; genus Bradyrhizobium; species Bradyrhizobium sp. LB13.1. The sequence goes on along the minus strand of NZ_JBSRYQ010000001.1, from coordinate 675,401 downwards.
CGTCGGATTCCGGCAGGAAACTCAGCAGATAAACGCCGCGGCCGGCGATGCTGGAGTCGGTCGAGAACGCGATCACCGAGATGCCGCGCGTGCGCGCGATCTGGGCCACCGCAGGCACCGACTGCGCGAACAGCGGACCCAGGATGATCTCGGCGCCCTCGTCGACCGCCTGCTGGGCGCTCGCCTGCGCGCCCTGCGGGCTGCCATTGTCGTCCTTGATCAGGAGCTGGATGTTGGGATTCTGGAACTCGGCCAGCGCCATCTCGGCGGCGTTGCGCATCGACTGCGCGGCAAGACCCGCATTGCCGGCCGCCGAGAGCGGCAGGATCACGGCGACCTTCACCCCGCCGTTGCCGGCGGTCGTTGCCTGTTGCGGCGGGCCTGCCGGCTGGGCAGGAGGCGGGGAGGAACTGCTGAACTGGCTCAGGCTCTGCTGGACGCCGGCGCAGGCCGACAGCAGCGGCGTGCCGAGCAACAGGCCCAGCGCGCTCCGCCGGGTCGCCCCTGATATCAGGGGCCCCCGAACGGGAGACTCCTCCGAAAAGGAAGATCTGGGATCACGCGGGCCCGTCATAGCAGCTTCTCTTCTGACCGACCGTCGCCAGCCGGTCACGACATTGTTTCCACGACACAAGCCGTGAATTCAGGCATATTGTCGGCAAATAGTTAACTCAAACAAAAGGATAATGACCGCTTAACGCGGCTCAACCTTAAAGTCCTGGCTGGCTGTCCACCGCCGCCACCCAGCATCAAGGCGGCGTTTCCGCCGTGAATATGGCGCTGACGCTTCATTCCCTCTGGAATGTGATGCCCGATGGATCACATTCCCGTCCTTCCTCGCTCCTCACCCAAGCGATCTTTTTCCGAGGACCGGTTCCCAGCCCCGGGGATCATGCCTAAGTTCGATTCATCATGCGCGCAAAGCCATCCCCGATAAATACACCTGAGACTACGGAACCCGCCTCGCGCGGTTTCTCCATCGACGCCCATCGTCTTGCGGCGCCGAAGGCCGCGCCGGGCCTGCATCTGGTCGCGACTCCCATCGGCAATCTCGGCGACATCACGCTGCGGGCGCTGCAGACCCTCGCCGGGGTCGATGTCATCGCCTGCGAGGACACCCGCATCACGCGGCGTCTGACCGAGCGCTACGCCATTGCGGCGCAGCTCAAGCAATATCACGAGCACAACGCCGAAGCGGCCCGTCCAAAAATCCTGGAGGCGCTGGGGCAGGGCGGCTCCATCGCGCTGGTGTCGGACGCCGGCACGCCGCTGATCTCGGATCCCGGCTTCAAGCTGGTGCGCGAGGTCTGCGCCGCCGGCCACGCGGTCTACGCGCTGCCCGGCCCGTCCTCGGTGCTGGCGGCGCTGTCGGTCGCCGCGCTGCCGACCGACCGCTTCTTCTTCGAGGGGTTCTTGCCGTCGAAATCGGCCGCGCGACGATCGCGCCTGGCCGAACTCGCGCGCATCGATGCGACGCTGGTGATGTTCGACTCCGGCAACCGCGTGCAGGACACGCTCGCGGAGCTCGCCGAGATCATGGGGACCCGCGAAGCCGCGATCTGCCGCGAGCTGACCAAACTGCACGAGGAGATTTCGCGCGCGACGCTGCAGGAGCTGGCGCGCGACGCCGACACGCTGGAGACGCGCGGCGAATTCGTGCTGGTGATCGCTCCGCCTGCGCCGGATGCCGAGATGCTGACATCGGATGCGCTCGACGACGTCCTGCGCGAGCAGCTTGCCGCGCACAGCGTCAAGGACGCGGTGGCGCACGCGGTCGCGCTCTCGGGCCGGCCGCGCCGCGAGGTTTATGCCCGCGCGCTCGCGCTTGCCAAAGACCTGCGGGGCGGCGATGGCGAAGAATGAGGTCCCGGCGGAACCGAAGGTCGCCTCGCCCGAGCGCGTCGCCGCGTTCCGCACCGGCATCTCCGCGGAAAGCCGCGCCGCAGCCTATCTCATGGCCAAGGGCTACCGCATCCTCGCCAAACGCTACCGCACACCGCATGGCGAGATCGACATCGTGGCGCGCCGCCGCGATTTGATCGCCTTCGTCGAGGTCAAGGCGCGCGCGACGCTGGACGACGCCGCCTTCGCCGTGACGCCGCGCCAGCAGCAGCGCATCATCAATGCCGCGCAAGGCTGGCTCGTCGCGCATCCCGAGCATGCGGAATTTGAAATGCGATTCGATGCCATGCTGATTGCGCCGCGGTCACTTCCACGCCATGTGTTGGCGGCATTCGACGCCTCGACCTGAAAGGCAGACCATGAAACTGAACGTCGCCGTCCAGATGGACCCCATCGCCCGCATCAACATCAAGGGCGATTCCACCTTTGCGCTGCTGCTGGAGGCGCAGAAGCGCGGCCACGGCCTGTCCTATTACACGCCCGACAAGCTCTCGATGGTCGGCGAGGAGATCGTCGCTCCCGTCCAGCTGCTCACCGTACGCGACGAGCCCGGCAATCACTTCACCCTGGGCGAGCCCCGGCGCGAGGCGCTCAACGGCTTTGACGTGGTGCTGCTGCGCCAGGACCCGCCATTCGACCTCGCCTACATCACCTCGACCCACCTCCTCGAACGCATCCATCCGAAGACACTCGTCGTCAACGATCCCGCCTCGGTGCGCAATGCGCCGGAAAAGCTGCTCGTGATGAACTTTCCGCAGCTGATGCCGCCGACGCTGATCTCGCGCGACCTGGACGAGATCAACGCTTTTCGCGACAAGAACGGCGCCGTCGTCATGAAGCCGCTGCACGGCCACGGCGGCGCGGCGGTATTCCGCGTGATGCCCCAGGACATGAATTTCGGGTCGCTGTTCGACATGTTCTCGGTGACCTTCATGGAGCCCTGGGTGATCCAGCAGTTCATCCCCGAGGTGAAGCACGGCGACAAGCGCATCATCCTGATCAACGGCGAGTTCGCCGGCGCGGTGAACCGCGTCCCGGCCGCAGACGACCTCCGCTCCAACATGGTGCGCGGCGGCGCAGCGCAGGAGACCGAGCTCACGCCGCGCGAGCGCGAGATCTGCGCCACCGTCGGCCCGGCGCTGCGCGAGCGCGGGCTGTTGTTCGTCGGCATCGACGTCATCAACGGCAACCTCACCGAGATCAACGTGACCTCGCCAACCGGCATTCGCGCGATTGCAAATCTCGGCGGCCCTGACGTTGCGGCAAAACTCTGGGACGTCATCGAGCAGAAGCGGGCGAAGTAGGCACCGGTGCGTAGCCCGGAGTGAAGAAAAATCCGGGCTACGCACCGCGCACGCTGCTCCGCGCGCACATCACTAACCACCCATTCACCATGACGCCGCGCGCATCATTCGAACGCGTGGGCCGCTGCGTGAAACTACGGAGCCGGTGGCCGACCGGCTAACGCGACGTTCACCATCTGCCGAAAGACCGCAGCGCCGCCCGCGCTCACATTCGGCCTCGCAACACCCCTTATACTTTTACTGCCTACTCATCGACGTCGGGGAACCCGCTAGGTGCGGTTCGAGTGCCCCGCGTAAGAGTAGAAGCGTATGAACACCGCACGCATTGTCGTTCTCGTCATCGCGCTGGGCGCCGGCGGCGTCGCTGCGTATCTGGCGAGCGGCTATGAGAACAGGCCCGCGCCCGCTCTCCCCGTCGCCGAGAAGCTGCCGACGGTCGAGGTGCTGGTCGCCAAGAACGACATCCAGCTCGGCCAGGCCGTGAAGCCCGATGACCTGCAATGGCAGGTCTGGCCGGCGGCGACCGCGAGCAGCGCCTTCATCCGCCGCGACAACAGGCCCGAGGCGCAGACCCAGATCGCAGGTTCGATCGCGCGCGTGCCGTTGATGCAAGGCGAGCCGATCCGCGAGCAGAAGCTGGTCAAGGCGGAAGGCTCCGGCTTCATGGCCGCGATCCTGCCGTCGGGCATGCGCGCCGTCTCCACCGAACTCTCAGCCGAGACCGGCGCCGGCGGCTTCATCCTGCCGAATGACCGCGTCGATGTCGTGCTGACCCGCCGCCTGAAGAATCCCGACGGCGCGAACAACAGCAACGGCCCGACCGGCGGTAACGACCTCGTCCTGTCCGAGGTCATCCTGACCAATATCCGCGTGCTCGCGATCGACCAGGCGCCGAAGGAAAAGGACGGCCAGAACGCCGTCGTCGGCAAGACCGTCACGCTCGAGCTCAGGCCCGACCAGGTCGCCACGCTATCGGCCGCGCGTCAGAGCGGCACGCTGTCGCTCGCGCTGCGCAGCATCGTCGATGCCAACTCGGTCGACGGCACGCCCGAGGACCAGGCGATCAAGCGTCCCGGCGGGATCAACGTCATTCGCTACGGCGTGCAGGCGCGGCAACTGACGTCACAGAAGTGATGGGGACATGATGAACTACGGGGATGATCGGACCGGCATGCGCATTCGGGGGAATCGCGCGCGCTCGTTCTGGACGGGGACGATGCTGATCCTGGGGCTCTTCGCAGCCCCCGAGGTCGTCAGCGCCGCAGATGCGCCGGTCGGCGACCAGGCGCCGATGCAGGCACCGGATCTCGATGTGGCATCGGTCGCGACGATCGCGCCGGCGAGGACGCGCTTCCTGTCGCTCGGCGTCGGCAAATCCGCCGTCATCGACCTGCCGCGCGAGGTCAAGGACGTGCTGGTGGCCGATCCCAAGATTGCCAATGCGGTGATCCGCTCGGCCCAACGCGCCTATATCATCGGCGCACAGGTCGGCCAGACCAACGTCGTGTTCTTCGGCGCCGACGGCCAGCAGGTCGCCGCCTATGACATCGCGGTGAAGCGCGACCTCAACGGCATGCGTGCGGCGCTGCGTCAGTCGCTGCCGGGCGTGCAGATCGAAGGCGTCGGCGACAGCGTGATGCTGACCGGCTCGGTGTCGAGCCCGGTCGAGGCCCAGCAGGCCGGCGACGTCGCCGCGAAGCTGGTCGGCAACTCTGAGAAGGTCGTCAACAACATCGTCGTGCGCGGGCCGCGACCAGGTGATGCTCAAGGTCGTCGTCGGCGAAGTGCGCCGCGATATCGTCAAGCAGCTGGGCGTCGATCTCAGCGCCAGCCTGAACGCCGGCACCGCGGTCGTGAACTTCAACAATTCCAACCCGTTCTCGGTCAGCGGCGGACCGATCGTCAGCAACAACGGATTAGGCGTTGCCGGCCTCACCAAGGGCGTCGCGACCGTCAGCGCCACGATGCGCGCGATGGAAAGCGCCGGTGTCATGCGCACGCTCGCCGAACCGAGCCTGACCGCGATCTCCGGCGAATCCGCCACCTTCATCGCCGGCGGCGAATTCCCGATTCCGTCAGGCTATGCCTGCGATCCGGTCACCCACGTCTGTACCACCCAGATCACCTACAAGAAGTTCGGCATCTCCCTGAACTTCACCCCGGTCGTGCTCAGCGAGGGCCGAATCAGCCTGCGCGTGATGACTGAGGTGTCCGAGCTGTCGAGCCAGAGCGCCATCACGGTCACCCAGGCGCTGTCCTCGTCCTCGACCAACTCGATCACCATCCCCTCGATCCAGACCCGACGCGCCGAAACGACGCTGGAAATTCCCTCGGGCGGCTCGATGGCGATGGCCGGCCTGATCCAGCAGCAGACCAAACAGGCGATCAACGGCCTGCCCGGCGTCGACCAGGTGCCGATCCTCGGCGCGCTGTTCCGCAGCCAGGACTTCGTCAACAACGAGACCGAGCTGATGGTGATCGTGACGCCCTATGTGGTGCGCGCGGTGGCCCAGAAGGAATTGTCGCGGCCCGACGACGGCTTCGCGCCGGCGTCTGACGCCCAGACGGCGCTGCTCGGCCGCATGAACCGTCTCTATGGCATCGCGCGCCGCGTCGATCCGATCGCGGGCACGCCCGACGATTTCGGTTTCATCATCGACTGATGACGAACGGACGGCTTGGGGAACGAGGCGAGGGACGGGCAAGAGGGCAAGAGGGGATGAAGCGATGACGAAAACCATGGCCGATCGACGTCGCAAGTTGAGCGTCGCGCTGGCACTGACGGGACTCTCCGTCATGCTGGGCGCCTGCAACACCACCGGCGAGATCGTCACCCAGACGGTGCCGACCGACTATCGCCAGCGTCACCCGATCGCGGTGCAGGAAGCCAAGAAGTCGATCGTGATCTTCGTCGGCAAGGCTCGCGGCGGCCTCTCGGCCGCACAGCGCTCGGACGTCACCGGCGTTGCCCGGGACTGGGGCCGCGAAGGCACGGGCTCGGTAGTCGTCGATGTCCCCGTCGACGCCGCGAATTCGCGCGCGGCGGCAGCGACCTATCACGAAATTCGTTCCGTGCTCGCATCCGGCGGCGTACCCTCCCGTGCGATCGTCCAGCATCCTTATCGGCCCGAGGATCCCGGACTGCTGCCCACCATCCGCCTGAGCTATTCGCGGATCGCCGCGGTCGCCGGCCCCTGCGGGCTGTGGCCCGAAGACGTTGGCCCCAACATCCTCGATCCCGGCTACAACGAGAACCGGCCCTACTTCAATCTGGGCTGCGCCACCCAGCGCAATCTCGCGGCGATGATCGACAATCCGGCCGACCTCGAGCAGCCGCGGTCCGAGACGCCGGTCTATACCGCACGGCGCGACATCGCCTTCGAGCGCTATCGCAAGGGCACGCCGATCGCAACCGCCAATCCAGAGGCCGACAAGGCCAAACTCAGCGACACAGGCAGATGACAAGCGTCCACGACGAAGAAGCGGACGATCCGCAGCACCCCGAGGAACACATTGCGCCGGTTCCTCGCATCTCCGTGCAGGCCTTTTGCGAGACCGCGCAGACGCTCGCCGCGATGACCGCGGCGGGGCAGGATCGCCGTCTTGCCAAGGCACATCTCACCGCCAAGGACGGTGGCCTCGCCGCGGCCATCGAAGTCTATGAAACGATGCCGACGCCGAACGTCATCGTGATCGAATCCGACGGCACGCGTGACATCCTCGAAGGGCTCGACGACCTCGCCGGCGTCTGCGATCCCGGCACCCGTGTGGTCGTGATCGGCAATCCCAACGACACCGCGCCCTATCGCGAGCTGGTGCGCCGCGGCGTCAACGACTATGTGGTGGGACCGGTCGAAACGCTCGACGTCGTTCGCTCGATCTGCAGCCTGTTCTCGGCGTCCGAAACCATCATCACCGGCCGCGTCATCGCGGTGGTCGGCGCCAAGGGTGGCGTCGGCGCCTCCACCGTCGCGCACAATGTGGCCTGGACCATCGCCCGCGATCTCGCGCTCGACTCCGTCGTGATCGATCTCGACCTTGCCTTCGGCACCGCGGGTCTCGACTACAACCAGGACCCGATGCAGGGCATCGCCAACGCGGTGCTGTCGCAGGACCGGCCGGACACGGCGCTGATGGAGCGCCTGCTCGCCAAATGCACCGAGCGGCTTAGCCTGCTCGCCGCGCCCGTAACGCTCGACCGCGTCTACGATTTCGGCGCGGAGGCTTTCGACGCGGTGTTCGACACGCTGCGCATGACCACGCCGTGCATCGTGCTCGACGTTCCCCATCAATGGTCGGGCTGGACGCGGCGTGCGCTGGTCAACGCGGACGACATCGTGATCGTGGCCGAGCCCGATCTTGCGAACCTGCGCAACACCAAGAACATGCTGAACGTGTTGAAGGCGGCGCGGCCGAACGACCGGCCGCCGCTCTACTGCATCAACCAGGTCGGCATGCCGAAGCGGGCGGAGATCGAGGTCAAGGCATTCGCCAAGACCATGGAGAGCCAGCCGATCGCGGTGATCCCGTTCGATTCGAAGCTGTTCTCCACCGCGGCCAACAACGGCCAGATGATTGCGGAGGTCTCCAAAAGCCACCGCACCACCGAGCTGTTCCAGAACATGGCGAACCGCCTCGCCGGGCGCGGCGAGGTGAAGAAGCCGAAGCGCTCGCTGCTCGGACCGCTCCTGAAGAAGCTGAAGGGCAGGTCGGGGCGCGGGTCGGCCCCGCATCGCAAGGCATCGTAAGCGCAGGCGCGCTTTCGCGCGAAGTGGATACCGGTTCGCGTCAAGCAAACGCGGCAAGACCAGGCAGTCGGCGGGTTACTTGTCCGCCCGCTGCTGCTTCTTCGCCAGCAACTGCCGCAGCGCCGTGACCTTTTCCGCCGCCTGATCCGGCGGCAGATCGGCCTTCACGATGGTTTCGGCTTCGGCCTGCTTTCCTTCCAGCCCCACCACCAGCGCGAGGTTGGCGCGCACGCGGGAATCGGCGGGGTTGCGCGAATTCGCGCGGCGCAGCGTCTCCTCGGCCCTCGGCAGGTTGTTCTGGAGCATGTAGGACAGTCCGAGATTGGACAGCACCGACGGCTCTTCGGGCACGATCTTCAAGGCGGTGGCGTAATATTGCTGCGCCTCCTCGCTGCGGCCGAGCTGATCGAGCGCGGCGCCCTGCGCCGACAGGATGCGCCAGTCTGGATCTTCAGGCGAATGCGCGCGACCGAGGACGTCGAACGCCTGCTGGAAATTGCCGCTGTCGGCGAGCGCGCGGCCATAGCCGGCGAGCACCGCCTTGTTGGTGGAATGCGCGAGCACGGCCTGCTCCAGCACCGCAAGCGCCTGCGCGCGCTGGCCGGTCTGGCGCAGCGCCTTGCCGTATTCGAGTGCGACGTTGGGATCGCCAGGCTTGGCGCGATAGCGCTCACGCAGCGCGTCCATGTCCGGCTTCACGTCCGGCTTGGCGTCGAGCCTGCCGGCCGTTTCCGACTTTCCGCCGAGGGCGCCGGTGATGTCCTCGATGCCTGTGGTCTGACAGCCGCCGAGGGCTAGGATCAGAAGCGCGGAAAACAGAAATCTCGCCGGAGGAGAGGCAACGGACAAACGCTTGGACATACTCTGATCACTCGGCGACTGATCAGAGATGCTTACCGATTAACGCTAAAGTCCCGTTAAGGAAGCGCGCTTCTGTCTATTGTTTGAGCATGATCTTTTCGGAAAACCGCTTCACACTTTTCCGGATCATGCTCGCCTAGTCCGTGAATTCAGCGCCGAACTCGCAGCCGATGCGCCAGCGCAGGCGGCACTGGCGGGAATAGTCGGGCGCGAAGATGATGGTGAATTGCGGCGGCACTTCCAGAAACTCGGCCACCACTTTCACGCCGCCATCCGAAATATCCGTGATCGTGCAATCCCTCGGCAGCGAGCCCGAGCCAAAGTGAATCTTGGCGAGCCGAGTGCAACCCCGACGTTCGCTTCTCCGGCGATTTGCAAGCATTTGAATTGTTCACCCGTTAGACCACGGCCCATCCCGTAGCCTTAGGAGTAGCGGACATTCGTTGGAATGTGCTGAGGAGAGCCGCGCGCATTCGAGGCGTAGTGTCCTGGTCGTGTTTACGGTTGGTTAGGGCCTTCGAGCTCCCCTCAACCTGTTCCCGTATTGTTCTTGCAAGACCCGCCCCGCTCTGCTACCCCTAATTGTGCAAGAGGGCAGGCTGGTTCGGGCATGGTTCAGCGGGTTTCTACCGTCGCCTTTGAGGGGATCGAGGCCCGCGCGGTCGACGTGCAGGTGCAGGTCGCGCCGGGTCTGCCGGCCTTCGCGATCGTAGGTCTCCCGGACAAGGCGGTGTCGGAGGCCCGCGAGCGGGTCCGCTCGGCGCTGATCGCCTCGGGCCTGGCGCTGCCGGCGCGGCGGATCACCGTCAATCTCGCGCCCGCCGATCTGCCCAAGGAGGGCAGCCATTACGACCTGCCGATCGCGCTCGGGCTGATGGGGGCGATCGGCGCGATCCCCCCTGATGCGCTGACCGGCTTCACCGTTCTGGGCGAGCTCGGCCTCGACGGATCGATCGCGCCGGTGGCCGGTGTTCTTCCCGCCGCGATCGGCGCCAATGTGCGCGAGGAGGGACTGATCTGTCCGGCGGCTTGCGGCTCCGAAGCGGCGTGGGCGAGCCCGGACATCCAGATCATCGCCGCAAGTTCACTCATTCAGATCGCCAACCACTTCAAAGGGACGCAGGTGCTGTCGCGGCCGGTGCCGAAGGTGCACGAAGCCGCCGCCTCGCTGCTCGACCTGCGCGACATCAAGGGCCAGGAGAGCGCCAAGCGGGCGCTGGAGATCGCGGCCGCCGGCGGGCATCACCTGCTTAAGTGATGTCCTTTTGATTATTGATCAATTGGCCACCTCTTCTTGATGTGAAGTCCAGTAAGCTTCGAATTGGACAGGTAAGCTAAATCAGCACACACAAAATTGGATAGGTTGGAAGATGGATGCCGGCGATGAACCCACTCCGGGGAGCTCTAACTCGCTAGTCGAAGGAGTTGCGAGGACTCTCGCCGATTTCAAATCCCTTGCAGCGTGTAGCGGTGGAGTAGTCCGTGTCGAGCGCGTGCGGTTGGAGTTAGATGAGAGCGATTTAGAAGACGCAAGCCTTGTCAACCTTTTCAAGGAGGCTGGGCTGTCTCCTGGTAGGCCTGAGCATTGGCGATGATTGCTGGAGACCTTTGCGCACTACTATTACGCAAAGAAAGGCCGACCGCCGAAACTGAGCGAAGCTGACAAAATCGACCTTATACGTGACGCCTATTGTGTAGCGCGAGAGGCAGAGTCACTAGGGCAGCAAGTTTCACTGGCGAGCATTTGCGACAATCTCGTCGATGGTCCTAAAAATTATCGCGTCCCAGCGCAATATCGAGATCCTCAGGGATCTTTACATCCGAAAACCCTGCAGAATCGACTGCATGCTGCTCTCTCATTTTGGGAGCAAAACAAGGATTTGCCTGACACTAGGCGGGACTACGAATTCATTCTTCATGTTTACGCCGAGATTTCGATGATGGCCGGTTATCTAAACTCTCTGGGTTGAACATAGGTACAATAGTATTGCATAGCGTATTAGGTTCCATCTCAGCTTGATAGCTCCTCCTCCACGCCTCGCAATTCTGCCGGGTGACAGGAGGTTTACTTGAAACGCAAAACGCATTCGAACGGCGCGCAAGCTGGGCAACTGGCGGACGACGTGACCCAATCCAACGTGATCAATTTAGACGAGCGGAGGCCTAGGAAATGTGCGCTCCAGATTGCGCAGCCTGCGCCCAACATTGTCGAGATCATTCGCCTCCAGTGCACCGATGCGAAGATGGAAGTCGCCAGGCGCTTTCGTCTTTATCCCGTGAAGTGAAGGGGGCGTCACATGTCGACGACGGACAAACCGACCGAAACTGCCGCCAGGATCGAACAGCCTGAGCTCAGCTCAGGAGCAACTGGCTTCTTCGACGATCTTGAAGCGCTCAAGCTCTCGCAAGAGGAGATGGGGATTCAAGGTGCGAACGAGATTCTCACGCGCATTCCGGTCCGGAAGCCGCAAAAGCACGAATATTTTCGCGTTCGTCCCGGCGACGAGAACTGCTTCACGGCAGTGCTCTACGAGGATCGCGAAACGCGAGAGCATTATTTCGTGGCGCCGAAGATGCTCCCGCTCCTGCGTGCGGTGACCGACGTTTCAGTCGCAACGCTGGTCCCGTTCATCACGAAGCAAAAGATGGTTGGCATCTTCCCGCTCAAGCTCGCGAGCGATGCCACCGCGCAAGGCGGTTGGCAGACCACGGCTATGACGGCGGCCCACTTGGCAAAAACCAAATGGATCCGCATTCAGGCCGACATGGCTTTGTCAGGATACAGAATCTATGAGGCAGAGGGGCAGCTTGGGGACCCCAAGTGGCCGGCGGAGCCGTTCAATGAGCTTCTGGACCTTGCGTTTAAGGACCGTGTGATCTCGAGCCAGGACCACCCGATGTTCAACAAGATCCTCGGCCGGATCTAGAACACTAAAGGGCGGCGGCCAAACCCGCCGTCCTCTCCCTACTCGATAAATTGGTGATACCGATCATGTCCATCTTGGCTGGGCAGCTGGACGCGTTCGCTCGCGTGTCGCTCGTCGATTTTGAATTTCGTGCGCTGAACGGCAGCCGTCCCGACGTGGTGTGCATGGTTGTCCGGGATTACCGCTCTGGCGAAGTGCGGCGGTACTGGCGTGACGAGATTGCAAATCTCCGCGGGTGCCCGTTCCCGGTTGGTCCGACAGACGCCATGGTAGCTTTCTACGCCTCCGCCGAGTTGGGCTGCATGCTCGAACTTGGTTGGCGACTGCCTTCTTCCGTAATTGACCTGTTTGCTGAGCATCGTGTCCAGACCAACGGTCTGCAGCTGCCGGCGGGAAACGGTCTGCTGGGCGCCCTTGCCTGGCGAGGTCTAGCGCGCATCGACGTCGCCGCGAAAGACGCAATGCGAGACAAAGTTCTATACCAATCGTCATGGTCGGAAATTGAGCAGGCCGAGATCCTTGCCTATTGCGAGTCGGATGTGGATGCCCTCGCAAGCCTGCTCAATGCAGTGTCACCGAACTTGGACCTGCCTCGTGCCCTGCTTCGGGGCCGATACATGGCCGCGATAGCGAAAATGGAGCGCACAGGTATCCCGATCGATACTGAACTCCGTCAGAGTTTTGTCGAAGGTTGGCGACGCGCTCGCGCGGAGCTGGTCAAGACCGTCGATGCTGACTACGGCGTTTATGATGGCCTAAGGTTTAAGCGCGGTCGGTTCGATGAGTGGCTGCGCGCTCACGGTATCCCCTGGCCGCGCACCGATGCTGGCTTTCTGAGACTCGACGACGAAACCTTCAAGGAGCAGGCCTCGGTCTGGCCCGTACTGAAGCAGCTGCGCGAGCTCAGGCAGGCTCTGACCAGCATGCACTTGCCCGACCTTCCGGTCGGTCCAGACGGCCGCAATCGTACTCTCTTGGCTCCGTTTGCCTCCAAGACCGGCCGCAATCAACCTTCGGCCAAACGCTTCGCGTTTGGGCTAGCCGCATGGCAACGCGGCATTATCCGACCGCCCGAAGGTTGGGCGTTGGCCTATGTCGACTTTTCTTCCCAAGAAATCGGCATTGCGGCAGGTTTGTCTGGCGACGTCGGTTTGATCGATGCCTACGAGAGCGGCGACCCTTATCTCGCATTCGGCAAGCAGGCGGGGTTTTGTGCCGGCTGGGGCCACCCGTGAGTCTCATGCCCGACTTCGCGACGTCTGCAAGACCGTCGTGCTTGGGCTTAACTATGGGCTTGGAGCGGAAAGGATGGCCTACCAGGCGGGCATTGCTCCTGTCCATGCAACTGAGCTTATTCAACGTCACCGCATTGCGTACCCTCGCTATTGGCGCTGGAGCGAAGATATTGTTACGTCCGCACTGCTCACCAACGAGATGACGTCACTTTTCGGATGGCGTCGCACGATTGGCGCTCTCGATCGCCCGACCTCGCTGATGAACTTCCCGATGCAAGCGAATGGGGCCGAGATGATGCGGACTGCCGCCATAGCCGCCACAGAGGCTGGAATCGCGGTTTGCGCTCCTGTCCATGACGCATTCCTGATTGCAGCGCCGATTGAGCAGCTCGATCACGACGTCGAACGGATGCGCCAACTGATGGCTATGGCCGGACGCGTCGTAACAGGGGGTATCAACATTCGTACTGATGCGAAGGTCGTCCGATATCCGCACCGGTACATGGATGAGCGCGGCGCCGATATGTGGAATCGAGTGGTTCGGCTGATTGATCGACCCGATGCAGTCTACGCACTCCCGTCCGTCGCATAGAAGCGAAACCAGCTTCGCAGAAGAGCGACCCCGTCACCTCTAATCTGAGTCTACTAATGCCTTCATCAATGATCCACGAGGTTGAGGTTCAAACCGAGATCAGCCGCCAGAGAGAGCGCCGTATGCAAGCTCGTTTTCTGAAAGGCCCGATCCCTATGGACGACCTCTCGAAGGCGGCACGGCTTCCCGGCCAGGCGCTTGCGCTTTATTTGGCCGTTCGCCATCGATGCGACATTTCGCGTTCTGCCGCAGTGACGCTGCCGGCACCGCTTCTTCGTCAATTGGGGATCAACAAGGATGGAAAGTCGCGCGCCATTAGGGCTCTAAGCACGGCTGGCCTGATCATCGTGGAGCAGAGGAGCGGACGATCGGCTCGGATCACGCTTGCAGTCGCGCACGGGTAGTCAGGATCCTTACCATGACACAAGAGAAAGAGTTTGAGCGTGCACTGCTTGAACGGACTCGTATAGCCACGCAGCTCACCGGGCATTCATTTTCCCGGTTGATCGAGCTTATCAAGGCGGTTGGCGGAGTGGCTGCTGCACGCGGTTTAATCGCACCCACTGCAAGCAACATCGGAAGATTTCCAGTTGGCATGCGGGTCCTCGCTCGAGCCGGCCTGCTGCACCTCTCAGTGGAGCAAGCTGTGATCGATTTCGGCGAGGCCGGTAAGATCTTCAGCCCGGAGGAGGTGCGAGAAGCGAGGCAGCGCCTAGAGATGGCTCGGATGGTACTCAACAGGAGCAAGAAGTGATCTCTCTCCTACATCGGAGCAAGACGGCATCGGCGCCATTAACCAAATAGTCAAGTCGCCTTAATCCAGGCCAAATGTGGTCTAGGCTCGGCGCCTCGGTGTGGGGACATCGCTGTGATCAGGTTCGCCATACTTGGTTTGGTTTGTGTAGGCGGTGTCGGAGTTATTGCTGCCACCTCCAAGTCTGCTCCGGTGCCGACACCTTCGGTCGTCTATCCTGCTGTGGCCGGCAATAAGGCTGATCGGCTGTCGTTGGTCAACATGCAGGACATCCAGCCGGCGGTGGAGCAGGTTGCCCTCGCCTACACGACACCTTCCGAACCTCCGGCATCGGCTCAGCCTCAGCCAAAGGAGGTAGCCAAGCCGAAGGCTCCGGAATTCATCCCTCGCCACTGGCACGATCCAACTGACACCCGAGCCAGTGTGAAGAAGCTGAAATCCGAGCTATCGAGAAACACCTCTCGTAACAGCACCACCGCCAAGGTAGCTGAGTCACAGGACTGTCGAGCCGGTAGCGTTGGGTCTCTTTTGCGCAAGCTCCGTCTGGCTTCCTCCTGCAATCGGTGAAGCTGCCTCGCAGTTGCGCGTGGGTGCGGCGAAGGCCGTGTGTTCATACTATTCCGACGGCCCGCCGAGGCATGCGATGGTGCTCTACGCTCGGAACGACAAGATTAACTTTTCGTGGCGTTCAGCTCAGACCATAGCTGACCTCGCTACCTGCGAGGCCGGCTCTGCCAAGAGCCGATGTTCACCGCGATGGCAAGACGTCAGCCTGTCTCGTGAAGACGTTAAAGCTGCGCACCAATGCCTTGTTGCGGTAAATCTGCGTAGTCGTGAGACGGGTTTCAAATCGTCTGTTTGACGCTACGACACTCACTATTCTGGTTACGTGAGTGGGAGGCAGCAACAGATATGCCACGAACGCTTTCTTTGACGTGTCGAGGTTACCCAGCACGGGGCGATCATAAGTGACCGGTTGTCCGTCCTCAGGAGCCCTCTCGCACTCTCGCAAGCGACCATGATCGTCAAACTTCGACCAGATTGGCGGTTGTGGGCAAGCAACGTAGCGAACGCTTCTGGCGTGGCTTGAGAAGGTAGTCAGTCGTCCATCCGAAATCGGATCAAGTCTACGCCGATTATGACGGCCCAGAACGACATCGCCGATGGTATCGCTTCTGTGTTTTAGATCGCGAGGATGGTCCGGCTGTCGTTGGCGGAAGGACCACTAACGGTCAATACGAGTGGTGGCGAGCTGGTGTTCGACATCGGGACGATGGTCCTGCAGTTATCCATAGCCACATGGACGTCGGTCCGGTCTCGAGGCCGATGCGTACTGCCTCCGGTGCGTTCGACCTCACATAAACTGAAATTGCCTCAGGATCGGAATCGGCCCGCTCGCACGACCAATCCTGCCTGACCCACAATGCAGATTGATGTCTGCTTCAACGACACGTCCAATCTGACATAGTATTCCATTGTCGCTCTCCATCGTTGCAAGGCAAAATGAGGCTGGCCGTATACGTTCCTGGAGAGCTGATTCCCTTGCCTTTGTCGCTCGATCCAAGAGTTACCCCATATTGCAAAAGCATTTTGAAGTGCATTCGCTACGTTCAACTTCTTTTGCGTCCGTTGCTTGCAATGCGAGGTCTTAGCTGCGTTCCGCTTTCTGCCAGTACTCGAACTCTCGAGATCAAGACGGGCTCCTTATCTGGTTTTATAAACAATGATTATGTTATCAAGGATGAAGTCATCGGGAATGAGGCTAGGCGGAGGACCCGGGTGATCGCGTGATTCGATATGCAGTACGTTCCCTGTCGCTCTTAGTTGGTGATGGGATTCGACAAGCAGCGTATGGCTGGTCCAAGCGGGTGTCGTTATGTTCCCTTCCGTTCGGGTAGGACCGATCGGTAACCCACCAAACACGCCGACTCCATTGATTTCGAAGACGTTCCGCGGGTAGGACACGCCCATTGCTTGAAACTCCATGAAGGCAGTTTGACTTGTATCGACGTTCGGACAATCGAACGAGTAGTCCTTTGCTTGTCCCACGAATGCAGCCTGGGGTTCGACTTGCGTTAAACTGCTTATATTTCTGCCAAATCGTTGTCGTGAGAAAAGGATGACGGTGAAGTTGACTGGCATGACGTTTTTCCTCGCGGATGCCGTGGTACTTGTTGAAAAAGGCGTGGCAGGCATCGCTGGCGGACGATGCTATTCCCAATCGGGTTTCGTACGTAGCTCCGGCTGCTGGCACAGAGCAGTGAGCTGAATTGCCGGTGCGGCTTAGCTGGCTTTTTCCACGCGTTTCTCGGAAAATGGTCGGCTGCGGCGCGCTGGCCATCGCAACGCAAAGGCGACTATCCTGCTAACGAAAACCAAAGCAAGCCAGCGCCATAGGAATCCGTGTTCCAGATAGCGGAGTGCGACACAGTATCAGCAGTGGAGATCCTCCATCACGGAATTCCTGGTGCGCGCTCTACCGTCCCAGGCAAGAGCCAACCTAATGATTCCCACCAAACAGCAGTTGATCTAGCGACAGCGTACCCTCCAATGGCGATTGCGGGGTTATCCAGTACTCCAGCGCCGACGAAGCGCTCAATCGTCAGATTCTGCACCTGGTTCTCATAAGCGCTCTGAATCATGAGTCGGACCCCTCCTAGTTTGTCGCTCATAATGTGCCCTGCTTCCCAAATGTCGGGGTGCTCGATGAGATTGGCATGAGCCCTGCTGCTAAGCGTTTTAAACTGGCCACTCTCATCGAGAAGGAACCGGAGCGGATTATTTGCATCACTTTGTATGCCAGCGAGAACCTGACGTCTGAATTGTTGCCGGGTGCCGACGCCAACAAGTGCGTCGGCTACACCTCCCGCAGCCGCCTCGTCCGCGACCCCGGATTCCACGGCAGTCTGGAGACCACGCGCAGCCGCGCCTTTCCCTATCCCTACCCATGATGCAATCGGCCCCGCAAGAAAATCCCCCGGCTGGAACCAAGTTGCCGCATTTCCTTCGCTCCTTCCGATTAGCGAAATCGATTTTCCTTGGCGATCGTAAATATCGTAGATATTCGACTGGAACATCGCATATCCGAGAAGAGCGCCCGAGAATTTATCGAGGACGACGCGATAGTATGGTCCCCAACGATAGCCCCGTTCCGGCGGCCTGCCCGAGTGAAATTGCTTGCGCAGCTGCTGTTCAAATTCCGTGAGTGGATAAGCCGTCTCAACGGCCTTTGTGCAGTCGTGATCGGCATTGCAAGCCCACTTCATCTCAATGTAAGGCTCGACGTTTTCGCTCGGCACCGGGGATAGAACTGACTTGGCCAGGGCGCCAACTGCCGCCAACCCGCTAGCAACCGTTCCGCCCTGGTCGGCAACTGGTTGGGCTCCGCTCTGGTCGATGAACTTCACGGGGTTATTCGCGGCAAAAGCGTACGGGTTGGCACTGGCCGCGGTTCTTGTCTGCATAAGCGGATCACGCTGGAGGAACCTGCCGATGCGGGGGTCGAGTACGCGCTGGCCAAGTGCAACAAGACTAAAGCCGTCCAGGACGTGCCCGCCATTCCATTGGTATGACCAGCGCGTTAGCGAGTTTGGAGCGCCCGAATCTGTGATGACGCTGCCGTACGGGGAATATGAGATGGTTTCAGTGAGTTTCGCGTCGGAATCGATGACAGCCCGGGTGCCCTGATAATCCTCAATCGGATAAAGTATGGCAGGCGTCCCCCTGTTTGGACGTCGCACCACGGCAAGCGTACCGATCGGGGATACGATTCGCCGCTCGATGAAATTTTGAAACGTCACACCTGGATCACCAATTTCGACTGGGTTCCCAGCATCATCGAAGAAGCTGACCAGCGCACTCGCGCCGCCGTAGATCCGCTCGCGTCGCTCGACACTGCTGCTTACCGTACTCACTGATGAGATTGCACCAAAGGGGTCGTAGCGTAGTTGAATTGACCGACCGCTTTGTTGAGCCGATCGCAAGCGCCCAGCGGAGTCATAGTTGAAGAGCGCCGCCACATCGTGAATCTGCCAAACGTTACCGCTCGCGTCGTAGCGGTACTGGCACGGCGTCGCCGGTCCGCTCGGTGGCCCAACGGTACAAATGCGATCGGGGTCGACGGCATCAGGTCTGATCTCAATAGTTGCTGAAGCAATATTATCGACCACGGTGCGAAGATTCCCGAGCCCGTCGTAGGTGTAGCCGGTATCGGCAACGGGCCCGGAGGAGCTCTGCGCAACGGCCCGCGCAAGGGCGTTGCGCGCGTCGTATTGGTAGGTGGTGGTGAGGGGCAGTGAGTTCGTCAGTGAATCCATTTCCGTCTTTTTTTTCAGCAGCATCGCACCGTCATAGCCATCAAAGAGGACTTCTCGGCTGCGTGTTCCAACCTCGATGCGCGTCGATTGTAACTCGCGCCGATGGTCAGGCCGGTATACGTGCTGTTCTACCGAACCATTGCCAAGTTTAGCCTTTAAGACCCGCCCGAACACGTCGGTCCCTAGCGCGCGCCAGATTTCCGTCGCGCCAGTGCCATCGTCGAAATCGACCGCCCTCAAACGCCGAGCGCTGTCGTACTCATAACCAATCCGTTCAGGCGAATGACCGGTGTCCGGCAGCAGCAAATCGAGACTCTCGGTTTGTCCTGAAGGCCCAATATTCGCCCGTTGCGCATGATAGGCTGCTTCTTCACCATCAGAGCGGCTGATCGTCGTAAGCCTTCCAAGTGGGTCGTATCCCAGAAAAACGGAAATTCCCGAGGTTCGCGCGTAAGAGAGTTGTCCCAGGAGGTAATTTGTATCCAGGTGCTGCGGTCGCCCCGAGCTAATGTCGTAGAAATACTCCTTAGCAGTGGTCGGTTGTGGCTCGCCGTTCGTCGTCTCCACGCTGCCCAGAAGGCGCGCTAGCCCGTCATAGTGGAAGCTCACTCCGCGTTGTACGGCCACGATGCCTGTACTGTCGGTCCAGTCCACTGCTGCGACTCTGCCCCAGGCGTCATAGGTGTACGCGCGAACTAGGCCAGCGGGTTCAGTCCTGGCAATCACTGCCCCTGCCGAATCACGCCTGAAGGACCAAGTTGCCGCTCCAGTACCACCCTGTGGATCGGCCCAACGCCTGATCGACGAGACGGCGCCCAAGCGGTTGTAATTGTACTCCAACAATTCAAGGAGCGACCCATTGTGCGACCGAGACCTATGTAGGACGTTCCCCGTAGCGGAAACAGCTTCTTCGTCATAAGCACCGGATTGCGGCTTACCAGGTCCAAGCTCGTTCGGTCCCTGCGTGCGTACGATCAGTTGTCCATTCTGATATGAATATGCCATGCAGGTCGGATAGCGATCGAGCGTTTCGTCTGTGGTCGTCGCGGTCTGCAGGCCAAGGCCATCGATGAAGCAATTGGGACGACCATCTGCACGATACATGAACGTTGTTCCATAGCGCGGACCAAAGATCGTGCTTTGGAATGGATTCGCCGCGAAGGAGGGGCGTCCCAAGTCGTCGTAAGTCACGGAATTGACGATCAGTGACTGCCCGTTGTAGTCCGGCCCTAGGTCGACAATGCCATGCATTCGACGGCCCAGCTCGTCCAGCACCTCGGTGTACGTGGTGACGGTCGCCGGATCGGCCGTGCCTCCGGATAGTTCGTCAGTCCAGCTGTTATAGAAGCGATGGCGGACTTCCCGCCCGCCCGGTGCGCCATCGAAGCGAAGAAATGCCGTCTCAAGCAGCACATAATTCTTGTTATCGCCCGGCAGACTTAAACTCACCCGAGTCAACCGGCCGAAGCGATCGAAAGTGTTATGCGTCGCCCTTCCGTTCGGGTCGACCGTCGTCAGTGGCAGCAGCGTGTTGGGATCGCGAATTGTTTGCGCGACAAGTGGCTGAGCCAAACCACTTGCAGTCGTCTCCGTGCGCACCGGTTTGATGCCAAAGAAGTCGTAAGTGAGAGTCGTGGTCGACGTCGCGCCGTCAGGACGTGTGCGCGTCATTCGCACTGGGTTGCCGAATACATCGCGTTCAAGCGTGCCAGATGGTATCTGCCCAAGAAGTTCGGCTGTGTCGGCATCGTGCCGTTCCACTATTTTGGCGCTTGGCAGGCCGCTTGCAATCAACCCTTCCGATAGTCCGTCATAGGAGAAGCGGTATCCCGCCAGAATCTGCGCCCTGTTAGCGCAATCATAAGCACGTACCGTGTGCTGAGCGTCCAAGATGAGCGGCGCCCCTGCCGCCGGGGTGGCGTAGCTGATGTCGATGCAATAATCGTCATCTGTTCGCGCGCGGTCGCCTTCCATCTTAATCTTGGTCGGACGGGCGTATCCATCCACAGCGCTGATTTGCGTGCGAGTGGCCAACGACTGGGCGGATGGATAGGGTTGATCTCCCTCCCAAGTAGTTCGTTCGGCCACATAAGGAGTTACTGATCGGCGACAAAGCGACAAGTCACCAAATGTTCCCGGCGTTTGCAGGGGTGGTGTTTGATAGCACTCCTCTTCGAGCGGAACGAGAATGGGTACGCTTCCTGGTAGCGGCTGGGTGCGCCAGGTGACGTGCTGATTGCCGACGGCGGAGGAAAGCGCAATGTCGACGAGGAGAACCCTGGGATCGTTTGACAAGAATCCGGTGACGATGCTGACGTCCTGAACACGGCCGGCCAATGCCAGCCGGTCGACATCCGCAGCGAGCTGGGTCGTAGCCAGTCCGTCGAAAATGCGTGCAGTCCCTGTTACATAGCCTGGACTGGCAGCCGGTTGCCCGATCAGCTCTACGCGCCGACGATATCCATTAAAGACCCAGCGCCCGAGCAGTGGATGATACATGAGTTCGGGCGAGCCGTAGGCGTAGCGCACTGGTGCTAATGGATTGCCTAGGCCGCGCTCCGTTGTTTGTTCGACCTGCGCTACGACTATTTGCGGGAAAGGAACGTTCTGTGGCGTGACCGAGTCTGACTTGGCCGAGCCGTAGGTGATGCGCGTCACGCTGCCGAATCGATTATCGATCCCGATCACCTGGCCGGCGGCGTGGGCTCCCAGTTGTCCCGCTGCGTCAACTATCTTGGCGATGTGCACGTTCATTGGCCGGACTGCGCGGATAAGCTCTAGGCGGCCATCGCCATCGATGTCGAGAAGACTCGCAACTACGCTCGAAGAAGTGCCATCACACCTTTCGCGGGAGACATGCAACGCAAAAGGCACGTCGGTGGGTGCTCGAATCGCTCTGGGCGCCGCGAAGCCGACGCTCGTGCCGGCCATGAACCACCATCGCTGTTGCCCGTCGCGGTCCGCCGCCGTCAAGGCCGGATGTGACAATACCGTCCCATTCACCAGTGCACCACGAGTGCCAAAGTAAATGTAGTCGGCAATGCCATCTCCGGTAATATCGAGGAGAGCAGATAACTTCTCGATCTGATAGCCTCGGTCGCCAACTACATTGGTGCAGACAGCGGTTACCGGATCTCTGATCAATCCGACAGGGCCGGGCAACGCAATCGCTCGCTTGGCCTCGTGTTGCGCGTAATCCGCAGGCATTTGGTTCTCGGGCAGGCGAATATCATGAGCTTGGGCCAACCCTGACGATACGATCGCCCGAATACCGACCCCGTCATCAATCACGTAGTCGATGAGACCATCGCCGTTTGCTTCCATGAACCCGCATTTTAACTGCCTTAGCCCGCCGCCGATCCAATCCAAACGCTCTACCCCGCACGCACCGTCCGCGCGTAGTGTGACGGCCGGCCCGTTCCAAAGATTCTGCGTATCGGCTCCGCTTCCGGCCATCATGGGACCGGTGTGATAAATCACCATCAGGCTGTTTCCAGCAGGACGGTCTTGCCTGATCACATCATTGCAGTTGCCCGCCGCATCGCACCGCCGTTCGTCCCAGGCAGTCACGCCCAACCGGTCAAACACGAAATCTGGGAATCCATCCCCGTTTACGTCCAGCAGCTTCCATTGAGTGATGACTGCGCTCTCGATCATGGTGGTGCTGTCGAAAACCCCTACCTGGTGTGTTCGCGCTAGGGGCAATGGCTTGGAACGCTCGTCCGTACTCGCGATGAGCGACAGCGAGAAGTTCTGCTGGATCACAGCGCGCAAGGCCGAGATATCGACCTGGCGCTCGAGCCACACGATGTCGGATGGCTGACCACTTGGGCCCGGCGTATTGATCAGGATCTTCCAGTAATCCGGATCGCGGTCGCCGGAAGAATTGCGACCCTCGGTAGTGATGACGATGTCGGGTCGACCGTCGCCGTTGAAGTCGATGACCTGCTGATATGTATTGTTGAGCGTGGGGACAACCGGCAGGTTGAAACCGAGATCAGGGGTGCCGATGTTATAAGGAGCGGCCGGAGCATTTGGAAGGTTGACGGGTGATTGCAGCGTGCTGTAGTCATTTCCCGCAGGTGATGGGCGATTGATTGCCAGGACCGGGTTGTTGCCGCTCGCATTGAGAGTTAGAAAATCGGACCGGCCGTCGCCATTGAAGTCCTGAAAAACGCGCACGAGGCCGTAGAGAGTGCCTCCGCCGGCTCCGTAGCTCGCGGTGAAGCCGTCGTTAGGTCCTGCAGGCGCAGCAGGAAGGACTAATTGCTCCGTTGCTGCATAATGCAGCTCGCTTGAAACTAGAGGATTGTCCCAGGGGGGGCGAATTATTCTAGCAGCAGGCGGCGCATTCTGTGGCTGGCTCGGGGCCAACGGACTTCCGTATCGGTAAGCAACGACCGGAACCGCTGTTGCGAGATCAGCGCCGGGATCGTTGGCGCCGAACATATCGACCTTAGCGAGGCGCGGCTGTCCGGTAAGCTCGTCGGGTGCATAAGCGATTCGATACGTGCGTTCGGTGATTTCATGGGGGAGCCCCAACGGTGCTGATGCTGCGCAAAGCCAGTCGGCATTCGAGCGAATCTTGACATCGCGCAAAATTTGAGTGCGGGGACGTGGACGTCCCGCCTGGATATCCAGACCGATCAGGCCGGGGTAGGTAACTGGATAATTCAGCGACTGCCATTTTGTGTAGTCGAGCTCGATGCGATACTTGGGACATGCCTTGGATGCATCGTGCGAAAAACTGATCTCCCGCAGCACCAGTTCTCGCATCGAGAGTTGACTCTGACTATATGGATACTTCACCGGGTCCGGAGAGAATTTGTCATAGACCTCGTAACGGAAATCCACGCGGTTATTTCCGCTTGCATCTTCGATGCGTACCAAGGGGAAGAAATCATCATCATAGAGTGCCGGCAATTTCCGGAAGACCCACACTCGTCCGCTCGCGTCGCGACCGTGAAAAGCTGATGTGGCAAATGTGAGCTCGAAGTAGCCGCGGCCGAAAGTCTGATATACGCCAGGCGTATTGGTAGACGACATCAGCATCGGACCATTGCCGATATCAACAAATACGCGCTCGGCCGTCGCTGGATCAGTTTGGCCCTGGAAGCGGTGCAGAGGCTTTCGGCGGGATAGATTGCGTTGCCAAGTCACTCCTGCGATCGGAACATCCCACCCCAGTCCAGCAGCGCCGACACGGTTCGATCCGGTATATGAGACCGCAAATGGCAAAGGCAGCCCGCCCCGCGGGGAAGGAAATACGAGCGGCAATGAAACTGCCAGATTTCCCCGAGGTCCAACTGATGCCGAAGCACCAAAAGTGCCACCGCCTAGCGGTGTGAACGTCCGGTCTCCCGGTGGTTCGGCGGCACGTGCGATGGCGAGAGATTGTAAAGTCGCTAGTACGACGATAAGCGCGGCTTCGAGATACCGAAGCATGTGCCCCTCCCATCGCGAAAAAACTCTCAATGAGTTCAACGCCTATAGAGAGAGCGGTTCTTCGCTCGCTGAGAACGTACCACGTTCGACGGTGATTGGCATCAGCAAAGTCACTCGCAGTAGGATTTACCTCTCGGTCCGCGAAATGCGTAGTTCCCTACCCATCCACCCGAAGCTCCGGCCCGTTTTAGGTCAGCGAATTCGCTGTTAGGTAATGACTATCGTAAGCCATTGATCTGGCTCGGCGACGAGAAACGCAGTGCTGGAGCGACAGGATTTTTCAAACAGCACCTTCACTGCGTGGACGGAACTCGAGCTAAACAGGCTGCTCCCATCAATTGATGGCGCTGGATCTATTAGCTGTTCTTGGATCGCAGTTAGCTATTAAAGCGCCTCCACGCGAGACGCCTTCTAGACGTTAATCGAACGATCGGTTGCCTGAGAGGAGACTTCACTCAGCAATCAGTTGGCAATTTGCCCAATCTATAGAGTCGAACAGCGAACGCTTCTGGCGCCGTTTGAGGAGGTAATCTGTCCAGCCTTCGTCTGGCTGGTCTTGGATATCGGTCTGCCGATACCCGAACTCTGTCTTCGTCCATTCCTCACGCACCACGACCTCGAATTGGCCGAAGGTGCAATGGTATGGGCGGTCAATGATGCAGTGATAGTGCAACCGATCGTCCGCGCTTGTTTCGAGCACCACGATCATCAGCAGGTGCTTGCCGTGGCGCTTGGCTGCACTACCCAGGAGGCAGTGCTCAAGTCTGTTCCGGAAGTGCCTGAAGTTCTCGGACGCGATTATGTCATCAGTCGAACGCCCACCGGAGCGCTTCTTCATCGTAAGTGTCACGGCGGCCGGTGCCCGGACAGGGCATCGAACCTATTAGGCGAGCCATCTCTGCTCGACAGGCCTGTTCGGCTATGCCCATCAGTATCGAATCGGCGGCCAACGTTCAGACTTACGTAATCTGCACAACGTGCGTAGGAGAAAGTGGCGGGCCTTGTCGCTGAGAATGAGAACTGCACTGGCTGGGCCTGTCAGGCGGATTTTTTGCTCGCCGAGTGATGTCAGGCCACCAAGTCGGATTCGATACTTTCCTGTCGTGCGGCGAGCATACAGGGCTCTCCTCAGGTCCATCAGCTCTTCATAACTCTGGGGCTTATTGAGTTGCAGCCATTCGAGAACGTCAGTCGGCAGCGAGTCGGGATAGCGCTGGCGATACGACTTGCGGCGTTCTGGCGGGGCTGGTTGTGCGGTCAGCGGTGGAGAGGGCGAGCGTTCCAACTCATCCCAAAGCGATCTGGACTTGATCTTCCGGCTCTCTTCTGGAGGCATTGAACTGCTGCAGGTCACGAGAGTTCTCCACGATCACGGAGGTCGTTCTCGTATTGCTTCCGTTGCTCTTCGGTGTAGACGCGGGCTGGTCCTGCCGCTCCGTACGTCCCGCCTCCTAAGCCGCACTCATGTTGCAGTTTATTGCCGCCATACCGGTTAGTTGCCATCCCCCGAAGGTGCGAGGGATAGTTGCCAATAAGGCGCTCTTCGATGTTTGTGGAATTTGGAAGGCTCGATGCTGGATCGTGCCAGCGTGTTGGCTTGTGCGCCATGATATCTCCGTTCGTTGCGAATGGGATGCAGCTTTGAGCCGCATACGGAGATATTTAGGATCCATCTCCCGGGGGCCTTCCAGGTTGGGAGCGATATTGTCGAGGATTGATTTGAGGCTGTAGCGTGACTTTGCGGACACCATGAGTTTTGATAAGCCGAAATTTCCGCTTGCGCCGTCGGGTAAACCAGAGGTTCATAGCCTATACAATTCGCTGATTGGAAATGCCGTCGGTAAACCGACAACTCCACAGCGTGCTCAAATTTGGCCGAATGCAAGACCGGCCGTAAGGCTGCGCGATGCCTACGAGATTCTATCTCGCTCCTGAGGTCAAAGGAAGTTCCGGCGGGCTAAGTCTGTCAAGCTAGACGGATGGCGATCCGTACTTGATGCACTCAGCGAAAGGCCTTCCGCCAAGTGCGACACTTTAGCTCACTTGTCTATATATATAACCTCTTGGCGCGATCCGCACGCAGAAGTAGCATTAGCACGTGCATCCGATCCGCTATGAGGAGTTTAGGATGCTTGTTCTTACAACATCAGATCTCAAAGCGATTCCATCTCGTCGAAGCGTGCAAGACGCGCGAGACTTCGAGCGCCATCGCTTGCGCGAATATCGAGTTCTACATCGATTTGCTCGACGCAGACTTTAATTGCGTCCTTGGTTTGCTCGAATGGGCTCGAAGGTGGTCACGTGTAAAGACGTGCAGTTCATCTGCGCGTTTGCGCCAGTATCTACGTTAATCAAGGAAAGGATTTAGACCCATCGTATTTTCCTTGTAGCACTTCGCGGTTGTTCGGCACTTAGGCCGAAGAGCCGTCTACGCCTTATGTATTGAGCTATACGAAGATGATGATCTCAAAGTGTGATATCCAGACAGATCGACATCAAGCCGATTTTGATATTGCGACTCCACGCGAAGGCCGTGTGTCCGTTCGTCGCATTCGACGAGCACAACACGACTTACGCCCATTTTTCAAGTGAACTCGGAGAAATATCGGAGCGATAGCACCAACATGTGTAAGGGGCATTGAAAAATGAATATTTCAAAACCCACTGCTGAAGTCACTCGGGTCAAATGGCGCTCGTATGATCGGGCAAGTCAAATCGAAAGGGAGGTGGGTGAATGGATCGTCTCGCTGTATCCACAATTCCACGAACCTGGTGATGAGTTACGGGCCTCATTCAGCAGGCAATACCTGTTTGCTGGAGACAGCTCGCTTCAGTTCCTAGTCATTATTCCGGACCAGTTGGTCGGCCTCGGCTTGCTGCATTTTTACATCATCTATCAAGAAGGCTCAGATAACGCGCAGGTAATTGGAGAAAACTTTATTCCAGCGCGACTTCTTTATCTACACACGAATTGGGTAGTGAATGAAGCACGCGTGCTGTCGAGTGTGTCGGATGACGTGTGGTATGGATACATCTACAACGGGCACGGAGAGTATCTCGTCAACATTCCTGGTCGCGAGCTTCCAGTGTCGCCTTCGGACATTCGTGTCAAAATGATCGCGGATACTCGAACACCAATCGCATTCCGCCGAAAATACGGAGAGATGCGAGACTTTGAACGGTACGCATTGGAGGCCGTATTGAAAGTGATCAATTACGATGAAGACGAAATCCGGTCTCTTAGAGTGAGCGCACAGTATCTCTCCAAGTTGGAGATCTTCAGTCAGCCCGACGTTATATTCAAGATACAGTCTCGAGGAGGAGACCGCCCACCTAGGACCTACCACGAACTGGCGTTGACACTAGAAGATGGCACTTACATGTATGGAGGATGGTCCGTCGGACATCCTGAAGATAATCAGGCCCTGTTCATTTCTAAGTCTGACTACTTCAATGGCTACTATGGTCTATTGCACGAAGTCGGGCCTACGGAAGACATTCCAGGGCCAAGAGCAATCAAATACGTGTTCAATGGTGAATGGTACCAAGGCCTGCGTACAGGTGAGCCCGAAGACGTCACTGTTCGATGGCAGCAGCGCAAGCCAATGGAAGCTGATCTAAATGCTAGTGATGACCGCCGGTAGGAGGCCCCAAGGCCGCGCGTATTAATTACCATTTTGAGCCTCAATTTGCTCGACAAGCCAAACCTGCTCTTAAGCGTCAGTGGTAAGTCCTACGAAGCGGCCGCAGCATCGACGCAGTTTGAAAAAAAAACGGAGGATTCGCTTGCTCCTCTAGAAGCTGCGTTTTTCGTACAAGTTGGCGCTCATGTAGCCGTGTGAATGGTGCCAAGTAGAACTTTAGAACGTCGCGATGCAGGAATGTGCCCCGGACAAGATTGAGTAAGTCGTCTCTATTTGTGAGAGATAGCTCGCTCCATCGTCTGTCGTACTCGAAAACGCATACCGCTCTTGTCAAGAATATTTGCGATCGCAAACGATCTGGCCCTATGAGTTGGGCTCCTCGCCCTGATAGCGGAAGCATCATAGATCCCAGTATGGAGGTTTATCGTGCCTGGCTCCGTGGAGACTGATCAAGTCGTACGACTTGCCGGCCAGTCGAGAAAGTTAATGAGCGAATTGGCTTCTGAGTTGAGGGCGGCCGGCATCGCATTATCTGCGGTACATTGGTCGGGCACCCGTCTGGGTCGACACTGGCAACATCTCGGCGGGGCCCGAGTGGTTCCTTATGAGGCTCAGGTTGGAAGCCGCACGCTTACAGTTGATGGGGTACTTCGATTTTTCGACGAAAGCGGAAATTACATTGCGATAAGTGACCCGAAGGTGCACGAGCTGGCTATGTACATTGCAGAAGATAAGCCGTCCTGGAAGTGGGCTCGATATCGTCGGAAAAAAAAGAAAAGCGGGAAGTCAATATAGTCGCGGTAGGCCCTGCAGTGCTCGCGGAAGCGCAACTACAAGTCCGAAACCCGCATGCAGCAGAAGGGGCAGGATTGTCAATCGGCTCTCAAGTTTGATCCCACGCAGTTCGAGGAGCAACACGTCCGGCCCATGGTCAAATCAGCGGGCCTGATCCCTGTCCGGCTCAAGGGGCTCACTCCAGCTTTGGTTTAGCGCGCGTGGATCGAAAGGAGGCACCTATGGTGCGGTTTTTCAGATTTCTCTGTATCGCCATTTCTTGCGTTGCAGTAGGCGCCGTCTCAGTAGAGGCGAGATCAAAAGGAAACTCAAACCGAACAGGGTGCAACTTCGTCGATTTAGAAGTGCAGACGGACTGCCTAATAGCAGAGTCGCTGCAGCGCCGTGATTTAGCGACCCTTCAGCGTTATCGCAATTTGCCGTATGCAAATCCGAAGCGGTTGATGGTATCGTCGAATTGCCGAAAACAAAGCTACTTCGGCTGCGCTTTATTCTACGGCGCAGTTGAAGCGTTCCCAGCCATTAGCGCTGCCGGCGGCGACCCCAACATTTACGACGCAAGCCAACAAACAATTTTGCTGTCTCTCGTTGCCAAATCACGTGAACCAAGTAAGGCAGCCCAACTTGAGAGCGCTGTAGATATTTTGATTGCCAGCGGGTTGAACGCGAACACTGTTGAGACTAACGCCCGTTATACCCCATCGACCACTTTGGCTGCCGTCATAGAATTCTGCCAACCGTATGATCGCGCAATGTTTGCTCGCGTGCTGCAAAAATTAGTAACGAGAGCCGGAGCTCAACCATTTGCAAGGTCCGCGCGAGGGGGAATGAGCATTCCTCATCAGGCCACGCGTGTAAGTTTTCCATGCGTAACCGACGCGCTGGATGCGATCGGTTTTGCCTCAATGTCAAAAGCCGGCCTTCAATTAACTTGGATTATACACCGATGATTTTGGTGCAAACATAGTAGACGCTGCAATGTCGTCAGTAGAACGAGGAAGGCGGCCTCCTTACGATCGGATGTGTTTGATCGCGGGTGAGAATTTGAAGTCTTGGAATGTGGCCAGATATTTGCCTCGAAGGATCAGGCAATCGCAGCCGATTTCGCGATTAATCAGGGAAGATTGGGTAGTTGGATTGAATGCGCGTGGGGCCGCATCTACGCGAAAATGTTGTAGCAATCTTGGCTTCGTTGGAGGCACCGATGTTTAGGATATCGATCGCTCTGTTGCTCGCTTCATTCGTTTACGTTTCTCCGTCCGTCGGCAGAGGGACAGTTATGGAGGACATTGAAGACGCTGGGATTTATTGCTCTATAGACGGCGTTCGGGGCTTCTACGATCTTGCTGTAAAGAGGTGCAAAGGCAAGACCTACTGCACGATGGCCGCGACAATGGTTGCGACGAGACAGGAGTTGATTCAAAAGAAGTGTACTGGCTTTTTCGTGGCGCCCGTTTGTCGGGGAACACCGGTGAATGTCGAAAGCCGTTATGACGTGTTCAAAACGCTACGGGTCTCTTGCAAGAGGTGATTTCTCTACTTGGCTATTTGGGCAAATGCGAGGCCTACGTTGACACGTCGGCTTAGAATCCGACCGGGAATGGATCGTTTTGAGCGCGACGAGCTCACCCTGTCTCCCGAACAGTAGCGCCGCCGTAGGCTGTTGTCGGTGCCATCGATTGTCCGCTTCGGTCAAAAGCTGCTGTAAGCGCCGCATCATAGAAATTTCCGGTTGACCGCCTAAAGCGGACTCTAAAACGGCTGCCCGCCCGTTCGAACATAACCCACCCTAGAAAAAAATCGCGCATGACCAAGCGGATAGCCAACTTCGGGTATCCGCTCCCAAGCTGCTGTTGCCGAAGTGCCAAATTCAGAAGACCGCGGCTCCATTAACAACAGGAGCCCCTCATGGCACGAGCGACTATCTCTCTGGTTTCCGTACAGAAGCCGACCGCCAACACTCCGGTCCTTCAGCGGCGCAACAAATTTACGTCGAGCATCGATCAGCAGATTACGAAGATCGGGCTGTTCCGTGAGGGAAAGCGTATCTCACGGGAGCAGTTCTGGGTGGACGCGAATGGCGGAATTTTCTTTCAGCTGCGTTATGGGAAGCAGCCGCTGGAGCTAGAGAAGGGAAAGAGCACGCTAAAGGCTGTCGGCACGGGCAATGCAGCGTGGGACGATCTGGTCGAACAGTTGGAGCAGATCAAAACTCTGGCCGTCGCGGGTGGCTTGGATGATGCACTGTCGGCATGCGCCAATGCAGTGCGCTCGAACTTCAAGACCGCGAAAGACAAGAAGGCTGGCAAGGGGTAACCATTGCTGTTGCTTATCAACAGGGTTTGGTTGGACCCTCCGTTGGCTTGACGCCTCGGAGGGTTTTTCTATGGATGATGAACTTGTTGCTCACGCTCTTTCGCTTGTCCTCGACGATCTCCGCGTCTGCGAATGGGTGACTGCTGAGGTCGATAGGCGCCTCGGCCGCAAGGGACCTCAAGACCTCGAATTTTGGCGAATGTACACAATCGTCACGAACGAGCTGCTCGACGCTGTTCGGACGAAGAACGAGGCTGACTGACCTCGACAGACTGCTCAGGCTTTCTTGGCCGCCTTTCGGGTGGGACGCTGGAGGAAATCGGCAGGCTCGGCCTGAAGCACCTTGGAGATCTTCACCAGAACCTCCAAGCCGACCCAGGTGGCCCCCTTCTCCAGCTTGCTGATGTAGGTGCGGTTGACGTCAGCTTCATAGGCAAGCGTCTCCTGCGAGAATCCTCGTTCCCGCCTGATCCTCCGCAAGTTAGCCGCAACAACCTGGCGCCAATCCATGGGCCGAAATGATCAGGCTGTCGCTTATTGACCCACCGCTTTAAATCGACAAAATGCCGGAAGCTGGAGGATATCATGAAAGTAGAATGCTCAGTCCTGGCGCTTGCCTCGCTGCTGCTTTGCGCCACGCCTACTCAGGCTCAACAGCAGAGCCTCGCATCTCGCGACTGGGCCACGCTGCCGGCCGGATTGCGGACCTGTGTAGATAATCAACTCAAGCAGGACCAGGGTACAAACCTCGAAGCGCTCATAGCCGGCGGAGTTCGCCCTTCGGATCCAAGGCTTGTGACGATAAGGGAATTTTGCAATAGCCCCGCAGGGGAGGCTTCCGTCACCCGCCCCTCTTTCGGTGGTCCTGACAGGTCGGTTGTCGAGTTTGCCGAGTGGATGAACGTCACCATCTTGACCAAGCCGGCCTTCGCCAAGGCATTCGCACAGTGTCGCGACGTCGTGGGC
The DNA here is from genome assembly GCF_054056815.1 of Bradyrhizobium sp. LB13.1. NCBI lineage: Bacteria > Pseudomonadati > Pseudomonadota > Alphaproteobacteria > Hyphomicrobiales > Nitrobacteraceae > Bradyrhizobium > Bradyrhizobium sp. LB13.1. The sequence continues at coordinate 643,596 of NZ_JBSRYQ010000001.1, read as the reverse complement.
CTCTACCAGGACAAGGTACTAAGCCGGTTGCAGGCTGCCGAAGCTGGAGCGACATCGAAGAGCGATCAGGTCCGCATCCGCACTGCCAAAGATGACCTTGGGTCCAAAAGGGGCACTGCCGCAACGGTCGCCTGCATTAAGCAGTTCGTTGCCTCGTTAGGGATCGCAAATGCATCAAGCGGATTCTACGCCGATCAGTTGGGCGCCCTCAATGGAAGGCTGCTTAACAATGGCATCAAGCTGAAGGAGGCCGCTGCATCCAAAGTAGACGACATGACTGACCAAGGTCTCGTTCAGTTAGCAATCAAGACTGGCCTGGAGAACTATCAAGTCCAGGAGCTTCAGGCCGAGATCGAATCTGTCGGACAGTATGGGACGGGATCAGGACCGCTGACGTGCTTGCTCCCGGCGGAATGGGTGGGTGTTGACCCAGGCGGCTACTCACCATGTCATGGCTCTTATCTCGAAAAAAAAGTCGGTGAAATAGCATCCCTGCTCAAAGCAAAGTGATTGTTCCTTCTGGCGATGACGGTCTGCACCAGGCAGTAAAGCGGACGTCGTTTGGTTCGATGCTTCACTTCGGCTTGTGACCCAAAGCGGTCATGGTGTCGTGCCGCCGGACGCGCGTTCATAAGTCCGCCTCCGGAACGATTCTCAGAGAATCGCGAAGCGGCTTGCCGCGAGCAACCTTGCGCTTTGGCAACTTGACACTCGCGCGGGGTACTTTCTTGTAGGGAATACTCGAGAGTAGGTGCGCAATGATATTGAGTCGTGCCTGCCTCTTGTTGTCGGATCGAGCGATAAACCATGGCGCCCACGCGGTATCAGTCGCCTGGAACATGTCGTCACGTGCTCGCGTGTAATCATCCCATCGCGTATAGGAATCGAGGTCCATCTGGGAGAGCTTCCAGATCTTTCGCCTGTCGTCGATCCGCGCGGTCAGCCGATTAGTTTGCTCTTCTGGACTCACCTCAAGCCAGTACTTGAGAAGTATAACTCCCGAGTCGACTATGCCCTTTTCGACGGGAGGGACCAGTTCTAGGAAATGCTTGGCCTGATCCACCGTGCAAAAGCCCATGACCCGTTCGACCCCGGCGCGATTATACCAACTGCGGTCGAAGATCACGATCTCTCCGCCCGAAGGAAGATGCGGCAAGTATCGCTGAACATACATTTGCGACTTTTCGCGTTCCGTCGGGGCGGCCATGGCAACCACGCGAAAAACGCGCGGGCTGACCCTTTCGGTCATGGCCTTGATGACACCACCTTTGCCGGCGCCATCTCGTCCCTCGAAGATAATGCATACCTTCTTGCCCTCGCGCTTCACCCATTCCTGAAGCTTGACTAGTTCAACGTGCAGCTCGCGCAACTTCTGCTCGTATTCCTTGCGTTTGAGCCCCGGAACGTTGGTTTCGTCGCTCTTGCGATCCTTGTTGGCTATCTGGTCCATATTCAGTCTCCCTCACCAGTTGTCAGCCCTTCGCGTCGTCCCAAGTAAGGAAAAAGCCGATATCTCCCGGAAGGCCCTCCGGCCAATCCACGATCATCGCTTTCAGGCCATAGCCTTGGGCCCGCAGGTGGTCGCGCCAGAATTCGAAGGCCTGAAGAGGCCTCCCAGTCAGGGTGCTCGGCCATTCTTTTTCAGAATTATTGAGAGCGCGCCCTTTATCCGTGCACAACGCATTCGGGAAACGCATGACCAAAAGTTCTTTGTCGCCTTTTCCTGCAGCCGACCTAAGTTGGCCGAACACCCGCCTCTTTACCTCGGCAATTTTTTCAGGCGTGACTGCGACTGGTTGCAACAATGACTTGATGAGGTGCTCGCGCGCCTTGTGGGCTTGATCTGAACCGACGTTTTTCGACGCCTTGGCCATCTCGGTTTGGTTCATGTAATTGCGCAACTCGGTAGCCGACATGAAGGTCTCGTCTCCAAGCTCTTGCGCGGAATCCGAGCTACCCTGTTGGATCTTTGACTGTGACATGTCTAACTCCTTTTGCTGGAGGAGCGGGATGGGTCTCCTGCGCATGGTACACTGGCTATCCTAGGCTCTTCATCAGTATCGATGACCCCAGCCCCATGGCGCAGGCCGTCCTCCATCGTGCGGGGGGCGGAAATCAAACCAAGATTCTGTTCGGCCCCGACAGCGGTCAGATTTTCTCGAACGTCATCACGCAGCCCTGCAGCACAATCGCGATGTCGCGATCTTTGAGGGACCGCGCCCACCCAGTCTAGACATACGGACCGAGCGGCGGCTATATAAAAACGGCCCCGCTTAATGGCCACAACCGCGGCATCATGTCCGTAGCTGACCCTTAAATGTCACGCGTTGGCCCACATCCGACGTGATACGTGCTCTTGTCCCACTTCGGCTTCGGACCCGAAGGGTCGTCGGCATCTGGGTATTCTCCCTCGATCATCGGAACGTCTTTTCCGATCCGGATCACACGCGTTTCGGTCCCAAACAAGGTCGGAAGGCTGCGGTACAATGTAGCGATCCAAGCAATGCCCACCAGGAGAACAATGCCCAAGACGCTCACGAGCATCTGGGCGACGATGCCACCTGCAACCTGCACCAGGATCCAGTGAGCAGCGAATGACAGCAAAACGCCAAAACAGAACACGGGGAGCGAACGTTGACCACACAGGATCAACGGGCGCAGCCATTTCGAGTTTAGCCCCGGCACATCCGGCGGGAGAACATGCAGCAGTACGACCATCAGTGCGACGAAATGCGTGAGACGCAGGGGATCGAGATTGGTTTTGTCGATCGGATAAATCGCGTGAATTAGCGCCTGCGGCACAAATCGCTCCAAACTTGGCACGTGCCACGTCATCACGATCAGGAACGCAAAGGAGAGCCATGCCCCTGCGACAAAAGTGACGGCCGGGCGGGACAATATGGCTGTCCTTATTGTTAGACCGCCACCAAAGCCACACCAAATGCCGAGGACGAACAAGAACTGCCATGCGAAAGGATTGAAATACCATTTGCCGCCGGGAAACGAAGGCAAATTCCAATCGAAATGTCGCGCTGCAACGTAGAGAGCCGCAGAGCAGAGCAGCGTCCAGTTCGGTCGACGCAACAGGCCCCACAGAATTGCAGGCGCCGCAAGCACCAGCACGATGTAGAGGGGCAGGACATCTAGGTTGACTGGCTTATACTTGAGCAATAGGGCCTGCCCGATCATTATATCGGTACGGTCAAGAAACTGCGCGACATTGAACTCGTCCTTGTACATCGGGTTGTCAAACCGAGCTGCGGTGCGAGCAATTTGAGCTATGAGAAGCAAGCATAAGAAAATATGGGCGACATAGAGTTGCGATGCGCGCGTCCAAAGGCGCTTGGCCCCAGCTAGAAACTGGCCGGCTTTGACCGCGGGTCCGTAGGCAAATCCGATCGAATATCCGGAGATGAACACAAATATTTCGGCTGCGTCACTGAAGCCGTAGTTGCGAAGGGTGAACCAGTTCAGGAAGTTGTACGGAATATGGTCCAGGAAGACCATCCACTGGCCGATGCCTCGCAATAGATCAAGCCGCAGGTCACGTTTACCAGGGCCTACTAGAACAGCGGTGCGGGCCTCGCCAAAGTTCTCGTGCATGCTCTAAACCTTTCGCAAAAGCGCGTAGGCAAAACAAGGTCACGGCAAAACCGACACCTAGTTCGTAACTGCGATTGAGCAGATGCTCATGCTTCGATCCTTCCATTGATGCAGATCAAAGATGTCGCCGCGACTAGAAGGACCTCACCGACCTTTCGATCATCCGGTAAGGCTTCTCAGTTGGCGTCCTCTTTCAGTCCGAATGTCGGCTGCTGGCTTTTCGGACCTGACAGAGCGGCTGACGATGTCGATTCTTGCTAAAGCGGACTTCTAACTGCGCAAACTCAGACTTCTAGGTTTGACCCACCGCGTCACATTGTGATCCACCTGTCGGCCTATAAGCTGTTAGGAACTCAGCCCTCTCGGGGCCAAGGCCGAAATCGGCCGCACTGCGAAATCCTCCTCGGCGCGCCGACATGGTGATCGAATGAAGCGATTTACCCCTACCATGCCTGTCCTTCTGGTTGTGCTGCTTGTATTCGCGTCAGCAGCCGCAACCCAAGCGGTGCCGAAAGTGGCGCGGATCGGAATGCTCTGTGCCCCCAAGTGCGACACCGTCTACAACACCGCCTTTTTCGACGAGCTTCGAAAGCTCGGCTGGATCGAGGGGGCTAACCTAGTCGTCGAGCGCAAGGACCCGGATAATCGCCTCGACCAGCTTTCGGCGTTCGCTGCCGACCTCGTGCAATCGAAACCCGATCTCATCGTTGTCGTCGCTGCTCAGGCTGCGCTGGCAGCAAAGAACGCCACTTCGGACGTACCGGTCGTCATGCTGTTCGTCGGCGATCCCGTCGGTTTGGGTTTTGCCGCCAGCCTCGCCAAGCCTGGCGGAAACATGACGGGTGTCACCGCACTGGTTCCCGGCGATTTCGCTGGAAAGCAGCTTGAAATTCTTCGAGGGGCTTTGCCACAGGTGAGGCGCGTCGCCATTATCATCAATCCTGCAAACCCAAACCATCGGCGGCTATACCCGGAGACAGTAGCTCCTGCCGCCAAGCTCGGCTTTGAGATAGACCTTTTCGAAGTGCGCGAAGCCGATGGAGTTGCCGCAGCGGTTGCCGCCGCCAAAGCTCGGGGTGCCGAGGCTTTGTACCTATTCGCTGACACGATCTTTTCCTTCCCGCCGAACCGGGTACCCGATCTCGCGGCGCGAGCGGGCTTGGCGTCGATGAGCCTGGAGATCAGCTTTGCTAAGGCGGGCGGATTGTTGGCTTACGGGCCGGACTTTTTCCACATGGCTCGACGTGGGGCGCACTATGTCGATCAAATTCTGAAAGGCGCTAAAGCGGGCGAGCTTCCTGTCGAGCAACCCACCAAATTCCTGACCGTGATTAATCTCAAGACCGCAAAATCGCTTGGTCTCGAAATCCCGGCCTCGCTTGTTGCCACCGCGGACGAAGTGATCGAATAGAGTGGGCCACTTCCGCCTTTGGCCCATCGCGCCGCTTGGCGCACTGCATCGGCAGGTCTGGAGTTGAGGGCAGAGCAGAAGTCGTTGTCTCCGGTGCGGGCGGCCGTTTTTGACCCACAGCGGCGCTGGCACTCTCCTTGTGCTTTTTGGTACGCGGCGAACCCTCGTTCCAAGTATCGCATCGTCTTGTGACGTGCCCGCGCTGAACGGTTTGATACGAATGTGATCCGATTGCCGCGACTGAGCGTTAGAGGAGTTTTGAAAGACCACGCCTACAAGGTCAGTCAATGTCGGACCGGAATACTGCTCACCATGACACCGCCATTCAGTATTTGGCTTGGGCTGTCGAAGAGATTGAAAAATCAGGTAACGAAGAAGCCGCTCGCCACGCTCGGGCTGCGTTGAAATGCTTGAAGAAGGCTCGACCGTCGCGACCATCCGAGCCTTTAAGCGACACGGGATCAAAGGACATCAGCCCGCCAAGCGAACCGATAGGTGATGGTACGAACTCCTCCGGCCAGCATGACTGACGGGTGCGTTGACCGCTTGTGGCCCATCGCTTCCGTTGACGCGGTGTAGCTACATGTCGGTTCAGAGGGGCAAACCGGAAGTTTGCAGCCGAGGGCCAAAGCGACGCGTTTGACCCATCGCTACCGGTGGGGCGGTGCCGTTACATTTCGGCTCAGAGGGGTGGACCGGAAGTTTGCAGTGGAGCGCGAGACCGACGCTTTTGACCCAAGGCGCACGCTTTGATTTAGATCAACAGAGCCCACTTGGCATCTTCTCTTTTGTTGCCTGATGAGCGCGCCAGAGCATACGAGATTCAACGTTACGCCTGCGGCACGTCGCGCGATGATCGCGACCAATGACCAGAAAGTGTTTCGTGTTTTCGGGCCGGACGGTAGCGTCTGGAAGTGCGAGCGCAATGGTGTCTCGCCGCGCATGCTCTGGAAGCTACTCGCGAACGACCTGATAGAGGACGAGCCACAGACAGCCATCATCACGGCTGTGCCCACTACCATTCGCATGCGCTTGAGTAAGGTGGGCCTAGATATCTTAAAGCGAGCTTAGCTTAGCGCAGCTTGCGCATGTAGTAGCCTTTCACCTGAACAGCGAGCCTAATTTCCTCGCTAACGGAAGCTACTCTTCTCTTCTTCTTACGCCATTTGCCTGACACGTCAGGAGGTGGAATTGGCGAACCGTTGCGCACGACGAGCAGATCGCACCTGCCGTTCAAATACACATCGAACATTGTGGGGCCCCCCAGCCGAGCATTAAATTATCGCGGGGGGCAGAAATACACCAGAGCAGGTGCGATCTAGACTGCAGTGCAGCAGTTCAATGGCTCGTCCTTCTGATGGCTTATTGAGCCCTGACGTGTTGCTCGCTATACGCTTAATCCGTAGTCTTCCGGAATCCCTAGAGCCCGTTTTCGGCTTTAGTATTGTTAGAGGACCGCCTTGGTCCTCGATAGGAGAATAACGGTTCTCGCTGTGCTGGCGCCAAAGGTATTTCGCTTTACTGATCTCGATCAGTATCGAACAGCCGTGCGAAATCTGAAGGTCGAATTTACGCCTCTCGCACGGAAAATCTCTGCTGAGCAAGTCATCCTAAATCTCCCCGGATGTGACATCAATTTTGCCAAGTCTTTCCCGCGCATCGCCGATGGTCAGCTTGCCGACAATTGCACAGCTGTCGGGTTCTCGATGGATGACGGTTTTCCTATTCGCTTCAACGGGGTCGAAAGAGATCACTCAGCTATCGCGATCGGCGGCAGCGGTGCTGCATATTCCACGGTCGAACGAGCCGAGCGGCAATTCACATCAATTATTTTCACGCCAGCGATACAGGATCGTGGCTGGCCCCAAGCCGGTCCCAACTGGAAAGCGTTTGAAACGAGCACCGCTGCGCAGCATTCGCTGCGCGAGCTCGTGAGGCAGATCCTGTCAACTTCCGCGACGTTCGATACCTACGAGGTGGGCGACGCCTCGTCCGCAATCCGGGAGTCCCTACTGGCTGGAATTGATGCCGCATTCGCCGACGTTGTTGACGCAAGATGGGCGTTTCATGCGAATTACCTCAGGTATTTCAGGATTTTCCGAGATATTCAGGAAGTATTGTCCGGTAACATTGGGGCGGCCGGTCTACAGCGATGAACTTGCGCGAGAAGTTGGCGCCTCGGTGCGGACCATGCACGAGGCAGTCAAGCGATACCGAGGAATGAGCCTCCATCGATACTTGCGCCTGAGGCGCCTTTGGCTCGTGCGGCAACGACTGCTGGCCGGAGCGGATAGCGTAAAGGCGTGTGCGCTGGCTTTCGGATTTTGGCACTTAGGTGATTTCGCGAGGAGTTATCGTGTTCAGTTCGGCGAACGACCCTCGGACACTCTGGTGAAATCGCGCCTCCAGTGATGCTCTAGAATTGCCGGTCGTGGGCTTCCCTTGCCGGGAAGAGCCATGAGAAGATCATTCTAGGGGCCATGGTTGGCGTCCGGTGACGAGGGGCATCGGATCGGTCCCGCCGCAGCTCAAGCGCGATGCCGACGGCTGGCTGACGCTGATCATCCAGAACGAATCCCCCGGCAAGGAACGAATCCTCCGGCAAGGAAAAGGAAGCCAACTGGCTGCCTGACCCCAAGGGGCCGTTCTCCATGATCATGCGCCTATATTGGCCGAAAGAAGCAGCGGTGGAAGGCAAGTGGGAGCGACCGCCGCTGCCGCGAGCAGGATAAAGTTCAATGGAATCATTCCGGTGACCACTTCTGCTATTGGCCCATTGGCGACCTCGGAGCCGGACGCGCGAGAGTCCGTTGCCGGATGAACAGCAGACGTTACCGAGATGCGTCGTCCAGGGACGATTAAGAGATCCGTCAAACATAAACGCTGGTTTACTTTTGAAATTTTCAAGCTGATCGACGTTTTCGAGTGAATTCGGTCTCGTTATCTTGATCTTTTGCCGGCGCAGCCCGAACGAAGCTGCGCTGAGTCAGCGAGGTTTGTTTCGAGGACGACGATCGGGCCGAAATAGTTCCTGTTGAGAAGGCTCGGCCGACAAGCCCAGGCGATGCTGAACTCGATCGATGATGTGTCGGATTTCTTGCAATCCTAGAGCTACATTTTGCAGTTCATCACGCGATCGTACATTTGGTCCTTTCACGTCGCGCGAAATATAAGTGACGACGTCAGGCAGTACCTCGAGACAGTATGCGTCAACACTCTCCGTGTTCAATTGCTCTAAATTCGTCGCGTCTCTGAGCAACATCTTGTACTCGAATAGGCTGAGATCAGCGCGAGGCCCTTCAGATATAGCTCGAGGTGCCAGAAAGTCCCGGACCAGTCGCCTGCCAACGCTGCTGCCCACGGTTAATACGTTGCTTTCCTGGAATAGCGCTGCGCAAACACCAAACCAAATGATTGCGGATGGAGCTCGCTCCGCCAAATCTCTGGCAGATCGTAGCATGTCGAATGACCCATTGCCCGCAATCGCAAGCAAAAGTCCCGCGACGAACGAGCTAAGCAGTTCATCCGATCCGCTTCTGTCAATACCACTCACGAACTTATTGAACAAAAGGATCCGCTCTTCGCGCGGAGCACGTAAAGCTCGGACTGGGTCAACCAGAATTGGCAGCTTAGCTCCGAGCGAAGCAAGCATCTCGACGCTCACGGCCTCGTTGCGTAAAGCGGTCGAAAGGAACTGCGTGATTTGAACATACGAACTATCACTCCTATGCATCTCACCTCTCGCGGCACCGAGAAGGAGCATCCATATCGAAACAACTATGTCTCGCGACGGTCGCCCTGCGAACCGCGCTGACGGATGAACGGAGTCCCACTGATCTGCAATCCAATTGACCACGACTGATGAATAGCCGGAAGCAATTCCCTTCCCAAGGATCACCGACAAAGTAGACCGTAATGATACAAGCACCGAGCTGGGGACACTGCCCGCTCTCTCGCGGGAGCGAAGATAATGCTCGCTGAGAGCTGCTCCTGCCGCCACCTTTGCAAACCGATCTGCCGCTTCGGAAAGTGCGTGCCGATTCTTAATCTCGTTGAGCAACTCGCGAGGCACTACCCTATAGAACGCTGAATAGGGGCGGTGAGTGGTGATGTAGGTGCTTGTAAAAGCGAAAAAGTCTTCCATAGCATTTGCAGGAACCACGATCAGAGGGTGATTCCGAGATCCCTCCTCGACACTCTCCCAGACCAATGTCACGTCATATCTGTTCGGGTCCCGAAATGACTCTGCTGTGGGCAAGTTTAGCTGCTCGGCACTATCGCGTGCCATCCACTCCAAAAACTCTTCTCGTGATAGGCTCTTTTCAAGAAAGCGTGTCATCGGAACAGATCATCCAAGTTAGGCGCTGCAGGTTTTGTGAACTGACAGGCTGCCAACCCTTTCTCGAAGTATCCGGCAAGACTTCCCTCATGGTACACGGAAAGTGATGTCTTAGTTCGAGTAACTGCAGTGTAGGTCAGATTTCTTTGAGTTGGAAACCGCTTGAGGCGATCTGCTGCGATAATGTGCACGGCCCGAAATTCAAGGCCTTTTGCACCAATGGTTGTCGTCAAAATCACCGGCCGATCAGGAGAAAACGATGAATATGCACCAGCACGCTGAACGTGGACCTCGTCCGCAATTGACGACCCTTCCAAGTAGCCACGAATGGCGTCGAGATCTTCAAGGCGAGGACACAATATTCCTATCGTCTCGCCGGGATAGGCTTGCAGTTGAGTCTGGATTCGCGAAACGGCCCTCTCGACCTGATCATTGACTTGAAGATCTGAGAATACGTCGACCGTGGAGGGAAACGTGGTTTCATCGTAGTTTGACGTAGCTTCCATTCCTTCCGGGCGGTCGATCAAATTCTTGATCCCGTCGGCGGCCCGGCAAATCTTGAGTCCATTTCGATAGTGCGAAGTCAAAATTGATCGCCTAGCACCGAGAGAAACCAACCGCTCAATGGCTCCGTGCTTCTCCGTAATTCGCTGGTTGTTGTCACCTACCGCAAACATGCGATCGCCAAATCGACAAATCAGCTCGATCTCTTCGGCGGAGTAGTCCTGAGTTTCATCTATCAAGACGACATCATGCACGTCTTCGCGTCGGCCGTGGTCAGCCAGTTCTAATAGTGCAGTGTGTAGTCTGGATCTCGTAATTTCAAAGTTGTCACTTTCTTCGAACGCCATACCATTCGTGCGCAGTAGCTCTGCTCCCCAGCGGACATATGTTTGAATCTTGTCACTTGCGAAAGGGTAATGCTGCGTTCCGCTCGCTAGAAACTCTCGCAGCACTCTGCCGAATGTTAGAACTACAATATTCTTGACGCCTAGACGATGGAGGTAAGCTGCCCGAAGCAGGAGGAGATTTGTCTTTCCACAACCAGGGGGGCCAACGACGAGATGATTTTCATCCGTCGCAAGCGCCAAGACTTTTCGCTGATCTGCATCCAATTCACTCGGATCAGTCCACCAAGACGCTTCCATCCTAGACCCCTGCCTCCAAATCGCTAAGGCTGATTGCTACACCTTCATCGCCGCTACATTCAATTTGTGCGCGGTCGAGCGCTAGATACATCGCGTCTTCGATCATCCCAGAGAGAGTCGCTGGCGTAAAAATTCCTTCGAATGCTTCTCGTCATTTTCATGGTCGCGGGCTTTGATGCAGGAGAGCCCAGCCAAGCGCAGAGGCCAATTCTTACAGCTTGTGCTGTCTCGTCTAAGACGTTAACGCCAACCTCCATAGTGAGGCCGACTGGTAAACCCTGTTGAGGTTCGGATCGGAGCGTGACGGTTAGGATGTTTCCGTCCGCCGGGATTCTGGTAACGGAAAGTGGAGGAAATACCGCTGCGTTACTATTCCTCACACGCCTAACCTCGACCTTCAACAAATTGATAACCGCCTCCACTAACTCTCCTGCTCCGGTTCCGATGACGACCTGAGGCACGGCCATCGCGTCGTTGAGGATAGATCGTCTGATGACTCGCTCCCGCGCATCTAAACCCACTCCGGTCTTTCCGGGAGGGCTGAAGGACTTCCATCCGATTAACTGGAGCCTTGTACGCCAATCCTTCACTAGAGCTGACTTACAAGCTTCCACCAAATAGGACGGCACCGTAGTGCTCGCGACAGTGGGCTGGTCGTTCTGTACCGCTATAACTAGGCGCGCATAAGGGTTTGCGTACTCGTGAAAGAGGGGTCTACGCATAACCAGATCGTGAAGCACCCCCCCGATTTGATACAACGAAAGGGCGCGCCAGCCCTGGATCGTGTCCTCTTCCTTGCGGAGCAAAAATTCTGGCGAGCTGTATTGGAGAGTCCCGACGAACGATTGAATTCCTCCAACGTCGGTCACTCCCACTTCCCCTACGGGCTTCATCACGCCGAAATCGAGCAGGACAAGGCGGGAATAGTCGTTGAGGATGGCAATGTTTGCCGGCTTTATGTCGCGATGAACAAGTGAGAGGGTCTCCAAGTATTCGCAGCAAGACGCTAACTGCTCGATGAGCATTGGCACGTTGGCTTCCGGTATCGCGCTCAGACATTTCTCTAAGCTTTTACCGGCAAGATATTCCATAACAATGAAGTGGTTACCCGTGCGCTTATCAAAGCCGCCATCGAGAATCGCCACCATATTGGGATGGCGCTTGCCAACAAGCGTAAGTTCACGATCGATTCGGGCAAGCTGTGTTTTGTCTCCATAGCGTTCAATTAGTTCGTCATCGAAAATCTTGAGCGCGACAGTTGCGCCACTCCGGCTCGCACGAAAGACGGCGGCTGACTTACCAAAGTCTATAAGAGAATGGATTGTGTACCCGGCAACGTCCTTATCCTTGAGTTCGGCAGCCCAAGTCTCTGCTTTGACTTTATCCATTTTGGCACGTTCACTTTGTTGCTGCGCAAGATCCGCAGGTCGACCATTCGCGCGAATCGTAGCTATGGAATCGGTCTGTGGTACCTTGAAATGCTTGCTTCCCTTTGGCCCCGCTAAGGAGCAAGAGTAGCTCTCGCCGAACTCTAGAATCCAACTTGAAGAACCGCAATGGGGTTGCATGACTGACACAGCACTACCATTGTCGTAGTGATGTCCCACTGATCCCGCGGCGGCGGACACAGCCCTGCGTTTGCCATCCTGAGACAGCAGTTGTCTAACATTCAAGGATCGATGATGGCCTCCGGTGCGGAGGTTAAAAGGTGTTGAGATTTGTTGCTTACTATCGCGTGTCGACGGAGCGTCAAGGCCGGTCTGGCCTAGGACTGGCTGCTCAGCATCGCAAGATAATTGAGTTTATCGCAGGCGCCGGCACACTGATCGCGGAATTTTGCGACATCCAGTCTGGAAAAGATGATTCGCGCATCGAGCTGCAACGAGCTATCCAGCTGGCGAAGCGTGAGAACGCCAAAATTGCGATCGCTCGCCTCGACCGCTTCTCCCGCCGCGTCAGTTTTATCGCGAGCATTCTCGAGCAAGGGATCGGTCTGGTCTGTGCAGAAATGCCTAACGCAACCGACTTCCAGCTTCATATCTTTGCTGCACTCGCCCAGGAGGAACGCCGGCTGATCTCCGAACGAACGAAGGCCGCATTGGCCGAAGCGAAACGCCGAGGCAAGATTCTTGGGTCAAATGGAAAGAATATTGGCCGCGAAGAACCGCAGGGCGGCTGACGAATTCGCATCACAACTCAGGGCGAAATTGGATGCGGATCTATTGCGGCGTTCTTACAGCGAGATTGCGCGACACCTGAACGAGGCGGGAGTTACAACCGTGACTGGGCGGAAGTTCTATCCGCAGACGGTCAAGAATTACATCAGTCGGCTGCCCTAACCGCTTTGATGTTCGCTTTGCCGAGTTCGTCCAAAACGGCAGGAGTTATGCCCAGGGCCGACGACATCGCGTGGCGCAACTCTCGTGCCTGGTCGGGCGCGTGCTGCGCTAGAGTAGCAATTTGAGCGGAGGCCTGTGTTACCTCTCTAATCACTCGAGTATATTCCTGAGGAGGATCCGGCAGCGATTTGACCAAGCTAAAGAACGGATCCGACCGAATGTACCGCGCCGCAACATCAAGGAAGGGCTTCATGCAGCGCTCTCGGTCTGCGTAGTAACGTGCCTCCCAGAGAAGACTTTCGTTATCAACCGTTATGCTTTGAGCCGTCCAACTAACATCGGTGGACGCAAAGCGCTCGCTTGCGCTCGCCTCGATTGACAAATCGACGTGGCCAACTACTCCCGGTAAGTCAAAGACCAGGTTCGAACTGAAATCGTCCTCTCCGACGCCATAGTTAATGAGGACGTCCTGCAGGTCGGACGTAGATGGCAGGGCCGCATGGTCGGTCGCCACTGTCGCCTGGACCGTGATCGAACCCTGCACATTTGGCTGGTCCAGCTGCGCCGGTGGATTAAGGTCAACTCCATTGATTCGCCAGCGGTATATGGGAAGCCCAAATCCACGCACAGTGGCAACGCAAGTCACTTTCTTCGGAGCGCTGTCGACATGCCACTTATAGAGGTCCTTTGGGCAGGTGAAGAAGGGTGACGTCAGCGCCACGCCTTCGTCCACTTGGAACGGCTTTCCCTCGGGCTCGGAGTCGAGCGAGAGCTTTACCTCCCGCCGCAATCCCTCCAGAAGTGGAAATGGATTTTCAGTGGCGAGCTGGGGCGTGCTCCCCGGCCGGAAATATTTATTGATCAATTGCGAGAAGGCTGCGGCTGCGTCGTTCTTGCCTGTGAGGTTTTGATAGGTTTGCGCAAGGCTGCCCCCTCCCGCCGCAATGATGTCTGGAATGGAGTGGTTCAGTTGGCTCTTGAGATAGTAGAGAAACAGCAGGGATAATCCGAAGCTGAGTGGATTTTTGTCGGTGTTCTCGGAGGCGTTGATCCACTGTGTGTCGCGGCTGGACTGCAACCACCTGTTCACCCATGGCGTTGCGAAAAACAGTGAATACCCTGTACCGAAGCGCTCGCGGGCGCAAAGCAAGGACATGCCCTCGCCATCGCTCTTACTCGCGTTCCAGGCGGCGTTTCCGTGCTGGTTGCGATAGCTGGCAAAAACCTCGACCAATTCAGCCACAAAAGACATGCAGCTGCTCTGACCCGCAGCAATCGCGTTCGCGTTTGTCGTCTGGTTTCCGATCTTGATGATCGTGTTGCTTCCCTTGTACCCGTTGTTGCTTGCCCCACCCGCTGCAAAGTCCGCAACCATTTGAATGGTGACGCGATTGTCGGGTCCAAATCCATCGGTGATTTTGTACCAGCTAGCCAGCAGACCGAACTCAGCTTCACAGATTCCCAGGACTCGCTGAGCGCGCGAGATCGCGTTCGGACTGCCGTCGGAGCCGACTAGGGTTTCGTCGTACTGGATGTTAAAATGCGCGGTCTGTCCAAGCGTTTGCATCGCGGATGCTCCTGCAAATGAAACATTTAGGGTGAAAAGCACTACCCATGCAGCAGATTGGCCTTTTCGACGAATAGCGATGCTACATCACTAGCTTCCTATCCGTACGCTACGCTAAACGGCGCTTTGCTTGTGCGAGCCAGTTCACAGTTGTGGTTTGTTCGCGCTATTAGTTACGCAAATGATCTCCAGAGAACGAAGGTCTAACTGTCAGGGTGCCACATGCACCAACGAGCTCCCTTGTTTTTGCCAATGGCCGGATCTTCATTCCCGTCACCAGTGTGGTCAGCTCATCGGACGCAACTGAACCACGGTGCCATCAGCTGAAACCGCCTCGAACCCTGGAGCTTCCGCTGACCTTCTGGATGAATTTCTCTGGATATTCCGGGTGGACGAAAGAGGTCATGTCCTGGCTATCTCGGAAGGCCGCTGACGAGTTTGCATCCCAACTCAGGGCGAGATTGGATGCGGATGTATCGCAGCGTTCTTACACCGAGATTGCGCGTCACCTGAACGATGCGGGAGTTACGACAGCTACTTGTCGAATAATCTGTCCGCAAACCGTCAAGAATTATCTGACCCGAAAACGGTGGTTTGCCAGCGGGAATTTCTGGGCCTTTGAATGACCTGTTTGGGAATCATTATTTCCCAGGCTCAGACGAGGAATCCTGCCAGATCAGCCAGATAAGTCAGATAAGCCTAAGCAACCTTGGGATGTGCCCGGAACGGCCTCCGATGTGGTCAGGAAGGCCGCCCCTCTGGGGTTCACCTGATTGAACGGCCGCTGTCCAGCAAACCGGGGCGCCCAAAGGCACTGGTGGCAGGCGCCCTTTGTTTTGCCCTCGCAAGGTAACGACATACCGGCGCTTCAACAATAGAACTATGGACGTATCTCCCTTGGAAGTTGTAGACAGCACATTCTTTGGGCAAATCGAGAGTTTGGGGGCTACATGACTCAGAAATCAAAAGTTGTGCTTTCGCTTGGCGCAGCGCTCGCATCGCTCACTGGAATGTCGGTTCAGGGCGCTGAGGCCAAGGCCGTAGCTGCCAACGATACGACCGCGGTAGCGGCCGAAAGCATCGGCACTAAGCCAAAGGCAAATGCCTACTATCAGGCGGGGGAAGACCTTCTCGGGTTCGTCATGACGAAGCAGGCCGACGGGACCATCGTTGCGGGACATAGCTCCCACGCGTCGCATGCTTCACATGCCTCTCATGCCTCCAGTCGCTAAGCTTCCTGCGGCGTCTCAGGTCGAGGTAGCTGTCGATTTCGATCCAAGCATTCAAAGCCTGAGCGCTTTGGATGCGGCAGCCTATCGTCTGATCGGATCGGCGACCTGTCAGGTTGACCGGGTAGGCAACCGCTATATTTGCCGCTTAGTTTCTTCTGGCAATCCGCAAAAAGGAGCCGTGCTCAGTTCAGACGAACTGAAGGAGCGGTTTCTGTACCTTGTCGCCGACGAAAACTTGCGGATTCGCGTCGCTGAAAAAACTGAAGGCGTTCGGAACGTCATCCTCGCACTTGCCTTCGGGGCCCTGGCCACTAACCAAAATAATGGCGGATAGAGTCCTGCCGGAGAACCATGGCGCGGTTTTTATCTCCTGAGACCTTCAGAGCGGCAACCGAAGATCTATCGTTGTTGCCGTTCAATTTTGAGCGCACCGGCGCGAACCAGTATCTTGTCGCCAACATGCTCGGCGATTTCATCCGCCTGACGGAGGATGAACTGAGCAGGCTCGTCGACCTTCGGGTCCGCCCCGGCGACGGCCTCTACGAAAAGGCCTATGCCGCTCATCTTGTCACCGGAGCGAACCAGAAGGCGCAACGGCAGCTTTTGGCCGCCCGGCTGAGAAGCCGGATGTCGTTCCTGCAGCAGACGACCCCGCTTCATATTTTCGTCGTGACCCTGCGGTGCGAACACTCTTGTCCATATTGCCAGGTCTCGCGTCAAAGTACTGACCGCTCACGCTTCGATATGAGCGAAGAAACCGCGATGCGGGCGCTCGACATCGCGTTCGCCAGCCCGACGGCACGGATCAAGATCGAGTTCCAGGGTGGGGAGCCACTTCTCAATTTTCCGCTGATCAGGAAGATTGTTGCCGCTGCGAAGCAACGGCCCGGCAAGAAGCTCGACTTCGTGATCGCGTCGAACTTGGCCTTATTGGATGACGCCGTTCTCGAGTTTTGCAAAGCGAACAACGTCCTGCTCTCCACTTCCCTCGACGGTCCCGCCGACCTGCACAACAAGAACCGTCCCCGACCCGGTGCAAACAGTCATGAACTAGCTGTCGCTGGAATCCGGCGAGCCAGGGAGATTCTAGGTCCCGACATGATCGGGGCCTTGATGACTACCACAGAGGCGAGCCTCGACCGCGTCGATGAAATCATCGACGAATATCTCCAACTGGGGCTGGATGGCATCTTCCTGCGCCCGCTTTCTCCGTTCGGATTTGCGATCAAAACGAAGCAGTTCGCGAAGTACGACGCGCAGAAGTGGCTTGCGTTCTATGAGCGAGGATTACGCCGCACTCTGGAAATCAACCGACAGGGCACCCCGTTCCGGGAGTTCTATGCGGCACTGCTTCTCACACGGATGCTCTCGGATCGACCCATCGGCTATGTTGATTTGCGCAGCCCCGCGGGTGCCGGCCTTGGGGCGCTGGTCTACAACTATGACGGCAGTGTTTTCGCTTCGGATGAAGGCCGGATGCTGGCCGAGACTGGTGACGACGCTTTCCGGCTCGGTCACGTCGAACGCGACAGTTACAGTTCTCTCATCCTGTCGGACAAGCTGATTGGCGCGATTTCGTCGTCGCTTACTCAGTGCGCGCCTGAATGCTCGACCTGCGTGTATGAGAGCCACTGCGGGGCGGACCCCGTCTATCATCACGCGACCCAGGGTGACGCCCTGGGGATCAAGCCGCTGTCGGCATTTTGCGCTCGACAAAAAGGCATCATGGGGCTGCTCTTGGACATTATGGAGAACTGTCCGGAAGATGCTGCCATCTTGCGACGATGGGCCACTGCATGACCCTCCCTCTCTATGGCACAGCCTCGCGGAGTGATGGATTTTCATCGAACAAGGCCCGATCAGCGCTCAGACTCCGGTCGATCAACAGCAACGCCGAACGTCACGTGGCTGATTTCGCGCTCGCCAGAACGCCGGACGAAGTCCAGCGCGCGATAGAAGCCGATTGGCCATCCATCCTTGTCATCTCCGACAGCCCGATCGATCTAACCGGCACATTCAAAGGGCGGCTCGTCACGGTTCCCCCGAAATACGACTATCTTGCCGACGGGGACATCATCGGGTTCGATCATTTGTCGAGGAGATTCCGTACGCTGTATCGCCGGAATTCGGCACACAACTCGTTTCTGGTCACCGAACGGTGCAACAATTATTGCCTGATGTGCTCGCAACCACCGAAAGATGTCGATGACCGGTGGATCCTCAACGAAATTAAAGAAAGCCTGCCTCTCGTCGACCGGGCGACCCGCGCGTTGACGTTCACCGGCGGAGAGACCCTGTCGGATTGGGAAGACTTCATCGCCGTCCTGAAGGAGTGCCGCGATCAGCTGCCGGGAACGGCCATACAGGTGTTGACCAACGGCCGGGCGTTCGCCGACTCGCGGATCGTCGACGCCTGGAAAGAGATCGGCCACCCGAGCTTGATGGCGGCCATTCCGGTCTATGCCGCCGTCGATCACATCCATGATCACGTGGTGCAGGCCAAGGGTGCGTTCGACGAGACAATCCTAGGCATCCTAAAGCTCAAGGACCGAGGACAAAGGGTCGAAATCCGTGTCGTCCTGCATGCATTGACCGCGCCGGTCATCGAGGACACGGGTCGGTGGATTGCCCGCAATCTGCCGTTCGTCGACCACGTCGCGTTGATGGGCCTCGAAAACACAGGGTTCGCAATTGCAAACGATGCCATGCTCTGGATGGATCCGGTGGACTATGGCGACGGGCTCGCAAGAGCCGTCGATCACTTGAGCGCCGCTGGCGTCAAAGTGTCGGTCTACAACCTTCCGAAATGTGTCCTCCCAAAGTCAATCTGGCCGCACGCGCTCCAATCGATCTCTGACTGGAAAAACGGCTTCGTGGAGGAATGCGATCGCTGTGACGCAAAGACCACCTGTAGCGGCTTTTTTACGACCGGACGTCCGCGGTTCAGCCGCGGCGTAAGCGCTATCACTCAATCATTGTTGAACGAGGCAAATTGACGTCTTGGCGGATTCCTACTGACCTTCTAGATGAACTTCGCCGGGTTTCCGAGTCGACGAACAGTGTGATCGGTCCACCCGTTAGATCTTGGCGGCCGCAGCTGGTCGGAAACTGCCCCGTCGGGGCTTCCACTCAAAGGAAGAGTCGTCATCTCAACTCCATCTAAAGAGTCTTCCTCCAGGTCCAAGGGTAAAACCCAGAGTCTCAGTTGCCGTGGCAAGTCAAATGGTGGTAGCGGCTTTGGAAATGATGAAGTCTTCGGATAAACGAGTACGAGCTCACCTGCGGGTTGGCATTCTAGATATTTATGCCCGTAGGCAAAGAGCTGATAGAAGTCGGCCTGATGGAGACCGTAGTTATCTTGCCGCTTGCTACCATCGATGCGCTTCCATTTCGCGTCAAGTATCCAACGGACCCCGGAGTGCGTAACGAGAAAGTCCGGTTCGAGCCGAAATATGCTGCCTTCATTATGACCGCACAGGTAATACAGACGAGCCTGGAGCTTAATTGAGGCTTCGTTGCTTAGCTGACGCTTCAAGGTGTGGGCCACATAGCGTTCGAACAGCTTTTCCATAGGAAAGAGCAGACTGATTCCCCTCCAATCCTGAGATAAAGCAAGGGGAAACTTTTGCCGCAATACCAGCTCGCACCAGGGCTTGATTGCTTGATACCCGGCGGATAATCGATCGTTCCGCCAGTCGGCAAAGTCGCTCCACACATTCACGCTTGGGGCGATTTCATGCAAAAGAACGCGCAGCTCATGTCCGAGCCGCCAGTGAAGCGCATCTTGCGTTGCCCTACATGCAATCTCTAGCGCCGATTTTATCAACCTGTTCTCGGGCAGATTCCCCGAGAAGATGTCGTGATTGATCTGAAAATAGTGCTGTCGACCTGGCGATTGACGAAGCTGTTTAGCGACGTTGAGCTGACCACGCATGAAGACTTGCTCGTCTTCAACCCTTTCGTAGCTGAACCGCACCCCTCGCTTCACGAGCTGCTTGAGCAGCAATAAGAACTTTCCGATGACCCACTCGCTCATCGGAGCATCGAACAAATGTAGATCAGCTTCACCAACCTCGCGAGCTGGTAAGTCCAATGCAATCTGGATCATTCGTCGCAGCAGCAGTCGACTTTGCGCCGTGCACTCCTCACCGTCATAGTGTTTTGGCAATATCTCAAGACGTGTACCGCACGGAGTTTCGAGGCAACCGACGTAGCTGCCTAGCCTCAATGAGCTGCGACCCTCGATCCGCCCAATTGAGGATCCGTTCGCGTCACGTGCGGGAGTCAATGCACAAAGCCAATCGAATGCCGACCGGCTTATACACGCGGCATCTAGAGAGCGAATCGTCGATGTATCGGTAGTCAACCTCGCGAACTCCCGTACGACGATTGTATCGTTCACATCGCACCCGACTTCAATGCGTCTATAACGCTGCTGCCCAGCGCTCGCGTATTGAGCGAATTCCCGCTGGGGTGAGATGTTTTCAAGCCTATCTCGATCGCCAATTTACGAAGTGTTGCTTTGGCCTCTGGTAGCTTTGCGCCCTTTTCCCACACCTCGATAGTTCCGCTGGCTAGCCTCCTGATGGTTAGATCGCCCTTGGTAGCCTCCTTATCGACTCGTTGATGTTGAAGTTGACGATTGGAGTCGATCACTCCTAGGTATGCTTCAGCCTTACAAAAGGCCGCATCATTGACCTGCCAGCGCGTTCTTTCGCGCGGCAACGGCACGTCGGCGCCAAACAGTCTATCGGCATCATCCTCAACGGAACTCAGGAAGCGGTACTCAGCGGACTTGCGGTGGTCGTTGAGAATCCAATGGATCTTGGCCCAATCTTCAAAGAAATATTCTTCAAGAAGAGGCAGAATTTGGCGGCGGAAGATAGCACCTAGAGCCTCAATTGTTGGATTGTCCTCCAGAGCTAAAAAGTATGCGTGTCCGATTCGATGCTCTCGATCTAGAAGAACTTCGATTCTGTCGTTCAGCACCTCTAAGAGTTCGGCGACATTAACGCCAGATATCTCGATCCCCTCCAGTTCATCTGGCTCTGGCGCCATCTCTTCAAAGACGAACCGTCGTCGCAACGCCAAATCCAGGGTAGTCAGGGATCGATCGGCTGTATTCATCGTGCCAATTAGGTAGACGTTCTTAGGGACGCTGAAGCGACTCTTGGAGTATGGCAAGACAACTTCCAAAGCCTCCAATGCACCTTGTCGCTTGGTTGGCTCTATCAGTGTAATCAGTTCGCCGAAAATGCGCGAAATGTTGCCTCTATTAATTTCATCAATGATCAGAACTTTCGCGTCCGCCTTAGACGGCGCAGACGAGTTCTGCACCGACAGAAACCGTTCGACTAGTGAGGGAAGCAGGTTGTTGTACCCGTTGACTATGTGCTTCTCCAGGTTCGTAGCTGGAAGCTTACCGAATACGCGAGATGTTCGGATGTCTTCTATGGTCAGCTGCCCCCCTCGGACGTAGTCCCCCAAAGCACGAATAATGCTCATTCCTAGGGGCACTCGGCTGCCATTTGGCTTGGCTAATTCCACAACATCCGCCGACGCATGAACGACCTCGTAGCCAGCACCGGCTCCAAATCTATCTCCGGTCCGAAAAGGTTCGATCGGTCCGGTAGCTACTGCGTCGAGCAGCGCCGCTAATTTGGATGTGTCGATTGAGCCAGGACGAAGCTCATAAAGCGTCATCTGGCTAAATTGGTTATTCATCAATTGCTCAAAGGGAAGAGAGGGCTTGTAAACACGCAGCCACTTGACGGATCGACATTGGCCGTAAGAATCGCTTTGCTCGTCTCGTTTGATCACTCGATAAGGACCATCCACCTGACCAATGGCGCGAAATTTTGAGTTGCCCTCCGATACAACCAGCAAATCTCCTTCTTTTACCTTCAGGAGATAGGTATTCACCGCTGAGACAGGATATGAATCTTGGGTGACTGCCTCACCTCGTTGAATAAAACGATTGAATACGTCCTCTCGATCTTTACAATCGCTGAAGTCTGTTATCCCCCCATAGCCTAAGAGCGCATAGTTATTCTGGATGCATTCATCAAAGATATAGGCGTCATCTCCCAGAGAGTTACCGAGTGACATTTTCCAGATACGACGGCCTTCTAGGCCAACTGGTGCTTCTCGCTGCTCAGTGACTTTCGCCGTTGCGGCGACGCATAAGCTCTTGAAGATTCCATCAGTGACTTCGTACCTAAGTTGGCCGGTTTCGTCCGTCTCAGCTCTGAGTCCTTCGACAAAATCCTCATAGCTGAAGCTCTGATGAAACGTCACGAAGCGAATATCGCCGGAAGCGCTAAGTTCATCGAATCGCTTCTTGAGGGCGGGACGATCATCGCGGTTCTCCGATAGGTGATGCGGGTCGAGCACTTCAAGCGCCGCCTCCACCGTTGCGTAGGTCTTACCCGTGCCGGGCGGCCCATAGAAAATCCGGTTGAGATCGGGCATTGCGATAGGACTCTCCAACATTGCGTTGATCTGCGAAGCGCCAAGGCGCCCCTGATCCCGTTCAAAGGTTAGAACGTAGGAGTCAAGACTAGCTGGCTCACGGTCGAGAACCGCGTAGTCTCCTGGCAATATCCGCAACTCTTTAAAGGCGGCGCCCAGGCGAAGTTGCAGACGTTTGTATTTCCCTAGGATGCAAGTTCGGAAGGCGGCTCCGTTCGGAAGCGCCAGAGTAAAGCGCTGTTCCGGTTCGCCGTCGGCTCCCGCTACGAATTTACTGGGAAACAGCTGTTGGTGCGAGGGTATGCGAATGTACCCATTATCGATGGCGCCTTGCGTTAGCTGAATACGAAGCGCGTCTTCACTTGAAGCCATTTCTTCTCCGAATTCGGTCGATTTTCTGGCCAACGTCACTCTACCTACGATAGATCACTGCCGGACACCGAATCCATAGTTCTATGGGATAGTTTGACGTAATTTACCGGCGGCAACGTTGACCATATGGTTCACGGGCAGAGACTTCTTGCCGATAGCTCTCGCCGCGAAGAGGGCAAACGTTGCCCAACCGGAATCTGCGGTTTTCCCATTGGAGAAAGATAAGCTCTCTGAGTGACCTGTTTGGGATTCTTTATTTCCCGTCCAAAGCGGGCTCGTCGACCGGCAGCTGGAAGACGGTGGCATCTGCGGAAAGCACCTCGAAATCCGGCGCCTTCCCACTGACCTTCTGGATGAACTTCCCCGGATCTTCCGGATCGACGAACAGGGTCATGCTCTGACCATCTCGGAAGACCACCTCAAAGCGCTGTGTGTCCGGGTCCACGGTCAGGCGCAACTCGCTAATCAACGATTGCAGCCTCGATGCGATCTGGGACCTGAGCTTGTACACGTCTCCACCTCTGGCGGCCCGCACACGCTCGATCAGCTCCGCGACCTGCTCAGGACTTCGGTAATACGTCAATGCCGTCTGGTCGAGGATCGCAATCTCGTGGCGCAGTTGCTGCTCCTGCTTCTTCGCTGCGACCAGCTCCAGTTCAGCTTTCTTGATCCGCTCGGCAATGAATGCGCTGTCAAAATCCAACATCTTCAGGCCTATCTCGTAAGCCTTGCGCTGTTCGTCCTCCAGCAGCCTCACTTTGCCCACGGCAGCCTCGAGGTGAAAGGCCAGCTCATTGCGCTTTGACGAATGCTCACTCGACGAGACGAGCGATGCCAGATCAAGCTGCTCAACGAACGACAAGAACGTCGACTCGAACTGGTCATAGCGCCAGCGGCCGGTCATTTCGCATCCGAGCTTGCGGAGTGCATTCGAGCACACAAGGTACGACTGCCCCTTGGGCGGCGTGCCTTTGTTTTGATAATGCATTGGCTTTCTGCAGTAGTCACAGACCGCCAGCTTCGAAAAAAGGTTGGTGAAGTGCTTCCCTTTCGAGCCGCCGCTGCCCTTCTTTCCTGTTTCCTTGTCCGGCTTGGTCTTGCGCTCGAGCCGACCGCGCTGCGCCGCCTCGAAAACAGGCTGGGGCACGATTCGGGGGAAATAGTTTCGAATCGGATCACCGTCGGGCGTCCTCTTTCCGCCCTCCATGCGACTGGCCTGGAATGTCCCAACCACCGCTGCGCCACTCAGAATCTTGTTGACGGTCGAGTTCTGCCATCCGCCTTTGCCTGTGAAGGTCGGGACACCTTCTTCGTTCAGGCGCCGAACGATCGTGAACGTACCTATTCCAGATGCAGCCTCATCGAAAATCCGGCGGACCACGGCAGCATGGTCCTCCAACACCTCAAAACCCATCCGATCCGGGGTCAGGCGCAGCCAGCTTGGACACCTTGCGGTCAGCTTCTTCTGGCCGATGGCGGCCCGTTTCGCCTTCCAGGCCTGGGACAGACGATCGCTCTTGCGGGCTGACTCTTCGTTCGCCCGACTCATCTTGGCGATCGAAATAATCAGGTCCTCAAAGCTAATTTTGCCGGTGAAGACGCGCTCATCGTCCAGGGTGACCAAAATCAAGCCCGCTTCGACGATCTCCATGAATGGCTTTAGGGCGACCATCGGCTCCTGACGGCTCATCCGGTCGAATGATTCGACAAGTAAGTATGAACCCTGTTCGATCTTCCCTTCCCGTACGGACCCCAGGAACCGTCCGAAGGCGCCAGAGGCGAGATTTTTACCCTTGTAGGCAGAAACCCCGATGTCGTGGAGATCAAAGTCCTCGACCAGCTCCAGGTCATGTTTTTCGGCGTATTTTCGAGAGGCCTCACGCTGACGGCGAAGGCTATCGCCCTTCAGCTGAAGGTCGGTGGACATCCTGACGTAGGAATAAGCCTTGGGCCGGATCGTTTGAGGGGGGACAGCCATCCTAATTCATCAGCATTCGTCAATTCGATTTTTGATCCAACATAAATTTGGCCGAACACGGATTGGGCGCTTCTTGCCGCCCCTGTCGTCGCGCGAATGAGACTAGCGGAACTCGTCAACAAGCTCCCTAGTGGAGTCGCTTACTCGATTGCGGCTCACAATCTTTACGTTCAGATCAAAATTTGACGCTAACAGCAAGGCACGTCTGATCGCATTCGTGATCCATTCTGCTTTATTTCCGAAGACTCCTCCTCCAAGGTGAGTTAACAGAACGACGTTGGAGCCGCCGCACTCTCGATTGAGGAGTGCTGCAAGCAATGTCGCTTCATAGGCAGCTTCAAGAACTAACGATGCAAATGGCGCCCATTTCTCACTTGGGACCTTGGTATACGCCACGGGTAGTGCCGAACAGAATACTTGTGAGACAACTGGTCTAACCTTCGATGGTGCGTCGGTAACCTCTACGCCAGCATGGACTCCCACTTTCAGCTTTCCCCGAATCTGGTCAAGCTTCTCAGATGGTAGTGACTGCATGCATTTATTGATTGCATCCAATCCTTGTTCGCGGCAGAGCGCGTAGCCATTGCGCATCTCCCATAGTTGGTCCGCAGGCATTTTTGAGATGACCGACAGCATTGCGCCCACATCGTACAAGCCATCGATCTGACGCTCCGCTGTTTGGCCAGTCTCGCCATTCACTGGAGCGAAGTAGTTCCGATAGATGGTAGCGGCCCCCGCAGCAATCGCACATGCCGGCCCCTGAGTTGGGTCATCCTCGTAACGTCCCACTCCGTCATTCGGTGTGACATTTTCCGAGATCATCTCCAGAAGGTTGAATTGCGATGCAACCTGGAACGTGGCCCCCGCATTCTCGGCCACTTGATGCATTTTTCTGACATCGCCGGTAACGGCAGAAACACTCAATCGCCCGCTCAATCCAACCTTCCGACCGACCCGCTCGCGAAGCGACGCGAGCGACGCGAGTTCAAGATGTCCTATCCGATAAGCCTTTCCGTTCACAGTCGATCGAAGATACTCTCCATCAACACGTAGGTTTTCGACGGTGGAAGTATAGCTCTCTTCTCGGAAGCCGGTCAGCCGCTCGAACCAATCCATCAACGACGTATCCTTCAGATCTTGAGCTGGCTCATCATTTTCTGAACGTCGAAGTATGTGAAGCTTTCAGAAATGTTCTCGGGCTCGAAACCCTCCGTGGGAGAATCATGAAACGGCTTATGATTGGAGCCGGCGTATCTGAATTGGCCTGTAGGTGTCTCGATCTGATAATTGGGATTCACGCCCTCTCCCATTCGCCCGAAGCGAACCGATACGGGAGGGTTTTTAACCGGTATATCGATTGGTGAGAGGTCAAATTCCTTCTGAATGTGATGCTTCAGATTGCCAAGAACGTCTGCGAAGTAGGAGCGGCTCTTCACGGATTCCCAGGGGCGCTTGTCGATCATTCGTTTTCCTCTGAAGTTTGAATGCGCATTGAAAAGAATGAGGTTGAGTTGTCCACGCTTGATGAGCGCTTCGTTAGCAACGCTTAGTACGACGTTCTTACGATTGGGCAAGCCAGATCACCTCGCATTCCGCTCGTGGATGTTTCACGCCGGACCGACAGGCTCGTGATCGAGGGAAGCATCGGGCTGGGGTCGAACATGGCCTGATGCAGGCAGCGTGTACCTAGCTGCCGTGCTGTATCCGTTACCTTCGGTTGTAATCCGTACACCTGTCCGATCTAATCGATAACCGTGAGCTTCGAGGATCTGGCGGACCATGTGGCCGGTCATGCGCTTGATTCGATCCTCAAATACCGCGTCGCCAAATCGGCGTTTTAGAATCGGGCTCAGCGCCTCAAGAGCGGGCCTGCTCAGATAACTTGCTGTCTCCATCCGGATCAGGTTCTCACCCTCGTTTAGGAAGGCCCAGATTTGCTGACCAAGGGAAGTTTTGAAGGTCTCAGAAAATTGCTGCGGCTGGTACGTTGCGGGCATGCTGTAGCTCCTACGTTTCGGACATATGTTAAACGACATATGTCATAAAGGCTATATAAGATTACACAGCTCTGTTATGCCGGTGCTGCATGTCTTAGCGGCATCTGCCCCTGTCAGCCGCGCTGGTTCGCGGTCTTTATATATTAATTGGCCATCTCATCCTCATGATCGGCGCCCCCGGCGCCGGCAAATCGATGCTCGCGGCGCGCCTGCCCTCGATCCTGCCACCGCTCTCCCCCGGCGAACTGCTGGAGGTCTCGATGATCGCCTCCGTCGCCGGCGAGATCGAGGGCGGTGCGCTGACGGCGCGGCGTCCGTTCCGCTCGCCGCATCATTCCGCCAGCATGGCCGCGCTCACCGGCGGCGGCATGCGCGCAAGGCCCGGCGAGATCTCGCTCGCGCATCAGGGCGTGCTGTTCCTCGACGAGCTGCCCGAATTCGATCCGCGTGTGCTGGATTCGCTGCGGCAGCCGCTGGAGAACGGCGAGGTCTCGGTGTCCCGCGCCAATCACCGCGTCACCTACCCTGCGCGCTTCATGCTGATCGCGGCGATGAATCCCTGCCGCTGCGGCAATGCGTTCGAGCCCGGCTATGCCTGCAAGCGCGGCCGCATCGATCGCTGCACGGGCGACTATCAGGCCCGCATCTCGGGACCACTGATGGACCGCATCGACCTGCGCATCGAGGTTCCCGCAGTGACCGCGGCCGATTTGATCCTGCCGCCGCCCGCGGAGGGTTCGGCCGAGGTCGCCGCGCGCGTCGCGGCGGCACGCGACATCCAGCTTGCGCGCTACGCGGACGCGGGGCTGCCGAAGGTCCGCACCAATGCCGAAGCGCCGGCCTCGGTGCTGGAGGAGATCGCCAAGCCGGACGCGCAGGGCCAAAAACTGCTGCGCGACGCCGCCGAGACCATGCGGCTGTCGGCGCGCGGCTATCACCGCGTGCTGCGGGTGGCGCGCACGCTCGCGGACCTCGACGGCGCCGACAAGATCGGCCGGCTGCACCTCGCCGAGGCGCTGTCCTACCGCGCACTCGCGGAGGATGTGCGCCAGATGGCGTGATGTGAACCGCGCATCAACCCGGCGGTAACGAGTTTCCTTTACGCTCTGCAAACCATAAGGCCCATCAGATCCCGCCACGAGTTTCCCGGGGCCCGGCGAGTAGCGTGTCATGTTGCGTTTCAAGATCCTGGCCTCGGTCGTTCCCCTGCTCGCGGCTGCGGTGTTTGCCCGCAGCGAGATCGGATCGGTCTCGCATCCCTGCATCGCCTTGGGCGAAACCTCGGTCGAGCTGACGTCGCTGTTCTGGACCGCCGGCTTGCACGTCGCCTTCACCGATGATCCCGCCCTGGCCACGGTGCGGGTTCAGATCACCGAGGATGCGGATGCGGCAGACTTCGCCGTCGTCGACGACGGCCTCGGTTCGGAATCGGAGACCTGCCAGGCCAATCCTTCGACCCGCCTGATCTCGATTGCGGCGCAGCCCGTCGATGGCGGCCAGGTGATCTATCTCTCCACCGAGGGGCCGGCGGATTACCGCGTCTATGTGCGCTCGAAGACGTTCTCGCAGCGCGAGGCGGCGGCGCTGATCGTAGGCGCCCACGGCGGCCACCGCCATCTCCAGGCCGCTTCGCTTTGAGCCGCCTCGCTCTGAGCCGTTAATGCTTCGTCAACCCTGTTTGGAGGCGGCCGCAAGACCTCAAACTGTTCGCAAGGTCGGCGGGACATCGTCGTTTACAGCGAGCACAGGGTTTTAAGAAAACAGTCGGGTCGGTGGCGATGGGTCGGACGTTCCGGATCAAGGTGCGCATGCGCCGCTTCAGGCGGCAGTACCCCAAAATCGCCTTCGCGATCCGCTCCTTCATGATCTTCTCGGCGACCTTCGGTGGCGCCTATGGCTTTGTCTCCGGCAGCCGGTCGGAGAATTCCGGCTACGATCCCAACGCGTTTGCGATCGGCGCCAGCTTCCTGTTCGCGCTCTCCTGCCTCGGCCTTGCCACGCTCAGCATGCGCCTGCGCTTCGTCAACAAGCGGATGCGTGCGCTGGCCGCCCACAACGAAGCGCTGATCGACCGCAATTGGGAGCTGAAGGAAGCGGAAGAACGCGCCCGCAGCCTGTTCGAACAGCAGGGCGATCTGATCGTGCTGCGCGACACAAGCGGCCGCATCACCTTCGCCAATGAAGCCTATTGCGCGCTCGCGGTGCAGGCGCGTGGCGCGCTGGTCGGCACGCGCTTTGATTTCGACGTGCTGGAGCAGGGTGACAGCGCCCGCGAGAGCAACGGCACGCGCATTCACGACCAGAAGATCGCAACCCCGCTCGGCGCGCGCTGGATTGCCTGGCGCGAAGGCTATGTCCGCCTCGACGCCGGCCAGCCCGCCGAATTGCAGAGTGTCGGACGCGATGTCACCGACCGCACCGAGACGGAGCGTGCGCTGTCCGACGCCCGCGACCAGGCCGACGCCGCCAACCGCGCCAAATCGCGCTTCCTCGCCATGGCCTCGCACGAGATCCGCACGCCGCTCAACGGCATCATCGGCATGGGCGGCCTGCTGCTCGACACCACGCTGACGCCGGAGCAGACGACCTACGCCAAGGCCGTGAAGACCTCCGGCGAAGCGCTGATGGCGCTGATCGAGGAGTTGCTCGACTATTCCAAGATCGAAGCCGGCAAGCTCGATCTCGAGCAGCGTCCCTTCGCGCTGTCGGCCCTGATCGAGGACATCACCGAGCTGCTCGCGCCGCGCGCGCAGGCAAAGAGCCTCGAGATCGCCGCCTATGTCGACGAGCGCCTGCCGCTCGAACTGGTCGGCGACGCCGCGCGGCTGCGCCAGGTTCTGCTCAACCTTGCCGGCAATGCCATCAAGTTCACTGCGAGTGGTGGCGTTGCGCTGATCGTCGAGCCCGGCATCTGGCCGAACGAGATCAGTTTTCTGGTGCGCGACACCGGCGTCGGCATCGCACCGGAGGCGCAACAGCGCATCTTCCGCGAATTCGAGCAAGCCGACGAGCGCATCGCGCGCACCTATGGCGGCACCGGCCTCGGCCTCGCCATCAGCGAGCGCATCGTCAAGCGCATGGGCGGCCGCATCACGCTCACGAGCGAGCCGGGCAACGGCTCAACCTTCGAGGTCGCGATTCCGCTCGCGCCATCACACGCCGGCGCGGAACCGAAGGCGTTCCTGAGCCCTGATCTTGCCGGCAAGTCGATCCTGCTGATCGCCGACGGTATCGAGGCCTCGCTGATCGCGCGGCGGCTGGAGCGCTGGGGTGGCCAGACCTGCATGGTGACGGACGCGGCGGTGGCGGAAGCGCTGCTGCCGGAACGCTCATGGCATTCGGTGCTGATCGATCGTGCGCTTGGCGCCGCCATCACTGACCGCCTCGGCGAAGCCGCACGCAGGCATGCGATGCAACGCC
This sequence comes from Bradyrhizobium sp. LB13.1, assembly GCF_054056815.1. Classification (NCBI taxonomy): domain Bacteria; kingdom Pseudomonadati; phylum Pseudomonadota; class Alphaproteobacteria; order Hyphomicrobiales; family Nitrobacteraceae; genus Bradyrhizobium; species Bradyrhizobium sp. LB13.1. The sequence continues at coordinate 613,719 of NZ_JBSRYQ010000001.1, read as the reverse complement.
TCGTACTGCTGACATCGGGCTCGCGCCACGAGAAAGTTTCGCCGGCCTTCACCGGCTTCCTGGTCAAGCCGCTTCGCGCGGCCTCACTCGCTGCACGCCTCGCGCTGACCCCGGAGGTCGCCTCGCCCGATCTCGCGCCGGAGCCACCGGCCCAATCCACCGGCGCGGTACCGGCGAAAGGCCTGTCGATTCTCGTCGCCGAGGACAACGAGATCAACGCGCTGTTGATGCGCTCGCTGCTGACGAAACTCGGCCACCGCGTCGTCATCGCCGTCCATGGCGAGGCCGCGCTGGAATCCTGGCTCGGCGCGTCATCGGCCGGTACGCCCTATGATCTCGTGCTGATGGACATCCAGATGCCGCAGCTCGACGGCATCGAAACGACCAAGCGCATCCGTGCGCATGAGGCGGCCAAAGGCGGCCACCATACGCCGATCCTCGCACTCACCGCCAACACGCTGGTGGAAGATCGCTACGCCTGTTTCGAGGCGGGCATGAACGGATTTCTGATCAAGCCGCTCGATCGCGAGAAGCTGGAAGAGGCGCTGGCGGGGCTGGCGGCGGCGCGGGATCTGGCGATCTGACCTGGAATTTCATGGGAACCTGATCGGCCGGCAATCGATAATTGAAATCGACCGCGTCGCGCGTCACCATCCTCCGGGGCATTTGCAACGGAGGATGTCGCGCATGAACGTGCTTTGCCGCCTCGCCGTCATATCCCTTCTCTGTGGTTCCACCCAAGCCAACGCGGCCGACACGCCGGACTTGATCGCCGCTCGCTCAAGCAAGGCGGCTACGTGCTGGTGTTTCGGCACACCGCCACCGACGACAGCCAAAAGGATGTCTACCCTTTCAAATTCGACGACATGAGCGCCCAGCGTCAGCTCAGTGAAAAGGGCCGGGACATGGCGCGCCAGATCGGGACGTCGATCAGGGAACTCGCGATCCCGATCGGCGATGTCTACACCAGCCGGCTGAACCGCGCGATCGAGGCGGGCAAGCTGATCTCCGGCCGCGAGGTCAAGCCGGTCGAAGCATTGACGGACAGCAGCAACGCCAGCGCATCGGGAATGGCAAACCCGACCGGTGCAAATGCAAAGGCCGGACAGGCCGTACGCCAGCTCGTCGATGCGGCTCCGCAGGCCGGCACCAACACGTTCCTCGTTACGCACAAGACCAACATCGCCGATGCCTTCGGCAAGGACGCCGGCGACGTGCAGGAAGGCGAAGCCTTCGCCTACCGGGCAAGTACCACCGGTGCGGCGGCTTTCGTGGGGCGCATCAAGCCTGCGGATTGGACCGCGAAGGCAGGCAGGTGACGGCTGGAGCAAGCGACATACCGGCCGGAGCACCATGTGGGCGGCCGGGCGAGGCATTATCCGCGAGATTCTGCGATTAGACGCGGCCCACGACGTTTCCCAGGCCACTCAAACGCGTCGTTGGAGGCCGGCACCCTGACCGCTCAGCGATCGTCCCAATCGCCACACGGGCACCGCAAGGACAGCTCCCCAAAGGATGCTGTTTCCAAGAACTGCTGCCCACTGTAGCGCGGCCGATAATCCCTTGGTCTGGACGTGAGAGACGGGCCAAAAGAGCGTGTCTGTCAGTGCCCTGGCCAGACTTTCGGCTTGGCTGATATTGCCAGCCGAGTCGAAGCGTCCCATCGCCAGGGAATGACTGATGAGAAGAGTGCTCAACGCCAACAAGAGATGAGCCGTTGCCAGAAATGCGGCGGTCGGGAGGTATCTTGGACGCTTCATTCCGACTTCCAACGCCATGATTGATCGTGCTGCAGGACGAAGCTACAGCCGCCTGAGCGCCACGCTCGCCACCGTGTGGTCGGCGCCCTTCTTCAGGATCAGCGTCGCGCGGGGGCGGGTCGGCAGGATGTTGTCCTCGAGATTGGCGAGGTTGGTACGCTCCCAGATCGCGATCGCGGTGGCGGTGGCTTCCTCGTCCGACAACAGCGCGTAGCGGTTGAAGTAGGATTTCGGATTGGTGAACGCGGTGTCGCGCAGCGACAGGAAGCGCCGGATGTACCACTGTCGCAGCGCGGCTTCGTCGGCATCGATATAGACCGAGAAATCGAAGAAGTCGGAGACCACGGGCACGGCTTTGCCGTCGCGCGGCAGCTTGCCTGTTTGCAGCACGTTGACGCCCTCGACGATCAGGATGTCGGGCTGGTCGATCTCGGCCCACTCGTTCGGCACGATGTCGTAAGTCAAATGCGAATAGACCGGCGCGCGCACATGGCGGCGGCCGGCCTTGATGTCGGAGAGGAAGCTGAGCAGCAGCGGCAGGTCGTAGCTCTCCGGAAAACCCTTCTTCTGCATGATGCCCTGCCGCTCGAGCACGGCGTTGGGATACAGAAATCCGTCGGTGGTGATCAGCTCGACCTTGGGACGCGGCGACCAGCGCGCCAGCAGCGCCTGAAGCACGCGGGCCGTGGTGGATTTTCCAACCGCCACCGAACCGGCGACGCCGATGATGTAGGGCACCTTGCGGTCGCGGATGTTGAGGAACTGGCGCTCTGCGTAATAGAGCCGCTGCATGGCATCGACATAGATCGACAGCAGGCGCGACAGCGGCAGGTAGATGTCCTCGACTTCCTGGAGATCGAGCCGGTCGTGCAGCGAGCGCAGGCGATCGAACTCGCCCGGCTCCAGGGTCATCGGCGTGTCGTCGCGCAGCCGCGCCCATTGCTCGCGCGTATAGACGCGGTACGGATTATACTGCTGCTCGGGTGCGCGGATATCCATGACGCGATCTTTCCACCTCGGCTAGTTGCCGCCCTTGCGCGACGCCTTCTCTTCCAACCCTGACATCGAAGTCCGCTTGTCCAATGCGGCTTCGACCTCTTCCAGCTTTACGCCGCGGACCTTGAGCAGCACAAGGAAATGGTAGAGCAGATCGGCGCCTTCGGCGATCAGATGCGCGCGATCGTTTTCGACTGCTGCGATTACGGTTTCGACTGCTTCCTCACCGAACTTCTTGGCGCAATGTTCGGCGCCCTTGTCGAGAAGCTTGCGGGTATAGGACGCCTCGCCATCCGCTGCCGCGCGGGCGTCGATGGTCTCGGCCAGATCGTGGATCGTGAAACGCGGCATACAAAATACCCGGAAAACGCGCCTTGGCTGATTGCCCTGGCCGGTTATCTGACGGGACAAGCCGGTCCCGCCAATCGTGTAGCATTTTTATGGACGGGAGTCGTCAGGCATCGAGGCGCATGGCCAGCCCGCGCCGGGCCATGTGCTCCTTGGCTTCGCGGATGGTGAATTCCCCGAAGTGGAAGATCGAGGCAGCCAGCACGGCGGTGGCGTGGCCATTGCGAATACCGTCGACGAGGTGGTCGAGATTGCCGACACCGCCCGAGGCGATCACGGGAACGGGAATGCTGTCGGCAATCGCGCGGGTCAGCGGGATGTCGAAACCCTGCCTTGTGCCGTCGCGGTCCATCGAGGTGAGCAGGATTTCACCAGCGCCGAGTGAGACCACCTCCTGGGCATATTCGATGGCGTCGATGCCGGTCGAGTTGCGGCCGCCATGGGTGAAGATCTCCCAGCGCTCTCCGCCACCGGCGCGCTTGACCCGCTTGGCGTCGATCGCGACCACCACGCACTGCCCGCCGAATTTCTCGGCGGCTTCCTTGACGAACTCACGCCGCGACACCGCGGCGCTGTTGATCGAGACCTTGTCGGCGCCGGCACGCAGAAGCGTCTTGATATCGTTGACCTCACGCACGCCGCCGCCGACGGTCACGGGCATGAAGCAGGCTTCAGCGGTGCGCCGGACCACGTCCAGCATGGTGCCGCGGTTCTCATGGGTCGCTGTGATGTCGAGAAAAGTGAGCTCATCGGCGCCCGCGGCGTCATAGGCGATCGCCGCTTCGACGGGATCGCCGGCATCGCGCAGGTCAACGAAGTTGACGCCCTTGACGACGCGGCCGTCCTTGACGTCGAGGCAGGGGATCACGCGCACCTTGAACATGTGTCAGCTCCTAGGCGGCGCGCGCGGTGCGGATCAAAGTGAGGGCGGCTGCCGGTTCGAGGCGGCCATCGTAAAGCGCGCGGCCGGCGATCGCACCGGCGAGCTTTTTCGCGCGCGGCGTCAGCATCGCCTTGACGTCCTCGATCGAGGCGAGGCCGCCGGAGGCGATCACGGGGATGGAGATCGCATCTGCCAGCGCAATGGTCGCATCGAGATTCAGGCCCTTGAGCAGGCCGTCGCGCGCGATGTCGGTGAAGATGATCGCGGCGACGCCGGCATCCTCGAAACGCTGCGCGATCTCCAGTACCGTCACCTGCGAGGTCTCGGCCCAGCCTTCGACCGCGACCTTGCCGTCGCGTGCATCGAGGCCGACCGCGACGCGGCCGGGGAATTTTTTTGCGGCAGCCTTCACCAATTCAGGGTCGCGCACCGCGGCGGTGCCGATGATGACCCGGGTGATGCCCTTTTCGAGCCAGGCTTCGACAGTCGCGAGATCGCGAATGCCGCCACCGAGCTGCACCGGAATCCTGATCGTCTTCAGCATCGCCTCGACCGCCTCGGCATTCACCGGCTTGCCGGCAAACGCACCGTCGAGATCGACAACGTGGAGATACTCAAAGCCCTGCGCAACAAAGCTCTCGGCCTGCGCGGCGGGATTGAGGTTGAATACGGTCGCACGCGCCATGTCGCCTTGCTCGAGGCGCACGCATTGGCCGTTCTTGAGGTCGATCGCGGGAAAGAGAATCACGGTTTCCATCGCAAGAAGTTCGAGATCAGGGCCAGACCAAAGCGCTGGCTCTTCTCGGGGTGAAACTGGGTGCCGATGGCCGTATCCTTTGCGACGATCGCGGTGACAGCCCCGCCGTAATCGGCGCGCGCGAGCACGTCCGCCTCGTTGGCCGCATTGAGGTGATAGGAGTGCACGAAATAGGCGTGCTGGCCTTTGGGGCCGAGCGGCAGCTTGTTCAGCACCGGATGCTCGCGCAGCACATCGAGCGTGTTCCAGCCCATGTGCGGGATCTTCAGGCTTTCGTCGCGCGGCGTGATCTTCTCGACGTCGCCGCCGACCCAGTTCAGCCCTGGCGTGATGACATGTTCCTTGCCGCGGGTGGCGAACAGCTGCATGCCGACGCAGATGCCGAGCATCGGCCGCGCCTTGACACGCACTGCCTCGGTGATCGCCTCGACCATGCCGTTGACCGCATCGAGCCCGCGCCGGCAATCGGCGAAGGCGCCGACGCCCGGCAGCACCAGACGATCGGCGCTGTAGGCCTGGTCCGGATCGCTTGTGACGAAGACCTTTTGCGGGTTCTCCATGCTGCGCGCAGCGCGCTCGAACGCCTTGGCGGCGGAATGCAAATTGCCGGAACCGTAATCGATGATGGCGACACTCATCTTGACCCTCCCGGTTCCGGAAACAAACCAATGATGCCGCCCGCCGGCATCGGCGGCGGGCTTGAGAATTGCTGCCCCGGCACGTTGCGGGTCGGCGGCGGGCCACCGCGATCGACGGCCCATTGATCGTTGACGATGCCGCGCTGCTTCTGGCTCCAGCGCTCGAAGAAGCGGCGCTCGGCGGTGTCCTCGTCGTCGGAAATCACCACGTCGAGCTGCCGCCATTTACCGCGCGACAGCGTCCAGCGGCGCAGGCTGGAGGCCTCGAAACCCATCAGCAGCGCGACGATGATGTCGGCGAAGAAGATCGAGCTGCGTCCGATTCCGAGGCTGGACAGCCCGGCGTTGAACGCGGCGACGAAGATCACCCAGCCGATCAGCGCCAGCCACAGCCGATTCCACAGCAGCCAGAGCGGGCCGAAAATCATCGCCCAGAAATGGAAGCCGTCGCGTACGAAGACGAACTTCTCGGTCGCGCGCAGATCGGCTCCGGCAGGAGAGGGAGCATGAACTGTGTAGACAGGCATGGTGATGCCCCGTTCTCTAATTTCAGTGATACCGCAAGCGGCGCGTGCCGCCGGCCCGAGATGTCAGCCGCCGAGCGAGCCCTTGGTGGACGGGATTTCGCCCACCGTCTTCGGGTCGATCGCAACCGCCGTCCGCAGCGCCCGCGCCAGACCCTTGAAGCAGGATTCGGCGATATGGTGGCTGTTATCGCCATATAGGGTCTCGACGTGGAGAGTCACGCCGGCGTTCATGGCGAAGGCCTGGAACCACTCGCGCACCAGCTCGGTGTCGAACTCGCCGATCTTGTGGCGGGGAAAGTCGACCTTGAACACCAGGACCGGGCGGCCCGAGATGTCGATGACCACGCGCGACAGCGTCTCGTCCATGGGCATATGCACGCCGGCATAGCGGGTGATGCCCGCCATGTTGCCGAGCGCCTGCTTGATGGCCTGGCCGAGCGCGATGCCGGTGTCTTCGGTGGTATGGTGATAATCAATGTGCAGATCGCCCACCGCCTTGACCGTGAGGTCGATGCGGGAATGGCGGGCGAGGAGATCGAGCATATGGTCGAAAAAGCCGATGCCGGTCGCGATATTGGATACGCCGGTGCCATCGAGGTTCACTGATACCTCGATGTCGGTTTCCTTGGTCTTGCGCTTGATCGTCGCGGTGCGCATGGAAAATCGGTTTCCATTCTGGTTTGAGCCGAAAACGCCGGTCTTTTAACAGCCAAATGACACCTTCGCTACTGCGGGAACGGCTGGCCGGGCTGCTACTTCTGCCTATGGTGAGCGAAATCGGGCCCGGAGCGGCCCGTTGTGCCGCGGCTCCTGACCGCCTAAATCAGCCCGGACAACGAGGTTCATTCATGCAGGACTCCCCAAACAGCTCGCCGGGCTGGCACGGCACCACGATTTTGACCGTCCGCAAGGGCGGCACGGTGGTGGTCGGTGGCGACGGCCAGGTCTCGATTGGCCAGACCGTGATCAAGTCCAATGCCAAAAAGGTCCGGAAACTCGGCAAGGGCGATGTCATCGGCGGCTTTGCCGGCGCCACCGCCGACGCCTTCACGCTCTTTGAGCGCCTGGAAGCCAAACTCGAGCAATATCCGGGGCAATTGACCCGGGCCGCCGTCGAGCTCGCCAAGGACTGGCGTACCGACCGTTATTTGCGGCGGCTGGAGGCCATGATGATCGTGGCCGACAAGGACGTCTCTTTGGTCCTGACCGGCACCGGCGATGTGCTGGAGCCCGAGGCCGGCGTGATGGCGATCGGCTCCGGCGGCAATTACGCGCTTGCGGCGGCCCGAGCCCTGCTCGACACCGACAAGGACGCCGAGACCATCGTCCGCCGTTCCCTCGACATCGCCGCCGACATCTGCGTCTACACCAACCGCAACGTCACCATCGAAGCCATGTCGGCCGGCTAGGGTCCAGGTTTCGGCGTCAAAACTGAGCTCCGCGTCATTGCGAGCGAAGCGGCGAAGCGAAGCAATGCCTTACTTCCGATGACCCCTTCATTGCCGATGATGCGCAATTCATGACGCTCGCGATTTCCGAGAAAGCCAAGACGGCGATCCCGCCGACCTACTGGGTCGGCATCGCGCTGCTATTGCTGGCGCTGCAGGCCTCGATCCTGTTTGCGATGGGGCGGGTGCCGATCTGCACCTGCGGCTATGTCAAGCTATGGCATGGCGTGGTGAACAGCTCGGAGAATTCGCAGCACATCGCCGACTGGTACACCTTCTCGCATGTCCTGCACGGCTTCCTGTTCTACGGATTGACCTGGCTTCTGTTCGTGCGCCTGCCGTCGCCACAACTCTCATGGCCCGCGCGGCTGATCATCGCGATGCTGATCGAAGGTACCTGGGAAATCGTCGAGAATTCGCCGTTCATCATCGAGCGCTACCGCGCCGGCACGATCTCGCTGGACTATTTCGGCGACAGCATTGTCAATTCGATCTCGGACACGCTGTCCATGATGCTGGGCTTCCTCGCCGCGCGCCTGCTGCCCGTACCGGTGACCGTCCTGCTGGGGCTCGCCTTCGAAATCATGCTCGCGCTGCATATTCGCGACAATCTGACGCTCAATATCCTGATGCTGATCCATCCGATCGAGACCGTGAAACAATGGCAATCGGGTCCGCCGATCATCTGACGACAAAAAAACGGCTTGTCCCGCCCCGCATCTGACCCTAGCTAAGGTCCCATGACAGACTTTTCTCCCCGTGAAATCGTTTCCGAACTCGACCGTTTCATCGTCGGCCAGGCCGATGCCAAGCGAGCCGTCTCGATCGCGCTGCGTAACCGCTGGCGGCGGCAGCAACTGGAAGGCTCCTTGCGCGAAGAGGTACTGCCGAAAAACATCTTGATGATCGGCCCGACCGGCGTCGGCAAGACCGAGATCGCGCGGCGGCTCGCCAAGCTGGCGAACGCGCCGTTCCTGAAGGTCGAGGCGACGAAATTCACCGAGGTCGGCTATGTCGGCCGCGACGTCGAGCAGATCGTGCGCGACCTCGTCGAGGTCGCGATTGCCCAGGTCCGCGAGCGCAAGCGCAAAGACGTGCAGGCACGCGCGCAACTTGCCGCCGAGGAGCGCGTGCTCGACGCGCTGGTCGGCGCCAATGCCAGCGCGGCAACGCGGGACTCTTTCCGCAAAAAGCTACGGGCAGGCGAGCTCAACGACAAGGAAATCGAGATCGAGACGCAAGGCGGCGGCAGCGGCTTTCCGATGTTCGAGATCCCGGGCATGCCCGGCGCCCAAATGGGCGCGGTTTCGATCGGCGACATTTTCGGCAAGCTCGGGGGACGCAGCAAGACGCGGCGGCTGACGGTGGGGAGCTCGCACGAGATCCTCGTCAACGAGGAGTCCGACAAGCTGCTCGACAGCGATCAGTTGACGCAGGAGGCGATCAGCGCGGTCGAGAATAACGGCATCGTGTTTCTCGACGAGATCGACAAGATCTGCGCACGCGAAGGCCGCGCCGGCGGCGACGTGTCGCGCGAGGGCGTGCAGCGCGATCTGTTGCCCTTGATCGAGGGCACGACCGTTTCGACCAAGCACGGCGCGGTGAAGACCGACCACATCCTGTTCATCGCCTCCGGCGCCTTCCACGTCGCAAAACCGTCCGACCTCCTGCCGGAACTGCAGGGCCGCCTGCCGATCCGCGTCGAGCTGCAGGCACTGACCCGAGACGATATGCGCCGCATCCTGACCGAGCCCGAGGCTTCGCTGATCAAGCAATATGTCGCGCTGATGCAGACCGAGGGCGTCACGCTCGACATCACCGGCGACGCCATCGACGCGCTCGCGGACGTCGCGGTGGCGGTGAATTCCACCGTCGAGAACATCGGCGCGCGGCGGCTCCAGACCGTGATGGAGCGGGTGCTGGATGAGATCTCCTTCACCGCTCCCGACCGCAACGGCGAGACCGTCAAGATCGACGCGGATTTCGTGCAGAAGCACGTCGGCGACCTCGCCAAGAACGCGGATCTGAGCCGGTTCATTTTGTAATTTCGGGCGGTCGCGCTATCAGTTACCGCGTGACCGCTCGCATCATGCAATACCCCTGGCGCCTTCTGCTCGCGATCAACGCTGCGGTCATCGTCGGCGTCTTCGTTCACAAGATCCAGCTGCCGCCTTACGTCCCCTACATCCACCTTCTGGTCGATTACCATTTCGGCTTCGTCAAGCGCGCGCTGATCGGGGCGATCGTCGCGCTGTTCACGGGCAAGGTGCCGGTATGGCTGGTGTTCGCGCTCGGCGGCGTGACGTGGCTGGTGACGCTCGCCCTTTATGCAAGACTGTTCCAGAAGACGTTCGGCTTCACCGCAAGGACGCTGCCGCTGTTCGTCTTCATCGCGGGCTCGCCGTTCTTCCTCAAGAACTTCATGCACACGCTTGGCCATTTCGACATCTATGGCTGCGCGCTGGCGATCATCCTGCTGCTGGTGCCGGCGGGCTCACTGCTGTTCGTGGCTTTGGCCGCGCTGTTCTCGATCATCCTGGTGCTGGTCCACCACATCCATCTCTTGATGTATGTGCCGACCATCATCGCCATCGTGGTGATCAGGCACTATCTGACGCACGGCTGCGATCGCACCAACGTCGCATTCGGCATGATTGCGTTGCTTGTCGTCTCCACGCTGTTCTTGGCCGCGCAGTTTTTGGGAACGATGCCGATCCCGGAAGCGGATTTCGTGGCGTATCTGACAACCCGGATGGCCGATCCGTCGCGGACCGAGCTGCTGCAATTCGCCTACATCTGGTACCAGCCGCTGGCGCAGGAGATTTCCGACACCTGGGGCCGCCTGCCCCACAACATCCTGGGCGTGCCCGTATTCGCGCTGCTGATCTGGCTGCATACGCCGCTGTGGCGCTATTTTTCGAACCTGATCGCTGCACTTGCAAAAGACACGCACCGCCGTCTCGTGGTCGCTGCGCTCGCCGGCGTCAGCGTTGCCTATCTCGTGATGTTCGCAATGGTGTTCGACTATTCGCGCTGGATCTCGAACTGGGCGGTCTGCATGTTCCTGATCCTGCACGCGGTGAAGATGCTGCCCGCCGCGCGCGAGACCACACTGATCCCGGCGGAAGATCGGAGCACAAATATCTTCGGCCTGTTCCTCACGCTGATCCCCCGCGTCGGGATCGTGCGGCCATTCTAAAATCTCGCCCGGCGAATCCGCACGTAGAGCGCGCCCCCGCCGCCATGGCCGATACCGGCTTCCTCGAAGCCGACGACGAAGGCACGGAATTCCGGCAGGCTCAGCCATTCCGGCACCTGGCGGCGCAGCACGCCGCTTTCGCCGCCGCTTCGCCCCTTGCCGGTGATGACGAGCACGAAGGTCAGGCCGTCATGGTGAGCGCGGTGCAGGAATCCGGTCAGCGCGCGATGGGCGCGCAGCTGGGTCATGCCGTGCAGATCGAGGCGCGCCTCGATCTCGCTGCGCCCGCGCGAGAGTTTCGTTCGCTCACGCTTCCCAAGCGGCGCCAGCGGCGGAATGGCCGGTTTTGCGACGCGCGGCGCCGGGACGGCAGCGATCGGACGCGGCGATGGCGCAGGCCGCGCGGCAGGCGCGGCGGGTGAAGGCTCCGTGCGCGGCGCAGCTTGCGCCTTCGCCGCGCGATGCTTCCTCAGCGGCTTGACCTGCTTTGCGATCGTATCCCACAGCTCGCGTTCTTCCTCGCTCAGCGCGCGACGGCGCGGCGAGGGACGAGGCTCCGGCACGGGCGGACGGGACGATCGCTTCATTGCTGCCGATGGGGATGATTTTTCACCGGCCGCCGCGGCTCGCGAACAGGCTCTATCACCGGGCGCGGTGCCGGCAGCGGGACCGGGTTGGCGACGGCGACCGTCTCACCTTTGCCTTGTGTCACGGCTGCGGCCGGAGCCGCCGTCTTGGTCGGATCCTTGGTCGGATCCTTGCTCGGATCCTTGGCGGAATCCTTCGCAGGCTCGGTTTGCGGAAACAGCTTTGCGATCTTCTCCGAGGGCCGCGGATCCGGCACCGGCAGCCGCGCGCCGCGCACTGTGGGATCGAGGCTCTTCGGCACCAGCATCACGAAATGCATGGCATGGCGCAGCCGCCCGGAGACCCGGCCGGCCTCCTGGCCTGCGCCGAAATAGAGATCGGCACGCGCGGGTCCTATGATGGCCGAGCCGGTGTCCTGCGCGATCATCAAGCGATGGAACGGCGTCTTCGCGCGTTCGGAATCGATCGGCAGCTCACCCTCGATGAAGAACGGGGTACCGTAGACGTGCAGCGATTTGTCGACCGCGATCGAGCGGCCGGCCGTCAGCGGAATACCTTGCGCGCCGACCGCCTCGTCCTTGTCGGACAGATTGACCTCGCGGAAGAAGATGTAGGAACGGTTCTGGCGCCGCAGTTCCCTGGCGCCGTCAGGGGTCTGCGCCATCCACTCCCTGATCTTCTGCATCGACATCTCTTCCTTCGGAATGATGCCGCGCTCGATCAGGATGCGACCGACCGCCGTATAGGGATAGCCGTTATAGGCGTCGTAGTTGAGCCGGACCGTGCCGCCGTCGTCGAACTTGATCCGCGCCGAGCCCTGGATCTGGGCGAACAGCAGATCGGTCGGGTCCTTCAGCCAGGCAATCTCGAGTCCGCGGCCGGCGATCTTGCCGTCCTCGATCTCGCTGCGGTCATAATAGGGCACGAGCTTGCGGCGGCCGATCTTGCGATACACCGGGCCCTTGTTGGGCAGGCTGACCGAATCCTGCTTGTAGCCGCGCACGAACAGGTTCGAGGGTCGGCGATAGACCGGGATGTTGTAGACATCGGTCTGCGTGCGCGATCCCTCCAGCACCGGCTCGTAATAGCCAGTGACGAAACCATCGGGCTCCCCGAGGCGGGAGATGCGCAGCGGCGCGAAATTCTCCTCGAAGAAGGTTTTGGCTTTCGCGTCGTCAGCAAGCTCAAGAGATTTCGCTGCCCGGCAGGGTTCGCTCAGCGAGGCGCCCAGAGCCTTCGGTTCGGGAGCGCCGGTCTGCGCGCTGATCGGACGGCAGCTCGCGCGAAACGTCTTATAGGCGGCGAGATGGGCGTCGTCGCTCCAGCCCTTTACGTCGGCCCAGGCCAGCGGCAGATATTGCGCGCCAGGGATTTCGAATGGCAGGGGAAGCTGCGGATACGGCAAGGCCCGCGGCGGCGCGGCGGGCAATTCCGGGAGATGATGGTGATGGCTGCGATAGTGGCGCCGCGCCGCCTCGGCGCCGAGCGAAAACGACGATAGCGCGACGACAGCTGCGCAAAGCGCCGTCGCGCTGGTCTTCAGGAAAGCCTTAATTCGCGCTTCCGGTGCCAACCAGCTTCCAGTTCGGATCGCGAGAGGTGATGTCGCGGGCGAAAGTCCAGATGTCGGTGATGTCGGCGACGGTATCGGCGCAGCCGTCGACGATGTTGCCGGCCTTGTCCCGGGTCGCCGAGATCATCTGCGAGACGAAGCGGATCGTGAGCTGGGCGGTACGGTCGCGCAGCTCGGCGCCGACGAGCTCGGCCTTGTCGATCGAGACGAAGCGCGTCTCGGTCTTCTGCTCGTTCTTCTCGCGCTCCTTGATGGCGGCATCGAAGCTGTCATAGACCTCCGACGATAACAGGTCGCGCAGCGCGCGGCGGTCGCCATTGGCAAAGGCCAGCACGATCATCTCATAGGCGCCACGGGCGCCGGAGATGAAATGGCGTGGATCGAAGGTGGAATCCTTTTCGACGATGCCGTCCAGGCCCTGCGCCAGCACGGTGCCCGGCTCGGTCAGGCCCTTCCAGCGGTCTGAGGGCGGGGCCGGCTCGGCCGTCGGCGCCAACGGGGCCTGGTCGATGACCTTGCCCGGCATGGTCACGACGTTCTTGTCCTGGGCACCCTGGAGCGCGTTACGGTCGAACGGCGGCCGTTCGTTGCCCGTGCGCTGCCCCAGCACACTGCGCAGCCTCAGAAAGATGAAGACCGCCAGCGCCAGGAAGATGATGGTGTAGATGTCCACGTCGTATTCGCTTTCTAGTCTTCTGTAGATAAGGAGCCGTCCCGAAGGGGTCGTTGCCGGGAAAATCGATCCGGCCAGTAGACCGTTCCACACGGAAACGGCAAGTCTACGTCACCATTTTAGGTCCGCGCGTCAGGTCCGTGGGATGTAGGCACGAAACCTGGCCCGGCCAATGGCGCCTTTTGGCACAGCACCGAGTGTAGCGCGTTTTATGCTTAAGGGGAAACCCGATCCTGCCCGGAAATCGCGCATCTTCAATCGTTTAAGGCGCGACTTGGCTGGATCGGCGGGGGTGAACGACACCGCTGTCGGCGCGGCCTGAATTCCCCATCCGGGACCGTTCGTCCTTGTGGAACGAGGTAGCCCTATGTTAGCCAACCGCCGCGAAATTCAGCCCAATCGGGTAAGGAGACACTCTTATGACCAACGGTAACGGCACCCCTCCCGAAGCGGCCCAGGCTCCCCAGCTCAACGTGCTGGCGCAATATACCAAGGATCTCTCGTTCGAAAATCCGAACGCGCCCAGCTCGCTCCAGCAGCAGAGCCAGCCGCCCCAGATCAACATCCAGATCAATGTCAGCGCCAACAACCTCAGCGAACAGGAGTTCGAGGTGACCCTGTCGGTCGAGGGCAAGGCCGAGACCGCCGGCAAGATCATGTTTTCGTTCGAACTCGCCTATGCCGGCGTGTTCCGGATCTCCAATGTGCCGAAGGACAATCTGCATCCGCTGGTCATGATCGAATGCCCGCGCCTGCTGTTCCCGTTCGCCCGTGAGATCATCGCGACCGCCGTGCGCGACGGCGGGTTCCCGCCCCTGATGCTGGATCCGGTCGACTTCGTCGGTCTCTATCGTCAGAACATGGAGCGGCAAATGGCCGCTCCGCCGGCCGGTCAGGCCTAACCGGCCGAAGCGGCGGCTGGAGCGGGCAAGAACTCGTTCCAGATCGCCTTGTCGCCGAGGGTCGCGATGAAGGCCCGGTGGGCCTCGCGCTCGGCGTCTGAAATCCGCGGCGTGAGCGGCACCGGCCGCTGCCGCCGCGGCGCATCGGCCGCCCCATTGACGCGCATCTCCTCGGCTTCCGAAGCCAGGAGCAGCTGCGATTGCCGGGCCCCGACCAGATCGACATAAACTTCCGCAAGCAACTCGGCGTCGAGCAACGCGCCGTGCTTGGTTCGGCGTGAATTGTCGATCGCATAGCGCGAGCAGAGATCGTCGAGCCGGTTCGACACGCCGGGATGCTTGCGCCGCGCCAGCAGCAGCGTATCGACCAGCCGCTCACGCGGGATCGCCGCGCGCTTGATCCGGTCCAACTCGGCGTTGATGAAACTGATGTCGAACGAGGCGTTGTGGATCACCAGCGGCGCGTCGCCGATGAACTCCAGAAACTCGTCGACGACCTCGTGAAACAGCTGCTTCGTCGTCAGAAACTCGGCCGACAGCCCGTGCACGGCAAAGGCTTCCGCCGGCATGTCCCTTTCGGGATTGATGTAGACGTGGAAACTCTGCCCCGTTGGCATGCGATTGAACATCTCGACGCAGCCGATTTCGACCAGGCGATCTCCACGCAGCGGATCGAGGCCGGTGGTTTCGGTGTCGAGAACGATTTCGCGCATGATTCAGCAAGCCGTGTAAGGCGGCGAATCAGGCTCGCCGCTGCGGCATCTTAACGACCTCGGCGAGGATGTGCGCGATTTGGGCGCGCACCGGTTCGAGTCCGTGTGAGGTATCCACCACGAAATCGGCACGCTTGCGCTTTTCCGCGTCGGGCGTCTGCTTGGCGATAATGGCGTCGAGCTTGGCCTCGTCCATCGTGCCGCGCGCCAGTACCCGCTCGCGCTGGAGTTCCGGAGACGTCGTCACGACGACCACGGCATCGACCCGCGTCTCGCCGCCCGTCTCGAACAGCAGCGGAATGTCCAGCACCACGACCGGCGCGTCAGCGGCGTCGGCGAAGAATTTGTTTCGGGAAGCGCCGAGCATCGGATGGACGATCTTCTCGAGCTGCTTGATGGCGGCGGGATCGTGCACCACACGCGCCGACAGTTTCGGCCGATCGACCTTGCCGTTCGCGGTGGTGCCGGGGAAGGCGGCCTCGATCGCGGGCGCAGCTTCGCCCTCATAGAGCTGATGCACGGCCGCATCGGCATCGTAGACAGGGACGCCGGCCTCCTCGAATAATTTCGCGGTGGTGGATTTGCCCATCCCGATCGAGCCGGTCAGTCCCAGGATTCGCATCAGTGCCCAGCCATATCTGCCATTCACACCGCAACTAGCCGCTCGCGCCGCAGGAACGCAAGCAGCGGCAGCAGCGGCAGGCCGAGAATGGTGAAGTGGTCGCCTTCGATACGCTCGAACAAATGGATACCCAGGCTTTCGAGCTGGTAGCCGCCGGCGCTGGTGGTGACTGCATCGCCGGTGACGTCGAGATAGGCCGAAAGCTCAGCCTCGGTCATTTGCCGCATGGACAGGCGGGCGACCGAGACGTCCTCGAAGATGATCTCGCCATCGCGTGCTATCGCCACGGCGGAATTCAACTCATGGCACTTGCCGGAGAGATCGCGCAATTGCGCCAGCGCCTGGGAGCGGCCCGCAGGCTTGTTGAACAGGCGATCGCCAAGAGCCAGCGTTTGATCCGCACCGATGACGGTGCTTCCTGCATGATTGGCCGAGACTGCCTTGGCCTTCTCGCGCGCCAGCAGCAGGGCGATCCCACCCGGACTCGAAAGCCCCGAGGCAGCCTGGATACCGCGCTCGTCGATATCAGCCGTGATCGCCTTGAACTCGAGCCCGGCATTGGCCAGCAGCATCTTTCGCGCGCTGCTCTGCGAGGCCAGGATCAACGAAGATTTGCCGAGCCACAGACCCATCGCAAAATTATTCCCAAGACTATTCAGAAGGCCGGTTACGCTGGCGATCGCTATAGAGCTTCATGATCGCTGCGGCAGTTTCCTCAATCGAGCGCCGCGTGACGTCGAGCAGCGGCCAATCGTGCTTGGCGCTCAGCTTGCGGGCGAATGCGACCTCCTCCGCGACTGACTGCCTGTCGATATAGGTGTCGCTGCTGGAATCGGCGCCCATCGAAAGCAGGCGGTTCTGGCGCACCTGAATCAACCGTTCCGGCGTCGCATGCAAGCTCACGACCAGCGGTCGCGTTAACGTTTCCAATTGCAAGGGAACCGGAATGCCCGGAACCAGCGGCACGTTTGCAGTGCGGATGCCGCGATTGGCAAGGTAGATCGACGTCGGAGTCTTGGAGGTGCGGGAGACACCGACCAGCACCACGTCCGCGTCGTCGAGCCCTTCGACATGCTGACCGTCATCATGGATCATGGTGTAGTTCAGCGCGTCGATGCGCTTGAAGTATTCGGCATTGAGCACGTGCTGGGCGCCGACCCGGCCGGTCGTGGCAGCTCCGAGATACGCCTCGAACAATTGCATCACCGGGCCGATGATCGACAGGCTCGGAACATTGATCCCCTTGCACTTGTCCTCGAGCCTGGAAACCAGGTCCTTCTCGAGCAGCGTGAACAGCACGATTCCCGGCGCTTCCTCGATCTCGTCGAGCACACGATCGAGCTGTTTCTGGCTGCGCACCAGCGGATAGACATGCTCGACCGGGGTAACGTTGGCGTACTGGGCGGCAACGGCGCGTGCGACCGTGATCAGCGTCTCACCGGTGGAGTCGGAGACGAGGTGCAGATGGAAATAATTATTCGAGGTCGGCACAAAAGCTCTTTGTATGAAGGCGGTGTGGTTTGTGGATTTCTGTGGAGCTTAACCGCTCGGAAAGGGATGTGCGACAGCAGGGGCGGGATAACCGCCAACTTTCTTCACACCACTGCCCCTGAGAACAAGTTCGACGCCCTGCCGAAAGGGAAACGGGATCGGGCCGATAACCCCCTTGATAAGCTGCCGACAGAAACGCGCAAGCCTTTGAAGCTGGTCGACTTATCGAAAGCGACCAGAGCGATCGGGTATATGTTGATGGATGTGAATAAGCGCGTGGCAACGGGCGGACTGAATTGTGTGAGTCCAATTCACCGTCACATAAACACAAACCTTAAGAACCTAAGATTCTTATTGGAGAAGGGCGCTACGGACGGATAAGTGTGCAGGCAAGACCTTAACGGGTTCTTACTATCCCCAGTTCCCTTGCCTCGGCAGAAATCCGGACGCAGAAAAATGTTCGAAGACGTCTATCTCTGGATCAAGGCGCTGCATGTGATCGCCGTCATCTCGTGGATGGCGGGCATGCTCTACCTGCCAAGGCTGTTCGTTTATCATTGCGAAGCCGAGGTCGGCTCGAAGCAGTCGGAAACGTTCAAGATCATGGAACGGCGCCTGTTCAAGGCGATCATCAATCCCGCCATGATCGTCACCTGGTTAGCCGGGCTCTATCTCGCCTGGGCCGGCCATTGGTTCACCTTCGGCTGGCTGCACGTAAAACTGGCACTGGTCCTAGTGATGTCCGCGGTCCACGGCTTTTTTTCGCGATGGTTGAAGGATTTCGCCGCGGACCGGCGCCCACGAAGCCAGAAATTCTATCGGATTATCAATGAGGTACCAACTGCTCTGATGATTTTGATCGTCATCATGGTGATCGTGAAGCCGTTCTAGGCAAGGATCGCGAACGATCGCTCAGCGCTTCGGCTTGCGGAGTGTGAGCCGATTTTCTATATTAGCGATATCCCACCCAACGCAGGCGGATGTGGTCGTGTCTGAGCTTTCCAAAAGCCGGACACCCCATCAGGTTTGAAGCCTCACCGGCGCTCTCCTTGCCAGACCTGCGGACCTTACATTCTCGCGTCCGCATTTCAGAGCCTCCTCGCACCCCCTCCCCAGGTTACCCCACAGGACCACCCCAATGCGGGAAATTAAACTCCAGGACCTCAAGTCGAAGACGCCGGCCGAGCTCGTCTCGTTCGCGGAAGAGAACGGGGTCGAGAATGCCAGCACCATGCGCAAGCAGGAGCTGTTGTTTGCCATCCTCAAGCAGCTTGCGATCGCCGAGACCGACATCGTCGGCGAAGGCGTCGTCGAGGTTCTCTCCGACGGCTTCGGCTTCCTGCGCTCGCCTGATGCGAATTATCTGCCGGGCCCGGACGACATCTACGTTTCGCCCTCGCAGATCCGCCGTTTTGGCCTGCGCACCGGTGACACCATCGAAGGCCACATCCGCAGCCCGAAAGAGGGCGAGCGCTACTTTGCGCTGCTGAAGGTCAACACGCTCAATTTCGAGGACCCGGAAAAGGCCAAGCACAAGGTCAATTTCGACAATCTCACGCCGCTGTTTCCGAATCAGCGTTTCCGCATGGAAATCGACGATCCGACGCGGAAAGACCTGTCTGCGAGGGTGATCGACATCGTCGCGCCGATCGGTAAGGGCCAGCGCGCGCTGATCGTCGCGCCGCCGCGCACCGGTAAAACGGTGCTGATGCAGAACATCGCGCATTCGATCGCGCACAATCATCCTGAGTGCTATCTGATCGTGCTCTTGATCGACGAACGTCCGGAAGAAGTCACGGACATGCAGCGCTCGGTGAAGGGCGAGGTCGTCTCCTCGACCTTCGACGAGCCGGCGGTGCGCCACGTCCAGGTCGCCGAGATGGTGATCGAAAAGGCCAAGCGCCTGGTCGAGCATGGCCGCGATGTCGTGATCCTGCTCGATTCGATCACGCGCCTCGGCCGCGCCTACAACACCGTGGTGCCGTCATCCGGCAAGGTGCTGACCGGCGGTGTCGACGCCAACGCGCTGCAACGCCCGAAGCGCTTCTTCGGTGCCGCCCGCAACATCGAGGAGGGCGGCTCGCTGACGATCATCGCGACCGCGCTGGTCGATACCGGCAGCCGCATGGACGAAGTCATCTTCGAAGAGTTCAAGGGCACCGGTAACTCCGAGCTGATCCTCGACCGCAAGGTCTCGGACAAGCGGACCTTCCCGGCGATCGACATTTCCCGCTCCGGCACCCGCAAGGAAGAGTTGATCACCGATTCGGTGGTCCTGAAGAAGATGTACGTGCTCCGGCGCATCCTGAACCCGATGGGTACGATGGACGGCATCGACTTCCTGCTCGACAAGCTGCGCTCGACCAAGAGCAATTCCGAGTTCTTCGACTCGATGAATACCTGAGCCAGGGTGCAGCGTGGAAATCAAAGGGCGCCTTCTGGCGCCCTTTTCTTTTGCGGCTTTGTTGCAGCGAAGGTGCAGCATGGTTGGGCATTTTCGGCTTAACCCGATTTTATATAAGTCATTGATATTGTTTGGCAATAATAGAATTCTGGAATGCCACTTTAATCGGTGGCGAGCAATTTTGCAGCAAACCTCGTCCCGGACATACTGCATCGCAATATGGATTTTGCTGCGGGAATTGGTGCAGCAAAGCAACGCGATCCGTCGCCCCGCAACGGACGTTTGCCTTTTCCCCGTCAGCCGGACAAATAGGCCATGCATCCGCGAGACCAGACCATCTTTGCGCTGTCGTCCGGTCGCCCGCCGAGCGCGCTCGCGGTGGTGCGTGTCTCCGGGCCCGGCACCGGCCTGGCGCTGACAACGTTGGCAGGTAAACTGACGAAGCCGCGGCAGGCCAGCCGCCGGTTGCTTCGTGACGGCGCGGGCCAGCCGATCGACGATGCGGTGGTGCTGTGGTTCCCGGGGCCGGCCAGCGCGACCGGCGAGGACGTCGCCGAATTTCACGTCCATGGCGGCCGCGCGGTGCTGGCTGCACTCCTCGCCGCCATTTCCGTAATTCCGGATATGCGGGCCGCCGAGCCCGGCGAATTCACGCGGCGCGCATTCGAGAACGGCAAGCTCGATCTGACCGAGGCGGAGGGCCTCGACGATCTCATTCATGCCGACACCGACCGCCAGCGCCGCCAGGCGCTACGGCAGTTGCAGGGCCTGCTCGGCAATCGCGCGCGCGACTGGCGTGAGCGCATCATCGAGGCCTCGGCCTTGATCGAGGCCGGCATCGATTTTTCCGACGAGGGCGATGTGCCCGCCGAGTTGAGGGCGCCTGCGGTCAAGGCGATCAGGGCCCTGCACGGCGAAATCGCAGAAGTCCTTGCGGCACAGGGACAAGCTGAACGTCTGCGCGACGGCCTGGTGGTTGCGATTGCGGGCGAGCCGAATGTCGGCAAGTCGACACTCATCAACCAGCTCGCGCGCCGCGACGTCGCGATCGTCTCGCCGCATGCCGGCACGACACGTGATGTGATCGAAGTGCAGCTCGATCTCGACGGCTATCCCGTCACGGTGATCGACACCGCCGGCATTCGCGAGACCGATGATCCGGTCGAGCAGGAGGGTGTCCGCCGGGCGCGAGCGCGGGCCGAAGACGCCGACCTCGTGTTGTGGCTGGTGGAGGGTGGCAGCGCTGTCGATCTGGACGCGATGGGATCGCTGGGGAAGTCCGGCAGCGGGAGCAGTCCCTCCAGCGGCTCGGTCTGGATCGTGCGCAACAAGATCGATCTCAGCGAGGTCAAGGACGCCGGGCCGCCCGGTGGGTTCGGAATCGCGGCGAGCCGGGGCGACGGTATTCCCGAGCTGGTCGATGCCCTCGTGAAATTCGCCGCGGACTTCTTCGGAACGACCGAGGGCGCCTTGGTGACCCGGGCCCGCCAGCGGGATCTGTTAGGCCGGGCATCGGACAGCTTGCGCCGGAGTCTGGAGCTTATAGAAGAGGGCGAGGAGCTTGCCGCCGAAGAACTGCGTGCTGCCGCCTATGCCTTGGGCCGGCTGTTGGGTCGGGTGGACGTCGAGGATGTCCTCGGGGCGATTTTCCAGAAGTTCTGTATCGGGAAGTAGCGCTAGTCTTGATTGTAGGACTAGCACTTGTTCCATTCTTTGGGCTTTTGCTGAGAAGGAGTGGAGCTCCACGTGTTTCACGTGAAACATTGGCTCTAACTCGTTTTGCTTCGTGAAAAACAGGAGGCGACTGTGCATGGGGTTGTTTTCACGAAGAGCGTTCTGGCCTCGAAGTTCCGTTTCACGTGAAACAGCATCCTCATTCAGTTTCCACTTCCGGCTTCTCGGCCTCTGGGATACAAGTCCCGCCATGCGAACAGAGCGAGAGAGCTTCGACGTCATCGTGATTGGCGGCGGTCATGCCGGCTGTGAGGCCGCGGCTGCTTCTGCCCGCATGGGCGCAGCGACCGCTCTGGTGACGCATCGATTCTCCACGGTCGGCGCGATGTCCTGCAATCCCGCCATTGGCGGTCTCGGCAAGGGTCATCTGGTCCGTGAGGTCGACGCGCTCGATGGGCTGATGGGCCGGGTCGGCGATGCCGGCGGCATCCAATTTCGCGTCCTCAATCGCCGTAAGGGCCCAGCGGTCCGTGGTCCGCGCGCGCAGGCCGACCGGAAGCTCTATGCCGCCGCGATGCAGACGGCGATCCGGGAGACCGAGGGTCCTTCCGTTGTCGAGGGCGAGGCGGACGAGCTGATCGTGATCGAGGGCCGCGTGACCGGCTTGCGTCTAGCGGATGGGCGCGAACTTCGGGCAGGGGCCGTGGTCGTCACCACCGGCACCTTCCTCCGCGGCCTGATCCATCTAGGTGAGAAGAACTGGCCGGCCGGCCGGGTTGGCGAGGCTCCTGCGATGGGCCTTTCGACCTCCTTCGAGCGAGCCGGGTTCACCCTTGGACGGCTCAAGACGGGGACTCCGCCGCGTCTGGATGGCACGACGATCGACTGGTCGGCCGTCGAGATGCAGCCGGGCGACGAGCCTCCGGAGCCGTTTTCGGTGATGACCGAACGGATCACGACGCCGCAGATCCAGTGCGGGATCACCCGGACCACGTCCGCGACCCACGAGGTGATCCGGGCCAATGTCCATCGCTCCCCAATGTACTCCGGCCAGATCAAGAGCTCCGGACCGCGCTATTGCCCCTCGATCGAGGACAAGATCGTTCGCTTCGGGGATCGCGACGGTCACCAGATATTCCTGGAGCCCGAAGGGCTCGACGACAGCACCGTCTATCCCAACGGCATCTCGACTTCGCTGCCGGAGGAGGTCCAGCTCGCCATCCTCGCAACCATTCCCGGCCTGGAGCGGGTGAAGATGGTCCGGCCGGGCTATGCCATCGAATACGACCACGTCGATCCCCGGGAGCTCGATCCGACTCTCCAGACCAAGCGACTTCGCGGTCTATTCCTGGCCGGGCAGATCAACGGCACGACCGGCTACGAGGAAGCCGCCGGCCAGGGCATCGTGGCCGGGCTGAATGCGGCGCTGGCCGCCAGCGGCGCCGAACTGACGGTGTTCGATCGTGCCGATGGCTATATCGGTGTGATGATCGACGACCTCGTCACCCGCGGCATCAGCGAACCCTATCGGATGTTTACCTCCAGGGCCGAGTACCGGCTGACGCTGCGCGCCGACAATGCCGATCAGCGTCTGACCGAGAAGGGCATCGCCCTGGGCTGCGTTGGCAGTGCCCGGACGCTGCATCATCGGGCCAAGATGGACGCTCTGAATGCGGCACGAATGCTATCGAAGTCACTGACGATCACCCCGAACGAAGCCATCAAGCATGGGCTGTCCCTGAACCGGGATGGCCAGCGTCGATCGGCCTTCGAGCTGATGGCGTATGCCGACATCGGCTGGAGCCAGGTCCGCGCAATCTGGCCGGAGCTCTCTGCCATTGATCCCGTCATTGCCGCCCATCTCGAGATCGATGCCAAGTACGATGTCTATCTGGAGCGCCAGAGCGCGGACGTCGAAGCCTTCAGGCGGGATGAGGGGATGGTGCTGTCGGACGTCGATTACCAGCAGGTCCCCGGTCTTTCCAATGAGGTCCGGGCCAAGCTGGAGAAGGCGCGGCCGTTCACCGTCGGCCAGGCCGGCCGGATCGACGGCATGACTCCGGCGGCGCTCGGCATCCTCGCGGCCTATCTTCGCCGTGAGGCGCGGAAGGCTTCCAAAGCAATCGCATAGGCGTTTCACGTGAAACAACGCGGGCCGGGCGGCGGCAGATCGTCATCAGAAAAACCTTCGGCGGGCGAGGGCACTGGTCCTCGCTCCGAACCGGCGCCGATCAGGCCGAAGCTGGACAAGGCCAGCGCCAACGATCAGTCGCTGGACTCCATCGTCGCTGCCGACAAGATCGCGGCGCTCAAGCTCGCGCCCGTTTCACATGAAACGGAAGCCCGGCTCGATCGCTACATCGCACTGCTCCGGGAATGGCAAGCCAAGACCAACCTCGTCGCGCCCTCGACCTTGCCGCATCTCTGGACCCGGCACATCGCCGACTCGCTTCAGCTCGTGGCGCTCGCGCCGTCGGCCAAACGCTGGGCCGACCTCGGCAGCGGCGGCGGTTTTCCTGGGGTCGTCCTCGCCTGCGCCATGGCGGGGACCGCCGAGGCGAGCGTCCATCTGGTCGAGCGAACCGCCAAGAAGGCGGCCTTCCTGCGCGAAGCTATTCGCGTCACGACATCTCCGGGAGTCGTACATCTCGCCGAGATCGGGGATAATGTGGATAGAATCACCGGCCCGGTCGATTGCGTCACCGCGCGTGCGCTGGCTCCGCTACACCAGCTCATTGGCTTTGCGGAGCCGCTGATGCGCCAGGGCGCAAAAGCGTTGTTTCTCAAGGGTCAAGATGTAGAGTCTGAATTGACCGAAGCCACTAAATATTGGAGTATTCAGCCGCAGCTCCACCAAAGCCGGACAGGTGACGGTTGGATCGTCGAGCTGGCTTCCGTCGAACGGCGCGGGTGAGGCGTTCAGGGGTCGAGTGGGGAATTTGCGATGAGCGTGATTGACGAACCGCAGCAAGAACAGACCGCCGCCGTCCCGCAGGGCCATCCGCGCATCCTGGCGCTGGCGAATCAGAAGGGCGGCGTGGGAAAGACAACCACTGCGATCAATCTCGGCACGGCGCTCGCGGCGATTGGCGAACGCGTCCTGATCGTCGATCTCGATCCGCAGGGCAACGCCTCGACCGGCCTCGGCATCGATCGCCGCAACCGCTCCTGCTCGACCTATGACGTTCTGGTAGGCGAGGCGAGCCTGCGAGAAGCGGTGGTGTCGACTGCCGTGCCGCGGCTGCATATCGCGCCCTCGACCATGGATCTCTCCGGCCTCGAGCTCGAGCTCGGCACCACGCCCGGTCGTGCCTACAAGCTGCGTGACGCGATCAGCACGCTCAACAACAACGTCTCGCCCGACGCGGATTACACCTACGTGCTGATCGACTGTCCACCCTCGCTCAACTTGATCACTGTGAATGCGATGGCGGCTTCCGACGCGATCCTGGTGCCGCTGCAGTGCGAGTTCTTCGCGCTCGAAGGTCTGTCGCAATTGCTGCAGACGGTGGAGCAGGTGCGCTCGACGCTCAATCCGAACCTGTCGATCCACGGCATCGTGCTGACCATGTTCGACTCGCGCAACAACCTCTCGAACCAGGTCGTTGCCGACGTCCGGCAGTTCATGGGCGAAAAGGTCTACAAGACCATGATCCCGCGCAACGTGCGCATATCGGAGGCGCCGTCCTACGGCAAGCCGGTGCTGGTCTACGATCTCAAATGCGTCGGCAGCGAAGCTTACTTGCGGCTCGCCACCGAAGTGATCCAGCGCGAGCGCGAGCTGCGGACGACGCATTGAGGTGCGCTAATTCGTAGGATGGGTAGAGCGCAGCGAAACCCATCATCGAACGCGCCAACAGCGATGGGTTTCGCTTCGCTCTACCCATCCTACAAGTTTCGAGAATTCAGTTCTGGAGTGCTGCACCGTGAATCCAAGGGAGCTGACGATGGCCGATGAAGCGCGTTCGCGATTGGGCCGGGGTCTTGCGAGTCTGATCGGGGACGTCGGCGGCGAGGCTCAGCATGTCGACCGCCCGCGCGCGCAGCGCAAGGTGCCGATCGAATTCATCAAACCCAATCCGCGCAACCCGCGCCGCGCTTTTTCGGAGGCCGAGCTCAAGGAGCTCTCTGACTCCATCAAGCAGCATGGCGTGATCCAGCCGATCGTGGTGCGTCCGGTGAAGGGCGCGCAGGACCGCTTCGAGATCATCGCGGGCGAACGGCGTTGGCGTGCCTCGCAGATGGCCGGCCTGCACGAAGTGCCGATCGTCCCCGTCGACATCAGCGACAGCGATGCGCTGGAGTTCGCGATCGTCGAGAACGTGCAGCGCGAAGACCTCAACCCGATGGAAGAGGCGCTTGGGTATCACGCGCTCGCCAACGAGTTCAAACGCAGCCAGGACGACATCGCCAAAGTCGTCGGCAAGAGCCGCAGCCACATCGCCAACATGATGCGGCTGACGAAGCTGCCCGACGAGGTGCAAGCCTTGATCACGAGCGGCGAGCTGACCGCAGGTCACGCCCGTGCGCTGATCGGCGTGCCCGATCCGCTCGCGGCTGCCAAGCGCATCGTCGAAGAGGGCCTCAACGTCCGCCAGACCGAGGCGCTGGCGCATGAAGAGGGCGTGCCGGAACGCAAGCCGCAGAAAGCGCGCACGGGGACGAAGGAAAAGGACCCAGACACGGTCGACCTGGAGAAGCGCGTCAGCGACGCGCTCGGCCTCAAGGTCACTGTGAGCCACCGCGACCCCGGCGGCTCCGTCCAGATCAACTATCGCAATCTCGACCAGCTCGACGAGGTAATGCGGCGGCTGGCGAAGGGCGCGCTGTAGGCCGTCATTCGTACTCTCTTACCCTCACCCTGAGGAGCTGCGAAGCAGCGTCTCGAAGGGCAAGGGCCCGGGCCTTCATCCTTCGAGACGCGCGCAAGAGCGCGCTCCTCAGGATGAGGAATTAACGCCCATCCACACGTCATTGCGAGCGCAGCAAAGCAATCCAGAATCTTTCTGCGGAGAGACTCTGGATTGCTTCGTCGCTTGCGCTCCTCGCAATGACGAGGGGAGAGGGAGAGACACTCTCGCAATGACGCGCGGAGAGAACGGAAGTTCAGCCCCGCCGCTTCGCGTTCGCGGCGATCGACATCAGCGTGCGCTGGGCGATGGCGGCGGCGAGGGTGGATTGCTTGCGGGTGTCGAGCGCAGCGGTCGCGAGCTGCTCGATGATGGCGGCGAGCCGCGCCACGCTGAAATTGCGCAGCGCGGTTTCGACCGCGGGCTTTCGTGAAAAATGCAGGCGCGGATAGCCGCCGTCGAGCACCGCGGAAGCGGGCGTGCCGTCGGCGATTGCGAGCGCCGATTTGTGCAGCCACGCCGCCTGACGCAGCGCCGCAGAGATGATCACGCCTGGATAGGTGCCGGCGATCATGGCTTTGGCGAACTCGTTCTCGACGATCTCGGGCCGGCCGGCGAAGGCGCCGTCGACGATCGGATCGAGTTTCAGCTCCGACGCATCGGCGACGACGGCCATCACGTCGTCCAGCGTGATCTCGCCCTTGCCATGGGCATAGAGGGTGAGCTTGCGCAGCTCGTTGCGCGAGGCCTGGCGGTCGCCGCCGAGGAACGACATCAGCGCCGCGCGGGCGTCCTGCGCGATGCGCAGATTGGCGATGCGGAGCTCGTCTTCCATCAGCTTGGCCAGGTCGCGCTCGGTGTCGGGATAGCAGGCCATCGCGACGGCCGTCTTGGCACGCTCGCAGGCCTTGCGCAGTGGCGATTCCGGGCGCAGCTCGCCGGCCTCGATCACGATGCGGCAATCCTTCACGCCCATCTCCGCCAGCGTGTCGATGCCGCTGGCAAAGCTGCGCGATCCGGCGCGGATGCGTATGGCGCGGCGGCCGCCGAACAGCGGCACCGTCATCGCTTCGTCCACGAGCCGCGACGGCTCGGCGGAGAGCTCGTCGCCATCGAGCTTGACCAGCGAGAAGGGATCGTTGGGATCGTCGACAGCCGAGGCGATCAGCGCATCGGCGCGTTCGCGCACGAGGCCGGCATCGGGACCATAGAGCAGGATGATCGGACGGCCCGCATCGGGGCGGGCGAGAAAGGCGTCGATCTCTTTTCCGCGCAGCGCGACCATGTTGCCTGAGGTTCGTCGTTCCGGGTGCCCCGGAATGACGGGATGAATTAAGTGCCTGCGGTGAAGAACGAGGCGAGGCGCGTCGTGATGTTCTCGGCGATCTCGTTGGCGGCGCGATCCTCGGCATCACGTACCGCGCGGTTGCGGCTGAAGCGCTGATAGGAGCCGGGCATGTCGTAGGACACGCGCGAGAACGTGGTGCCGGTCATCACCGACTTCCCGCTGACGACCTCGATCAAATTGTACTGGGCGTCGAGGCCGTAGTTTTCGCTGCTCGGCAGGCCGGTATTGGCATCGACGATCAGCGACGACTTGCTGCTTGAGAAGCGGATCTCAAGGCGGTGGGTCGGCGGCATGCCGGTGGCGGTGCCATAGAGCTTAAAGGCCAGCGCGTTGCGGACCTCGACGCCGACGCGCGCCTCGCGGGAGGCATTCGCCTTGGCGATCGGGGGCAGATCGACCCCCATCAGCTTCTCGCGCAGGCCGGGGGTGCCGTCGGTGCGCTCGGCATACATCGGCTGGAAGCAGCCGGCCGTCAGGGCCGCCAGGGCGGCGACCGCCAGCAAGCGGGCTGCGATGCGGATCCTAGCCGACAACATTCACGATCCTCTTGGGGACGATAATCACCTTGCGGACGGGCTTGCCGTCCAGAGCCAGTTTTACCGCATCGAGGGCCAAAACGGCAGCCTCGATTTCCGGATTCTCGGCCGCTGTTGCAACTGTGACCTCGCCCCGCTTCTTGCCGTTGACCTGGACCACCAGGGTCACGCTGTCTTCAATCAGCAAATCGCGTTCGATTTGGGGCCAATTGGCCTCGGAAACCAGCCCGCTGTGGCCCAGAACCTGCCAACACTCCTCGGCCAGGTGCGGCATCATCGGGGAGAACAGCTGGACCAGGATCTGGCTGGCCTCCCGGATCGCCCAGACGAGGTCGGGGGTGGGGCTGGCCGGGGCGCTGCAATACTTCCGAAAACGTATTGGCGAACTCGCGGATATGGGCGAGGCAGACGTTGAAGTGCAGCCGCTCGATTCCGGTGGTGACCTTGTCCAACGCACCATGGGCGGCCTTGCGCAAGGCGGTGGCGTCCGGGCCGAAGCTGGCCGGGCGAGCCGTCGGCGCGGTCTTGCCCAGTTTCATGGAGTCGTTCACCAGCCGCCACAGCCGCTGCAGGAAGCGCGAGGCGCCCTGGACGCGCTCGTCGCTCCAGATCACGTCGCGGTCAGGCGGGGAATCCGACAGCATGAACCAGCGGGCGACGTCGGCGCCGTAGGTCTCGATGATGTCGTCGGGGTCGACCGTGTTCTTCTTCGACTTCGACATCTTCTCGATCGGGCCGATCTGGATGTCTTCGCCTGAGGTCAGCAGCGTCGCGCGGCGGCCGTTGGCGCCGGTCTCGACCTTGACCTCGACCGGTTGCACATAGGTGCCGTCGGCCTTCTGATAGGTCTCGTGCACCACCATGCCCTGCGTGAACATGCCGGCGAACGGCTCGTCCAGCGCAATGTGCCCGGTCGCCTTCATCGCACGCGTGAAGAAGCGGCTGTAGAGCAGATGCAGGATCGCGTGCTCGACGCCGCCGATATATTGGTCGACCGGCAGCATCCGGTTGGCGACCTCTGGAGTCGTCGGCGCGTTCTCGTTCCAGGGATCGGTGAAGCGCGCAAAGTACCAGGACGAATCCACGAAGGTGTCCATGGTGTCGGTTTCGCGTTGCGCCTTGCCGCCGCATTGCGGGCAGGTCACGTGCTTCCAGGTCGGATGATGATCGAGCGCGTTGCCGGGTTTGTCGAAGGTCGCATCATCAGGCAGTATGACGGGCAGGTCGGCGTCCGGCACCGGCACCACATCGCATTTGGGGCAGTGGATGATCGGAATCGGGCAACCCCAATAGCGCTGGCGCGAAATGCCCCAGTCACGCAGGCGGAAGTTCACCTGGCGCTCGCCGACCGGCGCGTTGCCGCGCAGCTCGGTTTCGAGACGCTTCGCCACGTCTTCCTTGGCCTGATCGATGGTCATGCCGTCGAGGAAGCGCGAATTGATCATGCGGCCGTCACCGTCATAGGCGGTGTCGGTGATGACGAACGATTTCGGATCCTGGTCCTCGGGGCACACCACCGGAATGTTGCCGAGACTGTACTTGTTGACGAAGTCGAGGTCGCGCTGGTCATGCGCGGGGCAGCCGAAGATGGCGCCGGTGCCGTATTCCATCAGCACGAAGTTGGCGACATAGACCGGCAGCTTCCAGGACGGATCGAACGGGTGGACCGCACGGATGCCGGTGTCAAAGCCCTGCTTCTCAGCGGTGTCGATGACTTCCTGCGCGGTGCCGATCTTCTTGATCTCGGCAATGAACTCGGCAAGTTTCGGATTCTTCGCCGCGGCGGCCTGCGCCAGCGGATGATCGGCCGAGATCGCCATGAATTTTGCGCCGAACAACGTGTCCGGGCGCGTCGTGAAAATCTTCAGCTCGCTCTCGCCGGCCGGCGTCGTCGCCGCATCGAGCGCGAAGCGGATCAACAGGCCTTCCGACCGGCCGATCCAGTTGCGCTGCATCAGCCGCACCTTGTCGGGCCAGCGGTCCAGCGCATCCAGTGCCGACAGCAGCTCCTGCGAGTACTTCGTGATCTTGAAGACCCACTGGCTCATTTCCCGTTGTTCGACAACGGCACCCGAACGCCAGCCTTTGCCGTCGATCACCTGCTCGTTGGCGAGCACGGTCATGTCGACGGGGTCCCAGTTCACCTTGCGCTTTTCGCGCTCGGCGAGGCCTTCGCGCAGGAAGTCCAGAAACATCTTCTGCTGGTGCTTGTAGTAACTGGGATCGCAGGTCGCGATCTCGCGGCTCCAGTCCAGCGACAGCCCGATCGAGCGGAGCTGCTTCTTCATCGCGGCGATGTTGTCGTAAGTCCAGGCCTTCGGCGCGACCTTGCGCTCGATGGCGGCGTTCTCGGCCGGCAGGCCGAAGGCGTCCCAGCCCATCGGATGCAGCACGTTGAAACCCTTGGCGCGCATGAAGCGGGCCAGCACGTCGCCGAGCGTGTAATTGCGGACATGGCCGATATGGATGCGCCCCGACGGGTAGGGGAACATCTCCAGGACATAGTATTTCGGCCGCGAATCGTCGTTCTTGGAGACGAAGATTGCCTGTTGGTCCCAGGCGGCTTGCCAGCGCGGTTCGGAGTCGCGGGCGTTATAGCGTTCGGAGGTCATGGAATCGTTTGGGTTTTCGTGGGTTCGGCCGTCTAAAGACGGCGGACTAGGCCATAGAAGTCCTCAAGGGGTCAATGGGTTGCCGCAATTTGGGAACCTTCGGCGCTGCACCGCATAACTACTGAGGCCGCGTTGGGGTGTGATTAAGGGGTCGATGCCAGTTTGCGACCGACCAGAACTCTCAAGACTTGTGATGGACGCCAGCTTCGACGATCCCGATTACGACTATGCCGCGTCCATTGCCGGACGGGCGATGCGGAGCATGGCCGAACAGCGGATCCCTGCAACGCCGACCAATTTCGCCGTCTGGTTCCAATATTTCGCGGGAAGCCATGACGATCTGCGCAACGCGATCGATCTCCTGATCGACCACAATCGACCCTTCGACGTCAGGACCAATCAGGATCTTTTCGAGACCTACGTCGCGCCCCAGGTGAGCGCCATCGTCGTCGACACGTCCGAGCGGCTCCACACCCTTATGGGCGCGGCGAAGGATTTTCTCGCGACTGCGATTGCCGACAATCACTCCCAGATGCAAGCGATCAACGAGGTCGCCGACCAGGGCAACGCCGGTGTCGACCCCAAAGCGCTGGTTGCCCAGCTCATGAACGAGTTGGGCCGCGCGGCCACCCGCGCGACGCGGCTCGAGGCGGGCTTTGCGGAAAAGACCCGCGAGCTCGACGTGATCCGCGACTCTCTCTCCAAATCCGAGGAGCGTGCCCGGACCGATACACTCACAGGCCTTGCAAACCGGCGGGCGCTCGATGAATTCCTGCGCAAGGTGCAGGCGACTGCGGATTGGGGCGAGCCGTTCAGCGTGCTGATGCTCGACATCGACCACTTCAAGACCTTCAACGACAGTTTCGGCCACGGCGTCGGCGACCAGGTGCTGCGCCTGATGGCAAAGGTGTTGCGCGAAAAGGTCCGCGAGCAGGATCTATCGGCGCGCTACGGCGGCGAGGAGCTGATCGCGGTGCTGCCGGATGCCGATCTGGCCGCCTGCGCCGAGGTCGCTGAGCGAATCAGGCGAGCAATCGCGGAATCCAGGATCACCCGTCGCTCGACCGGCGAGGTCCTGCCTGACATCACGGTTTCGATCGGCGTGGCGCAGTATCGGATCGGCGAGGCAACCGCCGACCTCATCGAGCGCTGCGACCGCGCGCTCTATCTTGCGAAGAACGGCGGCCGCAATCGTGTGGTGACGGAGATCGAGCTCGATCGCGCCGCGGCCGCGGGTTAACCCTCAACCGGCCATCATCATTTCCGCCGCGCCGTTGTCGATCACGGTGATGCCGTGCTCGACGACGTTGTTGCGGCCGCGGTGTTTGGCGGCGTAGAGCGCGGCGTCGGCGGCTTCGATCAGATCGCCGGGGCGCAGACTCTCGTTTGGCTTTGCCGCGGCAACACCGATCGAGACGGTGACGATCATGTGGGCGGAAGTGATGTGCGGTAGGCACAGCTTCAATACGGCCGCGCGGGCCTGCTCGCCGATTTCGACGGCGCGCGCCACGTCGGTGTTCGGCAGCAACAGGCAGAATTCCTCGCCGCCATAGCGGGCCGCGAAGCCCATCGTGTCGGCGGCGATGCCGGACAGCGACTCGCCGAGCCTGGTCAGGCAAGAATCGCCTTCGAGATGACCATAGGTGTCGTTGAACAGTTTGAAATGGTCGACGTCGATCATCAAAAGCGCGAGTTCGCTGCCATATTGCTGCGCGCGCATCCATTCGAAGTCGAGCCGGCTCTGGAAGCCGCGGCGGTTGGCGAGCCCCGACAACATGTCGATCGAGGCCATCACCGTGAGCCGGTCGTTGCTCGCCATCAGCTCGCGTTCGCGCTGGCTCAGCTGCGCGGCCATCGCATTGAACGCGCGGGCCAGCGGCACGAACTCGGCCGGCAGACGATTGCGCGCAGCGCGCGCCGACAGATCGCCCTCGCCAAGGCGCTTGGCCATATCGGCCAGCATCTCGATCGGCTTGATCACCAGCTTTTCGGCGGCGATCAGCGCGCCGAGCAGGACGAACACGACGACGAAAGCGAGCTGGAGATAAGCAGTGCGGATGTCGCGGCTCACGGCCGCAGACACCTTGTCCTCGTCGATGCTGGCGATCAGGCGGGCATTGGTGCCGGCGATGCGGATATAACTGACCGCGCGGCGGGAGCCGTCGGCGGCGAGGAAAGACAATGCGCCCTCGTCCTGGTCCGACCGCAGCGCCTTGTCGGCGATCGCGGACATCAGCGGCATGTTGTCGAGCGGACGGCCGACCGCGCTGTGCTGGTCGGCCGGTGCCGCCAGCACGGTGCCGGCGCTGTCGACCAGGACGGCGGTGATGCCGGCGCGGCCACCCAGATTGCTCATGACCTTCGACATCCAGTCGAGGTTGACGGTGGCAAGCACGACGGCATCCGTGACGCCGCTGAAGGCAGACACCGGGTAAACCGCCATCACGGTCGGCGCCAGCACCGGCCGCGACAGGATGAAGTCGCTCAGCACGAAGCGGCCGGTTTCCTGTGCCTGCTGGAAGTACGGCCGGTCACTGAGATCGAGGCCGACATACATGTTGTTGGTGGCGCACTGGATGCGGCCGTCCTGGCCGGCGATCAAAAGCGTGCGGATCCATGGAAGATTCGACGGCAGGCTCGCGCGCAGCACGTCACAGCTCTTGCTGATGCCGCCGGCGGAGGCGCGGATGAAGGCTTCAGATTTCAGGATGGTCTCGACTGACGAGATCACCTCGCGCTGGGCGTCGGCGCTGTGCCTTGCGACGGTGGTGAATTCAGCTGCGGCCTGCGCGATCTGCTTCGTGCGCGTGTTTTCGAGCGAACGGATGCGCTCGAACATCAAGGGCGCCACCAGAATTACCGCGAGCAACGCAAGCCGCGCCCGGATTCCGAGAACCTGCTTGAGTTTCGCTCGTTTGCGGTTGAAACTGACGTTTGCCATCTTCGCTGCCCACCCCGCGGCCAAGGTAAAGCGAAGGGTTCAAAAACTCTTTCTTGAACTCGGTAAAATTAGAACTAGCTCCGCAACAACCAGTACCCATGCGACATCATGACTGAAGCCAACGCCGCGCCGGTAACCGGCCATTCACCAAACGCGCTCGCCGCGGTCGAAGCCGAAATCGCGCGCGCCTGCGCGGATGCGCGGCGCGAACGTGCCTCCGTGACGCTGATCGCGGTCTCGAAAACTTTCGCAGCAGATGCAATTACCCCGGTCATCGACGCCGGACAGCGCGTATTCGGTGAGAATCGCGTGCAGGAGGCCAAGGGCAAATGGCCCGCGTTAATTTCTGTTTACTCCGATATTGCGCTGCATCTGATCGGGCCGCTGCAATCCAACAAGGCGAAAGAGGCCGTGGCGCTGTTCGATGCCATCCATTCGGTCGACCGCCCGAGCATTTGCCAAGCGTTAGCCAAGGAAATCGAATCTCAGGACAAGCACCCGGAACTGTTCGTCCAGATCAATATCGGCGAGGAGCCGCAGAAGGCCGGCATTGCCCCCGGGGAGGCCGACGCCTTCATCGCGAGCTGCCGCGACACCTACGGGCTGACGATCTCCGGGTTGATGTGCATCCCGCCGGTGGACGAGCCGCCGGCGGCGCATTTCGCGCTGACCGCCAAGATCGCCGCGCGCAATGGATTGAACAAGCTCTCGATGGGCATGAGCGCGGATTTTGCGACCGCCATCATGCTCGGCGCCACGCATGTGCGTGTGGGAAGCGCGATCTTCGGGCACCGGTAATTTCGCCGGGGGCGCGTAGCGCCTACGCGAATCCCACCGACACCTTTCCCAGCACCCCAAAATCCACCGCAAAATGATCGCCGGCCTGGAGCGGCAGCGGCGGATGGCACGTGCCCGTGGTCACCACCTCCCCTGCCCGCAAGGTGATGCCGAGGCCACGCAGCTCGTTGGCCAGCCAGACCAGGGCGATTCGGGGATCGCCGAGCACGTTCTTGCCGTGGCCGAGATAGCGCTCGCCGCGTAGCGTGATCTGCGGCCGCTCCTCGACGAGATCCATGGCGCGCCAGTTCGTAGTGGTCGCCGCACCCAGCACGAACAGATGCGCGCAGGCATTGTCGGCGATGAGCTGCGCCTCGCCGGCGCCTGCGAAATCGGCAAAGCGCGAATCGGGAATCTCGATTGCAGGATGCAAGCCGTCCACGGCGGCCAGCATCTCGTCGACAGTGTACGCCGCCGCGCGCGGCGGCAGATCGCGTCCCATGCGGAAAGCGAACTCAGGCTCGCCGACGCGCATCGCGTTGCCCTTCATCGCAGCCGTGCCGCCATCGGCGATCACGGTGTCGCTCATGATGCGACCGGCCAGCGGTCCCGCGACATTGATGTGCTTTTGTCCGGACGCGCTTGTCGCTGCGATCTTCCAGCCGAACAATATCCCGCTGAGCGCAGCCTGCACGGCGTAGCCCTCAGCGCGGCCCTGTGGCCGCAACCGTGGCTCCAGCGCGTCAAGCTTGGTGCCGTCGCGCCAATGTTGAACGAGGACGCGCGATGTGGCGGCGATCTGATCCCTGTCGAGCATGTATCCTCACCCGATGATGATTTCTGTTTTTGGTCCCAGCCGCCGCAGCAACTGTCGCATCGCCGCTTTGGTCATCGCGACGCAGCCTGCGGTCGGGCCGAAATTGTCGCGGGCCAGATGCAAGAACACTGCGCTGCCGCGGCCGGCGATGCGCGGCCTCGTGTTGTGGTCGATTTCGATGATGAAGTCATAGAGATGATCGGTCCGCTTGAGCCGGTCGCCGCCCTGCCCCTCGCCGAGCCGGATTCCCTGATTGTAATGACGGTCCCCGGGATCCTCGCACCAGGCGTCCGTGTCGCCGATGCTCCTCGCCGGCAAGAAAGTCTGCGGGCGGCTGTGCCGGTCGCCCCGCCACCACAAGCGCCTGGGACGGAAGCTGCCCCTCGGGGTGCCGCCATCGCCCTCGCGCTTGTTGGCCAGAATGCCGCCCCGCCCCAGCGCAACCGGAATCGTCAGCGCCCCCGCGGTCAGCCAGCCCCGGCATGGATTCCCCGCCGCAGGCTTAACGCGGATCGCGGATAATGGTCCGGCGCCTCGGTTCATGGTGTAACTAGCTGAAGCAGCTTTGTTTTTCATGTGAACGTGCAATGTCGAATTCATTACAGGACATTCATCGAAGCGCCCTGCTATTCTGGGTTAGAGTGGTTCTGGCTTGTGAATCGGTAACAGCCCACTACTTCAACACGAACAACAATAATAACAGCGACCCCTAAACTTCCCTCTCGGCTGGGTGCAGCATGGATGCGCGCCGCGCCGGACCCCAAAAGGATGACCCCCTATGGCCAATGCCCGCAAGATCCTGATCGTGGATGACGATACCGATCTGCGCGATACGTTGGTGGAGCAATTATCGCTGCACGAGGAATTTGAAGCCTCCGCCGTCGATACCGGCGCCAAGGGCGCGAGCGCCGCGAAGGCCAATGCTCCCGATCTCGTTCTGATGGATGTTGGCCTGCCCGACACCGATGGCCGTGAAGTGGTCCGTTCCTTACGCAAGGGCGGGTTCAAGGCTCCGATCATCATGCTCACCGGGCATGACACCGATTCCGACACGATTTTGGGGCTGGAATCCGGCGCCAACGATTATGTCGCAAAACCCTTCCGCTTCGCGGTTCTGTTGGCTCGTATCCGCGCCCAACTCCGCCAGCACGAAGCCAGCGAGGACGCGGTGTTCTCGGTCGGCCCCTATTCTTTCCGGCCCGGCTCCAAGATGCTGACCGCCGCCAATGCACGCAAGGTCCGGCTGACGGAGAAGGAAACCGCCATCCTCCGCTTCCTCTACCGGGCCGGCCAGATGCCGGTCTCGCGCGAGACCCTGCTCCAGGAGGTCTGGGGCTACAATTCCGGCGTCACCACCCACACGCTGGAAACCCACATCTACCGCCTTCGCCAGAAGATCGAGAAGGACGCCGCTAACCCCGAGATCCTGGTCACGGAAGCCGGTGGCTACAAGCTGGTGCCGTGATACGCTTCAGGGGCGTGCGAATCGTTTTAGATCGCGTGCCTTTGAGCCTCGGACCTGAATGTCAATCGACGACGATGTAGTGCTTCTCGAGCGTGTCCCGACACTGCGCCTGTTGGGAGACGCTTCGTTGCGCATGCTGGCGATCGGCTCCGAGCAGCGTGACTTCGTCCGCGGCGACGTCCTGTTCAATCTCGGCGACGATGCCGATGCCGGCTTCGTGGTCCAGCGCGTGGCGCCTTCCGGGTCGACGACGGTGCCGGCGCGGAGATGATCGCAGGTCCCGGTGCTCTGATCGGCGAGCTGGCGCTGGTGGTACCGATGAAGCGTCCGTCGAGCGCGATCGCACTGGAGCACGCCACCGTCATCCGCGTCGCGCGCAGCCTGTTTCAGCGCGTGCTCGAAAGCGACCCTGCCGCCGCCGTCCGCCTTCGCGACGAATTCGCGGTTCGCTCCAGCCAGATCGCCAGCGATATCCTGATGGCGGGCGCGAAGCTGACGTCGTAGTCCTGAGAAGCATCCGTAGCCCGGATTTCGCTGCGCTCCATAAGGGCTGCAAGATCACACCTCCAGCGTCACCGTGACCGGCACATGGTCCGACGGCCGCTCCCAGCTCCGCGCATCGCGAAGAATCTTGAAATCGCTGACCGTATCCTTCAGCGCGCGCGAGACCCAGATGTGGTCGAGCCTGCGGCCACGGTCGCCGACGGTCCAGTCCGCGGAGCGATAGCTCCACCAGGTATAGACTTTCTCCGACATCGGAATGCGCTCGCGGGCGACGTCAACCCACTCGCCGGCGACGAGCGCGGCTTGCAGCTTCTCGGTTTCGACTGGCGTGTGCGAAACCACTTTCAGAAGCTGCTTGTGCGACCAGACGTCGTTCTCATGCGGGGCGACGTTGAGATCGCCGACCAGGATGTGGCGATCCTCGCCGCGCGGATGCAGCGGCTCGCACGCCTTCATCTCGTCGAGGAAGCGGAGCTTGTGATCGAATTTCTCGTTCAGCGCGGGATCGGGAATGTCACCGCCGGCCGGCACGTAGAAATTATGCACCACCAGGGGCTTTGCGATCCCGGCCTTCTCTCCGAACGACACCGAGATGTGGCGTGAATCCACCTTGTCGCAGAAGGTGCGGATGTCCTTCGACTCGAACGGAATCCTCGAGACGATGGCGACGCCGTGATAGCCCTTCTGCCCGTTCAGCGCGACGTGCTCATAGCCGAGCCGCTTGAAGCGCTTCAACGGAAAAGCGTCATCGATGCACTTGGTTTCCTGGAGACACAGCACGTCCGGTCGCGCGCTCTTGAGAAATTTCGCGACCAGATCGATGCGCAGCCGCACCGAATTGATGTTCCAGGTTGTCAGGGAAAAACGCATGAGATTGATCTAACAAACTCCATCCGTCCTGACCGGGCTTGACCCGGCCATCCACGCCTTTTTGTAGGTCCAGAACGTGGGTGCCCGGGACAAGCCCGGGCATGACGATCGTCGGAGCAGCGAGTAGGTCTCAGCCCGGCGCGGGGCCGTAATTGGTAAAATCGATCTTGAACATGCCGGGATCGAGCTTCTTGCTCGTGTCGAGATTGTAGACCGCGATCGTGGTGTCGTAGCCCTGCGGGTCGGTGACGGTCCATTGCTTGAGCTGGCCGTCCTTGGCGCCGAACATCAGCATCAGGCGGCTGGTGCCGACCAGCGCCTGCTTCTCCTCGATGGTGACGCTGACGAAGACGTCGTCGGCCGAGACGTTGACGACGTTGGTGTCCTTCATCAGGTCGATCCGGTCGGACAGCAGGAATCGCAGCGGTGTCTGCGACAGCGGATAGACGTCCTGCGTCGCGAGCTTGCGGTCGCGCACCACCAGCGACGATCCGTCGGCGACGATGTCGATCGGGCTCGGCGCGTCATATTCGAAGCGCACCTTGCCCGGCTTCTGGATGTAGAAGTCGCCTTGCGTCTTGCTGCCGTCGGGGCCGACCTGAACGAAATTCCCGACCAGTGTCGACAACGACGACAGGTAGGCGCTGACCTTGGCGGCCTGGGCCTTCTGATTGGCATCGAAGGTCTGGAAGATGCTGCTCGGCACGTTGCGGCGCGGATCCGGAATCACCGGATTCGGCGGCGTCTGGGTCGCGCCGGTGATCGACGGGCCCCCGGCGGTGGCACCGCCATCGCGGCCCTTCGGCGCGGGCTTCGGCACGGGAACGGTCTGCGCGAACGACGTCGCGGTCACCATCGGCGGCGGTGACGAGAAGCACGCCGGCCATGCGCGCGCTTCGCGCAGCGACGATGGCAGCGAATCGAATGTCCGGATGTCTGATCAACGCGTCGTCCTGTGTGGCTGGGCGCCCTTTTAGCGTGATTTCGGCCAAAAGCAGATAACGTTTTTGCGTGAAATGGTCGTCTGAGGCGGCTCGCCTCACATATGGCTGTCTTCTTCCTCGACCAGAATCTCGCGCTTGCCGGCGTGGTTGGCGGGTCCGACGATGCCTTCCAGTTCCATGCGCTCCATCAGCGATGCGGCGCGGTTATAGCCGATTTGCAGGCGGCGCTGGATGTAGCTGGTCGAGGCCTTGCGGTCGCGTTTGACGATGGCAACGGCCTGCGAGAACAGATCGCCGCCGCCGTCCGCACCCATGCCGGAGGCGTCGAACACCGCGCCATCCTCGCCCTCGGTGGGCTCTTCGGCGGTAACGGCTTCGAGATATTCCGGCCGGCCCTGCGTCTTGAGGTGGCGCACGACCTTCTCGACTTCCTCGTCCGACGCGAAAGGTCCGTGCACGCGGCTGATGCGACCGCCGCCGGCCATGTAGAGCATGTCGCCCTGGCCGAGCAGCTGCTCGGCGCCCATCTCGCCCAAAATGGTGCGGCTGTCGATCTTGGACGTCACCTGGAAGGCGATGCGGGTCGGGAAGTTCGCCTTGATGGTGCCGGTGATGACGTCGACCGACGGCCGCTGGGTCGCGAGGATCACGTGCAGGCCGGCGGCGCGCGCCATCTGCGCGAGGCGCTGCACCGCGCCTTCGATGTCCTTGCCGGCAACCATCATCAGATCGGCCATTTCGTCGACGATGATGACGATGTAGGGCAGCGGGTCGAGCGAGAGTTTCTCTTCCTCGTAGATCGCCTTGCCGGTCTCCTTGTCGAAGCCGGTGTGCACCGTGCGGGTCGGCTCTTCGCCCTTGGCCTTCAATTCGAGCAGGCGCGTGTTGTAGCCGTCGATGTTGCGCACACCGAGCTTGGCCATGTTCTTGTAGCGCTCTTCCATCTCGCGCACGGCCCATTTCAGCGCGACCACCGCCTTCTTCGGGTCGGTCACGACCGGCGTGAGCAGGTGTGGAATGCCGTCATAGACGGAGAGCTCGAGCATCTTCGGATCGACCATGATCAGTCGGCACTGGTCCGGGCGCAGCCGATAGACCAGGCTGAGGATCATGGTGTTGATGGCGACCGACTTGCCCGAGCCGGTGGTGCCGGCGATCAGCATGTGCGGCGTGCGCGCGAGGTCGATGATGACGGGGTCGCCGCCAATGGTCTTGCCAAGGCAGAGCGGCAGCTTCGCGACCGTGTCGATGGTTTCCTTGGCCACCAGCAGCTCGCGCAAATAGACTTTTTCGCGATGCGCGTTCGGCAGCTCGATACCGATGGCATTGCGGCCCGGCACGACGGCGACACGCGCCGACAGCGCGCTCATCGAACGGGCGATGTCGTCGGCCAAGCCGATCACGCGCGACGACTTGATGCCCGGCGCCGGCTCCAGTTCGTACAGTGTGACGACGGGACCCGGATTGGCTTTCGCGATGTCGCCGCGCACGCCGAAATCCTGCAGGACGCCTTCGAGCGCGCGCGAATTGGCTTCCAGCTCGGCCTTGCTGAGCGGCTGGCGATCGCCGGCCTTGGGGGCGGCCAGCACGGACACGGACGGAAGCTCGAACTTGTCGGAAGATCTCCTGGAAGCGGCCTTCGGCGCAGCCTTTTTGCGCGGGGCGCGCGCGGCCGGCTCCTCCTCTTCTTCCTCCTCGTCCTCTTCTTCGTGATCGTCCTCGCGGTGCTCGTCTTCGGACTGCGGCGAGATCGGCGGCGCGGCGCGGCCGCCACCGAGATTCGGCTCATGGCGGCTGAACGCAACGGCCTTGGTCTTCGGTCCGCTCGAGACCAGCGAGCGGTAGGCGGCGCCGAGCAGCCAAATCAGCCGTGCCTTCGTGCTCATCAATGCGTGGAACAGCCAGCCCAGCGACACCGAACCGCGATCGCTGTCCTCGTCCTGGTCGAGCGGCTTGTCGTCATCCTCGATCTCCGCGAGCTCGTCGTCATGCTCGCGCGCGCCGAGGCCGCAGGCGATCAGGAAGGTCGTCGCCATCGCGGCGAACAGGATCGTGCCCAGCACCATGCGATAGATCGCGCCCGGCGGTCCGAAAATCACCGCGGGCGCGCGCACCAGGGCATCGCCGACTACGCCGCCGAGGCCGGTGGGCAGCGGCCAGGCGCCGCCATGCGGCCAGCAGCTGACGAAGCCTGCCGCGATCACCGTGCAGAGAATCCAGGAGCCGAGCCGCAGCGCCTCGCGGTCGAACGGACGATGGGTCAGCATGCGCCAGCCCCAGACCGCGACGGTCAGGACCAGCATGATCGCGCCGAGCCCGAGGATCTGCATCGCAAGGTCGGCGCCGATCGCGCCGGCATAGCCGAGAATGTTGCGGATCGGCCGCGACGTCGCGTGGCTGAGGCTCGGATCCTGCACCGACCAGGTCATCATCGCCGCCGAGGCGACGCCCGACAAGGTGATCAGGCCGAGACCGCTGAGCTCGCGCACACGCCGCGCCAGCCCCTCGCGGATCGAGGGCGGCAGATGGCCGACCAAGGGAATGACACGTTCGATTGCCGACATGCTCATGGGCCCCGCCTAACCCAGAGTCTCGACCAGACGGTGCAGAGCCTGCGCCGTGGTCTCGCCATCCTGCACCAGTGCGAGGCGAATGTAGCCTGCCCCGGGATTGAAGCCGTCGGGCTGGAGCCGCGCCAGATAGCTGCCGGGCACCACGCGCACGCCTGCTTCCGTGAAGAGTTTTAGACACACAGACACGTCGTCGCCGATTTCGGACGTGTTGAGCCAGACGCAGAACCCAGCATCGGGCCTGCGATAATCGTAACGATTGCCGATGATCTGGTCGGCGAGATCGAACTTGATCCGGTAGAGCCTGCGATTCTCCTCGACATGCGCC
The DNA here is from genome assembly GCF_054056815.1 of Bradyrhizobium sp. LB13.1. NCBI lineage: Bacteria > Pseudomonadati > Pseudomonadota > Alphaproteobacteria > Hyphomicrobiales > Nitrobacteraceae > Bradyrhizobium > Bradyrhizobium sp. LB13.1. Next base: position 571,961 of record NZ_JBSRYQ010000001.1, on the reverse strand, counting down.
TCGTCGCCGTAAGCAACTGTCGCGACATGCTGGAGCGGAACCGGCACCTGCGGCGCCGCAATGTTGCGCAGCTCGAGGAACATGCCGATGAATTTTTTGTCGCCGGCGGCAAAACCGACGCGCATGCCCGGCAGGTTGGAGCGCTTCGACAGCGACTGGAACGCAACCACGCGGGTGAAGTCGGGGCCGGCGCATTCCAGCGCACTGCCCGGCGCCTCGCGGGTGTAGATTTCGGAATAGCACTCGTCGCTGAGGATCACGAAGCCGTAGCGATCGGCGAGGCTCTTCAGGCGCGTGAAATAATCGCGCGACGCGACCGAGCCCTGCGGATTGGCGGGTGACGCCAGATAGAACGCCACCGTGCGCGCCAGCGTCGCCTCGTCGATCGCGTCGAGATCGGGCAGAAAACCGTTCTCGACCGTGGTCGGCAGAAAGATTGGCTCGCAAGCGGCGGCGCCGGCGCCCGCGCCATAGACCGGGTAGAACGGGTTCGGCATCAGGATGGCGGGTTTGCCGGGACGCGGGCCGACATAGCGCGCGGCCGCGATCGCGGCGAGGAACAGCCCCTCGCGGCTGCCATTGAGGACGAGAATCTCGCTCTCTGGGTCGAGCGGCCGCGGCAGCTTGAAGCGCGACGACAGCCAGGCGCCCGCCGCCTTGCGGAACGGGTCGGTTCCCTTGTTCGCGGGGTAACGGCCGAAATCGGCGATGTGCTTGGTCAGCACCGGGCCGACGAAGTCCGGCACCGGATGCTGCGGTTCGCCGACCGCAAGCGAAATCAAGGGCTTGCCGGGTTGATGCGGCGCCAGCAGCTCGTTCAGCCGGACGAAGGGCGAGCGTTCGGTATCGGAGCTTCCACCGGCCTGCGGCGCGCGGGATGAAGCGGTCATAGCCATTCTGGGCGCCAGCACTCTTGGAACAGCCGGTCGCATGGATACGCCGGCGGGGAAGCGGTTCAGTTCACCATAGATAGGGCGAGGTTAAGACGCGATTAACCATCGGTCGCCGCCTCGGTCCAGAGCCGGAATAATGAGGCCGGATAACAACGGGATGCATGGCCGCGCGCTGGCACTGACCGCGGCAAAGCAACCGATGTGCCCCGACCTCTAGCGACCCCGGAAGGCGCCTAATGCCCCGGCAGCTTCTCGAATGTCGCCATGCCCGCGGGGATCGCGTGAAACTCCTGCTTGTCGCAGGTGTAGATCGCCATCTGCGGATGGAACTGTTTTGGCTCGTCCAGCGTACCGACCTTCACGATCGTCGCCGGCAGTCCCGGCACTTTCGTCACCAGATGCGTGCCGCATTCGGCGCAGAATTCGCGCGTGACGGCGCGCTCGAGGTCCTTGCGCGTGAACTGCTTGGGCTGCCCGGTGATGTAGCTGAAGCCGGCCGCCGGCATCGCGATGAAGGTGTTGGGCGCGCCGCCCGAGATGTACTGGCACTCGCGGCAATGACACTGGGCCTGCATCATCGGGTCGCCCTCGGCGACATAGCGCACTTCGCCGCAATAGCATCTGCCTTCCAAACGCATGACGACCTCCCGGTTTGTTGTTTCTTGTGGTTGATATTTCTGCGCCGGCTGCCTGGAATGGCAATCTTTTTCTTTCGCCTGGACGGACCAAGACAGACCGCCTGCAGCCGGTTCGTGCACTATCTCTTGGCAAGTCCGCAGCCGTTGAATCCCCGGCCGCGCCAGCACCCGCTGCTCATGCACTCGGCTTCCAGCCGTGGACAAGCGGTTGAAGCGCAATCCGCGCGGCCGCCCATACTGACGCATGCCGTGGCGCACCTGCTTCGCATGAACGAACAGCTCATGCCACTTCCGGTCTGCCGCGGTTGCCCTGCTCCGGCCTGATCTGGCGGCAGCACGGCCGTCTTGTCCTCGCGCTTGGGCGCCCGCTTCGAATCAGGTTGGCCCGGACTTGCAGCGGGGCTCTGTGTCGTCAGCTTGGAGAGTTCCATCCGACACGGTCGGCTGGTCTCGGTGCGGACGCCGGCGCCGGTGGTTCCTTTCAGCTCGAGTGCGAGCTTGTACTGATAGGGCGCGCCGGCGGTGCGGCGCAGCGGATCATTCTCGCCAATCAGCCCGCTGACGGTGACCGTCGCGCTGCCGTCCGCTTCGATCTTCCCGTCATGGATTGTCGCACCGGGCTTGCCCTCTTCCCCGGAGAGAGTGTGCAGCACGCCATCCTTGACGCGCAGCGCATACTGGAAATAGGCCTCGGGAAATGGAGGCTTGTTGTCGCAAGTCTCCTTCGCGATCCAGGTTCCATCGAACGCGGTTACGCGCTTGGCGGCGTCCGCTGGTTTCGCCAAGGTCTCGATGCGTGATTTCGCCAGATCTGCGAAGGCGCAGGCCGGGAATCGTACGAGGTGATCCTTGAATGCCGCGAGCGTTCCCAGCGCTTCCGCGCTGCGCCAATGGTCTCCGGCCTCCGCGCAGGGATCGACCTGGGGCGTCGCAGGCGACAACGCCGCCGTCTCGGGCTTGCCGTTCAGGTAGAACTCGCCGAAGAACGACAGCGACAGCTCCGGCACTTGCGAGCCTTTGGAGCGCTGGTAGACGCCGGCGCTGATCGTCTGAAATACCGTGTTGACGTTGCCCTTGTCGCCGATGTGCTCCAGGAACGCGCTGGTATACGGGCTGTTGCGGCCGCTGCCGTCGTCGGCGGTCCGGCCGGCCTGTGTTGCATAGGAAATGATGGTGCCCTCGGGACTTTCCATCTTGGCGAGGCCGCGTGAGACGGTGACGCCGCGGCCCTGTCCGACGTTTCGCCGCAACTCGTCGGCAAATGGATTGTCGCGGCAGGCGTCGAGCACGAGGATGCGCAGGTTCTTGGCCTGCTGCAGATCCGCCAGGATCTCGTCTGCACGTACCAGGCGGCGCAGATCGACCTCGTCGCGAACGACGGCATCGACAGGCACCAGATAGTTGACGCCGGCGAACTGGAGCGCGTGCCCGCTGTAGTAGAACAGGGCGACATCGGCGCCGCGGGCCTCACGCGCGAAGCGAAGAACGGTCTCCTGCATGGCGGCCTGATCGAGATCGGTCGCGATGAGAGGATCGAATCCCGATCGCTTCAAGGCCGCTCCAACGTCGGCTGCATCATTGGTCGGATTGGGCAGCGCGGGAACGTTCCTGTAGGCGCTGTTTCCGATCACCAGCGCGACGCGCTTATCGGCCTGGGCTTCCAAAACGGACAGGACGAGCAGCCATGAACAGAATGCGAGGCGAATGAACAGGCGCATGAGATAAGCCCCAATCCGCCCATGATATTCCTCAACGCCGATACAAAGCAATTTGTGCGGGCCTCCGCGAGGACAAAAAGAAAGGGGCTCCAACTTGCGCTGGAGCCCCTCAACGGTCGGGACATTGCCGGGTATGTGCCCCGAACCGTAGTTGTGGGCGCGGCCCCCCGAGGAGGCCGCGCCCGGGAGGAGACTTACATGTTGTAAGCGCGCTCGGTGTGCTCGGTGATGTCGAGGCCTTCCCGCTCGCTCTCGACATTGGCGCGGAGGCCAACGATCACATCGACGACCTTGTAGAGGATCGCCGAACCGATGCCCGACCACACCAGCGTGGTGCCGACGGCCTTGAGCTGGGCGATCATCTGTACTGCGAAGTCGTAGTCGGCCACCTTCGGCGGGATCGCGGTGTAGTCCATGATCCCGGCGCCGCCGAGAGCAGGATTGACCAGGATGCCGGTGCCGAGGGCGCCGACGATGCCGCCGACGCAGTGCACGCCGAACACGTCGAGCGAGTCATCGTAGCCGAGCGCGTTCTTTACGACGGTGCAGAAGAACAGGCAGACCACGCCGACCACGAGGCCGAGGACGATCGCACCCATCACGCCGGAGAAGCCGGCGGCAGGCGTGACGGCCACGAGACCCGCGACAGCGCCGGAGATGACGCCGAGCACCGACGGGTGACCCTTGATGATCCACTCCGCGAACATCCACGACAGCGCGGCGGCTGCAGTAGCGACGAAGGAGTTGGTCATGGCGAGGGCTGCGCCGCCGTTGGCTTCGAGGTTGGAGCCGGCGTTGAAGCCGAACCAGCCGACCCAGAGCAGCGAGGCGCCGATCATCGACATGGTCAGCGAGTGCGGGGCCATCAGCTCCTTGCCGTAACCGACGCGCTTGCCGATCAGCAGAGCGCCGACGAGCCCTGCGATGCCGGCGTTGATGTGCACCACGGTGCCGCCTGCGAAGTCGATCGCGCCCGCCTTGAAGATCCAGCCGGCGTCGGCGTTGATCTCGTCGAGCTTGGCCTGCGCCGCGGTCTTGGCGGCCGCGTCAGTGGCAGCAGCGAGCGCCTTGGCTGCGTCCTGGATCATGTCCGGGCCGGGCCAGTACCAGACCATGTGCGCGATCGGGAAGTAGATCAGCGTCACCCAGAGCGGGATGAAGAGCGCGATCGCAGCGAACCTCATGCGCTCGGCGAAGGCGCCGACGATCAGGGCGGGCGTGATCGCCGCGAAGGTCATCTGGAAGCACATATAAATGAGCTCCGAGATGTTGGCGTCGACCGAGAAGGTCGCAGCCTTCGAATCGGTGGTGACGCCCATCATGAAGGCCTTGGAGAAGCCGCCGATGAAGTCGGAGCCGCCGGTGAAGGTGAGGCTGTAGCCGTACACAGCCCAGATCACGGTGACGACGCAGACGGTGTAGAACACCTGCATCAGGACGGAGAGCATGTTCTTGGAGCGGACGAGGCCGCCGTAGAACAGCGCGAGGCCGGGGATCGTCATCAACAGCACGAGCACTGTCGATGTCAGCATCCAGGCGTTGTCTCCCTTGTTGACCGTTGGCTCGGCATAGGCTGCGGTCGCAGCGAACATGCCGACTGCGAGAGCCGCCAATCCCGCGCCGTAGGGACGCTTAAACGTCATTGTATTCACTCCTGATTGGTAAAGGTTGAGCGCGAAATCACAGGGCCGCTGCATCGGCCTCGCCGGTGCGGATGCGAACCGCATGGTCGAGATTGATGACGAAGATCTTGCCGTCGCCGATCTGTGTCCGGTTTTCGCGGCGGACGTGATGGCATCGATGGTCTTGTCGACCTGGTCGGAGGCGACAGCGACCTCGATCTTGATCTTGGGCAGGAAGCTCACGGCATATTCGGCGCCGCGATAGATTTCCGTATGGCCCTTCTGGCGGCCATACCCCTTGACTTCCGTCACCGTGAGACCGTGAACGCCGATGGCGGTCAGGGCGTCACGGACTTCTTCCAGCTTGAATGGCTTGATAATCGCCATAACAATTTTCATGGGTCCTATCCCCGCTTGGCCCGGTCCGGACATGGCCGGGCGTTTCTCGACTGGTTCGCCACGAGGGAGAAAGTTCACTACGCGGGCACAGCCAGGACCCATAGAATCAAATGCCGTGCCAGATCGGGCGCGTTGGCTAACGGACTATGAAAACGGGTGTTTTCGCGTTTGGCGCGTATCGCGCCGCAGTGCGCTATTACGTCGCGCTCAATACCTGATCATGCCTGATTAAAATAAAGGCACGACAGGCTGCCGACACAATGGTGCTCACGCGTCGGGCAGCAGAAAGGTAATTTAGTAAGGCAGGCGCCTGTTGCAGGGCTTCTCCTGCTGCGAAATATCGGGCCCCTCGCACTTGTGCTCACGGGAAACGCAACCGGCCAACCAGCTTGGGCGGGTCGAGGCTTGCCGGACGGTGCCGGCAGAGACCATCAGGCGGCGTCGCGCTCTGCAAAAACCCTATCGATCAGTCCCCAGTCGACCGCCTGCTGTGCGGTCATGAAGTGGTCGCGGTCCAAGGTTCGTTCCACGTCCTGCTCAGGACGCCCGCAATGCTGCGCATAGAGCCGGATGATGCGCCGCTTGGTTTCCTGCATTTCGTTGGCATGGATCAGGATGTCGGACGCCTGGCCCTGAAAACCGCCGAGCGGCTGATGCACGTGGAGGCTTGCATTGGGCAGCGCGGCGCGGTGACCGGGTTCGCCGGCCATCAGCAGGAACGAGCCCATGGAGCGCGCGGTGCCCATGCACAGCGTGTGGACCGGCGCCTTGATGAACTGCATGGTGTCGTACATCGCGAGGCCGCTGGTGACCACGCCGCCATAGGAATTGATGTAGAGATTGATCGGCCTGTTCGGATTCTCCGCCTCCAGAAACAAGAGCTGCGCGCAGACCAGTCCGGACATCGCGTCATTGACCTCGCCGTTGAGGAAGATGATGCGCTCGCGCAAGAGCCGCGAATAGATGTCGAAGGATCGCTCGCCGCGAGCGGATTGTTCGACGACCATAGGGACGAGCTGAAGCATGTCGCGCATCGGCGACCTCCATTTCTGCAGGTGATGAAGTCTTTTTGCCGCTAGGCCGCGCGCATCAGACAGCAATTGGTATTGGCGGCCTGCGGCAGCTTTACGCGGTCGTCGCAGGCTTGCTGGATGATGCGAACGCGGGTGCCACCGGCTTCGTTCGGTTCGATCCGGAAGATGACGTGGCTTTCGCGAAACGGCGGTTCGGAATCGCGAAGCCGGTAGCGCACCTCTTCGCCCACGATCGATGATTCAGGCTCGGCGCCCACAAGGTCGGAACCGGGTAGCCAGCGCTCGCGCAGGGCCGGAATGGTCACAGCGCGCCAGACCTTGGCCGGCGGCGCATCGAATTCATATTCGAGCACGAGCGCTGCGTCGGAGGGATCAGGCTTCACGGCGTCACTCATTGATCCATATCCTTCAAGAGATCGGCGAGGGCATCCATGCGTTTCGGCCAATAGGCGCGGTAGCGCGCAAGCCAGGCCCCGATAGCGACGATTCCTTCGGGATCGACTTCGTAATTCACAAAGCGGCCCTGCCGCTGTTCGCGCACCAAGCCTGCCCCGCGCAGCACCGCAAGATGCTGTGACATCGCCGGTTGGCTGATCTCCAATCCATCGCGCAAAGCGCTCGCATTCAGGCTTCCGCCGGCAAGCTTCTCAAAGACCTTGCGGCGGGTCGGATCGGCCAGCGCCTTGAAGATATCGGCTTCGATCATGGCAACACATAAGCATACGCTTATGTGTTGCGCAAGCCCCCGATTACTGCAGCGCCTCGCCGTGCTGCGAAATGTCCAGTCCTTCGAGCTCGTGCTCGCGGGATACGCGCAAGGGCACGAACAGGCTGACCAGCTTGAGCAGCACAAAGCTCACACCCGCCGACCAGACGAAGGTGACGGCGACCCCACCGAGCTGGATCAGCAGCTGTTGCGGATGGCCTTCTAACAGGCCGGCGGTGCCGCCGATCGCGCTGGTTGCGAACACGCCGGCCAGCAGGGTCCCGGTCATCCCGCCGATGCCGTGGACGCCGAACACGTCGAGCGAATCGTCATAGTCGAAGCGGTGCTTCAGCCAGGTGCAGGCCCAGTAGCAGACGAGGCCTGCGATCACGCCAATGACGATACCGTGCCAGGGCGCCACGAATCCCGAGGCCGGCGTGATGGTGCCGAGGCCGGCCACCGCGCCTGAGATCATGCCGAGCACGGAAGGCTTGCGCCGCGTCGACCATTCGATCGCGGCCCAGGTCAGCGCGCCGGAGCAGGCTGCGAGATGGGTCGCGATGATCGCCAGCACCGCGCGCGAATTGGCCGCGCCTGCCGAGCCGCCGTTGAAGCCGAACCAGCCGACCCACAACAGGCCGGTGCCCATCACCGCAAGCGACAGATCGAACGGCGAAAGATTTTCGGTGCCGTAGCCATGGCGGCGTCCCATCACCTTCGCGGCGACGAGGCCAGCGGTGCCGGCCGACAGATGCACCACGAGGCCGCCGGCGAAATCCAGCACGCCCATGCCGGCGAGGAAGCCGCCGCCCCAGACCCAATGCGCGAGCGGAATGTAGACGAAGATGAACCAGGCGACGGAGAACAGCAGATAGGCGGAGAACCGCATCCGGTCGGCGACCGCGCCCGCGACCAGCGCCACCGTGATGATCGCAAACGTCATCTGGTACAGCATGAACAGCGCTTCCGGGATCGTCTTCGCCGCTGGGTTGACGCTGTCCATGGTCATGCCGGCGAGGAACCAGCGGTCGAGCGTGCCGATCCACGGGCCATCGCCGACGAAGCACAGCGAATAGCCGAACGCGACCCAGAGAATGGAGATGATCGTCACCGCGGCGAGGCTTTGCGCCATGGTGGCGAGCACGTTCTTCTTGCGCACCATGCCGGAATAGAACAGCGCGAGCCCCGGGATCGTCATCATCAGCACCAGCGCGGTGGCGACGATCATCCAGGCGGTGTCGGCGGTGTTGATCTCGGAGCCTGCGGCGCGCGCCGGCGAAGCCATGATCGACACAAACCCGATCGGCGCGGCCATAGCAGCCGCGCGGCGCAACAATCCCGCCATGTCGATTTCCCCCAGCATAGTGATTGCGTCGCACGCTGTGGCGTCGTTGCCCGGTGCGATCTAGATAAGAGTTAGTCCCTGTCTCACCGCACTCCACCCTCATCCTGAGGAGCCCGCGACAAGCAGGCGTCTCGAAGGACGGCCGCGGGCGAGTGCCGGGCCTTCATGGTTCGCCCGGCGATGCAAAGCATCGTCCGGAAACGCGTTCCGCGCTCCTCACCCTGAGGGTCTTCAGAGCGCGTCGGTGTCGGTTTCGCCGGTGCGGATGCGGATCGCGTGATCGATCGGCGTGACGAAGATCTTGCCGTCGCCGATCTGGCCGGTGCGCGCCGTCGCGGTGATCACGGCGACGGCCTTCTCGGCGATATCGGAGGCCACCGCGATCTCGATCCGGAGCTTGGGCAGGAAGTTCACGACATATTCGGCGCCGCGATAGATTTCGGTGTGGCCCTTCTGACGGCCATAGCCCTTCACCTCGGTCACGGTCATGCCGTGAACGCCGATCGCCGTCAGGGCCTGACGGACCTCATCGAGCTTGAAGGGTTTGATGATCGCGACGACGAGTTTCATGGTCAGGCCTATTCCCCGGGGATGCGCCGCGCCGTATGTCCCCGGCGCTGCGTCAATCTGGCATCTTTCCGGGCAAATGGCATAAAAAACTTGCAGATTGAAGCGGAAAAACGTGGAGCCATGTGAACGGCCGCCTCTGTACAGGGCAGCCGTTCATCCTCCACAATGCGTTTTTGGCATGGATGCGGTGAACCCAAGCGTCCCGGCCGGTACATAAGTATGTTTGAGGGGGGACGCATCATGGCGAATTGGTTCTACGCATCCGAGGGCAAGCAGCAGGGGCCCTATCCGGAAGGGCAATTCCGCGACCTGGCCGCGCAAGGAATCGTGCGCCCGGATACGCTGGTGTGGTCGGAGGGCATGGCCGGCTGGCAGAAGGCCGCCGAAATCCCCGGCCTGATCGGCGGCGGCGGCGGTGCGCCCCCGATGATGCCGGCCGGTGGACCGCCGATGATGGGCTCCGGCGGTTATGCTGGCGGTGGCGGCGGCGGATCGCTGGCGGTCGATTTCGGCATCCTCGAGTTCACGTGGCGCAGCATCGTGATGCTGATCGGCATGTGCTTCACATCCCGGTGCCGTGGGTGTTCGTCTGGTGTACACGAAATGGATCGTGTCCTGCGTGCAGGTCCCCGGACGGCCCAATCTCAGCTTCACCGGCAATGCGATGGCGCTGGTGCCCTGGTATTTCGGATTCATCGTTCTGGCGATCGTGATCGGCTACATCGGCGTCCCGTTGCTGAGCAATTTGATATTCATCGCCCAGATCGTTCTCTACTGGCTCCTGATCAAATGGATGGTCGCGAACCTCGCCTCCAACGGGCAGCCGCTCGGCCTGAGCTTCACCGGCACGGTCTGGGCCTATGTCGGCTGGAGCCTGCTGTTTGCGATCTCCATCATCACCATCATCGGCTGGGCCTGGGTCGCCGCGGCTCAGATGCGCTGGTTCTGCCGCAGCATCGAAGGCTCGCGTCGCGAGATCGTCTTCAACGGCAGCGGTCTCGGGATTCTCTGGCGGGGCATCGTGGCCGCATTCCTGTGCGGCTTCATCATCCCGATCCCCTGGGTGTATCGCTGGATCATGAACTGGTTCGCGTCGGAGACTGCCTTGGCTCCGCGAGGATCGCTCCGGGCATGACGTCGAGAGCCATAGGCGCGATCAATCGCGCTTATGCCTCTGGGGTTTTCCGTTCGCGCACGGAGCCTTCCTGCGCGACGGAGGCGACCAGCGTGCCATCGGCCTTGAAGATCGAGCCGCGGGTCAAGCCGCGGCCGCCTCGCGCGCTCGGCGAATCCTGCGCGTAGAGCAGCCATTCGTCCGCTCGGAACGGACGGTGAAACCACATCGCGTGGTCGAGGCTCGCGGGCATCATGCGCTTGTCGAACAGGGTGCGGCCGTAGCGCGCCATGATCGCGTCGAGCAGCGAAAAGTCCGACGCATAGGCCAGCGCGCACATGTGCAGCGCCGGATCGTCCGGCAGCGTCGCTGCGGTCTTGATCCAGACATGGATGCGGCCGTCCTCGATCTTCTGTCCGAAATAGCGGCCGAGCTCGACCGGGCGCAGCTCGATCGGACGGTCGGATTCATAGTAGCGGCGGGATGAACTCCGGCATCTCCTTGAACATCGGCTGCTTCGCCACCTCCTCCGCGGTCAGCTTTTCCGGCGGCGGCACGTCGGGCATCTTGTCCTGGTGGTCGAACGCGCTCTCCTCCTCGGCATGGAACGACACCATGACCGAGAAGATCGCGTTGCCGTGCTGGATCGCGGTGACGCGGCGCGTCGAGTAGCTCTTGCCGTCGCGCAGGCGCTCGACCTGGTAGATGATCGGGATCTGCGGATCGCCCGGCAGGATGAAATAGCAGTGCAGCGAATGCGGCAGCCGGCCCTCCACGGTGCGGCAGGCCGCAACCATCGCCTGTCCGATCACCTGGCCGCCGAACACCCGCTGCCAGCTGGTCTTGGGGCTGTTGCCGCGGAACAGGTTCACCTCGAGCTGTTCGAGGTCGAGGATCGAAATGAGGTCGATCAGGCTTTTGGACATGGTGGTGCTTTCAAAATGCCTCGCCATTCCGGGTTGGTGCTTGTGCGCGCCCCGGAATGACAGCTCGGGCCGTTCCGCCCTTGTTTCACCGCACTGTTTCGCCCACCTCAAGTCTGCTAGCAAGACCAGGATTTGGCCGGGAATTGGGTATGTCAGTACAGGGTAGCATTGTCATCGGTGGCGGCGCGTTTGCGGGCCTTGCGCTGGCCCTGGCGCTGCGCCAGGGGCTCGGCCCCGAGATCCCCGTCATCGTCGCCGACCCCGCGCTCTCCACACGTCCGAGCCGAGACCCGCGCGCGACCGCGATCGTGGCCGCCTGCCGCCGCCTGTTCGAGGCGATCGGCGCCTGGGACGACGTCAGGGGCGAGGCGCAGCCGATCCTCGACATGGTCGTCACCGATTCAAAGCTGGAAGACGCCACCCGTCCGGCGTTCCTCAACTTTGCCGGCGACGTCGCGCCGGGCGAGCCGTTCGCGCATATGGTCGAGAATCGCCGCCTGATCGATGCGCTGGTGGTGCGCGCCGAGGCCGAGGGCATCGATCTCCGCGCGACCACCGTGTCGTCTTACGACGCGCGTTCCGAGGGCATCGACGTGACGCTCGGTGACGGCAGTGTCATTGCGGCGAGCCTCCTGGTTGCGGCAGACGGTGCGAAGTCGAAACTGCGCGAGCGCGCCGGCATCGCCACCCATGGCTGGGAATATGACCAGTCCGGCATCGTCGTCACCGTCGGGCATGAGCGCGATCACGAGGGCCGCGCCGAAGAGCACTTTCTGCCCGCCGGTCCGTTCGCGATCCTGCCGCTATCGGGCAAGCGCTCCTCGCTGGTGTGGACCGAGCGCCGCAGCGAAGCCGCGCGCATCATTGGCTTGAGCGACGAGGAATTTCACGGCGAGCTCGAGCGACGCTTCGGCCTGCATCTCGGCGAGGTGAAGGCGCTCGACAAGCCGCGTGCGTTCCCGCTGTCCTATTTCGTCGCGCGCTCCTTCATCGCCCAGCGTCTCGCGCTGGTCGGAGATTCCGCCCACGTCATCCACCCGATCGCGGGCCAGGGTCTCAACATGGGGCTGAAGGACGTCGCCGCGCTGGCCGAGGTCGTGGTCGATGCCGCGCGGCTCGGCATGGATATCGGCGGCGCCGACGTGCTCGAACGTTACCAGCGCTGGCGGCGCTTCGACACCATGGCGATGGGCGTCGCCACCAACTCGCTGAACTTCCTGTTCTCCAACCAGTCGACGCTGCTGCGCACGGTGCGCGACATCGGCCTCGGCCTCGTCGACCGCGCCCCGCCGCTGAAGAACCTCTTCATCCGCCAGGCCGCAGGTTTGACCGGTGAGATACCGCGGTTGTTGAAGGGCGAGGCGTTGTAGGATTTTCGTAGCTCCATCCGGCTACAAAACCCTCAATCGATCTTCCGCGCCTCTTCCGGCAGCATGATCGGGATGCCGTCGCGGATTGGATAAGCGAGCTTGGCGCTGCGCGAGATCAGCTCCTGCTTTGCAGAATCGAACTCCAGCGGGCCCTTGGTCAGCGGGCAGACCAGGATCTCCAGCAATTTGGGATCGACGCTGGGTTCGGGGCGTTCGGTGGGCGCGTTCATTTTTGTCTCCGACGATCGGTTGCCTCTAGCACAGAAAACCGCGGCCGCCCATTGCGGTCCGCTAGGCCGATACCATCCGCAGGATCTCGTCGAGCAGGCCCTGGAGTCGTGCCGCCGGCACCGGCGTGCCCGACAAGGCAAAACCGAGAAAGGTCCAGTACAGAACCAGCGCCCGCGCCTGCGCTGTCGCGGGCGCAAGCCCCCGCTTCGAGAGCAGCGTCTCGATATAGTCCAGTCTGCGCCGGTCGATTGCGCGCACCGCCGATTGTGCCGCCGCATCGAAGGCCGCCCAGTTCCGCACCGCGCGCTCGAGGTCGAGCCGCGCGCCAAACGTCCTGCGCAGCAGCGCTTTCAGCGGCTCGTCACTGGCGGCTTCGACATCGGCGATGATCTGCTCGGCCGCGATCTCGCGCCAGCGCTTCAGGACAGTGGCGTGGAACGCGCCGAGATCGGCGAAAATGCCAGTAGAAGCTGCCGCGCGAGACGCCCATGGCCTTGGCAAGCGGATCTGCCTTCAGGGCCGTGAAGCCGCTTTTAGCCAGCGCCTTCAGTCCCTCCTTGATCCAGTCGTCGGCAGAGAGCTGTTCGGTCATGTCGGGTTCCCCGGAGTTCGACCATACACTAGTGTATTGACAGGCAGCAGGCCAGCACTTATCTATCCATACATAGCTGTATGGATGAAGCCTTAGGGAGCCCCTGACCATGCGTGACCTCTTGCTCCAGTGCGCCGGCGTCCTGACCATTGTCGTCGCGCTCATCCATGGCATCCTCGGCGAGGCCAGGGTCTTTGCCCGCGCCCGCATCGAGCCGGAACGGCTCCGGACCCTGATCCGCCTGGTCTGGCAGGCCTCGACCGTCGCCTGGATCGGCGGCGGTGTGCTCCTGATCGCGGCGCCCTGGATGGAATCGGAGCCGGCGCGCCACTGGATCGTCGTCACCATGGCCGGTGTGTTCGGCTTCTCTGCCTTCGCCAACGCATGGGCCACGCGCGGCCGGCATTTCGGCTGGATGGCGCTCAGCACCGTCGTCGTCATCGCGGTTGCCGGCTACTGAGTACCAAAACGAGAAGTCACGCGTTACAGCGGAGAGCGGCGCCATGGAAAATCGTGTTCGCCTGACCATTGACGACGGTGTGGTTCATGTCCGGCTGAATCGTCCGGACAAGATGAACGCGCTCGATCCGGCGATGTTCGAGGCGATCATCGAGGCAGGTAGCAAACTTGCAAAACGCAGCGACGTCCACGCTGTCGTCCTCTCCGGCGAAGGCCGCGCCTTCTGCGCGGGGCTCGATCTGGACCGGCTTCTGGCCACGACGACCGGCGAGTCGTTGATCCCCTCGGTCGATCTGACGCGCCGAACCCACGGTCTGGCGAACTATGCCCAGCACCTCGTGTGGCTCTGGCGCGAGCTGCCCGTGCCTGTGCTGGCCGCAGTCCACGGCGTCGCCTTCGGCGGCGGCTTCCAGCTCGCGCTCGGCGCCGATCTCCGCTATCTCGCGCCCGACACGAAGCTCGCAATCATCGAGGCCAAATGGGGGTTGGTGCCGGATATGGGTGGCACGCAACTCATGCGCCGCCTCGCGCGCGAGGATGTCGTGCGCGAATTGACCTACACCGGCCGGGTGTTCTCGGCGCAGGATGCGCTTGCCTATGGCTTTGCCACGAAGCTCGCCGACGATCCCGTGAGGGCTGCGCTGGCAATCGCGCACGAGATTGCGGGCCGGAGCCCCGATGCGGTCCGCGCCGCCAAACGGCTGCTCAACCTGGCCGCGACCTGCGACGTGGCCACGGGTCTCGCTGCCGAAACGGCCGAGCAGGCGGCACTGCTCGGTTCCGCCAATCACGTCGAGGCGGTCACAAGCAATCTCGAAAACCGCACGCCGCGATGGTGTCACCCATGAGCACAACATGAACGAACTTTGAAGCATGGCTCTGACACTCGTCACCGGCGGAACCGGCCCATCTTGGCCGGGATATCGTCGATCACCTCGTCCGGGACGGACATCGGGTCCGGGTTTTCGCGCGATCGCCTGCCGTGCGATCGGACGTCGAATGGGCAACCGGCGATCTCGCCACCGGCGCCGGACTGCGGGAAGCACTGCATGGTGTCGATACGGTCATCAACGCGGCGACCTGCTCGCCGATCGCGCGGCGCGGCGGTGTGCGGCCCGTGGACTTCTTCAGATCGCCCTCCGCCGTGGATGTCGAGGGAACGGAGCGGTTGCTGTCGCTATGCCGGGAGGCGTCGGTGCGGCACTTCCTGCACGTCTCGATCGTCGGCCTCGAAGAGGCGACCCTGCCCTACGCGCGGGTCAAGCTGGCCGGCGAGCGGCTGGTGCGTGCGTCGGCCCTGTCCTGGTCCGTGGTTCGCGCAATGCCGTTCTACTATTTGCTCGACAAGTTCCTCTCGGGCCTCGCCTGGCTTCCGCTCTGGCCGGTGCCGACCACGACGTTCGATCCCGTCGACGCTTCCGATGTGGCCGCTCATGTCGTGACTTGCGCGTTCGACGGGCTGCGCGGCGGGCGCACGGAGATCGGCGGCCCCGAAGCGCTCGATCTCGTTACCTCCGCCCGCCAATATCAGGATGCGAGGAAACTGCATCGAAGGATCCTGCCGATCGGCCTTTCGGATGCGAAGGTCCGGGGCATGGGTATTGTCGTCAGCCGCGGCGTGCGTGGACGTCTCTCGTGGTCGGATTGGCTGCGCGCAAACCGTGAGACGTAAGGCCGCAGTAGTCCGGCAAATGCGTGCTGCATACGGAGAGAACTGATCTTTTTCGGATCGTTAGAATAACTCTAAAGCCTGCCGACGCTGAACCGGATTGACTTCATCATGTGCTTTGCTTCCTTCGGTCCCGCTTCGCGGCTTCGCGCAGCGCCCACGACAGAGGAGGAGACGTTCGTGAAGGTCATTCGTGTTGTTGCCATTGCATTGACGATCGGGATTGGCGCGGGATCGGCGGCCATGGCTGACGGTTTCAAGGACTGCACCAAGCTCGACAAGGCGTCGTGGAAGCCGGCGAGCGAAGCCGAAGCCAAGGCCAAGGCGCTCGGCTACGAGGTGCGGCGCTCCAAGGTCGAAGGCTCCTGCTACGAGGTCTACGGCGTCAAGGAAGGCAAGCTTTACGAACTGTTCTACAGCCCCGAAGATCTCAGCCTCAAGCACACGATTGCGAAGTAGACCGCGCGAGATAGTCTGCGCAAATGGTCTGCGCGAAGTTACGCCTGAGGGTGGCCCTCGCTTGATTGAAGAACCGGTACCGGAAGCGCGCGGGGTGTCCAACCGGACCCCCGCGGATCGAACCACTTCGCGGACAGTCGCGATCTGGGACCTCCCGCTGCGCCTCTGGCACTGGGCGCTCGCGGCTTGCGTTCTGGCCGCCTGGTTCACGCCCACCGTCTATGACGGACTTCACCGCATCGCCGGCTATGCGGTGCTCGGGCTTCTCGCCTTCCGTCTGGTCTGGGGTTTTGGGGGAAGCCGCTATTCGCGCTTCCGCATGGTCGGCGTCAGGCTTCGGGCCGCGCCGCGCTATCTCTGGAATCTGCGCCGCGGCATCACCGGCCGCTATATCGGGCTCAATCCCGCCGGCACGTTGATGCTGGTGGCGCTGCTGGCCTCACTCGCGGTCTCGACGATATCAGGCGCGATGTCGGTGACCGTGACCTTCTTCGGCGTCTGGTGGGTCGAGGACACCCATCATTATTCATCGGACGCGGTCATCGTCCTGGTCGTGCTGCACGTCTTGGGCGTGCTGCTGATGGGCCTTCTTCAGCGCGAGAACCTGATCCGCGCGATGATCACGGGACGCAAGCGCATCCGCGGTCACCTCTAAATGTCCGTTGCGGATCTCGGCACAGGTTGTTCGCGGTCTGATGGCGCTACATCCTCCGCGCAAATGCTCGGCAAATCGAATTGCATAGACAGCGTTAACCTGCCGCTAAGCATGCAATCAGGCGTTGCACCAAATTAACGCGAAGAACGTTTAGCCCATCCACCATCGGCGATATCGGACGACGGAGGCGATTTCGATGTTCCGCGTTTTTACCTGCCTCACGGCAGAGCATGATTGGCGCCTTGTCATGCTCGCCGGTCTGGTTTGCTTCGCCGCAAGTATTGTAGCCGTCAGCATTTTTCATCGGGCGATCGCGTCGCGAGCTTGGACCCGACTGATCTGGATTGCGATCGCCGGCGCCGCCATCGGTTATGGAATCTGGGCAACGCATTTTGTTGCAATGCTCGCCTACGAGCCCGGAGTCTCAACCGGTTACGGCATCGCTCTGACAGCTCTGTCGCTCGCCGCGGCGATGATCCTGACGTCATGCGGTTTTGGCGTTGCCGTCAGCAATTCCGGCCCGTGGCGCGCGGCTGCCGGCGGCGGAATTATCGGCGCCGGCATTGCGAGCATGCATTATCTCGGCATGTGGGCCCTCGAAGTGCCTGGTCGCGTGAGCTGGTCGCCGGAGCTGGTGCTCGTCTCCATCGCCCTCGGCATGGTCCTGGGCTACGCCGCCCTTGCGGTTGCGCTGGGCAGCAAGAACAAGTGGGGGACCTTCGTCGCGGCGCTGCTGCTGACTCTCGCCATCGTGTCGCATCATTTCACGGCTATGGGGGCCGTGCAGATCATCCCAGACCCGACGCTGGCAAGCGATACCTTGTCGCTTTCTCCCGGCTTCCTCGCCGTGGCAATTGCGGGTGTGGCTCTGTCAGTACTCGGGATGAGCTTTATCGGCGTGCTGGCGGATCGCCGCCTTGCGACCAGAACCAGCAGATTCGAGGAAATCATCAGTGAGCTTTCGCTCGCCAGGCAACAGGTAGAAGATTCGCAAAAGCAAATCCAGGACCAGAAAATCAGGCTGGACACGGCCATCAACAACATGGTCGAGGGCCTTTGCATGTTCGATGCGGAGAAGCGGCTTGTCGTCTGCAACGAGCGTTATGCCCTGCTCTATCGGCTGCCGCCGGAGCTACTGAGGGCGGGGACATCGCACACCGACATCATCAGGCATCGCATCGTGAAGGGAGTCCTCAAGGGCGACCCCAGCGAGGACGCTGCCGAGCAATTCATCTCGAAGCTGGCCGCGTTGCCTTTCGATGCTGTCTCGAGCAGAATCGACGAGTTTGCGGATGGTCGGCTGATCTGCGTGACGCGACAGCCAATGGCCGGTGGCGGATGGGTGGCTACGCATCTCGACGTCACCGAGCAACGCCGGTCCGAGGCGAAGATCACTCATATGGCGCAACACGATGCGCTGACCGATCTGCCAAATCGCGTGCTGCTCAGAGAGCGGATGGAGCATGCCATTGCGGTTACGCGCAACGGCGGCGTCGATCTAGCCGTGCTCATACTTGACCTCGATCGCTTCAAGGAAGTCAACGACACCCTTGGACATCCGACGGGCGATTCCCTGCTGCGCGCCGTTGCTGCGCGTCTGCGCGAATGCACCACGGAAACTGCGTTGATCGCTCGACTGGGCGGCGACGAGTTCGCGGTGATCGACTACGTGACCAGCCCAGCCGTGGAAGCCGCCGCCCTCGCCGAGAACATCAGAAAAGCGCTTTGCGAACCGTTCGATCTCGGCGATCACCGGGTCACGGTGGGCACCAGCATCGGCATTGCCATCGCGCCGCGTGATGGCAACGATTCCGACGTGATCATGAAGAGTGCGGATCTCGCTCTCTACTCCGCCAAGAGTGGCGGACGTGGTGCATTCCGCTTCTTCGAGCCGGAACTCGACGAGCTCATGCATGCGCGACGCAACCTGGAGCGCGACATGCGGGCTGCGATTGCCGGCCATCAATTCGAGCTCCACTACCAGCCGTTCGTCAGCTCCGCGACCGGCAAAATCAGCGGCTTCGAGGCCTTGCTACGCTGGCATCACCCACAGCACGGTCTGGTCATGCCGAACGAATTCATCCCGCTTGCGGAGGAGACCGGCTTGATCGTGCCGCTGGGAGAATGGGTCCTGAGAACCGCCTGTGCGGAAGCGGCCAAATGGCCTGCGCATGTCAGGATCGGGATCAATCTGTCTCCCGCTCAATTCAGGAGCAAGGAGCTTGTTCCGGTCGTTATCGGCGCGCTGGCGAGTTCGGGAGTCGCGTCGCACCGGCTCGAGCTCGAGGTCACCGAGACGGCGATCATGCATGACAGCGAAGCTGTTTTTGCAGTGCTCGGCCAATTGCGCGAACTCGGCGTGCGGATCGCCCTGGACGATTTCGGCACCGGCTATTCATCACTGAGCTTTCTGCAAAGATTCCCGTTCGACAAGATCAAGATCGACCGCAGTTTCGTCAACGAATTATCCAGCGCGAGGGCAGAGGCGCACCATCTCGCGCGAGCAGTGGTTCGTTTCGCAATCAGCCTCGGTAAGGTGACGACCGCCGAGGGCGTCGAAACGAAGGAGCAGCTGGATATCCTCCGTGAGGAGGGGTGCGTCGAGACGCAAGGCTACTATTTCAGCCGGCCGATGCCTGCATCCGACATCGCCAGAATGATGCGAGGTGCCGGAGCGGCCGTCCGCGCTGCCTGAGCGTCCAGGCCCTCACTGCAGCGGCGGATCGCCGCTGGTGCGCTTCTTGGCGAGATCCATCTCGGTGACGGCGATCAGGATTTCGGCGCGGGTCTTCAAGTCAGGCGCTTCCAGCATCGCTTGCTTCTCGGCCACGCCATAGGGCGACATCATCGCCAGCGCGTTGACGAGCGCCTCATTGGGAGCGGTTTCGACGCCCTCCCAATCGACCTTGAGGTTGTTGGCCTTCAAAAAGTCCGCCAGCACCGTCAGCAGCGCCTCGCGATCGACCTCGTCCTCGCCCATGCGCGGCGTGAAATCGTCGACGAAGGCGAAGAAGTCGACCTTGCACTGCCGGTAGGCGGTAAGCACTTCGAGCTCCTCGAGCACCCTGAAGCGCGAGACGCCGGTCAGCTCGAGAATGTAGCGGCCGTCGCCGGATTCGGCGAGCTGGGTGATGCGGCCGACACAGCCGACGCTGAACAGCGCCGGCCTGTCGGAGTTCTTCCGCGAGTGCGCGATGTCGGGCTGGATCATCCCGATCAGGCGATGGCCGTCGCGGAAGGCGTCGTCGATCATCGCGAGGTAGCGCGGCTCGAAGATGTTGAGTGGCATCTGCCCGCGCGGCAGCAGCAGCGCGCCCGGCAGCGGAAACACCGGAAGGATCTCCGGAAGGTCGGCGGGCCCGCGATATTCGATATTGATCGGCATCTGCCCGGTCCCCTGGCCTTGCCTGCTCGCCTTAGGAAAACAGGATGATCGACAAGCGCTTGCGTCCCTCGACGGTTGCATCATCCGTGCCGCCCCAGGCCTCGAAGAACTGCACCAGCTGCTTGCGGGCGCCGTCGTCGTTCCATTTGCGGTCGTGCTTGATGATCGCGAGTAGTTGCTCGGTGGCGGCGGCGCGGTTGCCTTGCGCGTTGAGCGCGGTCGCGAGGTCGAATCGCGCCTGATGATCGAGCGGGTTTGCGGCGACTTTCTGTTCCAGCTCGGCGACCGGCCCGAGCGATTGCGCCTGCTCGGCGAGATCGATCGCGGTCTGCACGGCTTTCACCGCGGGATCGTTGCGCTTGGATTCCGGCACCATGGCCAGCGTCTGCTTGGCCTGCTCCATCGCGCCGGAGGTGGCGTAGCATTTCGCAAGTCCGGCAAGGGCCGCGATGTTGGTCGATTCGTGCTCCAGCACTTCCGCGTAGATCTGGGCGGCCGCAGCGGCATCGCCCTCGGCGAGCACGGCCTCGGCCTCTTGGAGGATTTCCGCGACATTCGGCTCACCCGGGGCGGTCACGCCCTTGGTCAGCTTCTCGATGAAGGCGTTGAGCTGGCTCTCCGGCACCGCGCCCATGAAGCCGTCGGCCGGCTGGCCGTTGACGAAGGCGATCACCGCCGGAATCGACTGGATGCCCATCTGGCCCGGGATCGCCGGGTGCTGGTCGATGTTCATCTTGACCAGCTTGACCTTGCCCTTGGCGGCCTTGACGGCCTTTTCCAGCAAGGGCGTAAGCTGCTTGCAGGGGCCGCACCATTCCGCCCAGAAGTCGATCAGCACCGGCTGGTGCTTCGATTCCTCGATGACGTCCTTCACGAAGGTCTGGGTGGTCGTGTCCTTGATCAGATCGGTCGCAGCCGGGCCCGCCGCTCCGTTACCCTGTTCGATGATCGTCACGGGATCCCCTCGTCTGTATCTGGAATGGCGGGTCTTTAGCACGCCGCCAATTCATATGCTTCGCTGTCCGCCCTAAAATTGGGCCGGGGCGGCCGAATTTCAATCCGTGCGCGACGATTCGGCGGTTGCGGGGCGTTTTTGGCCGATTTGGCCGGGTTTGGGTCCATATGGGCCGTCCAATGCGAATCTATGCCGCGCGTAGCTGTTGCATTCGGCGTCCGGTTTTGGCATACGACAGCCGTTGCCGGTCGCCTTACGCGGCCGACACAGGATGCGGGTGTAGCTCAGTGGTAGAGCACGACCTTGCCAAGGTCGGGGTCGAGGGTTCGAGCCCCTTCGCCCGCTCCAAATTTCCCCAGTATTTGAAAACAAGTTAGCTGCCCCCGTTGGGGCGAGCCGCTGCGCCGAATTTAGGTGTGGGGTAAAGCCGGGGTAAAACGCGGGGAAGCCTCAGGTCCGTTTCGGCAAGCTTATGCTCCGGCCTATTCGACCAATTGTGCGGTGTGTGTGTGCAACCCCCGCTTGCGTTTCGGCTCGACGCTAATCATTGTTCCCGAATCATGGGGGGCGACTTAATTGGCGGATTTCTTCTCGCAGCACGCAGCTGCCATATGGAGCTTTCTGACGGGCCTTGTTGGCGGAGGAGCTGCCGGTTCGCTCATCACGTATAAAGTCACCCGCACCAACCGCGCCAACAACGGGGGCAGCGTCTTGGATCAAAGCGGCTCGACGGCGGGTGGTGACATTGTCGGCCGGGACAAGAGAACACCCAATTGAGCGACAAACCTGATTCGCACTCACAACGGTGAAGTCGTGTCATCAGGCGACGTCATTAACCAGAGTGGTGCAAGGGCGGCTGGCGATATTGTTGCAAGAGACAAGATCGAACACCACTACCATCCTCAAGCCGCCGCTTCCGGTGTCGTCGAAAAGCTTATTCGCAGACTACAATCGGAAATCGCGCTCGACATCCGCACTCAACACACCATCGATGCACTAGCCAGCTTTCAAAAGCGCCGCCCGGTCGATGGCATCGAAGGCTTAGAAGCGAAACTGCAAGCGGCTGGCCGCGAAGACGAAATTTGGGCGGCCTTGGATAAAAAAGAGCAGTTCGCAAAGCTGCTTCAGAAGTGGTCGCTGTACGCATCTGCGCAAGAGATCTTTGCGTACCTACTTGCGAAAGCCGAGCACGAGTTCAATCACTTCGTTCATCCCAAAATTGCGCTGGTGTCTGCCATGGACATTGACCAGCTCGTTCACGACCGAATCGTACAGACCACCATCGACGAATGCGGTGTGGACGTATTCGTACTGAACCATGGAACAGCCATGGGCATGTTATACTGGCTGGCCGAGCAGTGTTTCATCCGGTGGCACAAATGATTCAGCTCACCTATGAACCGGCTCTTGATCCATACCACACAGCTTTCCGTTTTCTCCGGCTACGGCCGATTGCCTCGAAGCACGGTCCTCTGCACCGCGATCATCTTCGGATTTTAGATTTCTATCAGCTGTTTCCCTTCCGAATCAACGAAATCCGACTCATGCCGAAGCACAGGAAGTTTCGAAAACTGGCCGAGCGCTATGAATCTAAGAAGCCATACGGCGAGCAGCCGGACAGCCGTATCCTTTTCAATAGGATGGAGCCGATACAAAACGCAGCCATGGACACGTTGGCAGAGCAAAACATATTCTCGCCCGCTCGGTGGCACTTCAATGAAGTTGAATCCACGAGCGAACGCATCGCGCCAGAATTAGTCGATCGACTCCAACAGCTTCATAAAGAGGACGAAGAATTGGAAGAGTTTCTAACAACTCTCGCCACTGAATATGAGTTGCCAGGCACGGACGGTTTGAAGGCCCGGACGGGATTGTTGGAATATCGTCATGACGCGGTATAACCCCACGCTAATAGTCAAGCGGGTTGTCGTCGAACGAAACGATAGGCCGGTGTACGATGAGTTGTTTCACGTGGGGGTTAATGTCATTCGTGGCGAGAACTCATCCGGGAAATCAACCGTACTGAACTTCATCTACTATGGGCTGGGCGGCGACTTGTCCGATTGGAGTGAGGTCGCGCTGTTATGCTCGCGAGTGCTGGTTGAGGTTTCGCTAAACGGTTTGGTTGCAACGCTCAGTCGTGAGATATCATCTCAAAACGGCCAGCCGATGGAAATATTTGGCGGCTCGTTTGAAGCCAGCCAATCAGCTTCTCGCTCGGATTGGACCCGCTATCCCTACCGGCGCTCAAGCGCGCAGGAAAGCTTCTCTCAAGCTTTGTTTAGACTGTTGGGCATTCCGGAGGTTGCCAACGATGTATCTGGCAACCTCACGATCCATCAAATCTTGCGCTTGCTCTATTCCGACCAGCTCAGCCCTGTCGAAAACATCTTCAGATTTGAGAGCCGATTTGATCCGCCTGCGCTAAGAGACGCCATCGGTCGGTTGCTCGCGGGTGGCTACGAATCTGCGCTCTACGAAAACGCCGTAAGGCTGAGAGAACTCACCCGGCAATTCGATGCAAAAAGCGCAGAACTTCGCAGCCTATTTAGCGTTCTTGGAAATACGCAACACAGCCTGACTCTAACCTGGCTGGATGCGCAGAGAAGCAACTTTGAGGCGGAGCGTACGGCCTTACAGAATCAGATTGAACTCGCAGAGCGGCAACTTTTTGTCAGCTCCAAAGACGACGAACTGACGCTCAAGGCTCAGAACGAGGCCTATTCAAAGACCCAAGCTCTTCAAAAGTCCCTTGGGGCAGTTCGCCAAGAACGAGATGCGTTGCAGCTCGCAATTAGCGACTCGGCGAGCTTCATTTCCACGCTAGAGCAAAAGCTGCGCGCACTGACTGACGCAGACATGACGGCGCGCCATATCGGTGACGTCCGCTTCAATAATTGTCCCGCCTGTTTTGCGGCCATTGAAGACAAAGCGGAAGCGGTGCATTCCTGTCACCTGTGCCGAACACCGTTTGACACTGCGCGGGCTTCCGATCGTATTGTGGCGCTAATAAATGATACCGCCTTGCAGTTGAAGCAGTCGCGCCTGTTACAAGATCGCCGACAAGAGAAGCTTGAAGGCTTCGGGAAAAGGCTCGAAACGCTGGAATCCGAATGGATGACTAGCTCGCGTGAACTTTCATCGTTGCAACGTCTGCCCTCATCGGATGCACGCGAGCAGTTGCGGGCATTGCATCGCCGATCCGGCTATCTGGACAGGCAGATTGAAGACCTTAACGAAAAGGCCCACATCATCCAGCTTGTAGATAAGCTTTCGAATGAGAAGAACGATCTAAACGATGCGATAAATCGACTGAAATCGCAGAATGATGCGTTGCAAGCTTCACAGGCGCGCCGCTTGGAGCAAGCTTACACTTTGATTGCTGATGAAGTGCGAGATCTTTTGCATCACGATTTGCGGCGGCAGGACTCGTTCGAGAGCGCTAAGAGCGTCCAGTTTGATTTCGCCACAAACAGGATATCGGTCGATGGTCATTCGTATTTTTCCGCTAGTTCGCGCGCAATTTTGAGGAGCAGTTTTTTTCTTGGTTTCTTCGCAGCGGCAACCAAGGATTCGCAGTTTCGGCACCCGCGCTTCGTAATGCTCGACACGATCGAAGACAAGGGAATGGAGCCCGAGCGAAGTCATAACTTCCAGAACCTTATTTTGAAGGTCTCAAACGCGTCTCAGGTTGAGCACCAAATTATCTATGCGACAGCAATGATTGCTCCCGACTTAGACGATGAAGGTTATGTGGTGGGTAAGTATTCGACTAGAGACGATCACACCATAGATATCATGAGTTGACGGGGGATAAGCGCCAACGACGGAAGCCGTTAGAGATAGGAGGGGCTTTGGGGGGTATGGCGGATCATCCCTCGATGATCCGGAAGGCCGCTCGGCGACGTCGGCTTCCAATTGTCTGCGCAACGCAGACCGCTCGAGGTATGTCCGCTCGACGAGCTCGCGCCGCAGAACTTCATGAAGAATAGTGGCGCCGGCTTGGGAATCTTGCTTCAGGTGCGTAACCCAACGCCGTGGGGCGGCGGACGCGACGCTCATGACCTCTATTTTAATGGAGCATCGCGCGAGGTCGGCTATCGCTGCGGCGGCGAGCCAGCTTGAGGTTTTTCGGTTTCACTAGATTTGCGCGCCGCCGTCGCACAATCATTCAAGAGTTCATGTAACTCAGCGGCGATGATCGGCCATTCTTTGCTCAAGTCCACAGTGGCAATCAACACGGGGATGCCGAGCAATCGATAACGCAGACGAAGCGATTGACCAACGTCGGGATAAATCAGCATGCCTGAAAGCCCCATCCCTACCTGCCGTGCGCGTTCGTGTTGGAGATAGGTAATCAACTGGTATAAATGCTGCGATCGTACGCGTTCACCATAGGGGCTTTGCAACAAAGCACTCTTATAGAACTTTGCGTCAACTATAATGGTATGGTCTAACTGCCGTAGAGTTATGTCCGTAATCATACGAGGCAAAAACGCAAGATCACTTGGAGTTGCTTCGCTTACGTTCCATGCCGGCGATTCTGCTCGTACGCGATACTCACTGCGATGCATCTTAAAGAAGTTACGCAGAAACTCTTCAAAAACCGCAGACATACGCATTTCGTCTTCATCAACAGTTTGGAATCGTGTCTTTGCGCCGCGCTCATCAGGCATGAGAGACCAGAAGACAAATTCACACAGTCTTATCAAAAAGCCGTATTCGCGGCTATTGCGCGAAACAGACGTGCGACGAAAATGGCTGGCCGATAGAGATATTTGTTCAACATCATGGAACAGTCGCGCCAATGCGTGAAGATCGTGCCTATTACACGCTTCCACACCTCGACAAGCAGCGAGACTGACTAGCGTGGCTTTCAAAATCTGATTGTGAAGAACATCGTGAGAAAGTTCATCAACATCACAGACGGTGGCGCCTCGAAGCTGCGTTGCTCCCTTGATCATGCGGTCCATGCGCAGGCGTCCGCGCAGGCCCTGTAACTCACATGTGTACACGTTGTATCCACGATCGAGACCGCGTCTAAAAAGACTGCGCGTTCCGACAACCAATAATCTCGCAAACAGGTTCGGTAGATCTGGACTGTTGTCGAACCCGATCTCTGTGGTCGAGCCGCCGGGAAATCGAGCCCAAGCATAGAGGAATAAATAATAAAGATTTCGGATCGGGATCGTCATGGAGCACTTTGTAGGAGCTTTTCGCGCCAACTGTCGGCTTTGTCTGGGTCGTCAAACCAATACTCTTCCAACAACGGGTGCACCTCCGTTTTCGATAACTCGCCTATACCATGTTGAGTCGTACTCAAAATCCTGAGGAGGAACAAAGAAGCTATGTCCAATACGATAGCCGGGCCCAAGATTGGATCGGTCTTCGCCAATAGCTTGGTTTAGTGCCGTCATTCGCGTCACGATCAGTCCGACGACTAGTTCCGGAACGCCTCGGTCAACGAGAAACTGTTTGAATTGCTCGCTTCCAAACATAGGCTCAAGCCAGACGAAGGAGAATCGACGGCGGAGCGCGTAATCCACCATTGATAGCGACCGGTCAGCAGTGTTCATCATACCCAGCATATAGACATTTTCTGGAACAAAGAACCTGGGTTGATCAGGTTGAGCGTAGGTTAAGCTTGTGGCCCATGCAGGACCTCTCTTATCACACTCGACGAGAAGCATAAGCTCGCCAAAAATCTTTGAAAGGTTTCCACGATTAATTTCGTCGATGATGAAAACGTGTTTTCGACTAGGCGACAGCCGCGCCTTCTCGCAGAATCGATGGAAGACGCCATCACGCAGCGTAAATCCTCCCTTTCCATCTGGACGATATCCCTGGACAAAATCCTCATAACTATATGATTGATGAAACTGAACCGTTTCAATGCGCCCCGAATCCTTCTGTCCGATCAGCAGATGAGCGAGTCGTTTTGCAACGAAGCTTTTACCCACTCCCGGCGCACCCTGTAAGATAAGGTTCTTCTTTCCGGCCCAAATTGCTAAAAGCCGTTCGAGCATTGGCTGCTCGAGAAAAAGCTCCGAGATAGCGTTCTCCAAGGTATAAGATTCTATCTTTGGAATGGCGGGGGTCGGAGGCTCTCCTGAAGCCGCCTTCTCACCAGTGGGCTCATCTACTGCTCGGTCGTAGGCGTTGAGTACAGCCTCAAGCAGCTCATTTAGTCTCTCATCACTTGGAAATGCGTCGGTCGGCAATTCTACATGAGCGATCGTTCCGGCTTCATAGTTCTTCGCAAGCCAGCCGCCACCGCCAAGCTCGATTTCATTATTTAGTAAGAATCCTGCGGCCGCGAGCTCCGGAATGAGCGCTCTTGTTTTTCCGGCAACATCAAGCATTTGCTTCTGTGCCTCGCGTTGCCCTAACTCACGGACTAAAGTTGTTGTGCCTTGGTTGAGAGTAAGAAAAATACGATCCAACTTGGTTGCAATCAGAAAAACAACGTAGATGCCCTCCTGAGTCGATCTCGTAATCTTTGTATTCAACAGCGCTATCCAAGGAACCGTCGCCCAGTTGCCTTGACCTACGCTGATATTGATCAATAAGTTTGGACGGTTCTGAACTGCCGGAAACTGCTCGAGACGGCTTTTCACTTCAGACATTGCGTTCCAAAGTGGGTCTGTTTTCTGGAATGGTCCACTTTGCGCAGAAATCAGCTCGCGTAGAAACGTACGGAGCAAATCGCTGAGAGTTACCAACCCAGCTTTAGGTACTTGCGAAATCATGGTTTGAGTTTCATGGGGTGCGGCCGCGCTGGGTGGAGCATCGGCTATCATCCGTTCCATGAGCGGACGGAAAAGGAGAGCCAAATCTCGGACGCCCTCCGTTAAATCAACAGAATCAACTTCCTCCGCCAGGACGTAACGTGTAATTGCGCCACCAGCATTTCGAATGCCGTCATCGGACCGCAGGAACGAAAGCCATTCATCGAGGGATTGAAACTCAGAGTGGTTTGGCTCCAGGCGTTGTTTCCGCCGCAAATTCCATTTGCCCGATTTTGATAATCGATTTCCCAGATCCTTAGCTTCTGGCGAGCCGGGTATGGGTAACTGTTCAAGGACTAGACTAGCTACCTCTCTCGTCCGACGCTTGATGTCCTGGTTCGAGAAATCGTCGGGATGAGTCAGAGGTGCAAATCCCCACTCAACCCCTCTGGTAGAAACGATCATGAACAGTTGTGGATTCCCGAGGAATTTCTCATCGTTAGCCTTACGATAGACCCCAAACCAGAGGTCCTTCGGTTTTCTTCCTCGGATACCTGAAACCGGATGAAAGCCTGAAGTTAGCTTCAATGCATAATCGCGCTCGCCCCCGAGCTCTTTGAGCGCTATTTCGCCCAGTCTACGAAGTGCGTCGTGAACTCTCTTGTGCGCAGTACGCTCGTCGGTAGTGAAATCAGTGTATTTTTCGCGAGACCGGCTCTGCCGAAATAGCTCAATGTCGCGCCCGGAAATCTTAGCCTCCTGCCATCGCTCAACAATGGGCGACCGGTAGAAGTGAAAGCCCTCTCCTTCTTGATCGGCTAGTTGGCCTCGAATTTCCAACAGATCGGCGTCAATATTATCGGTGGGACCTCCTCTAAGGCGATCGTAGAAGGCTTCGCGAATCCGCCGTTTATCCTTTCTCGACGAAATGTTTTCGAATCTGTCGGGAAACACGATGTAGAGCCAAGCTTCCTGCATTGGCTGGTAGGCTCCATGGGATGACTCCACACTGCGAACGTCGGCCGCGAAGCGCCAAGGATCGGCAAGCAAAGCAGATCGATCCGCTTCCGGCAGTGCTTGCCAATGTATTAGAAATTCATCTAGCCATGCCAAATGGAATGGTCGATGCTGGTTGAAGCTTTGGTCACCCGCAAGTCCATTCTTCACACCAACGACTGCCCATTCTGGAATCAGTGGCGGATTCGCGCTCCAACTAAGTACCGCTTCTACGTTTTCGAGTTTCTTTTCGGGGCCGGAGAGGCTTGTAAAGAATTGTTGGGTATATAGAAGCTCTGCGGCTAGCTGAAAAATGTCGTCACTAGCGCCCTCGAGCTGTTTTTTGAATTTTTCTAGAAAAGATCCGTCACCCTCGTCAAATCGGTCCACAAACATATCGTGAAACAGCTGAAGGTTTGCGAGCGACCATAGCTTGCTACCGGGCGAGAACAGGCTATCGAATCGAACCAAGGCAGTGTCCCGGACACGTTGCATCGCATTGAACGTTTCCTCAGGTAAGCCCGCGAGTTTAGCCATTTCATCCCCGCCCCAAACTGTAAACTATCGCCGGGCAAGCATAGACCTAAAATTGCACTCCTGGTCTACTAGCAGTTGGATGATGGTCCAAAATTGAGTGGTCTAGCTAGTCGCGAACGGGTCCGATACTGTGGACTAAGCCAGATAGCGGGAGTTGATCCATGGCGACCAGCCGAAAGATACCTGGGGATCGATTGGTGCTAGGCATGCTTTCCGTCCTTCGGACGTTGGTGCTTGAGCTCGATCGGAAGGGCGTTTTAGATGCAAACGAATTTGTGCAGACTGTACAAGAGACCGCGATCGCACATCGAGAAACGGGAGATCCAAACGATCTCGCTGACGCCATTCATGCCATCAGTATGCAGTTGCACGATTCCATCGGGAAGGACATACCGAGCACCAAATGAAAGGCGATGGATGCTGCAGGGGCAATGACGCTGTTGGCCGTTTACCCGTCGCGTTCAGCTACTTGAACACAAAGACGAGACGTAAGCGATCCAGATGCCCAAACCCGAAATCGGCCCACGTTGCATGGTGTGACTACGGCGACGGAGTTCTCGCTTGGTCCAATTCGTTCGTTGTCCGTCGTGGCAGATCAAGCCATTGCCCCAGCGCTGGATGCGCCCGGATATGGATCGAGCAGATGTCATGGTCGGCACCTGCTTCGACATCGAAGTTCATACGACGCGATCCTCTGGCCCCTCGTAACCTTGAGCGGGGGCCGAACCGAGCCAAGCACTCTATCCCGCAGAACCAACTCAAGTGACACAAAGACAGGCTCGGGTAAAAGACTCCTACTAGTGCGCCTGTCGCGATTTTAGAACAAGTGGAGGCGGGAAGTAGTAATGCGCTCTTCGCCTGCCTGTGCGCGCTCAGGGCGGTGTTGACCACATCTCGAAGCAGGGCAGCAGCCCAGTTTGCTGCGGTAGGCAAGACTTGCGCTCGTCCGAACGCGGCAAGCCGCCCCTATACTTTTCAAGATCGGTCCGGCTCGACACGTCACGAAATGTTCGGTTGGCAATGGGCACCAAGCACAGCGAAGGTGTTCGTGGCGCGGTTCTTTAGCTCCTCATCAATAAGCTTTGGGGCTTCTCTTGCCATGTGCTCGGAGGTGACGTCCTTGCAGACAACGAGCACACCGCCGACTTAATCTTCGACATCGGTTGGGCCGAAGCTATACGTCCACCATACATTCTCGCGCGACCGTGTCCGGTTACAGGCACAAACTGATCCTCATGCCAGGTCGCACCATTACCTGCCATGACGTATTCAGTCTTGGGACCAACGATGTCCCATATTTCATCCCAACATTCACGGCCACGCGTGTCATTCGGCCTGCAATATTGGCTCTGACTCACTTTTGATGAAGTTCAAGCGCCGGCTCGCGTTGGTTTCATAAAGGAATCAATATGATGCAGCGAGCCCTACGTCCGTCGGCCTTGGTCCCTCGCGGGTTTGAAGTGGAAAGCGCCTTCTGTGATGGCGCTACGACCGTGATCACCGTACGTCCCACGAGGCGGGACGAGTCTCTGTCCCGGATGCGGGACCAGTTCTGCGCGGATCCATAGCCGATATCAGCGGCGCCTCACCGATCTGCCGCTGGCGGGGCGGCAGGTTCGCCTGGTGGTCGTGGCGCGCCGCTTCCGCTGCGTTACGGTTCTGTGCGGTCGGCGCATTTTCACCGAGCGCTTCGATGACGGCGCTCTGGCACCGTGGGCGCGGCGAACGACCCGGCTCGATCTGATCGTCCATCACCTTGGCCTTGCCTTGGGCGGCCGCCCGGCGGCGAGTTTTGCCCGTCGACTTATGCTGCCCGTGAGCAACGACACATTGCTTCGGGTGGTTAGAAGGCGCGGGTGTCCGCCCTTTGCTGCGCCGAGCGTTATCGGCATCGACGATTGGGCCTGGCGGCGCAATCAGCGGTACGGAACGATCATCTGCGACCTCGAGCGGCGACGACCGATCACTCTCTTACCCGACAGAGAGCCAGCCACTGCGCAGGCCTGGCTCGCGGGGCAACCACAGATCGCTGTGGTCGCGCGCGACCGCGGCGGCGGTTACGCCCTTGCTGTGGCCAAGGCACTCCCGCACGCCACCCAGGTCGCCGACCGTTGGCACCTCATGGAGAACGCCAGCCACGCCTTCCTGGATGCTGTTCGCAAATCCATGCGCCAGGTCCGCATCGTGGTCGGCTCCGCCACCATAAATCCCAACTTATTGACCGCCGCCGAGCGCATTCAATATGAGGGCTATCTTCGGCGAGAAGACACCAACTCGGCAATCCTCAAACAGGCTGAGACGGGCGTCTCCATAAAGGAGATCGTACGGCTCACCGGCCATAGCCGGGGCCTCATCCGCAGGGTATTGCGAGGTCAGCGATCCGACGTGTTCAGGGTGCGCGAGAGCTCGCTCGAGCACTACCTGCCATGGCTCGATGTTCAGTGGGCCGCTGGTCATTGTAATGGCGCCGACCTGTGGCGTTGCCTCAAGGCGCAGGGATTTAGAGGCTCGGTGCGAGTCGTTGCACGAATGGGCGACACGCCGTCGGCGTGCCGAAATGCCCGATGCTCAGAGCCTGCAGCGCGTACCGTCCGCGAGAACTATCGCCCGCCTGATGACCAATGGCCGCGATACGCTATCAAAGTCAGAGACCGTCACCATTGCGGCGATTGAGCAAGGCGTTCCTCTCCTGGTGGAAGCTCGAGAGATCATAGCCGCTTTCCATGCGATGATCCGCAAGAAGGCTCACGGAGAGCTTGAACCATGGCTGGAACGAGCATGCGCAAGCCTCGTCATGTCTTTCGCCAATGGCGTCATCAAGGACAAAGCCGCCGTCAGCGCAGCGATTACGACGTCCTGGTCCAACGGACAGACCGAAGGCCAGATCACCAAACTCAAACTGGTTAAGCGCCAAATGTACGGGCGCGCCAAGCTCGACTTGCTGCAGGCTCGGCTAATCGGCGCCACATGACCAGTGCTGCACCAAAATTGCGTCAGAGCCAAAATTGGACGCCGATGAGGGGTCAAAGTTGCAAGCCGATTGACAACCCGCCGAAGCAGCGACCGCGAGGGCTAGACTTAGATTCGGATCCTTCCACTGGCCAACTTTCCAATCAGCCGTGTAGTCGCGCGCGAAACGCCACAGCACCCGGCTTTGCAGGCTCGTCGAAAGAAAGACAAAAACGTGGGTGTTGAGGCAGGCTCTGCAGGGTTTTCCCTTTGAATGCGGCCTGGTCGTAGATCTGCGCCGCGACGTTGGCCGCGTGCACGAACGGTATGCACCCAGCCAGGACGGCCGGAATGTCCACGTGCTTCCTTGCAAGACGCAGCAGCGGCACCGACACTACGTCGTGGAAGCCGTCTGCAACGCCTTCGTCGCGAAATCGGAGCTGAGACCATCCGGCTGCGAGAATTCCCGCAGCTATTGAGCCCCCCCTGAGACACTCGCGATGCAATCAATTGTCGGCAGTAGACCCAGTTCGTTCAGTCGGATCAGGCTCCCCAAGTGGAAGAGCATCGCGCGGAAGTCGCCCCAGAGAGGCTTAGACCGACGCCTTCCTCGACCTCCCCGAGGACGTCTCTGACTTCGAAGCCCGCGCGCGGCGTATCGTTGCCCGTATCCTCTATTTTCGAAATAATCGCGAGATCGCTCACGTGCGTGTACCCGTCAAACTTGCAAAAGAGGTGCCTACGATCCGATTTCCACTTCGACGAAATTGTCTTTCGAAAGAAGGGCCTCGAAATCCGTCCGGAGGGGTTGCTTGCTGCCGAGCCAACGCTTCTCACGTTGTGTGAAGAAGGGCAGATCCTTGAGTTTGATGCCGTCTGAGGTGAGGACCTTTTCATAAACCTTAGAGTCTTGCACTCGATTCCCTATTTCGACCAGGAGAGCCGAGCTTGGAATGGACTTATAATTCTTGCGTAATGTCGAGGCGACCGCCTTCGCTTTGCTGGCGCGCTCTAGAGGCAGGATAGCGTCCAAGATCGCAGAAGCCTCGGTCTGTTCGCCGTCCTCGGCGTCGTTCCAAGGGGTGGCATTGACGCTACCGTGATGTCCGATCTTGAGAAAATCGATAGGTTTTCCAAGCTTATCTTTGTGTAGATGCCACATCACGTTCCACGATGCGTTTTGTTTCTTCGGTCTGTAACGAGTGCCCCACTCAGCATCTCCCACGAAGAGCAGGCGCTTGCCGTTCCACTCAATCAGGAGGACTACGCTTGTGTTGTTGATCACGCTGCCGGCCTCATCCGCGAATGCGAGCGCATTGGACATCATTCTGGATTGCAGTCGCCGGAAATCGGCCAGGCTAATGTTCTTGGGGGGCGAGCCGGAATCCTTTGCGATATGAGCCTTGAAGGGCTTTGCCCCTTCTTGGAAGCCCCGTAGGGAAACATCCGGGTCTTCGCCCAGATAATATCCGTCGATGTCCTGCTCGGGCCCGAGGACCTCGATCGTCGTGTCTGTGAGCTTGATTCCCAGGCTGGCAGCCGTGTCGCCGGCGTGAACGTACTTCGGCTTGATCTTGGTTCGCCTGCGGAAGCGTCTTCTGCAATGTCTCAATCGCATCGTCGTTGGAGACGCCATACAGCTCCACGAGCTCTCGAAGCTCTGGATCCAGTTCCAGGTTTTGCGCAGCCAATTCGCGCATTGCGCTCTTGGCAAAGTCCTGGAGAGCGAAAGCTCTTTGGGATTGCGGATGGTCGCGGTTCATCGCCGTGCTCATCCAGATGCTTCCAATCGCCAAGTCCTTGAAGAGATCGGCGTCGAAGCCGGCGATATGATCCTTGTGCTCGTGGGTCACGACGAGAAGGTCGAGCCGCTTCTTTCCGTGATCTCCGTCGGGCAGCTCGGATTTCAGGTGCTCGACCGCCGATTTCAACGATGCGAAAGATCCCCACGAGCCGCAATCAATCAGCATGTGGAAGTCCTCGGCACCTCCTTGTGTCGACTTCGCCTTTGGGATGCGACAATAGATGCAGTCGCCGAGTTCGACGTTGTAGGCGCGGATCAGGAGCTTATTTGCCATCGGCGTTCACCCAGATCGTCTTTGGAGTCGTCATGAATGGCGAAATGAGGCGAGAGCTCGAACCGCAGCGCGCCGTCGACTTCGCGTGAAACGAATGGCGGGATTTTCGTGCCGAGCATTCCTTTTGCGCCTCCAAGGGCATTGCCGATCCGACCGGCCTTTACTCTGGCCGCAATCGAATCGAGGAATGCGGCTTTACGCTTCACGCCTTCGTCGCGCTCGCGTTGATCGTCGTCCTTCTTTTGGCCGCGCCCGTAGAATTCGGTCCCCGCTTTTCGTGACCATGCCAGGACGTTGCCTTCATGATCGAAAGCCAGCGTGGCGCCGCAAAGCATGCTAGCCGATTGTCCCTCGAAGCGGCCGAACCTTGGTCCCTCAAGCGCGACATCCTCGCGCCAGATGTATTGCAAGATTATCTGTTTCGGCAGCCGACGGGATTGTCGTGTCAGCTTTTGCGCGACGTGAAGATCAGATACTACAACGTCAGCATTCGCGGGTATGTAGAGGCGGTCTCGATTATCGTCGAGGAATCTATAAGCCTCGGCCCGTGAGCCGGATAGGTCCTCCACCTCGTGGAATACGTCAAGCGTTAGCCTTTCGAAGACCTGACGAGGCAGTTTCAGATCCTTAATGTCAGCGTCTGTTAGGATCTCGCGATCGATAAATACATCCATCATCATGCCGCGGTAGTTGTCTGGATCCGATGGATTGGCGATCTGCTCCATGCGCAATACAGCCAGCGCGTAGTCTTTGAACGACGCGTCCACGGGCGGCAACAGATCGAGTGGCTGCACGGCCATCTGCTGCATGCGCTGAATGGTATCCCAAAACGCTTGAGATTTTGTACGCTTGCGTTTGTCAATGTAGTAACGCGAAAGCCTTATGATGATGTCGAACATTGCGCCGGTGAGGACCTGCGACAGTAGATGTGGCCTCTGTTCGTCCCTCAGCGTGGATAGCTTCTCTTTGTTGCGAGCCGTTCGTAAATAGGGCTTGTCGCTCACCGCTTTACCGAACTCCTCAGCAAGTCGGTTTAGCTTCGTATCTTTGCCGAGGTCTCCGCCGGATGCTTCCACCAGGTAGTTGCGGAAATCGTTGTTGCGGAAAGCGATCAGTATTGCCGTCAGGTCACCCATGAATTCATGGAAAGCGGCTGTCTGCGGGTTGATCGCCTCGATGAAGTAAGGACGGATGCCATCGAGCACTGCATGGCCGAATTCGTGATTGATGATGTCCGTGGAAAGACAGGTGTAAACCGCTCCTCCGGCTCCATCGAAATAATAGAATTGCAGGGATTTGCTCTGGCGATCGTAAAATGCGTTCTGACCGTACCCGGCGTGAGGTACGACAATCAGTCTGTTACCCTCAAATCCCCAAGATATCCGGCGACCAAGACCGGGCCCGCCTTCGAAGAAATCCAGGGCTCGTTGGAGAACCGCCCATACATGCAGTTGATGGGCCTGCAGGGAGCGGTGCAAGAGCTTCCTGTCTATGGCAGTCCCATGAGAGTCGATGAATTGCCTGGTCCCGAAATCCCACCGAACGGGCGGTACCAATGCGCCCGTATCGCCGTTGTAGTCGACCACCGCGAACCGAGCGCTGGTCGGCCCAGAGGACAACCCTGGCTCCCAGGCGACGAACAATCGGTCGAATGCTAGTTCGGGATTGTTCTTTGCGAACAGTGGGTCCTGAAAGTAAACGTCGAAGGGGATCTTCAGGCCCGCACCCTTCTGGACGTCACCGTCGAGATATTTTTGTGCTGCATATAAACTTAGCAACGCTGCTTTCGTCGATTTATTTGCCACAGCCGGTGGCTTGGCCTTGGCCTTCTTCTTGGCTGGCTTGCTAGATGTCATATCAGCCCTCCGACGAGAAAATCGCGATCCAACGAAATGGCGTTTCGTTGAAGGCCTCAGGCTTGGTCCAGATTTTGATAGCAAGCGCGCCGACCGCATGGTGCGGTAGCAACGGGCGTGCCCGCCCAGTCCAGATGAACGTGGCCGGTAGAACCGGGGGCAGTCCGCAATGGGGTGTCGAGACGATTGAACCCGGCCATCGCGTGGTCGCCGGTTGAACGAGAGGTGGGATGCCCATAGGTGTTCGGCAGTCCCGAGGGAAATATGCCGTAACTGAACACGACCCGGTCTCGTCCCAGGCCCGTGGCCGTTGGCGGACCCCGCGTGCTTTTCCAACCTCCACCATGATGGGTCGCTGCCAGCCCCGCGCTCATGGAGGGCTTGCCGGCGGCATAGGTGTAGTCGGCGTCACCCGGAAAGAAGAATGGACTGCCTGTGGTAGGCGGGTCGACGTTCAAAGTGAACCCGCTATCGTTCCGACTAGTCCCGCTGGCTCGATAGACATGTAGTTGGCCGGCCGAAAAGCTCCTACCAGCCGCTGCTTTCGACACCAAGAGCGTACCACCTGCCGAAATAATCGAGCTGGCAAAGGTAAGATGAGGAGAGGTGATCGATTGGAAAGGGGTTATCCAATCGAGAGTCAGCGATTTCGCGACGAGAGGACCTGATGACCAGTGATCCGAATCCCAGTGCGACAGCACGATCAGAGGATCAGCGCACAAGCATAGATCGGGTGTCGAATGAGGCCTCGTGCTAGTGTGGGATCGAACTCCGCCTCCGAAATCGAAGTAAAAGGCGGGCTTGTTCGACGATGGACTGCCGCTATTGGCAGCGCCTTGACCAACGTCGTAAACGGCAAGCGATTCGATAGTCGAGCCCCTCAACCTTGAGAGTTTCGATTGGACGGCTTCGTCTGTGGCGTCCCAATCCGACAGCTCGTGAACCTCATCAAGGTCGTCAGCGACCTCAGCGGAGACTGCCCTGACGTCCACGATGTTGATGGGCTCAGCCTCCGCGTAGAGGTTGCGATAGAGACGAGCGCCGAGCCCCTCTTGTAGCCTGACTTCTATCCAAGCAGACTGGATCAACCCGGTCCTTACAAACAGGTGTAGCGGATCGCCAATCTGGGCGTCGAATTCCAAGTAGAATACGGGCATGACTTCGATCATGCCGATTCGTTGGTTTCCGCGCAGTTTCGCGATGCCGGGACTCTGGTCGAACCAGTCGGCATCGAGGCCGCCAAATAGGAATTCCCAGCCGCCTGTGCTAGCAAGCTCGGCAATATCGTCGAGCCGTGCGT
Source organism: Bradyrhizobium sp. LB13.1 (assembly GCF_054056815.1). NCBI lineage: Bacteria > Pseudomonadati > Pseudomonadota > Alphaproteobacteria > Hyphomicrobiales > Nitrobacteraceae > Bradyrhizobium > Bradyrhizobium sp. LB13.1. The sequence continues at coordinate 534,777 of NZ_JBSRYQ010000001.1, read as the reverse complement.
AGATGCGGGAGGGCCGCAGAGGAAGCGTCGGCGGCCGCGGGAAGATCAAGAACGGATTCATCGGTCTGCCAAATTGAAGCCCGTGCCTGCGTCTTGCGACCGTCCAGCGGCCGAGAATATAAATTTGACGTCTATCTTAGGTAGTTTAGTCTCTTTCCGGCGTCTTATCTACTCAAATCTGCCCTCAGAGGGCAGATCCTCAACGTCTCGGTATTTGATGGGATTTCGCCATGTCATTGTCGAAGCAGAAGAAGTTGTCGCGCGAGGAGTCTCTCGAACTGCTGGATGATAAGCACGTCAAGGCGCGCTGGAGCAAATGGGAGCTTCCCGCAGAAGCCGCAATGCGGAAGGACTCGACCGCCTTCCTGGCGGAGATCAACTTACGATCGAAGACGACCCTGATGCAGGACGTGATGGGCTTGCGAACCGCAACGCTGCAGATGCTCAGCGATTCCTGAGTTTTATGTCGAGCCAAATGTCCGCAGTCCGAGCGACGGCCAGCTTGATAGTACTGAAAGACAAAGAATTTAAGTCGCACCACAGCAGGCCGATGCGGCTCTCAAATGGTCGAGGCGAGCACTTCGCTATTCATCAGTGACTTGGCTGAGCGCTCGCCGAGCGCTTCGAATCCGAGGTGAAGCCGGCGCTGAAGAAGGTCGAGCGATGTGGACACGCAGAGTTTTCATTTAAGCCTGCAAGTATCACCCCGGACGTTGGTGCCCCCTTTGTTGTGCTAGTTCAGACATCTACGCTTGTGCGTCGCGGCAAACGGAAGGTCGGCCACTGAACGTACCTATCCAACAACTGATAGAGCTTCGGAATTGAGCGAAACGCCATCGACGCGCGCCTCCACTTTTGTTGTGCGTCGCAAAAGAAGAATTTGCCCGAGGATACTTCGATGGTTTGCGATGGCCTGCGCGCCATCAGTCAATGGAGCCTTTACCTCGGCGTCGTCCTCCTGGACGATGCCCCCTAGCCGTCAAGGCCTCGCTCGCATTTCGCGCCTATCGCTCGCTTCGAAGCGGGTGGTAGTGTGAGTTCCAACAGTCGAGCCAGCATGAAGGACTGGGCGTGGACCCGCAGTATTTCGACTTACCGCCTCCCAAGAACTGGCAGGATTTCGAGGAGCTTTGTCTGGCGCTCTGGGAGCTTGAGTGGGATTGCCCGAACATTCAACGCCACGGCCGATCAGGCCAGAACCAGTTCGGCGTCGACATATTCGGGCTACCCAAGAATGGGACCAGATTTCACGGTATCCAGTGCAAGCTAAAGAGCTCGACAGTTGAGTCAAACGCGCTCGCGAGCGCAGAACTCGAGCGTGAAGTATCGGAGGCCAAGAAATTCAAGCCACCGCTCGGGCACCTCATCGTTGCAACAACGGCGCTCCCGGATGCGAAGATTCAAGCCGCCGCACGCTTGATCAGCGACCGGAATGCGGCTGAGGGCTTGTTCAGAGTGGACGTCCTTGCTTGGCCCGAAATCCTCGCGCGCCTGTTCAAGCATGAATTTCTCCTAAATCGTTACTATCCTCGCTTGGGCAAACAACCGCAAAGCGCGGTCGACGAGGGCGAAACTGCCACGTCTAGAGCTCCTAAATTGCCGCTACTTGGCGAGCACGATATCAAGGCGATCCGCAACTTCCTGCCCGGCAGACTGCTCGGACGTACAGCAGCCTTATTGTCGCTGCTGCTGGGGATTCTGTTCTTCGTTACGGCAATAAAATACATCATTGACCCACTCAATCTCGGAATTCCGACGTGGGCATACGGTCTTCTGATCGGACTTTGTCTTGTCGCCGTAATCGCCCAGGTGGTCCAAGAGGCGCTCGCGGAAAAGACGCGGCGCGCGATGCAAGTGCTCGCTGTCAAAACGGGCGCGAAGCAGACTGGTTACTTCCGCATCGGACCGTATCTTAACACGATTGAAGATCGTGCGAAGTTCAAGCGAGCCGACCAAGCGGAACGGCGGGTATTGGAATGGATCGAGAGATCCGATCAGGCCCTACTCTTCTTATGCGGAGATTCTGGATCCGGAAAAAGTTCGTTGCTCAATGCCTATGTCCTTCCGAAATTCAGGGAGCAAGGATGGACGGTGATTGAAGCGCGCGCATGGCAGCACCCGAAACGTGCTTTGCTCGACGCGCTACTGCGCTCGGCGCACGCGGAATCGCAGGATTCGAAGAAGCACGAGCTTCGGGGGACAATTCAGGAATTTGTCGATCGGACATCGGATCGGCTCCTCATGGTTTTGGATCAGTTCGAAGAGTTCGTGATCTTGGGCAAACCGATGCAGCAGCGGGAATTCGCTGCGTTCGTCGCTGATCTTAGATCGCGTCCTGTGAAAGGCTTCACCCTGATGCTTGTCGTGCGCACCGAATATCAGGTGCCGCTCGAAAAGATCGGCCTTCCCCTCCTGCGCAGCGGCGAGAACCTGTACCAGGTCGGCCGTTTCATGTTCCCGTCCGCCTGCGCATTTATGGAAGAATCCGGGCTAGGATTGCAGGCGGATGCAATCGATCGGCTATTGACGAGCGCCGCTGAGTTGGATGAAACACCCGGAATGGTGCGGCCAATCACGCTGAATGTAATTGGTTACGTACTTGCCTCTGGTAAACCCATTGCTCCCTCGCTCGATGCTGGGGTTCTCGTACGTCGCTACATTGAGCGGACAATTGAGCAGCCGGGCATTCGCGACTGCGCGCCGCAAATGCTTGAGCAAATGATCTCTGAACAAGGAACGAAGCGGCCACGCTCGGAAAAGGAGCTCGTCGCCGATGCCAAGCTCCGGCCTGCGGAGGTTCGAGCGGTATTGAACGCGTTGGACGAGGCTGGGCTTGCGCGTACTTTGGACGAGGAGCGCGCGGAGTGGGAATTATCGCACGATTTTGTTGCGCATGCCGTCGCGCGTTTTCTGGGCCGGCGTCGAAGCCAAATTCTGAGACAAATTAACGCCTACGCCGCCCCGGCGCTACTGGCGGTCAGCATCGTCATCGGCTTTCCTAGCCTTCATGAGTTCGCGCATTGGCTCTTCGTCGTTAGGCCGTATATGCGCGACCACTTTCAGCCCTACGTCCTTAAGCCTGATGCCGAGCGCATGCTCAAGCCGAAGGACCTATTCAAGGAATGCAGCAAGGACGATGATTGCCCTGAGATGATCGTTATCGAGTTGGGAAAATACAAGAGGGGATCACCTGACACCGAGCTAGGTCGCTATCCAAAGGAAGAGGATCCACTACGCGAGGTAACTATCGCCAAACCATTTGCCGTTTCAAAGTTCGATGTGACCTTTGCCGACTGGGATCTCTGCGCTTCGCTCGGAGGGTGCCCCTGGATTGATGACCTTGGCCTGGGACGGGGCCGGAAACCGGTGATCAATGTCAGTTGGAAGGACGCCCAGCGATACGTATCTTGGCTGACGCGAATGACCGATCGGCCCTATCGCCTGCTCACGGAGACCGAATGGGAATATGCGGCTCGCGCTCGTACCACGACTGCCTATCCTTGGGATAGCAATGAGATCGGCCAGGGGAATGCCAACTGCAATGCCTGCGGAACCAGATGGGATGGTGAGCAAACTTCTCCTGTTGGATCGTTCAAGCCCAATTCATTTGGTCTTTACGACATGGTCGGTAACGTGTGGCAATGGGTGCAAGATTGCTACCAGAGCGGATACCTGGGGGCGCCCGACGACGGAAGTGCGCGGACCGATGGGAATTGCAATCTGCGTTCTGTACGCGGAGGCTCCTGGGTCAGCGAACCGCGGGTACTCCGCTCGGCCAATCGGTTTTGGTACTCCCCTGAAAATCGCAACAACATTCTGGGTTTCCGGGTTGCGCGTACGCTTTCCACGGAATCCGTCTCGATCACAGGTGGCCCGGCCAAGCCTCCTGTTCAGGGGAGGGGCCTGACGAGCACAGCAAGGGGCTCAGATTCGTCCGTACTCCGTATCCACTTTGACGGGGGTGAAACAGAGCATCCTTTCGGACCGGAAAGGAGAACTCAACAGTGATGATCCAAAAGGCTGGGTGCGAAATCCGCTCAAGAGTATCGGCAGAGACGTCGCCACCGTCTTTGCGCCAACGGAAGTGGGCCGACCGGATGGGCTAACCCAGCAGCTTCATCCGCTGATCGGTGTTCAGATCCCAAATCGCGTCATTTCGGCCGCCAAGCTGAAGTCGAATCTTCTAACCTCGAGCGAGAACTCATAGAACAACGCAGCCTGTTCGACTTGCCGATGCCTCATCATGACCTTCAGTCCTGCCAATTAGACAGACTGGATCACTGATGTCTGTGTGCCGCAACAGCCGACTTTTCAGTCGTCCGTGAACAAGGCTCTAAGCGCGTTTGAGCAGGAGTCAGTTTTCCGGTTGCGGCGGCATTTGAGATTGCAGGGATTGGGGGCTTGAGGCCCCCAAACCTTGCAATTTTCGTTTGTGGATTCCCTTTCGCTGCGGACCATGATTCTGTGGTGCATCGGAGGGGCCGATGCGACCGAAGAAGCACAGGACGACGGGATCGAACGATCTGTTCCGGGCGCGGCTGGACAGATCATCAACATGAAGCACGAGCTGGTTCAGCTCGCCGGCAAGATCGATTGGGACTGGATCGACGGCGAGGTCGCGCCGCTCTACAGCGAGAATGGCCGGCCCGGGATCGAGACCCGGTTCATGATCGGGCTGCTGTTGCTCAAGCACACTTACGGGCTGTCCGATGAGGGCGTTTGCGAGCGCTGGGTTCACGACCCGTATTTCCAGTTCTTCACCGGGCAAGAGTTCTTTCAGCATGCCTTCCCGCACGAGCGCTCGGACCTGAGCCATTGGCGCAAGCGGCTCGGCGACAAGTTTGGAGCTGCTGCTGGCGGAGAGCCTGCGGGTGGCGCACGAGGCCGGCGCGTTACGCGGCCAGGACCTCAAGCGCGTCACCGTCGACACCACGGTGCAGCCGAAGGCCATCACCTTTCCGACCGATGCCAAGCTGCTTCATGCTGACCTGCCCCTGCCGATTTCCTCCAGTTGAAGTTAGAGTCCGGCCTTCTGAAGGACGGACAGATGAAGCGAGCCAGGTTTACGGAAGAGCAGATTATTGGCGTGCTGCGTGAGCATGAGGCAGGTGCGAAGGCTGCCGATTTGGCGCGGAAGCATGGCGTCTCTGAAGCGACGCTGTACAATTGGAAGGCGAAGTTCGGCGGTCTGGACGTCTCCGATGCCAAGCGGTTGCGGCAACTCGAGGACGAGAACGCCAAGCTGAAGAAGCTGCTGGCCGAGCAGATGCTGGATGCTGCAGCGCTACGCGAGCTTTTGTCAAAAAAATGGTAGGGCCCGTCGCCAAGCGCGAAGCCGTCGCGCACCTGCAGGCCGTCATGGGTCTGTCGGAGCGGCGGGCCTGCGGCATCGTCGGCGCTGACCGCAAGATGGTTCGGTACCGATCGTGCCGACCGCCGGACACCGAACTACGCGGCCACTTGCGCGAGCTTGCTAATGCCCGTCGGCGGTTCGGCTACCGCCGGCTGTTCGTGCTGCTTCGCCAGCAGGGCGAGCCGTCCGGGCGGAACCGGATCTACCGTCTGTATCGAGAGGAAGGCCTCAGCGTGCGCAAGCGCCGAGCCCGCCGCCGCGCCGTGGGCACCCGAGCGCCGATACTGGTCGAGGCTCGGCCGAACGCCCGGTGGTCGCTGGATTTTGTCCACGACCAGTTCGCCAGCGGCCGTCGCTTCCGGGTCCTGAATATCGTCGATGACGTGACCCGGGAATGTCTGGCGGCCATCCCCGACACCTCGATCCCGGGGCGGCGGGTGGCACGCGAACTGACGGCGCTGATCAATCAGCGCGGCAAGCCGGGCATGATCGTCTCCGACAACGGCACCGAGTTCACCTGCAATGCCATGCTGGCCTGGTCGGAGGAGAACAAGATCGACTGGCACTTCATTGCGCCGGGCAAGCCGATGCAGAACGGCTTCTGTGAAAGCTTCAACGGCCGGATGCGGGACGAGCTTCTCAACGAAACCTTGTTCTTCGGCCTCGATCACGCCCGCGCCAAGATTGCGGATTGGGTCGGCGACTACAACGGCCAACGCCCGCATTCCTCGCTCGGCTATCTGACTCCTGCGGCCTATGCCGCCTACCTCACCGCAACGTGCGATCGGCTGCGCAACCCCGACCAGCTCCGCCGATCGCACGTTGCTCACACCGCGCCAAACGGCGTAACATCCCCCGAGACTCTAACCGCTACTGGGTGAAACTTCAGGGGCAGGTCAGAGCCAGGCAATTGCGGCCGTTGCAGTTAGGCTTTCCAACGCTCAAGGCCTCCGGGATCTCAGCAAGGGTGGGCATTGAGGTTGAGATTGCCCTCCTCTCGCAAACCTTCTTGCCGACTTTGTTGGGATACGGGACTTCTAGTGTTCAAGGCGCGCGATTGACAAGTAACGACGGTCTAGAGTTTCGCAACCAGGTCAGCAAACTTCTTGCTGACCAGCTTAAAGCCCTCCTCTGTCGGGTGCAGCTCGTTTTCCCAATGCTTCTTGTAGGTCCCGTCGTGCTTAAGCGTGTTGCGAAGATTCAGATAATGGACATGTCCAAAGCCAGAGGTGGCACTTACGTCCTTCAACATCGCGTTGAACTGATCGATGAGCTTGACGACCACGGCGGAGTTCTTGCCGAAGTTTACGTGGCCCTTCTTCTGGAATCCGGGCTCCAGCCAGGGGCCGGGCAGCAGCCAGAATCCGCCCCAGAAGCCCCGGCCATCGGGAAGCGCGTAGTCGTAGCCGTGTGTCACGATGGGAATCGGCCGCCCGAGATAGGTCCTGCGCGATCATGGTCAGACCGCTGATGATCCGTGCATAGGCCGCTCGCAGGCGCACATCGATCAACCCGCGAGCAATGTCGTCATTGATGGCCGGGAGGGACGATGCCGCGTGATTCAGCAGGATCGCGAATTCGTCTCCGGCGATGTCATTACCGCCGCCGGACAGCAGAATCGCGCGCGGGACCTTGTTGGCGCGCAACAACTTCTCCAGCCGCCTCGCAAACTCCTCAAACTGGCCGCCTGAGTGCGCCATGTCGTCGACCGTATCGCCTTTGTGAGCAACGGATTCCACATCGTAAAGATAGTCGTCCTCGAGCATCTGTAGGACGTCGTGAAAGGGATAATCAAACCAGGAATCGCCTTCGGCGATCAGCACGCCCGCGCTCACCGGACTTCCGAGCAAGGCTCGCGTCCGGGAGGGAATCTGTGTCGCGGCCGGCGCTCGACGTGGTTTGGGCGCACGCGCCATCCGTCGGACTGCCGCTGATCGCTTGCGGGTCCGTGCGGTCCGGAACGCGATGACTTCTTCCGCCATCGCCTGGCCGCTCCTTATTGCGGCGCTGACGCTGGCATCAACGCGCGCTGAGCGTCTGGACCTGCGGGTCTTCTTTGCCATCACTCATCTCCCTTTATGGAAAGGCATTTAGCAGCGCATCGAGGGCATCGAGGTTAACGCCGCGCCCCTCCAGTTTTTTCCGGCAATCCTTGTCGAACCGCTTCCGGGCGGCGAGATGTTCGAATTGGCGCTCGCGGTTGAAGTACAGCGGGCAATCCTTGCTTCCCTCCTCGTGACCCTCCAGATCGCCGTAGAATCCGGCGAGGTTCCCAACCATCTCGTTGGCGATCACGCGATCTGTTTCGCGTCCTTCCGGCGCAAGCTGGTCGAATCCGGCTACGGACTGGATCAGGATCGGTGGCTTACGATTGGACGGCCACCAAGCGTAGATATTCTCCCATTCATCATCCCGCATCGGATGACGCGTAATACAGGCCAGGATGTCGACCTCCAGTTCGACCGTCGTTCCGCGCAATCGATCTGCAAGGCGTTCCGCCCATAGATACATCGTTTTGTCTTCCCGCAGATCCCAGACATCGAGCGGCACCGACAGCCGGACGAGTTCGAAGCCAAATTCCTTCTGTGGTGCATTCATCTGCGCGAGCGTGCGGTCCAGTGCCGGAAAGACATTGTCCATGTCCCAGACGGCGACGCGGACGCTGTACGCAGCAGTCGCACGCCGTGCATCGGGACGCACACGGGTTTCGGGAACGAAGCTGCGCTTTGCTGGGGGCTTGCACAGTACCTGGCCCGAATCTCGCGCATACAGTACGGGAACGGCCCAGTCGATCGGTTCGCCTTGCAATGAATAGTTGACAGCGATGCGCGCTTCACGCGCCGACTCGCCGAGAGAATTGCCTTGGGCGAGCGACCAATAGAAGTGCCGTGCGAACGAGGTGGCCGACGAGTCCAGGACGCTATACTGGTTTGCGACCACCGCCGGCAGCCCGTGCGCGACCAGCGACTGCGCGACTCCCTTGTTGAACTCGGCGCGCCCTGCGGCGCCCGTTTCGCAGGCGTTGAGAAACACCAAACTCAGGTTTCGGCTGCAGAAAATCTCGCGCACCGAGCGTTCGCCGAGGCTGTGTTCCTGCCCCTGCTCATTCACAAACACGAGGCGTCCCTCGCCGCGCTCCTCATCGTACGTTCCGTGGCCGATGAAATGGACGATGTCAAATTTGCCGTTCGAGAGATGGCCGTGCAGCTTTTCGGCTGTTGCCCGCGCTAGCGCCGTAACGGTAACGAGCCCGGCCGCGATAAGCGGCTCGAAGCCGCGCCGGATCACCGCCTCTTCCTGCTCGATGGACAAACGGGCGTATCCGACGGGCTGAGCCGAGGCGACCAGGATTCGCAACGGTCCTGAATCCGGGTCGATCTGGTCGGCGGGGATACTGGTCAGAACATTCCGCGTAAAGCGCATCTCTTCGGTCGCAAGGAAACACACTTCCGCACCGGATCGTAGGCAAACTCCCAGGGCTTTTCGGCGATCCAGGGAATCATCGAGGTGAAGATGAAATCGAGCTTTCGGCCCTGCCGCGTGCGCGCTTCGTCGTACAAGCGGCGGACATCGCCCTGAAGAAGCGTATCAAACAGCTGTTCGCCAAAGGCGATCATGTCCTTGTCCCCGGGAAGCGAACCTTCTACCCGGTTGGTATATTTCTTGATGCGCTCGTGCGTGCCGATGATTTTTCCGAACTGGGTCTTCTCGCCGCCTGCGCCGGCACGCAGCCGCATCACCGATGCGACGCGGGCGCCCCCGTAGCTCGCGAGCACCTGGGCGAATTCCGGCGTCTCGCCGTTGCGCGGCGCCTCACGGTTCGGCTGAAACTCGTCCATGACAACGAGTTCGAATACGTTGACCAGACCGCTCCGCGGTGCGGGAAACGTGGCTCGGATCTCGGACCCCGGCGGTGTCGCAGCATCCGGCCGCTCGCGGGAATCGGGCTCTGCCGATTCCGGCGGCGGCTGCGAGATGACCTCGGGGTCGAGTGGTGGCGGTGTGGCGGTCCTGCTCTTTTTCGGGTAGAGCGACGCCGCGAACGCATGGTCCCTTGGATTGATGTCGTTGCCGCCCTTGATGGGCTTGCCGTTCTTCATGATGGCGGCGGGCAACTGATAGCACATGATCGAGACCGGATCGGCCTCCTTGGTGCCCATGATCGATTTTTTCGCAAGCGGTGTCAGAACCTGCTCGTCCACTTCTTCGGGAGTCCAGCCCTGGTCCTCGTCGAAGAATCTGATGGCCTTGTCGCGATCAATGAGCTTCACGATGTCGCTGCGCATGTGCTCGTGGTCGAACCCCAGAGTATGCCCGGCCTCATGACGGACGACGCGCTTGAATTCGGCTTCCGACGTTCGCATCGTGAAGCCTTCGAGGTTCATGGTCGGCTTACCCTTGTCGATCTCCAGGATTTCGGTGCCGACATACGACCAGTAGCCTGCCTCGTCTTCGGGAGAGTCGAGTCGCGCAATACGGACCTGACCGACGCCGGAGGTCTCGGCAAATTTCACGTTGGCTTTCTGCCCCCAGGCGTTCATGTGCAGCAGGATGCGCCTTCGCAAATCGCTCTTCGGGCTGTCCATGAAGGAGACGCTCAATTGCACTCCTTTGACCGGCCATTTGCGCCCGATCACCACGGCGATGCGTCGCGCGCCACCTCGGCGCCCGATAGCCGTGCGTTCGATCGTGTGCCGCTCGGCCTCGTTGGCTGGATTGATTATCAGCGCTTTCCGCTCCGCGTTCGCGAGCATGTCGAGCTGAAGACTCTTCGGTCGGCAGACGATGATCGACATCGGACCTCCTAACTCTCAGCAGTTGTCATCATGCAACGAAATCAGGCAGGCGTTTGCCTCGCGCGAATAGGGAGACTCTTTGCTCTCGGGCATTCGCCGCCTCTATGGCGAAATTGCAATATGCTCAGCTCTGTAGGCGGCGCGATCTGCTGCATTGCGAAGCAGATTGGTCACGGCAATATCTCCGCGTACCACGCGTTCAATGGTCAAAGTATTTAAAGCCCTCCAAAAAACAGCCGCAAAAGTGTATCGACTTCCAACAATGACGTTAGGTTGAATGTCAGAAACCGGATTGTCAAGAAGACGATCAACGGGCGCTGGACGGTCGCGCTTATCATGTAAGTTAGATCAGATACTTAGGGGTCGTAGGTCGTCTCGCCGCCCGAAAGGATTGTGGATGCTCCGCAGCGATCCTTCTATCCTAACGTATCACGATGCGGTCAGCAGAAGCCTAGACCCTCAACGGGCCGCCCGACCGCGCTGGCTGGGACCGAGTATTGTTGTTCTCGGAGCGCACCAGACAAATCTTCGAGAAAGACGCCGGCACCGCGTGGAAGCCGTCGAACCGGCCGGCGTAGGGGACGAGCTTGGGACGCGCGGCTTCGAACACATCCCAGATCGCCTGATCGGCCAGCTCCGGATGGCAATGTGCCTTGGCGTAGGCGATGCATTTGTCGAGCAACCAGCGCTTAGCTCGTTCAGTTTCTTGGACCGTGGCCGCGGCGTGAAGAACCGCTCCCTGAGCAGTCCAACCTGGTTCTCGACCTCGCAGCCGGAGGCCGGCGTGTAAGCGACCGGGTCGACCGAGTAGTGGCTGCACGGTGTTCGACGTCCGCGATCGGGCGTTCGCGCTGTCAAGGGCACCTGCAGTCGCGCGGCACGCGCGGCAGCGCCGACCGCAGAAGGGGAATGAGCCCTGCTGTATCCTCGCTCCGTGATCGCGAAGCGGGCCCCGCTCGGCGTACGGTGCAGCTGCTGGTCTGGCGCAAGGGCGAAAAACGAAACGAAGGAAACTAAATCACAAGTTTCCGAGTTCCATCTTTGCACCACCGGTGCTACACCAATCGGTGCTCGCCGCAGCGGATGAGCAGGATATTGCCCTGCAAATTCCCCGCCATGCGCGGCTCGTCGCGAACCAACCTCAAGGGAAGGCTAGACCGGAATGGCCGTTTGGCTATCTGAAAGCTCCATAGAAGAACGCATGCTTGCAGAGCGCGAGCAAATTGCCCGGGTGCGCGCGGCGCACGGTCTATCCCAGACAGATCCCTCTCGCCTTGTTGGGCTCGCACTTTCCAGCGGAGGACTCCGCAGCGCAACGTTCTGCCTGGGCGTGCTGCAAGGGCTTGCAGCGGCGGGGCTCCTGCGTGGAATCGACTATCTCTCCTGTGTTGGAGGCGGCGGCTACATTGGCGGACGAATTTCCGCGATGATCGCGCGGGACGGATTCGAGCACGTCAATGATGCTTTGCCGAGAGAACGGATCTCATTGCCGAACGCCCCATACAGGCTCATTTTCCTGAGTTCGGTGATCGACTATCTCAGTCCGCTACTATTTCTGCTCGCCGGAACAGCCGCCCTCATACCGCTCCTGGCAAAGATCGTGCCCTTGGATTGGTCTCTGCCGCAACTAGTCCCAGAACTGGCCAAACTCATAACCCCAGTCACGGCTCCAATTGTGCTAGGAGCCGCCGCAATCCTTGGATTGAAGCAACTTTTTCCGACCCGTCGCGCCATCTCGCACTTTGTAGGTAAGCGATACCTGAACGGCGACATCCCTCTCGGTCAGCTTGCGAATGGTGGGCCATATCCTCTGTTTGGTGCCGTGGTCGGCGAGCGGAAGCCGATAGCGCTTTCCCCGATTGACCGCTTCAGTACCGCAGAGGCGATTACCGCATCGGGGCCACCGCCTGATGCTCCCGTAGCTAACCGCGGTCTGCTGGCCGGGCTGAGCCGATTGTTGGTACGAGAGAGAGTTCCCATCTCTCGGCTACATCCCGGCAGCCTGTTCGATAGCCTTGGCATTTACGAATTGGTTCGGCGCCGCTGCGAATTCGTGATCGCCTGCGATGGCACGTCCGATGCGGATCTTACCTTCGACGCACTCGGGAGAGTCATTCGGAAATGTCGCCTGGATCTTGGTGTGGAAATTGAATTCTCGTTCGGCCCGCTCAGCCAAAAAAAGCAGGTCCGCAGACACTACCAGATGGGAACGATTCGCTACCCCGACGGCAAGGCCGGCTTTCTACTACTTTTCAAGCCCGCGGTCACTGGCGAAGAGCCAACGGACGTACTGCAGTTCGCCAGCGCTCACCCGACGTTTCCAATGTTGGATGTTCGTCCCGGCAGCTTCGATGAGGACGAGCACGAGTGTTATCGAAGGCTGGGTGAATATGCGGTGGGAAGCCTGGTGCGGGAGGTGCCGGATTCCTCCGAATGGCCGCGGGTACCCTTCGAAGAGGTGCTTCGCAGCATCCGACAGGTGCTTCGGCCCGACCTGAAAAACGTCGAACCGTTGCGTGCTCCGGAGGCGATACCTGTCGGGCTGATCGACGCCATCGCCTCGGGGGAATGCGTTCTCTATGCGGGTGCCGGACTCGGGGCTCAGGCAGGCTTGCCTACCTGGCCAGAGCTGCTGCGAGGGCTGCTTTCGTACGCAAGGGAGCGCTCGCGGATCGATCCTGCAGTCGCAAAGGAACTTGATGCCGCAATCGAAGCCGGCGATTTGGAGGAGGTTGGGGATGATTTATCGCACCGTATTCCGCGAGAGGATATCGCTGAGTATCTAAGGACCACATTCGAAGCCTCTACGCAGCCAAGCCATGCTCACGAATTATTGGCGGAATTGCCGTTCGTCGGCGCGCTCAACACGGGCCTCGATAATTTGCTCGCCAAAGCCTTCAGTACAGCCGCCCTATTGCCGGCCGATACGGCCCAGCTCGTATCGGTGCTTCAATCCAAGGCGCGATTTGCGCTCAACGTGAGCGGCTTGCCCGCGCTTCCCGATTCCGTCGTTCTCAATTCCCGGCAGTTCAGAACCGGGGTCTCGGAAAATCCTCAATTCAAGCAATTTCTAGGTACCCTGTTTCTCCAGTACCACACGCTGTTTGTCGGGTCTAACGTCGATGGCATTCGCGGGTTCCTCGACGCCCTCGGGTTGAGCGGACCGCCAGCCCGCCGGCAATATGCATTGATACCGCGGGAAGGCCAATTGGATCCCGTCGAGGTGCGTTATCTTGATCGCACTTACAATATGCACATTGTGGAGTACGAGCCTGGATTCAACTACTCGGGATTCGTCGAATATCTGGAGAAGGCGACCGACGCGATCCGCCCCAAGCCGACACCAAGTCGAGCTACAGCCGGCAACATGACGTTAAAATCCGTGGCGCTCGAAAACATTGGGCCATTCGAAACCCTGCGTCTTGACTTGACGCCAGGCTGGAACCTGTTGCTCGGCGACAATGGGAAAGGCAAGACGGTCATCCTGAAAGCGATTGCCGCAGCTTTGTGCGGCGAAGCGGCCGATCCGGCACTGCTGGAGAGGCTCCTGCGCTCGGGCGCAGACCGTGGCACAATCCGGCTCGAGGTCGAGAGCCGCGAGCACACCATGGAGTTGACGCGGATCCGTGGTGGAAAAGTGAAGGCGCGTTATATCGGCCTTTCGCCGCTCGAGTCGGACCGGTGGTTGGCAATCGGCTTTCCGGCTTTGCGAAGCATCCCCTGGGAGAACCCGGCGGGCCCAGATAAGTCCCCGGAAACCATTGCCGAGCCCGGACCGGACGATCTGCTGCCACTGCTCCAAGGAGCCCCCGACGGACGTATCGCCAACTTGAAACAGTGGCTCGTCAACCTGGATTATGCAGGCCAGCAGGAAGTCATCGAGGAATTCTTCGACGTGTTCGGGGCGCTCAGTCCGGGAATTCGCATTGGCCGTCCCCGAATCGAAAAGAACCCACTGGGAATCTGGATCGAAAGCAACGGGAGCGTCGTGCCGCTAAGCGCCGTGAGCCAAGGCGCCGGCTCCGTGATGTGCTGGATTGGAAACCTCATCCAGCGAATGCACGAAGTGAATATCTCAGCTGACAGCAGGCCGCTCGTTCTCGTCGACGAAGTCGACGCCCATATGCACCCGAAGTGGCAACAGCTCTTCATTGAAGCTTTTCGCAAAAAGTTTCCCAGTGTTCAAGTCGTCGCCACAACTCACTCTCCCCTCATGGTGGGATCTCTGACCAAGGACGAGATATGGATCATTCGCAGCGTCCCCGTTCAATCGGAAATCTACGGCGTGGCACATGTCAAACAGATGGACGGCGCAACGGAGATTACAGTGACGGGGCCTGCGCCCGTAGACGATGACGATCCGCCGCGGGAGGAGCGCCGATACAAAGTTCCGGCCGACGTCAATTTGCGAATTAGCGACGGTGAGATTGTCGAAATGGGCGAGGCGCTTACGCTTCAGGACGTGAAGATCGCCGCTGAGCGCATAGATATTCCCCCCGAAGGATGGCGCGTCGACCAGATCCTCATGCTACCTTACTTTGGTCTGGAGCGGACGCGCGACGCCCGGACGGCGGAGTTGATAGACAGGTTTACACGCTTGGCCGCGAAGTCGGATCCTGACGCCAAGGAACTGGAGACCGTCGCCGCCGAACTCAAGATGCGAGCGCCCGCGCCGCATGAATCGAAGGCCGCGCGCGAGGCGTTCGAACTCATTCGCGAATTCGCCGAGAACCGATTGCAAAAGCTCCCTTCCGAAGAGAAAGAAAGGGTTTTGGTAGAAGCGAAGGCGCAACTCACGGAGTCCATCACCGGCTCGCGGAGGCCCATATGATTTGGGGGACTTGGGTAGATCCCAATTTCAAGTTCAAGGCCAGCGACAGCAAGAATACGACGCACGAGTTCATTTGCCATGCGGTTGATGCGAACAGCCTGCGAGAACGTTTGGATCGCAAGGGTCTGACAGTCATCTCGATAGCGCCTTACGATTTCAGTGAGTGGCGACAGAGAGCGGCCACCTACAAAGACAAGGCGATCTGGCAGCGGATCAAGGATCGGTGGAGTTACGTTAGCGGCCAAGCCAGAGCCAGATGGTCATGGCTGGCACCAGCGGACCTGACCGAGATCGACGGCACCAAGAAACGCCTGATCGCGAAGATCAAGAAGCAGAATGACTGTTCTGAGACCGAGGCTATCTCACAGATCGATTCTTGGTCCGCACAGCTCGAAGAAGAAACGCCCGCAGCCGGGCAAAAACTTCCTAAAACTGCGATCTCATTCAACGACAATATCTGGAGAGAACTGAAGTGGCACCTCTTTGAGCTGTTTCATGAAAAGTGCGCGTATTGCGAAAACAAGCCGCGCGCGGGCTATGCTGGAGATGTCGAGCATTACAGGCCGAAGGGAAAAGTGGACGAGGACGAAAACCATCCAGGCTATTTTTGGCTAGCATATGACGAGACAAACCTCCTACCATCCTGCAGCCTGTGCAATCAACCGCGGCGTGCGAAGCAGACGCGCTTTCCTGTCAAAGGTGCTCATTCGCGCGAAGCACGGAATCTTGCTCGAGAGGTTCCTCTGCTCCTGAATCCATACGACAGAAAACTCAATCCGTTCGACCACCTGGAATTCGATGCAACCGGCTTCTCCGCCGCGCATTCCGAGTATGGCGACTGCTCTCGAGATGTATATGATCTCGACCGTCCTGAACTCAAGAGTTCGCGATACGACGCGATGCAACTCGTGGAGTCTGACTGGAATACGAATGTTATCCGGAAGGGTAGTATTACGACGGCTTACGTCGACTTGCGCGCCGAAATTTTGCAGGGAACGCGGGAATATTCTGCCGCGCAACTCTGGGCTCTGGATCGGCTGAAACGTCGTACCGTCGAGGAATTGACGCGCCTTCCGGGAATTTGACTGACGCCACGGGCCGGATCGTTGGGCTACGATGCGAAGTTCTTGGATTCACGAAGTCTGACAATCCCTGAAGCGGACAACGTGTGATTCCGCGTAGGGACTCGACTATGATCGGCGTAAGGGACCGATATCGCATTTCAATAAAATCAACGTGTGCTCGCAAAGAAGAATCGAGTCGATTTAAGCGAACCTTGAGTCTGGCTGGCGACGCCCACCCACCAGGTGGCTACGCAGCATTGCCGACATCCCGCACCGCGAAGCCCAATGGTGCGCGCTCAATCGCTTGTCTGAATGCCCCGGATCTTGGTCATGAGGGTACGACCCCACCATATTCAGTGAGGTGGCTCGACTCGCTTCGAGGCCCTTGAGCAGGGCGTCCTGCCGGCGGATCCCGCGGGCACCGCCGGAACGCCGATCCGCCTGTCTGGAACGTTTGCGCCAACTGTCATGTATGGAACGACACATGACTGAACGACTTTAAATGCGTAACCGAGGGACCGACCGGCCACAACCGATTGAGAAGACGCGGCTAGCTGCAGTCGCCAGGCTGCTTGGCGCTCCGCCCACTTTTCGAAAGGTTCCCCAAAGCCCGTTGGAGGCGCATGAGATGCTTCTGAACGGGCTGCCGTCCAGAGCACTGTTACATCTGGTTGAGAACCTAGCGTTTCTTCGCTGGGACGACTCTTCCGCCAAAGCGATTGGAATGAGCCATCGCACCTACCAACGCCATGCCTCCGCGGGAGCCAAGCCACTCAGCCCGAGCAAAGTGGGCGAACATGGAAGCTCGCGGAAGTCCTGGCGAAAGCAACCTCCATTTTCGGTTCCATGCAGGAACCTGAGCAATGGTTGAAACGGCCGGCTATCGGCTTGAACCAGCATAGGCCAATCGATCTGTTGACCACACCGGCTGATGTTGAGTGTCATTCGGCCTGCAATATTGGCTCTGACTCACTTTTGATGAAGTTCAAGCGCCGGCTCGCGTTGGTTTCACAAAGGAATCAACATGATGCAGCGTGCCCTGCGACCGTCGGTCCTGATCCCTCCTGGGTTTGACGTGGAGCGCGCCGTCTGTGATGGCGCCACGACCGTGATCACCGTCCGTCCCACGAGCGACAAGAGTCTCTGTCCCGGATGCGGAGCCAGTTCTGGGCGGATTCATAGCCGATATCAGCGATGCCTCACCGATCTGCCGCTGGCGGGGCGGCCGGTTCGCCTGATGGTCGTGGCGCGCCGCTTCCGCTGCGTCACTGTTATGTGCGGGCGACGTATTTTCACCGAGCGCTTCGATGACGGGGCTCTAGCGCCGTGGGCGCGGCGAACGGCGCGGCTCGATCTGCTGGTCCATCACCTTGGGCTCGCCCTAGGTGGCCGCCCGGCCGCGAGTTTCGCTCGCCGACTTATGCTGCCCGTGAGCAACGATACATTGCTTCGGGTGGTGCGAAGGCGCGGTTGCCAGCCCTTTGCTGCGCCGAGCGTGATCGGTATCGATGACTGGGCATGGCGGCGCAATCAGCGGTACGGAACAATCATCTGCGACCTCGAGCGGCGACGACCGATCGCCCTGTTACCCGACAGAGAGCCAGCTACTGCACAGGCCTGGCTCTCGGGGCAGCCGCAAATTGCTGTCGTCGCGCGCGATCGCGGCGGTGGTTACGCCCTTGCTGTAGCCAAGGCGCTTCCGCAGGCCACCCAGGTCGCTGACCGCTGGCATTTGATGGAGAATGCCAGCCACGCATTTCTCGATGCGGTCCGCAAATCAATGCGCCAGGTTCGTGTGGCGGTCGGCTCCGCCACAATAAATCCTGCCTTGCTGACGGCCGCGGAGCGGATCCAGTACGAGGGCTATCTACGGCGTGAGGATACCAACGCGGCAATCCTCAGACAGGCGGAGACGGGCGTCTCCATAAAGGAGATCGTACGACTTACGGGACATAGCCGAGGCCTCGTCCGCAAGGTGCTCCGAGGTCAGCGAACGGATGTATTCAGAGTGCGTGAGAGTTCTCTCGAACATCATCTGTCTTGGCTTGATGCCCAGTGGACGAGTGGTCATCACAACAGTGCCGACTTGTGGCGTCGCCTCAGGAGGCTGGGTTTTAGGGGCTCCGAGCGGGTTGTTAGAGAGTGGGCGACACGCCATCGGCGCGCCGAAACGCCCGATGCTCAAAGTGTACAGCGCGTGCCGTCCGCCAGAACCATTGCCCGCCTGATGACTAATGGCCGCGATGCGCTATCAAAGTCTGAGACCGTTACCATCGCGGCGATCGAGCAAGGCGTTCCTCTCCTGGTGGAAGCTCGCGAAATCATCGCAGCTTTCCACACGATGATCCGCAAGAAGGCTCACGTAGATCTTGACCCTTGGCTGGAACGAGCATGCGCAAGTCTCGTCGGGTCTTCGCCAACGGTGTCACCAGAGACAAGGCCCGCCATCAACGCTGCGATTAAAACATCTTGGTCCAACGGGCAGACCGAGGGCCAGATTACCAAGCTCAAGCTCGTCAAGCGTCAGATGTACGGGCGCGCCAAGCTCGATCTTCTGCAGGCCCGCTTGATCGGTGCTACATGATCCCGATGCACCAAAATTGCGTCAGAGCCAAATTTGAACGCCGATTGACAATAAAGCCTGCTGTCCGGGTCACTGGTGCTCGCATGGGTGTCGTTCTTGCGTTTCTGGCCATGGAAGTTGGCGCCGTCATCATCGTCGCCGCTGCCGTCCTTGGGGCGAAAACTCTTCTGCGAAGCCCAGGCTTCGATCAGCGTTCCGTCCACCGAAAAATGCTCGTCCGACAATAGCGGCTTGACCTGAGAATGGTTCAGAAGCCTGGTCATGAACTTCGTGAACACATCGCCGTTCTGCAGCCGCTCCCGGTTCTTGGTAAAGGTGGTCGGGTCCCAGACCGGATCGTCCGGCGACAGTCCCACGAACCAGCGATACAAAAGATTGTAGTCCAGCTGCTCCATCAACTGGCGTTCCGAGCGGATGCCGTAGAACACCTGCAGCAGCAAGGCGCTCAGCAATTGCTCCGGAGGGATCGAAGGACGTCCCTCGCTGGCGTATAGCTTTCCAAGGCTGCGGTTCAAATCACTCAAAACATCCCGGACAAGTTCCCGGACCTTCCGCAGCGGATGGTTCGCTGGCACACGTTTATCCGGCGCGATGTACGAAAACAGGCCGCCCTGATCCGTAAACCTGCCGCGCATGATCGTCTCCGCCGATTCGAGATGATAAAGTGAATCATCAAGTCCCCTCCCTGGCGAGGGGGTTTTTCAGCAGACTGCTAGTGTCGGCCACGTCAACTTTTCCTCCTGAGAAACACCGGGCTCGCTTCGCTCAGCCCGGCAATCTGGGCAATCTGACGAACCTGCTGAGGAAGCCGGCTAACTAAGGAAACGCAAGGACTAAAGCACTTTTGCCGGCTGGAACTCAAGAACGGACGATCCGAAACGACGGCAAGATCATCATCCTTCACGAGAAAGAACAATTCATCTCCAGGCTGATTACGAGCTGCCAGCGTGAGATTCCCTCGCTGCTGCGCTTCGAGCCAAAGCTGCACAGCGGGTTGAAAGGAGCCAAGCTTCCGCTCGGCTTTGCCTCCAGCTCGGCCGATGTCTCAATTCGAATATTCACGCCTTCTGCCAGTCGATCAGTGATCCTCTTCGATATGCTCCTTGAGGCGCTCTGAGCGTCGACAGTCGTCGAGGTAATGAGATGGCGACGCTCGGCCTTGTCCAAGCACTCGAGCAAGAGCTCTTGCAACTCATAGGCTGCCGCGTGCCGAAGGCCGCGCCCATCTAGTTTATGTCGCAGCTCAACTAAGCGCTGCTCGACGCGCACAGGATCCGGTCGAGGAAACCCTTCAATCTCAACTTTCGTCTTCTTACGACGGGCTCTAGGTCTGAGAACCGTATTCCAACGCAGTCGTGACGTTCTGGTTGGGCGAAGTTCAGGGCAAGATCACCGGGCAACTTGGCTTGTTGGAAGAAGAAGGAGAATGCCTTCTCGGTTTGGTCTATCGTTCTTTCGACCAACTCCCGCACGTCGCTAGGCACGTCCACAATTTGGTTTCTTCATCGTCTTCTGCCACCGGATTGGGGTGTACCGGAGCTTGCACTCTTCAAGCTCGGTTTGAAGCTGTTCGGCATAAGCGCGCAGGTTTGGGCCTGAACCGGTAGCGTCCGCCAGCCGCATCATCCGCCGCAACTTGCCCTTGGATGCTTTGCCACGCGGCTAGCAAGCAGTGATCTGGTGAGCTTTTGAAGTTCATGATCACTCCCCTATGCTGTAAGCGCTGTTTCGGTCCCACCTTCCATTGAAGGCCTCGAGCGAGGAATGATCGATCTCTGATTGGAGATCGGCTTGTGTCTAAGCTTGACCATATGCTTGAGCCCAGGACCTCGGTTCGTCGGGTCGAGGTCATCACGGAGAGCGGCCGACGGCGGCAGTTCTCGGCCGACGACAAGGCGCGGTTTGTCGAGGAGACGCTGGCCCCGGGAGCCGTGGTATCGGAGGTCGCGCGGCGGCACGGATTGTCGCCGCAACAGCTGTTTACGTGGCGCCGGCAAATGCGACGGCCGGTTGCGAGCCCTGTGGGACCCGAGCCGCAGACGTTCGTGCCCGCTGTCGTTACCCCATCGTGCACGCCGCCGGAGCGCTCACCGCGGCAGCGCCGACGCCTTCGGAAGGCGCCCGAGGGCGCCGAGAACAGTGGCATCATCGAGCTCGAGATCAACGGCGTCGCGCTCCGGGTCGGCCGCGGCGCGGATGCCGCGACGATTGCGGCGGTGATCCATGCGCTGAAGACCTGCACGTGATCGGTCCGACGGGCGCGGTGCGGGTGATGGTGGCGACCAGGCCGGTCGACTTCCGCAAGGGTGCCGAAGGGCTCGCGGCCCTGGCGTGAGAGCATGCAGGCCGATCCGTTCTCCGGCGCCGTGTATGTGTTCCGCGCCAAGCGCGCCGACCGGGTGAAGCTGATCTATTGGGACGGCACGGGTGTGTGCCTGTTCGCCAAGCGGCTTGAGACCGGTTCGTTCTGCTGGCCCAACGTGCAGGACGGCGTCATTCGCCTGACCGCGGCGCAGCTGTCAGCCTTGCTCGAAGGACTGGACTGGAAGCGCGTCCACGCCGCGCGCGAGACACCGTCGCCGATCCAGGCGAGTTGAACTGCGGCACAGTGAATCAGTATGCATGTCTCGCTCGCGGGATGCCGCGATGCATGGTGTAATCGCATCATGGCGACGACGGCCGACACGCTTCCGGACGACCCCGGCACGCTCAAGGCGATGCTGCTGGCGGAACGGGCGCGCGCCGCGCGGCTCGAGCAGATCATCAAGGAGTTGCAGCGTCATCGCTTCGGCCGCCGGGCCGAGACGCTGCCGGAGGACCAGTTGCTGCTCGGCCTGGAGGAGGTCGAGCAGGTCGAGGCGAGCAGTGATGCCGCGACCGATGCAGCCAATGCTGCCGAGCGATCGAGCCGAGCCGCACGGCGCCGCAGGAACAGAGGCGCGCTGCCGGCGCATCGTACGCATCCGACGGGCGCCGTCTTGTCTGACGCGCTGTAATTCGCCAAGCCTGTGACCTTAAGTCTAGCTTTAAGGTCATCGGGCGATGCGAGTCGAGGTTTTGGGCGGGCTGGAGCGGCGGCGGCGCTGGTCGCAGGATGACAAGGCGCGAATTGTCGAGGAGACGCTGGCGCCGGGCGCAAAGGTGACTGCGGTCGCGCGTCGCAACGGAAGTAGCGGCCAGCCTGGTATTTACCTGGCGTCGACAAGCCCGGACATCCGAACAGGTCGTACCATCTTTTGCGCCGGTGCACATCGCCGCCACGGAAGCGGAAGAAACTTCGAAGCTTTTACCTGCGGGTGATAGCCGACGGCGATCTGTGGTGGCCGCGCGTATTGGGTTGATCGAGATCGACCTTGGCAACCGGCGACGTATCCGAGTGGACGCGCACGTCGATCGAGAAGCGCTGGCGCGGGTCCTCGATGTGCTTGAGCGCCGATGATTGCCATACCGGGTAATGTGCGGGTGTGGCTTGCGACCGGCCACACCGATATGCGCCGCGGCTTTCCAAGCCTTGCGCGGTTGGTCCAGGAGACCTTGAAGCGTGATCCGCACGCTGGTGATCTCTACGTTTTTAGGGGTCGCCGCGGCGACCTGATCAAAATCATTTGGCATGATGGCCAGGGCGCGTGTCTGTTCACCAAGCGGCTGGAACGCGGCCGCTTTGTGTGGCCATCACTGGCGGACGGCGTTGTAACGGTCAGCGTTGCGCAGCTCTCCTATCTGCTGTCCGGTATCGACTGGCGGATGCCGCAGGCAACCTGGCGTCCACAGGCTTCCGGTTAAATCGAGCGGGATTTTTTGCGACGAATATGGTTGATTCGTCTTCGTGACGACGCACGCCGATCCGCTTCCCACCGACCTTGCCGCTGCGCATGCGATGATCATTGCGCAGCGCGAACAGCTGACGCTGGCGAAGAGCGAAGTGACCGTCGGCCGGCTGGAAATCGAGCGGCTGAAGCTGATGCTGGCCAAGGCACGGCGAGAACAGTTCGGGCAATCTTCTGAACGTGGCAAGCTGCTGGTCGAGCAGCTCGAACTGCCATCGAGGATCTTGAAGAGACTCAGGCGGAGCAGGAAACCAAAGCCGAGTTCGCAGCACCAGAAGCCGCCAAACAGAAGCACGGGCAGAATCCGCGGCCGTCGCGACGCTCCTTACCGGATAACCTGCCGGTCGAACGTATCGTCGAACCCGCGCCTTGCGCGTGTGGTAAGTGCGGCAGCGAGCGGCTGCACAAGCTTGGCGAGGTGATATCAAAGACGCTGGAATGCGAGCCGCGGCGCTGGAAGATTATCGAGCGCGTCCGCGAAAAGTTCTCCTGCAGGGATTGCGAGGCGATCACAGAGGCGCCGGCGCCCTCCCATCCGATCCCGCGAGGCTTTGCCGGACCGAACCTGCTGGCGATGGTGCTGGTCAACAAGTTCCTGCTGCATCAGCCGTTGAACCGGCAGAGCAAGACTTATGCTCGTGAGGGGATCGAGATCGACGTCTCGACCCTCGCGGATCGGGTCGGCGCCTGCGTGGTAGCACTCGATCCCATTATTGAGGCCATCCGAATCCACGTCATGAGCGCGGAACGCATCCACGCCGACGATACGACGGTGCCGGTACTGGCCAAGCTGAAGACGGTGACCGGCCGGATCTGGACCTATGTTCGCGATGACCGGCCGTTTGGCGGCACGGATCCGCCGGCGGCCCTGTTCTACTACTCGCGCAACCGGGCTGGAGAGCACCCGCGAAGCCATCTTGCTGGCTATGCGGGCCTGATGCAGGCCGATGCCTTTGATGGATATAACCAGCTCTACAAGGCCCAAAGGAAGCCGGCCCCAATCCTTGAAGCGGCCTGCTGGAGCCATGGCCGAAGAAAGTTCTTTGATTTGGCGAAGTCTGGAGAGGCGCCGATTGCCAGCGAGGCCGTGCGGCGCATCGATATCCTGTTCGAGATCGAGCGCACCATCAACGGCAAAACGCCGGAACAGCGACTTGCGGTGCGTCGTGAGAAGTCCGCGCCGATCGTTGCTGATCTCGAGATCTGGATGCGCAAGCAGCGGACCTTGCTCTCCTCAGGCAACGATACTGCAAAGGCGATCAACTACCTGCTCAACGGCTGGGCGGCGTTTACCCGCTTCCTGGACGACGGACGCGTCTGCCTCTCGAACAACGCTGCCGAACGAGCGCTACGCGGCGTGGCTATCGGAAGACGAAATTGGACCTTCGCCGGTTCAGATGCTGGCGGCTATCGTGCCGCCGCCGTCTATACCCTGATCGAAACCTGCAAGATGAACGACGTTGATCCGCAAGCCTGGCTCGCTGACGTGCTGGCCAGGCTTCCGGATTACCCCATCAACAGAGCCGCCGACCTGCTCCCGTGGATTTGGAAGGCGGACCGAAGGTCCAAAGCGGCTGCCGCCTGAGCGCTACGGCAGACCGGCGCGCCTGGCCGGGGTGCTGGCCGGATGCGTACGGCGCATCTGCCGCGGGTCGAGATGCTGATCGACCTCGACGATCACGCCTGCCCGTGCTGTCAGCAGGCGCTGCACCGGATCGGCGAGGATGTGAGCGAACGATTGGATATCATGCCGGCCCAGTTCCGGGTCCTGGTCGTAAGGCGGCCGAAGTATGCCTGCCGGGCCTGCGAGACCATGGTGCAGGCACCGGCGCCAGCGCGGCTGATCGAGGGCGGGCTACCGACCGAAGCCACCGTGGCGCAGGTACTCGTCGCCAAATATGCCGACCATCTGCCGCTGTATCGGCAGGCTCAAATTTACGCCCGCCAGGGCCTCGAGCTGGATCGCTCGACCCTGGCCGATTGGGTCGGGCGGGCAGCCTTCCTGTTGCGGCCGGTGCATGAGCGACTGCTCGCGAGGCTGAAGCAGTCGACAAAACTGTTTGCCGACGAGACCACCGCCCCGGTGCTCGATCCCGGACGCGGCCGCACCAAGACCGGCCAGCTCTGGGCCTATGCCCGCGACGACCGGCCCTGGGGCGGCACGGACCCGCCCGCCGTCGCCTATGTCTACGCTCCCGATCGCAAGGCCGAACGGCCGATCGTCCACCTCGCGGGTTTTGCCGGCATCCTCCAGGTCGACGGCTATGCCGGCTATCGGGTCCTGGCTGAGCGCGGTGACGTAGAACTGGCGTTCTGCTGGTCCCATGTGCGCCGGCGCTTCTACGAACTCGCCGCGGCCGGTCCCGCACCGATCGCCAGCGAGGCGCTCGAACGTATCGCCGCGCTCTACGTCATCGAAGCCCAGATCCGCGGCCGCACCGCCGACGAGCTCGAACCCTGGCTGCGCGCCAAGCTTGGTCTGATTAGCCAGAAGACCAAACTCGCGGAGGCCATACGATATGCGCTGTCGCGTTGGGACGGGCTGACGCGCTTCATTGCCGACGGCCGCATCGACATCGATTCCAACGTCGTCGAGCGCGCTATCCGCCCAATCGCGCTCAACCGCAAGAACGCCCTGTTCGCAGGCTCGGACGGCGGCGGCGAACACTGGGCCGTCATCGCCTCACTGATCGAAACCTGCAAGCTCATCGGCGTCGAACCCCACGCCTATCTCGCCGACGTCATCACCCGCATCGTCAACGATCACCCGAATAGCCAGATCGACAAACTGCTACCCTGGGCCTATCTCGCTACCCAAGAACGCTGGCGCGTGGCCTGAGAACATCGCTTACCCTATGCTACATTACCGACAATTAGTTTTATGCCATCGGCGCGGTCCATGTAAGAGCGATCCAGCGGGTACGGCATCCGCCAGATCAGATCGGCCCAAATCTGAAGAAGCTCGCGCCGCCTCTGTAGGTGCTTTGCACGATTGTACGCTGCGGCAACCTGGTTCTCGGCTTGTTAGAAAGCACCAGTTCAATGACGGCGTGATCGCCAGGATATGCCTGGTTCATGATGGTCGAAAAGCTCGAACGCCATCCATGGAGGACGTGTTTGTCCTGATGTCCAACAGTCCTGCGAGAGGAGAGCGGGGTAAATGGAAGGAAATGAAAATGCCTGTTGCTTGAGTGGTGAAAGCGATCGACTCAGTCCTACCTCAACCTAAGTCGTCAAAAACGTTCGGATAGCTTCTATTTTTTGGCGACGAACCGAGTCCATCGGCGAACAACATGCAAAGCGGTTTCGCTTCCTTCGGCTATCAGCGCACGCGCTCTACTGGCCTCGAAGCCCGCCTCAATCATGCGTGTAAGCAAGTCACGAACCCCCGCTTGCTGAGCTCCTATGGCATCTTCAAGGTCGCCCGGCCAACTTTTTGCGTGCCTAATGGAATGGCATTCCTCATCAAAGCTGATCGCTTTCAGCCTGTCCTTCTCAGCATCAGTCACATCCGCCATCGTGAGGCCCCTAAGTCTCGCTAAGGACATTCTCTAAAGTTTTGATTGACGTCCGTCAGGTTGCGTCGAACCGGTGCCGAAGCGCATCAGTTGGATCTGTGTGGTTCTTAATCAACCCAACAAAATATTCAAAATCTGCCAAGCGCTTCTGAACTTTGCAACCAATGTCCTCCACAATATTCCCTACCTGCTCGTCGTCGAGCCCATGTGTTTCAAAGAGCAAGGTCTTATCCGGACTCCTAGTAAGGTCTATTTCGCCGCAGTCATAAAGATCGAACAGTTTTTCCATCGTGCCAGCGGGACTAAGATTTAGTTTGCGAATTGCCGCCGCTGTATTCCCGATCACCGTAGCTAAAGAAAGGCGGTGAAGAAAGGCGGCACCGTCCGGTAGTCGGGCCTTGAAACATTTCAGCCTTCCAGGCCCGCGAGCAACAATTGTAAGGGCACCAACACGTTGGAAGGCGTAAAAGAGGGCGTGCTCATCGTCCTTATTTTGAAATTCTGTCCAAGGGCTAATAGTACGCAGAGGTCCTCGCCCAATATCGCAGACGCCCGTCCAAACCTCGCGCACCTGTTCCGAGCTCCTAGCCGCTTGACGAATCAAGTCTCTGCGAACCTTGGCGTTAATTTCGCTATAAAAGAGCGTTCCGAACGCGGGCTTCTGATCGCGACCCGCTCGACCGACCTCCTGATAGTATTGTTCAATTGATTCCGGGAGCAAGAAGTGCACTACGCCTCGGATGTTGGGGATATCAATGCCCATTCCAAATGCGCCGGTGGCGAACACAACGTCGATGCTTCCTTCAGCGAAGCCTATCAGCGTTTTTTCCCTTTCCGCCAGCGGCAGGTCGGAATCGAACGGAGCGCATCTATGACCCAAGTCGAGAAACCGGCTTGCCAGTGCTCGCGTTCCGCTCGTCTTGTTTTGTTTCAGATGGGCGTAAACAATAATCTTTTCACCCCTGCGACTGTCTAACAGCGACTCAAGCGCCTTAAGCTTGGCGCTGACGTCCTCGACTATTTGGAATGACAGGTCGAGATTGCTTCGAAGCATGTTCGGGCTGCGCACAATGTCGTTCGGCGACAGCCGAAAATCGCGAAGAACCTCTTGCTGACTAAGTTCATCCAGGGTTGCCGTTAGACAAAGGATGACCGGCCACGCATCGCGGCCGAAGGTTCGATCAAAAAAACCTGGAATGGCTTTGTAGGATGGTCGGAAATCGTGACCCCATTGCGAGATGCAATGGGCCTCATCAATCGCGACCAAGCTGACGTAGCGTCGGTACTTTCTGAAAAGATATTCTAAGTATCCATCCGTCTCCGCACGTTCGGGTGAGATGAAGATAAAGCCGGCGCCCGCTGACCATGGAAAGTCGCGCAAAGCTTGTTGTGCTTCCACCGCATCACTGCCGCCCAACGAGAGGACCGTTGCACCCAATTGAGTTAGGAACTTGCTTTGCTGCTGCATCAACGCAATCAGTGGTGAGATGACGACGCCGATTCTGCCGGAAGCAAGGATGGGGAGTTGATAGGTTAAAGACTTACCGGTCCCTGTAGGCATCAGCACGAGCGACGATTTGCCATCCCAAATGCGACTGATAGCCTCTTCCTGCCTATCGCGAAAACTGCGGTTTGAAGGAAACCACTTTGCCAACGCGTCGTTTGGCGAAAGGCCAAATTGTCCCGTCATGCAGGGACCTCAAATCGCTCCTGAGCTCGCATTGTTTTCAGATCGTCCGAATGCTGTGTGCAGACCGCGTCAAAGAATCGTTCGACGTAAACGTACCTTACGGATCGGTCCAATTTGAACCCTACGCTAGATGACTTTTCATCGATCCACCGGTAAACGCGCAATGCGTAAAGCGAGAATAGCCCATAAGGATACCAGTAGTTCTGATCCATTATCATGCTGCCATCAGACGCGAGATTTATGTCGTTCACCATCAAGAATTCGGACGACTGGCTTGGCAGATCGAACGCGCCCCTTCCCGATAGGAAATAAAGACCATAAAGTCCGTTGCGTCCGCGTGGTGGGAGCCTTTCGGGATCGAGATGATGGAGCACAATGCTTTTGATGCCCATTCCAACCACATTATCGATCGACATCGTTTCATCGTCGTCTAGTGGGTCGAGGTTGAAGGAAGCCGGTTCATCAAGGCCCTCGTATTTACTTGCAGGATGACTTCCGGACCATTCGCTGACGTAATCCAGTACGTTCGAAAATACCTCAAGAAGATCATTCGCTCGGGCCATTCTGAAATGACGCTGCCACTCCTTTAGCTCCGAGCGCCGTTGACGAAGAGTATTGGCGATGACGGGAACATCGCGAGCCAGCGCTTGTTTGAATGCATTCGGATCGTCTCGAAACTCATCTAGGGCACTCGTTTCGAACACCTGATGGTACTTTGGAGACTCCTTTTCGAAATCCGCAATGGCTTTTCCGAAAACGCGACCTAGCGATTTTGCGCCATCCTCCTTTGAGCCAGCAGTCTCCCTTCGCTCCCGTTTGAGAAATGTGTCCCAATACCTTGGCAACGCCGCCTCTATGGCTTGCCACACCTTGGCAATATGTTGCGAGTCTCGGATGAGATCGTACTCACCCAGTTCTTGGTTCGTTGAACGGATCAAGACCACCTCCCTCGGCTAATCGAACCGCAAGCTGCCGCGCTAGAGCCCGCCAGCTTGGTCGGGTTTTTTCAGTACCAGCGAAAGCCCGTACTGCATCCCCAATCTGCGTTTCCCCGGTCGTCGTTACGATATGAACGGCGTGTCGAGCACGCGAGCATGCAACGTAGAGTCTACGTCGCCACTCGTCTTGCGCACCTCGGGAAAAATCGACATCGACGACAATAACCAGACTAGCCTCAAGTCCTTTGAATCGACGAACGGTTGAAACTGTAATGTGACCGAGTTCTGGCTGGTCCGAAACGGGATTTCCGGCGATCTTCTTCAACCGCCAAGCGCTTTTGTCATCAAGCGTTTCGAGTGTAAGGATCGCGAGCTCGTGAGGCGGGACCTTGTGATCGACGCAAGCCAGCTCAACTAGCGATTCAACGGTCTTCAGTGCCTCAGTGTTATCTGCCACGGCGTGGAGGACCGGGCGAGGGCCCGCGAGGCCAAGGGTCGGGCCCACGGCGAGACCGGCGGCGCGGTAGGCCAACTTGGCGATCGGGTCTGTGTTACGACAATTGCGGGTGAGCACCAGCCGACATGGAATTTCGTCCAACCAGCGAGTGTCCATCTCACCTTGGATAAGTTGATGGCGGTCAAAAAAAACATAAAACGCGCGATTTTGAAAACGGAGCTGCAATGCAGCCAACCAGTCGCTTTTAAAATCCTGGGCTTCGTCAATAATTACGTGATCGCCAGGAAGGGCCCCCTCACTTAAAAGGTGGTCGATAAGATCTTCTTCGGCTCTTTCAAGCGATTGCTCCGGCCCCATCAGCTCCCGAGCTAGACCATGGAACGTCAGATATCGCACGTTTGGATGAGCGTGATGCGCGTTTAAGTGCTGGCGTAAGGCGGCGTTAAAACAAAGAAACAGCACCGGCGTTGCAGGAGTTGCTAAGCGTCGCGCTTTCTCGACGGCAAGCAGTGTTTTGCCTGTTCCAGAGGCGCCAAGAATTGCTGCATGTAGTTGCTCATCTAGAAAATCGATTACCCTTGCTTGCTCCTGAGTTAGCCGAATGAAAAGTTCCTCTCGCTCGTCCAGCGTCTGCCTGACGGAACGGACGATTGAAAGCGTGGGTGCAAGAGCTTCGATCACCTGTCGCGCGGTGTCATCGTCAACGCCACGGCTACCAGGGAATCTAGCTGCCCAATAATTGAAGGCTCTACGGATAGCGTCAGCAGGTCGAGCAATATCCTCGGCATCCAGGGTTATATCTTTGTGATAGTTTAGCGGAAGGTTAGATCGATCTACCGCTCCATCGGGAAACCAAACGGCGTGGCAAAACATCAGTTTGTTCGCCTCTGGTACCTTCTCTTTTATTTCAGGACCAATCCTATAGGCAGTGTCGCTTGCTTGAGCTTCAGGAAAGATAGTCCCCACGTAGCCGGTTCGACGGTTGCGTTGCCGCCACTCGCCATTCTCGCACCACACCTCTCCGCCCTTAACCTCGACGACCATAATCCCCCGCGCGGGATCAAAGAGTACAAAATCGCCTTCGCCTTGGGCTTTCAAATGCCGGGTAAGAACGCGCGCATTCCCCGGATGCAGCCATCTAAAGGAGTGAATGACAACGATGTTGTCAGGAAGCGACCTAAGGGTTTGAAAAACGCGGCGCTCGCCCTCGCTGTCGTGAAAATCGGGCGGCGTCTTCGGGATCATCCTCGCCATCTAGTTCTTGCCTAGCTTTTTCTTTGATGTGTCGGCGTTTACTGCTGGCCGGGGCCTTAGGTGACCGCACTCTTCCTGACACATACGGACGGTTGTGCCACCATGCGACCACCATACCGGGTGGTCTGCTTCTTACAAAGAAAATCAGAGGCAATTCCCGTTATGACGAGCAAAAGTCTCGTTTCGATCCGTGGAATACCGCGAACTAACGACTGTTGTGCCGCCTGGGCTCTGCGAAAGTGAACTGACCAACTCTGATATAAACTCGGTCCGCGTTCCTACTCCGACTATGAACTCTGGGGCGTCGATTTCCGGTAGATCATCCGCCGTGATTTTCCGACTCAGCCACTCGGTTCGAAACAGTCACGACCGCTCCTTTAGCGCTAGTGTTACTCACAACCAGAATGATTCCCGTGGGTTGTGGGCGCAATCTAGAATGAGCCAACGATATCCCCCACTCTTCCACTATATTTGGTATTTGGTTCAAGCGCCCTCTCTACTTCTTGACGGGCGCAACCGAGAGTCCTAGCCTTCGACTGTTCTGGCGCGAGTGTGTTTGAGTCCCGCCGGGCTAATCTCAAGAAGGTCACGTAAGCGGAATCACTCCGCAGCCACTCGGTTGCGGGGGCCGTGACTGCGTAAGCACCGTTTTTCAGCGGCTATATAGTAGGGCCATCGATTGGTTTGCGCTGAGCGATGACTCTTAACTTTCGTCAAAGCGCTTTCATCATCGTCCGTTGAATCGCGGGCGGTCTGCTTCAATGTCTAGCTGAGTCCGCTGCGCATGACGTTCATTCATCCATCGCGTCGGTATCGACTTTACTTCGACGAAACCGGCACTGGCGATCTCAAGGGGCACAAGAAAGACCCTAATCAACGGTATCTCAGCCTCACGGGCTTGGTGTTCCGGCAAGACGTTCATGATTCCACATTCACTGCGCGCCTATCGGCATTGAAGCGCCGTGTTTTTAACAGTACGGAAATCATTCTTCACCGCAGGGATATCGTCGATCGTGACGGAGTTTTCTCCGTGCTTGAGGACGATGCCACCCGAGCTGCATTCGACGCCGAAATCTTAGATTTAGTAGGAGACTTACCTGGGCCAGCATTTACGGTTTCGATTGATAAGCAAGCACATTACGAAAAATATGCCGCATGGCATTTCGAGCCGTACCATTACGTGCTCACCTGCTTGGTTGAGCGCTTCTTGTGGTGGTTGAGGCGAACCAATAGCCTAGGGTCTGTTGGGATTCATCTGGAGTTTATCGCGGCCGCGGCCAGATAGATCATTGAAGTGAAGCTCTGGTCGGTCTTGTCGGCGCGCATTGCGATGCGCTTGAATTCCTTGAGCTTGCCGAAGAAGTTCTCGATGAGATGCCGCCATTTGTACATCTCCTTGTCGATGGCGAGAGGCTGTGCACGGCGCGGATGCTGGGAGATGACGACTTTGGCGCCACGCGCTTCGAGCTCGGCGATGATGGCGTTGCTATCGAAGGCCTTATCAGCGATCAGCGCGTTGAAGGCCAATCCCTCGATGAGCGGCGGCACGCCCACCGTATCGAAACGCTGTCCCGGCAGGAGCACGAAGCGCACGAGATTGCCGAGCGCATCGGTGAGCGCCAGAATTTTGGTGGTCATGCCGCCTTTCGAGCGGCCGATCGCCTGGCTTTGCGTCCCCCTTTTGCGCCCTGACCGTGGCGGTGGACCTTGACGATGGTGGCGTCGACCATGGCGTATTCCATGTCGGGATCGTCGGAGATGGCCTCGAACAGCCGCTTCCAGACATCCGCCTTCACCCAGTCGCGAAAGCGCGTGAATGTGCTATTCCAGTGGCCGAACATCGCCGGCAGATCCCGCCAGGGACTGCCGGTTCGGGCGATCCACAGAACGGCCTCGACAAACAGTCGGTTGTCCTTGCCGCTGCGGCCCGGATCTCCCGGCTTGCCAAGACAATGCGGCTCCATCTTCGCCCATTGGGCGTCAGTCAAAACGAATCGGTCCATCCCAAGCTTGAATCACAACCAAGCCCCGATGAGAATCCTGAATCCCAACAGACCCTAGGCGACGTGATGGGCGAAGCCCGAGGCCAGTATCACGACAAGAGATTACGGCGTGCGTTTCGATACATCTATGACAACGGCACGGAATATTTTCAGCCACACATAGTGCAATCCAAATTGATTTCGCGTGAATTGCAACTGGAGCCAAAAACCGCGGACTTTGCCGGATTACAGGTTGCCGACTTGCTCGCCCATCCCGCTCACAGAACGTTCAAATTTATGCAGCAAAACATACCAGTACCAGAAGATTACGGGGCATCCATAGTCCAGCAATTAGAGAAGGTTTATACCGTCACCCCGTAAGCAATCTCATCCGAGGTTGCGGCAGGAAATGGCTGCCCTAAAAAAGTACGGGGGCCTATAGGCTTTCACCTATAACCCCCGGCGATCGCAAGCGATCTCCCTTCGACCTCAGCCGAATTAATTGTGATATACGCGATTCCAATCGCAAAATCAATAGGTTACTAAGCCATTGTTGGGAATCATCTTTTGCGAATGCGACGTAAGTCCCTTGTAGGCCATTAGAAGACTGCCGGTAGGTCAGTCGCTTTACCTGTTACCTAGGCGGAACATTTCAATCGCTCCTCCAGCCGCGTCGTGCCCCCCGAGTTTTCCCTCATAACGTTTTTGCGTTTGGAAGGACCCGCGAAAAATTTCTCTAGCACCGCGTTTGGAATGCCGGTGACCTGCCGCTGAACTTTCATCCATTGGCGATTAGAGTCTCGGCGGATGTTACGCCGTTTGGCGCGGGGTGAGCAACGTGCGATCGGCGGAGCTGGTCGGGGTTGCGCAGCCGGTCGCACGTTGCGGTGAGGTTGGCGGAATAGGCCGCGGGTGTCAGATAGCCCAGCGACGAATGCGGGCGGTGGCTATTGTAGTCATGGGCCCACGCCGCAATCCTGGTTCGGGCGTGATCAAGGCCGAAGAACAGGGTTTCGTTGAGAAGCTCGTCTCGCATCCGGCCGTTGAAGCTTTCACAGAAGCCGTTCTGCATCGGTTTGCCTGGCGCGATAAAGTGCCAGGCAATCTGGTTGTCCTCTGACCAAGTCAGAATGGCGTTGCAGGTGAACTCGGTGCCGTTGTCCGAGACGATCATGCCAGGCTTGCCGCGGCGACCAATCAACGCCGTCAGCTCGCGCGCCACCCGCCGTCCCGGGATCGAAGTATCGGGGATCGCCGCCAGGCATTCCCGGGTCACGTCATCGACGATGTTGAGGATCCGGAACCGGCGCCCATTGGCAAACTGGTCATGGACAAAATCCAGCGACCAACGGGCATTCGGCCGGGCCTCGAGCAGGATCGGCGCCCGGGTGCCGACCGCGCGGCGGCGAGCCCGGCGCTTACGCACGCTGAGGCCTTCCTCCCGATAAAGGCGGTAGATACGGTTCAGCCCGGACGGCTCGCCATGCTGACGCAGCAGCACGAATAACCGCCGATAGCCGAAGCGCCGGCGGGCGTTGGCCAGTTCGCGCAGTTGGACCCGCAGTTCGGCATCGGGCGGCCGGCTCGACCGATAACGGATCATCTTGCGGTCGGCGCTGACGATGATGCAGGCCCGCCGTTCTGACAGTCCCAATTCGGCCTGCAGATGCGCGACAGCTTCGCGCTTGGCGGCGGGCCCTACCATTTTTTTGAAAGAAGCTCACGCAGCGCCGCCGCATCCAGCATCTGCTCGGCCAATAGCTTCTTCAGCTTGGCGTTCTCGTCCTCAAGCTGCCGTAGCCGCTTGGCCTCCGAGACGTCCATACCGCCGAATTTGGACTTCCAGTTGTAAAGCGTCGCTTCCGAGACGCCGTGCTTGCGTGCCAAATCGGCCGTCTTCGCACCGGCCTCATGCTCGCGCAGCACGCCTATAATCTGCTCTTCCGTAAACCTGGCTCGCTTCATTTGTCCGTCCTTCAGAAGGCCGGACTCTAACTTCAACTGGAGGAAATCGGCAGGGGCAGGTCACCGGGGCTCAAGCAAGCAAAAGTTATTTTCGCTATTGTGCTGCCCTGCCCATGACACGTGATGGCGGTCGATGTGTGCTTGGCATGCCTTTCAGCAGAGCGTTAGCGCCAAGGGCTGAAACCGAAGTGCTGTAAGCGTAAAGGACGTTAGCGCGATGCCTTCACACGCTATGGTGTGCAGTAGGGCTGGGGCAGGGCTATCAGCCCGCAAAAGGAGTCGAGCGCGTATAAAAGAAACGTCGCCCAGCCCGGGGCCGTGAGCATCAGGGCGAGCGCTCTACGAGGCTAGGCCGGCCCCTAGCGCAAACGCGTAAGGCTTCAATATAATCACGCTCAACCTTGCCCAAGATCCTAAGCTGATTCCCACTGTCCCGCTCTTAGGAGCGGGAACAGCGTGGGAATCGGGAATCGGCTCATGATTCCCAACCGATTCCCACGTGGGAATCTGCGCAAACGCAACAATAAAGATAATTCGTGTGATTCTCGCAGCCGGGATTCCCACCTGGGAATCGAGGGCAATTGGGGGGGCGATTCCCAAGCCTATTCGATTCCCTCTTCGGCGTCCTCCACGCCCAGCGTTTCAGCATGTTTGGCGCCCTGCTTTGTTGGCTTCAGGGTCCCTTTTTCCAGCCAACCCTTCATCACACAATCGGCGACGGTCCGGGACAACCGCGACCGCTTCCACTTGCCGTTCTCTAGCGCCTTCTGCGTCGCCGGTTTTTCCGCGACGATGCGAATCAAGAGTTCCTCTTCGTCGGTCAGTTCGCCGCCAAAGTCCTCGGCTACGGAAGGCACTTCGATTTTGGACAGGTACGCCGACAACACGTCCGGCAAAGCCACTTCGCTGTCGTCGTTCGGGTCGTCCCAGTCATACGTGACGCCGCCGACTTCGACCACGGCCTGGACTAGTTCGAACGCGTCCGGCTTTTCGGGCACCGCGCCATCACGCAGGAATATGACTTGCCACACGCGCGTTCTTTTTGTCCTTGCCGATGAAGAACCGGACCCGGCCATCGATGGCGGCGGCGAGCGCGGACGAACCTTGCGAGCGTTCCGTATTCGAGTGACCGGGATGATGCAGTAACAGCATGGTTGCGCGCAGCCGGGTCCGCACGAAGTCGATTCCCTTGACGAAACGACCCATGTCCTGCGAGCCGTTTGGGTCCCCTTCCATGTTGCGGAAGAGGGTGTCGATAACGATCATTGACAAACGGCCGGGGTTCGCCTCTAGCAACGCTTTGGCGTCCTTCTCGCGGTTCATGTAAACCGGGATAGGGACAATGCGGAAGTTTTGGTCGATGGCCGCGCGCAGTTCTGCGGCGCGCTTGGCGTTGTTGCCCGCCTGCCCTTTAACCCACGCAAGAACTCGGTTGGCGAACAGGCGGCGGTTGCCTTCGGCGATGATGTAGAGGACACGGCCCGGCGCGACTGCCCGCCCGAAGCAATCGGTGTCCGTCGCCACGCACAACGCCAGATGCAAAGCCCAAAACGTCTTGCCTGCCTTCTCGCGTCCGAAGATTTCGAAGAACGACCCTTTCGGAATGATACCTTCAAGTGTCCACTTTGGCGGCTTCGCCGCGAGAATGGCAGCGAGCGAAACACCCGCGTAAGGATTCACCTTCGCCGTATTCGTCGTCTTCAGCTTCACGACCGTTTCGCCGTCGTCGTCCGGCCGGTCCACGTCGTCGGCGAAGTCATCCTTCCTGTCTTCCGCAATGTAAGCTTGCGCCTTGGCGTATTCGTCACGAACACGCTTGCGCACGGCCTGCTTGCTGCCGAGCTTCTCATGCAATGCATCGACAAGGTCGCCGTTCGCCGGGTCATCGAAGAGTCCGACAATCTGTTCTTGCGTGATACCAGCGGCTGCCATCAGGTTGATTCCCTTCATGCGCCAACCGGAATTCGAGTCGTCGTCCGGCGCGTCGCAGTTCTCTGACCGGCCGTCGCGGATGATTTCCTTCAGCGTGTCGCTAATCGGCAAATCGTTCAGGTCCACTTCAGGAACATCGGCAAGGGCAGGCGCGTCATAGATTTTTGCGACGTACCCCCTCGGCAGTTCATCGGGCGTGTAGCGACGCGTCGGGTCGCCTTGCAAGCCACTCGCGACAGTCACCTTGCGGCCGTTGGCGCGTTTCTTCTCATTGGGAATGTTCGTCGTGTGTGGCGCGCGGTACAGATGGTCAATCGACTGACACGAATCAAAGCCTTGCGCCTTGCCGCCGAGCACTTGCGCGAGTCCGACGTTGATCGCCTTTGCCTGTTCAATGTCCGTGATGGGCTTCGCATGCCGCCACAGCGCGACCACCCCACCGCCGGACGAATAGACGAACGTCGGTTCGGGCGCGTCCCCGGACGCGAGTCGTTCGCGGATTCGCTCTTGTGCCGCGGACGGGTCTTCGCCGCTCTTCGGATCGCAATCGACATACGCATATTCGACGGCGGCGATATCCGTTTCCTTTGACCGCTTGTCAGCGCGGGCGCGCGGCGGGTTCGGTTCAAAGTACAGGTTCTCTACGCCGTCGTGCGCAGCAATCCAGCGGATTAGCGCATCGCGCTCTTCCGGCATCTTGAAGCACTTCGTGCCGCGCATCACGTCCTTGGAGCCGGAGGGATCGATGGCTGTCATCTTCACAAGACCCCTCGGTCTGATGCGCCGGATGGCGGCGGCGGCCTTGGCGGGATCGCCCAACGTTACTTGGACGGTGCTCGATCTCTGTGGCATACCTCAACCCTTCATGCCTGTACCGACTGCCCGTCGTGTTAGTGACTCAACACGGCGGGCGGATATTTTGTTAGAGCCGATGGAAGCCGCGCGACTTTCGCATCGCCTCGGCCAACGGGCGGCCGTCATACCTCACGAAGGCCCAACCACTGTCCACGCAATTGATGACGCCGCAATGAGGGGTGAACGGCCATTCTCGCTCGGCCTGTGCGACGAATGGTCGGATATCCCATTGCCAAAGCCGTCGCTGTTCCGCGCTGGCGTAATACATCGCGGCGTCACGCAGTGCGATCGCACGGCGGCAAACCGCGCACAGATACTCAATGCTGATGCGATCACGGGCGGCCATGGTTGCACCTCGTCGAAGCCATCTTCAGCCGCGTCGATTGGAGCTTGCGCCGCCGTGCTTTGATGACAACATGGACGCAGGATTCAATTTCCTGCTTCGGCCACCGCGCCGTATGCGGCGCGACGTGCACGGGCGGCGGATATCGGCCGGCTGCGATGCCGTGATAGAAGGTCGAACGGCTGATGGGTTTAGAGCCGCCAATGATGGCGCACGCTTCACGCGCGTCAATCAGGTCGATGGAGCCGCGCTTCATGGCCGCACCGCCTTTCGCGGCCGTTGCGGCTCGCGCTTCAGGGTTGCGGCGTCCCACGCGTCCAACTCTTCGGCGGACCAAAATCTGTCAGCCCCGTCGATGTAGTACGGACAAGGGAAGGCGGCTTCGCGCGTCTTGCGACGAATCCATTCGTCGGACGCATTGCCATAACGTTCGCGCACCTGCGCAACGCGCAGGTACCGCTTTAGCTTGGGTAACTCGAATTCGCACGCGGACACGGTTGCACCTTTTCCCTTGTTAATCATAAGCAGCGTTTTGCAGATGACCGCGCACAAATGGCGCAGGGTAAAAGGGCGTCGAATGCCCGGACACGGCACCCGCCGTGTCACCTTTCCCGCATAACAGTCCTTTTGAGCGGGACTGTCGTTCGACGTCATCCCCAACCAGCGGACTTACCGCGAAGGCTTAGAGGGGAAGAACTAGGGTCGGTTTCTTTCGACCTGTGCCCCGTCCAGATTTGTCCGGGGCCATTTGCAACATATGCCAGATGCACGAGAAAGAATCAAAGGAACGTTAGGATCAGCGGCGCAGTGCGACCACGTTCGAGTCGGTTTTACCGCTGACGATGCGCACGACTTCGGCCGCGAGCGCTTCAAAGGCGTGACGCTTTTCTTCGGCATAGTCGTGCCGATTGTAGACGCCGGCGACGCCCTTGATCGTGTGATTACAGCACGCTTCGCGTACTTCGAATGGAATGCCGATGCGTTGCATAATGCTCGTGCCCGTGCGTCGCAGGTCGTGCAGTGTCCACGGACCTACGGCGTCACCCGTTGCCGCGTCGAGCTTATCTTTCCAATCGCTGAAGCCGCTTATTGGCCGATTGACGTGACGCCCTTCGAAGACGAACGGACAGTCATCGGTACGCTTCACCGACGATAGTACCTCATTGAGGGCAGCCGTGCGGTAAATGTCGATAGGGCGGCCGTTCTTCGTGCGACCTCTCTCGATGGACCACAGCGAATCCGATAGTTCTGCGCAGGGCATTTCGGCGACTTCCCCTCGGCGGCCGAGGGTTAAAATCATCGTGCGCACTATCGCACCGAACGTACCGACGCCATCGCAGGCGAGCCACACGGCGCGCAATTCATCGTTGGTTAATGCGCGGTCGCGGCTCGGCGCGATCTCGCCGGTTTGCACGCCTGCCGCCGGGTTGACGATCACAGTAGCGTTGCGATCCATCGTCCAGCCGAAGAAATGCGACAAGCGGGTCTTGCCCTTGCGCCGGGCATCCTTAAAGCCCTTCAGGTTGTCCAGCAATGCGACGACGTCTTGCCGGGTAACGGAACCGACCGGGCGGCGGCCCCATGCAGGCAGCGCGAGGCGCAGGAAGAACGACCGGGTTGCGGCGGCCGTCTCTTCGCCGACGGCCGGTTCGACAGCCTTGGCCCTGCTGCGTTCGCCCGTTTCGTGGTCGATATACTCGCGGCCCCAAGACAGATGGCCCCGGTCATAGGCTTTGAATGCCGCCAAGACCGTGTTTGCCGGGGCGGCCTTCCGGGCATCCGCCTTGAGCCCGGCAGGGTCGCCCCCCTTGGCAAGCTCGCCCCGCGCCGTCGCTGCGTCAGCGCGCGCCGCTTCCAGGGTGAGGGCCGGATACTGACCCAGGGTCAGCTTCCGGGTAACCCCTGCTATGACATAGCGGAATGCCCATGACTTCGCGCCGGACGGCTGCACGACAAGGTGCAGGCCGGGGTAAGCCGCGTCCCTGACCTCGTAACGGGCCGCAGCTGGCTTTGCGCTTTCGACGCGGTCGCGGGTTAGCCTTTGGACGGGCATTGATGGCCTCGGGGGTAAAGTGGGGTAAAGAATCCCCGTGTTTTGTTCTGTGGTAATATGCCAACCACAAAACGGCTCGAAGCGCAAAACCTTATTAGAATCAAGCTTAAGCGATGTTTTTACGTTGGCCACATACGCCCACATTTGCCCTACCTGACGACCTTGCCAAGGTCGGGGTCGAGGGTTCGAGCCCCTTCGCCCGCTCCAATTTTTCCCAAAGCATCCAGCCGAGCCGGACGGGGTCGTGGTTTCCCACGCCGGTGGCGGCTGTATTGGGCCTCGAATGACAGTTCTGGTCACAGGCAGCGCCGGCCATCTCGGGGAGGCCCTTCTCCGCACGCTCCGCGGGCGCGGATCGCTTGTGCGCGGGGTCGATCTGAAACCGTCGCCCTTCACCGATGCCGTCGGCTCGATCGTCGATTCTGATTTCGTGCGAGGCCAGATGGCCGG
The DNA here is from genome assembly GCF_054056815.1 of Bradyrhizobium sp. LB13.1. Classification (NCBI taxonomy): domain Bacteria; kingdom Pseudomonadati; phylum Pseudomonadota; class Alphaproteobacteria; order Hyphomicrobiales; family Nitrobacteraceae; genus Bradyrhizobium; species Bradyrhizobium sp. LB13.1. The sequence continues at coordinate 494,885 of NZ_JBSRYQ010000001.1, read as the reverse complement.
CGTTACCGCCGTGATCCACACTGCGACGCTGCACAAGCCGCATGTGGCAACCCACAGCAAGCAGGATTTCATCGACACCAACGTCACTGGCACGCTCAATCTGCTCGAAGCGGCGGTGGCCGCCGGCGTGCGCAGCTTTGTCTTCACCAGCACAACCAGCGCGTTCGGCTCGCAGCTTCGGCCCGACGCCGGCCAAGCCGCTGTGTGGGTCACCGAGGACCTGCCGGCGGTGCCCAAGAACATCTACGGCACGACCAAGCTGATGGCCGAAACTCTCTGCGAGCTGTTCTGTCGCGAGCGCGGCCTGCCGGTCCTGGTCTTGAGGACCTCGCGCTTCTTCCCCGAAGACGATGACGATCCTGCAATGCGATCAGCTTACACGCTGGAGAACGCGCAAGCCAACGAGCTGCTCTATCGCCGGCTGGATATCGCGGACGCGGCGAACGCCCATCTGCTCGCCGGCGAGCGTGCGCCGAAGATCGGGTTTGCCCGCTACATCGTGTCGGCCACGAGCCCGTTCGAGCAGCGCCATCTGGCAGCACTTGCGCGCGATGCGGCCAATGTCGTGCGCGAGCTCTATCCGGATTGTGCGGAGCTCTATGCGGCGCGCGGCTGGCGGCTGTTCCCCGAGATCGACCGGGTCTATGTCAACGACCGCGCGAGGCGCGAGCTGGGCTGGCGGCCCCAATTCGACTTCGCCCATGTCCTGAACTGCCTTCGCGATGGCCGCGATTTTCGCAGCACGCTGGCGCGCGATGTGGGGTCGAAAGGCTATCACGAGACGATTTTCGGCGATGGTCCCTACGCCGCCGCCCCGTAGTCGCCGCTTTTGCCAATTTGCCCGATGCACCAAATGCCTGTCCGGAGTCACCGGGAGCAAAATGGCCTCCGCCGTTCTACTGTGCATGGGGTTGTTTTCGCGTTTTTTGTTCCCGACCGTCCTGCTGCCTGCAAATTGGCCATGCGCTGCCTCGATTCCGCGTTGCAGCGAGACCGTTGCCGCTGCCGTGCTCGGGCCGAGAACATCCGTCTCAATTTTTATCGAGGCCAATTGCGGCGCATGCGGCGCGCTTCTCACTGCTCGCAGATGTGCTAACCTTTTTGCGTCTGTCCTCTCGACAGACTCAAAACTTCGCCTCTCGACTAGCCATAATAAAATAACGTGCAGCCCTGACGGCTGCCTTAGGGAGTGACGCGATGACATCGATGTTCCATCGATCCGTGTTGGCGCTTGCGGCCGTGGCCCTTCTTGCGGGGACCAGCGCTGGCTACGCGCAGGACAAGAACAAGCCGCTGAAGAAATACGAATCCGGCACCAAGGAGTTCTGGACCCATCCGCCGGATGACTGGTTCCTCGGCGACGAGACCGAGGCGCAGAAGGGTCTGGCGCCGCCGTCGGGTCCGCCGACCGGCGCGTCGGAGGCCGAGCTCGCCAATATCGTCAAGAAGGTCAAGCTGCCGGCGGGCTTCAAGATGGAGGTCTACGCGTCCGGTGTGCTGGCCGCGCGGCAGATGGCCTGGGGTGACAAGGGCACGCTGTTCGTCGGCTCGTTCGGCCTCGGCAACGTCTATGCCATCAAGGACAACAACGGCAAGAAGGAGGTCAAGACCATCCTGAAGGGGCTGAACATGCCCACCGGTCTGGCCTTCAAGGACGGCGCGCTTTACGTCATCGCGGTCGACAAGCTGATCCGCTACGACGATGCCGAAGCCAAGATGGACAATCTCGGCGAGGGCAAGGTCGTCTATGACGACATGCCGTCCTATGCCGCGCATGGCTGGAAGTACATCGCTGTCGACAAGGAAGGCTGGTTCTACATTCCGTTCGGACCGCCCTTCAACATCGGCGTGCCCCCGACCAGCGTCGCGCAAATCCGCCGCGTCGATCCCAAGACCGGCAATGCCGAAGTCTATGCGCTCGGCGTCCGCAACTCGGTCGGCGGCGACGTCGATCCGCGTACCGGCAAGTACTGGTTCACCGAGAACGCGCGTGACTGGGTCAGCGATGATCTACCCAGCGACAAGCTGAACATGATCTCGAAAATGGGCGAGCACTTTGGCTATCCCTATTGCCATCAGGGTGACCTGCCCGATCCGAAGTTCGCGATGGGCCACAAATGCTCCGAGTTCACGCCGCCGGTGCTGAACCTCGGCGCTCACGTCGCTCCGCTCGGCATGAAGTTCTATACCGGCGATCAATTTCCGCCTGAGTACAAGAACAACATCCTGATCGCCGAGCACGGCTCCTGGAATCGTCACAAATACCAGGGTGGCCGCATCATGCGCGTGATCGTCGGACCCGACGGCAAGAATGCCAAGCAGGAGGTGTTTGCTTCCGGCTGGATCGAGGGCGACCAGGGCTATCTCGGCCGTCCCGACGACATCATCCTCGCCAAGGACGGCTCGATCCTCGTCGCTGACGATTGGGCCGGCGCGATCTACCGCATCAGCTACAGCAAGAAGTAGCGTACAAGGACGCGAGGCTGCGGGGCCGAGGGGCACCGCAGCCTTTCTCGTTTTCAATTTCGCACGCTGTGGTTCCGAATCTGCGCGCTGCTTGCGTACAAGTCTGGAACCCAAAACCACGAACGAGGGTTATCGAGTCCGGGTTCGTCCTCAGGCGCGCTCCGGGAATGACGAACTCGTCAAAGCGGAATCTTCAATCATGCGCCGGCAGGTCATCTCGCTCGCTATCAACGCGCTCGCGCTCACAGCGCTCGCATTCGTCCCGGCCCAGGCCGCCGACAACGCCGCGATCAAGGAGAAGGCCGCCGTCTGCTCCGGCTGTCACGGCGAGAACGGCATCTCGCAGACCGAGAATATCCCCTCGCTCGCCGGCCAGCCCGATCAATTTCTGCAATGGCAGCTCGTGTTCTTCCGCGCTGGTTCGCGCAAGAACGACCAGATGCAGCCCATCGCGGAGGAAATCACCAACGAGGACGTCCGCAATTTCGGTGCTTATTTCTCGCAAATGACGCCGCCAAAGGGCGAGGAAGACAAAGACCCGGACCTGTCGAAAAAGGGCGCGCAAGTTGCCGTCGGCCGCCGCTGCGCCTCATGCCATACCGATAGCTTTGCCGGCACCAAGGCCGTCGCGCGACTCGCGGGTCAGCGAGAGGAATATCTGGTCAAGGCGCTGCGCGACTACAAGACCAACCAGCGCGTCGGCGGCGGAGGCGCCGCGATGGCCGATGTCGCCTATCACATGAGCGACGAGGAGATCACGGCCGTCTCGCATTATCTCGCGTACTTCAAATAGCGGAAGGTGCGGTCAGCCCGCCCGCTGCTTCTCATACGCCTTCAAATGCGTGTACGCGATGCGCAGCTTCGGCACCGGCACCTTGGCGGCATCGGCGCGCGCGATGAGGTCGCCGATGACGTGATCGGCCTCGACCGGCAGGCCGGCCTTGACGTCCCGGAACATCGACGCCGTCATCGGCGAACCCTCGGTGGTGAGGTTACCCTTCACGCGCTCGAAGAACGGACCGCCCGGCGTGTAGCCTGAGGCGGTGGCGATCGCGCTGGTCTCGTCCAGCATGCCGAGCAAAAAGTCCCTGCCGCCGGGGGCGGCGAGAATGTTGCCGACGGAGGTGCGCATCAGGCTGGTGGACGCCGCCAGCGAGGAGAGGAACACCCACTTCTCCCACATGTCCTGCATGATGTTCTGGCTGGCCGTGGCACCATTGATGCCGCCCTTGAAGGCCTCGTCGATCGCCTTGACGCGATCCGACGGCTTTCCGTCGCGCTCGCCGTAATTGATCGACTGCATCGGCTGGAGCTGCACCACCTCGCGCTTCTCGTTGAGCGTCGCGGCGATGGCGCAGAGGCCGCCGAGCACGCGCTCCTTGCCGAACTTGCCGTCGAGGATATCGAGATGCTTCATGCCGTTGAGCATCGGAATGATCGCCGTGTCGGGCCCGACCGCCGCCGCGAACGACTTGATGGCGTCGTCGAGATCGAACGCCTTGCAGCTCAACAGCACCACGTCGAACTTGTCCTTGAGCTTGTCGGCCTCGACCCGCGGCGGATCCTTCAGCGTCACGTCGCCATTCGGGCTCTTGATGACGAGGCCGGCGCTCGCGAGCTCGCTGGCGCGCCGCGGCCGGACCAGGAAGGTCACGTCGCGGCCGGCCTGCAACAGCCTACCACCAAAATAGCCGCCGATGGCGCCGGCACCGACCACGAGGATACGCATGGGATTGTCCTTGTTGCTCTTGCGGTTGTTCTTACTGTTGTTGGCGATCTATTTATAGTCGTCATTGCGAGCGAAGCGAAGCAATCCAGAATGCTGCCGCGATCACATTCTGTCGCTGGAGAATGAGCGGGCTACTTTCCCGACACCATCTCCTCGACCTCGCGCAGCTGCTCCTTGCCGAAGAACATCTCGTCGCCGACGAAGAAGGTCGGCGAGCCGAACGCGCCGCGCGCGACGGCCTCCTCGGTGTTCTTGATCAGCCTGCCCTTCACTTCGGGCTCTTGCGCGCGGGCGAACAGTTTTTGGGCGTCGAGACCGGAAGACGCCAGCGCCTTCGCCGCGATTTCAGGATCGTCCATCTTCTTCGGCTCGCGCCACATGTGATGGAAGGCGGCCTCGACATAGGTCTCGAACACGCCTTCGAGCTGCGCCGCGATCGCCGCGCGCATCAGGTTCAACGTGTTGACGGGGAAGAAGGGATTCATGACATAGGGTTGAACCTGGAAGCGCTTGACGAAGCGCTCGGTCTCGACCGTGTGGAATTCGCGCTTGTTCTTGATGCCGGCGAGCGTCTCGGCCGGCGACTTGTTGTTGGTCGACTTGAAGATGCCGCCGAGCAGGATCGGCACATATTCGAACTTGACGCCGATGCGCTGCTCGATCGCCGGAATCGCGAGATGACTGAGATAGGCGTTCGGACTGCCGAAATCGAACAGGAACTGCGGGGCTGTGCGGGTCAAAATCGTTCTCCCTGACGTCGGTTTTTCACATTGTGGCGCAGCGCGCGCCACGGGTCCACCGTTTAATGACGGTCGTAATCTCTTGATGATGTCGTCAGATCAGACGCCGGATCGTTCGCTTGCGCCACACCAGAAGGTAATAGCCCATCTGCAAAAGGAACATGGCGCAAAACACGATCGGATAGGCGGCCCACACACCCTGTAGGCCGATCGTGCGGCTCAGGATCACCGCAGATGGCAGCTCGATTGCGACGATGGCGACGATCGAGAGCAGCATCGGCGTCAGCGCCACGCCGGCAGCGCGCATCGCGCCTGAAAACACCGTCGCAAGGCCAAACGGCACCGAGCTCCACAACGCAATCTGGAGCAAGCTCTTCGCGAGATCGAGCACGATGTCGTCAGTGATGAAGACACCGAGCACGGCGCGCGGCGCGAGATAGATCAGCGCCACCAGCCCGCCCGTCAGGACGATGTTGAACATGAGGCCGGTGCGTACGATGCCATCGAGCCGCGTTCTGTCGCCGCGGCCAACCGCCTGCGCGCCGAGGATCGAGACCGCGATCGAAATCGATATCGCCGTGAACTGCGTATAGCCCATCACCTGGTTGACCGCGCCATAGGCGGCGGTGGCGTCGGACCCATAGGTGTTGACGAGGCCGAGCAGCACCAGCTCGGCGATCGCCATCACCACCATGCCGATCGCGCTCGGCAGTCCGATGCCGAGGATTTGCCCCAGCACCACACGATTGAGCCGGAGATGACGCAGCAGTGCAGCGTCCGGTGCCAACGCATGTTTCCTCCGCAGCAAATAGGCGGCCAGCGCGATCAGCGCCAGCGCGTTGGCGATCGCCGCCGCCCAGGCCGGGCTGGTGATTCCGACCGCCGGCAATCCGAGCGACCCGTGGATCAGCATCGGCGTCAGGATCAAGCCGATCGCGGTCGACAACGCCAGCGCCAGCAGCGGCGTCAGCGCATCGCCGACGCCGCGGATCATCGCTGTCATCAGCAGGAAGACGAAGCCGAATGGCATGGTGAACAGCATGACACGGGCATACGCGCTGGCCTGGTCGAGAATGTCCGCGGGGGTCGCAAGCATCATCATCAATTGCCGGCTGAAGATCCCGCCGATCAGCGCAATCGAAATCGACAGCAACAGGCCGACCGCGAGCGTGGTGCCCACGACAATCTTGATCCGACCCTGCTCGCCCGCGCCATGGGCCTGGCCGATCAGGACCGTGGCGCCGGTGCTCAGCCCCATGACGAAACCGAACAGGAAGAATATTACCGGGAAGAACACCGACACCGACGCGAGCGCGTCGACGCCGATCATTTGGCCGATATAGACGTTGCTGACGGTGCCGAACAGCGATTGCAGCGCATTGCTCAGCATCAACGGTGCGAGGAAGCGCAGGAACGTCGTCCAGAGCGGTTTGGAGGCGGACATGGATGTGTCTTTCATCAGAGCATGCGAAGCCGTTGCCGCGCAATGCGCGGCTCGACCGTTGATGGGTTTGTGAGTAAAGGCGCGCCTAGGCGCGGTCGCTATAGGCGAGCTTGACGATGTGATCGCGGATGTCAGTGGGCCAATCCGCGATCAGTCCGGTGAAGCGCCGCCGGTCATCCGCGAACAGCGCGCGCGAAGCGTCCTCGAACTGCGGCAGATTGCCGGCCATGGTCGACATGAAGTGATAGGCCGCATCGCGCGCCTGACGCTCGCGGTCCTTGTCGCCGCTCGCGCGGCGCGCTTCGTCGACGAGCTTTCGCAGCGCGACCGAGGCGCCGCCTGCTTGCGCGTTGAGCCACTCCCAGTGCCGCGGCAGCAACGTGATCTCCCGCGCGACCACGCCGAGCTTCGGCCGGCCGCGGCCACGCGGTTCGCTCGACGGTGTCGTCTCCTCAACTGGAGGCGGGACCAGCTTTGCCAGCCGCGCCAACACCTCGCGATCCCCGCCGCGCAGATCGAAGTCGATTGATCGGCCCGTGTCGTCCTCGAAGATGATGATGGGCTCGTCCGGCAATGGGGTGATCCGCTTGACGACCAGCGCGACCTCTCCTGCCGGTCCCGACGCCAGTCGGCGCGGGCCTTGGAATGCGGTGAAAGTCCTCTGCATCGAGATCACTGCCAAATTGACGACGTTGGACCGTTTAATATCCGGGTAAATTCTCGGCGTCAATATACCCGGGTGAAAATATCCGACGGGATGGCTCGACATTGCGTTCCCGGGCTGGCACGTACGCGGCCGACCGACCACGCCTAGCCCGGGGACCAAGCGATGCTGACCGTTCACCACCTCAACAATTCCCGTTCGCAGCGCGTGCTGTGGCTGCTCGAGGAGTTGGGCGTGCCTTACGAGATCGTGCGCTATCAGCGCCAGCCGGACATGCGCGCGCCGAAGGAGCTGCGCGCCATCCATCCGCTCGGCAAGTCGCCCGTCATCACCGACAACGGCAACACCGTCGCCGAATCAGGCGCGATCATCGAATATCTCATCGCCACCTACGGCAACGGCCGGCTGGTCCCGCCGCCGAACACGCCCGAGCGGCTGCGCTTCACTTATTGGCTGCACTATGCCGAAGGATCGGCGATGCAGCCGCTGCTGTTAAAACTGCTGTTCACGCTGATGCCGAAGCGCGCGCCGGCGTTGCTGCGCCCCCTGGTGCGCAAAGTCTCGAACCAGGCGCTCACCGCGCTCGTCAATCCGCAGCTCAAGCAGCACATGGATTACTGGGAAGGCGAGCTCGGCAAGAGCGAGTGGTTCGCCGGCAGCGAGTTCACCGCGGCCGACATCCAGATGAGCTTTCCGCTCGAGGCAGCCCAGGCGCGTGGCGGGCTCGAGCTCGGCCATCCCAAGGCGATGGCGTTTCTGGAGCGCATTCACGCGCGGCCGGCGTACAACCGTGCGCTTGAGAAGGGCGGGCCGTATCAGGTGGGGCGGTAAGTTGCCTCACCGCCCCCGGACGACGGTGCCCGTCAGTCCGCGTGCAATATCCGCCCGCGGGTCTCCGGCAGCGCGAAGGCGGCGATGAAGAACAGCGCGTAGGCCACCACTGCAAACATCGCGATCGCGTTCGCGAGTGACGTGGTCGCCGAGAGCGAGCCGACAAGGAACGGAAACAGCGCGCCGATGCCGCGGCCGAAATTATAGCAAAAACCCTGGCCCGAGCCGCGCAGCCGCGTTGGATAAAGTTCGGTCAGGAACGCGCCGATCCCCGAGAAATAGCCCGAGGCGAAGAAGCCGAGCGGGAAGCCGAGCACCCACAGGATTTCATTGGTCAGCGGCAGTTGCGTATAGAGCAGCACCACAGCCATCGCGCCGATCGAGAAGATCAGGAACAGATTGCGCCGTCCGATCCGGTCGGCGAGCCAGGCGCCGACGAGATAGCCGATGAAGGATCCGATGATCAGCGTCGATAGGTAGCCGGTCGAGCCGACGATCGAGAGGTGCCGCTCCTTGGTCAGGAATTGCGGCACCCAGAACGTAACGGCGTAATAGCCGCCCTGGCAGCCCGTCGCCATCAGCGACGCCAGGATCGTGGTTTTCAGGATCGGGCCGGAGAAGATTTCCCAGAGCGCCGGACGATTGCCACTCGCGACCTGTTTGGCGCGGGCTTCGGCCGCGACCTCGGGCTCGGTGACGGAGCGGCGGATGTAGAACACCAGCAGCGCCGGCAGCGCGCCGATCACGAACATCCAGCGCCATGCCGTCTCCGGCGGCAAAGCCGAGAACAGGATCGCCTGCGACAGCACCGCGAGGCCCCAGCCGACCGCCCAGCCCGATTGCACCGAGCCGACCGCGCGCCCGCGATATTGCGGCCGGATCGCTTCACCCATCAGCACGGCGCCCGCCGCCCACTCGCCGCCGAAGCCGAGGCCCAGCACCGCGCGCGCGATCAGGAGCTGTTCGAAATTCTGCACGACCGCGCAGACCAGCGAGAACACCGAGAACCAGATGATAGTGATCTGGAGCGTCCTGACCCGGCCGATATGGTCGGAGAGATAACCGCCGAGCCAGCCGCCGATGGCGGACGCCAGCAGCGTCACGGTGCCGGCGAGGCCGGCCGATCCCGCATCGACCTTCCACAGCGCGATGATGGTGCCGATCACCAGCGGGTAGATCATGAAGTCCATGCCGTCCAGCGCCCAGCCTGCCGCGCAAGCCCAGAATGTCCGGCGCTCCGGTGCGTTCATGTCGCGATAGAAGGCAAGAAGGCTGGTGTCTTCGATCTCGGCGCGTTCGATGCGCTCGGTCGGATCGGTCGTGGTCATGAGCGTCTCCCCGGCAATTCCCTTATGCGGGCGGTGGTAGCATGCGCGGCGGCTTGCGCAAGCACGGGCAGGCCTTCGCGTTATGCAAGGACAGAGCTACTGCCCCGCGGCTTCCGCGCCTCGCGTGCGGGGATCGGGCGCGCCGAGCGGCCCGTTGGCGGTCACCGCAATGGAATTCGCCGACGTCTGTCCCATCGGCTCGACGATGAGGTGATCCATCGCCTTCAGCTCGAGCAGGACATTGTCGGGAAAGCCGCTCTCGATCCGAACCTCGTCTGGCAGCCATTGGTGATGCAGCCGCGGTGCGGTCACGGCAGCCGCAACGTCCATCTTGTAATCGAGGACGTTGACGATCACCTGGAGCACGGTCGAGATGATGCGGCTGCCACCGGGCGAGCCCGTCACCAGCACCGGCTTGCCGTCCTTCAGAACGATAGTCGGCGACATTGACGACAGCGGCCGCTTGCCGGGCCCGGGCAAATTGGCCTCGAAGCCGACGAGGCCGTAGGCATTGGAAGCGCCGACAGCTGCGGTGAAATCGTCGAGCTCGTTGTTGAGCAGCACGCCCGTGCCGTCGGCGACGAGGCCAAGGCCGTAGCTGAAGTTCAGTGTATAGGTGTTGCTGACGGCGTTGCCGCTGCCGTCGACGACGGAAAAATGCGTGGTGTTGCTGCCCTCGTGCGGCGAGGTGGCGGTGGAAACGAGCTGCTTCGACGGCGTGGCGCGATCGGCGGAGATGGTTGCCCGCAGCTTGGCGGCGTAGTCCTTGGCGATGAGCGTCCCGATCGGCGCGTTGACGAAGGCGGGATCGCCCAGATAGCGCGCACGGTCTGCATAAGCGCGCTTCATGGCCTCGATCAGCAGATGCAGCGAGGCCGGAGATCCTTGCTTAAAATCGGCGAGCTGGAAGCCTTCGAGGATGTTGAGCGTCTCCACCAGCACCACGCCGCCGGACGACGGCAGCGGCATCGACACGATGTCATAGCCGCGATAGGTGCCGCGCACTGGCGCACGGATCACCGCCTGGTAGGATTTCAAATCGGCCGGCGTCATGATGCCGCCGGCGTCGCTCACGGCCTTGGCGAGCTTTTCCGCGACCGGACCCTCATAGAAACCGCGCGGACCCTGTGCGGCGACGGCCGACAGGGTTTCGGCGAGATCGCTCTGCACCAGCCTGTCGCCTTCGCCGAGTGGCGTGCCATCAGGCCGCGAGAAGATTTTGGCTGACGTGGGCCAGCGCGCCAGGCGCCGGTGCCAGCCCGGCAGTGTGTCGGCAATGTCGTCGCTGACGACGAAGCCGTCGCGGGCGATCGCGATCGCGGGCTCGAGCAATTGCGCCAGCGTGAACCGGCTCGAGCCATATTTTTCCAGGGCCAGCGCAAGTCCCGCGACGGTGCCGGGCACGCCGACGCCGAGCGCGGAATCCCGCGACTTCGCCGCATCGGGCTTGCCGTCGGCGCCGAGGAAGATCTGCGGCGTGGTCGCAGCCGGCGCAGTCTCTCGATAGTCGATGGTGATGTCTTCGTTGCGCTCGGCGGAATGAATCACCATGAAGCCGCCGCCGCCGATATTGCCGGCGCGCGGATAGGTCACCGCCATGGCAAAGCCGGTCGCGACCGCGGCATCGACGGCATTGCCGCCGCGCCGCAGGATGTCCGCGCCGACCTGCGCCGAGATTTTCTCCTGCGCCACCACCATCCCATGCTCGGCGGGAACGGCGTGCACCGTGTCGAGCGCGGGCGGCACATAAGCTCGCCGCGCATCCTGCGCGGTCGCGGTTGGAAGGCTGAACGCCAGAGTGGCAACGAAGGCGAAAAATGCTCGCCGTGTCGAAAAAGACGACATCATCAAATTTCCGCAGCGGCCTTCGGCCAGTTCACACGCGCCGCCGCAATGCTATACGGTTTGACCCAAGAGAAGCAAAACTGTTCGTGATGAGGTCTGGACGATGACGACGATTACCTCGGATGCGCGCGTCAAGGCGGAGCGGACCTTTCCGCCGCGCGCCGCCGTCGTCAGCTGGATCTTCTTCGATTGGGCCGCGCAGCCTTATTTCACGCTGATCACGACCTTCGTGTTCGCACCCTATTTTGCCACCGCCATTGCGCCGAATCCCGCTACCGGCCAATCGCTGTGGGGCTTTGCGATGGCTGCCGCGGGCCTCGCGATCGCGCTGATGTCGCCGCTGCTAGGCGCCATTGCCGATGCTTCGGGCCGCAGGAAGCCATGGATCGCTGGCTTCGGCGCGGTGCTGGTGCTGGCATCCTGCACGCTGTGGATCGGAAAGCCCGGCGATCCCTCCATCATTCCGCCGCTGCTCACCGCGGTCGCGCTCGCCAGCGTCGGCGCGGAATTCGCCACCCTCTTCAACAACGCGATGATGCCAACCCTGGTCCCGCCGGAGCGGCTCGGCCGGCTCTCCGGCACCGGCTGGGCGACAGGTTATATCGGCGGCATCGTCAGCCTGATCATCGTGCTCGGTTTGCTCGCCGCCAATCCCGAGACCGGCCGCACGCTGCTCGGGCTCACGCCTTTGTTCGGGCTCGATCCCGCCAGCCATCAGGGCGACCGCGCCGCCGGACCGTTGACCGGACTTTGGTTCATCATTTTCGTGACGCCGATGTTCCTGTTTACGCCGGACTATCCGGCGAAGCGCCCGGTGCGCGAGGCGCTGCACGAAGGCCTGTCGGAGCTGAAGCAATCGATCAAGGGACTGCCGCAGCGGAAATCGCTCGCGGCGTTTCTGCTCGCCAACATGATCTACACCGACGGTCTGGTGTCGCTGTTTGCCTTCGGCGGCATTTATGCCGCCGGTACGTTCGGCTGGCACACGATCCAGATCGGCACCTTCGGCATCATGCTCGCGATCGCCGGCGCGTTTGGCGCATGGCTTGGCGGCAAGCTGGACGATCGCATCGGGCCGAAGCGTGTGATCGCCGGCAGCATGCTGGTCCTGCTGCTGGCGGTGGCGGCGATCCTGCTGGTCGACAAGGATTCGATCTTCTTCATCAAGGTCGCACCGCCCGCGCCTGGCGGTGCATTGTTCGCCGCTGCGGCCGAACGCGCTTATCTGGTGCTGGGCTGCCTGATCGGTGCAGCCGGTGGTCCGCTGCAAGCCGCCTCACGCACGCTCCTGATCCGCCTCGCGCCGAAGGACCGCATCGCGCAGTATTTCGGTCTGTTCGCACTGACGGGGAAAGTGACGTCCTTCATCGGCCCGCTCCTGATCGGCGTGATCACCGCGGTGACGGCGAGCCAGAAGGCCGGCATGGCCGTGCTGGTGGTGTTCTTCGTCGCGGGGCTGGGACTGTTGATGCGGGTGCGGGAGTAGCCGCACTACCGCAATTCCATCCCGTCATTGCGAGGAGCGAAGCGACGAAGCAATCCAGACTTTCTCTGCGGAAAGATTCTGGATTGCTTCGCTGCGCTCGCAATGACGAAGTCGGTGGAGTCGTCGCAACTCTTGCAGCCCGCACGCCAGTCAATCAGTGCCTGAAGTGGCGTGTCCCCGTGAACACCATGGCGATGCCGTGCTCGTCGGCGGCCTTGATCACTTCGTCGTCGCGCATGGAGCCGCCGGGCTGCACCACGGCGGTTGCGCCGGCCTCGATGCAGGCGAGCATGCCGTCGGCGAACGGGAAGAACGCATCCGACGCCACCACCGAGCCCTTGGTGAGCGGCTCGGCGAGCTTCAGCTCGGCCGCCGCATCCTGGGCCTTGCGCGCCGCGATCCGCGCTGAATCCACGCGGCTCATCTGGCCGGCGCCGATGCCGACGGTGGCGAGATCCTTGGCGTAGATGATGGTGTTGGACTTGACGTGCTTCGCCACCCGAAACGCGAACTTCAGGTCGCGCATCTCCGCATCATCAGGCGCACGCTTGGTCACGACCTTGAAAATCATGTCGTCGACCACCGCATTGTCGCGGCTCTGCACGAGAAGGCCGCCCGCCACCGTCTTGGCGGTGAGGCCGGGCGCGCGCGGATCGGGCAGGCTGCCGGCGAGCAGAAGGCGAAGGTTCTTGCGCGCGCCGATGATGGCGATCGCCTCCTCGCTGGCGTCAGGCGCGATGATCACCTCGGTGAAGATCTTTGTAATCTCCCGCGCGGTATCAGCGTCGAGTGCGCGGTTCATCGCGATGATGCCGCCGAAGGCCGAGGTTGAGTCGCAGGCCAGCGCCTTGCGATAGGCACTGACGAGGTCGGAGCCCTCAGCGACGCCGCAGGGGTTGGCATGCTTGACGATGACGCAGGCCGCGGTGCGCCTGGCGTCGAACTCGCCGATGCATTCATAGGCCGCATCGGTGTCGTTGATGTTGTTGTAGGAGAGCTCCTTGCCCTGGAGCTGCCGCGCGGTCGAGACTCCCGGCCGCTTGTCGGGCGTCGCATAGAACGCCGCGGTCTGGTGCGGGTTCTCGCCATAGCGCAGCGACTGGATCAGCTTTCCGCCGAAGGCGCGGAAATCGGGTGCGTCGATTTCGAGCTGACGTGCGAACCAATTCGAGATCGCGGCATCATACGCGCCCGTGCGCGCGTAAGCCTTGGCGGCAAGGCGCCGGCGCAGCTTCAGCGTGGTTGCCCCTTTGTTGGCGGCGAGCTCGTCGAGCACGGCCTTGTAGTCCTCCGCCTCGACCACGACGGCGACGTCGTCATGGTTCTTCGCGGCGGCGCGGATCATCGCGGGGCCGCCGATATCGATGTTCTCGATGCAATCCTCAAAGCCGGCGCCTTTGTCGACGGTCGCCTCGAACGGATAGAGATTGACGACCAGGAGATCGATCGGTGCGATGCCGTGCGCCTTCATCGCTTCCGCATGGTCCTTGTTGTCGCGGATCGCGAGCAGGCCGCCATGCACCTTCGGATGCAGCGTCTTGACGCGGCCGTCCATCATCTCGGGGAAGCCGGTCAGCTCGGAGACGTCCTTCACCTTGAGGCCGGCCGCGGCGATCGCCTTGGAGGTGCCGCCGGTCGAGACCAGCTCGACATCATGCGCGGCAAGCGCCTTTGCGAAGTCGATCAGGCCGGTCTTGTCGGAAACGGAAAGAAGTGCGCGGGTGACGCGGCGGGGCTGGTCAGTCATGAGCAAGATCCTCTGTCTGAAGGAGTAATGCCCAGGCGCGCGGCAGCTATGTCCCACGCTTCCCGATGGTGCTCCATCCAAGGTCGCCAGTCGCGCGAGCGAGGGCTCGATAGCAGTTTTTCGGTCGCTTTCACAACGATCAGATGGGGCCGGATCGCGGGCGTTTACAGCGGAAGTTCCGGCTCCCGCCGCGCGTTTCTGCGGGCATTGGTGATCGCCGGCGAGGCGGTGGAGCGCACGAAACTCCAGCGGATCGAGGGCGCCTGCCGCGCATCCTGGCGGATCACGATCTGCGCGGTGCGGCGCGGGCCGTCATTGCCGGCCAGGAACACGCTGTCCTCGAGATCGACCTTGTCGTCGAGCGCCTCGAAGGTCCAGACGTCGCGGTTCGGCAGCACCAGCATGACGCCGCGGGCATCGGACAGCCGGCTCGCCTTCACCGCCGCGTGCAGATGGAAGCGCAGCGCGAAATCGGCATCCGCGCCCTTGAAGCGTCCGCCCTGCGGCGGCGATAGCGTGTCCTCGCCGTCGATGCGCGCGCCGTCATTGGCGATCATCAGCACGCGGCGGTGGATCGCGCCGAACTTGGCGAGATAGCCATCATGCGACGTCGTCAGCAGCGTGCCGTTCTGCACGATTTCGCGATAGCTCTCGACCTCGACGGGGCCGCTGGTGACGGGCGCGCCATGCAAGAGCCGCTTCATCGCCGACATCTCCACGAACTGGCATGACGAGGTGTCGTGATAGGTCAGCGTCGAATGCGCTGCCGTGCCGCGTGCGAACGGCCGCCAATTGTCGCGGCCCGTGGTCGGCATGCCGCAATTGGTGACGATGCGGCTGATGCCGGAGGACAGTTCGAACGACAGGCAGCCGGCATGGGCGTCATGGCTGACGCCGGCCTGCGGCGGCGGGCCGGTGTCGATGATCACGGTGGTCTGTCCGGCATCGAGGCGCTGGAAACCGGTATGCGGCATGTTCGCCATCGGCGCGCCGTGGGTGTCGTCATAGGCAAGCAGCGTCGCGAGCAGGTCCGAGGGTGTCGCACTCATGCCGTTGAACAGCGCGAAATTGCCGTCGCCGTGGCGGAAGAAGCGCAGCATCGGCATCATGCGGTCGATCGCGTTGAGCAGCGCCGGCGGCGGCGCGATGTTGCGTGCGGCAAAGGTCTGCCGCAGCGGCAACAGGTCGATCAAGAGCTCGATCAGCGCACCCGGGTTGCGCGAGATATGTCCGCCGTCGGGCAGGATCTGCCGCTGCAATTCATCCGAGAGCTTCTTCGAGACGCTGCGGATGTGACTTGCCTGGTTGGCGAGGCACAGCGCCGCATAGCACAGCGCGATCAGCACCTGGAGTTTTGGCACCCCGTCGGGGATGCTGACCATGGTGTAGCGCAGGAAGCGGATCTCGCGCGCCAGCGCGCGCAGATAACGGCGGTAGAATTTGTTGTCGGTGTCGTTGAGCACCAGTGGCGCCTGCGACAGCAGCGAGATCACGCGTCGCGCCAGCACGTCGGCGCGTCGCGCGACGGCACGGCGCTTGCCGCCGGGGTTGGCGATCCAGTCCTCTATCAGCGCGCGCGCATTCGCGCGCGTCAGCGCGGTGTCGGCGGCGCGCAAATGGCGCAACCAGCCGAAGCCGAGCAGCGCGACCTCCCAATCCTCCGACGGCGGCTCGAGATCGAAGATCGAGCGGCCGTGGCAATTGACGATCTTGCCGGCGAAGACGAAGCGGCCGGCATAGATCTCGGCGGCGCGGGTCGCATCCGCGGTGCGCAGGTCATGCGGCGCGATGATCAGCCGGTCGGAGCGGCCGGGCCAGACCCGCGACAGGGCGACGGAACCACCGCTCGCGCGCGCGAGCATATTCCGCGCGAAGCGGTTCATCACCAGCGTCGAGATACGTCTGCGTTGAGCGACTGACACACCTTGCCTTGATGGGGAGAGGATTCCGACGAATCCTTCTTAATCCCAAAATCCGGCGGCCGACACCACCTTGAACGACGCGAATCAGCGCCGTGGTCGCAAAATCCAGTGCAAAATCAGGATTTAACGAGCCGGGCCGCGAAAAATCCGTCGAGCCCGCCGAGCTTGGGATCGGCGTTCGGCAGATGGCTGGGCAGGGTGCGCAAATCGCCCTCGGCGGTGATGATCTCGCCGAGCCCCGACACCTCGGACGCATCGACCGGGACGCGGCGAATCGCAGGCTCTGCGGCCAGTAGCGTGGCGATCGCATGCTCGCCCTCTTCGGGTTCCAACGAGCAGGTGCAGTAGACCAGCGTTCCGCCGGGCCTGAGCAGCGAGACCGATTTTTGCAGCAACCGCTGCTGGAGCGTGGTCATCGCGGCGATGTCGGATTCCTGCCGGAGCCAGGATACGTCGGGGTGGCGTCGGATCGTGCCGGTCGAGGTGCAGGGCGCATCGATCAGGATGCCGTCGAAGCCATCGGCTGGGCCGGCCCATTCCACGGCGTCGGCGACGACGGTTTCGGCCTGGAGCGACAACCGCGTCAGATTCTCGCGCAGCCGCGCCACCCGGGCGGGCGAGCGGTCGATGGCCGTGACATGCGCGCCGGCCTGCGCCAGCTGCGCGGTCTTGCCGCCGGGAGCGGCGCAGAGATCGGCCGATGGATTTGCCGGCAATGTCGCCGAACAGCCGGGCCGGCAGCGCGGCGGCGGCGTCCTGCACCCACCATTGTCCTTCGGCGAAGCCGGGAAGCATGGTCACCGCGCCGTGCAGCACCGTACGCACCGATCCGGTCGGCAGAACCTCACCATGTAGCCGGCTCGCCCATTGCGCGGCGTCCGACTTCACGGTCAGATCCAGCGAAGGGTCGTGGCTGAGCGCGAGCGCCATGTCCCTTGCGACCGTCTCGCCGTAATGCGCGCTCCAGCGCGCGAGCATCCAGGGCGGCAAATCCAGCGACTGCGCGGCAACCTCTTCCACCAGCGCCTTGCCCTCGCGGGCGCAACGGCGCAGCACGGCGTTGACGAGGCCGGCATAGCGGGCGGCCCGGCGGTCGGACTGCACGAGGCGAACGGAGAGATCGACGGCGGCGTGATCGGGCACGTCCATCCAGAGGATCTGGGCGGCGCCGATCAGCAGCGCGCTCTGCGCGCGCGGCGCATCGGAGGGGATGCCCTTGTCGAGCAGGCGGGACATCACGTGGCCGAGCGTGCCGAGCCGGCGCAGCACGGTGGCGACCAGGCGCCGCATCAGCGCGCGATCGCGGTCGGGAAGCGTCTTCAGTCCGGGATGGGCGCCGCTGCCGTCGAGCTGCTCGTCAAGTGTGCGGTGCTTCTGCAGCACGCCGTCGACGATGTCGGCAGCAATCCGCCGCGCGGCAAGACCAGGCACTTCGGATGGAGGGGCAAAACGTTGAGATGGCATGCGGAAGCAAGGTTCTCAGCAAGCGGCAGTTCCGCCGCAATGGGCGCATGCCTTGAGGACGCGATCTCTGACACGCGAATATGCCAAATGTAAGAATCGCTTCCGGGTTTTTCGACCCTTTCGGAGCAATTTCAGGAATGCGTTATTGGGCGTCGCGCCGCGGATCGTCCTGCGCTAGAAATTCGACGATGAGTGACCGGCCTCACGTTTCCGACCGCAAGCCGCTATCGCCGGCGGCCCAGCGAGCGCTGGCCGAAGCCGAAGCGCGCCGGCAGGCTGCGGCGGTGGCGCATGCCGAAGCTGCGCCGAAAGAGGTGCAGGGACCAAAGGGACCCGAGCCCACCCGGTACGGTGATTGGGAACGAAAAGGCATCGCCTCGGACTTTTGAGGCGCGTTTCACGCACACTTGCCGGTGCAGCCGACTCAGCCCTAGCGTGCGCGAATGCCGCGCTTCGATCCCAGCCATCAGTATCGACCCTCATTCCGCGGCTCGCCGTTCGGCCGTCGTTTCTCCGGATTGTTGCCGTGGATGTTCGTGGTCGGCGTCGCGCTGGCGGCTGTGCTCATCTTCAGGCACGGGACGAACTGGACGGTCCCGCACCCGGATGGCGGCGGCACGCGGGACGCCGAGATCGTGCTCCAGCAGGGCGGCCATCCCGATCGTCGCGAGTCGGTCGACGTCGTTCGCACCATTGACGGTGACACCTTTCTCGCGCGTTTTCGTCAGCGCGACGGCCGCGATCTCGTCGTGCGCGTTCGCTTGCGCGGCATCGACGCACCCGAGATGAAAGCATCCTGCCAGGAGGAACTGGACAAGGCCGAAGCCGCGGCCCGCGCATTGCGCGATCTGCTCGGCCAGGGCGGCGTGACGATCACCAATCTTGGCCCTGACAAATATGGTCGGGTTCTCGCCGACGTCGCGACCAGGCGAACCGCCAACGTTTCGGCGGTGTTGCTCGCCGGCGGTTACGCACGGAGCTACAATGGCGGCCATCGCGACGGCTGGTGCGCGCACGGTTGGCGCTTCTGGTAACAAGAAAGCCGCGTCAACGGACGCGGCTCTTGTTGTCGGGATCTCGTCCCGGGGATCAGCGCGTCACGACCACCGTGGTGCCGACCGAGACGCGGCTGTAGAGATCGGTGATGTCGTCGTTGAGCATGCGGATGCAGCCATAGGAGACGAAGCCGCCGACCGAGCCCGGCACGTTGGTGCCGTGGATCGCGTATTCCCCGCCGGACAGCGTCATCGCCGCGACGCCCATCGGATTGCGCGGCGAGCCGCCCGGAATGACGTCAGGGATGCTCGGCTTGTCGCGCTTCACCTCGGCAGGCGGCGACCAGGCCGGATTGCGGTACTTGCCGTCGATGCGGGTGGTGCCGGCCCACTGCTTGCCGGACTTGCCGACGCCCACCGGATAGCGCACGGCGTGGCCGTTATCGAGGACGAGATAGAGCCGACGCTCGTTGGTTTTGACCACGATGGTGCCCGGCGAATAGTCGGCCAGGTGCGTCCCCACCATTTCCGGCCGGGCCTGCGCCGCGGTCGACATCACGACCACCGCTCCGATGGTGGCAGCCAGCGCCACTGCAATCCTGATCGACATCGATTGTCCCCTTGACCCGAACCAATCGTCCAAAATGACGCACAACCGGCAATCGCCGACCCGCCAAGTCCTCGTTAGGGGGCATTCTTAACCGCGCCTGTTAACCGGATGGTTTCCACGCACGGCCGCCAAGGGCCAGCCAGCAGGGGGAACAAAGGAAATGTTCGAAACAAAGTAAATGACCTGGAAACAACACTCAGCGGGAAAGATGCGGGCGCGCGGGCACGCGCCCTGACGAATGCGTGAGCGTGTGAACGGCTGTCGTTTGGGTGGCGCTAACGCGGAGATGCGGTCTCGTGTCCCGGACGCGGCGCGAAGCGGTGCGACGCAGAGCCGGGACCCAGAAAGCCACAGAGTCTGCTGTTGCATGGGCCCCGGCTCTGCAGCGCACCTCTGACTGGACGATGCTTCGCATCGCCAGGGCAGCGCCGCGTCCGGGGCACGAGACTGCTTTACGCCGACTTCTTGTTCTGCCGGTTCTTGACGAGATCGTCGACCACCGCGGGATCGGCCAAGGTCGAGGTGTCGCCGAGGCTGCCGGGTTCGTCCTCGGCGATCTTGCGCAGGATGCGGCGCATGATCTTGCCGGAGCGGGTCTTGGGCAGGCCGGGCGCGAACTGGATCTGGTCGGGCGAGGCGATCGGGCCGATCTCCTTGCGCACCCAGGTGACAAGCTCCTTGCGCAAATCCTCGGTCGGCTCGACGCCGGCCATCAGGGTCACATAGGCGTAGATGCCCTGGCCCTTGATGTCGTGCGGGAAGCCGACGACGGCGGCCTCCGACACCTTCTCATGTGCGACCAACGCGCTCTCGACTTCGGCCGTGCCCATGCGATGGCCGGAGACGTTGATGACGTCATCGACGCGGCCGGTGATCCAGTAATAACCGTCAGCATCGCGTCGGCAGCCGTCGCCGGTGAAGTACTTGCCCTTGTAGGTCGAGAAATAGGTCTGCTCGAAGCGGGCGTGGTCGCCATAGACCGTGCGCATCTGGCCCGGCCATGATCGCGTCAAGCACAGATTGCCTGATGTCTCGCCGTCCAGCACCTTGCCGTCGGCGTCGACGATCTCAGGCACCACGCCGAAGAACGGCTGCGTCGCCGAGCCCGGCTTCAGCTTGGTCGCGCCCGGCAGCGGTGTGATCAAAATGCCGCCGGTCTCGGTCTGCCACCAGGTGTCGACGATCGGGCAGCGGTCGTCACCGACGACGCGGTGATACCACTCCCAGGCTTCCGGATTGATTGGCTCACCGACCGAGCCCAGCAGGCGCAAACTGGCGCGCGAGGTCTTGGTCACCGGCTCGTCGCCGAACTGCATCAGCGCGCGGATCGCGGTCGGCGCGGTGTAGAAGATGTTGACCTTGTGCTTGTCGATGACGTTCCAGAATCGCGAATTATCCGGGTAATTCGGCACGCCTTCGAACATCAGCGTGGTCGCGCCGTTGGCGAGCGGTCCGTACAGAATGTAGCTGTGGCCGGTCACCCAGCCGACGTCGGCGGTGCACCAGTAGATGTCGCCGTCGTGATAGTCGAAGACGTATTGATGCGTCATCGCGGCGAACAGGAGATAGCCGGCGGAAGTGTGCAGCACGCCCTTCGGTTGGCCGGTCGAGCCTGAGGTGTAGAGGATGAACAGCGGATCTTCGGCGTGCATGTGCTCGACCCGGCATTCCGTCGTCACCATCGCGGCAGCCTCGTGATACCAGAGGTCGCGCGTCGGGTTCATGTCGACCTTGCCGCCGGTGCGCTTGACCACGACGACCCAGTCGACGCCGTCTGACTTGGCGAGCGCCGCGTCCACATTGGCCTTCAGCGGCACCCTCTTGCCGCCGCGCAGGCCCTCGTCGGCGGTGATGATTACCTTGGACTGGCAGTCGTTGATGCGCTGGGCAAGGCTGTCGGGTGAGAAGCCGGCGAACACCACGGAGTGAACCGCGCCGATCCGCGCGCAGGCCAGCATCGCGTAGGCCGCTTCCGGAATCATCGGCAGGTAGATGGTGACGCGATCGCCCTTCTTGACGTTGCGGGTGCGCAGGATGTTGGCCATCCGGCAGACCTCGTCGTGCAGCTCCTTGTAAGTGATGTGCTTGGACTGCGAGGGATCGTCGCCTTCCCAGATGATCGCGGTCTGGTTGGCGCGGGTGTGGAGATGCCGGTCGATGCAGTTATGGGCGACGTTGAGGACGCCGTCCTCGAACCATTTGATCGAGATGTTGCCGGGCGCGAAGGAGACGTTCTCGATCTTCGTCGGCGCGTGCATCCAGTCGACGCGCTTGGCCTGCTCGGCCCAGAAGGCGTTCGGGTCCGAGATCGAGCGGGCGTACATGTCCTTGTACTTGGCCTGGTCGATCCAGGCGCGCTTCGCCCATTCCGCGGGGACGTCGTAGATCTTCTCGGACATGTTTCCCTCCCTCCACATGCGGCAAGCCGAGCACGGGCCACTGGCGAGCCGATTTGATCGTTGAACTGATTATGCGTCGGGCTAACCGGACCCGACAAGGTGCACAAGCTGGACCTTCGGCGAGCGCCCGGCCAGACGAAGGATCAAGGCCATCGGGCCGGACTGTCGCAGATCTGGAACAGGCCGGGGCCGCTTTCGGGCCTTTGCCCAAACCCTCGGAACAGGCCGCCGCAGAGCCCCATGCATTCGCCAGAGGTATTTAGAAACCGCACCTCACTGATTCGGGACTCGCAATGCGGTTCGGAACACCCTAAGTGGCTAACCCGGGTCCAACGAGACCCTTGGAACAAAGATCAGAACAGCGGCATTGACCGATAACAGACAGGGCTAAGGCTTAAGACTATGATGGATCAGCAGAATTTCGGGACGATACGGCCCGCTTCAGCCGATCCTGCGGCCGTTGCGCTGGCCAAAGCACTCGGACAATGGCCGAAACCGGCAGGTTCCGCCCGTCTTAGCCCGAAAAAAGCGTTCGACACGGCGCCTGCTGCAACGGTCGAGGCGCTCGCCAAGGAACTGGGCCTGCGGCTCGGCGACCAGAACGAGCTGAAGATCCGGCGCATCAAGCGCGGCAAGGGCTATTCCTTCGTCCGTCCCAATGGCGCGCATATCCGCGATGCCCGCACCATCCGCCGGCTGCATTCCATGGCTGTGCCGCCGGCCTATCGCGAGGTGCGCTACTCGGCCGATCCGAGCTCGCATCTCCAGGCGGTGGGACGCGATGCCGCGGGCCGGCTGCAATATCGCTATCACGCCGATTGGGAGAAGGTCCGCGAGCAACGCAAGGCGCATCGGCTCGAGAAACTCGTCGGCGCGCTGCCAAAGATCCGGCGCAAGGTTTCGGCGTTCCTGTCGGGCGAGGAGCCGACGCGCGAGTTCGCGCTCTCGGCCGTCATCGAATTGATTGCGCGCACCGCGATCCGCCCCGGCAACGAATCCTACGCCCGCCTCAACGGCACCCGCGGCGCCACCACGCTGCTGAAGTCCAATGTCACGCTGGAAGACGATTGCTTCGTGCTGACCTTCAAGGCCAAGGGCGGCAAGGCGGTGCGGAAAGAGTGTGATGCTTCCAAGCTGGTGCGTGCCATCGGCATTTTGCAGGACGTGCCCGGCAAGCGCATGTTCCAGTATCGCGATGCCTACGGCGTCGTGCGCGCGGTGAACACCACGCAGGTGAACGCGTTCCTGCGCGAGATCGCCGGCATCAAGATCTCGCTGAAGGATTTTCGTACGCTGATGGCGTCCGCCGTCGTCGTGGAATCGCTCTCGCGGATCACCCCGGCGACCAGCCAGCACGGCCGCAAGAAGCAGGTGCTGGAAGCGATCCGCGCCGCGGCCGACCAGCTCTCCAATACACCGGCGATCTGCCGCAAGAGCTATGTCCACGACACCATCGTCACCGCGTTCGAGGACGGCATCCTCGAACGCTTCGCCGCGACCATGAAGGGCCAGCGCTCGCAGGCCAGGCGCGAGCAACTTTTGCAGCAGGTGGTGGCGACCGCGGCGGTCTGACCTTCTCCCGTCGCTACGCCTTGTTGGAAACACCCCTGTCGGGACCGGGATCGCCGCCTGCGGCCGCGGTCGTGAGCCGTTCCAGATAATGCGTCCATCCCGTCGCGTGGGCGGCAGCCTGTTCCTCGGTCGGCAGTCCGCTATGGGTCATGCGCAGCAGCGTGCCGCCGTCGCGTTCGATCAGGTCGATCTCGATCAGGCTCGAGCCGGGCGGCACTTCCTGGCCGCTCTCCCATCCAAAAGTGTAGGCGAGACGATGCACCGGCACGACTTCGCGGAACGCGCCGCGGGCGACGCCGCCGCGGGGGCCGATGCCTTTGAGCAGATACAGCCCGCCGGGATGCGGCTCAGTGGTCGCGTCGGAGCCCATCCAGCTCAAAATCTTCTCGGGGTCGGTCAGGTAAGCGAAAACGGTGGCGCGTGGGGCTGCGATCTGGGTCTCGCGTCGCACTATGAACGGTTCGGTCATCGGCGATCATCCCTGGGCTGACTGTGGGAGATGGCGGCGCTCGTGCGGCCCGTCAAGGATTGCCCGTGACAAAGACGGCCTGCCTTCGCCATGATCGGACCATGCACCTCTCGCCGACGCTCGCCTGGCTTGTCGATGCCGCCGCCGATAGCGCCGGGGCCGACCGCCTGCTCACGGAACTTGGCGCACATCTGGTCGCTGACGGCGTGCCGCTTGCGGCAGGCAGCCTGACGCTGGAGGTGCCACATCCGCTGATCGCGAAGCGGACCTGGTTGTGGCGCGCCGAGAGCGGCCGGGTGATCGAAGCGCTTGGCTTCGCACCTGGCGGCCTCGCGCCCGACACGCCCAACGATGCAGGCCGCCGCTGGCTGCGCGACGTCGCGGACGGTGAGGTGCACGAAGACGCGGTCGGACCGCCCGATGGGCCTTTGCTCGGCTGGATCGGGCCGCGTCCGTTCACTGCGGACGAGATCGAGCAATTGCGCCGGGCTGCGCGCTTTGCCGCGACACCCCTTGCGGTGCTTGCCGCGCGTGCAACGTTGCGCGCGACGTTGGATGCTTATCTTGGCAAGCGCAGTGCGGAGCGGGTACTGGCGGCACCCCTGCGCCGCGATCTCGGCGAGACCATACAGGCCGCGCTGCTCTATGCCGATCTGCGCAACTTCACGCTCCTGTCGGAAGCCACGCCGCCTGCCGACGTCATCGCGGCGCTCGATGCCTGGTTCGATCGGATTGCCGGCGCGGTTCACGCCTTCGGCGGCGAGGTGCTGAAATTCATCGGCGACGGTGTGCTCGCGATCTTTCCGGTGGTCGAGGCGTCCCCGCGCCACGCGTGCGATGCGGCTCTGCGCGCCGCGAGCGCAGCCGAAGCCGGGATGACGTATCTCAACGCGGAACGCCGCGCCCAAGGTCTGCCGCCGCTCGCGTTCGGCGCGGCGCTGCATCTCGGCGGGATGCTCTGGGGCAATATCGGCGCCGCCAACCGGCTCGATTTCACGGCGATCGGTCCCGCCGTCAATCTCGCCAGCCGGCTCGAAGGATTGTGCAAGCCGCTCGGCAGAACCGTGCTGGTGTCGGGCGCGCTCGCCGCCGAGACGGACATGCCTCTGATCGCGCTCGGGCCGCATTCGCTACGCGGCATCGCTGCGCCATGCGAGGTATTTGCGTTGCCGGAGGCGCAAGCTCGGATATCGTAGCGCTGAGGGAGTGAAGCGTAATCCCGGATCGGACTGCACACCTACAATTGCAGCAACTATATCCCACCCATCTTGCAGACGAGCTTCCATTCCTCGGCCGTCACCGGCTGCACCGAGAGGCGCGAATACTTCACCAGGGCCATGTCGGCGAGTTTCTTCTCGGCCTTGATCGTGGCCATCGTTACCGGCGTCTTCAAGGGTTTGTCGGCCTTGATGTCGACGCAGACGAATTTTGCGGTCTTGTCGGTCGGATCGGGATAGGCTTCCTTGATGATCTCCGCGATGCCGACGATCTCCTTGCCCTCGTTGGAATGATAGAAGAACGCCTTGTCGCCCTTCTTCATGTTCACGAGGTTTATGCGCGCGGTGTAATTGCGCACGCCGGTCCAGGCTTCGCCCTTGGCGCCCTTCGCCACCTGCTGGTCCCAGGACCACACCGACGGTTCGGATTTCACCAGCCAGTAGTTCATCGCAAACTCACCTCATTGTTGTTGGACCGGGATCCCTGCGGTTCGCCGCTAGGCTAAACCAGCGCGCACAGGCCGTTAAGTGCAACCTGCGACGCGGTAGAGGCCGCCGTCATTCCTCGGCCTTGAACGGCCTTGTCAGCAGCCCTTCGATCGCGGCGTCAATCGTCAACCGGCCATCCAGGATGGCAGCCACTGCCTGGGAGACCGGCATGTCGACGTGCCGCGCGGCCGCGAGCTCGACCAGCACCGGCGCAGTGAATGCACCTTCCGCAAGCTTGCCCGCCGGCGCCGCCTCTCCGCGACCGAGCGCGATCCCGAGAGCGAAATTGCGCGATTGCGCGGTCGAACAGCTCAGGAGCAGGTCGCCGAGACCGGAGAGGCCGGAGAGTGTTTCCGTGCGCGCGCCACAGGCGCGGCCGAGCCGCGCCAGCTCGCTGAAGCCGCGCGTGGTCAGTGCGGCGAGCGCGGAGGCGCCGAGCTTGCGGCCGACCACGATGCCGGCGGCAATCGCCAGCACGTTCTTGGCCGCGCCGCCGATCTCGACGCCGCGGACATCCGTCGTGTGATAGGGCCGGAAGGTCGCCGAGCCCAGCGCCTGCACGAGGCTGCTGGCCAGCGCTTCTTCCACCGCCGCCAGCGTTACCGCAGTCGGCAGGCCACGCGCGACGTCGTCGGCAAAGCTTGGGCCCGACAGGATCGCCGGCTGCGCGTGAGGCGCGGCCTCCGCGATCACGTCGGTCATGAATTTGTGCGTGCCGTGCTCGATGCCCTTGGCGCAGGCGACGATCGGCACCGGCTTTGCGAGGTGCGACGCCAGCATGTTGACCGCGCCGCGCAGATGCTGCGCCGGCGTCGCGATCAGCAGCATGTCCGCGCGCGCCGCCATGGTGAGATCGCTCGTGACGATGATCTCTGGCGCGATCCGCACGCCGGGCAGCCGCGGATTGTCGCGGCTCGATGCGATTCGCGTCGCATGCTCGGCATTGCGAGCCCAGAGCGTCACATTTCGTCCGGCTCGCGCAGCCACAGTCGCGAGCGCCGTGCCCCAGGCGCCTGCACCGATCACCGCGACGGATCGGAACGCTGTCATTGCTTTAGTATCCCGCCCGCGTTTTGCCGTACCCGGCCGGTGCCGTCGCGTTCGCATCGAGCGACCAGCGCGCGCGGGGCTGCGCTTCCATCGTGTCGGTCATGCCGAGCGCGAGACGTTCGGCGCCGGCCCAGGCGATCATCGCGCCGTTGTCGGTGCAGAGTGCGGGCGGTGGCATGATCAGTTGCGTTCCGGCTTTCCTCGCAACGTCATGCAGAGCACCGCGGATCGCCTGGTTGGCGGCGACGCCCCCGGCCGCCACCAGCGCACGCGGCGCGCCGAACTGCTCGCGGAAAAGTTTGAGACCGACGCTCAACCGGTCCGCGGTGGAGTCGAGCACGGCAGCCTGAAAACTCGCGCAGAGATCGCTGACGTCCTGCGGCGTGATCTCAGCTAGCCGGCTCGCTTCGTTGCGCACCGCCGTCTTCAATCCCGACAACGAGAAATTGGCGTCGGGGCGTCCTTGCATCGGCCGCGGAAACGCAAATCGCCCCGGATCGCCGCTTGTTGCCGCGCGTTCGACCTGCGGGCCGCCCGGATAGGGCAGGCCCAGCATCTTCGCGACCTTGTCGAAGGCCTCGCCGATCGCGTCGTCCACGGTGGTGCCGAGCCGCACGTACTCGCCGACGCCGGTGACCGCAACGATCTGGGTATGGCCGCCCGAGGCGAGAAACAGGCAATAGGGAAATTCGAGTGCATCGGTGAGGCGCGGCGTCAGCGCATGCGCTTCGAGATGGTTCACCGCGACCAGCGGCGTGTCGTGCACCATCGCGATCGCCTTCGCGGTGGTGAGACCGACGATGACGCCGCCGATCAATCCGGGGCCCGCGGCGGCCGCGACACCGTTGAGCTGGGCGAAGTCGATGCCGGCCTCATGCATGGCGCGGTCGATGATGCCGTCGAGCAGGTCGACATGGGCGCGTGCGGCGATCTCCGGCACGACGCCGCCGAAACGGGCATGCTCCTCGACCTGCGACCGCACGAAATTGGACAGGATCTTGCCGCTGCCGTCAGGCGTGCGCTCGATCACGGCCGCGGCGGTCTCGTCGCAGGTGGTTTCTATGCCCAGTACCAGCATTGGCGAATTGGTATCCAATCTGCGCCCTTCTCACCCCTTGCGCTCATCCGCAAAGCAGAGTTCTGGTACGTCCGGTAGCATTCCGGGGTCGGCTTGCGCAATCGCCACGCGCAGCTCTCCTCGTGAATGCGTCACCGCCACGTGCCCGGAACCAAGCGATGTCCATTCTTGTCACACGGCCGCATCCCGACAATGTGGCGACAGCGGAAAATCTGCGCGCGCGGGGTCATGTGGTGCTGCTTGCCCCGGTGCTCAAGTTCGAGCCGGTCGCCTTCCATGACGAGAGTGAGACGGGCTACAGCGCCGTCATCGTCACGTCGGCCAATGCGATCCGTGCCGTCGCACCGCAATTGCCGGACCTTGGCCTCCTGCCGCTGCCGCTGTTTGCGGTCGGCGAGCACACCGCCGCCGCGGCGCGCGATGCAGGCTTTGCCGAGGTGGTGGTCGCCGGCGGCGATGCCGCGGCTTTGCGCGACAAGGTGATGGAGAGCGCGCGCAACAAGCGGCTGAAGAAAAAGAGCACGCTGCTTTATCTCGCGGGCGCGGATCTGTCGCGCGACCTCAGCGATGAGCTGGGCGCCGAAGGATTTAGCATCGTCACGCAGACGACCTATCGCATGGTCCCGGTCAAGCTGTTGCCGCGCGATGTCTGTGAGGGCTTTGCCGCCCATGGGATCGAGGCGGTGCTGCATTACTCCCGGCGCAGCGCGCGGGCTTTCCTGGAGGCCGCGCGGGGTGAAGGTGTCGAAATCTCGGCTCTGGCGATCCCGCAATGCTGCCTGTCCGAGACCGTCGCAGGCATATTGCGCGAGGCCGGTGCCTCGCAGGTTCTCGTGGCCGCGACGCCGGACGAAAATGCCTTATTTGACTCCTTGGAGCGTGCTTTGCGCACCCGTTTGGCGTAAGAGGTCGGGCCGAATCCGACGCAATCGGGTTCGTTTAGGGCATGTAAGTGTGAGGAACCGTCACGATGGCCGACGACAAGCCTGAAGACGCAGGATTGGCTCCCGAGTCCAGCCGTGCCAAGCGCACCCCGCCCACCATCGACATCGAGGCAACCGAAGTCTCCACCCAGCCGCAGGAGGTGGCGGGCCAGCCGCAGGCTGCGGCGACCGAACAGGCCGCGCAGGAGCAGGCCAAATCTGAAGAGGCCAAGTCCGAAGAGGCTAAGTTCGAAGCGGCCAAGTCCGACGAAGCTAATGCCGAGCCGCAGCCCGAACCTGCCGAGGAGCGGTCTTCCGTTGCGTCCGCGTCCGTATCGCCATCGATTTCACCTTGGATTATCGCTCCGTTCTCCGGCGCGGTCGCAGCCGCAATTGTGATCGCCGTCGGCTGGATGCTGGGCTGGCCTGCGGTGCAGGCGCCGCCGGCCGCTCCGCAAGTGACGAGCGCAACGGTCGATGCGCTGAGCGGGCGCGTTGCCGCGGTCGAAGCCAAGGCGGGCAAGCCTGCCGCCGATCCGGCCATGCTGGCGCGGATCGATGCGCTGGAGAAATCCGCAACCGGCCTGCGCAGCGACATCGCCAATCTGCGCGCGCAGTCCGACAAGACCGCGGGCGCCCTGAACGACGCGAAATCGGCGCCGCCCCCTGCCGCGCCCGATCTTGCCGCTCTCAACGACCGCCTCGCGCAGCTCGAGCGTGCCACCAAGACCGAACGTGCCGAGCTCGCGCAGCAGGGCGAGAAGATTGCCGATGCGAGGACGATGGACGACAAGCCGCTGCGCCATGTGGTCGCGGCGGCCCTGCTCGACGTCGCCGTTCGCCACGGCGACGCTTACGAATCGCAGCTCGCCGCGGCGCGGTCGCTTGCGGCAAAGCCCGATATGCTGAAGCCGCTCGACACCTTTGCATCGTCCGGTATTCCGACGCCGGTCGCGCTGAGCCGCGAGCTCCTCAACATCGTGCCAAAACTGTCGCCGCCGCCGGAAACCCCGGCCAGCAGCGCAGGCATCGTCGAGCGCCTTCAGGCGGGGGCGTCAAAACTCGTTCGCATCGAACGTACCGACGGAATCGGCAGCGATCGCGGCGCTATCGTCTCGAGGGTGACGGCCGCAGCGCTTCGCAACGATTTCGTGGAAGCTCGGCGCGAGGTGAAGACGCTGCCGGAGGCCGACCGCGCACCGGCGCAGGCTTGGCTCGACAAGGCCGATGCCCGGGACGCCGCGCTCGCGGCGTCCCGCAAATTCGCCGACGATGCCATGGCGGATCTCGTCAAACCTGGTCAATAAAGGTTCGCGCAATAATCGGCGCGTATAGGGATCGTCATGCTTCGCATCGTCCTCTTCCTCGTCCTGATCGCGCTGGCGGCGGCCGGCGCGGCCTGGGTCGCCGACCAGCCCGGCGATCTCGTCCTGACCGCAGGCGCTTTCCGCGCCACAACGACGTTGCCCAGGTTCGTGTTCTTGCTCGGCCTCTTTGCCGCGGCAGTCGTGCTGGTCTGGAGTCTCCTGACGATGATCTGGCGCGCGCCGGGGCGTCTGCGCCGCCGTCGTCACGAGAAGCGTCACGCCCGCGGCCGTCACGCCATCACCCACGGCCTGCTCGCGATCGGCCATGGCGACACCGCGCTTGCTCGTCGCCACGCCGACGCCGCGCGGCGGCTGGCCGCGAACGACCCGCTCGCACTTCTCTTGCATGCGCAATCCGCGCAGCTCGAAGGCAATCGCGACGAAGCCCAGCGCGTCTTCCGTGCCATGGCCGAGCGCGAGGATACGCGCCTGCTCGGCTTGCGCGGCCTGTTCATCGAGGCGCAGCGCGCCGACGATGCGGTCGGCGCGGTGATGATCGCCGAGGAAGCGATCAAGCTGTCGCCGTCCTCGACCTGGGCCTCGCATGCGGTGCTCGGCTTCCGCTGCGCGCGCGGTGACTGGAGCGGCGCGCTCGCGATCCTCGATTCGAATCTGTCCGCGGGCCTGATCGACAAGCAGGCCTATCGCCGCCAGCGCGGCGTGCTGCTCGCCGCACGCGCGCTGGAATTGGAGACGATGGACCGCGATGTCGCGCGCGAGAGCGTGATGGAGGCGATCAAGCTCGCGCCGACCCTGGTGCCGGCCGCAGTGCTTGCCGCAAAATTCGAGAGCGAGGCGCATCAGGTGCGCCGCGCCATGAAGCTGGTGGAAGCCGCCTGGCTGGCCAATCCGCATCCCGACCTCGCGGATGCCTATGCGCATGTGAAGCTCGGCGATTCCGCGCGGCAGCGCTTGCAGCGGGTCGAGACGCTTGCCGCCAAGATTCCTGTCGCCAAGGCTGGTTATGTCGAGGGCCAGCTCGCGATCGCGCGCGCCGCGATCGATGCGTCCGAGTTCGCCCGTGCGCGCGAGGTGCTGGCGCCTTACGTCAACGATCCGACCCAGCGCGTGGCGCTGCTGATGGCCGAGATCGAGCGCACCGAGCACGGTGACGGCGGCCGGGCCCGCGCCTGGACCTTGCGCGCGGTGCGCGCCCGCCACGATCCGGCCTGGACCGCGGACGGCTATGTCAGCGAGCGCTGGCGTCCGGTTTCCCCGGTCACCGGCCGCCTTGACGCGTTCCAGTGGCAGACGCCGGTCGCGAGTCTTCCTTCCGGCAAGGGCGACACGATCGAATCCTCGGCCTTCGAGGAAGCCATGCTGGCGGCACCGCCGCCGAAGCGGGTGACGGCGCCCCCGAGCGAAAGCCCGGCGGAACCGCCGGTAACGGCGCCGGATCCGGTGCCTGCCGCACAGGACAATTCGCCTCCCGAAGCCACAGAGGCCGCCAACGAGGAGCCGGTCGCCACGTCCGCCGAGCCGGTTAAGCCGGCCCCTGAGATCGCCGAATCATCGCCAGCGGTAGCAACGCCGGTATTCCGGGCCCGCGCCGACCTCGGCAAGCCGGCACCAGCGCCTATTCCCGCCGTCATCCCGATCATCCGCGCCCCGGATGATCCCGGGATCGACGACGAGGGTCCGAGCGATGAATTTACCGAACAAATCGGCACGGCCAAGGTCCAGGCCGGCGGCTGGCGCGGATTCTGGTCCCGCTGGGGCGGGTGAGCGGCATTTCGAAGCCGACTCCACCTTGCCAATTCGGGCCATGCCCGATATCACGAGCGCGCGTATCGGGACCGGCATTGCCGTGTTCCGGCAGGGTTCGCCGCAATAGCTCAGTTGGTAGAGCACGTCATTCGTAATGACGGGGTCGGGGGTTCGAATCCCTCTTGCGGCACCAGCGCCTCAGTGTCCAGCCCGGAGACATCGGTAACAGGTCGTACCTAAGACATGGGTGACAACCTCGTCCCGAACGGGTTGTCGAGGGGTTGCAGGGTTTTCTGCTCCAGGTCGAAATATCCCAAATCATACTGCATGAAGCTGGCGAGCCAAATGCCGTCGTCGACCTCCTTGATGCCGAGTTTCTGGCCGGCCAGCATGAGTGATCGTGATCACATAACCTCGCGATCGGCTCCCGTAGTGTCCAGCTCACGCCAAACACGGGGAGAATTCATATGCGCAAGATCATTCTGGTGGCCGCCGCCATGGTGCTGGCCTCCGCATCTGCCCAAGCCGGCGGCCCGCGCGGCTTGTCACTGGCCTCGACCAACGAACAGGCTTCGGCTCCGCAAACCACGGCGACAACGAGCGCGCCGACGCAGGTGAGCGAAGCAGCGCCAGCCGCCGAAGCTCCGAAATATCTCGATCGCCCGCCCGCGATTTCGCTCACGGCCCCTGCTGCGACCGCGCCGACCACGACGACCTCAGCGCCCGCTACGGCCCAACCCGCCGCGAAGTCCACCGCGAAGGCGGACAAGCCGAAGCACAAGCGCAGCTGGACCGAAGGCCGCATCATCGGCGAGC
Source organism: Bradyrhizobium sp. LB13.1 (assembly GCF_054056815.1). Taxonomy (NCBI): domain Bacteria; kingdom Pseudomonadati; phylum Pseudomonadota; class Alphaproteobacteria; order Hyphomicrobiales; family Nitrobacteraceae; genus Bradyrhizobium; species Bradyrhizobium sp. LB13.1. The sequence goes on along the minus strand of NZ_JBSRYQ010000001.1, from coordinate 462,527 downwards.
TGCATCGCCACGGCATCTACCGGTAAGGGTCATTGCTCCCAAAAAGCATATGGCCGGGACAAGCCCGGCCATGACGCAAGAGTTTTTGATCTGATCGGGCGCGTTACTGCGAAACCGTCTGCACCACGTTTCCGATCGGACGCGCGCTCGAGGTCGGCACCTTCAGGTCCTTCAGCAGCGCCTCGTCATATTCCGGCAGCGTCTGGAAGGTCGTCTTCGCCTTGATCTGCACGATTTTGTAGCCGCCGGCCTTGAGCCGTGCGAGCAGCGTCGGCAGTGCCTCGCCGGTGTGCTTCTGAAAGTCGTGCATCAGGACGATGCCCTTGCCGAGCTTGTCGAGCTTGGTCATCACCGTCTCGACGATCTTCTCGGGGGTAGCGCCCTTCCTGAAGTCAAAAGAATCGAGATCTGTCGACCACATCGCGACGTTGCGGGTGCCGAGATAGCTCACCATTGCCGGATTATGCTGAAGCTGCGGGAAGCGGAAGAACGGCGCAGGGTTGGTGCCGAGCGCGAGCTTCACCGCGCTGAACCCCTTCTCGATCTCGTCCTTGGCCTGCTGCTCCGTCAACTTCTTGCTGTTGAGATTGAGGTGCGACCAGGTGTGTGTGCCGACAGTATGGCCCTGGGCCAGCACCTGGCGCAGGATTTCCGGATGGTAGGTCGCGTGCTTGCCGACCGAGAAGAACAGGCCCTTGGTGCATTCATCCGCAAGCGCCTTCAGCACCGCGGGCGTGTTGACCGGCCAGGGACTGTCGTCGAAGGTCAGCACGACCTCCTTGTCGGTGAGGAAGTCGAACTGCTTGAAAGTTTCGAAGCCGAAGCCGGGACCGCCGGTGGTGTCGATCTCGACGACGCGGGACACGCCCAGTGCATTCGGATTTGCGCAGGTCGATTTCTGCTGCACCGGCATGGCCGGGGCTGGCGCCGGAGCGGGTAACGCCGGCTTGCCGGCGATCGCTGCAGTGGTCTCGACGTCATCCCTGGCGGCGAGCTTTGCCGGTGCCGGCAGTTGATCGGCGGCACGGGCTGCAATTGTCTTGGGAGCGGCCTGATCGGCGCGCGAGGAATAATAAAACCAACCGCCGGCGGCAATCACGACCGCTGCAACTACACTGGCCAGCATCAGGCCCAACGCATTACGCATCGCTACTCTTTCCAATTACGCAACCAAACCTGCGGAATTTCCCGCTCGCCGATCCATTAATGCGAAGGATCGGTTAACGTGACACCAACACGACAGCGGATCCGAAGGAATTTCAGCGGGGTGCGCCAAAGTGACTGATGTCACAGAGCGGGGGCCGCCCGTGACCGTCATCACAGTCGAAACTGTTTTGCTGGAGCATCGTCGTTCCCATCAACAATGGGCCCGCTTCCGCGGTGCCAGTGGGAGCTTCAAATGACCAACTCGCTGAACACCAAGTCCTTGAGTAGCAAGATCCGCGACACCAGCCTGGCTCTGGGCTTTGCCGCAATCGTCTCGATCGCCTCAACCGGCTCGAGCTTCGCCTTCTCGTCCGAAGCGCAGCAGCAGTGCACCGGAGACGCCTTCCGCCTGTGCTCGTCGGAAATCCCCAACATCCCGAAGATCACGGCGTGCATGATGAAGCATCGTTCGGATCTGAGCGTCGGTTGCCGCGCGGTGATGGACAAGGATCTCGCCAAGGGTGGCGCGTCACGCAAGGTCGCTGACGCCCAGGACGGTCAGTAAGAGACGGTCAGTAACAGCAATGATAACGATCGTTGCGTCGGTTAGCTCCCCTCGCGATGTGCCCCGGCGTCAAGCCGGAGCCACGCGGCGGCGCATACAGTCTGCGAATAAAGCCGTTGCGACCAGGAGATCGTCGCACTAGCTTCGCCCGCACGTTCTTCCGGGTAAGAGGCATTGCGCGATGACCAGATTTCTTTTCATTGTTTGTTTGATTGTGTGCGCATCGGGCGCGTCCGCGCAACAGCAGCCCGGACACGACGCCTGCGCACGCGACGTCACGCGCTTCTGCCGTCCGGTGATGAACAACGGCGATGGCGCCGTGCTCGCTTGCTTGAAGCAGAACCGTACCCGACTCAGCAAAGGCTGCGAGAAGGTGCTGACGGATCACGGGCAGTAGGACGCGGAGTCGGATTGCGAAAAATCTACGTGCTGCTCCCCGCCGCGGTCGCGACCACCGGTAGCACCTCTGTGCCGGCGCGATCCGGCGTGTCTTCTTTCCAGCGCACCGAGCCGAACGGGCGCTCCAGCATGCGGCGGATCCGCACCGGATCGGGGCCGATATGGAAGGCGATCGCCTCCTGATGCAGCGCGCGTTCGGACTGGGTCGAGCGGTTGCGCTGGCGCAGATAGTCGAGCCAGGTCGGACAGTGATAACGCTCGGTCCACAATTCGGGATCGGCGATGTCGCGCGCGATCGACCAGCCATAGGCGCCGTTGCGCTGCCTGGAGAGCTGCACGTCCTGCATCGCGTTGTGAAAAGCGCGCGCGTTCTCTTGCGAGACGCGGTATTCGATCTCGACCACCAGCGGCCCGCTGCGCGCGGTGAGCGACAGTTTGACTTCCGGATCGGCCAGCACATCGGCGTCTTCGTTGCGGGCACCGACGCGCGGCATCGTGAGCCAGATCCCGAGCACCGGCGAGATCAGCATCAGGCCGGCGGCCGTCAGCAGCGCAACCTCGACACCGGCATAGTCGGTGAGATGGCCCCAGCCCCAGGCACCGATCGCGATGCCGCCGGAAATCGAGGCCTGGAACGCCGCGAGCGAGCGGCCGGCGACCCAGCGCGGCGCCGAGAGCTGCACGCCGATATTGAACAGCGCGACGGCGGCCATCCAGACTGCGCCTGCGAGCACCAGCGCAGCCGCGGTCAGCACCGGCTCGGTGCTGACCGCGAGCGCGGCCATCGCAAACGCCATCGAGATGGTGCAGGCGCGGATCGCGGCTTCGCCGCTCATGCGCTTGCGCAATTCGTGGATGTTGAGCGCACCGACCACTGCGCCCATGCCGAAGGCGCCCAGCATGATGCCGTAGGTCTGCGCGCCGCCATGCAGCAGGTCGCGCGCGACCAGCGGCATCAGCGCCATGATGGCGCCGCCAATCAGGCCCATCACCAGCGTGCGCAGCAGCACGATCTTGATCGGCGGCGAATTGGTGATGTAGCGGAAGCCCGACACCATGGCACGGTTGAGCTTCTCCCGCGGAAGACGCGAGGGCTCGTTGTTGCGCCGCCAGAGCAGCAGCACCACCAGCAGCGGCAGATAGAGGATCGCGTTACACGCAAACGCCGCCACCGAGCCGAGCGCGGCGACGATGACACCGCCAACCGCAGGGCCGAAGCTGCGCGCGATGTTGTAGCTGATGCCGTTCAGCGCCACGGCCGAAGGTAGTGCATCGGGCGGCACCTGCTCGCTGACCGAGGACTGCCAGGCCGGACCGAACAGCGCGTTGCCGCTGCCGACCACGAAGCAGAAAGCGAGCAGCGTTTCCGGGGAGATGAGATTGAACCCGGCCAGGATCGTGAGCGCGGTCGCGCCAGTCAGCGCGATCACGAGCGCGATCAGGGTGACGATACGGCGGTCATACATGTCGGCGATGGCGCCCGCCGGCATCGAGATCAGCATGATCGGCAGCATCAGCGCGGTCTGCACCAGCGCCACCTTGTCCGCCGAGGCCGCCATCTGCGTCATCGCCCAGGCGGCGCCCACGCCCTGGATCAGCAGGCCGAGATTGGAGAGCAGGCTGGCGAGCCAGATGCGCCGGAACACGGTGTAACGCAGCGGCGCGGTGATGCCGTCGGCGGCAATTCTCTGACGGTTCGTCTGCTCGGTCATATCCCCTTCCAGGAGGTCTGGCAGAAGTGGCTTCAGCGATTCCGGAATGTTCAGTGATGCCCGCGAAAGTCCTTCGCTGTCCAGTGGTTAGGCCGGTATAAGCGGTGCAAAGAGATGGTTTTGCCGGGGAGGAACACATGAAGCTGTCGCGACGGATGATCTTGCAAGGTGCGGGCAGCCTGCCTTTCGCAATTGCGAGCTTGCGGGCGGGCGCGTTGGCCCAACCCGCCCCCGCCGCGCCGAGCGAGGTGCCGCCGATCCTGTTCGTCCATGGCAATGGCGACTACGACGCGCTCTGGATGACCACGATGTGGCGGATGGAATCCAACGGCATTGCGCGTGACCGCATGCAGGCGATCAATTTCACCCATCCCAATGCACGAAGCGACGACAAGGTCGAGCAAGCCGGCCGCTCCTCGACCGAGGACCAGCGCCGCGAGCTCGCCGCCGCCATCGCCGAATTGAAGCGTCGGGCCGGTGCATCCCGCGTGGCGCTGGTCGGCAGCTCGCGCGGCGGCTATGCGATCCGTAACGTGATCAAGAACGGCGGTGCCGGCGATGTCAGCCATGCCGTGCTGTGCGGCACGCCCAATCACGGCGTGTTCGCGACCGACGACCAGCTCAACAGCGAGTTCAACGGCCGCGGCGCATTCCTGCGCGGCCTGAACGATGGCGAGAGCGAGGTGACGCCGGGTGTTGCCTTTCTCACCTTGCGTAGCGACGGCATGGACAAAATACGCGCAGGCCGATGGCCGCTTCATCGGCAAGCCGGGCACGCCAACTGGCGTCACCGTTGAAGGTCCAGAGTTGAAGGGGGCCACCAATCTCGTGCTCGGCGCGCTTGATCATCGCGAGGTGGCGTTTCACCCTCGAGCCTTCCGCGAGATCTACAAATTTATCGCGGGACGTGAGCCCGCGCGCATCGCGATCGTGCCGGAGCAGAGCGTGAGGCTGGGCGGGCTGGTGACGGGCACGCCGGGCGGCGCGCCGACCAATCGGCCGGTGGCGGGCGCAACCGTTGATGTCTTTCGCGTCGATCCTGAAACCGGTGAGCGCAAGGGCAATGCCGTGCACAGCGCGAAGACCGGCGCCGACGGCCGCTGGGGCCCGGCGCAGGTCGAGCCTTCCTGGTCGCTCGAGTTCGTCCTGAGATCGCCGGATGCGCCGACAACGCACATCTACCGCTCACCCTTCCCCCGCTCGTCAGAAATGGTGCATCTGCGCGCCGCGCGTCCGCTCGGGCCCGCGGACAAGGACGCCGCGGCTGTCGTCATCCTGTCGCGTCCGCGCGGTTACGTCGGCTTGCCGCGCGACGTGGTGCTGCTCGACGGCAAGGGCCCGGCCGACGTCAAATCGGGTGTGCCCACGGATTCGACAGCAACACTGCGCCTTCCGGCCGGCGACGTCGGGCGTAACATCGTGGCTCAATTCAACGAAGAACGAATTGTGGCACGCACCTGGCCTGCCTCCGAGAACAGGATTGCGATTGCCGAGCTGACTTACTAGCTATTTGCCTGCGTCACCTCCGCGGGAGAGAGCCATGAATATCGCCAGCGTGCGTCGGCCCATCGTCCCTCCGACCCCGCCGCGTGCGCCCGACGATATGTCGTTCCTCGGCCGGCTTGCGGTGATCAAGCGGAACATGATCGCGACCTGGGGACAGCGCGCCTATGAGGAGGACGTCATCGCAGGCCGTTTCTTCTCCCGCAACAGTTTCATCCTGAACCAGCCGGATGCGATCCGGCACGTTCTGCTCAGCAATTACGAGAATTATTCGCGCACCCCGGCGGGCATCCGCATGCTGCGTCCCGTGCTCGGCGAAGGTCTTCTGATTGCCGAAGGCCATGCCTGGACGCATCAGCGCCGCACCCTCGCGCCGGCGTTCACGCCGCGCGCGACGGCAAACCTGGTCCCGCCCATGACGGCGGTGCTCGACGAGACTATCGTGAAGCTGGATGCGCGCACGAGCGAGCCGGTCGATCTGCGCGAGATCATGCAGCGCATGACGCTGGAGATCGCCGGACGCACCATGTTCTCGTTCGGCATGGACCGGCACGGCCCGACCTTGCGCAACTTCGTCATGGAGTACGGAGCCCGGCTCGGGCGGCCGTACTTGCTCGACATGGTGCTGCCGCTGTCCTGGCCGAGCCCGATGGATTTTGCCCGCGCCCGTTTCCGCAAGCGCTGGACTGAATTCGTCGCAATGCTGATCGCCGAGCGGCGTGAGATGGGCAAGAAGGACGGCGCGCCGCCGCGCGACCTGTTCGACCTCATGGACGAGGCGCGCGATCCTGAAACCGGCAAGGGCTTTTCCGACGAGCAACTTGTCGACGAAGTCGCGACCATGATCCTCGCGGGTCACGAGACCACGGCGACGGCACTGTTCTGGGCGCTCTATCTGCTCGCGCTCGATCCGGACACACAGGAGGAGGTCGCCTCCGAGACCCGTGGCGAGCACCTCGACAGCATGGCCGACATCGATCGCCAGAAGTTCACCCGCGCGGTGATCGAGGAGACCATGCGGCTTTATCCGCCGGCCTTCCTGATCGCCCGAGCTGCGCGCGAGAACGACAACGCGGCCGGCGTCGAGATCGGCAAGGGCGACATCATCATGATCGCGCCGTGGCTGCTGCACCGGCACGAGAAGTTGTGGGATCAGCCGAATGCGTTCATTCCAAAGCGCTTCATGGCGAAAGAAGCGCCCGACCGCTTCGCCTATTTGCCGTTCGGCGCGGGGCCGCGCGTCTGCATCGGCGCTCCGTTCGCGCAAGCCGAATCCGTGCTGGCGCTGGGCCGGCTGATCGGCGCGTTCCGTGTCGAGCTTGCCGATACCGCAAATCCCGTGATCCCGCTCGGCGTCGTCACGACCCAGCCGGACCGTTCACCCCTGTTCCGCATTACGCGTCGGTGAGAGGCGCTTGCCTCGCCGATGGAGTGATCCAACACAGATAGAGTTGCGCCATGAGCGATATCCAGGCCCAGTTTTCCGTTCTGAAGCAGACCGCCGATGCGAAGGTGGTCGACGCGATTACGCGCCTCATCGAGGACGGCGAGGATCACGAGCTCAACCGCGTCAATGTCCTCGACTTCTCCAGGGAGCACAGCCTCGACGAAGAGCGCGTGATCTCGGCGTTCCTGCATTCGGCACGGCTCGGCCTGTTCGATCTCGGCTGGAACGTGCTGTGCCCGGGCTGCGGCGGCGTGCTGGGGGCGCATTCGACGCTGAAGGCGCTCAAGCCGGATGAGTATCACTGTGCGCTTTGCGCCTGCGGCTACAAGACCTCCGTCGACGATCAGGTCGAGGTCTCCTTCACCGTGAACTCGCGTGTCCGGCGCATTGCAGCGCACGATCCTGACACGCTTCCGGTATGGGAGTATTTCAAGCAGGTGTTCTGGAGTTCGGGCGTCGACTTTAACAAGGAATCGTTCGCGACGCTCGCCAACGAGGTGACATTGGATACAATGGAACTCTCGTCCGGCGAGAAGGCGACCATGTCGCTGCAACTGCCGAACGACTTCATCATCATCTTCGAGCCGGTGACGCACGCAGCCCATTTCATCGACGTGCAGGGCGAGCCGACCAAGGACCGTCAGCAGTTCGCCATCATGTACAACAAGGTGCAGGCGCCGACGGGAACCACGACCCTGCGGCCGGGCCCGCTGCGGCTGTCGCTGGAGAATCAGGCCGGCGTACGCGTGCTGCCGTCGGTGTTCATCGCGGCCGAGGCGCTCCATCACCTCATAGGCAAGCGCAAGCCGTTCCTGACTGCCAAGCGGATGCTGTCGAACCAGACCTTTCGCGATGTGTTCAAGGCGGACAATCTCAGTCTCGACCAGCGGCTCCAGATCACCTCGCTCACCTTCCTGTTCACGGATTTGAAGGGCTCGACCGCGCTCTACGAGCGCGTCGGCGATCTGGCCGCCTTCGATCTCGTGCGCGCGCATTTCCATGCGCTGCTCGAGATCATCTCCTCGGAGAGAGGCGCGGTGGTGAAAACCATCGGCGACGCCGTGATGGCGACCTTCGTCCGACCCGAGCATGCGATCGTCGCCGGCCTGCGGATGCGCGCAGCCATGGACGAGCTCAACAAGAAGCGCGGCACTGGCGACCTCATCGTCAAGATCGGCATCCATGAAGGCCCGTGCCTTGCGGTGATGCTCAACGAGCGGCAGGATTATTTCGGTCAGACCGTCAACATCGCCGCCCGCGTGCAGAGCCTGTCGACCGCACAAGAGATTCACATCACGGGGCCGGTGCTGGATGCGCCCGCGGTTGCTGAGCTGCTCCAGCAGCGTGCGATCAAGCCGATCCAGAAACATGCGGCCCTGCGCGGCATCGCCGACAAGATGGTGGTGTACGAGATACCGTGAGGGGCGGATCACGCTCGCCAAAGTCTTGCAATGACGGAGGTGGAACAGATTGCCGAAACGTAATCAGCGTGCGCAACTGACGCACGTTGCGCCGGTTGAGTTTCCCACTCATATAAGGCTGATAGCGGCCGCACCCCCGCGGTTTCATCGATTTCGGTAGGATCTTATGCTCGACGGCCTGCGCCAATTCATCGCCGACATTGTTGCCCCTCATGCCCAGGACCGCGCATTCGGTGACAGTGATTACCGGCTGGCGGCGACCGCGCTGCTGGTTCATGTGGTCTCTCTGGACGGCCAGCCGACGGCTGCCGAGCAGAGCAAGTTGCACAGCCTGATCGAAAGCCATTTCGGGCTCGATCGCGGCACTGCCGATCGTCTGATCGCGGATGCGACGGAGGTCGAGGGCGAGGCGGTCGACCTCTATCACTTCACCAGCGTCATGATGCGCTCGCTCGACGAAGAGTGCCGCAGGCGCATCGTCCAGATGATGTGGGAGCTGGTCTATGCCGATGGCCAGGTTACTGAATTTGAGGACAATGTCGTCTGGCGCGCCTCTGACCTGCTCGGGATTTCCCAGCGCGACCGGATCGACCTGAAGCACGCGGTCGCAGACCGCGCCGGCGGCCCGGTCAAGGACAACGCGGTCGGCGGGTGACCTGTGCCAACACCGCGAATTGGCGGTTGTACAGACCACATGACGAAACTTTAATGTAGCCTCTGGGCTGCCTGGGTTCCGGATTCCCCTGTAAATCCATGGTTTTCCTGCTTCCCCGTTTCCCGCTCAAGTGGCTATGCGGCGGGTGCCGCTTGCCTGTCGCGCACGGCCTATGCTCTCGTTCCAGCATTGCAGGCCAAAAAACTTCAATTCAAGAGACTTCGATCGTGACTGAGCGGGTAACGTTGATCACCGGTGCCTCGGCGGGCATCGGCACGGAGCTGGCGCGTGTGTTCGCCGCGAACGGACACCGTCTTGCGCTGACGGCGCGACGGGCGGACCGGCTGGAGGCACTCGCGAACGAGCTCGCGGCCAAGGGCGGCAAGAAGCCGATCGTGATCGCCTGCGATCTCGAGGACGCGGATGCCGGCGAGAAGATCGCCGCCGCACTCGCTGCCGAAGGCGTCGAGCTCGATCATCTCGTCAACAATGCCGGCTTCGGCGTATTCGGTGACGCAATCGAGCGCGACCGCGTCGAGCAGCTCGGCATCGTGGATGTTAATGTCCGCGCGCTGACGGATCTGTCGCTGCGCTTTGCCGATCAGCTCATCAGGAACAAGGGTGGTCTTCTCAATGTCGGATCGGTCGCCGGTTTTCTGCCCGGCCCCGGCATGGCCGTCTACTACGCGTCCAAGGCCTATGTGATTTCCTTCACCGAGGCCCTTCGGGCGGAGCTTGCACCGCACGGCGTTCGCGTCACCGTACTTTGCCCGGGGCCGGTGCCCACCGAATTCCAGGCGCGCGCCGGCGTTGGGTCCGGACACGACACGGCCCTTCTCAATGTTTCTGCCGCCGACGTTGCACAGCAGGCCTATCGCGGCCTGATGGCCAACAAACGGGCAGTGCTTCCCGGCCTGGGCATCAAGATTGTGCCGTTCGCGCTGCGTTTCTTCCCGCGCGGCTTCATCCTGTCCGCCACCAGCTGGTTCCAGAGGCAAAGGTAGTAATGGGAGCTCTGATTCCGTCGTGGCCCGGAGCTTGCTTCAATATCGGGCGTGTGTACGCAAACTCACACGAAATTAACGATCGCTTAGTTATGCTGGCGGTCTGAACCGATAGCACTCGCAGAGACCATGTCGTTCCGGACGAACAGGTTTGGTGACGCAGAAGTGGTGCCCTTCCCCAGAAGGACGCCCAACGTCGCCGCCTCCGAAACCCGGTTGCCGGTTCTGATGATCCTGCATCAAGAGTCCTCGACGCCGGGCCGCGTCGGCAATGCGCTGCGCGCGCTCAGCCATCGCCTCGACATCCGTCGTCCCCGCTTCGGCGATCCCCTGCCCGAGACACTCGACCAGCATGCCGGCGCCGTGGTCTTCGGCGGCCCGATGAGCGCCAATGATCCCGACGACTACATTCGCCGCGAGATCGACTGGATCGAAATTCCGCTCCGCGAACAGCGGCCATTCCTTGGCATCTGCCTCGGCGCGCAAATGCTCGCGAAGCAGTTAGGGGCCCGCGTCGCGCCGCATGCGGATGCCCTGACCCAGATCGGCTATTACCCGATCCGCCCGACAGAAGCGGGACACGGGCTCTGCCCGAATTGGCCGGCGCGGGTCTATCATTGGCATCGCGAAGGCTTCGAGTTGCCGGTTGGCGCTGAATTGCTTGCGGAAGGCGATGATTTTCCGGTGCAGGCGTTTCGCGTCGGCAACGCTTTCGGCGTGCAGTTTCATCCTGACGTGACCTACGCGATGATGCATTGCTGGACCACGCGCGGCTATGACGGCCTCAGCGCGCCCGGCGCGCGGCAGCGGCATCACCATTTCGCGGACCGTGCCGTCTACGATGCCGCCGAACGCGCCTGGCTCGATCACTTCATCGACGGCTGGCTGGCGCGCCGACCGATGCTGGCGCAAGCCGCCGAGTGATCGCGCCTTCTCAGGTCCTTGGCGCAAGCCCTTGTCTCATCCCTTTATATGCTAGGCTTGCCGCCAACGAGCGCGTGTGAAACTGCGCCGGCAAACAAAGGGAGAGCGCCATGGCCTATGAACACATTCTCTATGAGGTCAGCGACAAGGTCGCGACCATCACGCTCAATCGGCCCGACCGCATGAATGCGTGGACGCCCATCATGGAGCGCGACGTGCGCCATGCGATGGAAGCATCGAGCGCCGATGACAATGTCCGCGTCATTGTACTCACCGGCGCGGGCCGGGCCTTCTGCGCTGGTGCCGACATGGATGCACTGAAGGGGCTTGACCCCAATGACGTCAGGCGAGCGTCGAACCTGCCGCCCTTCGACATGAACCGGCGGCCCGACTGGCAGACGCGCTATGGCTTCTATCCGTCGATCGGGAAGCCCGTGATCGCCATGCTCAACGGGGCGACCGCCGGCATCGGCCTCGTCCACGCGCTCTATTGCGACCTGCGCTTTGCCGCCGACAACACCGTGTTCACCACCGCCTTCGCGCGGCGCGGTCTGATTGCCGAGCATGGCATCAGCTGGATGCTGCCGCGCATCGTCGGTCATGCCAACGCGATGGATATGTTGCTCTCGGCGAGGCGCGTGGGGAGCGACGAGGCATTGCGGATCGGTTTGGTGAACCGGCTCTGCCCGCCGGAAAAACTCCGCGAGGAGACCTATGCCTATGCACGCGATCTCGCCGATTTCGTCTCGCCGAGCGCGATGGCTGTGTGATCAAGCGGCAACTCTACGAGGTGCCGTTCCAGACGCTGGCGGAGGCGACGATCGAGGCCAATCGGGAAATGATGGTGGCGCTGAACGGCAGCGATTTCAGGGAGGGTGTGGCGAGCTTTATGGAGAAGCGGCCGCCAAGGTTTACGGGGAAGTAGGGGAGAATTTCGGATGGAGGCCGCCGTCGCCCCTTCGGGCTATGGTGCGGCAGCCTTCGCCACGAAGCGGCTTGCCGAGCCGAAGCAGGCGCAGCCTGCGAAGGCTGGTGGAGCCAGGCGGGATCGAACCGCCGACCTCGTCATTGCGAACGACGCGCTCTCCCAGCTGAGCTATGGCCCCTTTGCTGGCCGCTCTGGTCAATGCGGCCGACAACCGGGCGCCATTTAAGTCCCCGGCAAGGTCAAGTCAAGGACGGGTGCAACCCGGTTTTAGCCATCCCGGCACCGACTTCCCTTGTTTGGTTCGGGGGGAACCGATATCTAGCAGTCTTCCTCCCCTGCGAGCTCCCCATCAGATGCGTGCTATTCTCGAAATCATTCTGCTGATCTTGGACCTGTACGTCTGGCTCTTGATCGCCTCAGCCATCTTGTCGTGGCTCATCGCGTTCAACGTCGTGAATACGCGCAATCAATTGGTCGCAGCAATTGCCGAATTTCTGTACCGAATCACCGAGCCTCTGCTGGCGCCGATCCGGTCGATCATGCCAAATCTGGGCGGCCTCGATATTTCGCCCATTATCCTGATCTTGCTGATCTATCTGATCGAGAAGTTGATCGTTTACAACGTTATGCCTCTCGTCATCGGATATTGATGGAACCTTGGCGTTACGGAGCCGCAGGAATCAGCATCGCGCTGCGGGTGACGCCGCGCGGTGGCCGCGACGAGATCGACGGCATCGAGCAGCTGGCCGATGGCCGCAGCGTGCTCAAGGTGCGGGTGCGCGCCATCGCAGATGGCGGCGAGGCTAACAAGGCCGTTCTGGTGCTGCTGGCGAAATCGCTTGGCGTGCCCAAGGCCAGCGTAAAGCTCCTGTCGGGAGCGACCTCCCGGCTGAAGCAGATCGCGGTCGACGGCGATCCGGCGCGGCTCGGCGAAGCTCTGCGCCAGCTCGCATCAGCCAAATCGACAGACTGAGGAAAGAGGCATGACCGCCAAGATCATCGACGGAAAAGTCATCGCCGCAGAACTGCGTGCGCGCGTCGCGGACGAGGTCGCCCGCGTCAAGCGCGAGCACAATCTGGTGCCGGGCCTTGCTGTGGTCCTGGTCGGAAGCGATCCGGCGAGCGAGGTCTATGTCCGCTCGAAACACACCCAGACCCAGGCTGCCGGCATGGCGTCGTTCGAGCACAAGCTGGCGGCCGACGTCTCGCAAGCAGATCTCCTGGCGCTGGTCGCAAAACTCAACCGCGATCCCGCCGTGCACGGCATTCTGGTGCAACTGCCGCTGCCCAAGGGCCTCAACACCGAGACCGTCGTCAATGCCATCGATCCCGCCAAGGATGTCGATGGGCTGCATCCGAACAATGCCGGCCGCCTCGCCGGCGGTTTCGAGGCGCTGTCGCCCTGCACGCCACTCGGCTGCATTATTTTGACCAAGAGCGTGCATGCTTCGCTCGAAGGCATGAACGCCATCGTGATCGGCCGCTCCAACCTCGTCGGCCGCCCACTGGTGCAGCTGTTGCTGAACGAGAACGCCACGGTGACCATCGCACATTCGCGCTCGCGCGACCTGCCCGGGCTCGTGAAGCGCGCCGACCTCGTCTACGCCGCGGTCGGAAAGGCCGAGATGGTGCGCGGCGACTGGCTGAAGCCGGGCGCGACCGTAATCGACGTCGGCATCAACCGGATCCCGAAGGACGACGGCAAGACGCGTCTCGTCGGCGATGTTGCCTACCAGGAAGCGCTCGCAGTGGCTGGCGCCGTTACGCCGGTGCCGGGCGGCGTCGGTCAGATGACGGTCGCGTGCCTGCTGGTGAATACGCTGCGCGCCGCCTGCGCGATCGCGGGTCTGCCGAAGCCGGCGGTGTAACTCAAATTCTCGCGTCCCGCCGCCGCGCCGCGTGCAACGATGCGGTGCTGCGCTGGGACAGGACAGCTCAGGCCTTCTTCTTCTCGCGATCAATGCCTTCGAGGATCAGCTTGTGCGCATCCTCGGGGCCGCCCCAGCGCAGGATCTTCACCCACTTGCCGGGTTCGAGATCCTTGTAGTGCTCGAAGAAGTGCTGGATCTGCTGGAGCGTAATGTCCGGCAGGTCGGAATACGACTTCACCTTGTCGTAGCGCTGCGTCAGCTTCGAGGACGGCACCGCCAAAATCTTCTCGTCGCCGCCGGCTTCGTCTTCCATGAACAGCACGCCGACCGGGCGCACGCTCATGACGGCGCCGGGGATGATGGCGCGGGTGTTGATGATCAGGACGTCGCAGGGGTCGCCGTCATCGGACAGCGTGTGCGGGATGAAGCCGTAGTTACCGGGGTAACGCATCGGCGTGTAGAGGAAGCGGTCGACCACCAGCGTGCCGGCTTCCTTGTCCATCTCGTATTTGATCGGCTCACCGCCCACAGGGACTTCGATGATGACGTTGACGTCCTGTGGTACGTTTTTCCCGATCGAGACCGCATCGATACGCATTCAAGGCTCCGTTGTTGCCGAGGTTAAATCGCACCCGGCAGCGATTTTGGCGCTGTCATACGCGGGCTTGCCCCGCTGATCCATCGCGTTTTTGTGAAATAATGAATCCAGCGATCACCGGCTCAAAAGGCAGCGGTATCGACGGAAGGGAAGCGCTGCCGGCTGGACTTCAGCAGCTCAATTGGTCCAAGCGAAGGCAACCTTGTCGAGCGACTTCGGCCCGAAACGCTCCGACGAGCGCGCCACCATGCGGCCGCCCAAGGCACGGTAGAACTCGGTGGCCGGATCGTTGTCCGAGAGTGCCCACACCACCATGCTCTTCAGGCCGCTCTGCATCAGGTCGCGGCGGGCCGCGGTGAACAGGCGGCGGCCGAAGCCCAGGCCTTGGAATTCGGGACGCAGATAGAGCTCATAGACCTCGCCGTCGAAATGCAGGCTGCGGGCGCGGTTGCGACCGTAATTGGCATAGCCCGCGATCTTGTCGCCGAACACCAGCACGCTGACGCGGCTGCCCTTGCGGATCGCGCTGTCCCACCATTGCGGACCGCGGCGGTTGATCAGCTTTTCCAGCTCGGCGCCGGGAATGATGCCCTGATAGGCGGAGCGCCAGGCTTCGTCATGGGTGGACGCCACCGCGGTTGCATCTGCGGCTTTGGCCGGCCGGACCTCGATCAGGGTTGTGCTCATGGACGCAATCAAACCAAGTCGCCGCGCCAACGGCAAGACCTATCGTTAATTATGGGTTAACCTGTGGACTTTCTGCATCAGTATTTTCACCATGTTGTACCGAAAAAAGACAAGGCGCCGATTCGAATGGCACCGGAGTGCCGTGCGTCGGTGCAAAACTGCTTTGCGGCAACGAATGAACGGCAATGGCAACGCAGAAAGTCTGCCGATATTGATTCGTTCCTATTAGTGTGACGGTCGCTGTTCTCGCCTCCGGCAATTCATGCGGCTCCTCAACACCCTCGTGCTTCTGCCTCTCCTGGCCCTGCTGACTGCGCCGCCTCTGTGCGCCCAGGTCACGTTTGGCTCGTCCGGAGCGGAGGGTGATCCATTTCGCCGGCAGCAATGGCGCGTGCCATCGCCGGGTACCGACATCGCCGCGCATGCTCTGCTGTTTCGCCCGCCAGGTGCCGGCCCGTTCCGGCTTGCGGTGATCGCGCATGCCTCGACGCAAAATGGCTTGCGGCGCGCGCAAATGCCACAGCCGGAATATCGCGCGCTCACCGCATTCCTCATCGCGCGCGGCTTCGCCGTGCTGGTGCCGGAACGGCTCGGCCATGGCGCGACCGGCGGCCGCTATGCCGAGGACCAGGGCGGCTGTGACGAGGCGGACTATGCGCGCTCGGGCCGCGCAACGGCCGACGCAATCTCACTCGCGCTGGAGGATTTGCGAAAGCAGGATTTTATCCGCGAGGACGCCGCGATCGTGATCGGCCATTCCGCCGGCGGTTGGGGCGCGTTGGCGTTCGCGAATGCCGATCCGAAAGCGATCTCCGCCATCATCGCCTTTGCGCCGGGACGCGGCGGCCATGCCAATGACGAGCCGAACCGGATCTGCGCGCCGCAGACGCTTCTCGCGGCAGCGGCTGAATTCGGCAAGGCCGCGCGCATCCCCGTCACGTGGCTCGTTGCCACCAATGACAGCTATTTTGCACCGGCATTCTCGAAAATGTTGGTCGACGCATTTCGCGGCAGCGGCGGCAAGGTCGATTTCCGCACCCTGCCGGCCGCCAGCGGCGAGGGGCACTGGACGATCGAAACCGAGGCCGGCGTCAAAGCCGCGAGTGCCGAACTCGATCGCGCACTGAAGCCGGTGGCTGGCAAAAAGCCATGACGCTGTATTTCCTGGTCGCGCTCCTGACGCTGGATAAGCGCTGATGCCAAAATGGCCTGATGACGACGTGATCCTGTTCGACGGCGTCTGCATCTTCTGTTCGCGCTGGGTGCGGTTCGTCGCGCAGCGGGACACGGCGAAGCGGTTTCGCTTCACGCCGATCCAGTCGGACTATGGCGCCCGGCTCGCGCGCACGTTCGGCATCGATCCGGATGATCCGGATACAAATGCTGTTATCCATGGCGTCGACGTCTTCATGAAGTCGGACGCCGCGCTGACGGTGCTGTCGAACTTGCCGGGATGGAATTGGACGCGCGCGTTGTTCGCCGTGCCCAAACCGTTGCGAAACGCTGTGTACAGCCTCATCGCACGCAACCGCTATCGCATCTTCGGCAAGTATGACGCGTGCTTTGTGCCGGACGCGGATTTACGGGCACGGGTGATCGAATGACGGAGTTTGCTGTTACGGCTTGTTTGAAGCCGCCAGCACTTCCTGCGCCGCGCGCTCCCCTGAGTCCCTCGCTCCATGCGCCGTCGTGAAGAAGTTCGGCGACGTCGCTTCTCCCGCAAAGAACAACCGCCCATCTACCGGCGCGGCCAGCACGGCGCGGTCGCCGGAGTGGCCCGGCAGCGCGTGCGAATATGAGCCTCTCGCGAAGGGATCGTGGGCCCAGCGGGACTCGTAGAGCGGCTTCAGCTTTTGCCTGATGTCGTTGCCGAGAAAGCCTGCGATTTCGTCGATGCTTTGCGCGGCGATCGCGCCTTCGCCGGCGGCTTCCAACTCGCGGGCAAAGCTGCCGCCGAAAAAGCCTTCGATGCAGGGCTGGCCGAACGGGCGGATGTGGTAGGTGCCCATGGCGGTACGCATGGTGGCGCCGCGCAAATTACCTTCTTTCGGAAAGGCTTCGGCGTCCTCGAGCGCAAGCGTCACCTTGTCGTCGACGCCGAGCGGCAGGCCGGCTGCGGCATCGACCTTGGCGCGCAACGCAGGTGAGAACCGGATTGCTTCGTCGGCGATCAGGTTGGTCGGCACGGTGACGATCACCTTGTCCGTGGCCAGCGCGCCCTGTGAAGTTTCGATGCGGATGCGCTGGCCGGAATGATCGATCAGCGTGACGTTGCAGTTCAGCGCCATCGGGCAAGGCGCGCCATAGGCCGCGATCAGGGTCCCATATCCGGCCCGCACGCGCCAATTGAAGTAGGTGTCCTCGTAGGCTTCCATGTCCAGGAGCGAGACCTGATCGAGCTCGCACCCGTTCACATAGGTCGAGACCGCGTCGATCATGGGATTCCAGCGGTTGCCGGGTTCGAGATAGCGGGAGGCAGGAGCATCCTCGCCTGCTTCCGCAGCCTCGGAGGCGCGATCGTAGAACTGATCGATCGCGCGCACGAAATCCTGGCGCAGAATTTCCGGAAACGCGTCGCCAAAGGCGCGATCGCTCCAGGGCGGCAGGTCGTTATTGAGTTCGAAATTGAGCTGCCGAGCGATCGGAACGAAGGAGTTCTTGTCGGCAGAGTGCAGCCAGCCGCAGCCGACGTCGAAGGTGACTTCGGGCGAGGCCTGTACGGTCCAGGCGCGGCCGCCGAGCCTGTTACGCGCCTCCAGCACGATCACGGAAAGCCCTGAGCCTGCCAGCGCATGCGCCGCGCCGAGGCCGGCGGCGCCCGCGCCGATGATCGCGACGTCGACTGAGGAGGGAAGGGACATAGCGGTCAATTTCATCGTCATGCCCGGGCTTGTCCCGGGCACCCACGTCATTGACACCAGTATCGAAGACGTCAATGGCCGGGACAAGCCCGGCCATGATGCATTCGTCGTGTGTCCGAGTGGCTCTTACGCCACCGCTTCCTTGGACTTTTCCGCGCGCTTGCGTTCGTTGGCGTCGAGGTGCCGCTTGCGCAGACGGATCGACTTCGGCGTGATCTCGACCAGCTCGTCGTCCTCGATATAGGCCAGCGCCTTTTCCAGGGTCATCCGGATCGGCGGCGTCAGGCGCACCGCTTCGTCCTTCGAGGTGGTTCGGATGTTGGTGAGCTGCTTGCCCTTGAGAATGTTGATCTCGAGGTCGTTCTCGCGGGTATGCTCGCCGACGATCATGCCCTTGTAGACCTTCCAGCCTGGCTCGATCATCATCGGACCACGATCTTCCAGCTTGAACATGGCATAAGCCACCGCTTCGCCCTGATCGTTGGAGATCAGGACGCCGTTGCGGCGGCCCTGGATCTCGCCCTTGTAGGGCGCGTAGCCGTGGAACAGACGGTTCATGATCGCGGTGCCGCGCGTGTCGGTGAGCAGTTCGCCCTGATAGCCGATCAGGCCGCGGGTCGGCGCGTAGAACACCAGCCGGAGGCGGTTGCCGCCGGACGGCTTCATCTCGACCAGCTCGGACTTGCGCTCGCTCATCTTCTGCACGACGACGCCGGAATGCTCCTCGTCGACGTCGATCACGACTTCCTCAATCGGCTCCAGGGTGGCGCCGGTGGCCTCGTCCTTCTGCAGCACGACGCGCGGACGCGACACCGAAAGCTCGAAGCCTTCGCGGCGCATGGTCTCGATCAGGATCGCGAGCTGCAATTCGCCGCGGCCCGAGACTTCCATCGCGTCCTTGTCGGAGGCTTCGACGACCCGCAGCGCGACGTTGCCTTCGGACTCGCGCAGCAGGCGGTCGCGGATCATGCGGCTGGTCACCTTGTCGCCTTCGGTGCCGGCGAGCGGCGAGTTGTTGACGATGAAGGACATCGACACGGTCGGCGGGTCGATCGGCTGCGCCACGAGCGGGGTCTCGACCGACGGATCGCAGAAGGTGTCGGCGACAGTGCCCTTGGTCAGGCCGGCGATCGCGACGATGTCGCCTGCATCGGCTTCTTCGAGCGGGGTGCGCTCGATGCCGCGGAAGGCGAGGATCTTGGTGATGCGGCCCTGCTCGATCATCTTGCCGTCGGCGCCCAGCACCTTCACGGCCTGGTTCGGCTTGATCGAGCCTGAGGTGATGCGGCCGGTGATGATGCGGCCGAGATAGGGGTTGGCTTCGAGAATGGTGCCGATCATGCGGAACGGGCCTTCCTCGACGGTCGGCGGCGCGACATGGCGCACGATCAGGTCGAACAGCGGCTGCATGCCGGCTTCGTGCGACCCATCCGGACTCTCGGCCATCCAGCCTTGCTTGGCCGACCCGTAAAGGATGGGGAAGTCGAGCTGTTCCTCGCTGGCGTCGAGCGCCGCGAACAGGTCGAACACCTCGTTGATGACTTCGGTCGCCCGCGCGTCGGGACGGTCAACCTTGTTGATGACGACGATCGGCTTCAGACCGACCTTGAGCGCCTTGGAGACCACGAACTTGGTCTGCGGCAGCGGGCCTTCGGCGGCGTCCACCAGCACCAGCGCGCCGTCCACCATGTTGAGGATGCGCTCGACCTCACCGCCGAAATCGGCGTGGCCGGGGGTGTCGACGATGTTGATGCGCGTGTCCTTCCACTGCACCGAGGCCGCCTTCGCCAGAATGGTGATGCCGCGCTCGCGCTCCAGATCGTTGGAGTCCATGGCGCGCTCGGTCACCTTCTGGTTCTCGCGGTAGGTGCCGGATTGCTGGAGGAGACGGTCGACGAGCGTTGTCTTGCCGTGGTCGACGTGGGCGATGATAGCGATGTTGCGAAGGTTCATGAGTGAGCTTCTTTGCGGTCGGACAATGGGTTAAGCGCGATCTCGCCGGTCAGACCGGGACCTGTTCTCGAAACAACGCTGAAAGTCTGGAAACGGGGCGCTTTCCGCCCAAAAAGGAAACCCGGTCTCTGCGACCGGGTACCCTGTGCGTTGCGGCGCAATATATGCAAAAACCGCCAAAAAACAATGTGTTCTTTGGCGGTTGGTTGATTGAATTTTGTCCGGGAATCCCCGGGGGTTATGGGGCAGGCCGGGAGAGAACTCTTCGATCGCCAGCCGTGCCCGGACGTTACCGGCTGCTTGGTGAAAGGCGACTTTGACCAGTCCGTAGCTTCTCCGACATTGCGAACCTCGACTCGGGCCCAACCGGGATGGGCGGTTAGCGTCCAGGGTTCCGCGATGCCCGCCGCCGCGGTTCGACCGGGATCATCGTGAACCACGATCCATAGTCATACGCCGATGTATTCTTGACAAATCCATAGGTAGCACCCTATGGATAATGATGAGCCAAACACAGGCGACTGAGCTCTTTCGAGTTTTGTCCGATCCTACCAGACGGGGCCTGTTCGAGCGGCTTTCGCGAGAGGGAGACCTGACCGTGAGCGCCCTAACTGCTGGCGCCCACGTCTCGCAGCCTTCGGTATCGGAACATCTCAAAGCCTTGCGCTCGGCCGGATTGGTCACGGACGAGCGTCATGGTCGGCAGGTGTTCTATCGCGCCCAGCCCGATGGTCTCGCGCCTCTTATCGATTGGCTTGGGCACTACGAAGGTTTCTGGCGCGAGCGCTTCAATCAAATGGAAAATTTACTGAGGGAGATGGATCAGTGACCGAAGCTGTCGCCCTGCGCTCATTGATTGTTGAGCGCACGCTGCCTTACCAACCCGACAAGGTGTGGCGTGTACTGACGCGGCCAGCTCTCATTGACCGATGGTTGATGAAGAACGACTTCGAGCTTCGCGTCGGCCACCATTTTAATTTTCGCGCTCAGCCCATGTACGGATGGAATGGCGTCACGGACTGCGAAGTTCTGGAAATCGTTCCGAGCGAGCGGCTGGTCTACAGTTGGAACGCCTCCGGCGAACAGGCCAAAGGCGGCCTCAAAACCATCGTGACCTGGACAGCAGTCGGCGGCGGCACGGCCGTTCGGATGGAGCAATCTGGCTTCCGGCCGGAAGACGAAGGCGGCTATCGCGCTATGGGCGGCGGTTGGCCAGGCATGCTGGCCAAAATGGAAGAGGTTGGATCCGACTTTTAGCAAACTGCTCGCGGGCACTATCGGATCGTATTTCAATTCTTCCCGCTCAACAGTTCTGGCATGGGTTCGCGGTCTTATTGAGCCAGGCTTCGGCGCGCGTATCAGCGTTTGGACCTCATGCCGAGTTGAGGTTCGCCCTCCTCGGTCGGATAGACCCCGCGCAGCACCTCCTCGAAGTGCATCTTCACGGCCTCGTTGCACATGCAGGCGCGCAGGCGGAGGCCCTCGCGGTTGCGGACCAGGATCGATCCGCGCCGTGTGTCGAGCACGCCTTCCGCCTTGAACGACTGGAGCACGCGGCTGGCGTAGCTGCGGCCGACGCCGAGCAGCGTCGCGAGTTGTTCGTGCGTCAGCGGCACGCTGCTCGCGTCGCCGGTCCGCTCCATCGCCGCCAGCATCCATTTGGCGGTGCGCTGCTCGATCGAGTGAATGGCGTTGCAGGCGGTGGACTGGAAGATCTGCGCCAGCATGCAATCGGCGTAGCGAGCGAAGACATGGCGCAACGACGGCGAGCGCTGCTTGGCGGCCTCCAGCTTGCTGACATGAATTCGCGCAAACGGCCCGCCGAATTTCACGCAGATCCGGGTATAGGCCGGCAGATAGCCCTCGCTGACGATGCCGCCGACCGCGCCTTCGCGGCCGACCAGAATGGTCTCGACATCGCGGCCGTCCTCATTGGGAACCACAAAGGTCGCAAGCGCCGGCCCGCATGGAAAATGGACCACTTGGACGTCGTCGCCGGGGTTGTAGAGCAGTTCATTCGCCGCGGCGATTTCGACCATGATGTGTGGTGCAAGCAGGGCGAAATCGGCCTGGCTCAAGCGCCGCAGCAGATTGTTGGTCGGCCGGCTGTCGATCTCGGTGGCGTTGCTGGTGCGCGCGTCCATCTTAAACTCCCATCCGCCTCCACATTAGCGAGTTCCGGCCAGGTCCTGTGTGCACAAGTGGACAGACCCAACAACTGCGATGTGGTGGGTTTCGTTCCGGGAACCCTCCGGCGCGCTGGGCGCAGGCGTCGTGACGCGGCTGTCCTGATCAGAGAAACCTCATGCTCCCAGTTGTGGCGATGGCACCCGCTCTTTCCGATGGTTCAGACTGTCCTGCCGATGTCCTGATCGTCGAGGACGATCCGATCATCGCAATCGACTTCGAGGATCGCCTGCTCGGATTTGGCGTGAAGAGCGTGCGCACGGTGGGATCGGTGGCGCAGGCGCTGGCGGCGATCGCGGCGCGCGCTCCAGATTTTGCGCTGCTCGACGTCGAGCTGAGCCGCGAGAAGAGCTTTGCGGTCGCCGAGCGGCTGGCGGCCCTGCAAATTCCCTTCGTCTTCGTCACCGGTTACGACGCCGAAGCACGGATCGCTCCCGATTTCGTCAAGCGGCCGCGTCTGCAAAAGCCATGCTCGAGCGAGGCGCTGGAGATCGCGCTACGGTCGCGTGGCGCCTGAAGCCGGTCAAGCCGGCTTGGGATCAAGCGTGGTCGACCACAGCGCGACGTCGGCGCGGTCGCGCAAGGTCACCGTCATCTGGCCGGACCCGCCGTCGATCTTGACGTGACCGAAGAATTGCATGCCGGCGGACGGCGGCAGGTTCTGGTCGTCCTTGCCGGGCGCCTTGACGAAGCGCACCTCCGGCCCAAAGGTGTTATCCAGTTCGTTCGGACCGAACGTGCCCGCATGCAGCGGCCCCGAGACGAATTCCCAGAACGGCTCGAACTCCTGGAATTGCGCCTTGTTCGGATCGTAATAATGCGCGGCGGCGTAGTGCACGTCCGCGGTCAGCCACACGGTGTTCTTGATCGGCGCCATCTTGATGAAGCGCAGGATGTCGGCGATCTCGAATTCGCGGCCGCGCACCGGGCCGTCGCCCTGCGCAAACGCCTCGGAGCCGCCCTTCGGCGTGTCTGACACGACGAGGCTGAGCGGCATGTCAGAGGCGATCACCTTCCAGGTCGCGCGCGAATTTAGGAGGCCGCGCTTGAGCCAGGCCATCTGGTCCGGGCCGAGGAAGTAGCTGGCCGGGCCGTAAGCGGTCTCGAGATTGGGGCCGTTCGGGCCGCGATAGCTGCGTTCGTCGAGCACGAACAATTCGAGATGCGGGCCGTAGGAGATCTGGCGATAGACCCGGCCGGGCTCGACGATGCTCTCGCGCATCGGATACATCTCGTGGAAGGCGCGGCCTGCGCGCGCCGCGAGCAGCGTGACGTCGCGCTCCTTGTAGGTCGCCGGCAGCTCCTTCGACAGCGACCAATTGTTGGTCACCTCATGGTCGTCCCACTGCACGAAGATCGGCACTTCCGCGTTGAAGGCGCGAACGTTGTCGTCGGTGAAATTGTATTTGTGCGCGGCGCGGTACTCGTCCAGCGTCTCGGCGACCTTGGCCTTCTCGGGGATCGTAACGTTCTTCCAGATCTTGCCGTCGGCGAGCTTTACCTCGGACTGGATAGGACCGTCGGCATAGATGGTATCGCCGGAGTGCAGAAAGAAATCCGGACGGTGCTTGCGCATCGCCGAGAAGGTGAACATGCCGCCGTCGTCGGGATTGATGCCCCAGCCTTGTCCTGCGACGTCGCCGCCCCAGACGAAGCTGACGTCGCGGCGGTCGGCGGGCGCGGTGCGGAAGTGGCCGGTCACCGGCTCGCTTTCCACCGCGGTGTGCGAAAGGTCGCGGAAGCGGACGCGATAAAAGATGTCCTGCCCGCCCGGCAGGTTTTCGATCAGCATCTTTGCGGTGAAGTCGCTCTCGGGCAGCGCCGCGATCGGCGGCAGCGCGCGGGCATCCCTGAACGACTCCGTCGTCGCCACTTCGACCAGCATCTGCGAGGGACGGTCGGCGCGCGCCCAGACCACGCCACCGTCGACGGTGACGTCGCCAGACTGCACGCCATGGGTCACCGCCGGCCGGTCGGCCGCGCGGGAAAGATGCGGCATTGCAACCGCGCCAAGCGCGCCGGCACTGGTCGTCAGGAAACGGCGACGTGAAAATTTGATGTTCATGGGACGGTCTCGATATCGCGTGACGCGGACCGCCCAAGGCGGCCGCTACGGTGAAGTCCGACGCTATATCGAGACAATGTGACGCAGCGATTACGCGCTGCCGGCGGCCCTGAACTGCGCGCCCGCACGTTGCAGGTTCTGCGGCAGGCTAAACAGCACAGCCTTACGATCGGCGACGGCCGCGTGGAACTGGTCGAGCGCGATGTTGAAGGCGGTGAGCGCGGCTTCTTCGACCGCGCCGTGATCGAAGCAGCGCAGCGTATTGCGCAGGATGTCGTCGGCCTCGGTCTGCATCTGGTCAAGGTCTTCGGTCGTCTCGCTCTTGCGTGCCGCCGCGATCATGTCGAGCAGGCGTTCACGCTGATGGTTGTTGTTGTCGCGCTCGTCCTTCTTCAAATAGCCCGCAAACCAGGCGCCGATCGAGCCCATGGCCGAGAGCGCCATCAGGGTCCACCAGATGTAATCGCTGTATTTGTCGAGGAAGGTCTTTTCCTCGCCGTCGACGAAGGCGGCCGCGCCGGGATGCACCGGGATCACCGCATCCTTGTCGGTGTCGGGCGTTTCGATCTTCGCCGCCAGCGGGAATTCAGTCACCAGTTGCTGGCGCACGGCAAAAAGCTGGCGCGTGAACGCGGCGATGTTGGTTTCGGATACGCCTTTGCGCGCCACGATGTGGTGCGAAAAGCTGATCGTCTTGACCTCGTCGTCGGGGCGAACGGGTGAGCCGCCATAGGTGCCGGCCGGAATCTCCGAGGCTTCATAAACCGGATGGTTCTGCGCGATCGCATCCGCGGAATCGATCGCGAGGAAGACCGGCGTGCCGCCTTCCCTGGCAGTGGCGGCGATCGCGTCCGACGTAATCTTGCTGTTGACAGGGCCGGCCGCGAGATAGGCATCGGCCTTCTGGGCCTTGATCGCCTCGGCGGCTTCGTTGGCGGGGAACTGTATGACCTCGACCTTGGCAGGATCGACGCCGTATTGCTGGAGGATCACCTTGAGCAGATTGACGTTAGCCTGGGTGCGGCCGATCACCCCGACCCGATGGCCGGCGAGCTGCGCGATCTTGGTGATCTTCGCGCCCTTCTTCTTGCCCTTGCCGGGCACGGTCCACAGCACCACGACGTTCTTGCGCAGGGTCGCGACCGCTTGCGCGTTCTTCGGCACGTCGACGTCGCCGCGCACGATGGCGAGATCAACCCTGCTTTCCGCGAGCGCCTCGGCGCTGGCTGTGGCGCCGTCGGTCTGGATCGGCCGAAGCCGCACCTGACTCTTGTTCTGAGTGAAGGCCTGCGTCAGCGCCTGCACGACCTTGAGGTCATCGCTGTTGGCGGGACCGACCGCGATCTTCAGCGTCACCGGCCGCATCGCGAAATAATAGCCGCCGGCAAGCGCGCCCACGATCGCAAGCACGAGTGCCAGAGACACGAGCGCCGTCTTCCGCGCCGCTGATCGCGGCGAAGGCGGGGTGGGCGCTTCGGCCAGGTCCAATCCCCCGGTCATCGATCTCCCGAACGGTCGCTTGAGGTTCAGTTTCATCTTGGCCGGCGATTTACACCCGCAAGTGTAGCAAATTTCCTGTCCGGCGGGGTTACATCTCCGTCATGGTTAGCGGACGGCACAAATCCCGTATGAACCCGGGGCGCCAGCACGGTGTTAGGGTAAAGTTCCCCTGAAGGACGGAGGCGACGATGGCAGAACGGCTCGAGGCGGAGGCGCGCAGACAGGCGCTGGGCGGACTCCCTGGCTGGACCGTGGTTCAAGGACGCGACGCGATCGGGAAGACCTTTGTCTTCAAGGATTTCAACGAGGCGTTCGGCTTTATGGCACGCGTCGCGCTGGTCGCCGAAAAGATGGACCACCACCCCGAATGGCGCAACGTCTACAAGACGGTGGAGGTGGTGCTGGCGACCCATGATGCCGGCGGCGTCACCGCGCTCGACATCGAGCTCGCCAAGGCGATGAACGCCATCGCCAAGCTGACACCAGGCTGACATCTTGCGAGGCGCTGCCGCGTCCCCCATCTTGTGATCAGCACGCGATGCGGCGATCTGCCGCTCTGACGCCGCCCTTGGCTGAAGTGGAGTTTGTCGACCATGGCTGCCGAGCACAGCGTTGGTTTCGAGCCGGCCGACCGGCTCGCGGAAGATCGCGAGAGCGTGCGCCGCCGTTTCTGGCGCAAGCTGAAGCGTGTCGCCGCGCAACTGCCTTTCGCAGAGGATCTGCTCGCCGCCTATTACTGCGCCTTCGACCGGCAGACGCCGCGCCATATCCAGGCGTCGCTGCTCGGGGCGATCGCCTATTTCATCCTGCCGTTCGACTTCGTTCCCGACGTGATGCCGATCCTCGGCTTCACCGATGACGCCGCCGTGCTCGCCACCGCGATCCGCATGGTCGCCAGCCACATCACGAACGAGCATCGCGAAGCCGCCCGCGCCGCACTGAAGCGCGGGGTGGATGAGGTGGAGGCGATCTAGGAGCCGTGTCGTAGCGTTCGCCACAAGCACGCTGTCATTCCCCGCGAAGGCGGGGAATCCAGTACGCCGCGACCGTTCGGTTCAATCATTGCCGCGTCCGGGGTACTGGATCGCCCGGTCATCAAGCCGGGCGATGACGACTGAGTGTGTGGATACGAGCGCTCACTACTTCTTCTCCGGCCCAGCTTGCGCCCGCGCCTTCTCCGCGTCCCACGCCTGGAATTGCTTGAAGAGCGTCTCCCTGTCCGCGTCGGAGACTTTCGCAGCCGTGGAGCTCTGCTTCAAAAAGGCCTCGAAGCGCTTCTGCGTCACTGGCTCGACGCCGTGTTTGTCGAGCCATTGCTGCGCCACCGGCAATCGGCTCCAGCCGGACAGCGGTGCCGCGAGCGAAACCTCCTTCCATTTGGGATGGAAAGGCGGGTTCTGGAGCGCAGGGAATTTCGTGAAGAACGCGTCCACGAACAGCGCGAGCTTGCGGTAGCGCTCGGTGTTGGGCGCCCAATTATAAGCCGCGAGCACCGCCGGCACCGCGATCGTGTCGACGCTTTCGCCCTCCTTGATCAGGTTCGGATAGTCCTTTGCAGTCAGCGTCGCCGGCAGATAGTCGTTCTGGAGCGGCTTGGCATAGTCGACCTTCGCAAGATGGAAGCGGCCGTCATTGCCGAACGTCGAGACCGATTTGTATGGCTTGCCGCCGACCACGATGACGGCGTCGATCTCGCCGGCCTTCAGCTTTTCCATCGCGATGCGCTGCTCGACATAGACGAATTTTGCCTTGATCCCGAGCCGTTCGAACACGGTGAGCGCGGTGACGAAGGTGCCGCCGTTCGGCAGATCGACGCTGACAGTCTTGCCTTCGAGGTCTTTGAGCGTCGCAACCGATTTCGGTGCGATCACCTGCATCTCCTCGTTGTAGAGTTTTGTCACATAGGTGAACTGCCGCTTGATGTCCTTGGCAAAACCCTTGCGCTCGAGATAGTCGAGCGTGTCGGCCCGCACGACGCCGAGATCGACGCCTTGCAGGAACAGGATGTCGGCGACGCTCTGTACCGAGCCACGGCCGACGATCGGCAGCACGCGAATCTTGTTGCCGTCGTCGAGCACGGAGGCGAGATCGGCGCCGAACTGCACATAGGTGCCGCCGATCGTGCCTGTTATCAGCGTGACGGTGTTGGCGTTCAGCGCCTGCTTGGTCGAGCTCGAGCCGAACTGGAAGATGGCTTTCAAACTGTCCGATACTTTCGCCGGATCGTATTCGGTCTGCTCGGCGCGGGCGGTGAAGGCACAGATCGTCATGATGGCGGCAAGCGCCATTCGCAAAGTGTTACGCATGATGTTCCCTGAAGAGTTCTAGTTCTGAAACCGGGCGAGGCGCTGGCGTGCCTCCGCAGATCCGAGTGATGCAGCTCGCTGGTACCAGTCACGTGCGACCGATGCGTCGGCAATGACGCTCCGCGCGTCGCTGGTGCCAAGCACCGCGGGGTCATAGCTCTGTGCGAGCAGAAGCGCGGCCGTTGCATCCCCAGCATTGGCCGCGCGTTCGAGCAGCAAACGCGCCGATGTGATGTCGCCGATGCCGATCAGGCTCCTTGCGCGCGTCATCAGCCCTGCCAGCGTCTCGGCATCGAGTGCCCTGACGGGCTCGGGTGGTGGAAGCTGCGCCACGAGCGGCGCCGGTGCCGGCACGGGACCTTGGGTTTGCAGCGCGATCTGATAGGCGGTCGCGATCGCTTCGCGGCTTGGCGTCGACGGTGCAGGGAGGGCCTGCGGGTCGGCGCTCGCCAGCATCGGGTTGGTTACGCGGGCGGGATCCTTCAGCGGGGTCTGCCGGGCGGCCGGCGGACCGACCGGTGTCGCAATTTGCTGCGGGGCTGTGTCGGTCCAGCCTCCGGCATCGCCGGCCAGCAGCCGGCGAAGGTCGGACTGAAACAACGTGACCGGGATCGCGAGGGTGGACGCCACCAGAATGGCGGCCAGAACGCGCGAGACCATCCTCGTTCTGGGACGCAAACCCGGTGGCGCGTACTCCAATGGGTCCGGTGCCCCGAGCGGATCGGACAGGAACAGCGGCATTGGATCGACTGAAATATCGGCCCGTGCGGCGCGCGCACGGATGTAGGACCTGGCAGGCGGATGTGACGCAGATTGATCGGAGTCGAACGCCCCCGACTCCCTGGACGGACGGTATGCCGTCGTCTCCATGGTGTGATGCTCCCCATTATTACGCAACGCAGGGGCCTTCCCGGCTCCAGTCTTCTTGTTGTTGTCCAGAAGCGCCCCGCAAACTGGAACCGGTAAATCGCCGTCCGATTCAGCCCAAAAAACGACGGCGGTTTGTGCGAATTGGGAAACATTTGGGTTTGATTACGGCGAAGCGGGGGAATGCACCGCAATTTTGGCGGTGATGGTTGATGGCATTTTCACCATGGAGCGCGCACGAAAAAACCGGCGCAGCTTCAGCAGCGCCGGCTTTCGCGAGATGACGGTTGCGCATGTGGGCGACTGCGTCGTCCCTGACCTCACGGATGCAAGATCACCTTGCCCATGGCCTGGCGTCCCGCGAGCACCTTCAGCGCGTCGGCAGTCTGTGCCAGCGGGAAGACGCGGTCGACATGCGAGGAGATTTTTCCTTCCGCCGTCCACTTCACGAGCTTCTCGAGATTGGCGCGGTTCTTTTCCGGGTTGATGCGCGTCCAGGCGCCCCAGAACACGCCGCGGATGTCGCAGCCCTTCAGCAGTGCGAGGTTCAGCGGCATCTTCGGAATGTCGCCGGCGGCAAAGCCGATCACCAGGAAGCGGCCCTCCCAGGCGATCGAGCGCAACGCCTGCTCGGCATAGGTGCCACCAACCGGATCGAAGATGATGTCGACGCCCTTGCCGCCGGTGAGTTTTCGCAAGCCTTCCTTCAAATCTTCCTTGCCGTAGTTCAACGTCAGCTCGGCGCCATGCGCTTTCGCGAATTCGAGCTTCTCGTCCGACGAGGCGCAGGCGATCACCTTCAGGCCCATCAGCTTGCCGAGCTCGCAGGCGGCAAGGCCCGTGCCCCCGGCGGCGCCCAGCACCGCGAGCGTCTCGCCCGGCTTCGGGCTCGCGCGATCTTCCAGCGCATGCAGCGCCGTGCCGTAGATGATGATGATGCCGGCCGCGCGGTCATAGTCGAGATTGTCGGGAATCTTCACGATCGATGCCGCCGGCAGCGCGATCTTTTCGCGCGCGCCGTTGTGGCCGCAGGAGGCCACGACGCGGTCGCCGACCTTCACGTCGGTCACGCCGGGACCGACGCTCTCGATCACGCCCGCGACTTCGGCGGCCGGCGAGAACGGGAACGGCGGCTTGATCTGGTACTTGCCCTGGATCATCAGGATGTCGAAGAAGTTCAGCGCCGCCGCCTTGATCGCGATCACAGCTTCGCCGGGACCTGCCACCGGATCCGGCACGTCGGCCAGAACGAGATCGTCGGGCTGGCAATATTGCGAGCAGAGGATGGCTTTCATGGCGGCACCTTGGGCGTTTCGAGTGGAATTATAGTTTGTCCGTTTCTGCCGGATTTAATGCGACCCGACAATCCGGATTCTTTGTCAGAGAGCATGCGTCGGCCTATCCTCGCGTCGTTGCGAGCGCAGCGAAGCCAATCCAGAAACCGCGCGGCGGAAATAGTCTGGATTGCTTCGCTTCGCTCGCGATGACGGAGCAAGAAGAAACAAGAAGGATTCAAACGATGTTTGAAACGAGCCTGCTTAGGGACAAGCGCATCCTCGTCACCGGTGGTGGCTCGGGTCTCGGCGCGGCGATGGGGCGCCGCTTCCTTGCGCTCGGTGCGGAGCTCGTGATCTGCGGTCGCAAGCTCGATCGCCTGGAAGCGACGGCGAGCGAGATGCGCGAAGAGACCGGCGGCAAGATCACCACCGTGGCCTGCGATATCCGCGACGGCGCCGCCGTCGAGAACATGATGGATGCCATCTGGCGCGAGGCGCCGCTCGATATTCTCGTCAACAATGCCGCTGCGACCTTCATCGCGCAGAGTGAGCGTCTATCGTTCCGTGCAGCGGATGCGATCCTCGCGCCGATGCTGCATGGCGCGATGTATTGCACGCTTGCCGCCGGCAAGCGCTGGATCGAGGGCAAGCATGGCGGCGTCGTGCTCTCGATTCTCTCGACATCGACCATCACCGGCCGCGCCTTCACCGTGCCGTCGGCGATGGCGAAGTCGGCGGTGCTGGCGATGACCAGGAGTCTTGCGGTCGAGTGGGGCCCGAAGGGCATCCGCACCGTCGCGATCGCGCCGGGACCGTTCCCGACCGCTGGTGCCTCAGGGCAGCTTCGTCCCGAGGGCCGCGACGAAGGGTGGGCCGCGCGCAACCCGATGGGGCGCGCCGGCGAGCACAGCGAGCTTGCCGACCTCGCCAGCTTTCTGGTCTCCGATCGTGCCGGCTACATCAACGGCGAGATGGTGGTGATCGACGGTGGCGCGCATTTGCGCAGCTCCGGCGCCGAGGATTTGTTGCGCTGGACCGATGCGCAATGGTCGGAGCAGCGCGCGGCGCGATCCAGGGCCTAGTCACCGCGACCTTCGCTAACTGCCTTCCCAAATTGGACTTTTCCGGCTATCCCTGCCGCGGGGACAACGCGCGGCCGGGCCATCTTCCAGTCACAATATTGAGGGAACCACTCCAGCATGTGGCGGGTGCTGATTTTAGCTCTAATGACTGGCGTGGCAGCCGGTGGAATCACCGATTCCGCGCGGGCGCAGACGGCGCAACCGGCGCCCAATACTGCCCCGAAGGAGGCCGCGCCGAAATCGGCTGCGCCGGCGGTCCATACGACCGGAAAGACGGCTGCAAAGCCCGAGAGCAAGCCGATGGCCCCTCCCGCGGCGGTTGCGGGCGGCGCCGAGCCAACCCTGATCGGCCAGTTCGGCACCTGGGGCGCCTATTCGGCCGCGCCCAACGGCAAAAAGGTCTGCTTCGCGCTGGCCAAGCCGTCGTCGTCGAAGACCAACCCGCCGAATCGGCCGCGCGATCCTGCCTATGCCTTCGTCTCCACCCGCCCGGCGGAGAAGGTCAACAACGAAGTCTCGGTCATGATCGGCTACGCGCTGAAGCCGGGCTCCGAATCCTCGGTCGAAGTCGGCGGCGGCGCTTTCGCCATGTACTCGCAAGGCGACGGTCTCTGGATCAAGAACGCGGCCGAGGAAGAGCGGATGGTCGAGGCCATGCGCAAATCCGCCGATCTCGTGGTCAAGGGCGTCTCAGCCAAGGGAACCGAGACAACCGACACCTTCTCGCTGAAGGGCCTCGCGCAGGCGCTTGACCGGATTTCGCAGGATTGCAGGCGTTAAGGCTGCGGGCGGTATCACGGTCGCAATCGGCGGTTTCGGTTGCTATATAGGGGCTATTCCCAAGGTACAGCCGTCATGGCCGGGCTTGTCCCGGCCATCCACGCGCTGGCTACGGGCGGATAAAGAACGTGGATGCCCGGGACAAGCCCGGCCATGACGAGACACAGCAATCTCAGGCAACCGATGACCGAGCCGCACAACGCAACACTGGTGGAGAAGACTCCGCTCGAAACCTATGTGCCGCCGGCGAGGCCCTCGCTCGTCGGTCTGTCGCGCACCGAGCTTGCCGATTGCCTCGGCGAGATCGGCGTCGCGCCGGCGCAGCGCAAGATGCGCGTGCAGCAGCTGTGGCATTGGCTCTATTTCCGCGGCGCCCGGAGCTTCGACGATATGACGTCGATCTCGAAGGGCATTCGGACCGATCTCGCTGAGCGCTTCACCGTCGACCGGCCCGAAGTCGTGGCGGAGCAGGTCTCCAACGACGGCACCCGCAAATGGCTGCTTCGGCTGCCGAGCGGCGACAATGTCGAGCGGGCGCATGAAGTCGAGTGCGTCTACATCCCCGAAACCGATCGCGGCACGCTGTGTGTGTCCTCCCAGGTCGGCTGCACGCTGAATTGCTCCTTCTGCCACACCGGCACGCAGCGGCTGGTGCGCAATCTCACCGCCGGCGAGATCGTGGGACAGGTGATGGTCGCGCGGGATCGTCTGAATGACTGGGCCGATCGCGAGGACGGCACGCGTCGTGTCACCAACATCGTGATGATGGGCATGGGCGAGCCGCTCTACAATTTCGAGGCGGTGCGCGATGCACTGCTCATCGTCGGCGACAATGAAGGCATCGGCATCTCCCGCCGACGCATCACGCTATCGACGTCGGGCGTGGTGCCGAACATCGTGCGTGCCGGTGACGAGATCGGCGTGATGCTCGCGATCTCGCTGCATGCGGTGCGTGACGAGCTGCGCAACGAGCTCGTGCCGCTCAATCGCAAATATCCGATCGCCGAGCTGCTGCAAGCCTGCCGAGATTATCCCGGCGCGTCCAACGCGCGCCGCATCACCTTCGAATATGTGATGCTCAAGGGCGTCAACGATTCGCTCGACGATGCGAAGCTGCTGGTGAAATTGCTCAAGGGCGTTCACGCCAAGATCAATCTGATCCCGTTCAATCCCTGGCCCGGCACGGCCTATGAATGTTCGGATTGGGACCAGATCGAAAAGTTCTCCGAATACATCTTCAACGCCGGCTATTCCTCGCCGGTGCGCACTCCGCGCGGCCGCGATATTCTCGCCGCTTGCGGCCAGCTCAAGTCGGAAACTGAAAAGCTCTCGGTGCGCGAACGCCAGACGCTGCGCGCCATGGCGATGACGGATTGACCTGATCATGCTCGCGCTCTCGCCTCCTCGTCATTGCGAGCGAAGCGAAGCAATCCAGAATGTCACCGCGGAAGCAGTCTGGATTGCTTCGTCGCACCAGCGCAAAATTGCTTCGCAATTTTGTCGCGGGCTCCTCGCAATGACGGTGGTTTTGGCGTCATGTCCCTGATCGGCCGCCTCATCGTCATTTTCATCGGCTTCCTCGCCGCCTGTTTCGTCGGCGGGATGATCGTCGTCGTCGCGCTGCTGTTTCCGGAATTTGCCGATCTTGGCGCCGGCCCCGTCGATCAGGGCGCGATCGACATCCTGCTCGGCTTCGGCTTCATCTTCGTCTCGGGCTTTGCGCTGGTGCCGGCGGCGGTGATCGTCGCGATCACCGAAGCGCTCTACATCCGCAGCGCGCTTGCCTACGCCGGCGGCGGTGGCATCGTCGGGCTCGCCTGCTATCTCGGTCTGATCCCCTTTCACCCCGATACGTTGCAGTTCGAGGGCGTGGTGCGGCGGCATCTGGAGATCATGACCGGTGCCGGTATTGTCGCCGGAATCGTCTATTGGCTGATCGCCGGCCGCAACGCCGGTGCCTGGCGTAATCCGCCGCCCCCGCGCACGCCGCCTCCGCCGCTGCCGGCGAATTCAAGGCCGGATTCGCGGTGACTTTCCTGGCTTCCGCCGGGGTTTCCATCCCCGCCCCACTCCGCTAAACCGCGCGCCATGAACCGGACCGGACTCTTCATCGCCCTGGCGCTGTGGCTCGTGATCGGCGTCGTTTTCGGCGTCTATCCCGAGCTCGATCTCAAGCTTGCTGCGCTGTTCTTCGACCCTGACACCAAGACGTTTCCGCTCAAGCTGAACGGCTGGGCCGGCTTCGCGCGCGATGCCGCGATGTGGGTCTCCTGGGCGTTCGTGCTGCCTCCGTTGATCGCGCTTGTGGTCAAGATGGTCCGTCCCGACCGCCCGCTGATGGTATCGGGGCGCGCGATCGTCTTCCTGCTGGTCACGATCATCCTGTCGGCCGGCATCCTGACCAATCTCACCTTCAAGACCTATTGGGGTCGGCCGCGCCCGGTGGTGGTGACGCAGTTTGCCGGCGACCAGCAATTCGTGCCGTGGTGGGATCCGCGCGGCGGCTGCGCGCGCAACTGCTCGTTCTTCTCGGGCGAGGGCGCGACCGCGTTCTGGACGCTGGCGCCGGCGGCACTGGCGCCGCCGGCGTGGCGGCCGCTCGCTTATGCCGGAGCGGTGGTGTTCGGCCTCGTGACCAGCGGGCTGCGGATGGCCTTCGGCGGCCACTTCTTCACCGATGTCTCGATCGCCGGCCTCGTGACCTTCGTCGTGATCTGGTTTGCCTTCGCGCTGATCTACCGCTGGCCGCGGACCCGGTTCTCGGACGCGGCGGTCGATGCCGCCTTGACCCGGCTGAACTGGCCCGCCTACAGGCTTCGTCAGCGCCTGTTCGGCCGCAAGACGGGCGCCGAGCCCTCAGTTTGAGCCATTAAATGGGTGCCGAGACCCGCGAAATTTGATAATCGCGCGGTCAACCCGTGAAACGACATCAGCCCTTCGAGACCGATTGGAAGCCCCATGACCACGATCCTGAAAAGCCTGCCCAAGGGTGAGAAAGTCGGTATCGCTTTTTCGGGCGGCCTCGACACCAGCGCGGCGCTGCTCTGGATGAAGCAGAAGGGCGCGCGCTGCTACGCCTATACCGCCAATCTCGGCCAGCCGGATGAAGCCGACTACAACGAGATCCCGCGCAAGGCGATGGAGTTCGGCGCCGAGAAAGCGGTGCTGGTCGATTGCCGCACGCAGCTCGTCCACGAAGGCATCGCCGCGATCCAGTCCGGCGCCTTCCACATCTCGACCGGCGGCATCACCTATTTCAACACCACGCCGCTCGGCCGCGCCGTCACCGGCACGATGCTGGTCGCGGCGATGAAGGAAGACGGCGTCAACATCTGGGGCGACGGCTCGACCTTCAAGGGCAACGACATCGAGCGCTTCTACCGCTACGGCCTTCTGACCAATCCGGGCCTGCGCATCTACAAGCCCTGGCTCGACCAGCAGTTCATCGACGAGCTCGGCGGCCGCGCCGAGATGTCGGCCTTCATGGTGGCGCAGGGCTTTGCCTACAAGATGAGCGCCGAGAAGGCGTACTCGACCGACAGCAATCTGCTCGGCGCCACGCATGAGGCCAAGGATCTCGAAAGCCTCGACAGCGGCATCAAGATCGTCAACCCGATCATGGGCGTGCCGTTCTGGCGCGACGACTGCAACGTCAAGGCCGAGAAGGTCGTGGTGCGTTTCGAGGAAGGTCAGCCGGTTGCGCTGAACGGCCAGACCTTCAGCGATCCCGTCGCGCTGTTCCTCGAAGCCAACGCGATCGGCGGCCGCCACGGCCTCGGCATGAGCGACCAGATCGAGAACCGCATCATCGAAGCCAAGAGCCGCGGCATCTATGAAGCGCCGGGCATGGCGCTGCTGCACATCGCCTATGAGCGCCTCGTCACCGGTATCCACAACGAGGACACCATCGAACAATATCGCATCAGCGGCATGCGTCTCGGCCGCCTGCTCTATCAGGGTCGCTGGTTCGATTCGCAGGCCCTGATGCTGCGCGAGACCGCGCAGCGCTGGGTCGCGCGCGCCGTCACCGGCGAGGTGGCGCTCGAGCTGCGCCGCGGCAACGACTATTCGATCCTCAACACCGAGAGCCCCAACCTCACCTATGCGCCGGAGCGGCTCAGCATGGAGAAGGTGGAGGACGCGGCGTTTACACCGGCCGACCGCATCGGTCAGCTCACCATGCGTAACCTCGACATCAACGATACCCGCGCCAAGCTGAAGCTTTACAGCGACACGGGTCTGCTCTCGGGCAGCGAAGGCTCGCAGATCTTCCGGCTGGAGAACGACAAGGGTTAGCCGGAACAGGGATTGCGATTTCGTTCGTCATTGCGAGCGAAGCGAAGCAATCCAGAATCTTTCCGCGGCGGCAGTCTGGATTGCGTCGTCGCTTCGCTCCTCGCAATGACGAAAAAAATGGCCGGGATCGCTCCCGGCCATTTTGCATTTGTGTGTCGCCTCAGCGCGGCGGCGCAGTGCCGGGCGGGGGCGGCGGCAGTGAGGCCTGGCCGCCGTTGAGCAATGGCGTGATGTTGCGGACGGTGACGCGCCGGTTGATCGCGCTCGGCTCTTGCGTCTGCTCCTTCAGGTACTGCTCGCCGTAGCCCTGCGACGTCAGGTTCTCAGCCGGCACACTGAATTGCTGGGTCAGCAATTCGGCCGCGGATTGCGCACGGCGGTCCGACAATGACAGATTGTCGACGTCGTTGCCGACCGCGTCGGTGTGACCTTCGATCAGGAAGACCACGCGCGGGTTGGCCTGGATAGCGCGGTTGAGACCGTCGGCGATCGCTTGCAGCTTCTCCGCCTGGTCCGGTGGGATGGTCCACGATCCTGTCTCGAAGTTGATCGTGTTGACGTCGATGCTCGGCATTTGCATGCGAACATTGGGGCTGTAGCGGATCTCGTCGAGCGTGTAGCGGCGATCGATCCGCTGCACCGGCGGTGCCACCATGGTCTGGTAGATCACGTCCGGCGACGCCTCCTCGGCGTCGACGATGTAGCGATCGTAGGGAATGTTGACCACCGGAGGCGGCGCGTCGACGTAGAAGCCGCCGACCGACCGCGGATCGCGGTAGCTGTTGTCGATGATGATGATCTCGCGCCCGGCTGGGTCCCTGCGGATTCGACGCAGCAATCGACCGTCCTGACCCACCACGGTGATGATCTCGCTGCCGTCGGGACGGATCACCACGGTGCGGTTATCGCCGCCGACAGTGTCGGTGCGGATGTCGCGGGCGCCATAGCGGAAGCGATAGAGATCGTTGCCGCGGACGTATGTCTGCCCACCCGGATCTCGAACGATGATGCGGTCCGGCTCGGTGTAAACGGTGCGGCCGCCTTCGACGGATTCGCGGCGCTGGTTGCGGTAGTCGGCGATGGTGGCGCCGATCACAGCACCGGCGACGACACCTGCACCGATCGCGATCGGCGTCAGATCACGCTGTGGCGGACGCGGCGGTGGAGGCAGGGGTGTGGTCGTCGTGGGCGCGGCGCGGAAGGCCGGCGCAACCGTCGGCGGAGCGTATTGCGCCCTGTTGGGCGGTGGGGTTGCGGCCGCCGAGCCGGGGACGGTGCTCGGTGCTGCGGCCCCGGGGGGAGGCGTCGGCCGGGGTGGGACACCTGCCTGCGGCTGGGTCGGCGGAGCTCCCGCAGCGGGCGCGCCAGCAGGAGGGGTTCCACCCTGACGACCGGGTGGGGGCGTTACGGCGCCGCCTGGGGCGGGCGTCGCTGTCGGGGCCGGGGTAGCGCCGGGTGCGGGAGCCGAACCCGGACGTCCGGTCGGCGGCGGCGTCGGAGCGCCAGCGGGTGCCGGCGTGGCGGTCGGTGCGGGTGTAGCGCCTGGAGCAGGTGACCCTGCAGCCGGAGGCGCGCCAGGACGTCCGCCAGGGGGCGGTGCACCGGGGCGGCCGGTCGGCGGCGTGCCCGGCGTGCTGCGCGGAGCCGGGGTTGCAGTCGGCGCAGGGGTTGCTGTCGGAGCGGGCGTGGCGGTTGGGGCATTAGGCGTCGCCGGGCGCGCTGTGGGAGCGGCAGGTGCCGGAGCAGGTGTCGCCGTGGGAGCAGGCGCGGGCCGTCCCGAAGGGCCCGCTGCGGGAGGCGGCGGTGGCGTCGGGCGAGCCGAAGGCGGCGGTGGCGTGGGCGCGTGCTGCTGCGGAGCTGCGGCGGGCGGCGGTGTGGGAGCCGGGCGCGCCGCGGGCGGTGCCGGAGGCGGCGCATGCTGTTGCGGAGCCGCAGCCGGCGGCGGCGAAGGCGGCTTCGGCGCGGCAGGCGGCGGTGGGGGCGTCGGACGGGCCGCAGGTGGCGGTGGCGGCGCTGCTGGGCGCGGCGGTGCGGCGGCCGGCGGAGGCGCCGCGGGCGGATGGGGCGGTGCAGCTGCGGGCGGCGGTGCGGCCGGGCGCGCGGGCGCCGCCGGAGGCGCGGCCGCTGGTGGTCCCTTCGGCGGCTGCTTCGGTTTTCCGTCAGGGCCGGTTTCCTGTGGCTGCGCCTGCGCAACCACGAGCGGCGCTGCGCTTTGCGCATGCGATGCCGAGTTTGCCAATTGCATCGCGGTCAGAGCCGTGGTGGCAAGCAGCACGAAACGAAGATTAGTCATGATGGTGAACTTCCCCGGAAGGTTCTTTGACGACACGTTGGGATGAACAGCTACGCGTTAGGCCGGATTGTGGCGGACAAAGCGGTCGTGGCCCGATTTATTTCTGCACGCAAATCACCGCACTACAGTGACGTTCATTGCGCATTCAGGCGCAGGTTGCAATTGCCTCAGACCTGATGCTCGGTCTCAAACGCGATCCCGCGGCGGACTTGCGTCCTTCGCGGGATTCGGTGTGAGCGGGCCGTTCGGTCCGCGCGATGGAATCTCTTCAGGCATGCGGCCCGGCAATTCGTCGGGCGGCGCTGGCGAGCCGGGCTCGCGCACCGGCGGCGCGATTTCGGGCTGCGGATTACCGGGCGGAATCCCCGGCGGCGGCTCGGCGGGCGTGCCGGGTGTCGACGGCGGAATCTCGGGCGGCTCGATCGGCATTACATCGAGACCTTGCGGTTATCGCCGATATCGGGCCGCGTGTTTGTCACCGCCGCAGCCGCCATCTTCACATAAGAGATCACGGTGCCGGGCGAGTCCCAGAACTCGGCATCATCAGGCGTGACCTTGAGCACGCGGATGTTCGGATCTTCGGCAGAGTCCCACCACGCCTTGGCCGGCGTCGAGAACAGCTCCTTGATCTTCGCACGGTCGTTGGAGACGATTGCGGTGCCTGTCAGTGAAACGTATTTCTGGCTGCCGGCATCCGCGAACGACAGGTTGATGGACGGGTGACGCGCGATCTCCTCGTCCTTGTGACGCCGCGCGTCGGTGAGGAAATAAATCGTGTTCGCGTTGCGATCGAGATAGGCGCTCATCGGCCGCGCCCGGAGCTTGTCGCCGTCGCGCGTCACCAGCATCGCGAATCCGATCGTCTTCATCAGATCCCAGGCGCGGTTCAAATCGCGGTCCAAATCGCGGTCAACGTCGCGGGCATTGTCGTTGGCCATATCGTGCTCCTGTTGCAAGAGACGACAACGGCGGGCGCGGAACGAGGTTCCGGCCGAAAAACGGAACTTATCTATTCCGGCGCGTGGCAAACCGCCTCGATGTTGTGTCCGTCGGGATCGAGCACGAACGCGCCGTAATAGTCCGGATGATAATGCGCCCGAATGCCGGGTGGTCCATTGTCGCGGCCGCCGGCGGCCAAGGCCGCCTTGTAGAACGCGTCCACCGCGGAGCGGTCCTTGGCCGTGATCGCGACATGCACCGGCTTGTTCAGCGCGCCCTCGCCGCCGATCCAGAAATCCGGCTTGCCGTCGGCGCCGAAGCCGGCGGCCGGATCGTGGCCGGTCTGCTCCTGCGTGACCTCCATGATCAGGCTGTAGCCGAGCGGCGCCAGCGCTTTGGCGTAGAACGCCTTGGCGCGCTCATAGTCGGAGACCGGAAAGCCCATATGGTCGATCATCGCAACCTCCGTCGTTTGTCGTCAGCGCGACAGGAACGTATTGCTCCGCGTCTTGCGCGCAACGGCAAAGCCGCGCGCGACCATGTCGGCAATACAGTCCTGCTGCCATTCCTTTTGTGACAGATGCTCGATCACCACCGCGCGCGGCCATAGCGATTGCGGCGCGTCGCGGAAGAAGCCGATCAGCACGCGGTCCTCGAAGCCTTCGACGTCGATCTTCAACGCGTCCACCTTCGTGACGTCTGCCTCGTCGAGAATGCGCGTCAGCCGCAGCGACGGGACCTTGATGGCCTCCGCGCTGGCGGTGCCGGTGACGACGTGGGTGGCGCCGAGATTGCCGCCGCCGCTCTCGATCATGAGCTCGCCGTCGCTGTCGCCTGCGGCAGCCTGCACCAGGCGCACCTGCGTCGCTTTCGATGCGGCCTGGTTGAATGAGAGCCGCCCAAACGTCATCGGATGCGGTTCGATTGCGACCACTTTCCCTGATGGCCCGACCTGCTGCGCCATCACCAGCGCAAAAGTGCCGACATTGGCGCCGACGTCGACGAACACGCCGCCCGCTGGGGTGTGCTGGCGCAGGAAGTCGAGCTCGTCGAGATTGTAGTCGGGATTGAACAGCGCACCGCGCTCGGTCGCGCTGCCCTGGTGATAGAACCGGAACGAGGCGCCCTGATACGTCACGTCGACGGGACCACCGCGCAGCAAATTGACCAGCCGCGACATCCAGGGCCGGAATGCGCCGCGCTTCAGCCCCGAGCGTTGTGCGAGGCCGATGATCGCGGCCTGCGCCGCATTCGGCGCAAACGCGCCGAATGGCGCGGACGAAGGAGCCTTGTCGGTCGTCAAGTCGGAGTCCTCGTTGTAAGCGGCGCATGCATAACCGGTTTTGCCGGGGACTCCAACGGCGGAAGACGTCTGTACGGGCTTTCCCGGATTGAGCTGCGCACCGTCCGAGCTACGCCTCACGCCGCCTTCTTGACCATCCTCATCATCTTGTCCTGATTCCATGTGCCGGATCATTCGGCAGCGCCGCCACGCACCCGGCGGAGCCGGGCGACCCGATGCAGGATGCGCGACAGCTGATCGATTGCGTAGGGCTTTTGCACGAGCTCGAAATCGAAATTGCCGTCCTGGGACAGCGCCTCGCTGTAGCCGGTCGTCAGCACGACCGGCACGCCGATGCCGCGGTCGCGGATCGCCTGCGCGAGATCGAGCCCGGTCATGCCCGACATCACGATGTCCGAGAAAACGACATCGAAGCGATCGGCGTCCATGACCAGCTCGGCGAGTGCATCGGTTGCATTGTCGACCAGCGTGATGCTGTAGCCGAGTTCGGTGAGGCCGTCGGCGGCGAAATTGGCGAGCTCGATATTGTCCTCGACCAGCAGCACCGACATGCCGCTGCCGGCCACTGCCGGGGCCGTGTTCGGTGCCTGCCGCTGCGGCAGCAGGTGCGGCGCCACGCGCGGCAGATAGAGCGAGAAGGTGCTGCCTTGGCCCACCTCGCTGGTGACCGTCACCTCGCCGCCGGACTGCCGGGCGAAGCCGAACAGCTGCGACAGGCCGAGACCGGTGCCGTGGCCGACCTGCTTGGTGGTGAAGAACGGCTCGAAGATGCGCTCGAGCCGCGCAGCCGGAATGCCGATGCCGGTGTCGCTGACGGCAATGCTGACGAAGCCCAGATGACCTGGAAGATCATGGGTGCCTGTACGGTGATGGCTGCCCGAGACGGGAGCCCGCGTCTCCGTAATCGTCGTCACGGTCTCGACGTTGAAAACGATCCTGCCCTTGCCGTGCATGGCATCGCGCGCATTGGTCGCCATGTTGATCAACGCCGTCTCGAACTGGCTTGCATCGGCATTGACGAGGCAGGGCTCGGCCGGCAGCCGCATCGCGATTTCGATCGCGGGTCCGAGCAGCGTCGCGAGCATGTCGTGCAGCGACTGCATCCGCGCGCCGACGTCGAACACCTCAGGCTTCAAGGTCTGGCGCCGCGCAAACGCGAGCAGCTGCGATGTCAGTTTGGCCGCGCGTGCGACCGCGTCCGCGATGGCGGTGATGTAGCGCTGGCGCCGCTCCTCGCTCAGTTGCGGCCGGTTCAACAGGTCGACGGAGGCGCGGATCACGGTCAGGAGGTTGTTGAAATCGTGCGCGACGCCCCCGGTGAGCTGCCCGAGCGCCTCCAGGCGCTGGCTGTGCTTGAGTGCTTCCTCGGCTTCACGTCGCGCTGCGGCCTCGGCCTGGAGATGCTGGGTGCGCCGGATCGCCAGCGCCAGCAGCAGGAACAGCAGCGCGGTGGCGGGAACGCCGAACACCAGATGCTGGCCCATGGTGGCGAACCAGCGCGCGCGGATGGCCGAGGTCTCGAGCCCCGCGCTGACATAGATCGGATATTCGGCGACGCGCCGGTAACCGATGCGGCGCTCGATTCCGTCCGAAGCCCATGCGACGGTGATGAGGCCGTGCTCGGGCTGAGCTGCGATGTTCCGGCCGACCGGTCCGTTGGGATCGAGCCGAAGGTCGCGGTCGAGCCGCGGAAGATGCGCCAGCACCACCCCGTCGGTGCGTCCCATCGCGAAGAAGCTGCCGGGATCGGAGCCGATCCTGGCATAGAAGCTCTCGAAATATTCGGGCAGGACGGAGGCCTGGATCACGCCGATGAAACTGCCGTCGTCGGAGTCACGGCGGCGGCTGACCCCGAAGAAGCGAGCACCCTGATAGGGCGCGCGCGGCGTCAGCGAGGCGCCGATGAATGTGCCGATGGTCTGGTCGACATGGGCATAGAAATAGTCGCGGTCCGCAAAGCTCTGCTCCGGCGGCGGCGAGGCAAGGCTGTTGACCAGCGACTTTCCGTCCGCATCGAAGATCCAGGCCGATTTGAGCTGCGGCAGCGATAAGGTCAGCTGCTTCAGGCGGCGGTGCAGGGCCGGTTCGCGCGAGCGGATGACGTCGTCGGGCAGGCCGCGCACCACCTCGTTGAGCTCGGCGAGGCTGCGGTCGATCGTCTCGAACACCTTGAGTGCGTGCTCATGTGCGACATCGAGGGTGCGCTCGATCTCGCGGTCGGCGATGTCGTGTGTCGAGGTGTAGGAGATCGAGGATGCGATCGCGAACAACGCAATCGGGAGCGCCAGGGATGCGCCCATCATCCACTGCAACAGTCTCAGCGAATTGCGTTGCGCGCCCTGCACGGTCGCTCCGGTCCCACACCGGAGAGCTTACTTGAATTTTACGCCGGGAAGGAAGCGGCTTGTGGCGGTAACCGGAGGTTGCAATCCGCCGGTGCGCTCGCTCACGGGGCGGAGGAGAAATCTACTCCAACAGGCGCCCGCCATAGAATGCCCCGGCCGTTTCGGCCGGGGATCGCAGCATGAATGACGCCTAGATCTGGCGCTCGACCAGCTTGAGCTTGAGCTCGGCGATGGCTTCCGCCGGGTTGAGGCCCTTCGGGCATGCCTTGGCGCAGTTCATGATGGTGTGGCAG
This sequence comes from Bradyrhizobium sp. LB13.1, assembly GCF_054056815.1. Lineage (NCBI taxonomy): Bacteria > Pseudomonadati > Pseudomonadota > Alphaproteobacteria > Hyphomicrobiales > Nitrobacteraceae > Bradyrhizobium > Bradyrhizobium sp. LB13.1. Next base: position 419,320 of record NZ_JBSRYQ010000001.1, on the reverse strand, counting down.
CGGTAGAGGCGGAACGGATCCTCGAGATCGTCGAGGCGCTCGCCGGTGGCCTCATCCCGTGAATCGGACACCCAGCGGTTGGCCTGGAGCAGCGCGGCGGGACCGAGATAGCGCTCGCTGTTCCACCAATAGCTCGGGCAGGAGGTCGAGCAGCAGGCGCAGAGGATGCACTCGTAGAGGCCGTCGAGCTTCTCGCGGTCCTCGTGGCTCTGCTTCCATTCCTTCTGCGGCGTCGGCGAGGTCGTCTTCAGCCACGGCTCGATCGACGCATATTGCGCGTAGAAATTGGTGAGGTCGGGGACCAGGTCCTTCACCACCGGCTGGTGCGGCAGCGGATTGATCTTCACCGCGCCGTCCTTCACGTCGTGCATCGAGCGGGTGCAGGCCAGCGTGTTCTGGCCGTCGATGTTCATCGCGCAGGAGCCGCAGACGCCTTCGCGGCAGGAGCGGCGGAAGGTCAGCGACGGGTCGATATGGTTCTTGATCCAGATCAGGCCGTCCAGCACCATCGGACCGCAATCATGGGTGTCGACGTAATAGGTGTCGACGCTCGGATTTTTGCCGTCGTCCGGATTCCAGCGATAGACGCGGAATTCGCGCGTTTCGGTCGCGCCCGCGGGCTTCGGCCAGGACTTGCCGCCGGTGATTTTCGAGTTCTTCGGAAGTGCGAATTCAACCATTTCGATTAAGGCCTTCGCTGTTCGATCAATACACGCGCGCCGCTTAGTAAACGCGAGCTTTGGGCGGGATGTACTGGACGTCGTTGGTCATGGTGTAGTCGTGAACCGGGCGGTACTCGATCTTGACCTTGCCGGAGTCTTCCAGCCAGGCCAGCGTGTGCTTCATCCAGTTCTTGTCGTCGCGGTCGGAAAAGTCCTCGCGGGCATGCGCGCCACGGCTCTCGGTGCGGTTGGCGGCCGAGTTCATCGTCACCACCGCCTGCGAGATCAGATTGTCGAATTCGAGCGTCTCGATCAGGTCGGAATTCCACACCAGCGAGCGGTCGGACACGGCGATGTCGGTGATGCCGCTGTGGACCTTCTCGATCAGATTCTGACCTTCGCTCAGGATGTCGCCGGTGCGGAACACTGCGCAATTGTTCTGCATCACATGCTGCATGCCTTCGCGCAGTTTTGCGGTCGGCGTACCACCGGAGGCGTAGCGGTAATGGTCGAGGCGACCGAGCGCGAGATCGGCCGAATTCGCCGGCAGTTCGGGCTGCTTGGCGTTGGGCGTGAGCTTTTCGGCCAGCCGCAGCGCGGCGGCGCGGCCGAACACGACCAGGTCGATCAGTGAGTTCGAGCCGAGGCGGTTGGCGCCGTGCACGGAGACGCAGGCCGCTTCGCCGATTGCCATCAGGCCGGGGATGATGGCGTTGTCGTCGCCGTCCATCTTGGTCAGCACTTCGCCGTGATAATTCGTGGGGATGCCGCCCATGTTGTAGTGCACGGTCGGCACGATCGGGATCGGCTCGCGTGTCACGTCGACATTGGCGAAGATCTTTGCCGATTCGGAGATGCCCGGCAGGCGCTCGGCGAGCACCGCGGGATCGAGATGGTCGAGATGAAGAAAGATGTGGTCCTTCTTCTTGCCGACGCCGCGGCCTTCGCGAATCTCGATGGTCATCGCGCGCGAGACGACGTCGCGTGAGGCGAGGTCCTTCGCCGACGGCGCATAACGCTCCATGAAGCGCTCGCCTTCGGAGTTGACGAGATAGCCGCCTTCGCCGCGCGCGCCTTCGGTCACGAGACAGCCCGAGCCGTAGATGCCGGTCGGGTGGAACTGCACGAATTCCATGTCCTGCATCGGCAGGCCGGCGCGCAGCACCATGCCGCCGCCGTCACCGGTGCAGGTGTGCGCCGAGGTGCAGGAGGCATAGGCGCGACCATAACCGCCGGTCGCGAGAATCACCGTCTGGGCCCGGAAGCGGTGCAGCGTGCCGTCGTCGAGCTTGATCGCGATGACGCCGCGGCAGGTGCCCTGGTCGTCCATGATCAGGTCGATGGCGAAGAACTCGATGAAGAACTCGGCCGCGTGGCGCAGCGACTGGCCGTACATCGTGTGCAGCATGGCGTGGCCGGTGCGGTCGGCGGCGGCGCAGGTGCGCTGCGCCTGGCCTTTGCCGTAGTCCATGGTCATGCCGCCGAACGGGCGCTGGTAGATCTTGCCGTCTTCGGTGCGCGAGAACGGCACGCCCCAGTGCTCGAGCTCGTAGACCGCCTCGGGCGCGTTGCGCACCATGTATTCGATCGCGTCCTGGTCGCCCAGCCAGTCCGACCCCTTCACGGTGTCGTACATGTGCCAGCGCCAGTCGTCCTTGTGCATGTTGCCGAGCGAAGCCGAGATGCCGCCTTGCGCCGCGACCGTATGCGAGCGGGTCGGAAACACTTTGGTGATGCAGGCCGTGCGGAGGCCGGCTTCGCCGCAGCCGACCACGGCGCGCAAGCCCGCGCCGCCGGCGCCGACCACGACGACGTCATAGGTGTGGTCTTCGATCGGATAGGCTTTTCCGTTGGTGGCGGGAGCGCCGTTGCCCTTGCCATTCGTTCCTGTGGCCATGGGTTTACACTCCGGAGGAAAGTTTCACGATCGCGTAGGTCGAGGCGAGCGCCACGGCGATCGAGAAGAAATTGTTGAGCATGACCGAGATGAGCTTCAGCTTCTCGTTATGGATGTAGTCCTCGATCACGACCTGCATGCCGATCTTCATGTGCCAGACGCTGGCGACGATGAAGAGCAGCATGATCACCGCGATCGGCAGCGAGCCGAGGATCACCTTGGCGCCGGCCTGGTTGCTGCCGAGTGTCATCATGACGACGACAATCACCGGCAGCATCAGCAGGGTCATCGCGACGGCGGTGATGCGCTGGCGCCAGAAATCGGAGGTGCCGGAATGTGCGGCGCCGAGATTGCGGACGCGCCCGAGCGGGGTGCGCATGCTGCGCTTCGGGGTGTCGGCTGCGCTCATCGTACACCTCCGATCGCGTAGGCGATGATCCAGATCAGCACCGTCAGCACGATGCCGCCGATCAGCGCGCCCCAGGTCAGCGCTTCGCGCTCATTGGCCTTGAAGCCGTAACCGAGATCCCACACCAGGTGCCGGAGGCCGCTCAACATATGGTGCATCAGCGCCCAGGTGTAGCCGAACACGATCAGCCGGCCGATGATGCTGCCGGTGAACGCCTGGACGGTGGCGTAGGCGGCGTGGCCGGAGGCTGCGGCGACCAGCCACCAGACCAGTAGCAGCGTCCCGGCGTAAAGGGCGATGCCGGTGGCGCGATGGACGATGGAAAGGGCCATCGTCAGCGTCCAGCGGTAGACTTGCATGTGGGGAGAAAGCGGTCGTTCGATCCGTGCGGTCATGGGCTTCGATTGCTTTATTGCGGCCCAGCATGGGCGCGCGGGGATCGCGGAAGGTCGGCTCTATTTACGGAGTCGATTTGGCCTGCGCAATCACCAATTCGCCATCAATCGAACCGGCGTTCAGCGCTATGGCGTTGATGAAACAAGGCCAATCCGGTGCCTGGTATACCAGAGCGCGGGCCCACGGACCAAACATGGAATATCTATTCATTTCTTCGTGCTTCCCGTCCATCGTCATTGAAATCGCTGTTGGAACACCTCTAAACGGACCATCCCGTCCAAACTTCCGATGGCATGTGCCAGCTGACCTCCCGACCCGGTCTGCAAGCTGCCGCTTCACCATTTTTGGGGCATCTGCCGGATATGCGCAGCCTGCATTCCACCCCAGCCCGCAAATGCGATGTGTCGACCGCGCAAACCAGATCGCTTACAGCTTTCCGCGCAACCATGTCCGGGCGCATGCTTCGGAGACGTTGCGACCAGTCGCGGGGGCAGGTCAGGGGTGATTGCAGGTCTCGATATCAAGGAGATCGTCGAACTCGCGCTGCTGCTGATCGCAACGGGCGCGCTCTCGGGATTTCTGGCCGGCGTGTTCGGCATCGGCGGCGGCGCGATTCTGGTGCCGGTGTTTTATGAGTGCTTCCGCATCGCCGGCGTGCCACTCGAAGTGCGCATGCCGCTCTGCATCGGCACGTCGCTGGCCGTGATCATCCCGACCTCGATCCGTTCGTTCCAGGCGCATTACAAGCGCGGCGCCGTCGACATCCCCATCCTTCGCGTCTGGTGGCTACCGATCGTAATCGGTGTCATCGCAGGCAGCGTGGTCGCGCGCTACGCGCCGGAGCGGCTGTTCAAGATCGTGTTCGTCGCCGTCGCCTGGTCGGCCGCGGTACGGCTGATCTTCGCGCGCGAGAGCTGGAAGCTCGGAGATGACTTGCCGAAGGGTCCGCTGATGCGAATCTACGGCTTCTGCGTCGGCATTCTGTCGACATTGATGGGCATCGGCGGCGGCCTGTTCTCGAACCTGCTGATGACCTTCTACGGCCGGCCGATCCATCAGGCAGTGGCCACATCGTCGGCGCTCGCGGTGCTGATCTCGATCCCCGGCGCGCTCGGCTACATTTACGCCGGCTGGCCGGCGGCGGCCAGCTATCCCGGCGTTGCAGCCCTGCAAGTCCCATTCGCGCTCGGCTACGTCTCCCTGATCGGCGCCGTGCTGGTGATGCCGATGAGCCTCGTCACCGCACCACTCGGCGTGCGAGCCGCGCATGCAATGTCGAAGCGGACGCTGGAGGTGGGGTTCGGGTGTTATCTCTTCATTGTCGGCAGCCGATTTGTGTTGAGCCTGGTGGGCTAGTTAACCGACCGGTCCTTCAATCTCACTTCGCTCCGAGTCCACACCCGGAGATCACCTTGCGCATCCAGGAGGTCGGCCTCGACCAACGCCTGAATGCGGGCCGCGAACACTTCATATTCGATAGGTGCGCCTAGCTCTCCCTCCTCGACCTTCTCCGCCGCGCAGTAAAGGACCATCGCCACCTTCTGCCAGCGAGGTTTCATCACGGAGAAAATGATTCGATCGATATCGGTCTCCAGCACCGATGGCGGCAGCGAGACTTCCTCCCAGCGAACGGTGCTGTCGATTGTTGCCGGCGGTAGCGGCGGCCCAAGGTCAGGGTATCTTTTGTAGATCAGTCGCAGAAGCTTGAACTGCAAATGGAAAACCGCCGTTACAAGCGGTTCTGCAAACAGCTTTCTGCCGTCATCGCCAACATCGACGATCGCGGCCTCAGCTCGGCGGAATGCCGCGGCAGCATCGAGCAGGTGTTTGTGTATCTTTTTTGCTTGCTCTCGGTTCATGTCCCCCAGCCCGGAGCGATTGTGCCCCTATTTCTTCGCGTACAGATCCTTGTACGTATCCCGCAAAATATTCTTCTGCACCTTGCCCATGGTGTTGCGCGGCAGCTCGTCGACGACAAAGACGCGCTTGGGCATCTTGAACTTTGCCAGCCGGCCGTCGAGCGCCTTCAGCACCGCCGCCTCGCTCACATCGGCGCCCTTGTTGCAGACCAGCACGGCCGTGACGCCCTCGCCGAAATCGGCATGGGGCACGCCAATCACGGCTGATTCGATCACGCCGGGCATGGCGTCGATCTCGCTCTCGATTTCCTTGGGGTAGACGTTGAAGCCGCCGGAGATCACGAGATCCTTGCCGCGGCCGAGAATGTGGACATAGCCCTTGGCGTCGATCTTGCCGAGGTCGCCGGTGATGAAGAAGCCGTCGTCGCGGAATTCCGCCTTGGTCTTCTCCGGCATGCGCCAATAGCCTTTGAACACGTTCGGGCCCTTGACCTCGATCATGCCGATTTCTTCACGCGGCAGTTCCTTGGCGGTTTCAGGATCGGTCACGCGTACGGAGACGCCGGGGAGGGGAAAGCCGACCGCGCCGGGCACGCGCTCGCCGTCATAGGGATTCGACGTATTCATGTTGGTCTCGGTCATGCCGTAGCGCTCGAGCACCGCGTGCCCCGTGCGCGCCGACCATTCGCGATGGGTTTCGGCCAGCAACGGCGCCGAGCCCGAGATGAACAGCCGCATGTGTTGTGTGGTGTCGCGCGACAGCGCGGGATTTTGCAGAAGCCGCGTATAGAAGGTCGGCACGCCCATCAGCACCGTGGCACGCGCCATCAGCTTGATGATCAGATCCGGGTCGAGTTTTGGCAGGAAGATCATCGACGCGCGCGCGAACAGCGTCACGTTGGTGGCCACGAACAGGCCGTGGGTGTGGTAGATCGGCAGCGCGTGGATCAGCACGTCCTTGTCGGTGAAGCCCCAGTAGCCGACGAGCGCGAGCGAGTTCGATGCCAGATTGTCATGGGTCAGCATCGCGCCCTTGGAGCGGCCGGTGGTGCCCGACGTGTAGAGGATCGCGGCGAGATCGTCGTTTGCACGCGACACCGTGGCGAATTCGCTGCTCGCCTTGTCGGCGGCCTCTGTCAGCGAGCCCTTGCCGTTCGGCCCGAGCGTCTCGACTTTTGCCTTCACCTTGGCGGCGATCGGGGCAAGGCCCTCCGCCTTGGAGGGATCGCAGACCACCAGCGAGGGCTCGGCATCGCCGATGAAGTAGTCGAGCTCGTTCAGCGTATAGGCGGAGTTGAGCGGCAGATAGACCGCGCCGGCCCGCACCGTGGCCAGGTACAGCATGATGTTGGCCACGGATTTCTCGACCTGCACCGCAACGCGATCGCCGGGCTTCACGCCGCGCGCGACCAGCACATTCGCCATTTGACCGGCCCGCGCGATCAGATCGCCATAGCTGATGCGCCCTCCGTCATGCGTCTCGATCGCAAGGCGCTTCGGATCGTCCAGGCCGTCGAACAGGCGGGAAAACAGGTTGGCGTTGGCAGCTGGGTTCATGCAAGATTTCCTCGACCGCAGGAACTTGTACGACAAGGCTCGTCAGACAAGGCCGGTCAAAACCGAGGGCTGGATTAGCAAAAACCGCCCCAATGAAGCAACGGAGACAGTTTGCATGACCAAAAACGGGAAACGCGTGGCCTGGGTCACGGGCGGGGGCAGCGGGATCGGGGAAGCCGGTGCCGAGGCGCTCGCGGCCGACGGCTGGATCGTCGTGGTCTCGGGCCGCCGCAAGGACGCCCTCGATACCGTGGTTGCGAAGATCGCCGGGGACGGCGGGGCGGCCGAGGCGATTGCTCTGGACGTGTCGGTCGCCTCCGAAGCCCAGAAGGCGGCCGATCAAATCGTCGCGAAGCACGGCCGGATCGACCTGCTCGTGAACAATGCCGGTATCAATGTTCCCAAGCGGAGCTGGAAGGACATGGAACTGGAGGGCTGGGACCAACTGGTCCAGGTCAATCTCAACGGCGTGCTCTATTGCATGCGCGCGGTGCTGCCGACGATGCGCAAGCAGCAGGACGGCGCCATCATCAACGTCTCGTCCTGGGCCGGCCGCCACGTCTCGAAAATGCCGGGCCCGGCCTACACCACCACCAAACACGCCGTGCTGGCGCTGACCCATTCCTTCAACATGGACGAATGCGTCAACGGCCTGCGCGCCTGCTGCCTGATGCCGGGCGAGGTGGCGACCCCGATCCTGAAGCTGCGCCCGGTGGTGCCGAGCGAGGCCGAGCAGGCGAAGATGCTGCAATCCGAAGATCTGGGCCGCACCATCGCGTTCATCGCGAGCATGCCGGCGCGGGTGTGCATCAACGAGCTGCTGATCAGCCCGACGCATAATCGCGGGTTTATCCAGACGCCGCACAACAGGGATTAGCAGCTCGTCATTGCGAGCGAAGCGAAGCAATCCAGAAAAGTATCCGCGGAAACAGCCTGGATTGCTTCGTCGCTTCGCTCCTCGCAATGACGACGTGGATGCACCCCACGAACATCCCTCCGCATAGTTTCACGCATCACGATAAATTATTGTTCGAAACCCCATCGCAAGCCCTCCCGTAGTTTGAGCCAACGACGGTGCTACTGCCTCAAGTCAAACTGTCGCAAGCGCCGTTGTTGCCCAACTCGAACGCCGGCCGATGCCGGTCACCATCCAATCGGGAGACTCTCCATGTCGAAGCGTATTGCCTATCTCGCTGCCGCCGCGTTCAGCACCCTGGCCATCACCGCGACCGTCGTCGCGCCCGCCCGCGCCGAGGAAAAGACCGTCATGGTCGGCGGCGCCGCGATGTTCCCGTCCAAGAACATCGTCCAGAACGCCGTCAACTCGAAGGACCACACCACGCTGGTGGCGGCGGTGAAGGCGGCCGGCCTGGTGCCGACGCTGGAAGGCAAGGGCCCGTTCACGGTGTTCGCGCCGACCAACACCGCCTTCGGCAAGCTGCCGGCCGGCACCGTCGACACTCTGGTCAAGCCTGAGAACAAGGCCACTCTGACCAGGATCCTGACCTACCATGTCGTGCCCGGCAAGCTCGAGGCCTCCGACCTCACCGACGGCAAGAAGATGAAGACCGCCGAAGGCGAGGAACTAACGGTGAAGAAGCAGGACGGCAAGGTCTGGATCGTCGATGCCAAGGGCGGCACCTCGATGGTGACGATCAGCAACGTCAACCAGTCCAACGGCGTGATCCATGTGGTCGATACCGTGCTGATGCCCGCGACGTAACCCCGCGCGGTCCGGCTTCATCCCCGAACCGGATGCGACGAAAAAGCGAGCCGGGGATACCCGGCTCGCTTTATTGTGACCACTATAGATCGCCGGTATCGATTCGATGTCGGACAGGGCGTAACGAAAGCGGAAGCATCGGCGTATAATTGCTGTCAGACGATGTTCAGGACGGAACCATCATGTCGAGCCTCACAGTCACCGATGAGCAGGTCAGCGCCGCCCCGGCCAAAGTAATCCAGCCGGCCTGGGTCCGGGTCATGCACTGGATCAACGCCCTCGCCATGATTCTGATGATCTTGTCGGGTTGGCAGATCTACAACGCCCTCGCCGCTGTTCGGCTTCAGCTTTCCCCGCGACTACACGCTCGGCGGCTGGCTCGCCGGCGGCCTGCTCTGGCATTTTGCGGCGATGTGGCTGTTGATGATCAACGGCCTCGCCTATCTCGTCACCGGTTTCGCCACCGGCCGCTTCCGCAAGAAACTGCTGCCGATCACCCCGTCCGGCGTGCTTCACGATGTCAGGGCGGCGCTGACCTTCAAGCTCGGCCATGCCGATCTCACCGTCTACAATTACGTCCAGCGCGTGCTCTATGCCGGCATCATCGTGGTCGGCGTGCTGATCGTGCTGTCGGGTCTGTCGATGTGGAAGCCGGTGCAACTGCATTGGCTGGTCATGCTGTTCGGCGACTATCCGACCGCGCGCTACATCCATTTCTTCTGCATGGCCGCGATCTGCGCCTTCCTCGTCATTCACGTTGTGCTCGCGCTGCTGGTGCCGAAGAGCCTGCGCGCGATGATCATCGGCCGTTGAGCGGAGCAAGAACCATGGCAAAACGCTCATTCCTGATCCCCGGCGTCGACAAGCGGCTGCTGATCAAGGACTCCCTCAAGACGATGCCTGATGTCAGCCGTCGCCGCTTCATCGCGGGCGGCGCCAGCTTGGGGGCGCTGACGCTGCTCACCGGCTGCGACGTGATCGACTCGTCCTCCGCCGAGGAGATGCTCAAGACGGTTTCGAAATTCAACGACGCCGTGCAGGATTTCATCTTCAATCCCGACGCGCTGGCGCCGACATTCCCCGAGAGCGCGATCACCAAGCCGTTTCCGTTCAACGCCTATTACGATCTCGACGACGCGCCGGATGTCGACGGCTCCGACTGGAAGCTCGAAGTCCGCGGCCTCGTCGACAACAAGAAGTCGTGGACGTTTCCGGAGTTGTACAAGCTGCCGCAGGTCACGCAGATCACCCGTCACATTTGTGTCGAGGGCTGGAGCGCGATCGGCAGCTGGACCGGCACGCCGTTGCGCGACTTCCTCAAGCTGATCGGTGCCGACACGCGCGCAAAGTACGTCTGGTTCCAGTGCGCCGACAAGGACGGCTACAATTCTCCGCTCGACATGCGTACCGCGCTGCATCCGCAGAGCCAGATGACGTTCAAATACGCCAACGAGATCTTGCCGCGCGCTTATGGGTTTCCGATGAAGATCCGCGTGCCGACCAAGCTCGGCTTCAAGAACCCGAAATACGTCGTGTCGATGGAAGTCACCAACGACTACAAGGGCGGCTATTGGGAAGACCAAGGGTATAATTCGTTCAGCGGGAGCTAGTCACGCTGTCCTACGGCACCGAGCCCTTCGGCCCCACCTTGCGCTGGCACAGCGCCGCAACCGCACCCAACGCCAGCAGCGCCGCCGACACATTCAGCGCGTAACTCAAGCTCCCCAGCGCATCCGTGATCGCGCCGACCACGATCGGGCCGAGCGTCTGGCCGACGCCGAACGAGATCGTCATCGCCGCGATCGCGGTCGGCCACACCTCGGGCGGGATAGTTGAAGCGCACGAAGGCGGTGGTCGAGCCGACCACGGCGAAGAAGGCGACGCCGAACACGACGGCGGAGACCGCGAGCCATGCCGGCGAATGCCCGAGCATCGGCAGGGCGGCGCCGAGCGCGTTGGTGCCGAGGATGATGGCGGTGGCAAGTCCGCCGCGATCGAGCGCGAGCACGCCGCGCCAGGCCCACGGCGTGACGAAGGCGCTGAGACCGATCAACCCCCAGAATGCCGCCTGCGCCGCGGGGCCGCCGCCGCCGTCGCGCACATAGGCGATCATGAAGGTCATGTAGGCGATGTAGCCCGCGCCGAACAGGAAGTAGCCGGCGAGATAGATCAGCACGGGAACAATCGCGAAGGCGGCGTGACCGCCTTGCGAGAAACGCACTCCGCTCTCGATGCGGACCAGGAACAGCGGCACGGTCATCACGACGGACAGCAGCGTCAGCGCCCACCACACGATCCACCACGAGCCTGGCCCGAAATATTGCAGTGTGAACGGGGCGATCAGGCCCGAGGCGAGAATGCCGATGCCCGGCCCGGCATAGAACAGGCTGAGGAGGAAATTGGCCCGTAGCGGGCGCGATTGCGCGATCGAAGCGGCCAGCGCGCCTCCGGCGACGAAACCGGCGGCGGCACCGAAGCCGAGCACGAGACGCGCCAGGCTCAATGCAACGAAATTCCCGGTCAGGGCGCAAGTCGCAAGCGCGGCGACGCAGGCCAGGGTTCCGCCGCGGATCGCGGCCGCCCAGCCGACGCGCTGGATCAGCCGGGACGCCACAAGCGCGCCCGCGAGATAGCCGACGGCGTTGATGGTGTTCATGAAACCGGCCGCCGAGTAGGACCAGCCGAGGTCTTCCCGCATGTCCGGCAGCACCAGGGCATAGGCAAAGCGGCCGATGCCGAGCCCGACCGTCGCAGCCAGCGACAGGGTCAGGATCAGCCGCGCGGGATGGGCGTCGGGTGGAGGGCGGCGGTCTTGAGCAAAACAGTCTTGGGCGGGCAAGGGGTACTCCGGCATGCGCAGTGTGGCAGGCCCTGCCTGCGTTGCACAGCCGCGAGGCGGCAATGGTGTCTTGCCAAGCGCGCAACGCCGCTCTAGCACTCCGGCCGAAATTCAAGAGCGCCGTCATGCCCGGCCTTGTGCCGGGCCATGACGAAACGGAGGAAGAACGTCATGGCGACCCACAAATTGCTGCTGCTTCCCGGCGACGGTATCGGCCCCGAAGTGATGGGCGAGGTGAAGCGGCTGGTCGACTGGCTCAATTCGGCCGGGATCGCCAGGTTCGAGACCGATACCGGCCTGGTCGGCGGTTCGGCCTATGACGCGCACAAGGTGTCGATCTCGGAAGACGACATGGCCAAGGCCAGGGACGCGGACGCGATCATCTTCGGCGCGGTCGGCGGCCCGAAATGGGACGCGGTGCCCTACGAGGTGCGCCCCGAAGCCGGCCTGCTGCGCCTGCGCAAGGATCTCGCCCTGTTCGCCAACCTCCGGCCGGCGGTGTGCTATCCGGCGCTGGCGGATGCCTCGAGCCTGAAGCGCGAAGCCGTCGAGGGCCTCGACATCGTGATCGTGCGCGAGCTCACCGGCGGCGTCTATTTCGGCGAGCCCAAGACCATCACCGATCTCGGCAACGGCCAGAAGCGTGCCATCGATACTCAGGTCTACGACACCTATGAGATCGAGCGCATCGCCCGCGTCGCCTTCGAGCTTGCGAAGAAGCGCAAGAACAAGGTGACGTCGATGGAGAAGCGCAACGTCATGAAGTCGGGCGTGCTCTGGAACGAGGTCATGACCCAGGTCCACAAGCGCGAATACCCTGATGTCACGCTCGAGCACCAGCTCGCCGATTCCGGCGGCATGATGCTGGTGAAGGCGCCGAAGCAGTTCGACGTCATCGTCACCGACAATCTGTTCGGCGATATGCTGTCCGACATCGCCGCTATGCTGACGGGTTCGCTCGGCATGCTGCCCTCGGCCTCGCTCGGCGAGGTCGATGTCAAGAGCAAGAAGCGCAAGGCGCTGTACGAGCCCGTGCACGGCTCGGCGCCCGATATCGCAGGCCAGGGTCTCGCCAATCCGATCGCGATGATCTCGTCCTTCGGCATGGCGCTGCGCTATTCCTTCGACATGGGTGATCTCGCCGACAAGGTCGATGCCGCGATCGCGGCCGTGCTGGCCAGCGGCCTGCGCACCGCCGACATCAAGTCGGACGGCACCACAGCCGCCTCGACCACCCAGATGGGCGAAGCGATCTTGAAGGAATTGCAGAAGCTGCACGCTTAGAGTCGTAGCCCGGGTTGCGCTTCGAAATCCGGGCTACACCACAAACTAAAATGGCCGGGCGCGAGCCCGGCCATTTTGATTCATGTCGATAATTCCGCCTCAGTACAGCGGGAAATTCCGCGGATACCCGCCAACATCCGACGGGGTGCTGAGCGGCTGGCGATCGATTGGACGGGTGTTGTTCTCGCGCGCGAACGTCGGGAGACCGTTCTCCGGCGGAAACGCATAGTCGGAGAACTTGCGGTCGCCCGGATTGACCTCGGTGCCACCGTCGAGCCAGGAGCGCTTGCTCACATAGAGGCGAGTGCGGCCCTGCTGATAGACGGTGTTGGGGCCGCTCGGTCCGTAATAATGCCGGCCGCGATCGTCATAGCGCTTGGGCTTGGTGTCGGCCGAGGCCGGCGTCGCGAGGCTCATGGCAACCACGGCGCCTGCCGCGAGCCACGTCGCCAATTTGGCAGAGAATTTCGAGCTCATCACGTCCCCTTCAGGCGGCAAGCCGCCAGTCGATATCATCCCATACTAGCCCGGCCGGGGCGGCCGCAACTAGGTCTATTGGGTCACACCAGCGCGGAATAATCGTGCGCGTTGGCAAAAGTTGCATGAATACCAGCCACTTGAGCTTGATGCCGGTCAGAGCGCTCCGCGCAATTGTGCGTTCGCGGCACCCAGCAGCCAGTCCGACGAACCCTGGGAAGTGCAAGCGCGGCGCTTCAGCTCCGCATGGGCGAACAATTCGGCCAGCTTCGGCTCGTTGCCCGAGGTCAGTAGCGTCAGCCGGTTCAACGTGCAGGCGATCGCCGCGCGCCGCTCGGGCAGGGTATCGCCCTGGCAGGAGAAGCCGGAGATCTGGAGCGCTGGCTCCTCGCTGCGCTTGAGGTAGCCGAGGCAGGACGATGTGCCCACTGCTGTGCCCGTTGGTCGGAACAGGGCGACATGGCCGAATTTGGTGTCGATCAGGCCGGCCTGCTCAAGCGGGGTCGCGGTGCCCAGTCCCATCTGGACGGCCAGGTCCGCGGTTGCCGGACGCGCCACGTCAAATTCGTCGCCTTCCCGGTAAATTTCGAGCTCGGCCATGGGCTTGTTCGCCTCGCTCGCCCAGCGCATCACGTCCCTGCGGCCGCCTTCGGGATGCCTGAGGATGGTGTAGGCTCCTGTTTTTTCTGACGAATCGAGCCGGCTGAGGGCGAAGGCCGGATGCGAGCGGTCGGCTACGCTCCAACCCGGCTTCACCGCCGGCCCATCGTCGCGGAGCTCAGGCAGCTGGCCGAGTGCCGCAAGCCCGAGGATGGCAAACAGCACCAAAGCCCCCACATAGACGAACAGACGCGCCAGCGTGCCGACGATCTCGTCGGCGAAGGCTGCGAGCGCCAATTGGATTTGGGTGGGGGTTGCGGCCGTGCTGGCCTCAGGCGACTGCATCCACGGCCTTCAGGCATGGTCCAACGTTGTCTTGAGGCCGGTTCTCGCATAGAAGCGCTGCTCTTCCTGTTTAAGCCTCAGCTTCAGGAAAGAGCTTTTTCGTCGGAGAGTGAACGATGGGTTACAAAGTCGCAGTCGTCGGCGCGACCGGCAATGTCGGACGGGAAATGCTCAACATCCTCGATGAGCGCAAATTCCCCGCGGACGAGGTGGTGGCCCTGGCGTCACGCCGCAGCATGGGCGTCGAGGTCTCCTACGGCGACCGCACGCTGAAGGTCAAAGCGCTCGAGCATTACGACTTCTCCGACGTCGACATCTGCCTGATGTCGGCGGGCGGCGAGGTGTCGAAGGAATGGTCGCCGAAGATCGGCGCCGCCGGCACGGTCGTGATCGACAATTCCTCGGCCTGGCGCATGGATCCGGACGTGCCGTTGATCGTGCCGGAAGTGAATGCGGACGCGACCGCGGGCTTCAAGAAGAAGAACATCATCGCCAACCCGAACTGCTCGACCGCGCAGCTCGTGGTCGCGCTCAAGCCCTTGCACGACAAGGCGACCATCAAGCGCGTGGTGGTCTCGACCTATCAATCGGTGTCGGGCGCCGGCAAGGATGCGATGGACGAACTGTTCTCGCAGACCAAGGCCGTCTACACCAACCAGGAGCTGGTCAATAAGAAGTTTCCCACGCGCATCGCCTTCAACGTCATCCCCCAGATCGACGTCTTCATGGAGGACGGCTACACCAAGGAAGAGTGGAAGATGATGGCGGAGACCAAGAAGATTCTTGATCCCAAGATCAAGCTCTCCGCGACCTGCGTGCGCGTGCCGGTTTTCGTCGGCCATTCCGAGGCCGTCAACATCGAGTTCGAGAACCCGATCACCGCGGATGAAGCGCGCGACATCCTGCGCAAGGCGCCCGGCTGTCTTGTCATCGACAAGCATGAGCCCGGCGGCTACGCTACGCCGTACGAAGCGGCCGGCGAGGACGCCACCTATATCAGCCGCATCCGCGAGGACGCGACGGTGGAGAACGGTCTCGTGCTGTGGTGCGTGTCGGACAATCTGCGCAAGGGCGCCGCGCTCAATGCGATTCAGATCGCCGAAGTCCTGATCAACCGCAAGCTGATCAGCGCGAAGAAAAAGGCGGCGTAAGCGCGGGATCCCACCATCTTTCCAAGATGACGAAAGAAGTGGTGGGCACGCTTCGCTTTGCCCACCCTAAGAAGGGCGATTTCAAGCCACGCTTCGCGCGTTCTTGAATTCCTTCGCGTCCTTGTCCAGCACGAACAGCGACCCTTCCGCGACGCCGAAATAGGCGCCGTGGGTCTGCATCTGGCCGGCATCGACGGCCTTCTGCACGAACGGGAAGGTCATCAGGTTTTCGAGGCTGCGGAACACCGCGGCCTTCTCGATGCGCTCGACGAATTGCGCCATGGTTTCGTGGTCGCGCTGCTCCACGACTTCGCCGGGCTTGATGAACATCTGCATCCATTTGCCGATGAAGTCGCCAGGCGTGAGCGGCTCGATCTTGTCGACGAAAGCGCGGATGCCGCCGCATTGTGCGTGCCCGAGCACCACGATGTGCTTCACCTTCAGCACCGTCACGGCATATTCCAGCGCCGCAGAGACGCCGTGCGCGTTGCCGTCGGGCTGATACACCGGCACCAGATTGGCGATGTTGCGGACCACGAAGAGTTCGCCCGGGCCGACGTCGAAGATCACTTCGGGCGAGACGCGGCTATCGCAGCAGCCGATCACCATCACTTCCGGGAACTGCCCCTTCACCGACAGCTCGCGGTAGCGGGTCTGCTCGGTCGGCAGCCGCTGGGTCGCGAAGGCCTTGTAGCCTTCCAGCAAGTGCTCTGGGAATGTGTTCATGGCCTATGCCTAATCATATACCGCAGGAGCGAACAAGCCTTTCGAATAGGCAGTCCAGATGCTATCGGCTTCGGTCGGAAGTGAGACGAGGAAACCGGAAGGAACGCTTGCATGACCCGCCCGCGCCGCAGCCATCTGTTCATGCCCGGCTCCAACCCCCGCGCGCTGGAAAAGGCGCGCAATCTCGCCGCCGATGGCCTGATCCTCGATCTGGAAGACTCCGTCGCGCCTGATGCGAAGGCATTGGCGCGCGACGGGATCGCTGCCGCGATCGCGGCCAAAGGGTTCGGCAAGCGCGAGATCCTGATCCGGACCAACGGCCTCGACACGACTTGGTGGGCCGACGATTTCGCGATGGCGGCCAAGGCCTCGCCCGACGGCATCCTGGTCCCGAAGGTCTCCAGCGTCGAGGACCTCGACACGATCGGCCGCCGTCTCGCCGAGCTCGGTGCGGCGCCGACCGTAAAAGTCTGGGCCATGATCGAGACCGCGCGCGCGGTGCTGCATGCGGAGGAACTGGCTGCCGCCGGGCGCGATCCCAAGAGGCGCCTGTCAGGCTTCGTGTTCGGCCCGAACGACATTTCGCGCGAGACGCGGATCAAGATGCTGCCGGGCCGCGCCGCGATGATCCCGATGATCACCCATTGCATCCTGGCAACCCGCGCCCACGGCCTCGAAATCCTCGACGGTCCCTACAGCGACATCGCCAATTCCGACGGCTTCGCCACCGAATGTGCGCAAGCGCGCGATCTCGGTTTTGACGGCAAGACGCTGATTCATCCGTCGCAGATCGACGCCTGCAACGCGATCTTCACGCCGCCCGAGGAGGAAGTCGCGCGCGCGAGAAAGATCATCGCGGCGTTCGAATTGCCGGAGAACGTCTCGCGCGGCGCGATCCGTCTCGATGGCGCCATGGTGGAGCGCCTGCACGCCGACATGGCGCGGCGCACGATCGAGATCGCGGATGCGATCGCCGCGATGAGCAAGGGTCAGGGCTAGGGCGCGTACCGCATCAGCTAGTCGCGGTATCGGCAGAACTCGTCCCCGTTTTCGTATTCGAGACAGGTCTTTACGCGAGGACGAGGCCGGACTTCGTGGTAATTGCGGCCTTCGCTCCGATTCGCAGAGCCATATCCGGGGCCGCGATCCATATCATCATCGTCGCGCCGCCAATTTCGTCCCGTGGTCTGATGATCCTCATCCCGGTCCATCATGCGTCCCATCTGGCGCTGACGCATGCGGTCCATGTCCATGCGGTCCTCGCCACGCTGCCGCGTCGTCCAATCTCGATTGATCCGCGTGTCTTCGGCGCTGCGGCGGTCTTGGTCGCGGGATTGGTCCGACTGCTGAGGTGTGCGGTCCGGCTGAGTTGGGGTGTTTTGGGTTTGGGATTGGCCCGACTGTTGGGGGGTGCGATCAGGGCCAGCTTGGCTGGAAGATTGGTTCGTATCCGGCGTCGTCTGCTGAGCAGACGCGGTGACGGGAACGAAGCCAGAGAGCAGGAACAGGACGGTTGCTAAGTCTGAACGGCGCATGATCTCACCTCGCGAGTTTGCTGTCTAACCGCGTGGCTCAGCTTTTGTTCTTAGTCATCTTCGCCTTTCGGCCGCGATCGGTTTTGACGGCAAGACGCTGATTCATCCGTCGCAGATCGACGCCTGCAACGCGATCTTCGCGGACGCGATCGCAGCGACGAGCAAGCCGTAGCTCAGCCTCCTCGGCGCTTCCATACAATGGGCGCGGGTCCCTTGGGGAACCGACGCCGTCATCGGCCGTTGCTTTGCATCGAGCGGCTGGGACAATCGGAGCCCCGCCTTGGCGCGGGCCATCGCCGCATGCGCATTTGGCAAGGAAGTTCGCCGGCCTTCACCTTCGTGTTCACCATGGGCATCGTCAATCTGTTCGGCGATGTCACCTATGAGGGCGGCGGCAGCATCAATGGCCCGTTCATGGCGACGCTGGGGGCGAGCGCCGCCGTGGTCAGCATCACCGCCGGCGCGGGAGAGTTTCTTGGCTATGCGCTGCGGCCCTTCTCCGGACACCTTGCCGACAAGAGCGGGCGCTATTGGCTCATCACCTTCATTGGCTATGGCATCAACCTGATTGCGGTGCCTGCGATGGCGGTTGCAGGAAACTGGCAGGTCGCCGCTTTGTTGGTGCTGGCCGAGCGTGTCGGGCGCGCGATCCGCAAGCCGACGGTCGAGGCGATGATCTCGTACACGACCGGCGAACTCGGCAAGGGGTGGGTTTACGGTCTCAACACCGCGCTCGACGAGGTCGGAGCTACGATCGGACCGCTCATGATTGCCGCCGTCCTTTTCTGGAATGGCAGCTATCAGCTGGGCTATCTGCTGCTGCTGATTCCGGCGTTGCTTGCATTCCTGTCGCTCGCTGTGGCGCGCGCCGGCTTTCCCGTGCCTTCGAAGCTCGAGCAGGGTCAGACCGCTTCGGCCGGTGATTTCTCGCCTGCCTTCTGGGGCTACATGATCGCAGGCGCACTCTTTGCTGCCGGCCTTATGAGCTTTGAGCTGATCTCGTATCATTTCGATCGAACGCACGTCGTGACCGGGCAGTGGATACCTGTCTTCCTCGCGATCTCCACCGGATGCGGAGTCCTTGTCAGTCTTGCTTTCGGGAAGCTGTTCGATCGCTTCGGGCTACCGGTCGTGCTCGTTGCAGTTCTGCTGTCGGCGACGTTCTCGCCCTTCGTGTTCTTCGGCGGCTTCGGCACGGCGCTTGTGGGCATCGTATTGTGGGGAATCGGCTACGCCACTCAGGACACGCTGCTCAAGGCGCTGGTTGCGACCGTCCTGCCGGAAGGCAGGCGCAACCTTGCCTTCGGTCTGTTCTATGGAGGCTATGGCATTGGCTGGCTGATCGGCAGTGTCGTGACGGGTCTGCTCTATGAGCGCTCGATTCTGGCGCTGGTCATCTTCGCAATCGCCGCGCAGCTTGCATCTTTGCCGATGTTTGTTCTTGCCAGCCGCTTACAGCGTTAGCGGGTCACCGGCGCCGCAATCATCGCTGCCGCGCGTCCGCTCCGCTGGTGTAGAGCAGGCGCCCCGACAAATGACCCGCATCCGTGAGGACGGGCAGCAGGCACAGGAACCCAGCAATGCGCAGGGCAGATTCAGTGCGCCGTGGGTCACCCGATCGAGCGTTTCCAACGTCGACGCATTGGCACAGTAGCCCTGATAGTTCTCCGCCGCGCTGGATCAAACGGCGTGTTCAGCCGAACCGCTCGGCCGCCCACGCGTATAGGCTGCCCGGGATCGGCTTTTCGCCGCCGCGCCCTTTCGGCGAGATGTGCAGGCCGATGATGTCGGGGTCGGTGACGAGGCCGAGATAGTTCGAGGGGTCGAAGAACAGTTTTGGCTCGGCATGCACGGCGTAGAACGACTGCTTCGGCAATGCGCAGCTCAGCTCGCCGGTGCGGCGCGCGAGCGCGGTCAATGCCGCCGGTCCGAAGATCGCGACACGGATGTCGGAGAGGCGGTTCGAACCGCCGCGTAGGCGGCGCACCGCAAAGGTGATGCGATGGCGCAGCGACAGCCAGTCCGGCGTCAGCTCCTCCTGCTCCATCAGCTCCTCAAAGGCGTCGACGATGCCGTGCTCGGCCGGCAGATAGATCACGGAATTGCCGAGCTGGCGCGGCCGCTCCCAGGCGAAGTAGGGTTTTGCCGGATCGATCTCGGCGGGCTTGAGCAGCAGCACGTCAGCGTCGAGCCAGAGACCAAGACCCTTCGCCATCAGCTTCATGCGGAAGAAGTCACTGAACTGAAGCGTGGTCCAGTCGCGCCAGCTTCCATCCGGCTGCGGCGGGCGCAATCGTTCGGAGAACGCGTGCGGCAGGATCGCCTCGGCATCCGCATTGTCGACGCCGGCGGGCAGGCCGGGAATGGTGTCAAAGCTGTAGACCGTGACCTTGTGGCCGGCCGCGAGCTGCGAACGCAGACAGGTCTGGCGCAGGGTGTCCATCGGGCCATGCCAGAAGGTGACGATGTCGGGCAGCATGCGCGAAGCTATACGAGATAATGAGGGCAAAGAAAAAGCCCCGGCGCTGATGGCACCGGGGCTCGTGTAAAAGCTTGCGATCAAGCCCAGGCGCGTTCGCTCTTGAGCTTCTCTTCATAAGTGTCGATCGAGGACTTCTTCTCCATCGTGAGACCAATGTCGTCGAGGCCGTTGATCAGGCAGTGCTTGCGGAACGGGTCGATCTCGAACTTGACCTTGCCGCCGTCGGGTCCGCGGATCTCCTGGTTCGGCAGGTCGATCGTCAGCGTCGCGTTGGCGCCGCGCTCGGCGTCGTCGAACAGCTTGTCGAGGTCTTCCTGGCTGACGCGGATCGGCAGAATGCCGTTCTTGAAGCAGTTGTTGTAGAAGATGTCGCCGAACGACGTCGAGATCACGCAGCGGATGCCGAAAT
The DNA here is from genome assembly GCF_054056815.1 of Bradyrhizobium sp. LB13.1. Lineage (NCBI taxonomy): Bacteria > Pseudomonadati > Pseudomonadota > Alphaproteobacteria > Hyphomicrobiales > Nitrobacteraceae > Bradyrhizobium > Bradyrhizobium sp. LB13.1. The sequence continues at coordinate 398,969 of NZ_JBSRYQ010000001.1, read as the reverse complement.
CGAGCAGCGCCCAGGGCGCGTGCTCGCGGCTCGAGCCGCAGCCGAAATTGTCGCCGGCCACCAGCACTTTCGAGGTGCGATAGGCGGGCTGGTTGAGGACGAAATCCGGATTCTCGCTGCCGTCGTCCTTGTAGCGCTGCTCGGAGAAGAGCCCCTTGCCAAGACCGGTGCGCTTGATGGTCTTGAGGTACTGCTTCGGAATGATCATGTCGGTATCGACATTGATGATCTTCAGCGGCGCCGCGACGCCTTCCAGCGTGGTGAACTTGTCCATGGTTGCGCTTTCCCGGGGTGGCTCAGAAGAACCGATATTTATCGCGATCGAGCCCCAAATCCTAGGCCGAATTCGGCAGATCTCGTCTGCTCAACCCGGCTCTTGGGCCTCAATCGCGGCCATATCGTCGTCCGAGAGGCCGAAATGATGGCCGATCTCGTGGATCAGGACGTGGCGGACGATATGGCCGAGGCTCTCGTCGTGCTCGGCCCAGTAATCCAGGATCGGCCGGCGGTAGAGCCAGACCATGTTGGGCAAACGCGCCACGTCGCCAAAACTCTGCTGCGGCAGGCCGACGCCCTGGAACAGGCCGAGCAGGTCGAACTCGCTCTCGCATTCCATCGTGTCCAGGACTTCCTCGGTTGGGAAGTCGTCGACGCGGATGATCACGCCCTCGCAGAGCTTGCGAAATTCCGCCGGCAGGCGCTCGAAGATGTCATGGGCCGTCGCTTCCATCTCGGCCAGCGAAGGCGCTTTCAATTCCGTCCACATGGGCTTCTCATAGCGCGGGTTCCGCGGCGATGCATCCGGCATTATAAGCGCGGCGAGGTTGACGGGCGCCGTCAAAACGGGGAGCGTAGAGCTTCGAATAGGACGTTCAAGTGGGCGGAAAAATGCGAACGAAAACAGCGCTGACGCTACTGTGCATGGGGTTGTTTTCGCAGTTTTGCGTTGGCGCGGAAGCCCAGACCGCGGCCCACGGCATCAGGCTGGCCCAGGCGGCCTCGTCAGACGATGTCCCGCCGCCGCGCAAGCGGCGGCCGGCGCGTCTGCGCGTTACGCCCTACTACACTCCTGACGGCGTCTATCCGCGCTACAACCCCGGTCCCGATGCGGTCCGCGAGTGCAACGCCACCTATGTGCAGGAATACCGCCCCAGCGGCACGGTGATCGTGCCGCATATGAGCTGCTACTGGCGTCGGGGCTGAGTTGGCCGATCCCGCCGGCAGCACCGCATGCGGGCGCAGCAGAGGTCGATCATGACGAGATGGATCGGAGTAGCGGTTGCCCTCGGGCTGATCGTCGCTTTACCCGGCGTCTCCATTGCCGCGACGCAGGATGCCGCGACAAGAAAGGCGTCGGCGTCCGCAACGGACCTCGGTGCGCGGCGTCACGGACGCCATCATGACGCTGTGCGCCGCGTCGCACCTCACGAGCCGCGTTACCACGCGCGGCCTGTCTACTACCGCCCTTATCCTTACGGCGTGCCCGCACCGTTCGTGCTCAGCTTCGGGCCGTGGTGGTGACGTCGCAGCACGACGCCGGGAACATCGTTCATTCATGAGGCATTCACGTCGCCGTCCCTAATTTAATCTCGGGAGCGACCGTCAATGAACAGCGCAGACGCACGGCGCGAACGAGCGTCGCAACTCCGCTGTCCAGATTCAGGGAGAGATCGATGCTGAGGATATTGGGTCTCAGAGCAAGCCCGATCCGCTTGCTCGGGATTGCGGCCGCCACGACGCTGATGCTGTCGGCCGGGACCACGCGTCGTGCTGAAGCAATGACTCCGATCAATCCGACGGCGTTGCCGGCGGCGAAGGCCGCAAGCGACGACATGATCCAGGTTCGTCACGGCGGCGGTGGCGGCGGTGGACATGGCGGTGGTGGACATGGCGGCGGCTTCCATGGAGGAGGCGGCTTCCACGGTGGCGGAGGACATTTCGGCGGCTTCCGCGGCGGTGGCTTCCGCGGCGGTGGCTTCCACGGTGGTGGCTTCCGCGCCGCGCCCGCCTTTCATGGTGGCGGCTATCGCTACGGCGGAGTTCATCGCTTTGGCGGCTATCACCGTTATGGCGGCTATCGTCCCGCCTACTACGGCCATCGCCATTTCCACCGGCGCTATTACGGCGGCTACTATCCCTATTACAGCTATCCGCGTCGCTGCCGGGTCATCTGGACCTATTACGGCCCGCGCCGCGTCTGCCGCTGGCATCGCTGGCACCATCCGTACCGGTATTGGTAAGCACGATCGAATTGAAAAGGGCGCCTCGGTGGTGCCCTTTTTTCATTCGGTGGCTTAAAGCCAATCCTTCAGCTTCCACGAAGCCGACTTCCAGCGTGTGAGGTTCTCCAGCTTCCACTGCTTGAACATCGCCGGCGGCCAGCGGCTGAGCCTTGAGGTTTCCTCGACCTCGGGTTTGGCGACGATGCGCAGCGGCGCGGTGCGCCGCCGATGCTGGGGCGTCGCCGCGCTGATCAGATCGACATATTCAGGCTTGTTGACCATGAGGCGTGTCCTCGCGAAACCGTCGCGAGGACGCAGTGTCGGCGCTGCCGATTAACGGCGGGTTGCCGCGATCGTTCAAATTGCAGGAAGCGGCTCAGCGCCACTCCCTGATGTCGACGAAGTGACCCGCGATCGCCGCGGCCGCCGCCATCGCCGGCGACACCAGATGGGTGCGGCCCTTGAAGCCCTGGCGGCCCTCGAAATTGCGGTTCGAGGTCGAGGCGCAACGCTCTTCCGGAGCCAGCTTGTCCGGATTCATGGCGAGGCACATCGAGCAACCGGGCTCGCGCCATTCGAAGCCGGCCGTGATGAAGATCTTGTCCAGACCCTCGGCCTCGGCCTGCTCCTTCACGAGGCCGGAGCCCGGCACGACCATGGCGTTGACATGCGCTGAAACGGTCTTGCCTTGCGCAATCTTTGCTGCCGCGCGCAAATCCTCGATGCGGCCGTTGGTGCAGGAGCCGATGAAGATGCGGTCGAGCTTGATGTCGGTGATCTTCGTGCCCGCGGTCAGGCCCATGTACTTCAAGGCGCGGTGCTTCGACAGGCGCTTGGCCTCGTCCGCGATCTTGTCGGGGTCGGGCACGATGCCGGTCACCGAGATCACGTCCTCGGGGCTCGTGCCCCAGGTCACGATCGGCGGCAGCTTGGCGGCGTCGAGGCGCAGCTCATGGTCGAAATGCGCGCCCTCGTCGGAGCGCAGTTTCTCCCAGTAACGCATCGCCGCGTCCCAGGCGGCACCCTTCGGCGCCTTGGGACGATCGCGCAGGAAGTCATAGGCCTTCTGGTCGGGCGCGACCAGGCCGGCGCGCGCGCCGCCTTCGATCGACATGTTGCAGACCGTCATGCGGCCTTCCATGCTGAGCGCACGGATCGCATCGCCGGCGTATTCCAGCACGTAGCCGGTGCCGCCCGCGGTGCCGATCTCGCCGATGATGGCCAGGATGATGTCCTTGCCCGTCACGCCGTCCGGCAATTTGCCGTCGACGGTGACGCGCATGTTCTTCGCCTTCTTCTGGATCAGCGTCTGCGTCGCCAGCACGTGCTCGACCTCGCTCGTGCCGATGCCGTGCGCGAGCGCGCCGAACGCGCCATGCGTCGAGGTGTGGCTGTCACCGCAGACGATGGTGGTGCCGGGCAGCGTAAAACCCTGCTCGGGGCCGATGACGTGGACGACGCCCTGGCGCTTGTCGAACTCGTCGTAATATTCGATGCCGAATTCCCTGGCGTTGTCAGCCAGCGCCTTGATCTGCTCGATGCTCTCCGGATCCGGGTTCGGCTTGGTGCGGTCGGTGGTCGGGACGTTGTGATCGACGACAGCGAGCGTCTTCTCGGGCGCGTGGACCTTGCGTCCGGTGGTGCGCAGGCCTTCGAACGCCTGCGGTGAGGTCACCTCGTGCACCAGATGGCGATCGATATAGAGCAGGCAGGTGCCGTCCTCGGCTTCGTGCACCAGATGGTCGTTCCAGATCTTGTCGTACAATGTGGTCGGCTTGGACATGAGCGTCAGCTCCAGGAATGTTGTGTAGAGCGGGTTGCGCGGGTGGCGCGCGGGGCAACAAAATCGTCAGCGCAGCTTTTAGGCTGCGCGCGTAAGCTCTGACGTTGCCGAGGTCGCGAAGCGCCCGAAGAACCGGCCAGGCAGCCGTGAGCGATCGTCGATGACGATGCGCTTGGCGGACGAGAGGCTGGTCGGATCTGGAAACATTCCAAGAATATATAGCAGGCCGAATTGGAATCGCGAGGGCTTTCAAGGCTCGCGCAAGACATGCCCCTCACCCTGAGGAGCGCGCCTCGGCGCGCGTCTCGAAGGGCGAGGCCACAGGCGGGCCTGCATCCTTCGAGACGCGCTCCTCAGGATGAGGGCGAGACCTGCGAGCAGGGAACAAAAAAGCGCGGGGTTTGGCCCCGCGCTCTCCGAAACTCGCCTGTAAGCGAGAGCTTACTCGTTGACGGCGGTGGCGCGGTCCTGCTTTTTCTCGACGATGCGGGCCGACTTGCCGCGAAGGCTACGGAGATAATAGAGCTTGGCGCGACGCACCTTGCCGCGGCGCACCACCTTGATCGAGTCGATCATCGGCGACATCACCGGGAACACGCGCTCGACGCCCTCGCCGTAGGAAATCTTGCGGACGGTGAAGCTCTCGTTGAGCCCACCGCCGGAGCGGCCGATGCAGACGCCTTCATAGGCCTGCACGCGGGATCGGTCGCCTTCGACCACCTTCACGTTGACGATCACGGTGTCACCCGGTCCGAACTCCGGAATCTCCTTGCCGGCGGCGAGCTTGTCGAATTGCTCTTTTTCAAGCTGTTGGATCAGGTTCATGGGTAAGTCTCCATCGGCGCGCCCAGCCGCAGGACGGGGGCTGCGCGAAATTCGTCTATCCAGCTATTGCGGATGTGGCCGCTCCTATAGGACAAGCCGGAGCGTTTGTCACCCGTCTGTCTTGTTTTTTGGCGTTTTTTGGCGACCGGCCCGATTCGGGGCCTTGCTCGGGATTCGGGCCCACAAATCGGGTCGCCGGGCCGCCGTCAGGGCCTCCGCTTCCGCCCGCCGCCAGCCAGCGACCTTGGCATGGTCGCCTGAGGTCAGGATTTCGGGGATCGGAGTTCCCTCGAACAGCTGCGGACGGGTGTATTGGGGGTATTCGAGCAGGCCGTCCGAAAAGCTTTCCTCGGTTCCCGAGGCTTCCTTGCCCATCACGCCCGGCAGCAGCCGAACGCAGGCGTCTATCAGCGCCAGCGCTGCGATTTCACCCCCGGACAGCACGTAATCGCCGATCGAGACCTCTTCCAGGCCCCGCCCGTCGATCACCCGCTGGTCCACCCCCTCGAACCGCCCGCAAACGATCAGGGGACCCGGACCCTTGGCCAGCGCCAGGACGCGGGCCTGGGTCAATGGCCGACCCCGAGGGCTCATCAGCAGTTTCGGCCGGTCCTGTTCGCTTTTGGCGGCATCGATGGCCGCCGCCAGAACATCGGCCCGGAGCACCATGCCCGGCCCGCCACCGGCCGGGGTGTCGTCGACGCTGCGGTGGCGGTCGGTGGCCGAGGCCCGGATGTCCCGCGCCTCCAGCTCCCAAAGCCCGGACGCCAGCGCCCGGCCGGCCAGGCTCACGCCCAGCGGCCCCGGAAACATCTCCGGAAACAGCGTCAGCACCGTCGCGCGCCAGGGGGAGGAGGTGGTCATCGGATCCTTCGTCGGTCCCGGACAAGCGCAGCGCTGAACCGGGACCCATAATCACCACAGCCAGTTTTGCGACGGCTGGAGCGACCAGCTTAGCCAAAAAAACCACGGCCTGTGGTTATGCGTCCCGGCCTTCGTCCTTGTCCTCGCCCTCGATCTCCTGCGGCAGCGCGATCACGACGCGGCCGCCGGCAAGATCGACCTCGGGCACCACCGCGTTCGTGAACGGCAGCAGCAGCGTCGGGCCTTTGGGTGGAGCGATCTCGATGAGGTCGCCGGCGCCGAAATTATGAATCGCGAGCACGCGGCCGAGCGCGTCGCCGTCAGGGGTGACGGCGGCAAGCCCGATCAGATCGGTGTGGTAATATTCGTCCGCGTCGGTCGCGGGCAGCTTTTCGCGCGCAACGTAGAGCTCGATGCCGTTGAGCCGTTCGGCCTCATCGCGGGTCGTGACGCCCTTGAACGTCGCGACCAGATGATCCTTGGCCTCGCGCGCCTGCGCGACCTGGAACTGGCGCTTGCCGTCCTTGGACGAGAGCAGACCGTAGCGCCTGATGGCAAAGGGATCTTCGGTGAAGGTCCACAGTTTGACGCCGCCGCGCACACCATGCGCGGCGCCGATCCGCGCGACGCAGACCAGCTCCGGCATGGTCTGGCCTTAACCCTTCGCGGCGGCTTCGGCCTGCGCCTTGCGCTCCTTGCGCGGCACGGCCTTCTCCGGATTGTTGCGCGCTTCGCGCTTCTTGACGCCGGCGGCGTCGAGGAAACGCGACACGCGGTCGGGACGGCTGCGCGCCCTTGGCGAGCCAGGCCTTCACCTTGTCCATGTCGAGCTTGAGGCGGGTCTCGTTGTCCTTCGGCAGCAGCGGGTTGAAATAGCCGAGACGCTCGATGAAGCGGCCATCGCGGGGGAAGCGCGAATCGGCGACGACGACGTGATAGACGGGGCGCTTCTTGGTGCCTGCGCGGGCGAGGCGGATAACGACGGACATCTGGTTCTCCTTGAAAGTACGGTTTGTTCGGTTGATCGGTATTTCGCGTTGCGCGGGACACCTACGACCCGTGCGACGAATTCCTCATTTCTTCTTGCCCGGAAATCCGCCGAGGCCCGGAAGCATCGGCTTGCCGCTCAGCCCGGTCAGTCCAGGAACGTTCGGCAGACCGGTGCGCAGACCAGCCGGCAAATCCTTCGGCAGGCTGGGCAGACCTTGTCCGCCGCCACCCTGCATCTTCTCCTGCAGCGCCTTCATCTCTTCCGGCGAAGGCGGCTTCATGCCGCCGCCAAAGCCCATCGCCTGCGCGATGCCGGCGAGCGGGCCGCGCTTGCCCGAACCCATGGCCTTCATCATGTCGGCCATGTTCCGGTGCATCTTGAGCAGCTTGTTGACCTGCTCGACGCTCTGGCCGGAACCTGCGGCGATGCGCTTCTTGCGGCTCGCCTTGAGCAAATCGGGATGACGGCGCTCGTCGCGCGTCATGGAATCGATCACCGCGACCTGGCGCTTCAAAATCTTGTCGTCGATGCCGGCGGCCGCGATCTGGTTCTTCATCTTGGCGATGCCGGGCATCATGCCCATCAGGCCGCTGATGCCGCCCATATTGGCCATCTGCGACAGCTGCTCGCGCATGTCGTTGAGGTCGAACTGACCCTTGCGCATGCGCTCGGCGGTGCGCGCGGCCTTTTCAGCGTCGATGTTGGCGGCGGCGCGTTCGACCAGCGAGACCACGTCGCCCATGCCGAGGATGCGGCCGGCGATACGGTCGGGATGGAAATCCTCCAGCGCATCGGTTTTTTCACCGGTGCCGAGCAGCTTGATCGGCTTGCCCGTGACGGCGCGCATCGACAGCGCGGCGCCGCCGCGGCCGTCGCCGTCCACACGTGTGAGCACGATGCCGGTCAGGCCGACGCGCTCGTCGAAGGCGCGGGCCAGGTTGACGGCGTCCTGGCCGGTGAGGCTGTCTGCCACCAGCAGCACTTCATGCGGATTGGCGGCGGCTTTGATCGCTGCCGCTTCCGCCATCATCTCTTCGTCGAGCGTGGTGCGGCCGGCGGTGTCGAGCAGCACGACGTCGTAGCCGCCGAGCTTGCCGGCCTCCAGCGCACGCTTCGCGATCTGAGCCGGCTGCTGGCCGGCGACGATCGGCAGCGTCGAAATGTCGAGGTCGCGGCCCAGTACGGCCAGCTGCTCCATCGCCGCGGGACGGTAGATGTCGAGCGACGCCATCAGCACCTTGCGCTTGTCGCGCTGGACCATGCGGCGGGCGAGCTTTGCGGTGGTGGTCGTCTTGCCGGAGCCTTGCAGGCCGACCATCATGATCGGCACCGGCGGCACGGAATTGACGTCGATGGTCTGGCTTTCGGCGCCGAGCATGTTGATCAGCTCGTCATGGACGATCTTGACCACCATCTGGCCTGGCGTGACCGACTTGACGACGGTGGCGCCGATCGCTTGCTCGCGGACCCGCTCGGTGAAGCTGCGCACCACTTCGAGCGCGACGTCGGCTTCCAGCAGCGCGCGGCGCACCTCGCGCATCGCGGCGTCGACGTCCTTTTCGGTCAGCGCACCGCGCCCCGTCAGACGATCGAGAATGCCGCCAAGCCGTTCCGACAGATTGTCGAACAATGCCGTTGTCCTTTTTCACCTCTCCCCGCAAGCGCGGGGCGAGGGAGCAGAAAATCCAAACACCTTTACGCCCGAGGGCGCATAGCGCTGTCGGGCGTTGGCCTCTGGCCTCAGGGACCAGTCGGCGGGTCGAAAAGAAAGCCTTTCCGAGAAGTGGCGGGGTTAAACGCCGCTGACGCTCAAAAGTCAAGGAAAGTTAGGGGGGCGGAACGCCTTCGCCAGGGTAAGTCACTGAAAAGATGATTCTTTTGACCGCAGGTTCCTTTTTCTCTGGCCCGGCCCATATGAGGGTGATGTCCGGCCGCTCCGACCAGCCCTGAAGCTTGACCCGTGAAGATCACCCGCCGCCGTCTTTTCGGACTGCTTGCCGGGGCCAGCGCGTTGGTTGGCGTGCCCTCTCTTTGGATGTCCCGCATGAAAACCTATGACGGTCCCGCCTCCGACCATTTCGACGGGCTGACCTTCTTCGATCCGGACGGCGCGCCGCCGAAATCGCTTCGCGAGGTGCTGCGCTGGCAGTTCGGCGGCAAGCGACAGCGCGCGGCCTGGCCGGACTGGGCGCCGAGCCCTCACGCCGATACCCCGCCGGCGCGCGTCGACGGCGACAAGGTGCGGCTCTCCTTCGTCGGCCATGCCAGCTGGCTGATCCAGACCGGCGGCCTCAACATCCTCGTCGATCCCGTCTGGTCGACGCGGGTCTCGCCCGTCAGCTTCGCGGGACCGAAACGGCATAACGATCCCGGCATTGCCTTCGACAAGCTGCCGAAGATCGATATCGTGCTGGTCTCGCACGGCCACTACGACCATCTCGACATCGCGACGCTGTCGCGGCTCGCCAAGAATTTTGCCCCGCGCGTGGTCACCCCGCTCGGCAACGACGTCACGATGCGGAGCACCGATTCCACGCTCAAGGTGGAAGCCTTCGACTGGCACGATCGCGTCGAGCTCGGCGGCGGCATCGCCGTGACGCTGGTGCCGACCCGACACTGGTCGGCGCGCGGCATGTTCGATCGCAACAAGGCGCTGTGGGCGAGTTTCGTGCTGGAGACGCCGGCGGGGAAAATCTACGTCGTCTGCGATTCCGGCTACGGCGATGGCAAGCATTTTCGCCGCGTCGCCGAGAAGTATGGGCCGTTGCGTCTCGCGATCCTCCCGATCGGCGCCTACGAGCCGCGCTGGTTCATGCGCGATCAGCACATGAATCCGGAAGATGCGGTGAAGGCGCTGGCGGATTGCGGCGCGCAAGCCGCGCTGGGGCATCATCACGGCACGTTCCAGCTGACCGATGAGGCAATCGACGCGCCGGCCAAGGCGCTGGTCGAGGCGCTGGATGCAGCAAAGATTCAGCAAGAGCGGTTCGTGGCGATGAAGCCGGGGCAGGTGGTGGAGATTTAACGTCCTGGCAAACCGCTGGTGCCCCGGACGCAGCGCAGCGTCTCTTCGACGGTGCGCTGCAGAGCCGGGGCCCATGCTTGCGGCACGCTCGGTCCCGGCTCTGCGCAGCAGCGTTTCACGCTGCAGCGCGTCCGGGACACGAGACCTACTGCTCCTTTGGCTTGATCGCCCAGCTCACATTCACCGTCACCGACAGTGTTTCCTCGCCCGGTGCGACGGCGGCGCCGCCTGCGGCCATTGGAGCAGCGGCCATGCGGCCCTTGAACAGCGGCATCGGGGCACCGCCTTCGGACACGCTGAGCGGCGCACCTAATGTCACACCGGCGGCCCTGGCATAGATCTCCGCCTTGCGGCGGGCATCGGTGACCGCCTGCTCGCGGGCGTCGTCGAGCAGTTTTGACGCCTGCGTCACTTCGAAGGAGATATTGCCGATATCGTTGGCGCCGGCGCCGACCAGCGTGTCGATGATGCCAGCGACCTTGGTCACGTCGCGGATTTTCACGGTGACGCGGTTAGAGGCGCGAAAGCCGACCACGGGCGAGGCGCCGGTGGATTTGTTCTGGCCATATTGCGGTTGCAGCGACAGCCGCGAGGTCTGGTAATCCTTCTCGGCAATGCCTGCGCTCTTCAGCGCCAGCAGCACCTTGCCCATCGCCGCATTGTTGGCGTCGGAAGCTTCCTTCGCCGACTTGGCGTCATTGGCTACGCCAGCATTGATCTGCGCCAGATCAGGCGCGGCGGAAATCGTGGCTTCGCCGCTCACCGAAAATCGCGGACGGAAAATCGTCGGCGAGCGCAGGCGTTGCCGGCAGGGCGGCGGCAAAGGACGTAACAAGGGAGGTAAAAAGGATGGCGGGCTTTTTCATCGGTCTCACTTCAGCGGCACGAAAACATTGATCACGAGCTTGTCCTCCGCCGTCTTCAGGGGATCGGTGAGGTACTCCTCGATGAAGGTGTCCTTGGCTTCCAGCTTCTTGTCGTCGAGGTGATTGGTGATCGCCTCGTAGGTGTTGTCCATGTTGTCGTAGGAGCCGCGATGGACAAATTTCAGGGCTTTGCCCTCCGGCGATTTGCCGACGCTCATGTCCTTGGGCAGGTTCTTCGGGTCCTGCTCGACCGGGATCTCGGCAAGGAAGGTGAAGCCGGTGTCGTCGGTCGAGGTGTAGACGATCATCGAATTGCCGGCTTGCTTGATGCCCTGCTTGTCCAGCAGCGTGTTCAGCGCCTTGAAGGCGTCGATCAGCGTGTCGAAGGCCGAGTCCCAATTGGCCGTGCCCTTGACCATCACGACCTTCTTCGGCTCGAGCGTGGCCTCCTGGCCGAAGGGATCGGCGGTCTGCACGGGAGCCGGGTTTGCGGCGGCAGCGGGCGGCGGGGCGGCGGGGCTCGGTGAGGCACTGGCTGCGGGCGAGGGCGACGTCGCAGGGCTTGACGTCGCAGGGCTTGGCGAGGCGCTGGCCGCCGGCGAGGGCGTAGCCACGGGTGCGGGCGAGGCACTTGCCGCCGGGGAGGGCGAAGCCGACGGGGCCGGCGAGGGGCTCCCTGATGCGGCCGGCGCCGAGCTCGGCGTTTGGGCCAGCGTGGCGGACAGACCAAACGACAAGGCCGCTGCCGGGATCAGCGCGGCCAAAGCGAGACGACGAAACCTGAACATTTTTACTCTCCCCAAAACCTTATGCACCAAGGCCTTGCGCACCAAGGCCTTAATCCACCAAGGGCTTAACCCGGCTGCGCGTCCCGGTTTGCGCGAATTGCGTCGTTCTAACACGCGAGCGCCGAATTCGTCCCATGACAGATGCGTCATGGCACACGTCCTGACGTCAGGTGGCAAATCACTGGCCAAGCTGGCAAGGATCGCCATATAAGGCAGGCGAAATTCGGGAATTTTCATGAGCGCGCTGGCCAATCACGCATTTGCCAAGATGAACGGCATCGGCAACGAGATCGTCGTTGTCGACATGCGCGATTCCGCCGCGCCGGTCACCCCGGACGATGCCCGCGCGGTGGCGTCGGCTCAAGGCGGCGTGCCCTACGACCAGTTGATGGTGCTGCAGAAGCCGCGGTTCGACGGCACCGAAGCCTTCATCCGCATCTACAACAATGACGGCTCCGAGGCCGGCGCCTGCGGCAACGGCATGCGCTGCGTGGTGCGGCGCCTGTTCGAGAAGACCGGCCAGACCACGGTGACGTTCGAGACGGCCGCGGGCCTGCTCAATTGCTGGCAGGGGCCGACGCCCGATCTCTATACCGTGGACATGGGCGCGCCGAAGTTCGGCTGGCAGGACATTCCGCTCGACCAGGAATTCCGCGACACCCGCTACATCGAATTGCAGATCGGTCCGATCGACAATCCGATCCTGCATTCGCCCTCGGTGGTGAGCATGGGCAATCCGCATGCGGTGTTCTGGGTCGATGACGTCAACGCCTACGATCTCGAGCGCTTTGGTCCGCTGCTGGAAAATCACCCGATCTTCCCCGAGCGCGCCAATATCACGTTGGCCCATATCGTCGATCGCGACCACATCACGATCCGTACCTGGGAGCGCGGCGCGGGCCTCACCAGGGCCTGCGGCTCCGCGGCCTGCGCCACCGCAGTCGCGGCGGCGCGGCTGAAGCGCGCCGGGCGCAATGTCGAGATCACGCTGCCCGGCGGCAAGCTCGGTATCGAGTGGCGCGAGCGCGACGACCACGTGCTGATGACGGGCACGGCGACCTTCGAATATGAAGGCAGTTTCGATCCGGCGCTGTTCGCGCCGGTCGGCTGATGACCGTCGACATCGTCACCTTCGGCTGCCGCCTCAATGCCTTCGAGGCCGAGGTGATCCGCCGCGAGGCCGAGAGCGCGGGCCTTTCAGATACCATCGTCATCAACAGCTGCGCCGTCACCAACGAGGCGGTGGCGCAGGCGCGGCAGTCGATCCGCAAATTGAAGCGCGAGCGGCCGGGAGCGCGCATCGTCGTCACCGGCTGTGCCGCACAGACGCAAAGCGGCATGTTCGCCGCTATGGCCGAGGTCGATCGCGTCGTCGGCAATGACGACAAGATGCGCAGCGGCGCCTGGCGCGAGGCGCGTGCGGCGTTTGATCTCGGTGCCAGCGAAAAAATCGCCGTCAGCGACATCATGGCAGTGAAGGAGATGGCGCCGCATCTTATCGACGGTTTTGCGAGCGGCTTGCCGCGCGTATTCGTGCAGGTGCAGAACGGCTGCGACCATCGCTGCACCTTCTGCATCATTCCGTTCGGGCGCGGCAATTCGCGCTCGGTGCCGATGGGCGCCGTCTTCGATCAGGTGCGGGCGTTGGTCGAGCGCGGCCATGCCGAGATCGTGCTGACCGGTGTCGACCTCACCAGTTACGGCAGTGATCTGCCGGGCGCACCGAAGCTCGGGATGCTGACGAAGCAGATTTTGCGGCATGTGCCGGAGCTCAGGCGGCTGCGCATCTCTTCGATCGATTCGATCGAGGCAGATCGTGATCTGTTAGATGCCATCGCCGACGATTCGCGGCTGATGCCGCATCTGCATCTGTCGCTGCAGTCCGGCGACGACATGATCTTGAAGCGCATGAAGCGGCGGCATTCGCGTGGCGACGCAATTGCGTTCTGCGACCAGGTGCGCCGTCTGCGGCCGGACATCGCGTTCGGGGCCGACATCATCGCGGGCTTTCCGACCGAGACCGAGGAGATGTTCTCGCGCTCGCTCGATCTGGTCGAGGAATGCGGCCTGACTTTCCTGCACGTCTTCCCCTATTCGCCACGCCCCGGCACGCCGGCCGCGCGGATGCCGCAGGTCGCGGGGCCAGTCATCAAGGAACGCGCGAAGCGGCTACGTGCGGCGGGCGAAGCGGCATTGCGCCACCGGCTGCAAGCCGAGATCGGTGCCACGCGTGAGGTGCTGATCGAGAGCGCGGAGCAGGGACGGACGGAGCACTATCTGCCGGTGGCGATTGGGGGCGAAGAGGTGGGAAGCGTCGTGCCGCTGAACATCGTGGGCAGTGATGGCGAGCGCCTGACCGCGTAGTCCGTTCGCTGCAAGTTGCGCCGCCTACAACGCCCGCACCTGCCAGAACCTGAGCGTCCGCCGCGCATTCTCCGGCGTCATGCGTGCGTAATGGCCTTGCGCCCTCGCGATGTCGGCCGGCTTCATCGCGCCCGTCGCAAAACGGCTTTCGAGCACGGCGGCGGTGGTTTCCCAGCTGAGCTGTGCCGCCTTGCACGGCACCAGCAGGCCGTCCTCGCGCAGGCTCTGCATCAGTGGGCGAATCACTTCGACGGTCGATCCGGACAGTGCCGCCAACGCTGCCACGGCTTCTTCATAGCGCCGCTGCGTGGCGAAGCCGAGCAATGCCGTCTCGGTCAGCTCGCCGGCCGCCTTGAGGTTTGCAATTGCCCGTTTGGCACCTTCGAAGTCGCGGACCCCCGACATTTCGCGCTCGACGCCGACGGTGACCGCTGCAATCGCGCCCTGGATCTCGTCGAACAGATGCGTCGGCGCGCGCGACAACAGGCGGGTGCGCACGGCGTCGGTCGCCGAGCGCAGCAACTCGCGGCGCAGATCCGATGGCAGGTCGACGCGGACGCCGACGCTGACGGCGAGTTCGGGATCGGCCTCGGCCTGTCCGACGATGACGGCAAATCCGTTGCCGGAAACGCGCGCGCCGGGATTGGCGGCAAGTCGCCGGCTGACGCTGGGATAACGCCGCGCCAGCAGCGCATCGGTGACGATCTCCTTTAACCACCAGCGCCCGGCGACCGCGAGCAGATGCGGCTCGCCTTTGCTCGATGCGATCTTCACCAGCTCGCCATCGTCGAGGCGCGCGGATTCCTGGAGCACGGGACCGGCGATGCGGATCTCGTCATTGTTGGCGAGGCGGCGGATGACCGATGGTGGCGCCTGCGCGATCGGCGCGAGCTGCGCGCTGATCTCGGCGAGAGCAACGCGCGCGCCCATGTCGGCGATGGCCCGGAGCTCGATGGTGCCGATCAGGCGCTCAAGCACGTCGTCGAACAGCGCGATCTGCTCGTCGTCAAAACTGGCGGCGGAGGACAGGAACAGGTCGGTGACGCGGCGGGCAGTTGCCAGGCCCTTTTCCGCGGAGCCCGTCCGAAGCGCGGACTCGACCTCGTCGATGATCGATAACCCGGCCGTGGACATGACGCGCAGCTCGTCCTGAGCAGATTGACGGAAGCTTGTTCTAAGCAACCGGTATCATAAGGGACGAGCACTGAACGTTTCGTAAACCATAGGGAGCGCGGCGGGCATTGCTCCCCTCATCCTGAGGAGCCCGCGAAGCGGGCGTCTCGAAGGATGGCCGCAGGGCGAGATGCGGGCCTGCATGGTTCGCCCGGCGATGCAAGGCATCGTCCGGAGACGCGTTCCGCGCTCCTCACCATGAGGGTCTGAAATGACTATTCTCCGTTCCACCCGCAGGCGCGGAGCCGCTCATGCATGTGGGGCGGGGCCGGCGCCACGACGCGGACCGGCTCCTTGTTCCGGGAGATCGGCACCACGATCTCGCGGGAATGCAGATGTAACTTCGGCTCCCCGAAGCGCGGGCCGCTGCCGTAAATGTTATCGCCGAAGATCGGCCAGCCAGTGGCTGAGGAATGCACCCGCAATTGATGGGTCCGCCCGGTTACCGGTTCCATGGCGAGCCAGGTGAGGCCATCGCTCCGGCCCATCACCTTCCAGTTGGTGACCGCCTTCTGGCCCTCCGGGTCCGGCTTCTGCCACCAGCCACGTTCGGCATTGAGGCGGCCCAGCGGCATATCGATGGTGCCTTCGTCCTGGGCGGGGCCGCCCTCGACGATGGTCCAGTAGGTCTTGCCGATCTTGCCATGCTTGAACAGCAGGCCGAGCGAGGCGGTCGCCTTGCGATGACGGCCGAGGATGAGACAACCGGAGGTGTCCTTGTCCAACCGGTGGGCCAGCACCGGCGGCCGCGGCAGGCCGAAGCGGAGCGCGTCGAAGGAGGTTTCCAGATTGGCGCCGCCCTTGGGGCCGCGATGCACCGGCAGGCCGGCCGGTTTGTCGATGACCAGCATCAATCCGTCGCGATGGAGCACGCGCGCCAGGATTTCATCAGCGGTCAATTCGGGAACATCGAGCAATTGCAGGACTTTCGGTCAAGACTTTCGTTTGGGAGCCGGAACGGCTAACACACCGCCACCATGAACGATACCACCCCCGAGACCCCCAAGCAGAGCTGGTGGCGCCGCCTGTCCAACGGGCTGAAGCGCACCTCGTCCTCGCTCGGGACCGCGGTCGCCGACCTCGTCACCAAGCGCAAGCTCGACCGCGCCATGCTCGACGACATCGAGGACGTGCTGCTGCGCGCCGACCTCGGCACCTCGGTTGCGGTGCGGATCGCGGAGGCCGTCGGCACGGGGCGCTACGACAAGGCGATCTCGGCGGACGAAGTCAAGGACGTCGTCGCGACCGAGGTCGAGAAGGTGCTGGTGGCGGTGGCGAAGCCGCTCGAGATCGACGCCGGCAAGAAGCCCTTCGTCATCCTCGTGGTCGGCGTCAACGGCTCCGGCAAGACCACCACCATCGGAAAACTCTCGCAAAAATTCGCGTCCGAAGGCCGCAAGGTGATGCTGGCCGCCGGCGACACGTTTCGCGCCGCAGCGATCGAGCAGCTCAAGGTCTGGGGCGAACGCACAAAGACGCCCGTCATATCGGGCGCGCAGGGCTCGGATTCAGCGAGCCTAGCTTTCAACGCGCTGACGGCGGCGAAGGAGCAGGCCGTCGACGTGCTCCTGATCGACACCGCCGGTCGGCTTCAGAACAAGGCCGAGCTGATGAACGAGCTCGAAAAGGTCGTGCGGGTCATCCGCAAGGTGGACGCGACTGCGCCGCATGCGGTGCTGCTCGTGCTGGATGCCACCGTCGGCCAGAACGCGCTCTCGCAGGTCGAGGCCTTCCACCGCACCGCCGGGGTCACCGGCCTCGTTATGACGAAGCTCGACGGCACCGCCCGCGGCGGCATTCTGGTGGCGCTCGCGGAAAAATTCAAACTGCCGGTGCATTTCATCGGCGTCGGCGAAGGCGTCGACGATCTCGCGCCGTTCACCGCGCGCGACTTCGCCCGCGCCATCGCCGGAATCGAATCGTAGGTTTCTATCGTCATGCCCCGCGCAGGCGGGGCATCCAGTACGCCGCGCCGTTAGTTGTGGATCACAAGGGTCTCGGAATACTGGATCCCCGCCTCCGCGGGGGATGACAGCAACAAAGGTCAAGGAATGGACAAGTCCCAGCCGCATCCGTTGTTCAAGCTTGCGACCGAGCTCGGCCCGCTACTCGTATTCTTCTTCATGAATGCGAAGTTCAATCTGTTCGCCGCGACCGGCGCCTTCATGGTCGCGATCGTCATTGCGATGATCGCCTCCTATGTGGTGACGCGGCACATCCCGATCATGGCGATCGTGACAGGTGTCATCGTGCTGGTGTTCGGCACGCTGACCCTGGTGCTGCACGACGAGACTTTCATCAAGCTCAAGCCGACCATCATCTACGCCCTGTTCGCCGCGATCCTCGGCGGTGGCCTGTTGTTCGGTCGCTCCTTCATCGCCGTCATGTTCGACCAGATGTTCAACCTGACGCCGCGGGGCTGGCGCATCCTCACACTGCGCTGGGCGCTGTTCTTCGCCGGCATGGCGGTGCTGAACGAGATCGTCTGGCGCACCCAGAGCACGGACTTCTGGGTGAACTTCAAGGTGTTCGGCGTCACCCCGCTGACCATGGTCTTCGCCATCGCCCAGATGCCGCTGACCAAGCGCTATCACCTCGAGCCGGCGTCGCTGGAAGCGAGCGAGGCCGAGGCTGGCGACGTGCGGAAGGGTTGAATTTCCCAACTCGTCATTGCGAGCGAAACGACGAAACGAAGCAATCCAGTCTGTCTCCGCCGAGGGATGCTGGATTGCTTCGTCGCAAGAGCTCCTCGCAATGACGGTGACTATTTCAGCGCCTTCTCCATCTGCGGCAACAACACCGTCCGCAGATTGTCCGGCGTGATCGGTCCCACCATCTTGTAGACGATGGTTCCCTCGCGGCCGACGACAAAGGTCTCGGGCACGCCATAGACGCCCCATTCGATCGAGGCGCGGCCGTTGGCGTCCACGCCGACGTGGCCGAACGGGTTGCCGTAGCGCCCGAGGAAGCGCCGCGCGTTGTCGGCGGCGTCCTTGTAGTTGATGCCGACGAGCTGGAAGCGTTTGTCTTTTGCCAATTCAGTCAGGAGCGGCGCCTCGTCGTGGCACGGCACGCACCAGGACGCCCAGACATTGACGAGGCTGACCTTGCCCTTGAATGCGGCGGGATCGAGGCCGGGGATCTGCGCGTTGTCAGCCTGCAATCCATCGAGCGGCGGCAGCGTGGTTTGCGGCGCGGGACGACCGATCAGCGCGGAAGGAATCCGCGAGGGATCGCCGCTGCCGAGCCGGAACCAGAATAACAACGCCAAGCCGATGAAGGCGATCAGCGGCAGCACCATCAGGAAGGTGCGGCGCTGCGGCGGAGCGGACGTCGGTTGATCGCTCGTCATAGCTGATCACTCCCGCTGCGCCCCGAACGGCGGGTGATGCCACTGCGGTCGAGATCGCGCAGGCGCTGGGTCTGGCTACGGTAGTCGAGCACGATCCAGCCGATCAGGATCACGACCACGAGGGCGGCTGCCGCGTAGGACGTCACGATGAAGGGCGCGTAGGGACCAAGCGAGATCGTCATGCAGCCCCAATTTCGTTTGACGCGTTTTCTTTACGCGAACCGGTGCCCACTTCGCTTGAAAAGGCTACACGGCTCGCCTGCATCATTTGCAGGGAGCGGACACGGCGGCGCAAAATCTCGTTGCGCATCGCTGCCAGATGCAGCGTGACGAACAGCAGCGTGAACGCGATCGCCATCACCAGCAACGGGATCAAGAAGGATTTGTCGAGCGACGAGCCGCCCATCCGCATCACCGATGCCGGCTGGTGCAGCGTGTTCCACCAATCGACCGAGAACTTGATGATGGGCAGGTTGATCGCACCGACCAAGGTCAGCACGGCCGCAGCGCGCGCCGCGCGGGAGGGATCGTCGACCGCGCGCCACAGCGCCATCAGGCCGAGATACATGAGGAACAGGATCAGCACCGAGGTCAGCCGCGCGTCCCATTCCCAATAGGTGCCCCACATCGGCCGGCCCCACAGCGAGCCCGTCAGCAGCGCAAGAAAGGTGAAGGCGGCGCCGATCGGGGCTGCGGCTTTGGCGGCGACATCGGCGAGCGGATGCCGCCACACCAGCGTGCCGAGCGAAGCCAGGCTCATCACGCCCCATACGAACATCGACAGCCACGCATTGGGCACGTGGATGAACATGATCTTCACCGTCGCGCCCTGCTGGTAGTCGTCGGGCGCGTAGGCCGATTGGTAGAGCCCGATCGTGAGCAGGATGGCAGTCGCGGCCGCAAGCCATGGCAACACCCGCGCCGTCAGCGCGAGGAACCGTGTGGGGTTGGCGAGGTCGATCAGCGTCATGGTGTTCTGATAATCACAGGTAAGCGCTCAGGCAATCAGCACGAAAGTCCGGAGCGAAAGTTGATCGGGGTCAAGGTCAGTCCAGTCCATGCTTCAGGCTCGCCGCGGCCGCGAAAGGGCCGACCACGAGGCTGACCAGCGACAGCGCGCACAGGATCGAGAACGGTGCGCCGAACGTCATGGGTCCGACGATCACGGCCTGCGAGGCCGCGACCCCGAAGATCAGGACCGGAATCGACAGCGGCAGCACCAGGACGGCCATCAGCAAGCCGCCGCGGTGCAGCGTCACCGCCAGCGCCGCGCCGATCATGCCGGTGAAGGTCAGCGCCGGGGTGCCGGCCAGCAGCGTCAGCGCCACCGCGCCGGTTGCGACCATGTCGAGGTTGAGCAGCAGGCCGAGCACGGGGGTTGCGACGATCAGCGGCAGGCCGGCGGCGAGCCAATGCGCCAGCGCTTTCGACGCGCAGGCGAGTTCCAGCGGCGTCCGGCTCATGGTGATCAGGTCGAGCGAGCCGTCCTCGTGGTCGGCCATGAACAGCCGGTCCAGCGTCAGCAGGCTCGCCAGCAGCGCGCCCAGCCACAGGATCGCCGGCCCGAGCCGCGACAGCAGCGCCAGATCCGGGCCCACCGCAAACGGCATCAGCACCACCACGGTCAGGAAGAACAGCACGCCAACCAGCGCCCCGCCGCCGACGCGAAGCGCGATCCGGATGTCCCGGCGAATGAGGGCGGACAGGGCGGTCATGGGATGGCTCATCGCAGGGCAGCAGCGGACGGATGAGACTAGACCCGACCGCGTGGAAATCTGAGGGTCGGATCGTCTCATGTCACACCCCCGATCCGAAGCTCCCGCGAATCGATGCCGAGCGGGGCGTGGGTGGCGGCGATGATCAGGCCGCCGCGGCTGAGGTGCTCGCGCATCAATCCGGAAAACATGTCCTGGCCGGCGACATCCAGCGCCGTGGTCGGCTCGTCGAGCAGCCAGACCGGACGGCGGACCGTCAGCAGGCGGGCCAGCGAGAGCCGGCGGCGCTGGCCGGCGGACAGGAAGGCGGCCGGCAGATGGGCGGCGTGGTCGAGGCCGACGATGGCGAGGCTTTCGACAGGGTCAAAACGCTCCCCGCCGAGAAAATCGGCCCAGAATGCCAGATTCTCTGCCACGCTCAGGGCCGGCTTCAGGGCGTCGCGATGACCGAGATAGTGGCATTGCTCCGGCAGGGTCAGCTCGGCATCGCCTCCGTCCAGCGCGATCGTGCCGCCCGCCGGAACGAGCAGGCCCGCGATCAGCCGCAGCAGCGACGTCTTGCCCGATCCGTTGCGGCCCACGACCGCCACGGCTTCGCCCGAGCCGGCCTTGAAATCCAGCCCGGAAAACACGTCGCGTCCGCCCCGCACGCAAATCACCCCGCGTCCGGAAAGCTGCATCGTGCCTCGTATCAATCCGCTCAAGCCAGGCCTCAGGAAATCTTGGGGTAGCGCATGGGAATTTTTGGCTCGCGAATTGCTGCGGCACCATTGTGGCTGTGGCGGCGCCGTTAGAAAGCTTCTATAAGCCCGGAACTACTTGATGCAGCAACTTAACCTGCCCCTGCAAGCGACCTAGCCGGAATCGCTGACGGTGTTAAAATACCCCTTGCCGGGTATAACTAACAATTGGGATTTCTTTTCATGACCTCGCTCGACAGCTTCAAATGCAAAAAGACCCTCAAGGTCGGCGCCAAGACCTATGTCTATTACAGCCTGCCCACGGCCGAGAAGAATGGTCTGAAGGGAATTTCCAAACTTCCCTATTCGATGAAGGTTTTGCTCGAGAACCTGCTCCGCAACGAGGACGGTCGCTCGGTCAAGAAGGAAGACATCGTCGCGGTGTCGAAATGGCTGCGCAAGAAGTCGCTGGAGCATGAGATCGCGTTCCGCCCGGCTCGCGTGCTGATGCAGGATTTTACCGGCGTGCCGGCGGTGGTCGACCTCGCTGCCATGCGCAACGCGATGCAGAAGCTTGGCGGCGATGCCGAGAAGATCAATCCGCTGGTGCCGGTCGATCTCGTTATCGACCACTCCGTGATCGTGAACTTCTTCGGTGACAACAAGGCTTTCGGCAAGAACGTCACCGAGGAATACAAGCAGAACCAGGAGCGCTACGAGTTCCTGAAGTGGGGCCAGAAAGCGTTCACGAACTTCTCCGTCGTGCCACCCGGCACCGGCATCTGCCACCAGGTCAATCTCGAATATCTCTCGCAGACGGTCTGGACCAAGAAGGAAAAGATGACGGTCGGCAAGAAGACCGGCACCTTCGAGGTCGCCTATCCCGACTCGCTGGTCGGCACCGACTCCCACACCACCATGGTCAACGGTCTCGCCGTGCTCGGCTGGGGCGTCGGCGGCATCGAGGCGGAAGCCTGCATGCTCGGTCAGCCGCTGTCGATGCTGCTGCCGACCGTCGTCGGCTTCAAGCTGAAGGGCGCGATGAAGGAAGGCGTCACCGCGACCGACCTCGTGCTGACAGTGACGCAGATGCTGCGCAAGCTCGGCGTCGTCGGCAAGTTCGTCGAGTTCTTCGGCCCCGGCCTCGACCATCTCTCCGTCGCCGACAAGGCGACCATCGCCAACATGGCGCCCGAATACGGCGCGACCTGCGGCTTCTTCCCGGTCGACGCCGCTGCGCTCGATTATCTCAAGACGTCCGGCCGCGCCCCGGCGCGGGTCGCGCTGGTGCAGGCCTATGCCAAGGCGCAGGGACTGTTCCGCACCGCCAAGTCGGCCGATCCGGTGTTCACGGAGACGCTGACGCTCGACCTCGGCGACGTCGTGCCTTCGATGGCCGGTCCGAAGCGTCCCGAAGGCCGCATTGCGCTGCCGTCGGTCGCCGAAGGCTTTTCGGTCGCCCTCGCCAGCGAATACAAGAAGACCGACGAGCCGGCGAAGCGCTTTGCCGTCGACGGCAGGAACTTCGACCTCGGCCATGGTGACGTCGTGATCGCGGCGATCACCTCCTGCACCAACACCTCGAATCCGAGCGTGCTGATCGGCGCCGGTCTGCTGGCGCGTAATGCCGCCGCGAAGGGCCTCAAGGCGAAGCCGTGGGTGAAGACCTCGCTCGCCCCGGGCAGCCAGGTGGTGGCGGCCTATCTCGCCGATTCCGGTCTCCAGGCCGATCTCGACAAGGTCGGCTTCAACCTGATTGGCTTCGGCTGCACCACCTGCATCGGCAATTCCGGCCCGCTGCCCGAGGAGATCTCGAAGTCGATCAACGACAACGGCATCGTCGCGGCTGCCGTGCTCTCCGGTAACCGCAACTTCGAAGGCCGCGTCTCGCCGGACGTGCAGGCGAACTATCTGGCCTCGCCGCCGCTCGTCGTCGCCCACGCGCTCGCGGGCAGCGTCACCAAGAACCTGGCCGTCGAGCCGCTCGGCGAAGGCAAGGACGGCAAGCCGGTCTACCTGAAGGACATCTGGCCGACGACGAAGGAGATCAACGCCTTCATGAAGAAGTTCGTGACCGCGGCGATCTTCAAGAAGAAGTATGCCGACGTGTTCAAGGGCGACACCAACTGGCGCAAGATCAAGACGGTCGAGAGCGAGACCTATCGCTGGAACATGAGCTCGACCTATGTGCAGAACCCGCCCTATTTCGACGGCATGAAGAAGGAGCCGGAACCGGTCACCGACATCGTCGAGGCGCGCATCCTCGCCATGTTCGGCGACAAGATCACCACCGACCACATCTCGCCGGCCGGTTCAATCAAGCTCACCTCGCCCGCGGGCAAATACCTCAGCGAGCACCAGGTGCGTCCGGCCGACTTCAACCAGTACGGCACGCGGCGCGGCAACCATGAAGTCATGATGCGCGGCACCTTCGCCAATATCCGCATCAAGAACTTCATGCTCAAAGGTGCGGACGGAAATATCCCCGAAGGCGGCCTGACCAAGCACTGGCCCGACGGCGAGCAGATGTCGATCTACGACGCCGCGATGAAGTACCAGCAGGAGCAGGTCCCGCTGGTGGTGTTCGCGGGCGCGGAATACGGCAACGGCTCCTCGCGCGACTGGGCCGCGAAGGGCACCCGTCTGCTCGGCGTGCGCGCCGTGATCTGCCAGAGCTTCGAGCGCATCCACCGCTCCAATCTGGTCGGCATGGGCGTGCTGCCGCTGACCTTCGAGGACGGCACCTCCTGGTCGTCGCTCGGTCTGAAGGGCGACGAGAAGGTCACGTTGCGTGGTCTCGTCGGCGATTTGAAGCCGCGCCAGAAGCTGACCGCGGAGATCGTCTCCGGCGACGGCTCGTTGCAGCGCATTTCGCTGCTTTGCCGCATCGATACGCTGGATGAGCTCGAATACTACCGCAACGGCGGCATCCTGCACTACGTGCTGCGCAAGCTCGCGGCGTAAGCGCGGATTTGTGAACGGTGGCTCACTGCGAAGTGAGTAGTAGGTTACACGAAGGCGGCCTATCACAAGGCCGCCTTCGCGCCTTTGCGGCAGGCTTCAGATGGGCCCGTCCGGCAGAGAACTTCGCCAAGGACGGTCGAATGTGTGAGACCCGTAAGATTACGGTGACCATCCGGCGGTAAGATTTCCCCTCTCACGTGCAATGGTGTGCGGCGTTCGACATGACAACAATGACGGCTTCTCATCTGGTTTCGCGTTGGTCCGGTGCCCTCTGGTCGGGAGCACTTGGGATATGTGCGATCGTCGCCGTCATTCGTCCTGCCGAGGCTGATCCCCGCGCCGTTGTCGAATTGTTTACCTCGCAGGGCTGCTCCTCCTGCCCGCCGGCCGACAAGATCATCGGCGACCTCTCCAGCGATCCCTCGATCATCGCGCTGAGCATGCCGATCGACTATTGGGATTACCTCGGCTGGAAGGACACACTGGCGGATTCGCGTTTTTCTGCACGGCAGCGGGCCTATTCGCGCATGCGCGGCGACCGCGAAGTCTATACGCCCCAGGTCGTGGTCAACGGCTCCACGCATGTCGTCGGCAGCGACCGCACCGGCATCGAAAGCGCGATCGGCAAGACCGACAAGGGCACCGGGGTGATGAGCGTGCCGGTGACGATGTCGCTCGCGGGCAAGCAGATCAATGTCTCGGTGGCCGCGAGCAAGGAGCCGGCGGTCTCGCGTGGCGAGGTCTGGATCTGCTCGATTGCGAAATCGGTGCCGATCGCGATCAGCCGCGGCGAAAATCGCGGACAGCAGGTCATCTATCACAACGTGGTTCGCAACCTACTCAAGGTCGGCGACTGGACCGGTCGTTCGGAAAGCTGGACGGTGCCGATCGAGAACCTCACGCGCGACGGCGTCGACGGCGCTGTGGTCTATGTCCAGGACGGCAGCCGGGAAAAGCCGGGGCCGATGCTGGGCGCGGCGTATACGTCGCTGCACTGATTCGATTCTCTCTCTAAGAGTCGTACTGCCTAAGCGGCGTACTGCGCTCTCAACCCTCATGGTGAGGAGCGCACCCTTGCGCGCGTGGCGGACGATGCTGCGCATCGCCGCGAGAACCATGCAGGCCCCGCTAATGCAGCCCGGCCTCGATCCTTCGAGACGCCGCTTCGCGGCTCCTCAGGATGAGGGAGAGAGTTTGCGCGGTGTGGAGAGGAATTGGTCGAGCCAGAAACATCCCGACACAAACAAAAAAGGACCAACTTGCGTTGGCCCTCCTTGTCGTGCGAACAGACCCGATCCTGACGACCCCGGGGGGCTGGGGGCTGAGGAATCCGGAACCGAAAGGACCGGGTCAACGCACACCTGCTTTTTGGCAGGGCAGGGCGGCAGTCGCTTGGCGGAAAAGCGGCGACACTATGATTCTTGCTAACGATCCCGTGACGGTTTGCGCGACAGAGTTCCACCCTGCGTGTGCCCGGAATTCGCACCGGATTTTATGCGTCCTCTCAAGGCCCCCTTGCGGTGGGGAACAGTTGGGGCAATCATGCAGCTGTCATGATCCGCGGTTCCGGGGCGGTCTTCGCGGACGTGGTCATGCTGTGGCGACAGGAGGCTTTCTATGAGTCTGTCGGAGGATGCCGATCCGAGCGAACAGCGCGCGGCGGCGCGCCCAGCCGCTGCGAATGCGCAACTGGGCCGGGTGACGTTCAATCGGCTCGAGTTGCATCGTATTCTCAATCTCTACGGCCGTATGGTCGCCGACGGCGAGTGGCGTGACTATGCCATCGACTTCCTGAAAGACCGCGCCGTATTCTCGGTGTTTCGCCGCGCCTCGGAAGTGCCGATCTATCGCATCGAAAAAGATCCGCGCCTCGCGCGCAAGCAGGGCATGTACAGCGTGATCTCTGCGACGGGTCTGATCCTGCGCCGCGGCCACGAGCTCGAACGCGTGCTGCTGGTGATCGATCGCAAGCTGGCTGTGGTGTAGCTGCCCACCCATCCTGCGAGAGCGAGCCTAGTTTCCCGGCACCGTACCCGCGCCCTCGCCGAGGTCGCGCTGCATCATCACCGTATCCAGCCAGCGGCCGAATTTCAGCCCGACGCTGGGGTGCGTGCCGATCATCTTGAAGCCACCCTTGGTGTGCACGCCGATCGAGCCGGCATTGGCGGAATCGCCGATCACCGCGATCATCTGGCGGAAGCCTCGCGCCTCGCATTCGGCGACCAGACGCTCCAGCAACAGAAGTCCGACGCCGCGACGGTGAAAGCCTGGATCGAGATAGATCGAGTTCTCGACCGTGAAGCGGTAGGCCGGCCGCGGCCGGTAGGCCCCCGCATAGGCATAGCCGGCAACGCGGCCGTCGAGGATGGCGACGAAATAGGGATAGCCGCCGTCGATCAGCGTACGATAGCGGCGCGTCATCTCGGCGAGGTCGGGCGGGTCCAGCTCGAAGGTCGCGGTGCCCTCGCGGACGGCCTGCTGGTAGATGGCGGTGATGGCGGGAAGGTCGGCCTCGAGGGTGGGCCTGATTTCAGGTGCGGACATGGGGCGAGATTAGAGCGTTCCCGCGACGGCTGGAAGAGGCAACGGCTTCTCGGCGTGGTCTTCGCGAGCGCAGCAGGCCCCTTCTTCTCCGCTGTCATGCCCCGCATAGGCGGGCGTCCAGTACTCCGAGACAGCGCGGCTAGAACGGAGCCGCTGCGGCGTACAGGATCGCCCGCCCCAGTGCGCAATTGCGGACAAGGCGGGGCGATGACAGCGGCGGGTGCTGCGACGTCCGGCCCCAAACAAAAACCCCGGCCTTTCGGCCGGGGCTCGTGTTGTTCGCTCTGGGCTTGCGCTTAGTCGCGCTGGCCGAGGAGCTGCAGGAGCAGCGTGAACAGGTTGATGAAGTTCAGGTACAGCGACAGCGCGCCGGTGATGGCCGCACGCTCCGCGACTTCACCGCCGGCCGAGGCGTAGCCGTAGATGTAGTCGTTCTTCAGCCGCTGGGTATCCCAGGCGGTGAGGCCCGCGAACACCAGCACGCCAACCACCGAAACGACGAACTGGAGCAACGAGCTCGCCAGGAACAGGTTGACCAGGCTCGCGATGACGATGCCGATCAGGCCCATGAACAGGAACGAACCCATTCCGCTCATGTCACGCTTTGTGGTGTAGCCGTAGAGGCTGAGCGCGCCGAAGGTCGCCGCGGTGATGAAGAACACCCGCACGATCGAGGTGTGCGTGAAGACCAGGAAGATCGAGGACAGCGAGACGCCCATCAGCGCGGCGAACACCCAGAACAGGATCTGGGCGGTCGAGGGCGCGAGACGGTTGATGCCCGCCGAGATCACGAACACCATGGCGAGCGGCGCGAGCATGAACAGCCACTTCAAGGGGCTGACGAACATCGCGTAGCCGAACGGCGTCAGGAACAGCTTGCCGACGCGGACGGCTTCCGGGGTCGGAACATCCGTCACGGCGGCCATGTAGACGCCGAGTGCGGCAAGGCCGGTGATGGCCAGGCCGATGCTCATGTAGTTGTAGATGCGCAGCATGTAGGCGCGCAGGCCGGCATCGACCGTCGCGGCGTCAACACGCCCGGCGGCCCTGCCGAAAGGAGAAGCGTAGTTACGGTCTAGGTCCGACATGGTCGAATTCCCGTTGGTTAGCCCGGTCCGGCATGAGGGCTCCATGCCACCGGTTCGTCAAATTCTATCTCGGATACCGATGTCTGCCGACTAAATTTTGGCTAACAATCGGGGCTCCGAACCCATTCGATATGTGGGAAACTAACACATTCGCTGCAACCGTCCACGCGCGGCTGAATGTCGCCCTCGCCCGCAATCCTGGCGAGCAAACGTGGTTAATCGCCGGAATCGTGCGATTCCGCCCCCGCGCAGCCGCCCGCTACCATTTGTCACAAATTCCGCAACACCGTGGCGGGCTTTTTGTTCAACGCCAGGAGCGTGCCGGCGAGCCCGAGGCCGACCGTGACGACCAGGGCGGCCGCGACCACGCCGGCCGCGCTGCCGGCCTGCCAGACGAAGGTGAGCGTCATCAGCCGGGTCACGATCATCCATGCAGCGACGCTGCCGGCGAAAACGCCGAAAACCGCAGTGGCGAGGCCGATCAGGAGGTATTCGAGCGCATAGGCGCCGAGCAGCCGCAGCCGGGTCGCGCCCAGGGTCTTGAGGATCACCGCATCGTAGACCCGGTGGCGATGGCCGGCGGCGAGCGCGCCGCCCAGCACCAGGATCGCCGAAATCAGGGTCACGGCGCTGGCGCCGCGGATCGCCAGTGCCAGATTGGTCACGACCGAGCCGACCGTCTCCATCACCTCGCGCACACGCACGCTCGTCACCATCGGATAGGCGTCGGCGACCTCCTTGATGATCTTGCCGTCGCCGGCCGCATCGCCGCCGGCTTCCGTCAGCGTCGCGATGTGGGTGTGCGGCGCGCCCTTGAATGCGTTCGGCGAGAACACCAGGACGAAATTGATGCCGAGGCCCTGCCAGTCGATGGTGCGCAGATTGCTGATCTTCGCGGGGATGTCGCGGCCGAGGATATTAACCACGACCTCGTCGCCGAGCTTGAGGCCGAGCCCGTCCGCGATCTTCTTCTCCATCGAAACCAGCGGTGGGCCGGTATAATCGGCGCTCCACCACTCGCCCTCGACCACCTTGGAGCCTTTCGGCAGATCGGCGGTATAGGTCAGGCCACGGTCGCTCTGCAGCACCCACTCGGAATCGGTAGTGGGCTTGAGCTCCTCGGCGCGGACGCCGCGGGCTCCGACGATGCGCCCGCGCAGCATCGGCACGTCCTCGACCTTCGCGCCAGGGGCGATCTGGCGCAGATAACCGTCGAACTGCTCGGCCTGCGTGCTCGGGATGTCGATGAAGAAGAACGATGGTGCGTGCTCGGGCAATGCTGCCAGGAACTGCCGGCGCAGATTGCCGTCGATCTGGGTGATGGTGACGAGCACCGCAAGCCCGAGGCCCAACGACAGCACGACCGAGGGCGTCAGCGCGCCCGGCCGGTGGATGTTGGCGATCGCGAGGCGCAGCATCGGCAACCGCGTGCGCGGCAGCCGCCGCGCGATCGCCATCAGCAGCACGGCAATGCCGCGCAGCAGCGCGAACACGACGACGGAGGAGGCCACGAACACCGCGGCGATGCGCTTGTCGAACGACAGGCCAATCACGACCGCGATCAGCAGCGCGACCACGACGGCCATGAAAACGAGGTAGCTCCAGCGTGGCCGGTGCCATTCGTTGCTGATGGTGTCGCGGAACAGCGCGGCCACCGGCACGTCGTGCACGCGCCCGAGTGGCCACAGGCCGAAGGCAAGCGCAGTGAGCAGCCCGTAGACGAACGACAGCGCGAGCTCGTCGGCATGCACCGCCGGGACCACCGGCAGCGGCAGCAGCTTGCCGAACAGGCCGACGATCGCAAAGGGCATGGCGGCGCCGAGCGCAAGGCCGATCAACGAGCCGATCGCTGCGAGCAGGAGAACCTGCGCGAGATAGATGCCGAACACGTCGCGCCCGGTGGCGCCGACGGCCTTCAAGGCCGCGATCACCTCGAGCTTGTGGTCGATATGGCTCTTGACGGCATTGGCGACGCCGACACCGCCGACCAGCAGCGCGGCGAGGCCGACCAGCGTCAAAAACTGCGTGAAGCGGCTGATATTGCGTTCGAGCTGCGGCGAGGCATTGGAACGGCTGCGGACCTCCCAGCCGGCCTGCGGCGCGGCGTTGCGCGCATCCGCGATGAAGGTTTCGGTATCGCGCTCGCTGTTGGCGATCTCCGGCAGCTTCACCCGATAGACCCAGCGCACCAGGCTGCCGGGCTGGATCAGGCCTGTCGCGCGCAGGCCTGCCTCGCTGATCAGGAAGCGCGGGCCGAAGCCGATGCCGCCGGCGAGCTTGTCAGGCTCGGCCTCGACCGTGCTGCGGATCTGGAACGTTGCTGCGCCGACGGTGACGCGATCACCGGTCTTGAGCGAGAGCCGCGCCAGCAGCGTCGGATCGGCGGCGGCGCCGAACGCGCCGTCGCGCTCCGCGAGCAGGTCGGACATCGGCAGCGGCGGCGCCAGCGTCAGCTGTCCGAGCATCGGATAGGTATCGTCGACCGCCTTCATCTCGACCAGTGCGAGCTGGCCCTCCGCCGACCGCGCCATGCCGCGCAGTGTGGCGGCGCTCGAGACGGTACCGCGCGAACGCAGGAAGGCGACTTCCTCCGGCTTCGCTTCGCGCTGAAACAAGACGAACGACACGTCGCCGCCGAGCAGCGTGCGGCCCTCGCGAGCGAGGCCGTCGCTCAGGCTCGCCGAGACCGAGCCGACGCCGGCGATGGCCATCACGCCGAGTGCGATGCAGGAAATGAATACGTAAAAGCCGCGCAGGCCGCCGCGCAATTCGCGCAGCGCGTAGCGCAGCGACAGCGCGACGCCGTTGGGCTTCGCGAACGGTTCGACTGCTGCGCTCATGCGGGCGCAGACTGCGTGTCGATGCGCCCCGAACGCAGGCGGATCACGCGATCGCAGCGATGCGCGAGCGAGGAATCGTGCGTGACCAGCACCAGGGTCATGCCGCGCTCGGCATGCTTGCTGAACAGGAGATCGACGATCTGCTTGCCGGTGGCTTCGTCGAGATTGCCGGTCGGCTCGTCGGCAACGAGGATCGCGGGATCGGGCGCCAGCGCGCGCGCCAGCGCAACGCGCTGCTGCTCGCCGCCGGAGAGTTGTGTCGGGTAATGATGCAGGCGATCGCCGAGCCCGACCGATTGCAGCTCCTGCGCCGCGCGCTTGGCGGCGTCGGGATTGCCGGCGAGCTCGAGCGGCACGGCGACGTTCTCCAGCGCCGTCATCGTCGGGATCAAATGGAAGGACTGGAAGACGATGCCGACTTGGCGGCCGCGGAAGCGGGCCAGCGCGTCCTCGTCGAGGCCATTGAAAGGCGTGCCGCTGACCACCACCTCTCCGCTATCAGGACGCTCCAGCCCAGCCATCACCATCAGCAGCGTGGATTTGCCCGAGCCTGACGGGCCGATCAGGCCGATGGTCTCGCTACGGCCGACGCGCAAGCTGATATCCTTGAGAATGTGAACGCGTGCCGCGCCCGTACCCAATGACAGATTGACGTTGGAGATGGCGATGGTGTCCGCCGAGCTGTCGGCGAGCGAAGAGGAAGAGATGCGAGTGTCCATGGTCCGGTCATATGGCAACTCCGTACGCGCGGTCGAGAGGCGTTACGGATTGTTCATGCACATAGCCGTGTTGATGTTCGCTTTGATGACGGTCGCAAATCCGGCCTGGGCGGAAGCGGCGAAACCAGTCAAGCTTGTCGTTCTCGGCGATTCTTTAAGCGCCGGTCTCGGTCTCCCGGCCCAGGAAGCATTCCCCACAAAGCTTAAAAAAGCCTTGCATACCAAAGGCATAGACGTCGACATGACCAACGCGGGGGTGTCCGGGGACACTTCGTCCGCCGGCCGTGACCGGCTCGACTGGTCGGTCCCTGACGGAACCGATGGTGTCATCATCGAGCTCGGCGCCAACGACGCGCTGCGCGGCATCGATCCCGATTTGACGCGCACCGCGCTCACCGAGATCGTCCAGCGCCTCAAGGCGCGCAAGATCGCGGTGATGCTGTGCGGCATGCTGGCGCCGCCGAATTACGGCCCGGATTATGCGGCACGCTTCAATTCGATTTATCCGGATCTGGCGAGAAAATTCGACGTGCCGCTCTATCCGTTTTTTCTTGAGGGTGTCGCGGCCGACGCCAAACTCAACCAGGCCGACGGCATTCATCCGACCGCGCCCGGCGTCGACATCATCGTCAAGAATATCTTGCCCACGGTTGAGGCATTCCTTGGCACGATAGCTGAGCAACGGCGTTGAAAAGCAGGCAGCGCCGACCGTAATTCCCAGGGTTTTACCGGGGTAAGGAGCGCGATGCTTCGCAGGGTCACACAACTGCGATAGGAATTGGGGTACCGGTGATTCGTCGCCGGCTCTAAAATTTGGATATGGTCTTTCCGAAGGGATCATGCCCAAGCATCGGGAGTGCGAAACGATGCCGCGTTTGTTCACCGGTCTGGAAATTCCGGCCGAGATTGGCCAGTCGCTTTCCAATTTGCGGGGCGGGCTTCCCGGCGCCCGCTGGATCGATCCCGAAAATTACCACGTCACCCTGCGTTTCATCGGCAATATCGACGGCATGTCCGCCAACGAAATCGCCTCGATGCTGTTTCGCGTCGACCGCAAGCCGTTCGAGGTGAAGGTGCAGGGTTTGCAGAGTTTCGGCGGACGCAAGCCGCGCGCGGTGGTCGCAACCATCGTGCCGAGCAAGCCGCTGATGGAATTGCAGGCCGAGCTCGAGCGCATGATGCAGCGGATCGGCCTCGACCCTGAAGGCCGCAAGTTCATCCCGCATGTCACGCTGGCCCGTCTGCACGACGCCACCGACCGAGATGTCGCCGACTATCTCTCGCTGCGCGGCTATTTTCCCAGCAAGGCGTTCACGGCCGAACGTTTCGTGCTGTTCTCCTCGCGCGCCTCCACCGGCGGCGGTCCCTATGTGGTCGAGGACGCTTACGAGTTGTGTGAGTGAGCTTGGCTCGCGAGCCATGTGGCGCGTGGCGCCTGTCGCGTCAGGATGGCAATCCGTGTTTGTCATAGACAACGATTTCGTCTGCCGTCTGGTCGGCTACCACAGGCAGCTCGCTCCAGCGTCGGCGGATCGCGGCCATATCGTCCAAGAGAGCAGTCTTGCGGTGCTGATTGTCGATCCGGCTAAGTCGCTCCTCGATAGCTCGCTTCGTCGCGACCACAACGGTCTCGCCGGTGAGTTGCGCCAGCCTCCACGCGAGATGCTCGGTCTCGGGGTCCTCGATACTAAGAGCCATGTCAGGAACCTCAAAGTAGCCGCTTAACTCTCTGATATTTCAATCATCCGCCCGCACCCACGTGGACCAGGATAAGCGCATGCGCCCATTGCGCCAATATACAGTTGCAATTTCCGCCGGTCTCTGGCGGTAAAGAGCCATGCTCTCGATTCCCAGTTCCCCATTCCGCGAGACGTATCAGGCCCTGATCGTATCAGGCGCGATCGAGCCCGACGCTGCGCAG
The DNA here is from genome assembly GCF_054056815.1 of Bradyrhizobium sp. LB13.1. Taxonomy (NCBI): domain Bacteria; kingdom Pseudomonadati; phylum Pseudomonadota; class Alphaproteobacteria; order Hyphomicrobiales; family Nitrobacteraceae; genus Bradyrhizobium; species Bradyrhizobium sp. LB13.1. The sequence continues at coordinate 366,245 of NZ_JBSRYQ010000001.1, read as the reverse complement.
GCCGAGATCGCCGAAGCCTATACGGCGCTTGACGAGCGGCTCGCCGATTACAAGCCGCCGCGCAAGCAGGGCCTGCTCAGTCGCCTGTTCAGCAGCGACAAGGACGACGCGCCGCACGGGCTCTACGTCCATGGCGAGGTCGGCCGCGGCAAGACCATGCTGATGGACCTGTTCTTTCAGCACAGTACCGTCGAGCACAAGCGGCGCGCGCATTTCCACGAGTTCATGGCCGATGTGCACGAGCGCATCTACGACTATCGCCAGGGCATCGCGCGCGGCGAGATCGCCGACGGCGACGTCATCACGCTGACCGCGAACGCCATCTTCGAGGAGAGCTGGCTGCTCTGCTTCGACGAATTTCACGTCACCGACATCGCCGACGCGATGATCCTCGGCCGCCTGTTCGCAAAGCTGCTGGAGCTCGGCACCGTGGTGGTCGCGACCTCCAACGTCGCGCCCGACGATCTCTACAAGGGCGGCCTGAACCGTTCGCTGTTCCTGCCCTTCATCAAGCAGATCACCGACCACATGGACGTGCTGCGGCTCGACGCGCGCACCGACTTCCGGCTGGAAAAACTTCAGGGCGTGCCGATGTGGCTGACGCCGGCAGACACTGAGGCGGGCACCGCGCTCGACCGCGCCTGGTCGAAGATGTCCGGCAGCGCCAAATGCAAGTCGCGCGATATTTCGATCAAGGGGCGCATCCTGCACGTGCCGTGCTCGGCCCCCGGCGTGGCGCGGTTTTCGTTCGCCGATCTTTGCGAGAAGCCGCTCGGCGCATCCGACTATCTCAGGCTGGCGCACGACTATCACACCATCCTGGTCGACCATATTCCAGTGATGGGCCTCTCCCAGCGCAACGCCGCCAAGCGCTTCATCACGCTGATCGACACACTCTATGACAATGCCGTGAAGCTGATGGCTTCCGCCGATGCCAACCCGATCTCGCTGTACCTCGCCCACGAGGGCAACGAGGCCAACGAGTTCAAGCGGACGTCGTCGCGCCTGATTGAAATGAGCTCGGAATCCTATCTGGCGCTGCCCCACGGCCGCAAGGATTCCACCGCCAGCGGCTCGACCAAGGGCTTGGTGGAAACTTAAAAGGGCTTGGTGGAGACTTAAGTCCTATTTGCCAGCGCTGTCATTCCGGGGGCCGCGACGGAGCCCGTCATCGGGCCATGTTTCGTGCAAACCGGTTGGATGCGCTCTGGAATGACAGGGATGCGCTCCAATACGCGGCAAGCCCGACAAATGGGCAACCGGCGACTTGAACGGGGGAGGCTAAAGGGATAACCACCCGTCTCAGTTTTCCCCTCCTGACGTGTCTAAAGGACAGGTTCACATGGCGCGCGACAAGATTGCTTTGATTGGCTCCGGTCAGATCGGCGGAACGTTGGCTCATCTCATCGGCTTGAAAGAGCTGGGCGATGTGGTGATGTTCGACATCGCCGAGGGCGTGCCGCAGGGCAAGGCGCTCGACATCGCGCAATCCTCGCCGGTCGACGGCTTTGACGCGCATTTCACCGGCGCGAACTCCTACGAGGCGCTCGACGACGCAAAAGTCTGCATCGTCACCGCCGGCGTGCCGCGCAAGCCCGGCATGAGCCGCGACGACCTCCTCTCCATCAACCTCAAGGTCATGGAGCAGGTCGGCGCCGGCATCAAGAAGTACGCCCCCGACGCTTTCGTCATCTGCATCACCAACCCGCTCGACGCGATGGTCTGGGCGCTGCAGAAGGCTTCCGGCCTGCCGCACAAGAAGGTCGTCGGCATGGCCGGCGTGCTGGATTCGTCGCGCTTCCGCTACTTCCTGGCCGACGAATTCAACGTCTCGGTCGAAGACGTCACCGCCTTCGTGCTGGGCGGCCATGGCGACACCATGGTGCCGCTGGTGAAGTACTCCACCGTCGCCGGCATCCCGCTGCCCGACCTCATCAAGATGGGCTGGACCTCGCAGGCTCGCCTCGACGAGATCGTCGACCGCACCCGCAACGGCGGCGCCGAGATCGTCAATCTGCTCAAGACCGGCTCGGCCTTCTACGCGCCGGCGGCCTCCGCGATCGCGATGGCCGAGAGCTATCTGCGCGACAAGAAGCGCGTGCTGGCCTCAGCCGCCTACCTGAACGGCGAATACGGCGTGAAGGACATGTATGTCGGCGTGCCCGTCGTGATCGGCTCCAAGGGTGTCGAGCGCGTCGTCGAGATCGAACTCGTCGGCAAGGACCGCGAGGCCTTCGACAAGTCGGTCGGCGCGGTTCAGGGCCTGGTCGACGCCTGCAAGAAGATCGCACCCGATCTTCTCGGCCGCTAAGGTCAAAACGTCCCCGCCGAAGACCGAAACCCGGTCTTCGGCGGTTTCATTTCCGGAGGCCGCGTCGGGCGGGTTCCGGGTCCGCAAGTCCAGAGATCGATGTCAAAGAATCCGAGTTGCAGTTCCTGTGGTATATGGTATGCCAGCCACAAGACTGAGGTGGGCCCATGCGGTCACCGCCCGCGGGTTCAGGGAGCGACCATATGAATATCCATGAATATCAGGCCAAAGCGCTGCTGAATGAGTTCGGCGTGGCGATCTCCAAGGGCGTTGCGGTCCTGAAGGCGACTGACGCAGACGCAGCGGCCAAGGCCCTCCCGGGCCCGGTCTGGGTGGTCAAGAGCCAGATCCATGCCGGCGGCCGCGGCAAGGGCAAGTTCAAGGAAGCATCCGCCGGCGACAAGGGCGGCGTCCGCATCGCCAAGTCGGCCGCGGAGGTCTCCGAGTTCGCCAAGCAGATGCTCGGCGCCACGCTCGTGACGATCCAGACCGGCGCCGCCGGCAAGCAGGTCAACCGCCTCTACATCGAGGACGGCTCCGACATCGACAAGGAATTCTATCTTTCGATCCTGGTCGACCGCGAGACCTCTCGCGTCTCGTTCGTGGTATCGACCGAGGGCGGCGTCAACATCGAGGACGTCGCGCACAACAGCCCCGAGAAGATCGTGACTTTCTCGATCGATCCCGCGACCGGCATCATGGGCCATCACGGCCGCACCGTCGCCAACGCGCTGAAGCTTTCCGGCGATCTCGCCAAGCAGGCAGAGAAGCTCACCGCGCAGCTCTACGCGGCCTTCGTGGCCAAGGACATGTCGATGCTGGAGATCAACCCGCTGGTCGTAACCAAGCAGGGCCAGCTCCGCGTGCTCGACGCAAAAGTGTCGTTCGACGACAACGCGCTGTTCCGTCACCCCGAGGTGCTGGCGCTGCGCGACGAGACCGAGGAAGACGCCAAGGAAATCGAGGCGTCGAAGTACGATCTCAACTACGTCACGCTCGACGGCAACATCGGCTGCATGGTCAACGGCGCCGGTCTCGCCATGGCGACGATGGACATCATCAAGCTCTACGGCATGGCGCCGGCGAACTTCCTCGACGTCGGCGGCAGCGCCAGCAAGGAAAAGGTCGCGGCCGCCTTCAAGATCATCACCGCCGATCCCAACGTGAAGGGCATCCTGGTCAACATCTTCGGCGGCATCATGAAGTGCGACGTGATCGCCGAGGGCGTCACGGCTGCGGTGCGTGAAGTCGGCCTCAGCGTGCCGCTCGTGGTTCGCCTCGAAGGCACCAATGTCGAACTGGGCAAGAAGATCATCCGTGAATCCGGCCTCAACGTGGTGCCGGCCGACAATCTCGACGACGCCGCGCAGAAGATCGTGAAGGCCGTCAAGGGAGGCTAAGGCCATGACCCAGGACCATCTCGCCGCATCATCCCCGCTGCCGGAGCACGCGCGTCTTGCCGCGTTCGCCGGCGAATGGAATGGCGAAGAGGTGGTCTTTCCGTCGCGCTGGACGGAAGGCGGGCCGGCCACCTCGCGCACCGTCGCGCGCATGGACCTCAACGGGTTTTACCTGATCCAGGACTCGGTTCAGATGCGCGACGGCAAGCAGGTCTTCGCCACCCACGGCATCTTCACCTTCGACCGCGAGGACCGGACCTACAAATTGTTCTGGTACGACTCGCTCGGCTACACGCCGCCCTCGCCCGCCTCCGGCGGCTGGGTCGGGAAGACCCTGACACTGGTGCGCGGCTCGCTCCGCGGCAATGCGCGCCACGTCTACGAAATCATCGACGACGATTCCTATTCGTTGAAGATCCAGTTCTCGCCGGACGCGGAAGGCTGGGCCGACGTCCTCACCGGCGTCTACCGCCGCATCCACTGACCTCTCACACGTTAGTTTCGCGAAAGCAGACCTCATGTCCATCCTGATCGACAAGAACACCAAGGTCATCTGCCAGGGCTTTACCGGCAAGAACGGCACGTTCCACTCGGAGGCCGCGATTGCCTACGGCACCAAGATGGTCGGCGGCACTTCGCCCGGCAGAGGCGGCGCGACGCATCTGGGCCTGCCGGTGTTCGACACCGTGCGCGAGGCGCGTGAGAAGACCGGCGCCGACGCGTCCGTGATCTACGTGCCGCCGCCGGGCGCGGCCGATGCGATCTGCGAAGCCATCGATGCCGAGGTCCCGCTGATCGTCTGCATCACCGAGGGCATTCCTGTCATCGACATGGTGCGCGTGAAGCGTTCGCTGGCCGGTTCCAAGTCGCGTCTGATCGGGCCGAACTGCCCGGGCGTCATGACCGCCGGCGAATGCAAGATCGGCATCATGCCGGCCAACATCTTCAAGACCGGCAGCGTCGGCATCGTCTCCCGCTCCGGCACCCTGACCTACGAAGCCGTGTTCCAGACCAGCCAGGAAGGCCTCGGCCAGACCACCGCGGTCGGCATCGGCGGCGATCCGGTCAAGGGAACCGAATTCATCGACGTGCTGGAAATGCTGCTGGGCGACCCCAAGACCGAGTCGATCATCATGATCGGCGAGATCGGTGGTTCCGCCGAGGAAGACGCCGCCCAGTTTCTCAAGGACGAAGCCAAGCGCGGCCGCAGGAAGCCGATGGTCGGCTTCATTGCCGGTGTCACGGCCCCTCCCGGCCGCCGCATGGGCCATGCCGGCGCGATCATTTCGGGCGGCAAGGGCGACGCGGGTTCCAAGACCGACGCGATGAAATCGGCAGGAATTACAGTGTCTCCGTCTCCAGCCCGCCTTGGGCACACGCTTGCCGAAAAATTGAAGGGCTAATTCACTCCTTCGCACTTTTCCGGGCGAAGTTTCGCAGCAAATAGGGTAAATGGTGCCTGTCGCGCTGGTCCTCTGCCGGGGAGCCCAGCGCCAGCGCCGTTTGTTATGCGCGAACCGAAATCGCCAGGAACTCAAGTATGTCTCGCCAAGACGCGAACGCAGCCTTTGCCCTCTCCTCCTTTTTGCAGGGCACCAACGCCACCTACATCGATGAAATCTACGCCCGCTACGAGAAGGATCCGTCCTCGGTGGATGCCGAGTGGCAGGACTTCTTCAAGAGCCTCAACGACCAGCCGGCTGACATCAGCAAGAACGCCGAAGGCCCGTCCTGGGAGCGCGCCAACTGGCCGCTGACCCCGCAGGACGATCTGACCTCCGCCCTGGACGGCAATTGGGCGGAAGTCGAGAAGACGGTCGGTGCCAAGATCGCCGCCAAGGCGCAGGCCAGGGGCGGCGATAAGGGCGGCGGCCTCTCCTCCGCCGACCTGCTCCAGGCCACGCGCGACTCGGTCCGCGCCTTGATGCTGATCCGGTCCTACCGCATGCGTGGTCATTTCCACGCCAAGCTCGATCCGCTCGGCATCGAAGCCCAGCGCAATCGCGAAGAACTCGATCCGCGGACCTACGGCTTCAGCGAAGCCGATTTCGACCGCAAGATCTTCCTCGACCATGTGCTCGGTCTCGAATACGCCAACTTGCGCGAAATCACCGCGATCTGCGAGCGCACCTACTGCCAGACGCTCGGCGTCGAGTTCATGCACATCACCAACGCGGCGCAGAAGGCGTGGATCCAGGAGCGGATCGAGGGGCCGGACAAGGAAATCTCCTTCACCCGCGAAGGCCGTCGCGCCATCCTGATGAAGCTGGTCGAAGCCGAAGGTTTCGAGAAATTCTGCGACACCAAATTCACCGGCACCAAGCGCTTCGGCCTGGACGGTGCTGAATCGCTGATCCCCGCGCTCGAGCAGATCATCAAGCGCGGAGGCAATCTCGGCGTGAAGGAGGTCGTGCTGGGCATGCCGCATCGCGGCCGCCTCAACGTGCTGACCCAGGTAATGGGCAAGCCGCATCGCGCGCTGTTCCACGAGTTCAAGGGTGGCTCGGCCAATCCGGACGCGGTCGAAGGCTCGGGTGACGTCAAATATCACCTCGGCGCATCCTCGGATCGCGAGTTCGACGGCAACCGCATCCATCTGTCGCTGACTGCCAATCCCTCGCATCTCGAGATCGTCGATCCCGTCGTGCTCGGAAAAGTCCGCGCCAAGCAGGATCAGCACGGCGATCCGCCGGACCAGCGCATCTCGGTGATGCCGCTCCTTATGCACGGCGACGCAGCGTTTGCCGGCCAGGGTGTGGTCGCGGAATGCTTCGGCCTGTCGGACCTGAAGGGCTACCGCACCGGCGGCTCCGTGCACTTCATCGTCAACAACCAGATCGGCTTCACCACCTATCCGCGTTATTCCCGTTCTTCGCCGTATCCGTCGGATGTTGCGAAGATGATCGACGCGCCGATCTTCCACGTCAACGGCGACGATCCGGAGGCCGTGGTGTTCGCGGCCAAGGTCGCGACCGAGTTCCGGCAGAAATTCCACAAGCCCGTCGTCATCGACATGTTCTGCTACCGCAGGCATGGCCATAACGAGGGCGACGAGCCGGCTTTCACCCAGCCGGTGATGTACAAGAAGATCGCGGCCCATCCGTCGACGCTCGAGCTCTACGCCCGCCGCCTGATCAGCGAAGGCGTGCTGACCGAGGGCGAGGTCGAGAAGGCCAAGGCGGACTGGCGCGCGCGGCTCGATGCCGAGCTCGAAGCCGGCTCCGGCTACAAGCCCAACAAGGCCGACTGGCTCGACGGCAAATGGGCCGGCTTCAAGATCGCCGATCAGGAAGAAGATGCGCGGCGCGGCGTCACTGGCGTCGACACCGCAGAACTGAAGGATATCGGCCGCAAGATCACCAAGGTGCCGGACGGTTTCCGCGTCCACCGCACCATCCAGCGCTTCCTCGACAACCGCGCCAAGGCCATCGACACCGGCGCCGGCATCGACTGGGCGACCGGCGAGGCATTGGCGTTCTGCACCCTGCTCAACGAGAATCACCATGTCCGCCTGTCGGGTCAGGATTCCGAGCGCGGCACCTTCTCGCAGCGCCACTCCGTCCTGATCGACCAAGAGGACGAGAGCCGCTACACACCGTACAACCATCTCGGCCACGAACAGGGCCATTACGAGGTCATCAACTCGCTGCTGTCGGAAGAAGCGGTGCTCGGCTTCGAGTACGGCTACTCGCTCGCCGAGCCGAACACGCTGACGCTGTGGGAAGCCCAGTTCGGCGACTTCGCCAACGGCGCGCAGGTCGTGTTCGACCAGTTCATCTCCTCGGGCGAGCGCAAATGGCTGCGCATGTCCGGCCTCGTCTGCCTCTTGCCGCACGGCTATGAGGGCCAGGGACCGGAGCATTCCTCGGCGCGGCTCGAGCGTTTCCTGCAGATGTGCGCCGAAGACAACATGCAGGTGGTCTACCCGACCACGCCGGCGAACTACTTCCACGTGCTGCGCCGGCAGCTTCATCGCGAGATCCGCAAGCCGCTGATCGTGATGACGCCGAAATCGCTGCTGCGTCACAAGCGGGCTGTGTCACGTCTCGAGGAACTCGCGAAGGGAACGACCTTCCACCGCATCCTCTACGATGACGCCCAGATGCAGCCGAGCGAGGCGACCAAGCTCGTTCCGGACGACAAGATCCGCCGCATCGTGCTCTGCACCGGCAAGGTCTATTACGATCTCTACGAGGAGCGCGAGAAGCGCGGCATCGACGACATCTACCTGATGCGCGTCGAGCAGCTCTATCCGGTGCCGCTGAAGGCGCTGGTGGCCGAGCTGTCCCGCTTCAAGAAGGCCGAAATGGTGTGGTGCCAGGAAGAGCCGCGCAACATGGGTGCCTGGCACTTCATCGAGCCCTATCTGGAATGGGTGCTGAATCAGGTGAACGGTGTGAGCCGGCGTCCGCGTTATGTCGGCCGCGCCGCTTCCGCCGCGACCGCCACTGGCTTGATGTCGAAGCATCAGGCGCAGTTGAAGGCGTTCCTGGACGAAGCACTGAGCTGAGCTTTTTCGAGCTGCGTCATGCCCCGCCTTGTGCGCAATGGCGCACTGGAGCGGGGCATCCGGCAAACCGTGGCGTCCGTGGTGAATGCGAACGTTTGGGCCTGCTGGATGGTCTGCTTTTCGCCGGCCGATGACACCTGAAAATTCCCGACCGCATTGGCGATCTCCTTAAGGAAAAGACCATGACTGAAATTCGTGTGCCGACCCTCGGCGAATCCGTCACTGAGGCCACCATCGGCCGCTGGTTCAAGAAGGCCGGCGATCCCGTCGCCGTCGACGAGCCCTTGGTGGAGCTCGAGACTGACAAGGTCACCATCGAAGTCCCGGCGCCCTCCGCCGGCACGCTGAGCGAGATCGTCGCCGCCGATGGCGCGACTGTTGCGGTCGGTGCGCTGCTCGGCCAGATCACCGAGGGTGCCGCTGGCGCTGCCAAGCCGGCTGCCGCTGCGCCCGCAAAGCCCGCGGCTGCCGCTCCTGCCGCCGCCGCCGCGGCTGCTCCCGCTGCGGCGTCAAAGGCGCCGCCGGCCGATGCCCCGCTCGCCCCGTCCGTGCGCAAACTCTCGGCTGAGACCGGCATCGACGCCTCGACCGTTCCGGGCTCCGGCAAGGACGGCCGCGTCACCAAGGGCGACATGCTCGCCGCGATCGAGCGTGCGGCGTCTGCGCCGACCCCGGTCAACCAGCCTGCCGCCGCCGTTCAGGTCCGCGCGCCGTCGCCGGCCGATGACGCCGCCCGCGAAGAGCGCGTCAAGATGACCCGGCTGCGCCAGACCATCGCGCGCCGCCTCAAGGACGTGCAGAACACCGCGGCGATGCTCACGACCTTCAACGAGGTCGACATGACCAACGTCATGGCGCTGCGCGCGCACTACAAGGATGCGTTCGAGAAGAAGCACGGCTCGAAGCTCGGCTTCATGGGCTTCTTCACCAAGGCCGTCGTGCAGGCGCTGAAGGACATCCCGGCCGTCAACGCCGAGATCGACGGCACCGATTTGATCTACAAGAACTACTACCACATCGGCGTCGCCGTCGGCACCGACAAGGGCCTTGTCGTGCCCGTGGTGCGCGACTGCGACAACAAATCGATCGCCGACATCGAGAAGGGCATCGCCGATTTCGGCCGCCGTGCCCGTGACGGCCAGCTCAAGATCGACGAGATGCAGGGCGGCACCTTCACCATCACCAATGGCGGCATCTACGGCTCGCTGATGTCGACCCCGATCCTGAATGCGCCGCAGTCGGCCATCCTCGGCATGCACAAGATCCAGGAGCGGCCGATGGCGATCGGCGGCAAGGTCGAGGTCCGCCCGATGATGTACCTGGCACTGTCCTACGATCACCGCGTCATCGACGGCAAGGAAGCCGTCACCTTCCTGGTTCGCGTCAAGGAGAGCCTGGAAGATCCGGCTCGCCTGGTGCTCGATCTCTGAACCCTGATGCTCTGCGAGCGCCGTCGCCTTTCGCGGCGGCGCGTGTCGAACCATGGAGGCGCGCGTGACGGATAAAGTCGTTGTCATCACCGGCGGCAGCCGCGGCATCGGCCGCGCGACCGCGATTGCGGCGGCCGCGCGCGGCTTTCGCGTCGTCGTCGGCTATGCCAGCAACAAGCAGGCCGCCGACGAGGTGGTTGCCGCGATCGAGGCCAGCAACGGCAAGGCGATCGCGGTCAAATGCGACGTCGCGGAGGAAAGCGACATCCTCGCGCTGTTCCAGGCGGCGGACAAGTTCGGCACGCTCGGCGCGCTCGTCAACAATGGCGGCATCGTCGGGACCAGCGGCGTGCGTGTCGACGAGATGTCGGCCGAACGCATCCAGCGCGTCATGGCGGTCAACGTCACCGGCTCCATCCTCTGCGCCCGCGAAGCGGTGAAGCGGATGTCGACCAAGCATGGCGGCCAGGGCGGCGTCATCGTCAATCTGTCATCGGTTGCCGCCAAGCTCGGCGCACCCAATACCTATGTCGATTATGCCGCCTCCAAAGGCGCGATCGATTCCTTCACCATCGGCCTTGGCTACGAGGTCGCAAGCGAAGGCATCCGCGTCGCGGGCATCCGCCCCGGGCTGATCGACACCGAAATCCACGCCTCCGGCGGTGAGCCCGATCGGCATCATCGTCTGGCCCATATGGTGCCGATGAAGCGCGTCGGCACCGCCGACGAAATCGCCAACGCCATCGTCTGGCTGATGTCGGACGAGGCCTCCTACGTCACCGCAGCCACTCTCGATGTGTCCGGCGGACGCTGACGCGCCGCGCGGACGCTGACACATCCTCATCACGCTAAACTCACGGGACTTTCTCTCATGGCTACCTACGATCTCGTCGTCATCGGCACCGGACCGGGCGGTTATGTCTGCGCGGTGCGCGCAAGCCAGCTCGGCATGAAAGTCGCCGTGGTCGAAAAGAACGCCACGCTCGGTGGCACCTGCCTCAATGTCGGCTGCATGCCGTCGAAGGCGCTGCTGCACGCCTCCGAAATGTTCGAGGAAGCCGGGCATTCCTTTGCCAAGATGGGCGTGTCGGTCTCGGCGCGCCGAAGCTCGATTTGCCCTCGATGATGAATTTCAAGCAGCAGGGCATCGACGGCAACGTCAAGGGCGTCGAGTTCCTGATGAAGAAGAACAAGATCGACGTGCTCAAGGGCACCGGCAAGATCTTGGGCACCGGCAAGGTCGAGATCTCCGCCGACGGCAAGTCGCAGGTCATCGAAACCAGGAGCATCGTGATCGCGACCGGCTCGGACATCGCGCGGCTGAAGGGCATCGAGATCGACGAGACCCGCATCGTGTCGTCGACCGGCGCGCTCTCGCTGGACAAGGTCCCCGGCAAGCTGCTGATCGTCGGCGCCGGCGTGATCGGCCTCGAGCTCGGCTCGGTCTGGCATCGTCTCGGTGCCGAAGTGGTCGTCGTCGAATTCCTGGACCGCATCCTGCCCGGCATGGACGGCGAGATCGCCAAGCAATTCCAGCGCATCCTGGAGAAGCAGGGTTTTGCGTTCAAGCTCGGCGCCAAGGTCACAGGCGTGGACACCTCCGGCAAGATGCTGAAGGCGAGGGTCGAGCCCGCCGCTGGCGGCGCTGCCGAGACGCTGGAAGCCGACGTCGTTCTGGTCTGCATCGGCCGCGCGCCGTACACGGACGGGCTGGGGCTGAAGGAAGCGGGCGTAGCGCTCGACAATCGCGGCCGCGTGCAGATCGATCCGCATTTCGCCACCAGCGTGAAGGGCGTCTATGCCATCGGTGACGTCGTGGCGGGCCCGATGCTTGCACACAAGGCCGAGGATGAAGGCGTCGCGGTCGCGGAGATCATCGCCGGGCAGGCCGGTCACGTGAACTACGATGTTATCCCGGGCGTCGTGTATACCACGCCGGAAGTGTCCTGCGTCGGCAAGACCGAGGAGGAGCTGAAGCAGGCGGGCGTGGCTTATACGGTCGGAAAGTTTCCCTTTACCGCCAACGGCCGCTCCAAGGTCAACCAGACCACCGACGGCTTTGTGAAGATTCTCGCAGATGCGAAGACCGATCGCGTGCTCGGGCGTGCACATTATCGGCCGCGAAGCCGGCGAAATGATCCATGAAGCGGCCGTTCTCATGGAGTTTGGCGGCAGCGCCGAGGATCTTGCCCGCACCTGTCACGCGCACCCGACCCGCTCGGAGGCCATCAAGGAGGCCGCGCTTGCAGTCGGCAAGCGGGCCATCCATATGTAGGTCGCGCCCAGCTCCGAATCGGGCGGGAAACACATGCTGCGCCGCCTGCTTCAACCGGTCTGGGTCCTGCTTGCGATCATCTTCCTGATCGAAGCCTGGCTGTGGGATCATCTCGAACCGATCGTCGCGCGGGCTGTCGCAATCATTCCGCTCGCCCGCTTCAAGCAATGGCTGTCGGAGCGCGTCGACGCGCTGTCGCCGGCGATGACGCTGATCGTGTTCGCGGTCCCGATCGTTCCGCTGTTTCCGCTCAAGCTGGTCGGCCTGTGGCTGCTCACGCACGAATACTGGACCAGCGCGGTCGTCACGATCCTGTTCGCAAAGCTGCTCGGGGTCGGCGTCACCGCTTTCGTGTTCGACGTGACGCGCGACAAGCTGATGGAGATGGGCTGGTTCGAGCGGCTCTATCAGCTCGTGATGAAGCTGCGCGCCAAGGCCGCCGAGCTGGTCGATCCGGTCAAACGCCGCATCAGGGAGCTGATCGCCGGCAACGGCGAAGGCTGGTCCTCCCGCACGCTCCGATTGATCCAGCGTTTTCGCAAGAGCGTGCACGAAGCGCGCTGATCGTCGCCACTTGTTCGGTGTCATTGCCCGCGAAGGCGGGCGGCGTACTGGATGCCCCTTCGCGGAGCATGACAGGGGTGTACGCCGCTTCAGCGCATCAATGCAAATGCAGCAGATGGGGCATCCACAGGCCGAGCGCCGTCATGAAGATGCCGGCCAGAGTCAAAACACCGGCGACATAGGCGAGCGCGATGATGCCGGTGATGATGGTGGCCGAGGCCAGCACGATGCCGATCTGGAAGGCGGCCGACGCCAGTTCGAAGTGATGGTATTTCGCGGTCGCCTCGTCGCGCTCGTGCTCGGCGTGCTTGGCCTTTTCGGCGAGCTGCTCGGTGCCTTCGCCGGTCTCCGGCTCGGAGCGATAGCGCGCCGCGGTCTTGGTCCAGTCGTCGATCTGCTTCTGCACCGTCGCCTTGATGGCGTCGTCGGTGGTGGCGCCGAGCGTGAGCTTGCCCTGCTCGGACGCGGTCAGCACCACGGTGCGGCGAACGCTCTTCGCCTGGAAGAACGCCCAGAGATTGGCGGCCTCGACGTTCTTGCTGATCGATTCGGTCTGGGCGCCCTTGCCGAGCGTCTCCGAGATCGCCAGGAACAGCGCCAGCACGGCGATCAGGAGGGCGATCTTCTTGTTCGAGCCGGACGCGTGCTCGGCATGCTCGGCATGCTCCATGCTTTCATGTGCGCTCATAAGTCCCTCCTGGCTCGGTTCCCCACGATTGACCGAACCGTTGTTCCGGCGCAAGCGCCAAGCGATCATTTGAGCGGATGCTTTAAGGGATTTTTTTGTCACGCGTCTTACGTTCAGCGCATGACTACAGCGGAATTCATCGCCTGGGCGCTTTGGCCGATCGTGGCCCTTTTCGTCGTCCTGCTGGCGGCGATCAGCCATCCCCGGCTGCGCCTCTACGTCATCGTGGCCGCGATCAGCGCGTTCTTCGTCTACTTCGTCCTCGGCCTTCTCTACTGGCGCAGCTCGATCGCGGGCGTCACGGATGCCTATCTGTTCGGCGTGATGTTCTCGCTGACTATGTTTGGATTGGCCCTGCGCAGGTTGATGAACGGCGGCCAGGGTTCGCCACGGCTTTCCAAGTGGAAGCTTGTGGTCGCCCTTGTGCTTGGTGCTGCCGGGACCTGGCTATTCGCCAGCACATTGTATTCGGACTATGCCGAGCCGCGCCTCGTGATTGAGGGGCGCGTGGAGAGCTTACGCGGGTCCGGCAAGCGAATCGCCGAACATCTTGCCGATATCGGGGGTCACACGGTGTGAAGGCGACGACGCCGGTCTATGACCGCCTCAAGTTCAAGCCCTATGTTCGCGCCGAGATCGGCCGCGGCTCGAACTACATCTTTGACATTGAGTATCTCGCCGACTGATGCCTCACCGCCGCGGATGCGCGCTGGCATAGACTTCCAGCAGCCGCTCGGAATCGATGCCGGTATAGATCTGCGTGGTCGAGAGCGAGGCATGGCCGAGCAATTCCTGAATTGCGCGCAGATCGCCGCCGCGTGACAACAGATGCGTCGCGAAGGAATGGCGGAGCGCGTGCGGCGTGGCGCTGTCGGGCAGGCCGAGCGCGCCGCGCAGCCGCTCCATCGCGAGCTGGATGATGCGCGGGCTCAAGGGCCCGCCGCGTGCGCCGACGAAGATCGGGCCTTCGGCCGGCAGCGGATACGGGCACATCGCGACGTACTCCTGCACGAGCGCGAGCACGTTCTGGAGCACCGGCACCATGCGGGTCTTGTTGCCCTTGCCGGTCACGATCAGCACGTCGCCCTCGCCGGGACGCGGCACCTCGCGGCGCGTCAGGCCAAGCGCTTCGGAGATACGCAGGCCTGATCCATACAGAAGCGCCATCACCGCGGCATCGCGCGCCAAAATCCAGGTCTCGCGATCCTCGCCGGCGCGTTCGTCGGCGTCCGCAAGACGTTTGGCGGACGCCATCGGCAACGGTTTTGGCAGGGTCTTGGCGACTTTCGGCGCGCGGATCGCCGAGAGTGCGCCGACCTTGCCCTTGCCTTCGCGTTCGAGAAAGCGGCCGAACGAGCGCAGGCCCGCGAGTGCGCGCATCAGCGAGCGGCCGGCAATATCGTCGGCGCGGCGCATCGCCATGAAGGCACGGATGTCGGTGGCCTCAAGGGCGGCGAAACGCTTGAGCGTGACGCGCTCGCCCCAATGGGCGCAGAGGAAATCCAGGCACTGCCGCAAGTCGCGGCTATAGGCTTCCAGCGTCTTCGGCGACAGCCGCCGCTCCGCGCCGAGATGCGACAGCCAGCGCGTCATCTCCTGCGCGATCGAGGGATCGGCGCTGGCGAGCTCGATTTGTGGGGCGGCCGCTTTGCTCATGCGCTCTGGACGTAATGATTCCACTCAGTATATCGCATCACACCCGTTTACTGTTCGCTAAGGCCTCCCCCAGGCGTTAGCTTCAAGGCCCCCAGGTTCCGATTCTCCCTCATGGATCATTCGTCGCGCAGCCAGACCGCCCCCGCCAACGCGACCCGCATGGTCGACGTGCTGGTGCCGGTCGCGCTCGACCAGACCTATTCCTACAAGGTGCCGCGCGGGATGGAGCTGAGGGCGGGCGATCTCGTCGGCGTGCCGCTCGGCCCGCGCGAGGTGATCGCGGTGGTCTGGGCCGAAAACGCCAATCCGGATCCGCGCCTGCACAACCGTCTCAAGGAGGTCAGCGAAAAGCTCGACATCCCGCCGTTGAAGCCCGAGCTGCGTTCCGTGGTCGATTGGGTCGCCAATTACACGCTGAGCCCGCGCGGCATGGTGCTGCGCATGTGCCTGCGAATGGGCGAGAACCTCGGCCCAGAGCGGGTGCGCGCCGGCGTGCGCCTGGTCGGTGATTCCCCGCGGCGGCTGACGCCGGCGCGGCAGCGCCTGATCGGGGTGCTGTCGGACCGGCTGCTGCACGGCAAATCGGAAGCCGCCAAGGAAGCCGGCGTTTCGGCCGGCGTGATCGACGGCCTCGTCGACGAAGGTACGCTGACGGTCGAGCCGATGCCGCCGCCTCCGCCGCCGCCGGCCCCCGATCCGGATTTCAGCCGGCCGGATTTCACACAGCTCCAGCGCATTGCTGTCGATACGATGCGCGCGCTCGCGGCAAACGGCACCTTCCACGTCGCGCTGCTCGACGGTGTCACCGGCTCGGGCAAGACCGAGGTTTACTTCGAAGCCGTGGCCGAGGCGATCCGCCGCGGAAGACAGTCGCTGATCCTGATGCCGGAGATCGCGCTGACCGGCCAGTTCCTCGACCGCTTCGCGCAGCGTTTTGGCGTGCGCCCCTTGGAATGGCATTCGGAGCTGACGCCGCGCACCCGCGCGCGCAATTGGGCGGCGATCTCCGAGGGCAGCGCGCCGGTCGTGGTCGGCGCGCGCTCGGCGCTGTTTCTGCCTTACGGCAATCTCGGCCTCATCGTCGTCGATGAAGAGCACGACCAGGCCTACAAGCAGGACGAGGGCGTGCATTATCACGCGCGCGACATGGCGGTGGTGCGCGCGCATATCGCAAAGGTCCCGATCGTGCTGGCCTCGGCGACGCCGTCGGTCGAATCCGAGGTCAATGCGCGCAAGAACCGCTATCAGCGCATCGCGCTGCCGTCGCGCTTCGGCGGTCAGCACATGCCGCATATCGAGGCCATCGACATGCGCCGCGGGCCGCCGGCGCGCGGCCGCTTCATCTCGCCGCGGCTCGCTTCCGAGATCAGAATCGCGATCGAAAAGCGCGAGCAGGCGCTGCTGTTCCTCAATCGCCGCGGCTATGCGCCGCTGACGCTGTGCCGCGCCTGCGGTCATCGCTTCGCCTGCACCATCTGCGATGCCTGGCTGGTCGATCACCGCTTTCGCCAGCGGCTCGTCTGTCACCATTGCGGCTTCTCGATGCCGCGTCCGCAAACCTGCCCGCATTGTTCGGCGGAGGAATCGCTGGTCGCGGTCGGGCCCGGCGTCGAGCGCTTGCAGGAAGAGGCGGCCGCGCTATTCCCCGAAGCGCGCACCATGGTGCTGTCGAGCGATCTCATCACCTCGATCGAGACGATGCGCTCCGAACTGAATGACATCGCGGAGGGCCGCGTCGACATTATCATCGGCACGCAGCTCGTCGCCAAGGGCCACAATTTCCCGCGGCTCAATCTCGTCGGCGTGGTCGATGCGGATCTCGGCCTGTCCAATGGCGATCCGCGTGCATCGGAACGCACCTGGCAATTGCTCAACCAGGTGATCGGCCGCGCCGGGCGCGAGCAGGGCCGCGGCGTCGGCTATCTCCAGACCCACCAGCCCGACCATCCCGTGATGAAGGCGTTGATCGCCTGCGACCGCGAAGCCTTCTACGACAGCGAGATCGACTTGCGCGAGCGCACGCTCTATCCGCCGTTCGGGCGGCTCGCGAGCCTGATCATTTCCGCCGGCGACCGACCGAGCGCCGAAGGATTTGGCCGCCGTCTCGTGGCGCTCGCGCCGCGCGACGAACGCGTGGTGGTGCTGGGCCCGGCGGAAGCCCCGCTCGCGGTCATCAAGGGCCGCTACCGCTTCCGCATCCTGGTGAAATCGGCGCGCGGCTTCGACCTGTCGGATTATTTGCGCAACTGGCTTGCCGTGTGCCCGAAGCCGAAAGGCAATCAAAAGCTCGAAGTCGACGTCGATCCGCAGAGCTTTTTATAGGGACTACAAAACTCTCTCCCCGTCATTGCGAGCGCAGCGAAGCAATCCAGAATCCCTCCACGGAGGCAGTCTGGATTGCTTCGTCGCTGCGCTCCTCGCGAATGACAAAAGGGATAAAACAAGCCCGCCGTCCCCCAAGACGGCGGGCTTGTTTCACCCGCGCTGATCCCGCTGCTCACACGTCCATGCGGACGATGACGGGAACTGCACTTGTGCGGTGAGGCGCTGTCGCGCCCTAGGAGACGACTTCCGCGGTGACGCGGCCGACGCCGGCACCGGTGAGGCCGATGGCCCGGGCAGCGCCCGTGGAGAGATCAAGGACACGGCCGCGAATGAACGGACCACGGTCGTTGATGGTGACGATGACGCTCGAGCCGCCGTGGGTGACGCGCAGCTTGGTGCCGAACGGCAGCGAACGGTGCGCCGCGGTCATGGCGTTCTGGTTGAAGCGCTGGCCCGAGGCGGTCTTGCTGCCGGACTCGTTGCCGTAGAACGAAGCCATGCCGGAGAAGCTGCGGCCCGTGCCCGACGACGGCGTCATCGACGCATTGGCGCTGCGCCAGTCGGAGGTCGTGCTGGCATCGTTTTCGGCGTGGTGGCGGTGATGATGGTGAGAATACCGATGGTGATGCCGGGATTTTGCGGAAGCTTCGGTGGCAGTTCCACCGACGAGGAGTGTTGTGGCAACGAAAGCGATCGCCGTACGCGGCCGGGTCACAGAGCCCAGCATCTTCAAAGACAGCATTTAATGGTCCTAAGCTAGTATTGCCACATATGAGGCAAGTGGAGCCCTCGTAAGTTTGTGAGCGGGATGGCGTTTCGATTCCTAATGAGGCGTGAATTGGGCAGTAAATCCGTTCTATGTCCTCATGAAACATCTTGTTACTGTCGACCGGTATTCAGCCGATGTCCCGTAACCTTTGATTTTAATGTTTTGTTAACCCGCCAATTACTTAGAAATACTGTAAACGGAAGTCATCGCTTTCAGTGTTTAGAATTGGGTAAGTATTCGGCGAGTGAAGCCGGCGGGGCAGGAATCACGCCTCAGCGATCCGTGTTCATGGCCGCTATGCGCTCAGGGCAGGAACAAATGGGCGGGCATCGGCGCCAAGCGCGCGACAATTCCGTCAGGTGGCAAGTCGTCGTTGCGTCGTCTTGGACTGCGACGGACTGGCGAAAGAACGTCGTGCCTTTAATTTGGCGTCATGTTGCACGTGCGCGCCTGCTATGTTAGCAAAGCCGCGATTTTAACGAGCCCGGCACGTACCGTGCGGGGTCGAAAATCGAAGTCCCGCTTGAATTCCAAGGGCTTGGATCGCTTGGCGCCGCTTTGTGGCGACGGTTTTTCCCTTGCGAGTTTGACAGCAAAAAGAGCGCGTCTGTGGCTGCAGAAGATACGTCCGTTTCCGGTGTGTCGGGTCGTTATGCAACGGCCTTGTTTGAACTGGCCCGCGACCAGAAAGTGGTCGACGAGGTCAAAGCCGATCTCGACAAATTCGAGGGCTTGCTGAACGAAAGCGCCGATCTGACGCGCCTCGTCCGCAGCCCGGTGTTTGCGGCCGAAACGCAGTCCAGGGCCCTCTCGGCCGTGCTGGACAAGGCCGGCATCGCCGGCATCTCCGCCAATTTCCTCAAGGTTCTGACCGCCAACCGCCGCCTGTTCGCGGTGGCTGACGTCATCCGCGCCTACCGCGCCCTCGTCGCCAGGTTCAAGGGCGAGGTGACGGCCGACGTCACCGTGGCGGAAGCGCTCTCGAACAAGAATCTCGACGCCCTCAAGGTTGCCCTGAAGTCGGTGACCGGCAAGGACGTCGCGCTCAACGTGAAAGTCGACCCCTCGATCATCGGTGGCCTCGTGGTCAAGCTTGGCAGCCGTATGATCGATAGTTCGCTTCGCACCAAACTCAATTCGATCAAGCACGCGATGAAAGAGGCAGGCTGATGGACATCCGCGCCGCGGAAATTTCCGCGATCCTCAAGGACCAGATCAAGAATTTCGGCCAGGAAGCTGAAGTCTCCGAAGTCGGACAGGTGCTGTCCGTCGGTGACGGTATCGCTCGCGTCTTCGGTCTGGACAACGTCCAGGCCGGTGAAATGGTCCGAGTTCGAGAACGGCACCCGCGGCATGGCGCTGAACCTCGAAACCGACAACGTCGGTATCGTTATTTTCGGCGCCGACCGTGAGATCAAGGAAGGCCAGACCGTCAAGCGCACCCGCGCCATCGTGGACGCGCCGGTCGGCAAGGGCCTGCTCGGCCGCGTCGTCGACGCGCTCGGCAACCCGATCGACGGCAAGGGCCCGATCCAGGCCGACAAGCGCATGCGCGTCGACGTCAAGGCGCCCGGCATCATTCCGCGCAAGTCGGTGAACGAGCCGATGGCGACCGGCCTCAAGGCGATCGACGCCCTGATCCCGATCGGCCGCGGCCAGCGCGAGCTGATCATCGGCGACCGTCAGACCGGCAAGACCGCGATCGCGCTCGACACCATCCTCAACCAGAAGCCGCTCAACGCGCAGCCGGACGAGAACATCAAGCTGTATTGCGTCTATGTCGCGATCGGCCAGAAGCGTTCGACCGTTGCCCAGTTCGTGAAGGTGCTGGAAGAGCAGGGCGCGCTCGAATACTCGATCATCGTCGCCGCCACCGCTTCCGATCCGGCCCCGATGCAGTACATCGCGCCGTTCACCGGCTGCACCATGGGCGAGTACTTCCGCGACAACGGCATGCACGCCGTCATCATCTATGACGATCTGTCCAAGCAGGCCGTCGCCTACCGCCAGATGTCGCTGCTGCTGCGCCGCCCGCCGGGCCGCGAAGCCTATCCGGGTGACGTGTTCTATCTGCACTCCCGCCTGCTCGAGCGCGCGGCGAAGCTGAACAAGGACCAGGGCTCCGGCTCGCTGACGGCGCTGCCGGTCATCGAAACCCAGGCCAACGACGTGTCGGCCTACATTCCGACCAACGTCATCTCGATCACCGACGGCCAGATCTTCCTGGAAACCGACCTGTTCTTCCAGGGCATCCGTCCTGCCGTGAACGTCGGTCTGTCGGTGTCGCGCGTCGGCTCCTCGGCGCAGACCAAGGCCACCAAGAAGGTCGCCGGCAAGATCAAGGGCGAGCTCGCGCAGTACCGCGAAATGGCGGCGTTCGCGCAGTTCGGCTCCGACCTCGACGCCTCGACCCAGCGCCTGCTCAACCGTGGTTCGCGCCTGACCGAGCTCCTGAAGCAGCCGCAGTTCGCGCCGCTGAAGATGGAAGAGCAGGTCTGCGTGATCTGGGCCGGCACCAACGGCTATCTCGATCCGCTCCCGGTCAACAAGGTGCGCGCGTTCGAGGACGGCCTGTTGTCGTTGCTGCGCGGCAAGAACGTCGAGATCCTCAATGCGATCCGCGACAGCCGCGACCTCTCCGACGACAGTGCTGCCAAGCTGAAGTCGGCGGTCGAAGGCTTCGCCAAGAGCTTTGCATAAGAGCCGTCGCATGGCCGGGCTTCTTGTCCCGGCCGTCCGTGCCTCATCGCATGGCGGCGAAGACGTGAATGCCCGGGACTAGCCCGGGCATGACGACAGGGACAGGCTAACGGTCTGATCGCAAGAGATCGAACCGTCGGGGTGAACGAAGAATGGCCTCACTTAAAGACATGCGAGTTCGCATCGCCTCGACCAAGGCGACGCAGAAGATCACCAAGGCCATGCAGATGGTCGCCGCGTCCAGATTGCGCCGCGCCCAGCAAGCGGCCGAGGCGGCGCGGCCCTATGCCGACAAGATGAGCGCGGTGATCTCCAACATCGCCAGCGCCGCTGCGGGTTCTCCCGGCGCGCCGGCGCTGCTGTCCGGCACCGGCAAGGACCAGATTCACCTGCTGCTGGTCTGCACCGGCGAGCGCGGCCTGTCCGGTGCTTTCAACTCCTCGATCGTGCGCCTCGCGCGCGAGCGCGCACAGGCGCTGATTGCGCAGGGCAAGGAAGTCAAATTCTTCTGCGTCGGGCGCAAGGGTTATGAGCAGCTCCGCCGCCTGTTCGACAAGCAGATCGTCGAGCACCTCGATCTGCGCAGCGTTCGCCAGCTCGGCTTCGTCAACGCCGAGGACATCGCGAAGAAGGTTCTGGCGCGTTTCGACGCCGGCGAGTTCGACGTCTGCACGCTGTTCTACTCGCAGTTCAAGTCGGTGATTGCGCAAATCCCGACCGCGCAGCAGATCATTCCGCTGACTGTGGAAGCAAAGGCGGCGAACGCGCCGTCGACGTCCTACGACTACGAGCCGGAGGAGGACGAACTTCTCTCCGGCCTGTTGCCGCGCAATATCGCCGTGCAGATCTTCCGCGCGCTCCTGGAAAACAACGCTTCGTTCTACGGCGCGCAGATGAGCTCGATGGACAATGCCACCCGCAATGCCGGCGAAATGATCCGCAAGCAAACCCAGATCTATAACCGAACCCGTCAAGCCCAGATCACCAAGGAGCTGATCGAGATCATCTCCGGCGCCGAGGCGGTCTGACGCACGAACCAAACGACGGTCGTTCAAGTAAAGAATTTCGAAGGAGAGCTAATCATGGCCACAGCAGCTAACCAGGTCGGTCGCGTCACCCAGGTCATGGGCGCCGTCGTCGACGTTCAGTTCGAGGGCCACCTGCCGGCCATTCTCAATTCGCTGGAAACCAGGAACGGCAGCATCCGCCTCGTGTTGGAAGTCGCGCAGCATCTCGGTGAGTCCACCGTGCGCACGATTGCCATGGACGTGACCGAAGGTTTGGTGCGCGGCCAGGAAGTGACCGACACCGGCCAGCCGATCGAGGTTCCGGTGGGCGCCGGCACGCTCGGCCGCATCATGAACGTCATCGGCGAGCCGATCGACGAAGCGGGCCCGATCCCGTCCGAAGGCAAGCGCGCCATCCACCAGGAAGCGCCGACCTACACCGACCAGGCCACCGAGGCCGAAATTCTCGTCACCGGCATCAAGGTCGTCGACTTGCTCGCGCCTTACGCCAAGGGTGGCAAGATCGGCCTGTTCGGCGGCGCGGGCGTCGGCAAGACCGTGCTCATTCAGGAGCTGATCAACAACGTCGCCAAGGCGCACGGCGGCAATTCGGTGTTCGCCGGCGTCGGCGAGCGTACCCGCGAAGGTAACGACCTCTATCACGAGTTCATCGAATCCAAGGTCAACGCCGACCCGCACAATCCCGACCCGAGCGTGAAGTCGAAATGCGCGCTGGTGTTCGGCCAGATGAACGAGCCGCCCGGTGCCCGCATGCGCGTCGCGCTGTCCGGCCTGACGGTCGCCGAGCACTTCCGCGACCAGGGCCAGGACGTGCTGTTCTTCATCGACAATATCTTCCGCTTCACTCAGGCGGGCTCGGAAGTGTCGGCGCTGCTCGGCCGTATTCCCAGCGCCGTGGGCTATCAGCCGACGTTGGCAACCGACATGGGCGCGCTGCAGGAGCGCATCACCACCACAAACAAGGGCTCGATCACCTCGGTGCAGGCGATCTACGTGCCGGCCGACGACTTGACCGACCCGGCGCCGGCGACGTCGTTCGCGCATTTGGACGCCACCACGGTGCTGAACCGTGCGATCTCGGAAAAGGGCATCTATCCGGCGGTCGATCCGCTCGACTCGACCTCGCGCATGCTGCAGGCGAATATTGTCGGCGAAGAGCACTATACGACCGCGCGCATGGTCCAGCAGGTGCTGCAGCGCTACAAGTCGCTCCAGGACATCATCGCCATCCTCGGCATGGACGAGCTTTCGGAAGAGGACAAGCTGACGGTGGCCCGCGCCCGCAAGATCGAGCGCTTCCTGTCGCAGCCGTTCCACGTCGCCGAAATTTTCACCGGCGCGCCCGGCAAGTTCGTCGACCTCGCGGACACCATCAAGGGCTTCCGCGGTCTCTGCGAAGGCAAGTATGACCACCTCCCGGAAGCCGCCTTCTACATGGTCGGCACCATCGAAGAGGCGCTCGAGAAGGGCAAGAAGCTGGCGGCCGAGGCGGCCTAAGCTGCGAACGGCGAGTAGGGAGTAGCGAATGGTCTCGCTGCTCCCGCTCCATTCGCTATTCGCTACTCACCATTCGCAGGTTTCTTATGGCCACCTTCCACTTCGATCTCGTCTCGCCGGAAAAGCTCGCATTCTCGGGCGAGGTCGATCAGGTCGACATCCCCGGCGTCGAAGGTGATTTCGGCGTGCTGGCTGGACATGCGCCGGTCGTGGCTGCGATCCGGCCCGGCATTCTCACCATCACCACCGGCGGCAAGCACGAGAAGATCATCGTGCTCGGCGGTCTCGCCGAAGTCTCCGAAAAGGGCCTCACCGTGCTCGCCGACGTCGCGACGTCGCTGGCCGAGCTCGACCGTGCTCAGTTCGCCGCGACCGTCTCGGAGATGGAAGAAGGGTTGAAGGAGCACGAAGGCAGCGAGCTCGATCAGGCCATCGCGCGGCTCGACCACTTCAAGAGCATCCAGCAGCAGCTCAACAGCACGGCTATGCACTAAGCCCCGGCGCATCGCACCGGGGCTCAAGCTACAAATTCCTGAATAAGTTCAGCGCTCGTCACGGAAGTGGCGGGCGCTGAAACTTTGTTGCACCGCGCCGCCGATAGCGGCATTCTCCGCTGGCGAATTTTGTTTCGGGGCGGGCAGCAGATGAAACGCAAGATCGCAGCGATTTTCGCGGCCGATATTGCCGGTTACTCAAGGCTGGTCGCGGAAGACGAGGAGGAGACGCTGCGGCGTATGGCCTCCTATCGTGAGGTCGTCGACGATTTCATCGCGAAGGCCGGCGGTCGCATCTTCAACACGGCAGGCGACGCCGTGCTCGCGGAATTTCCAAGCGCAGTTGATGCGGTGCGCTGCGCGATCGACATCCAGGAATCGCTGCGAACCCGCAACATGGCCTATCCGCCGAGCCGGCAGATGTCGTTCCGCATCGGCATCACCATCGGCGACGTGGTCGAGCGCGACGGCGATCTGCTCGGTGACGGCGTCAATATCGCCGCCCGGCTTGAAGGCCTCGCCGAGGTCGGTGGCATCTGCGTCTCCCGCGCCGTACACGAGCAGGTCGCCAACAAGCTGTCAGTGCAGTTCGCCGATATCGGCGCTCAGGAGGTCAAGAACATCCCGACGCCGGTGCACGCCTACATGGTGGCGATGCGGCGCGTGGACGGCAGTTACGCAACGCCGCAGATCAAGAAGGTGGCGAAAGTAGCGCCCGCGCTGAACTGGATGTGGCCGCTGGTGGTCGGTGTCGTCTCCGTCGTCGCGATCGCTGTCGGCGGCTTCCTCTATTTCACCAAGCTCGAGACCAACAAGGCGCCGGCGATCGCAGCGATCGCGCCAGGCCCAGCATCAAGCCCGATGCCCATGCCGGCACCATCCGCCTCGCCGATGGTCGGCAAGTTTCCTGCCGACAGCGTGCCCTTCATCGGCGAGCGCATCCGCGGCTACCTCGGTGGCGAATATTCCGTCGCCGGCGACTACAAGGCCTTTGCGCTGAACGTCGGCGGTATCACCGGCTCCGCGCTCAATCAGCCAAACGAGGAAGCCGCGCGCAACGCTGCGCTCGATCAGTGTCAGAAGCGGGCGGATGCCGCGCAGTCGCCGCGGCCCTGCGAGCTCTATGCGGTCGGCAACAATGTCGTCTACACGCACGGCAAGCCGCCGATGCCGCCGCAGCCCTTTATCCGGCACGATCCAATGACCGAGCGCGCCTTCGTCCCAAAGGACTTTCCGATGGTGCGCGATCCCGCAAAAGTCCGGCTCGAGAACATGTTCGTCCCCGCGGCAAAATCCCGCTCGGTCGCGCTCGGCCCGGGCGGTCAATATTTCATGGTGATGGGCGCATCATCCGCCGACGACGCTGCGCGGCGCTCCCTGGAATCGTGCGGCGCGATCGCCGGCGTCGCCTGCATGGTCGTTGCGGTCGACGAGAATTTCGTCGTGCCGATCCCGACCCTGCTGAGGATCACCGGCTTCTTCCATGCGGCGTCCAATGCCTCGATCGCCACAGATGCGCGCGACGAGGTCGTGCGCAAGCTCGCCGATGGCATGGGCTGGAACGCAGTCGCGGTCGGCACCGCGGGCCGGCCGGGCGTCGGCCTGAAGGCCGCGGACGAGCAGACCGCCGTCAATTCCGCGCTCGCCGACTGCGCCAGGCGCGACAGCGATTGCCACGTCATCGCGATCGGCCCGTTTACGGTGGGACCGGTGAATTAGGCGTGTGCTGATTAGGCCCGATCGTTAACGCTTGCGAGATGCGCTCCCTCCCCCCTTGTGGGGCTCGCTTGCGGGGGAGGGCTGGGGAGAGGGTGCATCTGCAAAGACACAGTCCCTAAACGGAGAAAGCCCTCACCCGGCACTTCGCGCCGACCTCTCCCGCAAGCGGGAGAGGCTGAGCGAACCCGTGGCTGGTGGTGCGGTCACCCATGCCCGTCCTAAACGCTGGAATGCGCTCTGCAACGACACCGGCTTGTTCTCGCGTTTTTTAGTTTGCGAAGGGCGCAAACTGTTGGGCCACCGCGCGGTAGACCTCGCGGCGGAACGGGACCACGACATCGGGGACACGGTCGAGCCGCTCCCAGCGCCAGGCGTCGAACTCCGCGGGCTGGTCGTTGCGCGGTGTCAACGGATCGATCTCGTCATCCTTGCCGGTGAAGCGCAGGGCGAACCATTTTTGGCGCTGCCCGCGGAATTTCGCCAGCCGATGCGTCTGCGGTCCATCGTAAGGCGGGAATTCGTAAGTCAGCCAGTCGGTCTCGCCGAGATAGGTTGCGCTCTTGACGCTGGTCTCTTCCCAGAGCTCGCGCAGGGCCGCATCGCGCAGGTCCTCGCCTTCGTCGACGCCGCCTTGCGGCATCTGCCAATCGAGGCCCGGCAGGACGATCTCGGGTCCGTCGCCCTTGAAGCGATGCCCGATCAGCACCCGGCCGTCGGCATTGAACAGCGCGATACCCACGTTCGGGCGATAAGGCTTTTGATCGGTCACGTGCGGATCTCTCGTCGTCATTCCAGGCGATGCATTAGCATCAACCTGGAATGGCGACTTGAACTAATCCTCCGCCAGCGCGGAAAATTCCTTCACTACGCGCTCATAGACCGGGCGCTTGAATGGGACGATCAGCCCGGTCAGGTTCTTCATCGGCTCCCAGCGCCAGTTCACGAACTCGGCCTTGTGACCGCCGCCGGGCTTTTCGACGTTGATCTCGCTGTCCTTGCCGGTGAAGCGGACCGCGAACCATTTCTGGCGCTGGCCGCGATAGCGACCCTTCCAGGCGCGGCCCGCAACAGTGCGCGGAATGTCGTAAGTGAGCCAGTCCGGAACCTCGCCGAGCCGCTCGACCGAGCGCACGCTGGTCTCCTCGTAGAGCTCGCGCCTGGCGGCGTCCCAATTGTCCTCGCCGGGATCGACGCCACCCTGCGGCATCTGCCAGACATGGGTGTCGTCGACATGCTCGATGCCGCCGGCGCGGCGGCCGATGAACACCAGGCCTTGCTTGTTGATCAGCATCACGCCGACGCAGGTCCGGTAGGGCAGATCCTCGTAACGCGCCATTCCGCCAGGCCTCTCGCATGCTGTCGGTAAGGCTTGATCCGGCCCCGCAGGACCCGCGCCGTACCAATCCGTTGATTTAGCTGGATTTTGATTTCAGCATCGCGGTTGTCAATGGCACCAAAAGGATACCTCGGTCGCTCAATGTCTTGGTCCAGGCGCCGATGCGCTCGATCGAGACCGGGAGGGCGGAGGCGGTGCCCACGGCCGCGCCGCGCTCGCGCGCCGCCGCTTCGAGCTTGTTCAGGGCGCGGTCGATCTCGGCCGGGGTCGGCACCACGTCGATCGCGATGTCGCCCCTGCCGAACGGCATCGCCTGGCTTGCCGCGGCCTGGGGCGCGATGCTGCGGGGCGAGGAGCCGTCGTCGAAGAAGCCGAGGCCACGTTTGGCCGCCTCGCGGATGATCGGCTGCATCGCCGGCTCCGTGGCGATGAAGCGGGCGCCCATGAAATTGGTGAGGCCGGCATAGCCCTGCATCCGGCTCAGATGCCAGTACAGGCGGTCCATGTTCTGGTCGGCACTCAGCGAGGTCAGCAGCGTCTGCGGTCCCGGATCGTTGTCGGGGAAGTCGTAGGGCTCCATCGGGATCTGGAGGAAGATCTCGTGGCGCTGGGCGCGGGCTCGCTCGGCGAGTTTTCCTGGATCGGAACCATAAGGCGTGAAGGCCAGCGTCACCGCCGCCGGCAGCCTCATGATGGCGTCGGTGGTCTTGGCTGCGCCGACGCCGAGGCCGCCAATCAGGATCGCAACCACGGGCATCTTGGCGGCCTTGGCGCGGTCGGCATCCGCCGCATAGACGTTGAACGGTTTCAGATCCCCGGCAACCACGGGGATCATGCCGTAGCGCGATTTCTCAAGGAGTTTTGGGTCGATCCCGGTCATGACGGGCGGCGGTGCGGAAGCCGCTCCGCCCTTGTCGGCGGGATCGCTGCCGCCGATCACCACGTCCTGGCGCGTGCCGGTGGAACCGTCGATCATGGTGACGGTCTTCTGCTCGCCCGCCTGCTTCGGCGCTTCCCTGGTCTCGTGCTTGCTTTCCTGTTTGCTTTCCTGGCCGTGGCCGGAAGCGGCCGGCTTCTCGTCGCTGGCCTTGTCCGTGGCTTGGGGCTCGCGGATCGCGAGCCGCGTCATCGGCTCGCCACCGAGCGGATCCTTGTTGAAGATCGCGAAGCCGGCAAAAGCGACCAGGAACAGGCCGAGCAGGATCGCAAGCGCCTGCATGGCCGTGAACGGCAGCCGCCGCCGGTGTTTGCGGCGCGGCTTATCCTGTCCGAGCGGGGCGCTCAGATCATCGGCCGTTTCAGTCATGCGCGATCCCGAATCACTCACCCATGACGATACCACGGCGGGGTCAAGCGGCGGCAGGCCGGGATAGGCCGGGGGTGTCTGGCGTTCCAAGCAAAAGGGCGGCTCCGTGAGCCGCCCTTTCCGTCAGATCGCGATGCGCCGACCTAGTTTGCCGCTTTGGGCTTGTCGGTCGTGGTCTTGTTGTCGCCGCCCGGCGTGGGCGCCGCGGAGGCGCTGTTCTTGATGCCATGGAGCAAATCGTCGGCGAGCTTGAGCGCCTTGTCGTCCTTGGCGTCCGGCGGCACGTAGGACTGCGACCCGGTCTTCTCGTCGCCGTCGTTCTTGAGATGGCCGCGCAGCGAAGCCTCGCCCTTGGTGTCGGTGCGCGACTTCAGCTCGTCCGGCACGTCCTGCAGCACTTCGATGTCGGGCACGATGCCCTTGGCCTGGATCGACTTGCCCGACGGCGTGTAGTAGCGCGCCGTGGTCAGACGCAGCGCGCCGTTGCCCGAGCCGAGCGGAATGATGGTCTGCACCGAGCCCTTGCCGAACGAACGCGTGCCGACGATAGTCGCGCGCTTGTGGTCCTGCAGCGCGCCGGCGACGATCTCCGACGCCGAGGCCGAGCCGCCATTGACCAGCACGATGACCGGCTTGCCCTTGGTGAGGTCGCCCGCATGCGCGGTACGGCGCTGGGTCTCATCGGCGTTGCGGCCGCGGGTTGAGACGATTTCGCCCTTCTCCAGGAAGGAGTCGGAGACGGTGACCGCTTCCTCGAGCAGGCCGCCCGGGTTGTTGCGGAGGTCGATGACGTAGCCCTTCAGCTTGTCGCCGATCTGATTCGAGAGGTTGGCGACCTCGCGCTTCAGGCCTTCGGTGGTCTGCTCGTTGAAGGTGGTGATGCGGATATAGGCGATGTCGTCGGCCTCGATGCGGGCGCGCACCGAGCGGACGCGGATGTTGTCGCGCACCAGCGTGACGTCGATCGGATTGTCCTGGCCCTTGCGGATGATCTTGAGCTTGATCTTGGTGTTGACCGGGCCGCGCATTTTCTCGACCGCCTGGTTCAGGGTCAGGCCCTGCACCGCTTCGTCGTCGAGACTGGTGATGATGTCGTTGGCCATGACGCCGGCGCGCGAGGCAGGCGTGTCGTCGATCGGCGAGACGACCTTGATCAGGCCGTCTTCCATCGTGACTTCGATGCCGAGGCCGCCGAACTCACCGCGGGTCTGCACCTGCATGTCGCGGAAGCTCTTGGCGTCCATGTAGCTCGAATGCGGATCGAGCCCGGTGAGCATGCCGCTGATGGCTGATTCGATCAGCTTGGTGTCGTCGGGCTTCTCGACATAGTCCGAGCGAACGCGCTCGAAGACGTCGCCGAAAAGGTTGAGCTGGCGATAGGTGTCCGCGGTGGCAGCCCGTGCGCTGGAGCCCATGAAGACCGCGCGCGGCTGGGTCACGAACAGCGTCAGCGCCGCACCGGTGGCCGCGCTGAGGAGGATAACTGAAGTCTTGCGCATCATCCGCGAACCTTCTCGCCTTCATTTGCGGCCCACCATGGGCCTGGATCGATTGGAGTGCCGTCTTTGCGGAACTCGACATACAGCACAGGTTGACTCGCGTTCGTGGCGAGAATGGAGGCGACTTGAGAGGTCGACCCCATGGACGCGACAGGCTCCCCCGTGAGGACAAACTGTCCGATGTTTACCGAAATGCGCTCCATCCCGGCGATCAGGACATGATACCCGCCCCCGGCATTGAGGATCAAGAGTTGTCCATAGCTGCGGAACGGGCCGGCATAGACCACCCAGCCGTCACACGGCGTCGTGACCTGGGAGCCGGGCTTACTTGCCAGCGAAATGCCCTTTTGGACCCCGCCGAGCCCGTCGGAACCGCCAAAATCCCTGATCTTGTTACCGTTAACCGGAAGAGGCAGGAGGCCCTTGGCGGCGGCGAAGGCCATCGCGGGAGTGGTCCGGGACCGGTCCTTGAAAGCGCCGGGGCCGGGTTTGGCGTTGGCGGCGGCCTTTGCCTCGGCCTGCTTTGCGGCCTCAGCTGCCTTCTCGGCTGCCTTGGCGGCGCTTTGCAGCTCCTGCTCCATCTTGGCGATCAGCCCCTGGAGATCGCCGACCTGCCTTGAGAGCGTGATGGCGCGCGAGTTCTCGGCGTCCAGGTCCTTTTCACGCGACGCCTGCTGGCGCTGCCGCTCGTCAACCAAGGCGGTGAGCCGGGTCTGGTCGTTGCGGACCTTGTCGCGGTCGGAGGCGAGCTGGTCGCGCTCGGTCGCGATGGTCTTGCGCAAGGACACGAGCTCGCCGAGCTCGCCGGCGATCTTCTCGGCGCGACCGCGCAATTCCGGCACGACGGCGCCGAGCAGCATCGCCGTGCGCAGCGATTGCAGCGCGTCCTCGGGCCGCACCAGCAGCGCCGGCGGCGACCGCCTTCCGGCGCGCTGCAAGGCCGCCAGCACCTCGACGATGTCGGCGCGGCGCGAATCGAGCGAGCTGCGCATCGCCTGCTCGCGGCCATTCAGCGAACGCAGCCGCGCTTCGGCTTCGTCGATCTTGGTCTCGACGGTGCGCACATTGGCGGCGGTGTCGATCAATTGCTGATTGAGCTGGGTGCGGTCCTGGCCGAGCGAGGTGATCTCGGTCTTGAGCTTGGCCTGCGCTTCCTCCGCGCTCTTCTTGCTTGCGCGGGCGGCGTCGAGCTCCTGCTCGCGCTGCTTGATCGCATCGGGCGAGATGGCCGCAGCCTGCGGCGCAATTGTTTGACCTTGCGTCTGAGCTTGCGCGAGGCTTGCGCCGGTCACGCCGGCGATCAGCAGCAGGTTGAGAATCGGCGCTCGCATCGCTTTAGGCAAAGGTGCTCGTTGTAGCGCGCATCATGCGCGGTGATAGGGGTGGCCGGCCAGAATGGTGGCGGCCCGATAAAGCTGTTCCAGAAGCATGACGCGGACCATTTGATGCGGCCAGGTCGCAGAGCCGAACGCGATCGCGAGCTTAGCCTTACGGCGCAATTCGGGCGAAAGTCCGTCCGCCCCTCCGATCATGAAGATAGTATGACCGGCCCCCTCGTCGCGCCAGCGGCCGAGATGCCGTGCGAATACGGTGGAATCCAGATTCTGGCCGCGCTCGTCCAGCGCCACCAGGATCGATTTCTCGGGAATATGCGCGGAGATCGCCGCGGCCTCTTCGGCCATCCGCGTCGCCGTGTCGCGCGCGCGGCTTTCGGGCAATTCGTGGATGGCGAGCTCGCGGAATCCGAGCTTTCGGCCGACCTCGTCGAATCGTTCGAAATAGCGGTCGGCAAGCTCCCGTTCGGGACCCTGCTTCAGCCGGCCCACCGCAATGACAGCAACACGCATGATAGCTTCAAGGTCGCATTTTCAAGACCGCACGCAAATTGCGCGCGCACGACGCTAGCATGCGCGTCAGCCGATTCGAAATCGGCCAGAGCCTCTAGATCGCCTTCGCCGCCCCTGGGCCCTGTGTGTACAATCTCTCGAGATTGTAGAACTCGCGGACCTCGGGTCTGAACACGTGAACGATCACATCGCCGGAATCGATCAGCACCCAGTCGCAATTGGGCAAGCCCTCGACGTGGATGTTCTTGATGCCGTTTTCCTTGAGGCCTTTGGCGACGTTCTCCGCGATCGCGCCGACGTGCCGGTTGGCCCGGCCGGTGGTGACGATCATGTAGTCGGAGTAGGCCGATTTGCCGCGAAGGTCGATGGTGACCGTCTCTTCCGCCTTCATGTCGTCGAGGAGCGGGAGAGGATCAGGCTCAGCGTCTTGTCGGCGTCGGGTTGCGCCTTCAAGGCTGCAGCTTTGGTCGATGTTTTACGCGCCGGCTTGGCAACCTTGGGTAAAACAGACTTCGTCGAAGCTGACTTGGACAATACAGATGTGGCCAGGGACCATTCCTTTCACTGTATCGCGAACGCCGAATCCGACGCTCACTGGTTACACTACATCATGTGGGGTTAAGGGTTTCAATATGCCAGAGAGCCCGAAGTTGACAACAACCTCCGCAGAGTCTGACTCACTTCGTACCTTTCCAGCTTCCGTCCGGGTTCCGTAAGCCGGTCGAGGAGAGATTCAGCTTCATTCCGGTCAGGAAGACCCACGCCGGCGCAGCCCGGTCCGCAAGCAATGCTGCCTCATTCTCGGGCACGCGGTAGCGCTTGAGCGCCTGGGCGGCGGGAGAGGCGAGCGCGCGAAAACTCTGCGGTGGGCGATCGATGACCGCAATCGGCACCTGGCCGGCGATGCGCTGCCAGTGCTGCCAACGATGGAATTGAGCGAGGTTGTCGGCGCCCATGATCCAGACAAAGCGCAAGCCGGAGAGGCGGCGGCGCAAGGTGTTGATGGTGTCGATAGTATAGCGCGTGCGAATGACGGATTCGAGACAGCTCACCTCGATCCTGGGGTCGTCGGCAATTTCGCGCGCCGCCTGCATGCGCCGGCCGAGCTCATGCAGCGTGCCGTTCTCCTTCAAGGGATTGCCCGGCGTCACCAACCACCACACGCGATCGAGCTGAAGGCGTTTCAGCGCGAACTGGCTGATCGCGCGATGGGCCTGGTGCGGCGGATTGAACGAGCCGCCGAGCAGCCCGATGCGCATGCCCGAAGTGTGGGTTGGTATGGCCTGCGCGAAGGAACGTGGCGCGACGAAATTGTTGCTCAATGCCCCGCGCCCCGCGTCGTTTACGGCCGCGTCTGCCCGGTGCCGTGGATGCGATACTTGAAGCTCGTCAGCTGCTCGGCCCCCAACCGGGCCGCGGGCATGGAATCTGCCGGTGGCGATGCCGATCTCGGCGCCGAAGCCGAACTCGCCGCCGTCGGCGAACTGCGTCGAGGCGTTGTGCAGCACGATCGCGGAATCGACCTCGCTCAGGAATTTCTTCGCAGCGGTCTCGTCCGCGCTCACGATCGCATCGGTATGGTGCGAGCCGTGGTTCTGGATATGCGCGATCGCGCCGTCGACGCCGTCCACCACCTTCGCCGCGATGATCGCGTCGAGATATTCAGTGTCCCAATCCTCTGCGCTCGCAGCCTTGACGCGCGCATCGGTCTTCTGCACGGCGTCGTCGCCGCGTACTTCGCAGCCGGCCTCGATCAGCATCTCGACCAGCGGCTTCAGCTTTGTGCCAGCAGCAGCGCGATCGACCAGCAGCGTCTCGGCCGCGCCGCAGACGCCGGTGCGGCGCATCTTGGCGTTGAGCACGATCGACTTCGCCATGGCGAGGTCGGCGCTGGCATCAATATATGACGTGGTTGACGCCTTCGAGATGCGCGAACACCGGCACGCGCGCTTCCTGCTCGACGCGTGCGACAAGGCTCTTGCCTCCGCGCGGCACGATCACGTCGACGGCACCGTTCAATCCCGACAGCATCATGCCGACCGCCGTGCGGTCGCGCGTCGGCACCAATGTGATTGCGGCCTCGGGGAGGCCGGCTTCACGCAGGCCCTGCACCAGGCATTCATGGATGGCGCGGCAGGAGCGAAAACTATCGGAGCCGCCGCGCAGGATCACGGCATTGCCGGACTTCAGGCACAGCACGCCGGCGTCCGCCGCAACGTTCGGCCGGCTCTCAAAAATCACGCCGACGACGCCGAGCGGCACGCGTACGCGCTCGATGGTCATGCCGTTCGGCCGTTGCCAGCTCTCGGTGACAATGCCGACCGGATCGGCAATGCCGCGCACGATGCCGATCCCCTCGGCCATGCCCTCGACCCGCGCCGGCGTCAGCGTCAGGCGGTCGATGAAGGAGGAGGCGGCATTGCCGGAGGCGCGGGCATCAGTGACGTCCTCGGCATTGGCGGCGAGGATCGCGGCAGAGTTCGCGCGGATCGCCCGCTCCATGGCCTCGAGCGCCCGGTTCTTCTGCTCCGGCGGCGCCAGCGCCAGCACGCGCGCGGCAGCGCGGGCACGGGTACCGAGATCGGTCATCAGCGCCTGAAGATCGGCATTGCCGTCGACGGCTTTGAGGGGGGCGGCCATAGCTCGTTCAACCTTCTGCTAAGGCGGTGTCCTAGCACGGAAATCCCGCTTTTGCGAAGCGTCGGGAGGGTATGGCAGGGCTTCACGTGCCGGACGACAGCTCGGTCAATGGCCTAGCTCCGGCGTCATGGCCGGGCTTGCCGGCCATCCACGCCTCGGCCGGCGCCTGCAAGAACGTGGATGCCTGCCGGTCTACCCGCCCATCACCAGATCATCGCGGTGGATCATCTCTGACCGCCCGCTGCTGCCGAGGATGGCCATCACGTCCGGGGAGGAGCGGCCCTTGATCCGTTCAGCGTCGTCGGCATCGTAGGCGATCAGGCCGCGGCCGACCTCGCTGGTGTCGGGGCCACGCACGATCACGGCGTCGCCGCGGGCGAACTGGCCCTCGACCTTGATCACGCCGGCCGGCAGCAGGCTGGCGCCGGCACGTAGCGCGGCGACTGCGCCGGCGTCGATGGTCAGCGTGCCCTTCGGCTCCAGCGAGCCCGCGATCCAGCGTTTTCGCGAAGTGATGGGATTGGCGGGCGTCAGGAACCAGGTGCAGCGGCCGCCATCGGCGATTGCCTGCAAGGGATGCTCGATCTTGCCGGAGGCGATCAGCATATGCGTGCCGCCGGTGGTGGCGATCTTCGCCGCCTCGACTTTGGTGCGCATGCCGCCGCGCGACAGCTCAGACTCGGCGTCGCCGGCGACAGCCTCGATCTCCGACGAGATGCTGTCGACGACGGGAATGAGCTTGGCGTTCGGATTGTTCTTCGGCGGGGGCATCGTAGAGCCCGTCGATATCGGACAGCAGCACCAGCAGATCCGCGCTCGCCATGGTGGCGACGCGCGCGGCGAGGCGGTCGTTGTCGCCGTAGCGGATCTCGTTGGTGGCGACCGTGTCGTTCTCGTTGATCACGGGGATCGCGCGCCACTCCAGGAGCTTGCCGATAGTGGAGCGCGCGTTGAGATATCGGCGGCGCTCCTCGGTGTCCTGAAGCGTCACCAAAATCTGGCCGGCGCCGATGCCGTGGGCACCGAGCACCTCCGACCAGATCCGCGCCAGCGCGATCTGACCGACGGCGGCGGCCGCCTGGCTCTCCTCGAGTTTCAGCGGTCCGCGCGGCAATTTCAGGCGGCTGCGGCCGAGCGCGATTGAGCCTGAGGAGACCACGAGCACGTCACGGCCCTCGCCGTGCAGCTTGGCCATGTCGTCGGCGAGCGCGGCGAGCCAGGACGCCCGCACCTCGCCCCTGTCGGAATCGACCAGCAGCGCGGAGCCGACCTTGACGACGATGCGGCGGAATTGACTGAGTTCGGGGCTGGCCATGGGTGTATGTGTTGGCGCGTGTGACGGATTGCTCTGCATCGGACACGGCGGAGCGGAGAGCGGCGCCGGTAAGGCCTGCTTTTGCAGCAGGACGATGGCCGGCGCAAGGCGGCAGGCCCGGTAAACAGCGCTTGTCCGGGACGCCTGTCTGGCTCTAATTGTCGCCAACGATAATGGGCTCAAAGAGGAAACCAA
Organism: Bradyrhizobium sp. LB13.1; assembly: GCF_054056815.1. NCBI lineage: Bacteria > Pseudomonadati > Pseudomonadota > Alphaproteobacteria > Hyphomicrobiales > Nitrobacteraceae > Bradyrhizobium > Bradyrhizobium sp. LB13.1. The sequence continues at coordinate 330,741 of NZ_JBSRYQ010000001.1, read as the reverse complement.
TGGATCGCCGCAACTTCATCGCCGGATGCCTGGGGTTGCCGCTGCTGGCGCAAGCGGGCGGATCGCAAGCGCAGGCCGGGCTGACGAAAATGATCTTCCCGTTCGCGGCGGGAGCGGGCGGCGACACGCTGTGCCGGCTGATCGCACAGGAGATGGCGCCGGCGCTGCAGCGGACCATCGTGGTCGAGAACCGCACCGGCGGTGACGGCCTGATCGGCATCAAGGCGGTGAAGGGGGCCAGCCCCGACGGCAGCATGGTGCTGGTGACGACCGGCCCCACGATGTACCTGCTGCCGATGGTGGAGGCGACGCCGAGCTTCGATACTGCAAAGGATTTCGTCCCGGTATCGCTGCTGGCCCGGTTCGAATTCGCCGTCGTGATCGGCCCGGGGATCGATGCCGCCGACTTCAAGGGATTTGTCGGCTGGTTGAAGACGCATCCGGACAAGACGTCGTTCGGCGTGCCGAGCAACGGCACCATTCCGCATTTCATGGGCTCCAAGCTCGAGAAGGATCTCGGCATTCCCATGACACGCGTGCCCTATCGGGGCAGCGCGCCCATCCTCAATGACATCATCGGCGGCCACATCTCGTTCGGCATCACCACGTTGGCCGACGCGCTGCCGCAGCACCGCGCCAAGGGCGTGAAGATCATCGCGGTCGCAAGCGCGGAGCGCTCGCCGTTCGCGCCCACCGTCCCGACGCTGAAGGAGAGCGGCATCGATCTCGTCGCGGACGCCTGGTACGGCATGTGGCTTCCCGCCGGCAGCTCGCCGGAATTCGCGAGCAAGCTCGGCGCGGCCGCAAGCGCCGCGCTCGCCAAGGCCGAGGTGAAGGAGAAGCTGACAGCCATTGGCCTGATCCCGGTCGGCAGCAGTGCGGATGGCTTGACCAAGGAGCTCGCTGCCAACGCGGCCTTCTGGCAACCGATCGTGAAGGCGACGGGCTACAAGATCGAGAATTGAGAAGCGTAGCGCGATTTCTCCCCTCATCCTGAGGAGCGCGCTTTTTGCGCGCGTCTCGAAGGATGCAGGCCGAGGTGCGAGAGCCGGGCCTGCATGGTTCGAGACGGCGCTTCGCGCCTCCTCACCATGAGGATTACAACTTCGCGCGCTGTTCGATGCCGTCCTTGATCGACGCGAGTTCTTTCTCGTCCCAGATGCCGATCAGGACGCCGCCCTTCACCTGAAGCTGGTTGTCGGCATAGTTCGCGATCTTCTCGCGGGGTGTGGTGATGTGGTCGTTGGGATGCAGCGCCCAGTCGAACAATTCCGCCTGTAATCGCGCGATGATGCCGGCGCACTCCGGGTCGTCGCCGCGATCCAGAAACTCTTCCGGATCGGTTTCGAGGTCATACAGCATCGGGCGGAAGCCGGAGGCATGGATGTATTTCCAGCGGCCGTCGAACACCATGAACAGGCGGCAGCGCTCGATCGGCTGGTTCAATTTCAGCCGGACGTCCTGCATGGAATAGTCGTATTCGGAGAACGCGACCTTGCGCCAATCCGGCGGCGTCGGCCCGCGCAGCAGCGGCAGCAGCGAGCGTCCTTCGAGGATGTGGCCCGGCACCTTGCCGCCGAAATAATCGACAAAGGTCGGCGCGAGATCGATGCCTTCGACCAGCGCATCGCTGCGCTTGCCGCGCGTGGCGTCGGCTTCCTTCGAGGGATCGATGATGATCAGCGGAATCTTGGCCGACTGCTCGTGGAACAGATCCTTCTCACCCATCCAGTGATCGCCGAGATAGTCGCCATGATCGGAGGTGAAGACGATCATGGTGGATTCCACGAGATCGCGCTCCTCCAGAAACTTCATCAGCACGCCCATCTGGTCGTCGATCTGGGTGATCAGGCCCATATAGGTCGGGATCACCTTCTCGCGGGCCTCGTCGCGCGCCATGTTGCGGGAGTAGCGCATGTCCATATAGGCGCCGAACACCGGATGCGGATTCTGGCGCTCGCGCTCGGAGCGGATCACCGGGATCATGTCATCCGGCGAATACATGCTGGCGTAAGGTTCGGGCGCGATGTAGGGCCAGTGCGGCTTGATGTAGGAAAGATGCAGGCACCACGGCTTGCCGTCGGTTTCGGCCTCGCTGATGAAGTCCATCGCGCGGCGCGTCATGTAGGGCGTCTCGGAATGTTCGTCCGGCACGCGCGCGGCCTTGTCGGCATGCACGAGCAGCCAGCCGTTTTGCAAGGAGCCGTCTTCCGCCGCACCTGAATTCGCCCAATGCTCCCAGGGATTGGTCGCTTCAAAACCCTGCTGGCGCAGATATTCGTCGTATTTCGGACGCGGACGGCCGGTCGGATGCAGGCCGTCGTCGCGTTCATAAGGCTCGAACCCGCATTCGGCGACGTGCACGCCGATCACCGATTCCGGCGGGATGCCGAGCGCCTTCATGCCTTCGAGATCGGGTGCCATGTGGGTCTTGCCGACCAGCACGTTGCGCACGCCGAGCTTCTTGAGGTGATCGCCGAGGGTGGGCTCGCCGACGCGCAACGGCCAGCCGTTCCAGTGCGAGCCGTGCGAGCGCATGTAGCGCCCGGTGTAGAACGACATCCGCGAGGGGCCGCAGATCGGCGACTGCACATAGGCCTTGCTGAACAGCACGCCGCGCTTCGCCATGGCGTCGATGTTCGGCGTCTTCAGCGTGGGATGGCCGGTGCAGCCGAGATAGTCATAGCGAAGCTGGTCGCACATGATCCAGAGAACGTTCTTCGCGCGCGCCATGCGTCATCCCCGCCGTGTCTTGATTGTTCGATGCTGCGCTATGGCGCCAGCGAAGACAAGCAGGGCGGGATCAGGTCGACCGGATCAAACCGACCAGATCAAACTGACCACGGCTCGGCTTCGGCCGCGCTCTTCGCCTTGGCGGAGACCGGGCTTTCGCCGATCACTTCCGCCAGCGCGCGCAACGCTTCCTTCACGCCGTCGCCGGTGACGGCGGAGAGCAGCAGCGGCGCCTTCTTGGCGGCGCGCTTCAGCCGGTCCTTCTGCTTCTTCAACTCGTCCGGCTCGACCGCGTCGATCTTGTTCAGCGCCACGATCTCGATCTTGTCGGTGAGCTGCCCGGCATAGGCGTCCAGCTCCGTTCGCACCGTTTTGTAGGCTTTGCCGGCATGCTCGCAAGTCGCATCGACGAGATGGAGCAGCACGCGGCAGCGCTCGACATGGGCAAGAAAGCGGTCGCCGAGACCCACACCTTCATGCGCGCCTTCGATCAGGCCGGGGATGTCGGCCAGCACGAATTCGCGGCCGTCGGCATTCACGACGCCGAGCTGCGGATGCAGCGTGGTGAAGGGATAGTCGGCGATCTTCGGCTTGGCCGCGCTGACCTTGGCGAGGAAGGTCGATTTGCCGGCATTGGGCAGGCCGACGAGGCCGGCATCCGCGATCAGCTTCAGCCGCAGCCAGATCCAGCGCTCCTCGCCGGGCTGGCCGGGATTGGCATTTCGCGGTGCGCGATTGGTCGAGGTCTTGAAATGCGCGTTGCCGAAGCCGCCATTGCCGCCCTCGGCCAGCACGAATTTTTCGCCGACATTGGTGAAATCGTGGATCATGGTCTCGCGATCCTCGTCGAAGATCTGCGTGCCCATGGGAACCTTCAGCACGATCGCCTTGCCGTTGGCGCCATGGCGGTCCGAGCCTGCGCCGTTCTCGCCCTTCTGGGCCTTGAAGTGCTGCTGGTAGCGATAGTCGATCAGCGTGTTCAGGCCGTCTGCGACCTCGATGATGACATTGCCGCCGCGGCCGCCATTGCCGCCGGAGGGACCGCCGAATTCAATGAATTTTTCGCGGCGGAACGCCACGCAGCCGTTTCCGCCGTCACCGGAGCGGATGTAGACCTTTGCTTCGTCGAGGAATTTCATCGGCCATAGGTAGGCCAGCCGGTCCCGCGCGGCAACCCGGATGGACCCGCAAATCGGCCGAAATTCGGCGATTTATGGGCCTTGCTTAACCGCAAGACCAGGTCCGGGACGACGTCAGAGCGGCCGCCGCCGGATCAGGAACTTCTGCGTGCCCTCCAGCACCAGCTCCTTGCGCTGGTTGAACACGGTGCTTTTGAGCATCACCGTGCCGGTCGAGCGTCCCGGCACCAGCTCGACGACCTCGAGCGCGGGATAGATGGTGTCGTCGGCGAACACCGGCTTGAGGAATCGGCTCGACTGCTCGAGGAAGCCGACCAGGGATTCCTCGACCATGAACGGAAACAGGCCCGCGCCGGGTGCGGTGTGGATCAAGGTCTGAAAACCGTGGGCCAGCAAATGCGGCATGCCGCGGCTGCGGCAATACTCCACATCATAGTGCACCGGATGGGTGTCGCCGCTCGCGGTCTGGAACGCCGCGAACACCGCATTGGTCTGCGTGCGGCTCGGCAGCACGAAACGCTCGCCGACCACGAAATCCTCAAACCAGCGTTGCGCCGGGATCATGCGATGCCGGGCTGGGTCGAAGTCGGTCATGCCTTAGCTCTTTTCTTGGCTCTCTTCTTGGCTCTTTCGTTCGTGGGCAGCCTATCGCTACCGCGACGCGGAGAGTGCGACAATCCGTTCAATTCGTCCAACGCGGGCTTGTCCGCTGCGTCCACGTCATTACAACGGCGCTCGATGCCCCTGTTCAAAAATCTCTCCGCCTATGACGAGCGCTCGGCGCGCCTCGCCGGCATTGCACTCATGGTGCTGTCGATCTTCATGTTCTCGTTCGGCGATGCCATGGGCAAGTTCCTGGTCGGGACTTATTCGGTGGGGCAGCTGCTGTTTCTGCGCGCCTGCGCGGCGCTGCTGCTGCTGTCGCCGCTGGTCTGGCGGCAGCGTCACCAATTCCGGCATCTGGAGCGGCCGGGTCTCCAGCTCTTCCGCGTGGTGCTGTCGACGCTGGAAGTGGCCGCCTTCTTCCTCGCGACGGTCTATCTGCCGCTCGCCGACGTCATCACCTATTATCTTGCCGGCCCGATCTTCGTCACCGCGATGTCGGCGATCTTTCTCGGCGAGAAGGTCGGCTGGCGGCGCTGGACGGCGATCCTGATCGGCTTCTGCGGCGTGCTGATCGCGCTGCGGCCGTCGGCGCAGACGATCAGCCTGCCGGCGCTGATCGCGCTTGGCGGTAGTCTTTCTTTCGCAACACTGATGCTGATCACGCGCAGCCTGCGCAAGACGCCCGATATCGTGATGGCGTCGTCGCAATTCGTCGGCACGTTTTTGCTGGGCGCGGTGCTGTCGGCGTTCCATTGGGTGCCGCCGACATCAGGCAGCCTCGTGATCTTCGCGCTGGCGGGATGCGTCTCGGTCACCGCGCTGTTCTGCGTCAACCGCTCGCTCAAGCTGGCGCCGGCCAGCGTCGTCGTGCCCTACCAATATTCGATGATCGTCTGGGCGGTGATCTTCGGCTTCGTCGTGTTCGGCGACGTTCCCGAGATCGCCACCATCGTCGGCGCCGCCATCATCATCGGCGCCGGGTTCTATATCTACCTGCGTGAGCGCGATCTCGGCCGCGCCGGCGGAGAGGTGAATCCGCCGGCGTAGTGCCTACCTCACGCGCCTTGCACTGCTCCAGCTCTTCAGCGACGCCCACACACTGCGCGAGAGACGGAAGCAGTCGACGGGCGTGGACGAGCCCAGCGCCAGGAAGCGGTGCAGCTGGACGCCGCTCCACTGGAAGCCGCACTTCTCCAGCACCTTGCGCGAAGCCGGGTTGGTGACGCGTGCACCTGCATAAAGATGGTCGTCCTCGAACTCCTCGAAGAAGAAGTCGATCGCGCCGCGTGCGGCCTCGGTGGCAAAGCCCCGGCCCCAATGCTCGACGCCGAGCCAATAGCCGAGCTCGGCATTGTCGGGCGTGGAGCGGTCGATGCCGACCATGCCGACCGGACCGGAATCGTGCTCGATCAGGAACACGGTCTCGCTGCCGAGCGCGGCGGTGGCGCGGACGAATTCGACGGCGTCGTCCTGCGAATAGGGGTGGGGGAGGCGGCGGGTGTTCTCGGCGACGCGACGGTCGTTGGCGAGGAGGGCGATGGTCCTGACGTCGGCGAGGGTCGGCCGCCGCAAGGTCAGCCGCTCGGTGGCGACGACGCTTGGTCTCGCCTCCCGCAAGGTCACGCTCGAAAAATCCTGCAACATGTCCGGCTCCGTCGAAGTCACTAAGTGAAAAGTGAGCAAGTCAAACGAAAGGGGAGGCCGGTTTCCCCGCCTCCCCCTGGAGCCTTCGATCTCTTTGATCTCAAGGACTCCGCCGGTTCGGTCTGGGACCCGGCGGACTCCAAATTTGATCCACCGTCTATTCAGCCGCCTCTGCGAGCGGGAGCACCGAGATGAAGGTGCGACCGTTGGCTTTGGCCTGGAATGTTACGCGACCCTCGACCTTGGCGAACAAAGTGTGGTCGGTGCCCATGCCGACATTAAGGCCGGGATGCCAGGTGGTGCCGCGCTGACGCGCAATGATGTTGCCGGGAATCACAACTTCCCCGCCGAACGCCTTGATACCGAGGCGCTTGCCTTTGGAATCGCGACCGTTGCGCGATGAACCGCCTGCTTTTTTGTGAGCCATGGCTCGTCTCCGAAATCTTACGTATTTCTAGATCAATTCCTTGACGGAATCATTTCACAATTTCTCACGCATCACTTCGTGATTGCGCGTGATCAAATTATGCGGCGTCGGCGTCTTCGGTCGTGGTCTCTGGCTTGACGACCTTTTCCCGCTTCGGACGCGGGCCCTTGGTGGGCTTGGCGCCGTCCGTCAGGATCTCGCTGATGCGCAACACCGTGATCTCGTCGCGATAGCCGCGCTTGCGGCGCGAGTTCTTGCGGCGGCGCTTCTTGAACGCGATGACCTTGGGGCCACGCTTGTGGTCGAGCACCTCGACCGCCACGGACGCACCTGCGACCGTCGGCAGGCCCAGGAGCGGCGTGTCGCCACCGACCAGCAGAACTTCGTTCAACTGCACGATCGAGCCGACTTCGCCTTCGATCTTGCCTACTTCCAGGACATCATCCGGAACGACGCGGTACTGCCGGCCGCCGGTTTTGATGACTGCGAACATCGTTGTTTTCCTTCGTGTTCATTCCCGGCCTCGCGACATAGTGTCGGGGCCGGCTTTTTGTCAGTCGCGGGTTTATGCGAATATTGGTTTATGCGAGTTTTGTGCGGGCGGGAGTTATCCCTTTGAAAACCCACGCAAAAACAAGCGGCGCGAGAAACGCCCCGCGCCGGTTGCGGGATTTATAGCCGCTCGCTTCCGGGAGTCAAGGAAAAGCAGGCGAAAACGGCCCGGAATTGAAGGGTTTGGGCCAGATCGGAGCTCCCTGCTGAATCCCGCCCGCGCTGCAACCAACGGGTTCCGCCGCCGTTGTCCTGACGAAGTTCGCAAAGGGCGAGGGGGCATCCATGGCAACGGAAGAGTTGGTCAAGACGACGGGCATCGCCACCCACGGCGCGGCACGGCTGCCGTCGGTGGACGTCGACAGTTTGAACATCGAGATGAAGGACGAGGACGGCTTTCTCGGCGACCGCGCCAGCAAGGGCGCGTTCCGCGAGATCCTCGATCGCTGGCGCAAGCCGCTGCGTAAGACCGGCGAAGACCCGTTCGGCAAGGAGCCGTCGGAGGAGGTCAGCAAGAAGACACTGGATGCCATCCTGGTGGGTGACGATGTCGAGGCCTCCGCGGTCGTGCACAGCGCGATCGAGGACTTCGCGCAGGAGCTCGCTTACGTCACGCGCCGCTTCCTGAAGTCCAAGGCCTGGGCCAGGACCGAGGCGCATCGTGGTCGGTGGCGGTTTCCGCGATTCCCGGCTCGGCGAACTCGCGATCGCCCGCGCCGAGATCATCCTCAAATCCGAGGACTTCAAGATCGACATGATGCCGATCCGTCATCACCCCGATGAAGCCGGCCTGATCGGCGCGCTGCATCTGGCGCCGTCATGGATCTTCGAAGCCTATGACAGCATCCTCGCCGTCGATATCGGCGGCACCAACATCCGCTGCGGCCTGGTCGAGACCGGCTGGAAAAAGGCAAAAGACCTGTCGAAGGCCAAGGTCGTGAAGTCCGAGCTGTGGCGTCATGCCGACGACGAGCCGACGCGCGAAGGCGCAGTGAAGCGGCTCACCAAGATGCTGAAGGGGCTGATCACGGAGGCCGAGGCGGAAGGCTTCAAGCTGGCACCCTTCATCGGCATCGCCTGTCCCGGCGTGATCGACGAGGACGGCTCGATCGAGAAAGGCGCGCAGAACCTGCCGGGCAATTGGGAGAGCAGCAAGTTCAACCTGCCGGCGAGCCTGATCGAGGGCATCCCTGAGATCGGCGAGCACGACACCGCGATCCTGATGCACAATGACGGCGTGGTTCAGGGCCTCTCGGAAGTGCCGTTCATGCAGGACGTCGATCGCTGGGGCGTGCTCACCATCGGCACTGGGCTCGGCAATGCCCGCTTCACCAACCGCCGCAAGGACAGCGGCCAAGGCAAGGATAGCGGAAAAGACCGGGATTCCACGGACAACGGCAAGAAGAAGGGCAAGAACGGCAACAAGGCCGACTAGCTGGCGTTTTCGAGCGAAGTGGATGCCGGTTCGCGTCAAGAAAACGCGCCAAAACAACAATCTGGAGACCGGTTCCGATTCATCGGAACGGAAGCGGCTCCAGAGTAACCTTGACTGGTTAGGTTAAGGGCCGGTTTGCGTTGCGGCGCACCGGCCGCGCGCTAGGGTCGAACCGTCGCCTCACCTGGCCGGCGAAGCCGCCCTTCCCAGCCAGTATTTTAATGAGCGGCACGGGACCGCCAGTGTTTACCGCGTCTGGCGGTCCCACCTCCCTTTGGGGGCAGCATGAGCTTTCCGGGAGACCGGTGATTCGGGCGGCGATGGCGCTGCCTCTGGGCTCGCGCCGGGTCATCGGCCAACGGTTCACGCCCAATTCGCTCAAACTGCCGCCGAAATCCGAGGGTCGCCCCATCGCCACCGCGACATCGTGGGTCCGGCCGGAAAACCGGTCCGATTTTCCGCTCGCGCGCCTTGTCTGGCCCGCCATCCTCGCCTATTAACGCCCCCAACCACAGGGGCCCTGCTCCTTACTTGGCGCCTTCAGGAGAGGTGGCAGAGTGGTCGAATGCACCGCACTCGAAATGCGGCATAGGTGCAAGCCTATCGGGGGTTCGAATCCCTCCCTCTCCGCCATACTGGTCGTTGTCCAGCCCGGAGACATCGGTAACAGATTGTACCTAAGACATGGGTGACAACCTCGTGCCGAACGGGTTGTCGAGGGGTTGCAGGGTTTTCTGCTCCAGGTCGAAGTATCCCAAATCATAGTGCATGAAGCTGACGAGCCAAATGCCGTCGTCGACCTCCTTGATGCCGAGTTTCTGGCCGGCCAGCACGGTCGAGATGTTGATTCGCTTGCGATGCAGGCAGAGGCGCCCGCAAGCGGTCACGAGAATCTCGCGATCGTGGAACGGATAGATCAACTCGGGCAAGCCATCGTAACGGCGTGGTGAGGCGCGATAGAGTTCGGCGGGGCATTTCATCTGCAGCGCCTCATGCGGCCGTTCGGTATTGAACTCGCGGACGAAGGCGTCGAAGCGTTCCTGCTGCTGCAGGCTGTTGGCGCCCGGCGGACGGGTCGTCTCCTTCTTGAGGGTGAGATGCATGCGCTCATGGCGGCCGTTCTGCTGTGGATGGCCGGGCTTGATGCGTTCGATGACGATGCCGAGCCTCAGCCACCAGACCGCGAGCTTTGAGAGATTGAACAGGGCATTGGGACTGGCAAAGGGCACGCCGTTGTCGGAGCGGATGGCGAACGGCAAGCCGCGCTCGCGGAACAGCCGTTCAAAGGCGGTAATGGCAGGCTCTTCACGCGTGGAATCGAGCGCCTCGCACAACAGCAGGAAGCGCGAGGCATGATCGGTGACGGTCAGCGGGTAACAGTAGCGGCCATTGCCGAGCTTGAACTCGCCCTTGAAGTCGGCGCACCACAGATCATTGGGTCCCGTGCCCGCGGAGAGCGGCGTGCCGCGCGCGCGGTGGCGCGGCCCGCCGGCGCGCTTGACCAGGTCATGGCGGTCGAGGACCGCATGGATGGTACTCTTGGCCGGAACCCGGATATCGCCGTCCAGCCGTCGGACCAGCAGTTCCCGGATCTTGCGCGCGCCCCAGTGCGGCTTCTCGCCCTTGAGCCGGACAATCAGGCTCTCGATCTGCTCCGGCAGCTGGTTGGCGTAGCGCACCGGCCGCCGCGAGCGATCGCTCAGGGCCTCAAGACCGTGCTCCTTGTAGCGATCGAACATCTTGTAGCCGGTCTTGCGCGAGACGCCGAAATCCCGGCACACGTCCGTCATGGCCTCCCCGTCCAACAGGCGGGCGACAAAGCGCAGGCGTTCTTCCATGACCGAACTCGCTTTCCACGGCATCCACACCTCCCGCTTGCAAAAAAGCGAAAAGTGTAACCCATGTGTCCGGTACGAAATGCCACCTATGTCTCGGGCCGCTCACGTTCTTCTGAAGAAAATGGCGTCGTCGGTCATTTGACCATGTCGGGCTTTGGGAGCGCTAGGCGGGCGAGCCGCGGGAAACCCGTAGAAGGACCTTCCAGTTGGTCGATGCAAAACTACGCGCCGGTCCAGCCTCTGCATTTGCCGTGGGCGTGCAGCGCTGCCCTACAACGCTAAATCCACGCGGCGGGCATCGCTTGGACCAGCGCACGAGTGTAGGCTGCAGCTACCAGAGCGGCGCAGTTCTGCCAGACGTCGCTCTTCTGAGCATCGCAGTAATCGCAAATCCCTCTGACGACGAAGATGTCCTTGTTCGCATGCCACGCAGCGTTCTGAACGCCGCTCGCCTCCATCTCAACGGCGCGTGCGTTGAACCGGTCTCGTAGCTGATCTCGGGTAGCGGCGTTTTTCAGCAACGTGTCGGCGGCGGCAATCACCCCCGAAAAGACTCTAGGAAGGTCATCGCATCTTTGGCCATCGTTCGGGTGCTCCACCTTCGCCTTCCCGTCATACAGCACATCGGTAGCAGCGGGAGGACGTCGGTAAGCGTCGCCTAGTCGGTCGAGTGCAGACGCGGCGATTGCGTCCCATGGTCTCTGCCCCAAGAGTTCTTCAGCCTGAAGGTGCGTCGCTATCCTCAACAGCGCTGCGCTAGGTTTCTGCGGCGCACTACGAGTCTCCCGTCCATCGACCGTCTCTTTAACAAAGTCGTGCGCAATGATTCCATTGCCGCCGGACGTGACAATGTCGCCCAATCTCACGTGTTCGTCGGCCTTCCTTGTGATTGGGGCAGCCGCCGGCAATTCCAACCATGATTATGTGCTCAAGTTGCGGAAACGAGCGTAACGCGTTCGTCGTAAGCGCGCTGGCGTCCAACGTGCCCATGCCTGAGGTTGCGGCCAGCACTTCGCGCCGCAGGTTGTTGTGCTCGTACACTCCAATCTCATAAAGGTTCGCGTCACCCGACACTCCGAGGGTCTCGCGAGAATCGAAGGTTGCCTTTACCGCGGCCGCCTCTTTCGGGAGCGCAGTAACTAGCAGCACCTTTATTTTTTGTGCTCTTTGCAAGGGCGTTTCCGGGCCGTTGAATGAACGTACGCGCTGCGACACGTGACCATAACCAAATAGGTCGTCACCTTCGGCATCGTGCGCAATGACGCGCATGGTGGTGAATAGCCTAGTGTCGCGCGCTGCGGACTCCAGCCGGTTACGGCTGAGAGAGTTGGTTGGCGCATCTCTGTAAGTCTGCAACACCGGCTGCTCATATAGGGAGCATTTGTCGGCGTGCGTCGCCATGTGCTCCAACAACCGCTGTCGAACGCTATCGCTCTCTTCCTCCGGCCACCAATCCAATACAAGCTCTTCCATGGAGTCGAAGAATGTGTGACGGAGGCCGATCGCAAGTCCATTGCGGGCATCGACCGACTGGTCTTCCGATCCTTGCACTAGCAGGTCCCGATTTTTCTTAGCGGCAACGGCATCGCTAGCAATGGTTTGATAAACATACTTTCTGACCTTATCAGGTCTGCCTTCGATATCCTTCAGCTTGATCCCTAGCGCCTTCGGCCCCAATGTTTTATTTTCGCAAATGGCCGGAGTATTGCGCAACAATCCTGTCGTCGTGCCCGTTCAAGCTTCCGATCACGTGACGGTTCTTAAACTTGCCGTCGAAAAAATTCTTTGGCGCTTTCCCAAGACCGATCAAAATCGACGCTAGACGCAACTGAGGGACATCGGCCTTATCGATGTTGATGCGGATGCCGCGAAGTTCTTCGTTGAAGCTAGCACTCTGTTGAGCCGCAGCTAATAGGATAGCCCCCTCGATAGGTAGGTTGGCCCCCTTTAGTTGGCGTCGAGCTTCTTCCGGGTCAACAATCGCGCAAAGGGCCGCAATGCCCGCGGCGAGTATATCAGGGTCGGCCTCATTACGCTTAATCGCTTCCAAAATCGCAGCGACTTCCTCCTTTGACCCGATAAGAGCTAAAGCGTTGAGAGCCCAGCGACGAACACGAGGCTCCGTATCGTGGAGCAAAGCCATCGCAAACAAAACTACAGAGTATCGCTCGCGAAGGACAAACCCGGATCGATATAGCCTGCAGAGCGTTTCGAGCCCTGATTTTCGATTTTCCGAATCTTCATTCCCAATCAGGAGTCGAACGTACGCCTCTTCCTCTGGGCTAATAAATCTTTTCGGACGACGCCTCATCTGATGGTTGTACTTTCCCGCAATGCGCTGGGCGTGATCTAGTATAAGTTGTGACCAAGGGTCAAAATCTTCGATGTGATTAACGGGGGTGGAGAGATCGTGCCACCTAAGATCGTTGATGGCTAACCGGCGCGTCAACGGCTCAAACCACTTAGGACAGTCGAAATACACGACAGCCAACAGATTTCGAGTGCCCTTTTCTTCGCACGTGCACACAAAACTGTCTAAACGAGCCGAATCGGCCAACTCGTATTCGGCGTTTAAACTCAAATCCACGTTCAACGCACGTAGGCCACTTGCAACGATCCCATGGTCGGTCTGATCGAACAGACTCAAATCATCTTGCACTACAGGCGAGAAAAATCCGAGGGATCGCTTTTGAAGGAAGCTGTCGCGATCTTCGCGATAGCGGCCGTTGCGATATGTCAAGACCGCGTTGTCTCGCAGCACCAAAGTGAACGCCCAGACGACAACTTCGTCCGCGCGCGACTCTTTGGTGCTACGCGCATAATGAAATTTTCGTGCTTGCAGCAAGCCCAATATTTTTGGCGCTGATACCGAGCAGGTGCTTGTGCACAAATGATCGACTGTGGCGATGTCGAATGCGAGTGCTTGACTAACGGCCAACTCGCGTTGTCTACGCCGAGCTATGATAGGAACTCTGTACCTCTCCGGGATAGACGTGTCAGTGATGAATTCCCGCAAGAAAAACACGCCGGGCTTCGTTCGAAAGAAAGAGCTGCGTTCTCGCCGGAGCAAAATGTCTTCGCTGATCCGCGCTTGAAGCGTCTTGTGCTGAGTCTTCCCGTGCAACCTTGGCGGCACCTTCCCCAAGGCAAGCCCGCGCTTTAAAATCTCACGCGGTGTCATCGGCGCTCGAGTAGTGCGCAGTACAGATTCCGCAATCTGAAGATAAGCGTCCAATGTTTTGCCAAAGAATACGGCGGCGCGCCACCAATCGCCCACACTGCAATCACAGATAACAGATGGTGACAGGTAGTTCAATTGGGTGGCCCACAAACGAAGAGCGACCGGCGACCGGCGCGGGATCATCGGCCTAGAAAAACGGATTTCACCGTGCCGTGTTCTGGTTCGGCGAAGGACCGCGCGTGGTATCCAGAGCGGCACGATCAGTGCCAAATCGGTCGGCCGGCACCTCATAGATGGGCGCTGGGGGCTTGCCCTGTGTGCCCCAGCGCCTGATCGATCTGGCTGCGCCGATTCAGACTCCTCATTCCCTCGACGTGCATCTCTTGGGAACTTGCCTGACGAGTTCGACGACTCCCGCCCCCGCGTAAGTCATTGATCTTGCAGCCGCCGGCTACTGTGCATGGGGTTGTTTTCGAGTTTTTCTTGTTGTCCGGTCGCGAAAGACGTGGGACTTGATCGTCACGCACGTTGGCCAGCCTCCTTGCGAAGGCCGATGATCGTCACCCAACAAGCGAGACGGACATGCAATCTTCCGGGAGCGGCTGGGGCAACGGGCTGCTCGGTGTCATCATCTTCAGCGGCTCGCTGCCGGCGACGCGCGTGGCGGTCGGCGATTTTTCCGCGCTGTTCCTGACGTCCGCGCGCGCGGTCATTGCGGCACTGATCGGTGTGGTCGTGCTCGGCCTGCTTCGTCAGGCGCGGCCGCAGCGGAAGGATCTCGTCTCGCTCGCCATCATCTCCATCGGGGTCGTGGTCGGCTTCCCCCTGCTGACGGCGCTCGCGCTCCAGCACATCACGTCTGCGCATTCGATCGTCTTCATCGGCTTGCTGCCGCTGTCGACCGCGATCTTCGGCGTGTTGCGCGGCGGCGAACGGCCGCAGCCGATGTTCTGGCTGTTCGCCGTCCTCGGCAGCGCCACGGTGGCGGGCTTTGCCTTCTCCAACGACGGCTCCGCATCGCTGACCGGCGATCTGCTGATGGTCGCGGCGATCGTGCTGTGCGGGCTCGGCTACGCCGAGGGCGGCGCGCTGTCGCGCCGCCTCGGCGGCTGGCAGGTGATCTCCTGGGCGCTGCTGCTGGCGCTGCCGCTGATGGTGCCGATCGTGATCTGGAGCTGGCCGTCGACCTGGAGCGGCGTCGGCGCGCCCGCCTGGATCGGGCTCGCCTACGTCTCGGTGTTCAGCATGTTCGTCGGTTTCATCTTCTGGTATCGCGGGCTTGCGATCGGCGGCATCGCCCGCGTCGGCCAGTTGCAGCAGCTCCAGCCGTTCTTCGGACTCGCGCTCGCAGGCTGGCTTCTGCACGAACCCGTCGCCTGGAGCATGATCGCCGCGACCGCGCTCGTGGTCGCCTGCGTGTTCTTCGCGCGGCGGTTTGCCTGAGGCCGCCTCACGCGCCTCCCATCACCGTCCGCGTCAGCGTGCTCCTTGCGAACTTCTTCAGCGGCATCGGCTTGCCGAACAGAAAGCCCTGCACGCAGTCGAAGCCGAGCTCGTTCGCGGCGACGAGATCGGCGCGGCTCTCGACGCCTTCGGCCACGGTGCCGGCGCCGTAGCCCTGCGCGAGCTCGACGATGTGGCGGCACACCGTGCGCTTGAGGCGGTCACTGCCGCTGCCGGTGACGAAGTGCCGGTCGGCCTTCAGCTTGATGAAGGGAATCTTGTCCATATCCATCAGCGACGGCCAGTTGGCGCCGAGATTGTCGATCGACAGGCCGATATTGTGCAGGCGCACTTCGCGGGCGACCTCGGCGAGGTGATCGAGGTCGCGGATCGCCTCGTCGCTGTCGATCTCGATCGTCAGCCCGCCGAACGCCGGATGCGTCGGCATGCGGCGGCAGAGATCGCGCACGGCCTGCGGCTCCGTCAGATACGACGCGGGCAAATTGATCGAGAGATCGACCGGGCTCTGCTGCTCCAGCAGATAGTGCCAGTCCTGCATGGCGCGCTCGATCACGAATTCGGAGAGGTCGCGCAGATGCGGGTCGTGCTCTTCGGGGATGAAATAGGCCGGCGGCACCACGCCCCAGGTCGGATGCCGCATCCGCACCAGCGCCTCGGCGCCGCTGCGGATCAGCGTGCGCGCGTCGATCCTGGGCTGGTACCACAGCTCGAGCCAGCCGGCATGCAGGGCCTCGCCGACATGCACGGCCGGGCTTGGCGCCGGCTCGTTCGGCAGCAGCATCGCGACGCGATCGCGCAACGTCTCCGCGGCAAAGGGCGTCGTCAGCGGCGGCAGCATCGCAAGGCCATATTCCTCGCCGACCTGCTGCACGGCCCTGACGATGATCGACTCGCGGGCGCCGACGGCCAGAACCTTGCCGTCGAACGCCTCGCGCACCAGCGTCTCCAGAAACATGCCGGGCTCGATGCCGTCGGCAGCGATGCCGAGCAGGATCAGGTCGGGCAATTCGCTCGCCAGTACGGTTCGCAGCTCGTCGGCGCTGGCGCATTCGGTGGTGACGAAGCCGAGATCCTCCAGCACTTCGGAGAGAAAAGCGCGCAGATGGCGCTTGCCGTCGGCCACGCATGCTCGCGGCGTCACCTTTCGTCGTCCGAAGGTTTTCGGCCTTCGTCCAGCGAGTTCAACAGTTTCATCTTTCATCGCAAACCACTCCCGTTCCGCGACAGGTGTTAGCGATGGGAGCAGTTTCAAATATGGAAGGCTTCAGTCGATTGTTGAATTATCTGGGTAACGTTAAAGCACCCATCATGTCTAAAATTGTCTGGATATCGTTGGAGAAGTTTTTAGGTCTGCCCGCGCGGCGCGCGCAGGTGTGCGGCAATCAACGGAGATTTTCGCGACGTGCGGTGCGGCGGTATGCACGCGCACTGTCCTGCAATTGGACGAAGCCGCGCGCGCCTTCGCCCAATTGAATAATGGCCGCCTCAATTGCCCGTGGGCTTCGCGCGATGCGCGTATGTTCCCGCTTCGCTCGTGACGGTTCTGCGACGATGCGTCCGGCTGCGCCGGCGCCATTGTGAAGCACATCACATGCGTATTGCTGCAGCTGCGCTATTGCTCTGGGCAGCCGGTGGTGGGCTGTCAGGGATCGCAGCAATGACGACGCGGCGAATAATGTATTGGTGGTTCAGATTCGTGCTGTCAGGACGATTTCTCGATCGCTTCCTGAGCCTGCCGCGCGCGCAGTAGAGCGGGATCAGGTTTGGCCGATCAATTTGCGGAGCGCGGCCGCACCGTCTTCGATCGCATCGCGTCCCTTCCAGGCCAGATAGCTCAGCTTTCCGCCGAGCGTGTCGTGGCTGCGCAGCCGGCGCGAGCCGAGAATGTGGCCGACATTGGAAGGGAAGCGGCTCACCTCGGCGGACACCAGCGCCGCGATCGCGTCCATCAATTGCTGGAGGCGAATGCCCCATTCGCAATTCTCGATCCCGTCGATGCGCACCTTGAGCGCATACTCGGTGTCGTAGATCTCGGTGAGCAGGTCGCGCGCGACCAGCACCCGATTGTGACGAAGCGCGATGCGCAAAGCGAGGCGTTTGTCGTCGAGCTGGTCGAGCACCATGTGAACGACGAAGGCATAGGGTGCGGCGGCGACATCGGCGGCGCTCTTGCTTGCGGCTGGCTTGGTGGCAATGCGCACCAATTGCCAGGGCGTCTTCAACCGCCTCGCCAGCAGCGCCAGCGCGAACGGCAGCGCCTCGGGATTGGCCTTCTTGAAAGCGTCGAGTTGCGCGGTGATCTGGGTAACCAGGCCGTCGTCGAATTTCGCGATTTTCTCGGGCAGCTTTTCGTTGAACTTCGGCAGCGCGGCGCCGGCGCGCAGCACATGTCTCATCTTCTTCACGTCGTCGAAGGCGGTGCGCGACGCCGTGTATTGCGCGAGCTTGCCGCGCGCGAACTCGGTGCTCTCCACTGATGCGAGCGTGCTCTCGAGGACCTTGACGACCTTGGTCTGGAAGGTCGATGCGATCTTCAGCACTTCCTTCGGGTTGTTGGCGGCGACCTGGTCGTTGATCGCCTTGATGTAGTCGCGCGCCATGGTCGGCAGCAGGTCGCGGCAGATCCACTCCCAGATCGGGGTGAGGGTGTTGCGCGAGATCCGCCCCAGATTGGCGTGCTCGGGCGCGCCGTCGATCAGGAGCAGCTCGAGCGGCGCGAAGAAATAACGCGAGGGGCTGGTGGCGCGGGCCTGGCTCGATCCGTCCTTGCGAAATTCGGCCCGCAGCTTGGAGTGGATATCGGCCGCGCCGGGCATGTCGATGCCGCACAGCTCAAGCCGCTCGATCTCGCTGAGCAGGCAGCTGCGCGACAGCGGCGTCAGCTTCTGCAGGAAGTCCGATAGCTGGTCGATCTCGTTCATGGCACGCAATCTTCCGCAACGATTCCAGCAGGCCTACCGGCCCAATGCATGGAGGCATTTGCGCGCTCTCAATTGCGACATAGAGAAGCAAGCCGCCGTTAATTTATCCGTAAAGTCCGGGAGCGGCGGTATCCGGCGGGGATGCGATGGTTAAAAGGCTCCGGCCCATCTGCCCAGCATTTGGGCAGATTTATCAACCTAAGCATGTTGGGTGATGAAACCACTCAAGCATAAAGTGTGCCTATGCCGGTGTTTCAGCACAAAACGGCCAAAATAGCCGTAGTCTTACGGGGAAAAAAGTTAACCACAGATCGGCCTGGGTTCCGCTAAAGAGTGACATGGGGTCACAGAATGATACGGCCACTGATTCGCGGCCGTCGGAATGGTACGAAAGTAAAGCTGCTCCAACTGAAGAGCTCGATGTGGTCCGCCTGAACGCCGCCCGCGCCAAGGCGGCCGACGAAATGGCCGCCGCCATCGCCCGCGAGCTCAACGGCCCCCTCACTGCGCTCCTGCTCTACATGGGCGAAATCAAGCACCACAGCGATCAGCTCGCGCCTGTGACGGGCGACCGTGCCTATTTGCAGCGGGTGGTGGAGAATGCGCTGGCGCAGACCGAGCGGGTTTGTGGCCTGGTCAAGCAGCTTGCCGGTTCTCACAAGGGCGGCCTGCCGACCGCGTCCAGGGCCGAGGACGCCGAATCGAAGGCCGCCGCGCGCGCGCCGCAGCGGGTGCCGAGCGCCGAAATCCTCGGCCTGTCAGGCCAGAAGCGGCTGACCAAGCGCGAGCGCGAGGTGCTGAGGCTGATCAGCGAGGGCTATTCGAACAAGCAGGGGGCGCTTCGGATGCAGATCAGTCCGCGCACCTTCGAGAGCCATCGCGCCGAGGCGATGCGCAAGCTCGGTGCGCGCAACACCGCGGATCTCGTCCGTGCGGCGCTGCTGCATTCGATCGACTGAAGGCTCTTGTGCCGTGCCGCCCGTCGGCGGCGGGGGCCGGGCTTTATCCCGAGCAATCTCGGGATAAAGCCCGGAGCCCGATCGCACTCAGAAATAATCTTCAGCGAACGGACGTGCGCGCGACGAGGGCCGCAGCGGCTTGAGCTCTTCCTTTGGCCCGTTGGGAATGATGGTGATGGTCCAGCGGGGCGGTGTGCTCGATTCCTGCACCAGCACCGAACGCACGAAGCCAGTCACCGTCGCCTCGCCAGCGGTCACCGTCGCCATCCGGCCGTTGAACTGTGCGATGCGGAAGCGACGGACCTCTTTCTGGTCCGCAGTCTCGTAGGTGAACATGGAAACCCTCCTGGTTTCCGGTGACTATCGCCACTTATGATTAGCCTTCTGTGAAAATCCCAAACCGTAGAAGTACGGCGGGGATGCACGCGTGAGTGGTCAGAGCGTTTTTCGAGCGAAGTGGATGCCGGTTCGCGTGAAGAAAACGCGTCAGATAAGAATCTAGGCCTCGGGCTCCTGCGCGCGCGCGGCGGCGTAGGCGGCGTCCATCAGGTCCAGGAGATCGCGGAATTCGGGGCCACCCAGCCTCTCCGCGGTCATCTCCAGCCGCAGCGCCAGCGCCGCGAGCCTGACATAGCCGAACGTTGCGGCCGCGCTCTTCAGCGAATGCGCTTCGCGCGCGATCCTGCCGTGGTGCTGCGCGAGCGAGAGCGTGCGGAACTGTTGCAGGCGCGCGCAGGTCTCGCGCCAGAACACGCCGCGCACTTCACCGGCACCGTCCTCGCCGATCTCGCGCACCAGCGCCTGGTACGCGCCCGGCTCGCGCGCGGGCTCGGCCTCGTTCGCTGTCTGCGCCGCCGCGACGGTGACTTCGAACATGGGTTTGCCTGCCTCGATCACGGTTCGCCCGGCCCGTAACGGCTGCGCGTCAGGCCCGTGTCTACGGCATCCCGATTTCAGTTCCGGTAGCAGGATGATCGGTGTTTGCAGGCCGGAATTAGCCGCCGGTTCACCACGCGGCGGCGCCGGTCAGCGCGGGCCGAGCAACCGGTCGTACTGCGCCTTCACGGTGGCGTAGCATTCGCACGCCGTCTGGCGCAGGCCGTCGAGGTTGAGGATCTGGATGTGCCCGCGGGTGTAGTGGATGAAATTGGCCTGCTGCAAGGTATTGGCGACCAGCGACACGCTGTTGCGCCGCGCTCCGATCATCTGCGCCATGGCCTCCTGGGTCAGCAGCAGCCGAAAGTCGCCGGAGAGGTCATGGGTGTGCAACAGGCAGCGCGACAGCCGCGCTTCCACCGGATGGGCGGCGTTGCAGCCCGCAGTCTGCTGGACCTGCGCGTAGACCGCCAGCCCGTGACGCGTGAGTAGCGTCCGCAGGGTGCCGCTCTGGTCGGCCGCCACGCGCAGCACGTCGAGGTCCATCACGGAGGCGGAACCGGGAACCAGCACGATCGCCGTGTTCAGCGCGCAGGCATCGCCCATGGTCGAGAGCGTTCCGAGCAGGCTGTCGCGGCCGATCATGGCGACCTGCACATGCTCGCCCCTGGCGAGTTCCACCACCAGCGAGATGACGCCGCGGTGGGGAAAGTAGGCGCGCTTGAGCGTCTCGCCGGTCTCGACCAGCACCGCGTCATGCGGCAGATCGACCATACGCAAATGCGGACGGATCAATTCATAATCGTCTGCCGACAGCGCGGACAGGAAACCGTTGGATGAACGCACCATCGTTTCCAAAGCTGCCTCCCGTCTTCTGGACCAGCGAGTCGCAGCACGCGAAACTGCTTGCTGTCCGGGTAAGTTTCATCATGTTCCCGTCGGGATATATTGGCAATTGGGACAAGATGTCCGTCCGCGGCTGCGACCGCGTGCACATCCGCGTCCAGGATGATCGCGTCGCTCGCCGCCATCAACGATTGTCTGGCGGAGCGCCGTCCCGACGGCGACCTTGCCTCGGCGGGGCGCCTCGGTTAGCGCGGCACCGGCCGCAGCGGACGCGGGTAACCGTTCGTTTACCGCAAAGCGCGGATCTGGCGAATCCCGGCAAAGCACCAAGCGACGGTGGCGAGAGCGCGCCGGATTGCAGGCGGCTCGGTTCAATTCCCCGAAGGCCGTGCATATCGTGCTTCACGAGCAGGGCTTTCCTGCGCGCCCGGCCTTGCTGTTATCGGCACGTTTACCCAATGCGTCCGGCCGTCGCGGCGTGGTGCCGGTCTGGCCGAAAAGCGCTGTCGCATGCGGTCGAACGACACACTTCTCTTCAATATCCGTATTAGCACGGAGGATGAAATTAACGGGACCGTGAAAGGGGATGTCTAACGATCCAAGGTAGGGCTTCCGTCCATGCCAAGCGCGGCTCGGGCGTCGAGATCCAGGTCAGTAAGGCGTAGCTCATGGATGATCTGTTGCGGGAGTTTTTGACGGAAACCGGCGAGAGCCTGGACACGGTGGACAATCAGCTTGTGAAGTTCGAGCAGGAGCCGAACAACGCCAAGATCCTGGATAACATCTTCCGCCTGGTCCACACCATCAAGGGCACCTGCGGCTTCCTCGGATTGCCGCGCCTGGAAGCGCTGGCGCATGCCGGCGAGACGCTGATGGGCAAATTCCGTGACGGCATGCCGGTGACCGGGCAGGCGGTGACGGTGATCCTGTCCTCGATCGACCGCATCAAGGAAATTTTGGCCGGGCTCGAGGCGACCGAAGCCGAGCCCGAGGGCACCGACCGCGACCTGATCGACAAGCTGGAAGCGATGGTCGAGCACGGCATGGCCGCAGGTGTCGCTGCTGCTCCCGTGGCCGAAGCGCCGCCGCTGGTGCCGGAAGCACCTGTCGCCGTTGAAGCCGCGCCGACCTCCGGCGTGCTGGCCGACCAGACCCTGGAGCGGCCGCTGCGTTTGGGCGAAGTGTCGCTCGACGAGCTTGAGCGCGCCTTCCGCGAGACCGCGATCGAAGCCCCGGCCCCCGCGCCCGTTGCCAAAGCTGAAGTAAAGGCCGAGCCCGCACCAGCCGTTGAGGCGCCGGCGCCTGTGGCGAAGGAAACTGCCAAGGAAACGGCCAAGGACACGGCCAAGGACGCCAAGGCAAAGCCCGCCCCGAAGAAGTCGGGGGCCGACGAGACGGCCTCCGAGGGCGACCGCATCGCCAACCAGTCGATCCGCGTCAACGTGGATACGCTGGAGCATCTGATGACCATGGTCTCCGAGCTGGTGCTGACCCGCAACCAGCTGCTGGAGATCTCCCGCCGCAACGAGGACACCGAGTTCAAGGTGCCGTTGCAGCGGCTGTCCAACGTCACCGCCGAGCTGCAGGAAGGCGTCATGAAGACGCGCATGCAGCCGATCGGCAATGCCTGGCAGAAGCTGCCCCGCATCGTCCGCGACCTCTCGGGCGAACTCGGCAAGCAGATCGAGCTGGAGATGCACGGTGCCGACACCGAGCTCGACCGCCAGGTGCTCGACCTGATCAAGGACCCGCTCACCCACATGGTGCGCAACTCCGCCGACCATGGCCTGGAGACCCCGGCCGAGCGTCTCGCCGGCGGCAAGGGCGAGCAGGGCACCATCCGCCTGTCCGCCTATCACGAGGGCGGCCACATCATCATCTGCATCGCCGACAACGGCCGTGGGCTCAACACCGACAGGATCAAGGCCAAGGCGATCTCCTCGGGTCTGGCCACCGAGGCCGAGCTCGAGAAGATGAGCGAAGCCCAGATCCACAAGTTCATCTTCGCCCCGGGCTTCTCCACCGCGGCCGCCATCACCTCGGTGTCGGGCCGCGGCGTCGGCATGGACGTGGTGCGCACCAATATCGACCAGATCGGCGGCACCATCGACATCAAGTCGGTGGCCGGCGAGGGCTCCTCCGTCACCATCAAGATTCCGCTGACCTTGGCCATCGTCTCCGCGCTGATCGTGGAGGCCGCCGGCGACCGTTTTGCGATCCCGCAGCTCGCCGTGGTCGAACTGGTCCGTGCCCGCGCCAACTCCGAGCACCGCATCGAGCGCATCAAGGACACCGCGGTCCTCAGGTTGCGCAACAAGCTGTTGCCGCTGATCCACCTCAAGAAGCTGCTCAAGATCGACGACGGCGCCGTCTCCGATCCCGAGAACGGTTTTATCGTGGTGACCCAGGTCGGCAGCCAGACCTTCGGCATCGTGGTCGACGGCGTGTTCCACACCGAAGAAATCGTGGTCAAGCCGATGTCGACGAAGCTGCGTCACATCGACATGTTCTCCGGCAACACCATTTTGGGCGACGGCGCGGTCATCATGATCATCGACCCCAACGGCATTGCCAAGGCGCTCGGCGCCGCCGGCGCCTCGGCCCATGACATGGCCAACGAGAACGGGGCCCATCACATCGGAACGGGCGAGCAGACCACCTCGCTGCTGGTCTTCCGCGCCGGCTCGTCCCAGCCCAAGGCGGTCCCGCTCGGGCTGGTCACGCGCCTGGAGGAGCTGCCCGCCGACAAGATCGAGTTCAGCAACGGCCGCTACATGGTGCAGTACCGCGAGCAGCTGATGCCGCTGGTTGCCATGGAGAGCGTCACCATTGCCAGCCAGGGCGCCCAGCCGATCCTGGTGTTCTCCGACGACGGCCGCTCCATGGGCCTCGTCGTCGACGAGATCATCGACATCGTCGAGGAACGGCTCAACATCGAGGTCGGCGGCTCCAGCCAGGGCATTCTCGGCTCGGCCGTGATCAAGGGCCAGGCCACCGAAGTGATCGACGTCGGCCACTTCCTGCCGATGGCGTTCGCCGACTGGTTCACCCGCAAGGAGATGAAGCCGTCGCTGCACTCGCAATCGGTGCTGCTGGTCGACGACAGCGCGTTCTTCCGCAACATGCTGGCTCCGGTGCTCAAGGCCGCCGGCTACCGGGTCCGCACCGCGCCGACCGCGCAGGAGGGCCTCGCGGCTCTGCGCGCGCAGACCTTCGACGTGGTCCTGACCGACATCGAGATGCCCGACATGAACGGGTTCGAGTTCGCGGAAGTTATCCGCTCCGACAGCAATCTGGGCGCGATGCCGATCATCGGCCTCTCGGCGCTGGTGTCGCCGGCGGCGATCGAGCGCGGCCGTCAGGCCGGCTTCCACGACTATGTCGCCAAGTTCGACCGTCCCGGTCTGATCGCGGCGCTGAAGGAACAGACCGCGGGCGCCGCCGGCGCCTCCGAGCTGAGCCGGGCGGCGGCGTAAGAGCATGATCCGGAAAAGCGTGAAGCGGCTTTCCCTCGCGACAAACCCGGAACGCGTTTGCGCGGAGATCATGCTCCAACAAACCGGCATGGATCAGGAGATACACACATGACCAGGAAGACCCAGTCCGGCGAAGGCGCCATGGTCGAATACGTCACCGCGATGATCGGCGGCCAGCTGTTCGGCCTGCCGATCTCCCGCGTCCAGGACGTGTTCATGCCCGAGCGCGTCACCCGCGTTCCGTTGTCCTCGCGCGAGATCGCGGGCGTGCTGAACCTGCGCGGCCGCATCGTCACCGTGGTCGACATGCGCGCCCGGCTCGGCCTGCCCAGGCCCGAGGACGGCAAGCCGCCGATGGCGGTCGGCGTCGACCTGCGCGGTGAATCCTACGGCCTGCTGATCGACCAGATCGGCGAGGTGCTGCGGCTTGCCGAAGACAACATGGAAGAAAACCCCGTCAACCTCGATCCCCGCATGGCCAAGCTCGCCGGCGGCGTCCACCGCCTCGACGGACAGCTCATGGTCGTCCTCGACGTCGATCGCGTCCTCGAATTGAAGACCGAAGTGCAAATGGCTGCGTGAGCCCCAAAAACATCGAAGCGGAGAACCAAATGAAAACGTGTTTGGTGGTCGATGATTCCAGCGTCGTGCGCAAGATCGCGCGCCGGATCCTGGAAGGCCTGGAATTCGAAGTCACCGAGGCCGAGGACGGCTCGAAAGCGCTCGAGATCTGCCAGCGGAAGCTGCCCGACGCAGTGCTGCTCGATTGGAACATGCCGGTGATGGACGGCTTCGAGTTCATGGGCCACATGCGCCGCCTGCCCGGCGGCGAGGAGCCCAAGGTGGTGTTCTGCACCACCGAAAACAACGTGGCTCATATCGCTCAGGCGCTCAGCGGCGGCGCCAACGAGTACATCATGAAGCCCTTCGACAAAGACATCATCGCCGACAAGTTTGCTGAAGTCGGCTTGATCCCGGTCGGGCAAGTCATGGTCTGAGTTATCTGGCGGAGTGTTCCAGCCAGAGTGTTCCCAGTACAGCTTCCGAGAGGCTATCCGTGACCGCGACCGAATATGAGTATCTGCGTAAGTTCCTGAGGGATCATTCCGGGCTCGATCTGTCCGCAGACAAGCAATATCTGATTGAAAGCCGGCTGCTGCCGCTCGCCCGCAAGGGCGGGCTCTCCGGGATCGGCGAGCTCGTGCAAAAGCTGCAAGGCGCAGGCGCGAGCGCGCTCGTCACCAGCGTGGTCGAGGCGATGACGACCAACGAGACCTTCTTCTTCCGCGACAAGGTCCCGTTCGATCATTTCCGCGACACCATCATGCCCGAAGTGATCAAAGCCCGCGCCGGCCGCCGTAGCGTGCGGATCTGGTGCGCTGCCGGCTCGACCGGACAGGAGCCGTATTCGCTGGCGATGAGCTTGAAAGAGATGGGTGCGGCCCTGACCGGGTGGCGCGTCGAGATCATCGCGACCGACCTGTCGCAGGAAGTGCTAGAGAAGGCCAAGGCTGGCATCTACAGCCAGTTCGAAGTGCAGCGCGGTCTGCCGATCCAGATGCTGATGAAATATTTCAGGCAGACCGGCGAGACCTGGCAGATCAATCCGGAGCTGCGGGCGATGATCCAGCACCGGCAGCTCAATCTGCTGCACGATTTCGCCCAGCTCGGCACCTTCGACGTCATCTTCTGCCGCAACGTGCTGATCTATTTCGACCAGGACACCAAGATCAACATCTTCAACCGTCTGGCGCGCCAGATCGAGGGAGACGGATTCCTGGTGCTGGGCGCGGCCGAAACCGTGGTCGGACTGACCGACACGTTCAAGCCGATTCCGGAGCGGCGCGGTCTCTACAAGCCGAACGATCCGCGTGCCGCAGCTGCCAAGCCGGCTTTCGCCGGCGCCGCGCCGCGCGTGGCTGTGATGGCGGGACGATAAGCATGTCCGAGGATGGAAAGGGTCTGGAGCGGGTGACGTTCAGTCGCGGCTACGATGTCTGCATCATGGCCATCGACGGCACCTGGCGCCGCGACTGCAAGCTCAACGCGATCTCCGACACAGACGCCATCCTCACGGTGGAAGGCTCGATTCAGGGCCTGAACCTGAAAGAGTTCTTCCTGCTGTTGTCGTCGACCGGCCTTGCTTACCGCCGCTGCGAATTGGTGCGCGTCAACGGCCTCGAAATGGACATCCAGTTCCTGCGTGGCAAGAATCGGAAGAAGCGCGCGGCCGGTGGCCGTGACGAGGCGGCGTGATCTTCACGTGCGTCTCGCCGCCGTTTGCCGAGACGTTGGTTCATATTTGCTGAAACATCCCACCGAATTTGCCGCAGCGGCTTTACGTCGCCTAAGCGCGAGCCATGTATCCATGGCCGGTCTCAATCTCAGGATACGGTAATGCCCAGAAGCTCTCTCTCCCCCCTCCCGTCAAACCTGCCCGACGGCACCGAGCGGCGCGCACTTCAGCTCCTGGTGGTCGATGACGACGCCACGCAGCGCAGCCTGATCACGGTCGCCGCCAGACAGGCCGGCCACGAAGTCACCGTGGCGCCGTCCGTGGCGGAAGCGATCGAAAAGCTCCGCGCCGCACGCTTCGACTGCGTGACGCTCGATCTCGTGCTGGAGGATGGCGACGGCATCGACGTGCTGGGCGAGATGGCAAAGGCAAAATTTGGCGGCGCCGTGATCGTCATCAGCGGCATGGACGGCAAGCGCCGCAGCGCCGCTCGCAGCTTCGCCCGTTCCGTCGGAATCGTGCTCCAGAGCTTGCCCAAGCCGCTGGATCTGGCGGCGTTGCGCATCAGCCTCGCCAATCTCGGCAAGACCGCGATGGGCCTGCCGGCGATCCACACCTGGGGTGGTGTCGCCAGCGACGCGATCGTGGAACGGCACCGCGCCTGAGCCGCGGGCCTGCCATGCAACGAAATGCGGCCGCCGCGCCGCAGCGATCTACACTGTGCTGCTGGCTTCCGACAGGCATTCCACGGCGTGGCCAAGGCCCGCCCGGCAGGCGTCGAGGGCGGCGCTAGCCGTGGCATACCGGGGCGTGACGTCGTCGAGCAGGAAGACATCGGCGGAACCTTCCGGATCACTGCCGTGTTCTTGATCCATGGCTGTGGCGATCCGGCGCATGCTGGTCTCGATCTGCGAGATCAGCAAGCGAAGGTCAGCCGCAATCAGCAGACGGCTCTCGGCTTCGGGCATTGCGACCAGAGGCGGCGTAGCGGCCAAATTCAGCATGGATATTCTCCGTGCTCTGTAATTAGGCGACTTGCCGCTACTTGTGCGTTAAGTCCATGTCCCGTACAAATACGGGTGGGCCGAATCCGCGCCGAACGCCATAACGGTTGGCGCGGACGCGAATCCTTCATGCCAACCGGATGTGGGCACATGGCTGAACAAAGCTCTCGCGGTGAAATCTTCGTGGTCGACGACGACGCTGCCGTTCGTGACACCTTGTCGATGGTGTTGAAGGCCGCGGGCTATGAGGTGATCTGTTTTGCGGACGGCGCAGCATTGCTCTCCGTCGCGCGAAGCCGCACACCGGCGGCGGTCCTGCTGGACGTGCATATTCCCGGCAAGTCGGGCCTCGACATTCTCAACGAGCTGCACGGCGAAGACTATCCGGCACCGATCTTCATGATCTCCGGACAGGGCGACATCGCGATGGCGGTGGGGGCCATCAAGAGCGGCGCGCTCGACTTCATCGAGAAGCCGTTCCGCGGCAGCGAGATCGTCGGCCGGCTCGACGAGGCGATCGGCGCCTATGCACGCAGGCAGTCGGAGAACGCCGCGCCGAAGTTCGGCTCGCTGCATTTCCCCGGACGCGAGCCGTTGACGCGGCGCGAGCGCGAGGTGCTCGAACAGTTCGCCGCCGGCGCCTCCAACAAGGAAGCCGGCCGCACGCTCGGCATCAGCCCGCGCACCATCGAGGACCACCGCGCCAACATCATGAAGAAGCTCGGTGCGCGCAATGCCGCCGATCTGATCCGGATCGTGATGACCGCGGCCCAGCGGGCGTCGTAAAACGGTCTCGTGCCCCGGACGCAGCGCATCATGAAATGATGCGCCGCTGAGCCGGGGCCCACCTCTCCAGCTTCACGGCTGACAGTTCTGGGTCCCGGCTCTGCGTCGCAGCGTTGCACGTTGCGCCTTGTCCGGGACACGAGATCTGTATCTCACCCGTTTAGCGCCTTGCGAATGATCCGCGCCAGATCCGATTTGCGATAGGGCTTCGCCAGCAGCAGAACGCCCGAATCCAGTCGGCCGTGGTGGATGATCGCGTTCTCGGTATAGCCGGACGTGTAGACCACCCGGAGATCGGGACGCGTCCTCTGGAGTTCGTCGGCGAGCTGCCGTCCGTTCATCTTGCCGGGCATGATGACGTCGGTGAACAGCAGGTCGAACGGTTTTCCGGCGGCGACGATTGCAAGCGCCTCCGTGGCGTTCGCCGCCTGCAAGGTGACGTAACCCAGCGAATGAAGCTGCGCCAGCACGTAGTCGCGCACCAGCCGGTCGTCCTCGACCACCAGGATCGTCTCGTGTCCGCCTTCGATCGCCGCCGGTGTCACGCCCTCGCCGACCGCCGTCGGCGTCTTGCCGGGCGGCAGATACATCTTGATCGTGGTGCCGTGGCCTTCCTCGCTGTAGATCTTGATATGGCCCGCGGACTGTTTGATGAAGCCGTAGACCATCGAAAGCCCGAGGCCGGTGCCCTTGCCCGGTCCCTTCGAAGTGAAGAAAGGTTCGAATACCCTGGCCAGCATGTTGGCGGGAATTCCGGTGCCGGTGTCGCTCACCGCGATCAGCACGTAGTGGCCTGGCCTGATATCGTTGACGCTGGCATAGATTTCGTCGAGATAGGCGGCGCCCGTCTCCACGATCAGCTTGCCGCCGAAGGGCATAGCGTCGCGGGAGTTGAGCGCGAGGTTGAGGATTGCGGTGGTCAGCTGGTTGGGATCGACGATCGCGACGCAGCTCTCCGCCTCGAACACGGACTCGATCTGGATCTGCTCGCCCAGCGTCGGCCGCAATAGCTTCGCAGTGTCGATCATCAGCGAGTTGACGTCGATCTCGCGCGGCTGGAGCGGCTGCTTGCGTGCAAACGCCAGCAGATGCTGCGTCAGCTCGGCGCCGCGCCAGGCGGCCTCGTCGATCATCTTCGTGATCGCTGCAAGCTCCGGCTCCTTGGCCACCGCTTCGGCCAGGATCCCGATCGTGCCGGTGATGACGGTGAGGATGTTGTTGAAGTCGTGCGCCACGCCGCCGGTGAGCTGGCCGACCGCCTCCATCTTCTCGGCCTCGCGGATGCGGTCCTCGGCCGCGATCTTGTCGGTAAGGTCGCGGTAGAACACGTTGAACAGCAGGCCCTCGCGGCGCTTCAATGCCGTGACGCTCAGCTCGGCCTTGAATTCTTTGCCGTCGCGACGGCGGACCATGAGCTCGCGGCGGCGGTTGAGCGTCCGGCCGCCCTGGGACACGAGAAAGCGTGCAAGGCCGACCTTGACCCTCTCGCGTTCACTCTCTGCGACGATGAGGTCGACCGCATTCTTGCCCAGCACGTCGTCGCGCCGCCAGCCGAACAGCTCTTCGGCCCGCGAGCTCCAGTTCAGGATGGTGCTGCGGTCATCGGTCTGGACGAAGGCGTCAAGTGCGGTCTCGACGATGTTGCGCGCGAGCAGCTCGCTTTCGCGCAAGGATTCCTCGGCATGCCTTGCCTCGGTCATGTCACGTCCGACGAAGAAATAGCGCTTGGCCTGATCGGACCAGTTGCCGAGCCAGGACAACCAGACCTCGCGCCCGTCCTTGTGGATGCAGCGGGTGTCGGCGAGCTTCGGACTGTCGCCGCGCCGCAGTGCGCGCATTTCCTCGCGAGATTGATCGAGATGCGCTGGGTGAATGAAGTCGACGCCGCTGCGGCCGATCATCTCGTCCGGCGGGTAGCCGAGAACGGCTTGGCTGCTCGGGCTGATCTGCACGATATGGCCGCGCGAATCCATGATCATGATCAGGTCTTGCGACGCATCGAACAGCTGTCGCCGCTCCTCGAGCGTTTGTTGCAGCGCTCGCTCGGTCTGGCGCGCGTCAGTGAGGCGGCGCGCCGAGCCGGAGGCGCCGATGATCTCGCCCAAAGCGCCCCTGATCGGCGACAGGCTCACCCGAGATATCGACCGGAGTGCCGTCCTTGCGCAGGCGCACCGTTTCGAAGTGTTCGATGCGTTCGCCCCGCGAAATCCGCCGCAGATAATCCTTGCCCTCTTCGCGGCGATCGGCCGGCAGGAGGATCGAAGTCGGCTGTCCGACCGCCTCCTCGGCCGTATGGCCGTAGAGGCGCTCGGCCGCCGCGTTCCATCCGATGATGGTGCCGTCGAGCGTCTGCATGACGATCGAATCGTCCGAGGATTCGACCGCCGCGCTGAACAGGCGTTCGCGAACGGCGAGCTGGTCGCGGGCGGCCTCCGTGCGCCGGTGCTCCAGAACCTCGTGCTCCAATGCCGATGTCTTCGCGTTCGTTTCTTCGACCATGCGGGCGAAAGCACGTGCCAGCAGGCCGGTCTCGCCTGATGCGTCGATTGGAATATCGGCGGGCTTGCCGCGCCCGATCGCATCGACCGCGGTGGTGAGCCGGCCGATCGGCCGGGTCAGCGACTGCGCCAGCAGCACCGCCAGCACGGCGGCGACCATCACTGCGATGAGGCCGATCGTGATCGTCGTCTTCTCGATGATGACGGCCGGCGCCATGAAGACGGCGTAGGGCACGATGCGGATGATGCCGGCCCACTGACCCTCGGCCAGGATCGCGGGCGCGATCGCGGTGCCGCTCGGCTTGCCGTCGTTTTCCCGCACGACCTGGGTCGCACCCAGGGTCGATCCGGTGACTGAAGAGAAATAAGGGAAGTCGTTCTGCCAGCGCCTCGGCGTCCCCAGTTGCGAGCCGAATTCGCGGGTGCGATCCGGATGCACGAGATAATCGCCGTTGCGGCCAACCACGTAGACCTGCTCCCCGCGCCGGCTCGTTATCCTGATACGGTCGAACACCTGGCGCATGTCGACATTGACGACGACGATGCCGAACAGCCGGTGACCGGACCCGAACAGCGGTGCCGCGACGCGTAGCGTCGGCACATAGGGCATCTGAATCACGCCATCGTCGACATTCAGATCGACCGGAGAGACGTAGACCTGATCCTCCGACAGCTTGATCGCTTCCTGGAAGAAGAAGCGCTCGTCCTTGTTTTGCAGGCCATCGTCGGGGACGATGCGCACCGATCCTGTCGGGCCGGATCGGTCGACCCGCAGATATTCGCTGCCGTCGATGTTGATGACGCGAAATTTCGCGTAGGTCGGGTTGGCTCCGACAACGGCCACGAGTTGGGGCAGCAACCGCTCGCGCCAGTTCTTTTCTGACAGGTGGTCAGTTGGATCGATACCGTTGTTGAAATGCGCGTCGATCATGCCGCGTACCGCGGCACGGGAGCGGAACGTGACAATATCGGCGCGTGCGCCGTCGGTCTGGACTTCGAGCTGGGAAGCCAGCAGCCGGGATTGTGTCTCGATACGGTCGAGCACGCGCGGCAGGAAGGCCTGCTCCAGGCTGTAATGGCTCAGCCATCCGGCAGCGGAGACCGCAACTGCGACCAGCAGAATCATTGCGATGGCCAGCCGGGTTGCGAGGGTCATGTCGGCCCTCGCGCCACGTCGCGTACGGTCCCGAATGTTCTGCTAGGTTGCAACATGAACCGCTCCGTCATCGGCCGCCGGAGCCGGCATCGGGTTGCGGCACGGCCGTCGATTGCGCTGTTTTCAGGTAGCGGTCGACTGCGGCGAGCAGCGCGTCGGGGCGGAACGGCTTCTGCAGGCCCGCGCCCGCGCCGAGCTTGGTCGCCATCTTGAGAAAATCCGGTTCTGCGAAAGCGCCCGGCGTGATCGAACGGCCGGAAATGACGATGATCGGAATGGTCGGCGCCCGCGCCCGGATGTGGCGCATCGTCTCCAGCCCGTCCATGCCGGGCATGAAGATGTCGAGGAACAGCAAGTCGAACTGGCTGGCCGCGAACAGCGCGAGCCCCTTGCGGCCATCGCCAGCGAGGGTGACGTGATGGCCCGCTCTCTCCAGCAGCAGCCGGATTGTGATTTGCACGGCCGGGTCGTCATCCACGATCAGGATGTTGGCCACGTCAAAAACCTCCGGGTCGGGCAGGGATGTTCCCAGCGACCCAAATCAAAGCTTCAAATACGAAACTGTTGCGCGGATTGTGCCCATCCTGCAAGCACTTCGCGCCCGTCCGACGATTGTAAACGGCGTCTGGATTCGACGGCTGTATATATGCACGATTACGGGCACATGATCAGCACACACGGCTAGTCGGTCAGGTACTCCGGATGGTGGCTCCGGATCTTGTCGAGCTCACTGAGCGTACCTGACAGATGCTTGCGCAAATGCTGTTGCGCGGCATCGGCATCGCCGGCCTCGATCGCGCGCGCAATCAGTCTGTGGTGGCGGACGATGTTCTGGGCCTTGCCGGGCGAAGGCAAATGCAGCCGGCGCAGCCGGTCGATATGTCCGCTGCGACTGCGCACCAGCGCCCACAAATCCTGCTTGCCGGCCGCGGCGTAAAGCTGCGCGTGAAAAGAGTTGTCGTCGGCCATGAAGGCCTCGAAGTCACCAGCCTTGGCAGATTGTTGTTGCAGCGCAACGGCGTGATCGAGGCGGATTACCAATGCGGCGTCGCCGTTGGCTGCGAGCAGGCGCACGATCTCCAGCTCCAGCGCCTGACGCAGGAAATGCGCCTGCTCGGCGCGGTTGATATCGATCCGGCTGACCACGGTGGCGTGCTGCGGAAACACGTCGACCAGGCCTTCTTCCTCGAGCCGCATCAAGGCATCGCGGACAGGCGTCGAGCTGACGCCGAACTGGCCGGCAAGCTCGGCGCGTGACAGCGGCGCGCCCGGCGGTAGCTCCAGGGCGATGATCGCATTGCGCAGCCGCTCGAACACCTGCGGCGCGGCCTGTCGGGCACGATCGAGCCTCGATGCCGTTTTTGCGGGTGCGCGCGGCGCGGTATGGGCTGCTTCCATGTCGGGCCCCGCTTGCCTTTGATGCACTAATATATTAGTGCATCAGCAGGGTCAACGCAGCGCGACGCTCACCCGGAGGAAACACACAACAATGATCAAGCATCTCCGCAGCCAACTGGTGGCCGCCACCCTGATCGCCGCAACCGCTCTCTCGGTATCCACGGCGCAGGCGCAGCAGAAGTCCGAGATCTCGCTGTCGCGCCAGCCCGGCATTTTCTACATGCCGAGCCACATCATGGAAAAGCAGAAGCTGATCGAGAAGCACGCAGCTCAGCTCGGCGTAGCAGGCGTCACCACCAAATGGGTCACCTTCTCCGGCGGCGGTGCGCAGACCGACGCGCTGCTCGCGGGCGGCGTCGATATTCTCAACACCGGTACAGGCAATCTTTTGTTGCTGTGGGACCGCACGCGCGGTGGCGTCAAGGGCATCGTCGCGACCTCGGCGCAGCCGATGACGCTGATCAGCCGCGACGCCAACATCAAGTCGATCAAGGATTTCGGCCCGAGCGACAAGATCGCCGTGCCGACCGTGAAAGTCTCGACCCAGGCGATCGTATTGCAGATCGCCGCCGCCGAGGCTTTCGGCGCCGACCAATGGTCGAAGCTGGACGTCAACACCGTGCAGCTCGGCCATCCGGACGCCTATGCGGCGCTGTCCAATTCCAAGCACGAGGTACACACCCACTTCTCGATCCCGCCCTTCACCTTCTTGGAGCTAAAGAACGTGCCGGGCGCGCATGTCGTGCTGAGCTCGCCTGACGTGATGGGCGGCCCGCTGAGCCAGGCGCAGTTCTTCACCACGACGAAGTTCGCCGATGCCAATCCGAAAATCATCCAGGCCGTGCGCGATGCCACCAAGGAAGCGCAGGATCTGATCCGCAGCGACACCAGGCAGGCGGTCGAGATCTACAAGGAGATCACCGGCGACAAGACCTCGGTGGAAGAGCTGCTCGATCTTCTGAAGGAGCCCGGGATGATGGAGTGGAATCTCGAGCCGCAGGGCACGATGAAATTCGCCGCCCATCTGTTCAAGACCGGCACGCTGAAGACCCAGCCCAAGGCCTGGACCGACTACTATCTCCCCGTTGCGCACGATCTGAAGGGTAACTGATGGCGCTGCTCGACGTCAGCTCCGTGACGCTGCGCTACAAGACCTCCAGCGCAATCGTCACGGCCACCGAAAGAGTGAGCTTCACCGTCGACAAGTCCGATCGCTTCGTGCTGCTCGGGCCGTCCGGCTGCGGCAAGTCGACCCTGCTCAAGGCCGTCGGTGGCTACATGGCGCCTAGCGAAGGCCGCATGACCATCAACGACCGCGAAATCCGCGGCCCTGGCGCCGACCGCATGATGATCTTCCAGGAGTTCGACCAGCTCCTGCCCTGGAAGAGCGTGCTCGCCAACGTGATGTTCCCGCTGCTGACCGCGCGAAAGCTATCGCGCAAGGACGCCGAAGCGCGGGCGCGGGCCTATATCGAGAAGGTCGGGCTGACACGCGTGTTTGATGCCTATCCGCACACGCTGTCCGGCGGCATGAAGCAGCGCGTCGCGATCGCGCGCGGCATGGCGATGGAGCCGGACATCCTGCTGATGGACGAGCCGTTCGCCGCGCTTGATGCGCTGACGCGGCGAACTTGCCAGGACGAGCTGCTTCAGCTCTGGAGCGAGACCAAATTCACCGTGCTGTTCGTGACGCATTCGATTGCGGAAGCGATCCGCATCGGCAACCGCATCCTGTTGCTGTCGCCGCATCCCGGCCGCGTCAAGGCCGAGGTGGTCGACGTCGACAAGGTCTCCAATGACGATGGCAGCGCCGGCCGGCTGGAGAAGGAGATCCACGATCTCCTGTTCGCCTCCGAAGCAACGGCGCATTGAGGGAAGCCGCCATGGGCGAAGCGAGAATATTGCTGCGTGACGCGCCGGCCGCCACCGCCGGCGGCGCAGCCGAGGTCGAGCGCAAGCTGAGCGTGCTTGAGCTGCTGTGGAACGACGGTTTTGTCCGCAAGACCGTCATCATCCTGTTCCTGGCGGCGATCTGGGAAGCCTACGGCCTCACCCTGGACAATCCGCTGCTGTTCCCGACGCTGCACGATACCGTCATCACGATGTTCGAGCGCGTGAAGGACGGCACGATTCCGATGCGCGCATGGACGTCGCTGAAGGTCTTGTTCATGGGCTATTCGGCCGGCATCGTGCTGGCCGCGATCTTCACCGTGCTCGCGATCTCGACGCGGATCGGTACCGATTTCCTCGAGACTGTTACGGCGATGTTCAATCCGCTGCCGGCGATCGCGCTGTTGCCGCTCGCTTTGATCTGGTTCGGCCTCGGCAACGGCAGTCTGGTGTTTGTGCTGATCCATTCGGTGTTGTGGCCGGTCGCGCTCAACACCCATTCCGGCTTCAAGAGCGTGTCCAACACGCTGCGCATGGTCGGACGAAACTACGGCCTGCGCGGGCTGCCCTACGTGGCCAAAATTCTCATTCCCGCGGCATTCGGCTCGATCCTCACCGGCCTGAAGATCGGCTGGGCCTTCGCCTGGCGCACGCTGATCGCGGCCGAGTTGGTGTTCGGCGTGTCCTCGGGGCAGGGCGGGCTCGGCTGGTTCATCTTCGAGAACCGCAACCTCCTCGACATACCTGCGGTCTTCGCAGGCCTCTTGACGGTGATTATCATCGGGCTTTTTGTCGAGAACCTGATCTTCCGCGCCATCGAGCGGAACACCGTGCAGAAATGGGGCACCCAATCATGACCAAGAAGAAAATAACGCCCGACCAGCTCCGCAGCGCGCGCTGGTTCGCGCCCGACGATCTCCGCTCGTTCGGCCATCGCTCGCGCACCATGCAGATGGGCTACGCTCCGGAGGAGTGGAAGGACCGCCCGATCATCGCGATCCTCAACACCTGGTCGGACGCGCAGCCCTGCCACATGCATTTCAAGTCGCGCGTCGACGACGTCAAGCGCGGCATCCTGATGGCCGGCGGCCTGCCGCTGGAGTTGCCGGCGCTGTCGCTGTCGGAATCGCTGCTCAAGCCGACCACCATGCTCTACCGCAATCTGCTGGCGATGGACGCGGAAGAGCTGCTGCGTAGCCATCCTGTCGACGGCGTGGTGCTGATGGGCGGTTGCGACAAGACCACGCCAGCGCTGTTGCTCGGCGCGACATCGATGAACATCCCGGCGATCTATCTGCCGGCCGGTCCGATGCTGCGCGGCAACTGGAAAGGCAAGACGCTCGGCTCCGGCTCGGACGGCTGGAAATATTGGGACGAGCGGCGCGCCGGAAAAATCTCCGACAAAGACTGGCTCGACATCGAGGCCGGCATCGCTCGCAGCTACGGCACCTGCATGACCATGGGCACCGCCTCCACCATGACCGCGATTGCCGAGGCGATCGGCATGACGTTGCCGGGCGCCTCCTCGATTCCCGCCGCCGACGCCAACCACATCCGCATGGCCTCTGAATGCGGCCGCCGCATCGTCGAGATGGTCTGGGAAGATCTGACGCCGAAGACGATTCAGACCCGCAAGGCTTTCGAGAACGCGATCGCGGTGGCGATGGCGATGGGCTGCTCGACCAATGCGATCATCCATCTGATCGCGCAGGCGCGCCGCGCCGGTCTCGATATCGGCCTCGACGATTTCGAGATCGCAAGCCGCAAGGTGCCTGTCATCGCCAACGTGCGGCCGAGCGGCGATGCCTATCTGATGGAGGACTTCTTCTATGCCGGCGGCCTGCCGGCGCTGATGGGTCAGATCAAGCAGCATCTGCATCTCGATTGCATCACCGTCACGGGACAGACCGTCGGCGAGAACATCGCGGGCGCCGAAGTGCACAACGACGACGTGATCCGCTCGGTCGACAATCCCATCTACAAGGAGGGCGCGCTCGCCGTGCTCAAGGGCAATCTCGCGCCCGACGGCTGCGTCATCAAGCCCTCCGCCTGCGCGCCGCGCTTCCTCAAGCACACGGGGCCGGCACTGGTGTTCGACGACTATCCTGCGATGAAGAAGGCGGTCGACGATCCCAATCTCGACGTCACCGAAGACCACATCCTGATCCTGCGCAATGTCGGGCCGCAGGGCGGGGCCGGGCATGCCGGAATGGGGCATGCTGCCGATCCCGACAAAGCTCGTGAAGCAGGGCGTGCGCGACATGGTGCGGATCTCCGATGCGCGCATGAGCGGCACCAGCTATGGCGCCTGCATTTTGCATGTGGCTCCCGAATCCTATGTCGGCGGGCCGCTGGCGCTGGTCCGGAACGGCGACCGCATCACGCTCGATGTCGGCGCCCGCACCATCAATCTCGACGTCTCCGAAGCCGAGCTTGAAAAGCGCCGTGCCGCCTGGAAGCGGCCCGAGCGCCGCTTCGAGCGCGGCTATGGCTGGATGTTCACGAAACACATCAAGCAGGCCAATGACGGCTGCGACTTCGACTTCCTCGAAACTGACTTCGGCGCGCCGATCGGCGAGCCCTCGATTTACTAGAGAGTATGGGATGACCAAACTTACCGAAGCCACCCGCACCAAGCTCAAATCCGTCTCCACCGCCACCGTCGCCACCGCCTTGTTCAAGCGCGGCCTGCGCATCCAGATGATCCAGGATGTGCACCCGCTCGGTGCGGATCAGCCGACCATGGTTGGTGAGGCCTTCACGCTGCGCTACATGCCGGCCCGCGAAGATCTCAACACCATCGACGTCTTCAGGGATCGCTCCCATCCGCAACGCAAGGCGGTCGAGGATTGTCCGGCGGGCAGCGTGCTGGTGATGGACAGCCGCAAGGACGCGCGCGCCGCTTCCGCCGGTGCGATCCTGGTGACGCGCTTGATGAAGCGCGGTGTCGCCGGCGTCGTCACCGACGGCGGGTTTCGCGACTCGGCCGAGATCGCAAAAATCGGTATCCCCGCGTATCACCATCGCCCGAGCGCGCCGACCAATCTGACGCTGCATCACGCGATCGAGATCAATGTGCCGATCGGCTGCGGTGATGCGCCGGTGTTTCCCGGCGACGTCATTCTCGGCGACAGCGACGGCGTGATCGTGATCCCCGCGCATCTCGCCGACGAGATCGCCAACGAAACCTTCGAGATGACCGCGTTCGAGGACTTCGTCACCGAGGAAGTCAACAAGGGCCGCGGCATTTTCGGACTCTATCCGGCCACCGATCCGCAGACGCTCACCGATTTTGCAGAATGGCGGAAGAAGAACGGGCGGTAGTTGGGCAGTAGATAGCACCACAATCACTCGTGTCGTCCCGGCGAAGGCCGAGACCCATACCCCAGGGAGAAGTTTGGCGAAGACTCGCAGTTAAGTGGCCTTCCCGCGGTACACGCACCGCACGCCATCGATAGCTCACGCGGTATGGGTCCTGCCCTTCGCCAGGAGGACGGCGGAGGTGGCTTACACCTCCGCCTCCACCATCCCCGCCGCCCACAGCGCGAACGCGTACACGATCGCGACTTCGTCGAGCCGGTTGAAGCGTCCTGAGGCGCCGCCGTGGCCGGCGCCCATGTTGGTGCGGAGTAACACCGGGCCGCCACCGCTCATCGTGGCGCGCAGGCGTGCGATCCATTTGGCGGGCTCCCAATAGGTCACGCGCGGATCAGTCAAGCCGCCCATCGCCAGGATCGCCGGATAGTCTTTCGCCGCGACATTGTCGTAAGGCGAGTAGGACAGGATGGTGCGAAAATCCTTCTCGCTCTCGATCGGGTTACCCCATTCCGGCCATTCCGGCGGCGTCAGCGGCAGCGTGTCGTCGAGCATGGTATTGAGCACGTCGACGAACGGCACTTCGGCCACGATGCCGGCGAACAATTCGCCGGCGCGGTTGGCCACCGCGCCCATCAGCATGCCGCCGGCCGAGCCGCCATGACCGACGATGCGCTTTGCGCAGGTGTACTTCGCGTCGATCAGCGCGCGGGCGCTGGCTGAGAAGTCGTCGAACGAATTGGTCTTCTTCTCGCGCTTGCCGTCGAGATACCAGCCCCAGCCCTTGTCGGCGCCGCCGCGGATATGTGCGATGGCGTAGACGAAGCCGCGGTCGACCAGCGACAGGCGGTTGGCGTTGAACGACGCCGGCATCGCCCATGCCGTAGGAGCCGTAACCGTAAAGCAGCAGCGGCGCCGAACCGTCGAGCTTCACCCAACGGCGATAGAGGATCGACACCGGAACCTCGGCGCCGTCATGCGCCTTCGCCATGATGCGCGTCGTGACGTAGTCGCTCGCATCGTGGCCCGACGGGATCTCCTGGCGCTTGCGCAGGGTGCGCGTGCGCTTGGTCATGTCATAGTCATAGACTTCCGACGGCGTCGTCATCGACGAATAGGCGAAGCGCAGCGTGGTCGTCTCGAACTCGTAGGAGCCCATCGTGTCGAGCGAATAGGCCGCCTCGTCGAAGGCGATGGCATGCTCCTCGTTCGATGCGAGATCGCGGATCACGATGGATGGCAGCGCGTTGGCGCGCTCCAGCCGCACCAGATGGCCGGCATAGAGATCGAGATCGATGATGTAGATACCCGGTCGATACGGGATCAAATCGCGCCAGTTCTTGCGCTCGGGTGAACTGAGCGGTGCAGTGACGATCTTTGAAGTCGATGGCGTCGTCGGCATTGGTGAGGATGAAGAGCTCGTCGCCGCGATCGCCGAGCGAATATTGCACGCCCTCCTCGCGCGCCGCGACCAGGCGCGGCGGTGCCTTGGGGTTGACGAGATCGATCAGTCGTTGCTCCGACGTCTCGTGATCGCCGCCGGCGATCACGCAGAAGCGGCCGCTGGTACTTTCGTGCAGATGGGTGAACCAGCCGGAATCCTGCTCCTCGTAGACGAGGGTGTCGTCGGCCTGCCTGGTGCCGAGCTTGTGCCGCCACACCTGCATCGGGCGGTGATTGTCGTCGAGCTTCACATAGAAGAACGACGTCGCGTCCTTGCTCCAGACCACGCCGCCGTCGGTCTCCTCGACGACGTCGTCAAGATCCTTTCCGGTTGCCCAGTCGCGCACGCGGATGGAGAAATATTCCGAGCCCTTGGTGTCGGCGCTCCAGGCTTGCAGCTTGTGGTCGTTCGAGTGCCGGCTGCCGCCGAATTTGAAATATGCGTGGTCCTTGGCGAGCGCATCGCCGTCGAGCACGATATGGCCCTCGCCGCCGTCGCGCGGCATGCGGCCGAACAGCTCGTGCTGGCCGCCTTCGCGGAACTTGCGGAAATAGGCGAACTCACCGTCCGGCGACGGCACGCTGGAATCGTCCTCCTTGATCCGCCCCCGCATCTCGCGCACCAGCGACTTCTGGAGGGCGGCGGTATGGCCGAGCAGGCTCTCAGTGTAGCCATTCTCTTCGTCGAGATATTTACGGATGTCGGGATCGAGCACCGCGGGATCGCGCAGCACCTCCTGCCATTTTTCGTCCTTCAGCCAGGCATAGTCGTCGGTCACGGTAATCCCGTGCTGCGTGATGGAATGCGGCCGGCGCGGGGCGATTGGGGGCTGGGAAGGTGTTTTGGCCTGTGTCACTCGATCCTCGTTCAGATGCGTGCTCCACCTTATATCGTCCCGATTCCGCGAATTGCCAGCGCCGCTGCGCCAAGGACTGCACCATCGGGTTGTTGACCGGCCGCTTGTATGCTTTAGGGGCCAAGTCCTTTAGTAGGACCAAGTCCTTTAGTCCCGCCTCCGGTCCAGGCCGATGCTGTTCAATTCCTATCCGTTCATCCTGCTGTTCCTTCCGGCCGCGCTGGCCGGGTATTTCTGGCTCGGGCGGCGCAGCAATCTGGCCCCGGTGATCTGGCTGGCGGCGGCCTCGCTCGCTTTCTATGCCATCGGCAACTGGCAGTTCGTTGCCCTGTTGCTGATATCGATCGCCTTCAACTACGGCGTCGGCCATCTCCTCATCGTGGCGAAGCTTACTCCGTCGCAACGAAAGACGGCTCTCGCGCTTGGCGTCGCCGGCGATCTCCTGGTGCTTGGCATTTTCAAATATGCCGGCTTCGCCGCCGAGAACATCAACGCGCTAACCGGGACGCACTTCGCGGTCCACATCCTGCTGCCGGTCGGTATCTCCTTCTACACGTTCACCCAGATCGCGTTCCTGGTTGACGCTTATCGCGGGCAGGTCGCGGCTTACGCCCTGCCGCACTACGCGCTGTTCGTGACATACTTCCCGCACCTGATCGCGGGACCGATCCTCCACCACAAGGACATGATCCCGCAATTCGAGCGGGAGGAAACCAAGCATCCGCATGCGCATCTCATTTTGTGCGGAATCATCATCTTTGCGATCGGCCTGTTCAAGAAGACATGCCTTGCCGACGGCATCCAGCCGCTGGTCGCGCTCGCCTTCGATGCGCGCGCGCCGAGTTTTGATCAGGCCTGGCTTGGCTCGCTCGCCTACACCTTCCAGCTCTATTTCGACTTCTCCGGCTATTCCGACATGGCGATCGGGATATCGCTGATGTTCGGCATCTTCCTGCCCGTCAATTTCAACTCGCCCTACAAGGCCACCAGCATCGTCGAGTTCTGGCGCCGCTGGCACATGACCTTGTCGCAATTCCTGCGCGACTATCTCTACATCCCGCTCGGCGGCAACCGCCACGGCCGCGTGCTGCGCTATGTCAATTTGATGATCACGATGCTGCTCGGCGGGCTCTGGCATGGTGCCGCCTGGACGTTCGTGGTGTGGGGCGCGCTGCATGGCGCTTATCTCTGCGTCAATCACGCCTTCAACGCGCTGGTGCCGAACATCCCCGGGGCTCTTGCGCGTCCGGTCCGGATCGCCGGGGCCGTACTCACTTTCCTTGCCGTCGTCGTTGCCTGGGTGTTTTTCCGTGCCGAGCGGGTCGACTGGGCGCTGCGGGTTCTCGGCGCCATGGCCGATCCGGCGAACGTCATCCTCGGCCGCGAGGAGATCGCGGCGCTGGCGCAGGTCACGATCTATGCCGCGCTGGTGTGGCTGGCGCCGAACACGCAAGGACTCATGGGATACGACCACGCCAACCGCAGGGTCGGAGAGGGCTTGATGGCGGGACGGATGCGGCCTCTGGTCCTCTATGGCGCGTCGCTGGTGCTTGCGTTCGGGATTTTGGGCATCCAGAGCCACAGCGAATTCATCTATTTCCGGTTCTGATGCGGGGCACGTTCACATATCCAGGGCGTCTTCTGCTCGCGAGCATCGCGTGCGTGCTCGGGGCGGCTGCGCTCATTTACGGCGTCGATCCGCTGCAACTGTTTCGGTCCGCGCGTCTCGTCGCACCCTTTTATTCGGACGACACGCGCGTGCAGAATGCCGGGCTGATCCGCAGCCAGTCGTTCGACACCGCCTTCATGGGCACCTCGCTCGCGATCCATTTTCGTCAGAGCGACATCGACCATGCGCTCGGCGTGCACTCGCTCAAGCTGGCGATGACCGGCTCCAATTCGCGCCAGCAGGGTTTTGTGCTGGAGCAGGCAATCGACCGCGGCGCAAAGCGCGTGATCTGGCAGATGGACGATTTTATTTTTGTCGATGCGGCTGACATCGAGACGGATCCT
Organism: Bradyrhizobium sp. LB13.1; assembly: GCF_054056815.1. Taxonomy (NCBI): domain Bacteria; kingdom Pseudomonadati; phylum Pseudomonadota; class Alphaproteobacteria; order Hyphomicrobiales; family Nitrobacteraceae; genus Bradyrhizobium; species Bradyrhizobium sp. LB13.1. Next base: position 288,048 of record NZ_JBSRYQ010000001.1, on the reverse strand, counting down.
TATTTCTCCGTCGATCTCTATCGCGGGACGGCAAAGGGGATCGCGTCCTATCTTTTCAGCGCGGCGATGGCGAAGGAATCGCTGTTCGCGCTGCTGCGGTCGGTTCCGCCGTTGCGGCAGCCGCTGACCCGGGCCGCGCCGTTTCTCCCTGTCAAGTTCGCACTGCCTGACGTCGACGACATCTACGCGCTGCCGCGGGATTTCGACGTCGCCCGTGGCTACAATGCAGAGAAGGCGCTTGCCGCCTTCGCCTACATCACAAATCCCGTGCGCAGCCGCTTTCTCGGCGAAGGCTATGGCTACGACGCCATGGTGCGGCACTTCGAGCGCGATGCCGTGGGCCTGATCACGCGGCACCCAGACGTGACCTTCGACATCTACTTCCCGCCCTATTCAATCCTGCAATTCGTCGCGATGCGCGATGCCTCGCCTGCGACGCTGAAGATCGTCACCGATCTCACGGCGCGCGTGGCGGAGCGCCTCACGCAGCTTCCCAACGTTCGCCTTTACGATTTCCGCGCGATCAAGGAAGTCACGCACGACCTCAACAATTACGGCGACGTCATCCACCATTCGCCGGTCGTTGATGCGAAGGTGTTGAAATGGCTGGCGCGTGGGGAATATCGGGTCGATCCGAAGGCATCACTTGCATCGCTGGACGAGTTGAAGGCGCAGGTCGCCGCATATCGCGTGGAGCGCTGATCTTTCCTTCTCCCACAAGGAGAGAAGGGAGAGACGCGAAGCTGGCTTACACCGCCACCTCATCGCCAAGATACGCGACCGCCGCTTCGAGCCCGCCCTTGCCGTGCGGGATCTTCAGCGCGTTGAGACCGATCTCAATCACTCCCAGCGTGCCGAGCAGCATCGGGGCATTGACATGGCCCATATGGGCGATGCGGAAGGCTTTTCCGGTGAGGTCGCCGATGCCGTTGCCGAGCACGACACCGCATTTTTCCTTGCAATAGCTTTGCAGCACTGCCGGATCATGGCCGTTGCTCATGGTCACCGTGGTCACGGTGTTGGAACGCTCGCTGGCTTCGGCGATGTTGAAGCCGAGCACCTGGCCTTCCGACCATGCGCCGACGGCGCGGCGCGCGGCTTCGCCGAGCAGGCTGTGGCGGCGGAAGGCGTTCTCCAGCCCTTCCTCGTGCAAGAGGTCGATTGCCTGGCGCAGTGCGAACAGCAGATGCACCGGCGCGGTGCCGGCGTATTTGCGGTAATGCTCAGTGCCTTCGCGCTCGCTCCAGCTCCAATAGGGCGTCGCCATGTTGGCTTTCTTGTGCACCTCGAGTGCACGCGCATTGGCGGCGACGAAGCCGAGGCCGGGCGGCGTCATCAGGCCCTTCTGCGAGCCCGACATCGCGACGTCGATGCCCCATTTGTCCATCTCGAACGGCATGCAGCCGAGCGACGCCACGGTGTCGACCATGTACAGCGCCGGATGGCCACTCGCCTTGATCGCCTTGCCGATCGCCTCGATGTCGTTCTGCACGCCCGAGGCCGTGTCCACCTGGACGACGACGACGGCCTTGATCGCATGCTCCTTGTCGCGGCGCAGGCGCTCCTCGACCTCGTGCGGCCGTACCGCGCGGCGCCAGTCGCCCTTGAGCACCTCGACCTCGGCGCCCATCAGGGAAGCCGCATGGCCCCAACCGATCGCGAACCTCCCGCTCTCCAGCACCAGCACTTTTTCGCCGCGCGACAGCACGTTACTCAGCGCCGCTTCCCAGGCGCCGTGACCATTGGCGATGTAGATGTAGGACTTGCCCTTGGTCGCAAACAGTTTTGAGATGTCGCCGAGCAGGCTCTCGGTCAGATCGGTCATCTGTTTGGAGTAGATGTCGATCGCCGGACGATGCATCGCCCGCAGCACCTCGTCGGGCATATTGGTGGGCCCGGGGATGGCCAGAAATTCCCGGCCCGCGCGAACGGTCATTGCTATACTTCCTTGTGTCGTGAAGACGGTCTGGAGGTTGTTTTCTTCTTTTACGCGCCGCAGAAGCCCAAGAAAAGCACGTAAAACGCAGGTCTGGAGTGGTCTTTTGTTCTGAGCATGGTCTTGTCGGAAAGCCGCCTCACACTTTTCCGCACCATGCTCTATCTCTTGGTCTCGCGGCAGCCGGCGGCTTCCGCCTCTTCCACCGAGCAGAACCAGCGCGTGCCCTTGCTGATCTTCATCTTGATCTGCGCATACCAGCGGCTGGTCGGCTGGTGATAGATGCACTCGCCGCCGCTGTTGACGTTGCCCTTGATGGTGCAGTCCGGCGAGGGCGCGACCGGTCCCGAGGCCGAAGCGAGCAGGATCGCATGCGCGCCCTCGGGCGGCTTTGTGGCGCCCAATATCGTGGTCTTCTTGTTGCGCACGCGCCAGTCCCAGGGCGCGATGAAGGCGCCCTGCCACATCCCGGCTTTTGCCTCCCGCGCGGCTGCCTCATCGGGTTCGTAATCGTGAGAGATGCGGGTATAGGCCAGCGCCCAGCCGGTGCGAACCAGCCATTTCTGGATGTCTTCGCCGCCGACATCGCAGCGCGCCACGGTGCGGCCGCGCCGGTCGATCGACCGCGCATGGCAGACCCAGCTCTTGCCCTCGGTGTATTTGGCGAGCTCGTCGCGGGCCGCGATGCCGCAGGTCCAGCGCTCGCCCTTGGTGTTGAGGCAGAGCTGGTCGACCGCGGGCGCGTCGATGCCGCCGAGCCGGATCCGCGTGTTGCCGATCACGACTGCGTCGCCGGCGCGGACTTTTGCGGTGCCGGTGATGTCGGCGGCCTCAGCCGGCGACGGCAAGCCGGGCAAGGATAAGGCGAGCAGTGACAGCGCAATCAGAAATTTTCGCAACATGCCGGTCCGCGTGTGATGAAAATTGCGATAGATCTCGCGATTGTGGTCGGCTTTTGTCCGCCCGGCCAGCGTTTGCCTGGCAGACGGGCTTTCAACTTCCCGTCATTGCGTCCGGGGCACGAGACCATCTCACCCTCGTCCCGCCATCGCCCGCTTGGCCACCGCCAGCCCCATCAGCACGAACGCCGACGTCACCTCAGGCCCACCGACCAAAATCCGCGTCGGCGTCTTCATCTTGTTCCACTCATAGGCGCGAAACGGGCCGCGGCGGCCGCCTTCGCCCAAGCTCGCGACGATCACGTTCAGCGCCGGCGCAAAGGCGCGCGGGTCGGCGCCGAGATGGCCGAGCGCGATCAGCGCCAGCGCCGCGTCGAACACGTTCATCTCGGCGGCCATCAGCTCGCCCTGGACGTAGGAGAGCACGCGGTGACGGATGAAATCGAAATCGCCATCGGGATCGACCGCGGCCTGCGCCGCCAGCGGCAGCGCCAGGAACGCTGCGTAGCAGCGGCCGAAATAGGCACTGTAGAGCTCCGGCAGGTAATAGATGTGTGAGCGCGGATTGGCGAAGGCGCCGCTCGCGGCAAGCCGCTTCTGAAAGCCGATGATGCGATGCACGGTGGCGAGCCGCGCCGGCGTCTCCAATACTTTCCAGCGCGCGAGGTTGCGAAAGCTGACCTCGAGAATGTCGAGATTGAGTGTCGGATCGAGATCGTTGCCGTAGGGCCGCTCGCCCTCGAGATTGTCGATCCAGGTCGCGACCCCGCCCTCATAGTCGATATTGTCGTTGATCGGCACGGTCACGCGTGGCTCGTTGACGCCCGCGCGCACCTGGTAGCCGGCGTAGAAATCCAGCAGCGGCTGGTCGAGGATCGGATCGGTGCAGCCGGCCTGCGTCGCCGCGGAGATCGAGCAGGCCGTGGTGTCGCAATCCGGCACGTAGACGCCGAAACCGAGGTCCTGCTTGATCTGGGCGAAGTAGCGCGAAAAGCGCGGATGCGGCGCGGGCGCCAGCGCGGTGATGACGTTGAACCGTGCGCCATCGAGGCCCTCGACTTCCTCGCGGCTGATGTTGACGCAAAAATCCACCATGTCGGCGATCGCGCGCTCAGCCGCCATCTTGTCGGTGGACGAGGCGAGCCCGGTCTCGACGTAACTCAACAGCGCCTCGATGAAGAACGCGTCGTAATAAGCCGAGCGGTGGCGGATCTGCACCGGCTCCCACATCGGCTCGGCGATGCCGGTCCAGGGCGGATTGACGACCGCGCGCGCCGGCGAGCGCGCAATGAAGACGCGGGCGAGATTGAACAGCAGCGAGGAGTTCTTGTAGCCGCGCGCGTTGAGGCCCGTGAGCGCCATGGTCAGCTCGCGCCCGCGGAAATCAGGATCGCCGATCAGGTTGAACGCGGCGTAGGTCGGCAGAAAGCCATTTTTGCGGTACGAGCCGAGCAGATGCTGCGCGCAGTCGCGGATCACGCCGTCGATCTGCGATTGTTGCGGCATAGCGCCCGTGAACATGGCCGGCGGCGGCTTGGGATGATCCAGCGCGATGCTGTCGACGAGATCGGCGACGGGCTGGCCGACCGCCGCCCAATCGGGCTCGGCCTCGTCGCGGGCGCGAACCAGCGCCTCGCGCAGCCGGGCCAGTTTCGCTTCGTCGCGCAGCTCGGGCACGCCCGCGCGTCGCAGCAGCACCCGCAATGCGGGATTGCCGAGCGCGGTCTTGTAGAACTTGGCCAGATGCGGATCGCCGCTGGCCGCAACAGACAATACGGGATCGCAGACGTCATAAAGCGAGGGGCCGTCCTTCCGCGCTGTCAGCGCCCGGCAGGCGGCGCCGGCAAAATATTGAAAGCTCATGAAATACCTGGTCGCCGGAATTTGGCCGGGGGCCGGCCGGCACGCTCCCAGCCGCGCACCACCCCCTGCAACTCGTTGAAAAAGCTACCCGGATTCGCAGGAAATACAAATGTGATAGCGGTCACAGAAAGAGCCGGCACGAAGTCTGCATAATCAAGCTCCGGAAGGCTACGGGGACGCAAAAAAATCACACATTGGGCGATGGAAATTAACTAATATCTTCAGCGGTTTAGCTCAAGTTTTGCGCAATCTATTGCCGGGGAGGCAATATCCGGTTAAAGGTTTGTTTGGTGCGGCGCCGCAAGTTGCGCGCAATTCGGGGGCACACCCCGGCCAACCCCTCAAACCTAAAGACGCTATCGCGCTACTCAAACAATGTGCGCGTGCTTGGCTGGTCTTTGGCACAGGAACGAACCGAGATGAATGTAACGCAGCTCGACCTTTCCCGACGCACGATCGCCGTCGCCGCAGCCCTCATCGGCACGGTGTCGCTCGTGATCGGCGCCCATGCTGCCCTCAATATGCGTACGCTCGATGCCGCCAAGGCCATCTCGACCGACCAGGTCACCGGCTCGATCGGCCAGACCTCGCGTCTCGCGCTTGTCATCGGCAATGGACATTACCCGGACGCCAGCGCGCCGCTGACGCAGTCGATCAACGACGCCCGCGCGCTGTCCTCGTCGCTGCGCAAGAGCGGCTTTGACGTCGACATGGTGGAAGACGCAACCAGGGACGACATGGTCCGCGCCGTCAATCGCCTGAAGTCCCGGATCAAGCGCGACACCGTCGTCATGCTGTTCTTCGGCGGCTACGGCGTAGAGGCCGGCCGCCAAAGCTACATGTTGCCGGTCGATGCCGTGATCTGGAAGGAAAGCGATGTCCGCCGCCAGGGCGTTTCCATCGACGGCGTGCTCGACATGATGAAGGAGCAGGGCGCCAAGGCCAAGCTCGTCGTGGTCGACGCTTCCCGCCGCAATCCCTATGAGCGCCGCTTCCGCTCGTACAGCCACGGCCTCGCGCCGATCACCGCGCCCGACAACGCGCTGATCCTTTCCTCGGCTTCGCCCGGCAAGGTCGTCGACGACGGCAAGGGCGAGCACAGCGTGCTGGTCAGCGAGTTCCTCACCAATCTCAATGCGCAGGGCAGCGCCGAGAGCGTCTTCAACAAGACCCGCGTTGCCATCTCCCGTGCGAGCGAAGGCGACCAGGTCCCGTCGGTCTCTTCCTCGCTGCTCGAAGATATCCATTTCGGCGAAGCCGGCGGCTAGTTTTTCTTAGGTTCTGCCAAGTCTCGTGCCCCGGACGCGGCGCATCATGCAATGATGCGACGCTGAGCCGGGGCTTGGTTTTTTAGGCTATCGCCTGGACGAGAGATGGGTCCCGGCTCTGCGCAGCAGCATTACACGCTGCAGCGCGTCCGGGACTATAGCAACCCTACTTCGCAGCTTCCGCGGCCATCACCGGGCGCACGGCATCGCCTTCGCGCAACAGCGCACCGGCGCGGGCGACGACGACATCGCCTTCGTTGAGGCCGTCGCGGACCTCGATATTGCCGCCCGACATCAGTCCGACCTCGACGCGCTTGGTCTCGACGCGGTTGCGGCGGATCACCTGCACGACGGTGCCGGCGGAGGAATATTGCACCGAGGTCAGCGGCACCGCGACGTTGCAGCTCTGTCCGGACTTGATCAGCGCGCGCCCGCTCGCATTCAGCAACAGCCGCTTCTGCGAGGAGATGCCGATATAGACGATGCCCTGCTGGATGTTCGGCTCGACGGTCGGGCCGATGCGGCGCACCTTGCCGTCGATATCTCCGGCGCCGGCGATGCGCACGGTCGCCTGCTGGTTGACCGCGAGCTTGCGCATATCGGTGGTCGCGACGAGGCCGACGAGATCGTATTCGCTGCGCGCCACGATGGTGAACAGCGCCTCGCCCTTGGCCGAGGCGAGGTTGCCGATCTGCGCGGTCGACGTCGCGATCACGCCCGCAACAGGGGCGGTGACCTGAAGCGTGCCACCCTCGGGCAGCGCCAGCCGCGCCAGCACTTGGCCTGCGGTGGTGGTTTCGCCGGCTTCCGCCAGCACTTCCGTCACCTTCAGGCGGGGCCGCTCGGGCCGCACGGAGCTTTCCTCGCGCGCGACGATCGTGCCGGTGGCCTCGACGATGTCGGAGAAACAGGATTTTGCGACCTTCAGCACCGTGACTGCCGGTCCCTTGGGCGCGTCGTCATCGGCGGCAGGCGCGGGCTGGGCGGACAGCAACAGCAGTCCGGTGAGCGCAACGAAATGCTGGGAAAAAGAACGCGCAGGCAATGAACGCATCGGTCATTCCGGTTGGGGCCTTGATGGCCTCATCGATAACAGAAGCAACCGCGGCAGACCATGGGCCGGCCGGATGAGAATGCCGCAGCAGCACGGGCGGCGCGTTGCCGCCCGTTGAATTAGTCTTCGGGACCGACGCCAAGGTTCGCTGTCTTCCCCCCATCCCTGCGGCCATCCTTCGAGACGCCCGCCTGGCCCTCAGGATGAGGTCGTGCTTCGCGGCGAGATATCAGACCCTCATGGTGAGGAGCCCGCCAAAGCGGGCGTCTCGAACCATGCAGGCCGAACTCATCCCGCAGCCTCCAAAGGTGAGCAATCTCACGGCAGGCTCAAGAACTCCACCCAGTTCGGCTTCTTGCCGGTGGCGTAGGATTTCAGCTTGGTCAGCGCGCCGCCGCTCTGGTCGATGGCATAGACCGTCATGCTGTCGGAGAGTTCGCCGACGGCGGCGAGGTAGCGCCCCGAGGGATCGATGTGGAAGCCGCGCGGCTGCTTCTCGGTCGGCACGCTGCCGATCGTGGACAGCTTGCCGCTTGTTGCATCGACCTTGTAGGCGGTGAGCGTGTTGGTGGTGCGATCGGAAGCGTAGAGGAAACGGCCGTCGGGGGTGATGTGAATGTCTGCCGCCCAGGGCTTTCCCGAAAACCCCTCCGGCAGCGCGGTGGTGCGCTGGATCTCGTCCCATGCGCCGCTCTTGGCTTCGTACGCGAACGCCGCGACGTCGCCGTTCAGCTCGTGGATGAGATAGACGAACTTGCCGTTGGGGTGGAATACGAAATGTCGCGGCCCCGATTTCTCCGGCACCTTGTGGGCCGGCGGATCGCTCGGCGTGAGCGTACCGGTCATGGCATCGAACGCGAAGGCCAGCACCTGGTCGGAGCCGAGATTGGTCGCGAACACGAAGCGGTTGTCGGGCGAGGGCAGGAAGGCGTGCGCATTCAGCCCGGTCGGGATCACCTGCTTCGGCTCGCCCGCGACGCCATTGGCGTTGAGCGGATTCAGCGCGACCTTGTTGCCGCCATAGGAGGCGCTGAACAGGAACTTGCCGCTGCGGTCGAGGGCGATATTGGCCATGCTGTCGGCGAGCGGCCCGTTGCCGATATGGCTGAGCTGACCCGTCTTGGGATCGATTGCAAAGCTCGCCGCAACGAACGGCTGCGAGCGGACGCCCGCAATCAGCACGCGGTGGTCGGGTGTGATCGCGAGCGGCGTCGAGGAGCCGGGCTTTTCGACGCCGGTGAAGGCGGCCGTCTGCACGGGAACCATCTCGCCGCTCTCAGCCATCTTGAACACGCTGATGTCGTTGCTGTCGGCATTGCCGACATAGGCGAAGGTCTCGGCCATGCCGGCGCGGACTCCAGAAATGAGGGTGAGGAAAGCGAGGGTGGTGGCGATCGCAGTGCGGGGCGCGCGGGATGCGACGCGTCGGGCCGGTCTCAACATGGGGTCCTCCTGAAAGCCGGTGCGGCAGTGTCGTTTTGTCGCGAGGATAGCGGCAGCCGCCCCGCCGCACCAAATTCCAATTGGGATTGATCGATGCCGAAATGGTATCGGTGGGGAGGTCTACCGCACCGCCGCCGTGCGGGAGGGCAGATGCCGGCCGGGCGGAGGTTTGGGCGACCCGAGCACGGTCCACACGGTGACCGCGAGCAGCGCGCAGGTCAGGATCGTCCGGACGATGAGTGGTTTCCGCATCAGGCCGAATCCGTCCCTCAAATGAATGCCCCCTGGGGCGCGCCTTGCGATCGTGCACTGCAAACCGCGGCAATCCTATGAACTCGTTCACAGGCGGAAACGAACCAATGCCGCGCCAGCGCATTGAACGGGCATGCCCCGCGAAAACGATCTCGAAGGTAAGCCCGACATGGGCGGCAAGCATGGCGGCGAAGCCGGCCAGCCCGAGCCGCCGCCGCGCCCGCATCAAGGCGAGCGCGATGAGGATGTCGTGGCAAAGCGCCACACCGGTCAAACCGATCGCAACTCGGTGCCGACCAAACCAGAATAGCGCCCCGCCCGCACCGCACTTGCATTTGGAACAGCAGCCTCGCCTTTCCGTTGTCCGGATCCCGCGGGCTGAGGAGATCGAAACGGAGGCTGGCACGTGTTTTGGATTTATTGGGACACCGCCTGGTCGCTCATCATCAGCGGCATCATGTTCGCCACCATCGTCACCCATCCCGACGCGGAGTTCGCCGAGATCCGGGCGGCCAAGCAGGCGAAGTAAGCCCGCATCCTGCGAAATTTCCTGAACCCTCAAATCATGCTGCCGGGCATGAAGCAGCGGATCTTGGCGCGTCCGTTGATATAATACGGCCAGACCATGGTGCGGCCGGCACGGTTCGGCTCGGTGATCACGGCGTCGTCGGGCACCTCGATCCAATCGCCCATTAGCCTGACGCGATAATGTCCGTTTTGCGTGTCCCAATCGACGTCGTCGAGGGCGGTGCCGTCGGCGTCGGCACAGCAGGCGCCGCCGCCCTTGCTGTGCAGGCCCTCGAACCAGCCCTTGAGGGGAGAGTTTGCGTAGCGACCGTCGTCGCGGGCTTCCACGTAAGGCCCAATCAAGGCGGCAACCGCTACGAGCGTGATGATCCTGAAAGTCGCGATTGCCATATCGCCTCGCTCGATCTCGCGCGCGCGCAGGAGCGCAGACGGGGAGCCGCCTGCGCTGCGCGTGACGCAATGCCGACTGACGCCCGCCGATCGGGTTCCAGCCATCTCAGCGGAGCGATAACCGCGAGGTCCGACGTTTGATCCTATTTTCAAGGGCGCGAACTCATCGATGATATGAGTCCGCGCCCTGCGTTGATGCTAATCCGGCAAGCGTTCAGTAGTCCCAGAACACCGGAACCCAACGAAAGGCGTCGCCGTCCACCGCGACCCGGCCCACGGACGGGAACGGCAGGTGCGTGGCCACCAGCATCTCGCCGGTCTTGGCGAGCTCTCGCAAGAGATTGATGCGTACGCGCGCGGCATCCTCGGGATCGTGTTCGAAACCGTTGTGCCAGTCCGGTTGTTCGAACCCGACGGCAAACACGGCGTCGCCGGCGAATGTCAGCGCATCATCGCCGGACGCCATGCGAACCACGCTGTGTCCGGGGGTGTGACCGCCGGTGCGACGGGCGATGACGCCGGGCGCAACCTCGTGCTCGTCATCGAACAGCCGCAGCCGAGGGCCGAACTCCTTCACGAACCGCTTGGCGGTCGCTCGAAGCGCGTCCGGGAATCCTTCCGGCATGGCAGTGCGGGAAAAATCTGGCGCTTCCCAGAATTTGACCTCGGCAGCCGCGACGTGGATCCGCAGGTCTTTACACAGTTGCTCCTTCACCCCGTCGACCAGCAGCCCGCCGATGTGGTCCATGTGCAAATGGGTGAGCACCAGATCGGTCACCGACGAAAGATCGATGCCGGCGGCCGCCAGTCGCTTGATCAACTGCCCGGCGCGCGGCAAGTTCAAGTTCGGGTCCGATCCCAGTCCGGCGTCGATGAGGATGGTCTTGCCGCCGCTGCGGACCATCACCGCGTTCAGCGCCCAGTCGAAAGCGTCCTGCGGCAGGAACATGTCGTGCAACCAGGTCGCCCGGACGGCCGGGTCGGCGTTGTGGGCCAACATCGTGGTTGGCAGCGGCAGCACGCCATCGCTGACCACCAGCACGTCGATCTCGCCGATCTTCAGCGCGTAGCGCGAGGGAACGAGCTCTTCGGGCCCCGATGACACGGGATATGAGGTATTGTGCAGATTCATGTGGGTCTCCTGTTTCAAAGGTAGAGTTTCCGGCTGGTCTTGGTTGAGCAGGCCGCACGGCCAGGAACGTGCAGTCGTCATCGCTTGGTGCGTCTAGAGCTCAGTCACGCGCTCCGGATCGGCCGACGCGAGCGCGGCGGCGCGCTCGGCCTTCGGCGGGTAGATCCAGACAGTGTTGATCTCCTGCTTGGTCTTCTTGGCGGTCTCGCCGACCATCTCGACCTCGCGCTCCCATCCACGCGTGAACAGCGCGCCGGCTTCGCCGAGGTCGAGGCAGGTCACATAGGCCTTCTGGTGATAGGGCCTGGTCGGCACGCCCAGCAGCTCTGCCGCGGCGTTGTTGCCGGCAAAGGCGCCCATCCGCGTGGCGTGCTGACACGACATCAGCGCGTGATTGCCCTCGTCGTCGCAGGCGGCGCGCGCAGCATCGCCGGTGGCGAAGACGCCCGCGACACCGGGCACGCGCAGATCGCGGTCCACCAGCAGACGGCCGAAATTGTCGCGCCCGGCAGGTATCTGCGCGGTCAGTGGCGCGGCGCGAATGCCCGCCGCCCAGATCACGGTCTCGGTTTCGATGTGCTCGCCATTCGACAGCGTCACGCCGGATCGATCGAGCGAGGCCACACCGGCGCCGAGCCGTGTCTCCACGCCGACCTTGCGCAGGGCTTCCTCGATGATGGGGCGAGCGCCCTCGCCCATGTCAGGCGCGATCGCAATATTGCGCTCGACGATGATGATGCGGGGCTTGGCATCCTTGCCGAAGATATCGCGCAACCGCGCCGGCATCTCCGTGGCCGCTTCAATGCCGGTGAAGCCGCCGCCGGCGACCACCACCGTCTCGCGTCCGTTCACGGCGGGCCGCTTCGCAAGACCGTGCAGATGCTTGTCGAGCGCGACCGCCTCGTCGAGCGTATCGACGCTGAAGCCGTGTTGGGCGAGGCCCGGAATGTTCGGACGGAACAGCCGGCTGCCGGTGGCCACGACAAGGCGATCGTAGGAGAGCGTCTTGGTGGCGCCCTTGGCGGTGGCGATCTCCACCGTTCGGGCTTCGGTGTTGATGGTCTCGGCGCTGCCTTGCACATAGGCGACGTCGATCGACTCGAGCACATCGAGCAGGGGCGCCGTCAGGGTCTCGGGCTTCGCTTCATAGAGCCGCGGGCGAACCACGAGCGTGGGCGCGGGGGCAACCAGTGCGATCTCGAGCTGCTCTGGCGAGACGCCCTGGATCTCGCGCTGACGCGCCGCGGAAAGGGCGGCGTACATGCCGGCGAAGCCGGCACCGATGATAATGATTCGCATGAATTTGCTCCTTGTTGTTTCGCTTTTCGAAAGTCCGCGCGCGACCGCGTTGCTGCGTTGAAGGCAGCGTCCGGCAGCGGCACGAAGAGATGAAGTCGATGGCTGGTCTTAAGGCGCCATGCAGCGTTGCAGCGGCGAACGCGGCGGCAAGCTGTAGCGAAGGACGAGCGGCTGAGGCTCCATTGCACCCCAGTCCTGATAGGGCAGGCTGGGGCCATTTCGGGTCATGATGGAAACCAGCGGATGCGTCGGGTGCATCGAGTACGCCGGAATTTCCACCTCCTCGCCCGTCGCCGACGTGAAGCGAACGGCCAGCGAGAGTCCGTACAAGGTCGCGGTCGCGAGGCTTCGGCGGCGTGATGCGATCAGCTGGCGGGTGACGAAGTTTTTCCAGGTCATCTTTGGTCTCCCTCGATTGGTCTGGACATGGTGATGATGTACCCGACCCGATTTGCCGCTGCCCCAGCGCGATTGCCGTCCCTGTCGAGGGATTGCTGCTAACGCACGCGCCTGCGCCAATCGCTCGGCGTTTCGCCCGTCAGCTTCTTGAATGCCGCGGCGAAGGCGGTCTGCGAGGAATAACCGAGTGCAGCGGCGACCGAGACGACCGATTCGTCGCTCTCCCGCAGCATGTTCATGGCTTGCTCGAGCCGGTGCTGGCGCAGCCAGGCATGCGGCGAGAGCCCGGTGCTCTCCTTGAAAGACCGGCAGAAATGGAAACGCGACAGACCTGCGTCGTATGCAAGCGCCGAGAGCGAAACATCCGCATCGCTGTCAGAACGCAGGCGTTCGATCGCCCGGCGCAGGACCGCCGGCGAAAGGCCGCCGATAATCGGCTGCAGCGTGGCCGGCACGCCGGCATGGGCGGCCAACAGGCGCGTCGCGAGAAGATCCGTCAATTGCTGCCTGAACAGCGTGTCCAGTGTGGCGCTGCCTTCGAGCGAGTCGGCCGCGCTCAGGAGCAATCGGGACGTGATGGCGTCGGGATGCCCGGTTCTTTCCAGCAGATCGTCAGGGCTTGCCGTGTTGGCTTCGTCGGCGATGCGCAGAAGCGTCCGTTGCGGAAGATAGAGCTGAACGACATGCAAGGGCCGGTGGATGTCCCAACGGGACGTCGAGCCGGCCGGAATGATCGTCACGACACCGGCACGCGCCGTCGCAATTGCAGCCGTTTTTCCCGTGCGCCGTTCCAGCGCCTGCGAGCCGGCGGGATAAGCCATGATGACGTGATCGGCCATCGGCTCGACAATGTCGTGCAGCGCCTCGTGTTTCCAATAGGCGATGGCGCCGCTTTGAGAATCGGAGGCCATGCGAAGCGGCTGCGTCTTGAGGACGCGCGCCATCTCCAGATTGGCAGCGCGCCGCTCGCATGTCGAACTGTCGTCCGGTTGCACGTCCGGCGCGGGTGGTAAACTTTTGTGCGGGGGATTGCGCATGAGTGCGCTGCTTCCGATCATGGCGTGGCTCCTCCTGATCGCCTCAGGATTCCGACCAATCGTCCGTATTCGTACGGGTCGGCGCGTGTTCTATGCGTCGCGAAGGCCCGGCGTATTTCCTGAAGTCGCGATTCTTTGTCTGATCCTGCTCCAAGCCGGTGCGCACTTGCGCGAACGCACGGCGGGCGGGCGGGGGTATGGCAACAGGTGCGGCCGGCCGTCACGCGGCCGTGACGATTGGACCCGTTTGTGGCGCAGGAACACCGCATTTCGAAGCGAACAAGCGTTGTCCGATTTTGCGACAAATCCCCCTGATGGGGGGTACGGTTGCCGGTGCGCAGCTAGGCCGCCACCGCCTGCGCCGACAACAGCTGCCTCAACTTCGCCGCCGGCACGGCCGGGCTGAACAGCCAGCCCTGCATCTGGCTGCATCCGAGCTTTCGCAGCACCTCGCGCTGGGCCTCGGTCTCGACGCCTTCCGCGGTCGTCGCCATGTGACGGGCGGCGGCCATGTGCACCACGGCCTGCACGATCGGCGACGAGTCTTCGGACTGGCCGATGTCGCTGATGAAGCTGCGGTCGATCTTGATCTTGTCGAACGGGAAACGATGCAGATAGCTCAGCGAGGAATAGCCGGTGCCGAAATCGTCGAGGGCGATGCGCACGCCGAGCTCGCGCAGCTGCTGCAGGATCGTCAGCGCCTCCGCATCGTCGCGGATCAGCACGGTCTCGGTGATCTCGAGCTCGAGCCGTCCGGGCGCCAGCCCTGACTCCGCCAGCGCAGCTGCGACCTTGAGCGCCAGCGTCCTGGAGCGGAACTGTACCGGTGAAACGTTCACCGCGATATGGATGTCGCCGGGCCAGGACGCGGCCTCCGTGCAGGCCTGCCTCAGCACCCATTCGCCGATCTCGCCGATCAGTCCGGTCTCTTCGGCGACCGGAATGAAGTCCGCAGGCGAAATCATGCCGCGCTCGGGATGGCACCAGCGCAGCAGCGCTTCGCAGCCGTTGACGACGTTGGCCGCAAGGTCGACCAGCGGCTGGTAATGCACCTCGAACTCGCCGCGGGCGAGCGCCTGGCGCAAATCGAGCTCGAGCTGACGGCGCTGCCCTGCCTTGGCGTCGTATTCGGGCGCGAAGACACGGAAGGTTCGACGGCCCTCGGATTTTGCCGCATACATCGCGAGATCGGCGCGCTTGAGCAGATCCTCGAGAGTGTCGCCGTGGTCGGGGGCGATCGCGATGCCGATGCTGGCATCGGTCGGGATTTCCTGGCCGTTGCAGTTCACGGGCGCGCGCAGCGCCTTCAGGATCTGTTCGGCGAGTGCCGTCAGCTCGGCCTGATCGTTGGTGCCGGCCTTGACGATGGCGAATTCGTCGCCGCCCAACCGTGCGACCATGTCGTTGCCGCTGACGCAGGCGCGCAGCCGGTTCGCGACCTGGCGCAGCAGCTCGTCGCCGACCTCGTGTCCGAGCGAATCGTTGACGCCCTTGAACTCGTCGACGTCGATATAGAGGATCGCGAACGGCTTGCCCTGGCTGAGTTCCGCGACGCGGCGCTCCAGATGGCCGCGCATCAGCACGCGGTTAGGCAGGTCGGTCAGCGCGTCGTAATGCGCCATGTGCGCGATGCGCTCGTCGGCGCGGATGCGATCGGTGACGTCGTCATGGGTCGCGAGCCAGCCGCCGGCGGCGCCGGGCTGGTTCTTGATTTCGATCAGGCGGCCCTCCGCGGTCTCGACGATCGCGCTCTGCGTCTGCCCGGCATTGCTCAAGATGCCGTCGCAATAGGAATCGACGTCGCCGTGGAACGAGCCGGTGTCGTGGCGATGCTGGATCACTTCGCGGAAATGGGCGCCGGGCTTCACGATTTCGGCCGACAGGCCGTACATCTCGATGTAGCGCCGATTGCAGACGATCAGCCGTTCGTCCTGATCGAACATCAGGAGGCCCTGCGTCATGGTGTTCATCGCGGTGTCGAGCCGTTGCTTCTCCACCGAGAGCCGGCGCGTCACCTGGCGGAAGATCAGATAAAGCGTGAGCACGAGCAGGCCGATCGACAGCACGGCGACGGTGACGAAGAATTTGGTTTGCGTGCGCCAGGTCGCCAGCGTCGCGTCGAGCGACTTGGTCGCGACCACGACCAGCGGCTCGCCGGTCAGCATGCGCGAGGCGACGATGCGGTCCTTGCCGTCCATCGGGCTTGCGAGCTGCGTGGTGACGAACGTGCGCTCGAACACCGCCATCTGCTCGGGCGTTCCGTTGCGGAAATTCTGGCCGATCATCGCGTCGGCATGCGGAACGCGCGCGAGCAGCTGGCCGTTCTGATGATGCATCGCGATCGAGGATTCCTCGCCGAGCCCGCTCGAGGCGAAGAAAGATTCGAGCTGGTCGGGCGTGATCGCACGCGAGACTATGCCGTAGAACTCGCCGTGCGGACCGGAGACGCGGCGCGCGAACACGATCGCGGCGCCACCGCCGAACCGTCCGGGCACGACTTCGATCTCTTCCTGCGCGGACGCGTCGTTCTTGAGCCGGTTGAAATAGCCGCGGTCACCGACCGAGATGTTGGCGACCGGCCAGCGCCGCGACGAGTTGATCAGAACGCCGTTGGAATCGAACACATTGGCGCCGGCGACATCGGACCAACCACTTGTCTTTGCGCGCAGCACCTCGTGCATGGCGAGTGTTGCCATCTGACTGCGGAAGACATCAGCGGATTCGATGCTACGGCTTTCGAGTTCCGCGATGACGCTCTTCTGGAGCACCGCGAAGTCCTCGAACTCGCGGTCGAAATGACGGGCGAGCAGCCGGACTGAGTTTTCCAGGCTGTCGCGGCCGCTCTCGATCGCATTCTGCCGGAAGCGGTCGACCGTTAGCGCGGTGCCGATGGCCATTGCAGCCATCAGCACGAAACCGCCGACGATTAGCCAAGTCAGTGGCGCGCCGCGCCAACGGCGCAGCAACCCGCGCATGCGCGCGGTCCACCTGATCGATGTGCCCATGCAGCCCTCCCGTGGGATGCAAGATGCAGCAAAACCGACAAGAGCCGGTTACCAGCGAGGGTTAGGAAAATATGAATCGGAACGGATTCAGGCGGGTGCCGCGATGCGGTCGAGCATTTGACGCCGGCGGGGTGGCGCCGGTTCATCCCTGGCGGGTTGGCTCATCATCCTATCGACCGTCTTGCTGCCGCGGCCAAAACGGCGCAATTTGCTGTTCCCGGCTGATTTGCAAGCTTCGTTTCTGATCAAGGTTCGTTTCTGATGACGATCGCATCCAAGGCCTTCATTGCATTCTGTCTGCTCGCGGTGGGCGGCACCGTGCTGGTGATCGGCCCCACCGAGCTGCGCCGCCTGCTGCCGAACGGGGCGAAGACCGACACCGTGGTCGCCGCCAGGCCGGAGGCCAAGGTCGAACAGAAGGTCGAACCCAAGCCGGAACTCAAGCCGGAAGAGCCAAAGCTCGCCGCCGTCGCGCCGCCGTCGCCAGCTGCGTCTCCGGCGCCGACCCCCGAGCCGAAGGCGGGTGCGCTGGCCGAAACCCAGAAGCAGGTCACCGCCGCGCTTGCCGATCTTGCGCCGGTCAAGCCGCCGCCGGCGGTTGCGGATACCGGCCCCCGTTTCGACGTCGCGCGCGTCGACGATCACGGCGAGGCGGCAGTGATCGCGGGCCAGGCGACGCCGGGAGCCAAGGTCGAGCTGCTGCGCGACGGCAAGCCGCTCGACACGGTGGTGGCGGATGCATCGGGCCAATTCGTGATGACGCCGCCGCAGCTTCCTGCCGGTTCCTATGAGTTGACCCTGCGGGCGAAATCGCCTGACGGCACCGTCACGCAATCCGGCCGCAGCATGCCGGTGACGATCGCCGAAGCCGCGCCGCCGCCCGCGCGCCCTGTGCCGGCCGCGAGGCAAGATACGAAGCAGGAGGCAAAGGCCGAGAAATCTGATGACAAGTCGGATGTCGTGGCATCGGTATCGGACAGGCCCGCGGCCCGGCCGAGATTGATGGGCGCACTGAAACCCAGGGGCGTGTCAGGGGTCATGGCGCGGACTCCTGCGGCCACGACCGTTGCATCGGCCTCGCCGGCGGACGTCGTCGGTGGTGCACCGGCGGAAGCAGGCGGCAACCGGGTGATCTCCCGCGGCGACAGCCTTTGGGCGCTCAGCCGGCTCGCCTATGGCGACGGCGCCCGCTTTGCCGTGATCTACAACGCCAACCGCGCCAAGATTCACAACCCCAATTTGATCTATCCCGGCCAGACCTTCGTGGTGCCGCAGAAGACGGAGTGACACCGCTTCGCCACCGCCGATGCGCGTTGCGACGCTTTGCCCTGTGTGCTTCCGGAACATTTGGTTCCCTCGCGCGTCAACGTGATGCGACGCGATGCGCGCTCGGCGCCGGAGGAGGGCCAGGGTGGACAGGTCAGTGGCCATGTCGAGATCACGCATGGGCCCCAGGCTGGGGCTGGCGCTAACGGGCGCAACCCTCGTGATGCTGGCGGTGCTGTTGCCAAATCGCGCCGAGGCGCAGTTCGGATTGCGCGGCGGCCCGCTCGGTGTCGCGCGCTTCGCCGTCGGCCACGTGATCGGCCTGTCGCGCCTGCGCCACGCGCGCATGGCGGTGCGAGGCGGCCGCAACCGCTCCGCAGCGCTGCGGTCACAAGATCCTCGTGGTGTTGAGCGAGGGCAGCCTGCCAATCCCTACATCATGCGTGCGGCGCTCACGGCGCAAGCTGCCCTGTCGGGCTGGCACGGCGGCAAGCGCCCGCAAGGCTGGTGGCGTCACCCCGATGGCAGCTACGGCTGGGCTGGCCCGGTGTTCTGGCCGTTCGCGCATGACGACCTCACCACCGCAATCATCCTCGGCGATGCGACCAGCCTCTCGCTCTATGGCTATGGCGACATCTATGCCGCGATCTTTTCGCCCTATGCGGTAACCGAGCTTGCCGCCTACGCCGCGCCGCAAGGCAGGCGCGGACGGAGAGTGCCGACCGCCGAGACTGTCTGCGATGCCAGCGACACCGGCGGCCTGCCGGTCGACCGCATCGCCGCTGCCGTGCAGCCGAACGAATTGCAGCGCACAGCGCTCGACGAACTCGCCACCGCCTGGCAGGCGGCGCGCGACACGATCCGCGCCGCCTGCCCAACGCAGGTCCCTGCGACGGCCATGGAGCGGCTCGGTCTGATGCGCGAGCGCCTCGCGGCCATGATCAAGGCAACGGACGCGGTTGCACCTGCGCTGATAAAATTCGTCGATCTCCTCAACGACGACCAGAAGACAAAGCTCGATGCGCTGGCCAAGGACCGCAGCGCCGCGCTTGCGTCGATCCAGCAAAAGAATCCCCAGGCGGCATCGGCCTGCCAGGCGGACAGCGATCCCCGCTACGATGAGAAAGTGCAGCGCCAATACGAGCAGCTCGTGCAGCAGCAATGGCCCGCGGCCGACATCGCGTCCACGCTCAAACTCGACGACATCGCCCGCGCGCGTCTCGACGTACTTCAGGACACCACGCTGCGCACCATGGAGACGTTGAGCGCCTGTCCGTCAAAAGCAGCACCGACCCCGCAGGCCCGCCTTGCCACTGCCAAGGCGCGGCTGGAGACGATGCTGCAGGCGGTGAACGACGTCACTGACGCGCTCGATGATTTCGAGGCTGATCTAAGCGACGAGCAGAAGGCCAGCTTCGAGGCGATCGGGCCGAAGCGCGGGGTGTGATCACCCGCACGCCCAGTCGAACTTTATGTCCTTGAAGTCGAGCTGCGCGTTGCCGCCGGCAAAATTGTAACCGCCGAAATATTCCTCGAACTCGACGTAGAACGAGCTCATCTCCGGCACCGCCTGGCAGGGCCGCATGGTGCCGCCGAGATGATTGTGGGCGTGCTCCTTGCCCCAATCGTGCAGGCGGAAATTGTCGCGGCTCGGCACGCCGCCGACATAATAGTAATAGGACTGATAGCCGCTCGGCGGATTTTGGCGCGTGTGCTCGTCCTGCGGGCCCTTGCCGGCATTGGGATCGCTCGCGCGCGGTGTCAACGCGATCGCGCGGGTCTCGGCGAGATCTCCGCGCGGAGGGCTCGCGAACATCTTCGTCGCGTAAGGCGCGGCAACCTCGAAGAAAGCGCTGGCGCCGCCGACGTCGAGCCAGCGCGGCCGGTCGGCCGTCGCAAGCGGAAGCGGCGCGGGCGGCGTGGCCAACGCGCCGTCATATTCGCGGGCGGTCAGCAGCAGCGCCGCATACTCGTAGTCGAGGATGTCAGTCATGCGTGACAGCCGTGGATGCGAGGCGCGCGCCTGCACCGCCTCGCGAATCTCGGGATCATCGGGCGCCCCGCCGTCATTGTGATCGGGCGCCGTGGCAAAGAACGACACCGCGACGATGTCCTCGCCATGCACGCGATAATCCTCCGGCAGTTTCAATGTGAAGCCGTGCATCAGTGGAAAGCCGGTGACGGGATCGAGCGGCCATTGCTCGCTGCTGATGCCCGGCGGCAGACCATAGACCCAACCGTGATCACGCGCGCGATCGGCGGGACGATCCAGCATCTGCAAATCATACGCACGCGAAGGCAAGGCAAACGCCACAGATCGACTCCATCCGGATGTTAGCCTCGACGCGGAGGCGATCGTTAGTCGCGGGGAGGAGGGATGTGGTTCGTCGGGATGTTGCCGTCCTGCCGGTGTTTTGCCCGACGAGTCAAAGCTCTTCGGCACCCGTGTAAGTCATTGATCTTGCAGCCGCCGTCTACTGTGCATGGGGTTGTTTTCGCACTTTTTGTTTGAAGCGACGGCGGCAACTTGTAAGAATTTCTTACAAGTTCAGCTGTCGTTCAAAGCAAACTCACATCCGCCGCCTTGCAGCCGCCGCATCCACCACGTTCTCCACCTCCTCGCGCCACGACAGGATCTCCATCGCGAGCACGGGATGGTTAAAGCCCTTGAGCACGAGATCGTCGAGCGCGCGGGCTTCGACCCAGGGCTCGACCATGCCGTAGACGCGGCGGCTGACCACGACCTGCCCGGCCTTGGCTTCGTCGCAGAGGCGGGAGGAGAGATTGGTGACGCTGCCGATCGCGGCATATTCGAGCCGCTGCTCGAAGCCGATCTGGCCGAGCGTGGCGTAGCCCATGGCGACGCCGACGCCGAAGCCGAGCGAGTGGCCGCGGTTCTTCCATTTCTCGGTCAATTGGCCAATCACGTCGCGCATCTCCACCGCCATCTTGACCGCGCGCTTGGTGTGGTCGGCGAATTGAATCGGCGCATTGAACAGGATCATCACGCCGTCGCCGGCAAAGCGGTCGAGCGTTCCTTCGTAGCGGTGGATCAGCTCGCCGAGTGCCGCGTGATATTCGCGCAGCACGTTCATCGCCTCTTCCGGCTCGGTCGCCTCCGTGAATGATGTGAAGCCGCGCAAATCGCAGAACACGACGGTGACTTCGCGGCGGTGGCTGTCGAGCAGCGCGTCGTGGCCGTCGGAGGAGGCGATCAGCTGCGCCACTTGCGGGGCGAGGAAACGTTCGAGCCGCTTGATGCGGCCGATCTCGCCGAGTTGTTTCTCGACCCGCTCCTCCAGCGAGCGGTTCCAGTTGCGCAGCTGCTCGGTCTGCTCCTGGAGTTTTGCCGCCTGCTGCTGCACGGTCTCGTGCGCCGCGGCGAGCTCGCGGCCCTTGTGGTCGACCTCGGTGAACAGCCGCGCGTTGCGCATCGCCAGCACAGCCTGGTTGGCGAAGGTGCGCATCAGGCCGATGATGCTGGCGGCGAACTCGCCGCTGGCCCGGCGCAGCACCACCAGCGAGCCGAGCGTGCCCTGCTGGTCCACCAGCGGCACCACCAGCACCGAGTGGAAGCCGGCATCGATCGCGACGTCGCGCAGCGGCTGCCCGGCGGCCTGGTCGAGATCGGCAAGCGCGATCGGCTCGCCGCTCCCGGCCGCATCGCTCAGGATGTTCTGGCCTTCGTCGATCGTGACATGGGCGCCGTCGGCGGATTTGTCGATGCCGTTGGCCTCGACCAGATTGAAGCGGCGCGCCTGCGCGTCGTAGCCGTAGATCAGCACCGCGTCGGCGTGGGTGATCTCGATCGCGCGCGCGGCGATCGTCGGCAGCACGGCATTGAGATCGAGCGAGGCGGCGACCGCGCGGCCGACCTCTTCCAGCACCTTGAGCTCGTTGATCGACTGCGCGAGATCGCGGGTGCGCTCCTCGACCTTGGTCTCCAGGTCCGAATAGGTCTCCTGGAGCTGACCGGCCATGCGGTTGAACTGGCCGGCGAGGTCTTCCAGCTCGTCGGAGGTGTGCACGTCGATGCGATGACTGAAATCGCCCTCGCCGAGCCTGTGCGCGCCGTCGCGCAGCGCCGTGATCGGAATGATCATGCGGCGGGCGAGCAGCGTGCCGGCGAGGATCGCGACCAGCAGGCCCATGCCGATCAGCAGCGCGATGCGCACCAGCTGGTCGCGGATCGGCATCAAGGCCTGCGTGGTCGGTTGCTCGAACATCACACTCCAGCCGAGCTTCGGCACGATGCTCGCGGCGCTCATCACCGAATGGCCGTTGAAGTCGGTGCCCGACGTGTCGGGCTCGTGGCCTGGTGCGACCGCGGCCGCCACCTGCGGCAGCTTCGACAAATCCTTGCCGACATCGGGGCCCTTCGACGACGTCGCCAGCACGCGGCCGCGCGGATCGACCACATAGGCGAAGGCGGCCTTGCCGACCTGGGCGTCGGTGAGGTACTCGGAGAGAAAGCTGAGGTCGAGCTCGGCCACGGTGACGCCGGCGTTGAAACCGGAATGCGCCACCGAGATCGACATGAACGGCGTCCGGTCGGAGAACCACGCCGGCGCGTAGCTGACGCCGCGGGCGACGGCGTCGGTGAAGCGCATGTCGCGGGAGAGGTCGGCATTGCTGCCGGTCGTGGTCGACTGGCGCGAGACGCGCAGCACCTCGCGGCCCTCGCCGTTGAGTTGGAACAGCTGGTTGACGACCGAGACCTGGTGCAGCAGCTGGGCGTAGTCGGCGCGGCGCTTCTCGAGCGTGTCCTGGCTCGCCCGCGTCACCCAGCTGATCTGGCGCTCGAGCTCGGAGATCGACTGCTCGATCCGTCGCGCGGCAGCCTGCGCCTTGTCCTCGAGACCGTCGGTCAGCTGTGTCTTGGTGGCGCGGTAGGAGATCCAGCTCTCCATCGCCCCGTTGACGGCGAGCACGAACACGACGAGGCCGACGAGAGAGACGACGTATTTGGCGAACAGGCCCTCGCGCAGAAACCGTGTCTTCTCGTTCGCTCCCGCCATCCCGATCCTCTCGCGCCGCCATCGACGCCGGCGCTACGGCCTGTGCGGGCCCAGCGGTCCTTCTAGCATAATTTGCTAGCATAATTTGGACCGGACGACCGGTGGACCGGCAGGCCTGGTTACCCGCTGGGGAGGCCGGTTTGGGCCGGACGGGTGGTGAATTGTCGCAGTCTCATCCGTTCGGATGAAGCAGGGTGAGACAAGGCCGAGGTAAGGGATTGGCGTGGAGTCCAGAGCGTTGGTCCGCCCATCATCGATTGAAGAGCTGCCGCAGCACGTCGTTCATCGGCTGGCTGTCCTGCGGTGCCGTCGGCGGGTCCTCCTGGGCGGGGGGCGCGGGGGAGGCCTGCGGCGCCGGTGTCGATGGCGTTGCTGGCAGGCTGCGGCTGCGGCCGGTGGCCGTTCCGTTGCCCGTGCCGGTTGCCGCACCGCTGGAAAGTCCCTGCTGGATCAGATTGCCGATCGCCTCGCCCAAGGGGCCGCCGAGCGGATTGTTCTGTCCCGGCTGCTGGGTTTGCGGATTGGCATTGCCGGCTGCATTGCCGCCACCCGGCGCGGTCGTGCCGCCGAGACCAAGGCTGCCCAAAATATTGTCGAGCCCGGCGCCGTCGGGGCCGAACAGGCCCTTGCCCATCTCGCGCAGCTTGGCATAGGCGGCGTCCGGATTGTCCAGCATGCCGCTCATGTCAGGATAGATACGCGGCTGCGACCAGCTGCCCTGGATCATCACGGGGATGCCGAAGCCGACCGGCTCGGAGGCGCGACCCTGGCCTTCGGTCGTCATCACCAGCTTCGGCTCGACGCGAAAACCCATCATTTTGGTGTCGAGCGCGATGGTGCCGGCGCCGGTGAGTCGCACCAGTGGCCCGATCAGATTGAGATCGGTCGTCACCGCCTGACCCTTGTCGATGCGGAAGGACGCCGAGAGCTGTGACAGATCGGTGCTCTGCTCCTGGCTGTTGTTCTGGTTGTCCTGCCAGCCGGACAGCGTGCCCGACGTCAGCGAGCGGATCATCTGCGCGATGTTGATGCCCCGGATGGCGCCGTCCTGGAAAGTGACGAAGGCGGTGCCCTGCATGTTCGCCATCAAGGCGCGTTGGCTGGTGCCGGCGCTGCGCAGCGCGAGCTTGGCCTGCAGCTTGCCGTCGATCCGGTCGAATTCGGCAAGGCCCTGGAGCAGCGGCAGCGCGCGCACGCCGGTGAGGTCGGAATGCATGGCGAAGCTCGGCGCGCCGCTGGTCGCATCTAGGATCACTTCGCCCGAGACCTCGCCGCCATAGGCGCCGAGATTGGCGGTGCCGGCCTTCAGTACGCCGCCGGCGAGCTTTGCATCGATCGCCAGCGGCGCGAGGCGCGCATCGCCGATGACGGCCTCGTGCGCCGAGATCCTGATTTGCGCATCGACATAATTGAGCCCGGACACGTCGATCGGCGCATCGCTCCAGGGCTGTCCGGACGCGCCTTCCGGCGATTTCGCCAGCGGGATCGCGAGCCGCTGGAAGTCGAGATCGACCTTGACCAGAGGCTTGCTCGCGATATCGACCGAGGCCCAGCCGTTGAAGGCGCCATCGCCGAGCGTGCCGTTCACGCCGTTGATCATCACGACATCGCCGTTGAGCCGCATCTCGGCGTGACCTGCGAGCTGGGACTTCAGCACGTCGGGCATGTCGATGGCGAAATCCACCGGAATGGTCGGCCGGTCGGCGGGCGGCGCCGGCGTCGTCGCCTTGATGTCGAACTTGGTCGGGTGCTCGCCGACCCGCGCGGTGCCGGTGATGTTGATCTTGCGGTCGCGATCGACGATCGCATCGGCATTGACGGCGCTGATGCGGCTCTCGACGCGGTCGCGCACGCGCGCGAATGCGATCTCGCCATCGGTGACTTTGACGCGGTCGATGGTGGCGCCATCGGTATCGAGCGCGATCGGCTTCGACGCGCCGCCGGCATTCGGCAGGCGCTCACGCAGCAGCGGCTGGTAGAGCACGGGATGGGTGACGACGAGCTCGCTGATCTTCGGGCGGCCCGACCACACGCTCGAAAGCGACATGTCGGCCTGCACGCTGTCGATGGTCAGGCGCGTGATGCCGCTGCGGTCCTTGGGGTCGGCAAGCGTGAGGTCGTTCAGCGTCACGTTCAGCGTCGGCCACAGGCTGATCCTGGTGGTGCCGTCGATCGACAGGCGATAGCCGGTCGCGCTCTCCACCCGCGAGGCAATCGTCGAGGTCAGGAAGCCCGAGGGGATCCCGACCACCAGCAGGAGTGCGATCACGATGATGACGGCGGCCACCGCAGCGCCGGCGAATTTCACTGCTCTCATATCGGCTTTCCAGCGACGGACAATCGGCGTCGAATCCGGCAGATGACCGTCATTTGCACCCGTCCTTTGCGCCTGAGTTTATCCCGGGACGGGAAGCGGCTCCAAGCGCGTAAAAATAGTCTTGGGGTGCTGCAAAGTTATGTGACTTATGACACACTTCCCGGGCGCGGTTTTACGCGACCCTGATGTTGATGGTTCCAAGCGATTTGCCAAGGAAACGGGCCAGGGACACTGGCCACGGAAATTCACAAGGACATTGAAATGAGCAAGCAGGCCGAATTTGCGGTCATCCTGAAAATGAACGCGATGTTTGCCGATCTCGGCGCAGACGAGCTCCAGCGGCTGTCGAATCTCTGCCACACCCAGCATCTGGGGAACGGCGAGGTGCTATTCCAGAAGGGCGATGGCGGCGACGCGCTGTTCGGCGTACGTCGAGGCCAGGTCCGTATCGAGACCGGCTCCTCCGACGGCAGCCGGCTGACGCTGAACTTCATGGGGCCGGGTGACCTGTTCGGCGAGGTCGCGGTGCTGGACGGCCAGAGCCGCACCGCCGATGCGACCGCGGGCGAAGCCAGCGAGCTGTTCGTGCTGCGGCGCGAAGACTTTCTCGCTTTCCTCGAACGCGAGCCGAAGGTCGGGATCAAGATCATCGCGCTGCTGTGCCAGCGCATCCGCTGGCAGAGCGAGCGCATGGAAGAGTCCATGCTCCAGCCGCTGCCGGTTCGCCTCGCGCGGCGCCTCTGCGCGCTCGCCGCCGATTTCGGCTCGGAGGTGCACATCTCGCAGGAGCAGCTCGGCGTCTTCGTAGGTGCCGCGCGCGAGAGCGTCAACCGCCAGCTTCAGGCCTGGCGCAAGGAAGCGATCCTCGATCTCCAGCGCGGCCGCATCCTGCTGAGGAACATGACCAAGCTGACGGCGATCGCGCGGAACGAGTAAGTCGAGCGACTTCACTTCGCTTGGAAGGTACGAGGGAGATCGGCGACTGTGTCCTCTGCGAGGGAGGCCGCGTATCGCAACGCCTCATCAATATCCTCACGCTCCAGATACGGGTAGTCATTGAGGATGGATTCGCGCGTCTCGCCGACTGCCAGCAGGCCGAGCAATCGTGCGACTGGAAACCGCAGCCCGCGAATGCAGGCTTTGCCAGTGCAGCAGGCTGGGTCCATCGTGATACGCACAAAAGCCATGTCGTAAGCTAACGCGCGCGACCGACTTGTGCCAGCGCGCGCCTCTGACCCGCCTTTTCGGAATCTACTCCGCTGCGGGGTGCGCGATGCCCTTCGGCACCGGCGCTGCCTCTGCCGGCGCAGCGCCGTGATGACCGGCGTCCTCCGCATCCTCGCTGTGCACGACCAGCCGCTTGCCGAAGCGCCAGATCAGGGCGCCGAGATCGTCCATCACCATGAACATTGCGGGCACGAACACCAGCGACAGGATGGTCGAGAAGATCAGGCCGCCGATCACCGCGAGCGCCATCGGCGAGCGGAACTCGCCGCCTGCGCCGACCGCAAGCGCGCTTGGCATCATGCCGGCGGCCATCGCGATCGTGGTCATCACGATCGGGCGTGCGCGTTTCATGCCTGCGTCGATCATGGCTTCTTCACGCGGTGTGCCGGCGCGAATGGACTCGATGGCGAATTCCACCAGCATGATCGCGTTCTTGGTGACGATGCCCATCAGCATCAGGATGCCGATCCACACCGGTGTCGTGAGCTGCTTGCCGGTGATCAGCAGGGCCGCGATCGCGCCGCCGATCGAGAGCGGCAGCGAGAACAGAATGGTGATCGGCTGCAGGAAGGTGCCGAACAGCAGCACCAGCACGGCGTAGACCATCATCAGACCCGCCGTGATCGCGGTGGCAAAGCCTTCGGACAGTTCATTCAGGCTTTCGGCATCGCCGGAGGGTGAGACCTTCACGCCCTTCGGCCGGCTCTTCATGACCGGCAGGTCGTAGATCTTCTTGGTGGCGTCGCCGAGCGCGGCGGAGCCGACGAGATCGGCCGCGACAGTTGCTTGCCGCTCGCGATCGTAGCGGTTGATGCTGGTCGGACCCTGGTCGAGCTTGACGTCGGCGATGACCGAAAGCGGCACGCCGCCCTTCTCGCCATGCTCGCCGAGCGGCACGCGGAGCTGCTCGAGCGTCTTGAGATTGCCGCGCGCGGCATCCTCGAGCTGCACGCGGATCGGCACCAGACGATCGCCGACGTCGAATTTGGCGAGCGCCGGCCCGACGTCGCCGATGGTGGCGACGCGGATGGTCTGCGACAGGCTTTCGGTCGAGACGCCGAGCCGTGCGGCGAGATCGGCGCGCGGCTCGACGCGCAGCTCGGGCCGCTCCAGCGTGGTTTCCGAGATCACGTTGGAGATGGTCGGAATCCGCTTCATCTGCGTCGCGAGCTCGCTGGCGACGTTGTTGACGATGTTGGCGTCCGCGCCGGTCACGACCAGCGAGATGGCGCGCAGGCCGTTCTCGTCGAGGAACCAGAAGCGGATGTCTGGAATGTTCTCCAGCTCCTGGCTGATCGAGAATTCAAGCTCGCGCTGGGTGATGTCGCGGCTGTCCTTGGGCGTGTAGTTGATGATCAAAGCGGCGCGCCGGACTTCCTGGGTGCCCGGTGGAACGCGCCCGCCGTCGACGAAGATGCTCTTCACCTCAGGCCGCTTGCGCAGCCGCGCGACGATGTCTTCGGTGACTTTTTCGGTGTAGGCGAGCTGCGTGCCCGGCGGCAGCTCGAGGGCAACCAGTGAGCGCGAGCTGTCCTGCGCCGGCAGAAAACCCTGCGGCAGCAGCGTAATGCTCCATATCGAGGCGGCGAAGACGCCGAAGCCGACCAGCACCGTGACGAAATA
This sequence comes from Bradyrhizobium sp. LB13.1, assembly GCF_054056815.1. NCBI lineage: Bacteria > Pseudomonadati > Pseudomonadota > Alphaproteobacteria > Hyphomicrobiales > Nitrobacteraceae > Bradyrhizobium > Bradyrhizobium sp. LB13.1. The sequence goes on along the minus strand of NZ_JBSRYQ010000001.1, from coordinate 260,092 downwards.
GTGCTTCACCGACCACGCCACGATCCTGTGATAGGACCGCAGCACGCGGCCGGGCGGCGGCTCTTGGTGATTGCCATGTTTGAGGAAGTAGGCGGCGAGCACCGGCGTGACGAAGCGCGCCGCGAGCAGCGAGAAGAACACCTGCACCGAGACGGTGATGCCGAATTGCTTGAAGAACTGTCCGGCGATGCCCGACATGAAACTCGCGGGTGCGAAGATCGCGATGATCGTCAGCGAGATCGCAATCACCGCGAGGCCGATCTCGTCCGCGGCTTCGAGGGCCGCACGATAGGGCGACTTGCCCATGTTCATGTGCCTGACGATGTTCTCGATCTCGACGATGGCGTCGTCGACCAGAATACCTGTCGACAGCGTGATGGCGAGGAAGCTGACGAGGTTCAGCGAGAAGCCGAGCAGGTCCATCGCCCAGAACGCCGGGAAGATCGACAACGGCAGCGAGATCGCGGCGATGACGGTGGCGCGCAGGTCGCGCAGGAACAACAGCACGATGACGACGGCGAGGATGGCGCCTTCGAACAGGGTCGAGATCGCCGCGTGGTAATTGCCGTTGGTATAGTCGACCGAGGTGTCGATCACCTTCAGGTCGACGTCGGGATAGGTGGCCTTGAGCGAGTCGATGCGCTTCTGCACGGCCTCGGCCACCTTCACGTCGCTGGCACCCTTGGAGCGCTTGATGCCAAGCGCAACGATCGGCTCGCCGTTGAAGCGGGCGAAGGTGCGGCGGTCGGCGATGGTGTCGGTGACGGTGCCGAGATCGTCGAGCCGGACCTCGCCGCCGCCGAACAGCGGAATCATGGTGCCTGCGAGGTCGCTCAGCGTCTTGGCGCCGGCGAGGGTGCGGATCGCCTGGTCGTTCTTGCCGATCTCGGCGCGGCCGCCGGCGACGTCGACATTGGTGCCGCGCAGGCTCTGGCTGACATTGACGGCAGTCAGCCCCATCGACTGCAGGCGGTCGGGATCGAGCGAGACCAGGATCTCGCGCTCGACACCGCCGATGCGCTCGACCTGGGCGACGCCGCGCACGCCCTGCAGCGCGCGCTTGACCACGTCGTCGACGAAATAGGAGAGCTGTTCCGGCGTCTTGCCGGGCGAGATCGCGGCGTAGGTGACGATCGGCAGGCCGATGACATCGACGCGCTGGATCAGGGGTTCGGTGACGTTCTGCGGCAGGTTGGAGCGCACGCGCGTCACCGCGTCCTTGACGTCGTTGAGCGCGCGGTCGGTGTTGGTTTCCAGCGCGAACTGGATGGTCGTCACCGACAGGCCGTCGGTGATCTGCGAGGTGATATGCCTGACGCCTTCGACACCGGAGACGGCGTCTTCAACCGTCTTGGTGACCTGGGATTCGAGCTCCGCGGGTGCCGCGCCGAACTGCGATACCGCGACCGAGATCACGGGAATGTCGGCCGAGGGCAGCCGCGTCACCGCGAGCTTGGTGAAGGACACCCAGCCGAGGATCAGGAGGATGATGGAAAAGACCACCGACGGCAGCGGATTGCGGATCGACCATGCCGAGATATTGAGAGCCATCAGCGTACCCGCGTGCGATCGAGTTCATCGGCGAACATGGTTTTGATCTGGTCGCCGTCATGCAGCGAAGAGCCGGCGTCGGCCACGACGATTTCGCCGACGTCGAGGCCTTGCAGGATTTCCGTGGCGCTGTCGGACGACAGTCCGACTCGTACCTTGCGCGTCTCGACGATGTTGCCTTTGACGACCTGCACGGTGAGATGGTCGATCGCGGTCTTGGGAACCGCGACGCCGCAGCTTCGCTTGGCATCGATCGAGGCGCGGGCGAACACGCCGACTTTCAGCGAGGGATTGTTGGTGACGCTGATGCGAACGCGCCCGAGCTGGGTAGTGCGATCGATTTCGGGCGCCACCAGCCTGACTCGCCCGATCAAATCGGGCGAGTCGTCGCGGCTGATGCGCACGGTCGCGCCGGCGCTGAGCTTGGGCATGTGCACCGCCGGGACCTGCGCGTCGAGCTCGATCTCGTTGTTGACGGCGATGCGGAACATCGGACCGGCCTGCGGCGAGGCCGGCGCACCGACGATGGTGCGGACCTCGGTGACGAGGGCCCGGCGCAGAGGCCTTCAGCGAGACCGGACCTTGCGGGCCGGGCCGCTGCGGCTGGCCCGGGATCTGGGGCGGGGCCGTCAGGCGCGCCAGCTCCTGATTGTCGGTGACCAGCGTGCCTTCGGTGACGAAGAGGTCGGTGACCCTGGATCCCTCCTGATCGGCGACGACCACGGCTTCGCGGCGCGGCACGAAGAAGCCGGTCACCCGGACCAGGTCGGAGAAGCAGGCATTGGTCGACTTCGTCACGATGACCAGCGCCTCGCTCGGCGTTTCCTTGGCCTCGGGGCGATGCCGGTGCTCGAACAGATAATAGCCGACGCCGAGCGCAACGACGAAGACCACCGTTCCGGCCGGCTTGAGATATTCGGAGAGATTCATCGCCGGATCGTCCTGGCCTGGCTCACGGCCATCCGCACTCGGCCCATAGAGAGCGTTTCCCTGAAATAAAGCAGCGTCCCGCAAGGCTGCGGGACGCGCTCTGGAAGCGAGACTTTACACCACATCACGACTTGTCACTTCAAAGGATTACGTCGTGGTCACTTCGATGCGGTGGTCTTGTTTTCCATGTTGACGACCTGCACGCGACGATTGACCTCCGCCATCGGCTGGGCCGGGTCCTTCAGCTTGCTCTTGCCGTAGCCGACGGTGACGAGGTCGGTTGCGGAGATGCTGTACTTGTCGACCAGGTAGCGCTTGATCGAATCCGCGCGGCGCTCCGACAGTTCCTGATTATAGGTCTCACCGCCGGCGGCGTCGGTGTGGCCGGCGACCACGAAGGTCGAGCCTTTCAGGTCGGGGCTGGTCAGCGCGCGGCCGAGCGCCTGTACCGAGGCAACCGATTTGGCGCTGATATTGGCCGAGTTGTAGTCGAACGTGATTTCCAGATCGATGTTCGGCTTGTCCTTGGCCACCGACGCGATTTCTTCACGCTCGGTCGACGACAGCGAACGTGTCGAGCGGCCGCGTACGGACTGGATCAGCTTGGTCTCCGCCGCACTCGGTGCGGGATCGGTCTGCGGAGCGATCGAAAGGCCGCGGGTCAGCGGCTTTTTCGGCGGCGGCGCCAGCGCGCGGACGATCTCGTCATCGGTGACGTTCTTGCTGTTGCCGTCGTCGCCCGCGAATGCCAGCGGGATCGTCAGCGACAGCGCGGCGCCAACGGTGATGATGGACAGGATTGCGGTAAGTCCCTTTGCAGCCAATCTCATAGCAAGTCCCTCCTGAGCAGCCAGCTCGCGCGGTTCCAAAATCCCTGCAATAAGCCCCCCGAAGGGGGCCTGCGGCATCCGTCCGATTAGTCTTCGTCGGGCCACCGAGGGTTCGAGGCACATCGGCCTCGATTTAAAAAATATCAACGCACTCCGTAACTTGCGAATTCCTGAACAATGTTCGGGTCCATCGCCTTGGCATTGGCGATGTCCAGCGCACCTTCCTGGGCCGAGCCGTTGCGCTGCTTGGCGATCCCGCGTCCGAACAGCGAGGAAGTCAGGCGCGGATTGATCCTCAGGGCCGCGTCGAAATCGGCGATGGCGTTCTTGGCCGCTCCCGATTTCAAATTGACGAGCCCCCGGCTGTCCAGCGCGTCGACGAAGTTCGGTCGCAGCCGCAGGGCCTCGTTGCAATCCTTCAGCCCGCCCTGGAGGTCGCCGACTACGGTGCGGGTCCAGCAGCGGTTGTTCAGAGCCTCGACGTCCTTCGGGTTGATCCGGAGCGACTCGTCAAAATCCTTGATGGCGAGGTTATAGGCGCCCTTGCTGGCATAGACCTGGCCGCGCCGGTAAAGCGCGTTCACGTCGTCCGGATTGGCCGCGATCTTGGCCGTCAGGCCCTTGATGGTGGGGTCCTCCGCCAGCACGGCCGCACTCGGCCCGCTATCCATGCTCGGAGCGGTGATGGGATCGGCCGGTTTCACCGGCGGTGGGGGAGGCGGCAAGGCGGCGTCGACCTGCGGCTTCGGTGACGGAGCAGCCGTCGTGTCGGCCGGCTTCGGCAGCACAGGTGGCGGTGGCGCAGGCGGAGCCGGCGGCGGGTTGTTGGCGACGACCGGCGGCGGAGCGGGAGCCGCGGGCGGCGTCGTCGTTGTCGGACGCGATCCGCCGGCCCCCGGAATGAACGAGAAATCTTCGGCCAGTGAAGAGGATATCCACGGCACCTGCTCGCCGCGCGAGGCGCGGGTGACGCCCATCTTGGTGCGGTTCAGCGTCTCCTCGGCCATCAGGTCGGGGACGCGGATTTCCTTGAGGAGTTCCTGGACGAACAGGCTGTGCTCGCCGCCGGCATCCGACACCACCGAGGCCAGTGCCGCCGAATACATCACCAGCGTTCCGTTCGGCGCGATAACAGGGGTGAGGCCGGCCGAGAAGCTGCGGAACCGGCGCTCGAACGGGTTGCGCCTGGAAGCATCGATGAGCGCGATCTTGACGCCGGCGCCGCGGGTGTTGAGCTCGCCAAGCACGGTTTCGAGGCTGATGCCGTCGCGGCGCACGTCGGATTCGGTCCAGATCTGCGCATCGATCGGCAGCAAATAGCTCTGCCGCGCCGACTGGATGCCGAATCCGCTGAAGAACACCAGTGCCACCGCCCCCGGCTTGATCTTGCCGTACAGCTTGTCGAAGGCGCGGCGCATGCCGTCGCCGGTCAGGTTCTCATTGATCTCGACGGAAAAGCCATCGCGCTTGAGCTCGTCTGCGACGTCGCGCGCGTCGTTGAGCGGTTCCTTCAGCGGGGCGTCGGCGTCCGGATATTTGGCGTTGCCTATGACCAGCGCAAAGCGATCGCCGGCCGCAAGCGACGGAGCTGTCGGGATGAGCGACACGAGCAAGGGCAGAAGCAAAAGGAAGCGAATTTTCATAATCAGCGCGGTCCAGCCAAAAAGGCGCCGTTACCAGCTTGCGCCGCGGCGACCTTAACTTACGCAATGTGCATTATCAAACCGGGGAAGGGAGGCGTCAACTGCTTGCAAATTCGGCGGTATCGCGACAATTGACCGCGACGCATGGGCACGTTGCGGGGGAATAAACGGGCAGTCACGATTCCACTCGATGCATTCTGGTTGCCATTACGGCTGCATGTTAGGGCAGCCATGGCGACAACAATGTGATTGGTCTCACATTGCCGACCGGCGTCCATCGCAACCTCCGATGTTTGACCTTTGCGGCGGACAATGGCTTGGTGCCATCGATCGGCCCTGAAGGTCCATCCAGAAAAAGAGCAAGATCAAAACCATGGGAAACGCCTACGAAATCTACGCACTGCGCTATGCGACGATGTCGCCGCGCACCCCCAATATGAACTTCCTTGCGCCCGATCCGCATGACAGCGCGGCGCAGGATCTCGACTATTTCGTCTGGCTGATCCGCGGTAACGGCCGCGATATCCTGGTCGATACCGGTTTCAATGCCGAGGAAGCGACCGCGCGGGCGCGCAAGCTGACGCTCAATCCGGTCGATGCGCTGGAGCGCTTTGGTGTCGCGGCATCGAGCATTCGCGACATCATCGTGACACATCTGCATTACGACCACGCCGGCAATCTCGACCGCTTCCCGAACGCGCGCTTCCATCTCCAGGAGCGCGAGATGGCTTACGCGACGGGCCGTTGCATGTGCAACGGACTGTTGCGACATCCGTTCTCGGTCGAGCACGTCACGCAGATGGTCCGCCATGTCTATGGCGAGCGCGTCAATTTCTATTCCGGCGACGGCGAGGTCGCGCCCGGCGTCACTGTGCACCGCGTCGGCGGCCATTCGGACGGCTTGCAGGTGGTGAGGGTCGAGACCGCGCGCGGGCCGGTGGTGCTGGCGTCCGATGCCGCGCATTATTACGCCAACCTCCAGCGCCGGAGCCCTTTTCCGATCGTCTACAACATCGGCGACATGGCGCAGGGCTGGGAGATGATCGAGCGGCTCGCCGGCCATCCCGACCGGTTCATTCCCGGCCACGATCCGATCGTGACCGAGATCTATCCGCGCGCCAGCGACAAGGTCGATGCCTGGGCGCTGCATTTGCCGCCGTCGCGGTCGTTTGCGAAGTGATCAATACGCCTGCTTGGCGTCGGCCTCTTCGCTAGTCTGGATCAGGTCGAGGCTCTGTTCGATCTTGCCGAGCAGCGCTGAGAATTGCTTGCGCTCCTGCGCGGTGAGGCAGGCGAGGATCTCGTCTTCCCGCCGCAGCAATTGCGGAAACAGCTCCTCGTACAGCGTGCGCCCCTTCTTTGTCAGCTGCAGGCGGAATTCGCGGCGGTCGGCTTCGTTCTCGACGCGCTCGATCAACCCCTGGTGCAGCAGCATGGTCACCGCGCGGCTGATGGTGGATTTATGCGTGCGGGTGCATTGCGCGATGTACTGCGCGCTGCAGGCATCGTTGCGGAAGCCGAGCGTCGCGATCACGCGCCAGGCCGGGATATCGAGGCCGTGACGTTCCTGATATTCGACCGAAAGCGCGGCACTGACCTCCGCCGCGAGCCGGTTCAACCGGAACGGCGCGAACTTGAACAGGTCGAGCCGTGTTTGTGGAATGGGCAAAGCCTCGTCCACCACCCGTGTCTTCAGCGCGATGTCGCTGGATGTCCTCGCCAAGGAGAGCGCTCCGAATTCCAGTTGACGGCCGGCCGGCACCGGTCCAAAATGGTTGCACGTGAGACTATCTAGCAGATCAGTCCTCTCCTGACCAGAGCCGAGGTTAGCGCATGGCGCAAGCCAAGACCCAGCAGGCCAAAACCCAGTTCGGCTATCGCCGCCACCCCGATCGGGATCGTCCCGGCCAAGGCCCGGCCGAGCATCCGGTCGTGATCGTTGGTGCTGGCCCGGTCGGGCTGTCGCTGGCGATCGACCTCGCCCAGCGCGGCCAGCGCGTCGTCCTTCTGGATGACGCCGATCGTATCGGCGAAGGCTCGCGCGCGATCTGCTTCTCGAAACGTTCGCTGGAATATTGGGACCGGCTCGGCGTCGGCGACCGCATGGTCGAGAAGGGCGTGGTCTGGAGCGTCGGCCGCATCTTCCACGGCGAGTCCCAGCTCTACCAGTTCAACCTGCTGCCTGAAGACGGTCACAAGCGGCCTGCCTTCATCAACCTCCAGCAATATTACGCGGAGGCCTACCTGGCCGATCGCGTGCAGGACCTCCCGGGCATCGATCTGCGCTGGCGCAACAAGGTGACGGCGCTGGAGCAACGCAACGATTCCGTTGCGCTGACCATCGAGACGCCGGAAGGCAACTATTATCTGCACGCACAATATGTCATCGCCTGCGACGGCGCGCGCTCCTCGCTGCGGCAGATGGTCGGCGCCGACTTCGCCGGCCAGGTATTCGAGGATCAGTTCCTGATCGCCGACGTCAAGATGACCGCGGAATTTCCGACCGAGCGCTGGTTCTGGTTCGATCCGCCGTTTCATGCGGGGCGTTCGGCGCTGTTGCACCGACAGCCCGACGATGTCTGGCGCATCGACCTCCAGCTCAGCCGCGACGCCGATCCTCTCACCGAGAAGAAGCCCGAGAACGTGCGGCCGCGGATCGCGCGCATGCTCGGCCACGACAAGTTCGAGTTCGAGTGGATCTCGCTCTACAAGTTCCAGTGCCGGCGGATGGACCGCTTCCTCCATGGCCGTGTGATTTTCGCGGGAGACTCCGCGCACCAGGTCTCGCCGTTCGGCGCGCGCGGCGCCAATTCCGGACTCGAGGACGCCGAAAACCTCGCCTGGAAGCTCGACCGCGTGCTGCGCGGGACCTCGCCCGCGAGCCTGCTCGAGAGCTATCATGTCGAGCGCAGTCTCGCCGCCGACGAGAACATCCGCGAATCCACCCGCTCGACCGATTTCATGGCGCCGAACACGCGCCAGGAGGCGCGGCTGCGCAAGGCGGTGCTGTCGCTGGCGAAAGAGACCGAGTTCGGCAAGCGCATGGTCAATGGCGGCAGGCTCTCGGTGCCGTGCAGCTATGATTCGCCGCTGTTGTCGCCCGATGCGGATGCGTGGCGTGGTGGACCGCTCCCCGGCTGTTCGATGTCTCGATGCCCCCGTTGCGACGCGCGCTGGCGAGCAAGCCTATTTGACGGATGCATTCCGTCAGGGCGGAACGGATTTCACGTTGCTGTCGTTCAGCAATGGCGCGGCGATTGAGGCGCCTGTTGGTGTGAAGGACATCTGTATCGGCGGTGAGGACGGGCTCGCGGATCCGGCGGGGCTCACCGCAAAGCGCTATGATGCGGAACCAGGCTCAGCCTACCTACTAAGGCCGGACGGTTATGTCGCGGCGCGCTTTCGCCACCCGACGCGCGCTGGCGTCGCGGCAGCGCTGTCGCGGGCCCAAGGCTTCAATGAGCAAGGCTTGAATTGAGGACTCGCATGCCGCTTTCCACCAGCTCCAACTTTGCGCGGCCCGACGACGCCTTTCGCGCCATCGTCGAGGCGCATCATGGCTTCACCGACGAGCAAAGCGCCGATTTCGACGCGGCGCTGGTGCTGATCCTCGCCAACCATATCGGCGATATCGAGGTGCTGCGGGACGCGATTTTACTCGCCAAGCGACGCATGATCGACGGCCAGCAGCAACAGCAACAACAGCAATAACGAATGTCCAAAGGAACGAATTAATGGCGAAGAACTTCGCGTCCACCGGCGATCTCTCCGAGAAGAAGATCACCTTTTCCGAGATCGGCACCGATCTCTACGCCTTTACGGCGGAGGGCGACCCGAATACGGCAATCATCGTCGGTGACGACGGCTGCCTGGTGTTCGACGCGCAATCGACGCCGGCGATGGCCAACAAGGTGATCGAGCGCGTCCGCACCGTCACCGACAAGCCGATCAAATATGTCGTGCTGTCGCATTATCACGCCGTGCGCGTACTCGGCGCCTCCGCCTACAAGGCGCAGGGCATCGTCGCCTCGCAGGAGACTTACCGCCTGATCGAGGAGCGCGGCCAGCAGGATTGGGATTCCGAATATGGCCGCTTCCCGCGCCTGTTCCAGGACGCCTCGAGCATTCCCGGCCTGACCTGGCCGACGCTGACCTTCGAAGGCGAGATGTCGATCTATCTCGGCAAGCGCGAGGTGCGGCTGATGCAGCTTGGCGCCGGCCACACCTCGGGCGACATCGTCGCCTGGGTGCCCGATGCCGAGGTGATGTTCTCCGGCGATCTCATCGAATATCACTCGGCCTGCTATTGCGGCGACGCGCATTTGCGCGAATGGCCGCTGACGCTGAACGAGATCCGCAACTTCAATCCCAAGGCGATCGCGCCGGGCCGCGGCGATGCGCTCAACGGGGTCGCCACGGTGCGCGAAGCCATCGCGATGACGCGCGACTTCGTCACATCGCTCTATGGCGCCGCGGAAATCTCGGTCGCCAAGGGCCGCACGCTGAAGGAATCGATGGCCGCGACGCGCGAGGTGATGGATCCGAAATTCCAGGGCTTCGCCATCTACGAGCACTGCCTGCCGTTCAATGTATCGCGCGCCTTCGACGAAGCCTCGGGGATCGACGATCCCGTGATCTGGACCGACAAGCGCGACCAGGAGATGTGGGCCGCCCTGCAAGGAGGATAGTCATGAACATCAACACCTCGCCCGATCAGGTCATTCGCAGCTCGGCCCAGGTCACGCCGGGCTACATGTCCGGCTTCGGCAACAGCTTTGAGACCGAGGCGCTGCCGGGCGCCCTTCCGATCGGGCGCAACTCGCCGCAGCGCTGCGCCTATGGCCTCTATGCCGAGCAGTTGTCCGGCTCTCCCTTCACGGCGCCGCGCGGCACCAATGAGCGCTCATGGCTCTATCGCATTCGCCCCTCGGTGAAACATTCGGGCCGTTTCGAGAAGGCCGACGAGGGCCTGTGGCGTTCGGCGCCGTGCCATGAACACGATCTGCCGATCGCGCAGTTGCGCTGGGACCCGGCCCCGATCCCGAAGGAGGACATGACTTTCCTTCAGGGCGTGCAGACCATGACCACGGCCGGCGACGTCAACACCCAGGCCGGCATGGCCGCGCATATCTATCTCATTACCAAGTCGATGGTGGACCAGCACTTCTACAATGCGGACGGCGAGCTGATGTTCGTGCTGCAGCAGGGCAATCTGCGCATCGTCACCGAGTTCGGCCGCATTGACGCCGAGCCCGGCGAGATCGTGGTGATCCCGCGCGGCGTCAAATTCCGCGTCGAGATTCCGAACGGGCCGGCGCGCGGCTATCTCTGCGAAAACTACGGCGGCGCCTTCACGCTGCCGGAGCGCGGGCCGATCGGCGCGAATTGCCTCGCCAATGCCCGCGACTTCCTGACGCCGGTCGCGCACTACGAGGACAAGGACACGCCGACCGAGTTGTTCGTGAAATGGGGCGGATCGCTGTTCAAGACGCAGCTCGCCCACTCGCCGATCGACGTCGTCGCCTGGCACGGCAATTACGCGCCGTACAAATACGATCTGCGCACCTTCTCGCCGGTCGGCGCGATCGGCTTCGACCATCCCGATCCCTCGATCTTCACCGTGCTGACCTCGCCGTCGGAGACCGCGGGCACGGCGAATATCGATTTCGTGATCTTCCCCGAGCGCTGGTTGGTCGCCGACAACACCTTCCGCCCGCCCTGGTATCACATGAACATCATGAGCGAGTTCATGGGCTTGATCTACGGGGTCTACGACGCCAAGCCGCAGGGTTTCGTTCCGGGTGGCATCTCGCTGCACAATTGCATGCTGCCGCACGGTCCCGACCGCGACGCCTTCGAGCACGCCAGCAACGGCGAATTGAAGCCGGTGAAGCTCACGGGCACCATGGCCTTCATGTTCGAGACCCGCTACCCGCAACGCGTCACCGCGCATGCGGCGAATGCCGCGACGTTGCAGGACGACTACGCGGATTGCTGGAAGGGCCTCGCGAAGCGGTTCGATCCGAACAGGCCGTAGCGCCGCGCCACCCACTCCGTCGTCATGCCCGGGCAGAAGCGCGAAGCGCGTCTTCGCGCTAGATGTCCCGGGCATCCACGTGTTGAAACGCAGAAGAAAGATCGTGGATGGCCGGGACAAGCCCGGCCATGGCGGTCTCGAGTTCGGAGAATCCCGTGTCCCATCCCAACGACCCCAGCCTCCGCTCTTTCATCGACGTCGATCCCACCTCCGATTTTTCGATCCAGAATCTGCCTTACGGGGTGTTCTCGACCGCGGCCAATCCGACGCCGCGCGTCGGCGTGGCGATCGGCAATTGCGTGCTTGATCTCTGGGAGCTCGAGCAGGATTCGCGCCTCGATGTCGGGCCGCTTGGCGTGTTCTCGACGTCGTCGCTCAATTCTTTCATGGCGCTGGGACCGAAGGTCTGGACGAAGACGCGCGCGCGGGTCAGCGAGCTTTTGCGTCACGATCATCCGGAGCTGCGCGACAATGAGGAGCTGCGCAAGCAGGCCTTGGTGCCGATGAGTGATGCAAAACTGCATCTGCCGTTCGCGGTCTCGGGCTACACCGACTTTTATTCCTCGAAAGAGCACGCCACCAATGTCGGCGTCATGTTCCGCGGCAAGGACAATGCGCTGCAGCCGAACTGGCTGCATATGCCGATCGGCTATAACGGACGTGCCTCCACCGTCGTGGTCTCCGGCACCAAGGTGAAGCGCCCGCGCGGGCAGCTGAAGCCGCCGAACGTCGAGGTGCCGAGCTTCGCCCCGTGCAAGCGGCTCGATTTTGAGCTGGAGATGGGCGCCGTGGTCGGCCAGCCCTCGCCGATGGGTGGCATGCTTAACGAGCAACAGGCCGAGGAGATGATTTTTGGTTTCGTGCTGCTCAACGATTGGAGCGCGCGCGATATCCAGCAGTGGGAATATGTGCCGCTTGGCCCGTTCCTCGCCAAGGCGTTCGCGACCTCGATCAGCCCGTGGGTGGTGACGCGCGAGGCGCTGGAGCCGTTCCGGCTGAAGGGGCCGGAGCAGGAGCCGGCGCCGCTCGATTATCTCAAGCAGGATAAGCCGCAGAACTACGATCTCGAGCTCGACGTCTCCTTGCGCGCCGCCGGCGCCAACGCGCCTGCCGGCATCAGTCGCACCAACTTCAAGTACATGTACTGGTCCTCGGTGCAGCAACTGATGCACCACGCCTCCTCCGGCTGCGCCATGAATGTCGGAGATCTCCTGGGGAGCGGCACGATCTCCGGCCCGGAGAAAAACCAGCGCGGCAGTCTTCTGGAGATCTCTTGGAACGGCACCGAGCCGGTTGAATTGCCGGGTGGCATCAAGCGGTCGTTCCTGGAAGACGGCGACAGCCTCGTCATGCGCGGCTGGTGCCAGGGCGAGGGCTATCGCGTCGGCTTCGGCGAGGTCGAGGGGACGGTTTTGGCGGCGGAGTGAGTTGCGCGATCCCATAAACCCGTCATTGCTTCGTCGCAAGGGCTCCTCGCAATGACGGCGTGGAGAGAGCCTATCGCCTCTCAGGCGGTACGTCTTTGATTCGCGCGCAATGCGCAGCGACATCCTCCTGGCTGTACTTCAAATGCACCCGCTTGTCCGACGGAGCCTGCTTCGTCGTGCACACGCCCGGTCGCCATTCCTGTGTTGGCCTTATCGGGCGCGGCGCAAAACCGCCGCCACAGTTCGGGCAGACGTTGGAGAGTTTCGTCTCCACGCAGTCCGCACAGAACGTGCACTCATAGGAGCAGATCCGCGCATCGGTCGCGTTCGGCGGCAGGTCGCGGTCGCAATATTCGCAGTTCGGTCGAAGTTGGAGGGCCATGGCTGAGTCTCCGCGGATCGGCCGGGATCATCGCAGATCGCGCGCGTAGCGCGAATGCCGGATTTCCCTCGAATTCAGCCGGGCTTGATTTCTTTCAGCGGCAGACGCGTGCTTTCCTTCAGCCTGTCCAGCACGATCGAAGAGCGCACATGCGCCACACTCTGGTGCGGCATCAGCACGTCGTTGACGAGATTGGAGAGACCCTTGAGATCGCGCAGCACGGCTTTCAGCACATAGTCGGCGTCGCCGGTGAGCGAATAGGCCTCCTGGATCTCGTCGATTCGATTGACCAGCGTACGGAAGCGTTTCGAGTTATCCGGCGAGTGGGTCGCCAGCGTCACCTGGATGAAGGCGATCACGCCGAAGCCGAGCGCCTCGCTGGAGAGATCGGCGTGATAGCCTGATATCACCTTCTCCTCCTCCAGCCGCATCCGCCGGCGCGAGCATTGCGAGGCCGAGAGCCCTGCGAGGTCAGCCAGTTCCTGGTTGGTGAGGCGGCCGTCGTCCTGGAGCGCGCCCAGGATCCGGAGGTCGAAGGCGTCTACCGAAATCATGCGTAATTTTCGTATTTCATGCACAGATCGTGCATATGATAGCCAAAACTCGTCCCGTTTGCACGCTCATTGCACGCCCCGTGAAGGATAGTTCATTGCAGCAGCAAATTTGGGAGAACGCCATGGGACCGTTTCCGCACGATGCACCGCCGGCCACTGTTACCGCCGACAATCCGATGGGCACCGACGGGTTCGAGTTCGTCGAATATGCGCACCCCAATCCCGAAGAGCTGCACGCCCTGTTCAAGCTGATGGGCTATGCGCCCGTCGCGCGCCACAAGAGCAAAAAGATAACGGTCTATCGCCAGGGGGACATCAATTATCTTGTCAACGAGGAGCCCGGCAGCCACGGTTACGACTTTGTCGCCGCACACGGCCCCTGTGCCCCGTCGATGGCGTTCCGCGTGGTCGATGCGAAGAAGGCCTATGACCGCGCGATTTCGCTCGGGGCCGAACCTGCCGACGCGTCCTCCGCGCAGAAGACGCTCGACGTCCCCGCGATCAAGGGCATCGGCGGCAGCCTGCTCTACTTCGTCGATCGCTACGGCGCCACGGGTTCGGCCTATGACAGCGAGTTCGAATGGCTGGGTGCGCGCGATCCGCAGCCGGTAGGCGCCGGCCTGTTCTACCTCGATCACCTCACCCACAACGTCCATCGCGGCCGCATGGACGTCTGGACCGGCTTTTACGAGAAGCTCTTCAACTTCCGCCAGATCCGCTTCTTCGACATCGAGGGCCGTGCGTCAGGCCTGTTCTCGCGCGCGCTGACCAGCCCCGACGGCAAGATCCGAATTCCGATCAACGAGGACGCCGGCGATGCCGGCCAGATCGAGGAATATCTGAATATCTACCGCGGCGAGGGCATCCAGCACATCGCCTGCGGCTGCCGCGACATCTACCGCACTATCGAAGACCTGCGCGAAGCCGGCCTGCCTTTCATGCCGGCGCCGCCCGAGACCTATTTCGAGCGGATCGACGCGCGGTTGCCGAAGCACGGCGAGGACATTGCGCGGCTTCAGACCAACGGCATACTGATCGACGGCGAGGGTGTCGTCGAAGGCGGCCAGACCAAGGTGCTGCTGCAGATCTTCTCGGCCAACGCGATCGGTCCGATCTTCTTCGAGTTCATCCAGCGCAAGGGCGACGACGGTTTTGGCGAGGGCAACTTCAAGGCCCTGTTCGAATCGATCGAGGAAGACCAGATCCGGCGCGGGGTGTTGAAGGTGGATGCGGCGTAGGCTGTCGCATCCCAACAGATGTCGTTCCGGCGAAGGCCGGGACCCATAACCACAGGGAGAAGTTGTGGCGCGAGATGGTAACTCCGAGTCTTCGCCAAACCACATCCTATGGCTATGGGTCCCGGCCTTCGCCGGAACGACATCGGAATTTGACGCAACCGCGGCCCTTATTTCTCAGCCTTCCACGCCTTCGTCACCGCGCCGATCTCCGCCCCTTCCGGCTCGCGCACCGCCGACGGCGTCCGCGAGAACCGCGGCGCCGGCGCCGGCTGCTTCACGCCGTGGCGCTCGACAAAGACCTGTCGGGCGACCATGTGCGGATGCTCGGTCGCTTCCGACATGGTCAGCACCGGCGCGAAACAGATGTCGCTGCCTTCCATGATCTTGCACCAGTCCTCACGCGTCTTGCTCTTGAACACCGCCTGCAACTTCTGCTTCAGCGCGGGCCAGGCCTTGCGGTCCATCTGCGCATCGAAATCGGCGTCTGTCAGGCCCGCATGCTCGCGCAGCAGCGCGTAGAACTGCGGCTCGATCGAGCCGATCGAGACGAAATGGCCGCAAGCGCATTCGTAGACGCCGTAGAAATGCGCGCCGCCATCGAGAAAATTCTGGTTGCGGCCTTCGGTCCAGCGGCCGAGCGTGGTCATGTCGAAGAAGAACGACATCAGCGATGCCGCGCCGTCGCACATCGCGGCATCGACGACCTGGCCCTTGCCGGACCTCGAGGCTTCCAGCAATGCCGCGAGCACGCCGACGACGAGATAGAGTGCGCCGCCCCCGAAATCGCCGACCAAATTGAGCGGCGGCACCGGCGCTTCCTTGGTGCCGATCGCGGCGAGCGCGCCGGTGATGGAGATGTAGTTGATGTCGTGGCCTGCGGCATTGGCGAGCGGGCCCTGCTGGCCCCAGCCGGTCATGCGGCCGTAGACCAGTTTTGGATTGCGCGCGAGCACAATGTCGGGGCCGAGCCCGAGCCGCTCCATCACGCCGGGGCGAAATCCCTCGACCAGCGCGTCGGCGTTTGCAAGCAGGTCGAGCACTTCCGCGATGGCCGCCTTGTCCTTGAGATCGAGCTCGATCACCTTGCGGCCGCGCCCCGCCACCGACTTCATGCTCATCTTCGCGCCGACGCGGTCGAGCGTGACGACGTCGGCGCCCATGTCGGCCAGCATCATGCAGGCGAACGGTCCGGGGCCGATGCCCGCGAATTCGACGATGCGGAAGCCCGACAGCGGGCCGGAGGTGCGGACTGAGGAGGTGGGGGCTGGTTGATCGAGCACGTTTTTGTTTCCTCGGATCCAAGGCGCGTATTGCCGATGGTCGGCAAGCGCCGAGGCGTTCCTCTGTGGGGCGAGTTAATTGGCTGATTAACTTTTCTCGCCTTCACGCCGGTGAGGCAAGCGGTTTTCATGCCGCGTGGCCAAAATAAAAACGGCGCGCACCGAAGTGCGCGCCGCGGAAAATTTGCGTCGAGGCGCTATCAGCCGGCCGCAGCCACCGCGCGTTGCGCCATCACCTTGATCAAGTTGGCGCGGTACTCGGCGGTGCCGTGGATGTCGGCCAGCAAATTGCTCGCCGAAATGCTGACGCTGTCGATCGCCGAAGGTGACCAGTTCGCCTTCAGCGCTGCTTCGATCGCGGGGACCCGCATCACGCCGCTCTCCGAAGCGCCTGTGGCGGCCACCCGAATCTCGCCCGACTTCGTCTGTGCCACGAACACGGCGGTCAGTGCGAAGCGGGAGGCCGGGTGCCGCATTTTTTCGTAGCCTGCCTTCGCCGGAACCGGGAACGACACGGCGGTGATGATCTCGCCGTCTTCCAGCGCCGTGGTGAACAGACCCTGGAAGAAATCCTCCGCCGCAATCGACCGCTTGTTGGTTTTCACGGTGGCGCCGAGCGCGAGCAGCGCGGCCGGATAATCCGCGGCGGGATCGTTGTTGGCGATCGAGCCGCCGATCGTGCCGCGATAGCGCACGGCGGGATCACCGAGCATCGACGTGAGATAGGCAATCGCAGGGATCGCCTTCTTCACATCGGCATTCTGCATGATGTCGAAATAGGTCGTGCCGGCCTTGATGGTCAGCACGTCGCCTGAGAGCTCGACGCCTTGCAGCTCCTTGATCTTGCCGAGATCGATCACATCGGACGGGCTGGCGAGGCGCTGCTTCATGACTGGCAGCAGCGTCTGGCCGCCGGCGAGGAATTTCGCCTCGGTGCCCTTGGCGAACAGGCTGACGGCTTCGTCAACCGAGGACGCGCGATGATAAATGGTCTGGTACATCTTCGTTCCTCTCCCTTAAGCCGCGTGGATCGTGCGCCACACCCGGTCAGGGGTTGCGGGCATTTCCAGATTGTTCTTGCCGATCGCATCCGTGATCGCATTGATCACGGCCGCGGAGGCGCCGATCGCGCCGGCCTCACCGCAACCCTTGATGCCCAAGGGATTGCCCGGGCACAGCGTCGTGGTGTGGGAGAGGTTGAACGAGGGCAAATCGTCGGCACGCGGCATGGAGTAATCCATGAACGAGGCCGTGACCGGCTGGCCGTTGGCATCGTAGATCGCGTGCTCGAGCAGTGCCTGCCCAATGCCCTGGGCCAGGCCGCCATGGACCTGTCCCTCGACGATCATCGGATTGATCAGCCGGCCGAAATCGTCGGCCGCGACGAAGTTCACGAAGGTGGTCTTGCCCGTGCCGGGATCGACTTCGAGCTCGCAGATGTATGCACCGGCGGGGAAGGTGAAGTTGGTCGGGTCGTAGAAGGCGCTTTCCTTCAAGCCCGGCTCCATTCCGTCCGGCAGGTTGTGCGCGGTGTAGGCCGCGAGCGCGACCATCGGGAAGGCGATCGCCTTGTCGGTACCGGCCACCTTGAACTCGCCGTTCTCGATGACGATGTCGCCTTCCGAGGCTTCCAGCGCATGCGCGGCGATCTTCTTGGCCTTGGATTCCATCTTCTCCATGGCCTTCAGGATTGCGGTGAGGCCGACGGCCGCGGAACGCGAGCCGTAGGTGCCCATGCCGAACTGCACCTTGTCGGTATCGCCATGGACGATCGAGACCTGGCTGATCGGAACGCCGAGGCGCTCCGCGACGAGCTGGCAGAACGTCGTCTCGTGACCCTGGCCGTGGCTGTGCGATCCCGTCAGGACCTCGATGGTGCCGACCGGGTTGACGCGCACCTCGGCCGATTCCCACAAACCGACGCCGGCGCCCAGACTGCCGACCGCCTTGGACGGCGCGATGCCGCAAGCCTCGATGTAGCAGGACACGCCGATGCCGCGCAGCTTGCCGTCGGCTTTGGCCTTGGCCTTGCGCCCGGCAAAGCCGGCATAATCGATCGCCTTCATCGCGGCATCGAGCGAGGCGTTAAAGTCGCCGGTGTCATAGGCCATGATCACCGGCGTCTGGTGCGGGAACTGGGTGATGAAGTTCGACCTGCGCAGCGCGGCCGGATCGACCTTCAATTGCCGCGCCGCCGTCTCCATCAGACGTTCGATCAGATAGCTCGCCTCGGGGCGGCCTGCGCCGCGATAGGCGTCGACCGGCGTGGTGTTGGTGTAAACCCCGACCACCTCGGCATGGATCGCCGGGATGTTGTACTGGCCCGACAGCAGCGTCGCGTAGAGATAGGTCGGCACCGACGACGAGAACAGAGACATATAGGCGCCGAAATTGGCGTAGGTCTTCACCTTGAGGCCGGTGATCTTGTTGTTGGCGTCGAACGCCATCTCGGCATGGGTGACGTGGTCGCGGCCATGCGCATCGGTGAGGAAGGCCTCGGTGCGGTCGCCGGTCCATTTCACGGGACGGCCGACCTTCTTCGAGGCCCACAGCGCCACCATCTCTTCGGGATAGATGAAGATCTTGGAGCCGAAGCCGCCGCCGACGTCGGGCGCGATCACGCGCAGCTTGTGCTCAGGGGCGATGTTGTAGAACGCCGACAGCACGAGACGGGCCACATGCGGGTTCTGCGACGTCGTGTAGAGCGTGAAATGCTCCTCCGCCGAATCGTAATCGGCAATGGCCGCGCGCGGCTCCATCGCGTTCGGCGCAAGGCGGTTGTTGGTGACGTCGAGCTTCACCACGTTGGCGGCCTTGGCGATGGCGGCGTCCGCGGCGCCCTCGTCGCCGATCACCCAGTCATAGACCTGGTTGCCGGGGGCTTCGGGATGCAGCTGCGGCGCGCCGGCCTTGATCGCGGCGTGGACGTCGGCGACCGCGGGCAGCTGTTCGTAGTTCACGACCACGGCTTCGGCCGCGTCGCGCGCGAGGTTTTTGCTCTCGGCGATCACGACTGCGACGGCCTGGCCGACGAAGCGCACCGTCTCCGGCGCCATCGCCGGCCATGCGCCCATCTTCATCGGGCTGCCGTCCTTGGAGGTGATGGCCCAGCCGCAGATCAGGTTGCCGACCTTGTCGTCGACGATCTCTTGTCCCGTGAGCACCGCGACCACGCCCGGCATCTTCAGGGCGGCGGAGGAATCGATCCCCTTCACCTTGGCATGCGCGTGCGGGCTGCGGATGAAATGGGCGTGGGTCATGCCCTGCAATTTGATGTCGTCGACGTAGCGGCCCTTGCCGGTAATGAAACGCTTGTCTTCCTTGCGCACGACGCGCGCGCCAATGCCTTCAACACCCATGTCTGGTCCTCCCGACCGGAATTTGTTTTCACCGCGCTTTCCCTCGAAAGCGGCAGCGGTGGTTCTTGTTTCGAGGCGCGCCGCTTACTCGGCCGCCTGCGAGACCTTCATGCGCCCGGCCGCATCCAGCACGGCTTTGACGATGTTGTGATAGCCGGTGCAGCGGCAGATATTGCCTTCGAGCTCGTGACGGACGGTGGTCTCGTCGAGCTCGCCACCATGACGATGCACGATGTCGATCGCCGACATGATCATGCCCGGCGTGCAATAGCCGCATTGCAGGCCGTGATTGTCGCGGAACGCGGCCTGCATCGGGTGCAGTTCGTCGCCCTTGGCGATGCCTTCGATGGTGGTGACGCTGGCGCCGTCGGCCTGGCCCGCCAGCATGGTGCAGGATTTCACCGCCTTGCCGTCCACGTGGACGACGCAGGCGCCGCACTGGCTGGTGTCGCAGCCGACATGGGTTCCGGTGAGGTTGAGGTGTTCGCGCAGCAGCTGGACCAGCAGCGTGCGGTCCTCGACATCGACAGCAACGGCCTTGCCGTTCACCGTCAGTTTGACTGTAGACACGGTTGAAGTCCTCCCGGGATTGATTTTGATTGTTTCCAATTAGAGACAGCGACCCGGAACTTTGCAACTAGGATTTTGGTAGTCTTCGTCATGGAAAAGTCATTGATCCAGACGGCCTGCGTTGATTTGGGGGGCGACGGGATCGGAACGCCGCGTCAGGCCGACCTGGGATGCCAGCCTTTATATCCCTATCCGGCATATCCCTATCCGGCCCGCTTTCGCCGGTGGAGCCGCAAACTCTGGGGGGCGCGCCGAATTTACCGCCCTTTATCCATTGTGCCCTAGTTTCGCGCAGCCAGGTCAGGGGGCGGGGCGCCACCGGATCGCGGCTGAATAGAAAATGGGGGTAGGAATGTCCGGGCGTATCGCGTCGTCCTCGAAGCGCACTATAATGCCGACCCTCAGGTTCCGGGCCAAGATCATTCTGGGTTTTGCCGCCGTGCTGGTGATCTCCGCCGGCAGCATGGCCTTCTCCTATTTTGGCTTCGAGCGTGTCTCGTCCGGGGTCGGGTCCTACCGCACCAGCGTCACCGAGGCCGATCTCGCCCGCAATATCGACCGCGAGCTGCTCGCCTATCGCTCGGCCGTCAAATATTTCGTCGTCACCGGCAAGGAGGACGACGCCAAGGCGGCGCTGGACACCGAGGCCAACCTCAAGAACGCCATCGACCAGGCCACCAAGAGCGCCAAGAGGCCGGCGCGGCAGGAAAGCCTGGGCAAGCTCGCCAAGGAGTTTTCCAACTTCTCCACGACCTTCGCAAAGGTCCTTCAGGCCAAGCGTGACAGCGCGCTGCTGGTGCAGAACCAGCTTACGCGCAACGCCAACCTCCTGAAATACAAGCTCGACGACATCGGCAACAACGCCTCCGATTCCGAGGCGCAGTCGATCGAGTTCGGCACCAAGCAGGTCAACGCCCAGTTCCAGACCGCGAACGCGGCGGCGACCAATTTCGTGCTGACGTCCGAGCAGGCGATTGCGACCAGCGCGCTGGCGCGGCTGAAATTCGTCGAGAACTCGCTCGGCGCGGTCTATTCCATGGACGACAAGATCGTCGCCGGCCTGAAGGAAGCCAAGGCGCTGTTAGGGGCCTATCGCGAAGCGCTGGAGAAGCTGATCGCCAACGCCAAGATGGTCGACGATCTCGTCACCGAGATGAGCGGCTCGGCCGGAGCGATCCTTCAGGGCGCCACCGCCATGAAGGCGGACCTCGTCGCCGAACAGCAGCGGCTGGAATCCGAATCGGAAGCGACTATCGGGAAGACCGAGCAACTGGTGCTGATGCTGGCCATCGGCGGCACGCTGCTCGGCGCGGTCCTCGCCTTCCTGCTCGGCACCGGCATTTCGCGTCCGATGATCGCGATGTGCAAGGCGATGCGCGAGCTTGCCTCGGGTAATTTCGACGTCGTGCTGCCGGGCCTGGGCCGCAAGGACGAGATCGGCGAGATGGCCGGCGCGGTCGAGGAGTTCAAGATGCAGGCCGTGGCCAAGGCCGAGCGCGACGCCGCCGCGAGCGAAGTCCAGAACAGGGAGCAGGCCGCAAGCCGCCGTTCCGAGCTGATTCGCTTTGCCGACGATTTCGAGAGCGCGGTCGGCGCCATCGTCTCCAACGTCTCGGCCTCCGCCGTGCAGCTGGAATCGGCGGCCTCCACGCTGACCCGCACCGCCGAGACCACGCAGAGCCTGTCGAGCCAGGTCGCCGACGTCTCCGAGCAGGCCTCCAGCAACATGCAGTCGGTCGCGACCGCGACGGAAGAGCTCTCGGCCTCGGTCGAGGAGATCGGCCGCCAGGTGCGCGATTCCAGCCGCATTGCCGAAGCCGCCGTGGTGCAGGCGAAGGAGACCGACGGTCGCATCGGCAAGCTCTCGCACGCCGCCCAGCAGATCGGCGAGGTCGTCAAGCTCATCACGGCGATTGCCGAGCAGACCAACCTTCTGGCGCTCAATGCCACCATCGAGGCGGCACGCGCCGGTGAAGCCGGCCGCGGCTTTGCAGTTGTCGCCAGCGAAGTGAAGTCGCTCGCGAGCCAGACCGCGAAGGCCACCGACGAGATCTCCTCGCACATCACGGGCATGCAGGGCGCGACCGCCGAATCGGTTGCGGCGATCAAGGAGATCGGCGCCACCATCGGCCAGATCTCGTCGATCTCGACGTCGATTGCGAGCGCAGTGGAGCAGCAGGGCG
Source organism: Bradyrhizobium sp. LB13.1 (assembly GCF_054056815.1). Taxonomy (NCBI): domain Bacteria; kingdom Pseudomonadati; phylum Pseudomonadota; class Alphaproteobacteria; order Hyphomicrobiales; family Nitrobacteraceae; genus Bradyrhizobium; species Bradyrhizobium sp. LB13.1. Next base: position 238,108 of record NZ_JBSRYQ010000001.1, on the reverse strand, counting down.
CGGCGACGCAGGAAATCGCGCGCAGCGTCCAGACCGTCGCACAGGGCACCCAGACCGCCGCCACCGACATCGGTCAGGTCAATCGCGGCGCCGCCGAGACCGGCTCGGCCTCGGAAGAGGTGCTGCACTCGGCCAAGACTCTGTCATCCGAAAGCATCCGGCTGCGCGCCGAACTCGACCGCTTCATGGGGAATATCCGGGCGGCGTAAGCAGTCGCTTTTCCAATGTCGTCCTGGCGGAAAGCCAGGACCCATTATTCAGCGAAGAGTTGCGGCGCGTGGCCGGTAACCCCGCGTCTTCGTCAAACCGCTCCGACGAGGGGAGTGATCATATGAAGACACCCCCCGCGTCACCTAACCGCTAGTTGCGGCGCCACAAATTTACCGCCGCTTATCCTTTGCCCCGTAACGTGCAGAAGAGTCAGGAAGCGGGCTGCTTCCGGGCTGCGCCTGGTTTTCCGCGAATGGAATGGGGTGGGGGAATGCCCGTCAAGTCGAAGCCGAACACATCGAAGTTGCTCACCCTGCGCTTTCGCGCAAAAATCATCCTTGGCTTCGTGGCGGTGCTCGCCATCCTCGCCGTCAGCATGGCTTTCGCCTATTTCGGCTTCGAGCGGATCCAGGCCGCTGTGGCCTCCTACCGCGCCAGCGTGGCGGAAGCGGACCTTGCACGGACGGTCGATCGCGAGCTGATCAGCTATCAGGGGCTGGCGCGGGCCTATGCGCTGACCGGCGCGGCGGATGACGAGACCGCGGCCAAGGCCGCCGAACAAAATCTGAAGGCGGCGATCGCCAAGTCGACGGCCGCGACCACGGGCGCGGCGCGCCGTGAGCAGGTCGGCAAGCTCGAAGCCGAGTTCCAGCGTTTTACGAAGGTGTTCAGCGAGATCATCACGTTGACGCGCGAGAACAACAAGATCGCGGCCGATGAGCTCAACAGCGTCGGCAACAAGATCCGCTTCAAGTTCGACGATCTCGCCGACACCGCCGCGCTGGCGGGGCTTGCATCCGTTCAGACCACGGCCAAGGACATCACATCGCAATACCTTGCGGTCTCTACCTCGGTCGGCGCCTTCGTCGCCAAGCCGGAGCCGAAGACTGCCGACGGCGTGACCGCCCGCATCAAGTTCCTGGAGACCCTGCTGGTCTCGATCTATGCCAACGAGCAGAAGATCACCGACCGCGTCACCGAGATAGGCAATCTCCTGAAGCAGTACCGCACCTCCTTCGGAAAGCTGACCGAGAATGTGAAGGTCATCGTCAAGTCGAACGGGGAGATGACTAAGACGGCGGCGGCCATCCTGAAACTCTCGGGCGAGCTGCGGTCGGACCTCTCAGCCGATCAGCAGCGCATCGAGGAGAGCGCCAACGCCACCATCGGCGACACCGAGCGGACGATGCTGATGATGGCGCTCGGCGGCCTCGCCATTGGTGCCGTGTTGGCCTGGATGCTGGGCAATGGCATTTCGCGTCCGATGATCGCGATGTGCAAGGCGATGCGCGAGCTTGCCTCGGGTAATTTCGACGTCGTGCTGCCGGGCCTGGGCCGCAAGGACGAGATCGGCGAGATGGCCGGCGCGGTCGAGGAGTTCAAGATGCAGGCCGTGGCCAAGGCCGAGCGCGATGCCGCCGCGAGCGAAGTCCAGAACAGGGAGCAGGCCGCAAGCCGCCGTTCCGAGCTGATTCGCTTTGCCGACGATTTCGAGAGCGCGGTCGGCGCCATCGTCTCCAACGTCTCGGCCTCCGCCGTGCAGCTGGAATCGGCGGCCTCGACGCTGACCCGCACCGCCGAGACCACGCAGAGCCTGTCGAGCCAGGTCGCCGACGTCTCCGAGCAGGCCTCCAGCAACATGCAGTCGGTCGCGACCGCGACGGAAGAGCTCTCGGCCTCGGTCGAGGAGATCGGCCGCCAGGTGCGCGATTCCAGCCGCATTGCCGAAGCCGCCGTGGTGCAGGCGAAGGAGACCGACGGTCGCATCGGCAAGCTCTCGCACGCCGCCCAGCAGATCGGCGAGGTCGTCAAGCTCATCACGGCGATTGCCGAGCAGACCAACCTTCTGGCGCTCAATGCCACCATCGAGGCGGCACGCGCCGGTGAAGCCGGCCGCGGCTTTGCAGTGGTCGCCAGCGAAGTGAAGTCGCTCGCGAGCCAGACCGCGAAGGCCACCGACGAGATCTCCTCGCACATCACGGGCATGCAGGGCGCGACCGCCGAATCGGTTGCGGCGATCAAGGAGATCGGCGCCACCATCGGCCAGATCTCGTCGATCTCGACGTCGATTGCGAGCGCAGTGGAGCAGCAGGGCGCGGCGACGCAGGAAATCGCGCGCAGCGTCCAGACCGTCGCACAGGGCACCCAGACCGCCGCCACCGACATCGGTCAGGTCAACCGCGGCGCCGCCGAGACCGGCTCGGCCTCGGAAGAGGTGCTGCACTCGGCCAAGACGCTGTCATCCGAAAGCACCCGGCTGCGCGCCGAACTCGACCGCTTCATGGGGAATATCCGGGCGGCGTAGGGCTTCGTTACGGCAGAGCGAGGGGCGCGCTTTCCGCGCTCACTCCCTCCCGAACACCCGCTTCAGCTCCACCTTTGCTCGCTCCAGCCGCGTGCGCTGCGTCTGCGGCAGCGTCTTGCCGGCGCGGTTGATGTAGAACGTCAGCATCGACAGCGCCGAGCGGTAGGCGCCGGTCTTGCGGCGCGCGCTGTGCTCGGCCGAGCGCTTCAGCGAAGTCGCGATCTTCTTCGCGCTGGTCAGCTTGAACACGCCGTGTTTGAGGTCGAGCGCGTCGCTCTCCTTCGTCACCCGCTGTGACCAGCGCTTCGGTGAGGCGCGTTTGGTGCCCTTGCGCGCCGCTGTTTTGCGAGAATGTGTCGTCCTTCTGACATGAGCCATGCGCCAACTCCTTGCGGCTCCACCGAAAACCAGCGGTGCGAACGGTCGTTCCACGGGAACCTGTCCTCGCCGCAGACGTTGTCGCAGGTGGCAGGCGGAATGCCGCACCCCCTTGATAGGATCGACCGCGTCCACCTCCCGTGCCGGGGCGTCCATTGGTCAGATGCAACAACGCGATGGAATTGCAGCGAAGCCCAGCGCCGAATGATGGACCTGTGGTCTCCACGGCGACCGCGGTCGATCGCATCATCGAGACCAGCATTCCCTCACGACTCGACGCGCTGCCGTGGAGCGGCTTTCACACGCGCGTCGTGCTCGCGCTCGGCATCACCTGGATTCTGGATGGCCTCGAGGTGACGCTGGCCGGCGCGCTCTCCGGCGCGCTGAAGCAGAGTCCCACGATGCGTTTCACCAATCTCGATCTCGGCGTTGCCAATTCCGCCTATCTTGCGGGTGCTGTGCTCGGCGCGCTCGGTTTCGGCTGGCTGACCGACCGCATCGGCCGCAAGAAGCTGTTCTTCATCACGCTTGCGCTCTATCTCTCGGCAACGGCTGCGACGGCTCTGTCATGGAATGTCGCGAGCTACGCGCTGTTTCGCTTCCTCACCGGCGCGGGCATCGGCGGCGAATACACCGCGATCAATTCGACCATCCAGGAACTGGTACCGGCGCGCTATCGCGGCCAGACCGATCTCGTCATCAATGGCAGCTTCTGGATCGGTGCTGCCATGGGCGCGGTGGCGGCCATCGTGCTGCTCGATCCCGCTGTGATCGGTCCCGATCTCGGCTGGCGCCTTGCTTATCTCATCGGCGCGGCCATCGGCCTCGTCGTGCTCTTGATGCGGATGTGGATTCCGGAGAGCCCGCGCTGGCTGATGATCCACGGCCATCCCGACCAAGCCCACAAGATCGTCGACGAGATCGAGCGCTCGGTGATCGGGCACGACCAGGATACGAGCGACGGGCGCTTCACCAAGATCCGGCTGAAGATGCGCGATCACACGCCGATCCGGGAGGTCGTGCACACGCTGTTCTCGGTCTATCGCCAGCGGGCGATGGTCGGCCTCGTGCTGATGATCGCGCAGGCCTTCTTCTACAATGCCATCTTCTTCACCTTCGCGCTGGTGCTGACCGATTTTTACGGGATCAGCGCCGATCAGGTCGGCTGGTATCTGCTCCCCTTCGCCGCCGGCAATTTCCTTGGTCCGCTGCTGCTCGGCCGGCTGTTCGATACGCTCGGCCGCCGCATCATGATCATGTTCACCTATGGCGCGTCGGGCCTGTTGCTCGCGCTGTCCGGCTATCTGTTTTCGATCGGCGCGCTGAGCGCACAGGGACAGACTATCGCCTGGATGGTGATCTTCTTCTTTGCCTCGCCCGCAGCGAGCGCCGCTTATCTCACAGTCAGCGAGACGTTCCCCCTGGAGGTCCGCGCGCTGGCGATCGCGGTTTTCTACGCGGTCGGCACCGGCATCGGCGGCGTGATCGGCCCCGCGCTATTCGGCGCGCTGATCGATACGGGATCACGCACCAGCGTGTTCGCCGGCTATTTGCTGGGGTCATTCCTGATGATCGCGGCCGCGATCGTGGCATGGCGCTATGCCGTCTCAGCGGAACGCAAATCGCTCGAAGAAATCGCGCGGCCGCTTGCATCTATGGAGTAGACTATGAAATCGGAACTGGCTGAATTGGATCAAAAGCGCACCATGGTCGACGATGAAGCGCCCGATGCGGTGCCGGTGCCTCACGCACTCGTGCCGCATCTCAACAAGACAGCGATCCTGCTCGACATCGACGGGACGCTGCTCGACCTGATGCCGACGCCGCGTGAGGTGTGGGTGCCGCCAGGCCTGTCGGAAACGCTGAACCGGCTGACGGAGCGCACCTCGGGCGCGCTGGCGATGGTCAGCGGCCGTTCGCTCAACGACATCGACCTGATTTTCGCGCCCGATGTGTTCCGCGCCGTCGCGGGCCACGGCGCGGAAATGCGCCTTTCCATCGACAACGAAGCCGATGCCGTCAGCGCGCCGCCGCTGGACAAGGAGTTGAAGCGGCGGCTCGCGGCGGTTGCCAAGCTCAGTCCCGGCATTCTGCTCGAGGACAAGGGTTATTCGCTGGCGCTGCACTACCGCCTCGCGCCGCATGCGGAGAAAGCGATCTATGAATCCGTTTCGCTGATCCGCGCCGACCTGCCCAATGCGCCGATCGAGGTGCTGCCGGGCAAGTTCGTCTGCGAGATCAAGCATTCCGGCTTCACCAAGGCGACCGGCGTGCGCGAGTTGATGACGCACGAGCCGTTCAAGGGACGCCGCCCGATCTTCATCGGCGACGACGTCACCGACGAGACCGTGTTCGGGATCATGCCCGACATGAACGGGCTCTCGTTCTCGGTGGGCCGCCGCGCCATCGGCGTCGACGGCCATTTCGATGCGCCGAACGATGTGCGCACGTTCCTCGCGCGTCTGCTCGACGACACAAGGTTGGAATAAGGCGTCGACATCTCAGAGCCACATTGGCGCTCGCAATCGTTCCGGTGCGCACGCTATCCGTGCTGCATGTCCCGGCCACCAAACCGGTTTTTGTTGAGCGAAAGCGGCGTGTTCCCTCCAGGAAAAACTGGTTCCAACGCGCGCGCCTGATTTTGGTTTCAATTCGAAGAAATGATGACCGGAACCATATTGATGAACGGCAGTTAAATGGGGTGGAATGAACAGGAGGGGGACGACCTGTGAACTTAGTCGTCGTTTCAAATCGAGTTGCGCGCAGCAAACCTAACGAGCCGATGACGGGCGGGCTCGCGGCTGCGTTGCTTCCGGTCGTTGAGAATTCAGGCGCAATCTGGGTGGGTTCCTCAGGTCGTGTGCGGGATGGCCATCAAAAGGAACCGTTTGCCGAGATTGAAGCACTGGGTTCGGGTGCGATCGCAACGCTGGATCTGCCGGCGGCGCATTATGGCGGCTATTACGAAGGCTTTGCCAACTCAGCCTTGTGGCCGGCGCTGCACTCGCGCAGCGACCTGATCCGCGTCTCGCGTGATGACTATGTGAGCTATCGCGAGGTCAACGCCTTCATGGCGCGCGCCTTGATGCGCTTCCGGAAAGCACAAACGGCGTTCTGGGTGCAGGACTATCATTTCCTCGCGCTCGGCGCGGAATTGCGCGATCTCGGCGTCGACGACCCGATCGGCTTCTTCCTGCACACGCCGTGGCCGGTCGCCGCGGTGATGCAGGGCGTGCCCAATCATCGCGAGCTGATCACGGCGATGCTGGCCTACGATCTGCTCGGCTTCCAGACCAATGACGATTGCCAGAATTTTCTCGGCTATGTGGCGGGCGAACTGGGCCTCGTTGTCGAGGACGGCGTCGCGATCTCGCAGTATGGCCGAACTCGCTGCGAAGTCTTTCCGATCGGCATCGATACCGAGAAGTTCGCGCAATATGCGGCGAAGTCGGTTTCGCATCCGGACGTGTCGCGGCTGCGCCGCAGCCTCAATGGCGAGCGGCTGGCAATTGGCGTCGACCGCCTCGACTATTCCAAGGGCCTCGTCAACCGCATCAGCGCATTCGACCGGCTCTGGACCGAGCATCCGCAGTTTGCGCGCAGCATCTCGCTGTTGCAGATCGCAAATCCCTCGCGCGGTGCCATCGAGGCCTATGGCAATCTCCAGAGCGAGGTCGCGCGTCTCGTGTCCGACGTCAACGGGCGCCACGGCGAGGCCGACTGGACACCGATCCGCTATCTCAACAAGGGATTTAGCCAGGCCGTGCTCGCGGGTCTCTACCGGACCGCGCAGATCGGCGTGGTGACGCCGCTGCATGACGGCATGAATCTGGTCGCCAAGGAATACGTCGCCGCGCAAAATCCGGCCGACCCCGGCGTGCTGGTGCTGTCGAAATTCGCCGGCGCGGCCAACGAGCTCGACACTGCCCTGCTGGTCAATCCGCACGACATCGACGGCATGGCCCGCGCGGTCGCGGTCGCGGCCGCGATGCCGCTCACCGAGCGCAAGATGCGCTGGGAGGCGATGATGAAGAAGCTGCGCGGCCACACCATCCAGCAATGGTCGGCGGATTTTGTCGCCGAGCTGGAGAAGTGCCGGACCGAAAAGGCCGCGGTGGCGCCGCTCGAAGCACAGCCGCCTCAGGCGTTGCGCTGGCTGAAGTCCGCGATCTCAGGTGTGCGGTTGATTTAGCTCTTCTCCCTCGCCCCGTTCTTACGGGGGAAGGGCCGAGGTGAGTGGCTGCAGCCCTTCAATAACAATACGACACGCCCTCCAAAATCGCGCATCGCCGCTTGTTCGGCGCGTTCGGATCGTCCAGCGGCACCATGCCCTTGCCCTGGCCGACAAACACGCCAGGCCCGACATGCACTGAACTTTTGTTGCCGATGATCACGCTCTGATGCGGCGTCGAGCTCGAGCGCGTGCCGTCGGGCCAGAGGATGGCATCGCCCGAAAGCATCCCGCGCCGTCCGTCGTCGCAGCTCACGTCGACCCCTTGCCGGGTGCAGATTTGTGCAGCGGCCGGTCCGGCGAAGGCGGCGGCAAGGGCCGAAATCAGGCTCAGCGCGATGATGGCGTTACGGATGGTCATGATGCTCCCGGTCGTGGTTGGGCATTCTCAAGTGAATCGTCGCACCAAACCCGCCGCCGGTTCGGCCCGTAGCGGGTTCCGAGCGCTGAGGCCGCGTCAGATATTATCTATGAAATACAAGATCTTACGGAAATTTAACCCGATTTCCCCGCGATCCCTTGCAAAATCATCGGCGTCCCTTCAAGAGAGTGCTCTCCGGAGAGATGGCCGAGTGGCTTAAGGCGCACGCTTGGAAAGCGTGTGTGCGGGAAACCGTACCGTGGGTTCGAATCCCACTCTCTCCGCCAATCGTCAAAATGTCCAGCCCGGAGACATCGGTAACAGATTGTACCTAAGACATGGGTGACAACCTCGTGCCGAACGGGTTGTCGAGGGGTTGCAGGGTTTTCTGCTCCAGGTCGAAGTATCCCAAATCATAGTGCATGAAGCTGACGAGCCAAATGCCGTCGTCGACCTCCTTGATGCCGAGTTTCTGGCCGGCCAGCACGGTCGAGATGTTGATTCGCTTGCGATGCAGGCAGAGGCGCCCGCAAGCGGTCACGAGAATCTCGCGATCGTGGAACGGATAGATCAACTCGGGCAAGCCATCGTAACGGCGTGGTGAGGCGCGATAGAGTTCGGCGGGGCATTTCATCTGCAGCGCCTCATGCGGCCGTTCGGTATTGAACTCGCGGACGAAGGCGTCGAAGCGTTCCTGCTGCTGCAGGCTGTTGGCGCCCGGCGGACGGGTCGTCTCCTTCTTGAGGGTGAGATGCATGCGCTCATGGCGGCCGTTCTGCTGTGGATGGCCGGGCTTGATGCGTTCGATGACGATGCCGAGCCTCAGCCACCAGACCGCGAGCTTTGAGAGATTGAACAGGGCATTGGGACTGGCAAAGGGCACGCCGTTGTCGGAGCGGATGGCGAACGGCAAGCCGCGCTCGCGGAACAGCCGTTCAAAGGCGGTAATGGCAGGCTCTTCACGCGTGGAATCGAGCGCCTCGCACAACAGCAGGAAGCGCGAGGCATGATCGGTGACGGTCAGCGGGTAACAGTAGCGGCCATTGCCGAGCTTGAACTCGCCCTTGAAGTCGGCGCACCACAGATCATTGGGTCCCGTGCCCGCGGAGAGCGGCGTGCCGCGCGCGCGGTGGCGCGGCCCGCCGGCGCGCTTGACCAGGTCATGGCGGTCGAGGACCGCATGGATGGTACTCTTGGCCGGAACCCGGATATCGCCGTCCAGCCGTCGGACCAGCAGTTCCCGGATCTTGCGCGCGCCCCAGTGCGGCTTCTCGCCCTTGAGCCGGACAATCAGGCTCTCGATCTGCTCCGGCAGCTGGTTGGCGTAGCGCACCGGCCGCCGCGAGCGATCGCTCAGGGCCTCAAGACCGTGCTCCTTGTAGCGATCGAACATCTTGTAGCCGGTCTTGCGCGAGACGCCGAAATCCCGGCACACGTCCGTCATGGCCTCCCCGTCCAACAGGCGGGCGACAAAGCGCAGGCGTTCTTCCATGACCGAACTCGCTTTCCACGGCATCCACACCTCCCGCTTGCAAAAAAGCGAAAAGTGTAACCCATGTGTCCGGTACGAAATGCCACCTATGTCTCGGGCCGCTCAAAAACTAAGAAGAAAATTAGTCAGTATCGAGAAGGACCGCCGGCGGCGAAAGTCCAGGCGGCGGATTCCGGCTGGCAATGTCGAGTGCGTGCTGGCAGGTGTCGTCCCTCATTGCGCGGGTAGGTGAAGCAGCCGCCTGAAATGCCGAAACATCTGCGACTGCGACTGTTCACGGTTCCAGCTCAGATGCACCGAAAGGGCCGGACTGCCATCGATGTCTATCGTGCTGAAGCGTCGGCCGGTCTCACCGACTACCGCGACATCGTCGACGATTGCTATCCCAACGCCTTCGTGCACAAGGCCTATCGCCGTTTCGATATGGCGGACCCGTATGCCAACGTGCGGCTCGATCCCAATTTCTCTAAACTGCTTTTCCGCGATCGAGCCGTGGGGCGTATGAGGCTCAAAAAGGATCAAGAACTTGTCCTTGAGGTCCGTAGCCGTCAGTTTGTCGAAAGCCGCCAACGGATCAGCAGACGGAACAAGCGCAACGAGTTTGCATGGACGCACGGGCACGCTTTCGATCAAAGGGTGAGCTACTGGAAAGATAGAAACTACACACTCTCCCTTTTGGAGGAGCAGGTAGTCGATGATCTGCTCCAACATCAGAACATCGATATGAAACTGCAGCTTCGGAAGGGCCTCGTGCATGCGGGCGATGACGTTGGGCACCACCGCACGACCCGGGCTGCCGGTGGCGCCGATTCGAAATAGTCCTCCGTCTCCGTTGACGAGGCGCTCAACCGCATTCCCTAGCTCGTCCAGCTCATCGAAGACCTTGCTTGCCAAACCCAGCAGCCGAATGGCCTCCCCCGTGGGGACAAGCCGCCCCTTGGTTCGCTTGAACAGGGTCAAACCGAGAATGTCCTCGCAACGCTGCACGATGCGCGAAACGCTGGGCTGCGTGGTGGCCAGGACTTTGGCCGCGCCATTCAAGGTGCCTGACGCCATAACCGCCCGGAACACCTCAATCTGGCGGAGGCTCAGGCGCCGCCTGTCCGCAGCGGTTTTCCTGACTTGTCCGTATTCGACGGAATCTTCACTCGTCCTGTCGGCAGCCATGTCGTCCCTAATTGCTATGCCTTCAAGGCATAGAGGATGGCAAAAGCTTGCTAATTGCTATGCCTTCAAGGCATAGAGGATGGCAAAAGCTTTCATTGTGTCAATAGGCCTGAGCAGGCTTCTCTGTTTCCAACCAACCAAAAGGAAACGGGAGGATCTCTCATGAGAAACCGCACGATTGCTGGGCTTGTGGCCTGCGCGATCTCGACTCTGGCTTCGGTCGCCCACGCAGCCGATCCCGTGAAGGTCTGTGGGTTGAGGTTCACCTCGTCGGCCGCAAATTTCATTGCCGTCGAGAAAGGCTACTACGCAGACGAAGGGCTCGACATCACCCTCGCCTATTTCGATGCCGCGCAGCCCGTCGCCGTGGCCGTTTCGGCGGGCGCTTGCGATATCGGCGTCACCGGGTTCACGGCCGGCATGTATAATCTGGCCGGTCAGGGTACGTTGCGCATCATCGCAGGGGAAGCCTGGGAGGAGCGTGGCTATCAGTTCATCGGTGTCGTTGCTTCCAACGAGGCCTACGACAAAGGCCTCAGGAGCATCAGGGACTTGCCGGGCAAGCGTTTCGGGGTAACGCAGCTCGGTTCGACGTTCCACTACAATGTTGGAATGCTCACCGACAAATATGGCTGGGACAACAAGGCCGTTTCGGTCGTTCCACTGCAGTCGGTCGCCAACATGGTTGGCGCAGTCAAGTCTGGCGCGGTCGATGCTGCGGCGCTGCCATCCTTCGTTGCCAATCCGCTGAGCGCGGGAGGCGCGGTTAAACTACTTGGTTGGGTTGCGGCGGAAACACCGTGGCAGGTGTCCGGCGTCATCGCATCCAAGGACATGATCGACAAGCGCCGCAGCGTGGTAGAGCATTTCATCAAGGCCTATAAGCGCGCAACGGCCGAATACGACGCGGCATTCAATCATCTCGACGCCGGTGGCAAGCATGTCTTCGGCAAGGATGCTGAAGCGCTTTTCCCAATCATTGAAAAGTACACCAACACCTCGCGGGCCGTGGTGATGGATGGCCTGCCCTATGTCAACAAGCAGGCCAGCTACAATATCGCCAACGTCGCCGCGCAGCTCGACTGGTACAAGGCCCGCGGTTTTGTCGATGCCGGCGTCACCGTCGACAAAGTTGCCGATGCGTCCTTCGTAGAGGTCGTGAAGGAAAATTTTAAATAGCCGTCGATCCTCCCTGAGGAAGTCGAGAGAGGAAGCGAGCCATGGATCTGTCGGTTGCTGCGATCTCGCATTGGTATGGCGGCACCAATGCCCTTCAGAACGTCAGCTTTGATGTCAAAAGCGGGGAGGTGGTCTGCCTGATTGGTCCCTCGGGCTGCGGGAAATCGACCCTTTTAGGCATCATCGGAGGGCTGATCGCGCCTTCATCCGGCGAAGTCAGGCTGCGCGGGGCGCCTCCCGCGGGTTCGCTCAATCCGCTGACCTACGTGTTCCAGGATTTCGCTTTGTTGCCCTGGCGCACGGTCAGGGGAAACGTGGCCCTTGCGCTCGAAGAGCACAAGCTTCCGGCAGGCGAACTCGCCTCGCGCGTCGGCCGCGCGCTAGCGATGTGCGGGCTTTCGGACTTCGCGGAGGCCTTGCCCAGGCAACTATCGGGCGGCATGAAGCAACGTGTCGGCATTGCGCGCGCGATTGCCGTCACCCCGGCGGTGTTGCTGTTGGACGAACCCCTGTCCGCGCTAGACGCCCAGACACGTGACCTTCTGATCGAGGACTTGCTCGAGATTTTCCGGCGCGAATCCGCCACCGGCATCTGGGTGACACACAACCTCGATGAGGCGCTGAGGGTCGGAGACAAGGTCGTCGTGCTTTCGCGGAGGCCCGGCCGGCTCAAGAAGATCGTCCCAGTCGGCATCCCGCGCGACCAGCGTGTGCTTCCGGAATCCGCGGCCGAAATGGCGAGACTGCACAATGAACTCTGGTCGCTGATCAAGGCAGAAGCCGTGATGGCGGATCGCGAGGTTGCCGATGTCTAGCGCACTCAAACTGGTGCAGGACGCGTCCCAGCGCAACTCCACGGGTTCTAAGGATGAAGGCCCGGAAGCGGTCGTCAGATTCCGTGGTGGCGGATTCGACCCTCGGCCGAATGCCTGGATCGGCTGGGCGGCGATCATCGGCCTTATGGCGATCTGGCAGCTGGCGGCAGCGTCCGGATATCTTTCACCGTTGGTCCTCCCCAGCCCGGTTCAGGTCGGAAGCGCACTCCTCAAGATGGCGGCCGCCGACGATTTCACGAGCCAGGTGTCCGCTTCGCTCTCGCGCGTGGCGAGCGGATGGCTCATCGGCACGATCATGGGACTGATCGTCGGCTGCGCTATGGGTGTTTTCTCGATCGCCCGGGCCGGCGCGCTGCCCATCGTCTCCGGGCTTTATCCCATTCCAATGATCGCCATCCTGCCGTTGCTGATCGTATGGCTCGGCATCGGAGAGAGTTCCAAGACCGCCGTTATCGTCCTCGGCGTCTTCTCGCCGACCGTGATCAGCACATTCAGCGCGGTGGACAATGTTCCGCGCGGCCTGATCCGCATGGGACAAAGCTTCGGACTTTCCTGGCGCTCCACAGTGTTCAAGATCATCCTGCCTGGCTCGCTTCCCGGCGTCCTTGCCGGGTTTCGGATCACTGCGGCGATCGCGCTGATCCTCCTGGTGTCTGCCGAAATGATCGGCGCCGAATATGGCATCGGCGCGCTGATCCTGCTCGCCGGAAATCTCATGCAGACGGATCGGCTCGTGGCGGGCGTTCTCCTGCTCTCGGCGACAGGGCTGGTGATTTCCTGGCTGCTCGGCCGGCTCGAAAAGGCGCTGCTGAAATGGCGATGAACTCTGCAACTCATATCGTTTCCAAGGCGTCTGGAGCCACAAGACTGCAAGCAGACATTTGCGTCGTCGGCAGCGGTGCTGCAGGTTCGATGGCGGCACTGACAGCCGCAAGACTCGGTCTCAAGACCGTCCTTGTTGAAGCGATGCCAAATGTCGGCGGGCAGTTGGTCGGGACATTGCTTGGAACGATCTGCGGGCTCTACGACAATGGACCGCGGCCACGCCGGCTCACATTCGGTCCTGTCGACGACCTGCTGAAGGACCTTTGGCAGCGCAATGCTATTCATGCGCGTCGCGCTCTGAATACGCTGGTGCTGCAATATGATGAAGCGTTGACGGGGCGCTGGACCGAACGTGCGCTTCGCGACGCCGGGGTGGAACTCGTTCTCGGAGGCGTGGTCCGCAACGCCTCTATGGTGGACCGTCGGGTCACGACGCTTGATGTGGCGACCCGCTGGGGCGACCTCAAAATCTCCGCTCACGGATTCATCGATGCTTCCGGAGATTCCACCGTCGCATGGCACGCGGGACTTCCGGTGCGCGAACCCGACGAAGCACAATGGGGAACTCAGATGTTCATCATAGAAGGCTTCGACGTTGACAAAGCCGACCTGATCGACGGGTTCAAGGTCGAGGAAGCCTTGCAGCGCCGCGGTAGCGAATTCGGTTTGCCCCGCAGGGACGGGTTCATTTTCAAATACCCCGGCCGTGATATCGCAACCGTCAACATGACGCACATCCCCAATCCCACAGAACCGATCGCCGCCGCCGATGCGGCTTTGGCGGGCAAGGACCAAGCCGATGTGCTGATGGAATTCTTCAAATCGGAGTACCCTGAAGTTATGGCCAACGCCCGCATCCGATCCTACGGGCAGCCAGGCATTCGTCAGACACGCTGGTACGTGGCCGATCATCATCTCACCCTTGATGAAGTGCGCGGCGGCCGGCGACCGAAGGACGCGGTGGCTCGCTGCACCTGGCCCGTCGAGGCCCACAACTCCGCCGAGCGCGTCTATTGGGAAGAGTTTGAAGATCCAGACCACATGCACTATGTGCCGCTTTCCAGCATGATCCATCGCGACGCCGACAATCTCGTCGCAGCCGGGCGCTGCATCGATGGAGACACGGCAGCCCTTGCCTCGGTGCGCGTGATGGGTCCATGCTTCGCGATGGGGCAGGCGGCTGCACATGCGCTAAAACTCGCTGGCGCCGGATCCGTCCGGGACGTGTCGTTTGCAGAGCTCGAATGCGCTCTTAGCGCCAATCTGGAGAACTTCGCAGTCGATCCGTGGACGGAGAGCGCGATATGAATGCGCCCGGTGCGCTCCACTCGTCATCTTACGATGTTGACCTCTACTCCGACGAGGTGATCCTCGATCCTCACGATCACTATCGAGCCATCCGCGAACTCGGTTCGGTCGTGTATCTGCCTAAGCACAATCTGTGGGCCATGAGTCGCCATGCCGATGTGAAGGCTGCACTGCTGAATCACGAACTGTTTTCGAGCGCCAAGGGCGTCGCTGCCAACGATGTACTTAATACCGCCGGCCTCGGTAACACCATCACAAGCGATCCTCCTGATCACACGCGCATGCGCTCGATTATCCGCGAGCCGCTCACAGTTCCCGCGCTGCGCAAAATATCACCATCGGTGAAGGACGAGGCTGAGGCCGTTGTCGAGCGTCTCGTCCGGCTGGGCGAATTCGAGGTCATGAGCGAACTGGCGCAATATCTACCGGTCACGATCGTCTCGCGCCTTGTCGGTCTGCCTGAGGAAGGCCGCGGCAACATGCTGAAATGGGCGGGCGCGACCTTCGATGCGCTCGGACCCATGAATGGACGTGCGCAGGCGGCCATGCCGAAGATCGAAGAGCTGCACGCCTATTGCAGGAACCCGGCGACGATCGGATCGCTGCGCCCCGATGGCTGGGCCGCCGCGATCTGGAGGGCGGCGGAACGTGGTGATATTCCGCGCGACAAATGTCCGGCCATGATGCGTGATTATATTAGCCCGAGCCTCGACACCACCATCTTTGCCACGGGGAACATCGTGCGCGCGTTCGCAAGATTTCCGGATCAATGGGACTTGGTGCGACGCGACTGGAGCCTCATATCGGGCGCGATCAATGAAGGCATTCGATGGGAGTCGCCCGTGCGCGGCTTCACCCGCGTGCTCACGCGGGATGCAGAGTTCGACGGTGTCGAGTTGCCAGCGGGCACGCGGATGTTGCTGCTTTATGCCTCTGCGAACCGGGATGAACGTGCCTGGAAAAGCCCCGAGATATTCGATGTGCGTCGCGACACACGGGACCATATCGGCTTCGGGTTCGGCCCGCATATCTGCGTCGGGATGCATCTTGCTCGTCTCGAAATCACATGCCTGTTGCAGGCGCTGGCGAAGCGCGTCACCCGTTTCGTCATCCGTGACGAGCAATGGGGCATCAACAACGCGCTGCGCGGTCTCAAGACCATGCATGTCGAGGTCATGACAGGCGAGGACCGGGAAGCCAAGCGCGATCAGCCGATTTCACTGGCCGAGCCGCTCAACCATCTCGCGGTTACCGTCGCCGGAATCGTCGAAGTCGCGAAGGACATATGGCTGGTCACATTGCGATCGGCCAATGGCTCGCCCCTGCCCGAGGCGTCGCCGGGCGCGCACATCGACGTGCACCTGCCCAACGGCTTGACTCGGCAATATTCGGTTGTACTCGGCAAGGGCGGTGCGGGCAGAATTCAGATCGGCGTAAAACGCGAGCACGCGGGCCTGGGCGGCTCAGCCTTCATTTTCGAGAAGCTGCGAGTCGGCGACGACATCCGGATATCAGGACCGCGCAACAACTTTCCGCTGGTCGAAATCGCGCGGAACAGCGTGTTCATCGCAGGCGGGATCGGCGTCACGCCCATCATCAGCATGAAGCGCCGCGCCGCGCAGCTCGGCTTGACGCATCGACTCTACTTCGCGGCTCGCGCCGAATCCGAAGTTGCGTTTCTCGATGAATTGTCGGGTGATCCGAATGTTCATCTCCACATCGACGAAGAGGCCGGCTCGGTACTCGATCTCGCAAGCATCGAGACCAGTGCGCCGGTGGACACGCATTTCTATTGCTGCGGGCCGAAGCCGATGATGCAAGCATTCGAACGGATTTTCGCTGTTCGACCGAAGGAATGCGTGCATCTCGAATATTTCTCGGCCAGGCACGAAGCGGCGCGGAGCGGTGGCTTTGACGTCGAACTCGCCGGCAGCGGCCGCATCGTCAGGGTCGAGCCGGGCGAGCGCATCGTCGATGCGCTCCGCCGGGTCGGTGTCGAGGTGCCGGTGTCGTGCGAGCAGGGCGTTTGCGGTTCATGCGAAACGCAGGTCCTCGCCGGCGAGCCGGACCACCGGGATTCTGTGTTGAGCGCCGAAGAAAAGGCCGCGAATAAATCGATGATGGTATGCTGTGGCGGCTGCAAAGGCGATCGCCTGGTTCTTGATCTGTAGGCTGGCGAGAAGTGATGAACCTTTGCGGCGTATCCGATCCTTACCATCGCTCCAGCACCTTCGAAAAGTTCTGCGACAAGGAGCGCAAGCTGTGCCGCTGCGCTTGGTGTCCTCCATGCCCAGTACCTCAATTCCGACTCTGTGTTCGGCGTCAAGAGATCGCTCGTTGCGTCCTATGAGAGGTTCGACCGCGAATTCACTCCGTGGCGTTCCCATTTCGATTTCGTCTTGACGCTAGAGGAATTCTCGGACGGCAAGACGTCGCATGCCCCGTTCGTCGAGCGCGAGGCGCCATCCGGTCCGCGACACCCTTCCATCGGCGATCGTTGCCGACATGGCGATGGTATGCGGCTGCAGGCAAATGCTCCCATTGGTCGCTGTCCAAATAGGGTCGTCAAAAACCCGGTCGCGACGCGGCAATCTTGGCGGTAGTGCGTTCCGTTGTTCAACCAATACATGGGTCATGGGAAAACACCTAAAGGTTCATGAGCGTATCTCGCGCGCCTTCGGCCGCGACGGCGCCCATGCAGAAACGCGCCTGTACACGGGCGCGTGACCTCCATAACTTCCGCGGCTCAATTTGAGGAGATGCGACGTGGCGAAGAAAACGGCGACCAGGAAGAAAAGTGCTGCGAAGAAAGCAGCAAAGACCTCCGGCAAGACGAGCACCGTTCGCAAAAGCGTGTTTGCGAAGGCTGCAACGAAGCCGGTCAAGAAGGCCACTCCGCGCAAATCGTCCGCACCGCGCCGTCCCAGGGGCCCGGCCTGGCAATGGTCGGCGGTCGAGACCGCAGCCGCAATCCGCTCCGGCGCCATCTCCGCGGTCGAGACCGTCGAGGCGCATCTCGAGCGGATGCGTGCCGTCAATCCGAGGCTGAACGCCGTCGTCGTCGATCTCTCGGAGGAGGCGCTGGCTGCGGCGCATGCGGCCGACAAGCAGCGCGCGAAGGGCGGCGAACTCGGCCTCCTGCACGGCGTACCGATCACGATCAAAGAGAATGTCGATTACGAAGGCCGTCCGAACTTCAACGGCGTGCCGACGAACAAGGATCTCGTTGCGCCGTCGGATTCGCCCGTGGTGTGCAACCTGAAGAAGGCCGGCGCGGTCGTTATCGGCCTCACCAACACCCCGGAATTCTCTTTCCGCGGCTTCACCGACAATCCCTTGCACGGGCTGACGCTCAATCCCTGGGATCCTGATATCACCTGCGGTGGCTCCTCGGGCGGCGCGGGTTCGGCGGTCGCCGCCGGCATCGGCACTATCGCGCACGGCAACGACATCGGCGGCTCGCTGCGCTGGCCGGCGCATTGCAACGGCGTTGCGACCATCAAGCCGACGCAGGGGCGTATTCCGGCGTTCAACGCAAGCGCAACCGCCGAGCGGCCGATGCTGGCGCATCTGATGTCGGCGCAGGGGCCGCTCGCCCGCCACGTCGCCGACATCAGGCTCGCGCTGGAAGTGATGAGCCAGCGCGATCCGCGCGATCCCTGGTGGGTGCCGGCGCCGCTGGTGGGACCGAAGCCGAAGGGGCCGATCAAGGTCGCGCTCGCCAAGATTCCTGAAGACATGGACGTCGATCCGTCCGTGCGCACGGCGTTGCGTCAGGCCGCCGATCATCTGGAGCGTTCCGGCTATCGGGTCAGCGAGGTCGATGTGCCCGACATCGACGGCGTCTGGCAGACCTGGTGCGACATCATCACCAATGAGACGATGGTGTTGCAGGAGGCCGGCATGCTGAAGGTGACGTCTGAAGACTTCCACAAGGCGTGGGGCGGCATGAAGGCCAAGGCCAATGTGCTCGACCTCAAGGCCTGGATGCAGGCGACTGCCGCGCGCAACGGCCACATCCGCGCCTGGCAGCTGTTCTTCGAGGAATATCCGGTCGTGCTGGCGCCGACCACGGTGAAGCCGACGCCGGGCCCGCGTGAAGACACCGTCAGTGCCGAACGCGTGCGCGAGATCTTCTGGGGCGAGATCCGCTTCATCTCCGCGATCAACGTGCTGGGTTTGCCGGGCGCCGTGGTGCCGGTGACGCTGCACGATGGCAAGCCGATCGGCGTGCAGCTCATCGCCGGGCGCTATCGCGAGGACCTCGCGCTCGATGCGGCGGCCGCGATCGAGAAGCGGGCCGGCGTGCTCGCCCATCGGCTGTGGGAACAGATGGATTGATAGACAGCGAAGGCCTCACCTTCTCCCCTTGCAAAAGGGGAGAAGGAAACCGCTCAGCCAGCAGCGCAAAAACTCATTAATCCAATTTGACTCGAATTTTAGCCAATTCCCCAACAATCGTTAGGGTTACTTCCTCGATCTCTAGACGAATTATTGTCCGCTTTACCACCCGCCTCTAACAGAGGGACGGCGGACAACGCACATGCCTCAATACAGGCCAATAAGTGCGGCCCGCTCCACGCGGAGGTGGCACGATGCGCAACGAGACGATCGCTATTCACGCCGGCTACGAGCCCGAAGCCACCACGCACGCGGTTGCCGTGCCGATCTACCAGACCGCGGCTTACGCCTTCGACAGCGCCGATCACGGCGCGGCGCTCTTCAATCTCGAGGCCGAAGGCTATCGCTACAGCCGCATCGCCAATCCGACCAGCGCGGTGCTGGAAAAGCGTATCGCCGAGCTCGAGGGCGGCGTCGGCGCGCTTGCGGTCGCGACCGGGCAGGCGGCGCTGCATTTCGCCTTCGTCAACGTCGCCGATCACGGCGGCAACATCGTTTCCATGCCGCAGCTCTACGGCACCACGCATACGCTGCTCTCGCACATCCTGCCGCGGCAGGGCATCACCGGCCGCTTTGCCGAGAGCGACAAGCCTGAGGCGGTCGAAAAGCTGATCGACGAGAACACCCGCGCCGTGTTCGCCGAAACCATCGGCAATCCCGCCGGCAATGTCTGCGATATCGAGGCGCTGGCAAAGATCGCTCACGCGCACGGTGTGCCGCTGATCGTCGACAATACGGTTGCAACCCCAATCCTGCTCAAGCCGTTCGATTACGGCGCCGACATCGCCGTGCATTCGCTGACCAAATTCCTGGGCGGCCACGGCACCACGCTCGGCGGCGCCATCGTCGATTCCGGCAACTTCCCCTGGGCCAGGTACGCGGACCGCTTCCCCGGTTACAACAAGCCGGACGCCTCGTACCACGGCCTCGTCTATGCCGAGCGCTTCGGCCGCACTGCCTATATCGAGCGCGCGCGGAGCATCTATCAACGCACCATGGGTTCGGTGCTGTCGCCGTTCAACGCCTTCCTGCTGATCCAGGGCATCGAGACCGTGGCGCTGCGCATGGAGCGCCACTGCGAGAATGCCCGCAAGGTCGCCGAATTCCTGCGTAAGGACCCGCGCGTCGCCTGGGTCAACTACACTGGTTTCCCGGACAGTCCCTATTATCCGCTGGTGCAGAAATATCTCGACGGCAACGCGTCCTCGCTGTTCACCTTTGGCATCAAGGGCGGCATGGAAGCAGGAAAGTCCTTCTACGATGCGCTGAAGCTGATCACGCGCCTGGTCAATATCGGCGATGCCAAGTCGCTGGCCTGCCATCCGGCATCGACCACGCACCGGCAGATGTCGGCGGAGCAGCAGCGGGTCGCCGGCGTTTTGCCGGAAACGATTCGTCTCTCGATCGGTATCGAGCATTCCGCCGATATCATCGAGGACATCGACCAGGCGCTGGAAAAGGCCTGCCCGTCCGCGCGCCTCCAGGCCGCGGAGTAGGCGGCGGCACCGATGACGATCTTGATCGACAGGGGTCAAGGCATATCGAGCCCGGCGCTGGTGCCGGGAGAGGGCGATCTTGCGCGCGAGCGCCACGGCGCCGAGCTCACCATCGGCCTGATCAATAACATGCCGGATCCGGCGCTGAAGGCGACCGAGCGGCAGTTCATGAAGCTGCTGCAGGCCGCCGCGGGCCCGCGCCGCATCCGCTTCCATTGCTTCTCGCTGCCCTCGGTGAAGCGCTCGCCGGAAGCGAAGTGGCACGTCGAGAGCGAATATTCGGAACTCACCGAGCTGAGGCGCCACAAGTTCGACGGGTTGATCGTGACCGGGGCCGAGCCGGTTGCGCCCGAGCTCGACCAGGAGCCGTACTGGCGCGATCTCACCGAGCTGATCGACTGGGCCAAGGTCAACACGCGCTCGACGATCTGGTCGTGCCTCGCCGCGCATGCGGCGGTGCTGCATCTCGATCGTATCGAACGGCGGCGGCTTCCGGCCAAATGTCACGGCATTTTCGACTGCAAAGCCGTGACCAGCGATCCGCTGACGCGCGCCGCGCCTGCGCCGCTCAAGGTTTCGCATTCGCGTGTCAACGAGATCCTCGAGGGCGACCTCGCGCAGGCCGGCTACCAGGTGCTGACCCGTTCGGCAAAGGCCGGCGTCGATGTCTTCGTCCGGCAATATGCCAGCCGCTTCGTGTTCTTCCAGGGCCACCCTGAATATGACGCGCTGTCGCTTCAGCGCGAATATCTGCGCGACATCGGCCGTTATCTCGCGCGCGAGCGCGACAATTATCCGGATCTGCCCGCGAGCTATTTTGACGCTGCGACCGAGGAGAAGCTTGGCCGCTTCGAGAAGCGGGCAAGACACCAGCGCCACCCCGCGCTCGGCAACGACCTGCCTGCGCTGAATTTGCGTGCCGATATCGACGCCGGTAGCGCCGCGGCGGCATTGTTTCGGAACTGGCTGCAATATCTCGGCGCGGAGGCCGACGCGTCGGTGCTCGTGGGTTAGGTCTGGACAACGGGTTCGACGTTAGGACTAACCAAGTGTGAAGCTTGCCTCAAGCAGCGAACGAATGCTTCAGTGACGGGGCGGCACAAACAGGGAAAGCGATTCGTGTGGTCGGCACTCCAGGGACGCGTGAGCAATCGGCTGGCCCGGCATTTCCGTGCCGCGCCGCACCGCCTGCCCGCGCATGCGCCCATGGTGAGCTTCACCTTCGACGATGCCCCCGATAGCGCCGCAGGCGAGGGCGCCGAGCTTCTGGAACAGCATGGCGGCCGCGGCACGTTCTATCTCGCCGGCAGCCTGGTCGATCGTCCCTCGGACCATTGGCACGGCCTGTCAAACGACGCCGTGGTGCGGCTTCACCGGGCCGGGCACGAGATCGCCTGCCACACCTTCTCGCACCAGAGTGCGGTCAATCTCGACGAGGCGGCCATGGCCCGCGAGATCGACCGGAACCGCGGCCATTTTCGCGATATCGATTCCTCGATCACGCTGGAAAATTTCGCTTACCCCTATGGTATTGCCTCGGTCTGGCGCAAACCGCAGCTCGCCAAAACCTTCCGCTCGGCGCGCGGCATCCTTCCCGGCGTCAATCGCGACGTCATCGATCTCCAGTTCCTGCGCGCCTCGCCCCTGGTCGATTGCGAGATCGATATTGCGGGTGTCGATCGCTATTTCGACGAGGCGGTCGAGAGCGGCGGATGGCTGATCTTCTACGGTCATGACGTCGCCAACGCGCCGAGCCCGTATGGCTGCACGCCGCACCTGATGCGCCATGCGTTGCAGGCGGCCGGGAAGCGCGACATGCCGATCGTGACGGTCGCGGAAGCGCTGCGAAGGATCGGGGCGTAGCTTCTTCTTCCTTCTCTCCCCTTTGGAGAGGGGACGAAGTTGCGATGCCGCGCGAAATAGTCTTGTCATGACCCCGGCGGCATGCGACTGGCGTTGACCGAAATCTCAACGTCTCAACACGCCCATGTCCTCTCCTTCCACCGCTCAGCTGCCTGCGCCGGCCCAGGGCCGCGATGCGCTGTCGGTGCTGCATTCGGTGTTCGGCCTGCCCGGGTTCCGTGGCGCGCAGGGCGAGATCATTCGGCACGTCACTGACGGCGGAAATTGCCTGGTGCTGATGCCGACCGGCGGCGGCAAGTCGCTGTGCTATCAATTGCCGGCGCTGCTGCGTGAAGGCTGCGGTATCGTGGTGTCGCCCTTGATCGCGCTGATGCGCGACCAGGTCGCCGCCATGCTCGAAGCCGGCGTCAACGCAGCCGCGCTGAACTCGTCGCTGACCCCGCAGGAAGCCTCCGACATCGAGCGGCGCCTGATCGCGGGCGATCTCGACCTGCTCTATGTCGCGCCGGAACGGCTGGTGACGCCGCGCTGCCTGTCGCTGCTGGCGCGGGCGAAGGTGGCGCTGTTCGCGATCGACGAGGCGCATTGCGTCTCGCAATGGGGTCACGACTTCCGCCCCGAATATGTCGGCCTCTCGATCATCGCCGAGCGCTTTCCCGACGTGCCGCGCATCGCGCTGACCGCGACTGCCGACGAGTTGACGCGCAGGGAGATCGTCGAGCGGCTCAAGCTTGCGGACAGTCCGCAATTCGTCTCCAGCTTCGATCGTCCCAACATCCGCTACGAGATCGTCGACAAGCGCAACGCGGTGTCGCAGCTCAAGGAATTCATCCGGGAGCGTCATGCGGGCGACGCGGGCGTCGTCTATTGCCTGTCCCGCAAACGGGTCGAGGAGGTCGCGGCTGCGCTCGCGGACGCCGGCATTGCGGCGCTGCCCTATCACGCCGGTCTCGACAGCAGCGTGCGCTCGCGCAACCAGGATCGCTTTCTCAACGAGGACGGCATCGTCATCGTCGCGACCGTCGCCTTCGGCATGGGCATCGACAAGCCCGACGTGCGCTTCGTCGCCCATCTCGACCTGCCCAAGAGCATCGAATCCTATTACCAGGAGACAGGCCGCGCCGGCCGCGACGGCAAGCCGTCGGCCGCCTGGATGGCTTATGGCCTCTCCGACATCGTGCAGCAGCGCCGCATGATCGACGAGTCGAGCGGTTCCGACGACTTCAAGCGGGTCTCGATCGGCAAGCTTGATGCGCTGGTCGGCCTCGCCGAAACAGCGCACTGCCGGCGCCGGCGGCTGCTCGCCTATTTCGGCGAGATCGTGATGGGCGATAGCTGCGGCAATTGCGACAATTGCCTGACGCCGCCGAAAATGCGCGACGGCAAGGTGCTGGCGCAAAAGCTCCTGTCCTGCGCCTATCGCACTGGCCAGCGTTTCGGCGCGATGCACCTGATCGACGTGCTGATCGGACGCCTCACCGAGAAGGTGACGCAGTTCGGCCACGACAAGCTTACGGTGTTCGGCATCGGACGCGAGCTCAACGAGAAGCAGTGGCGCACGGTGCTACGGCAGCTCGTGGCGATGGGGCACTTGCAGAGCGACAGCGAGGCTTTTGGGGCGCTCAAGCTGACTGAACAGTCACGCGGCGTGTTGCGCGGCGAGACCGAGGTGTGGCTGCGCGAGGAGGCGCCCGCCACCCGCAGCCGTGGCAGCCGCACGAAATCCCGCCGCGGTGATCTGGCGCCGGCGGCCGACGCGTCGCAGGGCGATGTAGATCCTGAATTGCGCGCGCGGTTGCGCGCGTGGCGCTCGGACATTGCCCGCGAGCGCGGCGTGCCGGCCTATGTCGTGCTGCACGACGCCACCATCGACGGCATCGTCCGCGCATGGCCGACCACGCTGGACGAGTTGCGCAATGTGCCCGGCATCGGCGACAAGAAGCTCGAGCATTACGGCGACGAGCTGCTGCAGATTGTCAGGACGCGGTAGCCGTGTTGACCCGGATGCGCTTCGCCCCATCCAGGCTACGAACTCATCTCATCTGGTGCGGCCTACCTTAGCCGTTCCGGAACGCATACCCATAGCCGTTCAGCGCCGGCGCGCCGCCGAGATGGGCGTAGAGGATCTTCGCGCCCTTCTCGAAATAGCCCTTCTGCGTAAGGTCGATCAGGCCCTGCATCGACTTTCCCTCGTAGACGGGGTCGGTGATCATGGCTTCGAGACGCGCGCTGAGACGGATCGCCTCCTTGGTCTCTTCCGACGGCACGCCATAGGCGGGATAAGCGTAATCCTCGATCAGCACGACGTCGTCTGCGACGAGATCCTTGCCGAGCTCGACGAGCCTGGCCGTGTTCTGCGCGATCGAGAGCACCTGCGCCTTGGTCTGCGCCGGGGTGAAGGAGGCGTCGATGCCGATCACTTTTCGCGCGCGGCCATCGGCGGCGAAGCCGACCAGCATGCCGGCATGGGTCGAGCCAGTGACGGTGCAGACCACGATGTAGTCGAACTTGAAGCCGAGCTCGGCTTCCTGCTTGCGCACTTCTTCGGCGAAGCCGACATAGCCGAGGCCGCCAAACTTGTGCACGGAGGCGCCGGCGGGAATCGCGTAGGGCTTGCCGCCCGCCGCCTTCACCTCGTCGATCGCCTCTTCCCAGCTCTTGCGGATGCCGATGTCGAAGCCGTCGTCGACCAGGCGCACGTCGGCGCCCATGATGCGCGAGAGCATGATGTTGCCGACGCGGTCATAGACGGCGTCCTCATGCGGCACCCAGGCTTCCTGCACCAGGCGGCACTTCATGCCGATCTTGGCGGCGACCGCCGCGACCATGCGGGTGTGGTTGGACTGCACGCCGCCGATCGACACCAGCGTGTCGGCGTTGGAGGCGATCGCGTCGGGGATGATGTATTCGAGCTTGCGCAGCTTGTTGCCGCCATAGGCGAGGCCGGAATTGCAGTCCTCGCGCTTGGCATAGACCTCGACATTGCCGCCGAGATGCTTTGACAGCCGCTCCAGCTTCTCGATGGGGGTCGGACCGAAGGTCAGCGGATAGCGCGCGAATTTTTCGAGCATCGTCAGGTCATCCCGATTGGCGTTGGTGTCTGGAAATCGGCTACCATCGCACTGCGAAAAGGTGCTTTCAAATATTGCGCCTGTACCGTACGCTATCTTGCACAACCGGCGTCAAAGGGTACTATTCCTTTCGAGATTGGCGTTACCGGCGGAAGTTTCTTTCATGTCCACTCGCCTCGATCGCATCGACCTTAAGATGTTGCGATTGCTGCAAAATAACGGCCGGCTCAGCAACGCCGAGCTGGCGGAAACCGTCGCCATCAGCCCCGCCACCTGCCATCGCCGCACCCAGCGCCTGTTCGAGCACGGCTTCATCGCCGCCGTCCGCGCCATGGTCGCGCCGAAGAAGGTGGCGAAGGGCACGCTGGTGATGGTCGGCGTCGTGCTCGACCGTTCGACGCCGGAGAGCTTTGCGATCTTCGAGCAGGCGATCACCAGGCTGAAATTCGTGCTCGACTGCCACCTCGTCGCCGGCGACTTCGACTATTTCCTCAAGATTCGCGTCGGCGACATGGAGGACTTCAACCGCATCCATGGCGAGCAACTCATCGCGCTGCCCGGCGTGCGCCAGACCCGCACTTTCTTCGTGATGAAGGAAGTCGTCGACAACGCGCCGCTGGAATTTTGAGCCATCAATTACGGGCAACGCCTGCTGTGGGCCGCGCGCGGCCCAGCTAGACGTGTACAGTGGAGCAGATAGCTCCCGCCTTCGTGCCATGCATCGGTTTTTGCGATCTCTTTCCATCCTCGTTTCTCGAGATCCTATGCCTCGCCAATGAGAGGTAGCGGGACATAGCATGGTTGTGCTGGTGTCTCTACACCACTTGCAAAATCGCACGGCCGTCACGGCAACTTCACTTGCGCCCCGCAACAACGTAGGTGAGTGTCAGCACTTCTCAACGAGGAGATCCCGCCGTGCGCCTTCCCATTCTCGATCCGAAAGACCTGAGTGCCGAACAGAAGCCGCTCTATGACGACATGCGAGCGGGCATCAAGGACCACTTCAAGGGCTTTGTGAACATGCGCGACGACGGCGCGCTGCTCGGGCCGTGGAATCCCTGGATCCGCGAGCCGCGCTTCGGCAAGCCGGTGTGGGACCTGGTCAAGGCGATCGCGGCGAATCCGCTGCTGCCGGCGCCGGTGCGCGAGGTCGCGATCCTCGTCACCGGATCGCATTTCCGCTCCGGCTACGAGCTCTATGCGCATGTCCTGGTCGCCGAGCAGCGCGGCCTTTCCGACGAGAAGCTCGCGACCATCGTCGCCGGACAGCGGCCGGTCGATCTCAGCAAGCAGGAGGCCGTCGCCTACGACGTGGCGTCCGCCTTGGTCAGCGGCGGCGTGCTGCCGGAACTGACCTGGCGGGCTGCGGTGAAGGAGTTCGGCGAGCACGGCGCGGCCGAGCTGTCCTATCTCGTCGGCGTCTATTGCATGGTCTCGGTCACGCTCAACACCTTCGACGTGCCGGTGCCGGAGTAGACGACGCGCCACCGAGGCGGCTAGTTGCGCACCGCGTAGAGCGGTGTGCGCAACGTCACCTGGTAGGACGGCTTCGGCAGCCAGGCGATCTGCGCGGTGATGCCAAACAGGCGGTTGTCGTTGTCGTCCATGCGGTCGAGATCGAGGCGCAGAATAGGCTGAGTGAAGGGCTCCGCCAGCGTCCGGCCCGCGACCTGCGCCCCGCCGAACGACTGCACGCCCAGGCGTCCCGTGAATTTCCAATTGCTCGGCCATTGGTAGTAGCCGCCGGCATAGAGGATCGTGTTCGGCCGGATGCGGACGACCGGACTGGCAATGTCGGTGTAGGTGTATTGCACCCCGGCAAGCCATCCGCGTGTCTCGTCCTCGTCCAGCGCGTAGTCGAACTCCAGGATGTTGTTGAATGACGTTGTCATGCCGGGGTCGTTCGGCACCGACTGCGTCAGGGTGGATTGCAGCGTGATCGTCGGGATCTTTCCGCCGTTCTGCTGGTAGAGATCGGCTTGCAGGCCGATGTTCCAGCTCGTGATGTCGAACGACGACCAGCCATCGCCGAAATTCGTCGCGGAGCCGGACACCCCGCCATAGAGCGACACGCGATCGTTGACGTCGACGGTCATCGGGAAATCGACGGCGATCGACTTCGCGGCCGGCAATCCGTTCGGCAGCGCATCGCCTCTGCGCGCCGCCAGCGCTTCGAATGCCGCCGACAATGATGTGTTGCCGAAGCCGAGCCCGAGCGTGCCCGCGGGGATCGTCGCGTAGGTCGTGCGCAAATCGAGATAGATGTTCGGAACCGCCGGCTTCGCGACAGCGTCGTCGTCACTATCGGCGGCGAAGGCGCGGGCTGGCATCATCAAGCAGAGCAGTGCCATTGCGAAAGCGCGCAACGCCGAGCGAGACGATTGGCTGCGATGCGACACGTGACAATCCGACGCGTCTGCCGTGATGGCGGAACTGTTCACTAGATGGAACGTGATCGTTCATGCGGTCAAGTGCTATCCGCAAGCGATGGACTGTACGGATGTGTGCGGTTACGCTGTCGTGATCGCACTGACACACTCACCCGCCAGAGTGCAGCCCGGACAATGAAGGACGACAGCCATGAACACGTCACGCCGCATCCTGCTCACTGGTCTGGCTGGCCTCGCCGTCGCTCCGAATGCCGTGGCCGCCACCGTACCGTCGGCCGAACCTGGTGACGTGACGGTCGCCGAAGAGCGCTTCGCGCGTACGATCGCAGCCGCACATGCACCCGACCTCACCTGCGCACGGCAGGCCGAAATTTATGCGGACGCGCGTTGGCCCGAATATGTCGTGGCAGCCAGGGCGGTGCTCGACGCACGCGCCTGATTCACGCTCTCACTTCCCTACCGCCCGCCTGACCTGCTCGCCGATCTGCGACAGCACGAGCTGTGCCTGCGGCAAAATTGCGCCCATGGCGTGGAAATTGTGAACCATGCCGTCGTGGCAGACGTGCTCGACGGCGACGCCCGCGGCGAGCAGCTTGCGCGCATAGGCATTGCCCTCGTCGCGCATCGGGTCGAACTCGGCGGTGTGGATGATCGCGGTCGGCAGACCCGCGAGCCGTGTCATGCGCAGGGGCGAGATGCGGGGATCGGCGGCATCCAAGCCCTCGGGCAGATAGTCGGCGAGGTCGGCTTCGATGGTGGCGCGATCGATCAAATGACCTTCGGCGAATTCCTCGCGAGAAGGTGAGGCCTCTTCGAAATCCAGCACCGGACAGATCAGGCACTGCGCGACGATGCTGAGGCCTGCGGTCTGCGCCGCCTCCTGGCATACGATCGCAGCGAGCGTTGCACCGGCGGAATCGCCGCCGAGCACCAGCCGCTCGGCGTCGATGCCGAGCGATGAGGCCTCGCGCGCCACCCATTCGGTCGCGGCGATCGCGTCGTCCACGGCGGCAGGAAATTTGTGCTCGGGCGCCAGCCGGTAATCGACCGAGACGAGACGGCAGTCTGTCGCATGCGCCAGCGCCGCCGCGATGCGGTCATGCGTGGCAATGCTGCCGGCAACGAGCCCGCCGCCGTGAAAGAACACGAAGCCGGGCGCGTGATCACCGGCGCTCGCGGGTGAATAGAGGCGGTAGGGCAGCGCGCCGCCGGGACCGGGCAGCACGCCGTCGGACGTCGTCACGTCAGGCGCATCAGTGCGCGCGAACTGCATCAGCTTTGCCAATGACTGGCGCCGTGCCTCCACGCTCGGCCGGCTCCGCGCCTGCGGCGCAGCCGCAGCCATCATGGTCAACAAACGCTTTGCGAGCGGATCGAGCGGCATGGTGCTTCCGTTTCCCTTGCGGGAGAGGATAACTCATCATTTTCGCGCAGGGAATCATTTAGAAATTGCGCCCAATAGTGGCGCTATAATACGGCACCACGCCAAGGGGAGGTCAGTCATGGCCGAGATCAAAAAGCCCATCGAATATTCGCCGAGCTGGACCTTCTTCGAGGGCAAATGGCATGACGGCAATGTGCCGATCATGGGCCCGCGCACGCATGCGGCCTGGCTCGGCTCGGTCGTGTTTGACGGCGCGCGTGCGTTCGAAGGCGTCGCGCCCGATCTCGACCGTCACGTCGCCCGCGCCAATCAATCCGCGATCAATTTCGGCCTGAAGCCGGTGGTCGATACCGGCACCTGGATGACACTCGCAAATGAGGGCATCGCGCGCTTCGCGGCGAATGCCGAGCTCTATGTCCGTCCGATGTACTGGGCGCGGAACGGCTCGGGCGGCGGCGTGCTGTTCGACCCCGAGACCACCGATTGGTGCCTGTGCATCTACGAGGCGCCGATGCCAAAACCGGTCGGCAACGCCATCACGCTGTCGCCGTTCCGCAGGCCCACCGCCGAATGCGCCCCGGTCGAAGCCAAGGCCGCCTGCCTCTATCCGAACAATTCGCGCGCGCTGGCCGAAGCCGCCTCGCGCGGCTTCCAGAACGCGCTGATGCTCGACATGCTCGGCAACGTCGCGGAGTTCGGCAATTCCAACGTGTTCATGGCCAGGGACGGCGTGGTCTGCACGCCGGTGCCGAACGGCACCTTCCTCAACGGCATCACGCGCCAGCGCGTCATCAGCCTGCTTCGTGCCGACGGCGTCACCGTGGTCGAGAAGACGCTGCGCTATGCCGACTTCCTCGCCGCGGACGAGATCTTTTCTACGGGGAATTTCGCGAAAGTCGCGCCAGTGATCCGCATCGACGATCGCGAGCTGAAGCCGGGCCCGCTCTACACTCGCGCGCGCAAGCTCTATTGGGACTTTGCCCATGCGGTGAAGCTGGCGGCTTGATCCGCACTTTCCGTCGTCATGCCCGGGGCAGGCTTGGCAATGGCGGGAGCTGGCTGCGTCGCTTAAACCGGCTGAACTGAAACGCCTGCGTCGAATTCCATGGCGTCTGATGCGCTTCGTTGCGCGTTTCGACCAGTTCGAACGCCGGCCCGAGCTCCGCCGCAAGGCTCGCGCTGTCATGACGCTGCACCGGCAGGCCGCTGCACTTCTCAGGGCCGCCGAGCGCAAACGTCGCAATGATGACGTGGCCGCCGGGCGCAACCGCCGACCGCAGGCGCTCGATGTAAGCGGTCCTGTCGCGGGACTCGGTCAGGAAGTGAAACGCCGCCCGATCGTGCCATAGATCGTATGTCTTCGCCGGGCGCCATGTCGTGGCGTCGGCAACGATCCAGTCGACCATTGAAGCGGCTGCGCCGATTCGCTTCCTGGCCGCGTCAAGCGCATTGGCGGAGATATCCAGCACGGCGACGTCGCGATATCCGTCCCGCAGGAGAGCATCGACCAGCCGCGATGCGCCGCCCCCAATGTCGAGGATGGCGGCCTCGCGCTCCGGATTGGCCGCTCTGATCATCGCAAGCGAAGTCGCCGGCGTGTTCTGAAACCAGCTGACCTCGGCTTCGCCCTTGGTGGCGTAGACATTGTCCCAATGCGTGCTTCGGTCGGACATCGTGCGTCCTCCGGCTTGCCGGGGAGCCGGCGCATAAGAACGATCTACTCGTCCTTCTTCGACATCCGCTCGAGGCGTTCCTGCATGTCCTTCATCTGCTGGCGCAGATCGTCGATATTGCTGTCCTTTGGCACCTCGGGGGTCGCATCGGGGCCCGGCTCCGCGGAACCCGCGGGGCGGCCCGGAGTGGGCGCGAAAGGCTTGAACATCGAGAAGGTCTGCTGGAACAACTCCATGTTGCGGCGGACTTGTTCTTCCAGCGGGGCAAACGGGGTTCCGGAGAGCGACGTGGCGATCTGCTTGCGGAACTTTTCCTGCTCCTGGGTCAGCGAAGCGATGGCCTGCTCCAGATATTTCGGCACCACCATCTGCATGCTGTCGCCGTAGAAGCGGATCAGCTGGCGCAGGAAGGTGGTCGGGAGCAGGTTCTGGCCGGCCTTGTTCTCCTGCTCGAAGATGATCTGGGCAAGCACGGAGCGGGTGATATCGTCGCCGGTCTTGGCGTCGTAGACCAGGAAATCTTCCCCGTCCTTGACCATGGAGGCGAGGTCTTCCAGCGTCACATAAGTGCTCGTCCCGGTATTATAGAGCCGGCGGTTCGCGTATTTCTTGATGGTGGTGGGTTGGTCTGATTTCGCCATGGGCTCTCACTTGCAAGCGCGGAGAACGGGAACCTGTCGGGCAATGCCGCAGGGCGGGAAGAGTACGCAACGCAACAAAATAAGCATTTTCAAAGGGGTCACGCTACCGTTTTGTGCGGCACGGTTAATCGGGCAGCCAAAACGTGCTTGCGAAAGCACCAAGAACGCTATTTTGAATGCGCTGCGGCATGAATTCGGTCACCGGCCGATTGACTTGCCTCAACGACGTTAACAGGATGCCGTTCGAGACTGGCGAGCCGTTTCCCCAGCCCCGTCTGCCCCCATTCAACCCCCAGGAGATGCCCATGTCAGACGATGTCGTTATCGTCAGCGCCGCCCGCACCCCGGTCGGAAGCTTCAACGGAGCGTTCGCGACCCTTCCCGCCCATGATCTCGGCGCGATCGCCATCAAGGCCGCGCTTGAGCGCGGTGGCATCGAGCCCGGTCGGGTGTCGGAAGTCATCATGGGCCAGATCCTGACCGCTGCTCAGGGCCAGAACCCGGCCCGCCAGGCTTCGATCATGGCCGGCATTCCCGTGGAGAGCCCGGCCTGGGGCGTCAACCAGCTCTGCGGGTCGGGCCTGCGCACGGTCGCGCTCGGCTACCAGGCGCTGCTCAACGGCGATTCCGAGATCGTGGTCGCCGGCGGCCAGGAATCCATGAGCATGGCTCCGCACGCCCAGTACCTGCGCGGCGGCGTCAAGATGGGCGCGGTCGAGTTCATCGACACCATGATCAAGGACGGCCTGTGGGACGCCTTCAACGGCTATCACATGGGCAACACCGCCGAGAACGTTGCGCGGCAGTGGCAGATCACCCGCGCCCAGCAGGACGAGTTCGCGGTCGCCTCGCAGCAGAAGGCCGAAGCCGCGCAGAAGGCCGGTAAATTCAACGACGAGATCGTTCCCGTCACCATCAAGGGACGCAAGGGCGATGTCGTCGTCAGCGCCGACGAATATCCGCGCCATGGCGCAACGGTCGATGCGATGGCGAAGCTCCGTCCCGCCTTCGAGAAGGACGGCACGGTTACCGCGGGTTCGGCGTCCGGCATCAATGACGGCGCTGCTGTCGTGGTGCTGATGACTTCCAAGCAGGCCGCCAAGGAAGGCAAGACGCCGCTCGCGCGCATCGTGTCCTGGGCGCAGGCGGGCGTCGATCCGAAGATCATGGGCTCTGGCCCGATCCCGGCCTCGCGCGCCGCGTTGAAGAAGGCTGGCTGGAACGTCGGAGATCTCGACCTGATCGAGGCCAACGAAGCCTTCGCGGCGCAGGCCTGTGCCGTCAACAAGGACCTCGGCTGGGATACCTCCAAGGTCAACGTCAATGGCGGCGCGATCGCGATCGGCCATCCGGTCGGTGCCTCCGGCGCGCGCGTGCTGGTGACGCTGCTGCACGAAATGCAGAAGCGCGACTCGAAGAAGGGCCTCGCCACGCTGTGCATCGGCGGCGGCATGGGTATCGCGATGTGTCTGGCGCGCGACTGAAGATAGCTTACGCGTAACTGACGCGTAATTTGCGCGTGCGCTGCACACGTGACTGAGTGCATTGCACGCGATTAAAAAGGCAGCGGTTGCAAATCAAATATTCTTCGCAACCGCGCAAGCCTCGACTAAATACAAACGCCCGGCTCAACGCCGGGCGTTTTGTTCTTGATGTCCGTCCAACCAGCCGCATAATCCATCACTAAAAACGATCACTCAGAAACGTCGGAAGAGTCCAAGGGAAGGAATACGATATGGCACGAGTTGCATTGGTGACGGGTGGTACGCGGGG
Source organism: Bradyrhizobium sp. LB13.1 (assembly GCF_054056815.1). Classification (NCBI taxonomy): domain Bacteria; kingdom Pseudomonadati; phylum Pseudomonadota; class Alphaproteobacteria; order Hyphomicrobiales; family Nitrobacteraceae; genus Bradyrhizobium; species Bradyrhizobium sp. LB13.1. The sequence continues at coordinate 205,124 of NZ_JBSRYQ010000001.1, read as the reverse complement.
CATCGGAGCGGCGATCAGCAAGGCGTTGAAGGCGGCGGGGTACAAGGTTGCGGCGAGCTATGCCGGCAACGACGCCGCGGCGGAGAAGTTCAACGCCGAGACCGGCATCGCCGTCTACAAATGGGATGTCAGCAATTTCGACGCCTGCGCCGAAGGCGTGAAGAAGGTCGAGGCAGATCTCGGTCCCGTCGACGTGCTCGTCAACAATGCCGGCATCACCCGTGACACCGCCTTCCACAAGATGACGCTCGACCAGTGGAACGCCGTGATCAACACCAATCTCGGCTCGCTGTTCAACATGACGCGCCAGGTGATCGAAGGCATGCGTGCCCGCAAGTTCGGCCGCGTCATCTCGATCTCGTCGATCAACGGCCAGAAGGGCCAGTTCGGCCAGGTTAACTATTCCGCCGCAAAGGCCGGCGACATCGGCTTCACCAAGGCGCTTGCGATCGAGAACGCCAAGGGCGGCATCACCGTCAATGCGATCGCGCCGGGCTACATCAACACCGAAATGGTGCAGGCCGTGCCCAAGGACGTGCTGGAAAAGAACGTGATCCCGCAGATCCCGGTGAATCGTCTTGGCGAACCCGAGGAAATCGCGCGCGCCGTGGTGTTCCTCGCAGCTGACGAGGCCGGCTTCATCACCGGCTCGACGCTGACCATCAACGGCGGCCAGTACCACGCCTGATATGGCGTTTGGCGCAACAAGACTATAATGAAGACGCCATGCCCGGCCTCGTGCCGGGCATCCGCGTCCTCAGAGCCCTCGATTGATGACCGCCCGCACTGCGACGCTGATCGGATTGACCGCGATCCTGATGTGGTCGCTGCTGTCAGTGATGACGGTGGCGACCGGAACGATCCCGGCGTTCCAGCTGGCCGCGATGACGTTCGCGATCGGCGGTCTGGTCGGTCTGCTCACCTGGATCGGTCGCGGCGAGGCGGCCAAAAGCCTGCGTCAGCCACTGGTCGTGTGGACCGTCGGCGTCGGCGGATTGTTCGGCTATCACGCGCTGTATTTCCTCGCACTGCGCTTCGCGCCGCCGGCTGAAGCCGGCCTGCTGAATTATCTGTGGCCGCTCCTGATCGTGCTGTTCTCGTCGTTGCTGCCGGGCGAGCGGCTTGCCGTGCATCACATCGTCGGCGCCGTGCTCGGCCTCGCCGGCACCGTGCTGCTGTTCGCCGGAAGCACCTCCGGCTTCGCGCAGGGGCAATTGCCGGGATTGGCTGCGGCCTTCATCGCAGCCTTCGTGTGGGCGACCTATTCGGTGCTGTCGCGCCGATTGAAGGCGGTGCCGACCGATGCGGTCGCGGGATTCTGCCTCGCCACCGCGGTGCTTGCCGCGCTGATGCATGGCCTGCTTGAAACCACGGTATGGCCGGACACCACGCTGCAATGGCTCTCGGTGATCGCGCTCGGCATCGGCCCCGTCGGTGCCGCCTTCTACGCCTGGGACATCGGCATGAAGCGCGGCGACATCCGCGTGCTCGGCGCCGCGTCCTACGCGACGCCGCTGCTCTCGACCGGCTTCCTCATCGCCGCCGGTTTTGCAAAAGCCAGCGCCAATATCGCCGTCGCCGCGATCCTGATCGCCAGCGGCGGCCTGATCGCGGCAAAGGACATGGTGCTGCGGAAGCGGTAGCGTCATGCCGGGGCAAGCCGGAACGGTGGTGCCTTAAGGCTCCCAGCCCTTCGGCGCGAGCTCGAACTTTGCGAACTCGAAGGCGGGCGCCACGGTGCAGCCGAGCAGCGTCCACTCGCCGGTGGTCTCGGCCGTCTGCCAGGCATTCGCCGGCACGATCGCCTGCGGCCGCTCACCGCTCACAAGGTCCGTGCCGAGGCGCACTTCATGCTGGGAGCAGCCGTCATGGGCGATCCGCAGCGTCAGCGCGCCGCCGGCGTAATAGTGCCAGACCTCGACTGCATCGATGCGATGCCAGTGCGAGCGCTCGCCGCGCGTGAGCAGGAAGTAGATCAGGGTCGAACGCGACCGGCCGCTGGCGTCCGTGGTCTGGTCGCGAAACGTCTCGCGGTAATGCCCGCCCTCGGGATGCGGGCGGAGTTCGAGGTGCGCGATGATCTCGGCTGCGGTCGACATCGATTCCCGTCAGGATTTGATCTTCAAGACTTGTTCTTGCGCTCGCGCAGCTCGCCGAACACCGCGGCGGCATCCGCGCCTTTCATGTGCAGCCTCGCTGCGACCGACGGTTCGTCGGCGCGCAGGAACACGTTTGCTCGCTTCTCGTCACCAAGCAGTGAGGGAACGGTCGGCTTGTTCTCGGCCCGCAGCTTCGCCACCTCCGCCGCGCGCGCCTGCAGCGCCGCATTGTCGGGGTCGACGGCCAGCGCGAACTTGACGTTGGATGCCGTGTATTCATGGCCGCAATAGAGATTGAAGTCGTCGGGCAGGGCACGCAGCTTCAAAAGCGAATCCCACATCATCGGATAGGTTCCCTCGAACACGCGGCCGCAGCCGATCGAGAACAGCGTGTCGGCGGCGAACAGCGCCTTCTCGGTGTCGAACACGTAGGAGATGTGGTCGAGCGTGTGGCCGGGCGTCTCCAGCACGCGCCCCAGCAAGCTGCCGACCTTGACGATTTCGGCATTGGCGACGCGCAAGTCGACGTTTGCGATCTTAGTCGTCTTGTCATGCGGCGCGACGACGCGGCAATTGTATTTCTGCTTGAGCTCGGCCACCCCGCCGACATGATCGCCATGATGATGGGTGATCAGGATGTCGGTGAGCTGCCAGCCCTCGCGCTCCAGCGCCTTCAGGATGGGACCGGCCTCCGGCGCGTCGATCGACGCCGTCGCCTTGGTTTCCACATCGTGGATCAGATAACCGAAATTGTCGTTTAAACAGGTGAAAGTACGAATTTCGGCAGCCATGTCATCTCCATCGCGCTCAGCCCCGCCAGACAAATATGGCGTTAACGTTGCGCAGGCAATGCAATATTCCGCGCGCAGGGTCCACCTCGTGCATGTTACATTGCCGTCATGACCATTGATGTCGTCGACCTCCGCGAGTTCTACTCCCGCCGCCTCGGGATTGTGGCGCGGCATATGATCAATCGCGGCATCAGGGAGCGGTGGCCGCGTATCGAGGGCCAGCGCGTGCTCGGCTTTGGCTATCCCACGCCCTATCTCGGGTTGTTCCGCGAGGATGCGGAGCGCTGCATCGCCTTCATGCCGTCGGCGCAGGGCGTCTTGAAATGGCCGACCGGACGGCCGGCGCTCGCCTCGCTGGTGGATGAATTCTCGTTGCCGCTTCCCGACGCCGCGGTCGATCGCATCCTGCTGGTCCACGCGCTGGAAATGTCGGACGATCCGGCCGCGCTGCTGCGCGAGGCTTGGCGCGTGCTGTCGCCGTCCGGCCGGATGATCGCGGTCATCCCGAACCGGCGCGGGGTGTGGACCCGCACCGACAGCACGCCGTTCGGTCACGGCCGGCCCTATTCGCGCTCGCAGATCACCGACCTGTTGCGCCAGACCTGGTTTACCCCGACCGCATGGGGCGAGGCGCTGTTCATGCCGCCCTATGCCGGCGGCTGGGTACTGAAATCCGCACAGATGTGGGAGCGCGCTGGCGCGGCGCTGTCGCTGCCCTTCGCGGGCGTGCACATCGTCGAGGCGACCAAGCAGGTCTACCGCGCGATCCCCGCCAAGCGCGAGCGGGCGCGGCTGATTCCCTCGCTGGCGAAGCCGGTGCTGGTGCCGTCCTCGACAAGCGTGACGCGCAGCTAGAGCTCCGTTCCGGTTGCATCGGAACGGAGCTCTAGTTTCTTGTTTCGACGCGTTTTCTTGACGCGAACCGGTATCCACTTCGCTCGAAAACGCTCTAAAAAAATCGTCCCGGCAAGACCGGGACGATTCAGGTCAGAATATCTGGCGAAACGGTTGCGGCTTACTCGCCGGGGGCCACTTCGTCGCTCGAGGCCGCCGGAGCGGCTTCGCGCTCGGGGCGCGGGCCATTCGGCCGGCGGCGCCGCCGCGGAAAGCGTTCGCCGCCAGCAGCGCCTTCAAGGCCGGCGCCCGGGGCGCCGGTCAACTGCGGCTGCGGGCCGGTGATGAAGGAGGGCAGACGATCGACGTTGCCAGCCTCGGCGACGACGACGGGCTGCGGCTGGTTCTGCGGTTGCGGCTGATATTGCGGCTGCGGACGATGGTCGCGCTCGCGATGTTCGCGCGGCTGCTGGTTGTCGCGCTGATAAGGCTGGTTGTCGCGCGGCTGATGATCTCGCTGCTGATGATCTCGCTGGCCATCGCGGTCGCGCACGAAAGTCGGCTGCGGCGGCTGCGGGACGAAACCCGGCTCCTGGCCAAAATTCGAGAAATTCTCGCCGTCGTCTTCGCTGTCGTCGCCGCTGCTGTTGCTGATGGGCTCGTCGCCGCGCGGCTGCTGGTTCTGGCGGAACTGCTCCTGAGCCGTCGCGATCAGGCGAAAATAATGCTCGGCGTGCTGGTAGTAGTTCTCGGCCGCAACGGGGTCTCCGGAGGAGCGCGCGTCACGCGCGAGCTGAAGATACTTTTCAGCGACATGCGAAGCCGTGCCGCGGATCTTGATGTCGGGTCCGTTGGACTCGTAGACCCGGGTCATCGGGTTCTGGCCGCGCCGGTTATTGTTGTTGTTATTGTTGCTACTATTGTTGTTGCGGTTGCGCATCCGCTGCTTGTTCTGACCGTTTCTCATGTCCTGCCTTTAATTCCAGCCCTAAAGGTTGCACGCATCACTGATTGCTGAGAGTGACCTGATGACAGCGGTTCACATCGCTCGCGCGCACCGCACGCAAACAGATTGATCCCTGCCGATGTTCGTCGACCGTCGCGTTCAACAAAGACGCGTTCCCCACCGCCAGCATCTATCGCCAGCGAACCCATTCATATCGCCTGCCGAAACAAGCCTAGCTTTGTTGCGTAAGTCTTAAAGCTCAATATCAGGCTTTCGTTCACGTTGCGGTCGGTAAGCAGCGCAGCTCAATGGCCATCGCGCTCAACAGGACCTGCGGTTTGGAACCTTTATCGGTAGGCTCTCGCTCGAGAGAGCCCGGCTTTCGCCCGTAGGTCTACGGGGCCGGCACCGATCTGTTGATCGGAAGGTAGTCGTTCCCAAGGGATATTCCAAGAGGTTTTTTGCAGTCCAATCCGGCTTTTATGGGGGCATTTTTCGGGCCGAAACCGCCCGCGGTATGCCCGCCAGATCGACTTTGGGCGAACTGTCCACCACCAACGCAGCGGCCGTCATCAAGGTTTCAATATTTCGGGCCTGGCCCTGTCCGGCCTCGACGATCAGTGCTCCGCCGGGGGCGAGACGTTCCGCGGCCTGCGGGGTCAGGGCGCGATAGGCGTCGTAACCGTCATTGCCGCCATCGAGCGCCAGATGCGGATCGTGCTCGCGCACCTCGATGCTCAGTTTCGGAATTTCGGCCGACGGGATGTAGGGCGGGTTCGAGACGATGAGGTCGAACGGGCCGCGAAGCGCCGCAGCGTAGGAGCAGGCGACGAAGCTGGCGCGGTCGGCGAGGCCCAGAGCTGCGGCGTTGTCTCTGGCGGTCTTGAGCGCGGTCAAGCTGAGATCGGTGCCGACACCGAAGGCGCCGGGAATTTCGTGCAGCAGCGCGAGCAGGATAGCGCCCGATCCGGTGCCGATATCCGCGATGCGCGGCCGCTGCCCCGATATCGTGAGGCCGCGAAAGATATCGAGCGCCAGTTCGACCACGGTCTCGGTGTCCGGCCGCGGCACCAGCGTCGCCTCGGATAGCTGGAACGGCAGGCCCCAGAATTCCCGAGCGCCGAGAATGCGGGCGACCGGCTCATGGGCGAGCCGGCGCTTCGCGGATGCTTCGAGCCGCGCGGCCTCTTCAGCTGTGAGTTGCCGGGCCGCCTGCGTGACCAAGCCGGTCAGATCAAGCCTCAGCGCAGCTCCGACGAGCAGGCGCGCATCAAGGGCGGGCTGCTCGATGCCGGCCGATTGCAGCCGTGCCGCAAGCGCGCGCCGCGCACTCTCGATGCTGTGTCCGGGTTCGAAATCGGCCGCCAATGGAACCATCCTGCCTGGTACCGTGGATAGATCGGCGGGCTTGCTTGCGTCAACGGAAACGAGCGCGTCAGATCGCGCCTCGCAGCGAAGGAGGGATCCATGGCGCCCTATGACGATCAGAACGTTTTCGCAAAGATCCTGCGCGGCGAGATCCCCTGCTTCGAGGTTTTCAGGGACGAGCGCAGCCTCGCCTTCCTCGACATCATGCCGCGCTCGCCCGGACACACGCTTGTCATTCCCCGGGCGCGGGCGCGCGGCATTCTCGATATCGCGGATGACGACCTCGCCGCGGTCGCCCGAACCGCCAAGCGGATCGCGATTGCCGCGATGAAGGCCTTCGGCGCCGAAGGCATCATCCTTCAGCAGTTCAGCGAGCCAGCCAGCGGTCAGGTGGTCTTTCACCTGCACATGCACGTCATGCCGGTCAGGGCCGGAATCGAGCTGCTGCCGGCGCAGACGCGCAAGGAAGACATGGCCGTGCTCGCCGATCACGTCAGGCGAATGATCGCCGCGATCTAGACGCCGAGATAGCGCTGGAGCAGCTCCGGCTGGGCCTTGAGCTCCTGCGCCGGCCCCTCGTGCACGATGTGGCCGTTGTTGATGATGTAGATTCGCGTCGCCAGCGCCAGCGTGGCCGCCAGGTTCTGCTCGACCAGCACGATGGTTTGGCCGGCGGCCGCGAGCTCGCGGCAGGCCTTGACGAGATCGTGGACGATGACGGGCGCAAGCCCCTCGAACGGCTCGTCCAGCAGCACGATCTTGGGATCGCGCACCAGCGCCCGTGCGATCGCGAGCATCTGCTGCTCGCCGCCGGAGAGCTCGGTGCCGCGGTTGTTGCGACGCTCCTTCAGCCGCGGAAACATTTCGTAGATGCGCTGGAGCGGCCAGCGTTTCGGCGCAGTGATCCCGGCGAGGATGATGTTCTCCTCCACCGACAGGCCGCCGAAGATGCGGCGTTCCTCGTGCACGAGCTGCATGCCGGCCTGCGCGATTCTGTGGCTCTTGCGCCCGGCGATGTCGATGCCGTCGAACTTCACGCTGCCGCTGCGGGGCGTCACGACGCCCATCAGGCTCTTCAGCGTGGTGCTCTTGCCGGCGCCGTTGCGGCCGAGCAACGCCACCACCTCATGACGCTCCACACGCATGGCGACGTCGAACAGGATGTGGGAGTCCCCGTAATAGCTGTTCAGGCCGTTGACCTCGATCAGGCTCATGCGGCGATCTCTCCGTGAACACCGCCGAGATAGGCTTCCTGCACGGCGGCGTTGGACTTGATTTCCTCGGGCGTGCCGTCGAGCAGCACTTTGCCTTCCTGGAGCACTGTCACGCGCTCGACCAGTTCGAACAGCGAATCCATGTCGTGGTCGATGATGATCATGGTGCGCCCGCGCGCGATCGATTTGAGCAGCTTGACGGTCTCGACCCGCTCGCGCGGGCTCATGCCGGCAAGCGGCTCGTCGAGCAGCAGCAGGCGCGGCGACGTCGCGAGCGCGAGCCCGATCTCCAGCCTGCGCTTCTCGCCATAGGCGAGCTCCGATACGGGCGTATCGGCACGGCGGGTCAGGTTGACGAGGGCAAGCGTGTGCTCCACCTGTTCCGTCAGGCCCTTGACGCCGGAGAGCTTGCGGAACAGGTCGAGCCGGAATTTTCCGCGCAGCTCGGCGAGCGCGGCGATCGTCAGGTTCTGCCGTACCGTCAATCCGGTGAAGAGCTGGTTGACCTGGTAGCTTTTGGTCAGTCCGAGCTGGCAAACCTCGGTGACCCTCAATCCCGTGATGTCGCGCCCCTCGAACACGATCTGGCCGGAGGTCGGCGCGATCTCGCAGGTCAGCATCTTGAAGAAGGTCGATTTGCCGGCGCCGTTGGGACCGATGATCCCGCGCAGCTCGCCCTGATTGACGCTGAAATTGATGTCGCTATTTGCGACGAGGCCGCCATAGCGCTTGGTCAGGCCGGTGGCTTTCAGGATCGGTCCGGAATAAGCGGGTTGCTTGGCCTCCTTGGCCTGCATCGGCGTCGGTGCGGGTTGCTGCGCGGCCTCAGCGTCAGCGGCCTCTTGCTCTATCTCCGCGTCCGTCCGCTTTTGCTTGCCCGAGGTAAGGCGGTAGAGATCAGCAATACCGCCGATGATGCCGCCGCGCAGGAAGCAGACCAGCAGCACGAACACGACACCCAGCACCAGCTTCCAGGCTGCGCCGAGACCCAGCGCGGATTGGAGGAAATCCTGAAGGAAGAGCCAAACAGTTGCGCCGACCAGCGGTCCGAACAGCGTGCCCCGGCCGCCGATGGCCGTCTGCATCACGAGCTGGCCGGAGGTATCGAAGGTGAAGGCGTCGGGCGGCATGAAGGCCTGGAGCACGCCGAGCAGGCCGCCGGCGAAGCCCGCATAAGCGGCTGCGATCACGAAGGCGGTCAGCTTGTAGCCGTGGATGTTGTGGCCGACGGCGGTGGCGCGCAGCGGATTGTCGCGGATCGCGCTGAAGATGGCGCCGACCGGCGAGCGTACGATCCTGAGCGCAATGACGACGCCGATGAAATAGCACAGCGCGATGAACTGATAGAGCGACCAGCCATTGGTGAAGTGGATGGTGGTGAAGCCGAGATTGAAGCTCGGCGTCGGCACGCCGGGCAGGCCGTTCTCGCCGCCGGTGAAATCGGAGAGCGGATTGAACTCGACGAAGAAGAACACTTCCGCGATCGCCACGGTGATCATGGCGAAATAGATGCCTGTGCGGCGCAGCGCGATGAGGCCGATGAGATAGCCGGTCGCGGCGGCTGCGATCATGCCGATGATTAGCGCGCCCAGCACGTTGCTGAACCCGGCGCGGGTCAGGAGGTAGGCGGCGACGAAGCCGCCGGTGCCGTAGAAGGCGGACTGACCGAACGACAGCAAGCCGGTGAACCCGAACAGGATGTCGAAGCCGAGCCCGAACAGGCCCCAGACCAGGATCCGGTTCACGGTGTTCGGCGCGAAGCCGAGATGGGGCAGCACGAAGGGGGCTGCGATCAAGCCGATCGCAGTCAGGGCTTCGATCAGGAACGGGCGTTGCTTGAGCATCAGGAAATCGCTTACTCGCGGCCCTGGACGCCGAGCAGGCCATGCGGTCGCACCACGAGTACGAGCGCCATCGCTGCAAACAGCATCACATAGGCATAGCCGGGGTTGAACATGGAGGTGACGCTGATGATCTCGCCGGCGATCAGGCCGCCGAGGATCGCGCCCGGGAAAGAGCCAACGCCGCCGATCACCACCACCACGAAGGTCTGGACCAGGATGTCGTCACCGATGCCCGGTGTCAGCGACGCCACCGGCGCGTTGACGATGCCGGCAAAGCCGGCGGCCATTGCGCCAATGCCGAACACGACCATGAAGACACGGTAAACGTTGATGCCGAGCGAATCGACCATCACCGAATCCTCGATGCCGGCGCGCACGATCATGCCGAGCCGGGTCCGGTAGAGGATGATGAACAGTGCGCCGAGCGCGATCGCGACGATGCCGACCACGGCGAGGCGGTAGGTCGGATAGAACATGAAGCCGAGATTGGTGATGCCCTGGAACAGCGCCGGCGGCGGCACCAGCTGCGACTGGCTCGAGAAGATCAGGCGCACCAGCTCGACGAAGCAGATGCCGAGCCCGAAGGTCACGAGCAGCTGATCCTCGTGGGGGCGGTGATAGAAATGGCGGATGATGACGCGTTCCATGACGACGCCGAGCAGCATCACGAACAGCGAGCCCGCGATGACGGCGAGAATGAACGACTCCGTGTACTGGTAGGCGACGAAGCCGGCATAGCCGCCGATCATGAACATCGCGCCATGCGCGAGGTTGAGCACGCCGAGCGTGCCGTAAATGATGGTCAGGCCGGAGCTGATCAGCGCGAGCAGGGCGCCGAGCGCGAGCCCGTTGAAAAGCTGCGAAACGAGATTGGGCCAACTAATCATGCAACGATCGCTGTTGTAACGCGCGACGGGGCGCATCAAAAAAGGTGACGCCGCAGGTCCAGAGTGCAGCCCGCGGCGTCACAGGGGTTAGTGCGGGCTTAGGTGTAGTCGCCGAGATGGCACCCGAACGCGTCCGGCTTCTGCATCAGGCCTTCGCCCGGGACGATTTCGACGACGTCGTACCAGTCTTCCTTGTTCTTCATGTCCTTCTGCTGCTTGCCCTTGACGATGATCACGGGGCGGACACATTGGTGATCTTCAGGGCGGTAATGCACGTCGCCGACCAGCGAGGGGATGGTTTCGCCCTTCTCGTAGGCCTTGATCACGTCGGGCGGGCTGAAGCTGCCGGCCTGCTCGCACATGTGGGCCCAATGCGCGAAGCTGACATAGGCGTTCTCCGCGCCCCATTCCGGCTTGTAGCCGTACTTCTTCTCGAAGGCTTCGTTGAACATCTTGGCCAGCGGGAACTTGTCCTCGATCGTCCACCAATAGTCGGTGGCGGCGTAGACGCCCTGCATCAGGCCACCGGTTTCGCGCGCGATGAACGGCACCTGGTAGGGAACGACCAGCTTCATCTTGTCGAGCACGCCGAACTGCTTGGCCTGCTGGGTCGACAGCACGGCGTCGTGGCCCCAATTGACGTTGATCAGGACGTCGGCGCCGGAGTTCGCGACGTTGAGCAGATAGGAGGAATAATCAGGCGCGCCGAGCGGTGCGACCTGGTTGGTCACGGTGGTCCAGCCCGCGGTCGCGAGGAAGTCCTGCATGGATTTGGTGACGGTGTGGCCGTAGGTGTAGTCAGGCGTCAGATACGCCGCCTTCTTGCCCTTGCCGAATTCCCTCACCATCACCGGGCCGATCGCCGCAGCCGCGGTCTGGCCGAAGAAGTTCTGGCGGAAGCCGTAGCGAACGCAGTCCTTGCCGGTGGTGTCGTTCGAGCCGGAAATGCCGCACACGAACAGCACGTGCTCACGCTGGGCGAGCTTGTTGAGCGCGACCGCGACGGCGCTGGACGTGCCGCCTGTGATCATGATCGCCTTGTTCTCGCTGATGAAGCGCTGCTGCGCCTGCACCGCCTCGTTCGGCTTGGCCGCGGAATCGGCGACGCCGAACTTCAGCTCTTTGCCGAGCACGCCCTTGTTGGTCTTGGGCGATATCTTCTTGATCAGATCATGGCCGCTGTTGATGTGCTCGATCGCGAGCTGGTAGCCCTTGAGCTCGTCCTCGCCCTGCACGGCGTAGGTGCCGGTGCGCGGCACCGAGATGCCGATGAAAGCGGTGGAACCCGAGACCCCCGCGGGGTAGGAACCGATCGCCGGCTTGTCCTCGGCAAACGCCGGCATCCCGGGCAGAACCGCGCCGCCGATGAGACCCGCGGTGGTCTGAAGCAGGCCACGGCGCGAGAGGCCGCGGCGGATGAGATTGTCAGTCATGATCGTTTCCTCCGAACATTTGTTCTTGTTTGCAGGCGCGAGCACGACCTGTCCGGCGCCGCCGACCTCGCTGGCCTGCTGCGCCGGGCACGTCACGTCCGCGTGTAGCTCTTGGACGTAGACATTGCTTGTGAACGCCTTCTGTCAATTTCGCCTTTGGTCGAATAACGAAAATTATCTCGTGAAAACATATCGGATCACGATATATATTAGTCTTTGTGAGTACGAGACTGGCGGGTTCGGCGAGAGAAATGGCGCGGCAGACGACAGTGACAGGTGCCCGGAAGCGACAGTCCTGGCCGCAGGGAGCGGAGCGGCCGGAGGCGGCGTGGCCGGCGGAAGAGGTCAACGGCCAGCGGGCGACACCGCAGTCCGGCGATGCCTCGCGCCTGCCCGATCCGCGCCGGCGCGGGCCTATCGTCGGCCCCGTTCAGGCGAAGCGCGTACCTGGCCCGATGAAGAAGCTGAGCGTGCGTGCCCAGAACGTCCTCAAGGAGCTCGCGGTCGAGCTCACTGCCGAGCAGCCGCCGAAGGGGAATTGGTCGCCCTCGCGCGAATTGCTGCGCGCGCTGACGGCTGAACGTCTCGCGACCGCGCGCAATTGCGGTCCTCACACGATGCGGGAGATCGTCGACTGGGCGCAGGGCTGTGGCGTGACCATCAAGCCGGTGATCCCGCACGGCGGCTCGTTGTCGCAGATGTGGGCGGAGTTGATTACCAACGCATCCGCCGGTGCCTTGACCAGCGCCGAGATTGCCAGCGCGCTCCAGCGCTCGATCCGGCGAAAGAGCGTCCGCATCCCGATTGCGTTTCAGGTCATCCTGGTGAGGATCCTGCTGTCCAACTTCGAATAGGGCGGCGATATTTGTGTATTCGCGGCGCCGGTCGGTTGGTTCCGCCTGGCCTTCCTTGCTAGTCTCGGTGATGCCGCCCGTTCCATCGGCCGGTTCGACGTCGCAGGCAGGATATGGCTCCATCGAAGCGGCAGACGACACGCTCGGCGCGTGCTGTGCCCACAAAGGGCGGCGCGATGCGCGAGGCCGACTACGCGGCGCTTGCGCAGTTCCGCTATCAAATCCGGAGTTTCCTGACGTTCAGTGAGGCGGCCGCACACCTGCAGGGATTGACGCCGCAGCAGCATCAGGCGCTGCTTGGTATCAAGGGCTTTGTCCGTCCGGGTCCCGCGACCGTCGGTGACGTCGCGCGATTTCTGCTGATACGACACCACTCGGCCGGCGAGCTGATCAACCGCATGGCGAAGCTGGGACTGGTCGGCCGAGTCACTGACCCCGAGGACGCCAGGCGTGTTCATCTCAGGCTGACGAGGAAAGGCGAGCAGAAGCTCCAGGCACTCTCAAGGAAAAATCTCGAGGAGCTCCGTCGCGCTGCGAGCCCGGCGTTGAGCCGCTTGTTGAAGTCATTCCGGCAATCGAGCCAGTCCTGAGCGGGGGGATTTCGGCCAATCAGGCCGCGGCGCCGGTCACGCCGCCGCGCCTTGGGCGGCGAGCTGCGCGGCCTGGTGCTCGGTGGTCAGTGCGTCGATCAGTTCCCCGATCGCTTCTCCGGCAATCACCTGCGGCAGCTTGTACAGCGTCAAATTGATGCGGTGATCGGTGACGCGTCCTTGCGGAAAATTGTAGGTGCGAATGCGCTCGCTGCGATCTCCGGACCCGACCTTCTCCTTGCGCTCGGCCGAGCGGGCGGCATCGACGCGCTGCTGCTCGGCATCGTAGATGCGCGAGCGCAGGATGTTCATGGCGGAGGCACGGTTCTTGTGCTGCGAGCGGCTGTCCTGCATCATCACCACGATGCCGGTCGGGATATGTGTGATGCGGATCGCCGATTCCGTCTTGTTGACGTGCTGGCCGCCGGCGCCTCCCGCGCGCATGGTCTCGATGCGCAAATCGTCGTTCTTGATGTCGATGTCGACCTCCTCGACCTCCGGCATCACGGCGACGGTCGCGGCGGATGTGTGAATGCGCCCCTGCGTCTCGGTGTCGGGCACGCGCTGCACGCGATGCACGCCGGATTCGAATTTCAGCTTCGAGAACGCGCCGCGGCCCTGCACCTCCGCGATGACTTCCTTGTAGCCGCCGACGCTGCCTTCGCTCGCCGAGATCACCTCGACCTTCCAGCCCTGAAGGCTCGCGAACCGCTCGTACATCCGGAACAAATCGCCGGCGAACAGCGAGGCCTCGTCGCCGCCGGGTGCCGGCGCGGATTTCCAGCACCACGTTGCGGTCGTCCATGGCGTCCTTGGGCAGCAGAGCGAGGCGGATATTCTGGACCAGGTCCTCGATCTTTGGCGTCAACTCACCGCGCTCGGCTTCCGCCATGCCGCGCATCTCGGGATCGGTCGCGGGATCGGCGATCAGTGCCTCGGTGTCGGCGAGCTCCTTGACGGCCGAACGATAGGCCTTGACCGCTTCGATCAGTGGCGTGAGCTCGGCGAGTTCACGCGTGATCTGCACATAGCGTTCGGAGGCGAGCTGACCGAGCGATTCGGCCTCGAGCGAGGCGTGATGCGCGAGCAGGACGTCCAGTTTGGCTTCGGGCAGTGACGACATCGGTTCAGTCTCAAGATGCGGAAAAGGGCGAGGCGGCAGGAAGGGGCGACAGGCCCGCTACAACGCCAGGCCTTCGGCCTCGGCAAACTCCGTCAGCTTCTGCCGGATCGAGACGCTCCCGGCGGGGGCGTCCAGCAAGGGGCCGAGCATCTCTTCGGCCTTCTTGGCGTCGAGATCGATCACCATCGCCTTGACCGGGCCAAGCGCGGTCGCCGAAAGCGACAGCGAGCGGTAGCCCATCGCGATCAGCGCCAGCGCGCCGATCGGCTTCGACGCCATCTCGCCGCAGAGCGACAGCGATTTCTTTGCCGCTTGCGACTTGCGCGCGATGTCGCGCAGCGCACGCAGGATCGGCGCCGACATGGTGTCGAAGCGCCCGGCGACCTTTGCGTTGCCGCGGTCGACCGCGAACAGGAACTGGAACAGATCGTTGGAGCCGACCGAAATGAAGTCGACCTTCTTCAGAAGCTCGTCGAGCTGATAGAGCAGCGCCGGCACCTCGACCATGGTGCCGATGTCGATCCGCTCCGGCAGGGTGTGGCCGTGCTGGCGCAGATAGGTCAGCTCGCGTTCGACCAGCGCCTTCGCCGAATCGAATTCGCCGACCTCCGAGATCATCGGGAACATGATGCGCAGCGCACGGGCCGCCGCCAGCGCGCAGCAGCGCGCGGATCTGGCCGCGCAACAGGCCGGGACGGTCGAGCCCGAGCCGGATCGCGCGCCACCCGAGCGCGGGATTCTCCTCGATCACCGCTTCCATATAAGGCAGCGCCTTGTCGCCGCCGATGTCGAGGGTGCGGAACGTGACGGGTTTGGTGCCGGCGGCATCCAGCACGGTACGATAGAGCGCGAGTTGGTCGCTGGTGCGCGGCAGGCTCTGGCCGACCATGAATTGCAGCTCGGTGCGGAACAGGCCGATGCCGGCGCTGCCGGTGTCCTCGATATGCGGCAGGTCGATGGCGAGACCCGCATTGATCATCAGCTCGACCTTCTGGCCGTCTTTGGTGACGCAGGGCAGGTCGCGCAGCGCCAGATATTGCGCCTGGCGGCGGGCGCGGAAGCGCACGCGCTCGGCGAAGGCGGCCTCGACCTCCTGCGACGGACGGACATAGATCGAGCCGGAAGTGCCGTCGACGATGATGGCGTCGCCGGGATCGGCGATACCAGGTGCGTTCGGCACTTCGCCGACCGCGGGAATGCCGAGCGCACGCGCCACGATCGAGACGTGGGAATTGGCGGTGCCTTCCTCCAGCACGATGCCGCGCAGGCGCTTGCGGTCGTAGTCGAGCAGCGCCGCCGGGCCCATCGCGCGCGCGATGACGATGGCGTTGTCGGGCAATTGTTCACGTGAAGGCGCGTGATCCTGGCCGACCAGCTGCCGCATCAGGCGATAGCCGAGATCCTCGAGATCATGCAGCCGGTCGCGCAAATAGGGATCGGTCGAGCGCAGCATGCGCGCGCGGGTGTCGGACTGCACGCGCTCGACGGCGGCTTCCGCCGTGAGGCCGGTGGCGACCGCCTCGTGCAGCTTGTGCGACCAGCCCTGGTCGTTGGCGAACATGCGGTAAGCTTCCAGCACCTCGCGATGCTCGCCGCCCTCGGCGACGTCGCCGCGCTCCAGCATGCGATCGAGGTCGGCGCGCAGCTTAGCGAGCGCGGTGTCGAGCCGTTTGATCTCCTTGGGCAGGTCCTCGGCGATGTAGTCCTTGATGACGACGCGCGGCTCGTGCAGCACGACGTGGCCGAGCGCGATGCCTTCCGACAGGATGGCGCCGACCTTCTGCGCCGAATGGCGCGCGGCGGGCTCCTGGCCGGGCTGGGCCAGCGCGGACAGCTCGCCGGAGGCGATCAGCTCCGCCAGCACCATCGCGGTGGTCTGGAGCGCCTCGAGCTCCTCCTCGACATAGTTGCGCTTGGCGCGGTTCTGCACCACCAGCACGCCGAGCGTGTTGCCGGCGCGCAGGACCGGCACGCCGAGGAAGGAGTGATAGATTTCTTCGCCGGTCTCGGGGCGGAACGAGAACGCCGGGTGGCTCTGTGCGTCGTTCAGATTGAGTGGGGTCGCCTCGCTGGCGACGAGGCCGACCAGGCCCTCATGGGCCGTCAGCACGGTGTGGTGCACCGCCTCGCGGTTGAGGCCTTCTCGGTGGCATAGAGCTCGAGCGTGTTGTCGACGCGCAGCACATAGACCGAGCACACCTCGGCCACCATATTGGCGGCGATCAGCACCACGATCTTGTCCAGCCGCTCCTGGGCCGAGACCTGCTCCGCCATGGTTTCGCGGAGCCGTCTCAACAAGACGCGGGGACCTCCCGACGCGCTCCGCATGTGCCGTCAACCCTCCACCGTCTGCCGGGGCCGAAGGGGCCCGCGGCGGCTCGCCCAGAAATCCAGAAAAACAACGAATTTGCTCGTCCGGCGCCGGCCCAGCCGATCCGCTGGAGCCGTCACCTGAGCCGAATCAGCACCGCCTCAACTGGGGCACAGTTTGCGGCAGCCCACCCTGTTCGCCGTATAGCGAATTAGGGCTTGTTTTGCCAAGCAAAACGCCTGCCAAACGCGAAGCTGTGTACACCTTCGCGTTTGCTGCGACCGCTAAGAGAAAATTAGCCTATGCCTGATCGAGACCGTAGAGCGTGTGCAGGGTCCGCACCGCAAGCTCGGTGTAGGCGGTATCGATCAGGACGGAGAATTTAATCTCGGAGGTTGTAATGGCTCGGATGTTGATATTCCGTCCGGCGAGGGCCGAAAATGCCTGGGCGGCGACGCCGGCATGGCTGCGCATGCCGCTGCCGATCACCGAGATCTTGGCGACGTCGGTGGCGGTGTCGAGCCGGGCATAATTGATCTGGCTCTTGGCCGCGGTGATCGTCTCCTTGGCCCTTGTGTAGTCGGCAGCCGGAACCGTGAAGGTGAGGTCGGTGGTCTTGCCGTCCTCGGAGACGTTCTGCACGATCATGTCGACGTTGATATTGGCATCCGCGAGCGGGCCGAAGATCGACGCCGCAACGCCGGGCTTGTCCTCGATCTGGCGTACCGAGATCTGGGCCTCGTCCTTCGAAAAGGCGATGCCGGTGACGACGTGGCTTTCCATGATCTCCTCCTCGCTGCAGATCAGCGTGCCGGGCGGCTGGTTGGCATGCGGGTCGATATCCTCGGGCTTGTCGAAGCTCGATCGGACGAAAATCGGCATGTTGTGGACCATGCCGAGTTCCACCGAGCGGACCTGGAGCACTTTTGCGCCTTGGGAGGCCAGTTCCAGCATGTCTTCGAACGCGATCTTGTCGAGCCGGCGCGCCTTCGGCACGATTCGCGGATCGGTGGTGTAGACACCATCGACGTCCGTATAGATGTCGCAGCGGTCCGCCTTGATGGCGGCGGCGATCGCCACGGCCGAGGTGTCGGAGCCGCCGCGGCCGAGCGTGGTGATGCGATTGGTCTCGGGGTTGATGCCCTGGAAGCCGGCGATAACGGCGACCTCCTTGCGCTCCCTGAAGCGCTTGATGATCTCGCCGCCGTCGATGTCCTCGATCCGGGCCGAGGCATGGGCGTCGCTGGTCTTGATCGGGATCTGCCAGCCCTGCCAGGAGCGGGCCTGGATACCCATACCCTGAAGCGCGATGGCAAGCAGGCCGGACGTCACCTGTTCGCCCGAGGCGACCACGGCGTCGTATTCGCGCGCGTCGTGCATCGGCGAGGCCTCGGTGCACCAGGCCACCAACTCGTTGGTTTTACCGGACATCGCCGAGACGACCACTGCCACTTCATGGCCGGCGTCGACCTCACGCTTCACATGGCGTGCGACGTTGCGGATACGTTCGATGTTGGCGACGGATGTGCCGCCGAATTTCATCACGAGGCGGCTCATGACGACGCGTGCATTCCCTCATAAGGATAAGTATGGTGACCCGCGCTGGACGGGTGCCTGCGATACCGACCGCGCGTATACAGAGGGGCGGGGCCGGGGGCAAGCGGGTTCCTGCGCGGGCCAATCCGGGCAATGGGTTAATCGAGGTTATGGCGCGCTATATCGACGAGATCCTGCAACCGGG
The DNA here is from genome assembly GCF_054056815.1 of Bradyrhizobium sp. LB13.1. Lineage (NCBI taxonomy): Bacteria > Pseudomonadati > Pseudomonadota > Alphaproteobacteria > Hyphomicrobiales > Nitrobacteraceae > Bradyrhizobium > Bradyrhizobium sp. LB13.1. Next base: position 187,089 of record NZ_JBSRYQ010000001.1, on the reverse strand, counting down.
CGAGCGGGTGCTGTATTCGACCAATGCGCACTGGATCTTCTATTTTCCGGCCATCCTCGCATGGATCGCAGCCTTGGGCCTGTTCGTGCTGTCAAGGCAAACCGCGGTCGACGGGCTTGTGATTCTGTGTCTCATCGCCTCGGGGGTGGTCGCCTTGGCGGCGCTGTTCTGGACCTTGAAGGGCTGGTTCCACCGCTTCACCACCGAGACCGACGTCACCAACTTGCGAGTTGTGCACAAGACCGGGTTCATCAAGCGCCGCACCTTCGAGATGGCGCTGGACAAGGTCGAGAGCGTCGATGTGAATCAGACCATTCTTGGACGCATTCTCAACTATGGCGACGTGACCATCAATGGCGTGGGGGAAGGTCGCGAAACCATCCGGACCATCGCCTCACCGCTCGCCTTCCGTAGTTCGATCACCACGCGGTAGGACCGCGCTTACTGATGAGCATGCAGCAAGATACTTCCGCTACCGCAAGCCCGCCGTCGGGCTCGACCGTCGACGCCGCCGAGATCGCGAAATTTTCAAAACTCTCGGCCGAGTGGTGGGACCCAAACGGCAAGATGGCCCCGCTGCACCGGATCAACCCGCTGCGGCTCGGCTACATCCGCGATGCGGCCTGCCGCAAGTTCGAACGCAACTTGCGCAGCCTGAACTGCCTCGGCGGTCTGCGCGTGCTCGACATCGGCTGCGGCGCCGGCCTGTTGTGCGAGCCGCTGTCGCGCCTGGGTGCGCAGGTCATCGGCGTCGATCCGTCGGTCAGCAACATCGCCGCCGCGAAGCTGCACGCCGACAAGGCGCATCTGTCGATCGACTATCGCTGCACCACGGTGGAAGAGATCGACCCGCGCGAGCGATTCGACATCGTGCTGGCGATGGAGGTGGTCGAGCACGTCGTCGATGTCGGCGTTTTCCTGAAGCGCTGCGCCGCGATGCTGAAGCCGAACGGGTTGATGGTGGTCTCGACGCTGAACAGGAACTGGAAGAGCTTTGCGCTTGCCATCGTCGGCGCCGAATACGTCCTGCGTTGGCTGCCGCGCGGCACCCACGAATGGAACAAGTTCGTCACCCCCGACGAGCTGACGAAAATACCTGCTCGACAATCGTCTCGTCATCACCGAACAGACCGGCGTCGTCTACAGCCCCTTCGCCGACAAATGGACGCTCTCGTCCGACATCGACGTGAATTACATGGTCGTGGCGGAAGGCATAGTGTGAGGCCACGCCGCTTCCAAGCATTCGGCGTCGTCCTGGATCAGCGCTTCGCTTGTCCAGGACGACACTGAATTTGCCGCGCAAGCATCGCACCCATGACATCCGCGTGATTGACCTGCTTGAGCGCTAGCGGCACGTTGCCTCAACTTCCTCTCTCACCCACTCGCCATCCCCCATGTTCACCATCGCCAGCCTCTGGATTCTCTTCACCGTCATTGCCGCGCTCGGCCAGGTCGCGCGCAATGCGATGCAGCGGTCGCTGACGAAGCCGCTGGGGACCTGGGGCGCGACCAATATCCGCTTCCTGTTCGGCTTCCCGTTCTCGCTGCTGTTTCTCGCCATGGTGCTGGTCGCGACCGGCGATCATCTCGGCATGCCGCCGACCGTGTTCTGGCCGTGGCTGCTGCTCGGCGCGCTCAGCCAGATCGTGGCGACCGGCCTGATGCTGCTGGCGATGAACGACCGGTCCTTCGTGGTGACGACGGCCTACCTGAAGACCGAGGCGATCCAGACGGCGATCTTCGGCTTCGTCTTCCTCGGCGATCACCTGACTTGGCTCAAGGTGCTGGCGATCGTGATCGCGACCATCGGCGTCGTCGTCACCGCGCTGCGGCCCGGCGGTGAGAAGAGTTTTGCCGAACTCAAGCCGACCATCACCGGTCTGGTCGCCGCGGCGGCGTTCGCGTTGTCAGCGGTCGGTTTCCGGGGCGCTATCATCAACGTGCCCAGCGTGTCCTTTGTGACGGCAGCATCGTTCACGCTGGTGCTCGGCCTGTTCGTGCAGACGCTGATCCTGACGATCTATCTGCTTTGGCGCGCGCCGAAGGTGCTTCAGGCGATTTTGGGGCTGTGGAAGCCATCGCTGCTCGCGGGCTTCATGGGCGCGTTCGCCTCGCAGTTCTGGTTCCTCGCCTTCGCGCTGACGGCCGCCGCCAACGTCCGCACGCTCGCTCTGATCGAGGTGTTGTTCGCGCAGGCCGTGGCGTATTACTCGTTCAAGCAGCCAATCGCGGCACGCGAGATTCTTGGCATCGCGCTGATCGTGGTCGGTGTGGCGGTGCTGGTGGCAGTTTAGTTCCGGTCTTCCGGCAGCGTCGGCAGCGGCGACACCTCGATGCCTTCGTCGATCAGCGACTTGGCTTCGTCGGGCGAAGCCTCGCCGTAGATCGGACGGTGCTCCTTGTCGCCGTAATGCATCGCGCGGGCCTCGTTCGCAAAACGCTCGCCGACATTGTCGGCGTTTTTCACGATGTGATCGCGCAGCTCTTTGAGCTTGGTGCGAAGCTCCTTCTCCTGCGCCATCATCAGCGAGGTCGGTCCGGACAGTGTAGCCTCGGGCGTGGTCGCAGCCACGGGCTCCGGCGGCGGCGCCGCGGGTCCGCGGCCTTTCTTGCCGACGATGCGAGGCGCCATGATCGCCTTGTTGATCCTGGCCGAGCCGCAGATCGGACAGGTCACGAGCTTGCGCTTCACCTGCGAATCGTATGCCGACGAGCTCTGGAACCAACTTTCGAAGTCGTGGTTCCGGTCGCAGTGGAGCGCGTAGCGGATCATGCCGATCCCCGCACGAGGTGCAGATGGTCCGGCCCGGCCTTGGGGTCGGCGACGCCGAAGCGGCGGCCGTGCTGGAGCGAGGGGATTGCGCGGCGCGCGGTCTCGACCTTGGCCGGATCGATCCTGGCCATGATGATGCCCGGCTCGACATCGCCCTCGGCGAGGATCTCGCCCCAGGGATCGATGATCAGCGAATGGCCATAGGTCTCGCGCTTGTTCTCATGTAGGCCGGCCTGCGCGGCGGCGAAGATGAAACAGCCGGTCTCGATCGCGCGTGCACGCAGCAGCACGTGCCAATGCGCTTCACCGGTCTTGCGGGTGAAGGCCGAGGGCACCGTGATGAAGTATGCGCCGCTCTCGGCCAGCGCGCGGTAGAGCGCGGGGAAGCGCACGTCGTAGCAGATCGTCAGCCCGACGCGGCCCCAGGGCAGGTCGGAGATCACGGCGGTCTCGCCCGGCTGGTAATTGGCGGATTCGCGATAACTCTCGCCGTCCGGCAGCTCGATGTCGAACATGTGGATCTTGTCGTAGCTCGCGAGCACATTGCCCTCGGGCCCGATCAGGAAGGAGCGGTTGACCGCTTTCTCCTCTGAGAAGCGCAGCGCCAGCGAGCCGACATGGATGTGGATTTTCAGCTCCGCCGCGAGCGCCCGGTAGGCCCTCAGCGAGTTGTCGTCGTTTTCGCTCTGGAGGTGCTCGAACAGCGCCTTGCGGTTGACCTGCATCATGTTGCTGACTTCGGGCGTCTGCACGTAGTCGGCGCCATTGGCCGCAGCCTGCCGGATCAGTTTGGTGGCCTGCGCGAGGCTCGGCTCGGGCATCAGGCCGGTGCGCATCTGCACCATGGCCGCGGTGAAGGTCCCGATCTCGCTCATGACTCCGCCTTCACATGTTCAAGCATGCCGTCGAGCTTGCCGCCGCGGTCGAGCGCATAGAGTTCGTCGCAGCCGCCAACATGGGTTCCGCCGATCCAGATCTGCGGAAAGGTCGTGCCTTCGCCGGCGCGATCGTACATCTCCTGGCGCCAGGACGGGTTCCTGGCGATATCGAACTCCGTGAAGGTTGCCTTCTTGCGGGTCAGCAGCGACCTGGCGGCGGAACAATAGCCGCAGCCCGGCCTTGTGTAGATCTCGACAGCAGCGGTCATGTTGTCTGGCGCTCTCATGTCATGAATTCATTGAATTATATGGGACTTCACCGGCTCTCGACAACCCGGGCAAAGACCAGCACGTCCACTTGGGCCGCCTTGGCGCGGAGCAGGGCCCGCGCGCAGGCATCCAGCGTCGCACCCGAGGTCAGGACGTCGTCGATGAGGACAATGCGCCGACCCTGGACCTCCGCCTGACGGTCGGGCGATACCTGGAATGCGCCCTGCACATTGGTGGCGCGCTGGGCCCGCGACAGGCCGATCTGTTGCTCGGTGGCGCGTACCCGGCGCAGCACCTCGGCCTTCACTTTCACTCCGCTCTGCCTCTCGATGATCCGCGCCAGCGCCCCGGACTGGTTGTAGCGGCGGCGCCAGGCCCTTCGCCAATGCAGGGGAACAGGCACCAGCATATCGGCCTCGCTGAGCAGCTCGCCACCCGCACGCGCCATCCAGCGGCCCATGGCGGGCGCCAAATCCGTGCGGTCCTGGTATTTCAGCGCATGCACCAGGGTGCGCGCGACGTCGTCGTAACGTACCGCGGCGCGCGCCCGCTGGTAGGCCGGTGGGCTCGCGATCGCCTCCATCGACAGCATGTCGGGGCCGGGGTCATACACAAAGGGAATGCCGAGCCGCGGGCAGTAGGGCCGTTCGATGAACGACAGCCGCGCCCAGCAGGCCGCGCACACGCCCTCGCCATCGACTGGCTCGCGGCAGGACACACACAAGGTCGGCAGCGCGATGTCGAGCGCGAGCCGCGCCGCACGCGACAGGGCATGGCGGCCGGCCGTCCATGCGGCCCGCAAGGGTCCGGAGAGCGAGCGGGAAGGGGCGGAGGCGTCCATGGGGAGAAGCTAGCGTTCCGCGCTTGTCGGCTCAAGCAGCACTCTCGTGCCTCGGCTCTGCGGAGCGTCACTGCGTGCCGCACCGCGTCCGGGACAGAACAGAGGCGATTGCCAGAACGACTTGGATCGGCGTAACCAGCGGCATGGCTCAGCCCTCCCAGACCCCGCCCGCTCTGTTCGATCGCGCCTTGCTGCATGCGCGGCAGCGGCGCGCGCAGGCGCAGGGCGAGGTCACCTTCCTGCTCGATCGGGTCGCCGAGGACATGTCGGACCGGCTGGCTGCTGTGATGCGCGAGTTTCACGCGGGAGCCGATCTCTGGACGCCCGGCGAGGGACTTGCGGCGTTGCGCACGCGACTGCCTTGCGTCGAGCGGATCGCGCTCGACGCAGCGGGTATGGAGACACTTCCCTTTGCACCGGAGAGCCTCGACCTCGTCGTGTCGGCACTGGCGCTGCAATTCGTCAACGACCTGCCAGGCGTGCTCGCGCAAATCCGTCGTGCGCTCAAGCCGGATGGTTTGCTGCTCGCCGCGATGATCGGTGGCGACAGCCTGACCGAGCTGCGGCAGGCGTTCGCCGCGGCGGAAGCTGAATGCGAAGGCGGCGTGTCGCCGCGCGTCGCGCCGTTCGCGGATTTGCGTGATATCGGCGCGCTGTTGCAGCGGGCAGGCTTTGCGCTGCCGGTCACCGATGTCGACCGCATCGTGGTGCGTTACGCCAATGCATTTGCGCTGATGCAGGATCTCCGCCGCATGGGCGCGGCCAATGTGCTGATCGAGCGGCGCCGCACGTTGTCGCGGCGCGCGACGCTGCTGCGGATGGCCGAGAATTTATGCCGAACGCTTTGCCGATGCCGACGGCCGCATTCGTGCGACATTCGACATCATCTGGCTCTCGGGCTGGGCCCCGCATGCGAGCCAGCAGCAGCCGCTGAAGCCGGGGTCGGCGAAGGCGAGCCTGGCGGAGGCGGTGAAGAAGGCGGGGAAGGAGTGACGTGTGTCCCGGACGCGCTGCAGCGTTCTTACGCTGCTGCGCAGAGCCGGGACCCAGCCCTGCGGCAAGCATGGGCCCCGGCTCTGCAGCGCATCGCTGAAGAAGCGCTGCGCTGCGTCCGGGGCACCGCACGTCTCACATCAGCAAATCGATCAAATGCGGGATCAGCGGAATATCCGCTGGCGGCATGGGATAGTCGCGCAACTTGTTGGCGCGAACCCAGGCGAGATTCTGGCCCTCGCGCGCCGTCACAATGCCTTCCCAGCGCCGGCAGATGTAGAGCGGCATCAACAGATGAAAGGTCTCGTAGCCGTGGCTCGCAAAGGTCAGCGGAGCCAGGCAGGGTTCGGCGACCGTGATGCCGAGCTCCTCGTGGAGCTCGCGGATCAGGCTCTGCTCCGGCCGCTCGCCGGGTTCACATTTGCCGCCGGGAAATTCCCAGAGGCCGGCCAGCGTCTTGCCCTCGGGGCGCTGCGCGATCAGGACGCGCTTGTCGGCATCGACAAGCGCGCAGGCCACCACCAGTGTCAGTTTGAGATCGGCCATGCCTGGAATGTCGCTCGCTGAAGATCATCCGTAACGGTTCGTTAACCCGTTACGGCCCGGTTTCCGAGCTCTCCATAAGTCATATTTAATCGACGGTTCCTAGAGTGGAAAAGCTCAGACTCCGGGATCCCCACCTATGCGTGCCGCGCTTCGCACAATTCTCCAACGGTTCGGTCTCGATCAACGCGGCAATATCGCAGTGATCTTCGCGCTGACCTGCGTCCCGCTGATCACCGCGGTCGGCTGCGGGATCGATTATTCGCGGGCGACGCAGATCAGATCCAAGCTGCAGGCTGCGGCGGACGCCGCCAGCGTCGGTTCGATTGCCAAGAATTCGCCGGCGTACCTCGCGGCTGGCACCATGATGGCGGACGGATCCATTGCGGCCGGAGTCACCGACGCCAAGAACATCTTCGACGCCAACCGGGCAAATCAGAACGGATACACGCTCACCAGCGTGACGCCGGTCGTCTCAAAGACTGGCTCCACGGTAACCTCGACGGTCAATTTTTCCGCGACCATCAACACGATGTTTCTCGGCGTGATCGGCAAGAGCACGGTGGCGATGTCGGGCACTTCCACGGCCACAGCCAACATGCCGCTCTATATCGACTTCTATCTCCTGTTGGACAATTCTCCGTCGATGGGTGTCGCAGCGACACCGACCGACATAACGAATTTGCAGGCAAAGACCGGTGGATGCGCATTCGCGTGTCACGACACCTCCAAGAAGGCCGGCACAAGCAACTACGACATTGCCAAAGCAAATGGCATCACTACCCGAATCGACGTGGTGCGCCAGGCGAGCGCGAACTTGATGGACACAGCCCGGAACACGCAGACCTACACGAACCAGTTCAGGATGGCGATCTACGATTTCGGCGCTGCGTCAGCAACGATCGGATTGAGAAATCTGTTCTCGCTCTCGTCGAGCCTGACGTCCGCCAAGACTGCGGCGGGAAACATCGACCTGATGTCGGTCGCCGGTCAGAATGACGCTTTTACTGCCGATAAGGATACTCCCTTCACCACCATCTTTCCCGCAATCAATAGCGCAATCGCCTCGCCGGGAGCCGGCACATCTTCCGCCCCCCTGAAGTATTTGTTTTTTGTATCGGACGGCGTCGCCGATGAAAGCAATGCCTCTTGCCTGAAGACGATGTACAATAAGAATTGGGGAAACATAGCGCCGCGCTGTCAGTCACCTATCAATCCCGCGCTGTGCACGACGTTGAAGAACCGCGGTATCAAGGTCGCGGTGCTGTACACAACGTATCAGCCCCCTACTGACAGCTGGTACAAGGACTGGATCGCGCCCTTCAACGCCGGGACATGGGGGCCGTCCCCGAACAGCGAGATCGCGCAGAACATGGAGAGCTGCGCTTCGCCAGGATTCTATTTCGAGGTTAGCCCCACCCAGGGCATTTCGGACGCGATGAACGCTCTGTTCCAGAAGGCGCTCGCGGACGCACGGATCTCGGGGTGATTTGATCGGGATGAGAGGGACTCTCCGCGAGGCCGGTTGTCAGCGTCGATGCGGCAGCGGTCCCTCACCCCGCAAAAACGGGGCGAGGAGATGGGCTACGACCTGTAATCCCCGTTGATCGCGACATACTCCTTGGTGAGGTCGCAGGTCAGCACGCGATCGCGGCCCTTGCCGAGGCCGAGCGAGACCTTGATCGAGATCTCCGGCGCCTTCATCGCCTCCGACACCTGCGCCTCGTCATAGGACGGATCGCGCGCGCCGCTCTTGGCGACGCGGATGCCGTTGAAGGAGATCGAGAGCTTGTCGCGGTCGGCCGGCTCGCCGGCCTTGCCGACCGCCATCACCACGCGGCCCCAATTGGCGTCTTCGCCGGCGATCGCGGTCTTCACCAGCGGCGAGTTGGCGATCGACATCGCGATCTTGCGCGCCGACGCCTTGGTCTTGGCACCCTCGACGGTGATCTCGACCAGCTTGCGGGCGCCTTCGCCGTCGCGGGCCACCTGCTCGGAAAGATTGGCGAGCACCTGGTTGAACGCCTTGACGAAGGCCTTCAGGCGCGGGTCGCCGGCGCGGCTGATCCTTGGCGCGCCGTGTTCGGCGGCAGCACCGGTGGCAAAGGCAAGCAGCGTATCCGAGGTCGAGGTGTCGCCGTCGATCGTCACTGCGTTGAAGGTGTCCTCGACGCCGCTCTTGAGCAGCGCCTGCAGCGCCGCGGGCGCGATCGGTGCGTCGGTGAAGACGAACGACAGCATCGTCGCCATGTCGGGCGCGATCATGCCGGCGCCCTTCGCCATGCCGTTGATCGTGACCTTGGCCTTGCCGAGCTTCACGGTCGCGGTCGCGACCTTCGGGAAGGTGTCGGTGGTCATGATCGCCTTGGCGGCCGCCAGATAATCGCCGGCCTCGGTGGTTTCCGCGAGACGCCCGAGCACGCCGTCGAACTTGGTCGCATCCAGCGGCTCGCCGATCACGCCGGTCGAGGCCAGGAAGATTTCGCCCTCGGGGCATCCGACGGCCTTGGCCGCGATCTTCGCGGTCAGCGCGGTGGAGCTGCGGCCGGTCTTGCCGGTAAAGGCATTGGCATTGCCGGAATTGACCACCAGCGCCCGCGCCTTGCCGCCCTTCAGCTTGGCGCGGCACCATTCCACCGGCGCGGACGGGCATTTCGATTTGGTGAAGACACCTGCGACCGCGGTACCCTTGTCCATCACCGCGAGCAGAACGTCGGTGCGGTTCTTGTAGCGGATGCCGGCCTCGGCCGTCGCAAGGCGGACGCCCGCGATCACGGGCATGTCGGGAACGTTTTTCGGGGCGAGGGGAGAAACGGAGGAGGACATCGGGGCGCCTTGGTGAGGTCTGGACATGCAGATGGCCGGGACATCCAGTGCGAAGACGTGCTTCGCACTTTTGGCCCGGCCATTGCGACGTTAGATACTATTGGCGTCCGTGAAGTGACAGCGAATTCTTACTTCTTCGCCGGGGGCGCCATCTTGCTGTCGGCCGGCTTCGCATCGGAGGGCTTGGCATCGGAAGGTTTGGCCGCATCAGCCGGCTTGGCGTCCTTTGCCGCATCGGCCGGCTGGTCCAGCCGCTCGACCTTGGCTTCCGCGCGCAGCTTGGCGACGTAGTCGGCCTGGGCCTTGCGGGTGACATACTGCTCGATCTGGGCCTTGACCTGCTCGAAGTCCGGCGCCTTGCGGCTGCGCTTTTCCTCGACCTTGATGACGTGCCAGCCGAACTGCGACTTCACGGGATCGGAGATCTTGCCCGGCTCGAGCGCGAAGGCGACCGCCGAGAATTCCGGGCACCATCTGCTCCTTGGTGAAGAAGCCCAGGTCGCCGCCGTCGGCCGAGCCCGGATCCTTGGATTTCTTCTTGGCGAGCTCGGCGAAATCGGCACCCTTGTCGAGCTCGGCCTTCACCGCCTTGGCCTCGTCCTCGGTCTCGACCAGGATGTGGCGCGCGCGAACTTCCTGCTCGCCGGTGATCTGCTTGGAGGCCTCGTCATAGACCTTCTTCATTGCGTCCGGGGTGATGGCGGCCTTGCCCTCGCCGGCGAGCAGGCTGTCCATCAGCAGGCGGTTGCGGGCGAATGCGAGGCGCTTCTTGAACTCCTCGCCGTCGGCGACCTTCTTGTCCTCGGCGGCCTTGCCGACGATCTTCATGTCGATCAGGAAGGACAGGACGTTCTCGTCCTTGGTCGCCGGGTCCATCTGGGCGAGGCTCGGCCCGAGTTCCTCCTCGGCCATGGCGACGTCGCTCTTCTTGATTTCCGCGCCATTGACCTTCGCCAGTACCGGATCGTCGGCGGCCCGGAGCGGGCCCGCAAACGCCAGGGACAGCGCCAAAGCGAGGCAGCCAGCCAGGGCGGACGCGTGGCGGAAACGCTGGCCGGTTGTTACCGGGAACGAGGTGGTCATGGAAAATCCTTTTGTTGAAGCAGGAGGCTGCTCGAGCGGGGCGGACACTCGCCCAATTCAGGGGGCCTTGGCAACGCGAAAAGTCTGTCAAAATGATGAATTAGCCGCAATGCGCCCGCCGTTGACAAGGCCCTGACCGGGCCATATCTCTGCGCGGTCGCGTCCATGGCGATGGCGTTTATTTTGCTGCGTTTTTGGCCGTTGAACCCAGACTTGCCCAACTCCCACCCATATGGCGGATGGACCCCGCAGTCCGGGCTCCGGCGCCACCAGGCGTCACGGTGAGTTGATGGGCAGGCGGGTGACAACCTCTCGGCTGCAACGCGGTTGAATCGCGAACACAGGAACCAGGTATGATCGGCGCGCTCGCCCGCAAATTTTTCGGCTCCGCCAACGACCGGCGGGTAAAGGGATATCAGTCCCGCGTCAGCGCGATCAACGCGCTGGAGCCCGAGGTCTCGAAACTCTCCGACGAGGCACTCAAGGCCCGCACCGCCGACTTCAGGAAAGAGATCGCTGACGGCAAAACGCTGGACGACCTCCTGGTCCCCGCTTTCGCCACGGTCCGTGAAGCCGCCAAGCGCACGCTCGGCCAGCGCCATTTCGACGTCCAGCTGATCGGCGGCATGGTGCTGCACGAGGGCGACATCGCCGAGATGAAGACCGGCGAAGGCAAGACGCTGGTTGCGACGCTCGCGGTCTATCTCAACGCGCTCGCCGGCAAGGGCGTCCACGTCGTCACCGTCAACGACTACCTCGCCAGCCGTGACTCCGCCTGGATGGGCCAGATCTACGGCTTCCTCGGCATGACCACCGGCGTGATCGTCCACGGCCTGGACGATTCCGAGCGCAAGACGGCTTATGCCTGCGACATCACCTACGGCCCCACCAACAACGAATACGGCTTCGACTATCTGCGCGACAACATGAAGTACCGGCTCGAGGACATGGTCCAGCGGCCGCACTTCTATGCGATCGTCGACGAAGTCGACTCCATCCTGATCGACGAAGCGCGCACGCCGCTGATCATCTCCGGCCCGCTCGACGACCGCTCCGACTTCTACAACACCATCGACGGCTTCCTGCCCAAGCTCGACAAGACCGACTACGAGGTCGACGAGAAGCAGCGCACCGTGACGCTCACCGAAGGCGGCATGGAGAAGATCGAGACGCTGCTGCGCGATGCCGGCCAGCTCAAGGGCGAGTCGCTCTACGACGTCGAGAACGTCTCCGTCGTGCACCACATCAACCAGGCGCTGCGCGCCCACACGCTGTTCACCCGCGACAAGGACTACATCGTCCGCGACGACGAGGTCGTGATCATCGACGAGTTCACCGGCCGCATGATGCAGGGCCGGCGCTATTCCGAAGGCCTGCACCAGGCGCTGGAAGCCAAGGAGCACGTCCAGGTCCAGCCGGAGAACCAGACGCTGGCCTCGATCACCTTCCAGAACTATTTCCGGATGTACGAAAAGCTCGCCGGCATGACCGGTACGGCGCTGACCGAAGCCGACGAATTGTTCGACATCTACAAGCTCGAGGTCGTGGAAATCCCAACCAATCTGTCGGTCGCTCGTCTGGACGAGGACGACGAGGTCTATCGCACCCAGAACGAGAAATACGCCGCGATCCTGGCCGAGATCGAGCGCGCCAATGCGCGATTGCAGCCGGTGCTGGTCGGCACCGCCTCGATCGAAAAATCGGAAGTGATCGCCGAATATCTGAAGAAGCACGGCTACCGGCAGATCGATTTCGGCAACGAAAATTCGATGCAGAAGCTGTACGCCGCCGCCCGCGCCGGCAAGCCGGCCAAGCTGTTCGCGGTGCTGAACGCGCGCTTCCACGAGCAGGAAGCCTATATCGTCGCGGAAGCCGGCGTGCCCGGCGCGATCACGATCGCGACCAACATGGCCGGCCGCGGCACCGACATCAAGCTCGGCGGCTCGCTCGATATGCGGATCCTTCAGGAGACCGGGGGCATCGAGGACGAGGCCGAGAAGGCCAAGAAGATCGAACAGATCAAGGCCGATATCGAGCACTTCCGCGACATCGTGCTGAAGGCCGAGGAAGAGGTCGAGATCGAGCCGGCGAAGGGTTCGAAGCCCGCCAAGACCGTGAAGAAGCCCGGCGGCCTCTACATCATGGGCTCCGAGCGCCACGAATCCCGCCGCATCGACAACCAGCTCCGCGGCCGTTCCGGCCGTCAGGGCGACCCCGGCCGCTCGAAGTTCTTCCTGTCGCTGGAAGACGATCTGATGCGCATTTTCGGCTCGGATCGCCTCGACAGCATGCTGCAGCGTCTCGGCCTGCAAGAGGGCGAGGCCATCATCCATCCCTGGATCAACAAGGCGCTGGAGAAGGCGCAGCAGAAGGTCGAAGCCCGCAACTTCGACATCCGCAAGAATTTGCTCAAGTTCGACAACGTCCAGAACGACCAGCGCAAGGTGATCTTCGACCAGCGCGTCGACCTGATGAAGGACGACAGCGTCGCCGAGACTGTCACTGACATGCGTCACGCCTTCATCGACGACCTCGTTGCCAAGCATGTGCCCGAGCATGCCTATGCCGAGCAGTGGAACGTCGCGGGCTTGAAGGAAGAGCTCAAGCGCGTGCTCGATCTCGACCTGCCGGTCGAAGACTGGGCCAAGGAAGAGGGCATCGCCGACGAGGAGCTGCTCACGCGCATCGAGACCCGCGCCGACGAGCACATGGCCGCCAAGGTCGGGCAATGGGGCCCCGACGTGATGCGTTACGTCGAGAAGACCATTTTGCTCCAGACGCTCGACCATCTCTGGCGCGAGCATTTGATCATGCTCGACCATCTGCGCCAGGTCATCGGCCTGCGCGGCTACGGCCAGCGCGATCCGTTGCAGGAGTACAAGACCGAGGCCTTCAATCTCTTCCAGGAGATGAGCGCGCATCTGCGCGAGGCCGTCACCGCGCAGCTGATGCGGGTCGAGATCGTGCCGCCGGAACAGGAAGCCCCGGTGCTGCCGCAGATGGAAGCGCACAAGTTCGATCCGAACACCGGCGAGGACGAAATGGCGCTCGCCCACGTCTCGCTCGGAGCGCAGGCCACCGATGCGGCGCTGCGTGATCCCAAAAACCCGGCAAGCTGGGGCAAGATCGGCCGCAACGAGGATTGCCCGTGCGGCTCCGGCAAGAAGTACAAGCACTGCCATGGGCGGTACGCTTAGCCGTTAAATTCCGCTGTCGTCGCCCGGCTTGACCGGGCGTCCAGTACGCCGCAGCTTCTCGGTTCAGAAATTACTATCTCTGAAATACTGGATCGCCCGCCCCAGTGCGCAATTGCGCACAAGGCGGGCGGTGACAGCGAGTATGTGGTGCCCGCTGTGCGCGTCGCTTGTCCGGGAGGACGTGCCGAGCGTGTGCTACGCCACCGCTCTAATTCGAGCTGTCGATCAAGCTCTCCAGCAGCCGCTTCAACTCGCTGGTCGATTTGTCGCCGTAGCTCTCCAGGATGTGCTCCTCCTGGTCGACCGCGAGCGAGTTGAGCTTCCTGCTCAGCACCTTGCCGCGATCGGAGATGAACATCAGAACCTTGCGGCGATCGTTCGGGTCCTGCACGCGGTAGACCAGCGTGTCCGAGACCATGCGGTCGATCATCTTGGTCAGCGTCGGATGGTTGAGCAGCACGGCATCCGCAAGCTCGCCCATCGAATGGCCGTTGCCATCCGACAGCACTTTCAGGATGCGCCATTGCTCGACGGGCACGCCTTCCTTGCTCAACCGCAGTTCGAGCTGCCGGTTGATCTCCCGGTTAGCTTGCGCGAGCAGGTAGGCGAGGTGTTCGGTGATCGGGGAGTTTGGTTTTGCCACGGCTAAGACTTTGTCTTGACCCAAATGAGTGAATGTCTTGCAATCGATGCTGCATCTATATGCACTTCAATTCTTGAATATTCAATATTTTCAAAATAGGATATTGCCCAACAAAAGGGCGGATGCCGCGGCCGCCTGCGCAATGTGCTTTCAGGTCTGGTGCCAGACAGGAGTTGGCGTGCACACGACGGTAAACTTCCCGGCTCACGGCGGTCCGGCGTTGCCGCCGTCCATGCTGTTGCGGAATCTGTCGCCCGTCGCGACCGACTTCGACCTGTCTCCGATCGACGCGCATTTCATGAAGCGCCGCGGCGCGCGCAACAAGCTCCGCATCGGCAATTTTCTCACCTTCACCGGCTCGCCCGGAATCTGGGGCCCGACCTCGACCAACAGCGCAATGCTGGCGGTTGCCGAGATCAACAGGCGCGGCGGCATTCTGGGTCGCGAGCTCGAGCTGTCGATCTACGATTCCGGCGGCCCGATTGACGAGGTGGTGCGGCGCGCCGAGCAGGCGATCGCCTTCGACGAGGTCGACCTCATCATGGGCTCGCATATCAGCGCCGTGCGCGTTGCCTTGCGCAAGGTCACCGGCAATCGGATCCCCTATATCTACACGCCGGTCTATGAGGGCGGCGAGCGTACGCCGGGCGTGATGGCGATCGGCGAGACGCCCCGCTGGCAGAGCCGGCCGTCGATCCACTGGCTCGCGGACGTCAAGAAGGCGGCGCGCTGGTATCTGATCGGCAGCGACTATGTCTGGCCCTGGCTGTCGCATCGCGCGGTGAAGCGCTACATCAAGGAAGCTGGCGGCCAGGTCGTTGGCGAGGAGTTCGTCCCCGTCGGCGAAGACCATCACGAGGCGCATCTGGCGCGCATCCGCGCTGCCAAGCCGGACGTGGTGCTGATCTCGCTGATCGGCACCGACAGCATCACCTTCAACCGCGCCTTCGCGGAAGCGGGCCTCGCGACCTCGACGCTGCGGCTCGCGGGCGCGATGGACGAGACCGTGCTGCTCGGCATCGGCGCCGACAACACCGAGAACTTGTTCTGCGCCTCCGGCTATTTCAACTGCATGGCCTCGCGCGCCAATGACGAATTCCTTTGCGCTTATCAGGCCATGTTCGGCCCGCACGCGCCGCCGGTCGGCTCGGTCGGCCAGTCGAACTATGAGGGGCTGCGGTTCCTGGAGTCCGTCGCCAACCGTGCCGGCTCATTGGCCTTGCGTCCGCTGTTGAAGGCGGCACGCAACACGATCTATTCGGCAGGCCGCGGTCCCGTCACGATCCGCGATGGCCGCGCCGAGATGCCGATGTACCTTGCCGAAGCGGACGGCCTCGACTTCAAGCTCATCAAGACGCTCTGACCTCACGTCTTCCCTCCGGTCCGGCACATTCGCGAAATAATACTTGAAAAGGAAAATATTTCCGTCTGTAATATCGAAGTGGTGCCGACTGGCCCGCGCCGTGCACGCGCGCCCATGAGGATCCAACGCCAGGGATCAAGAAGCCTTTGAGGAGAGCGCCGTGACAGTTGTCCTTCCCACGCCAGCCCAACTTCGCAGTGTCGCCGACCAGTGCGGCCTTTCGCTGACCGACGACGATGTCGCCTCGTTCCGCGGCCTGATGCAGGGCTCGATCGAAGCCTACAATCTCGTCGGCGCCATGCCGGACGAGGTGCCGGAGGTCAAATATCCGCGCACGCCGGGCTATCGGCCCTCACCGGAAGAGAACCCGCGCAACGCCTGGTATCGCAAGTCGACCGTGAAGGGCGCTGCCAGCGGCAAGCTCAAGGGCAAGACCGTCGCGTTGAAGGACAACATCATGCTCGCCGGCGTTCCCATGATGAACGGCTCGGCGACACTCGAAGGCTACGTTCCCGATTTCGACGCCACCATCGTCACCCGTATGCTCGATGCCGGCGCCGAGATCGCCGGAAAAGTGCATTGCGAATCCTTCTGCATGTCCGGCGGCAGCCACACCAACGCGGTCGGCGCGGTGCACAATCCGCACAAGATGGGCTATTCGGCCGGCGGCTCGTCCTCGGGCTCAGGCGTCGTCGTCGCGCTCGGCGAGGTCGACATGGCGATCGGTGGCGACCAGGGCGGCTCGATCCGCATGCCGTCCTCGTTCTGCGGCACCTACGGCATGAAGCCGACCTGGGGCCTCGTGCCCTACACCGGCATCATGCCGATCGAGGTTTTCGTCGATCACACCGGCCCGATGACCGCAACCGTCGCCGACAATGCGCTGCTGCTCGAAGTGCTCGCCGGCGACGACGGCTACGATCCGCGCATCAAGGCGCCCAAGGTCGAGGACTACACCAAGGCGCTCGGCCAGGGCGTGAAAGGCATGAAGATCGGCATCCTCAAGGAAGGCTTTGAGCAGGCGACCGCGGAAGCCGCCGTCAACGAAAGCGTTCGCGAAGCCGCAAAACGCTTTAGGGACCTCGGCGCTACGGTCGAGACCGTCTCGATCCCGATGCATCTCGTCGGCCCCGCGATCTGGACGCCGATCGGGACCGAGGGCATGACCCAGACCATGATGTATGGCGACGGCTACGGCCTGAGCCGGTCCGACCTCTATTCGACTACGCTGATGGATTTCCATCGTGGCTGGCGGCGGCAGGCGGATTCACTGTCCGAGACCACAAAACTGTTCCTGCTGCTCGGCACCCACATCAACAACACTTTTGGTCCCCGCTATTACGGCAAGGCGCTCAACATCTCCCGACGCCTGACCGCGGCCTACGACAAGGCCTTCAAGGACTACGATTTGCTGCTGCTGCCGACCACACCGATGAAGGCGACCAAGCTGCCGGAGCCCACGGCCAGCCGCGAAGACTACGTCGCGCGCGCGCTGGAGATGATCTCCAATACCGCGCCGTTCGACATCACCCACCATCCCGCGATGTCGCTGCCCTGCGGCATGGTCGACGGCCTGCCCGTCGGCCTGATGCTGGTCGGCCGCATGTTCGAGGAAACCACCATCTACCGCGCCGCCCACGCCTTCGAGCAAATCGGCGACTGGAAGAAGATGTGAGCGAGACAGTTGATGCAGGCGGACGGAACAGCAGAGCGTTTTCGAGCGAAGTGGATGTCGGTTCGCGTCAGGAAAACGCGTCAAAACAACAATCCAGAGCCCCGTTCCGATTCCATCGGAACGGGAGAGGCTCCGGCGCATGGCTAACGCGTTCGTCGCGGGGTTCGAGATCCTGAGCTTTGGTGCGATCATCGTCCTGATCGTGCTGGGGCTCGGGATCATCGCCAGCATGATGGGCATCTTCAACTTCGCGCAGGGCGAGTTCGTCCTGCTCGGGGCCTACATCACCTATCTCGCCTACGCCAAGGGCCTGCCGATCTGGGCCGGCATGGTCGCGGCGCCCTTCGTGGTCGGCGCGCTCGGCTTCGTGCTGGAGGCGCTGATCATTCGCCGGTTCTACGCCGCGCCGATCGTGGCCATGCTCGGCACCTATGCGCTCGGCCTGATCATCCGTGAGACCGTGCGCGGACTGATCGGCGGCTTCTATCTCACCGTGCCGGAGCCGATCGGCGGCTCGATCGACATCGGCGCCATGCACATCTCGGCCTGGCGTTTCACCATCATCGTCATCACCCTGCTGGTGATGGCGGGCTGCTATCTCCTGCTGTCGCGCACGAACTTCGGCTTGCGCATGCGCGCCACGCTGGAAAACCCGTCGCTGGCGCGCGCCTCAGGCATTTCAACGCCGCTGATGTATGGCGCCACCTTCGCGTTCGGCTCCGCGCTTGCCGGCCTTGCCGGTGCACTGATCGTCCCCGTGTTCAGTCTCTACGCCGATCTCGGCCTGCGCTTCCTGATCCAGGGATTTGTCGCCGTCATGGTCGGCGGCGTCGGCTCCTTCATCGGGCCGGTCGCGGGCGCCGGCGTCATCGGTACGCTCAGCGCCGCGTTGCCCTGGGTGATGGCGCCCGTCGTCGCCGACGTCCTCGTCTTCGTGCTCGCCATTGTTTTCATCAAATTCCGGCCACAGGGCCTCATCGCTGGAAGAGGGGTTTAAATATGTTTGCAGAACGCACCAATCTCACCCGACGTCGTTTCCTCTCCAATTTCGCCTTCGCAACCGGCGCAGTCGCGACCGGTGTCGGCAGCTGGGTGATTCCGGCGCCCTGGGCCAATGCAGCGGGAGGTCCGATCAAGGTCGGCATCGCGACGGACCTCACCGGCCCGATTGCGTACGCCGGCACGGCGGACGCCAACGTCGCCAAGATGCTGGTCAAGCAGATGAACGATGCCGGCGGCCTGCTCGGCCGTCCGCTCGAGCTCTACATCGAGGACACCGCGTCGAACGAATCGGTCGCGGTGGGCAACGTCCGAAAGCTGATCCAGCGCGACAAGGTCGACATGGTGCTCGGCGGCATCACCTCGTCGATGCGCAACGCGATCAAGGACCCGATCGTCGCGCGCGGCAAGACGCTCTACATCTATCCGCAGCTCTATGAAGGCAAGGAGTGCACGCCCTATCTGTTCTGCACCGGGCCGACGCCCGCGCAGCAGTGCGACGAATTCATTCCCTGGCTGATCAAGAACGGCGGCAAGAAATTCGCGCTGCCGAGCGCCAACTATGTCTGGCCGCACACGCTCAACGTCTACGCCCGCAAGGTGATCGAGGCCAACGGCGGCGAGGTCGTGTTCGAGGAATACTACCCGCTTGACCAGGTCGATTTCTCCTCGACCGTCAACCGCATCATCTCCAACAAGGTCGACGTCGTCTTCAACACCGTCATTCCGCCTGGTGTCGGCCCGTTCTTCAAGCAGCTCTATGAAGCGGGCTTCCTCAAGAACGGTGGGCGTCTCGCCTGCGTCTACTATGACGAGAACACGCTCAACATCAACCAGGCCGCCGAGATCGAGGGGCTCGCAAGCTGTCTCGATTATTTCAAGGTGCTGACCAAGGATAACCCGTTCGACGCAAAGATCCAGGCGGCCTATGAGAAGGATTTTCCGGGTAACTTCCTGTTCGCGGCCGGCAGTGCCGCGACCGGCACCTATCGCGGCCTCAAGCTGTGGGAAAGCGGCCGTCAAGGAGGCCGGCAAGGTCGATCGCGACTCGGTGGCCGCAGCCCTCGACCACGCCAAGATCGCTGAAGGGCCGGGCGGACCGGCCGAGATGGTGCCGGGCAAGCGGCACTGCAAGATGAAGATGTACACCGCGGTCGCCAAGGCTGGAAACTACGAGATCGTCGGACGCAGCGACGGGCTCGTCGATCCCAAGGAATGCTAAGGTCGAATGCCGAAATCGATGGGCGCAGTAAAACAGGCGATCCCCGCCGAGATCGGCGGGGAGGCGGGCGTCGCAATGGGTAGCAGCGGGACGGCAGGGCAGGCCGCTTCGGGACGAAAGGTCCTGCCGATCGTGGAGGGCGTCGTGCTCGTCGCGGCGCTGCTCGCACCGCTGGTGCTGCAGGACTACCTCACGGTGTTCGCTACGCGCGTGATTATCCTCGCGCTGTTCGCGCTGTCGTTCGATCTGGTGTGGGGCTATGCCGGCATCATGAGTTTCGGCCAAGCCCTGTTCTTCGGCTCAGCCGGGTACGGTGTGGCGCTGCTCGCGCGCGACCTCGATATCACCAACATCTTCCTGGTGCTGCCCGCGGGAACGCTGATCGGCCTGACCTTCGCGCTGCTGCTCGGGGGCTTCCTGCTGCTGGGACGGCATCCCTCCAGCGTGATCTTCGTCTCGCTGGGCACACTCACCGGCTCCTACGCCGCCGATCGGCTCGCGCGCGGCTGGTACTATCTCGGCGGGCAGAACGGCATCCCCTCGATTTCGTCGATGACGCTCGGCAGTTACGAATTCTCGGAAGGGCCGTCCTTCTATTATCTCGTGCTCGGCATCCTCATTGTGGTCTATCTCCTCTGCCGCTTCCTGGTGCGCTCGCAGTTTGGCCTTGCGCTGGCGGGCCTGCGCGAAAACGAGCAGCGGATCGCCTTCTTCGGCTACAAGGCGCAGCATCTGAAGGCGATCATCTTCGCGATCGGCGGCGCCGTCGCGGGCCTCGCCGGCAGCCTCTATGCCTTCCACGAAGGGTTTGTCTGGCCCAACATGGTCGGCGTCGTGGTCTCGACGCAAGTCGTGCTCTACGTGCTGTTCGGCGGCTCCGGCACGCTGATTGGGGCCGTCATCGGCGCCGTCATCGTCGAGGGCGTCAGTTTCTGGCTGTCGGACAATTACCGCGAGGTCTGGCCGATCATCCTTGGCGTGCTGCTGTTGCTCGTGATTCTGTTCCGGCCGCTCGGCCTGATCAGCTTTGTGCTCGGTGAGCGCGAGCGGGTCGGCAGTTTTGGCGCCAGGCCCAAGGAGACCGAAAAGGAGAAGCGCAATGCCGCTCCTTGAAGCCGCCGGCGTCAAAAAAATCTTTGGCAAGCTCACTGCGCTCGATGGCGCCGCGCTCACCGTCGGCGAGAACGAGTTTCACGGCCTGATCGGTCCGAACGGCTCCGGCAAGAGCACGCTGATGAAATGCATTGCAGGGGCCGAGGTACCGACGCAGGGCAAGGTCTCCTTCGTCAAAACACCGACATCACTGCGTTCACGCCGACCGAGCGTGCCCGCGCCGGCATGAGCCTGAAATTCCAGATCACCAGCGTGCTGCCGTCGTTGACGCTCTACGACAACATCTTGCTCGCGCTCCAGGCGCAGTCCTCGCTGTTCGACCTCGTTTTCTCGCGCACCCGGGTCGCGTTGCACGACCAGGTCATGACCATGCTGACGCAATTTCGCCTTGCCGACCGCGCTTTCGATTCAGCGGCGGCGCTGTCGCACGGCCAGCAGCAATGGTTGGAGATCGCGATGGCGCTTGCCGGCAAGCCGAAACTCCTGCTGCTCGACGAGCCGACCGGCGGCATGAGCCTGGAGGAGCGCCGCGTCACCGGCGAATTGTTGCAGCCGATCAAAAAGCATTGCTCGCTCGTCATCGTCGAGCACGACCTCGATTTCATCCGCGATATCTGCGACCGTCTCACCGTGCTCGACCAGGGCAAGGTGCTGGCGTCAGGCACGGTGTCGGAGATCCAGGCCAACAAATCCGTCCAGGAGATCTATCTGCGCCGTGCCTGAATTTTTGGACATCAAGCATCTCGATGCCGGCTATGGCCGCAGCCAGGTCCTGTTCGACGTCAACCTGGGCATTCCCTGGCGCGGCGGCGTCGCCGTGCTCGGCCGCAACGGTGCCGGCAAGACCACGTTGATGAAGACCATCGTCGGCGAGCTGCCGGCGTGGAAGGGCGAACTCGCCTTCGACGGCCGCGACATCAGCCGCCGCGCCACCCAGGAGCGCGTGCGCGCCGGCATCGGCTACGTGCCGCAGGAGCACTCGGTGTTCGCGCGCCTGTCGGTGCGCGACAATCTCGCGGTCGGCTCGCTTGCGAGCAGGAAGGCCGACGCGGTCGACCACGTGCTGACCATCTTCCCGAAGCTCGGCCAGCGCCTCGACCAGCCCGCCGGCACCCTCTCCGGCGGCGAGCGCAAGATGCTCGCGATCGGCCGCGCCATGCTGGGCGATCCAAAACTGCTGCTGCTGGACGAGCCGACCGAAGGCGTCTGGATCGGCGTGATCGAGGAGATCACCGAACGCCTGATCGAGCTCGCGAAAAACATCGCCGTCATCATCGTCGAGCAGCACCTCGATCTCGCGCTGCGCGTCGCCGATTACGCCTACGTGCTCGACCGCGGCCGCGTCGCGCTGCAAGGCGAGGCAGGCGAGGTGAGGGGTAATCCGGAGCTGCTGCGGTATCTGGCGCCGTAGATAACTTGCGGACTGTCAGATCGCTTGGTGTGGGGCGTTCACGGCGTGCTTCCGAGAAACGGATTGAGAATGGTGAGTCCGCCGATGCTGCGGCCGTGCTGCATGTCCTCGCTGTAGAGCGTGTCGCATCCGGCTTCGATCGCAGCGGCAATGATCAGCGCGTCGTAAAAAGCAAGCGTGTGGTCGCGGGCAAGCGCAAGCGCCGCGGCGTGCGTGTCGGCGGTGAGCGGTGCCGTATCCGGAAAGCGAAACCGGATCGATTGCACCGCAGCTTCGATCACAGGCCAATCCTGTTTCTGCTTCTTGCGCAACACGTTGGTGAACTCGTTCAGCACCTGTGTGCTGATGACACCGCCGCCGGCAATCGTGGTCAATGCGCGCTGCCGCCGGACGTCGGTCGAAAAGGCATAGATCAGGACGTTGCTGTCGAAGAAAGCGCTCACCGCTCGTTCGCCTCGTCGCGGTCGAATTCGTAGCCTTCGGGCAGGGGAAATTGGAACTGTTCCGCCTGCTTGAGAAATTCTGCCCGCTTGTCGATCTTCTCCACCGCGATCTGGCCTTTCGAGGCCTTCACGACGTCGAGTTCGTCGCCGGGGGCGAGGTTCAAGGCTTCAACGAGTCTCTTGGGCAAGCGAACCGCAAGGCTGTTGCCCCATTTGGAAACCAACATTGCTTGCTCCACGATATACAATATATTTGTATATCTTAAGCAGGATATCATCAAGTGCAAGTAGCCCAGACATGAGCCAAAACGCTGGTCGGAAACCCAGCGAACGTCATCCGCCAGGCGGCTTTCCCCAATTGACGATTCCTGGCATCGCGCTCGGCTGGGACCGACTTTCCGACCAGCCGGCGGGTGTCATTGTCTTCTCGAAGTCTGCAACAGATGGCGGAGCAACGAAGACGGCATCATCGTTGAGCGTCAGCGGTTGAATGTCGATGCTCGCAGGGCAAAGAAAATCCGGCGCTCGTCCGACGTTACGCTCGACGGCAGCCACCAAAGCATCCTGATCGTGCGTTAACGGCTTGTAGCCGTTGATCCACTGCGTTCCGAGCATATCGAGAACGGCGGAGATGTTTTGAAGCTTGCGTTCGATCAAGCCTTCAGACCGATGCACGGTCGTCATGAGCTGGCGCCGATTCTGCGCCTTGCTGTAGGCAAGGCCCGCCCTCTCGGAGATCAACATCTGAAAATAGCTATCGACCACTGCGGAGATCTCGCTCTCCGTCCAAAGTGTGCCAGCGATCTCCTCGGTTTGCTCCCGGTCCAAGTCTCAGCTTCTTGGACTTGAATAGTATCAGGCACGCTGCTGGCGCAACGGCGGCACCTAAAATGCAGGAAACCGCTTCGTTGTAAGCGATTAGATTCGTCTTACTTCACCGCCCCAAAGCGGCTGTCGAACGAGTTCGATGACACCACCGGCGCAGCTCCCATGATCTGCGTCGCTTCACCGGCACCATCCGACACCGACGGCTTCAGCGCTGGGCGCGTCGCGGCGAGGCGGGTGTCGGGCTTCGCCGGCTCGGCGGGTTTGGCGGCCACGATCGGCTTCGGCGCCTCCTTGGCCGTATCTTTGGATTTGTCGTGTCCCGGCACGAACCGGGTCACTGCGGCTTTCAATCTCGACGCTGCGGTGGGCGGCGTTGTCGACGGCGCGGCCGGGGCGACGGACGCGGTGGCCTGCGGTGGAGGCGTGGTCGCCGTGGTATCGGCGGTGCCCATGCCCATCTTGCGGCCGAGGTTGGAGAAGAAGCCGGCTTTCTCAGCCGGCGCGGCGTTGGCGACACGGGCGTTGGCGGGCGCGCTGACGGCGACGACCGGCTCTGCCTGCGGCGAGGGTGCGGCTGCGTCGAGAT
Source organism: Bradyrhizobium sp. LB13.1 (assembly GCF_054056815.1). Classification (NCBI taxonomy): domain Bacteria; kingdom Pseudomonadati; phylum Pseudomonadota; class Alphaproteobacteria; order Hyphomicrobiales; family Nitrobacteraceae; genus Bradyrhizobium; species Bradyrhizobium sp. LB13.1. Next base: position 163,402 of record NZ_JBSRYQ010000001.1, on the reverse strand, counting down.
TCGGCTTCGGCGGATTGACGTGGCCGGGGATCGTGCCCGGCGCCTTCGCCATCGCCAGCATCTGCAAGGTCGTGCCTTCGGCGCCCTCGGACAGACCGGTCGAGCCTTCCGGAATCTTCGCGGCAAAGATCTTGTTCATGCCGCCGTCGATGCCGGTGTTCATGCGCGCCACCGGTGTGCCGCGCGAAACCAGCTTGTTGTACTCGGCCTGGTCGCGCGCATCCTTCTCGCGCACGGCGCGGGCGATGTCCTCGGGGATCACATAGGCCGGACATTTTGCCGAGGCGTCGAACACGGGATCACGCTTGGCGTCGGGCGCCTTGGTTGCGTCGAAGACGTATTTCTTCTCGCAGAAATCGACCTTCGGCTCCTGCCGCGTCACTTCGAAATGATCATAGCCTTCCTTGATCATCTTCCAGAACGGCATGTTCGGATTGTTCCGGTGCTTGGCCATGTTCACCGGCGTCATCTTGAACGGATAGGCCTGGAACTGGAACGCTTTCTGGCCGCCGAAGAAGGACTCGCGCCCGAGCGAATAGATCTCGGCGATCTGCTCGTCGGTCATCGCGTAGCAACCGCGCGAAGAACAGTCGCCATGCACCATCAGCTGCGAGCCGGTACGGCCGAGCGCGCGATCAAATGCGTTGGGAAAGCCGGTGTTGAACGAGAGGTAATAGGCCGATTGCGGATTCATCTGGCCCGGATTGATCGAATAGAATCCCTCTGGCGCCTGGCGGTCGCCTTCACGGACCTTCGGCCCCAAATCGCCCGACCAGCGGCAGATCGGATAGGTCTTGAGCAGGGCGAACTGGCCGTTGCGGGCCTGCTTCCAGATCTCGAGCTCGGCCTCCTGCTTGAACAGGCGCACCAGGATCGGCGATTGCAGGTCCATGTCCTTTTCGACCATCGCGGCGAGAAGTTTTGGCGGGACCGGCTGGTTGGCCTTGGCGTTGGTCGCGAGCGAGACCTGATCGGTATCGCAGCCGGCCAGCACAATGCTGGCGGCAAGCGCAACCGAAGCCAAAACCGCGCGAGCAAGCGAACGAGAAATCAAGACGGACCCCACACCGTGCCGGGCATCGCGCAAACCCCAATCTTGAAGCATGATCCGACCGGCCATCCGGGCCCGTCGCGACGGGCTTTTTCGCAATCACACTCCAGCGCTTATGCCCTGAAGCCATTGATTAAAATTCTAACCTCTGGGGCATGTGGTCGCAACCCGAGCGGGGATCACGAGCCCGTTGGCCCAAAGGTGTGGTCAACGAAGACTTAAACTGGGCCGTAACTTGGGCCTTGCGGCCAAACCGGTACTCAGGTCGCTGATTTGGGCAAAAAAAGGGTTAACGCGGAGTTACTGCGTAGCTCTTCACCTCCCCCGCTTGCGGGGGAGGCCGGGAGAGGGCTCGGCCGGCATCGGGAGTGTCGCGTGGGGAGATACCCTCTCCCCGACCCTCCCCCGCGAGCGGGGGAGGGAGCACACCACCGTTGCGGCCCGAATCAGCCCAGTTTCCGGCCGATATCGAGAAATTTCTGCCGTCGGTGCTTGCGGACGGCGTCGCCGTCGAGGCCGCGGAGCTCGTCAAAAGCCTTGGCGATGGCGTCGCCCGTGGTGGCGATCATGGCGGCGGGGTCGCGATGGGCGCCGCCGACCGGCTCCTTCAGAATGCTGTCGATTACGCCGAACCGGAGCATGTCCTGGGCGGTGATCTTCATGTTGTTGGCGGCTTCCTGCGCCTTGGAGCCGTCGCGCCACAGGATCGAGGAGGCTGCCTCGGGCGAGATCACGCTGTAGATCGCGTGCTCCAGCATCAGGACCTTGTTGGCGGTGGTAATGGCAATGGCGCCGCCCGACATGCCCTCGCCGGTGATGATGGCGACGTTCGGCACGGTCAGCGCCAGACAGGCATCGGTCGAGCGCGCGATCGCCTCGGCCTGGCCGCGCTCTTCCGCGCCGATGCCGGGATAGGCACCGGCGGAATCGGCGAGCGACAGCACCGGCAGGCCGAAGCGCTCGGCCATCTCCATCAGCCGCACGCATTTGCGATAGCCCTCGGGCCGCGCCATGCCGAAATTATGCTTGATGCGGCTCTCGGTGGAATCGCCCTTTTCCTGGCCCATCACGCAGATGGCCTCGCCGCGGAAGCGGCCGAAGCCGGCGACCAGCGCCTCGTCCTCGCCGAACTTGCGGTCGCCGGCGAGCGGAGTGAACTCGGTGATCAGGCCCTTGATGAAGTCGTTGAAATGCGGCCGCTGCGGATGCCGCGCGACCAGCGTCTTTTGCCACGGCGTCAGGTTCAGATAGAGATCGGCCAGCGCCTGCGCTGCCTTGTCCTCGATTCGCCCGATCTCATCAGTGATGTCGCTGCCGGAGGCCGCAAGCGTCCGCAATTCGTCGAGCTTGGAATCGAGCTCGGCGACGGGCTTTTCGAAATCGAGATAGCTGCGCATCTGGTCTGGCATCAACTCAATATAGGGAGGGCGGGGCGAGGCGGCGAAGCAGATTCAAGCCTTCGGAAAGAAGTGTAGCTTCTTCAATGAGTTGGCTTGTGCACTCTTAGGTCGCCCGCCAAATCAATCGTGAGGCCCCGGCTCTTTCTGCGGAGATGTGGCCGAAGTCAAGGCGGTTTAGTTCACCTCTCCCGCTTGCGGGAGAGGTCGGCGCGAAGCGCCGGGTGAGGGCTTTCTCCTCTTGGGGAGTGTCCCGTTGCGGAGAAACCCTCTCCCCAACCCTCTCCCGCGAGCGGGAGAGGGAGCGCGCCTCCCGAGACCTTACTTCTCCGCCAGCGGATGCAGGTCGCGAACGAGGCTCTTCAGCCGCTCCTCGACCACGTGGGTGTAGATCTGGGTCGTCGAAATGTCGGTGTGGCCGAGCAGCGTCTGCACGATCCGCAAATCGGCACCGTTGTGAAGTCAAGTGGCTGGCGAACGCATGGCGCATCACGTGTGGGGAGACCAGCCGGGCCTGCAGGCCGGAAGCGACCGCGAGCTCCTTCAGGTCGCGGGCAAAATGCTGCCGCGTCAGATGCCCGCTCTCGCCGAACGAGGGGAACAACCATTTCGAGGCCGCCACGCTGTTCTTCTTGTCCGTCTTGTTGTTTTCCTTGGCGGCTTCCGTCGCCGCGAGATAATCCGCCATCGCCTGCCGCGAGGCCTCGTTGAGCGGCACCAGCCGTTCCTTGTTGCCCTTGCCGCGTACCACGATCATGCGGGCGTCGCGCTTTGCGGCGGTGCGCGGCAGCGCCACCAGCTCGGAGACGCGCAGGCCGGTGGCGTAGAGCACCTCGAGCAGGCAATAGAGCCGCAAAGCGCGCAGCCGTTTCGAGGGCGAGGCATCTTCCGCCGTACTCAATTCCATGGCGCGGCGGAGCATGCGGTCGACATCCGCGATCGACAGCACCTTTGGCAGCCCGCGGCCGCGCTTGGGGCCGGACAGGATCGCCGCGGGATCTTCAGCGCGGATGCGCTCGTTGAGGAGAAAACGGTAGAGATGCCGCATCGCCGACAGCCGCCGCGCGACGCTGGTGGACTTGAAGCCGCGCGTGTCGAGGTCGGCGAGATAGTCGCGCAGCGTCTGCGTCTCGGCGTCCGCAAATGTATGGCCGACGCGGCCGAGAAATTCCGAGAAATCGGTGAGGTCGCGGCGGTAGGCATCGAGCGTATTGGGGCCGGCGCCCTGTTCCGCGGCGAGCATGTCGAGGAACAGGCCGGTGAGCTTGGCATCTGAGGGCTTGTTAGCGGAAGATCTGGCACGCATGCCCGGTAGCCTAGCTCCTATTTCTTGAGAAATTTGTCCGCCGGGATCGTCACCGTCATTTCCCGCGGCTTGGGGTTGACGAAGTTCGCCAGCGCGAAGACCACGCCATAGACAATGCCGGCGATTACGGCGACGACCGTCAGGAAGCGGAACAGGCTGGGCATCGGGCAAGGTCTCGGAGAGGGTCTCGGGCGGCCGAATTAACCAATGAAATCATCCAACATGTTCGCCGTTTCGTGGCAAGAGTCCTCTGGCGAGGCCCCCTTTGGGGTCGTATAGGTGGCCAAAGCATGCCGCCTTTGGCGGCAGTTCGAGCGAGACCTATTCGAGCGAGACAAATGTCCGACGCCGCGTTGCCGATCCAAGCTTCGCCCGAGGCCGACATCCTGTCGGCGCTGGGCGCGCGCTCGATCGTGCTCGTCGGCATGATGGGGGTAGGCAAATCCACCATCGGCCGCCGCATGGCGATCCGGCTCAAGCTGCCCTTCGTCGATGCCGACACCGAGATCGAGGCGGCGGCCGGCATGACCATACCGGAAATCTTCGAGCGCCACGGCGAGCCGCATTTCCGCGATGGCGAGGCCCGCGTGATCGCGCGTCTGCTCGACGGCGGCCCCATCGTGCTGGCGACCGGCGGCGGCGCCTTCATGCGCGAGGAGACGCGGGGCCGCATCGCGGCGAAGGCGATCTCGATCTGGCTCAAGGCCGATGCCGACGTCATCATGCGCCGCGTGCGCCGGCGCGCCGACCGTCCGCTGCTCCAGACCGCCGACCCCGAAGGAACCGTGACGCGCCTGCTCATTGAACGCGAGCCGGTCTACGGCCATGCCGACCTCACCATCGCCTCGCGCGACGTGCCGCACGACAAGATCGTCGAGGAGACCATCGAGACGCTGCGCGCCCATCTCTGCGGCGAACAGGCGTCCCCGCCACCAGCCGACGTCGCGAGTGCCGCACGATGACCGCGCCTTTGAAACATTCCGATCCCGTCAACGTCGAGGTCGCGCTCGGCGATCGCGCCTATGACATCGTCATTGGCCGCGGCGTGCTGGCCTCGCTGGGCGAACGGGTCGCGCGTTTACGTCCCGGCGTGCGCACCGCGATCGTGACGGATCGCACCGTCGCAAAATACTGGCTCGAACCCGCCGAGGCCTCGCTCGCAGCCGCCGGCATCCCGACATCGCGCATCGTCGTCGAGGAAGGCGAGATCTCGAAAACCTATGCCGGGCTCGAAAAGGTCAGCGAGGCCCTGATCGCCGCAAAGATCGAGCGCAACGATCTCGTCGTCGCGCTTGGCGGTGGCGTTGTCGGCGATCTCGCCGGCTTTGCGGCAGCGATCCTGCGCCGCGGCGTCGATTTCGTGCAGGTCCCGACCTCGCTTTTGGCACAGGTCGATTCCTCCGTCGGCGGCAAGACCGGCATCAACTCGCCGCAGGGCAAGAATCTGCTCGGCGCCTTTCACCAGCCGGTGCTTGTCGTCGCCGACACCGCCGTGCTCGACACGCTGTCGCCGCGGCAATTCCGCGCCGGCTATGCCGAGGTCGCCAAATACGGCGTGCTCGGCGATGAGGCCTTCTTCACCTGGCTTGAGAACAACCATTCCGACATCTCCAGGGGCGGCGCGGCGCGCGAGCATGCGATCGCGACCTCCTGCCGCGCCAAGGCCGGCGTCGTCTCGCGCGACGAACGCGAGACCGGCGAGCGCGCGCTGCTCAATCTCGGCCACACGTTTGGTCACGCGCTGGAAGCGGCGACTGGGTTCTCCGATCGTCTGTTCCACGGCGAGGGCGTTGCGATCGGCATGACGCTGGCGGCGCAGCTCTCGGCCAGGCTCGGCATGATCGGCGAAGCCGATGCCGCGCGCGTCGAGCGGCATCTGATTGAGGCCGGCCTGCCGACGCGTTTGCAGGACATCGCGGGCTTCGCGCAGGAAGGGCTTGCCGATGCCGATGCGCTGATGGCGCTGATGTCACAGGACAAGAAGGTCGAGCGCGGCAAGCTCACTTTCATCCTGCTGGAGGCCGTGGGGCGCGCCGTCATCGCGAAGGACGTCGAGCCGGCTCCGGTGCGCGATTTCCTCAAGGACAAGCTCGCCCTCAAGGCGTGATACGCGGCTGAACGGCGTGAGAGCGTTTTCGAGCGAAGTGGGTACCGGTTCGCGTCAGGAAAACGCGTCAAAACAAGAAACCAGAGTGGTTCATGGACTGGCTCGGATTCACCATCGTCGTCCTCTGCCTGCTCGTCTCGGGCTTCTTTGCCGCGAGCGAGACCGCGCTGATCGGCGCCTCGCGTGCCAGCATGTTGCGGCTTTCCAAGCAGGGCAACCGCGACGCCGACGTGGTCTCGCGACTGCTCGCCATGCGCGAGCGCCTGATCGGCGCGCTGCTGCTCGGCAACAACATCGCCAATATCAGTGCGTCCGCCCTTGCCACCAGCATCTTCACGTCCTGGTTCGGCGATGTCGGCGTGCTCTATGCGACCGGCGTGATGACCGTGCTGGTGGTGATCTTCGCCGAGGTGCTGCCGAAGACCATCGCCATCAACGCGCCCGACCGCATGGCGCTTGCGGTGGCGCGCCCGATGCGGATGACGATGTACGTGCTGGGGCCGCTGCTCAGAATCGTGGAAGTCATCGTGCGTCTGTTGATGCGTATGTTTGGCCTCGCCGGCGAGCACCAGGCGATCCTGTCGCCGACCGAACGCCTGCGCGGCGCGGTCGACCTGTTGCATCACGAGGGCAAGTTCGAGAAGCAGGATCGCGACATGCTCGGCGGCCTGCTCGATCTGCGGGAGCTTCAGGTTTCCGACGTCATGATCCATCGTACCGAGATGACGATGATCAACGCCGACCTGCCGCCGGAAGAGCTGGTGCGCGAGGTGCTGGCGACCGAATACACCCGCATCCCGCTGTGGCGCGAGAAGCCGGAAAACATCATCGGCGTGCTCCACGCCAAGGATCTGTTGCGCGCGATCCGCGCCTCGGACGGCGACACCTCGCGCATCGACGTCTCCACCATCGCGCTGCCGCCCTGGTTCGTGCCGGAGATGCGGCCGGTGTCCGAGCAGCTCAAGGCGTTCCGCCGCCGCAAGACCCATTTCGCGCTGGTCGTCGACGAGTACGGCGAAGTTGAAGGTCTTGTGACGCTGGAAGACATTCTGGAAGAGATCGTCGGCGACATCTCCGACGAGCATGACGTCGTGGTCGCGGGCGTACGCGCCCAGCCGGACGGCTCGGTCGTCGTCGACGGCTCGGTGCCGATCCGCGACCTCAACCGCGCCCTGGACTGGCATCTGCCCGACGAAGAGGCAACCACGGTTGCCGGCCTCGTCATTCACGAGGCGCGCTCGATTCCCGACCGCGGCCAGAGTTTCACCTTTCACGGCTTCCGCTTCCGCGTCCTCCGCCGCGAACGCAACCGCATCACCGCGCTCCGTATTTCACCGGTGCCGCGCGAGTCGGAGGTGGACGAGGCGAAGCCGAGAAGGGCCGGGACCTCGTTTTGACGCCGTAGCTTGGGGCTCTGAAGCTTCCACATCGTCATGGCCGGGCTTGACCCGGCCATCCACGTCTCACTGGCCGCACCAAGAACGTGGATGCCCGGGACAAGCCCAGGCATGACGACCATTTTCGATGATGCACGAGGCTCCAGCCGAGGGTGATGAGCCTCAGCCTTCCCCCGGCGCCTGCGCGTGGATGGCCAGCGCGTGCACACTGCCGGAGAGTTCCGCGGCCAGCGCCGCATTTATCATGCGGTGGCGATCGACGCGGCTCTTCCCTTTGAAGGTCTGAGACACGATATATACGCGGAAGTGCGTCTCGCCGCTCGGCCGATGGCCGGCGTGGCCCTCATGCAAATGTGACTCGTCGACGACCTGCAGGCTTTCCGGCGTGAAGGCTTCCTGCAACTTGTTGCTGATAGTATCTCTCATAGCCATGGATGTGCCATTAAGGTGCGAGGTCGCTGTCCGTTGTTTGCGCAGGCCGCCTCTGGCGGCCGTTCTTGAGAACGCCGAAGCGGAGCTTCGGCTATGTGTTTTCAGCTAATTGCAATGTCAAGACTTGAAGGTTTTTGCATTGCGTAGTCAAAGTCAGTCATGCCGATCGATTCATCAAAGTTCTTCGACTCCATCCGGGTCAAGCCGAAAGGCAAGCAGCCGGAAGTGAAGCCGCGCGACGCCGTGGTCAACTGCGAATGGACCGGGTGTCAGAACAAGGGCGCCCATCGTGCGCCCAAGGGTCGCGACAACCAGCGTGAATACTGGCACTTCTGCCTGAACCACGTGCGCGAGTACAACCAGAACTACAATTTCTTCTCCGGCATGAATGCCGACGCGGTCGCGCGTTATCAGAAAGATGCGCTGACCGGCCACCGTCCGACCTGGAAGATGGGCGCCAATGGCGGCGTCAAGAAAGGCGCGGAGGCCGAGATCGACGGCGCCTTCGATCCGTTCAGCATGTTCCAGGAGCTCAACGGCCGCTCCGGCTGGCGCGCCGGCCCGCAGGCCGCGCCCAAGGCCGAGACGCGCAAGATCATGAACGCCGAGCGCAAGGCGCTCCAGGTGATGGGCCTCGGCCTCGACTCTTCGCTCGCCGACGTCAAGTCCAAGTACAAGGCGCTGGTGAAGCAGCACCACCCCGATGCCAACGGCGGCGACCGCTCCACGGAGGATCGCCTGATCGAGATCATCAAGGCGTATAATTATCTGAAGACCGTGGTGCGCGAGGCGTAGGTCCCGCACTCGCTTTCTTCCCTTCTCCCCTTGCGGGAGAAGGTGGCGCGAAGCGCCCGATGAGGGGTTTCTCCCGGCGAATTCAACTGCAAGAGATGAGGGTGTCGAGACAACCCCTCACCCGTCTCGCCGCTCCGGGCCACGCATTCCCTACTCGTTCGGCATCGTCCCCACATACGACGAACTCGGCCGGATCAACCGCCCCGTCCGCTGCTGCTCACGCGCATGGGCGGTCCAGCCGGCTGCGCGGGCCACCGCGAAGATCGGCGTAAAAGCCTGTCTTGGAACCGCCAGCGCATCGAGCAGGATCGCGGTGAAGAACTCGACATTGGTTTCCAGCGGCCGGTCCGGATTCTTCTTGCGCAGCGCGCTGCGGATATAGGCCTCGACCTCGCCGGCAAACGGCAGGCCGGCGCCGTCCGAGGCGAGCGCCTCGATCGCGGTCTTGAGCACGTCGGCGCGGGGATCGCGCACGCGATAGACGCGGTGACCAAAACCCATCATCCGCTCGCCGCGTGCCAGCGCCGCATCGACCCAGGTCTGGATGCGCTCGCGCGAACCGATCGCGTCGAGCATTTCCAGCACCGGCTCCGGCGCGCCGCCATGCAGCGGGCCGGTGAGCGCGCAATAGCCGGCGGTGACGGCGGCGAACAGATCGGCTTGCGTCGAGGCCACCACGCGCGCGGTGAAGGTCGAGGCGTTCATGCCGTGATCGCAGACCGTGACGAGATAGGCGTCTAACGCCGTGACCTCGCGCGTCGCCGGTGCGCTCCCGTGCAGCATGCGGAGCGTATCGGCGGCGTGGCTCACGCTCGGATCGGGCGCCACCGGATCGAGACCTTTGGCGCGCCGGACCAGCGCACCTGCGATCACCGGAAATGCGCCGACGATGGTCGCCTCGTGCTCCAGCCCGTGCTCCGCGCGAAGTCCCGCGACCGCCGCGCGAAACCCGTCGACGATGCCCATGCCGCTTGTCGCCGGCAGCAGGTCGGCCAAACGCGCGAAAGCGCGTTCGCGTGCGGCGCCAAGGTTCGCCCGCACATTGGCTTCGCTCAGCGTGGTCTTGCTGGCGCCGTTCCAGAGCCGGGCGGTAACGCCCTCAAAGCTCGACTGGCTCGCCAGTCGGCCGACATGCTCGCCGACGATGATCAGCTTGCCGCGCTCGCCGTCGACATGGCTCAGCACGGTCTCAGCCGCGGGAACGCCGTCCAGCCCGATCTGACTCTTGGTGAGGTGGATGTTCATGGCCCAATCTCCGTTTTGCTATGCAGCGAAAGGTCGGGCCTCTCGACAGATTGATCAATCTTGATTACATAAATCAATATGAAAAATTCTGAGGAGCTCTATCTCTCGGCCCGGGAGGCCGCCGCCGAACTCGCGATCTCGCCGGCCACGCTCTACGCCTATGTCAGCCGCGGCCTGGTCCGCTCCGAGCCGACGCCGGACTCGCGCAAGAACCGCTATCGCGCCGAGGACGTCCGCGCCCTCAAGGAGCGCCGGGTGCCGTCGCCGGAGCCGCGCGGCCTGCGCAGCTTCGACGCCGATTTGCCGGTCATGGATACGGAGATATCCACCATCACCGAGGACGGCGCGATCTATCGCGGCGTCAATTGCGTCGATCTCGCCGAGAACGACACGCTGGAGCACACCGCGACGCTTCTGTGGGACGTCTCCGGCGTCGATCCCTTTGCACCTGACAACTTTCCAGCAATATCCGATGAGATGCGCCTGATCGCGCAGGCCGCGCGCCGCGCCGCGCCGATTGATCGCGCCATCGCGGTGCTGGCGCTCGCATCGAGCGCCGATCCCCGCGCCTTCACCCGTGCACATGACGGACGTGCGATGGTCGGTGCGCGCATTGTCCGGCTCCTGGTCGCGACCATGCTCAACACGGAGCCGTCGGCCGAGCCGTTGCACCAGCAGATCGCCAGGGCCTGGGCGCCCGACAACAAGCACGCGGCCGATCTCATCCGCCGCGCGCTGGTTCTGCTCGCCGAGCATGAATTGAACGCGTCCACCTTCACCGCGCGCTGCGCGGCCTCGACCGGCCTCAATCTTTATGACTCCGTCATCGCCGGCCTCGCCGCGCTGAAGGGGCCGAAGCACGGCGGCGCCGGCGTGCTCGCCTCGCAGCTCGTCAAGGCGCTGGTGGATCGTGACGTCGAGCCAATGGTCCGCGAACGCGTCGCGCTCGGCGAACGCTTTGCCGGCTTCGGTCACGGCGTCTACAAGCGGGGCGATCGGCGCGCGCAGTCGCTCCTGAATGCCCTGGCCCGCGCCGGCGCACCGCGCAAATTCACCAAGGAGGTGCCGGAGCGCATCGCGGAGGCGACCGGCGAGCTCGTCAATATCGACTACGCGCTCGCGGTGCTCGTGCACGCACTGCGCCTGCCTGTAGGCAGCGAGCTCGCGCTGTTCGCAATGGCCCGCAGCGTCGGATGGATCGCGCATGCGAGCGAGCAATTGCAGCACGGCAAGCTGATCCGCCCGCGGGCCCGCTATGTGGGCCCGGCGCCGGGTCGGAGAGGGACGGCTACCGCGTTCAAGAGCTAAGGAGTGCCGCGCCAGTCATAAGCGATGCGAGGAACGCCATGAAAGATGACGAACGCCGCGCATGGAGGGCAAAGAGGCCTTGAAGATCAAGCTGGAGGTGCTGGTAAATGCAGTGCCGCCGGGCGTTGAAACGATCGCCGGCGGCGCTGAATCTCTTCCCCGGAAGGAACTAACAAAATCCCGGATGTAAATAGGTCGGGACGAGCGGTGTGAAGGTTCACTCGCTGAAACAAATCAGGCGGGTTGCCGCTTGTGGATAAAATCGTGAAGAGCCCGGCTCAACTTCTCAAGTCAGCGCCAAGACGCCTGCGCAACCTGGGATGTCCTATCGACGACGCGGATGAGGATGACGAGGGCTCAGGTGAGGGCCCTAAAACCGGCTGCCAACTGCAACGGCCTTGTTCATGTTTAGAGTGGTGCGCGCAGGTCGGGAGATGAAAGCCATTCGTTGGTTTGCGCGGCGACATCAAGCTGACGAAGCTTCTCCAAAAGCTTGTTGCGTTTCAATCCGGGTGCGAGAAGAGACATCGCCGCTTCGATGCGCTTGTGTTCATCAGCAAGACGTTCACGCAGTGTTGGCGATTTGTTGACAAGCCAGGTCATAGCCGCTCCTTTAAGCGTTGGGCGGGAGCATTACCGGACTCTCAGTCGCCGATATGAGCCATAAGGCAACGCGGCGATGGCGGAACTAGGCGCCTGTTGAGTTCTGAAGTCCATCTAATTCGTTTCGCGGTGCGAACTGGATAGGCCACCGCCTCTTTCAGCGTGGTTCGCGCCACTCGGAGACACGCCAGCACTTGGGGCGCTCGGGATCTCTCTTTTCTGCCAACAACCGGACGCGTTAGGCGCGGTCATAGCCTGAAGACTTACTCGCGTCGGGAGTTGCCAACACAAGCGGCCGAGAGCCGGAACAAATACAAGTTGTTCTCGTGGAACCATCTTCCGTTATGGTTGTTGCCAATGTGGTCCCCGGAAGTGGCGGGACCGAAGATCCAAAAAGTCAGCAGCCCAAAATGTTTAGATTACTCTCGGCGACGGCGATGGTCTCGCTCCTCGGAGCTTTGGTTATTGCCCTACCGGGTTTCGCCCCCGAGGTGCAATCGAGTGAGGTCGTCGCGATGGCCAAGGGTGACCGGCTTGAAGTCCGGGCCGCAGTTTCGAATTGCTCCACACAGATCTGGCCCGATTTCTCCGCCTCTTGTTTGCAAGACAGGGGCGAGGGCGGAAAAATCGTGGAAGCTCGTCTTGTGACCGCCCGCCGATAGGCTGGATTCCGTTCATCCGTTCATCGAAGATGACGCGCTGACGGAAGCCGCGAATGCTTGTCGTCTCGTGCGAAAGACCCAGTCATCACGAATCACGCCGAGCCGCCGATTGGCCGGGCAAGTCCTTTTCGCCATTCGCGAACAATTCTCCGGACCGATCCATCCGCTCCGTCGAAAGTGTGAGGCCATCCATGTCAGCAGATCCAGTTTCGGTACCGAATGTGCTTGTCGTCGAGGACGAAATGGTCCTGCGCATGCGCGCAGTCGACATCGTGGTGGATGCCGGCTTTCATCCTGTCGAGGCCGTCAACGCCGACGAGGCGATATCGATTCTCGAGTCCCGCTCGGACATCTCGCTGCTATTTACGGACATCCAGATGCCCGGAAGCATCGATGGTTTGAAACTCGCGCATGCGGTGCACGAGCGCTGGCCCTCGATCAAGATCATACTGGTTTCGGGTCAAGTGAAGCCATCTGACGCGGAAAGGCCGGAGAATAGCCGCTTCTTCGGCAAACCGCTCGGCGTCGAGCAGATGATTGCCGAGTTGCAGAAAATGGTGGGTGCGGGGGCGCTCAGGATTGTTCCGGGACCAACCGAATGGCCGGCGGATCAGACGCTTCGCGCCCCGGTGGCAGCTGATTCCGAGTCCCACCACGCGCAGGATGCCGTCCTTTCCGCGGAGAACGACAGCCTTCGCCTGCTGCTTGAACAGGCCGGGATTGACGCGCAGGCCCTCCTTATCCAGGCCGGGATCGACGCCGAGCAGCGACAAGCCGCTGACAAATTGCAGAAGTTGATCCTCGGGGAGCTTCATCATCGCGTCAAGAATACGCTGGCGATGGTCAGCGCTATCGCGTCCCAGAGCTTCCGCGCAGCCCCCAGCATAGAGCACGGACAGAAGGCAATGGAGGGAAGGCTGACGGCATTGGGACGAGCGCACGATCTGCTGATGCAGGTCAGTTGGGCGGATGCCAGCCTTACTCACACGCTGAGCAGCGCGACGGAGCCCTATGACGGCCAGGGCGATCGACGCTTTCATTTCAACGGACCGGACATCAGGATTACATCCGCAGCGGTCATCGCGCTCGCGATGACCGTCAACGAGCTGTGCACCAACACCACCAAGTTCGGGGCGTTGTCGGTTCCTGCGGGCCGCGTCGAAATTACGTGGACGATAGACGAGCTGAAGCAGAGACTCCGCCTGGTCTGGATGGAAAGAGGCGGTCCGGCCGTGGAGCCTGCAACCCGGCGAAGCTTCGGCACCCGAATGATGGAGTCTCTCGGCCAACAGCTGACCGGTCGGGTGCAACTTGCCTACGAACCCGGTGGGTTCATCTATTCATTGGATGTGCCGCTTGGCTCGGTCGCGGTGCCGCCCGAAGCAATCCTCTTACGCTAGCGCCGATCTCGAAAGGGTCAGGTCAGCATTTGCGGCAACGCGACCCGTCGCGGGGTGCTTATGAGATTGATTTTCGGGCTCTATCCAACGGTGATGTTCGTTCGATCTCCGCTCGAGGCCGGGCGATGACGCTGACATAACGGGTCGAGTGATGTTCGGCAAACAGCGACGATGGTCGCCGTTGTAGGAGTTTCCCCAACTGGTACGCTGAGGTCTAAGCCCGCGGCTTTGCTTCCGCGACGACGGCTCCGTGGCGGCGACGGTAAAACCAGATCGTCAGTCCCAGAATGATCGCTCCGCCCACCACACTGAGAATCCAGATGTGTTTGCCGAGATGATCATGATGCGGCAGCCCGGCATATTCATGCAGCACCGACACCGCCAAAACACCCGGCAGCACATGCGCGGGCGCCCAGACCAAAATCGCGGGGACGTTGATGGCGTAGAAGCGGGCCGGGGGCATGCCCAGCGCGCCGGCGGTGACCGGCACAAAGGCCCGGATCGGCGGCACGAAGCGGGCCAAGAACACGGCCCAGGCGCCGAAGCGGCGGAAGAAGTTTTCGCTCTGCTCGATCACGCGGGGATAGTTGGTCAGCGGCCAGGTGTTGAGAATCTCGCGCTGCTGCCGGTGCCCGATCCAGTAGGCCGACCCGTCGCCGAGCACAGCGCCAATTGCCGCCGCCAGCAGGACCCATTGCAGCTTCAGCTCGCCGCCCGGAACCAGCGCACTCAGCGCCAGGATGATGGTCGAGCCGGGAATCACCGAGCCGACCACCGGAACCGCCTCCAGCAGGGCCGCCAGGAACAGGGTCAGATAGGCCAGCCACGCATGGGCCGAGACGAATGAAATGAAGGGATCGAGGAAGGACGTCACATCGTCTCTGTGGTGGGATTGAGCTGTGGGGTTCAGACCCTACATAAGTAACAAGCGGCGGTAAAAGTGCCACCCACGTGCGCAGGGCCGCGCATCCGGCACGAAGTTCAAGCGTGATTCGCAAGGCAGCCCTCCAAAATCTGCGTTCCTTGCCTATCTAAATGAAAAGACAACGGAACTTTGATTGGGGGGCGGGCTTCTGCCCGCACGTTGTCTCTGATAAGTTCGCCACCGCACCCAGCCGCAGCCAACGTGCAAATAACTGGTCTCGGGACCGCCCGGGGCCTCGGAGGATTGATGACGACCGCCGCCCTGTCCAAAGTTGAGGAAGTTTCCGGTCTGCCCGACATGAAGGTGTCGGTGCGCCAGGTCTTTGGGATCGACACCGATCTCGAAGTGCCGGCCTATTCCGAAGTCGATCCTCATGTACCCGAAGTTGATTCCGACTACCGTTTCGACCGCGCCACCACGCTCGCCATTCTCGCCGGCTTTTCCCGGAACCGCCGCGTCATGGTCACCGGCTATCACGGCACCGGCAAATCCACCCATATCGAGCAGGTCGCTGCGCGGCTGAACTGGCCCTGCGTGCGCGTCAACCTCGACAGCCATATCAGCCGTATCGATCTCGTCGGCAAGGACTCGATCGTGGTCCGCGACGGCAAGCAGGTCACCGAATTCCGCGACGGCATCCTGCCCTGGGCGCTCCAGCACAACATCGCGCTGGTGTTCGACGAATATGACGCCGGACGCCCGGACGTGATGTTCGTGATCCAGCGCGTGCTGGAAGTCTCCGGCCGCCTGACGCTGCTCGACCAGAACAAGGTGATCAAGCCGCATCCGGCGTTCCGCATGTTCTCGACCGCGAACACCGTCGGTCTCGGCGATACCTCGGGCCTCTATCACGGCACCCAGCAGATCAACCAGGGCCAGATGGACCGCTGGTCGATCGTCACCACGCTGAACTATCTCAGCCATGACGAGGAAGTGGAGATCGTGCTGGCGAAGGCCAAGCATTATCGCACCCCGGAGGGCCGCGACATCGTCAACAAGATGGTGCGCCTTGCCGATCTCTCCCGTAACGCCTTCGCCAATGGCGATCTGTCGACGGTGATGAGCCCGCGCACGGTGATCACCTGGGCGGAGAACGCCGACATTTTCAGCGATATCGGCTTTGCGTTCCGGGTCACCTTCCTCAACAAATGCGACGAACTCGAGCGTCCGCTGGTCGCCGAGTTCTACCAGCGCTGCTTCAACGCGGAGCTGCCGGAATCCTCGGTCAACGTGGCCCTCAGCTGATTTCTCTCGGTATGTCGTCCCGGCGAAGGCCGAGACCCATACCGCGAGGTCTCTCGATTAGATCGACACGGGTAGTTTTTCCTGACGCAATGATCGCCGGTGGTTATGGATCCCGGCCTTCGCCGGGACGACGGGTAAAGGCGAGATGAGCACGTCATCCAATTCCAAATTTCGTAACACCAAGGAAGCTCCGACCGAGCCGTTCAAGCGCTCGGTCGCGGCCTGCCTGAAGGCGATCGCCAAATCGCCCGAGCTCGATGTCAGCTTCGCCGCGGAGCGTCCCGGGCTCGCGCCGGGCAAGGCGCGGCTGCCTGAGCCTGCGCGAAAAATGACCAAGCGGGATGCTGCGATCGTGCGCGGCCACGCCGATTCCATCGCGCTCAAGCTCGCCTGTCACGATCCAAAACTGCATCGCAAGCTGATGCCCGGCAATCCGCAGGCGCGCGGCGTGTTCGAGGCGGTTGAGCAGGCCCGCGTCGAGGCGATCGGCGCGCGTCGCATGGCGGGCGTTGCCAAAAACCTCACCGCGATGCTCGACGACCATTTCCATCGCGGCAAGTTCGACGAGATCACCGACCGCGCCGACGCACCGCTTGCGGACGCGCTGGCGATGCTGGTGCGCGAGCGCCTGACCGGCATGGCGCCGCCGACGGCTGCCAAGAAGGTCGTCGACCTCTGGCGTCCCATTCTCGAAGACAAGATCGGCAAGCGGCTCGACCGGCTCGATATCCTGGTCGAGGACCAGACCAGGTTCGGCGATGCCGTGCATGATCTGTTGACCGCGCTCGAGATCGGCGACGAGCGCAATGCCGACAGTGAAGACAACGACGACAACGAGGACAATCAGGACGGCGACAACGACCAGTCCGGCGCCGAGGGCTCGCCCGATTCCGACGCCGCGCAGGAGATGAGCGCCGACCAGGCGCAGGCCAGCTCGGAAGATATGAGCGAGAGCGCGATGGAAAGCGCGCAGGCCTCGACCTCCGATACCTTCGACGACGCTGAGCTCGGCGACGACGAGACGCCGGGCGAGGCGACGCGTCCGAACTCGCACGGCAAGAACGAGCCGCGCGGGCCGGAATATCACGCCTTCGCGCCGAAATTCGACGAGATCATCGCCGCTGAAGACCTCTGCGACCATGACGAGCTGGAGCGCCTGCGCGCCTATCTCGACAAGCAGCTCGCGCATCTGCAGGGCATCGTCGCCCGTCTCGCCAACCGCCTGCAGCGCCGGCTGATGGCGCAGCAGAACCGCGCCTGGGAGTTCGATCTCGAAGAGGGCATTCTGGATCCCGCGCGCCTGTCGCGGGTGGTGACCGATCCCTATCACCCGCTGTCCTTCATGCATGAGAAGGAGGCGACCTTCCGCGACACCGTGGTGACGCTGCTGCTCGACAATTCCGGCTCGATGCGCGGACGCCCGATCACGGTCGCGGCGACCTGCGCCGACATCCTCGCCCGCACGCTGGAGCGTTGCGGCGTCAAGGTCGAGATTCTGGGCTTCACCACGCGCGCCTGGAAGGGCGGGCAATCGCGCGAGGCGTGGCTTGCCGCCGGCAAGCCGGCCAATCCCGGCCGTCTCAACGATCTCAGGCACATCATCTACAAATCGGCAGATGCCCCGTGGCGTCGTGCGCGAAAAAACCTTGGCCTGATGATGCGCGAGGGGCTGTTGAAGGAGAACATCGACGGCGAGGCGCTGGACTGGGCGCACAAGCGCCTGCTCGGCCGGCCCGAGCAGCGCAAGATCCTGATGATGATCTCCGACGGCGCGCCGGTCGACGATTCCACGCTGTCGGTCAATCCCGGCAACTACCTCGAGCGGCATCTGCGCCACATCATCGAGGAGATCGAGACCCGCTCGCCGGTCGAGCTGATCGCGATCGGCATCGGCCATGACGTCACGCGCTATTATCGCCGCGCGGTGACAATCGTGGATGCCGAAGAGCTCGGCGGTGCCATCACGGAAAAACTCGCCGAACTCTTCAGCGAGACCAACACCGCACCCACGCAACCGGTCAACCGCCCGCGACGCAAATTGCATTCGTGAGCAACCATCGATCCCGCCGCAGCTTTATCGGCCAAGCGGCGGCGGGATTTTCCATTCTCGCACTTTCTCGCCTGGCGCAGGCGCAGCCTGCGACCGAGCCGCCGCCGCGCACCTCGCTGATCGAGCACGTCGTCGCCGCGCCCGTCCGCATCGAGGTGAACGCGCGGCCGATTCCGAATTTCGCACCGCGCGACGGTTCACGCACGCGCTTCGGTTCGCTGGAGTATCGCAGCGGCCTTGTGCTGACCTCGCCGCATCGCGGCTTCGGCGGCCTGTCCGGCTTTCGCTTCCTCGATACCAAGGGTGAGCGCTTTCTCGCGATCTCCGACCAGGGCACCTGGTTCACCGGCGCGATCCGCTATTCCGGACGGAGCATGACGGGTCTCGACGACGTCGAGGCCGCGCCGGTGCTCAATGCGGAGGGACGGCCGATCACCGATAAGCGCCTGTGGTACGATACCGAGTCGCTCGCGCGTGACGGCTCGTTGGTCTATGTCGGGCTCGAGCGCGTCAACCAGATCATGCGTTTCGATTTTTCGAAGGGCGGCATCCGCGCCCGCGGCGAGGTGCTGCAGACGCCGCCGGCGGTGCGCAAGCTGCCCTACAACAAGGGGCTCGAGGCGCTGGTGTTTGTCCCCACAGGCCAGCCGCTTGCGGGCAGCTTGATCGCGCTGTCGGAGGGCGGCTTCGATGCCGACGGCAATCTGATCGGATTTTTGATCGGCGGCCCCACGCCGGGCCAGTTCAGCATTCGCCGCACCGACCAGCAGTTCATCAGCGACGCCGTGCTGCTGCCCTCGGGCGATCTCCTGATCCTCGAGCGCAAATTCTCCTGGTTCACCGGCATCGATATCCGTATCCGCGCGATCCCCCTGAAGTCGATCGCGCCGGGCGCCGTGGTCGACGGCCCCGTGCTGTTCAAGGCCGATCTCGGCCACGAGATCGACAACATGGAAGGCATCGACGCCCACGTCACCGCCGACGGCGAGACCGTGCTGACGTTGGTGTCGGACGACAATTTCTCGCTGCTCCAGCGGACGCTGCTGTTGCAGTTCGCGCTGGTGGAGTAGGGCGGCCCGGCGCGCTCCCGCAATGCATGACGTTACGGGCCGCCATTCCCTCCGCGCGGCTGGCAATCCGCGTTTCCATCACTACACTCCCTCTGTCGCCCCTCCATCCTCCGGAACTCCCCCCGCATGAGCGCCCTGTTTTCCCCGATCAAGCTGCGCGGCCTGACACTGAAGAACCGCATCGTGGTGTCGCCGATGTGCCAGTATTCGGCCGACGACGGCGTCGCCAATGACTGGCACTTCACCCACATCAACAATCTCAGCCTGTCGGGCGCGGCGATGTTCTGCATCGAGGCGACCCATGTCGAGGCGATCGGCCGCATCACGCCGGGCTGCCTCGGGCTCTACAGCGACGCAGCCGAGGCCGCGCTGAAACAGGTCCTCAGCTCGGTGCGCAAACATTCCTCCACGGCGGTCGCGATGCAGCTCGCGCATGCGGGCCGGAAAGCCTCGAGCGCGCGGCCCTGGGACGGCGGCCAGCTGATTCCGCTGAGCGAAGGCGGCTGGCAGGCCGTGGCGCCGTCCGCGCTGCCGCACAAGGAAGGCGAGGCCGCGCCGCTCGCGCTCGACACCGCAGGCCTCAAGCGCATCCGCGACGCTTTCGTCGAGTCCGCGAAACGCGCGGATCGCATCGGCATCGACGCGATCGAGCTGCACGGCGCGCACGGCTATCTCCTGCATCAGTTTCTGTCGCCGATCTCGAACAAGCGCACCGACGAATACGGCGGTAGCTTGCAAAACCGCATGCGCTTCCCGCTGGAGGTTTACGATGCGGTGCGCGCGGTGTTTCCGCACGACAAGCCGGTCGGCATGCGGGTGTCCTCGACCGATTGGGTCGAGGGCGGCTGGGATCTGGCGCAGACCATCGCATTCGCCAACGCGCTGAAGGCGCGCGGCGTCGACTGGATCGATGCCTCCTCCGGCGGCGTCTCGCCGCTGCAGAAGATCCCGCTCGGCCCCGGCTACCAGGTGCAGTTCGCAGAGGCCATCAAGCGCGAGACCGGATTGCCCACCATCGCCGTCGGCCTGATCACCGATGGAAAGCAGGCCGAAGAGATCGTCGCATCCGGCAAGGCCGACATGGTCGCGCTCGCCCGCGGCATGCTCTACGATCCCCGCTGGGCCTGGCACGCCGCAGCGGACGTCGGCGGCGAAGTCGAGGCGCCGCCGCAATACTGGCGCTCGCAGCCGTCGACACAGAAGGCGCTGTTCGGCAAGACCACGTTCGGGGCGAGGTGAGGTCTTCACCTGCCGCCCATCTTTCTGCCGCCCATCTTTCTGCCGCCCATCCTTCGAGACGCCCGCCTTTGGCGGGCCCTCAGGATGAGGACGGAGTGCGCGGTAGCACTTTCGGCAGGCAAGGATGCCGCTCAGCCTCATCCTGAGGAGACCGCAAAGCGGTTGTCTCGAAGGACGAGGCGCTCGCTCAGCCTCCGCCAGGACGTGATATGCGATAGCCCTGCCGCTTGCGGGAGAGGGAGTTAACCTCACGCATCCGTAACCCCTCTCACCTTCCACGTCAGGCAAAACTGGCCTAACCTCGCGCGCACTCCAATTCGTCACGGAGGCCCGCCATGCGGTTTCGTGTCCGGAAAGCTGCCCACGTTATCGAGCGCGTGGGTCTTGCGATGGCAGGCGCGGCGTGCGGGCTGTTCGTCGGCGCCTATGTGGGATCTGTGATACCCGCGCTCACCACGGAGGGGTTCCTGCTGCTGATGATGGTGCTGGGCTTCGTCGGCTTCTATCTCGGCATCGACACGCCGCAGCTGCCCTTCGACGAGGCCCACGGCGACATCGACGCCGCGGAGCTGTTGAGCTCCGCCGGCACGCTCTGCGCCACGCTGACCGCATTCGCCTCGGTCGCCATCATCGTGCTCCGCCTCGATCCGCACATCGCGTGGAGCTGGTTCGCCCTGTTGGGCTGGATCGCAGGCGTCGCGATGCAGATCGTCGCGGGGGCGAAGGCGCGGATGCGGAAGTAGGTGGGGCGACGACTCGCCTCAGAACACCACGCCCACCTTCGTCCCGCGCTTCCACGCCACGCGGCAGCGCTTCTTGGTGTTCACGTGCAGCAGCTCGAACCTGTCGGGAATCTTCACCTGCCCGCCGAGATCGACGCAGGCGCCGCCGGGCGAATAGTCGATCAGCGTGCAGACGATGACCGGCGCGCGCGGGTCGGTGATGATCTTGGCCTGGCGGGACACCAGGCCGGCGGGTTTGACGCGGGCATGTCGGCGCGGATGCATTGGCACTCTCCTCCAATTTCCGCGAATAGCGCGGGTGGTCTGGGAGATGATGCAGAGGAGTTGATGCGATCCAGCTAAGGCGGGGGCGAGAATTTTAATGAAAAGTGTCGGCGAATGGAGAAAGCGGCGGTAGTGGGGTATGACGAAGCCCCACCTCACCCCGCCGCCACCCCCACACCCGGCGGCACCGGCATCGGCACGGTCACATAATCCTTCGGCAAATTCACCGGCCGATATCCCGGCTCCACCGCCATCCGCTTCAGCACGCTCTCATGCACATGCGCGCCGTCGGGGATGGGGCGCGGTTCGCAATCGGGGATGTAGAAGCCGAGAAAGACTTTTCGCTCCGGCCATTCCTTGTATGTCGCGCTCTTCGGCAGATACTCCAGCACGCGCCAGAGCGCCGTCATCGAATTGTGCAGCTCGCCGATCTTGCCGGTGTAGGCGGGCTCGACATACTGGAACGGTGAGTTCTTGCGCTGGATGCCCCAGGCAAGCTGGTTCACGGTGCGCGGATTGAAGTTCAGTCCGGCCTTCGCCGCCTCTTCGATCATCCAGATCAGCGGATATTTGGACTCGCCGCTCTCTGCCTCCGGATAACCGCCGCCGACATCGCAGTGCACGCCGGCGAACCACACCTGCAAAATGTCCTGTGGCTCCTTCTTCTCGTCGGGCACGTAGCGGTGGCTCCAGTACTCCTGCGGCTCGTCATGCTTCTTGAGGCGGAACATGCAGCGCCGCTCGTCGATCGCGATCGCCTGCCGGAAGATGTTGACGCTCGGATTGCGCAGTGTGAAGGCGAGCTCCTCCAGGCTGAACACGAGGAAGAAGACGTCGCGCCGCGGCACGATCACGCTCGCCACCGTGTCCCAGACGCCGATGAAATGGATGGTCGGCCAGCGCGTGGAGGTGATGCGCGCGAATTGCGCGGCGAGGTCGAATTCGTCTTTCGGCAACGGCCCCTGATCATCGACATCGATACCCTTGAGGTCCTCGATGTCGTTGCCGCGCCCGGTGCCGGAATATTGCTTGTAGGCGACGAGGCCGGAGCCTGCGAGGTTCGCCTGCTCCGGCGAGATCAGGCCGATCTTGTGGATCAGCCCCGCCAGCACCCGCACGGTATAGGCGCCGCGCGAGAAGCCGAACAGATAGATCTTGTCGCCCGGCGCGTAGTGCTCGACCAGGAAGCGATAGGCCGACAGCACATTGTCATCGAGCCCGTAGCCGGTGGCGAGCCCCAGCACCAGATTGACGTTGGCTTTCCAGCGGTGCCACGTCGACGGCTCCGTCACGGTGCCGACGCCTGGATCGTAGAACACCATCTGCCGCGGCGACGTCTTGTCGGTCTTGCGCAGGCAGCGATAGAGCTTCAGGACGTTGGAGATGTTCTCCGAGATCTCGTTGCCGGTGCCGTCACAGCAGATGACGAGGTTTTTCGGCTCGGATTGATGGTCGGTCGTGCGGTCGTGCTCCACGGTACGCCCTCCCGGTAATGCTACCCGGGCGAGTATAGCGGAAAAGGGTAGGGGAGAAGAGATGATAGCGGTCGCTTCTCCCTCTCCCATTGTGGGCAGGGCTATCGCATATGAAGAAACATATGGCTGGAAGCTCGACTGCAGCCATCCTTCGAGACGCCCGCCTACGGCGGGGCCTCAGGATGAGGGATGAGTGTGCGGCAGCATTTCAACGCAGACGGATGCAGCCAAGCCTCATCCTGAGGAGACCGCGTAGCGGTCGTCTCGAAGGACGAGGCGCCCGGCCTCGATCGCCCCTACTTCTTCTTCCCCTGACCGATCTCCGGCTGCCAGGCGGCGTCCTTGCGGCTCGGTGCCGCGGCGGTTGCTTTGACTTTGTCCTTCTTCGGCTTCTTGGTCTCGCGATTGCTGCGTTGCTGTCCCTTGGCCATGACGTCCGTCTCCTGTGGGGGCTCGAATTCGCTGGGTTCGTTCGACTGCGAGATTGGCGCTGCCGTATGCGCTAGGCACGCGGCGACGAGAAAAGACACGCGGTGCCGCGCACACGAAACGCGGAACATGCAGCGCAATCTCGACCTCACGGCAATTGCGTGAGTTGCGCTGACGCGATCGAGCGTACGCCTGCGCCATGCCGATGGCGAGAGCTAAAACGCCGCGCGCGAGCGCCGCGATGCGGCCTTAAGTGCCCGCCCGCGCTGACATAATGCTGGCTATTGCCGCGCTAGGAGCGCATGTTTGCGGTAGCTGGCGTCGGTTGAGGCCCCTTCTTTGTGAAAGGCAGGTGTGCATGACCATCCGCTCGCGGCGAGAAACCGTCACCTTCAAATATCCATTCCACATCCGCGGCGTCGAGCGCGAGTTGCCGGCCGGCGCCTATGAGGTCGTCACCGACGAGGAGATGATCGAGGGCCTGTCGTTCGCGTCCTATCGCCGCGTCGCCACCATGATCACGGTGCCCGCCGAAAGCGTGCGCGGTGCGACGGAGATGCTGTCGATCGGCTCGGTCGACCTGGCGGATGCCCAACGTATCGACGCGAGTGCCGCCAATGACTGACATCCCGGTCGATCTCGACAGCCACCGCGGCATGGCCGCCCAGAAGGCGACCGATCTGCGCCGCGCGCTGGCCGACGTCGAGGCCCAGGTCAGGGAGCTGCGCGAGCGCGAGGCCGATCTCGAAAACCGCATGATGTCGGTGCCCGCCGCGTCCTGGCCGGAGGCCGCCGTGAAGGCGCGCCATCTGCTCAACCTCTATGCCGCGGGCCTGCCCTCTGAGGACACCCGCCACCGCGCGCTGGTGGCCGCGCTGTTCGACGATTTCGCAAGACTGAACGGCGATAGTTGAGCCGAGCCGCAAGCCCCGGGCTCGCTGCACCTCTCCCGCTTGCGGGAGAGGTCGACGCGCCCCGGGCGATGCGAAGCATCGTCCCGCGCGCGGCGGGTGAGGGCTCTCTCCTCATCGGGGTTCTCGATTGTGGAGACACCCCCACCCCAACCCTCCCCCGCAAGCGGGAGAGGGAGCGCACCAGAACCAATCGGCACAAGGAGTACCCCATGACGCTCACCAGCAGCCGCTTCATCGGCCACGAACAGGACCGGGGCATCGTCCAGTTCTCGATGCAGGACGGCGCGAAGCAGATCGCCTGCGCGATCTCAACCTCCGCCATGGACGACCTCGAGCGCGGCCCGCGCGCCCGGCCCTCTGAGCGCGAAGAGCAGTTCACCCGCCTGCGCGAGCGCATCGAAGCCTGCGTGGAACGGAAGTATCAGGCGACGGAGTTCGAGGGCACCCCGCCGGGGATCGTGCTGCGGAGCATTGATTTTCGGGGGTAGGGGGGCGACGGTTCGCACCGCGAGCGTGCAGGCTTCGCGCATTTTCGATCGCATCCGCAGGCCCCTTTACCGCCTCAGCTGTTGATATTAACCATCTGTTAACCATGCGGTCGCCTAATGTGGAGGATTGGGGGATCACCATGTCGGCCCATGTGACGCGACCGAAGTTGATGCCAGCCGATCCTGCCTTTCATCTGCTTGGCGGGCTCGCGGTTCGTGCCAAGGCCTTCATACAGACCAAAACGGCTGTCCTACGGAGCAATGCCATGTTCGGAAAGGACGACTTAGTGGACAATCTCGGTCGCGATCTCGATCGCGCGCGCGGACGACGCGATGCTCTTGCATCCGAGGCTGCGACCCTGACGGCTCAGATCGCCGAAATCGAAACCCGCCTTTCGGAGGAGAAGAACAGGCGGGAGCGTGATCGCGTCCTGGGCGAAATCGAAGCGATCAAAACCCGAATCAAACAGGCAGGGAGCGCGTTTGCACCTGTTGTCGATGGTCTCTGCAAGGCGATCGAGCAGGCTGCGGCAGTTGTGCCCGAGGCCCGCGAGCTCAATAGCTTCCTGGTATCGGTGGCGGCCGAGATCGACAACGTCATCGATCCCTTGGTGCGCGAACTGGATCAGCGCGCGGATGCGGTGCGAATAGGCCACGCTGCACCGGACATCCCGAGTTCGGCCAATGAGGGGGCCATCGTACCGCCCGTGGAACCGCCAAAAGACAACAACGATCGCCTGCTTCGCTTCCCGGCATGGCTGTCTCGCGACAAGGAGCCGGAAAAGGAAACAGCGGAGAGCCCGCGCAGCACGGCAGCGTGAATCATCGGCGCGCCGCGCACCTCAAGAAGCTCGAATGCATGACGTTCGGAATTCGCCGATGAAATTGCGCGATGACGATTCGTCCCAATCTCATCGCGCCCTGGACGCCTAGCAGCGGCCCATTCCCGGCATCGTAGCTCGCGACGGAGTCTGTCACCGGGCCGCGCTTCGCGCGGACCCGTTGGTTGGGCCCCGGGATGACGACCCGTTGTCAGGCTCGCTGGTCCGCCAGGCAAGTAACTCCGGCTCTTGCGGCCAGCTCAGTTGGCGGCGCGGCGCAGGAAGGCCGGGATATCGAGAATGCTTTCGTCGGTCGCGTTGCGTGGAGATGAGCGGCCGTAGGGATCGAGCGGCTGAGGAGCTGCCTGGCGCGCATATTCCAGATCCGGCCTTGCCGGTTGCCCCGTGGGTCGGCCGGCCGCGGGGTGGAGCGGCGGGCTTTCCACCTGCGGAAGCGGTGCGCTGCGCTCGATGCGATCGGCGATGCGGCGGCTGTCGTTGCGCAGCTTGCCGGCGAGCTGCGTGAGTGAGGTTTCCCGCCGGCGGCGTCTGCAGCGCCGGATCGAGATTGTCGATTCCGGTCGCCACCACCGAGACGCGGACGATGCCCTCGAGGCTTTCGTCAAACGACGCGCCGACGATGATGTTGGCGTCCGGGTCGGCCTCGTCGCGAATGCGGGTGGCAGCTTCGTCGACTTCGAACAGCATGAGATCCCTGCCGCCGGTGATGGAGATGATGAGGCCACTGGCGCGCTTGATCGAGGGGTTCTCGATCAACGGATTGGAAATTGCGGCCACGGCGGCGGCGAGCACGCGTTTCTCGCCGGAAGCTTCGCCCCGTCCCATCATCGCCTTGCCCTTCTCTCGCATCACGGAGAGAACGTCGGCAAAATCGAGATTGATCAGGCCTTCCTTGACGATGAGGTCGCTGATGCAGGCCACGCCCGAATAAAGCACCTGATCGGCAAGGGCAAAGGCATCGGCGAATGTGGTCTTCGCGCTGGCCACCCGGAACAGGTTCTGGTTCGGGATGATCAGCAGGGTGTCGACTGTCTTCAGCAATTCCTCGATGCCGGCTTCGGCAAAGCGCATGCGGCGCTGGCCCTCGAAGTAGAATGGCTTGGTGACCACGCCGATCGTGAGGATGCCGAGCTCGCGCGCGGTCCTCGCGATGATGGGTGCAGCCCCGGTGCCGGTACCGCCGCCCATGCCGGCAGTCACGAACACCATGTGCGCGCTGGTCAGATGTTCGCGGATCGTATCGATTGCCTCCTCGGCTGCGGCGCGTCCCAATTCGGGTTGCGAGCCGGCGCCAAGGCCCGCAGTCACCTGTGTGCCCAGCTGGATGAGGCGCGTCGCCTTCGACATGGCAAGCGCCTGCGCGTCGGTATTGGCGACGACGAAGTCGACCCCCTGCAGCCCGGCCGTGATCATGTTGTTGACGGCATTGCCGCCAGCGCCGCCAACCCCGAATACGACAATGCGCGCCTTCATCTCGCGAATATCTGTTGTGCCAGTCATTCTGTCCTCGCGGTTGCTCCGGCAGGCCGGGATGGGATGAGTATCGAGTGCTACCTGCAAGCCGCGCGGTCTGCGTCCACGATGGCCGCGGCCAGATGTCCCAATCGAAGCGCGGCTGGTCCCGCGGTCGCGCCGCCAGCCCGGCGACCGGTCCGCAGAGCCGCCACTTCGTCTTCCAGTCGTGCCGCCCACGCATTGGCGGCCATCGTCTCGGCAGCCGCCTGCGTCAGCTCGACGGCGAGGCGATCGGCGCACTCGCGCTCGCGCTCGAGATCTGACCGGTAGCCGGCTGCGACTGCTTCGAGCCGCGCGACCTCCGCCTTGAATGCCTCGATCTTGAAGGCCTCGATCTTTGCCATGGAGACATCGATGCGGTCTGCCGGGCGGCCAAGTCGTGGGCGAGGCGTGTACCGGAGTTCGGAGAAATCAACGCTCACCAGGGCTTTCCCATCATCCGAACGCGAGCGTGGCAAACCGCGTCGCCTGGCAAGCGAACGAGCGGCCTCGCGCGAGATATTGAGGCGGGCACTGAGATCGGCATACGTCAACAACGCAACGCACATCGGCGCTTCTCCTGGAGCGAGCCGGGAAGGCATTTCGGGCTAATGATGGCTGGACGATGAGTCGAGGCTAGGGTGCGTTGGTTAATGGACGGTTAACGCGCGCGGGGCGCTAGCGCCGGGCGTGCGCGCCAGACCCGCCGAGCGCGAAGCTCAGTTCGTGCGCCTGCGCGAGTGCATCGAAGCCTGCGCGGGGCGGAAGTATCAGGCGACGGAGTTCAAGGGCACGCCACCGGGGGACCGTGCTGAGGAGTATTGATCTTCGCGGGTAGGGA
Organism: Bradyrhizobium sp. LB13.1; assembly: GCF_054056815.1. Classification (NCBI taxonomy): domain Bacteria; kingdom Pseudomonadati; phylum Pseudomonadota; class Alphaproteobacteria; order Hyphomicrobiales; family Nitrobacteraceae; genus Bradyrhizobium; species Bradyrhizobium sp. LB13.1. Next base: position 135,680 of record NZ_JBSRYQ010000001.1, on the reverse strand, counting down.
AGGGAGCGGGCGAGCCCGCGCAGCAATTCGCCTCCAGCCATCCAGCCGAGGGCGCAATCCCCCGCCTCACGCGGCCCGGTCGAGTTCTTTCTCGTAGGCTTTCAGGCTTCCCTTCAAGGTCTCTTCGAGCTTAGCCGTGCGCGATCCGATCGCCGCATTGGCCGCTCGCACGGCAGCCGCCTGGATCGCCTCGTCGCGGCTAAGCTTGTCGTGTTGAAATAGCCATTTTGCGACCGTCGCCCAATCCCACAGCGGGCTGTCGGACGTCACGCGGGCGACCGGCGCAGGAAAATCCTTGGCGCGCTGTCCCTTGGAATATTGCGTCATCGCCGCGCGCGTCATGCCGGTTCGAGCGGCGATATCGGAGAGGCTGACGAGCGGGTCGGGCTCGACCCGATCGACGTGAGCGCCGGCGGCCTGCACGTTCTGCACCGCTGTGACGATGGCCTCGCTGACTGATTTCGCCTCACGAGTGAAGTCGACGATGATGTGGCCCTTCTGGAAGGCGATCGCCGCGTCATCGCAGCCCGCATCATAGAAGCGCTGCTCGAAATCCTCCGCCGCAGGATCGAGGCCGGATGCAATGATGCTGAATTCGAATTTCTTCACTTGTCCTCTCCACCGTGCGGGCAGCGCGCGATCGCCCGCATCACCTGCCGGGCGTGGTCTTCCGGATTCTTCGGTGTGCCGTTCACGCCGACCTGGCACCCATCACGACCGGCATGCGGACAGAACAGCCGCCCCCAATGTCCCATCTTGCGCCACCGCCAGCCTATCGATTCGGCCTGCGCGACAACGGCCTCGATTTCCTTGTGCGGATGCCTGGGACGGTCTGAGGGGCTAGCCCAGAAGCGAACGGACCATAACCCAACGGATAATGGATTGTTTAGTGGGCGAGCTAGTACTGTACTCAAAAATTAGCTGTACCACAACTTGCCGTCGTGTAGTTTGTCCAGAAGTGTTCTAGAGTTGCTAATTGATTTGAGGCTTTGGTTTTAGGGGATGGAGAAGCCTGCAAACGAAGAGCGCGATCCTGTGCTGCTCGCGGCGCGAGCTGCGGCATCTTTTCAAGATATCAGCCGGAATGATTGTCACGTCCTAATCTCTTGCAGCAAAAGTAAGGGCACCCATTCGGATGTCGCGAGGAACATGTATGTTTCTCCCTTGTATCGAAAGTCGGTTTTGCTCACCGAGGCTTGGGGTTTTTCTTTTAGTATTTTGTCGGCCAAATACGGTTTACTCAGTCCGGACGCGGTTATCGATCCATATGATCTTACACTGAAGGGCTCATCCAAAGAGTTCAAGGCCGAGTGGGGACAGCGCGTTGACGCGCAGATCAGGAGTCGCCTCGGTGCGAGCCAGCAGTTTGTTGTGTTTGCGGGCGACGATTACTACGTGCCGCTGCTTAACGCCGGCGAAGAGAGCCAACTCCGTTACCTTGCTCCGATGCGCGGTCTTTCACTAGGAAACAGACTCGCGTTTCTCAACGAATCTAAGAGTGTTGGCGTCAGTCCTCCCTTGCTGTGCGCACTCATTCGATCGGACGGAAAATTCGCGAGTGACATTAAACGTTCGACCAACTCACCCCACATAGGGATTCTTGCATCGGTCGAAACACCTGCCCCAAGCACCAAACCGAGCCGCGAATGCTCGATTCGCCGCTGCCACATGTGCGTAATCCCACACCGGCAGCTGGGGCTGTTCTGCCGTAGCAGTCTTAAGTACTTCCCCCGGAGAAGCGGTCGTCATTTCACGTGGCCCAAGTTCCGAAATAATTTTTCCAACACGCTTTCAAACAGCGGCATGAACTTAAGATCGTACCGGATACCTACATCGCGAACGTTCCATAAGCCCGAACGTCTAATGCTCGGCTTGTCCGAATACTGTCCCAGCCAATTTGAGGAGCTCTGGTCAACTGTGCAAAAATTCTCGGTGAACAGTGCTATGAACTGGCGCTCTATTGTCGCCCTCATACTGCTCGTCCCCGAGGCATCGATCACGGGAACGAAGAGAACGCGAAGTTGCCCTATGTATTCGGAGACCTTTGCTTCGAGCGCGGACTCGCCGTCGGTTATAGACTTTGGGGCCGCCTGTCCCTTCGCCCAATGCGGGAATTCTGCATCGAGACCATCTCTCGCAATCAGAGCTCGACCGACATGCAGCCTAAACACCGAGGATCGATGATTCCCCCTCCCTGCTTTCGTTCCAAGATGCGTCCTTAAGCGATTCCGCAAGGTTGCCGTTGAACCAAGAGAGACTCCGTGAGTGCCGATCCTGACCAAACGAGGAATCTTGCTCGAAAATCTCGTTTTCTCAAGATCATCAAAGAAGAAGTAAACCCCTTGCGTAGGAAGCTGCTCGTCAAGCAGGTCCCGCAACCTATAAAAACCTAACCGGTCGGCTAGCTGTTCGAATAGTTGGTACGCACGGTCCACTGCCTTTCGTCGTCGGCAGATCTGAATATGCATACGCGCAAGGTAAAGTCTGTATCGGTATGAAGACAGATGTGCGGTCACTTCTACCCATAGGTGATAATCCTATGGTAGAGTGCTCGTTGATTCGCACGTTCAGTGATATTACTCAGGTGGTTGAGTGGATACGAGGCGGGCGTTGGCAGAAGCATTAGATCAAAATGCGGCGCTAGTATCATTTTCAGGCGGACAAGATTCGTCGACGTGTTTGGGCTTGGGCACTTGCCAATTACTCAAGGGTGGAGACTGTTGGCTACGAATACGGCCAAAAGCACGTCATTGAAATGCACTGTAGACCAGCAATCAGGGAAGCCGTTGCTGGGTTAAACCAGGAGTGGTCGTGCCGACTTGGACCAGATCATGTGGTCCGTCTCGATCTGATTGGTCAGATTGCTGGCAATATAGCTTGCCCTGCGGGATACGCGCCGATCGCCGGCGAGGGCTTTGAAGCTGGTAGTCGGTACATTCCCGGCCGCAATCTGATTATGCTTTCCTTGGGAGCTAGCATTGGATTTCGCAGGAACATTGGCACGCTAATTTGTGGGGCTAGCGAAACTGAATACTCGGGTTACCCTGACTGCCGCGAGAGCTCCTTAAACGCAGTTGAAGCTGCTATCAATTTGTCGAGCGGGAAGCAGTTTCGCGTGCAGTGCCCGTTGATGAGTCTGGATAAGAAGGGCGTCTGGCAGCTTGCAGAAGAACTCGGGGGCGAGGAACTGGTTGCGCTGATTCAAGAGCTTAGTCACACTTGTTATTTGGGTGATCGCGACGCGCGACACGAGTGGGGCTACGGCTGCGGCGAGTGCGCTGCTTGCAAATTGAGGGCGAAAGGCTGGCAAGATTTCAAAGCCACTCGCCGGGTGAGATCTGGCTGAATAGCCCAAAAACAAAAACGGCCGGATCTTTCGATCCAGCCGTCACGCAAAACTTGATCCGGCTAAGCCTACGCCCCGCGACGCAAGCCCCCGCTCGATTCGAAAATTCTTAGCTCGCCTTCTTCGCCGGCGCGGGCGTCGGGCCGACCTTCTTCTGGATGGCGCGCTTCAGCTCGAGGGCGCGGGGCGACAGCACGGCGGCCTTGGCCTTGATCAGGAAGGGGTCGAGGCCGCCATTGTGGTCGACGCTCTTGATCGCGCTGGTGGAGACGCGCAGGCGCACGTTGCGGCCCAGCGCTTCGCTGATGAAGGTCACGTTGACCAGGTTCGGCAGGAAGCGGCGCTTGGTCTTGATGTTGGAGTGGCTGACCGTGTGGCCGACCTGGGGGCCCTTGGCCGTCAATTCGCAGCGGCGAGACATGGCAAAATCCTCAATCTTTCCCAACGATGTGCGGCCGCCATTCGGGGCGCCACGGGCAAATTCTCTGTCCTTGCAGGGAGCGGGCGGACGTATAGGGGGGAAGCGGCGAGCCGTCAAGGTTTTGGGGCGGGTTTCGTGCTCCACGCCGGCGGCGGTCCACCCCCTCTCCCGCTTGCGGGGGACGGCCGGGGTGGGGGTGCCTCCGCGGAGGGGCACTCGTTATCACAGGCAGTGTCTCCGAGAGGAGAAAACCCTCACCCGCGCTTCGCGCGACCTCTCCCGCAAGCGGGAGAGGTACTGGAGCCCGGAGCAATCCCCCGATCACCAAAACGGCAGTGTTTCAAGCGCTTTACCATCACATAAAGGGCGTATTCGCACCCGAAGAGTTCAGTGGAGTTCGGAAGCGGACATGCCCGGACACATTGCTTGCCGTGGTATTTGGCTTAAGTAACAACCGTTCGCGCTCCGATTGGATTGTTTCGTGCTCACAACGCCTCATCATGCGCCCGGCCTGCGCTCAACGGAGCGGCGCGCAAGCGATCCGCGCTCTGCCGGCCGGCTGGCCATGGCGGCCCTGTGCGGGCTGGTTCTGGCGTGGGCGGCGGAGCCCGCGGCGGCGCAAGGCAAGCTCGAGGCGCAATATGAGGCCTCACTGGCCGGCATTCCCGTCGGGCGAGGCGCTTGGAACATCGATATCGGAGACGACGTGTTCGCCGCAGCCGCCTCGGGCGGCACCACGGGGCTGCTGAAGTCGTTCGCGGGCGGGTCCGGCACCGGCGCCAGCCAGGGGCGGGTGGTCAACGGCGCGCTGGTCGCGACCGGCTACCAGGCCTCCACCACCACCTCGAAAAAGACCGAGGAAATCCGCATCACGCTCGACAAGGGCAACGTGAAGGATTTTGCCATCGTACCGGAGCCCCCGGTCGATGCAGACCGCATCGTCGTCACCGATGCGCATCGCCGTGGCGTCTGGGATCCGATGACGGCCTCGCTGGTGCGCGTGCCCGGCACCGGCGACGTGCTGTCGCCGGACGCCTGCCACGGCAGCGCCGCCGTGTTCGACGGCCGCATGCGCTACGAGCTCAAGCTCGATTTCAAGCGCATGGAGACCGTGAAGGCGGAGAAAGGCTATCACGGCCCGGTCGTGGTCTGCTCGCTGTTCTTCGTGCCTGTGGCGGGCTACATCCCCGACCGCCCCGTGATCAAATACCTCGCCGCCCAGCGCAACATCGAGATCGCCTTCGCGCCGGTGGCGGGCACGCGCGTCCTGGTCCCGTTCTGGCTGAAAGTGCCGACGCCGCTCGGGCCCGCGATGCTGGAAGCCACCAGCTTCATCACGTCAGCCCAGCCGCCGCGGGTCGCGAAGACGCAATAGGTCTGGCGCCCGCCCGTTTTGTCGAAAACAAAGTTAAGTGATTTCAGTGACTTACCTACTGTGCATGGGGTTGTTTTCGCGGTTTTGCATTGGAGGGGGGCCTTGAGCAGGGAATCCATTTGACTCCTCGCCGATTCTGATTCGACTCCGCGCCATCCCCAATTTTAAGGAACGTGCCACCGAAACGTTGCTTGTGCGGCAGCCCGAAACTCCATCTAGTGCGCAGTCAATAAGTCTCCCGCGACATGTTGCGTGAACGGAACAGGACTGATGGGGAGTCTGCGATTCGGCCGCGATTCGTTCTCAACTCGTTCCGAAGCTTAAAGACAAAGGGAAAAGCGTCGCAAAGTGAGACAGTTGCGCGGGGTTTGGGGAGCGTCACCATATTCTCCGCTGCTTGATCTCCTCACCCTGAGGAGGCCGCGTAAGCGGCCGTCTCGAAGGGCGAGGGACCCGGCACCATCCGGGGCCTTCATCCTTCGAGACGCGCTGACGCGCTCCTCAGGATGAGGAGCAAGGCCCAGCCTCCGGCCCGCCCCAAAACAGCACTGACATTCGCCCCAATCGCCATTACCTAATCTCTGAGATGCCCTTTTCCTCCTCCCCCTTCGCTTCCGAGCGGCTCCCCGGCGCCGGCGTCACTGCGGTGCTCGGGCCGACCAACACCGGCAAGACCCATCTCGCCATCGAGCGGATGCTCGCGCATCCCTCGGGCATGATCGGGCTGCCGCTGCGCCTGCTCGCACGCGAGGTCTATAACAAGATCGCCGCGCGGGTCGGCCCCGATGCCGTCGCGCTTGTGACCGGCGAGGAGAAGATCAAGCCGAAATCGCCGCGCTACTGGGTCTCCACCGTTGAGGCGATGCCGCGGGATCTCGACGTCTCGTTCCTCGCCGTCGACGAGGTGCAGATCGCCTCTGATCTCGAGCGCGGTCACGTCTTCACCGACCGCATCCTCAACCGCCGCGGCCGCGACGAGACGCTGCTGCTGGGCGCAGCGACGATGCGCCCGATCATCGAGCGGCTGCTGCCGGGCGTCTCCATGATCACGCGGCCGCGCCTGTCGCAGCTGGAATTCGCCGGCGACCGCAAGATCACGCGCCAGCCGCGCCGCACCGCGATCGTCGCCTTCTCGGCCGACGAGGTCTACGCCATCGCCGAGCTGATCCGCCGTCAGCATGGCGGCGCCGCCGTGGTGCTGGGATCGCTGTCGCCGCGCACCCGCAACGCGCAGGTGGCGATGTTCCAGAACGGCGAGGTCGATTATCTCGTCGCCACCGACGCCGTCGGCATGGGCCTCAATCTCGACGTCGACCACGTCGCCTTTGCCTCCGACCGCAAGTTCGACGGCTACCAGTTCCGCCGCCTGACGCCGTCCGAATTCGCCCAGATCGCCGGCCGTGCCGGCCGCGCCACCCGCAACGGCACCTTCGGCACCACCGGCCGCTGCGGGCCGTTCGAGCCCGAACTCGTCAATGCGCTACAGAACCACACCTTCGACCCCGTCAAGGTTTTGCAATGGCGCAATTCGAAGCTGGATTTTGCCTCGCTCGGCGCGCTCCAGGTGTCCCTGAACCTGGGCCCCGGCCATGAGGCGCTGACGCGCGCGCCGATCGCCGAGGACATGCGCGTGCTCGACCATGCCGCCCGCGACGCCGAGGTGCGCGATGTCGCGCATGGCAAGGACGCCGTGGAGCGGCTGTGGGACGCCTGCCAGATCCCGGACTACCGAAAATTGTCGCCGGCCGCCCATGCCGAGCTGGTCACCACGCTGTACGGCTTCCTGATGCAGAAGGGATGCATCCCCGATTCCTGGTTCAGGACCCAGATCGACCAGGCCGACCGCGTCGACGGTGATATCGACACCCTCTCGGCCCGGATCGCACAGATTCGCACCTGGACCTTCGTCGCCAACCGCCCGGACTGGCTGAAAGACCCCGAACGCTGGCAGGGAATCGCCCGCGAGGTCGAAAATAAATTATCGGATGCGCTCCATGAACGCTTGACTGAGCGTTTCGTTGATCGCCGGACCAGTGTATTGATGCGCCGCCTGCGGGAGAACACGAGCTTGAATACTGAAATCGGCAAGACCGGCGAAGTCATCGTCGAAGGCCATGTCATCGGCCGCCTCGATGGCTTCACCTTTGCACCGGATGCGGCGGAAGCCGGCTCCGATGCGAAAGCGTTGCAGGCGGCAGCGCAGGCCGTGCTCGCCGGCGAGATCAACGCGCGCGCCGAAAAGCTGGGCAACGCGCCGGACGAGCAGTTCGTGCTGACCTCGGAAGGCATGATCCGCTGGACCGGCGACGCCGTGGCGCGGCTGTCTGCCGCAGAGGACGCGCTGCATCCGCGCATCCGCATCATCTCCGACGAACGCCTGACCGGCGGCCCCCGCGACAAGGTGCAGGCCAGGCTCGACCTCTGGCTCAAGACGCACATCGAAAAGCTGCTCGGGCCGATGTTCGAGCTGTCGAAGGCCGAGGACGTCACCGGCATCGCCCGCGGCATCGCCTACCAGCTCGTCGAGGCGCTCGGCGTGCTGGAGCGCCAGAAGATCGCCAACGAGCTGAAGGACCTCGACCAGCCCTCGCGCGCCGTCCTGCGCAAATATGGCGTCCGCTTCGGCGCCTATCACATCTATTTCCCCGGCCTGCTGAAGCCGGCCGGGCGCGCGCTGGCCGCGCTGCTCTGGGCGCTGAAGCAGGACAACGTCGATCCCTCCGCGCTGTCGGGCGCGCAGCATCTGGCGAGCTCGGGCCGCACCTCGTTCCCGGTCGACAAGCAGCTGCCGCGCGATGCCTATCGCGTGCTCGGCTACAAGCAGGCCGGCGAGCGTGCCGTGCGCGTCGATATTCTGGAGCGCCTTGCCGATCTGATCCGCCCGGCGCTGGCCTGGCGCGAGAACGCGTCGGGCGAGAAGCCCGCCGGCGCGTTCGACGGCCGCAGTTTTGTCGTGACGCAGGCGATGACCTCGCTCACCGGCTCGGCCGGCGAGGACTTTGCGTCCGTACTGCGCGCGCTCGGCTACCGCATGGATAAGCGCCCGCCGCTGCCGGCAAAGCCGGTTGTCGTGGAGACTCCGGCTGCTGAAGCAAGCACCGAAGCTCCGGCCGAGACGCCCGAGACGGAAACGCCGGTCGAAGACGCTGCCGTGTCTGCGGATGCCGCAATCGAAGCCGCCGCCGAGCCTGTGACCGTCGAAGACGCGCCCGGCATGGAGCAGCACGACGAGCCCGTGCACGAAGAACCGGCTCTCGAAGCGTCCCCTGAAGCCCCCGTCACGCCGGAAGACGCTCCCGGCATCGCGCCGCCTGTGGAAGAGGTTGCTGCACCCATCGAGGCTGCTGAAGCTGCTCCCGCCGAAACCGCTCCCGCAGAGACCGCTGCAGCCGAAGCCGCTGCGTCGGCCGATGCCGCTGCGCCTGTGGAGGCCGCAGCCACGCCCAGCGAGCCCGAGCTCATCGAGGTCTGGCGTCCCGGCGGCCGTCACGACGATCGCAAGCCGCGCCACGAGCGCCATCGTAACCAGCGCCACCACAATCAGCCGCGGCCGCAGGCCGGTGCTGAAGCAGGTGCCGCGCCTGCCGAAGGCGAAGCAGCGCAGGCCGCCGACGGCGAGAAGCGCGGCGAACGTCATCGCCATGGCGGCGGTCATCGCCGAGATTCTGGTCGCGATGGCGGCAGAGACTTCCGCAAGCCGCGCGAAGGCGGTGGCGAAGCTGCGCCGCGTCCGGAGGGACAGGGGCGCGGCGACAAGAACCGCAGCTTCCAAGGTCGAGATCAAGGCAAGGACCGCGACAACAAGGATCGCGATCGCAACAAGGGCAAGTTCGGCGGCGATCGCGACAAGGGCCGTGACAACCGCGGCCGCGACCGCGACAAGGGCCGCGACCGCCAGGGCGGCCCGTCGCTGCGTCCCTACGCCTCGAGCGCCACCCCGCGCGAGCGCGATCGTCCTGCCGATCCGAACTCGCCGTTCGCAAAGCTCGCCGCGCTGAAAGAGCAGCTGTCCGGGCGTAAGGAGTAGCACTGCGTTTTCAAGCGAAGTGCGGAGCGGTTCGCGTGAAGAAAACGCGTCAGAAGGAATAGAGTCACGACCGAGCGGCAGCGCATCGACAAATGGCTGTGGCATGCGCGGGTGGTGAAGGCGCGGACCTCGGCTGCTGAACTCGTCGAGTCCGGCCATGTCCGCGTCAACGGCGTGCGCGAAAAATCGCCGGGGCATGCGGTCAAGATCGGCGACGTGCTCACCGTCGCGCTCGATCGCACCGTGCGCGTCTTGAAGGTCGCAGCCTTCAACGAGCGCCGCGGCGATGCCGCCTCGGCCCGTGTGCTCTACGAAGAGGTCAGTGAAGGCCCTCCAAATTCTCAGCGCAATTAATTGCGCTTTGAATTCATTTCTTGGTCGATCGGACACATAAAGCCGTCATGATCGGCCGTTGCCGACCTTGCAGCGCCGGGCCATCCGCGCTACGCAAGCCGCGAGTTTTAAAAGAGCTTTTCGGAGCGTTGGATGACTTACGTCGTCACTGAAGACTGCATCAAGTGCAAGTACACCGACTGCGTCGAGGTCTGCCCGGTCGACTGTTTCTACGAGGGCGAGAACATGCTCGTCATCCATCCTGACGAGTGCATCGACTGCGGCGTGTGCGAGCCGGAATGCCCCGCCGACGCCATCAAGCCGGACACGGAACCGGGCCTGGAAAAGTGGCTCACGGTCAACGCCGACTACGCCAAGAGCTGGCCGAACATCACCCAGAAGAAAGAATCACCTGCCGACGCCAAGGAATTCGACGGCGTAGAGGGCAAGTTCGACAAGTATTTTTCTCCGAACCCAGGCTCCGGCGACTAATTCGGGCCCAAACTTAACCCTAATAGCGGCGCTACCGCCGAAAACCAGCCCTCAAGACCCCTAAATCATTGATTTTTGCGGGAAATGTGCTATATTGGGCACATTAAACCGAACCCTTCGTCAGCCCCGTCGGCCCATTGGGTTCCCGTGAAACCAGATGTCGAACAGGGGCGTGGCAGTTTCCGCGCACAGGCTGTGTCACAGAAAACGCGTAAAAAGAGTACTTCTGCGAAGGCTTCCCACAAGGTGGCCAAGAAAGTCGCCGCGGCCAGCCGTAGCGCATCCAAGGGTCGGACCGCGACGAAGGCGCCGGCTGCAAAGTCCTCGAAGAACAAAAGAAGCGCAATGCCTAACAAGACTGCCAAGCCGGCCGCGAAAGCGACCGTGGCCAAGCCTGTTGCTGCCAAGCCCCCTGTTGCCAAGCCTGCTACCAAACCTGCTGTTGCCAAGGCTCCCGCTGCCAAGCCGGCCGCGGCGAAGGTTGCTGCTGCTCCTGCCAAGGCCGCCCCTGTCGCTGCCGCCAAGCCGGTCGTGAAGCCCGCGGCTGTTGCGCCGAAGGTCGAGGAAAAGAAGGTCGTGACCCAGCGTCAGGGTTTCAAGGCCAACGAATTCGTCGTCTATCCCGCTCACGGCGTCGGCCAGATCCTGGCCATCGAGGAGCAGGAGATCGCCGGCGCGAAGCTCGAGCTGTTCGTCATCAACTTCATCAAGGACAAGATGACGCTGCGCGTGCCGACCGCCAAGGTCGCCAATGTCGGCATGCGCAAGCTGTCCGATCCTGCGCTGGTGAAGCGTGCGCTCGAGACACTCAAGGGCCGTGCCCGCGTCAAGCGCACCATGTGGTCGCGCCGCGCCCAGGAATACGAAGCCAAGATCAATTCGGGCGACATCGTCGCGATCGCAGAAGTCGTGCGCGACCTCTACCGTTCCGAGTCGCAGCCCGAGCAGTCCTACAGCGAACGCCAGCTCTACGAAGCAGCGCTCGACCGTCTGTCCCGCGAGATCGCGGTGGTGCAGCACTCGACCGAGACCGAAGCGGTCAAGGAGATCGAGGCCCAGCTCGCCAAGAGCCCGCGCCGCACCGGCGCCAAGTCGGAAGCCGCCGAAGGCGAGGCCGAGACGGACGCCGAGGGCGAAAGCGACGAGACCGAGGGCGGCGGCGGCACCACGGTCGCCGACGAGGCGGCGTAAGCGTCTCGCGTTCATCGCAACAGTTCAAAGCCCGGCCGTTTGGCCGGGCTTTTTGTTCGGAGTTCGTGGTTTCGTAGGGTGGGTTATCCTCGCGGCGGCGCGTTGCGCAGTCCGCTAGGCGTAACCGACCGCTTCTCTTTCCGCGCGAAAAACAAAGAGGTGGGTTACGCGACGCTAACTAACCCACCCTAGATTCGCACTTGTCGGGGCGCTGGCTCACTTCACCGGCCGCTTCTCTAGCTTCCGTGCCAGCGTGCGCCGGTGCATCCCCAGCCTTCTCGCCGCTTCCGAAATATTAAAGTCGGTCTCGATCAGGGTCTGGTGGATGCGCTCCCATTCGAGCGTCTTGATCGATGTCGGCCGGGCGTCGAGTGCGACCTCGGCATTGCCTTCGGCCTTGTTGAAGGCGGCTTCGATGTCGTCGGTGTTCGACGGCTTTGCCAGATAGTGGCATGCGCCGAGCTTGATGGCCTCGACGGCGGTGGAGATGCTGGCAAAGCCTGTCAGCACCACGATCAGCATCTCCGGGTCGTGCGTATGCAAAAGCTCGACGCAGGCGAGGCCCGAGGCACCGCCGAGCTTGAGGTCGACGACGGCATAGCCGAACGATCGTTGCTCCAGAGCTTTCCGCACGTCCTCGATCGAGGCGGCGAGCACGACCTCGTAGCTGCGGCGCTCAAACGAACGCTTCAGCGTGCGCGCGAACCCGGCATCGTCCTCGACGACGATGAGCGAGCGGTCAGGCGTCAAAGCTGCCTCCGATCGCGAGCGTTGCGAGCGGCAGCGTGAGGCGGACGGTGGCGCCGCGCTTCCTGTGGTTCTCAGCGGTCACGCTGCCGCCGAGCTTGCGCACGACGTTCACTACCAGGAACAGGCCGAGCCCGCCGCCGGCGCGGCCCTTGCTCGACTGATAGGGTTTTCCGAGCTGTGCCAGCATCTCCGGCGCAAAGCCCGCGCCGCGGTCGCTGATAGACAGCACGAGATTGTCGCCCTCGCGCTCGGCCACGAGCTCGACCCAGTCGCGCGAGACCTCATAGGCGTTGTCGAGCACATTGAAGATGACTTGCTTCAGCGCGATGTCGGACACGATCGCGACGTCCTCGCCGAAGGTGTTGACGAAATACAGCGTGTGCGCCGAGCGCGCGTCGCGCCACTCTTCCACCAGCGCCGTGACGAAGGCCGTCACCGTCGTCGGAGACGAGCCTTCGCCGCGGGCCTCGCCGGCCGACACCAGGATGCCGGTCACGATGGTCTTGCAACGTTGCAGCGAAGTCTCCATCTCCGCGAGATCTTCGGCCAGCTCCTGATCGGCGGCGAGGTCGGGCATGCGCCGCCAGTCGCTGAGGATGACCGAGAGCGAGGCGAGCGGCGTGCCGAGCTCGTGCGCCGCGCCGGAGGCGAGCAGGCCCATGCGCACGATGTGATCCTGCTCGGCGGCATGCTGGCGCAGCGCCGCCAGATGTGCGTCGCGCTGGCGCAAATTCCTGTTGATGCGGGTGACGAACACCACGAGCAGCACGGCGTTGAGCACGAAGCCCAGCAGCATGCCGGCGACGGTGAGCGTGTAGGTCTCGCTCAGCGGGTTCGGCGGCAAGTCGAGCGGCCGGTACGCGACCGTCAGCCAGACGAAGCTCGCGCAGGTCAACGCGACCAGCGACCATGTCGAGCGGCCATCGAGCAGCACCGCGCCCAGCGTCACCTGGAGCAGGAACAGCGAGGTGAAGGGATTGGTGGCGCCGCCGCTGAGATAAAGCTGCGCGGTCAGCGCGGCGACGTCCAGCATCAAGGCGACCAGCAGCTCGTTGTTGGTGATCGCGGCGCGATGGCGCACCCAGACGAGGCTGGAGACGTTGAGAAACACCAGCGCGCCGATCACCGCGCCCATGCGGGTGAGGGGCAGGGGAATGCCGAGCCAGACATGCACGCCGCCGATGGTCACGATCTGGCCGACCACCGCAGTCCAGCGCAGCTGGATCAGCAGCGCCATGTTCTTGCGGTTGGTCTCGTCGTCGGTCGGCGCAGCCCCGATCAGCTCGCTGCGCGCGTCCGCCTGCGATTGCAGCGTGACGGCGCCATGCGTTCTTCCGTCGTCAGGTTGGCTCGACGATCGTTCCAGCATCTGATCCCGTTCTGCGGGCGACGGCATCGGAGCCGCCGGCCGCTTCGTGGACGAAGCCGCTCCAGGGCTTCTTGCGGCGGAACAGCCCGCCGCCGAATGTGACAAAAAGTCTTCCGGCCAGCATGAAAGCCAGGGCAAACCACGTCAGCGCATAGATCAGGTGGTTATTGGGAAAGCGGACCACGGTCAATCCGCCGATCGGACCGCTGCTGGATTGTGATCCGGCGTCGGCATCGACGAAGAACGGCGCGACCTCGCCGAGCCCGCGTGCCGCCGCAATCGCGGCGACATCCCGTGAATACCAGCGATTGTGTTGGGGCACGTTGTTCCTGAGGAATCCGCCCTTCGGCTCCGTGATGCGCAACAAGCCGGTGATTTCGACTTGGCCGTCCGGATTGCCGTCCCGGCGCATCGACGCGTCGCGCCGCTCGGACCGCACGAAGCCGCGGTTGACCAGGACCATCGTGCCGTCGCTGCGCTGAAGCGGCGTCAGCACCCAATAGCCCGGGCCTTCTTCGGTGACGGCCTGAACCAGCGTCTCGCGGTCATGCAGGAAGCGGCCGGTGACGCTAACATGCCTGTATTCGTCATTTGCGGTGGACACCGCGGGCCATGACGCGATCGAGAGGATCGGCTGGGCCGGGGCATGAACGCGCTGCTCGACGCGATCGATCAGCGCCAGCTTCCAGGCGCGGCGCTCGATCTGCCAGACGCCGAGCGCGATCAGAAGTGCAAAGGCCGTGAGCGAGAGGACCGTGAGCCACAAGGACGGACGCGCAGCTTTTCCGCGAGCCCCGTCTGCTTTGCTTATCACAGTCCCAGTCTCGTTCATTTCATTCCAGTCATCTGGTGGATCGGCATCATGTTGCTGTTGAGGTGGTTCATCACCCACAGCGAACCCGACAGCGCGATCGCCACCATGACGATGGTGAAGATCAGCGCCATCATGCTCCAGCCATTCTCCGACTTGGGGCTCATGTGCAGGAAGTAGATCATGTGCACGACGATCTGCACGACCGCGAAGGCCATGATCACCAGCGCGGTGATCTGCTTGCTCGGAAGCGCGCCGCTCATCACCAGCCAGAACGGGATCGCGGTGAGCACGACCGAGAGCACGAAGCCGAGCATGTAAGTCGAGAACGAGCCGTGGGCGTGGCTGTCGCCCTGGTGATGATCGTCCGCGTGGGCAGCGTGAGTATCGGTGTTCATCGCAGAACTCCCAGGAGATAGACGAAGGTGAAGACGCCGATCCAGACCACGTCGAGGAAGTGCCAGAACATCGACAGGCACATCAGGCGGCGGCGGTTGGCCTCGATCAGGCCGAACTTCGAGACCTGCACCATCAGGGTCACCAGCCAGATCAGGCCGCAGGTGACGTGCAGGCCGTGGGTACCGACCAGGGTGAAGAAGGCGGACAGGAAGGCGCTGCGCTGCGGCGTCGCGCCTTCATGGATCATGTGGGCGAACTCGGAGAGCTCGATGCCGATGAAGGCGGCGCCGAACAGGCCGGTGATCGCCAGCCACATCTGGGTCTGGCCGATCTTGTTCTGCTGCATGGTCAGCATGGCAAAGCCATACGTGATCGACGACAGCAGCAGCATCGAGGTGTTGACCGCGACCAAAGGCAGCTCGAACAGGTCCTTCGGCGCGGGACCGGCGGCGTAATTGCCGCCGAGCACGCCGAATGTGGCGAACAGGATCGCGAAGATGAGGCAGTCGCTCATCAGATAGATCCAGAAGCCCAGCGAGGTGCTGTAGCCTTCTGGATGCGGGTGTTCGTCGGCGAGGTAGAAGACCGGTTCGCCGGTTTGCGCGGGATTGACAATGACAGTCATTACTTGGCTCCGGCGAGCAGTTTGGTGCGCGCGTCCTCGGCCCGGATGACATCGTCAGCCGGAATGTCGAAGTCGCGGTGATAGTTGAAGGTGTGGCCGATCCCGACGACGAGCATCGCAGCGAAGCTCGCGGCGGCAAGCCACCAGATGTACCAGATCAGGCCGAAACCCATCGCGGTGGCAAGACCGGCGAGGATGATGCCGGTGCCGGTGCTGCTGGGCATGTGGATCGGCTTGAACCCGGTGAGCGGACGCTGGTAGCCGCGGCGCTTCATATCCCACCACGCGTCATTGTCGTGGACGACGGGGGTGAAGGCGAAGTTATAGGCCGGCGGCGGCGACGAGGTCGCCCATTCCAGCGTGCGCGCATCCCAGGGATCGCCGGTGACGTCCTTGAGCTGCTCGCGCCTGAGGAAGCTGACGGCGAACTGCATCAGCATCGAGAGGATGCCGAGGAAGACTAGAAAGGCGCCAATGCCGGCGATGATGAACCAGATCTGCAAGCTGGGATCGTCGAACACGCGCAAGCGCCGGGTCACGCCCCCATCAGGCCGAGCACATAGAGCGGCATGAAGGCGAGATAGAAGCCGGTGACCCAGAACCAGAACGACAGCTTGCCCCAGAACGGATCCAGCTTGAAGCCGAACGCCTTCGGGAACCAGTAGCCGATGCCGGCGAACGCGCCGAACACGACGCCGCCGATGATCACGTTGTGGAAATGCGCGATCAGGAACAGGCTGTTGTGCAGGACGAAGTCGGCCGGCGGCACCGCCAGCAGCACGCCGGTCATGCCGCCGAGCACGAAGGTCAGCATGAACGCGATCGTCCACATCATCGGCAGCTCGAACCGGATGCGGCCGCGATACATCGTGAACAGCCAGTTGAACATCTTCGCGCCCGTCGGGATCGAGATGATCATCGTGGTGATGCCGAAGAATGAGTTGACGCTCGCTCCCGACCCCATCGTGAAGAAGTGGTGCAGCCAGACCAGGTACGACAGGATGGTGATGACGACAGTGGCGTAGACCATTGAGGTGTAGCCGAACAGCCGCTTGCCGGAGAAGGTCGAGGTCACCTCGGAGAAGATGCCGAAGGCGGGGAGAACCAGGATGTAGACCTCGGGATGACCCCATATCCAGATCAGGTTCACGTACATCATCGGGCTGCCGCCGAAATCGTTCGTGAAGAAGTTGGTGCCGACGTAGCGGTCGAGCGAAAGCAGCGCGAGCACGACGGTCAGAACCGGGAAGGAAGCGACGATCAGGACGTTGGTGCAGAGCGCGGTCCAGGTGAACACCGGCATCCGCATCATGGTCATGCCGGGGCACCGCAGCTTGACGATGGTACAGATCAGGTTGATGCCGGACAGCGTCGTTCCGACGCCTGCGACCTGCAATCCCCATATGTAATAGTCGACGCCGACGTCCGGGCTGTACCCGATGTTCGACAGCGGCGGATAAGCGAGCCAGCCGGTGCGGGCGAATTCGCCGATGAACAGCGAGGCCATCACCAGCACCGCGCCGCCGACCGTCATCCAGAAGCTGAAATTGTTCAGGAACGGAAACGACACGTCGCGCGCGCCGATCTGGAGCGGCACGACGAAGTTCATCAGGCCGGTGACCAGCGGCATCGCCACGAAGAAGATCATGATCACGCCGTGGGCGGTGAAGACCTGGTCGTAGTGATGGGAGTTGAGATAGCCCTCCGAGCCGCCAAAGGCGAGCGCCTGCTGCAACCGCATCATCAGCGCATCGGCGAAGCCGCGCAGCAGCATCACGATGCCGAGGATCATGTACATGATGCCGATGCGCTTGTGGTCGACGCTGGTGAACCACTCGCTCCAGAGATAGCCCCAGAGGCGGAAATAGCTCAGACCGGCGAACATGATGAGGCCGCCGGTCGCCACCACAGCAAAGGTGCCGACGACGATCGGCTCGTGCAGCGGCAGAGATTCAAAGGTGAGCCGGCCAAAGATGAGCTTGAGAAGATCAGGAGACATGCGGGATCTCTTTACGAATCTGACTTCGGACGTTGTCCGAGGAAGAAGGACGAGGACCTCAGCGGCGTGAAAGTCGGCCGCTTCAGGCCGGCGCCGAGCAGCGGCGCGGTGTCGAGAGGTGCCGTGATCGAGGCGGTGGTCTTGCCCTGCGGCGCATCGGGCGTGCAGGTGCCGGCGACGAAGCTGGGCTCCGGCCCAAGCGCCGTGCCGCGGCGCGCGTATTTGTCGTAGGCCAGCGGCAGCGTGTTGTTCAGACCCTCATGGCCGAGGCCGCCCTTGGCGTCGATCGCCATCATCTCGCTCTGGCACATCTTACCGGTCTCGACGCACATGTTGAGGATCAGGCGGTAGAGATCGGAATCGACGGTGCCGTAGCGCCGCACCGGCTCGTTCTGGCTGGGCTTCTCGAGCTGGAGATATTCGGCGCGGCCGAGCGAGCCGCCGCCGGATTTGGCGCTGGCGATCCAGGCGTCGAAGCCCTTGTCGTCGAGCCCGTGGAAGTTGAAGTGCATGCCGGAGAAACCGGCGCCGCTATAGTTCGCTGAGAACCCCTTATACGTACCGGCGTGGTTGATCACGGCGTGGAGCGACGTCTCCATGCCCGGCATCGCATAGATCTGTCCGGCGAGCGCGGGGATGTAGAAAGAGTTCATCACCGAAGACGCGGTGATATGGAAATTGATCGGACGATCGACCGGCGCCGCGAGCTCATTGACGGTGGCGATGCCGTAGTCCGGATAGATGAAGAGCCACTTCCAGTCGAGCGCGACGACGTCGACCACGAGAGGGACCTTGCTTTGGTCCACGGAGCGCTCCGCGGAGATGCGGCCGATGTTGCGATAGGGGTCGAGCAGATGCGTGCCCATCCAGGTCAGCGCGCCCAGGCAAACGATGATCAAAAGCGGCGCCGACCAGATCACCAGCTCAAGGCTGGTCGAGTGGTCCCATTCGGGCTCGTAGCGGGCGTCGGTGTTGGACTGGCGGTAGCGCCAGGCGAACAGCACCGTCAGCGCCATCACGGGAACGACGATCAGGAGCATCAGGACGGTGGACATGATGACGAGGTCGCGCTGTTGCGCTGCGATATCACCGGCTGGTGCCAGCACGACGTAGTTGCAGCCGCTGAGCGCGACCGCCAGGGGTAGCAGCGCCAGGATCTTGAGACGGGACACGGGCCGACCTTATGAGAATGAGTTCTTTCGTGAGACCAAGGGGTAGCTGCGACGCAGCAATCCGGACATTGGACAATTTGTCCAATGTTGCAGTGCGAAATGTTGCGCCAAACAGAACCGGATCGCCTGGCGCCCCGCCGGGCGGTCGGCTTTGATTTTCAGGACGTTAAGGGCGCACCAATGGCGACGGCACAGACCCCCGCAATGGCAGACCTCCACTCGGGCGAGCACGGCCACGACCAAGCCCGTCCCGGCGAGATTGCCATCGGCGTCATCATCGGCCGCACCTCGGAATTCTTCGACTTCTTCGTCTTCGCGATCGCCTCGGTGATCGTCTTTCCGCGCCTGGTGTTCCCGTTCACGAGCGAACTGACCGGCACCCTCTATTCCTTCATGATCTTTGCGCTGGCCTTCGTGGCCCGGCCGATCGGCACCGTCATTTTCATGACGGTCGACCGCGAATACGGCAAGACGGCCAAGCTGATCTCGGCGCTGTTCCTGCTCGGCACCGCCACCGTCGCGATCGCGTTCCTGCCCGGCTATCACGAGATCGGCGTTGCGGCGATCTGGCTGCTGGCGCTGGCGCGCATCGCGCAGGGTCTGGCCTGGGGCGGCGCCTGGGACGGGATGGCCTCGCTGCTTGCGCTGAATGCGCCGCCGTCAAAGCGCGGCTGGTACGCGATGGTGCCGCAGCTTGGCGCGCCGCTCGGGCTGATCGTGGCGAGCGCGCTGTTCGCCTATTTCGCGGGGAATCTCTCGGCCGACGATTTCTTCGATTGGGGCTGGCGCTACCCGTTCTTCGTCGCCTTCGCCATCAACGTCGTGGCGCTGTTCGCGCGCCTGCGCATGGTGACGACGGAAGAATATGCCTCGCTGTTCGAGACCCGCGAATTGCAGCCCTCGCGCATCTCCGAGACTGTGGCGCGCGAAGGCCAGAACATCATGCTCGGCGCATTCGCGCCGCTGGCGAGCTTTGCGCTGTTCCACATGGTTACGGTGTTTCCGCTGTCCTGGGTGTTCCTGTTCACCCGCGAAAGCCCGGTGCGCTTCCTGATCATCGAGATCGTCGCCGCCGTGTTCGGCGTCGGCGCGATCGTGCTCTCCGGCGTCATCGCCGACCGCGTCGGCCGCAAGTCGCTGCTGATGGGGTCGGCGATCGCGATCGCGATCTACAGCGGCTTTGCTCCGCAGCTGCTCGATGCCGGCGCGTTCGGCGAGACCATCTACATGGTGATCGGCTTCATCCTGCTCGGCCTGTCATTCGGCCAGTCGTCGGGCGCGATCGCCTCGAACTTCAAGCAGGCGTACCGCTACACGGCCTCGGCGCTGACCTCGGACATGGCCTGGCTGTTCGGCGCCGGTTTCGCGCCGCTGGTCGCTCTGTTGCTTGCGACCAATCTCGGCGTCATCGCCTCGGGAGCGTATCTGCTGTCAGGCGCGTTCTGGACCCTGCTCGCGCTCTGGCTCAGCGGCCAGCGCGAGGCCGGAGACATGGACGCGGGCGGCTAGGGCTGAAGCGGCTTGTAGGGCAGCCAAAGGCGCGTAGCGCCGTGTCCACCATCCGCAAACATCGCGTCGAGAATGGTGGGCACGCTTCGCTTTGCCCATCCTACTGCAGCCTCAATCCGCCACGACCTTCACGCGATCCCGCACCTTCACCTGCGCGTTGCGATCGAGGCCGTTGAGCACGCGGAAACGTTCGGCCGGGTGATCGACGCCGGCCATGCGGTGGGAGAGCGATTCCACGGTGTCGCCGGGCTGCACGGTGATGACCTTGATGCGCAGGGGGCGCGCGGCCTGGATCTCGTCGAGCGTCAGGCGGCGGAATGAACTGACGGTCTCGCGCGCATTGCGCTCGCTCTCGGTCGACTTCTGCCGTGCCGCAAAGATGAAGCGGTAGACGTCGCTGCCGAAGCGCAGCGCATAGACCTTGAACTGCCACTGGTCGCCCTTGGCGGTGGCGGACGCAGCCGGGAAACCGTTGATGGTGATGTCCTCCGTGGACGCCTTCTCGACGCCCTCCATCCAGCCGGAATTCAGGTAATCGCCGAGCGACTGTTCTGCCGGCACCCGCACGACGTCGAAACGCATCGCCTGCGAGCCGCCGTCGCGCACGCCGATCACGGCCTGCGCGGTGTTGTCGAGCGTAAAATTGTCCGGCGCCTGGAAGGTGAAGCCGAGCTTGGGATGCAGGAAGCGCCGGCCGCGGACAAAACCTTCGCTGGGGTCTTCGCCGTAGACGAGGTTGTCGATCGCGGCGAGATAGGTTTCGCGGTCGCGCTCGGCGCCTTCTGGCGCTGAGTACTGCCGCGCGATGGTCTGCGCGTTCTGCACGCGCTCCGGCGTTGCCGGATGCGACGAGGTGAAATCCTGCGCGCGCGGATCGAGCGAAGTCTTGCCGACTTTCAACTCCGCATTGCGCTCCATCGCCGAGAGAAAGCGTGCGGCACCATAAGGGTCGAAATGGGCCTTGGCGGAGATGCCGACGCCGATGCCGTCGGCCTCGAACTCCTGATTACGCGAAAAGCTCGCCATGGTCAGCTTGGTCTTGGCGAGCGCGAGCGCGGTGAGATCGGGATCGTTGCTCATGTCGGTGACGACGCGGGTGACGATCGCGGCCTGGCGCGCCTGGTCCTCGCGCATCGCGGCGTGCTTGGACAGCACATGCGCCATCTCATGGCTGAGCACGGAGGACAATTCCGAGGTGTCGCTGGCGAGCGCAAGCAGGCCGCGGGTGACATAGAGCTGGCCGTTCGGCAGCGCGAAAGCGTTCACCGCACCGGAATTGAGGATCGTGACCCGATAGCCCTGGTCGGGGCGGTCGGACGCCGCGACCAGCCGGTCGACCGTTTTGGTCACGAGCGATTCGAGCCTGGGATCGTCGTAAGTGCCGCCATAGCTCGCCAGGATGCGCTCGTGCTCCTTCTCGGTGGCGGGGGTCTGCGCGACGGCCGGCTTCGGCTTGGGCATCGCCACGATCGGCGGTGCCGCCGCGGTCTGGAACCGGTTCATGTCACCGCAGCCGGCAAGGGCTGAACCCAGAACAAGGCATAGCACGGCCAGCGCTGCCCGCATGCGGCGGCGTTCGCCTCGTCCGTGCCGTTCTAGCACCCCATTCACGTTGCTTAACCCGTGCCTGGCCCTTTTAGGGCCTTACCCCTGTCGGCTCGTTTGCGCCCAGCAATTCGACCTGCCCCGCGAGGCGTACATCGATACGCGGCCCCGTATTCCCCTCGACCCAGCCCCGGACGCGAATACGTCTATTCTCCAGAGACTTAAGAGCGATCCCGGCGCTTTCGAATGCCGGTACTGTCCGCTTTGAAATAGTCACGGCAAAGCCGCGTGTCCAGTTCCGTCCGAAGTTGAGGTAAGTCATTGCCCCAGCTTGCCGGACCGACAGGACTTTGCCCTCGACCACCACAAAACGCCCGATCCCCGCCAAAATATCGTCCGGACTTTCCGCGTTTTTTATGGCCGACGGGTCAGCCCAGTTGCCCTTTTTTTGGCGCCGCGCTTCGGCCTCCGATTCCATCAGGGCGGTCGCGCAATCCTTGTCGGTGATCTCGGCGGAGACGATGGCGTCGCCCTGGGCGAGCAGCACCGCCTGCACGGAGATGTCGCTCTCGCCGACAAAGACCAGTGCGCCTTGCCGGCCATAGCGGTCGGGCGTGTCGTCAGCGCTGCGCAGAATCACGTCGCGGCCGACGAGCAGCGCGGTCAGCGCCTGCCTCGTGGTCGCGGTCGGCTCAATGCCGTTCAGGCGGATGTCGCGGCCGTCGTCGAGGCGCACGCCGCGGGCGTCGACGATCGCCGCGACGCGACCTTCGCCTTGGGACTCGAACCGGCACGGGCTCGCGAATGCGCTGTGACCCGCGACGAGAAGGATTGCGACGATGGGGTGAAGCCGTTGCGTCACGTGACCCGGAGAGGTTGCGTTGCGCGCTAGTCTTAACTCAAGCGCGGCGTGTCGCGAAGAGGCTTCGTTACACTCCGTCATTGCGGGCGCAGCGAAACAAGGACGGCGTGGAAGCATCTTGCCGCACACGGCCATTCCGTTTTGCGGAAAACGTACGCGCCAATCGTGTCCCCGTAGCGCACCTTCGCTTGCTGCGCTCTCGTGCATGCGGCATGATTGCGGCAACGGCTTTAGCCAAGAGCAATAACCAAGAGCAATAACCAAGCCGCCATCAGAGTACGGCGCAATAAGGGAGGTCTTTTTCGATGAAGCATGTTTTGTCGGGCATTTTTGCCGCCGCGTTGGCGCTGAGTGCGAGCGCCGTGCAGGCGCAGGACAAGCCGCCGCTGAAGATCGGCGGCATCCTCGACATGTCGAGCCTGTATGCCGACATCACCGGCCCCGGCAGCGAGACCGCCGCCAAGATGGCCGTGGAGGATTTTGGCGGTGAGGTGCTCGGACGCAAGATCCAGGTGCTGGCGGCCGACCATCAGAACAAGGCCGATCTCTCCGCCAACATCGCCCGCGATATGCTCGACAATCAGGGCGTCGAGATGATCTACGACGTCGCGGCCTCCGCGACCGCGCTTGCCGCCGGTGAGATCGCGAAAGCGCGCAACAAGATCATCATCTTCAATGGTCCGGGCTCGATCCGTCTCACCAACGAGGCCTGCGGTCCCTATACCATCCACTACGTGTTCGACACCTACGGCCAGGCCAATGTGACCGGCCTCGCGGCCGTGAAGTCCGGCCTCGACAGCTGGTTCTTCCTCACCGCCGACTACGCCTTCGGCCAGGATCTGGAGAAGGACACCAGCGCCGTCGTGATCAAGACCGGCGGCAGGGTGCTTGGCAGCGTGCGCCATCCGCTCAACACGTCGGATTTTTCGTCGTTCCTGCTTCAGGCCCAGGCCTCAAAGGCCAAGGTGATTGGCCTTGCCAACGCGGGCGGCGACACCGTCAACGCCATCAAGCAGGCGGCCGAGTTCGGCATCACCAAGGGCGGTCAGAAAGTCTCGCCGCTGCTCGCCTTCGTGACCGACATCGACTCGATCGGGCTCGAGACCGCGCAGGGCCTGTTGCTTGCGGAAGCCTTCTACTGGGATCTCAACGACGACACCCGTGCGTTTTCGAAGCGCTTCCAGGAGCGCATGAAGCGGCCGCCGACCTCGGCGCAAGCCGGCGTCTACTCTTCCGTGACGCACTATCTGAAAGCGGTGAAGGCGGCCGGCACGACCGACGCTGCGACGGTGATCAAGGTGATGAAGGAGACACCGATCAACGACTTCTTCGCCAAAAATGGCAAGATCCGCGAGGACGGCCGCATGATCCACGACATGTACCTGTTCGAGGTCAAGAAGCCGTCGGAGTCCAAGGGCCGCTGGGACGACTACAAGCTGCTCGCCACCGTGCCCGGCAGCGAGGCGTTCCAGTCGCTGGAGCAGTCGCGCTGCCCGCTGGTGAAGAAATAAACACCGTCATTGCGAGCGAAGCAATCCAGAGATGTTTCCGCAGAGACGGTCTGGATTGCTTCGTCGCTTCGCTCCTCGCAATGACGGGTGTGGCCAAAGCTCTATCAAACAACAACAAGGGAGACGTCCCATGAGCAACGACATGGTCCTGCAGAAGCTCGAAGGCGGGCTGCTCACCATCACCATGAACCGGCCCGAGCGGAAGAACGCGCTCAACCCGGACATGGTCGCCGGGCTGGTCGTGGCGGCGCGGCGCGCGGCGGACGATCCGGAGGTGCGTGCGGTGCTGTTCAAAGGCGCGGGCGGCAGCTTCTGCGTCGGCGGCGACGTCAAGTCGATGGCGGAGGGACGCGCGCCGCTGCCGTTCGAAGTGAAGATGGCGAACCTGCGCCGCGGCATGGAGGTGTCGCGCATCCTGCACCAGATGCCGAAACCCGTGGTGGCGCAGCTCGATGGCGCTGCGGCCGGCGCGGGTCTGTCGATGGCGCTGTCGTGTGACCTCCGCATCGCCTCCGAATCCTGCAAGATCACCACCGCCTTTGCCAAAGTCGGCTTCTCCGGCGATTACGGCGGTACCTATTTCCTCACCCAGCTGCTCGGCAGTGCGCGGGCGCGCGAGCTCTATTTGCTGTCGCCGGTCCTGACCGCGAAGGAGGCTCATGCGATCGGCATGGTGACGAAGGTCGTCCCCGACGCCGAGCTCGACACGGCCGCGCACGAGCTGGCGCTGTCGCTGGCGCAGGGCCCATCCATTGCGCTGGGCTTCATCAAGCGCAACATCAACAATGCCGAGCATCTCGCGCTGGAAGATTGCTTCGACGGCGAGGCGATCCATCACACCCGCTGCAGCGACACCGAGGACCACAAGGAGGCTGCAAAGGCGTTCGTCGAGAAGCGCAAGCCGACCTTCAAGGGCGCATGACGATGGCGCCCTATATGCGGCTGCGGCAGATTTGCCTGGTCGCGCCGCAGCTCGCGCCTGTCATCTCCGACATCGCGGAAATCATGGGCCTCGCCGTCTGCTATCGCGACGGCAATGTCGCAAAATACGGCCTGGAGAACGCGCTGCTTCCGGTCGACACGATTCTGCTGGAGGTCGTCGCACCGTTCAAGGATGGCACCACCGCCGGTCGCTTCATCGAAAAGAGCGGCGGGCGCGGCGGCTACATGGCGATCTTCTGCTGCAACGATCCCGACGAGCGCGGCCGTAACGCCAACGCGCTTGGCGTGCGCACCGCCAACGTCATCGACCACGCGCCCTATCACGGCGTGCAGCTCCATCCCCGCGACTGCCGCGCCGCCTTCATCGAGTTCAACCACACCGAAGGCAGCGACGACATTCTGGGGCCGTATCCGCCGGCGGGGCCGGACTGGCAAAAATCCATCCGCAAGGACGTGACGCAGGCGTTGACGAGCGTGGAGATGCAGAGCCCGGATCCAACAGGGCTGGCCGAGCATTGGGGCAAGATCATCGGCGTTGCGCCGAGTGGCGATACCGAATTGAAGCTGCCCAATGCGACCTTCCGCTTCGTCAAAGGCGCCAGCGAGATCATGAGCGCGCTGGAGTTTCGGGTTGCGGACAAAGCACAAGTGCTGCATGCGGCCAAGGCAAAGGGGCTTGCGGTTGCAGGCGATGAGTTTTTGCTCGGCGGGGTGACGTTCCGCGTCAGTTGATCCTCCGATCGTTATCCGTCACCCCGAGGTGCTCGCCGCTTCGGCGAGCCTCGAAGGGCGACGGCTACCGGCGAGTAAGGAACGTCACATGCCGCATCCGCTCGACAGCTTCTTCGCACCGGCAAGCATCGCGTTGATCGGCGCCTCGCGCGATCACGAGAAGATTCCGGGCCGGCTGTTGTCGATGTTGCGCAAGAACGAGTATCCCGGAAAAATCTACCCGGTGAACCCGAACTACGCCGAGATCGACGGGCTCATTTGCTACAAATCGATCACGGAGATCGGCGCGCCGATCGATCTCGCCGTCATCATCATTCCCGCACGCGCCGTGCTTGCCGCGCTCGAACAATGTGCCACCGCCGGCGTCAGGAACGCCGTGATCATCTCCTCCGGATTTGCCGAGGAAGGTGGTGACAGTGCGGCGATGCAGGACGCGATCGCGGCGCTGGCCGGGCGCACCGGCATGCGGATTTCCGGTCCGAACGCCGAGGGATTTTTCAGCCAGATGCAGCGTGTGGCGGCAACGTTCAGTCCCGCCGTGGACGTCAAGCCGGGTGTGGCGCCGCTGGTCGCGACGACGAAACGGATCGGCATTGTCGCGCAGAGCGGCGGCATCGGCTTTGCCTATTATCACCGCGCCAAGGCGATCGGCATTGCCGTGAGCTATGTCGTCAGTGCGGGCAACGAATCCGATCTGGGGGCCGGTGAATTTTTGGATTACATGGTGCAGGACGCCGCGACCGACGTGATCCTGCTGTTCATCGAAGGCATTCGCGACGTCGACAAGTTTCTCGCGGCAGCGCGCCGGGCAGCCGAGCTGAAGAAGCCTGTCATCGTGACAAAAGTCGGCCGCTCTGGCGCCGGGATGCGCGCGGCCGCCTCGCACACCGCGAGCATGGCCGGGTGGTCGGCGGCCTACGACGCCGTGTTTGCCAAATATGGCTTCATCGTCTCCAACGATCTCGACGAGGCGCTGACGATCGCAGCAGTGCTTGCGAGCAATCGGTTGCCAAAAGGCGATCGCGTCGCCGTGGTCACCGTCTCCGGCGGTGCCGGCATCTGGGGCGCCGATGCCGTGGCGCGGCAAGGCTTGCAAGTGCCGGAGCTCTCCGAAAAAATCCAGGCGGAGATCAAGACGCTGATGCCGTCCTACGGCACCGCGCGCAATCCGATCGACGTCACAGCGCAAGGCGTGACATCGGGCGGCTTGCAAAAGAGCGTTGATCTGCTGACTGCTTCCGACGAGGTCGATGCAATTCTGGTCTTGCTGTCGCTGTCGAGCGAGGTGCGCAAGCCCTTCAAGGAAGCGGAGCTGAAGCCGGTACTGGCCGCGCAGCACAAGCCCGTGGTGTTTTACTCCTATACGGTGCCGTCGGACTTCGCGCGGCACGAGCTTGCCAAATCCGGCGTCGTTGTGCTGTCCGGTCTGACTCATGTCGGTGTGGCGATGCGGCAGCTGGTCGACTACGCCAACTTCAAACTGCAGAAGCCGGCGGATGGGGCGGAGCTGCCCGCGCGCGATCTCTCGGCGCATCTGACTTCACCGGTTCTGTCCGAGGCCGACAGCAAGGAATTGCTTCGCGCCGCCGGCGTTGTGCTGCCGGCCGAAGTGCTGGTGAAAGAGAAGGGCGAGTTGGACGCGGCCATCGCGGGCGTCGGTTTCCCGCTGGTGATGAAAATCCAGTCGCCGGACATTGCGCACAAGAGCGAGGTCGGCGGCGTGCGCGTCAACATCACCACCAAGGGCGAGGTGTTTCTTGGGTTCGAAGCGCTGCTCAACAATGCGCGCAAGCACCGGCCGGATGCCGTAATTCAAGGCGTGCTGGTCGCGCCGATGGCGAAGAAAGGCGTCGAGATCATCATCGGCACGATGACGGACAAGACCTTCGGGCCGATGATGATGGTGGGCCTCGGCGGTATCACCACGGAGCTGTTCCGCGACGTCGTCTACCGCCCGGCGCCCGTGAGCGCGGAAGAAGCCGGCGCGATGCTGGCGAGCTTGAAGGCCGCGCCGTTGTTGAATGGTTTTCGCGGAGCGGCGAAGGCGGATGTTGCGGCGGCGTCGCAACTGATTGCCGACATCTCCGTGCTTGCGTCACGGCATGCAGAGGAAATCGCGGAGATCGAGCTCAACCCGGTGCACGTGCACCCGGAGGGGCAGGGCGTCACGATCGTCGATGCGCTGGTGGTGGGCCGGGGTTAATCCCTTCTCCCACAAGGGGAGAAGGAAGAACGCAATCACCGCCCCTTGAAATTCGCCACACGCCGTTCTTCCGTGGCCTTCACGCCTTCCTTGAAATCCTCCGTCGCGCGCAGCCTGGTCTGCTCCTCGAGCTCGTGATTGGTCGCGGCCATGACGCGGTCGGCCAGGTCGGCGCGCATCGTCGCGCGGGTGGAGACGAGACCGAGCGGGGAGCATTCGGCGATTTCGCCGGCGAGCTTCAGTGCGGCTGCCTTGACCTGGTCCTGCGGCACCAGCTCGTTGGCGAGGCCCCATTTGACGGCTTCCTCGCCGGTGACGCGGCGGCTGGTGTAGAACATCAGCTCGGCGTTGTTCTTGCCGATCAGCTCGGGCAGCGTCACGGTCAGGCCGAAGCCGGGATGGAAGCCGAGTTTTGTAAAGTTCGCGGAGAAGCGTGCTTCGGGGCAGGTGACGCGGAAGTCCGCGGACACCGCGAGCCCGAGCCCGCCGCCGATGGCGGCGCCCTGCACGGCTGCGACGATCGGTTTCTTGGCGCGGAAGATGCGCACCGCCTGGATGTAGAGATGGTTGATCGCGCCGAGGCTGTCGGCCGGATCGCCCTTGGCGGTTTTCTCGGCTTCGCGCGCCTCCTGCGCCTGTCGCGCCGGGTCCTTGAAATTGGCGCCGGCGCAGAACGCCTTGCCTTGCGCGGACAGCACCGAGCTGCGGATCTCGATGTCGCGATCGAATTCGTCGAGCGCATCCGCGATCTGGTTGATCAACGAGATGTCGAAGAAATTAAGCGGCGGGCGGCGAATCTCGATGGTGCCGACATGCCCGACCTTCTCGACGCCGATATCTTTATAGGTGCTCATGATGTCCTCGAAGAGTTAGCGCAAACCAAGTCCGCGGGCGATGATGCCGCGCAGCACCTCGGTGGTGCCGCCCTGGATGGTGAGTTTCGGTGCGGTCTTGATGGCGAAGTCGAGCTGCCGCTCCAGCGTCTCGCGGTTGGTCGCGGTCTCCTCGACGAAGGCGGCGAGATCGCGCACGCGGTGCGGCAGCTGCTGCTCCCATACCGTGCCGATGTCCTTGACGATGGACGCTTCCACCACCGGCTCCTTGCCGGCCTGCAACATGCCCGCGACGGAGACCGACATCCGCCGCATGGTGTGGAGCTGTGCCACCAGCCGGCCGATGCCTTCGGCACTGCGCGTGTCCGGATTGGGGCCGACCGCGCGAACCAGCTCGGTCAGCACGTAATAGGTCTCCAGAAAACGCTCGGGGCCCGAACGCTCATAAGCGAGCTCGCTCGTCGCCTGCTTCCAGGCGCCGTCGACTTCGCCGAGCACATGATCCTCAGGCACGAAGAAATCGGTGAAGACGACCTCGTTGAACTCGTACTGCCCGGTGATCTGGCCGATCGGGTTCACCTGGATGCCCGGCTGCTTCATCTTGACCAAAAACTGCGTCAGGCCGTGACGGCGGTTTTCCTTGGTCGGTTGCGACGTCCGGAAGATCGCGATCATGTAGTCGGCGATGTGCGCCGACGAGGTCCAGATCTTGGTGCCGTTGATGAGATAGCCGCCGTCGGTCTTGGTCGCGCGCGTCTTCGCGGCGAACAGGTCCGAGCCGGAGTTCGGCTCGCTCATGCCGATCGCAAAGCAGATCTCGCCGCGGCAAATGCGCGGCAGGATGTCCATCTTGATATTTTCCGGGGCGTATTTCAGCAGCACCGGCCCGCTCTGGCGATCGGCGACGAAGAAGCGCCGTGTCGGCGCATTGGCCACGCGCATTTCCTCGGTCACCACGTAACGTTCGAGGAACGAGCGCTCCTGGCCGCCATATTTCTTCGGCCATGTCATGCCCAGCCAACCCTTGGCGCCGACCCGGCGGGAAAATTCCGGCGCGTCGGTGTCTTCGCGGTTCGGCTTGTGCGGATCGAAGGTGCCGGCGGCGATTTCCTCCGCGAGGAAGGCGCGCACTTCCTTGCGCAATTGCTCGCATTTTTCAGGCAGGCGGATCGGATCGAAACGGAGGGCAGCGGTCATTGTTGTCTCGTCCCTGATCAGCGCGAAGCCACGAGCGGCCACAATTCATCGGCACCGCGGTTTGCGACAAGCTTGCCGAGCTCGACGGCCCAATGGCTCTCCGAACCGAAATCGTCGCGCCAGGCCAGCGCCCGCAGCGAATAGCGATGCAGGATGTGCTCCAGGGTGAAGCCGATCGCGCCATGCACCTGATGCGCGATGGCGCCGCCCTTTTCCGCAGCTTCCGCGCAGCGGATCTTTGCCGAGGCGGCTTCGAGGTAGACCGCGTCGTCGAACGACTTTGCGTTGGCGATGGCATCGGCCGCGGAGGTCGCAGCCGCAAGCGCAGCAGCCGACTCGCCGGCGAGGCGGGCGAGGTTGTGCTGCACCGCCTGGAATTTGGAGATCTTCTTCTCGAAGGCGACGCGCTCGTTGGAATAGCGCACGGAGATGTCGAGCATCGCTTCCAGCGCGCCCGCAATCTGAAGGCTGCGCGCGACGCCGCCCATCAGCATCAGGGTGGTCTGGTCAAAGCCCTTCGGGGCGGGCTTGATGGTGACGGGCTGCACCTTGTCGAGCGTGACGGTGTCGCTGTGGTCATAGCCGACATTGAGCCCGGTCTCGATCCGCCCCTTGCTGGCGTCGACCAGCGCGATCGCAGCGCCGTCCTTGCCGTGTGCCAGCACTGCGAAGTGCTTTGCCGCTTTCGCAAAGGGAACGCCGCGGGCGCGGCCGGAGAGCGCGCCGTCGGCATCGCGTGTGATCCGGTCCTTCGGCGAGGCCGGCAGCAGCGTCATCTCTCCCTCTGGGGAAGCGATCTTCGCCTGCGCCAGCAGCCAGCCGGCCAGCATGGTCTCGGCCAGGGGAACCGCGACTGCGAAACGGCCGGCGGCGTTCAGCAGCGCAAAGCCGTCGGCAAGGCTCGCGCCGGAGCCGCCGAGATCGTCGGGCACCCAGGACAGCGGCAGGCCGGCCTCGCTCAGCGCGTGCCACAGCGGCGCCTGCCACGAATCCTTCTTGTCGTTGTTGACGGTCTGCGGATCGGCGAGATCGGCGAAGATCTTCTCCGCGGTCTCGACGACGATATTGTCACTCTCCGCCACAGCGTTCCCCGTGTTTTGCCATTGGCGCATCCGGCCCGGAGGGCAGGGCGCGCAGGTTCTTCTTGCGCCGGATGATCGGAAAAAGCCATGGCCCTGACAAGCGCTGATCGCAGGCCAACCTGCGGCGCGGGCATGGGCGATAAGCTAATTCCGCTTAGCGGAGTTTGCTGATTTGCAGGGCGCGGCAAACTCGCTAAACAAGACCAGCTACCTCAGGCTTGCATCAAAGACATTGGAAGGAAATCAGGATGGCAAAGGACAGTTTGTGCGCAATCGTGACGGGGTCCGCCTCCGGCCTGGGCGCTGCGACCGCGGAAATTCTCGCACGGAGCGGGGCGCGGCTCGTCATCAACTATTCGTCGAGCCAGAAGGAAGCGGAGGGGACCGCGGAGCTTTGCCGCAAGGCGGGCTCGCCGGAAGTTCTGGTTGCGCAGGGCGACGTTTCGAAAGATGACGATTGCCGCAAGATCGTCGCGGCAGCCAGCGGCTGGGGCCGGCTCGACGTGCTCGTCAACAACGCCGGCACCACCAAGCATGTCGCCCATGCCGATCTCGATGGATTGTCGGCGGAAGATTTCCAGCGCCTCTACGGCGTCAACACCATCGGCCCGTTCCAGATGGTACGTGCGGCACGCAGCCTGCTCGAGGCCGGCGCGAAAGCCTCGGAGCGGCCGGCCGCCGTGGTCAACGTGTCCTCGGTCGCCGGCATCAGCGGCGTCGGCTCGTCGATCGCCTATGCCGCGAGCAAGGGCGCGCTCAACACCATGACGCTGTCGCTGTCACGCGCGCTGGCGCCGCTGATCCGCGTCAACACGGTGTGTCCCGGTTATATCGACACGCCCTGGTTCACCAAGGGCCGCGGCGAGGCGGGTGCCAAGCAGGTGCGCGACAGCGTCGTGGCGAAGGTGCCGCTGAAGGTCGCGTCATCAGCGGAAGACATCGCCCAGCTCGTCTGCTTCCTGGCGATGCCTGCCTCCAGCAACATGACCGGCGAGGTCGTGCGCATGGATGCGGGGATGCATTTGATTACGTGATATTGCCCGACACACTCTCTCTCCACGTCATGGCCGGGCTTGACCCGGCCATCCACGCGTTGCTCCGCGGATAGGAGAAACTGGATGCCCGGGACAAGCCCGGGCATGACGATGGGGAGCTGGTGTGGATGACGGCTTAGTGCGTCATCCCTTGATCACGCCACTCGCGACCAGTCGGTGCCAGATGAACAGCACCACCACCGCGCCGATGGTGGCCATGATGAATCCGGCGCCCTGGTCGGGACTGTAGTGTCCGATCGCCTGGCCGACGAAGGTCGCGAGAAATGCGCCGACGATGCCGAGGATGGTGGTGAGGATGAAGCCGCTCGGGTTGTTCGGTCCCGGCGCCAGCCAGCGCGCGATGAGGCCGGCGATGAAGCCGACGACGATGATCCACAACAAGCCACCCATGCTCATGTCCGTGCTCCCCTCGTTTTGACTCAAATCAGATTCTGCCCGAGATCTCGTTCTCGGTCGGCAGCCGTCCGTCCGGCGTCAGATGGTCGATCACCTTCGGCAGATACTGGCTGAGGCCGGAGAGCAGCTCGTCGCGCGACAGGCCGCTCTGGGCGGACAGGCTCTCGATCTGGTCGGCGCCGAGCGCGTTGGCGAGATCGCCAGGCGCGATCGCCTTGTTCTCGCCCTTGCCGACCCAGGTATTGGCGGCCTCGCCGTGGCCGCCCTGCTGAAGCTGGTTGAGGAGATCGCCGAGACCGCCGCTGAGCACGCTGCCGGCCGCGCCACCCGCGAGCAGGCCGCCAAGGCCGCCCTTGAGCAGGTCACCGAGGCCGCCGCCTCCGCCAGGCACGCCTCCGAGACCGCCGCCAGCACCCGCATTCACCGGCGGGGGCAGGTGCGTCGGCGTCGGGGACTGCTGCGGTGCCGCGCCGGGCTGGCCCGCGGTCACGTGCTTGAACGCCTTCCAGGCGAGCAGGCCAAGGAGCGCCATGGTCATCGGCGACATGCCGCCCGAGGACTTCTCAGAGCTTGGCGTGCTGGGGCCGCGCGGGCCGTTCTGCATGCCGTTGAGGACGTCGAGTAGACCCATGATGCTCTCCTTTGGCGTTCTCGTCGGCGAGCTCTCGCCGCTGATAGGCCCCCGGGCAAAAACATATGAGGCTCTCATGACGGTTACAAGGCGGATGCGGCGCGATGGGCAGCCGGCCTCGCCTCTGCTATCGAAGGCCGGACATTCGGGGAGCAAGGCGAGGTGATGACGGATCGACCGATCGTGGTGGCCGGCGCGGGCGCCATCGGATGTTTCGTCGGCGGCATGCTGACGGCTGGCGGCCGCCGCGTCGCGCTGCTGGTGCGGCCGCGGGTGAAGGCCGAGATCGAACGGTTCGGCCTGCTTCTGACCGATTTTGACGGGTCCACGAAGAAGCTCGACCCGGGCCAACTCGCGCTGTCGGAAGATTCCGCGATCTTCCACAGCGCCGGTATCGTGCTGGTCACGGTGAAGAGCGCCGACACGGCCGGTGTCGCGGAGCAGATCGCGCAGCATGCGCCGCAGGATGCCGTCATCGTATCGCTGCAAAACGGCGTCGGCAATGTCGCGGTGCTGCGCGAGCGCCTCGGCGGCCGCCGCGTGATCGCCGGCATGGTGCCTTTCAACGTGATCGGCATGGGCGAGGGCCGCTTCCACCGCTCGACCTCCGGCGACATTCATGTTGGCGAAGACGAGGCGAACACAGCCGCAGCGCTGTCGGCGCCGGGGCTCGCCATGCGCACGAGCCGCGACATCACAGGCGTGCAATGGGGCAAGCTGATCATCAATTTGAACAATGCGCTCAGCGCCTTGTCCGATATGCCGCTCGCGGCGCAACTGGCGAACCGCGACTGGCGAAGGCTGTTCGCCGATCAGATGGCGGAGGGGCTGACCGCGATGAAAGCCGCCGGCATCACACCGGTCTCGGCGACGCCGATCCCGTCGTCCTGGATGCCGACCTTGCTGAGACTGCCTGATCCGATCTTCAACCTGATCCTGGGAAGGACGATGAAGATCGATCCCGAGGCGCGTTCCTCGATGTGGCAGGATCTGAAGCAGGGCCGCAAGACCGAGATCGACTATCTCCAGGGCGCGATCATCGCGCTCGCCGAACAGAACAGCATCGACGTGCCGCTGTCGCGCCGCATTGTTGCGCTGATCAACGAGGCTGAGGCCGCGGGCAAGGGCCCGCCGCGCTTGACGCCGCAGCAGATCCACGGCGTTGCATGAGCTCACGCCGGCCGACGGGAGAATTGCGATGAAACGCTATTTGACGATCGGGGTCGCACTGGCCGCCCTCTGCGCAGCTTCCACGTTTGCCCAGGCAAGGCCACCGACCGTCACGAATTCGCCCGGCTATGACGCGCGCCTGAAGGAGAGCCGTTCACAGTTGGGTAGTTCACCCGCAGCAACCGCACCGGTGGTCAAGCCGAAGCGCGGCAAGACGAAGCGGACGAACTGAGGCTGGGAGACGGATCTCCATCCAATGACGGCTGTGGCTAGCTCAGCCCTTCTTCGCGGGCTTGCTCGGCGTCGGGCTGAACAGCTTCTTCAGATCATTCAATCCATCCGACAGCCGCGGCCATTCGCAGGAGAACGAGCCCTTGGTGCAGGGCGCGCCCTTCGGCCGCGGCCGTGCGTCGCCGATGGCGGCCTGCTGCACTTTCGGCCGCTCGACCGGCACAGGCACACGCTCGACCTCGGTTCGCAGCGCGACCCGTTGGAGCTGTTGCGCCTGTTGTTCCTGCTGCTCGCGCTGCTGGCGCGCGACGGCCTGGGCGGCTTCATTGCTGCGGCGCTGAGTGGCGAGATAGGCGGTGTAGGATTCGTCGATCTTCTTCTGCTCCTCCGGCGTCGGATTGGGGCCGGCGATGTCAAAGCTGCGGTCCTGGAGGAAGTCGTAATAGGAGTAGCCGCCGCCGGCCTTGCGCCGGCCGGCGAATTTCGCGTTGCAGTCGGCGAGCGCGGAGGTTTTCTCGGTCTTGGTCGCGGCTTTCTCGGCGGCGTCGGCGCATGCCTCGAAGTCAACAGGCGCGCGTTTCCACCATTGTGCCTGGGCATGCGACGGCGCCAGCAGGAAAAATCCAGCTGCCGCCAAGACAAGCGCCGCACGACGCGATGCAACTACGTCCGACATTCTACGAGAGCATTCCTTGCAAAACTCAACCCGAACTGAGTCGGGTCGGATTTTTGCCCCTTTATGGCCGGCTTGTCACCCATGGAACCCGGGAAATTCATGGCTGCGATGCTGACATTTTTTGCTTGACGTGGCGCAGGAGTCACAGCGTCACTTCATCCTGCGGTCGCCTCTTCGGCGACGCCAAGAAGACGAAGTGGAAACGCCTGATGCTGCTGCCCCTGTCCGATGTGCCGCGCTGGTACGCCGAGCGCAAACCGCAAGGCACGATCGCCGTCCGTCACGGGCAGGACACGCTGACATGGGACGCGCTCGAGCGCGGCGCCAACCGGCGCGCACGGGCGTTTGCGGCCAAGGGCGTCAAGCCCGGTGATTTCGTCGCGATCGGATTGCCCAACGGCAATGCATTCTTCGAGACTTCTTTTGCAGTGTGGAAATGCGGCGCGACGCCGACCTCGCTGTCATGGCGCCTGCCGCGCGGCGAAGCCGCAGCGGTGCTCGACATCCTGAAGCCGGCGCTGCTGGTCGGCGGCGAGGCCGACTGGAATGCGCCGAACCGTCTGCCTGCGGATTTCGTACCGGAAGGGTTTTCCGACGAGCCGCTCACCGCACCGGTGGCGCGCTATTGGAAAGCCATGACCAGCGGTGGCTCGACCGGCCGGCCGAAGGTGATCCTCGATCACCAGCCGGCGGTGACCGACACGGTCGCCGCGCCGCCGCTCAATATCCCCTTCGGGGTTTCGCTGCTCAATCCCGGCCCGCTCTACCACAATGCGCCGTTCATCGTGTCGCACTACGCGCTGTTTACCGGCGGCCAGCTCACCGGCCTCGTCAAGTTCGACGCCGAGGAGGCGCTGCGACAGATCGCGCGCGAGCGCGTGCAATGGGTCAATTTCGTGCCGACCATGATGCACCGGATCTGGGCGCTGCCGGAGCACGTGCGCAACGCCTACGATGTGTCGAGCCTGCAGACCGTCTTCCACATGGCCGCTCCGATGCCGCCCTGGCTGAAGGAAAACTGGATCGCCTGGCTCGGGCCTGAGCGGATCTGGGAGCTCTATGGCGGCACCGAGCGGCAAGGCTCATGCATCATCTCCGGCACGGAATGGCTGACGCATAAGGGCTCGGTCGGCAAGATCGGTGAGATGGCGCGCCTACGCATCGTCGGCGAGGACGGCAACGACGTCGCGCCCGGCGAGAGCGGCGAGATTTATTTCCTCAACAATGACGGCAAGGACGCCACCTATCACTATCTCGGCGCCGAGCCGAAGCGCCGCGCGGAAGGCTGGGAATCGCTCGGCGATATCGGCCGGCTGGACGCGGAAGGCTACCTCTATCTCGGTGACCGCCTTGCCGACATGGTGTTGCGCGGCGGTGCCAACATCTATCCGGCCGAGATCGAGGCCGCGGTCTCTGAGTGCCCCGGCGTGCGCTCCTGCGTGGTGGTGGGATTGCCCGATCCCGAACTGGGCCAGCGCGTACACGCCATCATCGAGCCGGAGGGCGACGCGGACGGCCAGGCCATCGCCGACGGCATGGCGGATTTCCTGAAGGACAGACTCAGCCGCTACAAGCATCCGGAGAGCTTTGAGATCGTTAGCGCCCCGCCGCGCGATGATTCCGGTAAAGTTCGCCGCACGCTGTTGCGCGATGAGCGCGCGGCGTGGATGAAGGAGGGGCGCGCCTTCCGGATCCTGCCGGCGAAGGCGCGGGCGCGCGCCGAGTAAGACAATTCACGGGAAGGACTGACGAGCATGACCATCACCATCGCTGCGAACTCTGTGCCGAAGCCGCCGCCGGCCGAGATCATCGAGGGTTTTCGCGGTGCGCCGACCTCGGTCATTTCGGACAATCTCGCCCGGCTGCCGGGTGCCGTCGGGCTAAAGCCCTATCATCGCGGCGGCAAGCTGGTGGGCACGGCCTTCACGGTCCGTACCCGTCCCGGCGACAATCTCGCCATCCACCGCGCGCTCGAACTGGTCGGCCCGGGCGACGTCATCGTGGTCGATGGCGGCGGCGACGAGACGCGAGCGCTGGTCGGTGAGATCATGAAGAATATCGCGCAGTGGCGCAAAGCCGAAGGTTATGTGATCGACGGCGCGATCCGCGACGTTGCGGCGTTCGCGGCCGACGACTTTCCCTGCTACGCCCGCGCGGTGATCCACCGCGGCCCCTACAAGAACGGCCCCGGCGAGATCAATTTGCCTGTTTCGATCGGCGGCAGCGTGATCTCGCCCGGCGACATCGTGGTCGGCGACGAGGACGGCGTGGTGTCGTTTCCCGCCGCCGGTGCCGCGGCGCTGCTGGAAGCGGTGCGGGCCCAGGTCGCGCGCGAGGAGGAGACGCTGAAGGCGATCCGCGAAGGCCGCTATCAGGGCTCGTATGGAAAATCCTGATCAGAAAAAAGAAGGGGAGGATGGCGTGAGCCAGAAAGAGGAATTCCACAATCTCGACGATACCGGCGACGGGCTGTTTCGCGAGCTCGCGGCGGGGGTGACCACGCGCATCTTCTCCGGCGAGCAGGCGATGCTGTCGGTGGTGACGCTGGCGCCGCATGCGCAGGGCACGCTGCACCATCATCCCGAGGAGCAATGGGGCGTGCTGCTCGACGGCTCCGCGACCCGCGTCCAGGGCGACGAAGAGATTCCCGTGAAGAAGAGCGATTTCTGGCGCACGCCCGGTAATGTGCCGCATACCATGCGCGCCGGCCCCGACGGCGCCCGCGTGCTGGACATCTTTAGTCCACCGCGACCGGAATACAGAAAAGCGGGGTCCGGTTTCGGGACGACTTAAAGCGCTCACAAGCAAAAAAGCAAAGAGCGAAGGCAAAACAGGGAGGACAATATGACGATCACACGACGGGCGCTGCTGGCCGCGCCCGCCATCCTCGCGATGGCACCGGCAAGCGCACAGGCCTCAAAAATCACGCTGGTGGTGCCGTTTCCGCCGGGCGGATCGACCGATGCGATGGCGCGGCTGCTCCAGAGCCATCTGCAAACCAAGCTCAACCGCATCGTCATTGTCGAGAACAAGTCGGGCGCCGCCGGCGCGCTCGGCGCGGCGCAGGTCGCCAAGAGCCCGCCTGACGGCTCCACGTTCCTGGTCACCTTCGATTCTCACGCGGTGATCCCGTCCATTCTCGACAAGCCGCCCGTTGATGTCGAGCGCGAGCTGATGCCGGTGTTGCTGGTCGGCACCGCGCCCTATGTGATCGCGGCCGGTGCGGGCCGTCCCTACAAGAGCTTTGCCGACGTGGTGGCTGCCTGCAAGGCGACGCCCGGCGCAGTGAAATATGCGCTCCGTCGGCATCGGCACGCTCGGCCATCTCGCCATGACCGTGCTCGGCAACAAGGCCGGCGTCGAGATCATGCACGTGCCCTATCGCGGCGGCGGTCCCGCGATGAACGACGTGCTCGGCGGCCATGTCGATCTGATCGCGGGATCGGCGGCGCTGGTGGCAGCCCAGCTCGGCACCAACATGCTGCGTCCGATCCTGCAACTCGGCCGCGAGCGGCTGCCGGGCCTGCCGGATACGCCGACCGCGATCGAGGCGGGCTTTCCGGATTTCGAGACGCTGGCATGGTGGGGCATCTTCGCGCCCACGGGTACGCCGCCTGACATCGTCGCAGGCCTCGCGACCGCGTCCAAGGAGATCCTGAGCGAGCCCGCGACCGCGGCGCAGCTCAAGGAGACCCAGCAGATGACGCTGCTGCTCGAGGACGGCCCCGCCTTCAAGACCTTCTTCGACAAGCAGGTCGCCACCTGGGGCAAGGTGGTGAAGGACAATAATATCCGGGCGTGAGAGGCTCCTTCCCGGGATTGCCATCCCAGGTCCGGTGCGCTGGCGCGGGCTTGAGCGTCAGAGCATCTTGCCAACGATCTTTGTCATATCTGCTGCCGAAAACGCGCGCAGCGTTTCGGTGCGGACATTGCCAAGCGCGCTGAGACTAAGGCTGAGCGACATTGCGGCAGCCTCATCTGGAGCCTCGAGAACGGTCACAACGTCATATCGTCCCTGCGTCCAGACGATCTCTTTCACGGTCACGCCGAACGTTTTGGCCATTCCCTTGAAAGCGTCGACCCTCTTCGGCGAGTCCTTGACGTTGCGGACTCCCTGATCAGTAAAGTTCCCCAGCACGACATAGGTTACCATGGTCGTCCTCCCTGGTTAGAACCCAGATACAATTCTCGCTTGAGGAAACTGCGCCGAGTTTGCCACGGCGGCTGAGACGGCGCTACTCGCGAGTTGGGGACGTCAGCGGATGTGACTTATGCGGTCCGGACAACGGTCGCGCGAAACTGAGCTCATGGCCGTCGGGGTCGGTGAGATGGAAGTAGCGCTCACCCCATTCTGCATCGCGCGGTGCGGTCGACGGCTGCCACCCGGCGGCGCGTGCGCGCGCGTAGGCCCCGTCGACATCGGCGGCGTAGAAGATGACGCGGCCCCACCAGGACCAGTGCTTGTCTTCCGGCTGCGCAGTCAAGTTGAGATAGCCGGTGCCGGCGCGAAAGCTTGTGAATGCAGCGACCTCGCCGCCATATAGCAGTTCGAACCCCAGCGAACGATAGAACTGCACGGCGCGCCCCATGTCATGCGTGCCGAGCGTGATGGCGCTGATGCTTTCGATCATGTGGGCTACTCCGCCGAGTGGGATCTGGAGGCGATTGTACAGCCGTCCCGTTCAGGTTGACGCTGATCTGGCCCGCCTTGCGGCTGGCGAACCGCATCCTGCTCTGCTATGAGGGGGCCGAACCCGTCCCGCGGGTTCCGCGGTCCCGTAGCTCAGCCGGATAGAGCGACGGTTTCCTAAACCGTAGGTCGGAAGTTCGAGTCTTCCCGGGATCGCCAGTTTGTCATGGACCTTGTCGCCGTCCGCCGGTCTCGAAGTTGAAGCTGCTCGATCGGAAGAAACGGCTGGCATGATTGATCGTGAAAGTGACGTACGGGATCGAGCTCAACGAGCATATCGAAGGGTGATGATACAAGATCTACCTGCACGCGTGCAAACTTGACTGTAACGGGATCATCGCAAAACGAAAAGACCTGTCGCGTGAGAGCGGCCAGTCGCGGGGGTGGTTACGATACTGAACGCCTAAAGCTCGGCGGAAAGCGCGTGGAAGATGGCATGTTTTGACTGAATGCAAGGATCTGGTAGGGTAGTGATACCTGAACAGATCGGGATGATCTGACCGCGCGGTACGAGGATCGGGATGATCACTCGTCCCAGCCAAGGTACTCAGCTCTGGGACGCGGCTCAATATCCTTCGGAGACAAAAAATCATCGCAGCACATACTGTTGGGTTTAGCGACCCGGCGCGGGGGCAATCTTTGGATGAAATCCATGAACATTGTCCTCACTATCGACGTAGGACGGCTAGCGCTTGCGCTGGTGTTGCTACCGCAGATGATGAACTAAGCGAACGCCCGGCGCGAATGCCGGGCGTCTTTGCCATTTCCTCAGCCGCTCCCTTTCAAGGCAGATTCAGCGTTTTCTCGTGCCGTTAGGCATAGGGGTGTGTGGCGGAATCCAAAATTTGAGCCGCGTTACCGGCGCAGCACCAGCGAAACTAATAGCGAAACCATATACAAAGGATTTTCGGGCCCCGGTTCGTCATCACGGCGTCTTCTTCGTCGCCAGCCGGCCCGGCACTTTGAGCTTCTGCGCCTCGGCATCGAGGATGAACGCTCTGTAGAGGAAGTGCTCCAAGATCGTCATCATGGTATCGAGCTCTTGTTTTCCCGGCTCCCACGCTCGGTGGGCCGCCGCGCTTCCCGCATCAACCAGAACGGCAAGATTTTCCTCGTTCGGATGCTCCGATTTTGCCGATCGCGACCATCTCATCGAGCTTTTTGGTGAATGGTTTTCCTGGATCAATTCCTAAAAGTTCAGAGGCGCGGTCAAAAGCAGTGCGCATGCCGATCGCGGCAAGCACGGTAAGATCGTGGTCCAGCGCAGTGTAAATACCGATAGTCAGCTTGTAGAGAATGTGGTCCGCGGCAATAAAATCGACGCCGAGCCAGTCTGGGCGCTCGCGCTTCGATTCCGACGGCCAATACTGCACATCAGCCTTCGGGATACCATGATCGTCGGTATCCTCTGAAAACGCAGAGTCATGTCGGTGGAAAATCGTATCGCACCCACCGCATTTCAAAATGTAATGGTCATTCTGCACGAAAATGCTGTCGTCGTCCGGTGAGAACTCCCGGTTCCGATGTCGTGCGAGAATGGTCGCATTTTGCTCCCTCAGGCAGGTCGGGCAAAAGCCCTTGATTTCTTCGGCCACTTCTTTCTCCAAACTAAAGAGAGTTGCAGTTGGACCCGCAGCTCTCTGCGCTCCGAAGAGCGCCTGTCGCGAGATCAGACGCGCGGATGCGAAGCGATCCATGCCTCCAATTCGCGTACCATGCCCTCGGTTCGCAAAGAGCCGAATCCGCAAAGGAAACAACCCCGCGCCTCGCGTCGTTCAAGGTGCGTGAAGCAATACGGAATGCCGTAAACCGACTTCAATTCACGTTTCGTGACAAATTTTTCCGTGGTCATCGATCGCTTCGCGAAGAGCGTCAATGCCCATTGGTCGGCAAAACAGTGCACTGCGCTCTTGTAACCTATTCTGAAACCAGTGCACGGCCAAGCGGCGCCTGGGCGGCCCTTGCTGCCGCGTTTTGCTGCGGTTGCAAGATCCCCGGCGTAGCTCCCGCACTGGCTAACCCCTCGTACTCGAACGGATCGCCATTTTTCAAGGGCCGTCCCCGCTGTTTGCCACGCTCGTCGGCGTAAAAATTGCTAGAAGCGAACGGCTTCCTTCCTTGCTGGCCCGGCTGACGTGCCCGCCACACCTCACTGCCCTATCCGGAGACGACAATGCCTTTCGACTTGATCCTGCGCGGCGGCCGTGTGGTCGACCCGTCCCAGAAGCTCGATGCCGTGACCGATATCGCCTTTGCGGGCGGCAAGGTGGCCGCGGTCGGCAGTGCCCTCAAGGCGGATCCGGGCACGGATGTGCGCGACGTCTCTCGCTACATCGTCACCCCCGGTTTGATCGATCTCCACACCCACGTCTATTGGGGCGGTACTTCGCTTGGCATCGACGCCGAGGAATTCTGCCGCCTCTCCGGCGTCACCACCGCGGTCGATACCGGCAGCGCGGGGCCCGGCAATTTCGCCGGCTTCCGCAAGCACGTGATCGAGCCGAGCCAGGTTCGCATTCTCGCTTATCTGCACGTCTCGCACGCCGGCATCTTCGGCTTCTCGCACCGGATCATGGTCGGCGAGAGCGAAGAACTGCGGCTGATGAATCCGATCGAGGCGGCCAGGGTGGCCGATGCCAACCGCGATCTCATCGTCGGCATCAAGGTGCGCGTGGGCTTGCACTCCTCGGGCACGTCGGGTGTCGTGCCGCTCGATATCGCGCTCGAGGTCGCGAACGAGGTCGGCATGCCCCTGATGGCGCATATCGACCATCCGCCGCCGAGCTACGAGGAGGTACTGGCGCGCCTGCGCCCCGGCGACGTGCTCACCCATGCGTTCCGGCCCTTCCCCAACACGCCCGCGACCGCGCAGGGCACAGTGAAGCGGGCGGTGCTCGACGCCCGCGAGCGCGGCGTGCTGTTCGACATCGGCCACGGCAAGGGTTCGTTCGCGTTCAAGACCGCGCGCGCCATGCTCGCCAACGGCTTCTATCCGGACACCATCTCCTCCGACATCCATCAGCTCTGCATCGACGGGCCGGCCTTCGACCAGGTGACGACCCTGTCGAAATTTTTGTGCATGGGCATGCCACTGTCCGACGTCATCGCAACCTCCACGGTCAACGCTGCGATGGCGCTGCGGCGCCCCGAGCTCGGCAGCCTCAAGCCGGGCAGCGTCGGCGACGCCACGCTGATCTCGGTCAAAGAAGGCCAGTTCGACTATGAGGACGTCGTCGGCGAGCACCTGATCGGCGATCGCAAGATCGTGTTCCGAAGGCGTTGTCATCGGCGGCCGCTGGTGGCATCCGAACTAGAGCTTCGTGAGGCCGTCAGCCTACTCGTTCTTGTCGACATTCCAGAACATCGGCGTTGCCGGGCCGTCGATCACGCCGGTCAGTGATTTGCGCCATGCGCTCGGCGCCTGGAACTGGCCGAGCGGGACGTAGATCACCTGATCGTAAGCTTCCTTCTGCACGTCGAGGGCGATCTTCTTCTGCTCTTCCGGTGAGGTGGCGCGGGCAAAAGCGTCGCGCAGCTGCTCGAGCTTGGGGTCCTCGGACCAGCCGAACCAGCCGCCCTCCGTGCCCTTGCCGACGATCGCGATGTTGACGAGCGGGTTCATCGAGTCGGCGGCGCCTTGGTAGGTGAAGAACATGTTCCAGCCGCCTTCCTTCGGG
This sequence comes from Bradyrhizobium sp. LB13.1, assembly GCF_054056815.1. Lineage (NCBI taxonomy): Bacteria > Pseudomonadati > Pseudomonadota > Alphaproteobacteria > Hyphomicrobiales > Nitrobacteraceae > Bradyrhizobium > Bradyrhizobium sp. LB13.1. The sequence continues at coordinate 92,428 of NZ_JBSRYQ010000001.1, read as the reverse complement.
GATTTCTGGTTGGCGCGGCGGGTGACCACGGTCTGCCAGTCCATCGCCTGAACGTCGACCTTGAAGCCCGCCTCGCGCAGGAGCTGTGCGACCATGACCGGCTGCGCTTTCAGCAGGATCTGGTCGGTTGGGGCCAGGATCACCACAGGTGTGCCGTCATAACCGGATTCGGCCAAGGCCTTCCTGGCATCCGCCATGCCGTTGCCCTTGACCAGGGTCTCGCCGCCTTCGTCGCTGCCCAGCGGCGTATCGCAGATAAAGAATGCGCCGCAGAGCTTGTAGTATTTGGGATTGCCGATCTGTGCGTCGAGCACGTCCTTCTGGTTGATCGCGAGCATCGCGGCGCGGCGGATCTTCACATTATTGAACGGCGGATGCAGGAAGTTCATCCGGCCGAACGATTGGAAGCCGAACTTGTTCAGGATTGCCACGTTGATGTCCGGATTCGACTCCAGCGCGGGCAGCATGTCGAACGGCGGCGTTTCAAGGAAATCGACATCACCGGATTGCAGCGCGTTGAGCGCGGTCTGCGAGTCCGGTGTCGTCAGCCACTCGACACGGTCGACCTTGACCACCTTGCCGCCCGATGTCCATTCGGCGGGCTCCTTGCGCGGCACATAGTCGGTGTTCTTCTCGTAAACAGCTTTCACGCCGGGCTGGAATTCGGCAGCCACGAACCTGAACGGACCGGAGCCGATCTGCTCCGGAATCTGCTTGCTGATCGGGGTTTCGGCAAGCCGCTTGGGCATCATGAAGGCGCAGATCGCCGATGGCTTGGCGATCGTCTCGAGCACGAGGCCATAGGGCTCCTTCAGCTTGAAGACGATCGTTTTGGCGTCTGCGGCTTCGATGCCTGCCGTGAAGTCCATCAGCTTGCGCGCCATGCCGTCGACGCTCGTGCCCCAGCGCTTCAGCGAGGCGACGCAATCCTCCGCCGTCACCGGCGCTCCGTCATGCCATTTCAGGCCCTCGCGCAAGGTAAAGGTGTAGGTCAGCTTGTCCGCGGACACCGTCCAGTCGGCCATCTGCGGCCGCACCTTGAAGGTGGCATCGATGCCGAGCAGGGTGTCGTAGACCATATAGCCATGGTCGCGGGTGATGATGGCTGTCGTAAATCCGGGGTCGGTGACGCGAAGGTCCGATTGCATCACGGCAATGAGGGTCTTGGGGCCGGCAGCGGCTGACGCCGGTGCCGTCCAGGCGGCGGAAAGGGCAGACGGCGAAACAGCAGCAAGCTGGAGGAGTTTCCGGCGCGAGAGGTGAACCATTCGCTTGTCTCCTGACGTGACGCAAACGAAACCAGATGGTGGTTGCCCCGTCGCACGCAGCGTATGGTCTGGTGCCGCATCTTGCAATGATGGGTTGTCTCGTAAATTTGAACTCGTTGCGATCGAGCAGGATACGTCATGTCCGGGCAGGTCATCTTCGAGGGCAAGCTGTCGTGGCCGACGAGTGGATCAAGTAGCCGCTCACAGCGACCTGATTACAGCGACCTGGCGATCAACAGCTTCATGATCTCGTTGGTGCCGCCATAGATCTTCTGGATGCGGGAATCGATGAAGATTCGCGAGATCGGGTATTCCTGCATGTAGCCGTAGCCGCCGAACAGCTGCAGGCATTCGTCGGCGGTCTGGACCTGCTTGTCCGAGCACCAGTATTTCGCCATCGACGCCGTGACGGTGTCGAGATCCTTTGCGACCAGGCGCTCGATGCACCAGTCGACGAAGACGCGCGCGATCATTGCTTCGGTCTTGCGCTCGGCGAGCGTGAAGGCGGTGTTCTGGAACTCCATCAGCGGCTTGCCGAACGCTTTCCGCTCCTTGGTGTAATCGACGGTGAGTTTTATCGCACGCTCCATCGCGGCGACTGCGCCGACCGCGAGTGCGAGGCGTTCCTGCGGCAATTGCTGCATCAACTGGACAAAGCCCTGGCCTTCCTCGCCGCCGAGCAGGTTTTCCGGCGGCACGATGACGTTGTCGAAGAACAGCTCGGACGTGTCGGAGGCATGCAGGCCGATCTTGTCGAGGTTGCGCCCGCGCTTGTAACCATCCGCGCCCGCGGTCTCGACCACGATCAGCGAGATGCCCTTGGCGCCGACATCGCCGGTGCGCGCGACCACGACGACGAGATCGGCGGCCTGGCCGTTGGTAATAAAAGTCTTCTGGCCGTTGATGACGTAGGAATTGCCCTGCTTCCTGGCCGTGGTCTTCACGGCCTGGAGATCCGAGCCGGTGCCGGGCTCGGTCATGGCGATGGCGCCGATCATCTCGCCGGAAGCCATCTTCGGCAGCCAGCGCTTCTTCTGCTCCTCGGATCCGTAATTGAGGATGTAGTGCGCGACGATGGCGCTATGCACGGAGACGCCGGTCGTCAGCTCCGGCACCGTGCTTTCGAGGTCGTCGAGCACGGCGGCATCATAGGCGAAGGTGGCACCAAGGCCGCCATATTCTTCCGGCACGCTTGCCAGCAGCGCGCCCATCTCGCCGAGCCCGCGCCAGGCAAAGCGGTCGACCATCTTCTGCTCGCGCCATTTTTCGGCATGCGGGGCCAGGTCCTTGGCAAAATATTTCCGGAACTGGTCGCGGAAGATTTCGAGCTCTTCGGTCATCCAGGAGGAGCGGTAGGACATGGTCACCTCGGTCAATGCGGCGTTCCGGCTTGGTAGGCCGGGCGGCCGTGGCAATTATTGTGTTTTCAGGCTGCGCCGGTGACGCTACCAAGGCGGCCGGATTAGCGTCTGTCGGGATGTCTGATTGTGGCTGTCAAAACTCAAGAGCTCAAGCTCGACATCGAGCGCATCGGCACGGTCTCGGCGATCCTGACGCAGCCGGACAATGCGCGCGCCTGTTACGTGCTGGCCCATGGTGCGGGCGCGGATATGCGGCATTCCTTCATGGAGAAAGTCGCCGCCGGCCTTGCCGACCGCGGCATCGCGACGTTCCGCTTCAATTTTCCTTACATGGAGAAGAAACAGGGGCGTCCCGACCAGCCGGCGGTCGCGCACGCCACCGTCCGCGCGGCGGTCGAGCAGGCGGCGCGGCTGTGCCCCGGCGTGACGCTCGTCGCGGGTGGAAAATCGTTCGGCGGGCGCATGACGTCGCAGGCGCAATCGAAGGCTCCATTGCCTGATGTCAAAGGGCTCGCCTTCCTCGGCTTCCCCCTGCACCCCGACGGCAAACCATCGACCGAGCGGGCCGAGCACCTCGCCGGCATCGCAATTCCCATGCTGTTCCTGCAAGGCACGCGCGACAAGCTTGCCGATCCCGGCCATCTCAAGCCCGTCATCAAGGCGCTCAGCCCAAAGGCGACGCTGCATGAGGTCGAAGGCGGCGATCACTCCTTCGCGGTGTTGAAAAAGTCCGGCCGCAGCAACGATGAGGCACTGACAGAGGTGCTTGCTACGCTCGCGGGCTGGATCGACGAGCTCGCCTGAAGCTCACGCCGAATAAAGCCCCTTGTCGCGCGCCTTCTGGATCGCGAGCGCAGCGATCAGGTCAAGCGTCGGCGTCGACAGGCCGGCGGTGCGTGCGAAAGCGGCGGGCGCTTTCACCAGGACGTCGATCTCCATGGCGCGGCCGAGCTCGTAATCCTGCAGCAGCGACGGCTTGTGATTGGGTGCGGGGCCGCTGCGGCTCACGCGCTTGACCTCGGGAATGAAGTGTTGCGCGATATCGTTGGCCTCGTTCAGCATCCGCGGAATGACGTCGGCGAACGCAGGATCGTCGCGCACGCCGCGCGCGGTCTGACCTGTGAGCAGGCACAGTACCGACAGCGACATATTGGTCAGCAGCTTTGACCAGATCGCTTCGCGAATATCGGCGACCGCCGGCGATTCCAGCCGTGCGTCGCTGAAGACGCCGCGGAGCGTCGTGATGCGCTCGCAATTGCGGTCGTCGCATTCGCCGATCAGCAGGCGGTTGCGGTCCGGGGTGAGGTTGTGCACCACGCCGGGCGCGGTCACCTCGTTGGAGGAGAAGACGACGCCGCCGACGATCCGCTCTTTGGGAATGCATGCGCGCAAGCGCCCGCCGGGGTCGAGGAAGGAAATGTCGGGCGGTGTCGGATGCCGCGGCGGCAGGCCGATCCCGTACCACCAGGGAATGCCGTTCTGCGCAAAAACGATCGCGGTGTCGTCCTGGAGCAGCGGCTTGATGCTGGCGACCAGCCCCTGGAGCGCGGTTGCCTTGAGCGTCGAGATCACGACGTCCTGGGGGCCGAGCTGGGCCGGATCGCCGGAGGCGTTCACCTTGGCGGAGACCTCGGAATCGCCGACGCGCAGCTTGAGGCCATTGGCGCGGACCGCCTCCAGATGGGCGCCGCGCATCACGCACGAGACCTCGTGGCCGGCGCGGGCCAGCCTGACCGCGATATGGCTGCCGACGGCGCCCGCGCCGAAAATGCAGATGCGCATGGTGTGATGTCCCGTCCCTGGTCCCTTGAATGCCGCCCGGCGGCAGCATGACACAAGCCGCCATGCGATGGACGCGGCTGCCCTACGCCGGAAAGATATGGATCGGAACGAGCGGCCTCGGTCATAGTGCAGGGCAAACAAACGACCGGAGGGATCGCCAATGACTGACAGCCCCGTCCTGTGGACCCTGGATACGCGTGGGGTTGCGACCGTCACGTTGAACCGGCCCGAGGTGAACAATGCCTATGACGGCGCATTGATCGCAGGCGTGCTTGCGGCCATGGACGATCTCGGCAGCAAGCCCAACCTTCGCGTCGTGGTGCTCCGGGGCAATGGCAAGCATTTCCAGGCCGGCGCCGATCTCAAATGGATCAACGGCGTGCGGCCGCAATCGACTGATGCGAACGAGGCGGCGTCGCGTGCGACCTTCGAGGCCGTGCAGCGGCTCAACACACTGCCGATCCCGACAGTCGCGCTGGTGCAGGGCGGCTGCTTTGGCGGCGGCACCGGCGTGATCGCAGCCTGCGACGTCGTGATCGCGGCGGACAACGCCTTGTTCTCGATCACCGAGGTGCGCTGGGGCCTGACCGCGGCCATCATCATCCCGCAGCTCTGCGATGCCATTGGTGTACGGCAAGTCCGCCGCTACGCACTGACAGGCGAACGCTTCGGCGCCGAGGACGCCCGCCGCATCGGCCTCGTCCACGAGGTGGTGCCGCTCGCCGATCTCGACGCCGCCGGCGCAAGGGTGGTCGAGCAGTTGCTTGCCAATGGACCTGAAGCGATGGCCGAGACCAAGCGGCTGGCGCTGGAGAGCTCGTTTGGCGGCATGGCGGTGGACGACGCGGCCTACACGCGGCTCGTGCATCTGCATTCGCTGAAGCGACGGAGTGCAGAAGCCGCGGAGGGGCTGGCGTCGTTCGCGGAGAAGCGGGCGGGGAATTGGGGCGGCGGAACGACGTGAGCTCAGCAGCCACGGCAGATGCTGTGGATGTGGGATGTAGCCCTGATGAGCGAAGCGACATCCGGCAATGCCAAAAGGGACCCGCATATCGCTCATACGCGCTACGGCCCTCGCGCACTTGGCGCAACTTTCTCATAATGACGTCGCGAGGGACGTTTTTAGCAGCGTGAGCAGCGCCTGCACCGCGGCCGCATTGCGCCGTCGCTCGGGGATAGCGGCCTTCACCCACAATTCCGGGATCGGAAAGTCGCGCAGCACCGGTTTGAGCGTGCCGTCGCGTAACGCGTCCGCGACGAGATAATGCGACATCAACGCGATGCCGTTGCCCGCGGTCGCGCTGCGCGCCAGCACATGGCCCTCGTTGGAGGAGAGCAGCGGGCTGACCTGGATGCTGATGCGGCCGCGCGGGCCGTCAAAAATCCACTCCGGCCCCGTCGGCAGAAAGCTGAGGCAGCGATGCTCGACGAGATCGCGCGGATGCTTTGGCGTTCCGTGTTTCTTCAGATAGGCAGGTGAAGCACAGAGCAGCCGCTTCAGTGCACACAAGGGCTCGTCCACTACGCCGCCGAAGGAGTGCGGGAAGGCGCCGATGGCGATGTCGAAGCCTTCCGTCACCGGATCGACGGGACGGTCGATCAGGACGATTTCGAGTTTCAGCTTCGGGTTTTGGGTCTGGAACGCGCTGAACACATCGGCAAGCCGGGCGATGGTCAGCGATGTCGGTGCCTTGATACGCAAATGATCGATAAGATCATGGCCCTTCTCGCCCATGCGCGACAGGAGATCGCCGACATCGGCGACCACGCTGCGCGCCCGGTGGACATATTCTTGGCCAGCCGCGGTCAGGCGCAATTGACGCGTCGAGCGATGAAACAGCGGCGTGCCGATCCGCGTCTCCAATTGGGTGACCCGCTTCGCGACCACCGAAGTCGCGACATTGAGCTTTCTTGCCGCGGCGGAAAATCCGGCCGCGTCCGCGGTGGCGAGGAACGCCTGAAGGTTTACCAGGATGTCCATCTCCGGCCTTTCGCGATTCGAGAACGGTGATCGCTTATTTTGGTAGATTGTAGCCCGGCCCGCGTTAATTCATAGTCCGGCCCAAGCAAGAGATTTTGGGAGCAGGACGCGCCATGCAGGTCATGACGATCGAAGAACCGGCGCGCCAGGTGCCGCTCTACGGCGAATATGAAGTCGTCGTGCTCGGCGGCGGTCCGGCCGGCATCGTGGCGGCGGCATCAGCGGCGCGCGCGGGGCGGAAGACGCTCTTGATCGAGCGCTACGGCTTCCTTGGCGGCATGGGCACCGCCGCAGGCGTCACCAATTTTTGCGGTTTGCACGGCAATGTCTACGGCCAGGCCCACAGGCTGGTGCAGGGCATGGCGTCCGAGCTGCTGGCGCGGATCGATCATTTGAACGGCCTCAACGCGCCGCATCTGATTCTCGGCAAGGTCTTCGCCCAAGCCTATGACACCGCCGCCTACAAGATCGCGGCCGACCAACTGCTCGCCAGCCACAAGGTGCACATCCTCTTCCACGCGCTCGGTGCCGGCGTGGTGATGGGCGATAACAGCCGCATCGACGTGCTGATGGTCGAGACCAAGGCGGGCCGGCAGGCGGTGCGATCAGAGATTTTCATTGATTGCTCGGGGGACGGCGATCTCGCGGTCTGGGCCGGCGCGCCGTTCGAATTCGGCGACGAACACGGCCATCCGATGTACCCCTCGATGATGCTCCGTCTCAACGGCATCGATCCAGAGAAGGCGGGCGAGGCATGGCGGACCATCCCGCAATTGATGGAGAAGGCCATCGCCGCCGGCACGCACACATTCCCGCGCAAAAGCGCGATCGTGCGCCCGCAGAAGTCCGGCATCGAATGGCGGGTGAACTTTACGCAAGTGGCGCGGGAGGACGGCCACGCCATCAACGGCATCGAGCCTGATGACCTTACCCGCGGCGAGATCGAAGGCCGCAAGCAGGCGCTCGCCGCCTTCGAATTCCTGCGCACCGTGCCAGGCTTTGAAAAATCCTATATCGTCGATTTGCCGCCGCAGCTCGGCATCCGTGAAACCCGCCGCATCACGGGCGGCTACCAGCTCAGCGGCGAGGACGTGCTCGGCTGCGCCTCGTTCGAGGATTCCATCGGCGTCAACGGCTGGCCGATCGAGGCCCATGTTCCCGGCGACGTCGTCTTTACTTTCCCGCCAATCCCGGAATCGCGCGGCTATAACGAGTTGCCTTACCGCATGCTGGTGCCCGAAGGTGTCGACAATCTGCTGGTCGCCGGCCGCTGCGCCTCGATGACCCATGAGGGCCAGTCGGCGGCCCGGGTCTCCGGTGCCTGTTTCGTGATGGGGGAGGCGGCCGGTTCCGCCGCCGCGCTGGCGCTGTCCGGAAACCGGATCCCGCGTGACATCCCGGTTGAAAAGCTGCAGGAAACGTTGAAACAACAGGGCGCCTTCATCGGCCGGGACCAGCCCGTGCCCGAAGGGCTCTGACGGGCTGCAAGAACGACCAAGAGAACGACCAAGAGAACCACCAAAAGAACCACTGGAGGAAACGGGATGATCGGGATTGTGCGGCTCGCGCTAGCTAGCCTGGTGGCGATCACAGCGATGGGCACGGCCCGGGCCGAGGACGCGCTTAAGGCCAGGATCGGCGTGCTCCGCCTGTCGTCCTCCGCGCCCGTCTTCATCGCGCAGGACAAGGGCTATTTCCGCGAGGCCGGCCTCGACGTCGAGCTGAAATTCTTCGATGCGGCGCAGCCGATCGCGGTGGCCACCACCTCCGGCGACATCGATTTCGGCGTCACCGCCTTCACGGCTGGTCTCTACAATCTCGCCGGCAAGGGCGTGGTGAAGGTGATCGGCGGCATGAGCCGCGAGAAGGCCGGCTATCCCCTGATCGGCTATTTCGCCAGCAACAACGCCTATGCCGCCGGGCTGAAGACGCCGAAGGATCTCGCGGGCAAGCGCGTGGCGATGACGCAGGTCGGCTCGAGCTTTCACTATTCGCTTGGCCTGCTCGCTGACAAATATGGTTTCAAGCTCGCCGAGGTGAAGATCGTGCCGCTGCAATCGCTCTCGAATGCGGCGGCCGCGCTGAAGGGCGAGACTGTGGATGCAGCACTGCTGCCGATCTCCACCGCGCGAAAGCTGATGGACGAAGGCGGCGCGAAGTTTCTCGGCTGGGTCGGCGACGAGACACCCTGGCAATTGGGCGCGGTGTTCGCTTCGCCGAAGACGCTGACCAACAAGGTGCTGGTGACGAAGCTGCTCGGCGCTTTGGCAAAGGCCGATCGCGAATATCACGACGTCATCCTTGCCGCGATGAAGGACGGCGTCGCGCCCATCAACGAGCAGACAAAGCCGCTGCTGGAGATCATCGCAAAGTACACCAATTTGCCGGTCGAGCAGGTGGTCGGCAATTGCGCCTATATCGATCCCGACGGCAAGCTCGACGTCAAGAACGTCGACAACCAGATCAAATGGCTCCAGGAGCAGGGCTTTGCCGACAAGGGCTTTGATGCGAATTCGATCATCGCCAAGGACTTCGTGAAGGCGGATTGATTGATGCGCGCGCTGTTCCAAACCCCTCATCCTGAGGTGCTCGCGAAGCGAGCCTCGAAGGATGCACGGCCCGGATGCAGCCGGGCCGTCGCCCTTCGAGGCCTACGCTTCGCTCCGGCACCTCAGGGTGAAGGAACGAGGACGGGGAGTTTCCCATGGACCTGATCGCCAACCACATCACCCATCGCTTCGCCGATCTCGCCGTGCTCGACGACGTCTCGTTCACCGTCAGCGCCGGAGAGGTGGTGGCGATCGTGGGGCCCTCGGGCTGCGGCAAGAGCACGCTGCTGTCGATCCTCGGTGGGCTGTTGCTGCCGACCTCCGGCGCGCCCGAGCTGCGCGGCGCGCCGCCGGCCGACAGTCTCAATCCGCTCACCTTCGTATTCCAGGATTTCGCGCTGCTCCCCTGGGCCAATGTGGAGGAGAACGTCGAATTTCCGCTGCTGCACACCGAGATCTCGGCCGCACAGCGCCGCGCGCTGGTCGACGATGCCTTGCGCCGCACCGGCCTGACCGATTTTCGCAAGGCCTATCCAAAACAGCTTTCAGGCGGCATGCGCCAGCGCGTCGGCATCTCGCGTGCGCTTGCGGTCAGGCCTGCCATTCTCCTGATGGACGAGCCGTTGTCGGCGCTGGATTCGCAGACCCGCGAACTGCTGATGGAGGATTTCGTCCGGCTGCTCGCCGATGGCGGCATGGGCGCGGTCTATGTCACCCATAATCTCGAAGAGGCGGCGCGGCTTGCCGACCGCATCGTGGTGCTGTCGCGGCGTCCCGGCCGCATTCGCGAGGTCGTGAGCGTGCCGATGACGCGCGCCGAACGCGGCGAAATTGCAGCCCGTGAAAAGCTGCTCGCGCTTCAGAACCAGATCTGGTCGCTGATCCGCAACGAGGCGATCGATGCCGAGCGCGAGGTCCAGCATGCTTGATCGCGCTCCGGCGGGAACATCTGCGAAGGATGAACTGGTCCGACGCGTCCGCTTTCGCGGCGCCGGCTTCGTGCCGGCGAGCAGCCGTTTCGGCGGCTGGATCGCGCTCGCGCTGGTCATTGCGATCTGGCAGGCTGCCGGCAGCACCGGTCTCGTCAATCCGCTGTTCCTGCCGGCGCCGTCCGCGATCGCGCGGGCGATCTACCAGCTCGCGATCTCGGGCGCGCTGTGGCAGCATCTGTCCGCCTCGCTCCTGCGCATCGGTGTCGGCTGGCTGCTCGGCACGGCGGCCGGTGTCGCCGTCGGCTTTGCCATCGGTCTGTCGCGGCTGGCGCGCAGCGTCGGCATTACTTTCATCTCGGCGCTGTTTCCGATCCCGAAGATCGCGCTGTTGCCGCTGTTGATTCTCTGGCTCGGCATCGGCGAAGAGCCGAAGATCGCGACCATTGCGCTCGGCGTGTTCTTCTCGACTGCAATCTCGGTCTATAGCGGCGTCGATGCGGTGCCGCGCAATCTCATCCGCATGGCGCAGAGCTTCAACGTGCCGTTCGCGACCATCGTGCGCAAGGTGGTGTGGCCCGGCGCACTGCCCGCAATCCTCGCCGGCTTCCGCATCACGTCGTCGGTGGCGCTGCTGCTCGTCGTCAGCGCCGAGATGATCGGCGCGCAATACGGCATCGGCGCGTTCGTGCTTCAGGCCGGCAACCTGATGCAGACGGATCAGCTCTTGGCGGGTGTGGTGATCCTGTCGGTGTTTGGGTTGATGGTGGGCAGGGTGATCAACTGGCTGGAGACGCGGCTGCTGCACTGGCGGTAGCTGCAATGGCCGCAGCCCCACGAGGACCTCATGCGTTCCCGCGATCCTCGCGAAACAAGTCCAGCTTCTGCTGCACGGGTCGATCCGAGAAGCTGAACAGCACCGCATCCATGTCAGCCTCGTGCGTGACCCACTGCCAGCTCGGCACGACGAACAAATCGCGCGGGCCCCATTCGAAGGTCGCATCGCCGATGCGCGTGCGGCCATGGCCTTCGATCGGACAGAACACCGTTGCGTCGGTCGCGCGATAGCGCGCGGAATTGAAACCCTTCGGCAGCAGCTGGATGAACGTGCCGATAGTTGGCATCGCGAAATCGCCGGTTTCGGGGTTGCTGAACTTCAGCTTCAGCCCGTGACATGCGTCCCACTCCTGGCTCGTGCGAGCCTTTTCCAGTGCCTCCCGCGTGTAGGCGTAGGGGTAGCTGAAGATCGGCGAGGTCTTCGAGCTCCGTTTCACGTCGACCGGCAGCAGATTGTGGCCGTAGCGCGCAAAGCTGTCGCCGGCGGGCCGCGTGATCTTCTGCTGATCCTCCTTGGAGCCTTCCGCGAAAGAGCAATCGAAGAACTGCACCAGGGGAATATCGAGGCCGTCGAGCCAGAACATCGGCTCGTCCGTCTCGTTGGAATGATCGTGCCAGGTCATCGACGGCGTGATGATGAAGTCGCCGGGCTCCATCGCAGTGCGCTCGCCGTCGACCGCAGTGTGGGCGCCCTTGCCTTCGAGCACGAAGCGCAGCGCCGACTGGCTGTGCCGGTGCGCGGGCGCGACGTCGCCGGGCACCACCATCTGCACGCCGGCATAGAGCGACGTCGTGATTTTCGATTGCCCGCGCAGGCCGGGGTTCTCCAGCACCAGCACACGCCGCTCGGCTTCTTTTGCGGTGATCAGCTTGCCGGCTTCGGTCATGTAGTCGCGGATGATGTCGAACTTCCACAGATGCGGCCGGCACGGGCTCTTCGGCTCCGGCGTGATCAAATCGCTCATCACGGTCCACAACGCGGTGAGATTCTCGCCGTCGATCTTTTTGTAGAACGCCTCGCGTTCCGGCGTCTTGGTCACGGCTTCCATGGTGCGGCTCCCGTTCGTTTTGTTGATTGACAGTATACTTACGGTCTAGGTAGCGTCAACTTGACGAAAAGGAACGAGAGGGAGGTCTCGATGAAGCTGCACGGATATTTTCGCTCCAGCGCCGCCTATCGGGTGCGGATCGCGCTGAACCTCAAGGGCCTCGGTGCCGAGCACCTGCCGCATCACCTTCGCAAAGGCGAGCAATGTGCGCCGGCCTATCTCGCGATCAATCCGCAGGGCCTGGTGCCCGCCTTGGAGAATGATGCGGGTGCAGTGCTGACCCAATCGGTCGCCATCATCGAATGGCTCGACGAAACCCATCCTCATCCGCCGCTGCTGCCGAAGGATATTTTGCAGCGCGCCAAGGTGAGGGCATTCGCGCTGGCGATCGCCTGCGACACTCATCCGGTGCAGAATTTGAAGGTGCTGGCGCGGCTGCGCGAGCTTGGGCTGCCGGAGGAGAAGGTTCAGGACTGGGCGGCGTGGGTCAACCGCGAGGGGCTTTCGGCCTGCGAAACGCTGATCAGGGCCGAGCCGGGGCCGTTCTGCTTCGGCGATGTGCCGACGCTCGCCGATCTCTGCCTCGTGCCGCAGCTCGCCAACGCCCGCCGCTTCGGCGTCGACGTCTCCGCCTATCCGCGTCTGCTCGAGGCGGAAGCTGCGGCCAAGGCGCTGCCGGCGTTCGTCAACGCCGCGCCGGAGAAGCAGCCCGATGCCGAGTAAGCCGCCTCCGATCACGATAGACGCGGTCTATGCCGCGCCGGGCTATCTGTTCCGGCGCATGCAGCAGATCGCGGTCTCGATCTTCATGGAGGAGTGCAAGGCGTTCGACCTCACGCCGGTGCAATATGCGGCGCTGATCGCGATCCACACCCATCCCGGCATCGACGCGACGCGGCTGTCCGCGGTGATCGCCTTCGACCGCTCGACGCTCGGCAGCGTGATCGAGCGGCTTCAGGCCAAGGATTTTGTCGAGCGCAGGCCGGCGCTGGAAGACAAACGGATCAAGCTGCTCTATTTGACCAAATCAGGCGCGGCGATCCTGCGCGAGATCTTCCCCGCCGTGGAGCGTGCGCAGGCGCGCATGCTCGAGCCGCTCAAGCCGGCCGACCGCAAGGCGCTGATGGGGCTCCTGGTGCAGCTCGTTGAGCTCAACAACGACGCGTCGCGGGTGCCGCTACGGGCGGAGGATGCGCGGGAGCATTTGGGGAAGACGGGGTAAGGGGGGCTCGGCGGGGACGACACTGAGTATGTGGCTGCGCCGTCCCCTCACATCCGCAACAACGCCTGCCGGTCGATCTTCCCCGTCCCGGTCTTTGGCAGCTCGTCGATGAAAATCACCTCGCGCGGATATTTGTAAGGCAGCAGCTTACTCTTCACATAATCCTGGAGCCGCCGTGTCGTCTCGCGCTGATCGGCGGCGCGGCTGTTCATCACCACGACCGCCTTCAGCGTCATGCGCCGGTCCGGCAGCTCGGCGGCGAACACAGCGCACTCCCGGACATCGGGGTGATCGGCGAGGCAAAGCTCGACCTCGAGCGGATAGACCCACTGGCCGGAGATCTTGATGAGATCGTCGGCGCGCCCGCGGAAGAAGTGAAAGCCGTCGGCATCGCGGACGAAGCGGTCGCCGGTGTAGATCCAGCCGCCCTCGCGAATGGTTTCGGCGGATTTGTCCGGCCGGTTCCAGTACAACGGCGTGTTGGAATCGCCGCGCACCCACAAGATGCCTTCCTCGTCGTCGGCGACATCGCGGCCGTCCTTGTCGCGCAGCGCGACCTCGTAGCCGGGCACGCGCAGGCCGGCGGCGCCGAGCTTCTTCCGCTCGGGGCGGTTGGAGAGATAGATGTGCAGCACCTCGGTCGAGCCGAGGCCTTCGAGGATATCGAGACCGGTGAGCGTCTTCCAGCCGTTGAAGACTTCGGCCGAGAGCACCTCGGCGGCCGAGAGCGCCATGCGCAGCGACGAGAAGTCGGTCTTGTCGGCACCGTCGGCCTTGGTCAGTGAGGTATAGAGCGTCGGCAGGCCGAAGAAGACCGTCGGCCCGTACTGCTCGATCGCCGAAAAGATCGCCGCAGGCTTCGGCTGGCCCGGTAGCAGCAGCGTCGTCGCGCCTGCCGTGAACGGGAAGGTGATCGAATTGCCAAAGCCATAGGCGAAGAAGATCTTTGGGCACCGAGAAGCAGATGTCATCCGGCATCAGCTTCAAGACGTTCTGCGCAAAGGCGGCCTCGCTATAGGCCATGTCGTGCTGGAGATGCACGATGCCCTTGGGCCGGCCGGTGGATCCGGATGAGTACATCCACAACGCCATCTCGTTGCGATGCGTGTCGGCTTCCGCGAGTTCGGCCGGAAATTGCGCGAGCCAGCCGGCGGCAGAAACGGCGTTCGGCGCGGCGTGATCGCCTACCGCGCCATTGACGACGACCAGGGTGTGCAGGGCCGTGTCCTTGCAGGCCTCGGCGTTGAAACGTGCACCGAACTCGGCATCCGCCACCCCGACAGCCGCGCAGGAATCGGCGAGATAGAATTGCAGCAGATCCGGCGGCGTCAGCGTGTTGATCAGCAGCGGAACGAAGCCGGCGCGCACTGCTCCGAAGAACGCGGCGGGATAGGCCGGAGTGTCATCGAGGAACAGCAGCACGCGATCGCCGCGCTTGAGGCCCAGCGAGGCAAAGCCGTTGCCCCAGCGGCAAGCCTCCGTGCAGAGTTCGGTATAAGTGCGCGTACCCGCGGGACCGATGAGTGCGACCTTGTCGCCGCATCCTCCCGCGAGATTGTCGAACAGCACGCGGCTGGCATTGTAGACCTGCGGAATGGCGAAGCCGATCTCGCGGGCGCCCGCGCCGTCCGCGGGCACCTGGTCGCGAATCTCATTACTCATGCCTCATCCCCGCCGTTCCTGGCGGCTTCGTAGCGCGCCATGAAGCCCGGCGACATCGCGCGCAGGCGGGAGTCGTCGATGCGGCCCGAACGGGTGATGTAGCTGTAGGCAAAGTCCATCAGGCCCTGCTGCATGTGCTGAGCAAAGTGCTCATACCAGAACGAGCTCGTCCGCGCGGCGTTGACGAGCTTCTGCACCACCGGCTTTCGCGCGGCCTGGTAGCGATGCAAAGCGGTTGAAAGATGGGCGTCCGATTCCAGCGCCTTGACCAGCGCAATGGCGTCCTCTATCGCGAGCCGCGTGCCCGAACCGATCGAGAAATGCGCCGAGTGCAGGGCGTCGCCGAGCAGCACCATGTTCTTGAACGACCAGTGCTCGTTCCAGACCCAGGGGAAATTGCGCCAGACCGATTTGTTGGAGACCAGCGAGCGGCCGCCCAGCGTGTCTGCAAACACCTCCTCGCAGACGCCCTTGGACTGCTCGACGTCCCTGTAGGCGAAGCCGTAGGCCTGCCAGGTCGCGTGGTCGCATTCGACCAGGAAGGTGCTCATGGTCGGCGAGTAGCGGTAGTGGTGGGCGTTGAAGGCGCCGCGGTCGGTCTTGACGAAAGTCTGCGACAGCGTGTCGAAGCGCTTCGAGGTGCCGTACCAGACGAACTTGTTGGAGGAGTAGGACAGCGAGGTGCCGAAATCGCCTTCGAAGGCACGCCGAACCAGCGAGTTCAGCCCGTCGGCGGCGACGATCAGATCGTGGCCGTTGAGCTGGTCGATCGCATGAATTGGTGTGTCGAAGCGCGGCGTGACGCCGGCATCGATCGCGCGCTGCTGGAGGAACTGCAGGAGTTCGAGCCGTCCGATCGAGGAGAAGCCGACACCGTCAATGGCGACGCTGTCGCCATGCAGATTGAGCGTGATGTTCTCCCAGCTCTCCATGTGCGGCGCGATCGCGTCGACCGTCTCGGGGTCGTCGGCACGCAAAAATTCCAGCGCCTGGTCGGAGAACACGACGCCAAAGCCCCAGGTCGCGTCGGCCGGGTTCTGTTCGAACAGGTCGACCTGATCCTCGGGGTGACGCTTCTTCCAGAGATAGGCGAAGTAGAGCCCACCGGGCCCCCCGCCAATCACGGCGATCCGCAACGTCTGCCTCCCTGATTGACAGTATGCTTACTATCTAGGGGAACACTAATGTCCTCCGACGTCCTGCGCCAGCGGAATTATCGGCAAAATGCGAAGCCTATGCCCGGACACGCGCTTGGCGCGCGTCCGAAGCAGTACGTTGCGAAGCATAGCCAAACCGCGCCGGCTTGGCCATCCGCACCGTCAGACGCAGCGCTTTACGTAGACCCCGTTGACCAGCACCCTGGTGCAGCGGACCACCGGAACCGGCTTGCGGACCACGACGGCCGCATTCGGCCCGGCGCAGCCAGCGCGATAGACGCCGCGAGCGCACACCACTGCATTGGCATCGGTGGCTTCAAAGGTCATGGTCGCAGCGAAGGCGAGGAGCGCCGAGGCGGTGAGTAGGAATGAACGCATGTCTTCCTCCCGGTGTTGTCGTCATTGAAATCGGATATCGGCAATGGTCGCGAATGTCGTTGCAGGCGTGCGAGAACGGTGCACGCCGTCAGATGTTGATGGCACGCTTCTAGCGTGCAGCGAACGGCGCCAGCACATCCTTGCATCCGGGCGACAGCGATGCGGCGTTGCTGGCGATGCACTGTACGATGCGACCGCCGCCGGGCGCGACGCCGGCGCACAGCGTGCGGATGTCGGCGCCGCAGGCGGAGCGAAACGATCAACAGCTCTTCGCGCGGCCGCAGCGGGCGCAGCACGATCACGGCAGGCGCCGCCGTTGCCGCTGCGCCGCCACCGGCCGCAGCGGTCACGGCCTTCTCGCAGGCTGGCGAAACCTTTGCCTTGTTCTTCTCCAGGCATTCGAGCGCGGGCGCGCCGCCCGGCGGCACGCTGGCGCACACCTTGGGGTAATCGGCGCGGCATGCGCTCTTGACCGCCGCAACCTGAGCGCTGTTCGGCTGCTTGGCCGCAGCAGCCTTCGGCGCCGGAAGGGTGGCAGGCTTTTCAGCGGGGGCGGATTCAGCCTTCGGCGCGGCAGGCGCAGTTTCCGCCTTGGGCGCAGCTTCGGTCTTGGGCGCCGCAGCGGGCTCGACCGCGCGCACCGCAGTCTGGCATCCCGATGACAGGCCGGACATGTTCTTCTGGAGGCATTGATACGCCTCCACACCGCCGGGCGTGACGCTCGCGCAGTGCGCCATGAAGTCCGAGCGGCACGCGGACCGGATGGCGCTCTTTTGGGCGTCGGTCGGCGCCTGCGCGAATGCGCCTGTTGCAGTTGCGAAGAGCGCTACCGCCAACATCGCGCTACGCGTTGAGACATGTTTCAAAATGTTGAACATTTGGGTGAATTCCTGCCCTGTCGGTAACGCTGACGTTTTAAAATGTGATGCAAATGCAATCGCCGCGAGTGATGCCTCGCGACAGTATCTTTGGCCGCTTTGGCCACTACCGCAAGTAGATATTACCTGCGCAATTGCGACGTAACTAAAGCATGATCCGGAAAAGTGTGCAGCGGTTTTCCGAAAAGATCATGCTCAAACAATACGTCGTCAGAGCTTGACCATGCGCTTGCCGCGGTTCTCGCCCGCAAGCAATCCGATCAGCGCCTTCGGCGTGTTCTCCAATCCGTCGATGATATCTTCCTGCACCTTTAACTTGCCGGATGCGACCCAGGCCTGGAGTTCGGCGAGCGCACGCTGGCTCTCCTTCATGTAGTCCATCACGATGAAGCCCTGCATGACGAGCCGCTTCACCACGATCAAGCCGGGCACACCGCGCGGGCCGTGTGCCGAGGGCGCGCCGTCATATTGCGAGATCGCGCCGCAACAGGCGATGCGGCCGTAATTGTTCATCTGCGGCAGGCAGGCTTCGAGAATGTCGCCGCCGACATTGTCGAAATAGACGTCGATCCCCTTGGGCGCCGCCGCGCGCAACGCCTTGAACACCGCGCCGTCCTTGTAGTCCACGGCGGCATCGAAGCCGAGTTCGGAGGTCAGCCAGTTGCACTTGTCGGCGCCGCCGGCGATGCCGACCACGCGGCATCCCCTGATCTTCGCGATCTGCCCGACGATCGAGCCCACCGAGCCTGCCGCCGCGGACACGACGACCGTCTCACCTTGGTTCGGCTTGCCGATCTCCAGCAGGCCGAAATAGGCGGTGAGCCCGGCGATGCCGAACACGCTGAGCAGATGCGTCATAGGTTCGAGCTTCGGCATCTTGGTGAGGTGCTTCGCCGGCACGGCGGCAAACTCCTGCCAGCCGGTGTCGCCGAACACGATGTCGCCCGGCACGAGCCCGGGCGCCTTCGAGCTGACGACCTCGGCGATGCCGCCGCCGGCCATCACGCTGTTGGCCTCGACGGCGGATCGATAGGTCGCGCCGTGCATCCAGGCGCGGTTGGCGGCATCGAGCGAGATATAACGCACGCGCAGCAAAGCCTCGCCGTCCTTCGGCTCCGGCATTGCACCCTCGACCATCTTGAAATGTTCGGGACCGAGCTTGTCGCTGGGCTTTTCCACCAGAAGAATCTGGCGATTGACGCTGCCGCTCATGGTGTTTCCTCTTCGTTTGTTTGGCGATTATCGATGCAGCCGCCGCAAAGAAAACGTGCAGGCCGCATTCGTTGTGCGCTGCATGAAGGCTAGATCGCGGGCGCCAGTTCCGCAACGGGAAGATCTCGTCATTGCGAGCACACGCAAAGCGTGTTGCTTCGTTGTCATATCTGCGACATCATGAAGCGGCCGGTGTCGTGGGGGTAACCAATGTCGAACAGGTTCACGCAATACATTCTGGCGGCGATGGCTCTGGGCATCGTCATGGGCTCGGCGATCTACAATTTCATGCCGGATACGCGCGGGGACTGGGCCTCCTCCATCAATCTGATCGCAGTGATCTTCCTGCGCCTGATCAAGATGATCATCGCGCCGCTGGTGTTCGCGACCCTGGTCGGCGGCATCGCCCATATGGGCTCCGGCTCCAAGCTCGGCCGCATCTTCGCCAAGACGATGGGCTGGTTCGTCAGCGCGTCCTTCGTCTCGCTGATGCTCGGCCTCGTGATGGTCAATCTGCTTCAGCCCGGCGCCAATTTCCCCGGCACGCTGCCGGACAAGGGACAGTCTACGGGCTTGCCGGTCTCGGCGTTCTCGATCGAGAAATTCCTGACCCATCTGATCCCGACCTCGATCGCGGACGCGATGGCGCAGAACGAGATTCTCCAGATCGTGATCTTCGCCGTGTTCTTCTCGGTGGCGATGGGCTCGATGCCCGAGCGCTCCAAGCCGATCCTGGCGCTGATCGACGATATCGGCCACATCATGCTCAAGGTGACGAGCTATGTGATGCTGTTCGCGCCGATCGCGGTGTGGGCCGCCATCACCGCGACCGTGGCCAAGAACGGCCTGCTGGTGCTCTGGAAGCTCATCGTCTTCATGGGCGGCTTCTATCTCTCGCTCATGATCCTGTGGGGCATCCTCGTGGTGGTCGGCTTCATCGTGATCGGGCCGCGCTACAGCCATCTGCTGAAGCTGATCCGCGAGCCGCTGATGATCGCGTTCTCCACCGCGAGCTCGGAAGCGGCGTACCCGAAGACGCTGGAGGGGCTGAACAAGTTCGGCGCCTCCTCGCGAATATCGAGCTTCGTGCTGCCGCTCGGCTATTCCTTCAATCTTGACGGCACGATGATGTACTGCACCTTCGCCAGTATCTTCATCGCGCAGACCTATCATATCGAGATGTCGCTCTCGACGCAGCTTGCGATGCTGGCGACGCTGATGATCACCTCCAAGGGCGTCGCCGGTGTGCCGCGCGCCTCTCTCGTGGTGATCGCCTCGACACTGTCGCAGTTCGGCATTCCCGAGGCGGGTCTGCTGATGATCATGGGCATCGACACCTTCCTCGACATGGGCCGCAGCGCCACCAACGTGATCGGCAACACGCTGGCGACCTCGGTCGTGGCGAAGTGGGAAGGCGAGCTCGGCCCCGAGCACGAGCTTGGAGCGGGCGACGCCGTGCCGGGGGACATGATCCCCGGCGAAGTGCCTGCTATGGCCGGCCATTGACGGGAGGTGCATCATGCGCCCTTCAACGGTGATTTCGGGCGGCCTATTGCTGGCAGCGTGCCTGCTGGCAACGCCTGCCTCCGCCCAGACCGGCGGCAGCGAAGGGCTTAGCCCGACGCTGTCAGCCATCAAGAGCAGTCACACCGTGCGGCTCGGTTATCGCGAGAGCTCGCCGCCATTCTCCTTCCTCGACCAGGCCAACCGGCCGATCGGCTACAGCCTCGAACTCTGCGAAGCTATCGTCGAGGAGATCGGCGTCGAGGTCGACGATCCCAATCTGAAGATCGGCTACGTCAAGGTCACCTCGGACGACCGCATCGACGCCGTGCTCCAGAACAAGATCGACCTGGAATGCGGCTCGACCACGGCCAATGCGGAGCGCGGCAAGCGCGTCGCCTTCTCGCCGCTGATGTTCGTCGCCGGTACCAAGCTGATGGTGCCGAAGGCATCAGGCGTCCAGTCCCTGACCGATCTGAAGGGCAAGACCATCGTGGTGACGAAGGGCACCACCAACGAGCAGGCGATCCAGGCGGCCGACAAGAAATCCGCGTTGGGACTGACCATCGTTGTCGGTGCCGATCACGAACAGTCGTACCAGATGCTCGTCGACGGCAAGGCCGATGCCTTCGCGACCGACGATATCCTGCTGTCCGGCCTGATCGTGCGCCACAAGGCGCAGGACAAGTTCCGCGTCACCGGCGATTATTTGTCCTACGACCCCTACGGCATCATGTTCCGCAAGGGCGAACCGCAACTGACGGCCGTGGTCGATCGCACCTTCCGCAAGCTGGGGTCCAACCACGACCTCGTCCCGCTCTACAACAAATGGTTCACCGCCAGGCTGCCCACAGGCGAACGGCTGAACGTGCCGATCTCGCTGCAACTGGAGGAAGCCTTCAAGGCGATGGACGATTCCGCGAGCGCGAATAATTAGCGCATGTGCGACGAGCGCCGCTGCACCCTCTCCCCCTGTGGGAGGGGGTGGCTTCGCGTAGCGAGGCTCAGCGTTCGTCGCCAAACACCCGATCCAGCGCCGCATCATACGTCGCCTGCACCAACTCCGGATGCAGCTTCGCCAGCGCCTCCATCATCACGCCGGAATTGATCTCGAGCACGATCCACGCGCCATCGACACGGACCACGTCGATCGACGCGAAGCGGATGCCGATCGCGTTGGCTGCGTCGATGGCAAGTTTTCCGCAGGCCGCGCGGACCTCGCCATCCCGCACCAGCACGGGCTTTGCGCCGGCATCGAGATTGTGCCGCCAATCCGAGCCACGCTGCTTGCTGTAGATCACACGGGGCACATCATCCAGCAGCACCACACGGACCTCCTCCTCGATCGCGACATAGGGTGAGATCACGAGCCCGGCGCTCATCGAAAAAATCTCGGCAACCGCGTGGTCGAGCTCCGCCTCCGTCGCTACCCTGAAGACCGATCGTCCCGACGTCCCCTCGTTCGGCTTCACTACGATGCCCTGCGAATTGTCGCGAAGCAGCCCAAGCATTGCCTCCTGCCAGCCGGCGCCAACAACATTCATGCCCAGCTTCGGATTGAGGAAGAGGTGATGCGGAATGCAGGGCACGCCCACAAGCGTCAGCGCCTCGGCGGTCGCCGATTTGTCGTTGGCGATGCGATGCGCAATCGCGCTGTTGAGGCCAACGTCGTAGCCGAAGGCGAAGTGGTGCTGCGCGCCCCGGCGCATCGCCAGCAGCCAGCCGCCGGCGCGGACATCGAGCGCGATGCCGTGGTTCGCGCAATAGCGCCTAATCGCCTGGACGAAGATCCGCTCGCCGCTCGCCGCCATGTGTCGGTCGCCACTTCCGTCGTTCCTGTCGCCAAAAGCCGCAAAATGCGGGAAACGGCGCCAAACCAGGGTGAAAGTCAGAGCTATTCTCAATGAAATTATCGCGAGCGCGACGGAAATTAAGTGCTGCAATCAGGCCTTGGAAGGAAAAGAAATTGCCCTTCGCGCGTGTCCGGCAGCAGATTCATTAATGATGCGACCATTTCCGCTGCAAATGCCGGTTTGACCGGCATCAATTGCATCCGGAACGAGGTTGATTATTGGTCTCAATGGCGTAGATCACACACGACAAATCCTCCGCCATGGCAATGGTGTCCGCTCCGCTTTCAGGGGCCGGGCAATGCTTTTGCCCTGAAACCGCAATTATTCGGAATATCGAAAAATCATGAGCGCGTTTTACCGAGAGAAAGTTCTTTCCGTCCAGCATTGGACCGACACCCTGTTCAGCTTTCGCGCCACCCGCGATTCCGGCTTCCGCTTCCAGAACGGCCAGTTCGCGATGATCGGCCTCGAGATTGAGGGCCGCCCGCTGCTGCGCGCCTACAGCATGGCGAGCGCCAATCACGAGGAGGAGCTCGAGTTCTTCTCGATCAAGGTCCAGGACGGCCCGCTGACGTCGCGTCTCCAGAAGATCAGGGAAGGCGACACCATCCTGGTCGGCCGCAAGGCGACCGGCACGCTGATCACCGACAACCTCATCCCCGGCAAGCGGCTGATGCTGCTCTCGACCGGCACGGGCCTGGCGCCCTTCGCCAGCCTGATCAAGGACCCCGAGGTCTACGACCAGTTCGACAGCATCGTGCTGGTGCATGGCTGCCGTCAGGTCTCCGAGCTCGCCTATGGCGAGAAGCTCGTCGCCAGCCTTCGCGAGGACGAACTGTTCGGGGAGTTGCTCGCGGACAAGCTCATCTACTACCCGACCGTGACCCGCGAGCCCTTCAAGAACCGCGGCCGCATCACCGATCTCATCAGCTCCGAGCAGATCTTCAACGACATCGGCCAGGGCCCGCTCGACATCGCGACCGACCGCGTCATGATGTGCGGCAGCCCGGGGATGCTCGAAGAGCTGAAAGTGATGTTCGAGGGCCGCGACTTCGTCGAGGGCTCCGGCAACAAGCCCGGCCATTTCGTGATCGAAAAGGCGTTCGTCGAGCGGTAGGCCCTTTCGGTGTCGTCCTGGCTTTCGTCAGGACGAAGGCTATGGGTAAAGCGCCTTGACCGGTTAATGGTCCGTCCTCCCCAGCACTTCTGCTGCACTGCAAAAGCTCGCCCATCGGGCTGATTGATTTGTCTCCCCCGAATTCGCTAGCCTGAAACAAGGGCCGCGTCATATCCGTATGACCGGCGCGGGCGTATCGTATCGCCTCATGCTGGCGAGAGGATGGGAATCGTGGCCGACGACAACAAGACGCAGGAATCGCCCAAGCACTTATCGCCCAAACGTTTGCCGCTGGCGGAAGAGGGGATCATGGAAACCCTGCTGCTGCCATTCTCCCCACGCTTCATCATCCTGACGATCTGCGCGGTGGTCACCGCGTTGCTGATCGGCATCGGCATCGCCGACCGCAAGATCTTCGACATCCTGCTGATCCCGATCCTGATCTTCGGCGCGTTGACGGCGCTTGGCGTCCGCGACCTGATGCAGAAGGGCCATGCGGTTCTGCGTAATTACCCGATCTCGGCGCATATCCGCTTCCTGCTCGAAGAGATTCGTCCGGAGATGCGGCAGTATTTCTTCGAGAGCGAGAAGGACGGCATGCCGTTCTCGCGCGACATCCGTGCGGTGGTCTATCAGCGCGCCAAGATGCAGCTCGACAAGCGTCCATTCGGCACCCAGGAGGACGTCTACCGCGAGGGCTACGAGTGGATGCATCACTCGGTCTCGCCGAAGACGCATGCCGATGAGAAATTCCGCGTCACCATCGGCGGGCCGGATTGCGCGAAGCCCTATTCCGCTTCGGTGTTCAACATCTCGGCGATGAGTTTTGGCGCGCTCAGCCCGAACGCCGTGCGCGCGCTGAATGCCGGCGCCAGGAAGGGCGCCTTCGCGCATGACACCGGCGAGGGCGGCGTCAGTCCCTATCATCGCGAGATGGGCGGCGACATC
The DNA here is from genome assembly GCF_054056815.1 of Bradyrhizobium sp. LB13.1. Lineage (NCBI taxonomy): Bacteria > Pseudomonadati > Pseudomonadota > Alphaproteobacteria > Hyphomicrobiales > Nitrobacteraceae > Bradyrhizobium > Bradyrhizobium sp. LB13.1. The sequence goes on along the minus strand of NZ_JBSRYQ010000001.1, from coordinate 68,742 downwards.
ATCTGGGAGATCGGCTCGGGTTATTTCGGCTGTCGCCATCTCGACGGCAGCTTCGATCCCGAGGCGTTCGCGCGCGTCGCGACCCAGGACCAGATCAAGATGGTCGAGCTCAAGATCAGCCAGGGCGCCAAGCCCGGCCATGGCGGCGTGCTGCCGGCGGCGAAGGTTTCGGAGGAGATTTCCAAGATCCGCGGCGTCGCGATGGGCGAGGATTGCATCTCGCCGGCTTCGCACCGCGCCTTCTCGACGCCAATAGGCATGATGCAGTTCATCGCCGAGATGCGCCGCCTCTCCGGCGGTAAGCCGACCGGATTCAAGCTCTGCATCGGCCATCCCTGGGAATTTCTGGCGATCTGCAAGGCCATGATCGAGACCGGCATCTATCCTGATTTCATCGTCGTCGACGGCAACGAGGGCGGCACCGGCGCGGCGCCGCTGGAGTTCATGGACCATCTGGGCATGCCGATGCGCGAAGGGATCAATTTCGTCCACAATGCGCTGATCGGCATCAATGCACGCGACCGCATCAAGCTCGGCGCCTCCGGCAAGATCGCCACTGCGTTCGACATGGCGCGCGCCATGGCGATCGGCGCCGACTGGTGCAATTCGGCGCGCGGCTTCATGTTCTCGCTCGGCTGCATCCAGTCGCTGAGCTGCCACACCGACCGCTGCCCGACCGGTGTCGCAACGCAGGATCCGACGCGGGCCCGCGCGCTCTACGTGCCGCTCAAGATCGACCGCGTGCACAACTATCACCATGCGACGCTGCGCTCGCTGAGCGAGCTGATTGCCGCGGCCGGCCTTGAACATCCGCAGCAATTGCGCCCGATCCACTTCAGCCAGCGGACCTCGACGACCCAGGTGAAATCCTTCGCACAGCTCTACCCGTCGCTGCGCCCGGGTGAGTTGCTCGAAGGCACCGAAGACCCGCGCTTCCGCGACGCCTGGCAGATGGCGCGGACGGAGACGTTCCAGCCGGCGCAGTAGGCGCCGGTCCACCGCATGATACCGCCCCACGTCTGACCGCGCGTAAATTTCCCGGGAGCGAGGTTGCAGCTTAACGTCCGTGTCAGCTTCGGGTGTAAACTGGCTCCATGGACGAACGACGCGACAAGGCAAGGCATCGCGTGCTGAAGGCCGGGACGATCGAGTTCGGCGGCGGCGCGATCGACTGCACCGTCCGCAACCTGTCCGGTACCGGCGCCGCGCTCGACGTCTCCAGCCCCGTCGGCATCCCCGACCATTTCACCCTGTTCGTCCAGGTTGACGGCACGCATCTCGCCTGCACCGTGGTCTGGCGCAAGGAAAAGCGGATCGGCGTGAGGTTCGGGTGAGGGGTTCTCTCCGCGAGCGCTTCTCTTGTAATCGAGTTTCGCGGAGACAGGCAGCATCTTATCCTGTCTCGACTTCGCCGATCCGGCTCGCCAGAATCTTGTCGATCCTCCGCCCGTCGAGATCGATCACCTCGATGTGCCAGCCGCCGAGGTCGAAGGCGTCGCCGACATCAGGCAGCAGGTTGAACTGCTGCAGCACGAAGCCGGCGACCGTGTTGTAGCGGTGCGGCGGCAGTTCGATGCCGAGCAGCTCGCCGAACTCGTCGACCGGCATCCAGCCTGAGATCAGCAGTGAATCGTCCGCGCGCTTGACGTAGGCCGGTTCCGGCGGGCCTTCCTCCGAATGGAACGCGCCGACGATCGATTCCAGAATGTCAGCCGTCGTCACGATGCCTTCGAAGGCGCCGTATTCGTCGTAGACGAGGCCAACATGCACCGGCGCAGCCTTCAGGATCGCCAGCACGTCGCGGGCATCCGCCGACGCGGGAATGCCCGGCGCCTCGCGAACCAGCGCGCGCAAGTCCGGCGTGCGCTCGTTCATGTAGGCGACCAGCAGGTCCTTGGCCTGGAGCACGCCAATCGGCTTGTCGCGGTCACCGTCGGACACGGGGAAGCGCGAATGCGGACTCTTCGCGATGGTCGCTTGAATGTTCTCCGGTGCATCGCGCAGGTCGATCTCGTTGACCTCCGTGCGCGGCGTCATGATTGCGCCGACCGGCCGGTCGCCAAGCCGCATCACGCCTGCGATCATTTCCTTTTCGCCCGATTCCAGCACGCCCGCGCTTTCGGCCTCGCTGACCAGATGATGGATCTCGTCCTCCGAGACCTTCTCCTCGGCCTTGCCGCCGCGGCCGAGTAGCGAGAGGATCAGCTTGCCGGAGAGATCGAGCAGGAAAACCAGCGGCAGCGAGACCCGCGCCAGAACGTGCATCGCGGGGGCGACCTTGACCGCGATGCTCTCGGGGTCGCGCAGCGCCACCTGCTTCGGCACCAGCTCGCCGACGATCAGGGTGGCGTAGGTGATGAGCGTGACCACGATGCCGACGCCGACGATGTCGGCAATCCCCGCGGACAAGCCGAGTTCAAGCAGCCATTGCGTCAGCCGCTGCCCGAGCGTCGCGCCCGAGAACGCGCCGGAGAGCACGCCGACCAGCGTGATGCCGATCTGCACCGTCGAGAGGAATTTGCCGGGATCGGCCGCGAGCGTCAGCGCCCGCTCGGCGCCGCGTACGCCCTTGGCGGCAAGTATGGACAGCCGTGCCGGGCGCGAGGAGACCACCGCCAGCTCGGACATGGAGAGCAAACCGTTGATGACGATCAGGACGACGACGATGGCGAGTTCGACGGAGAGCATTGACGTTCCGAGGTAATGGAGTGTGGCCAGACGGCGGCGCAAGCATTGATATAGGTATTCGGGGAAGAAATGCCGACGATTCTGTCGCATCCGGGCCGAGGGAACCTCTCGCGTCACTGAACGCTAGCGACGCCGGCACCCCGCGCAACTACGACCAACGACCATGTCGGCGAGCTCGCCAAGGCTGCCGGCCGGATCGGCGACGTGGTCGAGCTGATCAGCCAGATCGCGGGCCAGACCAATCTACTGGGACTCAACGCGACCATCGAGGCGGCACGCGGCACCCAGCAGGTCTCCGCCAGCATCGTCGACGTGCAGCGCGGCGCGAGCCAGACCGGATCGGCCTCCTCCAACGTGCTTGCGTCAGCGAGGTCGCTGTCCGGCGAGAGCAGCCGCCTCAAGGTCGAGGTCGGAAAATTTCTCGACGCCATCCGCGCTGCATAGGAAACGCGTCGCGGGCAGCGCTCAGAACTCGCCGTGCAGCCGGCCCGAGAACACCGACACCGGCCCGCGATCGGCGTTGTAGGCGGGATTGACGATCAGCTGGTAGTCGGCGGTGAAGGTGAGATTCTTGTTCAGCGCGTAGGCGTAGTAGGTTTCGAGGATTCGTTCCTTGCGGTAGTTGAGCGCGCCGTCGCCGATGAGAACACCGAGGCCGCCGGCGGCCAGGAAGTCGCGATAATCCTGCGAGATGGCATTGACGGCGCCGCCGACGCCGATCACGTCATCGGGCCGGCCCCATTTCGTGCCCTTGATCGAAAGACCGCCGGACAGGCTGCGGTTGATATCGGTGAAGGCCAGCGTTTCGCTCTTGCCGTCATTCCAGCTCCAGCGGCCGAACAGCCCGACATCGTCCGTGATCGCCTGTTCGAGATTGACAACGTAGCCGACCTTGATGCGGCCGCGCCGGGTCTGGGCGATGTCGAGATTGAGCGCGGGATTGTCCAGCGTTTCGCGGAAGCTGCCCATATTGGCGCTGTCGAGCCAGCCCATGGTCCTGAGCTTGCCGGGTTGGCCGAACAGCGAGAAGCGCGTCTCGATCTCGACCACGTACTGGCCGCGCTCCCCGGCCTTGGTGTCGAAATGATTTGAATTGGGCTCCGCCACCATCAGGAAATAACCGCCGCGCAGCGCCCATTGCTTCTGGTTGAACTCGGCGGTGACGCCGTAGGTGAGGCCGACCTTGTCGGCGGAATAGTCGAACGCGCCCGGCGCCCACAGCGACCAGTTCATGAAGTCCTTGCGGGTGTCCTTGGCGTAGGCATTGCCGTCGAACACGTCGATCACCGCGAACTTGCCGGCCTGCACCGTGAGCCTGGAAACGTCGACCTTCTGCCCAAGCTGCAGCTGGCCGCTCGCGAGCTCTTCCTGCTCGCCGCCAAAGCCAAACGTCTGGCGCACGAACAGGCGCGAGGTGTTGTAATGCGGATAGGGAAAGTTCGACTTTTGCGCTTCGCCATTCGGGAAGCCCGCGGCGCCAACGGTGTCGTTCAGTCCAAATCCCTGCAGCAGCTCGGGATTGTAATAGACCTCGCCACCGTCCCACAGCCGCGCGTTCAGGAACAGGCTGTTGCTCCACGTCGCCTTGGCCTGCGCCGACGGCGAGAGCGAGTTCGGCCCGGTGTAGAGAGCAGGGAACGACGGATAGCCTTGCGGCAAATAAGTGCTCTGGCCGTGAATCTCCCAGCGATCCGATTCAGTGTCGATCAGCGAACTGATCGCCGAACTCTTGGGGTTGTAGCTCGGCATGCCCGGCCAATCGACCTTGCGATTGAGGCCGAGCCGGATCGACTGGAAATCGAGCGACGAGGAGGTGTACTGGGCGCCCGTGGAGAAGGCGACATTGGCGCTGTCGAAGCGGCTGTAGAGATATTCGACCCGCGCGCTCCAATGCGGCGCGAAGCCGTATTCGATGCCGGCACCGGCGATCCAGCCGGGCCGCGTGTTCAGGATTTTCGGGATGTCACCTGCGGCCGGCGTGTCGAAATAGCGCTCGCCCATCCATGCAAAGCCGCCGGTGGCATAGACCAGCCACGGACCACTGGTGTAGCCGAGGCGGCCGCGCAGGCTCGCGGTGTAGTCCCATTGCTGCGCGACGGTGTTGGCGGGTGTCGCCAGGAAGGAGACGATCGAGTTGGACGTGATGTAGTTGGGAAACGAAAAATCGCCTTCGGCGCCCACCAGCCAGCCGGAGTTGAGCCGGTAATTGTAGCCGGCCTGCACGCCACCGATCATGCCGCTGAAGACGCCGCTGTCGTTGATCCCTGTGCCGTCGTTCAGCGCAAAACGCGACGAGCCCAGGCTATAGCCGGCGTGTGCACCGATATACAGGCCCGTCCAGTCGTAGACCGCCTTCAGCGCCGGCGCCTTCAGCGGCAGGTCGGCCGCGTTGCCGGTGGCGGGAAAAGCCAATACGCCCGAGGCAATCGCCGCGGCCGTCCGCAAGTACAGCTGTCGGTGACCCCTCAACGTCAAAACGCACGCCCCCAAACGCGAATGTGTCCCGCCCGCCGCGATATCCCTGCCGATTCGCGGCGACCCTGTCATCAGGTCTTGGGTGCTCCCGCGATCGGGCGAGATGATCTCGATCCGGCGCAGTTTCTTCCCAAGCCCCTGAGCTCGTTGCAAACCTTATTGCAATTAATTCGCAATAGCAACTGATGCGGATTGCCGCGGAGGATAGTTCGCACCTCGGTGTGACGGGACTGCAACAAATTCCCGAGGCCTGAAAACGGATGACCCCGCCCGGGGGGACATCCGGGCGGGGTCGGGGCACGACACGGGGTGGATGAGGCGCCCGTGTCGGACGCAGGATCCACGTGAGATCGGCCTCAGGTACTCAAATCAGTAGCAGCTACGAACGCGGCCAATGTACTGGCCGAAGGCGTTGTACTGGGCGACCCAGCCGCAGCGGTGATAGCCGTAGTAATAGGGATCGTTGCTGGCGGCGATCGCGGTGCCGACGACGGCGGCGGTAGCGATGCCCAGGCCGACACCGACGCCCCAGCCGAGCGGCTTGGCTTGCGCCTGCGAGGTGGTGGCCACGACGCTGCCGGTCAGGGTGAGCGCGGCGAGGGCAACTGCGAAAATCTTGGTCTTGATCGACATTTGAAACTCCATCCGGGTTGAGGCGGTCCGTTGTGGCCCGCGTGCCCAGTTGGACGGAGGCTGCTCGAATCCGGTTCGAAGGCCGCGAATCCAGTCGCGCAGTCCGACTCTTTCCTAAATGATTACAATGAGATACGAACTAGCCGAGGGGGCCTTTGGCGAGCCTGTTCACGTCGAAGTTATCGACCTCGGCAAGCAGTTCGCAAAAGGCGCGGGCACCCTGGTCGATCAGCTGCTCGCCCTTCGCGGCCACGGCCAGCGTTGCATTACCGATGGCGCCGCTCGGGTGGAGATCCTGCGCCTGCCAGGCGAAGGGCGCGGGCCGCTGCGTCGACAGCCAGCGATATTGATTCTCCAACGCGATGCTGCTCGCGGGGAAATCCGCGATTGCATCGGCGCGCACCTGATCGGGATAGCGCGCGAGCATGATCGAGGTCTCCACCGCGCCGCCATGAATGCCGTGGCGCACTTCGTCGGCCGGGAACAGCTTGTCCGCGCCTGACAGCCGCGACCACGACGTCGTCACCACCAGCAGCTTGTGATGCGCGCGAAGATCCTGAGCAATCAGCATCATTGCAGCGCTGTTGCCGCCGTGGCTGGTGATGATGACGAGCTTCTTCAATCCGCGCCGCGCGACGTCCTCGCCGATTCCTGTCCATCTCTTCAGCGCGATTTCGGTCGGCAGCGTCTGCGTGCCCGGATAGTCGATATGCTCGGTGGAAATCCCGACCGGCTCAACAGGCAGGAAAATCGCCGGAACGTTCGCGGGCAACAGCTCGCGCACGCGGGCGAGATAGGCGTCCGCAATCAGCACGTCGGTTGTGAGCGGCAGGTGCGGGCCGTGTTGCTCGGTCGCCGCCAGCGGCAGCACTGCGATCCAGCGCGACACGTCCGTGAGGCCAGCTTCGGACCAGCGGATATCGGTCCAGTCGCGGGAGGGCGTCATCAAGGTTTCTTTGGAGGTTTCTTTGCCCAAATTTGTCACGTAGTTTGGGGTTATGGAGGGGACGCGGACTCGGCCGGCTTGCGTCCCCGATTGCCTTGTTATCATGGGCCGGAACGATCGACGGAGTCCAATCATGCGTCTCATCCATCTCTGGCGAGCGTTAACGGGGGCCTTGGTGGCCGCATCTCTCGCGGCCCTGCCCGTGCGTGCCGAAACGCTCGACAAGGTCACCTTCGGCACCAATTGGGTTGCCGAGGCCGAGCATGGCGGCTTTTTCCAGGCCGTCGCCGACGGCACCTACGAGAAATACGGCCTCGACGTCACCATCGTCCCCGGCGGGCCCAACGAGAACAACCGGATGCTGCTGATCGCCGGCAAGATCGATTTCTTCATGGCCGCGAACACGCTGATGTCGTTCGACGCGGTCGCCAACAACGTCCCGGTCGTCACCATCGCCGCGGTGTTCCAGAAGGATCCGCAGGTGATGCTGACGCAGCCCGACGCCAAGGTCGCCAAGATCGAGGACCTCAAGCCGCTGACGCTGTTCGTCTCCAAGGAGGGCATGACCAGCTATTTCCAGTGGCTGAAGTCCGAATACGGTTTCAGCGAGAAGAACGTTCGCCCCTATAATTTCAATCCGCAGCCCTTCATCGCCAATCCCAAGAGCGCGATGCAGGGTTACGTCACCTCCGAGCCCTTCGCGGTCGAGAAGGCGGCCGGCTTCAAGCCCAACGTGCTGCTGCTCGCCGATTACGGCTTCAACACCTATTCGACCCTGATCGAGACCCGCCGCGACGTGGTCGAGAAGAAGCCCGACCTGGTGCAGCGCTTCGTCGACGCCTCCATGGTCGGCTGGTACAATTACATCTACCGCGACAATGCCGCGGGCAACGCCATGATCAAGAAGCTCAATCCGGAGATGACCGACGAACTGCTCGCCTATTCCGTCGCCAAGATGAAGGAATACGGCATCGTCGATTCCGGCGAGTCGCTGAAGAACGGCATCGGCGCGATGAGCGACGATCGCTACACCTCCTTCTTCAACAAGATGGTGAAGGCGGGTGTCGTGAAGCCGGACCTCGACTTCCGCAAATCCTATACGCTGCGCTTCGTCAACAAGGGCGTCGGCGTCGAGCTGCGCCCCAGCAAGCCGTAGCGCAAGGTCGATGTCGTCAGTCAAAACTACGGCGGGGGTCGAGACCGGCCTGACGGCCCTCGCCGTCAGCCTGCGCGGCGTGACGAAGGCCTATGACAACGGCGTGATGGCGCTCGGCCCGCTCGATCTTGCGGTACGCAAGGGCGAGTTCATCTCGCTGCTGGGACCGTCCGGTTGCGGCAAATCCACCGCGCTGCGGCTGATCGCGGAGCTCAGCGCGCCGTCGTCCGGGGTCGTGCGGTTGGCGCGTCAGGAGGGCAAGGCGCAGCCGGGCCATGTTCAGCCAGGTCATTTTCAGCCAGGTCACGGCATCGGCTTCGTGTTTCAGGAGCCGACCCTGATGCCCTGGACCAGCGTGCGCGAGAACGTGCGGCTGCCGCTGAGGCTCGCAGGCGTGCCGAAGGCGGACGCGCGCGCGCGCGCCGACGAGGCGCTGGCGAGCGTCGGGCTTGTTGATTTCGCCGAAGCCTTTCCGCGCGAACTCTCCGGCGGCATGAAGATGCGGGTGTCGCTGGCGCGTGCGCTCGTCACCGACCCTGATATCCTCCTGATGGATGAGCCGTTCGCGGCGCTCGACGAAATCACGCGCTTCCGCCTCAACAACGATTTGCTTGCGCTGTGGCGCAGGCTTGGCAAGACCGTCATCTTCGTGACCCATTCAGTGTTCGAATCCGTCTATCTGTCGCAGCGCGTGGTGGTCATGTCGGCGCGGCCGGGCCGCATCCAGGCCGACATCCGCATCGAGACGGTCGAGCCGCGCGGCGAGGGGTTTCGCACCTCGGCTGCCTATTCCGATTATTGCCGGACCGTGTCGGCCGCGCTGGCGCCATCCTATTCAGGGCAGTCGACGCTATGAATGCGCAAGCGACCGTCGCGGCAAAGCCGTCCGGCGCAAAACGCGCGTTGCGTTTCGTGCTGCCCGTCATCGTATTCGCGGCGGGACTCCTCGCCTGGGAACTCGTGGTCCGCATCAAGGACATCCCGCCTTACGTGCTGCCGGCGCCCTCGGTCATTTTTTTGACGCTGATCAAGGACTGGGCGGTGCTGTCACAATCGCTAGCCGCGACGTTGCTGACCACGCTTGAAGGTTTTGTGGCGGCCAGCATCGGCGGCATCGCGATGGCGCTGCTGTTCAACCAGTCGAAATGGGTGGAAGCCTCGTTATTTCCCTATGCCGTGGTGCTTCAGGTCACACCTGTCATCGCGATTGCGCCACTGCTGTTGATCTATCTGGAGCAGCAGACCGCGGTCGTGGTCTGCGCCTTCATCGTCGCCTTTTTCCCGGTGCTGTCGAACACCACGCTCGGGCTCAATTCGGTCGATCGCAACCTCGCAGGCCTGTTCCAGCTCTATGGCGCCTCGCCACAGCAGACCCTGCGCTTTCTCAAGCTGCCAGCGGCGCTGCCCTATATTCTCGGCGGCCTGCGCATTGCCGGCGGCCTGTCGCTGATCGGCGCGGTCGTGGCCGAGATCGCGGCGGGAACGGCCGGCGCCGGCTCCGGGCTCGCCTACAGGATCGCCGAATCCGGCTACCGGTTGAACATACCCCGCATGTTCGCAGCGCTGCTGTTGCTGTCGCTGGCCGGGATTGTCATCTATGGGGTGCTGGCGCTAGTTTCGCACCTCGTTTTACGGCGCTGGCATGAGAGCGCGCTTGGAAAGGACAACTGATGACCACCGGTTCGATTTCGTCCGAAAAGATCGACCTTCTGATTTATGGGCCGGTCCGGCCGATCCTCGAGAACGGGTTTTCCGATCATTTCGTCGTGCACAAGGCGGAGACGCGGGGCGATCTCGAGCGGCTGACGCCGGCGATCCGCGAAAAGATCCGCGGCGTGGCGGTGACCTATCACACCGTGCGCGCCGACAAGGATTCGCTGTCGCAATTGCCCAAGATCGAGATGGTGGCGAGCTTCGGCGTCGGCTACGACCACATCGACTCCAAATACGCCGCCGAGCACAACATCATTGTCACCAACACGCCCGACGTGCTGACCGAGGAGGTCGCCGACGTCGCCATGGGCCTTCTGATCTCCACCGTGCGTGAGTTCATCAAGGCCGACCGTTATGTGCGCTCCGGCCTCTGGCAGACCCAGAACTATCCGCTCAGCGTCGGCTCGCTGCGCGACCGCAAGGTCGGCATCGTCGGCATGGGCCGGATCGGACAGGCGATCGCGCGCCGGCTCGATGCCTCGCTGGTGCCGGTGGTCTATCACACCCGCAATCCGTCCAAGGAGGTCTCCTACAAACACTACCCTGACCTGATCGAGATGGCGAAGGCGGTGGACACGCTGATGGTGATCGTCCCCGGCGGCGCCAGCACCAACAAGATGATCAACGCCGAGGTATTGAAGGCGCTCGGACCGCGCGGTGTGCTGGTCAACGTCGCGCGCGGCTCCGTGATCGACGAACCGGCGCTGGTCCAGGCGCTCAAGTCCGGCACCATTCTGGCGGCCGGTCTCGACGTGTTCGCGGCCGAACCCACCGTGCCGGACGAGCTCAAGACCATGCAGAACGTCGTGCTGTTGCCGCATATCGGCTCGGCCTCTGTGGTGACGCGCAACGCGATGGACCAGCTCGTGGTTGACAACCTCAAATCCTGGTTCGCCGGCAAGGCGCCGTTGACGCCGGTTGCGGAGACGCCGTTCAAGGGACGCTGATGAACGCGCTTCGCCTCGCTGCGTGGGTGGTGGCGGCGCTTGTCGCCGCCTCGACGCTCGCGCAGGCGCAGGATACGACGACCCTGAAGAAGGAAATGGTCGGGCAGTGGGAGCTCTCGACCACCGAGCGCAGCAAGACCTGCGTGGTCACGATGAAGGGCGAGGCAGCCGGGCAGGGTTTCAAGCTCGAGCTGGAGCCGGCCTGCAAGGCCGCGCTGCCCTTCACCAAGGGCATCGTCGCCTGGAGCGTCAGGGGCCTCGACATCGTCCGTATGCAGGATGCGAGCGGTGAAGCCGTGATCGACTTCACCGAGGTCGAGGCCGGTATCTTCGAGGGCCTGCGGCAAGGCGAGGGCGTCTACATCCTGCAAGACCTCGCCGCCGCCCGCTCGATGGCGAAGTCGATGGACCAGATGATCGGCGACTGGTCGATGGTGCGGAGCAACGGCCAGCCGGTCTGCGCGCTGACGCTGACCAACACGGAAGCCGGGCCCGACAATTTCCAGGTCTTCCTCAAGCCGAAATGCGACGCGGCCATCGCGCAGTTCAACCCGACGCAATGGCGGCTCGAGCGCGGTCAGATCATTTTGATGTCGAAGGCCGGCGACGCCTGGCAGTTCGAGGCCGACGACAACGCGCAATGGCGGCGCGTTCCCGATACCGCCGATCCCCTGATCATGCTGCGTCAGTAGGCAACGCGAAATGCGACCTCATCCTGAGGGCCCGCCATAGGCGGGCGTCTCGAAGGATGACCGCAGGTTACGTCGTCGCCTTCGGCGGCGGCGCGGTGCCTTGGGCCCACTTCTCCAGCTTGCCGAGCACGCCCCAGGCCGTGAGTGCCAGGGAGATCGGCATCGCGAACTGGCCGAGGCCAGGCACGGCGGACACGATCGTCCCGAGCAGTCCGGCAATACCGCCCGCGTTGGGGCTCGCCGTCACCGAAGAGAGCAGCGCGGTGATCAGCGAGCCGCCGATGCCGAGCGCAGTCTTCTTGCCGTCGAGCATCTTGCCGATGGTGTCGCCGAGCGCGCCGTTGACCTGGCCGAGGACGGGCTTGCCGTCCTTGTTGAGCAAGGTACTGAGCAGGTCGACGACCTGCTTCAACTGATTGACGGGGGCGGGGCTGGTCGGGGTGACTGGTCCTGGCATGGGAGCTGTCTTGTTGACGAGGGAAAGGAGCCGTTCGAACAGGCTGATCGGATCGTTGGTGGCGGGCAGCGTGTTGCCCGATGTCGTCGTTCCCGGCGTCACACCGCCGGCCGGTGGCCGCAGCAATTGTGCGAGGTCCTCAAGCCGCTTCATGATCTGGGACACATCGCCGGTCGGTCCGGTGGGGCCCGACTGCGCCGTGCGCGTGAGAGCGGCGACCGTGGCGCCGTCGAGAAGTCCGGTATCCCTCAGGCCGTTCCGCTGCTGAAACTGCGAGACCGCGGTCTTCGTCTTCGGTCCACTGATGCCGTCCTCGTCGAGCGGCGGATTGGCGCCGAGCTTGTTGAGCGCCTGCTGCATGAGAACGATCGTCGATGCCGAGTCGTCCTCCGGTTCCACGCGGCTCGCGAATTGCGGGTTGCCGTCGAGCGTGATCGAGGAATCGAGCGACATCATCGCATGCAGGATCACGGCGGTGCCGAGCTGGGAATCGACGTGGTTCGAATCGAACACATGGTCGCGGACGAACTTGCCGGCCCCTTGCCTCGGGCGGGCCATACAATGTCGAACCACCATAAAGATAGGGCGAATTGCAGCCCTTGGCGTGATAGCCGAAGCCGTTGAACGCCTCGAGCCGGAACAGAATCCGCGCGATACACCAGTCGTGAGCGCCGACGAAATTTTCGATTCTGAATGCATCCACGGCGCCGTCCACGAACGTGGCAAACGGACCGCGCCCTTTCGGAACGACGGTCGTGGCGCGATGAAGCGTTTCGCCGTTGCCGAGATAGGTGTCGAAATCGAAATTGGACTCGCGGTAATGACAGAGGGCAGCGAAATACCAGGGGACGCCGGTCAGCCGCTCGACCTGCTGATAGGTCGCCTTGCCGTTAATGGCCTTGCGTGCGACCCCGTTCGCGTCGGAGAGGCGTGGAGGCCGGATCTCGAGATTGGCCCAATTCCGCTCGTATTCGCTTTTCAAACTCTCGAATGAGACCATTTTCCGCTCCTGCAATGAATGAATTATCGCAACTCCGTGTCAGTCCAAGTGAACCAGGTGCCGTGATCAGGCGTGACGCCAGCGTGATCTCCCAAATCTGGCAGGCCGCCGGCGCGGCGCGTGTGAAATGGGTTACAGCCTCGCTGGAAAAATGAGCGGCGGGACCGGGATCGAGGCGGTCGCCCCCGAGGGAACCGGCAGGGACCCTCCTCCGTTAGCGACGCGAGGCAGTCCCGCAAGGATCTCTGCATGACCAAGCGCGTCCTCGCGATCGGCATCGAGCCCGGCAATGCGGACTACAGCGCATTCCCTCAGCTCACGCCGGAACTCGTGCGCGACTACATCGATGCGCAGCTGCTGCGCCTGCGCGATCTCGGTTACGAGGTCACGAGCTGCCTGATCGATCTCGATGCCGCGGCGGAAGCCGGCGTCACGGCGGCGCTGCGCGACGAGAGCTTCGACTGCATCGTGATCGGCGCGGGCCTGCGCGAGCCGAAGGAGCGTCTGCTGCTGTTCGAGAAGGTGCTCAACCTCGTCCACCGCCTGACGCCGCGATCTGTTTCAACACCACGCCCGCCGACACCGCCGAGGCCGTGCAGCGCTGGGTCGATGCTTGAGATGAATCGGCAAGCCCGTGCATCGCAGGCGGCATCATTAAAGCCGCCGTCGCGCTACGCCTCCGGCGCCACCGCATGACGTGATGAGGCGCGGCGTCGGCAATTTGTCTGGCCCGAATCCGCTTCCGGCGCTATGACTCGCCTGACCACAGGGGAGGGCGAGCATGCTTCGAGGTCTTCGTATTGGAAGTTTCGCAATCGCGGCATGTCTGACGGTCGCGATGGCGATGCCGGTCCACGAGGCGGCGGCGCAGGACGCAATTGGCGGTGCCATCCTCGGCGGCGTCGGTGGAGCGATCGTGGGTGGCGCGCTCGGCGGGGGCCGTGGAGCCGCCATCGGCGCCGTCGTCGGTGCCGGCACGGGCGCTGCGATCGCCTCCGAGGGCGAACGCCGCCGCTCCGGCTACTACGCCTATCAGCGCGGTTGCTACATGCAGCGCCGGGACGGCTCCTACGTCCCGGTCGATCCCCGATACTGCTACTGAGATCGAGACGAGCTGTCGCGCCTCAGCTTTTCGCCGCTGACTCCGGCATGATCTGGAGCAGCGGCTCCGGCCGGATCGAGACCTGGCCGGCGAACGGCCGGTCGTGCGCGGCGATCAAGAGAACCGAGGTCGCGACGCCGGTCGCGAACAGGCCCATCGCGATCGCCGATCCCAGCCGGTTGTCGCAATGGACAAGGCCGATCACCAGCAGCGCGCAGGCCGCCTGGAGATACAGGCACCACCATTTGACCGAATTCACCGCGGCGAGGCTGACGATGATCCGCTGCCGCCGCGCATCCAGCGCCTGCTGGAGCGCGCTGATGATCTCGTGCTGCACGGTCTCCTGATTCCGGCCCTGCGGCGCCATCGCGACGACGAGCTGCAAGGCTTCGGCGAGCGCGGGCGGCGTCACCTTCAGCGACGCCTCCTGATGCGCCATCATCGGCCATTCCACCGTGACGGCCTGCTCGACATAGTCGCGCACCAGGCCGCGCAGCCTTGTCTCCTGCTCTGCCGGCAGGCCGGCGGCGAGCAGCACAGCGCTTCGCAGCGCGCTGGCCTCACGGCTCACCGCGGCGCCGGCGCGGTCGCTGTCGCCCCAGACCTGCGCCGCGGTAAAGGCGACGAACAGGCCGAAGATGATGCCGAGCACCGGCAGCATGCCCGGTGAGATCGCCTTCAGCGATTTCGCGCGCTCCCCCGTTGCGACAAGCGCGACGGCCGCGAAGATGGCCATCGCCACCAGATAAGTGAAACCGAAGACCACCAGCGCCATCCAGGGCAGTGGCAGATTGTGCAGCCAGTCGCTCATGCTGTCCTTGTCATGTGATTCGACAGCCTAGATCAACCGCAGCCCACGCAGGCTGGCATGGCCGCCTCGGCCGACGATGATGTGGTCGTGCACGGAGATACCGAGCGGCTTTGCGATGTCGATGATCGCTTTCGTCATCTGGATGTCGGCCTGCGAGGGCGAGGGATCGCCTGAGGGGTGGTTGTGGACCAGGATCAGCGCGGTCGCGGATAATTCCAGCGCGCGCTTGATCACCTCGCGCGGATAGACCGGGGTGTGGTCGACGGTGCCGGTCTGCTGCACCTCGTCGGCGATGAGCTGGTTGCGCTTGTCGAGGAACAGCAGGCGGAATTGCTCCTTGTCGGCAAACGCCATGCTGGTGCGGCAATAGTCGATCACCTCGTTCCAGGACGACAGCGCGTTGCGGCTGTTGACCTCGCCCTTGGCGACGCGGTGCGATGCCGCCGCAATCAGCTTGAGCTGGTGGATCGCGGGCTCGCCGACGCCGTCAACCTCGCGCAGGCGCGCCACCGGGGCATGGACGACTTCGGCGAACGAGCCGAACGTCTTGATGAGCGTCTTCGCCAGCGGCTTGGTGTCGCGCCGCGGCAGCGCCGGAAACAGCGCCATCTCGAGCAGCTCGTAGTCGCTGAGCGCATCCGCACCGGCGCTGTAGAAGCGCTCGCGCAGCCGCTCGCGATGGCCGAGATAGTGCGGCGCTTCCTCCGGCTTGCTCTTGTCGTGGTCTGACTTGGCGGGCATCGGCCGCCAGCATTGCCGCGGACCAGCGCTTTTGCAACCGTCAATTGCGGGACGGCGCGCAGGTCCTGGCATCTGGCTTTGAAGATGGTGACTCAGCCCGCCGGTCTCCTGGCGCCGTGCGCTGGTGCGGGCACCGTGACCGCCACCACACCGGCGAGAATGAACAGCATTCCGGCAAGACTGGACCAGGTAAATTGCTCGCCGAGCCATGCGGTGCCGAGCGCCACCGCGAAACCGGCGCGCAGATAGCTTCCGCTTGTCGTGCCGAGCGGACCGAGCGTTTGGATCAGCCGGAAATAGATCACCATCGCGAAAGCCGTGCAGACCACCGCGAGCGCGATCACCGCCGCGATCGCCTGCGCCGGCGGCGGCGCCAGTGTCCACGGCTGTTCGAGAGCGGCGGCGATCGGGAGCATGAGAAGCGCGGCGCAACTCATGGATCCGGCCGCCGTGACGATCGCGGGATGGCCCGAGAAGCGCTGCCCCCATATCGGTGCGAGCGCATAGCAGAGGCTCGCGCATAGTACCGCTGCCTGGGCCAGCGGAGCGGCCGTGCCGATCCCCGAAAACGCATCGGCACCTATGGTCACGGCGACACCCGCGAGACCGAGACCGACGCCGATGAGCTTCTGGCCGTTGATGCTCAGCCGCCCGCGCACGGTCATCATCGCGATCGCGAGCACAAACATCGGCGGGGTTGCATTGAGTACGCCGGCGAGACCGCTTGCGATATGTGCCTCGCCCCAGCTGATCAGGGTGAAGGGCAGCGCACTCTGCAGCAGCCCTTGCACGAAGAGGGCCGCCCAGACCGATCCTCGGTGGGGAAGGGCGTGTCCCTGCGCGAGAGCGATCAGGATCAGGATAATGGCCGCGATCGTCGCCCGCGCGGCGACCATCGTGAAGGGCGGAATCGTCGGGATCGCGACCTTGATCAGCGTGAACGAACTGCCCCAGATCAGCGAGAGCAGCAGCAGGAGCCCGATCTCGAGCGCGAGAGTGGTCTTCCTTGGCGTCGTTTGTTGCCCCTGCGTGCTCATGCAATTTGCTCCTGAAGCGATCGACACCATGATCCGGAGCGCCGGGAGAGGCTGGCTGAATTCGGACCTCATCGCCCGATCGAGTCCGATTTCAGCTACTCGGCGTGCAGCGCGGGCATTATTATCGCGCAATGGCGACAGGCTCGGCGCATCGGCAAACGCTGCCACCGCATCTCGACTGGGAAACCTGCGATCGGGCTCGGCTGGCGCGTGCGCGCGCTTTCGACGGACTGTTCTTCTCCGGTGTCCGCTCGACGCGCATCTATTGCCGGCCGGTCTGTCCGGTTCGTCCTGCTCGCTCCGAGAACGTCACCTTCTATGCGACAGCTGCCGCCGCCGAGCGGGCCGGTTTTCGCCCGTGCCTCCGCTGCCGGCCGGAAACGGCGCCGGGGTCGCCGGCCTGGATGGGAACGGCGAGCACCGTGGCGCGCGGGATGCGTCTGATCCATGACGGTTTTCTGGATGAGGCGTCAATGACGGAGCTCGCAGAAGCCCTTGGCGTCGGGCCGCGCCACCTGCTTCGCCTGTTCATGCGCCACGCCGGGGCGAGCCCGAGCGAGATCGCAGCGACGCGGCGGGTGCAGGAAGCCAAGCGCTTGATCGACCAGACCAGCATGACATTGGCGGAGATCGCCTTCGCCGCAGGTTTCGGCAGCGTTCGCAGATTCAACGATGCCTTTGCCGCGACCTACAAGCGGCGGCCGTCGTCGTTCCGCCGGCCGCGATAGGCGCGCGTCGGCGCTTGCGCCGCCATCACCCGATCTGCTTCTCGCCGTGCCGCTCCGATAGCGTGAAGATCTCGACGCCGGTGGCGGTGACGCCGACGGAATGCTCGAACTGCGCCGACAGCGAGCGGTCGCGGGTGACGGCGGTCCAGCCGTCGGACAGGATCTTCACATGCGGCTTGCCGAGATTGATCATCGGCTCGATAGTGAAGAACATGCCCGGCTTGAGCTGCACGCCTTCGCCCGGCCGGCCGATATGGATGATGTTCGGCTCGTCGTGGAACATGCGCCCGAGGCCATGACCGCAGAAATCGCGCACCACGCTCATGGCCTGCGGCTCGACGAAGCTCTGGATGGCGTGGCCGATGTCGCCGGTGGTGGCGCCAGGCTTCACCGCGGCGATGCCCCGCATCATCGCCTCATACGTCACTTCGATCAGCCGTTCGGCCTTGCGCGCGATCGGGCCGACCGCATACATGCGGCTGGAATCGCCATACCAGCCGTCGACGATGAAGGTGACGTCGATGTTGACGATGTCGCCCTCTTTCAACGGACGGTCGCCGGGCATGCCGTGGCAGACCACGTGGTTGAGCGAGGTGCAGGTCGAGTAGCGGTAGCCGCGATACATCAGCGTCGCCGGATAGGCATTGTTGCTGAAGGCGAAGTCGCGGACGAACTGGTCGATGCGCTCGGTCGGCACGCCGGGCCCGACGATGTCGGTGAGCTCGTCGAGGCACTTCGCCACCAGCGCTCCCGCCTTGCGCATGCCGGCAAAGGCGCTCGGTCCGTGCAGCTTGATCTGTCCGGTCTTGCGCAGGGAGGTATCGGAAGCTTCGACGTAACTCATGCGGGCGCTATCTTCTGGGGTGGGCTCGATATCGGCGGAAAGGCTTGATTTCACGCTCCAATTTAATGATTGCGGGCCTTCATGCAAGTCAGGCGTGCCTGTCTTGTGCCCGTAAGCGGGCCTAATTCGGGACTTCTACGGTGGTTTCCACCGGCAGGGCGCCGCCGCGGATGCGGATTTCGCGGACGGGGTAGGGAACCCGGATGCCCTCGCGCTTGAAGGCCTCCCACAACGCCAGCATCACGTCGCTCTTGACGCCGTCCATGCCGTCGGGGTCCGCGATCCAGAAGGTCAGCGAGAACTTCATTCCGGCTTCCGCGAACTCGGTCAAAATGCTGTTCGGCGGCTTGCCCTTCTGCGCGCGGGGATGGGCGGCGGCGGTCTCGGCGGCGAGCTTGCAGACCAGCCGCGGATCGGCGTCGTAATTGGTGCCGAAGGCGATCTTCACCAGCGTGTTCTTGTCGGTATAGGTCCAGTTGACCACTTTCTGCGTCACCAGATCCTCGTTCGGCACCAGGAATTCGCGGCCGTCGCCGGCGGCGACGGAAATATAGCGCGTCTTCATCGCGCTGATGCGCCCGGTGTTGTCCCCGATGGTGACGAGGTCGCCGGGCTTCACCGATTTGTCGGCGAGCAGGATGATGCCCGAGATGAAATTGGCGACGATCTTCTGCAGGCCGATACCGATGCCGACGCCGACCGCGCCGGAGAACACCGCGAGCGCGGAGAGGTCGATGCCGACCGCGCCGAGCGCAATGACAATTGCGATGGCCAGAAGTCCGATGCGGATGATCTTGATCAGCAGCACCTGCACCGACGGGGTCAAATCGGTGGTCGAATTGATCCGGCTCTCGGCGAAGTTGCTGGCGATATTGGTGGCCCAGAGCGCGATGAGCAGCAGCGCGCCGGCCTTGATCACCAGCAGCGGCGTCAGCCGCAGGCCGCCGAGCACGATGGCGAAGGAATCCAGCAAATCCACCGTCGCATCGAGCTGGCCGAGGATGGAGAGCGCGGCGACAAACCAAGCCGTGATCGACACCAGCTTGACGATGAAGGCGTTGCGCAGCATCGAGGTCAAGAGCCGGATCGCGAGCCAGGCCAGCCCGAGCTTGGCGGCGACCATCAGCAGATAGCTGCGGCTCGGCCAGGTCGCGTGATACATCACCACGCGGGAGATGATCACCAGCAGGGTGAACACCGCCGTCGAGGCGCTGCTCACCATGACGCGGGCGAAGTGCCGGAGCGGCAGCGGCCAGTGCATCGCCAGCGATGTCATGTCGACGCGGTGGCGAACCCCGGCTTCCGCGGCATAGGCGATGCCGGCCGCAGCCAGGATCAGGCCGAATTGCAGGTAGAACCAGGGTGAGGAGATCTCCGCCCCGACGCTGCGTGCGGTGGTCTGCACGAACTCCATGAAGTCTTTGAGGTCCATGTCCATCGGTCTCGTCGGGAAGCGGGCGGGAGGATTTGATTCGAGGGCGCCGCAGAATCCCACAAAGGGAGCGGCCGGGCCACCGATACACCGCTAAGTGAAGTGCGTTAAGGCCGCAAAATACGGGCAGATTGCCGCGAGCGGGAGAAAATGGGTTGGCGCGGGAGTCCGCCGACGATAAGGATGCCATTCCAGCGAATTCGTACCCGGAAGGTGGATGGCCTCCCTCGACTCTGTCAGCCTCGCCATATTGCTCGGCGCCGTCCTGGTGTTGGCCGGCATCCTGTCGAGCCTGCTTGCACTGCGCTTCGGCGCGCCCTTGCTGCTCGTCTTTCTTGCCATCGGCATGCTCGCGGGCGATTCCGGCCCCGGCCAGCTTCAGTTCGACGACGTCCGCACCACCTATCTGGTCGGCTCGGTGGCGCTTGCCCTGATCCTGTTCGACGGCGGCCTGAAGACGCGCTTTGCCAGCATCCGCACCGTGCTCGCGCCATCCGTGGTGCTCGCCACCGTCGGCGTGCTTCTGACTGCGCTGATCACGGCGCCGTTCGCCAAATACGCACTCGATCTCAACTGGACGGAGTCGCTGCTGGTCGGCGCCGTGGTGGCCTCGACTGATGCCGCCGCTGTGTTCCTGCTGGTGCATACCCAGGGCCTGCGGCTGCGCCCGCGTGTCGGCGCGACGCTGGAAGTGGAATCCGGCACCAACGATCCCTTCGCGATCTTCCTCACCTTGATGCTGGTCGAATACATCTCCCTCGGAACGGGCACGGCCGGGCATGTGATGATGGAGTTCTTGCTGGAGGCGGTGCTGGGCGCCGTCGTCGGCTTCCTCGGCGGACGTCTGGTCGTCGTCGCGCTCAACCAGGTGGCGCTGCCGCAGGGCCTGCATGCGCCGTTTGTCACGACTGCGGCGCTCGTCATCTTCGGTGGCTCGCAGATCATGCATGCCTCGGGTTTTCTCGCGGTCTATCTCGCCGGCATCATCATCGGCAACCGGCCGACCCGTGCGCATAATTCGGTGGTGGCGTTCCTGGATGCTGCGACCTGGCTGGCGCAGATCGTGATGTTCGTGCTGCTCGGCCTGCTGGTCTCGCCGAGCCGGCTTGGCGCCAGCGTGCTGCCGGCGGTCGGGATCGCCTTCGTGCTGATGCTGGTGGCGCGGCCGATCGCGGTGTTCGTGTGCCTGGCGCCGTTCCGCTTCAACTGGCGCGAGAAGATCTTCATCGCCTGGACCGGCCTGCGCGGTGCGGTCGCGATCTTCCTGGCCTCGATCCCGATGCTGGTCGGGCTGACGAAAGCCTATCTCTATTTCGACGTCGCCTTTGTTGTCGTCATCATCTCGCTGCTGCTGCAAGGCTGGACGCTGGCGCCGGCCGCGCGCAAGCTTCATGTCGCGCTGCCGCGCGCCGAACGCGGCCCGCGCCGCGTCGAGCTCGATCTGCCCGGCCAGCTCGAGCAGCAACTCGTCGGCTATCCGGTGCGGCCCAAGAGCCTGTATTTCCGCCGCGGCCTGATCCCGTCCTGGTCCAAGCCGACGCTGGTGATCCGCAACGAGAACATTTTGACGCCGGTTGAAGCCGAGCCGATCGCGCCGGGCGACTACATCTATCTGCTGGCGCCGCCGGAAAAGGCCGAATCGCTCGACCGCTTCTTCGTCGACATGCAGCCGAGCTCGGCGCCGGACCCGCATCTGCTCGGCGACTTCATGGTCTCCGGCGAGCACACGCTCGCCGAGCTCGCGGAGATCTACGGCGTGAAGGCCGGCGAAGACGAGAGCAAGCTGACTTTGGCCGATTATTTCGACGTCCATCTCGACCGCGCGCCGAAAGAGGGCGCCGAGCTTGCGCTGGATCCGATCGTGCTCGTCGCGCGCTCCATCTCCGGCGGCCGAGTCAACGTCGTTGGCCTGCGCCTGCCGGAAGACGAGGAAGCGCCCGCGCCGCTGACGCGCAGGCAAGCGCTGCGCCGCAAGCTAGCGGAGCTGTGGACCTCGGTGGCGGGGGTCTAGTCATCTCGTTGTCACTCCGGAGCGCGCGCCAGCGCGAACCCGGTGTGACGAAAATGAGGAGCCGCCACCAAATCGCCGCAACCGCCAAAGATTTGCGCCTTCGTGATCCCTGTGTCCGGAACGCTCCGCGACGCCACTCGTTCTTAGCCGCGTAAACGTATCTGACAGGAGCAACCTATGCGAAATCTCATCTTGCCGGCCGTCGTCGCGATCGGTCTCGGATCGGCGGCCCCGGCGAGGGCCTATGACACCGGCGATCAGATCTCGATGCAGGCCGCGCTCGACGTCGCGAGCGATATTGGTGTCATGACCATTTCGCACACCGAGTTCGCCGGCGACGAATGGCAGATCGAAGGCCGTGACAGTGTCGGCCGCTGGATGGAAGTCGATGTGGACGCCCGAACGGGCGACGTGCGCAACGTCGATCGCGGCTGGTAGTGGCGGGCTGTAAGTTAGAGCGAGGCGGTTCGTCGAAACGCGATCCGCCTCGTCGCTACGTCAGCACCTTCACCCCACCAAACGACGTCACCCGCCCCTGCTTCAGCATCACGATCTGCGTGGCGAGCTGGCGCAGCTCGGCGACGTCGTGGCTGACATAGACCATGGGGACATTGGCCTCGTCGCGCAGCCGCACCAGATAGGGCAGGATCTCGAGCTTGCGACCCTCGTCGAGCGCGCCGAGCGGCTCGTCGAGCAGCAGCAGGCGCGGCTTCGAGAGCAGCGCGCGGCCGAGCGCGACGCGCTGGCGTTCGCCGCCGGAGAGTTTTCCGGGGCGGCGATCAAGCAGCGCACCGATGTCGAGCAGATCGATAACGCGCGTGTGCTGGGCCGGGTCGGACGCAAGGCCGTTCATGCGCCGGCCGTAATCGAGGTTTTGCGCCACATTGAGATGCGGAAACAGCCGCGCGTCCTGGAACACATAGCCGATGCGGCGGCGATAGGTCGGCACATGAATGCCGGCCGCGGTGTCGTCGACGGTCTCGCCGTCGATCACGATGGTGCCGCGATCCGGACGCAACAGCCCTGCGATCATGTTGACCAGCGAGCTCTTGCCCGCGCCGGAGGCGCCGAACAGTCCGATGACGCGGCCCTCGCTGGTGAAGGACGCGGACAGCGAGAACTCGCCGAGCTGCTTTTCGATGTCGACGCGCAGCATGGTCAATTCCCGTGCAGGCGCTGCGTGGCGCGGCGGGCGAACCACTCGGCGGCGATCAACGCGCCGAGCGCGAGCACGATCGAGACGATCACCAGCCGCCCCGCGGCCGCGTCGCCGTCAGGCGTCTGGATCAGCGAATAGATCGCGGACGAAATCGTCTGGGTCTCGCCGGGAATGTTGGAAACGAAGGTGATGGTGGCCCCGAACTCGCCGATCGCTTTGGCAAAGCCAAGCACCATGCCGGCGAGGACGCCGGGCAGCGCCAGCGGCAGCGTCACCGTGAAGAACACTTTCCACGGTGCCGCGCCGAGCGTTTCGGCGGCCTGTTCGAGCCGGCTGTCGATCGCCTCGATCGACAGCCGTATCGGGCGCACCAGCAGTGGGAACGACATCAGGCCGCAGGCGAGCGCAGCGCCGGTCCAGCGAAAGGCGAAGACGATGCCGAGCGTATCGGCGAGGAAGCCGCCAACGAGGCCGCGGCGTCCAAACGTCAGCAAGAGCAGATAGCCGGTGACAACTGGCGGCAGCACCAGCGGCAGATGCACCAGCGCATCGAGCACCGACTTGCCCCAGAAATCACGCCGCGCGAGCAGCCACGCCAGCGCAATGCCGAACGGCGTTGCGACCAGCGTTGCGACGATCGCGACCCTGAGCGAGAGCAGGATCGCCGTCCATTCGGCGGAAGAAATCTCGGACATCAAGTCGCAGATATCACGTCGGAGATATTAAGTCGTGGGGCTGACCAGGTACTTGAAGCCGTATTTCTCCAAAATGGTCTTGGCAGCGGTCGAGCGCAGGAAGGCGAGGTAGTCACTGGTCTCGCCCTTCGCGACCGTGGTCGCAGCAACCGGATAGATGATCGCGGGGTGCGAGTCCGCCGGAAAGGTGCCGACGATCTTCACGCCTGGCTCGACCTTGGCATCGGTGGAATAGACGATGCCGAGATTAGCCTCGCCGCGGGCCACCAGCGTCAGCGCGGCGCGCACGCTCTCGGCCATCGCGAATTTCGGCTCGGCGGCCTGCCACGCCCCGAGCTTCTCCAGTGCCGCCTTGGCATACTTTCCAACCGGCACCGACTTGACGTCGCCGGTCGCGATCCTGCCGTCGCCGGCGAGTTTTGCGAGGTCGAAGCCTTGCGCGATGGTGACGTTGTCGATCTTGGAATCCTTCGGCGCGATCAGCACGATGCTGTTGCCGAGCAGATTGACCCGGGTCGGCTCGTTGATGGCCTTCTTGCTTGTCGCGTAGTCCATCCAATCGGTATCGGCGGAGACGAACACATCGGCCGGCGCGCCCTGCTCGATCTGCTTGGCGAGCACCGAGCTCGCGGCATAGCTGACGTTGAACTTGACGCCGGTTTTTGCGGTGTAGGCGGCATCGACCTCGTCGAGCGCGTTCTTCATCGAGGCGGCGGCGAACACGGTGATGGTCTTGTGCTCGGCGGCGGCAGGCGAAAGGCACGCGGTCAGAACGAGCAAAACCGAAAAAAGCGCCGAAAGGCGGGACATCGAAAGCGCTCCATGCGCACGCTCAGGGCACGCGAGGCGGCGCGCGCAAGACGGCGTTGGTTGAGTCAGGCTGCGACCGGCGGAAGCGCTGTTCCGGCAAGCCCGCCGGACTTACGGTCCGGCAAGCGATCGCTGGTGCGACCATAACAGGCTGGCGAAACAGGTCAAAGCCGACGTTTGGTCCGATCCAGCTCCGATCCCGCAAGGCGAGGAGGACAGCCGGCTAAGGCTTCGCGTCCCTCGCATGCAGCACCACTTTGCAGGCCGCCGGCATCTGCGCCAGCGTCATCGGCGGTTTCGGCTTTGGTGGCTCCGGCGGCGGCTTGGGGTGCAGCACGCCATCGCTGAACCAGTAAGCGAGATCGGAGGGCTTGCAGCCCTCGTCCTCGGATTGCGAGGACTGGCCTTCGCATTCGCCCGCGCCCGCCGGGCAGCGCATGCGGATATGGAAGTGATAGTCGTGGCCCCACCACGGCCGTATCTTCGACAGCCAGGAACGGTCGCCCTTGGCCTCACGGCACAGCGCCTTCTTGATCGCGGCATTGACGAAGATGCGCTGCACCGCCGGCTCCCGCGCCGCGTCTCGCAGCACCAGCACATGGCCTGGCGTGAATACTTTTGGATCGATGTCGAGCCGGTCCTGCCGCACCATCATCACCGCCGACATCTCCTCACGCTCCTCGCGCGACAAACGACGGTCCGGCATCGGCGTCAGCCAGATATCGGCGTCGAGGCCGATCTGGTGACTGGCATGGCCTGACAGCGCCGGCCCGCCGCGCGGCTGGCCGATGTCGCCGACCAAAATGCCCGGCCATCCCGCGTCCTTGTGCACCCTGGCCGCGAGGCGCTTGATCAGCGCGATCATCGCGGGGTGACCGTAGCTGCGGTTACGCGACAGTCGCATCACCTGCCAATTGTCGCCGTTGAGCGGCATCTGCTCGGCGCCGCCGATGCAGCCCTTGACGTAGGAGCCGATGACATGGGCCGGTCCCCTCGACGGCAGCAGCTTTCGCGCGAACAGCTCCCTGGCGCCGATACTGGGATCGTTGGGATTGGTGAGCGGCGGCAGCGGTTTCGGGGTCACGCTGCCTTTGTCCTGGGCCAGCGCGTCGCCGGCGGCCAGGAGCGTCATGACGAGCAGGAAAGGAGCGAGGCGGCGGGGACTCATGCTGGCATCCTTATAGCCCAACACCGCGTCGGGGTTAAGAAACAGTCCTTCGGCCAAAATATCGTCCGAAAGTCGCAGTTCCCCGCGCGGAGCCGGTCGTTTTTAACGGCGCGATAACCCTCTCATGCATTGGCCAAAATTCGTGCGGAGGACGCATACTCACTCCGCTCTGCATGCAATCGCGCGCGATCCCGGAAATAATTCAAGACAGCGCGTAATTTTTGCGCCATCTCGTTCTCCAATGGCGACGATGCGATGCGCTTGGCGCGCACGTCGGCGCTGCCGCGCCTTGTAAACGGGCAATAACGGCTGACTTCTTGTGGCTGCCAGTCCGTGCGTCCAACCGTCGAACTACCCAAGATTACCTTTTTTTCAGACACTTGCTCCACACCTTGCGGTCGCTGAGTGCGACTGGGACGAGTGAAGTTGAGTTCGGGGTCTCGAAAACCAAAAAAGCGGAAGGGGAGCGTGCTTGGCAGGCTCGGCCTGCACCCGCGCAAGCCGCGTTTTGCGCGCGCGCCTCGTCCTCCGTCCGAACGCGACGAGGTTCTGCGCAGCCGCGCCGAGGCGGAAGCCGCGATCGCGGAAGCGCGCAAATCCCATGAGCGTCTGCGCCAAGCCATCGAGATCCTGCCGCAGGGCATCGTATTTCTCGATGCCGAGGGCCGCTACGTCCTCTGGAACAAGCAATACGCCGAGATCTACAGCAAGACCGCCGATCTGTTCGAAGAAGGCGCGCGTCTCGAAGACACGCTGCGCATTGGTGTCGCCCGCGGCGACTATCCCGAGGCTGCCGGCCACGAGGAAGACTGGATCGCCGAGCGGCTGCAAAAACTCTATCAGCCCGGCGCGCGCCACGAGCAGAAGCTGGCGGACGGTCGCGTCATCCTGATCGACGAGCGGCTGACCGACGACGGCGGCGTCGTCGGCCTGCGCGTCGATATCACCGAGTTGAAGCAGCGCGAGGCTTCGTTCCGCCTGCTGTTCGACGGCAATCCCGTCCCCATGATCGTCTGCGCGCTGGACGATGAGCGTATCCTCAGCGTCAACGATGCGGCGGTCGCCCATTACGGCTACAGCCGCGCCGAGTTCGAGCGGCTGACAATCCGCTCCCTGCAGGCTTTCGAGAGCGAGCCGCCCTGGACCTCAGATCCGACCGGCGAGGAGCAGGCTGGGCGCACCTGGAAGCACGTCAAGGCCGACGGCGCGCTGATCGATCTTGCGATCTATTCCCGCGAACTGAGTTATGCCGAGCGGCCCGCGGTGCTGCTCGCGCTGATGGACATCACCGAGCGCAAACGCGCCGAGGCGCGGCTCGCCTTCATGGCGCAGCATGACGGCCTGACCGGCCTGCCCAACCGCAATTTGCTGCGCCAGCAGGTCGACGAGATACTGCTGCACACCTGCCGCAGCACCGACAAGGTCGCGCTGCTGATGCTGGGGCTCGACAATTTCAAGGCGGTCAACGACGCGCTGGGACATGCGGTCGGC
The DNA here is from genome assembly GCF_054056815.1 of Bradyrhizobium sp. LB13.1. Classification (NCBI taxonomy): domain Bacteria; kingdom Pseudomonadati; phylum Pseudomonadota; class Alphaproteobacteria; order Hyphomicrobiales; family Nitrobacteraceae; genus Bradyrhizobium; species Bradyrhizobium sp. LB13.1. The sequence goes on along the minus strand of NZ_JBSRYQ010000001.1, from coordinate 42,006 downwards.
GACAAGCTCTTGCGCGGCGTCGGCAAGCGGCTGCGCTCGACCTTGCGCGAGGAAGACGCGCTGGCCCGGCTGAACTCGGACGAGTTCGCGATCGTGCAGAGCGGCCTGACGCGGCCCGAGGATGCGGTGTTGCTGGCGAAGCGCCTGCTTGAAGCCATCGCCGATCCCTATCTGCTCGACGGCCATTCCGTGGTGATCGGCGCTTCCATCGGCATCGCGATGGCGCCGGGCGACGGCGATGATTCCGAAAAGCTGCTCAAGAGCGCCGGCATGGCGCTGTCCCGCGCCAAGCTGGATGCGCGCGGCACGTTTGCGTTCTTCGAGGCCGCGCTCGACGCCAAAGCGCAGGGCCGGCGCAAGATCGAGGTCGAGCTGCGCGACGCGATCCAGAGCGACGTGCTGCGTCCCTACTACCAGCCGCTGATCGACCTCCAGAGCGGCCGCATCACCGGTTTCGAAGCGTTGGTGCGCTGGCCGCATGCCGAGCGCGGCATGATCTCGCCGGCCGAGTTCATTCCGGTGGCGGAAGAAACCGGGCTGATCAACCCGCTCGGCGGCTTGATGCTGCGCCGGGCGTGCCTGGACGCCGCGACTTGGCCGGACGACGTCCGCGTCGCCGTCAATCTGTCGCCGCTGCAGTTCCGCAGCGGCAATCTGCTTTCGGTGGTGACGGACGCGCTGAAGCATTCCGGCCTGCCGCCGCGGCGGCTCGAGCTTGAGATCACCGAGACGCTGCTTTTGGAGAAGAGCGCCCAGGTGCTGGCGACGCTGCATGCGCTGCGCGCGCTCGGCGTGCGCATCTCGATGGACGATTTCGGCACCGGCTATTCCAGCCTCAGCTATTTGCGCAGCTTCCCCTTCGACAAGATCAAGATCGACCAATCCTTCGTGCGCGATCTCGGCGCCAACCGCGAGGCCCAGGCGATCATCCGCTCCATCGTCAGCCTCGGCAAGGGGCTCGGCGTCATCATCACCGCCGAGGGTGTCGAGACCGAAGCCGAGCTGAGCTGCCTCCGGGCCGAAGGCTGCGACGAGGGTCAGGGTTTTCTGTTCAGCAAGGCCCGGCCGAACGCCGAGATCGTCAGCCTGCTGGCCGCGCAGCGCGGCATCGACGGATTGGACGAGGACGCCGCGCTGGTGGCGTGATGCTGCAGTCTGATACGGTCGAACCTTGAGCCGTCCGCCGGCGTCTTATGGCTGGATCGGACGAGCGGATGCGACATTGCCATCGCCTCTGACGCCTCAACCCTGACGCCCGGACCGCGCTACGCCCGCTTCTCGCGGCGGCTGAAAGCCATTCTGCTCGACTGGATGCTGGCGATGGCCCTGCTGTTCGGCGCCTTGACGGTGGCGAGCAACGTGCAGAACGACACTTTGTGAGCTAGGCGGCGCCGCGCAGGCCCGCGAGGAAGGTGTCGACGCTCTGCCGGAGCGCGGAGGCGTGCTGGCCGAGTTCACCCGAAGCAACCATGACATTGCTGGCCAGTGCGCGCGACTGGTCGGCGGACTGGCTTGCGCCGGCGACATTCGCCGAGACGTCGGTGGTGCCGGCGGACGCCTGCTGCACGCTGCGGGCGATCTCCCGCGTCGCCGAGCCCTGCTCTTCGACTGCAGCGGCGATGGTGGTGGTAATGCCGCTGATCTCGCGGATGGTGTCGCTGATCCCTGAAATCGCCGTGACGCAATTGCCGGTCGCGGCCTGGATCGCGGTCACCTGGCTTGCGATCTCGTCGGTGGCCTTCGCGGTCTGGCTGGCGAGCCCCTTTACCTCGGCGGCGACCACCGCGAAGCCGCGGCCGGCTTCGCCCGCACGCGCCGCCTCGATCGTGGCGTTGAGCGCCAGCAGATTGGTCTGGCTTGCGATCTCGCTGATCAGCCGCAGCACGTCGCCGATGCGCTCGGCTGCGGCGGCGAGGCTCGTGACCATCGCCGTCGTTTCGGTGGCCTTGACCACCGCGCCGCTCGCGACCTGACTGGAATGGGTGACCTGGCGACCGATCTCGTTCACCGATGAGGCCAGCTCCTCGGTCGCCGCAGCGACCGCATTGACGCTGGTCGAGGCCTCCTCGGAGGCTGTCGCCGCGGCGGAAGCACGCTGCGAGGTGCCGTTGACGCTCGTGGTGATCTCGCCGGCGACGTGTTGCATGCCTTCGGTCGCCTTTGCGAAGGCCGACACCACGCCCTTGACGTCGGCCTCAAAACGATCAGCCATCTGGCGCTGCAGCGCCTGTTTCTCCATTTCTGCCCGGGCCTTGTCGGCCTCCTGCGCCTCGCGCATTGCCTCTGCCTCAAGCATGTTGCGGCGGAACACGTCAACCGCCTTGGCCATGGTGCCAAGCTCGTCCCGGCGTTCGCTCCCGGGAATGGTGACGCTGGTATCGCCGCTCGATAGCCGGTTCATGACCGCGGTGATCGCGGCAAGCGGCCGCGACAGGCCGCGGCCGAGCAGGAACGCCAGCACGATGGCGGCAGCGAGGATCGCGACCGTGCCGAGGATCAGATTGCGTTCCGCGGCAGCGAAAGCGACCTCGTATTCCGTCGTGTCCTTGATGATTTCAAGAACGCCGACCGGCGCGCCGGCGTAGTTCTTGATCGGCCCGGCGTAGACGGCGACTGGATGACCATCGAGTTCGGCTTCGCGCAGCAGCGGCGCGCCGTCGATCGCGGCTTTCAATTCGTCGGGCTTGGCGACCGCGTTCTCGCCGAAGGTGGAGGACAGCTTGTTCAAATTCTTGCCGTCGACGGAGTAGACGGCAAGGTCGATGCCGAAACGTTTTTTGGCGCGGTCGACGAATTCCTTGCCGAAGGCGGCGCCGACGTCGACATTGGCCAGGTTCTTGCCGTCGCGCACGATCGGCGTCATGCCGAAGATGCCGAGCGCCTCGCGGCCCGGCTCGACGCCGACGATCTGCCGGCCGGTCTTGAGCGCCTCGACCACGGTGGCGCGGCGGGCGGAAACGTCGTCGCCGAAAGTCTTGGGCGCGTGGATACGGAAGAACGAAATCGCCGGCGGCAGCTGGAAGGTGATCAGCGGGATGCCCTGCGCCTTCAGCGCCTTGTTGGCGTCGCCGAGCAGCGTGAGGAGACCGTCGCGGTCGCCCTTGGCGATGGCATCGCCGACCGGCGGCAGGGCCGCGATCACGGTGGAGACTGCCAGCGCGGCACGTCCTTCATAGTCGATCGCGGCGATCACGCTTTCATATTGCAGCTTGAGCTGCTGATCGAGCGCGAGCCGCGTCAGCGCCCGCTGCTGGGTGATCGAGAAGCCGGAGAGAATGGCGCAGGCCACCGCAACGGTGAGCGCGATGGCGAGAATCAGGCGGGCGGCAATCGACTTGAGTTTGAACATCGAAAATTCCCAGGCATTTCCAAATCTTGCTTTTGCGGAAGGTCCCAGAAATTGCTTAACAACAAGGCCGGCACGTCCTCCGTGTTTCAACGGATTCGTTGCCACCCTTTTGCATGACTCAATGCAGTGAGCGCATGGAGCATTGGTCATTCGTCCATAGCGCGAGACAAAGCGCCGCAGCTTCATTCGCCTGAGACTATCGGTTTTCGGCAAGGATCGCCTTGCCGACGTCCTCGTAATGCGTGTCGCGCGCCTGGATCTGCTGGGCGATGGCGTGCATGTCGCGAAACCGCCGCTCGAACGGATTGCTGCGGAATACCGCGGTCGCACCCGCCATGTGATAGGCGGTGTCGACCACGCGCGCCGATTGATGGATGGTCCAGGTCGCCGCCAGCCTGACGGCGCTGCGATGTGCCGTGCTGAATTCGCCGCTCGCGCTGAGATCGCGCCACATCGCATTTGCCGTTGCATAGAGATAGGCGCGCGCGGCGCGCAAATCGCCCTCGGTGCGGCCGATCAGGCCCTGGACCGCCTGGTTGTCGCGCATGGTGTGTGCGGCCAGCGACTGATGCTTTCCACGTGCCAGCGCGATTGCCGCATCCAGCGTCGCGCGCGCCACGCCGAGCGAGACCGCGGCAAAGCCGAGGCTGAAGGTCGAGCCGGTGCCGATCCTGTAGAGCGGACCCTTTTCGCGCAATGCCGATGGCACGTCGCGAAACGCGGTAAAGCGCTCGGGGATGAAGAGGTCGCTCACCTCGTACGAGTCGGTGCCGGTCCCGGCGAGCCCGATCGCCTGCCAAACGTCATGAAGCGTCGCGCTCGCCACCGGAAACAAAATAGTCCGCACCTCCGGCGAGCCATCGGTATTCTTGCGCGGCGTCCCGTCAGCACCGACGATGCGGACATGCGCCCCCAGCCAGCTCGCCTGCCGCGAGCCCGAGGCAAAGTCCCAGCGCGCCGTGACGCGGTAGCCGCCCTCGACCGCCCGCGCCTCATGTGCAATCGCGCCCCAGGCGAGGATGCCGGGGCCCGCGTTGAAGATCTCCCGCGCGGTATCGTGATCGAGCGAAGCTGCGATCATGGCGCAGACCGTGCACTGGCCGAGACACCAGGGAGGCATCCGCCTTCGCGATCTCCTCCAGCATCTGCATGAAGGCTTCCGGTGCAGCTTCAGCGCCGCCGAGGCTTTGCGGCAGCAGTGCGCGGTAGAGCCCGTTCTCGATCAGTGCCGAGACGACGGGAGCGGTCAGCCGCCGCGTCCGCTCGATCGCGTCAGCTTCGCCCGAAATGAGCGGCGCAAGTGCGCGGGCACGTTCGACGAGGCCAACTCCGGGAGTTGCGTTCATGCGCGTTTTCCTCGCCCATTCTGCCGTGAGCGGTAAGACGCGATGGTGGTCTATTTGGCAGGGAGGATCAAGGTGGTGCGGTTGTCATTTCGGGGCGCGCGATCGCGCGAAGTGTCTTGCGTCCCGATCTTGATGGCGTGGACCGGACTTAGCACGGGTCATCGAGCACTCGCTCCATGATGATCGTGCGTTCGTCACCATAGTAGCTATCGCGTACGGCATTGAACCCGAGTCGTGCGTAGAAAGTTTCGGCGGTGACCGAGGAAGGAACGGTCAACGCGGGAATGTTCCGTTCGCGCGCCGTACGCTCGATCTGGGCCATCAGCAGCTTGCCGACACCTTGGGCCTGAACGTCGGGAGCGACGAAGACCGTGCGGACGACGCTTCCGTCAAGGCTTGCCGTTCCGACGAGGCGGCTGCCGATGATGGCGACAAAGACAGTACGTTTCCCGATCAGCTTCCGTACGGCGCCTGGACTGAAACTGCGCTCGACCCTCCCTATGATCTCGTCGGTATAGTCTTTCGGATTGGTTTCGCGCAGCGCCCGCAAGATGACCGCGCTGATGGCAGCGGCGTCATCGTCAAGCGCAGGCCTGATTTTGCATTCCATGAACCGCTCCGCTGAAGCCCTTGAGAATGACTGACGCCTGCGTCCCAGATTGGCAATCAGCTTGTCGCGCAACCAGAGTTGATGCTACCGTCTGTAGCACAATCTTGGGAGGCCGCCCACGGGGCACGTCATGAAGGAGCCAACCCGCCGCGGTGTTCGGCCTGCCGCAGCTTCCACAAGCGTCGAGGAGCAGGCCGAGCCAAAGCTCCATGACGCACCCATGACCGATATCATCAATGCTTTGACCAGTGGACGGGCCACCGCTACGGCGCTGGCCAAAACCTATCTGGCGCGCATTGATGCCTACGACCGTGGTGGGCCCATGCTCAACTCCGTGCGCGAGCTCAATCCCGACGCGCTCATGATCGCCCGCAAGTTAGATGGCATCGTGCCATCGGCCAAGCGGCCGCTGGCTGGCGTACCGATCCTAGTGAAAGACAACATCGCGACCGGCGACAGGCAGCCGACGACAGCCGGCTCGCTGGCGCTGGAGGGGGCGCGCGCGAGGGACGATGCCACGATTGTCAAGCTGCTGCGGGACGCCGGCGCGGTGATCCTGGGCAAGGCAAACCTGACGGAGTTCGCCAACATCCTCGCGATCGACATGCCCTCGGGCTATTCGTCGCTGGGCGGTCAGGTCAGGAATCCCTACGTACCGGCGCTCGCCGACGATCACGGTATCCCGCTCGTGGACCCGGGCGGATCGAGCTCGGGTTCGGCGGTCGCCGTGGCGGCAGGTCTGTGTGCAGCCTCTATTGGCACCGAGACCTCCGGCTCCCTGCTGCATCCGGCGAGCCGGAATGGCCTCGTCACCGTGAAGCCGACGGTCGGACTGATCAGCCGAGCCGGCATCGTGCCGATCTCGCACAGCCAGGACACAGCGGGGCCGATGACGCGCACCGTGCGAGACGCCGCGATGCTGCTGAACGTGCTGGCCGCAAAGGACCCGCTCGATCCGGTGACGGAGCGGCAGCGCAGGCCGGCCGATTACACCGCCGATCTCGCGCGGGATGCGTTAAAGGGTGCGCGCATCGGTGTGCCGAGCGACCCCGCCGACCCGCTGAACGATTGCTACTACGGCAAGTTGCCACCCGACGGGACCAGGCTGATGGCCGACGTGATCATGGTGCTGGAGGATCTCGGCGCCGTCATTGTGCGCGCCAGCATGCCGACCGCCGGCTGGATGAACGGACCAGGCACGATCATGGCCGTGCTCAATCGCAATCCGCTGAGCGCCAACAAGGGCAATCCGGTCGCGCAGCGGATCGTCTTCCTCTACGAGCTGAAGCATGACGTCAATCTCTATCTGAGGGATTGGGCGATCGAGACCGACATCAAGACGATCGCCGACATCGTGGCCTTCAACGACGATAACGCCGAAAAGGCGCTGCGTTTCGGCCAGGACCTGTTGCTCGCCGCCAACGCGACCAGGGGCGATCTCAGCGAGCGCGAATACAAATCCGCACGCGCCATGGATCTGCTCACCGCCAGGACGCGCGGCATGGATGCCTACATGAACCAGCACAAGCTTGATGCTGTCCTATTCCCCGGCGCTATGGGCGCCCCGATCGCTGCCAAAGCAGGTTATCCCAGCGTCATGGTGCCTGGAGGCTTCGTCTCGGGGGCCGACGACAAGGACACGCCGGACTATCCGCTCGGCGTCACCTTCGCCGGCCGTGCCTGGAGCGAGCACAAGCTGCTACGTCTGGCCTACGCGTTCGAGCAGGCGTCACGGACGCACAAGCCGCCCCCCGGCCTACCCGGCCTTTAGCTGGGGCCAGCAGGCAACTTAAGCCGTCTCCGATGTAGCGCGTAGGACGGGGAGAGCGAACGCGAAGCCCATCAAGCTTCAGCCTTACGATCGGATCGAGCTAACAAGAATCACTGCTCCGCATCAGGGTAACGGGTTTTGCCAGGGCTCAACCCATCCGGCGAGCTTGATGCGGTGAGTCCGACTTGACCCAGCCGAGCAACATCATGCTTCCATCAATGGACTGCTTTCGGCCGCGCACCTGGCTTATGGTGCGTACCGAAGCGTTCGACCATTGTGGCGCTGGCCTGGTTGAGCCCGATGATTTCGACTTCGGCGCCGTGGCGACGAAGCTTGAGAACGATGTCATCCAGTGCTCCGATGGCAGTGATGTCCCAGAAATGCGCGTCGCTGACGTCGATTCGGACCCGGCTCGGTACATCGAGATAGTCGAAGGCATCGACGAGACTGTTGGAGGAGGCGAAAAACACCTGCCCTGTCACGAAGTAAGTGATTTCGCGTCCGTCTTCGGATAGCTCCGTTTCGATCCCGAGCAGGCGTGCCACCTTGCCGGCGAAGAACACGCCGCTGAGTACGACGCCCGTGAGCACGCCCATCGACAGATCGCCGGTCGCCACAACCACGACGACGGTGGCCAACATCACAACGCTCGAACTTAGGGGATGGGACCGCAGGTTAAGGAGGGACGACCAGTTGAACGTGCTGATCGAGACCATGATCATCACGGCCACGAGCGCGGCCATCGGGATCTGCTTCACCCACTCGCCAAGGACAACGATCAGGAACAGCAGGAAGGCGCCGGCGAAGAACGTTGATAGACGGGTGCGCGCGCCGGCGGTGACGTTGATGACCGATTGCCCGATCATGGCGCATCCGCCCATTGCACCGAGGAAGCCGGTGACGAAGTTGGCGACGCCCTGGCCTACGCATTCCCGGTTCTTATTGCTGCCGGTATCGGTCATGTCGTCGACGATCGAAGCCGTCAGAAGCGATTCCAGCAGCCCGACCGCAGCCATCGCCAGCGAGTACGGCAGGATGATCCTCAGGGTCTCCAGATTGAAGGGGACTTGGGGGATCGCGAAGAACGGAAGGCTGGACGGCAATTCGCCCATGTCGCCGACGGTACGCAGCTTGATCCCGGACCACAGCGTAAACGCGGTCAGTACGATGATGCTGACCAGGGCGGACGGCACTCGTTTGGTGACGTAAGGGAACAGATAGATGATGGCCAAGCCCGCGCTGACCATGGCGTAGGTTTCCCAGCCGACGTGCGTCAATTGCGGCAACTGAGCCAGGAAAATGAGAATGGCCAAGGCGTTTACAAATCCGGTCATGACCGAGCGGGACACGAACTTCATGAGCAGACCAAGCCGCGCGGCCCCTGCGGCGATCTGAATCAGTCCCATCAGCACCGTCGCGGCGAACAGGTACTGAAGGCCGTGATCGCGGACCAGGGTGATCATCAGCACCGCGGTCGATGCCGTCGCTGCGGAGATCATCGCCGGCCTGCCGCCGACGACGGCAGTCACGCAGGCGATCGAGAATGAGGCGTAAAGGCCCACCTTCGGGTCGACGCCCGCGACAATCGAAAAACCGATGGCCTCCGGAATGAGCGCCAACGCGACGAGAACACCGGAGAGCAGGTCCGTGGAAACGTTTGTCAGCCACTCGCGGCGGAACGTTTGGTAGAACGTCATTTTGCTGAAACCAATAAGACCAGCGAGGCGACGGGCGGCGCCCGGTCGGCCTAAAGTTAAGCTTCGATGTCGCTACGCTGAGGGTTTCCGGGGGATGGGCGCCCGGCCGAGCCACCCGATAAACTCGGGTCCGACGAGCGCTCTCAGTACGATTGCCGCGACGCAACAGCAAGCCAGATCTTGTCGGACGCTAGACGTTCGCCATCGGGAGCAATTCCAGCTTCGCGGATGATTTTTCCAACAGCCGGGCGTGCGCTGCCCGCCGAGCATCATTCCGGTAGTTTTGAAAGTCCGCTTCGGACGTGAAGCTGACGATGTGGATCTCGATGGTGCCGTCCGGATTGCGAAGACGACGCTCCAGAGATCCATTGAACTCAGGCAACAGCGGCAGGACGGCATCCTCGTAGGCTCGAAACGCTTCGACGCCCGCTGGAGGTATCCGGGCTATGAGCACAAACGTGACGGGGGTCGTTTGATAGGACATCACCGTCTGCCGACTGCACCCGCTACCATGATGCCATCATGCCCCTGTTTTGCCCGACAAGTCAAACCGGTTTCGTAAAAATCGAAAAGCGCAACGCCAACAATGGGTCGGCTACTGTGCATGGGGTTGTTTTCGCGTTTTTAATTGTCCAGCCCAAACGTTCCGGACCGGACCTGCCCGACCCCCCGCCTCAGCTATCCACCTTCAGCGCGGCAATGAAGGCTTCCTGCGGGATGTCGACCTTGCCGAACTGCCGCATCTTCTTCTTGCCTTCCTTCTGCTTCTCCAGAAGTTTTCGCTTACGGGTGATGTCGCCGCCATAGCACTTTGCTGTGACGTCCTTGCGCAGGGCGCGAACGGTTTCGCGCGCGATCACCTTGCCGCCGATCGCCGCCTGGATCGGAATCTGGAACATGTGCGGCGGGATCAGCTCCTTCATCTTCTCGACCATGGCGCGGCCGCGCCCCTCCGCGCGGGTGCGGTGGACCAGCATCGAGAGCGCGTCGACCGGCTCGTTGTTGACCAGGATCTGCATCTTGACGAGATCGGCCGGCTTGTAGTCGGTGAGATGATAGTCGAACGAGGCGTAGCCCTTGGAGACCGATTTCAGGCGGTCGTAGAAGTCGAACACGACTTCGTTGAGCGGCAGATCGTATTTCACCATGGCGCGAGAGCCGACGTAGGTCAGCTCCTTCTGCGAGCCGCGGCGGTCCTGGCACAGCTTCAGCACGCTGCCGAGATATTCGTCGGGGGTGAGGATCGTGGCCTCGATCCAGGGCTCCTGGATCTCCGCGATCTTGACCACATCAGGCATGTCGATGGGATTGTGAATCTCGATCTCGGTGCCGTCGTTGAGCTTCATCTTGTAGATGACGCTCGGCGCGGTTGCGATCAGATTGAGATCGAATTCGCGCGACAGCCGCTCCTGGATGATCTCGAGGTGCAACAGGCCGAGGAAGCCGCAGCGGAAGCCGAAGCCGAGTGCGGCCGAGGTTTCCATTTCGAACGAGAAGCTGGCGTCGTTCAGCCGCAGCTTGCCCATCGCGGCGCGCAGCGTTTCGAAGTCGTCGGCATCGACTGGAAACAGGCCGCAGAACACCACCGGAATCGCAGGCTTGAAGCCGGGCAGCATTTCGGTGATTGGCTTTCTGTCGTCGGTGATGGTGTCGCCGACGCGGGTGTCGGCAACCTCCTTGATCGCCGCGGTGATGAAGCCGATCTCCCCGGGGCCGAGCTCGTCGACCTGCGTCATCTTCGGGGTGAAGAAGCCGACGCGTTCGACGTCATAGGCAGCACCCGTGCCCATCATGCGGATGCGGCCGCCCTTCTTCATCACGCCGTCGACGACGCGGATCAGCACGACCACGCCGAGATAGACGTCGTACCAGCTGTCGACCAGCAACGCCTTCAGCGTGGCGTCGCGATCGCCCTTCGGCGGTGGCAGGCGGGTGACGATCGCTTCGAGCACGTCGGGAACGCCGAGGCCGGTCTTGGCCGAGATCATCACGGCGTCCGAGGCGTCGATGCCGATCACGTCTTCGATCTGCTGCCTGATCTTCTCGGGTTCGGCGGCGGGAAGGTCGACCTTGTTCAGGACCGGCACGATCTCATGACCTGCGTCGAGCGCGTGGTAGACGTTGGCAAGCGTCTGCGCTTCCACGCCCTGGCTGGCGTCGACCACCAGCAGGGAACCCTCGCAGGCCGCCAGCGACCGCGAGACTTCGTAGGCGAAGTCGACATGGCCCGGCGTGTCCATCAGGTTGAAGATGTAATCCTTGCCGTCCTTGGCGTGGTATTTCAGCCGAACCGTCTGCGCCTTGATAGTGATGCCGCGCTCGCGCTCGATGTCCATGGAATCGAGCACCTGCTCCTTCCCGGCCATTTCGCGGTCGGTGAGGCCGCCGGTGATCTGGATCAGACGGTCGGCCAGCGTCGATTTGCCATGGTCGATATGGGCGACGATGGAGAAATTGCGAATGTTGGAAATGGGGACGGTCGTCATGGGCGCGGGATACCACTCACATCCCCGTGCGGCAACCATATTGCTGTAATTTCAGGGCCTTTGTTCACGCCAAGCTGATTCCACTAGGTGCCAAAACGCGCTACGCAACGGCCCATGTCCACGACCTCGATCCCGTCTGCCCGAGCGCGCGCGAAGTCCCGGGTGAGCTATGCCCGTTTTCGGGCCTGGCTGGTTGCCAGCGCGATCCGGCCGGAGGCGCGCCTCTGGCTGGTGATCCAGCTCGCCATCCTGCATGCGGTGCTCTGGACCTTCATCCTGATCAACCTGAAGGCCGCGCAGGACGTTCACATGGACGTCGCAGAAGCCTGGGGCTGGGGGCAGAAATTCCTGTGGGGCTATGGCAAGCACCCGCCGCTGTCGGGCTGGGTCGCCGGCGTCTGGTTCATGGCATTCCCGCCGACGGACTGGGCGACCTATGCGCTGGCGATGGCGACCGTCAGCGTCGGCATGGTGATCTGCTGGCTCATCGCTTTGCGCGTCGTGGATGCGCGGCGCGCGTTCCTGGTCGTGGTGATGGTCGCGCTCTACCCGATCTTCAATTTCAAGGGTTTCAAGTACAATCCCGACCTGCTCCAGCTCGTCACTCTGCCGCTTCTCGTGCTCGCCTATCTCAATGCGTTCGAGAAGCGGAGCTGGCAATCCGGAGTCTTGCTCGGACTTGCCGGCGCGCTGGCGCTGATGACCAAATACTGGGTGCTGACCATGATCGGCGCCATCGGGTTTGCCGCGTTGATCCATCCAGAGCGGATGAGGTTCCTGTCGTCGCCGGCGCCATGGGTTGCGATCGTGACGATGGTGGTGGCGATGATCCCGCACATCGTCTGGCTGGCGGATGCGCATTTCGTGCCGCTGACCTATGCCGGCGACACCTACAGCCTCGAGGACAGCGGCCAGGTGCATCAGCTCGTGGCCGGCTATGCCCTGCATAATCTCGCGTTGCTGGCATTGCCGGTGGCGCTGGCCGCGCTGGCGATGGCCCTTGTGCCGCATTGGGTCTCGCTGCTCATGCGCGCGCCCTTGCGCATCGTCACGCGGGCCTGGGCGCGCGGCGCGAATCCCGGTGTGAACCTTTCGCAGGCGCGCAACGTCTGGATCATCCAGATCATCGTCGCATTCGGCCCCGCGCTCGGCGCGCTGGCCTTCAGCATCTACATGAAGACCGACTGGGGCATCTCGCTGTTCTTCCTGGTGCCGCTCGCGCTGGTCGCGATCCCGGCGTTGCGGGTGCAGAGTGCTGCGCTGTTCAACATTGTCGCGATCTGGCTCGTGCTCAGCGTCGCGACGCTCGCTGCCTCGCCCTGGATCGCCGCGCGCGAGATGGCGGCCAATGCCGGCAACACGGCGACCTATGGCGCGCGCTCGGATCTCGCGCGTGAGCTGACGCAGGCCTGGCACGCGCGCTTCGCCTCGCGCTGGGCGGTCGTCGCCGGCACCATGGAATCGATCCAGCCGATGGTGTTCTACAGCCCCGATCATCCGGCCGCGTTCACGCCGCTCGAAGCCTGGGGGTCCGGGTTGATCTCGCCCGATGACGTCAAGAGATACGGCTTCATCGGCGTGTTCGATCCGGCCGACGGTCGCTTGCCGGCGTTCGAGAAATGGGTGTTCGAGGTTGCGCCGAACGCCGAGCGCATCGTGATGACGACGCGCCGCTTCACTCACGGCAAGGCCGGTCCGTCGATGAGCTGGAACATCTACATCGCGCCGCCGGGGAAATGATCGAGGCGAAGCCGCCTAAATCCCTTCCTCGTTGAATTTGCTTTCAACGAGCTCGGTGATTGCGGCGAGCGCGGCTTCGGCATCGTCGCCGGCGGCCGCCACAGTAATGGTCGTGCCGGGACCAGCGGCGAGCATCATCAGGCCCATGATCGAGGTCCCGCCGACGGTCTCGCCGCCGCGCGTCACCCAGACCTGCGCGTTGAAGCGCTCGACGGCCTGGACGAATTTTGCGGAGGCCCGCGCGTGCAGGCCGCGCTTGTTGATGATCAGGAGGTCTTTGGAGATCGCGCCCGCGGGCACACCCGTCCCGGCTTGCGGCGCCTCGTCGCTCATTTGCCGGCGAGCACGCGGCTGGCGATGGTGACGTATTTGCGGCCCGCTTCCTGCGCCATCGCGATAGCGTCGGGTAGCGGACGCTCCTCGCGTACCTTGGCGAGCTTCACCAGCATGGGAAGATTGATGCCCGCGAGCACTTCGACCTTCGGCCGGCTCATGCAGGATATTGCGAGGTTCGACGGCGTGCCGCCAAACATGTCGGTGAGGATCGCGACGCCGTCGCCGGAATCGACGCGGTTAACCGCTTCTATGATGTCGCTTCGACAGAGATCGGAATCATCTTCGGCGCCGATCGTGATCGCTTCGATTTGCTTTTGTGGGCCCATGACATGTTCAAGCGCTGCCTTGAATTCGTCGGCAAGGCGCCCGTGGGTCACAAGTACTAGACCAATCATCGGAAAACTCCTCGCGGGCGCTTTTGGTGCACCGCACGAACGCGCCACTTTGACCATCCAGAGCCCCCGCGCAAGAGGGGATGTTGCGTATCTCCCTGAATCTAGACGGATGGATGAGGGGAGCTGCGCCGGTCTATTCGGTCGCGAGTGTGGGGTTCATATGGTTACCATTTCCCTTCAAACAATCGCCTGAAGGGTTAACGGAAGATGAACTCTTGGTAGTGGTCAAGGCGGCGACAACCAAAGGAAGTGGCGAATAGTCGCGGCCAACCGGGATTCGCGGTATTTCGGCACCTAGAATGCTTGTTTTCAGGGATTCGGCCGCTGGCAGCCGCTCCGCGTCCGCTGCGTCGAGATCGACCACGAGGCCGACGGTCGCATGCTCCACGAAGTCGCAGCGGCGGATTCCCAGCCCCCGGATTTCGATCAGGCCGGCCAGTGTCCTGCTCGGGCGGACCTCAATTTCGCGGCCGACTGTCGCCAGATGGACACGGTCGTCACCGACCAGAACGGCCCTTTCGACCACGCCGCTGCGTCCCGCCATGATCAAATCGAAGGCAAGGCGCGACTTGCCGGAGCCGGAAGGCCCGCGGATCAGCACCGCCAGATCTCCCACCTTGACGGCGGAGGCGTGAATGCTGGGGCCGCTCTCGCTCATAGTGCCGGCAGCCTCACCACGAAGCGCGCGCCGACAGCGGTAGGCGCTCCGTCCTCGTCCGCCGGGCCAGGGCGGTTCTCCGCCCAGATGCGTCCGCCATGGGCGTCGATGATCTTGCTTGGAGATCGACAGGCCGAGGCCGGAGTTCTGGCCAAAGCCCTGATGTGGTCGGTCGGTGTAGAAGCGCTCGAAGATGCGTTGCAGCGCGTCGTCGCGAATGCCGGGACCGTCGTCGTCGACCACGATCTCGATCTCTCCGCGCACGCGGCGGCAGGTGAGGCGCACCTTGTTGCCGGGCTCGGAGAAGGATTGTGCGTTGGCGAGCAGGTTGGAGACCACCTGTCCGAGCCGCGAATCGTGGCCGGTCACGGCGAAACTGTCGGTCGGGCTGCGGCCTTCCAAGCGCGTTTCGACCGCGACGTCATGGCCGAGCTTGGTTTCATTGGCGACGGAGACGAGCGTCGTCAACAGGCGGCGCAGGTCGACCGGGATCGCATCCTGGCGCTGCAGTTCGGCATCGAGGCGGCTGGCGTCGGAGATGTCCGAGATCAACCGGTCGAGCCGCTTGACGTCATGCTCGATCACTTCGAGCAGGCGTGCGCGGCTGTTGTCGTTGCGCGCCAGCGGCAGCGTCTCGACCGCAGAGCGCAAAGAGGTCAGCGGGTTCTTCAATTCATGCGCGACGTCGGCAGCGAACATCTCGATCGCCTCGATGCGGCTGTAGAGCGCGCTGGTCATGTCGCGCAGCGCACCGGAGAGATGGCCGATCTCGTCGCGGCGGCGGGTGAAGTCGGGAATCTCGACGCGGGTATTGATGCGGCGGCGGATGCGTTCGGCGCTGTCGGCAAGCCGGCGCACGGGCCCCGCGATCGTGCTCGCAAGCAGCAGCGACAGCATGATCATGACCGCGGCCGCGACGCCGCCGACCTTCAGGATCGCCAGGCGCTCGGCGGTGACCATCTGGTCGATGTCGTCGCCTTGCGTCGACAGCATCAGCGCGCCGTGGATGGCGCGCGAGCGCAGTACGGGGACCGCGACCGAGACGATCACCTCGCCGCGCGAATTGACCCGCACCATCGAGCGCTTCTGGCCATGGAGCGCGTCGCCCACCTCCGCATAGCCGTTGCCGTTCTCGGGCCCGAGCTCGCGATAGAGCGGCAGGTCGCCGCGGTTCAGCCAGGTGCGGACCGCGACCATGCCGCGTTCGACGATGCCCGGGTTCTCGGCGGAGACCGACGGCAGGGGGAAGCGCACCACGGTCTCGAGGCTGCGGCTGTCGACCAGCAGGCTGCCGTTCGGGTCGTAGATGCGGGCGCGCGTCTTGGTCGGCGAGATCAGCGTGCGCAGCACCGGCGCCACGCGCTCCGGATTGATCGGAAAATCCAGCGGCGAATACTCGTCCGACCCGCCATAGGTCTCGCCCGGCTTGAGGTCGAGCAGCCGGTCGGGATCGATGGTGATGGCGTTGGTCTGCACCGTCGCGGAGGCCGCGATCGCGCCGGCGATGATCTCCGCCTGCACCAGCAGGCTCTGCGCGCGCGCGTCGATCAGGCCGGCGCGGAACTGCGACAGATAAAGGATGCTCGCCACCAGCGCCACGAGGCCGGCGAGGTTGAGCGAGACGATGCGGCGGGTCAGGCTCGAGAAGGACAGCGCGAAGAAGAACTGCCCGGCGCGCGTCAGCCAGTTCAGCGGCCGCCAGCCGCGCACGGCCGGCTTGTCATCGGCCAATTGATCCGGATCGCCGTGGGCGGTGACGTCCTCGGCGTTCTGGTTCTCGTCAGGCTGCGTTCGGTCAAGCAATGCTCACGCCCGCGTTAGGACAACTCGTGCGAAGGTCCTCGCATCCTAGAGCCATCCCGGTCGTGATGGAATCAGAACCGGCGATGCTCTCAGTCTTTGGTGAAGGCGCGTGCGCCTCAGGCTTCCTTGAAGCGGTAGCCGACGCCGTAGAGCGTCTCGATCATCTCGAACTCGTTGTCGACCACCTTGAACTTCTTGCGCAGTCGCTTGATGTGGCTGTCGATGGTGCGGTCGTCGACATAGACCTGATCGTCATAGGCGGCGTCCATCAGCGCGTTGCGGCTCTTCACCACGCCGGGCCGGGTCGCGAGCGCCTGCAGGATCAGAAATTCGGTAACGGTCAGCGTCACCGGCTCGTTCTTCCAGGTGCAGGTATGCCGTTCCGGATCCATGCGCAGCAGGCCGCGGTCGAGCGCCTTGGCGTCGTTCTCCTTCGGCGTGACGGTCGGGTCCTTCGGCGCCGACCGGCGCAGCACGGCCTTGACGCGCTCGACCAGCAGGCGCTGCGAGAACGGCTTCCGGATGAAGTCGTCGGCGCCCATCTTGAGGCCGAACAGTTCGTCGATCTCTTCGTCCTTGGAAGTCAGGAAGATCACCGGCAGGTCGGATTTCTGCCTGAGACGGCGCAGCGTCTCCATCCCGTCCATGCGCGGCATCTTGATGTCGAGGATGGCAAGATCGGGTTGGGTGGTGCGGAAACCGTCAAGCGCGGAGGCGCCGTCGGTGTAGGTCATGATGCGGTAGCCTTCGGCTTCCAACGCGATCGAGACGGATGTGAGAATGTTGCGGTCGTCGTCGACCAAAGCGATTGTGGGGCATGAGCCTCTGCTTTCTGCTTTCCGTTTGAATCGTGGCTTAAAACGGCGAGCAATCCAGTGGTGCGCCGCATAGATGGGTGCCGATTTGGCAGTCGAACCTTGTTACCGAGCAATGCAAGCTAGGCTGAAGTGTGACCAAGTTCCACGAAACACGGCAGGTTCGCCGTATCTCGACCCATAACCAGGCCCCGGTTTACCCGAAAAATGGCCCTCCATGCAACCACCTGAGCCGAGAAAGCCGATGCAACCGACCTCCGATTTCGACCCCGGAAAGCTCGCCAAATCGCTGCTGCGGCGGTCGCGGCAGGGGGCCCTGGCAACGTTGATGGCCGGCAGCGGCGATCCCTATTGTTCCCTGGTCAATCTGGCCAGCCATCCGGACGGCTCGCCCATCCTGCTGATCTCGGGATTGGCCGTGCACACCAGGAACATCCTGGCCGATAGCCGGGTCTCCCTGATGCTGGACGAGCGGGCGGCGGGCGATCCCCTCGAGGGCGCCCGGATCATGCTGTCCGGTCACGCCGAGCAGGCCGATGCCGACAAGGATCTGCTCCGGCGGCGGTATCTCGCTGCCCATCCCTCTGCGGAAGCGTTTGTTTCCTTCAAGGATTTCTCCTTCTACCGGATCCGGCCCACGGGAACCCATCTGGTTGCCGGCTTCGGCCGCATCGTCGATCTCAAGCCCGGGCAATTCCTCACGGACCTCACCGGGGCCGAGGATCTGCTGGCGGCGGAGGAGGGAGCGGTCGCGCACATGAATGCCGACCACCGCGACGCCATGGGCCTCTATGCAACAAAACTGCTCGACGCGGCCGAGGGCGACTGGCGCTGCATCGGTTGCGATCCTGAGGGCATCGATATGCAGGACGGTCAGACCGTGCTGCGGCTGGACTTCCCGGAGCGGGTGGCTGATGGCACGGCGCTGCGCAAGATGTTGGTCCGCCTCGCTGGCGAAGCGCGCACTAAGACGGACCAGAGCGCCAAAATTTGAACGCTGCTGCCCATCGCCGCGACCCAAGTCCGTAATCGGTACCCTAACCGGTCAGAAGGCGGCGGCGAGCTGTTCATGGCACGATATAATCGACTGGCGCTGGTTGCGGGTTTGGCGCTCTCGATTACCGCATCGCTTGTCACGCCAAGCTTTGCTCAGAAAGGCCTTGCCCAGATAAGGTCTCGCCGCGGAGAGCGCGCGGATCAACGCACTCATGAGCGCCGGCAAATCTTCGGAAGCACTGCCTTTGGCGCAAGGCATGGTCGCGAGCCTGGAGAAGAGCGACACCGGTCGCGAACTCTCCGCCGCGTTGAACAACCTAGGTGTGCTCGAAGGCTATCGCGGCGCCGCCTGGCTGCTGCGGCGTCAGGCCGTCTCGGTGCTGCCGTCGGTGGTCAGCCTGAAATCGCTGCGCGCCTTCGCGCGGAGGGATCATGGCGTGAAGCCGATGACCGGCTTTGGCGATCCCGTGTTCAATCCTGCGCTTGAAGCGCCCGCCGAGCGGCGCGCCGCGAACGGCAAGGTCGCCGCGCGCAGCATCGCGACCATCGCCTATACCGACTTCTGGCGCGGTGCCGGCGTCGATCGCGCGCGGCTTGCGCAGGCGTTGCCGCAACTGCCGGATACCGCCGACGAGTTGAACGCGGTGGCCAGGGATGTCGGGGCTGCCGAGGCCGATATCCATCTCGGCCGCGACGCCAGCGAGACGACGCTCAAGCGTGCAGCGCTTGCTCAATACGGCATCATCTACTTTGCCACCCACGGCCTCGTTGCCGGTGATATCAAGGGCCTGGGTGAGCCCTCGCTCGCGCTCTCCATTCCCGATCAGCCCACTGAGCTCGACGACGGTCTGCTCACCGCGAGTGAAGTCGCCCAGCTCAAGCTCAATGCGGATTGGGTTGTGCTGTCGGCCTGCAACACCATCGCAGGCGACAAGCCCGGCGCCGAGGCGCTGTCGGGACTGGCACGCTCGTTCTTCTATGCTGGCGCCCGCGCTCTGCTGGGTCTCGCATTGGGCGGTGGATTCGGAAGCTGCCACCCGCCTGACCACGACGACTTTCGAGTTGCTCAAAAACGATCCAAAAATCGGTCGTGCCGAAGCTTTGCGCCGCGCGATGTTAACCTATGTTGATGACACCTCGTCACCGCGCAATGCCTATCCCGCGATGTGGGGGCCGTTCGCGCTCATCGGCGAAGGCGACGCACGATAGGACGGCGTTAGAAATTGCTCAGAGAAACTGTCCTTGGGCATTTGTGCGTCGCAATAACCTTGGGAAACGCCGAAACGTGCATTTGGTTGCGCGATCATTCGTGATTTTTTGATGCGCCTGCTCAGAGCTGACATGCGCGGCGTTTGGTGCGGTCCTTGAATAAACCAAATCCTGCGGGATCAGCTTGGCAACGCCAGCGTTCATCAGTATTAGGTCGCGCAGCCGAGGCCGGATGGCCTATCATTCACGGTGACCGCGACGGCGCTAAAGCATGATCGCGCTGAGAGTCGCGGGGTTCTAGGAGGATTTTTCGTGCAAGAGACGGGCGTGCGCAACGGTGCCTTCGGTGCCGACAAATTCGGTTTAAAGAATCTCAAGCAGGTTCACTGGAACCTCGGTGCGCCGCAACTCTATCAATACTCGCTCTCCGCGGGCGAGGCGGTGCTGTCGGCCGATGGCGCGCTCTGCGCCGACACCGGCGAGTTCACCGGCCGCAGCCCCAAGGACAAGTTCACGGTGCGTGACGCCACCACCGACAAGAAGATGTGGTGGGCCGGCAACCAGTCGATCACCGCAGAGCAGTTCGAGACGCTCTACCAGGACTTCCTCAAGCACGCCGAAGGCAAGTCGCTGTTCGCGCAGGACCTCTACGGCGGCGCCGATCCGGCCTACCGCATCAAGACTCGCGTCTTCACCGAGCTCGCCTGGCATTCGCTGTTCATCCGCACGCTGCTGATCCGCCCCGAGGCGGTCGAGTTGTCGAGCTTCACGCCGGAGCTCACCATCATCGACATGCCGAGCTTCCGCGCCGATCCGAAGCGCCATGGCTGCAAGTCGGAAAACGTCGTCGCGATTGATTTCGCCCGCAAGATCGTGCTGATCGGCGGGTCTTATTATGCCGGCGAGATGAAGAAGTCGGTCTTCACCACGCTGAACTACTATCTGCCCGAGCGTGGCGTGATGCCGATGCATTGCTCGGCCAATGTCGGCGCCAAGGGCGATGCCGCGATCTTCTTCGGCTTGTCCGGCACCGGCAAGACCACGCTGTCCGCCGATCCCAACCGCACGCTGATCGGCGACGACGAGCACGGCTGGGGCCCGAACGGTGTCTTCAATTTCGAAGGCGGCTGCTATGCCAAGTGCATCAAGCTGTCGCAGGAAGCCGAGCCCGAGATCTACGCGGCCTCGACGCGCTTCGGCGCGGTGCTCGAGAACTGCGTGCTCGACGAAGACACTCGCGTGGTCGATTTCGACGACGGCTCCAAGACCGAGAACACGCGTTCGGCCTATCCCGCTCGAATTCATCCCGAACGCCTCGCGCACCGGCCGCGCGCCGCAGCCGAAGAACGTGGTGATGCTCGCCGCCGATGCCTTCGGCGTGCTGCCGCCGATTGCCAAGCTGTCGCCGGCGCAGGCGATGTATCACTTCCTGTCGGGCTACACCGCCAAGGTCGCCGGCACCGAGCGCGGTCTCGGCAACGAGCCCCAGCCGGAATTCTCGACCTGCTTCGGTTCGCCCTTCCTGCCGCTCGACCCCTCCGTCTACGGCAACATGCTGCGCGACCTGATCGCCCAGCACAATGTCGACTGCTGGCTGGTCAACACCGGCTGGACCGGCGGCAAGTACGGCACCGGCTCGCGCATGCCGATCAAGGTGACGCGCGCGCTGCTCACCGCCGCGCTCGACGGCTCGCTTCGCAACGTCGAATTCCGCACCGACAAATATTTCGGCTTCGCGGTCCCGACCGCGCTGCCGGGTGTGCCGAGCGAGATCCTCAACCCGGTCAACACCTGGAAGGACAAGGATGAGTTCGACAAGACCGCCCGTGCGCTGGTCGGCATGTTCCAGAAGAACTTTGCCAAGTTCGAAGCGCAGGTCGACGCCGAGGTCCGCGCCGCTGCGCCGGACGTGAAGCTCGCGGCGGAGTAGATTGCTTCTGCTTGAATACAAAAGGGCGGCCGCAACGCCGCCCTTTTTGTTTGTGCGATATCTCTCCACTTGTCATTGCGAGCGCAGCGAAGCAATCCAGAATCCCTCAGCGGGAATAGTCTGGATTGCTTCGCTGTGCTCGCAATGACGAATCCGCGGAAGCGCCTACGCCTTGAAATACGCAATCTGCGTTGTCGTCGCGAGCAGTCGCCCGTTCGGTGACCACAGCTCGGCGTTCTGGTCGGCGTAGCTCTTGTGCATGATCTTCGCATCGGCCGTCGCGAGCACGCGGGTGATGTCCTCGGCCGCGAGCTCTTCGCTGTCCGTGTGGAAATACGTCGTCAGCGACACCGTGCCGAACGGCACCAGCTCGCGCCGCGCGTGGAAGATGCGGCCGAAGAAGGCGTCCGACATCGACATCAGCGACGGCATGTCGAGCTTGCGTGGCGTGCGGTCGCCGATCCATATTTTTGAATAGGTGCTGGCGAGCTCGGCCTGCGGCGGCCCGATCCTCATCTCGCCCTCGACGAACCGGAATTCATACTGGTTGGCCCAGGACGCCGCGATCTTCGGGAACGGCAGCGTCTCTTCGAACGGCTTAGTGTCAGGATATTGCGCCACCCTGTGCTCCCAGGACGGCCGGCGTTCGGCGAACACGGCGGTGGCGAGCGTTGCGACCTCACCGCCGCCTTGCGACAGTTCGACGCTCCAGTGCTGGCTGGAGCGGTTGGCCTTCACCAGCCGCAGGTCGAGATCAAACGGCCCCTTCGCGATCGGCGCGCAGTAATTGACGGTAAGCGCCAGCGGATCACCGGCGCGTTCCGGATGGTCGATCAGCGCGCGCAAAATGGTCGCCGCGGTGACGCCGCCGAACGGGCCGACGAAGGCCCAGTAATCGTCACTGGTGTGCCCCTGCCAGCTGCTATCGCCCGCGGTGATGCGGGTGGCGTCGTCGAAAGGGTGCGGAAGCTTGGCGTGCATTGTCATGTCCGGCGTTCAATGACGGACGTCATATCACGTCCGTCGTCGGCCTGTGCAATTACCTCTGGAGTAGCCGATTTCACGCTGCGGAAAATCAGCCGGCCGCGCCGCGCTGGTCCTCCGCGTCCTGGAATGGCGGCGTGATCGGATTGACCGGTACATTCCAGATTTCCTCGGCATATTCGCGGATGGTACGGTCGGAGGAGAACCACGCCATGCGCGCGACGTTGAGGATGGAGGCGCGCGTCCAGGCCGGCGCCACTTGCCAGCGCGCATCGACGCTGCGCTGCGCCTCGTAATAAGAATCGAAATCGGCGCTGACCATGTAATGGTCGAGGTAGCGTAGCGCGTGCGCGATGGATTCGAAGCGGCCGGGATCGCCGGGCGAGAACTCGCCGGCGCCGATCGCATTGATGGCGCGCTGGAGCTTTGGCGAATTGCGGATCACGTCGGAGGCGTCCAGCCCCTGCTTGCGCCGCATCATCACGTCGCCGGCTTCCATGCCGAAGATCGCGATGTTCTCCGCGCCGACATGGTCGCGGATCTCGATGTTGGCGCCGTCGAGCGTGCCGATGGTGAGAGCACCGTTCAGCGACAGCTTCATGTTGCCGGTGCCGGAGGCTTCCATGCCGGCAGTCGAGATCTGCTCGGACAGGTCGGCCGCCGGAATGATCACCTCGGCGAGGCTGACATTGTAGTCCGGCAGGAAGACGACCTTGAGCTTGCCGTCGATCGTGGGATCGTTGTTGACGACTTCCGCAACGTCGTTGATCAGCTTGATGATCAGCTTGGCGTAGCGGTAGCTCGCGGCCGCCTTGCCCGCAAAGATCTTCACCCGCGGCACCCAATTGCCGTTGGGATCGTCCTTGATCGCCTGGTACAGCGCGACTGTCTCGATGACGTTGAGAAGCTGGCGCTTGTATTCGTGGATGCGCTTGATCTGCACGTCGAACAGCGCGGTCGGATCGACCTTGATGCCGAGCCGCTCGCCGATCAGGCGCGCCAGCGCGGTCTTGTTGTGAAGCTTGACCGCGCGGAATTTGCGCTGGAATTCGACGTCGCTGGCGCGGGCTTCGATCAGGCTGAGCTGCGTCGGATCGTCGAGCACGGCGTCGCCGCAGGTCTCGCGCAACAAATCTGTCAGCTTCGGGTTCGCCAGCATCAGCCAGCGGCGGAAGGTGATGCCGTTGGTCTTGTTGGTGATGCGGCCGGGATAAAGATGGTTGAGGTCGTGGAACACGGTCTCGCGCATCAGGTCCGAATGCATCGCCGAGACGCCGTTGATGCGGTGCGAGCCGACGAAGGCGAGCTGGCCCATGCGCACGCGCCGCCCGCTCCTCTCGTCAATCAGCGAGACCGAGGCACGGAAGTCGATGTCGCCGCGGCGCGCGCGCTTCGGCGAGCGCGAGATGCTGCACGTTGATGCGGTAGATGATCTCGAGATGCCGCGGCAGCAGCCGCTCGAACAGCTCGACCGGCCAGGTCTCGAGCGCCTCGGGCAGCAGCGTGTGGTTGGTGTAGGATAGCGTAGCGACCGTGATCTTCCAGGCTTCGTCCCAGCGGAAATTGTGCAGGTCGACGAGGATGCGCATCAGCTCGGTGACGGCGAGGCTCGGATGGGTGTCGTTGAGCTGCACCGCGACCTTGCTCGACAGGCCGCGGAGTTGGCCGTCCGACGCAAGATGCCGCTTGATCAGATCCTGCAGCGAAGCCGAGACGAAGAAATATTCCTGGCGCAGCCGCAACTCGCGTCCCGCCGGACTCTCGTCGTTCGGATAGAGGAATTTGCAGATCGCTTCCGCGCGCGATTGCTCGGCGGTGGCGCTGACATAGTCGCCCTTGTTGAAGGCGTCGAGCTTCAACGGATCGGGCGAGCGCGCCGACCACAGTCGCAGCGCGTTGACGTGCTGACCGCGCCAGCCGACGATCGGCGTATCATAGGCGATCGCCTGCACGGTTTCGGACGGATGCCAGATTGCGCGGTCGCGGCCCTTGTCGTCGACATGCTCGATGCCGCCGCCGAAATTGATGTCATAGATCACTTCCGGCCGCTGCAATTCCCAGGGGTTGCCGAAGCCGAGCCATTCGTCCGGATATTCCTGCTGCCAGCCCTGATTGATGATCTGGCGGAACAGGCCGTAATCATAACGGATGCCGTATCCGATCGCGGGGATCGACAGCGTCGCCATGCTTTCCATGAAGCAGGCGGCAAGTCGGCCGAGGCCGCCATTGCCGAGCGCGGCGTCCGGCTCGCATTTGCGCAGTTCCGGCAGCGATACGCCGAGATCGCCGAGCGCGACCTCGAAGATCTTGAGAAGCCCCATGTTGTTGAGCGCGTCGGTGAAGAGACGGCCGATCAAAAATTCGAGCGAGAGATAATAGACGCGCTTGCGCCCGGCATCGTAGCTGCGTTTCTCCGCGCTGAGCCAGCGATGCACGATACGGTCGCGCAGCGCCAGCGCCGCGGCCTGGTACCAGTCGTGCCTGGTCGCCATGCCGGCGTCCTTGCCGACGGCGAGGCGCAGCTTCGCCAGGATCGCGCCCTTGATCTCAGCCAGTGCGAGTTCGTCGATGGGCTGGCCGGGTGCGGGTGCGGGAAAATTGGGCTGGAACGATGAATCTTGCAAAGCCGTCACTTCCTGGTCGAAAGACTACTACTCACCCTACGCATCTTGGCACCGTACCGGAACCATCGCTGGCGCGGCCGTGCACTGCGCTGGCGTAAAATTATGCAAGGAACGGGCCGATTTGGGAACCCGGACGCCTACGGGGAAACGTGGATTTGGTGCTAGAATGGCGACAGATTCAGCCTTCAGTGTGGAGGAGACGTCCCATGAAGCCTCTGATGAGACTGCTGATCGAAATCGCCGCGGTCGCCTTCCTCGTCGTCTGCATCACCGCCTCCGGCGCAGCCTTCGCCGCCGGCAAGATGGGCCGCAGCGCCGACGGCCTGAATTGCGGCGTCACTCTCCCGCAAAACGCATCCCCGGCCACGCGCTGCGCCGCCATCAAGCGCCAATGCGGCGGCAAGTTTTATGCGAGCGCGTGTGGGGACAGGCTGATGTCGGCGGTGAATTGAGGGGAAGTGGCTCGCTAAAAAGCGCGACAATACTTGGGGGAATGCTGCCACCACACGTCGTCCTGGCGGAAGCCAGGACCCATTGCCCCGCCTGTTAGATAAGGCTCGACCGATCATTCCAATCGGGATTTTCCTCCTCGATCAGCTTGATCTTCCAGTCCCGCTTCCAGAACTTCAGTTGCTTCTCGCGCGCGATCGCCTCCTGCGGTGTCGTGAACGCTTCGACGTGAACGAGGCGGAATATCTTGTACTTCTGCACGAACTTCGAGCCGCGACCCGAACGATGTAACTCAAGCCGCGCGCGCGGATGTCGTTGGTGACGCCGATATAGATCGTGCCGTGATGGCGGCTTGCGAGAATGTAGACGAAGTAGCTGCTCGCGCTCATGGCCCAACCTCGCAAAAGCAACGCTCACCGGGGTAATGGGTCCTGGCTTTCGCCAGGACGACGCTTCTCAAACAACGGCGCCTGGCATCAGAACGAATTAAGAACACTTTAGCAAGTCTTTGATATATCATTGTGATTCGGCGCGCGGCCGACACAATATCTAGCGTCCGTCAGACACTGCGAGGACTACATGTCCACCATTGCCTTCGATCAATTTGCCCTCACCAGGATCGCCGATTTCGCGCGCTCGCTGTCGCGGCTGCATCAGGCGGCGCGGCGTTACGCCGTCGATGACGACCAGTTCGACCGCGAGTTCAATGCGGTGTGCCAGTCGATCTGGCGTTACACCATCGACGACGTCAGCGACGATTTGTTCTCGGCCGAGGACCATCTGTTTCTCGACACGCTGGACGAAGCGCATGCGCGCATCTTCGCGGCCGAGCAGGGCTACGACCTCGTCGATGATCAGGGCATGCTCACCGACTGGTGGGGGTTTTGCTGGATGATCTTGGCCGAAAAGCGCGGCCTGCTCACGGCGGACAACCGCGCCGCCGCGCGCGCGGCGATCGAGGAGAAATATCTGGCGGCGCCGAACGTGATCGGGGTGATCATCGGTAGATAGTGCTCTCGCTCCTCATCCTGAGGAGCGCGCTTGCGCGCGTCTCGAAGGATGAAGGTCGAGCTGCCTGAGTCGGGGCTCTGTGGTTCGAGACGGCGCTACGCGCCTCCTCACCATGAGGATCTCAATCCAGCCCCGCACGCTTCGCAGGCTTCTGCGTCTTCGGCACCGTCACGTCGGGCAGCGTCTCGCGCACGATCTCCGCGGCGGGGGCATCCGCCGCGACCGTCTCTGCGCGCACCGGCGCCACCCTCATCTCGCCGAGGCGCGCGCGAACCTGCGCCGTGAGGCCGGGATAGGAGGCAACCGGGGTGAAGTCGGCGGCCTGGTCGTTACCGACGCGGATGCCGGTGTAGGCGACGAGGCCGTCGGTGGTGGCGATCACGTCGCCGGGCTTCAGCGACGAGTCCAGTGCCAGATCGACCGGAGCGAGGCCGACCGGCTCGCGGCCGTTGCAGGTGCAGTCGGCGCGCAGCGCCTTGCGATAGGCGAACGCATTCTCGCTGTCGGCGTAGCGCTCGCCGGTCTGCGACGCGGCGCCTTCGATCGAGGAGCCGAAATAGATTTTTGTCGTGCTGGCAGGACAGAATGCCTGACACATCTGCGCGGGCGAGGTGAGGCCGCGCATCAGCGGAAAATATTTGCCGTCGCAGCTGCGCACGCAGAATGCGGGTCCCGAGCCGCCGGCCGCCGCCGATCGCGTCGGCGGCACGTATTGCGGGGATGCGGCGTTCTGCTGGCCGGTGAAGGGGTCGGTGTAGGAGCTCGCCTGTTGCGGCACCTCACGCTGCGGCCGCTGCTGCTGCATTCCGCCGAAGAAGAAGTCGAACAGGCCTTCGGCCGAAACCGGGGCCGGAGCCGCAAGCAGCGGTGCTGCCAGTGTGGCGGCGACAAGCATCACGCGCCGCCGCCGGCGCGCATGGGACATGACTGTACGCAAACGCTTACTCCACCCACGCTACGCGACCGGCCGGGACCATCAGGTCTCAGCACAAGATTCACCATAACGCGGGATGGTAAATGAGCGGTTGAGGGCGAGGCTTCGTGCCCCGGATGCTGCGCTGCGCCCGGGACGGGGCACCCTTAAGCCTTCAAAAACTCCGAGGCCTTGTACAGCGAGCGGAACGGCAGGCCGGCCGCGCCAAATGTGTCGTCGGCGCCTTCCTCGCGGTCCACCATGGTCAGCACCAGCACCACTTCGGCGCCCGCCTCGCGCACGGATTCCACCGCTTTCAGCGCCGAGCCGCCGGTGGTGGTGACATCCTCGACGATGACGACGCGCTTGCCCTCGAGCGTCTCGCCCCTGGGCAGTCCCTCGATGACGAGCTTCGCGCCATGCTCCTTCGGCTTCTTGCGCACGAAGAAGGCCGCGATCGGATGGCCCTTGATCCAGGAGATCTGCGCCAGCGCGCCGGCCAGCGGCACCGCGCCCATCTCGAGCCCGCCGATGAAATCGAGCTGGTCGTCCTTCAGCGCTTCATAGGTCAGTTCGGCAAGCAGAGTGGCGCCCTCCGGATCGAGCATGGTCGGCTTGAGGTTGAAGTAGAAATCGCTCTTGCGGCCCGACGCGAGCGTCACCTCGCCGCGGCCGAAGGAGCGCCGGCGGATGATCTCGAACAGTCGGGCGCGGGAGGCGGATTTAGACACGGCGGGCCCTCGGGAGCGTTTTTGGAAGTGGCGGAATTTATCCGCGACGGACGCGACATTCCAGAGGGGGCTTCCCCCGTCAACAGGGATCGGCCATCCCGGCCCGCCGGTTGTGGGGGTGCAACCTTCTGGAGTAGGTGGATGCCAGATATCTCTTGGGCAGGAAACTGGGCCACGAAACTGGCCAATGAAACTGCGCAAGGAAACGGGGCAAGGAAACGCGAAAAATGACCATCGAGCTGCACACCTGGAACACGCCGAACGGCCGCAAGATCTCGGTCGCGCTGGAGGAAATGGGGCTGCCCTACAAGGTGGTGCCGGTGAACATCAGCAAGGGCGAGCAGATGGCGCCGGATTTCCTGAAGCTCTCACCCAACAACAAGATTCCGGCGATCCTCGACCCCGACGGGCCGGACGGCAAGCCCGTCAGCCTCTTCGAGTCCGGCGCGATCCTGCTTTATCTCGGCGAAAAGACCGGCAAATTCCTGCCGAAATCGCTGGCCGGCCGCATCCCGGTCTATGAATGGCTGATGTGGCAGATGGGCGGCTTCGGCCCGATGCCGGGCCAGGTGCACCATTTCATCGCGCTCGAGAACGAGCAGGACCGCGCCTACGGCCTCAAGCGCTATATGGCCGAGACGCGCCGACTCTACGGCGTGCTCGACCGCCGGCTAGCGGACCGCGATTTCGTCGCCGGCGAGATCTCGGTTGCCGATTTTGCCATCCTGGGCTGGGCATGGCGCCACCCTCGCCACAAGGTTGAGCTGGCCGATTTCCCCAACGTCAAGCGCTGGTACGAGGCCCTGATCGCCCGCCCGGCGGTGAAGCGGGGCATGGAGGCGAAGCTGGATTGAGGTTTCTTCTCCCTCCCCCGCTTGCCCCTTGCGGGGGAGGGTGGCTCGCCGCGCAGCGGCGAGACGGGTGCGGGGTCTGTCTCGCCGAACTCACCTGCATCTGTGCTCGAGGAGAGAACCCATCATCCGGCGCTTCGCGCCACGTTCTCCGCAAGGGGAGAAGGAAGAAAGCAATCACACCTTCTTCGCTTCCACCGCCATCCGCACCGCGAGCCCGGCCAGCACCGTGCCCATCAACCAGCGCTGCACCAGCATCCAGCTCGGCCGACTCGTCAGAAACAGCGCGATTGATCCTGCCGCGAGCGCGATCATCGCATTCACGCTGACACTGATCGCGATCTGGATCGCACCGAGCACCACCGACTGCGTCAGCACGCTGCTGGCGGTAGGGTCGATGAACTGCGGCAGCAGCGCGAGATACAGCATCGCGATCTTCGGGTTGAGCAGATTGGTGACGAACCCCATTGCGAACAATTTGCGCGGGCTGTCGATCGAAAGCTGCTTCACCTGGAACGGCGAGCGCCCACCGGGCTTCACCGCCTGCCAGGCGAGCCACAACAGATAACCGGCGCCGGCAAAGCGCAACGCGTCATAGGCAAAGGGAATGGCGAGCAGCAGCGCCGTGATGCCGAACGCCGCGCACAGCATGTAGAACACGAAGCCCAGCGCCACGCCGCCGAGCGAGACGATGCCCGCCGCCGGTCCCTGCGTTATCGAACGCGAGATCAGGTAGATCATGTTCGGCCCGGGCGTGAGCACGAGGCCGAGGCAGACCAGGGCGAAGCCGAGCAGGGCGGACGTGTGGGGCATGGCTGAACCGGTGCGGGAGACGGCACGGTTTTAATGTGCGGGGGATCGCGAGGCCATCGCGCAATTGCACGGAGGACAATTCTGGTGCGGCCGCGCGCGCTGCGCGGCCTCGCCCCGCAAGCGGGACGAGGCAAGAAAAATCAGTGCGCCTCGTCCCAATTGTTCGCCGCGCGCGCGTCCACATGCAGCGGCACCGAGAGCAGCACGGCCGGGAACGGCGCGTCCTGCATCACGTGCTGCACGACCGGCAGCGTCGCTGCGACCTCGGCGTCGGGCACTTCGAAGATCAATTCGTCATGCACCTGGAGCAGCATCTGCGCCGACAGCTTCTTTTCGGCCAGCGCATCCTCCATCCGCGTCATGGCGCGGCGGATGATGTCGGCGGCGGTGCCCTGGAGCCGCGCGTTGATTGCCGCGCGCTCGTTGAAGGCGCGCACCGAGGCGTTCGAAGTCTTGATGTCGGGATAGTACATCTTCCGGCCAAACAGCGTGGTGACGTAGCCGTGGCTGCGGCAGAAATCCCGCGTCTCGTCCATATAGGCGCGGATGCCGGGGAAGCGCTCGAAGTATTTCTTGATGTAGGCGGAGGCCTCCTCGCGCGCGATGCCGAGCTGGTTGGCGAGGCCGAACGCCGAAATGCCGTAGATGATGCCGAAATTGATCGCCTTGGCACGGCGGCGGATTTCGCTTGGCATGCCCTCGATCGGCACGCCGAACATCTCCGATGCCGTCATGGCGTGAATGTCGAGACCGTCGCGAAACGCCTGCTTCAGCACGGGAATGTCGGCGATCTCGGCGAGCAGCCGTAGCTCGATCTGCGAATAGTCGGCGGAGACGAGCTTGTGCCCCGATGTTGCGATAAAGGCGCGCCGGATCTTGCGTCCGTCCTCGGTGCGCACCGGAATGTTCTGCAAATTCGGCTCGTTCGACGACAGCCGGCCCGTCGTGGTCGCGGCCAGCGCGTAGGTCGTGTGCACGCGGTGGGTCTGCGGATGGACATAGGTCGGCAGCGCGTCGGTGTAGGTCGATTTCAGCTTTGAGACCTGGCGCCACTCCAAAATCTTCTTCGGGAGGTCGTGGCCCTGCTCGGCCAGCTCGTCGAGCACCTGCGCGGTGGTGGACCACGCGCCGGTCTTGGTTTTGGTGCCGCCGGACAGTCCCATCTTGCCGAACAGGATATCGCCGATCTGCTTCGGGCTGCCGACATTGACGGGCTCGCCCGCGATCCCTTGGATATCGGCTTCGACGCGGGCCGCGGTCTGGGCGAAGTCGCCGGAGAGACGCGACAGCACCTGGCGGTCGATCGAGATGCCGCGCCGCTCCATACGTGCGAGCACTGTGACCAGCGGGCGTTCCAGCGTCTCGTAGACGGTGGTCATGTGCTCGGCGACAAGGCGCGGCTTCAGGACGCGCCAGACGCGCAAGGCGATGTCGGCGCCTTCCGCCGACAGCGGCGCGGCCTTGTCGATCGGCACCTGGTCGAACGTGATCTTGCCCTTGCCGCTGCCGAGCAGCTCGTTCTCCTTCAGCATGGCGTGACCAAACCAACGCTCGGAAAGCGACTCCAGTCCATGCGAGCCGCGGCCGGCGTCCAGCACATAGGAGATCAGCTGCGCGTCGTCGGCGTTGCGCAAGGTGATGCCGTGTTGCGCCAGCATCACGGCGGTGAATTTGACGTCGAAGCCGATCTTGAGAATGCCTGATGATTCCAACACCGGCCGCAGCGCTTCGATAGCATCGTCGTGCTTGACTTGATCGAGCGCGAGGCCCGCGTCGAACAGGCCGGCGCCGCCGCCGGACTGCTTGTGCGCCAGCGGCACGTAGCAGGCCTCGTTCGGCGCCAACGCCAGCGCGATGCCGCAGAGATCGGCCTGCATCGGGTCGATCGAGTTTCCCCGGATCTCGACCGAGACATGGCCGGCATCATGGATGCGCGCGACGAACGCGTTTAATTCCGCGAGTGTCTTGATGGCCTGGTACTTGCCGCGATCGACCGGAAGCTTGCGCAAAGCATCTTCGCGCGCGGCTGCGAGAGAAATCGGCGCGCCCTTCGGGCTCGCGGCCTTGTCCTCTTTGCTCGCCGATGCGTTGCGCTGGCCCGCCTGAACCTGCGCCGGCGTGCCGGCTCCTGGTGCCGGCACGACGTCCGAAGGCGGCAGCGGCGAGAAGACGCTGGCGCCGCTGGCATAGCCGGGATCGGCATCGACGTTGGCTGGATCAATCTGCGAATAGTCGGCAACGCGACGCGTCAGCGTCGTGAACTCCATCGCCTTCAGGAAAGCGACCAGCTTGCGCGCATCGGGCTCATGGACGGCGAGATCGTCCAGCGGCACCTCCAGCGCGACCTTGTCGTCGAGCAGCACGAGCTGGCGCGAGATGCGCGCCTTTTCCGCATGCTCGATCAGCGCCTCGCGCCGCTTCGGCTGCTTGATCTCGGTGGCGCGGAACAGCAATTGATCGAGATCGCCATATTCGGTGATCAGCTGCGCCGCGGTCTTGATGCCGATGCCGGGCACGCCAGGAACGTTGTCGGTGGAATCGCCGGCCAGTGCCTGCACTTCCACCACCTTCTCCGGCGGCACGCCAAACTTCTCGATCACCTCGGGGATGCCGATGCGGCGGTCCTTCATGGTGTCGTACATGGTGACGCAATCGGTGACGAGTTGCATCAGGTCCTTGTCGGAGGACACGATGGTCGCGCTGGCGCCGCGCTCGCAGGCTTGCCGCACATAGGTCGCAATCAGATCGTCGGCCTCGAAGCCGACCTGTTCCAGGCAAGGCAGGTCGAACGCGCGCACCGCTTCGCGGATCAGCGAAAATTGCGGGATCAGATCGTCAGGCGCAGGCGGCCGGTGCGCCTTGTACTCAGGATAGATCTTGTTGCGAAAGGTCATTTCCGACTTGTCGAAGATGATTGCCAGATGCGTCGGCCGGTTGTCCTCGGGCATGTCGCGCAACAGCTTCCACAGCATGTTGCAGAAGCCGAGCACGGCATTGACCTGCAGGCCGTCGGACTTGCGGTTCAGCGGCGGCAGCGCATGGTAGGCGCGGAAGATGTAGCCGGAACCGTCGACCAGGAAGACGTGGTCGCCCTTGCCGGCCGGCTTGGCGGCGACGGGTTTGGCGGCGACGGGCTTGGCGGACGTGGGTTCGGCAGCTTTCGGGGAGATTTTGGGCATGCCGCAATGTATGAATTTTTGCGGGCTTTGACAGCCTTGCGGGTGGGATTTTTAGGGCAGTGACGCAGCTATCCCCCGCTGTCGTTCCTCGCGAAAGCGGGGCATCCAGTACGCCGCGGCTTATCGGTCGATCACTGCGGTTTCTGGAATACTGGGTCGCCCGGCCGAGCCGGGCGAGGACAGCGAGCCCGGCTGCAACCGCGCCCCGGCCTTCTTCGGTACAATCCAGAATGCATCCGGCCGTTCGAACAGGAAATTGGCGTTGAGCCGCAACGCCGCCTGCCAGATCGCGAGTGCTCCGATCACGCCGACGATGGTGACGATTAGCGACACTGTGCCGATGTCGGGAATGACACCCGTGCGTAGCAGCAGGGTCCGTGTCGCCGCCATCGGCAGGAAGAAGGCGAGATAGATCACGATCGAATGCTCGCCGCAGAAGCGGAAAAAATTCAGCCAGCGGGCGCGTGCGAGCAGCGTGCCCATGGTGATGATGGCGCAGGCGCCGGCGAAGCCGAGCACCAACGACACGATCTTCCATTCACTCGCGCCGAGCGTAACCAGGCCGGCATTGACCAGCGCCCACGTTGCAAGCGCTGCCAGCGCCCATGCGGGATGATTGCGTGCGCGATCCGCCAGCGCGAACACGTAGGGCGCGAACAGGTAGCCCGAATAGAAATAGACGAAGCGCGCGCAGAACTCGTCGATCGCGGTCCAGCCGGTTGCAACACGCGCCGTCTCCAGCGCGGCCGCGATGAGCCAGATCGCGGGCGGTGGGATTCGCCGTGTCAGTTTTGTGACGACGAAAAAGATCGGCAGCAGATAGATGAACCAGAGCGTGCCGAACGGCTCGACGAAGGATTCCAGATACAGCAGGCCGGCGTCGCGCCAACTGGTTTCGGCGGCGAATGCGGGGGCCTTGAAGCCGAACTGGATTGTCACCCACACGACATAGAAATAGGCGAAATGCACCACCTTGCGGTCGAGATAGGTTCGCCAGTCCCGGTCGATCACCAGTGGCAGAAACAGGCCCGAAATCAGGAAGAAATCCGGCATCCGGAACGGCTTTGCGAAGGCCACGGCGACATGCATGAAACCGGTCTGGCCGGCGGCGAGCTCGACCCCCAGCACCGAATGCATCATCACGACCATGACGATGCAGATGCCCTTGGCGTAATCGACCCAATCGACACGTGCAGCAGAGGGGGCCTTGAGCCCCCCGCTCGTGGCGATTGTGCCCGATGATGCCATGATGTCCCTTTTCGAGGCGTGTTCCGCCCGGATCTGTGTGAACGCGGAGCAGTGTGGCGCCTTGCGGCTTTCGATTTGTTTACCGTTGCAATTCAAGTGCCCGGTTTTTGCGGGCTGACGGTTCCCTTCCATGGGGAAAATGCTAAACCTTCCCCGAATTGGGATTTCATTAACCAAGCCAAAACAGGGTTTTTCATGCGAATCGCGATGATCGGAACGGGCTATGTGGGACTCGTGTCCGGGGCCTGCTTTGCAGATTTCGGTCATGACGTCATCTGCGTCGACAAGGACGAGAAGAAGATCGCTGCACTTCATCGCGGCGAGATCCCGATTTACGAACCCGGGCTCGACGAACTCGTTGCGACCAACGTCAAGGCCAAGCGGCTGGAGTTTACCACCGACCTGTCCAAACCGGTTGCGGATGCCGATGCCGTGTTCATCGCGGTCGGCACGCCGTCGCGCCGCGGTGACGGCCACGCCGATCTGTCCTATGTCTACGCCGCTGCGAAAGAGATCGCGCAGTCGCTGTCCGGTTTCACCGTCGTGGTGACGAAGTCGACCGTTCCGGTCGGCACCGGCGACGAGGTCGAGCGCATCATCCACGAGACCAACCCCAAGGCCGACGTCGTCGTCGCCTCGAACCCCGAATTCCTGCGCGAGGGCGCCGCGATCCGCGACTTCAAGTTTCCCGATCGCGTCGTCGTCGGCACCTCCGACGAGCGCGGTCGCAAGGTGATGGGCGACATCTACCGTCCGCTGTCGCTGAACCAGGCGCCGCTGATGTTTACGGAGCGCCGCACCGCCGAGATGATCAAATACGCCGCGAACGCCTTCCTCGCGACCAAGATCACCTTCATCAACGAGATCGCGGACCTCTCCGAAAAGGTCGGCGCCAACGTGCAGGAGGTCGCGCGCGGCATCGGGCTGGACAACCGCATCGGCACCAAATTCCTGCATGCCGGTCCCGGCTTCGGCGGCTCGTGCTTTCCGAAGGATACCAAGGCGCTGATCAAGATCGCGCAAGACTACGACGTGTCCTTGCGCATCGTCGAATCCGTGCTGGCCGTCAATGAGAACCGCAAGCGCGCGATGGCCCGCAAGGTCAGCCAGGCGCTCGGCGGCTCACTGCGCGGCAAGACCATTGCCGTGCTCGGCCTCACCTTCAAGCCTGACACCGACGACATGCGCGATGCCCCGTCGATCCCGCTGGTCACGGGCCTGATCGACATGGGCGCGAAGGTGAAGGCGTTCGATCCCGTCGGCATGGAGCAGGCCAAGGGCGAACTGCCCAACATCACCTATTGCGAGGACGCCTATTCCTGCGCCGAAGGTGCCGATGCGCTGGTTGTCGTCACCGAATGGGTGCAGTTCCGCGGCCTCGATCTCGTCCGGCTGAAGGCGACCATGGCCCAGCCCGTCGTCGTCGATCTCCGCAACATCTACCGCCCCGAGGACATGGCTGCGGCCGGCTTCACCTACGAAAGCATCGGCCGCCCGCCGGTGCAGGGCTGATCGCCACATATGATTGTCATACCCCGCGAAGGCGGGGTATCCAGTAATCCTGATCTTCTTAATCACGGGGATCTAAGTTTACTGGATCACCCGCCTTCGCGGGTGATGACGGGACGGAGATACTTGCCCCGCACTTTCGACACGCCCCTTCCGATCGATGCCGTGCTCGACCACCTCTCGCGCACGCTGGAGGCGCACAATGCGGCCGTGCTGGTCGCCCCTCCGGGCGCCGGCAAGACCACGCGCGTGCCGCTCGCGCTGCTCGATGCCCCCTGGGCCAAGGGCAAGAAGATCATCGTGCTCGAGCCGCGGCGCATTGCTGCGCGCGCCAGCGCCGACCGCATGGCCAAGTCGCTTGGCGAGAGGGCCGGCGAGACCGTCGGCTACCGCGTTCGCTTCGGCTCAAAAATCTCGCGTGCGACCCGCATCGAGGTGGTGACCGAAGGCATCTTCAGCCGTCAGATACTCGACGATCCCGAGCTGTCAGGCGTCGCCGCCGTCCTGTTCGACGAATTCCACGAGCGCTCGCTCGATGCCGATATGGGCCTTGCGCTGGCGCGCGACGCGCAACAGGGCCTGCGCCAGGATTTGCGCATCCTCGTGATGTCGGCAACGCTCGATGGCGCCCGCGTGGCAAAGCTGCTTGGGCAAGCGCCCGTCGTCGAAAGCGAGGGCCGCGCCTTTCCCGTCGAAACACGCTATCTCGGTCGCAAGGCGGATGCGCCGGTGGAGCGGCAGATGGCGGATGCGATCGCATCCGCGCTACGCGCCGATAGCGGCTCGGTGCTGGCGTTCCTGCCGGGTGCCGCCGAAATCCGCCGCACCCAGAATTTCCTCAGCGAACGCGTGCAGGATGCCAGTATCGAAATCGTGCCGCTGTTCGGCGCGCTCGATGCCGCGGTGCAGGACCGTGCCATCTCGCCGGCGCCGAAGGGCACGCGCAAGGTGGTGCTGGCGACCTCGATCGCGGAAACCTCGCTCACCATCGAAGGCGTGCGCATCGTCGTCGATTCCGGTCTTGCCCGCGTGCCGCGTTACGAACCCGACATCGGGCTGACGCGGCTCGAGACCGTGCGCGTCTCGCGCGCGGCGGCGGACCAGCGCCGCGGTCGCGCCGGCCGCACCGAGCCCGGTGTCTGCTACCGGCTCTGGGACGAGCCGCAGACGGCGTCTCTCGCGCCCTATACCCAACCGGAAATCCTCAGCGCCGATCTGTCCTCGCTGGTGCTCGATCTCGCGCAATGGGGCGTCGCTGACGCTGCCGCGCTGTCGTTTCTCGATCCGCCGCCGCAGCCGGCCTGGAAGGAAGCCAAGAGCCTGCTCTCCGAGCTCAATGCGCTCGATGGCGACGGCCGCATCACCGCGGAAGGCAAGAGCCTGCGTGCGCTGGCGCTGCCGCCGCGGCTGGCGCGCATGATCGTGGATTCGCATCGTGCCGGCGAGGGCGAAGCCGCCGCCGAGATCGCCGCCATCATCACCGAGCGCGGGCTCGGCGGCGACAGCGTCGATCTCGAACACCGTCGCGACCAGTTCCGCCGCGAGCGCTCGCCACGCGCAACGAGCGCGCGCGACCTCGCCCGGCGCTGGGCTTCACAGGTGGCGGCGTCAGAGAAGACGGCGGCCGGAGAAGGTGACCTCTCGACGGGCCTGATGCTCGCCTATGCCTTCCCGGATCGCGTCGCGCGGAATCGCGGCAATGGCAGTTTCGTGCTTGCCAACGGTCGTGGTGCCGCCGTCGATCAGACATCGTCACTTGCCCGCGCACCTTATATCGCGATCGGCGAGATGACGGGGACGGCGGCGAGCGGCCGCATTCTGCTCGCCGCGCAAATCACGCAGGACGAGATCGAGCAGCATTTCGCCGAGCATATCGAATCCGTCGACGAGATCTCGTTCGACCGCGGTGCGATGGCGCTGCGGGCGCGGCGCAAGCGCGCGCTGCACGCGATCACTCTCTCCGAGGCGACGCTTGCCGTGTCGCCCTCGGAAGACACCGCGCGCATCTTCGCCGACGGGCTCGTTGGCGTCGGCCTCGACCGGCTGCCCTGGTCGAAGGCAGCAAAGCAATGGCGCGACCGCGTGATGTTTTTGCGTAAGGCCGAAGGCGGCAGCTGGCCCGACCTGTCGGACGAAGGCTTGATCGCGCGGCGCGGCGACTGGCTGGTGCCGGCGCTCTACGACAAGATCGCGCTGAAGGACATCTCCACCGGCGATCTCTCCGACGCGTTGATGGCATTGTTGCCGTGGGAGATCCGCGCGCGGCTCGACCGCGAGGCGCCGACGCATTTCGAGGCGCCGACCGGCAGCGTGCTCGCGATCGACTACGAGGCCGAGCAGGGGCCGACCATCGCGGTGCGGCTCCAGGAATTGTTCGGCCTCAACACCCATCCGTCGGTCGCCGCGGGCAAGGTGCCGCTGGTGCTGGAATTGCTGTCGCCGGCGCAGCGCCCGGTACAGGTGACGCGCGATCTCCCCGGTTTCTGGCGCGGCAGTTACAGCGCGGTTCGCTCCGACCTGCGCGGCCGCTATCCGCGCCATCCCTGGCCGGAAGATCCGGCGAATGCGCTGCCGACCCGGCGAGTCAAGCCGCGCGGCACCTGAGAGTTACGAAGGCGCATTAACCGTCCACTCATCCTTTTCGTCAAAATAGCACTGCTCTGGCCGCAGCGCCGCTCGCGGACGGGCCTGCCGCGTGGTCAAATCGAGCTTTCCGGCTCGGAAGTGGTGTAATGCGTAACATAATGATCTTGGCGGCGATCATGATCGGCCTCGGCACCTTCATGGCGCAGATGGCGGACAGGATGAGCTCCGCCTCGGCGACGTCGGTGCCACGCACGACGGTGGCACTCGCGTCCACCGCGCCGGCCGGCGGCCGCAGCCTCAGCATCCCCCGCGACGGACGGGGTCATTTCCAGACCGACGGCCGGATTGAAGGCCAGCGCATCGGCTTCATGGTCGACACCGGGGCCTCCGTGGTTGCGCTGAACGAGACCTCGGCCGCCCGCTTTGGCCTGCGTCCCTCGCGCGGCGATTACAATGCGACCGTCTCCACCGCCAACGGCACCATCAAGGCCGCGCGCACCCGTATCGCCATGCTCGATGTCGGCGGCCTAATCGTGCGCGACGTCGACGCCATGGTGCTGCCCGACGAGGCGCTGTCCGAGAACCTGCTCGGCCTCTCCTTCCTCTCCCGCCTCAAGCGTTTCGAATACGCCAACGGCCAGATGGTTCTGGAGCAGTAAGGGTCTCCCACAGGCTCCGGCGACCGCATATTTCAAAAAATCTCTATTCCGACCCCCTCGAGGTCAGATTTTCGCGTTACCAAACCGCCGCAATTATCCGCCATAAGCCTTCATTCCCGCCTTCCGCTGCGGCCCGGCATTCGCTAAGGCTGCACCAAATCCTGCCTCATTTCGCGAGACCGTCTCAATGTTTCCCAAGCCGAAATCCGTCTTGCTGCCCAACACTTACGCCTTCGAATCCGAGCCGATGGTGAAGGCCACGGGTTTTCGCGAATACGACGCGCGCTGGTTGTTCCAGAAGGAAATCAACCTGATGGGAATCCAGGCACTCGGCATGGGGCTGGGTGCGCTGATCGCCGAGCTCGGGGTCAAGCAAGAGATCGTCACCGGTCATGATTTCCGCGGCTATTCGGCCTCGATCAAATACGCGCTGATCTCCGGCCTGATGGCAGCAGGCTGCAAGGTGCACGACATCGGGCTCGCGGTGACGCCGATGGCCTATTTTGCGCAGTTCGATCTCGACGTGCCCTGCTGCGCCATGGTCACAGCCTCGCACAACGACAATGGCTGGACCGGCGTGAAGATGGGCGCCAATCGCCCGCTGACCTTCGGTCCCGACGAGATGACGCGGCTGAAGGAGATCGTGCTGGGCGCCGAGTTCAAGAACAAGGCCGGCGGCTCCTATCAGTTTCACGAGAATTATCCGGCGCGCTACATCGCCGATCTTACCAGCCGTCCGAAGCTCAAGCGCAAGCTCAAGGTCGTCGCGGCCTGCGGCAACGGCACCGCCGGCGCGTTTGCGCCGCAGGTGCTTGAAGCGATCGGCTGCGAGGTGATCCCGCTCGACACCGAGCTCGACCACACTTTCCCGAAATACAATCCAAACCCTGAAGACATGGAGATGCTGCACGCCATCCGCGACGCGGTGCTGCAGCACAAGGCCGATGTCGGCCTCGGCTTCGACGGTGACGGCGATCGCTGCGGCGTCGTCGACAACACCGGCGAGGAGATCTTTGCCGACAAGGTCGGCGTGATGCTGGCGCGCGACATGTCGGCGATCCACAAGGACGCGCAGTTCGTCGTCGACGTGAAGTCGACCGGCCTGTTCGTGACCGATCCGGTGCTGCAGAAGCAGGGCGCGAAGGTCGCCTACTGGAAAACCGGCCATTCCTACATGAAGCGCCGCACCCACGAGATGGGCGCGCTCGCCGGCTTCGAGAAGTCGGGCCATTTCTTCTTCAACAAGCCTTACGGCCGCGGCTATGACGATGGCCTGGTGTCGGCGCTCGCGATCTGCGACATGCTCGACCGCGCGCCCGGCAAGTCGATGGCCGACCTGAAGGACGCGCTGCCAAAAACCTGGTCGTCGCCGACCATGTCGCCGCATTGCGCCGACGAGACCAAATACGGTGTTATCGACAAGGTGGTGAAGCACTTCGAGGGCTTGCAGGCGAAGGGTGCCAAGATCGGCGGCCAGTCGATCCGCGACCTCGTCACCGTCAACGGCGTGCGCGTCACGGTCGAGGACGGAAGCTGGGGCCTGGTGCGCGCCTCCTCCAACAAGCCCGAGCTCGTCGTCGTGGTCGAGAGCCCGGTCTCCGAGCAGCGCATGCACGACATGTTCGAGATGGTGAACAGCGTGCTGCGCACGCATCCCGAAGTCGGCGAGTACAATCAGAAGATCTGAGGCGCGAGGCTAGCGTCACTTGCTGTCATGCCCCGGCTTGACCGGGGCATCCAGTACGCCGCGGCTTATCCGTACCCCATCGTCGTCTCTGGAGTACTGGGCGGATTCGCCCGGTCACGCCGGGCGATGACAGCGTCTGTGTGGTGAGACCCTACGCCGTCACCACAGCCGGGATCGGCAGCGTGGTCACCGACTTGATCTTCTCCATCGCGAAGCGCGAGGTGACGTTCTTCAGCGGCACGGCGCTGATCAGCTTCTTGTAGAACACGTCATAGGCCTGCATGTCCGCGACCACGACGCGCAGCATGTAGTCGACGTCGCCGGCCATGCGATAGAACTCCATCACCTCGGGCATGGCGCTGACGGCTTCGGCGAACTTCTTCAGCCAGGCGTCGGAATGGTCGGCGCTCTCCACCGACACGAACACGGAGATGCCGAGCCCGATCTTGTTCTGGTCGACCAAGGCCACCCGCTTGATGATCACGCCGTCGGCTTCCAGGCGCTGGATACGCTTCCAGCACGGGGTCGAGGACAGGCCGACGCGGTCGCCGATCTCGGCGACGGACAGGGAGGCATCGTCCTGAAGCACCATCAGAATCTTGCGGTCGATGGCGTCGAGGCGGCGGCTGGTCTCGGGGATCTGAACAGCGAGATCGGTCATTTGAAGAACTTTGTTCCATTTCAAGGGGCGTTTTCCCTGATATAGAGAAAATCTTTCTATAGCAAGTCTATAATCTCGGCGTTCGATCGAGCGCCGTCGCCTGCGACATGCTTAAAAGCTTTTCAACTTCAATAC
The DNA here is from genome assembly GCF_054056815.1 of Bradyrhizobium sp. LB13.1. Classification (NCBI taxonomy): domain Bacteria; kingdom Pseudomonadati; phylum Pseudomonadota; class Alphaproteobacteria; order Hyphomicrobiales; family Nitrobacteraceae; genus Bradyrhizobium; species Bradyrhizobium sp. LB13.1. The sequence goes on along the minus strand of NZ_JBSRYQ010000001.1, from coordinate 824 downwards.
GTTGCGGAGACGCTAGGCCGCCGCCGTGGCGGGTGCATTTCAACGCCGCGGCGGCCGCGGCGAATTGCAGCGCCTCCCGCACGCCGCCGCCTTCGGCGAGACGTAGCGTGAAGGCGCCATGGAAGACGTCGCCGGCGCCGAGCGTGTCGACGGCCTGAACCGCGAACGCCGGCGTCTCCTCCAGCTCCGCCGCCTCGTTCAGCCAGATCGTGCCGCGCGGGCCGCGGGTGGCGGCGAGGAAGGCGGGCGTGAGCGCGGCCAAGCGCTTCAACGCCGCGCCGTCATCGGCGATGCCGGCCGTTTCCTGCACCTGTTCGCTGGCAAACAGCAGGTGCGAGGCGACCGTGAGCAGGCTGTCCTGCAACGACATCGCCCGATCGACGCCGACGATGACGGCAATGCCGTGCCGGCGTGCCTCCGCGCAGAGCGAGGTCGCGAACGTGGCGCAGCGGCTTTCGACGAGAACCGCCCGGCAATCGGCGAGCAGTGCGTCGGCGTCCGGCAGCTTCACGGTCGACAGCGCCGGATCTCGATAGATGGTGAGCGTTCGTTCGCCCGACGGATCGATCATGATCGCCGAGACAGGCGTCATCAGCCCCGGCATGCGCACGATTTGTGTGGTCTCGATGCCTTCAGCTTCCATCCGTTCGAGGATGAAGCCGCTCGAAATCTCCCGGGCATCGCCCATGGGGCCCGCGAAAGAGACGCGGCCGCCAAGCCGCGCCATGGCGATTGCGGCATTGAGCGCGTTGCCGCCGCAGATCTCCGCGAGATGGGTGGCATTCGCCTTGCTGCCGCGCGCGGGCACGGCCTCGACCCGAAAG